>NZ_CP056121.1:0-5097422 GCF_018219435.1 Moritella sp. 28 | reverse complement strand
TCTCCACACTCCAGATAAAAATAAAGAATAATGGATTATTTTACTGCTAATTGTGCATAAGCGCTAGCATGAATAAACACTTATCCACACAAAAGCAAAATAAAAACCAATAAGGTGCGAATAGATATGAAAAAACCAGTAAATATAATAAATCACGCTATCTTTTAGCAATTAGTTATAACTAAACGCTATTTATAATTCATTTTACATTAGAATATCATGCACGCATTAAACATATTATTTGCGTAACCAGGGTGGCTCATGAAAAAACTATTATTAGCAGCAGCAATGCTTGTAAGTACAACATTAACAAGCGTAGCACACGCACAAGAAACAATTAAAGTCGGTATGTCAGGTAACTACTTCCCGTTCACTTTTTCAAAAAATGATCAACTCCAAGGTTTTGAAGTCGATTTATGGAAAGAGATCGCCAAACGTAATGATTCAAAAGTAAAATTCATTACTGTTAATTTTTCCGGCCTATTTGGAATGCTAGAAACAGGTCGTATCGATACGATTTCAAATCAAGTAACCATCACTCCTGCACGCACAGCCAAATATTCATTTAGCCAAACTTACGTGTATGATGGTGCTCAAGTCGTGGTAAGAAAAGGCAATACCGAAATTAATGGTGTTGATGACCTTGCAAACAAAACAGTTGGCGTAAACTTAGGCTCTAATTTTGCTGATTTATTACGCAAATACGATACCAATAACAACATTACCATCAAAACCTACGACACTGGTATCGAACGTGATGTAGCATTAGGTCGTACCGATGCGTTTGTGATGGATCGTTTATCATCACTTGAATTAATTAACAAATCACCATTACCGTTACAACTTGCAGGCCCAACGTTTGAAACTATCGAAAATGCAATGCCATTTTTGAAAACAGAAAAACAAGAAGCACTACGCCTAAAAGTAAATACAACGCTGGATAGCATGCGTGCAGATGGCACTCTAGCTGCAATTTCAGAAAAATGGTTCTCAACGGATATCACTGTAAAATAAATGCAATTTAATCTTGAGTACATGCTAAATCTGTTCCCGATACTACTTAAGTATTTGGGAACAACCATGCAGATGGCACTGATTGGTGTCTTTTTCGCCCTGATAATAGCCATTGGCTTAGCGGTTGTACGCACGTTCAAAATACCTGTGCTCAATCAATTAGCTATGTTATTTATTTCTTTCTTTCGTGGTACCCCGCTCCTTGTACAGTTATTTTTGCTTTATTACGGTCTGCCGCGAGTATTCCCAATATTGATAAACATGGATGCATTTACCGCATCCGTGATTGGATTAACCCTGCACTTTGCTGCTTACAAGGCTGAAAGTATTCGCGCAGCAATCATGGCGGTGGATAAATCACAGATGGAAGCCTCACTCAGTATCGGAATGACCTCGAGTCAAGCGATGCGCCGTATCGTGCTCCCACAGGCTGCGCGAATTGCGACACCATCATTGATGAATTACTTTATCGATATGATCAAAAGCACATCTTTAGCATTTACGCTAGGTGTTACCGAGATCATGGCGAAAACGCAGATGGAAGCTTCATCAAGTTTTTACTTCTTCGAAAGCTATCTGGCTGTTGCGCTGATTTACTGGGCAGTGGTACTCGTCTTTACCCAAATACAAGTTCATTTAGAACGTTATCTCAATAAGGCGTATTAGCATGATCAAAGTAGCTAATTTAAGTAAGCATTTTGGTGAGAATGTGGTTTTACGCCAAATTAATTTAGATATCAAAGAAGGTGAGACCACCGTTATTATCGGTCCTTCAGGAACAGGAAAATCAACACTATTACGTTGTTTAAACTTTCTAGAGCAACCAACAACCGCTACTATTACTATTGATGATTTAGTTGTAGATGCCAATAGTGCCACTAAAAAACAAATTACGGAGCTGCGTAAAAAAACCGCCTTTGTGTTCCAAAACTATGCACTGTTTGCCAATAAAACGGCGCTTGAGAACATAACCGAGGGCTTAGTTACCGTCCGAGGTAAGTCGGCTGAAACCGCAAGAAAGGAAGCGCTTACTATCCTTAAAAGTATTGGTTTAAGTGATAAAAAGGATAGCTACCCTTCTTCACTTTCAGGTGGACAGCAACAACGAATCGGCATAGCACGAGCAATGGCAGCACAAAGTAAAGTAATCTTATTTGACGAGCCGACATCAGCATTAGACCCTGAATGGGTGGGTGAAGTTCTCGGATTAATGCGTGAATTGGCCAACCAAAAGCAAACAATGCTAATTGTTACGCACGAAATGCAATTTGCAAAAGAAATCGCAGACCGGGTGATTTTTATGGATCAAGGTCAGATTATTGAACAAGGATCCGCGGATATGATCTTTAATAACCCGCAAGATCCTCGTACTCGAACATTTTTACAGCGAGTAAATCAATAATCAGTCGTTATAAAGTGGATAAATTAGCAGCGCTTACTTGTTAGTTAGTAAATAGCCTGTATAATTCCCCGCTTGATCCCTTGTGATCAGATTGGAATAACAGCAATTATTAAACCGAATTATAATTTTTATCTGTATAGATAAGAATTTAGCCTATTATTTCATGTATCCAATCGCATAATAATCGGCCGAGAATATCGAATTTAAGTAAGATATTGCTATTTTCACGAGGCGAGTATTGATTAATTATTGACTTGTTTTACAAGAATGATTAAAATTCCGCCTCTTTTTGTGTTAGTCAAGTTGACGACCGGTCATTATTTCTTGGCTAACTCAACATAACTGTACAGTTAAATTTATAACGGATAAAGCTATGAAACGTACTTTTCAACCAAGTAACCTTAAGCGTAAACGTTCACACGGTTTCCGCGCACGTAAAGCAACTGTAGGTGGCCGTAAGGTTCTTGCACGTCGCCGTGCAAAAGGTCGTAAGACTTTAAGCGCTTAATTATCAGACGTGATAGATAAGAGCTTTCCTCGGGAGTTACGCTTGTTAACTCCCGAACACTTCAAAAACGTATTCGCAGACCCTGTGCGATCAGCCTCACCTCATATAACTATACTTGCCAAAAATAACTCACTTGGACATCCTCGTCTTGGTTTAGCTGTACCCAAAAAAGCGATTAAACTTGCTGTCGGCCGTAACCGAGTTAAACGTCTATTCAGAGAAAGTTTTCGGACACGCCAACATGATTTTCCTAATGTTGATATCGTGGTTATCGCTAAATCTGGTATTGCAAACTTGGAAAATGCAGAAATCGATGCATTATTGGAGAAGTTATGGCGCAAACTTTGTCGCCGTTGCAATGGTTAGGCACCAAATTAATACGAGGATACCAATTATTCATTAGTCCGATGATTGGACCTCGCTGTCGCTTCACTCCAACGTGTTCTCAATACGCGATAGAATCAATAAAACTCCACGGATTTACAAAAGGTTGTTGGCTCACAGCCAAACGTCTATTAATATGTCATCCTTTTAGTAATAAACATGGTTACGATCCTGTACCAGAACCCAAACAAAGAGATTAATTAGATTATGGAATCCCAACGTAATTTACTTGTCATCGGATTATTGTTTGTCAGCTTTTTGCTATTCACCGAGTGGCAAAATAAAGACAACCCGGTTGCAGTACCAACAACGACTCAAGCGATCAGCAATGGTTTAACTGGCGATATACCAGCAGGCAGTGACTCATCAACTGATGCGCCAAACAGCAAACAATCAAATAACCTGATCACGATTAGCTCAGATGTACTTGAACTGACTATCGATACATTAGGTGGTGATATTGTTCGCGCCGACTTACTTGACCATGCTACAGAATTAGATTCTGAAGAACGTTTCACCTTATTACAAAATGATGCGACAAATGTTTATGTCGCACAAAGTGGTCTTATTGGTAAAAATGGTCCAGATGCAAATGCAAATGGTCGTCCACAATATACTACGACAGCGAAAAGCTTCACTATTTCAGGTGATACATTAGATATCCCATTATCATATACAGACGAGAATGGAGTTAAATTTACGAAAGTATTTACTCTTACACGCGGTAGTTATGATATTGAAGTTAGCTACAAAGTTAACAACCAATCAGCTAATGCGATTTCGGTGCAAATGTACGGTCAATTAAAACAAAATATTGATCTTGCAGAAGACGAAGGTAGCAGCATGATGATGAAAGCTTATCGTGGTGCAGCACTCGGCACGACAGATAAGCGTTATGAAAAATACGATTTCAGTGATATCAGCGATGCGAACCTAAGCCGTACAACTACAGCTGGTTGGGTTGGTATGTTACAGCATTACTTTGTAACAGCCTGGATCCCTGGCGATAGCCAAAACCATTTCTATAGCTTAAACATTGGTCGTACTGAGTTTACTAAAGGTCAAGCGATCATTGGTTTCAAACAACCAGTTGAAACAGTTGCCGCAAACAGCGAAAAAACGATCTCAGCAAAACTTTGGGTTGGTCCAAAATTACAAGATGAGATGGGTGAACTGGTTGAAGGCCTTGACCTAACCGTTGATTACAGCTGGTTGTGGTTCATTGCACAACCGCTATTTAAATTACTTCAGTTCTTCCATGGCTTAGTAGGTAACTGGGGTATTGCTGTAATAATGATCACGTTTACCGTGCGTGGTGCAATGTATCCGCTAACCAAAGCGCAATACACATCAATGGCAAAAATGCGTTTACTGCAACCTAAACTGACTGCACTGCGTGAAAAATGTGGTGACGACAAACAAAAAATGTCGCAATCAATGATGGCTTTGTATAAAGAAGAAAAAGTAAATCCATTAGGTGGTTGTTTCCCAATGATCATCCAAATGCCTATTTTCATCTCATTATACTGGGCACTAATGGAAAGTGTGGAATTACGTCACGCGCCATTTGCATTGTGGATTAATGATTTATCAGCACAAGACCCGTACTACGTATTACCGCTATTAATGGGTGTTACTATGTACATGATCCAAAAAATGTCTCCGACACAAGTTCAGGACCCAATGCAACAGAAAGTAATGCAGTTTATGCCTGTTATGTTTACTTTCTTCTTCTTGTGGTTCCCTGCAGGTCTAGTTCTATACTGGTTAATGAGTAACGTGGTTACTATTATCCAACAAACTATTATTTTCCGAGCTCTGGAAAAACAAGGTTTGCATAGTAAGAAATAAACTTGCTAACCTTATCAAGGCGGCCCTTGTGCCGCCTTTTTTCATATCAGAAACCTTACTATCTTCGGGTAATCACATGCTAACTAATGAAACTATCATTGCTCAAGCCACACCGCCAGGACGAGGTGGTGTTGGTATTATTCGTATCTCTGGACCAAAAACAGAGTTAGTCGCTCAGGCTGTTTTAAATAAAATTCCAACAGTGCGTAAAGCCGATTACTTATCTTTCCTGGATGAAGAGCAGCAAACAATTGACCAAGGTATCGCGATCTTGTTCAAAGCACCAAATTCATTTACTGGTGAAGATGTTTTAGAATTACAAGGTCATGGTGGCCCTGTGATAATGGATATGCTGATGCGTCGAATTCTAAAAATAGACGGTATTAGAATGGCCCGTCCAGGGGAATTCTCAGAGCGTGCATTCCTCAATGATAAAATGGATTTAACCCAAGCTGAAGCAATTGCAGATCTAATCGATGCAACCTCTGAACGCGCAGTTAAATCAGCAATGAACTCACTGCAAGGAGAGTTCTCGAAAAAGATTAATACTCTAACCGAAAGTTTAATTCACTTACGCATTTATGTTGAAGCGTCGATTGATTTTCCAGAAGAAGAAGTTGATTTTCTTGCTGATGGTAAAATAGCCCAAGCATTGTATAAGATCATGGATAACCTTACAGCTGTACAGAAAGAAGCAAAGCAAGGAACCATCATTCGCGAAGGTATGAAGGTTGTTATTGCAGGTCGTCCTAACGCCGGTAAATCAAGCTTGCTAAATGCATTAGCAGGGAAAGAATCTGCGATTGTGACAGACATCGCAGGCACTACGCGTGACGTATTACGTGAACATATCCATATTGATGGCATGCCATTACATATTATTGATACAGCTGGTTTACGCGAAAGCCCGGATCGTGTTGAACAAATCGGTATTGAACGAGCTTGGGAAGAGATCAACAATGCGGATCAAGTTCTATTTATGGTTGACGGAACCACAACAGATGCAACGGATCCTGCCGAGATTTGGCCTGACTTTATTGATCGCCTACCATCATCGATCGGACTCACCGTGATCAGAAATAAAATGGATCTAACCGGAGAGACCTTAACATCGAGTGAAGATCAAGGCCATTCCATTTTTAAAATATCAGCAAAAGAGAATCTTGGTTTAGACGAATTAAAAAACCATTTAAAAGAATGCATGGGTTATCAAAGTAATACAGAAGGTGGGTTTATTGCTCGACGTCGTCACTTAGATGCGATAGAGAAAGCCGATGAGCACCTTCAAGTAGGCAAATACCAACTTGAAGTGTATATGGCTGGTGAGCTTCTTGCAGAAGAACTACGATTAGCGCAAGAGCAACTGTCAGAAATAACCGGCGAGTTCACTTCGGATGATCTTCTTGGCCGTATCTTTACTTCATTCTGTATCGGTAAATAAAAATAAAAGTGATGATCCTAATTGGGATCATCACTTTATCCACAGCATCAAAATTTACCATTGAAGCAAGATCATGATACCCACATCCAATACACTTCAGCAACGATTCAACAAGATCCTATTACAAAGCCATCCACAGAGTTACCCACAACTTAAGCCCGCTGAATAACAACAATAATAACAACTAAAACTGTAAATATAGTGGCTTTGTAAAGCATTTATTTAGACCTTAAAAATGGGGTTAGTCGATTAAAAAATTAGACTTTATACCCCGGCAATACAAACCTTAATATCTAACTTATGCTCTATACAAAACTCACAGGCCTGCAGCTGAGAGATATATCCCTGCGCTAACAGCAAGTTTATTTCACTGTATAAGTTAGCCTCCTCTAATAGCTTACCAGGCCCCGTGTGCTCTATCACAGAGCTAGCTTCAACTTGTTCATATAACGCTTTAACCACAGGTCCAGGTAACTGCCAAGATTGTGCTATCAGTGCAGACAAGCGCAATGAATGCTTAGTCATCATTTGACGGAATAACTTGGAGTTTGGTCTAAACTGTGGATCACTAACATTCATCTCATCCACAATCAATTTAAACAATGCAATTTTACCCACATCATGGATCAAACCAATGAAATATGCTAAATCAGGATCACCCCCCCTACTCTTCGCCAGCTTTTTTGCCCACAAGGCAGTGGTTAACGAATGTTGCCACAAATACTGACCAAACAACTTAAAATAGATCGGCTTTATTTCGGTTATATTTTGCATAACGATCGTCAATACAATCGATTTAATTTGCAAACCACCTAAACGAACAACGGCCTCTTGTAAACTTGTCACTTCTTGAGAGCCTAATTGATAGTGCGCAGAATTGACTAACTTAATCACATCCGCAGCAAGAGCAGGATCTTGGGTAATCAAGGCTGTCAATTGCTGTGCAGTATAATTATCACTGTCAATTAAGCTTGATACTTTATGTAATACCGCAGGTAACCTTACTACATTCAAAGCAATGTTTTCAGGGCACCCTACACTTGCTTCAACTTTAAGCAAAATACTTTTTTCTAATGGGTTCAAGCCCAAATTAGCCTCTGTATTCACTTCCTGATTATTAAACAATAAATCATAAAAAAGAGAACTAGTGTCAATTATCTCATCCCTCACAGCGACATCAGGTATACTGACTTTAGGTGTCGCAACATTATTAATGACAGGTTTAGTGGTTTTTTTTCTTACTTGTTCTGTCGCGTTGGAGTTCCCGAATACATTAATAAAACGTTGAAATAATGAAGCCATAAGCGCCTTAATCAGCAATAAATAAAATAATTATAATTGATGATATTTTACAATAAAACTATCGTAATAAACCATAAAATAAGAGGAAAACATGTATACATTTGAAATTATTGTTGGCACCACACTGGGATCTGCAGAATATGTAGCTGATCATTTAGCTGAGAAACTTGTTGATCAAGGTTTTCAAGCCAACATACACCTCGATCCTCAGCTAAAGGATTTACCGATCAACAAAAACAACCCTTGGATCATCTGCACAGCAACCCACGGCGCTGGTGATTACCCAGAAAACATAGCCCCGTTCGCACAACAACTCGCACAAAACAATCCCGATTTAAGCTTGATTAAATACAGTGTGATCGCACTAGGCTCTAAATCTTATGATCAATTTTGCAATGCAGGACACATGATCGATCGTCAATTAACACTATTAAATGCCGAAAAGGTGGCGATCGCACTCGAAATTTGCACGCTGGAAACGCCGATCCCTGAAGATGCGATCGACATATGGTTCCCTGAATGGTCTAAAAAATGGCTATAATATAACCATGATCGTGTTTTTTTATTTTTATTTTCTGTGGATAACTATAGATCTTTCTTGTGATCAACCTATAGTTATCCTTGTAGAATAAATCAGTGTACACATGAGCTGTGTATAACTAGGCTATTTACACCCAACTTATACGTAACAAGCACAACCCTTACTAACAGCAAGTGATCACAGCTAAACGCATGATCTTTCTAGATCAAAGAGGGTTATCAACAGATCAAGCCGCCCTTAATAATAGATCTAATAAGATCTCTTATAAGATCTTAAGATCAACAGTTAGATCTAAATTAAAAATATATTTAAGATCATTTGCATCTGTTAGAGAAAACCGTAAACTGTGCCGCTCTGAATATATCCGCCAAATAAAACCGAGGTGATACATGGCATACCATGAACAATTTGAAGTTATCGTCGTAGGTGGCGGACATGCTGGCACAGAAGCTGCTGCTGCTGCTGCTCGTATGGGACGAAATACATTATTATTAACCCATAACATCGATACGCTTGGACATATGTCATGTAATCCAGCCATCGGTGGTATTGGTAAAGGTCACTTGGTTAAAGAAATTGATGCACTTGGCGGCATTATGGGTCAAGCCACTGACCTCGGTGGTATCCAATTTAGAACATTAAATTCAAGTAAAGGTCCGGCAGTTCGAGCGACACGTGCACAAGCGGATCGTTTATTGTATAAATCAGCAGTACGCCAAAAACTTGAAAATCAGCAAAACTTAACTATATTCCAACAGTCTGTTGATGATCTTATTATTGAAAACGATCGTGTTGTTGGTGTTGTAACGCAAGCAGGACTTAAGTTTAAAGCGAAATCAGTTGTATTGACGGTTGGTACATTCCTTGATGGGCTTATCCACATTGGCTTACAGAACTATGCAGGTGGCCGAGCTGGCGATCCTGCATCCGTTTCGTTAGCCGCTCGTTTACGTGAATTGCCTATCCGTACTAGTCGTTTGAAAACTGGCACCCCGCCTCGTATTGATGGTCGTACAATTGATTTCTCTGTGATGGAAGAGCAACACGGTGATGCACCTACACCGGTATTTTCTTTCATTGGTAGTCGTAAAGATCATCCACAACAGATACCTTGTTACATTACTCATACTAATAATAAGACCCATGATGTGATCCGTAGTGGTATGGATCGTAGCCCAATGTACACAGGTGTGATCGAAGGCATAGGCCCACGTTATTGTCCATCGATCGAAGATAAGATCACTCGATTTGCAGATAAAGAATCGCATCAGATTTTTATCGAGCCTGAAGGCTTAACAACGCATGAAGTTTACCCTAACGGCATCTCAACAAGTTTACCGTATGATGTACAAGTCGATCTTGTTCGTTCGATCCGTGGTTTAGAGAATGCCCATATTACTCGCCCTGGTTATGCGATCGAGTATGATTACTTCGATCCCCGTGATCTTAAGTTGACGTTAGAAAGTAAATTTATCGAAGGCTTGTTCTTAGCTGGTCAAATTAACGGTACTACAGGTTATGAAGAAGCCGCGGCACAAGGTCTACTTGCTGGTTTAAATGCAGCACGCACAGCACGAGAAGAAGATACATGGCATCCACGCCGTGATCAGGCTTACTTAGGTGTATTAATCGACGATCTTGCAACATTAGGGACCAAAGAACCGTACCGTATGTTTACCAGTCGTGCTGAATACCGCCTATTACTGCGTGAAGATAACGCGGATGCACGTTTAACGGAGCAAGGTCGTGAACTCGGTTTAGTTGATGATCATCGCTGGCAAGTGTTTAACGAGAAAATGGAAGCCATTGAACTGGAACAACAACGTTTACGCTCTACTTGGATCAATCCTAATAAAGCATTTGCGGATAAGATCAATGCATTACTGGCTAAACCACTCTCACGCGAACATACATTGGAAGATCTTGTTCGTCGTCCTGAGGTCACCTACGATGCCTTGATGACAATCGAAGAGCTGGGTCCTAAACTGGAGCATGAATCTGCTGCAGAACAAGTTGAAATTACAATTAAATATGAAGGTTATATTAACCGTCAGAAAACTGAGATTGAAAAGCAACTGCGTCATGAAAATACCTTGTTGCCAACGGATTTAGATTACGCAAAAATTAAAGGTCTTTCTAATGAGGTTGTAGCTAAGTTAATCGAAGTTAAACCACAAACGATTGGCATGGCATCTCGTATTTCAGGTATCACACCTGCTGCGATTTCAATTCTGTTAATTTATTTGAAAAAACAAAACCTACTTAATAAATAAATAATGAGTACAACAGCCACCGTTAACGCATTTATCGGTGGCTATATAACTGCATTTTTGACATCATTCCCTAATTCGCAATGCTACTATTTAACTAAGGTGCCTCTACCTTACTTAGTAGGTTGTCTTTTTCTTTTTTTCTACGATTTAATATTAACTTAAATAATCGCGTTTTACCGGAGTAAATCTACGTATGATCAACCGCCTCGAAGCATTATTAGCGCAAACCTCTTTGGTTGTTACTGATACACAAAAGCAACAATTAGTGGCATTAGTGGCTTTATTACACAAGTGGAATAAAGCATACAATCTAACTTCGGTACGTGATCCAGATGAAATGTTAGTAAAACATATCATGGACAGTCTTGTCGTGAGCCCTTATTTAGAAGGTGAACGTTTTATTGATGTAGGTACTGGCCCTGGCTTACCTGGTTTACCGCTAGCAATCATGAATCCTGATAAAGAATTTGTGTTACTTGATAGTTTAGGTAAACGAATTCGTTTTATTACCCAAGCTGTACACGAATTAAAATTAACCAACGTCACACCTGTGCAATCTCGTGTCGAAGAGTATCACCCAGAAATTAAATTTGATGGGGTATTAAGTCGTGCGTTTGCTTCACTAGAAGATATGTTACATTGGTGTAAGCACCTACCAAAACCAGATGGATTGTTTTATGCGTTGAAAGGGGTAAAACCAACGGGTGAAATCAAAACATTGAATACTAAATTTAAACTGGAAGTTGCATATAAACTAACAGTGCCAGAGTTAGAGGGCGAACGTCATCTAATCGTCATGTCTGAGATTAAATAATAGGGAACATTTGTGGGCAAAATCATAGCAATAGCTAACCAAAAAGGTGGCGTAGGAAAAACAACTACTTGTGTCAATTTAGCAGCCTCAATGTCGGCGACTAAACGTAAGGTATTGCTGATTGATCTTGATCCACAAGGTAATGCAACCATGGGCAGTGGTGTCGACAAATATAGCGTCGAATATTCTGCCTATGATTTATTGGTTGATGAGAAACCTGTAAAAGAAGTCGTGGTTACTGAAACGTCGGGTAAATATCATCTGATTGCAGCTAACCAAGATGTCACTGCGGCAGAAATTAAGTTAATGGCATTCTTTGCCCGCGAATTACGGTTAAAGAATGCATTAGTGGCGGTGAAAGACTATTACGATTATATTTTTATTGATTGTCCGCCATCGCTAAACTTATTAACAATTAATGCCATGGCTGCTGCTGACTCAATTATAGTGCCAATGCAATGTGAATATTATGCGTTAGAAGGACTTACCGCATTGATGGATACCACCAGTAAATTATCCGCCGCTGTGAATCCTGAGTTAAAAATCGAAGGCATACTACGTACTATGTATGACCCACGTAACCGATTAGCATCTGACGTCTCCGAACAACTAAAGCAACATTTCGGGGATAAAGTCTATCGCACGGTGATCCCGCGTAATGTTCGCTTAGCTGAAGCGCCGAGTTTTGGTGCGCCTGCCATGTATTATGATAAATCATCTAACGGGGCTAAAGCGTATTTAGCACTCGCAGGTGAAATTATTCGTCGTCAAGAATTAGCTGATGAACAGAGCGAACAGACAAAGGAACAAGCATGAACGCGAAAAAACGAGGGTTAGGTAAAGGTCTGGATGCTTTGCTCGGTACCAGTGCCATTGCAAGAACCAAAGAACAAGCTGAAGATGATTTACCGCAATCGATACTAACCGTTGAGAGTGAATTCAAAAAATTACCGATTGAATGGTTGTATCCAGGTAAGTATCAACCACGTAAAGACATGGCTACGGATGCCTTAGATGAATTAGCAGCATCAATTACAGCACAAGGTATTATCCAACCTATCGTGGTGCGTGAATTGAGCGCGCAAAAATTTGAAATTATTGCTGGCGAACGTCGCTGGCGAGCTGCACAATTAGCGGGCTTAAGTAAAGTCCCTTGTATTGTCAAAGATGTGGCTGACGAAGCGGTTATGGCGATGTCTCTAATTGAAAATATTCAACGTGAAGACTTAAATGCAATGGAAGAATCAACTGCATTACAGCGTTTAATCGAAGAGTTTTCGTTAACCCATCAACAGGTCGCTGATGCAGTGGGTAAATCACGCGCTTCAGTCTCTAATTTATTACGCTTAAATAGCTTAAATAGCGACGTTAAAATATTACTTGAGCATGGTGATATTGAAATGGGTCATGCCCGAGCATTATTGGCACTTGAAGGTGAACTGCAATCACAAGCGGCAAACAATATTGCCCAGCGAGGTTTAACGGTTCGGGATACCGAAAAATTGGTGCGAAAGCTACTTGAACCTAAAGCTGAAATAAGCCCAATAAAGGTGAAAGATCCCGATGTTGTTAACCTAGAATATCGCTTATCTGAACGATTAAAAGCCAAAGTTATCATAAAACAAGGTGCAAATGGATGTGGGAAGTTAACAATTGATTATACTAGCCTTGCTGAATTGGATGATATAGTTGCAACTTTGGGTTAAATTTTGACCTTTGGGTGATAAAGATCAAATTAAGTTAATATTTTTTAAAGTTCAGTTATGAGTCAATAAATATTATTTAGCTCAGTAAGATACGCTTTTCTTTACAATAATCTTCACTTGAAATATCAAAGGTTTATATTTTACCCGGTGTCAAAATAACTTTATTTCATAATAACTGCGTTGTATAGAATTTAATATTATAAGGGTGGTACTCATTAGTGGGTAACACCTGTCATATCTCATTTTTCAGAATATTCTACTTAGCTTTCCTTATCTGGCTTGCAATGAGTTGCATTAGCACCACTTCAACGTATAATTTATCCTGCTTTTAGAAGCGTTTTTATATATTTTTTTTGAATGCTTCAAAAAGATTGTTTTAGGGGTTTATTGTGTCAAATAAATTAGCAATGAATGCGTTCAGTCAAGCTATTAAATTGATTGTATTTCAGGTGCTATTAGTGGCCGTTTGCGCATTAACCTTTTTGCTTATTGATGGTGAGCTTTCAGCTCGCTCTGCACTCTTTGGTGGCATTATTTATGTCTTGCCAAATTACATTTTTACCCGTTTGGCTTTCCGGTTTATGGGCGCCAGACAGATTAAAGATGTTGTAGCATCATTTGCATTAGGTGAATCGCTAAAATTGGTACTGACAGTTGTGTTCTTTATTGCGGTATTAGGTTTCGTTAAGGTGAATTATCTTCCTCTTTACGTGACGTTCTCATTAGCAATTGGCTCACAATTATTTGCTCCTTATTTTATGAACAAAAAACTGGGATGAAAAATGTCTGCAACAGGTGAAGCACTAACGTCGACCCAATATATCCAACATCACTTAACTAATTTAGCGGTTGGTGAAGGATTTTGGACTTGGCACCTAGACACACTTTTCGTAACTCTCGCTTTAGGAATTTTATTCTTAGGGACATTCTATAAAGTTGGTCAGAAAGCGACAACGGGCGTACCGGGTAAATTTCAATGTTTCGTTGAAATGTGCATCGAGTTTGTGAACGATATCGTGAAAGAATCTTTTCATGGTCGCAACGCGTTAATTGCACCGCTGTCATTAACTATCTTTATGATGGTTATTCTGATGAATACAATGGATTTGGTTCCTGTGGATTTCATTCCTGAAGCCGCAAAAGCAATGGGAATTGACTACATGAAAGTTGTTCCAACAACAGACTTAAATACGACATTTGCTATGTCATTAAGTATTTTTGCGCTTATTGTTGGTTTCAGCATCAAGGTTAAAGGTATCGGTGGGTTCACTCGTGAACTGACTATGAACCCATTTAACCACTGGTTATTTATTCCTTTTAACTTTGCACTGGAAATGGTTACTTTACTGGCTAAGCCTATTTCATTAGCGCTTCGTTTGTTTGGTAACATGTACGCAGGTGAGCTGATCTTTATTTTGATCGCGCTTATGCCTTGGTACCTTCAGTGGGGACTAAGTGTGCCATGGGCGATTTTCCATATTTTGGTAATCGTTCTACAAGGGTTTATCTTCATGATGCTGTCTATGGTTTATCTAAGCAGTGCATGTGAAGATCATTAATTTATAAACACAAATTTTTAATTAAAATTTTTTATCTTATTGGAGAATAAAATGGAAACTGTATCAGCTACTATTTTCGCTGTTGCTATCTTACTAGGTTTTGCTGCATTCGGTACAGCAATCGGCTTCGCTATCTTAGGTGGCAAATTCCTAGAGTCTTCTGCTCGTCAACCAGAGATGGCGCCTGCACTACAAACTAAAATGTTCATCGTTGCTGGTCTTCTTGATGCGATCTCTATGATTGCAGTTGGTATCGCATTATTCCTATTATTCGCGAACCCATTCATCGCTTAATCAGCTTTTGGTCCACTACTAACCAAGGAGGTTCGTTGTGAATATCAACGCAACTCTTTTAGGCCAAGCGATTTCGTTTACGTTATTCGTACTATTTTGTATGAAATATGTATGGCCACCACTGATTGCGGCTATCGAAGAACGTCAACAGAAAATCGCCGATGGCCTTGCAAGTGCGGATAAAGCTGCTAAAGATTTGAAGCTAGCGGAAGCTAAAGCAACAGATCAATTGAAAGATGCTAAAGCGCAAGCGGCAGATATCATTGATGCAGCAAACAAGCGTAAAGCTCAAATTGTCGATGAAGCTAAAGAAGAAGCAAATGCGGAGCGAGCGAAAATTCTTGCTCAAGCGGAAGCTGAAGTTGAAGCTGAACGTAATCGTCTAAAAGAAGAGTTACGCAAACAAGTAGCTGGTTTAGCTATTGCCGGTGCTGAAAAAATTATCGAACGTTCTATTGATGAAGCTGCTAACAGTGACATCGTAGACAAAATCGTTGCAGAACTTTAACAACTGGGGGGCTTATGTCTGATTTGACTACTATTGCTCGTCCATATGCTAAAGCTGCATTTGATTTTGCCGTTAAGGAACAGGCTATTGATAAATGGCAAGAAATGTTAGCGTTTACGGCGGAGATCGCGGTAAACAAAGATATTTCTACCTTATTAAATGGTGCTGTAAGTGCACACGCTATTGCTGATATCTTTATCAACGTAGCTGATGAGCAACTTAACGAATCGGGCCAAAACTTTATTAAAGTATTGGCCGAGAACGCTCGTTTAAGCGCATTACCAAACATTGTTACTTTATTTGCATACTACAAAGCGGAACATGAGAAATCTGTTGAAGCTGATGTTACTTCTGCAATGCCATTAACGGCAGAGCAAGAAGCAAATATTGTAATCGCGTTGGAAAAACGTTTAGCACGCAAAGTTAAGTTAAATTGCAACGTTGATAACAGGTTAATTGGTGGTTTGATGATTCAGACTGGTGATTTAGTTATTGATGGCTCTGTACGCGGTAAGTTAAATAAACTTGCGGAAGCGCTACAATCGTAATTGGGGAATAGCATGCAACTGAATTCTACAGAAATCAGTGATCTGATCAAACAACGTATTGAAAAATTCAACGTTGTTAGTGAAGCAAGAAATGAAGGTACTATCGTTTCAGTAAGCGATGGTATTATTCGTATTCATGGCCTTGCAGACTGTATGCAAGGCGAAATGATTGAATTACCTGGCAACCGTTTTGGTATCGCACTTAATTTAGAGCGTGACTCTGTTGGTGCTGTAGTAATGGGTTCTTACATGGGTCTTGCAGAAGGCCAAAAAGTACGTTCAACTGGACGTATTTTTGAAGTGCCAGTAGGTCGCAACTTATTAGGTCGTGTTTTAAACACACTTGGTGAGCCTATCGACGGTAAAGGACCAATCGACAACGATGGTTTCTCTCCTGTTGAAGTAATTGCACCAGGTGTAATGGAACGTAAATCTGTTGACCAACCAGTACAAATTGGTATCAAAGCTATTGACGCTATGATCCCAATCGGTCGTGGTCAACGTGAGCTTATTATTGGTGACCGTCAGGTTGGTAAGAGTGCTATCGCTATCGATGCAATCATCAACCAAAAAGATTCGGGCATTAAATGTGTATACGTAGCAATCGGTCAGAAAGCTTCTACCGTTGCTAGTGTTGTACGTAAGCTTGAAGAACATGGCGCAATGGAAAACACTATTCTTGTTGTTGCAACGGCTTCTGAAGCTGCGGCACTACAATACTTAGCACCATACTCTGGTTGTGCTATGGGTGAATACTTCCGTGACCGTGGTGAAGATGCACTAATCGTATATGATGATCTGTCTAAGCAAGCCGTTGCTTACCGTCAGATTTCATTACTATTACGTCGTCCACCGGGCCGTGAAGCATACCCTGGTGATGTTTTCTATCTACATTCACGTCTACTAGAGCGTGCCGCTCGTGTAAACGCTGAATACGTAGAAGCGTTCACTAAAGGTGAAGTGAAAGGTAAGACTGGTTCTTTGACTGCTCTTCCAATCATTGAAACTCAAGGTGGTGACGTATCTGCGTTCGTACCAACGAACGTAATTTCTATTACCGATGGTCAGATCTTCTTGACTACAGAACTATTTAACTCAGGCACTCGTCCTGCTGTTGATCCAGGTATTTCTGTATCGCGTGTTGGTGGTTCAGCACAAACTAAGATCGTTAAGAAACTATCTGGTGGTATTCGTACCGCACTAGCACAGTACCGTGAATTAGCAGCATTTGCTCAATTCTCTTCAGACCTTGATGATGCAACGCGTAAGCAGCTTGATCATGGTGCGAAAGTTACTGAGCTAATGAAGCAAGGCCAATATGCACCAATGAGTGTTGCAGAGCAGGCTCTATCTTTATATGCAGCAGAAACTGGTGCATTAGAAGATGTAGAAGTTAACAAAATTGTTAGCTTTGAAGCGTCTCTACAAGCTTATGCTAAAGCAGAACACGCTGATTTACTTGCTTCTATTAATGAAACAGGCGCGTACGACAAAGATGTTCAAGCTAAGCTAACAAGCTTACTTGCAAGCTTTAAGT
The DNA here is from genome assembly GCF_018219435.1 of Moritella sp. 28. Lineage (NCBI taxonomy): Bacteria > Pseudomonadati > Pseudomonadota > Gammaproteobacteria > Alteromonadales > Moritellaceae > Moritella > Moritella sp. 28. The sequence continues at coordinate 5,079,740 of NZ_CP056121.1, read as the reverse complement.
CTACACAAACCTGGTAAGAGCGGTGGCAGCCTTTGCTGCCACAGCTAGCTTAATAGGAGAAGCAAATGGCCGGCGCTAAAGAAATTAAAAACAAGATCGGGAGTATTACTAATACTCAGAAGATCACCAGCGCAATGGAGATGGTTGCCGCGAGCAAAATGCGTAAAGCACAAGATCGCATGGCATCTAGTCGCCCATACGCTAACACAATGCGCAGAGTGATCGGTCATCTCGCAGAAGGTTCTCTAGAGTACTCTCATCCGTACCTAGAAGAGCGTGAAGCGAAACGTGTTGGTTATATTGTGATTTCAACTGACCGTGGTCTATGCGGTGGCTTGAACATTAACCTTTTCAAAAAAACTATCTCTGATATGAAGGGATGGTCTGACAAAAAAGTAGATATCGACTTAGGCCTTATTGGTGCTAAAGCTGGTACATTTTTTGGTAGTGTAGGCGGAAACGTGGTGGCTAATGTAGCTAACCTCGGTGAAGAACCTGCATTAGAAGATTTGATTGGTTCTGTTCGAGTTATGCTAGAAGCATACGATAACGGGAAGTTGGATCGCTTATTCGTTGTATATAACAAATTTGTTAATACAATGACGCAAGAACCAACTATCGATCAACTACTGCCGTTGCCTGCATCGGAAGAAAATGAAGCATTACCTAAGCATGGCTGGGATTACCTTTATGAAGGTGAGCCTGCTGAGCTTCTAACTAAATTATTAGTTAGATTTATTGAATCTCAAGTGTATCAAGGTGTTGTCGAGAACGCTGCATCAGAGCAAGCAGCACGTATGTTTGCAATGAAAAATGCAACTGACAATGCTGGTGACATTATTGATGAGTTACAGTTAGTCTTTAACAAAGCTCGTCAATCTGCCATCACACAAGAAATTTCTGAAATTTGTGCTGGTGCTTCAGCGGTTTAGGCAAACTTGTAAAGTTTAGAGGATTTAAAATGAGTACTGGTATTATTGTCCAGATCATCGGTGCAGTTGTGGACGTTGAGTTTCCACAAGAATCCGTACCTCAAGTGTACGATGCACTGACATTCGACGACGCTAACCTATCTGAATTGGTGCTAGAAGTTCAGCAACAAATCGGTGGTGGTGTTGTTCGTTGTATCGTTATGGGTTCAAGTGACGGTTTACGCCGAGGCCTTAAAGTAACTAACACTGGTAGCGCGATTAGCGTGCCTGTTGGTGACGAATGTCTTGGTCGTATTGTAAACGTTCTTGGTAACCCAATTGACGGTAAAGGCGCTATCCCAACAGATATGCGTTATGAAATTCACCGTACAGCGCCTTCTTATGAAGAGCAGTCACTTTCTAGCGAATTGTTAGAAACTGGTGTTAAAGTTATCGATTTGATTTGCCCATTTGCTAAAGGTGGTAAAGTCGGTCTATTCGGTGGTGCCGGTGTTGGTAAAACCGTAAACATGATGGAACTGATCAACAACATCGCTAAAGCTCACTCAGGTTTATCTGTGTTTGCTGGTGTTGGTGAGCGTACTCGTGAAGGTAACGATTTCTACTACGAGATGGAAGAAGCCGGCGTACTTGATAAAGTAGCAATGGTTTACGGCCAAATGAATGAGCCTCCAGGTAACCGTTTACGCGTTGCTTTGACTGGTTTATCAATGGCTGAACGCTTCCGTGACGAAGGTAAAGATGTATTATTATTCATCGATAATATCTATCGTTATACACTTGCGGGAACTGAAGTATCTGCACTGCTAGGTCGTATGCCATCAGCAGTAGGCTACCAGCCTACACTAGCTGAAGAAATGGGTATCCTACAAGAGCGTATTACTTCAACTAAGAGTGGTTCAATTACATCAATCCAAGCGGTATACGTACCTGCGGATGATTTAACGGATCCATCTCCAGCAACAACATTTGCTCACTTAGATGCAACAGTTGTACTGAACCGTAACATTGCTTCAATGGGTATGTACCCTGCGATCGACCCACTAGATTCTACTTCTCGTCAGTTAGATCCTCTAGTCGTTGGTCAAGAACATTACGACATCGCTCGTGGCGTTCAAGGTGTACTACAGCGTTATACTGAGTTAAAAGACATTATTGCGATCCTAGGTATGGATGAGCTATCTGAAGAAGATAAGCAAATTGTATCTCGTGCTCGTAAGATCCAACGTTTCTTAACTCAGCCATACCATGTTGCTGAAGTATTTACGGGTGACCCAGGTGTTCTAGTATCATTAAAAGAAACTCTACGTGGCTTTAAAGGCTTACTAGAGGGCGATTACGATGATCTTCCTGAGCAAGCGTTCATGTATTGTGGTTCTATCGACGATGCTGTTGAAGCTGCGAAGAAACTGTAAATAAGCGAGGGCACTATGGCTATGACTTTTGATTTGAATGTAGTAAGCGCAGAAGGTGTTTTATTTTCTGGGCGTGCTGAAAGCATTCAAGTTACCGGTTCTGGCGGTGAGTTCGGCATTTTAGCTGGACATACACCACTATTAACTGGAATAGTACCTGGCATGGTGCGCTTGGTTAAACAACACGGTGAAGAAGAAGTTATCTTCGTTTCAGGCGGTACTTGTGAAGTACAACCTGGCGAAGTTACCGTGCTGGCTGATACTGCGATTCGTGCAGAAGATCTAGATTTAGCCAAAGCGCAAGAAGCCAAAAGACAAGCTGAAGAACTACTTAACAGCTCTGCAACTAACCAAGATGTAGATTATGTTAAAGTTGCGAATCAACTGGCTGATGCAATTGCTCAACTTCGCGTGCTTAAATTGGTTAAAAAATTCAACTAGTTTGAATTTTTAATTGAATGCGTTTAGTTGTCAAAAAGCGACCTTAGGGTCGCTTTTTTTTATGTTTTTAATACACATTAATATTGTTAAACTTAATCATTCCCTATAACCTGAATATTCTATTTATATTTTAATGTCATCATTCAGATAAGAGCCCATTATGCCCATTAGTGTTGTTATTCTTGCCGCTGGTAAAGGAACGCGTATGCGTTCAGATCTTCCTAAAGTTCTTCACCCAATTGCTAAAAAACCAATGGTTCAGCATGTTATTGATACCGTAAAACAATTAGATGTTAACGATATCCATTTAGTTTATGGCCATGGTGCTGAATTACTGAAATCACGAATTCAAGATGATAAATTAAATTGGGTTCTACAAGCTGAACAATTGGGGACAGGCCATGCGGTACAACAGGCCGCGGGTCAATTTAAAGCTGATGAGCAAGTATTAGTGTTGTATGGTGATGTTCCATTAATTAGCCAAGAAACACTAACGCATCTATGCCAATCTCAGCCTAAAGGTGGTATTGGCTTACTTACTGTGAAATTAGATAATCCGATGGGGTATGGCCGAATTGTCCGTGAGGGCGAGACGGTTGTAGGTATTGTTGAGCAGAAAGATGCATCTGCAGAACAACTTAAAATTAATGAAGTGAATTCCGGAATCCTCGTTGCTAATGGTGCAGATTTTCAGCACTGGTTATCTTTGTTAGATAATAATAATGCTCAAGCTGAATATTACTTAACTGATGTAATTGCACTTGCACATAAAGCAGGTCGCACGATTAACGCCGTTCACCCGATTGCAAATATCGAAGTTGAAGGTGTGAATAACCGCATGCAATTAGCTGAACTAGAACGCGCATACCAAGAATTACAAGCATATAAACTCATGGAGCAAGGCGTTACTATGCTTGATCCTCGTCGCTTTGACTTACGCGGCGAAGTTAATGTTGGTAACGATGTTACTTTTGATATTAATGTGATTATTGAAGGTAAGGTCACTATTGGTCGTGGTGTCACTATTGGTGCTAACTGTATTTTGAAAGATTGTCATATAGGTGATAATTCTGAGATAAAACCAAACTCCATTATTGAATCAGCGACAATTGGTATTGATTGTAGTGTAGGCCCATTTGCGCGTTTACGTCCTAATACTATACTGGAAGACGATGCACATGTAGGTAACTTTGTTGAGCTGAAAAAGACAACATTAGGTAAAGGCTCTAAAGCTGGTCACCTTGCTTATCTTGGCGATAGCCTTATTGGTGAAAAAGTAAATATTGGTGCGGGTACTATTACTTGTAACTATGATGGGGTAAATAAATTCCAGACGGTTATTGAAGATGGCGCATTCATTGGTTCAGATAGTCAATTGATCGCACCTGTCACTATTGGTAAAAATGCCACTGTTGGCGCCGGTTCTACTATAGCGAAAGATGTAGCTGCCGATGAACTTGTGATCACTCGAGTGAAACAGCGTCATATCAAAAGTTGGCCTAAACCAACTAAAGTTGCAAAGTAAGCGTTAATGTAATTGCAGTTATAAAAAGCAGAGGCTTATCTCTGCTTTTTTGTATTCGTCATAAACTATGCATTATACAGGGGTTGGAATTGGATTACGTTTATGAGTTGTTTTTTTATAGGTATCGATAATTTTAGTTTCAGCTTTAATATCGATCTCTTTCCCTTCTAAGAAATCATCGATTTGCTCATAAGTAACACCTAAGGCAATTTCATCTTCTAATTGAGGGCGCTCTTCTTCCAAATCGGCAGTAGGTACTTTTTGATAAACTAATTCTGATGCGCCTAAATAGGCTGCGAGTGCTCTCACCTGACGTTTATTTAAACCAAACAATGGTGCTAAATCACAAGCTCCGTCACCGTGTTTAGTAAAGAAGCCGGAAATGTTTTCTGCACTGTGATCTGTTCCTGGTACTAAACCTTGATATAAACCGGCAATTTCATATTGTGCAATCATTCGCATTCTTGCTTTTACATTACCTTTATTAAAATCTTGGTTGAATGCGGTGCTTTCTGGTAATCCAGCTGCTTTCACGGATTCGAGTACTTCTGCATGAATACTATCTGCACCAGATTGAATATTGACTGTGACAGATGTTTTTGGATTAATAAAGCGAAGTGCTTTTTGTGCATCATCTTCATCTGCTTGTACAGAGTAAGGTAAACGTACTGCAATGAAATTATAAACATTACTCTGGTACTCTGTATTTAGCTCTTCGATAGCTAATTGGCAAAGTCGGCCACAAGTTGATGAATCAACACCACCACTTATACCTAATACTAAACTTTTTAATCCTGAGTCAGTTAATTGTTGTTTGATAAAGTTGATGCGACTACGGATCTCATCGGCGATATCGATACTAGGTTTAACTTTCATCTCTGCGATAATTTGTTTTTTAAGTTCAGTCATGGGTATATCTCCTTGGTTAAGGTTATTGTATCGCGATAAATGGACATTACTAGTTATCTGACGATGTTAATGATGACTTTTATCATGTCTTGCTTCGCTATATTGGGGGATTCATATACTATCAAGATCGAAAAAACACACTTCTGTACTAAATCTATACAGAGCTTGTTGTTTGTGAGGTTATTTTATAATAACGCTTGCCTATGTGATCGAATTCTCTATAATCCATCCCACTGAAACGGCAACAGCCGCTCAGTATGCTCTTTAACAATTTATTCAAGCAATCTGTGTGAGCACTTGCAGAGATATAATGACCAAAAATTATATCAATGTAATTGTGAACATTAAATTAAATCGAAAGATTTGGTTTTATAAACAACAAACCTCGGTTTGTTGTTGAAGTACAGAATTCATTGAGCCGACTTAATCAACAACGTTGATTAGTCAAAAAACTTTTAATTGAAGAGTTTGATCATGGCTCAGATTGAACGCTGGCGGTAGGCTTAACACATGCAAGTCGAGCGGAAACGAAGAATAGCTTGCTATTCTGGCGTCGAGCGGCGGACGGGTGAGTAATGCTTGGGAATCTGCCTAGTCGAGGGGGACAACAGTTGGAAACGACTGCTAATACCGCATACGACCTACGGGTGAAAGGGGGCCTCTTCTTGAAAGCTCTCGCGACTAGATGAGCCCAAGTGGGATTAGCTTGTTGGTGAGGTAAGAGCTCACCAAGGCGACGATCCCTAGCTGGTCTGAGAGGATGATCAGCCACACTGGAACTGAGACACGGTCCAGACTCCTACGGGAGGCAGCAGTGGGGAATATTGCACAATGGGGGAAACCCTGATGCAGCCATACCGCGTGTATGAAGAAGGCCTTAGGGTTGTAAAGTACTTTCAGCGAGGAGGAAAGGCAGTAGATTAATACTCTACTGCTGTGACGTTACTCGCAGAAGAAGCACCGGCTAACTCCGTGCCAGCAGCCGCGGTAATACGGAGGGTGCAAGCGTTAATCGGAATTACTGGGCGTAAAGCGCATGCAGGCGGTTTGTTAAGCGAGATGTGAAAGCCCCGGGCTCAACCTGGGAACTGCATTTCGAACTGGCAAACTAGAGTTCTTGAGAGGGTGGTAGAATTTCAGGTGTAGCGGTGAAATGCGTAGAGATCTGAAGGAATACCAGTGGCGAAGGCGGCCACCTGGCAAGTAACTGACGCTCAGATGCGAAAGCGTGGGTAGCAAACGGGATTAGATACCCCGGTAGTCCACGCCGTAAACGATGTCTACTCGGAGTTTGGTTCCTTGAGAACTGGGCTCTTAAGCTAACGCATTAAGTAGACCGCCTGGGGAGTACGGCCGCAAGGTTAAAACTCAAATGAATTGACGGGGGCCCGCACAAGCGGTGGAGCATGTGGTTTAATTCGATGCAACGCGAAGAACCTTACCTACTCTTGACATCCATAGAACTTTTCAGAGATGAATTGGTGCCTTCGGGAACTATGAGACAGGTGCTGCATGGCTGTCGTCAGCTCGTGTTGTGAAATGTTGGGTTAAGTCCCGCAACGAGCGCAACCCTTATCCTTATTTGCCAGCACGTAATGGTGGGAACTCTAAGGAGACTGCCGGTGATAAACCGGAGGAAGGTGGGGACGACGTCAAGTCATCATGGCCCTTACGAGTAGGGCTACACACGTGCTACAATGGCGCATACAAAGGGCTGCAAACCAGCAATGGTAAGCGAATCCCATAAAGTGCGTCGTAGTCCGGATTGGGGTCTGCAACTCGACCCCATGAAGTCGGAATCGCTAGTAATCGTGAATCAGAATGTCACGGTGAATACGTTCCCGGGCCTTGTACACACCGCCCGTCACACCATGGGAGTGGGCTGCACCAGAAGTCATTAGCTTAACCTTCGGGAGGGCGATGACCACGGTGTGGTTCATGACTGGGGTGAAGTCGTAACAAGGTAGCCCTAGGGGAACCTGGGGCTGGATCACCTCCTTACGTAAAGTTGTTAGTTTTTGTAAGTGCCCACACAAATTGCTTGAATAGAAAGTTGAATAGTATGTCTTACTAATAGTAAGACGCTAGTAAGCAAAGATAAGCAATCGCTTGTTTATCTTTGCTTTTTAGCAAATTGCTCTTTAAAAATTTGGAAAGCTGAATAAATAAAGAAGTTCTTAAAACACGTTATTACTTCGGTAATAACAATATAGTGTTCTTGAGTATTCTTGAGGCGAAAAAAACTAGATAATACCTAGTTATTTCAATTGTACGGTCGACTTTAGATTGTATGGTTAAGTGACTAAGCGTATACGGTGGATGCCTAGGCAGTCAGAGGCGATGAAGGACGTGTTAATCTGCGTTAAGCTGTGGGGAGTTGATAAAAAGCGTTAATCCACAGATTTCCGAATGGGGGAACCCACTCTACTTTGTAGAGTATCGTAACGTGAATACATAGCGTTACGAAGCGAACCGGGAGAACTGAAACATCTAAGTACCCCGAGGAAAAGAAATCAATAGAGATACCCTTAGTAGCGGCGAGCGAACGGGGTCTAGCCCTTAAGCAGTTTGGAAGTTAGTGGAAGATTCTGGAAAGTTTCACGATACAGGGTGATAGTCCCGTACATGAAAACGACCTTACTGTGAAATCGAGTAGGACGGCACACGTGATATGCTGTTTGAATATGGGAGGACCATCTTCCAAGGCTAAATACTACTGACTGACCGATAGTGAACCAGTACCGTGAGGGAAAGGCGAAAAGAACCCCTGTGAGGGGAGTGAAATAGAACCTGAAACCGTATACGTACAAGCAGTGGGAGCAGACTTGTTCTGTGACTGCGTACCTTTTGTATAATGGGTCAACGACTTAATTTCAGTAGCAAGGTTAAGCGAATAGCGGAGCCGTAGGGAAACCGAGTGTTAACTGCGCGAATAGTTGCTGGGATTAGACCCGAAACCCGGTGATCTAGCCATGGGCAGGTTGAAGGTTGAGTAACATCAACTGGAGGACCGAACCGACTAATGTTGAAAAATTAGCGGATGACTTGTGGCTGGGGGTGAAAGGCCAATCAAACCGGGAGATAGCTGGTTCTCCTCGAAAGCTATTTAGGTAGCGCCTCGCGTCTAACTATTGGGGGTAGAGCACTGTTAAGGCTAGGGGGTCATCCCGACTTACCAACCCTTTGCAAACTCCGAATACCAATAAGTTCAATCGCGGGAGACACACGGCGGGTGCTAACGTCCGTCGTGGAAAGGGAAACAACCCAGACCGTCAGCTAAGGTCCCAAAGTGTATGTTAAGTGGGAAACGATGTGGAAAGGCTCAGACAGCCAGGAAGTTGGCTTAGAAGCAGCCATCTTTTAAAGAAAGCGTAATAGCTCACTGGTCGAGTCGGTCTGCGCGGAAGATTTAACGGGGCTAAACATACCACCGAAGCTACGGATGCAAGACTTGTTCTTGCATGGTAGAGGAGCGTTCTGTAAGCCGTCGAAGGTGAGTTGAGAAGCTTGCTGGAGGTATCAGAAGTGCGAATGTTGACATGAGTAACGATAATGGGGGTGAAAAACCTCCACGCCGAAAGACCAAGGGTTCCTGTCCAACGTTAATCGGGGCAGGGTGAGTCGACCCCTAAGGCGAGGCCGAAAGGCGTAGTCGATGGGAAACAGGTTAATATTCCTGTACTCACTTATATTGCGATGGGGTGACGGAGAAGGTTAGGCTAGCATGGCGATGGTTGTCCATGTTTAAGGTTGTAGGCTGTGTGCTTAGGTAAATCCGGGCGCACATTAGGCTGAGAGCTGATGACGAGTCTCTACGGAGATGAAGTAGTTGATACCCGGCTTCCAGGAAAAACCTCTAAGCTTCAGATATAAGAGAATCGTACCCCAAACCGACACAGGTGGTTAGGTAGAGAATACTAAGGCGCTTGAGAGAACTCGGGTGAAGGAACTAGGCAAAATGGTACCGTAACTTCGGGAGAAGGTACGCCGATGATGGTGAAGGACTTGCTCCGTAAGCTATTGTCGGTCGCAGAGAAATGGTGGCTGCAACTGTTTATTAAAAACACAGCACTGTGCAAAATCGAAAGATGACGTATACGGTGTGACGCCTGCCCGGTGCCGGAAGGTTAATTGATTGGGTTAGACTTAGGTCGAAGCTCATGATCGAAGCCCCGGTAAACGGCGGCCGTAACTATAACGGTCCTAAGGTAGCGAAATTCCTTGTCGGGTAAGTTCCGACCTGCACGAATGGCGTAATGATGGCCACGCTGTCTCCACCCGAGACTCAGTGAAATTGAAATCGCTGTTAAGATGCAGTGTACCCGCGGCTAGACGGAAAGACCCCGTGAACCTTTACTATAGCTTGGCACTGAACATTGAACCTACATGTGTAGGATAGGTGGGAGACGTTGAAGCATTGTCGCTAGATGATGTGGAGTCAACCTTGAAATACCACCCTTGTACGTTTGATGTTCTAACGTAGGCCCCTTATCGGGGTTGCGGACAGTGTCTGGTGGGTAGTTTGACTGGGGCGGTCTCCTCCCAAAGAGTAACGGAGGAGCACGAAGGTTGGCTAAACATGGTTGGACATCATGTGGTTAGTGCAAAGGCATAAGCCAGCTTAACTGCGAGACAGACACGTCGAGCAGGTACGAAAGTAGGTCTTAGTGATCCGGTGGTTCTGAATGGAAGGGCCATCGCTCAACGGATAAAAGGTACTCCGGGGATAACAGGCTGATACCGCCCAAGAGTTCATATCGACGGCGGTGTTTGGCACCTCGATGTCGGCTCATCACATCCTGGGGCTGAAGTTGGTCCCAAGGGTATGGCTGTTCGCCATTTAAAGTGGTACGCGAGCTGGGTTTAGAACGTCGTGAGACAGTTCGGTCCCTATCTGCCGTGGGCGTTTGAGAATTGAGAGGAGCTGCTCCTAGTACGAGAGGACCGGAGTGGACGAACCACTGGTGTTCGGGTTGTTATGCCAATAGCATTGCCCGGTAGCTAAGTTCGGAACTGATAACCGCTGAAAGCATCTAAGCGGGAAGCAGGCCTCGAGATGAGTTCTCACTGGGACTTTAAGTCCCCTGAAGGGCCGTTGGAGACTACAACGTTGATAGGCAAGGTGTGTAAGTGCTGTGAGGCATTGAGCTAACTTGTACTAATTACCCGTGAGGCTTAACCATACAAATTAAAGTATGATTAATTGAAATACGACTTAAGAATTGATTGAACACTACTATTTATCGAAAGATAGGTTTTAAAGACTTCTTTATTTATAGCTTTTCAGATTTTAAAGATACAACTTGAAAGCAAACCAAATTTGCTTGGTGACCATAGTGTTGCGGTACCACCTGATCCCATTCCGAACTCAGTAGTGAAACGTAATAACGCCGATGGTAGTGTGGGGCTTCCCCATGTGAGAGTAGGGCATCGCCAAGCGCCAAATTAGAGAGAGCCGATATCAGCGATGATATCGGCTTTTTTGTGTCTGTAATTTACACCTGTGATGTGATTATTGCGCGTTTGAATTAAAAATACCGAGCTTAACCAGCAGCGTTGGTTGCTATAAACGTATTCCAACTAATAAAAAACCAGCCGATGGCTGGTTTTTGTGTATTTAAAGTTGGATTAATTAAAGTCAGCGATAATGTACAGGTGCTAGCTTGTAAAAATACGCAGTTCTCTTTCGCTGAACTGAATATCGGGTCTTATTATCGCGGAATATACACGTGTAATAATTTATTTATGCTAAAACCGTTTTATTTTGGCTGTAAAATGGCGTAATTGGACGCTAAGGACTAAACTTAATATCCTTGCTCGATAGTATTACCCTTAAAGTAAATCTGTAACGCAAGTTCAGGCCAATCATATTATGCTGTAATTATCACCGTTCGTATGAATCGTGATCGTTAATGCACGTGTTATTGCTGGTTTTTCCTGCATTAAATATTAAATCAATATAAGTGCATAAAATGGATTGCTAATGTGATCTAAATCCCTATAATGCATCCCACTGACACGGCAACAGCCGCTCAGTAAGGTGTTTAAAAAGAACTTAGGTTACTTTTTAAACGTCCTGAATAAAGCATAAATATGTGCTTGACTTCGAATCTGGTTTGCGTAGAATACGCAGCCTGACTAAGACGCAAAGCGTTGATGTCAATGCTCTTTAACAATTTATTCAAGCAATCTGTGTGAGCACTTGCAGAGATATAATGACCAAAAATTATATCAATGTAATTGTGAACATTAAATTAAATCGAAAGATTTGGTTTTATAAACAACAAACCTCGGTTTGTTGTTGAAGTACAGAATTCATTGAGCCGACTTAATCAACATCGTTGATTAGTCAAAAAACTTTTAATTGAAGAGTTTGATCATGGCTCAGATTGAACGCTGGCGGTAGGCTTAACACATGCAAGTCGAGCGGAAACGAAGAATAGCTTGCTATTCTGGCGTCGAGCGGCGGACGGGTGAGTAATGCTTGGGAATCTGCCTAGTCGAGGGGGACAACAGTTGGAAACGACTGCTAATACCGCATACGACCTACGGGTGAAAGGGGGCCTCTTCTTGAAAGCTCTCGCGACTAGATGAGCCCAAGTGGGATTAGCTTGTTGGTGAGGTAAGAGCTCACCAAGGCGACGATCCCTAGCTGGTCTGAGAGGATGATCAGCCACACTGGAACTGAGACACGGTCCAGACTCCTACGGGAGGCAGCAGTGGGGAATATTGCACAATGGGGGAAACCCTGATGCAGCCATACCGCGTGTATGAAGAAGGCCTTAGGGTTGTAAAGTACTTTCAGCGAGGAGGAAAGGCAGTAGATTAATACTCTACTGCTGTGACGTTACTCGCAGAAGAAGCACCGGCTAACTCCGTGCCAGCAGCCGCGGTAATACGGAGGGTGCAAGCGTTAATCGGAATTACTGGGCGTAAAGCGCATGCAGGCGGTTTGTTAAGCGAGATGTGAAAGCCCCGGGCTCAACCTGGGAACTGCATTTCGAACTGGCAAACTAGAGTTCTTGAGAGGGTGGTAGAATTTCAGGTGTAGCGGTGAAATGCGTAGAGATCTGAAGGAATACCAGTGGCGAAGGCGGCCACCTGGCAAGTAACTGACGCTCAGATGCGAAAGCGTGGGTAGCAAACGGGATTAGATACCCCGGTAGTCCACGCCGTAAACGATGTCTACTCGGAGTTTGGTTCCTTGAGAACTGGGCTCTTAAGCTAACGCATTAAGTAGACCGCCTGGGGAGTACGGCCGCAAGGTTAAAACTCAAATGAATTGACGGGGGCCCGCACAAGCGGTGGAGCATGTGGTTTAATTCGATGCAACGCGAAGAACCTTACCTACTCTTGACATCCATAGAACTTTTCAGAGATGAATTGGTGCCTTCGGGAACTATGAGACAGGTGCTGCATGGCTGTCGTCAGCTCGTGTTGTGAAATGTTGGGTTAAGTCCCGCAACGAGCGCAACCCTTATCCTTATTTGCCAGCACGTAATGGTGGGAACTCTAAGGAGACTGCCGGTGATAAACCGGAGGAAGGTGGGGACGACGTCAAGTCATCATGGCCCTTACGAGTAGGGCTACACACGTGCTACAATGGCGCATACAAAGGGCTGCAAACCAGCAATGGTAAGCGAATCCCATAAAGTGCGTCGTAGTCCGGATTGGGGTCTGCAACTCGACCCCATGAAGTCGGAATCGCTAGTAATCGTGAATCAGAATGTCACGGTGAATACGTTCCCGGGCCTTGTACACACCGCCCGTCACACCATGGGAGTGGGCTGCACCAGAAGTCATTAGCTTAACCTTCGGGAGGGCGATGACCACGGTGTGGTTCATGACTGGGGTGAAGTCGTAACAAGGTAGCCCTAGGGGAACCTGGGGCTGGATCACCTCCTTACGTAAAGTTGTTAATTTTTGTAAGTGCCCACACAAATTGCTTGAATAGAAACGTTAAAGACAGTCTTATGAAAATAAGACAACGTTTGGGATGAAATCCAAACGTAGAAAGTAAATAGTGTCCCGTTCGTCTAGAGGCCTAGGACACCGCCCTTTCACGGCGGTAACACGAGTTCAAATCTCGTACGGGATACCACTTTTCTTTCTGATTAAAAATCAAAGCTAAGCAGCGAATGCTTATCTTTGCTTTTTAGCAAATTGCTCTTTAAAAATTTGGAAAGCTGAATAAATAAAGAAGTTCTTAAAACACGTTATTGCTTCGGCAATAACAATATAGTGTTCTTGAGTATTCTTGAGGCGAAAAAAACTAGATAATACCTAGTTATTTCAATTGTACGGTCGACTTTAGATTGTATGGTTAAGTGACTAAGCGTATACGGTGGATGCCTAGGCAGTCAGAGGCGATGAAGGACGTGTTAATCTGCGTTAAGCTGTGGGGAGTTGATAAAAAGCGTTAATCCACAGATTTCCGAATGGGGGAACCCACTCTACTTTGTAGAGTATCGTAACGTGAATACATAGCGTTACGAAGCGAACCGGGAGAACTGAAACATCTAAGTACCCCGAGGAAAAGAAATCAATAGAGATACCCTTAGTAGCGGCGAGCGAACGGGGTCTAGCCCTTAAGCAGTTTGGAAGTTAGTGGAAGATTCTGGAAAGTTTCACGATACAGGGTGATAGTCCCGTACATGAAAACGACCTTACTGTGAAATCGAGTAGGACGGCACACGTGATATGCTGTTTGAATATGGGAGGACCATCTTCCAAGGCTAAATACTACTGACTGACCGATAGTGAACCAGTACCGTGAGGGAAAGGCGAAAAGAACCCCTGTGAGGGGAGTGAAATAGAACCTGAAACCGTATACGTACAAGCAGTGGGAGCAGACTTGTTCTGTGACTGCGTACCTTTTGTATAATGGGTCAACGACTTAATTTCAGTAGCAAGGTTAAGCGAATAGCGGAGCCGTAGGGAAACCGAGTGTTAACTGCGCGAATAGTTGCTGGGATTAGACCCGAAACCCGGTGATCTAGCCATGGGCAGGTTGAAGGTTGAGTAACATCAACTGGAGGACCGAACCGACTAATGTTGAAAAATTAGCGGATGACTTGTGGCTGGGGGTGAAAGGCCAATCAAACCGGGAGATAGCTGGTTCTCCTCGAAAGCTATTTAGGTAGCGCCTCGCGTCTAACTATTGGGGGTAGAGCACTGTTAAGGCTAGGGGGTCATCCCGACTTACCAACCCTTTGCAAACTCCGAATACCAATAAGTTCAATCGCGGGAGACACACGGCGGGTGCTAACGTCCGTCGTGGAAAGGGAAACAACCCAGACCGTCAGCTAAGGTCCCAAAGTGTATGTTAAGTGGGAAACGATGTGGAAAGGCTCAGACAGCCAGGAAGTTGGCTTAGAAGCAGCCATCTTTTAAAGAAAGCGTAATAGCTCACTGGTCGAGTCGGTCTGCGCGGAAGATTTAACGGGGCTAAACATACCACCGAAGCTACGGATGCAAGACTTGTTCTTGCATGGTAGAGGAGCGTTCTGTAAGCCGTCGAAGGTGAGTTGAGAAGCTTGCTGGAGGTATCAGAAGTGCGAATGTTGACATGAGTAACGATAATGGGGGTGAAAAACCTCCACGCCGAAAGACCAAGGGTTCCTGTCCAACGTTAATCGGGGCAGGGTGAGTCGACCCCTAAGGCGAGGCCGAAAGGCGTAGTCGATGGGAAACAGGTTAATATTCCTGTACTCACTTATATTGCGATGGGGTGACGGAGAAGGTTAGGCTAGCATGGCGATGGTTGTCCATGTTTAAGGTTGTAGGCTGTGTGCTTAGGTAAATCCGGGCGCACATTAGGCTGAGAGCTGATGACGAGTCTCTACGGAGATGAAGTAGTTGATACCCGGCTTCCAGGAAAAACCTCTAAGCTTCAGATATAAGAGAATCGTACCCCAAACCGACACAGGTGGTTAGGTAGAGAATACTAAGGCGCTTGAGAGAACTCGGGTGAAGGAACTAGGCAAAATGGTACCGTAACTTCGGGAGAAGGTACGCCGATGATGGTGAAGGACTTGCTCCGTAAGCTATTGTCGGTCGCAGAGAAATGGTGGCTGCAACTGTTTATTAAAAACACAGCACTGTGCAAAATCGAAAGATGACGTATACGGTGTGACGCCTGCCCGGTGCCGGAAGGTTAATTGATTGGGTTAGACTTAGGTCGAAGCTCATGATCGAAGCCCCGGTAAACGGCGGCCGTAACTATAACGGTCCTAAGGTAGCGAAATTCCTTGTCGGGTAAGTTCCGACCTGCACGAATGGCGTAATGATGGCCACGCTGTCTCCACCCGAGACTCAGTGAAATTGAAATCGCTGTTAAGATGCAGTGTACCCGCGGCTAGACGGAAAGACCCCGTGAACCTTTACTATAGCTTGGCACTGAACATTGAACCTACATGTGTAGGATAGGTGGGAGACGTTGAAGCATTGTCGCTAGATGATGTGGAGTCAACCTTGAAATACCACCCTTGTACGTTTGATGTTCTAACGTAGGCCCCTTATCGGGGTTGCGGACAGTGTCTGGTGGGTAGTTTGACTGGGGCGGTCTCCTCCCAAAGAGTAACGGAGGAGCACGAAGGTTGGCTAAACATGGTTGGACATCATGTGGTTAGTGCAAAGGCATAAGCCAGCTTAACTGCGAGACAGACACGTCGAGCAGGTACGAAAGTAGGTCTTAGTGATCCGGTGGTTCTGAATGGAAGGGCCATCGCTCAACGGATAAAAGGTACTCCGGGGATAACAGGCTGATACCGCCCAAGAGTTCATATCGACGGCGGTGTTTGGCACCTCGATGTCGGCTCATCACATCCTGGGGCTGAAGTTGGTCCCAAGGGTATGGCTGTTCGCCATTTAAAGTGGTACGCGAGCTGGGTTTAGAACGTCGTGAGACAGTTCGGTCCCTATCTGCCGTGGGCGTTTGAGAATTGAGAGGAGCTGCTCCTAGTACGAGAGGACCGGAGTGGACGAACCACTGGTGTTCGGGTTGTTATGCCAATAGCATTGCCCGGTAGCTAAGTTCGGAACTGATAACCGCTGAAAGCATCTAAGCGGGAAGCAGGCCTCGAGATGAGTTCTCACTGGGACTTTAAGTCCCCTGAAGGGCCGTTGGAGACTACAACGTTGATAGGCAAGGTGTGTAAGTGCTGTGAGGCATTGAGCTAACTTGTACTAATTACCCGTGAGGCTTAACCATACAAATTAAAGTATGATTAATTGAAATATCGACTTAAGAATAGACAGAACACTTTATGTTTTAAAGACTTCTTTATTTATAGCTTTTCAGATTTTAAAGATACAACATGAAAGCAAACCAGATTTGCTTGGTGACCATAGTGTTGCGGTACCACCTGATCCCATTCCGAACTCAGTAGTGAAACGTAATAACGCCGATGGTAGTGTGGGGCTTCCCCATGTGAGAGTAGGGCATCGCCAAGCGCCAAATTAGAGAGAGCCGATATCAGTAATGATATCGGCTTTTTTGTGTCTGTAATTTACACCTGTGATGTGATTATTGCGCGTTTGAATTAAAAATACCGAGCTTAACCAGCAGCGTTGGTTGCTATAAACGTATTCCAACTAATAAAAAACCAGCCGATGGCTGGTTTTTGTGTATTTAAAGTTGGATTAATTAAAGTCAGCGATAATGTACAGGTGCTAGCTTGTAAAAATACGCAGTTCTCTTTCGCTGAACTGAATATCGGGTCTTATTATCGCGGAATATACACGTGTAATAATTTATTTATGCTAAAACCGTTTTATTTTGGCTGTAAAATGGCGTAATTGGACGCTAAGGACTAAACTTAATATCCTTGCTCGATAGTATTACCCTTAAAGTAAATCTGTAACGCAAGTTCAGGCCAATCATATTATGCTGTAATTATCACCGTTCGTATGAATCGTGATCGTTAATGCACGTGTTATTGCTGGTTTTTCCTGCACTAAATATTAAATCAATATAAGTGCATAAAATGGATTGCTAATGTGATCTAAATCCCTATAATGCATCCCACTGACACGGCAAGAGCCGCTCAGTAAGGTGTTTAAAAAGAACTTAGGTTACTTTTTAAACGTCCTGAATAAAGCATAAATATGTGCTTGACTTCGAATCTGGTTTGCGTAGAATACGCAGCCTGACTAAGACGCAAAGCGTTGATGTCAATGCTCTTTAACAATTTATTCAAGCAATCTGTGTGAGCACTTGCAGAGATATAATGACCAAAAATTATATCAATGTAATTGTGAACATTAAATTAAATCGAAAGATTTGGTTTTATAAACAACAAACCTCGGTTTGTTGTTGAAGTACAGAATTCATTGAGCCGACTTAATCAACATCGTTGATTAGTCAAAAAACTTTTAATTGAAGAGTTTGATCATGGCTCAGATTGAACGCTGGCGGTAGGCTTAACACATGCAAGTCGAGCGGAAACGAAGAATAGCTTGCTATTCTGGCGTCGAGCGGCGGACGGGTGAGTAATGCTTGGGAATCTGCCTAGTCGAGGGGGACAACAGTTGGAAACGACTGCTAATACCGCATACGACCTACGGGTGAAAGGGGGCCTCTTCTTGAAAGCTCTCGCGACTAGATGAGCCCAAGTGGGATTAGCTTGTTGGTGAGGTAAGAGCTCACCAAGGCGACGATCCCTAGCTGGTCTGAGAGGATGATCAGCCACACTGGAACTGAGACACGGTCCAGACTCCTACGGGAGGCAGCAGTGGGGAATATTGCACAATGGGGGAAACCCTGATGCAGCCATACCGCGTGTATGAAGAAGGCCTTAGGGTTGTAAAGTACTTTCAGCGAGGAGGAAAGGCAGTAGATTAATACTCTACTGCTGTGACGTTACTCGCAGAAGAAGCACCGGCTAACTCCGTGCCAGCAGCCGCGGTAATACGGAGGGTGCAAGCGTTAATCGGAATTACTGGGCGTAAAGCGCATGCAGGCGGTTTGTTAAGCGAGATGTGAAAGCCCCGGGCTCAACCTGGGAACTGCATTTCGAACTGGCAAACTAGAGTTCTTGAGAGGGTGGTAGAATTTCAGGTGTAGCGGTGAAATGCGTAGAGATCTGAAGGAATACCAGTGGCGAAGGCGGCCACCTGGCAAGTAACTGACGCTCAGATGCGAAAGCGTGGGTAGCAAACGGGATTAGATACCCCGGTAGTCCACGCCGTAAACGATGTCTACTCGGAGTTTGGTTCCTTGAGAACTGGGCTCTTAAGCTAACGCATTAAGTAGACCGCCTGGGGAGTACGGCCGCAAGGTTAAAACTCAAATGAATTGACGGGGGCCCGCACAAGCGGTGGAGCATGTGGTTTAATTCGATGCAACGCGAAGAACCTTACCTACTCTTGACATCCATAGAACTTTTCAGAGATGAATTGGTGCCTTCGGGAACTATGAGACAGGTGCTGCATGGCTGTCGTCAGCTCGTGTTGTGAAATGTTGGGTTAAGTCCCGCAACGAGCGCAACCCTTATCCTTATTTGCCAGCACGTAATGGTGGGAACTCTAAGGAGACTGCCGGTGATAAACCGGAGGAAGGTGGGGACGACGTCAAGTCATCATGGCCCTTACGAGTAGGGCTACACACGTGCTACAATGGCGCATACAAAGGGCTGCAAACCAGCAATGGTAAGCGAATCCCATAAAGTGCGTCGTAGTCCGGATTGGGGTCTGCAACTCGACCCCATGAAGTCGGAATCGCTAGTAATCGTGAATCAGAATGTCACGGTGAATACGTTCCCGGGCCTTGTACACACCGCCCGTCACACCATGGGAGTGGGCTGCACCAGAAGTCATTAGCTTAACCTTCGGGAGGGCGATGACCACGGTGTGGTTCATGACTGGGGTGAAGTCGTAACAAGGTAGCCCTAGGGGAACCTGGGGCTGGATCACCTCCTTACGTAAAGTTGTTAATTTTTGTAAGTGCCCACACAAATTGCTTGAATAGAAAGTTGAATAGTATGTCTTACTAATAGTAAGACGCTAGTAAGCAAAGATAAGCAATCGCTTGTTTATCTTTGCTTTTTAGCAAATTGCTCTTTAAAAATTTGGAAAGCTGAATAAATAAAGAAGTTCTTAAAACACGTTATTACTTCGGTAATAACAATATAGTGTTCTTGAGTATTCTTGAGGCGAAAAAAACTAGATAATACCTAGTTATTTCAATTGTACGGTCGACTTTAGATTGTATGGTTAAGTGACTAAGCGTATACGGTGGATGCCTAGGCAGTCAGAGGCGATGAAGGACGTGTTAATCTGCGTTAAGCTGTGGGGAGTTGATAAAAAGCGTTAATCCACAGATTTCCGAATGGGGGAACCCACTCTACTTTGTAGAGTATCGTAACGTGAATACATAGCGTTACGAAGCGAACCGGGAGAACTGAAACATCTAAGTACCCCGAGGAAAAGAAATCAATAGAGATACCCTTAGTAGCGGCGAGCGAACGGGGTCTAGCCCTTAAGCAGTTTGGAAGTTAGTGGAAGATTCTGGAAAGTTTCACGATACAGGGTGATAGTCCCGTACATGAAAACGACCTTACTGTGAAATCGAGTAGGACGGCACACGTGATATGCTGTTTGAATATGGGAGGACCATCTTCCAAGGCTAAATACTACTGACTGACCGATAGTGAACCAGTACCGTGAGGGAAAGGCGAAAAGAACCCCTGTGAGGGGAGTGAAATAGAACCTGAAACCGTATACGTACAAGCAGTGGGAGCAGACTTGTTCTGTGACTGCGTACCTTTTGTATAATGGGTCAACGACTTAATTTCAGTAGCAAGGTTAAGCGAATAGCGGAGCCGTAGGGAAACCGAGTGTTAACTGCGCGAATAGTTGCTGGGATTAGACCCGAAACCCGGTGATCTAGCCATGGGCAGGTTGAAGGTTGAGTAACATCAACTGGAGGACCGAACCGACTAATGTTGAAAAATTAGCGGATGACTTGTGGCTGGGGGTGAAAGGCCAATCAAACCGGGAGATAGCTGGTTCTCCTCGAAAGCTATTTAGGTAGCGCCTCGCGTCTAACTATTGGGGGTAGAGCACTGTTAAGGCTAGGGGGTCATCCCGACTTACCAACCCTTTGCAAACTCCGAATACCAATAAGTTCAATCGCGGGAGACACACGGCGGGTGCTAACGTCCGTCGTGGAAAGGGAAACAACCCAGACCGTCAGCTAAGGTCCCAAAGTGTATGTTAAGTGGGAAACGATGTGGAAAGGCTCAGACAGCCAGGAAGTTGGCTTAGAAGCAGCCATCTTTTAAAGAAAGCGTAATAGCTCACTGGTCGAGTCGGTCTGCGCGGAAGATTTAACGGGGCTAAACATACCACCGAAGCTACGGATGCAAGACTTGTTCTTGCATGGTAGAGGAGCGTTCTGTAAGCCGTCGAAGGTGAGTTGAGAAGCTTGCTGGAGGTATCAGAAGTGCGAATGTTGACATGAGTAACGATAATGGGGGTGAAAAACCTCCACGCCGAAAGACCAAGGGTTCCTGTCCAACGTTAATCGGGGCAGGGTGAGTCGACCCCTAAGGCGAGGCCGAAAGGCGTAGTCGATGGGAAACAGGTTAATATTCCTGTACTCACTTATATTGCGATGGGGTGACGGAGAAGGTTAGGCTAGCATGGCGATGGTTGTCCATGTTTAAGGTTGTAGGCTGTGTGCTTAGGTAAATCCGGGCGCACATTAAGGCTGAGAGCTGATGACGAGTCTCTACGGAGATGAAGTAGTTGATACCCGGCTTCCAGGAAAAACCTCTAAGCTTCAGATATAAGAGAATCGTACCCCAAACCGACACAGGTGGTTAGGTAGAGAATACTAAGGCGCTTGAGAGAACTCGGGTGAAGGAACTAGGCAAAATGGTACCGTAACTTCGGGAGAAGGTACGCCGATGATGGTGAAGGACTTGCTCCGTAAGCTATTGTCGGTCGCAGAGAAATGGTGGCTGCAACTGTTTATTAAAAACACAGCACTGTGCAAAATCGAAAGATGACGTATACGGTGTGACGCCTGCCCGGTGCCGGAAGGTTAATTGATTGGGTTAGACTTAGGTCGAAGCTCATGATCGAAGCCCCGGTAAACGGCGGCCGTAACTATAACGGTCCTAAGGTAGCGAAATTCCTTGTCGGGTAAGTTCCGACCTGCACGAATGGCGTAATGATGGCCACGCTGTCTCCACCCGAGACTCAGTGAAATTGAAATCGCTGTTAAGATGCAGTGTACCCGCGGCTAGACGGAAAGACCCCGTGAACCTTTACTATAGCTTGGCACTGAACATTGAACCTACATGTGTAGGATAGGTGGGAGACGTTGAAGCATTGTCGCTAGATGATGTGGAGTCAACCTTGAAATACCACCCTTGTACGTTTGATGTTCTAACGTAGGCCCCTTATCGGGGTTGCGGACAGTGTCTGGTGGGTAGTTTGACTGGGGCGGTCTCCTCCCAAAGAGTAACGGAGGAGCACGAAGGTTGGCTAAACATGGTTGGACATCATGTGGTTAGTGCAAAGGCATAAGCCAGCTTAACTGCGAGACAGACACGTCGAGCAGGTACGAAAGTAGGTCTTAGTGATCCGGTGGTTCTGAATGGAAGGGCCATCGCTCAACGGATAAAAGGTACTCCGGGGATAACAGGCTGATACCGCCCAAGAGTTCATATCGACGGCGGTGTTTGGCACCTCGATGTCGGCTCATCACATCCTGGGGCTGAAGTTGGTCCCAAGGGTATGGCTGTTCGCCATTTAAAGTGGTACGCGAGCTGGGTTTAGAACGTCGTGAGACAGTTCGGTCCCTATCTGCCGTGGGCGTTTGAGAATTGAGAGGAGCTGCTCCTAGTACGAGAGGACCGGAGTGGACGAACCACTGGTGTTCGGGTTGTTATGCCAATAGCATTGCCCGGTAGCTAAGTTCGGAACTGATAACCGCTGAAAGCATCTAAGCGGGAAGCAGGCCTCGAGATGAGTTCTCACTGGGACTTTAAGTCCCCTGAAGGGCCGTTGGAGACTACAACGTTGATAGGCAAGGTGTGTAAGTGCTGTGAGGCATTGAGCTAACTTGTACTAATTACCCGTGAGGCTTAACCATACAAACTGAAGTATGATTAATTGAAATATCGACTTAAGAATAGACAGAACACTTTATGTTTTAAAGACTTCTTTATTTATAGCTTTTCAGATTTTAAAGATACAACTTGAAAGCAAACCAAATTTGCTTGGTGACCATAGTGTTGCGGTACCACCTGATCCCATTCCGAACTCAGTAGTGAAACGTAATAACGCCGATGGTAGTGTGGGGCTTCCCCATGTGAGAGTAGGGCATCGCCAAGCGCCAAATTAGAGAGCCGATATCAGCGATGATATCGGCTTTTTTGTGTCTGTAATTTACACCTGTGATGTGATTATTGCGCGTTTGAATTAAAAATACCGAGCTTAACCAGCAGCGTTGGTTGCTATAAACGTATTCCAACTAATAAAAAACCAGCCGATGGCTGGTTTTTGTGTAACTGGCGTTCGATTAGTCAAAAGGAACGGCTCTTCGTAGTCAATTCGCTTGTGAACACGCACCGTTATTTTTAGTTTGAGTGAATGTTGGGCCTTATATTCACTGAATATAATGAGCAAAAAAGTTATTTTATGCTCAACGCTGATTATTTTGGCTAATTATAGTCGCGCTCTGTTCCGGGACAGAACTAGATTAATAGATTTGGTTAGTATTTTTTATCCAT
The DNA here is from genome assembly GCF_018219435.1 of Moritella sp. 28. NCBI lineage: Bacteria > Pseudomonadati > Pseudomonadota > Gammaproteobacteria > Alteromonadales > Moritellaceae > Moritella > Moritella sp. 28. The sequence goes on along the minus strand of NZ_CP056121.1, from coordinate 5,056,774 downwards.
GAGACGAATTGGTATTAGTAAGGCTGTAGGGAATTGAATGCTGTAATAGTAGTCGTTCGTATGAATCGTGATCGTTAATACGCGTGTTATTGCTGGTTTTTCCTGCACTAAATATTAAATCAATATAAGTGCATAAAATGGATTGCTAATGTGATCTAAATCCCTATAATGCATCCCACTGACACGGCAAGAGCCGCTCAGTAAGGTGTTTAAAAAGAACTTAGGTTACTTTTTAAACGTCCTGAATAAAGCATAAATATGTGCTTGACTTCGAATCTGGTTTGCGTAGAATACGCAGCCTGACTAAGACGCAAAGCGTTGATGTCAATGCTCTTTAACAATTTATTCAAGCAATCTGTGTGAGCACTTGCAGAGATATAATGACCAAAAATTATATCAATGTAATTGTGAACATTAAATTAAATCGAAAGATTTGGTTTTATAAACAACAAACCTCGGTTTGTTGTTGAAGTACAGAATTCATTGAGCCGACTTAATCAACATCGTTGATTAGTCAAAAAACTTTTAATTGAAGAGTTTGATCATGGCTCAGATTGAACGCTGGCGGTAGGCTTAACACATGCAAGTCGAGCGGAAACGAAGAATAGCTTGCTATTCTGGCGTCGAGCGGCGGACGGGTGAGTAATGCTTGGGAATCTGCCTAGTCGAGGGGGACAACAGTTGGAAACGACTGCTAATACCGCATACGACCTACGGGTGAAAGGGGGCCTCTTCTTGAAAGCTCTCGCGACTAGATGAGCCCAAGTGGGATTAGCTTGTTGGTGAGGTAAGAGCTCACCAAGGCGACGATCCCTAGCTGGTCTGAGAGGATGATCAGCCACACTGGAACTGAGACACGGTCCAGACTCCTACGGGAGGCAGCAGTGGGGAATATTGCACAATGGGGGAAACCCTGATGCAGCCATACCGCGTGTATGAAGAAGGCCTTAGGGTTGTAAAGTACTTTCAGCGAGGAGGAAAGGCAGTAGATTAATACTCTACTGCTGTGACGTTACTCGCAGAAGAAGCACCGGCTAACTCCGTGCCAGCAGCCGCGGTAATACGGAGGGTGCAAGCGTTAATCGGAATTACTGGGCGTAAAGCGCATGCAGGCGGTTTGTTAAGCGAGATGTGAAAGCCCCGGGCTCAACCTGGGAACTGCATTTCGAACTGGCAAACTAGAGTTCTTGAGAGGGTGGTAGAATTTCAGGTGTAGCGGTGAAATGCGTAGAGATCTGAAGGAATACCAGTGGCGAAGGCGGCCACCTGGCAAGTAACTGACGCTCAGATGCGAAAGCGTGGGTAGCAAACGGGATTAGATACCCCGGTAGTCCACGCCGTAAACGATGTCTACTCGGAGTTTGGTTCCTTGAGAACTGGGCTCTTAAGCTAACGCATTAAGTAGACCGCCTGGGGAGTACGGCCGCAAGGTTAAAACTCAAATGAATTGACGGGGGCCCGCACAAGCGGTGGAGCATGTGGTTTAATTCGATGCAACGCGAAGAACCTTACCTACTCTTGACATCCATAGAACTTTTCAGAGATGAATTGGTGCCTTCGGGAACTATGAGACAGGTGCTGCATGGCTGTCGTCAGCTCGTGTTGTGAAATGTTGGGTTAAGTCCCGCAACGAGCGCAACCCTTATCCTTATTTGCCAGCACGTAATGGTGGGAACTCTAAGGAGACTGCCGGTGATAAACCGGAGGAAGGTGGGGACGACGTCAAGTCATCATGGCCCTTACGAGTAGGGCTACACACGTGCTACAATGGCGCATACAAAGGGCTGCAAACCAGCAATGGTAAGCGAATCCCATAAAGTGCGTCGTAGTCCGGATTGGGGTCTGCAACTCGACCCCATGAAGTCGGAATCGCTAGTAATCGTGAATCAGAATGTCACGGTGAATACGTTCCCGGGCCTTGTACACACCGCCCGTCACACCATGGGAGTGGGCTGCACCAGAAGTCATTAGCTTAACCTTCGGGAGGGCGATGACCACGGTGTGGTTCATGACTGGGGTGAAGTCGTAACAAGGTAGCCCTAGGGGAACCTGGGGCTGGATCACCTCCTTACGTAAAGTTGTTAATTTTTGTAAGTGCCCACACAAATTGCTTGAATAGAAAGTTGAATAGTATGTCTTACTAATAGTAAGACGCTAGTAAGCAAAGATAAGCAATCGCTTGTTTATCTTTGCTTTTTAGCAAATTGCTCTTTAAAAATTTGGAAAGCTGAATAAATAAAGAAGTTCTTAAAACACGTTATTGCTTCGGCAATAACAATATAGTGTTCTTGAGTATTCTTGAGGCGAAAAAAACTAGATAATACCTAGTTATTTCAATTGTACGGTCGACTTTAGATTGTATGGTTAAGTGACTAAGCGTATACGGTGGATGCCTAGGCAGTCAGAGGCGATGAAGGACGTGTTAATCTGCGTTAAGCTGTGGGGAGTTGATAAAAAGCGTTAATCCACAGATTTCCGAATGGGGGAACCCACTCTACTTTGTAGAGTATCGTAACGTGAATACATAGCGTTACGAAGCGAACCGGGAGAACTGAAACATCTAAGTACCCCGAGGAAAAGAAATCAATAGAGATACCCTTAGTAGCGGCGAGCGAACGGGGTCTAGCCCTTAAGCAGTTTGGAAGTTAGTGGAAGATTCTGGAAAGTTTCACGATACAGGGTGATAGTCCCGTACATGAAAACGACCTTACTGTGAAATCGAGTAGGACGGCACACGTGATATGCTGTTTGAATATGGGAGGACCATCTTCCAAGGCTAAATACTACTGACTGACCGATAGTGAACCAGTACCGTGAGGGAAAGGCGAAAAGAACCCCTGTGAGGGGAGTGAAATAGAACCTGAAACCGTATACGTACAAGCAGTGGGAGCAGACTTGTTCTGTGACTGCGTACCTTTTGTATAATGGGTCAACGACTTAATTTCAGTAGCAAGGTTAAGCGAATAGCGGAGCCGTAGGGAAACCGAGTGTTAACTGCGCGAATAGTTGCTGGGATTAGACCCGAAACCCGGTGATCTAGCCATGGGCAGGTTGAAGGTTGAGTAACATCAACTGGAGGACCGAACCGACTAATGTTGAAAAATTAGCGGATGACTTGTGGCTGGGGGTGAAAGGCCAATCAAACCGGGAGATAGCTGGTTCTCCTCGAAAGCTATTTAGGTAGCGCCTCGCGTCTAACTATTGGGGGTAGAGCACTGTTAAGGCTAGGGGGTCATCCCGACTTACCAACCCTTTGCAAACTCCGAATACCAATAAGTTCAATCGCGGGAGACACACGGCGGGTGCTAACGTCCGTCGTGGAAAGGGAAACAACCCAGACCGTCAGCTAAGGTCCCAAAGTGTATGTTAAGTGGGAAACGATGTGGAAAGGCTCAGACAGCCAGGAAGTTGGCTTAGAAGCAGCCATCTTTTAAAGAAAGCGTAATAGCTCACTGGTCGAGTCGGTCTGCGCGGAAGATTTAACGGGGCTAAACATACCACCGAAGCTACGGATGCAAGACTTGTTCTTGCATGGTAGAGGAGCGTTCTGTAAGCCGTCGAAGGTGAGTTGAGAAGCTTGCTGGAGGTATCAGAAGTGCGAATGTTGACATGAGTAACGATAATGGGGGTGAAAAACCTCCACGCCGAAAGACCAAGGGTTCCTGTCCAACGTTAATCGGGGCAGGGTGAGTCGACCCCTAAGGCGAGGCCGAAAGGCGTAGTCGATGGGAAACAGGTTAATATTCCTGTACTCACTTATATTGCGATGGGGTGACGGAGAAGGTTAGGCTAGCATGGCGATGGTTGTCCATGTTTAAGGTTGTAGGCTGTGTGCTTAGGTAAATCCGGGCGCACATTAGGCTGAGAGCTGATGACGAGTCTCTACGGAGATGAAGTAGTTGATACCCGGCTTCCAGGAAAAACCTCTAAGCTTCAGATATAAGAGAATCGTACCCCAAACCGACACAGGTGGTTAGGTAGAGAATACTAAGGCGCTTGAGAGAACTCGGGTGAAGGAACTAGGCAAAATGGTACCGTAACTTCGGGAGAAGGTACGCCGATGATGGTGAAGGACTTGCTCCGTAAGCTATTGTCGGTCGCAGAGAAATGGTGGCTGCAACTGTTTATTAAAAACACAGCACTGTGCAAAATCGAAAGATGACGTATACGGTGTGACGCCTGCCCGGTGCCGGAAGGTTAATTGATTGGGTTAGACTTAGGTCGAAGCTCATGATCGAAGCCCCGGTAAACGGCGGCCGTAACTATAACGGTCCTAAGGTAGCGAAATTCCTTGTCGGGTAAGTTCCGACCTGCACGAATGGCGTAATGATGGCCACGCTGTCTCCACCCGAGACTCAGTGAAATTGAAATCGCTGTTAAGATGCAGTGTACCCGCGGCTAGACGGAAAGACCCCGTGAACCTTTACTATAGCTTGGCACTGAACATTGAACCTACATGTGTAGGATAGGTGGGAGACGTTGAAGCATTGTCGCTAGATGATGTGGAGTCAACCTTGAAATACCACCCTTGTACGTTTGATGTTCTAACGTAGGCCCCTTATCGGGGTTGCGGACAGTGTCTGGTGGGTAGTTTGACTGGGGCGGTCTCCTCCCAAAGAGTAACGGAGGAGCACGAAGGTTGGCTAAACATGGTTGGACATCATGTGGTTAGTGCAAAGGCATAAGCCAGCTTAACTGCGAGACAGACACGTCGAGCAGGTACGAAAGTAGGTCTTAGTGATCCGGTGGTTCTGAATGGAAGGGCCATCGCTCAACGGATAAAAGGTACTCCGGGGATAACAGGCTGATACCGCCCAAGAGTTCATATCGACGGCGGTGTTTGGCACCTCGATGTCGGCTCATCACATCCTGGGGCTGAAGTTGGTCCCAAGGGTATGGCTGTTCGCCATTTAAAGTGGTACGCGAGCTGGGTTTAGAACGTCGTGAGACAGTTCGGTCCCTATCTGCCGTGGGCGTTTGAGAATTGAGAGGAGCTGCTCCTAGTACGAGAGGACCGGAGTGGACGAACCACTGGTGTTCGGGTTGTTATGCCAATAGCATTGCCCGGTAGCTAAGTTCGGAACTGATAACCGCTGAAAGCATCTAAGCGGGAAGCAGGCCTCGAGATGAGTTCTCACTGGGACTTTAAGTCCCCTGAAGGGCCGTTGGAGACTACAACGTTGATAGGCAAGGTGTGTAAGTGCTGTGAGGCATTGAGCTAACTTGTACTAATTACCCGTGAGGCTTAACCATACAAACTGAAGTATGATTAATTGAAATATCGACTTAAGAATAGACAGAACACTTTATGTTTTAAAGACTTCTTTATTTATAGCTTTTCAGATTTTAAAGATACAACTTGAAAGCAAACCAAATTTGCTTGGTGACCATAGTGTTGCGGTACCACCTGATCCCATTCCGAACTCAGTAGTGAAACGTAATAACGCCGATGGTAGTGTGGGGCTTCCCCATGTGAGAGTAGGGCATCGCCAAGCGCCAAATTAGAGAGAGCCGATATCAGCGATGATATCGGCTTTTTTGTGTCTGTAATTTAAAGGTAGGGATATTGCTTATGTTAAATTACAAACTTTACTCTGGCTGAATCAAGCCAAGTGATTGACAATAAAAAACCAGCCTGCGGCTGGTTTTTGTGTATTTTTATTAGGCTAAGTAGAGCGTAATATCTTTATCGTTAATGGATTAACGCCATGCCTTGAAGGTATTGATTAAACCATTCGTAGAACTATCATGGCTATCAATTAATTGATCATCATTTAATTCTGGTAAAATTTGATTGGCTAATTGCTTACCTAATTCAACCCCCCATTGATCAAAACTAAAAATATTCCATATAATACCTTGTGTGAAGATCTTATGTTCATACATGGCTAACAACGAACCAAGTGTTTTAGGTGTCAGTTGTTTGAATAAAATAGAGTTGGTTGGGTTGTTGCCTTTAAACGTTTTAAACTCAGCTAATGTGGCAATGTCTGCTTCTGACATACCAGAATCTGTTAATTCATCAATCACTGTTTGTTTTGATTTACCGAACGCTAACGCTTCTGTTTGTGCAAAGAAGTTAGACATTAGTTTTACATGATGATCTGAGATCTTATTATGTGATTGTGCTGGTGCAATAAAATCACATGGGATAAGTTTTGTGCCTTGGTGGATTAATTGATAGAAAGCATGTTGACCGTTTGTCCCAGGTTCACCCCAGATAATAGGACCTGTTTGGTAATCAACGGCTTTGCCATCACGATCAACACTCTTACCATTTGATTCCATATTACCTTGCTGGAAATAAGCAGCAAAACGATGCATATACTGATCGTAAGGTAAAATAGCTTCGCTTTCAGCACCGAAAAAGTTGTTATACCAAACCCCAATTAATGCCAAAATAACTGGGATATTATCTTCCAACGGTGTTTCAATAAAATGCTTATCCATTTCATGTGCACCGCTGAGTAACTCTTCGAAATTATCGAAGCCAATACTAAGTGCAATCGATAAACCAATTGCTGACCAAAGTGAATAGCGACCGCCAACCCAATCCCAAAACTCGAACATATTTTTGGTATCGATACCAAACGCTTGAACAGCGACTGCATTTGTTGATAATGCTGCAAAGTGAGATGCAACATGCTCTTCACTTTCAGCATTCGCCAAGAACCATGATCGTGCACTGTGTGCATTTGTCATTGTTTCTTGTGTCGTAAATGTTTTTGATGCAATTAAAAATAATGTTGTTTCAGGATTTAAGCCTTTTAATGTTTCTGCTATATGGGTACCGTCAACATTTGAAACAAAGTGCATGTTTAGATGATTTTTATATGGTTTTAATGCTTCAGTAACCATGTATGGACCTAAGTCAGAACCACCAATACCGATATTGACGATATCTGTAATTGATTTACCTGTATATCCTTTCCAATTTCCACTAATGATGTCCTGACAAAATGCTTTCATTTGAATTAGGACCGCATTTATAGCTGGCATTATATCTTCGCCATCAACCATTACCGGTGTATTACTGCGATTTCTAAGTGCTGTATGTAATACTGCTCTTTTTTCAGTTTGGTTGATTTGTTCACCTGACACCATCGCACTAATAGCTGCGGGTAAATCCATCTCATGCGCAAGTGCAGTTAATTTTTTCAGTGTGCATTGGGTGATTATATTTTTAGAGAAGTCGCATAAAATATCATTATTGAATTGCTTTGAGAATTGTTCGAATCTATTAGTGTCATTCGAAAACAAAGTACTGATATTTGTTTTTTGCATGTCTAAATAGTGTGCTTGTAAGGCATGCCAAGCATTCGTTTCTGTTGGATTCATGATTTTATTTTTCACTTTTACTAAATGGAATTTGGTAATTAATCTACATATAAGACAGATGAAGATGTTTTAAGGCGCTTCATTCAGCTGTACTCTAATTATATAAGTAATTTTCTTACATGATGATTATTTTTCATAAAAATATTGTTGTTAATGTTAGGGATATCTCGTTTTTACGAGATGTTACAAAACCCTTGAATAATAAATCGCGAAATTAACGTCTTGACCTTACACTAAGGGTAAAGGTTATATTCTATTTATATTATCACTAATCGGGTTTTTTCGTTATGTCTAAAACAGTTTCAATTGCTATCGATGGTATGTCATGTGCGGGCTGTGCATCAAAATTGGAGGCTGCGCTAAATGCTGAAAACGGTATTCAAGCTAGCGTTAATTTTGCGCTTGCGACTGCTCAGATCAATATAACTGATATCGCAACAAGTCGTACTGTTAAAACTATTTTAGATGATAAAAAATATCACTATCATAGCGAATCATTATCACTCTCTGTCGGAGGTTGGTCTTGTGCTAATTGTGCGGCAAAAACAGTTTCTAAATTATTAGTAAACAAACACATATTAAGCGTAGATGCTAACTTTGCGAGCGAGAAAATAACCGTAACGTATTTTTCTGGTGCTATCCTTCCCGCGGATATTATTAACTTGATCATAAATCTAGGTTACAAAGCGACTGTTAATCGCGGGAGTATGTTGTCACAAACAGAAAACTTATTAGCCAGAGAAGTTGAATTCAAAAGAAAAAATAAACAACAGCTGCTATTTGTGATCATTTCTGCTTTACTAACGTTGCCTTTAGTTGCTGGTATGCTGACTATGTTTGTCAGTGATATTAACTTCCTTATTCCCGTATGGCTGCAATTATTATTAGCCACACCAATCCAATTTATTATTGGTCGTCGTTATTATTTAGGTGCGTATAATTCATTAAAAAACGGTGCTGCAAACATGGATGTGCTTGTTGCGACAGGTACCAGTGCTGCTTATTTCTATAGTTTATATTTATTTTTAACGATAGGTGAAAGTGCACAAGGTGCGCTGTATTTTGAAGCCAGTGCGGTTGTTATTACTTTAATAAGTCTTGGTAAATTCTTAGAAGAGAATGCGAAACAAAATACGTCTTCGGCTATTCATGCTCTGATGATGTTAAGGCCGGAAGTGGCTAACGTAAAACGTGGAGATGAATGGCTAAAACTCCCTATTGAAGAAGTCGTCATTGGGGATGAAGTTAGGGTTCTTGCGGGTGAAAAAATACCAGTAGACGGCGTTATTATCGATGGTCAAAGCGAACTAGATGAATCTATGATTACTGGGGAAAGCCTACCGGTAGTAAAACAGCCCGGACAAACACTTATTGGTGGCTCTATTAATGGCACTGGCGTTTTACTGTTAAAGGTCAATGCGGTTGGTAGCGATTCCAGCTTAAATAAAATTATCTCTCTTGTCGAAACTGCCCAAATGGGTAAAGCTCCTTTTCAGCAATTAGTTGATAAGATAAGTAATATTTTTGTTCCTGTTGTATTAACCATAGCTACGCTGACATTTTTAGTCTGGTATTTCGGCTTTGATGATTTTGAAAATGGTTTAATTTCTGCTGTGGCGGTATTAGTTATTGCTTGTCCTTGTGCTTTGGGTCTTGCAACGCCTGCTGCATTGGTTACTGGGACTGGGGCTGCTGCACGACAAGGTATTTTAATTAAAGATATAGATACCTTACAAAAAGCACATAAAATTACCGATGTAATATTAGATAAGACTGGTACGTTAACACAGGGTAAGCCTAAGGTTACCGCCGTACATTGCTTTGATTATGATGAAGATATTTTAATTAGAAGTGCTGCGGCAGTTCAACAGTTCAGTGAACATCCGTTAGCAAAATCGATCATCGGTTATGCGCAAGATAAACGACTTAAATTATTACCCGCCTCTCAAGTTGAAACTATCATCGGCTATGGTATTAAAGGGAATGTTGAAGAAGAGACCGTTTTGATTGGTAATCGCGAATTGATGCTCGCAGAGGGCGTAGGCACTAGACTTGGAGATTCGTTACTTGTTGAGTTAAGTGAACATGCCGGTTCAGAAATGTGGGTTGCAATAGAGGGTCATCTTGTAGGTTTAGTTATTATTGCTGATACCTTACGCGTTGAAAGTCGGGCTGCGATTGCATTATTACAACACGCTGGGATTAATACGATAATGCTCAGTGGTGATAATGCGATGGCAGTAGAAAAAATTGCTGAAGTACTAAAAATAGATCACTATTATGCGCAGGTAAAACCCGAAAATAAATCAAGTTATATCCAAGACCGACAGCGACTTGGAAAAACAGTTGCCATGGTTGGTGATGGGATTAATGATGCGCCTGCATTAGCTCAAGCCGATATTAGCATTGCGATGGGATCTGGTTCGGACGTTGCGCTGGAAACTGCAAATATTACCTTATTAAGAAATGATCCTCGTTTGGTTTCGGCAGCAATGGATATTTCGAAAATAACTTGGCGTAAGATCCAACAAAATTTATTTTGGGCATTTATTTTTAACCTTATTGGTATTCCGTTGGCTGCAGCTGGCTATTTAAGTCCTGAGATTGCAGGTGCGGCAATGGCATTTAGCAGTATTGCAGTATTGTCGAATTCACTACTGATTAAGCGTTGGCAGCCTAAGTTTGTTCACTAATAAATATATTGAAGCATTATCGATTACACAAGCTTGATTGCCTTGAAACAATAAAGTAGCAGGTTATATGATGAAAAATATTAGTTCAGTAGCAAAAGAAGTTGGTTTATCAACAAAAACGATCCGTTATTACGAAAGTATTGCTTTAACCTCTGAACCTATTCGGGGGGATAATGGTTACCGTTATTATGATAAACGCATTATTGATGAGTTAAATTTTGTGAAGCGGGCACGAGATGCAGGGTTCAATCTTGAAGAATGCAAAGAATTAGTACACCTCTATAAAAGTGAAGAGCGTACAGCGGCTCAGGTAAAGGCATTAACGTTAGAAAAAATTACCGATATCGAAGCACGTATTGTAATATTACAAGGCATGCACAGTACGCTATTATCATTAGCATCTTCTTGTAAGGGCGATAACTCTTCAGAGTGCGCTATTTTAGATCAGCTTTCTATTGAATAAATATCACTGTTGCCTACTTTCCAGTAAACTAAGCAGTAAATAACACGACAAAATATTTGTGAAATAAAAGGTTTTATATGACTGGTTCAGCATTATCACGCGAAGATGAAATATTATTATCAGATTGGCTATCTGGTGACGAAACACCAAAAGAAACATTATCATTAATTGCGATGAAAGGTTTTTTCTTTGGTTTAGTTGCTGCACCTGAACCAATAGAAACTGAAGATTGGATGGATATGATCTTTGGCGGTGCTGCACCAAAAAATATTACGGATGATAAATTATTCGCTATTATCTCTGTTTATAATGAGATCAGTGAACAGGTCTATGAAACGGGAGCTAAATTACCAACCGAGTGTATCGAGACTACTGATTTTGCGGACAACTTTAACTCCGGTGAAGCATTAAATGATTGGTCGATTGGTTTTGCGATTGGTGCTGCTTTTTATTATGAAAGTTTAGTAAGCTCATTGGCTGACGATAGTGAAATACATCAAGCATTACAAATGGCATATTTGTGCTTAAGTTATTTCTCCTGTGCTGGTACTGCGCAACAAATTGCACAATTACAACAAAGTGAATGGGAAACATTTACGCATACCGTATTAGAGATGATGCCTGATTTTATTGTCGCTTATGCTCAAGTGATTGAACAAGCGGCATTGGCAAGTGGTAATTATGATGATGACGATTGGAATGATGACGAACTGATTGATTAATCATTTGGTTATTATTTAATAACCGTGAGTAGTCAGCTGTTATTCACGGTTATATTTGTCTCGTAATACTAAGCTTATCGCTTTTGTCCCTTTACTGGCTGCTTTTCTTAATTACTATTTTCATATACCTGCCTATTTTATAAAAATGCCTTATCTATTATGATGTTTCAGTGTCACTTTTTGATCGCCGTAATCATGCATAGGAAGTCTAATGTCGAAACAAGTAAATAAAATACCGACCAATATTATTACTGGTTTTCTTGGTGTCGGTAAAACAACCGCTATTCAACAGTTACTTAAGCAAAAACCGGAAGGTGAAGTGTGGGGGGTATTGGTTAACGAGTTTGGTCAAATAGGCATTGATGGTACTTTATTATCTGCATTTACTGAAACGTTAGACAATCAAGAACAGCGTATTATTGTCAAAGAAATTCCAGGCGGTTGTCTTTGTTGCGTCGCCGGGCTACCCATGAAAATGGGATTGAATATGTTAATCAGTAAAGCAAAGCCTGATCGTATCTTGATTGAGCCAACAGGACTTGGGCATTTACAACAAGTGATTAAAGATCTATCGGGTGAATTTTACTGTGATGTTTTAGCGCTCAACGCAACTATCTGCTTGGTTGACCCTATCCATCTTAATGATCGTAAATACGTTGAAAATAATCACTTTCAAGATCAAATCAGCTTGGCTGATGTACTTGTGGCGAATAAAACGGAGCAACTCAATAGTGAAGATAAGCGCTGTTTCATGGACTTTACTGCACAACTATTACCAGCTAAAAAATCAGTCGTGTGGACGCATCACGGTGAATTTTCAATTGATACTCTCGCATTGCCACTTGATTATAAACGCCGGTCTCAACATTTATCCGCGCATCTAAAACATAGCCATACACATCATCATCATGAAAAAGAGTCGTTAGCGCTCGATACCGATCTGCGTTTTGAACGCAATCATGGTGAAGGACAGGGTTTATTTAGTTATGGCTGGATTTTCAATCAGCAACAGGTATTTAATTTAATGGCACTAGCGACATTATTAGAGCCTTTGGAAGTTGTGCGTTTGAAAGCTGTAATTAAGACCGAACAAGGCTGTTTTTCAATAAACAGTGTTAATGGCGAATGTGACTTTATGCCCATCAGTGAGTTGGAAACGAGTAAGATCGAAATCATTAGCATGATTGAGTTACCTTGGCAAAAGCTCGAAGAGGCATTATGCGATACTCTCACTCTCTCGAGCAGAAAATAATTGAAGCCAAATTTTTAAATTGCACTTTTAAAACAAAATGTGGTGATATATAGCTTATTTGGTTTATATTTTAGCTATATATTGCTGATGTTCAGGTGATTAGTACAAACAAAACAATCATTATCTGCGTGTTTTTACGTATACTTTAATTATAAACTTTCTGTCAATAAACGTTTGGTGCCGATGATGGTTGATAAAAAAATTAAATCTTTATTACGTATACGACTTGGATACAGTAACTAAGCCTTGAGTGTGGTGCTTAGTTGCTGTTTTTACCCAGCGTGATGATCGCTAATTCATCATTGATGATGTGACTGTAAATACGTAAAAGGACTTTAATATGACTACATTTAACCACAGTAAATACCAAGCTTTCCCAATCCTAAATATGCCTAATCGACAATGGCCGAATAAGAGTATTATTCAGGCTCCGCAATGGTGTAGTGTTGATTTACGCGATGGCAATCAAGCGCTTGTTGAGCCGATGACAGTTGCGCAAAAGCGCCGTTATTACCAACTTTTATTGACTATGGGTTTTAAACAAATCGAAGTTGGTTTTCCTGCTGCATCGAAAATGGATTTTGATTTTGTCCGCTGGTTAATTGAAGAAAATAAGATCCCAGATGATGTGACTATTCAAGTTTTAACCCAAGCGCGTGAAAGTCTTATCGAAAAAACATTCGCAGCACTAAAAGGTGTGAAACAGGCGATTATCCACGTTTATAATTCAACGTCAACAGTACAAAGAGAGCTTGTCTTTCAAAAAGATCGTCAAGGTATAATTGATATAGCGGTGCAAGGGGCTACATGGGTTAAACAGCATGCTGATGCGAATCCTGGGCCTTGCTGGCAGTTTGAATATTCACCGGAAAGTTTTTCGGGTACAGAATTGGATTTTGCCGTTGATATTTGTGATGCGGTCAATGCGGTTTGGCAGCCAACACCGGCAAATCCGGTCATTATTAATTTGCCTGCAACGGTCGAAATGTCGACGCCGAACGTGTTTGCTGATCAAGTCGAATGGTTCTGTGAACATGTGCAGGGTCGAGAAGCCATTACCGTCAGTGTACATACTCACAACGATCGTGGTTGTGCTGTTGCGGCAGCTGAACTCGCTGTGATGGCGGGAGCAGACCGTGTGGAAGGTACCTTATTAGGTAATGGTGAACGTACTGGCAATATGGATATTATTACGATGGCTATGAACCTTTATAGCCAAGGTATCGATCCTAAACTTAATCTCGGCGATATTGATAATGTTATTACCACTATAACGGAATGTACCAAGCTACCTGTTCATCCTCGTCATCCTTATGTTGGTGAATTAGTGTATACCGCTTTTTCTGGAAGTCATCAGGATGCGATTAAAAAATGTCTAGACCGCAGAAAACCTGAAGATATTTGGAATGTGGCTTATTTACCTATTGACCCAACTGATTTAAATCGAACGTTAAAGCATGTTATTCGTGTAAATAGCCAGTCGGGTAAAGGTGGCATTGCTTATTTACTTGAACAAGAATATGGCGTGCAGTTACCTCGTTGGCTACAGGTTGAATTCTCTAGTGTGGTACAACAAAAATCGGAAACAACCGCTAGTGAGTTGATGATCCCGCAAATATGGCAGCTATTTAAATCAACTTATGGAAGTAGTGATGACTTTTATAAGTTAATGGAATATAACGTTAGTCATGGCAATATAGATAAAATACAGGCTCAACTTGAAAATTCTGGAGAATTAAAAGCGATCACAGGTGAGGGGAATGGAGCCTTAACAGCCTTTATACAAGCGCTAAAACAACATTTTAATATTGAATTTGATGTAGTTAATTTTAGTGAGCATGCATTAAGTAAAGGTGCAGATGCCGATGCAATTGCTTATTTACAACTGAAAACTGCAACACAATCCGTTATTGGGGTTGCGGTTAACCGCGATATTTTAACGGCATCACTAACGGCATTATTAAATGCAGTGAATCAAATAGAAGTGATTAAAAACCTTGCTGCCGCATAATAGAGAATGGGTGTTTAGTGTTACTGAACACCCATTCTCTATATTAGTTTTGTTCACAGATATCTATAGCCCAAGGGCCTAAGGTTTTTCCGCCTTGGCCCTTATAAACAAATTTCACGCCTACATGATCTTTGTGCGCCAATCGATAAATGGTACTATTTTTATTTTCACATAACGTATTATGCGTTTGTTTTTCTATTTGATCTTGTTGCCAGATAAGATTGTTGGCTGGCAGTTGGTAAATGACTGTCAGAATTGAGTTGTAGCGATCAAATTTCAGATGCTGATAATTATCCGCCATTGTTTGATAACGTACGATAGCAATATTATCTAGTTTGCTGGGCTGGTATTTGTAGTTAGGTGCCGATTGACATCCATATAGACTAGTACTCAGCACAATATATGCAAGTAACTTCTTCATAAAACAGCACTTCCTTGTGTTATTTCGATTGTCGTTAATAAGTAATGATATTAACACTCGCTTAACATAATTGGCTATTGTTTTAAGTCATTAACTATCACACTTTAGTGCTACATAATGTAAATGGCTGATAAGATAAGTAAGTTGAAAGGTTTAGGCAAACTAGTTATGATTTTTTGTGCTATTTCTTTAGTCTGAGAATAAAATTAATTGCTTTACCAAGTTGCTGATAGCGTTGTAAGTCTGTTTTGTCATACTTGGTTGATAGATAGGTAATGTTGTTTCTATTCTTTAAATAGCGAGAAACTTGTAAACGATTGAAATTACCTATTTTGTATAGCATATCAAGTAATGTACTGGCATGTTCATCATCAAAGGCTAGTTTGAGCGGGTATTCAGCTTCTTTATAATCGACTTGCTCTAGTGATACTTTTTTGATTAACTGCTTTTCTTCTAAATATTCTAGCCATTGTTCTACCAACAAAGGTTTACAACCTGCTAGTAGGTTGAAAAAACCACCACTATCACTTTTACATTGGGTTAGTAGTAAGCAGGCAAAGTTATCATCAGTAGCGCTAAAGGTGACTTCGCCTGATTCTGTCCACAGTAACGATGTAACTTGAATCGTTGCTTGTTCTTGATTAAAACCTTCGCATTTAAAAATAAACATAATTGATTTAAATAATGGAAAAATTAATTATACGCAATTTACCCATAAAATAATATTAGCTTAAACATGCTCTGTTAATTTATGGACCTGATCTAAGCATACTTGAAATAAATGCTGAGCTGGAACACTGGTTTTATCTATTGTTGTGAGCTCGTCTATTAATAAAGGTAATAATGAAGGCGTTGTAGATTGATATAAGCGGGTTGGTAAACCAATTGTTACTCGAGCTGAAAACGATAATATATCAATCTGACTTGTTGCTAATGATTCAACTGAATATAAGCAGTCATGCGGTAACCATATAGATTGTGATTGATTGACTGTGATAAGTGTTTTACCTAAACGAATGTTGATATCACCGCTGCGTATTACAAGGAGTTGAGCTTTGTATTGTCGTTGGCGTTTGGTTTTCTCGGCGACTAATAGGTTTAAGCGGGTATATTCAATAGGTAAAGACATGATAGTTTCATTATAAGGTAAATGTAGGGATAAAATAATCGATATATGGAGTGATGGCTATTATAAGCATAGAGTGAATGTTATTTATCGAGCAGTTTGGTCGTGGACGTGATCTATTTGGCTGTTATATGAGCAGCTCTTTGTCTGGTTACATGTTTTGTTAATAAAGACTTGCCATGTAAAGTTAGATCTCTATAATGCGTCCTCACTGACACGGCAACAGCCGCTCAGTAAGGTGTTTAAAAAGAACTTAGGTTACTTTTTAAACGTCCTGAATAAAGCATAAATATGTGCTTGACTTCGAATCTGGTTTGCGTAGAATACGCAGCCTGACTACGACGCAAAGCGTTGATGTCAATGCTCTTTAACAATTTATTCAAGCAATCTGTGTGAGCACTTGCAGAGATATAATGACCAAAAATTATATCAATGTAATTGTGAACATTAAATTAAATCGAAAGATTTGGTTTTATAAACAACAAACCTCGGTTTGTTGTTGAAGTACAGAATTCATTGAGCCGACTTAATCAACATCGTTGATTAGTCAAAAAACTTTTAATTGAAGAGTTTGATCATGGCTCAGATTGAACGCTGGCGGTAGGCTTAACACATGCAAGTCGAGCGGAAACGAAGAATAGCTTGCTATTCTGGCGTCGAGCGGCGGACGGGTGAGTAATGCTTGGGAATCTGCCTAGTCGAGGGGGACAACAGTTGGAAACGACTGCTAATACCGCATACGACCTACGGGTGAAAGGGGGCCTCTTCTTGAAAGCTCTCGCGACTAGATGAGCCCAAGTGGGATTAGCTTGTTGGTGAGGTAAGAGCTCACCAAGGCGACGATCCCTAGCTGGTCTGAGAGGATGATCAGCCACACTGGAACTGAGACACGGTCCAGACTCCTACGGGAGGCAGCAGTGGGGAATATTGCACAATGGGGGAAACCCTGATGCAGCCATACCGCGTGTATGAAGAAGGCCTTAGGGTTGTAAAGTACTTTCAGCGAGGAGGAAAGGCAGTAGATTAATACTCTACTGCTGTGACGTTACTCGCAGAAGAAGCACCGGCTAACTCCGTGCCAGCAGCCGCGGTAATACGGAGGGTGCAAGCGTTAATCGGAATTACTGGGCGTAAAGCGCATGCAGGCGGTTTGTTAAGCGAGATGTGAAAGCCCCGGGCTCAACCTGGGAACTGCATTTCGAACTGGCAAACTAGAGTTCTTGAGAGGGTGGTAGAATTTCAGGTGTAGCGGTGAAATGCGTAGAGATCTGAAGGAATACCAGTGGCGAAGGCGGCCACCTGGCAAGTAACTGACGCTCAGATGCGAAAGCGTGGGTAGCAAACGGGATTAGATACCCCGGTAGTCCACGCCGTAAACGATGTCTACTCGGAGTTTGGTTCCTTGAGAACTGGGCTCTTAAGCTAACGCATTAAGTAGACCGCCTGGGGAGTACGGCCGCAAGGTTAAAACTCAAATGAATTGACGGGGGCCCGCACAAGCGGTGGAGCATGTGGTTTAATTCGATGCAACGCGAAGAACCTTACCTACTCTTGACATCCATAGAACTTTTCAGAGATGAATTGGTGCCTTCGGGAACTATGAGACAGGTGCTGCATGGCTGTCGTCAGCTCGTGTTGTGAAATGTTGGGTTAAGTCCCGCAACGAGCGCAACCCTTATCCTTATTTGCCAGCACGTAATGGTGGGAACTCTAAGGAGACTGCCGGTGATAAACCGGAGGAAGGTGGGGACGACGTCAAGTCATCATGGCCCTTACGAGTAGGGCTACACACGTGCTACAATGGCGCATACAAAGGGCTGCAAACCAGCAATGGTAAGCGAATCCCATAAAGTGCGTCGTAGTCCGGATTGGGGTCTGCAACTCGACCCCATGAAGTCGGAATCGCTAGTAATCGTGAATCAGAATGTCACGGTGAATACGTTCCCGGGCCTTGTACACACCGCCCGTCACACCATGGGAGTGGGCTGCACCAGAAGTCATTAGCTTAACCTTCGGGAGGGCGATGACCACGGTGTGGTTCATGACTGGGGTGAAGTCGTAACAAGGTAGCCCTAGGGGAACCTGGGGCTGGATCACCTCCTTACGTAAAGTTGTTAGTTTTTGTAAGTGCCCACACAAATTGCTTGAATAGAAAGTTGAAAAGCATGTAAGAAATGCGATAGGACTGTAGCTCAGTTGGTTAGAGCGCGCCCCTGATAAGGGTGAGGTCGGTAGTTCAAATCTACTCAGTCCTACCAATCTTCTTACGAACTCTATGATGTGGGGCTATAGCTCAGCTGGGAGAGCGCCTGCCTTGCACGCAGGAGGTCTGCGGTTCGATCCCGCATAGCTCCACCACATCATAGTTGTTAAAATACAAAGCTAAGCAAGCTTAATGCTTATCTTTGCTTTTTAGCAAATTGCTCTTTAAAAATTTGGAAAGCTGAATAAATAAAGAAGTTCTTAAAACACGTTATTGCTTCGGCAATAACAATATAGTGTTCTTGAGTATTCTTGAGGCGAAAAAAACTAGATAATACCTAGTTATTTCAATTGTACGGTCGACTTTAGATTGTATGGTTAAGTGACTAAGCGTATACGGTGGATGCCTAGGCAGTCAGAGGCGATGAAGGACGTGTTAATCTGCGTTAAGCTGTGGGGAGTTGATAAAAAGCGTTAATCCACAGATTTCCGAATGGGGGAACCCACTCTACTTTGTAGAGTATCGTAACGTGAATACATAGCGTTACGAAGCGAACCGGGAGAACTGAAACATCTAAGTACCCCGAGGAAAAGAAATCAATAGAGATACCCTTAGTAGCGGCGAGCGAACGGGGTCTAGCCCTTAAGCAGTTTGGAAGTTAGTGGAAGATTCTGGAAAGTTTCACGATACAGGGTGATAGTCCCGTACATGAAAACGACCTTACTGTGAAATCGAGTAGGACGGCACACGTGATATGCTGTTTGAATATGGGAGGACCATCTTCCAAGGCTAAATACTACTGACTGACCGATAGTGAACCAGTACCGTGAGGGAAAGGCGAAAAGAACCCCTGTGAGGGGAGTGAAATAGAACCTGAAACCGTATACGTACAAGCAGTGGGAGCAGACTTGTTCTGTGACTGCGTACCTTTTGTATAATGGGTCAACGACTTAATTTCAGTAGCAAGGTTAAGCGAATAGCGGAGCCGTAGGGAAACCGAGTGTTAACTGCGCGAATAGTTGCTGGGATTAGACCCGAAACCCGGTGATCTAGCCATGGGCAGGTTGAAGGTTGAGTAACATCAACTGGAGGACCGAACCGACTAATGTTGAAAAATTAGCGGATGACTTGTGGCTGGGGGTGAAAGGCCAATCAAACCGGGAGATAGCTGGTTCTCCTCGAAAGCTATTTAGGTAGCGCCTCGCGTCTAACTATTGGGGGTAGAGCACTGTTAAGGCTAGGGGGTCATCCCGACTTACCAACCCTTTGCAAACTCCGAATACCAATAAGTTCAATCGCGGGAGACACACGGCGGGTGCTAACGTCCGTCGTGGAAAGGGAAACAACCCAGACCGTCAGCTAAGGTCCCAAAGTGTATGTTAAGTGGGAAACGATGTGGAAAGGCTCAGACAGCCAGGAAGTTGGCTTAGAAGCAGCCATCTTTTAAAGAAAGCGTAATAGCTCACTGGTCGAGTCGGTCTGCGCGGAAGATTTAACGGGGCTAAACATACCACCGAAGCTACGGATGCAAGACTTGTTCTTGCATGGTAGAGGAGCGTTCTGTAAGCCGTCGAAGGTGAGTTGAGAAGCTTGCTGGAGGTATCAGAAGTGCGAATGTTGACATGAGTAACGATAATGGGGGTGAAAAACCTCCACGCCGAAAGACCAAGGGTTCCTGTCCAACGTTAATCGGGGCAGGGTGAGTCGACCCCTAAGGCGAGGCCGAAAGGCGTAGTCGATGGGAAACAGGTTAATATTCCTGTACTCACTTATATTGCGATGGGGTGACGGAGAAGGTTAGGCTAGCATGGCGATGGTTGTCCATGTTTAAGGTTGTAGGCTGTGTGCTTAGGTAAATCCGGGCGCACATTAGGCTGAGAGCTGATGACGAGTCTCTACGGAGATGAAGTAGTTGATACCCGGCTTCCAGGAAAAACCTCTAAGCTTCAGATATAAGAGAATCGTACCCCAAACCGACACAGGTGGTTAGGTAGAGAATACTAAGGCGCTTGAGAGAACTCGGGTGAAGGAACTAGGCAAAATGGTACCGTAACTTCGGGAGAAGGTACGCCGATGATGGTGAAGGACTTGCTCCGTAAGCTATTGTCGGTCGCAGAGAAATGGTGGCTGCAACTGTTTATTAAAAACACAGCACTGTGCAAAATCGAAAGATGACGTATACGGTGTGACGCCTGCCCGGTGCCGGAAGGTTAATTGATTGGGTTAGACTTAGGTCGAAGCTCATGATCGAAGCCCCGGTAAACGGCGGCCGTAACTATAACGGTCCTAAGGTAGCGAAATTCCTTGTCGGGTAAGTTCCGACCTGCACGAATGGCGTAATGATGGCCACGCTGTCTCCACCCGAGACTCAGTGAAATTGAAATCGCTGTTAAGATGCAGTGTACCCGCGGCTAGACGGAAAGACCCCGTGAACCTTTACTATAGCTTGGCACTGAACATTGAACCTACATGTGTAGGATAGGTGGGAGACGTTGAAGCATTGTCGCTAGATGATGTGGAGTCAACCTTGAAATACCACCCTTGTACGTTTGATGTTCTAACGTAGGCCCCTTATCGGGGTTGCGGACAGTGTCTGGTGGGTAGTTTGACTGGGGCGGTCTCCTCCCAAAGAGTAACGGAGGAGCACGAAGGTTGGCTAAACATGGTTGGACATCATGTGGTTAGTGCAAAGGCATAAGCCAGCTTAACTGCGAGACAGACACGTCGAGCAGGTACGAAAGTAGGTCTTAGTGATCCGGTGGTTCTGAATGGAAGGGCCATCGCTCAACGGATAAAAGGTACTCCGGGGATAACAGGCTGATACCGCCCAAGAGTTCATATCGACGGCGGTGTTTGGCACCTCGATGTCGGCTCATCACATCCTGGGGCTGAAGTTGGTCCCAAGGGTATGGCTGTTCGCCATTTAAAGTGGTACGCGAGCTGGGTTTAGAACGTCGTGAGACAGTTCGGTCCCTATCTGCCGTGGGCGTTTGAGAATTGAGAGGAGCTGCTCCTAGTACGAGAGGACCGGAGTGGACGAACCACTGGTGTTCGGGTTGTTATGCCAATAGCATTGCCCGGTAGCTAAGTTCGGAACTGATAACCGCTGAAAGCATCTAAGCGGGAAGCAGGCCTCGAGATGAGTTCTCACTGGGACTTTAAGTCCCCTGAAGGGCCGTTGGAGACTACAACGTTGATAGGCAAGGTGTGTAAGTGCTGTGAGGCATTGAGCTAACTTGTACTAATTACCCGTGAGGCTTAACCATACAAATTAAAGTATGATTAATTGAAATATCGACTTAAGAATAGACAGAACACTTTATGTTTTAAAGACTTCTTTATTTATAGCTTTTCAGATTTTAAAGATACAACTTGAAAGCAAACCAAATTTGCTTGGTGACCATAGTGTTGCGGTACCACCTGATCCCATTCCGAACTCAGTAGTGAAACGTAATAACGCCGATGGTAGTGTGGGGCTTCCCCATGTGAGAGTAGGGCATCGCCAAGCGCCAAATTGAGTCGAAAGACTACAATCAAGGTTTTATACCTTGTATAAAGAATAGACTGATGGAAACATTAGCACAGATTGTGCGGAGTGGTAGTTCAGTTGGTTAGAATACCGGCCTGTCACGCCGGGGGTCGCGGGTTCGAGTCCCGTCCACTCCGCCAACAACAACGAAAGCCTGAATCGAAAGATTCAGGCTTTTTTTGTGCCTGAAATTCAGGATACAAAAATACAGATTGTTCGGGGTGGGCGTTCAGTTGGTTAGACTCTTTATAAAACCATAAGCGGCCTGTCACGCAGGGGCTCGCGGGTTGTGTTTGTAGAAAGCCGTCCGCTTTCTCTTTGCCAACAACAACGAAAGCCTGAATCGAAAACTTTTTGTTAGAAATAGAGGCTTTTTTTGTGCCTGAAATTCAGGATACAAAAATTCAGATTGTTCGGAGTGGTCGTTCAGTTGGTTAGACTGTTTACCTAAAAAGGCGGCCTGTCACGCTGCCGAAGGCTTCGCGGGTTCGAGTCCCGGCACTCCGCCAACAAACAACGAAAGCCTGAATCGAAAACTTTTTGTTATAAATAGAGGCTTTTTTTGTGCCTGAAATTCAGATACAAAAATAAAGATTGTGGGGATCCTTTATTCTTATTAGTAGTACTCAGTTGGTTAGACTGTTCACCCAAACAAGTGGCCTGTTACGCTGCCGAAGACTTCGAGTCCCGTCCACACCGCTAACAAACAATGAAATCCTGAAATTCAGAGATAAAGTACCGAGCAGATTGCCGTTAGACTCTTGATAAAAAGATAAGCGATCTATCACACTGAGTACTGGATTTTCTTATGATAACTTATCCTATGTGGTATTTTTTTACCTTTTATAGATTAAATGCTTTGTTTCGTTTCAGTTGGCTCTGAGTTGCAGTAAACTATCCGCTTAAACTGATATTAAGGACAGCTCGATGACAGATAAATCAAATAACACCACTCATTTTGGCTATAAAACTGTAGAGTCAGACCAAAAGGTCGATATGGTTGCGAGTGTGTTTCATTCAGTCGCGGCTAAATATGATGTAATGAATGACCTCATGTCTATGGGGATTCATCGTCTGTGGAAACGTTTTACGATTGATTGCAGTGGTGTAAGACCTGGCCATAAAGTTTTAGATCTTGCCGGTGGTACAGGTGATTTAACTGCTAAGTTTTCGCGTATTGTTGGAGACACTGGCGCAGTGACGCTTGCTGATATTAATGATTCAATGCTAAAAGTTGGTCGTGCTAAATTACGTGACCGTGGTATTGTTGGTAACGTGACTTACGTGCAAGCAAATGCTGAAGAACTGCCTTTTCCTGATAATCATTTCGACCTGATCACGATAGCATTTGGTTTACGTAACGTGACTGATAAAGATAAAGCGCTAGCATCGATGTTTCGTGTATTAAAACCAGGTGGTCGTTTATTAGTTCTTGAATTCTCAAAACCAGATTCTGAAGCATTAAATAAAATTTATGATTTCTATTCATTTAATATTTTACCTAAGATGGGTGAATTAATTGCTGATGATGGCGATAGTTACCAATATCTAGCAGAATCAATTCGTATGCATCCAAATCAAGAAACATTAAAAGGTATGATGGAAACTGCTGGTTTTGAAAGCGTTGAATATCACAACTTGACTGGTGGTATTGTTGCTCTGCATCGCGGTTACAAATTCTAAGGAATACTCATGCCAATCGAAATGCTAGTTACTGCGGGAATTGAAACATTATTGAATCAATTATTAAAAGCAGATACAAATGCAGTAGATAAGATCGCGTCGCTAAAAGGTAAAGTGCTACAGGTAAATATTGCAGAACTACCAAAGCCACTTTATTTTATTTTTTCATCTCAGGTTGATGTGTTAGCCAAGTATGATGGAAATGCAGACTGCTGTATGGATATAAAGTTATCGAGTCTTTCTCGATTACAAGATAGTTCACAATTCACTGCTCTGATTAAAGAGGGTGAATTAGATATGAGCGGTGATCCTATGGTAGCAAGTAAGTTTAGCATTATCTTAAAAGAATTAGATATTGATTGGGAAGAGCATTTATCTCGTTACACAGGAGATGTTGCTGCACATAAGCTACTACAAGGTGCAAAATCGAGCCAAGCTTGGCTGCAAAACAACATGATGATCGCACGGAATAATGTAGCTGAATATTTAATTGAAGAAATACGTTTAGCTCCAGGCGCTTTAGAAATTGTTAATTTTTGTGATGAAGTAAATGAGTTAGAACAGCAATGTAAGCAGATTGAAATGCGTTTGGCATTATTGTCACGTAAGGAAGATGTATAAATGACATTGGTTGAGCTAAAGCGTTTTTATCATATCCAAAAAGTTGTTTTGGAATATGGCATTGATGAATTGTTACCTGCACAATTGCAGCCGTTATCAGCACGATTATTCAGAAAATCTATTTTTTGGATCAAAAATAAACATGCAGAAAAGTCACCTGCAGAACGTATCAAATTAGCATTACAGAAACTTGGCCCTGTTTTTATCAAATTTGGTCAGATGTTATCAACGCGTCGTGATTTATTACCACAAGAGTTTGCTGAGCAATTGGCTATGTTGCAAGATCAGGTGCCACCATTTGATAGTCAATTAGCAATGCAGCAGATCGAATCTGCGCTTGGTCAGCCAATTGATGACGTATTTGATGACTTTGATCCGATGCCTTTAGCATCTGCATCTATTGCACAAGTGCATACAGCGAAGTTAAAGAGCAACGGCGAAGAAGTTGTTATTAAAATAATTCGACCTGATATCGAACCGATTATTCGCGCCGATACTCAGTTGATGAAACGTCTGTCGAGAGTATTACTGAAGTTAGTCCCCGAGGCTAGGCGCTTAAGACCACTCGAAGTAGTTCTTGATTATGAAAAAACGATTCTTGATGAATTGAATTTAGAGCGTGAAGCGGCGAATGCAATCCAATTACGTCGTAATTTTCTTGACTCTAAAGAGTTGTATGTACCAGAGATATACCCAGATTACAGTCATAAAAATATGATTGTAATGGAGCGTATTTACGGTATTCCTGTATCCGATATTGCTGCGTTAGAGGCACAGGGCACCAATATGAAACTCTTGGCTGAGCGAGGTGTTGAAACCTTCTTTACCCAAGTTTTTCGTGATAGTTTTTTTCATGCCGATATGCATCCCGGTAATGTGTTTGTTTCTTATGAAACACCTGAAGATCCTCGTTGGATTGGTATTGATTGTGGGATTGTTGGTACCTTAAATCGTGACGACAAGCGTTACTTAGCGGAGAATCTGTTAGCCTTTTTCCATCGCGATTATCGTAAAGTCGCAGAGTTACACGTTGATTCTGGTTGGGTGCCATCCTATGTTGATGTTAATGATTTTGAATTTGCGATCCGTACTGTGTGTGATCCCATTTTTGAAAAGCCATTAGCCGAAATTTCTTTTGGTCATGTACTGGTTAATCTATTTGCTACTGCACGTAAGTTTGATATGACAGTACAACCGCAATTAGTATTATTGCAAAAGACATTATTGTACATTGAGGGATTAGGTCGTCAGCTCTATCCTCAACTAGACTTATGGGATACGGCTAAGCCATTTCTTGAAAATTGGGTCAAAGAACAGATGGGGCCACAAGCGGTCTTTTCTGCAGTAAAACAACGTGCGCCGTTTTGGGCTGAAAAGTTACCAGAATTGCCTGAATTGGTGTTTGATACACTCACGAAAGCGACTAAGCAGCAAGCTAAATTAGATACACTGTTTACCCAAGCAGAGCGTTTTACTCAGCAGCAAGCGTACGCAAACAAAGGTCGTTATTTATTGAGCTGTGGTGGTGTACTTATGATTTGTGCGGCGATCGTGTACAATCCTGATACCACTTCGCTAGCCATTACGTTAGCCAGTATCGGCTCAGGGCTATTAATAGTCGGCTGGTTTAAGCTTAAGTAGTTGGTACAACAAAGTGAGCTAAGCGAAAAAAATTTATCGTAGATCAGAGAGTAGTAAATATGTAGCTTATATACTGTATACTGATCGACGTTAATAATGACGTATTCAATTATATAAAATAAGGTTTTATCATGGGCGGAATTAGTGTTACTCAGTTAATTATCATTGCTGTAATTATTCTTTTATTGTTTGGAACGAAGAAGTTACGTAATGTTGGTGGTGATCTAGGTGCGGCAGTTAAAGGCTTCAAAAAAGCCATGAGTGACGAGCCTAAAGATACGAAAGAAGACAATAAAGTATTAGAAGAAACTACTGCAACAAAAACAGACGTAACCAAAGAAACAAAAAAAGATAAAGAACAGGCATAATTTATGTTTGATATCGGATTTTGGGAAATTGTGGTTATTTCAGTGCTGGGCCTATTAGTATTAGGGCCAGAGCGTTTACCTGTCGCTATCAGAACTGTGAGCTCTTGGGTGAAAACCATCAAGGGTGCCGCCAATTCTGTAAAAGAGGAATTGTCACATGAATTGAAAATTCAAGAAATGCATGACAATTTGAAAAAAGCGGAGCAGCAAGGGATGAATAATATCAGTCCTGATTTGCAAAGCTCTATCGACTCTTTACGTGATGCTGCAGCGTCGGTGACGCGTCCTTATGCGGATGATAAATCGACGTCAACATCTACGCCGAGTGTTGACCAAGCACCTAAAGTAGCAGAGCAGGTAATTGAACAGGATAAAAAATAAATGGCAGCAGATCCAAATACTCAGCCTTTGATTGCCCATTTAATCGAACTGAGAGATAGGTTATTGCGTGCGAGTGCCGCAATTATCTTAGTTTTTATTTCATTAGTGTATTTTGCTAATGATATTTATCAGTTGATATCAGCGCCACTGATTGCGCAATTACCCGCTGGTACAAGTATGATTGCAACAGATGTCGCAACACCATTTTTTACTCCAATAAAGTTAACACTGGTTGCTTCTTCATTTATTGCTATCCCTTGGGTTTTGTATCAAGTTTGGGCTTTTATCGCGCCAGGTTTATATAAGCACGAGAAGAAGTTGATCGCGCCATTGGTAATAAGTAGTGCTTTACTCTTTTATCTTGGTATTGCTTTTTCTTATTTCGTTGTGTTTCCTTTAGCATTCGAGTTCTTTGCGGCGGCTTCGCCGGAAGGGGTAACATTTGCGCCTGATATTAGTAGCTATCTTGATTTTGTGTTGAAGATATTTTTTGCGTTTGGTCTCGCATTTGAGATCCCCATTGCCACATTAGTATTATGTTGGAC
Source organism: Moritella sp. 28 (assembly GCF_018219435.1). Classification (NCBI taxonomy): domain Bacteria; kingdom Pseudomonadati; phylum Pseudomonadota; class Gammaproteobacteria; order Alteromonadales; family Moritellaceae; genus Moritella; species Moritella sp. 28. The sequence continues at coordinate 5,029,777 of NZ_CP056121.1, read as the reverse complement.
TGGCGCAACTACGCCTGAAAATTTACGTCAAAAACGACCTTATATTGTCGTTGCTGCATTTATCATGGGGATGTTATTAACACCGCCAGATATTATTTCACAAACATTATTAGCGATACCTATGTTGCTATTGTTTGAGTTAGGTTTATTATTTTCTCGTTTTTACGTTAAACAGGACGAGACAAAAGATGAAGAAGCAGGAACTGATTGATATAGGCGTTAATTTAACAAACGCTGCTTTTCACAAAGATTTACCTGATGTTATTGAACGCGCCTCTGCCCAAGGGGTGCGTCGTTTAATTGTTACTGGCACGGATATCGCCGAAAGCCAGCTAGCTTATCAACTTACTCAAGATTACCCACTGCAACTTTATTCAACAGCAGGCATTCACCCGCACGATGCTCGACATGCTACAGATGATAGCTGGCAGCAAATTAAAGCCCTTGCTCAATATGACAGTGTCGTCGCTATTGGTGAATGTGGTTTGGACTTCAACCGTGATTTTTCTCCTCGCCCGATGCAAGAAGCCGCGTTTGCAAAGCAGTTAGAGCTTGCTGCCGAATTAAATATGCCAGTTTTCATGCATGAACGCGATGCTAACGAACGTTTTATCGCAATCTTGAAAGACTATCGTTCAGCGTTACCCGCAGCTGTACTGCACTGTTTTACTGGTTCTGCGAGTGATTTGGCTGCGTGCCTAGAATTAGATTTACATATTGGTGTTACTGGCTGGATCTGTGATGAACGTCGTGGGTCGGAATTATACCAGTTGGTGCGAGATATCCCAGCTGATCGGTTAATGTTAGAAACGGATGCGCCGTATTTATTACCGCGAAATCTAAAACCAAAGCCTAAATCACGTCGTAATGAACCTTGCTATCTACCGCATGTTGCACAAACGATTGCTACCGCGCGTAATGAGGATGTTGAGCTATTATTGCGTCGCAGTTTACAGGTGACTGAACAGTTCTTTAGGTTACCTAAGCTGTGACCACTATCACTTTATATTGCTTAGTTAATACTTCCTGTATCGAAGACTAGACAAAACCGACTAACCAGTCTATTTTGATTGACTAACTAGTCGGTTTTTATATTGAGGCATGAAAATTATGAGTGTAGCGACAATCAGAACGAATGATAGCGATAGTATCGATGATATTGTAGAAATGGAACAGATCTTTGCAACGCAAAAAGAAGCTTATTTAACCCAACCTGAATGGGATATGGTTGAGCGTAAGAAACGCTTAATATTATTTAAAGCCGCTTTCTTGGCAAACAAAGAAGCATTAGTGACGGCTGTTTCAGAAGATTATGGTCACCGTTCTCGTCACGATACTTTGTATGCTGATATTTTACCTACAACGGCACAATTTAATTATACTTTGGCGCGTTTAGCTAAGTGGATGAAGCCGACGCGACGTAGCCCTGGTTTGTTGTTAGCTCCAGCAAGTGTGACAGTTCATTATCAACCTGTTGGGGTCGTTGGTATTGTCGTACCTTGGAACTTCCCGATTAATCTTGCCGTTATGCCTCTGATTACCAGTATTGCAGCTGGTAATCGTGCGATGCTTAAAATGTCGGAATTCACTCCGAAAACTAATCAAGTACTAAAGCAGATCATTACTTCAGTATTTGATAGTAAAGATGTTTGTATTGTTGAAGGTGAAATGGCCTTGTCTGCAGCGTTTACTAAGCTGCCTTTTGATCACTTATTATTTACAGGTTCGACTGTTGTAGGTAAGCATGTAATGCGTGCTGCTGCGGATAACCTAACGCCAGTGACGCTTGAACTTGGTGGTAAATCACCTGTGGTGGTTGCCCCTGATATTGATATTAAAATGGCGGTTAATCGTATTTTGTTAGGAAAAAGCCTGAATGCTGGCCAGATCTGCATTGCACCTGATTATATTCTTTGCCCGCGTGCAAAAGTTATGGAGTTTGTTAAAGAATATCGTAATGAGTTTAATCGTCGTTACCCTACTGCAATGCAAAATGATGATTATACTAATATTGTTGATGCTCGCCAGTATGCTCGTCTTAAATCATGGCTAGAAGATGCACAGCAAAAGGGGGCTAAGGTTGAAACAATGCAAGATGGTTGCAGTCTTGATGATCAAAGACACCGTATGTTACCGCATTTATTGTTAGATGTGAGTGACGATATGCAGCTAATGCAGGATGAAATATTTGGTCCATTGTTACCTATTTTACCTTATGATTCGATTGATGATGCGATCCGATATATTAAAGCGCGTCCACACCCATTAGCGTTATATATCATGAGTTTTGATAGTTATACTCAGAAAAAAATTATACGTGAGACGATTTCCGGTGGTGTCGCGATCAATGATACAATCATGCACTTTGCTGCTGACGATGCCCCATTTGGTGGTGTTGGCCCATCAGGTATGGGACAGTACCATGGTATCGAAGGGTTCCGTACTTTTTCAAAATCAAAAACAATATTGAAACAAGGTAAATTCCATTCTACGCGCTTTATTTATGCACCGTATGGGAGTTTGATACAAAAAATCATTTTGAAATTTTTCTTGAGATAATATGACTAAATCTAAAAAAACACTGATCTTGGATGCCGCGTTAGCGTTGTTCACGGTCAATGGTTTTCATGGTACGACGACGGCGGCGATTGCACGTGAAGCAAAAGTTGCAACGGGAACCTTGTTTCATCACTTTGCCACGAAAGAAGCATTAATCGAAGCCTTGTATCTTGAGGTTAAAAAAGAATTTGCTCAGGCTTTATTGCAGCCGAATGATCATAATGCAGAATCTCGATTAACTGATATCTGGGTTAACGGTGTTCACTGGCTAGTTAATCACCCACAAAAAATGGCGTTTATCCTACTTTGTAGCCATTCTTTGTATTTTGATAAAAAGATCCAACTGGCTATTTGGGAAGAGGTATTAGGCTTCTTTACGCAATTACTTAATACGGGTATTCATAACGGTATAATTAAAGACTTACCGATACCATACCTTTTAACGACATGTGAGAGTTTCTTACTATCAACTGCGACTTATGTGTATGCGCTACCTGAGATAGATCAAAAGGCTGCTATTAATTCGTCAATTAATGTAATTGTTGATGCTATTTCAGTACAAGGTGCTGATATTCATTTACTCACGCGGTAAGATGACTATCTAGCCAAGTACAAAGCGTACTTGGTTTCCCAATTCGCATTCCTACCTCGCAAGGAGATATCGTGAGTAAAACTATTCTAGGTGGCTTCCCAAACCGTCGCCCTCGTCGTAATCGTAAAAATGATTTTTCTCGTCGTTTAGTTGCTGAGCATCAATTAACAGTTAATGATCTTATCTACCCTATGTTTGTACTTGAAGGTACAGGTCGTCGTGAAGCGATCGCATCAATGCCGGGTGTTGAGCGCTTATCGATTGATTTGTTACTCGAAGAGGCGGCAGAATTGGTTGCGTTAGGCATTCCGATGATTGCTATCTTCCCGGTTACCCCATTAGAACAAAAAAGCTTACTTGCAGAAGAAGCGTATAACGCTGATGGCTTAGCACAGAAAGCAGTGCGTGCATTAAAATCATCATTTCCAGACCTCGGTGTGATGACTGATGTGGCATTGGACCCGTTCACCACACATGGCCAAGACGGTATCATTGATGACTCGGGTTATATTCTTAACGATATTACCACTGAGATCTTAGTTAAACAGGCGCTTTCTCATGCTGCTGCAGGTGCTGATATTGTTGCCCCTTCAGATATGATGGATGGTCGTATTGGCGCTATCCGCATCGCACTAGAAGAAGCGGGTCATGTGAATACGCAAATTATGGCTTACTCTGCAAAATATGCATCTAATTATTATGGACCTTTCCGTGATGCGGTGGGTTCGGCGAGTAATCTAAAAGGCGGCAGTAAGGTTACTTACCAAATGGATCCGGCAAACTCGGATGAAGCGTTACATGAAGTGGCGATGGACATCGAGGAAGGTGCTGATATGGTGATGGTGAAGCCTGGTATGCCTTATCTGGATATTGTACGTCGTGTTAAAGATGAATTTGGCGTACCAACATTTGCTTATCAAGTGAGTGGCGAGTATGCAATGCACATGGCTGCGATTCAAAATGGTTGGTTGAAAGAACAAGAATGTGTTCTAGAATCATTATTATGCTTTAAGCGTGCTGGTGCTGACGGTATTCTGACATATTTTGCAAAGCGTGTAGCGATATGGCTTAAAGAAAATAACGCGTAATTTATTTTACGGCAATAAAAAACCGAGTCTCATACTCGGTTTTTTTACTTTCTAATTATCTATTACTTTTCTTGAACTTCTAACACTAAATTATGCTTAGCTTGTAATTCTAACTCTGATGCTAATGCGGCTGCGCGTAATGGATGCTGCGCTAACCATTGTGTTGGCAAGGTAATTGTTAATGTATTTCCTTCAGCAAGAGTGAGTGAAAACTCTGGGATTGTACCATCAGTACGTCGTAAGGCTAGCGTGTATGATACTCTTAAAATACGACAAAGTAGTAACGCACTTGCGTAACTGATTGCTGATTGTTGTGCTAACAAAGATAAATTTAATTCATCACGTTGGTTAATCAATAACACCGAAAGTAATTGCTTCTGGGCTTTAGTAAAACCAAGCATATCTGTGTTATCGATTATATAGGCCGCGTGTTGTGGTGCTTTCTTATAATCAATCGATAAGCCGATCTCATGTAAAGAACTGACATAAGCAAGTAAAGGTCCTGCTTGGGTATCGTCTTCTGAAATCGTCACCTTTAGTTGGTCAAATGCTTTTAATGCTGTACTTTTAACCCGTTCAGCTTGCCCCAGATCCAGTTGATGCTTTACCATCAAGCTATTTACCGTTTGTTGACGTACATTGTGACTTGCACGCAGTCCGGTCATTTCGTAAATAACGGCTTCTCTTAACGCACCGCCAGCTAAAAACATATTATTGATTTCTAGACTTTCAAATAGCGCGGTAAGAATAGCCAAGCCGCTTGTGAATACTGGTTTTCTATCTGTTGTTAAGCCATTGATATTCAAGTTTTCAATATCACCACAGGCAATCGCTTGCTGCTGAATACAGTGTAATTTCGCTAGTGTTATCTGCTCGTTCTCACCTTGCGCGACCATAATTTCTTGTAACGCTTGGATTGTACCTGAAGCACCGATACACGTATTCCACCCAATGGTTAAATACTTTTCTAGCTGAGGGGTCAAGACCGCTTTTGCTGCATTAATTGCTTGCGTAAAGTTGTGCTGATTGAGTTTACCATCAGAAAAATAATTATTTAACCAAGTAACACAACCCATCTTAAAGCTATAAAGTAGCTTTGCTTGTGCTTGTTCACCAATAATGAGTTCAGTACTTGCGCCACCGATATCGACCACTAAACGATTGCCTTGGCCACTGCTGGTATAGGCAACGCCTTTGTAGATAAGTGCAGCTTCTTGTTCACCGGAAATAATGTTTACCGGATGTGCCAATATTTTTTCTGCCGTAGCAAGAAATACAGCTACATTTTTTGCTAAGCGCAATGTAGCTGTACCAACAATCCGAATGTTCTCGGCAGGAATGTCTTGTAGCTGCTCAGCAAACAAACTTAAACAATCCCAACCGCGCAGAAGTGCTGCTTGGTTGAGGTTATTTTCTGCATCAAGGCCAGCAGCAAGTCTTACTTTACGCTTCACTTTAGCAACAGTTTGTAGGCTATTGTTAACTTCACGAACGACCAGCATATGAAAGCTGTTTGAACCGAGGTCAATTACGGCATATAAATTTGACGAACTTTTTTTACTCACACTAATCACTTTATCTATAAACAAACTATTTAATTAATGGGTTTTGTTATGCGTATTATGCTGACGTTGGCCAGTACGACGCGTTTTGTTACGATCATTCATTGATCTTGAATTACCTGGACGAGCACGTTTAGTGTGGATCGGTCGTGGTAAGTCAGTTAATAATGCGGCTTTATCGTAATGACAAACAGGGATCGTATGTTCAATGTATTCTTCAATCGCGGGTAAATTATAAATATATTTTTCACAAGCGAAACTAATTGAATGACCTTTTGCACCAGCACGACCGGTACGGCCAATACGGTGTACGTAATCACCACAATTATCGGGTAAATCGTAGTTAAATACATGACTTACAGCTGGAATGTGTAGACCACGTGCTGCAACGTCCGTCGCGACAAGAATGTCTAATTTACCTTGAGTGAATTGTTCTAGAATACTATTACGTTTTTTCTGAGGAATATCACCCGTTAATAAACCTACGCGATGTTTATCTGCTGCCAAGTGGCCCCAGATATCCTCACATTTATGCTTAGTATTGGCAAATACAATGGCACGTTCTGGCCATTCTTCTTCAATTAACGTTTGTAATAAAGCCATTTTGTCATCATTTGACGGGTGGAATAGCTCTTGAGTAATACTGCTGCCTGTTACTTTTTCTGCTTCTACAGTAACTTCTTCTGGTTCGTTCATGTGCTGATAAGCTAATTCACGAATATCCCAAGTAAAGGTCGCAGAAAACAGTAAGTTTAGACGCTGTTTTGGTTCAGGCATTTTACGCATTAAATAGCGAATATCTTTAATGAAGCCTTGATCTAGCATACGATCTGCTTCATCTAATACTAATGCTTCAACACCCGATAAATCCATTGCTCTTTGTTTTTCAAAATCAATGATACGACCAACAGTACCAATGATGATATCTACACCTTTTTCAAGGTTTTCACGTTGAATATCGTAGCTCTCACCACCATAAACCAAGCCCATTTTAAGGCCTGTTTCTTTGGCTATTGGTAACGCATCTTTATGAATTTGAATTGCAAGTTCGCGTGTTGGCGCTAAAATAATAGCGCGAGGCTTATTTTTTGGACGATCTTCGACTGGTTTGGTTTTCAATAAATGATGAAAAATAGCGGCCAAAAATGCGATAGTTTTGCCTGTACCAGTCTGTGCTTGACCAGCTACATCTTTACCTTGGATGGCAAATGGCAAGCTAAGCGCTTGAATTGGTGTACAATATTCGAAGCCTGAAGCTTCTAACCCAGAAAGTACGTCGGCATTAAGGCCAAACTGGGAGAACTTATGTTCTGTAAGATGTTTTTTGCTCATTTATTTAGCATATCAGGTTAAGCTTGCATTAAGAACTTAAATCTATTGAAATAGGGCAATGAGTGCCACATATATGTAGTAACAAAATTATTTTTTATTGGAGTTATAAATGAGCGACAAAATTATTCAGCTAACTGATGCTGCTTTCGATATGGATGTGTTAAATTCAGAATTACCTGTACTCGTTGATTTCTGGGCTGAGTGGTGTGGACCTTGCAAAATGATCGCACCGATCTTAAGCGAAGTTGCTGAAGAGTACGCAGGTAAAGTAACTATCGGTAAATTAAATATCGATCAAAATTCAGGTACGCCACCTAAATTTGGTATCCGTGGTATCCCGACTTTATTGTTATTTAAAAACGGTGCTGTTGCGGCAACTAAAGTTGGCGCATTATCAAAAGCGCAACTTCAAAGTTTTCTAGACGAAAACTTGTAGTATGTAAAATACTGACGAGATTTTGTTTTTTAATCTCGCCAGTATGCTATTATTCAGTGGACGAATAAAATTATAAATGCTAATTTCATTGTTCGTTTATTGTTCTACGTGCCGAATCAGGTATCATAATCAATGATCCAATCATTGATTTAATAACTCAAATTATCGATTCATTACTTAGTTAATGGCTCACACACTCGATCATTGATTCAAATACTTATCCTTGGTTGACATTCCGTTACGCAAAGGTTGCATAAGCTCGAACTCATCATTATGAATTTAACCGAATTAAAAAACACACCAGTTTCTGAACTTGTAAAACTGGGCGAATCTATGGGTCTAGAAAATCTGGCTCGCTTAAGAAAACAAGACATCATTTTTTCTATCTTAAAAGCTCACGCAAAAAGCGGCGAAGACATTTTTGGTAATGGTGTTTTAGAGATTTTGCAGGATGGCTTTGGTTTCTTGCGTTCAGCAGACAGCTCTTATCTTGCCGGTCCTGATGATATTTATGTCTCGCCAAGTCAGATCCGTCGCTTTAACTTGCGAACGGGTGATACCGTTGGTGGTAAAATCCGCCCGCCAAAAGATGGCGAACGATATTTTGCCTTGTTAAAGATTGACCAAGTTAACTTTGACCGTCCTGAAAACTCTCGTAATAAAATCCTCTTTGAAAACCTTACTCCAATCCATCCAAATGAACGTCTTCGTTTAGAACGTGGTAATGGCAGTACCGAAGATATCACTGCGCGTATTCTTGATTTAAGTGCACCGATTGGTAAAGGTCAGCGTGGTTTAATTGTGGCACCACCGAAAGCTGGTAAAACAATGCTATTACAAAACATTGCCTCTTCGATTGCGTTAAATCATCCTGACGCGACATTGATGGTTCTGCTTATCGATGAACGTCCGGAAGAAGTAACAGAGATGCAGCGTTTGGTTCGTGGTGAAGTAATTGCTTCAACATTTGATGAACCTGCTAACCGACATGTACAAGTTGCGGAAATGATGATCGAAAAAGCGAAACGTCTTGTCGAGCACAAGAAAGACGTGATCATCCTACTTGATTCTGTAACGCGTCTAGCACGTGCTTACAATACGGTAACGCCATCATCAGGTAAGATCTTATCTGGTGGTGTTGATGCTAATGCCTTACATCGTCCAAAACGTTTCTTCGGCGCAGCTCGTAACGTTGAAGAAGGTGGTTCTTTAACTATCATCGCAACAGCATTGATTGATACTGGTTCGAAAATGGACGAAGTAATTTACGAAGAATTTAAAGGTACTGGTAACCAAGAGTTACACCTTAATCGTAAAATTGCAGAACGTCGTGTTTATCCTGCGATTGACTTTACTCGTTCAGGTACGCGTCGTGAAGAACTGTTAGCAGATAAAGCTGAGCTACAGAAAATGTGGATCCTACGTAAAATCGTGCACCCAATGGGTGAGATTGATGCGATGGAATTCCTGATTGATAAACTGGCTATGACGAAAACGAATGATCAATTCTTCGAAGCAATGAAGAAGCAAAAATCATAATCGCTTAAGTTAACTGTCTGTGATTAATATTTAAAATAAACGCCATACATTTTGTTTTATAACAAGTGTGTGGCGTTTTTTTTTCAAAAAATAGCGTGGAATTGTTTATGAAATATAAAGATCTGAGAGACTTTATTGCCTTACTTGAAAGCAAAGGCGAATTAAAACGTATTCATCAAGAAATTGACCCGTATTTGGAAATGACGGAAATTTGCGATCGCACATTAAAAGCAGGCGGTCCGGCATTATTATTTGAAAATCCGAAAGGCCATACTATGCCGGTATTGGGGAACCTGTTTGGTACACCCGATCGTGTTGCTATGGGCATGGGTCGTGAAAGCGTCAGTGAACTGCGTGAAGTGGGTGAATGGTTATCTTATTTAAAAGAACCTGAGCCACCAAAAGGTTTTAAAGAGTTAATGGAAAAAGTACCGATATTTAAACAGGTACTGAATATGCCCACCAAAAGGCTGCGTAAAGCACCCTGCCAAGAAATAGTGTTAACAGGTGATGATGTTGATTTAAGTCAGATCCCTATTCAGCATTGCTGGCCTGGAGACGTTGCGCCATTAATTACTTGGGGTTTAACGATCACCCAAGGTCCTTATAAAAAACGTCAGAATTTAGGTATTTATCGTCAGCAAGTACTGAGTAAAAACAAATTAATTATGCGTTGGTTATCTCATCGTGGTGGTGCACTGGATTTTAAAGAATTCCAAGAACTAAACCCTGGTGAAAACTACCCTGTATCTGTGGCGCTAGGTGCTGATCCTGCGACAATTTTAGGTGCCGTAACGCCGGTTCCAGATACGTTATCTGAATATGCTTTTGCAGGTTTATTACGTGGTAGTCGTACTGAAGTAGTTAAATCAATTTCCAATGACCTTGAAGTGCCAGCAGGTGCTGAAATTATCTTAGAAGGTTATATCGCGCCGGGCGAGATGGCAGAGGAAGGTCCTTATGGTGATCATACTGGTTACTATAACGAGACTGATTCTTTTCCTGTATTTACGGTTACGCACATTACGATGCGTAAAGATGCTATTTATCATTCTACCTATACAGGCCGTCCTGCAGATGAACCTGCGGTATTGGGAGTAGCGTTGAATGAAGTCTTTGTGCCTATTTTACAAAAACAATATCCTGAAATTGTTGATTTTTATTTACCGCCAGAAGGTTGCTCTTATCGAATGGCTGTAGTGACAATTAAGAAACAATATCCAGGTCATGCAAAGCGCGTGATGCTGGGGGTATGGTCATTCCTACGTCAGTTCATGTATACCAAATTCGTGATCGTCTGTGATGATGATATTAATGCGCGTGATTGGAATGATGTGATTTGGGCAATTACGACCCGTATGGACCCAGCTCGCGATACGACAATGATTGAACATACACCAATTGATTATTTAGATTTTGCATCTCCGGTATCTGGGCTCGGCTCTAAAATGGGCATGGATGCAACCAATAAGTGGCCTGGCGAGACAGATCGCGAATGGGGCGAACCAATTGTGATGGATGAGAAGGTTAAGCAGCGAGTCGATGATTTATGGGACGAATTAGGGATTTTGTGATATAAATGAGTTAGATCATAAAAATTCGTGCTTGTCAGAGATTGAGATTGAAAGGGAATGTATGTTAAGAATTAAGTGTGAAGTGACGTTGTTAGAGTCGTATACAGATACTGTATTTAACGTGAAACTAAAGCCAGAGCAGAAGGTTGAGTTTCAGGCTGGACAATATCTAATGGTAGTTATGGCAGAAGACGACAAGCGCCCATTTTCTATTGCTTCAAACCCAAGTAATGATGATGTTTTAGAATTACACATTGGTGCATCAGAGCAAAATTCATATGCGATGCAAGTTGTGGAAAGACTAAAAACAGGTTCTGTGGAAGTTGAACTGCCAGGCGGTAATGCTGGTTTAAGAGAAGACTCAGATCGTCCTTTAGTATTGATTGCTGGCGGTACTGGTTTTTCTTATACTAAATCAATTTTAGAGCGTGCGGTAGAAGTTAACCAACGTCCTATTTCATTATATTGGGGTGCGCGTGAAGCATCGCATTTATATGCATTTTCGCTAGCACAAGAATTAGCTGACGCGCATCCACAGGTAACTTTCATTCCTGTTGTTGAAACGGCACCAGAGCAATGGTCTGGTAAAGTTGGCCAGGTGCATAAAGTCGTGATGGAAGATGTTGCTGATTTAGCCGCATGTGATGTTTATATTGCTGGTCGTTTTGAAATGGCTGGTGCAGCGCGTACTGACTTTGCACCGCTAGGTGTTAAAGAACATTTATATGGGGATGCATTTGAATTCATTTAATTGATAATGAATGTATTCGGATTAAAAAAGCCGTAACAGATGTTACGGCTTTTTATTATTTTAAATATCATACAGGCTTAGTTATGCACAACTAGATTAAGATTGTTGATGATAACTTAAGCTTTTTTTGTACGTCATATTTGCATCATTAACGAGACCTAATTTTTCGTAAGCGTGTGCTAGTGCACTATACGCAGAAGTAGACGGCGATTGACTGATACCTTGGCTTAACTCTTCTACAGCTTCGCTCCAACGACCTTCTTTTACCATTAACTGACCAATACATACCGCTAATAAACCTGAGCCTTCACGCGTGTTCTGCAGACGCTTAAGACGTTCGATGAGCGCATGGTAATCACCAAGATTTAATTTGGGTGTTAGGCTGATCAGTTCTGGATACAGTTCATTGCTTAATGCGTCCATCAGCAGTAGATAAGCTGACTGGTGGTCGTTACGTCCTATTAACAGGTTAACTGTTTCTGCTAGATAACGGCCATCATGTTTAAGTGCTTTTGGTAGTGAGCTCCAGGTATCAAGTAATCCAGTGCTACCTTGTTGTTTGGCTACTTCACCTAAATGTTGGAAATGACTATGCTTACGTAGTTCATCAGCTTCGGCTGAGGTAAGTAATTTTTGTTTTTGTAATGCTGGAATAAGCGTGAGTAATTGTCCCCATTCTTTTCTTTCAATACAGACAGCTTTAAACATCGTTAGCACTACCTTATGCTTTGGATGTTTATCATGTAACGCGGATAGTAATGCAAATGCTTGTTCAAATTGCTGCTGCTCAATTTGCAACTTAGCTTTTGTTATCTCGACCGCAAGGATATTTTTATCTGCATTCTTATGTGCTAATAATAAATACTCATCACGTTTTTTCTCGTTGCCAAGACCTTGTGCAGATTGCGCTGCGGCAAGGTAATTTAACACGGGTACTTGTGCTTTTTTGGCCGCTTTTAAAGTTAACGTTTCTGCTTTTTTAAAGTCGCCACTGGCTAATGCTAAAATGCCTTTTTCTGTTTGTATTTTAGCGCGAGCTTGATGATAGCGATTAAACCAACCTAGGCTGTGAGTCAGTTTATTGATTAATGCTTCAAACCCTAATAAAGTAAAGTAGAAAGCAATCACCATCACGACGGCACTACTGACGGTTGCATCGATGACGTAGTCGCCAGCTGCAATCATCACATAACCTTTATTGCCCATTAAATATGGGGCACCGATTGCACCTGCAAGAAGCAGCGCGATTAATACTATAAATCTGACCATTTTATCTGCCTCCGTTTATTTTGTGCTTGTGCTATTGGCTAATGCGTTGATTTTACGATCTCTGATGGTTGTCTGGATCAGTACTGCACTGTTTAGTTTTGCAGGGTATTTCGTTGTAATCGTTGCTTTGCTCAATGTATCAAGACTCGCCAGCATACTTTTTGCTGTGGGTTGATTTACATCGTAGTAACGCTTAATCCAAGTTTGTGCTGTTTTCAGTGCATGCTTAAATTTAGCTTGATCTTGACGATATATTGCGAGTTCTGCTTGTAACAATTGTGTTTTTAAATTTTCAGTTAAATACCAAGCTGCTTGTGGTGATAACAGGGCGTCAACTGAATTATCTTGGCGACGGATAGTGATAAAGTTATCGCTGAAAGATTGCCATGACTTGGTGAGATTCGCTTTCCAGTCTGAACTATTACTTGATAATGTACTGTCTGTTTTCACGATTTCAGGACGAGTAAGGCCTGCTAATACGAGATTATCCACTTGTTCTGCTTGAATCGCGAGTTTCAGTGCTAACCCATCATGATCAATACGGGGTAATTTAGTCAGTGTGGCAATATCTTGTTCAATCACTTTGCGTAATGGTAATAAGCTCGGATCATTTAATTGTGTTAAACGACGACTGGCAGATGATAATAAGGCTAAGCTGGTATCAATATCTTGTTCTAGGGCTATTTTTCGACCTGCGATACGAATTAAGTATTCAGCTTCTGCGAGCATCCATTCATTAGGATTACGCATTTTAAGGTTCGCTACCGCGAGTTGTACGGTTTCGAGTTGTGCCGCGGTTAGCTTTTCACTGTCTTGGATCTGGCTAAGCTGTTGCGTCGTTTTCTTTAATTGGCTGGCTACAGTTTCTTTGTCTTCGCTTAGCTGCTGACGTAATGATTGTTGTATGTCTTTTTGATCTTGCAACTGTGTTTGTAGTTTTGTTAACACTTGTTGCTGCAGTTGGTTGTGCTGATGGCTATGATAATAGAGACCTGCGCTAAGGCCTAGCGTTAATAGGATCGCCACCGCACCAGTGACAATACCCGCTTTACTTGCAGGTTTACCTTCCGTTGTAATCGTGTCTGATGAATCAACAATGCCTTTGTTGGTTGTTTTGGTATTGGCATTTTGACTGTTTTTTTTCTTGTCGGTCATTTAGCTTATTCCTATCTGCATATCCAATTGCTTAACAGCATTAAATAATGAATTATTTGATGCACCACTAGCAATGGTGACGTGTTCTATTCCTAACGCATGAGCAAGTGCTGCTATTCGTTGGCTAGGAACAATAAAGTGTAAGTTTAGCACCCAAGGTAACGCTGTGTAGGGTATCGTTTTTATTAGGTTACCCAGAATTTCACCGCTAGTGATAATAACACTATTAATGGCGAATTGTTGCCACTTATTAATCAACAACTCAGGTTCGTAGTAGGGGGAAGTACGTTGATAAACTTCACAATATGTCACGTTAGCCGAGCGTTTTATTAGATCTTCTGCCATCGTCTCTCGACCCCCATTACCGCGTAGAATAACAATGTTTTTGTGTTCTACGGCCGTATTAGTAAGTAGTTTTAACACCCCTTCGCTATCATGTGTTTGGGGTATTTTGGCGTGATTTATACCGTGTTTTTTCCAGCGCAGTGCTGTTGTTGGACCTACGGCTATGTAATTGATATGTTGTGGCCAGGTCTTATTTTCTTGTATTAAACTGCTATTAGCATAATTTACAGCATTATCGCTTATGGCAATAATATAGTCATCAGGCTGTAATTTTTCCAGTAATGAACTGACTTTATTAAATTGCTGTCCTGCGGATATATCGATAAACGGACAACATAAGGCAGCCCCATTAGCTGCCTCAATTTGACGAGCGAGTTGCTCGCCTTTAACGCGTGGGCGAGTGATTAGCGCCCTGATTTTCATGCGTCTGCGTTATTATAAACAGCCGCTAAAATTTCTTTTGCACCTTGTGCCAGTAATTTATCTGCAAGTGTTAGTCCCAGCTGGCGTGCATCTTTACGGTCACCACGGATTTCAGCGCGAATTACTTCAGTGCCGTCAGGTTTACCAACCAGTCCACGTAGCCATAATTCATCACCGTCGATTAGCGCGTAACTACCGATTGGTACCTGGCAACCACCTTCAAGCGCCAAGTTCATTGCACGTTCGGCAAGCACACGATCACTGGTTAGGGCATCATTTAATGGCGCTAATAATGCTTTTACACGTTCATCAGTAGTGCGACATTCAATGCCAACAGCACCTTGTCCTACTGCTGGTAGGCTTTGCTCTGGTTCAATGTAGCTGGCAATACGGTATTCCATATCCAGACGTTTTAATCCAGCGGCCGCTAAAATTATTGCATCATAATTTTTATTATCGAGCTTGTTTAAACGTGTATTTACGTTGCCACGTAGGTCCATAATTTTTAGATCTGGACGCGCTTCACTCAACTGGCATTGACGGCGTAAACTACATGTACCAACGATTGCACCTGGTGGTAGTTCTTCAATTTGACGGTAAGTATTTGAAACAAATGCATCACGTGGATCTTCACGTTTACAAATAACTTCTAAGCCTAAACCTTCTGGAAATGCAACTGGCACATCTTTCATGGAATGCACGGCGATATCGGCGCGATCTTCAAGCATTGCTATTTCTAGCTCTTTTACAAAAAGACCTTTACCACCCACTTTTGCTAAAGGCGTATCTAAAATGATGTCACCCTTGGTTACCATTGGGATTAATTCAACGGTAAGGTTTTGATGAATCGCTTCTAAACGTGCTTTTACATATTCAGCTTGCCACATTGCTAATGGGCTTTTACGGGTTGCAATTCTTAGAGTTTCAGTAGCCATTTTATTTCCAAATTTAACTAGATTAGCTAAATATTAACAGATTTCATCCGTCAATGGTTGATCTAAGGTGGGGTTATTTGTAAAAAACACACCTTATTTAACCATGCGATAACGTACATATATTAGGTCTAAACAGTGCGCTATTCAGAGGGGGCGGTGTGAAAGCTAAATAAGGGGGGAGGTTCAGATAATAATTTATATCGTGGGTTATTAGGCTGCAGCGTGCACTACTGCAGCTTAATAAATTAATGACGATCAACTAGTCGCAATTAAGGCGGAATGCTTTATGATTTTTTTTGATGTGTTGCTTCCTTTATATCAATCATCTGGGACTTTAAGCTGATTGATTTCCACAGGTAGAAAGACGCAGGTAATACTAATAGTGTCAGAATGATCGCTGATGCCATGCCTCCAATCATAGGTGCGGCAATGCGTTGCATTACCTGTGAACCCGTGCCGTCACCATACATAACTGGGATTAAGCCGATGATCACGGTTGCCACTGTCATCATAATTGGACGGACACGTAAGCCTGCGCCATCCATCACAGCTTGCTGTAATTTGGCTTTAGTGAAGTTACCCGCAGCTTGTGCGCTTGCTAACGATTGGTTTAAATAAACGAGCATTATGACGCCGATTTCGACAGAGACACCTGCGAGGGCGATAAAACCAACCCCGACGGCGATCGAGAAATTGTAGTTGAGTAAATATAATAACCAGATACCACCAACCATGGCTAATGGCAGTGTTCCGAGGATCAGCAATACTTCGCCCACACGTCTAAAGGCGAGATACAGTAATAGCACGATAATTGCGAGCGTTGCTGGGATCACCACGGATAGGGTGTCTTTGGCACGTTGCATATATTCGTATTGTCCCGACCAGGTAATTGAATACCCTGCGGGTAATACTAACTGCTCGGCCACCGCTTGCTGGGCATCGACCACATAAGAGCCGAGATCTCGGCCTTCGATATCCACATAAATCCAACCATTAGGGCGTGAATTTTCGGTTTTTATCATAGGTGCACCGTCTTCGACATAGATATTTGCGACATCACTTAAGGCGATTCTTGCACCAAGTGGTGTTATCAGGGGTAATAATTTCATTTGCTCAATACTGTCTCGATAAGACTGAGGGTAACGAATGTTTACCGGGTAACGTTCCAATCCTTCAATGGTTTGAGTGACGTTAACGCCGCCTACCGCTGTAGATATGACTGCTTGTACATCAGCAATATTCAGTCCATAGCGCGCCGCGTTTTCACGCTTGATATCAATTTTCACATAACGTCCGCCAACCACACGTTCAGCATAAGCGGATGCGGTACCAGGTACCTTAAGTAAGATTTTTTCTATCTGTTTACCGATCTTTTCAATTTCGATGAGCTTTTCACCCGCGATCTTGATACCAATCGGCGTTTTTATACCAGTGGCTAACATGTCAATACGGGTTTTGATTGGCATTACCCAAGCGTTGGTTAAGCCTGGAAATTGGACTAACTTATCAAGTTCTTGACGCAAACTCTCAGAGGTAACCCCTTCTCGCCACTGTGCTTTTGGTTTTAAAGTGATGAAGGTTTCAATCATGGTTAATGGTGCTGCATCGGTTGCGGTTTCGGCGCGACCTGCTTTACCCCATACGCGCTCTACTTCGGGCACTGTTTTGATTAACTTATTGGTTTGCTGTAATAACTCTCTGGCTTTACCTATGCTGATGCCGGGGTAGGTGGTTGGCATATACATGAGGTCACCTTCATCAAGCGGTGGAATAAATTCACTACCGATCTTATTGACGGGATAAAAACCGACAGCAACAAGGCCAATAACGATACAAAGTAGCAGTACTGGTGCCTTGAGAGAGAATGCCAATACCGGACGGTATAATGCGATTAAACCGCGGTTGATTGGGTTTTTATGTTCAGGTAAAACCTTACCGCGTATAAAGTAGCCCATTAAAATAGGTACTAAGGTGACTGCGAGTCCAGCTGATGCCGCCATCGCATAAGTTTTAGTAAAGGCGAGCGGGGCAAACATTTTACCTTCTTGGCCTTCCAGTACGAATACGGGGACAAAGCTGAAAGTAATGATTAGTAACGAAAAGAATAATGCCGGCCCGACTTCTGCAGCCGCTTTACTGATGATCTGCCAACGGTTTTTATCAGTTAAAGGCGTTTTCTCAATATGTTTATGGACGTTTTCGACCATTACAATAGCTCCATCGACCATGGCGCCAATGGCTATCGCGATCCCACCCAGTGACATGATATTGGCATTGATTCCTTGCCATGACATCACGATGAAGGCAACGAGAATACCTATGGGTAAACTGACTAATACGACTAATGAGCTGCGAATATGGAATAGGAATAATGCACAAACCACAATAACGACAAGGAATTCTTCCAATAATTTCAGGTAAAGATTTTCGACTGCATTATCGATTAATGTTGATCGATCATAGGTAGGAACAATTTCAACACCTTCTGGTAGTGAAGCTTGTAATGTTTGTAGTTTGTCTTTGACTGCAGCAATAACGTCACGGGCATTTTCACTGTAACGCATGACGATAATGCCACCAACGACTTCACCTTCACCGTTTAGTTCGGAAACGCCACGACGCATTTGTGGGCCTAGGACTATATCAGCGACATCATCTAATAATAAGGGAGCGCCTGTATTACTGAGTTTTAAAGGGATACTTTTTAAGTCATCGATTGAGCTGATATAACCATTCGCACGCACCATGTATTCGGCTTCAGCCATTTCGATGACGCTTGCTCCCGCTTCCTGATTACCCCGTTTAATCGCGTTAGTGATTAATGATAATGGGATCTGGTAACTGCGTAGCTTATCTGGGTTTACACTGATCTGATATTGCTTAACCATACCGCCGACAGTAGCGACTTCCGATACACCGGGTACGGTCTGTAATTCATATTTTAAAAACCAATCTTGGATACTGCGAAGCTGGCTTAAATCGTGATTACCACTGGTATCAGTAAGTGCGTACGAATATACCCAGCCCACACCTGTTGCATCAGGGCCCAGTGCTGGTTTAGCAGTGCTGGGTAGATTGGGCGTTACTTGCGATAAATATTCTAAAACACGTGATCTGGCCCAGTACATGTCGGTACCATCATCAAAGATAACGTAAACATAAGAGTCACCAAAGAAAGAGTAACCGCGTACTGTTTTTGCACCCGGCACCGATAACATCGCTGTTGTCAGCGGATAGGTGACCTGGTCTTCAACGACTTGCGGTGCTTGCCCTGGATAGCTGGTTTTAATGATAACCTGTACATCGGAGAGATCTGGGATGGCATCAATCGGCGTATTTTTGACCACAAAACTACCGTAGATAAGTATGACTAAGGTGGCCAGCAATACCATGACACGATTGTGTATCGACCATTCAATTATTTTTTTGATCATTACAGCTCTCCTGCGTCATCAAAGTCTAACCAAGCTAAATCATCTTCAATTGCGGGTTTTGTCTTTTTTGACATCGCATTATCGTCCATGCTGTCCATATTCATCGAGCTATGGTCCATTGCCATACCGTTCTTACTGCTCGTTGTTGGCGGACCAATACGGCTGAAATCTGCGGTTAAGCTTGATTCTGAGTCCAACAAGAATTGCGCACTAGTAACCACGTTATCGCCATCTTTAAGCCCAGCTAAAACCTCAACATAACCTGCGGACTCTCTACCTAAGGTGATTTTGATTGATTGATATTGGCCGTTACCTTTTGCTAGTACGATACGGTCCAATGTACCTGAGCGGATGATGGCTTCACGTGGAACTTGGATTACGCTGGTCTGCTGTTGGCTGCTAAGTGTTAACGTTGCAAACATGTTTGGTTTTAATTGCTCATCAGGATTGGCTATTTTTATTCTGACTTTTAGGGTACGGGTTGCTGCATTTAATTCCGGGTAAATATAATCCACTTCACCCAACCAGATTTTTCCAGGGAAACTATCTACTTGCATTTTAGCCTTGTCACCAACTTGTACTTGATCTGCTTGAGATTCAAAAATTTCGGCTTGTAACCATATTTCTGTTAATAATCCGGCTTCTATTATCTGCGCTGAAGGGGTGATATAAGCGCCTTCACGGATCGCAAGTTCAGTTATATAACCGGATTCAGGGGCTGATATAGTGACATTTTGGATCACTTTTTTAGTACGCGTGAGCTGCTTAATCTGTGTTTGGTTAATTCCTAATGCGGATAAACGATGTTTTGCTGATGTGATGAGGGTTTTATTACCGATACTAAGTGTGTTGAGTAACTCTTCTTGCGCTTTAATTAGCTCTGGTGAATATAGGGTTAATAGTGGTTGTCCTTTTGTGACGAACTCACCGGTATTATTGATGTAGAGTTTATCAACCCAACCAGACACACGACTATTGATTTGCCATAACGAATTTTGATTAAATTCCAGCATACCAACGGTATTAATTTGGGTAACAAAAGGGCGACGTTGTGCCGTTTGTGTTCGTACGCCTAAATTATTTTCTACACGTGATGAAATGGTCACTAAGCCTGCATCGTTTTCTGTTGAAGCATCTTTGTATACTGGAATTAAATCCATGCCCATCGGTGATTGACCGGGTTTATCGCGGCGGTAATTGGCATCCATGGGGGCAACCCAGTACAGCGGCTCTTGGGCTGTGGTATTTTGCGTTTGCTCGGCATATACAGGGACTAAATCCATCCCCATCGGTGATTGACCTGGTTTATCGCGGCGGTAATTGGCATCCATTGGGGCTACCCAATACAGGACCTCTAGTTCTGCGCTAGTTGTATTCGTTGTTGCTTGTGTACTAAACCAAGTACCTGCAGCAAGACCCAATGCTAATGTGATTGAGCTGGTAAGTAATGTTTTCATATCGACCTCTATAGTGCTTGAAAATAACGAATGCGAGCTAAGGTTTTTAAATTTTGAAAGTGCAATTGCTGGTATTCAAGCGTAAGTGCTTGTTCATCCATTAATGCTTTGATGACTTGTTCAAAATCATTGGTATTGGCTTGATAACCTTGTATTGCAGCATCACTATTAGATTTGGCTTGTACTAGAAGGGTGTCTTGGTAGCGCTGTATCCTTGCCTTGGTATTACTGAAATTTGCGATTGCGCCATTTAATATCCCATTGAATTTAATCAGTAATAGAGCTTTTTCTGCTTGCTTAATCCCCCTACCTTGAGCGGCCGCTATAACCACCTGATCTTGGCGGTTACTCGTGAATAGAGGAATGTTCATTGTGATGGAACCACTGATTAAATCACTACGGCTGGATCCAGACGCCATATCTAGTGCTTCACGATGACCGTAACCAATATCAACTTTAAAGGCTGGTTTATAGGATTCATTGGCAGTGGCTATATTATTTTGAGCTACGTCGATGGCTTGTTGCGCGGCTAATACCTGTGGGTGATCAGCCAGTAACCGATAGTGTTTTAGATTTGCTTGCTGCGCATATTCAAGGCTTTGCGGCCACGTTGGTAGCTGAGAATCAAATTCATCAAACGCTTGAGGCCCAATCCAAGAGACGAGTTGCCCACGTAATGCTTGTTCTTGCTGCGCAAAGGCGGCAATTTTGTCATCAAACTTGGCGAGTTCTAATTCTGCTTTAATCAAATCTTGGTTTTGACGATAACCTAGCTCAAACTGACGGTAGAGGTTGGTAACATGCTGGCTAAATAATTGCTTATTTTTAGCGAGAATGGTTTGGGCTATTTTGGCAAAGCTAATATCAAACCATAATTCTCGGATCTGTAGTTTTAGTTCTAATTGGCGATTTTCTGCGAATTGTATGCTCTGTTGTGCTTGTAGTGAGAACCCTTTCGCTGTTAACTCCAGGGTATCACCCGCTGAAAACTGTTGTGATAAACCAAGACTAAATTGGGTCATTGGATCATCGGATAATGAGAAACTATCAACAGGCACATTGGATAAACCGAATTTAATCATAGGGTCTGCAAGCTGAGATTGGCTAATGCCTTGTGCTTTTAAACGTGCTTGTTGGGCACTGTATAAGATTGCTGAAGGATCGCGTTGTAGGGCAGTGTCTTCTGCAATCGCGAGCGTTAATTGTTGAGCATTAGCATTTATAGTCAGTAATGCGAATAGCCCCAAAGAAATTTTTGATGGCATTATACTTCCTTAATTGATTGATTTTTAAATGTTATTAAAATCAGCTAATCAAAGGAGGTCGATAGAGGCTATCTTGGTGTTGTTTTAGAGGTGGGGTTAATTCGTAACGTAGTGAGTTACTTTGTTTATGGGGGTTTAAGAGCGGCTTATTATTATAATTAATAAATGATGATACGCAGGTCGTATTACAGTCGCTGCAATTATCCATCTTGCTGCAATCATCGTCATTATATTGATTTTTTGAATGTTGAAGCTGCGGATTATCATGCTGCATTTTACTCATACTGTTTTGAGAGTTGCATGGCATGTCTGGCATATCACAAGAAATATTGGCTGGCATCGTGCGCATGCTCATAGCCTGAAGCGGTAATGAGAATGTGTTTATTAATATTAATAAAATCAACAACACTATACGCATGAAAAAGACACATCAAAAAGGTAAATAATGAATATGGCAGAGAGCATAATCTTTACCTTAAGGGGAAGGTCAAGTATTGAGATGATTATATTAGCAGGTAAATTTTAGGTATAAAAAAACCTCGATAAACGAGGTTCTTTTATTTGTTCTTGTAAGAAAGTGGTGGGCTGTGAAGGATTTGAACCTTCGACCAATTGATTAAAAGTCAACTGCTCTACCAACTGAGCTAACAGCCCCCGTATTCTTTCTTTTTATAGTTTCATGTCTTATGACATAACACCACAATAGTGGTGGGTCCTACTGGGCTTGAACCAGTGACCCTCGCCTTGTAAGGGCGATGCTCTCCCAACTGAGCTAAGGACCCACATTATTTTTTAGCGATAGTTGTGTCTATCGTTTAAACTGGTTGCGGGAGCAGGATTTGAACCTACGACCTTCGGGTTATGAGCCCGACGAGCTACCAAACTGCTCCATCCCGCGACAATGCTGTTGTTCACTGTTTATCTAATAGATAGAACAGTAAGAAAGTGGTGGGCTGTGAAGGATTTGAACCTTCGACCAATTGATTAAAAGTCAACTGCTCTACCAACTGAGCTAACAGCCCCCGTATTCTTTCTTTTTATAGTTTCATGTCTTATGACATAACACCACAATAGTGGTGGGTCCTACTGGGCTTGAACCAGTGACCCTCGCCTTGTAAGGGCGATGCTCTCCCAACTGAGCTAAGGACCCACATTATTTTTTAGCGATAGTTGTGTCTATCGTTTAAACTGGTTGCGGGAGCAGGATTTGAACCTACGACCTTCGGGTTATGAGCCCGACGAGCTACCAAACTGCTCCATCCCGCGACAATACTGTGTTATAAAGAAAGTGGTGGGCTGTGAAGGATTTGAACCTTCGACCAATTGATTAAAAGTCAACTGCTCTACCAACTGAGCTAACAGCCCCAAATTCTTTCTTTATAGTAAATCCCGTTACTTATCTTATAAAAGATATAACCAGATTTAATATATGGTGGGTCCTACTGGGCTTGAACCAGTGACCCTCGCCTTGTAAGGGCGATGCTCTCCCAACTGAGCTAAGGACCCCATACTTTCGATTAATGTTGGAAACGTTGTTTTGAAGCAGCGCCCCTAATCGAGGAGGCAGATATTATCCACTTCTAAATGTTTATGCAACCCTTAATTTAATTATTTTATTTAAACTGCTTCTGGGCGATCTTTTTTACTACGCTTTGTCTATAAAGTGCGCGCAAATGGTTTGTTTACAGCTGATTTTCTAATAGTAATAAACTAATTAACGAAAGGCGGCAGCAATGTGAATACGAGGTCACCTTAATTCCAGCATTAATAATGTGACTATTTTGGCGCTATAAGTTTACCATTATCTATAAAACTGTTAGCATCATCACACTTCTATGCCTGCTGTAATGGCTAAATTTAATTGTAAAAAATCAATAAAATTTAAGCATGGTTTCTCTCATTTAAGGTTTTATTTTGCAGAGTAAAATTGTTGAACTGAAACATAAAGCTAAGTTATTTAATCAACTTAGACTTGATCGCGCCTTATCCATTATGGATGATAATGGGCGTGAAGTGACAGCTATCTTACCTCTTTTACTGCATTTTAATCACCCCAATCTGCCTGTTTATCTTGATGAACCCGTACCTCAGGGAATCTGTTTATTTACCCCCGATGAACAACAACAAGATTATTTAACCTCATTAAATGTAGCACTAGATGATGATAAATGTGCCACTTGTTCTCCTATATATAGCTTATATGCAATGGGGAGCACGGGTTCTATTGGTCAAAACTGGCGTAGTGATTTAGATATTTGGGTATGTCATGATCCGGCTATGAGTGATGAGGATGCTCAGTTTCTAGAGCAAAAATGTACATTGATAACGGCGTGGGCAGAAACCTTTAATGTTGAAGTTAACTTTTTCTTAATTGCTGAAGATAAATTTAGAAAAGTGAATAATGCGGTAATGACTAAAGAGAGTTGTGGCAGTGCCCAACATTTCTTATTACTGGATGAATTTTATCGCAGTGCCTTACGGATCGCGGGTAAGCCAAGTTTATGGCATATTTTACCGGTTGAATTTGATAATAATTATGATGATTATGTTGATCAGTTGGTTGCCGACGGGGTCCTTGACCGTAACGAGTGGGTTGATTTAGGTGGTTTCCCTTGTATCCCTGCCGAAGAATACTTTGGTTCTGCGTTGTGGCAATTATATAAAGGTATCGACTCTCCTTATAAGGCGGTATTGAAAACATTATTAATGGAAGCTTATTCGGCTGAATATCCAAATAACCGTTTATTATCGCAGATAATGAAAGAAAATTTTCAGTTGGCGTCTTCACAACAGCTGGAACTGTCGCACGATACCTATTATCAGATCTTAATGAAAGTAACCGCTTATCTCGAAAAAATAGGTGATACTGCGCGTGTCGATTTACTACGTCGCTGTTTTTATTTAAAAATGTTTAGCGGTAATTGCGCTAATGAGAAAAATGCCCGTCCAGAATGGCACCGTACCTCTGTGGCTGAAGTCATTAGCGAGTGGAATTGGCATCCTGACCGTATTGCTCATCTCGATAATCGTGATAACTGGAAGATCGAACAAGTTCAGGAAGCGCATCCTGAATTGCTTGATGCGATGATGAAGGGTTATCGTAATCTGATTGGTTTCGCCCGTCGTAATAATATTAGTGAATCGATTAACCCTGCGGATATTGGTATTTTATCGCGTAAGTTATATGCTGCGTTCGAATCGCTACCCGGCAAAGTGACTTTTATTAATCCACAGATCTCGCCTGATTTGTCCGAGCAACAATTAAGTTTCGTGCAAGTACCCGACGGTCGTTTTAATAATTCGGGTTGGTATTTATATAACTCTTCGTTAGAACCTATGCAGATTGTTGGTCGTAAGCCTTTGGAACATAACGGCTATCTGAGTAAGTTGGTGGCGTGGAGCTATTTTAATGGATTAATGACCGATAACACTCAGGTCGAAATTTTCAATCAAGACTCAGATATGAACAGAGATGTATTGAATTCATTCTGTAAAGATCTTAAAAGCAAATTCCCAATTCAAGCAAAACCGGCCTCAAATCAGGCATTGAGTCGTCCTTGTGAGATCCGTGATTTATCTATTTTCCTAAACTTAGAGCACGATCCGACTAATCACTGGGGCGGTCGAATTATTGAGTTTGATACTAATACCAGCGATGTATTCTCATTTGGTGACTGTAAAGCCTGTTTAGTGGGTAGTATTGATCTGATTTATCGTAATTCTTGGAATGAAGTGCGTACTTTGCACTTTTCTGGTCAAGAACGTATTGTTGATGCATTAACCACGATAATGGGTAAGATGCATCAAGATGCGACAGAACCGGATTCCATTAAAATATTTTGCTATAGCTTACATTTCCGTGGTTTGATTCGTCATAGCTTCGAACGTTTGGTGCGAGATTGTATTAGTACCCGATTACAGCGCGATAAAGATCAGATTGTTAAAATGCTGACTATTAGTGACGACCGCTTTGGTATTTATT
Source organism: Moritella sp. 28 (assembly GCF_018219435.1). NCBI lineage: Bacteria > Pseudomonadati > Pseudomonadota > Gammaproteobacteria > Alteromonadales > Moritellaceae > Moritella > Moritella sp. 28. Next base: position 5,004,079 of record NZ_CP056121.1, on the reverse strand, counting down.
TTGAGCGTCGTGGTGTGTCTATTCGTAAGCTTGAAACATCACTCGATCTGTATAACCATATCTCTGAGCGTAAGCTAGAACAAATGCCATTACGAATTGATAAAACCACCACGGCAGAAGGCACGCCTTTAGCTGTGGAATCTCATTCGTCAGAAGGTTTAGTACAGTTCTTTTTTGAAAACTATAAAAATGGTTTTAACGTTTATATTGTCGATGAAGCCAATCGCGTGGAAACTTACCAGCATCTTAGTGGTAATAAAGATGAATTAATCAAAGGTGTTCATCGTTTTTATACTAATTCACAAGAAGAATCACGTAACGAAGGGACATTTGCCAATTTCAATTTACCGCAATTTTACGATATCGTTCGTTCAGAAAATAAAGAATTAGAAGTAATTCCTTACGTATCCTCTAAATAATCCTATTTTTTTATAAATAATCCTCATTTTTTCAGTCCGTTTATCGAAAACGGTAAATTGTATTTTTTTATTTGTTTTTTGCATGTAAGACATTGACTATTGGTCGTGTAAGAATATACATGTCAATTATCGTAGGCATAATCGTTTCTATCTATGTGATACACGTTGCGCATGTTTTTAAGGTGTTGATTTTATACTGCTTATTTTTCAATGTGACTTGGATCTCCTATTTATTTTCAAAAAAAGGCAATTTCTGTATTGCGGCGGTATTGGATTACTTTATAGTAGGTATTCGAAAGGACGCAATAAGAAGTTGGTAAGGATTACTGACTTGATAACGGATTATCGAAATAGGATTTACCACAGGATGTGGTCGCAAGGAAAAGTCTTCAGGATGAAGATGCGATGGACACTCAAAGGATTTGAGTTAAAGGACACCTCTAGGATGGAGATGAAATAAATCGGAATGATTTATTGTACCAGGGTGGTAATAAAAAAAAACCCGATGGATTGGGAGTTAAACCTAAAGGAAATTAGGTCAGTCAATTTGCAGGGAGCAAAATTAGTTCAAGGACAGAGCTACATGACTACTTTAAGGACGGCATTTATGCCGTCCTTTTCTTTATTTACAGTTTTATTTTTACGTCCTTTCCTTCATTACGCAACACGCTTGCTTTGCTTGTTTATCATACAACAACTCCCCGTTGTTGCTTATTTAATACCACCGTTAAATAAAGCCCCTAATTAGCGCTCTATTAACAGTAGCTAAGTATTTTATCGCGCATGAATTATATTTATATTTGTATCTCTATGGCTCAATTACCCAGCTTAAAATAGCAATTTAAACGACCTGTTTTTATTTGGGATTGACCCTGTAATAGTGCTAGATCTGATTGGTATATTGATAGTAACCTGATGTTAATTCGAACAAGAGAACAAGATGATGAAGACTATCGATAACACATTTATTGAAGAAGATTTTGCTGATCAAGACTTAGAGTCGATGATCTTTACTCGCTGTTATTTTTATCGCTGTGATTTCAATCATGCGCAATTAAGTGATGCCGAGTTTATTGATTGTCAGTTTATCGAACGCGGTGATATTACAGGTTGCCGATTTGATTATGCTGACTTAAAAGGTGCGAGTTTTAAAAACTGCGATTTAAGTATGACTAAGTTTACTGGCGCAGAATGTTTTGGTATTGAGTTTCGTAGTTGTAATTTGAAAGGGGCAGATTTTAGTCGTGCTAGCTTTGCCAATTATATTACGGCTAAAACCTTCTTTTGTTCTGCTTATATAACCCAGTGTAACTTGAGCTACGCCAATCTTGTCGATCAACGTATCGAAAAATGCGACTTATATGAAAATCGCTGGACAGGCTGCAACTTACTGGGCGCTTCTTTACAAGGGTCTGATTTGAGTCGAGGTGAATTTTCGGCAGACATGTGGTCGCAGTTTAATTTACAGCACTGTAATTTAAGCCACGTTGATTTAACGGGTTTAGATCCGAGACGGGTTAATTTACATGGTACACGTATTTGTAGTTGGCAGCAGGAACAGCTATTAGCACCATTTGGATTAATAATTATTGGTGATTAATCAATGAATACGATCAAGATCACAGATTTACTGCTGCTAAGTTAGCGGTAGTAGGTACTATTATTGCGTTATATTGATGGGCTGTTTTTATCCTGTAAGAGATCGACTATTCGTGTTGATAGATAAAGTACTTTTATTAAGGTGTGATCCTAGGTATCCATTGTATATATTTCTTTTTACTTGATTGTTAAATCCTACTCTCACGGCTTTGATAGCTATTTACGCTAAATAATTAGTGTTTAAGCACTAATTAAATTTGTTTTTTATCGCTATTTATTGTTTTTAGGTTTGCTATATTTGTTTCCAGAGACGCAGGAGGTTCATCAGGATGATGACTTGGCACTCTACATGAAACTGCAAGGATGTGGTGGATTACAAGGATAGCACTCATGGATTTAGAGTGAATAAAGGACACCTCCAGGATGGAGATGAGAAGCAGGTTAGGATGACTTGTTAGGCTAGGATTGCCAAAGGAACAACTCAAAGGATTGGGGAAAAGTAAATCACCTAATGGATTAGGTAAATGTCTAAGTGCAGGGAGCACAATCAGTTCAAGGATAGAGCTATTACGACAACGTAAAAGGGCTGCACTAGTTACTAGTGCAGCCCTTTTCTTTGTCTAAAATTTAGGTTTTATATAAATAAGACCTATCACTTCACGTTAGAAATTAACATTTTCACCGCCTTGATTCTTAACAGCTTCGGTTAATACCAGTGATAATTCTTGTTGGGTGCGGTTATCAATCCATGCATCATTGATAAATGCAAAATGATGGCCATTCGCTTTTGTTGCGACCCATAACTGGTGTAATGGCGCTTGTTTATTCAAGATGATTTGCGAACCATCACGACAATATAGAGTCAAAATACTGTTGCTGTTTTCATAATCGAGTTCAACATCACTGTCATCAATGATTTCTTCAAAGCTTATTAATAGTTCATCAACCTGTTGGTGAAATTCTGAATCAGTCATTTTTTATTAATCCTATTGCTTTTAATTTTGTCGGTGCGATTATAAGGTATATAGAATTAATTTATCATTGAGTCGGTTATGAGCCAAGTAAGAAAAACAACATTTATTACATTAGTCTTTATGTTTAGCGCTGGTTTACTCAGTGGTTGTGGTATTTCAGGTCCTTTATATGCACCTGGCACGGGACCCGATGCTAAAAAAGCACAACAAATCCAGGTAGCAACACCGGTTACAGAAAATGTGAATAGTGATGACGCAACTGGCAAGACGTCAAGTAGCGAAGCAGAATAAACATAATATTGTCACATGATGTGCAATGAATGAATTAGTTTACGAATTAAAAGAAAAGGAATAGAGCATTGGATTACTTTAATTATCAGGATGATGGTCAGTTATTTGCGGAACAATGTGCCGTTGCAGACGTAGCTGACAAATTTGGTACGCCGACGTATGTATACAGCAGAGCTACAATTGAACGTCATTGGCATGCATTTAATGATGCTGCTGGTGCGCATCCGCATTTGGTTTGTTATGCCGTAAAAGCTAATTCAAATATTGCAGTGTTAAATGTGCTGGCACGTTTGGGCTCAGGTTTTGATATCGTATCTGGTGGCGAGCTATTACGCGTAATTGCGGCCGGTGGTGATGCAAGTAAAGTTGTGTTCTCTGGTGTTGGTAAAACTATAGCTGAAATTAATTTAGCACTCGATCATCATATTCATTGTTTTAATGTCGAATCGACGGCTGAATTGGAACGTATTAATGACGTTGCCGTGGGCCGTGGAATACAGGCACCTATATCGATTCGAGTGAATCCTAATATTGATGCGGGTACTCATCCTTATATTTCTACCGGTTTAAAAGAAAATAAATTTGGTATCGATATTGATTTAGCTGAAGGCGTTTATCAAGCTGCGAGTAAAATGCCGGGTATTAAATTAAAAGGCGTTGATTGCCATATTGGTTCACAATTAACAGAGTTATCACCCTTTTTAGATGCTGTTGATAAGCTTCTGCTGTTGATTGATAAATTATCTTCGCAAGGTATTGTGCTGGAACATCTTGATGTTGGTGGAGGCTTAGGCGTCTCTTATGATGGCGAAACACCCCCACAACCTGCTGAATATGCGCAGGCATTAAAAGATAAATTAGCAGGCCGTAAACTGTCACTTATTTTTGAACCTGGTCGTGCCATCATGGCTAATGCCGGTGTTTTAGTAAGTAAAGTTGAATACATTAAACTTACGGAACATAAAAACTTTGCTATCGTTGATGCAGCCATGAACGATCTTATTCGTCCTGCGTTATACAGTGCGTGGCAAGCAATTGCGCCAGTGAATAAATCATTAGAGCGTGAATGTTTAAACTATGATGTTGTTGGTCCTATTTGTGAGACTGGTGATTTCTTAGGTAAGAGCCGTGATTTAACTATCGCAATGGATGATTATATTGTTGTTCGTTCTGCCGGCGCTTATGGATCAACCATGAGTTCTAATTATAATTCTCGTAGTCGACCTGCAGAAGTTATGGTTGACGGTGATGTTGCACATTTAATTCGTCGCCGAGAAGAACTTGCAGACATCTGGAAAGACGAAGCGATTTTACCAGCTGAATAGTACTTTACCGACAGAATGAAATAGAGGGTTACAGGTTCATATGTTTATACAGTTTTCAAAGATGCACGGTCTGGGTAATGATTTCATGGTCGTTGACTGTGTTACTCAAAATGTATTTTTTAATAATGATAATATCCGTCGTTTGGCGGATAGAAATACCGGTATTGGCTTTGATCAACTTTTAGTGGTTGAAGCGCCTTATGATCCTGATCTTGATTTTCATTATCGTATTTTTAATTCTGACGGTAGTGAAGTGGAACAGTGTGGTAATGGCGCTCGCTGTTTTGCCAGTTTTGTACGCCATAAAGGGTTAACGAACAAGAGCAAGATCGCGGTTAGTACGAGTGCAGGTAAAATTTCTTTACAGGTCGAATACGATGGTCAGATCACAGTAAATATGGGGGTGCCTGAATTAGCCCCGGATAAAATTCCGTTCCGTGCTACCAAGCAAGAAAAAACTTATATTTTACGTGCGTTAGACAGCACTGTGTTTTGTGGCGCCGTGTCGATGGGTAACCCGCACTGCGTGACATTAGTGGATGATATTGAAACTGCACCATTGGCCGATCTCGGTCATGCGATCGCACATCATGAACGTTTTCCTAACCGTGTAAATGCGGGGTTCATGCAGGTATTATCACCTGACCACGCCAAATTACGGGTTTATGAACGTGGTGTTGGTGAAACACGAGCTTGTGGTACAGGTGCCTGCGCTGCGGCTGTTATTGGCCAATTACAAGGTAAGCTCGGCCAAGACGTGTGTATTGAGCTGCCTGGTGGTAAATTGCAAATTTCATGGCGAGGTCCAGGTACACCTGTATTTATGACGGGTCCAGCAACCCATGTTTATGACGGACAAATTAATATATGATCGACGTTGAACCTTCGATGTTGAGCGCGGAAACGCCTGCTATCTCAGAGCAAGATGTGATTGCTTTTTTACAGGCTGATCCGGATTTTTTTGTGCGTAATAATGACTTAGTCGATTCCTTGCCAATTTCTCATGGCGCTCAAGGTAGTGTGTCTTTAGTGACATTACGGTTAGAACGACAGCGACAACGTATTGCCGATTTAGAACAGCAGTTACAGCAGTTAGTGGCTATTGCCGCTGACAACGATAAATTATTTCGTATCTATGCAGATATTTATACGGCCTTGTTTAATTGCACTTCAGTGATGCAAATGCAACGTATTTTAGTCACTCAGGTTCAATCTCAATTACCATTAGCGGCTGTAAATTTACATTTAAATGAAGCCTATTTTTACCTTAAATCACAATATCTACCGTTAGCCATTTCCGCTGGACAGTTAGTACGTATTCGCCAGAAACAATTTGCTGGCGGTGATCATTACTTTGGTCCTGTCGCTGGCGTGGATAAAGCATTATTGTTTGGTCAAGATGCCTTGGTTAACTCTGTGGCATTAATGGCATTAGGTGAACGGGGTGAATACGGTTTACTCGCTATTGGCAGTGCGAATGCCGATCATTATCAGGCGGGCATGGATAACTTGCTGTTAGGTCAGCTTTGTCGCATTATCTCTACCCTGTTACCGCAACTGATGCCTTCACGTGACAACTCCATCAAATAATAATACAGCTGTAGGTAGTGAGCTACCTGCACAATGTGATCTACCTGTACAATTACTTAAACCTATCGAACGTTTTTTACGTTATATCACCAGTGAACGGCAATTAAGCCTACATACAGCCCGTAATTATCGCCGTCACCTGACCTTATTCGGCGAACAAATGCTGACGTTACCGATCACGGAATGGCGTGCACTTGATGCTGCCCAGGTCCGTAAGTTAGCGACTTTAAATCATAAACTGGGTTTATCGCCTCGCAGTTTGGCAACCAAATTATCTGCATTACGCAGTTTCTGTGATTACTTGGTATTGCAAGGTGATCTCACCGCGAACCCTGCGAAAGGGGTATCGGCACCACGTCAGCATAAACCTTTACCTAAGAACCTCGATGTTGATGAAATTAATCAGTTATTAACCGTGTCTAATACTGAAGACGCTGATGACCCGTTTTTAGTGTTACGCGATAAAGCCATGATGGAGTTAATGTACTCTGCGGGTTTGCGGTTAGACGAATTGGTCAATTTAGATTTAAAAGATGTTAAGTTGCGTGAAAAAACCATGAGGGTGATTGGTAAAGGTAATAAACAGCGCCAGTTACCGATTGGTAGTATTGCGATCACCGCGTTACAAGCGTGGTTAGCTGTACGTGGTGAATATGCTGACAACGCGCAACCTGCATTATTTGTCAGTCAGTTACGGCGCCGAATTTCTCACCGTAGTGTACAGAGCCGGATGGCCAAATGGGGGCAACAGCAAACGTTGACCAGTCATGTTCATCCGCATAAGTTACGCCATTCTTTTGCTACTCATATGCTTGAATCGAGTGGTGATTTACGCGCCGTTCAGGAACTGTTAGGACATGCTAATATCAGTACCACACAGATCTACACTAGCTTAGACTTTCAACATCTGGCCAAAGTATATGATGCGGCTCACCCTCGTGCGAAAAAGAAAAGAGAAGATTGATGATATTCTATCGACGATTACACCAGATTAGAGCGATGAGCTTCGATCTTGACGATACCTTATATGATAACTATCCAGTCGTGCGTCGTGCTGAGGCTTGGATGCACATGCATTTACGTAGTCAGTATCCACACATTACGCATTTAGATGATAGTGCTTGGTCACAGCTAAAGCGTTATGTTCTTCATCAACAACCCCACTTGATACATGATATTAGTGGGATCCGGATAGCCTGTCTAATGACGTTATTCTTACGTCATGGCTATAGCGAACAAGAGGCTAAATCTGTCGCTAATACTATTTTTTCGCAAGTACAGGCGGTGCGTAGTGATTTTCAAGTGCCGGAACAAACCTTTGCGGTATTAGCAACACTTGCCAGTAAGATCCCATTAATTGCGATCACTAATGGTAATGTCGATACCGATAAAATTGGCTTAACGCCATTTTTTACGGCCGTGATAAAACCCGGAAATGGCTTGAGAATGAAACCGTACCCTGATTTATTTTCATTGGCAGCAGAGAGGTTAGCCTTACCGCCACAACATATTTTGCATGTTGGCGATCATCTTAAGTCAGATGTGGCTGGTGCGATCACTAATGGCTTCATGTCTGCGTGGTTTAATGACCAACAACAATCGCTCATGACGAGTAACAAAGCCAGTCATTTACCGGATATTGAAATAACGCACTTGGATGAATTAACAAGCCTGTTATAATCCCCCATTCTACTGATTAAATATACAGTCTAAGGTGACTAAATTATGGATGTATCTCTCTTACTGGACGGCCTCAATGACAAGCAGCGTGATGCTGTTGCTGCACCACAATCGAGTATGCTGATTTTAGCGGGTGCTGGTAGTGGTAAAACCAGAGTATTGGTACATCGCTTAGCTTGGTTAATGCAGGTGGAGCAGTGCTCGCCTTATTCTTTATTAGCGGTGACATTTACCAATAAAGCCGCAGCAGAAATGCGTGGTCGTGTTGATAAATTATTAGAAGGTCGTCAACAAGGCATGTGGATCGGTACTTTCCATGGTATCGCGCATCGTCTATTACGCGCCCACCATTTAGATGCTGGCTTACCCGCTGAATTCCAAATTATTGACAGTGATGATCAACTGCGGTTATTGAAACGTTTGATCAAAGCCATGAACCTTGATGAGAAGCAGTGGCCGGCAAAACAAGCTATGTGGTATATCGGCGGTAAAAAAGATGAGGGCCTGCGCCCTGAACACCTACAAGCGTATGATCCGATTGAACGTACCTGGATCAAGATTTATCAAGCTTATCAAGAATCTTGTGATCGTGCAGGCTTAGTCGATTTCGGTGAGTTGCTATTGCGTTCGCACGAACTTTGGCTGCACAAACCACATATTTTAGCGCACTACCAAGATCGTTTTTCTAACATTCTAGTGGACGAATTCCAAGATACCAATAATATCCAATATGCGTGGTTACGTATGTTGACTGGCGATCGTGGTAATTTGATGATCGTAGGTGATGATGATCAGTCCATTTATGGCTGGCGTGGTGCACAGGTCGCGAATATTCAACGCTTCTTAACTGATTTCACGGGTTCTAAAACGATTAAACTTGAACAAAACTACCGTTCGAGCAGCAATATTTTGAATGCGGCTAATGCGCTTATCGTCAATAACAGTGAGCGTATGGGTAAAGAGTTATGGACTGAAGATAACGAAGGTGAACCGATCTCATTGTATGCCGCATTTAATGAAGTCGATGAGGCGCGTTTTGTTGTTAGCCGAATTAAAGAGTGGCAAGACCAAGGTGGTTCACTCAGTGATTGTGCGATCTTATATCGTAGTAATGCTCAATCTCGTGTGCTTGAGGATGCGTTATTACAGGAACGATTAGCTTACCGTATTTATGGTGGATTACGTTTCTTTGATCGTCTTGAAATTAAAGATGCGATGGCCTACATGCGCTTGAAGAATAATCGTGATGATGATGCGGCATTTGAGCGTATTGTTAATAAACCGACGCGTGGTATTGGTGATCGTGCTTTATCGTTATTGCGCGATGCCAGTCGTGAACAGGGCTCGACATTATGGCAAGCGGCGATCTATTTACTCGATAACAATTTGATTGCTGGTCGGGCGGCGAGTTCGATCCGTAAGTTTGTTGAGTTGATCACGCAATTGGATAACGATGTGGCCGAGCTTGCCCTGCATGAACAAATTGATCATGTGGTTTTATACTCAGGGCTGAAATCTATGTATCAGCTTGAGAAAGGTGAAAAAGCCCAATCTCGTATTGAAAACTTAGAGGAGCTGGTTTCTGCTGCCCGTGGTTTTAAGATCCCTGATGACAGTGAAGAAATGACTGAGTTATCTGCATTTTTAGCCTTTGCGGTATTAGAGTCTGCAGAAGGACAGGCTGATGAGTTTGAAGATGCGGTGCAATTGATGACTTTACACTCGGCGAAAGGCTTAGAGTTCCCTGTGGTATTCATGGTCGGTGTCGAAGAAGGCATGTTCCCAAGTCAGCAATCGACAGAAGAAGCAGGGCGTATGGAAGAAGAGCGCCGTCTTTGTTATGTGGGTATTACCCGTGCGATGAAGAAGCTATATATCAGTTATGCGGAGTCGCGTCGTTTATACGGTAAAGAGATGAATCACCGTCCGTCTCGTTTCATTCGAGAAGTACCCGAAAAGTATATTGAAGAGATTCGTTTAAAAACTCAAATTCGCCAACCAACTCAGTTTGGGCGTTTTAGCGCGGGTTCTGAAAAAATGTCATTTGAGTCGACAGGTTATCAGTTAGGTCAACGTGTACTGCATGCTAAATTTGGTGAGGGTATTGTGATGAACTATGAAGGCAGTGGTCCACAATGTCGTATTCAAATTGAGTTTGATCAACTGGGCAGTAAATGGTTGGTAGTTTCTTACGCTAGGTTGCAGGCTCTATAGTCATATAGTATAGTTGCGCGATTTTTAGGGTAGTATCACTGCATGCTAAACGCTGACGGGATGTTAGCGCTACCCATGCGGTTACAGGGAGTTCTTTTGATATTACGATTTATCGTCGCATTAATGTGCTTATTTAGCTCGTTTGCTTATTCTGCTGTTTTTAAATCAGAACATACGGCGTTATTAAAGCAATGGTTATCTGGCATATATAGATCGACCAATGATGTGATTCAAGGACGTGAAATTAACATCGATCTAAATATCTCTCCTATTTGGCAAGACCGTATTGACGGTGAATGGCTATATATGGAGAGTCGTATTACTCACTCTTCAAACAAACCATTTCGTCAGCGTATTGTGCAATTAGTTGCTACCCCGAATGGTTTGATCCGTTTATACAGTTATTCTATTCCACGCGCATCTGACTTTGCTGGCGCTTATTATACGCCACAACTATTGACGAGTTTGACTCAATCTCAACTCAGTATTAGTAATAACTGTGAATTACTGATTGAGTTGAAGGTAACATATACCTTTGTTGGTGAAACTGATCCTGACTCTTGTATTACTCATCGAACGAACACACCATTAATGACGACATTTTTTGCTGTCTCAAAAGTGAATATTTCATTTTTAGATGGCGGTTATGATAAGTTTGGAAAATTAGTACCGGGTCGACTTGATGTGCCCATTACTTTTTTGAAAATTGAAGATTATGACGTGAGTAAAAACGCAAAATAAAATAAGCACCTAAGGGTGCTTATTTTATTTGTATCGCGGTAATGAACTAAGATTTTAATCGCGCACGTTGATGACGGTTATTTTTAAAACCATCGATGCTAAACACGACTAATCCAGCCCAAATAAACACAAACGTCAGCAGTGTTTCGGTATTCATAACCTCATCATAAAGCGTGACACCAAGAATAAAGATTAATGTTGGGCCTATGTATTGGAAGAAACCTAGCGTTGATAAAGGTAAGCGTATAGCCGCATGATTAAAGCAGAGTAGCGGTATTGTGGTGACAAAGGCAGCACTGAGTAACAGTAAGTTAAGGTGCATACTGTTGGCACTCAGATCCGATGTTGCTGAGTCGGCGAAGATAAATAAATAAGTGGCTGCGATAGGTAGCATGATAATAGTTTCAATTAACAGGCCAACTAGCGCATTGAGACGTAATTTTTTACGCAGTAATCCATAGAAACCAAAAGTACAACTTAGGACCAAGGCTATCCAAGGCAGATATCCTAGTGTAATAACTTGAATTATGATCCCGCTCACCGCAAGTAAAACAGCAACCCACTGTAATTTACGCAATTTTTCCGATAAAAATACCATGCCAAGCAAGACGTTAATAATTGGGTTAATAAAGTAGCCTAAGCTGGCATCGAGTAAATGGTCGTTATTTACCGCCCAAATATAGGTTAACCAGTTAGCACTGATTAATAATGATGTGCAGATCAGTAATAACACATTTTTAGGCTTTGATAATACCGATTTTACCATTGGCCATAATTTAAATAGGCTCAGTAATACCGCAATTAAAATACAAGACCATAGCGCGCGATGGGCTAATATTTCATAAGCAGGTACTTGGTTTAATTGTTTAAAATAGAGGGGGGCCATGCCCCACATTACGTAAGCAAGGAGTGCGAATATCACCCCTTGCTTAGTCTCATTGTTGGTTGTCATTACTTATACCAGTGATTTTTATAGGTGTAGATAGATTGGTTAGCATAACAATGATGAATAAGCAGGGGTAGTGATATTAATAATCTTTATTGTTGGTTATCCGACTAAATAAGTGCCAGTACCAAAGGCAATGTGGATCCCTTCTTGATTGTGCAGCTCCATACGGGTAACCGCAACTTTATTACCCGAACGAATCACGTGTGCTGTGGCGGTAAATTCATCTCCCCAACCTGGACGTAAATAGTCGACTCGCAAGTCTATCGTACCGAGTGACTTTAGATTTTTATGAAAGTTAGCGGTACTTTTTGTTTCCATGTAGGGGATGGCTGCTGCTGCCACTAACATGCCGCCTGCGACATCAAGCAGACTCGCTGTTACACCGCCATGCAGTATTTTTCGGATAGGGTTACCAATCAATTTATCATCCATGTTGATGCGTAATTCTATACTGTCAGTGGTGTAGTTGGTGATGCGCATGCCGAGTAGGTCGTTAAATGGCATTTGGTTCATAAACATATCACTGATGAAATCCAGCATTTGCTGTTCAGTGAGTTCTTGATCAATTACATCTTGCTCTGTCATTGTTTGCATGCGTCCTGCCTAAACTGTATGTACTATTAAAATCGAGTGTTTAATAAGTGAGTTACGTTAAGGTAGCTCACTTCTGTCGAAAATACACCTTAAATTAGTTATTCAGCAGATATTATTTTATGAAGGGCTGGGTTCTGGTATCAATATTATGCCTTGGTAACCAGTTAATGTGATCTTATTTATTCGTTCGCTTAAGCTGCCATCGGCATTAAGACGTCGGTAATATCCGGGTAAGTCTAGGGTTACCCTTGCTTGCTCACTGAATTGTTTATTACCGCCATTACGGTCGGTATAATAAAGTATTAAACCATGTTGATAGCGCCGAGCGATGACTGCTACTGTTGGCGGCTGCGGTTGCTGCCAAGGTAATAAACGATTGGCTTGACGATAAAAATAAAACCAATGGCTTGGGGTTATTGATCGCGTTTGATTATTCACAGTGAGTTGCGTATCGAGGCTGGTCGCCATTATATTATTGTCTTTATCAACATAGTCGACAGGCGGGTAGTTATCGGGAGCTGAAATCGGTTGACCAATGTTATAGCGTAACATTGCAGTGGGCTGGTAAGCGACATTGTTTGGAATGCCGGGTTGGTAGTAGTTATCTGCTCGGGTATTTTTGCTCGAGTAATAAAAACTATTATTCCATTGCTGATAAAAATCCAGTCGGGGGTTATTCAGTAAGTAGAAAATAGCCAGATTGGTGCTTTGGTCATGCTGCCAGTTTGCTTGACTATGGCCTTGCCAACGTACTTTTCCGCCTTTACGCATATGCGCCATCAGCACGCTACGCTTACCTTGTGCGTTTAATAAGAAATGTTCCCAGCGTTGCAGTAATCCGCGTTGTTGTGACAAGCCTAGGCTTGGATTAATGTAATCTTCACGTACAAAAAAATTAAACCCGGCAACCAAAGATTGTAAGTCGGGTTGGCTAAAGAGGTTTAAATCAGAGATATTGGCACCAATCCAAGCTTGTGGGTTTGTTTGTTGTAAATGCTGGTTAAAGGCACTTAGACTCTGCCAATAAGATTTTCCTGCTTGTCGAACAGGGATCTGTAATTCGAGAATATTTCCTTCAGTGGTGGTGGGAAATTGGGTACTGTTCGGAACCCGGTAAAGTGAGTCATTATAAGCACCTCGGTAGCCTTGTTGTTGCCAATGTTGATAAAGATAGTCTGTTAGTAAAGTGCGATTGAGTGCAGAGAATAAATTAACGTAGCACAGCGCTGATTTTTCATTCCACATTCTACCTAATGGTATCAAGCGCGCTTGATACGGCAAGCGAGCACTGGCATTATTATTTAAACGTTGCAGGTATTCACTATCATCAATATATCCATCTTTATTACGATCGTTAATGGGATCCCAGCCGGGGATTGTTACATAGTGTTTTTTTGATTTTTCAGTAAATTGATACCAACTTGGTAAACGGAGTTTAGTTAACGTTAACCCTGTAATTGGATTATTAATCTCAATTTTCAGTGCATAAAAACGGGCGTGTTCAACGTTTAATTGGGCGCTTAATTGCGAGCCGAGTTGTGATGAAATGCTTACTCTTGGCCAACGTAGCGGGGAGGGCCAGCGGCTGTTTAATGTCGATGCTAAAGGTTGTGTTAACAATGGTTGCCAAGCATATTCAAGTGTGTTTGTTGCTATGTCTCGTGTTGCATAGGAAATGGTTATATTGCTGCTTTCGAGTTGCTGCCCATCAAACTCTATATCTAAACCTATTAATTTTTCTGAAGAAAATAAATATAAGGTTTGGTTTTTCTTTAGCACTAGCGGTTGCTGTATTGGCATGCTGAGGGGCTTAATGCGACCTTGCCGCGTTAGGGTTGAAGCTTCTTGAATGGCAACAAACTCGGGAGTGCCGTAGAGTGGAGTATGCACACCGTGATTGTTGTTTGGTATTTCAAATTGGGTGTCGTTTTGAAAGTGTAGAAATAACGATTCATAATCTTGCTGATTCAGGGTCATCCAGTGGCGTAATTGTTGTTCCTTTTGGCCCATCTGCCAATCTAGTTTTTGGTTATACATATAACCAAGTTGGGTAATTTTTTTGGCATTATATTGACTATAATGCCCACCAATACTGATATCGGCATGGTTATCTTCCCATTGTGATACTGCAGAGGCTGAATGAAATCGTTGCTGAAAATGAGGCGCTGTCGCGGCTTGCTGTTGGCCTGTGAGCACCCAAGCGGTACCCGCAGAAGGATATACTTGACTGACTGCGACCGAAATTACGAAAATAAATATCAGTAAACCAGCGCAGAAGCCAATCAGATACCTATACATAGATCATGTGTCTCACACCATTCACGTATTTTGAATGTCGTGAAGGGTTAAGCGGGCAGCGACTGACTAAATCACTGAGCAGACGTTCATGTTGATCTTGGCATTTTAATTCCAATAGCACATAGTCGCCCATTTTTCGTGAGCGAGTGGTATTAGGTTTACTCCAATAGCGCTGATCGTATACTTCCATACGACTATCAAGTGTCGCGCGTATTCGTCCACAAAAACTGACTAGGTATTGACGCTTATAACGTCCTAGCAATATTGGGTACGTTTGGCTGTCCCATTCTGACAGTGCTTGTAGAGGTAGCTGAGATTGGCAGTGCTTAATGTGATCTGACCAACTAATATTGGGATCATCAAAGTTGAGCTGTAAAGGATAAATGACTTTACAACCTTTACCGCTACGGCGTTGTTTAAACTCAAGCTGCGCTTTACCTGCGTTAGTAATATCGTGATACCAACGAATACGCATTTTGTTACGGTTGCTAATACCGGTGAGGTTCTCGGCAAAGCAAGCCATTTGGTAACTGTCAAAATAAACACTATTTACATATTGGTCTGGGTGATGCTGGCTAAATCCCATTGATGATAGCCTCAACCAAGACAGCATGTACTCTAAGCGATTAAGCGGGATTGGTATTTTAATTTCAAAGCGATAGTCTTGGGTCATTTTGGTTTGTCCGAGCGCATTGAGCCAGTATAAAGTTTCTTCACGTTTAATTTTCTAGCGGTTTGTTGTTGACCATCCAATGACAGGTAGTTATTTTTTTGAAGCATGCTGATATTGCTGCAGTTATCACAGTTAAAACTAGATGCTTGTAAACTCGCCCCACCAAAGAATGGTTTTTTCATATAAGACATGAAGAGGTAATGTTTTATATCGACAGCATTAATATCGGCAGCGGTAACCTGCGAACCATCTTTGGCAACAATACCAAATGCCGCATTATTCACTTGGATATTACTCGCATCAACGCTGCTGTGTTCGCCAGCTGAAATGGCTTTATCACGGATTTGACTAAATTTGCTATTACGCACGATAATGTTTGAACCACTAATATCAATGGCATCACCACCAGACCTCACGCCGACAGTGTTGAATTGACTGTCACTGATCGTGCCTTTACAAAAATCACAATCAAAGCCATCTGAATAAGCATTTTCGATGAGTAATTTAGTCAAATTAAATTTACTATTTACCATATTAAAAGCATCTTCGGAACGGTTATTACGCAAGGTAATATCATTGGCATTAAGGTCTACATCGTACATGTACAGTGCCCCTCTGGGTTGCCAATTGCCTTGTTTTGGACTTGCACTGGCTGCCATATCCAAATGTTGGATTGTTGATTTACTGCCTGAGCCAAATACCGCAATACCTTGCCAGGTTTTTTTATTACTGGCAGTGAGGGTGACTGGATATTGAGTACTGCCATCAATATCAAGTTGCCCGAAAATTAGCATGCCTGCATTTTTGCTGAAACGTAAATGGGTATTTTCCGGTATATACACTCGGGTATCTTCAGGGGTGATGAGATAATCATTAATTTGCCAATTACCGGGTTTGAAATACCAACCATCTTGTTGCACTTGAATAAAGTCATATTTAGCAAGTACACCAGACTTTTGCAGCATAGTCAGAGGTCGAGGTAAAAAACTCGTTGCAGATTCACCTAATTCAAAGCGATATGTTTGGAGTTTTTTATTATTTTGGCGACTGAGTAATTTAATATTATACGCTTGAGCGTTATCGATGATTAAGCTGCCGTCAGCTTGGTTACTGATTAAGGTAAAAGGTAATTCGGGCGCATTGACTAAACTAATTTCACTGCCCCATTTGTCACTGACAATTATATCAACAATAGATACAGGTGATTGATTATTATTACGTAACTTCAGTTGTTTTTCATTGTTGCTATAGCGAAACTGACTGGCAAGATCCCAAGGTAATTCCGCGCTGAATGTATCGACATGACGATGCCAGTCTGTGGGCATGGTGGGGAGTGATTGACAACCGTTTGCTAAACATTGTGCGTGGACCGTTAAACTATCAAAATTATAGCCTTGCAGTAATGGCGAACCATGCTGCATTTTTTTAATAATGTGCTGCTGTAAAATATCTAATTGTTTAGGTAATTTTTTATTCTTAACAAGGGTAATAAGGTGATTGAGCGCTCTATCGTATTGGTCTTGTATTTTGTCATCGTCCAGCATGGCTTGGATCAGCGGGAATTGAGCACTGACGGGCTGTAATAAAATTTTATCCGGTACTGGAGATAATGCTTCATCACTTTGGATCGGTTCAAGTTTGGCGGTATGTGGGTTGTAATAAAAGCGTAAGTTGTTCCAGCTAAAAGCATGCCATGCAGACCACAGATCGACGGTTGCTATGTATTGGCCAAGTTTACGACTGTCAAATACATCGGATGCTTTGCGGCGTTGATTGAGAAAATCACTGAGTAAGGTTAAAGCTATCTTACGTTGTTTATTTAAACTCGGGTCACTGATCGCGTCACGCTGTTGAAATACTTTGGGACGAAATATTTTGTGTAATTGGCTATTATCTTCTTTTTGTGTGGCTTGCTCTAATTTTAGAATGAGTCCTTCGGTACGGTTATTATTGGCGAGTAACTCTTTGGCGAATACTTCTTCTAATAGCATCAAGCCCCAAGGTGTGCCGTTAACGGTCAGATTAACAGGGATATGCTGAGGTGAAATAATATCAAATCCGGCCACATCTAAAGTTTTCGTAAATAATAGCGGGGCGTGATTACCGCGTACATTTGGGCTGAGTAAGGCAAACCTTTTTACTCTTAATAGACTGCTTTTACCTTTTAATTCGACACGTAACGACCATCGCTGTGGCGCCGCAACATGATCTAATAAATCACCTTGTAGACGTACCTTGGCGCTATATTTGTTTTGTAAGTAACTGACACTGGCTTTGACCTCAGAGCGTTGGGCGGGGATTTGACCTTCTTTTAATGCTTGTTTTCGATCGGCAACCAAGCGCATCCAATCTTGATATTTAATATCTAACTGTAAGTTCGGGATATTAGTATCGGCGTTGAGGTATTTTAGTGGCGCATCAATCAGGGCGTTTAATAGTTGTTTGTTTTTTGTGTTGCCGTCAGTACTGTGTGCAACAAAACCATGCTGGATAAGCCAGTTTTTAACGGTTTTCGGCGATGGGGTCATGAGCAATAATATCAATAACAACCCACCAATCGTGTACCAGCGATCGCGTTTTTTAAACCGCGATCTGTTTTCGGATAGGAGCATGGTTACACCCCTGCGATGTTATGTTGTTCGAGTAAAGATAACGCAACTCCTGGATATCGATGTTCTAATGCTTCAAATAAATTATCTAAATGTTCACTGTTGGCAAAAGAGATAAAAAAGGTGGCTTCGACGAGTTGCCGTTCGTGATCATAGCGGCGTAAATCACTGCGGGTGGTATAGGCGGTGAAGATCGCTTGCAGTTCACTGATACTTACTTGATTTTCACCTTCATGTTGATGGCGTAATGATAAGAAAATACCTTTTTCGCCATGGTGCTCTGTTTTAGAATGTCTAATAAAGCTCACCAGTATTAAGGTGGTAATACACGCTGTGATTGCTGCAGTTGTTTGCCCTGCACCTAGAGCGACAGCAATACCAATATTTAAAAATAAATAAAGCAGTTCTTCAGGTTCTTTTATTGGGGTACGAAAGCGTACAATTGATAACGCTCCCACTAGGCCTAGCGCCAGAGCGAGAGATGCTTTAACAATTGAGATAATTAAGATAACCGTCAGCATAAGTAAAGGAAATAAACGGGAGAAATCTTGGCGGTTACAAAATGAAGAGGCGAAATAGCGGAAGTGGGCACCAATAACCCAAGATAAAGCAAAGCCTATCACCAAATTCATTAATAATGGTGCGAGCATGACACTCGCAAAAGGGAAGAACATGTCCTGAACTTCGTTTGGTAAAAACGCGGCTATAGCAGGGTTAATTTGTTCCACAATAGACTCTCCTTGTATGTGGGTACGCGTAAATATATAACTATTTTTTATACTGTTACGATCCAGTTTAGGCAATATTCTGTATATTGATGACTACAGTTGAATAATTCGCGCTAATTTTGTTTTAGTAGCATTTGTTTAGTGCATGCATATCCTGCTAAAATCGCCGATTACGTTATTTACAGAACACCCCAAATTGAATTAAACCGAGAACGAACTATCATGACAGCATCTGTTTCAACTCTTCCATCAGCTCAACACGTACTTGAGAGCGTTTTTGGCTATCAACAATTCCGCATGGGTCAGGAAGACGTGATCGCACATGCTGTCGCAGGACTTGATAGTTTAGTTATTATGCCTACGGGTGGCGGTAAATCATTATGTTATCAAGTACCCGCATTAGTGCGTGGTGGATTAACGATAGTGTTAAGCCCGTTAATTTCGTTAATGAAAGATCAGGTTGATGCATTGCGAGCGAGTGGTGTTTCTGCTGCTTATATGAATTCAACGTTGGCGCGACAAGAGTCTGCGCAAATCTTTAATGATTTAAATAATAACCGTCTACAAGTATTGTATTTATCGCCTGAACGTTTGATGGTGGGCGATTTTTTACAGTATTTACAACAGTTGCCGATCAGTTTATTTGCCATTGATGAAGCCCATTGTATTTCGTCTTGGGGTCATGATTTTAGACCTGAATACAATGAGTTAGGTAAGTTGAAACAGCTGTTTCCAAATGTGCCTTTGATGGCATTAACGGCCACGGCAGACGATGCAACACGCTTAGATATACTGAATCAATTGCAAATGAACGACCCGAAAGTGAGTATGTCGAGTTTTGACCGACCTAATATTCGCTATTCACTGGTGGAAAAATTTAAAGCGTTAGATCAGTTAAAGCGTTATGTAAAACAACAAGACGGTGTCAGTGGCATTGTTTATTGCACAAGTCGTAAACGCGTTGAAGAAGTGGCGGAAGGGTTAACGCGGGCAGGGTTTGATGCTAAGCCTTATCATGCTGGTTTGTCCCAACAAGAGCGTCAAGATACACAAGAAACCTTTATTCGTGATGAATTGGATATTGTGGTGGCGACAGTGGCATTTGGGATGGGGATCAATAAGCCTAACGTGCGGTTTGTTGTGCACTACGACTTACCAAAAAATATTGAATCATATTACCAAGAGACAGGCCGAGCAGGGCGTGATGGTTTACCCGCAGAAGCATTATTAATGTTTGACCCCGCGGATATTATGCGGGTACGTTATATGGTTGAACAAACTGAAAACGAACAGCAGCAACGTGTTGAAATGCATAAACTTAATACCATGGTGGCATTTGCCGAAACACAAACGTGCCGTCGTCAGGTATTACTGAATTATTTTGGTGAGTTTAATGATAGAGCCTGTGGTAACTGCGATATTTGTTTAGACCCGCCGAAACGTTATGATGGCGCTAAAGATGCACAAATGGCATTGTCGTGCGTGTATCGTGTTGGCCAGGCATTTGGTATGGGATATGTGGTTGATGTATTAAGAGGTTCGCAAAATCAACGGGTGAAAGAGCGTGGGCACGATAAGTTATCGACGTTTGGTATTGGTAAAGATAAATCACAAGAGCATTGGTTAAGTGTGTTACGCCAATTAGTGCATAGCGGATTATTATTACAAAATATTACCCGCAGCTCGGTATTACAATTAACAGAAGCCGCACGTCCGGTATTACGTGGTGAGCAAGAGCTAGAGTTAGCTGAGCCTCGATTACAGCCGATTACGAATGTCGATAAAGCGCCAAAACGCAGTAGTCGTATTGCTAACTTTAATTATGACCGAAAGCTGTTTGCTGCACTGCGTAAGTTACGTAAAGATATTGCCGACAGTGAAAATATTCCACCTTATGTTGTGTTTAATGATGCTTCATTAGCTGAAATGGCAGAAATAAAACCACAAAATGAAGCTGAAATGTTGGATATTAACGGTGTTGGTCACGTTAAATTAGAACGTTTCGGACGTCAATTTTTAACTAAAATAGCGTCTTACGATTAACATTACAGATTGATCGTATTTAAGGATAAAACAATGAATTGGACACTGGCAACACAGCAAGCAACAGATAACATTTTGATGTTAGAGCATGAAACGTTGAGCTTTGAGAACTTTACGGCGCTTGCACCCAAATTTGTCACGTTATTGAATGCGCGAGTATGTGATAAAAATTGGGGGGCGGATCGCCATGCTTGGGTGTTGGAATATAAAGATATTAATTTGTTGTTTGAATTTGAAGATTACACATGTAGCGCATGGCTTGCTGTTACACGTGAAGAAGATAAGGGTATTCTTGCTAAAATAGCAATAAAGTTAGCGTAGGTGCTTAATTATTATGTCAATTAAAAATATTCTTCTTCGTTAAACCATAATTCTGCTTGTAATATTGTTGAGAAACTTTCGACAGTAATGGGATTGATCGCCTCGATGGTTGTTGCAATTGAATGCAGCCATTTGGGTTCGGAAACCAAGGCTATTTTATGCCAATATTGCCAGTATTTTATACCCATCATGGCATCATCGATTAAGGCATGAAATTCAAAACCTGAAAAATCATCTGCAAATATCACGCAGACGTTTATCTGAGTGTGCTGTTTAAGAATATCGGTTATGACGGGTTCTAATACATTTTCGTAATCACTGTGAGTGATTGTTTTAGACAGATTTATAAACAGATTGGCTTCAGAAAGGTTGATGATAGTGATCATGGACATCTCCGGGTAATTGAATGTCCTTAATCAATGCAAGGCATAACTTGGTGTGCATAGCGGCTAACATTCATGACTATGCACTAATTATAGTCGCTATTTGCTAATAGTAATTAACCCGTAGTTGTTACCTTATCGACTCTTCACAATAAACATACTGATAAGTACACTGACAATAATAAAGGTGAGGGCGATGACACTAATGGAGGCAATGCCGACCGTGTCAGAAAAAAGATCGCTTAAAAGTTTAGTCCAAATTTCCATCGTGTTCGTCCTCTTATTATTGGCTATATCAGTGAATAGTAATGCTTGTATTGGTAAGTAATAGTTACTTATTTATGAGTAATACTACCGTGTCCTATGTTTGATAAACTGATCCAGATCAGTGAATGTTTTTGTTACCGTTATGTTATTTGGAAAGTGTGATGACGGCATATAATGACTCGTTTTTCGCATTCTTATCAGGCTTGGAGATGGTTTACATTGATACGTTTTGTTTTAGGCGGATGTTACGCACAGCCATGGAGCAATGGGTAAATAAACGGGCGGTGATGTAATGGATTTTCCTACGGTGTCACTGCTAAGCAGTCTTGGTATTAATCCGCTTGTCGTTTTTACATGTTGGGTAGGTTGGCAACTGGTGAAAGTAAATAAGGGAATAAAGGACAGTATTGTTGATCTCAATACCCGCGTAACGGTTTTGGAGAAAACAGATAAAACCTGAAAGCAGAATCCCCATTGAATAATGCACTCGGCTTGAGTGCATTTTATATTTCAAATAGAATCATTAATGTCCTCACTTTTTTTAACCATAAAATGCGTTATACGTATAACTCATACGTGTTAGTCGCTTAATTTTGAAAAATTAGCGATATCATTATAGTTTTAGATATGATTTTTTTATTTTATCGGTATGGTTAACGTGTAAAAACCCTTTATTGTTAGTGGTTTATATATATTTATGGGCTCTGGATTTGTATACATTTAATAAATTAGTTGTGACAATAGGTGTTAAGACACCTAGTGGGACATTAACGATGCTGGGTAGTGGCTTTTTTGTGGAAGCCACAAAAATTGTAACTGCAAGTCATGTTATTGGTAATAATCATAATGAGTTACGCATGTTAGTGCCTAATATGGATAGTTGTGAAAGCATTCAAGATACTACCATGACTGAAGTTAAGGCCGTACGAGTTGAAGTCATAGAATTTGATCCAATAAGAGACATTGCTATTTTAAAGATTAAGGATGGTGAGGTTAGTGGTACGCTCCCTACACTTGGCAGTATTGACTCTGTTCCTGTAGGAGGCAGAGTGCAAATATTTGGGTTTCCTCATTGCACTGATCAACGTCGAGTTTTCACTTATCAAAGTGCAGAAGTTGGGGCTAAAGTATGGCTTGAGTCTTACCAGGTAAAAAGTAAGTATTTTATTCTCAATATTCAAGCAAGGCCGGGGCAGTCTGGTTCTTTAATCTACTATCCTGATACCCATGAAATTGTAGGAATGTTAAATGGGGCTTATATTCCAGAAAGGAAAGCCATGGCTGTAATCGCAGATATAAATTTGCATGAGCTTAATCAAACAACTCAATGTGTATCCGCAGAATATATAAAGGAAATGTTGTGATGAACCAAATCGGAAATGTATTGGAAAATTTACCAGAAAAACCCTTAGATTATTGGTTAGCAGATTTTAAACCTTACCAAAAAAATCATTTTAATACTTTGAATGATCAGTATGGTACAGAAAAAGCTATTGAATTATGGTTATCATCATCAGGGTCAGGCTCAACTGCTGGGTTCGGTGGTGAAGGTCGTTCTTCTGATATGTATGATCATTTTATGAGTGAGTTTCGTAAGTTGATTTGTGGTGATGAGGAATACGCAGAAATACGAGAACAAATAAAATGTGAATCGCCTTTAGTCCAAAGCTCTCTAATTAGTTTTATTTCTAGTAAGTTAGGAGAAGCTTTAGGTGTGGCTTCTGTATCAATAACAATAGCCGTTGCAGCTTTACTTTATATTATCGGCAAGGTTGGAATTAGATGTTGGTGTGAGATTGATAAAAATCAGCTATAAATAAAATATCGCCTTTAGCTATGATAGTAAAAATTGAAAGCACTCAATTTGAGTGCTTTTTTATGTCTGAAATATAATTTCATTGAATAATGCTCGTCCGCATAAGTGCGGCACAATTTACATGGGTTCCCTTAAACCACACTCTATTGAGTGTCTTTGCGTATGGTTTTGAATGCATAATACTTTTTTAGCTATGCATGCCGCACTCTTCCCCTTGTGGGAAATATTATTGTTCTTTAAACTCAGCAGGATATGTGTTGCTGAGTTAACACGCCTATTAATGTTAAATATTTAACTGATGTTTAGAGTGCTATGAAAAAAATATGGATTAGTCCAACTTGTTTTAACGAATGCCATGAGGAATGCGGACACCTGACTTCTAAAAGAGAAGTTAAGCGAGCTGTTAATATCTGGGAGCATGCACGAAATTGTCTTGAACGTGATAACCTTACTGAATTTGATCGGTCGGATTCTATCGGCTGGTTAAAAAGAGCTTTAAATCAAAGGTTAAAATTAATTGAATATATATATTCACTTAAAAATTTTGCTTTACCTGACTCCCCTAAAGGCTATTTAGAATATCTCGCAACACTAAATGTGGTGCGACCATTCATGTTAAAAACATTAATGGCTGTACGTAATGACATTGAGCATAACGATGCTGCTCCTCCAGATATGGAGCGGTGCTTGGAATTATTAGACTTAGTTTGGTATTTCATTCGTTCTACAGATGAATTAGTGAAAACTAGGCAGTCCTCGGTGGGGTTTCTTGACTCATTCGATGAAAATGGTGAATCTCCTTATTGGATAAGTCTTGATATAAAGTTTGATGAGCCGTATTTGATTAGTGTAAATGGTTGGGTCGAAGCAACAAAATACAGTAGTGAGTATAAAGATGGTTGGTTTGAAGTATCCTGTGTTGAAGTGGGAACTAAAGGCCAGCGATGGCCTGATTGTCAAAATCATTCCGATAAAAGGGATGAGGACCTATGGATTCAAGGGGAATTAAAAGCCTTACCGGAGCAAGCATTTAAAATTGTAGTGGCTGTGATAAATGTATAACAGCATTTAAAGCCGATGCAAAATAGATGACTAGGTTAGCTTCTTTATCATTTATAGCTAGCTATTTTGTGCCGCCTAATACGGGGCTTATTCATTTCAACTTGCCAATGGATTCAACCTAACCGCATCTTCTAAATGGTCGGGTGCAAAGTGCGAATATTTCATTGTATCCACAATTGAAGCGTGGCCAAGTATGCGCTGCAGCACCAAAATATTACCTCCGTTCATCATAAAGTGACTGGCAAATGTATGGCGTAAAACGTGCGTCATTTGTCCGCGCGGTAATTTAATTTTTGCGTTCTTAATTGCAGTTCTGAATGTTGAATCGTTACAACTTTTAGGAAATAGCTTACCTTTTCGTTTAGGCATTATGTTTGATAGTACCGGTGATATTGGTACCGAACGCGGCTTGTTACCTTTGGTACTGACAAAGGTTACAATATTTTTTGCTATATGCTCACTGCGAAGGTTGGCGGCTTCACCCCATCGACAACCTGTACTTAAACAAATCTTAGTAATAACCAGCGCATCTTTGTTGTGTGAGGTTTCTAACTTTTCAAGTAGGTAGGTCATTTGCCTTTGCTCCAATTTAGGTTTCAAATCTAAGCGCTTTGGATTCTGCTGTACGTAAAAATAAAGCGGATGAAATTAAACAAGACGGCGTATTAAAAGCCGCAGTTTCAGAAGCCAAAGCAAAACGAGCGGCTGCGGGTGACACGAACGCGGCCAAGCTAGACGAAATTAGTATGAACGGTCGCGGCTGGAAAGATGAATATTTATTATTAATCACCACAGCCCCGTTAATACTTTGTTTTCTGCCAGACTATTCGAACTATGTTGGTCTTGGCTTTGAATCATTAGAAACAGTACCAGAATATTATTGGTACGGTTTGGGGATGGTTTACATTCATACGTTTGGTTTTAGGCGGATGTTACGCACGGCCATGGAACAATGGGTAAATAAACGGGCGGTGTTGTAATGGATTTTCCTGCAATTGGATTATTAACCCAGCTTGGCATACCGCCTTTGGTGATGTTCGCATCATGGCTAAGTTGGCAATCTTTCAAGTCTGATAGGGATATAAAAATAACTCTATCTGAACATGATAAGAGAATATTTGAACTGGAGCTAAGGCGAAAAATAGAGGCTGAGAATACCAAGTGATAATTAAAGTGCAATACGACAGGGTGTCATAATGGCTTGCTAAACCCTTGTCTTGTATTATGTTTGTTTAGTTATATCAATGTGTTACGTAAAAATCATCTCAAAAAATGTGGTATGCTTAAATCTGATTCTTAATGTGGAGATAGGATATGCAGATTACATACAATGTAAATGAGATTAAAACTTGTGAAATAGGTGAACAAATTAATTTCGGTAGTGAATCATTTAAAGTGACAAACATTATTAAAGCTGGAGAAATTATAACAGTTGAAGCTGAAAAAGATGAATATGATTCATCTCTGGATCTTATATTTGGAAGTCGGAGATAGAGCTTAGAGGGCTTTGGTTCGCTATATGTCACATAGCGAACCATTAGCAGGCCTTATACATAGGGGTTAATTTTTTGTGGAACATAAGTAATGCTTCAACACTTGAAATAATTGCTTATACCCTAATATATATAGCTTTATATAATAAGGTTTATTGAAATGGCTCATATCTTAGAGAAAAAGGTTTCAGCACCATCTAGTGAATCAGCACAAGATTTTATTGTTAAAATGAATGACGGTGAAGCAGATAGGAAGTTCTCAGGCAAGCTAATCACAGAGGTTAATCCTGAAGGCACGGGAACCCACTATCAAATATTTTCTGGAGAAAATAAAGACTTCGTAGTAATAAAGCACGGTCATCGTGAATGTACGATTGCCAGAGTTAAGTCAGAAGAAGAAGTTATAATTTTCTTTGGATATGACAGCTCTGCCAAACAATTGTACATTCAGGCTGGAATTGATGCTGCGATGGTAATTTAATTTTATTTGTTACGGAATAGTTGAAATAACCTCCCCACAGGAGGCTATTTCTTTCTAGAGATAAAATCGTTAATACATGACCTAGTGAACATAAAAGTGATTTTGTGCATAACCATTTTAGTGCTCGATTAAGAAGCCCCCATCTAACGCTTATCTTCCTCTTTAAACCTGTAATTCTGAATGGAACACTTCGCACTGTTTTATAGTGTATGTCCTTTTTGTATCGAGCCTGATTGAAGAGTCTTCTATGTCTTAAATATAATTCCATTGAATTGCGGGTCAGCTTTTGTATAATGCTCGTCCGCCTAAGTGCGGCACAATTTGCATGGGTTCCCTTACCCCATGAATTTAACTAAAAAGGTTTATTATGCGTGAATTAACTGCAATGCAGACGCGTCAAGCGTTGATCTGTCTCTCTTGTTTTCATATTTTGGTGATCTCGGCGAGCAACTATCTAGTCCAACTTCCTATCAATATTTTTGGCTTCCATACTACATGGGGGGCTTTTACGTTTCCGTTTATTTTTCTGGCGACGGATCTAACCATTCGTGTATTTGGTGCTGGTATGGCTAAGCGCATCATTGCGCAAGTTATGTTACCCGCGTTATTGATTTCATATGTTCTGTCTGTCGTATTTTTTGATGGTAGTTATCAAGGCGTTGCAGGACTAAGTGAGTTTAATAGTTTTGTGGGGCGTATTGCTCTCGCAAGTTTTTCGGCTTACTTATTCGGTCAGGCTCTTGATATTGTTGTTTTTAATCGTTTAAGACAATTGAAAACATGGTGGGTTGCGCCTGTAGTATCAACGGTATTTGGTAATTTAATCGATACGGTTATTTTCTTCTTTATCGCGTTTTATCAAAGTGTTGATCCATTTATGGCGGCTAATTGGGTTGAAATTGCCACGGTAGATTATGGATTTAAATTACTCATTAGTTTAGTCATATTCTTACCTCTTTATGGTATTTTATTAACTAAGTTAGCGGGTGTTATTACATTTGAAACGAATGCGAACAATAACCTCTCCTCTGTAAAATTAAATTAATGTAACTTAATTTTGTAAGGGGGCGAAAGGCGCTAAACTTATTCACTTATATGTGAAAGTTTAGCGCCTTTTTTGTTTTATTACAGTAAATGTATCGGTAGTTAAGGTATAATCGCCCGTTCTAGATTTTATGCTTTTAATTTACACGCAATTGAGGTGCCGAATGGCAACAGACGTGGGTTTATACGATGATATTCGTCCTTTTAATGATAACGAAATAGCAAGTGTTGTTGAACGCTTAGTTAACGATAACGAATTTATTACTGCGATCGCGCACTTTCAGTTTCCGCGCTTGATTAAACATTTTAGTTGGGTGGTATTCCCAATGATCCGTATGGCGTTACGCCGTAAATGTCGAAAAATCACGAGTGTGAGTGAAATTCAGCACGAAGTGATCGCTTATATGGAAAAAATGATAGCGACCACAACGACTCAAATTACCTTTGACGGTATAGAGAAGTTGGATAAAAATAAAAATTATTTATTTATTTCGAATCACCGCGATATCGCGATGGACCCAGCATTTGTGAACTGGGGATTACATCAATATGGTCATGATACAGTGCGTATTGCTATTGGTGATAATTTATTGAAAAAGCCATTTGTATCCGATTTGATGCGTTTGAATAAAAGTTTTATTGTGAAACGTTCAGCGAAAGGTGTACGTGAGATGATCGCGGCATTTAAATCATTATCTGGTTATATTGCCCATTCAATCCAAACTGAACAACAGTCGATTTGGATTGCGCAAAAAGAAGGCCGTGCTAAAGATGGTAATGATCAGACTGACCCTGCAATTTTAAAAATGATGTATATGCATGGCAAAAGTCAGAACATTAGCTTTCCTGAATACATGAAATCATTAAATATCGTGCCGGTGACTATCTCTTATGAATATGATCCAAACGATGCAGCTAAGGCGAATGAACTTTCAGAATTAGCGACAGCGGGTGAGTACAATAAAACTGAATTTGAAGATATTGATAGTATTGTTCAAGGTATTGTTGGCTTTAAAGGTCATGTGAATGTGACTTTTGGTGATGTCATTGCTGATGATCTTACCGATGCGATTGAATTGGCCGAGCGTATTGATCAGACCATCGATAATAATTATTACTTGCATGGGACTAATTTATTAGCGGCAGAGCAACTACATACCAGTACTGAGTATAAGCAGGCTGCAAGTAAAGTCACTGCTGAGCAACGCGCTAAATTTACAGCTCATTTACAAGCGATACCGAGTAAGCTACATACTGTAGTGTTATCTGGGTATGCAAAATCAGTAGAGAAGCAGTTAGCGATCGCAGATTAATATTGAAAGTTAAATTGTATTTTAAGCCCAGCCTCGCTGGGCTTTTTATTTGAATTTTTATTATTTATATAAAACCCTTGCAAACGCAAATGAGAATCGTTACTATTAACTTGTTCTTCAGGAAATTAGTATTTGTTTCGGTAGGACAAGACATTGCTCACATTGCTTCCGGGTTAATTTTAATCCATTACTCCTTGCAGGGTAAACCGAATTTTTTCGGGCCGGTAGATCAGACTTCTTATCCCTCGATTATCGAGAAGTCTGATTGATACCGGCTTTTTTATTTCTGCAGATTTTATCATTCCAATTATTCTATATTACCGAACCATGTCCATATTGTTCTCGATTCTCTGCACCGTTTACGCTGTCAGGTATTCTGTCTTTGTTACATTATTATTTTTGTTATTAATGACATTATTTTGGTTTTATATAAATAAACCCTTGCAAACGCAAATGAGAATCGTTACTATTAACTTGTTCTTCAGGAAATCAGTATTTGTTTCGGTAGGACAAGACATTGCTCACATTGCTTCCGGGTTAATTTTAATCCATTACTCCTTGCAGGGTAAACCGAATTTTTTCGGGCCGGTAGATCAGACTTCTTATCCCTCGATTATCGAGAAGTCTGATTGATACCGGCTTTTTATTTTCTGCAGATTTTATCATTTCAACTATTCTATATTATCGAACCACGTCCAAATTGTTCTCGATTGCATGCTGGGTTTACGGTGTCAGGTATTCTGTATTCGTTTATTTTTTTGCTATTAATGACACTATGTTGGTTTTATATAAATAAATCCTTGCAAACGCAAATGAGAATCGTTACTATTGAGTTGTTCTTCAGGAAGTCATTATTTGTTTCAGTAGGACAAGACATTGCTCACATTGCTTCCGGGTTAATTTTAATCCATTACTCCTTGCAGGGTAAACCGAATTTTTTTTCGGGCCGGTAGATCAAACTTCTTATCCCTCGATTATCGAGAAGTTTGATTGATACCGGCTTTTTATTTTCTGCAACAAAATCGTTTTTTTATTAACACAAATCAAACATTTTATTTATTCAATGATGTATTATTTTTAATCATCATGCCTTCTTTTTGCACATAATATTCTTCAGTTTAAGATTCTTTTCCACATAACCTAAAAGCGTTAGATAACTTTAGATCTTACAGTTTAAATATTTAAGTTATTGTTATTTAATTGTTTTAGTTGTTGCCGTTAACGATCCATATTTTTTACTGAGTTTTTTGATCGTCATTGTCAACAGAGTTATCCACAGTTAGATCAAGATCTATGATCGAGTGGTTAAGATCTGATCGCAAGATATATTTTTATCATCAACATAGCGAGAATTCACGGCTTGTGGCATGCTTAGCTTATTCATCATTTATTTCACTGAGTTTTATTTTATGTCTACGATCCCCAGCAATCCCCTCGTGCTTGTCGATGGCTCTTCGTATTTGTTCCGTGCTTACCATTCACCTCCGCATTTGACTAATGCTGAAGGTATGGCGACGGGTGCTGTGTATGGTGTCGTTAACATGTTAAAGAGCTTATTAACACAATTTAGTCCCAGTCATATCGCGGTTGTTTTCGATGCCAAAGGTCCTACATTCCGAAATGAGATGTACCCGGATTATAAAGCGCATCGTCCACCAATGCCGGATGATCTACGTTGTCAGATCGAACCTGTGCATAACGCTGTTAAAGCACTTGGTTTACCCTTGATCTGTATTTCGGGTGTTGAAGCCGATGACGTGATCGGTACGATCGCCAAGCAAGCTAGTGCTGAAGGTCGTGCTGTATTGATCAGTACTGGTGATAAAGATATGGCACAGTTGGTTGATAATAATGTCACGCTGATCAACACCATGACGGATACGGTATTGGATCCACAGGGTGTTAAAGATAAATTTGGTGTACCACCAGAGTTGATCATCGATCTGCTCGGGCTTATGGGTGATACTGCCGATAATATTCCGGGTGTGCCTGGTGTTGGGGAGAAAACAGCGTTAGGTCTACTGCAGGGATTGGGCAGCATTAAAGATATCTACAATAACTTAGACGCTATTGCTCCTTTAGGTTTCCGTGGCTCGAAAACTCTCGCTAAAAAGATGATCGAGCATAAAGATAATGCTGAAATTTCTTATGCATTAGCGACGATAAAATTGGATGTTGAAACTGGTGTAAGCCTTGATGATCTGGCTATCGCAGAAACAGATACCGATGCATTGGCTGAGTTATACCAGCAGATGGGCTTTAAACGTTGGTTAGCGGCGTTAGTAGGTGGTGCTGATGCAACTAAACATGTGTATGCGGGTAAAGCAACAAAATCGAGTTCAGCGGCAAGTGAGTCTGACAGTGGTGACCTTGTAGCCCCTTGTACAATTGATCGCAGCAATTATGAAACTATTTTAACGCAAGCAGATTTTGATCGCTGGTTAGAGAAGTTACAAAAAGCCGATCTGTTTGCGTTCGATACTGAAACCACGAGTCTTAATTATATGCAAGCTGAGTTAGTGGGACTGTCATTTGCAGTTGCAGAAGGCGAAGCCGCTTATTTGCCTGTTGCCCATGACTATTTAGATGCGCCGGAGCAGTTAGATCGTGATCATGTATTAGCGTCATTAAAAGTACTACTCGAAGACAGTAATGCAAAAAAAGTTGGTCAAAATTTAAAATACGACAAATCAGTGTTAGCAAACTACGGCATTAACCTCGCAGGTATTGCTTATGACACCATGATTGAATCGTACGTTTATAACAGTATCGCGACGCGTCATGATATGGACAGCTTAGCGAATAAATACTTAGACCATAAAACCATTAGCTTTGAAGAGATCGCCGGTAAAGGTAAAAAACAATTAACCTTTAACCAGATTGAATTAGAGCAAGCATCACCATATGCAGCTGAAGATGCTGATGTTACGCTACGTTTACATAATGTACTGTGGGCGAAACTTGAAGCGGAGCCATCGCTAGTTACTTTATTTAACGAGGTTGAATTACCACTCGTTAGCATTTTGTCTGGTGTTGAGCGCCAAGGTGTATTGATTGAGAAATCAAAACTCGATGCGCAAAGTGTTGAACTTGGCACTCGCATGTTGGAGCTAGAAGCTAAAGCCCACGAAATTGCTGAGCAACCTTTTAACCTGAGTTCGCCAAAACAGTTGCAAGAAATTCTATTTGTAAAAATGGAACTACCAGTCATTAAGAAAACGCCAAAAGGCGCACCGTCGACAGCTGAAGAAGTGTTACAAGAACTGGCACTTAATTATCCATTACCAAAATTGATTTTAGAATACCGTAGTTTAAGTAAGTTAAAATCAACGTATACGGATAAGTTACCAACCTTGATTGAAGAAAAAACCGGGCGTGTGCATACGTCTTATCATCAAGCTGTTACCGCCACAGGTCGTTTGTCTTCGAGCGATCCAAATCTACAGAATATTCCAGTACGTGCGGGTGAAGGTCGACGTATCCGTCAGGCATTTATTCCAGAAGCGGGTTATAAATATGTGGCAGTGGATTATAGCCAAATTGAATTACGTATTATGGCGCATTTATCACAAGATAAAGGGCTGCTAACAGCGTTCTCGGAAGGTAAAGATATTCACCGCGCGACAGCCTCAGAAGTATTTTCTGTTGAACTTGACGACGTTACGAGTGATCAACGTCGTAGTGCTAAAGCGATTAACTTCGGGCTTATTTATGGGATGAGTGCATTCGGTTTAGGCCGTCAGTTAAATATTCCACAAAAAGAAGCCAAGCAATACATGGCGCGCTATTTTGAACGTTACCCTGGTGTATTAACGTATATGGATGAAACGCGTAAAGTGGCTAAAGATAAAGGCTATGTTGAAACCTTATCGGGGCGTCGTTTATACCTACCTGAAATTAATGCGCGTAATAAAATGCGTCAAATGGCGGCTGAACGTGCGGCGATTAACGCGCCAATGCAAGGGACAGCATCAGACATTATCAAGAAGGCTATGATTAATGTTGCAGGTTGGATTGAGACTGTAGAAGCTGACTCTATTCGTATGCTTATGCAAGTTCACGATGAATTGGTATTCGAGATAAAAGAAGAACATGTGGACGACTACGTTGTTAATATCAAAGCGTTGATGGCGGCGGCAATGTCATTGGATGTACCACTACTTGCGGAAGCTGGTGTGGGTGATAACTGGGATGAAGCGCACTAATCTTGTATTAAGCATTAATTTCATTATATTGTAATTAAAAATAAAACCAGTCTCAGGACTGGTTTTGTTGTTTTTATACATAAAATAACGATGAAAGTGCGCTTTGTCACAAAAAATGTAACTAAATAACGTATTTTACTTTCGGTTGAAACTCGTTTGGCGTATATTAGCGGGGTAGGGTATGGAGGTTCGAAATTATATTTCAAACCTTTTGTTTCAAATTGAATTTATTATTCATCGCCACGTCACTTTTCGACGAGGCGTTTTTTTTGCCTAAAATTTAGCGTTTGAATTAGTCTTCGTTAATGTACTCAGAATCGCTATCGTCAAATGCTTCGTCGTCTTCACTTGGCACACCCGTCGCAGGCTCAAGATCATACCACTCGCATAGTTTGTTTTTAAGTACATCAATGCCAGTATGCTTCAATGATGAGAATGGTGCTACTGTTACGTCACCACCAAATTCTTTTACCGCTTCTTTTACTTCTTTAACAGTTTTACTACGAACGCCTTGTTTTAACTTATCAGCTTTCGTTAATAGCGCCATCACTGGAATATCAGAATCAATCGCCCAAAGAATTAATTGTTTATCTAAATCTTTTAATGGGTGACGAATATCCATTAATACCACGATACCTTTTAATGAATCGCGTTTTTGTAGGTATTCACCTAAAGCTTTCTGCCATTTTTTCTTTACTTCAAAAGGTACTTTAGCAAAACCATAACCTGGTAAATCGATGAGACGTTTGCCTTCTTCGATTTCAAATACGTTAATAAGTTGTGTACGGCCAGGGGTTTTACTGGTTCTCGCTAAGCTTTTTTGGCGTGTCAATGTGTTCAATGCACTTGATTTACCAGCATTAGATCGCCCAGCGAAAGCAATTTCAATGCCCGAATCATCTGTTAGGTGACTAATGTCTGGCGCACTAATCCTAAATGCAGCGTTTTCGAAGTGTATCTTTTTGTTATCCAATCTAATATCTCTCATTGAAATTGTGTTAAATGATTACTTTTTTTTGAAAATGTGTAAAATAGTCAAATAGAATAATAATAAGTGTAACATGTCACGCCGTGACATGGGATCGGAAGCTGAAAATAACAAGTGGAATGCTATGAAAAGTCTTGTCTTATCTTTTGCAATGTTAATCGGATTAATGGGTACCGCTCAAGCTGCAGGGGATGCAGCAGCGGGTGAAGCTCTTTCCGGTACATGTGCTGCGTGTCATGGTGCTGATGGTAATAGTCCAGCAAGTATCTATCCTAAGTTAGCGGGGCAAAATGCGTCGTACATTGTTAAGCAGTTGAAAGATTTTCAACTGGCGATGAAAACCGGTGGTGAAAAGGGTCGTAATGATCCAACCATGATGGGTATGTCTGCAATGTTAACTGAACAAAACATCCAGGATCTTGCTGCGTTTTTTGCGTCTAAAACCATGAAGCCTGAAGAAACACCTGAAGATGTTATCGCTGCTGGTCAGCAATTATATCGTGGTGGTGATATCGAACGTGGTATTACCGGCTGTGCAGCATGTCATGGCCCACGTGGTAATGGTAGCGAAACAGCTAAATTCCCGAAAATATCAGGTCAACACGCTGATTACATTAAAGCGCAATTAGAGAAATTCAGTAGCCAAGAACGTGCAAATGACCAAAATGGTATGATGCATGATATTGCGTATAAAATGAAACCAGCGGATATGGAAATTATTTCTAAATATCTAGGTGGTCTTCACTAATCATTTTTGTTTAGTGAGTTCATTTTTATATCGTAAAAAACTCAGCTTCGGCTGAGTTTTTTATTTTCATCAGATCGGAATTATCTTTTTTCTTCCTCGCTTTTTTGATAGTCTGCGCTCACTTAAAGAATTGCCTCATTATGCCCTTAATAAAGACGGGTCAATTGACTATCTTTAAATAAGGCGCAATACGATACCCGCTAATAAACAATATGGTCAACAAGATAATTGTGGACCTTGTTATTAGACAGATTAAAGACAGAGAATACTATGACTCGTAAAAGAAAAGAACGCTCAGGCGGCCCGCTAGCTATTGCTAAATCAGATCGCAAAAAGCGTGAAACAAATACCCAAGCGTTAGAAGCGCGTAAGCACAAACGTTTAAAAAAGCGTAAAGGGTTAACATCAGGTAATAAAACCACGGAAGCAGTAAAAGGTAAAAAAGGCACTAGTGGTTCACGTAAGTCGGGCGATCCAAGAGTAGGCAGTAAAGCACCTATTCAATTGCTAACGACACCGACACCAGTTGCACAACCTGCGATTATTAAAGTGAAACAACCTAAAGCTGAAGTTAAGCTTGTTGCACCTGTATTAACGTTTGAGCAAGAGCTAGACAAACTAGAAAATGATGCTCGCTTAAGTGGTCTATTACTACGTTTAGATAACAATGAAGTGCTAAACAGTGATGACCAAGCATACGTCGATGAAGGTGTTGATCGTCATGCATTCTTACTTGAAGAACTTGGTTACGCTGATGACGAAGAATTTGAAGAAGATTATGACGAAGATGAGTGGGATGAAGAGATGATGGCTGAACTTGATGCTAAATCACTACAAACTAATCATGAGAAATTATCGGAAGATGAGTTGTATGAACGCTTCTTAGCAACAGAAAAAAAATTAAAGAATAACGATAACGAGGACTAATAATGCAAGCAAGTTGGATGATTTTAATCGGCATCGGATGCCTGATCATTCTGGCATTATCAGTGTATGCGGGACGTTTACTGTATCGTGTAAAAGCGCAACAAGTGCAGCAGTCAAATCAACAAAACGACGCTATTGCTGCACGTAAAGTCCGTATTACTGAAAGTGTACAGATCATTGCTAAAGCAATGGGCAGTGAAGAATGTGACCTTTCTGAAGGCGCGATTCGTATTAGTAAATTATTGGCTGCTATACCAGCTGCAGAACCTGTGGATTGGGCTCAAGAATATCCTGATTTACATGCGTTTTATGACAAAATAAAACATATGCCAATCATGGATGCTCGCAGTGAATTACCAAAAAAAGCCCGTATGCAATTTGATTTAGATCGTTTTCGTTTTGAAGGTGAATATGCAGAACGTGTGCAAAAAGACGTAGCCCGCTTAACTACGTTTGAATGTTAATAAATAACGGTGTTAATCGTTAATATTATGATGTAAGACAAACGGCATGATGTTTATTTCCGGCATACTGCCGTGATATGTCTTAGGGGATGAATATGCTAAATCAAAAATTGGTCTGGGATCAGGCTATGATCGAAAAATATAATTACAGTGGTCCAAGATATACATCTTATCCAACTGCGTTGGAATTTGATGAGTCTTTCGGTTATCAAGACTTCCGCTTTGCTTGTGATGAGACACCTGATAAGCCGTTGTCATTGTATGTGCATATTCCTTTCTGTCATAAGCTTTGTTATTACTGTGGTTGTAACAAGGTCATTACCCGCCATCAGCATAAAGCCGATCCGTACCTTGATGTGCTTGAAGCTGAGATCAAGCAACAAGCTGCATTTTTCAAAAACCGTAACGTATCGCAATTACATTGGGGCGGTGGCACTCCAACATTTTTAACTCAACCACAAATTCAACGTTTGATGGATGCGTTAAAAAACAGCTTTAATTTTGACGACGATGCTGAAATTTCAATTGAAGTTGACCCGCGTGAAATTGAACTAAGTACCATTGATTTATTAGCGAAAATAGGCTTTAATCGTTTGAGTCTGGGCGTGCAAGATTTCGATAAAAAAGTACAAGCGGCAATCAACCGTGATCAAGATGAAGACTTCATTTTTGCGCTTATCAAACGTGCCCATGAGTTAGGGTTCAAATCGACCAATATTGATTTAATTTATGGTTTACCACATCAAACCAAAGCAACTTTCCATAAAACCTTGGAGCGTGTGCTAGATTTAGATCCGGCTCGTTTAACGGTATTCAATTACGCGCATTTACCAAGTTTGTTTGCTGGTCAGCGTAAAATGAAAGAAGAAGATATGCCGTCGCCTGCTGATCGCTTAGCTATTTTAGAAGATGCGATCGCATTTTTGACCGATAACGGTTATCAATTTATTGGTATGGATCATTTTGCAAAGCCTGACGATGAATTAGCGATTGCCCAGCGCGAAGGTATACTACATCGTAACTTCCAAGGTTATACCACTCAAGGTGAAACGGATTTATTGGGGTTAGGAGTATCATCAATTAGCCAAATTGGTAATGCTTATTCACAGAATCAAAAAGAGCTGAAAACTTATTATCAACAGGTTGGTGAACTTGGTCATGCACAATGGCGTGGTGTGGGTCTGAATGATGATGATTCAATTCGTCGCGCGGTGATCAAACAGCTAATGTGTAATTTTGAACTGGATATGGATAAGATTGCGGATACTTTCCAACTAGACTTTGCCACTTATTTTGCTGAAGATATGGCATTATTACAAACCTTTATTAACGATGAACTGGTCATTATTAAAGGCAATATGTTGCAGGTTGCACCGAAAGGAAAATTATTGATCCGTAATATTTGCATGTGTTTTGATGTGTATTTACGTCAACGTGCACGTCAGCAACAGTTTTCTCGCGTGATTTAATTTCCGCAGAGGCTTAAATAATAGTGAGGCACCTTAGGGTGCCTTTTTAATGCCTGTCTGAATGTGATCATTATTGTTTTAAGGAAAATAGTGCTCTAGATTCTCTGACTATTACGTTAGTATTGTTGACCGATTTCATAGAAGTTAAATATACATAACTTGGTATCTATGTAATATTGTTCTTCGATAACATTATCTTATTTTACAAAGTTATGAATGATAGACATAATCACAAAAATGGAAATACGCCTATGAAAGCGATAGTCATTGATATTGATGATACGGTATTAGATTTTGGTTCTCGGTTACGTGAGTTTGTTAATCACCAATATGATAAACAAGTGACTGGTAAACCCTTAGCATGGGATTTATGTGAGTGGTTAGGCGTCAAAGAAGGTCAGGATGTTAAAATATTAAAAGAGTTTGCATCTAGTTGGCAGTTTGGTGCATTAGATGCGCTGCCAGGTGCTTCGCGAATTCTAACTAAACTAATTCAAGAAGGTTATGATATTTTTTGTATTACCGCGTGTAGTCGTGACCCTAAGGTGGAAGCGCTGCGTCGAGCAAACATGTATCATTGCTTCGGTAATATTTTTCAAGATATATTTTTTGTTGAGTTTGGGGAGTCAAAAGCGACTTATTTAAACAAGATTCAACAGACGCATGAGATTCATGCTTTTGTAGATGATAAATATGATAATTTGCTGGATGCGAAAAATGCTGGGGTTAATAATTGCATTATGATAAAGCAACCGCATAATAAAGCGTTCAGAGAAAGAGTAACGAGTGCACACGACTGGTATGAAATTTCATATATTATACAAACGTGGCATGAAAAAACATGGTCGGTACAATAAGCTAAACTTAGCATTAGCGATGAAGATCTCAGTTATACAATGTATCTGAGTTTTTTCAATTTGTAGCTCTAATTAGTACTTATGACTTTCAGATGAAAGTGGTACTATCTACTTTATAGGAAACTTAAATTGTGTGGGATATGAGAAATCATGCAGCAACGACATACTGATATTATTAACCTTGTAAATGAAAAGGGACGTGCTTCTGTTGGCGAAATGTCGAATAAGCTGGGGGTTTCAGAGGTCACGATCCGTCATGACCTGAACAAGTTAGAAAAAGAAGGATTCATCCGTCGTGTTCATGGTGGAGCTACTCCGCATAATACTGATAATGTTTCTCACCGTATTACGGTCAATTATGAGCACAAGCGTAAAATGGCGATGTGTGCAGCAAGCCTTGTTGAACATGGCGAAACTGTCATGATCGAAGGGGGCAGTGCTAATGCTTTACTGGCAAAAGAACTGGGAAAACGTAGTGATGTAACCATTATTACGCCGAGCAGCTATATTGCACATTTAATGAAAGAAACCGATGTAAAGATTATTGTGTTAGGTGGTCTTTACCAGCATGAAAGTGAAAGTATGGTGGGTACCTTGACGCGTCTTTGCATCAAACATACTCACTTTACTAAGGCGTTCTTAGGTATTGATGGTTTGCATCCAAATACGGGTTTTACGAGCCGTAATATGATGCGTGCAGATGTCGGTGTGGCTATCTTAGAGAAAGGTGCACAAAATATTGTCATCACGGATTCTTCTAAATTCGGTCAAGTTCATAATACGCCATTATATCAATTTGATCAGGTTGATATGGTGATTACTGACGAAGATGCGTCGTTAGAATATGTAAATTTATTAGAAAAACATAATATTAAAGTCGTAAAATAATTCTCCACTACGACTAATTTAACCTATGTTTTATTAATGCCAGTCAGAATTGTTATAATATAACAATTCTGACTGGCATCAGTAACGGCCGTTATGTTATAATATAACACCTGTTTTACTGACCTCGTGTTTATACCATGTCTTTACTTTTATTTTTGAGCATCGCGACCCTCTTCCTTGGCCCTTATTTATGTAAATTTGTCGGTTCTAAATCTGATCGTTTTGCTCTCTTTGATAGTTTTATCTTTGTTTCTATTGGCGGTTTGGTGTTATTCCATATCTTGCCTGAATTATTGGAAAGTGGGGGTATTGCCGTTCTTGGACTGATGCTCGTTGGCTTATTTGGCCCCGGCATGGTGGAAAAAATATTTCATAAAGTCGCAAAGCAAACCCATTCTGTTACCTTGATATTAGGCGTGTTGGGGCTAGTATTACACGCTCTCACCGATGGTGGTGCGCTTGCGATTGAAGATGATCAGACCGCTTATTTGTTGGCAATCGGTGTGGTACTCCATCGTTTTCCTGTTGGTTTGACTGTATGGTGGTTGCTACGTCCGCATTATGGCAGAGCGTTACCGTTAGCGGTATTAACGGCAATGTCAGTGGCAACTGTTGCAGGCACTTGGCTGGGTGGTGAACTGATCGCACATGATAGTGGCAATTGGTTGATCTGGTTCCAAGCATTAGTGATGGGTTCTATTTTACATGTCGTATTTCACCAGCCCTATAAACAGGAACACGGTAAAGAAACTCAACGTGATAAATTTGCTGCTGGTACGGGTAGCTTAGTTGGTGCTGTCTGTTTACTTGCGGTATTACTGCCGCATTGGTTAGGTTATGCGTCGCATGATCACGGTTCGGAAGAAACCGTGTTGGTATCAAAAATCGCGACATCTCCTGATCTACAGGCCGATATCAAATTACATGAGTATGCGGAACATGAAGATCACGTGGGACATGATGACCATGCGGGACATGATGACCATGCGGGACATGAAGACCATGCGGGACATGATGACCATGCGGGACATGATGACCATGCGGGACATGATGAGCATGCGGGACATGATGACCATGCGGGACATGATGACCATGCGGGACATGATGACCATGCGGGACGTGATGCTCATGCGGGACATGCGCACGGTAATGGAACAGCTGAAACCTTATTACGATTTGTGAGCTTGTCGTTACATGCGGCCCCGGCATTATTGTTCGCTTATATCCTGACATGGCTGATTAATTTTGTGAAACCTGCATTCAATCTGGTTGGCCAATTACGCAGTACTGGTTCAGTCGCAGGTGCATTAAAAGGCACGCTGATTGGTTTACCTCTGCCGATCTGTATTCCAGATGCATCAAGCATGTATAAGCAATTGATTAAAGCGGGCTGCGGTTCTGCATTAGCTGTGTCATTTTTGGTAGCATCACCTGTGATAGGGTTTGATGCATTACTTATTTCACTACCGTTATTAGGTGCTGAGTGGGTTGGTATTCGTTTAGTGATGGCGATAATTTTAGCGGTAACTTTGGGTTTATTGATTGGGTTATTGTTTAAGAAACATGATTTAAATACTGAAACGTGTGCGACACCTGAACAGCTAAAACAATCTACATCGCGTTTGAAGCATGCTTTTGAACATGGTTTTGCGCATTTAATTGATCATACAGCACCTTGGGTATTGTTTGGCTTAATTGCCGCAGCAACATTTACCCCGACGATTGGTTGGCAGTTTTTACAGCAAGAACCTTGGTTGCAAGTGGTTCTGGCGATCTTGATTGCGTTACCCTTTCATTTTTGTGCGACGGGTATTACCCCTGTATTAGCGATTATGCTTATTGCTGGCGTATCGCCTGGTGCGGTTGTTGCCTTTAGTTTAGTGGGACCAACGCTTAACTTAGATTTATACCGCTTTATTAAAGATAACCAAGGTAAGCACATTGCAATCGCTGTGGTTATGGCGATTGTCACTGTAGCCTTGTTATTAGGTCTGGGGATTATGTATTGGGTACCTGAATTACCTAAGCCATGGTTAACGCTAGCACCACATTGGGAAGATGATTGGTGGCGTTATTTAAGTTTAGTCATTGTGACGGTTCTATTTTCTATAAGTATTTTACGTCGCGGTGCGCGTAGCTTTATGCTGGAATTATTACCGCATAGTTTTA
This sequence comes from Moritella sp. 28, assembly GCF_018219435.1. Classification (NCBI taxonomy): domain Bacteria; kingdom Pseudomonadati; phylum Pseudomonadota; class Gammaproteobacteria; order Alteromonadales; family Moritellaceae; genus Moritella; species Moritella sp. 28. The sequence continues at coordinate 4,962,457 of NZ_CP056121.1, read as the reverse complement.
GAAATGCGAAACCGCATCATCACCATCATTAGATATTAGATATTAGATATTAGATTGTAATATCAATCTTGTTGCTAAGGGCACCGCGTCGATCATGAACACGGCGCTCATAACGAGAGCAATGATTTAATGAACGTTGCCGCCGCTCATGGCGGTGACGTTTTTCCATAATAAACTCGCCTTTTACTTCTATCGTTTCTATTAGACAGACTTCATTATTTATATTATCTAGATTTACTTCCATGTTCGGCTCCATTGTTGCTACATCGGAATCGTTATTTGTTAATACTTACTTTTATGACAGTGCATCAAGCTCACAGTTTTTATATTTGCAAGGTTAAAGCTGTTCTGGTTTACTAAGATTAGTATAACTAGATGAAAATGTAATTTAAATTACTCCCACTCTTTGTATAGCAAACAGGATGTTTCTCGACAAAGTAATAAAGGTTTTTTCATGCCAAAGAAAGTGACGGATATTTTAACTCAAGATGAACTTAATTTATTACAGGAAGTAATTGAAAGTCATGCTGATGATGTTAGCCGTGAAGTATGTATTTCGCACATTTCAAAAAAAATGCTGGATGTATTAGCGCAATCTGATGACATTGTATTGGTAACGCAAAGCGAACAAAAGGAATTTCGTTTTCCGCTTTATCTTATTAGTGATGGCTATAGCGATGAGCTAAAGGAGCTTGGTCCTCCCGATATCATTGATCATAAAGGTGGAGAAGGGCGTTATTGGCGCCTGTCGGATCCTAAAGGTTTAAAGGTATTTGATCCGAAAGGTGAAGTCTTATTGGGGGCTGTTCTGAATATATCGACGTCGGGATTATTTATGTTATGCAGTGCGCAGCAATTTTCGTCTATTGATTTTAACCTTCAAAAAGGGGACCGTGTGAACTTTTATTTAAAGATTCCACAACGTGGTTTTCATTTAGTTAAGGCTAACGTTGTACGGATTGAAAATGAAAATAATAATGGCAAAGGGCTGGCGTTGAATTTTGATATTGATAATGACTTAGCTTTGATACTCCATAATTATATTATTGAGAAACATGACTCACTGAATTAGTAAGCGGCAGTTAACTTAAAGAATAGGTTAACTGCCTAAGCATAATTAATTAATATCGAGTTCCTTCAACTTACGGGTGAGAGTATTACGACCCCAACCCAGTAGTTTTGCTGCATCTTGTTTATGACCTTGTGTGTACTCGAGTGCGGTTTGTAACATGATACGTTCAAAATCGGGCATTGCTTCAGCAAGGATATCACTCTGTCCTGATGCGAGTTGCTGTGCCGTCCAGGTTTTTAATTGTGTGCGCCAGTCGCCACTTTGAGCCGCGCTACCATGACTTATTAAAGGCGATTGCTCTTCGGTGATCTCAGAAGGTAAATCAGCAATGAATATTTCTTGGCCGCTGGCCATCACGGTTAACCAACGACAAATATTTTCAAGTTGGCGAACGTTACCGGACCAATGATGATTGGCTAAATAGGTTTGTGCTTCTTTACTGAGAATTTTGGTTTCGACACTCAGCTCTTTACCCGCTCTGATTAAAAAATGATTGGCGAGTTTAGGAATATCTTCTCGACGTTCATTTAACGATGGAATATGAATACGAATGACGTTCAAACGATGGAATAAGTCTTCACGAAAACTACCATCAGCTACTTTCTTTTCTAAGTTTTGATGCGTTGCTGCGATGATTCGTACATCCACGCTCACCGGAGAATGGCCCCCTACACGGTAAAACTGCCCATCAGAAAGTACCCGCAATAATCGCGTTTGAATATCAATCGGCATATCCCCGATCTCATCTAAAAATAGGGTACCGCCATTAGCTTGTTCAAAGCGACCATTACGCACACCTGCTGCGCCAGTGAAAGCACCTTTTTCATGACCAAAAAGTTCTGATTCAATCAAATCTTTGGGTATTGCAGCCATGTTTAAGGCAATGAATTCGTTATTTACGCGTGGGCTGTGTTTGTGTAGCGCTTGTGCAACTAATTCTTTACCTGTGCCAGATTCACCATTAATTAATACGCTGATCGAAGAACGTGATAAGCGACCGATAGCGCGAAATACTTCCTGCATGGCCGGTGCTTCACCAATAATTTCAGTCACTGGCGCGACTTTATTATTTTTACGGCGGTTTTTGCTTTGCTCTTTGGCATGAGTCACTGCACGAGTCGCTAAGGATACGGCTTCATCAATATCAAACGGTTTTGGTAAGTATTCAAATGCACCAGCCTGATACGCATTGACTGCACTGTCGAGATCGGAATGGGCAGTCATTATGATGATCGGGAGGTCAGGGTGAATGGCATGTACTTTATTCATTAATTCTAACCCGCTCATTTCTGGCATGCGGATATCAGAAATAATGATATCTGGCTGTTCGAATTCGAGTTTATTTAATAAGGCATGCGCACCACTAAATGCAGAGGTTTCAAATTTCTGTGATTTTAATGCTTTGTCGAGAACCCAGCGGATAGAACTATCGTCATCGACAATCCAAACTGTTGCTGTTGTCATAGTTTAATCCTTTATTTTCTTAGTGGCAGATAAATGGCAAATTCGGTATGACCTGGCCAGCTATGGCACTCAATTTTCCCCTTGTGTTGCTTAATCAGGTTTTGAGCAATAGAAAGTCCAAGTCCGGTGCCGCCTTCACGTGCAGTAACCATTGGGTAGAACAAGGTATCTTTAATGTGCTCTGGAATACCGGGTCCGTTATCAATGATTTTTATTTCAGCACATAAGCGATATTTCTGTCCTTGGATATTCACTTGATGTGCTGTACGCGTAATAATTTTAATGATGCCATGTTCTTTTAGTATTTGAACGGCATTACTAATTATATTAAGTAGTGCTTGTTGTAATAGGTCTGGTTCCATCTCAAAATCAGGTATTGATGGATCATAATCTCGTTCGATAATAATACCTGACGGTAAATCAAACTCGACTAACTGTTTTACTTTTTCAATGACGGAATGAATATTTAAAATGGTTTGCTGACCAGGCTTTTGTGGCCCCAATAAACGGTCAACTAGCGTCCGTAATCGATCGGCTTGTTCGATGATAATACCTGTAAATTCTTTTAATTCCGGCGTTGGTAGTTCTTTCTCTAATAATTGTGCGGCGCCACGTAATCCCCCGAGTGGGTTTTTAATTTCATGGGCCAAGCCACGTACTAATTCTTGTGCAGCTTGCTGTTGTACGTGTTGATAAAGTTCTTGGCTAATTTTCTTTTGTAAGTCTATTTGTCTCGCTTCAATTAGAACACAGACTTCCGAGTTAAAGTTCGTTAATGTTGCTGAAATTTCGACTAATAGTTGGCGATCATCAATGACTAATGATACTTCATTATCAGTAAATCCTTGCCCTGTTTTAATTATGCTTGCTAATAATGAAAGGTCGAGTGTTGTATGTTCGATGATATCCGTGATCTTCACATCAAGCACACGACTGGCACTGGATCCTAATAGTTGTTCACCCGCTGGATTGAGATATTTTATATACAGATCATGATTGAGAACGAAAACCGAAGAAACTAAGCTATTCATTAATGACTGTTGAGGTTCTGGGAGCATTACCATGGCACTTCCTTATTAGGATAAACATCCCGTGACTGAACGCACCAATTCGGTGCTCACTTTAAAATATTACTGTACAGCGTGGTGAAATTAAAGCGGAAATGCTTAGTTGGCCTTAAATCGATGTAAATAAACAGTAATGAGCTCTGATGATGCAATTACCTTGCCTAAGTTGTTAATTATTTGTAACTGTAATTTATGCGTACCAATGGGTACGTTTGTGACATCAAATTGCTTCTCAATTTGCTCACTATAAGTAATGCCATCAATTAATAAACGAATACTTGAACCGTACAGCAGTGTTGAACTGAGAGTGGCAGACACTGTGATTTCGCCAGTATTACTGCGTATTGTTTGTTGATCGCGTGGTGTGCTGATATGAATGCTACTTGGCGTGACTGATTTGTCATTCATTGTGGTTTTTGCATGACTTGTTTTCGGAGGAATTGATTGAGTAAGAGAGTCAATGGAAGGTGGAGTTAGCTTCACATCAATTTCTTTGGCTGATGCTGGTTTACTTTCATCATCCGAAAAGTGGGTAATACCTTGTTCATCAGTCCATTGATAAATAGCGGCAACACTAGTATAGCTTGTGATTATTAATATGAATAACATTACGTATTTCATGGCGACATCCTGTCTTTGATTACTTGATTTGTATGGTTATTTTCACCTAGTTACATTTATTTCACAAATAAAAAACCCGCTAAATAGCGGGTTTTTTGATATTAATTTTTATTAATAAGAAATTATACGCTGTAGTACATTTCAAACTCAACTGGGTGAGTTGTCATGTTCAGTCTTTCAACTTCTTCTTCTTTTATTGCAATGTAAGCATCGATTGTATCGTCAGCCATTACATCGCCAGCCGTTAAGAAGTCACGGTCAGTATCTAGTGCTGATAGTGCTTCTTGTAGTGAAGAGGCAACTTGTGGAATTTCTGCTGCTTCTTCTGCTGGAAGGTCGTATAGATCTTTATCCATTGCATCACCAGGGTGAATACGGTTTTTAATACCGTCAATACCTGCCATTAACATCGCAGAGAATGCTAAGTATGGGTTTGCTGCTGGATCTGGGAAACGAACTTCAATACGTGTCGCTTTTGGCGATGGTACGATTGGGATACGGATTGATGCAGAACGGTTACGCGCTGAGTAAGCTAGCATTACTGGTGCTTCAAAACCTGGGACTAAACGTTTGTACGAGTTAGTTGCTGGGTTAGCAAATGCGTTAATTGCTTTTGCGTGCTTGATGATACCACCAATGTAATGAAGTGCAGTTTCAGAAAGACCGCCATACAGATCACCAGAAAAAATGTTTTCGCCATTTTTCTGTAGTGATTGGTGACAATGCATGCCTGAACCGTTATCGCCTACAAGTGGCTTAGGCATAAATGTTGCTGTTTTGCCGTAAGCGTGTGCAACATTATGGATAACGTATTTAGTGATTTGAACTTCATCCGCTTTTTCAACGATTGAGTTATATAGTGCTGCGATCTCGTTTTGACCTGCTGTCGCTACTTCATGGTGATGCGCTTCAACTGTTAAGCCCATTTCTTCCATTATTAGGCACATTGCACTACGGATGTCTTGTGCAGAGTCAACTGGTGATACTGGGAAGTAACCACCTTTAACACCTGGACGGTGACCCATGTTGCCGCCTTCGTACTCTTTATCAGAGTTCCAAGAAGCTTCTTCAGCGTCAATCTTGTACATACTACCTGACATGTCAGTTTTGTACTTAACATCATCAAATAGGAAGAATTCTGGTTCAGGACCGAAGAATACATCATCAGCGATACCTGTTGAGCGTAAGTATGCAAGTGCACGCTTTGCTACTGAACGTGGGTCACGGCTATAACCTTGCATTGTTGCAGGTTCGAGTACGTCACAACGAAGGTTCAGAGTTGTTGCTTCTGTGAACGGGTCAAGTACAGCTGTTGCCGGATCTGGCATTAAAATCATGTCAGATTCGTTGATGCCTTTCCAACCTTCAATTGATGAACCATCAAACATTTTACCTTCTTCAAAGAAGCCGGCATTAACTTGATGATGTGGTAGAGATACGTGCTGCTCTTTACCTTTAGTATCTGTAAAACGTAAATCTACAAATTTAACGTCTTGTTCTTTAATTAGAGCTAATACGTTTTCTGCTGACATAAAAAATAACCTCCGGTGTCATCAATATGATGGCTTAATTTAAAGTGGCTGACTGTAAACAATCATGATTTAAATAATGCCATATATGTGCCAACTATTTAAGTTGTTGATTTTATTGCTTTAGTGTGCGTATTCTCCCTTGCTCCAATCTATTGCTGCACGAAGATCGTGCGTGCTACGCACTTGTTTGGTGCAGCGATTGTTGCGGTAAAAAAACGCGTACATTTACTATTACTAAGTTCGATATTATGGTTTATTTTCAGGGATTACCAGTAAAATCGTATTCAAATATAGTTGATAAAACGTCTCATCTGTAAGTCTAATTGATCACTGTGTGATACGGCCTATATTTATTTATATTTTGTGTGCTAAAAGCCCATTTAGTGGCTATTGCTTGGTTTTTAAATAAAATAAATTGCAATCATTTTACTCTGTGCCAAAATTTTGCTAGGTAGATCACAAGGAGGCGGTTACAATACCGCCTAATTTTTACCCATATAAAATATATAGAGGCATCACAGTGCTAGATAAACTACGCAACATTGCGATTATCGCTCACGTTGACCACGGTAAAACTACTTTAGTTGACAAGTTATTAGAACAGTCAGGTACTTTAGAGAAACGTGGTGGTAATGAAGAACGTGTAATGGATTCTAACGATCTTGAAAAAGAACGTGGTATTACAATTCTTGCTAAGAATACTGCTATTACATGGAAAGATTACCGTATCAACATCGTAGATACTCCAGGACACGCCGATTTCGGTGGTGAAGTTGAGCGTATTATGTCTATGGTTGATAGTGTTTGCTTAATCGTTGATGCTGTTGATGGTCCTATGCCACAAACGCGTTTCGTAACGCAAAAAGCATTTGCACATGGCCTTAAGCCAATTGTTGTTATCAACAAAATCGATAAACCTGGTTCTCGCCCTGAATGGGTTATGGATCAAATCTTCGATCTGTTTGATAACCTAGGCGCAACTGATGAACAGCTAGATTTTAAAGTTGTTTACGCATCTGCACTTAATGGTTGGGCTAACGTTGAGTCTGAAGAAGCTACTGAAAACATGGAACCTTTATTCCAAGCTATCGTTGATGGTGTTTCTGCTCCAGAAGGCGATCGTGATGGTGATTTCCAAATGCAAATCTCGCAACTTGATCACAACTCATATGTTGGCGTGATCGGTGTTGGCCGTGTAACACGTGGTTCTGTTAAACCAAATCAACAAGTTAGTGTTATTTGTGCTGATGGTCATATCCGTAACGGTAAAGTAGGTACTGTACTTGGTTACATGGGTCTTGAGCGTCATGAAACTGAAGAAGCGCAAGCTGGCGATATCATCGCAATCACAGGTCTAGGTCAACTTAAGATTTCTGACACTATCTGTGCGCCTTCTGCTGTTGAAGCACTACCTGCATTGTCTGTTGATGAACCAACAGTAACAATGACTTTCCAAGTAAACAACTCTCCATTCTGTGGTAAAGAAGGTAAGTTTGTTACTTCACGTAACATCCTTGAACGTCTAGAAGCTGAACTTGTTCACAACGTTGCATTACGTGTTGAACAAACAGATGATCCAGATAAATTTAAAGTTTCAGGCCGTGGTGAACTTCACCTAGGTATCTTAATTGAAAACATGCGTCGTGAAGGTTTCGAGCTAGCTGTATCTCGTCCTGAAGTGATCATGATTCAAAAAGATGGCGAAACTCAAGAACCATATGAAACGGTTACTATTGATGTTGAAGAAGCGCATCAAGGTCCAGTTATGGAAAAAATGGGCATGCGTAAAGCTGAACTTACAGATATGGCACCTGATGGTAAAGGGCGTATCCGTATGGACTTCATCGTTCCTAGCCGTGGCCTAATCGGTTTCCAAACTGAATTCATGACAATCACGTCTGGTTCTGGTCTTATGTACCATACATTCCTACAGTATGGCCCACATAAAGGCGGTACTTTTGCACTACGTCAAAATGGTGTATTAGTATCTAACGCGATGGGTAAAGCACTAACTTACTCTCTATTCGGCTTACAAGAACGTGGTCGTCTATTCATCGAACACGCTCAAGAAGTTTACGAAGGTCAAATCGTGGGTATTCACTCTCGCTCTAACGATCTTACTGTTAACTGCTTGAAAGGTAAGCAGCTAACTAACGTACGTTCTTCTGGTACAGATGAAGCACAAACACTAACTACGCCAATCAAAATGACGCTAGAGCAAGCTCTAGAATTCATTGATGATGACGAATTAGTTGAAGTTACACCACAAAGCATTCGTATCCGTAAGCGTTTCCTTACTGAAAACGAACGTAAACGTGCTAGCCGTCCAGCTAAATAATAGTTAATTAAGGTTATTATTTAATAATCTTGGCGCTATTATAAAAAAAGGTGATACTTAGGTATCACCTTTTTTTTACCTTAAAATTACCAGGGAGGGAACCTGTGGTTAAGTCATCTTATCAACATCCGTTACTGCAGTGGTTGGCAAAAACTAAAACCGTGTTGTGGTTGTTTTTGTTAAATTGCTTTGCATTTTTGCGTTATTTAGGTAAACGCGTGAGTGATGATCGGATCACGGTTAACGCCAGTGCGTTAGCGTATACAACGTTACTTTCTCTCGTCCCATTAATCACTGTCGTATTTTCGGTGATGTCGGCTTTTCCTATTTTTGAAAGTTGGCAGCAAAGTGTTGAAGCATTTTTATATACCAATTTAGTGCCACATGCGACGGGTACGATTCAAGAGTATTTACAGGATTTTGTTGCCAATACAGGGAAAATGACCTCGATTGGCTCTGGCGCGCTGTTTATGGTGGCATTGCTGCTAATTAATACCATTGATAAGCACATTAATCATATTTGGCGTTGTAAAATTGAACGTAGTTTCTTTTTATCATTTGCGGTGTATTGGTTGATATTAACTTTTGGTCCATTATTTATTGCCATTAGTTTAGGTATTTCGTCTTATTTATTATCTTTATCGTTTGTTTCTGATGTGACTGAAGTGACCGGGATTGTTAGCTTGTTAAAGTTGGTACCTGCCTTGCTGGGTACACTGGGTTTATTTGTGATGTATGTGGTTATTCCTCATCGTCACGTACCGTTACTTTATGCATTTATTGGCGCCTCGATTAGTGCTTTGCTATTTGAAGGTATCAAACGGATCTTTACTTGGTATTTAGTACAATTTCCATCTTATGAAGTGATTTATGGCGCATTAGCAACTATACCTATCTTATTAGTTTGGATTTACCTATGCTGGTTGATTGTCCTACTCGGGGCTGAAATTACCGCCTCATTAACAGAGTTTGATGAGCATAAAAAAGCACAGGTTAAATTGAAAAAACAGTCACAAAATCAACAGCAAAAACATCTATCTATGGATGCCAGCTCTGACTAAGTAAGGCAAAGTTAATACTGTAAGCGGGTTAACATTGTTGCGCTAATGTTAGGTTAAGCTATCAACCTCTAGTGTCTTTTGTTGTGGATAAGAGGTTGATATTGCTATGATTGGACTGTACCCGGCCATTCAGCATTATGCTGAACATCATTTATCTGTAAGCTCTCTGCACAGTCTTTATATTGAGGAAGTGGGTAATCCTGATGGTATACCGCTATTATTTCTGCATGATGGTCCAGGTAAGGGGGTTCTGGAAGATGATAGACGTTTATTCGACCCTAAGCTATACCGAATAATTTTGTTTGACCAACGTGGCTGTGGGCGCTCTAAACCGTATGCCTGTATTGAAGACAATACCACCCAAGATTTATTGCAGGATATTAGTGCTATCTTAACGCTGTTAGATATTCGCCGTTGCGTATTATTCGGTGAAGGTTGGGGGGCTACGTTAGCGCTACTGTATAGTTTGAGCCATCAAGATAAGGTACAAGGCTTAATACTACACAGTTTATTTTTAGCGCGTAATCAGGATTTAACGTGGCAATTTTCAGCATCGGGTGGTGCCGCACAGTTGTTTCCTGATCATTTTAAGCAGCTAGTTAGCCGTGCTAATGGAAGGGATTATGGTGCCTTACTCTCTGCATATAGTCAGTTGTTAGTCAGTGATAATGAGATAGAAAAAATGGCAGCGGCAAAAGCTTGGGTAGAGTGGCAAGCGCAAATTGGTAATCCACATCCTGAATTCCGCAGTAAAGTGGATCTGATTGATGCTAATGTGGCGCTTAGTATGTCGACGCTACAATGTCATTATTTTTCGAAAAATTGTTTTATTTCTGACAATTATATTTTTAAGTGTCTAGACTCATTATCACATTTACCGATAATTATGGTGCATGGGCGCTTTGATATCTCTAATCCGTTGGGGCCTGCGTACGAATTATGTCAGCACCTCTCATTAGCTAAGCTGTTTATTGTGCCTCATGCGGGTCATTTTGATTGTGAACCTGGCATGATAGATGCGTTACGAAAAGCAACAGAACTCATGGCTGAGATTATTGCGTTTGAGTTTGTCAGTGATTAATTTAAGGAGTTTCGGTATTATCAATAACATTAAATTTTAATAATGATTATTGAGGAATGGCATGATCGCATTGATCCAGCGTGTGCGCAAAGCAGATGTAACCGTTGAAGACGACGTTATCGGTAAAATAGGCCAAGGCTTAGTGGTGTTATTAGGCATCGAGAAAGGTGATACCGAGGCGAAAGCCAAGCGTTTATGTGAAAAATTATTAGCGTATCGCGTTTTTAGTGATACAGACGATAAAATGAATTTAAATGTTCAACAAGTCAATGGCGAACTGTTAGTGGTATCGCAATTTACTTTAGCGGCAGACACTAATTCTGGTACAAGGCCGAGCTTTTCGACTGCTGCTGCTCCCGCTGATGCCAGTCATTTATATGAATATTTTGTTGGTCAATGTCATCAAAAACAAATAACGACAGAGACTGGGCGCTTTGCTGCAGATATGCAAGTGTCGTTAGTCAATGATGGACCGGTTACTTTTTGGCTGCAAGTGTAGACTGCAGACCATGAGTGATAATAGACAAGGAGAGAATATGTTTCATGTGCATATACCTGAAACGGAACAAGAGTTAGAAGATTATTATCATTTGCGCTGGTCGTTATTAAGAGCACCATTACAACGTCCGCGTGGTAGCGAAAAAGATATCTATGATGAGCACAGCGAACATCGTATGATTTTGAATAATGCTGGCACACCCATCGCGTGTGGGCGGATTTACACCGCGGGTGCGGATGAATCACAGATTCACTATATGGCCGTTGATCCTAATCACCGTAAGCAGGGCTTAGGCAGTTTACTGATCTCGGCTTTAGAAGATGAAGCTTACAAGGCCGGTAGTGAACGCATTGTCATGAATGCACGTGTTGAAGCGGTGCCGTTTTATGAAAAATGCGGTTTTTCTTTAGTGGGCAGTGGCCAAATTAGTGAAGGTGTTCGTCATCGTCAGATGATTAAAGAAGTGAATGCCATGGATAAGATTTTACGACATCCAGATTGGTGCGCTGAACTACAACAAGAATGGGCAAGCAAGATCCCGATTAGCCAACACATGGGTATTAATATTCGTCAGTACAGTGGTTGGCGATTTGAAACTGCAGCGCCATTAAATGCCAATGTGAATGTTCACGATACCATGTTTGCTGGCAGTATTTATAGCCAGGCGACGCTAACAGGCTGGGGATTGGTTTGGTTAATGTTAAAAGAGCAGGGGTTATTGGGGAATATAGTGCTGTCGAAAGGCTGTATTAATTATAAACGCCCGATTAATTTGGAACCCTTTGCTGTGGCACATAAATATCGGATGAAGGGCAGCTTGCTGGAATTATTAGAAGGGCGTAATGCCAAGTTGGATATTGACGTTGACGTTTACAGTGGCCCGAAATTGGCCGCGGTTTTCAGTGCGACCTTCGTTGTGATACCTGTCGGTGTCTAGCGTTAGCGCTGTTTATTAAATGACAGGTTAAGCGTTGGAATAAATGTCCTTGTCTGCCATCCAACGTTGGGTGATCGCATGGGCATTATCGGGATGCTGTTGCAGTAAGTGGCGAGCAATATTTTGGACTAGAGGAATAAGTTGTTGGTCGCGAACTAAGTCTGCCACTTTTAAGTCTGCAATACCGGTTTGTTTACTACCTAGCATCTCGCCGGGGCCACGGATCTCGAGGTCTCGTTGTGCAATTTTGAATCCGTCGGTGGTTTCCCGTAATACCGATAAACGCTTACTGCCGGTATCGGAAAGTGGTGCGTGATAAAGTAATACACAGTGGCTGGCCACTTTCCCACGGCCGACTCGACCACGTAGCTGATGTAATTGTGCCAGACCCAAACGCTCTGGATTTTCGATAATCATCAAACTTGCATTTGGCACATCAACACCGACTTCAATAACAGTGGTTGCGACTAATAAATCCAACTGCTTGTTCTTAAAAGCTTCCATTACGTATTGTTTTTCAATGGCTTTCATTCTGCCATGTACTAAACCAATTCGTAAGTCAGGTAACATTTTTTGTAAATCATTAGCGGTATCTTCAGCGGCTTGGGCCTCTAACACCTCAGATTCTTCAATGAGAGTACACACCCAATAGACTTGACGACCTTCATTTTTAACGGCTAATTCAACCCGTTCGATGATCTTTCCGCGTTTGCTATCGGGCATCACCACCGTGGTAATAGGGGTTCGCCCTGGTGGTAATTCGTCAATGACCGAGGTATTTAAATCTGCATAAGCGGTCATGGCCAAGGTGCGTGGGATAGGGGTTGCTGTCATAAATAATTGGTGCGGGTATAAACCACTGACCGCGCCTTTTTCACGTAGGGCAAGGCGTTGCTCTACACCAAAACGATGTTGCTCATCAATAATGACTAAGGTTAAATTTAAGAATTTTACTGCATCTTGAAAAATGGCATGGGTGCCGACAATCATTTGCGTTTCGCCACTAGCAATCGATTCTAGCTCCGCTTCTCGCGCTTTACCTTTTTGTTTACCAGATAACCAGCCGACTTTGATACCCAGCTGATTGAACCAGCCTTTGAAATTAAGTGCATGTTGCTCGGCTAATATCTCAGTTGGAGCCATCAATGCCACCTGATAGCCATTACCGATAGCCTGAAGGGCCGCTAAGGCTGCAACAAGGGTTTTGCCTGACCCAACGTCACCTTGAACCAAACGCATCATAGGGTAGGCTTTCTGGAGGTCCTGTTTGATTTCAGCAACAACACGTTGTTGGGCATTGGTTGGCGTAAAAGGTAATTGTGCCAAAAATTTATCGGTAATTGTTTTGCTGGACTGCAATTTGATTGCGGGATGCTGCTGCATTTTTTTGCGTAATTGCAGCATGCTGATATTTTGCGCCAGTAGTTCTTCAATAATAAGGCGTTGCTGCGCAGGGTGTTGACCTTGTTCTAGCAGCTCAAGTGAGACATCGGGTGTTGGTCGGTGCAATAGTTGGATTGCATGATTTAACTCGATTTGTCCTGTGTATAAACCTTCAGGTAATAGCTCTTGTAATGTCGTTTGTGTTAAGTGTTGCAGTGCTTGGTCTGTTAGATTTCGTAAGGTAAGCTGCTTTAACCCATCTGTTGAAGGATATACAGGTGTTAGCGTTTCTTCACTCATTTCTGAGCTGGTAGCATGCGCAAGTTTATATTCTGGATGGACAATTTCATAACCAAAGCGGCCACGGCGAAACTCGCCAAATGCGGTAATTGTTTTTCCGACACTGAAACTGTTTTTTTGTCCGGCATTAAAATGGAAAAATAATAAGGTGATGATGCCTGTGCCGTCGTTGACTTTACAAGACATTATTTTGCGTTTACCAAACGTGACATCGCAACTGACGATCTCGCCTTCGATAGTACCGTGTAGACCGGGTAAAAGGTCTTGAATCGGATAGATGGTCGTACGATCTTGATATCGGCTTGGTAGATGAAACAGCAGATCCTGAACTGTGACTAAGTTCAGCTTTGCTAATTTCTCGGCCATTTTGGCGCCAACACCTTTTAACTCGATAACCGGGATCTTATCTAGTCGCATAATCACTCACGAATCCACTGTACATATAAACATATATTATCAGAAGATTTATACTCAAGCTACTACGATATGGATCATGCTAGCTTTGCATTTTGGTATTAAATGCAAAGCTAAATTTAAGCTGGCCTAGTTTGAACTACGCAGTGCATCCCACCACGATTCGTCAGCAACAATTTGACCTTCTTCATCTAATTCTGGATAAGCTAAACCTTTACGTTTACATGCTTTTGCATAGATAGGGTGGCCGCCTTCAAAGTAGATTTTGTGCTGTTCTTCAGCAGATAATTTACTTTCGCCTTGGTACATGCCTGCATTATCACGTTGACGTTGTGCTTCATATAAAATTGTCGCGGTTGCTACTGATACGTTTAGGGATTGCACCATACCAACCATAGGGATGATGATATCTTGATCTGCAAGTGCCAATGCTTCTGCACTGATACCGGTTTTTTCTTGACCCATTAAGATTGCCGTTGGTTTGGTGTAGTCAATTTCACGGAAATCAACAGCAGTATCAGACAGGTTAGTTGCAAGAACTTGCATGCCTTGGGCTTTTAATTCTTTGATTGCTTCAGCAATGTTATCGTGAGAGTGTACTTTCACCCAGTTTTGGCTACCTGTTGCAGTGCCTCCAGATACCTTTGTTGGACGTACAGACCATACCGCGTGAACATTGTTGACACCAACTGCATCGCAAGTTCTTACTACGGCTGCAAGGTTATGTGGTTTATGCACCGATTCCATACAAACAGTAAGATCTGGTTGGCGGTGTTGGAGCATTTTAGTGATGCGTTCGAGACGTTCTGGGGTCATGGTCTTACTCTATCAGATTTAATTGGCGAGGTATTATACCCAAATCACGGGCTAATGCGAATATCTGAACTTAGCTTAGGCGGGTCTGGGTCGGTTGAATGGCGTTTATATAACGAAGCCGTACTTTACAACGGCTTCGTTATCAGCAAACTAGCACTTTGTTATACATACATTCACATTGTTCATTGAATGCTTAATTATAACTGCGTGATATTTTTAGTACGTCTTGCAGGGTGCGGATCTTCTTCATTACATCTGCTACATGTTTTCGGTTTTTAGCGGTAATAAGAATATCAACGTTATAAACACGAGCATCCTTTTCATCGGTAACAATGTTATGAATATTAGCGCCTGTCGATGCTACAGTATTCGTCAATTTTGCTAATACACCTTGGTGATTAACAACTTGGATACGGATCTCGGTTTTAAACTCTTGGCTTGGATCGATATTGTCATCCCATTCCACTGGGATATAACGATCTGGTTCATTTTGATAACCGTGGATATTACGACAAGTCTCAATATGTACAACCAAACCTTTGCCAGGGCTTAAGTGGGCAACAATTGGGTCACCTGGAATCGGATGACAGCAGTTCGCAAAACTAACTAGCATGCCCTCTGCGCCCTTAATTGGCATTTTATCTTCTTCCGAGCGTGGTGAAAGGTCGGTCAGTTCATCAACACGACCTTGCAGGCGGCGAGCAATCAGGATGCTCATCATGTTACCGAGACCGATCTCGATAAGCAGGGCATCTAAATTTTCACATTTGGTATCTTCGAGTACTTGGTTTAAGTTTTCGATGTGAATGTCATCGACTTTAACACCGCTTAATGCGTGGTTTAATAAACGACGACCTAGAATGATTGAATCTTCGGTACGCATGTTTTTTAATTGCTGACGGACACGAGCGCGGGCTCTTCCTGTGACAATAAAGTTTAACCATGCTGCATTTGGTCGCGCACCTGGCGCGGTAATAATCTCAACTGTTTGGCCATTTTTTAATGGTTGGCTTAGCGCATGTGGTTGGCGATTAACACGGGCACCAACACAAGTATGACCAACATCGGTATGGATTGAATAAGCGACGTCTACCGGTGTCGCACCACGTGGTAGCTCGATAATCTTACCTTTAGGTGTAAAAACATAAATTTCATCTGGGAACAGATCTGTTTTCACACTTTCAATAAATTCAAATGACGAACCAGCACTTTGCTGTAATTCGAGTAAGCTTTGCATCCACTTCTGTGCACGTAATTGTGCATTGGTATTAACTTTGTCTGCGCCTTGTTTGTATGACCAATGTGCAGCAACACCACGGTCAGCCATAAGGTCCATATCTTTAGTACGGATTTGGATCTCAAGTGGCACTCCGTGTGGACCTACTAATGAAGTATGCAGTGATTGATAGCCATTAGTTTTTGGAATGGCAATGTAATCTTTAAAGCGCCTTATCTTTGGTTTGTACAAACTGTGCATTTGACCCAGTACACGGTAGCAAGTATCAAGGTCGTCAACGATGATCCTGAATGCATAAATATCAACAACTTCATGGAACTGGACGCGTTTCTTTTTCATCTTGTTGTAGATACTAAAGATGAGTTTTTCACGACCATCTGTTTTCGCCGGGACGCCTGCTTCAACTAAACGGCCTTCAATTTCTTGACGGATGTTAGACATCACTTCTTTGCGATTACCACGTGCTGATTTTACCGATTCAGTCAGGATTCGGTAACGCATTGGGTACATGGCCTCTAGCCCTAATTCCTCTAATTCATTTTTAATATTATGAATACCAAGGCGGTTAGCGATCGGCGCAAAAATTTCCAAGGTTTCACTGGCGATACGACGGCGTTTGTCTGGTCTTAAGGCACCAAGTGTTCGCATGTTATGGGTACGATCGGCCAGTTTGATTAAGATAACGCGTATATCTTGTACCATCGCCATGAACATTTTACGGAAGTTTTCTGCTTGTGCTTCTTTGCGATCGCGGAATTTAAGCTTATCAAGTTTAGATACACCTTCCACTAATTCAGCAACGGTATCACCGAATAATGACGCAAGGTCTTCTTGGGTTGTTTCTGTATCTTCAATCACATCATGGAGCAGTGCCGCCATAATGGTTTTATGATCGAGGCGCATATCAGCAAGAATTTCAGCAACGGCAACAGGGTGAATAATGTAAGGTTCACCCGTGCTTCTCTTTTGAGGTAGATGCGCTTCCCGCGCGACTAAATAAGCATGTTCAATGAGTTCGACTTGTTCAACCGATAGGTAGGTTGATGTCGTTGCTTTTAAATTTGCGAATATATGCAAGTACTGCCTCGTCACTAAAAAGTTGATATAAATAAGGTGATAATATTAGCAAGATAATCAAAAGTGGAGCTAATTGCACCTTTAAATTTATATCTTCTTAATATTTATGCCAACTCAATCTAGAATCAGCAGCTTGGATATTTTGAGTTTAAACATACATAAAAGCTCATAAAGACCATTTTGGGGTGGATCATAGGCATTAAAAAAGGTGCAATATGCACCTTTTTTATAAAATCATCGAAAAGATGATTAGGTATTAGCCACGGCCTTCAGCGATTGCTGCTACTGCTGCAATTTGCTGTGCTTCGTGCTCTTGCTGCTCTTGATGGTCGCCAGCATCCATTAATTCGTTGCTAATTAGACCCGCTTCAATTTCACGAAGGGCGATTACAGTCGGTTTATCATTCTCAGGTGCTACTAGAGGTTCTTTACCATTAATCTGTAATTGACGAGCGCGACGTGCCGCCATTAATATTAGGTCGAAACGGTTACCAACCTGTTGTACAGCATCTTCTACGGTTACGCGTGCCATGCAGGAACTCCCAGTGAATTAAGTCTAAAAAATGACGAGAAACTATACTTTATTTTTGCCTACTTAACCAGCAAATCTTTCATAATTACGTTGTTTTTTGCTGCTTGCTTTGTTGAACGGAGTCTTTCTGCACGAACAATTGCGTGAAGATCTTCTAATGCAGTCGAAAAATCGTCATTAATAATAAGGTAATCATACTCATTATAGTGTGACATTTCAGCTTCTGCTTCAGCCATTCTGCTTGCAATAATTTCGTCGCTGTCTTGACCGCGGCTATTTAGACGACGCTCTAACTCTTCACGGCTTGGAGGCAGGATAAAAATACCACGCGCATCCGCAATTTGTTCTTTTATTTGACGCGCACCTTGCCAATCGATATCGAGGAAAATATCAATACCGCGAGCAAGTGTTTTTTCAATCGTTACACGAGATGTGCCGTAGTAATTACCGAATACTTCAGCCCATTCAAAAAACTCATTGTTTTCGATTTGTTGTTTGAAGTCTGTTACAGGGATGTAGTGGTAATGAATGCCGTCAACTTCACCAGGACGAATTGCTCGAGTCGTGTGAGATACAGACACTTTCATATCGCTGCTTGGGTTTGCATCTAGAAGTGCTTTGATAAGACTTGATTTTCCTGCGCCACTTGGAGCGGATACAATAAATAGAGTGCCTTTACGTGCCATGGTGAGCCTTTGATTAGCGTTAAAAGCGGCCCAAGATAGCATAAGTACAAGGAAGAATTAAACTGCTTTCATACTTTACTCTGTCACAATACACAAAAAAGTGCTGGAAACTGTTAGTAAAGTAGCTTAATGGGAGTGTGGGGTCGAGGACAGATTGATTAAGGCAATGCCGACAGCGATAAATAACATGCCGATCCAAACTTTAGTATCGAGGTGCTGTTTGTAGATTAAGCTCGACATATAGGTCACCAAAATAATCGCTAATCCAGCCCATGATGCATGCACAATTCCCACGGGTAAGTTTTTAACGGCTTGCCCTAAAAATAAAAAGGCGAGTAGGTGGCCAAAGATAACAATGACGCTGGGCCAGAAGTTGCTAAATCCATTGGTCGCTTTCAGTGCTACGTGTGATGTTGCTTCTGCTAATACGCCTAATAAAAGAAATAACCAACCCATAACGCTACCTGCTCACTCTGATTTATATAAAATTTTATGCTTTAAAAACGCCTCCACATACTTGCTGTATGTGAAGGCGAATATAACTCGATTATTTGTAAACGCTTACTTATCGAAATGAATGACAGTACGAATACTTTCGCCTTTGTGCATCAATTCAAATGACTCGTTAATATCTTCTAAGCCCATCGTATGAGTAATGAAATCGTTTAGCTTGAAGTCACCTGCCATGTAGCGTTCTACAATTTCTGGTAACTCTGAACGACCTTTCACACCACCAAATGCAGAACCGCGCCATACACGACCTGTTACTAGTTGAAATGGACGGGTTGAGATCTCTTTGCCCGCACCGGCTACGCCGATAACAATCGATTCACCCCAACCTTTATGGCAGCATTCTAATGCCGAACGCATGACGTCAACGTTACCGATACATTCGAATGAGTAGTCAACACCACCGTCCGTTAATTCAACGATCACGTCTTGAATTGGTTTGTCGTAGTTTTTCGGGTTAATGCAATCTGTTGCGCCTAATTGACGAGCCAGTTCGAACTTGCTTTCGTTAATGTCGATAGCAATGATACGACCTGCTTTTGCCATTTGAGCGCCGATAATCGCAGAAAGACCTATACCACCTAGACCAAATACAGCCACTGTGTCGCCTTCTTGTACTTTGGCAGTATTAAGTACCGCACCCATACCGGTAGTTACACCACAGCCTAATAGACAAACCTCTTCTAATGGTGCTTCTTTGTTTACTTTTGCTAATGAAATCTCTGGTAATACTGTGTATTCAGAAAACGTTGAGCAGCCCATGTAATGGAAGATTGGTTGACCGTCTTTGTAAAAGCGCGTCGTGCCATCTGGCATTAGGCCTTGACCTTGAGTTTCTCTAATTTTTTGACAAAGGTTAGTTTTACCTGATTTACAGAACTTACATTCACCACATTCTGGAGTGTAAAGTGGGATGACATGGTCGCCAACTTCAACACTTGTTACGCCTTCACCAATTTGTTCAACGACACCGCCACCTTCATGACCAAGAATCACTGGGAAGATACCTTCTGGATCATCTCCTGACATAGTGAATGCGTCTGTGTGACATACGCCTGTTGCGATAATACGCACTAATACTTCACCTGCGCGGGGTAACATCACATCTACTTCTTCAATAGAAAGTGGTTGGTTAGGGCCCCAGGCAATAGCCGCTTTTGATTTAATAAATTTGTCAGTCATGTTGTTCTCTCTAATTTATACTGTCAGTTGGGAGGTAACACTGAGGTCCCTCGTTTTGTTGGAGCCATTATAGTTATTTCTCAGATATTGATAATCCCATAAAATAGTAAATTACTTTTACCATGTGGTAATAATATATGGGTATTAGTAGTGATTAGGTTAAAATTGAAATCGAATAGTTGGTATGTTGGGTTATTACGGCGAGGTGATTTTATTTATCATAAAAAAGCCTGATATTGTTATCAGGCTTTTCATACATTAATTAACTTGACTGGGCGCCATTTAATTAAGCAAATTTCTTTTCTAAGTGCGCAATGATGTCACTTGATTCATACATCCATTGTACTTGACCATTTTCTTCAATACGTAGGCAAGGAACTTTACGTTTACCGCCTTGTTGCTCGAGTTCGTTACCAAACGTAGCATCATTTTTCGCATCACGTACGGTGATATCTAAGTTTAAACGCTTCATGCTACGACGTACTTTTACACAAAATGGGCAAGCTTCAAATTGGTAAAGTGACATGTTATTGATCTCGCTATCAACTTTTGCTTGTGCATCAGCTGGGCGTTTCATGCTTTTTGGCGTGAAAATGAAATTAAGCGTTAAAATTAGACGGCCTAGTAGCCAGCGAACAACTTTCATGAATAAGTACCTTGTGAAAATGGGGTGAGTTTTTCGGTATGCTAACACATTTATAGCCCGTAAGGCGACGCTCAGCACGACTCTTGCTGTATATCTGCAAGAGGGTTAGGCGCAGACCTAATTAGTTATTGTTTATAATCAGGCTTATATGCAATATGATTGCGCGGTGACACTGTGACTAAGCACGGCGTTTTCTAAATGCGTAGATACCTGCGCCATAGAGAGTTTTGAAAAATACTGGCCAAGTACCTAAATTGGCTTTTGGCTGCTGCTGTTTAGCAATACGCGCAAGCTGGGCTTCGTACCACGTAATGTTTAACATCGCGATGCGATCAATGGCTTTAACACCTGTAGTTAAGTTCGGTAAACTAATCTTGTGGTCATCAGATGCCATTAGTTTATTCGGCAACTCGGTATCTAACGACATTGGGCGTGCTAATCCAATAAAATCTGTTGCGTTACTTTGTAGTGCAGAAAGCATAGCTTTACTTGAACGAAAACCACCAGTCACAACTAATGGTGTATCGGTAATAGCACGCACCTTTTCAGCATAAGCAAGGAAGTAAGCTTCACGCGCTAATGTTGATTTCTTCACTTTGTGACCGGTCATCGTTGGGCTTTCATAGGTACCACCACTGATCTCGATTTGATCGATGCCTGCATCAGATAATGCTTTGACTACTTGCATGGATTCTTCTTCGGTAAAACCACCTCGCATAAAATCGGCAGAATTCAGTTTAATACCAATCGGGAATGTGTCGCCTACTTCGGCACGTATTGCTTGATAGATTGATAATACAAAGCGCATGCGGTTTTCAATGCTGCCACCCCATTGGTCGTCACGTTGATTATGACGTGGAGACAGGAACTGGTTAACCAAGTAACCATGTGCACCGTGAATTTGTACACCTGTAAAGCCGACTTTCTTAGCTAATTTGGCACTGGTTTGGAATTGGCCAATAATATTCAAGATCTCTGATTCTGTCAGTGCGCGCGGGGTATTAAACCCTTTTTCTAAACCGTTCGTCAGTGCGATCGCCGACGGTGCAACAGGTTCTGCATTAATAAAATTCGGAGTTTGTTTACCGGGGTGATTTAACTGCGCCCACAGTTGGGTATTGTTAACACTGCCTTGTTGAGCCCAGCGTTTAAACTCAGTTAAATCACTCTGTTCATCTAACACTACTTGCTTTGGTTCGCCTAATGCATTGCGATCAACCATGAGATTACCGGTCATTGATAATCCTAAACCACCGAGAGCCCAAGCGTGATAAAGTGTCGCAAGTCCCGGTAATGGGTTATGCTCAGCATCACTAAGTTGCTCGCTCATTGCTGACTTAAATAAACGGTTTTTAATAAACGTGCCATTTTTTAAGGTAAAACCTTGTTGTAATGTAATTGCTGTTGTCATTATCAATCCTGCTTTAAATAATTAGACCGGTCGTCTTAAGTTGGGGCTTAAAAAAGCGATATTACAATTCGACTGATAATATCGCTGTTTGCGTGTTCGTTAGCTAGTTGGCTTTTAAAATGTCATCAAAAATGAAATCAGTGATCTGAGTAAGATTATCGGTATTACCGGCGATCTTCATTTCGATTAAACTGCCTTCCCATGCTGTCCACATTAATGTCGCCAACTGTTTTGCGGGTAGGTCGGTACGGATCAATTGCTGTGCTTGCGCATCGCTGATTAATCCTGATAATAATTGGTTTAATGCCTTCACCGAACGCTGCATTGCTTGTTGGCATAATACACTTGAATCACCAATGTCGTTGGCAACACTCGCTACCAAGCAACCTTGCTTGCCTTGTTGCTCGCTGTATTTTTGGCGAGCTTTTTCGAATAGCGCACGCAATTTTTCAATTGGGTTCAGGTTCGTGTTATCCAATAGCGGTTGAATTTCTTTTGCATTGGCGTGCATATCGGCTTCGATAAGCTCGGCAACAAAAGCTTCTTTGCTATTAAAGTAATTATAAAAGGACCCTTTCGGTACTTTAAGCTCATCTAGGATCTGTTTTATCCCAGTGCCGTGATAACCGTGTTGAGAGATATGCTTGATACCAACTTCAATCAGGGCTTCGCGAGTATGTTCGTTTTGTTTAGGTCTTGGCATTTGGTCATTCTATGACCGATCGTCTTGAAATGCAATCGTTAAAGATCGAGTGTAAATATAATTTCTTTATTTTGCGCCGCCTAACTAATTCCTATCGGCTGAAGGCTTGGAAGTATGAATTGACCATTTTCATGAACAACCTCATTAGCTATTTTGTAAGTTGCTGTAAATTAACTGTAAGTTATTGGTAAATTCATCGGGATCGACTTGTGGCTGGATGGTGGGTGTGGTTAATTAAGCGCGTATATTGATACTATATAAAAGTAGGTATGAATGTACTTTCCATTCATTCAGGAGTAAGTATGAAACAAATCAATAAAATAATGCAAGTATTAGTCATTGCCTTAAATGGCTCATTTATCGGCGCTATGATTTTAATTGCAATTGTTTTAGTGCCATTTTGGCAACTTTCTGAACCGCAATTATTCTTAGATTGGTTTTCAACTTATGGACATCTCATCGGTAGCGTAATGGTACCATTTGGACCCGGCGTTCTTATTTTGGCTATTTTAACGTGTTGTTTAAGCACTGAAAATAGAAAGTTATGGTTCTTAACTATTATTTTTATGCTGGCGAATATGTTGTATTATCCAATTTACTATGTGCCAACAAATACTTCATTTGCAGAGCAAACAATTGATGTTGCTCGAGTAAGTAATGAGCTATCAACTTGGCTAACGTTACATTGGCAAAGAATATTTTTTGCTATTGCAGCTTTAGTTACTTCGATTTTGGCTGTGACCAAAAAATCAATCAAGTAATATCCCACAAATAAGAATAGGTGTCGGTCGAACGACACCTATTTACTCATCTTAACGCTTACTCTGCTGCCATTTATCAACAACCAGCGCTGCAATCAGATCGCCTTCGACATTCACTGCGGTTCTGAATGTATCCAGTGGACGTTCGATAATCAGTAAGATCGCAATACCTTCGAGTGGAATACCTACAGCTAGCATCACTAACTGCATACCAGACATAGAACCCGATGGCATACCCGGTGCACCGACTGACGATACCATTGCCATAATAAAAATCATCACGATGCCAGTTGTACTTAAATCAATACCAAATAATTGCGCAAGAAAGATAGCGGCCACACCTTCAAACAAAGCGGTGCCATCCATGTTCATGACAGCGCCAAGGGGTAATACAAAGCTGCTGGTACTTTGTGATACACCCAGATCTTTTTCTGCAGCTTGCATTGATAACGGTAGCGTTGCAGTACTTGATGAGGTCGCAAATGCCATCGCCAGTGGTGCAGATATGGCTTTAAATAAGGTAGTAAATTTAATGCCTGTAAATATTTTTGCTAATACAGGCAAGATAATCACGCCATGGATCAGCGTCAGTACAAATACCAGTAAAGCGAATAATGCTAACTGACCAAATAAACCGGAATTCCCGGTAACAGTAAATTCAAACACGATGGCAAACACAGCAATCGGTGCGAGACTAATTATACTTTGGACTAACTTATTTAACCCTTTATTCAAGCCCGCAATAACATCAAATACCACATGGTGTTGTGGCAGTGACCGCAATAGCGACACTGAAAATAACAGCGAGAATAAGACAATGGCTAATAAATTGCCGCTAACCAAGGCTGCGAAAGGATTTATCAGTGCCATGGCGAGTAGTTTTGCGGCAATACTTGACCCAGTGACAGACTCCTGATCAATAAGTCTGATGTGATCTGCAACCGTAACAGGCTCGACTAAGGGTTGCCATTCTGGCATTAGCATTACTGCACCAAGCCCTAAGCTAATAGCGATAATCGAAGTCAGGCTATAAAAAATGAGTGTACTTACACCCAAGGTTTTTAATTTTAGCGTGGAGCCTATGTTGGTCATACCTTGCATTAAAGACAGCATCACCACCAACCCGATGACCATTTTTAGCAAGCCGATATAGGTGATCTTTCCTAGCAAGATCAGTTGATACCAAGTTTGTTCGGTAATATTGGCGACTGTTGGCATGATGGTGGCAAAAAACCAAGCCAAAATAGCGGCAGTCAGTAATTGCAGCGGCAATGAACGCTTGATCGTGGATAACATAATCTTTCTCGTTAGCGTTACTGGGTATCAGTAAATGAGGCGCGATTATATTGGAGTTATTCGACAATGATAATTAGCTTGATAAGCAAATCACTTTTACTGATTGGTAATAATGTAGGTTTATTGCAGGGAATAACTTATAATTGTTACCTAACTGTAGAATAAGAGAGTGTATAGATGAGTGATTGGTCTGGTGTTAGTGAGTTTGTTGCGGTTGCTGAAACCGAAAGTTTTACTGCGGCGGCAAAGCGTTTAGGGATCTCTACAGCGCAGGTTAGTCGACAAGTTTCTGCCCTTGAAGAACGGTTATCGGCAAAATTATTTTATCGTACTACACGCAAAGTATCGGTGACAGAGGTGGGGGGGATTTACTATCAACATTGCCGTCAGGTCATGGATGGGTTAGCAGATGCAGAACGTGCGATCACCAATTTACAAAGCACACCAAAGGGTAAGTTAAAAATCACTGCGCCTATTACCTATGGTGAGCGTAGTGTCGCGCCGTTAGTAAATGATTTTGTGACGCAATACCCTGAATTAGAAGTGCAGTTGATACTATCGAATCAGCAAATTGATTTAATCGATGAAGGTTTTGATTTGGCGATCCGCTTGGGTCAGTTAGGCGATTCATCCATGATTGGTAAACGATTAGCGACCCGAAAACAATATGTTTGTGCTGCGCCTGAGTATTTAAGTGCATTTGGTGCGCCGCATAGCTTATCTGAATTAGATCGTCATAATTGTTTGTCAGGGACACTGGATTATTGGCGTTTTCAGGAAAAAGGCAAAGCGCGTAATATTCGCGTGAAAGGTAATTTTAGTTGTAATAGTGGCCCGGTATTAGTGGATGCGGCGCTAAAAGGCGTAGGTATCGTGCAACTGCCGGATTATTATGTGCAGGAATACATTAATCAAGGTCAACTCATTGAATTACTACCGAACTACCGTGAACCAGATGATGCGGTATGGGCGTTATACCCACAGAATCGTCATTTATCCCCGAAAGTACGTATGCTGGTAGACTATTTAGCGAAAGAACTAGCAATAAACTAGCAATCGGAAAGTGATTGTCTAGGGTATAGAACAGACGTGATTAAATTCTTCACTATTATTGGCGGAGTAAAGATAAAGGAAGTTGTCTTTACGCTCAACCTTATAATCGATTGAAAAACCTTTATATAATAATTGATCATTATTAATCACATCATCAGAATGCTTTTTCTTAAAGTGTAAGTCGTTGAAAACCATCGATAAATTATTACCGTTTAGAATATATTCACCAATAAAGAGTAGTTCTACTGTTTCTGTGAGGCCGTTTTTATCCTTGACCAACATTCTATCTTTAATATAAAAACTACTCTTAGAACTAAAAGTATAAAGCATTGATTCATTTATCATTTCGTAATTTGAGTATGCATTACTTGGGAATCTAATTTTTTGGAAATTACACTTCCATTGACTACCGATCAAAACTAAATCTTGTGTTATCAAACTTTTACCAAGCAATATAAAACATAAAATGGCATATATAATGATCAGTTTAACTAAATATGATTGCATTTATTCACCACTCTACTATTTAATTTTCTTACTATTGTCGAATATAAATTTAAACAGCTAAGAATATGAATTAAGAATTTACGTTATAATATATTATATATAATTTTATTGCTTGTTCGTAGCTATGCTGACGAAGTGAAGCTCTATAAGTATCTAATTTAATATAGGACTTTAATGATTCACAAACAGCAATCAACCCAAAATAATATAGCCATAGATGTAGAGATGCGTGCTATCACTTGCCTTACTTCAGGCGTTACAGTGAATATGCGCCCTTTACCTTTTAGAGTGTTAATGTATTTATTCAAAAATCAAGATAAATGCATTTCTAGAGATGAACTGTTCGAAGTGTGCTGGCAAGGCGCAGTTGTTTCTGAGCAATCATTAACGAATACGATTTCTTATATAAGAAAGACGATAAAGAAACTAGAGTCTAATGAGTTGAAACTCAAAACCATTAGTAAAAAAGGCTACTCATTGGTAATTACTTTGAATAATGAATTACCTGGAAATTGTCTTAATGGGTCAATTGTAGATGGAGCTGAAGAGTCAAGTAAAGCACAAGAATCAAGTAAAGTACAAGAATCAAGTAAAGTACAAGAGTTAGATGATTCTTCTGATGACAGTGATAAAAAGAATAACGCTAATCGTGAGTTGTTAAACGATAGCAAAAGAATAAGCTTACCATCAATTAAGGGGAGCTACAGAAGAGGGCTCTGGCTTGTTGTTAATATAGTGTTTATATCGACATTAATCTTTTTAATCGCAAAGAATAATATGAGTAACGCTTCTTTTATGGATATAAAAAACTATCAACGCTATGAACTGGATAATATTGATATCTACATTAGTGATCTTGATGCATTACTTGTTGGCAGGGAGTTTAGAAAAGACCTAGGTGGTTCAAACCTAAATTTATGTGATATAAATAAGGTCTATATTAGGGTTTATTCCTCGCCATACGATAACGCTAACATCGCGATGAGTGCTTTTATCATAACCAATAAGGGCGAAAGTTTGAATATTATTAATTACAAACTAGTGGAGGAAGAACTCTACAGCTCAATCGTTGAATCAATTGCAAGTGACGATTTGTGTCATGGTTCTATCAATATCCCATCAGTCTTTTAAAATGTGATTATTTCAGTCTAAAATAATTCATATCACACTAAGAATTGCCTTAAACGTTGATTTTTTTATAATAAAAATATAACCAAAATGAAAAACTGCATGCGCTTTAGTTTGGGGTGATTATTTTTAGTTATTATTATACAGTTGCTTATGTCTAGTTTTTGTTATTGTTTATTAAATTATAAACATATTTCATTCTTGTTTATTTTTTAGTTAAATTTAACTTTATTATGATGCCTGATTTAGATTGAAACTTAGATTAAAGGTAAGTAATGAAAGCTGCAATAATATTTACGGCTGTGCTGATGTCGACATTGATGGTAAGTACTGTATCAACTTTTGAACTTAAAGGGTTTTATGTTGATGGTGTAAGCGATATTTCTGTCCGTAACGGTTATCGTATGAATCATCCATTAAAAATTTTCAGGCGAGCACGCGTAAATTCCAAGTATATTCTCTTCAATAGAAAAGTTAGGTGACGTTTCGACAATGGTATTCGTTAGGATCAAATTACACTGTCTTTCAATAGAGTAAGTTGGGAGTTCGAATCTGTGAACTCAGAACTCCCTTTGTTATTACTATGATCTAAAAATCTATTTTTTGAGTGCGACTACAGCAGATTGTAACGATTCTAACTGCGCTTTGAGTGTTGCGACTTCTTGCTCAAGTTCACCTACTCTCGTTGATAATGCACCATGTTCATCAGAACACTGATTCATCGTTTGTACTGCACTATCTGCTATTGCTGCCGAGGTTACTTCACCACTGAATAAATGGGCATAACGACAAGCACTTTGTCCCGGCTCTCTTGCCAGTTTAACGATAAATGGACCTTGTTCATGATTGACAAGTTGTTCCAGTGTCGCTTCAACTTCTTGTACATCATTAAATGGACATTGACGTGCTGAACGGGTTCTTAGTTCGCCAGGGGTTTGTGGCCCACGTAAAAATAGCAAGGTAAGGATCGCTAATTGCTGCGGGTTGAAACGAATTTTACTGAACTCAGTATTACCAAAACGATGGCGAATTTTAGCGCTGCGTTTTCCGCCATGTTCATCATTTACGACTAAACGTTTTTTCACTAAATCATCAACAATGTTTTGTACTTCATCTTGGCTAAGTGAGAGTACAGGCTCTCGGCTGCTTTTTTGATTACAGGCCGAGGTTAATGAGTTTAACGATAGTGGGTAATTATCTGGTGTAGTGTGTTCTTTTTCGATTAACGCGCCTAATACGCGGGTTTCATGTAGCGAGAGTTCATCCATTACCAGTCGATCCCTATTTGAGCTTTAATACCTGAGCGAAAGGCGTGTTTTTCTTCTCTTACTTCACTCACTGTGTCGGCGATTGCGACTAAATCTTTGTGGGCACTACGGCCAGTGACGATAACTGTTTGATCAACTGGGCGATTACGGATAGCGCTGAGTACTTCTTCCAAATCTAAATATTGGTAACTGAGCATGTAAGTCAGTTCGTCTAAAAGCACCATTTTAAGATCAGGGTTAGCTAACATGGCTTTAGCATGAACCCATGCTGCTTCTGCAGCTGCGATATCTGCGGCTTTATTTTGGGTATCCCAAGTGAAGCCAGTTTTCATTGCGTGATAAGGCATGTCAGGACGTACTTGCTGGATGAATTTTACTTCCCCCGCTTCCCATGTACCTTTAATAAATTGCACAACACCCGCATTAAAACCGTGGCCTATACAGCGAATGACATTACCAAAACCTGCACAGGTTTTACCTTTACCATTACCTGTCATTACGATCAAAATACCACGTTCTTCCGTGGCTTTATTGACGCGTTTGGCGACTGTATCTTGGATCTTCTGCATTTTTTGTTGATGTTTATCTTGGTTATGTTCTTCCGTCATTCTGCATTCCTTTCATGCCTTGTGCTATTAACTTCAGTGTAAGGCTTTTATGACTAAATGGAAGTGGGGAAATTAAAAATCACCATTAATTAGTTTTTGATAAATCTGGTCTTTTAAGGCAAGTCGACGGTTTTTCAATTCAATAAAATGGCTATCTGTGGTGGGAATGTCACTGGCTTCAAGGCCGTAAATATGATGGTCGAGTTTGTGATATTCTTTGGCTAGGGCGGCAAATTCGGGGTCATCGCTTTTTAGTTTGGCGATATCAATGGCGTGTTCAGGAAATTCATGGTTTAACGGGTGTTTTTCATTTTGCATTATTATTGCCTTAAGTGATGAACGAGTTCTTTCAGTGTAGTCGAACTCGTTCATTGCGGCACCTAATGTTGGACTTGTTCTTGATGCCAATGGTCGAGACGTGGCGTAAGCATTATCACTAGGAATATTATCGATAAACTACCCATTAATACAATTACAGCATATGGTGCGGTCAGCTCTGTTTGTTGAATCAATCCTGCGAGTAGTGCTGCGCCACTCATTTGGATACAACCTAGCATTGCCGCTGCCGTACCAGCGCGTTCGCCAAATGCGGCTAACGCCATACTGGTTGCTGGACCGAGCAATAATGCAAAGCCAATACAGAGCAACATCATAGGTAACATAAAGGCAAACGCGGCGGCCATACCTGCTGTCGGCCCCCAATTTTGCACGGCCAATTGCAGTGCCGCGGATAATAATAACGCGATAAAGGCAATGATAACGGTTGGACGATTACCGAAGCGTTTGATTACTGTAGGCGCTGTAAAACAAGCGGCGATATTGACGATAGCATTTAGACCAAACAATGCACTAAACTCTAGTTCTCCGATGCCTAAATGGCGGATTAACCAGTCTGGTGCATAGGACACATACGTTAGGATCGATGCCATACCCACCATACAAGCGATAGCGTAAAACATGAAGTGCGCATCGTATAATACCGGCTTAAAGCGAGACCAGTGGTACAGCGAACCGGATGTATCAGTATTATCTGGGCGTGTTTCTGGTAATTTGTTGATAATAATAGTTAATATCAACAATCCGTATAGCATCATAAAAACAAAAGTCGAGCGCCAACCAAATTGCAGCGCCAATAAGCCACCTAGCGTCGGTGCAAGTGCAGGTATAACACAAATAACGCCATTTAAATAACTGTAATAATGCGCGCCTTTTTTAGAGTCAAAGCTGTCACGTACCGCACTAAATACAACGATTGATGTTGCACAGGCTGCGGTACCTTGCAGCACTCGTGCTATTTGTAGCCAGTGAAATTCAATTGCGCCTGCTGCAAGAATACTGCTTAAGCAATAAAGCATAACACCACCGATTGCGACTGGACGACGACCAAAACGGTCTGCCAGTGGTCCTATTAATATTTGTCCGATGCCCATGGCAAATAAGAATAAAATTAATGTAGATTGAACTTCGCTAGACGACACCTGAAATTCTGCTGCCATTGTCGGCATTGAAGGCAGGTAGATATCGATAGCGAGGGGGCTTAACACCACCATAGCCATCAAAATAGGTAATATATTTCGGCGCATTGTTATTCTCGAATAAAAGGCATGGATTAATGTGGAGCAGTTTACGTAAAGCATGATATGAATGGAAGTGGTATAATTTCAGGACTGAGTTTCCATTTAGGAATATCTTATGAATTTAGATAATCTTGCCAAAATAGATCTAAATCTCTTGGCTATTTTACAGATCTTACTTGAAGAAGAGAGTGTAACTCGCGCAGCGCATCGCTTACACTTAAGCCAGTCGGCATTGAGTAAAAGTTTAAACCGACTACGTGATACCTTAGGTGATCCGTTATTTTTACGTACTGCCCATGGTTTAAAGCCGACGGCGCATGCTTTGCAATTAAAAGCGCAATTACCGACGATATTACAGGGCTTGTATCATCTCTGCTTACCGCCGAGTTTTATTCCCGAAAATAGTCATCGCCAGTTTTCGTTTGCTATGCTTGAAAGTGCCTATGAAACTTTACTACCTCATTACATTGGGCCAATATTATCGCAAGCACCTAAGCTGAATTTAGGTATTTATGATTGGAATGAAAAATCATTATTAGACTTGCAGCAAGGACAAATTGATTTTGGCATTACGGCCAGGGAGTTGCACCCTACGGCCGATGTTCGCCTCAATAATTTACCTGAGGGGATTGCGCATCAGCGTTTGTTTACCGATAACCAGGTGTGCTTAATACGCGAAAATCATCCTATGTTAGCAAGTATTAATGCAGGGCATTGGGATGTTGATGCTTATTTGAATATGTCGCATGTACAGGTTCGCTGCGAAGGTAATGATTGGTGGTTATTGGATTATCAATTAGCTGAGTCAGGGCTGCACCGTCATATTTGCGCAACCTTACCGGATTTTTACGGTGCCGCCAGTGTCTGTGCGCACAGTGATTTAATTTTTACTTTACCGTCGAGTTTTGTCTCGCATGCACAAAAGTTATATGGCTTGGTGCAATTGCCTTTGCCGATAGATTTTTCTTCATTGGTCTATGTATTGTTGTGGCATGAACGTAATAATGATGAACCGGGGCATAAGTGGGTCAGAGATACTATTTGCCAGAGTGTTGCGAAAGAGATGGGTTAATACCTAATATTGATTCAAAGATGCATTACAGCGTTTGTCTGCTCACATAGGCGATACTACAAAGTTCACTAATCGTTGTTGTATAAGTGGTTGTAGCAATATATTTATTTTGCATGGTGAATATTATTGTTTTTGTATGATGAGTAGGGGGGATGGGTTAGTAATAGCTAAGTTGAAGTACAGAGAGTGAACTTGATAAAATTCAGAGCTAAAACTATTACAGAATTGATATCGTAATATGGGGTGGAGATTAACAGGTTGAATATATTGTGAAAAGATGTATGGGAATACATTGTTAGCATAATACTTTGTTTTATTATTAACTGAGAATTTACGGTTGCAGAATGTTCAATTTCACATAGACTCTCCAATGTGATTTAACATTTATATCACATTTAATTTTGGATTAATTAGTTAACCGGAGGTACACATGAAAAATTTAAATCTTGTTCAATATGTTTGTGTATCTTTTGATCATACCAGTCTCATGATGGCCGTTCATCACGCCTTCGTGATCTGTTCCGATCGAAAGCCTGGCACCAATAACTAACGAATCCGTACCCTTAAAGGCTGCGGGAAAATGGCAGCTTGATAGGATGATAACCTCATTAATATCTCTAGATAGCCGAATTACTTCACGCCATTTCCCCCAGTATTTTTTATATACCAAAACTATATACTGGAGAATTATTATGCGTCATTCACTTTATTTACACCTTGCTGTTTTTTTTGTTCGAGCCGATATACGTCGTGAAGAACGCGTGTGGCTAGCAAAAGTTCGTCGTGCTACCAGCGAGATCCCATTGGGTAATGCTTATCTGTTAAAGGATATTGGACTTAATGCCGATGGTCGTCCACTTTGCAGTTCGGAACCACGTAATGTAACTGCTAAACGTCAAGTGCGTCATCTACGCCGCGCTTGCCGATTGAAAAGAGCAACGTAATGATAGGGGCTAGGCTGTGTGTGCAGTTTAGCCCCGCACCTTTATTGAAGATTTACTTCGAATTAAAATAATAAAATATAACTTATTGAGGTCTGTTAGTGTTCAAGCGCTGCCGAACCATCTTCGTTGATATGCAGTTTTGCTTTACACTGACTTATTAACTGTGCGGCATAAGAAGGTGAGACTGAGCGTAAGCTGCCTTTTCCAGTGTGGAATGAAGGTTCCCAAACTCTGTCCTTGTATCGACCTGTTTCCATAAACTCCACTACTACTTTCATAACGTACCTCTATATTGTTGGTCTTACTGGTTCCCAATTACGAAGCGATTATCGTTCGGTAATGGTTACTCAGATAACTATTAATATAATAAATATGCGGCAACTTCAAATATAATTGGCTCTTATTTCAAATGAAACTAATGGCTTTTTTTTTATACTTTTATTGATATATACAGCCGTCATTATTTTATATTAATGGCGCATACAATTATGTTTGTCATTACAACTAGCTAGCGTCTGCTGACTGACACAAGAGGAATTAGCAACTAAACTATTAGAAATATACCCATTACGATCACCATTTACCGTTCCGATACGTGTTAATGAAATATATTCGGGAGGAGGGTTAGTATGAGAGATAATTCTGCCATCGAAGCGTATCGTAAAGACCATGGACTGGAAAAACTCACTTATCACACGGTTGAAGAGATTCAGTCAGGGCATTTTGATTTAGACAAAGCGCAATATTTTCTGGTCTTTCAATCCCGTATCAACAACGAATTACTGAATCACAAGGTCATTACTGCTAACCCCTATACGCAGTGGTTTTGCGATGCGTCACTCAATGATGCACAGATTAAACAGCTAATTGTGCAATTCTCGGTTTTTTCCAATCAGTTTTTGGTTGCACAACTGGAGAAAATGCTGAATGCCGAAACCATTGAAGAAATGCGTGCCTCGAAAGAAATTTTAGCTAATGAAATTGGGGTTGTGTATAAGAACCCAACGCGAAACCGTGCTACGCAATTAACGCCGGATGAACGTGATTTTGGTGATATCGAAGGCAGTATTGATGGTGGTGCTTTCCATTTTAAAGCTGCACATTTTGAACTGTTAAATCAATTAGCCGATTATTTTGGTATCGCATTTAATCAAATTGGACGACGCCAGTTTGGTTCTGCCAAGACTTTATTCTTTTGTGATGAATTGGTGCGACTTTACGGTTCGGCAAGTTACGCCACGTCAACGGCGGCTTCTTATGCGGTAGAGAATTGGGCTGCTGCAGGGTTTTGGGATGAACTGGTCTCTGGGTTTAATCATTATCGCCAAACGAGAAACCTAAAAGGTTTACCGCTGACCTTTTTTACCTGGCATGCAAAACTTGAAGCCAACCATGCGAATCATACTCAGGAAGAACTCGAGGCTTATTATTTTAATAATGACGTTGATGAAGACCATTTTATCGTTAGTGGTAACGAAATGCTTGATGGTGTGTATACGTTTTGGCAAGGGCTTGATGAAGAAAGAAAACGCATCCATTAAGGTGTTTAATTTGGACGTTAGTCTGCATCAGGCTGTAGTTCTGGCGCGGCGTCGTAAAATGCAGGCAATTGAATACAGTACTGATAAATACGGTTGATTGCGGGATAGGGGGCCATATCAAGTTTAAAACGCTGTGCATTGTAAACTTGGGGGATCAAATAGACATCTGCCAAGGTGATTTGGTCGTTGTAGCAATAGTGAGTACTCTCTTTTTTGGTTAGTAATGTTTCGACGGCTGTGAACCCTTTTGCCAACCAGTGATGATACCAGACCATTTTTTCGGTACCGTCACAGTCGAAATTTTCCTCGATATATTGTAATACCCGCAAGTTATTCAGCGGGTGCATATCGCAAGCAATTATCTGCATCAATGTGCGTACATAGGCACGTTCAATGAGGTTTGTTGGTAATAAAGCTGGTTGCGGAAAAGATTCTTCCAGATATTCGATAATGGCCCCTGATTGGGTGATTATTTGTGGTTTATGTTCTGCCTCAGCGATATCAAGGCTTGGAACCAGACCTTGTGGATTAATATTAAGATATTCGGCTGAGTGCTGCTCCCCACCATGACGAACTAAATGGATAGACTCGGTGGTATAACTAATTTTCTTTAAATTTAAGACGATCCTAACGCGGTAAGCTGCCGATGAACGGAAATAGCTATAAAGCTTCATCTTGCATCACCACCATTTGTTCTATTGCGCCGAAAATGGATTGACCCGCGTGATCACGCATTTCAATTTTTACTCGATCGCCATTCTGTAGAAAGGGGGTTGTTATTTCACCTATGGTTATTTTTTCCAGCATTCTTTTTTCTGCTAGGCAGGATGAGCCTACCGTTCGGTCACAATTAGACACAGTGCCCGAACCAATAATGGTCCCCGCTGTTAAGGTTCTAGTTTTGGCTGCGTGGGCAATTAAACGGGGGAAATCAAATGTCATATCAGTGCCCGCATTGGGCGAACCGAATAATGCATCATTGAGATAACTGTACAAAGGTAAATGTAACTTGGCTCCGTCCCATGCCTCGCCGAGTTCATCAGGGGTAACTGCAACGGGAGAAAATGCGGTGGAGGGTTTGCTGTGAAAAAATCCAAACCCCTTAGCTAATTCACTGGGGATCA
Source organism: Moritella sp. 28 (assembly GCF_018219435.1). Lineage (NCBI taxonomy): Bacteria > Pseudomonadati > Pseudomonadota > Gammaproteobacteria > Alteromonadales > Moritellaceae > Moritella > Moritella sp. 28. The sequence continues at coordinate 4,927,009 of NZ_CP056121.1, read as the reverse complement.
AGTTACGCAGTGATACATCGTTGACTAAAGTAATTAATAAAATGGTATTACTGGCCGCGGAGATATTTACGCCCATGTCCACATCGCTAGTTATCACCGCTACCTCACCTTCAAAATCTAATCCCCAAGCTGGGTCTATCAGTGGAATATTGTCATTGGGGCCTAAAAAACTGTCGCTGCCACCTTGGTACATTAACGGATCAGACCAAAATGATGCTGGCATTTCAGCTCCTCTGGCTTTACGTACTAACTCGACGTGATTGACGTAAGCGCTGCCGTCAATCCATTGATATGCTCTGGGCAGTGGTGATTCTAATTGGCAATTTGAGAACTCAATAATATCGTCTAATTCCCTGTTATTTAATCGTGTATATTGTGCTTGCAGTTGGGACTCGACAGCTGGCCAGTTTTCTAATGCCCATTGTAAACTTGTCGCTATCGATGAAGTACACACTGCGGTTTGTAAGTCTTTACTCACTAGGTGCAGGCTGCCATCTCTAGATCCATTTTTTAATGTTGCTAATTTCATTCCAGCCTCTTACCTATGTGTTCGTTAAGTTTTAATTTTTATAATCGGTTTTATAGCGTTATTCTTTCCAGCTATCGACATAACCGTGCCATTCCACATCTTGCATCAGGGACCCAATATCTAAGCCATCGCGAGTATCAATCATTACTGCTACTTCATCTGTTTCTTTTCGCTGTGACTTACAACCTGCGCGATAGGCTTTGGGGTGAGGGCCGTGGGTAAAACCGCAAGGGTGAAAGGTCAACATGCCTGGTTCTATATTGTCGCGGCTAAAGAATTCACCCTGGTGGTAAAAGATAACTTCATCAAAGTCATCATTGCTGTGGTAAAAAGGTACTTTCAATGCCCCCTGATCAGTTTCCATTGGTCTGGGCACGAAAGTGCAGACTACAAATCGATTGGTCACAAACGTTGAATGCGCGGACGGTGGCAGGTGAAAACGATGGCTCATTAACGGGCGAATATCTTGCCAATTAATCCTGACGACAGATACATTACCGTGCCAGCCCACCACATCAAGGGGGTTGAAAGGGTACTCAATAATCGACAGTTCATTAAAACGTTTAAGCACGACTTGCCACGGTTCTTCATTTTGTTGTTGCAAGTAGGCGGCGTCTATTTCTGGGGTGTCCAGTACCGTTTGATCAAATATCGCATGCTGGCCGACGATAGTTTTATCAGGTAAACCATAATAATCATTGGTGGCCTCGATCATCAGTAATGTGATGGGTTCGGCAGGCTCTAAACGCCATAAGCAAGCGCGTGGAATTAATATGTAATCGCCTTGTTTGACACTTAAATGGCCGTAATCACAAAACAATTCGCCGTGGCCTTGGTGGATAAATAACAGATCATCACCATCTGCGTTTCTGACTAAGGTTTTCATGTTTTCGTTACATTTCCAGAAGCGGACCTGACAATAGGCATTATGTAACAGTAGCGGTGCATCCCAGGGCGATATTTGCGAGTAGGACAGTTTTAATAGGTTATATGCCCTTGGCCTGTGATTACCTGACCATGCACTCCAGCCAGTCGGTGGATGTTTATGATGTAGGTGTGTTGCGGGTCCATAGAAACCTTCCCGACTGACTTCTCGCTCAAATATACCTTGTTCAGGCAGGTCTGCATGCGCCTGCCGAGAGTAGGTGCCTTTGCGTAGTGGGAAGCTAATTCTACGGATCATATCTTTTCCTCTAGGCACTGTGTTTATTTATCTTTTGTCGAAAGTACACCTCGTACGAGCTGGTCTCGTTCAATGGATTCGAACAAGGCTTGAAAGTTACCTTCGCCAAACCCTTCATCTCCTTTACGTTGAATAATTTCGAAGAAGATAGGGCCGATTAACGTTTTGGTGAAAATTTGCAGCAGTAGGACTAATTCCCCCGATTCCATATGACCATCAATCAGAATACGATTTTCTCTTAGCTTCTCGATCGCTTCATGATGGCCGGGTAAGCGTTCTGCGATCATGTCGTAATAAGTGTCGGGTATATCCATAAACTCGATACCATGCGCTCTTAACGTCGAGACAGTTTGATAAATGTCATCTGTGCCTAAGGCGATATGCTGGATCCCTTCACCGTGGTATTCCTGCAAGAACTCTTCAATCTGCGACTTATCATCACTGCTTTCATTGATGGGAATACGGAGGTTGCCGCAAGGGCTGGTCATGGCGCGGCTGCGTAAACCTGTCATTGCGCCTTTAATATCAAAATAACGTATTTCTCGAAAGTTAAAGATACGTTCATAAAATTCGGCCCACGGATCCATATGCCCACAGTGCACATTGTGAGTCAGGTGGTCGATATAAGTGAGTCCCGCCGATTTAGATGCGTTTTCAGTTTCGCCTGTTAATTCAAATTGTTCCTGATACAGGCGTGTTCTTACATCATCATCGACTAAATACAGCAGACTTTCACCAATGCCATAAATCGCAGGTACACCGAACTCGAGAATTTTACGCTTACAAGGCTTGGCTTCACGGCTTAACGCATGTTGATAGGCTTTATCTGCATCAGTGACTTTAAAGCCCATCGCACAGGCGGAAGGACCGTGTTGTTTCGCAAATTCAGAGGCGAAACCGCGACCTTCTGTACTGACTAAAAAATGGATATCACCTTGTTTGAACCAAGTTAACGGGCGTGTTTGATGCCGGGCATGAGGATGAAAACCCAACTGTTGGAAAAGCATGGCAAGCTGCTTTGGATCGGGAGACGAGAATTCGACAAACTCGAAGCCTTCGGTCCCCGCAGGATTACTAAACTGCTGTTTAGTATAATCATACGCGTGGTCCATTTTGACCTCCTTTGCAGACGATAGAGTTGCAAATAAGCCTACAAATTTAAAAGGAACTTAGAGGTAGTATGGACGATTTATCGTGATTCTGCTTTAGTGGGAAGTTAAAACAGATGGGAAATGCCTGTTTGATTAGGCTATCGGTTAATCTTTAATGATGATTATTCGCGTCAGTGGTTATGCTATCATATATATAAGAATGGCTAGATAGTGTTTGACGCATCTATTGGTATTCAAAATATAAATGTATAAAGGGAAGTTAATAGTGAAAAAGATGGCTGCTCCACAGGATATGTACAACGGAGCTAAATTTAAAACCAATAAATATGGTTATGTGAATATTGTCGAATATTATAATTGCCATACTGTTATTGTTGCATTTGAAAACACGGGAAACATTCGCGCTATCAGTGCCGCAAAACTAAGAAGTGGCAATGTCCCTGATCGTGCTATTCCGCCAGAATCCATCATGGTTGGCGAACGTGTTAAATCAATAAAACATGGTTGGTTAACCATTACTAAAGTTGAATCCGAAAACATCGTACTGATGACAAATGAGCAGCATGAAGAAATTCGCATGCTATTACCTGCAGTACAAAAGATGAAAGACAAATCAGCTGAAATCGAAAATCGAAAATCAGACACAAGTTCACCTACCTCATTGAAAGATTTAACAAAAAGAAACAAAAATGTTAATACTCTGGTGAAGAAAATGCTGACTGATTATGGTAAATGAAACCAACGGGTAAAAATAAATTTTTGTTAAGCCACTGATATTAAGTTTGTTTATTGTCAATGTTTGTCTTTTAATTCCTCCCGAATAAATATAATAAACTTTTCAAACGTTATTTCCTCCATTTTTAATGTTACAAATCACACTTCTATTATAAATGTCTCTTTTGGTGACTTGCGTCGCAATATCATTGTGGTTTTGTGACGTAAATCTTATTTGGTTTTTCCCCATTCAGTTATGCTTCCTCCACAAACTTTAGAAAACGCAATTTTGCATCCAGGTTAATCCAAGTAGAGAGCAAATCATTATGAAAAAGATCTTAGTTGTATGCGGTAACGGTTTAGGTACGTCATTAATGATGGAAATGGCTGTTAAAGAAGTTGCAAAAAAAATAGGTTTTGAAGCTGAAATTGATCATGAAGATTTATCTTCAGCGGCATCAAGTCATGCTGATATTTGGGTTGCGGCAACGGATATTGCGAGTCAGTTAGAGGAGGTGGGCAAGAAAAACATCATTCGCTTAGTGAATATTTTTGATAAAGCATCAATCGAAGCTCAACTAAAAACGTTCATGTAAGGTTAATATTATGGTGAATTTTTTTGAATTTATGCTCGGCTTATTAAAAGAGCCTGCGATCATGGTTGGTATGATTGCCTTTATTGGCCTTGTCGCACAAAAAGCGGATATTTCGACTATTTTGAAAGGCACAATTAAAACTGTAATGGGATTCCTGATCCTAGGTTTTGGTGCTGGAGCGCTGGTTGGTGCATTAAATAACTTCTCTGTTGTATTTACTGAAGCGTTTGGTGTGCAGGGTGTTATTCCAAATAACGAAGCTATTGTGGCATTAGCGCAACAGGCATTTGGTTATGAAATGGCACTGATTATGTTCTTCGCATTCGTCGTTAACATTGTGTTAGCGCGAGCTACGCCGTTGAAGTATATTTTCTTAACGGGTCACCATACTATGTTTATGTCAATGTTGGTGGCGGTAATCTTATCAACCGCAGGCATTACAGGCTCAGCACTGATTGCGATCGGTGCCACGACTGTTGGTTCGTTGATGGTGATCATGCCTGCCATTGGGCAGAGATATACTGAAAAAGTGATGGGTACTGACCAACTTGCGATTGGCCACTTTTCTACTCTGTCTTATGTTGTATCGGGTTATATTGGTGGTAAATTTGGTGATACGTCTAAATCAACAGAAGACATCCAAATGCCAAAAAGCCTGATGTTTTTACGTGATACTCCCGTTGCTGTCGCAACAACTATGGCTATATTTTTCTCTCTCGCTTCTATTTTTGCCGGTGGTGAGTTTGTTGAAACTGTTTCAGGTGGGCAAAACTGGGTTGTGTTCACCTTTATGCAATCGTTAACCTTTGCCGGTGGTGTATACATAGTACTGCAAGGTGTGAAGATGCTGATCGCAGAGATCGTGCCTGCATTTAAAGGTATTTCTGATACGTTAGTACCAGGCGCGAAGCCTGCACTTGATTGCCCTATGGTATTCCCTATGGCACCTAATGCGGTTTTAATTGGTTTTCTCTGTTCATTTGCTGCTGGTCTTCTAACTATGGGCATTCAAGGTGCACTTGGTTGGACAGTCATTGTTGCTGGCGTTGTGCCTCACTTTTTCGTCGGTGGTGCTGCGGGTGTTTACGGTAACGCCACCGGTGGTTTACGCGGTGCTGTGTTAGGTTCTTTCGCTCAAGGTCTGTGTATTTCAGTCTTGCCAATGTTATTGCTACCTGTGCTTGGTGGTTTAGGTCTTGAAGCAACAACGTTTGCAGATTTTGACTTTGGTGTTGTTGGTCTCGTTCTTGGTTGGATGGTGTCATGAGTCTATTTGATTTAATCGGTCATAATGGCATTGTGATCACAGCTGAAGAAAATCTCACTGTTAATGCAGCATTAGACTTAACTTGCTCAACCCTGTTGGCAAACGGTAAAATTGAAGCAAGTTATGTTGAAGCGATTAAAGCGACACATCAAGAGATTGGTCCGTATTATGTATTAGCACCTAAAATTGCTATGCCGCATGCTCGCCCGGAAGATGGTGTGAATGAAGCTGCATTGCAAGTTACGGTGTTTAAAAATGGTGTTGATTTGGGTTCGACAGATAATGGTGACGTGTACTTCTCGATCACACTTGCTGCAATGGATTCAGACAGCCACATTAATACCATCATGAAACTTGCTGAGTTATTCCAAAACGATGATGACATTGAAAAGATAATCGCAGCGGACAACCATGCTGACATTATCGAGATACTTAAAAATTACTAAATTGAAATGAGATAATTGGTTTTTAGTTGAAGGCGATAATGAAAGTTATCGCCTTTTTTTGATTAATTTACACCGCTGAAGTTAGCTTTGTGTTGGTTGTTACTTTTAATAGTTTAGCTGTGTACAGGCTGGTCCAGATGAGGCCTAAAATTTGTGAGGGTAAGATAGTAATAATAATATTGGGTGTGCTATTTAAATAATGTGAATAATAACTGACAAATAAGGTGAGTAATAAAGGGGTGATAACTGACGCTGGGATCATAATAAATCGGGGTGTTCGTTTACTCGCACAGATTTGGTCCATAATAAACGTCATGAAAAATCCCAGTAAAGCACTACAGATAAACTGCACTGCTGCAGCTTGGGACGCAATTATAATTCCGTCGGCATAATTGGCATATAACGCCCAGCTGCCATATAACAACCCCGCGATAATACCAGTCACAACCGCTGCTTTTGTGATTCTATTTTTGATTGCATTCATTTTAAAATCCTTTTATAAGCAAACGATCCATTTTAAATAGGTCTGTGAATGGAGTGCGTGATCAGTGATGTTATTTCTTTTTTGGAACCCATGCCCAAATGAATTCAGCATCAACAGGATTATTACCAGCGCTATCTGTAATGACGACTTTTACAGCTGTCTCTCCTTTGTCTGTATTTTTTATATCTGATATTTGTGTTTCAGTTAAGCTTGAAATCGCCTTTAAATCCCCATCTGCGCGACTAATATAATTAATATTCATCGATTTGAGTAAAGGAATACGATCATCAGGAACGTGCATGCCAACTAGAAAACCAGTCGCTGATTCGCCCAATAATGCCGTTGCTGCAGCATGAATGCCACCAATATGATTTTGTACCGTTTCGTTATTTTCGAGTCTTAGTACTGCATTGTTAATATTAAGTGATTCAACTTGAATACCTGCTCGGCCAAAAAATTTAACGGTTTCACCAAACATTGACGATAGCTGTAGTGAACTGATTTCTTTTGGTTGTGCAGAAATTTTATTTACAATTGAACTCAAACTGTTAGTCGCCATTAATTCGATTCCTTATTTGTAGGTCTATATTTTTGTCTAGATATCAAATTTTTCATTTATCTATATAAAATATAAGGATAAACAATGTTTTCCACGGTAGTGTTAACGGAGTGTTAATTCAAACTTATTTACAAAGAGGTATCTTTAGGGGGGGCTTATTTGGACGCGGGTCTTTGTTTGCTGCATTTTAGTGTGATTAGAATCACTAATGATGTGTTACCGACTTAAATGCAATTGCATCGTGATTTTTGCACTCACAGGCTGTGTCGGAGAGAATAAGATTGAGTTGCGTTATACGCCTCTTATGGAAAGTCTGTATTACTTTCCTAGCGTTGATGTTGAACTGAGTTTTGAGCGTAAATATAGCCCTCTGTTGAAAGAGGGCTTTTAATTATCGTAACTTAGTGGTTAAACAATTACTCAATATTTTGTAACTGCTCGCGCATCTGCTCAATCAATACTTTAAGCTCTACCGCTGACTTAGTAATGTCTGTGCTAATAGATTTTGAGCCTAAGGTATTTGATTCACGGTTGAATTCTTGCATCATAAAATCAAGACGACGGCCACATGCGCCACCTTTTTTCAAGATACTGTGCGTTTCTGTTACGTGGGCATTTAAGCGATCGATTTCTTCAGCAACATCTAACTTCTGCGCCATTAAGATAAGTTCTTGCTCAACGCGGGTTTCATCTAATTCGATTTTCGCATCGGTAAATTTCTTTTGAATGCGCTCGCGTTGCCATTCGATGATTTCTGGCATCTTACCTTGGACGAAATCAGCTTGTTCAGTGATACCCGCTAAACGTTGCTCTAGCATCGCTTGCAGTTTTTCACCTTCAGAAGCGCGAGACTCTAAGAACTCACCCAGCGTTTCGTTGAAAAAGCTGAGTAGGTCTGTTGATAACTCACCCATGTCTTTTTCTGCTGCTTCCATTACGCCAGGCCAACGTAGAATATCAACAGGGTTTAGTTTTGCCTTACCGGCTTTTTTTGATACCCAGTTTGCGCTTTCAATTAATTTTTCGGCTAATGCTTCGTTTAACTGTAATGCACCGCTGTTTGCTGCACTTGCTTCAAAACGCAGGTTACATTCAACTTTACCGCGTTGTAATTTTTTACGGAAACGTTCACGTAATACTGCTTCTAAACCACGAAATTGTTCTGGTAATCGGATGTACGTTTCGAGGTAACGTTGGTTAACCGAACGGATCTCCCATACAGCAGTACCCCAATCACCTTTAAACTCTTTACGGGCATATGCCGTCATACTATGAATCATGTTAAATCCGTTAATTAAAATAAATTAAGCTAATTATACCTTCAGGTTATTACAACTTGCTATAGCGATAGTTTAGCTTAGCTCATATAATATTGGGCAATCATCATTGAAGAGTTAAAATAATGCGTCCAAGTCAAAGAACATTAGGTCAAGTTCGACCTGTAACAATTACCCGTAACTTCACCGCTCATGCAGAAGGGTCTGTATTAGTTGAATTCGGAGGTACGAAAGTATTGTGTACTGCGACTGTTGAAAACAATGTGCCACGTTTCTTAAAGGGTAAAGGCCAAGGTTGGGTTACGGCTGAATACGGCATGCTACCGCGCTCTACGCACAAACGTATGAATCGTGAAGCGGCGCGTGGTGGGCAAACTGGACGCACGATGGAAATTCAGCGTCTGATCGCGCGTTCACTACGTGCTTGTATCGACCTTGGATCATTAGGTGAACACACGATTGTAATCGATTGTGATGTTATTCAAGCTGATGGCGGCACTCGTACAGCCGCTATTACTGGTGCTTGTGTGGCATTGGCTGATGCGGTTGAATTTTTGATCCGCAAAGGTAAGTTAAAGATTAGTCCAATCAAATTCATGATTGCAGCAGTGTCGGTGGGTATCTATAAAGGCGAGGCCGTGTGTGATTTAGATTACCCAGAAGATTCAGATGCTGAAACAGACATGAATGTGGTGATGACTGAAACCGGTAAATTTATTGAGATCCAAGGAACTGCTGAAGGCGAACCGTTTAGCCACGAAGAAATGCTAAGCATGCTCGCGTTAGCGAAAGATGGTATCGAGCAAATTATTGTAGAACAAAAGAAAGCACTCGGTGATAGCTTGATTAAAGCGTAAAGCTTGTTAGAATAGCGGCGCTTATCGTTAGTCGCCGAGCGCTAACAATATTAATTGCCTAATAATATACCCCATATTATTAGGCTTTTTAGGTGAAGTGGCTTTTAGCTAACAACATTTAATTAATCATAATAGGGGAAAACGATGAAAGATTACCAACGCGAATTTATTGAGTTTGCTTTAGAAAAAGAAGTACTTAAGTTTGGTGAGTTCACTCTAAAGTCTGGTCGTACTAGCCCTTATTTCTTCAATGCCGGTTTGTTTAACACGGGCCGTGATTTATCACGTATCGGTCGTTTCTATGCCGCTGCTTTAGTTGATTCTGGTATTGAATACGATGTAGTATTTGGTCCTGCCTACAAAGGTATTCCAATTGCGACAACAACGGTTGTTGCACTGAATGATCATCATGATATTGATGCACCTTACTGCTTTAACCGCAAAGAGAAAAAAGACCACGGTGAAGGTGGTTCATTAGTAGGCGCTGCGCTTGAAGGTCGTATTATGTTAGTTGATGACGTGATCACTGCGGGTACTGCAATCCGTGAGTCAATGGATATCATCCAAGCAAATAACGCTGAACTATCGGGTGTGTTAATTGCGCTAGACCGCCAAGAAAAAGGCAAAGGCGAATTATCTGCAATTCAAGAAATCGAACGTGATTATGCGTGTAAAGTATTATCAATCGTGACGTTAGGTGATCTTGTTTCTTTCTTAGCAGATAAGCCAGAAATGCAAGAGCACCTTGAAAACGTAAAAACATACCGTGAAAACTACGGTATCTAATTAGCAGTGCTAGATATACCGCTGTTATAAAAAATAAAAAGGCTACCTCGGTAGCCTTTTTTGTTTTTACACTTTGAGTAATGAAACAATTAACCTAGTAACGATTAACTCTGTAATAGCTGCTTGTGTAAGAAGTTCCACTGTTGATCAAAATCAGTCGTTGGTTTTAATGCAAAGCGGGTGCGAACGTATTGATTAATTCGCCCTTCTGCGTACGCCAGTAATAAGTTGGCCAACGTACCTTCGTCTAAACTAAAACCTGTGGCTTCGCGCATTTTCTTTTCACGTAGTACTTGTTTAAAGTGTGTTTCAATTTTGGCATATAAGGCGCTGATCTGCTCACCGAGACGTTCGTGCTCACCTTGTAGTGCATCGCCAGTCATAATGCGGGTGATGCCAGGGTTCCGCTCGGTAAAGACCAACAGTAGATGCAGGATGTGATGACAACGAGTAATGGTATCTTTTTCTTCATTTAAGATTTGATTAATACCCGCTAATATTGAATCTTCGATAAAGGTAATTAAACCTTCAAACATACGCGCTTTACTTGGGAAGTGACGATAGAGAGCTGCCTCTGAAACGCCGACTTCTTTAGCGAGTTTTGCGGTCGTGATACGCTGACCTGGATTGGTCTCCAGCATATGCGCTAACGCTTGTAAAATTTGTTCTCGACGATTTTTTTTAGTGCTTGTTGACATCTTTTTCATCCTAGAATGGTGTTAACCGTTATTGCTTACCCGAATGGCCAAAGCCACCTTCGCCACGTTCACTGCTATCAAACTCTTCAACGATGGTTAATTGTGCTTGTATTACTGGCACTATCATCATTTGAGCGATACGATCGCCCGGTTGAATACTGAAGCTGTCTTGACCTCGATTCCAACATGAGATCATTAACTCACCTTGATAATCAGAGTCGATTAAGCCCACTAAGTTACCCAATACGATACCGTGTTTATGGCCTAAGCCTGAACGTGGTAAAATGGTTGCTGCCATCGTTGGGTCTGCAATATGAATGGCAATACCCGTTGGGATCAAATGCGTTTCACCTGGATTAACCGTGAGTGGTTGTTCAAGGCAAGCGCGTAGGTCCAAACCTGCTGAACCCGGCGTTGCATAACTTGGTAATGGGAATTCTTTACCCACGCGTGGATTTAATATTTTTACTTCTATTTGCTTCATTATTTGTTTCACTGAATATATCAATTGATAGATCTACAATGCTTTGCGTTAGCGCAAGACAAGGTAGAATGTTGAATGTAATTTTAGTTATCGTTATGTATTGGCATTGAACTGGGTTGCAATTAACAGCAGTAATTGTGCTGCCACATCTTGCTTGTTCGCTAATGCTATTTGCGCAGTGCCTTGTGGCCAAAATACGGTCAATGCATTGTCTTCGGCATTGAAGCCTTGGCAGGATTGTGACACGTCATTTGCAGCGATCATAGCAAGATTTTTACGTTGCATTTTGTCGCGTGCATAATGTTCAACATCTTGTGTTTCTGCAGCAAAACCGACAGTAAAAGGAGAATTTTTGAGCGCTGCGACACTGGCTACGATATCGGGATTCTTGACCATTCGAACAATCATTTCGTCGCTATTGGTCTTTTTGATTTTTTGTTCAGCAATGGTTTCAGGGCGATAATCAGCAACGGCTGCACAAGCAATGAAAATATCTTGCTGGTTAATGTCAGACATAACAGCATTATGCATATCTAAGGCGCTCGTTACTTTTACTATATTGCAATCAGATGGCGGAGTTAATGCGACAGGGCCACTCACTATCGTTACATTAGCGCCGAGCGCAGAGGCTGCTTGTGCGAGGGCGTAACCCATTTTGCCTGAACTGTGATTACTGATGTAGCGTACTGGATCAATCGCCTCGCGAGTTGGTCCTGCTGTGATCATGATATTTTTACCCGCGAGCACTTGTGGTTGTGCCGCTGCGGTAAAGAAATCGACAACGGCGGTGACGAGTTCATCGGGATTAACCATTCGACCTGGGCCCACGTCTCCACAAGCTTGGGCGCCTGAAGCGGGTCCCCATAGTGGAACTGCGCGCTGTTTAAGTGTTGCTAAATTAGCCTGCGTTGCGGGCGCTTGGTACATGACTTGATTCATCGCTGGCGCAACGGCAATCGGTGCGGGTGTGGCTAAACACAATGTCGAGAGTAAATCATCGGCAATACCGGCTGTGAACTTGGCAATGAAATTAGCGGTTGCTGGGGCGATTAACACTAAATCTGCCCACTTCGCTAATTCAATGTGACCCATGCCTGCTTCGGCAGCAGGGTCTAATAAGCTATGGGAAACGGGGAATCCAGAGACTGCTTGCATGGTGAGCGGGGTAATGAATTCTTGTGCTGATTGGGTCATCACGACGCGTACTTCTGCGCCTTGTTCCGTTAAGCGACGCGTTAATTCTGCACATTTGTAAGCAGCGATGCCGCCCGTAATACCGAGCAAAATGCGTTTATTGGCAATTACAGTCATTGTGTATTCCACGTTAAAATCTGAAAGGTTATTCTAATAACGTAATAACAATACCATAATTAAATTATCAGATGCTAAGGTTTGTTATTAATTTTATACGCGTCATTATCAAATTCATAAATTTGAACTATTTCACTGTTTTATCATTATCTAGCTCTTTTATTCATCGAATTACTAAGCTAACAGGATGTTATGTTAAATGGGAATTCAGATGAAATTAAAAGCATTACCCAGAGATGAGATGCCCCGAGAGAAGCTGGTTAAGTTTGGCCCACAATCACTATCCGATGCCGAGTTATTGGCTATTTTTCTACGTACTGGTATTAAAGGGACGAATGTGGTGATGTTGGCTCGGCATATTTTAGCTGAATTTGGCACGTTAAGATCCTTGTTTGCTGCGAGTGAACATGAATTCTGTCAAACGAAGGGATTAGGCGTGGCAAAATATGTACAATTACAAGCCACTGTTGAGATGTCTCGGCGCTTTTTGGCCGAAAAGTTAGAGCGCGGTGATGTGTTAGCTAACCCCCAAGAAAGTCGAGATTACATACGCGCAAAATTACGCGATCAGCCTAATGAAGTCTTTGCGGTATTATTTTTAGACAATAAGCACCGAGTTATTCGCTTTGAAGAGTTGTTTTATGGCACAATAGACAGTGCTAGTGTTTATCCGAGAGTTGTGGTTAAAAAAGCGTTAGAAAGAAATGCTGCGGCAGTAATATTTGCCCATAATCATCCTTCTGGCATTGCTGAACCCAGCCGTGCAGATCGTATGATCACAGATAAACTTATTTCAGCCTTACAATTAATTGATGTTAAAGTCCTCGATCATTTTGTTATAGGTGACAGTGACATAGCGAGCTTTGCAGAGCGAGGGTGGGTATAAATTTTATATTTATGACTACCTGAGAAATATAAAAAGCTTGCTCTATGTTTTAATTTGCTGTATAAAATGCCGCCTTTAGCACGCGTCTTGGGCGACGGCCAACAAGACGCTGTATATTTGCTCGAGCAAGAAAATATTTGGAGAAGACGACATGTCTAAAGTATGCCAAGTCACTGGTAAAAAACCAGCTGTTGGTAATAACGTTTCTCACGCAAAAAACCGCACTCGTCGCCGTTTTTTGCCAAACCTACATACACACCGTTTTTGGGTTGAGAGCGAAAACCGCTTTGTAAAGTTACGCCTTACTTGTAAAGGTATGCGTATTATTGATAAAAAGGGTATCGATTCAGTTCTTGCTGAAATGCGTGCCCGTGGTGAGAAGGTTTAAGGAACTCTATTATGCGCGATAAAATTCGTCTGAATTCATCTGCTGGTACAGGTCACTTCTATACCACTGATAAAAACAAAAAAAACATGCCTGAAAAAATGGAAATCAAAAAATTTGATCCAGTTATTCGTAAGCACGTTATGTACAAAGAAGGTAAAATCAAGTAATCCTTGGTTTTATGTTCAAATATTGAAAACTCAGCTTTTGCTGGGTTTTTTTTTGCCTAAAATTCCTTGTTTCAACCTTGCCCAATCCGACATTTTCACGTAATTTGCATATACTTATTGATGTATATACCCAAACTACTTCAAGATGCGATATCAGAGATTAGAAGGATTTAATGTGCAGTTATCACGACGAGGTTGGAATAACGTATTGATATTTGCGGTACTGGCGATGATGCTGGTATTTCAATATTCAGGAAAAAAAATAGAAGGTGATGAGTCTGCTGGTCAATACCAAACGGCGTTACCTGCTCATGCTGTTGTATTGTCGATGCAGTTTGATAATATCCAGATCCAGCGTGTGGGTAGCCAACTTGCTACGTTACCGGAGTTAGGACTTTCACAACCGCAACTTAAACAAATTATTAAAGCGTGGGAAACGGCCACATTTAAGCCTGTGGTTAACGATATTGTGATTGCTAATTTGGCCTACGGTATTAATATATCTTTTGAACTGGCCAATTTATCTGAACCTGTTACGCTGATTTTATACCAAATTGATAGCGGTTACTTGCTACAAAATTGGCAGGGCCAGTTATTGAAAATTGATGAATCTGAGTTACAAGTTTTATTACCTCGCTAGTTATTTTATTTATTTCTTTTTATCATCATCAACAGATTAAGTTCTTACCTACTGGATTACACATGCCTGAATTACCGGAAGTTGAAGTAAGCCGTCAAGGCATTGCCCCTTATCTCGAAAATGCACAGATTACTAAGATAGTTGTGCGTAATGCACAGTTACGTTGGCCTGTGCCAATTGCGCTACAGGATGCGGTGGGCTGTACAGTGATAAGCGTACGTCGCCGAGCTAAATATTTATTACTCGAGACTGAAAAAGGCACAATCATCATTCACTTGGGGATGTCTGGTAGTCTAAGAGTGCTTGATTCGATCGTAGCAGTCGAAAAGCATGATCATGTAGACATAGTGTTGAATTCAGGTAAATGTCTTCGTCTGAACGATCCTAGGCGTTTTGGATCGGTATTGTGGCAAGTGGGTGATGTGCTTGAGCATAAATTATTAGCCAGCTTAGGACCTGAACCGCTGACCTGTGAGTTTACCGCACAACGTTTATTTGAGCGCTCGCGAGCACGGAAAGTGCCGGTTAAGTCATTTCTAATGGATAACCATGTCGTGGTTGGGGTCGGTAATATTTATGCCAACGAAGCCTTGTTCTCTGCTGGTATCAGTCCAAAACGAGCCGCGGGCAAGGTGTCTTTACAGCGTTATAAAGTACTCGTGGAAGAAGTGAAACAAGTATTAGCGAAAGCCATTGAGCAAGGCGGTACGACACTGAAAGATTTTACTCAGACGGATGGTAAACCAGGTTATTTTGTGCAGGAACTGCAAGTATATGGTAAGGGTGGGAAGCCGTGCCCGAAATGTGGTGAAGTATTACAAGCGATGAAGATCGGCCAGCGCAACACGATTTATTGTAATCAATGCCAACGCTAACCTAAGTTTTACTTAACGGGCTATTTTTCTGCAATTTTGTCTAAAATAGCCTGACAAACAATTGGTGCGACAAACTGTGCGACATCACCGTTGTGAATAGCGACTTCTTTCACTAGTGTTGAAGAGATAAATGAGTTCTCTTCAGACGGTGTTAGGAATACGCTTTCTAAATCAGGACTTAAGCGACGATTCATATTCGCAAGTTGGAACTCATACTCAAAGTCAGATACCGCTCGTAACCCTCGAATTAATACCGATGCATTATATTCCTTAGAAAAATCAACTAATAACCCGCTAAATCCTACCACGTCCACATTATCTAAATGTGCTGTTACGGTTTTTGCTAATTGCACGCGTTCATCAAGATTAAAGAACGGCTTTTTGGTTGGGTTAAAGGCCACGCCAACAATGACGTGGTCAAACAATTTTGCTGCGCGTTCGATTAAATCAGTATGACCATTGGTGATGGGATCAAATGTACCTGGGTAAATTACTTTTACTGTCATGATAATTTCTTACTCTACTCAGTGTTAGTTCAAGGTATATGTAATTATTATTGTATAAAACGTGCTAATTTCTTTTTAACGGTTGTGATGCTTATGTTATTCATTAAGTCTGGTCCTTTCGCTCGTTGTCCCCATTCACTGTTTGGTAAATGTTGATGGTAAACTTCAGCGACATCGCTAAGGTTATTATAAGGCCCTGTACGTCCCGGATTACTGTGCGCGTATAAGCCTACAACGGGAGTTCCTACAGTGGTGCTCATATGCGCAGGACCGGTATCGGGTGCTAACACAAGATCAGCATGTTTTAAAATAGCGAGCAATTGCTTCAAGGATGTTTCACCAACAAGATTATTAATTGGTGCCGTGGTTAGCTGCATTATATCTTTAGCGAGTTGCTTTTCGCTTTCTGTTGGGCCTCCGCATATTGATACTTGATAGTCTTGCTCATGCATATAATTGGCTATTTCGGCATAACCTTCTGTTGACCAATTACGTTCTGCTTTACTTGCTGATGGGCAAATAATAAAATTTTTCTTTTCGTGGCTTAATTGTGAATGCGCCCATAAGTTATCTTGGGTTGAAAGTGGGATATCCCATTGCGGAGGTGTAACGGGGACGCCAATCGCTTCGGCAAATGCCATAAAACCATCGAGTACATGAGGTTGTGATTGCGGCTTAATTTTATGATTAGTGAACAACCACTGGCCTTCTTTGGCTCTTGTTTTATCAAATCCCCAGCGCTGCTTGGCTTTAATACATAAACTCGCGATGCTGGCTCGGAGTGCAACTTGCATATGCAGTAATACATCAAACTGACGGTTATTTAATTTTTTTCGTAGGTCTGAATAGCCTTTTAATCCAGCTTTTTTATCAAAAATAATAAATTCAACATTGTTGATGTCCCCAACTAACATGGCTTCTATTTTTCCGATCACCCAAGTGATCTTTGCATTGGGGTATTGTCGCTGAATTGCTTGTACAACAGAAACAGCATGGCAAACATCACCAATTGCGGAAAAACGTAATATACAGATACTCTGTGGAGGGGTCATATTCATCATTTCTAGTTGTTGAATGTAAAAGGCTATTATGCAAATCGTTTGAGGTAATGTAAAATTTATCGACGAAGTTTTTTTGGAGAACACATGTTAATAGAGACACAAGGCGCTAGAGTCTTATTTTTTCAGGACGAATTAAAAGGCGAGATCACCCCTGAATATTTTAATGGGGCATATTGGCAACGTAATAATGCGATTATTGGTTCAGCGTTTGGTCGCGGTATTACCTGGTTCTTTAAAATAAACGATGATGAATTTGTGTTACGTCATTATCATCGTGGTGGTTTGATTGCGAAGTTAATTAAAGATGCCTATTTTTATACTGGGTTAAAGAATACTCGTGCTTACCAAGAGTTTGTGGTGACTCAGCAACTTGTGGATAAAAACTTACCAGCACCAAAACCGATTGCTGGACAGATTATTAAACAAGGATTGTTTTATCATGCTGATTTGATTACCGAGAAGATTGCGGGTGCCAACGATTTAGTTGCGGTATTAAAAGATCGTGCGTTAAAGTCTGATGATTATAGACAAATTGGCGCAATGATAAGACGTTTCCATGATGTTGATTTATGGCATGCGGATTTAAATACCCATAATATTATTCTCGATGGGGAGGGTAAGTGGTGGTTGATCGATTTTGATCGCTGCAAATTTAAACCTACTGCTGATGCGTGGAAAAAAGATAACTTAGCACGGTTAAAGCGCTCTTTTTTGAAAGAACAAAGGAAAGATACGGCGTTCAAATGGCAAGAGACTGATTGGGACTTATTATACGCGGGTTATCATAATTGAGCGAACATTCTAATAATGAGATATTACACTGTGTCATTTAGCTGTAAATGTGCGAGTATTGAGTATTCAATTATAAATCAAAGCGGTCATTTTCATGAAAACCAGAGATAAGATCATTTATACTGCACTTGAGCTGTTTAATGAATGTGGTGAGCGTAACGTGACCACCAATCATATTGCCGCACATTTAGGTATTAGTCCTGGCAATCTTTATTATCATTTTCGTAATAAAGAAGACATTATTGACTCTATTTTTGATCAATATGTGAATTATTTAGCGGAACATTTCCAACCTCACCGTGAAGGTGATGTGACATTAGAAGTGATGATGAGTTATTTAGATTCGATGTTTGAAACGATGTGGCGTTTTCGATTTTTGTATTACAGTTTACCGAGTCTGTTATCTCGAGATCCAAACTTACATAAAAAATATTTAAAATTCCAAGAAGTGTCAGCACAGCGTGAAGTTGATTTATTATTCTCTTTACAGAAAAATAAAGTGGTCAATATTCCGATGGAAGATCTGGATGAATTAGCCAACTCTATTAAGGTTGTGCTTGTGTCTTGGGTAAGCTATCGCACCACAATCAGTAAAGATGCAAAAGTATATAAGACGGATATTTATCGTGGGATTCTGAAATCTATCTTCATGATGAAGCCTTATTTCACTGAAAGAGCCCTTGTCGATTATCAGCATATGCGTGAATATTACTTACGTTTAGCGACGGCTGAAACGGTTATTCCGGAGATAAATGGCTAGTTTTATTGACTGTGTAAGTATGCAATATGGTTTTTCTTTATCGCTGATTATTTCGTGAAAAGATAAACCATATTGACGATATTCACTATTTTGTATTAGCTTGGTTGAGCGCTTGGTCGATGTAAAAGGTGAGTTTTTGCATTATTTTGGTTAATGCGCCTTTGTTCTTTTCCACGACACTCTTTGCTTGTTGACCCATAGTTACTGCAATCTCAGGCTGTGATATCAATTCATTTATCTTATTAGCTAATTCAAGCTCATTATTGACGACAGCAGCCCCATCACATGCAAGTAATTGGGCTGTTACATCCGCAAAATTATAATAACTTGGACCTGTGATACACGCTTTTGATAATGCGGCTGGTTCTAATAAATTATGCCCACCGACTTTATCTCCAATTAAACTTCCGCCCATAAAGCAAATATCACTGGCAGCAAGTAGCAGTGGCATCTCTCCCATACTATCTCCTAAATAAATATCAATGTTACTTAGGTTCTCAGTCGCTTGAGTTTGGCTGCGTCGTTGTGTGTGAGGAAATTTATCTAAGCAGCGTGTAGCAACATCGTCGAAGCGTTCTGGATGGCGTGGTACCAATATTAATAATGCATCATTATGTTGTTGTTTTACTTTTTCAAATGCGGCAAGCACGATTTCATCTTCACCTTTATGTGTACTTGAGGCAATGACGACAGGACGTTGTTTGCCAAACTGTTCGCGCAGTGATAAACCATGATTGATGATGGTATCTGAGAATTGAATATCAAATTTCACTGTACCTGTGACAGAAAGTTGCGTTTGGATTAACCCTAACGTTTTAAAGCGACGTAGATCATTTTCATCCTGACATAAGATATGAGTCAATTTCTGTAATGGTGCTGAGAATAATGATTGAAATCGTTGGTACTTTTGTTGCGACTTCTCAGACAGTCGAGCATTAACTACTATCGTGGGAATATTTTCATCGTTACAAATAGTTAGCATATTAGGCCATAACTCGGTTTCCATGATTAAACAGAGTGCTGGCTTCATACGGCTAATAAACTGTTTTACCGCACAAGGGTAATCTGCAGGAAAGTACCTGTGTTCAATGTTACCAGTTAAAGCCTCTACACGTTCTGCACCAGTGCTTGTTGTTGTCGTAATGAGTAGTGGTTGCTCAGGGTAGTGTTGTTGTAATGCTTTGATAATTGGTGTTGCAGCAATCACTTCCCCCACTGAAACTGCATGGATCCAGATCGGTTGCTGTGATAGCGTTAATTCAGGGGTTATACCTACAAACTCTTTCCAACGGTCCCCAATAGGAGGCTTTCCTTTTTTTTTCTTTAACAATAGAGAAAATATCAACGGTGAAGTTGCATAAAGTAACGTGGTATAGAGTGTTCGGCTGAGCATCTGGCATTCCCTTCTGTATCAATATTAACAATGTGATAGTATCATAAGCATTGTTAATAATTGAATTCGGAATGGAAAGGTACTATATGAAAATTTTGGTTGTAGGCGATTATGCTAAGATTACAAATGTTAGTAGACCTGAAGTCATGATTACGATCGGCTTTGCAAAAAAAGGTCATGATGTTACTGTTTTTACTCGACCTAATTCTGAATATACCCCTATGTTTGAAGAGCTTGGTATTAAAGTTATTGAACAATATCCGACTAAAAAAGTGTGCTTGAAAACCATTAAAGCGATTCGTGAAGAATTAAGCAGTGCACATTATGATATTGTTTACGCTTTAAATTCTAGAACGATTCCGAGTGCTGCTTTTGCTTGTATTGGTTTTCCTGCGAAAATGATTAACTATCGAGGAACCACTGGTGGATTATATCGTCATGATCCCAGTGCTTATTTAACTCATTTACATCCAAGGGTTGATGGCATTATTTGCGTATCTGATGCTGTAACTGAGGATGTCCGTTCTAAGGTATGGAAAAATAAAGATAAGGTCGTCACTATTTATAAAGGGCATGATTTATCTTGGTATCAATCAGTGCCGGGTAACTTATCTGAATTTGGTATTCCTGAAGATGCTTTTGTTGCAATCGCAGTTGCAACAATTCGACCAAGCAAAGGGTTATCAATCCTTATCGAAGCTGTAAGTAAAGTGGCTCATTTAGATAATTTCCATTTGTTACTTGTTGGTTCAGGCATGGATAAAGACCCCTACTTAAGTGCAATTAAAAATTCGCCTTTAGCGGATAGAATTCATTTAGCTGGATATCGATATGATGCACCAGAGTTAAGTGCTGCCAGTGATATATTAATTCAAGCTTCAATTAGTGGAGAAGGGCTTCCTCGCGCTGTCATGGAAGCTATGGGGTATGGTACACCGTCAATAGTAACAGAAACGGGCGGTAGTAAAGAGGTTGTTATTGAAGGCATAAATGGTTGCGTTGTACCAGTTAAAGATGCTCAAGCAATTGCGGATAAAATTGAATATCTTTACAACAATAAAGACTTAGTTCAAGACATGTCTAAAGTATGCAAGCATAAAATCGAAACTGAGTTTACATCAGAGAGAACGGTTTTAGAGCACATTGCGTATTTTGAAAAAATGATTAGCTGAGTAGGGATACTTAGGTAATAAAGTGATAAATAGTTGCTTCGCTATAACTGTTTATCACTTTAAATTATTTATAAGTCTGGATTATTATATTTTGCTAAAAAAGCAACATTATGATGTCGATTTAAAAAGAATTTTTTAATTTGAATAAATTGACGTTGAAAAAAACGATTGTTACTCTTATTACGTTTGCCACCCGTGCTGTCAATATCACTTAACATATTTTCATCTTGCGCTGATACGAATGGTAGTAAGCAGAATATATGGATATTTTTTTCCCACCAATATTGTAAATCAGTATCAAAAGGTCTACCAAATCGTTCAGTTTTCACAAGCAGTTCTTTAGCCGCCTTATAGCTAATCACGGTAGCAGAAGCCCCTGTAACGACCTTCGTATAGGCGACTAAATCCATATCTATAAGTCGTTTTTGGTATATTACTTTTTGTTTTATTTCTTTACTGTTATAGCTGGCCAACTTAATATAATCCCATTCAAATGGGATAGCATTTATATTTTCTATTGCTTTATTTAGATCATCTCGCAAGATAAAGTCATCTTCAAACACAATGCCATAATCAAGCTCTTTATCTACAATTGCTTGCCAAGCTTTTCGATGACTGAGGTATGCACCAATTTCACCATCATTTAATTTTCGATAGAATAATTTATGATTTAAATCGCTACTATAGTGTGTGTGTTTTTCCGTTTTAGATAAGTCAGCACCGTAGACGGCTGGTATCCTTGTGAAAGATAAACCAGCAGCTTTTAACTGTTGAGCTGAGGTTTCTAAACGTGAGGTTGATTTATCCAGGTTGATAACAAATATTTCATTATTCATATTAGTTGCTCATAGTTTGCAAATCTTAAAATTAGTACTGTGATTAAATTAATCATTCACAATTGATATCTTCTATCATGATGTTGAATTTTATAAATATTAATGCGCGTTATATCTCGTTCCAGTCTTATTAATGCCTGTTTAGAATTGAAATATAACAGGTTTCACTTTGATGGGATAGCCACCTTTGTGGATGATAATGCTTAAAGAGTACATCAATATTTGGTATCTTTGTTCTTATAGCAAATTTTAGTTCTTAATATCACTAAAGATGAGAAAATAATGGATAGTTTCAAACATATTTCAATTAATGAAGTTCAGCAATTAATCAGTGATAGTACAGGCGTTAAAATTGTCGATATTCGTGACCCTCAATCATTTACAGATGCACATATTGAAGATTCATTGCATCTCACTGACTCAGTGTTAGGTCACTTCATGCAGCAAACGGACTTTGATGTGCCTGTGGTGGTGGTTTGTTATCATGGGCGTAGTAGTCAAGGCGCGGCGCAATATTTAGTGGAACAAGGCTTTGAAAACGTGTATAGCATGGACGGTGGGTTTGAAGCTTGGCGTCGAGAATGTGCGTTTGTGACAAAATAGGTAATAGCATGATTGAGATTGGTGTAATTAATAATCCACGTATGGCGCAGGCTTTTGTAGATTATTTAGCAGTGCAAAAAATTGATGCGAAAGTCGCACAAACAGAAGACGGGTTTGCGATCTGTTTACCCGCGATGACCCATGTTGAAGTTGCATCACAAGAACTTGATATGTTTTTGGCTGACCCTTATCAAGATAAATACCAAGCAGCGTCTTGGGATGTTGCTGATACGCGTACGGCAAATTTTAGTTATGGTTCGGGTAATATGTTGTCCAACTTTTTGATACATGCAGGTAAAGTGACCCTCACTATTTTTACCTTGAGTGTGGTTGTCTTTGCCGCGATGTATTTTAGCATGTTGACACAAAATGAATTTATATATGCTGCGCTGCATTTTCCTTTTGATTTAAGTGTTTCCTCACTGAGTGAGGTTTGGCGTTTATTTACCCCTGCGCTCATTCATTTTTCAGTTTTACACCTGGTATTTAATTTATTATGGTGGTGGTATCTTGGTGGCCAAATTGAAAATAAGCTGGGCAGTAAAAAGTTATTACTGTTGTTTTTAGTTGCTGCGTTAATACCCAATATCGGTCAGTTTTTATTAGCAGGACCTAACTTTGGTGGTTTATCGGGTGTGGTTTATGCCTTGGTCGGTTATATTTGGTGGACAGGTTGGTTAGCGCCAACACAGGGTATTAGTTTACCCAAGCCTTATGTTGGTTTTATGCTGGTTTGGCTTGTGCTCGGCTTTTTCCCTATATTTGGTCTTAATGTTGCTAACGCTGCACATGTACTTGGTTTAATGGTTGGTTGTGGCCAAGCATTTTTAGACTATAAATTTAAATCTTCTAATTAGAAATTATCGAGAGAATAATGGAAATCATTTTACCTGACTTTAACAATTCAAAAATATTAGTCGTTGGCGATGTAATGTTAGATCGTTATTGGACGGGCGATTCGAGTCGTATTTCTCCCGAGGCGCCTGTTCCAATTGTTAAAGTGAATAATGTTGAAGATCGCCCTGGTGGTGCCGCTAACGTTGCGCTTAACCTTGCGGCTTTAGGTGCAAGTACAAAACTTTTAGGCTTAACGGGTAATGACGAAGCTGCACAAGCGCTATGCGGGAAAATGAATGCTGTCGATGTAATTTGTGATTTTTTGCAATTAGATGATTACCCAACTATCACTAAATTACGTGTATTAAGCCGTGGCCAGCAAGTGATTAGATTAGATTTTGAAGAATCTGTTGCAGCAGTCGATACCCAACCTTTAGTCGCCAAAACGATTGATAATTTTTCGGATTATTCAGTAATGATCGTATCGGACTATAACAAAGGCGCCTTGGTTGAGGTACAACAAATGATCCAAGCTGCAAAGCAACAAGGCGTTAAAGTTTTTGTTGATCCAAAAGGCTGTGATTTTGAAAAATACCGTGGTGCGACCTTATTAACGCCAAATTTATCGGAGTTTGAAGCGGTTGTTGGACATTGTAAGAATGAACAAGACCTTGTTGAGAAAGGTCGAAAATTAATTACTGAATATGATCTTGAAGCATTATTAGTTACGCGTAGTGAAAAAGGCATGACCTTAATTCGAGCTGAACAAGATGAGTTTCACCTTCCTGCATTAGCACAAGAAGTGTATGACGTGACAGGCGCGGGTGATACGGTTATCTCAGTATTAGCAGCTGCTGTATCAGCGGGTTCATCACTCGAAGAAGCTTGTGCATTGGCTAACGCGGGAGCAAGTGTTGTAGTTGCTAAAATTGGTACGTCGACGGTAAGCCCGATTGAATTAGCTAACTCTGTTTACGGCTCTCATGAAAGTGGGTTTGGTGTATTAAGCGAAGAGCAGTTAAAAATTGCGGTTAAATCAGCTAAGTTACGTGGCGAAGAGATTGTCATGACTAATGGTTGTTTTGATATTCTGCATGCGGGTCACGTGTCTTATTTAAATTCGGCACGTAAACTGGGGCAACGTTTAATTTTGGCGGTTAATTCTGATGCTTCTGTACGTGGGTTGAAAGGATCTGGTCGTCCGATTAATACTTGTGACCGCCGTATGACAGTACTTGCTGCTTTAGGTGCCGTTGATTGGGTTGTGGAGTTTGTTGAAGAAACACCAGAGCGTTTAATCTCTGAATTACTACCTGATGTATTAGTTAAAGGTGGTGATTACAAAGTGGAAGAGATCGCTGGGCATAAACAAGTTCTGGCGAATGGTGGCAAGGTTAATATCTTACAATTTGAAGACGGTTGCTCCACGACTGCGATCATTAATGCGATTAAACGTTAATGCTATTTAAAAGCATAAGTGACTAGCTGATTGTATTAGCGATGTAAATTGATAAAGGAGTAGGCTTAGCGGCTTACTCCTTTTTTGATTACATTAATATATATTTGGTAAATAATAGATTCTCAATAACGGCCTCACCACTTTCTTGTTTTAGTAAGCTGTTCACTTCATTTTGGATCATTTTTCTGATCTCTTCTCGGCCTGTGAGAGAGCGTAAATGTTGTGGTGATTGCTGACCGAGTAATGAAATTATTTTATCCCTGATCAAGGGCTCATGCTTTTCTATCACAGCTAAGCTTTTTTTATCTGCGAGCATAAATTCTATAGAGACACTGATGAAACCAATTTTGTTTGTTTCACTGGTATAGTTGGTAATAATATCCGGCTCTAAGCCGAAATAAATATACACCGGCTTGTGGTCGTTAGCAGATACGGCAGTGGAAGATACTGAGGCCATGATCATGCACAAGAGCCAGAATAATTTTTTCATTTACCGTATCCTTAGTTAAATGAGTCGTTAAAGTAGGTTGGTTGTGAGCCAGTATACTCACTTTCAAATGATTAATTAAATAAATCAGTTAACAACTTGTGTCCCTGCTTACAATCTTGGTCTGAATAGCAGATAATTATGCCTGATTTCGTTGTTGAAAAAGTAATTTATAATATGTCAGATAATATAAATAATACGCGTACTAGTGAGCAGGCATTACCATGCTACCCCATCGGCTGTGATTCGAAGTGGTTATGGCCAACTATATTAGAAGAAAAATTATCTGCGAATCTTTATGATTGGCTCGTTGATACGGGGTCATTAACAGCTAGATTGAAGCAGCATTGTCAGACATTTACGGTTGAAATATTAGCGGAAGGTCATTATCAATTATCCGACGATGAAAAGATAAAATTAAACCTAACGGATAATTTAGGTTTTGTTCGTGAGGTACTATTAAAACTTGATGGGATACCTTGGGTTTTTGCGCGTAGCGTTATGCCATTAAATACGCTAACTGCACCGGGCGGTGAATTGGAAAAACTGGGGACCCGTTCATTAGGTAGCGTATTGTTTAACGCGCCAGATATGCAGCGTAGTGAAATTGAAATCGCTGAGTTTTATTCACATAGTAAAATATATTCATTATCTCACCTGTTTTCATCTCCCCCTAAAGCATCGCTATTCGGACGTCGCTCGTGTTTTCTATTAGGCGGACAGTCATTACTGGTTTCTGAAGTGTTTTTACCTGATTCCTTAGCGTATAAATAATAAAAGGACGTTAACATTATGTCGTTCATGACATCAAAAATGAAAGATTACATACAGCTTACTCGTATGGATAAGCCTATTGGCACCTTGCTGTTATTGTGGCCAACGCTGTGGGCGCTGTGGATTGCTGCTGAAGGGGTCCCTAAATTAGATGTACTCCTCGTTTTTACATTAGGGGTTATTGTAATGCGTGCGGCGGGATGTGTGATTAATGATTTTGCTGACCGTCATGTTGATGGTCATGTAAAACGCACTGAAAATAGGCCGCTGGCTGCAGGGCGTATATCAAGCCGTGCCGCGTTGACGTTTTTCTTTGGTTTAACTTTGTTCGCATTTTTACTCGTCTTGACCATGAATACATTGACGATACTATTATCGTTTGTTGCTGTTGGCCTTGCCGCGTGCTATCCATTTATGAAGCGTTATACTCACCTACCTCAAGTTGTATTAGGCATGGCATTTGGTTGGGCTATTCCGATGGGGTTTGCGGCGCAATTAGATTCTGTACCGAGTTATGCATGGTTATTATTTGTGGCAAATATCTTATGGACAGTTGCTTACGATACCTTATATGCCATGGTTGATCGAGATGATGATTTGAAAATTGGCATTAAATCTACCGCAATTTTATTCGGTAAAAAAGATAAATTGATTGTAGGGTTATTACAATTGTCATCGTTATTATGTTTAGGCTTATTAGGTTGGTTATTGGTTTTACCAAGCGTGTTCTTTATTGGCTTAACAATCGTTGCTGGACTATTTATTTATCAACAATTTTTGATTGTGAATCGCGACCGAGAGTCTTGTTTTAAAGCATTTCTACATAATAATTATGTCGGTATGATTATTTTTGCCAGCTTATTTTTAAGCTATTTGTAGGTGGATATCCAGATCATTGGTGTAGTTTGTCGTTACAGTTGAAATAAGTTTACCTAGTAATATTGTGTGCCTTTTAAGTCCGCTGAAGAGGCGCACTGACAACATTGATTAGCTACAAAGATAGTAAGCGTAGGTTGCGGTAACTCAGCAGGCAAAGGCGAAATGTAATCGCAGTCGTCCCTAAATGTGCTTCATTAATAAAATTGTTGTTCCTTCCATGAAGACTTCTTATCGTTGAATTAAGTTAGAAAATGTAAGTAATTGCTGCTCTATATTAACTTGAGACCTAATATAGTAGTTAGTAATTATTAATGTTATTCCAATTTTCATTATATTAAAGTCTACTAGCTTTTAAAGCTTGGAATTGAATATGCTGTTATCTCCTTATCTATTGAAACTGTTTGGTTAATCAATTTTATTTTATTGAGGAAGTGACATTAGATACTAATATTTTTTTTCAACAGCCTTTACATATTATAAGTAAAGGATACTAAAAGGTTATTAAAATTAATTATATGACACTCTTTTATTGGGGAAATAATGTGAAAAAAATATTTATTATTTGCGCTACACTTCTGAGTCTAGGGCTTATTGGTTGTGATGGAAGTAACGGAAGTAACGGAAGTAACGGAAGTAACGGAAGTAACGGAAGTAACGGAAGTAACGGAAGTAATTATAAAGCACTTAAGATTTTGCCTCATAAAGCGGAAGTTTACTGGGGGGAGGAGAATGATTTATTGGTATCTTTCATACAAACGACCAGCCAAATTAAATGTACTTTACATAACCTTAATACAGGGACTAACTTAGAGTCGAGTGTAGCTAATACTTGTTTTTTTGACCATAGTGACTTGATATCTGAACTTTACGTTGGAGCAAACGACATTACTATTAGTAATCCTAATACAGATAAAGAACTGATGACCGTATCTATTTTTATTCCTGAAGGGTTAGACTTTAATGACGTACTGGTTTGGAAAAAGGTTGGTGATGAATATATGATCACCATTCCCTATCAGCCCTCTTCGGAGGATAAAAAAAATAATCAAACCGCCTATGGATACGCTATGTACACGACATCTTTTGAGACGCCTTTATCTGGTCAGGACGCTATCGCTTTCTGTGAAAGTAATAATGGCTGGAAGCTTCCACTGATAGGTGATAAATATGACCCTGTGGCGCAGAGGCGAGAGGCGTCATACAATACTTTGTATGCTAACTCGGCGTTCATGGCTGAATTGTATGAGGCTAATGATACAACATGGTCCGTTGACTATTTTATGTCTAGCTCGCTCCCCATTATTGAAGACAATATTCGAGACTCTTTTGAAACGTTTAAAAAGGGGGATGGTTATTATGGGAATCACGGAATATTTGATGTGCCTAATAGAGGCGGGCCTGGAGCGTATGGTGGCATTACGTCTCCGTTTTTATGTGTGCATGAGGGCGTAACAAAACTTCAATAGTGGTATTTTGGCCATGTAGTCTCTTAGGTGAGTAATCAGGAATAAATAAAAAGGAGCTTCAGCTCCTTTTTATTTATTCAAAACATACAATGTTTAAAGGGAGACTTTTCTATGTTTACGTAATATTCTCATACGTGATAGTTACCTAGTCGTCACTAGACTGCTGGCTAAGCATTACATCCGAGATTGTTTGCTTCACTTCAAGCGTGGTCAAGCTTCTGACTATATTCGCTAACTGACTAATTTTATCAGCTTTAGCTGTGCCTTCATCAGATAAGTAGTGCAGCTCTTGGAGTTTATTAATAAAGATAGCGAGTACTTTCTTATCAAAAAACTCTGGCGCACTCACACCATTTAGCGATGATAAACGTTCGGCAATTAACTGACTACGATCTTCGAGTAGGCTCTTTTCAATGACTTGGTTATGCTCTAATACGGTCAGTACAATCGCATAACGTTGTAGCGTTTCTTGGATGCTTGCAGCAAGCAGTCTTAGTGACATTAAGTGTTCGTTAACCGGTATAATGACATTGTCACTATTGACTATTAATCCCTGTGTCTGCATCTCAGTTAGCGTATCAGTGATACAATCATCTAATTCATCGTCTGAATATTTCAAGAACAATTCCGCTTGAATTAAGGGATAAAGCTGGCGAACTTTACCATTAATTTCTTCTACACTGGTCTGTGGTTTTTCTGTCACGATTGCCGCAATTAATGACGGTAGTGCAAACAGGTGTAAAATATTATTACGGTAGAAGGTTAATAGTACAGCTTGTTCATATGACATCGATAGCATTTGTCCTAAGCTATCTTCACGTACGGTGAATTTTTTCAGCGAGATCGCTTGGTCTAGAATCTCTTCTGCACTGTTTTCTGGTAAGGTACTAAATTCACTATACGGGTTGTTACGAAGTAATTTTAAGTAACTATCAATTTGCTTCACCAAAATTTCTCGGCTCAGAGCCTTATGTGGCGCGGCGTGTAAAATTACTGCGCAAATCGTTAAAGCATTTACCGCAGCGGCACTATTGATATTTATCATCACTTTATTCGCAAGATCGCGAGTTGTTTGGTTTAGCCATTTAGGCTGTTCTTCAACCGGCATATTCATATCATCACGCCAGTTTTCAACGTGTTGATTTAAATATTGGTTAAGGTTGATCGGTTCACCAAAGTTAACAAATGCTTGGCCATAATTTTTAAGCTTTCTGGCGATCCCAAATACTTGGAATATACTTTCCTTTTTCTTATGAGCCCCTGATAACTCTTTTACGTAGGTACTCACTTCCATCACATGATCGTAGCCTAGATATACCGGCACTAATGTAATAGGTCGGCTTTGTTCTCTTAACATCGCTTGTAATGTCATGTTAAGCATACCGGTTTTTGGTGGTAATAAACGTCCGGTACGGCTTCGGCCACCCTCAGTAAAGAATTCAACGGAATATCCTTTTGAGAATAATAAGCTTAGGTACTCTCTGAATACGGTTGCATAAAGTTTATTGCCTTTAAACGTACGACGTAAAAAGAATGCGCCGCCACGACGGAACATAGGGCCAGCAGGGAAGAAGTTAAGATTTATACCGGCGGCAATGTGTGGTGGGATCAAACCTTCATTGTAAATAACATAAGAAATAAGTAAGTAATCCATGTGGCTACGATGACAAGGCATAAATACAATTTCATGACCGTCGGCGGCAAGTTTACGCACTTGTTCGGCGTTATTAACTTTGATACCGCTGTAGATCTTATTCCATAACCAGCTCATAAAATTACTGGTGTTTTTTACGAGTTTATACGAAAAATCACTGGCAATTTCATCGATGTAATCATTGGCTCGCTTTTCCGCTTTTGTTGCTGAAATATTATGCTCAGCGATCTCAACTTGAATGGCTTTTTTAACTTCTGGATTACGCAGTAGTTGTTCAACAAGTTGGTAGCGGTTAGGTAGTTTAGGGCCTGATGCGGCTAATTTTTGACGACTGAAATGGATCTTAGCAACACGAATTAATTTCTGTACGATTTTTTCATCGGTGCCGTGCTGATCGGCCATGAAACGCAGTGATACCGGTTTGTTAAAACGAACCAAGTTATCTTTACGGTTAAGACCCACAATGATTGTTTTACGTAAACGGCTTGGTGAAATACTGTTTGCTAATGATAGTAGTGGTATTTGACCTTCTTTACCGGGTGCGCGTCCCCAAAACAATGCGACTGGCATCAATTGAATATCAAGGGCTTTATCATCTTTATGTAAGCGTAATAGCTGTTGGAATTCGTCAAAAAATACGTCAGTATCTTTTACTCGGCCGAAGAGGGGCGCTGGATTATCTAAGCAAACATAACTGGGAATGATGACCCCGTTCACTTTTATTGGTGTAAGGGGGTCGGGTAAGCCTCGTTCTTTACAAGCTCGCTGTAATGCCACGAGATCGGTCATCGATTTAGTTTTTAAAGCATAAACAATAGGACGTGTTAAATCTAGATTTAACGCATCAACGGGGTTATCTGGTACGTACTGAGATTTAACTAAGCCGTTAACGAAACTTCGACTTAACATTGACGGTGTTTGTTGCATAGGTGTTATCATTCTGTTGTATAAAGTGCGAGAGTGCTTGCTCCAATAATATCAGATGTGTAGCCATAAATCTGTGTTTCAGCGCCAGCAAACGATTAATTCATTATTATCCAGATATACTCAAGGCATATATTGCAAACTTGACAATACTGTATATAATTACAAGAAACTGTATATAAAACCAGTTAGGGTTCATGATGAAAGCATTGACACAAAGACAAGCAGAAGTATTTGAATTAGTTAAACAACATATTAAAAATACTGGTATGCCACCGACCCGAGCTGAAATTGCTAAGGAACTTGGTTTCCGTTCACCTAATGCTGCGGAAGAGCATTTAAAGGCATTAGCACGAAAGGGCCATATCGAAATTCTTGCGGGTACTTCTCGTGGTATTCGTTTGTTGGTTGATGCTGAGCAAGCCAGTAATGACAGTGGTTTACCTTTAATTGGGCAGGTTGCCGCCGGTGAGCCAATTTTAGCGCAAGAACATATTGAAGCACACTATAATGTTGACCCTTCAATGTTTACACCAACGGCAGATTTTTTACTGCGTGTACGTGGCGAAAGTATGCGTAATATTGGGATTATGGATGGCGATTTATTAGCTGTACATAAAACTAAAAATATCAGTAAAGGCCAAGTTGTTGTTGCGCGCGTTGACGATGAAGTAACTGTTAAGCGCTTTGAACAGCAGGGCTGTGAAATCTTACTGCACCCTGAGAATGATGAAATGAGCACAATTCGTGTTGATTTAAATTTCCAACATTTTGATATTGAAGGTGTCGCTGTCGGTATTATTCGTAATACCGATTGGATGTAATCACACCTTCTTACGCCATCGAGCCTGAAGATAGATAGTAAATAATCCTATTGCTGACTATCTATCTTTATATTTCTTTTTTCATTTCTTATCCCCTATCTTTAAATTTAGAAATCGTTTTCAAATCTTGCTTTAACATCACAGTTCTGATCATCTTCTACCTATTAATTTTTTCTTTTCCTATACTCAACATGAGATATAAAAATAAATATTTAATTTGTTTGTCGGTACGCTGGTACAAATATAGGATTAGTTTATGGAACAATACGTTATTGCTATGACGTTGGATGATAAGATCGATGTTTCATCGATTTCCACTCTTAAAGTTATACTTGATCAGCTCCCCATTAAAGCGTCATCTCAAGTACTTGATGCGCGTAATGTGACTCACATAGACAGTGCCACTTGCCAATTATTTTATGCTTATTCTCAACATTTAATTACACATAATACGACCCTCATTTTTTTATCTCCATCGGATAAATTTACGACTGTTGTTCAAGCTCTGGGGTTCGACGTATATTTTAATTACGCATTAGTATGAGGTTTTCTCATGAAACGAATATTAGCTGTAGATGACTCGGTATCCATTCGTGAAATGGTTCAATTTACCCTAAAGCAGGCTGGTTATCACGTCGATGCCGCCGTTGATGGTGTGGATGGATTAGAAAAAGCTAAAATGGGGAATTTTGATCTTATTATTTCTGATATTAATATGCCTCGGATGGACGGTATTAGCTTAATTAGCCAACTGCGTAATGAGCGAGCGTATAAATTTACGCCTATCTTAATGTTAACCACAGAATCGGGTAGTGATAAAAAGATGGCTGGTAAATCTGCTGGTGCGACTGGGTGGATCGTTAAACCTTTTAATCCTGAAAAACTCATTGCTACCGTGCAAAAAGTATTGAGGTAAGCATGGATATCGATCTCAAACAATTTCAACAGGTATTTATTGAAGAATGTGTCGAAGGGTTAGAAGTGATGGAAACTGAATTGCTAAAGCTAACGCCTGGTGCAGTTGATAGCGAAGTGATTAATACGATTTTTCGGGTTGCTCATTCCATTAAAGGGGGCGCGGGCACATTCGGTTTTAATCAACTGACAGAATTTACTCATGTCGCAGAAACATTATTAGATGATCTACGCGCTGGGACTTTAGTCCTTACTGACGATCATATTAGTCTTTTTTTACAAACTGTTGATTGTTTAAGAGAGTGGGTCCAACTATTAGCCTGTGATTTAGAATCAATCCCTGACATTGTAGAAGAGCTTAAGTATCAATATAACCAATTTTTGCAAAGAGATATGAATCAACAAGCATTACCGAATGGTGATGAAATAGCGGTGACGGATGTTGCCGAATTAGCAACTAATGCACACGATGACGGTTATTGGTTAATTAATTTTATTCCCGGTCCGGATATTTTAAAACAAGGTAATGAGCCACGTTTAATCTTTGCTGAATTACAGGAGATGGGCGAGCTAAAAGTAACCCCCAAGATTGCGGACCTCCCATTATGGGAGCTGTTATTACCAGAAGATATTTATGTGAGCTGGGAACTTGAATTAATTAGC
The DNA here is from genome assembly GCF_018219435.1 of Moritella sp. 28. Classification (NCBI taxonomy): domain Bacteria; kingdom Pseudomonadati; phylum Pseudomonadota; class Gammaproteobacteria; order Alteromonadales; family Moritellaceae; genus Moritella; species Moritella sp. 28. The sequence goes on along the minus strand of NZ_CP056121.1, from coordinate 4,893,745 downwards.
AACATCAGTGAATCGCAAATAAAAGAAATATTCGAATGGGTTGCAGATGACTCAACAATCATCATTATACATTCTAATACTTTCTCTAATTCAAAGGCAGAATATGGTAATACTGATCATGCTTTAGCCGAATCTGTGATGACTCCAGTTGTATCGAAAACAATAATGAATAACGCGCCGACTGAAATAAATTCAATTCGAGTATCAATCGATAAAGTTGATGCGTTAATCAATATGGTCGGTGAATTAGTGATCACCCAAGCGATGCTCGGTGAGCTTGGTCAGGATTTTTCTGCTGAGAGGCTACCTGAGTTTAAAAAAGGCTTGATTCAATTATCTCAGCATACCCGTGAGATGCAAGACAGTGTGATGAAAATAAGAATGTTGCCGATCCAATTCGCCTTTAATCGTATACCTAGAATGGTAAGGGATCTAAGTGGGAAATTAGGTAAAAACGTACTGCTTAGGATGCAAGGTGAAGAAACTGAGCTAGATAAAATTATGCTTGAAAAGATCTCTGACCCAATTATGCATCTCGTTCGTAACGCTTTAGACCATGGTATTGAAACCATCGGAGAGCGTAAATTGGCTGGTAAAAGTGACGTTGCTTGTTTGGGGATCACGGCATTTCATCAAAGTGGTGAAATTATTATTGAGATCCGCGATGATGGTCGAGGATTAAACAGAGCAAAAATTCATGCTAAAGCCATTGAAAACGGAATTGCTAATCAAGACCAGCATTATAGTAATAGTCAAATTGATGAATTAATTTTTGCACCTGGGTTTTCAACAGTGGAAACGATCAGTGACATTTCTGGTCGTGGCGTCGGCATGGACGTGGTGAAGAGAAACATTGAATCGCTTGGTGGTGATATTAAGGTTGAGTCTCATGATGGAGAGGGCAGTTGTTTTTCGATTCGCTTGCCATTAACGCTTTCTATTATGGATGGTCAACTAATCAAAATCGGTAATAAAACGTATATCTTACCTATAATGTCAATCATTGAGTCACTGCAGCTGAAAGATGGCATGGTGACTAAGTTGGCGGATCAAACTGAGGTCTTTAAATTACGTGATGAATTTATTCCTATTATTCGACTCTACCGAGTACTAAACCATGAAACGAGTTTAGAGCATATTACCGATGGACTATTAGTTGTGGTTGAAAGTGGCTGTAATAAATATGGTTTATTAGTGGATGATTTGGCTGCACAGCAGCAAGTCGTGATTAAAAATTTAGAAGATAATTTTATGAAGGTTAGCTGTGTATCTGGTGCCACTATTTTAGGGAACGGAACGGTCGCTTTAATCTTAGATATTGCGGATATTGTCAAAATAATCACAACCGAACGATGCCAAATGCAAGGTCTGCGTGCACATGTTGCCGCTTAAATAGAAGGTATTGATATGGAGAGTAGTATGCAGGCTGACATTGATACAGGTGAACAATCAACCCAATTTTTGACTTTTATAATGGCAGATGAAGAATATGGTGTTGAAATATTAGATGTACAAGAGATTCGTGGGTGGGAACCTTGTACCGAGATCCCTAACATGCCGCAGTATGTGAAAGGCGTGATTAATTTACGTGGCACGATTGTTCCTATTGTGGATTTACGACAAAAATTTGGTTTCAATAATATTGAATACAGCACGACGACAGTCGTTATTGTCGTGAAAGTATTAGTCGAAGATAAATCAAAAATAATGGGGTTAGTTGTCGATGCTGTCTCTGATGTACATACGATCGCACATGGCGATATTAATTTACCGCCGCAATGGGGTCAAGATTATGGCCCAAGTGTTATTCGAGGATTAATATCAATTAACAATAAAATGGTGGTATTACTCAGCTCAAGTCTATTGTTAGATTTAGAGCAGTTTCAAAATATCGAGCAAATAAAAGGACATAATACGCAATCATCAATAGTTGCTAATGACTAATATAGTTATTCCTCTGCTATACAGTGAAACTAAGGGGGATACCTTAAATAACATGTGTATGTCGGATATAGATTTTCATTATTTAACGCAACTGGTCTTTAGTCAATCGGGAATTGTACTCGGTGAATCCAAGCGAGATATGCTTTATGCGCGGGTGATGAAAAGGATCCGATATCTCAAGATAAGTGGCTTTTCAGCTTACTGCCAATTGTTACAAGATGGCTATAGTGGCGAGTTGAACGAGTTCATTAATGCGATCACCACAAATCTAACTGGTTTTTTTCGTGAACGATATCATTTTGATTTTTTACAACAAGTCGCACTGCCTGATTTTAAGCGTAATAATCCAGATAAAAAACTGAGAATATGGTCTGCGGGGTGCTCAACTGGGCAGGAAGCATATTCGATAGCCATGACAATTGAGAACCAATTACGTTATTGGGATGCAAAAATATTAGCAACAGACCTAGATAGTAAGGTGCTGTCTCATGCTACTGCTGGTTACTATGATGACCTGGCTGGGATCGCTATCGATTATCGCCTGCAATATTGTCCCGATATGAATAACTCTCATCAGTACGTTATGAGTGAAAAAGTGAGGCAGCTAATTGCTTTTAAACAGCTTAACTTACTTGCTAAATGGCCAATGAAGGGACAGTTTGATGCGATATTTTGTCGTAATGTATTTATTTATTTCAACGAGGAAACGACTAAAAAATTAGTCCAACGATTTTATTCGCTACTTAAACCCGGTGGATATCTTTTTATTGGTCATTCTGAAAGTCTGCAACGTTTTAACACCCATTTTAGTCTTGTCGGTCAAACGATTTATCAACGTTAAGGTCGTTTTATCTCACCATTTTAACGGCGCTATAGGGATATCTTCTATGCAGAAAATAAAAGTGCTTGTTGTCGATGACTCTGTATTAATGAGAAAGATATTAATGACATTACTTCACTCAGATTCGGAGATTGATGTTGTTGGCAGTGCCGTCGATCCTTTTGATGCACGTGAAAAAATTAAAAAACTACAGCCAGATGTATTAACACTGGATGTTGAGATGCCAGGGATGAACGGTCTCTCTTTCTTAGACAATTTAATGCGATTACGTCCAATGCCTGTTGTCATGGTATCAACCTTGACATCAAAAGGTGCGCCAGTGACATTGAAAGCTCTGGAGTTAGGGGCCTTTGATTTTATTGCTAAACCCACTGATAACAGCGCACAATCATTTGGTTATTTTGGCGATGAACTGTGTGCTAAAGTTAAATTAGCCAGCAATGCAAACTTACGCGTTATGAAAACCCCGGTGATAGCTTTACCGGCAAGCCAAGAAATACAAGCAGAACGATTAATTGCGATTGGTGCTTCAACGGGAGGAACAGAAGCATTGCGAGAATTACTGACGCCATTAGCTCCCCCTTTTCCTCCGGTTGTTGTGACCCAGCATATCCCAAAAAATTTCAGTGGGGCGTTTGCAAAGCGTCTAAACGACAATTGCCGTTTAACTGTGATTGAAGTAACTAGTGAGCAAATTATTGAACCTAATCATGTATATATAGCTCCTGGCGATTGCCATTTAAAGGTGCATAAATCTGGACGACGTTACACTTGCCAATTATTTGATGGTCCTGCGGTTAATCGGCATAAACCGTCAGTGGACGTGTTATTTGATTCTGTTGCTACAACTTATGGGGCTAAAGCGATTGGTGTCATGCTAACTGGCATGGGGAAAGATGGGGCTGAGGGATTATTGTCGATGCGACAGACTGATGCCGTCACTATCGCGCAAGATGAAGCGTCATCCGTTGTTTGGGGGATGCCTGGTGCCGCGGTTCAGCTTGGTGCTGTTATGGATATATTAAGTTTGCCGTTAATTGCCCCTAAGTTAGCGGCATTGGTACAAAAGAAAACAGGTAAAGCGAAAGGGGTTGCTTATGACTCGATTTAATTTTTATCAAGGTGTTGCGCTGCTGCCATTCTTGTTGATGTTGCTTTTACAGGAATGGCTTGCGGCTGGTGCAGCGTTCGTCACATTAATACTTATGTCGATAGCTCTATTTACTCTTTATAAGAAGTCGGTAGAGAAACCCGTGGAAGAAAAAAGTGAGCATATCACGTCGATGAATACCAAAGCGATGTTGCTCAGTATGCTACAAGAAGAGATCCCGCCACGTATTGATGAATTAAAAGATGGTTTGAATAAAACCCAGCAAATTAATAGTGAGTCGTTTATCACCTTAAATAGCGCTTTTTATCAGTTATTGCGTATGTCAGCAGAGCAATCCGCATCTTTACATAAAGTACTGCTCAGTATCTCTAAAGATAAAGCCTTAGCCCTTACAGGGAAAGAATATTATGATCCTGATGCAATTGATTTAAAAACATTCATTGAATCAACACACCAGTTTCTTAATATTTGTTCTGATTTAATGATGGAGACTACCGCGCAAAGTAATGATGCCGTCAATAAGATCGCAGTGATGGAAAGTCAGATGAATAATATTAATGGGCTTGTTGAAAATGCACAGAAAATCGCTAGGCAAACCAATTTACTTTCCTTGAATGCAGCGATTGAAGCTGCTCGGGCTGGAGAGATGGGACGTGGTTTTGCCGTTGTAGCACAAGAAATGCGATTATTATCTGATACTTCAAATAAATTTAATGAGGATATCAGAGGACAAGTGACACAAGCGATGGCAACATTCGTTGAAGCGAAATCAATGGTTGAATCGTTAGCGAAAGATAATGCTGAAAAATCATCGCAGACACAAGCGCGGTTACACCAAGAATTAATTAAATTTGTCCAATTAGAAGAAAGCTTAGAAATAAACTTAGATAATCTCATGAGTTTATCGGTTGATACTCAAGTATGCGTTAATGATTCTGTTAGAAGTCTGCAGGTTGAAGATATCATCAGTCAATTATCCGAGCACAACTTATTGCAAGCTGAGAATATGAAGCAAGTATTATTTGCGTGTAGCGAATTACTATCAGCAGATGCGCATATTGAGCAGCATACTTTTATTGATAAGCTCAAAGTTGCCGCTGAACAGTTAAAACAGCAATCACTGCAAGTACAACAGAAGACGATCAGTACGGGGTCGATGGATGAAGGTGAAATAGAGTTGTTTTAATTTTCGATAGGTAATACTTTGTTTCATAATTGAAGTTAGATAGACTCTGGCCTCTTTTATTTCCCTCTACAAAGTTGAATTTGTCTATGTGGTTATCTATTCCTACTTCGGTGCATCGAAATATCATCGCGTTGGCATTGCCAATGATCTTGTCAAATATCAGTATTCCACTACTAGGTTTGGTTGATAGCATCGTTATTGGTCATCTTGAACAAGCTTGGTATCTCGGTGGCGTAGCATTGGGTTCCACTGTGGTTATGTTTATTGTCTCTATGTGTAATTTCTTACGCATGTCGACAACAGGATTGACTGCACAGGCATTTGGTAAACAAGATAGTTCTGCGATATTAATGACGCTCGCACACGCCTTGTTAATTGCGTTTTGTTTATCCGTTTTATTACTGTTGTGTAAAAATTATATTGTTGAATTAGCCTTAATGCTGACGGAAGCAAGTGACAATGTACAACAAAATGCACAGGCCTATTTATCGATTCGTATGTGGGGTATCCCCGCTGCGTTATTTAATTTTGCGATATTAGGTTGGTTAATAGGCCTGCAAAATATGAAAGCGCCGATGCTGTTATTAATTATTGCTAACGTGTTTAATATTTTCTTAGATATTTTATTTGTGGTGAATTTAGAATGGGGTGTAGAGGGCGCTGCGGCTGCGTCGGTGATTGCAGAGTATGCCGCTTTGTTATTTGGCTTATTATTAGTATTAAAGCAGCTCGGTAAGATTTCGTTACCTCATAGATCTGACATTATCAGTCGTTTATTTGCATCAGATAAATTACAGGGCTTACTGTCACTCAACCGTGATATATTTATCCGTTCGCTCTGTTTACAACTGACATTCGCCTTCATGACATTTAAAGCTGCAAGTTTTGGTGATGAGTATATTGCGGCTAATGCGGTGTTACTCAATTTTCTGATGTTTATCTCTTTTGCGCTGGATGGCGTGGCTTACGCGGTGGAAGCGATGGTCGGTAAGGCGGTTGGCGCTAAAAATACCCTTGCTTATCGTCAATCAATTCTCGCGTCATTGATCTGGGCGGGTATATTTTCCGTTGTTTTCTCTACGATTTTTTTCATCTTTGGCGAGGGAATAGTGCATATGATCACGGATATAGAAAGTGTTAATACCATTGCTGTTGAGTATTTACCTTGGTTAGTGTTATTACCCTTTACAGCTGTATGGTGTTTTGTATTTGATGGTGTATTTATTGGTGCAACTCGGGCAAAAGATATGCGTAACAGCATGTTATTTTGTGTCGTTTGTATATTCTTACCTACATATGTTATTAGCAGTGGATTAGGTAATCATGCTTTATGGCTGGCGATGAATACTTTTATGCTTGCCCGTGGTTTATCACTCGCTTGGTTGCTATCCCCTTCGCTACAAGAGAAGATCATGCAATGAAATTCTATCGACTATACTGAAGAGGTTTAAGCCTTCCTGATAATACAGCACTGTTATCAAGTTCGTTATTAACGAAAAAGAAAGATGAAATTACCGCGGTATTTTTGCTTTCCTTTTTATTGTTACATCTGGGTAAAAGTAATTTGTGTTTAAAGGGTATTATCATTACTGTGCAAATGAATATAATGAACGCCATACAGTATGACTGGTCGTGATGCAGAGATAAGCATTAACGATGATATTAATTTTATCCCAATGGAGATGAACATGACTGACAAATTTATTAAATCTAAAGCGGCTATTGCTTGGGGTCCAAAGCAACCACTATCAATCGAAGAAGTGGATGTAATGTTACCAAGAAAAGGTGAAGTGTTAGTTAAAGTGATCGCATCTGGCGTATGTCATACCGATGCATTCACATTATCGGGAGATGATCCAGAGGGTATCTTCCCCGTAATTTTAGGTCACGAAGGTGGCGGTATTGTAGAACAAATAGGCGAAGGTGTGACGAGCGTGCAAGTTGGCGATCATGTTATCCCTTTATATACGCCAGAATGTGGCGAATGTAAGTTCTGTAAATCAGGTAAAACTAACCTTTGCCAACAGATCCGTGAAACACAAGGTAAAGGCTTAATGCCTGATGGCACGACGCGTTTTTATAAAGACGGTCAGCCAATCTTTCATTACATGGGTTGCTCAACATTCTCTGAATACACTGTATTACCAGAAATTTCGTTAGCGAAAGTTAACAAAGAAGCACCGCTTGAAGAAGTATGTCTACTTGGTTGTGGTGTAACGACAGGTATGGGCGCGGTAATGAATACGGCTAAAGTTGAAGAAGGCGCAACTGTTGCTATCTTCGGTCTAGGCGGTATCGGTCTTTCAGCTGTTATCGGTGCAACGATGGCTAAGGCCAGTCGTATTATTGCCATCGATATTAACGAAAGTAAATTCGAACTAGCGAAGAAATTAGGTGCAACAGACTTCATTAATCCAAAAGATTATGACAAGCCTATTCAAGACGTTATCGTTGAATTAACTGACGGTGGTGTAGATTACTCATTCGAATGTATTGGTAACGTTAACTTAATGCGTTCTGCATTAGAATGTTGTCATAAAGGTTGGGGCGAATCAGTTGTAATTGGTGTAGCGGGCGCAGGTCAAGAGATCTCAACACGTCCATTCCAACTAGTAACTGGTCGTGTATGGCGTGGTTCTGCATTCGGTGGTGTTAAAGGCCGTACAGAACTACCTGATTACGTTGAACGTTACCTACAAGGTGAATTCAAATTAAGTGATTTCATTACGCATACCATGGGTCTTGAAGATATCAATGAATCATTTGATTTAATGCATCGCGGTGAAAGTATCCGTACCGTTATTCATTTCGATAAGTAATTAAAATATGTCCCGCTATTTATAATCTACATAGCGGGACGACTAGTAAAGGTTTGTCATGTCTATAGAAGTTGTTAGTAGTAATAAAATGTTTGGCGGTTGGCAGCATCAATATAACCATGCGTCGACTGTACTAAACTGTCAGATGCGTTTTGCTGTGTATTTACCACCGCAAGCATCCAATATGCGTAAAGTACCTGTGATGTATTGGTTGTCAGGCCTGACGTGTACTGATGAAAACTTTATGCAAAAAGCCGGTGCTCAGCGTATTGCTGCAGAACTGGGTATTGCGATCGTGGCACCGGATACTAGTCCGCGTGGTGAAGGTGTACCTGATGATGTTGACCAAGCGTATGATTTTGGTTTAGGTGCTGGATTCTATGTGAATGCCACACAAGCACCGTGGAACACACATTATCAAATGTATGACTATGTGCTCAATGAATTGCCTGCATTAATTGAAGCTAATTTCCCAGTGACACAAGAGCGTGTCATCAGTGGTCACTCAATGGGTGGTCACGGTGCATTAGTGATGGCATTGCGTAATCCTGAGCGTTATCGTTCAGTAACGGCATTTAGCCCGATTAGTAATCCGATTAATTGCCCTTGGGGGCAAAAAGCGCTGCAAAACTATTTAGGTAAAGACAAAGCAACATGGCAAGAATACGATGCTAGTTTACTGATGGCTAAAGCAGAAACGTTTGTACCAGCAATGGTCGAACAAGGAAAAGATGATTCATTCTTGGATGAGCAACTCAAGCCGAATATGTTGACTGCTGCGGCAGAGAAAAAAGGTTATCCTCTCACGCTAGAAATGCATGATGGTTATGATCATAGTTACTATTTTATCGCTACGTTTATTGAAAAGCATATGCGCTTTCATGCGGCTAATCTAGTAAAATAACGATTATAAATAATTTTACGATAAGGGTGATAGGAATTTTTTCTATCACCCTTTCTTTTTATTTTGAACCCGAAAAATCCAGTTGGCGCCAGCTTTCATAGATGAAAACAGATACCGCGTTCGATAGATTCATGCTGCGACTCTCTGGTAGCATCGGAATTCTTACCTTTTGCTCTTGTGGCAATGTATCGAGTACTTCTGGCGGTAGACCACGTGTTTCAGGTCCAAATAATAAAACATCACCTGCTTGGTATTGTGCTTCATGATGGTATTTTGTGCCTTTGGTTGTACATGCAAAAATACGAGCATCACCTACACAATCTAAAAATGCTTGATAATTAGCATGACGTTTTACGTCTGCAAATTCATGATAATCCAGTCCCGCACGTTTTACCCTTTTATCATCCCATTCAAAACCAAGCGGTTCGATTAAATGTAATTTGAAACCAGAGTTGGCACAAAGGCGAATGATATTACCTGTATTTGGTGGGATCTCAGGTTCAAATAGTGCTACTTGTAACATAATAAAGTCTCAGTTCAGGGTTATATAACGTAGGTACTTTGCGTAGAATAGCAAATTTAACAACCTAATGGTAAAAGTGATGAAAAAGCGTAGTACTTTGATCGTGATAGGCTTGGTAGTATTAAGTGCGATACCTTTTAGCTTAAATATTTTGATTAATATGTTCTTTGATGATCTGGATACTGAAATATATGAGAAGAAAAAAGCGCGGGTAGAACAGCGTCGACAAATAGAAAAGATGTTTCCTGATTTAGATACAAAAACTCCATTGCGTCCGCAGGTTGAAAAGGATAAAAAAGCAGAAGATAAATAAGATTTTAAGTATCTTCTGCTCCCGTTAAACCACAGATGAGCCCATTAGATCATAGGTATAGTAATAGCGATTTTTAAACCTTGAGTATCTCTATTGCTTGCCCGTATCTCGCCATGATGCTGTCGGATTGCATTATCCGTTATTGCGAGTCCCAAACCTGCCCCTCCGGATTCTCGATCGCGCGCTTGTGATACGCGGTAAAACGGTTTGAATATCTGTTCTATCTCATCTTCTGGCACACCAGGACCGTCATCAGTTATCACAAATGTTATTTTATCTAGGTCACTGATTACCGCTAAATGAACTTGTTGATTAGCATAGCGCAATGCATTACGAATAACATTCTCTATAGCGCTGCCGAAGAGTGCTGGAAAACCTTTGATATCCAAGTCTGGAATAGGCTGATGACTGAAATTTTTGTCTAATTGCTCCGCCTCGAAAATAGCATCATCGCAAATAGGCTGTAACAGTGAGTCTAGATTAAATGATTCTTTGGTTGTGGCATTTAATTGTGTTTTCGATAAGTTTAATAGTGCTGCAATCATCTCTTCTAAACGCTGCGACTCATTATCAATACGCACGATCTCTTTGGTCTCACCATAATGGCGCTTAGATAATGCAACTGACATTTTCAGCCGTGTTAAGGGCGATCTCAACTCATGAGAGATATCACTCAATAAACGATGCTGAAGTGAAATATGTTCACGGATAGAAAGCATCATAGTACGTAGACTTCGCGCTAATTCACCAATCTCATCTTGTCTCTGAGTCGCTGGAACGACAGCATCTAAATTACCGTCGGTGATCTCGGATGCGGTTCTTTGTAATTTTTGTAATGGTTTCGAAATATGCCATGCGAGTAGTGCACATAACGGCATACTGACAAACATAGTAATGAAAAGTAATAGAAATGGCCTATCTAATACATTAATTAACCATATGTTGTGCTCTGCTGGTAACTGTTGTGCTGCATACAGCTGAAATTGTTCACCACGTAGTTTTATTGGTATTGGTCCAGTCATTAACCAGTTTTTATATTGTTTTACTTTCGGTTTCGGCGATTCTTCACTTTGCAAAATAAAGCGACGAATGGCTTTAGAAGCTTTGCTACTTGAAATGATATCGCCATTTTCACTAACCAAATAAAAATGTTTTGTCTGTGCTTCTTTAGGGGTTATTAACACTTGTAATGGGATGTTCGGATAGCGATCTGCAGAGCTAGAGATATTATGTGCAATGCTATTTAAAATGCTAGCTGAGCGCGGATCAAGTTGTTTCATGATTCGGCTATCTAAGGTTGGTAGTGCTATAACGACAGCAACCACAAGTAGTAGCATACACCAAAACCAGACAAAAATTTTAACGAACAGTTGATTCAATTTGCGACTCAGCACGTGTTAATAACCTTATTTCAAAAATAATAGAAGCGTAAGATGGGCTGGTTATGTATCTAGCCACATATAACCACGACCACGGAGCGTACGAATTCGCATTTTTTCATCTTTTCTTTCTGGTAACTTCTTACGTAAATTACTTAAATGCATATCAATACTACGGTCAAATGGTGTTAGCTTTTTCCCCAGTACTTGATCGCTTAAATCAGCTTTGGTTAGGATCGTACCAGGCGATGAGATTAGTGCCTCTAATAACATTAGCTCGGTACTGGTTAAGTCAAGCAGAATACTTTGACACCATGCCTCCTGGGTTCGGCTGTTTATTTCAATGTCTAAATGTGTCAACAATTCTGTTTTTTTGGTTGATGTCGTTGGCTCGATTCGACGTAATACAGCTTTAATTCGAGCTAATAGCTCACGATCACTAAATGGTTTTGGTAAATAATCATCGGCACCCATTTCCAAACCAAGTACACGGTCAATTTCATCGCCTTTTGCGGTTAACATTAAGACCGGTGTGCTGTTATCTACTCGAAGTTTTTTTAATACTTCAAAACCGTTTAGTTTTGGCATCATGACATCTAAAAGTACCATATCATATTGACTACTTCTAATTGCGGCTAAACCCGCTTCACCATCATGTACCATATCGACATCGAAATCTTCGAGACTTAGAAATTCAGCGAGTAATTCGGCGAGCTCTTTATCGTCATCAATTAGTAATAATTTAGTCATATTAGGTACTCTGTTAATTGTTTTTATTGTATTAGGATACTGGGTTAAGCGGTAAATAATTCGAAGATTTACCTTGTTTTACATTTTTGTTTCAGCATTATAAAAAATAGTGATACCTAGTCAGTTTAACTAAGATCGTGTAATAAACAATGCAATCTTCAATTAAAGAGCTGAAGATTGTGAGGTGCTACGTAATTGCTTTATTTATGGTTTAGGCTTAATTACACAGTATTTATTACTACAATTTTAGATGAACGAACTAGGATTTAAGCCCTAATTATATCTATGTGTTGCTGCTATCCTAAAATAACAACAGAATATTTTTATTTTCCCTATTTTCTTTGATTTATAGGTTGTTTAAGTGAATAACTTCACGTTGTTTTTCTATTACCCCAGTTTATAATAAACGCATAGATAATATAAAGGGTAACTCTGTGATAGATTCTGATCATGAACAATTAATTAAACGAGCCAGTTATGCTTCTGTTGCTACAGCGGTCATTTTATTATGTAGTAAATTGTTTGTGTGGTTTGCCACTGGGTCGGCATCAATATTAGCCTCATTGACGGATTCATTTTTAGATATTGGTGCATCCATCATTAATTTGTTTGCTATTAAATATGCTTTAGAGCCAGCGGATGATGCGCATCGCTTTGGCCATGGTAAAGCAGAATCTTTAGCTGGATTAGTGCAATCAGCGTTCATTGTTGGCTCATCTATTTTATTAATGCTGCATGGTATTAGCGCATTATTAGATCCTCAGCCGATCGAACGTTCAGAGCTTGGTATCGCTGTATCCATTTTTGCGTTATTAGTAACTTTTATTTTAATTCGTTACCAAACGCATGTTGTGGCTAAAACCGGAAGTATTGCGATTAAAGCTGATTCACTTCATTATAAATCTGACTTGTGGCTTAATGCGACAGTACTTATTGCGCTTAGTTTATCTGCGTATGGTTTTTATTGGGTTGATGGATTAGCGACAATTTTGATATCCTGCTACATATTATACAGTGCGTACGAGATCGGTATGGAGTCAATTCAGACATTATTGGATCATGAATTACCGGCTGAAGATATTGATAAAATAACAGCGATTGTGGTAAATACGGAAAATGTACTCGGACTACATGAGTTACGAACGCGACAATCAGGCTATATGCGTTTTATTCAATTGCATATAGAACTGGATGATCACCTTACTCTGTTTCAGGCCCATGCGATTGCCGATAATGTTGAAACTAATTTACTCTGTGAATTTGTAAATACGGAAGTTCTCATTCATCAAGATCCAATCTCAATTGTAAAGATGAAAAATGATTAATATAAACGTGAATTCTAAATGTTGTAAAGGAATAAACATGGAAGATAAACTTTCAATGTCTTGGCTTAGAATTAGAGATGAAGCTAAATTATTGGTTGAGCAGGAACCGATGCTTGCTAGCTTCTTCCATTCAACAATACTAAATCACGACAGCTTAAAATGCTCATTAAGTTTCCAATTAGCCAATAAACTCGATAGTGCGACAATGCCTGCCATTTTATTACGCGAAGTGATTGAAGAGGCATTAAAAGCAGATCCTACTATTTTACATGCGGTGGGTGCGGATTTATGTGCAGTACAAGAGCGAGACCCTGCGGTTGAATATTTCTCGACACCGTTATTATATTTGAAAGGTTTTCTTGCTCTACAGTCTTATCGAGTTGCCCATTGGTTGTGGAACCAAAAGCGTGAAGCATTAGCGATTTATTTACAAAACCAAATATCAGTGGTGTTTGCTGTTGATATTCATCCAGCGGCTAGAATTGGCAAAGGTATTATGCTTGATCATGCAACTGGTATTGTTATTGGTGAAACAGCAATTGTAGAAGACGACGTGTCAATTTTGCAAAGTGTTACGCTAGGTGGTACAGGTAAAGAAAGTGGTGATCGTCATCCGAAAATTAGAGCGGGTGTAATGATTGGCGCTGGTGCTAAAGTGTTAGGTAATATTGAAGTCGGCAGAGGAGCCAAAGTCGGTGCGGGTAGTGTCGTGCTCGATCATGTACCTGAACATACGACTGTTGCTGGGGTTCCTGCTAAAGTTGTAGGTAGACCTGATTCTGAGATGCCTTCACTAGCGATGAATCAAACAATTTGATGTATTAATGCCAGCGCTCACAAACAAAAAGTTAATTCTGCTTAAGTGCATCATAATTTGACTAATAAGACTTGTTGTAGATTGACTAGCGTTGTATTCTTCTAGCAAGGGATAAGCCCTCTCAGCACAATATTGAATTCTTAAATTATGGGTGAAAAAATGAATTTTGACGTATTAGATAAATTAGAAAGTAAAGTACAAACGGCAGTTGATACCATTTCCCTATTACAAATGGAATTAGAAGAGCTAAAAGAAGAAAACAACCAATTATTAGCGAATAACTCTGAGCTTAAAAGTCAGCAAGATGTATGGCAAGATCGTTTACGTTCTTTGCTAGGCAGAATGGATGAAGTTCAAGAACTAGAAGAGTTAGAAGAAGAAGCATAATTTGATTCAGAGGTATGGTTATGGCTAACTTATACCTCTGTTTCTATATGTTTTTGCGTGTTACTCAATATCTAGCGCATCTGCAGATAGAATAATACCAGTGCTGTCGGCATAAACATGATCGTCAGGTAAGAATGTGACACCGCCAAAATTAACCGCCACATCTAGTTCACCTGTTCGATTATCATCTGCACCAACAGGAATAGAAGCAAGGCTCTGAATTCCAATATTAATATCGTCTAGCTGATCGACTTCTCGAATACTACCGTAAACAATAATGCCTTCCCATTCATTCTCGAATGCCAGTTGGGCAATATCAGAATCAATTAATGCTCTTCTTAATGAACCACCACCATCAATGAGTAGAACTCTACCTAATCCGGCTTGTTGAACTGTTTCAGCAATCAGCCCTAAACTTTCAAAGCATTTAATTGTGGTTATTTGACCACCGAATGATGACTTTCCACCGAAATTCATGAACATAGGTTCAACAACATCAATCATATCTGTATAAATGTCGCATAGTTCAGAAGTATTGTATTCCATGAGCAGCACCTTTTAATAAAGAAAGTTAGGTCATTAGCAATAAATCATAGCACTGTTAGCATATAAATTAAGCCTTTATTATCATTCGATAAATCAAAATTTGGCTTGCGACATAAAAATATAAGCAGTGTTCAGTAAATATCTCTCTAATCCCAAATAGTACGATGTGATGGTCTATTCTTATGATAATAGAGTAGATTGTCGATGAGGGGATCGTTATGGCGATTATTAATGCGTTAACTATCAATGTGGAAGATTATTTTCAAGCCCCCGCTTTTCAATACTGTATTAAGGAAAAAGATTGGAGTCTACTCTCACCTCGCATTGAATATGCAGTAGATAAAATTTTATTATTATTAAGTGATCATAATGTGACAGCCACATTTTTTGTTTACGGTTGGACGATTATTCACTTTCCTTCGATGTTAAAAAAAATAGCAGAACAGGGACATGAACTTGCATATCGACATTATAGCCTGCCCGATACGCAGCATTTCAATAAGCGTAAAATTATTGAAGATTTAAACCGTTATAAAGATCTGTTATCACAAGTCATTGGCCACCGTATCATTGGGTATCGGAGTGATACAAAATTATGCTGTGCGACCTCGGCGTGGTTAGAAGACGAATTAATCTTGGCTGGTTATGAATATAGCTGTGCTAGTCGGGTTCGTAGAGTGGATGTACAAGCGGAGCCTATTGAGTCTGTATTTAGGGATTTTCAGCATTTAAATGTATCAACCCATAAAGTCTTAACTAAGCGATATGAAATTATTAATACCAATAGTATCCGTTTTAGAAAATATGAATCAAGTCGTAAGCTAGTCAGCCAGTTTATGGAAGAAACGAAAACACCTGTGCTAGGGTGTATTTCAACTTGGGTCATGGACAACCAACAACCGAACATTAGAGCAGATAACTTATTTAAAAAATGGTTACACGATTATCACCGTCGTGAGGCGCCCCTCCTTCTACACCAACTATTTTCTGATTATCGCTGGCAAACAATTAGTGATATATATCTGCGGAAAGTATTACAACTTAACAGTATAAAAAAGAGGAAAGGACGCTGTGTAAGTTAATGATAAGGATATTATGAGAATGAAAATTTTACACGTGATCGAAAGTGGTGGTTTTTATGGTGCTGAAAGAGTTTTAATTGAATTAATGCTCGGTTTGAAGGTACTTGGGCATGAAGCCGCTTTGCTTAGCTTTGGTTATAAAGGACAGGCAGAAAAAGAGTTTGAAACAATTTGTCGCCAATACGGCATAACGGTCAATTTAATTAGGGTAAATAAACTCGAATATTTTTGTATCAGTCATTATATAAAAAAATTTGCCGAGAAAAATAGGTTTGATATTGTCCACTCTCACGGTTATAAATTCAATATACTGTTTGGTTTGATGTTGAAACGAAACCGCTTTAAATGTTTTTGTTCAACCGTACATGGTTATGTATCCGCACCTAGATTTAGTAAAATGGCATTTTATCAATATTTGGATAAGTACTCATTAAAGCAATTAAATCGGGTTTTTCTTGTTAGTCAGCACATGACTAATCTACCAAGTGTTCAAGGGTTAGAAGCAAACCAATATACGGTTATTGAGAATGGTATCGGTGGTTACATGCCGATGTGTGAGATTGAAGAGCGTTTAAGTACTTTTTTACATAATAAAACAACACGATTAATGGCTGTAGGTCGTCTTGCTGTTGAAAAAAGTTTCGATACACTTATCGACGCATTACCCAAGTTGATAAAAAATGATCCGAATACTGTACTTGTTATATTTGGTGCCGGTAGGGAGGAGTATCGATTACGAGAAAAAATCAGGACGTTGGATTTAGATGAACATGTCCTACTATTTGGCTTTGTAGAATCACTACCAAGTTATTTTAGCCATTTTGATGTTTTCGTTATGCCCTCTATTACAGAAGGTACACCAATCGCTTTACTAGAAGCTATGCAGGCTAGAGTTCCTTGCGTTGTTACTAATGTTGGTGGTATGCCACATATGCTGGCACATGGTCGTGGGGGGTGGATAGTTCCACCTAAAGATCCCGATGCCTTACAGTCTGCAATAACCAAAAGTTTGATTCATAGTCAAAGCCAAATTAAAACTACCTTTGCTTATGACCGTGTTATGCATGAATTTAACTACCTTCATATGAGTCAACAATATCTAAACGCTTATCACAATTTGCTGATTCGCTCTTCTTAATGCAATTGACCTTACCTCAACTGGAATGCTTATCATTATTTTCTTTTTTTTAGGATCTTCTGATGACATTTATTGCTAAAATTTTAAAACCTGTCTTACTCACTAGTAGTTTAATTGGTAGTGCTGCATTGGCTGAAGAGATGACTGTATATAAATCGCAGTATTGTGGTTGCTGTACAGAGTGGGCTGAGCAAATGGAAGATGCGGGATTTTCATTAACGGTTATTAACAATGAATATATGAGTGATGTAAAGAATCAATATGGCGTACCTCATAACCTGCGATCTTGTCATACAGCAATAGTTAATGATTATACTATCGAAGGCCATGTTCCTGCCGCTGATATCAAGAAGCTATTAGCTCAGAATAAAAGAGTCACTGGCATTGCAACTCCCGGCATGCCACAGAGTGCACCAGGTATGGATGTTCCCGGCGCGAGTGATGCATATCAAGTCGTAGCCTTTAATAAAGCGGGTATGCAGTATGTCTATAATGAATACAATCAGAAATAGATTACTTCTTATACGTTAAGGTGTGTTTAACAGCTTGGTAACGCGGATTCTTGGTTTTTAGTGACTAATTAATGAAATCACTTGCTTGAAGTCATTAGTTCTCTATAATGCGACCTCACTGACACGGCAACAGCCGCTAAGTAAAGGTGTTTATCAGTATCGAAAGTTACTTTTTAAACTTCCTGAAATAAAGTGCAAATATGTACTTGACTTCGAAATTGGTTTGCGTAGAATACGCAGCCTGACTACGACGGATGACGTCAAGGTCAATGCTCTTTAACAATTTATTCAAGCAATCTGTGTGAGCACTTGCAGAGATATAATGACCAAAAATTATATCAATGTAATTGTGAACATTAAATTAAATCGAAAGATTTGGTTTTATAAACAACAAATCTCGGTTTGTTGTTGAAGTACAGAATTCATTGAGCCGACTTAATCAACATCGTTGATTAGTCAAAAAACTTTTAATTGAAGAGTTTGATCATGGCTCAGATTGAACGCTGGCGGTAGGCTTAACACATGCAAGTCGAGCGGAAACGAAGAATAGCTTGCTATTCTGGCGTCGAGCGGCGGACGGGTGAGTAATGCTTGGGAATCTGCCTAGTCGAGGGGGACAACAGTTGGAAACGACTGCTAATACCGCATACGACCTACGGGTGAAAGGGGGCCTCTTCTTGAAAGCTCTCGCGACTAGATGAGCCCAAGTGGGATTAGCTTGTTGGTGAGGTAAGAGCTCACCAAGGCGACGATCCCTAGCTGGTCTGAGAGGATGATCAGCCACACTGGAACTGAGACACGGTCCAGACTCCTACGGGAGGCAGCAGTGGGGAATATTGCACAATGGGGGAAACCCTGATGCAGCCATACCGCGTGTATGAAGAAGGCCTTAGGGTTGTAAAGTACTTTCAGCGAGGAGGAAAGGCAGTAGATTAATACTCTACTGCTGTGACGTTACTCGCAGAAGAAGCACCGGCTAACTCCGTGCCAGCAGCCGCGGTAATACGGAGGGTGCAAGCGTTAATCGGAATTACTGGGCGTAAAGCGCATGCAGGCGGTTTGTTAAGCGAGATGTGAAAGCCCCGGGCTCAACCTGGGAACTGCATTTCGAACTGGCAAACTAGAGTTCTTGAGAGGGTGGTAGAATTTCAGGTGTAGCGGTGAAATGCGTAGAGATCTGAAGGAATACCAGTGGCGAAGGCGGCCACCTGGCAAGTAACTGACGCTCAGATGCGAAAGCGTGGGTAGCAAACGGGATTAGATACCCCGGTAGTCCACGCCGTAAACGATGTCTACTCGGAGTTTGGTTCCTTGAGAACTGGGCTCTTAAGCTAACGCATTAAGTAGACCGCCTGGGGAGTACGGCCGCAAGGTTAAAACTCAAATGAATTGACGGGGGCCCGCACAAGCGGTGGAGCATGTGGTTTAATTCGATGCAACGCGAAGAACCTTACCTACTCTTGACATCCATAGAACTTTTCAGAGATGAATTGGTGCCTTCGGGAACTATGAGACAGGTGCTGCATGGCTGTCGTCAGCTCGTGTTGTGAAATGTTGGGTTAAGTCCCGCAACGAGCGCAACCCTTATCCTTATTTGCCAGCACGTAATGGTGGGAACTCTAAGGAGACTGCCGGTGATAAACCGGAGGAAGGTGGGGACGACGTCAAGTCATCATGGCCCTTACGAGTAGGGCTACACACGTGCTACAATGGCGCATACAAAGGGCTGCAAACCAGCAATGGTAAGCGAATCCCATAAAGTGCGTCGTAGTCCGGATTGGGGTCTGCAACTCGACCCCATGAAGTCGGAATCGCTAGTAATCGTGAATCAGAATGTCACGGTGAATACGTTCCCGGGCCTTGTACACACCGCCCGTCACACCATGGGAGTGGGCTGCACCAGAAGTCATTAGCTTAACCTTCGGGAGGGCGATGACCACGGTGTGGTTCATGACTGGGGTGAAGTCGTAACAAGGTAGCCCTAGGGGAACCTGGGGCTGGATCACCTCCTTACGTAAAGTTGTTAATTTTTGTAAGTGCCCACACAAATTGCTTGAATAGAGAAATTAAAGACATAGTAAATGTCAGTAGGACTGTAGCTCAGTTGGTTAGAGCGCGCCCCTGATAAGGGTGAGGTCGGTAGTTCAAATCTACTCAGTCCTACCAATTTACTAGCCACAATGATGTGGGGCTATAGCTCAGCTGGGAGAGCGCCTGCCTTGCACGCAGGAGGTCTGCGGTTCGATCCCGCATAGCTCCACCACATCATGTTCTCAGGAAGAGACCAAAGTTAAATCTGCTTATGTATAGCAAGCGACTTAACTTTGGTTTTTTTAACTCTGAAATTCAGGGTTAGAGACGAAAACTTTGCTTTTTAGCAAATGCTCTTTAAAAATTTGGAAAGCTGAATAAATAAAGAAGTTCTTAAAACACGTTATTACTTCGGTAATAACAATATAGTGTTCTTGAGTATTCTTGAGGCGAAAAAAACTAGATAATACCTAGTTATTTCAATTGTACGGTCGACTTTAGATTGTATGGTTAAGTGACTAAGCGTATACGGTGGATGCCTAGGCAGTCAGAGGCGATGAAGGACGTGTTAATCTGCGTTAAGCTGTGGGGAGTTGATAAAAAGCGTTAATCCACAGATTTCCGAATGGGGGAACCCACTCTACTTTGTAGAGTATCGTAACGTGAATACATAGCGTTACGAAGCGAACCGGGAGAACTGAAACATCTAAGTACCCCGAGGAAAAGAAATCAATAGAGATACCCTTAGTAGCGGCGAGCGAACGGGGTCTAGCCCTTAAGCAGTTTGGAAGTTAGTGGAAGATTCTGGAAAGTTTCACGATACAGGGTGATAGTCCCGTACATGAAAACGACCTTACTGTGAAATCGAGTAGGACGGCACACGTGATATGCTGTTTGAATATGGGAGGACCATCTTCCAAGGCTAAATACTACTGACTGACCGATAGTGAACCAGTACCGTGAGGGAAAGGCGAAAAGAACCCCTGTGAGGGGAGTGAAATAGAACCTGAAACCGTATACGTACAAGCAGTGGGAGCAGACTTGTTCTGTGACTGCGTACCTTTTGTATAATGGGTCAACGACTTAATTTCAGTAGCAAGGTTAAGCGAATAGCGGAGCCGTAGGGAAACCGAGTGTTAACTGCGCGAATAGTTGCTGGGATTAGACCCGAAACCCGGTGATCTAGCCATGGGCAGGTTGAAGGTTGAGTAACATCAACTGGAGGACCGAACCGACTAATGTTGAAAAATTAGCGGATGACTTGTGGCTGGGGGTGAAAGGCCAATCAAACCGGGAGATAGCTGGTTCTCCTCGAAAGCTATTTAGGTAGCGCCTCGCGTCTAACTATTGGGGGTAGAGCACTGTTAAGGCTAGGGGGTCATCCCGACTTACCAACCCTTTGCAAACTCCGAATACCAATAAGTTCAATCGCGGGAGACACACGGCGGGTGCTAACGTCCGTCGTGGAAAGGGAAACAACCCAGACCGTCAGCTAAGGTCCCAAAGTGTATGTTAAGTGGGAAACGATGTGGAAAGGCTCAGACAGCCAGGAAGTTGGCTTAGAAGCAGCCATCTTTTAAAGAAAGCGTAATAGCTCACTGGTCGAGTCGGTCTGCGCGGAAGATTTAACGGGGCTAAACATACCACCGAAGCTACGGATGCAAGACTTGTTCTTGCATGGTAGAGGAGCGTTCTGTAAGCCGTCGAAGGTGAGTTGAGAAGCTTGCTGGAGGTATCAGAAGTGCGAATGTTGACATGAGTAACGATAATGGGGGTGAAAAACCTCCACGCCGAAAGACCAAGGGTTCCTGTCCAACGTTAATCGGGGCAGGGTGAGTCGACCCCTAAGGCGAGGCCGAAAGGCGTAGTCGATGGGAAACAGGTTAATATTCCTGTACTCACTTATATTGCGATGGGGTGACGGAGAAGGTTAGGCTAGCATGGCGATGGTTGTCCATGTTTAAGGTTGTAGGCTGTATGCTTAGGTAAATCCGGGCGTACATTAAGGCTGAGAGCTGATGACGAGTCTCTACGGAGATGAAGTAGTTGATACCCGGCTTCCAGGAAAAACCTCTAAGCTTCAGATATAAGAGAATCGTACCCCAAACCGACACAGGTGGTTAGGTAGAGAATACTAAGGCGCTTGAGAGAACTCGGGTGAAGGAACTAGGCAAAATGGTACCGTAACTTCGGGAGAAGGTACGCCGATGATGGTGAAGGACTTGCTCCGTAAGCTATTGTCGGTCGCAGAGAAATGGTGGCTGCAACTGTTTATTAAAAACACAGCACTGTGCAAAATCGAAAGATGACGTATACGGTGTGACGCCTGCCCGGTGCCGGAAGGTTAATTGATTGGGTTAGACTTAGGTCGAAGCTCATGATCGAAGCCCCGGTAAACGGCGGCCGTAACTATAACGGTCCTAAGGTAGCGAAATTCCTTGTCGGGTAAGTTCCGACCTGCACGAATGGCGTAATGATGGCCACGCTGTCTCCACCCGAGACTCAGTGAAATTGAAATCGCTGTTAAGATGCAGTGTACCCGCGGCTAGACGGAAAGACCCCGTGAACCTTTACTATAGCTTGGCACTGAACATTGAACCTACATGTGTAGGATAGGTGGGAGACGTTGAAGCATTGTCGCTAGATGATGTGGAGTCAACCTTGAAATACCACCCTTGTACGTTTGATGTTCTAACGTAGGCCCCTTATCGGGGTTGCGGACAGTGTCTGGTGGGTAGTTTGACTGGGGCGGTCTCCTCCCAAAGAGTAACGGAGGAGCACGAAGGTTGGCTAAACATGGTTGGACATCATGTGGTTAGTGCAAAGGCATAAGCCAGCTTAACTGCGAGACAGACACGTCGAGCAGGTACGAAAGTAGGTCTTAGTGATCCGGTGGTTCTGAATGGAAGGGCCATCGCTCAACGGATAAAAGGTACTCCGGGGATAACAGGCTGATACCGCCCAAGAGTTCATATCGACGGCGGTGTTTGGCACCTCGATGTCGGCTCATCACATCCTGGGGCTGAAGTTGGTCCCAAGGGTATGGCTGTTCGCCATTTAAAGTGGTACGCGAGCTGGGTTTAGAACGTCGTGAGACAGTTCGGTCCCTATCTGCCGTGGGCGTTTGAGAATTGAGAGGAGCTGCTCCTAGTACGAGAGGACCGGAGTGGACGAACCACTGGTGTTCGGGTTGTTATGCCAATAGCATTGCCCGGTAGCTAAGTTCGGAACTGATAACCGCTGAAAGCATCTAAGCGGGAAGCAGGCCTCGAGATGAGTTCTCACTGGGACTTTAAGTCCCCTGAAGGGCCGTTGGAGACTACAACGTTGATAGGCAAGGTGTGTAAGTGCTGTGAGGCATTGAGCTAACTTGTACTAATTACCCGTGAGGCTTAACCATACAAATTAAAGTATGATTAATTGAAATATCGACTTAAGAATTGATTGAACACTACTATTTATCGAAAGATAGGTTTTAAAGACTTCTTTATTTATAGCTTTTCAGATTTTAAAGATACAACTTGAAAGCAAACCAAATTTGCTTGGTGACCATAGTGTTGCGGTACCACCTGATCCCATTCCGAACTCAGTAGTGAAACGTAATAACGCCGATGGTAGTGTGGGGCTTCCCCATGTGAGAGTAGGGCATCGCCAAGCGCCAAATTAAATTGTTGTAACGATAGTTACAGCAATTTTCAGATAACACTCCTTGAGTGATATTTGAAAATTGCCGTGTTTAACACGCCAATGCTCTTTAACAATTTATTCAAGCAATCTGTGTGAGCACTTGCAGAGATATAATGACCAAAAATTATATCAATGTAATTGTGAACATTAAATTAAATCGAAAGATTTGGTTTTATAAACAACAAACCTCGGTTTGTTGTTGAAGTACAGAATTCATTGAGCCGACTTAATCAACATCGTTGATTAGTCAAAAAACTTTTAATTGAAGAGTTTGATCATGGCTCAGATTGAACGCTGGCGGTAGGCTTAACACATGCAAGTCGAGCGGAAACGAAGAATAGCTTGCTATTCTGGCGTCGAGCGGCGGACGGGTGAGTAATGCTTGGGAATCTGCCTAGTCGAGGGGGACAACAGTTGGAAACGACTGCTAATACCGCATACGACCTACGGGTGAAAGGGGGCCTCTTCTTGAAAGCTCTCGCGACTAGATGAGCCCAAGTGGGATTAGCTTGTTGGTGAGGTAAGAGCTCACCAAGGCGACGATCCCTAGCTGGTCTGAGAGGATGATCAGCCACACTGGAACTGAGACACGGTCCAGACTCCTACGGGAGGCAGCAGTGGGGAATATTGCACAATGGGGGAAACCCTGATGCAGCCATACCGCGTGTATGAAGAAGGCCTTAGGGTTGTAAAGTACTTTCAGCGAGGAGGAAAGGCAGTAGATTAATACTCTACTGCTGTGACGTTACTCGCAGAAGAAGCACCGGCTAACTCCGTGCCAGCAGCCGCGGTAATACGGAGGGTGCAAGCGTTAATCGGAATTACTGGGCGTAAAGCGCATGCAGGCGGTTTGTTAAGCGAGATGTGAAAGCCCCGGGCTCAACCTGGGAACTGCATTTCGAACTGGCAAACTAGAGTTCTTGAGAGGGTGGTAGAATTTCAGGTGTAGCGGTGAAATGCGTAGAGATCTGAAGGAATACCAGTGGCGAAGGCGGCCACCTGGCAAGTAACTGACGCTCAGATGCGAAAGCGTGGGTAGCAAACGGGATTAGATACCCCGGTAGTCCACGCCGTAAACGATGTCTACTCGGAGTTTGGTTCCTTGAGAACTGGGCTCTTAAGCTAACGCATTAAGTAGACCGCCTGGGGAGTACGGCCGCAAGGTTAAAACTCAAATGAATTGACGGGGGCCCGCACAAGCGGTGGAGCATGTGGTTTAATTCGATGCAACGCGAAGAACCTTACCTACTCTTGACATCCATAGAACTTTTCAGAGATGAATTGGTGCCTTCGGGAACTATGAGACAGGTGCTGCATGGCTGTCGTCAGCTCGTGTTGTGAAATGTTGGGTTAAGTCCCGCAACGAGCGCAACCCTTATCCTTATTTGCCAGCACGTAATGGTGGGAACTCTAAGGAGACTGCCGGTGATAAACCGGAGGAAGGTGGGGACGACGTCAAGTCATCATGGCCCTTACGAGTAGGGCTACACACGTGCTACAATGGCGCATACAAAGGGCTGCAAACCAGC
The DNA here is from genome assembly GCF_018219435.1 of Moritella sp. 28. Lineage (NCBI taxonomy): Bacteria > Pseudomonadati > Pseudomonadota > Gammaproteobacteria > Alteromonadales > Moritellaceae > Moritella > Moritella sp. 28. The sequence goes on along the minus strand of NZ_CP056121.1, from coordinate 4,868,921 downwards.
AATGGTAAGCGAATCCCATAAAGTGCGTCGTAGTCCGGATTGGGGTCTGCAACTCGACCCCATGAAGTCGGAATCGCTAGTAATCGTGAATCAGAATGTCACGGTGAATACGTTCCCGGGCCTTGTACACACCGCCCGTCACACCATGGGAGTGGGCTGCACCAGAAGTCATTAGCTTAACCTTCGGGAGGGCGATGACCACGGTGTGGTTCATGACTGGGGTGAAGTCGTAACAAGGTAGCCCTAGGGGAACCTGGGGCTGGATCACCTCCTTACGTAAAGTTGTTAGTTTTTGTAAGTGCCCACACAAATTGCTTGAATAGAAACGTTAAAGACAGTCTTATGAAAATAAGACAACGTTTGGGATGAAATCCAAACGTAGAAAGTAAATAGTGTCCCGTTCGTCTAGAGGCCTAGGACACCGCCCTTTCACGGCGGTAACACGAGTTCAAATCTCGTACGGGATACCATCTTTCTTCTGTAAGGAAGATGGAGTATTTTTTCTTTCTGATTAAAAATCAAAGCTAAGCAGCGAATGCTTATCTTTGCTTTTTAGCAAATTGCTCTTTAAAAATTTGGAAAGCTGAATAAATAAAGAAGTTCTTAAAACACGTTATTACTTCGGTAATAACAATATAGTGTTCTTGAGTATTCTTGAGGCGAAAAAAACTAGATAATACCTAGTTATTTCAATTGTACGGTCGACTTTAGATTGTATGGTTAAGTGACTAAGCGTATACGGTGGATGCCTAGGCAGTCAGAGGCGATGAAGGACGTGTTAATCTGCGTTAAGCTGTGGGGAGTTGATAAAAAGCGTTAATCCACAGATTTCCGAATGGGGGAACCCACTCTACTTTGTAGAGTATCGTAACGTGAATACATAGCGTTACGAAGCGAACCGGGAGAACTGAAACATCTAAGTACCCCGAGGAAAAGAAATCAATAGAGATACCCTTAGTAGCGGCGAGCGAACGGGGTCTAGCCCTTAAGCAGTTTGGAAGTTAGTGGAAGATTCTGGAAAGTTTCACGATACAGGGTGATAGTCCCGTACATGAAAACGACCTTACTGTGAAATCGAGTAGGACGGCACACGTGATATGCTGTTTGAATATGGGAGGACCATCTTCCAAGGCTAAATACTACTGACTGACCGATAGTGAACCAGTACCGTGAGGGAAAGGCGAAAAGAACCCCTGTGAGGGGAGTGAAATAGAACCTGAAACCGTATACGTACAAGCAGTGGGAGCAGACTTGTTCTGTGACTGCGTACCTTTTGTATAATGGGTCAACGACTTAATTTCAGTAGCAAGGTTAAGCGAATAGCGGAGCCGTAGGGAAACCGAGTGTTAACTGCGCGAATAGTTGCTGGGATTAGACCCGAAACCCGGTGATCTAGCCATGGGCAGGTTGAAGGTTGAGTAACATCAACTGGAGGACCGAACCGACTAATGTTGAAAAATTAGCGGATGACTTGTGGCTGGGGGTGAAAGGCCAATCAAACCGGGAGATAGCTGGTTCTCCTCGAAAGCTATTTAGGTAGCGCCTCGCGTCTAACTATTGGGGGTAGAGCACTGTTAAGGCTAGGGGGTCATCCCGACTTACCAACCCTTTGCAAACTCCGAATACCAATAAGTTCAATCGCGGGAGACACACGGCGGGTGCTAACGTCCGTCGTGGAAAGGGAAACAACCCAGACCGTCAGCTAAGGTCCCAAAGTGTATGTTAAGTGGGAAACGATGTGGAAAGGCTCAGACAGCCAGGAAGTTGGCTTAGAAGCAGCCATCTTTTAAAGAAAGCGTAATAGCTCACTGGTCGAGTCGGTCTGCGCGGAAGATTTAACGGGGCTAAACATACCACCGAAGCTACGGATGCAAGACTTGTTCTTGCATGGTAGAGGAGCGTTCTGTAAGCCGTCGAAGGTGAGTTGAGAAGCTTGCTGGAGGTATCAGAAGTGCGAATGTTGACATGAGTAACGATAATGGGGGTGAAAAACCTCCACGCCGAAAGACCAAGGGTTCCTGTCCAACGTTAATCGGGGCAGGGTGAGTCGACCCCTAAGGCGAGGCCGAAAGGCGTAGTCGATGGGAAACAGGTTAATATTCCTGTACTCACTTATATTGCGATGGGGTGACGGAGAAGGTTAGGCTAGCATGGCGATGGTTGTCCATGTTTAAGGTTGTAGGCTGTGTGCTTAGGTAAATCCGGGCGCACATTAGGCTGAGAGCTGATGACGAGTCTCTACGGAGATGAAGTAGTTGATACCCGGCTTCCAGGAAAAACCTCTAAGCTTCAGATATAAGAGAATCGTACCCCAAACCGACACAGGTGGTTAGGTAGAGAATACTAAGGCGCTTGAGAGAACTCGGGTGAAGGAACTAGGCAAAATGGTACCGTAACTTCGGGAGAAGGTACGCCGATGATGGTGAAGGACTTGCTCCGTAAGCTATTGTCGGTCGCAGAGAAATGGTGGCTGCAACTGTTTATTAAAAACACAGCACTGTGCAAAATCGAAAGATGACGTATACGGTGTGACGCCTGCCCGGTGCCGGAAGGTTAATTGATTGGGTTAGACTTAGGTCGAAGCTCATGATCGAAGCCCCGGTAAACGGCGGCCGTAACTATAACGGTCCTAAGGTAGCGAAATTCCTTGTCGGGTAAGTTCCGACCTGCACGAATGGCGTAATGATGGCCACGCTGTCTCCACCCGAGACTCAGTGAAATTGAAATCGCTGTTAAGATGCAGTGTACCCGCGGCTAGACGGAAAGACCCCGTGAACCTTTACTATAGCTTGGCACTGAACATTGAACCTACATGTGTAGGATAGGTGGGAGACGTTGAAGCATTGTCGCTAGATGATGTGGAGTCAACCTTGAAATACCACCCTTGTACGTTTGATGTTCTAACGTAGGCCCCTTATCGGGGTTGCGGACAGTGTCTGGTGGGTAGTTTGACTGGGGCGGTCTCCTCCCAAAGAGTAACGGAGGAGCACGAAGGTTGGCTAAACATGGTTGGACATCATGTGGTTAGTGCAAAGGCATAAGCCAGCTTAACTGCGAGACAGACACGTCGAGCAGGTACGAAAGTAGGTCTTAGTGATCCGGTGGTTCTGAATGGAAGGGCCATCGCTCAACGGATAAAAGGTACTCCGGGGATAACAGGCTGATACCGCCCAAGAGTTCATATCGACGGCGGTGTTTGGCACCTCGATGTCGGCTCATCACATCCTGGGGCTGAAGTTGGTCCCAAGGGTATGGCTGTTCGCCATTTAAAGTGGTACGCGAGCTGGGTTTAGAACGTCGTGAGACAGTTCGGTCCCTATCTGCCGTGGGCGTTTGAGAATTGAGAGGAGCTGCTCCTAGTACGAGAGGACCGGAGTGGACGAACCACTGGTGTTCGGGTTGTTATGCCAATAGCATTGCCCGGTAGCTAAGTTCGGAACTGATAACCGCTGAAAGCATCTAAGCGGGAAGCAGGCCTCGAGATGAGTTCTCACTGGGACTTTAAGTCCCCTGAAGGGCCGTTGGAGACTACAACGTTGATAGGCAAGGTGTGTAAGTGCTGTGAGGCATTGAGCTAACTTGTACTAATTACCCGTGAGGCTTAACCATACAAATTAAAGTATGATTAATTGAAATACGACTTAAGAATAGATTGAACACTACTATTTATCGAAAGATAGGTTTTAAAGACTTCTTTATTTATAGCTTTTCAGATTTTAAAGATACAACTTGAAAGCAAACCAAATTTGCTTGGTGACCATAGTGTTGCGGTACCACCTGATCCCATTCCGAACTCAGTAGTGAAACGTAATAACGCCGATGGTAGTGTGGGGCTTCCCCATGTGAGAGTAGGGCATCGCCAAGCGCCAAATTAGAGAGAGCCGATATCAGTAATGATATCGGCTTTTTTGTGTCTGTAATTTACACCTGTGATGTGATTATTGCGCGTTTGAATTAAAAATACCGAGCTTAACCAGCAGCGTTGGTTGCTATAAACGTATTCCAACTAATAAAAAACCAGCCGATGGCTGGTTTTTGTGTATTTAAAGTTGGATTAATTAAAGTCAGCGATAATGTACAGGTGCTAGCTTGTAAAAATACGCAGTTCTCTTTCGCTGAACTGAATATCGGGTCTTATTATCGCGGAATATACACGTGTAATAATTTATTTATGCTAAAACCGTTTTATTTTGGCTGTAAAATGGCGTAATTGGACGCTAAGGACTAAACTTAATATCCTTGCTCGATAGTATTACCCTTAAAGTAAATCTGTAACGCAAGTTCAGGCCAATCATATTATGCTGTAATTATCACCGTTCGTATGAATCGTGATCGTTAATGCACGTGTTATTGCTGGTTTTTCCTGCACTAAATATTAAATCAATATAAGTGCATAAAATGGATTGCTAATGTGATCTAAATCCCTATAATGCATCCCACTGACACGGCAAGAGCCGCTCAGTAAGGTGTTTAAAAAGAACTTAGGTTACTTTTTAAACGTCCTGAATAAAGCATAAATATGTGCTTGACTTCGAATCTGGTTTGCGTAGAATACGCAGCCTGACTAAGACGCAAAGCGTTGATGTCAATGCTCTTTAACAATTTATTCAAGCAATCTGTGTGAGCACTTGCAGAGATATAATGACCAAAAATTATATCAATGTAATTGTGAACATTAAATTAAATCGAAAGATTTGGTTTTATAAACAACAAACCTCGGTTTGTTGTTGAAGTACAGAATTCATTGAGCCGACTTAATCAACATCGTTGATTAGTCAAAAAACTTTTAATTGAAGAGTTTGATCATGGCTCAGATTGAACGCTGGCGGTAGGCTTAACACATGCAAGTCGAGCGGAAACGAAGAATAGCTTGCTATTCTGGCGTCGAGCGGCGGACGGGTGAGTAATGCTTGGGAATCTGCCTAGTCGAGGGGGACAACAGTTGGAAACGACTGCTAATACCGCATACGACCTACGGGTGAAAGGGGGCCTCTTCTTGAAAGCTCTCGCGACTAGATGAGCCCAAGTGGGATTAGCTTGTTGGTGAGGTAAGAGCTCACCAAGGCGACGATCCCTAGCTGGTCTGAGAGGATGATCAGCCACACTGGAACTGAGACACGGTCCAGACTCCTACGGGAGGCAGCAGTGGGGAATATTGCACAATGGGGGAAACCCTGATGCAGCCATACCGCGTGTATGAAGAAGGCCTTAGGGTTGTAAAGTACTTTCAGCGAGGAGGAAAGGCAGTAGATTAATACTCTACTGCTGTGACGTTACTCGCAGAAGAAGCACCGGCTAACTCCGTGCCAGCAGCCGCGGTAATACGGAGGGTGCAAGCGTTAATCGGAATTACTGGGCGTAAAGCGCATGCAGGCGGTTTGTTAAGCGAGATGTGAAAGCCCCGGGCTCAACCTGGGAACTGCATTTCGAACTGGCAAACTAGAGTTCTTGAGAGGGTGGTAGAATTTCAGGTGTAGCGGTGAAATGCGTAGAGATCTGAAGGAATACCAGTGGCGAAGGCGGCCACCTGGCAAGTAACTGACGCTCAGATGCGAAAGCGTGGGTAGCAAACGGGATTAGATACCCCGGTAGTCCACGCCGTAAACGATGTCTACTCGGAGTTTGGTTCCTTGAGAACTGGGCTCTTAAGCTAACGCATTAAGTAGACCGCCTGGGGAGTACGGCCGCAAGGTTAAAACTCAAATGAATTGACGGGGGCCCGCACAAGCGGTGGAGCATGTGGTTTAATTCGATGCAACGCGAAGAACCTTACCTACTCTTGACATCCATAGAACTTTTCAGAGATGAATTGGTGCCTTCGGGAACTATGAGACAGGTGCTGCATGGCTGTCGTCAGCTCGTGTTGTGAAATGTTGGGTTAAGTCCCGCAACGAGCGCAACCCTTATCCTTATTTGCCAGCACGTAATGGTGGGAACTCTAAGGAGACTGCCGGTGATAAACCGGAGGAAGGTGGGGACGACGTCAAGTCATCATGGCCCTTACGAGTAGGGCTACACACGTGCTACAATGGCGCATACAAAGGGCTGCAAACCAGCAATGGTAAGCGAATCCCATAAAGTGCGTCGTAGTCCGGATTGGGGTCTGCAACTCGACCCCATGAAGTCGGAATCGCTAGTAATCGTGAATCAGAATGTCACGGTGAATACGTTCCCGGGCCTTGTACACACCGCCCGTCACACCATGGGAGTGGGCTGCACCAGAAGTCATTAGCTTAACCTTCGGGAGGGCGATGACCACGGTGTGGTTCATGACTGGGGTGAAGTCGTAACAAGGTAGCCCTAGGGGAACCTGGGGCTGGATCACCTCCTTACGTAAAGTTGTTAATTTTTGTAAGTGCCCACACAAATTGCTTGAATAGAAAGTTGAATAGTATGTCTTACTAATAGTAAGACGCTAGTAAGCAAAGATAAGCAATCGCTTGTTTATCTTTGCTTTTTAGCAAATTGCTCTTTAAAAATTTGGAAAGCTGAATAAATAAAGAAGTTCTTAAAACACGTTATTGCTTCGGCAATAACAATATAGTGTTCTTGAGTATTCTTGAGGCGAAAAAAACTAGATAATACCTAGTTATTTCAATTGTACGGTCGACTTTAGATTGTATGGTTAAGTGACTAAGCGTATACGGTGGATGCCTAGGCAGTCAGAGGCGATGAAGGACGTGTTAATCTGCGTTAAGCTGTGGGGAGTTGATAAAAAGCGTTAATCCACAGATTTCCGAATGGGGGAACCCACTCTACTTTGTAGAGTATCGTAACGTGAATACATAGCGTTACGAAGCGAACCGGGAGAACTGAAACATCTAAGTACCCCGAGGAAAAGAAATCAATAGAGATACCCTTAGTAGCGGCGAGCGAACGGGGTCTAGCCCTTAAGCAGTTTGGAAGTTAGTGGAAGATTCTGGAAAGTTTCACGATACAGGGTGATAGTCCCGTACATGAAAACGACCTTACTGTGAAATCGAGTAGGACGGCACACGTGATATGCTGTTTGAATATGGGAGGACCATCTTCCAAGGCTAAATACTACTGACTGACCGATAGTGAACCAGTACCGTGAGGGAAAGGCGAAAAGAACCCCTGTGAGGGGAGTGAAATAGAACCTGAAACCGTATACGTACAAGCAGTGGGAGCAGACTTGTTCTGTGACTGCGTACCTTTTGTATAATGGGTCAACGACTTAATTTCAGTAGCAAGGTTAAGCGAATAGCGGAGCCGTAGGGAAACCGAGTGTTAACTGCGCGAATAGTTGCTGGGATTAGACCCGAAACCCGGTGATCTAGCCATGGGCAGGTTGAAGGTTGAGTAACATCAACTGGAGGACCGAACCGACTAATGTTGAAAAATTAGCGGATGACTTGTGGCTGGGGGTGAAAGGCCAATCAAACCGGGAGATAGCTGGTTCTCCTCGAAAGCTATTTAGGTAGCGCCTCGCGTCTAACTATTGGGGGTAGAGCACTGTTAAGGCTAGGGGGTCATCCCGACTTACCAACCCTTTGCAAACTCCGAATACCAATAAGTTCAATCGCGGGAGACACACGGCGGGTGCTAACGTCCGTCGTGGAAAGGGAAACAACCCAGACCGTCAGCTAAGGTCCCAAAGTGTATGTTAAGTGGGAAACGATGTGGAAAGGCTCAGACAGCCAGGAAGTTGGCTTAGAAGCAGCCATCTTTTAAAGAAAGCGTAATAGCTCACTGGTCGAGTCGGTCTGCGCGGAAGATTTAACGGGGCTAAACATACCACCGAAGCTACGGATGCAAGACTTGTTCTTGCATGGTAGAGGAGCGTTCTGTAAGCCGTCGAAGGTGAGTTGAGAAGCTTGCTGGAGGTATCAGAAGTGCGAATGTTGACATGAGTAACGATAATGGGGGTGAAAAACCTCCACGCCGAAAGACCAAGGGTTCCTGTCCAACGTTAATCGGGGCAGGGTGAGTCGACCCCTAAGGCGAGGCCGAAAGGCGTAGTCGATGGGAAACAGGTTAATATTCCTGTACTCACTTATATTGCGATGGGGTGACGGAGAAGGTTAGGCTAGCATGGCGATGGTTGTCCATGTTTAAGGTTGTAGGCTGTGTGCTTAGGTAAATCCGGGCGCACATTAGGCTGAGAGCTGATGACGAGTCTCTACGGAGATGAAGTAGTTGATACCCGGCTTCCAGGAAAAACCTCTAAGCTTCAGATATAAGAGAATCGTACCCCAAACCGACACAGGTGGTTAGGTAGAGAATACTAAGGCGCTTGAGAGAACTCGGGTGAAGGAACTAGGCAAAATGGTACCGTAACTTCGGGAGAAGGTACGCCGATGATGGTGAAGGACTTGCTCCGTAAGCTATTGTCGGTCGCAGAGAAATGGTGGCTGCAACTGTTTATTAAAAACACAGCACTGTGCAAAATCGAAAGATGACGTATACGGTGTGACGCCTGCCCGGTGCCGGAAGGTTAATTGATTGGGTTAGACTTAGGTCGAAGCTCATGATCGAAGCCCCGGTAAACGGCGGCCGTAACTATAACGGTCCTAAGGTAGCGAAATTCCTTGTCGGGTAAGTTCCGACCTGCACGAATGGCGTAATGATGGCCACGCTGTCTCCACCCGAGACTCAGTGAAATTGAAATCGCTGTTAAGATGCAGTGTACCCGCGGCTAGACGGAAAGACCCCGTGAACCTTTACTATAGCTTGGCACTGAACATTGAACCTACATGTGTAGGATAGGTGGGAGACGTTGAAGCATTGTCGCTAGATGATGTGGAGTCAACCTTGAAATACCACCCTTGTACGTTTGATGTTCTAACGTAGGCCCCTTATCGGGGTTGCGGACAGTGTCTGGTGGGTAGTTTGACTGGGGCGGTCTCCTCCCAAAGAGTAACGGAGGAGCACGAAGGTTGGCTAAACATGGTTGGACATCATGTGGTTAGTGCAAAGGCATAAGCCAGCTTAACTGCGAGACAGACACGTCGAGCAGGTACGAAAGTAGGTCTTAGTGATCCGGTGGTTCTGAATGGAAGGGCCATCGCTCAACGGATAAAAGGTACTCCGGGGATAACAGGCTGATACCGCCCAAGAGTTCATATCGACGGCGGTGTTTGGCACCTCGATGTCGGCTCATCACATCCTGGGGCTGAAGTTGGTCCCAAGGGTATGGCTGTTCGCCATTTAAAGTGGTACGCGAGCTGGGTTTAGAACGTCGTGAGACAGTTCGGTCCCTATCTGCCGTGGGCGTTTGAGAATTGAGAGGAGCTGCTCCTAGTACGAGAGGACCGGAGTGGACGAACCACTGGTGTTCGGGTTGTTATGCCAATAGCATTGCCCGGTAGCTAAGTTCGGAACTGATAACCGCTGAAAGCATCTAAGCGGGAAGCAGGCCTCGAGATGAGTTCTCACTGGGACTTTAAGTCCCCTGAAGGGCCGTTGGAGACTACAACGTTGATAGGCAAGGTGTGTAAGTGCTGTGAGGCATTGAGCTAACTTGTACTAATTACCCGTGAGGCTTAACCATACAAATTAAAGTATGATTAATTGAAATATCGACTTAAGAATAGATTGAACACTACTATTTATCGAAAGATAGGTTTTAAAGACTTCTTTATTTATAGCTTTTCAGATTTTAAAGATACAACTTGAAAGCAAACCAAATTTGCTTGGTGACCATAGTGTTGCGGTACCACCTGATCCCATTCCGAACTCAGTAGTGAAACGTAATAACGCCGATGGTAGTGTGGGGCTTCCCCATGTGAGAGTAGGGCATCGCCAAGCGCCAAATTAGAGAGAGCCGATATCAGCGATGATATCGGCTTTTTTGTGCCTGTAATTTAAAGGTAGGGATATTGCTTATGTTAAATTACAAACTTCACTCTGGCTGAATCAAGCCAAGTGATAGACAATAAAAAACCAGCCGTGGGCTGGTTTTTGTGTATTTGGGATTCGTAATATTTTCTGTTTAAATGATAAAGACCGTGAATCTCTGCGCTTTTAGTTTCATCTAGGAGTTCGTTTTCATATTTCTGTCGCAAAAACCAACATGTCGTTTTTTCTACATTGCATAGTGAGTTCGTATGCCCCACAATTCCAGTAGGTTATCAGTCTGGAGTTACCGTGTTTAATCTTTATCATTCGAATCAGTTAGATATTTTAAAAGAGCTAATGGCTCACTTTATTGCGAAAGATCCACTTGCCGACCCTTTTGTCGAAGAGCAAGTTTTAGTACAAAGTCCAGGTATGGCGCAATGGGTGAAAATGGAGTTGGCAAAGTCGATGGGCATATCGGCTAATATTACCTTCCCATTACCAGCTTCTTTTATTTGGAAGATGTTCCAAAAAGTATTGCCTGACATTCCCGACAAAAGTGCATTTAATAAAGAGGCGATGTCTTGGAAGTTAATGCTAATACTTCCTGAGTTGTTAGTGCTACCTGAATTCGAATCGTTAAAGCATTATTTAGCGGATGATCAAGATGATTACCGCTTATTTCAACTCTGTCAAAAAATATCGGACACGTTTGACCAATATTTGGTGTACCGACCTGAGTGGATCGCGGGATGGGAAGATGGTGATAATATGCATGCCGATACTCATCCTTGGCAGCCATTACTATGGCGTGAATTAGTTGCTAAAACAGACGCGTTGGGACAATCTCATTATCACCGAGCCAACTTATATGATCAATTTATCGCCCGTCTGAATAGCTCAACTTTTGATGCCAAGCTGCTACCTGATCGTATTTTTGTATTCGGGGTATCTGCATTACCACCGCGTTATTTAGATGCATTACAAGCACTTGGTATGCATACTGAAATACACTTTATGTTATCGAACCCTTGTCGCTTGTACTGGGGGGATTTAATTGATCCTAAATGGCTGTTAAAGCAACGTACCATGGTTAATCACCACAATGTAACGCTCGGTATGAGTGACAAAGTCAGCGCCAATGATGAACAAACTGTTCGTGCTCTCTTTGATGAAGATGACGCATTTAAAGTGGGTAATCCACTACTCGCGTCTATGGGTAAACTGGGTCGCGATAATTTAGCGTTATTGACAGGTTTTGGTTGTCAGGAGTTAGATGTTTTTGTGCAACCGACCGATGATGGACTACTTGCAAGTATTCAGCGTGATATTTTAGATTTGGCTGATCGCAGTATGGCAGAGTTTAATGTTTCGCAAAAGGATGCCAATACACGAGATAGTCGTTATAAACTCCCTATTAATCCTGAAGACACGTCACTGGAACTGCATAGCTGTCATAGCCCAATGCGGGAAATAGAAGTATTACATAATAATTTGCTTACTATGTTTTCGGCAAACCCAGATCTTAATCCCCGAGATGTGGTTATCATGATGCCTGATGTAAATGGTTACAGTCCTTATATTCAAGCCGTGTTTGGTGCGATGGACCGTTATGATGAACGGTATATTCCGTTTTCTATCTCTGATAGTGGCGCGCAGTATGATAATCCTATTTTACTTAGTTTTTTACAATTACTAGCGCTACCTTTATCGCGTTGTAACGTATCTGAATTGCTGTCGTTATTGGAAGTACCGGCGGTATTGTCGCGTTTTGCTATTACGCCTGATGAGTTTAACCGATTACGTCAATGGATTGATGAATCTGGTATTCGCTGGGGCTTAGATGAAGATGATGCAACTCGTTTTGACTTACCGGGGATGAAACAAAATACTTGGCTATTTGGCTTACATCGTATGTTGCTAGGTTACGCTTATGGTGGTGATGATATTTATCAAGGCATATTACCTTATCAAGAAGTGCAGGGAATTGAAGCTGAACTACTCGGTAAATTAGCTCACTTTATTGAAGCATTATTAGATAGTCTTACGTTATTACAAGATCCTAAATCGATAGCGGACTGGATCAAGTTAGGTAATACGCTTATAGATAGTTTTTATAAAATTGATGTGGATGATGAGCAATCAATAAAAATGATTCGAGATGCTTTTTCACATTTAGATGAACAATTAAAAGGTGCCAGTTATGACAAACAAATCACTCCGTTAGTATTACGTGATTATTTAAATAATGCATTATCACAAGCCGGTGCAAGTCAAAAATTTCTCGCAGGTCAAGTTAACTTCTGTACCCTAATGCCGATGCGTTCAATTCCGTTTAAAGTTATCTGTTTACTTGGTATGAATGATGGTGTTTATCCACGCTCAATTCCGCCAATGGGTTTTGATTTAATGGCTAACGATCATAAACAGGGGGATCGTAGTCGCCGTGATGATGACCGTTATTTATTTTTGGAAGCGCTGATCTCAGCCCAAAGTAAATTATATATCAGCTATATTGGCAGTAGTATTCGCGATAAGAGTGAACGCCTGCCATCAGTGTTAATAACTGAATTATTACAGTATTGTCAGCAAAGTTTTTGTATTACCGGTGATGAGGGCTTGTCGCCAGATGAATCAGCGAAAAAATTATTGATGCATCTCATTCAGCAGCATGCTTTACAGCCATTTGATGCCCGTTATTTTGATCCGCTAGCGCCTTGTTCTTTTGCCAAAGAGTGGTTACCTGCGTTAGCCCCCGCTGAAGAATTAAGACAATTTCTGACGGAACCGCTACCAGCGTTAATCCCTAACGATGATATGCAAGAGGTCGAGTTAGCTGAACTATTACGTTTTTATCGCCATCCAACTAAGTATTTCTTTAATCGACGTTTAAAAGTTTATTTTAATCAGGCCAGTCTTGATGTGCTCGATGACGAACCGTTTGATGTTGATAACTTAGAAAAATATCACCTTAAAGCGCAGTTATTGGAAACGGAATTGATGGGAGGCGAAATTAACTTAGTGACAGAACGCTTGGTTGCTTCTGGACGTTTACCACTTGGTCGGTTTGGACAGATTTCATTAGATAAAGAAGTCAGTACTGTTAGTCAGCTTGCTCAGGTATTAATGCCTTTATTAACAAATTGTAATGATGATATAGAAGTCGATATTCCTTTGCTTTCAGGTCGTTTAGTTGGTTGGTTAAAACAAATATACAACGGTGGCTTAGTGCGACATAAGCCAAGTGGCTTTAATGGTAAAGATTATCTGCAAGTTTGGTTAGAACATTTATGTTTCTGTATTAGCATTAAAAATCCGGGAGCGACAACGCTTGTCCATTTATCTGCGGGTAAACCTGTTGTGCAACGACTTCGAGTTATTGAGCAACCTCGGGCGAGAGAATTGTTGTTTCAATTACTTGAGGTCTATAACGATGGTTGTTGTCAGCCTTTGGGCTTATTTCCTAAAACTGGTTGGGCTTGGGCAAAAACTAAATGTGCAACAGCCGAACCTGATGATTATAAATTAAGGTCGGAAGCTGTATTGAATTTCGAAGGTGGCTATAACCGTATGGGTGAAAATGCTGATGACTATTTACAACGTAGTTTCCCACGCTTAAATGACGAGGTATATAAATTAATGTCTGCGTCTTCAGAGTCGGTGTTATTTCCAATATTTGAATACCTGGAGGATGCTGAATAATGGCTGACGTAAATATTCTTAATGCGATGACGTTCCCCCTCTATGGTGAACGCCTGATCGAAGCATCTGCAGGTACAGGTAAAACATTTACTATTGCCAGTTTATATTTGCGCTTGTTGTTAGGGCACGGCGGCGATAATGCTTATAACAAAGAAGGTCAAATCGAAGCATTAAATGTAGACCAAATATTGGTAGTAACATTTACAGAAGCGGCAACGGCTGAATTACGTGATCGCATTCGGGCTCGTATTCATCAAGCACGTATTGCTTTTAGTATTGGCTATAGTGATGATCCGGTGATTAATCTGTTACTGGCTGATACCCACGTTCAGGATTATGCGCGTTGTGCTAAATCATTATTGGCCGCAGAAAGGCAGATGGATGAAGCGGCTATTTATACCATTCATGGCTTTTGTCAGCGTATGCTGAAGCAAAATGCATTTGAGTCCGGGGCATTATTTGAAAGCGAATTTATTACTGATGAATCGCAGCTAAAATTTAATGCTATTGCTGATTTTTGGCGTAGTCATTTCTATCGTTATAAAGACGGTATGATTGATATGGTACATAGCTTCTGGTCCTCGCCACAAGCACTGCTGCGCGATATTTCGGGATACTTATCTAATACAGATATCGAGTTTATTGCTAAAACTGGCAGTGACGATATTGAGCAGAGTTACGATAAATTAATTTTATCGATTCAGCAGGTCAAAGACGCATGGTTTACAAATGCCAGTGAGCTCTGTGAATTAATTCAAGCGGGTAACTTGAATGGCAATAGTTATCGTGTTGCTAGCGTAGCAAAGTGGCTAAATGAAATGCTCAGTTGGTCGCAATCAGAAACTAAGCAAAATGACTTACCTGATAGTATCGTTAAATTTGCCCAGCATGCTTTAAGCGCTAAAACTAAAAAAGGCAAGCAATCACCAGAGCATCCAGTGTTCTGCGATATTGAAGTCTTATTAGAACAGCCATTATCACTTAAAGATTGTTTTATTGTGAAAGCGGTTGAGTACGTGCGTGCTCGTGTGATGAAAACCAAAAATCAATCACAGCTATTGTCTTTTGATGATCTGTTGTCGGGATTATCTGAGGCATTAGTGGGCGATCAAGCTGTGAGTTTAGCTGAATGTATTCGCAGCCAATATCCGATTGCCATGATTGATGAATTTCAAGATACAGATCAGCAGCAATACGATATTTTTAATACTATCTACAGTAAACAAGATGGTGCTGGTTTATTTATGATTGGTGATCCGAAACAAGCTATTTATAGTTTCCGTGGCGCAGATATTTTTACCTATATGCAAGCCCGTGAAAATGTTGATGATCATTACACCTTAGCTAAAAATTGGCGTTCTTCGACTGCGATGGTCAGTGCGGTAAACCGTGTGTTTGGACATGCTAATAAACCTTTCATTTATGAAGACAGCATTAGTTTTCAGCCTGTTGAATCGCAAGGTAAAAGTAAACCTTTGTTATTGAATGGTGTTGAACCAGCAGCGTTACAGCTTTGGTTACACGAAGAAGAAGGTCAGAAAAATATGACCAAGGGCCTGTATCAACAAGTCTATGCTAAAGCGACCGCTAATCAGATTGCGACATTATTGACAGATGCGCAGCAAGGTAATGCGATGTTATCTGGTCGGCCCGTTAAAGCGGGAGATATTGCTGTTCTTGTGCGAACGGGAGCGGAAGCTAAGTTAGTGCGTGACCAGCTCGATGCTTTATCTGTCCCTAGTGTATATATGTCGAACCGTGAAAGTGTATTTTCAACCCGTGAAGCGCGCGAGTTGTATCATATTTTTGCCGCTATTTTGAATCCTGAAGATGAAGGTTTATTACGAGCGGCATTAGCGACCGCTATTTTTGAGAAGCCTGCTATTGAGTTAGACCAACTGAGTAATGATGAAAAAGTCTGGGAACAAACCGTTGCGGAATTTAAGCAATATCAAAATACCCTACAGTGGCAAGGATTTTTACCAGCATTAAGGTTATTACTTAATCAGCAAAATATTGCCGCTATCATGCTCTCAGGCCAAGGTGGTGATAGGCGTTTGACTGATGTTCTGCATTTGGGCGAATTATTACAAGAAGCGAGTTTGGAATTAGATGGCGAGTATAGCCTGTTCCGCTGGTTTGGTGAAAAAATTGAAAACCCAAATAGTGATGCGCAAGAGCAGCTGGTTCGTTTAGAAAGTGAAGCCGATCTCGTACAGGTCGTGACGATCCATAAATCAAAAGGGCTGGAATATAATTTAGTATTCCTGCCGTTTATTTGTGCGACAAGACAAGCATCAACCCCACTTTATCATCAGGATGGCCATACTTATGTGCATCTTGATTTAGATGACGAAGAAGCGTTAGAGACTGCGAAAGAACAAGCTGACCAAGAACGTCTTGCTGAAGATCTACGTCTGTTATATGTGGCATTAACGCGGGGTGTTTATGCTACTTGGTTAGGCTTAGGTGCTGTTAAAATGGGTAATTCTCATAATAAAATGCACTTAAATGCGATGGGATATTTATTACAGCAAGGCGAAGAGTGCAAAGATACTGAATTTAGAGCCTGTATCGAAAAACTTGCCGAGCAGCAGACTTGTGTTGATGTAGTATCTCTACCGTTAGCGGCGGTCGATGCTTATCAACCCATCGTTGCACCGCCTGTGGTTTATCAAGCTAAGACGATGACAAACCCGATTAGTAAAAACTGGTGGGTAACGAGCTATTCTGCATTATCTCGCCATAGTCATGGTAACCGTCATTCTAGTTATGACGCATCGCTAGAATTACCGGGATTCGATGCTGAAGTGGATACCGAAAAAGAAGATGAACAGGAAATTCGTTGGGATATTTTTAGTTTCCCGCGTGGTGCTGCAGCCGGTACCTTATTGCATACGGTGTTTGAGCACATTGATTTTTCCAATGTTGATGAAGACATGCTCACCGAGCAAATATTACAACTGCTCGAGCGCGAAGGGTATGACTTAGCTTGGTTGCCAGTATTACTTGAATTGGTTAACCAAGTACTGGATTGTCCATTGCAGGATGGCTTTAGTTTACGCCAGTTAACGCCAACCCAGAAAAAAGTGGAGATGGAATTCTTTATGCCAATTTCATCGCTTAACTGTGATGATTTAAATACATTGATCAAGCAGCATGATGGCCTTTCTCAGCAGGCTGGAGATCTTGATTTTCAGCAAGTGAGTGGCATGTTAAAAGGTTTTATCGATCTGGTGTTTGTTTATGAAGGTCGTTATTACGTTCTGGATTATAAATCGAATCATTTAGGTGACAGCCAAGCGGATTATACCTTTGGGGCGATTAATCAGGTGATGATTGAGCACAGATATGAACTGCAGTACCAACTGTATACCTTAGCGTTACACCGTTTCTTACGTTCACGTATCCCAGATTACAACTATGAGCAACATTTCGGTGGCGTTTATTATTTGTTCTTACGTGGCATGCAAGTCGAAACAGGTGATCAATATGGCGTATTCTTTACTAAACCATCATTCGACTTTGTTATGCAGTTAGATGACTTATTTTTAGGAGAACTCGCATCATGAGTGTACTTCATTGTCTCAAAGAATTAGCCAACGAAAATAAAATTCGCCAATTGGATTACCAGTTTGCTCGTTTTATCAGTAATTATGAATCTGACCCCGCTATTATTTTATTAGCTTGCTTAACCAGTTATCAACTGGGTAAAGGGCATGTCTGTATTGATTTAAAAAATATAGACAGCAATGCGTTATTTGATTTGAATTTAACCCGTTCACATCTGTTACTGGCTGAAGTCCCGAGTCGTAGCATTACTTGGCCGACATTATTAGAAAATTCGTTGGTGGTTGGTGAGTCGGCACCATTACAGTTTGTGAACGATGCAAATAAATTATATTTACAGCGATACTGGGCTTATGAGTTACAAGTTGCGCAACAATTAAAAGATTTGGCAAAACAAAGTCAGCAACCTGATTTAAGTGCCAGTCTTAATCGTTTGTTCAAACGTGATTATGGTTTCCTATTTCCTATACTTGCCAAAGAGCGAGAAAGTCATTTTAGTGCGCAAACATTTGTGGCTAAATATCTTGATGTGGTGAAGAAAGGCCGGATTAGTTGGCAGGATGTTGAGCAGGTATTACTTACGGCTAAAAATGCCCAAGAACTACATGCATTGGATAGTTTAATACCTGAAGCATACTGCTTAAACTGGCAAAAGTTATCGGTGGCGGTTGCTGCTACTCGTCACTTTTCAGTTATCTCTGGGGGGCCGGGTACAGGTAAAACCACAACAGTAACCAAGTTGTTAGCGTTATTAATCGAACAGGGATTATTAGCGCAACAAGCGTTAACGATTAAACTTGTAGCACCAACTGGTAAAGCCGCTGCACGGTTAACTGAATCGATTGCGGGTGCCAAAGGTAAACTCGATTTACACGTTAGCGTCGCGGATCTTATCCCCGAGCAAGCGGGAACGATACACAGATTATTAGGTGTTATCCCGAATCGACAAGCATTTCGTCATAATAAAGATAACCCCTTACATCTTGATGTATTGGTGGTAGATGAAGCCTCGATGGTGGATTTACCGCTAATGGCAAAGTTGTTAACGGCATTACCACCGCATGCACGATTGATACTGTTGGGCGATAAAGATCAACTTGCCTCGGTAGAAGCGGGTTCTGTATTAGCGGATATTTGTGCTTATGCTGAGTCCGGTTATTCGGCAGAACAAGCTAACTGGTTATCGAAGATTACTGACTATGAACTGAGTCAATATCAAGCCTCTGATGCTGCGGCTATTTATGATAGTTTGTGTTTATTACGTAAGAGTTATCGTTTTGATGCCGAATCCGGTATTGGCTGTTTAGCTAGCGCGGTGAATAGAGGTGATCTGAATGAGTTTGATCGTGTTTGGGAAAATCGACATGATGATATTCACTTGCACCCGTTATCGACAGAAACCTACGACGCGCTAATCACAATGGCGAAACAAGGTTATCAAGATTACCTTGCTAAGGTTGTGGTATCACCGAGCGAAGACGAAGCTAAATCAATATTGCGCAGTTTTAATGATTTTCAAATTCTAACTGCGATCAGAGAGGGTGACTTCGGTGTACATGGTTTAAATCAACGCATCGAAAAGGCGTTACAGTCGGCGCGTAAGATCCGTAAAAATCAGTCTGAATGGTATGCTGGCAGACCGATCATGATCACCAATAACGATCATGGTCTCGGTTTATACAATGGTGATATTGGCATTTGTATGCTAGATGACGATGATCGTATGCGGGTTTATTTTGAAATGGCGGACGGTAATGTGCAGTCTTTTCTACCTAGCAGATTGCCGCCACATCAAACTGTCTTTGCGATGACGATCCATAAGTCGCAGGGTTCTGAGTTTCGACATACGGTAATGATACTACCAAATCGCTTTAACCCGGTGCTAACCAGAGAGCTCGTTTATACCGGTATTACCCGTGCAAAAGAGAAACTAGACATATTTACTAACGTCACTGTACTGAAAAAAGCGATCAAATTACGTACGGAACGTGTGAGTGGGTTAATGGCATTACTGAATCAAGATTGATGGATCGTAGATTTAGACCCTAGATTATCATTTATCCTAAAAAGGCACTGCTTTGTTATCGATTTTGCAAACATGCACTTAAAAAGTTGGCGTTTGATCACATTTATAGCTAACTTGTTGTGTTATCTTCGCCGCGTTTTTGTTAACGTATAATATATTGCATAAAGCCTTATTAGGAGAGTGTTTTGCTTAAGGATAAAAAGAGTCTGGTTAAAAATATTGGATTTCAAGTTGTAGTTGCTATGATTATCGGTGCCGCTGTCGGTGCCTTTATGGGTGAAGGCGCTGCCATTTTTGCGCCACTGGGTGCCTTGTTCATTAATCTGATCAAAATGTTAGTTATCCCACTTGTTGCGGTATCTATTATTGCGGGTGCGGCGAATCTCGGTGATAGTCCTTCTGCCGGTAAAATTGGCGTCGGTACATTTGTATTCTTCATGCTGACGTCTGCGATTGCTGTTGCACTGGCGTTAGTGATGGGTACCGTATTTGAACCAGGTGTTGGTGTTGATTTCTCTCAAAATACAGTTGGTCTCGTTGCTGTAACCGCTGAACAGGGTGCACTGCCCGGTGTATTTGAGACTATTATTGGTATGATCCCAACTAACGTATTTAGTGCGTTAACCAGTGGTAATATTCTCCAAATTTTAGTATTCAGTATCTTCTTTGGTATTGCGTTAACGAAAGTTGAGCGTAAACGTGCAAAACCAATTATGGATGGCTTAAATACCATTATCGATGCATTCGTTTGGATGATTAACTGCGTGATGATTATTGCCCCTATTGGTGTATTTGGCTTGATGGCGGAATCGGTTGGTACGTTTGGTTTTAGCGCGCTAGCTGTGGTAATGAAACTATTTGTTGTTTATATTGCTGCGATTATTATCTATGGCTTTATATTCTACCCTCTTGTTGTGAAATTCTTCTCTGATACGCCAGTACTGAAATTCATGTCTGCGATGAAGAAACCACAAGCGTTAGCATTATCGACGGCGTCATCAATGGCGACATTGCCAGTGACATTGGAAGTATGTGAAAAAGAATTAAAAATTGCTAACTCAACGGCATCGTTTGTATTGCCGTTAGGTGCGACGATCAACATGAGTGGTAATGCCATTTATTACGGCCTAGTAGCTGTGTTTTTTGCGCAAATGTTTAATGTTGAATTAGGTATGGCTGCTTACGCTGCGATTATCTTCACATCGACATTAGGTGCGATTGGTCAAGCGGGTGTTCCTGGGCCGTCTTTCCTTGTTGTTGCAGTATTATTGGCTGCGGGCATTCCAATCGAAGGTTTACCACTATTATTCGCGTTAGACCGTATCTTTGATATGGTGCGTACCGCATTGAATATTACAGGTGATGCTGTTTGTGCAGTGGTAATGGATAAATATAATCCAGAGCATCAAGTAACTAAATAATAAAAATTTAGTTACTAAATATTTAAGCTAATAAGATAAGAAGCCACACCCGTTCGGTGTGGCTTTTTTATACTTAGAATTTATGGTTAATATCTAGTTAGACTTGATTAAATTGACTCAGTACATGTTGAGCTTGTTCATTGATATCTTTGGTACCATCCAACCAATGTATTTTAGTCCCGTTACGTTCCATCCTTCTAAACCAAGTATCTTGGCGTTTGGCGTATTTATGGATCGCGACATTGAGTTTATCAAACATGTCCTCATTACTAATCTTCCCAGCAACATACTGACTGACAAAGCGATATTCAAGGCCAAAGTATTCTAATTTTTCATGTGTTACACCTTGCGCTAATAAGCCTTTAACTTCTTCTATCATGCCGTTTTCTAAGCGTTCTTTTAAACGTAGGGTAATACGTTGGCGTAATACATTTCGTTCCCATTTGATCCCAAAATAAAGTGGTTTGATATCAGGTAGAGGGGCTTTAGCCGTAGGCGTGGTTAGTGATGTAGCATGCTGGGCTATTTCAATGGCGCGGTATAAGCGTGGTCGCACGGTAATATCGGTTGCTTGATACGCATCGCTGTCTAATTCAAATAAGATTTGTTGTACGGCTTCGAGTGCCATGTCGGAAAACTGTTCACGCTGGCTAATATTTTTATCGACTTGCACAAATTCATAACCAGCAACCACCGCATCTATATATAGACCGGTACCGCCGACAAGGAAGGGGAGTTTACCGCGTTGGTTAATGTCTTTAAATACCTTGAAGAAATCGCGTTGGAATTGAAAGGCGTTATATTCTTTACCGGGTTCGATAATATCAATTAAATGATAAGGTACCTCGCCATATTCAGCTAAATCTTTGCCTGACCCAATATCTAAACCAGTATATACCTGTCGAGAATCACCTGAGATTACTTCCCCGTTTAATTGCTTTGCCAGATCGACACCTAAACGTGTTTTCCCCGATGCGGTCGCACCAAGTACGACGATAAGATTGTATTGTTGTTGAGACATGAAATTACCTGAATGAAAAATTGCGCTGTGTGCAGGCCGAAATGGTAACTCAAGCTTGCTATGTGACCAATAGTCTTTTTCACTTTGTCATGAAACTTATTTTAATTTAGATGAAATTCAAAGATTAATTAATGGAATATTGGATAAATCTCAATTATGCAGTCAAAAAGGTGGTATTTTTTCAAGATTATTCAAATTATACGCTAGATGATTAGGGTTTTAGCGTTATAATCGACTTCTTGTATTGTTACTTATGATCGGAAAAGTTGTAATGTCGCTTAATGCTAATCTTGATGAATTAGATAAAAAAATCCTTAATGCACTCATGGTTAACGCGCGTGTACCTTATGCTGAACTGGCAAAAAAGTTTAACGTAAGTGCGGGTACTATTCATGTACGTGTCGAAAAAATGAAAACAACAGGTGTTATTCTTGGCACTAAAGTTGAAGTATGCCCGAAAAAACTCGGTTATGACGTGTGTTGTTTTATTGGTATTAATCTAAAGAGCGCAAAGGATTACCCTTCTGCGTTGGCACAATTAAAAGCGTTAGATGAAGTCGTAGAAGCGTATTACACAACGGGTAATTACAATATTTTTGTTAAGTTGATGACGCGCTCGATTGATGAACTACAAAAAGTACTGATTGATAAAATTCAACAGATTGAAGAAGTACAATCGACCGAAACATTGATCTCATTACAAAACCCAATTAGTCGTGGTGTTCACCCATAACTTTCACCGCTAATTATAAATGATATAAATGCTATAAGTTAGCCTCATCCTGATCAATAATGAGGTTAACGTCAATTTGTTGTATGAAGGAATATCAATGAAAGAGCAGGGATTCACTACTCATTTAGTTCATCATGATCACAACCAAAATTTAGAGTTTGGTGCTATTCACGCGCCAATTTATAACTCTGCCACTTATGGTTATGATGACATTCAAGATCTTATCGATATCTTCCAAGGCCGCCAAGCTGGCCAAGCTTATGCTCGTCAAGCTACGCCAACGATTGATATGTTGCAAAACATGATCTGCGAAATGGAGCAGGGTAAAGCATCACTATGTTTTAGCTCTGGTATGGCGGCGATTGTTGCGGTATTTTTGACTTTATTAAAAGGTGGCGATCATATTGTTGCCAGCCGTTTCTTATTTGGTAATACCTCAAGTGTATTTGGTACATTAAAAAGTTTTGGCATTGAAGTGACACTTGTTGATGCGACAGATGTGGCTAACGTTGCTGCAGCTTGCCAAGAAAATACGAAAATGGTGTTTGTAGAAACAATTGCAAATCCTGCTACACAAGTTTGTGACTTAGCCGAAATCGGCGAGTTATGTGATGCCAAAGGTTTACTATATGTTGTTGATAATACATTAACGTCAGCGTATTTGTTCCAACCTAAAGTCGTGAAGAGTCATCTTATCGTTACTTCACTATCAAAATATTTTGGTGGTCACGGAAATGTGATTGGCGGCTCTGTAACAGATACTGGTTTATTTGACTGGTCACAGTACCCGAATATATTTGAAGCGTACCGTAAAGGTGACCCGGCTATGTGGGGTTATGCGCAAATGAAGAAGAAAGGCTTACGTGATATGGGCGCCTGTCTGAGTTCTGAAGCGGCTGGCCAATTAGCGTTAGGTTCAGAAACCATGGCTCTGCGAATTAAGCAATCGTCAGGTTCGGCATTAGCTTTAGCATTAATGTTAGAGAATCATCCAAAAGTTGAACGTGTTTATTACCCTGGTTTGGAATCACATCCTGAATATGCTCGTGCTAAATCGTTATTTTCTGCATCGGGATCGATGTTAAGTTTAGACTTGAAAGAAGGTTTGGATTGTTGCAAATTTTTAAATGAGTTGAAGCTGGTGATTGGCGCGACGCATTTAGGTGATAACCGCAGTTTAGCACTGCCTGTTGCGCCAACTATTTTCCATGAAATTGGCCTAGTAGCAAGACAGGAATCGGGTATTAGTGAGAATATGATCCGCTGTTCAATTGGTATTGAAGATACTGATGATTTACTGGCTGATTTTACCCAAGCACTAGCAAATCTGTAAGTTTATTAAGCTCGTATATTGAAAGAAAGGCCTAAGTGAGCACTTAGGCCTTTTTGTTCGCACATATAAAATTAGTGAGCATGGTATTTATTATTATCTAACCATGATCAGCATAATCGAAGTCAATTTGTTTATCTTTATGTATGACTCGACAAGGGCCGTGCTCACGCTGAGTAACGGTTGATGCTGTACCTACATGTAAGGTAACGTTATCAAATATACATTTACTTACTTCAATGTTGTGTACGTGAAAGTATTGATCTAATTCAAGTTGTAGTTGCTGTAATTCTATTTCGTCATTCACGCGTTGTTGGTTAAACCTATTTTTTTCATACAGCATTTCTTTGATTTCAGCAACGACACCGTGATCATGTTTCCATTTATCTTTTGGCGGTAAATTATTAATTTTGAGCCACAGCGAATCATCTTCTTCAACTAACGCTTTTAATTCTAGGCTACGGTCTTGTACTTGCACTCGAATTTCATCTTCTTGCATGGCACAAAAAATTTCAGTTTTGGTGCCTGACATCGCCCCAATGTTGACTACTACAATACCATTATTCGCATTTACAGTGCCGCCAATGATATCACCATGGCGGTTAAAACCATCACTCACCGTCAGTTTTCCTTGGGTATGAGTCACACTATGTAATAATTGTTTTGTAATCGTGATGTCACCAACGGCGGTTAACTCGGAATATTGCACAAACTGAGCGCGTATTTGTCCTTGTGCTTTAACCTTAGTCGCGAGCTGTTGACTGTCCCCGTTATTTGTTAGTTGACGGCCTAAGATGCCTTTATTGACGATAATATCACCTGCTGCTTCCAAGGTTGCGGAGTCAACAAACCCCATAACGGTTATATCACCACTACTTTTCACTATCATCTCGGCGTCAACATCACCTGTGATTAAAATGCTACCTTTAAACGTAATATGACCTGTGCCTATATCTACATTCTTAATCGTTAGCATATCATCAACTTGCAAGATGCCTTGGACCTCAACGGCTTGTCCTGTCATGGTTGCAAGTAATCTCAAAGGATTGTTTGGGTCGATCCGGGTACCAGGACCTGCTTGTAGCTTAGTGTCTTTACCTGACTTTGGTAATAGCTCTTTACCGAGTAAGTTGAATCCTTTGGTGCCATTATCTGCGGGTATTTTTTCGATGAGTACGTCGTTAGTTTTAACCATGTTTATTTCACCAAGGTTACGCATATCAACATTACCATCAGTTTTTATTTGTGGCTGTAATAATCGTTCTCGGGCTAATGATACTTGGCGTTTCAATTCGGCATCTTTGCCATTAATTGGAAGTTGACCTTCGGCAACAGTAATCTTAATTTGTTCACCGGGTGATAGGCTCGAGAGTTGTGTAAGTTGTTCAGTTATTTTTTGTTTATCAATACCAAGGTGGATGTTGCTGTTAGTGAGCTCAGCTAAAATATCATCAATTGAAACTTGGTTATCACCCCAGCCAGCCGTTAAATTAATTTCTGCTCGCATGCAGTCTTCATTTAGGCTGATATCAATTTTACAATTATTACGCTCTGCGAGAATAAAGATAAGTTCTTCTTCGCCGGCGCGTTTACCTGTAAGTTTATTTATTTGGGTGACGGCTTCTTCAAGGTTCGCAAGAATAGGAGATAGTTGATTGAAAGGCTCAATATTCAGTAATTCAAGTAAATCAGTTATTTCGAGTGGCGCGTGTTTATTTGGGAGCAGACGGACTTCGGCTTGGTTATCATCTTCGCTTAGCCTAATTAATGTTGAGTCCAGCATACAAGATCCTAAAGTATTATCGTTGATATTAGGGGGAGTTACGTTCCAGTATAGCAGCATAAACTTTATCTAAAGTAGTATAACCTATTGAAATACTCGGTTTAGTGATCTAAAACTTACTTTAGAGATAGATGAGTTTATTATGTTTAGATACATTGTTTTTTTGTTTGATAGCTCTAATTTATTTGTTATTTAGAATGTAATCTCTGTTGATTATAATATTCCGAATCTTTTACATAGCTGTTCTTTATTGAAGTACATTATTTGGTGGCTTGTTTTTGTTGAAATAAATGTTGAAGGGAGTTAAATAGTATTTATTCCCGATAGATGCACATTTCCCTTATTTCAAATAGACTGAATCTTTTAGTTCTGTGCATTTACTTGTTGTGGTAAGGCTGCCATGGTATTATCCGCACCCGTTAATTATACTGTTGTTGCCCGGTCGCAGGCAGCAGTTAAAAGACGCTTACTTATCTGGATTTTAGTCCAGATCTAAATATTACTACTTATTAGGAAAAGATTATGTCTTTCACTTTTGAAGCACAAGTACGTTCTGACCTTGGGAAAGGTGCGAGCCGCCGCCTACGTCACGCTAACAAATTCCCTGCTGTAATCTACGGTAAAGGCGAAGAAGCTATCTCTATCGAACTAGACCACGATACAGTTAACAACGCACAACGTAACGAAGAGTTCTTCTCTTCAGTAATTACGCTTGTAGTTGACGGTACTGAAATGGCTGTTACAGTTAAAGCTATGCAACGCCACGCGTTCAAGCCAAAACTACAACACATTGATTTCATCCGCGCTTAATATCGGATTGTTATAATTGTGATAAGAGCGCCATGTTGATGATTCGACATGGCGCTTTTTTTATGGTTTTTTACAGACAATCTGTGCAATAGCGCGGTCAGGATTGCGTTCAATCCCTTCAAAATAATGTAAACATTCCCAGTCACTGAACATCGCTTTTAATTCTCCCAACTGTAATAGAAATGCATCACGATTAGGTCGACCAAATTGTCTGTTCTCGACAGTGAAAGTTTCATAGATCACAATACCGCCAGAACATACTGCTTGCTTGATTGCGTCAATGAGCGGACGGTGTAAATATCGAAATACGACAATGCCTTGATAGTGATTAGCGGGTAATTTATGCTCACCATTTTCAAAGTCAACTTGCCAGCATTGCTCGCTACTCACACCCGATACCGCCGCTATACTGGTTAAAGCAGTCCGATTTTGATCGGCAAAAATAGTGGGTATCTGTTGTTGATGCAGATACAGACCATTGCGACCTGCGCCACAGGCTAAATCCAATACGGGTTTACCTGACGGCTGGAACAACGTGCTGTATTGTTGTAATAGTGCTGATGCGGTCATATAAACCCCTTAAGCGAGCGCTAACCACGACATCACATCATGACTTTTTGCAACACCCAGAATATAAGCAAAAATGGCTACCGCAGCCACACTTGCCCATAAGCGTATGATAGCTGTCTTACCACGTTTTATTGCAATTGTACCCACGATAATATAAGCGATAAGGCCGATTAACTTTGCCGTTAACCAAGCATCAGCAAACGGATATTGTTGGATTGTCATCATTAAGTGACCCGCTAGCAAGATAAGTAGCGTATCAATGATGTGCGGTAATATTTTGATTACCTTATTTTGTAATAATGAAGATTCTGTGACCGACAAAATTGAACGAAAGATAAAGAAAGTGATACTAAGGTAAGCCATGCCCATATGCATGTGTTTAACAAATGCGTAATCCATTTTAATTGCCCATTGTAAAAGTGATGTGATTAAATCGATTAAGGGGAATAAATTTAATATCCACCTTAATACGCGTGTTAGTGACGTCTTCGGCGAGAAGTATATCTAATTCTGGTGGGGTTAGGTAATACATACGTTTTTAATTTCCTATCTTAAGGTAGCTGACTTAAAATAGGTGTAATGTAAAAATTTGGAACTTATTGAATGCGATTTTATATTTTAATTTGCCTTTTACTTTCTTCTTTTGCTTATGCGGAACAAAGTGCTAGTGCATTTGACCCTGCGGCGAAGGTGGCGACTGCGCAGTTACTATCAACGGCGAATGGCGTTAATGGCGCAACGGTATTGTCTATGGGTTTAAAAATAACCTTAGATGATGAGTGGAAAACCTATTGGAGTTCACCTGGGTTAGCTGGAGCACCACCGAGTATTGACTGGCAAGGATCTGAAAACTTAGCGGATGTTGAATGGTCATGGCCGGTACCGCAGCGCATGATGGTGTATGATGTTGAGACTTATGGTTACAAACACGAAGTGATTTATCCTCTGCAAGTTACCGTTATTGATCCCAGTAAAGCTTTAGCGTTACAAGCTAAAACGACCATGTTAGTGTGTCGTGAAGTGTGCATACGTGCACAAGTGAATCTGGTATTAAATCTCCCCGCAACAGCAAGCAGCATTGATAAAGCCTCAAGTGCACAGCTACAGCCTTACGTCGCTAATGTTCCGGTAGATATTAGTGCCACGTCGGCTTCTATCCAACAGTTCGGTTGGGACAGTGCATCATCACAATTATTAATTGAAGTGGCAGGATTAACAACGCCAGTGCTTGATAGTTTTGTTGAAGGTGTAGATTTTACTCTGTTTAGTCAGCCTAAAATAAGCCAGCAAGATGGGGTCACACGTTTAATTATACGGGTTGAAGACATGGCGGGCACACCTGCTCGATTAGATCCTCAACAAGCGTTAAAAGTGACGTTAACCAATGCACACGGGGGCATTACATTTACCGATACCATTAAACCCACCGTGATAGAACAAACCTTACCAAGTTGGATATACATGTTGCTGCTGGCGGTTGTTGGTGGTTTGATTCTTAATTTAATGCCGTGTGTATTACCGGTTTTGTCGATTAAATTATTAGGTGTGGTTGAATCGGTTAGTGAATCGAGTGCGCAACGACGGGTTAACTTTTTATTAAGCGCCGCTGGTATTTTTGTGGCGTTTTGGTTGCTGGCATTACTTTTCATAGGCTTAAAGTATTTCGGTATTGGTTTTGGTTGGGGAGTGCAATTCCAATCGGCTGCGTTCTTATTGATCATGATCCCGGTATTGTTGTTATTTGCATTAAATTTATTGGATAAATTTGATGTGCAGTTACCACAAAGTTTAATGGATAGGCTGTCTGGCTCTAATAAGGGGCATTTTTATCAAGGTATCTTTGCGGTGTTATTAGCAACGCCTTGCTCTGCGCCTTTTTTAGGTACCGCGGTTGCCTTTGCCTTAGCTGGCTCAGGCTGGCAGATTATGGTGATATTTAGTGGTTTAGCCTTGGGTTTATCACTGCCATATTTACTTATCGCGATGTGGCCAAATAGCGTAAAAGTGATGCCAAAGCCGGGTTTATGGATGGTACGCTTTCGTCAGTTTCTAGCAGCCTTACTTTGCGCGACATTAGTGTGGCTAATTTGGCTGCTGCAAGCACATTTAAGCATGATGTTGTGGGTTACTTTTAGCGTCATTATTTGTGCGATGGTGATTCTCTTAATCGTTAAACCGGGCCCTAAATCACTGGTCACGACATTTGCAATATATCTGCTGTTGGCGAATACCATTATTTGGTCGCCTGAGTCTGTGAAGTTATTACAGCGCAGCGATATCCAGTCTGAATCAGAAATACACTGGCAGGCATTTGAGCCTGAAAAGATTGCGGAATATGTAGCGGAAGGAAAAACCGTGTTTATCGATATTACTGCCGATTGGTGTATTACCTGTGTGGTGAATGAACGTGCAGTGCTGCAACGTAGTGATATTATCGCCCGTTTAAATGCGGATAACGTTGTAGCGATGAAGGGAGACTGGACTAAGCCCGACAGTCAAATTGAAGCGTATTTAAAACGCCATGGCCGTTATGCTATCCCATTCAATCAGGTGTTTGGCCCGGCATTACCACAAGGAAAGTTATTACCTGAGTTATTAACGAAAGATGTCGTCACTATCGGATTGGTACAGGCTGGACAGTAATTCAGACTCATTGCTGCCTTATTGTTGAGTGATAATGGAGCAAGGCAAAAAACGGATGTACACTAAACGCCTGTTTTTTGTCTTGCAGTTCGATTATTTTGCTGTTCTAATTGCGCTCTTCTGAATTTATACAAGACTCATTTTATTGTTGAACTAAGAGATTAACGGATTTATTGAACCGTTAAGTTGGCGAACAGATAAAATAGATATACGATGAAAACAGTTACTGAAACTTTAGCGCAGCCACGTTTAAACCGTGAAATGCGCCTGCAAAATGCAATGATAACTATGTATTGTAAACAGCATCATGTTTACCAAGGTAAAGTATGTCGTGAGTGCGAACGTTTACAACAAATGACCGCGCGTAAACTAGCATTTTGTGAAAGTGGTATAGAAAAGCCCACCTGTGTAACCTGCACTGCTGTATGTTATACCCCTGTTGTCTCCAAACAAGTAAAGACTATTTCTCGTTGGGGCCGCCTGCGTATTTGGTTTCGTCACCCTATTCTCATGTCTCTATATTGTTTTGATAGCCTCAAACCAAGTCAAATGCCAAAACCTAAATTACTAAATCTGTAGCTGACTGATGTGTAAATTGGTAGTTTAATCGTTGCTTTAACTTCTCGTTGGCAATGATGCAATGTGGTTTGCTGTTCTTAGTTGTAAAGCTTGGAATCGTAATACTCAGTTGTTTGGCTGCTTGTTGATAGAATGTTTGTCTGCTGGGATGGTGATCGCAACAGGCATTGAATACTTCTCCCCAACATTCTTGTTTGATCACTTGATGAATGATCCCAACCGCATCATGTTGATGAATTAGGTTTACAGGTGATTCTCCGGCATCAAAGATATGACCGTCGGCACTCTTTTTCGATAAACTTTTTGTTGGATTCCTATCTTCGCTAATAAGCCCAGCAAAGCGGATAATGGTGTAATCAATATTTTGTTGTTGCTGAATTAATTGTTCTGCCGCATACACAGTACTGTTTGGATTTAAGGGTGATGTTTCGGTCAATGCTTGGTCTGTTTTTTGATATATGCTGGTGGAACTAATAAAGATCAATTTACCCACTTGGTATTCTTTGAGTAGTGCTAACAATTGTTTAATTTGTACCACTAATGGTGAGCTTGCATGATTACCTCTACTGGCTGGTAACAGACAAATGGCAATATCTTTATTGCTTAATAAACTTTTCCAATCACCTTGTGGTTCATTGCTAAGGGTGGCGCTTACTGCTGGGATACCTTGAGAAACTAAACTTGCTGCTTTTTCGGTATGGCTACAACTGACTATAAGCGGATAGTCTTGCGATAATAACTGTCGTGCGAGTGGCTTACCTAGCCAGCCCGCGCCTATGATTGCAATTTTCGGTTGTGTATTTGTGCTCATATCCGTTGCCTGTATTATCAAGTTAGATACAAGCGTAGCGATTTTTGGTTATAATAGCGATTGATAATCTGTCGTAACATAAACTAAAGAGAAAACCATGAGTAGATTTATAGATAGCTGGGCTATCGTGCATATTGATGATTCTTACAATGCATCAGTATTAGGTAGTAGAGGCACTAAGCTACACTGGTGTAATGGCCGTGAAGAAGCCATTGAGTTTATTTATGATGAGTATCTCGCTATTTTGGCTGATACTGGCGAAATGGACGAAGAGTTAGTTTATGCCGCGAAAGAGCGCTTTGAAGTACTACAAGAACAAACGCAATCTGATGCAGAGTGGATCGAGCACGTCAACGAATTAACCGTCGATTTACGCCATATTGTTTGGTTCGGCAGCATTGCAGAAATGGCTGAATTAAACAATGAATTTGCGTGTGCTGTGCGTGAAGTGTATTGGGAAGAATTTGGTGAGTATGATGAAGATGATCCAAGCGCATTTGTGCCTGAAGATGAATGGTTAAACCTTTCTGAAGCCTTAGTCGAATATTTAGGCCGCGCAATCGTATAATTTAATCACGCTGCTTATCGATAACAGATTAACGTATCAGTTTCCGTTTAATACGTTAATCTACTCTCATTTATCCCCCCCATTTTTAAGTCATAGACTTACACGTCGAAATTAGCTACATTAACTGTTTATTCATACAGTCCGTAATTGTTAACATCATGAAACTTTATATTGCCGAAAAACCCAGCCTTGGTCGTGCTATTGCCGATGTGTTACCTAAACCGCATAAGAAACAACAAGGCTATATTGAAGTCGGTAACGGTGATGTCGTATCTTGGTGTATTGGTCATTTGCTCGAACAAGCAGAGCCGGATGCATATGATGAAGCGTTTAAAAAGTGGCGGTTAGAGCACTTACCTATCGTACCTGAAACGTGGCAACTGAAGAAAAAGCCCAATACCAGTAAACAACTGACCGTATTAAGAGGTTTGGTAAAAAAAGCGACCAGTCTTGTGCATGCAGGCGATCCTGATAGAGAAGGGCAATTGCTGGTGGATGAGGTGATTGAATTTCTAAAAACCCCAGCGAAAAAGAAAAATACTGCCCAACGCTTATTGATCAGCGACCTCAACCCAGCAGCGGTGAAAAAAGCGCTGAATAATTTGCAAGCCAACAGTGATTATATTCCCTTGTCTGTGTCGGCATTAGCGCGTTCGCGTGCCGATTGGTTATATGGCATGAATATGACCCGTGCTTATACTTTACAGGGCCAAAAAGTCGGTTACCAAGGTGTGTTGTCTGTCGGGCGCGTACAAACCCCGATTTTGGGTTTAGTGGTGAGGCGTGATATCGAGATCGCTAACTTTGTCAGTAAACCTTTTTATGAAGTGCTGGTGCATTTAGAAACCCAGCAGCAAGAGATGTTCACCGCCAAGTGGAAACCGAGTGAAGCATGTCGTCCGTATATGGATGAAGACGGTCGGGTACTGGTCAAAAAATTGGCTGAAAATGTGGTCAGCCGCGTCCAAGGTCAAATGGGCGAAGTCACTAAGTTGGAAAAGAAAAATAAACAGCAAGCCGCGCCACTGCCATATAATTTATCTTCACTGCAAATTGATGGTGCTAAGCGTTTTGGTATGAGTGCACAACAAGTATTAGATACCTGCCAAGCTTTGTACGAACGGCATAAGCTCATTACTTACCCGCGTTCAGACAGTCGTTATTTACCCAAGGAACATTACGGGCACCGTGGTCGTGTGATCAACGCAATATCCAAAACTAGCGGGTCATTGCAGCAAGCAGCCTTAAATGCTGATCAAAGTTTACGGAGCAAAGCCTGGAACGACAGTAAAGTTGAGGCCCACCATGCCATTATCCCGACCGAAAAAAGCAGCAGTGTCGAGCGTCTTAACAGCAGTGAAAAAAATATTTATGAATTAGTCGCACGGCAATATTTATGTCAGTTTTATCCACCTTATGAATATGCGGACACGGTTGCAGAGATAACTATTGCGGGTGGTTTGTTCATCGCTAAAGCCAAAATGACCTTAAATCAAGGCTGGAAAATATTATTTCCGAAATCAGCAGGGATCAATGCCAAACAAACTGAAGCTGAGAAAGAATTGGCCGCGCAATTACCGACCATTAAAAAAGGTGAACAGGTGTTATGCCAACACGCTGAGTGTGTTGAAAAACAAACTCAGCCACCGAAACATTTTAGTGATGCCACTTTACTTGCGGCGATGACAGGGATCTCTCGTTATGTCAAAGACAGTGAGATCCGTAAGATCTTAAAAGACACAGATGGGCTCGGTACCGAAGCCACGCGTGCGGGGATTATTGAACTGTTATTTAGACGTAACTTCTTGGTACGTAATAACAAACTAATTTTATCCACGGACGCTGGTAAAGGCTTGATTAATGCGTTACCTGAATCGGCGACCTTACCGGATATGACTGCTCAATGGGAATCTGTACTTGATGGTATCAGTAAAAAAGAAGCCAGCTACCAGCATTTTATGGGCGGTTTATTACAGCAGCTAGCAGGCATGATTGAGCAGGCTAAAGCAACACTACCGGATGGTTTACGTGGTCTTTCAAGCGGCAAGCCCGCAGGTGGACGATTTAAGAAAAAACCAGCCAAAAAAAGGACTTATAAAAAATCATAATCGAAAACTGAGAGCTACTCCCGTATTTATATAAGGTTGTGCTGCATTTAGATCAAATTGTGCCGCTATTGTGATAACTCTGTGATGAACAATTTGCTTAAATAGCTCATGATTAGTATATGGGAAGTTAACCAAGCAGGTAACGGAATGATTATTAAATGTAAAAAAAAATCTCAAGCAAGTGAAAATGATGTTGTTGCGGAACCTGTTTATCAGCAACGTCGACAATTCCTCAAACAATTAGGCCTTGCTGGTGTTGGTTTAGCCGCTGCGAGTCCAGCACAAGCAAGCATCTTTGATATTTTTGATAGTGGTAAGAAAAAAGCCCACAGTCAGGCGTTTGTGCAATCGCCATTGAAATTCATTGGCAGTAAAGATTACGCCGATGGTGAGATCTGGACGCCTGAGAAAAAAGTACTATCACATAATAATTTTTATGAGTTTGGCACGGCGAAAACAGATCCCCAAAAAAATGCCCAGAACTTTAAGGTTGAACCATGGACACTGACGATCACTGGTGCGGTGGAAAAAGAAATCACTTTAGGGTATGACGATTTATTTAAAGTGGCGGATTTGGAAGAGCGTATTTATCGTATGCGTTGTGTAGAAGCGTGGTCAATGGTGATTCCGTGGATCGGTTTTTCGCTAGCTGAAATTATTAAAAAAGCTAATCCAACATCAAAAGCTAAATATGTCGCGTTTGAAACCCTATATGATCCACAACAAATGCCGGGGCAAGCATCTTCTTATCTGGGTGGTAATCTGGATTGGCCCTATGTCGAAGGTTTACGTATGGATGAAGCGATGCACCCATTAACCATACTTTCTGTCGGTACGTTTGGTAAAACTCTTGCGCCACAAAATGGTGCGCCAATCCGCTTGGTTGTGCCGTGGAAATATGGTTTTAAAGGTATTAAATCAATCGTTAAAATCCATTTATTAGAAAAAGAACCACCAACTACGTGGAATCGTCTTGCTGCTCGTGAATATGGGTTTTATGCCAACGTTAATCCAGCTGTGGATCATCCGCGTTGGAGCCAAGCATCTGAACGTCGTATTGGAAATGGCAGTGTTTTTTCTTCTAAACGTATAAAAACATTAGCTTTCAATGGTTATGATGAAGAGGTCGCTAGCTTATACCAAGGTATGGATCTGAAGAGGTATATTTAATTATGCCAGTGCTAACCTATAAACGTATGCCGTATTTAAAGGCTTATATTCATATACTGGCCATTATGCCATTAGTATATCTCGGGTTAGCAATTAATGCTGATGCATTGGGTGGTGATCCAGTGCAAGCTGTGATCCATTTTTTGGGTAAAGGCGCATTAAATTTATTACTCGCCACCTTAGCTATTTCACCTTTGGCAAAGCGTTACAAAGAAGGGTTGTTGATCTCAACCCGTCGTCTGGTCGGTTTATATTGTTTTTTTTATGCAACGTTACATTTAGTTGCTTTTGCTTGGCTCGATTTAGGCTGGGATCTCGGTTTATTTCTTCAAGAGTTGATAAAAAGACCGTATATTTGGCTTGGCATGGTTGCCTTTATTATTTTACTATTATTAGCATTAACCTCGCCAATGTGTGTACGTCGTAAAATGCAGCGTAATTGGCAAAAGTTACATAATTTCATATACCTAGCTGCAGTTTTAACCCCCGTTCATTATTATCTGTCGGTGAAGTCTGGCTGGATAGAACCCATTATATATGCTTTTTTAGTGATACTCCTGCTATCTAGTAGACGAAAATAGCGCACCGCTGTGTTTAGTTACAATTTGGCACTAAAAAAATACTTATTTGTTTTATAAAGTAACCTTTCCTTGATCTGCTGCAATTAATCGTTCTTGACCTTGCTTTACACTGTCCTAAACTCTAATTTTATATATCATCTAGCTGCAGGAATTTGAGATGAAACAACAAGCAAGCAATGTAGAGGTCAAGAAAGTCGAGAAGAAGGCCGAATGGAAGTTATTTGTCTTCTTAACGGTGTTCTTATTTCCAATCCTCGCTACCGTTAGTGTATTTGGTTATGGGTTTGTCATTTGGATGAGTCATATCCTTTTTGGCCTACCTTCGCATTAATCAAATTAATCAATTACTCATTATCCAGGTATTACAGTAATGAAAAAATTATTCTCTATAATCGCTCGCTCTTGGCGTGTGTTTAATAAACCAAGTAAACATATCTCTTTAGGTGTTGTGACTTGTGCTGCTTTTATTGCGGGCGTTATTTTCTGGGGTGGTTTCAATACCGCGCTAGAAGCGACAAACCAAGAAGCATTTTGTATTTCTTGTCATAGTATGAAAGAAAATAACTATCAAGAAATCCAAAGTACGGTTCACTGGTCAAACCGTAGTGGTGTCCGTGCTACTTGCCCTGATTGCCATGTTCCTCATCGCTGGCAAAACAAAATCGCAGCCAAAGCGCGTGCGAGTAAAGACGTATTTGGTTGGTTATTAGGTACGGTGAATACCAAAGAAAAATTCGAATCTAAGCGTTTACACTTAGCGCAGAACGAATGGGCTCGATTTAAAGCCAACGGTTCTTTAGAATGTAAAAACTGTCATGACTATAAGAGCATGGATTTCACCAAAATGTCTGAACGTGCGCAAGTACAAATGCGTAAAGCGGCTGAGCGTGATCAATCTTGTGTTGATTGTCATAAAGGTATTGCCCACCACCTACCTGAAATGGATACCTCTGCAATCAGTGAACTAGGTAAAATGGCGAAAGACCTAGAAGGTCACTCATTTGAAATTGGTAAAGAGTACTACTCTCTGGTGCAAACACCACTTTATAAAGATGATAAAGAACCTGAGTATCTGGGCGTATTAACACCAGCGACTAAGTTTAAAGTTATCGCTGAATCTGGCAACCGCCTGCAAGTTGAATTAGTGACTTGGCATAAAGCTA
The DNA here is from genome assembly GCF_018219435.1 of Moritella sp. 28. NCBI lineage: Bacteria > Pseudomonadati > Pseudomonadota > Gammaproteobacteria > Alteromonadales > Moritellaceae > Moritella > Moritella sp. 28. Next base: position 4,832,531 of record NZ_CP056121.1, on the reverse strand, counting down.
AAGGTTACGGTCGCGTGCTGTACTTCGATTTTGCTAAAAATATTGTGCAAGCAACATTATCAAAAGAAGCATCACAAGATGAATCGCTATTCGTTCGTGGTGATAAGAAAGAAGATGATCTAACTGGTCTACCTTGGGAACAAGTAACGTTCACACTATGGGTTGATAAAAAAGGTTATGAAGAAAGCCTACAAAACATTTGGGATTACGCGAAAGACGCTTACCAAACCACATGTAGTGTTTGTCATACCCAACCAGCAGAAGCTCATTTTGATGCAAATACTTGGGTTGGTATGTTTGCCGGCATGCAAGGTTTTGTGAACTTAGATGGCGACACACATGACGTGATCTTGAAGTATCTACAAAACCATTCATCTGATTACAGCAAAGATGCTCATTAATTCAAAGAGAAGTATGACTATGTTTAATAAAGACAAAAAGTCTAAAAATGAAAATGTATCTGTCAGTCGTCGCTCCTTTTTAAAAGGTGTGATGGCGACATCAGCTGTTGCTGTGATTGGTCCTAGTTTATTAGTACCAAAAACAGCAAGCGCAGCGACAATGGCTGAGCGTGCTGAATGGAAGTTAACTGGTTCGCACTGGGGGGCGTTCCGCGCTAAGATCCACGGCGGTAAAGTTACAGAAGTTAAAGCGTTTGAATTAGATAAATATCCAACTGATATGCTGCAAGGCATTGAAGGTATTATCTATAGTCCATCACGTGTTCGTTACCCTATGGTTCGTCTCGATTGGTACTTGAACCGGGAGAAAAGTAACACAAAACAACGTGGCGATAATCGCTTCATCCGTGTTACTTGGGATCAAGCTCTAGATATGTTCTATGAAGAATTAGAACGTGTTCAGAATACGTATGGCCCATCAGGGCTACATACAGGTGCTAACGGTTGGCGTGCAACTGGTCAACTACATAGCTGTGGTAGCCATATGGCGCGTGCAATCGCGATGCACGGTGCATCAGTAAAAGATGTTGGCGATTACTCTACGGGTGCTGGTCAAACAATTCTACCCTACGTACTTGGTTCGACAGAAGTATATGCACCGGGTACATCATGGCCGTTAATCCTAGATAATAGTAAAACGATTATCTTATGGGCAACGGATCCAGTGAAAAACTTACAAGTAGGTTGGAACTGTGAAACACATGATAGCTTTGAATATCTGGAAGCGCTAAAAACTAAAGTTGCTGAAAAGAAAATCCGTGTTATCAGTGTCGATCCGGTTAAGAACAAAACGCAAAACTTCTTAGGTAATGAACACAGATACATCAATCCACATACCGATGTACCGTTCATGCTTGCTGTAGCACATACTATGGTAAAAGAAGATCTACATGATAAGAAATTCTTAGATACTTATGCGCTTGGTTTTGAAGAATTCTTGAAATACGTGCAGGGTGAAACAGAAGATAAAGTTGAGAAAACGCCTGAGTGGGCGAGTGAAATTTGTGGCGTATCGCCTGATGACATCCGTGATTTCGCTCGTTTAATTACTAACGGTCGTACTCAATTCTTATTTGGCTGGTCAATCCAACGTCAGCAACATGGTGAACAACCATATTGGATGGGCGCGGTATTAGCTGCCATGATTGGTCAAATCGGCCTACCTGGCGGTGGTATTAGCTATGGTCATCACTACAGCTCTATTGGTGTACCTACTTCTGGGGCAGTTGGTGCGGGTTCATTCCCACGTAACCCTGATTCAGGTCAAAAGCCTCGCCATGAAAGCAAAGATTTCAAAGGTACCAGCTCTACGATCCCTGTAGCACGCTTCGTTGATGCGCTGCAAAATCCAGGTAAAGTGATTGATGCCAATGGTTCAAAAATCACCTTCCCTGATATAAAAATGATGGTATTCACGGGTTGTAATCCTTGGCATCGACATCAAGATCGCAACAATATGAAAGAGGCATTCCAGAAACTGGAAACAGTGATCGCGATTGATTATAACTGGACTGCAACGTGTCGTTTTTCTGATATCGTGTTACCAGCTTGTACGCAGTACGAACGTAACGATTTAGATATCTATGGTTCATACCGTGCGAAAGGTTTACTGGGTATGAAGAAGCTAGTTGACCCGCTATTCCAATCTAAAACTGACTTTGAGATCTTTACTGAACTAACGAAACGTTGGGGTAAGAGTAAAGAGTATACTCAAGGTAAGAGTGAAGTTCAGTGGTTAGAAAAGCTGTATAACAAATCAAAAGATGCGAATGTTGGTAAATGGGATATGCCTGATTTCCATGAATTCTGGAAAGAAGGTTACTTCCACTTTGGTGATGGTGAAAACTGGACTCGTCATGCAGACTTCCGTGAAGATCCTGAAGTTAACGCACTTGGTACGCCTTCTGGTTTTATCGAGATTTATAGCCGTAAGATTGCACGTTTTGGTTATGAGCACTGTAAAGGTCACCCTATGTGGTTCGAGAAAACAGAGCGTTCACATGGTGGTCCAAAATCAGCTGAATTCCCTGTATGGATGCAGTCTTGTCACCCGAATAAACGCCTGCATTCACAAATGTGTGAATCAGAAAAGTTCCGTGCTACTTACACAGTCCAAGGTCGTGAGCCAGTTTACATGAACTCTGCAGACGCGAAGAAACGTGGCATTAAAGATGGAGACATCGTACGCGTATTCAATGATCGTGGTCAGTTGTTAGCGGGTGCGGTAGTTGATGATAACTACCCTGTGAATGTGATTCGTATTGAAGAGGGGGCTTGGTATGGTCCTGAAGATGAAAGCATCGGTTCACTTTGTACTTATGGCGATCCAAATAACCTAACATTGGATATCGGTTCTTCGGAACTTGCTCAAGCAACATCGGCAAATACATGTCAGGTTGAGTTTGAGAAATTCAAAGGTAAAGCGCCGGCAGTTAATTCGTTCGGTGGACCAATTGAAGTGGTTTCATAATGTTATAAAACATTAGTTAGTACGGTTCGATAAAGCCTAATAGTTGGCAGGTTGTGAAAGCAATTTGCGATTATTAGGTTTTTTTTTTGCCTTAAGCTTTCTTGCTCTAAAGACTGGTGTATCATGCCTGTCATATTCCCTTTATTAGTGACTTCCATGGCTTTAACAGCAACCATTTTAAAAGCAAAAGTATCAATCGTTGATCTTGATAATCATGTTTACCTTAATGATATTCCTCTGACTCTGGCTCAGCATCCATCTGAGAATGATAACCGTCTGATGTTACGCCTACTTGCTTGGATGCTAAATGTTGATGCTGAAGCTCGTTTAAGCTTTACTAAAGGTTTAGGCGAAGATGAAGAACCAGATATCTGGTTTAAATCTGATATTGGTGTGATTGAGCAGTGGATTGATTTAGGTCAGCCATCGGACAAACGTCTAAAGAAAGCCAGCAATCAAGCACAGAAAGCGACGGTTTATACGTACGGCGATCGCAGTGCTGCATTATGGTTTAAGAAAATAAAATACAGCGCAGATAACTTATCTATTCAGTTTATTAATGATGAAACGGCAGAGCAAATGGCGCAGTTATATAGCCGTAATATGGAGCTACAATTGATGATCCAAGATGGAGATATTCAAGTGTTATCTGGCGAGAGCTGTATTGCGATTAAACCTGAAGTTTGGTGTTAAGCTTTAGCGTTTAATACGAATATTGACTGATGAGTAACGACTGTGACACTGATGTATGATGGTGTCTTCATTATCGTTACTCATGCTAGTTATGTAGTTAGTTTCTTAGCTTTTGTATACCCGTCACCACCATCAACACAATAAAACCTGCCAGTAACCCCATTAAGCCATTAATTATCACAGGAATTACTCCCGCTACAATTGCATTATGTGCGAATGCATCAGGTAACATCGTCAGTAGTGTGTGGATGACATCGTGAGAGCCAGGAATACTGTGAATGACAATACTGCCGCCAACAAGAAACATTGCAATTGTCCCGATCACTGCTAACGAACGCATTAGTTTTGGCGCGAAAGTCAGTAGCCCATTACCGAGGTAGTGTTTGATACTTTTTGCTTGGCTGTTATTAACGAGATACAAGCCGACATCATCCATTTTTACGATGGCGGCAACAAGACCATAAACGCCGATTGTCATGATTAAGGCAATTAAGCTTACTACAATTAGCTGGGTTGTTAATGACTGTATTTGTACCGTACCTAAGGCAATAACAATTATTTCGGCAGATAAAATAAAATCCGTTCTAATTGCGCCTTTAACTTTTTTATCTTCAAATTCTTCAACGGATAGTCCCGTTAATCCATCATCATCACTATTATCTTCATGAGCGGATGTGGATTTAGCATGATGGAGCTTCTCAGCCCCTTCAAAGCATAAAAACAAACCACCGATAAGTAATAATGGGGTAATTAACCAAGGTGCTACAGCGCTTATGAGTAGGGCCGCAGGTACTAAGATAGCTTTGTTCTTAAAAGAGCCTTTAGCAACCTTCCAAACCACAGGTAGCTCTCGATCTGCGCTTACCCCTGACACTTGTTCTGCGTTGAGTGCGAGGTCATCACCTAATACACCCGCAGTCTTCTTTGCGGCGACTTTGGTCATCAGTGCCACATCATCCAATACCGACGCAATATCATCGAGTAGGGCAATTAAGCTTAGTCCAGCCATATTCAAAGTCCTCATTAATAAATAGCAACTCCCAGCGAAAAAGCTGGCAGTTGCTTAGTGAATAACCTTGGATACATAGCTAGATAACTTAACTGCTTAATACGTACTTAAGGTTTTAATTTAAGTGTAATAGTACCAATAAATGTACCATTGTCACGATGAACTCCATCGAAAAAGTTAGTATCTGCCGAATCTGTTGTAAGGCGTGTAATAACATCTTTGTTTATTTGAGGTGCATTAGCTGCAGTAAAAGTGTCTGCACTATCGCTGCCTGCATCATATACGCGTAGATTTAGGGTTAAATTATTCTTCCATTTATTATTTTCATATAGTTGCAAATTATCAATACCAATAAACCAGTCTGGGCTAGGTGCCAGCATAGATACGATTGAGAAGTAAGAATAATTGGTGTTAGCAGAGAAACTTAATGAAACCGAGTTGCTACCTGTAGGGATTCCAGCGCCGTCGACGATTTTGTCGGCATCGTTATTGGTGATGTGCGTATTTATTTCATTTATTAGTGTGCCTTTTTCTCCCGTTTCGGCAACAACAATGACTCCAGGGCTAGCTAACTCAGAGCGTCTGAAAATATTAATTTGGTTGTTGTGGGTAAGGCCTATTAAGCCAGAAAAGTGTGCTGTCGCGGGGTAATTTGTTGGAAAGTTAGCTGCACTCCAGTTGGAGTTAAAGGTAAGTTCGTAAACGACGTCATCGTTTGGGTTGATGTTATTTATACTGGAGGAGTTTGGGTCATCACAGCCTGCAAGCAGTATGGTTAAAAAAAGTAGTGGTATGTAGATAAACTTCATAATAGCCTCGATATTCAAATTAAATGTTAATTTAAATCTTAGCTATCGGTTGTCACATTTCTATCACAGTACCATTACTTTTATATCCATATATTTCATGGATACAATCTGCCTAATAAAAAGCCCGCAGATTGTGCGGGCTAATACAGTCAGATTGTTAATCTTCTTCGTGACCATCATCGATGATTTCAGCTCTTGGCTTTCTCTTCATCGGCGCGAAACCGCCATCCACGGCGCTTGCCATTGAATCACGCATAGCTTGTTTCTTATCTTGCTTAGGAGCCGTATTCTGCTTGTGTTTCGGTGCGTTTTTATCACCTTTACGCGCGAGTTTAGTTGGACGCCCTTTATTACTTTCTGGTAAACGTTTTTTCGCAGGTTTTGGTTTAAGGCCTTTAAACTTAGCTTCAAAACCTTCTAACATAATGCAAGGCAGTTTAACTTTTAAGTAACTTTGGATCTTGCCAAATGAAGTCCAGTCTTTCGGGCTTACGAGTGAGATTGCAATACCTGTTGCGCCAGCACGACCTGTACGACCAGTACGGTGGATAAAGTCTTCAGGGTTAATCGGTAAATCGAAGTTGATAACATGGCTTAATGTACGAATATCAAGACCACGCGCGGCAACGTCTGTTGCCACTAAGACTTCAACACGTCCACGACGGAAATCTTCTAACGTACGCTTACGTTGATTTTGTAACATGTCACCGTGAATTGAAGTGGCATTGATACCGTTATCAACTAATAGTTTTGCGAGACGTTCTGTATCTAATTTTGTTGCTGTGAAAATTAGCAGCTGGCGATAGTCTTCGGTCTTAGCAAGATGAACTAATTGTTCTTCTTTGTGCGTCAGATTATCAGAGAAAAATAAACGCTGTTCAATTTTCTCATGTTGATCGTTTGAACGGTTAATCTCGATACGTTCTGGTGCACGTAATACTTGGTTACAAATATTAGCAACGTCAACGTGCTCTAGTGTTGCAGAGAACAGCATCGTTTGACGTTTTACGTTTGGTGCACTGTTTGAGATTGCAGATACATCATCACGGAAACCCATGTCTAACATACGATCAGCTTCATCCAGCACTAAGAATTCTAAGTGCTCAAGCGAAATTGATTTTTCACGGATATGATCAAGCAAACGACCTGGTGTCGCAATTAAGACTTCTGGATTTTTACGTAATAACTTTTCTTGGTGCTGGAAAGACTCACGACCAATAATCAGTTGGATTTGATAATCCAGACTCATACCCAAATGTTTCATGTTTGCATGCACTTGGATCGCAAGCTCACGCGTTGGCGCTAAGATCACTGCACGTACAGCGCGATGCTCAAAACGACGCTGCTTTAACATACGTTGTAATATTGGCAGACCATAAGCAATGGTTTTACCACTACCCGTTTGCGATGTAGCCATGATGTCACAGCCACCTAAAATAAGTGGAATAGCTGCTTCCTGCACCTCTGTTGCTTGTTCAAATCCTAAATGCTTGATTGAACTGATTAAACGTGGGTCGATACCGAAATCTTGAAAGCGCAAAGAAGCTACCTCTTAAATAGAATTAAAATAATTGCTAGAAATTATTTAGGGGCGAGAACTATATAGGAGCACAGCTCAAATTCCAACCCTATTTTCTAGTGACTACTGAGTATTATACAGCATAAACAGAAGATGCCTTCAGAAATAAATCATTATCCCTTTTTAAAAGCGTATTGTGCATTTGTTATTAATGAAAAATATGAGTTATTGCAGCAATTTTTACAATTTTAGCTAAATTTACTATATAGGTAATAGAAGGATGTATGGTATGCGGGATATCAAGGTTGATTCAAGTAAAGTCATTTTACAATATTCGTTATACAGTAAAATAAGAACATTATTGTTAGTGATGTTGGCGTTGGTTATTGCGGTTTTTTTTATTGCGATTGAAGTGACTGTTCAACAAGTTAACCCATTATTTATAGATGCATTTACTACCTTAAAAATAAACCTTTTATTAACAATATTGCCGCTATTATTAATCTCGCTTGTTCTCTCTAAATTGGTGTTAGACAAATTAGTCTCCAAGCCATTAGCGAAACTACAACAAAAGTGCCATGACGCGATTGCTGATAAAGATAATCATCATGAACCATTTAGCTCTCCTTATATAGAATTGGATGGATTAGTTGACTTATTGAATGACCAGATAGAGACAATGACCGAACCTCGAGTGAATAAAATACTGTTGGCGCAATCCAAGCAGCAATTTGTCGAGAGTTTAAGTAATGATATTCGAACACCAATGAATAGTATTCTAGGTACCGCTGAGTTACTTTGTGAAATGCCACAAAATATTAAATCCGCAGAATATCTGAAGTTAATGAAGCACTCTGCTAATCATATGCAGATGGTACTGAATGATGTGACAGATTACTCGAGAATCGAATCGGGTAATTTAGAACTCGCTAAAGTTCGTTTTGATTTGTTAGAAATACTCGATCAAGTCTACACCTCGCTACGTCCGTTTGTGCATAACAATTTACGCGTACGCTTTAGCCTGAATTATAGTGACGATCTGCATCGGTTTTATATCGGTGACCCGGTTCGGTTACAACAAGTGCTGGTCAACTTGGTTGCGAATGCGTTGAAGTTTACCGATAGAGGCTTTGTTGAACTTAAAGTCAATTGCAGCAAGGTCGATGATACAAATGAAGGAGGGGCAGTAGCAGATATTGTGTTTACGATTAGTGATACTGGCATTGGTATTCCAGTTACTAAACTCGCGCATTTGTTTGATAACGAGCAGCTACCTTATAATCATAAATCTAATGATTTACCGAGTGGAGGCTTAAGTTTAGCGATTTGTTCCCGTTTGATTAACTTAATGCAAGGTCGTTTACAAGTCGAAAGTAAATTAGGTGAGGGTGCACAATTTAAGATTAATCTAAGGTTGCCTCATGCTTACCAATTACGCACACAGCATATTATTGGTAGTAGTGATTTAGCATTAGATAAATTAGCAGGGTTAAAAGTATTATTGATCGAAGATAATAAAATGAATCAAATTGTTTTTCAGCAAGCGCTGACGCAATTGCAAATGCAGGTGTTTACTGCGAGTACAGGTTTAGAAGGTCTAGATTTGATCCAAAAATACACTTTCGATATTATTTATATGCAGATCCCTGGTCCAGATGGTATTGCAACGACCAAGATGATTCGTGCGGGTACGAGTAATAATAGTAACACTCCCATTATAGCGCTTATAGAGGATGCATTTAAGTTTGATTTAGTGACCTGTAAGCATACAGAAATGGACGGTTATATTAATAAACCGATATCCAAGCAAGCTTTAATTGACGAAACGGTACGCGTACTTGATTTTGAAATACCCGTTACAGACGTGGTCCTGCCGATTAATAAAGAGTGTAAAGTCAGCTTAGAAGAGTAGGGTAAATGGTTCTCTTTTAAAGGCTGACGAAGTTGATCTTATGAAACTATCATGCTTTTTAGTGCTAACTGATCGGTGATATCTAAGTTCAGTTCGTTGCAAGCTTCTTCAAATGTTTTACCTAAATGGCAAATATACATTTCAATTGCGATCAGATGATTTTGTAGTGCTTGTTGCTGTTCCATACTTATACCTCCTAAGGTTTATGAGCTAATAAACTAGTACAGTTTGTGGATTTCTGTCTAGCGTTAGACTTAAATTACAGATCGTTATGTTTATAAATGTTAACCCACGCACATTTATACCGCTTTAATACTTGCTCATTACGGTGGATATGACTCAGACTCGAGTATTTATTCGATGAGATGGGACCTGTCAAAATGGAATTTACAACGACGATTATCACCAGTACTATTATTATCACTGCGTGCGCGATATTGCATTTATATGGTGCCTACCAAGACCGAAAGTGGTTATTTTATCTGTTTAAGCCTGTGACCACACTTTCTATAGCTGCTTTGTGTTGGTATCTTGCACCGGGGTTTAATGATTATGTCTGGCTGATCTTACTTGGTTTATTGCTCTCAACCTTGGGGGATATTTTCCTTATGTTACCCAAGGACCGCTTCATACCGGGATTATTGAGTTTCTTGTTGGCGCATATTGCTTACATTATTGCATTTTCGATTGCACTGGAGTTGACTTATACTTGGTCACTTATCTTCCCTTTGGCTATTATAGCAATGATCTACTTAACCCTATTGTGGTCGTCACTAGCAGAAATGAAAGCACCGGTATTGGTTTATATGAGTATCATCGTAATAATGGCCTGGGTCAGTGGTGAGCGTTACCTTAGCTTGAATAGCTCGGCCAGTATGTATGCATTTATTGGTGCGATAGTGTTTTTGTTTTCAGATGCGACATTAGCACTCGACCGATTTAAAAAACAGTTCCATAGTGCTTATGCGGTTATTATTGTAAGCTACTATCTTGCCCAGTATTTTATTGCGCTTTCAGTTATATGACCAGTTATCTGAAGGTGTTAACGTCGTTACAGTAAGGGAATTAATTCGTGGCTAACCTAAATTTATCAGCACTTGCTATTTATCCACTGAAATCAGCAAAAGCAATTAACTTAACCTCTTCTCACGTGAGTGAAATGGGCTTGGATCATGATCGTCGATTTGTTATTAGTGACATGCAAGGACAGTTTATTACGGGGCGAACTCAGCCTAAAATCACGACGATTAAAATTGAAGTCGTGGCGCAAGGTATCATGCTTTCAGCGCCACAGATGCCACCGATTGCTTTCACGTTTAAAGAGCTACTGCAAGATTATACAGATGTAACGGTTTGGGGGACTATAATTCGAGGTCAACGTTGCAGCGAAAACATTAATCAATGGCTAGGTAAGTTCTTACAGATAGACTGCCAATTACTTTATTTTGGAACTAGCTCTTCACGTCAGGTTCCTAATTTTGATAAACAATTAAGTTTTGCTGATGGATATCCGATTTTATTAATCTCACAAGCCTCTCTTGATGAACTAAATCGCAGCACACTGAGACCAATTGAGATGAGCCAATTTAGAGCTAACTTCATCGTGACGGGCTGTGAACCATTTGCAGAAGATAGTTGGAAACGGATCAAAATTGGTAATGCTGAATTTGAATTAGTGAAACCCTGCGAGCGTTGTATCTTTACGACATTAAGCCCGGGAAAAATAAGCTTTGCTGAAGACAAAGAGCCGCTTAAGACGTTAAGTTTATTCCGCAAAGGTAATGATGGTAAGATTGATTTTGGCCAAAATCTAGTTAGTCATAACGATGCGGAAATTAAGCTTGGTGATAGAGTTGAAGTATTGGAATATCACACGCCTAAATTTTATGCTGATAACCGCCCTAAACAAAGACCAATTGTGTCAGCACCAAAGGCTGCTGTGAACCATAATACTGAGCTACAGGCTAAAACTTTGTGGGATAAAAATGAAACCCGACAACTTTGCTGTGTAGCAGTTATCGATGAAACGCCTGATACTAAAACATTTCGTTTTCGTGTCGAGCCTGCCGCTTTGTTGAATTATAAACCGGGTCAATTTATTACCCTTAATTTAAAGATTGGTCATGATCTGGTGATGCGTAATTATACCTTATCATCATCACCAAGCCGACCGGATTTGTTAGCTGTCACGGTAAAACGGGTCCCAGATGGTAAAGCGTCAAATTGGCTTAATGACAATTTAGCGGTTGGCGATCGGTTAGGGGCGTCATCACCACGTGGGCCGTTTCATGCTTTTACAGCCACGACACCAAAATTATTATTATTGTCGGCGGGTAGTGGTATTACTCCCATGCTCTCAATGGCGCGTTATTATGCTGACACTGAGTGTGATAAAGATATCGTCTTCTTCTACAGTGCAAAAACGGCGGTAGATTTGATTGCGCTTGATGAGCTGCAATTACTCACGCGTCAGCATACCAATATGCGTTTAGCCTTAACCTTGACAGCTGAAAGTACACAGAGTGATTGGACTGGGTTAAGGGGACGTATTGATCAGCAAATGCTGGCTGATGTGGTGCGCGACATTAGTGACCGATCATCCTATGTTTGTGGCCCCGAAACCTTTATGACGACAATGGCAGCTGCGCTAACGGCATTGAATGTACCAGCTGAACAGCAATTTCAAGAAAGTTTTGGTGATCATAAACATTCCGAAACACCTAGTGAACCAGTGAATATCTTATTGGATAGTTGGGATACCAGTTTTGTAGGTGACAATAAAACGACATTATTAGAACAAGCTGAAAGAAATGGCGTGAACATCCCCTATAACTGCCGTGCAGGTTATTGTGGTGTTTGCCGTGTAACGTTAGAGTCGGGAGAAGTGCGTGTACTCGCTGACCATGCATTAACAGATGATGGTAAAAAGGCGAAGAAAATATTGGCGTGTAGCTGCATTCCACAAACGGATGTCGTGATTAGCGCATAATGATGCTGTTGTATTGGGAGTGCTTAGTTTTAGATAATCGTTTTAAATATGAGTACTCTCAAATTGTAATTAGATAGGTGGTGCTTTAAAGTGTACCCACTTATATATAGGAGTTAAGACATGAATCGTACACTTGCCATTGAATTTTCGCGTGTCGTTGAAGCCGCTGCTCTTGCTGGTTATAAATGGTTAGGCCGCGGAGATAAGAATATTGCTGATGGCGCTGCTGTTGAAGCCATGCGTGTGATGCTAAATAAAATCGATATTGATGGTGAAATAGTTATTGGCGAAGGCGAAATCGATGACGCACCTATGTTGTATATAGGCGAGAAAGTCGGTACGAAAATAGCCGGAGCTGACGCGGTTGATATCGCTGTTGATCCGATTGAAGGCACCCGTATGACAGCAATGGGTCAATCTAATGCAGTTGCAGTATTGGCTGTCGGCGAAAAAGGCGCGTTTCTAAAAGCACCTGATATGTATATGGAAAAATTAGTGGTTGGCCCTGATGCTAAAGACGCCATTGATTTACGTTTATCCCTTGAAGACAATATTCGTAATGTTGCTCACGCGCTAGATAAAGACATCAGTGAGCTAACTGTAGTGACCTTAGCAAAACCTCGTCACGATGATAAAATCAAAGGCATGCAAGCAATGGGCGTACGTGTGTTTGCGTTACCCGATGGTGATGTTGCCGCGTCTATCTTGTGCTGTATGCCAGATAGTGACGTTGATATGATGTATTGTATTGGTGGTGCGCCTGAAGGTGTTATTTCTGCTGCTGCTATTCGGGCTATGGACGGCAACATGCAGGCGCGATTATTAGCGCGTCATGATGTGAAAGGTGATACTCCTGAAAACCGCGCGGCAGGTGAAATCGAAATTTCACGTTGTCAGGCATTAGGCTTGGTTGTTGGTGAGATCTTACCATTGGATAAATTAGCGAAAACCGATAATGTGATTTTTGCCGCAACAGGTATCACTAAAGGCGATCTTGTTGAAGGTGTGCAGCGTAAAGGTAATATTGCAACGACGGAAACCTTGGTTATTCGTGGTAAGTCGGGCACTATTCGTCGTATTCAATCAATACATGTGCTCAATCGTAAAGGTGCAGATTTACAAAGTATTATTTTATAACTCATCATTTTATAAACATAGAATCGTGATTGATTAGATAACAAAAAGCCGCGTTATTAACGCGGCTTTTTCGTTTTTATAATATAACGCTTAGCTTACGCAATCGCGATACGATCACTTGCTGCCAGGGCTAGATCCGCTAATAATTTTTCAGTATCTTGCCAGTGGATACAAGCATCGGTAATACTCTTACCATAAACCAAAGGCTCACCAGCAACGACAGCTTGGTTACCTTCTTCAATGAAGCTTTCTGCCATGATACCTGAAATTTGCATGCTACCCGTGCGCATTTGAGCCATTACATCTTCAGCTACGTTTAGTTGGTTAGTGTGTACCTTCTGGCTATTACCATGGCTAAAATCAACAACGACAGACGGTGCTAAACCTGCATCACTTAATGCTTTGGTCGCTACGTCAATGTGTGATTTAGCATAATTAGGTGTTTTACCACCACGTAAGATCACATGACCAAATGGATTGCCGTGTGTTTGATATACCGTCATCAAGCCATCTTTATCTGGAGAGTAGAAAATGTGTGGAACTTGTGCTGCACGTACGGCATCGATAGCAATTTTGGTATTGCCATCAGTCCCGTTTTTGAAACCGACAGGGCAAGACAAGGCTGACGCCATTTCGCGATGAACTTGGCTTTCTGTGGTTCGCGCGCCAATTGCACCCCAACTGATTAAGTCTGCAATGTATTGACCGTTAACCATATCTAAAAATTCGGTCGCGATTGGTAAACCGATTTCAGTAATATCAACGAGCAATTTACGTGCTAAGCGTAAGCCTTTGTTCGCTTGGTATTGACCGTTTAAGTCAGGATCACTGATCAAACCTTTCCAGCCCACAATAGTACGTGGTTTTTCAAAGTACACACGCATTGCAATAACTAAGCTACTTTTATACTGCTCTTGCAATGGTTTTAGACGGCGAGCGTAATCTAACGCCGCGCTAGTATCATGAATTGAGCAAGGGCCAATGATAACCAGTAGGCGTTTGTCTTTGCCTTCAATAATCGCTTCTATTTCACGACGGTTATTGATTAGCTGTTTTGCAGCGTTATCAGATAATGGAAACTCTTCAACCAGTTGACTTGGAGTGATCACCTGGTCGATATAGGTAGTTCTAAGTTCGTCTGTTTTAATTGTCATGATGTCTATTAATCTAAATATGGGCTGTGATCAGCTTAACGTAATTTCACCTTATTATAAAGATAATCAGATGTTAGCTTGATTCGAATCATTAAATCCTAATAACAGCAGTTGTTTACCCTGTTTTTGATAGGCTAAAAAACGTTGCTGTATATCGTTCGGCGCTTGCGTTGTCGGATAGAAGTCATGCTGACCATAAAACTGTTCAAGATGAGGCAAAGCAAAAGTGAACGTTTTATTATTCTGAAATTGAGAGCGCATGTGCCGTAAAATATGGTGGCCAAGGCGTTGGCCTCGGTGATCGGGAGCGACCAACATACCTGTTAATAAAGATAACTCACCAATAGGGCGTAATCGCGCGCAAGCTACAATGCTATTACCCTCTTTTAATACAGCAATATGCTCTGCTTTATTGGGTCTTGAATAGGGCAAATATTGCTTATAGAAGGGCTTAACTAATGGGTTCTCTATTTTTTTTAACCATTGAAACTGCATGTTGTTGCCTTTTATTATTCGGTTTTGCATGCAGATACGTTATTATCTGCAGTGAATTATGCCTTATGAGTGTTAATTATTTCATGCAAATACTAAAAAATCACAATTTAAAACCTTATACCAGCTTTGGTGTTGATGCTTATGCCACACAGTTTGTCACCGTTACCACGTTAAGTGAGCTTAAGTTAGCACTACAGATCCCTGCGCCTCAACGGTTAATTCTTGGCGGCGGTAGTAATTTATTATTTTGCGATGACTTTGATGGACTTGTTATCCGTATTTGCTTGACGGGCATAGCAGTGAATGAATCGGCAGATGATGTGGTTTGTTTACATGTGGCGGCTGGAGAAAATTGGCATGAATTTGTGGAATGGTCATTGACCCAAGGCTATGATGGTTTAGAAAATCTGGCGTTGATTCCGGGTGTTGTCGGAGCCGCACCAGTACAAAACATTGGCGCTTATGGCGTTGAATTTAAGGATGTCTGTGATTATGTGGATGTACTTGATATCGAAAGCCTGAAAGTACAGCGTTATGTACCCGCAGAATGTCAATTTGGTTATCGTGACAGTGTTTTCAAAGGTGAACTTAAAAACAGCGCGGTGATCACTGCTGTCGGCATTAAACTACACAAACCTTGGATTGCCAAAATTAACTACGGACCATTAGCGAATTTAGGGGCTGGCGTCTCGGCATTAGCAATTTTTAAGCAGGTTTGCCTTACGCGGCAACAAAAATTACCGGATCCAAATCAGCTCGGTAATGCAGGTAGTTTTTTTAAAAACCCGATCATCAATTTAACGCAATTTAACGCTATTGTGGCTAAGCACCCTGACATTCCTCATTATCCTGCTGGTGATGATATTAAACTAGCCGCAGGCTGGTTAATTGATCAATGCAATCTAAAAGGTTACCAGCAAGGTGGAGCACAAGTACACACGGAACAAGCACTGGTTATTGTTAACACGGGTTCTGCAACCGCGGGCGACATTATTGCACTAG
Source organism: Moritella sp. 28 (assembly GCF_018219435.1). Taxonomy (NCBI): domain Bacteria; kingdom Pseudomonadati; phylum Pseudomonadota; class Gammaproteobacteria; order Alteromonadales; family Moritellaceae; genus Moritella; species Moritella sp. 28. Next base: position 4,816,881 of record NZ_CP056121.1, on the reverse strand, counting down.
CAAAGCATATCCAAGCCACGGTGATGGCGCGATTTGCAATTGAATTACACCATGAGGTTCGCTTTATGGGTCGTGATGGCGAAACCAATCTAGCGGAGGTGTGTCGTGGTTAATATGACGGTATCAAGGCAGCAACTGATTCGTTTACTGGCAGATGGTGAGTTTCATTCTGGAGAAGCTCTTGGTGAAAGATTGGGCGTTAGCCGCATGGCAGTAAGTAAGCAGATCAAAGTATTAGAAAGCATCGGTCTGGATGTATTTAAAGTGACAGGTAAAGGTTATAAGCTTTCTGCACCTTTACAATTACTCGATGCTCAACTGATCGCAGACGGTAGTGGTGTCAGTATTGAAAGTCATCAAGTGCTTGGTTCGACCAATCAGCATTTATTGGATAAAGCGGCGTTATTAACCAAAGGTCACAGTTGTTTTGCTGAATATCAGACCGCCGGACGAGGACGCCGTGGTAAAAAGTGGGTGTCTCCTTATGGTTCACACCTTTACACCAGTACTTATTGGAGTTTAGACGCTGGTATTCAAGCTGCATCTGGACTCAGCTTAGTGATTGGTATTGCTGTTGCGCGTACACTCACAGAGTTGGGTATTGCTAATACCCAATTGAAATGGCCAAATGATGTATATGTGGATGGTAAAAAAATTGCAGGTGTACTCGTCGAGATTATTGCGACGGCAGGTGGTGAATGCCATTTAGTCATTGGCCTGGGTTTAAACGTGAATATGCCATTACAAGCCGGATTGGAAATTGATCAAGCTTGGACTGATATAAATCAGCAATTACCGCACCTACTTGATCGTAATGAACTAGCCACGCGTTATTTAACACACCTAATCAAAATATTAACTGACTTCGAGCAGTTTGGTTTTGGACATTTTGTAGAAGAGTGGAACAATTGTGATGCATTTAAAAATTGTCCTGTGTTAGTTAGCGTCGGAAATAAGAAAAAATACGGTATTGCGAAAGGTATTGATCAAAGTGGGGCGTTGTTATTAGAAATTAATGGCATTATTAGTCCACAAATTGGTGGTGAAGTATCGTTACGACGTGCAGATACTTAATCTAATATTGATCTTACTAATGATTTTTAGTCGAAGCTTAGTCGAAATGGCTAATATTTCACCATGAGAGCAAAAAAGAACTGATTTTTATCGATTAAGGTTGCAAGAGGTCGGGGCTTACTCTAATATCCTTCCTCGTTAAGTGACGCCGCCGACTTAGCTCAGTAGGTAGAGCAACTGACTTGTAATCAGTAGGTCGCCAGTTCGACTCCGGCAGTCGGCACCATTTAACTCGTTACTGAAGTACAATATGTGGAGGGGTTCCCGAGTGGCCAAAGGGATCAGACTGTAAATCTGACGGCTCAGCCTTCGAAGGTTCGAATCCTTCTCCCTCCACCACTTTGTATTCAGGACGCATGCGGGCGTCGTATAATGGCTATTACTCCAGCCTTCCAAGCTGATAATGCGGGTTCGATTCCCGCCGCCCGCTCCAAATTTGCTGATATGGCTCAGTCGGTAGAGCGCATCCTTGGTAAGGATGAGGTCCCCAGTTCGATTCTGGGTATCAGCACCATTTTTCAGGTCAATTATTTCTTCTTCTCTATATTCTCCATACCAAATAACGATACCTTAAAAATATTCAAGATTTAAAAATCAAAAAATCAAAAAATAAATTTAATTATAACGAATTTAAGCTATTTGTAATTCAAATATTATTCATAATTATTTACGAATAACTTGCATGAAAAACGAAAGCCCCTATAATTAGGTGCTCCGTTTGTAGGGGTAGCTCCAATTGGTAGAAAGGCGGTCTCCAGACTGATGTTTGTGAGTGCGATTATCTCCCTCCTGCCACTGTCATCACCGTGTAACAGCGGATTTTTTTGTCTTTAAGGTACAGGTTAGTAGTATGACTTCAAATACTGAAAACCAAGGAAAAGCACTAGAAACTGTAAAATGGGTACTAGTTGCTATAATTCTAATTGGCACAGTTATTGGTAACAATATTTTTAGTGAAGAATCAGTGTTAATCCGCGCAGTTGCTGTAATTATTGCCGCTGTTATTGCTGGTGGCATTGCATTACAGACAAGTAAAGGGCGCGATGCGCTTGAATTTGCATCTGAATCAAGAACAGAAGTACGTAAAGTAGTTTGGCCTACGCGCCAAGAGGCGATCCAAACTACACTTATCGTATTAGTTGTTACCGCTATTATGGCGTTAGTGCTATGGGGATTAGATGGAATTCTAGTTCGCGTAGTTGCATTTATCACAGATGTAAAGGTATAAGTTCATGTCTGAACAGAAAATGAGATGGTACGTAGTTCAAGCCTTTTCCGGTTTTGAAGGTCGTGTTCAAAAAACATTAACAGAACACATTCGAATTCACAACATGGAAGAATACTTCGGTGAAGTACTTGTTCCAACGGAAGAAGTTGTTGAAATGCGCGCTGGTCAACGCCGCAAGAGTGAACGTAAGTTCTTCCCTGGCTACGTTTTAGTTCAAATGGTAATGAACGATGAATCATGGCATTTGGTAAGTAGCTTACCACGTGTACTTGGTTTCATTGGCGGTACGAAAGAGCGTCCAGCTCCGATTAGTTCTAAAGAAGCTGATCGCATTCTTAACCGTCTTCAAGATGCAATTGATAAGCCGCGTCCTAAGACGTTATTTGAAGTAGGTGAAGTGGTTCGTGTATCCGACGGTCCATTTGCAGACTTTAACGGTGTTGTAGAAGAAGTTGACTATGAAAAGAGTCGCTTAAAAGTTTCTGTATTGATCTTCGGTCGTTCTACTCCGGTTGAATTAGATTTCGGTCAAGTAGAAAAAGGCTAATACCATTAACCTTTTAGATTAATGGTTAGGTTAAATAAAATAAAATTATCATTTTATTGAATGTAATTTCAACAAAATGCTTGGCAAGGGCAGCGATTATATCTATAATTCGCTGCCCTTGTTTTTCGGGAAGCTTGTATTCATGTCGGATACAGCGTTCGCACCCATATTTAAGGTAAATTAAAATGGCTAAAAAAGTTACTGCATATATTAAGCTGCAAGTTTCAGCTGGTATGGCGAATCCTAGTCCACCGGTTGGTCCTGCACTAGGTCAACACGGTGTTAACATCATGGAATTCTGTAAAGCGTTCAACGCAAAAACAGATTCTGTAGAGAAGGGTTCACCGACTCCTGTTGTTATCACAGTTTATTCTGATCGTTCGTTCACGTTCGTAACAAAGACTTCTCCAGCATCTTTCTTACTTAAGAAAGCGGCAGGCATCAAGTCTGGTTCTGGTCGTCCTAACACTGAGAAAGTGGGTACTGTTACTCGCGCTCAGCTGGAAGAGATCTCTAACACTAAACAACCAGACCTTACGGGCGCTGATCTAGAAGCTATGGTTCGCACTATTGCTGGTACAGCTCGCTCAATGGGCTTGAACGTAGAAGGATAATACTGATCATGGCTAAACTTTCTAAACGTATGCGTACGATCCGCGAAAAAGTGGAATCTACAAAAGCTTACGAAATCAACGAAGCTGTTGAACTTCTTAAAGAATTAGCATCTGCTAAATTCAAAGAAAGCATCGACGTTTCTGTAAACCTAGGTATTGATTCACGTAAATCTGACCAAAACGTTCGTGGCGCTACTGTGCTACCACACGGTACTGGTCGTGAAGTACGTGTTGCAGTATTTACACAAGGTGCTAACGCTGAAGCGGCTAAAGCTGCTGGCGCTGACATCGTAGGTATGGACGATCTAGCTGCACAAGTTAAAGCCGGTGAGCTTAACTTTGATGTTGTTATCGCATCTCCAGACGCTATGCGTGTTGTTGGTCAACTAGGTCAAATCCTAGGTCCACGTGGTTTAATGCCAAACCCTAAAGTTGGTACTGTAACTCCTGACGTTGCGACTGCAGTTAAAAATGCTAAGTCTGGTCAAGTTCGTTACCGTAACGACAAAGCTGGCATCATCCACACTACTATCGGTAAAGTGGATTTTGAAGCAGCGCAAATCAAGGAAAACCTTGAAGCTCTACTTAAAGCATTAAGCAAGTCAAAGCCTGCTTCTGCTAAAGGTCAATTCATCAAGAAGATCAGCCTATCTACTACGATGGGTGCTGGTCTAACTGTTGATGCTGCAACTGTAGAGACTAAATAATTTACAGGAACTAAATTATTTAGTATAATTCGGTTCCTTAAATTTAGCTGGTCGGTTAATACTAATTTATTAATATTAACCGACCAGTAAAAAATGTGGGTTGAAGTAAGTGTACTGAGTTTAATACTTAGTGTTGTTTACTTCCGTCCAAGACCGTAGGAGTTGTGCTTACTCTGTAAGAATAACTTAATAATGATCGGCTATTTTAGTTAATACTTGATCTTTCCTACGTAGATGGTGCAGGACCTCTGAAGAATTTATTTTTTTCTGGAATCCAAGCCGTAATGGTTCGACTGATATTACTGCCAAAGGCAAGGTATTGGTCGGAAATTTTAAATACCGATTTTTTTCGGTTTTATCCAGGAGTATAGACCATGGCATTAGGTCTCGACGACAAAAAAGCAATTGTTGCTGAAGTCAACGAAGCTGCCAAGGCTGCGCTTTCTGCAGTAGTTGCTGATTCACGTGGCGTTACTGTAGGTGCAATGACTGGTCTTCGTAAGCTTGCTCGTGAGAATGGCGTCTACATCCGTGTAGTACGTAACACTCTTATGAAGCGTGCTGTTGAAGGTACGGATTTCGCGTGCCTTAACGAAGTATTTACCGGTCCAACTCTGATCGCATTCTCTAATGAGCACCCAGGTGCTGCAGCTCGTCTTCTTAAAGACTTCGCTGCACAAGAAGAATCTTTCGAAGTTAAAGCGTTAGCATTTGAAGGCGAATTTATCGGTGCAGAAAACATTGATAAACTAGCTAAACTACCAACATACGACGAAGCTATTGCTCAGTTAATGATGACTATGAAAGAAGCATCTGCTGGCAAACTTGTACGTACATTGGCTGCTTTACGCGATCAAAAAGAGCAAGAAGCTGCTTAATTTAGCCGCTTTGTCTAAAATAAATTTTAATATATTAGGAATGACACATGTCTATCACTAAAGACCAAATCATCGACGCAATTGCTGAACTTTCTGTTATGGAAGTTGTTGAATTAATCGAAGCAATGGAAGAAAAATTCGGCGTATCTGCTGCAGCTGCAGTTGTTTCTGGTGGTGCTGAAGGCGCTGCTGTTGAAGAGCAAACAGAATTCGACGTAATTCTTGCTTCTTTCGGCGACAACAAAGTTAAAGCAATTAAAGCTGTTCGTGGTGCTACAGGCCTAGGTCTTAAAGAAGCTAAAGGTGTTGTTGAATCTGCACCTGTAGCTCTTAAAGAAGCTGTAGAAAAAGCTGAAGCTGAAGAACTTAAGAAAGTTCTAGAAGAAGCTGGTTGTACTGTTGAGATCAAATAGTCTATTCTTAAATAGATTATTGCCCTCATAAGGCATTGGCTGGTGATTCTTTAATCGCCGGCCTTTTTGCGCTATAGGATGTTTGGAAATTTCACATCATTTCAACCAAAATTCTGCGCACTGTTTAGCCCAATTCTTTTGGTCGAGACAGGATAAAAAACATATAATGATGTTGTTAGAGCTGTCCTTTTTAAGGGCAGAGTGGGTCACTTATCAGCGAGCTGAGGAACCAAATGGTTTACTCTAATACCGAAAAAAAACGTATCCGTAAAGACTTTGGTAAAAGTGCACCAGTTGTGGCTAAGCCGCAAATGTTGGCTATTCAAACTAGCTCTTTTAAAAAGTTTTTAGAAATGGATCACACAGGTGAATACGGCCTGGAAGCAGCATTCCGTAGCGTGTTCCCTATTAAAAGTTACTCTGGAACTTCTGAACTTCAATATGTATCGTACCGTTTAGGTGAACCTGTATTTGAAGTTAAAGAATGTCAAACCCGTGGTGTTACTTATTCTGCACCGCTGCGTGTTAAATTACGTCTTGTATTATACGATCGTGATGCACCAGCAGGTACTATTAAAGATATCAAAGAACAAGAAGTCTACATGGGCGAAATCCCATTAATGACTGAAACTGGTACTTTTGTTATCAATGGTACAGAGCGTGTTATCGTATCTCAGTTACACCGTAGTCCTGGTGTATTCTTTGATCACGACAAAGGTAAAACCCATTCATCAGGTAAAGTATTATATAACGCACGCGTTATTCCTTACCGTGGTTCATGGTTAGACTTTGAATTCGATCCGAAAGATAGCTTATTCGTTCGTATTGACCGTCGACGTAAATTACCATCATCAATTATTCTTCGTGCACTTGAGTTCACGACGGAAGAAATCTTAGCAATCTTCTTCGACACTACTCGTTTTGAAGTTAAAGATGGCAAGTTATTGATGGAACTACAGCCAGACCGTCTACGTGGCGAAACGGCGGTATTTGACATCGTAGCTAACGGTGAAGTATACGTTGAAAATGGTCGTCGTGTTACTGCTCGTCATATCAAGAAATTTGAAAAGAACGGCGTAACAGAGATCGAAGTACCATTAGAGTATATCGCTGGTAAAGTAGCCTCTAAAGATTACGTTAATGAAGAAACAGGCGAAGTGATTGTTGCAGCGAATGCTGAACTAACACTAGAATCTGTTGCTGAATTATCACAAGCTGGTATCAAGGTAATTGATGTTCTTTATACGAACGACCTTGATGTAGGTAGTTACATGTCTGACACATTACGTGTTGACTCAACTACTAACAAACTTGAAGCGCTAGTTGAAATCTACCGTATGATGCGTCCTGGTGAACCACCAACGCGTGAAGCGGCAGAATCATTATTCCAAAATCTTTTCTTCGCAGAAGAACGTTATGATCTATCTACTGTAGGTCGTATGAAGTTCAACCGCCGTATTGGCCGCGAAGAAGATACTGGCTCAGGCATTCTGAACAAAGCTGATATTGTTGAAGTGATGAAAACTTTGATTAATATCCGTAACGGTAAAGGCGAAGTTGATGATATCGATCACCTTGGCAACCGTCGTATTCGTTCAGTTGGCGAAATGGCAGAAAACCAATTCCGTGTTGGTTTAGTTCGTGTAGAACGTGCTGTTCGTGAACGTCTAAGTCTTGGTGATCTTGATGCAGTAATGCCACAAGATTTAATCAATGCTAAACCGATCTCAGCTGCGATCAAAGAGTTCTTTGGTTCATCACAACTGTCTCAGTTCATGGATCAAAATAACCCATTGTCAGAAGTGACGCACAAACGTCGTATTTCTGCATTAGGTCCTGGTGGTCTAACACGTGAACGTGCTGGTTTTGAAGTACGTGACGTACATCCAACTCACTACGGTCGTTTATGTCCGATTGAGACTCCAGAGGGACCAAACATTGGTCTAATTAACTCACTAGCTGTATTTGCCCGTACTAACGATTATGGTTTCTTAGAAACGCCATTCCGTAAAGTTATCAACGGTCAAGTTACTAATGACGTTCAATACCTTTCTGCTATCGAAGAAGGTCTGTATGCAGTAGCACAGGCTAACGCAACTATCGATACAAATGGTGTATTACAAGATGAATTTATTCCATGTCGTCACAAAGGTGAAACAACCTTTATGTCTGCGGACCAAATTCAGTATATGGACGTATCTCCACAGCAAATTATTTCTGTGGCGGCATCGCTAATTCCGTTCCTAGAACACGATGATGCTAACCGTGCATTGATGGGTGCGAATATGCAACGTCAAGCAGTACCAACACTAAATGCTGATAAGCCATTAGTAGGTACTGGTATTGAACGCGCGGTAGCAATCGATTCTGGTGTAACTGTTGTTGCGCTACGTGGCGGTTCAATCGACTATGCTGATGCAAGTCGTATCATCGTTAAAGTTAACGAAGATGAACTTGTACCAGGTGAAGCGGGTATTGATATCTACACGCTAACTAAGTACACACGTTCGAACCAAAACACATGTATTAACCAACGCCCAACAGTATTAACTGGTGAAGCAGTGGTTAAAGGTGACGTGCTTGCTGACGGTCCTTCAACAGACTTAGGTGAATTAGCACTTGGCCAAAACATGCGTATCGCATTCATGCCTTGGAATGGTTACAACTTCGAAGATTCAATCCTTGTATCTGAACGTGTTGTAAAAGAAGATCGTCTAACGACAATCCACATTCAAGAATTGTCATCTATTGCGCGTGATACTAAACTTGGTAGCGAAGAGATTACTGCGGATATCCCTAACGTGGGTGAAAGCGCATTATCTAAACTAGATGAGTCTGGTATTGTTTACGTTGGTGCTGAAGTTAAGCCGGGTGATATCCTGGTAGGTAAAGTAACCCCTAAAGGTGAAACACAATTAACGCCTGAAGAAAAGCTTCTACGAGCTATCTTCGGTGAAAAAGCATCTGATGTAAAAGATAGTTCATTACGTGTACCTAACTCTGTTTACGGTACTGTAATTGACGTGCAAGTATTTACCCGTGATGGCGTAGATAAAGATAAACGTGCACAAGACATCGAGCAGATGCAACTGCGTGAAGCGAAAAAAGACTTAACTGAAGAGTTATCTATCTTCGAAGAAAGCTTATTCGGTCGCGTTAAATCTCTATTACTTGCTGCAGGTAAAACGGAAGAGCAACTTAATGCTGTTTCTCGCGCACAATGGTTAGAGATTGTTCTTTCTGATGAAGAACAACAGATTCAATTAGAAGGCCTAGCTAAGCAACATGATGAGCTACGTGCTGACTTTGATTCTAAGTTTGATATCAAACGCCGTAAAATTACCCAAGGTGATGACTTAGCACCAGGTGTACTTAAGATTGTTAAAGTATACCTAGCTGTTAAACGTCGTATCCAACCGGGTGATAAGATGGCTGGTCGTCATGGTAACAAAGGTGTGATCTCAACAATCGTTCCTATTGAAGACATGCCACACGATAAGTTTGGTGAGCCAGTTGACATCGTACTTAACCCGCTGGGTGTACCATCGCGTATGAACATCGGTCAGGTACTTGAAGTTCACTTGGGCCTTGCTGCTCGTGGTATCGGTAGTAAAATCGATAACATGATCAAAGAACAACAAGATCTTGCTAAGATCCGTGAATTTATGCAAAAAGCATACGACATCGGTAATACGCATCAGAAAGTTGATTTATCAACATACTCTGACGAGCAGGTTCGTGTTCTTGCGCACAACTTACGTAAAGGTCTGCCAATGGCTACACCTGCGTTTGATGGTGCAGCTGAAGCTGAAATCAAAGAAATGCTTAAATTGGCTGATTTACCAGAATCAGGTCAATTAGAGTTATTTGATGGTCGTACTGGTGACGTATTCGAGCGTCCAGTTACCGTTGGTTACATGTATATGCTGAAACTGAATCACTTGGTTGATGACAAGATGCATGCACGTTCTACCGGTTCTTACAGCCTAGTTACTCAGCAACCGCTGGGTGGTAAAGCTCAGTTCGGTGGTCAGCGTTTCGGTGAGATGGAAGTATGGGCTCTGGAAGCATACGGTGCAGCATATACTCTACAAGAGATGCTAACTGTTAAGTCTGATGACGTGAACGGTCGTACTAAGATGTATAAAAACATCGTAGACGGCGATCATCGTATGGACCCAGGTATGCCTGAATCATTCAACGTATTGTTGAAAGAGATCCGCTCATTGGGTATCAACATCGAACTAGATGAAAACAAAGGTAAGAAATAAGCTCTTATTAAGAGATTATTCAGACTTTTGAATTAGCATTGCGCCTCGACTCATTCTGTGAGTTGAGGCTGCGTAGTTTTCACTCCCAGTGGAGAAAAACGTGAAAGACTTATTAAAGTTTCTAAAACAGCAAGGTAAGACCGAAGAGTTCGATGGTATCAAGATTGGTCTAGCTTCTCCGGAACAGATCCGTTCTTGGTCTTTTGGTGAAGTTAAAAAGCCAGAAACCATCAACTACCGTACCTTCAAACCTGAGCGTGACGGTTTATTCTGTGCGCGTATTTTCGGCCCAGTAAAAGATTACGAATGTCTTTGCGGAAAATATAAGCGTCTGAAGCACCGTGGTGTTATTTGTGAAAAATGTGGCGTAGAAGTAACGCAAACTAAAGTTCGTCGTGACCGTATGGGCCACATCGAATTAGCGTCTCCTGTTGCACACATTTGGTTCTTGAAATCATTACCATCTCGCATCGGTCTATTACTAGACATGACGCTACGTGATATCGAACGTATTCTTTACTTCGAATCATATGTTGTTATCGAACCTGGTATGACTTCGCTAGAGCGTGGCATGATGCTGACTGAAGAGCAGTATCTTGACAACCTAGAAGAATGGGGTGATGAATTTGATGCGAAGATGGGTGCAGAAGCTGTACTTTCTTTGTTACAAGATCTAAACCTAAACCAAGACATCGAAGAAATGCGTGAAGAATTAGAGACTACAAACTCTGAAACTAAACGTAAGAAGATCACTAAACGTCTTAAACTAATGGAAGCATTCGCTGTATCTGGTAATAAACCAGAGTGGATGATCATGAACGTACTGCCGGTATTACCGCCAGATCTTCGTCCATTAGTACCACTAGATGGTGGCCGTTTCGCGACTTCTGATCTAAATGACCTTTATCGTCGTGTGATCAACCGTAACAACCGTCTAAAACGTCTATTAGATCTAGCTGCACCAGATATCATCGTACGTAACGAAAAACGTATGTTACAAGAATCTGTTGATGCACTATTAGATAATGGTCGTCGTGGTCGTGCGATTACAGGTTCTAACAAACGTCCTCTTAAATCTTTGGCTGATATGATCAAAGGTAAACAAGGTCGTTTCCGTCAGAATCTACTAGGTAAACGTGTAGATTACTCTGGTCGTTCTGTAATTACAGTAGGTCCAACGTTACGCTTACACCAATGTGGTCTACCTAAGAAAATGGCACTTGAGTTATTCAAGCCATTCATCTACGGTAAATTAGAATCACTTGGTTTTGCAACAACGATTAAAGCAGCTAAGAAAATGGTTGAACGCGAAGGCGCTGAAGTTTGGGATATCCTAGACGGCGTGATCCGCGAACATCCAGTAATGCTTAACCGTGCACCAACACTGCACAGACTTGGTATTCAAGCATTCGAACCTGTTCTAATTGAAGGTAAAGCGATTCAGTTACACCCATTAGTATGTTCTGCATACAACGCCGATTTCGATGGCGATCAGATGGCTGTACACGTACCGTTAACAATTGAAGCTCAGTTGGAAGCGCGTACACTGATGATGTCTACGAATAACATTCTTTCACCTGCGAATGGTGAACCGGTTATCGTACCTTCTCAAGACGTTGTATTAGGTCTTTACTACATGACTCGTTCTGGCGTTGGTGCTAAGGGTGAGGGAATGGTACTAGGTAGCCCTGAAGAAGCTGAAAAGCTTTATCGTAGCCACCTTGTTGAGCTACATGCACGTGTTAAAGTACGTATTACTGAACATCTTAAAGATGAAAATACTGGTGAAGTTACAGTTCGCACTGAACTGAAAAACACAACAGTTGGTCGTGCGATTCTTTCTTTAGTAGCACCTAAGGGTCTACCATATGAATTAATTGATCCGATTAAAACTTTAACTGCTGAAGAAGAAGCTAAACTTGCAGCGGATCCAGCTAACTGGATCCTGAAAGTATCTAACGAAGCGTTAGGTAAAAAGCAGATCGGTAAGCTACTGAATGACTGTTACCGTCTATTAGGTCCAAAAGACACTGTTGTTTTCGCTGACCAAATAATGTACACCGGTTTCCATTATGCTGCGCTTTCTGGTGCATCAGTTGGTATCGATGACATGGTTATTCCGGATGCGAAGAAAACGCTAATTGAAGCGGCTGAACTAGAAGTAACTCAAATCCAAGAACAATTCCAGTCTGGTCTTGTTACTGCGGGTGAGCGTTACAATAAAGTGATTGATATTTGGGCTCGTGCCAATGAGCACATCTCAAAAGCAATGATGGATAACTTGTCTACAGAAACTAAAGATAACTCTTTAGGTGATGCTGAGACACAGAAATCTTTCAACAGTATCTTTATGATGGCCGATTCTGGTGCACGTGGTAGTGCGGCACAGATTCGTCAGCTAGCTGGTATGCGTGGTCTGATGGCGAAACCAGATGGTTCGATCATCGAAACACCTATTACGGCTAACTTCCGTGAAGGTCTAAACGTACTTCAGTACTTCATCTCAACGCATGGTGCGCGTAAAGGTCTAGCCGATACAGCACTTAAAACAGCAAACTCGGGTTACCTAACTCGTCGTCTTGTTGACGTTGCACAAGATCTTGTGATTAACGAGATTGATTGTGGTACTGAAAGTGGCCTAATCATTACTCCTCATATTGAAGGTGGTGATGTTGTTGAACCACTACGCGATCGTGTTCTTGGTCGTGTTGTTGCTGAAGATGTTGTGAACCCAAGTACTGGTGAAGTGATATTGCCACGTAATACATTACTTGACGAAAAACTTTGTGATTTCTTAGAAGAGCACTCAGTTGATCAAATGAAAGTACGTTCTGTAATTACTTGTGACAATGACTTCGGTGTTTGTGCAAGCTGTTACGGTCGTGATCTAGCTCGTGGTGAGATGGTTGGTCAAGGTGAAGCAGTTGGTGTTGTTGCAGCACAATCAATTGGTGAACCTGGTACACAGTTAACGATGCGTACATTCCACATTGGTGGTGCGGCATCAAGAGCCTCTGCAGAAAATAATATCCAAGTTAAAAATACGGGTACGATTAAGTTCCACAACGAGAAATTCGTTGAGAATGCAGAAGGTAAACTGGTTATTACTTCACGTTCATCAGAAATTACAATTATTGATGAAAACGGTCGTACTAAAGAAAGCCATAAACTGCCTTACGGTTCTGTTGTTGAATATAAAGACGGCGCAGCTATTGAATCTGGTAGCATCATTGCTAACTGGGACCCGCATACTCACCCAATCATCACTGAGGTGGCTGGTCAAATTAAGTTTGTTGACTTAATTGAAAGTGTAACGGTTACTAAGCAAACTGATGATCTAACTGGTCTATCTAGCACGGTAATTCTAGACCCAGCAGCACGTGTTGCCGCTGGTAAAGATTTACGTCCTATGGTTAAGCTTGTTGATACAGCAGGTAATGATTTGTTCATTCCTGGTACAGAAGTTATTGCACAATACTTCTTACCTGCAAACGCAATCGTTAACTTAGAAGATGGCGCATTAGTGACTATTGGTGAAGCGTTAGCGCGTATTCCTCAAGAAAGCTCGAAAACACGTGATATTACGGGTGGTCTACCACGCGTAGCGGATCTGTTTGAAGCTCGTCAGCCAAAAGATGCTGCTATCTTAGCGGAAATCTCAGGTACTATTAGTTTCGGTAAAGAAACTAAAGGTAAACGTCGTCTAGTTATCACACCTACCGATGGTGCTGAAGCTTACGAAGAGATGATCCCTAAATGGCGTCACTTGAACGTGTTCGAAGGTGAGAAGGTTGCTAAAGGTGAAGTTATCGCCGATGGTCCTGAATCAGCACACGATATTCTACGTCTACGTGGTATTAGCCATGTTGCGAACTATATCGCGAACGAAGTTCAAGAAGTATACCGTTTACAAGGCGTAAAGATTAACGATAAGCACATTGAAACTATCGTTCGTCAAATGCTACGTAAAGCTAACGTAATCTCTGCTGGTGATAGTAACTTCTTACCAGGTGAGCAAGCTGAAGTTTCACGTCTGAAAATTGCTAACCGTCAGCTAGAAGCTGAAGGCAAGCAACCAGCCGTGTTCCAACACATGCTTATGGGTATTACTAAAGCGTCTCTTGCAACTGAATCATTTATTTCAGCTGCATCGTTCCAAGAAACAACACGTGTTCTAACAGACGCTGCTGTTCATGGTAAGATTGATGACCTTCGTGGTCTGAAAGAGAACGTTATTGTTGGTCGTCTGATCCCTGCTGGTACAGGCTTCTCTTATCACCAAGAACGTGCGAAAAAACGTGCTGGTAAAGTAGAAGAAGTAATGCAAGAAATCACGACTGATGAAGCTGAACAGAACTTAGCAAACCTACTAAATAACCTTTAATTGATTTGCTGAATGCAATTAAAGTCGTGTGTAAGTGATGACAGACCCACTGATTCACTTACGCATAGTTATTAGATAGTAAAGGCGCCCTTTTATAGGGCGCTTTTTTTTGCTTGTTTTTTAACGCCATACCAGTCTATACTCCGATACATCTTGTCGGAGTGCTTTAGGGCTGAGACCATTTAATAATGGGATCCGTGGAACCTGATCAGGCTAATACCTGCGTGAGGAAACAAGAGTGATTAATATGAATATTATTCGTGTCATTGTAAGTTAGCCATAGGGACATCAGGCCGCTTACTATTACATTTACGATCAATATATCTATATCACTACTCTCCATACTCAACGACAAGCAATCATCTTATTAGAAAGGAATGAGTGCTATGTCTACTACCAATATAAATCAAAGCAATAAGACCAAAAAACCAACGCGTCGTGAAAACCGCGAAAATGCACAAGAGTTTATTAATAACCTCAGTTGCGAACCGTTTCCTAATTCAGAAAAATTTCATCTCACAGGTAGCCGTGACGATATTCAAGTTGCGATGCGAAAAATCAATCTTGATGAGACGTTAGTCGCAGGCAGTAAAGACGATCCGGTTTATGAGCAAAATGAATCGATCCCGGTTTATGATACATCAGGCCCCTATACAGATCCGGCGATTGAAATAAACGTACACCAAGGTTTACCGAAGTTAAGACAAAAATGGATCGAAGAACGTAACGATATTGAAGCATTAGAAATCGTTACTTCGCACTTTGCCCAGCAGCGTCTTGCTGATGATGGTATTGATCATATCCGCTTTGAGCATTTACCAAAGCCATTGAAAGCCATTGATGGTCAAAACGTTACTCAGATGCATTATGCTCGTAAAGGCATGATCACGCCGGAAATGGAATACATCGCGATTCGTGAAAACATGGGCCGTGAATTGATCCGTAACGAGCTGTTATTAAAACAACATGCGGGTAATGATTTTGGTGCCAGCATACCGGAAAAGATCACACCTGAATTTGTCCGTGATGAAGTGGCGCGCGGTCGTGCGATCATCCCTTCCAACATCAATCATCCAGAATCTGAGCCGATGATCATCGGTCGTAACTTTCTTGTAAAAGTAAACGCCAACATTGGTAATTCGTCAGTCACATCATCGATTGAAGAAGAAGTCGAGAAGCTAGTATGGGCGACGCGCTGGGGTGCTGACACGGTAATGGACTTATCCACAGGCCGTAATATTCATGAAACGCGTGAGTGGATCCTCCGTAATTCACCTGTGCCAATCGGTACTGTGCCGATCTATCAGGCTCTAGAGAAGGTAAACGGGATCGCCGAGGATCTTACTTGGGAAGTATTCCGCGATACCTTGATCGAACAAGCTGAGCAGGGGGTTGATTACTTTACTATTCATGCTGGTGTACTGCTTCGTTATGTACCAATGACGGCAAAACGCCTTACCGGGATCGTGTCGCGTGGTGGTTCGATCATGGCTAAATGGTGTTTGACGCATCATAAAGAAAACTTTGCTTATGACCATTTCGAAGAAATCTGTGCGATTTGTAAAGCTTACGATGTATCTCTGTCATTAGGTGATGGCATGCGTCCAGGTTGTGCGGCTGATGCGAATGATGAAGCCCAATTTGCTGAATTAGCAACTTTAGGTGAGTTAACGAAAGTTGCGTGGGAGCAAGACGTACAAGTTATTATCGAAGGCCCTGGTCATATCCCAATGCACATGATTAAAGAGAATGTTGAAAAGCAGCTCGATATTTGTCATGAAGCGCCTTTCTATACTTTAGGTCCACTGACAACCGATATCTCACCGGGTTATGATCATTTTACTTCGGGTATTGGTGCTGCTCAAATTGGTTGGTATGGGTGTGCGATGTTGTGTTACGTGACACCAAAAGAACATTTAGGCCTACCGAACAAAGAAGACGTTAAGCAAGGCATGATCACCTACAAAATCTCTGCACATGCGGCTGATTTAGCGAAAGGTTTCCCAGGTGCTCAAATCCGTGACAATGCGATGTCTAAAGCCCGTTTTGAATTCCGTTGGAATGATCAATTCAACCTAGCATTAGACCCTGATACTGCACGTGCCTATCACGATGAAAATATCCCACAAGAATCCGGTAAAGTTGCGCATTTCTGCTCTATGTGTGGACCAAAATTCTGTTCAATGAAGATCTCACAAGATGTCCGCGATTACACTGCTAAACAAGAACAAATCAGTATTCAATTACTCGATGAAGTTGTTGTGATTGATGCCGAAGAGGGGATGAAGCAGATGTCTGAAGAATTTAAAAAGCATGGTGCCGAATTATATCTGCCACCAACACATGATGCGGTAAATGGTCGTGTGACTGAATCTATAACTGATAAAGTGGAATAATTATTTAATGACTCAAGCCATTATTTGGACTATCGCGAGCTTTACTGCTCGCGATAATGTTGCGACTAAAATTGATATTAATACGATTAATGCGTTGGGTGGAGGTGGTTATCATGTATCGACGACACTATTATCTGATGCGGATTTTTCTGCTGAGTTAGCGATATTGACTGCTGCACCGGTAGCGTCTGCCATTAAAGTCGGTGTGATAGCGACAGCCTCACATGTAGAGATCTTAGCTGATTTTTTACAGGGGTATAAGCAAAAATATCCAGAACTAACCGTTATCTATGAGCCGTTATCAATTTCATTATCTGATATGGCAAAGACTGAATCAGCAGGCAACGTGCTAATAAATGTGATTAAAATACGCTTATTACCAATCGTGGATGTATTGATCTTACCGCAAGAGCAAGGCGGAACAGATGCTGCTGTGTTATTTGGTGCGACGAAACAAGCGATCAACTCGTTACTGAACCTCGGCGTAGAAGGTGTTTGTGCGAAAGGGATTGCTGTTAATAATAAGCAGCAATCTATCGTCCTCGATGTTTATATTGATGGACAACGTGAAATCTTATTATCGTCACCAAACGCGATATTAACCCCATCAAGTAAAGATGAAAACAGTGGTGTTTTTTCTTCAGCATTGGCAACTGTGATCGCCCAAGATTATCCGGTAGATGATGCATTAGTGGTAGCCAGAGCCTACTTGAACCAAACTTCTGATGGTTGGCCTACCGATCGCAGTGATTTCCCACAGGTCGTCTTACCGAATACGGAATTAGGCGATCAGCTTGGCTTAGTTCTACAAATGCAATTAGCTTATGATTTTGCACCTTGTGATACCAACCGCCTTGGGCTATATCCGGTGGTGGATACGATCGAATGGTTAGATAAAGTATTACAACAAGGGGTTAAAACCCTGCAATTACGTATTAAAGATAAAGCCCCAGCCGAAGTGGTTGATGATATTAAAGCTGCTGTGGCATTAGGCCGCCAATACCAAGCGCGTTTATTTATCAATGATTACTGGCAATTAGCTATTGAGCATGGTGCTTATGGCGTTCATTTAGGTCAAGAAGATATGCTTATTGCCGATTTTGTTGCGATAAAAAATGCGGGTTTAAAACTGGGTTTAAGCACACATGGTTATTATGAAATATTACGTGCACATCAAATAAAACCGAGTTATATCGCCCTTGGTCATATCTATCCTACGGTCACTAAAGACATGCCTTCAAAGCCACAAGGATTACAGCGTTTACAGCGTTATGCTGATTTAATGCAAGACTATCCTTTGGTCGCTATTGGCGGTATTAGCATAGAGAGAGCGCCACAAGTGGCTGCGACAGGTGTGGGGAGTGTCGCTGTCGTCACAGCGATAACTCGCGCTGACGATTATAAACAAGCCATTGCCGACTTACTGATTATCGCTGAACCGCAATCATCCTTAACCAGTGTGAGTCGTTAATATGACCGGATTAAGTGATCAGGAATATATGCGTTATAGCGCGCATTTACTGCTTAGTGATATCGGTGAGCAGGGACAATTAGCACTGCGTAATGCCAAAGTATTGATTGTCGGTGTAGGTGGCCTTGGCGCACCTGTTGCTCTGTATTTAGCTTCTGCTGGTGTTGGCCATTTATATTTAGCGGATGATGATCATGTTGAGCTAAGTAATCTACAACGGCAGATTATTTTCACTCAACAGCAGTTAAAGCAGATGAAGGTAAGCGCGGCAAAAGCCTCGTTAGCACAGCTTAATCCACATATAAGTGTCACGGCAATCGCACAAAGAGTAACCCTCGATAGTGCGAATCATCAAATGGTAGATATGCTTGCCCAAATTGATTTAGTCATTGATTGCAGCGATAACATGCTGACTAGGCAAGCGATAAACAAGATCTGTGTAACCCAAAAACTACCGTTAATAGTGGGCGCTGGTATTCGTATGGAAGGGCAGTTGATCTCGTTTAACGCACAGCAAACTGATTCGGCGTGTTATCACTGTTTATATCCTTTTGAAGAAACAGCTGAAACGAATAATTGCAGTACCTCGGGAGTACTCGGCCCCTTGGTTGGTGTTATTGGTTCTTTGCAAGCATTGGAAGCAATTAAATATTTAACCAGCATGCCGCTGTCTTCACTAAATAGGTTAATGCGTTTTGATGGTAAAACCTTGCAATGGCAGTACCTCTCTGTCACTAAAAATCCCGACTGTTCTGTGTGTGCAGGTCGCTAATACCAATACGAAATATAAGTGCTGAATATAAATAGTAAAACTAAGCAGTTAATTAAATAACCTCATGCCTGAATATTTGGATGTGAGGGACAGGGAGAGAAGATGAAATTAATCATTAACGATGAAATAAATAACCTAGCAGTGACGACTATTACGTCATTATTGACGGTATTAGAACAGCCAGAAAAAGGCATTGCGGTAGCGGTGAACCAAGCCATTATTACACGTCAAAAATGGGATGATTTTGAGTTGTCAGAAAATGATCGAGTGACTTTATTTCAAGCTATTGCAGGAGGCTAAATGTCAGTAACAACTTTAAACCCAGCATTCTTATTACCAAGTGATGAGCTTGTCATTGCCGATAAAACCTTTTCATCACGGTTATTTACCGGTACGGGGAAATTTAGCGATCAAAAAATAATGGCTGCTGCCTTGATTGCATCTCAATCCCAGTTAGTGACTATGGCATTAAAACGCATTGATTTAGCTAATCAAGATGATGATATTCTTAAGCCTTTGATTGCCGCTGGTATGAACTTATTACCCAATACGTCTGGTGCGCGTGATGCCAAAGAAGCGGTATATGCTGCACAATTAGCACGTGAAGCATTGCAAACGAATTGGATTAAATTAGAAATTCATCCAGACCCAAAATATTTACTACCAGATCCAATTGAAACTTTAAAGGCCACAGAACAGTTAGCGCGTGATGGTTTCCATGTGTTGCCATACATTCATGCCGACCCGGTATTGTGTAAACGTCTGGAAGCTGTGGGTACTGCTGCAGTCATGCCGTTAGGTGCACCGATTGGTTCAAACAAAGGTATTCGTACTGCAGAGTTCTTAGAGATTATTATTGAGCAATCGACAGTCCCTGTGATTGTTGATGCTGGTATTGGCGCGCCATCACATGCGGCGTTAGCCATGGAAATGGGCGCGGATGCGGTATTGGTTAATACTGCGATTGCGGTGGCTAAAGATCCAGTGGCGATGAGTCAAGCATTTGCGTTAGCTGTGCAAGCAGGTCGGCAAGCTTATTTAGCTGGATTAGGTCGCCAAGCACAGACTGCGGTTGCTTCTAGTCCATTAACGGCATTTTTAGATCTGTAATAACGCCAACTTAAGGTATAAATATGAGCTTTTACGAGCAATTACAAAAATTAGATTGGGATGATATTCGCTTATCCATTTATGCCAAAACAGCGGCAGATGTTGAGCGTGCATTATCGAAGTCTCGACTCGATCTGGATGACTTTCAAGCCTTAATTTCACCTGCGGCAGAACCTTATTTAGAGCAGATGGCACAGCGTAGTGTACAGTTAACACGACAACGTTTTGGTAATACTATCCAATTCTATGTGCCGTTATACCTTTCTAATATGTGCTCTAATATTTGTACCTATTGTGGTTTCTCGATGCATAACAAAATTCGTCGTACCACGCTGGATATGAAGCAGTTAAACAGTGAAGCGCGAGCGATTAAAAAAATGGGTTTTGATCATTTGTTATTAGTGGCAGGTGAGTCGGAACGTAAAGTGGGTATGCCGTATTTTCGTCAGGTATTTAATGAATTGAAATCGCAGTTCTCGCATTTATCCTTGGAAGTGCAGCCGCTAGAACAAGCCGATTATGAAGAACTAAAAGAATTGGGGTTAGATTCAGTATTAGTGTATCAAGAAACCTATCATCCCCGGACGTATGCCGAACACCATATCAAAGGTAAGAAGTCTGATTTTAAATATCGAATTGAAACCCCTGACAGGTTAGGCAAAGCTGGTATTCATAAAATGGGGCTAGGTGCATTAATTGGCTTAGATGAATGGCGTACCGACTGTTTCCATGTTGCTGCGCATTTAGATTATTTGCAAAAACGTTATTGGCAAACCAAGTATTCAATTTCTTTCCCACGTTTAAGACCATGTGAAGGTGCATTTCAGCCGAAGTCGATTATGAATGATCGCCAATTAGTACAGTTGATTTGTGCTTATAGATTGTTTAATCCGGATGTGGAATTATCGTTATCGACGCGAGAGTCCGAGCATTTTCGTGACAATGTTATTCCATTGGGGATCACCAGTATTAGTGCGGGCTCGAAAACCCAACCCGGTGGTTATTCTGACGATACAGAGAAAGCCTTAGAGCAGTTTGAAATTGATGATGACCGTTCACCAAATGAGATGGCAGGTCTAGTCAAAACGATGGGCTTAGAAGTGGTTTGGAAAGATTGGGATAGGTCGTTAACGGCACTTAAATAATGGGTATAGGCTGCTATCGCATAACGCGAACGCAGCCTATATTATAAAATCGGTCATTAATTATGACGATTTCTCTACTTTCGAGGCAATTCTTGTGAAACGTTTACTGATTAATTCAATCGGTAATTTACACAGTAAAACACCTGCAGTTAGCATTACCATCATGACTAATGATTCGTGACTAATCGTTCTACCGTTGATTGCACTGTCTAGACCAAGTGCGATAACGGGGAACACAAGGAAACAGATTGATGCTTGAAATGGGCTTGCCACTTTATTTAATTGGAAGTAAGCCATGATGCCGCCAATACCAGCAATAACGCCAAGGTAAATAACTGATAACCAAGATGTTGACGTGAATGTGCTAAAGTCTGGTTGCTCTATGAATGCGCCAACAGCCAATAATAATACTGAAGCAACAAGACATGGGAGTGCATTATACGTCAGTACGTGAATACCCTGACAACGGGTTTGTACACTGGTATAGATCGTAGCGTGCATTAATACGGCTAACACCAATGCGCCAACACCGATTAGGCTACCGTTCGCACTTACGCCCATCTCATTACTAATAATTGTAATTAAACTAAACAAAGCAATAGCAAGACCAGCTAGCTGGTGAATGTGTACTTTTTGGCGGTGTACTAATACGGCGAATGCTAATACGACAACTGGCATAGTGGCAAAAATAATCGACGCTAATCCAGATGAAATATATTGCTCACCAAAAATCATTAAGGTGAATGGTGCCGCAAAATAAAACACGCTGATTAACGCAAATTCAAGATTTTTACCTTTTGGGAACATCAGCGGGATATTGAGCTTGCGAGCAGCTAAAATTAATAGCGGTGCAGCCAGTGCAAAGCGTAATCCAGTTGCAGTGATGGGTGGAATTGAATGAACTGCAATTTCCATAGCCATCCAGGTTGTACCCCAGATCAAACATACAGATGCAAATAATAATGTAGCGACGAGTTTTGTATTCATAAGGCTATCTCTATATAAGTGCTGGAATATTTAATACGATAATTATATTGCTTTTAAGCAGAAATATGATTTCATATATATCACTGATATTGGCTTTTAAGGAAAGGATTTACTCCATTATGTTAGATTCGAAGGATAAATTGATTTTAGACATACTGCAGCGCGATGCATCTTTGTCAGTGGCAGAACTCGCGGATAAGGTGAGTTTAACGGTATCGCCTTGCTGGAAGCGGTTAAAACGGTTAGAGGATAGCGGTTATATCTTACGCCGAGTGGCATTATTAAATGAGCAGAAACTCGGCCTTGCACTCACAGCCTTTGTTAATATCAAAACCCAAAATCACAGTGATACTTGGTTTAAAAAGTTTGTCGTGAGTGTTGATGGCTTTGCAGAAGTGACCGAGTTTTACCGTATGGCTGGCGAATACGATTACATGATGAAGGTACTAGTGAAAGATATGGCTGCATTTGATGTGTTTTATAAACGATTAGTTAATTGCGTCGATGGATTAACTGATGTTACCTCTTCCTTTGCGATGGAAGGGCTAAAAAATACGACGCAATTACCTATCTCTTAATTTCTATAAGGCATAGGTTCTTAATAACGAGCATTACAGCATTATAATTTAAGTAGGTCTTTAGCTATTTTCTTTGCGCTATGGGGCGGTGCAAATGCCGCAACATATTGTCCTTCTGGATTAACTAAATACAGTCGAGAAGAGTGATTAATTAGATAACTCTCACGCTGACCTTCAGGTATTGGACTATTGTAAGGCACAGAGACATATTTACCATTATTCGCTAAAAACGTTTTTTGATAAATAACGCCAAAACTAGCGACTAATTTATCAATTTCGCTCGTTTCACCTGTGATGCCTATAAAGTTGTCGTTATAAAAATGCGTATAAGTTGTCAGCATTTCATTACTATCACGCTTCGGGTCGACCGAAATAAATACTACTTGTGGCATGGTTTTACCAGCATCAGTCATGATATTTGCAACATTGTTGAGGTTGTATAATTCAGTTGGGCAAATGTCTGGACAGCTGGCATAACCAAAGAAAACTAATGACCATTTACCTTTAAATAAGGCCTTGGTGTATTCTTTATTATCGCCGAGTTCGAAATCTGGCAAGCTTATTTGCTTAGGTTGTGCGTAAGCCGTCGTGAATGTCGGTAAATTTGATTGCTGTATATTATTGGCAATAATAGCGCCGAGTGCACTAAGGCCGATAATACCCGCAGCGATTATCGCCTTAGACTTTTTCATTCGTTAATCCTTTGTCGAAACTAATTATGTTTCATATTAGTGTGATCCATTTTAGTCTTACTGTTATCACGTTTAACTGGCATTTTTGTACTAATTTTTTCACCATTTAACAAAGTGAAGGATACGTTGACTAACTCACCCGGCGCCGCGATCTTGTTTGGTTCTAATAACATTACATGGTAGCTACCCGGCTTAAATTTAAAAACAGCATTGGCAGGAATTGTTACTTTCTGCTGTTTTTGCATTGTCATCATGCCATCTTTTTTACCAGATAAATGCAGTTCGCTACGGCCAAAACCTTGCGCTTCAACATCTGTGATCACTATTGGTTTATCACTGTGATTCATAACAGTGAAAAAAGCTGCTTGTACTTTTGCAGATGGTGGTGCAGCTCGAACCCAAGCGTCCATTATCATCATATTAGTTTTTTCCGCCGCAAACGTCGGTGCTGCAGATAAAATAGCAGTTGCGATAAGCGTGGTAATTATTGATTTTTGCATTTGTTCATCCTGAATTAATGAGTTGTAGTGGTAAATTGAAAAGGTATTAAATAAGGCCGACCAGCTACCGTGACGGTTAAGTCTGCTTGCCATAACATTTCACCCAATATACAGATTGCTAGCGCGGTTTCTGCTTGGTATCTATCTTTTTTTATGGCATTCAGCTGTGTAGGGAATCCCGGCATAATCATGTTCACACCATTAATTGTAATACTGGCATTGTCAATGTTAGACCCGTTCAAATTAACGGATAACGGCGTCATTGGTTTTGCATTGAATGGCGTGATCGACAGTGAAATTGCGTGACCTGGTGTTAACTGAACCTGACATTCTTGTTGATTCACACGACAGTCCTGTGTCAGTGGTAATTGAATGTGGTTGAGATCTTGCTGCGGCTGATAGAAGAAGTTGAAATAACCGACAGCAGCGATAGAAATAGTACTCATACCAACAGTTAACCATTTAGACATGGATAAGGCTCTTATACTTAGTATTGGGTTCGAAAAAGGGCATCCGCTTTATAACAAAACGATTAATAACATAATATTACTTTAATTTTTAATGTAGATAAACCGCCAATAGAATAAAACGTAAGTTAGCACTTGTTTTGAGGATATTTAAAAAGTGGGACGATGGCAGGTCGGGGTTAAGGTGATGCCGTTAATATATATTAGCGGCATCGGCCGTATTAATGCGGATTCGTATCATTCATTTTTGTTGTTTTTTTATTATCTTATAATGTGTTTGTATCAGTCCTGATGGATAGGATTGAGAGGATAATAGCGTTACTCCCAGTTCTGGCAGAGGCGCATTAAATAAACGTATGCCATTACCGAGTAAAATTGGAATGGTAGATAAAATTAATTCATCAACTAAATCTAGCCGTAATAAAGAATCGGCCAAGTTTGCACCACCAAGTAACCAAATATTACCTTCATCACTGGCCTTCAGTTGCTTAATTGTTGCGGCGGGGTCGGTAATAAAAGTGACGTTATCATTAGGAACAATGTCGGGAGAGTGGGACGCGACAAAGCATTGTTTATTGGTATAAGGCCAGTCGCCAAAGTCTTTAATCACCTGAAAAGAGCTGTTTCCCATGATCACAGCACTGACATCATTGAAAAATTGTTGGTAACCATAATCTTCATCTTTGACTTCAACATTTGAGAGCCATGAGATGTCATGGTCCATTCTGGCAATGTAGCCATCAAGGCTAGTTGCTATATACAAAATAACGTTCGACATAATCATCGCTCCCGGTTGAATGCAAATTAATTCATTAATGTATCTAGCTCTGTCTGAGAAGGGGCAAACCAATATGATCCTGTTACCGCATCTGAATAATCAATCAATCTGTCTGTGACTCCGTCAGGTATTCCATACATACGTTGTAGCTGAGTCGTAAAGCGTAATTGTTCACATGCGAATGCTAAAAAGTATAGTCCGTGTTCGGATGCGTTACCATAAGGCGAACTACGACGATATATCTTCATTCCCGATACATCTGTGCGGCTGACGTGTGAATTAGCTGGCATCGCATCGCCGGATAACTCGATATCGTCTTCTTTAGTACGACCTACAACCGCTTCTTGCTCCGGTACTGGCATCGCATTGAAACTACTTAAATCGTGAACCCATTTTTGTGATAACACAAAGCTACCGCCTGCTCCTGGTTGTCCTGTTGGGATCAACGAAGCTAGTTGGCGCGCGTCTTCTTTTGGATTAGCAGTGCCGTCAACAAAACCAATGAGATCACGATTTTTATGGTATTGGAAACCGGAAATATCCAGTTGGGTATCGGCAATTGTACTTATCACCGATTGGATATGAAATGCTTGCTCTAAGGTATGGCTAGCATTGTCGCTATGGATCCAAAACATTATATCACCTTGGCTCGCGATGGCTTTTTTGCCGTGCGGACTCGCTATCTCGGTAAAATCGTCAAATGCAGTAAGTTGTAAATCAGGTAATAGCGTATTCGTGGCACTACGACCAAAGGCAATTACGATGTTAATGTCATTTGTTTGTTTGCATAATGCTTTTTGCAGTGCACTTTGGATATTGGCTAAGTAAACATCCTCTTTCAATTTGTATTCTAAATGATGATAGCTTTGGCTTTGTTCGTTAAAAATAGCGATCTGTGGTTGGGTCATGCCAACTCCTTCTAATGCATAACCAATCGATTAGATTGGTTACATAATAATTAATTAAATAGCGTGTGTAGCTTGAGATAGCCACTGTAAATCAGCACCGGTTAACAATGGGGATAATGCGTCACGTACTTGAGCGTGATAAGTATTGATCCAGTTTACTTCGTCTTGTGAGAGTAGCTGTTGATCTATCAGATGCAAATCAAAAGGAACCAGTGTTAATGTTTCAAATTCGTAGAATGTCTTGCCATCATGCCCATTATCTTTAGCAACAACATAAATTAGGTTCTCACAACGGATACCATATTCATCTTGTTTGTAGTAACCCGGCTCATTGGATACCACCATACCCTGTTCTAATGCTACGCCGTTAGCGTTTTTACCAATACGGTGTGGACCTTCGTGTACATTCAAGAAACAACCTACACCATGCCCAGTTCCGTGGTCATAATCATAACCTTGTTGCCATAAGAATTGACGCGCGAGTGAATCCAGTTGACCACCGTTAGTGCCTGCTGGGAATTTCATTTTAGCCAGTGCGATATGGCCTTTTAATACCAAGGTGAACATTTTTTTATGCTCAGCACTCGGTGTACCAATGGCAACAGTACGGGTAATATCGGTTGTACCATCAAGGTATTGAGCGCCTGAATCGAACAGGTAAATACTGTCCATTGGGAGTTGTGCTGGCACGCCATTATTATGATTGTAGTGACACATAGCGGCATTACCACCTGCTGCTGAAATAGTATCAAAACTTAATTCAACGAAGTTCTCATTCGATGCACGGAAACTTGTCAGCTTGTCAGAAAGGTAACCTTCATCATGCAAACGCCCTGCGGCAACTTCTGTTTCTAGCCAATTAAGGAAGCGTACTTCTGAAGCGCCGTCACGAATATGTGAGGCACGCATACCTGCAAGTTCAACTGCATTTTTACAGGCTTTTGGTAATGCTACTGGATCATTGCCTGCAATGAGAGTCGCACCAGCTTGCTGTGCGGTTAGCTGGCTGAATGCATTTGATGCTTCAGGATCTGCTAATACATGTAATTGCTGTTCTCCGAGCGCTTGGTAAGTTACAGTTGCCTGTGATTCATCAACAATCTCAACACCTGCGCCAACGTGTTCGTGAAAACCAGCGGGGATCTTCGATGGATTGGTGAAGAATGTCATCGAACCGTCTTTACGTAATACAGCACTGCCTAAGATCACGCAGAAGCAATGAATGTCTTTACCACGGATATTCAATAACCAAGCAATAGAATCTAACGCGCTGATAATAACGGCATCAGCACCTTGCTTCTCAATATCGGCACCAATCTGTTGGCGTTTTTCTAAACTTGACTGGCCAGTGTATTTCTCATCGAGTAACAGGCCTAAATTTTCTGTTGGTATAGGTCTATCTGACCAGCTCAAATCAATAGGGTTTTCATTGACTGCCACTAAGTTTATTTGTTTATCTGCTAAGGTTTTTTTACTGGCGTTATGCCAATTTAAATTATGTACTTTGGCGTCATAACCGACATTTGCATTGGCGGGTAATTGTTCACTTAACCAAGCAACATGTGGTGTTTCGATAAGATGATAAAACTCAAAGCAATCGCCATTAACTTGCTGCTTAACCTGAATTGTATAACGACCATCGGTAAAAATGGCGGCGCGATCTTTTAAGATTATTACTGTGCCTGCTGAGCCGGTAAAATCACTGCACCATAATAGGCGTTCATTATGTGCTGGTACGTATTCGCCAAGGTACTCATCTGCGCGCGGAACGATAAATGCGTCTAAGTTTGCTGCATTCATATGGGTACGTATTACTGCTAATTTCTGTTCTATTGTTTGAGGCATCTTGCTGTCCGGTTCGTCATGTTACCTGACGCACTACTCTGCGTTTTATAGGATCATGTTCTGGTTATAGAAAGAGAGAATATTGAAACATTAACCTGTTAGGGTTTAGATATGCAAGAGGAGGTAATGGGGATTGTGATACTTTCAGTAATTAAACCGTGATTAAGTCATTATTACGGTTTAATTTGACTCCGCTGGTGGCTGATTTTATTTATCAGCCACCAAGTGTCACAATTATTTCACTGTTACGGTACTACGTTTTTTACGCCAGTTAATTTGTTGGATAACGAGTCCGATGATAATTGTTACTAAGCCGATGAAGGTCGAAGGATGAATTTCTTCACCAACAATGGCACTTAATAAAAACAGCGAGATAAATGGCGAAATAAAGATAAGGTTACTTACCTGTGCGGTATTGGTGGCTAATTTAATGGCCATTAACCACAATACAAATGAAATCCCCATTTCAAATAAGCCGATATAAATCGCGCCTAAAATACCTTCTACAGAACTAAGATTAAAGTCTGCGAGTAGCGCTGTTGCGACGAGGGTAAAGGGTAAACTTAATAAAAACCCAAGTAACAGACTAATAATAGGATCATTGTTATTTTTCGCATTAATAATCCAGTAACTTGCCCAAATCAATGTACTTAACAATGCAAATACAACCCCAAGTGGACTTTCAAAATTAAGGCCTAATAGATCCCCCTTAGTGGCAATGATTAAGGCACCGGTATAACTGAATAAGATTGCCACCCAGTCTTTTTTTCGGATCTTTTGGCCTAAAAAAGGCACTGATAATAATGTCAGTGTGATTGCCCAAGTATAATTTAAGGCCTGGGCTTGTGATGCGGGCAGTAAGTCATAGGCTTTAAATAAAACTAAATAATAGAGAAACGGATTAATTACCCCCAGTGTTAAATAGAATAGCGGCTGCTTAACAAAATATTGTTTAAGTAAATATAATTTTTTTTGCTGGTAAGCAATACCCAGCAGTAGAGCAATACTGGTCAATGAGGCAATTAGAACCATTTGAATGGGGGCAAAATGGCTAAGAGTAATTTTAAATGCGGAGGCTACCGTGGACCAGAGTAAGACTGTAATAAAGCCGAACAGCATAGCTTTTTTTTGATTTTTCATTTGTACCAGTTTCGGGTGTGGGTTTAGACGTATTGGCAGTGTAGTCGGCAAATTTATTCAAATCTAGTGTTTCATGCGGGATAACTTATATTCAAATAGTTAAATTGTGGCTTAAAGCAATGAAATACACTTAAACCACTAATTAAAAATGCTAAAGTATAACTTTTAAAAAGCATACTCCTCGGCAACTTCAGTTAACTTATCGGCAACGGTTAATAAGTTATGTGCTGACTGAGTAGCACCTGTGGCAACAGAGCGTGCCGAATCCGCACCCCCAGATACATTACTGACATTACGTTCAATTTCCTCTGCCGCGAGACTTTGTTCTTCAATCGCACTCGCTATTTGGTTATTGAGTGAAACGATCTTATCGACTGACAAAGTAATCGCTTCAAAGGTATTTGAGGCTTCTTTGGCCTGCATCACGCCCATGTTGGCTTGTTCTCTGCCTACTGCCATTACTTTTACTGATTCTTTCGCGCCTGATTGTACACGTTCAATCATCGCTTGAATTTCATTCGTTGATTGTTGTGTGCGGCTTGCGAGTGTTCTCACTTCATCTGCGACCACCGCAAAACCTCGCCCCTGCTCACCGGCCCTGGCTGCTTCAATTGCGGCATTTAATGCCAGTAAGTTGGTTTGTTCGGCAATACTCTTGATCACTTCCACTACACCTCCAATATCGGCGCAATGGCTTTCTAGTTTCTGAATGGTATCACTTGATGTTTGTACCTCTGAAGCAATCGCATTAATGGCGATGATAGTCTGGTCTACAACTTGTTTGCCTTCTAATACAGCACGCTCAGCATCATGTGTTGCTCCAGTGGCATCATTGGCATTGATGGCCATCTCGGTTGATGTTGCTGCCATTAGTTTTATTGCCGCCGCGATTTGATGGGTTTCCGTTTGCTGTGCGGTTATTGTTGTTTCTGCGGAATTGGTTTTATCTTTAATGTCTTGAACTGAACTATGTACATCTACGGCACTGCTATTGAGCTGCTTGACTAATGTGCGCATGCCATCAATGGTGCTATTGAAATATTGGGCAATAATGGCCAATTCGTCACTGCTGACTATATTTACGTTTTGTGACAGGTCGCCATTTGATACATTCTGCGCTACTTGACTGATACTACGTATGGTTTCGGTTAGAGAAATATAAATACTTAATAAGATCACCATGCAAACTACAAATAGGGTGATTAGTATCGCGTAAAAAATATTTAGCTCGCTATTTTTTTCACTGAGTCTGACAGCTATTTCAGTACCGAGTGTATTAAAGGCAACTTGATACAAATCATTGGTTTTTACTCGTAGCTCTTCACCTAAACGATAAAGCGTATTTGGGTCAATTTTGATCTCGGCTGATACGGTATTTATTAACTGGCGGTCGAGTAGATCTTCGAGTATCGCCATGGTGGTTTTGATCTGTTCAAGTGGTGTGACTAAGGTGCTGTGATAGTCGGAGTTAATTGCTACTAATGCTTGCACATCATTATCGGTTGCTGAAAAAATAATATTAAGTTGATCAATGCGGCGGCTTAAATCATTAAAGCTGGTGGCTGTAAACGCGGCAAACGCTGCCGTCTCAGCTGCTTTGTCTGTTACTTGGTAAGAAAAATCAGCGAGTCGTGGTAATTGACTTTGGGTTAAATTAATCAGGTAATAGCTACCCAAATGTGAATCAAATAATAGTTTACTTTCGCTGTTGATCTCACGGGTACCTATACGCAGGTTCTCTAACATTAAATCGATGGCATAGAATATTTCTTCTGGTAATAAAAAATCACTGTCGGCTTTGAGTTGTTGCCAATCGGTAGTGATCTTATCAAACGCTGATAATTGCAATCCTGTTGCTGCCGTATAAGCACTGTAATATTGATTGAAGGTGTTTTCTGCGAGCTCTTGTGCTTGTTGTATTTTGTCATCTCCAGGTTCAAGTTCTGCAACTTCCAAGCTTAATAGATGGCGATAATCAATTAACTTATCAGCGACTTCAGGTAAGTCTTGTAATAATTGATAGCCTTGCAGCTCAGATTCTGCAAAGGCGATATCTTTTTGTGTTTGCGAGATGATTTTAAATGAAAAAAATACAATCGGTGTGGCAAGTAGTAAGATCACTAAACCAAACTTTTTCTGAAATGATAATCGGCTAATCAGGTAAGTGACTGGCTGCAATAATGCGCCCATAAAAATATCCTTATCAATATGGTTAGAAAGTGGTGAGCCTGAGAAGTATGGTTAAGTGGCTAATGCCAACGTATGAATAATATAGCTAGTTGTTAGGTGAATGTTAAGTATTTTGTGTGCGTATTTAACAAGGATGGGGTCATTTCGTGATCTCTATAGCGAGATAGGAAATATTATTGAAATGAAAGTGGGGGATTAAAACAGTAAAGTTCGCATAGACATCCTTTCTCGTAGAAAGGATGTCTATGATTCACGCATTTACGGTTTGACCTATGGCTTAACGGCTACCGTAAGGGCTATATATATGAGATTTATTCTCATTAGTTGATATTTCGTTAATACAACTCCCTTTGCAATCAGTGATCAGGATTTGTTCTTTTATTTCATCATTGTGGTGAACAAAACGGATAAGCGGGCTGTTATTAACTTTTAATAGTCGAGTATGACTGTTTCCTTGTTGCTCATGCAACAAACCTGAGTATTGACTATAATAAAGTTTAATGTCTTCTTGGCCTATAACCGATTGTTCAATTAGGCTGTTACCAGCACTATATTTATAGTCTGTAAGTTTCTCGTCATTCGCATCTAGTATGCCAATTAACTGTCCCTGAGAATTATATTTATATTGTCGATTCTGCTCATCAATAAGCTGGTTTCCATTAACATCATAACTGATAGTATAGTCTGCGATCCCCTCATAACTATGAGCGACCTCTTCTAATAACTGATTCTTATCATAAGTATAAACAGCTTTATCGCTTTTAAGTGAACCGTTATCAGTTATAAAACTTGTATCAACACTTTCAATATTGTTAAAACAATCAAAGGTAAAGATTTGAGAGATTATTCTTCCAACATCTTTATAATTAGGCCCACTAACTCCAGTGACGTTATAGTTAATCATACGACCATAATCATCATACTCATAACTCTCTGTTAAACTAGATAACTCATGACCAGACAAATCTACTATTGTTTTTTTATCTAGCTTCCCATCATTTTTATATTCATAGCCCTGATTTATATAAGGGTTATTGTCTATCTTAGTTTCCTTTCTCTTTAATCGTGAGAAGTTATCGTAGGTGTAACTATTTTCTATATCGTAAGAAAGTTGTGAGCTAATCGTTTCATATTCAACTCTATCGAATTTATCATACCCTAAAACGACTTTAACATTTCCAACCTCAATACTACTCAGCCGATGATATTCATCGTAATTCTTAATTTCTTCAACCCCGAAGAAATCAACACATTTAATAAGTTTACCTTGACGTGAATACGTATCATAACTAGCAGTACGATCCCACTGACTCTGAGATTTAAGTTGACCATTAGTATAATATTCTTTCGTTATTTCTATTAGTGCATTTTTAGAGAAAGTAGCTTGCCCTCGATGATTGTATTTGAACTCATTAAATGCCCCATCACTTGCCGTGGAACTTTTAATCATATCGGGTATCGAATATAATTCGAAAGTAGTGCTGCTTCCATCTGGTTGAGTAACTTTTGTTGGTTTTTGATTCGCGCCACTATATTCAAAATGAGTGGGTTTATCACTTTTCGACTCTTCTACGACACGGCCAAGAACATCGAAATCTCTTTTACCTATTACTACGTCGTTAACCTTAAATACGGTCACGCGTTCTTCATTAGAATAGGGGTCAAACTCATTTTTAACTTCTAATTTAGGAGTTCCAGCCGTCGTTATTTGCTTTCTTCGGCCGAGATCGTCTAGTGTATAACTAGTCTTAATACTATTAGGATCTATTGTGTTAATTAATCGACCAAAACCATCATATGTATTTTTTATTGTGTAGTCTGGGTATTCTATCTCGATAGGCTCTCCTTGTTCATTGAAATAAGTTTTCACCTTACAAATTTTATCAGTGCCAGATTTTAAATAATTCGTTTCACTATTCTCAGCTTTGTTTCGGTTTACAGCCTCAATAACCCCAGTAGGCCGCTGAGTTTCAGTCACCTCATCCCAAATATTGTAAGTATAAACATTAGATATTTTCACTTCACCCTCACCAAAATCATCATAAATGCTTTCAGTTTCCAATAATGCTTGAGCATTATACTCTTTGCTTCTAATATGCTTTAGCTTACCAGAGGAATCGGTAGCATAATATTCTATTTCATTTCCGCGCGAGTCAAACTCGTACCTTTCTTTAGTTTGATCAGATATTGTAATGTGCAGCTTATTTTTATCCGATAGATAATCATATAACTTAGTTATTTCATATTTCGTATTCGCACTGTAAACCTCTTTTTTGACCCTGCCAAGTAAATCATATTTATAGCTTACTGTCGCGCCGAGTTCATCTTTAGTACCCACCTCAAAACCATGGTGAAGAGATAAAGTAGAGCTAGCATTGAACGGTCCAATAGGCTTTCGCATTGGATTAGTATCAATAAAAGTGGTTGTTTTATTAATTGTTAAATGGTCATCTGTTAAATCATATTGATAGTCAATTATAGATTCTGCTGCTGCAGTGGTAACATCCTCTTTCTCTAATTGGCTATGTAGTTCAGGATTGGAAACCTGATCAACATAGGTCATTTTTTGTTTTTCTACTTCCTTACCTGACATTAATTTCCGTTGTACATCCAGTAGCAAGAACGTCTTTCCGTCTGTCAAACTTGGAAAAGGGAGATATGTATACAGGGTTTCATTTGTGGGTATGATTGTTCCTTCGGGAGTATACGTGCTCCATGAAGATACAGTTTTTTCTTTAACATAAAAAGGAAAAGGACTTGGTGAGTCTAGCTCTTGTGGTGTGTAATATTCATATGATTCTGCAATCCCGTAGGCATCTCTAGCTAGTGTTAAGTTGTTATAGATATCGTAATCTGTTTTTAACGTTTCACAACGTGAAACGTTATTATCATAAAAGGTTGTATTTGTTTCTTTTTCACGTAAATACTGTGCAGGCTGTTCATCAAATTTTATCTTAGTATCAGAGTAATACGTTATTACTGTTTCTTGCATAACGTTGTTAGTATCAGAGTCGGTCAACTCTTCGTTTATCATTTGATGATATTTATTAAATGTTTGCTTAATTGTCTTACCAGGAGACGTTTCAGTACTCCAATATTCATAGTCCTCACGAGTCTCAATCAAGCTGTCATAACCTACCTTATAATTAGCAAGTCCAGAGCCTAAAAAGTTCTTTGCAGAATAACTATAACTTTTTTTCATTTTTTTTAAATCAGACCCTGTGGTAATATGATATTCAACTGCAGGAAGATATTCTACCGGCCCTCCATTAGGTAACCTTGTTCCTGTATTTGAATATTGAAGCGTCTCTTCCATCCCGCTAGAATATTTCACAGACTTGATAACATGCAAACTATGCAGATTTTGATAGGTCAAATTGATACTCTGTTCTTCACCGAATGTAATAAGCTGTATCCTGTTAACTGACTTATCTAGAGTAACCTGTGTTTGACCATCAGAACCAACCGTCGTAGCACGATACTTACTATATACAATCTCCAGTTCTTTTCCTGCGCTATCCTTTATGCTTTTTAAAACGTTATTCATCTGATATTCGTAGTGAACTCGGTGACCAGATGGATGAACAACTTTACTTAAATAACCATCACGATCTAGATGCTCTATTACACCATTTTTATAAGTTATACGAATAAGCTTATTAACATAGTCAATTTGCACATCTTTTTCTTTTAAATATCTCGCAGATACTTTATTTTCATAACTGTTTATTTCTATATAAAAGCTTCTGCCATCGGACAAAGATAAACGGTTACTGGCTTTATGATAACGACTATGATTGAGAGACCATCCTTTTCCAAAACCTAGATCTTCATTACTCATCATATTGTAAGATAATTGGAGTTGAATTTTCCCTATGCCTGCCGCATTGAGATGACCAAATATAATACTGAAATTAAATGTTCCTGTTCTAAGGTCAACATCAGAAGAAAATTGCTCGCCAAAGTTAAATGCAGTTGAAACAATACTATTAATATTATTTTCCATTAAATAGTCTCCTTGTATTTTTGTAAAATTATAAAAACTCATTGGTTAGAGTACCGGCAAAATAGACAGCCCTAAACATTTCACAACCATTCGCAGCGCCCCAATTCGTGCGCGCCGCCAGAAGGGTTTTAGCATGCGGAGCAACATCATTGTTCCTTATTGTATATCCCCTACTAGATCCCCCTGTTTGGTCTGGAAGTCGTGAGATGTTAGTTGCTATCTTTACTCCGGTTGTGGCCATGCTCCAATACTTGGTTTTATTACTCACGTTGAAGTCGGGATTAGCCTGTTCTGCGGCACCTAACATACTAACAACTGCATCTCCCGTATATGCAACCGCGGAAATGCCACTCTTTACTGAGCTTCCAACAGATTTCGCTATTTTTGTTGCACTTGCTCCTGATTTTGCTACACCCACTGCTGCTCTAGTTGTTGTCGCAAACGCATTTATTGTACTAGCGGAAAAAGAAACAGCGCTGGCAATACCAAACGCCGTTGATGCATATCCTAGATTCTTTTTATGAGGGTTATCATCACTTATCGATGCACCTCCTATTGCGAGTGTGCTTGAAACCATTCCAGCAGCCCCCCCCACAATACCCATAACCGCCCCAGCAAAGCCTGGGGCTGTCGCTCCAGCTAAAGAACCAAATGACGCTATTGTTACAAGAGTGCACATAATAAGGCCTAATACACCGCCAATAATTCCCCAAAGGTCTGCAGAACGACCAGTAGGATCAATAAAGTTAATCGGATCGCCAAGACAATAAGCGTATGGGTTAATGCCCCCATCACCAAAGGGACTCAGCTCATCAGCTTGATTAAAACGCATTAATGCAGGGTTATATACTCGATAGCCTTGGCCTAAGTGATATAACTTAGTAATAGGGTCAATACGCTCACCATTAAAGCCAATGGAATTAATTATAATTTTTAGTTGTTTATCTTCTCTTAATAAATCTGCAGCCGCTTTAACTGATGTAGGAAGAGTCGAAAATGATACGACTGAAGATAAAATTGATGCTCGAATCAAAAATTGCCTACGAGATAATTTTGGCAGGAAACTCAAGTTTTTTTTCTTTAATATTTTGAGTTCGGAATTATTTATTAATATTTTTTGTGTTTTGTTTCTAAATTTCATTCTTTATCTCCTAAGTAGAATATTAATTACAGGTGATTATGAAAGTTAAATTTAAACGTCTAAAATATAGAACTGAATTTTAGGTGAGCACTGTACATTTCGGTTTTATAAGTGAGCTTATCAGCAAAGAAAGGCAATGGCGCATCCTAAATATGACGGCTTAATTTTCTATTTTTTAGTATGTTTGATGTTTTCTGTATCTCAACTATCACCGTTTGGTTTTGTCAATAATTCGTTTAGATCATTTATGTTGAAAATAAAATTGATAGAAACCTAGAGGTGGCTATCTGGGTAAGTGGCTAACCCTTAAGGGGGAGGGTGGTCCGAAGTTAGAGTAAAAACACTCACCCGTCAATGAAGAAGAGGCCCGTTTACATTTTCTTACATTTGACGTGCGTTTTATTTACATCTCAAGGGTTCATTAACAAATACGAAGTGTGCGGTGGTAACTAGCTCGACTGACTAGGTTTGCTTTTTTATAATTAAAAGGCCATCTAAGTCCGTATGGAATACCTTTTGGCAAGGTTGTGGCGAGTCAGTGGAAAGCCTTGTACATGGCGAAGTAGGTGACAGTTATATTCGGTATTGAGCAGATATATAGTCACGACAAAATGTGGCTGGATCATTGTAATGGCAACACTTAATGCTATTGAATTTAAAGCGCAATTCCACTCAAAGCAGAGGTTTCCCGCATATTAAAACTCAAACGCACACGTAAAATGAACACTAAATGTAATCAAGTGCAACTAAGTGTGATCAAATGTAACTAAATGCAATTAAATGTAAGCAAGTTGCATTTGTGTTGACGGGTTGAGCTTTTCACACTACATTCCCAGTGCCCTAGTACTACTAAATGGCTATGCCGCCGAAGGGGGCTTTTAAGTGGTTAGTTCTGGTTTTTTATCAATTTGATAGTGTTTAATTCTTCACGTAATCAATAAAGGATAACTTGTTATGAAAAATAAAATTGCACGGGCAGCCCTTCTGCCGATCAGCATGCTTTGTTTCTCAAATGCTTTCGCTGAATCAAGTATGGGAAACTCAGATACTCAGCGCCTCTTAGGACCTAATTTTGCACAAGAAAAAAAGAGTTTTGATCCTAACACAATGTATATTACCAGCCTAAAAATCAATCAAAACATCAATAAGGTTACATATCCGATTTATGCGAATGGTAAAATGCAAGCTCCTGTAGTCGTTGAACTAGAAATTAAAAATAAATCCGATAAAAGTTTGGTTTGTATTAGTGATATTGCTAATAATAAGAGCCTTATTCGTTTTTATGATATGACAATCGGTCCTATTAATGGTCGGGGCTCTTTCGTAAGTCTTGATGGCGACGTTGGAGATGATTACTCTGAAAACTGGAAAGCTAGCAGGGAAAAAAATGATTTCTCAAATGTAATGAGTTCTTATTCGGACTATTCACTTTTAATTGATGATACTACGCTTGAGCATCCAACAACCAATGGTAATTGTACCAATTCTGGTTTAAACACCTTCATTTATTATGTTACCTCAAATGAAGGTTCTCATCTTAAACAGCTTTGTGCGACAGTTGGTGAGGTAGGTGATTCATGCCCTTATGACAGCGGGATTATTGAGTTTGCGTCGGTGAGAGCTATGACGGCTCCAATCTATAATAAAAGTGACTTTATAGAATCTAATCAATTTATGTGGACTAAGGATATGGATGAGGAATCGATGGGCTCTTTCTTCCTTAAGCGATTAACTCCGATCAGTCCAGACTTGATCGTCCATAGTATAAATACTGATACTGATATGAAAAGGTTCGATACTTATAAAGGCATGTACGAGGTAGGTACGCATAATCAATCATGGCATACTACCACATTTAGAACTGGAGGAAAATCTGGAAATCTAATTGCTTTACCTATAAAAAAAGATGGACAAATTGTAACCCCTCCCATTACTTATGGTGTGGATCAACATCGGCAGCATAAGTCATTCCCTTCAATTACAATCCCTGGCGGTAATGCCATTAATTTCATTCGTGGAGAAGGGACGGAATATATAAATGCCTGGGGCACGCGATATGGTTGGGTGCCAGCGATTGGACGGCAAACCACATATGTACAAAAAGGCATTTCGCAGACAGCAGTGGCTAAGACAATTTATTACTATGATCAATTCGGAAATAATATTGAATTGATGTCTGGGACACTCGACAATCATGACAATTTACAAATTATCACGATAAATTAATCAAGTAAGAAACGAATAGCCAATGTAATATTCAGCATTGGCTATTTTTTCTAATTCTGAAAATATATTATGTGCAAATCAATTACCTCTTGGTTGGTAAGGCAAACGTCAGTTTACCAGCAACATCAACCTGTCATGGTAACAAACTCTTCTGACCCCGTAGGGTGGATAGCAACAACGCTATCGAAATCCGCTTTGGTTGCGCCCATCTTCATCGCGACACCAAAACCTTGGATCATTTCGTCAGCAGCAAAGCCAATGCCGTGTAGACCAACAACGGTTTCTTCTCCACCGGCACAAACCAATTTCATTTTGCAAGGCTGACGGTTTGAAGTGATTGCTGTATACATAGCAGTAAAGCCTGACTGGTATACTTTAACGTTTTCTTCGCCGTATTGTGCAATTGCTTCTGGTTCTGTTAAACCGATAGTACCAATTGGTGGGTGGCTAAATACAACCGTAGGGATCAGGTTATAATCCATTTTAGCTGTTGTTTTACCGTTGAATAGACGTTCTGATAATTGACGACCCGCTTTCACAGCAACTGGTGTTAGTTCAACACCACCTTCCATAATGTCACCTACACAGTAGATACCATCAACATTGGTGTTTTGGTATTCGTCTACTTTGATGTAACCACGGTCATTGGTTTCAACACCCGTTACTGCAAGGTTGATTTTGTCTGTAGAAGGATGACGACCGATAGCCCAGATTAGGGTATCAACATTTTGTGATTTGCCATTTTCAAGGTGTAAGGTGATAGAACCATCTGCTTCTTTCACTACTTCTTTTGGTACTGAGTTCGTATGTAACTTTGGACCTTCGGTATTCATTACATCAACCAAGGTATCAATTAAGATTGGATCAAAGCTACGCAGTGGAGATTCTTTACGGACAAATAAATGTGTTTCGCTGCCTAAACCGTTTAATACACCTGCTAGTTCAACAGCAATATAACCTGCACCGATAACTGCAACGCGTTTTGGTTGCTCTGTCAATTCAAAGAAACCATTCGAATCAATACCGTGCTCAGCACCTGGTACATTAGGAATTGTTGGTGCGCCACCTGTTGCAATCAGGATATGATCGGCTGTGTAGGTTTCACCATTTACGCTGACGGTTTTTTTGTCTACGAAGGTCGCAAAACCTTTGATCACAGTGACTTTATTATTACCTAAAACATTGTCATAAGAAGTGTGGATTCGGCCGATATAAGCTTCACGTGCCGCAACTAATTTACCCCAATCAAGGCCTTTATTTTCAACATCAAAGCCATAATCTTTTGCATAAAGGTGCATTGCTTCTGCGATTTGAGCACCATGCCACATTACTTTCTTCGGTACGCAACCAACATTAACACAGGTACCACCAAGCGCATTCGCTTCGATAATAGCTACTTTTTTACCGTACATTGACGCTCTGTTTGCAGATGCAATGCCGCCGCTACCACCACCGATTGCAATATAATCAAAATGCTGTGACATATTTTTGTAGTCCTTAAATGAGAAGATGAACTTATTATATGACTAAGTTCAGAACCTTGTTTGTAATAAAGTTAATTACACAGTTTAAACTGTATTGACGGATATTATTAGTAGGTAAAGCCATTCATAGTCATTACTTTTACCTATCAATGCTGAATTCGATATGTCGAGTGTTTCTCGATATTTACTCGCTATACTTGAAATTATCATTTTATAGCCGCATTAACTAATTAATATCATTATAAATAGGATGACTCTATGACTAACCCACTTTTGACTATGACTGGCTTACCTCCGTTTAAGAGTATTAAACCCGAGCATATTGTGCCGGCTGTGACTCAAGCTATTCAAGACTGTGAAGCGGTTATTGATAGCGTATTATCAAATACTGCGGCTGTAACGTGGGATAATTTAGTTGCTCCCTTAGAAGAAAGTGATGATCGGTTAGGACGTGTTTGGTCGCCTATTGGCCACTTAAATGCCGTTGTGAGTAGTGATGAGTTACGTGAAGCCCATGATGCTTGTTTACCATTACTGTCTGAGTACTCAACTAAGGTTGGACAAAATCAAAATCTGTTTTTAGCGTACCAAAGTTTACATGACAGCAGTGAGTTCGCCACTTTATCAACTGCACAGAAAAAAGTGATCACTAATGCATTACGTGATTTCAGATTATCAGGTATTGATTTACAAGGTGATGATAAACAGCGTTATGGTGAGATTACTAAACGTTTATCACAACTGACATCAACATTTAGTAACAATGTTATGGATGCTACTTTAGGTTGGCAGAAAGAGATCACTGACGAAGCTCTCCTTATCGGGTTGCCTGAATCAGCGAAAGCAGCAGCTAAAGCGGCTGCAGAAAGTAAATCATTAACAGGTTATTTGTTTACGTTAGACTTTCCAAGCTATTTACCTGTGATGATGTATTCTGAAAATAGAGAGTTACGTCGTGAAGTGTACGAAGCGTTCTGTACTCGTGCGTCGGATGTAGGTCCAAACGCTGGTAAATGGGATAATTCGACGATAATGAATGAAATTATTGCGCTGCGTCATGAACTCGCTGAATTACTTGGTTTTGCACACTTCGCAGAAAAGTCTCTCGCCACCAAAATGGCGGAAACACCAGCCCAGGTGATTGAATTCTTGACCGACCTTGCCGATAAATCTTTCTCGCAAGCTGAAGTTGAATTAGCGGAGATTCAAGATTTCGCAAAAGATAACTTTATGGCTCAAGCGTTAGAAGCTTGGGATTTAACATTTTATGCTGAAAAATTAAAGCAAGCTAAATATACTATTTCTGATGAAGAATTACGCCCATACTTCCCTGAAGAAAGGGTTGTCAAAGGTATGTTTGAAGTGGTTAAACGCTTATTTGGTTTGAACATTATCGAAGA
Source organism: Moritella sp. 28 (assembly GCF_018219435.1). NCBI lineage: Bacteria > Pseudomonadati > Pseudomonadota > Gammaproteobacteria > Alteromonadales > Moritellaceae > Moritella > Moritella sp. 28. Next base: position 4,775,529 of record NZ_CP056121.1, on the reverse strand, counting down.
GCTTGGTGCTGAATCTTGGCATGACGATGTACGTTTCTTCGAGATATTTGATGAAGAAGGTGAATTACGCGGTAGTTTTTATCTGGATCTGTATGCTCGTGAACACAAACGTGGTGGAGCTTGGATGAATGATTGTCTAACACATCGTATTAAAGCTAATGGGGAGCTACAAAAACCTGTCGCTTACTTAACCTGTAATTTTAATAAACCAGTTGGCGATACACCTGCATTATTTACTCATAATGAAGTGACGACTTTATTTCATGAATTTGGTCATGGCCTACATCACATGTTAACAAAAGTGATTCCTGCAGCTGTATCGGGTATTAATGGCGTGCCGTGGGATGCAGTGGAACTACCAAGTCAGTTTATGGAGAACTGGTGTTGGCAAGAAGAGGCGCTTGCGTTTATTTCAGGTCATCACAAAACAGATGAGCCTCTACCACAAGTTATGTTGGATAAACTATTAGCAGCTAAGAACTTTAATTCAGCGATGGGCATGTTACGTCAAATCGAATTTGGCTTATTTGATTTCCGCATGCACATGGAATATAACCCAGCGCAAGGTTCAAATATTCAATCTGTATTAAACTCGGTAAGAGAAAAAGTATCAGTGCTACCAGCACCTGAGTTTAATCGCTTCCAAAACGGTTTTTCACATATTTTCGCTGGTGGTTATGCCGCGGGTTATTACAGCTATAAATGGGCCGAGGTATTATCCGCCGACGCTTTTTCTCGTTTTGAAGACGAAGGTATTTTTAATGCCGAAACGGGTCGAGACTTTATGCATTGTGTACTTGAACGTGGTGGTAGTGATACACCAATGTCATTATTTGTGAAGTTTCGTGGTCGTAAACCGAGCACATATGCGTTATTAAATCATTCGGGTATTAATTAGTACAATGGATAACTTGCGATAACTGCTGAGTCGTAGCGGTTATCGTTTAGTTTTGATTTTAAAATAGTGGTAAATTGTGTATTATCTTTGCGTGATATTACCCACTGTATTTTTAGTGCTAAAGTATTACCATAGTTTTAGATAAATTGTGGTGATAATTGAAAGGATATCAATCTACTGTAGTTAAACTAATTGAATTTCTGGACAAGGATGTATGATTGATACACTCACGCTTAGTGGCATAAACATTGATACGGCAAAATTATATGAGCAAAACCATTTAGATTCGTTCCTCACTAATTTAGCCGCATTACTACGTGTTGATACTATATATGTTGCGGCCATTTGCCCTCAGTCCTTTGAGCTATCCATTTTATCTTGTTTACAGCAAGGGGTATTTGTCCCCAATATTGAGGTCGATTTTAAATCTATGCCTTGTTTTGCTGCTTATCAACGGGGTTATGCTGAATATGAGCAAGGTTTGGCATCTCGATTCTCAGACCAAAAGCTACTGCAAGAGTGGCAAGCACAAGCATATTTAGGTATCCGTTTAAATGATGCATTTGGTCAACCTACTGGTGTACTTTCGGCGTTCTTCCCTCGTCAACTTTCTAAGCATAAACTTGAATTAAATTTAATGCGTTTAGTTTCAGGTTTTTTAGAAAAAGAAATTCAACTTACTTCTAGCTGCACGCTATCAGACACTCCGACTACATCCACTTACTCTGACGAACTAAATGCATATACCTTGTGGCTAGAAGATAATATAGCCAAAGGTCGTTTAAGTAGTTGGAGCTATTTTTTGGAGCAAGACCGATTAGTATGCTCTGATTCTGCCGGCAGTATTATTGAAACCGAGAGTGTAGAGAAAATTGATAAACTGGAGACTTTGTTAGCATTAGTACATAAATTAGATAAAACTGCTGTATTACGTGATTTTCATAATGCAATAAAGTCTAATTCAACGACGTCGATATGCAGTATTTTCAATATTACGACCCTAGAGGGAAATTCGAAGCGAATTCAAAGTGATATTTATCCTATTATTGATGAATCTGGGCTGGTGTATCGTCTAGACTGTATTAGTAAAGATATCACTGTAGAAGAATTAACGAAAAAAAGGATATCAGCGCAAGAGCGTATTCTTGAAACTGTTTTAGCGACAACGCCAGTCGGGTTAATCAAACTAAATGCGAAGCGTGAAATTAAATGGGTGAATAAGCAGGCATGTAAAATGTTTGGTTATGAATTGGATGATTTTCATCGCTTACGTGAAAAAGGTATACTGAATACGAGTAGTTTGAATTTATATTTTGATGAAGATATAGAACAGTTTGAAGAGTATTATCAAGAAATATATGCCAATAAGCGTAATAACTTTACGCTTAATACCCGTTATCGTCATCGTGACGGTAGTATCTTATGGACAAAGCTAACTGTCACAGCAGTTAGAGATGACGTTAATAACATTCAATATTTTATTAACACTATTCAAGATCTCACCGAAGAACAAGATAATAGGCAACGCCTATCTATGATTGAAAGCGTTTACAAGCATAGTGCTGAAGGCATCATGTTGTGTGATGCGAATGAAAAGATTATTGATGTTAATCCTGCGTTTGAAGCTATCACAGGCTATAGCGCCGAAGATGCAATCGGGCGTACACACGGCCTATTACGCTCTGGCGTTCATGATAAAGCCTTTTATAATGACATTTCTGAAGCATTATTAAGTGGCAATGAGTGGAAAGGTGTTATTTGGAGTCGTAATAGAGATGGTGAGATATTTGCGCAACAAGTGACGCTTTCGAGTATTAAAGAAGGCGGTAAACTTAAATATTTCTTTGCTGTTTTTACTGATGTGACAGAAGAGAAGAAAATAGAACAACAGATTATAACTCAGTCTAATTTTGATACGCTCACTGGTTTGCCTAATCGTCAGTATTTTAGTGCTGAAATTCATCATGTTATCGATAAATCAGCTAAGAGTGGCCAAAAGTTTGCAATCCTCTATATTGATATTGATGACTTTAAGTCGGTCAATAATTCAGAAGACTTTATGGCCGGTGATCGCTTGCTGAAAGAGACTGCGGAACGGTTAAAATACCGGAGTCGAGACAATGACTTTCTTGCTCGAATTGATGGTGATGAATTCGCATTTATCATTCCTGAAGTGGTAAATAAACGTCAAGCTGAAGTCTATGCGAAACAGCTACAGGGGGTTTTTGCCCAAGCTTATCAACTCCCAAATCAGCAGCGCTATGTTACGGCATCGGTTGGTATTACCATGTACCCAGAAGACGGAATATCGGTAGAAGCATTAATGCAAAGTGCAGAGCAAGCGATATTTGAAGCAAAACGTAAAGGGCGTAATCAATGCGTCATGTTTACACAAGAGTTAAGTGATGCCGCGATACTTAAACACCAAACAGTTGTTGAATTAGCTGATGCGATCAAACGCGGCAGTCTTGATGTGTATTATCAACCTATTATTGATAATGCCACGGGGAAAGTTGATAAGGTCGAAGCTTTAGTTCGTTGGAACCATCAAGATAGAGGGTTTATCTCACCAGCGGAGTTTATCCCACTTGCTGAGGAAGGTGGGTTGATTCAAGGTTTAGGAGAATACGTATTAGACCAGGCATGTTGTGATCTTAAAATTTTGCATGAAGCCGGATATCCTTATATTGAAATGAGTGTAAATCGTTCTTGCCTCGAATTTAAGACTGTTGATATGCAAGCATCGGAATGGCTCAAAGTTATTTCTTCACATAACTTACCTTATAGTTCGGTGACTATGGAGATAACTGAAAGTTTATTAATGGAGATGGACGGTCAGTATATGCAGCGTATTAACGCTTTAAAAAGTGCTGGTGTCAAAATTGCTATTGATGATTTCGGTACCGGCTATTCATCACTAAACTACTTGCGTAGCTTGCCTGCTGATATAGTTAAAATTGACCGAAGTTTTATTATTAATATTCCAGAGAACCAGCAAGATAATTTATTGCTCGATGGTATCATTACTATTGTTCATAATCTGGGGATGAAAGTCGTAACTGAGGGCGTTGAAACAAAAGCACAATTGAATTACCTACAAGAGAAAAAATGTGATTACTCACAGGGGTTCTTATTATGCCGTCCGATACCACTGCATGAGCTATTAGAATTTCTCTCTCAAAATGAAAGTGTTTTTTAATTCACACTTTCTATTTTCCTCTAATCATCAACTGAATTTAGGTTGTATTCGTATTTTTTGCTAATATAGGCAATCTAACTTGAATTATTACACCTAACCTTATCAGGCATACATGAACTGCATACAAATAATCACAACAGATTCACTCTTTTCTGAACATATAGCAGCACTTGCTAAACAGTGGGGGTTTTCTCTTGAGCCTGTGGCTGATGCTCAATTCCAATTGATATATTCGGATAAGGGACTTGAATTATTTAAACTAGATGAACCGAAGCTCGGTTCTGTATATGTTGATTTCGCTGGTGGAGCCGTTAATCACCGTCGTAAATTTGGTGGTGGCAAAGGGCAAGCAATTGCAAAAGCCGTGGGCTTAAAGTCGGGAGTAACACCATCTGTTGTTGATGGCACGGCAGGTTTAGGCCGAGATGCATTTGTGCTGGCATCATTAGGTTGTCATGTCACTATGTTAGAGCGCTCGCCAATTGTTGCGGCATTACTGGACGATGGTTTAAAGAGAGCCGTTGACGATGCAGAGATCGGTGGCTGGATTGGAACAAGGCTAAAATTGGTCTTTGCATCAAGCCTGTCGAAATTAGAAGGTTTGGGTATTACTCCTGATGTGGTTTATCTTGATCCTATGTATCCACATAAGAAGAAATCGGCACTGGTGAAAAAAGAGATGCGCGTTTTTCAATCTTTAGTTGGAGCGGATTTAGATGCGGATGGTCTGTTTGAACCTGCCATGCGCGTAGCGACGAAGCGTGTTGTTGTTAAACGTCCTGATTATGCTGAATATATAGCAAACGCTGAACCGAGCATGGCAATCGAAACTAAGAAAAATCGCTTTGATGTTTATGTTAAACAAGGGATGAAGTAATTACCTTAATTTATTTGTGTAGTTATTAATATCGACCAGATATTTTATTTTAATATAATATCTGGTATCCGGTTCAAAGTTTTTAATATTGAACTATGTTAACGTTGCCTCCCAAATGGGCTTAACTATAGGCGAGGGATAGTTGTGCTACTTGAACTAGATAATATTAAGAATGAATTAACAAGTTCATATACGTTTACGGATGAAGATCACCGTATTTTAAAATCTTATGATGGTGTTATAGAAGGTATTGCTACTTTATTTGGTAAGCAATGTGAAGTGATCTTACACTCATTAGAAAGCGTAGATCGTTCTGTGATTAAAATTGAAAATGGTTTTAATACAGGCCGTGTTGAAGGTTCTCCGATCACTGATTTAGCATTAATGATGCTACAGGATATATCGGAACAAAATAAGCAATGTTCTAAAGCTTATTTTACACAGACAAAAGATGGTCAAATGATGCGTTCGATGACGATCGCAATCAAAAACCGTTCTGAAAGAACAATCGGTTTAATTTGTATCAACATTAATATTGGTGCGTCATTTATTGATTTTGTTCAGGAGCTATTACCTACACCTGAGACAAGAGAAACTGAATTGTCTTCTGAAAATTTCGCAACGACAGTTGAAGAATTGGTTGACCGCTCTGTAGAAGAAACGATTGCTGATATTAACAACCGAACTGATATTGCCAATAATGCTAAAAATAAGCACATTGTAATTTCGCTTCACCAACAAGGTATTTTTGATATTAAAGATGCAATTAATATGGTTGCGGAAAAACTGAATATTTCAAAACATACTGTGTACTTATATATACGTCAAATCAAGTCTGATGAAGCTGAGCTGTAAATAAGTTAATTATTTAAGCTGCTTACTATCTAGAATATGAATGTGTAAGTAATTAAGAAGGTGATTACTGTATGAATAATCACCTTTCTTTTTGAACTAACTCAGCTACCCCACACTTAATGCACGTCATATGCGCAATTATTGTGCAGTTCAATATATCTGGTTAATTACGGCATATAAAACTTGCTAAGTGAGCCTAGTTCTCTATAATTCGACCTCACTCAAACGGCAATAGCCGCTAAGTAAAAGGTGTTTTATCAGTATCGAAAGTTACTTTTAAAACCTCCTGAAATAAAGTGCAATATGTACTTGACTTCAAAACTGGTTGCCGTATTATACGCAGCCTGGCTACGACGGATAACGTCAAGGTCAATGCTCTTTAACAATTTATTCAAGCAATCTGTGTGAGCACTTGCAGAGATATAATGACCAAAAATTATATCAATGTAATTGTGAACATTAAATTAAATCGAAAGATTTGGTTTTATAAACAACAAACCTCGGTTTGTTGTTGAAGTACAGAATTCATTGAGCCGACTTAATCAACATCGTTGATTAGTCAAAAAACTTTTAATTGAAGAGTTTGATCATGGCTCAGATTGAACGCTGGCGGTAGGCTTAACACATGCAAGTCGAGCGGAAACGAAGAATAGCTTGCTATTCTGGCGTCGAGCGGCGGACGGGTGAGTAATGCTTGGGAATCTGCCTAGTCGAGGGGGACAACAGTTGGAAACGACTGCTAATACCGCATACGACCTACGGGTGAAAGGGGGCCTCTTCTTGAAAGCTCTCGCGACTAGATGAGCCCAAGTGGGATTAGCTTGTTGGTGAGGTAAGAGCTCACCAAGGCGACGATCCCTAGCTGGTCTGAGAGGATGATCAGCCACACTGGAACTGAGACACGGTCCAGACTCCTACGGGAGGCAGCAGTGGGGAATATTGCACAATGGGGGAAACCCTGATGCAGCCATACCGCGTGTATGAAGAAGGCCTTAGGGTTGTAAAGTACTTTCAGCGAGGAGGAAAGGCAGTAGATTAATACTCTACTGCTGTGACGTTACTCGCAGAAGAAGCACCGGCTAACTCCGTGCCAGCAGCCGCGGTAATACGGAGGGTGCAAGCGTTAATCGGAATTACTGGGCGTAAAGCGCATGCAGGCGGTTTGTTAAGCGAGATGTGAAAGCCCCGGGCTCAACCTGGGAACTGCATTTCGAACTGGCAAACTAGAGTTCTTGAGAGGGTGGTAGAATTTCAGGTGTAGCGGTGAAATGCGTAGAGATCTGAAGGAATACCAGTGGCGAAGGCGGCCACCTGGCAAGTAACTGACGCTCAGATGCGAAAGCGTGGGTAGCAAACGGGATTAGATACCCCGGTAGTCCACGCCGTAAACGATGTCTACTCGGAGTTTGGTTCCTTGAGAACTGGGCTCTTAAGCTAACGCATTAAGTAGACCGCCTGGGGAGTACGGCCGCAAGGTTAAAACTCAAATGAATTGACGGGGGCCCGCACAAGCGGTGGAGCATGTGGTTTAATTCGATGCAACGCGAAGAACCTTACCTACTCTTGACATCCATAGAACTTTTCAGAGATGAATTGGTGCCTTCGGGAACTATGAGACAGGTGCTGCATGGCTGTCGTCAGCTCGTGTTGTGAAATGTTGGGTTAAGTCCCGCAACGAGCGCAACCCTTATCCTTATTTGCCAGCACGTAATGGTGGGAACTCTAAGGAGACTGCCGGTGATAAACCGGAGGAAGGTGGGGACGACGTCAAGTCATCATGGCCCTTACGAGTAGGGCTACACACGTGCTACAATGGCGCATACAAAGGGCTGCAAACCAGCAATGGTAAGCGAATCCCATAAAGTGCGTCGTAGTCCGGATTGGGGTCTGCAACTCGACCCCATGAAGTCGGAATCGCTAGTAATCGTGAATCAGAATGTCACGGTGAATACGTTCCCGGGCCTTGTACACACCGCCCGTCACACCATGGGAGTGGGCTGCACCAGAAGTCATTAGCTTAACCTTCGGGAGGGCGATGACCACGGTGTGGTTCATGACTGGGGTGAAGTCGTAACAAGGTAGCCCTAGGGGAACCTGGGGCTGGATCACCTCCTTACGTAAAGTTGTTAATTTTTGTAAGTGCCCACACAAATTGCTTGAATAGAAACGTTAAAGACAGTCTTATGAAAATAAGACAACGTTTGGGATGAAATCCAAACGTAGAAAGTAAATAGTGTCCCGTTCGTCTAGAGGCCTAGGACACCGCCCTTTCACGGCGGTAACACGAGTTCAAATCTCGTACGGGATACCACTTTTCTTTCTGATTAAAAATCAAAGCTAAGCAGTTTAATGCTTATCTTTGCTTTTTAGCAAATTGCTCTTTAAAAATTTGGAAAGCTGAATAAATAAAGAAGTTCTTAAAACACGTTATTGCTTCGGCAATAACAATATAGTGTTCTTGAGTATTCTTGAGGCGAAAAAAACTAGATAATACCTAGTTATTTCAATTGTACGGTCGACTTTAGATTGTATGGTTAAGTGACTAAGCGTATACGGTGGATGCCTAGGCAGTCAGAGGCGATGAAGGACGTGTTAATCTGCGTTAAGCTGTGGGGAGTTGATAAAAAGCGTTAATCCACAGATTTCCGAATGGGGGAACCCACTCTACTTTGTAGAGTATCGTAACGTGAATACATAGCGTTACGAAGCGAACCGGGAGAACTGAAACATCTAAGTACCCCGAGGAAAAGAAATCAATAGAGATACCCTTAGTAGCGGCGAGCGAACGGGGTCTAGCCCTTAAGCAGTTTGGAAGTTAGTGGAAGATTCTGGAAAGTTTCACGATACAGGGTGATAGTCCCGTACATGAAAACGACCTTACTGTGAAATCGAGTAGGACGGCACACGTGATATGCTGTTTGAATATGGGAGGACCATCTTCCAAGGCTAAATACTACTGACTGACCGATAGTGAACCAGTACCGTGAGGGAAAGGCGAAAAGAACCCCTGTGAGGGGAGTGAAATAGAACCTGAAACCGTATACGTACAAGCAGTGGGAGCAGACTTGTTCTGTGACTGCGTACCTTTTGTATAATGGGTCAACGACTTAATTTCAGTAGCAAGGTTAAGCGAATAGCGGAGCCGTAGGGAAACCGAGTGTTAACTGCGCGAATAGTTGCTGGGATTAGACCCGAAACCCGGTGATCTAGCCATGGGCAGGTTGAAGGTTGAGTAACATCAACTGGAGGACCGAACCGACTAATGTTGAAAAATTAGCGGATGACTTGTGGCTGGGGGTGAAAGGCCAATCAAACCGGGAGATAGCTGGTTCTCCTCGAAAGCTATTTAGGTAGCGCCTCGCGTCTAACTATTGGGGGTAGAGCACTGTTAAGGCTAGGGGGTCATCCCGACTTACCAACCCTTTGCAAACTCCGAATACCAATAAGTTCAATCGCGGGAGACACACGGCGGGTGCTAACGTCCGTCGTGGAAAGGGAAACAACCCAGACCGTCAGCTAAGGTCCCAAAGTGTATGTTAAGTGGGAAACGATGTGGAAAGGCTCAGACAGCCAGGAAGTTGGCTTAGAAGCAGCCATCTTTTAAAGAAAGCGTAATAGCTCACTGGTCGAGTCGGTCTGCGCGGAAGATTTAACGGGGCTAAACATACCACCGAAGCTACGGATGCAAGACTTGTTCTTGCATGGTAGAGGAGCGTTCTGTAAGCCGTCGAAGGTGAGTTGAGAAGCTTGCTGGAGGTATCAGAAGTGCGAATGTTGACATGAGTAACGATAATGGGGGTGAAAAACCTCCACGCCGAAAGACCAAGGGTTCCTGTCCAACGTTAATCGGGGCAGGGTGAGTCGACCCCTAAGGCGAGGCCGAAAGGCGTAGTCGATGGGAAACAGGTTAATATTCCTGTACTCACTTATATTGCGATGGGGTGACGGAGAAGGTTAGGCTAGCATGGCGATGGTTGTCCATGTTTAAGGTTGTAGGCTGTATGCTTAGGTAAATCCGGGCGCACATTAAGGCTGAGAGCTGATGACGAGTCTCTACGGAGATGAAGTAGTTGATACCCGGCTTCCAGGAAAAACCTCTAAGCTTCAGATATAAGAGAATCGTACCCCAAACCGACACAGGTGGTTAGGTAGAGAATACTAAGGCGCTTGAGAGAACTCGGGTGAAGGAACTAGGCAAAATGGTACCGTAACTTCGGGAGAAGGTACGCCGATGATGGTGAAGGACTTGCTCCGTAAGCTATTGTCGGTCGCAGAGAAATGGTGGCTGCAACTGTTTATTAAAAACACAGCACTGTGCAAAATCGAAAGATGACGTATACGGTGTGACGCCTGCCCGGTGCCGGAAGGTTAATTGATTGGGTTAGACTTAGGTCGAAGCTCATGATCGAAGCCCCGGTAAACGGCGGCCGTAACTATAACGGTCCTAAGGTAGCGAAATTCCTTGTCGGGTAAGTTCCGACCTGCACGAATGGCGTAATGATGGCCACGCTGTCTCCACCCGAGACTCAGTGAAATTGAAATCGCTGTTAAGATGCAGTGTACCCGCGGCTAGACGGAAAGACCCCGTGAACCTTTACTATAGCTTGGCACTGAACATTGAACCTACATGTGTAGGATAGGTGGGAGACGTTGAAGCATTGTCGCTAGATGATGTGGAGTCAACCTTGAAATACCACCCTTGTACGTTTGATGTTCTAACGTAGGCCCCTTATCGGGGTTGCGGACAGTGTCTGGTGGGTAGTTTGACTGGGGCGGTCTCCTCCCAAAGAGTAACGGAGGAGCACGAAGGTTGGCTAAACATGGTTGGACATCATGTGGTTAGTGCAAAGGCATAAGCCAGCTTAACTGCGAGACAGACACGTCGAGCAGGTACGAAAGTAGGTCTTAGTGATCCGGTGGTTCTGAATGGAAGGGCCATCGCTCAACGGATAAAAGGTACTCCGGGGATAACAGGCTGATACCGCCCAAGAGTTCATATCGACGGCGGTGTTTGGCACCTCGATGTCGGCTCATCACATCCTGGGGCTGAAGTTGGTCCCAAGGGTATGGCTGTTCGCCATTTAAAGTGGTACGCGAGCTGGGTTTAGAACGTCGTGAGACAGTTCGGTCCCTATCTGCCGTGGGCGTTTGAGAATTGAGAGGAGCTGCTCCTAGTACGAGAGGACCGGAGTGGACGAACCACTGGTGTTCGGGTTGTTATGCCAATAGCATTGCCCGGTAGCTAAGTTCGGAACTGATAACCGCTGAAAGCATCTAAGCGGGAAGCAGGCCTCGAGATGAGTTCTCACTGGGACTTTAAGTCCCCTGAAGGGCCGTTGGAGACTACAACGTTGATAGGCAAGGTGTGTAAGTGCTGTGAGGCATTGAGCTAACTTGTACTAATTACCCGTGAGGCTTAACCATACAAACTGAAGTATGATTAATTGAAATATCGACTTAAGAATAGACAGAACACTTTATGTTTTAAAGACTTCTTTATTTATAGCTTTTCAGATTTTAAAGATACAACTTGAAAGCAAACCAAATTTGCTTGGTGACCATAGTGTTGCGGTACCACCTGATCCCATTCCGAACTCAGTAGTGAAACGTAATAACGCCGATGGTAGTGTGGGGCTTCCCCATGTGAGAGTAGGGCATCGCCAAGCGCCAAATTAAGACTGATGGAAACATTAGCACAGATTGTGCGGAGTGGTAGTTCAGTTGGTTAGAATACCGGCCTGTCACGCCGGGGGTCGCGGGTTCGAGTCCCGTCCACTCCGCCAACAATTCTTAAATAACATTCTATGAGTGTTATTTTAAAATTGTAGTGCGTAAAGCACACAATCAGACCGTAAGGTCAATGCTCTTTAACAATTTATTCAAGCAATCTGTGTGAGCACTTGCAGAGATATAATGACCAAAAATTATATCAATGTAATTGTGAACATTAAATTAAATCGAAAGATTTGGTTTTATAAACAACAAACCTCGGTTTGTTGTTGAAGTACAGAATTCATTGAGCCGACTTAATCAACATCGTTGATTAGTCAAAAAACTTTTAATTGAAGAGTTTGATCATGGCTCAGATTGAACGCTGGCGGTAGGCTTAACACATGCAAGTCGAGCGGAAACGAAGAATAGCTTGCTATTCTGGCGTCGAGCGGCGGACGGGTGAGTAATGCTTGGGAATCTGCCTAGTCGAGGGGGACAACAGTTGGAAACGACTGCTAATACCGCATACGACCTACGGGTGAAAGGGGGCCTCTTCTTGAAAGCTCTCGCGACTAGATGAGCCCAAGTGGGATTAGCTTGTTGGTGAGGTAAGAGCTCACCAAGGCGACGATCCCTAGCTGGTCTGAGAGGATGATCAGCCACACTGGAACTGAGACACGGTCCAGACTCCTACGGGAGGCAGCAGTGGGGAATATTGCACAATGGGGGAAACCCTGATGCAGCCATACCGCGTGTATGAAGAAGGCCTTAGGGTTGTAAAGTACTTTCAGCGAGGAGGAAAGGCAGTAGATTAATACTCTACTGCTGTGACGTTACTCGCAGAAGAAGCACCGGCTAACTCCGTGCCAGCAGCCGCGGTAATACGGAGGGTGCAAGCGTTAATCGGAATTACTGGGCGTAAAGCGCATGCAGGCGGTTTGTTAAGCGAGATGTGAAAGCCCCGGGCTCAACCTGGGAACTGCATTTCGAACTGGCAAACTAGAGTTCTTGAGAGGGTGGTAGAATTTCAGGTGTAGCGGTGAAATGCGTAGAGATCTGAAGGAATACCAGTGGCGAAGGCGGCCACCTGGCAAGTAACTGACGCTCAGATGCGAAAGCGTGGGTAGCAAACGGGATTAGATACCCCGGTAGTCCACGCCGTAAACGATGTCTACTCGGAGTTTGGTTCCTTGAGAACTGGGCTCTTAAGCTAACGCATTAAGTAGACCGCCTGGGGAGTACGGCCGCAAGGTTAAAACTCAAATGAATTGACGGGGGCCCGCACAAGCGGTGGAGCATGTGGTTTAATTCGATGCAACGCGAAGAACCTTACCTACTCTTGACATCCATAGAACTTTTCAGAGATGAATTGGTGCCTTCGGGAACTATGAGACAGGTGCTGCATGGCTGTCGTCAGCTCGTGTTGTGAAATGTTGGGTTAAGTCCCGCAACGAGCGCAACCCTTATCCTTATTTGCCAGCACGTAATGGTGGGAACTCTAAGGAGACTGCCGGTGATAAACCGGAGGAAGGTGGGGACGACGTCAAGTCATCATGGCCCTTACGAGTAGGGCTACACACGTGCTACAATGGCGCATACAAAGGGCTGCAAACCAGCAATGGTAAGCGAATCCCATAAAGTGCGTCGTAGTCCGGATTGGGGTCTGCAACTCGACCCCATGAAGTCGGAATCGCTAGTAATCGTGAATCAGAATGTCACGGTGAATACGTTCCCGGGCCTTGTACACACCGCCCGTCACACCATGGGAGTGGGCTGCACCAGAAGTCATTAGCTTAACCTTCGGGAGGGCGATGACCACGGTGTGGTTCATGACTGGGGTGAAGTCGTAACAAGGTAGCCCTAGGGGAACCTGGGGCTGGATCACCTCCTTACGTAAAGTTGTTAATTTTTGTAAGTGCCCACACAAATTGCTTGAATAGAAAGTTGAATAGTATGTCTTACTAATAGTAAGACGCTAGTAAGCAAAGATAAGCAATCGCTTGTTTATCTTTGCTTTTTAGCAAATTGCTCTTTAAAAATTTGGAAAGCTGAATAAATAAAGAAGTTCTTAAAACACGTTATTGCTTCGGCAATAACAATATAGTGTTCTTGAGTATTCTTGAGGCGAAAAAAACTAGATAATACCTAGTTATTTCAATTGTACGGTCGACTTTAGATTGTATGGTTAAGTGACTAAGCGTATACGGTGGATGCCTAGGCAGTCAGAGGCGATGAAGGACGTGTTAATCTGCGTTAAGCTGTGGGGAGTTGATAAAAAGCGTTAATCCACAGATTTCCGAATGGGGGAACCCACTCTACTTTGTAGAGTATCGTAACGTGAATACATAGCGTTACGAAGCGAACCGGGAGAACTGAAACATCTAAGTACCCCGAGGAAAAGAAATCAATAGAGATACCCTTAGTAGCGGCGAGCGAACGGGGTCTAGCCCTTAAGCAGTTTGGAAGTTAGTGGAAGATTCTGGAAAGTTTCACGATACAGGGTGATAGTCCCGTACATGAAAACGACCTTACTGTGAAATCGAGTAGGACGGCACACGTGATATGCTGTTTGAATATGGGAGGACCATCTTCCAAGGCTAAATACTACTGACTGACCGATAGTGAACCAGTACCGTGAGGGAAAGGCGAAAAGAACCCCTGTGAGGGGAGTGAAATAGAACCTGAAACCGTATACGTACAAGCAGTGGGAGCAGACTTGTTCTGTGACTGCGTACCTTTTGTATAATGGGTCAACGACTTAATTTCAGTAGCAAGGTTAAGCGAATAGCGGAGCCGTAGGGAAACCGAGTGTTAACTGCGCGAATAGTTGCTGGGATTAGACCCGAAACCCGGTGATCTAGCCATGGGCAGGTTGAAGGTTGAGTAACATCAACTGGAGGACCGAACCGACTAATGTTGAAAAATTAGCGGATGACTTGTGGCTGGGGGTGAAAGGCCAATCAAACCGGGAGATAGCTGGTTCTCCTCGAAAGCTATTTAGGTAGCGCCTCGCGTCTAACTATTGGGGGTAGAGCACTGTTAAGGCTAGGGGGTCATCCCGACTTACCAACCCTTTGCAAACTCCGAATACCAATAAGTTCAATCGCGGGAGACACACGGCGGGTGCTAACGTCCGTCGTGGAAAGGGAAACAACCCAGACCGTCAGCTAAGGTCCCAAAGTGTATGTTAAGTGGGAAACGATGTGGAAAGGCTCAGACAGCCAGGAAGTTGGCTTAGAAGCAGCCATCTTTTAAAGAAAGCGTAATAGCTCACTGGTCGAGTCGGTCTGCGCGGAAGATTTAACGGGGCTAAACATACCACCGAAGCTACGGATGCAAGACTTGTTCTTGCATGGTAGAGGAGCGTTCTGTAAGCCGTCGAAGGTGAGTTGAGAAGCTTGCTGGAGGTATCAGAAGTGCGAATGTTGACATGAGTAACGATAATGGGGGTGAAAAACCTCCACGCCGAAAGACCAAGGGTTCCTGTCCAACGTTAATCGGGGCAGGGTGAGTCGACCCCTAAGGCGAGGCCGAAAGGCGTAGTCGATGGGAAACAGGTTAATATTCCTGTACTCACTTATATTGCGATGGGGTGACGGAGAAGGTTAGGCTAGCATGGCGATGGTTGTCCATGTTTAAGGTTGTAGGCTGTGTGCTTAGGTAAATCCGGGCGCACATTAAGGCTGAGAGCTGATGACGAGTCTCTACGGAGATGAAGTAGTTGATACCCGGCTTCCAGGAAAAACCTCTAAGCTTCAGATATAAGAGAATCGTACCCCAAACCGACACAGGTGGTTAGGTAGAGAATACTAAGGCGCTTGAGAGAACTCGGGTGAAGGAACTAGGCAAAATGGTACCGTAACTTCGGGAGAAGGTACGCCGATGATGGTGAAGGACTTGCTCCGTAAGCTATTGTCGGTCGCAGAGAAATGGTGGCTGCAACTGTTTATTAAAAACACAGCACTGTGCAAAATCGAAAGATGACGTATACGGTGTGACGCCTGCCCGGTGCCGGAAGGTTAATTGATTGGGTTAGACTTAGGTCGAAGCTCATGATCGAAGCCCCGGTAAACGGCGGCCGTAACTATAACGGTCCTAAGGTAGCGAAATTCCTTGTCGGGTAAGTTCCGACCTGCACGAATGGCGTAATGATGGCCACGCTGTCTCCACCCGAGACTCAGTGAAATTGAAATCGCTGTTAAGATGCAGTGTACCCGCGGCTAGACGGAAAGACCCCGTGAACCTTTACTATAGCTTGGCACTGAACATTGAACCTACATGTGTAGGATAGGTGGGAGACGTTGAAGCATTGTCGCTAGATGATGTGGAGTCAACCTTGAAATACCACCCTTGTACGTTTGATGTTCTAACGTAGGCCCCTTATCGGGGTTGCGGACAGTGTCTGGTGGGTAGTTTGACTGGGGCGGTCTCCTCCCAAAGAGTAACGGAGGAGCACGAAGGTTGGCTAAACATGGTTGGACATCATGTGGTTAGTGCAAAGGCATAAGCCAGCTTAACTGCGAGACAGACACGTCGAGCAGGTACGAAAGTAGGTCTTAGTGATCCGGTGGTTCTGAATGGAAGGGCCATCGCTCAACGGATAAAAGGTACTCCGGGGATAACAGGCTGATACCGCCCAAGAGTTCATATCGACGGCGGTGTTTGGCACCTCGATGTCGGCTCATCACATCCTGGGGCTGAAGTTGGTCCCAAGGGTATGGCTGTTCGCCATTTAAAGTGGTACGCGAGCTGGGTTTAGAACGTCGTGAGACAGTTCGGTCCCTATCTGCCGTGGGCGTTTGAGAATTGAGAGGAGCTGCTCCTAGTACGAGAGGACCGGAGTGGACGAACCACTGGTGTTCGGGTTGTTATGCCAATAGCATTGCCCGGTAGCTAAGTTCGGAACTGATAACCGCTGAAAGCATCTAAGCGGGAAGCAGGCCTCGAGATGAGTTCTCACTGGGACTTTAAGTCCCCTGAAGGGCCGTTGGAGACTACAACGTTGATAGGCAAGGTGTGTAAGTGCTGTGAGGCATTGAGCTAACTTGTACTAATTACCCGTGAGGCTTAACCATACAAATTAAAGTATGATTAATTGAAATACGACTTAAGAATTGATTGAACACTACTATTTATCGAAAGATAGGTTTTAAAGACTTCTTTATTTATAGCTTTTCAGATTTTAAAGATACAACTTGAAAGCAAACCAAATTTGCTTGGTGACCATAGTGTTGCGGTACCACCTGATCCCATTCCGAACTCAGTAGTGAAACGTAATAACGCCGATGGTAGTGTGGGGCTTCCCCATGTGAGAGTAGGGCATCGCCAAGCGCCAAATTAAATTGTTGTAACGATAGTTACAGCAATTTTCAGATAACACTCCTTGAGTGATATTTGAAAATTGCCGTGTTTAACACGCCAATGCTCTTTAACAATTTATTCAAGCAATCTGTGTGAGCACTTGCAGAGATATAATGACCAAAAATTATATCAATGTAATTGTGAACATTAAATTAAATCGAAAGATTTGGTTTTATAAACAACAAACCTCGGTTTGTTGTTGAAGTACAGAATTCATTGAGCCGACTTAATCAACATCGTTGATTAGTCAAAAAACTTTTAATTGAAGAGTTTGATCATGGCTCAGATTGAACGCTGGCGGTAGGCTTAACACATGCAAGTCGAGCGGAAACGAAGAATAGCTTGCTATTCTGGCGTCGAGCGGCGGACGGGTGAGTAATGCTTGGGAATCTGCCTAGTCGAGGGGGACAACAGTTGGAAACGACTGCTAATACCGCATACGACCTACGGGTGAAAGGGGGCCTCTTCTTGAAAGCTCTCGCGACTAGATGAGCCCAAGTGGGATTAGCTTGTTGGTGAGGTAAGAGCTCACCAAGGCGACGATCCCTAGCTGGTCTGAGAGGATGATCAGCCACACTGGAACTGAGACACGGTCCAGACTCCTACGGGAGGCAGCAGTGGGGAATATTGCACAATGGGGGAAACCCTGATGCAGCCATACCGCGTGTATGAAGAAGGCCTTAGGGTTGTAAAGTACTTTCAGCGAGGAGGAAAGGCAGTAGATTAATACTCTACTGCTGTGACGTTACTCGCAGAAGAAGCACCGGCTAACTCCGTGCCAGCAGCCGCGGTAATACGGAGGGTGCAAGCGTTAATCGGAATTACTGGGCGTAAAGCGCATGCAGGCGGTTTGTTAAGCGAGATGTGAAAGCCCCGGGCTCAACCTGGGAACTGCATTTCGAACTGGCAAACTAGAGTTCTTGAGAGGGTGGTAGAATTTCAGGTGTAGCGGTGAAATGCGTAGAGATCTGAAGGAATACCAGTGGCGAAGGCGGCCACCTGGCAAGTAACTGACGCTCAGATGCGAAAGCGTGGGTAGCAAACGGGATTAGATACCCCGGTAGTCCACGCCGTAAACGATGTCTACTCGGAGTTTGGTTCCTTGAGAACTGGGCTCTTAAGCTAACGCATTAAGTAGACCGCCTGGGGAGTACGGCCGCAAGGTTAAAACTCAAATGAATTGACGGGGGCCCGCACAAGCGGTGGAGCATGTGGTTTAATTCGATGCAACGCGAAGAACCTTACCTACTCTTGACATCCATAGAACTTTTCAGAGATGAATTGGTGCCTTCGGGAACTATGAGACAGGTGCTGCATGGCTGTCGTCAGCTCGTGTTGTGAAATGTTGGGTTAAGTCCCGCAACGAGCGCAACCCTTATCCTTATTTGCCAGCACGTAATGGTGGGAACTCTAAGGAGACTGCCGGTGATAAACCGGAGGAAGGTGGGGACGACGTCAAGTCATCATGGCCCTTACGAGTAGGGCTACACACGTGCTACAATGGCGCATACAAAGGGCTGCAAACCAGCAATGGTAAGCGAATCCCATAAAGTGCGTCGTAGTCCGGATTGGGGTCTGCAACTCGACCCCATGAAGTCGGAATCGCTAGTAATCGTGAATCAGAATGTCACGGTGAATACGTTCCCGGGCCTTGTACACACCGCCCGTCACACCATGGGAGTGGGCTGCACCAGAAGTCATTAGCTTAACCTTCGGGAGGGCGATGACCACGGTGTGGTTCATGACTGGGGTGAAGTCGTAACAAGGTAGCCCTAGGGGAACCTGGGGCTGGATCACCTCCTTACGTAAAGTTGTTAATTTTTGTAAGTGCCCACACAAATTGCTTGAATAGAAAGTTGAATAGTATGTCTTACTAATAGTAAGACGCTAGTAAGCAAAGATAAGCAATCGCTTGTTTATCTTTGCTTTTTAGCAAATTGCTCTTTAAAAATTTGGAAAGCTGAATAAATAAAGAAGTTCTTAAAACACGTTATTACTTCGGTAATAACAATATAGTGTTCTTGAGTATTCTTGAGGCGAAAAAAACTAGATAATACCTAGTTATTTCAATTGTACGGTCGACTTTAGATTGTATGGTTAAGTGACTAAGCGTATACGGTGGATGCCTAGGCAGTCAGAGGCGATGAAGGACGTGTTAATCTGCGTTAAGCTGTGGGGAGTTGATAAAAAGCGTTAATCCACAGATTTCCGAATGGGGGAACCCACTCTACTTTGTAGAGTATCGTAACGTGAATACATAGCGTTACGAAGCGAACCGGGAGAACTGAAACATCTAAGTACCCCGAGGAAAAGAAATCAATAGAGATACCCTTAGTAGCGGCGAGCGAACGGGGTCTAGCCCTTAAGCAGTTTGGAAGTTAGTGGAAGATTCTGGAAAGTTTCACGATACAGGGTGATAGTCCCGTACATGAAAACGACCTTACTGTGAAATCGAGTAGGACGGCACACGTGATATGCTGTTTGAATATGGGAGGACCATCTTCCAAGGCTAAATACTACTGACTGACCGATAGTGAACCAGTACCGTGAGGGAAAGGCGAAAAGAACCCCTGTGAGGGGAGTGAAATAGAACCTGAAACCGTATACGTACAAGCAGTGGGAGCAGACTTGTTCTGTGACTGCGTACCTTTTGTATAATGGGTCAACGACTTAATTTCAGTAGCAAGGTTAAGCGAATAGCGGAGCCGTAGGGAAACCGAGTGTTAACTGCGCGAATAGTTGCTGGGATTAGACCCGAAACCCGGTGATCTAGCCATGGGCAGGTTGAAGGTTGAGTAACATCAACTGGAGGACCGAACCGACTAATGTTGAAAAATTAGCGGATGACTTGTGGCTGGGGGTGAAAGGCCAATCAAACCGGGAGATAGCTGGTTCTCCTCGAAAGCTATTTAGGTAGCGCCTCGCGTCTAACTATTGGGGGTAGAGCACTGTTAAGGCTAGGGGGTCATCCCGACTTACCAACCCTTTGCAAACTCCGAATACCAATAAGTTCAATCGCGGGAGACACACGGCGGGTGCTAACGTCCGTCGTGGAAAGGGAAACAACCCAGACCGTCAGCTAAGGTCCCAAAGTGTATGTTAAGTGGGAAACGATGTGGAAAGGCTCAGACAGCCAGGAAGTTGGCTTAGAAGCAGCCATCTTTTAAAGAAAGCGTAATAGCTCACTGGTCGAGTCGGTCTGCGCGGAAGATTTAACGGGGCTAAACATACCACCGAAGCTACGGATGCAAGACTTGTTCTTGCATGGTAGAGGAGCGTTCTGTAAGCCGTCGAAGGTGAGTTGAGAAGCTTGCTGGAGGTATCAGAAGTGCGAATGTTGACATGAGTAACGATAATGGGGGTGAAAAACCTCCACGCCGAAAGACCAAGGGTTCCTGTCCAACGTTAATCGGGGCAGGGTGAGTCGACCCCTAAGGCGAGGCCGAAAGGCGTAGTCGATGGGAAACAGGTTAATATTCCTGTACTCACTTATATTGCGATGGGGTGACGGAGAAGGTTAGGCTAGCATGGCGATGGTTGTCCATGTTTAAGGTTGTAGGCTGTGTGCTTAGGTAAATCCGGGCGTACATTAAGGCTGAGAGCTGATGACGAGTCTCTACGGAGATGAAGTAGTTGATACCCGGCTTCCAGGAAAAACCTCTAAGCTTCAGATATAAGAGAATCGTACCCCAAACCGACACAGGTGGTTAGGTAGAGAATACTAAGGCGCTTGAGAGAACTCGGGTGAAGGAACTAGGCAAAATGGTACCGTAACTTCGGGAGAAGGTACGCCGATGATGGTGAAGGACTTGCTCCGTAAGCTATTGTCGGTCGCAGAGAAATGGTGGCTGCAACTGTTTATTAAAAACACAGCACTGTGCAAAATCGAAAGATGACGTATACGGTGTGACGCCTGCCCGGTGCCGGAAGGTTAATTGATTGGGTTAGACTTAGGTCGAAGCTCATGATCGAAGCCCCGGTAAACGGCGGCCGTAACTATAACGGTCCTAAGGTAGCGAAATTCCTTGTCGGGTAAGTTCCGACCTGCACGAATGGCGTAATGATGGCCACGCTGTCTCCACCCGAGACTCAGTGAAATTGAAATCGCTGTTAAGATGCAGTGTACCCGCGGCTAGACGGAAAGACCCCGTGAACCTTTACTATAGCTTGGCACTGAACATTGAACCTACATGTGTAGGATAGGTGGGAGACGTTGAAGCATTGTCGCTAGATGATGTGGAGTCAACCTTGAAATACCACCCTTGTACGTTTGATGTTCTAACGTAGGCCCCTTATCGGGGTTGCGGACAGTGTCTGGTGGGTAGTTTGACTGGGGCGGTCTCCTCCCAAAGAGTAACGGAGGAGCACGAAGGTTGGCTAAACATGGTTGGACATCATGTGGTTAGTGCAAAGGCATAAGCCAGCTTAACTGCGAGACAGACACGTCGAGCAGGTACGAAAGTAGGTCTTAGTGATCCGGTGGTTCTGAATGGAAGGGCCATCGCTCAACGGATAAAAGGTACTCCGGGGATAACAGGCTGATACCGCCCAAGAGTTCATATCGACGGCGGTGTTTGGCACCTCGATGTCGGCTCATCACATCCTGGGGCTGAAGTTGGTCCCAAGGGTATGGCTGTTCGCCATTTAAAGTGGTACGCGAGCTGGGTTTAGAACGTCGTGAGACAGTTCGGTCCCTATCTGCCGTGGGCGTTTGAGAATTGAGAGGAGCTGCTCCTAGTACGAGAGGACCGGAGTGGACGAACCACTGGTGTTCGGGTTGTTATGCCAATAGCATTGCCCGGTAGCTAAGTTCGGAACTGATAACCGCTGAAAGCATCTAAGCGGGAAGCAGGCCTCGAGATGAGTTCTCACTGGGACTTTAAGTCCCCTGAAGGGCCGTTGGAGACTACAACGTTGATAGGCAAGGTGTGTAAGTGCTGTGAGGCATTGAGCTAACTTGTACTAATTACCCGTGAGGCTTAACCATACAAATTAAAGTATGATTAATTGAAATACGACTTAAGAATTGATTGAACACTACTATTTATCGAAAGATAGGTTTTAAAGACTTCTTTATTTATAGCTTTTCAGATTTTAAAGATACAACTTGAAAGCAAACCAAATTTGCTTGGTGACCATAGTGTTGCGGTACCACCTGATCCCATTCCGAACTCAGTAGTGAAACGTAATAACGCCGATGGTAGTGTGGGGCTTCCCCATGTGAGAGTAGGGCATCGCCAAGCGCCAATTACTATTTATTCAAACCTAGTCTGAATAAATATTGTTTAAGACGTAGTCTTAAACAAGAGCAGATGATTCGTAAGACTCGAAAAATTTGTTTGGTGACCATAGTGTTGCGGTACCACCTGATCCCATTCCGAACTCAGTAGTGAAACGTAATAACGCCGATGGTAGTGTGGGGCTTCCCCATGTGAGAGTAGGGCATCGCCAAACGTCAAATTAGATTCAAGACTAATCTTGAACAAAAAAAGCCGATATCATTGATATCGGCTTTTTTTATACCTGTAAATTATTAACTGTTAAAGTTAAAATATACTTTCACCACTTTAGGTTAAATCACTAATTTTGTGGTTAACGAATTTAATTCATATATTTAGGATCCTTGTATGACTGATAACCATGAGATAATTAAGTTACAGACGCTAAAATGGGTGAAAGATATTATTGTGAAATACAATATTTGCCCTTTTGCGAAAAAAGAATTAGAGCGAAAAACAATTCATTGTGCAGTACTTGATGGGACTGATTTAACTGAGTTATTAGAATGTGTTAATGCTGAATTTATTCGTTTAGATACCAATGAAGAGATAGCTACAACATTAGTTGTTATTCCTAAATTGAGTAGCAATTTTGATGATTTCCTCGATCTAATTGATTATGCGAACGATTTATTGGAAATGCAGGACTACGAAGGTGTTTATCAATTAGCGCATATGCATCCTAAGTATCGTTTTGATGACACGACAATGCAAGATGCTGCTAACTTTACTAATCGCTCACCTTATCCGATACTGCACATTATTCGTGAAGATGAGATGGCGCGCGTATTGAGAGTATTCCCGAACCCTGAGGAAATCCCTGAACGTAATGTTGAATTATTACGAAAGAAAGGATTTAAGGAAATTAAAGCGGAATTAGAAGCGTGTTTTGACGTGAAAACCAAATAATTCTATAAAGCGTTTATAACAGAGCTGTATCAGTGAGAAGCAGCTCTGTATTAATTTAAGTTAAACTTGCTCTGTTACAATCTCTTTTGAGAAAGTTTTCTCACAATACTTACATTTCAAACCGATATTACCTTTGATCATTTTAATGGTGAAAGATGAAATAACTGGTTCTCCGTGTGTAATACAATTTGAGTTTGGACACGGGAATACGTTTTCAACGTCTTTTGGCAATGCTAACGCATGCTTATCTGTCACCTCGAAATTTTCAATTATATTGATGGTTGCATTTGGTGCAAGCAGTGCTAATTGATTAGCTTGTGACTTGGTTATCTCAGTGTTTTCAACTTTAATTAAATCTTTGGTCGCACCATTATGAGTTGGAAGGTTAAAACCAACGGTAACACGCTGCTTGGTATTTGTAAGACTAAATAGTCTTAGGATCTTCACACCTTGTCCTGATGGGATGTGATCGATAACGTAGCCATTACAGATAGCTTCTACTTGCATGTGATTGCTTTTCATTATCTTATCCTTCAATTGTTTCGTTTAATACAAGAGCAAGTAATGCTTCACGTGCGTAGACACCATTTTCAGCTTGCTGGAAGTAATACGCGTATGGCGTTTTGTCCACATCGACAGTGATTTCATCAACACGTGGTAATGGGTGAAGCACTTTTAAATTATCTTTCGCATTCTTTAATGAACTGGCTGATAAAATAAAACCAGCTTTCATGTGTTGATACTCTGTCTCATCAAAACGTTCTTTTTGTACGCGAGTCATGTACAACACGTCGATTTCAGGCACGACTTCTTCAATCGAGTTATAACAGGCATAGCTGATATCGTGCTCATCAAGCTCGTCACAGATATATTCAGGCATCGCCAATGCATCTGGTGCAATGAAATAGAACTTGCAGCCACTGAACTTAGCAAGGGCTTGTGCTAAAGAATGAACTGTTCGACCGTATTTAAGATCTCCCACCAATGCGATATTTAAATTATCTAAACGGCCTTGTGTTTCGTAAATAGAGAATAGGTCGAGTAATGTTTGTGTGGGATGTTGATTAGAGCCATCACCGCCGTTAATTACGGGAACGTTGGAAAATTCTGATGCCAGTCTTGCTGCACCTTCTTGAGGGTGGCGCATCACAAATGCATCCGCATAGCTTGAGATCACACTGATTGAATCGGCAAGCGTTTCACCTTTTTTCGCAAGTGATGTGTTACCAGCATTATCAAAGCCAATAACAGTCCCACCTAATCGTTGGATCGCCGTTTCGAATGATAATCGTGTTCGTGTTGATGCTTCAAAGAAACAGCTCGCAATTACTTTGTTTTTTAAAAGTTCGGGCTGTGGCTGTTTTTTTAGTTTTGCCGCAGTTTTAACAATAAGTTCTAGCTCATTACGTGACATATCATTGATAGATACTATATGTTTTCTAAATAACGGATTTACCATTTTTGTGCCCTGATGATCAGAATTATCCAAAAAAAAGCCTCATATGAATAGTTATGAGGCTTTACAAGTTTGCATGCATAGGGAGAGGGTTCTATGGTCTAATGATATGAACATTCGTTAATCCTCTAATCCGCTAAACACAATAGGTAATTTTAGCTTAAAATAAAAACGACAGAAAGCACTAATCAAATTAATTTTATGTAAAAAAACCTATAAAGTTTAAACTATTCGTTGCTCTAGATTTGCTTATTATGCGTGTTATTAAATATAATGCGTATAAATAGTGCAATATACTCGCTCTAAATATGGGAGCATTGATAAATTTATGGAACTTACAATGAGTAAAAAAATCATTTCTACAACGAATGCACCTGCTGCAATTGGTCCGTACTCACAAGCTAATCAACTTGGTAATATGGTTTTTACTTCAGGACAGATCCCATTAGTGGCAGAGACGATGGACATTATTGAAGGTGGCGTGAAAGAGCAAGCTGAATTAGTAATGGAAAATCTAATGGCAGTACTAAAAGCGGCGAATGCAAGTGCCGATACAGTAATCAAGACAACATGTTTCCTGAGTGATATGAATGATTTTGTTACTTTCAATGAAGTGTACGCACGTTATTTCCCTGAGAACGCACCAGCACGTTCATGTGTTGAAGTAGCTCGTTTACCGAAAGATGTATTAGTTGAAGTTGAAGCTATCGCTTACACGCTTTAATTAGGCCTATTTATGTCTAAATCGGTCACTATTGCTGTGCTTGTTACAGGTCCAGCATATGGTAGTCAAGATGCTTTAAGCGCCTATCATTATGTTAAATCAGCGATTGAGTTAGGTCATACTATTCAGCGCGTATTTTTTTATAATGATGGTGTGCTTAATGGTTCAACGCTGACATCTCCAGCTGCGGATGAATTTGATTTATATAATGCTTGGCTTTTGATGGCTCGTGAGCATCTATTTCCTTTAGATATATGTTCAGGTGCAGCGCTAAGGCGTGGTGTTATTGATCAAAATGAAGCGGATAGGACTGGGAAGAATCAGTTTAATCTTGAGTTACCATTTCAATTAACCGGGTTAGGTCAATTAGCAGAGTCGATTATGACTGCTGATCGGGTTATCCAGTTTTAATTATCTACATTTGGTTGAAAATATGTTGAGAGCCGCGTTTGTTACTCGTCAAGTTCCTCATGGTACGAGTCTAGCCAGAGAAACACAAGACGCCATCCTTGCTACGTCTGCATTAACGGAAGAGTTAAGTGTTTTTTTTATTGGCGATGGCGTTTATCAGTTAGTCTGTAATCAAAAGCCTCAAAATATCGCTTGTCGGGATTTTTCGCCTACATTTGGACTGTTTGACTTATATGATATCGAAAACATTTATGTGTGCGCTGACTCGCTTCTAGAGCGAGGTATAAGCGATATTGAGTTGATTATCGATGCTGAACGTTTATCACAGCTAGAAATTAATCAGCGAATACGCCAGCATGCTATTATTTTGAATTTTTGATTGGTGATAACATCATGCTTCACATTATTAAATCGTCGCCGTTCTCAAAAAACACATTTATTGACAGCCTAGCTTATCTCAATGAGGGTGATGCGCTGCTCTTTATTCAAGATGCTGTCGTCATTACGGCATCACAGCATAAATATGCTAAAATACTTCAAGATCTCCTACCAAAGATAAGTGTTTACACTTTAACTGAAGATCTGGATGCGAGAGGGTTAAAATGTATGCTAGGTCAGCAAGTTAGCTATCTAGAATTTGTTAATCTTACTGTGTCGCATTTACAAGTACAGACTTGGAATTAAAGAAGCTTAACTGTACGAATTTTCATTGTTGCCCTATGAACTATGGGTAAGTTTTTATCTAGTAGTGTTGTAAATGCGGTTTATTTACGATTTATTGGTGAATAAACTGATTTATTTTCAATAATACTGTTCTTATGCTTGACAGCTAAAGGCGCAATGACTAAAATTCTGCGTCCCTATATTAGGGATGATTTTTCACACGTAAAAAACTCAACGGAGCTATTTTAAATGGCAACTACTAACCAATTAGTACGCAAGCCTCGCGTAAGAAACGTTACAAAAACTAACGTTCCTGCTCTTGAAGCTTGTCCACAACGTCGTGGTGTTTGTACTCGCGTATACACTACTACTCCTAAAAAACCTAACTCGGCTCTACGTAAAGTAGCTCGTGTTCGTCTAACTAACGGTTATGAAGTAACTTCATACATCGGTGGTGAAGGCCATAACCTTCAAGAACACAGCGTGATCCTAATCCGTGGCGGTCGTGTTAAAGATTTACCGGGTGTTCGTTACCATACAGTTCGTGGTGCGCTAGATACAGCTGGTGTTAGTGACCGTCGTAAAGGTCGTTCTAAATACGGTACTAAACGCCCTAAGAATTAATAATTCTTCGTTTAGTAAGGCCAAGCAAACTGTTAACTATTTATTAGTTTTGGGTAATACCTGAAGCACAACGAGGAATAAGAGATGCCAAGACGTCGCGTCGTAGCTAAAAGAGAAATTTTAGCAGATCCAAAATTCGGATCAGAAATTCTAGCAAAATTCATCAACATCGTAATGGTAGACGGTAAAAAATCTACTTCAGAAGCGATTGTATACGGTGCGCTAGAAACTATCTCTACTAAAAGTGAAGATAAAACACACCTAGAGCTTTTCGAAATCGCTTTAGACAATGTTCGTCCATCGGTTGAGGTTAAATCTCGCCGTGTTGGTGGTTCAACTTACCAAGTGCCTGTAGAAGTTCGTCCTTCTCGTCGTAATGCACTAGCTATGCGTTGGTTAGTTGAAGCAGCACGTAAACGTGGTGAAAAATCAATGGCTGCTCGTCTAGCTGGAGAGCTATTCGACGCTGCTGAAAACAAAGGTTCTGCGGTTAAGAAACGTGAAGACGTTCACCGTATGGCTGACGCGAATAAAGCATTTGCTCACTATCGCTGGTAATTTTTGGACGCAGATTTTAAATCTGCGTCAATTACTTTCTGTCTAGGTTTCCTAGTAAGGGATTTATTGTGGCACGTACAACTCCGATCGAGCTCTACCGAAATATTGGTATTTGTGCTCACGTTGATGCGGGTAAAACTACAACTACAGAACGAATTCTGTTCTATACTGGCCTTTCACATAAGATGGGTGAAGTTCATGATGGCGCAGCCACTATGGATTGGATGGAACAGGAGCAGGAGCGTGGTATTACCATTACTTCTGCTGCGACAACAACAATGTGGAAAGGTATGGATGCGAAATTTAAGCAGCACCGTATCAACATCATTGATACTCCGGGACACGTTGACTTCACGATTGAAGTAGAACGTTCTTTACGAGTCCTTGATGGCGCAGTTGTCGTGTTTTGTGGTGCATCAGGTGTTGAACCACAATCTGAAACGGTTTGGCGTCAAGCTAATAAATATCAAGTACCACGTATCGTATTCGTTAATAAGATGGATCGTACAGGTGCTGATTTTGAAGCTGTTATTGACCAAATTCGTAATCGCCTGGGCGCGACTTGCGTTCCTATCCAGTTAAACATTGGTGCGGAAGAAGAGTTTGAAGGCGTAATTGATTTAATTAAGATGAAATCAATTAGCTGGAATGAAGCAGATCAAGGTATGTCATTTAGTTATGGCGATATTCCTGCTGGTCTACTTGAGCGTGCAGAAGAATTACATGAAGAATTGGTTGATGCTGCCGCCGAAGCTAACGATGAGCTTATGGATAAATACCTTGAAGAAGGTGAATTATCTGAAGAAGAAATTAAAGCGGGTTTACGTCAACGCACGCTGAACAACGAGATCGTACTTGCGACTTGTGGTTCTGCCTTTAAAAATAAAGGTGTACAAGCGGTACTTGACGCCGTGGTTGAATTTCTTCCTAGCCCAACGGAAGTGAAAGATATCAATGGTATTGATGATAACGAGAACGAAATTACTTGTCCATCAAGTGATGACGCTCCCTTTGCTGCATTAGCCTTTAAGATCGCGACAGACCCATTCGTAGGTACGCTTACGTTCCTGCGGGTGTATTCTGGGGTGGTCAATACGGGCGATGGCGTTTATAATTCTGTTAAGCAGAAGCGTGAACGTTTAGGTCGTATTGTGCAAATGCATGCCAATGATCGTCAAGAATTGAAAGAAATACGTGCCGGCGATATTGCTGCGGCAATTGGTCTTAAGGACGTCACTACTGGTGATACGCTTTGTGATACTAATCATAAAGTAATTCTTGAGCGTATGGATTTTCCGGAACCGGTTATCCAAATTGCTGTAGAGCCTAAAACAGTAGCCGACCAAGATAAGATGGCTATCGCCCTAAGTAAATTAGCGGCGGAAGATCCATCGTTCCGTGTTGAAACTGACGAAGAGTCAGCGCAAATTCTGATATCTGGTATGGGTGAACTTCACCTGGATATTATTGTTGACCGTATGCGTCGTGAGTTTAACGTTGAATGCAACGTTGGTAAGCCTCAGGTTGCATATCGTGAATCAATTCGTGATTCGGTTGAAGCAGAAGGTAAATTCATTCGCGAATTAGGCGGGAAAGGTCAATATGGCCATGTTCTGCTGAAATTAGAACCGCTTGAAGCGGGTGCTGGTTTTGAATTTGTGGATGCAATCGTTGATGGTGAAGTTCCTCGTGAATTCATTCCAGCGGTAGAAAAAGGTTGTAAAGAACAGATGGACCAAGGTGTGTTAGCTGGATATCCTATCATGGATGTTCGTGTTACACTCTACGGTGGTTCATTTCACGATGTTGATTCCAATGAAATGGCATTCAAGGTCGCGGGTTCTTTTGGTTGCAGACAAGGCGCATTGGATGCAAATCCAGCCTTGCTTGAGCCAATGATGAAAGTTGAAATTACCACTCCTGAGGGGTGGATGGGTGATGTTGTTGGTGACGTAAGCCGTCGTCGCGGCATGATCGATGGTATGGATGATGGCCACTCAGGTCTTAAAATTATTCATGCTAAGGTTCCGTTATCTGAAATGTTCGGTTATGCAACTGCACTACGTTCAGCTACACAGGGCCGCGCTTCGTATTCAATGGAATTCCTTGAATACAATGAAGCACCTAAAAACATCGCTGACAAAATTATTGAAGCGAAATAAAGTTTAACTTTGGTAGTCTTTATCATAAGATAAAGGCTTAACTGATAATTAGAAGGTACACGTCGTGTCTAAAGAAAAATTTGTACGTAGTAATACCCACGTAAACGTAGGTACAATTGGTCACGTTGACCATGGTAAAACAACTCTAACAGCAGCAATCACAAACGTACTTGCAAAAGTATACGGTGGTGAAGCTAAAGATTTCGCATCAATCGATAACGCTCCTGAAGAAAGAGAACGTGGTATCACGATCAACACTTCTCACGTTGAATACGATACGCCTAACCGTCACTACGCACACGTAGATTGCCCAGGTCACGCGGATTACGTTAAAAACATGATTACTGGTGCTGCTCAAATGGACGGCGCTATCCTAGTTGTTGCTGCAACTGATGGTCCTATGCCACAAACACGTGAGCACATCCTGCTTTCACGTCAGGTTGGCGTTCCTTTCATCATCGTATTCATGAACAAATGTGATATGGTTGATGATGAAGAACTACTTGAACTAGTAGAAATGGAAGTTCGTGAACTTCTTTCTGAATATGACTTCCCAGGTGATGACCTACCAGTTATCCAGGGTTCTGCTCTTAAAGCACTTGAAGGCGAAAAAGAGTACGAAGACAAGATCATTGAACTAGCAGAAGCGCTAGATTCATACATCCCTGATCCAGAACGTGCTATCGATATGCCTTTCATTATGCCTATCGAAGACGTATTCTCAATCTCTGGTCGTGGTACTGTTGTAACTGGTCGTGTTGAGCAAGGTATCGTTAACGTTGGTGATGCAGTAGAAATCGTTGGTATCCGTGAAACTGTTACTACTACTTGTACTGGTGTTGAAATGTTCCGTAAACTGCTTGACGAAGGTCGTGCTGGTGAGAACATTGGTGCACTTCTACGTGGTACTAAACGTGAAGACGTTGAACGTGGTCAAGTACTAGCTAAGCCTGGTTCAATCACTCCACATACTAAGTTTGAATCTGAAGTATACGTACTTTCTAAAGAAGAGGGTGGTCGTCACACTCCTTTCTTTAAAGGTTACCGTCCACAGTTCTACTTCCGTACAACTGACATCACTGGTGCTGTAGAGCTTCCAGAAGGTGTTGAAATGGTTATGCCTGGTGACAACCTTAAGTTTGTTGTTGAGCTAATCAACCCAATCGCGATGGAAGAAGGTCTACGCTTCGCTATCCGTGAAGGTGGCCGTACTGTTGGTGCTGGTGTTGTTTCTAAAGTAATCGCTTAATTTCGATTAGTTTGAACAATATATAGAAAGGTCGCTTAGGCGACCTTTTTTTCATCTTCGATTTATGTCATTAATTGTTAGCAGAGAATAGCTAAAAAATGACGAACTAAGTTCGCCACATTTCATTTTATAACATAGTCATTTCACTATTAACGTTTCTTTGCATTTTTAAACGCGTCAGCAAAGGCATTGTTACCGA
This sequence comes from Moritella sp. 28, assembly GCF_018219435.1. NCBI lineage: Bacteria > Pseudomonadati > Pseudomonadota > Gammaproteobacteria > Alteromonadales > Moritellaceae > Moritella > Moritella sp. 28. The sequence goes on along the minus strand of NZ_CP056121.1, from coordinate 4,744,393 downwards.
ACGATGTATTTCTATTTTCAGTTTGATTCTGTTTTTTTGATTCTGGTTGCTTGTATGGTTTTGCTTTATTAACAACCGTTTGGTTCTTATCTGATTCTGAAGTATTACGTTGTACTATGTCATCATCTAACCGCATTGTGAGTGCGATACGCTTTCTGGCTATATCAATTTCTGTCACTTTAACTTTGACTACTTGACCAGCTTTCACAATCTCATGGGGATCTTTTACAAAACGGTTCGTTAGTGCAGAAATATGGACTAAACCATCCTGATGAACACCGATATCAACAAAGGCACCAAAGTTAGTCACATTACTGATTATACCCTCTAATAACATCCCTGGTTCTAAATCTGTTATTTTTTCAATACCGTCTTTGAATGTTGCTGTTTTGAATTCGGGTCTTGGATCTCGACCTGGTTTCTCTAGCTCTTGCAGAATGTCGATGACCGTTGGTATCCCCACTTTAGTATTTGTGTAATCTTGTGGATCAAGCGATCTCAGTATTTCACTATTACCAATAATATCGGTAATTTTTCTCCCTGTCTTTTGAGTAATCTCTTTCACGATGGAATATGACTCAGGATGAACTGCTGAGCTATCAAGCGGGTCTTTCGCGTTTAATATACGCAAGAATCCGGCACATTGTTCAAAAGCTTTAGGGCCTAATCTCGCAACTTTCTTTAGTTCACTACGTTTACTAAATGGACCGTTGTCATTACGATAATTAACAATGTTTTCAGCAATCGTTTTGTTCAATCCAGCAACACGAGAGAGTAGGGCTGCAGATGCTAAGTTAACATCAACACCGACTTTATTTACGCAATCTTCAATGACAATGTCGAGTTGCTTTGATAACAAGGTCTGGTTTACATCATGCTGATATTGACCAACACCAATTGCTTTCGGGTCGATTTTAACTAACTCGGCAAGTGGGTCTTGTAAACGACGGGCAATGGATACGGCTCCTCGAATAGAAACATCAAGCTGTGGAAATTCGTTGGCTGCTAACTCTGATGCAGAATAGACTGATGCGCCGGCTTCACTGACCATGATTTTTTGTAATTTAAGCTCAGGCTTCGCTTTAATTAACTCAGCGACTAACTTATCTGTTTCTCGAGATGCGGTGCCGTTACCAATACTGACTAACTCAACGTTATAGCGTTGGCACAAAGTCGCTAATGTCGACAGCGATTGTTGCCATTGCTTTTGTGGTACATGCGGATAGATGGTTGTGTGATCGAGTAATTTACCTGTTGCATCAACGATGGCAATTTTGGAACCTGTACGTAACCCGGGATCAAGTCCAAGTGTTACCTTTGGTCCCGCTGGCGATGCCATGAGCAATGCAGTTAGGTTGGCTGCGAATACTTTGATAGCTTCAACTTCCGCCGACTCTTTCATTTTACCGATAAGTTCAGTTTCTAATTGGCTGAGTAATTTTTGTTTCCAACTGCTGTGAACGACTGATTTTAACCATTCGTCAGCGGGTTTATTTTGATAATGAATCCCCAAATGTTTGGCGATGATTATTTCACAATAGCTGGTTGCATTTTTCTCGGTAAATTCAGGGTCTGCATTCAAACCTATTTGTAGCTCACCTTCATTTTTGCCGCGTAACATGGCTAACATGCGGTGTGATGGTACTTTGCTAATCCCCTCACTGTGGGCGAAATAATCTTTGAATTTACTGTCTTCTGTGGCTGTTTTTTTATTTTCTTTTGATTCAAGCGTTGCGTGAGAAAGTAACTGTTTACGGACTTTAGCAATCAGTTCTGCATCAACGCTCGCTTTTTCCATCAGGATAAATTTAGCTCCTTCTAATACTTGCTCTGGTTCAGCAAAATTAGTGTCTGATGTGATAAATTGTTTGGCGAGTTTGATCGGCTGCTGTTGTGGATTTGCAATCAGAGATTCTGCTAATGGTATTAATCCTGCTTCAATTGCTATTTGGCCCTTCGTACGGCGTTTGGTTTTAAAAGGTAGGTAGAGATCTTCTAAACGCGTTTTTGTTTCAGCATTATTGATAGCGGCGGTTAACTGCGGGGTTAACTTATCTTGTTCGGCAATATTTTTTAAAATTGTTTCACGGCGCGTTTCTAAGTCACGTAAGTAGGTCAGGCGCTGTTCTAATGTTCTTAATTGGCCATCATCTAAGCCTTCAGTGGCTTCTTTTCGATAGCGGGCGATAAAAGGGACGGTCGACCCGTCATCAAGTAGGGTAATTGCAGCGTTAACTTGGCGTACATGCGCATTAATTTCTTGCGCGATCAGAATAGCTAATTTAGACACTTTGGATCCTTAAAATGAATAGATTTGTGATGACATGAATACGGATGATTATTCTGTAAATGGGGTGTATTGGATCTTGTTGATGTACCACGTTTTACTACCCGCAGGCGTGTGCACTATCGCCTCATCATCAACTTGTTTCCCGATAAGGGCTTTTGCCATTGGTGAGTCGACTGTAATGAAATTACGTTTAGGGTCTAATTCGTCACGGCCGACAATGCGGCACTGGATTACCTTTCCATCATCATCTTCTAATTCGGCATAGGCGCCAAAATAGACTGTGCCATCTTGTTGTGGACGATAATCGACGATCTCTAATACTTCGAGGCGTTTAACTAAAAATCGAATTTCGCGGTCGATGGTTCGCAGTAAATGTTTATTTTCTTTGTAGTCAGCATTCTCACTGCGGTCACCTAGAGAAGCTGCCCAAGACACAACTTTTGTGACTCTTGGTCGTTCTTCTTTCCAGAGAAATTTAAGGCGTTTGTCTAAAGTTTCCCAGCCAACTCGGGTGATTAAGTTTGATATAGCCAATGCTATGACCTTCTTAAATTATATTGAAAAGAAATTATAGCAATAGCACAGCTGAATAGCTCATTTTCGTTATGGCAGGTAGAAAAAATGCCAGGTCGATTACTCGATACTGGCATTTTGTTCATGATTGCTCATTATTTAAATCGGTATAAACACAACTTAAATAAAGTTTAAAGTTGTGGACCAGCAGCAAGCAGTGCTTTGCCTTCTTCGTTGTCAGTGAACTTCTCGAAGTTGTTCACGAAACGTTTAGCAAGGTCAACGGCTTTCTCTTCCCATACATTTGCATCTTCGTATGTATCACGAGGGTCAAGAATCTTAGTATCACAACCTGGTAGTGTTGTTGGTACTTCTAAATTGAAGTAAGGGATCGTTTTACTTTCCACTTTTTCAATTGAGCCATCAAGAATTGCATCGATGATGGCACGCGTATCTTTAATTGAAATGCGTTTACCAGTGCCGTTCCAGCCAGTATTAACAAGGTAAGCTTGCGCGCCTGATGCTTCCATACGTTTAACAAGTTCTTGACCGTATTTCGTAGGGTGAAGTGATAGGAACGCAGCACCGAAGCATGCTGAGAATGTTGGTGTTGGTTCTGTAATACCACGCTCAGTGCCGGCTAATTTAGCGGTAAAACCTGATAGGAAGTGATATTTAGTTTGTTCTGGCGTTAGTTTAGATACTGGTGGTAAAACACCAAATGCATCTGCACTTAAGAAAATAACTTTATTTGCGTGACCGCCTTTTGAGATCGGCTTAACAATGTTTTCAATATGTTCGATAGGGTAAGAAACACGCGTGTTTTCTGTTTTCGAACCGTCGTTATAATCAACTACGCCACCGTCAAGTACGGTTACGTTTTCAAGTAATGCGTCACGACGAATTGCGCCGAATATTTCTGGCTCCGCTTCTGCACTTAACTTAATTGTTTTTGCGTAGCAACCACCTTCGAAGTTGAATACGCCATCATCATCCCAACCGTGTTCATCATCACCAATTAATTGGCGTTTTGGATCGGTTGATAATGTTGTTTTACCTGTACCAGATAAGCCAAAGAAGATTGCTGTTTCACCATCAGAACTTACGTTTGCTGAACAATGCATTGATGCAATACCTTGTAGTGGCAATAGGTAGTTCATATAAGAGAACATACCTTTTTTCATTTCGCCGCCGTACCAAGTACCGCCGATAAGTTGAATTTTCTCTGTTAAATTGAAAGCAACAAAGTTTTCAGAATTTAGGCCGTGCTTTTCCCAATCAGGGTTTGTGCACTTAGCACCATTCATTACCACGAAATCTGGTTCGTAAGTTGCTAATTCTGCTTCGGTTGGACGGATGAACATGTTCTTAACGAAATGCGCTTGCCATGCAACTTCGGTGATGAAACGAACTTTAATACGGGTATTGGCGTTAGCACCACAGTATGTATCAACAACGAATAAACGTTTTGTGGAAAGCTGTTGTGTTACGAGTGCTTTAAGATCATTCCATACGTCTTGAGAGATGGCTTTATTATCATTTTTACCTTGATCTGACCACCATACTGTATCGCGAGTTGTATCATCACGAACAATGTATTTATCTTTTGGTGAACGACCAGTGAAGATACCTGTATCAACTGCAACTGCACCTGATTCAGTAACAGTCCCTTTTTCATAACCTTCTAGACCTGCTTTTGTTTCTTCTGAAAAAAGTAGCTCGTAAGAAGGGTTATATACGATTTCTTCAACATCCTTGATGCCATATACCGATAGATCGATAGTGGCGCCAATAACTGTATTTTTATGTTTTACTTCTGTCATTGGTATCTCCTGGGGGTACAGAGTTTAATTTATTGTTTCAGATTAAATTAAGTTGGTTTGAAAATTAAATTTAATGAGTGCACTAACGGCACTCTTATTATTAAATTTAGCAGTATTAAACGATGTGCTGCGGTGTATTTGTTACACTCTTATTCCATCTTGTTTAATGTACAGGGTTGCCAATTTGCGGTGCATGTATATCTTCTACATCTCCTGCATTAAAAGCATAAAGCGAACCGCAATAATCGCAGTGCATCTCTATTTGTCCTTTTTCAGCAATAATATCAAGTAACTCTTCTTTTGCTACATTCAGTAATGCTGCTGCACTACGTTCATGTGAACAACCACATTTAAATGACACGGTTTGTGGATCGAATAAGCGTACTTTTTCTTGGTGATAAAGTCGTACTAGCACATCTTCAGCATCAAGATTAAATAATTCATCATCTTTTATCGTTTCAGTTAATGCTGCGAGGTGTTCAAAATCTTCGTGTGAACTTTTCTTGTCGTCTGATGCTGGTAATTTTTGTAGCATCATGCCCGCAGCTTGTTTTCTATAGCCAACTTTACCAGTACGGAACCACAAACGTGTTGTTAGTTGTTCAGACTGTTCGAAGTATTGTTCCAAACATTCTTGTAAAGTCTCGCCACCAAGATCAACGATACCTTGATAACGTTCGCCTTTGTCTGGTGAGATAGTAATAACCATTACTCCTTTACCAATCAATTCTTTTACATTGTTTGTGTCTGGTACTGAACCATTCCAGCGAGCCACACCACGTAATTCAAGATCTTCATTACCATTAATAACAGCAAGTGTCACTGGACCGTCACCTTGTAACTGAACCGTGATAGAGCCTTTAAATTTTAATGTCGCTGTTAATAGACTTGCTGCAACTTGTAACTCACCGAGTAGGCGCTGAACAGGTCTTGGATAATTTAGGTTTTCTAAAATATCAATAAAGCTTTGTTCAAGTTGTACAATCTCACCACGTACTTGGTGATCTTCAAACAGGTAACGGTGTAATAAATCTTTCTGGCTCATAATATTCTCGACGTTAAAGTTAATGATTTTTTATCCGCAATAGTTCTCGACGTTGTTTCTTGTCGGGACGTTTATCAGGGCTAGGGTTATACAATGTATTCAGTTTACGCGCGACATCATTTTGTGCACGCTTTTCAACACTAGTTGGTGTTTCTTCATACAAAGTAGTCGCCTCTGGTGCCCCTCTCCTTTGTGCGGAAAGCTGCTTTACGATCACTTCCTTTTCATCAAAGCCTTGTTTTATTTTTATTGTTGCACCCAACTCAACGGTTTTACTGGGTTTTGTGCGTTGATCATTGTAGCGGACTTTACCACTTTGGATCATGTCTCTGGCAATGGCGCGGGTTTTAAAAAACCGTGCAGCCCACAACCACTTATCAAAACGCACATCACTATCTGGTTTGGTATTTTTTGACATATTGAATGTAACCATATTCCAAATAAACGATCTTATTGATCTGATTATAACAGATAAATAAAGCAGTAAGAGAGTCTTTTATTACGCGGAAATACACATTTCATTAACTAAATCACGTCGTTGATTTCACATTTCTTTCGTCATAGTTTCATTTGTAAGTGTTCTAATTATAGTGTGGCGAATAATCAGAATTCATATATTCTTTAAAGGTTAGCGCTGGTATGTTTTTTTATTAAAAAAACATTAATTTTCTATCATGATTTACCCGATTTATCTGATTTATATGATTTAACTGATGTTTGTCGTGTTTAAGGCTTGTACGGATAGAACGAGAAGGCTAGTATTGGTCAGTTCAATTTACGACTTTTATTCGGGTTAATCACAAACGTTGGTAAACATAGCTTATTTTGAAAGTAATGCTGTATTAGGGTAATACAAAAATGGATAATTTAGATGCGCTTAAGCAGCTTATAATCAAACTACCTCAAAAACAAATATCGACCTTTTGTTGCTATTTTTTACTCGCTGTATTTTGTTATCAATCAGCGGTGTTAACTTGGCAGTTATGGCCGATAAAATCAGATTCTGCAACATTATGGCAACCTACATTTAGCCGTGGTAGTGATCAAGCCAAAAGTTATGAATTAAATACACTTCGTAATTTAAATTTATTTGGTAAACAGAACGCAGAAAATCAAGCGTCTGTCGCTGTTCAGACTATTGATGCACCAAAAACACGCTTACGTCTAATATTAGTTGGTCTTGTTGCGAGTAGTGAACCAAGTCTTGCATTAGCTATTATCGAGCTCAAAGGTAAGCAAGAAACGTACGGGATTGATGATGAGATTGGCGACACGAATGCGGTGTTAAACCAGGTACTGGTTGACCGTGTGATCATTAAATATCGAGGTAACTTAGAAACGTTAATGTTGGATGGTGAAGAGTTCACTCGTGAGACAAGCGGGCGACAGTCTCATAACGAAAGTTCAAGTAAAGCACCTAGAGACCTTTCTAATCTACGTAAAGACTTATTATCAAACCCTGCCAGCATTACCGACTACGTACGTATTTCTCCCGTTCGAACTAATGGGCAATTAGCGGGTTATCGTGTTAATCCAGGTAAAAATCGTGAACTATTTAAAGAAGTTGGTTTAAAGCCAAATGATCTCGCCGTATCGTTAAATGGATATGATTTAACGGATACTCGCCAAGCAATGGAAGTTGCCACGCAACTGAAAGACTTGACCGAAATGTCCCTCACCGTTGAGCGTGATGGGCAATTACACAGTATTTATTTAAGTATGCCAGAGTAGCCATTTGAGCAACACTTTTTAAGCCGGTAACTTAGGTAGCTAAGGATAAAGATGAACCTTAATAACGTTGGAAAAAAATTAACAAGCTTAACCTCAGGGATATTGCTGAGTTTGAGTGGGATGGCCATGGCTGCCGATTATTCTGCAAGTTTTAAAGGCACAGATATTAATGAATTTATTAATGTTGTGGGTAAAAACTTAAATAAAACCGTGATCATTGATCCGAGTGTGCGTGGCAAGGTGAATGTTCGTAGTTACGATTTATTAAATGAAGAACAGTATTATCAGTTCTTTCTTAATGTCTTAGATGTATATGGTTATTCCGTTGTTAAGATGGACAATGGTGTACTTAAAGTTATTAAAAGCAAAGTAGCAAAAACATCAAGCATACCAGTGGTTGATGATAACGATCCTGGTCAGGGTGATGAAATGGTTACGCGTGTAGTACCTGTTCATAATGTATCAGTACGTGAGCTCTCTCCGTTATTACGTCAATTAAATGATAATGCTGGTGGCGGTAATGTAGTGCATTATGAACCGTCTAATGTGTTAATGCTGACAGGCCGCGCAGCTGTGGTTAATCGCTTAGTAGAAATTGTCCGCCGTGTAGATAAAGCGGGAGATCAGGCCGTTGATATTATTCATCTTAAATACGCATCTGCTAGTGAGATGGTTCGTATTATTGATAGTGTGAACAAAGGCGATGGGAAATCGAAGATCCCAAGTATCTTACAACCTAAAATTGTTGCTGATGATAGAACTAACGCGGTTGTGATTAGTGGTGATCCCAAAGCGCGTCAACGTGTTGCTAAATTAATCCAACAGCTTGATAGCGAATTAAAAAGCACAGGTAATACCCGCGTTATTTACTTGAAATACGCGAATGCCAAAGAAGTTGCCGAAGTTTTAAAAGGGGTGAGTAACTCTATTGAGGATGGAACGTCTGGTTCATCGAGTAAATCAAAATCAAAATCGAGTTCAAAATCAGAGCCGGGTATTGAAGCGCATGAAGACACCAATGCGTTGGTGATTACCGCGCAACCGGATGTGATGCGTACCTTAGAGCAAGTGATTAGTCAGCTTGATATTCGCCGTGCACAAGTATTGGTCGAAGCGATTATTGTCGAAATATCAGAAGGTGATGGCATTGACTTTGGTGTTCAGTGGGCAACGGAAGCAGGAGGCACGCAATATAATAATGGCAAGCAAGTCTCTTTAGGTGCACTTGGCCAGGGTATTTATGATGCACAGGATAAAAAAACGACAACGATTTATACTGACCCTACAACAGGTGCAGAAACACCGAGGACGACTACAACTTCTGGTGATACTTCAGCACTTGCTTCAGCACTTGGTAATGTGAACGGCATGATTATGGGCGTTATGAATGGGTCAAAAACCTTCGGTGCGATTATTCAAGCGGCTGCGACAGATACTAATTCTAACCTTCTTGCTACGCCAAGTATCATGACACTCGATAATCAAGAAGCCACATTTGTTGTTGGTGAAGAAGTACCCGTTATTACAGGCTCTTCAACGGGGTCGGGTAATGAAAACCCATTCCAGACGATTGAGCGTCGGGAAGTGGGAATTAAATTAAAAGTGACGCCACAAATCAACGAAGGTGATGCGGTACAGTTAACCATTGAGCAAGAGGTATCACAAGTATTAGGTTCTACTGCGGTGGATGTGACTTTTGCGAAACGTCAGGTAAATACCAGCATTTTAGTGGATAGTGGGCAAACGATCGTGATTGGTGGCTTACTTGATGAGAAAGTGATTGAAAGTATTTCTAAGGTGCCTTGGCTCGGCGACATCCCTTGGATTGGTAATTTATTTAAGTCTACATCATCAAGCACTTCAAAACGTAATCTGATGATCTTTATTAAACCGACCATTATTCGTGATAATGCATCGATCCGCGGTATCAGTAATCGTAAGTACAGTTTAATGCGCGCAAATCAGTTGCTACAACAAGAAAAAGGTGTCGCATTGATGCCGTTTACTGATGTTCCAGTGTTACCTAAATTTGATGAAGAACGTATTATTTCGCCTGCAGTTCGTCAATATCTGGAAGAACAAGATAATCAAACGGTTGAATTTGATATGAGAACGAAGCCTAAAACGACAAGTGAGGCTGAGTAGATGAGTACTCAGGATTATGACGAGGTAAGTGAAAGCGAACGCTTGCCTTTTTCGTTCGCCAAAAAATTTGGTGTGGTGCTAAGTGAAGCTGAACGCGGCTGGGTGTTATATCACAAAGCCGATGTTGCCCCGAGTACTGTACTTGAAGTACGTCGTAACCTTGGTCAAGTGTTTCAATTGGTATTATTAGATGATGAGGCATTCGAATTAAAACTGACAGACGTGTTTCAACGTGACTCATCAGAAGCAAGACAGTTAATGCAGGACATTGGTAATGAAGTTGATTTTTTTACGTTAGCTGAGGAGTTACCAACCGAAGAAGATTTATTGGAGTCCGATGATGATGCGCCGATCATTAAACTGATTAATGCGATGCTCAGTGAAGCAATTAAAGAAGGTGCTTCAGACATTCATGTGGAAACATTTGAGCGTGCATTGGTGATCCGCTTCCGTATTGACGGTGTATTAAGAGAGATTTTGAAACCGAATCGGAAATTAGCATCATTGTTAATATCACGAATCAAAGTCATGTCAAAAATGGATATCGCAGAAAAGCGTGTTCCCCAAGATGGGCGAATTTCGTTGCGAATTGGTGGACGTGGTGTTGACGTGCGTGTATCAACCTTACCATCGAGTTTTGGTGAACGTGTCGTAATGCGTTTACTCGATAAGAATAACGCTAAATTAGAATTAAAGCATTTGGGGATGACGTTAGATAATCGTAATAAGATGTCTGAACTTATTCATAAGCCACACGGCATTATTTTAGTTACTGGTCCTACGGGGTCGGGTAAGAGTACGACCTTATATGCCGCACTATCGGATATTAACAGCAAAGATCGTAATATCTTAACGGTTGAAGATCCAATTGAATATCAACTTGATGGCATTGGGCAAACGCAAGTGAATCCAAAAGTTGATATGACCTTCTCACGTGGTTTACGTGCTATTTTACGTCAAGACCCCGATGTTGTGATGATTGGTGAGGTGCGTGATTTAGAAACAGCGCAAATTGCCGTTCAAGCTAGTTTAACGGGTCACCTCGTATTATCTACCTTACATACTAATACCGCAGTGGGCGCCGTCACTCGTTTACGTGATATGGGATTAGAGCCCTTCTTATTGTCGTCAAGTATATTGGGAGTACTGGCACAACGATTAGTTCGAACGCTTTGTCCAGATTGTCGAGAGGGTGCACCGCCAACAGAGCGCGAACTTGAGCAATTGGCTTCTAATCGAGTGGCGGACGCGACAGTCATTTATCATCCGAAAGGTTGCGAAAACTGTAACAACACAGGCTATCGAGGTCGTACTGGTATTCATGAATTATTAATCGTCGATGAAGATGTGCGAGACATGATCCACAGTGGTGCTGGCGAACAGATTGTAGAACGTCATATTCGACCATTCACACCAAGTATCCGTCAAGATGGCCTAGCTAAAGTACTGGAAGGTGTCACCACCTTAGAAGAAGTACTTCGTGTGACAAGAGAGGGATAAGCATGCCTGCATTTTCTTATTTAGCGATTGATCAAAAAGGTAAAAATAAAAAAGGGGTAGTGGAAGCTGATGGGCCAAAGCAAGCGCGTGCTTTATTACGCGAGAAAGGCTTAACTCCACTGGAAGTGGAAATGTCTGCAGCGGCTGAAAAGAAAAAAGCGGCAGGTGTTTTTTCATTTAAACGAGGTATTAGTACGGCGGATATGGCGCTATTAACCCGCCAGTTATCCACGTTAATTGCTGCTTCGCTACCACTCGAGGAATCATTAAAAGCGGTTGCAGAACAAAGTGAACTACCACGTATCCAGAACATGATCTTAGCCGTACGGAGTCGTGTTGTTGAAGGACATACGTTAGCAGAAAGTTTTGCTGAGTTCCCTCATGCCTTTGACGACTTGTATTGTTCTATGGTGGCCTCTGGCGAAAAGTCGGGTCATTTAGATAAAGTACTCAATCGTTTGGCTGACTATACCGAACAACGCCAAAAAATGACCAGTCAATTAACGCAAGCCATGATTTATCCGGTCATGTTAACGCTGGTGGCTATTGGTGTTGTGTCGCTATTATTGACAAGTGTCGTGCCTAAAGTTGTAGGCCAGTTTGAACACATGGGACAAGAATTACCGCAAATCACCCAAATATTGATCGGACTTTCTGATTTTGTCAGTAACTATGGTCTTTATCTTGTTGTTGGTATTGTCCTTACTATCATTGTTATTAAACGCTTGTTATTAAAACCTGCGAATCGCTTGATATTCGATGAACGATTATTAAAAGTGCCTGTCATTGGTAAGGTGAGTCGTGGAATCAATACTGCGCGTTTCGCGCGAACATTAAGTATTTTAAATGCCAGTGCGGTACCGCTACTCGAAAGTATGTTGATTGCGGGACGGGTATTAACCAATATGCATGCGCGTAAATTGGTCGAAGCTGCGACAATGCGCGTTCGTGAAGGTACTAGTTTAAGAGCAGCATTAACGGAAACAAAATTATTTCCACCAATGATGCTGCATATGATTGCCAGTGGTGAACAAAGTGGTGAATTAGGTCCGATGTTAGAGCGTGCTGCAGATAATCAAGATTCACAATTTGAAGCGCAAGTGACGATGGCTTTAGGCATTTTTCAACCCTTACTGGTAGTGAGTATGTCGGGTGTTGTATTATTTATTGTGATGGCAATTCTTCAACCGATTTTGTCCTTAAACAATATGGTTTCAGGTTAGATTTTTATTTCAAATAGAGGATTTTATGAATAATAAAAAACGGAATATGTCAGGTTTTACCCTGTTAGAAATCATGGTTGTTATCGTGATTTTAGGTATTCTTGCATCAATGGTTATCCCTAATTTATTAGGTAATAAAGAAAAAGCGGATCGCCAGAAAGTAGTATCAGATATCGTCGCGTTAGAAAATGCGATGGATATGTATAAGTTAGACAACAGCCGTTATCCAACGACAGAACAAGGCTTAGATGCATTAGTTGAAATGCCGGATGTAGATCCAGAACCAAGAGATTATCGTACTGGCGGTTACATCAAGCGTTTACCGCAAGACCCTTGGGGTAATGAATATCTATTAGTTAGCCCAGGTGAACATGGTCAAGTTGATATTTATTCTATTGGTTTAGATGGTGAAGAAGGTTCCGATGACGATATCGGCAACTGGAACATGCATGATAAGTAACTAATTGTTTTATTGAGGCACAGGTTCTTTTCTGTGCCTTTTTTTATCCAACTGAATGCATTCGATGTTAATTCTTACTCTATCAGAACGCATATCAACAATGAGCAAAGGTACACAATGAAAAATCGTACTCATCAAGAATCTGGCTTTACACTATTAGAGATAATGTTAGTTATATTCTTAATGGGCATGATGGTCACCGGTGTTGTCATGACAATGAGTTCTTCTGGCCCTGATAAGCAACTCAAAAAAGAAGCTGCTCGTTTTATCGGAGTGCTAGAACTGGCCGAAGAAGAAGCCTTACTCAGCAGTATTGAAATGGGGATCGTGATTGAAGAACAGCACTATCAATTTGTTTATTTAGATGACAATGATAAATGGTCCGCATTTAATGATTCTAAGTTTTTTGTAAAAAAAGAGCTACAAGAAGACATGCTTATGTCACTTGAGTTAGCAGGGTTGAAAACAGAAGGAAGCTTGTTAGGTGATCGTAAGCTATTTGCTGATGATGATGGTTTGTTTGAGGATAATGGCGGGCTATTTGAAGGTGATGAAAAAGACGAACGTATCGAACCGGATGTGTTTATTTATTCAAGCGGTGAAATTACCGATTTTACGTTGACGTTTACCTACATGGATGCGGATGTTGGGGACAGTAGTATCAAGGTCCAATTTGATGAATATGGAAAATTAATGATTAATACCACGATGGATGGATTTTAATGAAACCATGTTTAGGAAAAAAAACATTATGTAAGCAAGCTGGCATGACATTATTAGAAGTCATGGTGGCGATGGCGGTATTTGGCACGGCTGGTTTAGCCGTGATGAAAGTCGCGACTGAAAATCTCAGCAGCTTAGCCTATTTGGAAGAAAAAACATTCGCTAATTGGGTGGCTGCTAATACTTTAACTGAATTAAAATTAGCAAAAACAATACCAGGAAAGTCATGGCGAAAAGGTGAGTCTGAATTAGCGGGTCGAACTTGGTATTGGCGTTATAAAGCAGAGTCGACAGACAGCAATGATTTTGTCGGGGTGACAGTCGAAGTGGCGACAGATAAGAAGTATGACTCAACGATTAGCCATTTACTCACCTATGTGGTGCGCTAAGATGATGCGAGAACCGACAATAAAACAAAATGGCTTCACATTGATCGAGATGATGATTGCGATCGCTATTTTTGCCTTACTCAGTCTGGGGGCTTATCAAGTATTACAAGGTGTATTACGCAGCGATGAAATTTCGACAGAACGTGGGAATGCATTAAAACAATTACAACGAGCAATGGTTATTGTCGAGCGTGATTTTCAACAAATGAATGCGCGTAATAATCGTAGTGATGATGAACAGACAGCAATGCCATTACAGTCTGGGAAATTTATGTTTGATAGTGATGACGATGGTATTGCTTTCGTTCGCAGTGGTTGGCGTAATCCATTATCACAGTTACCACGCTCATCGTTACAGCGGGTAATGTATCGTGTTAAAGATGCGCACTTAGAACGTTTAAGTTATGTCTATTTAGACCCCACTACAGGGGAAGAGCCGAAAAGGCAGTTGATCTTGGAAAATGTCGAGTCATTAACGTTCGAATTTTATCATAAAAATAAATGGAATGAGACTTGGACAAACAAGACCGCACTACCTGATGGCGTTAAAATGACGCTAACATTAAAAGGTTTTGGTGAAATTCAGCGCTTATTCCTATTACCTAAAGCGACAATCGAAAAATAAAGATGAAGATAAAGATAAAGGAAAGGGCAGCTAATGATATATGCCTCTAAACAGCGTGGTATTGCACTATTAACCGTCTTACTTATTTTGGCTGTGATGGTGATTATTGCCAGTAATATGTCATCACGTTTACAGCTGGAATTACGCCGCACCAGTAATATCATGACGCATCAACAAGCCCTTTGGTATGCTTATGGTGCAGAGGCATTGGTTGAAAAGGGATTAAAGCAAGCCTTGAAAGACGATGATACGATTAACTTAGATCAATATTGGGCCACAGAAGGCATGATGTACCCAGTTGAAAATGGGCTCATTGGTGGTCAGGTTTTTGATATGCAAGCCTGTTTTAATGTGAATGCTGTCACTGGTGAAGATAAAGACGGTCAAGCCCCACTGAAGGTCCGCTTGTTCCGTAATCTATTAGAACAGCTGGATCTGGATGCGTATGAAGCGGAGCAATTAAGTGATGCCTTACGTGACTGGATTGATAGTGATACCAATGTGATATCGAGTTACGGTGTCGAAGATGCTTACTATGAATCCCTTGATTACCCTTATCAAGCGGGTAATCAACGTTTAATTAATGTCAGTGAACTACGGGCAATAAAAGGATTTAATCAAGCTGTTTACCGTAAGGTTCGTCCTTATCTTTGCGCCTTACCTACAGCAGTCTTAAAGATAAACGTGAATACCATTGTGATTGATAAGCCTGAGATATTAGCTGGATTATTTTCAGGACAATTATCATTAGATGTAGCGAAAACAATATTGGAAGAACGGCCTAACGGTGGTTGGAAAACAACGGCGGATTTCTTGGCGTTACCGTTATTGGCTGGTATTAAGCTGGATACGGAAGAGCAAGCTGTGTTTGGTATAAAAAGTGGTTATTTTGTTGCGCAATTACAAGCTGAATTTGCTAGCGCAACCATGAAAGTAGAATCGTTATTTAAAGCTGAAAGCAAAGATAGTGTTTATGTTATTCGTCGACAATTCGGAGGAGCTCAATGAGTGAGCAATTAGTAGTAAGGCTTGGTAGTGAAAGTCGACAAGCAATACATTGGTTAGTGTGGTCAACCGTTGAAAGCGAGATCATTGCATCAGGTGTTTTGACCTGTGCCGCTGAACTTATCGAGCTAAAATCCCGTGCTGGTGGGCGACCTATCATTGCATTAGTACCAAGCTGTGATATCACGTTTAAAGAGGTGGAATTACCTGGGCGTAGCAATAAGCAATTACTCAATGCATTACCCTACATGCTAGAACAAGAATTGAGTAGTGATATTGATAAGTTACACTTTTCTGTTCTAGGTAAGACTGCGAATACTGTATCCGTTGCGGTGATTGCGCATGACAAAATGCAGCAGTGGCAATCATGGTTATCGGATGCCGAACTAGTTTGCACACAAATTATTCCTGATGCCTTAACACTGCCGTACAGTGAAGAGAGTTGGAGTGCGATTGAATTAGATGGGCAATGGCTTATTAGGAAAACTCGTACACAAGGTATGTGTATTGAGACCGCATTATTAGGTTTTGTCTTGCCAACGGTTGCTCATCTAGACGTTGATGATGAGAGTGCTGTGCAGACGGTGACTAGCTATTCTACTATCGATCATCTTGAGTTAGATAATTGGCAACAGAATACAATTGAGTTGCCAATGAAACTTTGTGCTGAGGGCGCTGTTACCAGCCGTTATAACTTATTACAAGGCGAGTACAAAATAGTACGTGAAGAAAATGTCGCATTAAAATTATGGCGTGGTACGGCTATCGCAGCAGGTCTAGCTATCGTGATGATATTTGTGAATCAATTTGTGATGTTAAATAAGTTAGAACAGCAACAAATGGCATTAGAGAATGAGATTAAGCAGGTATATAAAACGGTATTTAAACCGAAGAAAATGCGCCTAAATACGCGTTTAGTTAAAAAACAGATGCAGAATCGTTTAAATGATTTACGCGGTGGGGGCAGTGATTCAGGATTCTTAGTGATGTTAAGTCAGCTGACCCCTACATTTAAACAATCACCGGATATTAAACCTATTTCAGTTCGATTTGATACGAAACAGGCAACATTACGATTGCAAGCAAGTGCGGCGGACTTTCAGGCCTTTGATCAATTCAAATCATCGTTATCGACTGAGTTTGATGTTGAACAAGGGACGTTAAGTCAACGAAATGGCCGTGTTCAGGGCACGCTGGATATTAAGGGTAAAAAATGAAGGCATATTGGCAACAATTAGAGCAAAAAGAAAAGCAGCTCATTAGTTTATTAATCGCCACATTATTGCTTGCAGGTGGTTACTGGCTGGTTTGGCAACCGTTACAAAATGATATTAGCAATACCCAACGAAAAGTTAATGTTCAAACGCAAACACTCGCCGATGTGAAAGTGATAGGGCAAAAAATTATGAATTTACAGGGAGGCCAAGTAAACCGTCCTGAAGCGGGTGATCTTAACCAGCTTGTTAGTCGTAGTGCTAAACGTCATAAGATAATGCTCACACGTATTCAAGCAAAAGCAGATAATCTGCAAGTATGGATTGATGATGTTAATTTTAATCAGCTTACCGATTGGTTAGAGCAATTGAACAAACAATACGGTATTGAAATCCAGAATATTGATCTGAGTGTGTCAGATAAAAAAGGGATGGTTAAGGTTCGCCGATTACAGTTAGGAAAAAGAGCATGAGAAATAAACTTCTAGGGCTATGTTTTGTCATGATTGCGTATGTATTCTTTCTTATCGGCACACTACCAGCTACATTAGTATTATCATATATTCCATTGCCAGCGAACTTAACGATTAGCCAAGTTGAAGGTTCGGTATGGAAAGGGGAAGCAAAACAGGTATCTTTTAATCATATAGAAGTGAAAGATGTTAGCTGGGATACATCGGTAATTGCGCTATTAACGGGATCTGCACAAGTTTACGTTGAGTTTGGTCGTGGTAAGAATAGCTTACGCGGCAGTGGTGAACTAGGCTATTCAAGTGCTGGTGTCTATGCGCAAGATTTCACCGTTACGGCAAGTTCTGAATGGTTAGTCACGGCGAGTAATATTCCATTGCCAGTGACGACCAAAGGTAGCGTTAAATTGACAATAGCAGAGATGCAGCAAGGAAACCCTTGGTGTGAACAACTTGATGGACAGCTGAGTTGGTCTAATGCAGGCATTGACTCACTGTTGGGCAATGTAGAAATTGATTCTGCTGTCGCTAATTTAACTTGTGATAAGGGGACTATTGTTGCGAATATCAAGCAGAGCTCTAATCAGCTGAAATTATCTGGTATTGCTACGTTAGAAAATCAAGGTAAATACACGTTTTCAGGCGTACTTGTACCAAGTAATGAATTACCGCAATCAATACGCAGTAATTTACGTTATGTTGGGCAAGAAAATGCCAAGGGTGAGTATAAGATTAATTACGCAGGCCGCATATAATGTTGTTATATAACGCGTACTCGTTATGACAAGGATGCAGAATTAAAATGACACATCAGAAACCTAAAATATTAAGCACGAAAATTGTCGCAGAAAGTCGACTATTTAAAATTGAGTCTGTTGCACTGCGTTTCTCTAATGGTGTTGAACGTACTTACGAAAGAATGAAAGGCGGTGGTCACGGCGCCGTTATGATGGTGCCAGTCGATGCGGATAATAATCTTATCTTGATCCGTGAATACGCTGTCGGTACTGATAGTTACGAACTTGGTTTTCCCAAGGGGGCGATCGATAAAGGTGAAACAGCATTGATTGCTGCTAATCGAGAGTTAATGGAAGAGATTGGATATGGGGCTAAAAGACTAAGCTTACTGAAAGAAGTTAACTTAGCACCGAGTTATTTTTCTGCTCGAATGCAGATTTATCTTGCACAAGATCTGTACCCTGAATCTTGTGAGGGTGATGAACCTGAGCCACTCGAAATTATAAAGTGGCCATTAGCCAGAGCAAATGAGTTACTTGATAATGATGAAATCACTGAATCACGTGCTATTTGCGCATTATTACTTGCCCTAAAACAACTAGATAAGTAATACTAAATCATTAAGCGATGGCGAGAATAAAGTAGGAAGTGCGATATGCAAATAATGACCTTAATTCCAGAGTTAAAAAAAATTGCACGCGCCACTGGTGCAGTGATTTATGATATTTATCAATCGGGTGAGTTTGAGCAAGAAGTTAAACTCGATCATACACCGGTCACCAGTGCTGATATCGCGGCCCATCACTATTTATCTAAGCAACTTGCGTTACTGACGCCTGACATTCCAATCTTATCTGAAGAAGATTGTGATATTGCCGTTGAAGAGCGTCAATCTTGGGAAACTTATTGGTTATTAGATCCGTTAGATGGCACCCAGGAGTTTATTTCTCGTAGTGGTGATTTTGCGACGATTATTGCATTGGTACACAAGAATAAACCTATCTTGGGGATGATTTACGGCCCTAAAGATGACGTTCTCTATTGGGCTGTTGACGGGGAAGGTGCATACAAAGAAACATTGGAAGGTGAAGAAAGAATCTTCAGTCATACATGTCTGCAACCTTTAACCAGTTTAAATGTGGTTGTGAGCCGCGTTCAGAACCCAGACAACATCCGTAAGTTAGTTGAAGATGATATTGACTTAGAATTACAATCTCTCGGCTCTGCGAGCTTAAAAGGTTGCTTAGTTGCAGAGGGTAAAGCGGATTGTTATATACGCTTAGGTATTACTGGTGAGTGGGATACAGCAGGTACGCAATGTATCGTGACTGAAGCGGGAGGGGCTATTCTTGATTTGAATTTAAACCCACTCTCTTATAACCAGCGCGATACATTAAAAAATCCTGACTTTATTGTACTCGGAGACCGTAATCTGACATGGTCTGAGATCTTAACGGGTTAAATAAATTAGTTTTATATCAAATAGTAAAAAGGTCAGCGTATTGCTGACCTTTTTATTATTCATTGAACCGTATGTTCGTTTATTGGAATGACGCGAATACTAGGATTAGTACTAATACTGGGCAAACAAATTTTACGTATACAGGCCAGATCTTCCAAAAGATAGAATGCTCTGTTACACCTTCTTGTTCTCTGATTTCTGCCATTAAGCCTTTACGGCTCCAAACCCAACCTGCAAAGATTGCTACGCCTAAACTAATGAGTGGTTGTGCGTATTGCGTCGTAAGTGTGATAACAAAACCAAACAGTGTTGAGAAGTTAAATACAATCACTAAGCTAAGCGCAGTGACGATCGTACCAACGATATAGGTTGCTTTCTTACGTGTCATAGATGCACGTTCTGCAAGATAACTTGTTGGTGATTCCATCATACCAATCGCCGATGTTAATGCGGCAACAAACAATAATGCAAAGAATAAAATTGAAACCGGGTATTGTGCAGCGCCCATCGTTTCAAATAATGCCGGTAATACCGTAAACACTAATGTATCAGAACTCAGTAGACTGCCGTCAGCAGCGAAGATCTCAACGCCATTATGTGAAGCCACATACATAGCAGGTAAGATCACCATACCTGCAACAAATGCGACCGCGGTATCCATCAGTGTCACTTGCGCGGCTAATTTAGCAATATTTTCTTTTTTGTTTAAGTAAGAACCGTATACCATCATGCAACCACTGCCTAATGATAGTGAGAAGAATGTTTGACCGAGTGCTCCAATCAGTACGTCACGGTCTAGGATGCGGCTAAAATCAGGAATAAGTAACGCTCGTAAACCTAGCTCTGCACCTGGTTGAGTCAAGATATAAAGCATTGCAGCGATAAGCATTATAAATAACAGTGGCATTAAACGCTTCGACCATTTCTCGATACCGTCTTCTACACCTTGTTGGATAACTAGGACTGTGAACATCGCGAATATCACTGTAAATACCACGTTGCGTGATAATGACATATCTACTAACCAATTAGCAGTTGTTGTAGAGCCCATCATGTCTGCAATTGGTGCTAAGGTATTGCTGATGAACCAACCTGATAAAATACCGTAGAAAGAAAAAATCAGTGCTGACGTTATGATTGCCGCAAGACCAATGGTAATACCAATTAATTTAACGCTTTTACTTTTAGCGAGTTTACTTAATGCATTAGCGGGGTTTGTTTGTCCATGGCGGCCGATCATCAATTCAGCAATTAGCATTGGATAACCAAGCATAAAGATGAGAACAAGATAAACCAGTAAAAAAGCACCGCCGCCGTTACTTGCTGCTTGTGTTGGGAATCCCCAAATATTACCAACACCAACAGCAGACCCTGCTGCCGCCATAATGAAACCAAATTTAGAGCTAAACTGGCCGCGTTTAGCTGATTCTATTGTTGTACTGATGGTCGACATAACTCTCCGTGTAAACTTTTATTTACTATAGGTTTGGTTGTAACTAAATATTTACGATTAATATCCTATTTAAGCGTGTTTTCGTCAACGTTTTATTTTGGTATTGGTCATTTATTTGGGTTTTAAGTGTTGTTTGATGATATTTTATGCGGAGTTTATTTTAAGTTCGAGTTTGTAAATAATTGTTTACAAGCTCTGTTTTTAGGTTTGTTTATAACGTATTTGTACCTGTCTTAAAAACGATAAAAATAAGTTAGTTGCTGATAATGTTGAAAGTAGTATTATAATATCAATGTTAACAATCCCTACCCCTTAATGAATGACATTTAAATTATGACCGGAATTAGAGCTCAGCAAAAAGAAAAAACCCGCCGTTCACTGATCAACGCGTCATTCAGACTCGTGACTGCAGAACGAAGCTATTCAAATTTAAGCTTACGTGAAGTTGCACGTGAAGCTGGGATCGCACCTACGTCTTTCTATCGCCATTTTTGCGACATGGAAGAGTTGGGCTTAACCATGGTTGATGAAGGAGGGCTGACATTAAGACAGCTGATGCGTCAAGCACGACAACGTATTGAAACTGGTGGTAGCGTGATCAAAACCTCTGTAGAAACATTTATGGAGTTTGTTGAACAAAATCCAAATATTTTTCGAGTTTTATTGCGTGAGCGTTCTGGTACATCGGCAGCCTTTCGAGCTGCGGTATCTAGAGAATTACGTCACTTTAGCGCTGAGCTAACCGATTATATTGAACTCGCAAGTAAACTAAGCCGTGATGAAGCGACGATTCAATCTGAGGCAATGGTCACAATTGTTTTTAATGCGGGGGCTGAAGCGTTAGATTTATCGAACGAAGAACGTCGAATATTGTCTGACCGTACTATAATGCAATTGAGAATGATTGCAAAAGGTGCAGCGGTATTAAAAATGACAAGAGGTATTGCGCTGTAAACTTTGAACATTGAGGTATTTAAATGACGACAAAGAATCAAGCGGGTTATAAACCATTATACTTTGCCTTTTTAGCAGGCTTATGTGGTAACGCAACATTAGCAACGTTAACGACAAGTGAAGTTCCATTCAGTATTTTTCCGCTCATTGCATTAGTGCTGGTGGCTTATAATTGGTATCAAGTTTATATGACTAGCGCTATTGAAAGCCATATAAGCAAATCGTCATTAGGTTTGTTTGTTATTGGTGTTTTGATATACACGACATTTGTACGTATGGAATATCCTGAGTTAGGCAGTAATTTCTTCCCCTTGATATTGGTATTAGGTCTATCTGCTTGGGTAGCAAAAACCATCGGTGTGTTCAGATCTAAAAAACAGGCATAATATCGGACTTATAAAAAAGCTCGTTAGCAACAATGTTGTTAACGAGCTTTTATCTATTCAAATTAATGTTGAGTTAACTTTTCGTTAGCTCTTTTTCGTTAAGTACACACCTGATTCAATATGGTGGGTATACGGAAATTGATCGAACAATGCAAAGCGGTCGATATTGTGCGTTTGACTTAATGCTTCGAGGTTGTCACTCAATGTTTCTGGGCTGCAAGAAATATAAACGATATTATCGTATTCTTGCACCATTTTAACTGTGTCAGCATCCAAACCTGCACGTGGAGGATCGACAAAAATAGTGTTGCAATTAAATGTCGTTAAATCAACTTTTGCATCTTTAAGGCGGTTGAACTCTCGTTCACCATTAATCGCAATTGTAAATTCTTCTGCAGATAAACGTAAGATAGTTAAATTGTCTAATCCGTTTTCGGCTATATTGTATTGTGCAGACTGCACTGATGATTTAGATATTTCTGTCGCTAATACTTTTTCAAAGTTTGGTGCTAATGCGATAGAGAAATTACCATTACCACAATACAACTCAAGTAAATCACCACTACAATCTTTAGTTACGTCTAATGCCCACTCAAGCATTTTCTGATTGACGATACCGTTTGGTTGCGTGAAGCTGTTTTCAACTTGCTTGTATTTTAATTTTTTACCCGCAACGTTAAGTTCTTCAACCACGAATTCACGATCTAATACGACCTTTTGTTTTCTAGCACGGCCAATAATGTCGATATTGAAGCGTTCACTTAGTTTTTCTTTTAATGCTTTCGCTTCAGTGATCCATTCATCACTTAATTGACGATGGTAAAGTAAGCTAACCAACAGTTCACCGCTTAGTGTTGATAAAAAATCGACTTGGAAAAGTTTGAAACGCAATAAGTTTGATTCTTTTAGTTCCAAAATCAGTGCTGGCATTATCTCGTTAATCAATTTACTACCAGGCAGGAAATAATCGATTTTTATTTTTTGCTTAGTTTCTTTATCAAACATGATGTAGTCAAGATCGTCGCCATCATGCCAAACACGAAATTCAGCACGTAAACGATAGTTCTCTGCCGGAGAGTCAAAGACTTCTAATTCAGGTGGTGAGAATTTTTTAAATGTGTCACGTTGACGAGCTGCTTTATCGTCAAGCTGTGATTGGTAGTTGTCGGGGTGCATTTCGATCATGTGGGCTCACCGTAGTTAGATACTAAACAAAAGAGTAGGGATTGTAAGACCCAAATAGAGTTTGTCCAGCATATTTTACCTTCAGTTCGATACTTACCTTACCTTATCTTGAAAATATAAATAACCGAATTATAAATATACATTTATCTCGCATGACTCTATACTTTTTTTTGTTATTACTTGTAGAAGTAAATCTCTAGTTTAGTAACATACATTTATTGGGGGAATCCAGTTAGATTCTGGACCTGTCGCGCAACGGTGATAGTGCTTAGCACTTAAGGCCGGTCTCCAATAGGAACCTGAGTAATTAATAAAATAATAAATACTCAATTTTGCTGAATGATTCGGCTTATTTTTCTACGCGTAAATAGGAAAAATTTACAATGTCTAAAAAACTCTTAGCAGCGGCGCTTTTACCGTTCGCTGCTCTTGCCCAAGATCCATCTACTAATAATGAAGAAGTAACAGTCGTTACTGCCAACCGTGTTGAACAAGCTGTTTCTGATGTGCTTGCACCTATTACTGTTATCACCCGTGATGATATTGAATTAAGTATGGCAAAGTCATTACCTGAAATATTAAGAATGGTTCCAGGTATCGATATTGGTCAAAATGGTGGTCGCGGAAGTAAAGCCTCTGTTTTCATGCGAGGATCTGAGTCAGACCATGTATTAGTATTGATTGATGGTGTTCGTTTACCATCGAGTATCACATCTGGCGTTGATTTTAGTAAGATTCCTGTCAGTCAAATTGAAACAATTGAGATTGTTCGTGGTCCTCGAGGCGCTATTTATGGTTCTGAAGCTATTGGTGGTGTGATCAACATTATTACTCGTGGTCAACAAGGTACCAATATTAAACAAGTCTCAGTGGGAATCGGTTCTGATAAATACTATGAAACTGACTTGTTCTTATCATCAGATTTGACTGACAAGCTACATGTGAATTTCGGACTTGGCTATGATGATGCTGAGGGTTATAACTCTAAACCTGTCGTTGGTGTTAATGATGGTGATAAACATGGGTTTGAAAATAAAGATATTTTATTAGGTGTTGACTATCAATTATCATCACAATTAAATGCTTTTATTAATACGCGATATTCACAGAGTTCAAATGAATATGATGGTTCTAGCGCGGCTTCGGCGTGGGGTCCTGAGGTACATTTGAAGAAAGAGCAGTGGTTAGAGACAACCTCTATAATTACCGGTGCTAAATATAGCCGTGATAACTATTTTTCTTCATTGAGTTATTCGTTTGGTGAAAATAAATCATATCAATATAAAGCTGGTGATGATTATAAAGATGCCAATAGTACACTTTTCACTAAGCAGCATAATATAAGCTTTATCAATTCGTTTGTGCTATCGGATTCATTATTACTAAACGCAGGTTTAGATTGGCGAGATGATCAAGCTGAAGATGAGGGCGGTACTCTTGATGGTATTGTTTCTCGTTCGAATACCGGTATATTTACAACGGTTGTATATGATATCTCATCAGTCACATTAGATGGCTCAATTCGATATGACGACAACGAAACATTTGGTGGAAATACAACGTGGGGTTTAGCTGCTGGCTGGGAGTTTGTGAATAATTATAGTGTCATTGCTTCGACTGGTACATCGTTTAAAGCCCCATCTCTGTACGATCTATATGCTAAAAATGCTTATACTAAAGGAAATCCAGATTTAAAACCTGAGTCTGGTGAATCTATTGAAGTAGGTGTTAAAGGTATTACAGGACTTGTGGATTGGAAAATTATTGCATATAAGAATAAAGTACAAGATTTAATTGATGGGAAAAAGATCAACACAGTTCGAACTGCTTACAATAAAGAAGGGGTGAGTACGCTCCAAGGTATTGAACTAGAAATTAATACCGTAACGGGTATCGTTTCACACCAGGCGGTGCTTGAGTATTTAGATCCTAAAGATGCGAATGGTGATACATTACTGCGCCGTGCTAAATATAAAGCTAAATGGCAAGGTACTGTTCAATTAGGTGATGTTGATTTGTCTCTGCGCTATTTATACCAAGGTAAAAGAGATGATTATGGCACTGCTGGAGTTGACACTTTTGCTGGTTATAGCCTATGGGATGTTTCAGCTGCTTATCTAGTGACGGAAGCATTCAAGGTCAGCGCTAGACTAGATAATGTATTCGATAAAGAATACGCAACAGCGCAAGGTTACCCAGCACCAGAACGCGGTTACTACATTAATGCTACTTATGAATTTTAATTTGTAATGACACATTAACATGATGATTGAGAAGCCAGCGTTATGCTGGCTTCTTTTATATTCATCTATTCCAATTTATCCTGCCCTTGACTATTATATGTCTTTTACAATAATCCAATGGTTTGTACATGAGTAAGATATTGATTTTTGATTCTGGTGTAGGTGGTATATCTATATATAAAGCAATCAAAGAGCAATTACCAAACGCTGATTATCTTTACTTGTTTGATAATAAGTATTTCCCTTATGGTGAACTTGAGCCTGAGTTTCTTATCGAACGTGTTTGCCAGTTAATCGGACATATGTATGAAGAATATGATCTAGATCTTGTGGTTATCGCATGTAACTCTGCGAGCACATTAGTTCTACCCGCTTTACGTAAACGTTTTCCTATTCCTTTTGTTGGCGTTGTACCCGCAATAAAACCCGCAGCATTACAAAGTCGAAAGAAAAAAATAGGTTTGTTGGCAACGCCTGGCACTGTTTCTCGAGACTATACGCAATTACTTGTAAGTGAGCATGCCCAAGACTGTGAGATCGACATGATTGGAACAACAAGTCTTGTGTTACAAGCTGAAAACAAACTATATGGTAAACCTGTTGACTTAGATGAAATAAAAAAGGTTGTATCAAAATGGACCGTTGCTATTAATAGTCCTGATATTGTTGTATTGGGCTGTACTCACTTCCCGCTGTTAGCTGAGGAGTTAGGGCTGATTGTTGGTGAGCATATTAAATTTATCGATTCAGGGATGGCTATCGCATCTCGTGTTAAACATATCCTCGGCGATAGTGTGCTTTTTGGTGGTGACAATGATGGTGGAAAAGCGTTTTGTACCAAAATACAGGCACAAAAAAAGCTGACTTGCCTATTTAATGAAATAGGGTTAAGCCAGCCTTTATATATAGACGTATAATTTAATGAAACAAATTACTCAGCAGAATGAACCGTGCGTTCATTTGCTTCACGTACTTTTAATGTCCGTTGTTGATATTCTGCATCGTTAAGCGATTGAATTGCTTCTTTCGCGTCAGCCTCTGGCATTTCTACAAAACCAAAACCACGACGTTTACCTGTATGTTTATCTTTCATTAAGCGAACTGATAATACCTGACCATGTTCTGCAAACAATGTACGTACTGATGTTTCATTTGCTCGGTAAGGTAAGTTCCCTACGTATAATGTCGTTGTCTCTACAGCTACGCTGTCTGAAGATGAAGGTGTTGTGAATTTAATTGTAATACCAGTAATAATTGCACCAATAGCAAACGCAATAGGCGCTGGTATTGTATTTCCTATAAAGGAAAGCGCTGCAAAACCAATTGCTGCAATCGCTACCGAAATAATGGATGCTCGAGTTGCATTAGATAAAGTTGAAAAGCCCATCGTTTTAAAGAACCTCTGAAAAAACATAAGTGATTAATATTAAAGAATAATTCATCAATTGTTACTCTTGTCCCTAATAGTAACTAATATCTAGAAGAGCGACAATCAGTCTCAATGTATCAATAAAAAGCCACAAAAAATCATAGCTGTGTCTTATTTTGTCAAAAAATGTATGAAATACAAACAAAAATATTGCATTCATTCAAATATAAATGGTTACTCTGTGTATAAGTTGGTAGTAAGTTGTTATTAATATTATCTTTCGTGTTTTTATATGAAAATGCTTGTCATCATCAGCTATCTCTCTATAATGCGACCTCACTGACACGGCAATAGCCGCTAAGTAAAGGTGTTTATCAGTATCGAAAGTTACTTTTTAACCTCCTGAAATAAAGTGCAAATATGCACTTGACTTCGAAATTGGTTTGCGTAGAATACGCAGCCTGACTACGACGCAAAGCGTTGTTGTCAATGCTCTTTAACAATTTATTCAAGCAATCTGTGTGAGCACTTGCAGAGATATAATGACCAAAAATTATATCAATGTAATTGTGAACATTAAATTAAATCGAAAGATTTGGTTTTATAAACAACAAACCTCGGTTTGTTGTTGAAGTACAGAATTCATTGAGCCGACTTAATCAACAACGTTGATTAGTCAAAAAACTTTTAATTGAAGAGTTTGATCATGGCTCAGATTGAACGCTGGCGGTAGGCTTAACACATGCAAGTCGAGCGGAAACGAAGAATAGCTTGCTATTCTGGCGTCGAGCGGCGGACGGGTGAGTAATGCTTGGGAATCTGCCTAGTCGAGGGGGACAACAGTTGGAAACGACTGCTAATACCGCATACGACCTACGGGTGAAAGGGGGCCTCTTCTTGAAAGCTCTCGCGACTAGATGAGCCCAAGTGGGATTAGCTTGTTGGTGAGGTAAGAGCTCACCAAGGCGACGATCCCTAGCTGGTCTGAGAGGATGATCAGCCACACTGGAACTGAGACACGGTCCAGACTCCTACGGGAGGCAGCAGTGGGGAATATTGCACAATGGGGGAAACCCTGATGCAGCCATACCGCGTGTATGAAGAAGGCCTTAGGGTTGTAAAGTACTTTCAGCGAGGAGGAAAGGCAGTAGATTAATACTCTACTGCTGTGACGTTACTCGCAGAAGAAGCACCGGCTAACTCCGTGCCAGCAGCCGCGGTAATACGGAGGGTGCAAGCGTTAATCGGAATTACTGGGCGTAAAGCGCATGCAGGCGGTTTGTTAAGCGAGATGTGAAAGCCCCGGGCTCAACCTGGGAACTGCATTTCGAACTGGCAAACTAGAGTTCTTGAGAGGGTGGTAGAATTTCAGGTGTAGCGGTGAAATGCGTAGAGATCTGAAGGAATACCAGTGGCGAAGGCGGCCACCTGGCAAGTAACTGACGCTCAGATGCGAAAGCGTGGGTAGCAAACGGGATTAGATACCCCGGTAGTCCACGCCGTAAACGATGTCTACTCGGAGTTTGGTTCCTTGAGAACTGGGCTCTTAAGCTAACGCATTAAGTAGACCGCCTGGGGAGTACGGCCGCAAGGTTAAAACTCAAATGAATTGACGGGGGCCCGCACAAGCGGTGGAGCATGTGGTTTAATTCGATGCAACGCGAAGAACCTTACCTACTCTTGACATCCATAGAACTTTTCAGAGATGAATTGGTGCCTTCGGGAACTATGAGACAGGTGCTGCATGGCTGTCGTCAGCTCGTGTTGTGAAATGTTGGGTTAAGTCCCGCAACGAGCGCAACCCTTATCCTTATTTGCCAGCACGTAATGGTGGGAACTCTAAGGAGACTGCCGGTGATAAACCGGAGGAAGGTGGGGACGACGTCAAGTCATCATGGCCCTTACGAGTAGGGCTACACACGTGCTACAATGGCGCATACAAAGGGCTGCAAACCAGCAATGGTAAGCGAATCCCATAAAGTGCGTCGTAGTCCGGATTGGGGTCTGCAACTCGACCCCATGAAGTCGGAATCGCTAGTAATCGTGAATCAGAATGTCACGGTGAATACGTTCCCGGGCCTTGTACACACCGCCCGTCACACCATGGGAGTGGGCTGCACCAGAAGTCATTAGCTTAACCTTCGGGAGGGCGATGACCACGGTGTGGTTCATGACTGGGGTGAAGTCGTAACAAGGTAGCCCTAGGGGAACCTGGGGCTGGATCACCTCCTTACGTAAAGTTGTTAGTTTTTGTAAGTGCCCACACAAATTGCTTGAATAGAGAAATTAAAGACATAGTAAATGTCAGTAGGACTGTAGCTCAGTTGGTTAGAGCGCGCCCCTGATAAGGGTGAGGTCGGTAGTTCAAATCTACTCAGTCCTACCAATTTACTAGCCACAATGATGTGGGGCTATAGCTCAGCTGGGAGAGCGCCTGCCTTGCACGCAGGAGGTCTGCGGTTCGATCCCGCATAGCTCCACCACATCATGTTCTCAGGAAGAGACCAAAGTTAAATCTGCTTATGTATAGCAAGCGACTTAACTTTGGTTTTTTTAACTCTGAAATTCAGGGTTAGAGACGAAAACTTTGCTTTTTAGCAAATGCTCTTTAAAAATTTGGAAAGCTGAATAAATAAAGAAGTTCTTAAAACACGTTATTACTTCGGTAATAACAATATAGTGTTCTTGAGTATTCTTGAGGCGAAAAAAACTAGATAATACCTAGTTATTTCAATTGTACGGTCGACTTTAGATTGTATGGTTAAGTGACTAAGCGTATACGGTGGATGCCTAGGCAGTCAGAGGCGATGAAGGACGTGTTAATCTGCGTTAAGCTGTGGGGAGTTGATAAAAAGCGTTAATCCACAGATTTCCGAATGGGGGAACCCACTCTACTTTGTAGAGTATCGTAACGTGAATACATAGCGTTACGAAGCGAACCGGGAGAACTGAAACATCTAAGTACCCCGAGGAAAAGAAATCAATAGAGATACCCTTAGTAGCGGCGAGCGAACGGGGTCTAGCCCTTAAGCAGTTTGGAAGTTAGTGGAAGATTCTGGAAAGTTTCACGATACAGGGTGATAGTCCCGTACATGAAAACGACCTTACTGTGAAATCGAGTAGGACGGCACACGTGATATGCTGTTTGAATATGGGAGGACCATCTTCCAAGGCTAAATACTACTGACTGACCGATAGTGAACCAGTACCGTGAGGGAAAGGCGAAAAGAACCCCTGTGAGGGGAGTGAAATAGAACCTGAAACCGTATACGTACAAGCAGTGGGAGCAGACTTGTTCTGTGACTGCGTACCTTTTGTATAATGGGTCAACGACTTAATTTCAGTAGCAAGGTTAAGCGAATAGCGGAGCCGTAGGGAAACCGAGTGTTAACTGCGCGAATAGTTGCTGGGATTAGACCCGAAACCCGGTGATCTAGCCATGGGCAGGTTGAAGGTTGAGTAACATCAACTGGAGGACCGAACCGACTAATGTTGAAAAATTAGCGGATGACTTGTGGCTGGGGGTGAAAGGCCAATCAAACCGGGAGATAGCTGGTTCTCCTCGAAAGCTATTTAGGTAGCGCCTCGCGTCTAACTATTGGGGGTAGAGCACTGTTAAGGCTAGGGGGTCATCCCGACTTACCAACCCTTTGCAAACTCCGAATACCAATAAGTTCAATCGCGGGAGACACACGGCGGGTGCTAACGTCCGTCGTGGAAAGGGAAACAACCCAGACCGTCAGCTAAGGTCCCAAAGTGTATGTTAAGTGGGAAACGATGTGGAAAGGCTCAGACAGCCAGGAAGTTGGCTTAGAAGCAGCCATCTTTTAAAGAAAGCGTAATAGCTCACTGGTCGAGTCGGTCTGCGCGGAAGATTTAACGGGGCTAAACATACCACCGAAGCTACGGATGCAAGACTTGTTCTTGCATGGTAGAGGAGCGTTCTGTAAGCCGTCGAAGGTGAGTTGAGAAGCTTGCTGGAGGTATCAGAAGTGCGAATGTTGACATGAGTAACGATAATGGGGGTGAAAAACCTCCACGCCGAAAGACCAAGGGTTCCTGTCCAACGTTAATCGGGGCAGGGTGAGTCGACCCCTAAGGCGAGGCCGAAAGGCGTAGTCGATGGGAAACAGGTTAATATTCCTGTACTCACTTATATTGCGATGGGGTGACGGAGAAGGTTAGGCTAGCATGGCGATGGTTGTCCATGTTTAAGGTTGTAGGCTGTGTGCTTAGGTAAATCCGGGCGTACATTAAGGCTGAGAGCTGATGACGAGTCTCTACGGAGATGAAGTAGTTGATACCCGGCTTCCAGGAAAAACCTCTAAGCTTCAGATATAAGAGAATCGTACCCCAAACCGACACAGGTGGTTAGGTAGAGAATACTAAGGCGCTTGAGAGAACTCGGGTGAAGGAACTAGGCAAAATGGTACCGTAACTTCGGGAGAAGGTACGCCGATGATGGTGAAGGACTTGCTCCGTAAGCTATTGTCGGTCGCAGAGAAATGGTGGCTGCAACTGTTTATTAAAAACACAGCACTGTGCAAAATCGAAAGATGACGTATACGGTGTGACGCCTGCCCGGTGCCGGAAGGTTAATTGATTGGGTTAGACTTAGGTCGAAGCTCATGATCGAAGCCCCGGTAAACGGCGGCCGTAACTATAACGGTCCTAAGGTAGCGAAATTCCTTGTCGGGTAAGTTCCGACCTGCACGAATGGCGTAATGATGGCCACGCTGTCTCCACCCGAGACTCAGTGAAATTGAAATCGCTGTTAAGATGCAGTGTACCCGCGGCTAGACGGAAAGACCCCGTGAACCTTTACTATAGCTTGGCACTGAACATTGAACCTACATGTGTAGGATAGGTGGGAGACGTTGAAGCATTGTCGCTAGATGATGTGGAGTCAACCTTGAAATACCACCCTTGTACGTTTGATGTTCTAACGTAGGCCCCTTATCGGGGTTGCGGACAGTGTCTGGTGGGTAGTTTGACTGGGGCGGTCTCCTCCCAAAGAGTAACGGAGGAGCACGAAGGTTGGCTAAACATGGTTGGACATCATGTGGTTAGTGCAAAGGCATAAGCCAGCTTAACTGCGAGACAGACACGTCGAGCAGGTACGAAAGTAGGTCTTAGTGATCCGGTGGTTCTGAATGGAAGGGCCATCGCTCAACGGATAAAAGGTACTCCGGGGATAACAGGCTGATACCGCCCAAGAGTTCATATCGACGGCGGTGTTTGGCACCTCGATGTCGGCTCATCACATCCTGGGGCTGAAGTTGGTCCCAAGGGTATGGCTGTTCGCCATTTAAAGTGGTACGCGAGCTGGGTTTAGAACGTCGTGAGACAGTTCGGTCCCTATCTGCCGTGGGCGTTTGAGAATTGAGAGGAGCTGCTCCTAGTACGAGAGGACCGGAGTGGACGAACCACTGGTGTTCGGGTTGTTATGCCAATAGCATTGCCCGGTAGCTAAGTTCGGAACTGATAACCGCTGAAAGCATCTAAGCGGGAAGCAGGCCTCGAGATGAGTTCTCACTGGGACTTTAAGTCCCCTGAAGGGCCGTTGGAGACTACAACGTTGATAGGCAAGGTGTGTAAGTGCTGTGAGGCATTGAGCTAACTTGTACTAATTACCCGTGAGGCTTAACCATACAAATTAAAGTATGATTAATTGAAATATCGACTTAAGAATTGATTGAACACTACTATTTATCGAAAGATAGGTTTTAAAGACTTCTTTATTTATAGCTTTTCAGATTTTAAAGATACAACTTGAAAGCAAACCAGATTTGCTTGGTGACCATAGTGTTGCGGTACCACCTGATCCCATTCCGAACTCAGTAGTGAAACGTAATAACGCCGATGGTAGTGTGGGGCTTCCCCATGTGAGAGTAGGGCATCGCCAAGCGCCAAATTAAATTGTTGTAACGATAGTTACAGCAATTTTCAGATAACACTCCTTGAGTGATATTTGAAAATTGCCGTGTTTAACACGCCAATGCTCTTTAACAATTTATTCAAGCAATCTGTGTGAGCACTTGCAGAGATATAATGACCAAAAATTATATCAATGTAATTGTGAACATTAAATTAAATCGAAAGATTTGGTTTTATAAACAACAAACCTCGGTTTGTTGTTGAAGTACAGAATTCATTGAGCCGACTTAATCAACATCGTTGATTAGTCAAAAAACTTTTAATTGAAGAGTTTGATCATGGCTCAGATTGAACGCTGGCGGTAGGCTTAACACATGCAAGTCGAGCGGAAACGAAGAATAGCTTGCTATTCTGGCGTCGAGCGGCGGACGGGTGAGTAATGCTTGGGAATCTGCCTAGTCGAGGGGGACAACAGTTGGAAACGACTGCTAATACCGCATACGACCTACGGGTGAAAGGGGGCCTCTTCTTGAAAGCTCTCGCGACTAGATGAGCCCAAGTGGGATTAGCTTGTTGGTGAGGTAAGAGCTCACCAAGGCGACGATCCCTAGCTGGTCTGAGAGGATGATCAGCCACACTGGAACTGAGACACGGTCCAGACTCCTACGGGAGGCAGCAGTGGGGAATATTGCACAATGGGGGAAACCCTGATGCAGCCATACCGCGTGTATGAAGAAGGCCTTAGGGTTGTAAAGTACTTTCAGCGAGGAGGAAAGGCAGTAGATTAATACTCTACTGCTGTGACGTTACTCGCAGAAGAAGCACCGGCTAACTCCGTGCCAGCAGCCGCGGTAATACGGAGGGTGCAAGCGTTAATCGGAATTACTGGGCGTAAAGCGCATGCAGGCGGTTTGTTAAGCGAGATGTGAAAGCCCCGGGCTCAACCTGGGAACTGCATTTCGAACTGGCAAACTAGAGTTCTTGAGAGGGTGGTAGAATTTCAGGTGTAGCGGTGAAATGCGTAGAGATCTGAAGGAATACCAGTGGCGAAGGCGGCCACCTGGCAAGTAACTGACGCTCAGATGCGAAAGCGTGGGTAGCAAACGGGATTAGATACCCCGGTAGTCCACGCCGTAAACGATGTCTACTCGGAGTTTGGTTCCTTGAGAACTGGGCTCTTAAGCTAACGCATTAAGTAGACCGCCTGGGGAGTACGGCCGCAAGGTTAAAACTCAAATGAATTGACGGGGGCCCGCACAAGCGGTGGAGCATGTGGTTTAATTCGATGCAACGCGAAGAACCTTACCTACTCTTGACATCCATAGAACTTTTCAGAGATGAATTGGTGCCTTCGGGAACTATGAGACAGGTGCTGCATGGCTGTCGTCAGCTCGTGTTGTGAAATGTTGGGTTAAGTCCCGCAACGAGCGCAACCCTTATCCTTATTTGCCAGCACGTAATGGTGGGAACTCTAAGGAGACTGCCGGTGATAAACCGGAGGAAGGTGGGGACGACGTCAAGTCATCATGGCCCTTACGAGTAGGGCTACACACGTGCTACAATGGCGCATACAAAGGGCTGCAAACCAGCAATGGTAAGCGAATCCCATAAAGTGCGTCGTAGTCCGGATTGGGGTCTGCAACTCGACCCCATGAAGTCGGAATCGCTAGTAATCGTGAATCAGAATGTCACGGTGAATACGTTCCCGGGCCTTGTACACACCGCCCGTCACACCATGGGAGTGGGCTGCACCAGAAGTCATTAGCTTAACCTTCGGGAGGGCGATGACCACGGTGTGGTTCATGACTGGGGTGAAGTCGTAACAAGGTAGCCCTAGGGGAACCTGGGGCTGGATCACCTCCTTACGTAAAGTTGTTAATTTTTGTAAGTGCCCACACAAATTGCTTGAATAGAAACGTTAAAGACAGTCTTATGAAAATAAGACAACGTTTGGGATGAAATCCAAACGTAGAAAGTAAATAGTGTCCCGTTCGTCTAGAGGCCTAGGACACCGCCCTTTCACGGCGGTAACACGAGTTCAAATCTCGTACGGGATACCACTTTTCTTTCTGATTAAAAATCAAAGCTAAGCAGTTTAATGCTTATCTTTGCTTTTTAGCAAATTGCTCTTTAAAAATTTGGAAAGCTGAATAAATAAAGAAGTTCTTAAAACACGTTATTGCTTCGGCAATAACAATATAGTGTTCTTGAGTATTCTTGAGGCGAAAAAAACTAGATAATACCTAGTTATTTCAATTGTACGGTCGACTTTAGATTGTATGGTTAAGTGACTAAGCGTATACGGTGGATGCCTAGGCAGTCAGAGGCGATGAAGGACGTGTTAATCTGCGTTAAGCTGTGGGGAGTTGATAAAAAGCGTTAATCCACAGATTTCCGAATGGGGGAACCCACTCTACTTTGTAGAGTATCGTAACGTGAATACATAGCGTTACGAAGCGAACCGGGAGAACTGAAACATCTAAGTACCCCGAGGAAAAGAAATCAATAGAGATACCCTTAGTAGCGGCGAGCGAACGGGGTCTAGCCCTTAAGCAGTTTGGAAGTTAGTGGAAGATTCTGGAAAGTTTCACGATACAGGGTGATAGTCCCGTACATGAAAACGACCTTACTGTGAAATCGAGTAGGACGGCACACGTGATATGCTGTTTGAATATGGGAGGACCATCTTCCAAGGCTAAATACTACTGACTGACCGATAGTGAACCAGTACCGTGAGGGAAAGGCGAAAAGAACCCCTGTGAGGGGAGTGAAATAGAACCTGAAACCGTATACGTACAAGCAGTGGGAGCAGACTTGTTCTGTGACTGCGTACCTTTTGTATAATGGGTCAACGACTTAATTTCAGTAGCAAGGTTAAGCGAATAGCGGAGCCGTAGGGAAACCGAGTGTTAACTGCGCGAATAGTTGCTGGGATTAGACCCGAAACCCGGTGATCTAGCCATGGGCAGGTTGAAGGTTGAGTAACATCAACTGGAGGACCGAACCGACTAATGTTGAAAAATTAGCGGATGACTTGTGGCTGGGGGTGAAAGGCCAATCAAACCGGGAGATAGCTGGTTCTCCTCGAAAGCTATTTAGGTAGCGCCTCGCGTCTAACTATTGGGGGTAGAGCACTGTTAAGGCTAGGGGGTCATCCCGACTTACCAACCCTTTGCAAACTCCGAATACCAATAAGTTCAATCGCGGGAGACACACGGCGGGTGCTAACGTCCGTCGTGGAAAGGGAAACAACCCAGACCGTCAGCTAAGGTCCCAAAGTGTATGTTAAGTGGGAAACGATGTGGAAAGGCTCAGACAGCCAGGAAGTTGGCTTAGAAGCAGCCATCTTTTAAAGAAAGCGTAATAGCTCACTGGTCGAGTCGGTCTGCGCGGAAGATTTAACGGGGCTAAACATACCACCG
The DNA here is from genome assembly GCF_018219435.1 of Moritella sp. 28. NCBI lineage: Bacteria > Pseudomonadati > Pseudomonadota > Gammaproteobacteria > Alteromonadales > Moritellaceae > Moritella > Moritella sp. 28. The sequence continues at coordinate 4,708,148 of NZ_CP056121.1, read as the reverse complement.
AAGCTACGGATGCAAGACTTGTTCTTGCATGGTAGAGGAGCGTTCTGTAAGCCGTCGAAGGTGAGTTGAGAAGCTTGCTGGAGGTATCAGAAGTGCGAATGTTGACATGAGTAACGATAATGGGGGTGAAAAACCTCCACGCCGAAAGACCAAGGGTTCCTGTCCAACGTTAATCGGGGCAGGGTGAGTCGACCCCTAAGGCGAGGCCGAAAGGCGTAGTCGATGGGAAACAGGTTAATATTCCTGTACTCACTTATATTGCGATGGGGTGACGGAGAAGGTTAGGCTAGCATGGCGATGGTTGTCCATGTTTAAGGTTGTAGGCTGTATGCTTAGGTAAATCCGGGCGCACATTAAGGCTGAGAGCTGATGACGAGTCTCTACGGAGATGAAGTAGTTGATACCCGGCTTCCAGGAAAAACCTCTAAGCTTCAGATATAAGAGAATCGTACCCCAAACCGACACAGGTGGTTAGGTAGAGAATACTAAGGCGCTTGAGAGAACTCGGGTGAAGGAACTAGGCAAAATGGTACCGTAACTTCGGGAGAAGGTACGCCGATGATGGTGAAGGACTTGCTCCGTAAGCTATTGTCGGTCGCAGAGAAATGGTGGCTGCAACTGTTTATTAAAAACACAGCACTGTGCAAAATCGAAAGATGACGTATACGGTGTGACGCCTGCCCGGTGCCGGAAGGTTAATTGATTGGGTTAGACTTAGGTCGAAGCTCATGATCGAAGCCCCGGTAAACGGCGGCCGTAACTATAACGGTCCTAAGGTAGCGAAATTCCTTGTCGGGTAAGTTCCGACCTGCACGAATGGCGTAATGATGGCCACGCTGTCTCCACCCGAGACTCAGTGAAATTGAAATCGCTGTTAAGATGCAGTGTACCCGCGGCTAGACGGAAAGACCCCGTGAACCTTTACTATAGCTTGGCACTGAACATTGAACCTACATGTGTAGGATAGGTGGGAGACGTTGAAGCATTGTCGCTAGATGATGTGGAGTCAACCTTGAAATACCACCCTTGTACGTTTGATGTTCTAACGTAGGCCCCTTATCGGGGTTGCGGACAGTGTCTGGTGGGTAGTTTGACTGGGGCGGTCTCCTCCCAAAGAGTAACGGAGGAGCACGAAGGTTGGCTAAACATGGTTGGACATCATGTGGTTAGTGCAAAGGCATAAGCCAGCTTAACTGCGAGACAGACACGTCGAGCAGGTACGAAAGTAGGTCTTAGTGATCCGGTGGTTCTGAATGGAAGGGCCATCGCTCAACGGATAAAAGGTACTCCGGGGATAACAGGCTGATACCGCCCAAGAGTTCATATCGACGGCGGTGTTTGGCACCTCGATGTCGGCTCATCACATCCTGGGGCTGAAGTTGGTCCCAAGGGTATGGCTGTTCGCCATTTAAAGTGGTACGCGAGCTGGGTTTAGAACGTCGTGAGACAGTTCGGTCCCTATCTGCCGTGGGCGTTTGAGAATTGAGAGGAGCTGCTCCTAGTACGAGAGGACCGGAGTGGACGAACCACTGGTGTTCGGGTTGTTATGCCAATAGCATTGCCCGGTAGCTAAGTTCGGAACTGATAACCGCTGAAAGCATCTAAGCGGGAAGCAGGCCTCGAGATGAGTTCTCACTGGGACTTTAAGTCCCCTGAAGGGCCGTTGGAGACTACAACGTTGATAGGCAAGGTGTGTAAGTGCTGTGAGGCATTGAGCTAACTTGTACTAATTACCCGTGAGGCTTAACCATACAAACTGAAGTATGATTAATTGAAATATCGACTTAAGAATAGACAGAACACTTTATGTTTTAAAGACTTCTTTATTTATAGCTTTTCAGATTTTAAAGATACAACTTGAAAGCAAACCAAATTTGCTTGGTGACCATAGTGTTGCGGTACCACCTGATCCCATTCCGAACTCAGTAGTGAAACGTAATAACGCCGATGGTAGTGTGGGGCTTCCCCATGTGAGAGTAGGGCATCGCCAAGCGCCAAATTGAGTCGAAAGACTACAATCAAGGTTTTATACCTTGTATAAAGAATAGACTGATGGAAACATTAGCACAGATTGTGCGGAGTGGTAGTTCAGTTGGTTAGAATACCGGCCTGTCACGCCGGGGGTCGCGGGTTCGAGTCCCGTCCACTCCGCCAACAACAACGAAAGCCTGAATCGAAAGATTCAGGCTTTTTTTGTGCCTGAAATTCAGGATACAAAAATACAGATTGTTCGGAGTTGTCGTTCAGTTGGTTAGACTCTTTACCTAAAAAAGGCGGCCTGTCACGCTGCCGAAGGCTTCGCGGGTTCTAGTCCCGGCACTCCGCCAACAACAACGAAAGCCTGAATCGAAAACTTTTTGTTAGAAATAGAGGCTTTTTTTGTGCCTGAAATTCAGGATACAAGAATACAGATTGTTCGGAGCGGTCGTTCAGTTGGTTAGACTGTTTATAAAACCATAAGCGGCCTGTCACGCAGGGGCTCGCGGGTTGTGTTTGTAGAAAGCCGTCCGCTTTCTCTTTGCCAACAACAACGAAAGCCTGAATCGAAAACTTTTTGTTAGAAATAGAGGCTTTTTTTGTGCCTGAAATTCAGGATTCAAAAAATACAGATTGTTCGGAGTGGTCGTTCAGTTGGTTAGACTCTTTATAAAAAGATAATCGGCCTATCACGCAGGGTGACGGGGGTTGTGGTTTATAAAAAGCCGTCCGCTTTCTCTTTGCCAACAACAACGAAAGCCTGAATCGAAAGATTCAGGCTTTCGGATAAACACTAACCATTTAATTTTAGGTTGGGACTGCTCGCTAACTTAGCACTCATTATTACCTTGCTGTCTTACCTGCCAAGTTAATGTTGGTTTTATACGGGGAAATGATAAATCATCGATGTATTGTTGAATTCTCGCTCCGCACCAGGATTCTGCCGCTGCACGACTTGTAATTGGTGAAGTACTAAAGCACTGACGTTCATCTGTTTTTTTATACAACCAGCTAGAGGATGTTAATACATCACAAGTTACGTAAGAGCCTTCTTCGTAAACATTAATTGTTTCTGTTTTTGTATTTGTGACACCTTCTTTACTCGCGACAGTTAAAACCACGTTGTAAGGGCCTTCTGATGGGTAAGTTGCGGAGGCCGTAATCCCCGTTGCTGATTCTCCATTACCAAAATCCCAGTTATAAGACGAGATATCGCTGCTTTGGTTGGAACTTTCGCTCGCATCGAAGCTTACAACTAACTTATCCTTTGTATAGTTTAACTTTGCAGTTGGAGTTGTTATTTCATCAACAACGTAAACAGTCGTTGCTGTTGTTGCTTGGGTGTTATCTTCGGCTGTGACTTTTAAATGAACAATATGTTGCCCTGTTTTGCTAAAACTATGGGTGACTTGAGGTCCTGACAACTCTTGACCTTCAATCACCCAATCAATTTGAGATAAAGAGCCTTCACTATAGCTAGAGGAATCGCTATTAAACGTATATACCGTTGTTGCTCTATCCGTAATGCCTATTATTGCGCGTGGGGATAGGGGCTGTGTAGCTATATCTTCTGCACTGATTGTTAAATTTTTTGAAAACTGAGCTAAAGCTTCTACAGTATGATTCTCTACAGTTAACTTTACTTTGTAGGTGGCAGCTTCTTTAAACTCATATTGAGGTGCTTGTTCTGGATATAATGAGGTTACTTGTCCCTCACCTTCTAAGCTTACTGACCAGTTAAAAGTCATGTCGTCAGTGGATTGCTCAACATCATTTACGGTATAAACGGAACTGAAATTATAAATGGGTGAGTTTATATCACTAGGTGTAGCTGAAAAACTCACGGATGATATTGTTTTTAATTTGTCATCCTTATCGTCATTATCAAATACATCCTCAGAACCGCAAGCTGTAAGCGTTGATAATAGTGCTACCAGTAGTAATTTCTTCATCGTATTTCTTCCATGAGTTTAGATTTTGAGTAACAGATCCATCTTGGCTACTCGGGTTGGAAGCACATTATCATTATAACGGATTATAAGAAGTACCAATTTGATTGTGGTACAAAACGTTGTGTCACCTTTTGTCTGGTGCTCTTATTGAAATGATTTAATATATTTTAAATGAATTATATCAAATTTAATTATTTAGACTTAAAGGGGCCTAATTAGTAGTAATGATTAACAATTAAAATTAATTAATTTATTACGTAATTTTAAGGTATAAGAAGTTATTAAAAGTGGGATTACGATCTCACATTTTATAGTTATTAACATTTGAACAACAATTGCACTGAATTGGGGTTAACAGCTTCTCTGCTGCACCAAGTTAGTGCTTTATAGATGCGTAAATGTGGGGGCGTTATATTAAGCTATTGAATTTACATTATTTTAATTGTTGGCACGGACGTTGAATTAAGTTTAAGCATATAGATACTCAATATACTCAGGCAAGGAGCTCTTTATGAAGCTAATAAGCGCAATCATTAAACCATTTAAACTCGATGATGTTCGTGAAGCAGTAGCAGATATCGGTGTTGAAGGATTAACAGTAACTGAAGTGAAAGGCTTTGGTCGTCAAAAAGGTCATACCGAATTGTATCGTGGTGCAGAATATCAAGTTGATTTTTTACCTAAAGTTAAGTTAGAAATCGCAACACAGAGTGAAAATGTTGATCGCGTAATTGAAGCTATTAATAGTGCTGCTTATACGGGAAAAATTGGTGATGGTAAGATTTTTGTTTACGATTTAACACAAGTTGTGCGTATCCGTACGGGCGAAATGGACTCAGAAGCAATTTAAAGGAAATAAATTATGCAAGAGCTAACAACTACAGTTACTGAGCTGCGTTTTGCACTCGATACTTTTTACTTTTTAATGTCAGGTGTACTTGTGATGTGGATGGCGGCAGGTTTTGCTATGCTCGAAGCTGGCCTCGTTAGATCTAAGAATACAACTGAAATTCTGACAAAGAACATCGTGCTTTATTCTATCGCATGTATCATGTTTTTATTAGTCGGTTATAACATCATGTATGTTGGTAATGCTGAAGGCGGCATCATCCCATCATTTGGTTCTTTAATTGGCTCACAATCTGAGGGCGCTGATCACTCATTAGAATCAGACTTCTTCTTCCAAGTTGTATTTGTTGCAACAGCAATGTCGATTGTATCAGGTGCGGTTGCTGAACGTATGAAACTATGGGCTTTCCTCGCCTTCACGGTCGTTTTGACTGGTGTTATTTACCCGATGGAAGGTTACTGGACTTGGGGTGGTGGTTTCTTAGCTGAAGCTGGTTTCTCTGATTTTGCGGGTTCAGGTATTGTTCACATGGCTGGTGCGACGGCTGCATTTGCTGCAGTACTTCTATTGGGCGCTCGTAAGGGTAAATATGGTAAGAACGGTGAAGTGTATCCAATCCCTGGTTCAAATATGCCACTAGCAACATTAGGTGCATTTATCTTATGGATGGGTTGGTTTGGTTTTAACGGTGGCTCACAACTACTACTTTCAGATGCTGAAAATGCAACGGCTGTTGGTCAAATCTTTCTGAACACGAACGCGGCGGCGGCTGCCGGTGCTGTAGCTGCATTGCTCATTACTAAATTAATGTGGGGCAAAGCTGATTTAACAATGATTCTTAATGGTGCATTAGCTGGTTTGGTTACTATCACGGCAGACCCTCTGAGTCCTGCACCAGCATTTGCTACATTATTGGGTGCTTTAGGTGGTGCGTTAGTCGTATTTAGTATCGTAGCATTAGATAAAGCGAAGATTGATGATCCAGTTGGTGCTATCTCAGTACATGGTGTTTGTGGTCTATTTGGTTTAATGGTTGTTCCATTTAGCAATTCAGATGCAACATTTAGTGCTCAAATATACGGCGCAGCGATTATCTTTGCTTGGGTATTCGCAGCAAGTATCTTAGTGTGGGCTGTACTGAAAGCGACAATGGGTATTCGTGTTACTGAAGAAGAAGAAGTTACAGGTATGGATATGGCTGACTGTGGTATCGATGCTTACCCTGAGTTTGTATCAGTTAAATAAATTGAGCTAATAGCAGGTTATAAATAACAAAAGCTCAGCAACTGCTGAGCTTTTTCTTTGTTTCTTTAAACATAAAGGTGACTCAGTCGTGTCGATTTATTCGAAGGCACATTATTAGAATCCAATTTCTACCTATGATATTATTCACTCAGTTTCCTCATTAGAATTTTAATTCCGCATGTTACTTATTATCGATAACTACGATAGTTTTACGTTTAATTTATTTCAATACTTCTCAGAGCTTGGGCAAGAAGTTGTCGTTAGGCGTAATGACGAAATTTCACTGGAGCAAATATCTATCTTGTCTCCTGATTATTTGGTTATTTCTCCAGGACCGTGTACACCCAACGATGCTGGTATTTCATTATCTGTTATCGAACAGTTTGCGGGGAAAATACCAATTTTAGGCGTTTGCCTTGGTCATCAATCTATTGCCCAAGTATTTGGCGCAAATGTCATTAAAGCTAAAAAAGTGATGCATGGTAAAACATCGAAAATACAGCATAAAGGTAAAGGCGTTTTTGCGGGGTTAAATAACCCTTTAACAGTTACGCGTTATCATTCTTTGATTGTTGAGACCTTGACGTTGAGTGACGAATTTGAGATCACAGCATGGACTGAAGATGATAAAGGTGAATTTGATGAGATTATGGCATTTAAGCATAAAGACTTTGCATTAGAAGGTGTGCAGTTTCATCCAGAAAGTATTTTAACCGAGCAAGGCAAAGAGTTATTAAATAATTTCCTTCTCAAAAATCAATTTATTTCAAGGGATTAATCTTAGCTCAAGAATTAATGAAATTTCTGCTGTGTTATTACATATTAAACTTGACGTGTGACTATTTATTTATAATTATTGAATATGTATGCACCTATCTATTGGTGTAACTAAAGGATTTAGACATTCACTGAGAGGAAAGGGATATGAGCAATAATGTAATGAATGTTACTCGGGTAGATTTTGATAATGTAATGGTTCCTAACTATGCTCCGGCTGTTATGATCCCAGTTCGAGGTCAAGGGTCACGTGTTTGGGATCAAAATGATAATGAATACATTGATTTTGCTGCTGGCATTGCCGTTAGCTGTTTAGGCCATTGCTATCCCCTTTTAGTTAAAACGCTACAAGCACAAAGCCAGAAATTATGGCATGTGAGTAATTTACTCACTAATGAGCCAGCATTAAGGCTAGCCAACAAACTGATAAATGCGACGTTTGCGGATAAAGTATTCTTTGCTAACTCCGGTGCGGAAGCAAATGAAGCAGCGTTAAAATTAGCGCGTCGTTATGCACACGATAAATTTGGTGAAGGCAAAGATCAGATCATCGCCTTTAATCAGGGATTCCACGGCAGAACTTTCTTTACAGTCACTGTGGGGGGGCAATCGACTTACTCGGACGGGTTTGGTCCTAAGCCTGGAGCTATAGAGCATGTTAACTTCAATGATCTTAATGCATTCGAAGCATTAATCAGCGACAAAACCTGTGCAGTAATAGTGGAACCTTTACAAGGTGAAGGGGGCATACATGCGTCTAATCAACAGTTTTTGATTGGTGTGCGTGCGCTTTGTGATAAATATAATGCGCTGCTGATATTTGATGAAGTACAAACAGGTGTTGGTCGTACAGGGCATTTTTATGCTTATCAACATACCGATATCAAACCTGATATTTTAACGTCAGCAAAAGGCCTCGGTGCCGGTTTCCCTATTGCGGCAATGTTAACAACAGCGACTATTGCTGATAGTTTTACTGTGGGTACGCATGGCAGTACTTATGGGGGTAATCCGCTTGCTTGTAGTGTTGCCGAGGTTGTTGTTGATACAGTTAATGATGAGTTTTTTTTAGCGCAAGTTAAAGCAAAGTCTACGATTTTCCAAGACGCATTAACCGAGATAAATAATCAATATGCTATTTTTTCTGACATTCGTGGTGAAGGCTTGTTATTGGGTGCCGAATTAACTGAGCAATATCAAGGTCAGGCAATTGCGATTATGAGGCAAGCGGCTCAAGAAGGGTTATTACTATTGGTCGCTGGTGCGAATGTTTTACGTTTTACACCCGCTCTGAATATTCCAGAAGAAGATATTCATGCAGGTATGAAAAAGCTTCGTCTTGCTATTGAAAAATGGTTATCCGCTTAACATATACTAATACGTGAGTCAGGTAGTACCTATAGCACCCCTTGCAGCGTTTAATACTGACTTATCATTTGGGTGTTGGTTATGATCATGATGTCCGTAGCGTTGTCTATGGTGGCACTGCTATTTGTTTTGAAGAAGGAGTGCGTAATGGTTCTTTGGTGTCGATTGCGAAGTGAGTTGATAGTTTTATGCTGAATTACAAGATGAAGGTGAGTCGTGTAGTGAAGTGATACGTCAGTGTTAATTAAGCTATTGAATAAACTACAAGGTAATTCAAAATAAACCATACATAATTAAAAATAACGCCTGATTTATTATATAACAAATCAGGCGTTGCTTTTATTATTTTAGTTAACGAGTTGGATTAGCGCGTGCCAAATACAACAATCGTTTTACCATGAGCTGAGATCAGCTCTTGCTCTTCAAGCATTTTCAAAATACGGCCAACGGTTTCACGTGAACAACCAACGATTTGACCAATTTCTTGACGAGTAATTTTAATTTGCATGCCGTCTGGGTGCGTCATTGCGTCAGGCTGTTTTGCTAAGCTTAATAGCGTTTGTGCAATACGGCCAGTTACGTCTAGGAATGCTAGATCACCAACTTTTTGACTTGTTATCTGTAGACGTTCAGCCATTTGACCTGATAAACGCATTAGGATTTCAGGGTTGACTTGGATTAATTGACGGAATTTCTTGTATGAAATTTCTGCTACTTCACATGGTGATTTAGCACGGATCCATGCACTACGTATAGGTTCTTCAGTATCTTCAAATAGGCCTAGTTCACCCATGAAGTCACCTTGATTTAGATAAGAAAGGATCATTTCTTTGCCTTCTTCATCTTTAATTAGAACTGCCACAGAGCCTTTAACGATAAAATACAAAGTTTCCGCTTTTTCTCCAGCATGGATCAGTGTACTTTTTGAAGGGTACTTATGAATATGGCAGTGAGATAAAAACCATTCTAAAGTAGGGTCAGATTGTGGCTTGCCGATAACAACCATGGGTATTCCTCTGTAAGTTATTATAATCGCAAATTATGTCCGTGTTGCGATATTTTAATTTTATTATTATTACTGACTTGATAGCATAAGAGACAATAACACTAATAAGCAAGAACTGAGTTGATTTCTGTTCAATATCAACGTGAATATATCATTTTTTGAATATTGACTTGCTGTTTATTTGTGACTTTTAACTATATTTGGGATATGAGACAGTATTTGATTACTAATCTGGTGTTAAATATTGTCTAATGCCTTCGAATTAGACATTAACGAGGTGTTTTATGAAAGCAAATGTGAAGTGGATCGACAAAATGCAACTGATGGGTACGTCAGAAACGGGTCACGGTATCCTTATGGATGGTGATCGTAATGGTATCGCAGCAAGCCCGATGGAAGTTGTACTTATGGGAATGGGGGCGTGTAGCTCTATTGATGTTGTCGATATTTTGAAGACAGGCCGTCAAAACATCCTTGGTTGTGAAGTTAATTTAACCAGCGAACGTGCTGCAGAACCGCCACGTGTATTTACTAAAATTAATGCCCATTTTGTTGTTTCGGGTAATGACCTAAATGAAAAAAAAGTAAAACGCGCTGTTGAATTGTCGATGGAGAAATATTGCTCAGTCGCTAAAATGCTAGAAAAAGCAGCGGAAGTGACCTCAAGCTATGAGATTGTAGCTAAATAAATTGCCTTGATCGCCAATTATTAATGGTCGGTATACTGCATGCTTATTGTTAATTTGTCTCTCCCAAGTTATTGCATCCTTGTAATATAACAATGATGAAAATATACACAATAGGGTTATTGATAATATAATGTGTTTCAGATTGAACATTAATTGTCATTTTCCTTATTGTTTACAATCGTTTATGTTTTTTATGTGTTAGCATAATGATAGATTATTTTGTTGTGTTAAGTTGTAGAGGCTGTAATGTGCCGTCGTAATTCTGTTATCTGTAAAATTACCTTATGTGTTGTATTTAGTTTTATCGCGTTGATTTGTATCGCATTGGGTTATTTATCAATATTACGTGAAGAAATGCTGGCAGAAAGAAAGTCGCGTCTTGTTAATATTATTAATAAAACGGAAATTATCTTTCAACGCTACGATTTGTATTACCAGTCTGGCGTGTTGTCACTTGAGCAGGCACAAAAGCAAGCTTTAAAGCACCTGTCTCTACTGGATAGGAATTATATTTTTGTCTTCGATGATAATTACACCTTGCTTGCTTCTTTAGGTGGTTTGGATAACTCAACCCATAATGTTAAAATGCTTCAAGACGCTCATGGTAATTACACCTATCAAGTCATCTATGAAAAAGCAAAAAAACTAACGACTGGTAGTTTTGTAAGTTATTGTTTTCCCTTGTTTGTGGGCGGTAAGGCCGTGCGTAAAATCTCTTATAGTAAGCGTTTTGAGACCTGGGGCTGGACCTATGGTGCTGGTGTTTATATTGATAATATTGATTCGATTATCAGTCATACGCTTATTTCGTTCGATGAACACGTTGTATAATAAATATGTCATTCTTTATTCGTTAATATAACTATGTTTAGGTGTAAGCTATCCCCCCGATATAATTAAGCGTAAAATACTCGAACTATTGAATAATTCATACGATTAGAATTATTTATCGATAATGGTTATCTATACTCTCCGCGGGTATTTATTTTAGGCTAAGCTATGCACTCTATTTCAAAAAAAACGCTGCTGCTGACATTGGGCTACTTTGCTCTATGGTGTGCAGGACCGTTATTATTACAAACGCAAGGTGACTGGTGGGGACTTCCCGTTTGGTTCTGGTTTTCTTGCCTGTTTGCACCCTTATTACTTATTTTCATCCTTATTTTAATGATTAAATCGACTTATCATGACTAATCTTATCCCTATTCTTATCTATCTTGTTGCCAGTTTGCTCATTACCCGTTGGTGGAGTGCTCGTCAATCAAAACAATCAGGGGACTTGTTCCAAGATAAAGCCAAACGCTTTTTTATTGGTGGACGTTTTCTTAATGGCCCGTTACTCGCACTGACATTAGTGGCGACCTACACCAGCGCCAGTTCATTTATTGGCGGACCTGGTGCAGCCTATAAAATAGGATTGGGCTGGGTATGGCTTGCGCTGATCCAAGTACCAGTCGCTATGCTTACATTGGGTGTATTAGGGCCTAAGTTATTGGCGCAACGTAAAGCCGAGCACGCGACGTTAATCGAGTGGCTTGATGCGCGGTATCAGAATAGTTGGCTAACTAAATTAGCATTAGTGAGTCTGGTTATGGGTTTCATTGCCATGATATCGGTGCAGTTTATTGGTGGTGCACGTTTATTCTCGGGGGTTAGTGGTATTAGCTATGAACTAGGGCTCGGGCTATTTGTTATTACTGTATTGGCTTATACACTTACCGGCGGCTTTCGTGCTGTGGTGATTACCGACGCATTTCAAGGTATTTTGATGATCATTGGTGTATTAGTCATCTTCTTGACATTGTTGTCACAGGGAGGGTTAACAGCACTTATGGCGGATGTTAGCGCGCAATCTCCGACGTTATTAAGTCCACAAGGTAATAATGGTCAGCTTGGGTGGCCAATGATGTTGTCATTTTGGATGCTGATTTGTTTTGGTACGCTAGGTTTACCGCATACTGTCGTGCGATTATTAGCGGTCAAAGATACCAATGCATTAAAACGTGGGATGATTTGGGGAACAATTATTAGCTTTCTAATGACTTTGATTCCGCATTTGAGTGGTGTGTTAGGCCGTGCTTTATATCCTGATCTAACGATACCTGACGAAATCATGCCTAGATTAATTACCGGCTTATTTACCCCGTTCTGGGCTGGCGTATTGTTGGCTGCGCCTATTGCAGCAGTGATGTCATCGGTGGATTCGATGCTATTGCAATCAGCGGTTAGCTTGGTACGCGATGGCGCTGTGCGTTGCTATCCAACGATGACAGCAAGTAAGCAAGTATGGCTAACTCGTCTTGCCATGTTGCTGATTACCTTGATTGCAACTTATTGTGCGATTAAACCACCGAAAATGATTGTTTGGCTTAATCTTGCTGCTTTTGGGGCATTGCAGGCTGTGTTTTTATGGCCTGTGTTGGCGGGACTTTATTGGCCAAAAGTTTCGGGGCATGCCGCTTTATCTGCAATGCTGACAGGTCTTGTGAGTTATTTGTTATTACTGTGGTTTAAACCTGCGATGTTTGGTATTCATCCTATTGTCCCAGCATTATTAATATCCATGTTTGGGATGTTGGCTGTTCATCGTTTTCAGCAAGTTTATAAAAACCAAAAAGCATAGCTGAATAAGCAACACTAGGGCAGACCTTTACGACAGTTAAGGTCTGCTTAACACTATTGCAAGATATAAACACTAAATACGGTTTTAAACTGGCCCTATCATATCGATACTTTTATCCATTAAAGCTTCTATATCAAGCACATCTGTTGTTATATCATGTTGAATACCTGTTACTGGATCGGTAAATTTGAGCTGTTGGGCTAGCAGCTGTAATGGCTGATTAAAATTATCATCACATCGGTCTAATAATGTTGGATACAAGCGGTCGTTTACCAATGGCATGCCTAAACTATGCATGTGTAAGCGTAATTGGTGTGTCTTACCGGTAATTGGGGACAGTTTAAATAAACCAAACTCACCTTTAACGTCAATCAGTTCTATCTGAGAGTGACTGTTAGCTTCGCCATCGCTGATCTGCATCGTGAAGCTTGGCTCACCTTTTACAATTCTATTTTTTACTGTCCAATTGCGTGGAAACGTGAGGCTACCTTCATTGTGTTGTCGTTGTAAGTCCGGTGTTAACCGAGCAATGGCTTGGTAATGTTTGGTGATATTGCCATGTTTAAATAAGTCATGGTATAGATGGCGCTGCTCAGGGTGTTTAGATAGCAGCATTAAGCCAGCGGTCGCACGGTCAAGGCGATGCGCAGTTACTAGTGTTTCGATACCGGTTTTTATTCTTAGGCGATTCACTAAGCATTCATTAACAAATTGCCCGCTGGGACTGACCGCTAAAAAGTGTGGCTTGTAGGCAACAATAATGTGGTCATCTTCGTAAATAATTTTTTCTGCAAAAGGGATCTTTTTTTCTACCGCTACCTCACGGTAATAATAGACCCGCTCTCGTGGTACAAATGCACAATCTAGTGTAATTAAGCGACCATCACGCCAATGCACTTTGCCATCGATGATCCGTTGTTGCCATATCGTCGCGTCAATCTGTTTGAAATGATTGATAAGAAAGCTGAATACGGTAGGCTTATCGGTCACGCTTTCTGGTAATACAATATGCGAAGCATGGGTGGCACGAACGTGAGACATAAGATTAATAAACTCGGTTAAAACGGGAATAGGGTTAAGTGGGGGAGTGTACCTCAATTCTCCTCGAAAAACCCTATATCGAAAATGAAGAAATACCAACTTGATAAAGAAGACTTCATCGTAAAGTGAAGTTGTAACCAGCTGTTATATAGGAAAATTAATAATTGTAATGATGAGTGCAATTACATATTAGGTGATTTAGTATCACCAGTACTGATAATTATTTGATGCTTATTCACATTACTTATAACAGTAGATAAGCGAACACAGAAATAATAATTAATCAGCCAAATGGATAATTGCTTATTAAAAGGAAATACAAAATGAAGCAAATACTAAAGGGCTCAATCGTGCTCATACTCGGGTTAACTTCAATCACAGCTTGGGCTCATGAGTCGGCTAATTTAGGTCCTCGTCCAGCATATTTAGTCAATAATATGGATGATAGCGTCCTCAAAACTAAATTACAGCAATGTAGTGCAGGGCCATTTCAACGAAGTAGCTTTTCTATTGGCCACCGTGGCGCTGCCATGCAGTTCCCTGAACACACCAAAGAGTCTTACCTTGCAGCCATTGAAATGGGTGCCGGTGTGGTTGAGTGTGATGTGACGTTCACTAAAGACAAACAACTTGTTTGTCGACATTCACAAAACGATCTACACACAACAACCAATGTATTATCAAAACCAGAACTTGCTAAGAAGTGTACTGTACCGTTTACACCTGCGAACGCTGCAACAGGCGAAGATGCCAAAGCAGAATGTAGAACGTCTGATTTCACTCTGGCTGAATTTAAGACGCTTAAAGGTAAAATGGATGGTTCAAATCCGAAAGCAACGACTGTCGAAGAATACATGAATGGTACACCAGGCTGGCGTACTGACCTTTATACGCAAAATGGTACATTAATGACCCATGCAGAAAGTGCTGCATTATTTAAAGCGCATGGTGTGAAAGTAACACCAGAACTTAAGTCGACTGCCGTTGCTATGCCATTTAATGGCTTTACTCAGGAGATGTATGCACAGAAATTAGTTGATGAACTAAAAGCAGCAGGTATTTCAGCATCGGATACCTATTTACAGTCATTTGATTTGAATGATTTAAAGTACTGGATTAAAAATAATCCAAGCTTTGGTAAACAAGCCGTATATCTTGATGAGCGTGTTTATGAACAAAAAGATTTTGTAGCATCGAAAGCCAGCATGAAAGCACTCAAAGATGCTGGTGTAAATATTATCGCTCCACCTTTGTATGCACTTGTCGATTTAGATAAGAAGAAAAACCTTGTACCTTCAAATTACGCCAAACTGGCGAAACAAGCTGATCTTGACATTATAGCATGGACACTAGAACGTTCAGGACCACTGGAACAAGGCGGAGGTTGGTATTATCAAAGTGTCAGCGAAGGTATTAATAATGATGGCGACATGATGAATATGCTTGATGTATTAGCACAAGATGTCGGTGTAATTGGTGTTTTCAGTGATTGGCCAGCAACAGTGACCTATTATGCAAACTGCATGAATTTAAAATAGCGAAGCAGTATTAATATTGTTAATAAGGACACGGTTTTAACATTATTAATCCACTGTAGACAATAAAAAGGGCTTTCGAGCTCTTTTATTTTGTCTGCGTTAAAAGTGAGAGATATATGACCAATATACCTCTTTAATACATGGGAAGTTATAATCAATATTTGAAATAAGCTTATTTCGGTATCATCGATATTCGCATTCAGGTTCTTACTTTAAATGTTAGCATTGATATCAATCCCTGTTCGTTCAACGATTTCAGTTTCAAAACCATCAATACTTTGTTGATTTTGTTTAACCCAGTATTTTTCAATACCTTCTTTACCTTGACGAGTCGACCAGTTAGCTAAGTCATCGCGATCTTCATTATAATTGAAGTAAGGTACAGATTTGCCACAAGATGATTGAACCATTTCTATATCTAAAATGAATATTTGTCGGGCTGCCACACTTTGTGGGAATAGCGCGCAGTATTTATCCCATTCAGGATCTTTTTGATGGATTACTTTTGCATTGCCATAAGCGCGAAGGATCAAAGGTGCCCCTTCAAAAGCGCAAAACATGACTGTCATTCGTGGGTTAATGAGTACGTGAGAAGCTGACTCATTACCGCTACCCGTGAGGTTAAGCCAAGCAATGGTGTTTGTATTGATAACACGAAGTGAGTCTCCACCTTTAGGTGAAAGGTTCACATTGCCAGTATCTGCTGCAGTGCCGACAAAATAAAGGCGCTGTTCGCCAATAAATTTAATATGCTGTTCTGTTAACGCCGAAAATTGCTTCCCCATGTCATATTCCCTCGTGACTTGTATTTATGTTGAATACTATATGTTGTTTATTGTCATGATTTATCTATGTATATTTTTAGCATACCTAAGCCGTAACAACTACCAATTACCACAAAGATTCGTGACGATATAATCATAAATGTGATAGTTGATACCAGTTCAATCATTGAAGAAAGCGATTAAACATATAGCTTTAACCAACTACCCTAAAAGTATTAATGAGGATAATCTTATTGGCAATAATCCACAATAAAAATAAGGTTATAACCATGAATAAAAAAGTAGCATTATTAGCTTTAATCTCTTTATCTTCGGTAAGTTTTATACAAAATGCGAGGGCAGCTGATTTAGACTTAGGACCATTAATTAATTTAATAGGTATATGGGAAAGTACAAAATTCGGAGGTGTAGATGTTGCACCAGGGCAGGCCGGTAGTAATGTTGGTAAAGGAGGTCCTGCTGTTGAACCATATTATGAAACTATTACATTTGAACCTGCAGCAGATGCAACAAATGCAAGTGAACAATATCTAACAGCTCTATATTACAAACAAGAAGTTTTTAGAAAAAGAGATAATGGTAAATTTCATGATCAAAGAGGTTATCTGATTTACGATAAAAAAAATCAGATGGTATATAACTCTTTCTGTATTCCAAGAGCGGTATGCGTAGTGGCCGAAGGTAAAGCAGGGCAGGTCATTAACTTTGAGAGTTCAACGAGGGGGGTTGCTGAAAGTAAATTTATGACAGAAAAAGATACAACAACTAAATTTAAAATGTCTTTGGATATGTCAGAAAAAGACATATTGAAATACTCTCAAATTACGAGTTTGGAAGTATATGGAGGGGCGTTTACGCACACGGATTCAGGTACTTTTAAAAGAAAGAATGAACAAACACCTAAATCTTAGATCGCAGGGTCTGTCATATGAGTCAGGCCTAGCTTAGCTTAGCTGTCAGAACCAGAGATAGGCAAGAGTCACTTTCTTACAGGCATAAAAAAACACCCGATATTGCTATCGAGTGTTCTAAGAATTGGTGGGCCCTCCCAGACTTGAACTGGGGACCTGCCGATTATGAGTCGGATGCTCTAACCAACTGAGCTAAGGGCCCTGATCTTTCAAACGTTCTTACGACGCTTTAAGATGCAGAAAGTATATAAGTATACTTTCTGCGTGTCTAGGCTATATTCAATAACTTAGACAAGAAATCAGCTAACTGTTCAATTATTCATCGAAGACGCTACCTGAATGCCTACCGTTAATAAATAGGGCCGTCATTATTGATTTTATTGCGGGCATAAAAAAACACCTAATGTCGCCATCAGGTGTTCTTTGTAATGCAGAAGAGCATTAACTGTTCAATTATTCGTCTAAGAAGCTACGTAGTTGTTCGCTACGGCTAGGATGACGTAATTTACGTAATGCCTTTGCTTCAATTTGACGAATACGCTCACGCGTTACATCGAACTGTTTACCCACTTCTTCAAGTGTGTGGTCTGTATTCATATCGATACCAAAACGCATACGCAGTACTTTAGCTTCACGGGCTGTTAGGCCTGCTAAAACGTCGTCTGTCGCGCCTTTAAGACTATCTTTTGTTGCAGCGTCAACTGGTAAAGAAAGCGTTGTATCTTCAATGAAATCACCTAAGTGAGAATCTTCATCATCACCAATAGGCGTTTCCATTGAGATTGGCTCTTTAGCAATCTTCAATACTTTACGAATACGATCTTCTGGCATCATCATGCGCTCGGCCAATTCTTCTGGCGTTGCTTCACGGCCCATCTCTTGCAGCATTTGACGCGAAATACGATTCAGTTTATTGATTGTTTCAATCATATGCACTGGAATACGGATTGTACGCGCTTGGTCAGCAATAGAACGTGTGATTGCCTGACGGATCCACCATGTAGCGTAAGTCGAGAATTTGTAACCACGACGGTATTCAAATTTATCTACAGCTTTCATCAGACCGATGTTACCTTCCTGAATTAAATCGAGGAACTGTAGACCACGGTTGGTGTATTTTTTTGCTATCGAAATTACCAGACGTAAATTCGCTTCAACCATTTCTTTTTTCGCACGACGAGCTTTCGCTTCACCAATACTCATACGACGGTTGATGTTTTTGATCTGTGAAATAGACAGACCAGTAGTACTTTCTACTAATTTTAATTTGTTGACACAGCGGCGTACGTCAAAGTCGATACGTTGTAATGCTTGCGCATAAGGTGCTGCTGATTGCTGTGCTTTTTCAAACCAAGTAATGTCAGTTTCGTGGCCAGCGAATGCTTCAACGAATGCTGCTTTTGGCATTTTGCATTGTTCAACACACATCTTGATGACAAGACGTTCTTGAACACGTACGTGATCCATCATGTCACGCATGCTATTTACAATGCGATCAAACTGTTTTGGGATCAGACGGAAAGTACGGAATACTTCACTTAGCATTTCAACGTGTAGGCGTGTTTTCGGATGTTCTAACCCGTCTTCTTTAATGCCTTTCAGTAATGCTGCATGATATTTGCGTAACTCGGCAAATTTCTCAGCTGCTTCTTCTGGATCCGGGCCTTTATTACCTTCTTCCTCATCTTCGTCATCATCAGCATCATCAGAATCAGTTTCTTTGGTTGGAACTTCAGAACCAATATGTGTTGCTGTTGGTGCCACATCTTCTGCATTCGGATCGATGAAACCAGTGATGATGTCACTTAAACGTGTTTCTTCAGCAAGGAACTTGTCATATTCAGCTAATAACGAGTTAATTGCTTCTGGGTATTCTGCAACGGCAGTTTGTACCGCATAGATACCTTCTTCAATTCGTTTGGCAATTTTGATCTCGCCTTCACGAGTCAATAATTCAACGGTACCCATCTCACGCATGTACATACGTACAGGATCGGTAGTTCGGCCAATTTCAGATTCTACAGAAGCAAGCGCTGCAGCTGCAGCTTCTGCGGCATCATCATCTGGTGCCGTTGTATTTTCGGCCATCAACAAATCATCTGCATCAGGTGCTGTTTCTAGCACTTGAATACCCATGTCATTGATCATTTGAATAATATCTTCAACCTGATCTGAGTCCACAATATCTTGTGGTAAGTGATCATTTACTTCTGCATATGTTAGGTAACCTTGTTCTTTACCTTTAGCTACAAGAAGTTTTAATTGTGATTGAGGGGATTCCATAGAATACTTCCACTCCGGTGACGTGGTTCAAAGATACAGACGCAAAAGCACTGCGCAAACAAAGCAGTATAGTGCTAAACGGTGCTTTTTTCTACTTGTTGGTATAATTATGTGGTCAAAATGCGCGTAATTTTAACTTTTATCACGTTATATTAGGCGAAAGCTTTTAACTCAGTGTAATAAATCGATTTAATTCGACTCTTTTTTGTTAGTACATTAAATGGGGTTTAATGGATCATATTTCAAGCGTTATGATGATTTTAATTCATCGAGAATACTTTTATATTCTAAACGCTCAGCTTTAGTCAATCCACCTTGCGCTAATTTCAATTGTAGTTCACTGAAACGTTGTTCGATGACTTGTGTTGAAAGAACAAATAAAGTATCGAAAAACTCTGCTTCGACCGCTTCATCTGCTCCATGATCCCAAACAGCTAGTTTTATCAGTGCTTTCTGCTCTGGTGTATCGTGCCAATATTCTAATAACTGTGCTGTATTGATCTGATCGCTACTGTTTGTTTGTGCTAATAATTTTAATAAAATATTAATGCCGGGTAATTTTAATTGCTTTAAATCATCGAATACCGGCAGGTTAAAACCAATGTGAGGATTTTGTAATAATAAACCAATCGCGCGGCGTATTGGTGTTATTTGGAGCGATTTTTTGGCCGGCTTACTCGTCGCTACAGTAGTAAATAGTTTATTTAACTTGGCTTCATCCCAAGCTAAGAAACGTGCTAATTTTTTTAATACGATACCACGGTAGAAACCGTCAGGCATTTTTTCAATCAGCGGCTTAGCTTGGCTGGCTAATTTACTACGCCCTACATCGGTATGGGTATCGATATCTTGGCTTAAGCGGCTGAATAAAAAATCCGGTAAGGTCTGTGCATCTTTAAACAGTTGCTCAAGTGCATCTTTACCTTGGTTACGAACCAATGAATCAGGGTCTTCACCATCGGGTAAAAATACAAATTTTAGATCTTTACCATCACGTAATTGCGGTAAGGCATTTTCGAGTGCACGCCATGCAGCGGCACGACCTGCTTTATCGCCATCGTAACAACAGATCACTTCATTGGTATTGCGGAACAAGGTCTGCATGTGATCGCCAGATGTCGATGTACCCAGTGACGCGACTGCATAATCAATCCCAAACTGGGCCAATGCCACCACGTCCATATACCCTTCAACCACGACAATTTTGGGTATCTCTTTATAAGCCTGACGTACTTCATATAGTCCATAAAGCTCTTTACCTTTATGGAAGATCGGTGTTTCGGGTGAATTCAGGTATTTTGGTTTTTCATCACCCAGTACTCGACCACCATAACCAATGACACGTCCACGTTTATCCCGGATCGGGAACATGACGCGTTCACGAAAACGATCGTAACGACGTGATTGACCTTCGTTCTCAATTAACACACCTGTGGTGAGCAACTGTTCTTCGGTGTGTTTGTCACGGCCAAAGCGTTTTAATACGTTGTCCCAACCTGGGGCTGCATACCCAATGGCATATTTAGTAATGACTTCTGCAGACAGTCCGCGCTGCTTTAAATAGTCATTAACCACACGTTTATTCGGGTGTTCTTTTAATTGGTACTGATAGAAGCGCGTGACACTTTCGAGTAGTTGGTAATAATCTTTACGCTCAGGTGCTGTCGGGCCGTTATTATTGCCACCTTCTTCTCTGGGTACTGTAACACCGTAAAAGCCCGCTAAATCTTCAATGGCGTCGACAAACTCAAGGTTGTCGTATTCCATTAAAAAACCAATGGCGTTACCGTGCGCACCACAACCAAAGCAATGGTAGAACTGTTTATCTTGGCTGACAGTAAAAGAAGGGCTTTTCTCATTATGGAACGGGCAGCAAGCATGGTAGTTTTTACCTGCTTTTTTAAGCTTTACGCGTTTTTCGACGATATCTACGATATCAGCTCGACCTATCAAGCCATCGATAAAGTCGCGAGGTATTCTACCGGCCATATGTACCTAACTAATGAGTGTGAAGATTATTGGGAATCGCAATTACAGTAACAATTACAGTAAATACGTGACTTATTTTGAACAAATCAGTTATGTACTGGCATCGTTATAAGACTAGGGTAATAAATTTTATGAGTCTTGAAAAGCAAACAAGCCGTGACTCTAGGAGTTCACGGCTTGTTAATAGGCGTTATCTTCAGCAGACTAAGTCAGAAACTTACTCAGTGGGATAAGCCTAAAATGCATACAGTAGTTATACTAATAGAGATTAGTATAGACGTACGCGACGTGCATTTTCACGAGACA
This sequence comes from Moritella sp. 28, assembly GCF_018219435.1. Classification (NCBI taxonomy): domain Bacteria; kingdom Pseudomonadati; phylum Pseudomonadota; class Gammaproteobacteria; order Alteromonadales; family Moritellaceae; genus Moritella; species Moritella sp. 28. The sequence continues at coordinate 4,686,808 of NZ_CP056121.1, read as the reverse complement.
GTTTCTTAGCTAGACGCTTAGATGCTGCTGCTTTAGCACGTTTACGAACTGTAGTAGGTTTTTCGTAATGCTCACGACGACGTACTTCAGACAAGATACCTGCTTTTTCGCAAGAGCGTTTGAAACGACGTAGTGCAACGTCAAACGGTTCGTTTTCACGTACTTTAATTACTGGCATGTTTTCTTCCAACCTTTGGGCTTGATGGTTCCAAGTTATCTGGAACCTAAAAATATTTTTATAGAAATTCTATAAAAATGGTGCCGAATTGTACTCTAGAACGCGATTAAATGTAAAGCGTAATAATTTGGCGCTGGAGAAATAAGTATAGCGCAGGTACTATTGTGCAGTCATGTATAAGGTGAATGAATAAAATGCGCGTAATAGGAATAGAAACATCATGTGATGAGACCGGCATTGCAATTTATTGTGATGAACAAGGGCTAATGGCTCATCAACTTTATAGCCAAGTAAAACTGCATGCCGATTATGGCGGTGTGGTACCGGAATTAGCGTCACGTGATCATGTGCGTAAAATTATTCCACTGATTAAAGCCGCATTAGCAGAAGCGGGCTGTACTAAAGATGATATTGACGGTATTGCCTATACAACGGGTCCTGGACTGGTTGGTGCATTAATGGTGGGGGCGACGGTTGGTCGTAGTATTGCTTATGCGTGGGATATTCCGGCATTAGGTATTAACCATATGGAAGGTCATATGTTAGCGCCAATGCTTGAAGAGAAAACCCCTGATTTTCCTTTCTTAGCGATGCTAGTGTCGGGTGGTCATACTCAGATCGTGCGTGTTGATGGTATTGGTCAATATGAATTACTGGGTGAATCTGTTGATGACGCTGCCGGTGAAGCATTTGATAAAACCGCGAAACTGCTGGGCTTAGATTACCCTGGTGGCCCAAGATTATCAGCATTAGCAGATAACGGTGTCGCTGGACGTTATAAGTTTCCACGCCCAATGACTGATCGTCCCGGCTTAGACTTTAGTTTTTCAGGGCTAAAAACATTCGCGGCGAATACGATTGCTAAAGAAAAGAAGTTAGCAGAAGAAGCGGGTGCAGATGCGGTTGATGAACAAACCCGTGCTGATATTGCGTTTGCATTCCAAGAAGCGGTTGTAGATACCATTTCGATTAAGTTAAGAAGAGCAATTAAAGAAACCGGTATTAAGCGTCTGGTTGTTGCTGGTGGTGTAAGTGCAAATAAATACTTACGCATCAAATTAGCAGAAATGATGAATAAGCAAAACGGCGAAGTATTTTACCCGCGTATTGAGTTCTGTACTGATAATGGCGCGATGATCGCGTATGCCGGTTTACAGCGTTTACGTCACGGTGGCGATGACAGTTTAGAGATCACTGCACGCCCACGTTGGCCATTAGATCAAATGGATGCGATATAAGTCATAACTATTTGATAATTTAGTTGTCATAGCTACCGATATCGGTAAATTTGAACAAAATAAACCAGACTATCGGTAGATTGTCTGGTTTTTTTTATGCTTGTGTAAAGGCTACGTAAGTGTATTTGGCTAAATATTATTTTAAATTATAATACTATATATTATCTAAACACTTTTTAGGGATAAGTTAATCATGAAAATAGCAACATTGAAAGTTACGGTCGCAGCCGGAATAATGGCTTTATTATCAGCATGTTCTAGTCAAACTAGCATTGACAGCGACTTAGGCGTTAGTGGTGCACCTGATTGGGTTAATATTGGTACACAAGCCGTTGAAAATGATTCAGGCCGTCTATTACACGGTGTAGGGATGTCAAATGGCATTGCTGACGAATCTTTACAAAAATCTGTTGCAGATAGTCGTGCACGTGCCGAAATAGCGCGTATCCTAGCTACATCTGTTGATGCGATGCAGGCTGATTATACAGCCGCTGCCAATGGTGAAGTAAGCGCTAATGTTGAGCGCGAAATTAAAGCGAAAACGAAATTAGCACTGAATGGCGTGAAAATTATTGGCCGTTGGAAGAACCCAGACAATGGCGATATTTATGCTTTTGCAGAATTAGACCTGTCTGATCTTGAAGCGGCAATTAAGCGTGCAGCAGCATTAGAATCAAAGCAGTAACCGTATTTAGTAAGTTATTAATAGTCGTTCGTCAAATTGGAAAGGAAAATAGCAATGAATAAGTTATTCAAATTAGTATTAGGCTCGATCTTAGTATCGTCATTATTAGCCGGCTGTAGTACCTCTGTAGAGCGTATTGATGCGGGTCAAACGGTAGATTTAAGTGGTGCTTGGAATGATACTGATTCACAAATGGTAGCGCAGGAAATGATCAGCGATGCGCTAGCGCGTCCTTGGTATAGCAACTTCGCGGCAAAAACAGGTAAAGCACCTGCTGTGATCGTGGGTTCTGTGCGTAATTTAAGCCATGAACACATTAATACCAAAACATTTGTTAATGAAATGGAACGTGAATTAATTAACAGTGGTCGTGTTGAGTTTGTTGCATCAAGTGACGAACGTAGCGAGATCCGTGAAGAGCGTATTGACCAAGATTTAAATTCTTCTGAATCAACACGTAAAGCTGCAGGCCAAGAGAAAGGTGCAGACTTTATCCTAAAAGGTCAGATCAACACAATTCTTGATACTGCATCTAGCGAGCAAGTACGTTATTACCAAGTTGATTTAAGCCTAATCAGCCTAGCGGATAACCGCAAAGTATGGGTTGGTCAGAAGAAACTGAAGAAACTCGTGTCTAACGGTAAACTACGTTATTAATAGGTCGTAATGAAAGCTGTATTAACATTTTTACGTTCGCGGCGTTATCTCGCGGTTATCGTATTTAGCTTGTTGCAAGGCTGCTCGTTGCAGCAGCATCAACTCAATGATTTGGCACAAACGCTAGATAATGGTAATGCCAGTCAGGTATTGGCCGACGTTGCGCAACGGGAATACCCCGAGCGTGACTTAGCCCAATATAAACTGACATTAGGCTTATTGCGCGCTGTAAATGGTGATTTTGCGGGTGGTATTCGTGAACTACAAGCCGCTAAAACTGAAATTAATCAGTTACAAGCGTTAAGTGTTAGCGAAAACATTGGCGCTGTAACGGTTAATGAAACGTTACGGAGCTATACCAGTACTGCCAGTGAACGAATGTTATTACAGCAGTTATTGATCTTGTCTTACTTGATGGAAGATGACCTTGATGGCGCCCGTGTTGAAGTATTGCAAATGCAAGAGTTGGCAAAAGGGCTGTCGGATAATGGATTATCAGGGCTAGTATCAAGTAGTTATTATTTGGGCGGTTTGGTGTATGAACTTGGCGGTGAAACCGATAATGCCATGATCAGTTATCGCCAAGCTTACCAAGTAATGCAAACCAGTAAGATCAAGATACCGAGAGTATTGCAAGACAGCTTACTGCTTGCGTCTAAGCAATTAGGTCTCAGCTCTGAACATGCTAAATATGTGAAAAAATTTGGCCATGACGTAAAGTCGCCTGATCGCAGTAAAAGTCAGTTGGTCTTAGTATATTGGGGCGGTGTTGTATCAGCGAAGCAACAACGTTATTTAAGTGTTTATGTACCAAGTTTAGGCTATAACATTTCCTTGGCATTACCTTATTATGACAATGATTATGTTAAACCTGTACCTTGGCGCTTTAGCGTACTTGGTAAAACGGCCGAAACTGAAATATTTGATGATGTAAACTTATTAGCACGTGCCGATCTTGATGCTGAGTCTGCTGATATATATGCAGCAGCATTAGCGCGGGTTATTATTAAACAAACTGCATTACACGAAGTGAAGAAAAATGACGAGGGTGGATTAGCGACCTTGTTATTGAATGTTACTAGCATGGTCAGTGAAATGGCTGATGTACGTAGCTGGAATATGCTACCGGCGAGTATTCAAGTGCAACGTTTGGCATTAGATCCAGGCGCTTATTATTTACAGCAACCAAGCCAGACTAGAGGCTTATCTGTTACTGATATCGCGCCCGTTATACCTGTATTAGCAGCATCAGTTGACCCAACATTAGTTAATGCAACCGCAAGTATTACCGATAAGACTAGCAATAGTGCCGCTGAATCTGACAACGGATTTAGTTTACCGCAGTCAAATACAACACTTGCTAATGATAAAGATAATCTTGTTAGTATGGATGACCCGAGTTCAGAGACGGTAGCAATGACGAATATTACCGATGTTCCGGTTGTTGTTAGTGCGAAGCCTTTGTTATTGAAGCCGGGTAAAACCGTTTTACTATTCTATTCAAGTGCCGCTAAAAAGGCATACTACACCTTATCACCTTAGTTATTCATGAATTGCTGGCCCTATATTCAATGTGGGCTAGCGTTCAAGTAACGGCTTGTTACAGGACTCGAACATATGATAAATAAATTCTTTTCTACCAGTTTAATTTCTGCTGCTGCAATCTTGATGAGCGCGTGTAGTAGTACCCCTGAACGTCCAGCTTGGTTAGACGGTGCTGATGTTAACTATCCTGAAAACGTTTATTTAAGCGCATCTGGTCAAGCGAAATCGGCTAGTGTGGCAGATAATCGTGCATTAGCTAATTTAGCAAAAATTTTTGAAGTATCGATTGCTGATGAAAGTATTGATTTTAGCGAAGCAAGTATCAGTCAAAGTAATGCCAGTGGCAGTACTATTCGTCAGGTCGATAACAAGCAAACCTTATCTCGTTTTGTAAACACGCAAGCGCAACAAGTTCTGCAAGGCACCCGTATTGTCGAACGCTGGCAGGATCCGGTTAGCGGTGAGCAGTCTAGTCTCGCAGTAATGAAAAAAGCACCTGCGGCGGCATTATTTATGCAGTCAATACGCGCTGCAGATGAACAAACAAGTGCAGCAGTGAAGTATGCTGAGCAGCAAGCGCCGAACCCTCTTATTGCCCTTAGTTCATTAGAAAGTGCCCGTCAGCGCCAAATTACACGCTTAAATGACAATAATAATCTACGAGTTGTGACAGGGAATGACATTAACGTTGAATATTCGGTCGAAACCTTAACTAAAATGATTAAAAGCCGTTTAGCTGCATTATCATTTTCAACGTTGGCAACAGATGATCAAGCGTTATTGTCTTTGCAGGGAGGGGCGTCAGAGGTTGGCGTACAGCTAAAAGATGATAGCCAATACAAACTAGTATTAACATTGGATAAAGGCGCTGTAGAACAACGTCAGGCGTGGTATTGGTTACGTGGCAACATTGTATTGAATGTGATGGATGGCAACAGCAGTATTAGTAATAAACGTTGGCCATTTAAGATCTCTGCACAAAGTGAGCAATTATTAGAGCAACGATTAGCGACTAAGTTGAGTTCTGAATTACCCGGATATGTATATCAAGTATTAACGCCGGAAATATAATTTATTCATTTTATTGGCACATCTTATTTTGTGTATAAAAAAAGCCAGTCCTGATTTATCAGGGCTGGCTTTTTATTACATTACGTTATGACAATGACGCTTAGTTCATACCGTAACGTTTTAGTTTCTTCCGAAGAGTACCACGGTTGATGCCCATCATCACAGCTGCACGGGTTTGGTTACCGCGAGTATACTGCATAATGATATCTAGCATTGGCGCTTCAACTTCTGCTAATACCAAGTCATAAAGGTTTTCTACGTCTTGGCCATTTAATTGTGCAAGGTAATTTCGTAGTGCTTGTTGGACAGAATCACGTAATGGTTTCTGTACAATTTGCTCAGCTTGTTGCACGGTTGCAGTAGTTGTTAGGGCACTAGGAGCCAGATTTTGTTCAAACATATATTGCTCTTCTCGTTAGCTTAAATCATCAAAATATTTCATTAATGCAAGGTGTTGTTCAGCAGAACTCTCCAATGCATTAAAGCTTTTACGAAACTCAACACCATTAGTCTGGTGTTGTATGTACCAACCGACGTGTTTGCGTGCAAATCGAACGCCCTTAAACTCACCGTAAAACTGGTGTAGGTTTTCGACATGTTGCAAAATGACTCGGCGAACTTCGTCTGCAGTTGGTACGGGTAATTTTTCACCTGTTTTAAGATAGTGATTTATTTCCCGAAAAATCCAAGGATTACCTTGAGCGGGACGTCCGATCATAAGACCGTCTGCACCTGTGTACTCAAGTACCTGCTTTGCTTTTTCTGGGCTATCAATATCACCATTCGCGATCACAGGAATGCTAATGCTAGCTTTAATCGCTTTTATAGTGTCGTATTCTGCATTGCCCTTATACAGGCAGGCTCGAGTACGACCATGAACCGCAAGGGCTTGAATTCCAGCTTGCTCTGCGATTTCTGCTATCTGTATACCATTGCGATTTTCTGGATCCCAACCGGTACGTATCTTTAGTGTTACTGGTACATCAACCGCGTTCGTTACCGCGTCTAAGATTAGCTTCACTTGCTCCGGATGTTGCATTAATGCAGACCCAGCCATTTTTTTATTCACTTTTTTCGCAGGACAACCCATGTTGATATCAATGATCTGCGCACCATTTTTTACATTATGCTGCGCGGCTGCTGCCATCAACGCCGGATCTGCACCTGCGATTTGCACTGAACGGATCCCGGTTTCGCCAGCATGATCCATACGCTGTTGCGATTTTTCTGAAGACCAAACTCGAGGGTTACTCGATAACATCTCTGACACGGCCATACCAACACCCAATTCACGACAAAGTTGACGGAAGGGGCGGTCAGTAACACCAGCCATTGGAGCCAAGAATAGTTGGTTATCCAGAAGATAAGGACCTATTTTCATCTGTTGCGGCTCATTTGCTCTAAGGCGGCGTATGTTACGCAGTTTTCACCCGAGTTAAAAGGTTAATAATTAGACTATTGAATATTTTTTTAGTTAAAATCATTAAATAGTAAAAAAAACACCTCAAAATCAAATTATAACAACAGATAATCGAGCTAAATTACTTATTATTCAATTTTCACTTAGATTAAATGTGAAATTGAGATAGCTTGCATTTTAGCCTGATTAATTACTGTTCGCACGTTTTTTACGTACTTACTGTTCGTTTTATCTACACAAGCCTCGTTTTTGAATTTGCTTATGTAGAATAAACAGTATGGCTAGTATTATTTGATTTGGCCGTTTAAGCGTGCCCACTCATCAGAGAATGTTGGTTCATCCATGATACAGTGCTGACGATAAATTTCGTTCAATTCTGCTGCTTGGTGATCCAAAATACCAGATAAGGCCAGTTTACCACCTGGTTTTAAGAAGCTGACGATAAGCCCTGATAGCTCACGTAGTGGTGCTGCAAGGATATTCGCAACCACGATATCAGCTTTGATACCTTCAGGTTGATCTGCGGGTAAATACAATTCAATTTGGTCTGCAACGCCATTACGTTCAGCGTTATCACGACTTGCTAAGATAGCTTGTGGGTCGATATCTACCCCGATCACACGTTTTGCGCCTAGTTTAAGTGCTGCGATTGCTAAGATACCAGAGCCACAACCGAAATCGACAACGGTTTTACCAGCTAAATCTTGGCCATCTAACCATGTTAGGCATAAGGCGGTAGTCGGGTGGGTACCAGTACCAAATGCTAAACCTGGGTCAAGCATGACGTTAACGGCATTTTCATCTGGCACTGGGCGCCAGCTTGGGCAGATCCATAGACGCTCACCAAACTGCATTGGATGAAAGTTTTCCATCCATTCGCGTTCCCAATCTTTATCTTCTAATAATTCTAATTTATAGCGGAAATCTGGACCTAATACCTTGGTTTTTGCTAAGAAAGCGAGGATTGGCTGCATGTCTTTATCTGCATCAAACAAACCTGTTACATCAGTATCACCCCAAAGCAGTGTTTCACCCGGCAGTGGTTCAAAGATTGGTGTATCTTGTGAGTCCATAAATGTGACAGCACTTGCTCCTGCGCCAGATAGCATGTTGCTTATCTTCTCAGCTGTTTCTTCGTTAGCATTAATTTTTAATTGGATCCAAGGCATCGATTTTCTCTCAGTTATTTCGTGGGCATAATTGTACGCACCTAAGCCATAAGACACCATCGGAATATGATAATTAAATGCAATTTTACGTTTTTTATGGACCTAACTATGGCGCATTAACATCTACAGTTGTGCGCTTATGGACTAAGCGTTATTAAAATTAGTCTAACACTGACATAGTTATCAACAAATTTATACGTTATCATTCGTTCTTGGTTATTCATTGTCATCTTCTACATTCTATTTTTAGAGTATAAACTCTATTTGTGGTTGTTATTGTATAAACGTGACCGTGTGTACAGTTATTGAAAATATTACCCATCGTTGTTTAATTGTTTGATATTAATTAATTAATATCAACGGGCTATGCCACAACGGCGTGATTTTAGGAATAAAGTATGAAAACAGTCTTTTATGGCGTTATTTCTGCCATTGCATTAAGTTGTAATGTACAAGCTGCTGCTATCGATTTTTCTGAAGCTTGGTATCAAGTAGTGCAGAAAAATGATGCATTGCAAGCAAAAAAAGAAGAAGTGAAGCACTCTGAAGCATTACAGAGTGCAGCGAAGTCGCTCTATTTGCCGAATGTTGATATTACGGGGTCATATACTCATTTAGATAAACCGATAGAAATCGATACATCAGGGGTGAAAGGAAAAGTGGGTGCTATTTCCCCTATAATAGCTGGAATGCTCCCTAATAGCGTCCCGTTATCCAATCAAAATGTAGCTCACTCTTCATTGAATGCAGTATTGCCGATTTATACTGGCGGTCGAATTACCGCGGCACAAGATATTCGTGAAGCACAAGTGAGTGAAGCGGAAAGTAATTATGATTTAGCTACGCGTGCGACATTTACGCAATTGGTGCAGTATTATTTTGGGGTGGTGTTATCCGAGCAAGTGTATCAAGTTCGTCTCGATGCGGTGGATGCTTTAGCCGATCACCTTAATCACGCGATTAAATTAGAACAGCAAGGTCAAATAGCCAAAGTTGAACGACTTATGGCGCAAGTCTCGTTAGACAAAGCGCAAATTGAAGCGCAAAAATCGCTACGTGATTATGAAATTGCCAAACTTGCGTTAACCAAGATGTTAAAACAGCAAGATTCGGTATTACCAACCACGCCGTTATTTGTGAATAACAGTGCGACTTCTGTAACGCCATATTTAAGCAAAACATTAACAGACCATCCTGGTATTGCGGTTTTAAATGCCAAGCGTGAGCAAGCTAAAGGCATGGTTGAAATGGCTTTCGCTAAGCATCTACCAGAAGTGATGCTGTACGGTAATTATAATTTATATTCTGATGACTCTGTTATGGGCCAATCGGTACCAGAATGGATGGTCGGTGTTGGTGTTCGTATTCCTATTATTGAGCGTTCGGGTACTTCGCAAGAAGTTGTTGCAGCAAAAAGTTCAGTACGTCGTGTGAACTTATTACAAATGCAAATGCAGCAAGATTTATCCATTCTAGTGGAGAAAACCTATGCCGAAATGAGCCAAGCGTTAGAAGAATATAATTCTTTGGCATCGAGCCAAGCGTTATCAGAAGAAACTGTGGTACTGCGTCAAAAGGCATTTAGCCAAGGTCTATCAACATCACTGGAAATGGCCGATGCACAGTTATATGCAACGAGTATTCGTGTTCAGCGTCTATCTGCAAGCTATAACTATGTTAAATCACTTGCACAATTACTATCTGTTAGCGGCGATATCGATCGCTTTATGGACTATCTAAAAATCAATGGTATCGAGGTTAAATAAATGAGTAACGTTAAAACAGGCATCATTGCGGTAGTCGCACTCGCTGTTATTGGCTGGCTGGTATTTGAATTCAATAGTGCTTACGAGCCGAAAAGCATATTGTTACAAGGTCAAATAGAAGCCGAGCAATATAATATATCGTCTAAGATACCGGGGCGTATTGCCTCGGTAGACGTAAAAAAAGGCGAATTGGTTAGCCAAGGGCAATTAATCTTCTCACTGGCGAGTCCTGAATTAGAGGCTAAGTTGGCGCAAGCAAAAGCGGGTCGTTCTGCGGCAAGTGCGATGCGTAAGCAAGCTGAATCAGGTGCCCGTGAACAGCAAGTTATTGCGGCTAACGATCAGTGGAAAAAAGCTCAAGCGGCAGCGGAGTTGATGGAAAAAACCTATCAGCGAGTTGATAATCTTTATAAAGACGGAGTATTGCCTGAGCAAAAACGTGATGAAGTCTACACCAAGTGGCAAGCAGCTAAATATACTCAAAATGCCGCGTATCAAGGTTATCAAATGGCTAAAGAAGGGGCGCGTAAAGAAACCAAACAAGCGGCTATCGAGCAAGAACGCATGGCGGAAGGTGTGGTTGCTGAAGTCGAGTCTTATACTAAAGATACCAAGCAATACGCACAGCGTGATGGTGAAGTGGTACAGATATTATTAAAAGAGGGTGAGCTTGCACCGACTGGTTTTCCTGTGGTGAGTATTGTCGATATTAAGGATAGCTGGGCGGTATTTAATATTCGTGAGGATTTATTACCACGGTTGAAAAAAGGCACGATATTAACGGCGCGTATTCCAGCGTTAGGTGAGGCAACATACCAATATCAAATATCTCATATTGCAGTGATGGGGGATTATGCGACTTGGCGATCGACAGACAGTGCGAAAGGGTTCGATTTACGTACTTTTGAAATTGAAGCAAGACCTGTTAAGCCTATTGCTGATCTACGTGTCGGTATGAGTGTATTAGTTGAGCTGGCTCCGTCAGCGACAGCGCAGTAAGTTGGTTTGATGATGAGTTTATTTATTACTCAGGTCAAAGCGGTTTGGCAGCGGGAAAACCAACTGATATTGGCATCGAAATGGCAACTATCATTGGTGACTTGGTTACCAATTGCTTGCATGTTGTTGGTGTATGCTATTTTTTCACAGGGGATTCCACGTGATCTTTCTGTCGCGGTTGTTGATCAAGACCACAGCCGATTGTCACGCAGCTTGGTGCGTTATATTGATGGCAGTCCTTCGCTTGCGGTGACGGCTCAATTGACAAGTCTTGCCGAAGGTAAAGCACTAATGCAGCGTGGTGAGGTGTATGCTGTCGTGTATATTCCGCGTGAGTTTGAAAAGCAAATTTATCTCGCGATGACCCCAGAAGTCAGTACTTTCTACAATGCGCAGTACGTGTTAATTGGTAAGTTGGTATCGTCAAATATGGCGAAGACCTTTGCCACGTTTACAGCACAAATTGATGCGGTTAAAACATTGGCGAGTGGGGGGAACCTAGCTGTGATTAAAGGGGCTGTCGCGCCGATATCAACGCAAGTTAACCCGCTTTATAATGCGTCAACTAATTATGTACCTTTCTTGGTCACAGCCGCTATTCCTGCGCTATGGCAAATCTTTATTTTGGTGTCGGTGCTGTTGGCATTTGGGTTGGAATATAAAAACAATACCCAAAATAACTGGTTTCAGCGTGCGGATGGTGCGGTCGTTAGTGCTGTGATTGGCAAGTTACTACCCTATACCTTACTTTCTGTTGTCCATGGTTTATTATTTTTAAGTTTCTTTTACGGTTATTTAAGTTTGCCCATGCATGGCAACTGGGGTTATTTATTATTAATTCTGGTTGCGGGGGTATTAGCAGGTCAAGCGATAGCATTATTTATCTTTACATTAACGATGGACCTGACCCAAGCAATTAGTATGGGCGCGGCCTATTCAGCCCCAGCATTTGCATTTATGGGAGTGACATTTCCAGCAGAAAGTATGCCGCAGCTAGCACAAATATGGCGTTCGTTATTACCGATTACGCATTATATGCAGTTGCAAATAGGGCAGGTTAATTACGGGCAAGGCTTTATGACCTTGTTACCGCAACTCACGTCATTAGGCTTCTTTGTATTGACGCTAGTTGTGGCAATATTTCGTATTAAGCGCCATCGTGAGCTCGCCGTTTTGAATAATATAAACAAGCCAGCAATGGGGCATGAAGATGAATAAATTCTTGGCACTTGTTGTACTCGAAATAAAAAGTATTTTTGCCGACCGTAGTATTTTGTTGACTATATTTGGTGGCATTATTATGTACTCGATCTTATATCCGTTACCGTATTCTCAGCAAGTATCAAGAAATGCTGAAATAGTGGTTATTGATTATGATCGCAGTTCGATGAGTCGCGAATTAATACGCATGGTTAATGCCAGTCCTGATACCCGTATTACTGGTCAAGTTGACTCTGTCAGGGATGCTGAAGCGTTAATTGAGCAAGGAGAAATTAAAGGGTTCTTAATTATTCCTGAACATTTCCGCCGTGATTTATTGATGAAAAAAGCGGTCACCTTATCGCTAGGTGGTGATGCTACTTATTTTATGACGTATTCGACCATCGCATCGGGGATCCTGAAAGCGGGCGGAACATTATCAGCGCAGATTAAAGTGGCGAGATTAACGGTTGATAAAGAAAATATCTTGTTAGCTAAGCAACAATGGCAGCCCGCTTCGTTAAACCTACAACCTGTGTTTAATCAGGTTAATGGTTATTTGGATTACGTGGTGCCAGCGGTGTTTATTCTGATCTTGCAGCAAACGTTATTAATTGGCAGTGGTATCTTATCTGGCAGTCAAAACGAACGTTCAAGGGCGAAAGAGCAAGGTTATTGGTTAACCGCATCACCGACATTGTTGTTACTGGCGCGTAGCTGCGTGTTCCTCAGTTTGTATCTGGTATTTAGTTTGTATTACTTTGGTTTTGCATTGGATATTTATGGTGTCAACCGCCTAGCGGCAGCATGGGATATCCTTAAGCTATTGGTCCCTTTCTTGTTGGCCGTAGTGTGTCTTGGGGTGGCCTTAGGGCAATTGTATAACCAAGCTGAAACGGCGACACAGGTTATTTTATTTAGCTCAATGCCGGTATTGTTCAGTAGTGGTTTTATTTGGCCTGTGAGTGAAATTCCAACTTGGCTCGTCGCAGTATCGCAATTATTCCCAAGTACCGCCGCTATTCAAGGTTTGTTGCAATTAAATCAAATGGGCGCCGATTTTGAGATGGTAAGACACTTTCAAACTCAGTTGTTAATTCAAGGGTTTGTCTATGCACTATTAGCCATTATTTTACTGCGTTACAAACAGCGTAAATATAGAATAAGTGCAGTTTAATATCATTCATTAAATAATGCGTGATTAACTCGCGTTGTGGCGATTTAGCTTCCATACTTTGCTTGTTGAAAGAGTATTTTATGGAGGCTGAAATGAGTATGGCAACCAAAGTTGGCCAGTTCTTGGCTAGTCACAATATTGATTTTAGTTTAGTTAAGCATCGTCACACCGCAAGTTCATTTAATTCTGCACTATCTGCACACGTTCCTAGTTCACAAGTCACTAAAGCGGTCATTTTACGCGACATTGGCGGCGATTATCTCATGGCGGTAGTACCTGCAAACAAGCATGTATTAATTGGTGAGATTAATCGGCAAACAGGAAAGCAGTATTATTTATTGGCAGAGCATGAATTAGCGACGCTATTTCAAGATTGTGAACCCGGGGCGATCCCCTCACTCGGGCAGATTTATGGTATGGATATGCTGGTGGATGATACGTTGTTTGAACAGGAACAATTGTTTATTGAATCGGGTGATCACATGAATCTGATCAATTTAGATAAACGCCAGTTTGGCAAAGCGGTGGGCAGTTTACCGCATAGCCATATTAGCGGATATAGCTTTAAAGAAGGACCGTTATTTGAACGTCGTGATCTTTGAGTGTTCAAGACTGCTAAAAAGATTCATAGCAATAAAAATGGGAGCCATATTTGGCTCCCATTTTTGTTTATAGTAAAGAACCTATAAAAATTATCTATCGCTAAACATTAGCTTGCTGGTGGTGTTGGATTACCTTGTATATGCAAGTCTAATTGTGGATAAGGGATCGCAATACCAGCAGCGTCAAGTGCAAGTTTAAGCTCTTCTTGCATGCTAAAATAAGCACCCCAGTAATCGCTAGTCCTAACCCAAGGGCGTACCGCGAAGTTTACTGATGAGTCTGCTAACTCTAGGATACCTACTGTGTAATCTGGATCTTGTAGGGTAAATTCGTTGTTTTTGATAACATTAATTAAAAGCGCTTTCGTTTGCTTAATATCTGCGTCATATGATACGCCAACCACAAGGTCTAAACGACGTTGGCCTAATGCAGAATAGTTAGTAATTGTACCATCCATGATTGCGGCATTCGGTGCGATCACAACTTTGTTATCTGGTGTGATTAAGCGTGTAGAGAAGATGGTAATTTCATCAACTGTACCTGCTACACCCGCAGCTTCAATGTAATCACCGATACGACAAGGACGGAAGATGACGATAAGTACCCCCGCGGCAAAGTTGGAAAGTGAACCTTGCAAAGCTAAACCGATGGCTAAACCTGCGGCACCGACAATCGCAACCAGAGAGGCTGTTTGCACCCCAAACTGGCTAAGGGTGGCGATGATGGTAAATATAAATACCAGCGTCCATGCCATGTTACTTATAAAAGAAGCTACTGTTTTATCTATATTACGTTTAAGCAGTAATTTTGAGGTCATTTTTTTCATTACGCCAGCAAGGTATTTACCGACGATAAAAATGACTAACGCTAATAATATTTTTGTGCCGTAAATAGCGGCAATCTCAGGGGCTTGCTCTAGTAGTTTTTCAAGATATTCCATGGATAAAATTCCTATCATTTAGAGTGTTAAATATGCGTGTACTTACATAGGGCATTCAATGACTATATTAGTCGAGCTTGATTGATATGTTACATTATTTTTAATCATTGACAAAGTACAGCCTATTTCACTCTTTAAAGCGCGATGTTTGATGCTTATATACGATGAATTATTGGAATAGTCTATTACTCATGTTTATTTCTGGCGAGTCGCTTGCGCTTCAATCGTTACCGCATCATGGCGCCAATACTCCAAATCACAATCAAGTAGCTGGCCATGTTGATCATGATTCACTCGCTCTATATACATGGCTGCGCAGCCTGACGTCGCACGTAATGGGGCGGCAGTGTCGGCAACTAATGACGATGAACGGATCCGATAATGGGTGCTTTGATAAAGCGTATCATAGTGTTGTTGATAAATATCGGTTAATGACGCCGATAAATCGTGGCTGAGTAAGTTTGGTAGTCGTTCAGGTAATACATAGTTCGTCACAAGAACAACCGGACGTTCTTCTAAATAACGGATGCGATGGATACGGATGACTTCAGTCTGTGGTGTTATTTGTAATAATTGAGCGATATGTTTATCGGCTGGTACTATGCTTGCACTGAGCAATTCTGTTTTCGGAATGCGCTGTTGGCTAAGAGCGAGATTGTGAAAATTGGTGGTATTGGTTGGATCATAACGTAATGGTTCTGGGGAAATAAACCAGCCGCGACGGTCTTCACGATATACCCGACCTTCAGATTCCAATAAAGACAATGCTTCGCGTAGCGTCACGCGGGTAGTATTGAATGCCTCTGCTAATTTGCGCTCTGACGTTAACTTTTGTCCTGAGGTTAATAATCCCGATTCGATTTGCTGTAGGATTTCTTCTTTAATTTTTAGGTATTGCACAAAAGCCTCTGATGCTAGTTCATTTATTTTATGCCGAACAAGTGGGGTCGAGCGATAAGCTACCTAGCGATGTCAGTGCCAGGCAGCAATAAATGGTCTGTTATTAATTTTGTTGACGCCAAGCCTGAGTTCGTTTATTGATAAACGATGCCGCAATTAAATGAATCACTTTAGCGATCGCCGCGGTGATTAAGATCATCACAGCCATCGCTGCCGCAGAACCTGTTTGTCCGGCATCATCCATATTTAATACTGACACTGATGCTGGAATTGTATCGGTTGCATACAAGAATACAACGGCTGATGTGGTGGTCAATGCATTGATAAACAGATAAGCTGCTATATCCATGATAGCTGGCGTACAAATTGGCAGCGTAATGACAAAGAATGATTTGTACTGTGGCATTTTTATCGATGCTGAAATCGCTTCTATCTCTGCCGGTAATTGTTTTAACGCCGTTAATGCTGTCATATGACCAACCGTGTAATAATGTACCACGGTATTAACCACCAGTAAGAGCATGGTTGCATATAGGCCATTTAGTGGGTTGTTTATGTCATTAAAAAAGAAGATATAACCCAAGCCTAATACGATACCTGGTACCGCCATTGGAATAATAGTGATCATTTGTAATAGTTGACGAATTGGGCCAAAACCACGGCCTTTTTCAATCACGTAGGCACCAATAAAAATAATTATAGTACCAATAACAGCAACCCAGCTTGCTAACGTTAATGAGTTAAAATAAGGCGACCAGCCATAGGTACTCACTTCACTAAAGTTATAATTGTTAAAGCTTAAGGTTAAGTTCCATGGCCAAAATGTGACAAATGATGCATATATTGCCATGCCGATAATGGTGATAATCGCCAAGCCTATCGAACTACAGAATAAGAAACAGATACCATCTCGTAATTTATCTGGTTTGGGTGTGTAAGCGACAGAGCGTGAATCAAATAGATTTTGTTGTTTACGCTGCACGTGACGATCAATGGCAAAAGCCAGTACTGCAGGTAATAACAGTAACACACTGGTTACTGCCCCCATGGCAAAATTTTGCTGACCAACGACTTGCTTGAAGATATCCGTTGCCAGCACGTTATAGCTGCCACCAATCACTTTGGGTACACCAAAATCACACACGACTAAGGTAAACACTAAAATGAGTGTGCTAATCACGCCGTATTTTGCTGCGGGTAGGGTCACCATGAAAAATGTTTTGATCGGATGATTTTTTAATACGGTTGCCGCCTCATATAAACGGGCATCGGAAGTGCGTAATGCCGTGGTTAAAATCATTAGCGCATGAGGGAAGGTCCAGAATGTCAGGCCGATGGTTATACCGACAATACCGTAAATGGATGCACCACCGAGTAGCTCTTTGGCAATGCCTTGATTACCGAATAAGTAAATTAAACTCAGTGCTGGTAATAATGATGGCGCTAAGATCGGCGCCGAGCCAATAATTTGAAATAAAGTTTTAAATGGCATGCAGCTACGTGTTAATGCATAAGCATAACTAAAGGCTAATACCCCAACAATCGTTGTTGTTACTAATCCCACCGTGACTGTATTTGCAATCGAGTTGAGCATAGCACTGGATGCAAAATACGCGGTGAAATTTGCTAAACCAATAAAATGACCATTAATATCTTGGACGCTTTTGGCAAACATGGTGAACATCGGCGCTAAAATGAAAAAGCCCATCAGCACAGTTAAGATAATTAAAATGCTGGCAAGAATGGCGCTATCTCGGCTAAACGCCAGTGTGAGTCTTTGTATATAATTTGGCGTAATCAGCTTTTTATTGATGATCGTATCCATATTAAGCCTCTACCGCTTGTGTGTTTACTGTGGTTGGTGAGTTGCTTCGTTTACGTGGGAATATATGGGTGTAATTGTCGCTATAACGAATACGACGAAATTCGCCATTGTTTAAACCGAGCGCTCTAACTTCACGAATCGGTACGTCAACTTTAATTATAGGTGCATTCATATTGCCCGTTAGTTGGCACTCTGCTCGCACATAAGTCCCTTGGAATTCCATTGCTTTAACTTGTATGGGCAAACCTTGCGGATCATCACTAAATTGAATGTCTTCAGGGCGCACAGCTAAGTCAAACATGTCACCACGGTTTAACGTCTCTTTTGGTTTTGGTAGCAGGGTTTCAGCAATACGAATTTGCTGGCTGCTGATCACTGAACTGGCAATGAAATTCATGTTACCGACAAATTCAGCGACAAAACGTGATGCGGGTTTATCGTAAATTTCTTGTGGGGTACCCACTTGTTCAATCACACCGTGATTCATGACCACGATACGGTCTGCCATCGCTAAGGCTTCTTCTTGGTCATGGGTTACCATGATAGTAGTAATACCGAGTTTACGTTGTAGGGTACGGATCTCTTCACGTAAATGAGAACGCACTTGGGCATCCAGTGCTGAAAGTGGTTCATCTAACAGTAATAATCCCGGTGATAACGCTAATGCTCGAGCCAGTGCAACGCGTTGTTGTTGGCCTCCAGATAGTTGGTTCGGGTATTTAGGCGCAGAATCAGCTAAACCAATAATCCCCAACCAATGGTTAACAATGTCCACCGCTTCGGCCACTGACTTACCTTGGTTGTGTAAACCCACACTGATATTTTCGGCAACCGTTAAGTTGGGAAACAAGGCATAAGATTGAAATACAATACCGAAATTACGTTTTTCTGGCGGTAAGAAGGTAGTGTCTTTACCGTCTTGTAAAATAGATCCCGATGTTGCTAAATCTAATCCGGCAATCGCACGAAGTAGGGTGGTTTTACCGCAACCAGAAGGACCTAAAAAGCAGATGAACTCGCCTTGATTGATCTGCAAAGAAATATCGTTTAATGCGGTGAAATCACCGAATTTTTTAACAAGGTTATTGATGTTGAGATACGTGCTCATCTGACTACTCATAAGTTATTTGGACTATACCAGTATGGTAGGCAGCGTTAGTGACAGTTTGATGACAGTTAGATGACGGTTAGAGTGTTTTTGGTAGTCTTTACAATTATTTATAGTGATTCAGGATGGGTGTTTAATATTTTTATGTGGATAATAATTGTCCATAAACGATAAAGCTAGGCATTATAAATAACGCCTAGCTTTGATGTTTAATTAGCTAGATTAATCATTATCTCGCTTCAGATTTTGAATCGAATTTTTCTGACCATGTATGCAGTACATCTTTACGATCATTAGCCATTTTACTAAAGTCCATTGCAACCATCGCTTCTTGTACGTTTGGATAGTTCTTTACGGCTTTACTGACGTCCTTATGACCGACTAATGCATAAGATTCATTATATAATTCATTGGCTCGTTTTGAGATTGACCAATCCACAACACGCTTGGCTGCTGCAGATGGTTTAACAAGGCCAACCGCTTCTGATTCCCAACCAATACCACCGGCAGGTAAGATCACGTCAAGTGGCGCGCCTTGGGTTTTTAGTTTTGCGCCACGTAATGCCATCGATACCCCGATCGCTACTTCGCCCATGCCTGCTTGTACACAAGGCTTTGAACCTGAATGGGTGTAATGTGCAATATTGTCATCCAGTTTGGTCATATACTTCCAACCTTTATCTTCACCCATGGTTTGTAACCATGCCGATACTTGCATATAACCTGTGCCCGATGATGCTGGGTTTGGCATCGCAATATGCCCCTTGTAGACAGGCTTAAGCAGGTCATCCCATGATGTCGGTTTAGGTAGGTTGTACTGTTTTGCTACGTATTCGTTAAAGCAGATGGCATTAAACCAAGCATCATTACCATACCAAGCTTTGTTTTCTTCTGGGTCAATCATGCTAGTTCGCAGGTTTTCGACGCCTTTTGGTGAATAAGGTTTCAGGATACCGGATTTTTTAAGCAGTGCCATTGATGACCCTGCCAGTCCCCAAACAACTTCTGCACGCGGGTTATTTTTTTCGGCAAGTAATTTTGCCGTCATGATACCTGTTGAATCTCGCACCCATTTTATTTCGATATCAGGGTTAGCTTTTTCAAAGGCGACTTTGTATTTCGCTAACACATCAGTTTCAAATGCGGTGTAAACCACCACTTCTTCTGCGGCAAATACTGGTGCAGTGAATAAGGCGCCTAAGGCAGCGATAGAACCTATAATCCAACGTTGTTTCATTCGTGTAACTCCAAAAATTATTAACGGTTGATTCTGGTCTGCACCAGATTTGTTGAGTTCGATGATAGAGTTGTTTTGTGACAGAAATATGATCAATTTATTTAAATTCAATTAATTAGGAAGTTTCATCTCTTTTTATATTTGCGTTTTTGTCCCGGTGTTTTTCTAAAACTCGTGAGTATGAACCTTTTATGAATTCTGCTGTTGGGCTATTTACCAAGCTAGTCATCCACTGCTAGAGTTCTCATCAACTGGTATAGTCCAAATGGAAGCAGAGATGAAAAACGAATATTTATTACTAACACCGGGTCCACTTTCTACTACAGCAAGTGTACGAGAAGCCATGCTAAAAGATTGGTGTACTTGGGATGATGAATATAACAAAGACATTGTTGAAGTTATCCGCGCTAAGTTAGTTCAACTAGCAACACAGCAAGCGGGTTATACCAGTGTATTGATGCAAGGAAGTGGCACTTCATCGGTAGAAGCGACAATCGGCAGTATTATTCCTACTGATGGCAAACTGCTGGTGGTTGATAACGGTGCTTATGGTGCCCGTATAGCCCAGATTGCAGATTATTTAAATATTGCCTGTGACGTGATTGCACCGGGTGAAACAGCGCAACCCAGTATCGCTGAAGTGGAAGCGAAATTAATCGCCGATGACAGTATTACCCACGTCGCGATTGTGCACTGCGAAACGACAACTGGCATGCTTAATCCTATTGATGATGTAATCAAAATGGCTAAACAACATGGCAAGATCGTGATCTTGGATGCGATGTCGAGCTTTGGCGGTATTCCATTGGATGTGGCTGAGTTGGGGGTTGATTTCCTGATCAGTTCAGCCAACAAGTGTATTCAAGGTGTACCGGGTTTTGGTTTTGTGATTGCACGCCAAAGTGAACTGGAAAAATGCAAAGGGCTAGCACGTTCGTTATCATTAGATCTTTATGACCAATGGCATTGTATGGAAACAAATGGTGGCAAGTGGCGCTTTACCTCACCAACCCACACTGTGCGTGCATTTTACCAAGCGTTATTGGAACTTGAAGAAGAAGGCGGTATTGCGGCGCGTCATCAACGTTACCAAGAAAACCAAACGACCTTAGTCGCAGGAATGGCGAAGCTGGGTTTTGATACGCTACTTGATGCGTCCTTACATTCACCAATTATTACCTCGTTCTACTCTCCAGCACACAGAGATTACCAATTTAAAGAATTTTACAACCGTCTGAAAGAGCAAGGCTTTGTTATCTATCCTGGTAAGGTGTCAAACGCTGACTGTTTCCGTATTGGTAATATTGGTGATGTACATCCAAGTGATATCCAGCGCTTGTTAGTGGCGATGGAAACTGCTAAATATTGGGAATTGAGTGCATGAGTGAAGTGATTACTAACTTAGAGGTTAATACACCGTTGATCGCTGCCTGCATCGCAGTATTGTCGTGCTTAACTGCATTGTTAGTAGATCAGGTGTCATGAAAAACTGTAACAAAATCATTAACAAAAGCTTACTTTGGAAAATATTATTATGTCTAACATCGTACAAGATCAATCAGTAAAACTGAGTCATGTTCAATCCGTTATTTTTGATTGGGCGGGCACTATTGTTGATTTCGGTTCATTTGCACCAACCACTATTTTTATTGCGGCATTTAAAGCGCAATATGATTTTGATATTAGCCTAGCGGAAGCGCGTGTACCTATGGGACTAGGTAAATGGGATCACATTAAAGCAGTATCTGAATTACCTGACGTTGCAGCGCGTTGGCGAGCACAGTTTGGCTCGACGATTAGTACCGCTGATATTGATGCGATTTACGAAACATTTATGCCGCTACAGATAGCGAAAGTTGGTGAACATGCCGATCCCATCCCACATGCGCTCGATGTTGTGAATGGCTTAAAACAGCAAGGCGTTAAAATTGGCTCATGTTCTGGTTACCCTCGTGTTGTTATGGACAAGCTAATTCCGGTTGCTGCAGAAAAAGGCTACGTGCCTGATTGTGTTGTCGCCACTGATGACTTACCAGCAGGCGGTCGTCCAGCACCTTATATGGTACTTAAGAATGTGATTGATATGGCTGTTACCGATGTTGGTACGTGTATTAAAGTAGATGATTCAGTTCCGGGCATTGAAGAAGGGCATAATGCAGGTATGTGGACAGTTGGTTTACTGCTATCGGGTAACGAGGCCGGTCTGACGTTAGCGGAATACCTTGCTGCAGATGAAGCCACATTACACTTGTCGCGTGAAAAAGCCCGTGATCGCTTCACGCCATTTAAGGCCCATTATCTGATCGATACCATTGCTGACCTGCCGCAAGTAGTTGCTGATATTGATGCACGTTTAGCCGCCGGCGAACGTCCATAATCGTTCATTTAGCCTTATAACCTGTCGCTTGTAACCATTAAGCCTCAGGGTAGTGGTTAAAGTTAATAGCTAGTCATAGGGCTAGCTATTTTTCGTTACATGAAAATAAAAGTACACAGAGTGTGATCATGACTAAACAGCCTGAATTTCAACCTTTTTGGTTTCAACAAGCGATGGATCTTGAAGATGACTACCGGAATAATGTGGAACCACAAACCCTAACTGCAGATACCGTCGCAGATGTATGTATTGTCGGTGGTGGTTACACAGGGTTATGGACAGCGATTCAGCTAAAACAGCAACAACCAACACTGGATGTAATGATCATAGAAAAAAGTTTCTGTGGTAGTGGCGCATCGGGTCGTAATGGTGGTTGCATGTTAACGTGGTCGACCAAGTACTTGTCGATGCGACGTTTGTATGGCGAAGCGCAGGCGGTTGAACTCGTGAAAGCGTCAGAACAAGCCGTGGATGAAATAGAAGCCTTTTGTTTAAAGTATAAAATTGATGCAGAACTGCGTCGTGATGGGACTCTATTTACCGCGACTAATACTGCGCAAAGCGGTGGTTTAGAGGCAACGTTAGCCGCGTTAGATAAACATGAATTAAACAGTTGGCAGGCGTGGGAAGCGAAGAAAGTACAGTTACATGCCGGGTCTGAATTGCATCAAGCAGGGTATTTCTCTCCTGTTGCCGCAAGTGTACAACCAGGTAAATTAGCACGTGGTTTAAAGCGCGTAGCAGAACAGCTCGGGGTACGTATTTATGAAAAAACCCCGATGTTGGCCATTAATGATAATTCGATTACGTCAACCAATAGCAATAAAAACACAAAGCATAAAATTGTGATTAATACTCCGAAAGGGACTGTTTACGCGACGAAATCTGTGATGGCTTTGAATGCGTGGATGTTAGAGCAATTCCCACAATTTAAAAATAAGATCGTAGTGGTGTCTTCAGATATGGCGATCACTAAACCAATACCAGAAAAGCTGAAAAAAATGGGTTTGGTAGACGGTAAAACCGTGCTGGATTCACGTACCTTTGTGCATTACTACCGTACTACGCCAGATGGCCGATTAATGTTAGGTAAGGGAGGTAATCATTTCTCTTATGGCAATGAAGTTAGACCTTTATTCGATAAAGCGACTCGCTATGGCAAGTTATTACGTGAGTCGTTTGATAAATTATTTCCGACGTTGGTGGATGAAGAGTTTGCGGTGACTTGGACTGGCCCTTCCGATCGTTCTGCAACTGGACTGCCGTTTTTTGGTAAAATTGAAGACGTAGGCAATATTTATTATGGCTTTGGTTATTCAGGTAGTGGCGTTGGCCAGACTTGGATCGGTGGCAAAATATTATCATCTATGTTACTTGGCCATAATGACAAATGGAGTGATAACGGCTTAACGACAGGGCCGAAAGGCGGCTTTCCACCTGAACCTGTGCGTTGGTTAGGTACCATGATGGTACGTAATGCGATTCGTCGTAAAGAACGTTGTGAAGATAACGAAGCGACACCTTTCTGGTTAGATAAACAGTTGGCTAAGTTTGCTAATGCGGCCGGTAAAGCAGATAAGTAATACACTGTTCAGTGAGTAATAAAGATCATGAAAAATCCAGTATTAACGTGTGCTAATACTGGATTTTTTTAAGTTATGTATTTATAAAGCGCTTCGTTACTTACTACTTGCGCCAAACTCCCCATTCCCCTGTCGTTCCTGGTTCTTCACCTTTTGTCCACCAATGCGCAGTCCAGGTTGAACCGTTATGAGTGACTTTGTCTCCGCGAACATAGATGGTATCAGCTTGCCAGTCACTGTCATTTATCGCATCGCTTACCACGGTAACAGTACGTTTATTCGTTATGATCTGTTGATTATCTTGACCGTAGGTTAAGGTGTAAGTTAACTCGTATTTACCTACAACATCGGTATTTACCTCTCCCGCGACAGTGATGTTACTGGTGAGATCGCCTTGGGTTGGATGGTTTGCTGTAACCCCTTGCATTGGATCAAACTGACTCCCAATAACAATCGTGGTATCTGTGATACCTTCAACGCTTGGTAATACTTCGTATACCGTTACCTTACGTACTTGGTTTTCTGTTTTATCATGACTACTGACGCTGTACGTTAATAGATATTCACCGACTTGATTAGTATCAACATGACCTGATATCTCTATATTACCTGTGATGTCATTACCCAGGTAATCTTTAGCGGTAATTCCTGTTAAAGGATTAAAGCTAGCATTAAGTTCGATGCGTGTATCGACAATACCAGCCAAGGTTGGTGTCATATCGACGACTGGCGGTAATTGATTATGAATAAAATTGCCGTAATCTTTAATAAACTTCTGATTATAACTATTGTTCGCTGAGTCTGTACCCATATCCCAGTTTACGGACCAGGTCATGACACCACGCAGTGGCTGTCCTTGTGCTTTTAAACGATCAAACGCACGATATAAATCTTGAGGATCTTTGACATAACCAGTGGCTGCGGCATCATTACTCGAAGGCAGTCCAAACACTAGTTTATCATGTGGGATCTTGTAGAAATTACGCGTGCCGTTAATGAGAGAGTCAGCAATATAGTAAATAAAATCTTCTTTTAACTCGTCATTATTTTGTGCTATCCAGCCCACGCCTTCAATCCAGAGACCATCGCCACCCTGATTATAGAATTGTGGGTTAATAAAATCATAATAACCATCGAGCTCGGTCAGATAAGGTGTATATGCACCATTTGCAGTTAAGTATGGAAATTCGGGCGCCATGGTGATCATAAAGTTGTCTCCGGTTTTACGGTAATGATCTTTCACCATTTTTAATGCGGTCGGGATAACAAACTGATTATCTTTCGCCGTAATCGCAGCTTGCTCTAAGTCGATATCGAGACCATCAAAACCATAACGATCTGTAAGACGAATAATCTCTGCTGCGAGTGCATTTTCATCACCACGAGTTAACTCGATATGTGCATCTGCACCACCAAGGGCGAGTAGTACACTGCGTCCCTGACTGTTAAGGGTATTGATCTGCTCGATAAACTCAGCTTCACTCATACCTATCGTTAGGTCTAGCTTAAAGGTTGGGATTCGACCTTCTGCGGTATCATAAACTTTCATAAATGAAATGTTGACTACATTGTATTGTGGGTTGACTTCACTGAGGTCAATACAAGGGGCGTTACCTCCCTTATAACCACCACCGTCACACCAGTTGTGCCAGTAACCAACGACCACATTGTCGTCCTGTGAAGTGATCGTCCCTGCAATACCTGCTGTTGAAAATAAGCCGGTAAATATTGCCGCCGAAAGTATAGGTTTTAGCTTCATAATATTCCCCAAATTAACGCTGTTGACGCAATGAAATATCCTATCTCATTGTTAAAACTGATATTAAACTACAATAAAATGTATAGTGATTACGGGGTGTTTGTACATAGTACTTTTTTTAATGGTCGAAAAAAGAATGCCTATAGCAATGATGAATAAAAATTATATGCAGAATCAGGATAAAAGGTCTATATGAAAGGTGTTATTCACACCCTGATGTTAAGCTGTTGTTTTTTAAGCTGTTGTTTTTTAAGGTGTTTTTTTTGGCGTTCGGTATTGTGCGAATATTTTTCTTAGTGTTTTTCGTTTATTTTTATAACGTGTTTTAGATATTCATCGGTAATGTGAGACGGGGAATGCAGATAAGTAGGGTGGTTATTATAGAGGTAATACCAGTTGAGTTTAGGCGTATAATAAAAAACCCAAGACGAGTAAATCGCTTGGGTTTTTTGATATTTAATGAGGTTAACTCTTATTTAGAGCAAGTTTAGAATCTATTTCGCGTTTTTCGCTTTTAGATCTAATTTCTTCTCTAGATAATGGATGTTAGTGCCACCATTCTGGAAGTTTTCATCACTTAAAATGTCTAAATGTAATGGGATATTAGTCTTAATACCATCAATCACCATCTCGCTTAATGCATTGCGCATTCTTGAGATTGCAACGTCACGATTCTCACCGTAAGTAATTAACTTACCGATCATTGAATCGTAGTGTGGTGGTACTTTATAACCCGCATATACATGTGACTCCCAACGTACGCCATAACCGCCAGCGGCATGGAAACGTTTGATCAGACCTGGACTTGGAATAAAGCTTTCCGGATCTTCAGCGTTAATGCGACATTCAATTGAGTGACCTGTTAAACGCACTTCATCTTGGGATACTGACAGCGGCATGCCCGCTGCAATACGTAACTGAGCTTTGATTAAATCAATGCCTGTTACCATTTCTGTTACGGTATGCTCAACTTGAATACGGGTATTCATTTCGATGAAGTAGAATTCGCCATTCTCATACAAGAATTCAAAAGTACCGGCACCACGGTAGTTAATATCAACACAAGCACGACTACAACGCTCACCAATGTGACGGCGTAGGTCTGCTGTAATACCTGGTGCAGGTGCTTCTTCAACTACTTTTTGGTGACGACGTTGTAGTGAACAATCACGCTCACCAAGGTAGATTGCGTTACCCTGACCGTCAGCTAGTACTTGGATCTCGATGTGACGTGGGTTTTCTAGGAATTTCTCCATGTATACCATGTCATTACCGAAGAACGAACCTGCTTCATTACGTGTGAGTGCAATAGAATCAAGTAATTCAGACTCTTCACGTACAACACGCATACCACGACCGCCACCGCCACCGGCTGCTTTAATAATGATTGGGTAACCGATACGCTTAGCAATTTTCTTATTTCGTTGTGCGTCAGTGTCAAGTGGACCATCAGAACCTGGTACGCAAGGTACTCCAGCTTTTTTCATTGCCGCAATCGCAGACACTTTATCGCCCATTAGACGAATAGTTTCAGCTTTAGGGCCGATGAAAATAAAACCAGAATGTTCAACCTGTTCAGCAAAATCAGCGTTTTCAGCTAAGAAACCATAACCAGGGTGAACAGCAACTGCTCCCGTGATCTCTGCTGCGCTTAAGATTGCAGGCACATTTAGGTAACTGTCTACTGCTGCTGGCTTACCAATACAAACCGTTTCGTCAGCAAGTAATACATGCTTAAGTTCACGATCTGCTGTTGAGTGAACAGCAACTGTTTTAATGCCTAATTCTTTACAAGCACGAAGAATACGTAGTGCGATTTCGCCGCGATTGGCGATAACAACTTTATCCAACATTGTAAACTCCGTTGTTATTCAATGATGAAAAGTGGTTCATCAAACTCAATAGCTTGACCATCTGTTGCTAGAATAGCTTTTACTACACCGGCTTTATCTGATTCGATTTGATTCATCATTTTCATTGCTTCTAGGATACACAGTGTATCGCCAACCTGAACTTTTTGACCAATTGCTACAAACGGTGCTGCACCAGGAGATGCTGCATTATAGAAAGTACCAACCATCGGAGAGCGAACTTGATGTCCTGCCACTTCTGCTGGAGCTGCAACTTCTGCTGTCGCAGGAGTCGGCGCCGCCACAGGAGCTACAGGAGCGGGTGCTGCCGCTGCTGCTGCCGTGTATTGTACTTGTGGTGCCACGCTGCTAAAACGATTGATTCGAACTGACTCTTCGCCTTCAGAAATCTCTAATTCTGCAATGCCAGATTCTTCAACAAGTTCAATCAGTTTTTTAATTTTACGGATATCCATAATAATCTCTTTCTTATTTGTTGTTAGTTTGCTTTAGCTGTTTGACAGCAGAAAGCAGTGCAAATTCATAGCCATCAGCACCTAATCCACAAATAACGCCTTTGGCGACATCTGACAGATAAGAGTGATGACGAAATTGTTCTCGTGCGTGTACATTAGAGAGGTGTACTTCGATGAAGGGGATTGAAACCCCTAATAATGCATCTCTAATTGCGACACTTGTATGCGTATATGCAGCTGGGTTGATAATGATAAAATCAGTATTTCCCATTGCCGCATGAATATGATTAATGAGCTCGTGTTCTGCGTTAGACTGTTCGTGGCGCAGAGCAATATCGTGCTGAGTTGCAACATCGTTTAAATGTTCTACAATGTCATTAAGTGTTTGATAGCCGTAAGTCTCAGGTTCTCTTTTACCTAAAAGATTTAGATTCGGTCCGTTGAGTAACAATATTCTTAGTTTGTTCGACATATTGCTTCCATTGTCTGGTAAAATGACGCTAACGTCGATAAGAACGTTGTCTTTGCTAGCTCTTCTGAAAACCTCAATCGTAAATAAATATAAAGTACGATTGTTGCTAATTCACTACACACTATATGATTTTCGTAGAATATAACAGCATTTAACTGGTCTTATCTGATATTTTATTAAAGTTTACACTCTAAGTTTTATCTCGCTCACATTGCTTATTTAAGGGAGGGGAGGCCGGTTATTGATGCGATTATCTATAATTTTGATCGAGTAACAGTTTGATCAGCTAGAATAATTTGTGCATGACTTATTTAACGGTGTAAATAGGGCATTATGCAGAGATGATTGAATATGAATACTGAGGTTGTTCGTTGGTATCAGAAATAAAAAATCGATGTAACAAGGCGAGGGTTACACCGATAAGTTGATTATGATCGCTAGCGAATTAGTGATAGGGCTAGCGCTTATGGTCGTTATGCGTTTTGCTTTTCGGTTATTAGAGTATCAACAACGCTTGGATCTGCTAGCGTGGATGTATCTCCTAACGAATCAGTATCATTGGTTGCTACCTTTCGCAGAATACGACGCATGATCTTTCCTGAACGTGTCTTTGGTAATGCGTCTGTCCAATGTAACGTATCTGGTGTAGCAATCGCACCAATTTCGCTACGTACCCATTGTTTTACTTCGGCCATTAATGCGTCATCCGCTTTTTCTCCGGCATTCAGTGTGACGTATGCGTAAATACCTTGTCCTTTAATATCGTGTGGCACTCCGACGACAGCTGCTTCTGCAATTTTACTGTGTGCAACTAATGCACTTTCAATTTCTGCGGTGCCCATACGGTGACCTGAGACATTCAGGACATCATCTACACGGCCTGTGATCCAGTAATAACCGTCAGCATCACGTTTGGCACCATCACCCGTGCAGTACATGTTCGGGAATGTTGAAAAATAAGCTTCTTCAAAACGACTTTCGTCACCATAAATACCGCGCATTTGTCCTGGCCAAGAATCTAAGATGACTAAGTTACCTTCATTTTCGCCTTCTAATAAGTGACCTTCATTGTCGACCAACGCAGGGCTAATGCCAAAGAATGGGCGTGTTGCAGAGCCTGGTTTTAGTGCCGTAGCGCCAGGTAGAGGGGTAATTAAGATCCCGCCAGTTTCTGTTTGCCACCAAGTATCAACAATCGGTGTTGATGAGTTGCCAATCTTGTCGTAATACCATTGCCATGCTTCTGGATTGATCGGTTCACCCACCGAACCCATTAGTCGAAGCGAGGTACGTTTAGTGTCAGTAATGGCATCATCGCCTTTGGCCATCAGTGCCCGAATTGCAGTCGGTGCAGTATAAAGTGTGGTGACTTGGTGTTTATCAATAACCTGACTCATGCGGGCAGTATCAGGATAGTTTGGAACACCTTCAAATAATACCGTGGTAGCGGCATTCGCAAGCGGCCCATACACCAAATAACTGTGACCCGTGATCCAACCTACATCGGCAGTACACCAGAATACGTCATTGTCTTGGTGATCAAAGACGTACTTAAAGGTCATAGTTGCATAAACAAGGTAGCCACCTGTGGTATGCAATACACCTTTGGGTTTACCAGTTGAACCTGAAGTATAAAGGATGAATAATGGGTCTTCGGCGTTCATCGCTTCAGGTTCGCATTCGCTTGGCTGGTCTTTTACGACATCATGCCACCATAGGTCGCGCCCCTCATGCCAAGTAATATCTGCGTTGGTTCGTGCAAATACGATGACATTTTCAACGCTGGTTACTTGTGGTTTGGCTAAGGCATTATCAACGCAATCTTTGAGGCGGGTGATACGTCCTGCACGTAGACTTTCATCGGCGGTGATCACTAATTTAGCCCCGCAGTTATCAATACGATCGGCCAGTGCTTCAGCAGAGAAGCCTGCAAATACAATCGTGTGTACTGCACCAATACGTGTACAAGCAAGCATTGCGATAGCGGCTTCTGGCACCATTGGCATATACAGGCAAACTACGTCACCTTTTTTAATGCCTTGGGCTTTTAATGCATTTGAAAACTGACAGACTTTTTCATAGACTTCTTGATAAGTAAGTTTTGCTGAATCTTTGGGATCATCGCCTTCCCAAATGATTGCGGTTTTGTTGGCGTTATCTTTTAAGTGACGATCAAGACAGTTAGCTGAGACATTGAGCTTACCGTCTTGGAACCATTTAATATCGACACTACCAGGTTGGAAACTGGTGCTTTTGACTTGGCTATAAGGCTTGATCCAATCAACTATTTGCCCTTGTTCACGCCAGAATGC
Organism: Moritella sp. 28; assembly: GCF_018219435.1. Classification (NCBI taxonomy): domain Bacteria; kingdom Pseudomonadati; phylum Pseudomonadota; class Gammaproteobacteria; order Alteromonadales; family Moritellaceae; genus Moritella; species Moritella sp. 28. The sequence goes on along the minus strand of NZ_CP056121.1, from coordinate 4,656,261 downwards.
TTCCGGGTCGGTAATTGAATGCTTATACATAGCTTGATAAGCACTGTCATTTAATAAACTGTTTTGCGCAAATTCAGCTGGTACCGGATATAGTTTAGTGTCGCTCATTATTCTTCCTTAATGGTATTTAATTCCTTTTTATTTTGGATGTTATATCGCTATGTCGCTTGCGGTTATGCACATCTCTTGTGAATAAAAATGACACGGCGGTAAACTTCTATCAATACGACTTTAGTATTAGCACTGAGTTTTTGTGATAGTTTGACTTATATAGTTAATATGTGATTTTAAAAATGTTACTTCACGCAACTTTTTAATTTATTTTTCTTAATGATTTATTCATGATAAAAGCGCAAGATAGCTGCACTTATTACAGTGTTATTTACTAATAATTAGAGGGTTAACATGCCATACTCACTGCCATCTACCTTATGGATGGGTTTATATTACCTTGGATTCTTTGGTGTCTATGGTGTTCTGCTGCCATTTTGGGCGTTGTGGTTAAAAGGCGAAGGTATGTCTACTGAGATGATCGGGACTATGCTTGCTTTTGCCTTGATAGCACGTTCTGCAGGTGCTTTATTGTTAACCCGTAATTTAACGACAACGGTTTCATTATTGCAGGCGATGCGCCGCTTAACGCTAACCAGTATTATTACCTTTGCTGGTTTTTACTTGAGCAATAATGTGTATGTGGTTTTTCTGCTGGTGGTGCTCACCAACTTTGTCTTTTCACCGTTAATGGCGTTAGGTGAAGCGATGGCGGCAAAGCTCGTTCGCTATAGTAATATGGATTACGGCAAGACGCGCTTGTGGGGCTCAATAGGCTTTATGCTTGCGAGTGCTCTGACAGGATTACTTGTTGAATCATTTGATCATAAAGTTATTTTATTAACCATTATTGTTGGCTTATCAGCATTATTATTATTAACGGTGACCCCTACGCGTAATATGCCGCAAGATACTACGACTAGTAGTAAGCGTAGCAGTAGTTTTATTACTATTTTAAGTCGTCCAAGTTTTTGGCCATTTTTGTTAATTACTGCATTATTGCAAGGCGCACATGCTGCCTATTATGGCTTTGGTGCAGTGTATTGGCAGGACATTGGTATTAGCGAAACCTACATTGGTTATTTTTGGAGTATGGGCGTTGTCGGTGAGATCTTCTTTTTAGCGATTGGCCGTCGATTGTTTGCCAATACGAGTATGGCGACGATGTTTGTGATTGCGGCATTAGGCAGTATTGTGCGTTGGTTAACGTTAAGTTATGCGACGGATGTGAGTGTCATTATGTTGTCGCAATTATTACATGGTGTGACCTTTGGTATCGCGCATTTGGCGGCGATGCGTTATATAGCTGAAAATGTTGCAGATGAAGACACCATGACAGTGCAAGCTATTTATGCGGCTATTCCGTTTAGTTTGGCTATTGCGCTGCTGACGTTTGTATCGGGTTTATTCTATCCAGAGTTTAAAGAAAATATCTTTATCTTCATGGCGATTGCAGTGGTGCCGGTATTCGTTTTGGTTCGTAGTAAGTATATTTAACGCTCGCTAAGTAAGTCTAAATATATTTATAGCAATGATAAATTTGGCTTTGACCATGACCATAAACAGATAATGCAGTATCTGTTTATGGTTGGCTGTATTTTTGAAATGGTTAATTAGTTACGTTTAATATCGAGTAACTGTTTGGTAAATTCTGCAAACCCGAAACCACCGGGTTGGCTCATGACTATTTTGGGATGATGACTGAGCTTGTGCCAATATTTTTCTATGTTCGCGACACCGACAGTCTTCGGCAGTGCTTCAAACATCAATTGATCATTCATTGAATCACCAACGTAACAAGATTGATTTAAAATGGCTTGTGGTGATAAGCCTTTTTCGGCCAAAAATTGTAACGATGTCGCTTTCTTCGAATGTTCGCCATACCATGCATTAATATGAATTGAGCTGGCTGTTGCATGTGCGCCTAATGCATGGATTTTAGCAACAACTTCAGCAATAATATCGTCATCAACACGCGCTCTATTCTGGCCAATATCAATCGCGACTTCACATAATCGATATGACTGATCGAGCGTTAAATTTAGATCTGGATAATCCGCTAAAATCGCTTTTACTTGCTGTTTTAATATTGCTTGTTGTTGGGCAATATCATCCATAGAACGATTGGCCCGTAGGGTTAAATAACCATTTTCCTTTTCCATAATGAACGCGCCATTTTCACCAAGCACGGCATCAACAGGCCATAGCTGAGCTATATGGTCACACCAACCCGCGCAGGCGCCTGTTACGGCAACTACTTTTATACCTGCTTGCTGTAATTCAGCCAGTGAAATTAAGGTTTCTGGTGGTAACTTTCCTTGCCAAGTGAGGGTATCATCCACATCAGTTAGCACCCATTCCACATGTTTCCAGTCTGGCGTTAATTCGTTTGGTACCGAATTCATTTTATACATCCTTCATAATTAGAGTAAATTCGGCAAAAACATCACCAAGCTTTCTGAATAAGTTAAAATCATTAACACCGTGAGTAATGCAAGTAATAGCGGTAAAACCTCACGGACAAAGTCGATCATTTTTACTTTTAAAATAGAACAAACTGTAAACATCATCGAACCAAATGGCGGTGTTACACCACCGATCATAATATTAACGATCACTATGATACCGAAATGTACGGGGTTAACACCAAGGTTAAGTACCGCTGGCAGCAATAGTGGAGTCAGAATAATCATGGCTGCACCACCTTCAATGAACATACCGACAACTAATAGCAGTACATTTATTAATAACAATAAAACTAGCTTGTTATCGGTGAGCTCAATCAAAGCCGATGCCACATTTTGTGGTATTTGTTCTAACGTCATGTAGTAGCCAAATACCATCGCACCAATGATGATAAACATGACACTACTGGTGCCCTGTACCGTTTCTTGCAAGATATATTTGAAATGACGGAGCTTTAAGACTCGATAAACAAATAAGCCAATGATAGAACAAAGTAATACCGCTATTGCGCCAGCTTCAGTTGGGGTAAATAAACCAAAACGCATGCCTAAAATAATGCCGAAAGGAATACATAATGCAGGAATAGCTTGAGCGAAACAGTGTAAACGTTCTTTAGCGGGAGCTGGAACTGAACGTGAAGGTTTGTAATTACGACGTCGAGCAATAAAAGCGATTGTTACCATCAGCGATAACGCCATCATGAATGCGGGCACATAACCGGCAATGAACATCTGGTGAACTGATACGTTCGCTAGTAATGCGTAGATAATCAAGTTAATACCGGGCGGGATCACTGGACTAATACTGGATGATGCAGCGGTTACAGCGGCTGTAAATGGTAAATCGTATCCACGCTTGGTCATCTCTGGGGCTAAGATTTTGGATTGCATGGCGGCATCCGCATTCGCTGAGCCTGAAATGCCACCCATTAAAGTACTTAACGCGACATTAACGTGAGCGAGACCACCCGTTTTATGGCCAATCAGCGAATCTGCGAAGGCCAGTAGGCTGCGGCTAATACCCGCGTAATTCATCACGGATCCAACCATAATAAAAAAGGGAATTGCCAATAGTGGAAACGATTCAGTCGACGAGATAAAGCGTTGCATTACTAAGCTAACGGGAATTGAATCATTGATAAATAAAAAGTACACCATTGCTGATGATATCAACGAGAAGGCAATGGGAATATTTAATAAGAATAATAGAAATAAAATAATAATAGGAATATAGCTTTCCACAATTGTCACCTATTTACGTGTATCTAATCGCTTCTCTCGAAGCTGTGTTACATCATCTTTAATAAACTTCACTGTGTGAATCGTCATTAAAGAAAAACAAAGAAATAGCACACCGTTTATCGTGAAATAAGACATTCCCATCACCGGTGTTACCTTGTTAGATAGCATCATGTAGTCGTAACTTAGGTAAGCCATAAGTACGTTGATTACCAGTAAAAAGCTCGATACAACAAGCCTAAACGGACATTTCATCGACTCTGGTAATAATGATACAACGACGTCAACACCCATATGCAGTTTGTGTTTGTAACATGAGCTAATGCCTAGGTAGACTGCCCAAATAAAACAAATAACCGAGAGTTCTTCACTCCACGGAACCACAAAACCAAAACCATAGCGTAAGAACACATTGATAATAACGACAAGTATCGTGATAGAAATAGCAATGGATGCCAGTATTTCTTCAATATTTTTTAGTATAAAGCGCATTACTTCTCCTGTGATTTACTGAAACAGCGAGTAAACCAACAATAAACGTGACTACTCAACAATGAGCAGAGAAGTCACGCGATAACTATTTATTATTTTTACTTACATTATTCGCGATTATTGAGCGGCGCGAATTTTTTCTAGTTCTTTCATGATAGTGCTATGAATATCGTTACTCCATGCTGGGAACTGGTTATAAACATCAGCGGTCAATTGAGTAAATTCAGCGGTATTTACACTATTAAATGTAACGCCTAATTCTTCAAGTTTCTGTGTATATTCTGCATCTAGTTTAATCAGCTCTGCGGTATTCGACGCAGCACCGGCTTCAAGTTCTTCCGCCACGATTCGCTGTTGTTCTGGCGTGAACTTATCCCATAATGTTGGAGAGATGTAGATGCCGACTGTGCCTAAGAAGTGCTTAGTCAGAGACATATTCTTCGCAACTTCATAAATCTTAGTTGAATACATAGTTAAGATAGAACCTTCCAGTCCATCAACCACACCTTGTTGAACACCTGCATAGGTTTCAGGGAAAGGCAGTGCCGCAGGTGATGCGCCCATCGAATCAAGCGTGCTAATGAATAACTGACTGCCTGGAACGCGAATACGCATGCCCTTCATATCCGCTGCATTTTTGATTTCTTTGTTGGTGATCATATGACGGAAGCCAAACATGTAATCAGCGCTCAGTACTTTAATGCCTTTTTGTTCAACTTGGTCTTTTAGGTCGGCAACGAAGTCGGTTTGCATCATGGCCAGATATTCGTCATATGAGTTGTAAAGCATAGGGCCAGCGAGTGCGGCAAAGTCAGGCACGTAATCGCCTAAGTAGCTAAGATCTTCAACCGCGATCCAGTTAGCACCATTGACTACTTGTTCAAGATTGTCTTTGTAAACAGGCAGCTGACCACCAGGGAAGACTTTTATATTTATAGAACCATCGGAACGTTGTCTAATTTTATCGCTCACTTTAATTAATTCTTGGGTAAGCAGTTCGTTTTGAGTGAAGACTAAACTCATATTGATATCAATCGGTTTGATTGCTGTAGCGGAAACCGATTCATCACCTTGTTTACCACAACCGACGAGAAGTACTGCGGCTGTTAGCATTGTTCCTACTAGCTTTTTCATTTATTAAACCCTCTTTATCAATATGATTAGATTTCATTATTCAAGACTGTCTGTATAAACTCGCCTTGGAGTATTTCTTAAGTCTAAGTGAACAATGTTACATTCATATGAACATGCAGGTTGATCGTGTGAATCATACTTAACTATCTATATATTTATTAATTGCGCCTTGGTTATTAATGTGTTGCAGCGCTTGTTCTATTTTCATATTTCTGTAACTTTAACCTTTTATAGTGATTGGATATTCAAATGAACATTTATCGGGTAGTCATATGATCACAGGTCACCGTGGTGCGGCAGCGCTAGCACCAGAGAATACGCTTGCCAGCATTCAAAAAGCAGCTGAGTCAGGCATTAAATGGATCGAAATAGATACACAGTTAAGTGCAGACAATATCCCTGTCATTATTCATGACCAAACTGTGCAGCGTTGTACCAATGGCAAGGGGTTAGTCGGAGAGCTGACGCTTGCTGAGCTTAAAGGGTTAGATGCAGGTAGTTGGTTTGCAAGTGAATTTACAGGTGAAACCATACCGACATTAAAAGAAGCACTGCTTGTTTGCCAAGAAAATGACTTGAATATGAATCTTGAAATAAAGATTTATAGCGAGGATGAAATAAAATCTTTGGTGGAAAGGGTTGTCGAAACGGTAAAAGTGCTGAATTTCCCTATCGATAAATTGCTATTTTCAAGCTTCTCTCAGACCGCGTTAAAGCACTGCCAAGCCTTATACCCTGGAGTACGACGCGGTTTTATTACAAAAAATAAACCATCGGATATGCTGGTGTCGATTAAGCCGCTTGCGCTGTATAGTCTGCATATCGATCATCGCATACTAAATGAAACTTTGGCCGAATCGATTAAAGAGGCTGGGTTAACCTTAATGATTTGGACCCTAAACGATCCCAAGCAAATTGATAAATATACGGCATGGGGTGTTGATAACATTATTACAGATAAGCCCCACAAGTTTAATAGGTAGTTTTATGGAATTAAACCAACGTCAGCAACAAATATTACAGCGCTTAAAGCAAGTTGAGGGGATTCAAATTGATGAGCTAGCGGCTTATTTTGATGTCACCACTCAAACAATACGCCGAGACGTAAATCAGTTATGCGAACAAGGGATTGCACGGCGGATACACGGTGGTGTCAGTTTACCTGCTTTGCTCACTAATACGACTTATCAATTTCGTGCTGATGTTGAAACAGGGATTAAAGATAAGCTCGCAAAAGAAGTTGCGAATGCTATTCCTGATGGCTCTACGGTGATGATGGGAATAGGTACAACGATTACACGTATTGCGCATTACCTGCTACATAAAAAATCGCTACGTGTTATCACCAATAATTTGCAAGTGGCTCGAATTTTAGAGTTAAACAAATATGCTGAAGTCTATATTGCGGGAGGGCTGTTCAGAAGTGAACATCAAGATATCGTCGGTAATAGTGTATTAGCATTTTTCGGTGGTTTTGAAGCGGATATAGGTATTGTCAGTTGTGGCTCTATTACTAAAAGTCAGGCTGCGATGGAGCATGAAACCCAAGAAGCCGAGCTGTCTCGTTGTATTTTGGATAACGCTCGCCAAGGTTGGCTCGTTGCTGATACCAGTAAATGGTCTCGCTTTGCATCCGTTAAGGTGAGAAAATTGAATGAGTTTGATCGTATATACACCAATAAAACAGGGCTACCAGCCGAGTTACCAATTCATGTGATAGAAAATGAATCGCGGTAACTCTTGCTCGCTGATTTATTGGGTAATAAATGTTTTTGTCATGGGTGGGTAACATAGTCCCGCCACTGCACAACCTTGGTAATGAATCGTTATTTTACTCGCTGGTGCTAACGTTGAAACGGGGACTGACAACATCAATTCATATTCGAAAATTTCGACATCACCAAAATACTCATCATGATAGTCTTTACCTTCTGGTAGCCCGACTATCGTGTGCTCATTACCGTTTATTGTTACGCGCAGCTTATTCTTATATAAATAATAGCCCTCGGTAATTTGCCAGAATACATTTAAGTTGTCGGCTTGTTGCAGCTGAGAAAAAACAAATGCATCTTCGACGGGTAAAAATGCAGGGGCGCTCTGTTGTTTATTTGCAAATGGACTAACATTAATATTTGCATACACTGGCATTACGCTTTGGATCACAAAGCTACTTGCGAGTAATAGGGTTAATTTTACTTTCATTTTTCCAACTTTATTACGTTTTAGTTGTCTTAATTGTGACGTCAGTTACTTAGCATTATGGACTATCTACTAGACTAGAGCTTGAAAACTAGGTTGATTACCCCTATGTTACTTTATATTCTGATCGTTTTGTGCGGATTTTTAGATAACTTAGTGACAAATATATACTCAGCTAAGTCGTCTACTATAACTATATTTTTGAGAGGTTAATGTGTTAGGTCGTTTATTTTTCTTATTTACTGCGATGACATTAATCGAAGTGTATGTACTGATGTCGATAGGTTCGTTATTAGGTGCAGAGCTGACGATTGGTATTATTATTTTAACGGCGTTTGCTGGTTCGTATTTGGTGCGGAGCCAAGGCATACAAACGGTGCAAAAATTACAAGCGCGTTTAGCTGCAGGTGAAGCACCTGGACAAGAAATAGTAGAAGGCATTATGCTGCTGGTATGTGGTGTGCTACTTGTAACACCGGGCTTTGTTACTGATGCGTTAGGTTTATTGGTGCTTACACCACAAATTCGTGGTCGTTTAGCCAAAGCGATTATTGCCCAATACAAAGATCGTATTATTCCACAACCGACGTTTACGGGTAATGCGCAAGGTTTCCATTATTCGTCACACTCGTCAACACACTCGTCGCCATTTCAACAACAGCCAGGTGCTGATAATAAGGCCAAAAATGACGGTGTTATTGAAGGTGATTTTGTTGAAGTAGACAAAGATGACAACAAGCTTAATTAATAAGCGATAGACAAATAAATACCAAAAGGCGTGTTCGAAAGTTCACGCCTTTTTTGATCTTGCTTCGCTTGATATAACTTATACTACTCCGCTATTGGTAAGCCTTGCACAGCTATGGTATTTATTAGTGATGTAAAAGCAGTGACAAATAGCGCTGTGAATAGTTGCTAGCCATGAACGGCTGGCGTAGTAGCTAAGGATATAGAATGACTGGACAAGCAGTATCAACAACAGTGAATGAGCTACAGGCCATAAGTCATACAGGGAAAGTAATTTTAGTCGGTTCGGGTCCAGGCGACCCCGATTTATTAACCGTTAAAGCATTACGTTTATTGCAACAAGCCGAAGTTGTAGTACATGACCGTTTAGTGTCCGATGAAATTATCGCCTTGATTCACCCACAAGCAGAACGTTTTTTTGTTGGAAAAAAGGCGGGAAACCATTGTGTACCACAAAGCGGCATTAACCAATTATTGGTGGAGCTTGCACTGCAGGGTAAGCAGGTGATCCGCCTTAAAGGCGGCGATCCGTTTATTTTTGGCCGTGGTGGTGAAGAGCTTGAAGCCTTATTACCTTTTAACATACCTTTTGAAGTTGTGCCGGGTATTACCGCTGCTTCTGGATGTGCTGCATACGCAGGGATCCCGTTGACTCATCGTGATTATACCCAAGGTGTACAATTTATTACTGGCCATTTAAAAGATGATTCGAATCAGTTGAATTGGCCGCTATTGGGTAAGGCTACGCATACATTGGTGTTCTACATGGGGTTAACACAGAGTGGTGGTATTGCACATAACCTGATTAAACACGGAATGAGTGCAGACATGCCTGTGGCTATTGTGGAAAGAGGCACCAGTCAACAGCAGCGTACATTGCAAGGATCGTTAAAAGATCTGAGTGATCTTGCCGCGCAATCTGAAAGCCCTTCGCTGATTATCATTGGTCTGGTTACCCAGTTAGCCGCTAAGCTTGATTGGTTTAGCGCCACACTCGCAACGGCTGAATAGCATCGTTCAAACTACAATAAATAGGGTTATATGAAGATCATATAACCCTGATCGTTTTAGCTTAACGTCTGGTATCCACGGATAAATAAACGCACAGAACTTTGTAAGTAGTGCTTAATTTCCTGTTCAGATAATGATTCTTCAATATTAAACTCTAACCGTGTCCATTGTTCACCTTTTATTAATGACAATAATTGGATTGCCGCTTGGCGGCAATCGTTTATATCCAGCTCTCCACGACGGTGATATTCAGCTAAGCAATTAGCTAGCTTGTCGATAACAAAAAGTGGACCAGCCTCAAAGAATAAACGTGATAAATGTGGATGAGCAAGGCACTCCGCGGCACAAACTCGGTGCACAGCCATTGAGTCAACCGACGTTATCATAGCAAAGAAACGCTGTGCAAATAATGTTAAAACAGATTCAACGGGTCCTAGATTTTCTGGTAGTAGTTCTGCTATTCCTGCCAATTCGCACTTATAGGTGATGGCGGTAATAAATAATTCATCTTTATTACCGAAATGGCTATAGACAGTCTGTTTTGATACACCTGCTAATTTCGCTATGTGATCCATACTCGTAGCGGCGTAGCCATGTTGGGTAAATTGTATTGTTGCCGCATCAAGTATTTGATTTCGCTTTAATTCACTTTTTGCTCTGGGTTTATTCATCTATCTACACCGCTAATAATTGAGTACACATTATCGCATTAAATGTTGTGCTAGCGTTAATTAATATTAAAGTGGACTGTACCGTCCAGTCTACATTTGATATTATCCAGACTGGACTCTGGAGTCCACTTTGTGTGAGCTCTGAAATAAAGCGTTGAGTTGAGTTGAACGTAAATAAAGGATAATGATTATGTCTAAAAAGAATCACCTCTCTGTGTTGTATGTAAAACGAGCACAGTGGTTAAGTATATTGCTAATTATGCTTGCATTGCAAGCTTGTAGTGATGTCGTTGCGAATGAAACGCAGGTTGCGTCGCAGTATTTACAAGCAAGTAGTGGGCACTTAACCAAACAAACGAGTTACGAAGTCGAGAATAAGTTTGTTGGTAAGGTGATTGCTAAGCAAGATGCTAATTTAGGTTTCGAATTCGCAGGCATTATCAAGACGCTACATGTGATTGAAGGTCAGCAGGTTGTTAAAGGTCAATTGCTGGCAGAGCTAGACATACAGTTACTATTAATTGAACGTACTAAGCTCGAAGCACAATTGCAGCAAGCGCAAGCGGAATTTGATCTGATTGAAGCAAATCTAAAGCGGTTAAGTTCGCTCATTTCACGTGGATTTACTTCTGAGCAAAATATTGATGAGTTATCGTCGCAAAAGCGAGTTATTGCCGCGAAGATCCGCAGTACGTTATCTGCATTGGATGCAAGCCAGTATCATATTGATAAGTCTAAACTGTTAGCGCCATTTGATGGTATTGTTAGCAGCCGCCAAATTGCCGAAGGCGAAGTGGTTGCTGCTGGTACTACGGCATTTAGATTATTACAAACAGGTGCGTCCGAGGTCACGATTGGTGTGCCAGCAAGTTTTATTCCTCAGCTGCAAGGCAAGAATCATCAAGTCGAAATTGCTGGTGTTAATTACGCTGTTCGTTTACTTAGCATGGGTAACGAAGTGGATAAGGTGACCCGAACGATAAGTTTGCGCTTCACATTGGTTGATAACAGTCCTGTTTATAATGGCCAATTAGCTTATTTGTCTTTGTCGCAGGAATACCAACAACCGGGTTACTGGATCCCATTAAGTGCCATTACTGATGGCGTGCGCGGTATGTGGAATATTTATACCTTAGAGCACGACAGACTACAGAAGGATCTTGAGGATCATTCGGCAGATGAAGTTTTTCAGTTAAAAAGCACTACAGTCACAATATTACATGCCACTGAAACAGCTGCATATGTACAAGGTGATCTACAGAGTAATCAGGCGTATGTGAATACCGGTATTCATCGTTTCGTGCCGGGGCAAAAAGTAAGGGTTAATCATCAGCAAGCGTTTGCAAATAAAGCGTCATATTCTGCAACTACGGAGAATGAAATATGATTAAGGCGTTTACTGAAAATAATCGTCTGATAGCACTGCTGATTACTTTATTAATTGTCGCTGGATTAGGCTCATTATCAACACTGCCACGTACGGAAGATCCTAGGATCACGAACCGTAATGCCAGTGTGTTGACTATACTGCCTGGCGCGAGTGCTGAGCGTGTTGAAGCTATGGTAACTGAAAAAATTGAACAGAAGTTACGTAAACTTGCTGATATTAAGCATATTACGTCGACATCTCGAGCGGGAATTTCAATTGTACAGTTAGAATTACACGATACTAACTATGATCCTGTACCAGTGTGGTCTCGAGTTAGAGATCTGCTTAATGACGTAACAAGTGAGTTACCGCCAGCAGCAATTGCACCACGTTTAGAAGACGATAGGGGTTATGCCTATACGCAATTAATTGCAGTTAAATGGGAAGGAAATAGCGCTGTTGATTTGACTACATTAGGTCGTTACGGTAAAGAATTACAGAGTCAGTTAAAGGTGATTTCGGGGACTGATATTGTCAGTTTGTTTGGTCGTGGTGAAGAGCAAATATTGGTAGAAATAGATAAGCATTTAGCGGCTAATTTGTCGTTATCGACACAAGCTATTTCGAATATTATTTTAGCTGCTGATGCTAAGGTATCTGCGGGTAACATCATCAATGACTATAATCAAATGCAGATTGAAGTGGCTGGATCGTTCGACTCTGTCGATCGGATCCGTCACATTCCTCTGCTAAATGACAGTAAAGGCGGTGTGGTTCGTTTAGGTGATATTGCCAACGTTAGTAAAAAATTACAATGGCCAGCTCAAGAGGTTGCATTGGTTGATGGTCAATATGCCGTCGTTGTATCGACTCGTATGTTACCTAACTTACGAATTGATAAGTGGAGTGAAAAAGTTGATGAGGTCGTGGCTGGATTTACTCAAAGACTGCCAACTTCATTAACTACTGAAGTACTTTTTGATCAATCCACATATACAGAAGATAGGCTGCAAGACCTGGTGAGTAATATCCTCATTGGTTTTTCGATCATTGCAGTGGTGCTGTTAGTGACTTTAGGCTGGCGCGCGGCATTAATCGTTACTTTATCTCTCCCTTTAACTGTATTGTTTACTTTGACCGTGATGAATTATTACGGATTACCTATTCATCAAATGTCTGTTACTGGCTTAGTTGTTGCTTTGGGCATTATGGTTGATAACGCGATTGTAATGGCTGATACCATCCAAAAACGTCGTCAACAGGGGTTGGCTGCCAGCGTTGCGGTGCAAGGTGCGATTAAGCATTTATGGTTACCTTTACTCGGCTCTACACTAACGACTATATTGGCTTTTATGCCAATTGTGATGATGCCTGGTCCTAGTGGTGAGTTTGTCGGTGGCATTGCGCTGAGTGTGATCTTTGCCTTAATCGGCTCGTATATCGTTTCACATACTATCGTTGCTGGTTTATCTGGTCGTTTTATTGCTAGCAATGGGAAAAATGGCGAGAGACGAAGTTCTACTTGGTATAATGATGGTATTGAGTTAAATGGTTTAGCGAAGGCTTTTCGCAAGTCATTAGTCTTGGTACTCGCGAGGCCTAAACTTAGTATTGCTTTGGTATTTATCTTACCTTTGAGTGGTTTTATGTTGGCTAAACAGTTGGATGAACAGTTTTTTCCAGCGTCGGATCGTGACATGTTCCATATTGAATTATTCATGCCTGTGCAAACCAGTATTGTTGCCACCGAGGCCATGACGAGAACGATCAGTGATTTGTTAGCGCAACAGCAAGGTATCAGTAAGGTTCGCTGGTTTATTGGTAATAATGCCCCGTCTTTTTACTATAACTTGATGCCGAATAAAGATGGTGCGCAGTATTATGCCCAAGCTATGATTACTGGTGATAGTTTCCAACGTGTTAATGAGCTGATCCCTGAATTACAAATTTTGCTTGATGATGCGATCCCTGAAGCACAAATATTAGTGCGTAAATTAGAGCAAGGCCCTCCGTTTAAAGCCCCTATCGAATTACGCTTGTTTGGCCCTAATTTAGATACCTTGAAAGCCCTAGGCGATGAAGCAAGGCGGATCTTAATTGGTACCAAAAATGTGATCCACACGCGTGCAACAATCCAACCAGGGTTACCAAAAGTATGGTTAAAAATTAACGAAGATGTCAGTCAGCTAGCTGGTTTAACATTGACTGATGTGGCAACACAATTACAATCGACATTACATGGTACGGTAAATGGTTCTATTATCGAAGCAACGGAATCGATTCCAGTTCGCGTACGTATTGCCAATGATCAGCGCAGTAGCTTGTCTGACCTCGCTAACATTAGTCTTAGTTCTCCACAATCACACAGTAGCATCCCACTGGTGGCACTAACGGAGCTGGCATTAAAGCCGAGTCGTGGTGCTATTCCACATCGAGATGGTGTACGGGTTAATACTGTTGAAGGTTACTTAGTTGCGGGGACGCTACCGTCGACTGTGCTTAGTGATTTTTCGGCGCGTCTAGCGAGCGAAGGCTTTGTATTACCACCTGGTTATAGCATGGAGTTTGGTGGCGAGTCTGCTAAACGTGATGAGGCTGTGGGTAAACTTTTAGCGAGTGTTGGCGTTATCATGATGTTACTTATTATTATTGTGGTACTGTCCTTTAACTCGTTCCGTTTGGGTGGTGTGATTGTATTATCCGCTATTCAATCGGTGGGACTGGGCTTATTTAGTGTGTACGTATTTAATTACCCATTTGGTTTCACTGTTATTATTGGTTTACTTGGCTTGATGGGATTAGCGATTAATGCCGCAATTGTAATTTTGGCTGAATTAAAATCAGATCCGAAAGCGGTCGCTGGCGATACCGATGCCATTATTAATGCTATCACCAGCTGTACTCGCCATATTACTTCAACGACGATCACTACGGTGGGGGGATTCTTACCATTAATCTTAGCGGGTGGTGGTTTCTGGCCTCCGTTTGCCATTGCCATCGCGGGTGGGACGGTATTAACGACTTTATTATCGTTTTATTTTGTACCTGCGATTTTTGTATTAATGAGTCGTAAAAGACCCTTTGAGGTAACGGCTGTCGCAGCTTAGTTGTAAAGGGAATTAAAGAATCGCCGTACAGGTTATTTGAGATATACAAAAATCCCCGTTACTGTTTATGGCAGTAACGGGGATTTTTATTCAAACTGCTAACTTATTTATATTGCTTTCGCGAAACGTTGTGCAGTGTATTTTGGATTCATTAAGTTTTCGATAGAGAAGATTTCATCTAACTCAGCTTCTGACAATAAGCCGCGCTCTAATACTACTTCACGTACACTCTTACCTGTTTCAGCACAGATTCGACCGATAGTATCGCCTTCATGATGACCAATGAATGGGTTTAAGTAAGTGATGATACCAATTGAATTGAGGACGAAGTCTTGGCATACCTTACGGTTAGCGGTAATGCCTTTGACACATTTATCTTGTAGTGAGAAACAGGCATTTTCTAATAATGTCAGTGATTCAAATAGGCATTGACCAATCACAGGTTCCATGACGTTTAATTGTAATTGACCGGCTTCTGCAGCCATAGTGATGGTTATGTCGTTACCACACACTTTAAATGCTACTTGGTTAACCACTTCAGGGATCACTGGGTTTACTTTTGCTGGCATGATTGAAGAACCAGCTTGCATTTCGGGTAGGTTAATTTCATTTAAACCAGTACGTGGACCAGAAGACAGTAAACGTAGGTCGTTACAAATCTTCGATAGTTTCACTGCGAAACGTTTTAATGCACTTGATAACATCACATAAGCGCCACAGTCTGATGTTGCTTCTACTAAATCTTCTGCTGGCACAAATGGGTGACCGGTAATTTCAGCTAATTTTGCAATAGCTAACTCTGAATAACCTACTGGTGTATTTAAACCAGTACCAATTGCAGTTGCGCCTAGGTTAATTTCGAGCAGTAATTCTTGGCAACGTTTAATGCTTTTTATTTCTTCTCTGAGGGTAATGCCAAAAGCACGGAACTCTTGACCTAATGTCATCGGTACCGCGTCTTGTAATTGGGTACGACCCATTTTTAATACGTCATTAAACTCTTCGGCTTTCGTTAGGAATGTTTCGCTTAATGAAGTTAGCGCGGCTAATACAGCATTACTACGTTCAAACAAAGCAACACGGAAGCCAGTAGGATAGGCATCGTTGGTACTTTGACTTTTATTGACGTGATCATTTGGGTTAATGTGGCTGTAAGCGCCTTTAGCATGTCCCATTTGCTCTAGCGCAATATTAGCTAATACTTCGTTGGTATTCATGTTTACAGATGTACCTGCGCCACCTTGGAATGCATCAATCGGGAATTGAGCGTAAAATTTATCAGTCGCCAGCAAAGTGTCACAAGCATTTACGATCGCGTCACTAATGTGTGGTGGGATAGTGCCTAAAATACCATTGGCTAATGCTGCTGCTTTCTTAGTTTTTACCATGCCACGTACAAATTCAGGACAGTCACCGATCTTCTCACTACTGATATGGAAGTTTTCCATCGCTCTTAATGTGTGAATACCGTAATAAGCTTTCGCTGGTATTTTTTTAACACCTAATAAGTCAGTTTCTAAACGGGTTTCTTGAGTAAAATCGGTTGCTAATACAGTCATGAATACACTCTGCTATGTGATAAAACGTAGGAAGGAAAACAAAATTAATGCGTGGATAATACGTTGTATTATTGTTAATAAAGTGGGCTTAGATCACCTTTTTCAACAAAGTTTTAAGAATGCTAAATATATTTTATTTTGGCCTAAGAAACAGCAAGTTTGTTGGATTATTAGTGAATATTAGTGCTGTAAATTTAGTGTTTATGGTTTGATTCATTAACACGGGGAAATTGGTGAACATGTATGCTGTTTAGCTGATTTCTATTGTCTTATTCACAACATTACTTTAGCTGAAATTCATTCTCTAATTTATCGCCTAATTCATTACGCAGCTCGATGCGTAATTGCTGGGCGTAATATAAAGCTAATAAACCGATTAAAACATTGGCGCTAGCGATACCAAAGAAAATCCCTTTTTCACCATAATAAAAACCACCAAGACTCGATAGGCTAATGATTAGCAGAGAGCGCAGCACGCTAAGACTCAGTGCTGGCATAGGTCGATTTAAGCCGTTTAAACTAGACGCGACCGCCATCATAATACCCTGCATAGTAAAAGTCGCAGGAATAATATAAAGGTATAAAGATAAGTGGCTGATCACCGCTACATCATCACTGAATAACGTCGCTATATAAGGGGCAGCTAAGGCAATGATTAGATAAATGCTTAATTGTGAAATTAGCGAGTAACGGATCGCCAGTTTGATCGCGGTTAAGCAACGCTGTGGATTCTTCGCTGACGAGTTTTGAGCGATGAAAGGCGCGAGCATCGAGCTTACCGCGATCATGCCGATTAATAAAATCGCTTCCAGCCGCGTTCCTGCCCCATAAGCGGCCACCGCTGTGGTGCTAAACGCCGCTAATTGCCACATCACAAAGGCATTGTTCACTGGACTTAACATATTGGTCAAAGAGGCTGGCAACCCTATCGCCGCAATCTTACGCCAATTTTTTAACATCTTGGCTAGGTTTGGTTTGGTTAATAGCAATAACTGTTCACGATAACGCAATAAGTAAATCGCCACTGCAAAGGTAATTAACCAGGATAAACCAGACGCAATAGCAGCGCCTTTTACACCGAGTTCAGGAAAAGGACCTATGCCAAAAATAAGTAATGGGTCGAGTATGCCATTCATAAAACCAGCAATGATCATGACTCTGCTTGGGGTTTTTGTATCACCAGTGGCGCGAATAGCGGCATTGCCAACCATAGGGATAACGAGGAAGGGGATCGCGACATACCAATAGAACATATAATCTTGAATGTAGACCATTAAAGTATCTGTCGCACCCAGCAACCGAAATAATGGTTCTATGCTGTTAATACCAATAACAGCGACGGTTAATACAGTAGTAAGTGCTAACAATAGTCCGTCAGAGGTTAATCGTGCCGCATCTTGGTGCAGACCTTGACCTAATAAACGCGCTAAGCAAGCAGATAAACCCGTGCCTAAGCCCATGGCTAATGCGGAAACAAAAAAAGTGACTGGGAAGGTAAAACTAATCGCGGCTAAGGCTTGTGTACCCAGCAAGCTAACAAAGTAAGTGTCCACTAAGCTAAAGCCAAGTACAGCTAATAAACCATAGGCCATAGGTACTGCCATTTTTGTCATTACCTGAGAGACGGGTGCCGAGAGAAGGCCGTGTTTATCTTTCAATACTGATTACCTAAAATGTTTGCTAACGTGATGGCTAAAAAGTCACTGAGAAGGTTTATGGACTAAATTTAGTTCGGGCTATATTACGCGTTTCTTTGTCAACAAAAAGTTTTGTTTTATACTTTTACCTGACATTTACATTTATATTTATAGAAACAACCTAAAAACGCCATGTAAGGCGTGAATTTATTAACTATTTTTCGCTTTTCCCTTGAGTTGGAAAGCAGTTGCCCCGATATATTACTCCATAGTCATGGTGTCGGTAAATAATCGGCCATTGATATTCGCAACATGTATTCTTTAGGAGATCTTTAAATGACAATTCGTCCACTACACGATCGCGTGATCGTTCGTCGCCAAGAACAAGAAACTAAATCAGCAGGCGGTATCGTACTTACTGGTGCATCTGCGACATTATCGACACGCGGTGAAGTTATTGCTGTTGGTAACGGCCGTTTATTAGATAGCGGTGAAGTACGCCCACTGGCTGTTAACGTTGGCGATACTGTTATTTTTAGTGAAGGCTATGGCGTTAAAACTGAAAAGCTAGAAGGCAAAGAAGTTTTAATCATGAGTGAAGCTGATATTTTAGCTATCGTTGAATAAATTTAAACATTTATTTTTGATAGACCTAATACCAAAAAATTAAAAGATTTTAAAAGGACAATTAAGATGGCTAAAGACGTAAAATTCGGCTTAGACGCACGCGATAAAATGCTTAACGGCGTAAACATTCTTGCGAATGCAGTTAGAGTAACATTGGGCCCTAAAGGTCGTAACGTAGTAATCGATAAAAGCTTCGGCGCACCATTAATCACTAAAGATGGTGTTACTGTTGCGAAAGAAATCGAGTTAGAAGATAAATTCGAAAATATGGGCGCACAAATGCTGAAAGAAGTTGCTTCTCAAGCAAATGAAGCGGCTGGTGACGGTACAACTACAGCAACAGTGCTTGCACAAGCAATCGTTAATGAAGGCCTAAAAGCCGTTGCTGCGGGCATGAACCCAATGGATCTGAAACGCGGTATTGACCAAGCGGTTAAAGCTGCAGTTACAGAACTAAAAGAACTGTCAGTACCTTGTTCAGATACGAAAGCAGTTGAACAAGTTGGTACTATCTCGGCAAACTCTGACGCAAGTGTAGGTAAAATCATTGCTGAAGCAATGGATCGTGTTGGTAAAGAAGGTGTTATTACGGTTGAAGACGGCCAAGCACTGGAAGACGAACTAGATGTTGTTGAAGGTATGCAGTTCGACCGTGGTTACCTATCACCTTACTTCGTAACAAACCAAGAAACGGGTAGCGTTGAATTAGAATCACCATTTATCTTATTAGTCGATAAGAAAGTATCTAACATTCGTGAACTACTACCTGTACTTGAAGGCGTAGCTAAAGCATCTAAACCATTATTAATCATTGCTGAAGACCTTGAAGGCGAAGCTCTGGCTACATTAGTAGTGAACAACATGCGTGGTATTGTTAAAGTTGCAGCTGTTAAAGCACCTGGCTTTGGCGACCGTCGTAAAGCAATGTTACAAGATATTGCAATGCTAACTGCTGGTACTGTTATCTCTGAAGAGATCGGTATGGAGCTAGAAAAAGCGACTGTTGCAGAACTTGGCCAAGCAAAACGTATCATCATCACGAAAGATGAAACAACGATCATTGATGGTATCGGTGACGAAGCGACTATCCAAGGTCGTGTCGCTCAAATCCGTAAGCAAATCGAAGATTCGTCTTCAGATTACGATAAAGAGAAACTACAAGAGCGTGTTGCTAAACTTTCTGGCGGTGTTGCGGTAATTAAAGTTGGCGCAGCAACTGAAATCGAAATGAAAGAGAAAAAAGCCCGCGTTGATGATGCATTACATGCAACTCGCGCAGCGGTTGAAGAAGGCGTTGTAGCTGGTGGTGGTGTTGCACTTGTTCGCGCTGCTGCAGCAATCCAAGGTCTTGAAGGTGATAACCAAGATCAAACAGTCGGTATTAAAGTTGCACTAAGAGCAATGGAAGCACCATTACGTCAAATCGTGCAAAATGCTGGTGATGAAGCATCTGTTGTGGCAAACAACGTTCGTGAAGGCGAAGGTAGCTACGGTTACAACGCTGGTTCTGGTGAATATGGCGACATGATTGCGATGGGCATCTTAGATCCAACTAAAGTAACACGTTCAGCACTACAGTTTGCTGCATCTGTTGCGGGTCTTATGATCACGACTGAAGCAATGATCACTGACGTACCTGTTGATGCATCAGCTCCTTCTATGCCTGATATGGGCGGAATGGGTGGAATGGGCGGTATGATGTAATCGTAAGTTACGATTATATCTCTGTCTTTAGTGGTTAAACGCTAAGCCTCAGAAGAATAAAAAAGCCTTAATCGGATATGTTATATCGTGATTAAGGCTTTTTTTGTGACTATGATTCAGAAATCTTACCTAGCTTAGTGGTATCCATCGGTCTATACATTGCTTGATACATTGCTTGATACATTATTATTGGTATAGTGCAGTTCATTCAACGCACTTAATATTAATCCCTGACCGTAAAGGAATATCATGATGTTTTCAAAACCGTTTACCGCACGCTTAACCGCTGTTTCTGTCGCGTTATTATTAGCGGGCTGTGCCCAAACATCACAACCTGACGATGTATTTAACCTGACTGTTGCCCATATCAATGATACCCATTCCAACTTCGATCCTGTGAAGTCGAGCTTTACAGCGAATGGCGACAGGGTTTATAACGAATTTGGTGGCCATCCTCGTTTAAAAACCATGTCTGATGAGTATAAGCAGGAAGCAGAGAAAAATGATGAAAGCTTTTTATTCTTACATGGCGGTGATGCGTGGCAGGGCAGTGCGTACTTCAAGTTAAATGAAGGCGCGATGAATGCAGACATCTTAAGTATGTTTGGTATCGATGCAATGGCATTAGGTAATCATGAATTCGATCTTAACAATGCGAAACTTAATCAGTTCATCAGTGACATTAATTTTCCGGTATTAGCAGCAAATGTCGATACTAGTGAGGATGCAGATTTAAAAGACCAAACCAATTTACGTCCTTTCATGGTGTATGCGTTTGATGGTAATAAAAAGACGGCGTTGACGGATTTAGATAACCTACCTACAGATAAAGACTTGGTGGCGGTATTTGGTTTAGCACTGGATAACATGGCTAATATTGCACCGAATACGGGTGATGTTAAATTCTTAAACATGGTGACGTCTGCACAAGCGACCGTTGATATGTTGAAAGCGAAAGGCGTGAACAATATTATCGCCTTAACGCACATTGGCAATGCGGTAGACGTCGATGTAGCAAGTAAAGTAAACGGCATTGACTTGATAGTGGGTGGTCACTCACATACGTTGTTAGGTGATTTCACTAACCTTGGATTACACAATAACGGCACGTATGCGCAGATGGTGAAAAACCCAGATAATATGGGTCAAACCTGTGTGGTACAAGCGGGTGAATATGCACAAGCAATTGGCCGTTTACAAGTAAGCTTTAATCAACAAGGTGACATCGTTAACTGTAATGGCCATAACGTATTACTGAGCAATGATGAATTCTATTCACAGCCATCACGACAAGCGAGTGAAAAGTTTGATACAGCAGCGACGCAAGGTGTGGTTGAGTTTATTGATCAAGCAGACAACATCACGATCACTGCTGAAGAAGCGGCAATGCGTAAACGTATTGATGTGAACTACAAGCCTGCGGTTGATAACGCTTACGGTAAAACCATTGCTCAAGTACCAGTAGAATTAAAACATGAACGTCGTCCTGGCGATCGTGGCAGTGATAAACATGGTTCTGATGTAGCGCCTATTTTAGCTGAAGGCCAGTACTTCTGGGCAAATACAGCCGAAGTTCAAAAAGTAACAGGGATGAAAGTTGATTTTGCTTTAATCGGTGCTGGTGGTATTCGTACTAACATTGAAGCGGGTGAGTACCGTGCGGGCAACGTGTCGTTAGAAATGCTGCCATTTTCTAATTTTATGTCTGTAGTACCTGTGTCGGGTAAAGTGATTAAAACATTAATTAACGACACGGTCACTGCAACACTTGCTGCAGGTTCACACGCAGGTAAATTCCCTTATGGCGGTCACATCCGTTATAGCTACACAGAAACAGTCGCTAACAAAGCGGGTAAAGTTGATTTTGTGGAAGTGATGAGTGGTACAACTGATGCGCCATCATGGACTGCGATTGAAGATAGCAAAACTTATAATGTTGCGTTAAACAACTACAACGCGACGGGTAACGATGGTTGGACTCCGTTCTATGAAGCACAAAAGAACAGCTCTAAGCGTGTTGATTTAGCGTACGTTGATGGCAAGCTAACTGGTTTTAAAGTGAAGAATATTGCAAAGTTTGGTAAGAAATACAAAGTAAATTACCAAGGTGAAGCGCCAAACTGTAAAGCGGCGAACACTGTGTGTAATACCGATGCACAAGCGGTCATTGATTACATCAGTAGTGAACGTAATACATTAACGCCACTTAACTATGAAGTAGTGACGTTTAATCGCGCACAGTAGTGTACTAATAGCGACAGTTTAAGCAAACTGAATAGTCCTGCAAATTAATCGAATCCTCAGCCTTATTGACGAGACTGAGGATTTTTTTATCTTCAATGCTGCAATTAAAGAGCATCGAGAGTTGGATAATCAGTGTAACCAAGTGTGTTACCACCAAACAGCGTCGCGCCGTCTAAGTCAGCGAGTTCATTGTTGTTCTTTAAACGTGAAACCAAGTCTGGATTTGACACGAATGGACGACCGAAGGCTACTAGGTCTGCGTAATCTTGGCTTAGTATTTCATTTGCACGTTCTTGCGTGTAGCTACCCGCGACAATGATGGTGTTAGTGAAAATTTGTCGCAACTCAATACGAAAGCTCTCAGGGATCACGGGTGCATCATCCCAATCCGCTTCTGATAAGTGCATGTAAGCGATATCACGCGCTTGTAATGCTTTTGATGCATTAAGGATTGTTGGAACGATATCTGGGCAGTCCATATCTTTAAATGTGATGAATGGCGCAAGGCGAACCCCCACCTTATCTGCACCGATTGCTTCAATTACAGCATCAACAACTTCAAGCAAGAAACGGAGACGGTTCTCACGCGTGCCGCCATAGCGGTCTGCTCGCTTGTTTGAGTTTGTGCGAAGGAATTGGTCGATCAGATAGCCATTACCACCGTGGATCTCAACCCCATCAAAACCCGCTTCTACAGCACGTTTTGCAGCGTAAGCAAAATCGCTAATAACGCGATTTATGTCGGCTTGATTCATCGCTCGGGGTTGAATGCAATCAACCATGTTGCCGTTACCTTGGTCATCAGAAATCCAAACTTTAG
Organism: Moritella sp. 28; assembly: GCF_018219435.1. NCBI lineage: Bacteria > Pseudomonadati > Pseudomonadota > Gammaproteobacteria > Alteromonadales > Moritellaceae > Moritella > Moritella sp. 28. Next base: position 4,633,185 of record NZ_CP056121.1, on the reverse strand, counting down.
TTTCAACTGGTGCTAGGGCTGAAGGTGCGATAGGTAGTTCACCTTTCTGAAATGTAGGGTGAGAAACGCGACCCACATGCCATAGTTGGCAAAACATAGCGGCACCTTGGTCGTGTGCAGCTTTAGTTATTGGTTGCCAGCCTTTTACTTGTTCGTCGGTGTAAACACCTGGAGTGAATGAGTAACCCTGAGAATCATCTGAAATTTGAGTCGCTTCAGAAATGATTAAACCAGCAGTTGCACGTTGCTTGTAGTATGTTGCCATCATTTCATTTGGTATGTTACCTGGTTGACTTGTGCGAGCGCGGGTCATTGGAGCCATGACCACTCGGTTTTGTAAATCCAAATTTTTTAAGTTTGTTTTCTGAAATAATTTACTCATCGGTGTTTCCATGATTTTTCCTTAGTAAGTCGAAATGACTATTAATGATTAAGGCGAGTTAAGTTGGAGGACAGCGGCTGCAGCGTAAAGGAACATGCCTGGACCCGTATTGCTTCCGTTAATGATTGTTATTATATTCCTTCGTTTAATTTTGATAATTGGATAAAATGTGAAATCATTATTCGGATAAACTGAATAATAGGGGGGGAGATGGATAAATTTTCTGATATGACCATGTTTGTGAGCATTGTTAAACACCATGGGCTTGCTGCAGCGGGTCGTGAGCTAGGTCTTTCTCCTGCGACAATGACTGCTAGACTTCAGACTCTTGAAGAAAGGTATGGTGTGAAGCTGCTTAACCGAAGCACAAGGCATGTGTCGTTGACGGACTCTGGTGAGCTTTATCATAAAGCCTGTATTGAGATATTAGAGAATGTAAGTGAAGCCGAAAACCTTATCCTAAATGGTGTAAAAGAAGTGAAAGGTTCACTAAAAATCTCTGCGCCAAAGGACATAGGCAAGCAATACATTCTGCCTATATTGTCTGAGTTCTGTAAGCAATATCCAGATGTGGTGCCGTATCTATATCTGAACGATGATGTTTCTAATATTGCAGAATCGGGTATCGATATTGTTATTCGGTATGGAGAGCTTGCAGACAGTAGTTTGATATCTCGACGACTATCATCCAGCCAACGAGTGCTATGCGCATCGCCAGAATACCTCGCAAAGCATGGCACGCCATTAACGCCACAGGATTTGGTTAATCATGATTGTCTCGCAATGATCCGCAGTCATGAGGAACTTAAAACATGGCACTTTCAAGATCAAGATAAAAAGAACGCGATCACAGTTATTCCTAAGCGATTCTCAGATGATGGTGAAGTTATTCGATATTGGGCATTAGAGGGGGCGGGGATAGCGCTTAAATCTATTCTAGATGTACAAGATGATATTCATCATTTACGCCTTGTTACCGTGCTTAATGGCTATATGACGAATTTTAATGCATCAACTTCAGTATCAAGCGCAGATTTAAATGTGGTGTATATTAGTAAGAAGTACCAACCGAAACGAATTAGACTATTTTTGGACTTTTTGTTTGATAGATTCTGCGGGATGACTAAAAAGCAGTAGGTACGGATCCTACTGCTATGCCATGTTGATTTAATGACAAATTATTGTTGTAAATTAACCATTACACGACCGCGCACTTTACCTGCCATTAGATCATGCGCTGTTGCTACAGCGTCATCTAAGCTGATCTCTGTGCCAATAGACGTAAAGTCACCGTCTGTTAATAAATCGGCTAAACGTGCCCATGCTTCTTCTCTGTCTGCAAGTGGACGCATAACACTGTCGATCCCCGCTAACGTAATACCACGTAAAATAAAGGGTGCTACGCTTGCAGGAAAATCCATGCCTTGTGCTAAGCCACAGGCTGTCACCACACCACCGTATTTAAGACCTGCACATACATTGGTAAGTGTATGACTACCAACAGAGTCAATCGCAGCTGCCCAACGCTCTTTAACCATTGGACGGCCTGGTTCTGACAGTGTATTACGATCGATGATCTCAGCTGCGCCTAATGCTTTTAGGTAATCGGCTTCTTCTGGACGACCGGTCGATGCAATAACGCGATAACCCAGTTTTGCTAATAAGGTAATAGCAAAGCTACCAACACCACCATTTGCGCCTGTTACTAAAACATCGCCTTGTTCGGGCGTAATACCGTGACGCTCTAATGCAATAACAGATAACATGGCTGTATAACCTGCTGTTCCGATCGCCATTGCTTGCTTTGCAGATAGTCCTGCAGGCAGTTTGATTAACCAATCACTCTTGAGACGAGCTTTTTCGGCAAGGCCACCCCAATGTTTTTCGCCCACACCGAAACCATTCAGTAATACTTGATCGCCAGCTTGGAATTTATCGCTATTGCTTTGGGTGACAGTACCGACTAAATCGATACCTGGTACCATAGGGAAGCTACGTACGACAGGACCTTTACCTGTGATTGCTAAACCGTCTTTAAAGTTTAGTGTGCTGTAAGCCACATCAATACTCACATCACCTTCAGGCAGTTTTGATTCATCAATTGATTGTACTGACGCAGTATATTGCTCGTTATTTTTTTCGATTAAGATACCTTTAAACATGGTCCACTCCTAATATAGACTGGTCGTCTATTTAAATATAAAAAATTTTTATAACATTGAAATTGTATTGGAAATTAATGCCTTGATCGTTATTTTAGAATAAAGGCACATATGATTATTCTAGCTGGTGGCAATACTGGTAATAAACGTCGCGATATATAAATCCAACGGTTGCACTGACTGTACGAGTCGCGCACGCATCACTGCGCCTTCCCAACCAATCCAAAAGTACTCAGCTTGCTGTACGCAATTGATGTTCTGCTTGATGTCGCCTTGTTGCTGGGCAGTTTCTAAACACGCTTGCATCTTGGTTTGCCAAACAGCAAAAATGTCTTGCAGCACTAAGCGATAGCTTTGCGGTAAAATAGCCACTTCTTGGCCTAAATTACCAACCAAACAACCACGTTTAAACTCAAATTTAACAATGCCTTGTTTGGCTTCATCTGCGAATTTAACAATGCGTTGTAACGGTGCGATTGATTCATCAAGCAGGCATTTATCAAGTTTTGCAGCGAAGTAGCTGGCGTAGTTATCAATGACCGCCTGACCAAAATCTTCTTTACTTTTAAAGTAATAATAAAAAGATCCTTTTGGTACACCGACTTTTTTTAAGATGCCATCGATCCCTGCTGCTGCAAAGCCACTTTCCGTTAATACTTCGACACCACTGCGAATTAGCAGGGCACGGGTATCACTGTTTTCACGAGTTACTTTGGGTGGCCGACCTCGACGAGGTTTGGGCTTATTACTTGTCATATTTTCCATAATTTTATTATAGACCGACCGTCTATTTAATTGCAATGCGTAGATATAAAAAAGATCCTTAAATAGGATCTTTATTGATTTTGATCAGAAAACAAAAAAGACAGCCGAAGCTGTCTTTTTTAATGCAAAGTTGAACTGCTTAATGAAAAGCTGAACTACTTAGTACAAAGATGAATTAAGCTTGAATTAGAAGCTGTAGTTCATTTGTGCTGAGTAGATGTAAGCATCGCCACTTGATTTGAATGTACCTGAAGTTCCAGCTGCTAGTTCTTCTTTAAATTCGATCTCTTTACCTGCAACTAAAGCTGCAGCAAAATCAAATGATAATGCTGGGGTTGCTTTATAAGTTAGACCAGCTGTATACCATTGGCGATCTGTATCTGGGATACTAAGCGTTGCTTCACCAGCTTGTTCATCAAATGCATAACCCGCACGTAATGTCATAGCTTCAGAAAGGTAGTACTCACCACCAATCGCGTAGCGGCTCGAATCTTTATAGTCTTCTTTTTTCTCTAGGCAAACTCCTGGAGTCGAGCCAGGGAGTGGTATTTTACCACATTCAGAGCCTTCAGCTACAATATCTCCAAAGTCTGACCAAGTGGTGTACATCCAGCTATATGATACAGCGAACTTGTCTGTTAATTTGTGGTAACCAGAAACTTCTAAAATTGAAGGTAAGTTGATATCTAGCGTGCCATCAACTGTTTTTTGATCTAATAGCGGTGAACCGCTCATCAATGTTGATGATGCGATACCTGTGTACTCACCTTTTAATTCTGTTTTAACTTTTGATTTGTAGCTGATGCCTAAACGATTATTTTTGTTAATTTCATATAATGCACCAACATTCCAGCCAAAGCCGTAACCATCACCTTCCATCTCGGCAACATTCATAGTTGGATCATTGATTTTACCAGCACTTAATGCTGGAGCTAACGCACCTGCGTTACGTTTTAACTCTGCAGTTGCATAAACCAAGCTAACGCCCGCACCTACACTCAATTGTTCATTGATTCGGTAAGAAACATTCGGATTGAAGTTTACTGTCGCAATACTTGTGGTGCCTGCTACTACTCCTGCGGCATAATTATTTGGATATTCAGTACCCGTTCCATAATTAGAATAAATAGCTAAGCCTACAGCAACTTTATCGTTAATTGGTTGGATGTAGTACATAGCCGGAACGACTTGAGCAGGCGCTATATCTTCAGCCTTACCAAATTTACTACTTTCAGTATCAACATCTGGTGATACATAAGAAGCTACAACAGATAGTTGTGCTTTATCAAAAGTTGCCATCAACGCTGGGTTACGTGCAAGTGATGCTGCGTCGTCGCCGATTGCTGCTTCACCAGCGAATGCGCGGCCTAGGCCAGACGCTGAATGTTCACTAACCTGGAAACCAGCAGCCTGAACTTGGCTTGCTGCAAGTAATGCTGTAACTGCTAGAGCAACTTTATTAATTCTCATGTAAACCACCATATAAAATTTGAATTTATGAATGCGATATGTCTGTTCAAAAAAAATGAACTTTTTAAATACCCTTAAAACGTGTACTGAAATCTAATTCTTTCGTATTAGATCGTAAAGGTATTTTATCAATCTTTATGACAGCTTGTTGGTTTATCTAATACCTTTTCAACTTAACAATAATTTAACCTTACGTTACTTTACGTTACATCTTGTGGTTAAGTTGTTGTTATTAATGGTTAAGTATGGAGTTGTTAGTCATTTTCAAGTCATGAAAAAAAACACATCTGATCTGTTTGCAAATATTTAAATTATTACTATGTAATACTCCATATCGTAGAGCTAAGACTCTATAAAATAGCGGTTTTTTTGGTCGTTATAACAAAAAAGTATATATTTAGAGGTATTTATATTGTTTATTATTGATTTTTTTAACTCTATATTTTATTTATGGCATCTTTATTTGAAGATATCACTTGTTCTAGATAGGATTTTTAGCTTTTATTTGGCTGGTTCTATTGAGGTTAGTCTTTATGCTAGAGGTGGGGGGGTCAAGTCGAGGATAATTTTACTTTGTTTTACAGCGCTAAAAAGCGGCTGATGCCGCTTTTGGTTTTAGAGGATGTGATGTAGCTACTCTCCAATATTACTTGGTGTGCTTTTCTTCTCTTTTAATTGCTCAGAGAATTGACCAAGTACATTATGCATTTGCTGTAATTTACCTAGGAATGCAGCGATAGCTACGTCAAACCCTTCTTCATCTGTTTTTGGTAACGCTTGCTGATCTTCAACTAATTCTTCCATATAAGGTAAGAATCGGTTTGAATTCGCTTTGAAGCCACTGTCTGAAGCAAAGATAGCGCTAAACTTTCCCATTTTTCGTTTGCTTAATAACGTTAAAAATTCATCTGCCTCGATAGCTGGGTGGTAAAAGCTTTTTAGCTGTGCAGTTAGCTGTTCATGAAGTTCTTGATTTGTCATAGCGCCGGTATTCTTATCGATAAAAGGGTCGGTATTATATACCTAAGTCACTTAAAGATGCTATATCAGAGACTCGCTTGAATATAGGCATCTTAACTCGATTGGGGGTTATATTTTTCTGTTGATGAAATTAGGTTATGCTAGTTAATTGATATTCTAAATATGATCTAGCTCAATTTAGCTAGATTTAGAACTGAAAATCATGCTTTAATACTCGGCCAACGGAATGATTTAGCAAGAGTCACATCTGCTTAGTTGTATCAGTTAACTGCTGTGCTGACAGTTGTTAACTGATACATTTATGAGGACGTAATAAGATGAAAAAAATTCTTGTGATCGGAGGCGGTGCTGGTGGCCTTGAGCTTGCTACGCAACTGGGTCGTAAATTGGGTAAAAAAGGGAAAGCGAGCATTACGCTGGTGGACCGTAACAAAACCCATTTATGGAAACCGCTATTACATGAAGTGGCGACTGGTTCACTTGATACCGGTATTGATGCGCTTAGTTATGCTGCACATGCGAAGAACCAAGGTTTTGATTTTCAATTAGGTAATTTTTCAGGTTTAGACCGTGACACGAAAACAGTCACAATTGCACCTTTATATAATGATAGTGATGAATTACTGATTGCTGAGCGTACCTTGCAATACGATTACTTAGTATTAGCTATTGGTAGTATGTGTAATGACTTTAATACTAAAGGTGTTAAAGAGAACTGTATTTTCTTAGACAGTCCTGATCAAGCACATCGTTTTCACAAAGCATTATTAAATCAATTTTTATTACATGGCGCAAGCAAAGCTAAAGATGCAAAAGTAAATATTGCAATTGTGGGTGCTGGTGCGACTGGTGTTGAACTTTCTGCTGAGTTACACAATACCGCATCGCAATTATCGGCTTATGGTTTTACTAATGTAAATCAAGAATCGTTAAATGTAACCTTAGTTGAAGCGGGTAAGAGTATTTTACCTGCATTACCGTCACGTATTTCTGCTGCAGCACATCATGAGCTAACTAAAATTGGTGTTGATGTACGTACCGAAACGATGGTGACGGAAGCGAATAGTGAAGGCTTGGTAACGAAAGATGGTGACACTATTCCTGCATCATTGATGGTATGGGCTGCAGGTATTAAAGCGCCTGATTTTATGAAAGACATTGCTGGGCTAGAAACGAATCGTATTAATCAGATCGTGGTTAAAGATAGTTTACAAGCAAGCCGTGATGACAGTATTTTTGTTATTGGTGATTTAGCCTCTTGTGCACAAGCCGATGGTTCATTTGTACCGCCGCGTGCCCAAGCCGCACATCAAATGGCAACGATTGCGTTTAAAAATATCATGGTGTTAATACAGGGTGGATCAACGTTAAAACCTTTCGTTTATCATGATCATGGTTCATTGGTATCGTTAAGTAGCTTTAGTACTGTGGGTAGCTTAATGGGAAACCTGACTAAAGGTAGCATGATGGTCGAAGGTCGTATTGCGAGAATGGTGTATATTTCGTTGTACCGCATGCATCAAATTGCGTTGCACGGTTATGTTAAAACCGGACTGATGATGTTGGTTGGTAGTTTGAACCGGGTATTACGTCCAACGTTGAAACTGCATTAATCGCGACTAGACTAAGGTTTAGAGAGTTAAAAGGAATGGCCTAGTGGTCATTCCTTTTTTATTGTCTGGTTTAATTAAATAGAAATCGGTGTTTTACTTTTCTCGCCACCTATTTCACGAACTAACTTCGGCACTAAAAAACCCGGTAAACGTAATAACAGTTGGTTCATTATCTCGACTGCTTTTTCTTCAGGCACATCAAAATGAGTAGCCCCTTCGACTTTATCGAGCAGATGTAAATAGTATGGCTGAATTCGATTATCAAAAAGGCGTTCGTGTAATTCCACTAAATCATCAGCATTGTCATTAATGTCCGCTAATAACACCGCTTGGTTATATAAACTGATGCCAGCAGTGGTGAGTTTAGCTAACGCTGCGGGCAATTCAGCAGCTAATTCATTGGGGTGGTTAATGTGCAATACTACACTGCAACGCAAACTCGATTTTTTTAGCAGCGTAACGAACTCATCGGTAACACGGCTGGGCATCACCACGGGTAAACGTGTATGTATGCGTAGACGTTTAAGATGTGGGATCAGCTCTAATTGTTCAACCAACCAGCCCAGTTGCTCATCGCTCGCCATAAGCGGGTCGCCGCCACTAAAAATAACCTCGATGATCTCAGGTTTAGAACGGATATAGTCAATCGCTTGTTGCCATTCGTGTTTGTTATTACTATTGTCTTGATAAGGAAAGTGACGACGGAAACAATAGCGACAGTTGATCGCGCAACCGCCACGGACAATAAAGAGTACACGGTTTGTGTATTTATGCAGTAACCCAGGCACCACAGATTCATGCTCATCAAGGGGGTCTTTAATGAATCCAGTCTTTTGAATGAATTCTTGTTGTTTTGGCATTACTTGCAGAAATAGCGGGTCTTTTGGGTTACCTTTTTCCATGCGATCTACAAATGATTGCGGTACGCGCATAGGAAATAACTGCCTTGCCGCAAAATCAGTCTGGAAAGCTTCTTCGGGAAGTTCTAGTATAAAAAGTAGCTTTCTGGGATCTGAAATGGCACTTGCTAAGTCTTTTTTCCAATTTTCCTGCATCTTTGCTCCATTTCGGGTTATCATTTGCGGCATTATTGAACTCTAATTATTGAAATCTATTTTTTCATGAGGATAACATGGCAACATACAAAACCAGTGACTTTAAAGGCGGCTTAAAATTCATGCTTGATAATGAGCCTTGCTCTATCATCGAACATGATCATGTAAAACCAGGCAAAGGCCAAGCATTTCACCGCGTTAAAGTTCGTCGTTTAATTTCTGGTAAAATTTTAGAAAAAACATTTAAGTCTGGTGAAACTGTTGAAGCAGCAGACGTAATGGAATCAGAATTAGCGTATCTATATAACGATGGTGAATACTTCCATTTTATGAACAATGACTCGTTTGAGCAAGTTGAAGCTGACGTAAAAGCGGTTGGTGATACGGCTAAATGGCTTGTTGAACAAGATATCTGCGTTATTACTACGTGGAATGATAACCCAATTGCTGTTACACCACCAAACTTTGTTGAATTGGAAGTAACAGAAACAGATCCTGGCCTAAAAGGCGATACACAGGGTACGGGTGGTAAACCTGCAACATTAACTACAGGTGCCGTTGTGCGTGTACCTTTATTCATCCAAATCGGTGAAGTAGTGAAAGTTGATACACGTACTGGCGAATATGTTGGCCGTGTAAAATAAGTTGATTTTACGCTAACCTAATTAGCGTTTAGGAACGATAAAATGCCAGTCTTTGACTGGCATTTTAGTTTTTGGCAAACCAGTAAATAATGATTCAGATACATAGCGTTATAATATTAATTAAAGTAAGTCGGCCATTTTTAATTAGTGTTATACAGATGATAAATAGCTTTAACGTTTTAGGTAATGACAACCGGAGTAAATATGAGTGACGTAAATTGGCAACCTAGTGCAAGTTTTACTGCCCTGCGTGCGCGAGCGAAAGTATTAAATACTATCCGTGAGTTTTTTACGCAACGAGATGTGTTAGAAGTGGATACACCAGCAATGAGTCAAGCCGCTGTTACCGATGTACATTTAGATGCATTTAGCACGGTATTTGTTGGTCCTGGTTACAGCCAAGGTCTGACCTTATATTTACAAACATCACCTGAATTTCACATGAAAAGATTGCTAGCAGCAGGCAGTGGTTGTATCTATCAAATAAGTAAATCGTTTCGTAATGAAGAAGCTGGCCGTCACCATAATCCCGAATTCAGCATGCTAGAGTGGTATCGTATTGATTTTGACCATTTTCAATTGATGGATGAAATGTCTGAGCTACTAACCCTAGTATTAGGTTCTGGTAAAGAGCAGCGCTTCACTTATCAAAATGCATTTAAGCAATTCTTACAGTTAGATCCGTTAACCGCGTCGATGGATGAATTACGTCAAGCGGCAAAACCGTACGGGGTTTATGACGTGTTAGAGAATGAACCTGATCGAGATACGATCTTACAGTTATTATTCTATGTGGGCGTAGAGAGCCAAATTGGTCAGGATGTACCGTGTTTTATTTATGACTTCCCTGCATCGCAGGCGGCATTGGCCCGTATCAGCCCACAAGACACTCGTGTAGCAGAGCGTTTTGAAGTGTATTTCAAAGGTATTGAGCTTGCGAATGGATTCCATGAGTTAGCGGATGCAAAAGAACAGTTATCGCGTTTTACTGCAGACAATAACAAGCGTAAAACGATGGATTTACCAGAACAGCCTATCGACCATTATTTAATTGATGCACTCACCGCTGGTTTTCCTGACTGCGCAGGCGTCGCATTAGGTGTTGATAGGTTAGTGATGTTAGCGACAGATGCGAATAGCCTTAATGACGTAATCGCTTTTCCAACACCGCGCGCATAATTTGTGTTTAAAAGCTGAAAGGGTGAGTCGTTCTATTGTTTGAATTTAAGAAACATTCACTCACTCTTTCAACGGTAGATTAAGCCTATCTTAAGCTACCTTTTTTCATACTCATTATATGGCCGCTATCACTTACTTTTATGCCATTTTTTACATTTAGGTCCAATTGTTGTAGCGCAATGCGAATATTATGCTCTTTGAACACTTGATTGATACGGGTATTAAGTGCGTGCGTCATCGTTAAACGATGGCCCATTTCGGCGACATAACAGCGTACTTCAAAGCATAATGAATGTTGCCCAAACTCAATAAAGAATACTTCTGGCCCTGGATTTTCAAGACTTAAACTATTTTCTTCGGCACAATCTAATAGCAGTTTGGTGACCAGTTCAATATCCGAATTAAATTCCACCCCAATATTAATGATCACACGGGTAATAGAATCGGACAGTGACCAGTTAATAAATTGTTCAGTAATAAAGGCTTTATTCGGTACGATAATTTCCTTTCTATCCCAATCGACAATCGTTGTTGCTCGGGTCTGAATTTTACTGATACTGCCGGTTAATTCACGGATTGTGACGGTATCACCAATACGGATCGGTTTTTCAAATAAGATAATCAGACCGGATACGAAGTTGGCAAAAATTTCTTGTAAACCAAAACCCAAACCGACGGTTAGTGCTGCCACTAACCATTGTGTTTTTGCCCAATCGACACCTAAAAAGTTAAAGCCGACGACAAAACCAATTGAGATCGTCATATATTTGGCTAACGTGGTGATCGCAAAACCTGTACCTGGGCTAAGATCGAGATGTTGCAAAATAAGTAGTTCTAGCGCACCGGATAAATTACGTACCAATACCAGCGTTAGTACAAAAATAGTGATGGCTAATAGGCAGCTCTTTAAGGTAATCGGATCGATATATTCAACCCCGTTTAGGGTATTGGCTGCGTCCCAAAGCGTGATGGTATCAAGGAAGGTAAAGGCACTTTGAATTTCAGACCAAAATAGTGCATTTAGTGCGATGAATAATAAAGTTAACAAAGTACGTAATAAGCCGAGTGATTGTGCACTGATTTGATCCAGATCGATCTCGGGTTCTTCGATATCAAAATGGCTTTCTTGACTGGAATTTTGCTCACCCTTTTCAACTTCTTTCGCACGTTGTGCAATAATATCGATACGTTTGGCTTTAGCTCGCTCAAAGGCCAGGCGACGTTTTTGTAAGTGCATACCGCGGCGGATCAAATAATAAGTGAGTAAGAAGAACACCCCCATTAATAAGGATGACTCCATCTGTTTTAACAATACTTGCGCCGTATAGAGGTAGCCCATGAGTGCGATGATGGCTGACGCGATTGGTGCCATGATAAAGACAGTCCAAATAGAGTGGTGGACAATGTGCGGTTTGCCATTATTTTTTTTCTTATACGTTAGCGGTAATTTTTCGCGATATAAGCGGTAGTAGAACTGCGTTAATGCACAGCAAGTAATGATAAAGGCAAGACGACCTAGCGATCCATCATAGGCTTGTTCTGGATACTGATAACAAAGCACTTGGATGATGTAAGAAGGCCAAGAAATAAAAAATAGTACCTGATAATAACCCCAAATTTTGACGATTAGTGCTTTATCTATTTTAAGGTGAATTTGCAGTAAGCCCTTATGGCGGGTGAGGTTGCGCATAAACAGGTATATCACTAACAAAAATAGCGAGTCTTGTAATGCGTGGCCAATATTGACTGCAAAGGGGAATTCCCATGCGCTAATGAGCAGCTCTGTAATAATAAACAGTGAAAGTGGCAAGAGCAGCGCATCGGCGAATGAATACGCGAGATTCCGTAAGGTATAAGAAAACTTATCCTTTGTTACTTTACCAACCTTTGGATATATTTCGGCTATATGTTTGGTAAAATATTTATTCAGAGGAGCGTGTAAATAAATGAGACCGAGAATGAATAACAGCGCCAAACTTAACGTTGCTAAAGGTACAGAGAGTATGGCTTGTGGTATTGTGATACTGTTATCGATCGAGGCGATCCAAAGCATACTCGCCAAAAGTTCTGAAATTGTTTGAGTATTTATGAATGGAGAGCTCGGTACCCAGAATAAATGCTCATCAGCCTGCTGTTTAATTTGTACTAATGTGCTATTCATCTTGCTGTAACTGACTTTTAATTTCGTTTGCTCGTAGATGTGGTTATCTGAACTTGAAATAAGTTGGCTGAGTAACAGCCGACGTAATTCAATAAATCGTAATAAACTCTCATGTTCTACAGGTGTGAGTGTTTTTGTTGTTAGCGGTAGACTGTCTAATTGTGTCAGCATTTTTTTATAGCGAAAGCGTGCTAGGCGGCTTTCAACAATTTCATTTTCGAGTTTTGCTAGTGGTGGCTCACTCGGTAAGCTACTTACTTGAGCCCGTAAGTTTTCACCAAACGCAGAGCTGATTTTTAACCATTCTACTTGCTCATTAAAATTAGTGAGCGTTGTAGTGAGTGCATCTACTTGCTGTGTGATTGCTTGCTGTTTACGTTGAATAATTTCATTTTTAGCTGAAACGGTTGCAAGTTCTTTAGATAGCTCTTGATTTATTTCGAGTTGCAGCTGCAAAAATGGAGAACTGATCTGTGATGAGTCATTGATCTGTTTGCTACGCGCAATTGCGTCTTCGGTTTCTTTACGTAATATACTGTTACGTATATCTGTCAGCGTGGATAGGTACTTACTTACATCTTTTTGCTTCAGCCTAATCAAACGACGATTGAGTTGTGCTAATTCACTGCGATTACTGGCACTGAGTTGTTCAAGCTCTAACATCTGAATTTGCGTTGATAGCGATGATTCTTTGATTTGTAGTGAAATGCGTAGTGCTTCTTGATCACTATTTAAATTGCTGGGACCAGTACTAATAAGCTTATCAGATTCTTTTTGCGTATTGGTTAATTTTCTACGTAAGTGCTCGATATCAGTCTGAAATGAACTGATCCTAATTCCGATGGTAGTGAGCTCGCTACTACGCGTCTGTTGTTGTTGTTTTAAATCGGTAAGATTGGAATTTTGTTTGGCAATTGCTTGTTCGACTTTATTTAATGACCAGTCGCTTGGATCGGTAAATGTTGCGGGTATATGGTCTGCAATTCGAGCTTTTAATGTTTGTGAAGTCACTGGAAAGTCATCAATGATTTTTTGATAACTAACGGCTGTTTGACGGGCATCGGTATCTTCGGTGAGATCTTTTAAGGCTTGTTGATAGTATTTGAGCTGTAATTTAACCGAAGGTGTAGGCTCTAGTTCTTCAAGCTGAGATATGGTGTTGTTAAGCTGAGCCTCACCATAACTAAGTTGTGCATAAACTGGAGTACTAAATAATGAAAATAGAATAAGTAAAATTACATAATTTTTAGTCATCATAATATTTCATAAGCACAATTAATAATGTCATTTAATCTCGGTTTATCCGTTTTTACACTATATTAACTGGCCTATTTCTTTCCTGCATTCCATGTTTCAAAGAGGGCGGCTGAGACTACTAATACTCCTCCCGTGATGGTTGCAGCATTGGGAATTTCACCTAAAAAAGGGATCGCGAGCAAACTACCGTAAAGCGGTTGCAAACAGGAGATAAGGCCAACTGTTTTTGCTTTAAGGTAACGTAATGCTGTCACTAGCAGTGTGTGTGGCATTGCTGTGAAGCAAACTCCTAACACAACTAATAACGTCCAACTGTCATTATTTATATCCGCTAAGTCTACACTCAAAAATGGTGAAAGCATACATGCGGTTAATAATGTTTGATAAAACATTGTGTGAGGGCCACTGTAATGCGATAGCTTACGCTTGTAGAGAATATTTCTTAAAGTAAACAGAAATGCAGAGCTAATACCACTAATAATACCGAGTGTTACATCGTTCTCTAAAGACAGTTCTGGGACTAATAAGCTGATCCCGATTAATACAATCAATGCTGATATTATATCGTGACTTTGTATTTTCTCTCGATTAAACAAAGGTTCTAAAAACACCGTCATTACAGGATAAGTGTAGAAGGCAATAAGGCCTATCGCAATGGTCGACAATTGCATGCCTAAAAAGAATGTTACCCAGTGAGCGCCCACTAGTGCGGCTAATAATACTGCCCAGCCATAATCACTTAACTTATTTAATCGCAATGGTTGCTTGGTGATTTTTAATAATAAACACAGAACCATACTGGCAATAACGCAGCGAATAATGGTGATATCAAGTGCACTTAATGAAATGAGCTTAGAAAATAATGTGGTGCCGCCAAGTAATAGCGTTGCTGAATGCAGAGCCCAAAGCCCTCGTTTACCTTGTTCCATTAAATGCTTACATCCTTGTCATGGTTCGCCAGATCAATTGGCATCGTTAATCTTGATTTAGTGATCATAGCCTTTGTATAGAGATAATAATGGCATCGCAGTGCAGTGCAGTGCTTATTAAAAAGGTATTGAATATACAGGGTTAGGTTTGTTATTGAGGGGAAATGTTACTCATTAAAATTATTATGTTTATAATGAGTAACATTATCCTAGCTATTACGCTTAGGTTATCTTATTTGCTTTTGATACGGGCAAATGCTTCACCCATTACTGTTGCTGTTGTTGGTTGTAGTTCATCAACAAATTCAACGGCATCTTTGGCAAATACTGCAACGATCGTTGAGCCGAGTTTAAAACGACCCATTTCTTCGCCTTTTTCGATAACAATTGGCGCTTGATTTTCATATGTCCAACGTACGATCTCTTTATTCTTTGATGGTGCGATGGTGCCGTGCCAAATTGTTTCAATTGAGGCCACGATTGTTGCGCCAACTAATACCATTGCGAATGGACCCACCTCGGTATCAAAGATAGCGATAGCACGTTCGTTACGTGCAAATAAATTTGGTACATTTTGCGCTGTGAGTGGATTAACTGAAAATAGATCACCCGGTGCAAAAATCATTTCTTTTAACGTACCCTTAATTGGCATGTGGATACGATGGTAATCACGTGGCGATAAATATACCGTGGCGAAATCACCATCTTCGAATTTGTTTGCAAGTTGACGATCGCCACCAAGTAGTTCGCATAGACTGTAATCATGACCTTTAGCTTGAACAATACGACCTTGTGTAATTGGACCAGCTTGGCTTACAGCGCCATCAACAGGCTGACATAACATGTTATCGTCAGTATTGATTGGACGTACACCTTCTTTAAGTTCACGGGTAAAGAACTCGTTGAATGTTTGGAAGTGTGCTGGATCTGAGTGTTTTGCTTCATCCATGTTTACATTGTAACGCTTAATAAACCAGCTGATTACATTTGTTGTTACTTTACCGTGAGCACCATTGGCAAATAAACCAATAAGACGAGATAACCCGTGTTGAGGAAAGCAGTATTGGGCAATAACTTTAAGCTTGTCTAGCACCTTAGAGCCTCTTAAATAATTGAATAAGTTAGAATTAACGCTATTGTAACAAGTTTGGATATTGTTGTCATAATTAGCGTCATGCGTTTAATAAGAGAATGGTTACCTTGCGATGTAGACGAGCAAGATAACCAATCGTCGTTTTTAGTTATATAACTAATTGTATACGAATTATTTTCGCACTGGGACATGGCGAGTAGGGCGATTATCTAACATTGTTTCTAAAATGCGGAGATAATTATCAAAGCGCACTTTTTTGATTTTGCCTTTTGCTACGGCTTCTTGCAGTGCACAGCCGGGATCATTCTTGTGTTTACAATCACGGAAGCGACATTCACCTAAGACGTCTCTAAACTCGATAAAACCGTTAGCGATCTCTTCGGGTTTCATGTGCCATAGCGAGAATTCACGTACCCCTGGTGAGTCAATAAGATCACCACCTGATGGGAAATGATATAAACGTGCAGTGGTTGTGGTGTGGGTACCAAGACCTGATTTTTCAGATACATCACCCACATCGACATTTAATTCGGGCATGAGGGCATTAACCAGTGATGATTTCCCCACGCCTGATTGACCCACAAAGATAGTGGTATTATCTTTCAGTAGACCTTGTAACTCACCTAACCCCTTACCTTCGATAGATGATACTTGCCATACTTCGTAGCCAATATCACGGTAGGTTTGTAGTTGCTGGTTAATCGCGAATAATTCATTGGTGCTTAATAAATCGATCTTATTTAATAAGATTACTGGGCGAATTTTTACATCTTCGGCAGCAACAATATAACGGTCGATAATATTCGTTGAGAACTCTGGTACTACAGAAGATACGATCACAATCTGATCAATATTGGCTGCGATAGGTTTAATACCGTCATAAAAATCGGGACGGGTTAATACGGTTCTGCGTTCGTGTACTGCTTCAATAATGCCAGAAATACCTTGCAGCTGTTCATTACCTAAGCGCCAAACGACACGGTCACCTGTTACTAAGCTCGCAATAGAACGACGTAGATTACAGCGGTGAATAACACCATTCTCATCTTCTACATCAGCATGTTGACCAAAGCGGCTAATTACCACACCTTCTTGCTTTTGCCCGAGAAGAGCATCATCCCATTCTCGTGTATCTTGCTTTTCTAAACGTTTAGTCTGGTTGCTACGTACGCGACGTATTTGACCTTGGGTTAAATGTTTCTTTTTAGCCACGGGTAATTTAATTCCTGAGTTGTAACAAGCGTATTGTAGTACAGCTGTTGCTGAACATCGCATTTCGAGGTCGATTGAGTATAATAACCTTAAATATACGATTAAACGACAACTATTAGGATCCCCTCTATGCAACTTGCCGACAAAGCAGCGCAATTTAATGAAAATAATTTAGTTTGGATTGACCTAGAAATGACCGGGCTTGATCCAGAAAAATGTCTGATCATTGAGATTGCTACTATCGTCACTGATAGTGAATTAAATATTCTTGCAGAAGGACCTGTACTCGCTATTCATCAAGATAAAGCGGAACTTGATAAGATGGATGAGTGGTGTACAACTCACCATACTAATTCAGGTCTTGTTGAACGTGTATTAGCAAGTAAAGTCACTGAAAAAGAGGCTGTTGAGCAAACATTAGCATTCTTATATCAGTGGGTACCGGCGGGTAAATCACCATTATGTGGTAACAGCATTGGCCAAGACCGTCGTTTCTTAGTGAAATATATGACGGACTTAAATGATTACTTCCATTACCGTAATGTGGATGTAAGTACGATTAAAGAATTAGGTCGTCGTTGGTGCCCTGAGATTGTATCGAGTTTCCATAAAGAAGGTTTGCATTTAGCATTGGATGATATTCGTGAATCAATCGGTGAATTACAGCATTATCGTCAACATATGTTTAAAATTTAAGCAGTGAAACGACTGGTTGGATAAATTTACGACCTCATAGTCGAAACATTCGGCAATATCAGGTTTTTTTATAATAAAGCTTTGGTCTATGCTTGCAAAAACCAGTCGGTTCTATATAATTCGGCACCTAAGATGAGATGCGGTACTAGCTCAGTTGGTAGAGCGCAACCTTGCCAAGGTTGAGGTCAAGAGTTCGAGCCTCTTGTACCGCTCCAATCTTTTCTTAGAATACCAAATAGAATACCAAAGCGGTACTAGCTCAGTTGGTAGAGCGCAACCTTGCCAAGGTTGAGGTCAAGAGTTCGAGCCTCTTGTACCGCTCCAATTTTCTTATCACACCAATGATGAGGAAATAAGTTGAGAAACTATAAATCAAAATGAAGCGGTACTAGCTCAGTTGGTAGAGCGCAACCTTGCCAAGGTTGAGGTCAAGAGTTCGAGCCTCTTGTACCGCTCCAATTTTCTTATCACACCAATGATGAGGAAATAAGTTGAGAAACTATAAATCAAAATGAAGCGGTACTAGCTCAGTTGGTAGAGCGCAACCTTGCCAAGGTTGAGGTCAAGAGTTCGAGCCTCTTGTACCGCTCCAATTTTCTTATCACACCAATGATGAGGAAATAAGTTGAGAAACTATAAATCAAAATGAAGCGGTACTAGCTCAGTTGGTAGAGCGCAACCTTGCCAAGGTTGAGGTCAAGAGTTCGAGCCTCTTGTACCGCTCCAATTTTCTTATCACACCAATGATGAGAAAATAAGTTGAGAAACTATAAATCAAAACGAAGCGGTACTAGCTCAGTTGGTAGAGCGCAACCTTGCCAAGGTTGAGGTCAAGAGTTCGAGCCTCTTGTACCGCTCCAATTTTCTTATCACACCAATGATGAGAAAATAAGTTGAGAAACTATAAATCAAAACGAAGCGGTACTAGCTCAGTTGGTAGAGCGCAACCTTGCCAAGGTTGAGGTCAAGAGTTCGAGCCTCTTGTACCGCTCCAATCTCTCTTTTCACACCAATGATTAGATAGATATAGTTCCTGAAACTTTAAATCAGACCGAAGCGGTACTAGCTCAGTTGGTAGAGCGCAACCTTGCCAAGGTTGAGGTCAAGAGTTCGAGCCTCTTGTACCGCTCCAATCTCTCTTTTCATGCCAATGATTAGACAGATACAGTTCCCCTGAAACTTTAAATCAGACCGAAGCGGTACTAGCTCAGTTGGTAGAGCGCAACCTTGCCAAGGTTGAGGTCAAGAGTTCGAGCCTCTTGTACCGCTCCAATTTCTTTTCTTTATATATCCTCTTATACTATCTTTCTTTATTTTACTTCTTAGTTCATTAATTTTTAAATCTACAAATCTACAAATCTACAAATCTACAAATCTACAAATCTACAAATCTACAAATCTACAAATCTATCGCTGCTAATTTTATTCTATGTCATTTAGACCAATTGCACTTATGAATTAAATGTTATAGTTGTCGGTCACTTAGTGCAGGAATTTAACTAAGTATTCGTTCTGGAACCAATGATAACGTCGAGGATTGACATGAAAGCCGATAATAAACTCAGTAAAATCGTTAAAAAAGTAACGTTACTTCCAAAATCTTGCCACGCGCCTGTGTTGTCGTTGGTCTTTGGAAAAGTAATTAAATTTGCTGGTACGTCAAAAGTACGTGTCGAAAAATTAGACTTTTCTGGTTCTAAACTTAGTTTGAAGAACCGTAAGCGCGTTCAGAATCATATTGGTGGTGTTCATGCCGCTGCAATGGCGTTACTTGGCGAGTCCGCGACGGGTTTTTTAATTGGTATGCATGTACCTGACAATCGTATTCCATTATTAAAAAATATGAATATTGATTATGTTCGTCGTGCTGCGGGTGATCTTACTGCTGTGGCAACATTAAGTGATGAGCAAATAAATTATATTCGTGAAACAGAGAAAGGTGATATCTCGGTACCTGTTGTTATCACGGACAGTGAAGGTAATGAGCCGATCAATGCTGAATTTATTTGGGCTTGGGTACCGAAAAGACGTTAACTTGCCATATGCCATATGCCATATGCCATATGTCATATTTCTTATTTCTTATTGTTATCTATCACTATTTATTATATAAAATAATTTACGGGTTAATTCAGGTACCTAATTATAGGTGTTTTTTTAGACCTGAAGCTCTATTCTATATTGTTGCTGCTTATATTGCTGAAAGAACTTGATTTTTACCCTTAACAAGAACATTGTGTAGCTCGTAAAAATAATCTTCAGTCAATCTTATCAAATTTACTTCCATTAGAGGTGTAGCATGTCGGTGTACGGTACCTTATGTTTTCTCGCAGCAATTGCCATTTTCATTGCATTTATTAATAGCAAAATTGGCAAAATGCAAACAACAATTGCGATAACAGCCGGATCAATAATACTGTCTTTAGGTATTGTGATTGCAGGCCAAAGCGGCTGGTTTCATTTAGAGGCAATCGCAACAGAGCAATTAAATAGTATCAACTTCGAAAGCTTCTTATTAAAAGGTATCCTAGGTTTCCTATTGTTTGCTGGCGGTTTAGGCATTAAATTGGCAAACATGAAAGATCAGAAATGGGAAATTACAGTCTTAGCGCTTATTGCCACTTTATTCTCAACGGGCTTTGTTGGTGGGGTGTTATGGGGATTTTGTCAGTTAGTTGGGATCCCATTGGACTTAATTTACTGTCTACTTTTTGGTGCGCTAATTTCTCCTACGGATCCGATTGCTGTTCTGGCTATTGTTAAGAACCTGGACGCTCCACAGCGTATTTCAACGCAAATCGAAGGTGAGTCATTATTTAATGATGGTTTTGGTTTAGTGATCTTTATGACGCTATTTACGGTGGCATTTGGCTCTGAAGCGCCAACAGTAAGCAGTGTGACTCAACTATTCTTGCATGAAGCGATTGGTGGCATTATTTATGGGCTTGTGCTTGGTTTAGTATTCCATTATTTAATTAGTTCAACGAATGATCACTCAATGGAATTATTACTGACCATTGCTATCCCTACTGCGGGTTATGTATTTGCAGATGTGATCGATGTTTCTGGTCCGTTGGCGATGGTTGTTGCCGGTATTATGATTGGTAACTGGACGCGTCAAAAAGGCTTTTCGCCAGAAAGTGAATATCATTTGGATCACTTTTGGGAGTTGGTAGATGAATTCTTAAATGGCATTCTATTCTTGCTGATTGGTATGGCTATGTTATTGTTTAGCTTCCATAAAGAAGATTGGATTTTGATGGTTTTTGCTATTCCATTAGTATTGTTAGCACGTTATTTGAGTGTGAAACTCTCTTATTTATTTTTCAATCGATTCCGTAGTTATAATCCATTATCCGTTAAGATCCTGACGTGGGGTGGCTTACGTGGTGGTTTAGCATTAGCGATGGCGCTGGCGATTCCTGCGGGTGTGTTTGTTATTCCAGAGAAAAATATCGATGTACGAGAAATTATTCTGGTGATGACTTACTCGGTTGTCGTGTTCTCGATTTTGGTGCAAGGCTCAAGCATCACTGGCTTGATCCATAAAGCCAAAGCGTGGGAAGCAGAGCAGCTTGTTAAGAAAGCGGATAAATAACCGTTAACCCTTTTGTAAGCTGTAAATTGAAATTGTGAATAAAAAGCGTGTAGAGGATTTCCTCTACACGCTTTTTATATTTATTAGCTAGCTATTAATCATGCATCGCGTGGTAGTGCTTTTTCAACCATTCTGATTAACTTATTTTTTATCTTATCTATTTGTAATACAGGAATAATATTATCTGCTTTGGCTTTCTGCTGTTGTAGTGCCCAAGTGATATGTTCTTGCACCATCTCTGTTGTTTCAGCAAACTTAGCTTCTAAGGCTTCGACAATTGCTGCGGAATAAGCTGCATTGCCCAATGCGACTGAAATATTACGTAACCAACGTTCATGACCAATACGACGAATCGGTGAGCCTTCAGTCTGCTTAAGAAAATAGGCTTCATTCCACGCATACAGGGTTAACAGCTCTGGCGAGTGTAGATTTGATCTTGGGTGAAAATCTTGCTCACCGGTAATTGCGGCAAATCGATTCCACGGACAGATCAACTGGCAATCGTCACAACCATAGATACGATTACCAATTAAAGACCTATATTGTTCTGGTATCGCCCCAAATAGTTCAATGGTGAGGTAAGAAATACAACGATTCGCATCAACAGTGTAAGGTTCGACAATCGCTTGTGTTGGACAAATTTGTAAACACGCAGTACATTTGCCGCATTGATTTTCAATAGGTTTATCAATGGGTAATGGTAGGTTTATTAATATTTCGCCAAGGAAAAACCATGAGCCTGCTTCCTTGTTTAAGATCAGCGAATGTTTACCTGTCCAGCCTAATCCGGCTTTTTCGGCCAAAGGTCGTTCGAGTAAAGGGCCGGTATCAACGAAGGGACGAGCATCGAGTGTTTCACAATGTTCACTGATTTTTTGGCCTAAATGTTTAAGGCGTTTTCGTACGATTTTATGGTAATCACGACCTAACGCATAGCGACTAATATAACCTTTATCTTTTTGTTTTAAGGTCGTCGCCATTAGTGCGTCGGGTGGTAGATAATCCATGCGCACGGAGATCACACGAATGGTGCCTGGGTAGAGTTCTTCAGGGTGAGTACGCATGGTTCCGTAACGCGACATATAATCCATGTCGGCATGATAGCCATTATCTAACCAGGTTTGAAAGTGTGGCTCGTAGGTTGATAAATCAGTATCGGCAATACCGACTTGTTGGAAACCAAGTTCTGCGCCCCAGACTTTAATTTGTTGTGTAAGTTGTTGATAGTCTATTGGAGGCATGGTTTATTATCTGTCTATGAGTAAATTGAGGTAAAGTTTATCATATTGTGGTTTTCTTTGGGCTCGACAGTTTGTAGAATCTACATACCTGTACATTTTATAAGAGGCTGTCTTACGAAAGACAGATCTTGTTGTACAGATATGGGATAGTGTAGTAGCACTGCTCAATATAGCGTTCTATTTTAATGTTTAAGGTACTCAAATTAGATGACAAATACAGTAAAAGTTTTATTAGCTGATGAATCAGAAACCGTTGCTTTTGGTGCTAGCCTTGCGCGTTTATGCGATAGCGCAACAACCATTTTTTTACATGGTGATTTAGGCGCTGGTAAAACGACATTAACCCGTGGTTTTGTGCAAGCATTGGGTCATCAAGGGAATGTTAAAAGCCCTACTTATACATTAGTTGAACCATATGAATTAGCTGATTGGAATGTGTATCATTTTGATCTCTATCGTTTAGCGGATCCTGAAGAATTAGAATTCATGGGAATTCGTGATTATTTCGATGATAATTGCCTGTGTTTAATTGAGTGGCCGCAGCGCGGTGAAGGTTTCTTACCTGCTGAGGATTTACAAATTACGCTGACTTATGTCGGAGAGCAGCGTGAAGTTGTGGTTGAAGGCCTGAGTGAGTTAGGCGCAACACTCGTTAATAAATTAGCTAATATAAATATAGGATAATAATGTTTAAACGGATTTTACTATTAAGCATCATTTACTTGTGCTTTATGCCATTAAGTTATGCTGCTAATGCGGTGTATGCTATCCGTATTGTTGAGCATGCGGATAAAACAAGAATTGTTTTTGACCTGGCGAAAAAACCATTATTCAACCTTTATGACCGTCATAAAAATACACAGATCGTGGTGGATTTTGCTGGTACGCGAAATAAGGTTAATGTGAGTAAGCTAGCAAGGTTAAGCAGTAATATTATCCGTGTTGAACAAACCAAGTCGGCTAAATCTAGCGATTTACGTATTATTTTTCATCTTGCTCAACCAATCAAGTATCGATTCTTTGAACTCGCGGGTAATAAAACCGCCAGAAATAGACTAGTTATTGATTTACCTGT
This sequence comes from Moritella sp. 28, assembly GCF_018219435.1. Classification (NCBI taxonomy): domain Bacteria; kingdom Pseudomonadati; phylum Pseudomonadota; class Gammaproteobacteria; order Alteromonadales; family Moritellaceae; genus Moritella; species Moritella sp. 28. The sequence continues at coordinate 4,609,672 of NZ_CP056121.1, read as the reverse complement.
TAAGCCGACACAGTCTGCAAAGTCCGTTATCAAACAAAAAAGTCCGGTTGTCGTTAAAAAAATAACTAAAAAACCAGTTGTTAGGCATCCAAAAAGAGATGTCGTGATCGCGATAGATGCCGGACATGGTGGTAAAGACCCTGGATCTATCGGTTTCAAAAAGTTTGTTGAAAAAGACATTACCTTAGCCATTGCGAAAAAAACAGTGGCAATTTTAAACCAGAAGAAAGGCATTAAAGCCGTTTTGATCCGCAAAGACGATCGTTATATTTCGTTAAACGAACGTTCTGCGATTGCGCGTAAATATAAAGCGGAGTTATTAGTGTCTGTGCATGCTGACGGTTTTACTTCATCAAAGCCATCGGGCGCATCAACGTTAATTTTATCGCAAGGTCGTGCGAATTATGAATTCAAGAAAAAGTTACGTGACGATAATGTCAACGGACTGTTAGGTGGCGTAGGTGATGCAATTAAAAATAGTAACGGTGCTGATGACCTACAATATACGTTTCTCGACCTCGGTAGGCAATATTCACAAGGAGCTGGTTATAACATTGCGTCATTAATTCATCATGAGTTAGCGAAAGTAACTGATATGCATAAATCTAAACCGTACGAGCAAAGCTTGGCTGTATTGAAGTCATTGGATATTCCGTCGTTATTAGTGGAAACTGGTTTTGTTACCAACTATCGAGAAGGTAAAAAGTTAACGACAAGCCGTCACCAGCATAAAATTGCGAACGCGATTGCACAAGGTAGCTACTTGTATTTCCGTAATTCGCCACCAAAAGATACGTATTTGGCCTATATGCGAAATAGCATTCACGTGGTTAAAAAAGGTGACTCACTTTCTGTTATTGCCCGCAGCTATGGGACGACAGAGTCGCGCATTAAGCAAGTAAATAACTTAACTAAAAGTACCATATTTATTGGTCAAAAATTAAAAATCCCAACGAGTTAGGTGTGTCATGACAATTCAAATATTACCACCTAGATTAGCTAACCAAATTGCTGCTGGTGAAGTGGTTGAACGTCCTTCATCGGTAGTAAAAGAGCTTATTGAAAACAGCATTGATGCTGGCGCGACGCGTATTGATATTGATATTGAGAAAGGTGGCGCAAAACTGATCCGACTTCGTGATAATGGTACCGGAGTGGAGAAGGACCAACTTGGTCTGGCATTAAGCCGCCATGCAACGAGTAAGCTTGCTACGTTAGATGATCTAGAATCGATTGATAGTCTTGGCTTTCGTGGTGAAGCATTAGCAAGTATCAGTTCGGTTTCTCGACTTACATTTACCTCTCGAACCAAGGCGCAAACGGAAGCATGGCAAGCCTATGCAGAAGGCCGAGATATGCAGGTTCAGATTAAACCTGCGGCACACCCGATTGGTACTACGGTTGAAGTGATCGATTTATTTTTTAATACGCCTGCTCGTCGTAAATTTTTACGTACGGATAAAACAGAATTTAATCATATTGATGAGCTGGTGAAACGTATTGCGTTAAGTCGCTTTGATTTACAGATCACACTGAAACATAACGGTAAAGTGATCCGCAGTTATCGTCCCGCGAGTAGCATCGAACAACAAGAACGTCGTGTTGCCAGTATTACTAGTACCAATTTTATGGCGAACTGCATGGCATTGCACTGCGAACATAGTGATATAAAACTGTGGGGCTGGGTGGGTTTACCACATGATAATGCGCCAATGGATGTGCAATACAGTTATGTTAATGGCCGTATGATGCGAGATAAGCTTATCAACCATGCATTACGTCAAGCTTATGAAGAAGCGACTGGTATTGCTGCGCCGCCAGCGTACGTATTGTTTATTGAAGTGTCTGTACGTGAAGTCGATGTGAATGTACATCCGGCTAAACATGAAGTTCGTTTTCATCAAGCGCGTTTAGTGCATGATTTTATCTTTCAAGGTGTTTTTAAAGCTATTACTGAAGGTGTAAGTCCATCAATACCAACGGCTGAGTTACCTGTTCAGGAAGCGGTTAGTTATCCTGGACAAGCACCTATCACCAGCAGTAGCAATGCCAGCGCTAACGAGGAGAGTACTGGTCATGGTGTAGTGCATAACGGGATAGTTGATAGCGCGGTTACCCCCGCATATAGTGATGTTATGCCGATGCAAAAGCAGCATGGTTATGGCGTTACAGATACGCGCCAGGGGAGTACAAGTGCAACATCGTCGAGTTATAGTCAGCAGCGTCAATATATGCCAGATAAACCTTCAGCTGGTGCTATCAAGCAATACAATCACTTGTTACAACCCAGCAAGGCTGAAATAACTGATCTGCAGCAAGTCGCGCGAAATACAGCGACGACAAATGTTAATCAAGGGCGTCAAGTTGGGACGCATACTCAGTCGAATGAGCAACATACAGCGCGAGTTAAATTACTCAGTTTAGTCGCAGATAATTACTTATTATTACAAGATGATGATGTTCTTTTGCTCGCTGATGTACTGGCAATGTGGCAGGTAAATTGTAAAATGCAATTATTGGCAACATGGGAACAAGGGGTTATATCACAACCCTTGTTATTACCAATATCGATTAAATTAGATAAAAACTTTGTAGAAACAGCAAAAAATCAGCAAAATTTGCTTAATCGTTTGGGTTTAGAGTTGAATTATAGCAATGCCGCCACCATTATCGTTAGAAAGGTGCCAGCACAATTACGCCAAGCGAATTTATCCGCTGTGTTACCTGAGTTATTGCAACAGATAGTCCATCTATCCGAAAAGGCTACGGCCTCAGATGTTGCCCCCTTGTGCCATTGGCTTGCAATACAAGGTAGTCACGGATTGACCAAATTTACTTGGGAACAAGCGACTCAAATATATAGCCAATTTATAGAACAAGATAACTGTGTACAACAGCAATATCGTTCTAAATTATTTGAGAAACTTGACTATATGTCTGTAATAGAGAGATTTAACTGTGACTCAACAGCAAACTAAATCATTACCGAAAGCTATCTTTTTAATGGGGCCTACGGCGTCAGGTAAAACGGATCTTGCTATTGAGTTAACAAAACAGCTGCCGTGTGAAATTATCAGTGTCGATTCGGCATTAATATATAAAGACATGGATATCGGCAGTGCGAAACCAACAGCGGCAGAGCTTGCACAAGCGCCACACCGTTTGATTGATATTATTGATCCTGCAATGAGTTATTCAGCCGCTGATTTTCGTGCCGATGCTTTAAAACATATGCAATCGATCACAGAAGCAGGAAAAATACCGCTACTTGTTGGCGGGACTATGCTTTATTTTAAAGTACTACTTGAAGGTTTATCGCCAGTACCGACATCGGTGCCTGAAATTAGACTGGCTATTGAAGCGGAAGCGAAACTGCGTGGTTGGGAATCATTACATCAAGAGTTATCTTTGTATGATCCTGAGTCAGCAGCGCGTTTACATAAGAATGATGCACAACGCGTTTGCCGTGCGATTGAAGTTTATCGACTAACGGGTAAGTCATTAACTGAATTAACCCAACAAAAAGGTGAAGCACTACCTTATGACGTAGCACAATTTGCCATTGCACCATCCGATAAAACCGTATTACACGAGCGTATTGAACGGCGTTTTAAATTGATGATTGAGGCGGGTTTTGAAGCGGAAGTACAAGCCTTGTATCAACGTGATGACCTGCATCTTGATTTACCGTCGATGCGTTGTGTCGGTTATCGCCAGATGTGGGAATACCTAGATGGCAACATGGATCATGATGAGATGGTGTTTCGCGGTGTCGTAGCAACAAGACAACTGGCAAAGCGTCAAATGACGTGGTTAAAAAGTTGGAACGATCTAACGTGGTTAGACTCCAAAGCAGATGACAATTTAGAAAAAGTTTTATTATCAGTTGGCTAGAGCCTATTTTTAAGTTGTATACTGATAATTATCGGTTATATTTTTCATTATAATAAAAATCTAATTTTTAAAAGGAAACTATTGATGGCTAAGGGACAATCATTACAGGACCCGTTTTTGAATGCATTACGTCGCGAACGGATTCCTGTCGCAATTTATTTAGTTAACGGTATTAAGCTACAAGGCCAAATCGAATCATTTGACCAATTTGTTATTTTACTAAAAAATACCGTGAGTCAAATGGTATACAAACATGCTATTTCAACGGTTGTACCGGCACGTCCGTTACAACATGGTATTCAAGCTGACGGTGAAAGTGATAAATAATTCTTTGAAATTTAAACTAAAAAATCTTGTGAGTCATATACTCATAGGGAGTCGTGAAGTTGTTTGATCGCCATGAAGCAGGTGAACGTGCCATATTAGTGCACGTTAACTTTAATGATGAGGGCAACCGAGAAGATCTGCATGAATTAGAAATGCTGGTTTCCTCTGCAGGTGTAGGCGCGTTATCTGTGGTAACAGGTTCGCGTTCAAGACCACACCCTAAATATTTTGTTGGTTCAGGTAAAGCAGAAGAAATTGCAGAAGCAGTAAAGCTTTATCAAGCAGATATTGTTATCTTTAACCATGCCTTAGCACCACGTCAAGAGCGTAACTTAGAAGCGTTAATTGAATGTCGTGTTGTTGACCGTACAGGCCTGATTTTAGATATATTCTCTCAACGTGCTCGAACTCATGAAGGTAAGTTACAAGTTGAATTAGCGCAACTGCGCCACATGTCGACCCGATTAATTCGTGGTTGGACGCATTTAGAACGTCAGAAAGGCGGTATCGGTATGCGTGGTCCAGGTGAAACTCAGCTTGAAACGGATCGCCGTTTATTACGCGTACGTATAGACAGTATTTTACGTCGTTTAGACAAAGTGGTAACCAAGCGTGATCAAGGTCGTCGCTCACGTAAGCGTCGTGAAATACCGACAATTTCGTTAGTAGGTTATACCAATGCAGGTAAATCAACGCTGTTTAATCGTTTAACCGATTCTGAAGTGTACGCTGCCGATCAATTGTTTGCGACGTTAGACCCAACATTACGCCGTATTGCGGTTGCTGATGTTGGTGAAGTGGTTTTAGCTGATACAGTTGGCTTTATTCGTCACTTACCACATGATTTGGTCGCTGCTTTTAAGGCCACATTGACGGAAACGCGAGAAGCGGATCTACTTTTACATGTAATTGATTGTGCAGATGAAAATATGCGCGGTAATATTATAGAAGTAAATTCGGTATTAACCGAAATTGATGCGGGTGAAGTGCCTGTTTTAATGGTATATAACAAAGTCGATAAGCTTGATGATGGTCGTTGTCGTATTGATTATGATGATGAGGGTAAGCCGGTTAATGTATGGCTATCTGCAATGTCAGGCGAAGGTACAGAGTTTTTATATCAAGCATTAACGGAGTTACTGGCAAGTACCATGAAAGTGGTCAAGTTACAGTTACCCGCAATGCAGGGTAATGTAGTAAGCCATCTATATAATCTCGATTGTATTGAGCATGAGGCGTTTGCTGAAAATGGTGACTGGCTACTCGACATTAGAATGACTATGATTGATTGGCAACGTTTGAAAAAATACAAATGTAATAACATTGAAGATTTTATCCTTCAGCACTAGGCTGATATCATTAATATTTTCCCGAAACTATCTGGTAATGGAGATGCAAATGGCTTGGAATGAGCCCGGAAATGGCGGTAATAAAGATCGCGACCCTTGGGGACAAAAAGGTAAAGAGCAGGGACCCCCTGATCTTGACGAAGTATTTAAAAAGCTAACCAGCAAGTTTGGTGGCGGTAAAGGCGGTAAGTTCTCTGGTGGTGCTAACTTTAATAAAGTTGGTGTATCTCTGGTGCTTGGTGTACTTGCCGTGATCTGGGTGGTCAGTGGTTTCTATACGATCAAAGAAGCTGAACGTGGCGTGGTATTACGTTTAGGTCAGTATTCAAAAACGGTAGAACCGGGTTTATCTTGGTTACCGACGTTTGTTGATCGTGTGACCCCTGTTGACGTTAAGAGCATTCGCTCTATGCCTGCTTCTGGTTCAATGTTAACCAAAGACGAAAACGTGGTTGACGTAAAAATGGATATTCAATATCGCGTTATTAATTCGCGTGAATATCTATTTAGCGTAACAAATCCGGATGATAGCTTACATCAAGCTATTGACAGTGCATTACGTTTCGTTATCGGTCATACGACAATGGATGATGTGATCACAACGGGTCGAGAAGTTGTACGTCAAAGTACCCGTGAAAACATTGAAGCTATCATCGATGAGTATCACATGGGTATTGAACTTGTTGATGTCAACTTCTTGTCTGCACGTCCACCGGAAGCAGTTAAAGATGCATTCGATGATGCGATTGCTGCACAAGAAGATGAACAACGTTATATCCGTGAAGCCGAGGCTTATGCGCGTGAAATTGAACCAACAGCACGTGGTAAAGTGAAGCGTATTGAACAAGAAGCACAAGCTTACCAACAGCAAATTGTGTTAAAAGCACAAGGTGAAGTAGCTCGTTTCGAAAGTCTATTGCCACAGTATCAGCTTGCACCGGAAGTAACGCGTCAACGTTTATATCTAGAAACAATGGAAGCGGTTTATTCAAATACAACGAAAGTTGTGGTTGATACTAAAGGTACTGGCAACATGCTATATCTACCATTAGATAAGATCATGAATGCTAATGCCGCTGATACTAAACCGACTCGTGCGGCAAACACAGTACCAGCACCGCAACAACCAGCGAAATCAAATAACCGTTATCAGTATCCAGATACGAATAGTAATAATGTTCGTCCTGATCGTTTTAACACAGGGAGAAACTAAGCTATGAATCAATTAAAAGCAGTTATTTTAGTACTTGTGCTATTACTTGGTTTCTCGTCTTTCTTTGTGGTAAACGAAGGTGAACGTGCGCTAGTAGTTCGTTTTGGTAAAGTACTTAAAACAGGTGATGAAGCGAAGGTTTATCTACCGGGTCTTAACTTTAAAGTACCATTTATCGATTCAATTCGCGTATTAAGCTCTCGCTTACAAACGCTTGATGGTCTTGCTGACCGTTTCGTTACGTCTGAAAAGAAAGATTTAATTATCGATTCTTATGTGAAATGGCGTATTGAAGACTTTGAGAAGTTTTACCTTGCAACGAATGGCGGTAACTTCTTACAAGCAGAGTCTTTATTACAACGTAAAATTACCAATGGTCTACGTAATGAAATTGGTAACCGTACTATTAAAGATATCGTTTCTGGCCAACGTGGCGAAGTAATGGAAACGGCATTGAAACGTATGGCACGTTCATCTGAGCTAGGTATCCTGGTTGAAGACGTACGAATTAAGCAAATCAATCTACCGGAGGAAGTTAGTAACAGTATCTTCCAACGTATGAGTGCAGAGCGTCATGCTGTAGCGAAAGAACACCGTTCGCAAGGTTATGAACAAGCTGAGATCTTAAAAGCAGAAGTGGATGCGAAAGTAACCGTAATGCTTGCTGATGCAAATCGTCAAGCACGTGAACTACGTGGTAAAGGTGATGCAGACGCAGCGAAGATTTATGCTGATACGTACAACAAAGATGCCGAGTTCTATGGTTTCTTACGTAGTCTACAAGCTTACTCTAAGAGCTTTAGCAATAAGTCTGATGTATTAGTTGTTTCACCAGAGAGTGATTTCTTCAATTACATGAAAGGCTCAACTATAAAATAGTGATTGCTTGTCAATAAATAACAAAAAGGCCGTTGCTATCTTGGATAGTAACGGCCTTTTTTATTGTGTTAACTTGTTGTTATAACATGCTTGTTGACGGTCATTATCCTATGATTACTTATGAATAATGGGCTTCAATTTCTTCGAGTACTTGTAAAGTCCAAGTGGCAATGCGTTCATCAGTCAGATCGTATTGGCTGTCTTCATCGAGTGCTAAGCCTAAGAATTGACTCTCGTCTTCTGTTAATGCTTTTGAAGCAACGAATTCGTAGCCTTTATTTGGCCACTGGCCGATGAAGTGAATGCCTTTGCCCTGCAACTCGTCAAATAACATCCCCATTGCATCCAGGAACCATTCGCTATAGTTGACCTGATCGCCAAGACCAAATAGCGCTACGGTTTTGCCCGCCAGGCTAATACCTGCAATATCAGACCACAGATCACCCCAGTCTTCCTGAAGTTCACCATAATCCCAAGTAGAAATACCAAATAGAACGACGTCATAGGTTTCTATATCAGTAAAACCCGAGTCTTTTATGTCATGTAAGTCGACAAGTTCTGCACCAATTTCAGCTTGGATCTTTTCCGCAGCTATAGTGGTATAAAAAGTAGTGGAGCCGTAATATAAACCGATTTTCATTATCTACATCCAAAGACAGTGTTGCTAATCATACTATGTGTTAATAAATACTATGTGTTAATAAATACTATGTGTTAATAAATACTATGTGTGAATCATGTTCTGAGCGATCAGTTGCTCATCGGTACGCATAGTAACATGAGATAATTGTACTATAATTCATGTTTATTTATACAGTGTTGTTATACTGGTGAAACAGTGATGGCAATTGTAATCGTACTTGTACTTTTAATCGTAATAGCAGCATAGGGTATTCGCTTGGAAAAGATTGAAATAATAGAACAGTTTTTAGATATTATGTGGCATGAACGTGGATTATCAGATAATACCCTGACCTCTTATCGTAATGATTTAAGCCAATATCATCACTGGTTAGCGCAACACAAGCAGCAATTATTAACCGTTGATAGTCTTGAAATTCAGACGTTTATGGCCAGTCGTTTTGATTTGGGCTACAAAGCCAGTAGTACCGCACGCCAGCTGAGTGCGATCCGTCGCTTCTATCAATATCTCTATCGTGAGCAGATGCGCGATGATGATCCGACGGCTTTACTCATTAGCCCAAAACTACCGCAGCGTTTACCGGATGATTTATCAGAAGCGGAAGTGGATGCATTATTGGCTGCACCCACATTGGACGATCCGATCCAATTACGTGATAAAGCCATGATGGAACTGTTATATGCAACAGGATTACGCGTATCGGAATTAGTTGGCTTGAGCATGGAATCTGTGAGCTTACGCCAAGGGTTAGTACGCGTGACGGGTAAGGGTGGTAAGGAACGCTTGGTACCTATGGGTGAAGAAGCAGTGTATTGGACCGAGCGCTTTATTGCCGAAGGTCGCGCGACCTTATTAAAAGGATTAACGTCCGATGTGGTGTTTCCTTCCAGACGTGGAAACTTTATGACTAGGCAGACCTTCTGGCATCGTCTTAAACATTACTCGCAAGTTGCAGGCATTACGACGCATTTATCACCACACACTTTGCGGCATGCGTTTGCGACCCATTTGTTGAACTATGGCGCCGACCTACGTGTCGTACAAATGTTACTTGGTCATAGCGATTTATCAACCACACAAATTTATACGCATGTGGCAACAGCACGATTAGAGCAGCTGCATAGTGAGCACCATCCTCGAGCGTAATAACGTTGGTGACACGGCATTAGCAAGGATTAAGGCTAGTGATAAATAATTAATTCTGTTAATTTATCGAGTATAGAGATCCATTAAGAATAAGAGCGGAGAACATATGTTAAAGAAAGTAATTATTACAGCCGTTGCTGTAGGTTTAGTGGGGAGTTTTATACTTGGGATTGATGGTAGTCCTAAGCAGGCGTTAATTACTACACCGATGGCTCATACTGAACAATCTACCAATGTAGTATTATCAGCAGAACACCAAGATATTTCACGCTTATTAGCTGAAAAACTTAACTTTAAAGTATCGAGTGTAAGTGACAGTGCTATTGCAGGTTTGTTTGAAGTCGCTACCGATCAAGGTATTTTCTATGTGAATGCAGATGCTTCGAACCTTATTCAAGGCACTCTTTACCAAGTTAATGATAACGGGGTTACGGATCTTACCGAACAAGCAATGGGTAAAGTACGCCAGCAAGCAATACAAGAATTCGCAGGTGATACCATTAATTACCTTGCCGAAGATGAAAAGTACAGCATCACGGTATTCACGGATATTAACTGCGGTTACTGTCGTAAGTTACATAACGAAGTCGCACAGCTAAACCAGCTGGGCATTAGTGTAAAATATTTAGCCTTTCCACGTGGAGGTATCAACTCTAAGACTTATCAAGATATGGCGTCAATTTGGTGTGCCAAAGACAGTGCGCAAGCGATGAACAACGCCAAACGAGGTGGTAAAATCATTCCTGAAGTATGTACAAATACAGTTGCACAACAATATGAACTTGGTCGACGTTTAGGCGTGACGGGTACGCCTGCAATTGTTTTGGAAAACGGGAAAATGCAGCCTGGTTATGTGCCTGCTGCGAAGCTTCTAAATATGCTAAAAAACATGGATAAATCTTGAACAAACAAATTAAACGTCGCGATAATGTAGGCTGTGACGGTATATCTGCAGCGGTACCTGCATTATTACGCCAAATCTATGCCAGTCGTGGTGTGAAGTCAGATCAAGAATTAGAGAAAGGCGCTAAAAACTTATTACGTCCGAATCAGCTTAAAGGTATGACTGCCGCGTGTGATTTATTAGTCAGCGCGTTAGAACAAAATCAACGTATTATCATTGTTGGTGATTTTGATGCCGATGGCGCAACGAGTACCGCATTATCGATGCTTGGTTTTAAAATGCTAGGCTATCGTAATGTTGATTTTTTAGTACCTAATCGCTTTGAATTTGGTTATGGCTTAAGTCCTGAAATTGTTGATCTTGCTGCAGCCAATGGCGCGCAATTGATCATGACCGTGGATAACGGTATTTCCAGCATTGCGGGTGTTGCTGCCGCTAAAGCGTTAGGCATTAAAGTGCTCGTGACCGATCACCATTTACCGGGTAACGAAATACCGGATGCCGATGCAATTGTTAATCCCAATCAACACGGCTGTACATTTCCAAGCAAAAATCTTGCAGGTGTAGGGGTTGCCTTTTACGTAATGTTGGCATTACGAAGTGCACTGCGTGAACAAGATTGGTTTACTAAGCAAGGTTTAACAGAACCTAATTTAGCCTGTCTGCTGGACATTGTTGCGCTGGGTACGGTTGCCGACGTTGTCCCATTAGATGCTAATAACCGTATTCTAGTACATCAAGGCCTACAGCGTATCCGCGCCGATAAATGTCGGCCCGGCATTAAAGCCTTGATCGAAATTGCCAATCGTAATCAAGCACAGCTTTGCGCAAGTGATCTCGGTTTTGCATTAGGGCCAAGATTAAATGCAGCGGGGCGCTTAGATGACATGTCTGTTGGCGTAGCAACGCTGTTGTGTGAAGATCTTAATAACGCACGTCGTTTTGCTGGCGAACTGGATAGCCTGAATGAAGAGCGTAAAGAAATTGAGAACTCGATGCAGCAAGAAGCACTGGTTATCTTAAAAAGTGTTGATTTTGATGCAGGACAAGTACCTTACGGGATTTGTCTATTCCAAGATGATTGGCATCAAGGTGTGGTTGGTTTAGTTGCATCTCGCATTAAAGAGCGTTTTCACCGCCCTGTTATCGCTTTTGCTGATGCAGGCGAAGGGGAAATAAAAGGTTCTGCACGTTCAATACCTGGCTTGCATTTACGTGATGTTTTAGAGTTACTTGATACCCGTAATCCGGGTATGATCTTGAAATTCGGTGGGCATGCGATGGCGGCTGGTTTGTCTTTACGCCTTGATTGTTATGATGAGTTTGCGAAACAGTTTAACGCCTTAGTGCAGGAACTATTAACTGAAGAACAGTTAACAGGTGTGGTATTAAGTGATGGTGAACTACCGAGTGAGCAACTGTCATTGCCAACTGCAGAACTAATCAAAGAAGCCGCACCCTGGGGCCAGATGTTCCCAGAGCCGATCTTTGATGGTATTTTTAAATTACGTGAGCAACGCCTTGTGGGTAAAAAACATTTAAAAATGATGTTGGAACCTGAAAGTGGTGGACCTCTGGTGGATGCGATTGCTTTTAATGTTGATTTAGAAGTGTGGCCTGATGCTTCGGTACAGAAGATCGAGTTAGCCTATAAATTGGATGTTAATGAGTTCCGTGGTAAGCGTAGTTTGCAGTTTATGGTTGAGCATTTACAGCCATTACGCTAATAGCATTTATTTATAAATACTAATTGATAGATTTTGGCAATTGAAGTGTTATATTTAATCGTCTTTATCTATGTGTTGTTTGCAGTTATAGTTATTTCTTCTTCTACAGCAATCCTGCTTTAAGATAAGGATATAGACCATGACTATGCAACGCGTAATGAATGAAATGAAAATTAAAGCTCCGAGTATTCCATGTGGTACGTCACTGGTCGCCGTGGTTGATTTGTTTGCTAAACATCAGATTAGTGCCGTGCCTGTGGTGAATTCGACAAATGAAGTGATTGGTTTGGTTTCTGAATCGGATTGCCTACAAGCACTTATTAGTGGTAGCTATCACTGTGATAAACCTGCGATTGTGAACGATGTGATGACCAAAAGTGTCGTTAGGGTATCGCCAAAAGACAGTATTATTGATATTGCAATTAGCATGACAAAAGATAACTTGAGTGTTTACCCTGTTGTTGAAGATCGCCAGTTGGTCGGTATCATTCGTCGTGGTGACATTCTACAAGTATTGGCAGAAAATAATAACCAATGTAGTCAAATCAGCTAACCTCGTTGGTTGCCATTATTTTCAAGCCATGCTCCTGTAGTGTGGCTTTTTGCTATTTTACTGCCGTCATATTTTCCCTCGTTTTTATTTATCGCCATTTATTCCTATTTATTTTCTTATATTATCGATTAATTTGCTGTTTTCTTAATCTTCCTCTGTATATCCGTGAGTGAATTCGGTAAAATTTGCTGTTGTATAAAATCCCATAGTTAGAACTATATACTTAGTAGAATGCTGATGAACATACCGATATTCGCATGCATCATGCTAAGTACAACTAGAGTAGAGCAGAATCATGTTTGAAGTAAATCCAGTACTGAATAAATTAAAGGAGCTAGGCGAACGTGCTGAGCTGCTTCGGGGGTACCTTTGACTACGATGCAAGTAAAGAGCGTCTAGAAGAGGTATCTGCGGAATTAGAGTCATCGGAAGTATGGAGTGATCCTAAATATGCCCAAGAATTAGGTAAAGAACGCGCGTCATTAGAATTGATCGTAAAGACGATTGATGATCTCGACACGGGTTGTGATGACGTTGAAGGTTTGGTTGAACTGGCAGTTGAAGCTGAAGACGAAGAAACATTTGCTGAAGCAGAACATGAAATTTTAGGTTTAGAAGCACAACTCGCTAAACTTGAGTTTCGTCGTATGTTTTCTGGCAAACATGATGCAAATGATTGTTATCTTGATATCCAATCTGGCTCCGGTGGTACTGAAGCACAAGATTGGGCAAACATGCTATTGCGTATGTTCTTACGATGGGGTGAGGCACACAAATTTAAAGTTGAGCTGATCGAAGTCTCAGCTGGCGATGTCGCAGGAATCAAAGGTGCTACTATCCGTTTAGGCGGTGAATATGCTTATGGTTGGTTACGTACCGAAACAGGTGTTCACCGTTTAGTGCGTAAATCGCCGTTTGATTCAAGTGGCCGTCGTCATACATCATTTGCGTCGGTATTTGTATATCCAGAGATTGATGACAGTATTGAAATTGACTTAAATCCGTCAGATTTACGTATTGATGTATACCGTGCTTCAGGCGCTGGTGGTCAGCACGTAAATACAACAGAATCAGCGGTACGTATTACTCACTTACCAACCAATCTTGTTGTACAATGCCAGAATGATCGCTCTCAGCACAAGAACAAAGATGCGGCGATGAAACAAATGCGTGCGAAGTTGTTTGAATATGAAATGCAAAAACAAAACGCTGAAAAACAAATCGCAGAAGACGCTAAATCAGATATCGGTTGGGGTAGTCAAATCCGTTCTTACGTACTGGATGACTCACGCGTAAAAGATTTACGTACAGGTGTTGAAACACGCAACACACAAGCCGTTTTAGACGGTGATTTAGACAAATTTATTGAAGCCAGCCTGAAATCAGGCCTGTAAAAAAATAGGGTTAAACAATGACTGAACAGTTACAAGATGAAAACAAACTGATTGCAGAACGTCGCGCGAAACTAGATCATATCCGCACAAACTGTAAAGCAAATGGCCACCCTAATGACTTCCGTGTAAAACATAAGTCGGCAGATTTACAGGCTGAATTTGGCGAAAAGTCAAAAGAAGAGCTGATCGAAATGCAGCATGTGGTAAGCATCGCGGGTCGTATCATGGCTAAACGTGGTCCTTTCCTTGCTATCCAAGATACATCTGGTCGCATTCAAGCATACGCATCGAAAGACGTGCAAAAAGCACAAAAAGCTGACCTTGGTGGTTTAGATATTGGTGATATCGTTGGTATTACTGGCGCACTAAACAAATCAGGTAAAGGCGATCTTTACGTTGAAATGACTGACTACGTGCTACTAACTAAAGCACTACGTCCATTACCAGAAAAGTTCCACGGTCTAACTGACCAAGAAATGCGTTACCGTCAACGTTATGTTGATCTGATCGTAAATGCTGAATCGCGTAATGCATTCATCGTCCGTTCTAAGCTGGTAACTGCTATCCGTAACTTCATGGTATCAAAAGATTACATGGAAGTTGAAACGCCAATGATGCATGTGATCCCGGGTGGTGCAACAGCACGTCCATTCATCACGCACCATAACGCACTTGATCAAGCAATGTATCTACGTGTGGCACCTGAGTTATACCTTAAGCGTTTAGTGGTTGGTGGTTTTGATCGTGTATTCGAAATTAACCGTAACTTCCGTAACGAAGGTCTATCACCTCGTCACAATCCAGAATTCACTATGATGGAATTCTACCAAGCTTACGCTGACTATAACGACCTGATGGATTTCACTGAAGAAATGCTAAGCACAGTGGCAGTTGAAGTACTTGGTGCTACGTCTATGCCTTACGGTGATGATACTGTTGAATTCGGTGGCAAATACACACGTATTAGCATGCTAGATGCAATCAAACAGTACAACCCTGAGCATGAAGTTATTCAGGCATTGACTAACGAAGGTGTTCAAGATCGTGAGTTGATGGTTTCTATTGCTAAATCACTGAACATGAAGATAGAGAAATTCTGGACTTGTGGTCAATTACTGGAAGAGATCTTTGGTGAAACTGCTGAACCACAACTGATTCAGCCTACATTCATCACTGGCTACCCAGCTGATATTTCGCCACTAGCACGTCGTAGCGATGATAATCCATTCTTCACTGACCGTTTTGAGTTCTTCATCGGTGGCCGTGAAGTTGCAAATGGTTTCTCAGAGCTTAACGATGCGCAAGACCAAGACGAGCGTTTCAAAGCACAAGTTAATGCAAAAGATGCGGGTGATGATGAAGCGATGTATTACGATGCAGATTACATCACAGCACTAGAGCACGGTTTACCACCAACAGCAGGTCAAGGTATTGGTATCGACCGTTTAGCTATGTTATTTACGAATACACATACTATCCGTGACGTTATCTTATTCCCTGCTATGCGTCCGCAAGCAAATAGCTAATTAGTTGCATCAATAATGATGCTTTAATTTATGCATATAAAAGCCCTGTGCGATAAATCTCACAGGGCTTTTTACTAAGTGTATGTTTTGCGGCGGCTTTCTATTGGAAAGTTCGTATCATCTCCCGTTACCCCTGCTTCAGCCCATTCACTTCTTTCTATTTCTTGAATATAAACTGTTATTTTATCAAGCGGTGCACCAGTCACTTCATGTGTTGTTTTGGTGAGTTCCTGCAGTAACTTTTTTTTCATTTCTTTATCGTCACTTTTCCACGTCGTTACATTGATAATTGGCATAGGTTAGTCCTCTGTTACTGATTTGATTTATTAAATGTTGTCACGGCATTACGATAAGCCGTTATCGCATTCATACAAGCAGGCACTCCAGCGTAAATAGCCATCTGTATGACTATTTCAAGTAACTCTTTCTCTGTCACACCTACATTCAAAGATGCCCTCATATGCAGCTCAAGCTGTGGCTGAGCGTTACCCGAGGTGATTAAGGACGCGACGGTTATCATTTCTCGTGTTTTTATATCTAATCCCGGTCTGCCAACGACATCTGCAAAAGCATAATTAACAATTAGCTTGGGAAGCTCATCATCTAATTCCCCTAACTTTGAGATGACTTGATCAGCTAGACCAGGCTGCAAGGTATTCATTATCTCTTTGCCGTACTCTGATATATCGGTTGTGTGTGTACTCATAGGTTATCTCCAACTAGTTGTGAAGGTGCATCATTGATATTGCTCGGAATAATTGAAATCATAAATAGCGATATAACGATCGCGGTACCTGAAAAACTCATTAATACAGTGAAATCAAAGTTTGCCATTATCCATGCGCCAAATAGCGCGCCTGTACCTATCGCACTGTTAAATATGGCGACATAAATGGCTGACGCTGGAAATGCATCCTCTTGGGCAATGCGTAACACCCAAGTTTGGAAACCAACAAAAATACCAGAAACGGATATACCCCAAAATATAATTAACGCAAAAATAGCGGTTTGGTTAAGTGAGCTAGAAAAAATACCGAGAATAAGTAAGCTTACGGCAACCATGGCAACGGATAATAAGATTAATGGTTTAAGATATCGGTCAATGAACATACCTGTAATGAAGTTACCCATTAATCCCGCAATACCGAATGTAAATAGTGCGATGGAAATGAAGTTATCGCTAATCGCCTTTGACGCATGTAAGTAAGGTTCAATAAACGTAAACGCGCTAAAATGTGCTGTGATTGCCAATAATGTCGCAATATAAATTTTAGATAATACCGGATTGCTAATGACATCTTTTAAGACTGAAATACCGATAGCATGTTGTGATTTAATATTTGGAACTAACAGCAATATCCCCAAAAGTGAAAAAACACTTAAAGCAGAAATTACCCAAAATGCCATTTGCCAGCTTAAGTTGGCAGCGATGACGTTAGCAATCGGAATACCGAAAACACTCGCTGCTGACACACCACCAAAAACAATGGATGTGGCAAGTCCAACATGGCGGGCAGGTACCAGAGACATAGCAAGCGCGCCTATCATTGCCCAAAATGCACCATGAGCAAGAGCTCCAATGACTCTGGCTGCGACGAACCAGTAATAGTCAGTCGTTATCGCACATAAGGTATTTGAAATAAGTAAAATAAACATCAGTGTGATAAGTAATGCTTTTTTCGGTAGGTTCCCCAAAAATGCAGAAGATAAAAGCGCACTTATTGCCCCTATCCATGCATAAAATGTCACGGTGAGCCCAATCATTGATTCTGATTGTTGTAGTCCTTCAGCCATTGGTGTTAATAAGCCAATAGGGGCGAGTTCTGCGGTAACAATAGTAAATGTAGCGATCGCTAATATGATGATTGATAGCCACATTTTTAAGTTCGATGTTTCTAAAGAACTGTTCGTTTCTGTGTTGTTCATTATATTCCCCTAATATCCATCTGAGATCTAGTTTGTCGCTTAAAGGTATCTGGTCATATAGTATGACCCCGTACTATATGACTATTGCATATCGTGAATCGCAAAGTCCAGCTTTATGGAGTGATTATATTAATAACAAATAATTATGTTTAAAAGTGGTGTTTATTTGGTTGTATCTACCAATTTAGGAGTGCATCGTTATATAGTTACTGCAGGTGACTAGATTGAAAATAGCAGTTAATTATATTTCAAATCAATAAGTTGATGTTTAAGAGTAAAACAATGTACCTTTGGCGGTACTGTTTTACTCTTTACATAATAAGCTTACTTAAAGATTATTGCTTATCTTGGTTAGAATTGATTTGAATGCGGCTTTTTCATCTTCATCTAATGACTTGGTTAAGCTTGCTAACCAATTAAGTTGAGATGTTACTGCTTGATCTAAGATCGTTTGGCCTTCAGCTGTTAATTTTACCGTCAACGAACGTCGATCTGTTTTTGACGCTTCTCGTACTGCGAAACCACGTTTTTCAAGCGAGTCTATCGTTGAAGTGATTGATGCTCTCGTTAAACCCGTTAAGCTTGAAATTTCGTGAGGTGCTGCAGATTCTTTATCATTAATCATCAGCATTGAAACAAAACGACCTTCAAGTAACTCAAATTGATTAAGGTTGTTAACGCAAGTATTTGTTAATTCATTACTAAGCGTAAAGAATTGGCCCAGTAAAGCAATAGCTTCACTATCTACGTCTCTCTTTTTAGCTTCTTTGCAGAGTGTTACATATTTAGGGTTCATTAATTTGACCTCCTGTTCATTGTATCGTCCTAATATATTAACTCATCATATTGTTTGGCGTCTTATTATATGTCAATTAATTGTATGATTGGTAAATATAGTCGTCCTTTTCCATCTAACCTCCGTTATTTGTGTTGAACTCTTGGAAAGAAGCCCCTGTCAATTTTAGCTGTGCATGAATGTCTCCGCCGAGTCCATAAATACCAATCGCACCGCCATTAGAGCATTGACTACTCATGTACAAGACAACGATGTTGATAATGCGATTGCCTTCTTCTATTGGAAAGGGATTTTGCATTATTGATTTAAATTTCGCACAACCATATTCATTAGTAACAAAGCAGTGTGGTACACCTAAGGGACCTGGTCTTGTTGGGTTTAATGGGTCTAAATCATTCGCTCTTAGCGCCATGACGGTATACAAACTATTTGGTATTAGATGCTTGAAACGGATGCTGAATTTAGCATCATGTTGGTTACTCAATACCTCAACGGTTAAGCTACCCTCTGCTTTGATCCATTGGTTTAGTGTGATTGGCTGAGCGTTTTGACGACTATGTTCAAGTTCAAAATCAGGCACTGCATCGTGTAGCGGTAAGCTGACGCGTATCACGTCTTTGCTATCCGACTTTTGCTGGGGAGCAAAGAGCATCTCGTAATTATTACAGGGAAGTGGAAGCGGCAGTGTGTACAAAGGTTGATCCCCGTATTCACCTAGGTCGGTTAAGTCGAGTTCGGAGACAATATCGTACTCCGCTAAGGAACCGAAGTGGGGGAGTTCAGACTGCGGAGATACAATGGCTGCCCCCCATGTTGGTGAAACTTGGTTATCTCCAATCCGTTTGTTAATCATGCCGATCACCACAAAGTTTCCCTCTTGATCCCAGACTTCACTCGGTGGGTAGAGTGGTCCTTGTGTTGTTACTGTTAATGCATATTGTCGTTTCATCACCTGCCCCTTGTTTCGATAAGAACAGGTAAGTGCATTGGTAATATCTACACTTACCTGCCTGCTATGTCATGTAGCAACAACACAGTTATGTAATAAGAAAAGTTATGGAATAAAAAGTTATGCCGCAACAAAAATACGCGTATAAAGACCATCTGCACCACCTGTGATGTATTGATCACCGGCCTCTTTGACTATCTGTTGGTACTTGGGTGTTAGGAATATATCGGCCATATATTGGCTACTGTCTCCGTTGAAGCCAGAGAAGAACATGACCCCTGGTTGGGTACTAAATAGCGTTCGATAAGCAAGGAAGCAATCAATCTGTGAAGCGCCACGTACAACTTCAAAGATAGTATCTTCACGCCAATTAAGATAAGCGTCTTTTACAGATAATGGCACTTCAATGTAGCGTAATTGCAATTTCTCTGTCGTTGGTAGCGCGGTGTCGATTGCCTTGACTGTGTCTTCGAGTTGAAAGACTTGCTGACGAATATCACTGCTTAGTAAAGGTGACAGCTCGGTCATAAATGCTTCGCGTTGAATCATTAATGTTTCGAGATCACTGAATTTTTCAACAGCAATAAGCTCTAAAAAATGGTTTTCGTTTTCTTCTAAGTAGTAACATTTGCGCACAGCACCGGATGGTAATTCGGCATTTCCAGCGTTACACCAAATATCCCATGCGGCAGTGGTTTCTGAATTGAGGGCGATAACTTCTGAGCTAATAATTAGATTGTTTTTCATAACGATTTCCTTCAAAAAAATGAGTAAGATACAGTTAAAAATTGAACCATTATTCGGTGAGTGCATAGCTATGCATGGCTTGTTCGGTATAGCGAGTCCCCTGCACTTGAAAGTCAGAACTTAGTGAGTTTAGTAAACTCATCTCGTCCTCGCTAAGCTTTACTTGCATTGCATTGATATTTTGTTGTAAATATTTTTGTTGTTTGGTTCCTGGTATTGGGATCACCGCAGGAGATTGATGCATTAACCAAGCGAGTGCTAGTTGTGCTGGTGTGCAGGCTTTGGCTTGTGCTAATTCAGCTAATGCTGTGGTTAATTTGTTATTATGGCTCAGGTTTTCATCGCTAAATCGGGGGAGCGTACGACGAAAATCATCATGGTCTAATTTATCAAGGGTATTCAATTCGCCACTTAATAATCCACGACTGATCGGACTATATGCAATAAATGTAATCCCTAACTCACTACATGCATCGAGGACCCCATCGCTTTCTACTCCACGGCTGAGTAATGAGTATTCCGATTGCACGGCACTGATCCCATGGTTACCTTTTGTTATATCTAATAAACATTGGTGGGCGTAACGAATATACTCTGCGTTGGCTTCAGAGAGTCCAACGGCTTTAATCTTACCGGCTTTTAGTAATGATGCCATTGCCGACATAGCGACGAAAATAGCGTCTGGATTATCAATCACACGATGTAAATAATAGAGATCTATGGTGGTATTTAGGCGCGCAATACTGGCCTCACAGCATGCGAAAATATATTCACGACTATTATCTACACCACGTTTTTGTGCGTCGTGTTCGTCACGAATAATGCCGCATTTGGTGGCTATCACAACTTGTGTTCGGTCGGGGATAGTTGCGATAAATTCCCCCAGTAATACTTCATTACGGCCATAACCGTAGATATCGGCTGTATCAAAGAAATTCACCCCAGAAGACACTGCACTCTGCAATAGTTGTTTACTGTGGTCATCATCGCTTTGACCGTAAAATTCTGACATTCCCATGCAGCCTAAGCCTTGCGGAGTGACGGTGAGTTGACTCTTACCTATTGTTAACATATTCATACTGGCTCCTTGATATATTTGATTTGTTCCCAGTGATTGTGCTCGGCAATGTCTATCAGTTCAGGGCAGTTAGCGACAACAATAGGGTGTCCGACCATCTTGAGCATGGCGAGGTCACTGATATGATCGCCAAATGCGTAGCAATCCTTTGGGTTAACGCCTGTTGCCTCGAGCAATGAATGAATTAAGCGTGCTTTTTTATTACCTATTGCTTGTTGCGATAGCTTTCCTGATATCACATCGTCATTGACGATTAGCTCTGCACACAAAATCGTGTTTACATTGAGTGCTTGGGCAAGCGGTTCTAAGCAAGGACGGAATGAACCGGATACAAATACAATGTCATAACCGTCATTTTTTAACTTTATTAAGCGGTCTACGCTTGGTTGAATGAAAAAATCCTTTTGCTGTTTACGTTGCGCATACCACGCTTGACCAATTAGCATCAGCCGTTGGTAGCTTTCTCCACGATAAAGGCGGTAATACAGGCTATTTATGTTGTCGCGACTGATGCCTAACTTGACGAATGATTTACACATCGACCAATATATTTGATACTGAGCTGTGCCTAGGTAACCTCTTTTACGTTCTAGATAAAAACGCAGAAAATCGAACATACTCTTACTGTTGATGATGGTTTCATCGACGTCAAAGAATGCAATTTTTTGGACATTTTCAATCTTGCTATTAGGCATATTTAAGCTCCTGTTCCGCCTCGCAGGTTTCAGCAATCACATCACAAGTTGCTTCGGCCATTGCATTTTCTTTTGCAGCTATATAGTTTTGGTCGTAAGCGGTGAAGTCGATTGATACTTCTGCCATTTCAATGTCATTTTGGAAAAATGTGGTAATACTTTCCGCATGCATTGAGCCACCTTTTTTATGCTCTATGTTGGATGCGATGAAGCGTATCTCTGCATTGGCGGGAAACATGAAGTTTTTAAAGACGATATTGATATTGTGTAATACGAAGTAAGCATTACCTTTAATTCCCTCCTTAAGTAAGTAGTTTTCACTGACCGATAGCATCATTTGGCGAGCGGCTTCGACGAGTATCATGCCCTGAATGTGTTGACCTGTAGTGTGGTCGCCTAGCTCTTCGCAATCACTTTGTAGATGTAGTTCGCTGGTGAAGCAACTTGCCCCTAGGTTGAGTGGCGGTGAGATCATGACATTCGAGGAATAATGCTTATGTACTTTACGCTGATGCTCAGCGTCATCTTGATAGGCGAGTAATTTGGTGTCGTTGAAAATAAATTTGTTTTTATGTTTTGAGGCTGCAATGGCTTGAACAATTTCGGTAAGCTCTGTGTTAGAAATCCCTTGGCCAATACGTAAGTAAAACTTGTCTACGAACCCTGTTTCTAAGATTTCAAAAAATGAATCAAAGGTGATAACCATTTCATGCATTTCGGCAAAGTTTGAAAAGATATTGCCCACAACTAACATAGTTTTAGTTTCCATTATTACTCTCCAACCTGTTGATTTTATTTTTATAAAAGCGTTTGGTAAATCGTAAATATTGCGAATTAATAATAGGTGTTAAATATATAGTAAGACGCCTTATTATATTAAGCATGCTTAAATCGTATTGTCAATGGCTTTTTTTATATAAAAGTGGGTAGTTATTTAGTGGTGTTTTGATTGGTAAGATAATAATTTATTGCTTGTCAAATGTAGTTAGGCGTCATACTATGTTTGTGAGCCGCAGGTTGTATACAATAAAGGGAAAGTATTTATTACATTTAGAATGTGATTGCTGATAGGACTGTGGCGATAGGTATTATCGGTTTATTCTAGATAATAAACCGATAATCAATGATAACTTAACCGTGTTACAGTTAGTCTGCGTCTACCAATGAATACGGTAATGGCATGAAGGCTAACGTTGATTCGTTATCGGTAATTTTAAACACGCTATCTGCTTCAAGGTTATTTGGCATCACACTTGAAATCAATTGCACGCCGTCACTATAACGGTAGCTTAGGTTTACTTTACCGCTGCTACGCCAGTTCTCACCCAGTTGTAATTCAATGTTATCGCCACTGTTTACTTCAGTAGCTGTTGCACCAGTTAAGATCGCCATAGCACGTTTGTTGGTACCACGGTATTTAGCACGAGCTACTGTTTCTTGTCCTGTGTAGCAACCTTTCTTAAAGCTAATACCATCATAAGCTTGTAGGTTGAATGCTTGTGGGATCTGCACGCTGCTCATTGCTACGCTCACAATCGGTGCTGCGGCTAAAATATCTAACGCATCCCAGAATGAACCATCATCGGTTGCTGCTTCAGCTAAGTGTTGGCTGATTTGTTGCAGCGAGGCATCACTTTTTTGTAATAAGACTAAGAAACGCGGTGTTTCACCAATAAGTCGCATCACAAAACCATTTGGTAAATGAGTAACAGCTTCTTCGCCTAGCGTCATTGCAAAAGTCTTATTCAACCACTGCTCTGCTTGCTCGCCAGCGACACCGTAAAGGTTACAAAATGCAGAGGCATCGGTCAGTTCGACTTTTGAGAATACCGCGTATTTCTTTAGTTCAGGCAGAGTGATCGCTAATGCGTCTTTGCGCATGATGAAATAAAATGAATTGCCTTTTTTAGCTACTTGGAATGTTGACCACAGTTTGCCTTTTGGATCGCAATGACCACCCCAAGTTGTTTGTTGATCTTCTAAGCCCACCAGATCACAAGTCAATTGGCCTTGTAAGTAACTTAAACGCTGCTCACCTGTTGCAGTCATCAATCCCCAGTGCGATAGTTCGCTTACGATCACATTTGGTAATGCGTCTGTTGATGCTAGGGTCAGTTTATTAAATTGCGTCATTGTTTACTCTTCTCTGGCTGGTTTTCTCTATGGTAGATTGAACGCAAGCATTTGTCTTTATAAGATCTTGTTTATTTTTATGATAGAATTAACTTATGGACAATATGATAAGGGAAAAAGATGACGAAGTTAGATTCAAAGGCGCGTTTACGCTGGGCTTGTCGCCGTGGCATGCTAGAACTCGATGTATTATTTCGTCCGTTTGTGGATGAAGCTTATGATGATTTATCAGATGAAGATAAATTGATTTTCCAACGCTTGTTAGAAGGCGAAGACCCAGAGTTATTTGCTTGGGCAATGGGTCATGAAAAGTGTGAAGATCCAGAGTTAGCCTATATGATGAATAAAATTGTCTCAAGAGTTAAAGTGTAGCGTCACGTTACGCCCATCTAAATACTGGTTGTTGCTGTGTATTGTAATACATAGTTCGGTGCTCGGTTTGCTGCTGACTTGGCTGGTACTTATACCACTGCAATTGGTTTATTCCGTAGTCATTATTGCTCTGTGTGGTTCTCAATGCAGGCAACATTGGCTACGCCGTCCCTGTTTTACCTATTTCACCAATGGTTACATTCAGTTTGACGCTGGGGGAGAGTTATTTGCAATTACCCCATGTTCACGCAGCGCCGACCTTTTTATTCAGTTAAGTTATATCAGCTTAAATAAGGGGCGCGTTCAGTCATTGTGTATAATGCGTGATGCTATCGACGATACTGATTATCGCCGCCTAGTTCGGACTATTAAAATTTTAAAATAGCAGCTTGAAGTAACTTGGGTATACACTTTATTTGAGCGTAAAGAATTGTTTAAGTACTGGTAAGTTCATCTTCAAACTGTAACTGTCCACGTTCTAGTTTATTCTGCAATAGCTTTACTTTTTTATTAAGAGCGATAAATGCCAACGTCAACTTCTGAATCATTACCACTTATTATTGCTGGACCGATATTACGTCATTGCGATATACAACATTTCACTTTATGGTTTGTGAGTTCAACGTTGTTAGCTGAATTGAATTTAACCTTACAGGGAGCCAACTTTTCACGTCAGTTAACGGGTGATGAAGTACACACTATTCAACTCGGTAAACATGCCTATCAGTATTTAATTAATGTGAAAGCCGAGGTGTTATTGCCTGCGGAGATTGAAGTTAAATATCAACTCTGTGATGCGATATCAGGAAATGTTTTTGCTCAAATTGAAGGGCTTTGCTACACAGATATACACGCTGTCGATAATACAATACTTCCTCTGCCAAGTGTTATTGTTAAGCCGACAATTAATGATTTGTTGCATGGCTCATGCCGTCAGCCTCACCATGATAGTGCTGATGCGTTAGTTGCTGCTGATATTCGATTGCAGCAGATGCCTTCATTAGATGAGCGACCTGCATTATTGATGCTGAGTGGTGATCAGGTTTATGTCGATGATGTGGCTGGACCCATGCTATATGCTATCGGGAAAGTAATTGATTTATTAGGCTTACCAAATGAGACGTTTCTTTCGGCAAATATTAGTAATAGTCGTGAACTGGGTTATCAGCCAGAAGATATGTATCAACGGCATATAGACCTATTACCCCGCACTGAATACCCCGCTAAAACAGCACTGCATAATTGGTATGTTAATCATGCTGTTTTTACTTCAACATCGGCAGGAAACCACTTAGTTAGTGCCAGTGAAGTGATGGCCTTGTATCTACTCTCTTGGTCACCAGAATTATGGCAACAGATCTCGATTCCTCGTGACGTAGAAGGCTTAACCGCTGAACATTTGACGCGTTGGCAGCATGAATGGGATAACTTACTAGTCTTTAAAGCGGGGCTAAGTAAAGTTCGTCGCCTGATGGCTCATTTACCGACTTATATGATGTTTGATGATCATGATGTTACTGATGACTGGAATCTGACTGCGAAATGGGAAGAAGCCGCTTATGGCCATACATTTTCGAAACGGATCATTGGTAATGCGCTAATTGGTTATACTTTGTTTCAAGGTTTGGGGAATAATCCACAGTGTATGATTGCTAATTTAAGCGTGCCATTAGCTGGTTACTTCAACTCACCCTCGATGCAGACTCAGGATGACTTAATTACCGCCTTACTTAAGTATGAACAATGGCACTATACCTTAGCAACATCGCCTAAATTAGTGGTCTTAGATACACGTACAAGGCGTTGGCGCAGTGAATCTAATTTAGCTAAACCTTCAGGGCTTATGGATTGGGAAGCCTTGATGGAATTTCAGCATGAGCTAGTAGGGCAAGATAAAGTCATTATAGTGTCCCCTGCGCCAATGTATGGTGTAAAAGTGATTGAAACGATCCAGCGAATTGCGACTATGTGCGGGGCTTCGTTAATGGTTGATGCAGAAAACTGGATGGCACATCCGGGTACCGCTAATACCTTGTTGAGTATTTTTATGCACCGTAAAACTCCGCAGCAGTTTGTGATCCTGTCGGGTGATGTACACTATTCGTTTGCGTATGAGGTCGGTATTCGCTTTCGCCATGGAGGACCGAAAATATACCAAATCACTTGTAGCGGACTTAAAAATCAGTTTCCCGAAAAATTGTTATCGTGTTTTGATAAGCTCAATGCTTGGTTATACGGTTATTATTCACCTCTGAACTTTTTTACTAAGCGTAAGCGTATGACAATTAGAGGTTGTAAACCTAATAATGCCAGAGATAAACGTTTGGTAAATCACAGTGGTATTGGCATGGTTAGTTTTGCTGAGAATGGTGCTCCGAGCAAGATCGCAGTATTACACAGTGATATGACTGAAACTCAGTTTGTTCCGCCCAAGCATGATTAAATTCTACTTTGCGGAACTTAATTCGTGTTAGTCTTTATTTTCAATGCATTATAAGGGCTAAACGGATGAAGCTATTCAACTTATTTTCAGAAACGACTAAGTACACGCTATTTCTACGATTATTTACCTTACTTAAAGTACCCTCGCTATTTTATGTTAGACCTTCAGTACATCAACTTGATGAGCGTACTTGTACGATTAAGATCCCATTTAAAAGACGCAACAAAAATCACCTGAACTCAATGTTTGTCGGGGTACTTGCAAGTGGTGCTGACTGCACTGGCGTATTAGCTGCAATGCACAAAACGCAAATGAAAAGCGTTAAGGTGGGCTTCGCATTGAAATCGATGCAAGTTGATTTTATTAAACGTGCAGAGGGGGATACTTACTTTACCTGCGTGCAAGGGCTCGATATCGCTCAGTATGTAAAGGAAGCTGTGATCACTGGTGAGCGATTAAATAGACCGATTAAGGTTATCGCCACTTGTCCAGATAGTACTGGGGATGAGCCAGTAGCCGCTTTTACCTTAATGTTGTCATTAAAAAGTATGACTAAAAAAATCGGTGGTTGATAAGGCCGTCGCTGATGCAAGAAAGCAGCCTGACAGCTGCTTTCTTGCATCTTATTTTTATAACGGCTAACCAGCCATAAGTTATACCTTAGGCTGTAATATAGTTGGTTGTGGTTCGTCGAATTGTTCTGGGTAGTCGAGCGTGTAGTGCAAGCCGCGACTTTCTTTGCGATCTAACGCACAACGAATGATCAAGTCTGCTACTGTCACCAGGTTTCTTAATTCCAATAAGTTATTACTGACGCGGAAATTACTGTAGTACTCATCAATTTCTTGCTGCAATAGATTCACACGGCGCAGGGCGCGCTCTAGACGTTTTGTCGTTCTTACAATCCCCACGTAATCCCACATAAATAGACGTAGTTCGTGCCAGTTATGTTGAATAATAACTTCTTCATCTGAGTTCGTCACTTTACTCTCATCCCAGGCTGGAATACGGTAATCTTTACGGGTTTTATGCAGTTTTGATAAAATATCGTCTGCCGCTGCGTGGGCAAACACAATACATTCTAATAATGAGTTACTGGCTAAACGGTTTGCACCGTGTAAACCCGTATAAGCTACCTCGCCAATCGCGTATAAACCGCGCATATCAGTTTGACCCGTTAAGTCAGTCATTACACCACCACAGGTATAATGTGCAGCGGGTACTGCTGGGATGGGGTCGGTCGTGATATCAATACCTAACTTCAAGCAACGCTCATAAATAGTCGGGAAATGACTAATAACGAACTCAGCGGGTTTATGACTGATATCTAAATATACACAATCACTACCCAGACGTTTCATTTCAAAGTCGATAGCACGGGCAACAATATCACGCGGAGCCAATTCAGCACGTTCATCGAAACTTGGCATAAAACGGGTACCGTCTGCATGACGTAAATAGGCCCCTTCACCACGTAGTGCTTCGGTTAATAAGAAGTTCTTTGCATCAGGGTGGAATAAGCAGGTAGGGTGGAATTGATTGAATTCCATATTGGCTACACGGCAACCTGCGCGCCATGCCATGGCAATACCGTCACCACTAGAGACATCAGGATTACTGGTATATTGGTAAACCTTACTTGCACCGCCCGTTGCTAAGATAACAAAGCGTGCTTTAATCACTTCTACTTTCTCGGCTTCTCGGTTCCACACATAAGCACCGACAATACGGTTGGTCGCTTGGTTAAGCTGTTTAGTCGAAATAAGATCAACCGCGTTAAAACGTTCCATTAAGGTAATGTTAGGATGTTGACTGACATTTTCGATTAATGTAGTTTGTACCGCTTTACCAGTGGCATCTGCGGCATGCAAGATACGGCGATGGCTATGACCACCCTCTTTGGTTAGGTGATACTGCTGTTCACCATTATCATCGGCTACTTGATCAAATGGTGCGCCTTTATCTATTAACCAGTTTAAGCTGGCGGCCGCGCTGCTTGCTGTAAAGCTAACGGTATCTTCATCACATAAACCTGCACCTGCAACAAGGGTATCGGATACATGGCCTTCAACACTGTCAGCTTCATCAAAAACGGCGGCGATACCACCTTGTGCGTAGAGAGTTGACCCTTCGGTTAAGCTACTCTTACTTAATACTGTCACTTTAGCGTGATCTGCGAGTTTCAAGGCAAGTGAGAGTCCTGCGGCACCACTGCCGATAATCAGTACATCGCTTTGGTATTCCGCATTTGTTCTCATAGTTTCCGCTCTATTTGTAGTATGCTGTTATGTCTATACCCAAGTTACGTCAAAATGCTATATCAGAGATGAGCAGGTTGTGCATCTTGAGGTTGTTTAGATATAACTCTAAGTAGGGCATTATAAGCTTTAAATCTCGGGCAATAAAAAGGTATTTTGATTTATTTGTCCTTATTTTGATTTAATTAGCGCAATGGCGAACTTTATTTGGCGTTAAAACGAACTTTATTTATATAACGCAGTCTGAAAAATACACATTAGTAATACTAGTGTCATCAGGATAATAAGAGGTTATGAGTTACTAATGAGTGCAAAAGAGACGGACTTGCAATTAGTCGAGCGAGTTCAAGGCGGTGACAAAGCCGCATTTAATTTATTGGTGACTAAATACCAACAGAAAGTGGCGAACCTGATCTCACGTTACGTTTCAGCCAGTGGTGACGTTGCCGATGTGACTCAGGAAGTGTTTATTAAAGCGTATCGTGCGTTGCCTAATTTTAGAGGTGATAGCGCGTTTTATACTTGGCTATATCGGATTGCCAGTAACACAGCTAAAAATTATTTAATTGCGCAAAGTAGACGACCACCTGCAAATGATGTTGATGCTGCAGATGCGGAGTTTTACGAAGGTAATGATGGCATGCGTGAGTCATCAACACCAGAACGGATTATTTTGGCGGAAGAAATGAAAGCAGTAATTTTTTCTGCTATTGACGCGTTACCTGATGAATTACGTACAGCGATAACATTACGTGAAATGGAAGGCATGAGTTATGACGATATAAGTATTGTCATGAGCTGCCCAGTGGGTACTGTTCGCTCACGTATTTTTCGAGCGCGTGAAGCGATTGAAGTAAAATTAAAACCCTTACTTCAACAGTAAGTTAAACACAGATTACGGACGAGTAAATTTAGGTAATTAATTATGATAGAAAAAGAACGTTTATCCTCCTTAGTAGACAATGAATATATCGATGCTGCACTACTTGATGAGTTAGGTAAGGATGAAGCATTATCTTCAAGTTGGCAGCATTACCACATGATTGGTGATGTGATGCGTGGTGAAACACCTGCAACGGTTAATTTAGATCTTACCCGTGCCATCACAGCTGCTATCGCCGAAGAACCTGAACTGACAATGCCAAAAGAAAGTGCAAACGACAGCTCTTTCTATCAGAAAGTAATCCAGCCTTGGCTAAAAACAGGTGGTCAATTTGCGATTGCGGCATCAGTTGCGTTAATGGTGATTACGGGTGTGCAATACAGCAATACCGAAGCTCCAATAACAGGACTTGAACCAGCGCTGAATGTGATGCCGTTTGCCGGTGTTGCATCACCAGTTAGTTTTAGTGTTGAATCACCTGATTCGCGTCAAGTACAGCCAGAATTTACGGATGAAGAAAAGGTAGAACAAGTGCGTCGTATTAATGCATTTGTACTTGATCATCAATTACAAAAACGCATCCAGCAATAATAGTGAGCCAGTAATGTTCAAGAAAAGTGTTGGTTTGTGGATCTTGTTGTTTTCATTTTTTACGCCGCAGGCATGGAGTGAAGCAACGTCAAGCAGTGAACAACTCGATAATAGCGTTGCGAATAAGAGTGTTTCAGGACAACCAAAATTATCCGCTGACGCATTGCTAGACAAGATGAAAACGGCGTTTAAGCAGTTAAATTATGATCTGTCTTATGTCGAAATTGAACGTGGTAGAATTACCCCTATGCGTTATAGTCATGGGCTAATTGATGGTGTGTCTGTTGGACATTTACTGTCATTAAATGGTAATCCACGTGAATATTTACGCCGCG
Source organism: Moritella sp. 28 (assembly GCF_018219435.1). Lineage (NCBI taxonomy): Bacteria > Pseudomonadati > Pseudomonadota > Gammaproteobacteria > Alteromonadales > Moritellaceae > Moritella > Moritella sp. 28. The sequence goes on along the minus strand of NZ_CP056121.1, from coordinate 4,578,911 downwards.
GTAATATCACCAGTTTCTTTGAAGCTGAGCAGCCAGGTTATTCGTTATCATCAACCGCTATTCCGGGGTTATTATTTGATTTAATGGCAACTGAATTGACGCTTGATGATAGCTTATACCAAGCGATATATGTTGGTGGAAAATCACGTGTGACAGGGCGTTTAAGTCAAATTGTACGTGTTGTGCCGAATGATAAATATCGCTTTGGTTATTTAATCTGGATAGATTTAACTACCAATTTACCGCTGCGTATTGACATGATTAAAGACAGTGGTGAAGTGGTGTTCCAAGTGATGGCTATTTCACTGTATCAATTCCCTGATGTGACGCCTTGGTTAGAGCAGCTCAATGCGGTAAAATTACCACCGGTATTATCAGCAATGCAAACACAAGCATTAATGCCTGAACCAACGAAATCGGAGTGGAAAGCGACTTGGATACCTGATGGTTTCAAACAAATTGTGAGCAACAAACACCAGATCGCAGGTATAGGTCAAACAATTGATTATATGCAGTTTTCTGATGGGTTAGTCGATATATCTATCTATGTTAATACTAATGCGAAAGCGGGTAGTTTAAGCCAAGGGTTAGGTGTATCGGGACAAATTAGTTTACAATCTAAAATTACAGACGACATTGAGATTGTCGTGGTGGGTGAAGTGCCTAGCTTTACCGCCAAGAAAATTGCTGAATCAGTCGTCCGTAATACTGATAACTAATTTTTCTAGCATGCGTAACCGCGTTTAACAATAAAAGGTTTGTGTTGTTAAGTCGGTTACGATTGTTTTATATAAGGCATTTACCGTATGATTATTGAAACAGCTATCGTTCAAAGTGTTACTGGTGATCAGGTTTCGGTACAGTGCGAAAGCCAATCTGCTTGTAACCATTGTCACGCGAGCGATAACTGTGGTACCGGGACTGTAGCTAAAGCATTCCCACATCGTACTCACCGTTTTACGGTCACTAAAACAGCAGATGTTGTTACGGGTGACAAAATCGAAATTGGTTTACGTGAAAAAAATTTAGTCACCAGCGCAATGCTGGTTTACTTGTTACCATTAGCGGCAATTTTACTCTCACTTGGTCTTGGTCAGTATTTATCACAAGTTTTCCAATTTGAAGGTGAAGGCTTGGTTATTCTCGCGGCTTTTGTTGGTGGTTACATTGGTTTTAGTTGCACGCGGAAAATAAGCGTTACATTTGACCAACGCTTTGATTTTAAACCTAAAATGCTAGGTGTTGTAGCTCAATCGGAAGTGATAGGGCAATGGCGCGCTGATTAAAAGCAATGAAAGATAGCAGTCATCCCTTAAATCCGTTAAAATCTGCCTCATTAAGTGTCATATCTACTAAGTATTGGATATTATCTAACTCATGAAACACATTCGTAATTTTTCAATTATTGCCCATATCGATCACGGTAAATCAACTTTATCAGATCGTTTGATCTCATTTTGTGGTGGTTTATCTGACCGTGAAATGGCTGCACAGGTTCTTGACTCAATGGATATTGAGCGCGAGCGTGGCATTACAATTAAAGCACAAAGCGTAACGCTGGATTATAAAGCGAAGGATGGTGAAACTTACCAACTTAACTTTATTGATACGCCAGGGCACGTGGACTTCAGCTATGAGGTTTCTCGCTCATTAGCAGCCTGTGAGGGTGCTTTACTTGTTGTCGACGCTGGTCAAGGCGTAGAAGCACAAACTCTCGCAAACTGTTATACCGCTATTGAGATGGATCTGGAAGTTGTGCCGATCCTGAATAAAATCGATTTACCTGCCGCAGATCCAGATCGCGTAGCAGAAGAAATCGAAGAAATTATTGGCATTGATGCAATGGAAGCAACGCGTTGTTCTGCTAAGACTGGTTTAGGTATCGAAGACGTACTTGAAACAATTGTTAGAGACATTCCATGTCCATCAGAAGGTTCTGAAGACGCAGCACTGCAAGCGTTGATCATCGATTCATGGTTTGATAATTATCAAGGCGTTGTATCTTTGGTTCGTATTACCAATGGTGTACTACGTAAAGGTGACAAGATTACTGTTATGTCTACGGGTGAGTCTCACCTTGTTGATAAAGTCGGTATCTTCACACCAAAACAAACAGATACAGATGTGTTGCACTGCGGTGAAGTTGGTTTCGTGATCTGCGGAATCAAAGATATTTTAGGCGCTCCAGTGGGTGATACGTTAACTAATACGCGTAATCCTGCTGATGCACCTGTACCTGGTTTTAGTAAAGTTAAGCCTCAGGTTTATGCGGGTATGTTCCCAATTAGCTCTGACGATTATGAAGCGTTCCGTGATGCTCTGGGTAAACTCAGCCTAAACGATGCGTCTTTATTCTATGAACCAGAAAGTTCTTCTGCACTTGGTTTTGGTTTCCGTTGTGGTTTCTTAGGTTTACTACACATGGAAATCATTCAAGAGCGTTTAGAGCGTGAATACGATCTTGAACTGATTACGACGGCACCAACGGTTGTTTACGAAGTAGAAACCAAAAAAGGTGAAGTTGTTTACGTTGATAGCCCAGCTAAATTACCGGCAATTAATGATATTGAAGAAATTCGCGAGCCAATTGCAGAATGTAACATCCTAGTACCACAAGAATACTTAGGTAATGTAATAACCCTTTGTATTGCCAAGCGTGGTGTACAAACTAAGATGGATTATCACGGCAAGCAAGTTGCATTAACTTATGAGATCCCGATGGGTGAAGTAGTAATGGACTTCTTTGACCGTTTGAAATCGACAAGCCGTGGTTATGCGTCATTGGATTACTCTTTCAAATACTTCAATGCTGCTGACATGGTGCGTGTTGATGTATTGATTAACACGGATCGTGTCGACGCATTAGCGATGATCACTCACCGAGATAATGCGATTAATCGTGGTCGTTTACTGGTTGAAAAGATGAAGGAACTTATTCCTCGTCAAATGTTTAACATTGCAATTCAGGCGGTTATTGGTTCACAAGTTATTGCCCGTAGTACCGTAAAGCAAATGCGTAAAAACGTGATCGCTAAATGTTATGGCGGTGATATTAGCCGTAAGAAAAAACTGCTACAGAAGCAGAAAGATGGTAAGAAACGCATGAAGCAAGTAGGTAATGTTGAAGTACCTCAAGAAGCCTTCTTGGCTGTGTTGCATATCGGAAAGGATTAGATAAATGGCAACCTATTTTTCACTAATATTGGTATTGGTTACTTTCGTTAGCGGTATTATTTGGGCGTTAGATAAACTGATTTGGGAAAAGGCACGCGCTGAAAAAGTCGCGTTTGCTCAATCTCAAGCAGAATTACCAGCGGAAGCTATTGCAAAATTAGGGCAAGAATCGTTTATTGTTGAAAATGCAAAATCGATCTTCCCTGTGATTGCAGCGGTGATGGTATTACGTTCATTTTTATACGAACCATTTCAAATTCCATCAGGATCTATGATGCCAACGTTATTAGTTGGTGATTTTATTCTGGTTGAAAAATTTAGTTATGGTGTTAAAGATCCGGTATTACGTTCTACACTTATCGAAACAGGTAAACCAGAGCGTGGTGATGTTGCGGTATTTAAATACCCACCAGAGCCAACCGTTGATTACATTAAACGTGTGGTCGGTTTGCCGGGTGATCGTATAGCCTATCGTGGAAAGCAGGTTTTCATTCAACAAGCATGCAGCGGAACAAACTGCGCAGGGTTTAAAAAACTCGATCTTAGTTTAGTCGAAATTGGCAAATTTAAAGATCAAATGGTTGAATTACAGCAATACACAGAGCAACTTGGGGATGTTAAACACAACATTTTAATTAACCCTAGCCGTCCTGATTTAGTGCGTGATTTTTATCAGCAAGATAATCCGCCAACCCGTCAATATGAATGGGTTGTACCGGATGGTCATTACTTCATGATGGGTGATAACCGTGATAATAGTGCTGATAGCCGTTTTTGGGGTTTTGTTCCGGAAGCAAATTTAGTCGGAAAGGCTGTGTTCATTTGGACGAGTTTCGAATTTGAACGCGACCCAGATTCTTTATTACCTAGTTGGATCCCAACGGGTATACGCTTTAGTCGTATTGGCAAGTTAAAATAATTATGACAATTATATTAGAAAGATTACAAAAAGTATTAGGTTATCAGTACCAAGACGGTGCCCTGCTACAACAAGCGCTGACGCACCGTAGTGCTTATTACAAACATAATGAACGTCTTGAATTTTTAGGCGATTCGGTACTTGGCTTTATTATCTCAGATGCATTATTTAGCCAGTTTCCTGAGGTGCCGGAAGGTGATTTAAGCCGTATGCGTGCCACCTTAGTGAAAGGGTTAACGCTCGCTGAAATTGCGCGTGAGTTTGAATTAAGTGAGTGTTTAATCTTAGGCCCTGGTGAATTAAAAAGTGGTGGATTCCGTCGTGAATCTATCCTTGCAGATACAGTGGAAGCCTTAATTGGTGCTATGTATCTGGATAGCGATATCGAGAAAACGCGTGAACGTGTATTGGCTTGGTATGCATCACGTTTAGCAATGATCAAACCTGGTATCGGTCAGAAAGATGCTAAAACACAATTACAAGAATGGCTGCAAGGACGTAAGCAAGCTCTTCCATTGTATCAAGTAATGGAAGTTAAAGGTGAAGCTCATAATCAAGAGTTCACCATTCATTGCGTTATTGAAGGCCTAGAGAAACCTGTTACAGGTAAAGGTACTAGTCGTCGTAAAGCAGAACAAGAAGCAGCTCAAAAAGCATTGGAGCAATTACAATGAGTGATATGACTTATAGCGGCTTTGTTGCTATCGTTGGTCGTCCTAACGTAGGTAAATCAACGTTACTAAACCGCATTCTGGGACAAAAGGTAAGTATTACCTCGCGTAAACCACAAACGACTCGTCACCGTATTCTAGGTATTGATACTGAAGATAATCGTCAAACTGTGTATGTTGATACTCCAGGCCTACACATTGATGAAAAACGTGCAATTAACCGTTTAATGAACCGTGCAGCAAGCAGCTCATTAAAAGATATTGATGTTGATGCGGTGGTTTTTGTTGTTGATGGTACCCGTTGGACCGAAGACGATGACATGGTATTGAACAAGCTGCGTGATATTAAATGCCCAATCTACTTGGCGGTTAATAAAACCGATGCGATCAAAGATAAAGCGGAAGAGTTAATGCCACACCTTCAGGTATTGGCGTCGAAGTTTAACTTCGCGGAAATTATTCCTATCTCTGCAACGAAAGGGACAAACGTAGAAATGCTACGTGGTATTTGTTCGAAGCAGTTACAAGAAGGTGATTTTTACTTCCCTGAAGATTATGTAACTGATCGTTCTTCACGTTTCATGGCGTCTGAAATTATTCGTGAAAAACTGATGCGTTTTACAGGCCAAGAATTACCTTACTCAACCACGGTTGAGATCGAGCAGTTTAAAGTCAGTGAAAATGGCACGTTCCATATTAATGCGTTAATTTTAGTTGAGCGAGATACTCAAAAACGTATGGTTATTGGTAACAAAGGCTCGAAGTTAAAAACTATTGGTACAGAAGCACGACGTGATATGGAAACTTTGTTTGATAATAAAGTATTTCTAGAATGTTGGGTGAAAGTGAAATCTGGTTGGGCTGATGATGAACGTGCACTTCGTAGCTTAGGTTACGGAGATGAAGTGTAAATAGCATTATTGCATGGACTTACAAAACGCTTTTGTACTGCACCGTCGACCTTTTAAGGAGTCGAGTTTACTTATCGACTTCTTTACCATTAACGATGGTAAAATTTCGTTAGTAGGACGAGCAGGGCGAGGGCGTAAGAACAGTCAAAGTGCAATTTTACAGCCGTTTACCTTACTTAATATCGCCTATGCCGGCAAAGGTGGATTAAAATCCATGCGCCAGGTCGAGGCGGTATCAAATTCATTACCCCTCTCAGGTCGGCATCTCTATGCTAGCTTTTATCTCAATGAATTACTCTATCGCTTACTGGCCAGTGAACAAGCGAACCCCGAACTATTCTCCCATTATCAAAATGCATTATTAGCGTTAGCTAAACAACAACCCCTTGAACCCTTATTGCGTGAATTTGAACTTAATTTAATGCAATGTTTAGGTAACATTGGTGCGTTAAGCTATTGTGCTGATACCATGGATGCAGTGCTCCCCGAGCGTATGTATAAATACGTACCACATGTTGGGATTGTGCCATCTATTTATAAAGTTGCAGTGGATAGCTCATTTTTAGGTAAAGATTTACTCGCCTTTGAGCAAAGACAATTTAACCAAGAGAATTCAGCGGCTGCAAAGCGCTTTTGTCGACAAATGTTGTTACCCTATTTGGGCAACAAGCCGCTGAAAAGCAGAGAACTATTTATTAATAAGGGAATTAAACGTGAATAAGATCTTTTTAGGTGTCAACATTGACCATATCGCAACCCTGCGTCAAGCTAGAGGTACTACTTACCCTGATCCTGTGCATGCAGCATCTGTCGCCGAATTAAATGGCGCAGACGGCATTACAGTGCATTTACGTGAAGATCGTCGTCATATTCAAGATCGTGATGTGCGAGTGCTAAAAGAAACCATTCAAACGCGTATGAATCTGGAAATGGCTGTGACTGCTGAAATGCTGGATATTGCGTGTGAGATCGAACCTGAGTTTGTTTGTTTAGTACCTGAAAAACGTGAAGAACTGACAACTGAAGGTGGTTTGGATGTACTTGGCCAACAAGACAAGATAACTCAAGCGGTTAAACGTTTAAGCGAAGCAGGTATTCTTGTATCGTTATTTATCGATGCTGATAAAGAGCAAATTGATGCGGCGGTTGCAACTGGCGCGCCGTACATTGAAGTGCACACCGGTGCTTATGCGGATGCAGACTCTGAAGGCGAGCAACAAGCTGAATTGAAGAAGATCGCAGCTGGAGTGAGCTATGCGCATAACGCAGGATTGAAAGTAAATGCAGGTCACGGGTTGCATTACCATAACGTACAACCTATCGCGGCTATTCCTGAAATTTATGAATTGAATATCGGCCATGCAATTATTGCACGTGCGGCATTTGATGGTTTAGGTAAAGCGGTAAAAGACATGCAAATCATCATGCAAGAAGCGCGAAATAACCGCTAAGTTATTACCTCTTATACGTATGCAAAAAGGAGCCATTGGCTCCTTTTTATTGTGTGGTTGTTCGTAGATTTAGATTAGCGGTTAATTGGGTAAATAGGGCTGTGCTTCCTTAATAACTGTTTCAATGGCTTCTTGTAGTTCAAATATTTCGGGTTCAACATCTTCGATGTCTGCGCCCTTACGTAAACCACGCTCAATCTGATCGGCTAAATTCTGAATAGGTAATACCCCGCAACATGCTGCGCCACCGTGAAATTTATGAATGATTTTCTGAAATTCTGAGCGTGACAAACTTCGTGCTAAAGCTTGTTCAAGGTGCTCACTGATCTCTGGTAAGCTATTGATAAACATCTCTAGCATATCCACCGCAAGATCTTCTTTACCCATTGAACGTTGTAAGGTCAGTGGCCAATTTAAAATATGGTTTTGGACCGCACTGTTATCATGTGACGAACTGCCCCATTGCTGTAAGATACGCTTTAGAATAGACTCATCAATTGGTTTCGTTAAGTAATCATCCATACCTTTACTCAGTAGACGGTCACGTTCGCCACTCATGGCATGTGCGGTTACTGCAATAATCGGTGTTGATTGATTACGGCTGCCAGAACGAATTGATCTACAGGCGCTAATACCATCCATAATTGGCATTTGAATATCCATAAAGATAATATCAAAATCCATTTTATTGGCTTTGGCAACAGCTTCGGCACCGTTGCTACAGATTTCAATGCGAGTGACTGAATCTGTCAACATTGCACTAATAAGTTTTAGGTTCGCAGGATTATCATCGACCGCTAAAATTGACAGGTCAACTTTAGCTTTTGGTTTTTCAATCTTCAGCTGCGGGATTGGCTGTTCAGCTGGTTTTTCTAAATAGGCTAATGCATTCACAAGTTTACGGTGATTACATGGTTTTGTGAGGCAATGCCTTGCGCCAGTTTGAATGATTTCTTCTTGTAAGCAAGGGTCTGAAGAGTTAATTAATACTACGACTGCCGCATTAATATCATGACACTGGCTCATCTTATTATACATAGGTGTTAAATTGTTTTCATCGTTCTGAGCTATAATCACGCAGTGGTAAGGTTGCTCGATATAATGTTGCCACTCGGCTTCGTTAGCACAATGTAAAACGTCCAGATCCCAACTATTCAGCAAGGATATTAACGAACGTGCGGAGTAATTATCTACTTCATAGAGCAAGACTTGTTTACCTTTAAAGCCACTGACTGGCAGCGGTTCAGATAATGAAGTCGAGGTCATATTAAATTTAAGCGAGAATTTAAAGTTAGAACCTTGGCCTAAGTCAGAATCAAGCGAGATCTCACCGCCCATAAATTCAACTAAGCGTTGGGTAATAACCAGACCGAGTCCGGTACCGCCATAACGACGTGAGATACTGGTATCGGCTTGGTTAAAGGCTTCAAAGAGTTGCGCTTGTTGTTGTTCTGAAATGCCAATGCCGGTATCGCGGATATTCGTTTGAATAGTAACGCTATTATGTGTGGATTCCAGTAATTCAATATGGATATCAATATTACCACTTTCGGTGAACTTGATGGCATTACCCAGTAAGTTGGTGATCACTTGCTGGAATCGGAATGGATCACCAATAATGCCATCAGGAACATTCTTATCAACATGTAGGGATAGCTCAAGGCCTTTATCATGCACTGTTGGTGCGAGTAATATGGCGGCTTCTTCAATCGTGTCGCGTAGATTGAATGGGATCTGTTCTAGGGTTAACTTACCCGCTTCAAGCTTAGAAAAGTCGAGAATGTCATTAATGATGCTAAGCAAGTTCTTGGCTGATTTCTCAATGGTCTGTAAGTAATCGGTTTGATTCGGACTTAGTGACGTTTTTAATAGCTGGCGAGAGAAGCCAATCACCCCGTTAAGCGGTGTTCTTAACTCATGACTCATATTTGCTAAGAATTCAGATTTCACTCGTGCGGCTGCTTGAGCACGTTTTTTTGCCATATCTAATTCAATATTTTGAATTTCAATCTGCTCTAAGGTTTCCCGTAAATCAGAGGTTGCTTGGTCAATATTTTGCTGCATTTCTTCGTGATAAGCCGAGAGTGACTTTGCCATCGAGTTAATACCATTCTTGAGCAGTGCTAGTTCACCCGTGTGTTCACCGATTACTCTGGCATCGAGTCGGCCTTCTCTGATTCGATCAACGACGGTGACCATGTCGGTAATGGGCTGGGTAACGTTTTTAACTAATCGCCAGGAGAAGATAAGCGCGGTAAAGAAGCCTAGTAATACAATAAATACCGAGACCGTGGTATCGCGGTATTGCAGTAATATCGCTTTGTCACGAATGAGCTGAATAGATAAATAACCGAGGACCTGTTCCGGGTTTTCTAAACTTAATGGGAAATTGGTATTGTCAATTTCGGCAATAATCGGAGAACGCAGAATGATGTAATCATCAAGTACTTCGACTTGGGTGATTTCCGGCAGTTTGTTGTTGTCGGGGTTTTTAAGCACGGAAAAATTACGGTGGTAATTACTGGTTACAAACAGTTTATTATTGTTATCAAAAATGGCGATACTTTTAATCGTCGGCGCAAACTTGCGGTGGGTTAAACCGAGTAGTTTTTTCAGTGATTCTCGGCTGTTTTGTAACATGCCGTACTCACTCGCGATGGCCAGTGGCTCAATGATATTAATGCCCTGTTCAATAAGTACTGTCTCTAGTTGCTGATAGCGGTTAAAGGTGAAATAGCTGGCTAATAATGTCCCGATCAAAACTGTCGGTAAAATCGTCAGTGCCATTACTTTGGCACGAAGTCCGTATTTAGTCATAAAGTCATCTTATTGGTATCTGGTTTAATGCCATCTACAGAAGTTATTTAAGTATAAAGCGGGAAAGCAGGTTAGAATAATACCCTAATGATGACATAGGCAATAGTTGTATATCAATATGGCGCAAATTTTTAAAGCAAAAAAAGTACATAAAACTCCGAGTAAAGCGGTCGAGATCACTATTGAAAAATTAGATCATCAAGGTTTAGGTTTGGGTCGCCTTGATGGCAAAGCGGTATTTGTTGCTGGTGGATTACCAGGTGAACGCGTATCAGTGAATATTATTGAACAAAAAAAGCAATACGCAAAAGCGATCTTAAGAAAAGTAATAACGCCATCTGAGCAACGAATCGAACCAGCATGCCCGCATTATGCAACGTGTGGCGGCTGTAGTTTACAAACATTAGATAGCCATGTTCAGGCTGATTATAAACAAACTGCATTATTTAGTTTATTACAGAACTTCAGTAAAAATGATGATATTGAATTTGCTGAGCCTATATTATCGCAGCCTTGGCAGTATCGTCGTACTGCACGTCTAAGTGTGATGTTTGATCGTAAAGCCAAGACATTGGTATTTGGCTTCCGTGAACGTAACAGTAAATCCCTAGTCGCAATTAATCAGTGTCCGGTATTAGTACCCGCCTTGTCAGCATTGATTCAACCTTTACGCCAATTACTTGCTACGCTTAATGTACGTCGTGATTTAGGCCATATTGAGTTGTTTGCAGTGGATTCTGGCATTATTTGCTTATTCCGAATTTTAAAACCATTGAAGGATAAAGATCAAGATTTACTGCAAGCCTTTGCTGGTGAACATCAGTTAAGTATTTACCTACAACCTGAGCCTGAATCGATACTTAAATTAACCCCTGATACGCCAGCCGCTTGGTATCAGCTTGCTGATGGTGAATTTAAATTAAGTTTTACGCCGGGTAATTTTATTCAAGTGAACCCTGTGGTGAATAACCAAATGGTGGCGCAAGCACTCGATTGGCTAGATTTAAGCCCTGAAGACAGAGTATTAGATTTGTTCTGTGGTGGTGGTAACTTTAGTTTACCAGTTGCGCGTTTATGTCATTCAGTCGTAGGTGTGGAAGGTGTTGATGAAATGGTGCGTCAGGCACAAGTCAATGCAATGGCGAACAATGTCGATAATGCGGAATTCTATCAAGCGGACTTATCGGCTGACTTCTCTAAGCTATCTTGGGCAAAAAATAGGTTTGATAAAGTATTATTAGATCCTGCTCGAGCGGGGGCGGCAGAAACAGTGCAATATTTACATAAACTAAAAGTGAATAAAATTGTCTATGTATCTTGCAATCCAGCAACATTAGCGCGAGACTCGAAGTTGTTGATGGAAAAGCATTATAAATTAACACGCCTTGGTATGATTGATATGTTTCCACAAACGGGACATGTTGAGTCAATGGCGTTATTTGAACGCGTTTAGCGCGTGTATTTTTTGGTTTAATCTTGTTAGGAATTAAGACATGGTTGCGGTACGTGATTCTCATTTGACCAACCCGAAAGACTTTGATGCGAAGACCTGGACGTCTTCGTTAGCACTCACCTCGACAGAGCAAGATGAATTATTTGAGTTATATTCTCAATTAGCATTAAAAGAAACAGCTGAATCCTTAGAGGATGAAGCTGAAGTTCATTTCCCGTTACTTGCTTACGGGGTGGAAATGGTTGAAATATTGATGACCATGGATATGGATATGGATACCTTAAAGGTCGCTTTGCTATATCCATTTTTTGATGCCAAGTTATATGATAACGAACAAATTGACACCTTGTTTGGCTGCAAGTTATTACCCTTATTAGTCGCCGTTGTAGAGATGGATGCGATCCGTACGCTACAAGCAAAATCACAAAAGCCATCGGAAAGTCAGGTGGATAATCTACGCCGTATGTTAATGGCAATTGTGGATGATGTACGCGCGATTGTGATCAAATTAGCTGAACGTATTTGTCATCTTCGTCAGGTTAAAAATGAATCTGAAGAAGAGCGTGTACTAGCTGCAAAAGAAATTTCAGATATCTATGCGCCGCTTGCTAACCGTTTAGGTATTGGTCAGCTTAAGTGGGAATTAGAAGATCTATCATTCCGTTATTCGCATCCTGATACCTATAAAAAAATTGCCAAACTATTACTTGAACGGCGTATTGATCGCGAAGAGTTTATTGCTAACTTTGTCTCGCAAGTTAAAACGGGTGTTGAAGCTGCAGGCGGTAAAGTCGAAGTTTACGGACGTCCCAAGCATATCTACAGTATCTGGAAAAAGATGCAGAAGAAAAATTTGGATTTCACTGGTTTATATGACGTACGTGCAGTGCGTGTGATCGCGGCTGAATTACAGGATTGTTATGCTGCTTTAGGGGTTATTCATAATTTATTCCGTCCTATTCCCAGTGAATTTGATGACTATGTAGCAAATCCAAAAGCCAATGGTTATCAATCCATCCATACCGTTGTCGCGGTAGGGGATGAGAATAAAGCCGTTGAAGTACAGATCCGTACCAAGCAAATGCACGATGACGCAGAATTGGGTGTTGCTGCGCATTGGCGTTATAAAGAAGGTTCTGATAGCACCAAGAAAGGCAGTTACGAAGAGAAAATTGCTTGGCTACGTAAATTATTAGCATGGCAAGATGATATGGCTGAAAGCGGTAGCTTAGTTGATGAGTTACGCAGTCAGGTATTTGATGATCGTGTGTATGTGTTTACCCCAAAAGGTGATGTGGTTGATATGCCACAAGGTTCAACGCCGCTTGATTTTGCTTACTATGTACATAGTATGGTTGGTCATCGCTGTATTGGAGCCAAAATCAGTGGTCGTATTGTCCCGTTCACGTATGAACTACAGACTGGCGACCAGGTTGAAATTATCACCCAGAAAAATCCCAATCCAAGTCGTGATTGGTTATTACCGAATCTCGGTTATGTGAAATCTGCGCGCGCACGAGCCAAGATTAATACATACTTTAAGCGTCTTGATCGCGATAAGAATGTCGCCGCTGGTAAAGACATGTTAGAAGGTGAGTTGCATAAACTTAAACTCCAGCTGTCTGATGCGAGCTGTGCCTTCGAGCGTTTTAACTCTAATACGCTAGAAGATTTATTGGCCCAGGTTGGTAGTGGCGATGCGCGTCTTAACCAAGTAATTAACCATATTAAAGTACTGCTATTACAGCCTAGTGCGGAAGAAGAAGATAAGCTTGCGCTAGAGTTGGTTGACCAGCAAGTACAAAAATCACAAAACCAGCAGAAGAAAAAACGTAATAAAGATCATATTGTAGTGGAAGGGATGGGGAACTTGATGACCCATATTGCGAATTGTTGTCAGCCGATCCCTGGTGATGACATTGTCGGCTATATTACGCAAGGACGTGGTATCTCGATCCACCGTAATGGTTGTTTACAGTATGCTGATTTAAGTAATCGCCAACCAGAACGTATTATTGATGCGGTTTGGGGCGACGATTTTAGTGGCGGTTATCGTGTCACACTGGTGGTACATGCAACGGATCGTAGAGGTTTATTACGTGACTTAACGACTATCTTTGCTAATGATCGTATCCATGTCGTTGGTATGAATACTCGGACGGATACTAAGTTACAAACAGCGACGTTAGAGATTAATATCGAGCTTTATAATATTGATACTCTGAGCCATTTGACCAACCGTATGAGTCAGGTTAAAGGTGTGATTTACGCTAAGCGTTTAAGATAATTGATTACGTAAAATATGTATCTGTAATGTAGTGAACTATAAAGCCGGGATTGTGATTTCAATACCGGCTTTTATCTCAGAAATAATTTTACTTGTCGGTATGTCTACATCTGAAGTATTAGCGGTAGGTATTATAGCCAAGTCTTTTTCTTGTCATTTTGCATGTTATTTCCTTACTTACCAAATAAAACTCACACCAAAAACATACTTTAATCCACACGTTAGAAACTCCTATCACCTAATTACTTGATGTACATCGCATTCCCTTTATTTTTATCGAATACTCTTTCTAATTAGACAGAGTGTTCTGTTTATTTGCGGTAGCGTATGAAAAGCATGCTTTAAAGCTGTATAGAGTAATTGAATTTAAGGAAGAATTGCGATGAAATTAAGGAAATTTTCACTGCGCTTTACTGTCGGTACCATGTTTGTGCTTGCAACACTTATGACTGGATTTGTTGCGGTATCTTTGCAATACCATTTCAGCAAAAAAATGGCGATGGAACACACGTTGCAAAGTTTATCCAAGGCATCTTTCGATTTATCAGCATATATACAAAATTTAGAACGTGATGCCTCTAATACGGCACGCTTATTGGTTGCGATGAACCAGATGTTTGATATTCAATCTAATGAGATAGAGCTTAGTAATATTCTTGCCGAAATCATGATTGAAAATTCACTATTTTACAGTATCTATGTTGGCTCAGAGAATAATGATTTTTATCAATTGATTAACCTTGATTCTTCACCGATTGTACGAGAAAAGCTTGCTGCAAATCGGGATGATCGCTGGGTTGTTATCAAGATAACGGGTGATAGACAGAATCGAGTTCGTGGCACTTATTATTACGACAGTCACTTTGTATTACGAGACGTAAGCATTAGTGAGAGTAATTATTTTCCAACCGAAAGACCGTGGTATGTGGCTGCGAATACAGATTCGGTATTTAAAACAAAGCCCTACTTATTTCAACATTTAAAAATTACAGGTCAAACTTATTCACTCAAATTTAAAGACAAAAATAACCAAGATCAAAGTAGAATTCTGGGTATTGATATTGTGTTGTCTTCTATCGCAGATAAGTTGTCGAATAATTCATTCGATTTAAGTGATATTAGCGAAATTGAGTCTTATTTATACATAAAATCTGGCGAAGTTATCTCTTCAAGTCGTCAAGCCGCTAAGCGCATTGCCATCCCCAAATCTGATATGTTGGCGTTAACAGCGCAGCAGCGTAGCGTTATCAGCACAGCTGCGACAATAAAGATATCAAACCAAAATGACAGGGTGCCACTTGATTTTTCTTTATCCGGGAAGCCTCAAGGATATGCTATCGATATATTACTGTTGATTGAAGACATGACGGGGATTGATTTTGAGTTTATTAATGGCTTTTCTTGGTTCGAGTTAATTGACAAGTATAACAATGGCTCTTTAGATGGATTGCATTCATTACAGCAGAATCAGAGCAGTAGATATTCAGGTGTATATAGTGATCCTATTTATGATTTCAATTTTGCTTTGGTGACGCGTATGAGTAGTGCGGATGTTCATAATTATGCTGAATTGGCAGGACAGAAAGTTGCGATCTTATCGGGTTGGCCTATGACAGCTAAATTACGCCAAGATTTCCCTCACATTGAGTTGATTGAATTTGTGGATAGAAATGCAGCATTTAAATCTGTTTCGGAGGGGGACACTGACGCATTATTAGATGTTAAACCGGTACTCATTTCTGGATTATCGCAATATTTCTATAAAAATCTTAAGTTGCATGATGATATTATTGATCTAGTAGAACAATTTTCTTCAGCGTTTTACATCGTGCTTAAATCCGAGCATGAGGACCTGATTCCCATTATTAATGCTGCTATAGCTAATATTAGTGCTAACCAGCGAGCGGTACTTGCGAGTAAATGGCTTGGGAATAAAGTTATACACGACAATATTATGGTGCCCTATCAAGACCTAGTATCACTAACTGGAACACAAGGTAATCATGACCAAATTTTGGATCGTGTCATCGAAGATCAGGAAAAGTTAGTTTATATTAGTCCTGTTAAAGTTGGCGCCAATTCGGAAGAATTCTTCGCTGTAGTCATCCCGAAAAGAGTGATTTACCAGAAGGTAAATGAGCAGGTAAAAAT
This sequence comes from Moritella sp. 28, assembly GCF_018219435.1. Taxonomy (NCBI): domain Bacteria; kingdom Pseudomonadati; phylum Pseudomonadota; class Gammaproteobacteria; order Alteromonadales; family Moritellaceae; genus Moritella; species Moritella sp. 28. The sequence goes on along the minus strand of NZ_CP056121.1, from coordinate 4,563,077 downwards.
AGCTATTTTTGTGACAGTTATTTTCATGTTATTGATGTTGCCTTTAGCTTGGTTGTTTGGTGCTCCGATTGTCAGACCAATTCGACAATTACGAATTGAAACGAGAAAAGTACAAGAGCGGCGCTATGATGAAGTGCAATTAGTGGATACGGCGATAAAAGAAGTCTGGGAATTATCTGAAGCTATGATGGATATGTCAAAAGACTTACAGCAATATGAAGCAGCACAAAAAGAATTCTTAGAAGCGTTTATTAAGCTTATTGCACAAGCCATTGATGATAAATCGAAATACACGGCTGGTCATTGTAATCGTGTGCCAGAGCTTGGCATAATGTTAGCAGAGGTTACTGAGCAATGTGATTCTGCGTTATTTAAAGATTTCAAATTTGCCAACGCGGATGAGAAACGTGAATTTAGAATTGCGGCTTGGCTACATGATTGTGGCAAGATCACGACACCTGAATATATTGTCGATAAGGGCACTAAATTAGAGGCAAATTACAACCGTATTCACGAAGTTAGAACGCGGTTTGAAGTGTTGTGGCGTGATGCTGAAATCTCCGCGCTCAAACAACAAATCGTATTACCAGAGCATAAGAGTACGATTGATGCTGCGCTTAAGGCCAAACAACAGAAGTTGACCGATGATTTTGCGTTTATTGCGGCATCGAATGTAGGCGGTGAGTTTATGAGTGATGATAAAGTTGCCCGCGTGAAGGTTTTATCAGAACAAACATGGTTACGTCATTTCGATGATAGTCTAGGACTGTCTTCGGCTGAAGAGCTACTGAAAAAAGAATCGTTAAATACCCGTTTACCAGTGATTGAAAAATTGCTTTCAGATAAAGCTGATCATATTGTTGAGCGAGATCGTAAAGTGGAGTTTGACCCTAAGTTTGGTATTAAGATGGACGTACCAGAGCATCAGTATAACTTAGGAGAAGTCTATAATTTAACGATTAGTCGCGGCACGTTAACCGCGGAAGACAGGTATAAGATCAATGAACATATGATCAGTACAATTAAGATGTTAGACAACCTCCCCTTTCCGCCAGAATTAAGTCGTGTCCCGCGTTACGCTTCAACTCACCATGAAACATTAAAAGGCACGGGTTATCCGCGTAAACTGACTGCTGATGATCTTTCTATTCCAGAACGTATCTTAGTGATCGCTGATATCTTTGAAGCCCTGACCGCGTCTGACCGTCCTTATAAGAAAGCTAAACCAGTCAGTGTTGCAGTTGATATCATGTATAAGATGGCCTTGGATCAGCATTTAGATATTGAGTTGTTTAGATTATTTTTACAAAGTGGTACGCATATTAAATATGCGCAAAAATATTTGAAGTCTGAACAAATTGATGAGATTGATTTAAGTAAGTATCTGCAACCAGAACACTTAGATGAGGTTGATTTAAGTAAACAATTGACTGCTTAATAGCCATTATAACGTACTGTGGAGCATCATCAGATGATTCATCGTGCGTTATAAACCCTTCCTAGATCATTTAGTCACGCCTCTCCAAACGTAATGAATATCATTATATACTCACTGATAAATCATTTAGTCTCAGTTATGGTTCAATTTAAAGTAATGAGTCAGGATCTTGGGATTTCGCAGAAAAGTTGAATTAATAGGATTTATTTTGAAAGAAAAGTACACGGTTAATGATTTACGGCATATTGTTGAGAAGTTACGTAATCCAGATACAGGATGCCCTTGGAACTTGCAGCAAAGCTTTGCGTCGATAGCTAAGTTTACGTTGGAGGAAGCTTATGAAGTTGTTGATACTATTGAAAATAATGATTTGAAAGGTCTTGAGGGTGAAGTTGGTGATCTGCTTTACCACGTACTCTATTATAGCCAATTAGGACAGGAAGAGGCGTTATTCAGCTTTGATGACGTTATTCAACAGCTTGCTGAGAAATTAATCCAACGTCATCCACATATTTTTGGTGAAATAAAACTACAGTCTGAATCTGAAGTTATTGCCGCATGGCAAAAACAAAAATCGAAAGAGCGTTTTGAAAATCATAAAAAACCGGCTCAACACAGTGCATTAGACAATATACCCAATGTTTTTCCTGCACTGGTTAGAGCGGCTAAAATACAGCAAAGAGCTGCCGATGTTAACTTTGATTTTGAACATTATAAGCAAGCATTATCAAAGGTTTATGAGGAGGTTGACGAAGTTGTTGCAGAAGCGGATGCTGTGGCTATTGATCAGGCTAAGTTAGAAGAAGAATTAGGTGATTTATTGTTCTCTGTAGTGAACGTCACACGCCACCTAAAACACGATCCTGAGCAAGCACTTCGTAAGGCAAATGAAAAGTTTGAAAAAAGATTTAGACAGGTCGAAGTACTTGCATTACAGAATGGTAAGATACTAAGTGATTGTTCTGTAGGGGAAATGGAATCATTTTGGCAGAAAGTGAAATAAAATTACAACATATGATCTACCGCACAGTTATCGAAAAACGACAATGCTATACTTGTCAACATTGTGGGATGAGGGGGATTTGTTTATAATGTCGTCCCTTCTGGTATATATTCAATAATACACATTTAATCCCTAACAACTTCAGGTTATGTATGACAACTAAGTACGTTTTTGTTACTGGTGGGGTAGTATCCTCATTAGGTAAAGGTATTGCGGCAGCATCATTAGCAGCTATTTTAGAAGCGCGTGGCTTAAAAGTCACAATGATGAAACTAGACCCTTACATTAACATTGATCCGGGCACAATGAGCCCGATTCAACATGGTGAAGTATTCGTAACGGACGATGGTGCTGAGACTGATCTAGATTTAGGTCACTATGAGCGCTTTATTCGTACTCACATGACTAAACGTAATAACTTTACAACAGGTAAAGTGTATTCATCAGTGCTTGCTAAAGAGCGCCGTGGTGATTACTTAGGTGCAACGATTCAGGTTATCCCACACATTACGAATGAGATCAAAGAACGCGTAATCGCGGGCAGTGAAGGCTTTGATGTTGCAGTAGTAGAAGTGGGTGGTACGGTAGGTGATATCGAATCTCAACCTTTCCTAGAAGCATTACGCCAAATGGGCGTGCAACTAGGTCGTGACCACACAATGTTTATGCATTTAACATTAGTTCCTTATTTAGGTGCTGCTGGTGAAGTTAAAACAAAACCAACACAACACTCAGTGAAAGAGCTACGTTCAATTGGTATTCAGCCTGACATCCTAATTTGTCGTTCTGATCGTAATGTACCAGCGAACGAACGCGCTAAAATCTCGTTATTCTGTAACGTAGAAGAAAAAGCCGTTATTTCACTGAAAGATGTAGACAGTATTTACAAAATTCCTGCGCTATTAAAATCACAAGGTCTAGACGAGCTAATTGTTAACCGTTTCGGTTTAACAGCACCAGAAGCCGATCTAGCTGAGTGGGAACAGGTAATTTTCGAAGAAGCTAACCCAACTGAAGAAATTATTATCGGTATGGTTGGTAAATACATCGAACTACCAGACGCATACAAATCAGTAAATGAAGCACTTAAGCACGGTGGTTTGAAAAATCGTCTAAGCGTGAAAATTAAATATATTGATTCACAAGATCTTGAAGCGAAAGGCACTGATATTCTAAAAACTGTTGACGGTATCTTGGTACCAGGTGGTTTCGGTGAACGTGGTGTTGAAGGTAAAATTCTTGCAGCTCAATTTGCGCGTGAGAACAAGGTTCCTTACTTCGGTATCTGTTTAGGTATGCAAGTAGCGCTAATCGAATTCGCACGTAATGTTGCAGGTCTAGAAGGCGCACATTCAACAGAATTTAATCCAGAAACTAAGTTCCCTGTAGTTGGTTTAATTACAGAATGGATTGATGAATCAGGTAACGTTGAAGAACGTACTGGCGCATCAGATCTGGGTGGTACTATGCGTTTAGGTGCACAACTTTGCCACCTGAAAGCGGGTAGTAAAGTAAGAGAAATGTACGGTAGTGCGACGATTAAAGAACGTCATCGTCACCGTTATGAAGTTAACAACAACCTTCTTCCTAAAATCGAGAAAGCAGGCCTTAAAGTAACAGGTTTATCTGCGGATAAGAAATTAGTAGAGATTGTTGAGAATCCGAATCATCCTTGGTTTGTTGCTGCGCAATTCCACCCGGAATTCACGTCAACACCACGAGATGGTCACGCATTATTTGAAGGATTCATTAATGCTGCTGGTGAAAATAAAAAATCATCAACTAGCTAATCAGAGATTTTAATATTAGTGCCGCGGTAACGCGGCATACTTAAATTTTTAATAGTTAAGGAAGTAAAAATGTCTAAGATCGTTAAAATTATTGGTCGCGAAATCATTGATTCACGTGGTAACCCTACTGTTGAAGCTGAAGTTCACCTAGAAGGTGGTTTCATCGGTATGGCACCTGCTCCATCTGGTGCATCAACAGGTTCTCGTGAAGCACTTGAATTACGTGACGGCGACAAAACTCGCTTTTTAGGTAAAGGTGTTCTTAAAGCTGTTGCAGCAATCAATGGTCCAATTGCTGAAGCACTAATTGGTAAAGATGCAACTGATCAAGCTGCAATCGACCAAGTGATGATCGATCTAGACGGTACTGAAAACAAAGCTAACTTCGGTGCTAATGCTATCCTTGCTGTTTCTCTAGCTAACGCTAAAGCGGCTGCATCTGCAAAAGGTTTACCACTTTACGCTCACATTGCTGAGTTAAATGGTACTCCTGGTCAATACTCTATGCCTCTACCAATGATGAACATCATCAACGGTGGCGAGCACGCTGATAACAACGTAGACATTCAAGAGTTCATGATCCAACCTGTTGGCGCTAAAACTCTTAAAGAAGCACTACGTATCGGTGCTGAAGTATTCCACAACCTAGCTAAAGTTCTTAAGTCTAAAGGTCTAAGTACAGCTGTTGGTGATGAAGGTGGTTTTGCTCCCGACCTAGAATCAAATGCTGCTGCACTAGCTGCAATTGAAGAAGCTGTTAAAGCTGCTGGTTATGAAATGGGTAAAGACGTTACACTTGCTATGGATTGTGCTGCTTCTGAGTTCTATAACAAAGAAGAAGGTATCTACGATCTTAAAGGCGAAGGTAAGAAATTTACTGCTGAAGAGTTCAACCACTATCTTGCTGGTCTTGTTGACCAATACCCAATCGTATCGATTGAAGATGGTCTAGATGAATCTGATTGGGCTGGTTTCAAACACCAGACTGAACTACTAGGTGACAAGATCCAATTAGTTGGTGATGATTTATTTGTGACTAACACTAAGATTTTGACACGTGGTATTGAAGAAGGTATCACTAACTCAATCCTAATCAAATTCAACCAAATTGGTTCACTAACTGAAACGTTAGCAGCAATCAAAATGGCGAAAGACGCAGGCTTTACAGCTGTAATCTCTCACCGTTCTGGTGAAACTGAAGATGCAACAATTGCTGACCTTGCTGTTGGTACATGTGCTGGCCAAATCAAAACGGGTTCTATGAGCCGTTCAGATCGTGTTGCTAAGTACAACCAATTAATCCGTATCGAAGAAGCGCTAGGTGATGCTGCTCCTTTCCACGGTCTTAAAGAGGTTAAGGGTCAAGCTTAATTTGCTTAACTGTTAATTCTGAATAGATTAAAAAACCCGCTTTTTAGCGGGTTTTTTTTATGTATACGCTAACCAAACTCTGCATTATATGTGACAATAACTGATTAATTTACAGGATGATTGTCATGCGCCTTCTTTATTTTGTATTAATCTCCATACTCAGCTTGCTAATCTATCATTTTATTGCCGGTAATAACGGGGTGATGGATTACAGTCGTATCGAACGTGAAGTCATCGTTCAGCAAATGAATAATCAAGTTTTAATCGATCGTAATACCGCGTTAAAAAATGAAATATTAGATTTACGCAATGGGTATGACGCGATAGAAGAGCGTACCCGTAATGAACTTGGCATGATTAAAGAAGGTGAGACCTTCTACCGTATTATTAGTGATGATAACTAGGTTAGCGAGATGACAGAACAATTTATTGCGGTTGTCCCAGCCGCTGGCGTCGGCGCCAGAATGGGCGCGAGTATACCCAAGCAATATTTGATGTTGCAAGATAAAACAGTGATTGAACACACGTTAACGGCGTTGTTAAGTCACCCTAATATTGCGCAAGTCGTTGTGGCCCTCGGCCCGGAAGATGGCTGGTTTACTGATATTGCTATCGCGAAAGATCCGGCAATTATCCGTGTGAATGGCGGTAAAGAGCGTGCAGATTCGGTACTCGCGGGATTGCAGGCTTGTCAGTCGTATAATTGGGTTCTGGTACATGATGCCGCACGGCCTTGTCTTACTCATGCCGATGTGGACAGTTTGATTGCTGGCGCACTGGCATCTGAACATGGTGCTATTCTAGGGTGCCAGGTTCGCGATACAATGAAACGTACTGATGCTAATGGCAATATTATTACGACGGTCGAGCGTGATTTATTATGGCATGCGTTAACACCACAAATGTTTCCCGTTAAATTGTTAACCGATGCGTTAACTGCGGGATTAGCGAGTAATGCGAATATTACCGATGAGGCTTCAGCCATTGAACGATTAGGTTTAATGCCCAAAATGGTCGTTGGTCGCGCGGATAATATTAAAATTACACGTCCAGAAGACATGCCGTTAGCAACACTGTATCTACAACAGTCAGTGAATAATAAATAGGGAAAATATTTAATGTTTAGAATTGGTCATGGTTTTGATGTTCATAAATTTGGTAATTCTGGTCCTGTTATGATTAACGGTGTCGCGATCCCTTATGAACAAGGTTTTCTGGCTCACTCAGATGGTGATGTGGCGTTACATGCGATTTGCGATGCGCTACTTGGTGCTTTAGCGCTTGGTGATATTGGCCATCATTTTCCTGATACGTCGGCTGAATTCGAAAATATTGATAGCCGTATTCTATTACGCGATGTGTTTAGTAAAGTCAAAGAACTGGGTTATCGCATTGGTAATTTAGATGTCACTATTATTGCTCAAGCACCTAAAATTGCCCCACATATTCAAGCAATGCGTGCAGTATTAAGCACGGATCTTGAAACCGAATTGTCAGCGGTGAATGTGAAAGCAACCACCACTGAAAAACTCGGATTCACTGGTCGTAAAGAAGGCGTGGCATGCGAAGCTGTCGTGCTGTTAATGAAAAATACATAATAAGTGAATATAAATTAATGCAAACTAATCCTAATGCGGAGACATCAATGCTTCCTGAATTTGAATATTTATATGGCAAACCTAACGTAACTGGTTTTATTAAGCAGGAAGCTGCCGATTTTGTGGTTATTGAAGACCTTGGTTTTGAATTAACGGGTGAAGGTGAACACATCTTTATTTCCATCCGTAAAATAGGTGAAAATACCCAATATGTTGCCCGTGAATTAGCCAAAGCAGCCGGTGTTTCAGGCAAGGATGTGAGTTATGCTGGGCTTAAAGACCGCCATGCTATTACTGAACAATGGTTTGGTATTCACATGGCGGGTAAAGAAACTCCCGATTTTTCTGTGATTGAAACAGCGCAAATTAAAGTATTAAAAATTGTTCGTCATAATAAAAAGTTACGTACTGGTGCATTAAAAGGTAATCAATTTACATTAAAACTAACGGACCTAAGCAGTACGGATGGATTAGCCGAGCGTTTAGAAAAAATTAAAACCACTGGTGTGCCGAACTATTTCGGTGAACAGCGATTTGGTCAAAACGGTAATAACATTGTGCGCGCACAAGCGATGTTTGCGGGTGAAAAAGTAAAAGATCGTAATAAGCGTAGTTTTTATATTTCAGCTGCACGTAGTTTGATATTCAATCATGTTGTCAGTGAACGAATTAAACAAGATAAATGGCAAACTGCAATGTCAGGTGATTGCTTTATTCTACAGGGTTCTAATTCATTCTTTGCGGAAGAAACCTTAACTGACGACATTATCGAACGTGTTGCCCAAGGCGCGCTACAATTATCGGCGCCACTCGTTGGTAAAGGTAACAGCAGCGCGACGAACGAAGCGCTAACATTTGAAAGCAGTATCATTACGCAATATCCAGAATTGCTTGAAGGTTTAAGTGCTGCGGGCCTACGTCAAGAGCGTAAAGCGTTAATATTACGTCCTGAAAACTTTAGCTACCAGCTAGCTGAAGATAGCCTAACAGTAAGTTTCTATCTGCCATCGGGTTGTTTTGCGACGAGTATTGTACGTGAATTGATTGAAGAAAAAGTCGTTATTCGTCACTTTGACCAAGCGCCAACATCAGGAACCGTATGATTGAATTGGGTAATACAGGAGTAGCAGGGCAGCGTATAAAAGCGCTGCTTGAAGAACAAGGAATTCGAGAACCGAGCGTGTTAGCTGCAATGCAAAATACACCTCGAAACTATTTTGTTGAAGAAGCGCTAGCGTTACAGGCATGGGGAAATCAGGCTTTACCCATTGGGGCAGGGCAAACGATATCTCAGCCTTATATTGTTGCACGAATGACGGAACTATTATTGCAAACTAAGCCAACAAAAGTATTGGAAATCGGCACGGGTTCAGGTTATCAAACGGCTATTTTAGCGCAGGTATTTCCACAGGTTTATTCGGTGGAACGGATCCAAGCGTTACAATGGCAAGCGAAGCGTCGGTTAAAGAATCTCGATCTGCATAACGTGATGATGAAATACGGCGATGGTTGGCAAGGTTGGCAGAGCAAAGGCCCTTTCGATGCTATTATCGTGACTGCTGCCCCCGCTTCTGTACCACAAGCATTACTGACGCAACTGGTTGATGGCGGGCAACTAATTTTGCCATTAGGTGTCGAATCTCAGGTGTTGCAAGTGATCACTCGTAATGGTGATACTTATACCAGTCAAAACATTGAACATGTCAGATTTGTGCCATTAATTATCGGCGATTTAGCGTGACGGTGTTTTTGCTAAACTTGAGGGTTATGGTATTTAAATCATGGGATTAGGGAGAGTTAAGCGGTGACCATCAGCAGCAGGTATTTATGCAATATACGCCGATACCATTTATGGCTTCGTATCGCTGTTGTCTTTTTTTTAGTTCAGTTAGCTGGTTGTTCTACTGCTAATCATAGCCCTGCACCCGTCACGAGTGTTCAGGGTTATAAAACAGAGTTGAAATCAAGTATTAGTACGTCCACGTATCGCGTTAAAAAAGGGGATACCTTATATGCAATTGCATGGCGTAGTAATCAAGATTTCAAGCATCTCGCGGCATTAAATAAGATCCCTAAATCGTTTCAAATTTATCCTGGGCAGCTACTTAAGCTGAAAGGCAAGATCCCGGCTCAATCTTATAGAAAGCCAAAACCAGTGACTGTGGCTAAAACTAAAACAACGAAATCAGGCTCGACTAAAACCAGTGTTAAAGCGCCCACTAGGCCATTGGTTAAACCGGTGCCGATAAAAACTGTTACGGCTAAAGTAACTCCTCCGGTAAAAGTTAAAGCGCCAGTGAAAGCAAAACCGGTTGCTGCCAAAGTCTCGAAACCGAAAGTGGTCGTTCGTAATAATAAATTGTCATGGGCATGGCCTGCATCGGGTAAATTAATTAGCACTTATTCCAGCAGCAAGTCGGGACAGCAAGGGATTAACATCGGCGGTTCATTAGGGCGTAACGTACTGGCTTCTGAATCCGGTCGAGTAGTTTATTCTGGTAATGGTCTGCGTGGTTATGGCAACCTTATTATCATTAAACACAACGATGATTATCTAAGTGCTTATGCCTATAATAAAGCGTTATTAGTTAAAGAGCAGCAATGGGTTAAAGCTGGACAGAAGATTGCGAGTATGGGGAACACTGGACCTAATTCGGGCGCTGAACTGTATTTCGAAATTCGTTATCGTGGTAAACCCGTTAATCCGATACGTTACTTGCCCAAACGTTAAGCCCGACCGAAAGTTGTTTATTAGGCTAATCTTAATAGGCTATTTACTTCAGTCAGGAGCCTATACCTAATGAGCAAGATAACTGATGCAGATAAGTTAAACGTTAAAGATCATGATGTATCTGAAAACGATAAAAAAGCAAAGCCAGGGATGGATATATTTAACGATGAGCACCTTATCCCTAACGATGCGAAAAGCTTAGATGCAACACAGCTTTATCTTGGGGAAATTGGTTTTTCACCGTTATTGACCGCAGAAGAAGAAGTTTTTTATGCCCGCCGAGCGCTACGCGGTGATGCTAGTTCACGAAAACGTATGATTGAGAGTAATCTGCGTTTAGTTGTTAAGATTGCCAGGCGTTATAATAACCGTGGTTTAGCTTTACTTGATTTAATTGAGGAGGGTAATCTTGGATTGATCCGCGCGGTCGAAAAATTCGATCCCGAACGGGGCTTTCGTTTCTCTACTTATGCAACATGGTGGATCCGGCAAACGATTGAACGGGCCATTATGAACCAAACCCGCACTATACGTTTACCTATCCATGTCGTTAAAGAACTTAATGTTTATCTTCGTGCAGCACGTGAACTTGCTCATGAGTTAGATCATGAACCGACAGCCGAGGACATTGCGGAAAAGTTAGATAAGCCAGTTGCCGATGTCAGTAAAATGCTGCGTTTAAATGAGCGTATTAGTTCTGTAGATACGCCTATAGGGGGCGATTCAGAGAAAGCGCTATTGGATATTATTTCGGATGATAAAGGCGATGGTCCTGAGCGCTGCACGCAGAACGATGATATTAAGTTTAGCATTGTGCGTTGGCTTGAAGAGCTGAACCCGAAACAACGCGAAGTATTGGCTAGGCGTTTTGGCTTACTCGGCTATGATGCCTCGACACTCGAGGATGTTGGTCGTGAAATTGGCTTAACCCGTGAACGCGTTCGTCAAATTCAAGTGGAAGCATTACGACGTTTACGGGAGTTATTAGCACAGCAAGGACTCTCTGTTGAAGCATTGTTCAGGTTATAAAGTACTGCTAAACGACCTTATTGAGTTGTTAATAATTAAGCTATTCCCTAGTCTTAGTTATTAACACTTTAATCAACCTTTAGCCTTATTTTATTAAAATCAGTCATTCTCTTCATTTTTTTCTAGTATCTTGATAACCCTCTGTAAACAAGGATTGTTTAAGGACGGTTATGCTATCTACTCATTATTTCATTAAGTTATTTTTGACAGTTAGTTTTGTTTTATTTGTCACGTCTTGTTCAACACCGCGATTATTTATTAATAGTGATCTTCCAGCCATTGAGAATGATGCTAAATTGATTGTATTGCCAACAGACATACACGGATTATCGGGCTCAAGGTCAGATAAAGAAACGATTTTTTATGAGTCGTTTAAAACGGCATTTGGTCAACAAGCAATTGAGACTCCACAGCTTACAGCACGCTTAAAAGCGAAGGGCTATGCAGATATATCCTGGAAAATGAGTCATGCTATGCACCGCCTTGTTACCAAGAGTGACGGTTTTAGTTATACGGATGCGTATTACTCAGCGTTTAATAATGGTGAAACGAGAAGTAAATTCAGAACACTTGATAATGAGTTATATTATTTGAGTCAATGGTTAAAGCAAGCCTATCAACTATCCGCTGTGCCGGAATATATTGCTGTTGCGCATATTGATAGTATGGGGGTGTCACAAGCGAAGAATTCGATTAAATATCGGGTGATTGCTGGGGTCTATTCTACCCAACGACAGGCGTTAGAACGGGTGGTTACTTATGTAACAGAAAGCCCAAATAATCCTATCGCTATTTTGCATGATTTAGATAATTTGGGCTTTTTGATTTATCGTGAACTATTTAATATTGGAGTATAGAAATTAAAGTTGTTCTTTTAAACGGTATAAAACATCCAGAGCTTCCCGTGGTGTCATATTATCGATATTTAACGCACTGAGGTCATCGATCACGGGGTGAGAAACGGGCGTCACTTCAACTTGTGGGCGTTCACCTGCTACAACGGGTTGGTGTGAATTTACCTCTAACTCATGTAACTTGACTTTAGCTGCATGAATTACCGTTTTTGGTACGCCTGCTAATGCCGCAACTTGCAAGCCATAACTGCGATCTGCCGCGCCGTCTTGCACTGCGTGCATAAATACGATCGAGTCACCGTGCTCAACCGCATCGAGATGCACATTGACTAAACTTGGGTGCTGTTCTGCTAACGTGGTTAGCTCAAAGTAATGCGTTGCAAAGAGAGTATAAGCCTGGATCTTATTCGTTAGGTATTCTGCACATGCCCATGCTAATGATAAACCATCGTAAGTGCTGGTGCCGCGACCAATCTCGTCCATCAATACCAAACTATTTGCAGTAGCATTGTGCAAAATATTCGCTGTCTCGGTCATTTCTACCATGAAGGTCGAGCGACCTGACGCGAGATCATCTGATGCCCCAATGCGTGTAAAAATACGGTCGATTAATGACGTTGTTACTTGCTCGGCTGGCACGAAACTACCAATGTGTGCCATTAGAGTGATCAAGGCCGTTTGACGCATGTAGGTTGATTTACCACCCATATTAGGACCGGTAATGATCAACATACGACGTTCAGGATTAAGCTGAACAGGATTGGCAATGAAGGGGTCCGTCATCACTTGCTCTACTACAGGATGACGCCCATTAGTAATGTCGATACCCGGTTGGACACTAATTGTTGGTCGGCAATAATGCAAGGTTTCTGCGCGTTCAGCAAAGTTACACAATACATCAAGTTCAGATAATGCCGCAGCGCTGTCTTGCAGTGCGGGAATATACGGTAACAACTTATCTAATAGTTGCTCATAAAGTTGTTTCTCTAGCGCCAGTGACTTACCTTGGCTACTGAGAACTTTATCTTCGTGTTCTTTCAGTTCAGGTATGATGTAACGTTCGGTATTCTTCAGCGTTTGACGTCTGATATACGTTGCTGGTACTTGATCTGATTGAAGACGACTGACTTCGATGAAGTAGCCGTGTACCCGGTTATAACCGACTTTTAAGGTTGGGATACCGGTTTGCTGTTTTTCGCGATCTTCCAATGCTTGTAGATAATCGGTAGCACCTTTACTTAGGGTACGCCATTCATCTAACTCTTGGTTATAACCGGGGGCTATCACGCCACCGTCTCGGATTAATACTGGCGGGTTGTCGATAACGGCGAACGTCAGTAGCTGTTCTAGTTCAGTGAACTCACCAGCTAATTGCTGCAATGAGTTTAAGTGTTCGGTATCGTGTTCTGCTAACAGTGTTTGTAATTCGGGTAACTGCTGGAAAGCATTACGTAAACGCACAAGATCACGAGGACGTGCAGAGCGTAATGACAAGCGTGCAATGATACGTTCAATATCACCAATAGTACGTAGAACTGGCTGGATATCGTTTAATGCACCCACATCAAGTAAGGATTGAATACTTGATTGGCGTTGTTGCAATACCAAGCTGTCACGAATTGGCTGGTGTAACCAACGTTTTAATAGTCGGCTGCCCATTGGTGTTGAAGTATGATCAAGTACTTCTGCAAGGGTATTATCAAAACCACCAGATAGGTTTTGGGTCAGTTCTAGGTTACGGCGAGTTGCTGCATCCATGACGACCATTTGTTCGGTTTGTTCAAGTTTGATCGCTCGAATATGTGGAAGTGCGGTACGTTGGGTTTCTTTCACATACTGCATCAAACACCCTGCAGCACATAACGCTACTGGTGAGTTTTCAACCCCAAAACCAATCAGATCTTTAGTGCCAAACTGTTGGCATAAGACGTTGCGACCAGTTTGTAAATCAAACTCCCATTCAGGGCGGCGACGTAAGCCTTTAAGTTGGTTGATGTGTTGCATTGATTCAAATGATTCGCAATACAATAGCTCTGCAGGGTCGGTACGTTGCAGTTCTGCCAGTAGTGTTTCTTCTGACGTAAATTGATTGATCAGGAAACGGCCGCTGCCCATATCTAACGTCGCATAACCAAAAGTAATGCCATCATGGAATAATGCTGCTAATAAATTGTCATTTTTCTCGGTGAGTAAGGCTTCGTCACTGACAGTGCCTGGTGTCACAATACGAACCACTTTACGTTCAACAGGGCCTTTGGATGTCGCAGGATCACCAATTTGTTCACAGATCGCTACCGATTCACCACTACGTACTAGCTTTGCTAAATAACCTTCCAATGAATGGTAAGGGATACCAGCCATTGGGATAGGATTACCATTTGACTTACCACGCTTGGTCAGAGATATACCTAATAATTGCGACGCTTTTTTGGCATCATCATAAAATAACTCATAAAAATCGCCCATGCGATAAAAGAGTAAGATCTCTGGTTGCTCAGCTTTTAACTTAAAGAATTGCTGCATCATAGGGGTGTGATTGGTTAAGTCTTGAGGTGCAAGAAAGTTAGGTTGCATAGCGGCTCGGTTTAAAAATAATAGTTGCAGCTATAATAACAATGCTAAAGCACGGTGGCGACTGTATTTTTTGTACGTAAGTATGAGCCACTAATAATAATTAAAAAAAATATTCGTTTATTACTTGATACTGTATGAACGAACAGTATACTTATGCCTATAAATTAAATACTCGATTATGCCTCAGGGGAATAAAATGGACGCGAATAAAGAAAAAGCCTTAGCTGCAGCACTTGGACAAATTGAAAAACAATTTGGTAAAGGTTCTATCATGAAGCTAGGTGATAACCGTACCATGGACGTAGAAACTGTTTCTACAGGTTCACTTTCTCTTGATATTGCGTTGGGAGCTGGTGGTTTACCGATGGGGCGTATCGTAGAAATTTACGGTCCTGAATCAAGTGGTAAAACGACGTTAACGCTAGAAGTTATCGCGTCAGCACAACGAGAAGGTAAAATCTGTGCCTTTATTGATGCAGAGCATGCACTTGACCCTATTTATGCAGGTAAACTTGGCGTTGATATTAATGAACTATTAGTCTCTCAACCAGATACTGGTGAGCAAGCATTAGAAATATGTGACATGCTCGCACGTTCTGGCGCTGTTGATATTATCGTAGTCGATTCTGTAGCAGCACTAACTCCGAAAGCTGAAATTGAAGGCGATATGGGCGATAGCCACATGGGTCTGCAGGCACGTATGTTATCGCAAGCGATGCGTAAATTAACGGGTAATTTAAAAACGACTAACACCATGTGTATCTTCATTAACCAAATTCGTATGAAGATTGGTGTTATGTTTGGTTCACCTGAAACGACTACAGGCGGTAATGCACTTAAATTCTACGCGTCAGTACGTTTAGATATCCGTCGTATTGGTTCAGTAAAAGATGGCGACGAGATCACGGGTAATGAAACACGTGTTAAAGTTGTGAAGAATAAAATTGCAGCACCATTTAGACAAGCTGAATTCCAAATATTATACGGTAAAGGCTTTAACCGTAATGGTGAGTTAATTGATCTAGGTGTTAAAGAAAAACTAATCGAAAAAGCAGGCGCTTGGTATTCATACAAGGGTGATAAGATTGGTCAAGGTAAAGCTAAATCAACACAATTCCTTATTGACAACCCAAAGATTGCAGTTGAAATTGACAGTATGATCCGTGCAAATCTACTTGGTAATGAAGCTGAAGTTGAAGTTAAGGCTCCTGAAGCTGAAAACGAATTTTAATTCTGATATTAGTTAACGTGTAATCTTTGATTTTAGTATTTATTGATTCGCGTTAATTGAACAGATATTAATAGAAATAAAGGCAGGTATGGCTTACATACCTGCCTTTATTATTTTATAGTTATCGATGATTTCTTGATCATGACAATACCAGTTAGCGCCATCAATACCAATAATCCTAAGCCGATATACCCAAACCACTGATCAAACGTTTTGTTGCCTGTCCAGCGTAGGTAATGAATATCATACATAGTGTTAAAAATACGACTGTCCGCACCTTGTTGGTGTAGGTTTAAGCGCGACCAATCAAACATCAGTTTTACGTCGGTATCCGTAACAGCGATACCATCTTTGTAGTTCAAAACCAAACCATAGCGTTGTGGATTATGTTTCACAGCATCTTGTAATAAACTTATTATATTTTTTGCATTTGGTTCTGACAGCACTTGGTTATTGAGTGGATTAATATGCTGCCATTTATTCTCTATTTGAACACGGTAATGACGACCTAAGATTGTTTGGTTTATTGCTACTGCTTGCCACTCTGGTTCAGGAGAAAGTTGTAAAATAGAGGACAACGGATAGCGAGTTATTTGCAATTGTTCGTAGGCATCTTTATAACCAGGCTTAATTAAAAAAAACGCACCAGTGAAGGCCCATAGTGTTACCGGCAGAATTAATAAATAGCCAAGGTAGCGATGTAGCTGATAAGTATTCATTGTTGTCTATCTAAGAAAGTGAATATGCTATTTTACGGTTTAATAATAACAAAAGCACCTTATGAAAGGTGCTTTTAACATACATTAATGTAACGAGTCTAAATATTGGCGCTTAATATGACATTACTATTTATATGATAAATATAAAAACTTAGAATTTAGCCGATACTTGCAAGACAAAACCGTCGATACCATAGACGGCATCATCACCTGTCGAACGGGCTGAATTAAGTCCGCTATCGTTAAATTTACCGTCTTGATAGATACCATAAGCACCGTTTTTGCTCACGGTAGCGGCTAGGTCAATATGTACTAGATCCATCGGTGATATACCAAAACCTAAGGTGAATAGGTCTTCACGGACATCATTTAGATCATGGCGAATACCTGCGCGTAATTGTAAGAAATCAAATAGATTAGCTTCAATACCTGCGCGGGCATAACGTGATTCTCTGTTGCTTTCAAACCCTATCGCATCATTTAAATCCATTTCTGCTGTCAGTGTTGCGTAATCATGGTGTAATGCAAAACCTGCCGTCACTAGTGGTGCTAACGTGAAAACCATTTTCTCATCTGTTTGGTTGATACCTTTGTATGCCGTTGTTTCTACTTTAAGATTTTTTTTAAGTATGTTACGGCCACTGACTGCAACGCGGAAGGTATCATAAAAATCAAAGGCAATACCGGCATCGAGATTAAAATGGCTTTGTTTATCTAACCCGTCAAGAAAGCCATCTTCAAACTCACGTAGGCCGTCGTCATTAATTGAAATATCATAACTATACGTGTCGATACGTTGATATTTTGGTGATATACCAATCGATACTTTGGCGATTCTGGCATCCCAGTTCATTGATAGTGCCAAACCAAGATCAGAAACCGATACTCCTGCCAGATTAACTTTGCTATCAAGGTCATCTAAAGTTTGGTTATTTGCTGAATCAATATCATTTTGACTCACTTTTGCTGTCGCGACACTGGTCATGTAAGCGTTGCCAAAAAAGGCCACTGATAATGCACTGCTGGGTAATACAATCGCGAAACTGGTGCCGACATTAGCGCCCATGCGTTGACCATCAAAATTGCCAAGCGCATTGGCATAAGCTGCAGCCGTTACTGGATTTTTGTTATTGTCATAAGCGTTTTGCGCAGTTTTAACATTGTCTAAGGCACCTAAAAACGCATCCGATGTTTCGGTTTGAGCACCAAAAGAGGTGGGGGCATAGCGGGTATTACCATTATCACTGTATGGGATTGCTGGCAGAATGAGACCAATATAATTATCTTTGCCTTGACCTAATAATGCAGGGTTTACAAAAGCTGCAGTAACAAAGTCCGAAGATGCGACACCAGCTCCCCCCATAGCATCATTACGGGCATCAAAATACAGCTGAGAAGCAAAAGTGGTTGGTGCGATAGCGCACGTTAGTGCTGAAATAATAAATATACGTTTCATATCAATCCCTGATTTTTATACGGTGCTATGTTTGTTATACAAGCGTTTATTAGATAAATAATTAATGCGAAAATGTGTTGATTAATCCTTTAATCAACGAGTAATATCGCTTGATGTATCGTTAATGATGTTGGTTATTTGCTGGTTCAATATTAGCACTGGTTGAGATGAACTTAAGTTTGATGTTAGGTACTAGATTACAAGAATGAATTTGTGATCATGATCTTTTTAGTGTAATTAACGACGATTTAGTTAGATTGGTTTTCTCAGCCTTGTATCTCGCTAATATAGCGCGTATAAATAGCTGCACTCATACTGAGATAATCAGTAAAGCAATATAAAAACCTTATCGCGCGGTTTGCTAAAGCGGTAAGTGAAGTAGCAAGGTATGAGGTTGTCTTCTCATGCTTTTGCTTAGCTAATTGATTGCATCATTGTTTTCATGACTGGAAACGGTAGAAAGATGTAGGTCTTTGGTTAAATATCACCATCAGATTTAGTTATATTTAACTATTATAGAAAGAATAAAAACAATAAATAAGAGGCTATTTTTGTGCTTGAAGCAAACTATGAACAGCAATTAACGAAATTATTACCTTGGCAGAAAGTGAGTTTTATTGCGTCACTTGCTGAACGCAGCTTTCCTAATTACAAATTATTTTCTGAAGCTTGTGAAACCGGAGATGCGAAGCAGTTCCGTTCATCATTAGATCTGTTTTGGGAGTCTTTAACGGTTAAAAATAGCAAAATCAATTTTACTATTCAACTTGATCGTTTCGAACCGATTATTCCAAATGTAGACAAATTTGATGTGTATGGTGTTTACCCTGCACTGGATGCGTGTGTGACTTTAAACAGTGCTTTTAATAGTTTAGTTGGCCCTGATCCGGATGTGAACGAAGCTATTAATGCATCGCGAGTATCAATTGGTACTGTTGCAAGCTATTTAGAAGCGTTGGCAGGTGAAGAACTTGACGACGAGGTTATTTTCGCTGAAGAGTTAATGCAAGAAGAGCTTAAATTTCAGCAAGCGGTGTTGGATTTACTCACGGTACAAAAATCACCAGAGAGTATGAAGACGTTACGTCAGTTTGCTAAAAATGATGGGATTTCTAACATTGGTATTACCTTAGATTAATTGATTGAAATTTCATTAAAGAGGCGCCAGAGCTGGTGAGGCGGCGATCGGGAATTAGTTTTAAGGGTAGTCTCCCACCTTTTTTATGGTGTTTTTTTGTACATAGAATGGGATTAGTGTGAGCGCTACCCCATTTGTTGATTATTCTCTCAGCAATTGACTTAATTAAGGCGATAAATCCTTTGCGGTCAACGGTTTTTTTGAATACAGTGTTTAACAGTTTAATGTTATTGAATAGTGGAAAGGACATTCTTATGAATAAAACTCAATTAATCGATGCAGTTGCAGCGAAAGCAGATTTAACTAAAGTACAAGCTAAAGCAGCACTAGAAGAGATCCTAAGTGCGATCACTGATAGCCTTAAAGAAAAAGAAGCTGTACAGCTAATTGGTTTCGGTACTTTTAAAGTAAGCGAACGTTCAGCACGTACTGGTCGTAACCCACAAACGGGTGAAGAAATTCAAATTTCTGCAGCGACAATTCCAGCATTCGTTGCTGGTAAAGCACTGAAAGATGCAGTTAAAAACGCAAACAAATAAGCATTAACTTTTATTAATTTAAAGTTTAATGAAAAAAAGCACCTATATTAGGTGCTTTTTTATTATCTACAAGTCATGTCCAAGACGAAAATATCCGTTATAGTTTGGTTCTTCGTTTCTTTTTATCCGCTGGTTGAACACGAACACGTTGGATTACATTGTTGTTTATTTCTAATACTTCTAACGGATGGTCTGCAATTTTTAGACTAATATTTGATTCAGGTATCTCTTCTAAATATTCTAAAATTAAGCCGTTTAATGTTTTTGGACCATTGGTTGGAAAGTGCCAGTTCATCTCTTTATTAATATCACGCACGTTTGCCGTACCATCAATGATATAACTGCCGTCAGGTTGCGCCTCAATTTCTTCACTCGCTGAAGGTGCCATGGTAGTGGTAAAGTCACCGACAATCTCTTCTAAGATATCTTCGAGAGTCACCAAACCTTGGATGTCACCGTATTCGTCAACAATTAAACCGATCCGCTCTTTTTTACGTTGGAACTTTAATAGTTGCACGTTAAGTGGTGTTGCTTCAGGAATGAAGTACAGCTCTTTTACTGCTCTGAGTAGCGTTGTTTTATCAAACTGTTCTTTCAGTAATAGACGCAATGCATCTCGAGTATGCACAAATCCAACTGCATCATCGATGGTGTCACGATACAGCAATACCCTCGTATGTGAAATATTACGTAATTGGCGTAACAAAATCTCCCAATCATCATTAATATCAATCGCGATGATCTCGTTACGCGGCACCATAATGTCATCCACAGTGACTTTTTCAAGGTCGAGAATACTGATCAGCATATCTTGGTGACGCTGAGGGATCATTGTACCTGCTTCATGCACAACGGTACGCAATTCTTCGGAGCTCAATGCACCATTGTCATTATGATTGAGATTAACGCGCAATAGTTGCAACAGGCCATTAGAAATGATGTTTACCAGCCATACCAATGGATAAAACAAGGTTAGCATCGGGCGTAATAACAATGAGCTTGGAAATGCCACTTTTTCTGGATGCAGTGCAGCTAAGGTTTTAGGCGTTACTTCAGCAAAAATAAGGATAACGATTGTTAAGAGACCAGTCGATACGGCTAAACCAAGCGCTTCATTTTGTGCAAATAAACGCATACCAATAATCGTTGCGATGGAAGAGGCCAAGATGTTGACTAGATTGTTACCAATAAGAATAAGACCAATCAAACGATCAGGTCTGTTGAGGAGTTTCTCTACACGTTTCGCACCTGTATGGTTATTTTTAACCAGGTGCTTAAGCCTATAACGATTGAGAGACATCATACCTGTTTCTGAGCTAGAGAAATAAGCTGATATGAGGATTAAAATAGTCAGGAGGCCGAATAAGGTTCCTGTTGATATGTCGTCCAAGTGTTATCCTTTGATTACGCAAGTGTATAGTAATTAATATATGATAGTTTTAAGTATGTTTAAGTATTAATGAAGTAGGATCTCTTTTACAAAGCGAGAACCGAAATAGGCTAAAGAGAGCAGTACAGTGCCAAATAATGTACCAAAAGCAATCTTGTTGCTACGCCAGCCTTGTTTAAAGTGACCCCACAGCAATACCGAATAAAATAGCCAAGCTAAAATAGATAAAACAGTTTTATGCGCTTGAGAGTGGGTAAAAGCATCTTCAAAAAAGACAAAGCTTGTCACTATTGCCACGGATAGCAGCACTAAACCGATACTTAATAACCTGATGAGTTGTTTTTCTATGGTCATTAACGATGGCAGTGCTGGGTGCATTGCGGTTGGGCGTTTGTGCTTGAGTTGATAATCTAAGTAAGCCATTTGCAGGGCAAGTAAACTCGCCACAATGAAGGCCGCATAGGCAAATAATATCACGATAATATGGACAACAAGTGGTGTGTTATCACTTAAATTGGAAATGTAAATCGTTGGTAACAAATAGCTTATCGCAATGACAATGATTGAAAAACCATACACAATAGGTAATAAAGGTAATATTTTAAATTTATTGATCGAGAGTGTCATGAGCATCGAGATCAGCAAACTGATAAGTGCGGCTACATTGACAATGCTCAGGTTAATCCCTGCTGCCGTCACAATATCAAACCCCATCCAGAATAGATGGCAAAGTGTCGCGCCTGCGCCTAGGGTAAAAATAGTACGTATACTCGGCTGCTGCGTGATAGTTAAGACTTTAATGCAATAATAAGTTGCAGCTATATAAAGAAAAATAGCGCCGAGAGCAAACAGTTCCATAGGGCTCACTTTAATGTTGATTTATAGGTAGTTATGCTTCCCAGTATACGCTTGCTCTATCTATAGAGCTATATTCAAATGCATTATTTAGAAAGGAAAATATTATTTTTTTATAAAACAATAGCTAGTCGCGACTTGAGAGTGTGATTTTTGCCCTCAAATAAGGTTATAATCATCAGTAATTATTGCATTTAATCTAATTTATAACGGATAACGTCATGTTTGAGAATTTAACCGATCGCTTATCGGCAACACTGAAAAACGTCAGTGGCCGTGGTCGTTTGACTGAAGATAATGTCAAAGACACACTACGTGAAGTACGCATGGCGTTACTCGAAGCGGATGTTGCTTTACCTGTCGTACGCGCATTTATTAAAAATGTGAAAGAAAAAGCCTTAGGTCAAGATGTATCTAAGAGTCTAAACCCTGGCCAAGCCTTTATTAAGATTGTTCAATCTGAACTTGAATCGGCAATGGGTGAAGCGAACGAAACATTAAATCTTGCTGCGCAACCGCCAGCAGTATTAATGATGGCTGGTTTACAAGGTGCTGGTAAAACAACGTCTGTAGCAAAACTATCACGCTTCTTAAAAGAGCGTGAGAAGAAATCAGTATTGGTTGTAAGTGCCGACGTTTACCGTCCAGCGGCAATCAAGCAGCTAGAAACATTGGCTGGCGAAGTTGATGTAGAATTCTTCCCAAGTAATATCGAACAGAAACCTGTTGATATTGCTAATGCGGCAATTGAGCACGCACGCAAATCATTTATTGACGTTGTTATTGTCGATACCGCGGGTCGTTTACATGTCGATTCTGACATGATGCAAGAGATCCAAGATTTACATTCAGCGATTAACCCAGTTGAAACCTTATTCGTTGTTGATGCGATGACTGGTCAAGATGCGGCGAACACAGCTGCGGCATTCAATGAGAGCTTACCGTTGACTGGTATTATCTTAACGAAAGCTGATGGTGATGCGCGTGGTGGTGCTGCACTATCTATTCGTCATATTACTGGTAAACCAATTAAGTTTATCGGTATGGGCGAGAAAATTGATGCGCTGGAACCTTTCCATCCAGAGCGTATTGCGTCACGTATTCTAGGTATGGGTGATGTACTATCACTTATCGAAGAAGTAGAACGTAAAGTAGATAAAGACAAAGCTGAAAAACTGGCGAAAAAAGTTCAGAAAGGTAAAGGCTTTGATTTAGAAGATTTCCGTGATCAACTTGTGCAAATGAAAAGCATGGGCGGCATGATGGGGATGATGGATAAGTTACCGGGTATGAACCAGGTACCTGATGCTGTTAAAGACCAAATGGATGATAAGTTAACTAATCGTATGGAAGCTATCATTAACTCTATGACACCAGCTGAGCGTCAACGTCCTGATATTATCAAAGGTTCACGTAAGCGTCGTATTGCTATGGGGTCTGGTACACAGATTCAAGATGTAAACAAACTACTTAAACAGTTTACCCAAATGCAAAAAATGATGAAAAAAATGTCGGGCAAAGGCGGCATGAAGAAGATGATGGGTAAAATGAAAGGTATGATGCCACCCGGAATGGGCGGTGGTATGGGCGGTGGTAAAGGACCGTTTGGTTAACAACTTCGTGGTTTAACCCCTTCCTTATATATGTATTTTATTCCAAGCCCTGCTTATTAACAGTAGGGCTTTTTTATTTCCGCGGATTCTGGCTAACCTGCTTTTGATCACTGTAATAGCAAAATAATGATTGTTTATAGTATAAATAGCGCTAACTAAAGCGGTCATGACTCACAATAAGGTTGCATTTAGTTAAAATAAGAGTAAAATTGCGCGACTTCGAATCGTCTCATTCGTGAGTACTATTTGAACTATGGGGCCTTGTCAGTGCAAGGTCGGAATACACACTTAATTTATAAAGAGGACGATATGGTAACTATTCGTTTATCTCGTGGTGGTTCTAAGAAATCACCTTTCTACACAGTTGTTGTTACAGACAGCCGTAATGCTCGTGATGGTAAATTCATCGAGAAGCTAGGTTTCTTTAACCCAATGGCTGCTGGTCAAGAAGAACGTGTTCGTCTTGACAACGTGAAAATTGAAGCTTGGGTTGCTAAAGGCGCTACAGTTTCTAACACAGTTGCTAAGTTAATCAAAGACGCTGCTAAAGCTGCTTAATTATCTTAAGGTAAGGAGATCTTGTGAGTTCAACTGACAAACCTATGGTAGTTGGTCGTCTTGGTGCTGTTTACGGCATTAAAGGCTGGATGAAAATCAACTCCTTTACCGATATTCCTGAAGGGATTTTTAACTATTCACCTTGGCTCATTGAGCAAAAAGGCGAATGGGTTGAAGTGGCGATTGAAGATTGCAAACGCCATGGCAAAGGTTTAATTGCTAAGTTAGTCGGCATTGATGTTCGTGAAGAAGCGCAGTCCCTTACGGGTGCTGAAATAGCTATTCATGCTGATCAACTTCCAGATTTAGAAGATGAATATTACTGGCGTGACATTATTGGCTGCTCTGTTGAGACAGACAAGGGTTATACGTTAGGTAAAGTCACTGATATGATGGAAACCGGTTCTAACGACGTATTAGTAATTAAAGCGAATGCAACTGATGCCTTCGGAAAAAAAGAACGGTTAATCCCGTATCTTGATGGGCAAGTAATTATCAGTGTTGATATTACCGCTCAAAAAATTATTGTTAATTGGGACCCGAGTTTTTAAGACTCGTTGTCAGCGGAGGCTAGTATGTGGTTAGGGGTTATTAGCCTTTTTCCAGAGATGTTTAATGCCATCACTGAACAAGGAGTCATCGGTCGAGCAATAAAACGCGACTTGCTTAAGTTCCAAACTTGGAACCCTAGAGATTTTGCCCACGATAAACATAAGACGGTCGATGATCGCCCTTATGGTGGTGGCCCTGGCATGTTGATGATGGTTCAACCATTACGAGATGCTATCCATGCAGCAAAACAGGCAGCTGGTGGTGAGGCGAAAGTTATTTATCTTTCACCGCAAGGACGTAAATTGGATCAAGCTGGTGTACTGGAGTTGGCAACAAATGAAAAGATGATTTTTATTTGTGGCCGTTATGAAGGTATTGATGAGCGTATCATCCAATCGGAAGTTGATGAAGAGTGGTCTATCGGTGACTTTGTGTTAACTGGTGGTGAACTTGCAGCAATGACGATGATTGATGCTGTCTCACGCATGATTCCTGGTGTTTTAGGCACTCAGGCATCCGCGGAGCAAGATTCGTTTGCAGATGGTCTTTTAGATTGTCCGCATTATACGCGTCCGGAAGTGTTAGATGGTATGGTTGTTCCTAAGGTTCTCCTTAGTGGCAATCATAGTAAAATTAGCCAATATAGACAGAAACAGTCTTTAGCTCGAACGTTAGAACGACGACCTGATTTATTAAGTAACCTAGCTCTGACTGATCTGCAAGAAAAACTTCTTGTTGAGATCGTTCGCGAAAGTCGCGAGTTAAAGTAGAGTTTTTCAGTTTATTCTAGGGTATAGAAAATGAGCAACATTATTGCACAGCTCGAACAAGAGCAAATGAAAACAGATCTACCAACTTTTGGCCCTGGTGCTACTGTTGTAGTACAAGTAAAAGTTGTTGAAGGTGATAAATCACGTCTACAGGCTTTTGAAGGCGTAGTTATCGCTAAACGTAACCGTGGTCTGCACTCTGCATTCACAGTTCGTAAAATCACTTCAAACGGTGAAGGTGTGGAACGTGTATTCCAAACACATTCTCCAGTGGTAGCAAGCATCACTGTTAAGCGTCACGGCGATGTTCGTCAAGCTAAGCTATACTACCTACGTGGTCTTACTGGTAAAGCTGCACGTATTAAAGAAAAATTGGGTAAGCGTAAAAGCAAATAATCCATTTTTCATGCAGTTTAAGGTCCGTCTTCTGACGGGCCTTTTTTTTACCTGCGATTTATCATCATCATATTTTGATAGATTAGATATTAAAGTGTTTTTTGAGTAGCTGATGCGTAAAGGCCTTTTTAAGATAGAAGCCACGCGGTCGTACCTGAATGATCTCTCCCTCGCTGCCATACGCCTTTGTACGGACCTTATTATTTGCTGCCTTAGGGCGAAGCTGTAAATACTTACCGTGACGCGCAGTGATCTGTTCTACCTGTCCAAGTGCGATCATATCCATCAGCTCTTCCCAATCTTCTTGTAATTGCATATTTTCAAGTGCATCGGGCTGCCATAGTAGAGGTGAGCCTACGATACGTTCTGCGATCGGAATATCGCGTTCACCGAGTACTGGTATCCATAGCACTTGTTTTAGCTTATTAGCCACATTACAGGTTGACCAAGTAACGCCGTGATTACCGGTTAAAGGGGCTACGCAGACGAAGGTTGTTTCAAGTGGTTTACCTTGTGCATTAATTGGAATGGTTTTTAATTCTACCCCTAACTCAGGGAAATCTTGAATTGGTTTACTGCCCGCCGTAGCGCCAAGGTGCAGCTCTAAGAGTTGTCCAATCCAGCCTTTTTCTTTACGCAGATCATAGGGTACACAGAGTTGGTGTAATGCGGCTATTTGTTGCAGGTTGAATCCGGCAATGGCTTGTGCGCGATCCATAAGCTCATTGATATCACGGGGTTCGTTAATTAGTGAAGGCATATCAAGTTATTCTTATATCTCAAGGTTTCTTTTAGCAGAATAACACTTTTAAATCTAGCTGTTAACGGTCGTTTTTCATACAAAGTGAGATGTGAATCTCGTTTTTATGTTACGTAGATATTTCAAGTGAAGCGTTGAATTTAAGTGATTGTTTTTAAACGTCTTTTGTTTGGGTTTTTATTCTTGTGGATAATTATACCATTTTTTTATTATGTTAAATGGTAATAATGTAAACACTTCACAAGGTTATCCACAGAAAAGGTGGATAACTTGCTACTTCCCCCCTGCATTTGTTAATAAATATCGAAAGTCGCGATTAATAAGACTACTTATCGCTATTTCTATCACTTTTCCACACATGTAATGTGTATAACTATGTATATTGTGGATGAGGAGAGATATTATTGGCATATTGGTGTTTTATTACTCAATCGAGAGTAAGGTAAATGTCTATATATTGGAGTGAAAGGTAGAACTCTGCTTTCATTGCATGTTTTCTTTTAAGATATCTATCATACTTGCTTCTCTATAAAGAAGGGGGTTATTTCAACAACGCCGCTCAGAAGTTCTGAATTAGAGATAAATCGGCGGTATTTTGTCTTTGTAAATGGATCTTTGGTAAAACTGCTGGTGTAAATTTGCTGCTCATTGATTTATATGAAACAATCAAGTTAACTAAGTTCTACCCTTAAGGTGCTAATGTGATTGATAGCGATGGCTATCGTCTTAATGTAGGCATCCTAATTTGTAATCGTGAAGGTCAAGTTTTATGGGCTAAACGTTGTGGGCAACATTCTTGGCAATTTCCGCAAGGTGGTGTAGATAATGGAGAGTCTGCAGAGCAAGCAATGTATCGAGAACTATATGAAGAAGTTGGACTCAAAGCGAAACATGTTTCGATTCTAGCCACTTCTAAAACATGGTTGAAATATAAATTACCAAAGCGATTAGTCAGATGGGATAGCAAACCAGTCTGCATTGGGCAAAAGCAAAAATGGTTTTTACTGCGTCTGGAAGCGGATGACAGTCAAATCGACTTCAAATGCACAGGACACCCTGAATTTGATGATTGGCGTTGGGTCAGTTATTGGTATCCTGTACGTCAGGTTGTATCGTTTAAAAAAGACGTTTATCGTCGTGTTATGAAAGAGTTTGCACCAGTGGCATTACCTTTTTTACGCAAAGACATTAAACGTAAACGACGTTAATGTTAAATAGTGCCTGCGCATTGAATTATTATACGATTCAATGCAAAGGCATTACTTATTCATTGAACTTTTCTCCATTCCAGTACTCCTAATTTCTCTCTCTCATACTTTGGTTTAATTTATCTTACTTTACCGATTCTATTGCGGCTAATTCTATGTTGTGACAAGCAATTGGTGTAAGGTGTATTTTATAAATAATAACGAATGTATATATAAATACATAGCTTACGTTATTTTGTAATTTTATTGCCTTAGCATAGGTGATCACTTTCTTTTACTCAGGAACTCAATGATGTCGCAGACATATCTACAATATCCAGAAATTGATCCCATTGCGATCAGTATCGGCCCGATTCATGTTTACTGGTACGGGTTGATGTATTTACTTGGTTTTTTATTTGCTAATTGGATGGGTAATCGACAAGCAGCGAAACCGGGTAGTAGCTGGAATAAAGACGAAGTAGGTGATTTATTATTTTACGGTTTCCTTGGGGTGATCCTTGGTGGTCGTATTGGTTACGTGCTGTTTTATAACTTCGGTTTATTCCTTGATGATCCAATGTATTTATTCCGTATTACGGATGGCGGCATGTCATTCCATGGCGGCCTGATTGGTGTATTGTTAGCATTTGCTTATTTTGGTCGTAAAACCCAGCGTTCATTCTTTGTCATTGCCGACTTTATTGCCCCTATGGTGCCGTTTGGCTTAGCGGCTGGACGTATTGGCAACTTTATTAATGGCGAGTTGTGGGGGCGAGTGACTGATGTGCCTTGGGCGATGATCTTCCCAACTGGTGGTGATTTACCGCGTCATCCGAGTCAGTTATATCAGTTTGCAATGGAAGGTGTGTTACTGCTTATTATCTTACAAGTATTTGCACGAAAACCGCGTCCAGTAGGCGCTATCTCTGGTTTGTTCTTATTAGGTTACGGTATTTTCCGCTTTATTGCTGAGTACTTCCGCCAACCAGACTCACAACTAGGCTTGTATTTTGATTTGATTAGTATGGGACAAATTCTATCGACCCCGATGATCTTCTTAGGTGCGCTTATTATGTTTATTGCTTATAAAAAGCCGACTTTGTTTGCAGGTAAACAAAACAAATAATTGGTTTACGCAGATAAAGAATGAAAAAGGGGTTAACTAAATTTAGTTAACCCCTTTTTATTTTAATCATCTATCAGTGTTTACACTGAAAATGGATATTTTATCGCATCATGATGTTGGTAATCTGTTACCTCGAAATCGTCCAATGTCACCCAAGTTTCTAAATCTTCCAATGTCTTAATTTTCGGGTTAATGTGTAATTTCGGCAGTGGTAATGGCTCGCGTTTTAATTGTACGTCACGCATTAATTCTAGCTGATCTTCATATATATGAGCGTTGACGATCTTGTGGTACGCTTGACCGGCTTTATGACCAGTGATTTGCGCTACCAACGCTAGCAATACATGTACTTGCACCATGTTGAAGTTTAGGCCTAGGGGCACGTCACACGAACGTTGGGTGCTGTTTAGATATAACGTATCACCGAGCAGTGAGAAATGGTGGCTGTACATGCAAGGACGTAAACAACCCAGTTCAAATGCACCCGGATTAAAGAAGGTTAAAATCTCGCCGCGGTTATCAATGCCGTTTGATAGGTCATCGATGATTTGGCGTAGTAAGTCGACTGTACCGCCTTGTGGTTTTACCCAGTTACGTGCACACGCACCGTACACATAGCCCATGTCGTCTTCACCTTTACGGTGTGGGCTTGCCAACCAAACTGGATTTTCATTGGCATTGGCATCCCAGGTTTTGGTACCTAATGCACGAAAGTCTGCGGCATTATCATAACCACGGATGTAACCAATGATCTCGGCAATGGCTGATTTCCAAAAGCTTTTTCGCGTGGTGACTAATGGAAATACATTATTCGCCACGTCATAAGTGAGATCAGCATTGATCACGGTTAAACAGCGTTTTCCGGTACGTTCATTTTCAACCCAAACACCGTTTTCCACTATTCTCGTACATAAATCAAGATACTGTTTCATCGACTACTGCCCTATTCTTATTGTTGTACATTAATTATTGTGCATTAATTTGCGTGGGCAGGATCTTTACATAGATTAGCAGGGGTTACAAATCGGATTTACCAAAGGCAAGTAATTATCGCTGACTTAATATCAGCGATAATGGGATGTTGTAGATAAGAGCTATTAGCGGTGTTCGAGTTGCAGCGCTTGTGCATTAAAACGTTTTTTGTTTTTATCAGTGAATTGAGCGAGGTCTAATACGATCAAACCATCAATACAATGATTAAAACTGGGGTCAATATTGAAATCAAAAATCTGCACACCACCAGGTTTACACAATTTGATATATTGCTTAAAGAGTGTCGGTACACTAAACCCCATGTGGTTGAGCTGGGCCTTTAGGATGGTCATCCCTTCTTCGGCATCGACATCAGCAAATAAATCCGTTAAACGTGTATTTGCTTCTTCCGACAATCGGAATGGCATAGTGGCACTCGCGACATTGGTATTGTTACCGTAGAAATGTTGATAATAATAGACCAGAAGTTCTTTTGCTGGTTGTGAGTAACTATTACTGATACTCACAGTACCAAACAAGTAGCGACAACCACTGTGTTGAATGATGTATTCCATGATCCCTTGCCATAGGTATTCAAGGCTGCGGGTTCCCCAGTATTTGGGTTGAATAAAGCTACGGCCCAGCTCAATTCCGGTTGCCAAATAAGGTGTCATTGCTGCATGGTAATCAAATAACGTGGCACTATAGAGTTGCTGCTTTACGTTGATGCTCTCAATCTTATTCGTTTCTAATAAGCGATAGGCGCCGATTAACTCCAGCTTCTTATCATCCCACAATAGAATGTGGACATAAGAATTATCGTAGATATCTACATCACGACGCTCGCCTGTGCCTTCACCCACTAATCGAAATGACTCTTCTCTTAATCTGCCGATTTCGCGCATTATGGTGGAGTTTGCTTGATGGCGGTAGCAGTAGATTTGCTTCCCATCACGGCTTTCGCTGATCTTCTGGCAGGCGTGTATTTCACTGCGTAATAATGCTTTATTTTCTGGGTGAGCAATGGCTGACTGCGTATTGAAAATCGATGGTTTGTCTTTGGTTAAGCGGTATAAATGTTTACGAAACAATGCTGTTTTAGTATTGATAGGCAAGTCTAGCGACTGGTAAGTTTGATAATTAATCTGCTCGCCAATACGGATTGAGACGCAGTTGTGAGCGTGTTTAAACATTTCACGGATCAACCACAAGGTCGAAATAGGTTTTGATAATATGGACAAGCTATAAAAAAACAATGAATTCTTAGCATTGATATAAATGGGGATGATAGGGGCTTGGACGCTGCTCGCAATACGCAAAAAACCATTACGCCATTTACCGTCTTTTACACCCTGTGGGCTAATGCGTGAGACTTCGCCAGCCGGAAACATAATAATCACACCTTCATCCTTGAGATGTGTTTTTATTGCTTGTAAACGGTCGCTAGCGGTCCCCCCATTCATGTTATCTACCGGTAATAAATAATCTTTTACTGGTTTGATGATCATAAGCATGTCATTGGCCACGACCTTTACGTCTGGACGGACTTTACTGACCATTTTAAGCAGTGCCATACCATCGAGAGTGCCGATCGGATGGTTGGCGATGATCACTGCTTTACCTGTTGCAGGAATACGCTCTATTTCGTTAGGGCGAACTGAGTAACTAAAGCTGAAGTGCTCAAATACTTGTTCGATAAACTCGATACCTGTGAGGTGTGCATAGGTTTCACCAAATTGGCGTAATTCACGTTCATGAAAGAGTAATCTAAGTGTTGCCAGCATAGGTTTGGCAATGAGACGGGTACTTTTTTTATGAAAAAAGTCCGGATAACGTTGGTTTATTTCCGCTTCTATGTTGAGCATAATCTTCATCCTTTAGATTATTGTTTGTTGTTATCATAGAAGCTTGCTGTGACATTTTTAGTGGTTTTATATGGCAGTTGAGTGACTGCTCAGAACTGGATGTGTGATCCAGCGCGATATTCTATCGCAGATCCACTTACTGTCATCTAAAGGTAAGTCGTGACCTGCTGTGGGGTGATAGTAGATTGGACAGTGCCATTGTGCGGCGATAGCACTACTACAACGAACATCAACTAATTGATCATGTTGACTCGCGAGTAATAAAATATTTTCAATGGGTGCCAGCGGAGGGGGGCTAAAACGGCTTGCAGCATACAGCTGGCGCAAGGCGTTTTGACGGCTGACGGGTTGCAGCTCTGCATAACGACTCCAACGTTGAGACAATGCGTGATTATTATGTTGGGTATGACTAGTCATATTTAAAATAAGTTGTTCTTGCTGTAAAGGTGTACTGGATAATATGCGGATAAGGGTGGTGAGTTTGCTAAATTTTAAACGCTGATAAATAGGACTGAATTGTTTAAAACTGGTATTAATAAAAACCATATGTTCAATTTCGTTAGGAAATCGCTTCGCCCATTCCGTGCAGATCATACCGCCCATAGAAATACCTAATAACCGGATAGGGTAGGATACATCAGGGTTTTTCTGCCTAAATTGTTGTCTAAGTTGCAGGGTGATGTCGGAGATGGAGGCGGGAGTTACGCGCTGCCATTCAGTGCCTGTACCTGGAATGTCACAACATAACACCTGACTGTTAAGCTGCTGCGCTAATTTGATGGGGAAGTCTTCCCAGTGTTGCTGCTGTCGACATAAGCCTCGTACTAATAGCCAAGTTGGTGCGCTGCTATGTTGTCTTGATGACGTCCTATTCTGTATACCAGAGTGATGTTGCGTCGGCATGGCTACGTTCCTTGTTTAGTTGCGGTAACCAATGTGCATAAGACCCAGTTACTTTGATCAAAAATTCCATTAGGACATGATGCTGTCGTAATACGCGTTTAATTCGGTGAGGCTGGATCGGATGGAAAATACCACTGGATTTGAACACTTGAAGTGGGTTCTTTTTGATCCAGGTCCAGGAGCCCATTTCTAGCGTTAGCGGAAGAAAAATGGTATCGAGTTCCAGTGATTGATCATATAAGTAATCCCATAAATCACCATGTGTCATATAGTTACGAGCTTGTGGTTCGAATATATAGTCTTGGTGTGGATAGGTTTCAATAAGCATTTTACGCAGCTTAAATATTTCAGCGAGATGGGGAATAGGTTGTTTTGATTTAGCATAAGGAAACCAAATCTGATTATCAAAACCAAAACCAGAATGACAATCTAGCGCAATACTAAAAGGGGCTGTTAATAATTGTTGGCGAATATGTGCTACCAATACCCGGGATTCAGGTTGCATTGCCTTGCTTTTTTTACCACGATACCAAGGCAGTATATTACTAATGCGCTGCCCTCCCACGAGCCAAGGTACATTGCCAACAGCATCTACCGGAGCATTACGCATTAAATCCACACCATTACCATTGGCGCGACTATTGTTTAGCATACCTATAGGGTTCATGAGTGGCAGGAATAGCAGTTTTACGTGACGGAGTTCTTGATGCAGTGATTGATCCCATTTTAATCGCCTAATGAGGCTTTCAAACAACGCTAAGATAACTTGCGTGCCAATACGCTCTACCCCATGGATTCCACCAACAAAGGCGATGACGGGGACATTGGGTTCTTGTGATCCCATACTGATTGAATACAAGGGGTAGCTGGACTTTTTATAAGACACATGTGCCAAAATCTGACTGTGTAAGTGTTTACCGCCTAACTCAATTAACTTCTCCAGTTGTATTAATTCGGGTAATAACTGCTGTTGTAGTGATTTTAAGGACATTAATAATTACCTAAATGAGTTAAATATAAAGATTAATGTCTACCAATATAGCGAAATTAACAAATTTAAAGGTTAAATCTTTGTGAATTTTCTATACTTGATCTATGTGGTTGATTATTCATTGAATACAAATCCCTGATAATAAGCAAGGAGGCTCATTTGTATAAATCCTTAACGCAATTTCTTCGTACTGAATCCTCAGGCGGTGTATTACTTATCATTGCGGCTATATTGGCGATGCTTGTTGCTAATTCTCCCTTTTCCGATTTGTATCTGGAGTTTTTACATACCGAGATCCAAGTTCGTGTCGCCGATATTGATATCAATAAGTCATTCAGTCATTGGATCAACGATGGCCTTATGGCGGTATTCTTTTTACTTATTGGTTTAGAGGTAAAGCAAGAGCTTGTTGAAGGTGCGCTAGCGAGTCGTAAAAAATCTCTTTTTCCCATTATCGCTGCGGCTGGGGGTATGCTAGCGCCTGCATTAGTCTATTTAAGTTTTAATGCCGCGAATCCAGACGCAATCAAGGGGTGGGCAATCCCTGCCGCCACCGATATCGCCTTTGCATTAGGGGTTTTGTCATTATTGGGTGAACGCGTGCCTGTTAATTTGAAAATTTTCTTATTGGCGCTGGCTATCATGGATGATCTCGGTGTGATCATTATTATTGCCTTGTTTTATACCGTGGATATGTCGGTATTATCACTGAGTTTAGCGTGCGCGTGCATTAGCCTATTGTGGCTAATGCACCGTTACAGCATCATGAGTTTAACGCCTTATCTTATTGTTGGCGCGTTATTGTGGGTAGCAGTACTTAAATCAGGCGTACATGCAACTTTGGCCGGCGTGGTGATCGGTTTTGCTATTCCTATGTATCGTAAAGATGATAAAAATGATGTTGAAAACCCGCACTCTCCAGCGAAAACGTTGGCACGCTGGCTGCATCCTTGGACTAAGTATTATATTTTACCCTTGTTTGCATTTGCGAATGCGGGGGTGCCGTTAACTAATATTCAGTTTAGTGACATGACCTCTGCACTGCCAATAGGCGTTGGATTAGGGTTACTGATTGGCAAACCTTTGGGGATCTTCAGTATTAGTTGGCTAGCGGTGAAGCTAAAAATTGCGACAATACCCGAGGGGATTAATTTTAAACAAATTTTTGCGGTGTCAGTGTTGTGTGGAATTGGCTTTACGATGTCGATGTTTATTACGTCATTAGCATTCACGGATCCGGTGATGGCGGATCTGGCGCGTTTGGGGATATTAATAGGTTCTACATTGGCTGCGGTACTAGGTTATTATTTACTTGCCTGTGCGACAACAACAAAAGATAAGGTGGAAGTTGAGAGAGAATTAGTGGATAAAGGTTGAATTAAGTTGAAATAGAACTGAAATCATATTTTTTAGATATAAAAAAACCAGCCGAAGCTGGTTTTTTCATTATCGTATTCAAGCAATAATTAAAGTGCTTTGATCTTAGCAGAAAGACGGCTCTTAATACGAGCAGCTTTGTTTGCGTGGATCAGGCCTTTACAAGCCATACGATCAAGAATCGGTTGTGCAGCAACAAATGCAGCAGTCGCTTCTTCTTTATTACCAGCAGCGATAGCTACGATAATTTTCTTAGTTAGTGTACGCATCATTGAACGACGTGAAGTGTTGTGCTTACGGCGTTTTTCAGATTGGATTGCGCGTTTTTTAGCAGACTTGATATTAGCCAAGGTCCTACTCCTAAATGTCTAAAGACGTTAATTTTATAAAGGCGAGGAATATGCCTTGCCTAACGAAATTTGTCAATATTTTTTGTGTAAATAACAGGCAAAATATTGGCAACTAACTGCAATGACAGTTAAGATGTGGGACATATTTTAGCAGCAAATGCGCCCCACGAACAGGGTTTGATTGACATAAAAGGTATTTCTTGAGTAATAAATTAATAAAATCTGGCCTTATCGTCAGTTCAATGACCATGATCTCGCGTATTTTAGGTTTAGTCCGAGATGTTATTGTTGCAAATCTAATGGGCGCGGGTGCGGCTGCCGATGTTTTCTTCTTTGCCAATAAAATCCCTAATTTTTTACGTAGACTCTTCGCTGAAGGTGCCTTTGCACAGGCTTTTGTACCTGTTCTTACTGAATATCAACAAACTGGTGATAAACAAAAAGTACGACAATTGATCGCTTCAGTATCCGGCACCTTAGGGGTGTTAGTGACCATTGTTACCTTGTTTGGGGTAATTGGTTCGCCATTAATCACGATTCTCTTTGGTGCGGGTTGGTTTGTGGATTGGCTCAACGATGGACCTGATGCACACAAGTTTGAACTTGCTTCATTTATGCTAAAAATAACTTTCCCTTATTTGTGGTTTATTACTTTTACCGCATTATCTGGTGCAATTTTGAACACT
Source organism: Moritella sp. 28 (assembly GCF_018219435.1). Lineage (NCBI taxonomy): Bacteria > Pseudomonadati > Pseudomonadota > Gammaproteobacteria > Alteromonadales > Moritellaceae > Moritella > Moritella sp. 28. The sequence goes on along the minus strand of NZ_CP056121.1, from coordinate 4,527,252 downwards.
TTGGGTAAATTTGCTGTTGCGGCCTTTACGCCGGTGTTTTTAAATATCGCTATTATTGGTGCGGCATTGTTCATTGCACCTAATTTAGCACAGCCAGAAATAGGACTCGCTATCGGGGTCTTTATCGGCGGTGCAATTCAGTTCTTATTTCAAATTCCGTTTTTAGCAAAACAGAATATGTTGGTGAAACCACGTTGGGGTTGGCGAGATCCTGGTGTGACAAAAATTAGAAAACTAATGATACCGGCAATGTTTGGTGTATCAGTGAGTCAGATTAACTTATTGTTTGATACGTTTATTGCCAGCTTCTTAATGACAGGGTCAATTAGTTGGTTGTATTACTCAGACCGTTTATTAGAATTTCCACTTGGTTTGTTCGGTATTGCGATCGCGACCGTTATTTTACCAGCCCTTTCTCGAACTCATTCAGCCCGCTCTGATAACCAATTTAAACTAACTATGGATTGGGGGGTAAGAGTTGTTCTATTACTGGGAATACCGGCGATGATGGGCATGATAGTGCTTGCCAGCCCAATGCTTAAAGTATTGTTTATGCGTGGTGAATTTGGCGCTGATGACGTCTCTATGGCCTCAATGAGTTTGATGGCTTATGGTTCTGGTTTACTTAGCTTTATGCTAATTAAGGTATTGGCACCAGGTTATTATGCGCGTCAAGATACCCGTACGCCAGTTAAGTTTGGCATCATCGCCATGATCAGTAATATGGGCTTTAACATTATTTTAGCGATTCCATTTGGTTATGTTGGTTTAGCGCTGGCTACAGCGGGGTCTGCGACATTGAATGCAGGCTTACTCTATTGGGGATTGCATAAGGAAGGTGTGTACAAGATTAATAGGGATACCGGTATTGTCGTGGTGAAGTTATTTGTCTCTGCAGGTTTGATGGCAGGCTTAGTGCAATACGCTAAACCAGACATGTCGCAATGGTACGAGTGGAGTTTATTAGACAGCAGTTTATGCTTGTTAGGCTTACTTGGATTAGCTGTAATAAGCTATTCTATGGCTTTATTGGTGTTTGGTTTACGCCCGCGACATTTTAAAATTACCGACTGAGTACAAATTGTTGCTGACCCTGTGCGTTGACTAAGTTATAATTTATCGTTTTAGTGGAATAGTTGGCAAAGACATGGAGCTGATTCGAGGCATTCACAATTTGAAGCCACACCATCAAGGGTGTGTTTTAACTATCGGTAACTTTGATGGCGTTCATCTTGGGCACCAATCGGTATTACGACAGTTAATCGAAAAAGCGAACCAATTGAATTTGCCTGCGACGGTAATGACATTTGAGCCGCAGCCACTAGAGATGATCATTGGCGACAAAGCACCTGCGCGATTAACACGGTTACGTGATAAATATGCAGCGTTAAAAGCTCAAAATATTGATCAACTTTTATGTGTTAATTTTAATAGCAAATTTGCAGCATTATCAGCGGATGAGTTTATTACCCAGTTATTGGTGAATAAATTAGGCGTTAAATATTTAGTTGTTGGTGATGATTTCCGCTTTGGGCATAAACGCACGGGTGACTTTGCTATGTTGCAAGCTGCTGGCGCCAAGTATGGCTTTGATGTGGTGAGCATGGATACCTTTAGCGTTGCTCAAGCACGCGTTAGTAGTACCATGATCCGCGACGCGTTAGCACAGGATAAACTGGATTTAGCCGCCGAACTATTGGGTCGACCATTCAGTATTTTTGGTAAAGTATCTCACGGTGCTAAATTAGGGCGAACTATCGGTTTTCCAACCGCTAATATACCGCTTAAACGCTGCGTAGACCCAATCAATGGCGTGTATGTAGTTGAAGTGTTAGGTATCAGTGATGATGCGATACAGGGCGTTGCAAACATTGGCAAACGTCCTACAGTTGGTGGCGTGTGCTCTCAACTGGAAGTGAATTTATTTAATTTTGATGGTGACCTTTACGGCAAACAGCTAGAGGTTGTCCTAAAGAAAAAATTACGCGGCGAACAGAAATTTGCATCTTTTGATGTACTTCGTCAGCAAATAGAACGAGATGTCATTGCAGCCAAAACCTTTTTTGGCCTGTCAGTTTAATTTTTATGAATACCAATAACGGAAATTAGGATACATGAGCGAATATAAAAAAACGCTGAACCTGCCAAAAACGGGCTTTGCGATGCGCGCTAACTTAGCGAACCGCGAACCAAACATGTTGAAGCAGTGGACGACTGATGATTTATACGGAAAAATCCGTGCCGCTAAGAAAGGTAAAAAAACCTTTATTTTGCACGATGGTCCTCCTTATGCGAATGGTAACATTCACATTGGTCACTCAGTTAATAAGATCCTGAAAGACGTTATTATTAAAGCGAAAGGCTTGTCTGGCTTTGACGCACCTTACATTCCAGGTTGGGATTGTCACGGTCTACCTATCGAATTAATGGTAGAAAAAAAAGTGGGCAAACCAGGCCGTAAAGTAACAGCTGCACAATTCCGTGAAGAATGTCGTAAATATGCGACAAAACAAGTTAACGGTCAACGTGAAGACTTTATCCGTCTTGGCGTACTAGGCGATTGGCAGAATCCATACCTAACAATGGATTTCAGCACTGAAGCAAACATTATCCGTGCTTTAGGTAAAATTGTTGAAAACGGTCACTTACAAAAAGGTTCTAAACCTGTTCACTGGTGTACAGATTGTGGTTCTGCACTTGCTGAAGCTGAAGTTGAATACGAAGATAAGAAATCACCTGCTATCTACGTGCGTTTTACGGCACAAGATCAAGCTGCTGTTAAAGCTGTATTTGGTAGTGATGTTGAAGGTTTGGTGTCAACGGTTATCTGGACGACAACACCTTGGACATTACCTGCTAACCGCGCGGTTGCATTAGCTGAGCGCGTTGAATATTCGCTAGTTAACATGGTAACTGAATCTGGTTCACAGCAACTAATTTTAGCAACAGACTTAGTTGAATCTTGCATGGCTGCATTTGCACCTGAAAGCTTCACTACGTTAGGTACTTGTACTGGTGCTGCACTAGAGAATTTACGCTTTAACCACCCGTTTTATGATTTCGACGTACCAGCAATTTTAGCTGATCACGTAACGACTGAAGCGGGTACGGGCGTTGTTCATACTGCACCGGGTCACGGTCAAGAAGATTACGTGGCTGGCCTACGTTATAACCTAGAGATTGCAAACCCTGTTGGTAACAACGGTGTTTACCTTGAAGATACACCTTTATTTGCTGGTCAACACGTATTTAAAGCAAACGATAGTGTTCTTGAAGTGCTAACTGAAAAAGGTGCGTTACTAAATCACCAAGTACTAAAACACAGCTATCCACATTGCTGGCGCCACAAAACGCCAATCATTTTCCGTGCTACACCACAATGGTTTATCAGCATGGAACAAAATGGTCTGCGTAATGCGGCAATGAAAGAAATTAAAGATGTGCAGTGGGTTCCTTCTTGGGGTCAAGAGCGTATCGAAAGCATGGTAACGAACCGTCCAGACTGGTGTATATCTCGTCAGCGTACGTGGGGTGTGCCAATTTCTTTGTTCGTTCATAACGAAACACAAGAACCGCACCCGCGTTCAGCTGAACTAATGCAAGATATTGCTAACTTAGTTGAACAGAAAGGCATTCAAGCGTGGTGGGATCTTGATTCTGCAGACCTACTAGGTGATGACGCTGTAAACTACACGAAAGCACCTGATACATTAGACGTATGGTTCGATTCGGGTTCAACACACTTCTCAGTTGTTGATGCACGTAAAGAATACGACGGCGCAGATATCGATCTTTACCTTGAAGGTTCTGATCAGCACCGTGGTTGGTTCCAATCATCATTGATGATCTCAACAGCTATTCACGGTAAAGCACCTTATAAAGACGTATTAACACACGGTTTCGTGGTTGATGCGAAAGGCCGTAAGATGTCTAAATCTATCGGTAACGTAATGGCGCCACAAGACGTAATGAACCGTCTTGGTGGTGATATTCTACGCTGGTGGGTTGCAAGTACCGATTACACAGGTGAAATGACGGTATCTGATGAGATCTTAGATCGCAGTGCTGACGCTTACCGTCGTATCCGTAATACTGCACGTTTCTTATTGTCTAACTTAGAAGGTTTCAACCCAGAAACTGATATTGTAGCGACAGAAGATATGGTTGCATTGGATCGTTGGGCAGTGGGTCGTGCACACGCACTACAAACTGAAATCCTAGCCGATTATGAAAACTACCAAATGCAGAATGTAACGCAAAAACTAATGACATTCTGTTCAATTGAAATGGGTAGCTTCTACTTAGATATCATCAAAGATCGTCAGTACACTGCAAAGTCAGACGGAATTGCACGTCGTAGCTGTCAAACTGCGATGTTCCATATCTTAGAAGCGATGGTTCGTTGGACTGCGCCTATCTTAAGCTTTACAGCGTTTGAGATCTGGAATGCAATGCCTGGTGAACGTGCTGAGTATGTATTCACTGAAGAGTGGTACACAGGTCTAACACCACTTGCTAATGATGCTGAGCTAAACAACGCTTACTGGAGTAAGCTACAAGCTGTTCGTAGTGAAGTAAACAAAACTGTTGAACTAGCACGTAACAATGCGGTTGTTGGTGGTTCTTTACAAGCTGACGTTACTTTATATGCGAATGCTGAACTTGCAGCTGACCTTGACAAATTAGGTAACGAATTACGTTTCTTACTATTAACGTCAAACACGACAGTAGTTGCGGTAACAGAAGCGCCTGCAGGCGTTGAAGCAAGCGCTATTGACGGTTTATGGATTAGTGTTGCTAAGAGTGACGCAGAGAAGTGTGAGCGTTGCTGGCATCATAACGAAACAGTAGGTCAGTCTGAAACGCATCCTACTATTTGTGCGCGTTGTGAAGATAATATCGATGGTGAAGGCGAGAAACGTCAATTTGCTTAATTGCTAGTGTGTTCATTACACCGAGCAAGTTAAAGAAGGGTAATAACCATTAAGCTGTTATTATCCTTCACATAGAATGCCTACTGTGTACTGGTTAGTTTAATCAGTATAAATACAGTAGGCATTTTTTTATGGATAAAAGCTTAACCCGTGTCATGAAAATGATATGATTGTAAATAATCTATTCCAATATGCTGGATTGATACCAATAACAATGCACTGTTTATACCCAAGCGATTGATATAGCATCTTGAAGTAACTTGGGTATATTTTATATTTATCGTCATCACGTTGACGTATCAGAGGATAATCATGACCGTAGGCACAACAAAGAGAACAGGATTAATTTGGCTGTGGTTAGCCGTTGTCGTATTTTTTATTGATTTGGGTACCAAGACTTTTGTGGTGAGCCATTTTCAATTAGGTGAATCGGTAAATGTGTTACCTGTGTTTAATTTTACCTATGCACGTAACTATGGTGCGGCATTTAGTATGTTTGCAGATGCAGGCGGTTGGCAGCGTTGGTTCTTTGGCGTAATAGCGGTATCGGTTTCTGGTCTGTTGATTTATTGGTTAAAGAAACAACCAGCTCAGCAGTATTGGAGCAATATTGCTTACGCACTTATTTTAGGTGGTGCGTTAGGTAATTTATATGATCGTATTATTCATGGTTATGTAATTGATTTTTTACATGTGTATTGGGATACAAGCCATTTCCCTATTTTCAATTTAGCAGATACTTGGATCTGTATTGGTGCCGCGATGTTAATCTTGGAAGCCATTATGGAAAGTAAAAATGACAAGGACTCATCAAATGACAGTTAACGTAGCAACAATTGGTAATGATAGCCAAGTACTAATGCATTTTACTATTACCTTAGCAGATGGCTCTGTTGCTGATAGTACTGAACTACAAGGTAAGCCAGCCAAATTAGTGATTGGTGATGGTAGCTTAACGCCTAATTTTGAACGCTGTTTATTAGGTTTAACTGTCGGCGATAAAAACAAGTTTGAACTGCAACCAGAAGATGCATTCGGACAGCCGAATCCAGATAATATTTATTATTTAGACCGTGCTAAATTTACCGAAGTAAAAGCGGAAGTCGGTTTGATTGTTGGTTTTACTCAGCCAGACGGTGCTGAATTACCGGGCATGATTCGAGAAGTGATTGGTGACTCGGTAACTGTCGATTTTAATCATCCGTTAGCTGGACAAGTTGTAACGTTTGAAGTTGAAATTTTAGAAATTAATGCAGAATAAATAAGGTTTATGATGGAAATTTTACTCGCTAATCCTCGTGGCTTCTGTGCCGGTGTTGACCGTGCTATTAGCATTGTTGAACGTGCGCTTGAGCTGTTTGAAACCCCTGTTTATGTACGTCACGAAGTTGTGCATAACCGCTATGTGGTGGATGGCTTAAAAGAGAACGGTGCTATTTTTGTCGAAGAGCTTGATGAAGTGCCAGACGGTCGTGTGGTTATTTTTAGTGCGCATGGCGTATCTAAAGCGGTACAAGCTGAAGCTAAACGTCGTGACCTAAAAGTATTTGATGCAACTTGTCCGCTTGTGACAAAAGTACATATGGAAGTGACTCGTGCGAGTCGCCGTGGTATTGAATGTGTATTGATTGGTCATAAGGGTCACCCTGAAGTCGAAGGTACTATGGGTCAGTATGACAATGCTGATGGTGGTATGTATCTGGTTGAGTCGATTGCGGATGTTGCTGTTTTAGATGTTAAAGATGTGACAAACCTAACTTACAGCTCACAGACTACGTTATCGGTAGATGATTGCTCAGCTATTATTGACGCACTGCGTGAACGTTTCCCAGAAATTAGGGGACCACGTAAAGATGATATTTGTTACGCAACACAGAATCGTCAGGATGCGGTATCTAAACTAGCAGGTATGGTTGATATTATGTTTGTGGTTGGTTCTAAAAATTCATCAAACTCGAACCGTCTACGTGAAAAGTCTGAAAACCTTGGTGTCCCGTCTTACCTCATTGATAATGCAGGTGATATTGACTCTATATTATTGGAAGGTAAAGCTAAGATTGGTGTTACAGCAGGCGCGTCTGCACCTAAAGTGTTGATCGATCAGGTTGTTGAAAAGCTCCAAGAATACGGAGGTAAACTGGTGACTGAAGTCGAAGGGCGTCCAGAAAATACGATATTTGAAGTGCCAGCCGAATTACGTATTAAGCAAGTAAATTAACTCGCACTATTGATAGGCTCGTTTAGTCATCGACTCGACGAGCTTTATCCACTCATACACTCTTTTTAACTAATCTCTAATATCTCACCTCTATACCCTATAATTTTATTTGAATACCAGCTTGGTTTGCTACCGCATTGAATCATCGATTTAATTAATGTTGAGTCTCACAGAATAAATGCATTGTGTTTACATAAAATAAACATATGTGTAACATGGTCGTGTATAAATTATTTAAGTGAGTTAGTTATGCAATCTAGAAAGGAATCTGGATTCAGTCTCATTGAAGTGATGATCACATCATTCATCCTTGCCGTTGGCCTATTGGGCATAGTGGCATTGCAAGGGATTGCGAAGAAATCATTAGCAGATACAGACAAGCAAATTGAAGCTTCATATCTTGCGCGTACGGCGTTGCAAGAATTGCGGACGAATACCGCTTGGATTAAGCCTTCCTCAAGTTCATCTGATACCCAAGACGTCATACTCACTAGAATTCTTACCAATGTGGCAAGCTCTGCTAAGCGTAGCAATATGAATTTATGCCGTAATGTCACCGATACTTACACTGTCCGTATTGCTGTGAGCTGGCAAGTTCAAGGGGTAGACGCTGCTAAGCAAAGTAAAAATTGTGGAAAACGAGTGACTAATCGTCGACAAGTTATGCTAACTAGTTTTATCAAGGAGGCTATATGAGAGCGAAGCAAGCGGGCTTTAATTTAGTGGAACTGATGATTGCGCTGGTTATTGGTTTGGTGCTTATGGTGTCAATCACAACGATGTTTGTGGATACTAAAGTCTCGGCTAATCGATCTTCAACCGTTTCCAATTTACAGCAACAGGCACAATTGGCCTTGCAAGTATTAGTGGAAGACGTACGTGCTATCGGGAGTTTTGCTGAATTTTCTGGGGAGATTATCACTGATCTCCCTAACATAGTTCCTGGTAAGTGTAATATAGTATCTACAGTCACGGGAGCAAAGAGTGAAAACTACCATCATCCAGAATACGCTAATTGGATTTTTAGTTTCAAAGCTGCGAGTGCCGCTAGTGCTGCGATTACCGCCAATGTGATAACTGATGCTCCTTGTCTCGAAAAAGATCATAGCATGACTGAGCAAAGTGATGTGCTTTCTATTTCACGGATCCGAGGGGCTATTATCCCTACCGCCAGTGTTAATGCTAAGAGTTATCATGTTGCGATCACTCCTATGCAAGCGAAGTTATTTACAGGTGTAACCCCGAATATAGCTAACGCCGAAATATACCCTTACTTACATCACACTTATTTTGTGCAAGCGCATGCAACAGACGGTACAAAATTAAGTCGATTCAGCTTTATTGACGGTAATTTTAGTAATGATTTGGTTGTTAGCAATATAGAACAAATCCGGATTGATTTTGGTGTCGACACTAACGGTGATGGCCGACCTGAAAGTTACTTTGCAAGCAGTAATATTACCGACTTGATGTGGCGTACTAATCAGCTTGTATCTGCGCGAATATACGTGCTCGCACGTGCTAAAAATAAAGATTTAACATTAAATAATGACGAGGCGTTTAACGACAAATTTGAACCTTTTAGCCCACCGAATAATGATAATTATCGTCGTTTTTTATTATCAACAACGGTCGTGATAAAAAATAACATGATGGCGGTGACACAATGAAACATCAGCGAGGCGTTACCTTATTTATTGTGATTATTATATTGGTTGTTATTACTTCATTGGCTGCTGCCGTGATAACCCAAACGCGCTTAGGGCAACATTCGATAGGTTTGACGCAAGACAAATTAGCGAATGAGCAAGCGTTATTAGGCAGCGTTAGTGAAGTGATGAGTAACCCTAATTTAATTAACGATATTATGGAGTGGGGGGAGGGAGCTAGTTCCGCTTTAAGTACGAGCGGTACTTCGCATGTGACTCTAGAGCAGCGCGGAGAAGGTCATTGTAAGCGAAGTGTAAACGCTTCGAGTGTCAATTTAATTAACTGTCGATTTGTGAAAATGGATTTTACACAAGACGATGGCCCGCGAGTTAAAGGTCTGGCAATGACCGCTGGCGTAGAACAGCCATTTTTGGCAGCGCAAAATCAATAGGGATAGGCAATGAAAAGGATTTTCAAACCAGTCAGCGTTATTTTCGCTGGATTGATGGCATTACATGCAGGGGCTGATGAAGGTGAAATTTATTCAGTTAGCTTAAATGGTAAGCCGCAAGTACTGATTATTTTAGATACCTCTGCTCATATGCGTGAAGAGGCGGATTATCCTTACCCTAAGTATTATGACCCGCATATTGCATATCCACCGACACCAGATACAAATGTTGAAGATATCATTTACCGTTGGCTCTACGGTGGTGAGCAATTTTATTATAACAATAGTGTTAACGCTAAGGCGCTCAATCACACAGAGCTACGTGGTATAGCAGAAAAAGCGGTTGATACTTATTCGGGGGGCGCAGCTCTTACAGGTGATGAACAAGTTAAATACGACGAGTTTGTTACGACGATTCCGACTCGAGACAGTAGTAATAAGCTCGACTTTTCTAAAATGAATTGCTATTCAGCTGTCGCGGATTTTCAAGGTGATCTTGGTGCTTATCAAGACTATGTTGCTCAGTGGTTACCTGGCCCTTTAAAGTTTGGAGATGGCGTTGTAGGGATCCCGTATGAGTGGCGTACAATTGGCAGTAAAACTAGTATCGGGCGTAAATTTGTTGATTGTGACCAAGATATAGCTACGGGTGAAAAGCGAAACCCCGGTTACGAACACAGTGGGGTGATTAAGGCTGAAGAAGTCAACGAAGATGGTGAATCAGATGATGGTTCAGCTGATGGGTATGTTGAAAATCCGGATCGAGAAGGTTTTCCATCGAACGGACCTGAATATTATTGGAATATCTATGAAGATACGGCTCAAGGAAGATTTAATGGTGATAGTAATAATAAAGCGTATTTATATTCAGATAATTTAGTTAAATGGGCAGCGTTAAAACCGACAAGTGGCGCAACGATTCAATTATCAAATTTGCAGATCGCTAAAAAAGTTGTTTTAGATTTGATGCTGGATACAACAGAAATTAATACTGGATTAGAAATTTTTAATCCGAATAACTCTATCACTAAACTCGACATTCTAAATAATAATGGTGGTCGAATTATTTCGAAGGTGAGCTCTTATGATCCTGATGGTTACGATGCTACGACTAATGGCTATGTAAATAAAAAAAGTCTGCTAAAAAGCCAAATGCAAGATATTTTTACTACGAGTATGTCTAAGTCTGCCTTATGCGAAAGTTTGTACGAAGGATATCGATATCTATATGGTCAAGGTGTTTGGTATGGGGATGATGTTTTAATTGGAGAAAAACCAGAACGCGACCAAAGTGCAGAAGCTAGCGGTACTTACATTAGTCCTATGGATTGGGTAAATAGTTGTCAAACCGAAGCCTATATAATTATGGTCACAACAGGTCATCACGATGTATCTTCTAGACTTACTGATATTGTTAAGTGTGGTGGTATCTTTGGTGGGCGAATTAGAATTGATGCGTATGATCACGATAGTAAAGCTAATGAGTTGATTGAACAATTACCTGGAATGACCGCACAGGATATTGTAGACAAAGCGGTACAAGTTAATGATGCAGATACGACCTGTGATAAAAACCTACTCCCTGTACTATCAGGTTGGTTAGCAAATAATGATATGAACCCTACTACTAAGGATATAAAGGAGCGTATTGTTACTTATACTGTCGGTATTGGAAAACTGGATGATAAACGTCGTAATTTGTTAGAGAAAACGGCTAAATACGGTGATGGTGAATTTTATAACGCGCTTGATGCGAATGAATTACGTCAGAAATTAGATATGGTTTTTGCTGATATTATAACTAGACAGCAAGGTGTTACAGCGGCCGTTGGTACTTCTATTAATAGTAGTAATTCAACTAAGAGTAATGAATTTGTTTATTACCCTATGTTTAAACCGAGTCAAACTAGTCGCTGGCGAGGTAACTTGCGTAAATTTAAAGTTACTGATGACGGTACCTTGAGTGCATGGACGCAATCAGCAAGCGATGCTACGTCAACTAATTCAGATATATTACCAGCCTTGACTGGTAGTGACTCTAGTTTCTTTAATGATAATTTGTATTCAGCTTGGAGCTCAGAGAAAGGCCTCAATGATGTAGATAAAGGTGGTGTTGTAGAAGCATTTAGCACCCTTGAATCAACGGATACACGTAATATTTATATCACTAATGCTGATAATAGTGCGTTGCTAACTTTGAATAAAGATAATTTAAAAATCGCCCTATCTGTTGAAAGTGACGCGAATTTAGCGAGTGCTCTTGGTGTATCGGAAGCCACTTTAGACGCTGCAATTAGTTGGTTACAAGGTAAAAATGAAGCGGATGAATATCGTGATGATATCTTCGGCGATCCTATGCATGCAGAGCCATTAATTGTTGAATATCCAGATTCTAAACCACGGATATTTATTGGTACTAATGCCGGATTCTTCCATGCATTTAAAGATAACGGGCGTAGTGTTGAAGAAGAGTGGGCATTTATACCGAAAGAAAATCTCGCCATGGCGCTTATGTTAAACCTGCAAATCACAAGAGCTGAAAATCGCATTTATGGAATTGATGGCACAGCTGTTGATGCTCATTATTATGAAAATCCAGACAATCTTAAGCATATAATTACCTTTGGCTTACGACGAGGTGGGGAAAAATATTTTTCCTTGAATGTTAATCTTGATCGCAGCAAAGTAAATACCATCCCAGAATTAAACTGGGTGATGGAAAATGCTCCAGCACCAATAGCAAAAACGTATCCAGAATTGGCTCAAACTTGGTCGACTCCTATTGTGAGTAAAATTCTTAGAGAGGACCCGGATCAAAATGATAGACCGGTATTAATTTTTGGTGGCGGCTATGATACTAATAAAGATACTTGCGGTTCCAATAGTAGCAGTTCAGGTATTAGTAATATTTGTAGTGATACAACAGGTCGAGCTGTGTATATAGTCGATGCAATTAGCGGTGTTGTCGTGGAGTCGTTTGGGGGATTTAGCGATAGTATTGCCAGTCGGTTAGCTGTAATGGATAGCGATGGTGATAGCTATGCTGACCGAATTTATGCGCCTGACACAGCGGGTAATATCTACCGTATTGATATGACGAAAGCCTTCGATACTGATAAAAATAAATTTACCAAGGGTGCAAATACCTTTGTTCAACTTGCTAGTCTTGGTGGCTCGGGGGATAGTGATCTCCGATTTTTCAGCGCGCCATCAATTGTAAGAGCAAGGGATATAAATGGTAACTCCTATGATGGTTTATTATTAGGTAGTGGAGATATTACCAGCCCGAATTCTAATATTACCGTGCGTAATTATCTCTTTAATATTAAAGATAAAGATATATACCCTACAGTGTGGGGGGAAGGGCTTGGTAAAAAGCCTGAACCTACAGTGATAAAACGCGATAATTTATCTTTGATTAGTAATAACAACGTCTCTGGTAATGAAACTGTCACGGATGTCGAGAAAGACACTGTATTATCAGGTTGGCGTTATAAATTAAATGAAGCAGCTGAAAAGTCCCTTGGTGCTGCTGTCGTTATTAATGGTGTTGTACATTTTAATACTTATACTCCTTTTGCCAGTGACTATGTTATAGAAAATGGACAGTGTGTTGCGAACCTATCGGGTTATAGCCATTATTATCAACTCAACTTGAATGTTGGTACAAAAAAATATTATCGAAAATTACAGAATGTAATCGCTAAAGATCTTGCGGTTCATGCTGCGTCGAATAATGGTGCATCAGTATTACGTTTACTCGGTGCGGGGAAAGGGGACAGTAAAATGGTCGGTGGTGTTGCCGTTAACAAAGGAACTATTGATACGGAAGTATCGTTAGTACCGCATTCTACCTACCGTTACTTCAATGAGGCGGCGCAATAATGACAAATAAACAGACGGGTTTTACCCTCGTTGAATTGATGATCGTCATCGCGATTATCGGCATTTTAGCGGGTATTGGTTATCCTTCTTACAGTGCTTATATTATGAATAACAATCGTAATGATGCAAAAACGGCATTGTATAAAGCGCAGTTATTACAAGAGCAGTTCTATTTAGATAATAGACAGTATGCAACCTCATTAACCACAGGTGTGGCGAATACATTATCTGGCTGGGATGATGACAGTGACTATTACACCTTTGCACTGAGTGCTAGCAGTACTGCAAACAACTATACGATAATTGCGACTGTCGAAGCTGGCAGTACGCAGGCTAATGATACAAATTGTGCCTCTTTTACCATTGATAATCTTGGTTCAACTACGTCGATGAATAGTGAAGATGAAGCAACAACAGATTGTTGGTGACTTTCTATAAAAAGAAATTTAGCGATTTCATCGATTTAATTACTCGTCTGATTGGCAATTCGAGTTTGCTTCGGTATGCTAATAGTTATATTTAGGGGCTAACAGGGACTGAACATGAAAAAAATTGAAGCGATTATTAAACCGTTTAAACTTGATGATGTACGTGAAGCGCTTGCAGAAATTGGCATTACAGGTATGACTGTATCTGAAGTGAAAGGTTTTGGCCGTCAAAAAGGTCATACCGAGCTTTATCGTGGTGCTGAATACATGGTTGATTTTCTACCTAAAGTAAAACTCGATCTTATTGTGCAAGACGATGACGTTGACGCATGCATCGACTCTATCGTTGAAACTGCGCATACAGGTAAAATCGGTGACGGTAAGATCTTCGTTACCGCTGTAGAACGCGTGATCCGTATTCGTACCGGTGAAGAAAACGAAGAAGCAATTTGATAACTATCAGTGAGATGAGTTACTGATAGTCGAATGGTTTTATAAAAACACCGAGCATTTATGTTCGGTGTTTTTTTTTAGCCTGCAAATCTAATCTAAATCTAAGCTGATTCGGTTGATTGACACACACAAAATCACGACCCAAGGGCGTCTCTGAGTTAGCATTTTGACGCGGTTTGGGTATAATCACTTCATTAACAGATCCGTTTATATTATTAAATCTAAACAATCGCTCATAATTAAAGCACCCAGGACGATTCCATGACAATGTCTACAGCTGAGATCCGCAACGCGTTTCTTGATTATTTTGCCAGTAAAGGGCACAACAAAGGTACAAGTAGCTCACTTGTACCTGCTAATGATCCAACTTTGTTATTTACAAATGCGGGCATGAACCAATTTAAAGACGTATTCCTAGGTGCAGAACAACGTTCATATACACGTGCCACAACGTCTCAACGCTGTGTACGTGCTGGTGGTAAACACAACGACTTAGATAACGTAGGTTATACTGCGCGTCACCATACATTCTTTGAAATGCTAGGTAATTTTAGCTTTGGTGATTACTTCAAAGAAGATGCGATCTTATTTGCATGGGAATTCTTAACGGTTGTCCTGAAACTGCCAAAAGAAAAATTGCTGGTTACCGTTTATGAAAGTGATGATGAAGCATTTTCATTCTGGGCGAACAAAGTAGGCGTGCCTGAAGACAAAATTATTCGTATTGGTGACAAATCACCAGAGAAGAAATTTGAATCCGATAATTTCTGGTCGATGGGTGACACTGGTCCATGTGGTCCATGTTCTGAAATATTCTACGACCACGGCGAAGATATTTGGGGTGGCGTACCGGGCTCAGCAGAGGAAGACGGTGACCGTTTCATTGAGATCTGGAACTTAGTATTCATGCAGTTTAACCGTCAAGCTGACGGCACAATGGAAGAACTACCAAAGCCATCTGTTGATACAGGTATGGGTCTTGAGCGTATTTCTGCAATTATGCAAAATGTACACTCAAACTACGAAATCGATATCTTCCAAACTCTAATCAAGCATGTTGCAGAGCTTATCGGTACAACTGATTTAGAAAACAAATCATTACGCGTAATTGCCGATCACATTCGTGCATGTAGCTTCCTGATCTCTGACGGCGTTATGCCATCAAATGAAGGTCGTGGTTATGTACTACGTCGTATCATTCGTCGTGCAGTTCGTCACGGTAATAAACTTGGCGCGAAAGGTCCATTTTTCAACAAACTTGTTGCGAAAATGGTCGAACTCATGGGTGATATTTCTGACGATCTAGTAAAACAACAAGCAATTGTTGAAAAAATCTTACTTATCGAAGAAGAGCAGTTTGGTAAAACACTTGAACGTGGTCTGAACATTCTAGACAATGAATTGTCACAACTAGACGGAAAAGTTGTTCCTGGTGATGTCGTATTCAAACTTTACGATACCTATGGTTTCCCATCTGATCTAACGGCTGATATTGCACGCGAACGCGATCTAACGATTGACGAAGACGGCTTTAAAGCAGCAATGGAAGAGCAACGTAATCGTGCGCGTCAAGGTTCTAACTTTGGCACTGATTACAACGAAATGATAAAAATTGATGCTACAACTGAATTTTTGGGTTACCAAACGCTGACATCTGATGCGCAAATCGTTGCATTAATTAAAGATAACGCTGAAGTTGAGCTGTTAAATGACGGTCAAGAAGGTGCTATTGTTTTAAACCAAACACCATTCTACGCAGAAGCGGGCGGCCAATCTGGTGACCAAGGTGTGATCAAAATTGGTGATGCAGTATTTACTGTAACTGACACCAAAAAAGCAGGTAATGCAACGGTTCACTTTGGTACTGTTTCGGGTGTTATTGAAGTTAATACCCAAGTTATCGCCGATGTTGATGTTAGCCGTCGTAAAGCGATTGGCCTTAATCACTCTGTTACTCACTTGGCACACGCTGCATTGCGTAAAGTTGTTGGCGAAAATGTACAGCAGAAAGGCTCATTAGTATTACCAGAACGTTTACGTTTCGATTTTTCACACTTTGAAGGTGTAACAGCAGCGCAATTGCTTGAAGTTGAACGTTTGGTTAACGCACAAATTCGCGCAAACCACGAAGTTGTAACTGAAGTAATGGACATTGATGCTGCGCGTGAAGCGGGTGCAATGGCACTATTCGGTGAGAAGTACGATGATGAAGTGCGCGTAGTGCGCATGGGTGATTTCTCAATTGAACTGTGTGGTGGTACGCATGTTAAACGTACTGGCGATATTGGTTTCTTTAAGATTTTATCTGAAAGCGGAATCGCTGCAGGTGTTCGTCGTGTCGAGGCGGTAACGGGTGATTCTGCATTAGCATATGTTCACGATCTTGTTGCCAAAATACAAGAAACTGCAGGTTTAGTGAAAGCGGACCAAAATACAGTTGTGGCAAAAGTGAGTCAAGTACTCGACCGTAATCGTAGCCTAGAAAAAGAAGTTGAGAAGTTAAACGTACAAGTAGCAAGTGCTGCGAATGCTAACTTGATCGATCAGGTACAAGTGATAAACGGTGTTAAAGTACTTGTTGCTAATCTAAAAGGTGCTGATCCTAAGTCGCTACGTAGCTCGATGGATGAACTGAAGAACAAACTGCAAAGCGGTATTATTGTTCTTGGTATTCCTGGCGAAGGCAAAGTTAACCTAATCACGGGCGTAACTAAAGATCTAATCGGTAAAGTGAAAGCGGGTGAGCTCGTAAGCTATCTAGCAGTTCAAGTCGGTGGTAAAGGCGGCGGTCGTCCAGACATGGCGCAAGCGGGTGGTTCAAACCCTGAAGCGCTAGCTGCAGCGCTTGAATCAGTGACTCCTTGGTTAACTGAAAAATTATAAGTTAGTATTATTAGTTAACAACACATCGTTGTTAACTAAGTTTAAATAAACAGTGTAATAACAACGAGTAGGCAATCCTTCTCGTTGTTTTGAACACAGGCGGTGATAAATTAAAGGTTATTAAAGGAAGTTGTTGTGGCGTTGTATGTACAAAAATATGGGGGTACTTCAGTTGGTTCAATTGAGCGCATTGAAGCTGTTGCCCAGCGAGTGAAAAAATCTCGTGAACAGGGAAATCAAATAGTTGTGGTCGTGTCGGCTATGTCTGGTGAAACTAACCGTTTACTGGGCATGGCGAAAGCGCTCGATGAGAACGCCGACCGCAGAGAAATGGATGTATTAGTTTCAACGGGTGAACAGGTTACGATTGCATTGTTAACCATCGCGCTGCATAAAGCTGGTGTCGATGCGATATCAATGACTGGTGATCAGGTTCAAATGAAAACCGATAACAGCCATGGTAAGGCTCGCATCAAAACTGTTGAAACAGACAACTTACAACGTCATCTAGATGAAGGTAAAGTGGTCGTAGTTGCAGGTTTCCAAGGTCGTGATGAAGATAATAATATCACGACGTTAGGGCGCGGCGGCTCGGACACAACCGCAGTTGCAATTGCAGCTGTACTGAAAGCTGATGAATGTCAGATTTATACTGACGTTAATGGCGTCTATACCACCGACCCTCGGGTTGAACCGCGCGCACGGAAATTAGATTGCATCACTTTCGAAGAGATGCTTGAAATGGCGAGCCTAGGTGCCAAAGTATTACAAATTCGCTCGGTCGAATTTGCAGGGAAATACAATGTACCTTTACGTGTTCTATCTTCATTTGAAGAAGGTGAAGGGACATTGATTACTTACGAGGACGTAAAAAAAATGGAATCAGCAATCATATCTGGCATTGCGTTTAACCGCGATGAAGCAAGTTTAACAATATCAGGTATCCCTGATGAACCTTTAGTCGCAGCCAATATCTTAACGCCAATTGGTGATGCCGGTATTGATGTTGACGTTATCGTCCAAAATGCACATGGTGAAGATGGTCTTGTTGATTTTACCTTTACTGTTCATCGTGACGATTACCAAGCCGCGAGAGCTCTCTTGGAAAAGACTTGCGAAGAATTATCTGGAAAAGATGTGCAAGGTAACGATCGTATTGCTAAAATTTCAATAGTAGGTGTCGGTATGTGGAATCATCCAGGTGTCGCTAAAACAATGTTTGAAGTTTTAGGCAGTGAAGGGATCAACATGCAGTTGATTTCAACCTCTGAAATTAAGATTTCAGTGATCGTTGACGAAAAGTATTTAGAACTCGGTGTACGTGCATTGCACGCTGCATTCAACTTAGATGTTGCTTGAACTGAGTGAATTAACAGCAAATTAAGTCTTATTTATTCTTTTCTTGTTTTACATTGAAGCTTTTAATAGAATAATAAGCGGCTTAACAAAAATATAATGAATTAGTTGAGGAATAAATTAATGCTAATATTGACGCGCCGTGTTGGCGAAACACTTATGATCGGTGATGAAGTTACAGTTACTGTTCTAGGTGTTAAAGGTAATCAAGTTCGTATCGGTGTTAATGCGCCTAAAGAAGTATCTGTTCACCGTGAAGAGATCTACATGCGAATTCAAGCAGAAAAAGGCGAAAGCCCTGAAGGCAACTTCTAAATTAGAATAATAAAATTATTACAGATTGGGTTTAGCGATAGCTAAGCCCTTTTTTTTATCTGTTTTTTGACTATTTTGGGACTTTCATCCTATTTATGCTGCAATAGTAGTTTTGTTGTTTGAAACTTAAACAGTTACTTGGGAGTGGTTAATTAACATTTGACTTATTTTCCAGTATCCGTATTATGAGCGCCAACAACACGGAGAGGTGGCCGAGTGGCCGAAGGCGCTCCCCTGCTAAGGGAGTATGGGCTTTAAATCCCATCGAGGGTTCGAATCCCTCCCTCTCCGCCATTGTTGTCCTACTCCTATCACATGTTTGAAAATGTGTTATAGTGTTTCGGTCAGCTTTTTGGTCGTTGTAAGAAATAATTGTATGCGGATGTAGCTCAGCTGGATAGAGTACCTGGCTACGAACCAGGCGGTCGGAGGTTCGAATCCTCCCATCCGCACCATTATTTCGATTAGAATTAATTCTAAGTAGTTAGTAGAAGTTGAAAACACTTAATCTAATTATGAAAATTATACGTTAGACCAAATATGTGCGGATGTAGCTCAGCTGGATAGAGTACCTGGCTACGAACCAGGCGGTCGGAGGTTCGAATCCTCCCATCCGCACCATTGGTTTTAACTCAAGAATAGATATAACAGAATAAATTATGTGCGGATGTAGCTCAGCTGGATAGAGTACCTGGCTACGAACCAGGCGGTCGGAGGTTCGAATCCTCCCATCCGCACCATTTATTCAAATCAACTAGAGATTTCAAACTAGACGTTGTAGAACGTAAACCTAACAGAACAAATTATGTGCGGATGTAGCTCAGCTGGATAGAGTACCTGGCTACGAACCAGGCGGTCGGAGGTTCGAATCCTCCCATCCGCACCATTTGTTCAAACCACAATTTAATTTTTATGGTTTAATTCGTTAAACGGTAAAATAAAACAAGTTCTTAAAATAGAAAATGTGCGGATGTAGCTCAGCTGGATAGAGTACCTGGCTACGAACCAGGCGGTCGGAGGTTCGAATCCTCCCATCCGCACCATCTATTTTAAATATAATTTTTTGTGCGGATGTAGCTCAGCTGGATAGAGTACCTGGCTACGAACCAGGCGGTCGGAGGTTCGAATCCTCCCATCCGCACCATTTATTATATTATTATGATTTTTCCGATGTAAGTCTTTACATTGTCGATGTTTTTCATAATAATAGGGTTTGTGTGGAGAGGTGGCCGAGTGGCCGAAGGCGCTCCCCTGCTAAGGGAGTATGGGCTTTAAATCCCATCGAGGGTTCGAATCCCTCCCTCTCCGCCATTAAATAAAGAAACCGCTTAATTGCGGTTTTTTTATGCCTGAAATTTACCTCACCAACTATCTGCTGATTATGGGCGTTCCGCTATATTGTTATTTTTGGTTATTATTACAGAATCGGGTGGTGGTTTATCTTGGTTGCATATGTGGCTGGGGCTTTCTCGTTAGATAATAAAGTAAGACTGATTGGCCTTTATAAGATGCAATTCTCGTCTGGTGCTCAGCGAGTAAGGTATATCATCAAACTAAGAAATGCGATGATGGCCGTTGTGGCGCCAATAATATAGATAAAACCTTTCTTACCTTGTTGTATACTCCAGTTATTATATTGCAAGAATCCAAACCACAAGATACTTAGTACTAAAGGTAATAGAAAAAATTTAAACATAAACTCCCCAATGTAGCGATTTATCACTGTTTATTGAATTATATAGTGGCTAAACTGTCCTACCACTTTTAATTATGCACGTAATATTTATAGAACAGTTAAATATTACCAGTCTGTGTATCCATAAGTGCGTTAAGCATAACATTAACATGCTTAACTTTGATTATACGTCTAACTTCAATATTATAGTGTGACTTAATTCTCTTAGTGGTAATACTGTGGGTAACCGTGGGTAGATGAGATTTAGAGGATTAGATGGGTCTTTGGTTATTGTTTTTTAGTAGTTTTACGTCTGCGACCATTTTACCTGGTAGTTCAGAAATACTGTTAACCGCGATGCTTGTTGAAGGTTCGTGGTCGCATTGGCAGCTTTTTATTATGGCGACCAGTGGCAATGTATTAGGCTCTATTCTTACCTTTTACATGGGGTATTTTATTTATGCGAAAAAGCCGATTGATTTTTCAGAAAATAAGCACTACCGCCGTGTACACAGCGTGATCCAACGATGGGGTTGGAGTAGCTTGCTATTTAGTTGGTTACCTGTTTTCGGTGATGTTTTTTGTTTATTAGCAGGTTGGTTACGTTTAAATCCTGTACTTTCTTTTATCGCTATTATGCTAGGTAAGTCAATTCGCTATGCAGTTATTATCTGGTTTATGAGTTTCTATTAGCTAATTATTTTATATTCAATTTAAAATTAACGAGGAATTTTTGATGCGTTTGAATTCTTTTTATGGTGCTGTGGTGCTGAGCTCTTCAATGCTGTTACTTAGTGGGTGCTCATTATTTGATAAAGACAGTGATATCGCAGCATTGCCGAGTGGAATGACATTAGTGGATCAGCAAGAAAAAGTGTCAGGAAGCTTGCTAATACCCTATGAAAAGTACCAGTTAAGTAATGGCCTTACCGTTATCTTACACGAAGACGATTCTGACCCGCTAACGTATATTGATATGACTTACCATGTTGGTTCTGCACGTGAAGAGCTCGGTAAATCGGGTTTTGCGCATTTTTTCGAGCATATGATGTTCCAAGGCAGTAAAAATGTGGGTGATCAGCAGCATTTCAAGATTGTTAATGAAGCTGGCGGTTCGATGAACGGCAGTACCAATCAAGATAGAACGAATTATTACCAAACCGTACCTGCGAATCAATTAGAAAAAATACTGTGGTTAGAAGCCGATCGTATGGGTTTTTTATTAGATGCGGTTGATCAACGTAAATTTGAGATCCAACGTGCTACGGTTAAAAACGAGCGTTCACAACGCGTTGATAATCGCCCTTACGGTTTACTTGGTGAACGTGTAGGTGAAGCTTTATATCCACGGGATCATCCTTATGCTTGGCAGCCAATTGGTTATGTTGAAGATTTAGACCGTGTTGATGTGAATGATTTAAAACAATTCTTCTTACGTTGGTATGGGCCGAACAATGCAACACTGACGATTGCGGGTAAATTTGATAAAGCGGAGACCTTAGCGTGGGTAAATCAGTATTTTTCGACCATTCCGGAAGGTCCTGAAGTAAAAGATATGCAACCTGTGCCTGTGAGTATTGATAACGATCGTTATATTACCTTAGAAGATAACGTGCCACAGCCGATGCTGTATATCAGTTATCCAACGGTATATATGGGGCATAAAGATGAAGCCCCTCTCGATCTGTTTGCTTATGCTTTAGGCGGTGGGAAAAACTCACTTTTGTATAAGAATTTGGTGGAAACTGGTTATGCAACGAATGTAGCTGCTTATCATAGTTGTAGCGAACTAAGTTGTACTTTTGATATCTATACGCAACCGAACCCAGCTAAAGGAATGGAGCTGGCCCCGTTATTGGCGAAGATTAATGCGTCGATGAAAGAGTTAGCAGATAAAGGTATCGCATCTTCTGAAGTAACTCGGTTACGCTCGATCATTGAAAGCTCCACGATATTTGGTATGCAAAGTGTTGCAGGAAAAGCAAAAGAGCTTGCGTTAGGTGAAACCTTGATGAATGATCCTAATTACTTAACGAAGGGGTTATCCGTTTTTAATACGATCACTGCAGAAGAAGGGATTGTTGGTTATAAAAAATACCTCGAAAATAAACCCAAAGTGATCATGAGTGTTGTGCCTAAAGGTAAGTTGGAATATGTTGCCCATGCTTCGACGTTTACACCTGCACCACGTGATATTGGTAAGCAAAATGCGCCGCTAGCTCAAACATTAGCAGTCAGAACGACGAAAGATACTTTTGATCGTTCAGTGATGCCAAAAGCGGGCGATAATCCACAGCAAACATTACCGACATTATGGCGTCAATCACTCGCGAATGACATTCAAGTGCTTGGTACGGTATACGATGAAACCCCTACCGTGAGTATACAGATTAATGTAAAAGGTGGGCGACGTGTTGAAAGTGCTGATAAACAAGGGATTGCAAAATTAACGGCCGCTATGATGAATCAATCTACAACGCTGCATTCATCGGCAGAACTCAACGATCAATTACAATCACTCGGCAGTAGCATTAATTTCTCTGCGGGCCTTTATGGTACGAGCATAAGTGTTAACAGTTTATCGAAAAATTTACCTGCAACATTAGCAATATTAGAAGAGAAACTGTTTAAACCGGGTTTTGTAGACGCTGATTTCACGCGTATTAAAGCACAGTCAAGACAAGCGTCATTACAAAATCAGCAAAGAGTTGGTTGGTTAGGGCAATTAGCTACACAACGTATTTTGTATGGTGAGGAGCGTGTTACTGGCAACCCATCATCTGGTACATTGAAAAATCAAGCAGCATTAACGCGTGATGATGTATTGGCTTACTATCAGCAATATTATAACTTAGCAGAAGCTAAAATCGTGGTGGTTGGTGATGTTAGTGAAGTCGCTGTTACGACGTCGTTAGATTTTTTACAGCAAGGCGCTCATTTGCCCGCAGTGACTTACCCGCCTCTAGCAAAAGCACCGTTATGGCAACCGAACACACTTTATATAGTTGATAAGCCAGGGGCGGTACAATCTGTAATTAAAGTAATATCACCCGCGGTAGCGTATGATGTGACAGGTGATTTTTTCAAAGCGAACTTAATGAACTTTAATTTAGGTGGTAACTTTAATAGCCGCTTGAATCAGAACCTACGCGAAGATAAAGGGTATACATACGGAGCGATGACAGGATTTTATGCTGACCGTGAATATGGTTTTTTCTCTTCATCGGCGGATGTTCGGGCTGAAGTAACTGGCGATGCAATCAAAGAAACGCTAAAAGAATTAAAAACTTATACAGATGGTGGTATCACTGATTCCGAACTGACTTATATGAAAAGTGCGATTTCACAGCAAGAAGCCTTGTCTTATGAAACACCAGCTCAGAAGTCTAATTTCTTAATGCAGCTATTATTATTGGATTTATCACCTGATTTTGTAGAGCAGCAAGCCAAGATTATTCAAACGATGAATAAGTCTGAAATTCAGGCATTAGCAAAGACTTACTTATCGAGCGATAAATTTTCTGTTATTGTGGTCGGTGATCGTCAGTTGATTGAAAAACAGGTTCAAGACTTTGGTTTAGATATTCAAGTTTTTGATCTGTTAGATAAATAATAGACTTGAAATTAACCTTAAAGATTGCTCCATTGATCGTGCAATTTTTAAGGTGATACTTTTATATAGTTCATTGGTGGATTTAATTTGAACGTTACATTTAAATCTCTGATCTCAAAATTATCAGAGCCAAGCAATATACAGTCGCTAAACGGCATCACCCGCGGCATTGAACGAGAGTGTTTACGCGTAAATGAAGCAGGCGGTTTATCACAGAACAGCCATCCTGCAGCGTTTGGCTCAGCATTAAGTCATCAGCACATTACCACAGACTATTCTGAAAGCTTATTAGAATTTATTACGCCTGTCAGCGATAGTGCCGCCAAGGCGCAACAGCAATTGAGTGATATCCATCGCAATGTAGTTAAAAACCTTGATGGGGAATTGTTTTGGCCTTCAAGTATGCCATGCCAGGTTTGTGATGCTGAAAGTATTCCATTAGCTAAATATGGTACATCGAATACAGGTAAAATGAAGCACACTTACCGAATCGGTTTAAAGCATCGTTATGGCAGTAGCATGCAAATTATTTCAGGTCTGCATTATAATGTGTCATTACCTATTACGTTTTGGCAAACGCTTTATGATCTAAAGGATGAAACTGGCGAACTCCAAGATTTTATTTCTGATAGTTATATGGGACTTATCCGTAATTTTTACCGTCATGGTTGGTTAGTTCCTTATCTATTTGGTGCTTCTCCTGCGTTAAACCGTTCATTCTTACCGACGGAGAAACAAACACCGTTCTCAGCATTGGGTGAAGACACATTATATATGCCATATGCGACATCGTTACGCATGAGTGATCTGGGTTATACCAATAATGCCCAAGATGATTTGGTTATTTGTCATAACACGTTAGAAAATTATACCGATAGTTTGAAGAAAGCGATTAAAACAAAAGCCCCTGAATTTGCAAATATCGGTATTAAGGTTGATGGTGAGTATCGCCAGCTTAATGATAATGTTTTGCAGATCGAAAATGAACTGTACGCGCCGATTAGACCTAAACGTGTGGCTAAGTCAAATGAAAAACCGTCGGAAGCATTAGCAGCTCGTGGTATTGAGTACATAGAAATTCGTTCTTTGGATGTGAATCCATTTGTTGCTACCGGTATTACCACTGCGCAGATGTCTGTGTTAGACAGTTTATTAGTTTGGATGGCACTGCAGCCTTCAGCTCCGATGACAGCCGACGAAATGGCTATCTGTCGTGATAACAGCACGAAAGTGGTAATGGAAGGACGTAAACCTGGCTTAACATTACAATTCGATGGTAAGGAACAAGTACTTGCTGATGTTGCCACTCATATTCTTACTGAAGTACAATTGGTAGCTGGGCTATTAGATGGTGCACAACTCGCTACGGAGACTGCTGCGAGTAATTTTTCGAAAGCGGTCGCTGAACAGCAGACATTGATTAATCGTCCAGAATCATTATTGTCTGGGCAAGTGCTTACGGCAATGAAGGCACAAGGTCTAGAGCATAATGATTTTATTTTAAACTTAGCTAAAAAGTATAAAGCAGAGTTATTAGCGACAGATTATGCGTATTGGGATGATACTTATTTCAAGCAAATGCAGCAGCAGTCAGTCGTGCAACAACAGCAGATCGAGGCTGACGACAAGCTTGATTTTGATACGTTCTTAAGTGAATACTTTGCAACAACTAAAAAATAGATAAAAAAAAGAGCCTATAATTAGGCTCTAAAAAATGAAAAAACAACTCTTGCAATGAATCAGACTACGGAATTGAGTTATGGTTCATAAATAATTGTAATAGTTGGAAAATAAAAAAAAGGAGCCTTAATAAGGCTCCCAAAAAATGAAAAAACAACTCTTGCACTTAATCTGACTACAGCATCAAGCAATGGTTCATAAAATTATTATTTGTTTTTATAATAGTATATTTGATTTAAAAATTTGATATACCCCATCATCATTAACATTATTATGTCCATAAGATCAGATTTCTCATATATAAAATTATAAAAGGAAAAATAATGAAGAAAGTCGCAATTGTGACGGGTGGTAGTAAAGGCATTGGCTTAGCTATTATCAAGAAATTTACAGAAGAATCCTATCACGTATATAACCTAGATATAGAAGCGGGTTCTGTTGGTGAATTTATTGCTTGTGATATTAGTAATTCAGAGCACGTTAATGCCGCAATGTCTGCAATTATAAAAAAAGAACAGTATATTGATACATTAATTTGTAATGCGGGTATCCACCTAAATTCAAATATCGAAAACACATCAGAACAAGATTTCGATCGCCTTTTTGCAATTAATGTAAAAGGCGCTTATTTTGCGATTCAAGCTGTTTTACCTGTCATGAAGTCCCGTAAACAGGGCTCTATTGTTTTAATCGCATCAGATCAATCAGTTGTCGCACACCATAATTCATTTGCTTATAATTTAAGTAAACATGCGCTCGCCTCAATAGCAAAAACGACCGCTTTAGATTATGCCGGATATAATATCCGAGCAAATGCTGTTTGCCCAGGAACCATTGAAACACCACTATACCATACCGCTATCGATAATTATTGCGCTCGTACTGGTGCAAATAAAGACAATATCCATAAAGAAGAATCTGCACTACAACCATTAGGTCGAATTGGGCAACCAGAAGAAGTCGCCGAATTAACGTATTTCATAGCAAGTGATAAGGCCAGCTTTATTACAGGGAGTTTGCAAATGATTGATGGCGGCTATACAGCGAAGTGATGGATAATATTATTGATCCTCATATTCATTTATTTGATAGAAATAAAGGCAGCTATGCTTGGTTAAAACCAGAGAACCCTCCCTATTGGTCAGATAAAGAGATTATCAATAACGACTTTTCTGAAAATGATCTGATATTGAAGTCCCCTTTAACACTCAGTGGTTTTGTTCATATTGAAGCTGGATTTGACAATGACTCTCCTTGGCGGGAGATTGAATGGCTTGAAAGCACTATTTCATGCCGCTTTAAAAGTGTAGCTTGTATCGACTTGATGCTTGCTTCCGAAGACTTCATTGGCCATATAACAAGGCTTAAGAAATTCTCTTCTGTCATTGGAGTCCGCCATATTCTAGATGAACAAGCTCATCTATTGCTGACATCAGATGTCGCTCAAATGAACCTAGTCTACCTTGCAACAACTGGATTACATTTTGAAGCCCAGTTATCAGGGAGCGATACAAAGGGCATAAACGCATTAGTCAATGTAGCAAGACAAAATTTAGGGCTTACATTTATCATCAGCCATGCGGCTTTTGCACCTTTAGATTCCACGCATCAAACATTACAATGCTGGAAGAATGGTATGGTATCACTCGCCGCTTTTCCGAATATCGTTGTAAAAGCTTCGGGCTGGGAAATGACTCGACGAGATTATATAAATACAAAT
Source organism: Moritella sp. 28 (assembly GCF_018219435.1). Taxonomy (NCBI): domain Bacteria; kingdom Pseudomonadati; phylum Pseudomonadota; class Gammaproteobacteria; order Alteromonadales; family Moritellaceae; genus Moritella; species Moritella sp. 28. The sequence continues at coordinate 4,499,991 of NZ_CP056121.1, read as the reverse complement.
TCGATTGATACTGTAATTACAGAACTACTTTCTTTATTTGGAGAAGATCGTATTATGTTAGCGAGTAATTTTCCACTAGCCCTATTTACAACTAGTTATCAAGAACTTTGGGCTTACTACAAAGCGCTAGGCCTACCACGAGCTTTATTAGAAAAACTGTGTCATACCAATGCCAAGAGAATTTATCAGTTTTAAATGATAATCGACTCTAGAATCGATTATCATTTTCTATATTTATTTAATCTCAATGCGAGGTGATCGCATAACAAGATCATCATTAAGTTCAATTCCGATACCCGGCGCTTCAGATACTTTAAATACACCATTTTCAGGTTGAGGATCCTGAATGCACAGCTCTCGATTCCATTTCTTTATCGCATAGGTATGATGCTCATGAATAAGGAAATTGGGGATCGCGGTTTCGAGGTGTAAGGATGCAGCTGTAGCAACAGGTCCACCACATACGTGGGCTTGAATACGAACATCAAAGATGTCTGCATAATCACACACTTTTTTCGTTTCGGTAAAACCACCACATAAGCCAATATCGGGTTGAAGTACATCAATACTTTGGTCTTCTAAATATGGACGAACACCCCAACGATTATATAACCGCTCTCCACCCGCAATAGGCACTGCAACTTTATCCGCCACTTTAGCATGCAAAGAGTGGTTCAAATAATTAACAGGTTCTTCGTAATACATACAACCGAATTCTTCTGCAATTTTTCCTAGCTGAATCGCTGTAGTTGCTCCAGGTAAACTATGGCACTCAAAAATAATATCAACTTCGTCGCCTACTGCATCGCGAATTGCTTGCATGCGACTACGGTATAGTTTCATTTCTGCTTTTGAAATAATTTTAGTGCGTTCGTAATAAGTATTCCCATTTTTATCATACATAATAGGGTCAACCTTCACGGCGTCATAACCTTGCGCTACCGCTTTTAATGCCGCTTCAGCATATTCTTCTGGGTGAGATAAAGCTTTGAATTCATCATCCCAATCAAATTGTAACTGAGATGCATAAGTACGTAGTTCATCATTCACTTTACCACCTAAAAGTTGGTAAACTGGAAGATTCAGTGCTTTCCCTTTAATATCCCATAATGCGGTATCAATAGCACTCATCGCTGCATAAACGATAGGTCCTCCACCTAATCCCCAAAAACTCTCTCGTAACATACGAGACCAAAGTTTTTCTGTTTGAAAAGGGTCATGTCCAATTAGGAATGCTTCTGCCATTTCTTTAATCATATTAGCCGCAGCACTATGACCCAAATCATACGCCAAGCCTGCTTCACCGACACCACTTATTCCTTCATCTGTATGAATACGAACAAATATCGGATTCCATCCTGCACGGTCTGGGCAGTGAATATCAAATACTTCAATCCACGTAACTTTCATCTAACTCTCCCTATTATATTTTTATTACGACTATATTATTCCATAAAACTAGGATCTAATTTATAAGCCTTACGTAACATAGCTGGCCATGCAAGCTGCCCACCAGTTGAACCCGTATGAACAATGTTAGCTTGCTTATAAATATTATCTAAAATTGGTTGTGGTACAGGAGTAATATCCTGTCCAGCTGATTGGATCATTATTTGTATTTCACAAGCACGCTGTAAATCATACATACGCATAAAGGCATCACCAATAGTGGGCCCTAATGTTAAACCACCATGATTAACTAATAACATATAATTAGTATGGCCGAGATCATCCTGCAAACGCTGTTTCTCAGAACTATCCACAGCAAGCCCTTCATAAGCATGATAAGAAAGTGATGATAATGAAAACATAGAATATTGGCTGTAAGGTAACAAGCCTTGTTTTTGTGTTGCGACTGCTATCATTTCTGCTGTATGCAAATGTATAACGCAATGTGCATCTTCACGAACCTCATGAATAGCGCTGTGAATCGTAAAACCAGCAGGATTAATACTAAAAGGACTATCATCGATAATATTTCCAGCGAGATCGACTTTAACCAGGTTAGATGCGGTCACTTCATCGAACGCAAGACCAAAAGCATTAATCAAATAATGTCGCGTTCCTGGGATACGGACTGATAAATGCGTATAAATTAAATCATCCCAGTTAAAATGCGAAACCAACCGATAGCAAGCAGCCAGATCTATTCTAAGTTGCCATTCTTTGTCGCTGACCCCATTTTTAAGATCTGGCTTAGGTAAACTAAACATACTTTAATCCTTTTTAAGTTTTTAGCTTCTTATCCTTTATATCACGCCTAAGGGACTTTGTTACAATCCTATTTTACGCGAACCACTAAAATCGGATAAGTAGCCAATGCGACATTTCTATCGGTGAAAGCACATGACATTTTAAACTTGCCTAACATGATCGTAAGCGTATGGGCAACCACACCACCATCTAATATCTGATTGAATATAATGACAGGTTTCAATGGTGCTATTTGGGTACTTTTTAGAAGAACCTATACCGTCATAAATACGTTCGTCATTGATTTTTACTTTTTTGATTAAAAATAGATTAAAATGTTGCTAGTTGTATTACAATCTGGTTTTTTATTTTGCAACGCGACCATCTAATGATTGATTTCTCTATTCTGCCCCTGTATTTAACTGCTGTTGTGGCGTTATTATTGATCCCTGGACCTAGCATGTTATTAATTGCCAGTTCAAGCTTAAACTATGGCCGAAAGGTGGGCTTTTTTACCACATTAGGTATTACCACATCAGGTATTGCTTTCACGTTGTTAGCGGCAATGGGCGTATCTGTGATGATAGCTATGAGTCCAATGGCACTTAAGACACTACATTTATTGGGCGGGTTATACCTACTTAAAATGGGGTGGGGTTGTTTACGTACTAGCTCTGTTGTCGCGCCTGAAATAGATCAAACCAATAAAATGGCTCGTTCGCTGTATCGTAAAGCGGTATTTACTAATTTATTAAATCCAAAAGCATTATTGTTCTTCGTGATGTTTTTACCACAGTTCGTGTCACCAAATATTGAAGCTTCATCTGGGGAACAAATGCTGGTGTTAGGCTTACTGCTTAATGCATTAGGTTTATTGTTTAACTTATTACTTGTGGTCACTGTCGGTACATTAGGTAAATCGCTATTAACGAACGAACGTTTCCATATCTACCAACATAAGATCATGGGGGCGGTATTTGTATTACTTGGTGTATGGCTATTAGTTTCGAAAGTACCTGCTGCAGTCGTCTAGTTGTGTATAAATTATAGTGACTTCAGACTGAACATTAATCATTTTTTATTATCTTTACCTCGTATTAGTGCTAATTTAAATGGCAGGACTAATGATAACTTTCAAAAAGGTTATCCCGCATTATGAAGTATGTTGGGTATAGGAGATGTTATGAAAGCACGACAGTTGGTTAATAAAAAAGGTTATTTGGTTGCGTTGCTTAGCTTGGTTTTGGCCGCATGCTCCACCGTTAAAGTGAGTACAGATTACGATCAAAGTGCTGATTTTACCACGTTGAAAGGGTTTAATTGGTTACCTGAATCGGCAAAAGTTGAAAAGGAAAATGCTTATCTTAATAATCGAATCATGGATGTTCGTATCACCAAAGCGATTGACAAGCAGCTTGTTGCACAAGGTTTTTCATTTTCGACTGCGCCTGATTTTTATGTGAATTACAGTATTACCTCGGAAAAGAAAACTAATATTCGTACTTATGATAATTATTCCGGCTATGGCCCAAGTTGGGGTTGGGGTGTTGGTTATGGACACCGAGGCATGTCACTGAGCGCGCACACAGAAACCCGTATTGATGAATACCAGCAAGGTAGCCTTGTTGTCGATGTGATTGACCCAACAAGCTTAGAGCTAATTTGGCGAGGCATAGGGAGTAAACGTCTACCTGAATCGACAGATGCGGCTGAAATGGATAAGTTAGTTGCAGATGTGGTGAAAAGTATCTTAAGTAAATTTCCACCTAAAGCGTCAAAATAGCTATATTACAAGCAAAAAATGAGCAACCAGTGGCTGCTCATCTTTATAACATCAAAATAGTGTCTGACTATTTTTGGTTTTCACGCGCTATAGCACGGTAACCAATATCGGTACGGTAGAAAGCACCTTCCCAATTGATTTGTGCCGCTAGCTTATACGCATTTTCTTGTGCTTCTGTTACTGTATTACCCAGCGCAGTTGCACAAAGAACACGACCACCGTTAGTCACAATGTTGTCACCTTGCAATGCTGTACCTGCATGGAACACTTTGCTTTCAGTTGAGTCCGCTTTAGGTAGGCCCGTAATGATCTCGCCTTTTGCGTAATCAGCAGGGTAACCGCCAGCCGCGATCACCACACCAACCGCAGCACGTTCGTCATAATCCGCAGTCACTGTGTCTAGTTTACCTGCAACAGCAGCAAGACAAAGTTCAACAAGATCTGATTTTAAACGCATCATGATAGGCTGTGTTTCTGGATCACCAAAACGACAGTTATATTCTAATACTTTTGCTGTGCCATCCGGTGCAACCATCAGACCGGCATATAGGAAACCAGTGTAGGTATTCCCTTCTGCTTTCATGCCATCAACCGTCGGGCGGATCACTTCATTCATCGCGAAGTCATGAACCGCTTGTGTTACTACTGGGGCTGGGGAGTAAGCGCCCATACCACCTGTGTTTGGACCTTTATCACCATTGTCACGTGCTTTGTGATCTTGGCTTGTTGCTAGCGCCAGAATATTTTCGCCATCAACCATCACGATGAAACTTGCTTCTTCACCCACTAAGAATTCTTCGATAACTACGCGTGCACCAGCATCGCCAAACTTGTTACCTTCAAGCATGTCATCAATTGCAGCAAATGCTTGCGCTTCAGTCTCAGCGATAATTACGCCTTTACCTGCCGCTAGGCCGTCAGCTTTAATAACAATTGGGCAGCCCATTTCGCTTATATACGCCTTTGCTGGTGCGATTTCAGTGAAGTTTTGGTATGCAGCTGTTGGAATATTATGACGTGCAAAGAAGTCTTTTGAGAATGCTTTAGAGCCTTCTAATTGTGCAGCACCTTGTGTTGGACCAAAGATAGCCAAACCTTCTGCTTGGAACGCATCAACAACGCCAAGTACCAATGGTACTTCAGGGCCAACAATCGTTAGTTCAATTTTGTTTTCTTGTGCGAATGCAACCAATGCTGGAATATCTTCCACTTGGATAGGTACATTCTTACATTTGTTTTCTAGCGAAGAACCAATATTACCAGGTGCGATAAATACAGTTTCAACATTTTTAGACTGAGCCGCTTTCCAACCTAGGGCGTGTTCACGACCACCGCCACCAATAATTAATACGTTCATAATGATGTTATTCCTTTTACTTTATGCGCTAATCTTGGGGGTACTCTGCGATACTTAGCAAGATTTATAATTGAATGAGAGCAGTACAGTCAGAGTTGTGTGTGTCACTACTCTGACTGTATTTTTAACTAATGTGCTTTTCCAACAGGCTTAGTGACGGAAGTGACGCATACCTGTGAAGATCATTGTCATACCGTGTTCGTTAGCCGCATCAATAATTTCATTATCACGGATTGAACCACCTGGTTGGATTACACATGTAATACCCGCAGCCGCTGCAGCATCAATGCCGTCACGGAATGGGAAGAATGCATCCGATGCCATAACTGAACCTTCAACCACAAGACCTTCGTCAGCGGCTTTAATTCCAGCAACTTTAGCACTGTAAACGCGGCTCATTTGACCTGCGCCAACACCAACCGTTACGCCATCTTTTGCGTAAACAATTGCGTTTGATTTAACAAACTTAGCTACTTTCCAGCAAAATAGTAGGTCAGTCAGTTCTTGTTCTGTTGGTTGACGCTCAGATACAACCGTCAAGTCGTCTAGGCTAACCATGCCACGGTCGCGATCTTGTACTAAGATACCGCCGTTAACACGTTTAATATCGAACTCACCGTTTTTAGCTGTCCATTCACCACATTCAAGTAAGCGAACATTTTTCTTGCTCGCAACAATTGTGCTTGCTTCAGCACTGACTGATGGAGCTATGATTACTTCCGTAAATTGACGGTCAACGATTGCTTGTGCAGTTACTGCGTCAAGTTCACGGTTGAAAGCAATGATGCCACCGAATGCTGATGTGGGATCTGTTTTAAATGCACTGTCGTAAGCACTTAAGATATCGTCACCAATAGCAACACCACATGGGTTTGCGTGTTTTACAATCACACATGCTGGTGCATCGAATTCTTTCACACATTCGAGTGCTGCGTCAGTATCTGCGATGTTGTTATAAGATAATGCTTTACCTTGTAGCTGTGTTGCTGTTGCAACAGATGCTTCAGTGGTATTTTTTTCAACATAGAATGCGGCTTCTTGGTGGCTGTTTTCACCGTAGCGCATATCTTGTTTTTTGATGAACTGGCTGTTGAATGTGCGTGGGAATTTAGATTCTTCATCACCTTCTGTGTTGTCGCCATAACTCGGAACCATAGTACCGAAGTAGTTTGCGATCATGCCATCATAAGCAGCTGTGTGTTCAAATGCTGCAATAGCAAGGTCGAAACGGGTTTTATGAGTCAGTGAGGTATTGTTTGCAGACATTTCACTTAATACACGGTCATAATCGCTAGCGTTAACGACAATTGTCACGTCTTTGTGGTTTTTAGCTGCAGAGCGAACCATTGTTGGACCACCGATGTCGATATTCTCAACGGCGTCAGCTAGGCTGCAATTTGGATTGGCAACAGTGTTGGCAAATGGGTAAAGGTTAACAACTACAATATCAATCGGGTTGATACCGTGCTCTGACATTACTTCAACATCAATATCACGACGGCCAAGAATGCCACCATGTACTTTAGGATGTAGCGTTTTAACACGACCATCCATCATTTCTGGATGGCCTGTATAGTCAGAAACTTCTATTACTGGGATGTCATTTTCAGCTAATAATTTAGCTGTCCCGCCAGTAGATAATAATTCGACGCCTTGTTCTACTAGGCCGCGAGAAAATTCTACAATACCAGTTTTATCAGACACACTGATAAGTGCACGGCGAATAGGTCGAGCGTTGTCCATTTTACGATTACCTCAAAGTACATTTTTATAGAAGGATGTTTTCGGAAAAGGTCGCTTGGCCTTTTACGGAAACATCCTGCACTATGTTCCTTTTATATCGACTAACTTTAAGAAGCAATTTGCTTGTTAAATAGCTTTAGATATATAACGTACCGCAGATGGGGGGCATTCTAACTGAAAATTAATTAATTGTGTCGATTTTTTTAATAAAAATTCACGAACAGCATTTTTATGCTTTTAATTTAACGACGTAAGTATAATCGAGGTATATTAACGAATTATATACCTGTCGTAGACGCTAGCTTTTGTATTGCATTGTAATTTAACGTTTTTTCTTTTTGTGCCAGATCTTATCTTCTTTGCCTTGCAGCAGACGCATAATATTGTCGTAGTGACGCCAAATAATAAGGCAAGATAGCATGGCAACGGGTAGGGTATATTGGGCTTTAAAAATAAGAGTGTAAATTGGCGCGAAGAGAGCAGTAAAAATAGCAGCCATTGACGAATAGCCAGTAACGGCCAAGGATAGCCCCCAGCTCAATACAATTGAGGCTCCTAAATCAAGACCTATGGTCAGTAGCGCGCCAAATGCAGTTGCAACCCCTTTACCGCCTTGAAATTGAAAAAAAATGGGGTAAATATGACCTAGGCAAGCTGCGATTGCGATGAGTCCGAGAGAAAATGGCGTGAGGTTTAAATACCAAGCGACCCAGACCGGTAGTGCGCCTTTTAACATATCAAAAAAGAGAACTAAGCCTGCGGCGAATTTGTTTCCAGTACGTAATACATTGGTTGCGCCCGGGTTTAGTGAACCGTATTTTCGTGGATCAGGTAAGCGAAACAGCTGGCAAATAAGGATCGCTGAAGAAATCGAGCCTAGCAGATAGGCGAAAATGATAAAGATTAAGCTCAATAGGGTCATTACTGATTAATTCTTCTCTAGGTTTGCTGTATTATTGCATTATTATATCCATTAATAAATTACGTGCTGTAACAAGGCTTACAATTACGTAGTTTATTTTAGATATAAATAAAAATTGAGAAACCTATCATACGCGTTTTTTATTCGCGAGGGTATCCGACCTCTATCAAGTTTACTACGGACGAGCTCATGGACATTGTATTTATTGAAAAATTGGAAGTTTTTACCACGATCGGTGTATATGATTGGGAAAAAAAGATCATTCAACGGTTAGTATTTGATTTGAAAATGGCACATGATAATCGCCCTTCAGCACTGACTGATGATATTACCAAAGCATTGGATTATTCTGCCGTATCTAAGTTAGTGACTGACTTTGCACAAAACAATATTTTTGAGTTGGTTGAAACAATGGCAGAGCAAGTTGCTGAACTATTAATGACAACATTTGGTATACCTTGGATTAGCCTCAAACTGAGTAAACCTGGTGCTGTCGCAAATGCGGCAACGGTTGGTGTATATATTGAACGTGGCCAGCGTGATGGAACGCTAGCGTAATGGCTTTAGTGTATATCGGCATCGGCAGTAACATTGATAAAGAATATCATGTCGCGAATGCGCTACGTGATCTTGATAAGATGTTTGATGACTGTCGTATTTCTCCTATTTTCGAAAGTGCGGCTGTCAATTGCACGGGTGATAACTATTACAATTTAGTGGTGGAATTTACCACATCGTTATCGCTTAGCGAATTAATGCAGTGTTTAAAAGATCTTGAAATCACACATGGACGTAAAGCGACTGATCGTCGTTATGCACCCCGAACCTTAGATTTGGATTTATTGTTATTCGACAATATCATCCAATCTGAAACGCCTATTTTACCTCGCGCTGAAATTCTTTATCATGCTTTTGTATTATGGCCGCTTGCCGAACTAGCTCCGGATTTACGTCATCCGGTGTCTGGTATTTCAATGGCTGAATTATGGCGTGACTTTGACAAATCAACACAGGTACTCATGCTCGCTAAGTGGCAATGGCCGAAAATAGCTGAGCTGGCTTAGACGTTATAATGAGCAAGGTTAATGCGAATTATTTATAGTATTAACCTGTATCTTTAAACCTATTTATTTTTAACTATTACAATAAAGGAAATATGAATGAGTACTTTGGAAGTGATCGTTCTGGCATTGATTCAGGGACTCACTGAATTTTTACCTGTATCAAGCTCTGCTCACCTTATCTTACCGTCACAATTACTTGGATGGGAGGATCAAGGTCTTGCTTTTGATGTTGCTGTACATATAGGTACATTATTAGCGGTACTTATTTATTTCCGTGAGGAAGTTGGCGCTATGGCTGTGGCTTGGGTGCGTTCTCTGTTTAAACATGAACACACGAAAGACAGTCAGCTAGCATGGTGCATACTATTAGCAACCATTCCGGCTGCGTTAGTCGGCTTCTTTGGCAAAGATTTAATTGAATTATATTTGCGTAGTACCACGGTGATCGCCACTACTACGATTATCTTTGGCTTGTTGTTATGGTGGGCTGATGCTAATGCCACGCAAATAAAAGATGAATATAAAACTGGTTGGAAAGGGGCATTAATCATTGGTTTTGCACAAATGTTGGCGTTAGTTCCGGGTACTTCTCGCTCGGGAGTGACGATTACTGCAGGTTTAATGTTAGGGCTTAGCCGTAGTGCCGCAGCACGCTTCTCATTCTTAATGTCGATCCCGATTATTGCAATGGCAGGTGGTTATTTAACACTGAAATTAGTACTGAATGGTGATGTCGTTGAAACCCTGCAAGCGGGTGAAATCATTACGACAGTACGCGCTGTTGATTGGTTTGCTATGGGCTTAGGCGTTGTTATTTCTTTCTTTAGTGCTGTAGCCTGTATCCATGTATTTTTGAAAGTACTAGAAAAATTAGGCATGTTCCCGTTTGTTATCTACCGTCTACTTTTAGGCGCTGGTCTGTTCTATTTAATCTATACTCAAGGGCTTTAACTTCCTCGATTAGCATTAAGACTAAAGATGAAAAGGCTGTTACCTGTGAGGTAGCAGCCTTTTTTGATCTTACATGTTAACCATCATTTATGACCAGTGCTCATTGAGATCGTAATGTGGTTAATGCAGCAATACGTTGTGTTGTTAATTGCTGTTTGATTTCCGCACCACGGAATCCAGCTGCAATGATCGGTTGTACTGCAATATCACAAGCCGCATTAAGCATTTGTGTCAGGTATTGAGTCGGTTGATATTCATCGGGTAATTTACAGACTTTACTGCTTGAACAGGTTAACAATATTTGCTGAAAACGTTCAGGTTTACGCCATGCATCAGTATTATCGAAAAGGCTGATAATATCAGTAGGCTCTAAGGTTAGAGCGCTGTGAATGTTTTCTTGTTGTGCGCTAACCAGCAACGCTAAATCTCGGTGTTCGTTAGGCACTTTACAGCGTTTGGCCAGTGCTTTAATACTAACTTGAGAATTATCAAGCTTCTGCATCAATGCAGCAAAGCGAATGGCTAAATCAGCCGAAAGTAATGCAGTTTGCTGTAGCTGAATTAAGGCTTGCTGGCCGACAGTTGTAGTCTCATTATAACCTTCGCTATGTATACGCTCAAAGAGGGCATCGAGTTCGGGTAAGATAACTGCTAATGCGCCAATTTCATTTAAGACGTGGAAAAATATTTCTGGATTGGCTGCTGATAATGTCTTTTCAACTTCTTGCCATACGCGCTCGGGGGTTAATTCAGCAAGATCACCTGCCTGTGTCATGCCCTGCATTAACGTCAGTGTCTCATTAGCGATAGTAAAGCCAAGATGGTGAAAACGTGCGGCAAAACGGGCTACGCGTAGGACGCGTAATGGATCTTCACTGAAGCTTTCTGAGATATGACGCAGTATGCGATTATCTAAATCTGCTCTGGCATTAAGTGGGTCGATGGTTTGGCCGTTCATATCTTCAACCATAGCATTAATGGTCAGGTCTCGGCGTACAAGATCTTGCTCAAGCGTCACATCGGGTGCTGCATAGCAGGTAAAACCTGTATACCCTGAACCACTTTTTCGTTCGGTTCGTGCCAGTGCATATTCTTGCTTACTGCTTGGGTGTAGGAATACAGGGAAATCTTTACCGACTTGCTGATAGCCTTGTTCTAGCATTTCTGCGGGTGTTGCACCAACAACAACAAAATCTTTATCTTTTACCGGTAGAGATAATAATTTGTCTCGAACGGCTCCGCCAACTAAATATATTTGCACTAAACAACCCCTGTTACTTTACTTTAATGATAGCTTTAAGATAATTACATGGTATTTTTTAAGTATACCTTACCGAATAATAAATTCGATCTTTGCTGTCAATTGTGGAGATTTACTTGCGGTAACTCAGTTTCAGTTGATGGTTAATGAGCACTACAACTTATTTTATGAATAAAGTAGTATTTTTATCGCCTATTTTTGACATTTTGTTGTCTAGCTATTAACGTGAAGCATCAACTATAGGATGATAATCATAGATGTATACTGAGTTTTTTCATTTAAAAGAAATGCCTTTCTCTATTGCTCCCGATCCTCGTTTCTTTTTTATGAGCGATAGGCATAAAGAGGCACTGACACACCTGACTTATGGATTACAAGGTGCGGGTGGATTTGTCATGTTAACCGGTGAAGTGGGAACCGGTAAAACCACAGTTTCACGTGCATTAGCAGAGGGCTTAACGAATGACACGATCCTGGGTTATATTCATAATCCTGCAATAAGTGAGCTGGAGTTACTCGCGACGCTTTGTGATCAATTTAAGCTAGACTATGATAATAATGAGCTGAGTTTAAAGGTGCTCTTTGATTTATTACATCATTATCTACTCAGTAATTGTCAGCAACATAAATCCTGCGTGGTTATGATTGATGAAGCGCAATTATTATCCACGAAAGCATTGGAACAACTACGTTTGTTAACCAACCTCGATGTTGACCATAAAAAGCTATTACACATAGTGTTAATTGGCCAACCTGAGTTACAGCAAAAACTAAAACAGCCTGAGTTACGCCAACTCGCGCAACGTATTACCGCTCGTTATCATTTATTGCCTTTAACAGAATCTGAATTAACCAGTTATGTGGCGTACCGTTTAAGTATCGCATCCGGTAATCCAGGCTTATTTAACACCAAAGTATTAAAGCGTATTTACCAACATACTGCAGGTATCCCGCGTTTAGTTAATTTGGTGTGTGATAAAGCCTTGTATTATGCGTTTAAAGAAAATGCCAATAAAATTACTCCACAACATGTACAAGAAGCCGTTAATGCGGTCGTTGTTACTGGGACAAGCAAATCCAAGTCCAGTAAAGTAGGCTTATTTGCGGGTGCATTAGCCATGGTATTAATAGGTTTTGGTTTGGCTGGTTTTCAGCTGGGGTTATTTGATCGCCTAATAGATAAAGCGCCAACGACACAAGTAGTGGTAGTCAATGACACGGCAGACAAGAACGAGGTAAATAAACTTGTCATAGATGAGGTACCTCCTGTTATGAATGAGGTCATATCTGATAAGGCGTTATTAGCGAATATTAATTCTGCACGACAAAGCAGTGCAGCTACTCAGTTTTTATATAAAGAGTGGGGCTATGATATTGCATTGAACGATGCGACTTGTCGTAATGCGCAATATGCGAAATTACGTTGTCTGCAGCGACAGGGTAATTATGCACAATTAGTACAATATAACTTACCTGCTGTCGTCCGTTTACTGGATAACCTCGGTGAAGATTATTACGCAACCTTGTTGAGTATTACGTCATCAGGTGTGGAGTTACAATTAAACAACAGCCATTTATTGGTGAGCCAAGCTTGGTTTGAAAAATATTGGAGTGGTGATTTCACATTATTCTGGACTGCACCAAGTCGTTTTAAAAATAGCTTAAAACAAAATGATAAAGGCACACTAATACGCTGGTTAGATCGTAACGTGAGCGCAGCGCTTGGTGAAAAAGCCTTATCAGGTACGAGGTTTGATGCGATATTAATGAAAAAGGTGATACGTTTTCAACAACAGGCTGGTTTAACCGCTGATGGAATTGTTGGTCCTCAAACTATGATGACAGTTGTCCATTATGCTGATAGCACAGTGCCTAAATTGAATGTGGCAACACATATTCCGGAGAAAAAATGAGCCTTGCAGTTGGTAAAATCCTAAGTCTATGCAGTATCAGTGTAAGCTTAGCGGTGAGTGTATTATGGAGTCCAGCCTTGTTTGCAAACGACAATGCTCGTCATAATATAAATGTAACAAGGCCTGTTTTAACGGGCGTTGAACAAACCGATCCGCTGACTATTTTAAAGTTACCTGATATTGAGTTTGAACACCCATTATCTGTAGTTAATATTCCGGTAACGCCTTCTGTATCACCTTCATCAGAACAGTTACCTGCAGTGATTGTACCGAGTAGCAAGCCAGCAGTGAAAGAGGCTCAAGCTTCTGAGCTATTAACGATGAATGATGAGTTAGCTAATGAGCAGGTGTCAGCCGAACTACTTGCTAAATTTAATCGGGCGTTAACGGCGACAAGTGATACTGATAGCATACCTGCTAAAGTGATAGCAGAAAGTTACAATGCTGTCCCTATTAAGGACTTACCCGCACACTTACGTGCGCAAATCCCTAATATTAGTTATAGCTCGCATGTGTATTCGTCGAAACCACAAAATCGTAGCGTGCGTCTTAATAACCGAGACTTACGTGAGGGAAGTTGGTTGAGTGATGATGTTGAGATTTTAGAGATATTGCAAAATGAAGTGATTATGCGCGTCGGTGCGCAGAGCTTTAGTCTCCAAGCGTTATCTGATTGGTCTGCATAATCTCATTGCGCGGACAGTCTAAGTGAGCAAGGAAGTCGTTAACTACATCCTTGCTTATCATCATCTTATTGTTTCGCTAATTTATTAATCACATTATCTGCTTCTGTCATAATACGATCTACGATAATAGCTACACTTGGTACATCATTAATCAATCCTTGCGATTGACCAATAAATTGCACACCAGTAGTTAAATCACCATTAATGGTAGCAGCTTCTAGTTTTTCAGTTGCAGCACCGAAATATGACAATTGCTTAATTTTATCGAATTGCACAAAGACGCCAGCGACTAATTTCAAAAACGGTAAATCGACCATTTTAGCGGCCTTTACCGATTTAAATAAGGCTAAGACAAAATTCATTGGCTTTTTGGTTGCTTTAATAGAAGCTGGCGTTTTTAAAACGCGGGCATAGAGACCATCAAAGTTTTTCGAATAGATAGTATCGTTTTCAGATTTGCTAGTAATGATTTGTTTAACGTTATTATGCAAAGCACTTTCTTGGCTGGTGGCAAAACGGGAGCCCATTGCAACCCCTTCAGCACCAAGTGAAAGAGCGGCAATTAAACCTCTACCATCAGCAAAACCTCCAGTCGCGATAATTGGAATATCTACGGCGCTGGCAATCGCGGGAACCAATACTAGTGAGGTGACATCGCCACCGTGCGCGGCAGCTTCATGGCCTGTTACCATCAAGGCATCGGCGCCAATCGATTGTGCAGACTTCGCATGTTTCTCATTAACGACAGTGGCAATAACTTTACCACCATAAGCGTGAACCTGTTCGACGATCCAATCACCTTTACCAAGTGAGAAGTTAATCACGGGTACTCGTTCTTCAATACCTATTTTGGCATTTTCTTTCGCTCCTGGCATAAGTAAGGTAGCGCCAATACCGAATGGTTTGTCAGTAAGCTCACGGATCTTTTTGATTGCTGTGCGGGTTTCTTCTTGGCTCAATGGTCCTGTTGCTAAAATGCCTAAACCACCGGCATTGGAAACTGCCGCAACAAGTTCTGGTTTTGATATCCAACTCATACCAGGTAAGACGATAGGGTGCTCAATTCCTAATAATTCTGTAATCCGTGTTTTCATCACTTTATCCCAAAGATGCAAAAAGGTTGGAAAATAAATTAGCATAAATGCACTAATACATACAGATGTTAATAATATGTTTATTTTTAACAAAGTTATTTATCGATAAGTTTTAACTATTGCAACTTTAGTTTGGGTATGTTCTGTGTATTTTATATCCACAATATTATCTGCTGGATAGATAGAATTCCATGTGTAAGACATCGACTATGTGGACGTCGGGATATAGTCGTTACGTCACTGTGTTTATCTCAGTATTAGACCTAGTCTTACACTCGTAAAAAATACCAATTTATATATATATCAACAACTTGTTGGTTTTCGTGTTTTTTTTCTTGTAAATTTATGTAATTTAATTGAATTTCCGCGATTGTTGCTCAGGCTTAATGACGTATATTTATAAGCACAAGGACGGAGCAGGAACATCTTCAGGAAGAAGACCAAAGGATTAAGTTGCAGGACGCGACACAAGGACAGCTTCAGGAAGAAGACCAAAGGATTAAGTTGCAGGACGCGACACAAGGACAGCTTCAGGAAGAAGACCAAAGGATTAAGTTGCAGGACGCGACACAAGGACAGCTTCAGGAAGAAGACCAAAGGATTAAGTTGCAGGACGCGACACAAGGACAGCTTCAGGAAGAAGACCAAAGGATTAAGTTGCAGGACGCGACACAAGGACAGCTTCAGGAAGAAGACCAAAGGATTAAGTTGCAGGACGCGACACAAGGACAGCTTCAGGAAGAAGACCAAAGGATTAAGTTGCAGGACGCGACACAAAGGACAGCTTCAGGAAGAAGACCAAAGGATTAAGTTGCAGGACGCGACACAAGGACAGCTTCAGGAAGAAGACCAAAGGATTAAGTTGCAGGACGCAACACAGAAATAAATCAGGATCGATTTATTGTGCTAGGAAGGCAAAAGGACACTCCGACGGATTGGGAAGTGGAAATTTAATGGAATGAATAGAGTCAGGATTTAGCAGGGGTGCTACACGTTTCATGGATTGAAAATATAGACTTTAGGGCGGCACAGTGTGCCGCCTTTTCTATATCTGGAGTTTAATATAAGCAGCGCTATATAACTTACCACCAACTAATTTTTCTGACATAACCCATCTCACTTCAACCATCTATATAACCTTACTTCTTACCTTTAGGTCTACTTATAGATGTATATGGTATGTTTGTTTTAACAGCATTACTTATCGCTATATTTTAAGTTTTACAACTTTAGTTTGGGTATATTCTGTCTATTTTAAATAAACAACATTATATACTGAGCTGGCAGGCTTCAATGTGTAAGATATCGACTATTTGTGGTGAGGGATATAACCGTTACATCACTGTGTTTATCTCGATGTTAGACCTAGTCTTATACTCGTGCTTCACGGTTATACTTATTTTTATCAATGGCTTATATTTTTACTTGTGTGTGATCTTGTAAAAGATTGTAATTTAATTGAATTTACGTGCTTCTTGCGAAACGTTAATGACGTATATTTATAAGCACAAGGACGGAGCGGGAACATCTTCAGGAAGAAGACCAAAGGATTAAGTTGCAGGACGCGGCACAAGGACAGCTTCAGGAAGAAGACTAAAGGA
This sequence comes from Moritella sp. 28, assembly GCF_018219435.1. NCBI lineage: Bacteria > Pseudomonadati > Pseudomonadota > Gammaproteobacteria > Alteromonadales > Moritellaceae > Moritella > Moritella sp. 28. The sequence goes on along the minus strand of NZ_CP056121.1, from coordinate 4,483,423 downwards.
TTAAGTTGCAGGACGCGACACAAGGACAGCTTCAGGAAGAAGACCAAAGGATTAAGTTGCAGGACGCGACACAAAGGACAGCTTCAGGAAGAAGACTAAAGGATTAAGTTGCAGGACGCGACACAAGGACAGCTTCAGGAAGAAGACCAAAGGATTAAGTTGCAGGACGCGACACAAAGGACAGCTTCAGGAAGAAGACCAAAGGATTAAGTTGCAGGACGCGACACAAGGACAGCTTCAGGAAGAAGACCAAAAGGATTAAGTTGCAGGATGCGACACAAGGACAGCTTCAGGAAGAAGACCAAAGGATTAAGTTGCAGGACGCGACACAGAAATAAATCAGGATCGATTTATTGTGCTAGGAAGGCAAAAGGACACTCCGACGGATTGGGAAGTGGAAATTTAATGGAATGAATAGAGTCAGGACTTAGCAGGGTAGCTACAAGTTTCATGGATTGAAAGTATAGACTTAGGGCGGCACTGTGTGCTGCCTTTTCTATATCTGGGATTTAATAAATACACAATTCAACGCTTTTCTATTCAATACTCGCCTACGAATTAACTATCGACATGACTTATCGTATACAGACCCAATTTATGTTTGAAAATTTAATATCAATATCTAATATTGAGATACAAAAAAGGCGCTAAATAAATTTAACGCCTTTTTTAATCAAGCTAATTTAAGCTATCGTCTGTTTAGCGATTACTTGCTTTTAGACTTATTTTTCTTGGTGCGTTTTTTAGCTTTAAGCTTCGCTTTCGCTGATACTTTATTTTTACCAGTCGCCGCTACTTTCGCTTTTTTCTTGGTTTTCGATATTGCAATTTTATTGTTTGGCTTCAAACCTTGAATTACACGACGCTTAATTGTTTCTTCAGTGTAACGTTCAATTTTACCAAAGATACGTAGATCATGCGCTTCCACTAATGAAATTGCTGTACCTTTCTTACCCGCACGTGCTGTACGACCAATACGGTGGACATAAACTTCAGCACTACGTGGTAAATCAAAGTTAAATACATGACTTACATCTTGAACATCAATACCGCGAGCGGCGACGTCAGTAGCAATTAGTACTTTTACTTTATCGTTTTTAAATTGATTTAATGAACGAGTACGTTTTGCTTGATCCATCTCTCCACGTAAATAAGCACACGGAATACCTTGAGACTGTAAATAGCTTACTAATTCAGCCAAACGTTCACGAGTTTTTACAAATACGATAGAACGAGTTGTGCTTTCGTCGCGTAACCAATGCACTAACAAGGCTTGCTTGTGTGCATGATTATCAACGTGATGCATTAGTTGGTGAATTTTTGCTTTTTCTTTACGTGAAGGATTAGCTGTAAATTTAGCTGGCTCTTTCAATAGTTCTTCAGCAAAACGCTCAATACCACGACCTTCTAGGGTCGCAGAAAATAGCATTGTTTGTTGACGACGAGTCATTTCATCAGTGATTTTTTTCACGTCATCATAGAAGCCCATATCTAACATACGGTCTGCTTCATCTAGAATCAGTACTTCAACGGCTGCGCATTCAAATGCATCACGACGGATATATTCTAATAAACGACCCGGTGTAGCGATGACAATATCAAGACTATTTTTTAATACTTCAGCGTGTAGCGCATAATCAACACCACCCGTTACCATCGATACTTTATGGTCAGTATAGGCAGCTAGCATTTTAGCTTGTTGGAATACTTGACTCGCGAGTTCTCGCGTTGGCGTCAAGATAAGTACTCGTCCAGGGCCTAATTCGCGACGTGGAAAGTCAAGAAGATGCTGAACAGCTGGTAATAAAAATGCCAGCGTTTTACCTGTACCTGTCGGTGCAGATGCAAGGATATCTCTACCTTCCATGGCAGTTGGCAATACTTGCTGTTGAATCAATGTTGGTTTAACAAGATTATTATCAGTAAGTGCTGCAATTAATTCAGGGTCTAGATCGAGACTTTCGAAGTCCATAAAACTACCGTATACAAGAGGTTAAAAAGGAAGATGAAGTTATCATTTGCTGTATTTAAACAAAGACACGTCAAATTTTTGAGCGCTAATCGGCCATTATGGCAGATTAGCGCCCTAGAGGGTATTAGTTTTCTACTCAAGTGACGAAATAATCGCGATTATAGTACTTATTTTTTGTCGGTATTATTGGCGCGATAGAATCGTTAATGGGGATATTTAAATGCCCGATTGGTAATTATAGAGATTGATTATATTCATTAGCTTGGAGGCTATAATTTTGTTATCTTAGCTTCGTTGTTTTATTATTAAGGTACGTTTTCGATGAGCTCACATGGTCTACTTCCAACGGTATTATTGTCTTCTATTACGCTGCTATTATCCCTGTCTCCTTCTATTCATGCCGCTGAAGATAAGTACTACTCTGAAAATGAAGGTGAAGGTAAGGTTTCAAATAAAGGTTATTGGGGTAAGAATCGTGGTCACGTAGGCGGTGAAGAGCAACGTAAACCATCACCTATAGTAGAAGAGCCTGAACAACCAGAATTTACACCATTTGAATTTCCTGTACCACTTTATTCTAATCTTAGTTTTGGCATAACGTTAAACAGTAATTATGATGATTACGAGAGGCACGGAACTTCCTTAGCTAGTAACCCTGGGATTGATTACGTAGTTGACGATATCTTTGCTGATGATCTTGTCTGGCAAGCGAATATAGATTACAAAAATGGAGATGTATTAGTCTCTAATGGTATTGGTATTTTACCTGAAGATAGCCTTATTGGTGTGGGTGTTAATGCTTTCTGGGATATAGAGTTGAACTCCGGTAACCACCGTTTATCGGTTGGTACTAAATACGATGACCCAAATTATATTTTTAATTTGTCATCGAATATTTATTTTCCGACGTCTGGTAAAGATCATGAAGGTGACCTAGTTAACAGTGTGGATATTCGTGCCGAGGGCGCAATAACGACAACCGTAAAATTCCATAGTTCTTTTGAGTATTTCTTCGGTGATGATATTCAAATGAATGATGATTACGACCCTACTGATAATAGTCATAAATTAACAGTAGGCCTGGATTACACACCAATCTCATTATTACAATTAGGGGCTGAAGCAACCAAAGTGAAAGAGCATGATGTTGGTTATGGTGTGTATCTTTACTTCAACTATGATCCATGGCGACCACTTAGTGAACAGTTAGAGCTTATTTCTGATAATGATTTTTTGATGCATCAAATGATCCCATTCTCGCGTTCTAAAGTGCTTCCGCGTACTGCAAACTAGTGTAGAGTAGCGCCATCGTAATAACGCGCAGATAAAAGTGTGGGTATACAGTGACAAATAAAAATGATGGTTTTAGTTTTAAACAGTTTCATGTTTCACACGCTGATTGTGCGATGAAAGTAGGAACTGACGGTATTTTACTTGGCGGCTGGGCGGATGTGACAACAACGCCCGAAGCACCGCTAACAGTACTGGATATTGGTACTGGTTCAGGTCTTATTAGTCTTATGTTAGCGCAACGCTGTCAAGGTGAGCTACAAGCAACCGCGATTGATATTGACGAATTGGCGTGCCAGCAAGCAAAAAAAAATATTGATAACTCACCATGGGTATCTTCAATCGTAGTTAAACATGCTGCTTTGCAATCATTCACCCCGGCATGTAAAGATAAAGATACTAAGTTTGACCTTATCGTTTCTAACCCACCTTATTTTATTCATGGCCAAAGTTTTACCGATGATGCCCGCAAAATTGCAAGGCATACGGGAAGCTTAACGCATCAGGAACTCGTGGATTGTGCGCTGGAATTATTATCACCAAATGGACGTATAGCACTTGTGTTACCTTATGATGCTGGTTGTGAACTTGTTAATTACTGCCAACAATTAGGTAATTTGCAAATAACGTGTCTGAACATAAAAACAACGCATACAAAGGCTTACAAACGTATGTTGATGAGTATTTCTCGAGGTCATAATCAATTGCAAAACCAGTCTCTTACTGTCCATAACCCAGATGGCAGTTACTCCCATGATTACCAGACCATCACTAAAGATTTTTACCTAAAAATGTAATTTCATTATAGTGCTGGCAGATTTGCTCTTGCACTTAATTACCAGATTGTTAGTATCGGTAATTAATGGGTGAGTGGCTGATACAAAATTCTTTACAAGAACATAATTATAATACTTTGTGCTACACCGGCTGGAGAGTATCTCTCCATGCTTACTTCACGGAAGAAGTTGATAAATGAAAACACAACAACATCTAAGCAGAGAGTATATTAATGACAACTAAGTTAAAAACAACTGATGTTTTAGCCATCGGCTTTATGACGTTCGCCTTCTTTTTAGGCGCAGGCAATATCATCTTTCCACCTTTAGCAGGTAATCTTGCTGGGCAATCATTTATGCCTGCAATGTTTGGTTTCCTTGTTACTGCTGTCGGTTTACCCCTGATTACAATCATCGCCGTTGCAAAAGCAGGCGGTGGTTTAATTACTATGACACGCTTTTTACCGGCAATGGTCGGCACCGCGATTGCCGTGGCTATTTATGTCATTATCGGTCCAGCCTTTGCTGCACCAAGAACAAGCTTAGTTGCTTATGAAATGGGGATTAAACCTTTTCTAGGTGATGCAGCTAACGATACTACATTGGCTTTGTACTCTGTTATCTTCTTCATTATTACTGCCTGTTTCGCTTTAGGCCAAGGTAAAATGATTGATAACATCGGTAAGATCTTAACTCCGGCATTAATTATATTATTAACGGTATTAGCGATTGCGGTCTTTATCATGCCACAAGGTGATATTGGCGCGGCACGTGAAGCGTATATAGATAGTCCTTTTACCAAAGGTTTCCTTGAAGGTTATAACACCATGGATACCTTTGCGTCATTAATGTTTGGTATGTTGATTATTAACGTACTTAAAAGCAAAGGCGTAAAAGATAAAGCGGGTCAATTTAAATATTTAGTCATGGCGGGTTCTATCGCAGCTGCGGGTCTTGCATTTGTTTATATTTCACTATTCTACTTAGGCGCAACGAGCCAATCTCTCATTGCCGCTGGTGCTGATGTAAATGGTGCGATGATCTTAGCTACTTATGTACAAGCCTTATTCGGTATGCCTGGCCAGTACATCTTAGCGGCGGTTGTAACATTAGCATGTTTAACGACAGCTGTAGGCTTAGCAAGTGCGGTAGCAGAATTTTTCCATGAGTTAAAGCCACAATGGTCATACAAAATGCTCGTTATTATTAATTGCATCGCGTGTGCGATTGTAGCGAATGTTGGTTTATCACAACTCATAAGTATCTCGGTACCGGTATTGTTTGCGGTATACCCACTTGCGATTGCGATTGTTGCACTAATCTTATTGCAAGAACGTTTCCCTAATCCACAGTTTGCATTCCGTTTCGTTATGGTTGTCGCATTCATGTTTGGTTTATTAGACGGCATGAAAGTAGCGGGTATTGCAATGAGTGGCTTTGAATTTTTACCATTATTTGATCAAGGTTTAGCTTGGGTATTACCCACTGTACTTGCAATTATAATATCGATTGTTGCAATGCGTTCGCAAACGAATGTGCGTGTTGCTACAGCAAAATAGTCGGTCATATGCTCTAAATTAGAGTTGATTGTACTCATTTTAAATCCGTTCCCTCGTGAACGGATTTTTTATGTGATTTTTGTGTGAGTAACGCTTTATAGCACTATAATGAGGTGGTTTGATGGGTAATGAACTGTGGTTAGCGTTGGCGATTGTATTGATTATCGAAGGTACTATGCCGATGATAATGCCTAAGCAATGGCAAAAAATGCTAACCCTTATTACGCAGCTGCCCGCTGACAAAATACGCAAATATGCAGGTTGCCTGGTCGTAATCGGTATCGTATTATTGATTATGTTGTAATATAATTGTGCAACAGAACAACAAGTAAACTTATATTTTCTGATTTTAATGAGATAGAAATCAAATTTTTTAAACATTTTGATTTAAATTTTGCTAGAATCCTCTTTTAACCAACAACCGCGACGGTATCATGGGAAAGAATGTAGTTATTCTCGGCACTCAATGGGGTGACGAAGGTAAAGGTAAAGTAGTTGATCTACTAACTGACAGAGCTAAATATGTTGTGCGCTACCAAGGTGGTCACAATGCTGGTCACACTCTAGTAATCAATGGTGAAAAAACAGTTCTTCACTTAATTCCATCTGGTATTTTACGTTCAAACGTTAAATGTATCATTGGTAACGGTGTAGTATTAGCACCTGATGCATTAATGACTGAAGTTAAAATGCTTGAAGATCGAGGCATCCCAGCTCGTGAGCGTATGCTTATCAGCGAAGCGTGTCCATTAATTCTGCCATATCATGTATCACTAGATGCTGCCCGTGAAAAAGCACTTGGCAAAAAAGCAATTGGTACAACTGGTCGTGGTATCGGTCCAGCTTACGAAGATAAAGTAGCTCGTCGTGGTTTACGTGTTGGTGATCTATTCAACATGGAACTGTTTGCTGTTAAATTGAAAGAAGTAATGGAATACCATAACTTCCAACTACAGCATTACTATAACGAACCAGAAGTAAGCTATGAAGATGTACTAGCACAGATGCACGAAGTTGCACCTATTCTACTAGACATGATCGTAGACGTAACTTCACTTCTTGATGATGCACGTCGCCGCGGTGATGACATCATGTTTGAAGGTGCTCAAGGTACGTTACTAGATATCGACCACGGTACTTACCCGTATGTAACATCATCAAACACAACTGCAGGTGGCGTAGCTACTGGTAGTGGTTTTGGTCCATGTCACATCGATTACGTTCTTGGTATCACTAAAGCTTACACTACGCGTGTAGGCTCTGGTCCATTCCCAACTGAACTTGATGATGAAATTGGTCATCACCTAGGTACTAAAGGCCATGAATTTGGTGCAACTACTGGACGTGAACGTCGTTGTGGTTGGTTTGACGCAGTTGCAATAAAACGTGCAATTCAGTTAAACAGCATCACAGGTTTCTGCCTAACTAAACTGGACGTATTAGACGGTTTAGAAACGTTGAAAATCTGTACTGGCTACATGCAGCAAGACGGTTCAATCCTTGACGTGCCACCAATGGCTGCTGACGGTTATGAACTTGTTAAACCTGTATACGAAGAAATGCCAGGCTGGAGTGACGTAACATACGGCGCTACTTCTCTAGAGCAACTTCCAGAAGCTGCAATCGCTTACATCAAGCGCATTGAAGAAATTACGGGCGTGCCAATTCATATCGTATCAACTGGCCCAGATCGTAACGAAACAATGGTATTAGTTAACCCATACGACGTATAGTCTGCCTGGTTAAACTGATAAATAAAAGGTCGCGTATGCGGCCTTTTTTGTATCTACAATTTATAAAAGCTACGTACCCTATAATCTTAGTTACCGTTTGTGGCCTAATGATTTACGGTAAGGCTGTAGTTTCAGGTACAAAAAAGCCGTTTGATTCTTCGCGTATCGAAGAATCAAACGGCTTTTTATTCACTAATCGGTTACTGCTTAATTACTGCGGTTTGCTGCAATGTAAGCGAGTGAGATCAGCGCTTGCTTGTATTCTGACTCAGGTAGTACTGCAATTGCTTGAACAGCTAAATCAGCTTCTTGCTGGGCTCTATCAAAGCAATAAGTAAGTGAGCCAGTACGGTCAAGTATCGCCAGAATGGCATCAAGATTATCCATGCCATTCATCTTCTCGATAGCTTCGCGTACCATTAATGCTTCTTGTTCGGTACCGTTCGCCATCGCATGAATTAATGGCAGTGTTGGTTTACCCTCTGCAAGGTCATCTCCAACGTTTTTACCCATCTCTTGAGCATCAGCTGTGTAGTCCATCACATCATCAATCAACTGGAATGCTGCACCTAAATGCACACCATAATCAATCATCGCTTGTTCGATGTGTGCCGGTTGCTCAGAGATAACCGCTGCAAGTTGCGTAGCGGCTTCAAATAGTTTGGCTGTTTTGTAGTAGATGACATCCATATAACGTTTTTCGTCAGTGTCTGCATCATTACAATTCATTAACTGTAATACTTCACCCTCAGCAATTACATTGGTTGCATCAGACAAAATATCGATAATTTTACTGTTATTGAGTTTTGCCATCATTTGAAAAGAGCGTGAGTATAAGAAGTCACCCACTAGCACGCTTGCCGCATTGCCAAATGCAGCATTTGCCGTTTCACGACCACGGCGCATGTCTGACTCATCAACCACATCATCATGCAACAAGGTTGAAGTATGAATAAACTCGATGATAGCGGCTACATCAATATGTTGTTGCCCCTGGTAACCCAGCGCGCGTGCACTTAACGTTGCTATTAGTGGACGAATGCGTTTACCGCCACCATTTACAATGTAATAACCCACTTGATTTACGAGGGCAACATCCGATTGCAGTCGATCTAAAATGAGTTCATTGACAGCGTCCATATCTTGTTTTGATAACGCTTGAATGGCTTTAATATCCATGAGTATAAGTTCCGTGCTACTTTTTATAGTTATATGACGATTTGAAAAGCTATTGATAGCTATATAGATAACTAGTTCTATCTTGATTGTAGGCTACAAGCTGAAATGCCCGTCAAATTTATGTCGTAATTGTACACTAAATTGGAATTGCCGAAAGGATTAAGCAGCAGCGATTTACAACTTTACTGCTTATTTATATTTATTTTAAAAATCAGCTTGCCTAACCGGGGAGTTTTGAGTAGAATTCGCGCCATTGTTATAAATTATTATGACGTGTCGCTACCTAAGGTACGCTGGACACGAATCGGAGTCAGAAAACATGTATGCTGTTTTCCTAAGCGGTGGCAAACAACACCGCGTTGCTGAAGGTCAAACTCTTCGTCTAGAACTTCTAGACGTTGAAGCTGGTTCAAGCATCGAATTTAACGAAGTATTAATGGTAGCTAACGGCGAGAATATCGAAGTTGGCGCACCTTACCTTGAAGGTAAGAAAATCACTGCTGAAGTGGTATCTCATGGTCGTGCGGACAAGGTTAAAATCCTTAAGTTCCGTCGTCGTAAGCACTCTCGTAAACAGATGGGTCACCGTCAATGGTTTACAGAAGTTAAGATTACTAAAATCGCTTAATTAGGAGTACTAAAAGATGGCACATAAGAAAGCTGGTGGTAGTACCAACAACGGTCGTGATTCAGAAAGCAAACGTTTAGGCGTAAAACGCTTTGGTGGCGAATCAGTTCTTGCGGGTAACATTCTAGTTCGTCAACGTGGTACTAAATTCCACGCTGGTACAAACGTAGGTTGTGGTCGTGACCACACTCTATTCGCTAAAGCTAGCGGTAAAGTGCAGTTCGAAGTTAAAGGACCACAAAACCGTAAGTTCATTAGCATTGTAGCTGAATAATTTCAGTACAAACTAAGAATTTTTAAACCCCGCCTATATGGCGGGGTTTTTTTATTGCTAAAATAAATATTAGTAATAAAAATAGTAGTCATTGATCGAGATTATTTTATCATACTTGCTGGTTAAGCTTGTCGAGTTATAATTCTCCATTGATAAAGTTGATAGCTGCACGGATTAATTTATTGATTCAATTATTTTACGGATGAAGTGATCTTACTGGTTAAGAGATCGATTAGTTAATCCGTGCAACTAACTGCATTCCTAATTTGTAGGAGCGATAGCGAAATGAAATTTGTAGATGAAACCCGAATCAAAGTTGAAGCCGGTGATGGCGGTAGTGGTTGTGTAAGCTTCCGCCGTGAAAAATATGTTGCTCGTGGTGGCCCTGATGGTGGTGACGGCGGCGATGGCGGTCATGTATATATGATTGCAGATGAAAACTTAAATACGCTAGTCGATTTTCGTTTTGTCCGCTTCCATAAAGCGGAACGTGGTGAGAATGGTCGTCCTAAAGATCAAACGGGTGCTCGTGGTGAAGATATCACTTTACGTGTTCCTGTTGGTACGCGTGTAGCAGATGATGATACTGGTGAAGTTATTGCCGATCTTGTTATGCACGGTCAACGTAAAATGGTTGCTAAAGCTGGTTTCCACGGTTTAGGTAACACTCGTTTTAAAAGCAGTGTAAACCGTGCACCTCGTCAAAAGACACTAGGTACACCAGGTGAAGTGCGTAACTTACGTTTAGAACTAATGTTACTTGCTGACGTCGGTTTATTAGGTTTACCAAATGCTGGTAAGTCTACTTTCATTCGTGCGATTTCTGCTGCGAAACCAAAAGTTGCAAACTACCCGTTTACAACATTAGTACCTAACCTAGGTGTAGTAAGTGCAAGCCCAGAGCGTAGCTTCGTGGTTGCCGATATCCCAGGTCTTATTGAAGGTGCTTCTGATGGTGCTGGTCTAGGTATCCGTTTCTTACGTCACTTAGAACGTTGTCGTTTAATGGTTCACATTGTTGACCTATTACCTGAGAACATGAGTGATCCAGCTGAAAACGCAAAAGTTATTGTTAGCGAACTGGAAAAATACAGTGCCAAGCTAGCTGCTAAAACATGTTGGTTAGTATTTAACAAAACCGATCTTGTATTAGATGAAGAAGCTGAAGAAACAATTAAAGCGGTAGTGGCTGCGATTAATTGGGAAGGCGAAGTTCATACTATGTCTGCTTCAAGTGGTGTTGGTACCAAAGACCTTGTTCGCGCTATGATGGAACAGATTGAGTCTATGCCTCGTCCTAAGATCGAAATGCCGGTTGAAGATGATGGCGATGTTGGCTTCTTATGGGATGAATACCATAAAGACCAAATTGCTAATCACGCCGTTATTGAAGATTGCGATGATGATGACGATTGGGATGATTGGGACGAAGAAGATGACGGTCACGTTATCTATGCTCGTGACTAAGCCTAATTAAACATTACGTTTATATTAAAATACCAGCCATGTGCTGGTATTTTTTTATCTAAAATTATACTTTTAGGCGTTTGGTCCATAATTTGCACTGAAATCATGGTTTTACATAATAAACGTATGCTTTAATGACAAAAAACTTTCAATTCAACTCAAATTAGCAGATAATCCCGCCCGTTCACAAAGTGAATATAGCAGGTAATAATTACCTATATTTTAAATCCGGTTATTTAATAATTGTCAGCTTAGAACTTTCCACTTTTCCGCTAAGCGATAGCCATTTATTAAATATCCAGTCACCTTAGTTTGTATCTATCAGTTGCATTAAAGAGCAATAAGTACAGACAGCCACTGTCATACAGTGAGTAAGGTGAACGAAACAAAAAGTGAGTACCTTAATGAATACCGCAAGTCAGTCTACCTCTGCTTCAACGAACACTTCTACTTTTGCAACTTTGATGGAAAAGTTGTTTAAGTTAAAAGCACATAATACGACAATTAAAACAGAAGTAATGGCAGGTTTAACTACTTTTGTCACCATGGCTTATATTCTATTTGTTAACCCTGATATTATGTCGATTGCGGGCATGGATTACCAAGCTGTATTCGTTGCAACAGCACTTAGTGCAGCAATTGGCTGTATCTTCATGGGTCTTTATGCGAACTGGCCTGTTGGTCTAGCGCCAGGTATGGGGCTTAATGCCTTTTTTACCTTCGCTGTTGTAAAGGGAATGGAATATACTTGGGAAGTAGCATTAGGTGCTGTATTTATTTCAAGCATCGTATTTGTCATCATGAGTGTAACGAAACTACGCGGTTGGATTATCGATAGTATTCCAAGCAGCTTGCGCTACGCAATGACAGCGGGTGTTGGTCTGTTCTTAGGTATTATTGGTTTAAAAGCAGCTGGCATCATCACTGCAAGCCCTGCAACGTTAGTGACACTGGGTAACTTTCATGATCCTAAAGTTATCTTAGGCTCACTCAGCTTTTTAATTATCGCTATCTTAGCAACACGTAAAGTATTCGGTGCGGTATTAATCGGTATTGTTATTACGACGGCAATCAGTGTGGTAATGGGTTTAGTCAGCCTACCAGATCAAGTCGTATCACTACCAACTGGCTTATCTAAAACATTCATGAAAATGGACGTAATGGGTGCGTTAGACGTATCTATGGTCAGTATCATCCTCGCATTCTTATTTGTAAACATGTTTGACACGGCTGGTACCATGATTGGTGTCGCTGAAAAATCAGACATGTATAACAAAGATGGCAAAATTGAAAACCTCAATAAAGCATTAACTGCAGACAGTGTTGCAAGTGTTGCGGGTGCGATAATTGGTTGTCCGCCGGTAACAACTTACATTGAAAGTAATGCGGGTATTGCTGAAGGTGGTCGTACAGGCTTAACGGCAGTTGTTGTTGGTCTACTATTCTTAGCGGCAATGTTTTTTGCACCAATAGCTCAGGTTGTACCAAGTTTCGCAACGGCTGGCGCGTTAATCTATGTTGCTTTCTTAATGGTTGGTAGCCTACATAAAGTGAACTGGGGTGAGTTCACAGACTACGTTCCTGCTGCAATCACCGCTATTATGATGCCACTAACGTATTCAATCGCTGATGGTATCATCTTAGGCTTCTTATCATTCACTATCATTAAGCATTGCACAGGTCGTTCTGCTGATGTGTCTTTAGGTATGAATGTATTAGCTGTTGTATTCATCGCGAAATTAGCGTTTATCTAATGCGTTAGACTGCCAATCATTGACGGTGCCTGTGTTACCGCTAATGTGATCGCAGCTAATAGATAAATAAGTGCCAGCTGAGTATGCGCTATTCGTGTATATTAGGCTGGCATTTTTGATCTTCAAACCCTGTAGGTGTTGCCCCTATGACCTTAAGTGTTACACTTTCCTTTCATTCCATTTTATCTTAGCGGGGCAGAATGCCAAAATTAGAATCTCAATGTTGCCCAGAACCACAATGTAGTGCTGAATTACCTGCATTAGATGATCAGCATATTGCTTCTCTCGCGCATCTCTTTCATTTGTTAGGTGATGAAGGCCGTATTCGCTTAGTACTTGCCTGTATGGCTGGACCTGTTCCTGTTTCTGAGTTATCAGCAGTTACTGGGATGTCACAATCACTGACCAGCCACCATTTACGTCATTTACGTGAAGCGCGTATTTTACGCTCTGAACGTCAAGGTAAACAAATCCTTTATCGATTGGATGATCACCATATTCGTCATGTGGTACATGATCTGGCTTGCCACGTGACTGAGCATGCATAATTTTTATTCGAGCTCCTAGCTTAAAGGTTTTATTTTAAAGAGAGTGCCATGCGAAACCTATTTATCGAATTTTTAACCCAACTTGGTTGTGCCGATCGCGCGCATGACATCGACCATATTGAGCGTGTTGTTGCAACCGCTAGACAGCTAGGTGCGTGTGAAGGGGCTGAATTGGCTATTTTAGAGCCCGCCGCTTGGTTGCATGATTGTGTATCGGTTGCGAAAGATCATCCACAACGCAAGCAAGCCTCTTTATTAGCTGCAGATCGTGCCGTGGCATTCTTACAAGAGATAAATTACCCTCAGCAATATCACCAAGCTATTCATCATGCCATCGTCGCACATAGCTTTAGCGCGAATATTACGCCGGAAACTTTAGAGGCGAAAATATTACAAGATGCTGATCGTATGGATGCACTTGGTGCCATTGGTATTGTCCGCTGTATTTTAGTCGGTGGTAAGCTTAATCGTCAGCTCTATAGCAGCATTGATCCACTCTGTGTTGATCGTGAGCCAAATGACGATGTGTACACGCTCGATCACTTCTTTACTAAGTTGCTGATGTTGGGCGAGAGTATGAATACACAGGCTGCAAAGGCGGAAGCAGAGCGACGCAGCGTGTATATGCGTGATTTCTTAGCGCAGTTACAGTCTGAACTACTGACGCACGAGTAGAGAGTTAAAACTTAAATATAGCGCTTAAGAACATGACTGCTAACTTATTTTTCGTGAACAATAACGAATGAGTTAGCTTTTTTTTGTAAATACACTTGAATGAAATTTAATATGAATATATATTTATATGTAAGTTAACTGGCTTGAACGCTTTAACTGTTATTTATATTACTAACTTTGATTCAATTCTATTTACGAGGATAAACGCATGTCATGTAAAGGCAATACTGCAACAGCAGTCGCATCAAAATCAAATCCAGGATGTTGTGGTAGTGATCACAGCAAAACACACGTACACGAACATCAACATACAGATGAGCATAATGTAACATCTGCAAGTAGCGATTCTTGCTGTGTACCCGTAGAATCAAACGAGATTATTGCTGACGACGAGGAACCCGAGTCCAGTAGCTTAACTGCCCGTTTATCTTGGTTAGTCACTGGCATGGATTGCCCGAGTTGTGCCCGTAAAGTAGAAAAAGTCGTTCAAGCATTACCACAAGTAAAGCAATGCCGTGTTGCATTCGCCACCGAAAAACTACTTGTTGATATCGAAAAAAACACCAATAGCAATACTGTTGATAACATAAAAGAAGACGTTATTAATGCTGTTGTGAAGGCTGGCTTTAAGTTACAAGAAGCGGGTAAAAAAGCTAAAAATGTAGAAGAAGATGACTCGCTATCACAAAACATCCGTGAACATTGGCATGCGATTACGTTAGTCAGTGCCATCGTGATTGCCGCAATCCTAACGCAATTTAACAGTGATGCAAGTCAGTGGCTTTTTACCTTCGCCAGTGTATTTGGTGTTATTCCTGTTATTAACCGCTCAATTAAATTAGCGCGTTCAGGTACCCCATTTGCCATCGAAACATTAATGTCAGTCGCCACCGTCGGCGCCCTTATTTTAGGCGAAACCGCAGAGTCTGCAATGGTACTTGTACTGTTCATGATCGGGGAGAAACTGGAATCGTTTGCAGCAGGTAAAGCACGTAAAGGCGTTAAATCATTAATGTCATTAGTGCCAGAGGAAGCAACTAAAATAGTGGGTGATAAGCGCGTGCTAGTTGCAGCAAGTGACTTGCAACCAGGCGATATTATTGAAATTAAACCCGGCGATCGTCTACCGGCTGATGGTGCGTTACTTGCTTCTGGTATTAGTTTTGACGAAAGTGCATTAACGGGTGAATCTGTTCCTGTTGAGCATCAAGCTGACGATATTGTGATGGCGGGTAGCTTAGCTGTTAATCGTGTTGCGCAATTACGTGTTGTGTCAGAACCTGGTAATAATGCGATTGACCGTATTCTACATCTGATTGAAGAAGCGGAAGAAAACAAAGCACCAATCGAACGTTACCTTGATAGATTCAGTCGTTGGTACACACCTGCAATGATGTTATTAGCATTAGTTGTTGTGATTGTACCACCATTATTGTTTGGCGGTGATTGGACTGAGTGGGTATATAAAGGGTTAACATTGTTACTGATTGCTTGTCCTTGTGCCTTAGTAATATCTACACCTGCAGCAGTGACATCGGCATTATCTGCAGCCAGTAAACGTGGCGTGTTAGTGAAAGGTGGTGCAGCGCTAGAGCAGATTGGCCGTATCCAACAAATTGCCTTTGATAAAACCGGTACATTAACGCAAGGTGTACCCGAAGTGACCAGCATCGTTAGCTTTATTGATGATGAAAATAAGGTATTACAGCTTGCTGCGAGTATTGAACAAACTTCGAATCATCCATTAGCAAAAGCGATATTGACGCATGCGGAACTAAAATCAGTAGCTTTGTTAGCGGTTAGTAATGACCAGACATTAGCGGGCTTGGGTGTACAAGGTGAAGTTCAACTGGGTGAGTCTGCACAGTTAATTAAGTTATTAGCTCCGCACCATATGACCGCACAGCTAGCGCAACTTCCTGAGGTTCGAAGTGCTATCGTAAACCTCGAAAATGGCGGCAATACTACAGTTGTAGTGCTGCAAAACGAGATCGTTATTGGTTTGGTTGCACTGGCTGATCGTATTCGTGAAGATGCGCGTGAAGCGGTAGAAAAATTACAAAAACTCGGTATTAATGCCGTGATGTTAACGGGCGATAACCGCCGAACAGCGAAAGTAATCGCCGATTCGCTAGGCATGGAATATCGTGCCGAACTATTACCAGAAGATAAAT
The DNA here is from genome assembly GCF_018219435.1 of Moritella sp. 28. Classification (NCBI taxonomy): domain Bacteria; kingdom Pseudomonadati; phylum Pseudomonadota; class Gammaproteobacteria; order Alteromonadales; family Moritellaceae; genus Moritella; species Moritella sp. 28. The sequence continues at coordinate 4,467,394 of NZ_CP056121.1, read as the reverse complement.
CACGTATTGTTGGTGAACTTAACCAGGGTAAAGATACTGCAATGGTGGGTGATGGTATTAACGATGCGCCAGCAATGAAGCGTGCAAAACTTGGTATTGCGATGGGCGGTGGTACCGATGTAGCGTTAGAAGCGGCAGACGTAGCATTAATGCATAACCGATTAGTTGAATTGCCACACATGGTTGAGCTTGGTCAGGAAACATTGGCTAATATTAAACAAAATATTACCTTGGCGGTTGGGCTTAAAGCTGTGTTTTTGGTGACGACATTACTTGGATTCACAGGACTGTGGGTTGCTATTCTAGCGGATTCAGGGGCCACTGCACTTGTTACAGCTAATGCATTAAGACTATTACGATTTAATGGTAAGAAATAATACGTTTAACGGTAAAAATAAATAGTACATTTTGTTCTATACTTAACAAAGCTCATCAAACCTAGTTTGGTGAGCTTTTTATTTGATATTTAATTTACTGTTATACAGGTCTTCATCGGCTATTTTAAATAAACTCTCGATCGTTTCACCTGTTCGCCACGTTGCCGAACCAATTGCAGAGGTGATCTGAAATTCGCTCAGTAGTGAGTCATTGTTAATTTCAGCGTCAATACGCTCTACGACTAAGCGAGTTGATTGTTCTGATGCTGGCTGCAAGATAATTGCAAATTCATCGCCACCTAATCGGAATGCGATATCACTATTACGAATACTACGCTGCAATACGCGCGCATAATGTTTCAAAATACGATCACCAAATTGATGGCCATAAGTATCATTGATACGTTTGAAATCATCTAAGTCAGTAATCAATAACGCCATGTTGGATTTATGACGCTGGCATTGGCTATAAGAACGCTGAATGTTTTCATCAAAACTCGCGCGATTATCTAAACCGGTTAAATGATCTTTCATGATCCTAATTTGCATTTCTTGTAGCATTAAGGCGTGCATGAGATTAGTGACCAGCAGTTGATGTAATTCTTTTAATACGCAGAGTTCATTAATTTGTAATGGTTTGACTGAGCTATATACCAATGACCCCAAATCTTTACCTTGTGCCGTCAAATGATAATGTTGTTGAAAAACGGCGGTGCAGTCAGTCTTTAATTGGATATTGTTGGCTGCCTCAGTAAAACTTAAACCGGTAAAGCGGACATGCTGTGCCGCTATTGCGGCAAAATTATGTAACAAAGAATTGACGTCTAGGCTAGTTTGTAATTTTTTTAACGTGGTAATGGTTTGTGCCAAGCTTAACTTCTGTTGTCGCTTTGGCGTAGTAAGCCCATAATTAGTATGCATTTTGGGGGCGTTTATGATGCTTAAATTATCCATTTTAACCTCAGTCAAAAAAATCACTAGTCTAGTGTGATGTTAAATAATGCATATTGTGTACCATATTTTAAAAAATTAGGGTTAATTAATGCGGATCTTTGTTATTGATCCTTTGGTCAACTTGTTAAATCGGGAGCTAGTACATATTCTTTAGTGGCATTGTTTTTATTATCTTAGTCACGCTATTGATGGCGTTCATGTAACTGATTAAGGAGGAAAATAATTTGTTTATTGATATCATTCAATTACTTTCTCTTGCGGTTGCACTCGTGGCGTTATTCCAACGTATCCACTTACCGCCTATTCTCGCGTACCTTGCTACGGGTATGATTGCTGGGCCTTATGGCTTTCAATTAATTGTTGAACAAGCTGATATTGAACTGTTTGCCGAATTGGGCGTCGTTTTCCTCATGTTTTCATTAGGTTTAGAGTTCTCACTGCCGCGTTTATTATCGATGCGACATTTAGTTGTGGGGCTTGGTGGTGGGCAAGTGCTGAGTGTTGGCGTGCTATTTATGCTGCTCGGGTTGTTTGCTTCACTCTATTGGGCACAAGCATTTGTCGTTGCATCTGCGATGTTAATGTCATCAACAGCTATTGTGATCAAGCAGTTAGCTGAATCGAAATTACTGAATAGTCGCTTATCTAAGCTTTCTATCAGTGTGCTGTTATTTCAAGATATCGCGGTGGTGCCTTTCCTTATTATGATCCCTTTATTGGCGCAGCAAAGTGGCGATGTCATGCTGATTGCCGAGCAAATGGGTTGGGCAATGGTCAAAGGTCTATTCGCGGTATTTTTGATCTTATCCGTGGGACGCTGGATATTACCAACCTTGTTTAAAGAGATCGCTTTAATTCGTTCTGATGAGCTTTTTGTCATGTCGACATTACTAGTGGCCTTAATCGCAGGGCTTATGACCCATTGGTTAGGTTTATCTATGGCATTGGGCGCTTTTTTAGCTGGTATGATGCTAGGTGAGGGGCCTTATCGCCATCAACTCGAAGCTGATATCCGTCCATTTCGCGATGTATTAATGGGACTCTTCTTTATCACCATCGGTATGCTGCTTAATTTACCGAGCTTAATCGAGGATTGGCCTCGTTTAATAATAGTGCTTGTGGTGATGATGTTAAGCAAGATTATCCTGGTGTTTATACTTGCTAAATGGTTAGGGGAAAGCAGCAGTAATGCGCTTAGTACAGGCTTAGTATTAGCGCAAATGGGGGAGTTTGGTTTTGTTTTATTGGCGTTAGCTGGAAAATTGGAATTATTACCTTTACCGTTAATTTCGACCCTTGTTGGTGTTGGGGTGATCAGTATGGCAATGACACCTTGGCTCATTGATTGTCATCAGGGAATCGTGCAGCGGTTATTATTTCAGCCTAAACCTAAACGTAAAAGTGGACTATCACCACCACTTCCTGGGCAATACAGTGATCATGTGATCGTTTGTGGTTATGGCCGCAGCGGGCAAACTATCGCGCGTTTTTTAAAAATTGAAGGTATCCCTTATACTGTTATCGATCGTGATCCTGTTCGTGTACAAGAAGCCTTAAATGGTGGTGAAAAAATTGAATTTGGTGATGCCAGTCGCCGTGAAATTCAAATGATGTTAGGTGCAGAGAAAGCTAAGTCGATTATTATCACATTTAACGATACAGAGAAAGCCATTGAGTTGTTAAAGGTAGTTAAACCATTAACTGATGCGAAGGTATTAGTACGTACCACTGATGACTCCAATATACAGATGTTACATAACTCGGGGGCGACTGATGTGGTGCCTGAGTCCTTAGAAGGGAGTTTAATGATGGTCTCGCATGTATTGGCTATTTCTGGTGTACCAATTAAACGTATTTTGAAACGCTTACAGCATGAACGAAAGGGGCATTATAACCATTTACACGGTTTTTATTTTGGTGGTGAAAGCAATGTGTCTTTTGAAGAAAGTGAAGCGTTAGAACGGTTACACGCGATCCGGCTTGAGTTTGGTGCTTACGCGATTGGTAAAACAGTCGCAGAAGTGAAATTAAAAGAAGTCAGTTACCGTGCAGTGCGCCGACAAGGAATTGAGTTGACTCAAGTTCATCAAGACTTTATTTTTGAAGTGGGTGATGTGGTACTGGTTTGTGGGCCTTCTCGTTATGTAAAGCGGGCGGAACATTGTTTGTTAGGTGGTTGGGCTGGCTAGATTATATATTTAAAAAAGCCCTTAATTCCTGTTCTTGTTTTAATACATCTTGATAGCCTAAGCGCATTAATTCACGCGTATAGTTTTGTTCAAATATCAGATAAGACGTAATTGAAGAATGGCTGTGTTCATTTACCCCTATGGTGCGTAATAGCATTCGGATGGTGATGGGTAATTCGTAAAAGTATTCATCGGCAATGGCATTAATATCATGTTCATTGGCTAAGTGGAATAAGCCAATCTGTTTTATATTTAACGTTGATAGTTGTGATTCTGGAGTTAATGTTAGGGTGTCATTAATACGTTTTAACCGTTCAATGTCAGAGTTTAAGGTATCGGTAAAAACGGTATCGAGTAGATGCCCTGCGATATCGGCACCTGATGGAGTCTGGCGTAATTCTCCAGGTTTAAGCTTTTGTGGTGGTTGTTCTGCACCGATCACCAGTAACTTCTCTGCGCCAAGGTGGATGGCGGGGCTCAATGGTGATAGCTGATGTACGGAACCATCACCATAAAAATCATGGCCTATTTGGGTACAAGGGAAGACCAAAGGGATAGCGGAAGACGCTAATAAATGGTGGGCGTGTAACTGTGTTCGTAACCCACTGCGACGGGCGCGTTGCCATTCTTGTAATTGCTGATTACCTTGAAAAAAGCTGATGGAATCACCGTTGCTATAATCAGATGCGGTGATCGAAATCGCATCTAGGTGTTTGCGTTGAATGTTAATGTCGATACGGCGCATATCCAAATAACGATCCAGCAGTTTACGCAAGGGTTTGTTGTTAAACAGGGATACCGGTTGTCGCACCACGTGTGGCGACTGGAATCGTGATAAAAAGGTAAGTAACAAGTGCCGTGATATTTCGTTAAAACTGCATTGAAATACTTGGTTGGCGTGGAAGTTATTCCAGATGTATTCGAGCTTTTTAACCCCCAAGCGAAAGCAACTGGCGTAGCAAGCTATCGCACAACTGTTGATGGCCCCTGCTGATGTACCAGTGATTACTTTAAAAGGTGTACCGTGATTACGGGGATAAAACTCCGCAATGGCTTTTAGCGCACCGACTTGATACGCGGCCCTTGCGCCACCTCCTGTCAATAATAGTCCTTGTTTAGTCCCTGCCATAACAAGCCAAATCCATAGATAAAATTCTGTTTAATCAAAGAAGAAATATCCTCTATTAATTATTGTTAAAGACTCACTGCTTCGCCAAATTAATACTGTGATATAGGGGTTTTTAGATGATAGCGGGCGTTAAATCAATTATAAATCCGACCTTGGTGTTTTAACCAACCATGTTGATGATTATTACGCGGGTCTCGATGCGTCCAATGAATAACCCCACCTCGGCTATTCCACTCGTATTCACCGTAGAACTGCACTACATCGCCGACTTTTAAATTCTTAATGCGGGGTGCTAAATCAATGTTATGTGCGATTAATATGGTTTGGCGGTTGTTCAAACGTAGGATAAATTTTTGGTGGCGAGAACCGTCATTATCATCGGGTAATATTCGCGTTACCTTACCAGACCCCTTAACTTGGATATCACTTTGTTGTGATTGATAAGCGCGCTTTAAGACGCCGTCATTTGCCCAACTGTTGAATGACAACATGCTTAACATTATTAAAAGAGGGGTGAAAATCCGTTTCATGGTGATGACCTTTATTTTTGACTGCTTTCATTTAACGACTAAATGCTTATTTAAATGACATTAAAACTAAAAGTTAAGTTTAAACTACTTTATAAATCAATGCATTGTGCTCATTTGAATTATTAGCTTTGAGTGATTCAAAATATAATAATTATGATTAATTAAAGAGTAAGTTAGGCTTTCAGACACGAAAAAGCCAAGCAGATGCTTGGCTTTGATTGTTCACTTAACCGAAGTTAGTTAATTGCGTATTTGTTTATGCTAGTAGGCTTTTAATGTGCTCTACGATGTCAGTCAGTGCGATTTCAGTCTTATCACCAGTCGTACGTAGTTTGTGATCAACTAGACCATTCTTCAGGCTACGATCGCCGATGATGATGTTGTGTGGGATCCCGATAAGTTCAGAATCCGCGAACATAACACCTGGACGCTCTTTACGATCATCAAATAGTACTTCGATACCAGCGGCTTGAAGCTCAGCGTAGATTTTCTCTGCTGCTTCTTTCACGTCTGCTGATTTGTGCATGTTCATTGGGATGATAGATACTTTGTATGGTGCGATTGACTCGTTCCAGATAATACCGTTTTCATCGTGGTTCTGTTCGATTGCTGAAGCAACGATACGAGAAACACCAACACCATAACAACCCATTGTCATCGTTTGCTGCTTACCTTGCATATTCAGTACGCCAGCACCCATAGATTCAGCGTATTGAGTACCAAGTTGGAAGATATGACCTACTTCGATACCACGTTTAATTGACAGTGTACCTTTACCACATGGGCTCGCTTCACCTTCAACCACGTTACGTATATCTGCAACTGTGTATTCTGCAATATCACGGTCCCAGTTAGCGCCAGTGATGTGCTGACCATTAACGTTAGCACCACAAACAAAGTCTGCTAGGTGTGCAGCTGAACGATCAACAACAACAGGACAGTTCAGACCTTTAGGACCGATAGAACCTGCATCGCAGTTTGCTGCTGCTTGGATTTGAGCTTCGTTAGCAAATGTTAACGGGGACGCAACGCCAGCAATTTTTTCTGCTTTCACTTCGTTTAGTTCATGGTCGCCACGTAGAACAAGTGCGATAACGCCTTGTGCTGCGCCTTCTTCTGCTTCAGCAGCAACAAGCAGTGTTTTTACTGTTTGTGTTGCGTCAACGCTTAAGAATTTACAAACGTCTTCGATGCTGTGTGCATCTGGTGTATCAACAACGGTTAATTCTTGCGTTGCTGCAGGACGTTCGCCAGCAGGTGCTAGTGCTTCTGCTTTTTCGATGTTTGCTGCGTAATCGCTGCCGTCAGAGAATACGATATCGTCTTCGCCGCTTTCTGCAAGTACGTGGAATTCGTGAGATACAGCACCACCAATTGAACCTGTATCAGCAAGTACAGGACGGTACTCTAGGCCAATACGTTCGAAGATATTGCAATATGCTTGATGCATTTTGTTGTACGTATCGTTTAGACATTCATCTGATAAATGGAAAGAATATGCATCTTTCATCAGGAATTCACGCGAGCGCATCACACCGAAACGAGGACGAACTTCATCACGGAATTTAGTTTGGATTTGGTAAAGCGTCAACGGCAGTTGTTTGTAGCTGTTGATTTCTTTACGCGCGATGTCAGTGATCACTTCTTCGTGCGTTGGACCTAAAACAAAAGGACGGTTGTGGCGATCGTTAATGCGTAACAATTCAGGACCAAACTTATCGATACGGCCTGTTTCTTGCCATAAATCTGCTGGTTGAACCATTGGCATTAGAGTTTCAACAGCACCTGCTTTGTCCATCTCTTCACGTACGATGTTTTCTACTTTGCGTAAAACTCGTAAGCCTGTCGGTAACCAAGTGTATAGACCTGATGCAAGACGACGAACCATACCTGCACGAAGCATTAGCTGGTGACTAATTACTTCTGCGTCATTTGGAGTTTCTTTCAAAGTTGAAAGCAAGTAATTGCTGCTGCGCATAACGTTCCTTTATTTACTAATAAAATCGATATAAGAGAGCGATTTTAACAGGGCGACGCCTGAGTAAACAGTAAAAGTTCGTGATTAGTTTTATTTATTTTTGACTGGTGTCCTTTTATTCGTTTCTCGTAGGCCATATACTGGCTGCCAAAATTGGATTTATGCTACTTAAAATGAAAAAAACACTGAGATTAGCTGCACTTATAATAGTCGGCAGCGTATTGTTTGGTTGCTCGTCACAACCTCGTAATCCGGAAAATATTTGCGATATCTTTATTGAAAAATACGATTGGTATAAAGCGGCCATCGACAGTAAAGAAAAATGGGGCGTGCCTGTGCATGTGCCAATGGCTATGATGTATCAAGAAAGCTCATTTAAGCATAATGCCCAGCCGCCAATGCAGTATTGGTGGATTATTCCGACAGGACGCGCGAGTTCTGCCTATGGTTATGCCCAAGCAAAAACGATGACCTGGGGTGATTACGTTAAGGAAACAGGAAATAGCTGGTCAAGCCGTTCTGATTTTCATGACGCCATGGATTTTATGGGGTGGTTTATTAATAAATCTCAAAAAATCAATGGGGTATCTAAATGGGATGCCGAGAAGCAATACTTGAATTACCACGAAGGTTGGGGCGGTTATAAGCGTAAAACCTATAACCAAAAACCGTGGTTGAAGAAAGTGGCGAAGAAAGTAAACCAGCGTTCGTTGAAATATGCGGGTCAGTATCGCACCTGTAAAGAAGATTTAGATTCGAACTGGTTATGGCGTCTGTTCTTCTTATAAGCCTGTTGAAATTAACAATATAGGAAAATTCAGACCGTCACGCGGTCTGAATTTGTTTTAGCAGACTGTCTTTTTTATCCCGTCTGTCGCCAATTTGACGCGCGGGATTTCCAGCCATTATTGCCCATTGTGGTACATCCTTCGTTACCACACTTTGCATCCCAATCACTGCATTATCCGCAATCGTCACGCCATCGACAATTCCTACGTTAGCCCCAATCCAAACGTCTTTACCTATAATCACGCCTTGGGAGGTTGAGGCTTGCTGCCAAATAACTTGGTCAGGATGCATACCGTGATTAGAGGCATAGATACGGCAGTTATTGGCAATGCGGGTATCATCACCAATGATAATGCCATTTTTCCCCCCGTCTAATGAGCAGCTGTGATTGATCGCAACATTATTCCCCAGTGTCATTGGCCCGTGAATAAAACTCGCAGCAGCGAAGAAACAGTTATCGCCCATGGTGATCTTACGGCCGGGTTCTGCAAACATATGACAATCGGGGGCAATAAAGCAATTGTCACCAAATTCCACGGTTTCGACCGACATGACATAAGTTTGTAGGTCGGCTTGCCACGTTTTCGCCCAGCTTAATGCTTTGGGTTTTAGTTTGTAATATAAACCCGGCATCCACGCTAAGCGACGCTTGTGCTGAGCAATATAATCAATCATTTGTACTTTCCGGCTCAGTTTCTTTTGTAGGTGTAGTGACTGTCGCAAGCGTTGTTATTGTGTCAGTTTTAATTACCGAAAATACAGTCGTGATATTATCTTCTACTGTCCAGCGTACATTAAAGTCATACAACTTTACTCCGTATTCTTGGCGTGTTGTCTTATTCTTTTTATAAGCAGGACGTGGATCTTGAGCTAATACCTGTGCGATAAAGGTCTGTAATTCGGGATGCTTTTTTCTCTGTGCTGCAATTTGATTCAAGGCTTCGTCTGTAAACGTGACAGGCATATCTGCAATGGGGGCGTCAGTTGCGTAACCCGCTTGAGCATCAGGTAAACTGTCAGCATAAGGCACATAAGGTTTGATGTCTAAAATCGGCGTACCATCGACCAAGTCAATGCCTGATAAATTCAAAATGCACTGATTATTTTTAATTGTAATACTATCAAGTTTCGCTACCGACAGGCCTAACGGGTTAGGGCGAAATGTTGAACGGGTGGCAAAAACACCCAAGCGTTCATTACCGCCTAAACGGGGTGGACGTACTGTCGGACTCCAGCCTTTACCCATGGTTTCATGGAAAGCAAATATCAGCCATACATGACTAAACTGCTCAAGCCCACGTAAGGCATCTGCTTCATCAAATGGTGGGCTTAAAATGAGCTGTGCTTTAGCCGCGGAAACCAAACCTGGTTGACGCGGCACGGCAAATTTTTCTTTATATGGGGTATGGATAATCCCAACGGTTTCGAGTTCTAGTTTCATTATCAACTGTCGTCATTACTGCGGTTTAAAGGACTTACATTGATAGCATCGCCATAGCACACATAACTGCTAAGGCAGGCTTTAGATGCGGGAGGGGCGATACATGAACGAATAATAATACCATTAGCATTAAGCGCAGCAGCTTTACGTTTGGCGGCAATTTTAGCTTGCTGCTCTTCTGCTGGAGGAAGGTTCGTGGCGGTTTGGCAACTTTCGCCTTCCACTAAACCCAGTTGTTCAACCTGATAATTTTGTAGTGCGCCAGCAGTGTAATATTCGACACCTGAAATAGAGAAGTATTCGGTGAAGTTATCTTTATCTAAATTTGTTTGTAACGGATACTTACTACAGCCGCTCAGTAGTACTGTGAGTAATATTAAATATTTCATGGCATTTTAATCGAGTGATATTTGGGTTTAATTATAATTCTATCACTGGCTTAAAGACATTTATTTTTAGGGTGTTTACGCATGTTATCTAATTTATCGCAATTAAAATGAGCGATGAACGTGAATAATTGTGGTTATTTACTAGATAGCTAGACGATTATAGTCTTAACTTATATTGGATAAACGCCATATGAGGTAAGCAAGACGATGACAAAAACGAGCTGTATTATCGCTGTATTATGTTCACTAAGTTTAGCCAGTATTAGCCTTTATGCCCATGCGGGTATTGATAAAATACGTCTTACTGCAGAGGAACGTACCTATCTCTCTGCTCGCGCGCCGATAAAGTTGTGTATCGATCCTAACTGGATGCCTTACGAAGCATGGGACCCTAAACTGGGTTACATTGGTATTGCTGCTGATTATATAGCTGTGTTCTCGGCGATGTTAGATGTCGAATTTCAAGTTCGAGAAACAGAGACCTGGCAACAAAGTTTAGACGTTACTCGTAGTGGGGGGTGTGATGTATTGTCTTTTCTCAATCAAACACCAAGGCGCTCACAATGGCTAATTTTTACAGCTCCCTATGTTGAAGCGGTTGCAGCATTAGCGACTAAAAAAAATGTGCATGGTATCCGTAACTTAAAATCATTACGCGGTAAAACAGTGGCCGTGGTAGAAGGTTATGTGTATGAAGAATACCTACGTAACAACTACCCTCGAGTTATTGTGAGTCGTGTCGATAGCACAGATGAAGCACTGAGAAGAACGGCCAGTGGTGAGATAGTTGCAACGATTGAATCACTTTTTGTGTTGCGTTACAAAATTGCCAAACTTGGGCTTAAAAATTTAACCGTATCAGGTCGAACTAAATACGTGAACCGTTATCGCTTCGGAGTGCGTAAAGATCAAGCCATGTTACGTAAAATATTAGATAAGGCGATCATGCAAATTGAGCCAAAAGTCGAAAATAAAATTTTACGTAAATGGAGTTTGGCCATTAAGCAATAAACAAACCTGATCAAGTCGTTACACTACCGCCATTTGATCAGGTCGACTTATATCTCGGCGTTGGTTTTTATTTTTGTTCTTTGGTAAACCAGAACGAATCCATTCGAGAAATGAATTTTTTGTTAGTTTTATCCTTGGCTAATAAACCTGCCCATAGTTGCTGTAGTTCATCATTATAAGTACCAATTGAATGCCCACCATAAAGATTTTCGAACGCTACTGTTAAGGGTCTTATACCCTTAGGATCATCCTTGTCATTAAGGCCTTCAAAGCAGAATAAATTATTATTATTTTCATAGTCATCCACATTTTCAGTACCCATCGTATTATATTGTACTGAAAATACCTTACTGTCTGTACTACTGATTGTCGATGGCGTTATTTTCATAAAAATGAAGGTCTGGTTGTTACCCATCGGAGCCTTCCATTCCCCAATCAAATCATCACAGGTAAACGCTGTGGCAGCGATAGCATTCGGTACTAAGGCTGACAATAAAATAGTGGCACAAATTCGTTTTGTTATGTTCAATTTCCATTATCCTTAATAGTGTTTATTCACGATCGCATGTTAAAATGTAGCTGATTAGATGTCAATAATGTTGTTTTTAGGCAGGGTTGTTACAGAGATTTAACTAAGTACCATCTATACACATGAAATGTATTTAGGTGGAAAAATTTACTATACAAGTTAAAATGTAGCCATTAGTCCGACCTTGGACATATTTGATTGAGAGATAGGTAGCATGATAGAGAGAATAGAAACAAAGCAAAGAATGAGCCGTATTGTAAAGCACAACGGTACTATCTACTTATGTGGCCAAGTATGCGCAGATGCAACGTATGGAATCAAAGAGCAAACTGAAACCATGTTAGCAAAAGTAACGGATTTATTAGCCCAAGCGGGCAGTGATAAAGAACACATGCTATCAGCAACGATTTATATCAAAGAGATGACTGACTTTGCTGAAATGAATGCAGTTTGGGATGCATGGGTACCTGCGGGTCATGCACCTGCACGAGCATGTGTACAAGCGAGTATGGCACGTGAGGCGTTATTAGTTGAAATTTCAGTGGTGGCAGCTGAGATCGTATAAGCGATAGTGCGGTATGTAATAGAGCAGGGATGTATTGATTGCCATCAGTATTAACTGCTTTTTTATTTATTATATTTAACGAGCCCTACCTTTATAGTTGTTATTCACGTCATTTTATCCTCTAATTTAAGCGTAAGAATAGCGACTCCTGCGTTATTAGGCTTACCGTTTATTTTAGATTAGGTACTTGTTTGTTCGATGTTTTGGTCAGAATAATAACCACCCACTATAATAGTAAAAGAGGGTGGTAGAATTATTGTTTTATTTAGCTTTGGCAAAGGCTAAATATTTTGGATCATCATCACCAAAGATTTCTTCACCTTCAGCTTCAAATGCTTTTTCTAGTTGCTCTTTCGCTGGCCCCATGTTGCCAAGTTCAAAGTGTGCTTGACCTAAACGTAGGTGTAAATAAGGATTTACCGCACCTTCAGGGCATAACATAGCAAAACCCGTTGCTTCTTCTAATGACGGCCAATCGCCTAACATGAAGTGTGCATCACCTAGTGCTGTTAGGATCCATGTTGATACATTCCAGTGGATCTTAGGTTCAGGAACAAGATCATAAGCTTGCATAAAGGTATCGATCGCAGTTTTGTATTCTTCAGCTTCGAGCTGCTCTTCACCTTTTTCACAAATGATTTCGATTTTTTTAAATAGCTTAGGGTCAAGTGCTGTCTTGGTTGCTGTCATCTTATTTCCGTAATAAAAGCCTGATAGGGTCATCAGAGGTATGTATTTTGTAAGTATATCGTATTGCAGCACAGATATTGTAAAAAAATGGCTAAAAATGAAATCAACAAGGTCGACGGCTAAGCGCTAAGGGTTAGTCGAACTAAAAGAGGTGTTTTTATGGAAAGTACCAATAACAAAGTTTTCATTCTCGATACCAACGTGTTGTTACATGCACCTTTATCTATCTTCACCTTTCAAGAGCACGATGTCATGATCCCCATGACTGTTTTAGAAGAGCTCGATAATATCAAAGATAGAAAAAGGGATGTCAGTCGGGATGCACGAGTCGCTATTCGTGCATTGGAGGATATTTTTTCAAACGCCACCCCTGAAGAAATCAGTCAAGGTGTGCCATTGCAAAAAATAGAAAGTAAAAATAAATTGGGCAAGATCTCTATTTTTGCTGATCATAGCGTGATGAAGCAAGATGTTTTCTTTACTGAAAATGAACCCGATAATCGAATTATCAATGCCGCGTTGTTCCTGCAAAACCAATCTGATCGCGAAATTGTACTGGTCACCAAAGACATTAATATGCGCTTGAAAGCGAAGGGCGCAGGGCTTAATCGGGTAGAGGATTACCGTTCTGATCAATTGATTGAGGACATTAAATTTTTAGCGACCGGCTTTCATAAATTCGCTGGCGATTTTTGGCAAGAGATAAACGAATGCCACAGTGAAAGCATGAAAAGTGAAACGATGGGTTCAAAGACCATTCATACTGTCGAAACGGAATTGCTTAAAGATACTTTTATTAACCAATACCTGATTGATGAAACGGATCACTTTGCCGCCCGTGTTGTCGGAAAGGACAAGGGAGAAATTAGTTTTGTTGATTTAGGCCGTGAACGTCTGATGTCAAAAAAAGCTTGGGGTATACATCCTAAGAATATTTATCAAGGCATGGCGCTGGAAGCTTTACTTAATCCGCATATTGATTTGGTCATTCTGACCGGACCCGCTGGGAGTGGTAAGACTATTTTGGCGATGGCTGCTGCGTTAGAGCAAGTCGTTGAGCGAAAAATGTATGACAAGGTGATTGTTACACGTAACACGCCAGAAATTGCGGAAAGCATCGGTTTCTTACCTGGAACGGAAGAAGAAAAAATGTTGCCTTGGTTGGCCGCGATCACGGATACCTTAGAAGTTTTGCATAAACACGATGAATGTAAAGATGGCTCAGTTGAATACATTAAGCAGAAAGCGAACTTACAGTTCAAGTCAGTAAACTTTATGCGTGGTCGTTCGATTCAAAATGCGTTTGTATTATTAGATGAGTGTCAAAACCTCACTGCTGCGCAGCTTAAGACCATTATTACGCGTTGTGGCGAGGGCACTAAAATTGTGTGTTCGGGTAATTTATCGCAAATTGATAGTAGTTACTTGACCGCTGTAACCTCGGGTCTTACTTATATCGTGGAACGCTTTAAAGATTTTGACGGCAGTGCCAATGTGTTCTTAAAAGGAGTGCAACGTAGCCGTTTAGCTTCTTTTGCTGAGCATAATATGTAATTAATCATTAGATTTTAATGATACCGATAACGGGCTTTCAAGCCCGTTTTTTTGTGATTATTTTAAACTTTAGAATGCAAAATAAAAATTGTAGCACTACAGTTACTATGTATGAAACTAGTTATATATCAATGGTTATGCTTTGTTGTTTTGTAGCTATACTCTTAGTTGTTGGCGTAATATTTATCTCAATATTGTAATTGGCTGTGAGCTTTTGCTGTCCACATTTATCAGCAAAAATAATAGTAGACTCATGATCATGGATGGCCTAAAACATGAAAAAACAAGCTGGAGTTACGTTAGTTGAATTAAGTGCAGTTGTCGTTATATCAGGGATATTGGGTGCGATGGCTGTACCTCGATTTATTGATCTTACCGATGCCGCACTAGATGTCAGTGTGATTAATATTGCCCGTAGTATTGAAAGTGCAAATACGTTTAATTACGCTGCCAAAATGATCTCTAAATCGGGAGTATCTACAGGAGAGGCCGTGCACATTGATAATTGTGATGATGCTGGAAGTCTACTCAGTGGTTCATCATTACCTTTAGGTTACACTGTTACGCCAATGAGCATCGCTGAGAGTACCACTGCGACTTGCATCTTAACCCATACGGATTCAGCTAAAAGTACGACTTTTATTATGCAAGGATACTAAGTATGAACCAGAAATTTTTTATATAGGATCAGGAGCACACTATGCGTTTAAAATATGGTTTATTCACCTTGCTAGTATTAAGTATTACAGCCTGTAGTAAATCTGATTCAGAGTCACCGCTTATCGGCGGCGATCGTGACGAATATGGTTGCTTGCCTTCCGCGGGTTATATGTGGTGTGAACGAACTCAACGCTGTGAGCGTTCGTGGGAGCTTGCTGATGCAGCAGGCATTCCTCATACTGAAGCTGAAGTTATGGCCTATTGTAATATGAGTAATGCTGATGCAATTACTCATGAATAAGACCTAAAGATGCATTTGACATGTATCTTTAGGTGGTGTAAATTAATATTTACTTTATCTGATTGTTTTCAGATGATTTTTATAAAATAAAGTCATAGCAATTAATTGGTGAATATTATGGTTAAACAGCACTCTAAGCAATCTTATCAACTGCTTAAAAATATAAGTAATTTAGTACTTTTTTTTACACTCGCAGGTGTCGTTATATCCATATTAATTTCATATCCTTACTCTGAATATTTTCAACTATCAATACAAATAGCCTCACATATTTTAACTATAGTTTTAGCCGCCATATTCAAAATCGCTTGTATTTTAAGAATGATTGCACTTCAAGGTATTAATAAATTTGAATGTATATCATGATGTAGTAGCTAAGAATTAAGAGTCTGATGTATGTATAAATAGAGTGTAAAGCTAGGCTGGAATAGAGTAATGAGTACTTGCATATATTAAAATATACAAATAAAATATATTTTATAGTACGTCTATTTAGAATTAAAATATGCAGTTAAACAGATACACTGATTATGGACTAAGGCTTTTAACTTACTTGGCGGTATTGCCTGACGGTCAGAAAGTGAGTATTGATGAGATAAGTAAAATATATGATTTATCAAGGAATCATATTAATAAAATTGTGCACCAATTAGGTAAAGAAGGAATCATAGAAACTAAGCGTGGTAAAGGTGGTGGTTTTTATTTATCTCGTACTCCAGAATCATTAAATCTTGCAGACATTGTAATATTACTTGAATCATCAATGGAGATCATTAATTGTACTTCACCTAGCTGCCGGATTTCTCCAGTTTGTAATCTAAATTCAATCTTATCTGAAGCAACTACAGCATTTATTGATAGCTTAAAGCAGTATACCTTAGCTGACCTTATTAAAGACAATAGACAACAATTAATCCAAGTACTAGAAATTGGATCATTCTAATTTAACTTGGTTATTATCGATACCATGTAACAAAGGTTTCTAGAGCTTTAACCACTAATACCTCCTAATTATTTCAAGTGGTAATTCAATAATGCGATCATATTTTTAGTATAAATATGATCGCATTGGTAGTAATCAGATTGGTTTATAACTTACTCATTTTTAATAACAGGCATTTAGCTTATTCTTTTAGTCTAAATGCCAATTTAGTTAAGAAACGACAGATGGAGAGCGTTTAGTACTATTTTTTATTTCCCCTATTATTAATCGAGCAAAGAACGCAGCTAAGAACAGCCCTCCCATACCGAATAAAATATCACCGGGTACACGTAACCAAACAAACATTTCCACTAATTCACTGTGAATTATTTCTGAGGATCTTGCATACCAATAACTATGCTCTACAGAAGCAATAAATTGTATTATGCCTACAGGGAGCAGGGACATGAATACCATGCCTGCCAAACCTATATTTAAAGACCAGAAACACCACTTAAGTAATTTATCATCCCATACTGAGAATTGACTTGTCACACCACGTAAGCAAGTTAACATTAAACCAATGCCTAGCATTCCATATACACCCATGAATGCTGCATGAGCATGAGTTGCCGTTGTATTTAAACCTTGAATATAATAAAGCGCTATCGGTGGATTGATAAGAAAACCAAGTACGCCTGCGCCAACCAAATTCCAAAATGCTGTTGCAACAAAGAACATAAATGCCCACTTATAACGAACCATCCAGCTTGTCGCTTTACGCATTCTATAAGTTTCAATAGCTTCAAAACCAATTAACGCGAGTGGTACAACCTCTAGTGCTGAAAACATTGCGCCCCATGCAACAACAGATGTTGGGGTACCTGTGAAATACACGTGGTGAAGCGTTCCAAGTATACCACCAGTGAGGAATACAACGGTAGCAAACAACACAGCACTATTAGCTGATTGAGCTCGAATAAGTCCTAAACGTACAAACACTAATGCAATTACTGATGTTGCAAATGTTTCGAAGAATCCCTCAACCCATAAATGAACTACCCACCAACGCCAGTATTCAGCAATCGCTAAATTAGTATGTTTACCTTGTAAGAATCCAACACCGTAAAATAATCCAATCGCTATACAGGATGCATAGAGAACCCAAATAACAGATTTCATTTCACTCTCTTTGGTGAGGGCTGGCTTAATTGCAGCCGTCACCAATGTTAGCCAAATTAATAAACCTGAAAACAGTAAGATTTGCCAGATACGACCAAGATCTATATATTCTTGTCCTTGGTGTCCTACCCAGTAACTTAAGTCAAGATCAAAGTATTGTTGAATCGCAAACCATTCTCCAGCCATAGAGCCAAGAACAACAATAACTAAAGCTACCCAGAGTATATTCACGCCTAGTTTTTGATATTTAGGTTCATGCCCAGATAAAGCTGGCGCAATATATAGTCCAGTACCTAACCAAGCCGTAGCAATCCAAAATACTGCAAGCTGAGTATGCCACGTACGAGTTAGTGAATATGGTAAAATCTCCGCTAGTGGGTAACCATAAAAAGTCTGCCCTTCAACTGCATAATGCGCAGTAATACCACCTAATAAAATCTGTAGGAGAAATAACCCGACAGCGGTTGCAAAATACTTGATTAAAGCTTTTTGCGAAGGTGTCGCTTTAACATCAAATAAGGGATCTTTAGTGGATACATTTGGCAGTGGATGCTCTTTAAGACTTGCATGATACCAAGCAAGTGCGCCTACTGCAGCAATGAGCAGAACCATACTTAATATTGACCAAAAAATATTATCTGAGGTCGGAGTATTACCAATCACTGGGTCGTGTGGCCAGTTATTCGTATAGGTATAATTCTCACCCGGGCGTTCCGTCACTGCCGCCCATGCACCCCAGAAGAAGAATGCAGATAATTTTCGACGATGTTCAGCTGATGAAATTGTATTTTCTTTCATCGCGTAATCTTCACGAATCGGCTGAAAATCTGGATTATCACCAAATAAATTTGAATAGTAATTCTGCAGCGTACTAATTACTTCAGCACGACGTGTTGAGATTACTAATATATTGTTATTAGCATCAAAGCGATTAGATCGCATATCCTCACGTAGAAGAATTTCTAATGTAGCTTGTTGATAACTAGCTAACTGTTCAAATTGAACGGAGAATTGTTCTATTGCTGCTTTATCAAGCCAAAGTGTTGATTCTCGATGAAGCCAATCTGCAGTCCAGTCTGGCGCAACGTATGAACCATGACCCCAAATAGAGCCTAATTGATGTCCACCCATAGAACGCCAAACAAGTTGACCATTCTGGATGTCTTCTTTGGTAAAGATCACCTCACCTGTTGACGTTACAACTTTTTCGGGGATTGGTGGGGCTTCACGATAAATCTCACTTCCTAAGCTCAAAAGTATACTGAATGATGTTATACATACAATAATAAGAGCAATTAGGGAGAATTTTTGTTTAGTCATTTTAACTCCTCAATAATTAATTAACAATCCTATTAATCAATTTCCATGCCAAAGTATAACCTGTTGTTTAAGCTGGGTTTATTTATTGCGGGTGTCAAATTGACAGTTAGTAATATTGTCAATTTGACAGTGGTATTGTCTTTATGACAAAGGTTTAGTGTTGAACCTTTTTATTGCAGAGAGAGAAGGGAGCTTACCTATATGATTGTTTAGAGGAGGTTTGATTTAACAGCATTTTATCCTTTTGAGGAGGATAAAATGCACTGGAATTGTGTAGCAAAGTAGCTAGGCTTAGCTTCTGGTTATGATGTCAATGCTACCACCGAACCTAAGCCTATATGATAAACGTTGAGGTATCGGTGTTATTTAAATACTGACTGTTATCTTTGATTCTAGCCACTATAAATTAACCTACTTTCCAGTAATTCTCTGAACTGAATTGTCCTGATTTAGCTTGTAGATGTTTACTAAACCCTAATGATCTTAGCGTATCACTCGTGTCTTTAACCATTTGAGGATTACCACACATATACAAGAAACTTGATTTTTGACATAGCAATACTTTACATTCTCTCTCGAGTTCTCCCGTTCTAAGTAGTTCCGGAATTCTTCCTGATAGATTTCTGGGTGTCTGTTCTCTAGAAATAATTCGCACATATTTTAGTTTTCCTTGATATTTTGATTCAAGCTGCTTTATTTTATTTTTATACGCGAGCTCTGATTTTTTTCTCACCGCATGAACCAAAATTATATTGTTAAAACGCTTATTTTTATTTTCATTTTCGTCTTCGAGCATTGAAATAAAAGGGCCAATTGCAGTACCTGTCGATAAAAGCCATAGATCTTTGGAGCTAGTTGGAACCGCATCAAGGGTCATGAAGCCAGTACCTTCTGTACCAACGTATATATAATCATTAACGTTCAACTGATGGATTAGAGGAGAAAGATTACCCTTAGGGTCAGTAATAATTAGAAACTCCAGTTCACCTGTCTTTTTATGGTTTTCTGGACTATTTACTATAGAATATGCTCTTCTATGGAATTCTTTGTTTTTATCGTAAAGAGCTAGTTTGGTAAATTGTCCTGAGATATAAGGGATACTTCCAGATCGAATTCGAATTGTAAATAATGATTCAGTCCAATCTATACGACTAACAACTTTGCCTAAATTGAAGTTTATATTTTTCCATTGCATGATTATTTATATCCTCTTCGTTTCTATTTCTATTATTTTTCTATCTTAGTAGCATTATTCGAGCCAATATTATTTACTTTAAAAACAACTATTTAAATTGTTAATGGTAGCGTTTATGTCATAATGACAATTATTTATATTGTCATAATGATAATCATTGTCATTATGGCAGCCGATTTGATGACGGTCTGAGTGCATATGCAGAGGGGTAAAGGGGCCTAATGATGACGCTTACAGTATTGGCATGAATTAACGTAAATAATGTAAATTCAATGCCAATGAAAACAATTATCAATTACATTGCTTGTACTTAAGTCCCATAATCAAGCAGTGTTATTACGATCATGTCTTCTCTCAGTCAACCTCTCACCCAGACACCTGCAAGATCGAAAAAAAAAGCGGCTAATTCAAATAACAAAACATTCCTAAAAAACAAACAAGTGCAATTATGGGCACGTCGCTTACATATTTATATTTCGATGGCGCTACTCTTGGTCGTATTATTTTTTTCGGTTACGGGTATTACCTTAAACCGCCCAAGTTTGTTCGTGAGCAGCCAGCCTGATATCCAAGAGACTATCCTTAACCTTCCGCAGGGTTTATTTAGCGATGCCAATGGCGGCGTTGCTGTCGATAAAGCCGGCATTGTTAATTACCTTACCGAACACGCCAAGCTTTCTGGTCAACCTTCTGCATTAGATGTATTTACCGAAGTTGAAGACGGTGAATTAATTGAAGGTGAAATCGCGATGGACTACAAAGGTCCGGGTTATAACGTCGCAGTATTCATTGACATGACCAGTGCTGAAGCTGTTATTGAAAAGACCCATTACGGTGTTATTGCAGTATTAAATGACTTACATAAAGGCCGAAATAGTGGCGGCGTATGGAAGCTGTTTATCGATATTGTCGCATTACTTATGGTGTTCTTTGTATTAACCGGTGTGTGTTTATTAGTGCCGAAAAAGAAAACCTTCGCAACCTCATTGAAATGGACCTTGTTTGGTTCCCTCGTTACCTTGGCTATTTTTGTGGTGGCCGTTCCTTAAAGGATCTTGTATGACTTTGTTATTTAAGCGTCTTAGTCAGTGCGTTGCACTATTAAGTTGTCTGTTATTACCGGCTTATTTTGCCTCGGCCGCGCCAATTCCGGCCACTGCCACACTCGATGTTGAATTTAGTCTGCCTAAGATTGATACCACTATGTATGCCCGCCCTTATGTGGCGATATGGATCGAAAACTCAAAGCGTAAATCAGTGCGTACTGTTGAGCTATGGGTGGGTAAAGATGAATGGTTAAAAGATTTACGCAGCTGGTGGCGAAAAGTCGGACGTTATGATCGTGCTTTAGTTGACGGCGTAACATCAGCAACACGTCCTGCTGGTGATTATCGTTTCACTTGGGATGGCTTAGATAGTGATGGTAACCGCGTTGAAGCGGGCAATTATACATTTTATGTTGAAGTGGTGCGTGAACACGGTGGTCGTAATTATATCCGCCAAAAAATGACTTTAGGTGACAAACCGTTTAGTCACACTATTGATCCGACAGAAGAAACCGGTGATATCCGTATCAACTACCTAATTAAATAATAGAGCGAGTAAAGATTAATGACTAGAGTAAAAAAATTGAAAGCGTTAGGTCTAGCCTGTGCGGTTATTGCGGGACTAGCGGCAACAACAACGGCAAACGCACATCCACGTTGGTTATTACCATCACACTTCACTGTATCGAAAGAAGGTGGCGATTGGTTAACATTTGATGTAACGGCATCACACGGTACTTTTGTATTTGATAAACCTGCGGGCAGTGAATTTGCACAAGTGATCATGCCTGACGGTCGTAAAGAGCGCCCTAACTTTGTGATCCGCGGTAAACGACGTTCTATCTTTGACTTCTACTTTGAAGAAGAAGGCACGCACAAGGTAGCGATTAACAATGTACCGTCTTACTACACCTATTATAAAGCGGGCCGTCGCGATACCGTTAAATATGCTAAAGCAAATAAAGCAGAACGCGCGAATATAATCCCTGAAAAAGCACGCGATGTAAGTACACAATTAAGTTATACCCGCGCAGAAAGCTATGTAACGGTTGGAATGCCAACAGAAAAGGCATTAGAAATCGAAGGCAAATACCTAGAAATGCGTCCACTGACTCATCCATCAGACATTGTTGAAGGTGAAGAAGTAAGCTTCCAATTCTTCTTTAACGGTGAACCTCAAGCCGGTGTTGTTGCTGATATTACCCGTGAAGGTACGTTATACCGTAACCACCAAGAGCAAATTAATGTGGTGAGTGACAAGGACGGTAACGTTAAATTCACGCCAAATGTTGCGGGTCGTTATCTGATGAAAGCCAACTACAAAGGTGAATTGAAAAATGATCCGATGGCGGATGAAGCTAGTGTGAACGTGCATTTCACCTTTGAAGCACTATTACAGTAGTTTTTAACGACGACTAAGTCAGTCCTGTGTGGTTCTGAATTATTTATATTATGGCCTGTAATTAGACGCAATCTGATTACAGGCTTTGCTTCTTACTTACTTATTTATCGATTAGTTATTACTTAGTTATTTATTCATAGTCCATAGTTAATTGTTGAGGTCTTCATGACAAAAATGCCAATCAAATCGGCGCTATTAGCGCTTTCATTGATGACGGGTTTATTTTCTGGGACGGCAAGTGCCCATTTTCCACTAATGATCTGCTGGTTCGAGTTTGAAAAAGTGGCTTGTGAAGCGGGTTACAGTGATGCCAGTACTGCGGTTGATTACGTTGTAAATATGTATGACTACGATGACAACCTGATTGCTAAAGCCGTGACTGACAAGCGTTCAATTGTAGAATTTAATAAACCGGATACTGACTTCTACTTAGTATTCGATGCGGGCCATGAAAACCCAGTTGAAGTCGATGTTGTTGAGATAAGCGCAAAATGATCAGTCAATCAGTCCATGCCGATGACGGTGGTCGTGAAGGTAAGTGGGTGGCGTTATTAATCATTTTAATCTTAGCGATAGCGGCATTACTTTTACCTTACCATCAAGCGATATCGAACAATAAAGTACTCGCGAATCATCAGATCTCGATTAAAGATTTACCGTCTGTTGAACTGGCGATGATCGCTGAACTGCGCTTAGCGCATGAAGAGATCCGCAATATTCATCAAGACAGTCTTGAGCTAGAAAGTGTCGAATTTGAAGGTGTCGATATTTGGCCTGATATGGCTGAACTAAAAGAGCTATGGTTAGCGCCATTTATTATAGATAAAAGCTGGGAGCGTAAAGGTAAACATGACTGGCGTAAAGTAGCGCCAGCTTTATATCAAGGCATTCCTGCGCTGACAACGGGCAGTGTTGCGGTGTTATTAAATAGCCAAGATGTACGACCTGAAGTGTGGTTAGCATTAGATATGACGACACCAGCCCCGATGACAGCAAACGCGCTTAATACAGCAGATCTTATTCGTGCAGGTTGGAAACAAGTGGTGTTTGCTGATGATAGTAATTTAGACCATGCAGAACACACAGATAAAGACAGCCACTAAGACGTGACGCGTGTCGACAATGAGAATAGTCATGATGAAAAAAAGCATAATGAAAAATAGCATCAATACAAGCCTAAAAAGTCTAATCGCAGCCGTTGCTACTACAGCTGTATTGCTCATGAGCGGAGCATTACAAGCCGCTGATAAATTAACAATCGGTATTACCTTGCAGCCTTATTACAGTTACGTGAAAGCAGTTGTTGGTGATAAAGCGGACGTATTACCTTTGGTTGATGAAGGGTTTAATCCCCACAATTACCAACCACAGCCGAATGACTTACGCCGTCTTAAGCAGATGGATGTGATCGTGGTGAATGGGATTGGCCATGATGACTTTGCCTTAAAAGTAATTAAAGCAGCGAACCGTGATGATCTGATTGTGATTGAAGCCAATAAAGACGTGCCGTTATTACCTGCTATTGGTCAATCTGTCGGTGACGGTGCGGTAAATCCACATACGTTTGTTGGTCTATCAACGACGATCCAGAAGGTTTACACCATAGCAACAGAGCTGTCTAAGATCGACCCTGATAACGCACGTACTTACCGTAAAAATGCGCGTAAATACGCAACCGAATTCCGCAAAATGAAACGTCAAGCTATGCTCACGCTGGGTGACTTAGATACATCCGGTATGCTGGTGGCGACTACGCACAATGCTTATGGTTATATTCTGCAAGAATTCGGTGTTGACGTAGCGGCGGTGATAGAACCTGCACACGGTGTTGAGCCGAGTGCGAGTCAGTTGCAAGAAACTATCGAAAAGATCCGCGCGTCGAAGATCGATGTGCTGTTCTACGAATTAAATATGCCAAGCCGCTATGTGGAAACGATTGAGGCGGCCACTGGTGTGCAACTTTACCGTTTCTCACACATGACACATGGTGCGTATGAAGAGAGCAAAGTGGCTGTTGAAATGAAAAGTAACTTAGATACCTTAGTTGAAGCTATGAAGTTTGCAGCAAAGCACTCACTTGCTGATACAGCAGTAATCGCTCCTTCAACAACTCATGCCTCTATCAACAAGCAGCAAGGAAGTTAATTGTGGGACCTGCAATTCGTTTACAACATGTCGGTTTGAAATACGGTGATAATGTCATTTTAGAAGACATTTCACATTATTTAGAAGCGGGTCAATGCCATGTGATCATGGGGCCAAATGGTGGTGGTAAAACATCATTATTACGCTCTATTTTAGGGTTAACCCCTTTCACTGGGAATATTGATATTCAGTGGCCTGAGCATAAAGGCAATATTGGTTATGTGCCGCAAAAGGCTACGTTTGAGTCTAGTTTACCCTTTACGGTGATGGATTTTATTTTGTTAAATCAAAGTCGTAATCCACTGTTTTGGCGTAAGCGTAAAAAAGATCAAGATGATGCACTGGCACAACTCGATCGTGTGGGTATGGCTAACCGTACCGACCGTCGTATGGGACAGTTATCGGGTGGAGAACAGCAGCGTGTGCTATTTGCGCAGTCACTATTAGATAACCCTGATCTACTGGTACTTGATGAACCAACAACGGGGATGGATGAACAAGGCGTACGTTACCTTGAGTCATTAATTCATGAATTAGTTCGTGAAAATAAAACTATCTTAGCAGTGCATCATGATGTCAGTGCTGTGCGCCGTTTAGATGGTCAAGTGCATGTGGTTAATCGTCATTTAGTTGATTCTGGCCCCGTGTCTGATGTGTTACGAGCAGATAAAATTGAACGATTATTCAATCATTACACTGGTGGTAATGTGACTGATAGTCGTTCAGTAATAGACCGCGCTCAAGGAGTTAAATAATGGATACGATCCGTCATTGGGCCCAACTGGGTGTGGATGCTGGTTGGTTGAGTGAGAGCTTCTCTTATTCGTTTATGGTGAATGCGGTGGTTGCCGCGTTATTACTGGGGCCACTACTAGGTGGTTTAGGTACGTTAGTGATCGCCAAACGCTTAGCTTTCTTTTCAGAAGCGGTTGGTCATGCAGCGTTAACAGGTATTGCCTTAGGCGTATTATTAGGTGAGCCCGCTGAGAATCCGATCATCGGCTTATTTAGTTTTTGTATGATCTTCGCCTTGCTACTGCACTTTGTGCGTAACCGTACTAATGTACCATACGATACCTTGGTTGGGGTGTTTCTGGCATTTGCATTAGCAGTTGGTGCAGCATTACTGATGTATGTGGCACGTAAGATTAATATCCATATGTTAGAGAATGTGTTGTTTGGTTCGGTCTTAACGATCACAGATTATGATTTGCTTATCTTATCGGTGACCTGCGGTGTTATTTTATTGGTATTGATACCGACCTTTAATCGTATTTTATTAACCTGTATCAGCCCTGATATTGCTAAAGTACGTGGTTATGCGACTAATTTTTACGACTATTTATTTGTTATGATGATCACGCTCGTTACGATTGCTTCGGTAAAAATTGTCGGTGCGGTATTAGTGGGGGCACTGCTATTAATCCCAGGTGCAACAGCACGATTATTAACGAAAAACATGGGTAGCTTTGTGCTTATGTCTGCATTGCTAGCGACGATCAGTTGCCTGCTAGGCACTATCTTACCAATGGAATTAAAATTACCCATTCCTTCTGGCGCGGCGATCATTATTGTATCGACGAGCTTCTTCTTAACTGCCACTTGTTACCGCATTGTTCGTAAGGGATAACCGATTATGACTTCTTCATTATTAACCATCAGTGCGGCTGTGCTACTGCTCACTTCAGCGCTTAGTTTTAGTCAAAAGGTGAGTGCCGCAGATATTCTTACCGCGACACCAGTGACTTATATGCTAGCGACAGAGTTAACTAAAGGCACGGGTATTACCACGCAATATTTACCACCAAAACGTTATGGTATATCGCGTTTACCTAACTGGTTTAGCTCGAAAGGTGCGACGTTAACAGAGAAAGCAGCCATTGATGCACAAGTGAGTATCACCCTTGGTGCTGTATGGCCGCAAGATCCATTATTCGTACACGCACGTAAAGGCAACATTCGTATGATTGAAGTGGATGCATCACAAGCTATTTCCCCTCGTGCGCAAGGTGTTGCGGCGCTGCGTTTAGAAGACGGTAGCATTTCGCCATATACTTGGCTTAACCCGACTAATTTAACCCGTATGACGGCGATTGTGAGTCAAGATCTACAACAAGTATGGCCACAGCAAGCTGCGACGATTGCGAGTAACCAGCAAGCCTTGATGATGTCGGTGCGTCACTTAATTAACCAGCAGCAGACCATGTTATTAGACAATGAGATTGATTCTGTTGTGTTGTTGTCGAGCGAGTTAGAAGACTTTGCGTCGGGCAATCAATTGTTTGTGGTTGAACGTTTAACGAAACCAGAATTGGAATGGTCGGCAGCAGATAAGCAGCAGCTTGTTAAGCTATTAACTGAGGATGATAGCTTATGGGTTCTGACCTCGAAAAGAGCGAGCAAGCAGTTAAAAACCTTAGTGCCTAATCCGGCTCGTATCTTAACGATTGACAGTATCGATCGTTGGGGCCGTGGCATTAACGTTGATAAGCCATTACAACGCTGGCAGCTAACACTTTAACTTGATTTTAGGTTGATACTTACAGGCTACAAAATAAAACATCCTGTGTAATTTAGGTTATATAGGATGTAAGCCTGTTTAGTTATAATTTTACATTTCTAGCTTAAACTTACACTTCGAGCATCTCCCTTACACTTAATATTTATATAATAAACAATTATCTAGTAGTTTTTTATAGGGTTTTTAGAGTTAAAGTCATAGGACTTATAACTTTAACTCTAAAATTTCTCCGACATCGAAAATAAACTTCTTTCTAAGGCGTAATCAGAATACCTTAGTGTGTAGTTGATCCTGTCTTTATATAACAAATTATTTAACTACCCCTTAAGTAGCGTTAAGTTTGTTTACATTACTATTTCTTTTAAAGTGTTATAAATGACGCGTTCCACTTGGCATGTCATTAAAAAATAAGGAAATAAAATGAACAAGGTAAAGTTTATCCTCTCTCCACTTTTACTGGGGCTTGCTTTCACCCCACAAGTATTTGCATCTTCAGCTTATTCACCACTTAGCGAGGAAGTTGAATGTCCGGAAGGTTCGTCATTAAATACGCAGTGCTACTATTTGACTGTTCCTAAGGATTACAGTTTAACCAACAATAATCCTGAAGATACTGTGAATCTATTTTACACAGTAACACCAGCTAAAAATGAAGCTGAACGCATCGGGTCTTTAATATTTAATTTTGGTGGTCCGGGTGTACCGGGCTCGTTAGAAGCAATGGAGATGGTAAACGACCTTGCGCGTTGGAACCAAGAATACCCGAAAGTTGGGTATAATAAAGTGAATGAATACTTTGATGTTGTAGGCTTTGATCCTCGTGGTACAGGTGGTAGTACATTTGCTGAAGAGATCGCTGACTGTGCGTTATCAAGCGAGGGATGTGATAAAACATTTCAATCTATTGCCCCTTATATGGGGACAAATACCACAGCAAAAGATCTTGAGTCCCTTCGTGTTGCATTGGATGAAGATAAAATTAGCTACATTGGTTACTCATATGGAACTCGCTTAGGTGCGGTTTATGCGGATATGTACCCTGAACATGTGCGATCTTTCGTTTTAGATTCAGCAATGGCTCCTGCATTAACTAACGTAAATCAACTTTATTATTCAAGCCTAAAAAGTTTTAATAAGGCGTTACGTATACGACTAGAACGCGAGAATCGAGATGCATCTGCTGATATGGGAAAGCTTAGCTGGATGATGTCTAGATTTGAACATAAAGATTTTTTCAGTACTGCTGATGGTGCAGTCCTTGAAAAAAAACATTTTATCACCTTGCTTGATGCTGCTCGTTCGGTAGATGTTGATAAAAAGTGGGCGCTTGTTAAAAAACCATTATTTCAGCTTTTAGATCATGATAAGGGTGCTGAATTTTGGAATGTTATCGATGAGCTACAGAAAAAAGCAAAAACCGAACAAGAAGAGTGGAAGTTTCAATACGATGCGGTTCATCGTGCAGTCGTATGTACAGATGAGCACATAAAAAAAGAACGTTCAGAAAATAAATTTATAAATAAGTCAGCTGTTTTTGGGCAAACTGTTTATCAAAATAATGCGAGCCTTTGTCAAGGTTGGTCAGCAAAAACGGATCCAATTCTAAAAATAGAAGAAACAGGGACGAAGCTGATGCCAAACAGTGTAATGATTGTGGCCGCAAAAAATGATCCTGTCACTCCTTATAAATGGAGTAAAAAGATGTACAACTCATTTGAGCAATCAGCTGAACTATTAACTATCAATAAAAAAATAGAGAATTGTTTAGTATTCTCGTTCAACCTTAATCCGGAAGCTGATAAAAAAGTGATTCACTTTTTATTAGATTCTGTCGCAATGAAGCAATAAAAACACATTATTTTTTAAGTGCTGTTATTAACCCCTGAAGCTAGCCTCTTGAATATATTGTAGAATTCAAGAGGCTGACCTGTATCTATTTGTTAGCGATAATTTGCAATTAATTTATCTTAACTTACACCTTATAGTAAGTATAATAACCTTTATTTATGTAAGGATAATAAAATGAAATATCACCGCTTAAATGAGATTATTGAATTATTACAGCCTGAATGGCAGAAAACACCAGATGTAAACTTACTACAATTGCTATCGACCCTGGCTGAAGAGATGAAATTTGAAGGGAAATTAGCTGAGTTGAGTGATGATGCGCTTATCTATCACTTAAAAATGCGCAACAGCGAGAAGAATGAAATGATCCCTGGTTTAGCCAAAGATCATGAAGATGATTTTAAAGCAGCATTACTTAAAGCTCGCGGTTTTTTGTAGGCTATTACTTATTCAGCGTCCCCAAATAACGTTTCAACATTTCTGGCGCATCTTGATCGGCTAAGATAGCCGCGGGTGCATGCAGGGCTACCTGCCCATTTACTACAAAAACAATATTGTCGGCTATCTGTAGGGCATCATCTGGGTTGTGGGTGACCATTAAAACGGTAATGCCATGTTCTTTATTCAGCTTGGTAATCAAGCGTAACATTTCTTGACGTAATGCAGGGTCGAGCGCACTAAAAGGCTCATCTAACAGTAATAACGGCTGCTTGCGGGCAAGACAGCGGGCAATACCAACACGTTGACGTTGACCACCACTTAAATCTGCAGGTAGGCGATCAAGTAACTCTGTTATTTCCACTTGCTGTGCCGCGGTTGAAAGCGCGGTTTGTTGCGCGGTATTTAACTTCATGCTTGGTGCTAAACCAATGGCAATATTTTGTTTAACGGTTAAATGGTTAAACAAATTATGCTCTTGAAATAACGTGGTTATCGGTCGCCGGGCAGGTGCTTTTGTTAATATCGAGTTTTGTTGAAAACGGATATCTCCAGACAAGGGCTGATTAAAACCGGCAATAAGGTTTAGCAGAGTCGATTTACCTGAACCACTTGCGCCGAGTATCGCTAAGGTTTCACCTCGATTAACCGTTAAATCAAAGTGCATTGGCATTTGTTCATAAGCAAAGGTAACATTGTTTACTTGCAATAAAACATTATCGACCTGTAATAATACATTTGTATTAGCGTTACTTAGGTGAGTAGTCTTAGGCATTTTTGCCTCCAATAATACGTTCGAACAGATAGAAAATAACACCGCAAAGGGTTAATAAGAAAATAGCAGTAACAGCGGCTGCATCGAGTTGGTAGCTGCCTAATTGACGATAGAGCATCAAAGGCAAGGTTTGCATATCTTGACTACCAAATAATGCAATCACACTTAAATCACCCAGTGACAATACACACGCCAGTCCTGATCCCATCGCGATCGGTTTACGTAATAATGGCCATTCGATAATACGCAAACGTTGCAGGCGTGATAAGCCTAAGCTAACCGCCAGTTTGTCATAAGCTGCAAAGCTATCTTGGATAGGTTGGTTCAATACACGGAGTAAGTAAGGTAGTGACATCAGCGCATTGACGAGGATCACCAACCAAGCAGCAATGCTAAATACATCGACATAAGGGCGTAATAATAAGAACAAGCCCGTACCGAGTACGAGAGCGGGTACTACTAAAATAATCGCACCAATATTTTCGATGCTATACGCGAATGCCATTAGCTTAAAGCGCACTTTTAATATGCGCGTCGAGAATAAAATCGAGCAGGCAAGTATCAAACTTAATAAGCCCGAGCTCAGGGCTATTTGTAGTGAGATGCCTGTGGCTTGCCACAGCATAGGGTCGCTAAGAACGGTGAGAGTGCTGCTGTTGATACCACTGCTAAAAATAGCCAACATCGGCGGTGCTAACAGACAACTGGCTAAGATAAAGCTTATCGCATCACAGACTTTACTGCTTAGCGTGTGGCAATCGGGGCGACGAAAATAATTGCCTGATGGCGCAGACATAGGTTGTGACTTTAAAAATATCGCGCTAAAGACCATTAACGCCACGGTGATCGCGACTTGAATGAGTGCCAAGGCTACAGCTTGCTCGATATCAAACTCAAATTTTAACGCTTGGTAGATAGCCACTTCTAAAGTGGCATAGTCAGGACCACCACCGAGTGACATCACAATCGCGAAACTCGTAAAGCACAGCATGAAAATAAGACTGATTAACGAGGGTAATTGTTGTTTTATCTTTGGCCATTCTAAGGTGATAAAGATATGCCGAGATTGTAAATTGAGTTGACTGGCTAAACGCCAAGATTCACTGGGGATCGAGTCTAATGTTTGTAGTAAAATACGCGTGGCTAACGGTACATTAAAAAATAAATGAGCAAGAAGAATACCGATTAAGCCATAAATATAATGGCCTGTTTCTATGTTAAAAAGCCCGAGTAGTTGATTAACCCAACCGCTTTTACCGTGCACAGCAATAATGCCAAAAATGGCAATGATAATAGGCAGTACCAGTGATAAATTAAACAGTTTGATAATCATCTGTTTACCCGCGAACTCTCGACGTGAGAACGCGCGTGCTAACGGGATTGCCAAACCAATACTCAAGCAGGTTGATAAGGCGGCTTGGTATAAACTAAAACTAATAACATGCTGGGTATACGAGTCTGTAAGGACGCTGCGAAAGTCTAATTCAGTTTGTGAAAAATTAAGTAGGGCAATAAAGCTACCACCCACCAGAAGTAAAATGATGCTGATGGCGAGCACTGCGCTACACCACCAGTATTTATGCGAATTCGCGATCATAATTTTTGATTAATTGTTTACTAATTATGGACTAATTATTGGGTAACAGCGTTACGCCATTCCTTTACCCAAGACTTACGGGATTGAGCCACTTCTTCTGGTGTGAACTCTAAGGTTTTTGCCGGCGTAATTAATTGGTCGAACTCACTTGGTAGTGCCGCCGCTTGTTTCGCTGGTAGCATCCAGTTACCTGTTGCAATCACATCTTGGAACGCGGGTGTGAGTACAAATGCCATGAATTTATCGGCTAACTCAGGATTCGGGGCATCTTTTAGACGGGCAACCACTTCAGTCTGTTGATAATGACCTTCACTGAATTCAGCGGCTTTATATTTGAATTCTTTCTCTGCAACCATGTGGTATGCCGGTGACGTTGTATAGCTTAATACCATGTCTGCTTCGCCTTTTAAGAACATGCCGTAAGCTTGGCTCCAGCCTTTCGTAATTGTTACCGTTTTAGCTGCTAGTTGTTGCCATGCTTGTGGTGCTTTATCACCATAAACAGCTTTTATCCATAGCATAAAGCCTAGACCTGGTGTGCTGGTACGTGGATCTTGATAGATAATGCTCAGATCTTTACGTTTAACTAATTCAGCCAAACTCGCTGGTGGGTT
This sequence comes from Moritella sp. 28, assembly GCF_018219435.1. Taxonomy (NCBI): domain Bacteria; kingdom Pseudomonadati; phylum Pseudomonadota; class Gammaproteobacteria; order Alteromonadales; family Moritellaceae; genus Moritella; species Moritella sp. 28. Next base: position 4,435,303 of record NZ_CP056121.1, on the reverse strand, counting down.
GGTCAGTTTCTCACTGTCGTAGATAAATGCAAAGTGACCATAATCGAATGGAATAAAGTACTTATTCGTCCATTCGTTTGGCAGTGATAATGTGCTGGTATCTTGTTGGTGTGGTGCAAGCAGTTTGGTTTTTTCTGCTTCAGCCATCAGGTTGTTGTCTAAGCCTAATAATACATCTGCTTTGGTGTATTTACCTTCCAGTTTAACACGATTAAGAATGCTAACACCGTCTTCTAATGCGACTAAGTTCAGTTCGCAATTACATTCCGCTTCAAATGCGGTTTTTACTTTTGGACCAGGGCCCCAATCGGATGCAAATGAATCGTAGGTATAAACATTTAATACTGGCTTGTCAGCTGCGTGAGCTACTTGCAATGATAGTGTAGGTAATAGTAGCGCTGTGCAAAGTGCTAGTTTTTTGATCGTGTGCTTCACGTGTTCTCCTAGAATGTGAAGCATAGAACTTATGACTCAATTGGTCGAATCTCATTCCTATGCCAGCATTATCTGGTTCAAGTTAATACGGGTGTTATCTCAGCCACAATGACTTTTTCAATGAAAAGTCTGGTAGCACCCCGATGAGTGAACGCACATTGTATTTTTATTTAGGTTAAAGAGCCAGAGACAATAATTATATTGGCTTATATTTTATCATCTTTGACGAAAAACACTGTCCTTTAGGGCGGTGATGTAAATCATTATTGCGTATAAATACAGATTCTCCCCAAATACTTGAACAACACCCTTATACCGATCAATGAACCTGATAATTTAACTGATTTTAAATCCGCATTGGTTCGTCTTATACGCAGTCGTTCTAAACATTGGGAAGTCATGCCAGAATTTGTGGTCGCTCACTTCTTTGAGTGCGTATGAGGTTCTTGGGTGTAGGTGATAAGCCGTATGTATTTACTAATATGAAAAAGGAAATTGGCTTGCAGCAGATCATCGACTTTATTGTCGATAAAGGCATGTTGGACTGCTAGCTGACTATTATAATCAAATAGTTATTTGGATCGCATTATTCTTGTTATACAACGCCGAGTTAATGAATGATGACTATACTCAAAATAAGATAAAAAAATTCATAGTTTTGGATTATTTATAACTTGAGAACATTTATAAACTATAGCAATAAGAGGGATATTGATGTGCTAAAAGCTAACTTAGAACGACGTAGTTATCACCGGATGTTAATCGACTCACCGGTTCAGGTAACGGATAAAGAAAAGAATGTTACCGCTATCTGTCGTGATTTAAGCGCCAGTGGAATGTCGTTAGATGTACCTGAAAGCTATTTTTCATTGAATGATAGCGTCAGTATTTTTTTACCGACTGGCGATTCACGTGTACCGCCTCTACAGGCTGAAGCGAAGGTAACACGGGTTGATAGTGACGGAGATGTTTATCAAATAGGTGTTGAATTTACCAGTTTGACTTAGTCATCTTTATTTATATTCGAGTCATAAATAAAGCCAGATAACATGATAATCCAATAAAAAGGCCGATGGTGACTATCACTATCGGCCTTGTTCGTTATAACCATTTACCTTATTAAAAAAGTATAATGTTCATGACTAATTTGAGCTACTATATTAAATATTAAGCACTAACTTTAGCGGCAATTAAGTCACCCATTTGTGCCGTGCTTTGTACTGGTTTAGTATTCGCATCACTGTGCAGATCGCCTGTCGCATAACCTTCTTCTAATACAAATGAAACCGCTTGCTCGATAGCTTGTGCTGCTTCTTCTTGTTTTAGTGAGTAACGTAACATCATTGCTGCAGATAAGATTTGTGCGATAGGATTCGCAATCCCTTTACCTGCGATATCAGGTGCAGAACCACCTGCTGGTTCGTACAAACCAAAGTCAGAATCGTTCATACTTGCTGACGGTAACATCCCCATCGAACCTGTGATCATTGCACATTCGTCCGAGATGATATCACCGAATAAGTTGCCACAAAGCAGTACATCAAATTGCGATGGATCTTTGATCAATTGCATCGCTGCGTTATCGACATAGATATGCTCTAGTTCAACTTCTGGGTAATCTTGTGCGACTTCTAGTACCACTTTACGCCATAAAACAGATGTTGCTAGTACGTTAGCTTTATCAACAGACGTTACCTTATTGCCACGTAGTTTCGCTGCTTCAAATGCGATGCGAGCAATACGTTCAACTTCCGCACGGCTATATAACATAGTATCAAAACCCGTTTCTTCAGGGCCTTCGCCTTTGCTACCTTTTGGTAAACCGAAGTAAATACCACCTGTTAATTCACGTACTACGACTACGTCAAAACCGTTGTTTGAAATATCTGCACGCAGTGGCGAGAACTTTTCTAAACCAGCATAAATTTTTGCTGGGCGTAGGTTACAAAAGAGCTTGAAGTGACCACGCAATGGTAATAATGCGCCACGTTCTGGTTGCTCTTGTGGTGGTAGTCCTTCCCATTTTGGACCACCGACAGAGCCGAATAAGATGGCATCTGAATTTTCACACGCTGTGAGTGTGCTTGCTGGTAATGGAGTACCGTGGTTATCGATAGCAATACCACCAACGTCATTAAAATTATACGTTAGTTCTAAATTAAACTTACTTTGCACAGCAGCAAGTACTTTAATTGCTTCCGCCATTACTTCTGGACCGATACCGTCACCTGGTAATACAGCAATATTGTGTTTTGTTACAGTCATCCTTAGCCGCCTTCTCTATATTATTGATTTTGTTTTTTTAGTTTTTGTTGTTCTACCGCGTTTGAGCGATGGATATTATTCATTACGTGGATATAAGCCAGTGCCGAAGATTCAATGATATCTGTGGCTAAGCCGATGCCGTGGAATTTACGGCCTTCATAGGTTGCTACAATATCGACTTGACCCAGAGCGTCTTTACCTTCACCTTTTGCGGTAATGTGGTAATTAGCGATATCGATATCGAAGCCTGAAATACGACTTAAACATTTATAAACGGCATCAACCGGACCATTACCAATCGCAGCTTCAGTATTTGTACAAGACTCATCCGTTGTTTCTTGTTGTGAGATCAGGCTAATCGTAGCGGTTGCTTTCACACCAGAACCGGACTGAACACTGAGATAATCTAATTTAAAGTGTTCTTCATCTTCGTGCAAATTATTAAAGAAGATTAACGCTTCAAGATCATAATCGAATACTTGGCCTTTTTTATCTGCCAGTTGCAAAAAGCTTTCGTACAGTTCATCAAGATTATAATCGTTGTCGGTATAGCCAAGCTCTGCCATACGATGTTTGATAACATGACGACCTGAACGTGAGGTTAGGTTCAACTTGTTTTGCGTTAGACCAATGCTTTCAGGAGTAATAATTTCATAGGTATTTTTTGATTTTAACACGCCATCTTGGTGAATACCTGAGGAATGTGAAAATGCATTGGCACCAACAATTGCTTTATTAGCCTGTACTGGCATGTTGCAGAGTTGACTGACTAATTGGCTGGTACGGTAAATTTCTTGCGGGTTAATATTAGTGGTCTTACCTAATAAATCTTGGCGTGTTTGCAAGATCATTGCAATTTCTTCTAATGAACAGTTACCTGCTCGTTCACCAATACCATTGACCGTGCACTCGATTTGACGTGCGCCTTGTTCAACCGCCGCAATTGAGTTCGCTACAGAGAGACCTAGATCATCGTGACAATGTACCGAGATCACCGCTTGATCAATATTCGGGACTCGATTGAATAAATTAGTGATGATGCCGCCGAATTGCGATGGCACAGTATAACCAACAGTATCGGGGATATTAATCGTCGTTGCACCAGCTTTAATCGCTTCTTCAACCATTCGGCATAGGTTATCGATAGGGGTACGGCCTGCATCTTCGCAAGAAAACTCTACGTCATCGGTGTAGCGACGCGCATGTTTAATGGCGTGGCGACCCATCTCTAGCACATCATCAAAACTACGTTTTAGTTTGCTTTTTACATGAATGTCAGATGTTGAAATGAAAGTATGAATACGAAAATCTTTCGCAACAGAAAGCGCTTGGCCAGCAGCATCAATGTCTTTTTCTAATGCACGAGATAGGGCACAAACACGGCTGTTTTTAATATTACGTGCGATCGTCTGCACTGACTCAAAATCACCAGGTGATGAAATCGGAAAACCAACTTCCATAACATCAACACCTAAACGTTCAAGTGCAAAGGCTATTTGTAATTTTTCTTTTACGGTTAAGCTCGCTGATAATGCTTGCTCTCCATCCCTTAAGGTCGTATCAAAAATAATAACCTGGTTTGACATTATGAATCCTTCAATTGCCGTTATATAAAAGAGTATTTCTGCGCCGCGTATTATTATTAGGTTGCGATAAATAGCCATCTATATATAAATTAATTTTATGTATTAATCTTTACAGGCTTGGTTGTTTTTTGTCAATTAATTTATATACAGGCTGGTCTCTGAGGCTTCATCTTTATGAAGTAGGAATATTAGACCTTTTCTTGATCTATGCCACACTTAAAATAGGTTTTTGATCATGAGGTGGGATATGTTATTTAAAAATGAACAAGGTGAGATGGTTGAGCTTGCAGATGACCTAACACTAAAAGAGTTAACGGATATGGGGATCGATATTTCCTTAGTGGAAAGAGCGAGTGACGAACCATTAGATAGCTGGTCACATCTAGCGAGTCATTAGGTATATTTATGGCAGAAAATGTTATAAATTTCGGCGAAATGAGCCGATTTTAATTAAAATGACGCAATTGTTGGATTTTTTAGTGTTAAATAGGATATAAAATATTCATTTGTTTTACAAATGACATTTTACAAGCTACCCTCTCGGGCTTACAACTGTAAGCCGAGTTCGTTTGCGCCCGAATTAACATGAGAAATAGACATGAGTCAGCATTTCGTAAATCAGATCCTTGCAAGGATTGAGAAGTATCAAGATAAAACTGCCCTGAAAAGTAAAACTAAAACAGGCTGGGATCGCATTAGCTGGAAGCAGATGGGCGAGCGTATTGAAGGACTTGCAAATAACTTGCTTAACCGTGGACTTAAAGTTCAGGATAACGTTGGTATTTGGTCAAATAATTTACCTGAATGGACAATTGCAGATCTGGCTTTACAACAGTGTCGCGCTGTTTCTGTACCACTTTATCCAAGTAGTACGTCATCACAAGCAGAATACATTATTAATGACGCTAAGATGACTTGTATGTTTATTGGCGATAAGGCCGAGTTAAAGCTTGCGCTACCATTACTGGATAAGTGTGAATCTCTGCAGTCGCTTATTGTTTTTTCTTCAACGGTCACTTTACCCGATGATCCCCGCGTGGTTGCCTATGCCGACATGCTGGCGTTCACCCCTGGTAGTTCATCATCGATAGCATTAGATTATCGTATTGAGAATGCAAAAAACGATGATCTTGTTACGTTAATTTATACATCAGGTACCACTGGTGAGCCGAAAGGTGTGATGCTTGATTATGCCAACATTCAAGCTGCATTGGCAGTGAATGAGCCGGAAACACGTTTAGAAGAAGATGATATTTCATTGGCATTCTTGCCATTAAGTCATGTGTTTGAACGTATTTGGACGTTTAACGCATTATTCTGGGGGGCTGAAAATACGTATCTTAAAGATCCAGCAAGAATCCAAAAAGGCTTAACGGATACCCAGCCTACAGTGATGTGTGCGGTGCCTCGTTTGTATGAAAAAATTCATACTACGATGATGAATAAAGTTGAAAATGCCCCCGCGGCACGTAAAAAATTATTTCATTGGGCTGTGGCTATTGGTAAGAAGCGCTTTGCAGCACAACAAGCCGGTACGTTTGTATCACCGTTATTGAAATTACAGCATGCAATTGCCGATAAATTAGTATTCACCAAATTACGCGCAGTATTTGGTGGTAAGGTACGTTTCTTCCCTTGTTCAGGGGCAAAACTTGATGATGAAGTTAATTTATTCTTCCAAGCAATCGGTATTCATCTTAAATACGGTTATGGCATGACAGAAACTGTTGCTACAGTTAGCTGTTATTCTAAAGACTTTAAATTAGGCTCTATCGGGTCGATTTTACCAGGCATTGAAGTGAAATTGGGTCATGAAAATGAAATTTTGATAAAAAGTCCGACGGTAATGCGCGGTTACTTTAATAAACCAGAAGAAACAGCAAAAACATTTGATGGTGAATGGTTAAAAACAGGTGATGCAGGTGCGATTGATGAAAATGGCTACTTATATATTACAGACCGTTTGAAAGACTTAATGAAAACTGAATGCGGTAAATATATCGCCCCTCAGTTAATTGAAGGTACGTTAGGTCGTGACCGGTTCATTGAGCAAGTGGCCGTATTTGCAGATGCAAGAAAATATACATCTGCGTTGATTGTTCCTGCCCAAGAAGCGATTGAAGAGCATGCTAAAACGCTTAATTTGAAATATGAATCCTATGTTGAATTACTCAAGCATACCAAGATCGTCGAGTTACTTGATGAACGTGTTAAAGAGATGCAGAAAGAGCTGGCTAAGTTTGAGCAAGTGAAGAAATTTAAGTTGATGGCATCACCTTTTACCAATGAAAAGGGGGAGCTAACACCAACACTTAAATTAAAACGTAAAGTTATTCAGGAGCGTTATAGTAGTTTGATTGAAAGTATGTATGGCACTGTTAAGAAAGGGAAAAATGTAAAGCCTTAAGTGTTTACATTTCTCATGCTCAATCCCGTTGTACATTTTTAGTGGCTTACAACGGGAGTATTAATTTTTGCTCACATTTATTACTGAGTAATATTTATTGCTCTAACACTTTCGACTATTTCTTGCTAAGCCTCGTAAATTATTCACACCATTGTTATTTATCTAGACTAATATTAACTCAATATGGGTAAGCAGATTGGTAACAATGGATAGTGCTAATATGAACAGGCTTAATACCAGAAGTTCTTCACATCAATGGCGTAAAGTATTATTCACCGTAATTGTATTAGGTGGCTTACTTGCGCTGTTTTTTTGTCTCTATATTTTAACGTTTTCCAGTGATACTGCCTGGTTCTTTTTATTAGAACTGTACCATGTGACGATGCGTATTCCGAGTTCACTTATTATTATCGCGTTTGCCAGTGTTATTAGTGTGGTGTGTGTTTATAAGCGGACTTTGCGGAAAGTAAATTCGGAATTACACAACCTACAAGGGCAACTTGTAGAGCTGGACCTATCGGTCTATTTAGATCGCGGAACTGGGTTAGCGAATCGATTTAAATTTTTAGAAAGACTTGATGCCAGTATGGTTAAAGGAAAAGGTAAGATTGCGTTATGTATTCTGGATTTAGATGATCTTAAAAATATCAATGATACATTAGGCCATAAAGTGGGCGATCAAGTTATCGCAATCATAGCGCAACGTATTAAATTATCGTTAGATAACACACCACAACCTACTTTGTATAAGACCAATATTTTTCGTATTGGTGGCGATGAGTTTGCTATTCTCATCATGGGTATTTCAGAAGCCGATGATATCGCGCCTATCCTGAACAAACTGCTGAAAAATATTCGCCGAAAAATTGAGTTGTCTGGTGAGAGTATCTCTATCGGTGTCAGTATTGGTGTCAGCATCAGTCCTGAACATGGTACTTGTAGCGATGCATTACTGAGAAAAGCTGACATGGCAATGTACAAAGTAAAGGCGTCTGGAAAGCATGGCGTTGCCTTTTTCAAACCGGAATACATGCGAGAATTAGAGTATCGAGTAAACCTAGAACAAGAGATTAATACGGCGATTAGTAAGGGAGAGTTTGAAATTTATTATCAACCCGTTATTGATATCGCCACAGAAAAGGAACTGGGATTTGAAGCGTTAATTCGTTGGAATCATCCGGTTCGAGGCCTGGTACCACCCGATGACTTTATTCCTGTTGCAGAGCAAACCGGTCTTATTGTGCCTATGGGACAGTGGATTATTAAGCAGGTTTGTGGTGATTTATCGTTATTACAGGTCAATAATCCGGATTACTTTATTGCCATTAATATTGCGCCGCAGCAGTTGGCTGACCGTGCTTTTGTACATAATGTTAGAAGTATTTTGGCTTGTTACTCATTATTACCGAGTCAGATCCATTTTGAGATAACTGAAACAACATTAATGAATGCGGACAGTGATAATTTACGTGTATTACGTGAATTAAATAATTTAGGTATTAAATTATGGATTGATGATTTTGGTACCGGTTATTCTTCATTTAGCTATCTACACAAATTTCAATTTCATGGTATTAAGCTCGATCGCAGTTTCATCGAAGGTGTCGTTGATTCTGAGCGTAGTCAGAATATCGTCAAAGGTATTTGTGCGATGGGTGACGCTTTAAAACTAGAATTACTCGGTGAAGGCATTGAACAACCCGAGCAAGCTGAATTTTTGTTAAAACAAGGTTGCTCTAAGGTTCAGGGATATTGGTACGCAAAACCGATGTCATTATCAACATTAAATATGTGGTTGGCGAACCGAAATGAAAATACGGCCATTGAAATGATTGAGCAACCATCGGCATAACTAAATACCTTTCATTGTTTAGTTATTTTTTAAGTGGGTTGTTTTTACATTAAGCGATGCTATTACATGGTCAACATCTTGATTTACATATTTTATTATTTAAAATCAGTTGCTTAACTGGTTGTTATTCTTTGTATCTCCCTTATTTAAGACCGAAATATATCGTTATTAGAGATGATAATGAATTTTTTTGATATTTAATTTCTCATATCACTTTTAAAGATGATTTTATTTTGTTAATTTCAATAAATAAACCAATAAAAATAAAGTTAAATCTAATTCAATGGGAAGTTTAAACTTGTAACCAACTTGTTACAATGTGGACAGTTGTCAAACTAGAATTAGGATATGGGCCGGGAGGGCCTGCTTATGGAAATGTTGTCTGGTGCCGAAATGGTAATCCGCTCACTGGAAGATGAGGGTATTGAGCATATCTTCGGTTATCCTGGTGGCTCTGTTCTTGATATTTATGATGCGTTATTCGAATCAAGTCAAATTGAACATTTTTTAGTGCGTCATGAGCAAGCTGCAGTACATGCTGCAGATGGTTATGCACGTTCAACAGGGAAAGTTGGTACCGTCCTTGTTACATCTGGACCAGGTGCAACAAACTGTATTACAGGTATTGCAACAGCATATATGGATTCGATTCCTCTTGTTGTTTTATCAGGTCAGGTTCCTACGTCAATGATCGGTAACGATGCATTTCAGGAAACTGACATGATGGGTGTATCTCGTCCTGTCGTAAAACACAGTTTTTTATGTAAAACCGCAGCTGATATTCCTGATGCAATCAAAAAAGCATATTATATCGCATCAACAGGTCGTCCTGGACCTGTGGTGATTGATTTACCAAAAGATACACAAAACCCGTTATTGAAATTTCCGTACAAATACCCTGAGAGCGTCTCTATGCGTTCATATAACCCGGTTAAATTGGGTCATAAAGGACAAATACGTAAAGCGGTTAAAGCAATTGCCACAGCGAAAAAACCAGTGTTGTATGTTGGTGGCGGTGCGGTGATTGCCAACGCTGAAGCGCAAGTACTTAAATTTGCTGAACAGCTAAATCTGCCAGTAACGAACACTTTGATGGGGCTGGGTATATTCCCAGGTACACACCCTCAAAATATCGGTATGTTAGGTATGCATGGTACGTTTGAAGCAAATAAAACGATGCATAACTCAGACCTTATTATTTGTTTAGGTGCACGTTTTGATGATCGTGTGACGAATGCAATTGATAAATTTTGTCCAGAAGCAAAAATTATTCATGTAGATATCGATCCAACGTCAATTTCGAAAACAGTCCAAGCGGATATTCCAATTGTTGGCTCTATCGAAGTGGTTGTTGAGCAGATGTTAGACATTATTGATGAACTGCAGGTCACTGCTAATGAGGAAGAACGTGGTACGTGGTGGAAAACAATTGATGGTTGGCGTACTAAGCAATGCCTAAGTTATGAGACTGGCACATCAATTAAGCCACAAGCCGCAATTCAAGCTTTATATAAACATACTGATGGTAAAGCTATTATTGCGTCGGATGTTGGACAACATCAGATGTTTGGTGCTTTGTATTATCCATACGATAAACCGCGTCAATGGATCAACTCCGGCGGCCTAGGTACGATGGGCTTTGGTTTCCCTGCTGCTATGGGGGCTAAAATTGCACACCCAGAAAAAGTTGTATGCTGTATTTCTGGCGATGGTTCTATCCAAATGAACATTCAAGAGCTATCAACGTGCCTACAGTATGGTATTGCGGTGAAGATTATTACCCTGAATAACGGTGCGCTAGGCATGGTAAAACAGTGGCAAAAAATGTTCTATGATGGCCGCCATTCTCATTCTTATATGGAGTCAATGCCTGATTTTGTTAAATTAGCAGAAGCTTATCATCACGTTGGTATTCAGGTGAGTAAACCTGAAGATCTTGATAAAGCGTTTGCTGAGTGCTTCTCGGAAGAAAATAAAAATCGTGTTGTATTCATGGATATTATTATTGATCCAGAAGAACATGTATATCCGATGCAAATTAAATATGGCGCAATGGACGATATGTATTTAAGTAAGACGGAGAAAACCACATCATGAGACGTATAATTTCAATATTAACAGAAAATGAATCGGGTGCTTTGTCACGTATCGTTGGTCTGTTCTCACAACGTGGTTATAACATTGAATCTCTGACTGTATCAACGACAGATGATGAAACATTATCACGTTTGACGTTAGTCACGAACGGTGACCGTGCTGTGATTGAACAAATCATGAAGCAATTAAATAAGCTGATTGATGTATTAAAAGTGAGTGATTTGACTGAAGGTGCGCATATTGAGCGTGAGCTATTACTTATTAAAGTAAAAGCAGCAGGTTTTGTTCGTGCAGAAGTGAAGCGCACATCAGATATTTTCCGTGGTCAAATTGTTGATATCACAGATTCTTTATACACAGTGCAACTAGCGGGTGATAGCGACAAACTTGATGCTTTCATCGAAACATTAGCATCGCATACTGAGATTGTTGAAGTGGTTCGAAGTGGTGTTTGTGGTATCGCACGTGGCGAACGCTGTTTAAAAGCATAATATAGCGTTATCATAACTATAAAAGCCAGCGCATATAATATGAGCTGGCTTTTTATTAAGCTTAATTTAATATGTTAGGACACTTATACTAATTTAGATATTTCACTATCAAATAGATTCTTCATTAAACCTACAAACTCTTCGATAAATGCCATTTGTTCATTACTTGGCGGTACATCCCAAGCACTTGATAATACTTCTTCTAAATCACCGACAATCGCGTCTATTTCACGGATAATAACAAAGCGGTGCTTTTCAGTAAGCTGCTGATGCTGATTACAAACTACCATAGTATTACTTGCGATATGTTCAGAAAAAATATCCCCAATCGTATCTGTTGTTGAAGTGCTCTGTTGGCTATGGTTTTCAAAAATAGCTAAATTGTCAGCTAAGAAATGGATAAGCTGAATATAACCATCACTGTTTGTTATCATAATTATTTACCGCGTAAGATATAAGAATGACATGCTATTACACCGTATATATACCGCTAAAAGCGGGGGTATAATTAACAACTCAAGGTAGGTTGTTAATATTCATTGGAATATAAACATGTATAAGGCTTAATTATGCGCTGACCACCTCGAGAGGTAAAGTAGAACAGAAAACAAAGCGTAATTTTCTGTTCTATTTTTTGTCTTATTTAAAGCTGTATTTGTTAGTGATTAAATTAATATCTATAAATAGGTATTAAGCTGCACGATTAATTGAATCGTGAGAAATCCGGTTTACGTTTTTGCATAAATGCATTCACTGCTTCTTTTGATTCTTCGCTTTCAAGCGCTGTAGAGAAATGGGCTAACTCAATATGGATCACTTTTTCTATCTGGCTAATTAACTCAGCTTTCATTAATTTTTTGGTGTTACGTAATGAAGCTGGCGCTTTAGCTGCGAGCTTTAAGGCGCTTTTTTCGGCCATAGAAAATAATTCATTCGCAGGTAATACTTTATTGGCAAGACCAATTTCTAATGCTGTTTGTGCATCAAACTTGTCGGCAAGCAGCATCATTTCAGATGCTCGCTGATGACCCGCAATTCGGGGTAATATCAGACTTGCGGCGTATTCTGGCACTGCTGCAAGATCTGTAAATGGTAAGCGAAGTACAGTATTATCGGCAAGATAAACCAGATCACAGTGCATTAACATTGTCGTACCAATACCAACAGCAGGACCCGCCGCTGCTGCAATAACTGGTTTGGAAAAGTGTAATAAGGCGAGCATGTATTGCACTAATGGTTGGTCTTTAGAAAAATCCATGCCGTTCATGAAGTCGGCCATATCATTACCCGCACAGAAACAATTTTCAGAGCCTTTAAGAATTACTACGCGCACTGCAGGGTTGGTATCGGCCTGGTTAAAAGCCTCGGTTAGCTCAGTATAAAATGCACTATTAAATGCATTGAGCTTATCTAATCGATTAAGGGTCAAGGTTAATACGCCTTGTTCATTTAACTGTGTTAGTAAATAAGTTGCCATTTTATCATCCTGCTAATGGTATCTATAAACCACTATTTTGCCATGTAAACCAGTTTAATTGAACCCATGATGTTAATTTAGGGTAGCGCCAATGTTAATGAAGCTTGTGATTTATTTGTTATGCACACACAAACAAAGCATTTTCTATATAACAAAATGGAATAAAAAATCATTATTTATTCTTTGTGGTTATCCTTAACAGTCGTTAACCTTTAATTAATTCAGCACAGTGGAAGCCGTAATATGCTATTAAAGGAACTATCATCATTGACGAGTCCATTGAGTGAACTGCAGTTATCGCAATTGCAATTAGCACTTAATGATTTGTCTCCGACGCAAACCGCGTGGGTCAGTGGGTATTTGGCAGGGATAAGTCAAGCATCTGGGGGTCAATTACAGGCGCAAGGAGCGGTATCTCAACCTGCTCAATGTGTGACTATTTTATTTGGTTCACAAACCGGTAATGCCAAAGGTGTAGCGGAAGAACTTTATGAACAAGCACAAGCACAAGGCATTACTGCCCGACTTGTGAATATGGCGGATTATAAAGCCAAAGAATTGAAAACTGAATCGCACTTACTGATTGTTGCAAGTACCAATGGTGAAGGCGAAGCCCCCGATGATGCTGTTACCTTTCATGAGTTCTTAGCGTCTAAGAAAGCGCCTAAAGTACCTGAACTTAAATACAGTGTCTGTGCATTAGGCGATTCAAGTTATGAATTTTATTGCCAAACTGGATTAGAGTTTGATGAACGCTTAGCTGCCCTTGGCGCTAAGGCTGTAGTCCCTCGTGCAGACTGCGATGTTGATTATGATGATGCAGTTTCAACATGGAGCGAATTGGCGCTTATTGCTGTGAAAGCAACGCTAAAAGAAGCCACATCTGCAGCCCCGGTTGCTGCTGTAGCCACGACTGATGTTGCTAATACATATTCTAAAAAGAAGCCATTTAAAACCGAATTATTAGTGAATCAAAAAATCACGGGGCGTTTTTCTGGTAAAGATATTCGTCACGTTGAAATTGCATTAGATGATTCTGGCATTCATTACCAAGCGGGTGATGCATTAGGGATCTGGTTTAAGAATGACCCCATCCTGGTTGACGCTATTCTAGACCAATTGGAATTAGATGGTACACAAACTGTTACTGTGACTAATGAAACAGAAAGCTTACGTGATGCACTGATTCATCGTTTCGAATTAACTCAGAGTTATCCTAGTTTCATTCAGGCTTATGCTGAAATATCGGGTTCGAAAAAATTAGCTAAATTACTCGATGATAAAACAGCATTACGTCACTATTGTTATGGTCGTCAAATCTTAGATGTGATTGATGAAAAGAAAGCAAAATTAACCGCAGAGCAACTCATTAGTGGTTTACGCAAGTTAACCCCACGCCTTTATTCAATCGCTTCAAGTCCTAATGAAGCGGAAGGCGAAGTACATTTAACCGTTGCTGTGGTTGATTATCAGCAAAGTGGTGAGCAACGCATTGGTGGTGCTTCTGGTTTCCTTCAGCGTCTTGAAGAAGGTGCCGAGGTTGCAGTCTTTGTTGAACACAATGATAACTTCCGTTTACCAAGTAATGATGACACACCTGTGATCATGATTGGTCCTGGTACGGGAATTGCGCCATTTCGTGCTTTTGTACAAGAACGTGACGTACGTGAAGCTGCAGGCAATAACTGGTTATTCTTTGGTAACCAACATTTTACTGATGACTTCTTGTATCAAACTGAATGGCAGGGCTACTTGAAATCGGGTCTATTGACGAAGATGGATGTGGCGTTCTCACGCGACCAGGCTGAGAAAATTTATGTGCAAGACCGTTTACGTGAAAATGCCGCAGAGTTGTATGCTTGGTTAGAACAAGGCGCACATATTTATGTTTGTGGCGATGGCGATAGAATGGCGAAAGATGTGAATGAAGCATTGATCGAGGTTGTAGCAGAGCAAGGTAAATTAGCGCGTAGCGAAGCAGAAGAGTATGTCGCTGAACTACGTCGAAATAAACGTTATCAGAGGGATGTTTACTGATGAGCGACAAGAAATTAGCGGTTAATGAACGCATTAAAACAGAAAGTAATTTTTTACGCGGTACCATTGCTGAAGGTTTAGCGGATCAAATCACTGGCGGACTGTCAGATGATGATATGCAATTAACGAAATTCCACGGTTTTTATCAGCAAGATGATCGTGATATTCGTGCCGAGCGACAGAAACAAAAGTTAGAACCTCGTCATAGCTTTATGTTACGAGCGCGTGTACCAGGTGGTATTTGCAGTCCTGAGCAATGGCTAGAGATAGATCGTATTGCTAGTGACTTAACTATCTATGGCAGTATCCGTTTAACGACGCGTCAAACGTTTCAGTACCATGGTATTTTAAAGCCGCAAGTGAAGCCATTGATCCAAGCATTAGGCTCGGTGAACTTGGATTCGATTGCTGCCTGTGGTGACGTGAACCGTAATGTCATGTGCACGCCGAATCCAGTGGAGTCAGCATTACACCAAGAAGCTTATGCATGGGCAATTCGTTTAAGTGATGACTTATTACCAGACACCAATGCATATGCAGAACTCTGGTTAGACGGTGAAAAAGTGCATAGTAATGAAGCTGAACCTATGTATGGACCTACTTACTTACCGCGTAAATTTAAGATTGCAGTTGCTATCCCGCCACATAATGACGTGGATATTCACGCTAATGACTTAAACTTTGTAGCGGTTGGTGATAACGGTAAGCTAGCTGGTTTTAATGTTTTAGTTGGTGGCGGTATGGGGACAACGCATGGTGATGTGAATACTTTCCCGCGTTTAGCCGATGATTTTGGCTTTGTAAAACCAGAAGATGCAGTTGAAATCGCGAAAGCGGTATTAACAGTACAACGTGATTGGGGTTGCCGTACTGATCGTAAACGTGCTCGTTTGAAATATACACTTGAAGATAACGGTGTGGATAAATTCCGCGCAGAAGTCGAATCACGCTCAGGTATTAAGTTTGAAGCACCAAAAACAATTGAATTTACTACCCGTGGTGATCGCTTTGGTTGGATTAAAGGCGTTGATAATAAATGGCATTTAACCCTATTTATTGAAAATGGCCGCATCGTTGATACCGAAACACATCCGATTAAAACCGGGTTAGTTGAAATTGCTAAAATTCACCAAGGTGATTTTAGAATGACTGCAAACCAAAACTTAATTATTGCCGGTGTAGCAGAGCAGGATAAAGAACAAATCGAACGTCTCGCACGTTTGTATGGTCTGTATTCAGATGAGTTAAGTCAGCAGCGTTTAAATTCAATGGCATGTGTGGCTTTACCAACATGCGCATTAGCGATGGCTGAAGCAGAGCGTTACTTACCATCATTG
Organism: Moritella sp. 28; assembly: GCF_018219435.1. Taxonomy (NCBI): domain Bacteria; kingdom Pseudomonadati; phylum Pseudomonadota; class Gammaproteobacteria; order Alteromonadales; family Moritellaceae; genus Moritella; species Moritella sp. 28. Next base: position 4,419,319 of record NZ_CP056121.1, on the reverse strand, counting down.
GTCACTAAGGTTGAAGGCTTACTCGAAAAACATGGTATTCCAGATGAGCACTTTGTGATGCGTATGACGGGTTGTCCCAATGGTTGTGGTCGTCCATTTTTAGCGGAAGTTGGCTTCGTTGGTAAAGGTCCGGGTAAATACAATATGTATTTGGGCGCGAAGAATAACGGCATGCGTTTAAACAAGATGTATCGTGAGAATATTGGTGAAATTGAAATCTTAACGATTCTTGATAAATTAATTGCTGAATGGGCAACCAATGCATTACCAGACGAACGTTTCGGTGATTTTGTGGTACGTCGTGAAGTGATTAAACCTGTGATTATAGCGTCGAGAGATTTCCATGGCTAGATTGAACCTAGATGAATTATTAACATTAGATAAGGCGAGCCAGAAAGCTGCTTTAGCAGTGGTTAATGCTCAGCTAGAGGAGATGACCGCAGAACAACGTGTCGACTGGGCTGCCACTGAGTTGGGGGACAAGTTAGTATTGTCATCGAGCTTTGGCATTCAAGCCGCTGTATGTTTACATTTATTAACACAGTTTAAGCCTGATATTCCGGTTATTTTAACCGATACAGGATATTTATTTCCTGAAACCTATCAGTTTATTGATGAGTTAACTCAACAGTTAAACCTTAATTTACAAATATATACTGCGCCACAATCAGCTGCTTGGCAAGAGTCGCGTTATGGTAAGTTATGGGAACAGGGTGTTGAAGGGATCACGCAATATAATGTGCTTAATAAAGTAGAACCAATGAAGCGCGCACTTAAAGAGTTGGGCGCGCAAGTGTGGTTTTCTGGATTACGCCGTAGTCAGTCATCAAGTCGCGAAGCATTACCGGTATTGTCTATTCAAAATGGTTGTTTTAAATTTTTGCCTATTATTGATTGGACCAATAAAGAAATTCATTATTATCTGAAAAATAACGGGTTGAATTATCATCCGTTGTGGGAACAGAATTATGTTTCGGTCGGTGATATGCATACGTCACAACCGCTGCGACCAGGGATGACGGAAGAAGAAACACGCTTCTTTGGTTTGAAGCGTGAGTGTGGTCTGCATGAAGAAAATGATGAAGTGGGTGGTAGCGGAATTTAAGTTCAAGCTGCCACTGATATCGCTTGGTTGTTAATAAGGCTTAGTTCTGATTCGTTAGAACTAAGCTTTTTGCCATTCAGGCGTTGCGTTATCAACCGGCGCTGCTTCTGGTGTTGATTGTGTCTCTTTTTCTTCATCTTTTTCTGATGCTGATTTTTTGGATTCATCTAATTCTTTTTGCAATTCTTCTATTTTGTTCTTGGTTTTATCCCAGCCTGACTCTGCACCTTGTTTTAAGGATTCGAACCACTCATCGCTGTTATCCGTACTATTTTCTAATAGCTCTTCCGTTTTACTTTTCGCGGCTTCCATTGCTTTATTGGTTGCTTCTCTGGTTTTATCCCATGCTTCTCCCATGGCTTCTTTAGAGGCATCCCATGTGTCACTTGCACTATTTGCTTGAACTGCGAATGTCGAAAAGCAACTTGCTAGGCTGATTATTAAAATGGGTATTTTTTTCATCATCACTCGCTTATTCTTTCAATAGGATCGATTACATAACTAAATTGTAGCAAATATTGCCTATCTGCGTCATCCCTCAATCGGTATACATGTACTAACGGTGATATGAGTATCAATTACTTATGAAGTAATTGGGCTATAGCATCAATTTTGTATTTCGCAATGATCACTAACATCATTGTAATGAAAGCGAGCAGTGTACCGTATATTCCAGCGACTTTACCTTGTAACCAGGTAAGCATGCCGATAGCGATAATAAATAGAAACAGTGCAATACTTGCAGAGGTGGTGCCGATAGCACGAACTTGACTAATTTGTTCTAATACAGGAACCGAAAAAGCAGTAATGGTCGCGACTTCAATACTTAAACGCACATCGATATACAATGCGACAACAAATAACAAGGAGGTCAGGGTAAACATAAGTAGGGTGATGGTACTATAGATGCTTTTTCGGTGGCTACGTATGATCTGCGCGGCGATGGATAAAGAAAAACCTGCCATTAAGCCACTGATAAAAGAAACTTGATTGGTCTGCAGTTCGAGGATCTCATTCATAGGCGTACACCATTAATGGACTTTGTAAGAAGACGATATTGAAATTATATTAGTATGTTAGCTACAAAAAAGCCAAGTGCGAGACTTGGCTTTGTGATAACGGTACGAAGGCTCAAAATAAATGAGTCAATCGATATAGCGTGTTTTAGCTTACTTAGCTGGGATCGCTTTTAAGATCGCAAGTAAGTATTTCCAGAACATGCCTACTGTTTTGATGTTCACTTTCTCATCTGGAGAATGTGGGAAACAGATCGTTGGGCCAAATGAGGCCATGTCCATGGCCGGGTATGAAGTCTTGAATAAACCACATTCTAGACCTGCATGGATAACCATGATTTTTGGTACAGAACCAAACTCTTTTTCATATACATCACGCATGATCTGCATCACTGGTGAACTAGTATCTGGTTTCCAACCTGGGTAAGCACCGTCAAATTTCACGTTGGCACCCGCAAGTTCAAATACCGATGCGATCATTTCTTGTGCATCAAGTCGGCAAGAGTCAGCTAAAGAACGGATCAAGCATTGAATATGTACTGTTTTACCGCGTGATTGAATTACACCAAGGTTAGATGATGTTTCAACTACCCCTTCAATCTCATCACTCATGCGCATTACACCATTGAATACACCGTTAAGTGCAGTAATAAGGCGAGTCTGGCAATCTTGAGTCATCACTGTTGGTTCATTTGGAACTGGGAATAGTGAGATTGAGAAATCAGGTTCTGTCGCTATAAGCTCTTTTTTAACTGTTTTAGCAAAGAATTCTAAACACGCTTTAAACTCTTCTCGTTGTGCTGGTGCAACAGTAATAACTGCAAAAGCTTCACGTGGGATTGCGTTACGTAGTGAACCGCCGTTAATCTCAACAAGGCGAACACCCATATCGCGACCAGCTTCTTTTAAAAGACGAGCTAATAATTTGTTGGCGTTACCGCGACCGAGGTGAATATCAACACCTGAGTGACCACCTCTTAGGCCAGAAATAGATACTTCAAATGTTTGGTGATCCGTCGGAGTGTCTTCACGTTCGATAGGGAAAGACACTGTTGTATCGATACCGCCAGCACAACCCATGTAAACTTCGCCTTCGTCTTCTGAATCTGTGTTTAGTAGGATCTCACCTTCTAACCAGCCTGCTTCAAGACCAAATGCACCAGTCATGCCAGCCTCTTCGTCGATCGTTACGAGAACTTCAAGAGGACCATGTTCAATATCGTCTGAAAAGATAACCGCAAGACTTGCTGCTAGACCAATACCATTATCAGCGCCTAATGTTGTACCACGGGCTGTCACCCATTCGCCGTCAACATAAGCGTCGATAGGGTCAGTAACAAAGTCATGCTTAGAGTCAGAATTTTTTTGTGGAACCATGTCCATGTGCGCTTGTAATACGACGCCTTTACGGTCTTCCATACCTGCGGTAGCCGCTTTACGTAAAATAAGGTTGCCAACGTTATCTTCTTTACACTCAATACTATGATCTTTCGCTAATTGTTGGATCCACGCCGATACTTTTTCTTCATGCTTTGAAGGACGCGGGTTTGCACACATTTGCTCAAAAATATTCCAGACAATTTGCGGTTCTAAATTACTTAAATTTGCCACTTGGGTAGCTCCTTAATTGGAATTAATCATTATATTTAGCGTGATACAAAGGATGTTCCAGTTTATTGAGATAGTAAAGAGGAATATGCCAAATGTACTGTGTTAATCTGTGGTTCTGCGATACCGTAAACAAGTTGTCGTTTTATCATGCTCAATAAGGGGTGATTAGCAGCTAGTAACTTGTCCTGCGGGTCAAGTACTGGTATCTTTACGGGTTGAAAATTGAGTGTACAAATCAGGGCTTTTTTGTACATAAACCCTTCGTTGATGATTTTATATAGCTACACGTTAGTTCGTTCGCTAAGTGTATATAGAGGTTGGTTAAATGAGTGATAAATTTATAGTATCTTGGGATGATTTACAGCGTGATACGCGTAAACTTGCTCGTAAGCTGCTTCCTGCAACACAGTGGAAAGGTATTATTGCGGTTAGCCGTGGTGGTTTAGTGCCTTCAGCTATTCTTGCGCGTGAATTAGACTTACGCCATGTTGATACTGTATGTATCTCAAGTTATGACCACGATCATCAGCGTGATATGACGGTATTAAAATCTGCACCGGGTGACGGTGAAGGTTTTATCATCATTGATGATTTAGTTGATAGTGGTGAAACAGCGAAAACAATTCGTAAAATGTACCCTAAAGCTAAATTCGTGACTGTTTATGCGAAGCCGCTTGGCGAGCATTTAGTGGATTACTTTGTTACTGCTATTAGTCAAGATACTTGGATTGAGTTACCTTGGGATATGGCGATTGAATTTGTAGAACCAATCTGCAAACAAGGTTAATTAAACTACCTAGGATATACGTCAGTCTGTATTCTTGTTATTAAACAGCGTTGTGAATCTCAACGCTGCCATTTATCGATATTATATTCTTCAAAACACATTTATTTTAGATTTATAATTTGACCGCTATTGATTGTTAGCTATGCTTAACAGTTCTTCCTGACATTTAGAGATACTCCTTTATCACTCTTAATTTATCACGAAAAACAAATAAGAGATAATCATTATGCCAATACTGAATGACCCCGATCTGATCTATTTCCGTAAACGTATTCGTATTTTAAATGCACTTGGTCCTTATTTAAGAGAACATCACTGCCGGCCCACCTCTTTTTATTTTGATTGTTTTAGCATTTGCATTGATGCTGAGATTGAACCTGAATGTCGTGAGTTTTATGGATGGTGGCTAGAGATGGAGTTAGTTAGTGATACGTTTGAATATCATTATCAATTTGGTATTTATAACAAACTGGGTGAGTGGGTTGCAGCACCGATACCTGACACTTATCAGCATGACGTTACCCAGTCGCTAAATCAATTCTATGAAAAATTATCTGTTTGTTTAACCGATCAATTAACTTTGAACCTAAAACCTTCGTTAATTTTGGCTAAGACCCTTATTTTATCAGCGGCCTAACGGGTTGTTTAGATCTTTATTTCTGCTAATCGTACTTGATCCTTCTGTTTGATAATAAATGCCACGTTGGATCGGATAAAAGTACAGTATTTCGCTGTACTTTCCCCGCCTATCCAGCTTTCCCTATTGTATAAATTCAGTTCTCAGGTCAAAATACTTGTTAAGTTAGTAACGAGAATGAGTTAAATGGCTAAGAAAACCATAGTGGTGAAATTAGGAACCAGTGTATTAACCAGTGGCACGGCGAAAATAGATCGTGCACACATGGTTGAATTGGTTCGTCAATGTGCGCAATTGTACAAACAAGGGCATGATATTATTGTTGTAACGTCAGGAGCTATTGCTGCCGGACGTGAACATTTAGGTGCTCCTGAATTGCCCCCCACCATGGCAAATAAGCAAATGTTGGCCGCTGTTGGTCAAAGTCAGCTTATTTTTATTTGGCAAAGCCTGTTTAATATCTACGGCTTAAATGTCGGCCAGATGCTGTTAACACGTGCAGATCTGGATGATCGTGAACGATTTTTAAATGCGCGCGATACCATGCGAGCATTGCTAGATAATCGAATTGTACCGATTATTAATGAAAATGATGCGGTCGCTATAGCTGAAATTAAAGTGGGTGATAATGACAATTTATCGGCACTTGCGGCTATTTTAGCGAATGCGGATACGCTAATGCTGTTAACTGATCAAGAAGGCTTGTTTACAGCTGATCCACGTAACAACCCCGATGCTAAGCTGATTGAAGTTGTTGATGTTATCGACGATGAATTACGTCAGTTAGCAGGAGGTACTGTCGGCGGTTTAGGCACTGGTGGTATGGCCACTAAGTTACAAGCGGCTGAAATTGCTTGCCGATCAGGTATTGATGTTGTTATTGCAGCAGGTGTTGCTGAAGATGTTGTGCTACGCGTTGCTGAAGGCAAACGAGTCGGCACTTTATTTCCTTCGCATATAAGCCCATTAGAAAGTCGTAAGCAATGGATTCTTGCTGGTCCTCCTCCATCGGGAGTCATTATTATTGATGACGGTGCGGTAAATGCGGTGACACAAAAATGCAGTAGCTTATTACCGAAAGGTATTTCCGAAGTATCAGCAACATTTAAACGTGGCGATGTTGTTCAGCTGCAAACATTACAAGGAAAATTACTCGGTCGTGGGATCTGTCGCTATACCAGCGATGAGTTAACCGCGATCGCGGGTTGTCATTCGTGTGATATCGAAAGTAAGTTAGGTTACGGTTACGGTGCTGTTGCCATACATCGCGATGATTTAGTTTTATTTTAAGGAAGATACAGTGTTACAAGAATTAGGAAAGAAAGCCAAACTTGCGAGTTATGAATTAGCAACGTTAACTACGGCACAAAAGAATAATGCATTAGAATGTATCGCGTGTGAATTAGAAAATAATCAAGCTGAGATTTTAATTGCTAATAGTAAAGATATTGATGCTGCTAAGCAAAATGACATAACCGATGCGTTACTTGATCGTCTATTATTAACAGAAGCAAGACTTGCAGCAATCATTGCTGACGTACGTGGTGTGATTGCCTTACCTGATCCCGTTGGCGCTGAGTCTGAAGGAAAGGTGCTCGAAAACGGTCTACGTTTATCAAAACGCCGCATACCATTAGGTGTGATGGGTGTTATTTATGAAGCGCGCCCGAATGTGACGATTGATATTGCGGCGCTAAGCTTGAAAACAGGTAATGCTGCGATCTTACGTGGTGGTAAAGAAACCGTTCATTCTAATTTGATTTTAGTGAATGTGATCCAAAAAGCGTTAGAAAAAGCACAATTACCAAAAGATTCAATTCAAGTGATTGCTGATCCGAATCGTGATTTGGTGACTGCTTTATTGAAAATGGATAAATATGTCGACATGATCATCCCACGTGGAGGACCAGGTTTACACCGTTTATGCCAAGAGCAAAGTACGATCCCTGTTATCACGGGTGGCATGGGTATTTGTCATGCATTTGTTGATGCGTCAGCAAATGTTGAAGATGCGCTTACGATCATTGAAAATGCCAAGGTACAACGTCCTTCTGCTTGTAATGCATTAGATACGGTATTAGTGCATAAAGGCATTGCTGGCAGCTTCTTACCATTATTAGCTGAACGTTTAGAACACAATGCAGTGGAATTACGTGCAGAGCCAAAAGCACATATTGCATTATCAAACGTTAATGCAAAAAACGTGCATGTAGCGACAGCAGATTGTTTTGACCAAGAATGGCTAGCGCTTATTTTGGGCGTAAAAGTTGTTGATGATGTTGAAGAAGCGATTGTACATATCCGTGAGCATTCGACAGAGCATTCTGACGCGATCTTAACAGATAACTTAACCAATGCTACTCGCTTCTTAAATGCCGTCAATTCTGCTGCCGTTTACGTTAATGCAAGTACGCGATTTACTGATGGTAGCCAGTTTGGTTTAGGTGCCGAAGTTGCTGTATCAACACAAAAGTTACATGCTCGTGGGCCTATGGGATTAGAAGAACTAACAACGTACAAATGGATTGCGATTGGTGATGGTTTAATTCGTCCATAAGCATTTCAGTATTTTGTTGTTTTGATTAAGTGCTAAGGCAGTCCGTTATATGTGACTGCCTTTTTTATTTATGAGTGATGAAATACGGAGGAGCTTATGGCTCAACAAGCGGTAGATAAAGCGGCTTCACGGTTGAATATATCAGCGGTCTTAGCTGCAGCTTTGATTGCCGCGAGCTTAAGTTATTTTTCATATGCGGTACTGAAATTTACCAAAGAGGTGACAGAAGTACGTAAGGCTATACCTAATATATTGCAGGAGATTGATGATATTTCTGTGCAAATTCCGGCGATAGTGGCACAAGTTGAATTGATCAATGAGCAAAGCATTCCGAATATATTAACTGAAGTTGCTGCTGTACGTGACAGTGTACCAGCTATTTTAACGGAGGTAGAATCTGTCCGTGTGAGTATTCCTCCAATGTTGCAAGAGCTTGAAGCGATACGTTTAGCGGTACCACCAATTCTTGCTGAAGTGGCTGCAGTGCGGGCTGAATTACCCGCGGTATTACAGCAAGTTAATGCGATAGATAAACGGATCCCATCCATTTTGAGGGGAGTCGATGAGGTAAACAAACGAGTGGATGATATTAACCAATTAGTCCCGCCGATTTTAACGCAAGTTGAAAAAGTGCGTGTGGATATACCACCAACGCTAACACGTGTTGAAGCCTTGGTTGCAGCCAGTGATAAAATTGGTGAGAATGCGTCGAAAGGTGCGACAAAAGGAGCCATTAAAGGTCTTTTAGAAATGCCGGTTGATGCGACGAAACGGTTACTTACAGCACCTGGTTCTTATTTTGAGAGCGATGAAAAAAAGCCTGCTAAATAGTGTTCAGATAGCTGGATAGTTAAATTGTGACGTGATGCTTAATGACTTGCTATGGATAGGGCTAAATCAAAACTAACAGCGAAAATATATTATCGTGTTAGCTTTGATAAAGCAGAGCTTAAGAGTTAAGTAACCTCTTTGCCTTGTGCTTGTAAGTCTGCATGGTATGAAGAACGTACAAATGGGCCACAAGCCGCATGCTCAAAGCCAACTTCTTTTGCGAGTACACCAAGTGCATCAAAGTCGTCGGGATGAACGTAACGTTTCACTGGTAAGTGATGACGACTTGGTTGTAAGTATTGACCTAATGTCAGCATAGTTACACCGTGCTGCGCAAGATCTTTAATTACTTCTGCAATTTCTTCGTTAGTTTCACCTAAGCCCATCATTAGGCCTGACTTAGTTGGAACGTTCGGGTGCATTTCTTTAAAGCGTTTTAGTAAACGTAAAGACCATTGGTAATCAGAACCTGGGCGCGCCATTTTGTAATGCTGTGGTGCTGTTTCTAAGTTGTGATTGAATACGTCTGGTGGTGTGTCTTTAAAGATTTCTAATGCTTTATCCATACGACCTTTGAAATCAGGTACCAAAATTTCAATTTTGATTTCAGGATTTAGTAGGCGAATTTCACGGATACAATCGGCAAAATGTTGTGCGCCACCGTCACGTAAGTCATCACGGTCTACAGAAGTAATAACAACGTATTTTAGCTTCATCTTTGCAATTGTTTGTGCAAGCTTTAGCGGTTCTTCAGCGACAAGTGGCAATGGTTTACCATGTGCAACATCACAGAATGGGCAACGGCGTGTACAGATTGCGCCCATGATCATAAAGGTCGCAGTACCGTGGTTAAAGCACTCTGAAAGGTTTGGGCAAGATGCCTCTTCACAAACGGAATGCAGGTTGTTTTCACGCATCACATCTTTAATTTCTTGGATACGAGCAGAGCTTTTCGGTAGACGGATCTTCATCCACGATGGCTTACGCAGGATCTCGTCATTCTCAGTAGCAATAATTTTTACTGGAATTTTAGCCATTTTATCTGCGTCGCGAAGTTTAACGCCTGGCTCTAATCGAACGGTTTTACTCATGCTCTGTTAATCCATCTTTGAAAGTTAATTGGGTGTATTCTAGCAGGGAACATAGGTGTCCGACTAGCTTAGGTTGTATTTCACCTAGACTGGTAGCACCGCCAAGATCACTTGTTTGGGTCATTTCCATACCCGCATAACCACATGGGTTAATACGCAGAAAAGGGGATAAGTCCATGTTTACATTAAGTGCTAATCCATGGAATGAACGGCCTTTTCTGATCCTTAAACCTAATGAAGCAACTTTTTTATCAGCCACATAAACACCGGGGGCATCTGCGCGTGGGTAGGCTTCAATACCTGTTTCAGCCAGTGTGGCAACAATACCATTTTCAATATGGCTGACAAGATCTCGAACGCCAAGTTTACGACGTTTAATATCGAGTAAGAAGTATACCACTTGTTGACCTGGGCCGTGATAAGTAACTTGGCCGCCACGATCGGCTTGGACGACAGGAATGTCGCCAGTAGCGAGTATATGCTCTGCTTTACCTGCTTGACCTTGTGTAAACACTGGGTCGTGCTCAACAAACCAAAGTTCATCTTCTGTTTTGTCGTCTCTGTTATCAGTAAACGACTTCATCGCGTCAAATACCGTCGTGTAAGATTGGCGATTAAGTTGACGAATTATAATGCTGTGTTCTGACAAAATATGCTCTTCTATATGATTAACACCAACGAAAAAAATCTAATTAGCAATACTAATTAGATTTTTGATATGGATATTATTTATTATAAAACGCGGATCACACCAGGGATCGCACCGAAAGCCACGTATAAGCCTTCTATTTGATCTTTGTCTTGGACTTTAACTTTGATGGTTACAGAGTTGTAAGTGCCTTTGCTGCTCTTTTTAGAGCTAGGAGTATAGTTACCCGGAACATGTTTTTGTGCTACAGCAACAATGCTATCTTCGAGTTTAGGATCCGTAGTACCGATAACTTTAAAGTTAAGTTGACAAGGAAAATCAAGCAGTTCGTCGAATTTAGTATTTAAAGACATTAGTTTTTCTCGTACCTTAGAAATAATGGCAAAGGAGGCTGTTGCCTCCTTTGTATTCGTCATTATAATCGGGTAACGGTGTCAGGGAAAGGATTAACCAAACCAACCGGCAAATAATAATTTGAAATAATCAATTAATCGGCTAAACCAGCTGCCTAATTCTACGTCTTCCAGTGCAATTAAATCGGCTTGTGCAATCTCTTCATCGTTCAGATTATAAAATACTTTACCAACGACATCGCCTTTAGCGATAGGCGCACTTAGTTCTTTTTGGATTTCAAAAGCAGCCGTTAGATTTTTTGCTTGGCCGCGGGGTACCGTCAGTGTTAATTTGTTTGCTAGACCCAGTTCAACTTGTTCTTGCTCGCCCATCCACACACGTTCTGACACTATGCTACTGTTCGCTTCATGTAGTGTCACTGTTTCATAGAAACGGAAACCAAAGTTAAGTAATTTTTTACTTTCCGCTTTACGTGCATCACCACTTTTAGTTCCCAGCACGACTGCAACTAGACGCATGTTGTCTTTGGTCGCTGAAGAAACTAAGTTAAAACCTGCTCCTGAGGTGTGACCGGTTTTAATGCCGTCAACGTTCATGCTTTTATCCCACAACAGACCATTGCGGTTGTATTGGGTAATGCCGTTATAGGTAAATTTCTTTTGTGAGTAAATACGATATTCTTCAGGAACATCACGGATAAGTGCTTGTCCTAATGTCGCCATATCACGCGCTGTTGTATATTGTTCTTTGCTATCTAAACCGTGGCTATTAGCAAAGTGCGTTGCATCCATCCCCAGTTGTTTGCTCCACGAGTTCATCAACTGAGCAAACGCGCTTTCTGTTCCGGCGATATGCTCTGCCATTGCCACACAGGCATCATTACCTGATTGTACGATAATACCTTGGTTTAATTTTTTGACCGTGACGGTTTTACCTACTTCGACAAACATTTTTGATGAGTCAGGGAAGTTTCTCGCCCATGCATTTTTACTGATGGTAACTTCATCATCTAGATTGATGTTACCTGCTTTTATTTCTTGGCCAATAACGTAGCTGGTCATCATTTTAGTTAAGCTGGCAGGTTTTAATGAATCATCTGCATTTTGTTCTGCGATCACTTTGCCGGAATCAAAATCAACTAATATGAATGCTTTGGCTGCTATTTCGGGTGTATCTGGGATAACACTCGGTGCTGCACTTAATGAAAAACTCGCTATTGCTAAGCTCGTTAAGATAAGTTTTTTTAATTGATTGGCCACGTTTCACTTCACTATAATTAAAGTTAGATTTAAGTTATGAATAACTTAGTTAAATAGTCTCGATAGTTGTCACCACATCAAGACTATTTGATAATGGGGTTAGTCTATCAAACTCGCTGAATTTATGTCTTATTATTTAAAGTTTATTTATTAGATATTGTTTTACTGGAAAGTTCCTTCAATACATAAGCATTTTTATAATTTTTTTGAACTTGGGTTAAGAGTTCTTGTGCTTTATCACTATCCGTTATTGGTCCAAGCTGTACTCTGTGGAACTTCCCACTAATAACTAAGCGGTTAGCTGTGTTGTATTTCTCGCCTAAACCATCAGCAATTTTTTGCGCTTTAGCTTCATTACTTGACGCTAACACTTGAATGAACCATTGTGGTTTCGGAGTAAATAAAGTGCTGTTATCGGCAGTTGGAATAATTAATTCAACGCGTACATTAGCAGTACCAGATTGCAGCATATCGAGTTTATAAGCCGCCGCATAGGACAGATCAATGATACGCTCTGGATGAAATGGTCCTCGATCATTAACGCGGACAATCACGGTTTTATCATTACCGAGGTTTGTTACTTTAACAAAACTCGGTAGGGGTAAATTTTTGTGCGCCGCGGACATTGAGAACATGTCATAGATTTCACCGTTTGAGGTTTTGTGGCCATGAAATTTATTGCCATACCAAGACGCTTTACCTTCTTGGGTTAGGGTTTTTATATCTCGCCATACTTCATAATCAACACCACGCACTTGATAGTCGCGATTCGCATATCGACTGTAAGTTTGGGGCGTTGGTACTGCGTCGGCAATATCCTCAAGTTGGGGGATGTTCTCTGGTGCGTGATCATCACTGTACTGATAACGAGAAGAAGAACATGCGGCCAAAAGGCCGCAGATACAAAGTAGGGTTAAACGTTGTTTATTGCGCATGTTTAGCTTGTTTAATCTTTTCACTTAATTGGAATACAGCCATTGCGTACAAAGGACTATGGTTGTAACGTGTAATAGTGTAGAAGTTATCAAGGTAAACCCAATATTCATCACTATCAAGCTGTTGAAGCTTGAGTAATTTCGCAGGGTTTGAGTCTTCTATTGTTATTGTAGGTACACGTTCATCAAACTCTTTTAGCACAACACCAGCGGCTTTTAAATCTGCCCATGTATGCTTGATTTTCAATGATTTGCTCAGTAATGCCGCTACTTTTTCACTGTCAGCTTTAACTGGGTAAGCGACTGGCTCATCGGTTTTCCAGTGATGCTTGCTGAAATAATTAGCGATACTGCCGATAGCATCAATAGGATCATTGATCATATCTACTTTACCGTCACCAGAAAAATCAACGCCATAATGACTATAGCTTGACGAGATAAATTGACCTAAGCCCATTGCGCCCGCATATGAGCCTTGGGTTTCTGTCAGGTTCCAACCTTGTTTTTCGCTTAATTTAATGTATTGCGCGAACTCTTGACGGAAAAATTTGCCACGTGATGGGTAGTTAAAGCCAAGAGTATAGAGTGAATCTAATACCGAGATATTCCCCTTGTATTTACCATAGAAGGTTTCAACGCCCATAATAGCGACGATAACTTGTGCGGGGACGCCATATTCAGCTTCTGCTTTAGCAAAGGTTTTTTCGTATTGTTTCCAGTACTCAACACCTTTGTTAATACGGTTTTCTGTGATAAAGATTGGTGCGTATTTATACCAAGGCTTTTTTTCCCAAGGTGTCTGGATCTTGGTTAATACGTTTTCATCGAACTTTGCTTGTCCTATTGCATTAGTAAGCACTTTTTCTGATATATCATATTGAGTACTTAACTCTTCAACCCAAGTCTTGTGTTCACTGCTTAACTCAGCACTATTAGTTTGAAACGCTGCTAAACCTAGCAGAAATAATACTTTTTTACCTAGCATTTGGATTCCTCAACTTAAGCGACGGTGTGTTCTTACTGACATTAGAATGCCAAAACCAGCCATCAATGTCACCATCGAAGTGCCGCCATAGCTAATTAAAGGTAGTGGTACGCCAACTACGGGTAACAATCCGCTAACCATACCGATATTTACGAACAAGTAAATGAAAAATGTCATGGTAATACTACCGGCTATAAGGCGTTCAAATACGCGTTGTCCCTGCATAGCAATCACTAACCCGCGGCAGATCACGAATAAATAAAGTGACAGTAATAGAATCACGCCAAATAAACCAAATTCTTCACTAAATACCGCAAAAATAAAGTCGGTGTGACGTTCTGGTAAAAAGTCCAGCTGCGACTGAGTGCCAGATAACCAGCCTTTACCCCAAAAACCACCTGAACCAATAGCAATTTTTGATTGAATAATATGGTAACCAGAACCCAATGGATCGCTTTCTGGATTGAGGAAGGTTAATACTCGTTGTTTTTGGTAAGGGCGCATTAAGAAAAACCACAGAATAGGTGCAAAGCCTGAAACCAGTCCAACAGCAATCATCACTAATCGCCATGACATACCCGCTAAGAAAATAACGAATATTCCTGAAATCGCGACAAGTAATGAGGTACCAAGATCGGGCTGTTTTGCGATTAATAATGTTGGTATTAAGACCATGATTAACGCCGATATTACGGTTCTAAAACTGGGTGGGATAGGTTGGTTACTCATGTAACGAGCAACGGCTAATGGCATCACTACTTTCATTATTTCAGACGGCTGGAACTTGGTAAAGCCAAGGTCAATCCAGCGCTGAGCGCCTTTGCCAACATGGCCAAATAGTAATACCGCGATTAATAAAATGGTGCCAATGAGAAAGATGGGAAATGCCCAGCGCCGATAAGTTGAAGGTGGTATTTGTGCTAGGGCAAGCATTACCCCTAACGCAAGAAACATGCGAATGACTTGTCTTTTCATCAGCGCGATGTCCGCGCCACCTGCGCTATAAAGTACGACAAGGCTAACCCCCATCAGGCTTAACAGGCCAAATAATAAGGGGAAATCGATATGTAATTTATACCAAATACTTTGATTATGACGACGATCTGGCATTAATTTTCCTTTGTATTTTTAAAGTAGACATCAAATAAACGGCGTGCTGATGGGGCCGCTTGTGAGCTACCACCACCGGCATTTTCTAGAATGATAGTCGCTGAAATCTCTGGTTCTTCAAACGGTGCATAAGCCACAAACATGGCATTATCACGTAATCGTTCGCGGATCTTACTGGCATCGTATTTTTCTTCACCGAGCTGGTATAGCTGTGCAGTACCTGATTTACCAGCGGCGGTATAGGTTGTGTTAGCAAATGCACGGTGTGCAGTACCTTTTCTGGTTACAACACCGAGCATACCGTCTTTGGCTACTTGCCAGTTTTCGGTGTCTTTTAGTTTCAGCGGTGGTAATTCAACGACAGGTTCAAATTGATCACCATTGATATATTTTATATCCCGAACAAGCTGTGGCACAGGGCGTAGCCCTCGGCTTGCAACAATACCTGTCGCTTTCGCAAGTTGGATTGGTGTAGCAGACCAGTAACCTTGACCAATACCGACGGAAATCGTGTCACCTTGATACCAAGGTTGATTGTAACGTGCGCGTTTCCATTCTCGCGAAGGTAAGATAGCATTGGTTTCTTCTTTAACATCAATACCGGAATATTGACCAAAGCCAAACTCGGTCATAAAATTGTTAATTTTATCAATGCCGACGTTATAAGCGAGATTATAAAAGAAGGTATCTGACGATCGTGCGATGGCAGTGTAAACATTAATCTTACCACGCCCCCAACGATTCCAGTCTCGGAAGCGCCGTTTAGTATTTGGGATTTGGAACCAACCAGGATCATTGATAAGGGTATTTGGTGTGATTGCACCGTCTTCTAAGGCCAAGATAGCCAACTGTGGCTTTACTGTTGATGCGGGCGGATAGCGCCCTTGTGTTACCCGGTTGATCAAGGGGTGATCTTTTGACTGTAATAGGCGATTATAATCTTTACTGCTAATACCGTGTACAAATAAGTTAGGATCATAACTTGGGCTAGAGACCATTGCTAATACTTCACCTGTTTTGGGAGCGAGTAAAATTATCGCACCACGGCGACCGGCTAATTCCTTCTGTGCTTTGAGCTGTAAGCGTATATCTATATTCAGGTATAAATCGTTTCCTGGTACAGGATGTGTAATTTTGAGTGTGCGGATAATCTTGCCACGATTATTGACTTCAACTTCTTTAAAGCCAGGTTTACCGTGTAACGTTTTTTCGTAATAACGTTCGATACCTTGCTTACCGATATCATGGGTTGCCGCGTAGGTTGCACGTAGGTCATTTTTCTCTAATCGGTTAAGGTCATTGTTGTTAATACGAGCGACATAACCGAGCGCATGCGTGAGAGCGTCACCAAATGGATAATAACGTTTTAATCGTGCATTGACGGAAATGCCGGGATAATTGTGCTGCTGAACCGAAAATAGGGCAACTTGAGACTCGGATAAATTGGTTAATATTGAGACCTGCTTAAAGCGACGTTGGCGTTTTAATCGAGTATGAAAATCGTCAATGTTATCTTCAGTTAGGCTTAATAAGCTTGTTAACTTGGCTATTGTGGCGTCAATATCGGTAATTTTTTCCGGTACTATATCTAAGCTGAAAACGGGTTTATTTTCCGCTAAAAGTATACCATTGCGATCATAGATAAGCCCACGATTGGGTGCGATAGGCACTAACTTGACTCGGTTTTCGTTAGAACGGGTTTTGTAAGCTTGATATGAATCGACTTGTAAGTAATAAAGGTTGCTTAATAACAAGCCAAGTACGCAGAGAACAAAAATAAATGAGACCATGATGCGACGGCTAAATAATGCTGTTTCCGCAGAATGGTCTCGTAAGGTTATACGCTTCCTTGCCACCAATATTACTCTCTATGATAAGGATGGTTTGTTGTAACACTCCAAGCGCGATATAACGCTTCGGCTACCACTACACGTACCATCGGATGTGGTAAGGTTAGCGGTGACAACGACCAGCGTTGTTCTGATGCCGCGATGCATTCTGGTGCAAGTCCTTCTGGGCCGCCAATTAATAGGCTAACGTCACGACCGTCATGCTTCCACTTATCTAGTTCAACGGCTAGTTGTTCTGTAGTCCAAGGTTTGCCGGTAACTTCCAGAGTCACGATACGATTACCTTTCGGGATCGCTTGCATCGTTTTTACACCTTCGAGTTCTAAGATCCGTTTGATGTCAGCGTTTTTGCCACGCTTACCCGCATTGATCTCAAGTAATTCAAAAGGCATATCTTTAGGGAAGCGACGTGCATATTCTTTATACCCGGTTTCTACCCATGCTGGCATCTTAGTGCCAACTGCAACTAGCTGAATTTTCATTTGACTATGCCCCTACAGACTGCCAAAGTTGTTCTAGTTGGTAAAGATCACGTGTTTGTTGTTGCATGATGTGGACTACTACGTCACCCATATCAACTAAAACCCATTCACTATCTTCTGTACCTTCAATACCCATAACGAATACTTCGTTACGTTTAGCTTCAAGGTAAAGGTGATTAGAAATCGACTTAACGTGAGTTTTTGATGTGCCAGTACATACGATCATTAAATCTGTTACTGGTGATTTACCCTTAACATCAACAACTTGGATGTCTCGGGCTTTCATATCTTCAATTTTATCTAGTACAAATGCTTGCAGTTCAGAAGTTTGCAAGGGTCCTCCAGAGGAACTTTATCGAGTTAACCGCGAATTATAACAGTGAATAATACCTAAATATATACCTAGCTTGTTTATGAGCCAGTATCTCTTGTAGTTTATTTATACAAGTTATTTTTATATATATAAGACAGCACATTATCAGGCAGTAGATATTGCGGGGTTTGCTGGTGTTTAATCAACTGACGGATCCGTGTCGCCGATATTTCTAACTGGGTGCTTGGCCAGAGTAAAATTCGGCCCTGTTTTTGCTGCTTTAGGACTTCGACATCCGTTGTTTGCACTTGTTCAAATAATTTTTGTACTTCTGGCGCTAATTGTAATGCGTAGTTAGGACGATAACTGACTACGAGATGACAATAATCGAGCAATTCTTGCCAACGATACCAGGTATGTAAACTATTAAGTGAATCAAGACCAATTAAAAAGCACACGGGTGTTGTTGGATTTTCAGCTGCTAGCTCGATTAACGTATCAATGGTATAAGAAGGCGTTGTACGATTTAACTCGCGCGTATCAACGCTTAACTCTTCACAGTCTTCTACCGCTAATGTCGCCATCGCTAGTCGGTGGTCTGCACAGGACCCCGGCGTGGCACGGTGTGGCGGGATATGATTTGGCATTAATCTGACTTCAGCTAAATTAAGTTGCTGTAATAAGTCTAAGCAAGGACGAAGATGACCATAATGGATCGGATCAAATGTACCGCCTAAAATACCGATGGCGCGAGTAGGTGTAAAGTCAGTCATAAACAGCCGTTAGTTATTAATAAAGACACAAATCATTTAATTTCGGAATGATTAAAATTGGGTAACAAGGTTGAGTCGGCAAAGCTAATACTCAACATCTGTAAAGATAGCCAAGGTTCAACGCTGGTACTTGTTTTTATCGCACTATCAACACTTGAACAGAGTACTAACATTTGCTCTATTTTACTTAATGATAAGCGGCTTAAGCAGGCATTTATAATCTGCTGTCGGCCAGCCCATAAGCGCTGTTTTTTCATTTCGTCAATCACAGACAAGCCTTGCTGCTGCATCAAACTGTAATGATAAAGTTGATTTATTTCTTTGTTTAGCGCCCAGTTAATGACAATCGGGTCGACACCTTCTGCTTGTAATTGCTGGAGGATCCGCTGACCACGATTTACTTTACCGGCAAGCAGGGCGTCAACAAGCTGGAAACTACTAAAGTGTGAATGCTGGGTAATTGACTGCTGCAATTGTGCCAAGCTCAATGTTTGACCTGGATAGAGCAGGGATAACTTATCAATTTCTTGTTTTGCTGCGAGTAAGTTACCTTCAAAGCTACGACACAGAAGGGTGATTACATCCGCTGGTGCTTCTAAGTTTGCACGTTTAAGACGGTAGCGCATCCAGTTGGCAAAAAAACGACCTTCGGGATGGCCAACAGGAATGTAGAGTGCATTTTTAAAGTACTGCGTAAACCATTTCGCACTTTGCTGTGCTTTGGTGAGGTAGGGACCACTGAGAATTAAAATAAGATCGGGGTTTAGCTGCTTAAACAAATCATTAAGCTGGCTAATGTCTTCTTTCGTGGGGCGTTTATCAAAGATGAGCTCGACAGTTTGACGACTAGAGAACAGTGACATCGATTGGCAAGTATTAAAAGCCGCAGGCCAATCCATTGTCGGTTCAGCATGAAACTTATGGTGTTCATCAAAGCCTACTTTTTTAGCGGCTGCTTTAATCTGCTCAATCGCTTCCATTTTTAATAATGGTTCTTCACCGAATATTAAATAACAGGGTTTTAGTTCAGTTTTTAGGTACTGATCGAGTTGTTCTGGATAGACGCGCATTAGTTAGCTTCAAGCTCTGTATTTAATTCTGTATTTAGTTCTACTTCACTTAGCTCGGTTTCATCATCGTTATCACCAATGGTTTGTGGTTTGATTATAACTTGACTTAAGGTTCGAACAATTTGTTGTGCCGCTGCTTCACGCATTTCCCGCTCTAATAGTTCTGATTCACGTGAGCTAGCGAGTGCTCTTTGTGGATTATTTAACAGATCGCGTTGTAGGGCAACAGTAAAGTATTGTGGTTCTTGATTCGGTAAACGTACTTCCATCTTGATCACATAGCTCAATTCATATTCAGCTGCACTTGCATCTGAATAGAGCGAAACAGTACGTCGTTCTGTGCTCTCGGACATAATTCTTAGTATTGGTGTCTGTGAATTTAATAGTGCAGGATCCATTGCTGTCGTTTTAGTTTTGGTTGAATCTTCATCCGTTATATCAGAAAAATTATCGCTTTCTGTTGTTAGAGTCTTATTGCTCGTTGTTGATGCTACAGTCGGAACAACAAGATTAATTTGGTTGTAGCGTAAATCTTGTTTGATGAGGCGTGTTAAATCGGAATACTTACTCGATACTAATGTTAAATTACGTAATTCATTTGGAATGCCGCTGCCATTTTTTAAATGAAAGCCACAGCCGCCAAGAATAGCAGTAAAGAGGAAGATGCAAATTAGTCGAATAAAACCTGGTTTCAGTGCCGATGCGATCATAATGCCTACAAAATATATAAGTGAATTGTAGGTAATTTTACACGTAATCTAAAAACAAAAAAGCCCTAGACTCTACTATAAAAATAAAAGCAGAATGCAGGGCCTATTTTTTGTGTCTAAGTTGTCTATTAATCGAGTAAATACAGCGTTAATTAATCAGCTATTAACGCTGTAGAACGTGACAATAAATAATCTTAGTTAGCAACTATGTTGAGTAGTTTACCTGGTACGAAAATCACTTTACGTACTGTTTTACCATCGGTAAATTTAGTCACGTTTTCGTCAGCGTTCGCAAGTGCTTCAACCGTTTCACGCGTGGCGTCTGCAGGTACTGTTAATTTAGCACGCAGTTTACCGTTCACTTGAACAATGATTAGTTTTTCAGACTCAACCATTGCCGCTTTATCCGCGAGAGGCCATAGTGCTTCGTCGATATTACCTTCTTGACCTAATTTGCCCCACAGCTCAAAACAGATATGCGGAGTGATTGGTGCAAGTAGACGAACAACTGCAACTAATGCTTCTTGAAGTAGTGCGCGATCTTGCTCTGCTTCTTGAGGTGCTTTAGTTAGCTTGTTCATTAGTTCCATCACAGATGCGATTGCTGTGTTGAAGGTCTGACGACGATCGATATCATCAGATACTTTCGCAATTGTTTTATGGACTTCACGACGCAGTTCTTTTTGCTTGCTGTTAAGTGCAGCAACATCGAGAGCGGCAACTTCACCTTTGCTGATGTGGTTATAAGCAAGTGTCCAGACACGACGTAGGAAACGGTGTGCGCCTTCTACTGCAGAGTCTTGCCATTCTAGCGTTTGGTCTGCAGGAGCTGCAAACATCATGAATAGACGTACTGTATCAGCACCAAAACGCTCGATCATTGTTTGTGGGTCAATACCGTTGTTTTTAGACTTAGACATTTTTGTCATGCCAGTATAAACAAGTTCATTGCCTTCATTGTCGATGTATTTAGTAGGTTGACCTTTTTCGTCACGCTCAACTGTTACATCTAATGGAGAAACCCAAACACGGCCGCCGCTTGCGTTGGTGTAGTAGTATGCATCTGCAAGTACCATACCTTGACAAAGTAGACGTTTGAACGGTTCGTTGCTATCAACCATTTGCTCATCACGTAACAGTTTGTGGAAGAAACGGGCATATAATAAATGCATACATGCGTGTTCAATACCACCAACATACTGATCCACTGGTAACCAGTGATTTGCATCGTCACGGTTTAGCATTTCAGTTTCTGATGTTGCGCTACAGTAACGTGCGTAGTACCAAGATGATTCCATGAAGGTATCAAATGTGTCAGTTTCACGTAGTGCCGGTTGACCGTTGTATGTTGTTTTAGCCCACTCTTTGTCTGCTTTAATTGGACTCTGAATGCCGTCCATTTGTACATCTTCAGGTAGGATCACTGGTAGTTGGTCTGCTGGTGTTGGAACCACAGTACCATCTTCAAGTGTTAACATTGGGATTGGCGCGCCCCAATAACGTTGACGAGAAACACCCCAATCGCGTAGACGGAAGTTAACTTTCTTGGTGCCTTGGCCGTTTGCTTCTAATTTAGCCGCAATTGCATCTACTGCTGCGCCAAATTCTAAACCGTCAAATTCACCTGAATTAAATAACACACCTTTTTCAGTGAATGCTACTTCTGATACGTCTAGTTCGCTACCGTCTGCTGGTTTTATTACAGGTACGATATCGATGCTGTATTTAGTTGCGAATTCATAGTCACGTTGATCGTGAGCTGGAACCGCCATTACTGCGCCAGTGCCGTAACCCATCAATACGAAGTTTGCTACGTATACAGGTACTTTACGACCATTTAATGGATGAATAGCATATAAGCCTGTAGCCATGCCTTTCTTTTCCATTTTTTCTAGATCAGCTTCAGCCACTTTCATGTTTTTACATTCAAGGTTGAATGCAGCTAATTCTGGATTGTTTTGTGCAGCTTGTTCAGCCAGTGGGTGACCTGCTGCGATGCCCACATACGTTACGCCCATTACTGTGTCTGGACGTGTCGTGTATACAGATAGTTTGCTTAGCTCGTCACTTTGACCATCAACGATAAAGTCTAATTCAATACCTTCACTGCGACCGATCCAGTTACGTTGCATTGTTTTAACTTGCTCAGGCCAGCCGTCAAGATCATCAATTGATGTAAGCAGTTCGTCTGCGTACTCAGTGATTTTAATGAACCACTGTGGAATTTCTTTTTGTTCTACAGGGGTATCACAACGCCAGCAACAACCGTCATTTACTTGTTCATTAGCCAGTACAGTTTCATCGTTCGGGCACCAGTTAACTGATGAAGTCTTCTTATAAACTAAACCTTTGTTGAAAAGTTTAGTGAAGAACTCTTGTTCCCAACGGTAGTATTCAGGTGTACATGTTGCGATTTCACGCTTCCAGTCATAACCAAAGCCTAGAGACGTTAGCTGACCTTTCATGTAATCAATGTTTTCATACGTCCAAGGCGCTGGTGCCGTGTTGTTTTTGATTGCAGCATTTTCAGCAGGCAGACCAAATGCATCCCAACCGATAGGTTGTAATACGTTTTTTCCTTGCATACGTTGGAAGCGTGCTATCACGTCACCAATTGTGTAGTTACGTACGTGGCCCATGTGCAGTCGACCACTTGGGTATGGGAACATAGACAAGCAGTAGAATTTCTCTTTAGTTTCGTCGTTTTGTACTTCGAATGTTTTATTTTCTTGCCAGTGTTTTTGAACCTGAGGTTCGATACTGCTTGGAGTATATTGTTCTTGCATGGGTAATATCCAGTCTGTTCTTGGTAGGATTTATAAACAAAATTTTGCCATAGAATACCTTAGCAGACTAAGGGCAACAAGTTTCATTTGCAGATTGGGATAAGTTTTACATACTGATAATGCTTATTGAAGACTTTTACAAGGTAACTATGTGATGCAGTCCGCTTGTTGGGGGCGTATTTTGGCATATACTTAAGTTATAGCAGTAACTATATTCCTTCTTCTAAGGAGCCCGTTATTGCTGACAATAAATAATTTTTACTGATGAATATAGATGACGTTTTATTAATAAATGCAGGTTAACTGTTATTACATTAATTCGGAGGTTTATATGGCTAAGCTCAATACTCAGTATCAAAATTCAGTGCGCAACTTATCTGTACATCCTCTGGGCTTTAAAGGGAGGAAGCTGTTTATGGGTAATGATTTTACGCAACGATTTGTACTTAAAGCAGAAGCTTATTTAGGTGCTGCGGGTGATTTAACCAAAAAAGAACTAACAGAAGCATCTGCTTATATTCGCCATGATATTGGTGAATTTAATAAAGATTATCAGACGAGTGTTAGCAGTTTTAAGTTGTCAGCTTGGTATCAAGCATGGGATAAAATTACGTGGGGGGCATTGGCAGCGATTACGGATAAAACACAGGTCGAATGGACTGAGGTCGGAGATGATTTACAACACCAAGGTCGTTATAGGACCGGTGACGAAGTTGGCTTTGGTTTACTCACGTGTGTGCGCTGTGGTTATCAAAAAGAATTATTTCATCCTGCCATTGTACTTTCTTGTGCTGGCTGTGATGGTGACGAGTTTATGCGTGAAAGCTTTGATCCATAATGTATATAAACAATATATATAAATAATGATATACACCTAATGGTCAGTTCGATGATGCACTGACCATTTTTTTGCTTAGAATTAAACAGAGAGGATAGTTAAAATGGTTCATCTATTCTCACAGACGGAAACCCGACTTGCTGCGCTGTTGCTGTCGCGATATCTAAATTTCGATAACACTTTTCATGGCCGCTAAAATCGGTTAAAGGAATAATATCTCCATTTTGAGATTTAAATTCTACAATCCACCCGTTTGCTACCAAAGACGGTTCGACGATAGCCTCAACTAATTCATGTCTGTGATACATGCTTTTGATATCGGAAAGCTGCATGGTAATACCTCTCGTGGCGGAACAATCGGATTATAGATTTAGTGTAGTTGATGGTCAAACAACTTCAAGAAATTCGACTTTAAAAAATGATGGTACAGTTTGAATGGCTGGTTAGAATGCGTATTAATTGAATTGTAAACTTGTGATCTAGAACGATTAATTGTATCGATGAATTACGGTCTTTCGATGCTTCTACTCATACGGAGCAAATTAATTCGTTAACTTCCATTCTGTTTATCATACTGAGTTATACCATATTATTGTTTGGAAATCGGATGTTTACTCGAACTTCGTCATTACTCATTTCGTTATTCGTATCAAGCTATCAGCAGTTGTTCGCCGCTGATGTCATTCCTGATCTTGAAATTAAGTTGCCCATAGAGGATGCAGAGGCGTATTCTCGTTGCCCAAGTGTGCTTAATCAACATCGCATTAGCTATTTAGAAACACAGATTATTAAACACCGCCAGATTTATTACACTGGCCAAGAACCATTACTGCATGATGGAGAGTTTGATTTATTAGTTGATGAGTTAGCGCTCCTATCTCACTGCCTATCACCTGTATTAGGCAAGGTAGGTACAAATGACAATAAACAGAAGTATTTAGAGTATCCGCACCGACAAAAAATGCTGAGCTTAAATTCGGTACGTGATCGTGCCTTGATGGACGCGTTTTATCAAAGTCACCAAGATAAGTTGTTACTCATTCAACCGAAAATTGATGGTATGGCTGTTGAGTTAGTTTATGAAAAAGGCATCTTAGTTGCAGCATCGAGCAGAGGGGATGGTAGACAAGGTAAAGACTTGCTGGCGCTGATGTTACGCAGTGATGCTGTTGATAGTATTATTGCATATCCGCACACACTGGTTATTCATGGCGAATTATATATTAGTCAACAAGATTGGCAGGAACGACGTAAGTATGTCTCCTCTAGGCACATGACCGCGGGTATTGCCAGTCAATTGTCACCCACACAAGTAGATGTCATGAGTTTGCGCTTTATACCTTGGCGTTGGATTGATTCACCTTATAACGATGAATTTATGGGGTTAGCGAAGCTGGCTATGCTTGGATTTACTGATATGTCGAAGATGAGCCATGTCATTGATAGTCCTCAAGACATTGATTATTGGCTTGCGCATTACCAAAGCATGGAAACGTTATTACTTGATGGTGTAGTCATTAAATTAGCTGAGAATGCACTGCAACGTGAATATGGTCAAACCCAGCATGCTCCGCGTTGGGCGCTTGCATTAAAATTTAGTGGGCCGAAAGGATTAAGTCATGTTATTGATATAACGTATCAAATTGGTAAAAGTGGTCGTGTTACGCCTATTGTTCATTTACAACCTCTGGCATTATCAGGTCGACAGATAACGAAGGTTTCTGGGCGTTCACGACCTTGGTTACAGAAAGCCAAAATTGAAGTTGGCAGCCAAGTGGAAATTGAATTAGTGGGTAATGCAACACCGCAATTAACAAGGCTCGTGAGCAGTCGCTAGCATCTTGCATATTTAGGCAGTTTGAGTATACTGCTGCCCAGTAACTGCAACGGGCTCACTTTAAGATGGGCCCGTTTTTATTTTGATTGAAATGATCGAATATATCAGCGAAACACCCGGCTCGATGAAATGCTGGGCCACCTGTTTGTTTGAACTATGATGTAGGCAAAACCATGAAATTTATTGTAAAAATATTTCCAGAAGTAATGATGAAGAGTAAATCTGTACGCAAGCGTTTTAGTAAAATGCTGCAATCAAGTTTACGTAATATTCTACGCCGTGAAGATGAGCATGCACGCGTGATCCTTGAATGGGATAAAATTGTTGTCCGTACGACAGATGACAGTGAGAAAAACCGCGACTTTTATCGTGAAGTATTAAAAAACACCCCAGGGATTGCCCATTCACTTGAAGTTCAAGAGTCTGCTTTCACCGATCTGGATGATATTTTCCAGCAAGCATTACCTGTTTATAAAGATATTTTAGTTGGAAAAACGTTTTGTGTACGTGCTAAACGTAACGGTAAGCATGACTTTACGTCGATTGACTTAGAGCGTTATGTTGGTGGTGGCTTAAATCAGCATACAGAAGCGGCTGGTGTTCAATTAAGAAAACCACAAGAAACGATTAAAATTGAAGTTGAAAATGATAAATTATACTTGGTTACTGCTCGCCATGAAGGCTTAGGTGGTTTCCCTATGGCAGGACAAGAAGATGTGCTGTCATTAATGTCAGGTGGTTTTGACTCTGCGGTATCAAGTTACTTAACGATTAAACGTGGTAGCCGAACGCATTTCTGTTTCTTTAATTTAGGCGGTGATGCACATGAGATTGGTGTGAAACAAATTTCATACTTCTTGTGGAACAAATACAGTTCATCACACAAAGTTAAATTTGTCAGCGTACCGTTTGATCCTGTTGTTGCTGAGATTTTAGAAAAAGTAGATAACTCACAAATGGGCGTGATACTTAAGCGTATGATGATGCGTGCAGCGTCTAAAATTGCTGAGCGTTTAGGTATTGAAGCTTTGGTTACTGGTGAAGCAGTTGGTCAAGTATCAAGCCAAACTATTCGTAACTTATCGTTAATCGATTCAGTAACGGATACATTAATCTTACGTCCGTTAATTGTTGCTGATAAGCAAGATATTATTGATACTGCTCGTCATATTGGTACTGCTGAATTCTCAGAAACAATTCCTGAATACTGTGGTGTTATCTCGAATAAACCAACAGTAAAAGCAGTGAAAGAGAAGATCGAAGCAGAAGAAGCTAAATTCGACATGAGCTTGATTGACCAAGTTGTTATGGATGCAAACGTGATGGATATCCGTCAAATTGCAGAAGAAGCACAAGAGCAAGTTAGTGATGTTGAAGCTGTATCTGAAATTACATCAAACGAAGTGATCTTAGATATTCGTAGTATTGACGAAGTGGAAGATTCACCTCTTGAAGTTGACGGTTTAGCTATCGAGCACATGCCGTTCTTCAAATTAGGTAACCAGTTTGGCGAATTAGATCAAGATAAGACTTACTTACTGTACTGTGATCGTGGTGTGATGAGCAAACTGCAAGCGTTATACCTGATTGAAAAAGGTTATTCGAACGTTAAAGTTTACCGTCCTTAACTTTTACTCGTCTTAATAATTACGCTCTTAAGGTTGTGTCCTTATCAAGCTAATGAATAAAAGCCAGCAATCAGTTGCTGGCTTTTTTGATCCTGATGTGATTTTTGAATGATGTAACTAAGCGAGTTCAGTTTCGTGCAGCTTGATTTGATCATATAAGGCTTTATTCGCTGGAGCTTCGATACTGTAGGCATTCGCTACTTTTAAAACATACCCGGTAATGTAATCAATTTCGGATTGACGGTTAAAGTGATGATCTTGATGCATCGAAGAAAAGTTTTCAGCCGTACGTTCAATGACATTATCGACTTGTGCTTGTAGCTCTGTATAAGACCAAGGTAAGCGGGCTTTTTCACACACGAGTGCTAATTCTTGCACCACCTGTACTACATGCGGATATAACGCTGGGCTCACCAATTCACCATTCTTGCATTGATGGAGTGCTGTTAACGGGTTTATTGCACAGTTAATCACTAATTTAAGCCATAATTTCTCACGTATATCTTCACACCATGCTAACTCTTCAAGTGCAAATAACTGACTGGCGATATCTTTATAACGCTTAGCTTGATTATTAAATGCGCCTAACCAAGTGACACCTGCACCTGTATGGCGAATATGATCATCTGACAGTTTCAATACACCGTTGGAGGTTGTTCCAATCATGATTGCGTTTCGAGGAAATAGCTTTTCGGCTTGTTCCGCCGTACCCATGCCATTGTGTAACAGTACGATACAGCAATGCTTATCGATTTGTGATTGAAGCAAAGTTAATGCAGGAAGCACATGTTGGGCTTTTAGTGTAACCAGTAAAAAGTCACATTTAGGTGTGAGGCTAGGCTGGGCCATTACGGTGTTACTCGAATGTTCGCCATTTAAATCTTCAACGTTAAATGTGCGGATTTGAGCCTCACTCTCGGGACGTAATATAAACGCGGCGTGTTGGCCTGATTTTAATAATTTTTCTGCAAAAAAGTGCCCGATAGCACCCGCACCGAGAATGTTCCAATTAGCCATGTATTTTTGCTCGTAATGGTTGAATGATTAAGTAACCGGTGATACCGATTAAATCGGCGACGATATCCCAAGGGCTTGTTGTGCGGCCGGGTATCATACCTTGAATAAACTCAATGAAAATACCGAACCCAAGTAATACCATAAACAAGGTTATCGTTCTATCTGGGAAACTATAATCAAAAAGTAATGCTAATGTCGCAAAGGCAACTAAATGATTTAATTTGTCGTAACCTAATTGTGTTATATCAGTTGAAGGTTTGCCAAAAGCAAGTAGACAGATTATGAATATAACAATAACCAATAGTAATCGAAACCAGAGTTTATATTTCTCTAATGACATACTTATCTCAATAAAAAAGGGCATAATAGCAATTATAGTCAGTTAATCGTTACTTAATGCAAGCTAGTGACTTACTTCTGTAGTTAATGGTTGAATTACAACTACCATCTATTAGATAATCACATCATTATAAATGATAGGATATAAAGATGCCTCAATTTGATATTATTTCTGAAGTTGACATGGTTGAAGTTAAAAACGCAACTGACAATGCAAACCGTGAATTAAGCACACGCTTTGATTTTCGTGGTGTTGACGCAAGCTTTGAGCTGATTAAAGAAAAAGTAAAAATGCGCACAGATGAAGATATGCAACTTCGTCAAATGGCTGATATTTTACGTGGTGCTTTAGTGAAGCGTAACATAGATAGCTCTGCGATGAGCGTAGGTAAAACTGAATTTTCGGGTAAAACCTGCAGTGCAGACGTTGAGTTTTTACAAGGCGTTGAAGGCGCAGTAGCTAAAAAAGTTGTTAAATCAATTAAAGACAGCAAGCTTAAAGTACAAGTATCTATTCAAGGCGATAAAGTACGTGTTGTAGGTAAAAAGCGTGATGATTTACAAGCTGTTATGCAGCATGTAAAAACAGCTGAACTAGGTCAGCCGTTCCAGTTTGATAACTTCCGTGACTAATATGCCATGACTTGTATGAGTATTTACTTGCTCTAAGTCGTCTCATATAAATACATGTCATATAAGATGTTAAGCCCAGTCTATTTATATACACTGGGCTTTTTTATGCCTAAGATTCAATCCATTTAAAGCGTTTTGTCATTTGCATGTAAACTAATATTACAATAAAGACCACTGGAATAATCCCTAACACTGCGGTACCGATGAAGAAGGCTGAATAATCCCACGCATCGACCACAACCCCTGAGAATCCTGCAATAAACTTAGGTAGTAATACCATGATTGACGAGAACAGTGCATATTGAGTGGCGGTAAATTGGGTATTAGTTAGTCGCGATAAAAATACTACAAAAGCACAGGTTGCTATGCCAGCACTGAGGTTGTCTGCACTGATCACTAAGGTTAATAACAACAGGGCTGGGTCTTGTGTTTGCAACCAAGTCTCAGGCAGTATTAACGCAAGCATTGTCATTAATTGTGACATCGCCATGCTACCAGCCATCCAATGAAATAACAGATTAGTCAACGCAGCAAGTACACCACCTAATAATAAAGTAGAAAGTAAGCCTAAGCCATTGACCAACAACCCACCAACTCCGGCACCAACCAGTGTCATTACCACCCCAAAGACTTTTGCGACTGTGGCTACTTCAGCCTTCGAATAACCCATATCCACATAAAATGGGTTCGCCATGATCCCCATAACAATGTCACTAATACGATAGGTGATGACAATGCCCAGTAATAGTAAGCAGGTTTTACCGTATCGCTGAAATAGGTCGGTAAGGGGCTTTACTATCCCAGTAATAAGAAAGTCGCGAATATTATGTACATGATGTATTTTATGTTTGGCGATTGGTTCTTTAGAAAATAAGGTCGCAAAAACACCAAACAACATAAATAGCGCCATACAAGCATAAGCGAACTGCCAAGCAGCAGCGTTATAGACAGCGCTATTATCATAGAATGCAGCAATGGCTAATGAACCCGCACCTGCAATAATCATAGCAATACGATAGCCGGTCATGTAAGTGGCAGCCATGGCACCTTGTAAACGAGTTTCTGCACTCTCAATTCGAAAGGCATCGACAACAATATCTTGGGTTGCTGAAAAGAGTGCTAAACCAAGTGAAGCGATAATGAATAAGATCACGCTTTGTTGGGGATCTTGAGTCGCCATGATCATCAGCATTACAATGATCATTATTTGCGTGAAAAATAGCCAACTTCGACGTCGACCCAATTTATTATGCAGCCAAGGCAGCTGGATCTGATCAATCAAAGGTGACCAAGCCCATTTAAAGCCATAGGTAAGTGCTATCCAGCTAAAGAAACCAATACTGGCACGATCTACTCCGGCTTCACGTAGCCAAAATGATAATGTAGAAAAGACCAAAAGGATGGGTAATCCAGAGGAAAAACCAAATAATCCCATAAAAAGTACACGGGGATTAAGGTAAATCGATAAGTTTTGAAGAGTAGTCGGCAATGTCAGCATCCATCTAACGTAAGTGTTTGCTGATACTACCGTATTTTTATGAATTTAATAAGCCCGACAACAGACTGGGCTTGGTTTAATTTAATTTAATCGATTAAGTTTTATAATTGTGATGGCGAAATTAGTCCAAATATTCCGTGATAGGTCTAATACCAATACAGTTGTATGGTTTAACCCCCTGACCCTGTAGAAATAAAGCACCTGTATGTAATTGCTGGCGCAATATTTTGTTGGAAAAAATCTGTTGGCTTGACCAGCTTTTTAGCTCAAATAACAGGAACCAAAAAACCTGTTCTTTGCAGCTACTTGTCGACTCGTCATAAATATCCAAATCATCCCATTCTCGTAATGTTTCCCAAAGAAAATGGTTTAATTGCGCATAACTAAGTTTTTTCATTAGAAAAAAATCGAGATAGTTAGCTAAAACGTCAGATTTATCGTCAATGAACTTTTTCGCTTCCATGCAAATCTCCTCATTTGTTAGTATCTCATTTTAATCCTAGACGAAAATGTTTGGCTGTCATTAATTAGCGTATTCTTAATGCTGATTTATGAGTAAAGTGTGAAACATCTCAAAAGATTAATTTTTTTAAGTGTTGCACTTAAAAAAATAAAAAAATTTATATTCATGTAATGAGCGTGATCGTCAATGACTAAGATGTTGAAAGACCCTTTATAGATCAAACATCTGCTATAGTAGCGAAGCATACGCTTATTTTTATAACTGAATGGAACCTATATCATGCGAATAAATCACTTTTTTGCAAAATTACTCTTAATTTTGTGTTCAACATTTATGTTTAATACCGCGATCGCGGCAGAAACTAAAGCTTTAATCAAAACTAACCTTGGCGATATTACGATTGAGCTATATCCAGCACAGGCCCCCGTGTCTGTGGCTAACTTTATCAGTTATGTTAAAAGTGATTTTTATAGCGGTATTATTTTCCATCGCGTGATCCCTGGATTTATGGCTCAAACGGGTGGTTTTAATGAAAACCTTGAAAAGCAGGTAACAAAAAAACCAGTTGTTAATGAAGCGAATAATGGCTTGAGTAATGAGCGTGGCACACTGTCACTGGCGCGAACCAATAACCCCAACTCAGCTACATCGCAGTTTTTCATTAATCTAAAAGACAATAATTTCTTAGATCGCTCGGGTTCAAGTCCGTCGCAAGCGGGTTATGCTGTATTTGGCCGAGTGACAAAAGGGATGGATGTTGTTGATCAGATGGCAAAACAACCAACAGGTAAAAAGAAGTATTACAGTGATGTACCATTAACTAACATTGTGATTGAAAGCATCACTATGCTGAAATAGTCGAGTTTAACGATTATTTCTAATCGGTTACAGTAAGAAAAATAAAGTCTCGCTCGATACTTCTGATAAGTCATCGAGCGAGGCTTTTGCAATTGTATGCTCACTATAATTAGCGAGTTAAATAATAATTACAATTAGCGTGTTAGATAATCATTGATTTGTTGATCATTAAATACATCGTTCAATATCGACGATAATTGCTGAGAAAACTTTGTTTCTAAGTCACTCATTGATGGGCTAAATGCGCCTGTTAAGGTTGATGCACTGCGAAATTGCTTCGTCAGTGTTTGACCTTTATTATCAATTGATACGATCAGCATTAGCGTTGATTCAGCTTGATGCTCAAAACTATCTTGCTGAACATCAATTCTTGCCGTTTGCAGTTCAAGATTAATCGCGATATCTGCTTGTGGTGAGAACACTAAGCCTTGTTGCTCCCATCCCTGTTGTAGTTTCGCCGTTGTAAGGTTAACCAGTGAACTTTGGTTATTAAGCAACTGTGCTGGTTCTCCGACTTTATGGATCGCAATCAAGTAATTCGCATCACGGATGTCTTTACTTGTTATCGAA
The DNA here is from genome assembly GCF_018219435.1 of Moritella sp. 28. Taxonomy (NCBI): domain Bacteria; kingdom Pseudomonadati; phylum Pseudomonadota; class Gammaproteobacteria; order Alteromonadales; family Moritellaceae; genus Moritella; species Moritella sp. 28. The sequence goes on along the minus strand of NZ_CP056121.1, from coordinate 4,386,727 downwards.
ACCTGAGTACCTGCATATTGCGTTGTTAATGGCGCTGGCTCAGCCGTAATATTAACTTGCTGAGGGGAACTCGCACAGGCGGTTAGTAGTAATAGACTGATATTTAACAGCAGTTTTTTTAGCATATTATTTTTGTGCCTTAATAATAACGAACTTGGCATTTGATGCGACAACTTCATGATTGTCGAATAGGCGGTCAAGTTTGATATGGTAATCAAGATGACGATTACCAACAATATAAAGTGCGCCACCCCAAGCTAATGCGCGGTGAGCATCTTTGAACATTTGCCATGCAATATGATCGGTAATGGCTTTTTCTTGGTGGAATGGAGGGTTACATAACACCAAATCTACACTGTGTGGTTCGTAATCGTAAAGGCAGTTATTCACCAAAAACTCAATGTCCGGTTCGTGATTGGCGATATTAGCCGCGGCATTTTCTTTCGCTGATGCAATTGCCATGAATGATTCATCGACAAAAGTGATTTTAGCTTGTGGGTTTAAGCGTGCGGCAGTAATACCGATAATACCGTTACCACAGCCAAGATCGATAATATGCTGGTATTCACCTTTTGGTAAATGCTGCATGAAGAAGTTGCCGCCAATATCTAAATTGTTACGTGAAAATACATTGGCATGATTAGATAAAGAGATATTTGTTTTCGCTACATCCCAAGTTACTGGCGCTGGGATCTCTAATGCTTTCGTTTCTGTGATAGTCGAGAAGATCAAACGTGATTTTTTCTTCGCTAATGATGTTTTAGTTTCGCCGAGGTACTTTTCAAATAACGCTAAGGTAGAATTATGAATATCTTTCGCTTTTGCACCCGCAATGATCTTTGTGTTAGGAGTAACAACATGGCTAAGCATTGCCAGTTGATGCTCTAATAAAGATAATGTACGTGGGATCTTAATTAATACTAAATCAATATTTTTCGGTAACGCCGCAAGACAGTCTTGGACTTTTACTTGTTCTGTGCTTAACTCATTTTCATCTAGATTTTGCGCGATTGCCGCATGGCTGATCCACGAATCACTTACTGTCGTGATATTGTGTTGATTATACGCACAGGTTAATGCACCAAAACTATCATTGAAGATGAGTATTGAAGATTGTTCAGCAAGCGTTAAATCTGCAACAGTATTAAGAATATACTCATCAGCAGAGTCCCAAGCTTGCAGTTGCTCAACGCTACGTTTAGGGTAGCGGTACAAAGATAATTCGATACTTTCAAGAGATAGTTCAGTGTTCATAATATGATCCAGTTAAGGTTGATCGTGCATTTTACACTGTTATTTTACTAAATATATAAAGAAGAGGTTTTTAAATGTCATTAGGTAACGATATTAAACAGCAGTTATTGGCAAGCTTTGATATTCAGCATTTAGAGGTGGTTTGTGATAGCCATAAACACAATGTGCCACCGGGCACCGAAATCCATTTTTCGGTGGTGGTCGTTGCGACGGAATTTGAAGGGAAAATGTTGATTGCACGTCATCGTATGGTTAACAGTGCGTTGGTTGCTCAATTTGAAGCGGGGATTCACGCATTATCAATTCATGCCTATACCCCTGAACAATGGGCTAAAAAAAATGATCAAGATCAAAAAATGCCCGAGTCTCCAGATTGTTTAGGCTAATTATCCGTAAATTTAAATAAATGATTAATTACATGTTACACACTGTGAGTTCATGTTAATTTTAGACGCTGTTTTTTCAATTGTTCGATCTATCATTAAATATGACTAAAATGAGGTTAATAAAATATTTTTTTTTACTTTATTAACTGATTTATGCATTTCTATATGATTTAAGCTTTTGTTTTTAATCTTTTATTTACGCTTTAATAAGTTTGCTTTATAAGTACTCGTTACATGATGAAGTGCGAGCAATCATATTAAATTAGTGCTAGAATAAGCCAAAATTTTTTGTTAACTAAGACGTACCGCCTTGTGAGTACCTACTTGTGGGTTGTTTTAGGCGTGCCGTTTTTTGTTGATAAAAGTGTTCTTTATCTTCCTAAAAAAAGTAGTGCATGTGAGTATGATTACGATAAAAAAAGGACTGGATCTACCTATCGCAGGTAAACCTGAGCAAGTGATTCATGATGGCCCTGCTATCAAACGAGTTGCTGTTCTAGGTGAAGAGTATATTGGAATGCGCCCAACGATGAGTATTAAAGTTGGTGATCGTGTTAAGAAAGGTCAGGTTATTTTTGAAGACAAAAAGACACCGGGCGTAAAATATACAGCCTTCGCTGCAGGAACAATTGCTGAAGTTAACCGTGGCGCTAAGCGGGTCTTACAATCGGTAGTTATTGACGTTGACGGTAACGAGAGTGAGAAATTCGCTCAGTTCAAATCAACTGAAATTGCTAATCTTGACCGCGATGTAGTGGTTAACAATCTTGTAGACTCAGGCTTATGGACTGCATTACGCACTCGTCCATTTAGTCGTGTTCCTGCAATTGACAGTAATGCATCAGCAATTTTCGTTACAGCAATGGATACTAATCCATTAGCTGCAGATGCTGCATTAATTATCAATCAAAACAGCGATGCATTTGTTGATGGTTTAAATGTTATTTCACACTTAACAAGCGGTAAAGTTTACGTTTGTAAAGCGGAAGGTACATTACCTAAATCAACAGCATCAAATGTTGAAGAGCAAGTATTTTCTGGCCCTCATCCTGCTGGTCTTGCTGGTACACATATCCATTTATTAGAATCAGCTGGTACGAACCGTACTGTTTGGTCTATTGGCTATCAGGATGTTATCGCTTTTGGTAAGTTATTCACTACTGGTGAACTACATACTGACCGTGTTATTTCACTCGCAGGCCCTGCTGTGAAAAAACCACGTTTAATTAGCACTCGTCTAGGCGCATCAATTACAGAATTAACTGCAAGTGAACTTAATGCTGGTGAAAATCGCATTATTTCAGGCTCTGTATTATCTGGTGTTAAGTCTGAAGGTGTACATGCTTATCTTGGCCGTTACCACAGCCAAATCAGTGTATTAACTGAAGGCCGTGAGAAAGAGTTTATCGGGTACATGAAACCTGGTAGCAACAAATTCTCTATCGCTAACGTATTTACTTCTGCATTCAACCGCGCACGTCAATTCAACTTTACTACAACCACTGGTGGTAGTGATCGTGCAATGATGCCTATTGGTAACTATGAGCGCGTTATGCCATTAGATATCTTACCAACTATGTTACTGCGTTCATTAATAACGGGTGATACAGATGAAGCGGTTACGTTAGGTTGTCTTGAATTAGACGAAGAAGATTTAGCGTTATGTACTTTCTCTTGCCCTGGTAAGTACGACTTTGGTCCAATTCTACGTGATTGTCTAACGACAATTGAGAAGGAAGGTTAAGCATGGGTCTTAAGAATTATATCGAAGGGATTGAACATCACTTCGAACCAGGTGGTAAACACGAGAAGTGGTTTGCCCTGTATGAAGCAATTGCAACAGGCCTATTTACACCTGGCTTTGTGACAAAAGGTAAAACACACGTACGTGATAACATCGATTTAAAACGTATCATGATTATGGTGTGGATGTGTACTTTCCCAATGATTTTCTGGGGTATGTACAACATTGGTGCTCAAGCAAATACGGCTATCGCAACAGGTGCTGGTATTGCATTTGATGATTGGCATGTTGCGCTACTGAGTGCGCTTGGCGTTACTATGGGTGAGGGTGCTGGCATCTTTGCAAACATGGTGTACGGTGCAGTTTATTTCCTCCCTATTTACGCGACAGTGTTTATAGTGGGCGGTTTCTGGGAAGTTTTATTTGCAGCAGTGCGTAAGCATGAAGTAAATGAAGGTTTCTTCGTAACATCTATCCTATTTGCACTTATCCTGCCTGCTAATATTCCATTATGGCAAGCGGCTATCGGTATTACTTTCGGTGTTGTAATCGCGAAAGAAGTATTCGGTGGTACAGGTAAGAACTTCTTAAACCCTGCATTAGCAGGTCGTGCGTTCTTATTCTTCGCATACCCATCTGACATTTCAGGTGATGCTGTTTGGACTGCTGTTGATGGTTTCTCTGGTGCTACAGCGCTAAGCTCTGCAGCTGCTGGCGGTCTTGAAGGTTTAACAAGTTCACTGACTTGGGCGGATGCATTCATTGGTAACATGCAAGGTTCTACGGGTGAAGTATCTACATTACTAATCCTATTAGGCGGCGGTGTTTTATTGTTTGCTCGTATCGCATCGTGGAGAATTGTTGCTGGTGTAATGGTTGGTATGGTAGCGACAAGCTTACTGTTCAACATGGTTGGTTCTGACACTAATCCAATGTTCGAAGTACCATTCTACTGGCACTTAGTACTGGGTGGTTTCGCATTCGGTATGATGTTCATGGCGACTGATCCTGTATCTGCATCATTTACTGATAACGGTAAATGGGCTTACGGTATCCTTATCGGCCTAATGGTTGTACTGATTCGTGTAGTTAACCCTGCATTCCCAGAGGGTATGATGCTAGCAATCTTATTTGCTAACTTATTCGCACCTCTATTTGATCACTTTGTTGTTCAAGCTAACATTAAACGGAGACTTGCACGCAATGGCTAGTAAAGAAACTCCAATGAAAACTATCACAATCGTTGCGGCGCTGTGTTTAGTATGTTCAATCATCGTATCTGGTGCAGCTGTAGGCTTACGTGATGCTCAAAATGCTAACAAAGCATTAGACAAGCAAACTAACCTACTTTCTGTTGCTGGAAAGTTAAAAGCAAATGCGAATGTTGGCGAAGTTTACGCTGAATTTGTTGAAGCTAAATTTGTTGATTTAAGTACGGGTGAGTATGTTGAAGAAAATGCAGCGACATTTGATCAACTTAAAAACGTAAAAGATCTAGCGAAAAGTACCGACCTAAAAGGTAAAGATGTTGCTGGTATCAAACGACGTTCAAATGTTGCTGATGTTTATCTTGTAAAAGATGCACAAGGTAACGTTGAGTCTTACGTTCTGCCTGTATACGGTCGTGGCCTATGGTCAACTATGTATGCATTCGTTGCAATCGACAAAGATGGCAAAACAGTGAAACGCATTCAGTACTATGACCAAGGTGAAACTCCGGGTCTAGGTGGCGAAGTGTTAAACCCACTGTGGACAGCTAAATGGGAAGGCAAACAACTATTCAATGCGAATGGTGATGTTGCAATCCGTGTAGTGAAAGGTGGCGGTCAAGATAATACTCCTTCAGGTATTGATGGTCTATCTGGTGCGACGCTAACTAGCCAAGGTGTTGAAAATACATTCCAGTTCTGGATTGGTGAAAACGGTTTTGGTCCTTTCTTGAAGAAATTGCAAAACGGAGGCTTAAACAATGGCTAAGTCTGACTTAAGAGAAGTAGTTACTTCCCCTATTGTTACTAACAACCCAATTGCATTACAAATCCTAGGTGTTTGTTCTGCTCTGGCTGTAACAACTAAGATGGAAACAGCGTTTGTAATGACAATCGCTGTAATGTTAGTAACGGCCTTTTCAAGTTTCTTTATCTCATTAGTACGTAACATTATTCCTAATAGTGTTCGTATTATTGCGCAAATGGCAATCATTGCATCATTGGTAATCGTTGTTGACCAAACGCTTAAAGCGGTAGCATTCCAGTTATCAAAAGAGCTTTCAGTATTCGTTGGTCTTATCATTACAAACTGTATCGTAATGGGTCGTGCTGAAGCATACGCAATGAAGAGTAAGCCAATTCCAAGTTTCTTAGATGGTATCGGTAACGGTTTAGGTTACGGTGCGATCTTACTTGCTGTTGCGACAGTACGTGAAATCTTTGGTTCAGGTACTTGGTTTGGTATTGAAATTTTACCACTAATTCAAAACGGTGGTTGGTACCAATCAAATGGTCTATTACTACTTCCGCCAAGTGCATTCTTCATCATTGGTTTATTGATTTGGGGTCTACGTACGTGGAAACCAGAGCAAGTTGAGCCAAAGGGGTAAACAATGGAACATTATATTAGTTTATTCGTACGTGCTATTTTTATTGAAAACTTAGCATTATCATTCTTCTTAGGCATGTGTACATTCCTTGCGGTATCTAAGAAAGTGACAACAGCGATCGGTCTTGGTGTTGCAGTAACAGCTGTACTTACCATTTCAATCCCTGTTAACCAAGTTATCTATAGTGGCGTACTTGCACCAGGTGCACTTGCATGGGCTGGTTTCCCAGACGCTGACTTAAGCTTCTTGGGCTTCATCACGTTCATTGGTGTAATCGCTGCACTAGTACAAATCTTAGAGATGGTGTTAGACAAGTTCTTACCAGCTCTATATAACGCACTGGGTATTTTCCTACCGTTGATCACAGTAAACTGTGCAATCTTCGGTGGTGTATCTTTCATGGTACAGCGTGACTACAACTTTACTGAATCAGTAGTATATGGTTTTGGTAGTGGTCTAGGTTGGATGTTAGCTATCGTTGCGATGGCCGGTATTCGTGAGAAAATGAAATATTCAGATGTGCCAGATGGACTACGTGGTTTAGGTATTACCTTTATTACAGCAGGTCTTATGGCGCTAGGTTTCATGTCATTTTCTGGTATTCAGTTATAACAAACAGCTGGCTTCGGTCAGCATGTTTCAAGAGCAAAGGATAAGTCGATGGAAGTCATTCTCGGCGTAGTCATGTTCACGATTATCGTTTTAGCACTGGTAACAGTTATTCTGTTTGCTAAGTCTAAATTGGTAAGTGAAGGTGATATTACAATTAGTATTAACGGTGACGCTGAAAAATCAGTGGTAGCTGGAGCGGGTGGTAAATTACTCGGAGCACTTGCAGGTAGTGGTATTTTCGTTTCTTCAGCTTGTGGTGGCGGTGGCACATGTGGTCAGTGTCGTGTGAAAGTGAAATCGGGTGGTGGTGATATTCTACCAACTGAACTTGATCACATATCTAAAGGTGAAGCACGTGACGGCGAGCGTTTAGCATGTCAAGTTAGCGTAAAAGTTGACATGGACATCGAGCTACCTGAAGAAATCTTTGGTGTTAAAAAATGGGAATGTGAAGTTATCTCTAACGATAACAAAGCAACGTTCATTAAAGAGCTTAAAATGGCTATTCCAAACGGTGAAGCGGTTCCTTTCCGCGCCGGTGGTTATATCCAAATTGAAGCGCCTGCTCACCATGTTAAATATTCAGATTATGATATTCCTGAAGAGTATCGTGGTGACTGGAAACACTTTGGTTTCTTTGATATTGAATCTAAAGTTGATGAAGAGACAATTCGTGCTTACTCTATGGCTAACGCGCCAGAAGAAGCAGGTATTATTATGCTTAACGTGCGTATTGCTACGCCTCCGCCGCGTAACCTTTCTTTACCAGCGGGTAAGATGTCTTCGTACATCTTTAGCTTAAAAGCTGGCGATAAAGTAACTATCTCAGGTCCATTTGGTGAGTTCTTCGCAAAAGAAACTGACAATGAAATGGTATTTGTTGGTGGTGGTGCTGGTATGGCGCCTATGCGTTCACACATCTTCGATCAACTTAACCGTCTGAATACAGACCGTAAAGTTTCATTCTGGTATGGTGCTCGTTCTAAGCGTGAAATGTTCTATGTAGAAGATTTCGATATGCTTGCTAAAGAAAACGAAAACTTTGAATGGCATGTTGCATTAAGTGATCCACAACCAGAAGATAACTGGGAAGGTTACACTGGCTTCATCCATAACGTGATCCTTGAGAATTACCTTGCGAATCACGAAGCGCCAGAAGATTGTGAGTACTACATGTGTGGTCCACCAATGATGAATGCTGCTGTTATCGGTATGCTAAAAGATCTTGGTGTTGAAGATGAAAACATCTTACTCGATGACTTTGGTTAATAGTTTTTGATTCAATTCAAATCGATGTATCGATGGCTAGCTCTGATGGGGCTAGCCATTTTCATTCTTGGTTGTAGTGAGCAAAAAAGTACAGAAGAAGTGCTTTTCTCTGGTCCTACTATGGGTACAACTTATCACATGAAAGTAGTGGGTTTCCCACTGTCTGAACAAGATAAGCAAAATATCCAAGTCGAGATTGATAAACGTTTAGAATTAGTTAACGATCAGATGTCGACTTATCGCCCTAATTCAGAGTTATCACGCTTTAATCAAAGCGTTGCAGTTACTGGTTTTGAAGTATCACGTGATACAGCAAAAGTCGTGCTAGAAGCTCTTCGTTTAAATAAATTGACGAATGGTGCATTAGATGTAACCGTTGGTCCTTTGGTTAATCTGTGGGGATTTGGCCCAGATAATAAACCGGAACAAATACCGTCACAGCAACAGTTAGATATTGTTAAGCAACGTATTGGTATTCAGCATTTAGCTGCGACAGAAACAACTTTAAGTAAAGATATTGACGGTTTATACGTTGATTTGTCTTCAATTGCTAAAGGTTATGGCGTCGATGTTATTGCTGAATATTTTACTTCATTAGGGATTGAAAACTACCTAGTCGAAGTGGGCGGTGAACTGCGTATTAATGGTGTGAATGCACGCGGTATTGATTGGCAAGTTGCGGTTGAGAAACCGACAGGTGCTGGTCAAAGTGTGCAAGAAGTAATTGCTGTTGGTAACAATGCAATTGCTACATCAGGTGATTACCGTAATTATTACGAGCTTAATGGTGAGCGTTTTGCGCATACGATTGATCCAATAAGCGGTAAACCGATTAAACATAAGCTGGTTTCTGTGACTGTTATCCATACTTCATCAATGACAGCTGATGCACTTGCAACTGCACTAATGGTGATGGGTGAGAAAGACGGTCTTGAGTTTGCCAAACAGCAAGGTTTAGCTGTATTGATGATCTCAAAGTCAGATTCAGGTTATAATGAAGTGTATACCAAACAGTTCGAACCTTATTTAAAGTAGAGGCTAATATGGCTTATTTTGCTGCGACATTTGTTATGTTTGCGTTAGTTATTGCCGGTATGTCGATTGGTTATATCGTGCAAAAGAAATCAATCACAGGTAGCTGTGGCGGTATTAGTAACTTAGGCATGGAAAAGGCGTGTGATTGCCCAGATCCTTGTGATAAGCGTAAAGCTAAAATGGCAAAAGAAGAAGCTAAACAAAAGATGTTACACGAGAATCGTATCATCTAGTTTATGCCAAGCACCTAGCTATAAAGTGCAATACGCACTTTATAGCTTTTTCTTCTAATTATTTCATTCAAATCTCTAAACCATCGATATTACTTCCTTGCTAATACCTTCCTAAAGACGCTGATTATCTAATTCAATATTATTTACACATCCTTGTACTTATTAATGGGTATTTGTCTTGTGGTTGATATGGATCAAATATGTATTTTTTTAATGTGGCAAAGTATACCTAAGTTAAGGTTTTGTTATTAAATGATGCAAAAGAACATCAAGTGTAATGAAACTGTATTTTAAATGAAAAACATACCCGAATTGATGGAGCCTACATGAACAAGAACATATTATCAGGATTAATCACCGCATCTCTATTATCAGCAACGCTTGCAGCCCCAGCTTTTGCTCATCAGCAAGGGGATATTATTGTTCGTGCGGGCGCCATCGTTGTAGCACCAAATGAGTCAAGTGATGATGTACTTGGTTCAGGTGAATTTAAAGTGAGTGATAATACTCAGCTAGGACTTAACTTCACTTATATGGCAACAGATAATATTGGTATTGAACTGGTTGCAGCTAGCCCGTTCACCCATGAGGTTGCATTAGAGGGAGTCGGTGTTATTGCTGAAGTTAAACAATTACCACCAACGCTACTGGGACAGTATTACTTTGGTGATGCGAGCTCTAAGTTCCGCCCTTATATTGGTGCCGGTATTAATTTTACGGTGTTCTTTGATACTGAGTTTAATGGCACGGGGACTGGTGCTGGTCTATCTGATTTGGATCTAAGTAATTCGGTTGGCTTAGCCGCACAAGCTGGTATTGATTATAAAATTAATGATAAGTGGTTAGTAAATGCTTCAGTCATGTATGCGGATATTAATACGGATGTAAGCTTCAAAGCGGGTGGTGTTGATAAAAAAATCAAAACAGACATCGATCCATTGGTATACATGGTTAGCGTCGGTTATGTATTTTAATTAGCTTTACAGTTTTAATTCTCTAGATATAACAAGGTGCATCAGCATCTTGTTTTGTTTGTGGCTCAATATAATGTCCTATCGTTACACCTTCCTTGTTCAATTATTTCCTCCTGTCTTAATCCGTTTTTATACAGTTCTGTTTTTGATTATGCATGTTTCGGCTGTGTCATTTAAGCCGTAGATTACAATCCCTTACACAGAAGCCGTAATAGACAACGTATGCTATTAGTACTCTTATCGCTAAATTTGCTACCTCGAGCTATGCGATTACTGGCGTTTTCGGTGATGGATGAGATGTAAAATTAATACGGCAGACGATTTTCTGTTTGATTAAGACAAATAATAAAAGCAATTTCGAGTGTGAAACGTCAATAAATGCCGAGAAGATATTTAGGCTTTCATTAATTCGACATATTAGAGAATAAAGTTATGCTTGGTAGAAAAAATGCAAGAAATAGAAATGCAGTACTGGCAAATGCAGGGATTGCGAGCGTCGGAGCCACTGCGACAAGCGCTACGAGTAATGCTGCAGCATTAAGTGCTAATCAGAATCCACCTCCGAGCACAAAGGCTCAAAAGGCTTTAGATCGTGTAAAGTCATTAGGGCCCTTAGCTATCGATCGGCGTGGTGATATAGCTGGTTGGATAGGAGATTCAGCAGATGGTTTTAATGATCTTGCTAAACATATTCGGGATGGAGAGAGTGCGTATACAGGTGGAGGAGCTTTGGAAGCTTCAGCTTCTACTATTTTAGGTCCGCTAATGTTAGTTCATGACACTCTTACTAATATTTATGAATGGAAAACAAACTTCAGAAATGGCACACAACTTACAGCTAACCCACGACTTTCTCCGGCTGATGCAATTTTATATTCGAATACTAAGACTACCGCATATTTTAAGAAGCGGATGGTGAAGAAAATATGCGGTGATTCGGTTTCGTTTAGTGGTGGTATGCTTAGTGCTGTTACTCATGTGAATGTGCTAGGTGCAACTCGTCATGGACGTTCTGATGCTAAGACTATCGCACATCTTGTGAGGCTTAATAAATTACTTAGTCAGTATAAAGGTAAAGGCCAACATTTGAGTGAAGTATGTGATCTTTGCAAGGTCATTATTGATGCTAAAAAACTTAAACTCGAATCGCAGTCGGCCGCGCTGGTAGCTGATCTTATCCCTGGTAGTGTCGCAGGAGGTGCCACTGCTGCAGTTAGTTTTATACATGGGCAGACAATGGCTAGTCGATTATCAAAAATGGCTTTTGATATTGAAGAGACGGCTCAAAAATTACATCATCGCGCGTTTTATGAAATGAACGCTAGTTCATCGAAAGTATATGAGCCAGAGACTCCAGCTCTGGATATGGTACGTGAGTTATTTTCCCAAGTTGGAAGAATAGAAAAGGAAAGAGTATTAATTAACTTCTCTGGTCACAAGTTAAAACTGGGCGGAGAGCATCGTCGAGCGGATAAGTTGATGCGTGAACCAGGTGGCTGGCTGACAATTGTAGATAAATTAAATTTGATTTAACTTTATAAAAAACCTTAATTTGTACATGGATGTGCAAATTAAGGATAAATATCAACTATAAAATATCAGCTCAATATATACCCTCATTCACTTCAATTTATTATTTAATTATTTGTTCTCTGCATTAATTTTATTTATAATTAACTGGTCTTTTATACAGTCCTTATTTGTACTGTGCTACTTAGTTGGTTATGACTCGTTAAGCTTATGAGAAAAATAATTCATATCGATATGGACGCGTATTTCGCCAATGTAGAAATACGTGATAATCCAGCTTACAAAGATATTCCTATTGCGATTGGTGGCATGAGTGATCGTCGTGGCGTGATAGCAACATGCAACTATATTGCGCGCCAATATGGGGTGCGCTCTGCCATGTCCTCTTATAAAGCAATGCAGCTCTGCCCTGATCTAACATTAGTACCGTCACGTATGCAGGTATATAAAGAAGTCTCAGCCCAGCTCCATGAAATATTTTCTCGCTATACCGATCTGATAGAACCGCTATCATTAGATGAAGCTTATTTAGATGTCACGGATTGTGAATTATTTTCTGGTAGTGCCACGTTAATTGCCGAAGATATTCGTAAAAGCATTGAGTCAGAGTTAGCACTTACTGCGTCTGCAGGTGTTGCACCTGTTAAATTTTTGGCTAAAGTAGCATCCGATATTAACAAGCCTAATGGTCTCTTTGTTATTACGCCTTCACAAGTAAAATCCTTTGTCGCAGATTTACCACTGAATAAGATCCCTGGTGTGGGAAAGGTCACTTGGCAAAAGCTTAATCGTGTTGGTTTATATACTTGCGCTGATGTGCTTAAATTCCCACCCGAAGACATAATTGAGAGTTTTGGAAAGCTAGGCCATAGTTTATTGGAACGCTGTCAGGGCATTGATAATCGGCCTGTTTGTAATGAACGTCATCGTAAGTCGGTGGGGGTTGAGATTACTCTACCTGAAGATATTGTCACGCTAGAACAGTGCATGGTGTTATTTCCTCAGCTATATCAAACCTTGTTGCAGCGCCTAGAAAAAGCCTCTCCTGAAATGCGGATCACTAAGCAAGGCGTTAAGCTTAAGTTTAATGATTTTACGCTAACCAGTACAGAGCAAAGTATTACCAACCTCGATGAGTATCTCTTTACTGATTTGTTTGCCCAAGCATTAACAAAGCAAGAACAGCGTGGAATTCGTTTAATTGGTTTATATGTCGGCCTTGCCGGAGACAACGACAGTGAACAATATAACCTACTGTTTTAGCTGTGCTTTCAATTCATGTGATAATTTTATTTATCTTTCTATAATTTATCTCTCACCTTTCTATATTCCTAAAAGTTATTAAAAATCAGTTTATGTTCTTTGGCGGTTATAAGTAAAAGGGCTATATTGATCCAAACGATATGAAATTATCCAATTTGGTCTGATGGAGTAGAAGATGAATCAACAGAGGTTGACCCACCTTAAACAGCTGGAAGCTGAAAGTATCCACATAATCAGGGAAGTTGCGGCAGAGTTTGATAATCCGGTAATGATGTATTCAATCGGTAAAGACTCGTCTGTGATGCTACACCTAGCTCGTAAGGCTTTTTACCCAGGTAAAATCCCATTTCCATTATTGCATGTTGATACTAACTGGAAGTTTCGCGAAATGATTGAGTTTCGTGACAAGACGGTTGCGAAATACGGCTTTGATCTGTTAGTACACAAAAATCCTGAAGGGATTGCAATGGGCTGTAGTCCATTTGATCACGGCAGCTCAAAGCACACCGATATAATGAAAACCCAAGGTCTTAAACAGGCGCTGGACAAATACGGTTTTGATGCGGCATTTGGCGGCGCACGACGTGATGAAGAAAAATCACGTGCTAAAGAACGTGTTTATTCATTCCGTGATAAGAACCATCGTTGGGACCCGAAAAATCAACGCCCGGAATTGTGGCGCACTTACAATGGTCAGGTAAACAAAGGTGAAAGCATTCGTGTTTTCCCATTATCGAACTGGACCGAACTGGATATTTGGCAATATATCTACCAAGAACAAATTGAAATTGTACCACTTTATCTTGCTGCAAAACGTCCTGTTGTTGAACGTGATGGTGCGTTGATCATGGTTGATGATGATCGTATGAAGTTACGAGAAGGTGAGCAGATCGAAGAAAAAATGGTTCGTTTTAGAACTCTTGGTTGTTACCCATTAACAGGTGCTGTGGAATCTGAAGCATTAACATTGCCTGAAATTATTGAAGAAATGTTACTGGCGACAAGCAGTGAACGACAAGGACGTATGATTGACCATGATTCTTCAGCTTCAATGGAGCAAAAGAAACGTCAAGGTTATTTCTAGGTAGGAGCAGGGTAGATGAACACTCAAATAGCAAATGAATTAGCACAAACAGACATTGAAACCTACTTACATCAACAGCAGCATAAAAGCCTATTGCGTTTTTTAACCTGTGGTAGCGTTGATGATGGTAAAAGTAGCCTTATTGGTCGCTTATTGCATGACTCACATCAGATCTATGAAGATCAACTTGCTGCATTGCATGTTGATAGCCAGAAGTCAGGTACAACAGGTGAAGCGGTTGATTTAGCGTTATTAGTTGATGGACTTGCTGCTGAGCGTGAGCAGGGAATTACGATTGATGTGGCATACCGCTATTTCTCTACATCAACACGCAAATTTATTATTGCTGATACACCGGGGCATGAAGAATACACGCGTAATATGGCAACAGGTGCTTCAACGTGTGATCTTGCGGTGATCTTAATTGATGCACGTAAAGGAGTATTAACGCAAACTAAACGTCATTCGTATATTGCGTCATTACTGGGTATTAAACATTTTGTTGTGGCTGTTAATAAAATGGATCTCGTTGATTTCTCTGAACAGCGTTTTGAAGAAATTAAAGAAGAATACTTAGGTTTTACCGAAAAGCTTAATGACATTACCATTGAATTCACGCCATTATCAGCATTACTCGGTGATAACGTTGTAGAGCGATCGACGCAAACACCTTGGTTTAAAGGTCGTACATTATTGGAGTGTTTAGAGGCTGTTGATACATCCGATGAGGCTCTTGATAAACCATTCCGTTTACCTGTGCAATATGTGAATCGTCCTAACCTCGACTTCCGCGGCTTTGCCGGTACTATCGCAGCAGGTAAAATCAGTGTCGGTGATGAAGTTGTTGCGTTGCCATCAGGTAAGTCAAGTACAGTTAAATCGATAGTTACTTTTGATGGTGAGCTAGCCTCTGCGCATCAAGATCAAGCGATAACATTAACACTTACTGACGAAATCGATGTGAGCCGTGGTGATATTCTCGTTGCTGTTGCTGAGCAACCTAAATTATCAGATTCATTTTTGGCGAATGTAGTGTGGATGTCAGACCAAGCATTACAAATAGATCGTCAATATGATATCAAATTATCGAGTAAGAAAACCACAGGTCAGTTTAGGCTAATCCGTAATAAAATAGATGTAAACACTTTAGAAGAGTCAGCATCTACAGAGCTTTCATTGAATGAAATTGGTTTATGTGAGTTAACACTTACTGAAGTTGTGCCTGTAGATAAATATCAAGATGTAGCTGATACAGGTAGCTTTATTGTTATCGATCGTTTAACTAATGTGACGGTCGGTGCGGGTATGATTGACCAAGTACTTGATATGAAGGGAAGTACTCACTCTCATGAGTTTAGTGAGTTTGAAGTAGAGTTGAATGCCTTGGTGCGTAAACACTTCCCACAATGGCAAGCTATCGATATTAGCAAGCTGTAGGATGTTGTTATGAATGTGATACAGGGAAGTATTTTAGTCTCACTGGTGATCTTCATTGGCTTACTTATCTCTGGTAAGTTTCGACCGTCGAGTTTATTTGGTGGGATGGTTATTTTAGCTTACTTGTCTGGTTTTATTGAAATGCCTCAAGTCATGGCTGGATTTACTAATCCTTCTCTTATCACATTAATTTTATTATTACTTATTTCGATTACGATTGAAAAAACGCGTCTAATTAGCTGGATAGGACGGCAGTTATCCACGGGCCGTTTTACGGTTGTGGTGGCTAAACTCGGTATTTCTACGGCTTTACTCTCTTCTTTTACCAATAATACCGCTGTTGTTGCGTCGTTAATTGGTGCAGTGAAGCGTAACAATACCCATGCACCCACTAAATTACTTATTCCACTTTCCTATGCTGCGATCTTTGGTGGCACACTGACGCTAATTGGTACATCGACAAATCTGATTGTGAATAGTTTTGTGGTTGATGCAGGGCTTCCCTCATTGGGCTTTTTTGAATTTTCGATTATCGGTTTAGCTGGTTTTGCTGCTGGTATGATTGTACTTATTACCATGAGCCATAGGTTACCCGACCATACCCAAGATGAGAGTGAAGAATTAGTCTATTTTTTAGAAGCACGTGTAAAACCTAATTCAAACCTGGTTGGAAAAACCATTGCTGAAAACAATTTACGTGCGCTAAAACAGTTATACCTTGCCGAAATACAGCGAAATGGTGACGTGATTTGTCCCGTCTGCCCAGACGAAGTATTACAAGCGAATGATCAACTTCTGTTTTGTGGTGACGTTGATTCTGTCGGAGTACTGCAAGATATTAAAGGGCTGAAGTTATTTGGTCAAGGTGAACTGAATGGTCAACATCTTGTTGAAGTGATCGTCAGTCATTCTTCAAAATTAAATGGCTTAACCTTAAAAGAAAGTAAATTCAGAGAACATTTTGATTCTGTGGTAGTAGCTATTCGCCGTGGGCATAGTCCTTTACGCGGAGGCTTAGGTAATGTGCGTTTACGTGCTGGCGATACCTTATTATTAGCACCGGGAGCCGAGTTTAAAAACAGTAAAGATTTGAGTCGTGATTTTGTCGTTGTCAGTGGTTTAGATGCTGCCACACGTTTAAGTGATAAACGTAGTATTGGCGTATTAGCTGGATTTGTTGGCACGATTGCTTTAGCACTAACGGGCACATTACCGTTATTAAAAGGTTTAGTTATATTCGTATTACTTCTTTGCATGAGTGGTACTTTATCCTTACAAGAGATCCGTAGACGTTTGCCCCTTGATCTTTGGATTGTCGTAGGTAGTGCATTAGCGCTATCGAACATGCTACAAACCAGTGGTGTTTCAGACTTATTAGCGGGATCTTTAATACAGGCTTTTAATGGCTGGGGGGTATTGGCTGCGTTTATTGCTACTTATTTTGCAACATTATTATTAAGTGAATTAATCACCAATAATGCCGCTGCTGCATTGGCATTCCCAATTGCATTTAGCTTGGCACAAAGTTATGGGGTGAGTGAATTACCTTTCATCATGGCGGTTATCTTTGGTGCTAGTGCCAGCTTTATTTCGCCTTACGGTTATCAAACCAATCTAATGGTTTATAGTGCAGGAAATTATGCGCTATCTGACTACCTTAAACTCGGTGTTCCGACATCGATTGCTTATTCCTCTATGGTATTAGTAATGATTCCATATGTATTCCCATTTTATTTGTGAGCATGTAATGACAAGAATTATTAATGAAAGTAATGCTGATACAGCAGCGACTGAAAACATCGTGTGGCATAAACATACTGTAGATAAAGCAGCAAGAGCAGCGAATAAACAACAGCAACCCTGTGTATTGTGGTTTACGGGCTTAAGTGGCTCTGGCAAGTCGACAGTGGCGGGCGCATTAGAGAATGAATTACATAAAGCGGGTTATCATACGTACTTGTTAGACGGCGATAATGTGCGTTTTGGTTTATGTGGCGATCTGGGGTTTAGCGATGATGACCGTAAAGAAAATATTCGCAGAGTGGGAGAAGTGGCGAAGTTAATGGTTGATGCAGGTGTTATTGTATTAACTGCCTTTATTTCCCCACACCGTCAAGAGCGTGATTTAGTTCGTTCATTATTGGGTGACAGTGAGTTTATCGAAATACATGTCGATGCGGACCTTACGGTTTGTGAGCAGCGTGATCCGAAGGGACTTTATAAAAAAGCGCGGGCAGGTGAGATCAAGAATTTTACCGGTATTGATTCTGTTTACGAAGCACCAAATAAACCAGAACTGTACTTAGATAATGGGAATAATCCAGTATCAACCTCAGTTCAACAGATAGTGACTTATCTTTCACAGCAAGGTCATATTAAGTAATTTTTATAAGTAATTTTTTATAAAAATCGTTTGTAAGTAAAGGAGTCGTAGCGAATAAATGGATAGTTCAATAGAGAGTTCAATAGAGAGTTCAATAGAGAGTTTAATCGATCATTTAGTCAGTCAGGTTAATGATATTGCTGTTGCAGCGGGACAAGAAATATTAACTATTTATCAGCGCGATTTTAAGGTTGATACCAAAGATGATAACTCACCAGTGACAGAAGCCGACATTGCAGCTAATGACATTATTGTTGCTAGCTTACTCACTATCACACCTGATATCCCAATTTTGTCGGAAGAAGGCGCAAATATCCCTTGGGATGAGCGAAAGCAATGGCAAACATTTTGGCTTGTTGATCCGCTCGATGGCACTAAAGAGTTTATTAAACGTAATGGTGAGTTTACCGTTAATATCGCCTTGATCCACAATCAGCAACCTATATTAGGTGTTGTCTATGCACCTGTATTAGATAAGCTCTATTATACGAATACTGACGGCGCTTTTTTATTACATGGTGGCGAAACCGTTAAGTTAGCTGCATTACCAGTTCCTAATCATGAAACTGTTAAAGTGGTCGGTTCCCGTTCTCATGCAAGTCCTGAAATGGCATTGTATTTAGCACGTTATAAAGAAACAGATATTATACCGGTTGGTAGTTCATTGAAGTTTTGTTTGATTGCTGAAGGGAGTGCGCATTGTTATCCACGATTAGGCCCCACTTGTTGGTGGGATACTGGTGCTGGACATGCTGTTGCTTGTGCGGCTGGTGCAAAAGTAGTACAACTTGATGGTTCGCCTTTATTGTATAACCACCAGGAATCAGTATTAAACCCGTTTTTTGTTGTCGCTAAATAGTAGTGCTTAAAAACTAAATGCGTTATGTAAATGGCTGGTTAGCTCAGAAAAATATTCATGGTTATTCTCATGAGGGATGAGCTTAGCCAGCTCATCACCAATATTAGTAAAGCGATAATACTTCACTCTTGATGAACTGCTTTTTACTTTTACCGTTAATTTCTCTTCCCCGTAGCTTATCGGTAAGTCTTTATCTCGTGGGAGATTGACCATTTCTAATTCATTGTTATGAATTAATCCCAATTCAGATAAGGTTAAAAAGCTGCTATAAGGTAGTTTGTGTCGACCTAAGTTAATCGATTTAAATTGCGGTTTATTAAATAATAAGAAACTTTTGTTATTATTTTGGCAGTTAAGAATAATTTTACGGTTAGTGTCATAACCTACTTGAGAACTTAAGTTACAGGCAGACTGAAACATTTGAGCTTCACGTTGGGTCATTTGATTGAGTGTGCGCAGTGACTTTACTGAGAAACTGCCGGAATGGCTTAATTCTAACGCAAAAATTTTACCCCATAATGTTTGCATATGCGGCCCTGAAATATCTTTTGCCATTGACATAAAAGCACTGAGCCAATCTGGGTCAATCACTTCGCTGGTGACATCGTCACAAAAATTATTGGCGCGAACGACAATGCTTTCTAAATTTTGTTGTTGTTTTATTTGTTCTTGATTAACACGTTGGATTGCTCTGTGTTCAAATGTGGTGTGCTTGTTTACTGTTAACATACCGTCAATGCCTCTATCTTTAGAGACTTTTCTTAATTGTTGAATACTGTTTAAAATATTCGATTCAACTTTATTTATACTGGTATCATTTCCAGACATAGCAAAACCTAGCCGTGTATTCAGATTAAGGGTAATAAGCTTTATTTATACCTGATATAGGCCTGAATGTATTGTTTTGATATGTAAAATTGCTGGCTAGCGAGGATATTTTTATACTAGTTTATATTTTAAAGTTATTTGGACGAGTTCGGTAATAAAAAGTCTACTTCTACTCGTCCTTCGTATGGTATATCTAAGGTTTTGAAGGCTATTTAGATATTAATATTATATATAGGCATTGATAAGACCAATCACAGTCTCGATCTCTGTTGGATTCATCTCACCGTCTTTAACATATAAAATCTTGCCTGCTTGATCTAATAAAATGATCGCAGAACTTTTTTCTGTTAGACCCCACTTATTACGAATATCACCGTCTTCATCAAGAACAAAGATTGCATCGGGAAATTCTTCTTTGTTTGATCTCAATTGACTCGCGACTATCGCACCAGTACCCCAAATCGCTTCGTCTAAATTAACTAGCGTAGCAGTATTGTATTTCTCGAATGGGAAATCAGATTTTTTCAATGCATCAATCATTGGCTCATTTAATTCCTTAGCTGATGTGCGCCCTGCAATATGCTGAATTAAAATAACCTTATTATGTAACTCGGCAGTAGACCACTGGCGGTATTCGAATTCACCTTCGACTAGAGCAACATAACCTTTATCTTTGATTGTAACTTGGGGAACATTATCTCCCAACGTGAGGTTATGGCTTAAAGCGACAAAAGAGGCGAGTGATAGCGTAATAGCCGTCAGTATTTTTTTCATTATTTTTATCCTTTTAAATATGAAATTAATGTGAATGTTTAAGCCGATAGTCTATTAACCAGCCATATCGAGTTATATTATTTTCATATATTATTCTATTTTCAAGGATTTTTATTACTAAAATACAAATATTGTGGTCAATATAATGATTCACTAATCAATTCTGTGTCAGACGATAATATTTTATCTAATTTTACTTTTGACCCTAATATGACAGTATATTGATTTTGATTAATTATGATTTGTTGGCCTTTTATGCCGCTTTTACTATCAATGGTTAGCCATACGGGTGACACACTACCAATACTGTCTGATGGATAAAGCATGAAAAGTTCATATTCAGGTGCGAGTTGACTAATCAGTGTCGCTAATAATAGGGCTTTTTCATCACTGTCTGCTTCATTGCTTTTTAAGACGCTAATTGGAGAGAAGAAACTATTCTTATGCTCTTCTCTGTCTGGGATAGCATAAACCCAATGCTGTGCATTTTTGACAGCTGAGTTAACTGACTGCTGGTTGGCAAGTTGTGTCGCAATATCTTTTAGGTATGCCCTATACTCATAAAAAAGTTGAGAATAATTCGGTCTAACGCAAGGTAAATCTTCATCATCTGGATGCACGCAAGGGGTTATTTTTAAGTGATAAAAGGCATCGTTTTGATATTGATTGTAGGCCTGCCAAAATAATTGTGAGGCATTACTTTTGTCTTTATTGGTAAATGCGTATTGTATGTCTTTTATTTTTTCTTGATCATTTGGAGTGTAGAAATTAATACGGTCGATAGCAAATTCGAGTCTTGGCGTTAAGTAGGTATGAATCGCTTTGATTGGATAACTCAATGAAAAGGACAATTTATAACTGTCTAATAATGATGTTTCAACAATATCGGTATCAAAAAATGATTTTATCTTTAAGCTCTTTCCTTTGCTATCAGTCCATTGCCAATTAATCGAAAATGAATTTATTTCATTGTTCGGTAAGTTGATTAGGGGCGAAGACGAAAGATTATTGCGTTCATCTGTATCACCAGAGAGAGAGGCCATTACCGGTACAGAAAGGAAAATCATTATGCTTGTGGTTATAGAAGGCCACAGAGATGCGTTGTTCAATAAAGAGTTGGGCATTTAATGAATCTCTGATGATGAGCTATTCACTAAGCTTGGTAGAAAATGTGATTGATATCAAAAATAATACAGAATAAATTTTGTTACCAACCACACCTTATTATAACTATTTAGACCTGTTATCGCACAGGTCGTTTGCGTAACAGCTGATTACCAGCCCTTTACGATTGAATTGTTAAATAGTTTTTTAGCTTCGTCATACACTTCTTGAGTTTGGAATGCCGCGATGAATTGTTTTACTTTCTCTGAATCTTTATTGTCGTTACGAGCAACAATTAAATTTACGTATGGAGATTCTTTATTTTCCACGAAGATGCCGTCTTTAGTTGGCGATAAACCAATCTTAGTTGCAAATGTGGTGTTGATAACCGCTATTGTTACGTCTTGTAAGTTACGCGCTAATAGCGCAGCTTCTAATTTTATAATCTCAACACCAAATGGATTCGCAGTAATGTCTAATTCTGTAGCTTTAATACCCGCGCCAGCTTTAAGTGCGATGATACCTTGTTGCTCAAGTAATAATAATGAGCGCCCTAGGTTAGTTGGATCATTTGGTACTGCAATTTTATTACCTTCTTTAAGCTCGTCAACACGCTTGATTGATGCTGAGTATGCCGCAATTGGATAAACAAATGTGTTTGCTACTGCTGTAATATCGTAACCACGTTGTTCGATTTGTGCATCTAGATAAGGTTTATGTTGGAAAGCATTTACATCAATACTGCCTTCTTCAAGTGCTCGGTTTGGTGTTACATAATCCGTAAAGGTGACTATTTCAATGTCTAGATCGTATTTCTCTTTAGCAATTTTCTTTGCAATCTCAATGACTTCCGCTTCAGGGCCAGCCATTGCGCCCACTTTTAATACTGTTGAGTCTTTGTCGCCACTACATGCACTTAATAACGCACTTGATGCAATTGCTGTTACTGATACTAATTTCTTTAGTGAAAATTCCATGATTAATATTTCCTTGAGTTGTTAAAATTTATTATCTGTGGTCGACTTTACTTATTAAGCGTTCACCGACTGATTGAATAACTTGTACGATGATCACCAGTAAGATTACTGTAATTAGAATAATAGTAGGGTTAAAGCCAATGTAACCATGCTGAATACCAACATCGCCTAGGCCGCCGCCGCCGACAGTACCCGCCATTGCTGAGTAGTTTACAAGTGTTACTAACGTGATTGTGATGCTATTAATAATTCCTGGCATTGCTTCTGGGATTAACACTTTCATTATAATTTGTAGTGGTGTCGCGCCCATTGTTTGCGCTGCTTCGACTAGCCCTGCTGGCACATCTAATAATGCACCTTCAATTAATCGAGCAATAAAAGGGATTGAAGCAACTGTTAGTGGAACGATCATTGCGCCAGTGCCGATTGATGAGCCGACAATCAGGCGTGTAAAAGGAATGATTGCAACAAGTAAAATAATGAAAGGTACTGAACGACCTACATTTACAATCACACTTAATACATTATTTAATTTTTTATTTTCTAAAATACCGTTGGTTTTTGTTACATGCAATAGGATGCCTGTTGGCATACCCAGTAAACATGCAATTGCAGCGGCAATACCGACCATCACGAGTGTTTCAATCGTTGCGGTAAAAAGTAAATTAATCATTTGATCAGTCGACATAACCGATAACCTCTACATTAACTGCGTGTTGTTGGAAAAATGCTTTGGCTGCAAGAGTGTTTTCTTTATTACCAATAAGTTCGGCAAGCATATAACCGAACTTGATGCCGCCGGCAAATTCAATATCGGCACTTAAAATATTCACATCAACATTTAATGTACGACTTACTTCTGAAATAACGGCTGAGTCAACACTGTTACCAGTGAAGCCAAGACGTACTAATGGCGTTGAGTTTTCTTTCCTATTTAACGATAATCGTTGTTTATACTCATCAGGAATTTCTAGGTTTATCGTTGCTTCAATAAATATTTGTGCTAATTCTGTTTCTGGATTAGCAAAGAACTTCGCTACCGTATTTTGTTCAATCAATTCGCCTTTATCAATGATCGCAACTTTATGGCAGATATTTTTAACCACTTCCATTTCGTGCGTGATAAGTAGAATCGTCAGGCCTAGTCGTGCATTAATATTTTTTAATAGTTCTAAAATTGATTTTGTTGTACTCGGGTCTAGTGCTGATGTTGCTTCATCGCACAGCAGTACTTTAGGTTCTGAAGCTAATGCACGCGCAATCGCCACACGCTGTTTTTGACCGCCACTTAATTCCGAAGGGTAAGCTTTATGTTTTGTTGATAAGCCAACTAACTCAAGCAGTGGTGTAATTTTGCTATTGATCTCGGCTTTATCAATACCTGCTAATTCCAGCGGTAATGCTACATTATCAAATACAGTTCGAGACGATAATAAATTGAAATGTTGAAATATCATGCCGATTTGGCGTCGTGCAGTACATAGTTCTGCTTTATTTAGTTGAGTTAGTTCAACGCCATCAAGCTGAATTGATCCCGATGTTGGAGTTTCAAGTAAGTTTACACAACGAATAAGGGTACTTTTACCCGCACCTGATGAACCTATAACACCGAATATCTCACCTTTTTCGACGTTTAGGTTAACGTCTTTCAAGGCATAAACAGGTTTGTCTGTAGTTTCAAATATTTTATTTATATTTGTTAATTTAATCATTTCAACGCCTAAAACGAAAAGTAAAAATTGATATATAAGATTAGATATTAATTCTTCATTTATGAGTAACAACTGGATACATATGCTAGTTATTTAGTTGCCCAAAGTCAATGGCCTTTTTTACATCTAGATGGCTAAACTGTGTTTTATTTCTATTGAGGTAGTTTTAATTGCTTAGGTTTACATTTACATGTAAAAGGTATGGATTGCGTAATTTTTATGACGTGAAATAATGTGCAATTAGAATGATTGATAATAAAGGTAATAATAGTGGCAACTGCAGCTGTGTTCTTAGACCGTGATGGTGTGATTAATAAAGATAAAGGTTATGTTTCAAAAATTGATGATTTTGAATTCATTGATGGCAGCATTGAAGCAATGCAATTATTGAAGGCGCATGGTTATCTATTAGTTGTAATAACAAATCAGTCTGGTATTGCACGAGGTTATTATACTGAAGATGAATTTATGACGCTCACGGAATGGATGGATTGGTCACTTGCCGATCGGGGTGTCGATCTTGATGGTATTTATTATTGTCCTCATCATCCCGAAAAAGGTATTGGTGATTATAAGCAAGATTGTTTATGTCGTAAGCCAAATACAGGGATGTTAGATAGTGCAGGTAAAGATCTAGATATTGATTTTGCTAACTCGTATTTAGTGGGTGATAAACTATCTGATATTCAGGCTGGTCAAAAATCACAGCTCAAAGCCAATTATTTGGTGTCGACGGGTAAAGTGCTATGTGAAAAAGGTGCAGAAGCAGCAGATGCTGTGTTTATAGACCTATTATCTGCGGCTAAAACGATAGTTAACGACTAAATCGACACTTATTGGTTGTTATTTGAGCAGTTGCGTTTTTTTTAAGGAAAAGTCTTGCCAATAAAACGTAGTTCTCTATAATCCACCCCACTGACACGGCAGCAGCCGCTCAGTATGTTCTTTAACAATTTATTCAAGCAATCTGTGTGAGCACTTGCAGAGATATAATGACCAAAAATTATATCAATGTAATTGTGAACATTAAATTAAATCGAAAGATTTGGTTTTATAAACAACAAACCTCGGTTTGTTGTTGAAGTACAGAATTCATTGAGCCGACTTAATCAACATCGTTGATTAGTCAAAAAACTTTTAATTGAAGAGTTTGATCATGGCTCAGATTGAACGCTGGCGGTAGGCTTAACACATGCAAGTCGAGCGGAAACGAAGAATAGCTTGCTATTCTGGCGTCGAGCGGCGGACGGGTGAGTAATGCTTGGGAATCTGCCTAGTCGAGGGGGACAACAGTTGGAAACGACTGCTAATACCGCATACGACCTACGGGTGAAAGGGGGCCTCTTCTTGAAAGCTCTCGCGACTAGATGAGCCCAAGTGGGATTAGCTTGTTGGTGAGGTAAGAGCTCACCAAGGCGACGATCCCTAGCTGGTCTGAGAGGATGATCAGCCACACTGGAACTGAGACACGGTCCAGACTCCTACGGGAGGCAGCAGTGGGGAATATTGCACAATGGGGGAAACCCTGATGCAGCCATACCGCGTGTATGAAGAAGGCCTTAGGGTTGTAAAGTACTTTCAGCGAGGAGGAAAGGCAGTAGATTAATACTCTACTGCTGTGACGTTACTCGCAGAAGAAGCACCGGCTAACTCCGTGCCAGCAGCCGCGGTAATACGGAGGGTGCAAGCGTTAATCGGAATTACTGGGCGTAAAGCGCATGCAGGCGGTTTGTTAAGCGAGATGTGAAAGCCCCGGGCTCAACCTGGGAACTGCATTTCGAACTGGCAAACTAGAGTTCTTGAGAGGGTGGTAGAATTTCAGGTGTAGCGGTGAAATGCGTAGAGATCTGAAGGAATACCAGTGGCGAAGGCGGCCACCTGGCAAGTAACTGACGCTCAGATGCGAAAGCGTGGGTAGCAAACGGGATTAGATACCCCGGTAGTCCACGCCGTAAACGATGTCTACTCGGAGTTTGGTTCCTTGAGAACTGGGCTCTTAAGCTAACGCATTAAGTAGACCGCCTGGGGAGTACGGCCGCAAGGTTAAAACTCAAATGAATTGACGGGGGCCCGCACAAGCGGTGGAGCATGTGGTTTAATTCGATGCAACGCGAAGAACCTTACCTACTCTTGACATCCATAGAACTTTTCAGAGATGAATTGGTGCCTTCGGGAACTATGAGACAGGTGCTGCATGGCTGTCGTCAGCTCGTGTTGTGAAATGTTGGGTTAAGTCCCGCAACGAGCGCAACCCTTATCCTTATTTGCCAGCACGTAATGGTGGGAACTCTAAGGAGACTGCCGGTGATAAACCGGAGGAAGGTGGGGACGACGTCAAGTCATCATGGCCCTTACGAGTAGGGCTACACACGTGCTACAATGGCGCATACAAAGGGCTGCAAACCAGCAATGGTAAGCGAATCCCATAAAGTGCGTCGTAGTCCGGATTGGGGTCTGCAACTCGACCCCATGAAGTCGGAATCGCTAGTAATCGTGAATCAGAATGTCACGGTGAATACGTTCCCGGGCCTTGTACACACCGCCCGTCACACCATGGGAGTGGGCTGCACCAGAAGTCATTAGCTTAACCTTCGGGAGGGCGATGACCACGGTGTGGTTCATGACTGGGGTGAAGTCGTAACAAGGTAGCCCTAGGGGAACCTGGGGCTGGATCACCTCCTTACGTAAAGTTGTTAGTTTTTGTAAGTGCCCACACAAATTGCTTGAATAGAAACGTTAAAGACAGTCTTATGAAAATAAGACAACGTTTGGGATGAAATCCAAACGTAGAAAGTAAATAGTGTCCCGTTCGTCTAGAGGCCTAGGACACCGCCCTTTCACGGCGGTAACACGAGTTCAAATCTCGTACGGGATACCATCTTTCTTCTGTAAGGAAGATGGAGTATTTTTTCTTTCTGATTAAAAATCAAAGCTAAGCAGCGAATGCTTATCTTTGCTTTTTAGCAAATTGCTCTTTAAAAATTTGGAAAGCTGAATAAATAAAGAAGTTCTTAAAACACGTTATTACTTCGGTAATAACAATATAGTGTTCTTGAGTATTCTTGAGGCGAAAAAAACTAGATAATACCTAGTTATTTCAATTGTACGGTCGACTTTAGATTGTATGGTTAAGTGACTAAGCGTATACGGTGGATGCCTAGGCAGTCAGAGGCGATGAAGGACGTGTTAATCTGCGTTAAGCTGTGGGGAGTTGATAAAAAGCGTTAATCCACAGATTTCCGAATGGGGGAACCCACTCTACTTTGTAGAGTATCGTAACGTGAATACATAGCGTTACGAAGCGAACCGGGAGAACTGAAACATCTAAGTACCCCGAGGAAAAGAAATCAATAGAGATACCCTTAGTAGCGGCGAGCGAACGGGGTCTAGCCCTTAAGCAGTTTGGAAGTTAGTGGAAGATTCTGGAAAGTTTCACGATACAGGGTGATAGTCCCGTACATGAAAACGACCTTACTGTGAAATCGAGTAGGACGGCACACGTGATATGCTGTTTGAATATGGGAGGACCATCTTCCAAGGCTAAATACTACTGACTGACCGATAGTGAACCAGTACCGTGAGGGAAAGGCGAAAAGAACCCCTGTGAGGGGAGTGAAATAGAACCTGAAACCGTATACGTACAAGCAGTGGGAGCAGACTTGTTCTGTGACTGCGTACCTTTTGTATAATGGGTCAACGACTTAATTTCAGTAGCAAGGTTAAGCGAATAGCGGAGCCGTAGGGAAACCGAGTGTTAACTGCGCGAATAGTTGCTGGGATTAGACCCGAAACCCGGTGATCTAGCCATGGGCAGGTTGAAGGTTGAGTAACATCAACTGGAGGACCGAACCGACTAATGTTGAAAAATTAGCGGATGACTTGTGGCTGGGGGTGAAAGGCCAATCAAACCGGGAGATAGCTGGTTCTCCTCGAAAGCTATTTAGGTAGCGCCTCGCGTCTAACTATTGGGGGTAGAGCACTGTTAAGGCTAGGGGGTCATCCCGACTTACCAACCCTTTGCAAACTCCGAATACCAATAAGTTCAATCGCGGGAGACACACGGCGGGTGCTAACGTCCGTCGTGGAAAGGGAAACAACCCAGACCGTCAGCTAAGGTCCCAAAGTGTATGTTAAGTGGGAAACGATGTGGAAAGGCTCAGACAGCCAGGAAGTTGGCTTAGAAGCAGCCATCTTTTAAAGAAAGCGTAATAGCTCACTGGTCGAGTCGGTCTGCGCGGAAGATTTAACGGGGCTAAACATACCACCGAAGCTACGGATGCAAGACTTGTTCTTGCATGGTAGAGGAGCGTTCTGTAAGCCGTCGAAGGTGAGTTGAGAAGCTTGCTGGAGGTATCAGAAGTGCGAATGTTGACATGAGTAACGATAATGGGGGTGAAAAACCTCCACGCCGAAAGACCAAGGGTTCCTGTCCAACGTTAATCGGGGCAGGGTGAGTCGACCCCTAAGGCGAGGCCGAAAGGCGTAGTCGATGGGAAACAGGTTAATATTCCTGTACTCACTTATATTGCGATGGGGTGACGGAGAAGGTTAGGCTAGCATGGCGATGGTTGTCCATGTTTAAGGTTGTAGGCTGTGTGCTTAGGTAAATCCGGGCGCACATTAAGGCTGAGAGCTGATGACGAGTCTCTACGGAGATGAAGTAGTTGATACCCGGCTTCCAGGAAAAACCTCTAAGCTTCAGATATAAGAGAATCGTACCCCAAACCGACACAGGTGGTTAGGTAGAGAATACTAAGGCGCTTGAGAGAACTCGGGTGAAGGAACTAGGCAAAATGGTACCGTAACTTCGGGAGAAGGTACGCCGATGATGGTGAAGGACTTGCTCCGTAAGCTATTGTCGGTCGCAGAGAAATGGTGGCTGCAACTGTTTATTAAAAACACAGCACTGTGCAAAATCGAAAGATGACGTATACGGTGTGACGCCTGCCCG
This sequence comes from Moritella sp. 28, assembly GCF_018219435.1. Lineage (NCBI taxonomy): Bacteria > Pseudomonadati > Pseudomonadota > Gammaproteobacteria > Alteromonadales > Moritellaceae > Moritella > Moritella sp. 28. The sequence continues at coordinate 4,357,719 of NZ_CP056121.1, read as the reverse complement.
GTGCCGGAAGGTTAATTGATTGGGTTAGACTTAGGTCGAAGCTCATGATCGAAGCCCCGGTAAACGGCGGCCGTAACTATAACGGTCCTAAGGTAGCGAAATTCCTTGTCGGGTAAGTTCCGACCTGCACGAATGGCGTAATGATGGCCACGCTGTCTCCACCCGAGACTCAGTGAAATTGAAATCGCTGTTAAGATGCAGTGTACCCGCGGCTAGACGGAAAGACCCCGTGAACCTTTACTATAGCTTGGCACTGAACATTGAACCTACATGTGTAGGATAGGTGGGAGACGTTGAAGCATTGTCGCTAGATGATGTGGAGTCAACCTTGAAATACCACCCTTGTACGTTTGATGTTCTAACGTAGGCCCCTTATCGGGGTTGCGGACAGTGTCTGGTGGGTAGTTTGACTGGGGCGGTCTCCTCCCAAAGAGTAACGGAGGAGCACGAAGGTTGGCTAAACATGGTTGGACATCATGTGGTTAGTGCAAAGGCATAAGCCAGCTTAACTGCGAGACAGACACGTCGAGCAGGTACGAAAGTAGGTCTTAGTGATCCGGTGGTTCTGAATGGAAGGGCCATCGCTCAACGGATAAAAGGTACTCCGGGGATAACAGGCTGATACCGCCCAAGAGTTCATATCGACGGCGGTGTTTGGCACCTCGATGTCGGCTCATCACATCCTGGGGCTGAAGTTGGTCCCAAGGGTATGGCTGTTCGCCATTTAAAGTGGTACGCGAGCTGGGTTTAGAACGTCGTGAGACAGTTCGGTCCCTATCTGCCGTGGGCGTTTGAGAATTGAGAGGAGCTGCTCCTAGTACGAGAGGACCGGAGTGGACGAACCACTGGTGTTCGGGTTGTTATGCCAATAGCATTGCCCGGTAGCTAAGTTCGGAACTGATAACCGCTGAAAGCATCTAAGCGGGAAGCAGGCCTCGAGATGAGTTCTCACTGGGACTTTAAGTCCCCTGAAGGGCCGTTGGAGACTACAACGTTGATAGGCAAGGTGTGTAAGTGCTGTGAGGCATTGAGCTAACTTGTACTAATTACCCGTGAGGCTTAACCATACAAATTAAAGTATGATTAATTGAAATACGACTTAAGAATTGATTGAACACTACTATTTATCGAAAGATAGGTTTTAAAGACTTCTTTATTTATAGCTTTTCAGATTTTAAAGATACAACTTGAAAGCAAACCAGATTTGCTTGGTGACCATAGTGTTGCGGTACCACCTGATCCCATTCCGAACTCAGTAGTGAAACGTAATAACGCCGATGGTAGTGTGGGGCTTCCCCATGTGAGAGTAGGGCATCGCCAAGCGCCAAATTAAGACTGATGGAAACATTAGCACAGATTGTGCGGAGTGGTAGTTCAGTTGGTTAGAATACCGGCCTGTCACGCCGGGGGTCGCGGGTTCGAGTCCCGTCCACTCCGCCAACAACAACGAAAGCCTGAATCGAAAGATTCAGGCTTTTTTTGTGCCTGAAATTCAGGATACAAAAATACAGATTGTTCGGGGTGGTAGTTCAGTTGGTTAGACTCTTTATAAAACCATAAGCGGCCTGTCACGCAGGGGCTCGCGGGTTGTGTTTGTAGAAAGCCGTCCACTCCGCCAACAACAACGAAAGCCTGAATCGAAAACTTTTTTGTTAGAAATAGAGGCTTTTTTGTGCCTGAAATTCAGGATACAAGAATACAGATTGTTCGGAGCGGTCGTTCAGTTGGTTAGACTGTTTACCTAAAAAGGCGGCCTGTCACGCTGCCGAAGGCTTCGTGGGTTCGAGTCCTGTCCACTCCGCCAACAACGAAAGCCTGAATCGAAAACTTTTTGTTAGAAATAGAGGCTTTTTTTGTGCCAGAAATTCAGGATACAAGAATACAGATTGTTCGGAGCGGTCGTTCAGTTAGTTAGACTGTTTACTTAAAAAAGGCGTCCTGTCACGCTGCCGAAGGCTTCGTGGGTTCGAGTCCCGTCGACTCCGCCAACAACAACGAAATTCGGTTGAAGATAAAACATAGATTGTACGATGCAATCGACAGCCATCCCTGGCTGCTAACGATCATCAGATCTTAGCAAGTGATGTTGGGTAATTTCTATCGTGGGCAATCTCGCAAGCGAGTCTATTGATATCACTTTCAGATAAAGCCGTAAAACTTGCATTAACATTACGGCACTCTGTTAATTGCTCATGTGAGTAATCAAATAGTTTATGTATAATTTGATCTGCTACTGTGAGTGCTGACGATGCTTTAACTATTTCGGCTCTAGCATATTGCTGCCCTTCAAAAGAGACGTCATAAGCGCGTAGAGATACATCATTACCAGGTATTTGTTGCGCACCGAATAATGGCCTTCCTGCGGTTACTGCGTTGTTAAAGCTAGGGATAAAATGACTGATATGGTGAATCGCTTTTTTCGTTCGGCTATCAGACTCTTCTTTATTCCAACCTTGAACGAGCTTGTTGATGAAGCTTTTATCGAGCTTAGGTTGGGCACTGTCATCGGTACTCTTAGCTAAGCCATTTTTAAATAACGTGATCTCTTCAGTCATTCCGTGTAATTGGAAATAGCCATCAGGGTAAGGTGTTAATTGCGCCATACCTTCGGGTGTCCCTCGTTCGCCGTGAAAGACAACTTCAGGCCAACGTTCACTTTGTTCCCAATGCGTAATGTAGGCAGCCTTAAATTCAACCATTCGTTCTTTTGGTGTATCTGCCATGTCATCAATAATGCCTGTTCTATAACCACAAGCATTAATTAAATAATCAACTTCGGTTGTTGTCTGCTTATCGTTTTCAGCATGTGTGATTAACCAAGTCTTATCCGCAGTGTAAGCAACGTTTATCACTTTGTTGTTAACCAGTAAGTTGCAAGACGTTGAGGCATTCAAACTCAGTTCTGTACTTGCTGCGATACGGAATAAACTTAAACCGTACTCTTGAACCATCAATAATGGGAATTTAACTGAATCGAGATCAAGTGTTTTAGCAAGCGGGATCATCCAATCCGAAAATCGAGTTATCTCCTGCGGTTGTGATTCGTGTTTTAATCGTTCAATGTCGCTGCGGGTAAACATTTGATAATAATCATCGGAGTCACCGAGTACTTTATTACTTTCATCGGCTTGAATTAACGCTTTGTAATGTTGAGTTAACAATTCAAGTCGTGGTAATAATTTTTCTATGTTACTGGCATCGCGTTGAGGGATTGCAATTACGGTTGGACGCTTATTAATGCAGTGCGGATAGATCTTCATTGTCGCGATTGACTGTTCTAATAACGTAAGGCATTGCTCGTCGGAAATGTCAGGGTAAAGGTTGCCGCCAGCATGTAAATGACATACTGGTGGGCCATTGACTAAGCTAACCCCTTCTTCAAATAAGGTCACATTTATGTCTAACCCAGTTAAACGCAGTGCGATAGTACTACCAGCGATACCACCGCCGATAACCGCAATGCGTTTTGATTTTAAAGTAGACGGTACGTTATTGATCATTTTCTTCGCAACGTATAAATAATTAGATGACTTATTATGCCAATTATTTATACTTGAATGAAACTTATTTTTAGTTAAAGTGTATTTATACTGCTAAATAGCGCTGAGCCTTTCGTATTCGCATGAACTTTATCCCGTTGCTAACCAGATCCCGACAAAGACCATCAGTGAGCCTGCGATTTTATTGAGTAAGCGGACATTATTACTTTTCTGTAAAAAAAGACGCAATGTTTGTCCACCGCTCGCATACATTAATAAACAGCTAAATTCAGTAATCAGAATAATAGCCACGAGTACGGATAGCTGTGGTGTTAATGCTTGGGTAGGGTTAATAAAAGGCGGTAATAGCGAGATCATAAATACCCAACCTTTTGGGTTCGCGATCGCAGTCACAAAGCCTTGGCTGGCTAATTGAATTGGCTTCACTGTGCTTTCAGGCCCTAGGCTATCAGAAATAGCGAGTTTACCCTTTGATCGCCACATTTGAATACCAAGGTAAATAAGGTAGCTACCACCGAGGAATTTAAGGGCTGAAAATGCGCTAGGGTATTTCAGCATAATCGTTGCTACACCAATAACTGCCAGAATAGCAACCAAGCCTACGCCGAATAACTCTCCCCACATCATGTGCAGACTGCGCTTTACGCCAATCGTCATGCCTAATGTCATCGATAATGTCATACACATACCGGGTGTAATAGAAACGAAGAAAAATGTAGGGATAAAAAGTGCTAAAAGCTGTAAATCGATGGCGGACATTATATAAACTTAGTTAATTAGATGAAGCTGAGTAATATATCATTCAAGAAGTTTTCTGTATTCTATTGTTGAATGAATATAAATTAGCCGTTTTTAACTTTGTGAACTTGATCAAGCCATTCATTTTTAAATTTAGCCAAGTATAGGTTTAAAAATTAATCCTTAAGCCTATACTTATCAATCACAGCAATTGTATTTAGAATTTAGACTGGAATGACGCTTTAATGATAAAATTTATTACCTCTCCACAAGACATGCGATTATCTGATGTTGAAACTGCACAGTATGATCAAATCGTAGATTATGTTACTGAAATAAGCTTGAATTTAATGGCTGTTAAAGTGACGAACCGACCTGAAGATTTTCTTGGCTGGTGTAATGAATTATACAATTACGCGCGTTACGGTATTAATATGGAATTGCTTGATGCAAAACATGAAAAACCGTTACAAAAATTATTGCAGTTATTAGAAAAGTCGATCACTTGCCGTCAGGTTAAAACGTCACGTATAACACCTTGGCCTTTCCTAAAAAACTTTATGCTTGATCAAGCTGATCGCCAAGCATTAGATGAACGTCTTCGCTTATTAAACTATATCAGCTCATTACGTATAAGTACGTTAGCGGATATGTCAGATCTTGAACGCCTCGCATTTGCAGGTAAACACTTATCTGCGCACGTACCAACAAAATTTGATTTTGATGTTGAACTATTTGGTAGTACGCGTGGTTCAAAAGGCTTCCACGAGTTATTGCAACATACTCCATCTCTTCTTGATGACGCTTTAGCTGCGATCCCGTTAGAAGGCGAAGTGAGCGAAGCTGATTATAAAGAGTTTGTAAAACGTTATACAGCGGCTTTTGCTACCTTAGATAAAGGCAAAGCAGGTTTGTTTGTTGCGACTCGTTTATTGGCGATGCGCCGACCTGATGTATTCATGGTATTAACAGCCTCAAAAGTAGATGCACTTTGCCAAGGTTTTGGTCTTGTTAAACTAAATGCAACAGACTTTACACGTTACTGGGTTGATATCATTGAAGCGATTCATCGCCAACCATGGTTTAAATCGGCACAGCCAGAAGATGCAACGGAACTTGAGCTATGGAATAACCGTGTCGTGTTATTTGATCTGTTCTTTTTTGTGGATAAAGATTTCGCTGCTAAATCAAATTATTTAAAATTGAAAAACAAGCCAATGGTTGTTCGTAGTACAGCGGGTGGCCGTACTCGTACAGCGGGTGCTGTTCGTCAAAAGCGTACTAAAGAAAGCGCAACAGAAGCGGTAGATCGTTTACTTGCAGAACCAGGATTACCTGCTTACTTGCAAGGTAAACGAGATTCTATGATTATTGAAGTTGAAAAAGGTAAAAGTGCAACAGAAGTAATGCTGTTAATTAGAGCAATCTTTGGCTAGCGCTTAGTGCATCTTTAGTCATTAAGGATCAAAGCATAGAAATAAAAAAGGCTTCAATAATTGAAGCCTTTTTAGTATTTATTATTTATTAAAGGCTAATTAAACCTATAGCTTGCAAGAACACGATTGCAATTGCTACTGGTGACAAGTAACGTAGACAGAACATAACCGCTTTATAAGCCACTTCTGATAAACCAAACTCTTCACGAGTGATTTTTTCATTTACAACCCAACCGACTAATACCGCAGTGAATAGACCGGCAAGTGGTAGCATGATGTTTGCTGTTAGCTTATCTAATGCATCAAAGAAGTTCAGGCCCATCACAACATCTTGAGCCCAAGGTGCACCACTGAGTGAGAATACTGTTAGTAGTGATAGACCCCAAATAGTACAGCCCGCTGTGATTGTTGCTTTAGTACGGCTTAAGCCAAGGCGTTCGTTCAAGTAGGCTACTGGTGATTCAAGAAGTGCTATCACGGATGTGAATGCAGCAAATGTCACCATTATGAAGAATAGCGTACCAAACAAACTACCTAATGGCATTTGACCAAACGCGATAGGTAATGACACGAATAGTAGACCAGGACCCGCAGAAGGCTCCATACCATTAGCAAACACGATAGGGAAGATAGCCATACCTGCGATAAGCGCAACCGCTGTATCCATGATCGCGATCCAGATAGATGTTTTCGCGATTGACGTACCTTCAGGCATATATGTACCGTAAATCATCATGATGCCTGATGATAAACTTAGGGTGAAAAATGCGTGTCCTAGCGCTGTTAATACACCATCAATAGATAATTTTGAGAAATCTGGCGAAAACATGAATTGTGCTGCTTCACCAAAGTTACCTGTTGCAGCGGCGTAAACCATGATAATCATCAATAAGACAAGCAATGATGGCATTAGGTAAGTAACGGCTTTTTCGAGACCGGCATTAACACCACGAATTAATACTAACATTGCAGCGACGATGGTAATTGAAGCCCATATGATCAACTGTGTTGTATCTGTAATTAACCCGGTGAATAGCGCTCCAATTTCATCTTTATGAGAAATTTCAGAACCTGCGGTTGCAAGGAAGTCACCACCGATACCAAAGAAGATGTAAGCTGCTGCCCAACCTGCAATGACGATATAAAAACTTAAAATTAATGAACCTGCAATAACACCTGATGCACCCAGTAGAGACCAAATGCTTGAACCGCCAGACTCTTTTGCAATCGTAGCTGAAGCATTAGCTGGTGATGTACGAGAGCGTTTACCAATCATTACTTCTGCCATCATGACAGGAATACCGATTAGTAGAATACAAAATAGGTAGACAAGAACGAATGCACCACCACCATTTTCGCCCATGATGTAGGGGAACTTCCAAAGGTTACCTAAACCTACAGCCGCGCCAGCTGCTGCAAGTACGTATTTAAATTCGCTAGACCAGCGATTGTCAATTGTTGTGCTTGTTGTCATTTTCCCATCCTGGGTTATGTATATAGTTATGTACATACTAATAACATATTAAAAACACCGGGATAAGGACTTTAATCAGATGATAACTCTAAAATGGCAGTTATTTATTTAGTTAACGCTTGATTGTTTGTGTTTTGAGGTTTAAAGCTTCGTGTATTTCTTTAATTTTGGTATTAAATGCTTATATTTTAAGCGTGTGCTGTATATTGCGTTTTTTTACTGTATTTGAGTTAATGAACTGTTGATTGTTTGTTTTTTATTCTAAAGCAAGTAGGGGCATAATCTAGAGGGGGGAGGAAACGCAATGAACCTGAATTGGCGTCCCAGTTCAGATTCATTGTGATTTTTTAGCTTATTATATCGAGAATCGAATTAAGCTGTCGCAGCTACCTTCGATAATGTTTTAGCTAAATTTTTGATGTAAGTATTTGTTAATGTTTCAAATTCAACTTTAACAACTGGTTTTAAACCGATACCAGCCAGACTTGGTAATGGAATTGTAATTACGGCATCTGTTAATAAGTTAATATCACAACCAGTACTAGTCTCAGTTATGATCCATTTACCAGATACTTTTGCACTATTATTAGCTGTTTCACGAGGTTCCCAAACAATTGATTTACTCGCTGCATCACAGGTATATTCGCATGCATAAATTGTTTGAAGTTGAATCGGTCCTAGACCAATTTTTTTCATTTCCCAACGGTAAGTATTTGCAGCTTCTTCGATCAAATGCTCTAGATCTGGAAAATGGCTAGTTGAAGCCGGAACGTCAGCTAAAAGCTTATAAACGGTATCTATATCTGCAGGCACTGTAAATTTTTTATTTAGTTGAATTTTTACGTCGAAAGCCATTTCAAGTGTTCCTTTATTTAATAATAGTGTTAAATATTCTAGGCTTAACGCGCTAGATGTATAATTTCTGCCGCTTACATTGCAACAGATGAATATTGTTGTCAAGAATGAACTATCAATTTTGGGGTATGTGTTATGGCTGTTTTACCTTCAAATATCGTCAGCTAAATGTGCCTATATATCCCTTTGTCGGGTAGATTGTAAGTTACACAAGATTATATACAGCGGTGTAACAACTATCATGCTTGTTTTGTATAAGATAGCGATTCGAACTGAAATGTATCATTGAGTAAATCAGTCAGATAATATTGATCTAATGTTTGTAGGAAGGCATCAATACCGGTTTCTAGTACTTTTTTTAATTGATAAATTGGCACAATGTCACTATCACTTGCGTTGGCATCTATGCCTTTCAAATTATTCTCGAGTGCTCTGACGAGCTGTCCAATATTAATTTCTGATGCGGGTTTTGCTAACCATATACCGCCATTTTTACCTCTCGATGATTCTATATAGTCGAGAGCTGACAGATGTGCTATGACTTTAGCAATATGGTTTCGTGATGCGTCATACACATTAGCTACTTCCGCAGAGCTTGAGCGCTGTCCTTTTGGAAGGGTGGATAAATACATGAGTGTGCGTATGCCAAAATCTGTATAAGTCGTTATCTTCACTTTAGTCACCATTGCAAATGTTATCGTAAGTTAATTATGCGCAAACTACTCTAGAAATTTATACCAACTCTTTCTCTGCCTTTATCATTATGACGTTTTCACCATGTTCTTGAAGGAAACGCTTAAACCCTTCGAGCAACTCTCTTGGATGACTAAACTGGCAGTAAGTGACTGGATAATCTTGATCTAACTCTTTTAAAAGTGGGCTTTTGATTGGCGCTCCTCGCCAGACTGCAAAAAAGACGGGCTTTGGATGGATGGAGCTTAAATTATAAGAAAGTTCATAAGCATCACTATCATTAGATGATGTGTGGATATAAAGCAACGCATCAACAACCGATAATAAACGTAACCGGTAATGACGATAATTTGCTGGTGTGAAAATGATCCCTGTTTGTCGCTGAAAAGCTTGCTGGTAATCACCTTGTTCTGCATCTAGATTGAAAGGAAGGAATTCAAGACCGTCGATGTTATGTTGTAAAAAGGTAATAACATTATCTAAAATCTTCAAGTGGTCTTTATGAATATCCCCCACATCTTGTTTGACTAATAGTTTCATTTTGATTCCCTTTCCTGACGATCGTTAAAATCGGTTGTTAGGAATACTGTTATACGCGGAACTATTAGAAATATTAATCAAGAGCTTGAGATATTTTAGCCTAGATTCTAGATTAGTGAAAAAGCATTGAAAATTAAAACCTAGGCTCATGTATTCGAGTCGTTTATTCCATAGGGTAGAGTTTGTCAAGTGCGATAGATAACCCATTTTCAGTGACAATACGCACATGATCTCGACGTAATTTCCTTGGTTCATTAACACCACATGAATGGGCGATTAGACCAATACCGTAATGAATGTATTTGTTATAGTTTGCAACCCGCTGTGCTTTATCTTGAACGTCTAATCCTTCTTGCAGTTTTGGGTTGTGAGTAGTGATACCCGTTGGGCAAGTATCCTTATTACATTGCAATGCTTGAATGCAACCTAGCGCGAACATGTTTCCACGTGCAGATACAATAAAATCGGCGCCGACGGCTAATGCCCAAGCGACTTTTGATGGGGTAATGAGTTTTCCTGATGCGATGACTTTAATTTTCCCTTGTAAATTGTACTTTTCCAACATATTAACAAGTAAAGGTAAGCTTTCTTTTAGAGGCAGACCCACATAATCCATTAATGGTTGTGGTGCAGCCCCTGTGCCCCCATCGGCACTGTCTAACGTCATAAAATCGGGTGCAGATTCGGGACCGCGTTTTATTATTTCTGTTAATATATCCGTTATCCATTGAGTATGACCCAATACAAATTTAAATCCGACAGGTTTACCTGTTACTTGGCGAATACGGGCGACCATATCAAGTATATCACCAACATTTTTTATTTCTGGATGAGCATTTGGACTGATGGAGTCTTCACCGACGGGAATACCTCGGGCTTTGGCTATTTCTGCTGTGACCTTTTTACCGGGTAATATGCCTCCCTTGCCTGGTTTAGCCCCTTGGCTTAGTTTTATTTCAAACATTTTGACTTGTTCTATTTCGGCAATTGATTTCAGTTTTTCATCACTTAAATGACCATGTTCATCTCGCACGCCATATTTTGCTGTGCCTATTTGATAAACGAGATCGGCACCGCCGGCAAGATGATGAACTGATAGGCCGCCTTCCCCCGTATTTAACCAGCAACCCGCTTCTTTTGCACCATAAGACAATGCTAATACAGCAGGTTTTGAAATGGCTCCATAACTCATGGCTGAAATATTAAAGACAGAATTTGTTACGTACGGATGTGGGCAATCGGGACCCAAGGTAATAGTTTGGGGAGCTATCGCATCTTTGGTTAAGGTTGGAAAGGCACAATTCATGAACATGATGGTACCGACTTGATCTAGGTTACGTGTTGAGCCAAATGCGAGGGTGCGGTCAACGTTTTTTGCCGCGCGGTAAACCCAAGATCGTTCAGCTCGGTTGAAAGGCATTTCTTCACGATCTTGTGCAAAGAAATATTGGCGGAAGAACTCCCCTTGTTTTTCAAATAGATATCTAAATCGTCCGATGACAGGATAGTTATGGCGAATAGCTTGCTTGGTTTGTCTTTTATCTACTATATACATGTAGATAACACTAATTATTCCTCCAAAGAGGAGTAAAATGAATAGCCCTGTCATAATATCGAGGCCGTACAGTAGCATATCAATTTGTGATTTAAATTCCGGTTGCATAGGTGATACCTTTATTGAACTCTATCCTTAAGTTAAGAATACAATAAAGGGCGCTGCACAACTAATCATAATTCCATAATTCCATAATGACTTTATGGAGGGTAATGCACTATTTTGTAACGATATCTTTGGCTATTTTTTGTAGTAGGTAGGTCTCTCGCTCAATTGACAGGCCAGCTCTAGGGTGACTCGCTATAACGTCAAGGTTATGCGCAATTGCGTCGTGGATATTGATCCATAGTGCGCTAACGCCATTCTTGATTTCATTTTCTTCTAAGCGTGGCGTGCCTAATTCTTTATTGGCATTACAAGTAAAGCAATAGGATAGCATTTGGATACTATCAAAGCCGTCTTTATACCAAGGGCGAAGTTCTTCGTAACTACCGTAAGGTACAACGTTGTGAATATTTTCGGCACCTGTTTCTTCTTGCACTTCTCGAATTAAACCGGTGATGATGTCTTCATCGTCATGCAATCCACCACCCGGTAAACTGTAATCATGGTAGCGGGCAGTGAAGATCAGTAAGATCTCTTCACCTTGAGTAATAATGCCACGCGTTGCGATCCGTTGGTCAGTATTTTTAGGCGTGGTTACATCTGGATGGATAGTAGAACGAAGGATGGGCATTTGGTTGATCATTATAAATGGCTCTTATGATTGATTAACTTGTAGTTAAGATAGGTTATTTTTACCGTTCTTAGCTGTATCACTGTAATGCGTTTTTCGAATTTTGTATGCCAGCGTAATACTGTATGTCATCACGTATTGGAACTCGAATTAGCCATATAGTAGCATATTCGTAAAGAAGACTCTGCAAAGGCTTTACTTGTTTTTGTATCTAGATGAATTAGCCAACGGTGATACGAAGTCAAACTGAGACCATTTTTGCTCTATTTTATGTTTAGCTAAAAAAGATGAAATAATCAGAATTTTAATTTCTTGTCTTGATAACTAAATTATTTATGTGCCTAGCGTAATTAAACTTGATAGTCTAGTGTGTAATGCTGTACTATTACGTCATTACAGTTCAGGTGCGATGATTTTATAGTATGATCAATGAATTACTTTTAGATATATCAAATAAGGGCGATATTTCACTCGTCCTGCCATTGTTGTTTTCACCGGAAGAATTAAATGCTGTCAATGCCCGTGCTTTAGTTTATAAAGAACTTTTGCTAGGTGAGCGGTCACAGCGCGAAATAGCGAAAATACACAATATTAGTATTGCCACTATTACTCGAGGTTCAAATAATTTGAAATCAATGAGTAGTATTGAAAAAGAATTATTACAAACATTATTAATTAGGAAGTAGGTATATGTCTGAAGTAATGACCGTCAGTCAAGACGAAAAACCATCCTCGCTGGGTGGCGTATTCATTATTACGGGTACCAGTATTGGTGCCGGTATGTTTTCGCTACCCGTATTAACATCAAGTATGTGGTTTGGCTGGGCTGTATTATTTTTGTGTGTATCTTGGTACTGCATGTATAGTTCAGCACTTTACTTACTTGAAGCGAACCAAAAATTTAAACATGGTGTTAATTTTGATTCAATGACAAAGGCCTTGTTGCCGACATCATTACGTATATTGAATGGTTTGTCAGTGATGTTTGTGAGCTATATCTTAGTATATGCCTATATTTCGGGTGGAGGCTCGATGTTGGGGCACAGCTTACAATCGGGTTTAGGTATTGAACTTGATCAATCTGTCGCTAGTTTTGCTTTTGCAGTCCTGCTTGGGTTGATTGTGAGCTTTAGTACCAAAGCTGTTGATCGTTTTACTTCTGCAATGTTAGGTGGGATGGTGATCACTTTTAGTATCGCTATTTTCAGCTTGATTAGTGGTGCAAACTTTTCTTTATTACAGCCACTTGCCGAGATGACAGAACGCTTACCTTATAGTTGGGCTGCAATACCGTCATTAATGGTGTGTTTTGGTTTTCATTCTAATATTCCAAGTCTGGTTAAATATTATAAAAAAGACAGCGGGAAAGTCGTTAATTCCATCCGTTACGGAAGTTTGTTAGCACTGACTATATATATCATCTGGCTGCTTGCGAGTTTTACTGTGATTGGTCGTGATGGATTTGCTTCTGTTATTGCTGAAGGTGGTAATATGGGTGCACTCGTTTCTGCGTTAGAGTCTAAGGGATCGGGTGTTACGTTAGCAATTACGTTACAGTTATTTGCCAATTTTGCTGTAGCAACATCATTTTTGGGCGTGGCATTAGGTTTATTTGATTTTCTTACTGATTTATTGAAACTCGATGATACCTTGTCTGGTCGTAGTAAAACGGCTTTAGTCACATTTGTACCGCCAATGATAGGCGGTGTGCTATTTCCAAATGGTTTTATTTACGCCATTGGTTATGCGGGGTTCGCTGCGGCTATATTTGCTTTGTTTACACCTGTTGCTCTTGCTTTTCAGGCGCGTAAGCATTTACCAACCACTGATTTTTTGGTTACTGGTGGTTATACACGTATGGTTGTGGTGATGATATTTGCCGTTTGCGTGGTTATCTTCCAAGTCTTGTCGATGATGGGGATGCTAGCGTAAGTACGTCAATTGATAGTATGACCGCCGTTAGTGATGAGTAGATTACTAACGGTGAGTTAGCTGATCATAAGTGAATTTAAATGTGATTAGATTTAAGTTTTTGAAATTAATCTCTATTTGTATTATTTAGTGCTTTGTTTTGGCGCTTTTTTGCGATATAGCACTATTTTGAAACAATAATGATATTAGTTTTGAATTAATTCTATTTTATTCAGTATAATAAGATATATTTTGATTATGTGATATAAACATGAATTATACTTTTTCTCGCACGGCCATTATTTTTACTTTTGTCTTCTCTTTATCGGGCTGTTTTGATATTGCTGACACGCCAAAATTAAACTCTTCATGGGAAGCAACTGGCTCAACATCAATTAAGAGCGAGCAATTCGGTTTCGTTAATGACTCTACAAGCACATGTCCTACCTTTTTAACGAATAGCAACTCCGATATTGAGCAGGCTTCATTGCCTACTGAATTTAGTATTGTTGATTGGAATATTTATAAACAACAGGGTGATAACTGGCGTTCAGAGCTAACAAGCTTAATTGAAAAAAATGATTTGATCGTTTTACAAGAAGCTAAATTAAGTTTTTTATTGCATCAATTAATGCAGCAATATGGGTTAAGTTGGACACAAGTTGAAGCTTTTAGTATTTATAAGCAGTCGATGGGTGTATTAACGGCAAGTAAAATCGAGCCGATATCAGCGTGTAAACAAACACTAGCCGAACCTTTGATTCGCTTTCCTAAATCGTCACTGATTAGCTATTATTCTTGGGCGGGCAGTGATGAACCTCTGCTTGTTGCTAATATGCATATGATCAACTTTACATTGGGTGTTGATGAATTTAATCAGCAACTAGAAAGCGTAATTTCTGTTATTCGTCAGCATCAGGGTCCTGTGATCATGGCTGGGGATTTCAATACTTGGACGAACAAGCGTTTGAGTAGGTTGCTTGAGGTGACGGCAAGTGTTGAGTTACAGCAATTGGTTTATAAAAATGATGTGCGTGAAACTGTATTTGGTCATTCTCTCGATGATATTTATTTTAGAGGGTTACAACAATTGAGTGCCTCATCTTATGAAACAACAGCCTCCGATCATAATCCGATTGTTGCGCGTTTTGGTCCTTTGTTTTAGTTATGATTAATGGAATGAGTTTTATGGATAAATTTAAACAGCAGTATCCCATTATTGTCGATGACATTGTACGCTGGGGTGACATGGATGCCTTTGGGCACGTTAATAATACCGTGTATTTCCGTTATTTTGAACAAGCGCGGATTGGTTATTTTGATCAAATTAAGGCAATGGAATACATGCAGGCGCATGGTATTGGTCCAATTTTAGCCGCGACGAACTGCCGCTTTAAAGCGCCACTAAAATCCCCTGATACTATTCAAATTGGCGCTACAGTTTCAGAATTTGCTGAACATAAATTTATCATGAAGTATGCGGTGTGGAGTAATACGTTACAACGTGTTGTTGCAGAAGGTGAAGGGGTCATTGTTTTTGTGGATTATCGTGAGCATAAAAAAATGCCCGTACCAGCAGATATAGTAGATAAAATAAAACAGTTACAACCAGCATTATTTACGGTGTAGCGATGGCGGGATAAAGCAGGCTAGGTTATAGCCTGCGAATAATCTTATACTTAAAGCGCGCTATTTGCCGCTTGTTCGTTTAAGAATAGACAACCAAGTGTGAATGCATTCTGTTGGAATTTTTTCAGGCCTGTTTCAGAAAATTCTACAAAGATCGGGTGATCTTGTTGTAGTTGCTTATAGTACGTTTGTGAAATCATGCTCACTTCTACGCTATTTACAAGTTGGATCGCTGCTTCTGCTTTAAAGCTTGTAGAACTACCACTAAATTTACCTTTAGTAAGACGTTCTTTGATCACCACGTGTTCAATTTTATAATCTTGCATTAGTTGGGCAAATTCTTTATGAAACTGACGCATTTGATACGCTTCAGTTGAACTTGCTAAGGTCATTTTTCTTTTACGGCATTCAATAAGTTCAAACATTCCATCTTTTAAAGAAAGGAAACATAGATTTACTTCATTGCCTGCTAGTTCAACACTACAAATTTTCATTAAATAACTCACCATAAATAAAGATAACTTCGCTATTATAACCACTTTATTGTCAGTTAACATGGTTATCGTTGTTTCGTTGTGAATTTATACGATGACCTATCCCCTAAAAACAACTTATTGTAAGGAAACATAATGACATATTTACCTTGTGTTGAAATTGAACCTAATCTATCGGCAAATGCGAGTGTTATTTGGTTACATGGACTTGGCGCTAACGGTCATGATTTTGCCCCAGTAGTCCCTATGATCGCATTACCCGTCGAACATCAAGTGCGCTATGTTTTTCCGCACGCACCAGACATTAAGGTAACCATTAATAATGGTTACAAAATGCCAGCATGGTATGACATCTTAGAAATGACACTTGAGCGGAAAATTGATATGTCAGGTCTCATGATAAGTGTGGAACAAGTACAGCATTTGATCCAACGAGAGATTGACCGAGGTATTGATAGCGCGCGTATTATTGTTGCTGGTTTTTCCCAAGGTGGTGCAGTAGCATATCAAAGTGCCCTCACATTTCCGCAGCCATTGGCTGGATTAATGGTGATGTCGAGTTACTTTGCAACGTATAAAACGATTGAGCTACACAAGAATAACCTTACATTACCAATTCATGTCTACCATGGTAGTGCTGATCCTGTTGTTGCTGAGTCTCTGGGATTAGACGCCGTAAAATATTTAGAAGCCTTAGGTTATGAGCCTCGATATAGCCGCTACCCTGCAGAGCATACAGTTACACCACAACAAATAAATGACATATCACAGCATATAACGCAGTTTTTATCGATAAATTAGGTGGTTACCTCGTATTAAACCGGGGTTTTATGTAATGCGTTTCAATCGATAATCGTCTTTTATTTTGTAATTAAGATCACAAGGATCCAAGTTGTGCTCTCATTTATGACGATTACACCTATGCTTAATAGTTCCTAGTATCAATAGTAAGATTTAACAATGCGCCAGAATAAAAAAGGTACTGTAAATAATGATGTTGTTAACAATAATGTATTGATTGATAACTTTGTGGCTATTAATGACATCAATAATCCTGATATTGAATCTCAAAAAGAGATTGATCGTGATGCTGCTGAAATTACGCTAGCGACAAAAATGAATTTTGCTCGACAGATTTGGTTAGCTGGGTTAGGGGCATACAGTAATAGCATTGATGGGCTCAATATAGCGGGTGAAAAATCTTCAATGTTTTTTGAAGAGTTACTACGCCAGGGTGAGAAGGTTGATAACGCATTTAAGTTACATACCACAGCAGAGCATATTTCGCTACATGGCTTAGAAAAGCTAATCCAACGGACTTATGCAAAATTAACCGGTATTGAAAGTGATAAAATTAACCAATTAAACGATAAGTTGGATGCGTTACTGGCGGAATTCACAGATAAAAAGTAAACCACTTCGCTTTTGTTGTAAGTGGTTTATGTATGCGTTTACTGCTAAACGGTAATATCGTTAATCTTCGGCGAGTAAGTTGCCAAGATATTCGCTGGCATTTGCTCTAATCGGCATAAAATAGACATTATCATTTTTGGCTTGCACCTTTTTGATCATTGCTCGGCCAAAGTTAATATTCCATTCTTTCGTTGCTTCGAAGTCGCTTGGAAAGACCACGTCATTTTTGTTTTCCCAGTAGGACTTACTTGTTTCGCTGTGAATTGGACTCATCCCCCAAAAAACTTCCGTACCCTGTAGCATATCCATGTATACATCGAGAAATTTTAAATCAAAAAATGGTTGCGTGAAGAAACCGTCAACACCAGCATCAATTTTATCGTGGATATAATCGAGCTCTTTACGCATACTGGTTCGATATTGATCGATTGCAGCGTACACTTTCATATATGGCAGTTCTTTTTTGATAATACGAATGAGTTCACATGATGTATTACGATAGGTACGATGTGAAATATCCTGTGGTGGATCGCCTTCGACGACAAGTACAGAATTGATCTTACTATGACGGAAAAAATCGGTTAATGGGAAGCCACTTCTCAAATCAAAATCGATAGCTCGAAGGTGAGGGATCACTTCATCAAACTTATCTTGTAGATGATCACAGGCATCCCAGCTACGAACATCAAAGCGAAGTAAGTCTGGAATATTTAGCGTATTTATTTGACTAAATTGGCTTACTTCTTCGACTTCAGTGTTTAAAGTTTCCCATGTACGGGGTACAAGCTCTATTGAGTATTTCAAATTACATCCCTATTTGTTATCAACAGTCCTCGTTGATAATCCTTTTAATACCTAAACTCGATTCCGCGTGTTTAGGTTTTTACAATCATTGATATAATTTGTATTACTATACCTTATTTATTTGCGGCTAACTGCTGTAACCAAGCAATTTCATTAGCCCAAATAGTATCATCTATTGTTTCCAATACCATAGGTATACCATTAAAGCGCGCATCCTGCATGATAAATTTAAAGGCATCTTCACCAATAAAACCTTGGCCTAAGCTGTGATGGCGATCAACTTTCGTTCCTAGCGCTACTTTGCTGTCATTAATGTGCATACCAGCGAGGTATTCAAAGCCGACAATATTTGAAAAATCGTTAAAGGTTTTTTCACAAGCGTCAAAGGTACGTAAGTCATATCCCGCGACAAAGGTGTGGCAGGTATCAATGCAAACACCCACACGACTCTTGTCTTCAACTTGTTCGATTATCTCGGCAAGGTGCTCAAAGCGATAACCTAAGTTTGTTCCTTGGCCTGCGGTATTTTCAATGACCGCTTTGACAGACGTTGATTTTTCAAGGGCGAAATTAATTGATTCTGCCACGCGTTTTAAACTTTCCGATTCCGATATTTTTTTTAAGTGACTACCAGGATGAAAGTTAAGTAAGGTTAAACCTAGCTGTTCGCAACGGTGCATTTCATCATAAAAGGCATTACGCGATTTTTCTAATGCCTCAGCTTCTGGGTGCCCAAGGTTAATCAAGTAAGAATCGTGAGGTAAAATTTGTGCCGAGGTAAAATTGTATCGTTTGCAATTGGCTTTAAATTTACGAATATCATCAGGACTCAGTGCTTTTGCATCCCAACGACGTTGATTCTTGGTAAATAGAGCAAATGCAGTTGCACCTAAATCGTGGGCATTTTTAGGGGCATTCCACACACCGCCAGCTGCAGATACATGCGCACCAATAAATTTAGTCATTTTTTGTTCCATTAATTTCGGGATTCATCGTTTTTAATCAATTTAATGACAAAACAGTTTTAATGAAGGCTTTTTACGATAAAATTAGGTTTTTGGCAATGCTAATTTTTGGGATCTATTAATGAAAACTTGGTCAGAATTTTTGTTGCACGAACAGCAGCAAGCATATTATTTAGAGTTACAAAATTTTATCTCGACAGAAAGAGCTGCAGGGAAAACCATCTATCCCAAAGAAGCCGATATATTCCAAGCTTTTTCATTAACCCCTTTAAGTGATGTAAAAGTTGTTATATTGGGGCAGGACCCTTACCACGGTCCAGAGCAAGCACATGGATTATGTTTTTCGGTATTACCGGGCATTAAGATCCCACCATCATTACGTAATATGTATAAAGAATTAACGACTGATCTCGACGACTTTAATACACCTGATCATGGTTATCTCGTTGAGTGGGCACAACAAGGTATTTTAATGTTAAATACAGTGCTAACCGTTGAGCAAGCGAAAGCACATTCACATGCCAAATCAGGTTGGGAGACGTTTACTGATCATGTGGTTGAATTGTTAAACCAGCAAGACGAAGAGATCATTTTTGTACTATGGGGCAATCATGCTAAGAAGAAAGGTCGTCATATTGATCGCAGCCGACATTATGTTTTAGAAGGTGTACACCCATCGCCACTGTCTGCAAGTCGTGGTTTCTTTGGCTGTCAGCACTTTTCTTCTATCAATGCTCGTTTACTGGCGCGCCATCAACAATCGATTAATTGGCAAGTCAGTGACATTGATAGCTTAGTATAACTAAATAGGTAAACAGTGAACTCGATCAAAGAAACTAATACTATGTGGGTATACCGTAAAGGGAGGTAATTTTCATATTGGAGTTTGTATGCTATCTCTCATTATTAAAGATCATAAACAAGTCGAGCAACTGTTAAATGTATTAACTGAGCAGTTAGCTGAACTCGAGTCTGAGCTGCAAGGTGTTAATTTTACACTGATGGGTGATATCGTTAATTATTTACGTAATTACATTGAGCGATACCATCACCCAAAAGAAGATCTTATTTACTCGTACTATCTTGAGCATTATGTTGAAGATGCAGCTATGCCGAACCGATTAGCGAGTGAACATCAAAGCTTAAAGTTTCTTAGCCGCGAATTATCAAGTTCATTAAATATGATTCAGCTTGATTCTGTCATGCCGTTTGATGAACTTGCGGCCCAATTAAAAGAGTTTGTTAACAAGCAGCGTGCACATATTCAATATGAAACGAATGTCGTGATGCCACTCATGGCTGAGAAATTTACACCTGATGATTGGTGTCATATTGAACATTTGTGGAAAAATGGTTCTTTACAGGAAGTTCAAACTTTTGCTGAGTTTAATGATACGTATAACCAATTAAAACAGCAGATCGTTCAGGCTGGATTTACTTGTGAAGCAGAAGAAGACCTTTGTTTAGTATAAATAGCTAACTCACTTCGCATTAAATACAGACCATTAAGTCGAACTGTGGCTATTTATTAATTTGAATGGCCATTTTCAAAATTCTAAATCCCATAAGATTTTAACTTCTTGCATTAATGCACTTATGACTGGCTCACGAGCTCTATTTTTAGCAACAACAAAATAGAGTGTTGTTGGAAAGTCTAATACAGATATTATTCGAACTTGTTTGTTTTTTTCTGCCATCTGAGCTTCTTCTATCTCTAGAAAACTCAGCCCTAGACCACTCTTTACTAGTTCTAATCGAGAGGTTTCATCACTCGATTTTATAGTAGAGAGGATATTATTTCCAAGTTTATCTTTTAGAAAATCATCAAAAGGACAATAGTCGCCCATCATTATCCATTGGTGAATACGAAGGTCCGCTTGAGTCACTATTTTACTACAATCAAACGAAAGTGGTGCGATTGTAGTTATCTTTTTCTTCATAACTGCTACGCCGATAAAGTCATCGGGAATAGCACCAAAAATATAACCACCATCTAAACGATGCTCTCTAATGTCATTAATAGTTATGCCGGTTGATTGCTGATGAATATCCAAGCTGATACCTGGGCAGTTTTCTTGTAGGTTTTTTACTAATTCAGAAAGTCTCATTTGCTTGGCTGTTAAGTTAATACCTAAGTGAAATGTCCCAATTATCTCATGTTGATTATTAGCAGCTAAATTCACTAAGTCTAAAGCGCAATCTAGTGTTAGATATGCTTTTTTTAATAATAATTGACCTTTATCTGTTAAAGACATGCCTTTATTAGAGCGAATAAATAAAGGGGTGGCTAGTTCTTCCTCAAGCGATTTAATGTGAGCACTTATAGCTGGTGGCGTCGTATATAGACGCTTTGCTGCTTGAGTTAAATTGCCTATTTCAGCTACCGCGACAAAAGAGCGTAAATGATAAAATTCCAAGGTTAATTCCCTTTAATAAGTCCAACAAGGTTTAGCGAGTATAAAGTAGATTTTATACTCGCTAAATTATTTCACTATTCATTTTTGTTGAACGCAGACTTCAGTAATCATGAATTTTAGATTTTATTAAATCGCGATAAATTAGATCTATTGAAGACTAGCGTTCGATGCAGTCTAGAATCATTAATTATATAAGGAGCACTTATGCCTAGCAATACAAATACATTTTCTTATCAAGCCGAGCAATCTCAAAAAACGCATGACTTTTTTGCTACCAAACTTGCTTGCGAAACTGATTGTTCAGATGTTTACGCGGACATTAAAGCTGATAATAAAAACTATATATTATTAGATGTACGTTCTACAGAAGCATTTAATAAAAGCCATGCAATAACCGCAGAAAGCATGCCTCACAGCGACATAAATCATGAGTCATTCGCGAAGTACGATGAAGATACCTTATTTGTAGTCTATTGCTGGGGGCCTGGTTGTAATGGCGCATCTAGAGCGGCTTTAAAAATTTCAGCTTTAGGGTTTGTAGTAAAAGAAATGATTGGTGGTATTCATTATTGGGAGGATTTTGAACGATACCCTGTTAATCGTCGATTGGCCGAGGTTCAGAGGTAATATTTAATCATGTAGAGGAACCAGATAAAAAACCGCATTAAATGCGGTTTTTTTATTTAAGCAATAAGATCAGAGAAATAACTTAAAGGATCGTTATAACCATCCATTTCCTTTTCTAAACTTAGCTTATCTTTTATCGCTTCAATCTCACGCCATTTCCGTTTTGAAGACGATTTTTTTTCTTTTTTTGTATTTTCTATCGACACTTGATTTATTCCTTCCATGGGATCACCTTTGTAATGATAGTTACCCTTTCTCTATAACATTTTTTTCGTACCCTTAGTCATATTTCACTCCGCATTTGAGTGCCAGATCACGTAAAAAGGCCTAAAATGAAAAAGGTATTAAATAGTTTATGTAAAAAATGATATGAATATTTTACATATATGTATCTAGTTAGGGCTGGAATTGCGGCTTCGGTAATTTTTACACCTGTTTATTAACAATTTACTGGTTTTTTATGTTATATTCCGCGCCACGTTTAGTTGGTGGTGTTACGTTTACTGCTATCTATGGACTTTAATAATATTGTGGAAAAGAAAATATGACGGAAGTTATCGACTTTATCAATGGGCTGCTGTGGGGCTCTGTACTGATTTATTTACTTATCGGTACGGGTCTGTATTTTACCTTTAAATTAGGTTTTATTCAGTTCCGCCATTTTACTCACATGTTCTCTGTTCTTGCTGGTAGCCGTAAAAGCAGCTCTGAAGGTGTATCATCATTTCAAGCGTTATGTACAAGTCTAGCTGCACGTGTTGGTACTGGTAACCTTGCAGGTGTTGCTGTAGCAATTACTGCGGGTGGTCCTGGTGCGGTATTCTGGATGTGGTTAATTGCTGTTATTGGTATGGCGACTAGTTTTGCTGAGAGTGCATTAGCACAATTATTTAAAACCAAAGATGCTGACGGCAACTTCCGTGGTGGTCCCGCTTACTACATGGAAAAAGGTCTAGGCCGTCGTTGGATGGGTGTTGTATTCTCTGTCTGCCTAATCATTGCATTTGGTTTAGTATTTAACGCTGTTCAGTCTGATGCGATTGCTAATTCAATGCACAATGCGTTTGGTTTTGATAAAGCTATCGTTGGTATCGTATTAGTTGTATTTACAAGCTTTATCATTTTTGGTGGTCTACGTATGATCGGCGCATTTGCTGAAATCGTAGTGCCATTCATGGCGCTGGCTTATATTCTTATTGCGTTTGTTGTTGTTGCAATGAACATTTCAGAAATACCTGCTATTTTCGAACTCATCATTAAATCTGCATTCGGCTTAGAAGAAGCTGCTGGTGGCGCATTAGGTGTTGCTATGATGCAAGGTATTAAACGTGGTTTATTCTCGAATGAAGCGGGTATGGGTAGTGCGCCGAATGCGGCTGCAAGTGCGGCACCATTCCCTAATCACCCAGCATCACAAGGTTATGTTCAGATGCTAGGTGTATTCATTGATACTATTGTTATCTGTACTGCGACTGCGTCTATCATTCTGCTCTCAGACCTTGGTGATACATCGGGTATTGGTGGCATCGAATTAACTCAGCATGCATTGTCATCTCATGTAGGCGGTTGGGGTAGTACCTTTGTTGCTATTGCTATTCTATTCTTTGCATTTACGTCAATTGTTGCGAACTATTCATACGCAGAAACAAGTATCTTATTTTTGAACCGAGATTCAAAAGTAATGGTATGGATCTTCCGTGCTGCTGTTTTAGGTATGGTTATGTTTGGTGCTGTTGCGAAATCAACTCTGATTTGGAACATGGCTGATGCATCAATGGGCTTGATGGCACTAGTCAATATTATCGCCATCTTAATGTTGTCTAAGTATGTCATCATCGTTGCGAAAGATTACAACAAACAACTCGCTGAAGGTAAGACGCCTACATTTGATAGTGCTGAATACCCTGAAATTGATAAAAAGATTAACAGTGAAATTTGGAATTCTAAATGTAAAAAGTAGTATTGTAGTTACTTTACATTAGCATTGTAAAATTAGAAAAAGCCACTCATTACAGTAATGAGTGGCTTTTTTATTAGGTATTAATTGAGTCGTAATAAAATCGTATTAAATTGACGAAATCAAAGTGGTTAGAGTTTTAGCTCTACCCTCTTTATGGTTAAATTAGAGTTTTAATACTGACCACATAGGATTAAGTCATGAATAAATTAGCAACTCTAGCGTCAGCAATGCTATTAAGTTTCTCTGTAAATGCTGCACAGGAAGTGTCAGGTGTTTCAGTTCCAGATAATGTATCTCTTGAAGGCGCATCACTTAATTATCAAGGTGCGGGTGTTCGTAGTAAATTCTTTATTGATCTGTACGTTGGTTCGCTATTTACACAAAAAGTGAATAAAGATATAGTAACAAGCCAAGATGTAAGTGCAATTCGTCTGAATATTATTTCTGGGATGATTACGTCAGAGAAAATGGTATCGGCGATTAATGACGGTTTTCATGGTGCAACTGCAGGTAATACAGCGCCAATTTCAGCTGAAATTGCAGAGTTCATTAGTGTGTTTAGCGAAGAGATTGCTAAAGGTGATCAATTTACTTTAGTGAGTTCGCCAGGCAAAGGCTTAGTAACGTATAAAAATAATGAAAAGTTATCGACGATTAATAACGACGTTTTTCGTCAAGCGGTGTTGTCTATCTGGTTAGGTGATAAACCTGCTGATGATGATCTGAAAGACGATATGCTTGGTTTATAATTTATGTTTTAACAAGTGTTTAAACATGCAAATTAAGCGTAATAAAAATGGCTTACGGTTAAGAGTTAAATCTTAGCGTAAGCCATTTTTTATGCGTGTATTCTTTTTAAGTTATACATAGCGTAAGGAGCTCTTTCACTAGGTATTTACTTTTGTGACATCAATATAAAGGCGCAATGCTTGCCCTGGTTGGATATACTTCTGATTAGCCAGTCCATTCCATCTTACAAGGTCTTTAACTCTGACATTAAATTTATTGGCAATACGTGCAAGCGAATCGCCTGGACGGACTTTATAGGTAATATTACGCATAACACCTTTGCCATTAGTGCTCCCTTGTTTTTTACCTTGCCAAACCACGAGCTTTTGATTGACCTTCAGTGCATCTCTAGGCGCGATATTATTCCATTTGGCCAAACTTTTGTAGTTAACTTTATAGGCGCGTGAAATATCCCATAAGTTATCACCTGGTTGCACTTTATGTACCACTTTAAAACGGCCTGCTGGTTTTTCTTGGCGGCGCGTGATGCGTGATGATTCGCTAAATTTATAATAATCGAGTTCTTTCGCGGCCATTGGGATAAGTAACGCTTGTCCGATCTTGATTGTACTGCTGTCTAGATTATTTACCGAGGCAATGATCTTGCTTGAGGTATTATAGTTTTGCGCAACCTCGCTTAGGCTATCGCCTGACTTCACTTTATAGCGAACCCAGTTTAGACGACCCTTTGCGTCCGTTCTTGCTAATGCAGTTTTAAATTTTTCTACATTACCACTAGGAATTAATAACGTATGTGGTCCATTTGGTGCCGTTGCCCATTGGTTGAAACCTGGATTAAGACGTTGTAACTGAGCGACTTCCATGCCCGCTAAGTCAGCAGCAAGTGCTAAATCGATTTGACTGTCAACGTCAACTTGCTGAATTGCAGGCTCATTATCGATTACTGGCAGCGTGACATGGTATTTTTCTGGGTTTTGTAAAATATCAGCAAGTGCTAATAATTTAGGGACGTATGCCTCTGTTTCTTTTGGCAGAGACAGGGACCAGAAATCAGTCGGTAGACCGGCTTTTTGGTTACGCTTAATAGAACGTCCTACACGACCTTCGCCGGAATTGTAAGAGGCTAGGGCAGCCAACCAGTCACCTTTGAATCGGCGGTTTAGGTATTCCATATAGGTTAATGCGGCGCTGGTTGATGCCAGTACATCACGACGGCCATCGTACCACCAGTTTTGTTCGAGGCCGAAACGTTTCGCTGTACCTGGAACGAATTGCCACATACCCGATGCACTGCCGTGTGAGTAAGCAAAGGGGTCAAATGCACTTTCGACGACAGGTAATAGCGCTAGTTCTAGCGGTAAGTTACGACGCTCGAGTTCTTCAACAATAAGATATAGAAACGGTTCTGCACGCTGTGATACTGTTTTTAAGTGCTGTGGATGCTTCAAGTACCAATTACGGTGCTTTGCAATACGCGCATTATCGGGAATCGGAATGCTCATTTGCTCAGAAATACGCACCCAAACATTATCAATTGGCTTGACTGTAACGTCTTCGGCAATAATAAGTTTCGCAATTTTTTCTTCTGCAATACTATCTAAACCGCTCTCTTTATTACTGGCTTCTTGAGATTGGGCAACGACAGGCGTTATAGTAGTTTGCTCATCGTTACTACGATCTTCAGGTATCATTTGACACCCGGTCAGTAATATCAATACCGGAATGGATAATTTAAATTTCATATTCGTCTTATATTCGTCTTATATTAGTGAACAACCCGATATGCTAATCGCCAAGGGAAAACAAAGCAAGTGTATCATTTGGTGTATGTATGCTTATTTTCTGGTTAAAAATGATCTTTCCAGGCTCTTAATGCGGTGAATACAGCTTGCTCGCTGGTGAGTATATCAAGCAGTTTATGTTCCATAGCCATACTTACAGTTGCTTCGTTGGTGCGTAAGAAAACATTGATCTGCTTTTCACTTTTAAGGCTGTTGGGTACGGTTGGTAGTCCTTGCTGACGTAATTTTGCCGTATATTCTATGTGTTTTTTTAGTGCGCGATTTTGCGGTTCGACGGCATAGCAAAACATTAAATTAGCTTGGGTATATTCGTGTGCAGGGTATACATGAATGTTTTCATCTAATGCTTTAATACGTTGTAGTGATGAAAACAATTCTGTCGCGTTACCATCAAGAAGTCGACCGCAACCACCCGAGAATAGGGTATCTCCAGAAAATAACATGGCTTGGTTATAATAAACGACGTGTTCGCGTTTGTGTCCTGGTGTCGCCATAACGGTTAAAGCTAAACTATTATCTAATAAGCTTAACTGACTATTTTCGGTGACTAAGGTGACCGGAGCCTCTACATCGATAGCAATAGATGAGTAGATATTAATGGGTTGGGTTGATGCGGCTAGAATATCACTAATACCATCAATATGATCATAATGGTGATGAGTAATTAAAATGGCATCGAGAATTAAGTTCTGTTGATTGATAACCTGTAATACCGCGTCGGCTTGGCCTGGATCGACGATACAACAGTGATTATTTTCAGTATTTTTGATTAACCAAACATAATTGTCGTTAAATGTTGGTATAGAAATGACTTCAAGCATTGCATCGTTCTCTTTATGGGATTATCTTTAATTATATATAAAACAAAATTTTAGCGGATATTGCCGTGTTAATAAAACCTGCACATCATAAGCATGAGATAGCAATACCCCATTATTGGAACGATCTTCCAATGGGAGGGTGGCTTGCGAGTCAAATTCAGGCTCGGCTTGATGTTTGGTGCCCGAAAATATTTGGTTATCATTTACTAAAATTAGGTTCGCTAAGTGGTGAGCTTAATTGTTTTGGTAGCAGTATACAACACCAGGTAACGGCGACGTCAGAGCAAGGTGTGGGCGGGGTATTCATTGATCCTGCACATTTACCCTTTCAAGAAAATTGTATTGATGCTTGTATTTTAACCCAATCATTGGACTTTTCTGCCGATCCGCATCAAGTATTACGGGAGGTTGAGCGAGTCTTAACGGGTGATGGCTACCTGATCTTAAGTGGTTATAATCCGCTATCATTATGTGGTCTAGTTAAACTACTTGGCGTGAAGCGTTACCACCCTCCTTGGTCGGGTCGAATGTTTACCCCTGCACGTATTAAAGATTGGCTTGAATTACTCGGTTTTGAAATTATTCAAGATGAACGCTTTGGCTTTACGTCTTTTCTAGGTAAAAAACCATTAACTTGGTGGTCTGAGAGTTTCGGTCAAATGCATTTCCCTTCATTTTTGTCGGTTTACTTTATTGTAGCGCGTAAACGTCGAACGCCGATATCTCCCGTTAAAAATTGGTGGCAAGTGAGTCGAACTAATCGTCGTTTTATGCCGACTGGGGCGACACAAAAATTACCACATAAACTCTCTTAACCTTTCTTGACGATTTTACGACTGTATCAGGTGAATCGAACGCTAATTCATATTAGAATAGCGACAGTTTAATTTAGGTGGTGAGATTTATGTCGTTGGACAATGCAGAGTTAATACAGGGCGCGGGTCGCGTTATTGTTTTTGATACCGAAACAACCGGTATGAATACTGGCGCGGGTGGTGTACACATTGGTCACCGCGTGATTGAAATTGGTTGTATTGAGTTGTTCAATCGTCGTCCAACGGGGCGTACTTATCATGTTTATATCAAGCCTGACCGTTTGGTTGATCCTGAGGCGATCGCGGTACACGGTATTACCGATGAATTCTTACAAGACAAGCCCGCTTTTTCTACCATCGCAGACGAATTTATTGCCTTTATTGATGGTGCAGAACTGGTCGCTCACAACGCGTCGTTTGATATTAACTTTCTGGACCATGAATTTAGATTACTAAATAAAGGTCTACCTGAAACTAAAGAAATTTGTAAGATTACCGATACATTAGCTATCGCGAAGAAACTTTTTCCGGGTAAACGAAACAACTTAGATGTGTTGTGTACTCGTTATGGTATTGATAACTCGCACCGTACTCTGCATGGGGCATTACTGGATGCGGAGATCTTGGCGGAAGTCTATCTGTTTATGACAGGTGGCCAAACTAAATTGAATTTATCGCAAGAAGGTGCTAATTCACAAGGTGGGAATGGTATTCGTCGACTTGCTGCAACCCGAACGTTATTGAAAGTGGTGCAAGCAACAGATGATGAATTGAAAGCGCATGATGAACGACTTGGTATCGTTGGTGATGCATTGTGGCAAGTACACTAGGTAAGGACAAAAATGCGTAATATTTGGTTGCTATTGGCATTTATTGGTGCTGTTAGCATCAGTACTTTTACTTCAGCTAAAAGTGTTTATCAAACTAATGTTTATCAGACAAGTGATATCGCGTTATTGGATAACCGCTTTCGTGTTGATTATGGTATTAAGAAAATAACGTTTATTATTGCGCGTGAACGTTTTTCTAAAGCGGTTATTTTGGTTCGTCCCGACGGTAGTAAGGTTTATATTTGGGATAAGTCTGAGCGTGTTCATTGGATTGAAGGTAAAGAACATGACATTATAACCATTGAAAATCCAATGCCGGGGCCTTGGCAAGCACTCGGTAAGATCCAAGGTGATAACCGTATTCAATTATTGTCAGATGTACAACTGCAAGTTACTCGTTTACCTATTCAGCTTTATAGTGGAGAACGTATAAAAGTGAGCGGTGAACTACACCACTTGAAAAAGCGCCTTAATGCAACATATTTACGTGATACTGAACTGATTATGACTGCCTATGGTTATAACCGAACAGAAGACGAAAACTTTAATTTTACCTCTCAAGAACTGGCCAAGTTTAACGATAAAGGGGTGTTTTACGATGAAGTGCCTGAAGATGGTATTTTCACTACTTTTTTACAACTTGATTTAGCCACCGGTAAGTATAAGTTTGAAGTCGCGGTAAAAAATAATGCTTTTACTCGTAGTTTTAATCAAGACGTGGTTATTTTCCCTCGGCCAATAAAAACCCAAATGTTGCCTTTGCTCGTCGATAGTGATCCACAATTAAAACTTACCTTTGATGTTGAAGAGTTACAGCCCGAAAGTATTGTGATAAAAGGCAGTTTAGCATCGGTTAATGGTGGGCCTCGTGATGATTTTATTATTTATGGCGAAGCCAATATGAGTGAACAGGTTTATACGTTTGAACGACCGACTCATATCGGTGGTTATAATATTGAATTGGTTTTGTTTGCAACAACGAAAGCGGGACGAGAAATTACTATCAATATGCCATCGGAAGCATTTGTTATCCCTAAACCTATTATCATTGATAGTGCGTTAATTCCGATAGCAGCATCTCAGGCGAGTGCTACCGATGAGATTGCTGATGGTTTAGAAGTATCAGAAAATCAATGGAATTTATTATTGTGGGTGGTAGGTAGTTTGCTAACCTTACTCATTTTAGCTGTCGCGATATTGTTTAGCATTAAATTTTGGCAAAAACGTAAATTTGAAAAGGTCATATCTAATAAAATGGATGCAGATATCAGCACACCAGAACCGCTAAGTTCAAATGATGGGACGAATATGATGACTGATTTGGACCTTAATTCACTCGATAAATAGTTTGATATGTAATCAATTAGATGATGTATCAGATTTACGGAAGATAAGGTTCGCATAACGCAGTATTTCATTGTTCTTTCACGATTAACACTTGTTTAAAAATTGTAATGCAATTAAAGTCAATGTTAATAAGGTAGCCTTTATTTTGAAAGGTTATCTTATCGATGAACTGTTCAACTTAGATAGTCAAACTAAGATAGTAAACTTCTCAAATTAAGGTTAAAAATTATGGCAATTCAACGCACTTTTTCTATTGTTAAGCCTGATGCAGTAAGAAAAAATTTAATTGGTGCTATTTATTCTCGTATTGAAGCTTGTGGTTTAAGCGTTGTTGCGGCAAAAATGCTTCACCTTACCCGTGAGCAAGCGGAAGGTTTTTATGCAGAGCACAAAGGAAAAGTATTCTTCGAACCTTTAATGGACTTTATGACGTCTGGTCCTATCATGGTGCAAGTATTAGAAGGTGAAAATGCGATCACTTTCTACCGTGAATTAATGGGTACGACGAATCCGGAAAATGCAGCTGCGGGCACGTTACGTTGTGACTATGCTGAGAGCATGCGTTTTAATGCGGTACATGGTTCTGATAGTGAAGAATCAGCTGCACGTGAAATTGCCTACTTCTTTACTGAAAATGAAGTATGCACACGCTAATGAATTAGTGTCACGGGCTGTAAAGTCGTTGCGTAGTGATGCGTGATTAATTTGCTGCCCGGTTTTATGATTTTACCCACCTGTTACAACCTCCTTTCATATTATATCATTTCCTTTTTATCGCGGATATTCAGTCTTAGCTATTGTTATCTCAGCTTAATATTGGTTATTGAAAATAACGACTCATAAATTATTTTGTTTAATTCGGCTAATGCGCTAGCGTCTAGGCGTTAAACTTTGTACAATCCCGCGCCCTGAAACCTCAATTTTAGCATCGTCTTTTTTATCCAACTATTCTTAAAATATTGTTTAAAATTGAGTCTTAAATTGTTTCAAACCGAATAAAATAAATGACAGAGGCTCACTTCATGAGTAATAAAAAAATTAATCTATTAGACTTAGATCGCAAAGCGATGCGCCAATATTTTTCTGACATTGGCGAAAAACCATTCCGTGCCGATCAAGTAATGAAATGGATCTATCATGAAGGCTGTGATGACATTAATGAAATGACCAACTTGAATAAAAAGTTACGTGAAAAATTATTACGTGAAACTGTTATTGAAGCGCCTGAAATTAGTCAAGAACAACGTAGTGATGATGGCACAATTAAATGGGCATTAAAAGTTGATGGTCAGGAATATGAAACGGTTTATATTCCTGACGGCGATCGTGCAACACTTTGTGTATCCTCACAAGTTGGTTGCGCACTAGAATGTACATTCTGCTCGACGGCACAACAAGGCTTTAACCGTAACCTGCGAGTATCAGAAATCATTGGTCAAGTATGGCGTGCAACACAAGTTATCGGCTTTAATAACAAGAAACGTGCAATCACCAATGTCGTAATGATGGGGATGGGTGAACCACTGCTTAACATGACAAACTTGATACCCGCATTAAACTTGATGCTAGACGATTACGGTTTTGGTTTATCAAAACGTCGTGTAACCGTATCTACTTCTGGAGTTGTACCTGCTTTAGATAAATTAGCAGATTCAATTGATGTTGCATTAGCTATTTCATTACATGCGCCAAATGATGCATTACGTGATGAACTTGTCCCTATTAATAAAAAATACAATATTGAAACGTTACTAGCATCCGTTAAAAACTATATTGGCAAATCAAATGCAAATCGTAAAAAAGTAACGATTGAGTATGTATTACTTGATCACGTGAATGATTCAACTGATCAAGCTCATGAATTAGCGCAGTTATTAAAAGATACGCCGTGTAAAATTAACTTGATCCCATTTAATCCGTTCCCAGGCAGTGATTATGGTAAACCAAGTAATAGTCGTATCGATCGTTTTAATAAAGTGCTGATGGAATACGAAAATACAGTAACAATTCGTAAAACCCGCGGTGACGATATTGATGCTGCTTGTGGCCAATTGGCTGGTGATGTAATCGACAGAACGAAAAGAACATTAAAAAAACGGATGCAAGGTGACGCGATTTCAGTCAAGATGAGTGACTGATACTTTTGACTAGATGGATTTAGGCATGAAACGTTTCGCTGTAGTAGGGTTGATGATAGTCGCACTGGCTGGATGTAGCACACAAAGTTACATTGAAACCAGTGCTGGTTTGAGTGATAATTCGGTTGATAAGACTGCAGCGGCCCGAAGCCGTCTAGCCTTAGCCTTAAAGTATGTTGAAATTGAAAACTATCAACAGGCGAAAATTAATCTTGATAAAGCCGTTAATTATGAATCAGACAATGCGGATATTTATTTAGCTTATGCGTATTACTATCAGAAGGTAAAAGAGTATAAACAAGCCGAAGAAGCCTATTTATATGCCATCAACCTTGCACCTGACAATGGTAATATTCATAATAATTTTGGTGTTTTCCTATGTGAAATAGCGCGTTTTGATGAAGCAGAGAGCGAATTTTTAACTGCAATCGCGGCTCCTGATTATAATAAAATTGCGAATAGTTATGAAAATGCGGGGCAATGTGCACTTGAAAATGGCGATAAACAGCTGGCATTAACCTACTTACAATCATCTCTTGCACATGCACCACAAAATTTAGAGGTACGGTTATCAGTTACTGAATTACACTATATGCTGGCTAGTTATGCGGTGGCCAAGCAACAATTAACGAAATATGAGTCAGTAACGAAGGTAACCGCACGCAGTCTTTGGTTGGGTTTTAATATTGCAGAAAAACAGAATGATTTGGCTACAGCTGAAGTATACAGTCGCCAATTATTAGCCCAATTTCCGTTAGCGACACAAACACAAAAATATATTAAAAATGACTATTGATTTAGAAGCCTCAAAAAATGCAGATACATCAGCTGAATTGCAAGATAATATCGACGTAATAACTGCTGGGCAGATATTACGGGATGCGCGTATTACATTAGGTGTTAGCGTGCAGCAAGTCAGTGATAATATTAACTTAAAATTATCTGTTATTAACAACATTGAAAAAAATGCTGCTAATAAAGATATTTCACAAACCTTTATACGTGGTTATATTCGTTGTTATGCCCGCTATTTAAATATTCCCGAAGATGATGTGCTTCGCGCTTATGATTGCCATAATGCAGAATGTGAACAACAAGCCGAGCTACAAAGCTTCTCGCGCCGAACAAAACTCGAAGCATCTGATAACCGCCTAATGCTCGTCAGTTACGGCATCGTTGGTTTTATGCTTGTCATATTCTTAATTTGGGGATTAGGCAGTGATAAGGCTGATATAGTCGTATCTGATCCTGTAGCAATACAAGACCTCGAATTAGTTGAATCACCCGAAGTCGTTGGTGCTGTAACAGTTATTGAGGACGAAGCGCCTTCACTTGTTGCACCTGCACAAGACGTTACTGAGCCAACTGTCGACGTGGTCGAAAAATCAGCACCCGCTGTTGTCGCTGAACAACCTGCAGTGACTACATCATCTGTCACCAATATTATTGATAATAAAGTAATTGCACCTCAGTCGTTACTTCTCTCGTTTGTGGGTGATTGCTGGGTTCAAATTAAAGACAGTAACGGAAAAACGCTTTCGACAGGTGTGAGAAAAGCTGGTCAGACAATCCAATTACAAGGTTTAGCACCATTATCAATTAAACTAGGCGCACCAGAGCAAGTAACAATGAGTTATGCTGGTGAGCCAGTTGATTTATCAACCTTTAGACAAGGTCGACTTGCTAAATTTAAATTACCTTTTGAAGCTTAATTAACGAGTTATAAATATGCATCAGGAAAGTCCAATTATTCGCCGCCAATCGAAACAAATCATGGTTGGTAAGGTACCTGTTGGTGGCAATGCACCGATTGCAGTACAGTCAATGACAAATACCTTGACGACGGATGTGGCTGCAACCGTTGCTCAGATTAAAGCATTAGAAGCCGTTGGTGCTGACATTGTGCGTGTTTCCGTACCAACAATGGATGCGGCAGAAGCATTTAAACTGATTAAACAGCAAGTAGACGTGCCATTGGTTGCCGATATTCACTTCGATTACCGTATCGCCCTTAAAGTGGCTGAGTACGGCGTTGATTGCTTGCGCATTAACCCTGGTAATATCGGTAACGAAAGTCGTATCCGTTCTGTGGTTGATTGTGCCAAAGATATGAATATTCCAATTCGTATTGGTGTTAACGGTGGTTCATTAGAACGTGAAATTCAAGAGAAATACGGTGAACCAACACCAGCAGCATTAGTTGAATCGGCAATGCGCCATGTTGATATTCTGCAGCGTTTGAACTTCGATCAATTTAAAGTCAGTGTTAAAGCATCGGATGTATTTCTGGCGGTCGAATCTTACCGTCAGTTAGCGAAATTGATCGAACAACCTCTGCATTTAGGTATTACTGAAGCGGGTGGTTTCAGAAGTGGTGCGGTTAAATCATCGGTTGGTCTTGGTATGTTACTGGCTGAGGGTATCGGTGATACGTTACGTATTTCCTTGGCGGCCGATCCAGTTGAAGAAATTCGCGTTGGTTTTGATATTCTAAAATCATTACGTATTCGTAGTCGTGGTATTAACTTCATTGCTTGCCCGACCTGTTCTCGCCAAGAGTTTGATGTAATCAGTACCGTGAATGCATTAGAAGAGCGTTTAGAAGATATTATTATCCCAATGGACGTGTCTATCATCGGTTGTGTGGTCAATGGACCAGGCGAAGCGGAAGCTGTACAAATTGGTGTGACGGGTGGCAGTAATAAGAGCGGTTACTATCTTGATGGCAAACGTCAGAAAGAACGTTTTGATAATAACGACATGATTGATCAGTTAGAGGCTAAAATTCGTGCAAAAGCTGCGATGATGGACCCTGAAAATATCATCGTAACTGACGTTAAAGCGTAATTTTACCGTAAAAGGTGTTGAAATTAGGATAAATATCCGACTAACACCTTTGAATATTTTACCTCGACGTAGAAACTCCTTATAATCTGGGGTTATATGTCTTTTATAATTTTCGAGAGTGACCGTGGCTAAACCTATCCAAGCAATTCGTGGCATGAATGATTGCTTACCAGAACAAACGCCGGTATGGCAAAAAGTAGAATCAGTATTACGTG
Organism: Moritella sp. 28; assembly: GCF_018219435.1. Lineage (NCBI taxonomy): Bacteria > Pseudomonadati > Pseudomonadota > Gammaproteobacteria > Alteromonadales > Moritellaceae > Moritella > Moritella sp. 28. Next base: position 4,322,407 of record NZ_CP056121.1, on the reverse strand, counting down.
ATACTGTTGCAGCCTATGGCTACTCTGAAATTCGTATGCCAATCGTTGAATCTACGAATTTATTCAAGCGTGCGATCGGCGAAGTAACAGACGTTGTTGAAAAAGAAATGTACACGTTTGATGACCGTAACGGTGACAGCCTAACACTACGCCCTGAAGGCACAGCGTCAACAGTGCGTGCTGGTATTCAAAATGGTTTGTTGTATAACCAAGAGCGTCGTATGTGGTACATAGGTCCTATGTTCCGTCACGAGCGTCCTCAAAAAGGTCGTTACCGTCAATTCCACCAATTCGGTGTTGAAATTTTTGGTCTTAAAGGTGCGGATACTGATGCAGAAGTTATTTTATTAACGGCGCGTCTGTGGAAACTACTTGGTATTGAGCAACATGTGACATTACAGCTGAACTCGCTGGGTTCGTCTGAAGAACGTAGTGCACATAAAGACGCATTAATTAGCTTCTTAGAAGGTTTTAAAGACCAGCTTGATGAAGAAAGCCAACGTCGTATGTATACTAACCCATTACGAGTACTAGACAGCAAAAATCAAAATGTTCAAGCACTGCTTACAGATGCACCAAGCCTAGCTGATTACTACGGCGAAGAAACTAAAGCGCATTTCGATGGTCTATGTAAGATGTTAGATAGCGCAGGCGTTAACTATCAAGTTAATGACCGTTTGGTTCGTGGCCTTGATTATTATAACTACACTGTATTTGAGTGGGTAACAGAAAGCTTAGGCGCTCAAGGTACAGTTTGTGGTGGTGGTCGTTATGATGGCTTAGTTGAACAATTGGGTGGCAAAGCAACGCCAGCAGTTGGTTTTGCACTGGGTATCGAACGTTTAGTATTATTATTAGAAACCTTAGAGTTAACAGCTGATATCGCAGGCGCCGTTGATGTTTATATTGCGGCATTAGGCGAAGGCGCTGATATCCATGGTATGTTATTAGCAGAACAGTTACGTGACCAAATGCCGAATGTGAAATGTATGATGCATAACGGCGGCGGTAACTTTAAGAAACAACTTAAACGAGCTGATCAAAATGGCGCTAAAGTAGCACTTATTCTGGGTGGCGACGAAATCGAAAATAAACAAGTAACTGTGAAAGATCTGACTGGTAAAACAGAGCAGAAAACTATCGCAGTCACTGAATTAGTAAACCAATTAACAACGCTACTAAACAAGTAATCAATACTGTTTAGTTGTGTTTTAAAATTAAGGGTGAGACGTGGAAGGTTACGCTACTGAAGAACAACAAGTTGAAGCGCTGAAATCATGGTGGAAATCTCATGGTAATGCGGTTATTTTTGGGACTGTACTTGGCCTAGCTGGCTTAGTTGGCTTTCGTTATTACAACGATAGCCAGTTAACAGCACAAGAAGAACTCTCGGCTGCTTATGATACTGTTGTGACTGAATTATCTGAAAATGGACTTGCAGCAAAGGCGACAACTCAGACGTTTATTGATGCGAACAGCGGTAATGCTTACGCAACATTAACAGCATTGCAACTTGCCGCTGAAGCAGTGAAAAAACAAGATTTTACGGAAGCTGAAAAGCAACTTAGCTGGGTAGCGACAAACAGCAATCAAGCAAGTATCTTACCGATTGCTAATATTCGTCTAGCACGAGTTCAAGCGCAGCTACAAAACTTTGATGTTGCACTGGCGACACTGGATAAAGTGACACTTGATACATTTGCGAGTAAGAAAGCAGAAGTAAAAGGTGATATCTACGTACAGCAAGGCGATTTAGACGCGGCTCGTAGTGCTTATAAAGCAGCATTAGCGGGTGTCGGTGCGAATACTCAGTTGTTACAATTAAAACTTGATGACCTTGCTATTACAGACGTTGCAGACGATCTTGATGCTGCTATCGCAGGAGAGCTGAATGACCAATAAGCTGAGAACACTTACAACAGCTGCGGTTCTTTCGGTTTTTTTACAAGGTTGTTCTTTATTTAGTGATGATGAGGAAGTGTATTCACCACTACCTGTCATTCAAGCTGAATTTACGCCAGAAATTGAATGGCGCAAGAGCATTGGCTCGGGTGTTGGCGAGTATTACTCTCAGACGCGAACCTTACTTGTAAATGGTCAGCTTTTTGCCGCAAGTCGTGACGGTTTAGTGAAAGCGTTGGACCCGATTTCAGGTGATGAAATTTGGACTCAAGACTTATCTGAACAAGCGGTATTTAACCGTTTTGATGACAGTGATAATGCGTTACTGTCGGGTGGTATAGCTGCTGGTTATGGCATGGTATTTGTTGGTAGTGAAAATGCAGTATTATTTGCGTTAAACGACAAAACCGGTGAAGTGATCTGGCAAGTTGAAACTGATGGTGAAGTGATCGCGAGTCCTGTGGTTGATGAAGGCCTTGTTATTATCCAAACGGGCAGTGGTAGCTTGGTTGGTTTTGACGTTCAGACGGGTGAACAGCGTTGGATCCAAAGCTCAGAATTACCAGCTTTGACTTTACGTGGTAATAATTCGCCAATCACCACTAATGGAGCAGCGATTTATGGTCGCAGTGATGGTAAACTAGCGGCAGTATTCCTTGCTAATGGTCGATTGATCTGGGAAGTGAACGTTGCCAAGCCAAAAGGCGCGAATGACATTGACCGTCTAGTTGATGTAAATGGCCAAGCGGTAGCGCGTGGTACTGATGTTTATACATCTGCTTTTAATGGTGAGTTAATGGCCATTGAATTGCGTTCTGGTAAGGTGCTTTGGAAACGTGCTTACGCGTCGGTAAAAGATCTTACTGTGGCGGGCTTCGAGCTATTTTTAACTGATACGGAAGGTCGTATTCATGCAATTGACCGTCGTAATGGCCTTACTTTATGGTCACAGAATCGCTTAGCACTACGCGGTGTAACTGCACCAGTTGTCTCGGGTAACAATATTGTTGTCGGTGATAAAGAAGGCTATTTACACTGGTTAGATCGTAAAACCGGTAAGTTGGTTGCACAACAATTAATTGATAGTGATGGACTATTTTCTAAAGCATTGAACTCAGAAAAATACCTCTATGTTCAAAGCCGCAGTGGTAAATTGGTTGCTGTAAAGAAACCAATTTAAATCCCTAGATAGAATACCATCAAAATAATTTATTGCGCCGAGAGGCGCATTTTGTCCTTTTAAATAAGTGACTTTCATTTTACTAGAGCCGTATTGAGGCTGAGGTTATATATGACCCCTGTAATTGCATTGGTTGGACGCCCTAATGTTGGTAAATCAACATTGTTCAACCGCTTAACTCGTACCCGGGACGCACTTGTTGCCGATTTCCCAGGGTTAACTCGTGACCGTAAATATGGACAAGCTAACTTAGCTGGTCGTGAGTTCATTGTAGTTGATACCGGCGGTATTAATGGCGATGAAGAAGGGATTGATGCAAAAATGGCTGATCAGTCGCTACTGGCGATTGAAGAAGCTGATGCCGTATTATTTTTAGTAGATGCACGTGCAGGCTTAACGGTTTCTGACCAAGCAATTGCTGAACATTTACGTAAACAAGAGAAAAAAGTATTTCTTGTTGCCAACAAAGTAGATGGCCTCGATGGCGATGTTGCTGTTGCTGAATTCTATGCGCTTGCACTTGGTGATATTTACCAAATTGCAGCATCGCAAGGTCGTGGTACTAATATTCTTATTGAAGAAGCATTAGCACATGTTGAAGTTGCTGACCTTGAAGATGAGGAAGAATTCTCTGACGCAGACCCTTTTGTAAATGGTGAGTTATTACCAGAAGAAGAGGAAGGTGAGGAACGCGACGAAGATTATGCGAGTTTACCGATTAAATTAGCGATGATTGGTTGTCCTAACGTTGGTAAATCAACGTTAGTTAACCGTATCTTAGGTGAAGAGCGCGTTGTTGTTTATGATATGCCGGGTACCACTCGTGACAGTATTTACATACCGATGGAGCGTGATGGTCGTAACTACATGCTTATCGATACAGCAGGTGTACGTCGTCGTAAAAATATCAATGAAGCGGTTGAGAAGTTCTCGATTGTTAAAGCATTACAAGCAATTGATGATGCGAATGTTGTATTAATGGTATTTGATGCACGCGTTGGTGTAACAGCACAAGATTTAACCTTGTTAGGCTTTGCAATTAACTCTGGTCGCTCAATTGTGATTGCAGTGAATAAGTGGGATGGTCTAGATACTGACGTGAAAGATCGTATTAAATCTGAACTGGATCGTCGTTTAGGCTTTATTGACTTTGCACGTATTCACTTTATCTCTGCATTACACGGTACTGGTGTTGGTCACTTATTTGAATCGATTACAGAAGCATTCGACTCATCAACTAAGCGTGTATCAACGTCTATGTTAACGCGTATTATACGTATGGCTGTGGATGATCATCAGCCGCCAATGCATGCTGGTCGTCGTGTTAAGCTACGTTATGCGCACGCGGGTGGCTATAATCCACCATTGATTGTTGTGCATGGTAATCAAGTAACAAAATTAGCGAATTCATATCGCCGTTATTTGATCAACTACTTCCGTCGTTCATTAAAAATCATGGGTACACCGATTAAGGTTGAATTCCGTGACAGTGACAATCCGTTTGCTGATAAGAAAAATAGCTTATCATTATCGCAACAGAAAAAACGTCGCCGTATGATGTCGCACTATAAGAGTAAAAAATAATAGTGTAAGTTTTTATTGATAGAAAGGTCTGTTTTTACAGGCCTTTTTTTATGCTTGAAAATCAGTGACAGGAATATTTAAATCATATTTGCGGTGTTTAACTGTATACCTTAGCGCAAAGACTGATACTATTTGTGATTAACTGAATACCTGTATTTAAGCTGCAGATATTCAGTGCCGCACTACACTATTAGTAGTGCTAGGTGTAAATAGGGATATAGGTTAATGAATATGGATAGCGTGAGAGGTTTTGTTTGACCATAGTTGCAGTCGTGTATTTTTCGGCGTCAGGTTCAACTCAGGCCCTGGCTCGAGAAGTTATCTCAGGCATTAACACCGTTGAGGATGTTAAAGTCATTGAATGTCAGATACAAGCTTGGGACATGTTCGAAGGCCGTTTTGATAATGATGAATTGATGTGTCTGCTTGATAATGCCGATGCCATTATATTTGGATCGCCAACTTATATGGGTGGTGTTGCAGGTCAGTTTAAAGCATTTTCAGATGCGACAAGTGAGCGTTGGGATAGCCAACAATGGCGTAATAAATTTGCTGGTGGCTTTACCGTTGGTAGTTGCCTTAACGGTGATCAGGCAAACACGGTTCAATATATGGCGACATTAGCCAGTCAGCATGGCATGTTATGGATTGGACTCGATATTGCGGGTGGTTATAATAGCGTGGGGCTAAATCGTCTCGGATGTCAGTTAGGTGTTGTTGGGCATAATCCTGAAGGGGAAGTTCACCGCAGTGATCTGGATACCGCCAAATACTTAGGGCGTCGTATAGCGATCATCACAAAGACCTGTGCTTATGAATTACAGGCCTTATCGTTATAATTAATTATCGGCGGTGAATAATTGTCGTTTTAGGCTGTTAAACGCTTAACGAGTTGGTTAACAAGTAGTTCAGCCCCCATTAAGTCATCATTATCAAAACGACCAATGCTTGGACTGTCTATATCCAGCACACCGATCAATTTATCGTTAATAACAATCGGCACCACGATTTCTGAGTTACTTGCTGCATCGCAGGCTATATGGCCTGGGAAGTCATGCACATCCGTGACTAATTGTGTCTGTAATGTACTTGCAGCCGTACCGCAAACACCTCGACCAACCGGAATTCGAATACAAGCAGGTAGACCTTGGAAAGGACCCAATACTAACTCGTCATTTTCGTAAAGATAAAAACCCGCCCAATTAATATCTTCCAGCTCCATGAATAATAACGCACTTAGGTTAGCTAAGTTGGCAATTAAGTTTGTTTCTTCAGCCATTAAAGCGTCAGCTTGTTGGGCTAAACGTTGATAAAGTTGGATTTTAGACATGTGTTCCCTTTATGAATGGATAAGATGAAAATGCAAAGCATACCTTATCGATGATAATAATGTGTATCTTAGCTGATGATTATATTGTCATAAAGATCATATTGGATTTAGCTGATTCGTTAGGGCTAAAAAAGAGTGATAAGATATAGCGTAATTTACTGATAATGTGTTTACTAAATGCGAACATAGTAGCTCCTCGTTATATTTACAGCTTAGTTGATACCTACTGTAGAGTATAATGATAGCGGTTACTTTACCTCTTATTTAGTATTTATCCTGTTTCATCGATTGAAGTTATAAATTCATGCATATATACCTTGTTACCCACGAGAGAGAGTTTTCGCGCCGCAGTAATACCGGCAAATTAGTTCAACAGTTTCTCCCCGATGAAACAAGTGTTGTGCCTTGGCGTCGTAAAGAACCCGATAGTCAATTGTTAACTGCGATCAAGTCCGGTCGGGTGGCAATACTTGCACCAGATGCAGAACACAAGCATGACATACATGATTTTGATGGTCTTGTCTTACTGGATAGTACATGGCAAGAAGCACGTAAGATGTATCGTCAAAGCGAGTATTTGCAAGACTTACCTAAGATAACCTTGAATGCGAAGCAAGCGTCAGAATTCGTTTTACGTGCCAATCAACTAGAAGGTGGACTAAGTACAGTCGAGTGTGTGATCGAGCTATTACGTCTGCAACAACGGAATACCGAAGCCGAGCAGCTGGTATTAGAGTTTAAGGCATTTATTCGCGCTTGTTTATAAACGCTTGTCGGTAATTCTTTGGTGTACTCTCTGTCCAACGTCGAAAGGCTTTATAAAATGCAGCTGGTGTGGCAAAGCCCAATAAATACGATATTTCACTGAAGGAAAGCTGGGTATCACGGACATAACTCAATGCCAGACCTTTTCTTGTTTTATCCATGATACCTTGATAGTTAGTATTTTCTTTGTATAAGCGGCGTCTTAACGTCCAGGCTGATGTTCCCAGCAGTGCCGCTACTTGATTGATATCGGGCATGTTACCCACCAGATTATGACTGACTTTTTCGATAACCTTCGTTTGCCAATCCTGATTTTGTTGCAGCTGTTGTAGTTCATTTTGACATAACTGCTGGGCTTGCAGATAACTACTCATACAGGCATCGGGTAATAGCGTTTTGATATGCTGACTATTCAATACTAAGCCATTAAATGTGGAGTCAAAAATAACTGCGCATTGAAAAAATGCGTGATAGCGTTCGCTGTTCTTTGGTTCTGGGTATTCAATATGCACCTCTTTGATAATATCAACAGACTGGTTTAAGTGCATGGTTCGAGAGGTCAGTAAGGTGAACCAGCTTGCCAAGACTGAATCCACCACAAAATAATTATAGGGGTTATACGGGGCAATCGAATAAAAGGAGAGTGTCGGCTCTGGCGTTGTGATAAATGTTGAATGACCTCGTACATTTTGACTTAACAAACTTTCATATTGGGCGAGTACTTGTGCCATGGTGCTAATATTAATGGCAGACATACAGGCAAATCCCAGCATACCATAATGTTGAAAGCAGACATTTTCTCCCATCAGTAAGCCCAGGTCTTCGCGCCCAGTTTGTTGCATTAACTCAAAACCTATGCGCATATATTTTGGAATAGATAAGCGGCCATGATGGGCACTGAGTTGCGCGATGGAGACATTGTATTTGGCTAAAATAGGACTGATATCGTAACTGAGCTTATTACTGGTTAGACTCATTTGCTGCAAAAAGTTAACCGAAATATCCCCTAAGCTTACTTTTGAATTTATTGTTTCCGTCATTGAATCCATATCCGTAATCACACATGCTAGTCAAAAATCAACCTTTGCTAACTAAAGATAATTAATTGTATATCATGAGCATTGTATCCGTCGTGCTTTAACGCTACTTTTAACAAAATAAAAATAATAAACTCTGAACCAAATAGCCAAAGCAATGGGGTGAACCATGTCAGCACAAAATAATTATCCAAATTTATTAACACCACTCGATCTGGGTTTTACCCAATTGAAAAACCGCGTATTAATGGGGTCCATGCATACCGGACTTGAAGAAGTCAGCAATGGTTTTACACGTATGGCGGCTTATTTTGCCGAACGTGCAGCGGGTGGTGTAGGCTTGATTGTGACTGGCGGTATTGGACCTAACCCTGAAGGATCCGTGTTTCAAGGCGGCTCTAAAATGGATACCGTTGAAGAAGCTGAAGCGCATAAAGAAGTAACCGCAGCGGTGCATGAAGCGGGTGGTAAAATTTGTATGCAGATTTTGCATGCTGGTCGTTATGCGTATAGCAAGCAACCTGTCGCGCCATCAGCAATCCAAGCCCCAATTAACCCTGCGCGTCCACGTGCGCTAACAACGGAAGAAGTATATCAACAGGTCGCTGCATTTGTTAACTGCGCCGGGCTTGCGCAATCTGCGAATTATGATGGTGTTGAGATCATGGGCTCGGAAGGTTATTTGATTAACCAGTTTATTGTTGAACACACCAATCAACGTGACGATGAATGGGGTGGTAGTTTCGAAAACCGTATCCGTTTCCCCGTTGAAATTGTAAGGCAGGTACGCGAAAAGGTCGGCACCGATTTTATTATTATTTATCGTTTGTCTATGTTGGATCTGATTGAAAAAGGCAGCTCTTGGCAAGAAGTCGTGGCGCTGGCAAAAGCCATTGAGAAAGCGGGGGCTACCATCATTAATACGGGTATCGGTTGGCATGAAGCACGTGTCCCAACGATCGTGACTAAAGTACCAAGAGCGGCATTTACAAAAGTGACCGCAAAATTAAAAGGGGAAGTATCAATCCCTTTGATTACGACAAACCGCATTAACACCCCCGAAATCGCAGAGTCAGTGCTTGAGCAAGGTCATGCAGACATGGTGTCGATGGCGCGCCCATTCTTAGCCGATCCTGAGTTTGTGAATAAAGCAGCGGCAGGTAAGAGTGATGAGATCAATACTTGTATTGGCTGTAATCAAGCATGTTTAGATCATACCTTTAGTATGAAATTAACCTCTTGTTTGGTTAACCCGCGGGCTTGTCGCGAAACGGAATTAGATTATGTGAAATCACCAGTGAGCAAGCGAATTGCAGTGGTCGGTGCTGGTCCTGCTGGTTTAGCATTTGCAACCGTTGCTGCCCAGCGTGGACACAAGGTAACAATTTTTGATGATAAGTCTGAGCTGGGTGGACAGTTTAATGTTGCTAAGCAAGTACCTGGTAAAGAAGAGTTTTATGAAACATTACGTTACTTTACTACGATGACGACAAAGCTTGGCGTAGAAATTATGTTGAATAAGCGTGTTTCAGCGGATGAGCTTATCGCTAACGGTTTTGATGATGTGGTATTAGCGACCGGCATTGCGCCACGTACACCGGCTATTGAGGGTATTGGCCATAATAAAGTATTGTCTTACCTTGATGTGTTACGAGATAAAAAATCGGTAGGGAGTAAGGTTGCCATTATTGGTGCTGGTGGTATTGGTTTTGATGTCGCGGAGTACCTTACCCATGATCACCAGTCAACAGCGCCAACAACCAGTCAGGATATTGATACCTTTATGCGTGAATGGGGCGTTGATTTAACGATGCAAAATCGCGGTGGTTTAATGGCTGCTGAAAAATCGGCGGCGGCACGTGACATTTATTTATTACAACGCAAAGCCAGCAAGGTTGGTGCTGGATTAGGTAAGACCTCTGGTTGGGTTCATAGAGCTGGCCTCGCGAGTAAGAAGGTGGTCATGATGAACAGTGTTGAGTATGTTAAAGTTGATGACCAAGGTTTGCATATTCAGGTTGCTGGTGAACCTCTGGTATTGAATGTTGATAATATTATTGTATGTGCTGGGCAAGACCCATTACGAGAGCTAGAAGCGCAGTTAGTAGCCGCTAAGCAGCAAGTTCACTTGATTGGTGGCGCTGATGTGGCTGCTGAGTTAGATGCTAAGCGTGCGATAAAGCAAGGTTCTGAGTTAGCTGCAACAATTTAAAGTGAATAAATAAGGTTTATATTTATACAAAATTCAGCGGATCCTATCCGTTGAGTTTTTATTTTTGCAGGATAAAATGGCTGTTATATATGATAAATGATAAAAAATAGAATGAATTAACCAAATATGAGTGCCATAGTTAAAATTTGTTCTACTCTTTGAAATGGAATTTAACTTTTATGATGAGTGTAACAATGCCTAAAAAACTCTGTTATTTATTAGAACTGCCAGATTCTAAGGTGACATTCAGTGTCTTACTCATGGCCGATAACGTTTGCTTGTCTGTTGCAGGTATTGATGAGTGTTATGCCATTGAGCGCCTCATGATAGTTGAAAATCCGAGTGCGCAATTACAAGGTTATTATATTTGTGATTATGCCACACCCGTCTGGTCCCTCGAAGACCTATCATTGCAGGATATCGGTTTGCTTTCTGCTAACTTTGGTTTGTTAATTGAACATGAATATAATGATATTTATGCGATGGAAGCACATCACGTCATTGATTCTGAAAAATATCAGTCAATTAAAACCTGATTTATAATTGAAATTACACATTTATTTGTTCTTAATCGTGCTATAACAGAGTGTACTCAGCGAGATTAGCTGTCTGTGATGTGAAGAGGGAATGATGGCAAAACTGAAAAACGAAAAGAAATTATTTAAAGCTGCGATCGCATTAGGTACTCAGTATCTACAGCAACGCGGTAGTACATTTACAACGACAGATCCAGAAGACGTTAAAGCGCAATATATCTATAAAGCCTTAGTGTTTGATAAACTGATGCAGCCTCTGGCTAAAGATCAAGAAACGACTCTCAATATTAAACATAAATTAGCCATTTGGATATCTCGAAAATTACCGGCTGACCACCCTTTACTTACCAGCGAATAATTAGGTGATGCTGGGCTGAATACGTTATATTACGTGTTCAGCCCATTTTTATTGGTGCCTAATGACGTTGTAAGAATAACGTCGCGGCTTTAATACCTGCACTATAATCGCCTTCGAGTGTGTTAACTTGACGTGTTAACGTGGGGGTTTGCAGTTCTTTATCAGGCGCTATTTCGATAATATTAACCCCTGCTGGTGGATTGCGCATAAATTCGCAAGTACTATTGTATTCTTTGCTGTAATTACCAAGTAATTTGGTGAGTATTGTATCGTGTCTAACCCAGAACGTAAGTAGGCGTTCTAAAACGGATAGTTTTTCTACCCAACGTCGGGTTCTGGTCCTGATCACAATGATATTATTGGCACCTAAGTCGACCGCCTTCTTTACCGGTATAGGATCTACTAAGCCACCATCAATGTGGATGTCATCCCCAAGTTTTACTCCGGGACGAAAAACGATAGGTAGCGCGCATGACGCGATGATTTGTTGGAACCATTGACTGGGTTCAGCTATTTGATAACTTGCTTTACCTTTTGATCTATCACAACTGGTGATGACAAATGGACGTGAGTTTAGTCGACGTTTCGCTTTGTTTAGGTCTATTGGATCATGCAATACTAATAAATCATGTAATTCTCTAAGCTCCATGGCATTTCCGCCTTTTAAAAAGCGGGTCCAATTGACAAACGTCGTTGATTTAGCCAGATGATTAATGAGTCTAACTGAATATTTTTTTTGCCCAGCAATATACGCTGAGAGATTCAGCGTCCCTGCTGAACTACCAATAAACAGATCAAAGGGGTCATAACCTTGTTCTAAAAAGGTATCTAACACTCCTGCGGTAAATACGCTGCGCATACCTCCACCTTCTACAACAAGTGCTGTTTTTATCATAGCAACCTCGATATATTGCGCTTGCTTTAACAAGCCTAGAGTAAATACCAATATTTGGTAGTACTGTGTTATTTGATAAATATTTGTATCGTTGATAAGTATTGAGCAGTACTGTGACAGCTAAATTAAGCAAGGATGATGATACGATGACAAAAACTAGAATGGCGAGACTAATAATGAGGAGCTGCGTGGTTAATAACCCATGAAAAGTGCTAATAACCACGTATTATTGAATAATCGAATTATTTTGAATTAATGAAAGCTAGTGCATCATTGAGCGTTTGTTGTGGGATCTCTTCCATCGGTACATGACCTGCGTTTGGATAAGTAATTAATCTGGATCCCGGTATGTTTTGCAACCATTGCTCGCTGAGTTTTTGTGGCACCCAAATGTCCTTGTTACCCCACATTAATAAAGTCGGAGCTGTGATGGTAGCGAAGTCTAATGGCGCTTTTTGGCTATTTTTTTCATCTAACATTGCAATCGTATTGGCATAAGCTTGTTTCGCTCCAGGACGCAAAGAGAGATGAATATAACGGTCCATATTCTCTTTGGTGATTAGGTCTTTATTACCGTATACGTCCTTGACTCCCATTGCGATAATGAAGGGAGGAAATACATTTGCTGCCAATGTATTGATACCGGGTAGACTCGCAAAACTTAAAATAAATGGCAGATCTTGTGGCGCGCCTGCAGGATCGATTAGGATAAGCTTTTTAATTTTATCTGGGTAGTTAGCTGCATAATGAGCTGAAATATAACCGCCGAGAGAATTACCGACCAGAATAAAATCATCAAGTTTCAATTGGGTAATAAATTGCTCAAAAGATGAATGTAATAGTGCTTCTGAAAAGTCATCTGGATTTTCTGGACCACCAGTTAAACCAAATCCTGGCATATCAAGGCTGATGATCCGGTACTTATCCACTAAGCCTTTATTCCATTCTTTCCATGTATGTAATGATGATAGAATACCGTGTATTAATACAATCGGCTGACCATTCGGGTTGCCTTCGTCACGGTAATGGATACGCATTCCATTTACATCCATCCATTGTGACTGTTCGTTGGTGTACAAGGCATTGAGATTTTCTATTGGCATTTCACCTAGCCCCCACACGTTACTCACACTTGGGCTGGCGGCGACAGCCTGCTGCATACTGGAACAGCCTGCTAAGCTAAGGCTTGCGGTAACGGTTAAGGCCACTGCTAGCGGTAATATTTTAGGTCGTTTAAATTTTATCATCATTACTGTTTCATCCTTGAAATTTAGGTTGCTTGTGCAAAAAAATGAACAAAGTGATTAATCATAAACGAGTTTATTTTAAACTAATGCCTAATTTGATGACTTAGTGTCATTATGTAATATTTGATCAGTAAATGGTGAGTCACAACATCATGGTGATGTAACGTAGTGTCGTCATTTTAAATAAAAAAGGCCCAGTACTTGTAATAAGTACTGGGCCTTTTTTTACTTAATTCTTTGTACTAAATAACCTAATGCTAGCGCCAATATTATTTAGCTAGAGATTCAGTCAGGTTAGGACGGATCTTAGCAAGCATATCTTTAAGTACGCGTGGTGATGCAGCAACTGAGTTACCAGATTTGAAGAAATCATGGCCGCCAGCGAAATCAGTTACGATTGCGCCTGATTCAGTGGCAATTAAGTTACCTGCTGCAGTTTCCCAAGGTTTTTGGCCCATGCTCCATAAACCGTCGATACGACCAGCTGCTAGGTAAGCAAGGTTAAGTGCTGGGCAACCAGCTGCACGGATATCAGAACATTCAGAGAATAATGCACCAAAGATGTTTAGGTAAGTATCTTGCTGGTGCTTCATGTTGTGTGGGAAGCTAGTAGCAAGAACAGTGCCTGATAAATCTTTAGCAGAGCCAGCACGTAAACGGTAACCGTTTAATTGTGCGCCTTTACCACGACAAGCTGAGAAGATTTCATCACCGATAGCATCAAAGATAACAGCAACTTCAGCTTTACCTTTAACGTGTAAAGCGATAGATACAGCGAAATGTGGAATACCTTTAACAAAGTTAGTCGTACCGTTTAGTGGGTCAATGATCCACTGGTAGTCTGTATCTGTACCAGTTGTAGCACCGCTTTCTTTTGCGATGATAGTATGCTCTGGGTAGGCTTTTTTAATTGTAGCGATAATAGCTGCTTCAGCTTCTTTGTCTACGTTAGTCACAAAATCATTTGTGCCTTTTTGCTCTACTTTAGTCTTGCTTGGGTCACCATAAGCTTTTACGATTACATTACCTGCGTCACGCGCAGCACGGATCGCGATTGTTAGCATCGGATGCATACTATTACCACCAAATTTTTGAAAGAACGGGAATTAGGGCGCGGATTATACCCAACTTTGTTAAAATGTTCAAAAGTTATTTCGTCTTATTTTATTAATGCCATTTTACCTGATTTTAGTATCGAATGGTGGCAATAAATACATACATTATAGATCATCTATGTATTCAAGGGACTTAATCCGCTTTTGTTCTGATAGATCAAAAAGTGAGTCTCTTAGATCGCGAATGTGAGTGTCTTTATTTAAATTATGAGTATCGCTTAGGATATCTCTTCGCTGGGCTAAATAGGCATTTATTTTGTTATCGAGTTCAGTTTCCTGATGTTCAAACTCTGTCATTCTTACCGCAACTTCAGCCCCTCCCAATGCTTCATAAGCAAGGTATCGCTGTTGTTCATTGTCATAGTTTGCTATTTGATTTAGTTCAGATGTCACAAGATCATCTTGATAAACTCGACTAATTTCTTCTGGGAAGTTGGACAACTCTTCTTTAAGCAGGTAGAAATAGTCTTCTTGAGATACTGCAATAGATTTTAAATAGAGTTTTTTGATGGTGACTTGCCGATGTAAATTCTCGTTATTAAAAAGTAACTTTTGCTCTGCTGTGCTAAATAGGGCTAATTGTTTATCCCGTAATTCACTATCAAAACGTTCTAAATCATCAATATTCGGGTCTTGGTTTACATCTATCGAAAGTAAAGATTGTTTATATAGCAGAAAGCGTTCGAATAAATCATAATCTGCTGTGCTATATCGTTCTGGATTATTTGTGATGAATCTTTTGACGTTCGCTTTTAATTGTTCAATATCCATTTCTGTTTCATCAAAACCAGATAGAAAATAGTCAAACATACCTCGTAATGATGTTTGATCAATTTCAGTGTCTTGTTGAGATGATACTTGAATCGGTGAGCTATCGACGCGGACGGCTAATGGCATCGTGTTTTCATGTTTGATCACTACTTCTGTAGTCTTATTATTTTTGACTATTACTGCTGAATGAGTGGCTAACTTAATAGCCTTTACTGCCTGTTTATTTATCGGTTTATCATTCAATGTTAGATAGGCTACACTAGCAGCCGCTGCGATAACTGTGATTACTAGTGTAGCCTTTTTCATTCTATAAACCTTGTAGTTTTAAGCGGTTTGCATGTTGACGGTACAAACTTGGAACAGAGAGGAATAATGCTGTATGGCCAAGCACCTGATTAATTTCATCAACATGGTTCATTCGATAAGTACCAATCACTTTACCTAAGTGAGTGCTACAAACGCCGACCATGCCATCATTGTCTTCACCACCCAACCATGACGAACCAAAAGCGAGTAAACTTATAGCCTTTAGCGGTACGTCAATTAGCGCATCTTTAGGACTTGTTACTAATCTGTCTCCAGTCCAAGAATAATAGTACACTTTGTGCTGTACATCATTCACTGTACTTATTACTACTGGGTCACCTTGACCACATGCTGTGGTTGGCACACCTGCTGGGTATTTTTTATTAAACGCAAGCGATTGATGCGTCGTTAATGCTTTTAAAGCGCCTACTGGGTCAACTGGAAGTGCTGAACCGTTTGATAAAAATTGCGCTATTTTTGATATGTAGCCGATAATAGTTGCACCAGCAGTATTAATCAAAGTGCCATCAGGCGCTACGGTATAGAATAAATCAGCGACTTTAGAGCCCTTGTTAACACCACCAATACTTGTAACTGAAGCCACGAGTTCTGGCGCTACTGACGCAACATAGCGAGACGTTGGACCGCCATGGCTGTGTCCGATAAGATTCACTTTACTCGCGCCACTCAGAGCTAAAAATTGTTTAACTTGTTTTAAAAGCTGCTCGCCTCTAATTTCGGTTGTATTGGTTGAAGATATTTGTGCGGTAAAAACGGTGGCACCATCTTGTCTTAGCTTTTGCGCTATTTTGTAGAAATAGTCATAACCTTGAATATCATCAAAGCCTAAAAAACCATGCACGAGTACAATCGGATATTTGGTTTCTGTATAATTTGTAGCATTTGCATAATTGAGAAATGTTGTCGATAGCATTATTGCGATCATCATTAATCGTTTCATTTTTCCATCCTTAGGTTAACTTTAGTTGTATGAAATCGTTGAGGTTTATTATTGTCGGACAGGGTGTCATATTCAATAATGGTTATGTAAAAAAGAGATGTAAGTCAAAGTAAAAGTAAAAATAGATGAGAATAAGCAGGGGAGGTATTGATATTGAAAGAAGATATACCTTGTTTACTGTGATAGAATCCGCGACCAGTAAATTAACAACTCCAATAATAGTCTAACCATTGTTTTAAACTCGTAGTTTAAATGGCCTTTTTTCTATTATGCATCTTTTTAGGTATTCATTAATTATGTTAGCAAACGTAAAAGTTGTATTAGTCGGTACATCTCATCCTGGTAATATTGGTTCAGCTGCTCGTGCAATGAAAACAATGGGCTTCACGCAATTGGTATTAGTTGCACCTTTATGTGAGATTGATGAAAAATCAGTAGCATTAGCTGCAGGTGCCGCAGATGTATTAGAAAATGCAATCATCGTCGATACCTTAGAAGAAGCAGTAACAGATTGTGGTCTTGTCATTGGTACAAGTGCGCGTTCACGTACGCTGCAATGGCCAATGCTTGATTCGCGTGAAGCGGGTTTAAAGCTAATTGAAGAAGTACCTAATTACCCTGTTGCATTAGTGTTTGGTCGTGAGCGTATTGGCTTGACCAATGATGAGCTACAAAAATGTACTTATCATGTATGTGTTTCTGCAAACCCTGAATACAGCTCATTAAATTTAGCTATGGCAGTACAGATTTTAACGTACGAAACACGTATGGCATATCTTGCTACCAACACCTATCCAGAGCAAGATAACCCGTATCCAAAGCAAGCTGAACTGGAAATGTTCCACACTCACCTTGAAGAAACATTGTGGGATACTGGTTTTATTAATAAAGCCCACCCAGGGATCGTGATGAATCGTTTACGTCGATTGTTTACACGTGCTCGCCCTGAAGCGGTTGAGTTAAATATTTTACGTGGTGCATTGGTATCTATTCAGCGTAATTTAAAAAAATAATTTGGCATCGCCGAACAGCTTATCATGGCATCAAGCATATACCTGAGTAAATTAGTCAGGTATATACTTGACCATTTAAGTCGGGTATGTAACCATAAGTGTAAATAACAGTTTTAGAGGTTGCTATGCGATTGACATCGAAAGGACGTTACGCCGTTACAGCTATGATTGATCTTGCATTGCACGCAGAAATGAAACCTGTACCACTGGCTGAAATATCTGAACGACAAAGTATTTCCCTGTCGTATTTGGAACAGTTATTCTCTCGATTACGTCGG
Organism: Moritella sp. 28; assembly: GCF_018219435.1. Lineage (NCBI taxonomy): Bacteria > Pseudomonadati > Pseudomonadota > Gammaproteobacteria > Alteromonadales > Moritellaceae > Moritella > Moritella sp. 28. The sequence goes on along the minus strand of NZ_CP056121.1, from coordinate 4,304,917 downwards.
AAGAAACTGGTAGCAAGTGCAAGAGGACCCGGTGGTGGCTATATGTTAGGCATGTTACCTGGGCTGATTTCTGTCGGCATGATTATTGAAGCCGTTGATGAGAATGTAAAAGCGACTAGGTGTGATTCTTCGGGTGGTTGTCATGATGGAAAACGCTGTTTAACGCATTCACTTTGGGATGATTTAAGTGAACGGATTAGTGATTTTCTTGATAACATATCGCTTGCTGATTTGATGGCAAATAATGAGATAAAGCAGATTGTCAACGAACAAGATCATGACCGTCAAATGTTAAATAAAATTGATGTAAATATTATTTGATAATTGTTTAATAAAAACATAATAGAATTATAATTATAAGTATGAACACTGTTAGCGTTTAACGGTGTTGTATGGAGCAATGACTAAATGAAAAAACCTATTTATTTGGATTATTCTGCCACTACGCCTGTAGATCCACGTGTAGCAGAAAAAATGATGCAATGCTTAACTATGGACGGCATTTTTGGTAACCCTGCGTCTCGTTCACACCGTTTCGGCTGGCAAGCTGAAGAAGCAGTAGACATTGCTCGTAATCAAATTGCAGATTTAGTAAATGCAGACCCACGAGAAGTTGTAATTACTTCGGGCGCAACTGAATCAAACAATCTTGCGATTAAAGGTGCTGCGCATTTTTATAACAAGAAAGGCAAGCATATCATCACAAGTAAAATTGAGCATAAAGCTGTGCTGGATACTTGTCGCCAGCTTGAGCGTGAAGGATACGAAGTAACTTATTTAGACCCAACACCTGAAGGTCTAATTACGGTTGAAACCCTTGAAGCTGCAATCCGTGAAGATACAATCATTGTTAGTATCATGCACGTGAATAACGAAATCGGTGCGATTAATGATATTGCTGCATTGGGTGAACTTTGTCGTTCTAAGAAAGTCTTATTCCATGTAGATGCTGCGCAAAGTGCGGGCAAATTACCAATCGATTTCTCTGAACTAAAAGTAGATATGTTATCGGTATCGGCACATAAAATTTATGGTCCTAAAGGTATTGGTGCATTATACGTTCAACGTAAACCGCGTATCCGCCTAGAAGCACAAATGCACGGTGGAGGCCATGAACGTGGTATGCGTAGTGGTACATTACCAACTCACCAAATCGTGGGTATGGGTGAAGCTTTCCGCATTGCTAAAGAAGAAATGCAAAAAGATAATGACCATGCTGAAGCATTACGTAAACGTTTCTGGGCAGGTATCGCAGGTATCGAAGAAGTATATCTAAATGGTCATGCTGAACAACGTATCGTAAGTAACTTGAACGTAAGCTTCAACTTTGTTGAAGGTGAGTCATTAATGATGGCACTGAAAGATCTTGCTGTTTCTTCAGGCTCTGCTTGTACATCAGCAAGTCTAGAACCGTCTTATGTACTGCGTGCATTAGGCCTAAACGATGAAATGGCACACAGCTCAATTCGTTTCTCATTCGGCCGTTTTACGACTGAAGAAGAAGTGGATTATGCAACCAGCATCATTGAAGAAAACATCAGTAAACTTCGTGAAATGTCACCTCTATGGGAGATGTTTAAAGATGGTATCGATTTAAGCACTATCGAGTGGGATCACCACTAATCGTTCACCCTTGTTTCACGAAGATTTATATTTAGTTTGAAGGAGTTATATCATGGCTTATAGCGAAAAAGTAATCGACCATTATGAAAACCCACGTAACGTAGGTTCATTTGATAAAAATGATCCATCTATCGCAACAGGTATGGTAGGCGCACCAGCGTGTGGCGACGTAATGAAGTTACAACTTAAAATTAATGATGACGGCATTATCGAAGATGCTAAATTTAAAACTTATGGTTGTGGTTCAGCTATCGCATCAAGCTCACTTGTTACCGAATGGGTAAAAGGCAAGAGCATTGAGCAAGCAGGCGAAATCACCAATATGACTATTGCTGAAGAGCTAGAATTACCACCAGTGAAAATTCACTGTTCAATTCTTGCTGAAGATGCAATTAAAGCTGCAATTGATGATTACAAAAAGAAAAAAGTGTCTTAGGAGCTTAATATGGCAGTTACCTTATCTGACTCTGCTGCAGCGCGTGTTGCTAGCTACCTTGATAAACGTGGTAAAGGTGCCGGTTTACGCCTAGGTGTGAAAACATCTGGTTGCTCTGGCTTAGCTTATGTCCTTGAGTTTGTTGACGCTATTGACGAGAACGACGAAGTTTTTGTTGAAAAAGGCGTTACCGTTATCGTGGATAAAAAAAGCCTCGTTTATCTTGACGGGATCGAGTTAGATTTCGTTAAAGAAGGCCTTAATGAAGGGTTTGAATTTAACAATCCCAACCTGAAAGGCGAATGCGGCTGCGGTGAAAGCTTCAGCGTATAATATTGATAAACCCAAATAACCTCGTTATTTGGGTTTTGTTTATTTAATCTATTCAGTAAAGGTCGTCAGATGAACCATTTTGAGCTGTTTGGTTTACCCGTTAATTTTGAACTAGATAATGCCAGTTTAGCTATAACATATCGAGAATTACAGCGCTCACTACATCCGGATAATTTTGCCAATAACAGTGAGCGCGAGCGTTTATTAGCGGTGCAAAAATCATCACAAGTTAATGATGCTTATTCAATTCTTAAGTCGCCAATTCAACGTGCTGAATATATCCTTGCCGTTTGTCATGAAGATATCCGTGGTGAGCAACAAACATTGCAAGACCCAATGTTTCTTATGCAGCAGATGGAACAACACGAGCGTCTTGAAGAAATTCCGCATTCAGCTGATCCTGAGCAAGAAATTGCAGACTTTGATGATGAATTAACATTATCGATTAAAGCGTACCTGCAAGAATTTAATAAATTAATCAGCGCTGAGCATTATAACGACGCGGCAAATGTAGTGCGTAAATTAAAGTTTGTCTGCAAACTGCAAACACAATTAAGTACACTTGAAGATAGTTTACTTGATTATTAATCAAATAATTTAAATTTAAGAACCTAAAACATGGCATTACTTCAAATTGCTGAACCGGGACAAACGGCAGCACCTCATGAGCATAAACTTGCTGTTGGTATCGATCTAGGTACAACGAATTCATTAGTGGCAAGCGTCCGTAGTGGCAGTGCTGAAACGTTAGTTGATAAGACTGGTCGAGATATTTTACCGTCAGTGGTTCATTATACTACAGATTCAGTTGTGGTTGGTGACGACGCAGCACAACAAGCGATAACCGATCCAGAAAATACCATTTCTTCGGTAAAGCGTTTGATGGGCAAAGCATTCACTGATATTAATACTACGCGTATTCCTAATGTACTTGTTGAGTCGGCATCGGGCCAACCGTTAATTAAGACGGTGGCTGGTGAACTTAATCCAGTACAAGTATCTGCAGAAATTCTAAAAGCATTAGCAGCACGTGCCACTGAGACACTTGCAGGTGAGCTTAACGGTGTGGTGATCACGGTACCCGCCTATTTTGATGATGCACAACGTCAAGGCACGAAAGACGCTGCAAATATTGCAGGGTTAAATGTTTTACGATTATTAAACGAACCAACGGCTGCCGCGATCGCGTATGGTTTAGATGCTGGCCAAGAAGGTATTATTGCGGTTTATGATCTGGGTGGCGGTACGTTTGATATATCTATTTTACGTTTAAATAAAGGCGTGTTCGAAGTGCTTGCAACAGGCGGTGATTCTGCACTGGGTGGTGATGATTTCGATCATTTAGTTGCGGACTGGATCAGTGCTGAAGCTGGACTTGTGAGTGAGCAGTCGTTAGCGATGCAACGCCTACTACTAACGGAAGCAAAACATGCGAAACAAGCACTAACAGATAACGATAGTGTTGAGATTAATATTGCATTAGAAGCAGTGAATTGGCAGGGCATATTAAGCCGAACAACATTTGAAGATCTTATTAAGCCATTGCTCAAACGTACTTTATTAGCATGTCGTCGTTCGTTAAAAGACGCTGATATCAGTAAAGACGATGTACTTGAAGTCGTTATGGTCGGCGGTTCCACACGTGTACCATTAGTACGTGAAAAAGTAGGTGAGTTCTTTGCACAAGAGCCACTGACAAGTATCAATCCAGATAAAGTTGTTGCAATTGGTGCTGCGATTCAGGCCGATGTATTAGTCGGTAACAAACCTGATTCAGACCTGTTATTACTAGACGTAACACCATTGTCACTGGGTCTTGAAACGATGGGGAACCTAGTTGAAAAAGTGATACCACGTAATACCACTATTCCAGTCGCACGAGCTCAAGAGTTTACCACGTTTAAAGATGGTCAAACTGCAATGACAATCCACGTGTTGCAAGGCGAGCGTGAATTGGTTGATGATTGCCGTTCATTAGCGCGTTTCTCGTTAACAGGTATTCCACCAATGGCGGCGGGTGCTGCGCATATTCGTGTTACCTTCCAAGTTGATGCGGATGGGTTGTTAAGTGTATCCGCGATGGAAAAATCATCGGGTGTATCTGCTTCTATCCAAGTTAAACCGTCGTATGGTTTAAGTGATAATGAAGTGGCTAACATGCTTAAAGATTCAATGACATATGCGAAAGAAGATGTAACTGCGCGCATGTTAGCTGAACAACAGCTAGAAGCAGACCGTGTAATGGAAAGCCTGATCGTAGCCTTACAACAAGACGGTAAAGCATTGTTGTCAGATGTAGAGCAAAGTGCCATTGAAACAGCGATTCAAACGCTTTATCAGATCCGTCAAGGTAATGACAGAGATGCGATTGAAAAAGAAATTGAAACAGTCGATAAATTAACACAAGATTTTGCTGCTCGTCGTATGGATGCATCAATCCGTAAAGCGTTGCAGGGTCAGTCGGTAGATAAGGTCTAAGAAATGCCAAAAGTTATATTTTTACCCCATGAAGAGTTATGCCCAGAAGGTCTATCTGTAGACGTTGAGAAAGGTGAAACGATCCTTGATGTTGCGCTTCGCAATAGAATCATCATTGAACATGCTTGTGAGAAATCATGTGCCTGTACTACTTGTCATGTGATTGTACGTGAAGGCTTTGATTCATTAGAAGAAAGTGATGAGCTTGAAGATGACATGTTAGATAAAGCATGGGGTTTAGAACCGGACTCTCGTTTAGGTTGCCAAGCGATCGTCGAAGATGAAGATTTGGTTGTTGAGATCCCTAAATACACGATCAATATGGTATCTGAAAGCCATTAACTGATTGTTAAGCTAAGGTGTCTTTATCCTACGCATAAATTGCGTAAGCAAACTAAACTGAAAGTAAGTGTGCAGTCTATTTGTTGCTGCACATATTTTTAGGGAGGTTTTTATGGCATTAGCGTGGTCGGATAGTACAGAGATTGCCATTACATTAGCTGAAAATTATCCAGAGCAAGATCCACAGCAAGTAAGGTTTACAGACTTGCGTCGGATGATATTAGGGTTGGACGATTTTACCGATGATCCTAATCATTGTGGTGAAAGAGTACTTGAAGCCGTGATGCTTGCTTGGATTGATGAATATTAACAATTTAATTGTTAATAGCTAATCGTCCATACAGAATAAGCCCATAATTAGCATATGCTGATTATGGGCTTTTTTTTAACTTTGAAGCGTTGATTTTTTTTACACTTTGTTATGTTTAAACTATTAATTGAATTTAATAGCCTGTATTTAAATACTTTTTTTTATGGCATGGCAAATGCTTTAGAGGGTATGTATTTATATAAGAGGAATTTAAATATGAAATTGATACAAAAATTAATTTTAATCTCCAGCCTAATTTTATCGGCTAACCAAGTAAGTGCGACTACAATTTCTGCAACCTTAAACTCTTGGGAAAATGGTTGGACTGAGGGGGTTTTATATACAGCACCCAGTAGCTATGGATACTCATCGGCTGGATTATTTAATTTTACCAATAATACGACACAATCAGATTTTTTAGCTTTTTGTCTTGAGGTCAATGAGCCAATCGATATCGGTGATACTGCAGACTATACTATTTACTCTGCCACAGACCCAGAACCTTTTGGAACAGGGGCTGAAGTGGCTGAATACATAGGCCGCCTTTATACAAACCAATATGCCAGTGTTTCTGATGCAAGCACAGCGGCAGCCTTCCAGATTGCACTTTGGGAAATCGTGCATGAAGACTACAATACATATGGCTTTGACTTACACACAGGTGACTTTCAGTTGGTACAAGCATTTCCGGGCGGTGCAAATATTGCAGCAGGTTATCTTAACTCTTTAGATTCGTGGACAAATAACGTTGTTGTTGATGTCTATCGTAACGCTGGAGCCCAAGATCTATTACAAGTATATCCAGAACCGCCCCCTATTCCTGTAAACGAACCAGCAAGCTTATCGTTATTTGGGTTTGGATTATTAGGGTTAGCATCAATGATTCGACGCAAAACTACTTATAAATCTAATGATTAGTCTCAGATTAGCCATCGCCATTAACCTATTTTTCTGAATTGATTATGTTAAGCGATGGTTTTTTGGTTTTAAGGAAATAAGCAATTAAGACACCAACGGATCTTTCAGGTAAAAAATCGAGTGTTTCCAGCGCTGTTACAGCTAGCCCCACAACTGCTATGTACAATCTTTATTCTTTCAAACTTGCTCCTCTATGCGTGGAACTACTCCCATACCAAGCTTGTTTTCATCTAAGTCAACTAATGTCTGAACAGTAGATCCTTCGCCGCATGAGATGGAACGCGTCCATATTAATAGCGAATTTATGCAAGTCAAAAACAAGGATAAGTATTAAAAAATTTAATTTAAAGCGTTGATTTTTTTTACACCTATCATGTTCAAACTACCACTTTGCATTTAACGTATTGTATTTTAGCTGTTTTTTTTGTGGCACGACAAATGCTTTAGAGAGTATGTATTTATATAATAGGAATTGAAATATGAAATTGATACATAAATTAATTTTAACCTTCAGCCTAATTTTATCGGCTAACCAAGTAAGTGCGACTACAATTTCTGCAACCTTAAACTCTTGGGAAAATGGTTGGAGTGAGGGGGTTCTATATTCTCTTAGTGGTGTTGGGGGAGGTGGGGGGTTCTCATCTGCAGGGTTGTTTAACTTCACGAATAATACGACAGGAACTGATTTTTTAGCTTTTTGTATTGAGTTGAATGAGCCAATTAGTTTTGGTGATACGGCTGATTACAGTCTCCACCCAGCCACGGACCCCGAACCTTTTGGAACAGGGCCTGCTGTGGCTGAATATATAGGCCGCCTCTATACAAACCAATATGCCGGTATTTCAGATGCAACCACTGCTGCAGCCTTCCAGATTGCACTTTGGGAAATTGTGCATGAAGACTACAATACAAATGGTTTTGATCTAGGTGCTGGTGACTTTATTTTATATCAAATATTCGATACTGGTGTAGACCTTGCGGCAGATTATCTTAACTCTATAGATTCGTGGACAAATGACGTTATTGTTGAGGTCTACCATAACGATGGAGCGCAAGATTTATTACAAGTATATCCAGAGCCACCCCCTATTAATGTAAGTGAACCAGGTAGTTTAACGCTATTTGGATTTGGATTATTAGGGTTAACATTAATGCTTCGACGCAAAGCTACTTATAAATCTAATGATTAATCTCTTATTTAGTTTAGGCTATCGCTAACATAACCAATTTTTCTAATTAGTTATGCTAGCGATAGCTTTTTTAGTTTAAGGAAATAAGCAATTAGGCCACCAACGGATCTTTCAGGTAGAGAACCGGCTGTTACAGCTAGCCCCCGCAACTGCTACGTACAATCTTTATTCTTTCAAACTAGCCCCTCTATGGGCAGAATAATAAAACGATTTACAAATATTTATGATACATAACCAAACAAACCATAAAAGTATTGTTATAGTAATCGTATTATCATGTCTATATTAAGGGTATTTAATGAAGGATTTCATGAGCGTTGAGCTAACGCTTGCTCCCGCTGACAGTTTTTGGGGTAACAATGCATTAATTAGTTTTAATGCTGGTGTCGCCTCTATTCACCTTGGTGGAGATAGTGCAGATCTTGGAGCTGAGAGTGCATTACAAGTACAACGTGCGGCACGTAAACTATCTAATCAAGGGATAGGTAAAGTGACCTTAAAGGGCGAATTATGGGATACTGAATTACGTATTGCATTTGATCAAGGTTATTACACAGCAAAAGAAAATCAGCAAGCTTGTTTTGGTTTAGAGCAAGCGAGCAGTATTGAAAAGAAAGATTTCATTGCATTTCAACAAGCCAGTCATTGGGTGCGTAAAACCATTAATACCGATGCAGAAGAAATGTATCCGATTAAGTTAGCCCAAAGTGCTGCAGACTTATTATTACAATTGGCACCTGAATCGATTACGTACAAGATTATTGCGGGTGAAGAATTATTAACACACGGTTTCACCGGTATTCACACTGTTGGTCGTGGTAGTCAGCACCCGCCAGCAATGTTGCAATTAGATTTTAACCCAACTGGCAGTGGGGATGCGCCAATTTCGACAGCATTAGTCGGTAAGGGCATTACCTTTGACTCGGGGGGGTACAGCATTAAACCTTCTGATGGTATGGCTGTAATGAAAAGTGACATGGGCGGTGCGGCAACATTGACGGGTGCATTGGCATTAGCAATCAGCCAGGGCTTAAATCAACGCGTGCAGCTATTCTTATGCTGTGCAGAAAACATGATTAGCAGTAATGCATTTAAACTTGGCGATATCATTACGTACAAAAATGATATTACTGTAGAAGTGCTTAATACAGATGCTGAAGGCCGATTAGTGCTAGCTGACGGTTTACTTGCAGCAGAAGAAAACTCACCGCAGCGTTTGATTGACGCTGCTACACTAACGGGTGCGGCTAAGATGGCGCTTGGTCGTGACTATAATGCAGTATTTGGCTTTGATCAGAACTTTGTTAATTCACTTTTGGCAAATGCGAAAGCAGAGAATGAATTTGCTTGGCAGCTACCATTAGAAAGATGGCATCAACAACAATTACCATCGAGCTTTGCTGATATGGCAAATATTCATGCTGGCGAAGGTCGTGCTGGAGCATCAACTGCGGCTGCATTCTTATCACGTTTTGTGCGTGAAGATGGGCAAGGTTGGTTACATTTAGATTTAGCTGGTTCGTATCAAAAAGCAGCTAATGATTTATGGGCGACAGGCGCTAAAGGGCATGGTATTCGTACTTTGGCTAAAACGCTATTAGACGCTTAGGCAATATAGGTTAGACAATATAGGTTAGGTAATAGATCACTACAGTAACTTGTGGTGAATAAAAAAATCCCACTGTCATCAATGATCACAGTGGGATTTTTGTTGATAACGATGAATTGTTACCGGCTATGAAATAAAGACTAAGCTATCGCTTCTGTTTTTACTTTTTTATTTTTCGTTGGTTTCGCTGTGCCATTTGCACGTGCACGCCAGTCACCATTTAGTTGATTAACTAACGATTTATCTGCTGCAAGTACTTCAGGGTCAAAGTCATCAACGTTAATTGTACGTAAACGACCAACCTCTGCCTCTTTTAGTAGTTCCGCTTCATCTGCTGTGATCTGCTTTTTAGCCAGTGCTTCGTCAGCAAATTTGTCTAGATAAATAAATGGTAATTTAACGCCATTCTCTTTACAAACACGGATGAAGATAGGCTCTGCAATGATGATGTCTCTCAAGGCTTTTTCTTGAAGACCAATAGCATTACCTTCTTCTTCAGTTAGGTACATGTCTGTCGCTAGGCGACTACGGGTTTCAGAAGGAACTTGTAGCAAACCTGCCACAACATGGTCTAACGTATCTGTAGGACGTGATAGACGCGTACCTGCTGGTAATACCATTGCGCGTAGTGCGATACCAACAAAACGAACAGGGAAGTTACGTAGTAACTCATCAATCGCTTGTTCAGCTTTAAATAATGAATCTTGCAGTGCCCAATGTACTAGTGGTAAATCATCTTTTTGACGACCTTCATCTTCATAACGTTTTAGCGTTGCTGATGATAAGTACAGTTGACTTAAAATATCACCTAAACGTGCAGACACACGCTCTTTACGTTTCAGATCACCACCGAGTACACCCATCGCTACATCAGATAGGAAGGCTAAGTTGGCACTTAAGCGGTTCATCTGTTGGTAGTATTGTGCAGTTTCATCTTTAAATGGTGCAGCAGAACCTTTACCGTTAGTAATGCCCATTACAAATGAACGGAAGAAGTTAGACATTGCAAAGCCGATATGACCGAATAACGCGGCATCAAAGTCTTGTAGACCTTTCTTATGATCTTCAAGTGCTGCAGCATTCAGTTCTGGTAATACGAACGGATGACAACGGATTGCACCTTGACCATAAATGATCAGGTTACGTGTTAAAATGTTCGCACCTTCAACCGTAATTGCAACTGGCGCCGCTTGGTAACCACGACCTGCCATGTTGTTTGGACCAAGACAGATACCTTTGCCACCAGAGATGTCCATTGCATCGATTGCACATTTCTGAGCACGGTCTGTTAAATGCATTTTAATAATCGCAGTAATTACAGATGGTTTCTCACCTAAATCAATTGCACTTGTTGTTAGTGTTGATGCCGCGCCCATAAGGTAAGCATTACCACCAATACGTGCTAGTGGCTCTTCGATACCTTCCATTTTACCAATCGCAACTTTAAATTGACGACGGATAGCAGTGTAAGAACCCATGCCTAATGCTGCTAGCTTAACTGCACCAGCAGAACAAGAAGGAAGGGTAATACCACGACCAACAGACAGACATTCAACCAGCATACGCCAGCCTTGACCAGCCATTTCCGGACCACCAATAATGTAATCTAATGGTACGAATACTTCGTTACCTTTAGTTGGACCATTTTGGAACGGTAAGTTAAGTGGGAAATGACGACGACCAGTTTCAACACCTGGGATATCCGTAGGGATAAGCGCACAAGTAATACCGATATCTTCTTTATCACCAAGTAGACCATCTGGGTCGCGTAATTTAATCGCAAGACCAAGCACAGTGGCTACAGGTGCAAGCGTAATATAACGTTTGTTCCAAGTCAGTTTCATACCGAGAACTTCTTTACCCTCGAACTCGCCTTTACATACGATACCGAAATCAGGGATAGCGCCTGCATCAGAACCAGCTTCAGGGCTTGTCAGTGCGAAACATGGAATTTCATCACCAACCGCAAGGCGAGGAAGGTAGTAATCTTGTTGCTCTTTAGTACCATAGTGCTGTAATAATTCACCAGGCCCTAATGAGTTAGGTACACCAACTGTACTCGCCATTACTGCGCTTGAGCCAGTTAGTTTTTGTAGTACCATTGATTGTGCTAATGCAGAGAATTCTAGACCACCGTATTTTTTCTTGATGATCATGGCGAAGAAACCTTTAGTCTTAAGGAATTCCCATAATTCTGGAGGTAAGTCGGCACGATTATGCGTGATATCAAACTCATCAGCCATGCGACATGCTTCTTCAACTGGACCGTCAAGGAAAGCTCGCTCTTCAGCTGTTAACGCTGGGGCTGGCACATTGTGCAGTTTCTCCCAATTTGGTTTACCGCTGAATAGGTCAGCATCCCACCAAGTTGTACCGGCTTCTAATGCTTCAGTCTCTGTTTGAGACATTTCAGGCATGATTTTACGAAAACCTTTTAAAATAGGCGCTGTTAAATAGCCTTGACGAATACTGGTGATATTTAATGGTATCGCAATTACAGCTGTTATTATCCAAATAGCGAATGGCACATCACCGAAATATGAAATGGCTGCAAGTGCAACAAAAAACGCACCGGTAAAAGCAGCTAATGATGCTCTTTGGTAAGATAATGTACCAAATATTGCCACTAAGGCTAATAGTGAAATTGTGGTTGCCATGATTTTCTCCTTTCATTAAGCAACTAAATAGCAAAGTCAGAGGTCAGACCAGAACGCTGGTTTGAGTATTAGTTCTAGTTGATAACTATTAAATTAGCAAGTTTTTTACATGTATTTTACATACTATTTATAGAACCTGCCGCTAAACGCTTGTTTTTAACCAATTGGGTTTACAAGTGTGCACTGATAATAGCGTTATTGAATTGATAATTTAATTGCCTATTTGCTTTTATTTTAGGTCAATACGGTCAATAAACAATGCCTTTTAATACTCACTATTGGGTATTAAGTGGATGTTAACTAAGCACTTTATCATGTGATTCACTTATTTTGGGTTATGCTTAACCTTTTATTTATGTGGGTGATACAGGTACATTATTTTGTGAAACAATAGTACTATTATACAAATATATTTTAGGCATAGAGGCGATAATAAATGACAAGTTATCAAGGCTTAATTCAGCAAGAATTAGTCGAAGCAGCACAAGTTTTAAATGACTTCTTAGCTGACCCGAAAAATGGTGAAAATATCGAAGCCGCAGCAGCTTTATTAGCTGATTCATTTAAAGCCGGAGGTAAAGTATTATCTTGTGGTAATGGCGGCTCACATTGCGATGCGATGCATTTTGCGGAAGAGCTATCAGGCCGTTATCGTGAAAATCGTCCTGCAATGCCAGGAATTGCTATTTCTGATGTGAGTCATATGTCTTGTGTGAGCAACGATTTTGGTTATGAATATGTTTTTTCACGCTATGTAGAAGGCATCGGCCAGAAAGGTGATGTGTTATTAGGGTTAAGTACCAGTGGTAACTCACAAAATGTAATAAATGCATTTGCGGCAGCGAAAGAAAAAGGTATGAAGACCATTGCATTAACAGGTAAAGATGGCGGTAAAATGGCGGGCATTGCTGATATCGAAATTCGCGTACCGCATTTCGGTTATGCTGACCGTATCCAAGAGATCCACATTAAAGTGATCCACTTGTTGATTCAGTTAGTCGAAAAAATGATGGGTTATGCAGATTAAGCTATAGTCTTTCGTTAAATTAATTTAACCCTATGTGGTTAATGTTAGTAAGCCATAAAAGTGAAGTTATCAGTATATGTGTGAATTATTAGGTATGAGCGCAAATGTGCCTACCGACATTTGTTTTAGTTTTTCTGGGCTGATGCAGCGTGGTGGTAAGACTGGACCACATTCTGATGGTTGGGGGATTACTTTTTATGAAGGTAAGGGTTGCCGTACTTTTCGTGACCCGAAACCAAGTTGCGAGTCAAAAGTCGCACAATTAGTCAAAGATTACCCGATTAAAAGCCAAGCGGTTATTTCGCATATTCGTCAAGCTAATCGTGGTGGTGTGGCATTAGAAAATACCCATCCTTTTACCCGTGAATTTTGGGGTAAAAACTGGACGTATGCACATAATGGCCAGCTCACTGATTATCAAGGTTTAGCGACTGGGTTTTATACACCAATTGGTGAGACTGACAGTGAACTCGCGTTCTGTTGGATTTTACAAGAAGTAAGTAAACAGTTTCCTATTAAGCCTAATGATATGAAACCCGTGTTTCGTTTTATTGCGAGCTTATGTGATCAGTTAAGAGCATTGGGTGTATTTAATCTGTTACTAACCGATGGCGATTTCGTATTTGCCTACTGTACTAATAACTTACATCATATTATTCGCGAAGCGCCGTTTGGTCATGCGCAGTTAATTGATGAAAACATTGAAATTAACTTTGCGAATGAAACCTCAGATTCTGATGTTGTCGCGATTATAGCGACGCAACCGCTGACGGATAATGAAGTTTGGCACAAAATGCAGCCGGGGGAATATTGCGTATTCTGTCGTGGTCATATTATGCTAACTAACTTTTGACATGTTGATTTAATTAACATGTCTGGAAGTTCCATAAAAAAAGCCTTTATGCAGTAATGCGATAAAGGCTTTTTATTATCTAGGATTAATGAATTAACTTAGTCTGCAGCGTAGCCACTTACTGCTAATTCTTTACCATCAAGTACGGCCTTATCGTCGATCATAGCTAAACGTTCAGCGCAGAACCATTGTACAACCATAGGGTAGATCATATGTTCTTGAGTATGCACTCGTGAACTTAAATCATCTACGCTATCATCTTCAAATACAGGTACTTTTGCTTGTAAGATAACTGGACCTGAGTCTAGCTCTGGCGTAACAAAGTGCACTGAAGCACCGTGTTCTTCATCGCCATTATCAATTGCACGTTGATGTGTATCTAAACCTGGATATTTAGGTAATAGAGATGGATGTATATTAAGCATCTTGCCAGCATAATGCTGTACAAAGTTATCACTCAGAATACGCATATAGCCTGCTAACACAATCAGGTCGGGTTGATATTGATCTATTTGTGTCATGAGTTCAGCATCAAATGCAGCACGGTCAGCAAAATCACCTTGAGCCAGTGATATTGCATCCACACCTGCAAGTTGTGCTCGCTCTAAGCCATAAGCAGTACTTTTGTTACTAAAAACAGCGGTTACTTTTCCGTTAATAGAACCTTGTTCGCACTGATCTAGAATGGTTTGTAAATTACTTCCATTACCAGAAACTAATACTACGATAGATGCTTGTTTAGACATTATTTTATCTCTACTTGTTCTTCATTTTCTGCAGCGTCTGCAATTTCACCGATTAGCCACGCATTTTCGCCGTGTTCAGTGAAAATTTCCAGTGCTTTTTCAACTTGTGCTTCTGGTAGAGCAATAACCATACCAACACCACAGTTAAACGTACGGTACATTTCTGTACGTTCAACGTTACCTTTCTCTTGTAACCAGTTGAAAATCTCAGGCCACTGCCAGCTATTTTCATCGATGATAGCTTTTGTTAATGCAGGTAGTACACGTGGGATATTTTCCCAGAAACCACCACCAGTGATGTGTGATAAAGCATGAACTTCACACTCTTTCAACACAGCTAGCACAGACTTAACATAGATGTTAGTTGGTGTTAGAAGCGTATCACCTAGCGTTGAATCACCAAATGCTTGACTTGGATCTTCTTTTGAAACTTCAAGGATCTTACGAACTAAAGAATAGCCGTTTGAGTGAGGGCCACTCGATCCTAAAGCGATAAGTTTATCACCCGCAGCAACTTTAGTACCATCGATGATATTTTCTTTGTCAACAATACCGACACAGAAGCCAGCAATGTCAAAATCTTTACCGTCGTACATACCAGGCATTTCAGCTGTTTCACCACCGGTCAACGCACAACCTGATAGTAGACAACCTTCACCAATACCGGTAACAACAGCTGTAGCTACATCTACATCTAGTTTACCTGTTGCGTAGTAATCTAAGAAGAATAGTGGCTCAGCACCTTGTACAATAAGGTCATTCACACACATAGCAACTAGATCGATACCAACAGTATCATATTTAGCTAAATCGATAGCGAGGCGTAGTTTAGTTCCTACACCGTCTGTTCCTGCGACCAACACTGGTTCTTTATAACCAGTAGGCAATTGGCAAAGTGCGCCGAAGCCACCTAGACCACCCATAACTTCAGGTCGTTTAGTCTTTTTTGCTACACCTTTAATGCGTTCTACTAATGCATTACCTGCGTCTATATCAACGCCTGCATCTTTATAACTTAGAGAAGTATTTTGGTTGCTCACTGGATCCCTCACAAACTAATCGTATCAATTGGATTAAAAAATCGCCGCCATGTTAACAACTTTAATCACAGAATAGAAACAAAATTATGCCTTGTTCGACCTGCAAATTGATTTTATTCTTAACTCTGGCTTTTCCTTGGAATAAGCTATCATTATAAGGCTATTATTGGTAATATTGCGCCTTTTTGTATCGCACTTACTTTGATTTTATTAGGAGAATCCATGAAAGTTGTTGAGGTTAAGCACCCGTTAGTTCGTCACAAATTGGGTTTAATGCGCGCTGCTGATATCAGCACTAAACGTTTTCGTGAACTAGCAACAGAAGTGGGTAGTCTACTTACTTATGAAGCAACGGCTGATTTAGAGCTAGAGAAGAAGACCATTGAAGGTTGGAATGGTGATGTTACTGTCGATCAAATCAAAGGGAAAAAGGTAACTGTTGTGCCAATTCTACGTGCTGGTTTAGGCATGATGGATGGTGTGTTAGAGCATATGCCGAGTGCACGTGTGAGCGTTGTTGGTATTTACCGCGATGAAGAAACATTAGAAGCAGTACCTTACTTTGAAAAAATTGTTCACAGTATTGAAGAGCGTTTAGCAATTGTAATTGACCCGATGTTAGCAACGGGTGGCTCTATGATCTCAACATTAGACCTATTAAAAGCAAAAGGTTGTAAGCGCATTAAAGTACTTATTCTTGTTGCTGCACCTGAAGGTCTAAAAGCGTTAGAGGAAGCACACCCAGATATCGAAGTTTACACTGCATCTATTGATGAGCGTTTAGACGAAAAAGGTTACATCGTTCCTGGTCTTGGTGACGCAGGCGATAAGATTTTTGGTACTAAATAAGACCAATAATAAGCGGCTTAAATATATTGCTTAATTGAGCTATACAGGCATTAGCGAATGATGTTGATGCCTGTATCTTTTTATTCAACTTGAGTTCCCACTAAATATCCGCCCCAGATAAATAATATATTCAATAGATATATTTTTTCAATATCGATATCAAAATATCGGTCACGCTCAGTTTCTTTACCATCCATACAACTAATTCCTTCATTTTAAAGACAACGCCTTGATACTTTAGTATGGTCAATGTTTCTCTATAAGGCTAATTAGCCTGAGGCCATGGAATATGTTTGGACATAGTGGCTGGTTTGGTTATTATTTGAGGTAAATTAATAGCGTTGGCTATGGTATTATTCAAATAATCAATTTGAGTCATCACGTTACTCTTAAAAAGGATCGTATGAAGCGTTTATTTCCTATTTTATTATCATTGTTATCTCTTTTACCTTTGACTGCGTATGCGGTTGAGGTGGAGCATCTTTATTCGGCATCTGTTATGGCTGTGAATGATCAGCCTAACCGTACGTTACAAAAAGTTGCTTTTTCAGAAGTATTGGTCAAGGTTTCTGGTAATGCGGCAATTGCGACTAATCCTGTGATCAAAAAAGCATTAATCAATGCGCGTGAATATTTAGTTAAACAAGCTGAAGAGCGTGTTGATGGCGAGCGCTATTTACAAGCAAGCTTTAATGAGCAAAAGGTAAACCGCCTATTACGCAGTAGTGAATTTGGTGTATGGAGTCAGAATCGCCCTCAGCAAGTAATATGGCTAGTGGTTGATGAAGACTTTAGTCGCAGCGTAAAAGGTGAAAGTGACAGTGATTATGCTGACTTTATTAATGCGATTAAAGTACAAGCAAATAAACGTGCGATCCCGGTATTATTCCCTGTCATGGATCTTGATGATCAACTACAAGTAAGCAGTAGTGATTTATGGGGGCAATTTACAGATCCGGTTGAACTCGCTTCTGCACGTTATGGTGCTGACAATTACATAATTGCGAAGATTATTAAGCAAGATGATGATTACCAACTAAATTGGAGTATGTATGGTCGTAACAATAGTAATCAACCGTATGAGATTTGGCTAAATGGACAAGGTCAAGGTGAGCTTGCTGCCATCGGTACAAAACTCACTGATAGTCTTGCTGATCATCTCGGTGAACGTTATAGCGTGAAAGCATCGGGTAAAGATGAAGTGGTGTTCTTAAATGTAGGTGCTGTTACTGACATCACTGATTATGCTAAATTGATTGCAATGTTTTCTGAATTATCAGCCGTTGCACAAGTTGATCTTGGTTCCGTGACAGGATCGAATGTGCAATTAAAATTAGTATTATTGGGTACGCAGCAAGATCTATTGACCGAATTATCGTTAGATCAACGGATCCAAAGTACTGAAAATGCCTTTGGTGACATGAATTTTCAATGGAATGTGATAAATTAAGCAAATTTACATCGTGTTTTTTTACTAGTCGTTTTCTATCGGGCATTGAGGTGCTACAATGGCCTCACTAATCTTATGATTGTATGAAAGGGTGATATTGAACACTCCAGCACAACTTTCTTTATCTGTACAATTACCCGATGGTGAAACTTTCGCGAGTTTTTACCCCGGTGCTAATGTCCAACTACTGACAGCATTAAAAAATGCTGCTGTCGGCGACGGTGATCCATTTCTTTATTTATTTGGTAGCCGAAGTTCGGGTACCTCTCATTTACTTCACGCAACCTGTACCGAGTGTACGGACGCTGATCGTTCTGCCGCTTATTTACCGATGGCAATGTCTGCCATGATGTCACCATCTGTATTAGATGGTATGGAACATCTTGATATTGTTTGTATCGATAATATTGAATTGATCGCAGGTAACCGTGAATGGGAAGTCGCATTATTCAATTTTTATAATCGTTGGCGTGATAGTCATGATCAAGACAATCCAGGTTCACTTATTGTTACGGGTAATAGCGCGGCACGGCATTTAGGTATTCAATTACCGGATCTGCTTTCACGACTAGATTGGGGCGTTAGCTACCAACTGCAGTTATTGGATGATGACGGTAAGCTCGCTGCGTTACAGCTACGTGCTGAATTTAGAGGACTGAAGCTACCGGTTGATGTTGGCCGTTTTTTATTAAATCGTTCATCTCGAGATATGGAAACCCTTATTTCGATATTAGATCGATTAGATAATGCGTCAATTAGTGCCCAACGTCGTTTAACCATCCCTTTTGTGAAAGAAACCCTCTCTTTATAATTAACAAAGCCAAAACGACTTACAAAATATTGAAAAGTAAAACGTAAAAAGTAAAAAGGAAATAGGTTCGATGACACTATTTCCTTTTTTGTTATTTAAGTGAAACTGTTAGCTTACACAAAGTTAATCTTTGTTTTTTTCTTTGTATGCTTCTTCTCGTTCTTTTTCTTCAGCCATCACTACTTTTAGCTTATCAAGACCTAGGCCTAACTCTTTGCCCTGCATACGAGCATAAATACCGTTACCAAATAACATGCAGTTGGCTAAAATGAACTCTAATATAGCAAGATGACGCTCATCTGGATCGGTATACATGATGGTTAATGAATGCATGTAATAGATCATGACAACAAAGTTACTCCAAGCTGCCGTGTAAGGTTTTCCTTTGATCAACCCGTAGAAGGGGAATAATAATGGCAAGATCCAAATAAAGGCTTTGGCTAATGGATTTGACTCGTGTGATGCTTGGCGCTCTAGCCATTTCTGTTTTTCAGCTTCAACTTGCGGTAATAATTCTGGATTAACTTCTGCCATTGCTGTTAATTCAGCTAATGCTTGTGATTGGGTATGGTCTTGTAGTTTTTCTGGCGTTAGCCATAACTGCCATACGAACATGAGTATGATCAGGCCAAAGAAGCCAAAAAGTCCCAGAAACCGGTATTGAGTAATACGCTTTTGTATTTCTTGTGTTGTTTGCATTATTTGCTCGTAGTTAGAGAATGGCTAAAACATTTTCAGGTGGACGGCCAATCGTAGCTTTACCGTTTGCGAGTACAATTGGGCGTTCGATTAATTTCGGTGTTGCGATCATTGCGGCAATGAGTTCGTCATTAGACAAGCTTTCATCATCTAAACCAAGTGCTTTATATTCAGCTTCTTTAATACGCATTAATTGACGAGGCGTTAATGCGAGTAAGGTTAAGATTTTTTGCAGCTGTGCTGCTGATGGTGGCGTTTCGAGGTATTTTACGATGCTTGGCGTGACACCTTGTTCTTCTAATAAAGCAAGAGTTTGGCGGCTTTTAGAGCAACGCGGATTATGATAAATAGTGACACTAGTCATGCTTGGCCTATTCCTTAAACAAGTCTTAAAACAAATGGGGATCCTTAAAGTCCCCATTTTGCCTTGTTTCCTGTCCCTTGGCTAGTTTTGCAATGCTTGCATTTCTTGCTTGTCTAACTCAATTTTCTCCATATGCGCATCAATTCGAGCAATATCTGCTGAGCTTGTTGCAAGTGTTCGCGCTGATTGCAGTTCATTAAGGGCTTTTGGATAGTTAGCTTTAAGTTGCGCCAGATTTGCACGTTGGACATACATCTTTATCTTATCATCTGTTTGACTCAGTAAATCAATATAAATGTTTAAGGCAATCATATCTGTTTCATTATCACGTAAGTAATTTCTAATGAGCTTTTTAGCTTCGCCATACTGTTTATCTTGTTGCAAGGCTACGGTTAAATTGATGGTGGTAACCGGGTTATTACGATATCTGTTATTGGCTTTTTTTAATCTCACAATAGCTTCGGCATTATGTTTTAAGGCTAAATCAATATCGGTAAGAGTATCGAGGTAAAACAGGTTGTTTGGATGCGTTTTAGCTAATTCGACAACGATTTTTTTGGCTTCTACATTTTTATCTAATTGCAGTAACGCCAATGCTTGGCCATAGAGCGCTGCATCTTTTAGCTTGAAATTTTTAGTTTTAAGTTGATGTTGAAAAAATTGCAGTGCTTCTTTTGGTTTTAAGGTGCCATAGCGGACCTGAATACGGGCTTTGGCTAATTGATAGTCGAGACTTGGTGGATAATAACGATTTGGATATAGTGCTGCTCTATCACGTGCTTCGGCGATTCGGGTGGTTGGTAATGGGTGAGTGATCAGCATTTGTGGTGGTTTTGAGCTAAAACGGTATTGCGCAGATAATTTACCGAAGAAAGTCGACATTGCTGTAGGATCATAACCAGCATTGGCCAGCACTTGAATACCAATACGATCGGCTTCAAATTCATTGGCGCGGGTATAGTTAATGCTAGACTGAACATTAATAGCTACAGTGGTTTGTAACATCGCAATACCTGCAACCGGATTCGCAATACCCAATAATACTGCGCCAACTAACCCTGCAACAGTCAGTTGGCTATTACCTGCTTGCGCCTCTAAACTACGCGCAAGGTGGCGCTGAGTGATGTGAGAAATCTCATGGGCGATGACGGATGCAAATTCTGATTCACTTTCGGCGTATAAAAATAAGCCTGTGTGCACTTTTACATAGCCACCAAGAAATGCCGCCGCATTAATTTCATCATCTTTAATGAGGAAAAAATTAAATGGAAAACGAACTGAATCGGTTTGGTTAATGAGTTTTGCGCCCAGTTCGGCAATGTATTCTTGTAAAACAGGGTCGCTAACCATAGGGAAAGAACCACGCGCTATTTTAATGAAGGCTGCGCCATACTGTCGTTCTTGCTCGATCGATAAGGCCGTCACACCGGCTGTGCCAATTTCGGGCAGTTTGTTAGTTGCTTGCGCTGTGCTTACTAGACCGAGCGTACTGACAAATAATGCTGTACTGGTCAAGCGTAATATTTTTTTTAGATACAAATGGGCGACCTATGCGGTAATAACTAAGTAAATTTAGTTAACATAGTAGAGCATAATATTAACCGATAACAGTGACAAATTGTTAGACGACCTATATTCGTTATAGTTCCGTGGGATGTTTAGCCAATTTTTGTTGATGGAAGATAAGATATTTACGCTTTTGTGGAAAAAATGGTGTTAATCCTGCTAAAATCGGTAAGTATTTATTTCAAATTTAAAATGAGAGTGAATTAAGATGGGCAGAGCGTTCCAAAACCGTAAATTATCGATGGCTAAAACAGCTGGCATGAAAACTAAGATCTACTCTAAATATGGTAAAGAGATCTATGTATCTGCAAAAACTGGTGGTGGCGACCCTGATAGCAACTTAAGTCTTCGCCGCATCATTGAAAAAGCGAAAAAAGATCAAGTTCCAACTCACGTAATCGAACGTGCTATTGAAAAAGCATCTGGTGCTGGCGGTGAAGATTATGAGCGCGCAAGTTATGAAGGTTTTGGCCCGGGTAACTGCATGGTTATTGTTGAGTGTCTAACTGACAACGGTAAGCGTACTTTCACTGAAGTTCGTCAAGCATTCGTTAAGAATGGTGCGAAATTAGGTGCGCAAGGTTCTGTATCACATATGTTTGATCATCAAGCTGTATTTGAATTCAAATTTGATGACGAAGATGCGGTATTAGAAACATTAATGGAAGCGGAAGTAGATGTAGCTGATGTTGAGAACGAAGACGGTACTATCACAGTTTATGTTCCACACACTGAATTTTACAAAACGAAAGTAGCATTATCAGAAGCGTTTGCTGGTATTGAATTTGATGCAGAAGACATTACATTCTTACCACAAGTTGAAACTGAAGTGACGGGTGATGACGTTGAAATGTTTGAACGTTTCCTTGCTGCATTAAACGACAGTGATGATGTACAAGATGTATATCACAATGCGATCATTGACTAATTATTAATATAGTTAATGAAATGCGGTTTTTTATACACATATAAACGCCGCATATAAAAAAGGCCGATTACCGCTTCTTTATTAGAATGGGTAATCGGCCTTTTTTTATCTGGTTAACTGTCAACGTATTTTAAGACGAGACAAACTAAGCAAATTACATTTTTTTACAGTATGCAGAAATGATCACCATTGCGGTACCGTTAGCACGACCTTGAATGTGTAATGGATTATCTGTTAAACCAATATTACGCACAGCTGTACCACGTTTGATCACTAAGCTTGAGCCTTTAACAGGTAAATCTTTGATGATGTTTACGTTGTCGCCAGCTTTTAAAATAGTACCGTTTACGTCTCGTGCTGGTGAGTCTGTCATTGCCGCAATTAACACGCCTTTTTCAGCCCATGCTTTTACGTCTTCTTCTAGGTACATCATATCAAGTAGGTCACGTGACCAGTCTGCATCTAGGCGGTTTAACATACGGTATGCAAGTACTTGTACTGCTGGTACTTGGCTCCACATACTGTCGTTTAGGCAACGCCAGTGATTTTCATCAAGAGTATCTGAGTTGTTGATTTGCTCAAGGCAAGTACCACAAAGCATTACTGCACAGTCAGAGCTTTTTTCGGGTGATTCAGGTAGCTCATAAGCGGATAGGTTAGATTCTGATGTGCACATTTCACATTTAGAACCACTGCGTTGTAATAGCGTTGTTTCGATAGTCATTGAATTAATCCTCTAAATTTTGTAGGGCTATTATGCCATAGAGGAAGTATTTTGGGTATCTCACAATAGGTTCAATCTGATGTTATCGATTAACTTGGTCAATGTGTTTGGTTAAATTCACAATCAACAGCTTAGCGAGTTGAATTAATCGACTTAATCTGGCTACACTGTTTTTTTATCAAGTTGGAGTTCACATGGAAGCAAGCGTATTATTTGATGAGTTAGCGACGAGTAATGGTCATATTATCGGTGTTATTACCCTAAATAAAGCACGTCAATTACATGCCCTGAGTGCCGATATGTTTCCATTATTACGACGACAGTTACTTGCTTGGAAAAGTGATAATCGGGTAGTCAGTGTATTACTGACCAGTACTGGAGAGAAAGCATTTTGCGCAGGTGGCGATGTTAAATCATTACAGCAAGCCTTAGTTGCAACAGAAGGCTATGAGGCTAAGCAGCAGGTCGTTAGTTGCTATTTTACTGCCGAGTATCAAGTCGATTATTTATTGCATAACTTTGGGAAACCACTGATCGTTTGGGGTGATGGCATTATTATGGGCGGTGGATTAGGGCTGTTTATGGGGGCCAGTCACCGTGTGGTTACTGAGACTGCACGTATTGCCATGCCGGAGATCACTATCGGCTTATTCCCAGATGTTGGCGCAACTTGGTTCTTAAATCGTTTACCACACCCAGGTGTCGGATTATTTTTAGGGTTAACAGGTGCCAGTATTAATGCCAAAGATGCGCAATATTTAGGGTTAAGCGAGTATTTAATTCCTACTACAAAATATACGGATGTGCTGAATGCATTAACTAGGCTTGATTGGCAAAGTGATACTAGGTTACATCACCAACAAGTTGATAAGTTACTGACACAGTACTATGTGGATGCTGATTTCGCTAACGGTAATTTAGTCAATCATCAAGCCTTGTTTACTCAGTTGAGTGTTTATACAGAACTCACTGACGTGATGGCATGTATTCAAGCGCACGAAAGTTGTGATCCGTGGTTACAAACCAGCGTTAAAAAATTGCTATTAGGCAGCCCAATATCAGCGCATATCTTGTACCGGCAGGTAAACCAATATACTGAGCTATCGTTAGCGGCATGTTTTCAGTTGGAATTAGACTTAGCCATGAATGTCTGTCTAAATGCTGATCTTGTTGAAGGTGTAAGGGCTTTGTTAGTTGATAAAGACAACAAACCTAATTGGTTATTTAAACAGATTAAAGATGTACCTGCTGACTTTGTTGATGCTTTATTTGTATCTCCTTGGTGCGGTTTATATCATCCCTTGAGTAAGCTGTAATTTGTATTCTAATTCTTTAATTATGGCTCTATGCGTCTTTACGTGGCGCTAACTGTCCACCACAAATTAATGCAAGACTACCAGTTTAGTCACTCATTCAGTTCAATATCCCACTTCTCGCTCGTCGATATCACTAGCATGGCTAGATTCGACGGAGCAAAACCTATTGTTCCACACTTAACCAATAGATACGCAAGACATGTGTTTAACAAAAACGTGTCGTTATTAAAATTAATGAAAAGGGTTAAATTTCCGTAAATTTTATCAATAAAGTGACCTTGATACTTTTTAAGGTCACTGGAATAAGATCCAAAGTTAAAAAGTTAAAAAGTTAAATAGTTAAATTTGTTTTTTTTTAATTTAATAGTAATCTAACCGAATTACCCACTAGGTGGTACCCTTTTGTGGGTGTTATCTTGTGGGTTAGGGGAAACTATTGAAAATATAAAACCCAAATTGGGGATTGAATAAAGATAGTTCAAAGGGTTATACCGAAATTAATTTATTAATTTATTAATTGTCTAAAATATTTATTTTGCTAGACGGAGTTAGCAGTAATGACTAAAAAAACATTTTTTAATAATATTTCTTTTCTTTCAGTTCCAGTTATATTAGTTCTTAGTACGGGAGGCGTTCAGGCTAGCTTAGGTAACTTAGGCTCGACATTTGGCTTAACGCCCGTAGATATAGCTTCGACACAATCTTTCTCTTTATTTAACTCACAGTCATCAGCCGCATATTACAACCCCGCAGCACTATCTGCCACAGATCAAGGTGAACTGTATCTGGGTTATTTATCAGCAACTCCGAGCATAACTGCAGGCGATCAAAAATTTGATGACGTAACACAACCGATACTCGTGGGGATGAATGTTAATGTAACCAACCTTTTTAATTTTTCTTACCCCATTTATTTTGGTTTGATTGCTGGTATCGAAAATGCCGGTTCAGAAATGATGGCGTTTAGTTCGGCAACATCAGAGACGGGTCAGTTGCTTAATTATGGTGAGAAGCCATTATTTGTAGCTGCATCGGGTTCTATTCAAATAATTCCAGGTTTAACCATTGGTGGGGGGGCTCAAGTTTCATTACATGCAGATGCAGCCATGAGCTTGGAAAGTGAGTTAGACGGAACTTCGCCTGCGAATGAAAATGTTGCAGTATCAGCAAAGCCTGTGATGACTCCTGTTGGTGGGGTAATGCTAGATTTCGGTCGTATGGCCTGTGGTAGTGATAAAAGTTGTGCTGGTAACGGAATCACACTCGCAGCTGCTTACCGAGGTGAAAGCTATGGCCAGACAAATATTAAAGCACTAGCAACGATCACGCAAACTGTGTCCGAGTTACCAATTAACTTACTTACGTATGATGCATACCAGCCAGATACTATTTCTGCAGGTATACGTGTTAAAGCGGGAATGGTAAGTGTAGTGCTCAGTGGAGAGCAACAAAAATGGTCAAGTTTGAATGACTTGATGTTAGGCGATGCAGTGAAAGACCAGGCGAGTGTTGGTTTTAAAAATATCAATATTCCACGCGCAGGTATCGAACTGAACTTTAACGATACATTTAAATTAATGGCGGGTGCAAGCTATGAAAAATCGCCATTAGATGCAGATAAAGCAACGTTAGATGTTAATTATTTAAGCGCCGATAAAAAAGTGTTTGGTGCTGGTTTTTCTTATTTTCATAAAGGTACAGGTTTAACGGCTTACCCTTGGCAGATTGACCTCGCATATCAGTACCAAAAACTCAAACGTACCGATCATATAATTAAGCATCAAGATCGCGAAAATGATAAACCGGTTAAATTGGACGGCTCAGTGTCAACAGTTGCACTTTCATTTTCGACTAAATTTTAAGGGGGCACTATGAAAAAAATAAACGCTTGTTTCAATTATTTTTTTAAATTCGCTCTTCTTATTTTTTATTTCGTACTTTCAGGTTGTAGTGATGGTAATGATTTAGTTTTAACACCTAGTGAATTAGCTGATCGTCGTGCGAACAGTCTGTTTAATGCTCACGAGTTTTACTCATACCCATCTAACGGGCAGAGAGATGTCGCGATTAATACCTCTGTACTATTATCCTTTTCGCATCCGTTAGATAGTCTTTCGGTACAAAATTTTAGCTTGATAGACAGTGACGGAAATGTGATTGAAGTGACATCGGTCGAAGTGACTGAGAGTAGTTTTGCAACAGATCCTGACAATCCAAAAGCGAATGGTTTGGCATTAAAACCAAAACGTGCGCTTAAAGCGGGTGAACAGTATACCGTTACTTATAAAATAGGATTGATTAATGAAGCAGAGGATAATCAAAAATTAACCGTAGAAAGAACGATGCAAAACCCGCTGATATTCACTACTCGCCTAGCAAAAAACGTGGCTGAGTTTGCATTGGATACTAACGGGTTTTATCCCACGAATGACTTACCGTTTACGACGTTCACGGCATTACGTCTACGTATGACCAACGAAATTGATGTCAAAACCTTGGTATTAGGTGAGACATTTAAATTTCAAAAAATAGGTACGACAGAGCAAGTCGAAGGTGATTTGATTGCCAAAGGTCGTTATCTAACATTTGATCCCGAAATCGATCTGGATGTTGGTGCTACCTATCAACTTATCGTCAGTAACGGCGTTAAGGACAGCCTAGGTAATAGTTTTGTAGGCCTAGAAAAAAAATTTACGGTATTAGATCCAGGTAAACGCTCATTTAAAACAATGAATGTTACCCTAAATACGAATGAGCAAGCTTCTCCTTATTCTGGAGAGCTCACCAATGGGGTAACGATTAAATCAATACTGATTGGTAATAATGATACAACATATATTAATTCTGACTTGGTTACTGAATTCGCGAGCTTGCTTAATTTTGGTCGTTCGACTCCCCTTGTTATCCGCAAAGGTTCTATTTTAAATAGTTCGAACCTGAGCGTTAAAGTAGGGGGGACATTTTCAGCAGGTTACGATACAGGTAATATTCGCATGACTACTATTTCTGATGCGACGGGTTATTTAATTAATAATACCAGTTCAGATCATAAATACGCACCAAAGCAATTACACCTGTTTATGGATGTCGCAATGACAGCTGATGGTTATACTGAAAATGGTAAGATAAATGGTAGGGCGAATGGTGGTTTCAGTCAGAATATTATGCATCTTGAATTTATAGGGACGGTTAGAACTGAAGGGCCAAGGATGATCATTGATGCTATCAGTGAAATTGACTTGAAAATTTTAGGTGTTGATGATGCACATGCGAAACTATCATTTCATATGGAGTCATATACTAAAGCAGAAGCGGAAGCGCTAGCACTTACTGCCGACACTCTCTTACCTGTATTCCATTCTGCTTACCCTAACAGGAACACTGCGCACTTTAGCTTAGGTGACAATATAATCATTACCTATAACAAACCGCTAGATGTCGCATCATTACAAAATCTTATTCTTAAAGATGAAAATGGTATGGCTGTGGAAACATATATTTCGCAGGACGGTGCTTCCATTATTATTGCCCCGGTAGATAACTTAATCCCATTAACGGCTTATACGGTCTCTGGTGAAGTTAAAGATCTTACGGGTAATCGTACCCATGTAATGCAAACTTTTAAGACTCCAAATAAAGAACAAGGTACAGAGTTTGAAGTGAATGGTAAGCTTGTAGCTCGCTATACTGCCCCAACCGTTGAAGGCATGGTGCCAGGCTATTCATGCGCCTTTGAAGACACTGACTTAGGGCTGGATATTGCGGGTCGTTGTGCTGGTGGTCTAAAGGTGGAGGTAGAGGATAAATCGGGTAAAAAGAGAGGACCTGACCAAAAGTTAAATATCTTTAATTTACAAGAGGATCGCGATATTTTTGTCGTGTTCAGTCAGCAGATGGATAAAGCCAGTATACGTTTAGGTGAAACGTGTGATACAGGTTCGTTCCGTGTCGAAATTGTTGAACCTAACGGTTCTGGTAACTGTATCGGAACGGTTCCTGGTGTGCTCAATTATGAGAATAAAATCTTAACCTTTTCTCCTGATGAGAACTGGCACGATCAAGGTTTAAACGTATATCGTTATTCTTTAATTTCTGCGGAAGGTGAAACTAAAGGTAGCGTTGATTGCTCTACAGGTGAGGTACTATGTAGCGCACAAGGTTACCCTTTACAAACAACCTTGCTTAAGTCTGATAGTAATGAGAGTCGTGGTGGCCCTGATATGTTAATGCCATTTCGTGCAGCACCCGCTGACAACTTAGTGTTTAATCCATTAATGATGCCAACAACCGATACCAACCGTGATTATCGTTGGGATCCTGTGAAAGAAGAGGTGCAGAATGGTAATTTAGCCCAGTTATCTATACTAGAAGTAAAGGGCCTTTTGAAGCGAGGTACGGTTGGTTGTGAGTTAGATAAAATCTGTAGTGACGATTATGCTAAAACGTATATGAGTGGTTTTATGCCGACGGAAGTCGGGGAGTATGATGCAGAAAATAACCGAATACCGGTTAAGGTCCATAGTGCGCAACTGATATCTTCAAGCGTAGACGTTACGGTTGAAACTGGTATTTTTTCTATGGTCATGACAGTTCCAACCGGAACAATGATTATGCGTACTAAGTACCCAGTGATAAATGGTAAAACAGAAGTGCCAACGGGCTATATTATTTGGAATGAAAAAGAGAATAGGCTTAATTTTAAAGTTGATTTAGATATATATATGGATAATCCATTCATGAAGATAATTTTTGGTACTCATAATCTTCATAGTTATCCTGTTACTCTTAATTTACAAGGGCCCCTAACATTTTTAGAGGATGGTCGTATGAATATTGAATTAAAGAACTTAAATCAAATTGAGCTCGATGTTGAAATGTACATATTGGGGAATATTGGCAATATGAAACTCGCTATTGAACCTGGTAGTATGGCGTTACAGCAGGTTTCACAACCAATGAAATAACGCTTAACTATGTTCATGGCTCCACCTAAACTGTTACGGGACTATAGGTGGAGCTTTGATAGCTGAGGTTGTGGTATTTAGGTCTACTTTGTATTTAAATTTAAGGCTAATTGGCACTCCAGACTTGTTGACCTGTCCGGCTGAAGTTATAACCACCGAGTTGATCTCCCTTAGCTTGGATCTTCATATCAGATAACGACTGTAGTAATTGCTGCTGCAAGGTACGGAAATAGATATTTTTGGGGATCACCAGTTCAAAAGCTTCGGTACTTAGCGGAATAAAACCTAAACCAAATTCGCCTGCAGTGCTTTGACTCGCGCAGCCCACATCCGCTTCTCCACGGGCAATGCAAGACGCTAGCTCTCGTTCACTGTGACAAGTTTCCGCTGCGGTAAGCATATCGACAGTGTAAGCATGATTATGCAACCATTCACCTAAGGCGCGCATACTGCCAGCCCCTTCTTGACGTAGTGCCCAGCGCCAACGTGAAGTTAGTAATTCTTGTAAATTTAATGAGCGAGAGTTCACTAAATCGGCTAGTTCTTTGTTAACCACTAAGCCTTGTTGACGCTCAAAGGCGTGGATCAGTACCCAGTTTTTATGCCCTGGATATTGCTGTAATAATGCAGGGTGACGTAAGCTTGCTTCTTCTGCATGTCCCCAGTGTATCGCACAAATATCCACATGGCCTTTACTGAGCATGGCTAAACCTTGGCGAGTGCCTGTTGAGGTATAACCAACCAGTGCGGTACTGCCAAGCTTTTGTGCCATCTTCCCCACGACCAGTTGCAAGAGTGGATCATCAGAACCTGCGATGAGTAAGCGGTCATTCAGTACGCCGTTATGACAAGACTCCAGTAGCCATTTATCCAACATTGCTTTGGGAAATAACCATTTACCCGTTACTTTCGTTGCAGGCAAATGGCCATCGTTAGCCAGTGTGTAGACCTTTTTTTCATTCAGGTCTAAATACTCAGCGACTTGCTTTACATTCATAAAAGCAGGGAAGTGTTCGCTCATGCACTTTTACCGATTAGTGTTGATGAGTGTTCTTGTGATGCTGTTTGTGCAAGCGCTTCTGCGTCAGGGCCTTTGACATCTAAAATTAGGTTTGCCATACCGTTATATACTTGAAAACGATTACCTTTGGCGCGAGCAACCATGGTAATACCCAGTTTTTTTGCTAAGTCGTAACCCATTTGTGTAGCACCGGATCGAGATAATAATACCGGGATCCCCATTTGCGCTACTTTAATCACCATCTCAGACGTGAGGCGGCCTGTAGTATAAAAGATCTTATCTTCACCTGTTTGACCTTTTAACCACATCTCCCCAGCCAAGGTATCAACTGCATTGTGACGGCCTACATCTTCGACAAACGATAAAATAGTGGTGTCTTTACACACTGCACAGCCATGTACTGCACCGGCCGCTTTATAAGTTGCGTTGTGGTGAGTTAATGCTTCTAACAAACCATAGAGTTTTGATTGACGTAATCTAGGTTGTGGCAGTGTGATACCTTCTAGTTTTTTCATTACATTGCCAAACATGGTGCCTTGACCACAGCCTGAAGTAACGGTTTTTTTCGATAACTTATCTTCTAAACCATCAGTATTTTCACGGGTGATCACGGCTGCAGAATTTGTATCCCAATCAATAATTACTGATTCAATCGCGGCAATGTCTTCAATGAAACCTTGGTTTTTTAAATATCCAAGCACGAGGTCGGCAGGTCGGGCTCCGAGCGTCATCACTGTTACGATTTCTACCCAGTTTAAGTAAATCGTTAACGGATGTTCACACGCGATCTCTTTGGTCATGGTATCGCCATATTCATCCATGATGTCGACGGTCATAGTGTGCTCAACTGAAGAGTTGGTTTTAATTATTTTTGGTAATTGCGGCATCGGAAGTCCTGCTGGTTTATATATCTATCAAGAGGTAAGCAAAGTTCATTCCAACTTATACCCTGCACCTTGAAGTAACTTGGGTATCACCATTTTATTTGTCACTTATCTTGAACTTGGTCTAAATTTTGCTGAGTAGGGTGCGTTATATAAGAAATTAAAAAATACTAAATAATTATAAAAATAGAATAAAGGAGCATGTGTGCAACAAATTGATGAACATAAGCGCTTAGAAAAAGACGAATCAAGTTGGCCAATCAGGTTTCGTCTTTGCTCTGAAGAAAAGCAAATTGGACGCTGGACGACGCTGTCTTGGTCTATTGATAATGTCGAATTATATGATCACAACCACACGCAAGACGATGCTAGCACTGGCACCTGTTATGAGCGTGTATTAACGTTATACCGCGATGAACGAACTGATTATCGTTTTAACCTCAGTTCACAAGACCCGCATTTGTTTATTGTTTGTGAAGAAAATAATGAGCAGCTATCGCCGTTACTTATCACTGTCGCGCAAAGTGTCGCAAGCAGTTACATGGATGGCGATTATCAAGTGTTACATATTCAAATGCCCTTACCAGTTCAGGCTTGGATGGAAGCATTCATTGGGCGTCATGGCGAACTGATTGAATTTAAAAAGAAACGTTATAAAGATAAAAAAGGACGTTCAAGTGGCAACTAACTTTTTTCAACGTTGGTCTAGCCGCTCTCTGACGGCTAAAGACAAAGCTTCAACAACGTTATCGGAAACGAATGAAGCCGTTGAAGAATTAACTGAATCTAAGCAATTTTCTGAGCCAGTTTATGATGCTAACGCAGAAATTAATCAAGCCGTTACGCTAGATAAAGTGACGAATGATGCGGTAGATAAGCAGAGCGATATTGCAGACAAGAGCAGTGATGACGTATTAACAATTGCAGATGCAGATAGTGTGACATTTGACAGCGGCGTCGTTTCATTTCTAAAGCAGGGGGTTGATAAATCAGTAAAAAAAGCGGCGCTCGCTAAATTGTTTCATTCAGATGAATTCAACTATATCAGTGATATGGACGATCATACTGAAGACTTTTCTAATATCCCTAAACTCGACGATAGTATCGCAAAACAGTTACGTGGTTGGGTTAAGACAGTATTAGAAGAACCTGAGCAAGTAGAAGAACCTGAGCAAGTAGAAGACCTCAGTATTGAACGAACAGAAGAAGCAGAAATGTCAGCTGTTGAAGATGAAACAGTTGAACCCGTCACGGAAGATTTCAAATTATCGCAAGGCTGCGATGAGCCACATCACAAAATTATTCAGCAAGGTGAGACATAAAGGGACTAATAACCCTTATTTTAATCGGGACAATTTGATACAGGCGTGATCATTTGTAGCGACAAAATGTCTCAGTTGGAAGTACATCAACTGTCCTTATCTGACTTTAGTTCTTTATAGGTCATTTTTTTCCGTTAAAAGTTGGTTCGGTTATTGCTCTATTAGCTACAGCATAAAGTACGGTAAAAACCGTACGGCAGAAAGAGCTTCGGGCACTAAACTCGCAGTTTAATCGGCACCAATTTTTGCGGTGACGAGTATACAGGAATAGCAATGTTAAAAAGTATTCTAGAAACATTTACAGATAGCAATGGTCAAGCACGCTTAAGTGCAATCGCTGGTACGGTTGAATTATCGAATTTGATCCCGCCAACGGTCTCTTACGAGAGCCGAGGGAATCTATTGATCATTGGTCCGCACGATACTATTACTACACTGGCCCCGCAATTTTCAACACTTAATTCAGTGACACTCCTTGCGACTTCGCAGGCAGCTGAAAACACGGCGAAAACAAGTAATGACATTAAGGTATTTTTTAGTAATGACGTAACAATAAAAGGTTACTTAGGCGCATTCGAAGTGAATTGCCGCGTAGCTGGTACATTACTTGATACCTATGTCAATCTAGCGGAAGTAACTATCGGTGGTGATAGCTTTGATTTAGTGGTTGATATGAGTGCCGAGAGCATTATCAACACCGAGATCCCTGCACCTGGTTATTACCCTGTCGGCAGTGGTAAAGCGGCGATTGCAGATGTGATTGAAACCTTACCTGACATGCTTGGTACGTTTGATAAGCCTAAGTATTTCCGTTTAAATAATGACATTTGTGCACATTCATCCCGTGGTGTGAGCGGCTGTACACGTTGTGTTGATGCGTGTCCAGCGGGTGCGTTATCAAGTAATGGCCATGCGATCGAGATTAACCCGTTCTTATGTCAGGGGGTTGGTACTTGTGCAACGGCTTGTCCGACAGAAGCGATCACGTATGCATTACCAGATCCAGAGAAAACCCAGAACTTCATTTATCGTTTGTTAAACAGTTATCAAATGGCGGGAGGTGTAAAGCCGACGATCTTATTCTTTGGTAACCGTGATGAAGAAAACGTTGCAGCGAAATTACCGTCATTACCATCGAATGTGATCCCGATTGCACTGGAAGAGTTAGCAACTGTGGGTGTCGATACATGGTTTAGCGCGCTGATTTATGGTGCGCATCAAGTACTGTTAGCAACGAATATTGCTTACATGCCTGCGACAATTGATCGCGTTTTAAAAGATGAGTTAGCCATCGCGAATAACTTCTTAACTGAACTTGGTTTTGAAGCAGATCGCATTTGCTTGTTTGAACTTAGCTCCGCGGCTGAATTTGTGGCGTTCCCTGCATCTTTGTTGCCTGTGGTAGATAACAAGATCGCAGTGATGGATAGCGGTGTATTAGCCGAGCAATTATCAGGGACTAAGCGTGAGAAATTGTTTAGTGCATTAGATAGATTGCATGCGCAAAGCACAGTTAGACCAACATTGTCTAGCGTACCTGAAAATGCACCTTACGGTAGTGTTGAATGTAAAACAGATGATTGCACGCTATGTATGGGGTGTGTGGCTGTATGCCCAACCCGTGCATTACATGCTGTTGGCGGACGCCCCGGTTTGCAGTTCAAAGAGCAAGATTGCGTGCAATGTGGCTTATGTGAAAAAGCTTGCCCAGAGCAAGTGATTAGTCTTAAACCGGGTGTTAACTGGGATGCTGAAAGCCGCCAAAACACCGTG
The DNA here is from genome assembly GCF_018219435.1 of Moritella sp. 28. Classification (NCBI taxonomy): domain Bacteria; kingdom Pseudomonadati; phylum Pseudomonadota; class Gammaproteobacteria; order Alteromonadales; family Moritellaceae; genus Moritella; species Moritella sp. 28. Next base: position 4,270,684 of record NZ_CP056121.1, on the reverse strand, counting down.
ATGATCCATGAAGAAGAGCCTGCTTGCTGTTTAAGTTGCGGTAAAGCATTTGCGCCAGCATCGATGATTCAAATGCTGACCGAGAAATTACAAGGTCATTCACAATTTCAGGGTGATGCTATTCGCCGTTTATCTATGTGTGAAGACTGTCGTGTACGCGATATTTTTTCTGACATGGCTGATGATCCAACAAGTCAGTTGCGAGTGTAAAACGAAATGATGGAAACACAAAACATGTCACAGCCAGTTGCTGAAGAAATAAGATTACGTATCGATATCTATAGTTTACTTGCTCATCTATTACGTAAGGCACCGGATGCTGACGTCATTGATTGGTTAGCGAATTTAGATGTGGATGCACCGAACGAACTCATTCAAACCACGGGAATGTCGGCAGCTTGGCCGTTATTAAAACTCGCGTCACAAAAGACCTTATTAACCGCGGTTGAAGATGAATACCAAGATTTGTTTATTGGTATTGGCCACGGTGAGATCGTGCCGTTTGGTTCTTGGTTCCTCACCGGGTCATTAATGGAAATGCCATTAGCGCATTTACGCCATGATTTGAAAAAGCTGGGTTTTCAACGCGATGAAGACGTGAAAGAACCGGAAGATCATATTGCTGCATTGCTCGAAGTCATGACGATGTTAGTCGCAGAAAGTAATCAAAAAGTACAAGCTGAATTTTTTAATCGTCATATAGATACCTGGTTTGAGCGTTTTTGCCAAGATTTAAAGGTGGCGAAAAACGCGGTGTTTTATAGCGCCGTCGCCGAGCTAGCTTTGCAATTTTTAAGTATTGAAAAAATACGTTTTATCGACGTAAAAAAATAATAACGATAGAGGAGCAAACTGGATGAGTAAACAAAATAAGCCGGATGAAAACCGCCGCCAATTGTTAAGAAATATTGGTTTAGGTGTCGCTGCAGGTGCGATTGCAACAGGTGTATCAACCTCTGTTAATGCATCTGTCGACACGCGAGAACAGAAAGATAAGCAGAAAAATACAAAAGGTTACCATGAAACTAAACACATTCGTGATTACTACGATTCTCTATAAGCGGAGCTCTAAATGAAATTAACTAAACGTTCCGATACGGTCAACAAGGACGAAAAACAACTGGGTATTTCGCGCCGTTCGTTTATGCGTAACTCTTCAATTGCTGCCGCTGGTGGTGCCGTCGGTGTTGGCATGTTCGCACCGGGCATGATGAAAAAAGCTGAAGCGAAATCTGTCGATCCAGAATCACCCGTTGAAATTAAACGTACGATTTGTTCTCACTGCTCTGTGGGCTGCGGTATTTATGCCGAAGTACAAGAAGGTGTATGGACTGGTCAAGAGCCTGCATTTGATCATCCGTTTAATGCGGGCGGTCACTGTGCAAAAGGTGCCGCGTTACGTGAACACGGGCATGGTGCGAAACGTCTTAAATATCCAATGAAACTGGTTAACGGTAAATGGATTAAAATGAGCTGGGAAACAGCACTTGAAGAAGTCAGCCAGCAAGTACTTAAGATCCGTGAAGAGTCCGGTCCTGATTCTGTTTACTGGTTAGGTTCAGCAAAGCATAACAATGAACAAGCGTATTTGTTTCGTAAAATGGTATCGATGTGGGGGACTAATAATGTCGATCACCAAGCTCGTATCTGTCACTCGACAACAGTAGCGGGTGTAGCAAATACCTGGGGTTATGGCGCGATGACTAACTCGCTAAATGACATGCATAATTGTAAATCAATTTTGTTTATCGGCTCAAACCCTGCTGAAGCGCATCCAGTCGCGATGCAGCATATCCTTATCGCAAAAGAAAAGAACAACTGTAAGATTGTTGTTGCTGATCCACGTCGTACCCGTACTGCTGCAAAAGCAGATCACTATGTGTCTTTACGTCCGGGTTCTGACGTTGCTTTCGTTTGGGGCGTGTTATATCACGTGTTCAAAAATGGTTGGGAAGATAAAGAATTCATTCACCAACGTGTTTACGGCATGGACGATGTACGTGCAGAAGTTGCAAAATGGACACCTGCTGAAGTAGAGCGTGTTTCTGGTGTATCAGAAGCGGATGTTTATGAAACGGCAAAACTGCTTTCTGAACACCGTCCAGGTTGTGTTGTTTGGTGCATGGGTGGGACGCAGCATACAACGGGTAACAATAATACGCGTGCATATTGCATCCTTGAACTTGCGCTTGGCAACATGGGTAAACCAGGCGGTGGTGCTAATATTTTCCGTGGTCACGATAACGTACAGGGTGCGACTGACTTTGGTGTATTAGCAGATAATTTACCGGGTTACTACGGTCTTTCTGAAGGTGCTTGGAAGCATTGGGCTGGCGTATGGGATGTTGATTATGAGTGGCTAAAAGGCCGCTTTGATCAAAATGCTTACCGTGGTAAAAAACCAATGAACCATGCCGGTATTCCGGTATCACGTTGGATTGATGGTGTATTAGAAAATAAAGACAATATCGAGCAAAACGATAATATTCGTGCCATGTTCTATTGGGGTCACGCGGTTAACTCACAAACTCGTGGACCAGAAATGCGCACAGCGATGGGCAAACTGGACATGATGGTTATTGTTGACCCGTATCCTGGTGTTGCAGCTGTGATGAACGGTCGTACTGATAATGTTTATTTGCTACCAGCGACGACGCAATTTGAAACAACAGGTTCTGTTACTGCAACAAACCGTTCAGTTCAATGGCGTGACCAAGTAATTGAACCATTATTCGAATCAAAGCCTGATCATGAGATCATGTATTTGCTAATGAAAAAATTAGGTTTAGCAGATCAATTATTTAAAAATATTGAAGTGAAGAACAACCAACCTGTTATCGAAGATATTACTCGTGAATACAATAAAGGTATGTGGACGATTGGCTACACAGGCCAAAGTCCTGAACGTCTAAAAGATCATCAGAAAAACTGGCATACGTTCCACAAAACGACTCTTGAAGCTGAAGGTGGTATTGCTAACGGTGAGACTTATGGTCTACCTTGGCCATGCTGGGGCACGCCAGAGATGAAACACCCAGGTACCCATATTCTTTATGATACATCGAAACCTGTTGCCCTAGGTGGCGGTAATTTCCGTGCACGCTTTGGTGTTGAGCGTAATGGCGAAAGCTTATTAGCAGTCGACAGTTATTCAAAAGATTGTGAGTTAGAAAGTGGTTTCCCAGAGTTCAGTGACAAACTACTTAAGCAACTTGGCTGGTGGGATGAACTGACTGCGGATGAAAAACTAAAAGCAGAGGGTAAAAACTGGAAAACCGACGTATCGGGTGGCATTCAACGTGTGGCGATTAAACACGGTTGTATCCCATTTGGTAATGCCAAAGCCCGTGCTGTGGTATGGACCTTCCCAGATGCAGTACCGCTTCATCGTGAACCGCTATATACACCGCGTCGTGACTTAGTGACTGACTATCCGACTTGGGATGACAGTGAAGCGATGTTCCGTCTGCCAACATTATACAAATCAATCCAAGATAAAGATGTATCAGGTGAATACCCGATTGTGCTTACTTCTGGCCGTTTGGTTGAGTATGAAGGCGGTGGTGATGAAACCCGGTCAAACCCATGGTTAGCTGAATTACAGCAAGAAATGTTTGTTGAAGTTAATCCAAAAGATGCTAACGATTTAGGTTTCAGAGATGGCGAAATGGTGTGGGTTGAAGGTGCTGAAAAAGGCCGTATTCACGTTAAAGCAATGGTTACACGTCGTGTTAAACCAGGTCTTGCCTTTATTCCGTTCCACTTTGGTGGTTATTTCCAAGGTGAAGATTTACGTGGCAATTACCCTGAAGGTTCAACCCCATATGTATCGGGCGAATCTGCAAACATTGCGACAACCTATGGTTATGACCCTGTGACACAAATGCAGGAAACGAAAGTAACCCTCTGTAAAATATCTAAAGCGTAAGGAGTCATTCAAATGGCTAGTATGAAATTTCTATGTGACTCTAAACGTTGTATTGAATGCAATGGTTGTGTAACCGCATGTAAGAACGAAAATGATGATGCACTTGAATGGGGTATCCAACGTCGCCGCGTCGTTACTCTGAATGATGGTGAGCCGGGTGAAAGCTCAATTTCAGTGGCATGTATGCATTGTAGTGATGCACCGTGTATGGCGGTTTGTCCTGCGGATTGTTTTGAGCGTACTGAAGATGGCATTGTGTTGCACGATAAAGACTTGTGTATCGGTTGTGGTTATTGCTTGTTTGCCTGCCCATTTGGCGCACCGCAATTTCCAAAACAAGATGCCTTTGCTGAACGTGGCAAGATGGATAAATGTACCTTCTGTGCAGGTGGACCGAATGTAGAAGACGGCTCTGAAGAAGAGAAGAAAAAGTACGGTGCCAACCGTATTGCAGAAGGTAAATTACCTATGTGTGCATCGCTTTGCTCAACTAAAGCCTTGCTTGCTGGTGATGCGGCGAAGATCTCTGATATTTACAGTGAACGTGTTGTTGCACGTGGCGCTAAAAATGCGGGTTGGGCAAGTACTGTCGACCTTGCTTATGATGCGAGTAAACCGCAAGAAAGCTAATGCGGGAAGGCTGGTTAATGTAAGTTAGCCAGCTGTCAGGACTTGGTTACGAACCTACAATGACTATTTTTTAATATAAATATAGGTTAGCTGTAATATAAACATAGACTGTTTGTTTAGTGATAATCAGGCATCTATTTAGCGCTGTGGTTTAAACACAGTGAGGAGATTTAATGACTAAGCGAATTCAACATTGGTTCACTTTGTTAGTGAGTGTATTAATGCTGAGCTTTACCTTGTCGGCATTTGCTAGTGAAACCGCGGATAACAATACAACCAGTGAACGCTTAGGTGAGTCAGCGGTGGAAGGTGAGCTTACCGGTTTTGCTGGCGCTGATTATTGGCGTGCAGTACGAGATGGGCAAGAGGGTTACACTACATCAAAATCAGCAGAGCACGGTATCTTAATTAGTTCATCTGGACAGGCGTGGTCGATTCTTAAAGAAAAGTGGATATCACCATTAGGTGCATTGGCGATATTGGGTTGTATTGGGTTAGTGATATTAGCTTATTTTACCATAGGTCCATTAAGATTAAGTAAGCAGCGAACGGGGCGTAAAATTAAGCGTTGGAGCCTCATAGATCGTACATTGCATTGGAGTATGGCGTTTACCTTCTTAAGTCTTGCGTTGACTGGGTTAACACTGGTATATGGTAAACATTTGATTAAGCCTATTATCCCTCGTGATATTTGGGCGATGATCATTTATGGCGCGAAACAGTACCATAACTATGTTAGTCCATTATTTGCTGTTTTACTGTTCACGGTCATGATCAAATGGTGGCGTAAGAGCTTATTTACCAAAGTGGATATTAATTGGTTTAAGAAAATGGGCGGCATGGCTGGCAAACATAAAGGGTCGCATCCATCAGCTGATTTTTCTAACGGTGGTGAAAAAGCGCTGTTTTGGTTACTGATATTTTGTGGTGTGTTTATTGTTTTTAGTGGCTTTATTCTCGACTTTCCGATCTTCGGACAAACTCGTCTTGATATGAAGTTATCTAACTTAGTTCATGTATTAGCATCACTGATGCTTATTTGTGGCTTTGTATTTCACATTTATGTCGGTCTAGTGGGTATTGAAGCGTCACTAGAAGGTATGGTGACGGGTGAAGTTGATGAAACATGGGCAAAAGAGCACCATGATATTTGGTATGAAAAAGTAAAAAACTTACCAGAGAATCAACCAAAAAGTGAATCATCATCAAAGTCAGATGATAAGTAATAAAAAGTAAGAGTGATCGTAAAATAAGAGTAAACGTGATGGGGGAATAGTGGCGTGATGTGAGCACGCCACTATTTTTTAATCCTATCTCGTTGCTAAAATAGGATTAAATGAGTTACGAGTACTAAACGCGACCTTGTAATGGGATCACGCGAACCGAATCTCCAATTTCTGCATTCGCCTGTTCAGGTAATATTTCAACTAAACAATTAGCTTCACTCATCGAACGCAAGATACCAGAGCCTTGTTGTCCGGTACTTTTCACGGTTAAACGACCATTAGCATCAAAATCAAAAATACCTCGGGTATACTCAGTACGATTAGGACGAGAGCGGAAACGTTCTGTAGCAACTGCATTGAATATTTGTGGCTGCCAACTTTCCATACCCTGTAGTTTACGGATAGCAGGTTCAACAAATTGTAAGAAGACCACCATCACTGCAACTGGATTACCCGGTAAGCCAAAAAACGGCGTGTCGTTAATTTGGCCAAATGCTAAGGGTCTACCTGGGCGCATATTGATACGCCAGAAGTTAATTTGTCCCAGCTTATCTAATACGGTTTTGATGTAATCTGCATCGCCAACAGATACGCCACCTGAGGACAAGATCAAGTCCGCTTGCTTGCTGCCTTGCTGTAAGGTAGCTTCTAATGCAGCTTCGCTGTCTTCAATAATGCCCAAGTCAATCACTTCACAGCCAGCGTGGCTTAACATCGCGTGCAAAGTGTAGCGATTGGAATCGTAAATACAGTTATTCTTTTGTGTCTCACCAGGATGCTGTACTTCATCACCCGTTGAGAAGATGGCGACACGTACAGGTTTTTTAACTGTCACTTGGTTAATGCCGAGTGAGGCTATCATGCCTAACTCTGGCGCGCTGATCTTGCTACCTGCGGCTACGGCTGTTTGGCCTAATGCTAAATCTTCGCCTGCTTGACGTACATTCTGACCAGTGTTAATTGCAGCCATACTCAGATCAAAGCGCACCGTGTTGTCGATTTGCTCAGCTTGTTCGCGCATGACGACTGTATCGGCACACTCTGGAACTGCAGCACCTGTCATGATCCGTACTGCTTGGCCTTTTTCAAGTGGCAAGTCGTAACTGTGTCCTGCCATTACGTGGTCGACAACGTTATAGCATTCACATTCTAAATCATCACCGCGGACTGCATAACCATCCATTGCTGAATTAGTGTGTTGAGGTACATTCACTGGTGAAAGTACGTCATGTGCGACAATTTGACCCAAAGCTGCTTTTAAATCAACAGTCTGTGATTGCTCAAGTGGTACAATATGACTAAGAATACGCTCACGACCTTCTGCGACAGACAGCATACCTTGTGGTGTTAGGTCGCCACACTGTAATCCCTGAGGTTGTTCAGGCTTTACAGCACCCACTTCGCCTTGAATAAAGCTGAGCACAAACTCGGTTATCTGCTCAAGATCGTTAATATTGAGCTCAGGTAATGGCGTTTTTTCTGCTAAAGGTGCTGGCGCAGATACATTCGCTGCGATTGCAATAATGTTATTGTCCGTTGGATGTAACCAAGGTTTACCGACTTCTGTGCGGTGTAATTCAATTTTAGGAAAATTCAGTTGTTTAAAACCTTCCACCAAAATTAGGTCAAGCTGAGTTCGATCTAACTGTGCGATCAAGTGCGGTAGCGTCGCTTCTTCATCCGGCGTTTCAGTCACTAATGCACGGCGACAACGGGATGAAATCAGCATCTGGTTAGCACCCGCTTTACGCAGGCGGTAGCTGTCTTTGCCTGGTTGGTCGATATCAAAATCATGATGCGCATGCTTAATCACGGCAACACGAATACCACGCGCAACTAACTTAGGCAGTATTGCCTCGAGCAGTGTTGTTTTGCCTGTACCGCTGAATGCAGCAAAGCCGAGTAAAGGGAGTGACGCGTGTATTTGATTCATAGATGTAGACTCATTGTTGTTGTTGACTCATTCTGTTTGTCCAAACTGATGTAATTCTGCTGGAGTATTTAAGTTTATAAAAGCGTTGGGCTGATCACTAAAGTCGACCGTGAGCATGTTACATTGACGGTATAATAGAATGATCTTGCGGTCACCGTTCGCTAAAAAGGCTTCTAATTTCGGCAAAATGCGACGGTGTAATAGCGTCACCACTGGCTGAATATGCTCACCATCATGGGCGACCACAATATCAGTGTTGGTTTCACAGGCTGCAGCCATACGGGCGACTAAATCGCTTGGTAGCTGTGGGCAATCACAGGGGACAAAACCAATCCATTCTGCATCGTTTAAATGTAAAATAGCAGCATGCATACCACCTAAAGGGCCCGGATAACCTTGTAGCTGATCGCCAAATACAGAGCCATACTGGCTATAAACGTCTTGATTTCGATTTGCGTTAATGGCGATCTTGCTGGTTTGTGGCGAAAGTGTATCGATGACATGCTCGATCATGGCTTTATCGGCTAATTTAACTAAACCTTTGTCATTACCGCCCATACGGCTGGCCTGTCCGCCCGCTAAAATTACCCAACTTGTTTGTTCCGCCGAAGGCATAAGTATCCTTATCTTTTTTGATGAGCTGTAGATCAGCTCGTTCGATTAGTTTGCTATTGCTAATGCACCATTGACGGCGACAAAGTGCGGTAAGTGCATTTTGCTGGTGGCTGGTGATCACTAAGGTTGAACCGCGATCGAGTAAATCTTTGGCTAGCATCACCTGGCGCTCAATGGATTCTGTATCCATGCTGGCACTGGATTCGTCCATTAATAGCACGCTAGGTTTGAGCACCCAAGCTCTTGCCATTGCTACACGTTGGCGTTCGCCACCCGATAACACCGAAATATGTTCATTAGCTAAAGTCTCTAACCCTATCATACGTAGTGCTGTTATCGCTTCACTTCGTTGTTCTTGGCGGCCTTTTCGGGTAAATTTTAATCCATAGCAAACGTTATCAAGTACGCTACCGTCAAACATGTAGGGTGTTTGGTGCATATAAATAACGCCATTTTTGGCGTTACTTTTAAATAAACGGCGAAACCAAGTATTGCACTGTAAGTTTACTTTACCCGTGGTAGGGCTTTGTAAACCAGATAATACTTTTAATAACGTGGTCTTACCGACGCCATTAGCACCAGTGAGATAAATGGCTTCTTGCGGACCGAACTTAAGATGAGGAATGTGAAATAGCAGACGATCTTTAAATCGAATCGAGATATCTTCTGCTTGAATAGTAATTTGCGACACGATCGATTCCTTAGTCTAATTGGTGCGCAAGTGGGCTTTACCACGAGCGAAGGATAATAAGAAATTAAGTCCTAGCGCAAGGATCAATAAGACCATACCTAGGGCAACACCTTGTGCAAACGCGCCTTTCGAGCTTTCTAATGCGATTGCCGTGGGAATATTTCGTGTTGAATTTAAAATATTACCGCCAACCATCATAGAGCAACCAACTTCAGTAATAATACGACTAAATGCAGCGATAATAGCGGCAAGGAGTGGGAAACGACATTCCCACATCAAACTTAATAATGCGCGGGGTAGACTTGCACCTAAGGTTAATGCCGTTTCCCAAGCACGGCGATCGCTGTTTTGAAACGCGGCGTGCATCATGGATACTAAAATCGGAAAACAAACCATCATTTGCCCCAAGATCATCGCCTTTTGGGTAAATAGCATTTGCCAATTACCGAGCGGACCTGCACGAGATAGCATCATGTAAAGTAATAAGCCAATCACTACCGTAGGGATGGATTGACAGGTATTGAATAATGATAGCAATAGCCAACGCCCTGGGAACTTCCCGTAGGCGAGAGCAAATGCGATCAATAATGCTGGTATTAATACCAATACAATCGCCAGTAAAGACACTGAAAATGACACACCGACAATTCCCCACAGTGCCATATTGCCGCTGAAGAGGAGTTGTACAGCTTGTTGGGTGGTTTGCCAAATATCCATTAAGTCTCTAGGTTTCTAATACGGTTATTAAGACTTGGCATTTGCAACAAATAATTGCTCGCCGCTACGTTTATAACTGTTGATCATGGCTTGTGCTTTTGGATTGACTAACCAATCACTGAATATCTTTGCGCCTCGGTAATTGATACTTGGATAGCGGCTCGGATTGACTAAAATCACTTGGTAAGGATTAAATAAACGCTTATCACCTTGTACAACAATCTTAAGGTCTAGTTTATTTTGGTAAGCTAACCAAGTACCACGGTCTGTTAATGTGTATGCTTGCAGCTCAGATGCCATGTTCAGCGTCGGTCCCATTCCTTGGCCAACTGCTTTATAGCCTCCAAAGTTTGGTTCCATTTTTGTTTGTGCCCACAGACCAAGTTCTTTCTTGTTGGTGCCTGAATCATCACCTCGAGAAATGAACGTTGCGTTGTAAGATGCGATACCAGCTAATGCTTTCACTACATCTTTGCCGGCATTGATTTTTGCTGGGTCAGCTTTTGGGCCAACAAGTACAAAATCGTTATACATAAGTTTACGTGGTAGTACACCGTAACCGGCATCGACAAATTTCGCTTCAGATTTTGCTGCGTGTGTCATGACCAAATCAACATCGCCATTTTGACCCATGCGCAGTGATTTACCCGTACCAGCTGCAAGTACGTCAACCGTATAACCAGTGTCTTTTTTGAATTCAGGTAACAAAAAATCAAGCAGTCCAGAATGATAAGTACTGGTTGTGGTGGCTAAGCGGATCTTCATATCGTCAGCGGCATTGACACCCGCAGCTGTTACAAGTGCGAATAAGGCAAGCGATGTTTGGATAAATTTCATCGGTTTTACAGTCATTAGGTCTTCCTGACGTTAAAGTTATTTATATAAGTTAGTTGAAAAGTCACCGTATTTCTCGTTATGTAGCAAATTAGATGCCAAATTAAAAATAAACCAGATAAAACACTGTAAATCCAAGTAAGCTGTTGATTTAAAAGGGTGGGTGATATTTGAATTCGATTTGGCGTAAATAAAGGCTTGAAACAGCTTTGACTTTGTTAGTCGATATGAGACAAAATGTCGCAACTCAAAAAATTACGGTAGTTATTTATATTTATGTCTGAATTTACTTCTTCTCCCTCTTGGGCTGCGGTCTCTGTACTTGTTGTTGATGATGAACCGGGTATGCGCGCGATCTTAAAGAAAGCGTTAAGCAAAAAATTTGCCCAAGTTGATACTGCTGGTAGCATCGAAGAAGCCGAAGAACTCCGTAAGCGCTGCCATTTCGATTTACTTATTGTTGATATTAATTTACCTGGGCGCTCTGGTATTGAGTGGCACGAAGCATTTGATCCACAAACGCGTCGTAGTGATGTGATCTTTATGACTGGCTATGCCGATTTAGATACTGCGATTAAAGCGTTACGGGCAGGCGCTTCAGACTTTATCTTAAAACCGTTCAACCTCGAACAAATGATGCAATCGGTAAGTCGCTGTATCGAACGTCGTTTAATAGAACGTCAGAACTTTGCGCTGCAACGTGATATAGAACGTACATTTCCTATCGATATTATCGGTGATGCTACTAAAACCTTATCAATGAAAAAGCTGATAACCCAGATTGCCCCATCTATGGCAGCTGTATTAATTGAAGGTGAATCGGGTACCGGTAAAGAATTAGTGGCGCGGGCTTTACATCAACTTAGTCTACGTAATGGTCCTTTTGTACCATTAAACTGTGGCTCGATTGCACCAGACCTATTAGAAAGTGAATTGTTTGGTCATATTCAAGGTGCGTTTACGGGCGCTAAAAAAAGCCGAGAAGGGCTATTTCGCGTTGCCAACGGCGGTACCTTATTCCTCGATGAGATTGGTGAAATGCCACTTGCCATGCAATCGTCGTTATTACGGGTATTAGAGCAAAAAGCGATTAGACCTGTTGGTGGTGAGCGTGAAATTCCCATTGACGTGCGCATTGTCGCAGCAACCAATCGTAATTTAAAAGTGGAAGTCGAAGCGGGGCGTTTTCGTCAGGACCTGTATTACCGTCTAAATGTATTAACGGTTGACTTACCACCCCTGCGTGATCGTGTTGAAGATATTCCTGCATTAGCACACCATTTTACACTAAAACTATCTAATGAATTAGGCATGAAGAGTGTTAGTTGGACACATGAAGATATACTTGCGATGCAAGCATATGATTGGCCCGGTAATATTCGCGAATTACGGAATATGATGGAACGTTGTATTTTGCTCGGCAAGCCGCCTGCGGAATATTGGCGAGAGCTGCAAGGTGATGCTACCCGCCTGCCAAGAGCGGCTATTACGCCATTTGACCAGATACGTATGGATGAAGCGAATCTAGAGAGTCCTTGTCGTTGCTCGTCTGAGGCCATCGGTGATGAAGAGCAATATTGTTATCCAACGACATGGACATTAAAAGAAGTAGAAAAAGCACATATCATGCAGGTAGTTGACTCTCACGAAGGGAATAAGTCAGCGGCTGCACGTAAGCTTGGCGTGGCACGTAAAACGCTAGAGCGTAAATATAAAGAATGGATTGATGAAGCCGCCTTATGAAAATGAAACAATTTATACTGTTATGGATTAAGCGTTTTAGAACCATGGTACGTTATCGTTTGCTGGTGCTTACATCGATGCCGATAGTGATCACGCTGTTTGCTTTATTTGCACTGACTATGTACTGGACAGTGACGTATACATGGCAAAACGCATTAATGAACGTGAAATCGGATCTGGCGGTTGCGCATAACAGTATAGAGTTATTGCAAAAAGAACAACGGATGAACTTGACGTCACTGTCTTCATCTTATGATTTCCAACATTTATTGCGCACAAATGAAAGCAAGTTACCAGAATGGGTTAAACGGCAAGCTGAAAATTACGCATTAGATTTTGTGGTATTACATCCTGTGTCAGCATTAGACTCGTTCCCGTTGGTGAATCAAGAGCTATTACTTACCGGAAAACCACAGACGTTTTTTCAAGTACTTAATCATGATGAATTGTTTGCATTAAATAGTACGTTGCCAGTGTCAGCTCAGATCCCGTTATTACGAGAACATAAATTGGAGTCTCGAGGGCTTATTAGCCGTAATTTGATCCCGATTTTTAATCGTGATAATCAACTCGAGTGGATTATTGATGGTGGTATATTACTGAATAATAGCACCCAACTTGTTGACCGTATTCGAGACCTTGTTTACAGCGATGGGACATTACCGCTAGACAGTATTGGAACGGTGACACTCTTTATGGATGATATCCGGGTAAGCACCAATGTCCCGCTTAATAGTGATCAGCTTAATGGTCGTGCAATTGGCACCCGCGTTTCTCTAGAAGTGCAACAGCAGGTACTTATTGCTGGAGATAACTGGGTTGGTCGGGCATTCGTTTACGATGATTGGTACATCTCCGCTTATGAACCGCTACGAGACTATAATGGTCATGTGATCGGTATGCTCTACACCGGTTATTTAGAGTGGCCATTATTGGAAACGTTTCTAACCAATATCGCTGAATTTAGCGTGGGTATTATCGCGGTATTGTTACTTTCTGGTGGCTTGGTATATCGTGGCGCACGGGACTTATTCAGGCCGATTGAAAAAATCCATAATGTGGTGAGAGTGGTACCGTTAGGGCTAAATCGTCGTATTGGTGATCTGGGGTTATGTAAGGATCATGAATTAGCGATTTTTGGTCAGCAATTTGATTCCATGTTAGATCAATTGCAACAGCGTAATGATTTAATTAAACGCGCTTCGCTGGAGCTTGAGGATAAGGTCCATAGCCGAACGCAGAGCTTACATGATAAAACTCAAGAGTTAGAGCAATACATTAAGTTACTAAATCAAACGCGCAGTAAGTTGGTGATGAGTGAAAAACTGGCAGCCCTTGGTGAGTTAACCGCAGGGATTGCCCACGAAATTAATAACCCTACTGCTGTGATTCTCGGCAATGTGGAACTATTACAACTCGAGCTCGGAGAAGACAGTCAACGAGTCACTGAAGAGCTTGAGGCGATACATGAGCAGATTGATCGTATCCGTAACATAACTCGGAGCTTATTGCAGTATAGCCGTCAAGGTGGGGTGCAAGATGAGATCACTTGGCAGCACTTAAATTTGATTGTAAAAGAGAGTTTAACTTTGGTTGGTTCAGGCACTAAATCTGCTGATGTACAGATTGAATCGCAACTTGATGCTAAATGTTGTGTGGAAGTGAACCGTCATCAACTTTTACAAGTATTAGTTAACCTGCAAATGAATGGTGTACATGCCATGGGTGACAAAGGGTTGTTGAAGATTAAAACTGAGGACTGGCATGATGATAACGGTAATATTATTGGTGCGGCGGTACATATTAGTGATCATGGGTGTGGTATCAGTGAAGACAATTTAGCGCGTATTTTTGACCCGTTTTTTACTACACGTCGTAGTGGTACAGGGTTAGGTTTATCTGTGAGCCAAAGTATTATTAGCGAAGTTGGCGGCAAGATCACGGTAAAATCTGATCTTGGCATCGGATCGACATTCTCTATTTATTTACACGAAAAAGCCGTCATTCATAATGATTTATTACTGCCTGTTGAGGTGTATTAGCACGGTGAGTTTATCTGTAATTGAAGAAGAATATAATTATTTTAGTTGTTTATCATCTTCGATTATAAAAACTGTCATGTTTTTGAAATATAAAATACATAATTGCTTGCTAGTTTATATCGGTCTTAAATAATGATTGAGTAGATAGAAGCATGAGCAAAGATACATTCGACCCGACTAAATATAATAATAGTAATAATGAACCATTTGCAGCGGTAATGGAGAGAGAATTATCTCGCCGCAGTATATTAAGAGCAGGCGTGGGGATGGCTGCTGTTGGTATGTTAAGTGGTATTGGTTTAACAGGTTGTTCAAATACTGGGAATGATAAAAATCTGACGACGACACCGAAAGTAGAATTAGGGTTCGACTCTATTTCGGGGGCTAAGCTAGACGCTGTTGTTGTGCCTAAAGGTTACAGTGCACAAGTACTTGCACCTTGGGGCACGCCGCTTAATGACTTTGCTCAAGAGTGGCAAGCAGATGGTTCAAATACCGCGTTAGATCAAGCTAATTCACTGGGGATGCACCACGACGGTATGCATTACTTTCCACTAAATGGCAGCTCTACTGATGGTTTATTATGTATTAATCACGAGTATATAGATCAAAAGGCATTACACCCTGCTGGACCGACTAAAGATGCGAATAGCTTACGTACAATTCTTGACGAAGTACGTAAAGAAATTAATGCTCACGGTGTTACCGTTGTACGTATTAAGCAAACTAATGGTATTTGGGATGTCGTTAAAAATGATAGCCATAATCGTCGTTTTACAGGTGCTACCATTATGGATATTAGCGGCCCTGCTGCTGATAAGGAATTACTCGTAACGGCTTTCGCTACAGATGGCGATAAAGTACGTGGTACGCTTAATAACTGTGGTAATGGTTATACGCCATGGGGCACCTACCTGACTTGTGAAGAAAATTGGCCGGGTTACTTTGTTAATACTGGTACGCAAACACCTGATCAGAAACGTATCGGCATTGATGATAAGAATACCCGTTATGGTTGGGATGATTTAGCGGGTAATGTTGATGAAGTTGCTGATGAATTTAGTCGTTTTGATATTACGATTAAAGGTACGAGTGCGACTGATGACTACCGTAATGAAGCTAATGGTTATGGTTATATTGTTGAAATCGACCCTTATGATAATCAATCAAAGGCGATCAAACGTACTGCATTAGGGCGTTTCCGCCATGAAGATTGTGTTTATGGAAAAGTGACTGCAGGTAAACCGATAGTATTTTATTCTGGCCATGATTCTCGTTTTGAATATATTTATAAATTTGTTTCTGATGCTTTGTGGGATCCTGCTGACGCCAGTCGCACTGACCGTTTAACTGTGGGTGATAAGTATATGGATCAAGGCACTTTATATGTCGCACGTTTTGACGATAATGGGGTTGGTGTATGGTTACCACTAACCATGACTGCGGTTACGAAAGATAAAGGTGTGTTAGCAGATCACTTCGCTAATCTTGCTGATATTATTTTAAATACAGCTGGGGCTGCGGATCTTGTTGGTGCGACGCCAATGGATCGTCCTGAGTGGGCGGCCGTTGATCCTGTTAATGGTGCGGTATACATGACCTTGACCAATAATACCAAACGTACAGATACAACTAATCCTGCTAACCCAAGATTAAATAATAGCACTGGGCATATTATTCGTTGGCAAGAAGGCGATAATGCTGAGCAATTTAGCTGGGATATCTTTGTATTTGGTGCGGCAGAAGATGCAGCACCAGAAGTTAATATCTCTGGATTAGACGAGCTAAATCAGTTTGCAAGTCCAGATGGTCTTGCATTTGATTCACGCGGTATCATGTGGATCCAGACGGATAATGGCGCGCCGGAACTAACTGAGTACACAAATGATCAAATGTTAGCTGTCGTACCAAGTCAGCTAACCACTGATACTGACGAATTAGAGACAATTAACAGCGAGAATCAAGCCGCACTAAAACGTTTCTTTGTTGGTCCTAATGGTGCTGAAGTTACAGGCTTAGCTTTTAGTCCTGCTCAAACTGACCTGTTTTTGAATATTCAGCACCCTAAAAATTGGCCGTACAGTAACGATGCATCGATGGAAACACCAAGTAACAAAACGGTTCGACCACGTGCCGCAACGGTTATTATTCGTAAACACGACGGTGGTGAAGTTGGTGTTTAGTTAACTCCGATGAATTTTTAGCGATTAATGGCTAATTGCACCTTGTTAAATATTGCCAGCCTTCGGGTTGGCTTTATTGTTTATAGGATATTATTTACGGTAGGATAGCGGTATAAATACTCAGAAAATAACAGCTGGCAGAACATGACTAAAACTGAAAAGAAGATTGATAATACTTTATGCAAAGTGCTTACTTGTGTTTGTGAAGATGCAAAAGACGAAATTCAGGGGTTTCAATGGTTAACACACACCGTTAATTACTCGAATTTTCCTGCATCTTTAAAAATAATCTGTGTGTTTGATAGCAATGCTGATATTGCTCAATTGACGGCATCGCAGCAAGATCAGCGCTTACATGGTTTATTGACTCAAGCACTTAATGCAGTTGATGTGAGACTCAAAAATATCAACAAGCAAGTGAAGTTTGATAGTGAAGAAAATTGTACTCGTGACAATGCGGGTAATTGGGCGAAGCGCTTAGGTTAATGTCCTCTCATTTGATGACAAGGTGCATTCATACGTTAGCGTTAGTTTGTAAAGAGCTAAAATTAGTATATGTTTAACTACTATGATAAAAGTTAGCACTTGTTTCAGTTTAACGTGGGGATATAATTATGATGAAATGCGATCAGTATGACTATATTGAAATAGTGTGTATGCACAAATACCCGGTTAAGTTAACGCTTAAATCGGGTGCTGAAATATACGGTATTGGGCTCGATACGCAACGTAATGAAAATCGAGATGAGTGTATTAAGATGACGGTTGATGATGTTATTCGTTTGATTGTACTCGATACGATCTTAACGCTCGATGTGACAGTCGATAACCCTCATTTTCAGAGTGTGACTTTTGATTATGATTAAAGATAAAAAGCCTTGTCTGCAATAAACAAACAAGGCTGATATTCAGTGAGTGCTGTCGTTATAAATTAAATTTACCAACCACCTCTTTTAATTCAGTATTCATGGTACCGAGTTCTTGAGTTGTCGCTGTCGTATGTTCTGCATTATTTGATAGTTCGTGCACGATAAGTTGTATTTCACTCATATTTCGCGTTACTTCAGTACTTACCGTACTTTGTTCTTCTGCCGCAGACGCTATTTGAATGGTGAGCTCACTGATGGTTGAAATAGCCACTTCCATACTATCTAAATCTTGATTTACTTCTTGGGTATCCGTTGCAGTGGTAATACAGCGCTCTTTGGTTTTATCCATCGCATTGACTACCGCATTTACCCCTGAATTAAGCTTCGTTAACATGGCATTAATTTCAGATGTGCTGTTTTGTGTGCGTGCTGCTAATGCTCTGACTTCATCGGCTACCACGGCAAAACCACGGCCTTGCTCACCCGCTCGGGCTGCTTCAATTGCCGCATTAAGTGCAAGTAAGTTAGTTTGTTCTGCAATGTCGCCGATCACGGTGAGTACAGCACTAATTTGTTGAGTATGCTGTGCCATGCTTTCAATATTGACCACAGTATCTTCAACATCATCCAGTAAGGTTTGTACGTTACTTGATGCGCGAATAACCGTTATTTTTGATTGTGATACTGCATCGTGCATTTGCTGGGTGGCTGCTGCTGCGTCTGCTGCATTGGTCGCTACAATCGTCGCGGTGGTACTCATCTCCTCCATCGCTGTCACTGCTTGCTCTGTTTCTTTTGCGTGACTAATGACGATGTTATTGGTGATTTGAGTTTGTTCTTCAACTTGCGCCAATGATCCCGATATTTTGCCTGAAGAATCATTAACAGATAGCATTAACGTGTGTAAGTAATCAATAAAGTTATTTACTGAATTACCAATATCACCGACTTCATCATTTTCTTTGATTTGCACACGTGTTGTTAGATCTGCATTACCCTGTGAAAGTAAGTCAATGCTCTCACGTAATACAATCAAGCGCTGTGACAGGCGTTTAAAGGTAATATAACAAAAACAAATGATAGCCAGCATTAACGGTAATTGGATTGCCGCAATAATCGATAAAATAACCGATTCATTTTCATGTAAAGATGCTACTGGCACTGCTAACGCAATTGACCATGGTGTGCCTTCTAATGGTTCAAAATACAGCGCGTACTCTTCGCCATTCTCTGCGTCATAACTAATATATTGTTTGTTATTTTGATTGTTTAAGTTGCCATTGACGGCATTAATAAATGCAGAGCGAGATGCCAGAGATGAGGTGGTTTTTAATAATAAATCTCCCGAGGTTGCTGCTGTATTATTCAGGATCTTACCATCTTGTTCGACAACCAGAATGTAGCCTCCGAACTCTTGCTCTAAGTTTTTAGCAAGTTGATTAAAGAAACCGAGTGTTACGTCAATTGTTGCCGCTCCATACAGACGACCGTCTTTATAGATACCCATACTACAGTTGGTACGTGCTTCGGTACTTGCCGAATCTTTATATGCAGGTGCCCAAGCACAGGTGCCTCTTGGAGCATTTTGTCCGGCTCTGTGCCAAGACTGTTCAAAATAATTTGGCGCCGCAGCGGTATTCCAGTAATCATTGCTGATCAATTGGTTGTTACTATCACGATGCACAAAAGAACTGAATTTACGCGTGCCTTCTTCGCGCTGATCAGGTAATGGCCAAATACCACCACCAAATACGTTACTATCACCATATTGATCGACTAATGCTGGTAGTAATTTATCAATTTGTTCACTCGATAACTCAGGGACAACTTGCGTGATATTTTTTTGTTGAGCTTCTACTTTATTGAGTTTACTAAATACATTTTCAGATACTGTTTGTAATGATTTATGAATGATGTCTTCTGAAGATTCAAGTAGCTGTGGTGAGACGAAGGTTTTAATGCCGATCGTTGTTAATACCATGATTGCGAACATAAACGCAATGAAGTAGGAAGAGTAAATATTTTTAATAGAATTCATGATTTAGCTGCCTTGTGATGTCCATAAATTAAAGCTATTTAGGCTATCGGCCGAGTAGCTGATATCACAAGGTCTTTTTTTTGATTATTTTTATTAAACTAAAATTTATTTGTGACTGGGTGTCATTTAAATCAGTTGTTTATCTAAAGTTAATCGATGGTGGAACGTATTTCGCCATCGGTAAAACGGGTGACTAGCTTGTCGCCAGATTTTAGTTTGGCCACAGAGGTGATCACTTGGTGTTTGTCATTCTGCGTAATTGAATAACCACGGGTTAGTGTGGCTAATGGGCTAACAGTCTGGAGTTGTTGTACAAGGTTTTGTAAGTGGTTTTGTTCTTGTTGTAAACGGCGTTGCATTGCACTGTGTAAGCGAGTTTGTAAATTAGCTTGTTGTTGCTGCATCGCGGTTAATTTATGCACTGGAGAATGAGACTGTAAACGACCCGTTAGTTGGGTTAAATGTAAATTTTGCTTACCAATATGGCGATTAACTGCTTGGTTTAAACGTAGACTAAGTTCATCGAGCTTTTGACTTTGCTGCTGTAATTTACGTTGTGGGTGTTGGTTCATCAACGCTTGTTGTAAGTAACGCTGTTGATGTTGCTTTTTTGCTAACTGTGTTTGTATGGCTTTGTTTAAACGTCGGCTCAGGTTACTCACTTGATGTTGGAGGTGCGCTTGATCCTGACTCACAAGTTCGGCTGCGGCAGAAGGGGTTGGTGCGCGCATATCGGCGACGAAATCGGCGATAGTGACGTCGATCTCGTGGCCAACGGCGCTGATAATGGGTAATTGACTGTTAAAAATAGCTTGGGCAACAGAAGCTTCATTGAAGCACCATAAGTCTTCTAATGAACCGCCACCGCGGCCGACAATCAACAAATCAACTTCATTACGCTGATTGGCAATATTAATAGCATTAACAATCGCGGGTGCTGCTTGTGCGCCTTGCACCAGCGTTGGGTAAATAATCACCGGTAAGTTAGGGCTACGACGTTCAAGTACGGTCAGAATATCATGTACCGCAGCACCGGTTGCCGAAGTAACAATGCCAATGCGTTTGGCATGTAGGGGCAGGGCTTTTTTATGTGCTTGGGCAAAATAACCTTGTGCATCTAACGATGCTTTTAACTGCTCATATTGCTGTTGTAATAAACCGTCGCCGGCCGGGCTTAATGATTCAATCACTAATTGATATTCACCCCGCGGCTCGTACATGGTGACGCGTACTTTGGCTAATACTTGCTGGCCGTTGGCTGGACGGAATGTTACTCGACGGTTGTTGCCTTTGAACATTGCACAGCGAACTTGTGATCGGCTATCTTTAAGTGATAAGTACCAATGTCCAGATGCTGGTGCGACAAAGTTGGAGATTTCGCCAGTTAACCACAGCGTCCCCATCTCTGATTCAAGCAATTGCCTAACGCTGGCATTTAAGTGAGTCACTGTATAAATATTGGTATTGTTCAAAATAAGGCTCTCTAAGCGTTAAGCAGTTAAAATTAGGTGTAATTACGTCGGTATATTGTAGCAGATTTACTTTTTAATGGGGATTAAGATCAATGACAACTAAAAAAAGTTGAAATATAGTTTGCTTTTACCCACAAGCATCCATATACTTCGTCCGCAATATTTATACCAATTATGTCGTCCATTTTATACCTTTAACGAGGTGAGATATTGCCCATGCTAAGAATTGCCAAAGAAGCCCTTACCTTTGATGACGTACTACTTGTACCTGCTCATTCAACTGTTTTACCGAACGATGCTGACCTAAAAACTCAACTAACAAAAAACATCCAACTAAATATCCCAATGCTTGCTGCTGCGATGGACACAGTAACTGAAGGTCGTTTAGCGATCGCGTTAGCTGAAGAAGGTGGTATTGGTTTCGTTCACAAAAACATGTCTATTGAACGTCAAGCAGCTGAAGTACGTTTAGTGAAGAAATATGTAAGTGGTATTGTTGCTGAGCCCGTTACTGTAAAACCTGACATGACAATTGCTGATGTAGCTGAACTAGCTAAGCAATACGGTTTTGCTGGCTTTCCTGTAGTAACCGAAGCCAATGACCTAGTGGGTATCATTACTGGTCGTGATGTACGTTTTGTTGATGATTTAACTACCCTAGTTGAATCCGTGATGACACCGAAAGATCGTTTAGTGACTGTTGGAAAGAAAGCTTCTCGTGAAGAAGTGCTTGGCCTAATGCACAAACACCGTATTGAAAAAGTACTTGCAGTAAATACAGACTTTAAACTAACGGGTATGATCACGGTTAAAGATTTTAAACAAGCAGAGAAAAAACCAAATGCATGTAAAGACGAATTAGGTCGTTTACGTGTAGGTGCTGCTGTTGGTGCTGGTGGTTCTACTGCAGAACGTATCGATGCATTAGTAGAAGCCGGTGTGGATGTATTATTAATTGATTCATCTCACGGTCATTCTCAAGGTGTTTTAAACCGCATTAAAGAAACGCGTGCTGCATACCCTGATTTAGAAATCATCGGTGGTAACGTAGCAACTGGTGCAGGTGCTCTAGCACTAGTAGAAGCTGGCGTTAGCTGTGTTAAAGTTGGTATCGGCCCTGGTTCAATCTGTACTACCCGTATCGTTACAGGTGTTGGTGTGCCACAAATCACAGCAATTAACGATGCAGTGACAGCATTAGAAGGTACTGGTGTTCCAGTTATCGCTGATGGTGGTATCCGTTTCTCTGGCGATATCGCGAAAGCACTTGTTGCTGGTGCATCATGTGTAATGGTTGGTTCTATGTTCGCTGGTACTGAAGAAGCACCAGGTGAAGTTGAACTTTACCAAGGCCGTGCATACAAGTCATACCGTGGTATGGGTTCATTAGGCGCTATGTCTAAGGGGTCATCTGACCGTTACTTCCAATCAGAAAACGCTGCTGACAAATTAGTACCAGAAGGTATTGAAGGCCGTGTTCCTTATAAAGGTAAATTGAAAGAAATCATCCATCAACAAATGGGTGGTATTCGTTCTTCAATGGGTCTAACTGGTTGTGCAACGATTCATGACATGAACACGAAAGCTGAATTTGTTCGTATCACTGGTTCTGGTATCACAGAAAGCCATGTTCACGATGTGATTATGACTAAAGAAGCGCCAAACTACCGTTCAAACTAAGCTTAGCTGAACGCATAGTTAGAAACTGATAATGTAAGGGGAGACAAGTGTCTCCTCTTACTATTATTACAAATACTACTACTAAATATATTTACAGGAATATCTTTAATGACCACAAATATTCATGAGCAAAAAATCCTAATTCTGGACTTTGGTTCTCAATATACGCAGTTAATCGCTCGTCGTATCCGTGAAATCGGTGTTTACTGTGAATTATGGACATGGGATGTAGATGAAGCGGCAATCCGTGAATTCAATCCAAACGGTATTATCCTTGCTGGTGGCCCTGAAAGCGTAACAGAAGCGGGTTCACCTCGTGCACCTGAATATGTATTCAACGCAGGCGTACCTGTACTGGGTATCTGTTACGGTATGCAAACAATGTCTGAGCAACTTGGTGGCAAAGTCATTAAAGGTACTGGCGAAGGCGAATTTGGTTATGCACAAATTGAGATGCAATCTCCTTCTGCGCTGTTCAAGTCTATCGAAGATGCAGTATCTGATTCTGGTAAAGCACTATTAGACGTATGGATGAGCCACGGTGATAAAGTTTCTGCTATTCCAGAAGGCTTTGTAACAGTTGCTAACACAGCGACTTGTCAGTTTGCTGCGATGGCAAACGAAGAAAAACGTTTTTACGGCGTTCAATTTCACCCAGAAGTAACACATACTCGTCAAGGTGAGCGTATGCTTTCTCACTTTGCTAAAGATATCTGTGGCTGTGATGGACTTTGGACTTCAAGCTCAATCATCGACGATGCAGTTGCACGTATGAAAGCGCAAATTGGTGATGATGAAGTTATTCTAGGTTTATCTGGTGGTGTTGATTCATCAGTAGTTGCTATGTTATTACAACGTGCAATTGGCGATAAGTTGACTTGTGTATTCGTTGATAACGGTTTGCTTCGTTTAAACGAAGGTCAGCAAGTAATGGATATGTTTGGTGATCATTTCGGTCTAAACATTGTTCATGTTAAAGCTGAAGATCGTTTCCTTGAGCAAATGGCTGGCGAAAATGATCCTGAAACTAAACGTAAAATTATCGGCCGTGTATTTGTTGAAATCTTTGATGAAGAATCGAAAAAATTAAGCAATGCTAAATGGTTAGCACAAGGTACTATCTACCCTGACGTTATCGAGTCTGCTGCGACCAAAAATGGTAAAGCACACGTGATTAAATCACACCATAACGTAGGTGGTTTACCTGACGATATGGCAATGGGTCTGGTTGAGCCATTACGTGAATTATTTAAAGATGAAGTGCGTAAGATTGGTCTTGAATTAGGTCTACCATACGACATGCTTTACCGTCACCCATTCCCTGGACCTGGTCTAGGTGTGCGTGTACTTGGCGAAGTGAAGAAAGAATATTGCGACCTATTACGTCGTGCTGATGCTATCTTCATCGAAGAATTACACAAAGCGGAACTTTACCATAAAGTAAGCCAAGCATTTGTTGTATTCTTACCAGTACGCTCTGTAGGCGTAATGGGCGATTGCCGTAAATATGATTGGGTTGTATCACTGCGTTGTGTAGAAACAATCGACTTTATGACTGCGCGTTGGTCACATCTTCCGTATGATTTAATCGGTCATGTTTCAAACCGTATTATCAATGAAATTGATGGTATTTCTCGTGTGGTTTACGATGTATCTGGTAAGCCACCTGCAACAATTGAGTGGGAATAATCCTCACTTAATTAAGTAGACAATACTGATATGAATATGAAAAGCAGCTCTTGAGCTGCTTTTTTTTGCCTACGGTTTTATATTTTCAAGTCTTTTGTTATTCATTACGGCCTGTTCGAGCACTGATAACAGTCGCTCTTATCTAGGACTGAGGTTATTTAAACCATCATAATTAGAACAAATCTCTTCTTCTCTTGATATTCTTCCTGTTGATAACTAGACTAGCGGACTATTTCAATTGTAAGTTCGATTTTAAGGTACCTTCATGCAGGTTTCAGATTTTAATTTTAGTCTTCCTGACGAGTTAATTGCCCGTTATCCGAAAGCGGATCGCCGTTCAAGCCGTCTACTCCAACTAAATGGTAATAGTGGCGAGCTGGCTGATAAGCAGTTTGCTGACATTCTCGATTTAGTTGAAGCTGGCGATCTGATGGTATTTAATAATACGCGTGTTATTCCTGCGCGTATGTACGGTCAAAAAGCTTCAGGTGGTAAAATTGAAGTGCTTGTTGAACGCGTTATTAGTGACAGCTCTGTACTTGCGCATGTGCGTTCTTCTAAGTCACCTAAAGTAGGTGCTCAACTCATCTTAGAAGGCTCTGTGAATGCCGAGATGGTTGCGCGCCACGATGCGTTATTTGAACTTAAATTTTTAGATGAACGTCATGTATTAGAAATATTGGAAGACATTGGTCATATGCCATTGCCACCTTATATCGATCGTCCTGACGAAGATTCAGATAAAGAACGCTACCAAACGGTCTATAATGAAAAGCCGGGTGCTGTTGCGGCGCCAACAGCGGGCTTACACTTTGATGAACCATTGTTAGCAGAACTTGCTAAGAAAGGTGTAAACACGGCGTTTGTGACGCTGCACGTTGGCGCGGGTACTTTCCAGCCAGTACGTGTGGATAATATCTTAGATCATCATATGCACTCTGAGTATGCCGAAGTTTCTGAAGACGTTGTCGCTAAAATTGCAGAAACAAAAGCGAACGGCGGTCGTGTGATTGCTGTGGGTACAACGTCAGTGCGTTCTTTAGAAAGTGCTGCGCAAGCAACAATGGCAAAAGGCTTACCGCTAGCGCCATTTTTTGATGATACTGAAATCTTTATTTACCCTGGTTACGAGTTCCAACTTGTTGATGCAATGGTCACTAATTTCCACTTACCTGAATCAACGTTGATTATGTTGTTATCTGCATTCGCTGGTTATGACCATGTGATGCCCGCTTATCAACATGCTATTGCTGAAAAATACCGTTTCTTCAGTTATGGCGACGCCATGTTTGTCACTAAACAAACGGCAAAATAAATTCAATTAGCCGTGAGTTGATGTGTATCTATTCACGGCTAGTTTGTTAACGATAAACAATTGCTATTGAAGTACGTTGTTTGAATTTTTGAGAGAAGTAATGTCAGACTGTTTCTCTGACTTGAGGTTTATATGAAGTTAAAGTACGAATTAGATAAAACAACTGGTAACGCACGTCGTGGACGCTTAATCTTTGAACGTGGTGTTGTTGAAACTCCTGCATTCATGCCAGTAGGTACTTACGGTACGGTTAAAGGTATGACACCAGAAGAAGTTGACGCAACCGGCGCTGATATTCTTTTAGGTAATACCTTCCACCTGTGGTTACGTCCTGGTCAGGAAGTAATGAAGCAACACGGTGGTTTACATAACTTCATGAACTGGCAGGGTCCTATCCTGACGGATTCAGGCGGTTTCCAAGTATTCAGCCTAGGTAAAATGCGTAAAATTACTGAAGCGGGTGTGCATTTCCGTCACCCTGTAAATGGTAGCAAGATTTTCTTAGATCCTGAAACTTCAATGGAGATCCAAGATGACCTAGGTTCTGACGTTGTCATGATTTTTGATGAATGTACGCCATACCCAGCGACAGAGTCTGAAGCTGAAAAATCAATGCGCATGTCATTACGTTGGGCACAACGTTCACGTG
This sequence comes from Moritella sp. 28, assembly GCF_018219435.1. Taxonomy (NCBI): domain Bacteria; kingdom Pseudomonadati; phylum Pseudomonadota; class Gammaproteobacteria; order Alteromonadales; family Moritellaceae; genus Moritella; species Moritella sp. 28. The sequence goes on along the minus strand of NZ_CP056121.1, from coordinate 4,244,430 downwards.
ATCACTTTGATAAACTAGATAACAAAAATAACTTGTTTGGTATTATTCAAGGTGGTGTTTACGAGCACTTACGTGATATTTCTGTAAAAGGGCTATTAGACATTGGTTTTGACGGTTATGCTGTTGGTGGCCTAGCTGTAGGTGAACCAAAAGAAGACATGCACCGTATTCTGGAGCACACTTGCCCACAAATCCCAGAAGATAAACCACGCTACCTAATGGGCGTTGGTAAACCTGAAGATTTGGTTGAAGGTGTTCGTCGCGGTGTGGATATGTTTGACTGTGTAATGCCAACACGTAATGCACGTAATGGTCACTTGTTCACAAGTGAAGGTGTAATCAAGATCCGTAATGCCAAGCATAAAACAGATACCAGTACACTTGATCCTGAATGTGATTGCTACACATGTAAGAATTACTCACGTTCATACCTGAATCATTTAGACAAATGTAACGAAATCTTAGGTGCGCGTTTAAATACAATGCATAACTTGCGTTACTACCAAAACCTGATGCAAGGTATCCGTGACGCGATTGATTCTGATACGTTTGAAGCGTTTGTTACAGATTTCTATACTAAACAAGGCCGTGAAGTGCCACCTTTAGCGAAGTCTGACGCTTAATTATTAAGCAAACACTAATCTGATTGTCGATCAAAGTTTGGTAAACCTTTCTCATTAGTAGTAATGTAATGTGATTGGTTTATCATATCTATGTCTAATATTTATAAAGGAAAATAAAAATGAGTCTTTTCATTGCAAATGCAGTTGCTGCTGAAGGTGTTTCTGCTCCAGCTGGTGGTGGTTACGAAATGTTGATCATGTTAGGTATTTTCGGTGTGATCTTTTACTTCATGATCTACCGCCCACAAGCGAAACGTCAAAAAGAACAGAAGAACCTAATGTCATCATTGTCAAAAGGTGAAGAAGTACTTACTGTTGGTGGCATCGTAGGTAAGATCACAAAAATTTCTGATGGTAATGATTATGTTGTGATCAGTATTGCTGAAGCAACGAACATTACTATTAAGCGTGATTACATTGCCGCTGTATTACCAAAAGGCAGCATGAAGTCGCTTTAATCTTTTCCGTATCCCAGTAAGGTAATATTGTGTTAAACAAATATCCTCTGTGGAAGTATCTAATGGTGATCGCTACGATCGCCATTTGTTTACTCTATGCCACACCGAATCTATACGGGGAAGACCCCGCTGTTCAAGTCTCTGCTGCACGTGGTGCTGTTATTGAAGTATCAACACTCGATAAAGTTAAAGCAGAACTCGATAAACAAGAAATCAGTTATAAAAGTGTTTCATTAGAAAAAAACCAAGTGTTAATTCGTTTAAATGACAGCGAACAACAACTCCTTGCTAGTGAAATCTTAAAAGAACAACTTGGTCAGGCATTCATTGTTGCTTTAAACCTTGCACCTGCTACACCTGAATGGTTACAAGCTGTTGGTGCTGGACCACTAAAACTGGGTCTGGACTTACGCGGCGGTGTTCACTTCTTACTCGAAGTTGATATGCAAGAAGCGTTAGTGAAAGCACAAGATCAAATGTTGCAAGATTTCCGTACCGATTTACGTGAAGAAAAACTGCGTTATACCGCAATACGTAAAAACAGTAACGGTGTTACAGCACGTTTTCGTGATGTTGAAACGCGCGATAAAGCAGAAAAATTCCTTAAGTCTAAATATGCAGACCTACTGTTAAATGACAGTGAAAATAATGGTCAATTTAGTCTAACGGCAAAAATGTCAGAAGCTAAACTTGCCGAAATCAAAGAATATGCCCTTCAACAAAATATTACTATTATCCGTAACCGTGTAAACCAATTAGGTGTTGCTGAACCGCTTGTACAGCGTCAAGGTGCAGACCGCATTGTAGTTGAATTACCGGGTGTTCAGGATACTGCTGGTGCGAAAGAGATTTTAGGCGCAACAGCAACGTTAGAATTCCGTTTAGTTGATAATAAAGCAGACCCTTACAGCAGCCGAGTACCTGCTGGTAGCCAAAAATACACCACGCGTGAAGGCCGTCCTGTTGTGCTGAAGAAACAAGTTATCTTAACTGGTAACCACATCACAGGTGCAACATCGAGCTTAGATGAGTTTAGTCGTTCACAGGTTAATATCGATCTTGATTCGCAAGGTGGCAGTAAAATGTCTCGTGCGACGAAGAAAGCAATCGGTACATCAATGGCAACTGTATTCATTGAATACAAACCAACGGGTGAGAAAACTGCTGATGGCAAATCGAAACTGAAAAAAATTGAAGAAGTCATTAACGTGGCGACAATTCAAGCACAGTTAGGCCGTAGCTTCCGTATTACAGGTTTAGACAGTGCAAGCGAAGCTAAAAATCTGGCGTTATTATTACGTGCAGGTGCGTTAGTTGCGCCAGTTCAAATCGTTGAAGAACGTACCATCGGTCCTAGCTTAGGTAAGCAAAATATTGAAAACGGCTTAGCTGCGATGATTTATGGCATGATTGCAATTGTTATCTTCATGGCTATCTACTACCGTAAATTTGGTATTGTTGCCAATGTCGCATTATCTGCAAACATCATCATGATCATTGGTATTATGTCGATGATTCCTGGCGCGACAATGACGCTACCAGGTATTGCCGGTATCGTATTAACAATCGGTATGGCGGTTGATGCGAACGTGCTGGTATTTGAACGTATTCGTGAAGAGCTGAAAGAAGGCAGAAGCATTCAGCAAGCAATTCATAGTGGTTATGATAATGCGTTATCAACCATTGCCGATGCCAACATTACCACGCTATTAACGGCGATCATTTTGTTTGCGGTTGGTACTGGTGCGATTAAAGGTTTCGCTATTACGTTAGCAATTGGTATTGCTGCTTCTATGTTTACTTCCATCATTGGTACACGTGCGATCGTGAATTTCCTTTGGGGTAATAAAAAAATCGATAAACTTTCAATCTAAGGGGATTAATTATGTTTGAAATTATTAAAACAGAACGCACGATCCACTTTATGAAGATGGCGAAGCCCGCGTTTATTTTATCAGCGCTGTTAGTTATTTTATCGATATCTTCTATTGCGATTAAAGGTATTAATTGGGGTCTTGATTTCACTGGTGGTACCGTGATTGAAGTAGGTTATGATAAACCTGCTGATCTTGAGGTTATCCGTCCGCTGTTATCTGCAGAAGGATTTGATGATGCGGTGATCCAACATTTCGGCTCTAGTCGTGATGTCCTGATCCGTATTGCTCCACGTGAAGATTTGGATAATAAGCATCTTGGTAGTCAAATTATCACTGCGTTACAGGGCTATGATAAGAGCGTAGAAATGCGTCGTATCGAGTTTGTTGGTCCAAACGTTGGTGATGAATTAGCAGAGCAAGGTGGTCTAGCGCTGCTTGCTGCGTTAATTTGTATCTTGCTTTATGTTGGTGTACGTTTTGAATGGCGTTTAGCATCGGGTGCTGTATTGGCCCTTGCGCATGACGTTATTATCACGTTAGGTATCTTCTCGGTATTACAGATTGAATTTGATTTAACTATTTTAGCGGCGCTATTGACCGTTATTGGTTATTCACTGAATGATACTATCGTGGTATTTGACCGTATCCGTGAAAACTTCCGCCGTATGCGCACTGATGATTCTGTGGAAATCATGGACGTATCATTAACGCAGACATTATCACGTACGTTAATCACGTCAGGTACAACATTAATGGTATTAGTATCATTATTCCTGAAAGGTGGCGCACTGATCCACGGTTTTGCACTTGCATTGCTGATTGGTATCGTGGTTGGTACATATTCTTCGATTTACGTAGCAAGTGCATTAGCACTACGCTTAGGCGTAAGCCGCGAAACGATGTTACCACCAGTGGTAGAAAAAGAAGGCGCAGACCAAGACCCAATGATGTAAGCCTTAGGGAAACCTAGTTAACGTATTGGTCTTCGGACTGTCATAAAACCCGCCTCGTGCGGGTTTTTGTTTTTTATTCGTTCAGTAATTTAATTAAAGACATTTGGGCCCCATTCGTTATGGGCCTAAAATTATCTGCAGAATTGTTTCTCTCTCCATTGGCCTATTTTTTCTATCCACACATGAAGGCCAATTACTGTTATCTCCTTACTGTTATCCCTTTACTATTATACATCTGTTTAATCTAGTTGGTTCCACGTTTTATACGATTTACGACCTGTCGGATGGACCACAAGGTTGTACTTTCTTTGGAACATTTGGATTCATTAATATCATGAATAATATTAACCATTTTGGCAGTAATTAAAAATATCAATATCTTACATTCACTTAAACACGCTTATGTAAGCTTAATTGTACGGCGTAAATTAGGTTGATAATATGCGCGAATAATTATCCATAACTAGGTATCTATAATTGGGTGTCTATATATGGGTGGATATATCTATTTATCCTATGGATTTTAATTGACCTAAACGATTAATGGTATTTAACCACTCTTCAGGCCACGTGCTTGCAGTCACTCAGCAGGACGGCAGTAATATAGCGAAATATGAATATAATCCATACGGTGAAGTATTTGGCAGTAACTTTAGTCTGCAACCGTTTGGATACTCAACCAAGTGCAGCGACTTTACCAGTGGTTTAGTTTATTTTGGTTACCGCTTTATATGCCGAATATGGGACGCTGGCTAAACCGCGATCCGTTGCAGGAGCAAGGCGGAATAAACCTTTACGCGTATGTAAATGGCGACCCGATGGGTTATGTGGATCCGGATGGACGGAATCCATTAGTTATTTTGATTGTAATAAACACTGGTATTGGGGCTGTTAATGGGGGGATTGGTGCCGGGGTTCAGGGAGGGAACTTTGACGATATAGTTGATGGGGCAGTTTGGGGTGGATTTGGAGGTCTAGCCAGTTTTCCATTAGGCCCAGCTTTAGGTGCAATGCTTGGTAATGCCATGGGACAAATGGCAACGATGAGTGGAAAGAACAAGGATTATTCATGTTTTAATTATGGATCCATGTTTGGTGCAGGGTTAGGGTCCGGAATCGCCGGCAAATTGACTGGATATTCAGGTGGGGTATTTTTAGGTGCTCAATTAGATTTTGGCCTAGCAACAACAATGAGTATATTAGGTGGGGAGCTTAATAAATGAGAGCTATATATGTATCTAAAGTCAAAAAAAATGAGATTTTCACTGTGATTTCGATTCATTTTTTTGCAATGTTGGGTTATGTTTTTTTTATTATACACACAGGTGGTCTTTTTTTATTTCAATTGTTACCAATTATTATTGCTCTTCCTTTTTTTGTATCATTTTTGATGACGGCATTAAAAATAGTATCAAAAATTTACCTATGTGATGGAAAAATAAAAGTTGAATTCTATTTTAATGAGTCAATTATGGTAGATATTGTTAATTTAGACTTTCGGTTTAAGAAAGTGAATATTATTGAAAGCAGAATTAGTGATCCTTGGCGTATATTTTTCAATATGAACCGACACATTATTATAATTAAATTGAAATCTAAAAAGTATATTGTATCAAATCGAGACGGATGTGCAGATAATTTAATAAATTATCTGCAAGAACAAAAATTAATTTAGACGTAATAGGGTAGTACGTCGGGTTGAACGATGCTCGGCGATATACCGTTTACGGCTGAATATGATGCAGAAAACCGTCTGACTAACATCAGCTTCAGTAATCAAGGCAGGCTTGAAGAGCGTTTCAGCGATGGCTTCGACCATTTTTTAAGGCGCTACGAGCGTTATGTTGACGATGAACAATCGGTTAGCAAACTCTTTGTAAGGCCGGGTCTTTTAGAACGGCAAGAGCGAAATGGACAAGGTGAAGTCACCGCACAAAACGTCTGGCGACCGGATTTAGTCGGCTCGACCCTGCGTTCGCCAAATGGTATCAGCCAAGAATGGCAATTTGATAGTAAAGGTGACATCGCCAGACTTATCATCAAGCAATCGTGTTGCTATTTAATAAACCATTATCTTCCTGCTGGGGGAAGTAACCCACCATGCTAAATAAGGTGGGTATAAATGTGTGTTTTTGAGGTTTTACTTATGTCAATTGATCTTGTTATTGGGGTTGTACTTTTTATTCTCTTTGGTTTGTTTGGTTTATCAATGGTTTTAGGGCCAATTTTAATTAATTTTTATAAAGAAAAAGGAGAGCTCTTTGACGTTAATTTTCTTGTTATTTTTGACGGGAAAATTAAATTAACGGAAAGGGGAAAAAAAATACAAAGGGTAGTTAGATATGTTAGTTTATTTTCATTTTTTTGGTTTGTTGTTATTTTTAGTTATGGATATAACTTTCGCAACTAGGCCGGTTTGTCTTCAATTTTATTCTTGATGTATTTACATGGAAACATGAAATTATGGCAGATCTAATTCAGAAACTATTGAAAATTAGAGAGCACTGTAATCATTTTATTGTTGTGATTGAAAGTATACCTTGGGTACTGCGAATTCTATGTATGGCCTCATTTATTTTGGGGAGTATTGAATTGTTAGCGTTATTTATCCCTTCATTTTCGTCTTATGTTGGAGAGGTGAAAGTTACTTCTTCGATTTCAATGATGGTATTAGGAGTAGTACATGTGTTTATTGCATGGGGCATTTTAAATCGGTGGAAGTTGGCAGGGATAGCTGTACCACTAATACCGCTTTTCCATTATGGAATATTTTATTTTGAATTGAGTTCATCACATGCAATGGAATTGTCTGAAGTGTTAACCAGCTGCTTGATATGGAGGGGGGGATTTCTTGTGTACTACTTTGTTTTTGGTGCGTGGAAATACTTTAGTAATGTTGCCAGTACTTGAATTGGGAAATGGGAGGGGAGATATATGACGTGTACGGTATGTTATGCATTTTATCGACGTAATTAAAATAATGTATGGCATTCATTGGCTAATAACTTTGAGTTAAGCCCTTATTATTTTGATGAGACCGACAATGAATCATACTTTTTGAAGCCTGTTTTATCCCTTGGGATAGATTACAAAAATCGGTTAGCAAACTGTTTGTAAGGCTGGGTCTTTTAGAACTACAAGAGCGAAATGGACAAGGTGAAGTCACCGCACAAAACGTCTGGCGACCGGATTTAGTCGGCTCGACCCTGCGGGTTACTTAACTTCACTGCAAAGTTCAAAAGCTGAAAACTATCAAATAACACCAATGCAAGCCAGCTATAATGCCCTCAACCAAATCGTGAGTTATAACGGTGCGACAGATGCATTTAGGTACGATGCTGACGGTAACCTGATTAAAGGTTTACTGGCTGGTAATATTTCATTTACCGCAATGTATGATGCAGAAAATCGCTTAATACAGTTAGATTTCAGCAAGAATGGTAAAGTGATCCGTGAAGCCTTTGCTTATACCTATGACAGCACGTTGGCGCGTTATCAACGCTATCTTGCTGCAACGAAAGCTTTTGTACGCTTTGGTCTAGTCGAGCTAGAGCAGCGCGATGCTGATAATAGTACCATCGCTGAGTTTGCTTGGAACCTATATCAACCTGGTGGTGTTGGCGGTTTACTTAGCATGAAAACCGCTAATAAGCGTTATTATTATCAAACCAATCATTTAGGTCATGTGCTTGCCGTCACGAAGCAAGATGGCAGTCAAATTGCAGAATATGAATACAACCCTTATGGTGAAGTGTTCGGTAGCGACTTTAGTCAGCAACCGTTTGGATACTCAACCAAGCGCAGCGACTTTACCAGTGGTTTAGTTTATTTTGGTTACCGCTTTTATATGCCGAATATGGGACGCTGGCTAAACCGCGATCCGTTGCAGGAGCAAGGCGGTATAAACCTTTACGCGTATGTAAATGGCGACCCGATGGGGTATGTGGATCCGGATGGACGGAATCCATTAGTATTAGGGGCATTAGTAAATATGGCATATGAAGGTTACAAGCAATATCAATCAGGAAACCTAGACATGAGGCGCCTTGGGGTCGCAGGAGTAACAGGTGCTTTAGGGGGCCTTGGTTCAACTGCTTTTAAAGCTGCAGCTTTCGGAGCGTTAGCTGGAGTTACTAACGCCGGTTATCAAGAGTTTACTGGTAATAGTGGAGGGCATTGTGACGGTTCCAATGAGGTGGAAAGGATGTTTAGAGCTGCTGTATACGGTGCAGGAGGAGCTATCATAGGGGCCGGAATGGGAGCTTTTGGTAAAAACTTTTATAAAGCACCAAACACAAAAGTTTTTAATCCAGCTATCAAAGAGACTGTGAATTATGGTTCACATGGAAGTGCGATAGGTGCTGTTGCTGGAGGTATATATGGAAATCAATGATCCCCTTGACTTAATTATTTATTTATTTTTCACGTTACTAATGTTATTTGCCGGACTACCTATCGGTGTAATCTGGACCATAGGTGGATTTAGATTATTTAGGATGTATGGCTTTAAAGATATACCTGAAAATATTTTTGGGAGAACGATTTCTAAGAAGCCTTTAGGGGTTTTAGTTTTGGGAATTTTCATGCTAATTTCTTCACTTTGGTGCTTGTTCTTCGATAGAGGTGGTAGTCTTTTTAACTTGTGGAACATGTTAACAAAGTTAGTCGGTAGTCATTTCTGACTTGTTGAAGATCATTAAATAGAGCCATTATGGCCTAAATGAACTTAACTTTATGAAGGCATATTTTCCTGCGTAATGGTTTTACGTTCGTTATTATGCAACCACTGCTGGTTGAGCGATGGCGGTGACATTCCGTTTACGGCTGAATATGATGGAAAAATCAATCTGTTTCAGCGATGGTTTCGACCATTTTTTAAGGCGCTACGAGCATTATGTTGACGATGAACAATCGGTTAGCAAACTGTTTGTAAGGCTGGGTCTTTTAGAACTGCAAGAGCGAAATGGACAAGGTGAAGTCACCGCACAAAACGTCTGGCGACCGGATTTAGTCGGCTCGACCCTGCGTTCGCCAAATGGTATCAGCCAAGAATAGCAATTTGATAGTAAAGGTGATATCGCCAGACTTATCTTCAAGCAATCAGAAAAGTTGTTATCCAGTTATGATTATGGTTTTGACATTGCGGGTAACTTAACTTCACTGCAAAGTTCAAAAGCTGAAAACTATCAAATAACACCAATGCAAGCCAGCTATAATGCCCTCAACCAAATCGTGAGTTATAACGGTGCGACAGATGCATTTAGGTACGATGCCTTAGGGGAAACCTAGTTAACGTATTGGTCTTTGGACTGTCATAAAACCCGCCTCGTGCGGGTTTTTGTTTTTTATATTTTAGTTATTGAAATATAGAATACAAAATGAAATAGTAGTTTACTAAACACTTGGTATTTAACTGAAAGGATAACAACATGGCTCATAGTCAACGATTTTTAGATTTATGTAATGAAGCACGTAAAGTAGTCAAAGAATGTAGCTGTGATGACGTGAAGCAGTGGCAAGACGAAGGTAAGCAATTTGTACTCGTTGATGTGCGCGAAGAAAGCGAATGGGCTGCAAGTCGTATTAGCGGCGCTGAATACATGGGGCGTGGCATCATCGAACGTGATTTAGAAGCTAAATATCCAGCACTTGATACCTGTATCGTACTGTACTGCGGTGGCGGTTATCGCTCTGCATTATCAGCTGAGTTCATCCAACGCATGGGTTATACAGACGTAATCTCAATGGATGGCGGCATCCGTGAGTGGAAAATGAAAAACTACCCAATCAGTAAATAGATTATTTTTATTATCGAATGAATGTTGTAATGTGATGTGCAACATTCATTATTGAAGTGAATCCTGTATTTAATTTTAGTCATTCAATTTAAACCAGAGCCTGAACTTGGCATTCCTATTGCGTCAGCCCTTTTTTAGCCACTTTAACCCCGCAGTTTACATCATATTTGTTATTGGTTATCATTCGCATTAACATCATCTCGTTGATATACTATGACTCTTAAAATCGATAACGTTAGCTTTGCTTATCAAGCTGATCGTAAAATATTAGATGCTATTTCTCTGACTTTTGAACCTGGAAACTTTTATGTGATCATCGGTCAAAATGGCTGCGGTAAAAGTACCCTGTTCAATTTGATCATGCGTCATTTACCCTTGTCATCAGGGCAGATCAGCATCAATGGGAAAGACCTGCAGCAGCATTCCTTTAAAGAGCAAGCACAGAGCGTTTCAGTATTATCGCAGTCCATGCCGCTGCCTGAATTTATGACGGTTGCGGATATGGTGATGCAAGGGCGGTTTTGTTATCAAGGTTTCTTTTCTCGGTTTAGTGTCGAAGACCGAGCGATAGCTGATCAAGCGATGCAGAAAATGCAGATCACTGAATTGGCAAGTAAACGTCTATCTGCACTTTCTGGTGGTCAGCAACAACGCGCTAGAATGGCGATGTTACTCACCCAGCAAACGGACATCGTATTGCTGGATGAACCGACTACCCACTTAGATTTAAAACATCAATATATGTTGTTAGACCTAGGCAAAGAGTTGGCTGAGCAAGGTAAAACGGTAGTGGCAATCTTGCATGATATGACCCAAGCGGCGTTATATGCGGATCATGTGATCGTACTTGCCGAGCAAAAAGTATATGCACAAGGTGCGGCACAGCTTGTGATAACAGATACTATGATGCAGCATGTTTTTCATGTAAACACGTCACGTGTTGGTAACGAAAAGGTCGGCATTCATGTTCCAACACATCTCATTGCCTAGTACTTTATCTCGTTCTTTATTGAGAATATTACCTAGTTATCGTTTCCTTGGCGCGATATTATTATTAACGCTGATGCTGTTACTGGTGGCATTAACCCACATAAGTATTGGTGCACGCTCGATAGCTTGGGCAGATATTTTTCAGGCCATTTTCGCTTTTGACAGCCAGCAGTTTGTTCACCACATCGTGATCAAACAAAGACTACCGCGTTTGGTTGTTGCCATGGCCTGTGGCGCAATGCTAGGTCTGGCCGGTTTTAGTGCCCAGAAAATGTTTCAGAATCCGCTGGTATCGTCTTCCACACTCGGGGTCAGTAGTGGCGCGGTGTTCTTTAGTTTGTGTGCCATCTATTTCTTTAATGTATCTGAGAATGATATTTTTATCCCAGCGTTTATCGGTGCCGCGGTTGCTGGGCTATTTACGCTGTCGATGACGGAAATGATGAACCGCTCGAGTATTTCCAAGAACTTACATATTGTGCTGGCGGGCAGTCTGGTTTCTATGTTGTTTTCTTCGCTGAGCAGCTTTTTGATGCAACTCGATCCACTGCGCTTTGCCAATGTCCAAGACTGGTTATTGGGTGATATTAGTCCCGCTGACTTCACCGATTTAAGTCGAATGTATCCTTTGGCATTACTGGCGATTGGGATACTGTTAACCCAAGGACGCTCGTTGGACGTGATGATCATGGGGGAAAAGCAGGCGCGCAGTGCCGGGGTGAATGTCACCCGAACGCGTCACATCACCTTGCTGTGTATTTTTTTACTGGCCTCGTTAGTTGTCTCGATTGTTGGCCCTATCGGTTTTATTGGCTTAGTCGTACCGCATATCAGTAAGCTCTTTGTCAGCGAGGTCGGTAATAAAGGTGCTTGGTTATCTATGCTCATCGGTGGTTTATTATTAAGTCTGTCGGACTTACTCGCCCGTATCGTTATTGCGCCTAAAGTTCTGATTGTCGGAGGTGTTAGTGCATCTATCGGCAGCATCTTTTTTTTATGTCTACTGTATTTTATGGTTCGGGATAAACGCGTAGTATGAATATATTTGACAATCAAAATATGATCATTAGCCCCTCGAAAGGGATCAGCTTACCGCTTTATAAACGCACTTTTTTGGTGCTCTGTGCATTAGTGGTAGTGTTGAGCGTGAGTTTTATCTGCAGTCTTAAATTAGGCTCTGTCAGTGTTTCATGGGCTGATGTGTATGCAGTTATTGGTTTTGATATGGCACTTAATGACGCTACATCAACTATCTATGAACTGCGATTACCGCGTATCATGGGGGCAATTTCTGCGGGCGCACTGATGGCGTTATCGGGTTATTTATTACAAACGGCTGCGCGTAATGCCTTGGCTGATCCGGGCGTATTAGGGCTCTCTGACGGCGCTGCGCTGTCAGTCATTGTGCTGTATGTAGTGTCCTTACAGGTTTCCTTAACGACGAGTATTATCGCCAGTTTCTTTGGGGTGTTCGTTACCGCATTAGTGGTGCTCTGGTTTGTCCATAAAAACCTTAACGGTACATTTATCGTATTAGTCGGTATTGCTGTAGGTGCGGTTTTGTCTGCGTTCAGCGATATGCTCTTGTCGTCGGTAACTATCGAAGATATGGCTTTCCTCATGGCTTTTTTATCCGGCAGTTTTTTATCTCTGGATCTGGCTAGTGCCAGCTTTTTAAGTATCTGGATGGCGTTGATTATATCTGTGTTTTTGTTATTAAGCCGGTACATTAATCCACTTAATTTCGGTTATCAACACGCTATGTCATTAGGTGTTGATGCCAAAAAATATTACATATTTATTATTATATTAGCTGTATTTGCTATGGCACCTGTGATTGCCCTCGTTGGCTCTATCGGTTTTATTGGACTGATCGCTACGTTTTTAGCAAAAAATATTATTGGTTATCGCGGTACTGAATTAGGGATTGTCAGCATGTTATTAGGGGCAATTATGACGCTCTGGGCTGACACTCTTGGACGGACACTCTTTGCACCGATCATGATTAATGCCGGTGTATTTATCGCGTTAATCGGTGCGTTATTTTTTATTATAATGACGCGTTACATTGTTAGGCAGTAGCCTGAACACTATTTAGGATAATGATGAAATTAATAACATTTGTACAGGGCGCGTTGTTGCTGAGCTTATCGCTGCAATCGGTTGCTAGCGAAACCATGATGATTACCGATCATGCGGGTAACAAGGTCGAGATATTAAAACACCCTAAACGCATCGCATCCCTGCATGTGATGTCGGCAACCTCTATTTTGTTAGATGTTGATGCCCCGATAGTCGGAACCTCAACCTATATTAAATTGCCTGAAAATAAGCCTTATATTCGCGGCGGAGAAGAAGTCTTTGGTATCAAATTTGCCGATACGGGTTACTTCAACTACGGTAATAAAGGTAGTGATATTGAACAGATCAAAGCATCGAAGCCGGACCTGATTATCGGTACGGTAAAATATCAGAAAAAAATATTTGATAAACTCTCTAAAATTGCCCCGACGGTATTGATCCAACGTTATACGCCGAACATTTTTGATGCTTACCGCGATGTGGCTACCTGGGTGGGTAAAAAAGATATTTTCGAGCATAATTATGGGCTGTACCAACAAAAAATTGCCCGTTTTAAAGATAAATATGCCGATGAATTACTGGGTAAAACATTTATTTATGCGGTCCCTAGAAAAGGTCAGGCGGAAATTAAAATCCGCCAAAACTCAGGGGTCATTACCCAGGTATTATTTGATTTAGGCTTAACTCGGCCACAATTTTTAAAGGATACTTTTGCACCTGACGATGCGGGTGGTGAAATAAGCTCGGAACTGATTGAATCATTAGATGCAGACTGGTTTTTTAGTACCTACACATCGCAGTTAGGCTTAGGTCCCAAGTCAATCGACGTGGGTTTTGATGATGTTGCACCGGGTTGGCAGTTTGCCTTAACTGCTTATCAACACAATCAGTTTATTCGTTTAAACCGTGAACAAGCGTATTCGCCGACTTTTGTGTCTGCAGATTATGTATTAAATGCATTAGAACAACAGATTTTGAAAAATAGAAAATAGAAAATATAGGGTCGAGATGGCCCTTTATTTTAATGATCGGATTAATTTTATTCACTGCCTTTCCAGTTCCTTCTCTCTCAAAAAGTTCCCCATTAATGGATATTTTACATATTAATTCTATAAACGCTTAAAAAACAAGCGTTTCAAACTTGACACCAGTAAGCCAATCAATAAAATAAAGGCAAATGAGAACGATTCCCATTTCAGTTTGTATTTGAGTAGTTGTACTCCGATACAAAATATTTTAGCGATTAAATATATCCAACGGATTTATTAAGCTACAAAGGTTTTACTTACATGAACACTCAAGTTAAATTTATATCCGCCGTTATTTCGACAATCCTTTATTCACAAGCGAGCCTAGCACAGGCTGTTCCAGCAGACAGTACAGAAACGATGACTGTGGTAGGCTATCAGCAGCACTATAAAATCGACCAGGCACATGCCGCAATGCGTTCGGATGTCTCCTTGTTAGAAACACCACAAATGGTCACTGTGATCCCGAGTGAGGTGCTGGAAGATCAGCTAGCTGTCACTTTGGGCGATGCATTAAGAAATGACGCGAGTGTTTCATTAGGTCGTGTCACATCGGATCGAGAGCGCTTTAGCTTGCGTGGTTTTAGCTTGGAAGAAAATACCAATATTCTGAAAGACGGTCATCAGCATTTTGCTAAATACCGGATGCCGATGGCATTAATCGATAATGTTGAAGTATTAAAAGGGCCATCAAGTTTATTATACGGTCAATCAACCCCTGGTGGTATCGTTAACTTAGTGACTAAGAAACCATCGACTGAAAGTTCGGTTAAGTTTGCAGTGAAAGGGGATGATCATGGTTCATTCCGTAACTCGATGGATGCGACTGGCAGCTTGAATGACAATAAAACCGTTCGTTACCGCGCTATTGTCGAACAGCAGAATAATAACAGCTGGCGTGAATATCAAGACGGTAACAACCTCGAAACTGAGTCTGTGGTTGGCAGCTTAGTGACTGAGTTTGATGTGACTGATGCGCTGACTATTGCCCTGCATTACGATAAATTAGATGATGTTTCTGGTCAGGACAGTGGCGCATTGGTTGATGATAATGGCAATGTGATCGGTGGTGATAACACCATTTGGGATATGCCTTGGACTAAGATCGATGCCCAAAGTGAAAACTATGGTATTGATGTCACTTATCAAGTTAACTCATATTGGCAAGCCGCGACGGGTTATAATAATCAGCATAACGAACGTGAGCGCTGGGAAAGTAAACCGCAAACCAGTGATTATGATACTTCTGGCGATGGCCGTTATAAAAACAAACCTTATAACAAGTTAGAAGACTGGCAACAGCAATCATTCTACTTTGATTTGATGGGGTCAGTGACCACTGGCAGTATTGGTCATGAGCTATTAGTGGGTGGTAACTACCTTGCGCATGAATATACGTCACTAAAAGTGAAAGGTGATAAATTTAAAGGCAATATTAACGATGGCAGCATTATTGAGCAGCCAGTATTAGATTATGCCGATGGTAAATCTGAAAGTGAAGATTATAAGTACTATGGTATTTATGTTCAGGATCTAGTTACTCTAAATGATCAATGGCAGCTACTCGCGGGCGTTCGTTATGATCGTCAGGACAAAACCGATGCGAATAATAATGCGGTCTTACCGAAATTTGGTGTTATTTATCACCCACAAGATAATGCATCTATTTATGCTAACTACAGTGAAAGTTTTGAGCCGCAAGGTCGTGTACTTGATGATGACGATGCAAATAATCATATGGAGTTAGATCCGATCAAGGGTAAAATGTATGAGATGGGCACAAAATGGGAAATATTAGATAAGAAATTAGGTATTAACGCGGCTATCTTTGATATTACTCGCAGTAATATTTTACTTAATGAAGGGTCGAAAGATAATCCAATTACGACTCAGGGTGGTGAACAGCATCATCAGGGTGCAGAGCTGAGTGCAATTGGTAAGGTTAATTCTAATTTGTCTTTGATCACCTCAGTGATGTACCTCGATGCTAAATATGCAGAACATAATGAGTTTGCGGGCAATCGTCCGGAAGATGTACCGGAGTGGACAGCATCAATCTGGAGTAAATATGCATTTACTGAGCAGTTATCTGTTAATTTAGGTGCTTATTATGAAGGTGAACGTTATGGCGATGCTAAGAACGAATTCTTAAAAGACAGTTATGTTCGCATTGATTCAGGGATTAATTACCAGACTTCAGTTGGCGGTAACGAGCTGCAACTTCGTCTTAATATCGATAACCTCTTTGATACCGACTATCTTGCAGGTGGTGAAAATGGTGAGGTGAATGTGGGCGAACCAAGAACCTTTAAATTTGGTGTTAGCTATACACTATAAATATTAATTTGAAGTGGCCAAGTTAAATTGGCCACTATCTTATTCCTTCATTTCGAATTTTACGAACCGCATAATCTTCAGTGGTTAATTTACCTGCAATGCTAGCGTCGTGTTTTCTGCTTAAGTTAGCAAAGTTCCATTTCCCGATATTTAAACGTTTACTACAGTGTTAAGCCGAGCATTTATATTGATTCATGGTTCAGTCAAATTATGGGCTTGTTCTATATTAAGGTAGCTGTCATGATTAAGGTTCATTTCAAACATAAGTAAGGGTTATATTGATGGCAACTTATTCTCGCACTTACTTTGTTGTTCGTTTATGGCTGCTCTGGAAATCAGAGTAGCCGCTAACTAATTTTTGGCGAGGCTACGGAATATGTAGCCTGCTATCTGTTTTACTCTACTTATTCCTAGCCTTCATTTTTTTCTTGGAGGGGTCATGGAACAGACTACTATCAGCAGTAATACCACCAGTACTACCAGCACAAAGCAACGTAATATTCGTTCAGCTTTACGTCATAAGCTATCAGCACATAAAATGGGTTTATTGTGCGCATTTCTTGCTACCTGTTTGTTTTCGACCAAAGGCATTTTCATTAAACTCGCTTATCAATATGGGGTTGATAGCATTACGTTAATGACGTATCGCATGCTATTGTCGCTGCCTTTTTATATCGCCGTATTTGTGTGGATGTTAAGGAAGACGCCTGCGTTATCATTACCGATAAAAGCACAGTTTATGCCAGTGATGGGTATTGGTCTTTTGGGTTATTACTTGTCGAGTTATTTTGATCTTCAAGGGCTTCACTATATTAGCTCACAGCTAGAGCGATTAGTGTTATTTACCTATCCTACGGTTGTCGTTATCCTCAGTTGGTTGGTGTTGGGTAATCGGATTAATCGACAAGTGATAGGTGCGCTTATCTTGGCCTATGCGGGGGTTTTTGTACTGTTTTATCATGACTTGGGTAAGCAGGGTGAGGGAGTGATCATTGGTTCGTTATTGGTGTTAACAGCATGCTTTACGTTTGCTTGTTATTTGCTACTGAGTAAAACCAAAATTCAGCAATTAGGCAGTTTAGTCTTTACGTGTATCGCGATGTTTGGCGCGAGTTTTATGATATTTGTCCATTTTTCGGTTGCGCATGATATTAAAGATCTTAGTATCCCTATGCCGGTATTTTGGATCTCACTGTGGTTAGCGATTGGCTGTACTGTGATCCCTTCGTTTTTGATGAGTGAGGGTATTGCGAGAGTTGGACCTGAACAAGCATCGATTGTTGGTGGCAGTGGCCCCGTGCTAACGGCATTAATGGCAGTGTTTTTGTTAGGGGAAAACTTCACCATTTACCATTTTGTAGGTATGTTAATGGTAATTGTTGCTATTGTCTGGTTAAGTGTTAGAAAATAGCCTCTATCCCAATGTTAGTTGGGTATTTATGTCGTCGTTATCTGCAGAGGGTTGTATGGTTAAGGTTAAAGTTTGGGACGGATTTATTCGTGGCTATCACTGGTTACAAGTGAGTTTGCTATTTGCATTGTGGTACTGTGCTGATAATGGCGAAATGGAATGGCACTTTTTGTTTGGTTATGCACTATTGGGGCTTTGGATAACACGTTTTATTTGGGGTTTTATTGGAAGTGATACTGCCAAGTTTAGTTACTTTATAAAAAGTCCAAAAGCGTTAATCGATTACCTTAGTGATAAAAATAAGTTTGATCGAGTCAAATTTGGTCATAACCCTGCTGGCGCATGTATGGTTATATTGTTTTTAGGTTTAATAATAATCCAGCTATTTACTGGACTTAGTGCCAGCGATGATATTTTGTCAGAAGGCCCATTATCGCAATATTTTACAGCGGATACTGTTAGCTTTATGACATGGCTACACAGCGTGAATTTTGATGTATTACTTTGGGCAATAGGCTTACATGTCGTTGCTATCGTCGCTTATAAACTTAAAAAACAGGCATTAGTGAAAGCGATGATAACAGGCGTAGCAGAGTATAAATTAGTTAACTCGATTGGCCAGCCCAAAATGATGAATGGTCTATTGGCTTGGGTAATCTACGCATGTATTGCTGGTGTCATTTGGTGGCAATGGGGACATGAAAATTTAGGCTATTTACTTTATTGATTGAAAGAAAGAGCGGTTAGGACGCTAATGTGGGTCGTTATATTTGCTAATAAATATAGCAATATTTTAAAAATAAATCATAAAGTGTATTTTTGTAGACATTAAGGCTAAGTTTTTGGTTTTAATGTCTTAATTTTTAAGGTTATAACAGTATTATCCCCTCTCTGCTATGAGTATCCTCTTAATTCTTTATATACATATTTTATGTCTATCATTTGCGAATTTTCACATTTTTTCATCCGTGTTTGTGGTATGTTCATGTTAAATCAGCTTTATTTTCATGGAATAGAAATAAATGATAGATGAAATACAATTTTACGAACCGAATGATGATTTTGGTTTTTTGTCAAATTTTGCGTTAGCCACTATCAAGGTTGATGGGGTTAAATGGCCGAGTAGCGAACATTATTATCAAGCGCAAAAATTCAATGATCTTCAATTACAAGATTTAATTCGTCAAGCACAGACACCTGATGACGCTTTTAGCTTAAGCCGAGAGTATGCGCAATTTGTGAAATCAGATTGGATGGAAGTACGTGACAGTGTCATGCGTGATGTCGTGATGAAAAAATTTAGTCAGAATCCATTTTATGCCTATCAACTTGTGGCAACGGGTGAGCAAGTATTAACAGAGCATTCGCATAAAGACACTTATTGGGGGGACGGTGGAGATGGCAGCGGACGCAATGAACTTGGTCGAATATTAATGGATGTACGTTGTGAGTTAGCTCAGCAAGCACCTTATAATTTGATCACTTATGTTGATAGTGCAAAGTTACCGACTAAATTCGGTACATTTCAAATGAATGGCTTTATTGAAAACGCGACAGGTAAAGAGCACTTAGCTTTAGTTTATGGTGAGCTTGATCCAAGTGAGCCTGTATTAATTCGTTTACATTCGGAATGTTTGACTGGTGATGCCTTATTCAGTGAACGTTGTGATTGTGGCTTTCAGTTAGCAAAAGCCATGCAAAAAATTGTAGCTGAAGGGAGTGGTGTGATCTTGTATTTACGCCAAGAAGGGCGCGGCATCGGTTTGTTAAATAAAATTAGAGCTTATCATCTACAAGATGATGGCGCGGATACAGTTGAAGCAAATGAACGTCTAGGGTTTGCGGCTGATATGCGAGATTATACCTTTTGTCAAGGAATGTTAGGTCACTTGAATATAAATGCAGTTAATTTAATGACCAATAATCCACGTAAGGTAAATGCGTTAATGAAAGCGGGTATCAATATTGCGGAACGCGTGCCGTTACAAGAAGGTCATAATCCACATAATGCTGGTTACCTTAAAACTAAATCTGACAAGCTAGGGCACATGTTTGAGTCTAGTTTTATTGACTAAGTTTGATGCACCTGAATAGACTTCCAAGGGCGTAATATATACACCGATAATAAGTTAGCGACTTATTATCGGTGTAATAATGTTAGATATAGCGATGAATAATTTCTGTTAGTGAACCTGAATCAGACATGTCGGATAATTTCTGGTTAATAAATTTTTGAATGTCTTTATCCATCTTTGGATCGAGCGCCAAGTAAATCGGGTAGCTTGGAATTAATGCTGAAAAGTCTTGTAACCTATATTGTTTTAGATCTCTAGACTGTATTTTTAAGTTGTATTTAATTCGGGAGGTCATTTCAACAAAGGCAGAATCTTGTGGCATTTTGTCTAAAATACGAAAGGCTGCAGCATAATCTTTCACCCTTAGCTCTTTAATTTGGCCACGATCAATTAAAGGTTGTAAGTTTGGGTAATCAAAACCATAGAGTAATACAAGAATTTTGTCGTTTATGTCTTTTAGATCTCGGTAAATAAAGTCAGATTTAGCGCTGGTTAATATACTATGACTAACAGTGTAAATTGGCATATCGGATAAATTTTCTGCTTGTACGCCGCCCCAACCTGGGCTGCCATAAGTTACCCAGTTTTTCTCTCTCCCGGCTTCCAACTCTGAAATCATACGGTTGAATGGATAGGTATGGTAACGAACAGTGTAATTATCCATAAATATACAAGATATGATGTCTGAAACTATGCCTGAATGCTTTTCACTATCCGTTGTTATTTGAAAAGGCATTGCTTGTTTGTCAATGACATAATAATTGATAGATTCTGCATTAGCAGTAAAGCTAGCAATGCAAAGCTGTAGAGTTAACATTATTGAAATAAACAGTTTCATTTTTACTTCCTTATAGTAGTAATTCCATAGTAATGTCTATTATTAGATTAGTCGATTAGTAATTAGGTGTGAGCTTAGGAATGAAGAAAGCGAAGTTGCAAAATAAAAAAGTAGGTATAGCGAGGCAATTACTTGTATCCATAATACTTATTAGTTCTTTTTTTACATTACTGATTACCGGTCTGAATGTCTATCTTGATTATAAAGAAGATATATCAGGTATAGAAACTCAGCTTTATCAAATCAAGCAAAGCAATTTGTCCAGCTTAACAGCTAGTTTATGGGTTGAAGATCGTGACCAATTAACGCTGCAGGCAGAAGGGATAATGAAACTGCCTGGCGTTCATTACCTCGAAATTAAAGATGATAGCGGTACAATCCTTAAACTAGGAAAACCATTATCGGAATATCAATATCAAGTGTCTTGGCCAATGCAGCAAGATTTTGGCAGTAAGACGTTTAATCTCGCCACACTTAAGATTCAGGCCGATCTCTATCCTATCTATAAGGGATTATGGGATAAGTTTATTTTCTTGTTATTGTCTCAGGCGGTAAAAATCTTCATTGTTGCATTATTTATTCTTTTTGTTGTGTATAAAATAGTGGTAAGACCGTTAACTGAAATATCGGACGCCGTGAGTAAGTTTGATAATGATAAGCTGCCACAATCACTTGAATTAATGCCTCGTCCATTTGATGATGAGATCACTAGTTTAACGGCAAGTTATAATGCTTCCATTATACGCATTCGTCATAACTATCGTGAGCTAGAAGTTGCTAAGCTTCAAGCTGAAGATGCTAATTTAAAGAAAAGTGAATTTTTAGCAAATATGAGCCATGAGATCCGTACACCAATGAACGGTGTGATTGGTACAGCATCCTTATTACAAGACATGCCAATGGATAGTGACCAGAAAGAGTTTGTTGATATGCTTTACTCTTCTTCGATTACGCTGCTGGATTTAATTAACGATATTCTTGATTTCTCTAAAATTGAATCTGGGCAACTTGTGTTGGCAAAAAACCCGCTGAATTTATTTGAATTATGTAAGGAAATCGAAGCTAATTTTTCAATTGTAGCGGGACAGAAGCACATTGCTTTAGTGTGTCATATTGATGAACAAGTACCAGATATGGTACTCGGTGATATCACCCAATTACGCCAAGTATTAAATAACCTTTTATCTAATGCGATCAAATTTACCTCTGAAGGCTATGTGCATCTTAATATCAAGCTAATGCGACGTGAAGATAATAGTGCAGGGGTCATGTTCCAAATTATTGATACTGGTATCGGTATTGCCGCTGAAAACCAGCAAAAAATATTTGATAAATTTCAACAAGCTGATGGCAGCACAACACGTAATTATGGTGGTACGGGATTAGGTTTAGCGATCTGCCGTAGTATTGTCCAATTAATGGACAGTGACATTATGGTTTACAGTAAGCCGGGTAAAGGTAGTCGATTTGAATTTACCGCTGAATTTGAATGTATTGATGAGCTTTTACACGGGAAGGATATAGAACAAAGCCTTGCTGGACTGTCAATATTACTTGTCGATGACAGTATGCTAAATATGCGTATTACCTCTGCGCAATTGAAAAATTTTGGCGCGACATCTGTATCTTGCGATGACCCGTGTTTAACCAAACAAATTGTGCTTGATGCCTTAGATAAAGGGAAGCCATTTGATTTGGTTATTATTGATAAAATCATGCCCAATTTGGATGGTTTTACGGTGGCAAAACAATTACAAGATGAATTTGCTGAACTCACACCTCGCTTAATGATGATGTCTGCAGAAGCGCAAATCGGTGATGATGTATTAGCCAAAAAACTTGGTATAAAAGCTTTTTTAAGTCGTCCTTATAAAGCTGACACATTAAAAAATGTGGTCCTTAAAACCATGCTGAATGAGGACGCAGAGCAAACAGAAAAAGTTGTAGATCACAGGGCCGCCAGCGATGTAATGAAAGTGCTCTTGGTTGAAGATACATTTATCAACCAGAAAGTGACTCAGATGATGTTACAAAAGCTCGGTATTGAGGTAACGATTGCCGATAACGGCCAAATTGCGGTAGATTTATGTAAAGAGCAAACATTCAATTTAATATTGATGGATTGCCAGATGCCAGTGCTTGATGGTTTTGAAGCAACAAAGATTATTCGAGAAAGTGAACCTGTTGATCAGCATATTCCGATCGTGGCATTAACCGCCAATGTATTACAAACAGAAAAAGATAAATGTTTTATCGCTGGGATGGATGATTTCATGGCGAAGCCAGTGAGTAAACAAGTATTAACGTTAATGCTACAAAAACATTTGTCGCCTTGGTTAGCTAATGCACCGCAGAGACAAACTGGCACCATCATAGATAGCGTGTAATCATTAATTTTTTGGTGTGAATTAATGCGCTAAAACAAAGAAAGGCGAACAAATACATTTGTTCGCCTTTCTTTATTATATTCGTTATTACTTCAGTTTATAATCGCTATGACAAGACTTACAGTTTTTCGCTGTTTGACCAAATGCCTTTTTGATTTGACCTCGATTACCTTCTTTTGCAACTGTCGCTAAGTGCAGAGCGTCTTTATTAAACTGACTAAATTTAGTGGCAAAACCATCGGCATCTGTCCAGATTGCTGCTTTCGCTTTAGTGTCACCAGTTTGGCTATCGCTTGCACTAAAACCGTGCTGAGCCATCGGAATCAGTTGTGCCAATTGCTCAGAACGAAGCTGGAATGTTTCATCATTCCATTCCTTCTTCCCTTTAACCATATCAGCCATGTCAGAAAAGTTAATTGCGATCATGGTTAATGCGGATTGACGATATTTAATATCTGTTTCAGGTTTATCAAACGTTGCCGCTTGTGCCGTCGTGAACATCATTAGCGATGTAAGTCCGGCTAACTTTAGTGTTTTGCTCCAGAACATATTGCTTCCTTATTTATATTGTTAAGATCATTGCTCAATAATCTATTATTATGTGCTTGATGGTAACTCATTTTTAGGCATGGGAAAATGTGATGCATTACATTATTTATCAAAAGATTATGTGTTAAATTAACTACCTTACCTCGACAGTATTAAATAGCTAAGGAAAGCGTAATGCGAGAAGGTCATATTATGGAACGATCACACCTATCACACCTATCACATCACCATACTGGCATACCATCAGCCGTATTTTTAATGCTTTTACTTTCTTTACTCGCCCTTGAAAGCCAAGCTAGTCAGCTTCGAGTCAGCCTTTCGGCTTTAGATTCTGGCATGGTGGTCGAACACGTTCAATCAGGGTTACAATCGGAGTTAACTCGGCAAGGTTATGTCGTTGGTACGAATCTGACGTGGATGGATGAAAGTCAGGCGCAGCTATCAGATGTTAATATGACTATTTCGATGTCACAACAGAGGCCTTTTATTACCTTGGTTAGCCAGCAAGGTGTATCCACCGATATTTACCTTGATAAGAGCAGTATGGATGAGAATCATCATCACGATGAATTAATAGATCATTATGATGTTAACTTTATTAAAAAATTATTGCCCGGTATTAATACCTTAGGTGTCATTATTGATAATAACTCGACTGATACCTTTAACGTGGAACAAATTTTAGCGCAGCAAAAGCAAAATGGTGTACAGGTTATTTATTATTATATTGATGGTAGTGCCGAACTTAGAGCTTCAGCTCGAGTACTCGCACCACAAGTCGATGCGATATATTTACCCCATCATATTACTGACATGCCTGACCTAAACTACGTTGTAACAGTAGCTGAACGGAATAGCGTTGCATTGATAGGTGAGGACCATAGTAGTATCAACAAAGGTATTTTTGCTGTCTATAACATCGATTATGTGCAAATAGGCAAGGATACCGCTGATTTATTAGTTCGCTTAGCTGAAGGTAAGAAAGACTTACACACCGATAATTATCTTGTTCACCCCGTACTTTCCATTAATTTGGATGCAGCTACCAGAATGGGCATTGAGTTATCAGGTGAAGTCATTGATAAGGCTAAGTATATTATCGAGTAATTGAGGTGTTGGTTGACTTAAATAGCGGTGTTATTAACTTTTTCAAACTATATTTAAGTCTATTTTCGTAATTATATTCATTTTTTTTTTAATTAATTCACGTTTCTGCTTGAAGCCTCTCATTTTGTCCCCATATTTATTTTCAATCGCAGAGATAACCTTGCAAGCCGCGGGTTGTCAGAGATGGAAAAAGTATTTTAATAGACTTGAAATAGCTTTTAACTGTCACCATCTATTCTGTATCAAATTTGTAAATGAAAGTATTTATTGGAGAATTACGATTATGGGTAAAATCATTGGTATCGATTTAGGTACAACTAACTCTTGTGTATCAATCTTAGATGGCGACACTGCTCGCGTAATCGAGAATGCTGAAGGTGATCGTACTACTCCGTCAATCATCGCTTATAGTGCAGATGGTGAAACTTTAGTTGGTCAGCCTGCAAAACGCCAAGCTGTAACGAACCCTGAAAACACGTTGTTTGCAATCAAACGTATGATCGGCCGTCGTTTTGAAGATGAAGAGATTCAACGTGATATCGAAATCATGCCTTTCAACATTGTGAAAGCTGATAATGGTGATGCATGGGTTGAAGCTAAAGGCGAAAAAATGGCTCCGCCACAAGTTTCTGCTGAAGTTTTGAAAAAAATGAAGAAAACGGCTGAAGACTACTTAGGCGAAGCAGTAACAGAAGCAGTAATCACTGTTCCTGCATACTTTAACGATTCACAACGTCAAGCAACGAAAGATGCTGGTCGTATTGCTGGTCTTGATGTTAAACGTATCATCAACGAACCAACTGCTGCTGCATTCGCATATGGCGTAAACACAGCTAAAGGCGACAGCGTTGTTGCTGTATACGACCTTGGTGGTGGTACATTCGATATCTCTATCATCGAAATCGATGAGCTAGATGGCGAAAAAACATTTGAAGTATTAGCGACTAACGGTGATACACACTTAGGTGGTGAAGATTTTGATACACGCCTAATCAACTACCTAGTAGCAGAATTCAAAAAAGAACAAAACTTTGACCTAACAAACGATCCGCTAGCAATGCAACGTCTAAAAGAAGCTGCAGAAAAAGCGAAAATCGAACTCTCTTCAGCATCACAAACTGATGTAAACCTACCTTACATCACTGCTGATGCGTCAGGTCCTAAGCACCTTAACATCAAAGTTACTCGTGCTAAATTAGAGTCACTAGTAGAAGATCTAGTTAAAGCAACAATGGAACCACTACGTATTGCATTACAAGATGCAGACCTAGCTGTTGGCGACATTAACGACATCATCCTAGTTGGTGGTCAAACTCGTATGCCTATGGTACAAGCGGCTGTTACTGAATTCTTCGGTAAAGAAGCGCGTAAAGACGTTAACCCTGATGAAGCTGTAGCTATGGGTGCTGCGATTCAAGGTGCGGTACTTTCTGGTGACAAAACAGACGTACTACTACTAGACGTTACACCTCTATCTCTGGGTATTGAGACTATGGGTGGTGTTATGACTAAGCTTATCGAGAAAAACACAACTATCCCGACTAAAGCGTCACAAACATTCTCAACAGCTGAAGATAACCAAGCTGCTGTAACTGTTCACGCAATCCAAGGTGAGCGTAAACGTGCTGCAGACAACAACTCACTAGGTCAATTCAACCTAGAAGGTATCCGTCCTGCACAACGTGGTATTCCACAAATTGAAGTTACTTTCGATATCGATGCTGATGGTATTTTACACGTATCTGCAACTGATAAAGATACGGGTAAAGAACAAAAAATCACAATTCAAGCGTCTTCAGGTCTTTCTGATGAAGAAGTAGAAGCAATGGTACGTGATGCTGAAGCAAATTCTGCAGAAGATGCTAAATTCGAAGAGCTAGTACAAGCACGTAACCAAGCTGATGCAATGGTTCACGGTACGCGTAAGCAAATCGAAGAAGCTGGCGAAGCACTACCTGCTGATGAAAAAGAAAAAATTGAAGCAGCTATTGTTGAGTTAGAAACAGCAATTAAAGGCGACGACAAAGAAGCGATTGAAGCGAAAACTCAAACGTTAATGGAAGCGGCTCAAAAATTGATGGAAATTGCTCAACAGCAAGCTCAAGCACAACAAGCTGGCGCTGAAGCTGGTGCAGAACAACCACAAGAGAAAGACGTTGCTGGTGATGTTGTTGATGCTGAGTTCGAAGAAGTGAAAAACGACAAAAAATAATAACGCCTAAGTTATTAGTTTTTAAATAGCAAAGGCGTTGGTGCTTCATCAACGCCTTTCGTGTATCTAAATTATTCCAATTTAAGCTGATTATTATGTCAAAACGCGATTATTACGAAGTGCTAGGCGTATCACGCGACGCTAGCGAAAAAGATGTTAAAAAGGCCTATAAACGCCTTGCAATGAAATTTCACCCTGATAGAACGAAGGGTGATAAAGCGATGGAAGAGCAATTTAAAGAAGTTAAAGAAGCTTATGAAGTGCTAAATGATGCACAGAAAAAAGCGGCTTATGACCAATATGGACATGCAGGTGTAAATCAACAAGGCGGACACGGTGGTCAAGGTGACTTCGGTGATATCTTTGGCGATGTATTTGGTGACATCTTTGGCGGTGGCGGTGGCCGAGGTCGTCAACAGCGAGCTGCACGTGGTAGTGATCTGCGTTATAACATGGAACTTACGCTTGAAGAAGCGGTTCGTGGCGTAAGCAAAACGATTCGTATCCCAAGCCAATGTCACTGTGAAGTGTGTAATGGTTCAGGCGCTAAGTCAGGCAGTAAAGCAACAACTTGTAGTACTTGTCATGGCCAAGGTCAAGTTCAAATGCGTCAAGGTTTCTTTGCGGTAAACCAAGCATGCCCAACTTGTCATGGTAAAGGTAAAATCATTAAAGATCCTTGCCGTAAGTGTCATGGTGAAGGCCGTTACGAACGTAGCAAAGATTTAAAAGTAACAATCCCAGCGGGTGTTGATACTGGCGATCGTATTCGTTTAACTGGTGAAGGCGAAGCGGGCGATATGGGTGCCCCATCCGGTGATCTGTATGTGCAAGTTAGTGTGCGTCAACACGCGATCTTTGAGCGTGACGGTAGCAACCTATACTGTGAAGTGCCAATTAGCTTCACACATGCCGGTATCGGTGGCGAAATTGAAGTACCGACTTTAGATGGTCGTGTTAAATTAAAAGTACCTGCTGAAACGCAAACTGGTCGCATGTTCCGTTTACGTGGTAAAGGCGTTAAGTCAGTACGTGGTGGCGCAACAGGTGATTTACTGTGTAAAGTAATACTTGAAACACCAGTTAAGTTAAACGCAGAACAAAAAGACTTACTACAACAGTTTGAAGCATCATTAAATAATGCGTCAGCAAAGAAACATAAGCCTAAATCAGAAGGTTTCTTTGACGGTGTTAAAAGCTTCTTTGATGATTTAACGAAGTAATTAAACTAGGTTATAACGTTTAATCATTCTAAAGCCGCAATTATTATTGCGGCTTTATTTTATCCACTATTATTTTATAGTCTCGACTCAATCGCTCTTGATAGCATAAGCACTGCGTAAAAATGCTTGGGTTAGCTGCTGATATATTGTGTCTATACTTGGGCGCTCTTGAATATGTTCAAACAAACAAGTGTGCGCACTCGCCTTCACTAATGGTGTTTTACCTAGGATGCCATAACAAAGATTGACCGGTTTAATTAATTCATCGAGCAGTACATCAATTAATATAAATGCTTGCGCCAGAACGATCTTACGGCCGCCTTTTTTTAATATGACACGCTGCGCAGTACCAATAATTTTTCGGCCATTAATATTTAAATTGTAATCACCATCGCAATAAGAAAAGGGGGTTGCAGCCGCTCCACTTTCTAATCCATATTGGGACAAAAAGTCATTTAGCACAGAGCACAGGTTTTCATAAGCGGAAACTGTAGAATAAGGTGTTTTTTCTGGCCAAATATAGATGTGGGATAAGTTGATGATGCCGGGGGATTGAGGAACTGGCGCGCCTCCAGTTTGTCTTGATAATAACTGCCAATATTGTTCTGCGAGCGCTTGTTTTAGCGTACTCGATTCAGGCCATTTATTCCCCGCCGGTAATACCAGTGTTGGTGTCTTTGCTTGCCATAACATTAAACATTGCTCTAATTCATCCTGCTTTATTTGAGTAATTAATTGTGCTTCTTTAGCAAAAGCATGATCGATATTGATACTGTTAAAACGGATGAATTTATTTTTAGGCGACGGCATTTTAAAGTCTATAGTTGGGTTGTTATGTTACTTTAAGCTTTATCTTCTGTAACTACAAACCCTTAAGTTGGCGCAATATCGATTAACAGCCCTTGATTTCATTTTGTTATCCAGTGTTTCTGGTTACAGCAGATATAATAAATTGTTGATGTGTGATTGATTATTTAGATATAACGCTGCCTATTCGTATGAAATTGATTACACTTTCATTATTAAATGGAAAATATTATATTATCAGTTATTTAGCTGTTATTTAACGGTTATGGGGGTTAAATGTATTACGGTTTTGACATTGGCGGTACCAAGATAGAATTTTCGGTATATAACACAGCACTTGAATGTGTTTTTAATGAGCGGATCCCCGCACCTACCGAAGATTATGAAGAATTACTAGATGCACTCGATACTTTTATTTTTAAAGCCGATAAGAAGTTCGATTGCAAAGGACTCGTCGGGATTGGTTATCCTGGGGTAATGGATCCTGACACGAATACATTAATTTGTTCTAATTTACCTAGCTTACATGGGCAGGATTTGCAGTCTGATTTGAAGAAACGTATTAGTCGTGATGTAAAAGTGCAAAATGACGCGAATTGTTTCGCGTTATCGGAGTGTTATAAAGGAGCGGCTGAAGACGCAGGTATTGCCATTGCAGTGACTTTAGGTACAGGCTTAGGTGGTGCGATCTGCATTAATAAAACAATCTTGTCAGGGCACAATTTTGGTGCTGGTGAATTTGGTCATATGGCTATCCCGGGTACGATGCTGCAGCGTTATCCTGAACTACCTGTCACCCACTGTGGTTGTGGTGGACATTCTTGTTTGGAAACCTATTGTTCAGGCACTGGCCTTGCTGCGTTATACAAGCATTACAAAATTCATATGAATGGCTCGTGTAATGAAGAGCAAGCATTAAAGGGGCCAGATATTATTGCTGCTTACGAAGCTAATGAAATGGTTGCCGTTAAAACTGTGACTGTGTTTTTAGATATTTTAGCTGCGGCGCTCGGGAGTCTGATTATGGCTCTCGATCCTAATGTTGTGGTATTCGGTGGCGGTTTAGCCCGTTTTGAAGCTTTGTATTCTAAACTACCTGAAAAA
Source organism: Moritella sp. 28 (assembly GCF_018219435.1). NCBI lineage: Bacteria > Pseudomonadati > Pseudomonadota > Gammaproteobacteria > Alteromonadales > Moritellaceae > Moritella > Moritella sp. 28. Next base: position 4,214,571 of record NZ_CP056121.1, on the reverse strand, counting down.
ATGGCAGCTTATGTATTTAGTAATATGAAGTTACCTGCATTAAAACAAGCTGAATTTGGTGGTGAAGGTGGCGTGCGTGGTGCGGCACTGTTGAACTATAAATAAGCCTTCTAGCGTTTATCACGTGCTAAATATTGTTTAAGGGATAAAATTTTTATTTATTCCCTTGTTTTTAAAAAAATCGCCCATATCTAATTATTTAAGCAACACAGTCACTGTGTTTATCATTAAGAATTATGGAAGTTTAATTATGTCTGAATTTGCAACAAGTGAACAAAAAGGTAGTTACGGTATTGGTCTACAAATGGGCCAACAGCTTGCTGCTAACCCATTCGAAGGTCTAGACATTTCAGCGGTTCAAGTTGGTCTTGCAGATGCGTTCGCTGGTGCAGAAAGCAAAGTTAGTAACGAAGAGCTAAACCAAGCTTTCCAACTAATCCATGAAAAATTAGAAGCTGAAAAAGCTGAAAAATCAAAAATCTTTGCTGCTGAAGGTGAAAAATTCCTAACTGCAAACGCAGAGCGTGAAGAAGTAACTGTAACTGAATCTGGTCTACAGTACGAAGTTATCGCACGTGGCGACATCGAGCAAAAACCAACTGCAGAATCAACTGTACGTGTTCATTACCATGGCATGCTAACTGACGGTACTGTATTTGACAGCTCTGTTGAACGTGGTCAACCTGCTGAATTCCCAGTTGGCGGCGTTATCGCTGGTTGGACTGAAGCACTACAACTAATGAACGTTGGTGATAAATTCAAACTATCTATCCCACACAACCTAGCTTATGGCGAACAGGGCGCAGGCGCTGCAATCGGTCCATTCCAAGCACTAGTATTTGAAGTAGAACTATTAGACATCGTTTAATCAGTCTTATTACAGACTAGCTAAACGCCTTGTTCATAGCGATATGAGTAAGGCGTTTTTTTATGTCTAAAATATGCTTTTAGTTCATTCGTTGGTGTTACATTTTCATGAACTTTGCTATTTATATAGTCTTGAAACCTTAAATTGGCACTACCTATAAGGGGATAAATTGGTGGCGCAATTAATATAGTTGCTGCTGAGTCATTATTATTTAGGTAAGATGTTTTTGATTTAGATCAATTTATGGATGATGAGTAATGGCAACGTATAACGATTTTAACTGGAAATATGCATTAGTATTTTTAATTGTATTTTTAACAATACCGACTATACACCTATGGGCTGGCCTATTTGGTATCTTCGGTTGATTGCTAATATTCAGCATAATAAAACCCGCATTCTAGCAAATAGGATAGCGGGTTTTTTTATGCCTAAAATAAAGGATAGCAATTCCGTAAATAGCCGAATATTTATTTAATGTAATTGGTATAAGTTAGCATTGTTGATGTGTTTCTAGGAGTGCTATCATCAGAGTACTTTAACTATTTGATTAATGATAAACACAGGGAGAAGTCTAGATGGGACAAGCAGTAAGAATCGCGGTGATGGGTTGTAATGGTCGCATGGGCCGCACGATTTTAGAAGCCATTCAAGATAGTGATGGCGCTGCCGTTGTTGGTGCAGCAATCGAACGTCCTGAGTGTAGCTTCTTAGGTGCTGATGTTGGCGAGTTAGCGGGTCTTGGTTCACTGGGTGTTAAAGTCGTTAGTAGCCTTGCTGATGTTGTTAATGACTTTGATGTGATTGTCGATTTTACGACGACCGAAGCGACATTGAATCATCTTAAGTTTGCTGTTGGGAACGACAAGAAAATAGTCATTGGCACAACGGGCTTTAGTGATGAACAAAAACAACAAATCCATGATGCCGGTAATACGACAGGTGTGGTATTTGCACCAAACATGAGTGTTGGTGTTAATGTGATGTTTAAACTGTTAGAAATGGCGGCCAAGGTCATGGGTGACTACACTGACATTGAGATCATTGAAGGTCATCACCGTTATAAAGTGGATGCACCGTCTGGTACTGCATTGGGTATGGGCGAAGTAATTGCTGATACATTAGGTCGTGACTTGAAAAAAGTAGCTGTGTATGGCCGCGAAGGTCATACCGGTGAGCGTGATCGCGAAACTATTGGTTTTTCTACTATTCGTGCGGGTGACTTAGTGGGTGAGCATACTGCTATGTTTGCTGATATCGGCGAACGTATTGAAATTACACATAAAGCATCAAGTCGTATGACCTTTGCAAAAGGTGCTATACGTGCATCAGCGTGGGTATTTTCCCAAGATCAAGGCTTGTATACAATGCAAGATGTGCTTGATCTTAAATCTTAAATTCAAAATCGTAAAATAAAATAGTTGCGTAACATTTATTTTTTCTGTATTATGCGCGGAATTTGCCAAAATTTAGTAATTCAGAGGTTGTTTTTTTAGTCTCGAATTACTATGCTGTGTGACAGCCTGGGGTAAATAGTTGATTTATTTTATTATTTTTCTATCTATTTTTTGGAGGTTGTCTTGAGTAATATCGCCTTGTTGGTGTTGGAAGACGGAACAGTTTTCCGTGGTGTGTCTATCGGTGCAGAAGGTCATTCGGTAGGTGAAGTGGTTTTTAATACTTCAATGACTGGTTATCAAGAAATATTAACCGATCCTTCCTATTCTCGCCAAATCGTTACTCTTACTTACCCACATATCGGAAACACCGGTACAAATGATGAAGATGCAGAGTCTTCAGATGTCCATGCTTGTGGACTAATCATTCGAGATCTTCCGCTAATCACTTCTAACTTCCGTAATCAACAATCACTCACTGACTATTTAAAAGAACGTAATGTTGTTGGTATCGCTGATATTGATACACGTAAACTTACACGTATCTTACGTGAAAAAGGTGCGCAAGCGGGTTGTATCATCGCAGGTGAAAACTTAGATGAAACACACGCATTGGAACTTGCTAAAGCTTTCCCTGGCTTAAAAGGCATGGATTTAGCGAAAGAAGTGACCGTTAAAGAATCATACGAATGGAACCAGGGTAGCTGGACATTAATGGGTGGTTTACCTGCTGATGCTACAGACTCTCGCTTCCACGTAGTTGCTTATGATTATGGTGTTAAGCGCAATATCTTACGTATGTTAGTTGATCGCGGCTGCCGTCTAACGGTTGTACCTGCACAAACGCCTGCGAAAGACGTACTCGCGTTAAATCCGGATGGTGTGTTCTTATCAAACGGCCCTGGTGATCCAGAACCGTGTGATTATGCAATCACAGCAATTAAAGAAATTTTGACTACAGATATTCCTGTATTTGGTATTTGTTTAGGCCACCAATTACTTGCATTAGCAAGTGGTGCTAAAACATTAAAAATGAAGTTCGGTCATCACGGTGCTAACCACCCTGTAAAAGACATGGAACGTGACGTAGTAATGATTACGGCGCAAAACCATGGTTTCGCGGTAGATCAAACAACGTTACCGGAAAATCTAGTAATGACGCACAAGTCATTATTTGATGACTCTTTACAAGGTATTCATCGTACTGATAAAGCCGCATTTAGCTTCCAGGGTCACCCTGAAGCAAGTCCTGGTCCACACGATGCAGCTCCTCTTTTCGATCACTTCATCGAATTGATGGAAAAAAGCAAAGCCTAAGCCTAAGTCTGATACCTAGTAGAGAATTGAACTATGCCAAAACGTAATGATATAAAAAGTATTCTAATCTTGGGCGCTGGTCCTATCGTAATCGGTCAAGCGTGTGAGTTTGACTATTCCGGTGCTCAAGCTTGTAAAGCGCTTCGTGAAGAAGGCTACCGAGTTATTCTAGTTAACTCAAATCCAGCTACAATTATGACTGACCCAGAAATGGCGGATGCGACTTACATCGAGCCGATCCATTGGGAAGTTGTACGTAACATCATCGAAAAAGAACGTCCAGATGCGGTATTACCGACTATGGGTGGTCAGACGGCATTAAACTGTGCGCTTGAATTAGAAAGCAACGGTGTTTTAGCTGAATTTGGTGTTGAGCTAATCGGTGCAACAGCAGATGCAATCGATAAAGCGGAAGACCGTAGCCGTTTTGATAAAGCAATGAAAGCAATTGGTCTTGAAACTCCTCGTGCTGGTATTGCTCACACAATCGAAGAAGCAAAAGGTGTACTGGCTGAAGTTGGTTTCCCATGTATTATTCGTCCATCATTCACTATGGGTGGTACGGGTGGCGGTATCGCTTATAACATGGAAGAGTTCATCGACATTTGTACGTTAGGTTTAGACCTTTCTCCAACAACAGAATTACTGATCGATGAATCATTAATCGGTTGGAAAGAATACGAAACTGAAGTTGTACGTGATAAAAATGACAACTGCATCATCGTATGTACAATTGAAAACTTTGACCCAATGGGCATCCACACAGGTGACTCAATCACGGTTGCACCAGCACAAACATTAACGGATAAAGAATACCAAATCATGCGTAATGCATCGATGGCTGTTCTACGTGAAATTGGTGTTGAAACTGGTGGTTCAAACGTACAATTTGGTATCAACCCTGTTGATGGCCGTATGGTTATCATCGAGATGAATCCTCGTGTATCTCGTTCATCAGCACTTGCATCAAAAGCAACGGGCTTCCCAATTGCTAAAATTGCTGCAAAACTAGCTGTAGGTTACACACTAGACGAATTATCGAATGACATTACTGGTGGTGCTACGCCTGCATCATTCGAACCAACACTTGATTACGTAGTTACTAAGCTTCCACGTTTTAACTTCGAAAAATTTGCAGGTTCAAATGACCGTCTAACGACGCAGATGAAGTCTGTGGGTGAAGTAATGGCGATTGGTCGTAACTTCCAAGAATCATTGCAAAAAGCATTACGTGGTTTAGAGATCGGCAAGAACGGTTTTGACCCAGAAGTAAACCTAAACGATGATACTGCAGCAGCTAAAATTCGTCAGGAATTAACCGAAGCGGGCGCAGAGCGTATTTTCTATATTGCTGATGCATTCCGTAGTGGCATGTCTCGTGATGACATCTATGATATTACACGTGTTGACCATTGGTTCCTCGTGCAAATTGAAGACATCATTAACGCTGAAGCAAACGTAAGTAAACTGGGTCTGTCTGGTTTAGACGAAACACTATTACGTCAACTTAAACGTAAAGGTTTCTCTGATTTACGTCTGTCTAAACTTGCTGGTGTAAGTGAAAATGAAGTACGCAAATTACGTCACCGTTTAGAAATCTTACCGGTTTACAAGCGTGTTGATACTTGTGCAGCTGAATTCTCAAGCGACACTGCTTACATGTACTCTTCATATGATGAAGAGTGTGAAGCAGCACCAACAGACAACGATAAGATCATGATCATCGGTGGCGGTCCTAACCGTATTGGTCAAGGTATCGAATTTGATTACTGCTGTGTACACGCTGCATTAGCAATGCGTGAAGATGGCTACGAAACTATCATGGTTAACTGTAACCCTGAAACGGTTTCAACAGATTATGACACATCAGACCGTCTATACTTCGAGCCTATTACATTAGAAGATGTATTAGAAATCGTTCGTGTTGAAAAACCTAAAGGCGTTATTGTTCAGTATGGTGGTCAAACGCCACTTAAACTGGCGCGTGATTTAGAAGCGGCTGGCGTGCCAATCATTGGTACATCACCGGATGCAATTGACCGTTCAGAAGATCGTGAGCGTTTCCAACAAGCTGTTGACCGTCTAGGTTTATTACAGCCTGAAAATGATACTGTAACAACGACTGAACAAGCAGTTATCTCTGCTGAAGCAATCGGTTACCCACTCGTAGTACGTCCTTCGTATGTACTAGGTGGTCGTGCAATGGAAATCGTATATGACGAAATCGATTTACGTCGTTACTTCAAAGAAGCGGTGAGTGTTTCTAACGAATCACCAGTATTACTAGACCGTTTCCTAGATAACGCAATCGAGCTTGACGTAGATGCAATCTGTGATGGTAAAGATGTAGTTATCGGCGGCATCATGGAGCATATCGAACAAGCAGGTGTTCACTCAGGTGACTCAGGTTGTTCATTACCTCCTTATTCATTAAGTCCTGAAATTCTTGATGTTATGCGTGGTCAAGTACGTGCATTAGCATTAGAGCTAGGCGTTATCGGTCTGATGAATACGCAGTTCGCTGTTAAAGATAATGAAGTTTACCTTATCGAAGTTAACCCGCGTGCTGCTCGTACTGTTCCTTTTGTTTCAAAAGCAACAGGTGTACAACTTGCAAAAGTTGCTGCTCGAGTAATGGCTGGCCAAACTTTAGTTGAACTGGGTTTCACTGAAGAAGTTATCCCACCATACTACTCTGTTAAAGAAGTAGTACTACCATTTGCTAAGTTCCCAGGTTCAGACCCGTTATTAGGCCCTGAAATGCGTTCTACTGGTGAAGTTATGGGTGTGGGTGATACATTCGCTGAAGCTTATGCTAAAGCACAGCTTGGTGCTTCTGCAGAAGTTGCTAAGACTGGTCGTGCGCTTATCTCTGTTCGTAACGGTGATAAAGCCCGCGCAGCTGACCTAGCGAAGCAATTAATTGCACTTGGTTTTGAAATCGATGCGACTCACGGTACTGCTGTTGCACTAGGTGAAGAAGGTATTAATCTTCGTCTAGTTAACAAGGTACATGAAGGTCGTCCTCATATTCTTGACCGTATCAAAAATGGCGAATACAGCTACATCATTAATACGACTGAAGGTCGTGTTGCGATTGAAGATTCTCGTCAATTACGTGCAGCGGCTTTACGTTATAAAGTTAACTACACAACAACAATGAATGCTGCATTTGCAACGTGCCAAGCGCACTCTGCGGATGACCGTGGTACAGTTCGCTCAGTACAAGAGCTACATAAGCGTATCAAATAAGTAAGTATTTATAGTTAATAAAAAACCTCGCAACTTCAGTTATAACGAAGTGCGAGTTTTTTTTATATCTGCAATTTTATATTCAAAAACAGCTAACGATTAATAACCGTTATTACAGTTCAAATTCCAACTCAATGAATGTGCAGCCCTTCGCACAACTTACCCCTGTTTTAGAGTCATCATTTTTGTTCTTTGGAGGTAATAACTTTAACGCTTGCTGACAAACTGGGCATAAAACAGTTTTTCCAAGACATACTTTTTTGATGGTATTACGCTGTTCATGGAACGATTTTGAACTGCTTTTGTTGATCGCTGAAAAATCTATTTTTAACATAATAACTCTTTAATTGTACGTGCTTTTTATTTATTGTGACTGGTAGAATTACACCTGTTGTTTACTTGTTTATGGCTCTGAGTTTAATCAAAGGGAACAAGTAATCAGTGTGGGCATACTCAATAATTACTGAACATTTTACCTGTTTATTGGAAAAAAAGTATCAGTGATTGCATTTTATTATAAGGTTAGTGTCATCATACTATGAGGTAAATAAAGCGAACGATGACGAAACAATGTAAATGTAAGTTACAAGGACTGACCTTAATCGAGTTACTTGTAGCGCTGGCAATACTGATTATATTGATGGCGAGTAGTGCGCCTTCATATCGTGCATTGGTGAATAAAAATAAAATATGTCATCTCACAAGACAATTAGTTGAAGCCTTAAATGTCACTCGACAATTATCAATAGTGCGGGAGTTACCACATTATTTTACCGTACAGGTAAACAACTCACTTATTACTGCCGTTGAACTATGCTGGATCATCAGTCAATTAGAAAACTGTGATTGCTTTACATCGAGCGCGTTATGTCAGTCTCAATATGGCCAAGTTAGCGCCGTAAAAAGTGGTATTGAGATCGTAACTAATCGACCTAATTTATCTTTTTCACCATTATTTGGTATGACTAATGGTGCCAGCTATCAACTTTCATTAGGTCGTTTTTCTACTAAGGTAATTGTGAGTACTCAGGGACGTATTCGAGTTTGCATGGATCGTGGAGAGAGTGCTATTTATGCACCTTGTTAAATCATTATTACCTTACCGCGTTCATCACGCTGGATTTGTGCTCATCGAAACAATGATTTCGATTGTATTAGTCGGCGTTATATCGATTGGATTTTATAGTTTATTCACTACACATGAAGTGCAAAAGAATCGGGCTGAACAATATTATCTTGTGCAGCAGGAAGCTAAAAATGTATTGCTTATTATGCAGCGAGAGCTAAGCCGAGCGGGTTATAATCTCAATAGCGAAGCGGCGAACTCTTTTATTTACAGTAATGATCAAGTATATAATTTGAACGCTAGAAAAGATTGCATTTTGTACCGTTATGATCGCAATGAAGATGGTGTTTTTAGTGGTGAAAACTTTGGGTTTAGGCTACACAATGGTGGGATACAGTTACGTAAAGGCAGTGAGGTTAGCTGTGAGGGTGGCTTAGGTTGGGAGATGATTTCTGACACTGCTAGTATCGATGTGACCTTATTACAATTTACAATTGCTCAGCAATATACGTTACCGCAAAGAGTGGAAAGCTATGTCACGATTGCGTTAAATATACGCCATCGTCATTTAGTGGATATTGAGCTTAATTTTTTTCGAAATAGCAGTGCGAGGGCTTTGCTATAGTGCGCGATAAACAATCTTCATGTTTCGCTGTTCATGGTTTCGCTTTACTATCGATGACGCTCATTATCGTCTTTATTATGATCAGTGGTAGTTTATCGTTTGCCCATCTTCAGCAACAGCGGATTCAACGGAACCAACTCCACCTTAATTATTTAAAAGCGAGAATCACAGCAGTAAATAAGTTAGATTTATTTTATATCGTTCTCTACGAGTCTCCTGAATTACTTGCTTTGGTAGCCCCCTGTACTAACTTAGCATTAGAGAGTCGTCAGGCCGTTATACCTAATGACATGATGCGTGAATTTATGCTATCAGAGCGGTTTTATTTATGCGCTGAACAGGAAGGTATTTTCAATGTGTTACTCGAAATACCATTCAATAGTACTGAGCGGCTGATGGTGCAGCGCAAACTCATTACGACATCAACACCTTGGGTTTGGCTACCCAATTCTTTATTCGGATTTTAAATGCGGCTTAAACGATATTTGGCACAGCAAGGAGGAAGCTTACTTGAAGTGATGATTAGCTTATTTATTCTATCACTGCCTGTATTTGGCATGACTGCGCTAAAGTTAACTCAGGCCCAAATTATATTGAAGCAATCACAATATACAACTGCATGGGCATTAATGGAGTTCAAGTTGAATGAACTCCATTATTTAGCTGGTTCGATTGCTGAATTTAATACGTTGAGTTCTAATATCGGAGGTAATTTAGCTGCGGGGAACATTCACTATGATCAACATAAATTTAATTTAACGTGGCAAGTAAGCGTTATAACAACTAAAACTACATTAAGCCTACTGAAAGAGGTTGTCGTTAAAGTTAATTGGATTGATAAAGCGAATACGCCCTATACCATTAGTAGTATGACGATACTGAATCAGGGCCTGATAGTGAGATAAAACATAGCAGCACAAGTGTTGTGAACTATAATTTACGTTAAACTCAATATTTATTGTTATTTTGTGATGAATTACCAATGTTTTATATTATCTTTTCCATTTAATTTGATATTATCCTGCCTTTATTGGTGTTTATGGATATTTAGGACGTGATATGGGTAGTAAAGTAGCAGGGCTTCTTCAACTGAGTTTGGTTAAGCAGATCATAATTAGTATTATTGCAGGTATCGCGTTAGCGTATGCAGCTCCTGAGATTGCTATAGAAGCAAGTTTATTTGGCGGATTGTTTGTTAGTGCGCTAAAAGCGATCGCACCTTTATTAGTATTTGTATTAGTTATCTCCGCGATAGCCAATCAAGAAGCGAATACCAATGCTAATATGCGCCCTGTTGTTATCTTGTATCTACTTGGCACCTTTGCTGCTGCGCTTGTCGCAGTTAGTTTAAGTTTCTTATTCCCTGTTCAGTTAGCCTTAATGACTGAAGGTGCAACGAATGCGGCACCAAGTAATATCACCGAAGTATTACGCAACCTGATTTATAAAGTGGTTGATAATCCAATTAATGCAATTGTTACCAGTAACTTTATTGGTGTATTAACTTGGGGTATTGGTTTTGGTGTTGCCTTGAAGCATGCATCATCGACGACCAAACAAGTGATCGGTGATATTGCTGGCGGTGTGTCTAAGATCGTGCATGTGGTGATCCGATTTGCACCGCTAGGTATTTTTGGTTTAGTGGCATCAACATTTGCGACCGTTGGTTTTTCTGCAATGGCAAGTTATACTCACTTGCTAGCGGTATTACTGGGTTCAATGGCTATTGTTGCATTAGTGATTAATCCGGCTATTTTATTTTTCATGTCACGTCAAAATCCGTACCCGCTTATTTTTCAGTGTTTACGTGAAAGTGGTATTACGGCGTTCTTCACGCGTTCATCTGCAGCCAATATTCCGGTAAATATGGAGTTGTGTAAAAAATTAAACTTACATAAAGATACTTACTCTGTTGCTATCCCGCTTGGTGCAACGATTAACATGGGCGGTGCGGCTATCACTATCACAGTACTGACTTTAGCGGCAGTTAATACCTTAGGTATTGCGGTTGATTTACCAACTGCCTTACTCTTAAGTATCATTGCGGCTATTTCTGCATGTGGCGCTTCTGGTGTTGCAGGTGGTTCATTATTGCTGATCCCATTAGCTTGTAGCTTATTTGGTATCGAGAACGATATTGCTATGCAAGTGGTTGCAACGGGCTTCATTATCGGTGTATTGCAAGACTCGGCAGAAACCGCGTTGAACAGCTCAACGGATGTGGTATTTACTGCTGCAGTAAGCCACGCTCATGCAAGAAAAACAGACGTATAAAATAGGTTACTAATCTGATTCACTTTGTGAGAACAGTATATCTATAATAAAGCAGCCAGTTAATGATAACTGGCTGCTTTTTTTTGATTAAATTTAACCTGACTCTTGTTATGCGGGTGTTATACTCATTTAAAATTCTAAGAACCGAAGTAGCAATAGATTAAAACATTAATCATCGGTTTAATGTGTAAATGTAGATTTTTGTATAGATATCGGCGAAAAGGAATAGACAAATGTTTGACTTTAGAAGTGATACAGTCACTCAGCCAACGGCAGAAATGCGCAGAGCCATGGCTACCGCCGTTGTCGGTGATGATGTTTATGGCGATGATCCAACGGTAAACAAGCTGGAAGAAATGGCTGCAGATCGTTATGGATTTGATGCTGCAATCTTTTGTTCGTCAGGCACGCAAGCGAACTTATTAGCTATCATGGCGCATTGTCAGCGTGGTGATGAATATATTTGTGGCCAAAATGCCCATAATTATCGTTGGGAAGGTGGCGGTGCGGCTGTGTTAGCTAGTGTACAACCACAACCTATTGCCAACGAGGCCGATGGCACGATCAGTCTACAAGCGATCCGTGACAATATTAAACCAGATGATAATCACCATGCTAAAACCAAATTATTATCATTAGAAAATACTATTGGTGGTAAAGTTTTACCCCTTGAGTATTTAGCCCAAGCACAAGCGTTAGCATTTGATCATGGATTACGCATTCACCTTGATGGTGCGCGTGTTTTTAATGCTGCGGTTAAACTGAATGTCGATGCAAGTGAGATCACCCAATATTTTGATTCTGCATCTATCTGTTTATCGAAAGGACTTGCTGCACCGGTTGGTTCATTATTACTTGGTTCTGAATCATTAATTCGCAGTGCAAGACGCTGGCGGAAGATGTTGGGTGGCGGTATGCGTCAAGCGGGTATTCTTGCCGCTGCAGGTATTTTAGCCTTAGATGAGCAAATTGATAAGTTAGCGATTGATCATGAAAACACACAATATTTAGCGGAACAATTATTGACACTGCCTGAGTTCACTTTTGATTTAGACAGTGTGCAAACCAACATGATATTTACTCAGTATTCCGGTAAAGATGGCAAAGCATTATCGGCATACTTACGCACTAAAGGCATCATTATTAGTGCGGGTTCAGCGATTCGTTTTGCTGTACACCAAGATATTACAGTCGACGCAATCGACTTATTAATTGCAGAGATCAAGCATTTTAATGCAATGTAAACCTAAGTCTTATTTCACATAAATAAGGCAGATATATACCCAAGCATCTTGAAGTAGTTTGGGTATAACTATAATTATTATAATAAAGGTAGTGTCGGAGTTATCATGTCAGATAAAACAACAGCAGTAGCAAAGAAGCAAAAATTGAAATTAGATAAATCGAGAATACCGACAGGTAGTTTGGTTTTACGTACTTTGGCAATGCCTGCTGATACCAATGCAAATGGTGATATTTTTGGTGGCTGGATCATGTCTCAAATGGATATTGCTGGCGGTATTTTAGCGAAGGAAATTGCACAGGGCAGGGTGGCCACTATTTCTGTCGATGGGATGACATTTCATCAACCGGTCGCGGTTGGTGATGTGGTTTGTTGTTATGGTACATGTTCTCGTATTGGTAATTCATCGATGACAATAAAGTTAGAAATTTGGGTTAAACCTGTGATTAATGCGCCGAAATTTAACTATCGTTATATTGTTACCGAAGCTACATTTACCTATGTTGCGATTGATGACAATGGTAAGTCTCGCCGTATCGAGCGTACTTGTGCTGTCGAATAATTGATATCAAGAATAATACTTGATATATAAGCGGAATATTTTTTTGATAAATATTCTGCTACTTCCTGCATTCTACTTCCTACCTTAATTGCTAAATAAAATGCGTTAGACTCTATTTGATATCGACGATTAATTCATCGAGTAAGCTAGCTACTAAACATTGAGTTTTCAGCATAAAAACAATTGAAGTAAACTTATTAACAATAGAGTCTGATAATTATTATCTGGTCTGACCTTGTTTGGTTTTATCGTATTTTATTACTATTCTAGGAATGTCACTGTTTTTTTTAATAATTGCCTTTCAAAAGTGGAATTCCAGACTAACCTTATTTCTACTGAATTATTTTGTAATAACAATTTGTTTCTAGTTAGTTCTATAGTTGTTGCTAGGTATGTTTAATTTGTAAGCGTGGTTTCATGTGGAGAGACTCGCTTGGGGAGATAGAAAAATGGAATTATCTAACGAGTCGAATGCACTAGACGTATACATGTATCAAGTAAACCGAAGCAGTAAATTATTAACTAAAGAAGAAGAATATGAAACGGCGGTTGCTTCTCATGAAGGTGATGTAAAAGCCAGACAACGTATGATCCAATCGAATTTACGCCTAGTGATTAATATTGCCAAACGTTACCAGCATACTTCATTACCGTTAGTTGATATTATCCAAGAAGGGAATACTGGACTGATCCACGCGGTCGAAAAATTCGATGCAACTAAAGGTTTTCGTTTTTCCACTTATGCCGTTTGGTGGATCAAGAATAATATTGAACGCTTTATTATGAACCAGTCACGGACTATCCGTGTACCAATTCATATTGGGAAAGTATATAAACGCATTTTAAAAACCGCACGTGAACAAGAATTAGACTTGCAATGTAACCATGATGTGATGGCATTGGCAGAAATACTGGAAATGCAACACACACAAGTTACTGAAGTGTTATCCTATTATTTCAATGAAGCAAGTTTAGATAAAACGATCGTCACTGATCGTGATTCAAGTACCGCTTTGGTTGATATGCTAGAAGATTATTCTATTTGCAAACCGAACGATGAACTCGAAGATGCTGACACTTTATGTTATTTGGATGAAGTGCTAGGCCATTTATCTGAGCGTGATAGAAAAATCATTGAATTGAGATTCGGATTAGGTGAAGAAGATCCACTGACTCTACATGTTATCGGCGAACGTCTATCCATGTCGAGAGAACGAATTCGCCAAATTATTAATTTTAGTTTACAGAAAATTCAGCCTGAGTTACTGCAAAATACAGTACAAAAACAAGATTATCTTAATTAAATAATCACCTTGCTGCTCACTAATTTTCTGTGTATATAAAAAGGAATATATTTTCAGCTATTATCGTTATCTTTAGTTTTTTTCTTTAGATTATGATAGCTTAGCCGAGTATATTCCTTCGTCATTTTAGCCCGTCCAGTTGTTACGACAGGTAGCATACTGCACTCTTTCATACATATGAGATATCAATGAGCACAACAAACCGTCCTCTGTATTTACCCTACGCTGGCTCTGCACTATTAGAAACCCCTTTATTAAATAAAGGTAGTGGTTTTAGTGCAATTGAGCGCCTAAGTTTCAACCTTACGGGCTTAATTCCCCCGATGGTTGAGTCTATTCAAGAACAATCTGAACGTGCTTATAAGCAGTTTTCAGGTTTTGAGAGTGCGATGGATAAACACGTTTATTTACGTAATATCCAAGATACCAATGAAACACTATTTTACCGTTTAGTTGATAATCATCTTGAAGAGATGATGCCAATTATTTATACGCCAACCGTTGGTGCCGCGTGTCAGCAGTTCTCAGATATTTACCGCCGTGCTCGTGGTTTATTTATCTCTTACCCTGAACGTGAAAACATCGATGATATTTTACATAATGTGAATAAACAGAATGTAAAAGTTATCGTAGTAACGGATGGTGAGCGTATTCTTGGTTTAGGTGACCAAGGTATCGGTGGAATGGGGATCCCCATTGGTAAGTTATCGCTATATACTTCATGTGGTGGTATTAGCCCCGCTAACTGTTTACCAATTGTGCTTGATGTTGGTACTAACAATGAAAATCGTTTACAAGATCCAATGTACATGGGCTGGCGCAAGCCGCGTATCGATCAAGACAAATATAATGAGTTCTTAGACTTATTTATTGATGCAGTCAAACGCCGCTGGCCAAATGTGTTATTGCAGTTTGAAGATTTTGCACAACAAAATGCAATGCCATTATTACAACGTTATAAAGATGAAATTTGTTGTTTCAATGATGATATCCAAGGCACTGCTGCCGTTACATTAGGTAGCTTAATGGCTGCTTGTCGCGCTGCGAAAACCAAACTAAGTGAACAGAAAGTTACCTTCTTAGGTGCGGGTTCTGCAGGTTGTGGCATTGCCGAACAAATCGTTGCCCAAATGAAGTCTGAAGGTCTTTCTGATGGTCAAGCGCGTGCACGTGTATTCATGGTTGACCGTTTTGGTGTACTCACAGACAAAATGCCAAATCTACTCGATTTCCAGCAGAAACTTGTACAGCATCAAGGTTTACGTGACGAGTGGGAAATTGACAGTGATGTGATCTCACTACTCGACGTGATGACACATGCTAAACCATCTATTCTAATTGGTGTATCTGGGCAGCCGGGCCTGTTTACTGAGCAAGTCATTAAAACCATGGCTGCAAATACTGAGCGTCCGATTATATTCCCGTTAAGTAACCCGACATCACGAGTTGAAGCTACGCCACAAGATCTTATCCGCTGGACAGAAGGTCGAGCATTAGTAGCAACTGGTAGCCCGTTCCCAGCGGTAAGTTATGGTGATGAATTGATCACTATTGCACAGTGTAACAATAGCTACATTTTTCCAGGTATAGGTTTAGGTGTGCTGGCTGCAAAAGCGACGCGTGTAACAAATGCAATGTTAATGGCGGCAAGTCGTGCATTAGCAGATTGTTCACCGTTAGGTCGTGATGGTGAAGGTCCATTATTACCGCCACTAACGGACATTCATTCGGTAAGTAAAGAGATTGCTTTCTGGGTAGCTAAAACAGCACAACTGCAAGGTGTAGCTCTGCAGACTTCTGATGAAGCGATCCGTAACAAGATTGAAAAGAACTTCTGGTTACCAGAGTATCGTGAATATAAGCGTGTTGCTAACTAGTTAATACCCCTGAATATGCAATGCATATAGGTATTCTATACTGATGTTAAAAAAAACCAGCTACTTTAGCTGGTTTTTTTTATCAGGTTTATTGGTTATATGTTGCAATAAGTCGTGCTGCGTAACAATTTTGCAAAAAATACTTGTGTATTTGCCATATACTTCTGGCTTGATCAGCTATGTTTAGTAGAATGCGTGGCGTTTCTCTATCAAATTGACATTAACCTTAGGAGTTGGCCAGATGACCACATCATTTTATTCGCAAATTCAATCTCAGCTAGAGCAAACTAAAGCTGATGGCCTTTATAAAAACGAGCGAGTGATAACTTCAGCCCAAAATGCCAACATTCAAGTGGCAGGTAATGAAGTTGTTAACTTCTGTGCGAATAACTATTTAGGTTTGGCTAACCATGCAGACTTAATTGCGGCTGCACAATCAGGTTTAGATAGCCACGGTTTTGGTATGGCGTCAGTACGCTTTATCTGTGGTACACAAGACAAACATAAAGAATTAGAAAGCAAGATCAGTACTTTCCTTGGTATGGAAGACACTATCTTATATACGTCTTGTTTTGATGCAAATACGGGTTTATTCGAGACGTTATTAAGTGCAGAAGATGCCATTATCTCTGACGAACTAAACCACGCCTCAATCATTGATGGTGTACGTCTATGTAAAGCAAAACGCTTCCGTTACAAAAATAACAACATGGCATCACTAGAAGAGCAACTTATTGCTGCTGATGCTGCAGGTGTGCGTCACAAGCTGATCGCAACTGATGGTGTATTCTCAATGGATGGCGTGATCGCTAATCTACAAGGTGTTTGTGACCTTGCAGATAAGTACAACGCATTAGTGATGGTTGACGATTCACACGCTGTTGGTTTTGTTGGTGAAGGCGGCCGTGGTACTCCTGAACATTGTGGCGTAATGGATCGTGTTGACATCATCACGGGTACATTAGGCAAAGCATTAGGTGGCGCGTCAGGCGGTTACACATCAGCTAAAAAAGAAGTTGTTGACTGGTTACGTCAGCGTTCACGTCCATACTTATTCTCAAACTCGGTTGCTCCTGCGATTGTTGCTGCATCAATTCGTGTTATCGATATGATGGAAGAAGGTCATGATTTACGTGCAAAAGTTAAATCAAATGCAGAACATTTCCGCCGTGAAATGGGCGCAGCTGGATTTACACTTGCAGGTGCTGACCACGCAATTGTACCGGTAATGATTGGCGATGCTGCATTGGCTGCTGAAATGTCAGAGCGTTTATTAGCAGAAGGCATTTATGTAATTGGCTTCTCTTTCCCAGTGGTTCCACATGGTAAAGCACGTATCCGTACACAAATGTCAGCAGCGCACAGCATAGAACAAATTGATATTGCAATTGCTGAATTTACCCGTATTGGTAAAGATCTTGGCATCATCTAAATAAGTGGATTAAAGAAAATGAAAGCACTAGCAAAATTAAAACCTGAACAAGGTATTTGGATGACAGATGTGGAAAAGCCAACGCTTGGCCACAATGATTTGTTAATCAAGATCCGAAAAACCGCTATTTGTGGTACAGATATCCATATTTATAACTGGGATGAATGGTCACAAAAAACGATCCCAGTACCTATGGTTGTAGGTCACGAGTATGTAGGTGAAGTTGTTGGCATTGGCCAAGAAGTTCGTGGTTTCACATTAGGTGATCGTGTTTCTGGTGAAGGTCACATTACGTGTGGTCACTGTCGTAACTGTCGTGCAGGTCGCACACATTTATGCCGAAATACAACAGGTGTTGGTGTTAACCGTGAAGGCGCATTTGCTGAATATTTAGTAATTCCTGCATTTAACGCATTCAAACTACCAGATGATATTTCTGATGACATGGCTGCAATCTTTGACCCATTTGGTAACGCTGTACACACTGCCTTATCATTTGATGTGGTTGGTGAAGATGTATTAATTACTGGTGCTGGCCCAATTGGTATCATGGCTGCAGCAGTATGTAAGCACGTTGGTGCACGTAATGTTGTGATCACGGATGTGAATGAATTCCGTTTAGACCTCGCTCGTAAAATGGGTGTTACACGTGCGGTTAACGTAATCACAGAGTCACTTAAAGATGTGATGGATGAACTGAAAATGACAGAAGGCTTCGATGTTGGCCTTGAAATGTCAGGTGTGCCATCTGCATTTAGCGATATGCTAGACAAGATGAATCATGGCGGTAAAGTTGCTATGTTGGGAATTCCACCTAATGACATGAGCATCGAATGGGGGAATGTTATCTTTAAAGGTCTAGTCATTAAAGGTATCTATGGTCGTGAAATGTTTGAAACTTGGTACAAAATGGCTGCATTAATCCAGTCAGGTTTAGACCTAACGCCAATTATCACGCATAACTTCCCAATTGATCAATTCCAAGAAGGTTTTGATATTATGCGTTCTGGTATGTCAGGTAAAGTTATCCTAGATTGGGATTAAGCTAATATCTTTATGACATAATACTGTTGAAAGGGTAAGTCTGATTATGTCTGGCTTGCCTTTTTTTATGCGCGGTATTTTTATTTTATCTTATCTTTATACAAGTATTATAGTTATATCATAAAAATGTTATAGTATAACAAGTTGTTTCTTTTATAGTGAATAGTAATTACAAATGACGATCCCTTCCTCTTCATTCGAACCTTCTTTTTTCCAGTCCTATTTGCGCTACATCTTAGCGTATCTAATGGTCGTTGGTTCATTTATTGCGTTTTGGTATTATGATTCATCGCCGTGGACCTCGGCAGAGTATTACTATATAGAGCAGTTTACTACATGTGTTTTCAGTGACCCATCAACTGAAATCGAAACCACATTTAAGGATGTCACTATTTATCATGCGAATAGTCTTTCGTTATTGATTAACACTGCCGAGATTACTATTAGTTATCATGACTCAGAGGTAGACTGCACATAAATTAGCGTCTCAATCTTTATACCATATGTATATTGTGACGAGTATTGGAAATATTATACGATTGATGGTGGCTTTTGTTATGGTATTATCTTTATAAATTACACGTATTGTAGATATTCATGACTGAAGACATCACTGAAAACAGTAGCCCTTTAAGCAATTTAGATATTAATTTAGCCCTTACTCCAGAACAGATTCAAGCTGATGAGCGCTGGATGCAACACGCTATTATGTTAGCAGGGAAGGCCGAAGCTATTGATGAAGTTCCCGTGGGAGCTGTCATTGTACTCGATGATAAAATCATCGGGGAAGGTTGGAATCAATCGATTCATTTACATGATGCGACGGCCCATGCCGAAATCATGGCATTACGTGAAGCGGGTAAAAAAGTCGAGAACTACCGACTCATTGATGCCACCTTGTATGTCACGTTAGAACCATGCTCTATGTGTGCAGGTGCGATGGTACACAGTCGAGTGAAACGTTTGGTGTATGGTGCGGTAGATTTGAAAACGGGTGCGGCGGGGTCAGTATTTAATTTGGTCGATCATCCAAAATTGAATCATCAAATTGAAGTGCATTCAGGGGTTTTTGCTAGTGAGACCGGCGCATTATTGAGTCAATTCTTTAGACGTCGCCGGAAAGAAAAAAAAGCCCTGAAGCTTTTACAAAAAGGTTAAGCTCGTACAGCGGGCTAGCCGTCAAAGTTGGCCTCTTGTTCATTTTGTAAAAAGAATGAACGTTGGCGATTAAGTAGTGAACGGTTTATTCTTGAACGTGATATTTGGCGTCTTGGTGTTTTAATTTTTAATCTTGCTCTGTTCTTCAGCATCTTGTTTTCCTTTGATTTCGCTGCCTAGTCCTAGGCGTTCTTTTGTCTTTATGTTCATTAACATACAGTAATATAAATAATATGCACATGAAACTTTTATGTCAGTTTTATGCGTATAGTGTGACAACAGACGGGTGTTATTCTATATCTGTTATCATCAGTGTTAGCCCTGTTTCAGTTGAAAGTTCAAAACCGACATCACGGGCGACTTGCTCGGTCATATTAATCTGTTCATCAAACCAACGTAAGCTATCGTAATATTTACGAATATTACTCACGTACTTGACGGCCTCATTACCTCGAGCATAGCCAAAGCGCGTATATTTATACCATTTAGGTTGTTGTAATAGTGGGATGATCGCTTTGACTTCCGCCCAGCTGTTCTCATTTCCACCCAATTTTTCAGTGATCTTTCTTGCATCTATTAGATGGCTATAACCTATATTATAGGCGGCTAATGCAAACCAGGGTTTTTCATGCTCAGAAATAGTATCGGGTAAACGCTTGATCAGTTTTGCTAAGTAGGCTGAACCAGCTCGCACACTTTGTTCTGCATCAATACGTGAGGTGACACCAAATTCTCTCGCGGTTGGCCAAGTAAGCATCATCATGCCGCGTACACCCGTTGGTGAGCGTGCTTTGGGGTTCCAATGGGATTCTTGGTAGCTGACCGCTGCGAGTAAGCGCCAATCGAGCTCTCCAGCATATTGACGGAACAGTCCTTCGTATTTAGGTAATTGTGAATTTACGCGACGTAAGAAAGTACGCGTGTCGACAAAATCAAAGGTATCAATATGACCAAAGTACTTCTCTTGTAGTTGCTCCATTGCGCCGCTGACTTGCTGCAAGGTAAAAAAGGCAAGCACGGCATTGGCTAAGCTATCATCGTTATTTTTTTCCATCAACCAAACAATATCGAGATCGTCTTCTAGTACGAAGGCTTTATTCAGGTGTGGGTAATAGTACTGATGTTGAGATAAGGAGGTATCATCTGCAATCGCCAATTTGATAGTACCTTCTTCTAAATTACTGAATAAAATATCTTCGTCGGGGAAGGTTTTATAAGTCAGGTTTAGTTCGGGATAATCATGCTGTAGTTGCTGTAAATATTCTTCATGGCTTGAACTTTTTACCACATAAATAGGATCGTTTATCTGTTGTAAGTTACGTGGTCTAAGACTGCCTTTACGATAGATGAGAAGTTGTTTTACTTGATAGTAACTTGGTCCCATTCGATATTCTTTTAGGCGTTTTTCGGTACGTGTTAAACCACCCGCAGATAAAGCGATGGGTTTAACTTTCGTATTTTTACTTTCCAGCATACTTTTCAGTGAATGGTGCGGATGAATCACTAATTTAACACCGAGATAATCACTAAATTGTTTCAATAACTCATATTCAAGACCCGCTGGCTTGTTACCTTCTAGGTAGTAGTTGGCAGGGCCATAAATGGTATTGATATGTAATTCTCCCGCATCTTGGATCTTTTCTAACTGAGTACGCTCATCCTTTTCTTGAATGCAGCCGGAAACAACCAGGCTCAAAATAATGATTAAGCTGGGTTTTAAAAAGAGTTGTAAGCGAGTGAAAAATACCTGCAAGTAAGCACCTTTTTGTATGAAAATATAAATATACATATTGGATCTATCTTTATAGCGTTTTCATTGCCATTACACAACCGTTAATCACAATGAGCTGTATAAAAAAACAGTGTTAGTATTTATGCGTGAAATGACAATGTTATCAATACTGTTAACGATGTTATCGACTAAGGATTGAAAAAAAAGATTAGTAAATTAACTTGTTGGTCATGTAACGCTATCGTTATTGTAATTATTTGCATATAATGACCGGGATTTTTCCCCAGTAACCCTTTTAGTGAGAAAAAGTTAATGCATATAATGCGAGGAGCGCCAGCGCTTTCTGAGTTTCGTACTAATAAATTAGTCGAACGTTGTAATGATGTAGGATTATCGGATATAACAATTTACGCGGAGTACATTCATTTTGCTGATGTAACAGCCCCGCTCAGTGACAATGAACGGAGTGTCCTGGAAAAGTTGTTGACCTACGGGCCAAGAATTGCAGAGCACGCTCCCGAAGGAACTCTCCTTCTCGTCACTCCTCGTCCCGGCACTATCTCTCCTTGGTCTTCTAAATCTACCGACATCGCAATCAACTGCGGCCTTTCTAAAATAAAACGTCTTGAACGTGGCATCGCTTACTACATATCTTCATCTACACCACTTACACCAACCCAACTACAAACTGCAGCAAGTCTTGTGCACGACCGTATGATGGAAGTTGTATTTGATTGTTTAGATGCAGCTGAACAATTATTTGTTCAAGCACAAGCGCGTCCGTTAAAGTCGGTTGATATCTTAGAGGGTGGCCGTGAGGCACTTGTTGATGCGAATGTTAAATTAGGTTTAGCACTGGCTGAAGATGAAATCGATTATTTGATTGCGAGCTTTACTCAATTAAAGCGTAATCCAAATGACATCGAATTAATGATGTTTGCTCAAGCAAACTCAGAGCATTGTCGTCATAAGATTTTTAATGCTGATTGGACTATTGATGGCCAAGAGCAAGAAAAATCATTATTCAAGATGATCAAGAACACCTTCGAACAAACAGGTGATCATGTTTTATCTGCATATAAAGATAATGCTTCTGTGATGGAAGGTTCAAAAGCCGGCCGTTTCTTCCCTGATCCACAAACTCACCAGTATGAATATCACCAAGAAGATATCCAAATTCTGATGAAAGTTGAGACGCACAATCACCCAACTGCAATTTCGCCTTGGCCAGGTGCCGCGACGGGTTCAGGTGGTGAAATCCGTGATGAAGGCGCAACGGGTCGTGGTTCGAAACCAAAAGCAGGTTTAGTTGGCTTTACGGTATCTAACTTACGTATTCCAGAATTTGAACAGCCATGGGAAACCGACTTTGGTAAGCCAGGTCGTATTGTTAGTGCATTAGACATTATGCTAGAAGGTCCTTTGGGTGGCGCAGCATTTAATAACGAATTTGGTCGTCCTAACCTATTAGGTTATTTCCGTACTTATGAAGCTGAAGTTAACAGCCATAATGGTGTGGAAGTACGTGGTTACCACAAGCCGATTATGCTGGCTGGTGGTTTGGGTAATATCCGTGACCAACACATTAAAAAGGGTGATATTCCAGTAGGCGCGAAACTTATCGCACTGGGTGGTCCTGCAATGAACATTGGTTTAGGTGGCAGTGCTGCTTCATCGATGGATTCAGGTCAATCACACGAAGATTTAGATTTTGCTTCTGTACAGCGTGAAAACCCAGAAATGGAACGTCGTTGTCAAGAAGTTATCGACCGCTGCTGGCAGCTTGGTGAAGACAATCCAATTGCCTTCATTCACGATGTGGGCGCGGGTGGTTTATCAAACGCATTCCCTGAACTTGTGCATGACGGTGGCCGTGGTGCTCAGTTTGAATTGCGTGATATCAACAATGATGAACCTGGCATGTCACCGCTTGAAATTTGGTGTAATGAATCTCAAGAACGCTACGTAATGGCTGTTGCACCTGAAAACCTAGCAACATTCGAAGCTATTTGTAAGCGTGAACGTGCGCCATTCTCAGTGGTTGGTGTAGCGACTGAAGAGTTGCATTTGTCTGTAACGGATTCGTTATTAGACGAACAGCCAATTGATATGCCAATGGAAGTATTATTAGGTAAAGCACCTAAGATGCACCGTGAAGCAACAACGCTAGTGACTGAAGGTGATGCATTAGACTTTACTGGTGTCACAGTTAAAGATGCAGCTGAACGTTTATTACGTTTACCTGCGATTGCAGAAAAGACGTTCTTAATCACGATTGGTGACCGCTCGGTAACGGGTCTGGTTGCACGTGATCAAATGGTTGGTCCTTGGCAGGTTCCTGTTGCCGATTGTGCTGTAACTGCGGCAAGTTTTGATACTTACGCTGGTGAAGCAATGGCTATTGGTGAACGTACGCCACTCGCACTGTTAAACTTCCCTGCATCTAGCCGTATGGCGGTTGCTGAAGCATTAACAAATATCGCAGCAACAGAAATTGGTGATTTAACACGTATTAACCTTTCTGCTAACTGGATGTCTGCAGCGGGTCACCCTGGTGAAGATGCTGGTTTATATGCAGCGGTTAAAGCGGTAGGTGAAGAACTTTGTCCTGAATTGAACCTTACTATTCCAGTAGGTAAAGATTCAATGTCGATGAAGACACGCTGGGAAGATGAAGGTGAAAACAAAGAAGTTACATCACCATTATCACTGATTATAACTGCGTTCGGTCGTGTGACTGACGTACGTAAAACAGTAACACCACAGCTACGCACTGACAAAGGCGCGACAGACCTTATCCTAATAGACTTAGGTAATGGTCAAAATCGCCTAGGTGCATCTTCATTAGCACAAGTATACAAGCAACTGGGTCAACAGACGCCAGATGTGGATAGCGCAGAACAGTTGAAAGGCTTCTTCGATGCGATGCAAGTGTTGGTGAAAGAGCAATCTTTACTGGCTTATCATGACCGCAGTGACGGTGGTTTATTCTCAACAGTAACAGAGATGGCATTTGCTGGTCACTGTGGTGTTGACGTTGAACTTGATATGCTAGGTACAGATGATCTTGCTGCACTTTACTCTGAAGAGTTAGGCGCGGTGATCCAAGTATCTTCAGCAATGAAAGAGCAAGTACTAACAACATTAGCAGGCCACGGTCTAGCTGCATGTTGTCATGTGATTGGTTCTACAAATGAAGATGACATGGTTCGCTTTACACGTAATGGTGAAAATGTATTAGCGGAAACGCGTACACATTACCGTGCAGTGTGGGCTGAAACAACGCTGAAAATGCAAGCGCTGCGTGATAACCCAAGTTGTGCTCAAGAAGAATTCGACCTTAAACTTGATGTGAAAGACCCTGGTTTAAACGTTAACTTAAGCTTTGATGTTAAAGAAGATATTGCAGCACCTTATATAGCTACTGGTGTACAACCAAAAATGGCGATACTTCGTGAGCAGGGTGTAAACTCACAAACGGAAATGGCTGCTGCATTTGATCGTGCTGGCTTCGCTGCTCAAGATATTCACATGAGTGATATTCTTGCTGGTCGCGTTAATCTAGAAGACTTCGCTGGCTTAGTTGCTTGTGGTGGTTTCTCTTATGGTGACGTACTGGGTGCGGGTGAAGGTTGGGCTAAGTCAATCTTATTTAACCCACAAGCTCGTGACCAGTTTGCTGCTTTCTTCGAGCGTGAAGACAGCTTCTCACTGGGTGTATGTAATGGTTGTCAGATGTTATCTAACTTGGGTGAACTTATCCCAGGCTCTGAATTATGGCCACGTTTCGTTACTAACCAATCAGAACGTTTTGAAGCACGTTTCAGCTTGGTTGAAGTACCGAAGAATCCGTCAATATTCTTAGGTGACATGGCGGGTTCAAGAATGCCAATCGCTGTATCTCACGGTGAAGGTCGTATTGAATTACGTGATGATGCACATCTGCAAGCACTACAGAGCAGTGGTACAGTTGCGCTTAACTTCGTTGATAACTACGGTCAACCTACGACGCAATACCCATCTAATCCAAATGGTTCGCCATTAGGTATTACGGGTCTAACGACGACCGATGGTCGCGTAACTATCATGATGCCACATCCGGAACGTGTATTCCGTACGGTAAGCAACTCATGGCATCCAGAAGAATGGGGTGAAGACAGCCCTTGGATGCGTATGTTCCGTAATGCGCGAGTGAACTTAGGTTAATCGCACTTAGATTAATTTTAGGTCACCCGTCACTCGGTTGATATGTTAATGAATGAAAGGTCGCAATTATTGCGGCCTTTTTTTGCTTTTACTCGTGCTATATTGATTATATAAAACAATATAAATGCTTAATTATGCTATAGTCTTAGGCGTTTAGTGAATGTATTAATTAATCATTAGGAAGGGTAATGAGTCAGTCACAAGGTTTATTATTATTTAAGTTGAATCTCCAGCAAAAATTTGCAATTGGCACGTTGAAAGTGCAAGAAATTGTCCCCTCCACACGTTTGTATTCTTTACCCGGTTCCCACCCCATGGTGATGGGCGCAGCGACACTACGTGGTCGGACAATTCCTATTATCGATATGGCGAGTGCTGTTGGCTATCGGCCAGTCAGTAAAGAAGAATATGACTCGTGTAATATTATCATTACGGATTGTAGCCGTCAGGTCGTTGGTTTTCTGGTGCGTCATATTGATAAGATTATGGATTGTAGTTGGAAAGATATCTCGGCTCCAGATTCATCTCTTGGCTGTAATATATATACCACAGGGGTGATGCACCTTGATGACCAATTGGTGCAGCTCATGGATGTTGAACGCTTGTTAGCTGACATTTATCCTGATGAAGACGTTGAGTTGCCCCAGTTTACGGAACTTGAGCTTGAGGAGCTTCGTACCAAAGAAATTTTGGTTGTGGATGATTCAATGGTTGCGCGTAATCAACTTGGTAGCGCGTTAGACGCTGCAGGTATCCATTATCAGGTGTCTAAAAATGGCCAAGATGCATTAGCTATGATGCAGTCAGCTGTCGAAGCTGGTAACCCTATTGATGTGTTGGTTAGTGATATTGAAATGCCGGGATTAGATGGCTATGAAGTTGCGTTTGAAGTGCGTAGTACGCCCAACGTATCTGCGACTTATATTATTCTTCATACTTCGTTATCAAGTGCGATTAGCACTGAACGTGCGCAGCAAATTGGTGCTGATGAAGCGCTGACTAAATTTGATGCAAGCGAGTTATTACAAGCGATTTTACGTGGAGTAAAAGGGCGAGATAAGATTACTCTGATTTAACACGCACGAATGCTAGGCACAAAAAAAAGCGCTATTTAGCGCTTTTTTATTATTTATAGTACCTTCACGGTATCGCTAGCAGTGTATGCTTAGCTTAATTCACCACAAAAACGGTAACCTTCACCGTGGATTGTTGCGATGATTTCTGGTGTATCTGCAATGCTTTCGAAATGTTTACGGATACGACGAATAGTTACATCAACAGTACGATCGTGTGGTTTTAGTTCACGGCCTGTCATCTTTTTCAATAACATTGCACGTGTTTGAATTTTACCTGGATTCTCTACAAAGTGTAGCATTGCACGGAATTCACTACGGGGTAGTTTGAATGAATCATCCAGTGGACTAATCAAAGAACGGCTGTTGATATTTAAACGCCAGCCATTAAATTCATATTCTTCTACGATCGCTTTTTCTTCGTCTGCTACTGGGGCTTTAGTAAAAGTACGGCCGAGTAGGTTACGTGCTCGAATCGTTAATTCACGTGGATTGAATGGTTTAGTAATGTAGTCATCAGCACCAATTTCTAGACCTAAAATCTTGTCAACTTCATTGTCGCGACCAGTTAAAAACATGAGAGCTAAATTATGTTTGTCACGTAGTTCACGTGCTAACAGTAAGCCATTTTTACCTGGAAGATTAATATCCATGATTACCAAGCTTATAGGGTTATTGGTAATGATCTCATACATTTCATCGCCGTTACTTGCTTCATGTACTGAATAGCCTTCAGCTTCGAAGATGCTTTTTAGGGTGTTACGTGTAACGAGTTCATCTTCTACGATAAGAATGTTTGGGGTTTGCATAAACGTACCTAGTTTCGCTTTGGATCAAATAGTGCCCAGATTATTGATATCAATTAATCGGGGAGTAAGAGTAATACATCCATGAAATATAAGACTATTTATCTAAAACAGCTGACTGTGGCAGGATATCTAGT
This sequence comes from Moritella sp. 28, assembly GCF_018219435.1. NCBI lineage: Bacteria > Pseudomonadati > Pseudomonadota > Gammaproteobacteria > Alteromonadales > Moritellaceae > Moritella > Moritella sp. 28. The sequence goes on along the minus strand of NZ_CP056121.1, from coordinate 4,187,198 downwards.
TTTATGGCGTCCTTAACTATAGGATTATATGTTATTAACAGCAGTATAACAACCTAATGTAATTATGTTACGTAATAACTAAACGTGATTTGATATTTATCAAATAACCCCCATTGGTTATATTTTAGTTGAAATGAATGTTTTCCATATTTAAGTAAATAAAGAATAGTGATACAAGGATAAATTATATATTCATTTAAGTCATATAAATCAAATTGTTATAATTTTGTTCTATATGTTTAATATTGTTTAATGATTGAGTTACTTAGACTTGACTCAGCTCACATTGTTCGAATTAACCTGTGTATATATAAGATTAAAGGTAAAAATTATTTTGATTAATATTTTTTGTTCGTTAATTTTAGTACTAAATAAACAGATCCGTTATGGTTTATCGCGTTTCTATTTTATGTTGATGCGGTGTTTTAGTTTGAATTTATCTATATGTCAGTTGTTTAGATGAGTGACTTTAGTTTATTAAAATGTTCTCTTATTGAACAGGTTTTTTGTCAGTAAAATGTAATCAAATTACAAACTGGTAAGTTTTATCTATAATTAATGATTAATGTATTTACTTTGTTAATTAATTATAGATTGAAATAATTGATTTGCGCTAATGTGTTAGCAGTTGTAGTAAGTATCGTTTCACGTAACATAGTTACTGGAATATGAGATATATACAATAACGACTCTAAGGATGGACTATGTTAGACCTGTTACCTGATCTGTGTGATCAGCATTTTAATCAATTGTCTGTAATGGACCCTATTTTTCAAAGTTATGGTAAAGCGATTATTTTTAGTGGCCAAGCGGTAACGGTTAAATGTTTTGAAGATAACTCGCTTGTTAAAGAACTTGCTGGTACGCCAGGAGAAGGACGTATTTTAGTGGTTGATGGCGGAGGCTCAACACGACGTGCGTTACTCGGTGATATGATTGCCGAAAATGCAGTGAAAAATGGCTGGGCTGGTTTCGTTATTTATGGTGCAATTCGTGATGTTGCGACTATTAATACGCTTGAATTAGGGGTTAAAGCGATAACGGCTTGCCCTGTTAAAACAGAAAAACGTGGCTTAGGTGATGCGGGTATCGATTTGCACTTTGCTGGTGTGAGCATTGCCGAAGGTGATTATATCTATGCCGACTTAAATGGTGTAGTGGTGGCTAAAGAACCACTTCTTTAGGTGTCTGTATTCGCGGTGAAGATAGGGGGGAGGTTAATCGATTATTAACCTCATCCCTTTTTATTTACCCATCTATCTACATTACTTATTCATCTCGGTTAAAACGTCGTGCTCGGCGATAAGGGAATACATCGCTGTATTTACCACGATTAATATTGTTTTGCAGTCCCTTCCAATAATCGGCGTCAAGCAGATCAGAATGGTATTTTTTAAAGAGCTTGTTAATTTCTGGTCGAGATAATAAGAAGGTCTCAAACTCCTCAGGGAATACATCGTTGGGAGCGACGGCAAACCAAGGTTCAGCCAGCATCATGTCTTCTGGATAGCGTGGTGGCGGAATGTAGCGGAAGTTAACTTCATGCATATATGAGATCTCATCATAATCGTAAAAGATCACGCGATTATGTCGGGTCACACCAAAATTTTTAAACAGCATATCACCGGGGAAAATATCTGCTGCCGCAAGTTGTTTGATAGCATTGCCGTATTCATCGATAGCATTATCAAGCTCTTCTTCATTTGCTTGTTCGAGATACATATTGAGCGGGATCATCTTACGCTCAATATAAAGATGTTTGATCACCACTTTACTGTTGGTTAATTTTATAATTGAAGGGGCGACAGCTAACAATTCGTCGAGCAGTTCTTGACTGAAGCGATCCTTGGGAAAAGCAAAATTTTTAAATTGTTGAGTATCTGCCATTCGACCAACACGATCATGGGATTTTACGATCTGATACTTTTCTTTTACGGTCGCATGATCGATTTGTTTGGGTGGTGCAAACTCATCTTTAATGAGCTTAAATACCACATCATAAGAGGGTAGAGTGAATACGCTCATCACCATACCTTTAATACCTGGGGCAATAATGAACTTATCATCAGAGTTATCTAAGTGCTTTATATAGTGGCGGAATAGCTCTGTTTTTGCATGTTTTTGGCAACCAATGGCAGAGTAGATCTCAAAGTTAGTTTTATGCGGGATCATCGGTTTTAAAAATTGTACAATGGCGCCAGGTTCTGGTGCATAAACAAAGAAATAAGCACGGGCAAAGCCAAATAGAATACTGGTTTCTTCTTTTTCAAAAATGACCGTATCTAAATAAATCTCATTTTCTTCGTTATTTAAAATCGGAAATACCAACGGGTACATGTGTCCATCAGCAAAGATCTTACCCATAAGGTAAGCGCCTTTATTACGATAAAATACTTCGTTAAGCATGTGCACTTCGATGTGTTCGGCTTCGGTGAGTTGTTTTGGCGCATGTTGGTTAAGGTAATCCACGACATTAGCAAGGTCCCTGTCCAAGTTCTCCCATCGAGCCGTAAACGTATAACCACCAATGATCTTACGTAAGATCACCGAAAAGTTTCCGCCTCGGGTATAGCTGCGATAAAAATTATTCGGATACCCTGGATCTCTAACGCGATTAGCATTAGTAATAAATAGCTGTTCTTTATATATATTGGTATGTTTAAAGACACGGCGATAAACAGAGTTAAAGAAGCTTTCGGCAATTTCAAAATTTGGGTAATGCTGTAATAGCGCTTCGTACTCTCGCTTAATCCCTTGCAGGAATATTTTATTCGCTTCCGTTTCTGCCGCAAGATCTTGCATTTTTTGAGCTGTCTTACCGACGTGGTAATCATAAAGGCTAATACGTTTTTTCGCTGCGATTTGCACACCATGCCAATCCGCGTTTTCAAAACGTAATTTTGCACCACGCGTGACTTCTAAAAAGCGGCTATAAAAAGCATCAAACGATTCTAATAACGACCCCGCTATTTGCGCTTCTAAAACTTTTTCCATACAACAAATCCTTGGACTTAAGATAAGCCTAAATATCGCAATCTTTTTACATTATTTCAACATGTTTAAATCCTTTTATCTATGTATAGTGAAACAACTAAATATATTTTAAACTTGATTTGGCTCTCATTTTTTGATATTGCTATAGGTATTGAAATTATTAACAGATTTATTAAATATTATTATGACTTATTGCTTAGCGTTCATTACCACCACGATTATTAACACTGTTATTACAACGGTGGGATGACACGTAGGGCTAAGACAGAAATGATAAAAGAGCCCGTTACCATTTGGAACGGGCTTTTTTGTATCTACAAGGAGCAAAGGATGCGAGTTTTAAAATTTGGTGGAACATCGTTGGCAAACGCTGAACGATTTGCCTGTGCAGCAGATATATCTGTGAGTAAGATTGAGCAATCACAGGTAGCATTGGTGTTGTCTGCACCAGCAAAAGTGACCAATAATTTGGTTGCCGCTGTGCAACAAACGGTTCGTGGCCTTGATGCGGAGTCATCACTGGAAGAAATCGAAGGGATATTTAAGGCGCTCGTTGCAGGCCTAAAAGTTCAATACCCTAATTTTAATGATGTGGTTGCATTAACGCAGGTAACAACATCATTAGCGACATTAAGAGAATACTTATATGGCGTAAAGCTGTTATCGCAGTGCCCTGAAAATATTGAAGCAAAGATTTTATGTACCGGTGAAAAGCTGAGTATTGTTTGTATGGAGCAACTGTTATTAGCCCGCGGCTTTAAAGTTGAAGTGATTGTTCCGCAAGACAAGCTAGTAGGAAAGGGCAGTGTACTAGAAGCCACTGTGGATATTGACGCTTCTCGTACTCGTTTTGAACAAGATCCAATTAAGACTGACTATATTTATTTAATGCCAGGCTTCACTGCGGGTGATGAACAGGGCAATACAGTTGTACTTGGCCGTAATGGTTCTGATTATTCTGCTGCGGTATTAGCGGCGTGTCTGTATGCTGACTGCTGTGAAATATGGACTGACGTAGACGGTGTTTACGCTTGTGACCCACGCTTAGTAAAAGATGCCAAATTACTTAAAACATTAAGCTATCCAGAAGCAATGGAATTGTCTTATTTTGGCGCGAAAGTATTGCATCCAAAAACGATAGCACCGATTGCTCAGCACCACATTCCTTGTTTGATTAAGAATACTAAAAATCCAGAAGGTGAAGGCACTCTAATCGGCGGGTTAATGTCAAAAACCCAAGCCGAAGTTAAATCATTATCAGAGCTTAGTGGCATGACCATGATTAACGTATCCGGTCCGGGTATGAAAGGTATGGTTGGCATGGCGGGTCGTATTTTTGAAACCGTATCACGCGCTGGTGTATCCATTGCCCTTATCACGCAATCATCATCAGAATACAGCGTTAGCTTCTGTATCCACAGTTATGATGCAGGTAAAGCTAAACTGGCACTGAATAACGAATTTACGTTAGAGATCAGTAATCAGTTACTTGAACCTATCGAAATGCGTGATGGTTTAGCTATTGTATCGCTGGTTGGTGATGGCATGCGTAAAGCCAACGGTATTGCTGCGCGTTTCTTTATGGCATTAGCACAAGCATCAGTGAATCTTGTTGCCATTGCGCAAGGTTCATCAGAACGTTCTATTTCTGCGGTTATTGATGAAAGCAAAGCCAATGAAGCGATTAAAGCATCACACAATATTTTCTTTGGTAAACAACAATACATTGACCTGTTCTTATTAGGGTGTGGTGGTGTAGGTGCGGCATTAGTCGAACAAATCAAACGTCAAAAAGAATTTTTAGCAGAACGTCATATTGAGATCCGTGTCTGCGGTATCGCTAACAGTCGCCAAATGTTACTCGACTCAGAAGGGTTATCATTAACACATTGGGCTGATGATCTTGCTGCCAGTAATTCTGAGTTCTCACTCGCAGCACTGGAAGATTTGGTTAAAAATAGCCACATCATTAACCCAGTGATTGTTGATTGTACCAGTAATGATAATCTTGCTAGTCAATATGTTGATTTCTTGGGGAGTGGTTTCCACGTTGTTGCGGCGAACAAAAAAGCCAATACCATGAGCATGGATTATTACCACGAGCTGCGTTTAACGGCATTAAAAACCCGCCGTCGTTTCTTATACGATACTAACGTAGGTGCAGGTCTACCTGTGATTGAAAATCTGCAGAATCTATTGAGTGCGGGTGATGAACTAGTACGCTTCAACGGTATTTTGTCAGGTTCTATGTCATACATCTTTGGTAAATTAGACGAAGGCATGAGCTTCTCGCAAGCCACGGCACAAGCGCGTAATAATGGCTTTACAGAACCAGATCCACGCGAAGATTTAAGCGGCATGGATATCGCGCGTAAATTATTGATTATTGCACGTGAAGCGGGCATGGATTTAACCTTAGACCAAGTTGAAGTCGAAGAAGCAATACCCGCTGGCTTTGATGCAACTGGTACTAATGAAGAGTTTATGGCTAACCTACCAAAAGCAGATGCGTACTTTGCTGATTTGCAAGCGTCCGCTGCAGAGGAGGGTAAAGTATTACGCTATATTGGCCAGATTGAAGATGGTAAATGTAAAGTATCAATTACCGCGGTACCAGAATCTGATCCGTTGAATAAAGTAAAAGATGGTGAGAATGCATTGGCATTTTACAGCCGTTATTATCAGCCAATCCCAATGGTATTACGTGGTTATGGTGCAGGTTCTGAAGTGACTGCAGCGGGCGTATTTGCCGATGTATTACGTACTCTTAATTGGAAGCAGGAGGTTTAAGGATGAGTCTTGTTGCATATGCACCGGCATCTATCGGTAACGTTAACGTTGGTTTTGATGTCCTAGGTGCTGCATTAGCACCTATTGATGGCACCTTGGTTGGCGATCGTGTTTATATCGCTGCAACGGATGGTGAGTTTACATTAGCGTCTAGTGGTCGCTTTGCCCATAAACTGCCGGATGATTTCCGTGAAAATATTGTTTATGACTGCTATTTAGGTTACGGCAAAGCGTTAGAGAAACGTGGTTTAAAAATCAAATCTCTGGTCATGGAATTAGAAAAGAACCTACCGATTGGTAGTGGCCTGGGTTCAAGTGCTGCATCGATTGTGGCAGGCTTAGAAGCGTTAAATGCATTTCATGACAATGAACTTAATGACAACGAAATGGTGTTGTTAATGGGGGAATTAGAAGGCCAGATTAGTGGCAGTGTGCATTATGATAATGTGGCGCCGTGTGCGTTAGGTGGTTTGCAATTAATGCTCGAAGCAAACGGTGTTATTAGTCAGTCAGTGCCTTGTTTCGATGAATGGTATTGGGTTGTTGCTTATCCGGGTATCAGCATCTCGACGGCTGCTGCGCGTGAAATCTTACCAACTGAATACAGCCGTGCCGATTGTTTAGCTTATGGCCGTAATTTGGCTGGGTTCATCCACGCTTGTTATAGTAAACAACAAGATCTTGCAGCAGCCATGCTAAAAGATGTGATTGCAGAACCGTACCGTGCTCAGCTTATTCCAAAATTTGATGAGGTACGTGACTATGCAAAAGAGCTAGGTGCATTGGCAACCGGTATTTCAGGCTCTGGCCCGACGGTATTTAACGTGATGACTGACTTAGCACAAGCTGAAAAGTTAAAAGCTTGGTTAGATGCTAATTTTATCCAAAACGGTGATGGCTTCAGCCATATCTGCAAGCTGGATAAACAGGGCGCACGTATCGTCGCTACAGAATTGTAATAAACAGCTGTCATTATAGAAATAGAAAAATACTGCGTGGTGATTGTTAAATCCTAGTCTCTAGGGTTATATGCGCTTATTATGTTAAGGTCATAGTTATCACGCAGGTTGCACAAATAATGTTTTAGGGAATGAACAACAATGAAATTATACAGCATTAAAGATCACGCAGAGACAGTTAGCTTTGCACAAGCAGTAAAACAAGGCATGGGTAAAAACCAAGGTTTGTTCTTTCCGAGCGAAATTAATCCGATAGACGATATTGATGCTTTACTAGAGATGAACTTAGTCGACCGTAGTCGCGTTATTTTACAATCACTGATCGGTGATGAATTTAGCGAACAAGAATTACATGACATTGTTGCAAGTGCGTTTAACTTCCCTGCGCCAGTAACGAAAGTGAACGACAAGATCAGTGCATTAGAATTATTCCACGGTCCAACATTGGCGTTTAAAGACTTCGGTGGTCGTTTCATGGCACAGTGCCTGTCACGCTTAAGTGCTAATAAAGGGTCGACTGGTGAAAAGATCACGATTTTAACCGCGACATCAGGCGATACGGGTGCTGCTGTAGCACATGCCTTCTATGGTATGGATAATATCGAAGTAGTGGTGATGTATCCAAAAGGTAAGATCAGCTTCTTGCAAGAGCAGATGTTCTGCACGCTTGGTGGTAATATTCGCACTATCGCGATTGATGGTGACTTTGATGCCTGCCAGGCATTAATGAAGCGATCATTTGATGATGCAGAGCTGCGTCAGGCAATTGGTCTTAACTCGGCTAACTCAATCAATATTAGTCGTCTAATGGCACAAATCTGTTATTACTTCGAAGCATTCGCACAACTGCCAAAAGCACAGCGCGCACAAACAGTAGTATCAGTGCCAAGCGGTAACTTTGGTAACCTGACTGCAGGTCTATTAGCAAAAACATTAGGCTTACCAGTTAAACGCTTTATTGCCGCGACGAATATCAATGATACTGTGCCGCGTTATTTAGAAAGCGGTGAGTGGGATCCAAAAGCAACGCAAGCAACCTTATCCAATGCGATGGACGTAAGCGTACCAAGCAACTGGCCACGTATCGAAGAACTAGCACGTGTTAAAGGGTGGGACTTGTCTGAACTCGCATCTGACTTCCTATCTGATGAAGATACTAAACAAGCTGTTGTCGCGTTAGATGAACAAGGTTACTTATGCGAACCGCATGGTGCAATTGCCTATGACCGTTTAAGTGCACAGCTGAGCGAAGATGAATTCGGTTTATTCCTATGTACTGCGCACCCTGCGAAGTTCAAAGAATCAGTTGAAGAGATTCTAGGTCGTGATATTGGTTTGCCACAAGAACTTGCTGATTGTGCCGATAAGCCAAATCTATCTGTTGATATGGCAGATGACTTTGAGGCATTACGTGCATTTTTAATGGTGTAGTCTAGCGCTAAAGCGATTAATTATTCACATTTTATTATTAAGGTCTTAATCGGTATTTCTGGTTAAGACCTTTTTTTCAAATTGAAAATAGCAATAAGGCTTATAATGCAGGCCCCAAAACCATGTGTAATTGATAATCATTTGCATTGTGGTATTCAAGTGGTTATTCTAGTTTTTATTTACAGCTAATTGATATTGTGTATTAATTCTTATGCAAAATAGTGAATATTTTGAAGTACTCTTTCAGTCATCTAAGCAAGTGACACCTTACTTATCTGGGCAGTTAGCAGCAGATAACGGAGAAGGTATCCACATTTCACGTCAGAACAGTGACGTTATCCAACAGCTTTATTGGCAATTGTCCGAATCCTCAAAAGAAGCCGGAAGCGCTTATTGGTTAACGCGAACCTGGGATCTTCTCTGCTGGCAACCCATCTATATTGCTTTTATTTCTGTTTATAAATTAAAAGCGATTCCTGATATTAAAAATGTGAGTCAATCTATTCAATCGGGATTTATTTCTGGATTTACATTCCATACATCAGATCTTATCTTTGGTTCTAACGAAGAGTTGATCTCATCGATTGGATTGCAATTAAGCGCACTATTTGAGTCATATCGTGAAGAGCTATCCCAATGGACTCGTATTCGCCCCGGATTCACCAAACACTTAATTGCCGATGGTTTACTCAATTGCATCATAAAACTGCAAGCACAGGCCCCTGCATTATCTAATGCGTATTTTCTGACGCAAGCTAAATTGTGGTTAGCTGCTTTTGAGTTACCAGATAAGCATTTATCCGGCTTGCAAGTTGACCTTACCACCAATAAGCTAAAATTGATCCGTACCAGCTGCTGCTTAGTTTATAAATGCGAAGGTCGCAATCTATGTGCAGATTGCCCGCGTCACCCCAGTAATAAGCGTTAATTTACGCATTCTTTACCACCTAGTATTTTCTTGGAAATTGGCATAAATGTAATCGCTATAATGCTACTCGACAATATAATACAAATATAAATAGGGGGTAGGTTGAAAGAATCGGTATATCCTACTAACTACCAATGGTAATGAAAACAATTATCATTACCGGGTATTTATGTTAGAGTTCAGTTAATCACTTATTAATAAATAGCTTACTTCATTTTATGTATCAACTTATCGATGCGTCGTTTGAAATTGGCGGGAAACCGATCCTGCATTCAACGAACCTAGTCTTTACTAAAGGTAAAGTCACGACCTTACTTGGTCATAACGGCTGTGGTAAATCGACGCTCATTAAATTACTCAGTCGTCAGAATTCCCCGACTCAAGGCCGTGTACTGTTTGATGATCAAGCCGTTCATCATTTGTCTCATCAAGACTTTGCGCTTAATGTTGCTTATTTACCGCAACACCCACCAATCACGGATGGCGTAACTGTTCGAGAATTAGTGTGCTTTGGTCGATATCCCTGGAAAGGGGCATTTGGCCGATATAGCAAAAAAGATCACCAGCTGGTGGATGATGCGATAGAGAAAGTAGGGCTAAGTGCGTTTAGCGAGCGTTTTGTTGCTACCTTGTCTGGTGGCGAACGTCAAAGAGCATGGGTGGCGATGTTATTGGCTCAACAAAGTCAGTGTATTTTGCTCGATGAGCCTACGTCTGCTCTGGATGTTGCACACCAATATGAATTATTAGCCCTGATCCGAAATTTGAATGAAACCTTAGGATTAACCGTCATTATGGTGCTTCATGACATTAATATGGCGGCAAAATTTAGCGACCAACTCATTGCTTTACATTCAGGAAAAGTGATTGCACAAGGTACGCCTAGTGAGTTAATGACTCCCGCGATATTACAAAAAATATATGGGATGGAATTGGCTTTGTTTGCGCATCCGCAAACGGGTCAGCAGATAAGTTATATTCCTTAATCTCATGTCTTTAACCCTCATGCTTTATAGAGCATAAACATGGACGAACAGCTAGGAAGACTCCCTTGAATAAAATTATTGGTTTCATTATTACCTTATGTATTTTTTCGGTTCAGGCTGTAGAAATTAAACATGAACTTGGTATTACTCACCTTGAACAAACGCCAAAAAAAGTAGTGGCGTTAGATTGGGCGCTTGCCGAAACGGTATTAAGTCTCGATGTGATGCCACTGGGTGTCGCGGATGTTAAAGGCTACCAGACTTGGGTGACGGAGCCTGAGCTCAGTGATTCAGTGATCGATGTGGGCTCACGAAGAGAGCCTAACTTAGAGTTACTGACAGAATTACAACCTGATGTGATACTGATTAGTCAGCACATGGTTGCAGCCTATAAACAACTCAGTGAGATAGCCCCGACCTTAGTGTATAGCGTCTACAACAATGACAAAACACCGCTTATTTCAGCAACACAAATCACGACACAACTCGGCCTATTACTGGATAAAGAAAAACAAGCCAAACAAGTCATTACAGAAACACAGCAACGATTAAAGGCGAATGGCGATAAAATTAGGCGTATGGAAGCTAACAAGAACCCGTTGATGTTTATTCGGTTTATTAATGACAAAACGGTTCGGATTCACGGTGCTGGCTCCTTAGCGCAGGCAACTATTGAAGACATGGGACTTGTTAACGCTTGGCATGAGCAAAGCAATTTGTGGGGGTTTACGACTGCAGGCATCGAAAAACTAGCAGAGCACCAGCAAGCAAACGTGTTGATTTTTGGCCCATTAAAAGTGGCAGAAAGAAAGCAGTTAACTCAATCTGCATTATGGCAAGCGATGGCATTTACCCGCACAGATTCAGTGTTTGAGCTTCCTGCTATTTGGACGTTTGGTGGACTTGTTTCTGCGCAACGATTTAGCGACCATATTACTCAGCAACTAATTAAGTAATCGATGAATACATTTCCTCTATTTAGCACTTTAAAATTTAATGCCTCAAAACAGCAAGGCATGTGGTGGCGTTTTTTTCTTTGCTCACTCATTGCTGCGATATTGCTGAGTTTACTGCAATGGACCGCGCCTTATTCGCAAGGGTTGAGTTTATTGTGGCAAACGGTGTTTCATTATGACGCGAGCAATTATCAGCATCTTATTACCCACCTTACTTATCTACCCCGTTTAGCGATAGCGATATTATGCGGTTTTGCATTAGCGGTCGCAGGCTGTGTGATGCAGTTTGTACTACGTAATCCAATCGCTTCTCCGACGACCCTAGGTGTTGCTGCTGGTGCCGAATTAGGGTTAGTGCTAGGCATCTTATTTTTGCCCGTTAATAGTAGTATTAATGGTTTTATTCCGGCTTTCTTAGGCGGGGGGCTAGCAACGTTATTGGTATTTTTATTATCGGCCAAGCGTGGGTTTTCTCCTGTGCATATGGTTTTGGCTGGTATGGTGATCAGTTTATTTTTTGGTTCACTCAACACCATGTTATTGCTATTGAATGAACAAAAATTAGCAGGTGTATTTGTGTGGGGGGCGGGGACATTAAACCAAAATGATTGGTCGAGTGTTATGACGGTATTACAGCTTATTACGCTACCCATTATTGCTTTATTGTTACTTTCTAGGCCCTTGTCAGTATTACAATTAGGAGACACTGTTGCTTCTTCTATTGGTATTAACATTAAGCAAATTAAAGTAATTTCATTGACGCTAGCGATATTTATTACTGCGGCAGTGGTCAGTGAAGTTGGTTTAATTGGCTTTATTGGCATTGTCGCCCCGGCCGTAGCACGACTGTGCGGGGCGAGAAAACTCACCGCTCAGATCCTTGTTAGCGGTGTGACTGGCAGTTTGATGCTGTTACTGGCAGACCTGATTGTACAGCCATTCTCTGGTGCTGGAGGGGCGTTACTGCCGACCGGTGCAATGACGGCATTATTGGGCGCCCCTTTTTTACTTTGGTTATTAAATCGAAAGTTATTGCAATCGGATCTTAAGTCGAGAGAGACGAGTCAAATAACATATCAGCACAGGAATATCCAAAAGATATTATTTCCGCTTGGTATCCTCGTGATTGTCTGCTTTGTGGTGGCTTTAGTTGTCGGTAAAAACCAAACGGGCTGGATGATGTCATTTAACACTTCAGTCATGGAACTTCGATTGCCAAGAGTACTTGTTTCTCTTTTCGCGGGCATTGGTTTGGCTATTGCGGGAACAGTCATTCAACGGGTCTCGACGAATCCAATGGCAAGCCCTGAAATATTAGGGATTAGCTCTGGCGCGGCGTTAGCGTTAGTGCTTGGCGCATTGTTTGGTGTGACGGTTGAAAGGTATGAGCAAATGTTACTTGGCACCTTCGGGGCGTTTACTGTCACTGGGGTTATTTGGTTGATGGGGCGAAAACATAATTTTGCGCCAGCGCAAATGTTATTAACGGGGATCGCGCTGAGCGCAGGACTCGATGCTTTCTTACGCATTGCAATGTCATCAGGGCAAGATAACGTGACAGCATTGTTAACTTGGCTGTCAGGCTCGACGTATTTGGTCAGCATGAGTGATGTGTATCTATTAGGTGCGGGTGTGGCCTTGTTTTCCGGCATTGCTTTTTTGAATCATCGGCGCTTAGACCTGGTTGGTCTTGGGGAAATTACCGCGACCAGTATTGGATTGGATTGCCGCAAAGTGCGTTTGCTCTTATTGCTTCTGGTGGCCGCGTTGACAACCTTGTGCACCATTATTATTGGGCCTCTGAGTTTTATTGGCTTGTTAGCCCCACACATGGCGCGATCGCTTCATCAGTATCGGGCATCTCATCAATTGTTAACGGCCAGTCTATTAGGCGGATGCTTGATGATCCTCGCTGATTGGGTTGGACGAACCTTCTGGTTCCCGTGGCAATTCCCGGCAGGATTATTGGCTTCGTTGATTGGTGGTGCGTACTTTTTGTATCTGATGAGGAAATAGTGATTGGTTGGATTTCTGAGTCTTAAGTCGGCGAATTAGTCGCAGCGAAATGAATTTTTAAGTAGTAAATATTAAGTAATAAATCGTTATTTAATATCAAGGTGTGAATACGAATCATTTGTCTTAGTTTTCGTTATTCGGTTAAGTGTAAACATAAAAAAGAGAACATAAATGAAAGTTAAAAAAGGGAATTATCCACTAACATTAGTTGCTGCCGCCGTCGCCTCTGCGATCTCGTTTGTATCGGTCACTGCCCAAGCTGAAGGGATCACACCAGAGGAAGAAACCACTGTAGTGGTCGCGAGTCGAACAGAAAAAGCGATAAGTGAAATTCCAGGCACGGTTTGGTTTGTTGATTCAGAACAAATTGAGCAAGAATATCGAGGTGGTAAAACGCTGGGTGAAATCTTGGCTGCAACGGTCCCATCTTTGGATGTGAGTAGTGGTGGAAGAACTAACTATGGGCAAAATTTACGTGGTCGGGCCATGCTCGTGATGATTGATGGTGTGTCATTACAATCTTCACGCCCTATTAGCCGTCAGCTAGACGCGATAGACCCGTTTAATATTGAACGAATAGAGGTACTTTCTGGTTCTACTTCGATTTATGGTGCTGGCGCAACCGGTGGTGTAATTAATATTATTACCAAGAAATCTGAAGGGGGAGCGCTTCAATTTGAAAGCTACGTGAGTAGTTCATCAGGATTTAATAAGGGTGATGATCTCGATTATAAAGTGGCGCAATCTGTTTCTGGTGGTAATGATACGGTATCTGCTCGTGTTGCGGCTGTTTATACAGAAACACAAGGGTTTTATGGCTCGGACGGTAAGATGATTACCCCCGATATTTCACAGGGGTCATTGCAATATAATAAAACAATCGACTTGCAGACAACGGTAAATGTAGCGGTATCTGATTCGAAAAACCTAAAATTATTAGCGCAATATTATGATAGTCAGCAAGATTCGCCATACGGTTTGTATATTGTTGGGCGTGATTTTGTTGATGTTAGAAAAGGATTCGAATCAGACCGCCAGCACGGTACAGAGCGTATCATGTTAAGTTCGGCATACAGTGATTCTGAATTTTTTGGTCATCAACTTATGGTGGAAGGGTCTTACCGTAAAGAAGATCAAACGTATACGCCGTATTACCAAGGTGCATCACAGCAAACAACAGATGTATTCTCGTTAAAAACAGCGTTGGCCAAGTCTTTCGGCAAGGTGGATTTAGTTTACGGTGTAGACGCTTATTTAGATCAATTTGATAGTAATCAAGCGTTATTCGATCCAAAGGTTGCGAATGCTTCTGGTAATTTAATTAATGAAACCTATGCTGAAATAGGCCGTTATCCTGGGGTTACAGTCGGCTCTACAGCTGCTTTCATTCAGGCAAATGTCAATATTACCGATGATTGGTCAATTGAAGGTGGTTATCGTTATCAATATATGAGCAATAAAATCGATGATTTTGTTGATTACAAGATTCAAAAGAAAATTGCGCAAGGAAAGGGGTCATCAGCAGATGCGGTTCCTGGTGGGAAGACAAATTATTCAATCGGGTTATTTAATTTAGGATCTGTTTACAAATTAACATCAGACTCACAAATATGGGTTAACTTCTCTCAAGGTTTTGATCTTGCGGACCCTGCAAAATATTATGGTAAAGGTAGCTATAGTGCCGCAGATGCGAATGGCCACTATGGACTTAAAAACAGTATTAATGTTGCAAACTCTAAAATGTCAGGCATTAAAACCAATAGTTATGAACTTGGCTATAGAATACAAAAAGACGCATTAAGCTTCCAAACCGCTGCTTATTTATCGCAATCGAATAAGTCAGTTGAATACAATAAAAAGACGTTGTTAATTGACAGTGTAAGCGATAAAAAACGAGTCTATGGTGCAGAGGCGTTAGTTTCTTATTGGGTTATGGATAATGTACAAGTGGGTGCATCTGGCCACTATGTGGTTTCAGAAGTTAAGTCTGCTGATAAGTGGGATGACTTTAGCGCTGGGCAGGCAAGTACGTCAAAAGCCAGTTCATGGGTTGGCTGGTATGATTCAGCACTTTCGTTAAAAGTCCAAAGCCAAACAATGTTTGACTATAAAGATGCGGAAGAAAACGAATTAGTTGGTTATACTGTGCTTGATTTGGTTGGTCGTTATGAATTGCCTGTCGGTAGCCTTGGTTTTGGTATCCAAAACTTGCTAAACAAAGATTATACAACGGCGTGGGGACAACGAGCGCAGATATTATATGCTAAACACTATGATGCCGCAGCCTATGATTATAAAGGAAGAGGCCGTACTTATACGCTTAATTATCAAGTTAAATATTAATCTTTCACTTTTTTGAGTGGGGTTATGTAATAAGACACTTAATCGAGAATGACTTTGTGGTATTAGGTGCATTTTTGATGGTGTAGTCTAATCTTAAATCACGCATTCTCACATTTGTGAGCATACCTTGTTTGATGTCGTGTTAATGGCATCGGAACAAGGTATTTTTTTGTCCCGATTTTAGGGTTGAGCGAGGTATTAAGTTTAAGGTGTGAGGTCAGAGTGGTTAGGCTGAAGTTCTGACTTAATCATAAAGTATGTAACCCTCGTCCTACAATTACTGTAATTAGCGCTTGAATATCTTACATAACAGCGGTAGCTTTGCTCTTTTGTATTAAAATAATAATCTGAATTTTTAAAAGGTATTTATGGGTAAGGTATTAAAAGATCTGCTTGGACAGTTAACGTTAGAAACCATCGAGGAAGGGATTTACCGTGGTCAAAGCCAAGATTTAGGATTTGGTGCAGTATTTGGTGGTCAGGTAATGGGACAAGCATTATCGGCAGCGAAAGAAACTGTACCTGCAGATCGTAAGGTGCATTCTTTCCATTCGTATTTTTTACGTGCAGGTAAAGTTACAAAACCGATTGTTTATGAAGTTGAGAATATTCGTGATGGCGGTTCAATTACCACGCGTCGAGTACGTGCAATTCAAAATGGGCACGCTATTTTTTATATGACGGCATCATTTCAGACTGAAGTTGAAGGTTACGATCATCAAGATGAAATGCCGGATGTACCGCCCCCAGAAGAACTTGTTTCAGAGCAGGACCATGTACTATCACTGCGTGATGAATTACCAGATGATATTTGTGCCAAATTTGTCTGTGAAAGACCGATAGAAATGCGCCCTGTGCATTATATTGACCCATTAAGCGAAGAAAAATCTGCACCACTGCGTTATGTTTGGTTTAAAGCCAATGGGCAAATGCCAGACGATGCGCGTATTCATAAATACCTGCTCGCTTATGCATCCGATTTTTGTTTATTACCGACGGCATTACAGCCACATGGTAAGGGTTTTATGAGTCCCAATATGCAAGTGGTGACCATAGATCATTCAATGTGGTTCCACCGTGATTTCCGCCTAGATGACTGGCTATTGTATGTAATAGATAGTTCAAGTGCGTCTGGTTCTCGCGGATTGGTTCGTGGGCGTTTCTTTACCCGAGATGGAAAAATGGTCGCAACCACAATGCAAGAAGGGTTAATTCGTAACCGAGAGATCGCTTAATTACGAAATAGTACAACATTTCGGATGAAAACGCCGAAATGTTGTTTTATTACGAAAATTTGTGGCCGGGATCATGCTTTTCTGAAATTTATAAACATTTCCTACTCCTGCATATTCGCTTCTGTCTCATTTTAATCTACAATGAAGATCGTTTTTTGTTACTAGGTATTCCCCCCTATTATGTCTGTTAGAGTTGCCATTAATGGTTATGGTCGAATTGGACGTAGTGTTGTCCGAGCGTTGTATGAAAGTAACCGTCAGGACGAAATTAAGATCGTTGTGATTAACGAACTAGCGGCTCCTGAAGCGATAGTACATTTAACTCAATATGACTCAACGCATGGCCGTTTTCCATTCTCAGTACAACTGGGCGATAACCTATTACAAATTGAAAATGATTGTATTCATTTAGTGCGTCACCAAGAACTGGTTGACTTACCTTGGCAGGAACATGACATTGATATCGTACTTGATTGTACGGGTATATATGGCACTAAAGCGGATGCCGAAGCACATATTGCTGCGGGCGCTAAAAAAGTTATTTTTTCCCATCCTGCGAGTTCGGATGTTGATGCCACGGTTGTGTTTGGCGTTAACCATGAACAGCTAACGGGTGATGAGACATTTATTTCTGGTGCGTCTTGTACCACCAACTGTATGGTGCCAGTGATCAATGCACTTGATAGTGCATTTGATATTAAATGCGGCACGATCACCACTATTCACTCAGCAATGAATGATCAACCTGTAATCGATTCTTATCATACGGATTTGCGCCGCACCCGTGCTGCAAGTCATTCTATTATTCCGGTTGATACAAAATTAGCAGCAGGGATTGAACGTATCTTACCTAAGTTCGCGAATAAATTTGAAGCTATTGCCGTTCGGGTTCCTACCTTAAACGTAACTGCAATGGACTTAAGTATTACAGTGAGCAAAGAAGTCACAATTGAAGATATTAACAATTGCTTACACGCTGCCGCAGAAACTGAACTAAAAGGGATCTTGGGTTATACCGAGGCTCCGCTGGTATCGATAGACTTTAACCATGACCCACGTTCTAGCATTATTGATGGCACCCAAACACGGGTCAGCGATGGACATTTGGTGAAATTATTAGCTTGGTGTGATAACGAATGGGGCTTTGCTAACCGTCTACTTGATACGACTCATTACATCGCTACATTAGCGAAAATGACGTGAAATAAATCGAATTGAAATAAATTTTATAAAATTGATAGCTTTAAGGATTGAACGATGAATATTATTAAAATGACAGATCTTGATCTTGAAGGTCAACGTGTATTAATTCGTGCAGATTTAAACGTACCAGTTAAAAATGGCAAAGTAACATCTGACGCGCGTATCCGTGCATCACTACCAACAATCAAACTCGCACTAGCAGCAGGCGCAAAAGTGATGGTTACATCACACCTTGGTCGTCCAACGGAAGGTGAATTCTCTCAAGAGTTCTCATTAGAGCCTGTTGTAAACTACCTTAAAGAAGCATTAGAAAATAACGTTGTACTAGCACGTGATTACCTAGACGGTTTAGAACTAAACGCAGGTGAATTAGTTGTATTAGAAAACGTTCGCTTTAACAAAGGTGAAAAGAAAAACGAAGACGCATTATCAAAAGCATACGCAAATCTATGTGACGTATTCGTAATGGACGCATTTGGTACTGCTCACCGTGCACAAGCTTCAACACACGGTGTTGGCATGTTTGCACCAATCGCTTGTTCTGGTCCGCTACTTTCTGCAGAACTTGAAGCACTCGGTAAAGCAATGGACAAGCCAGCACGTCCATTCCTCGCTATTGTTGGTGGTTCTAAAGTATCAACTAAATTAACTGTACTTGATTCACTATCAACAATTGCTGATCAGCTTGTTGTTGGTGGCGGTATTGCGAATACATTCATCGCAGCGCAAGGTCACAACGTAGGTAAATCACTGTGTGAGCATGACCTAATTGATACAGCAAAATCATTAATGGCGAAATGTGAGATTCCAGTAGCAACTGACGTATTAGTTGCTAGCGAGTTCTCTGAAACGGCTGAAGCAACATTGAAACAAGCATCAGAAGTCGGTGATGACGATATGATCTTCGATCTAGGACCTGATTCTGCAAATCAACTTGCTGAGATGATCAAATCGGCGAAAACAATTATCTGGAATGGCCCAGTTGGCGTATTTGAATTTGCTAACTTCGCAAAAGGTACTGAAATTATCGGTCGTGCGATTGCAGAAAGCAACGCATTCTCTATCGCTGGTGGCGGTGACACACTGGCAGCTATCGATCAATTCGACCTAGCTGATGGTATCTCTTATATCTCTACTGGTGGCGGCGCGTTCCTTGAGTTTGTCGAAGGTAAAGTACTACCAGCAGTGGCTATGTTAGAAGAACGTGCGAAAAACGCGTAATTAGCTGTTAATCGCTAATAACGAATCGTTGTTTGCTGCTTCGGCTATTACTATAGATTAACTGTAGCGGCAAAAATATTTTTAAATTTGTGCTGAATAATTCAGTACTTAAATATGTAAACAATAAGGCTAATATTATGTCTAAGATCTTTGATGTTGTAAAACCAGGTGTTGTAACAGGCGATGACGTGCAAAAAATCTTTGCGATTGCTAAAGAAAACAACTTCGCGCTACCTGCTGTAAACATGGTAAACACTGATTCAATCAACGGTACATTAGAAGCTGCTGCAAAATCTAAATCTCCTGTGATCATCCAGTTCTCACACGGTGGCGCTGCATTCTTCGCTGGTAAAGGTATTGGTCTTGAAGGTCACGGCGCATCTATCATGGGCGCAATCGCCGGTGCTAAATACGTACACGTAATGGCTGAATCTTATGGTGTTCCAGTTATTATCCATACCGATCACGCAGCGAAAAAATTATTACCTTGGATCGACGGACTATTAGACGCGGGTGAAGAGTTCTTCGCACAAACTGGTAAGCCACTATTTAGCTCGCACATGCTAGATCTTTCTGAAGAATCACTAGAAGAAAACATCGCTACATGTGGTGAATACCTAGCACGTATGTCTAAAATGGACATGACTATCGAAATCGAACTAGGTTGTACTGGTGGTGAAGAAGATGGCGTAGATAATTCTGATATGGACGCTTCTGAGCTTTATACTTCACCTGAAGACGTTGCATACGCTTATGAAAAACTAACGGCAATCAGCCCTCGTTTCACTATTGCTGCATCTTTCGGTAACGTACACGGTGTATACAAGCCAGGTAACGTTGTACTTACGCCAACTATCCTACGTGATTCACAAGCATACTGTTCAGAGAAATTCGGCCTTCCAGCTAATTCTCTAAACTTCGTATTCCACGGTGGTTCTGGTTCAAGTGAATCTGAAATCCAAGAGTCAATCGGTTACGGTGTTATCAAAATGAACATCGATACTGATACACAGTGGGCAACTTGGGACGGTATCAAGAACTACTACGAAGGCAAAAAAGAATTCCTTCAAGGTCAAATTGGTAACCCAACTGGCACAGATGCTCCAAACAAGAAACATTATGACCCACGTGTATGGTTACGCGCTGGTCAAACAAGTCTAGTTGCTCGTCTAGAACAAGCACATAAAGATCTAAACAGCGTAGACGTACTATAATTACTCGTTAATATACGAATAATCTAGTCGGCTAAATAAAATGCCGCAGACTTTAGGTCTGCGGCATTTTTTTTAATTATAGAAAGTTGATGCTAGAATGTTGTAAGTAAAATCAATACATTAATATGACAGGTTAAAAGAAAACTAAATGTATATCTTCAAATCTAGATTATTGAGATGGTTAATTGTTTTTTGTGCTTTTAGCCTAGGAAGTGCAGTCGCAGAACCTCGCTCTAAAGTAGCGTTAGGACGTTACTTATTTAATGATGTCCGGTTAT
This sequence comes from Moritella sp. 28, assembly GCF_018219435.1. Classification (NCBI taxonomy): domain Bacteria; kingdom Pseudomonadati; phylum Pseudomonadota; class Gammaproteobacteria; order Alteromonadales; family Moritellaceae; genus Moritella; species Moritella sp. 28. The sequence goes on along the minus strand of NZ_CP056121.1, from coordinate 4,166,644 downwards.
CAAAATTGGGAAATCGAAGTTGTGCACTCTGTCATTCTCCTTACCATGGTTGGAGCAATACTTTTAGTAAGACGCCTGATATTTATGGAAAGTTAGCGACATTAAACACGCCTTCTTTACTTAATGTTGCTGATTATTCTACTTATATGCAAGGCACTACTAAGTTAACCAGTTTAGTTGAAACGATTAAGCGTCCTTTGCTTTCTAAGCATCCAGAAGAGATGGGTATGGAGCCAGCGCTATTAATCACACGGTTAAAGTCAGCCTCTGACACATACTCGATATTATTTGAGAATGCTTTTGGCAGTACTGAAGTAACCCTTGATAAAGTGTTATTTGCTTTGGCTGAATATGTAAAAACGATCCGCTCTACAGACACCCCTTATCACCAATATCTTCAGACTGGTAACACTAAGTTATTAACGGTTGCACAGCAGAAAGGGTTAACACTTTTTAATAGCGAAAGGCTAAATTGTCGTGCTTGTCATGGCGGTCAGCTATTGAATAATAGGACTGCTGTTAATCAGAGTAATTTTGCTAATACAGGGCTTTATGGTATCCAGTCTGGCGATAAATATTATTATCCTGCTGAAGCGCAAGGATTAGAAAATGAGACTGGCAGTCATCACGATAATGGTAAATTTAGAATACCATCACTGGTTAATGTAACAAAGACAGGTCCCTGGGGTCACGATGGCAGCTTTGCCACATTAACTGCAGTCATTGAGAGTTATGCACGCGGTGGGCGATTGACTGTATCAGGGCCGAATAAAGGTGACGGGCGCCACAATGCACAAAAAGACCCTTTGATTAAAGGGTTTAGTTTAACCAACGCTGAAAAATCACAGCTATTGAGCTTTTTAAATGCTTTAACAGTACCCGCCCAAAATGAGTTAAGTGAACATGCATCACCGTTTTGCGCATTAGTGACGTTAAAGGGTAGGGAAGATATAGCTAATTGCATACCGCCCTTTGTCTATCGCGATTAAGGTATTAAAAGTACACACTCAAACATATTATTGAGCAATGTAAAAATAATTAAACAATGTAAAAATTATTAAGGGTTATTAGATTATGAAATCAAATCACGTTGTATTGGCTTCCATTTTATTATTATTGAATGCGTCTGCTTTTGCCGCCACAGATAGTGATAGTCAAGAGTCTGTGAATAAACGCAGGAATGCTAACTTTAAGTTAGATTATACAAAGGCGTGTGGGCAAGCATTACAGCAAGCGTTGTTGTTACCTGCAACCAAAGAGCTAGCGGCACAGCATGAAATCAATGTTAATATTGATAGCGGTTATAGATTCAAAATGAATGAGAATGGGGTTGGATATTTACAGCTAGCAATTACTGAATGGAATGAAAAACTGGTTTTATTTTATAGTGAAAATATGACGGTTGAAATAAAAGGTGCCGATATGACGGACTTGTATTTATCAAACCTAGCTTGTTCGGAACAAAAAAAGCAAATTAGTCATGTTAATACACACGAATGGGGAAGCTATGTGATGGAGCTGAATGCTGAACCAAATAGTTGGGTCGAGCTAACGATAGTGAAAGAAACGACTAAAGATTAATGAATAAAAAAACCTGCTGATTTAGCAGGTTTTTTTAGGTGTGATTAAGCTGAATATTCACTGTAATCCGCGTAACCCACTTCTGTCCCCCCGTACATCGTTGTCGGATCCACGTCATTGAATGTCCAATCATGCTTAATGCGAGCAGGCAAATCTGGATTGGCAATAAATGGACGGCCAAAACCAAAGATATCACCGTAACCAAGATTAAGAATATGCTTTGCTTTTTCGACCGAGTATTTACCCGCATACATGATAGTGCCTGAGAAGGTATCACGTACGTCTTTATAGAAAGCGTCAGGTAAATCAGGTGCATTATCCCAATCGGCTTCTGCTAATGACAGGTAACCAATACCGATATTTTCGATTGTTTTAACTGCTTCGATATAAGTCTCATGTGGATTTTCTTCAACTAACCCCAGATAAACGCGTACATCGTCAGTGGTTGCAAACAGTGGTGCGAATCGAACACCGACATTTTCTTTCCCAACTTCATCGGCTACTGCCTGAGTGATTTCTTTTAAGAAGCGTAAACGGTTTTCTAAACTCCCCCCGTACTCGTCGGACCGTTTATTACTGTGTTCAGAGATAAATTGATTCACTAAATACCCGTTAGCACAATGTAATTCAACCCCATCAAAGCCCGCTTTCATGGCATTGTTCGCAGCTTGCGCATACAGGGTGACAAGTTCTTTTACTTCTGCGGTTGATAGCTCACGTGGCATACTTGGGTCTGCCAATGCACCTTCACCTGGCGCCGTCTCAATAAACACTTTCACGGTATCCGCTAGAATGGCTGATGGTGCGATGGGTGCTGCGCCACCAGGTTGTAAACTGGTATGTGAAACACGGCCGACGTGCCACAGCTGAGCAAAAATAATACCGCCTGCATCATGCACTGATTTGGTTACTTTTTTCCAACCTTCAATTTGTGCATCAGAGTAGATACCCGGTGTCCATGCGTAGCCCTGACCACGAGGTTCAATCTGAGTGCCTTCGGTTACCATAAATCCAGCGGAAGCGCGCTGAGTGTAGTACTTAGCCATTAATTCATTCGGGATATTGTCCGGCTGTGTACTGCGCGAACGTGTTAATGGTGGCATTACAATACGGTTTTTTAAAACGTGTGAGCCTAATTTGGTCGGCGTGAATAATACGTCATTTTTCATCATGTTCCTTATCTCGTGAGTGGCTGATGAGTTGAACTATATCGCTGCTTAGGTACAATGAAAATCAAGTGAAGTGTGTATGAGAAACAAATATGGCTGATATCAGTAAGCTGGAAATAAAACAATTACGGGTGCTTGCTGCATTATTACAGTTACATAGCTTAACGAAAGCTGCCGCTAAGCTTGGCATTACTCAGCAAGCGGTCAGTGAGCAACTGAAAAAACTGCGTGATATATTCCAAGATCGACTCTTTATTCGTGGTAGTCATGGCGTGGTACCAACCCCAAAAGCACAAGAGTTAGCCCCCAAAATTCAACAAATATTAATGGCCATTGGGGAGTTAACTGAATTAGCTGAGTTCGACCCACAACGATTAAATGGGGTATATAAAATCAGTGCCTCAGATTATGCAATGCGCGTTATTTTACCTTCTTTATTAGTGCAAATTAGACAGCATGCCCCGCATTTAAAAATAATTATTCGCCGCTTTGAATCGGATAATTTAACGCAGTTAATGGCCAATGGCGAGATTGATTTAGCGTTAACATTTCCAGCGTTTATTCCGATCACTTGTCCTTCGATGCTACTGTATGAAGAGCGTCATGTTTGTGTTGCCGCTAAGGCTGTGGCGAGTGAATATCAGGGACTGAGTTTAAAAGAGATTGCAGCAGCGCCACAATTGGTTATTTCACCTTCACGGGCAAGTTTAAAGGGATCTGCAGACGAATGGTTCGCGGCAAAGGGTTTTCAGCGTAATATTATTATGTCACTACCCAGTTTTTCGGCAGCCCCTGATTGTATTGAGGCGATGGGGGTGTTGGCATTTTTACCTTCACGTATGTTACCCAATGACAAATTAGTTGAGATTGCATTACCCGAGCCATTACCAAGTTTCGAGGTGGTGGCTGCATGGCATCAACGTTCAAGCCAAACTCAGACTCATCAATGGATCACTGGCTTACTGGGTGAGTTATATTCACAAAAACATTCCCAAAAATAACCCCAAAAAAAGCCTGTCAGCGTAAACTGACAGGCTTTTTTAATCCCATCCCTTTTATAAGGGGAGGGTTAAGCGGGGTCTATCTAGCGTAATAAACGCGAACGGATAGTACCGCTAATTGATTTAAGTTTTGTTAAACCACGTTCAGCATGTTCACTTTCAACATCAATAACCACATAACCAATATCGCCTGCAGTTTGTAGGTATTGACCAGAAATATTCACACCTTCTTCAGCAAACGCTTGAGTGATCTGGTTTAAGATACCCGGTTGGTTATGGTGAATGTGCATCAAACGGCTTGAACCACTATGTGTCGGCAATGATACTTCAGGGAAGTTAACAGCAGACAGTGTTGAACCATTATCCGAATATTTAGTCAGTTTACCAGCCACTTCATAACCGATATTTTCTTGTGCTTCCTGCGTACTACCGCCCACGTGTGGTGTTAGGATCACATTATCAAATTCACGTAACGGTGAGATAAATTCATCGTTATTTGATGCTGGTTCGGTAGGGAATACATCGATCGCTGCGCCAGCAATTTTCTTGCTTGCTAATGCTGATGCAAGCGCATCAATATCAACCACAGTACCGCGTGAAGCATTAATGAAGATTGCACCATCTTTCATTTGTGCAAATTCAGCTTCGCCCATCATCAATTTCGTTTGTGGTGTTTCTGGTACGTGTAACGAGATAATGTCAGACGTCGCTAATAAGTCTTCCATGCTCATTATCTGCTCGGCATTACCCAGCGAAAGCTTGGTTTCTACGTCATAATACTTCACACGTAGACCTAAGTTTTCGGCCAAAATACTTAATTGAATACCAATATGGCCATAACCAATAATACCCAATTGCTTGCCACGTGCTTCGTAAGAGCCCGATGCTGATTTCTGCCATTCGCCACGGTGTGCTTTGGCATTCTTCTCTGGGATACCGCGTAATAATAACAGGATCTCGCCAAGGACTAATTCTGCCACACTACGGGTGTTCGAGAATGGGGCGTTAAAAACAGGGATCGCCGATTTTTGAGCCGCAGCAAGATCAACCTGATTTGTGCCAATACAAAAACAACCAATACCAACTAACTTTTCTGCAGCAGCAATGACGTTTTCATTTAAGTGTGTACGGGAGCGAATACCAACAAAATGGACATCTTTAATTTTTTCACACAGTTCTTCTTCACTTAATGCTGTCTTAATCGATTCGATATTCGTGTAACCAGCATTGGTGAACGTATCGACTGCACTTTGATGTAGTCCTTCAAGAAGCAATATCTTGATCTTATCTTTCTGAAGAGAGAGGTTGGTCATGTAAATTCCTTTATCACATATTTCGCAAATCGCACTAATTTTGTTTTGTAAATCGAACTAATTGTTAAAGTAACAGGTTTTATTTCATTAGTGAATGTTTGTGACGAAAATCAAAGAAAATAGTTAATTTATGATTTATGGCTGTTTGATTTGCTTAGGAAATTACTTTTGGGACTATGAAAATATTTATTTTTAAAATAAAGTTTAATATAACCAATTGTTATACTTAATATAATATGAGTTGTTGTGTGCAAGGGGTGGGATAAACTGGTGTTGTTCGATAACACCAGTTTCATATTATTATTTAGTTACTTTAACGCCATCTTGCGTGCCAATTAGCACAACATCTGCGCCGCGAGCCGCGAATAGACCATTTGTTACTACGCCCACTAAACCATTGATCGCCAGTTCTAGTGCTTTTGGATCCGTGATCTGCATGTTATACACATCCAGAATAATATTGCCGTTATCAGTCACAACACCTTCACGGTAAACGGGATCACCGCCAAGTTTCACTAATTCACGTCCCACGTAAGAGCGTGCCATTGGGATCACCTCAACAGGGAGGGGGAAATCGCCGAGCACATCGACATTTTTGGTATCATCAATAATGCACACGAATTTTTTTGCTACTGCAGCCACGATCTTTTCACGTGTTAGCGCTGCGCCACCGCCTTTGATCATGTTGTTGTTGCCATCAATTTCGTCGGCCCCATCAACATAAATATCAAGTAGCGCTACAGAGTTTAAATCGAATACTTCAATACCCAGAGCTTCTAAGCGCTTAGTTGATGCAATAGAGCTTGAAACGGCACCTCTAATGTCTTCGCGAATCGTACCTAGTGCATCAATAAAATGATTAACGGTTGAACCGGTACCTACACCAATGATGCTATCCTTTTCAACATATTCTAATGCTGCCCAGCCTGCTGCTTTCTTTAATTCATCTTGAGTCATGTTATATCCATTATTATTGAGTGGCTTGATACTGTGTTCGGCTTGTATTACGGCTCTGATTATATACTTAAATTCCTCTAATATGCCAATGACGTATGGTTAAGAAAATGCCAATGTTCTTGATGGTGTAATGATTTCTTTAATTGGCATATCCCAAGGGGCAATAGGTAAGTTGTCGTGTTGTTGGCAATCGTGTGCTAAACCCAATACGTAGGGAGGTTGCTGGCCTTGACGTACAAACTGATGTTGGGAAAAAGTGCGATCGTAATAACCCCCGCCCATACCCAAACGGTTACCAGCGAGATCAAAAGCCACTAACGGACTGCACACCAGATCTAAATCGAGATAAGGGATCACTTGGCTAACATCCAGCTGGGGTTCGTGAATGCCGTATTTATTTTTGATTAATTGGGTATTAGCCGTTAGCCGAGTAAACAGTAATTGTTTGTGGCTAAATGGATGTAAAATCGGGATGTATACTTGTTTGCCTTGTTGCCAACACCAGTTAATCACGGCCTGGGTATCGAGTTCACCATCGTTGTGTAAATAGATGGCAATATGCTGAGCGTGTTGAATATGTGGGTGCTGACGAAATTGGCTGAGTAGATCAATACCAGCTTGTTGCTGTTGCTGCGTTGAAAGCTGCTGACGGCGCTGGCGTATTTGTTGTCTTATTTCAGTTCGGGTAGTGGCAATCGGTGACGTTAAATCAGACATAAACAAGATTCCATACTGGTTAAAATCGGTAATGGATACTTTCGGTAATAGATTGCTGTTAACACAAGAAGAGGGCCCCAGGGTGCGGCTACAAGGTTTAGTCCTGAACCAGAAGGTTCAGGTTGGCTATTCAAGCTGCTACGTCAGGCTTCTCAGTACGAGCTGAGCTTGCACAATGGCAACAGGAATGAAAGCCTGTAAAGTGTGATTATCGGCTCAGGGACATAACCCGCATACCAATCACCCCAGGGTTATTTGGTTATACTGCAGATGGTGTTTCGTCAATTTTATTATTGACTTTATTATCAACTAAAGCGCGTTCAATGGTTTCTTGTAACAGTTGAATGCGATCATCTACGGTATTTGTATATTCTTTTGTTTTTTGACGTTCTTGGCGAAGTTCATGACAAAAATTTAATGCCGCCATTACAGCTAAATGCTCTAAATTTTTGATATTCGTCTTCGCTTGTATTTCATCTAACTTAGTATTCAGTATTGCCGCTGTTTTATGAAGTTCATCAACTTCTTCACTCGGACTACCGACTTTAAAATGGCGACCCAATATTGAAATGTCAACCGCAGTTGTGCTCATGGCAATACTCTAAGTTATCTGGCTACAAGGTCTATATCAAGCGCCTTGGCTGATACGTCTGAACTGACTATATCTCGCAATAGTAAGCATTGCAAGAGGTTATGGGATTGAAATTTTAAGTTCCGGATCGAGATTAATCAAGTTGCCCATAAATCCAACAGCTTAGTCTTGGTTTTATGTATTGGTTTGGATTAATCGCTATAAAATACGGGGATTTACAGGTCAAAAGTAGATAAAAAAATTAACTATTTTACTCTAATTTACGCGGTAATTTGACCGCTATCACAGCATTGTGTAGCGGTCGTAAATAACACCTAAGTATAGTGGTCGATCTGTTACGCGCCAGTTGTATTTGTCGCTAAAATCGGTTTAGGCAATGGGGTGTTTAATTCTTGTTCAGCTTTTCCTTGCGCAGCTAAACGTTTATTTTTCGCTTCGACTTTTGCTAGCCACAATAAAGGCAGAATAATAAAGGCGGTACCAATCACCATACCGATATCTGGAATTTCATCGAACCAGATAAGACCCACTACTACGGCTCCGATTAAACCACTGTATTCGGCACTGGCAATTTTGCTGGCGTCACCAGAACGATAGGCCACCACACAAAATCCCGCATAGATAAGGATAAACGAGGTAGAACCTGCCGCTGTTAATAATGGGGCGAAATCCCACGGTTGGCCTTCCCATACTGCCAAGCCTAATGATGCAGGCATACCGACTAAATTGGTTAATAGTAGCGTTTGGAACACAGTTTGGTGTTTTGGTAATTTTCGGATCAATAAATTATTCGCAGCGAGGGTAAATGCCACCACGATTGCCGCTGTTGCAGCCCAATCAATTTCGGTTGGGCGGATCACAATTAATACCCCAATAAAGCCTAATATAGCCGCTGTAATAGAATGCATGGTCAGTTTTTCTTGAAACCATAACATCGCCATTGGCAACATGATGAGTGGCGCGGCATAAAAGATCGCATTTGCGGTGGCCAATGGCATGGCACTGATGGCATAAACCATGAATATTGCGCCAAGCAACCAAATATGACCACGTACCGCATGCCATTTTAGTCCATCAATCAAACTCTCTCTGCTGCTTTTTAAACAAAATGGGATAAGCAGCAGCACGGCTGTCAGTTGTCGGAAAAACACAAATTGATACACGGCCGTATCGTCCGATAATGTCTTAATTAAGGCATCAGAAAAAACGGCAACAATGTTACCAATAATGAGCAAGATCATTGCTAAACCGACAGACATTTTAGGCATGGTGAATTCCAACTATAAAAATATAAAAAGCATAAGTAGCAACATAAACAGCAAACAAGGCTGGTTAGTTGAAAGATAAAAATGTGATGTGGCTAGCATATTCCAAAAGCTGTGATGAAGTATAATGATAAATATATTTTTAGTATGAGCTGAGCTAATAATGAAACTTCCCCCGTTACGTGCGTTGCAATGTTTTGAAGCGGTTGCTCGTTTTAACAGTTTTTCCAAAGCGGCCGAACAGCTTAATATTACTCAAAGTGCGGTCAGTCATCAGGTACGTCAGTTAGAAGAATATCTGGGGGAATCGATGTTTAATCGTAAAGGACGAACCTTGTCACTGACTGATATGGGCGAGCGCTATTACGAAGAAATTAGTCAATCATTAGCGAATATCTCTACTGCCAGTCAACAGCTCCGAGAAGGTAAATCGGGCAAGATCCGGTTAGCCTTATACAGCTCGTTAGCGGTAAAGTGGTTGATCCCACGGTTAGATAACTTACGTCAGCAATATCCCGAGATTGAACTGTCATTAAACATGGTGGCAGATGAACCTGATTGCAGCGATCAAGTGGCGGATTGTTTTATTACCGTGAACCCACCGAAGCGTAATTTTGTCAGTCAGTTTTTATATGCAGAGCGTTTATATCCGGTGTGCGGAAAAAAACTTTGGCAACAGATCCAAGATCAACCTTTACCTGATGCCTTGTGGCAACATCCCTTGTTGTCGGTGCAATCGGTATATCCCGATGATGAACTGGGTGAAGACTGGCAGCGTTGGTGTGAGTTAGGTGGTTTTACGCTGCCGGCAGAGGCGAAAATGAACTATTTTAGTCATATGTTAATGGCGGCTGAAGCGGCACGTTATGATCAAGGGATTACCTTACTTAATCATTACTTAATGAATGATCAAGACCGGCAGCATAATCTTGTGCGGCTCCCCATGCACGAGATCTTAACCGGGGATAATTTCTATTTTGTGTATAAAAAATCGCGCGCCAAGCAAACTGATATTTTGAAACTAGGCCGCTGGCTCGAACTGCAATGCTATGATCAAGAACAGTAGAACGACGCTAACGCAGTGACAGTCGCTTAAAAGTGGTTAAGGACTGGGCAATGCGAGAGAGGCATTCGTTTGGCTATGGTCTTGATCTGGGTTAATATAGCCCTCATTATTCTAAATACATTAATCTATTGGTAAGGTCCTCGCATGGATAAAGTTAAACTTCCTCTTTTTGCTGACGTAAACGCGCAGCTACAACAAAGTGATTTATTAGTGAACCCTGCCGATGTGCACGGTGTGATCTGTGGTTTGTTATGTGGTGGCATCAAGCTAGACAACAAAGCCTGGTTAGCACCGTTTGATGAGTTAATTAACGAAGGCCTTGGTATCCCTGATTCAGTGGAGTCAGTATTAACTGAGGTTTATAAGGCTAGCGCAGCAGCATTAGAAGACATGACGTTAGGTTTTGAATTGTTGATCCCAGATATGGATCAACCATTAGAAACACGCATGGAAGCATTAGCTGAATGGCTGCAAGGTTTCCTTGGTGGTTTTGGCATGGTGCATTCAGCATCAACGAAAGCCAGCGATGAAGTGAAAGAATTGATTACTGACTTTGCGAGTATTGCGCAACTGGACGTAGATGGCGGAGATGATAGCAACGAAGCAGAAGAAGCATTTTACGAGATCGTAGAATACGTGCGTATGGGCGCAACTTATTGCTTTAACGAATTAAGTGACGGCGATACTAACGCAGCACCTGTGCTACATTAATATTGCTATACGTGAACAGATAACGGTATGAATTATCCCGTTATCTGTTCAAAAGATGATTTATCGCAAGCGTATCTAAAAGGATACTTGTTATAACAAAGATTATGGCGAGGTTAGGTACTGTTTGTCATTGTAGCTAGATAGATAGGACAAGGAATGTTTTATGTCTTTAATAAACAAATTAACAGCCAAGTTAGGCAGTAAGCCGAGTGCCGCTGTAACACCTATAGTGTTGCCTGAAGCAGCGTTTACCCGCGAACAGCATGTGCAACGTAATACCCAGTTCAGTCAAACTTACCATGCCTATACGGACCCACAACAAGCGTTTGAATTTTGTCGTGCACAAGCCGATGAAGGTGTGGTGATGGCCTTGTATTTATTAGCATTACAGTATGAGCAAGGTGATGGTCAGCAAACTTATTTGCGCCAAGCGATAAGCTGTTATCAACGTGCTGCCGATTGTCAGCACCCAGAGTCGTTGTTTAATTTAGCATTGCTGCAATTACAAGGACAGCTGGGTAAGCCGAATGCCGTGCTGGCGTTCAGTTATTTTGAGCAAGCAGCAAAACTAGGCTTGGTACAGGCGCAGTATAATTTGGCCAGTATGCTGGATCAGGGCTCGGGTTGTTTTAAAGATCATATCGCTGCATTTGATTGGTACAACAAAGCAGCTGAACAAGGTTATACCCAAGCATGGCAGAACATTGCGGTCATGTATTATCGCGGTGAAGGTGTTGAACCCGATAAATTAAAGGCGTATGCGTGGACATTATTAGCGGCTAAAGCCGGTGTTGAAGAAGCGATCGCCGCAGAACCTGAGATGACACAAGCGTTAAACTCAACCGAAATACTGGTGGGTAAAGCGTTGTTTGATCACTTACAACAAGGCTTTTTAGCTTATTTACCAATCGAAACCAGATTCGAAGGATAGCTGCTAATGCTGTCATAAAGCGTTAAGTCTTATCATTCGAATTGTTTGTGCTGTTGGCTTTTGTATAGTGTCATCGTTTTTTAATTTCAATAACTTGTTAGGATCAAAATGTCAGTGGTTGAATATGATATTGCAATTGTTGGTGCCGGTATGGTCGGTGCGACACTTGCACACGCTGTAAGCCAAATAAAACGCGAAGATGGCCGTCAATTATCGATAGCCTTAATTGATGCTAATCCACCAACTACCAGCAATCATCCTGGTTTTGATGCGCGTGTGATTGCATTATCTTACGGTTCACAAAAGATCTTAACCCAATTCAACTTGTGGAATAAGATAGCACCGACCGCAACGGCCATTAAGCATATTCATGTGTCTGATCGTGGCCACTGGGGGATCACCCGTCTCGATCACAGTGAATACAATTTGCCTGCATTAGGGCAAGTGATCGAACTGCAAACCGCAGGGCATATATTCCAACAAGATCTTGCCGAGATTAAGAACATCAATTGGTACTGCCCCAATCAGTTAGTCAGCCTGGATCGTCAAGTGAGTCATACTGATCTTATTCTCGATGACGGCCAGAAAATACGCTGTAAACTATTGGTCGGTGCCGATGGTAACAATTCAATGGTACGCCAGTTAACCAATGTACCCATCGAAGTGACCGACTTTGAACAAACCGCGATCATTGCCAATGTGAGTTTGAGCCAACCCCATGAAGGTAAAGCTTTCGAGCGTTTTACTGACACGGGACCGTTGGCACTGCTACCGATGACAGAGCAACGCAGTTCGTTAGTCTGGTCAGTGCGCAGTGATGAAGTAGATGCGATCATGGCCTTGAGTGATGATGCATTCTTATCTCGTTTACAGCAGCGTTTTGGCTATCGTTTAGGGAAGCTCACCAAAGTCGGCCAACGTTTTTCATACCCGTTGTTATTAACAGAAGCACTAGAGCCAACCCAACATCGTAGTGTTGTGATTGGTAACGCTGCGCATGCATTACACCCCATTGCGGGTCAAGGTTATAACCTTGGACTACGTGATGTTGCAGTATTGCATCACCAAATTGAACAAGCATTTGCAAGCGACCAAGACATCGGTGCTCAAGCAGTGACGAAAGGTTACTGGCACAAGCGTCAAGGCGATCATCAAACCACTATTTGGATGACAACCTCATTAGCGACGCTCTTTGCTAACAATTATGCACCGCTGGTGGCAGGGCGTAATTTAGCGCTACATACCATGGGTTACAAACCTGAATATAAACGCGCATTAGCACGTCAAGCACTTGGCGCATTCAAGTTATTTTAAAAGATTCGGATTAGGAAGTTATATGCAATCTTATGATATTGCGGTTGTTGGCGGTGGCATGGTTGGTCTTGCTTTTGCTGCTGCATTGAAGGAAACCACGCTTAAGATCGTGGTTATCGAAGGTAATGAACTTGATCGCGAATTAGGTGAATCACCTGAATTACGTGTGAGTGCGCTAAGCCGCGCAAGCCAAAACATATTACAAAATTTAGATGCATGGGCGGGTATCGAAAGTCGCCGCCATCAAGCGTATAACGCCATGCAAGTTTGGGATCGTAACGGTTTTGGCCAGATCAACTTTGACGGCGATGCACTAATGACAGACACATTAGGTCATTTAGTTGAAAACAAAGTGATCCAATTAGCACTGCTAGAGCAAATTGAAAAAGCCAGCAACATTACCTTATTAACGGGTACTCGTATTCGTAAACTTAGTCGTGCTAACGATGCAGCTTGGTTAACCTTAGAAGATCAAGATCCTGTGTATGCGAAGCTGATTGTGGGGGCTGATGGCGCCAACTCATGGACGCGTGCACAAGTGAATATTCCGCTGACGGCATGGGATTATAACCACCATGCTATTGTCGCTAATATTCGCACTGTTGAACCGCATCAATCCTGCGCCCGTCAGATCTTCAATCCAGAAGGGCCGTTAGCGTTTTTACCGTTATGGCAACCGGATCTGTGTTCGATCGTCTGGTCACTACCGCCAGAGCGCGCCACTGAATTGTTGGCAATGGACGAAACCGAATTCAACAAACAACTGACCGTGGCGTTTGATGGCCGTTTAGGGCTGTGCAAAGTTGAAGGACAACGTCAGGCATTCCCACTTAAAATGCGTTATGCTCGTAGTTTTGCAGCCGAGCGAGTCGCATTAATTGGTGACGCTGCGCATACTATTCATCCATTAGCAGGGCAGGGTGTTAACCTTGGTTTGTTAGACGCGGCAAGTTTGGCGCAATGTGTATTAGAAAATCATCGCGCGAACAAAGATATTGGCACCCATGCCCATTTGCGTAAATTTGAACGCTGGCGTAAAGCCGAAGCGGCAGTGATGATCTCGAGCATGGAAGGGTTAAAGCGTTTGTTTAGTGGTGGTCATCCGGCGAAACGTATTTTCCGTGATATTGGTCTAACCTTATCTAATACATTACCTGGGCTAAAGCAAAGCTTCATTAAACGTGCCATGGGGTTAGATGGTGAGCTACCTGATTTAGCTAAATTAGACCGCAATGGCTAAGGCAAACACACATAATCGTTAAATAGTGCAATTAATCAACCTTGCACCATAATGTTAACGATGAGCATAACTAATGTAAACACCCTATTTACATTAGTTATTGTAATGCTAAGGCCATTCCTATCCGAGTTCTTCACAGTTTAATCATTGCCAATATAGCTCGAAGTTAGCAAAGTAAGCTGCTCTTATTGGTTTTTTTGTGATCTATGACGTCATTATTCCCCGCGAATAACTTTTTCCTCTATTAAAGTGTTAGCCTTATGCGCATTATCATTTGATTAACCATTAGATTTTCTATTCCTTAAATAATTTTAACGAATGCTTTCTAAGGGTATAATTGAATTATTATCATGTAATAGGTTTTACATGACGCTTTAATATAAAAGCAAGAAAGCAATTTTACTTGATCCCAAAGTCTTGATTAATAACTGTCAATTAAAGGAATTATAGAATGGCTCAACAAACAGTACTGTTCCCGAAGCACGTAGAAGCAGGGGCAAAAATGGTGGACTTTCATGGTTGGGATATGCCAATCAATTACGGTTCCCAGATTGCTGAACATAATGCTGTACGCGAAGATGCGGGTATGTTCGATGTGTCACACATGACCATCGTTGATATCAAAGGCGCTGACGCTAAGTCGTTCTTACGTTATTTACTTGCCAATGACGTGGCAAAATTAACTGTTTCTGGTAAAGCCCTCTATACCGGAATGTTACAACAAGATGGTGGGGTTATTGATGACCTTATCGTTTACTTCTTCAATGATGAATACTACCGTTTAGTGGTGAATTCAGCGACTCGTGTTAAAGATTTAGCATGGATCAACAAACAAGCTGCAGAGTTTTCTGTAGCTGTTACTGAATTACCTGAACTGTCTATGATTGCAGTACAGGGCCCGAAAGCCAAAGAAAAAGCCGCTACTGTATTTACTGCTGAGCAAAACGCCGCAGTTGAAGGCATGAAGCCATTCTTTGGTGTACAAGCGGGTAGTTTGTTTATTGCTACAACGGGTTATACCGGTGAAGCAGGTTATGAGATTGTCGTACCACAAGACGAAGCTTGCGATTTATGGCAGAAACTTGTGGACGCAGGGGTTCAACCAGCTGGTCTAGGCGCACGTGACACACTACGTTTAGAAGCTGGTATGAACCTTTATGGTTTAGATATGGATGAAACTGTATCACCGCTAGCCGCTAACATGGGCTGGACGATTGCTTGGGAACCACAAGAACGTGACTTTATCGGTCGCGCAGCGCTAACTGCTCAAAAAGCAGAAGGCACTGACAAACTTGTTGGTTTAGTACTTGAAGCGAAAGGTGTATTACGTACTGGTCAAAAAGTCGTATTCACTAACGCTGCAGGCGAAGCATGTGAAGGCGTTATCACCAGTGGTAGCTTCTCACCAACACTTGGTTTTAGTATTGCATTTGCACGTGTTCCAGCATCAATCGGTGAAACGGCTGAAGTTGAAATGCGTAAAAAACTTATTACTGTTGCAGTAACTAAACCAGCGTTTGTTCGTAATGGTAAAAAACTAGTTTAGTGCTACGTTTGATTTAACTGAAAATTGTATGACGTCAGCTGAGTTGCAGATTTTTATTTCGAAAGAATAGTAATAATTCTGCTTATAAATAATCGCAATTCAGTGTCTACAGCGTTACCAAATAAAAACATAATCATTTAAGTAAAAGACAAAAGGAAGTTTCAACAATGAGTAATATCCCAGCTGAATTAAAATTTGCACCTTCACACGAATGGGTTCGTAACGAAGGTGACGGTACTTATACTGTCGGTATTTCAGACCATGCTCAAGGCCTTCTAGGTGACATGGTATTCATTGATTTACCCGATGTTGGCGATGAAGTTGAAGCTGGCGAAGATTGCGCAGTAGGCGAGTCTGTTAAAGCTGCATCAGATATCTACGCACCAATCAGTGGTGAAATTGTAGAAATCAATGAAGAATTAGAAGATTCTCCAGAGTTAGTAAACTCAGATGCATTCGGCGACGGTTGGTTGTTCCGAGTTAGAGCTACGGACGAAACTGAACTCGCATCGCTGTTAGACGCTGACGGTTATGCTGAGTCAATCGAAGACTAATTTGTTGTTGAAACCCTGAGCTTGCCTCGGGGTTTTTTTTAGTGTTAAAACGCTAATTGCTATTTTTTAAAGTATTAGTTTAAGTTTGTTAAACGCTAATTTAATTTTGTTATTTGTTAAAAGTATAAATACAGGGAATTGCATGAAAACCCATACCCCACTTGCCCAGTTAGAGCAGATTGATAATTTCGCCCGTCGCCACATCGGTCCTTGCGAAACAGAAACTAAAGAAATGTTAGCGAAAGTTGGCGCAGACTCTTTAGAAGACCTTATTCAACAAACAGTACCAAGCTCGATCTTATTGGCAGAAGACATTGTTGCTGGCCATCAGTTATCTGAAGTTGCAGCACTGCAAGAATTAAAAGCCATCGCAGCCAAAAACACAGTCAATAAAAGCTACATTGGTATGGGCTATTACGGTACTAACGTGCCGAATGTTATCCTACGTAACGTATTCGAAAATCCAGGCTGGTACACGGCATACACGCCTTACCAACCAGAGATTGCACAAGGTCGTTTAGAAGCACTTCTTAACTTCCAAACCATGACTTGTGACCTAACAGGCATGGATTTAGCAAGCGCATCTTTACTTGACGAAGCAACAGCAGCCGCTGAAGCAATGGCAATGTGTAAGCGTGTTTCTAAAAACAAAAAATGTGATAACTTCTTTATCGCCGACAGCGTACACCCACAAGTAGCTGACGTGATGATCGAACGTGCCGAGCACTTCGGTTTCACTGTCATTCAAGGCCCTGCAGAAACAGCGCCTGAGCATGACTTGTTTGGTGCGGTACTACAGTACCCAGGTACAGACGGTGATGTAACAGACATCAGCGATATTATTGCGGCTATCCAAGCTAAAAAAGGTGTTGTTGCAGTGGGTTCTGATCTACTTGCACTGACACGTATTAAGTCACCTGCAGAGCTAGGTGCTGACATGGCGTTTGGTAGTTCACAACGCTTTGGTGTACCAATGGGTTATGGCGGTCCACACGCTGCATTCTTCGCAAGCTGTGACAAACATAAGCGTTCTATGCCGGGTCGTATCATTGGTGTTTCTAAAGACACTCATGGTAAACCTGCACTGCGTATGGCAATGCAAACGCGCGAGCAACACATCCGCCGCGAAAAAGCTAACTCAAACATTTGTACTGCACAGGTATTACTAGCGAACATGGCTGGTTTCTACGCGACGTATCACGGTCCAGAAGGCCTTAAAGATATTGCTAAGCGTGTACACCGTTTCACTGATTTATTAGCAGCTGGTCTTGTTAAAGGTGGTTTAAGCCTGACTAACAATACCTGGTTCGATACAATCACTGTACAGTTAGACAACGACCAGTTAGATAATAAAGAAAAAGTGGTTACTCGTGCATTAGCAGCGGGCATTAACTTCCGTCTTGACGCTGAACATCAAGTTGGTATCAGCTTAGATGAAACGATCACGCAAGCAGACCTAGCGACATTATTCGACGTACTATTGGGCGATGACCATGGTATCTCGGTTGATGCACTAGAAGCTGAACTAGCAGCAACAGGTAGCACGTCTATCCCAGCTGAACTTGAGCGTGAATCAGCATTCCTAACACACCCAGTATTTAATACGCACCATTCTGAAACAGAAATGCTGCGTTATATTAAATCACTGGAAAATAAAGATTTAGCCCTTAACCATTCAATGATTTCATTAGGTTCTTGTACCATGAAACTGAATGCGGTTGCCGAAATGATCCCAGTAACATGGCCTGAATTTAGCAACATGCACCCGTTCTGCCCTGCAGATCAAGCGGTTGGTTATAAAGTGATGATTGACCTGTTAGAAGACTGGTTAGTTAGCATCACAGGTTACGATTCAATTTGTATGCAGCCTAACTCGGGTGCTCAAGGTGAATACGCAGGTCTGTTAGCGATTCACAAATACCATGAGTCACGTGGCGAATCACATCGTAACATCTGTCTGATCCCTAGCTCTGCGCACGGTACTAACCCTGCATCAGCGCAAATGGCGGGTCTGAAAGTTGTCGTTACTAAGTGTGATGTAAACGGTAACGTTGACGTTGCTGACTTACGTGAAAAAGCGGAAGAGCTAAAAGACAATCTTTCTTGCATCATGATCACGTACCCATCGACACACGGTGTATACGAAGAAACGATTAAAGAAATCTGTGGCATCATTCATGACAACGGCGGCCAAGTTTATATGGACGGCGCGAACATGAACGCACAGGTAGCATTAACATCACCGGGCTCTATGGGTTCTGATGTTTCTCACCTTAACTTACACAAAACATTCGCTATTCCACACGGTGGCGGTGGTCCAGGTATGGGTCCTATCGGCGTTAAAGCGCACTTGGCACCTTTTGTTGCTGGTCACGCGGTTGCTGACACAGGTAAAGAAAGCCGTAACAACGGTGCGGTATCTGCTGCACAGTTCGGTAGCGCAAGTATCTTGCCGATTACGTGGATGTACATCAACATGCTAGGTACAGCAGGTCTGAAACGTTCGACACAGACAGCTATCTTAAACGCTAACTATCTGGCTCAAAACTTAGACCCACTGTTCCCAGTGCTTTATAAAGGCCGTAATGATCGCGTAGCACACGAGTGCATCGTTGATTTACGCCCACTTAAAGAAACAACGGGTATTACCGAGTCTGATGTTGCTAAACGTTTAATGGATTATGGTTTCCACTCGCCAACAATGAGCTTCCCAGTTGCGGGTACGCTAATGATTGAGCCGACTGAATCAGAATCTAAAGCTGAATTAGATCGCTTCATCGAAGCAATGACCAGCATCCGTGCTGAAATTGCTAAAGTTGAATCGGGTGAGTGGACTGCAGAACAAAGCCCACTTCATCACGCACCACACACACTAGCCGATATTGTTGACGCTAACTGGGACCGTGCTTATGACCGTGAAACTGCTGTTTACCCTGCACCTTACGTGAAGAAAGACAAGTTCTGGCCTACAGTAAATCGCATCGATGATGTGTATGGCGACCGTAACTTATTCTGCTCATGCCCACCCGTTGAATCGTATAACGATTAAATTTGGTTAATTTAGCGTGTTAAAACGTTAAAAACATGAAGTGATAAGAGCGAGTCCTGCGAAAGTAGGGTTCGCTTTTTTTATGGATGATGAAAACAGCTCTAGGGGCGGGGGGAGTTGAAGCCCAACTTGTACTGTATATACAACCATAGGCAAATTACCTAGGCTGACGTTATTATCCAATCAGCTACTTATTATCTCTATTTAACGCCGCCATTCTGCCGCCGTTTTAAATCAGTAATTAAGTAATAGGTTATTAATATCTCATTAAAAAATCATTACTTTAGGGATACTTGGGCGTTGGATCACGGTTTTATAAGGTGAATTGTCATTTCCCTTGTGGAGTATTAAAAAAGCAATATTATCAATCCGATATGGACCTCTGTTGATGATTAACAGGGGTTAAAAAATAAATAACAGGATGGCCCATTTTCCCTGAAAAGATTTTAATATCAGATTGATGTTTTATCTTGTTTTTCATTTGATTAGTCGTTGTTGGCTAAGGTGAATAAATTTGGGAAATTGAGACGTGCTGTTATACATTTTATCAATCTGGAATTCAGAATGAAAAGTAGTGATAACTTCAAATTAATTTGGTGGTTTTTATTAGTTATAGCACTAGGGTTATATTTGTTTTTTCGACAAGACGATTTATTGAAAGGAAAACCGACATATTTTGATACTGTAGTTTTTTTGGTTTGGATATCGGTTTGCTTGTCACCTTTATTCAAAGAAATGAAAATATTTGGGCTACACCTTAAACAAGATATTGAAGATTTAAAGAAGGAGCTAAATCAGCAGTTATCTTTAATGAAAATTGAGTTGAAGTCTTCAATCGAAGTATCTTCATCTAACAGTAATCATGTCCATATTAATGGTAAGTCACCCATTCCAGCTGCTGATTCCGATATACCTGATATTAAAAAGCATGTAGCTGAAGCTTTGAATGAATACGGTGTAAAACCACTGTCCACGTCAGATAATTTCAGTTTTGTGGAAAACCAAATTAGTACGGAGAATATGGAGTTGTTTAAGGTTAGATATGCATTTGAGAAGCTATTAAATGATCACGTTAATATTGTCGCTTCCACTCAACGTAAACAGCCAATGACGAGGCTTTTGAAAATATTAACAAATGATGGAGTTATCTCTTCCAACCTAACAAACTCGATATTGGAAATTATTGCAATTTGTAACCATGCAACTCATGGGGCAGATATTACGGCTAATCAAAGACAACTTGTGAATGAGTCTGCACAAGGGCTGTATGAAGCATTGCAAATTTCTTTAGTATCAAACATTTAGTCACCAGCTAGGCGGGTAGCTAATTTGAGGTAGTATGAGAGAGCTTTTATTATACATTAAAGATTTCATTCCTTTTGTCCAATTAGTCAGTACTTTGATAGTCATGATAGGTGTCTCTATTGCTGTAATGACGTATCGGTCAAATCGAAATGATAAAGTTAAGGGAGAAAATGAAAATCGTTCACGATTCTATTTAGAGCGTTGTGAAAAAGCACTGAAAGATCTTTGGGATTGTTTTAACAAAGATATACTTGATGAAGTAAGTAATTATACAGTAGTTGAAATACTCAAAACTTACGATGAACTCAAAGTAAAAATCACATTAACTGAACATCTGCATGCTCTAAGTTTAAATGAACAATATTATAAAAACCTTATTTTTAGGAAAGTATCTTTGGCTGACCTAAATTATGTCGTAGGTACTAAAGGTTTTGATAAATCTATAAGAGACTTTGATGTTGCTTATGAATATATTAAAGACAAAGTTGAGTCCTCGAACAGTTGTGAGCCATTAATTCGCGGTTCTAATTTCTTTTATGGTCATTTGATGTATCCAAATGGTTCAAGTAGTGAATTCTTTGAGTTCGTTTCATCATTTATAACAGAGAAAAATAGGGACGAAATATCAGTATCATATAGGTCAAATAAGAGAGCATTAAAGTCTTTACGACGTAGGCTGCCAATATTTATGGCTGCATATAGTTATATGATTGGTGTCGAACAGGGAAGAGAAGTTAAGGACTTAGTTAGACCAATTCCAACAACAATGAAAAAATTTACAAACGCTTAGCAAGGCGTTTCATCTAAAAGGGGTTTCATGCAAGATTCATTAAAAATTCTGGAAAGTGTTAACCAGTTCTACACTCAGTCGTTTAACCAGTTAGTTATGATTACTGTTGCTGTATTAGCATTTGCAGGAGTTATGATGCCTGTTTTAACTTCTCTTTATCAACAAAGGCTTTTTAAGCTTGAACATGACGATATTAAAAAACAAATAAATGCAGAACTTCAAGAAGAGTTAAAACTTGAGATGAAAAAACTAGAAGATAGGTATGAGAAAAAAGAGATTGAACACCAAAAAAAAATTGAAGAGTTACATTCTAAAATTGACCTAGAGATTGCAGGGGCTTTAGCGGGTAGTTTACATATTCAAGGTAATATTAGTTTACGGAATAATAATCATTTTAATGCCTTTCATGATTTTACTCGCGCTGGCACTGGGTATATAAAGGCCAATAAAGAAGTAAATTTGAGGAGGGTTATACATATTATTGTCAAATTATGCTTACCTCACCTCACAGGTGCTCAAATAACTTCGGATGATGAGCATGCAGAAGAATATAGAGTGTTTATCACAGCTCTTGAATCAATAAATCAGAATAGTAGATATCAAGACGACTTAAAGAGAATAAAATTAGAATATAGAAGAGCAGTTGAAAGAATCGCAATTTCAAAATCGGCTTAATGAATATTGTAGTTATCAACTAAGTATAAAGTACGTAATGATGGTTATTGAGAAGAAAGGAGATAATAGGCTTCTAGATATGCAGGGTTACTTAATAAAGCTGGCGTTGCTGGCTTATTTTAGCTGAAACACTGATTCCCTAATTTAGTGAAAAATTATCTCACCATTTTTAACCTGTTATGGCTAACTTAACATGCATAAATAAGTCCTTTAATAGCGTTCCTAAGTGAGCATGCTTTTGGTTATGCGTGTTAGATACTATATGTTAAATAGAGGCGTTATCTTGTATTGTCGAAAGTTTAAGTTTTAACTTTCATTTGTACTTTTTATCTGGAGGGATGAATGGCAAATAAAAAATATGAAAATCAGAAAGTCGAATTGAGATTCTCTAAGAAGTCTATAGATAAGGCTGCGAGAAACATACGTCATGGTTGCGTTGATGCAGACAGAGATGAGTCGATTGAAAAAATACAAAACTTTCGTGAGCTACATATGTATCCACTGATGTTAATGAAAAATCATTTGGCTAGAACATCAAATAAAATTAATTCATCGATCATTGTTGCTCGTAGACTAAAGCGTCTGCCTACTATCATTAATAAACTTGAACGTCCCACTCTAGATGGTGTTCAAGACAATGCAATAAAATTGACACGTATGCAGGACATTGGTGGTTGTCGAGCGATAGTTAAAAATCTTAGAGATTTAAATTTATTACATAATAAATTAAAAGAAAGTCGTTCGGTCCATCGAGTTATTCATACGGCAAATTACTTAATACCAAAATCTAGCGGTTACAGTGGTATTCATTTGATATATAGCTGTTTTCATCATGATGAATTAGATAATAATTGGAAAAAAACTAAAATAGAAGTTCAGCTAAGAACTGATTTGCAGCATGCTTGGGCTACTAGCCTTGAAATTATCGATACGTTTGAAAAGATTGATTTGAAAACAAGTCTAACAGGGCATGATGATTGGCGACGATTTTTTTATTTAGCAGGGCAGTTAGTAGCGTATAAGGAAACTGCAATTGAAGTTGATAACGATACGTTACTTTTATATCGTAAAGAACTATCAGACCTAAATGATAAGCTCAGTGTGGAAACTAACTTGTTGAGATATAGTTTAGCAATTAAAGCTACGACAGAAAAATACAGTGAATATTCAGTTTCGAGAAAAATGGATATGTGCTTAGTTACTCTTGTAGAAAGTAAAGCGAAGAAATTTTTAGATAAGAAATTAGCACTTTTTTTTGATGTAAAAGCATTTGGAGTGGATCAAGCTCATGAGGCATTATCGGCTTTAAATGAAAGTGAAAAAGATAAGGATGTTATATTATCTGTTTTATTATCATCTCCAGATGCTAGGTCTCTTAAGAAAGCATACCCCAATTATTTTGGCTCAACGAATGGGTTTACAAAATTCATAGGTAAGCAGATAGCTTTGATTTAGAATCATAATGTATGTGATTTATATTTTAAATATACGTATCGCGATATCGCAGACATTAAGTTTCTTTCGATATAAGTTAACCCCCCTGATTATCTGCCTCCTCCCCTATAGGGGTAAGGGGGGTAGAGTACGCGTGAAAAAATGGCTTTGATGAATGTTAGTGTTCAGTTATTTTATTAAACTAACTTGCTGATAATGATATTATTTTGGGAGAGTGGGATGAATATCTATTTTATTAAAATCAAGGATTTAGCACATAGATGAATGAATTAAAAGCAACATTAAATGATGCAATTATTACCCGTATAAAAACACCGTTATTAGGTTCATTCATCCTCTGCTATATGTCAGTTAATATTAAAGGGATAGCCTATTTTTATTTGGGTTCGCTTGAGGAACGGAAAATAATATTAGCTAATTTCGAATTATGGGACTTAGATTTGTTATGGGCTTTTTTATTGGTTTTTGTTTATATTGGGCTAACTCAATTTGTTTTTCCTATACTTCAAATATTTATAAATAAAATGAAATATGAGCGAGTAACTAAACCTTATCAAGAGCAATGTGCTTTAGATAAAAAAGCACATTATGATGCAATCATTGATGCAAATGAAGCTAAATACAAATCGAATGAAGGATATATTAAGACTAAATTTGATAAAGAACTCGGGCGTTGGGGGAACGAAAAGTTCGAATTATATCGTAAAATTGAAGAATTAGATGCATCGCTGGAGTCTGGATATGGTGAAAACAAAGCGACAGTAGCGGAGCTCAACGAGAAGAAAATTCAAGTGTCTAAAATTACAGATGAATCACTTGAGTTGAAGAGACAAGTGAATGATTTAAAAATGCAAGTAGACAGTATGATATCGAAAAGTAATAATAAGGAAGATATAACTAGACAGTTTCCTCATTTGAAGGAAGCGGGTACTATAACTAACCACCTACCAACGGGTTCTACCTAACTGCATCCTCTCAATACTCTGGTGTAAAATATGAATATTTCATCGTATCGACAATTGATGCGTGACCCTGTATTCGTTGCAGCACCAGAATATTCCCGCCATTAATCATAAAGTGACTCGCAAACGTGTGCCTTAACACATGGCTCATTGCCCTTTGGGTAATTCAAATCCTGCTCGTTCCAACAGTGTGAATAATATTGCGCTTCTTTAGAAATATAATTCCATCGCAAACAAATAAACTCCTAACGATAAATAGCCGTTCATCACATAGGAGGAAGCATGAGTAAAAACATTATTCTTTGTTTAGATGGTACATGGAGCAAACCAGATGAGGATCCGCATGCAGAAAACGAAGAAACTAATGTTCGGAATTTGTGGGAGATCTTAGATAAAACCCAACCAAAGCGGCAAGTGGTGTATTACGACGAAGGCGTCGGTTCGGACTGGTACAATAGTCTCATTGGTGGGATATCAGGGTGGGGGCTGGCTAAAAACATAAGAGAAGCCTATTTCGAATTATGTAAACATTATGAGCGTGGCGATAAAATCTTTATTTTCGGCTTTAGCCGAGGCGCATATACCGCCCGTTCACTCGCTGGTATGATCTACAGTTGTGGACTGTTAAATAAAGACCAGCTTACTGAGACGGCGATTGAACATGCTTTCGATGTTTATAAGCATGCAGATAACCACGAAAAAAACAGCTTTAAACAAAATAATATCATGTGTCAGATCGAAGTGATTGGCGTATGGGACACTGTCGGTTCGCTTGGTATCCCTATCGGGTTCTTAAAAGAAATCACTCATCAATATCTTCAATTTCATGATACAAAACTTAACAAAGATGCTTTGCATGCATACCATGCCGTATCAATCGATGAGCAGAGAGAAACGTTTAAGCCTACCTTATGGGCAACGCGTGCGAGTACTGATAATCAAGTTATTGAGCAGGTTTGGTTTTCGGGCGTTCATGCTGATGTCGGCGGGGGATACAAAGAAAGGCACCATTCTAATGTCGCATTTAATTGGATGATAGCCAAAATAAAACACAAAGTAGAATTAGATTCTCGTCATTACCCTTACCCTGAAGATGTATCGAAAAAAATACATGATTCATACAAATTTTACTATGGAGGAAAGGAGCCAAGGGTCGCATCGGTAACCGATATAAATACCCCAAGTGTCCATGTCTCTGTACTCCAAAAATTAAAGCTCATTGTTGACTACATACCACTCGCGTTAGTTGATCTTAACAGTAGGAGCGGACTTGAACCTTATAAAGTCGTGAAGTAAAGCTAGCGGTATCAAATATCAGGTAAATGCCTTACATTAACTTTGCCTACAGTCATAATTCCTGCTAGATTTAACTTAATCTTTATCACAGGCTTAAAGTCTGATAATAGAATTAATGCATGATAATACCTTAAGTGAGATTGCAGGGCTGGCAGCCTTTTCTATTAGATACAAACCACACGGTTGTATGGTGATATTAAATTGTGGGTTATTCCATACGGATACCCGGCTCGCACACAGAGGTCCCTACCGTAGTGCGGCATCAATTTTATATTGGATACAATTATGCCTGTAAAAAACGCACTTCGTACTACTCCTGCACTTCAACATTACAAACAAGTTTCGTTTGAGACACTTGCCGCCAGTTGGTTTACTTTCGATGGCTGGGAAGTCTTTGCTCCTATCATTGACCATGACATGAAAACCGACCTACTGGTAAGTGATGGTAATAACTTTTACCGGATCCAAATCAAAACAATCGAGTCCCATGATGAATCCCATGTTGTGGAAAATAAATGGGGTGATGCCAAAATTGATTATGTTATTTATTTCTCTAGGGAAGATAATTGGGGTTATATCTTAAAGCCCTTCAAGCAGAGAACTAAACGACTTAACTCCGCTGGTAGCATTCGCTTTCATCAGCATCATAAGCCTTTCATCAAAGCTTTTAATAAGATTTAGAGATTGGGTAGCACCTGTCAAACGGTGCTTATTTCAGTGTTGCGCCATCCACAGTTTCATCCGCTTCTCTTGACTGCATTCTGCTGTTTGTAAAAATCGTTTTTCACTATCGAGAAAATATTTACTCGTGACACTGTCTATGACCCACGATGAATCGGTATAGCGATAAGAGATATAGTAATCCATTGGTATATTGTCTGAATTTGTCCCGCTTACTAATAAGCAGCCTCTGTCACCCTTAATTGCTTCTTTGTTATCTGTAATATTTATTATTTCATTAGGAAAAAGGCTAAGGGCGTGAGTAAAAGCAGATTGATTACTATTATTCCTTGTAGCTTGCAGTGATTGCCATACATCAGCCGTCATAAAGCTAGCTTCGGACTGGCTATTATATGCAGCTTTAAGCGCATTGAATTGATTTTCTAATGGTGGATTATTTGGTTTGTTAGTACACGATGCTATAAATAAAACGAAAAAAAGGCATAAGTATTTATTCATTATTAATTACTCCCGTGTAACGCTTCATATAGGCTTTTATCAATGAAAATATTGAGTCATTCTTTTTGGTAAGCTGAATGCCTCAATCACAATAAATATAGTGCCTTTCCTTTCTGGAAAATAACCCTAGCTTTATAACCAGAGTTGCTTTTTCACCTATATGATAATCTTTACATTCAGATAATCCTTTAAAAATTAATCCTTTTTCATCTCTTACCTGCGCCTGGCAAACTCTCCCACCTCGAAAAACCATGTGGCAGTCACTCGTTATAATTGTCACTATTTTACGATCTTTAACGCCTATACCTTTATACTCAAACTGTATAATTGAATATATAACAAAGAACAGCATAATCATCATAATCGATGTTTTAACCCAATATCTTATTTGCATTGTAAAATAGTTCTCGAAGTATAATCCAGGGCCGTCGTTCATTGAATAGAGCCCCCTTGAAGTTAATAGCTATTTGGAGTCGCCCAATAAAAGCCATAATATAGCTTACAAATAAATTAACATAGTTAAGGTAGACAATGAACGATACACACTTTTTAAATGTCGAGCTTGATGTTGAGTCAAGATTCGGTTTCAAAAGTCGTTAGCAGTGATAGATGTTTTGCAGTGTCTTTTACGACGGTTGAGATAGTTTTTGCTTATTACTTGAATCCAGCAGTAAGTTACTCATGATAATCCCCCCTGGTTAAATAATTTAAATTCATGCTCGTTCCAACAGTATGAATAATATTGCGCTTCTTTAGAAATATAATTCCATCGCAAACAAATAAACTCCTAACGATAAGTAGCCGCATGCAGAAAATGAAGAAACTAATGTTCGGAATTTGTGGGAGATCTTAGATAAAACCCAACCAAAGCGGCAAGTGGTGTATTACGACGAAGGCGTCGGTTCGGACTGGTACAATAGTCTCATTGGTATGATCTACAGTTGTGGACTGTTAAATAAAGACCGGCTTACTGAGACGGCGATTGAACATGCTTTCGATGTTTATAAGCATGCAGATAACCACGAAAAAAACAGCTTTAAACAAAATAATATCATGTGCCAGATCGAAGTGATTGGCGTATGGGACACTGTCGGTTCGCTTGGTATCCCTATCGGGTTCTTAAAAGAAATCACTTATCAATATCTTCAATTTCATGATACAAAACTTAACAAAGATGCTTTGCATTAACTTTGCCTACAGTAATAACTTTTACCGGATCCAAATCAAAACAATCGAGTCTCATGATGAATCCCATATTTTAGAAAATAAATGGGATTATGCCCAAATCGATTATGTGATTTATTCGTAACCATATTCTTTTGGCCAAGCTCTTTCCGCTGCATCGAGTGGCTCAAATGATTGCTGTAATTCAGGTATTAAAACTAATTTTTCTTTTATATCATCTGGAACTGAATCGTAATATTTTTGTGGGTAAATGCTGATAAGGCTGAATGATAAATATTTTATTTTAGATATAAACTCTGTAATTTCTTTTTCTTCATTTTTATCATTCTCCGTATTTACAATTAATAGCAAGCGCATAAACTGGCTATACTCAGGTTGCGTACAGCGATCTATAGCGCTAAAAGATAAATAGGCTAATGAGTCACTCGTTTCGAACGGCATAGCACTTAATTTTTCAATAACAGAATCAGGTAAAGTAGTTGCTTTCATGTCTGCATGACACTTAACAGATTTACTTTCATAATCCGCATATTTACCTTTCAATTGCTTGAATGCATATGCTCGAGTAGCATCCTCTTTAACTACATCAGAACAAGCTATCTGGCTTATTGCTATCGCTGTAACCATTAATAAATTTCGCACTATCATTGTTTACCCTTCGATGCCGCTTTGCAACCATGAGCTAAGGTGCCCCAGAATAGGCGCTCTTTAGGCGTTGAATCTGATCTTAAAGCTTGTTTAAGTATAACTTTTTCTATTTGGTTTTGTGCATGTGCCTGTAAACCACCATACGAAAAGAAAAAAGCTTCCCAGTTTGAAGAAAATATACTGTAACTGACTGAACCCGCTGCACTACCTGCAGCTTCGACAGTATTAACACCCGTTTTTAAAATAGTACCTAAAATAGTACCTAAAATAGGACCAGCTGCTTCAGATGCAGTTTCTACAGCTTCTTTCGATATAGCTCTAGCTGGACTCAAAGTAAGACCTGCGAAAAGTGTAGATAATTGACCTAAAGTGATAGCCACCCAGCCAATTTCTAGACTGGTTTTTACACCATTTATAAACTCAATGGCTTCTAGACTATCCTTATCAAGCGTCAATCCTACAATATTAGGGCATGTTCTTAAATTTTTTTGTTGCGTCATTAGATAGCATCCATATATAAAAAATAAGAGTATCATTATTGATTATCTATAAAGTATTAAATTAGAATGATTTATAGATGTAATTAACTGGAAGAGGCTTACCTCAGAATAACGCTGAAGCTATTATTCAAAGGGTTAGTTGTAATCTGTCTACTCGCAATCAGTATTCCTACATACTTTTTGATGTCCTGCAGCACTGAAGAGTTAATTGTTTATGCGACATCTTCAGAGTCTTCCTTTATGTCTGAAGTGGCAGATGTTTATTTGACTAACTTTAGAATTGATGAAAACGGCGTGGAAGAATTACAGACAAACTCGGGTGCAATTTTTCTTATTGCGATTCCAGATGTCGGCAAACGCGATAAGCTTTTAGTTGCGTTTGCAAATGCAGGTTTAGATCTTAATGAGGAAAGTCATCTTGATAACGATGGTCACACGCCACTCAATATTGCGATTATGAATAACGATGTGGAATTAGTCGCATTGTTAATTGAACTTGGCGCAAAAGTGACAATAAAAAAATCGCCTCAGCTGATAAATGGAATTGATTATTTGAGTACGGCAGTCAAGGTTAATGCTGATATAGATATGACAGCCATGAAAAAGCTAATTAATAAACAAGCATTGGTTGAGCGCGTTGCAGTTAATACTTTTTAATCTTTATCACAGGTTTAACGTCTGATAATAGTATTAGTGCATGATACCTTAAGTGAGAAGGGATATTTATGGACTCTAAAAGATTAATCATAACCATGTTAGCCTGTATTTTAAGTGGTTTGGCCTCCTGATTGGAGTTTTTGTATTTAGATAAAATCGTCAATATGCGGTCTATTGAACTATCTTCAGAGCATAAATTATTAACCCCCCCTTTATCTTTAGCCATATCGTTAACCCACAAACGTTTATTGAATTTCCCCTCCTGTTCGGCGGTTTTTTTCTTAATATTACATAGGAAATATGATTAAATACCAATTTTGGGATATGGAAATCGTTTTAAATGAAATTTAAAAAATATATTTTACCTATTGGAATTGTTGCTTCTATTGGTTTCGCATTTTATGCAGTGGAAAGTGATAGTTCTGTTGTATATGTGCAAGCATCTAAGGGGAGTTTTAATGATGCAGCAATCACCAAGTTGTTTTCACTGAAACCAAAACTAAAATCTGATGTTGAATTTTCAGGAACACCTAAAAATGCTTTCAAGCAAGCTGATGATAATAACCAACTCGCTTTTGCAGCCGTAACCAATTCAACGATAACAGGAAACCTTGTTAGAGCTAGTGTTGAAGCTGTTCAGGAATATAAAATTATTGATGTTAAAGCATTGATTTCAATTCCAATTGAAATGTGTGTTTTAATGAGCAAGAGTGATATTGATAAGGGAGTTGAAATTAAGTATATAGCTTCACACCCAGCAGCGTTAAAACAGATTTCAGGATGGAAGGCTCCATTAAATGCAGAGGAAATTGCAGTACCAGAAGGTACTGCTGCAGCTGCAGAAAAAGTATCTAACAATAAATACCCAGAAGGTACTGCAGCGATAGGATCTTGCGTTCTTGAGTCAACGTATCCTAATATAAGTGTTGTTGCTAAAGCTGTTCAGGATAATAAAAATAACAATACATCTTTTTTATTAGCTAAAGTGGAAAAGAGAGATTTAGCTTTAACTGAGTTGGAAGCAAGGCGTGAGCTTAATAATGCCATATCATCAGTAAATATAATCAACAAATAAGAACGGTCGCATAAAACTACAGTCTGTAGTGTGATCGTTAATTTGGCCTCCTAATTGGAGGTTTTTTAGATCTAGGGTTTAAATCGTCCCTGAGCGGCCTTTAAAATATAGACCTGAAGGCATGTTTATTACAGATGAGTATTTGGCTTTTGGAGACGGCACTATATCTAAGGGCTGGGGAGTTGCTAGCGCTACGCTTATCTCGAATACTTCTGCAATCTCAACTGGTGTGACAAAAACAAAGAGTAAGCATGTTACATCAATACTCTATTTTAATTCGTTAGATAGCATGGAACTCTTTCATAAAAGAGACTGGTATATAATTCAGTTACGTAACGATGAAAATCATATAGTAAAATGTTTTTATACCCGAAGCAGGAAGAAAGCAGACAGATTTATTGATGCGATGAATTTTTATATATCCACAGCAAAGGACTTTGGGTGATAGTGAATTTCATACTTTCTGAAATACCTAATTTATATTGTAATGCTTGTGTACCCATCTATCTCTACCTAATTTTTTAGCTTCATAAAGTGCGTTATCTGCGACCTTAATTATATCTTTAATCGTCGCACCATCAAACTTAGTAATGAGTGTAGAGCCCATGCTGCAAGTTATTTTTATATCGTTATGCTGTGGGATATTAATATCTTTGACGCACTTGAGTACGCGTTTAGCTATCACATCTAATTCTAGCATTGAGGTATTGGTTAAAATTATGGCGAATTCCTCTCCACCAATACGCGCATGGAAGTCGTCATCTTTACGTAATGCAGAGGAAACCGCATTGACCACTGCAATTAAACATTCATCTCCGACATCGTGACCATATTTGTCATTTATTTTTTTAAAGTAATCAAGATCATAAATAATGACTGAGAATGGAGTTTGTTGCTGAATTATTTTATCGCAAAATTCAACATACGAACGATGATTGGCAATGAGTGTAAGTGAGTCAGTATGTGCAATTTCATTTAATACAGAGGTTCTTTCTTTTACTTTATGCTCTAGTTCTTGAGACAAGCTCAGCGCTCTTTTAAGCGTTATAAATATACATGACAAACTAATTATTGAGAAAGAAATAAATATCACATAAGAGTATCTCATTGTTCCAGATAGATCTTTTTCATCAATATTTAAGGGGATGGCAATGTCAATTGCACCACGTACATCGCCTACTCGCCAATCTTTTTTAGGACTATCAGGATGATTATTATGGCAGGTTACACAACTTTTCGTCATAAAAATCGCTTCAGCGTAGCGTGACACTTGTATTCCATTAAGTTCTTCGACTCGCTCAAATGTTGGGGATGATGTAGTTAATTGTGAAAGAGCATCATGTTGAAAACTGTCTTGTGGTCCACCTATATTCTCTCTATTTTTAAACGGATATTGACTGTAGGTGTGCAACATAAATCCTGCTGAGGAACGAGTAACAGCTTCACCTAATTCAATAGCAAATGTAGTAGGGTTGGGAAGTGACAGTGGTTTCCCATGATATAAAGCTTCGACAGTAATATCTGGATGCAAATCTAGTGGTGTTGTATGAGCACTATATGAAATTCTAGCTTGGTTGATTGTAGTAGCTAACACTTCAGCAGTGCGGCTTGCTAATGTTGTGGCTACAGAGTGTTGGAAATTTTGGAGCATAAAAAACGAAATTAAAGAAAGTAACATAAAGATAAAACTGAAAACCGCGGCAGTTTTAATTTGAGTTGTTTTAATTTTATTAATCATAGGTTTCAGTGTTACTTTGTCGAAAGTTGAATTTTATTATGGAATCTATCTTCTAGGTTTAAATATCCGTATGAAGGTACCATATAAGTTATGATTTAAACTAATGGTTTATTGGTATTTACTTCGAAGTAAAACCCTGATTGGTTGAAGCTATCTCCTATGTTAGGAGATTCTGGAAATGTGAACAGGTGGTTTACCTATTTACCTCATTTAGGGCGGCTGGCATCTGTTTAGGAAAACTTTTCATTCAGAGCATAAATTATTAACCCCCCCCCTTTATCTTTAGCCATATTATCCATTCAATTTCGAAATTTACCATGAGACTTTTAATACTGATTTTACCCTTGTTTCTTTTTGGCTGTACGGCGACATTGCTTCAACATACGCCAAAGCCTGCTGAGAGCAAGGTGCTAGCGACTAAACCCTTGATTGGAAATATGAGAATGAAATTAGGGTTATTTGCCAAGCAACCTCGCCTGAAAAATGGCGGGTTTTTGCAATATCCGCCTGAAGCCATTAAAAGTATAACAATCTGAGAGAAAGTGCCATTTAAACAAAGGGGTACATAAAAAGGGTCTTAGAAATCTTTTCGTATCCTGTTGCATTGAAAGAAGCATTGAGAGTTGCTGGAGAGTTTAACATTAAGTTATTTGATTATTTTTAGATTCGGGGGAAAGGGTTTCTAGATCCCGAACACGCCACCTTACATAAAGGTGATTATGCGCAGTTGTGAAACATGCAACACCCTGTTTTGTTTGCACTTTAGGTGTTTGATGGTCACCAGCTACACGCCTGATATTATTTTTGGCGGGTGCTGGTTCGGGGGCGAATCTTACGCTACAAGTACCGTGAATGTAAACGGATGTATAGAGATGTATATGGATGTAAGCAAATAAAGCCTAAATGTAAACAAGTATAAATAACATGTCTTTAAGTGTGTATTGTGTGAGAGGCTGTGCGAACTATATTAAAGAGGATATAAAAATGAAAAAACAAATACTTTTGGGACTAACGTCTCTTGCTATTTCAGCACCTTCTTTTGCATGGATGGATTTATCGTTTAATGCAGAAATTTTCGGTTACCAACGAGGCGATCCGCGATTTTCACTTCAATGTACTAATGCAAACTATAAAGCTAAGTGTACGAACCCTATTCCAACCACTGCATCTACAGGGCTCATTACATGGAACCCACTTGATGGTTACACTTACTCAAAGTTCATCATCTGGAATACAGAGAACAATGAGAGACTTGACGTTAGTTTGAAGGATACAGGAAAAGATTGTAAGATAGGCGTTCCAGGAGATCTTCGGGACAAATCTGGGTGGGTCTGGCTGGTGGATATTCAAGGCGTGGAGAAGACTATAGAGTATTGCCTCGTTAAACATGATAAGCTATCAAAGGCTCCGATACTTTATTTGACTGTTGATGTAGAAAAAGATATTAAACAAAATGACATTGCAGTTATTAAACTATATGGCGAAGAGTATTCCGAAGCAATAAATAAACAGACCATTAAGCTGCCTCATTTTGAACTATAAGAACTCTTAGTCCGGATAAGACTGACTGAACCAAATATTAAAGATGCTCATAGGGTATCTTTAATAGATTCTTTCTTATCCTCAAGATTAACTTCATCTTTGAACATGGGCCGCCTGCGGCGGCCCATTTTTTGATCTTAATATTCCCGCCATTAATCATAAAGTGACTCGCCAACAAATAAACTCCTAACGATAAATAGCCGTTCATCACATAGGAGGAAGCATGAGTATTCTTTTGGTTATGCGAAGTTTTCTTGATTATTCAACACTTTAATTCAAGGTGTGTTACAGTTCCCAGCTAAATTACCTAAATGTTATCAGTGTGATATGTTACTAAATACCAAGTTAATACAAATTGTCCGCGATGAATCTTTATCTGTATATAAGGAGGCTATAAAGGATCGATTAATATATTTATTGATATTAGTTATGGTGCTATCAATATCAATATTTACTTTTTATTATGATTATACTAATCAATTACGTTTTTTTTCTTACTTTCATGCACTGGGATTTATCATACCAATTTCAACATTACTCTATGTAATTTTTTACTATTTTAAGCGACTAATCAATAGAGAGCCCCAACCCATTAAGTGCTTTAATAACCCACTAGCACTAGTCTATGCGTCTCGAACTAAATTGCTCTCATCTTTCTTACTCCTTACAGCAATTAGTCTATTTATGTCATGCTTTTCGACGATGAAAAACATGATACCTATCGTCAATATGTTTAAGTATGACGTGCTATTTCAAGAGCTAGATAGATGGTTTTTTTTAGGACACGACCCTGCTCTATTTATTCATAGATTAATCGAAAGTCCTTACGGGATTTTTATCATGGATCTCTGTTACAACCTTTGGTTTTTCATTATGTGGACTGTGATATGCTATTTTTTACTCGCATCTAACTCTGTCGTTAGAACCCGTTTTCTTATTAGTACGATACTGTGTTGGTCAATCATCGGTATCGTAATCGCCATGTTATTATCGTCTGCTGGACCTGCATTTGTCCCACGATTAAATCCTGAAAATCATGCCTATGACTTACTAATACAAACGTTAGAAAACAAGCATAACTGGCTAATAGAACAAGGATGGCCTGGATTATCTAGTCTTTCTATGCAAAATAATTTATGGGATGCGTATGCAAATAATAAAGACATGTTAGGTAGTGGTATCTCAGCGATGCCAAGTATGCATGTTTCTGTTGCCGTACTTATGGCTCTGGCAATCTCTAGTGTGAATCAAAAACTGGGATATGCACTGTGGGTATTTGCTTTTATTATCTTTATCGGATCTTTTGCCCTCGGATGGCATTATTTTGTAGATGGAATTGTCAGTGCTTTGCTGACTCTATGTATTTGGCGTATATCCTCTTATGTCGGTGAAACCGATAGGCAGGTTATCTGTACAACTCGAATTTCTGAATAAATAAGCCACAACTGTAGTGGATTAGTTAAATTGGCCTCCTAATTAGGAGGCTTTTTAGGTCTCCGTTAGAAATGTCATATTACCCATTTAATTTCGATATTTACCATGAGACTTTTAATACTTATTTCCCTTGCTATAAAATTAAAATATAATAAAATCAGTTCCATACCTGTCCTGTTATACCTATGTTATGAGTCACTTGGTACGGAAACTATGAGCACTCCGATAATTATAATCACTATACTCTGTTGCCTGGCTGTATACGCGGGGATTTTCATCACTTACCATGTAGTTAAGTCTGATTTTTTTGATAAGAAACAGAAAGTTATTTTAATAAGTGTGGCATGGTTATTACCAATTATTGGCGCTGGTTTAATTTTTAGTTTATTAGCTGAAGATAAGCCGATTAAGAAAAGATCTAGTTTTAATTTACTCGATTATATTTTTTTAACTGCAGTTCTTACGCAGAACTCTAATAGTTTTGATAGTGGTTCTCCTGCGAATTATGATCAAAGCAGTAGTTGCGATTCAGACATATAACAAGTCAATTTAAGCGGGATCAAAACCTGAACCTCAGCTCTTTCTTTGTGGCCAAATTAATTGCGTTATTACAAAAGGCTTAAAGACTTATGTTTAAAAAGTTATATTTGTTATGCTTTGTTTTCTCTATTCAATACGGTCAAGCGGCAAGTTCCACCTATATAGACTTCTATGTTAGCAATGACATCCCTAAGAATCTTGTCGAATCAAAAATAACCAACTCAATTGCAGACTCAAACTTAGTGCTAAGTAACTCGTCTCTCCCATTAACTCGAAAGCAGGGCCATATTTATTTTTCTTCATCGTTGGCTGATGTGAATTATGATCGACTTGATTTAGTTATGATTCAATTGATGATTGAGGATTACAATCTGTACAAAAAACTAATTGATGGTAGTAGATTGTCAGTGTTATTAATGAAATCACCGACCTCTACAAAGAGTCTTTGCGGATCGACTGTATCTATTTCTTTTCCAAATATTGCGATTATTGATCTGAATTGTGACTCTCTAACTTTAGAACATGAACTAGGCCATTTATACGGTGCTCAGCATGAAACCGTATACGAAGAAGATTTAATTCCCTATGCCTATGCTGCTGTATGCGGAAGATATATAACGATCATGTCTTCTGTGACATCGTCGGTGAAAAATAAACAAATTATAAAAGCATATTCATTCCCTGAATTAAAGGTGTATGGCGATCAGTGTGGTAGTCATAGCACAAACAATAGAAAGGTTATGTTGGATAATATTGAAAAATTTCAATTCTATTAAAGTCTTGGAACCCCTTAATAAATGCCATAATATAGTTTATAAATAAATTAACATAGTAAGCTAGGCAATGAACGATACACACTTTTTAAACGTCGATCTGGATGTCGAATCAAAGCAGGATATTACCCCGATAGTCGAGTTTTGGGGAGATGAAATATCAGTGTTTCGACTTGAAGAAGTCGACGGTACTTGGTTCGGAGCCTTCGAAACGCTAGAGAGTGCTGAAGATGACATCATTGAAAAATACCATCAGCTAATAACAGGTTTACCATCTGATCTAAGGACCATTTGGGACTCTGCCATAAAACGTGTCTTTGATTTTGGCTATGATGGTGGTTCAACACCAAGGGCCTTTCAGTCCACGTTGAGTCAAGATTCGGTTTCAAAACTCGCTGACGTTGGTGGGCGAATTACAGTGACTATCTACGCGCCAGAGGAATAGTCGGGCGCAAACCATGCTATCTGGAAGTTAAAATCCAGATGCAAGTAAACTAGTTTCTGCTACTTTTCTTGGACCACTCTTTGCTATAGTCCATGAATATTCGATATGCTTTTAACAAAACTGACTGCACCTTGAACCTAAGTTGCAGACTTCATTAATATAATTATGATGCTCGACGTGTTAATGGAATTTCAGTGCCCAATTTTGTCAACATAATTTGCCATACATTGAGATCTCGACAACGGAATGCACCAGCACAACTTAGAAGGTAATATTTCCACATTAGATAAAACTTTTCACTGTAATTACTTGCAATATTTGTCCAATTTTTTTCAAAGTTTTCATACCAAGCCATTAATGTTTTATCATAATCTGGACCAATATTATGCACACACTCAATGTTTAATTTGTTCTCGATAGCGCCTGATATTTGAGTCATCGAAGGAATAACACCATTAGGGAAAATATATTTTTGGATCCAAGGATCACTTTCATTAATTGTTCTCGAAACTGAACCACCTATAGTATGGCAAAGGAAAATGGCATCATCTTTCATAAACCTTTTTGCACATTCAAAATATTCATTGTAATTTTTAGGTCCAACGTGCTCTAACATCCCAATAGATACTACACGGTCATAGGTTTCAGTGGGTTGGTAATCACGATAGTCTTGTAAAACAAAAGTAACATCTAGCCCTTGAGCATTAACTCTATCTTGACCTAACTTTTTTTGTTCTTTAGATAAGGTTAAACCATCACAAATAACACCGTAGTGTTCAGCTGCATATATCATAAAACTGCCCCAACCACAGCCGATATCTAGTACTCGCATACCTTTTTTTAGGTCTAGTTTTCGACATACCAAGTCTAATTTAGCCTCTTGTGCCTCGTCGATATTACTTGAATCCTCCCAATAAGCGCAAGTGTAAGTCATTCTTTTATCTAACATATTCTCAAACAGATCATTGCCTGTATCATAGTGAGATGAGACATCTTTTTTTGAACGTTCAATCGTTTGAGGGTTAAAAAACTTACGTAATTTATTTTTACCTACTTCAACTCCAATACGAAGCTTTAATAAGCCATCTAGTTTTGACTCTATATCCGTACGTAAAATTTTACTAATTAACTCTGATATATCATCACATTTCCATTTCCCGTTCATGTAACCTTCACCGAAAGCGATAGAACCTTCAGTTAGTATATTAGTATAAAGCTCTTCATCATGAACTTGGATATCCCATGGACGATTACCATCGATCTGAATATCAGCTTTTAATAAAATTGATTGGAATAAATCTTTATTAGACATAAAACTCTCTTGAATTGAATAAGAAATTAAATAGATATAATTTAAGACTCTAAAAAAGGGGGGCGATATTAATCGTCCAGCCTAAGCGTATAAATTATATTAATTCGGGGACCTTTCCAGTTAGGAGCTGTTGAACTTTAAAAATGTATTTTACTTGTATTACCGCCACGGCGTAATCCGATACTTTGATTACATTTAGATGCCGCGCCAGCACTGTGCTGATGAGCTTTGATATAGCTCCCATCAATGAACTACCACTCACAATCGCTGTTTTTAGAAAGTGTTCTAAATCATCGTAACAGAATGCCTTCCAATGTTTGACGATGTTCAGGTTTCTCATAGACACGCTCTTCAAGCAATATAGATTTTCAGTTTCGACCAGTGTTCATCCTTGAGCATTAATTAGGGCATAGTAAAACTTAATGACAGACCGAGAAAGAAACTTGATTACAAAACCCCTGCTCAATTAATGGCTGAGCATATAGTAGCGATAACTGTTTAGCGGTAATGTACTTCGAAGTTGAATCTGCCGATTTAAACGTGATCTGAACTTTCGAGTCGGGTTTCACCCTTATTTCGAATGAAGGTAGTGTGCGCTTGTTATTAGTCGTTATCAATAAACTTGTTGTTTTTTTTTAATTATGAGTATTTTGTGAGCTTACGAGAGCATAATTTGACATGACAATACTGTTGTAATCCCGGCTGATATGCCCAGCTGTCGCTTGATTATCAATATACTGTAATATTTACCTTCAGCTAGCACTCTTCATACTATAAATTAAAACTTGCGAAATGAAGGTATAGCAATTTCAATCAGGCATTGGTTTATGTTCACATATATCATGACCTCGATTTCTTAATTGGGAAGCAGAAGGTAGATAATGCGTGTAGATAAATACCATGAAGAGCGGATTAAAAGAGTTTGTGATTACATTAATAATCACTTAGATGAAGATATGTCGTTGGAAACATTGAGCAACGTTGCAATATGTTCTAAATATCATTTTCATCGCATCTTTAAGTCCTTCATGGGGTTTAGCACTATTCAGTTTGTGCTGCTTGCTAGAATGAAGCGAGCCTCTTTTAGATTGGCATTCGAATCAGAGAAAAGTATTATTGATATTGCCTACGAAGCAAATTTCGAAAGTCCAGAAGCATTCTCGCGTGCGTTTAAAAGAATATTCAAGCAATCACCTTCCCAATTTAGGCACAATCCAGAGTGGCAGTCGTGGCACTCTAAATATGAATTTAGACCACCAATAGTTGGAGAGATCATTGTGGACATAAAGGTTATTAATTTTGAAGAAAAGAAAGTTGCGCAGATAGAGCATAGAGGCGACCCTAAATTAGTTTTTGATACAGTAGCAAAATTTATTGCTTGGAGAAAAGAAACTAGTTTATCTCCGGTTAAAAAGAGTGACACTTTTGGTATTCCATACAGCGATCCGAATGACACACCAAGTGCCGAATTTCGGTTTGATATTTGCGGTACGCATAAGGGGGAAGTTCCAGATAATCAATATGGTGTAAAAGCGGGCGTGATCCCGAGTGGCCGCTGTGCAGTTGCTCAACATAAAGGTAGTCATGATAAAATCAGTGATACTGTTTATTATTTGTATCAAAAATGGTTACCAGATAGTGGTGAAGCGCTGCGTGATTTTCCTTGTTTCTTCCACTACTTGAATTTTGTCCATGAAGTGGATGAGTGTGAATTGGTAACAGATATTTACTTACCTATTAAATAGGTTTCGCATTTGGTCATTATTAAAACCCCTAATGAAGTGCCACATTAAGTTGGATATTTTGGTTAATCAGGTGCTGCACACCGTAGATATCTGCTTGTTTACTTTAAAAATCACTTATTTACAATGGTTTACGATGCTTTGCAGTACTAGGCTTGTCACTAATTCTGTCTTCAACTAGTATGCTTTTCAGGTAAGACCAGTGGTATTCGGCTGGTCTTTTTTGTAAAGATGATAGGTTCGTTGGTGGGTATGATATCAATATATGAAACGGGTAAAATGCGGGTCGAAATTGGCGATGAGGAAGTAGTAAAAACTTTTAAAATTAGACCAAGTTACAAAAAACGTTATAGTCGCGAAAAATTCGCGCTGCTTAGATTAAAAGGTCTATCTGGATTTC
This sequence comes from Moritella sp. 28, assembly GCF_018219435.1. NCBI lineage: Bacteria > Pseudomonadati > Pseudomonadota > Gammaproteobacteria > Alteromonadales > Moritellaceae > Moritella > Moritella sp. 28. Next base: position 4,125,985 of record NZ_CP056121.1, on the reverse strand, counting down.
CTGAAATAATTAAATATAAAGACGATGATACCACTCTAACAATGACACGCTTGCTTGGTGAAAATAAGGAACAACTTTCTGATGAAGCACTGCAACATTTGTGCTTACTGGTTGATAGAATGTTATGTGCAGGTGTAGCTCGTCACTCTCTACCAGAGCGCGATTTACTTATTAAAGATGATAAGGTTTCTATCGTTGATTTTGAACGCGTGACACTTCGTGGTTCGACTTGGTCACCAATATGGTTTTTTTCTAAAAAAGTAACACGCTTCCATCTACTCCGGCTAATTTCGCGACATAACCCAGCGCTATTATCTGAAGAAGAGAAAAATAAGTTGGCCTATTTTTCAAATGTACGTGAAAAGTTACAAGTTCTAAAAAGACTCCGTACAAAAGGACGTAAAGTTTGGCGTCCAAAAACAAAACCTGGCGTTTATACGAACAAATTTGAAAGTACAAAGGCGAAAAAATAACTTATCAGTGCGCGTTTAGCCTCCAGTCAGGAGGCTCATTTCAATTAACAACGACAGTTAAATTATTATTATGCTTCAGCAGTTACTTTAGCTTTAGTCACTTTTTTTGGTGCCGTGTTTAGTTCGCTAATAAGCACTGTCAGTTGATCAATTTTGTTTTCTAATTCACTTAGTTTTGAATCTTGAGCACCCGTAAAACGGCTAGTGATACTTTGCAATTTAGTTTCAACTGGCTCTGAGGTGGTTTTTTTAGTAAATATTGTAGACGTTTGTTCTTTCAGCTTCGATTCAACTGGCGCACCGCGCTCAACAAGAGATTCAAAAATTTGCGTTGCTTTATCTGATGATTTTGATGCTTCGTCAATGATCGTGCCATAAACACCAAAACCAGCAGTGACAGATTTTTTTGCAGTGTCTTTTGCGATAGTTAAGATAGTTTTTGCTTGGTCAAGTAAGTTACTCATGATAATCACTCCTAGTAAAATAATATAGATTAAGGTTGTTCCAACAGAGTGAATCATATTGATTTTATTTAGAAATATAATTCCATCGAAAACAAATAAACGCCTAATGGTAGATAGCCGTTCATCACATAGGAGGAAACATGAGTAAAAACATTATTATTTGTTTAGATGGTACATGGAACAAACCAGCAAGTGGTGTTTCATATGTATCTTACAGGTTCTATCACGCAAGTATTCTGTGCTAGAACTGCCGAACAGCAATTAGAAAGAATACCTACATAGCCTGATGATACGTGTTACATACTATATATTAAATAGGGCTAAAATCTGTAAAGTTTAGATACTTGGCCTTGACGGACTTACTTAAATTACACATAAAATGTGTTATGCGCAGTGGTACTTTATTCTAATGTAAGTGCAATATAGTAATGTCACATTCTAACAATTTAGAGATGTCACATTTTGGTATACTTGGTCGTAACTAATCCAAGCATCGAGTTGTGCCATGTTGATTACTATGAGGAAAAAGAACTGCATCGTTTAGGTGTTATTAAAGATATTTGTCATAAGCGGATCACTCAAGTAGCGGCCGCTACACAGCTAAATCTAACCCGCAGACATATTCAGCGACTTGTTAATACATACCGCCTTCATGGCGATATTGGATTAGTATCTAAGCGCCGTAACATGCCGAGCAATCGGCGCTATCCAGCCGAATTTAGAGAACAAATCCTCAACATAGTTAAAGATAAATACAGCGACTTCAAACCCACATTTGCTTGTGAAAAACTATTAGAGAATCACAACATCAAGCTATCTAGTGAAACGCTCCGTCAATGGATGGTCGCAGATGGTTTGTGGACTGTTCGCCGTCGCAAAAAACGGCAAATCTATCAGCCCCGATATAGACGAGATTGTGTTGGCGAATTAATTCAAATCGATGGTTCTCATCATGATTTGTTCGAAGGCCGTTCACCTAAATGCTGTTTACTCGTATTTATTGATGACGCGACAAGTAAATTAATGTCCCTTTATTTCTGTGAAGCTGAAACCACCTATGATTATATGAACGTAACCCGTCAGTATATTTCTGAATATGGGAAGCCAATTGCGCTCTATAGCGACAAGCATTCCGTCTTTAAAGTCAACAGTCCTAGTCGTAAAACAAGCAAGCAAATGACGCAGTATAGCCGAGCGTTATGCGAGTTAAATATCGAGCTTATTTGTGCTAATAGCTCACAAGCTAAAGGACGTGTTGAGCGTGTAAATTACACTCTGCAAGATAGATTAATCAAGGAGATGAGGCTTGCTGGTATCAATACGATTGAAGAAGCGAATGCCTGGGTTCCACACTATATTTCACTCCATAACGCACGCTTTGCGTGCTTACCCCACAGTACTGACGATAAGCATCGCCTACTCCAAGAATCTAACGTAGAGCTTGATGATATATTTGCGCGTCAAGTGAGCCGCAGCTTAACTTCATCACTTACACTCCAGTACGATAAAGTCATTTACATGTTCACACCGACCGATAAAGCCAAGTGTTTGGTCGGTAAAAAGGTCATGATTTATGATTATCCCGATGGCACGCTATCCATTCAACATTGCGGAGAGTCATTTGAATACAGCATATTTGATAAGCTGAGACATGTTCAGCAAGCTGAAGTCGTGAGTAATAAACGATTGGGTGCGGTCTTAGCGGCTGCGAAGCGTTCACAGGATGAACGAGAACATGAGCCGAGTTGTAACCGCAACTCAAGAATGACAAGTCGCAAGGCACCCAAGCGTTTGATGAACCCGATTTACCTTACTGACGTCGAGTTTAAAGCAAGTTCATCTCGTGATTAAGGAGATGAACAATGTGACATTTCAAACTTGCCTTAACAGGTACTTTATTCTAATGATATTAAAACATAGGCTCTATAACGTTAAGTTTTTGAGTTGAAAGGTTTGTGGACAAGTTTTGACTCTATAAAATGCCAGCTACATGTAGCCATTAGTGCAACCGTAATGGTTGAAAGGGTAAATCCAATATAAATGTTTTCAAAAAAACCATACATAACAAAAATTTGAATTATTGGGAAATGCCATATATATATGCCATATGATACATCACCAATTTTATTGCTGACTTTAATCGGTTTTATAACAAAGGCAATGATGTATACAAAAGCACCGACTAAAAGAGCTGATAATATATATATATCTTTGAACCAGAATAATAATGGAATTAAAAATATTAAGTGATAGTCCTTTAGGAATGATAGGTTAGCAAAGTTAAATATAGCTCCGATCATAAAGAATAACATCATAGAAGGTAATTGATGATTTAAACTGCTACTGAATCCATACTTTTCAACTAGATATTCAATGTAGTAATAAGAAACTATTGAAATGACCGCTATTAAAACGGTTAATGCATAATTGTTAATATATCGATTAAAAAAACCATAAATTATCGGTACTGATATGTAAAACATAACCTCAATTTTCAGTGTCCACAGGGAGCCGTTCACCGCTGACATTCCATTTTCAGTAAACATTTCTGGAAGTGATGGTGCTAAAAAATTTGCAAAAAAGTAGTTGGATATTAGGTATTTTAGTGCACCATCATTCATGTAATTATAAAATGATGATGAATAATTAAAATAACTGATAATAAAACAAAATGAGATCACAATAAAATATAATGGATATATTCTAAAAAATCTAGATTTAACATATGTTGTGATATTACTATTGCGTAAATAGCTTTTAACTATTAAATAACCACTTACAATAAAAAAACCCTGAACTGCAATACCACTAGGGAAGTTTTTTAACAAATCTATTCCAGCAAGCACTCCCATGTGAGCATAGAACACTGTTGTGGCGAGCACAATCCTCAATATATCAAAGTTATTCTTATTCAATGGGTTTCAATCCTTTTTTAATTAAAGCTATCATGAAACATAATGATAGCTTTAAGGTTTTTTGCGCCCACCTTCTCGAAGTAGGCATTAGGAATATGATCTTGTCAATTTAGGGTTAAAGAACACTGATGTTACAGTGCCAATAATTACCATATCAACCCTAAAGTTACACTTTTGTAAGTTCAAACTTACGTCAACTTAAAGTAGGCCTTAACGTTACAAATTAATGAAAAAATATAGATGTCAGTACTTAAGGAAAAGTTAAAGTTAATTTCGAAGATATGGTAACAAAACCCCTAATAGATACCCACTGTTTTATTTTTGCGTAAATTTTAAAGTTTTTCTTTTACTATAAAAAGATAGGTATTTGCAATTGATTTCAGCGGTGATTCCACAGATTTGTTGATTATAGATAAAAAACCGCTCTCTGAGCGGCTGTTGAACATAAAGGTGATTATGCGCATGATGAATGTAAGTCCCAGTTAGAGATGTCAGGTTTGTCACCGTTAGAAATGTCATGTTGAACTATCTTCAGAGCATCAATTCGACGCTCTGGACCTACATGATGTTACTCACTATGACTGATATTGAAATATACAGAATTAACACCATCAAAAATGTCATTGATAAACGTATCTCTGGCGTCGATGCTGCCGCGCTTCTAAACCTAAGTCCACGACAAGTATATCGACTGACGAAGCAATATTTAAAACATGGTACTGAAGGTTTGATTTCACATAAACGTGGCCAGCCCAGTAACCATCATCATTCCTATAAATATTTTAGGTTTTACTACCAATTAATGAATATATTAAAAGTTATATAATTCAAATTGAAATACCATCAAACCCCCACCCCCCTTAGTAAGTACCTATTTATGGTGGATCACTCTAATTGTACACGTATCGACAAGTTAAAACTTCACTCTGAAGGTTGGGGTTGGGGGATTCAAAAGTCGTAATTGTTTGATTTGAAAAGGAAATAAATATAGCATTCTGCAGTCTTATTTATCTTATTGTAGTTAATCTCCCTGACTTACATGGGAGGTTGAGTAAGTTACAACAAATAAAAATAGTAATGGAGTACTAACCATGATTGTAACATCTCCAATGGAGTTATTATTAACGGATTTATTTTTAAAAATAAACATAACAAACGATGTCTGCGCAAATGTAAAACTGGAAGGGTTATCCGCAACAGGCTCAATTAAAATAAAATCTGCAATTTCGATGATATCTCAGCTGGAAGAAGAAGGGACCCTAAAACCAGGAATGGACATTATTGAAAGCTCTTCAGGAAACCTAGGTATAGCATTAGCCATGATCTGCGCAACCAAAGGGTATAACTTTACCTGTGTTAGTGATCCTAATATTTCACCCCAAACAGCCAGAATAATTAAGGCATACGGGGCTCGTCTCATCATTGTAAAAGATAAAGATTCAAACGGTGGTTATCTTTCAACTCGTATAGCCCTGATCCGTAGCCTAATCCAGTCTAAGCCTAACTTAACTTGGATAAACCAATATGAAAATATAGCTAATATTAATGCTCATTATTCAATGACTGGTCCAGAGATTTTACGAGAGTTTCCAGACCTTGATTATATATTCATTGGTGCTGGCACAACGGGAACTTTAGGAGGTGTTTCCATCTATTTGAAAGAACACTCACCAAAAACAAAAATAATTGCTGTAGATAGTGTCGGATCAGTAACTTTTAATACCCCATCAGGAAAAAGGTTTATTCCAGGTTTAGGATCTAGTTGTCGTCCTCCACTGAGTAAGAACTCTGTTTATGACGAACTAATTTTAATCCCAGAAACTGACACCATTAAAATGTGTAGCATGCTCGCTAAGAAAGGAATATTACTAGGCGGTTCTTCAGGCACTGTTCTTTCTGCGGTTCATAAATTTGCCGATAATATTCCAAAAGGCGCAACTGTGGTTGCGATCTCTCCAGACATGGGAGATCGGTATGTTGATACCATTTATAATCAAGAGTGGGTATCTTCTAAATTTCCAGTATTAAATAATCAGGCTGACTTAATCCAGGCAATCTAATTTACAAATAAAATAGAAGGAGTAATTTAATGGAAAATACATCGATTCCTAAATTCAAAGTTGTTGGTTCAAAATATATTTCACAATGGCTTAATGAAAACCCTAAGTCAGTGATTGAAGCTGCAGAATCAGCCTATTTAATGCATGCAGATTCTAAAACAGTGAGTCCAGATAGCTATTTTTTACGCTTTCCTGATAATACTCGAGACAGAATTATAGCTTTACCAGCATCACTCGAAGCGGAACAACCAATTACCGGAATAAAATGGATTTCCAGCTTTCCTGATAATATTAACAAACAGTTGAATAGAGCATCTGCTGTTATTATCGTCAACGATAGAAATACCGGCTATCCAGTTGCTTGCTTAGAAGGTAGCTTAATCAGCGCAGCTCGTACTGCTGCATCTGCTGTTATTGGCGCTAAATACCTCCACAGTACACCAGGAAAGATAAAACGATTAGGAGTGGTAGGTTGTGGACCCATCTCCTTTAGTACTGTAGATCTTCTAGTCGGTTCAGGTTGGGAAATTGAGGAAATGTATGTTGCAGATCTATCTAAAGATAGATCATCTATATTTCGCAATAAATGTAAAAAGTCACTCGTAAGTAACTCCAAAAGTGCAACACTTGAGGAAACAATTACAACGTCAGACTTAATTTTAATAGCAACATCCGCGACTGTCCCATACATACTTTCTCCTGAATGGTTTAAACATGCACCTACTGTTCTTCACATGTCACTACGTGACCTTGCACCTGAAATAATACTGAGTGGACAAAATGTGGCAGATGATATTGAACACAGTTTGAAGTCTCAAACTTCTACACATTTAGCGAGTCAACAAGTTGGGCACAGTGATTTTATGGCAGGTGGTATTGCCGAAGTGATCAGAAATAAAGTAACTCCAGATCTGACGCGTACACGTATTTATTCTCCTTTTGGTATGGGGATTTTAGATTTAGCTGTAGCTCAAAAGATTCTTAATACTGCTGATAAATCAGATGTCACCGAGCACTCTGACTTCTTTCCTGAGGCTTACACAAACTAAATGGGTTAAGTCACGCGATGGGAAAATTTTATCTTTAGCTGGAGGGAAGTAGGTTACCTTGAAGTTGTAGAGTGTGGTAGTTCATTGAAACTAGCCTCCAATTCAAATCAGGAGGCTCATTTTAATTAACGACGATAGTTAAAATATTATTATGCTTCAGCAGTTACTTTAGCTTTCGTCACTTTCTTTGGTGCCGTGTTTAGTTCGCTAATAAGCACAGTCAGTTGGTCAATCTTACTTTCTAATTCACTTAGTTTTGAATCTTGAACACCCGTAAAACGGCCAGTGATACTTTGCAATTTAGTTTTAACTGGCTCTGAGGTGGTTTTTTTAGTAAATATTGTAGACGTTTGTTCCTTCAGCTTCGACTCAACTGGCGCACCGCGTTCAACAAGAGACTCAAAAATTTGCGTTGCTTTATCTGATGATTTTGATGCTTCATCAAGGATAGTGCCATAAACACCAAAACCAGCAGTGACCGACGTTTTTGCAGTGTCTTTTGCGATAGTTAAGATAGTTTTTGCTTGGTCAAGTAAGTTACTCATGATAATCACTCCTAGTAAAATAATATAGATTAAGGTTGTTCCAACAGAGTGAATCATATTGATTTTATTTAGAAATATAATTCCATCGAAAACAAATAAACGCCTAATGGTAGATAGCCGTTCATCACATAGGAGGAAACATGAGTAAAAATATTATTCTTTGTTTAGATGGTACATGAAACAAACCAGATGAAGGTAGGCATGCAGAAAACGAAGAAACCAATGTTCGGAATCTGTGGGAAATCTTAGACAAAGCCTAACCAAAGCGGCAATTGGCGTATGGGACACTGTCGGTTCGCTTGGTGTGCCTATCGGGTTTTTAAAAGAAATCACTAATGAATATCTTCAATTTCATGATACAAGACTTAGCAAAGATGCTTTGCATGCATATCATGCTGTTTCAATCGATGAGCAGAGAGAAACGTTTAAGCCTAGCTTATGGGCAATGCGTGCTGGTGCCGCATCGGTAACCGATATAAATACCCCAAGTGTCCATGTCTATGTGCTCCAAAAATTAAAGTAGTGAAGTGAACGACTTAACTTAACTGGTCTTATTGTATTGCTGTTGCTAATGGAGGTTATAATCTAAAGACGTCTTCATTTATTAGAGATAAGTCTTTGTTAATTATAATAAGCCGCTCGTATTTTACAGGATTACAGAAAGAGTTTGTATACCAATAACTGCAAGGTAGCGTGTTCATCTTTATGTTTATACACCTAAGCCTCAGGTGAATAATAAGGACTGTAATGTGTTGCGTTAAAATTAAAAGTAGATATGATCATTGATAATTCGTCATGCTACTAAAGTTAAATTTATTTATGATCTTCAGCTCACCTATTTTTTTATTCATATTTTTACCTATCGTGTTCATACTTCACAGTTTATTCAAGGAGGAGATAAGTAAAAAAAGTATACTCGTATTATCTTCTCTGATTTTCTATGCGTGGTGGGAACCGTCATATTTGATATTAATGGTAGCTTCTATTTCTATTAATTATTTGCTATATCAGCTTATTGTGAACGGTCATAATAAATCAAAGCTACTGACGATTATAGGGGTGGTTTTTAACGTTTCATTATTGGCGTATTTTAAATACTCATATTTTATAGTAGATAATATATCTTACTTTATAGGGGATGTTTCTATTGAAAAAATACTACTACCCTTAGGTATTAGTTTTTTTACTTTTCAGCAAATCGCTTTTTTAGTTGATTCATACAAAAATGATACCGATAAGTACAACCTATTAGATTACACTTTATTCGTAACATTTTTTCCCCAATTAATTGCAGGGCCTATTGTTCATCATAAGGAAATGATGCCTCAGTTTAAGTACTATAAAAAAACAAATCCCAGTAGAATTATTAAAGGTTTCATTATTTTCACTATAGGTATGTTTAAAAAATTAATTGTAGCTGATACCTTTTCCATATGGGCAGACACTGGATTTTCTAATGTAACAGGTCTAACTTTTTTTAGTGCTTGGTTGACAACCATAAGCTATACAGTTCAACTTTATTATGACTTTTCTGGTTATTGCGATATGGCAATAGGGCTTGCTCTAATATTTAATATTAAGCTACCAATAAATTTTAACTCTCCTTATAAAGCTAGCAATATACAAGACTTCTGGCATCGTTGGCATATCACTTTGTCAACTTGGTTAAAAGATTATATTTACATCCCTCTTGGCGGGAACAGAAACGGTCATGTAAGTGCATCATTTAACGTATTCATGACATTTCTGATTGGTGGTCTTTGGCACGGAGCTGGTTGGAACTTCATTATTTGGGGGGGGATGCATGGTGCTGCGCTGGCGATACATAGAGCTTGGTCTTACTCTAAACTAAGAATGCCTACATATATATCTTGGTTTTTAACCATAATGTTCGTGCATTTTGCTTGGGTGTTCTTTAGAGCTGAAAATGTATCGATAGCAATAACTGTGATCACAAAAATGCTGAATTTCAATCTAGATATATCGAATATTAGAATGTTTAGTGCCAACGCAATAAATTTTCCACTTACATCACCACTAACCAGTAGCATTATTATGATCATATTCTTATTCGTAATAATCCTATGTACTATAGTGATGAAAAATTCGTTGGAAATTACAAAGTATAATAATGAAGAACATGTATTTTCGACGAGATCGATAATTTTATATGGGATGTTACTTGGTTTTGTTTCTTTAAGTATGTTTATGACTTCAACTAGTTCTTTTTTATATTTTAATTTTTAGGCTACTTATGAATAAATTAATTATCTTTCTGGTTTCATTTTCATTTGCTTTTTTTCCTATACCTATTTTTGGTATTTACGCACAACATAAGATATTTAGTTATAGTATTTTCAATTACAACTATTCACTTTATCGACTTGGTATTAGTTCTGATAAAAACAAGGCATTAGTCGGCAGTGATGGATGGTTGTTCTTAGGTAATAATTACGTATCAGTAATGACTAAGTCTAAGACTAACTACAAGATACCAGATGATGAAGTAAATTCTAATGAACAATTTATTAAAAAACTAAAAGACATTTCTGAAGAAGCTAATTCAAAATTTAAATTCATAGCTTTACCTAATAAACATAGTATATATGGTGAACACTTAGGGCTTAACTCAAATGTTGGTGAATATAGTTATTATAGCCATAATGCAAACCCTGTAAGATCAAATATGGTTTCTTACCTCAGAGGAATGAAAACAAAAACGTCTAATGATTTATATTTCAAAACAGACACACATTGGAATGATCTCGGTGCGTTTTATGGTTATCAATATCTAATGAAATACACCTTTAATGATAATTTCAACAGAATTCCTAGCTCGTTAAAATTTCATGAAATTAAATATAAAAGTGGTGACTTAGCTAGATTATTGAATGTTGAAGATTTAATTCCAGGTAAAAACATTACAGTATTAGCACCAACAACCGACAAAGTTATTAGGACTAATTTAATCACGAATGTAGTTAGCAATGTAGGTATTCAGGGGGATATAAACAATTTTGCGATTAAACAACCAATAAACATTGTGAACAATAATGCGTTGAATAACATAAGTATATTATGGCTTCATGATTCATTTGGTCGTGCTATGAGTCCATATATGCACTCGACTTTCAGAAATGTTACACATCAACATTATACCGATGCTTTTGAAAATATGTCAAATTTAAAAAAATTAATTCAAAATGTAAAACCAGATATAATTCTCCTTTCTGTTGTAGAACGTAATTCATTAAGTTTTGGTAAGTATTTACCTAAAAATTAAGTGGGTGCTGGCCATAACCATCAATTGATGAAAGTTACTTGATGGACTAGTGCAGAGTAGATATTGGATTCTAGAGGCAATCTGTAATTCTAACAAGTTGTTCGCTTTACCCAAGATCAAAAAAGCCTGACTCCGATAGAATATCGAAACCAGGCCTTACAAGCGGCTTAACTAAAATGTCCAACTTAACGGGGTCACTTCAAATTAGGAGGCTCATTTCATTAACTACGACAGTTAACGTATTATTATGCTTCAGCAGTTACTTTAGCTTTCGTCACTTTCTTTGGTGCCGTGTTTAGTTCGCTAATAAGCACAGTCAGTTGGTCAATTTTACTTTCTAATTCACTTAGTTTTGAATCTTGAGCACCCGTAAAACGGCCAGTGATACTTTGCAATTTAGTTTTAACTGGCTCTGAGGTGGTTTTTTTAGTAAATATTGCAGACGTTTGTTCTTTCAGCTTCGACTCAACTGGCGCACCGCGTTCAACAAGAGATTCAAAAATTTGCGTTGCTTTATCTGATGATTTTGATGCTTCATCAAGGATAGTGCCATAAACACCAAAACCAGCAGTGACAGATTTTTTTGCTGTATCTTTTGCGACAGTGTAGATAGTTTGTGCTTGGTTAAGTAAGTTACTCATGATAATCACTCCTGGTTAAATAATTTAGATTAAGGTTTGTTCCAACAGAGTGAATCATATTGTTTTTATTTAGAAATATAATTCCATCGCAAACAAATAAACGCCTAATTATAACGGGGATGGAATTCGCGGCGCTTATGTTCGTCGTTTCCTCTTCGATAGTTGGCTACATAGATATTATTTTCACCGATCTCAGTAATTTAATCACCAAGGTGATTTCCAAGATCAAAAAAGCCTCCAATTAGGAGGCTCATTTCATTAACTACGACAGTTAACGTATTATTATGCTTCAGCTTCAGCTGTTACTTTAGCTTTAGTCACTTTTTTTGGTGCGGTGTTTAGTTCGCTAATAATCACAGTCAGTTGGTCAATTTTACTTTCCAATTCACTTAGTGTTGAACCTTGAACACCCGTAAAACGGCTAGTGATACTTTGCACTTTAGATTCAACAGATCCTAACGTGATTTTTTTAGAAAAAATTGCAGAGGTTTGTTCTTTTAGCTTCGGCTCAACTTGCGCGCCGCGCTCAACAAGAGATTCAAAAAGTTGTGTTGCTTTATCTGACGATTTTGATGCTTGATCAAGGATAGTGCCGTAAACACCAAAACCAGCAGTGACAGATTTTTTTGCTGTATCTTTTGCGACAGTGTAGATAGTTTGTGCTTGGTTAAGTAAGTTACTCATGATTATCACTCCTGGTTAAATAATTTAGATTAAGGTTTGTTCCAACGAAGTTAATCATATTGTTTTTATTTAGAAATATAATTCCATAGCAAATAAAAATTCCAACCAAATAATCCTAACGGTTTAATGGGTCCTCAAATATCAGGTTTTGAATACAGCTATCCTGCTAAGAACTTATATTTGAAATGTGGTTTCAAAGTCATTGGTGAAATGTCTGTGATCTTCATATCAAGGGCTTGAAATTTAAAGTGTTAACCCGCATATTTTATTTGAACCGTAAATTATAAGGAACGTAAAATGGCTTCATATCGGTTAACGTTTACATATAAAAAGATAGAATATAATGAACCTTTGGATAAGGTTAAGCTTGCTCAAATAGGCTGTGACTCAGATAAGGAATTAGATGTTGATTCTAAGAGAACTATCGCTGATATTTACAATAAAATTATACTTCCAATGATTGGTAACCCTATCGGTGGCATTAATATCACTCGTTATCAGAGTGAGAAACTAGAATCATTTGGTTTTGAAGGAAATATACTTTTATTTACGCATGACATTCGTGATGAGGCGAAACTGATTAATCCCATATTAAATAGTGCTGGTGAAATATAAGTATACGCTAGTGAGTTAAACCTAAATGCTCTGGTGCAAAATGTGAATACTTTATCGTATCTACAATTGATACATGACCCAGTATTCACTGTAGCACCAGAATACGTAGATTAAGTACGTGGTGTTACACGTCGTGTTATACCATATGCATTTCCTCTTAAGTCCACCCTAAGATTAGCTGAACGTCGTATAACTTGAACCTTGGTTTTTCCTTCTGAATCCATTTTTTCTGTGAACTCTCGGCTGCCATCTTCACGCCAAGTCTCTTTTACTACAGCACCAATAAACGTATAGAAGGTATTTAGCTGATCAAGATTTTCAATGATGTACCAGTTTCCGCAGGTAACTGCAGCAAGAGGGAAAGATGGTTCAGCAACTGGTTGAGTGAATAAACACTCCTCTCCAATTACATCTCGTTCGTTAGCGATCATATGATCCATATAATTAACCTGTGCACCATGACGAATGGGAAGGTAATCATTAAAAAAATGATCACGTGGCATTTTCGTTCTAGAGACTCCTTTCCTCTTTATGGCGCTTGTATATTTTTTATATCCCTCTGGATCATTGTCTGAAAATACTTTTACGCGTGGTATATCAAGGCTAAGAATCTTATTATTTATCGCTTGTATTATCTTCTTTTCTTCTGATAAGCAATGAATACTACGGTCTCCTTGTAATACTGTTCGAGGACGACCGCCGCAGTGTGTGAGCATATCATGAATATCGTAATCACCAGTAAAGGCAATGCTCTTACCATTGCGGAACAGTTTTTTCTTTAGATCATCAGGATCTAAATGGTTGAGATCAATAGAGGCAACCTTATACAGTACGGGTTTTTTTTTCGCAAGCTGAACTGCTCGTTCTTCACCAGTTAAAGAGGTAAAAATACCTGTTATACCATGAGTGTCATCCCACCGCGCTGCATACCCTAACAAATTAGCATTTTTTAGTTTTTTTATTAGAGCTTCTCGTACGGCAGCTTTACCACTACCTTTATACGCCTCTGCATTTGAAATCGCCCCTTCTTTAATTGTTTTTGCAAGGATATCATGTCCCTTCATCGGCGCTCCTTCACCAATGCATTTTATAGAATGCTCTCCTGTCTCACGGAATGTGACAGTAAAACGGCATTTCTCTGATGCTGCTGTAATTGGGGTGTAGTGATCGGGGTGAATATAAGTTTCGGTCACTTCAGCGTAGCTAGCTTTTTTCATTTGAACTTACCTTAAATATTATTACAAAGTAGATAACCGCAATTCGGGTTAATAAATGGAGCTAAAAGCTAGATCTGTCGCTTAAAAACGTACAATAACAAGGAGCTAGCGTTGAACAAATTAGTTGATCTATTTTGTGATGTCGATAATTTTTTTGTAAGCATTTATCAGGTGAGAAACTAGAATCGTTTGGTTTTTAAGGATATATACTTTTATTCACGCATGAATTTTGCGATGAAGCGAAATTGATTAATCTCATACTAAATAGTGTTGGTGAAGTAGAGGTATATGCTAGTGAATTCAATTTCTTCTCCGTTCCTCATTAATTCTCTATTACTTTTTGGTTATTTGTGCACTGGGTCATAGTTCGTAAAGGGATATTGCCATTTCTCTTGTAGAGGACTAAAAAACCAATATTATCAATTGGATATGGAATCTTGTGATTAATTAACAGGATTTTAAACATAAATAACAGGACTGCACACTTTTTCAGAATTAGCTTTAATGTCAGGTTGGTATCTTGTATTTAGTTAGTTGCTATTGACTAGGGTGAACAGGTTTGGGGAGTCGGGATGTCCTGTTATACAAAGTGAGGCACAAGGAAGAGTTATGAAAGCTGCGGATATATCCGAATCATATGTTAAGACATTTTGTTCCGAAATCAGCGGAACGCAACCAATTTTAGTTCCTTGTAAACCTCAATATCAAGAGCGTGAAAATGAGTGCTTCCAATTAGTCCAAGATAAAATTGATGAATTTGGTGGAACATTGGTTACCGGTTGGGTTATTTGGGAGAAAGTGGGTGTATTTATAGAGGCTGAGTTTCATGCGATTTGGTTGGGTCCTGATGGTAAATACATTGATCTTAATGCCCGTGATATGTTTTCAAACCTGAAGGAAATACTGTTTATTCCCGATAACGAAACTAAGTACGAGAATAGACAAATTAACAATATCCGTAAGCCTCTTATAGATGACCCAATGGTTAAGAAGTTTTTACATCTGAATACGAAACGTTTCGAATTTATGAATCGAGGGGAGCGTGCTTACCAACATGGTGAAATTGAACTCTCGACACGGGAAAAGAAAGAATATAGTAAATTAATTAAAGAACTTATAAAGCTGCAACAAAAAATCGACAATAAGTATGAGGCAGCTGTTGCCCAATAAAATATTAAAGTTTTATTAAATGTGTGACTTTCTCTGAATCGGTTTTAATGTCGGTGGTATCTTATCTTACTTATTTTATTTTTCATCTCATGGAGTTATTGTGATCATTCGATCTTACGCAAAATTTTCAAAGCAGAATTCATTTCTACATAAATTGCATATCATATCGTTATTAATCATTACCTTATTTTCGGTCTATGAAGTATTAGAATTAGCTCACATAATTTTTTCTTTAGGATTTATTTTTATTATACCTTCGTTAGTACTCTTATCTAAATCATCAACATATAAGAGAAAGTATTTAAATTAAACCTTCGCTTAGGGGGTTAATCTTTCAATCAAAAAAGCCTCCAATCAGGAGGCTCATTTCAATTAACCACGACAGTTAAAGTATCATTATGCTTCAGCAGTTGCTGGTGCTTTAATTACTTTTACAGGTGTCGTTTTTAGCTCGCTAACCAGCGTAGTCAGTTGGTCAATTTTGACTTCTACTTCACTCAATTTTGAACCTTGAACACCAGTCAAACGGCTAGTGATACTTTGCGCTTTAGATTCAACTGATCCTAACGTGATTTTTTTAGCAAAGATTGCAGACGTTTGCTCTTTTAGTTTAGGCTCTACTTGCGCACCGCGCTCAACAAGAGATTCAAAAAGTTGCGTTGCTTTATCTGATGATTTTGATGCTTGATCAAGGATAGTGCCATAAACACCAAAACCAGCAGTGACAGATGTTTTTGCAGTGTCTTTTGCGACAGTGTAGATAGTTTTTGCTTGGTTAAGTAAGTTACTCATGATTATCACTCCTGGTTAAATAATTTCGATTAAGGTTTGTTCCAACGAAGTTAATCATATTGTTTTTATTTAGAAATATAATTCCATAGCAAATAAATAAATTCATCATGACATTATATCTTAATAGGGATATTGGATGGCCGTTAGCTAGGTGCTAAGAGTAATTACTGGTGGGAGTTAGTTCGCTCGCATTCACATAGCGAACTAACATATTACATAGTATGCGTTATGACTTTATAGTCTTAACAGTCTTAAGATTCACAAGCGCCAATCATTGTCGGGATAGAAAGTGCTGGAACAAGAAGGTAATCAGCTGAACAATCTTTTTCTTTGTTATAGGTAGTACCAGTACAACCAGAAAGAGCCATGAAAGTAAGGGCGATGCCAGCTAGTTTTAAAACATTTTTCATAATAAATCCTTTTTATATAATAAAAGTAAAACTCAGCACAAATATACCTTAATAATCAGTAAACTAAAAGTGAATCAAAGGTTGATTTAAAGTTAGCAAAAGGTAAGTGCAAGGTAAATTAAAGGTAGATAGCTGTCAGTGTTTGAATGTTGGTAGTTTAACTGACTTGAAATGATGTTTTTGGGGACGTTAGTTCACTAGTACTCACGTAGCGATCCGAACTATATACCAAGTGCCGCGTTTCGGTTTGATATTTGTGGTACGCATAACGGTGAAGTCCCTGATAAATGAGTGATGCAGTGTTATTTGTTTATTTTTTAGTTCTGTCACACTTTGTAACAAAATAGTGTTTTTTCATTTGATTAGTTATTATTGACTAGGGTTATCAGGTTTGGGTGCTTTACACTACAAATTGTATTTTTAGATGTTGTCTTGGGTCGTATCGGCTACATGATTGGTGGGAATTAGTTCGCTATATTTTACGTAGCGAACCATAATCTTGATCTTACACAGCATAATTCTTTCACTTTCTATGTAAGAGGTTGATTTTTTATTTGATTACGCCCGCGATTTTAGTTTGATCAACACCAATGATGCGGTTTACTACACCAAGGAATGATGAGGTATCTGTAACTGTTGACTTGATTGTTACGATTTCAGCATTTTCTGGCGCTAATTCCATTGCTCGTTCTTGGGTGTCACCACCAGGGAACTGCATAAATAATACATTTACATTCTCTGCATGGGCATCAAACGTTTCGTCAGTTTGACGAATACCAGAACAACCAGACAAACTGATAACAAGAAAAGACAATACTAATAAATTTTTCATTTTAAACTCCTTAACAATGTATAGGATTATTATAGATTTTTTTAAAAGTCCTATTCAATGTTTAAAATGTAAGTGTTTGTCGTAGCTGAACTAATACAAATCTTTACATAAATAAATATATTTATCCTTATAATCGAGGTCGTATCATCTCGATTTAGGGAAACCACGTATTATCGTTATCAACCTTAATGTGAGCTAGCAGGACTTGAAGTCCAATATTCTAACTATCTAAAGTAGTAAATTTGGAGAATTTTATGAGCGCTCGAAAAGTGGTGATAATTACAGGTGCTGGGCGAGGAATCGGAGCTGCGACAGCGCAACTTTTTGCGAGTAAAGGTTATGCGGTATGTATCAACTATAAGTCTAATTCAGAATCTGCCAACCAATTAGCGGAAGCGATAATCGCGGAAGGTGGGAAATGTATGACTGTTCAAGCCGATGTTTCTTCTGAGAAGGATGTGGTACGAATGTTTTCTACTGTGGACAAAGCGTTCGGTTCGGTATCAATATTAGTGAACAATGCAGGTATTTTGAAAAAGCAGTCACGCTTAGAGGATATGAGTGCCGATAGAATCAATTCAATACTCGTAAATAATGTCACCAGCTATTTTTTATGCTGCAGGGAAGCTGTAAAGCGCATGTCTACTCGTCATGGTGGCTTAGGTGGGGTAATTGTTAATGTATCTTCTGGAGCATCACGCTCTGGTTCTCCAAATGAATATATTGACTATGCCGCGTCAAAAGGAGCGATAGATACCTTAACTAAAGGTCTATCGTTAGAGGTTGCAGGTGAAGGCATTCGGGTTAATTGTGTACGTCCAGGGTTAATTCACACGGATATGCATGCAGACGGTGGAGAGCCAGAGCGAATCGAAAGGTTAAAAAATATTATTCCACTGAAAAGAGGTGGTAAACCTGAAGAAGTTGCTGAAGCCATCTACTGGTTAGCTTCAGATAAATCGTCATTTTCGACGGGAAACTATTTAGATCTAGCTGGTGGTCTGTAATGCAGTGCGTTGGTTTGATATCAAATATTGCAACCTCTTTAAACAAATCAGTAGAGGTTTTGAAACTTTAAACGCGATTAGGTTTTGTTGTAGCTGTGGAGTCAATTAGACCTCTTCAACGGCGGTTTTTTTGATCTAGGGTTAAAATTGTCGACGTGCTTAGAGCAATAATGGCTCGCTCGATTTCTCGTAGCGAACCATTACTTGATACTGATCTTACATAACGACGGTTAAGTGAGATCATCGTTGATTTTCACCTCAACCCCCGTCCAGTGACAGTTATTTTTGGTGAGAATTCAACTTAACCTTCACTATAGAAGAATGTGTTCTGTTTATTTCTAGCTTCGTCTGTATATACAGCTATACCTGAATCGTCTGTCAGACATTTGAAAGTATACGTGTAGTTTAAAGAACCCATAGTTCCTTCAAGTAGGCCAATTCCGTTCGTAGGGCCGAGCTGTTGGTAAGTATAGTTTGATGTATACGTAGTCGTGCGATTCAAAGCCTTATAGTCGTAAGTGTCTGTTGAAAATTTTATTTTTGCTAATGCGCCTGCGTTAGTTTTATTTTTATCGTAAAGTGGATTCGTTAAAGTCGTTAACGTTAATCCATCTAACTGTGCTGGTACAGTACAGCTGTTAGCAAAGCTCATTAGCGGAAACATTGACAGTACTGACGCAAGTATAATTTTTTTCATTTTAAATCCTTTATGATTATTCACATGCCCTTCCTACACAATAGGAGGTACGACAAAAGTAGCATGTAAATTCGTGTTGCTTTAAGTCGGTACATCAAATTGTGTGATCTGTATATCCCTACATTTAAAAGTGAAGTTTGATTTGTGTGCTCTTTGTGTGCTTTTTGAGCCCTTGTGGGTTTGGTGATACGTGGTAAATTAAACATAAAAATGATTATTTTAGTGCGTTTGCAGCATAAATAACTATTTGATAAGTATTTATTAACTTTTTTATAATTATTATTTAGTTTTATTATAATTAATGGTGACATTTGTGGTGATTTGCTGTAGCTGTTTTTGTGGTTGTTTTTTGTGGTGTTTGGCGGTGGTTTTTTGGTGCTTTAGTTGGTGTTTATTTTGGTTGTAACTTTACAATGCGGTAGTTTCAAAGCGAGATAACTTACCTGAATGGTATTCATCGTATTTTTACGGGTGTTGTAGGTGAAACCGTTAATGATTACATCGCTAGGTGCAGGTTAGAGAAAGCGGTCAATTTGTTGACTTTTATATCCATTACTCAAATTGCTTTAGATAGCGTTGTTCCGCTTTAGCACTAGGATAGTTCTTATGGCAGAACATGATCCATTCATAATGCAGGGTTTACTGCGCCTCTGATGGCAATAAGGTGAGAGTATGAGAATAGTAGAAGCAAAAATATCAGATTTAGCGCGTTTCTTTGATTATTTGGGGGACCAATTAACCGAAAATGGTGCTGAAGGTGAAGCTCTATTTCAGCCGATATCAAGAACTCAAAATAATGTATCAAAGCAAACGCGTGAAAAATTTGAAAATGGTTTTGATGCAGATCTAGGATCGCCTAACTGGAGGAAGCTCTGGTTAGCTAAAGATTCCTCTGGGCATATTTGTGGCCATATAGATCTACGGCATCATAGCGAAGAGTATTGTTTTCATCGAGTATTACTGGGTATGGGGGTGAGCAGAAAATGCCGTAAACAAGGTGTCGGTGAAAAAATGATGGAAAAAGTAGTCGGCTTTTGTTGTG
Source organism: Moritella sp. 28 (assembly GCF_018219435.1). Lineage (NCBI taxonomy): Bacteria > Pseudomonadati > Pseudomonadota > Gammaproteobacteria > Alteromonadales > Moritellaceae > Moritella > Moritella sp. 28. Next base: position 4,106,089 of record NZ_CP056121.1, on the reverse strand, counting down.
AAAATCGTAGTATTGATTGGCTTGATCTTAATGTACTCTCGGTAAATATGCCTGCTAAAAGTCTCTATTTAAAGTGTGCTTTTAAAGTTATTGGTGAAATATCTGACTATTATCGAATCGAAGGTGAATCGGTGTCAGAAATAACGATGACAAAGTGTGTCAAAACTTACGTATAACAAATTACCGTATTTGGCGCAAAGACTGAACCTATTGACGTTATCTCGAAAGCACAATGACAGCTTAACTTATATATTGAGTAGACATTTTAAAGAGGAATAAACATGAACAAATTCTTAAAGAAAAAACTACTCGCTGTGTCATTACTTAGCTTTAGCACTTTTAGCCAGGCTGCACCAATAGAGGTAACGTTTAGTGATTTAAGTCATCCACAAGCTAACCAATTTTTAGAGCAAACTTTTGATAACTTTTTAAATAACCCGAGTAAGTTAGATGAGACTCTTTCTGATGATTTTGTGCAAGTATTTGGCGCCGGAACAAATGGGAGAGCTGATTTTTTAGCGCACGCAAAAGTGCTATCTGAATCTATATCAGGCGCAAAAATACATTTTGAGGACGTAAATGTTGATAGTAGTGGTGTTATCTCAGAAACCCATACAATTACATTAACAAAAAAAGGAGGAGGAGACGCAGAATTAAGATTTTTGGCTTTCTACTATTTTAAAGATGGAAAGTTAGCGAAGGTTGATGAGTTGTATACTCTTGTTAAAGGCAGTAGTGAAGATCGTGACTTAGGGTCTAGAATTAAATAGCGAAAATATTATCCACCTACATAGGTATTTTCTCGGATACCCGGCTCGGACACAGAGGTCCGAACCGGAGTGCGACATTAATTTATTTTTAACTGCGTATTAAAAAGTAGTGAGTTGCAGCATTTTATGTAATCGTTCTAGGGCAACCGGGCTTGCTTTTAATGTGATACGAATACCTTTTTCATGGTATTCCTCTTCTAGAACCTGCATTTTACTGTGAATTTCACCCATCACACCACTGGCTGTGTAGGGGATATCAAAACAGGCAGGGCACATTTTCTTTTCCAGTAAATTTTGAATTTCCTGATGTACGAACGCGACATCGCTCTTGTCATGCGCACTGATTTGTAGCGCATCGGGATAGCGTTCCAGCAGGTCTAATTGCTGTTCTTCGCTTAAGCAATCTACCTTATTGAGTAATAATACTTTGTTATTCAAATCGATATTTAATTGCCCTAATACATGATCTACAATGGCTAATTGCGAAATGAAATTTTCGTCTGATGCATCAACCACGTAAAGCAATAAGTCTGCATTTTTTGCTTCTTCTAAGGTCGAATGAAATGATGCAACCAAATCATGGGGTAATTTCTGGATAAAACCAACGGTGTCGGAGATTAAAATACGCGGTTGTGTCGGCGGCTGTAGTGTACGTATCGTGGTATCTAAAGTAGCAAACAGTTTATCTTCAACTAATACTTCAGAGCCTGTTAGAGCACGCATTAAAGATGATTTACCGGCATTGGTATAACCCACTAACGCCACGGTTAACTGCTCGATACGACCACTGCTTCGACCTTGCATCTCGCGTTGTACCTTGGTCAGTTCGCGTCGTAGATCGGCTATTTTAGTGCGAACACGGCGACGATTAATCTCAAACACAGTTTCACTGATTGAACGGCCTTTTTGGCGTTCGCGATCGCCACTGCTTTCATCACGTAATCGCGGTGTTAAGTAATTAAGTCGCGCGATCTCTACTTGCAGTTTAGCGGTGCGGGTACGTGCATGTTTACTAAAAATCTCGATAATAACGCGGGTACGATCGTAAACTTCTACGCCGAGTGCCGCTTTAACATTACTTAATTGATTCGGGCTTAGTTCGCAATCGAATACCACAATGTTGGCTTGGCATTTAACATCTGTTGTTGCTAATAATTGGCTTAACTCGTCTTGGTCTAATTCAATCTGCACTTCATCTTCATAAAATGTGCTTTCACCTGTTAACGAGGCTAATTCTTCTAGTTTACCAGAGCCTAATACTGACAGTTGTTTGGTCGATTTTTGTCGTTGCGTTTTAGTCCCAACCACAGAAAATCCGAGAGTATGAACTAAACGGCTTAATTCAGATAATGATTCGTCCACGTCCTGTTGCGTAGTACAAGGCGTGCGAATAGAAATAAGTAAGGCGCGGGTAACAGATTGTTCTGTTGTTGTGATCGACATGTCGGTGCTCGTAGCTCATTGCTTAAAGTAATATGAGCTGCATCCTACGCATTTCGAATTTCTATTACTAGCTGTATGGACGTTAAAGCGAAAAATAATAAAAGCGAGACAGCACTGAATAACGCTACAGCGCTTATAAAATAGCCATATTAATGTACTGCTCTCTGTCCACAATACGACAACTGTCACTGACATGCACTGACATGCATTGACATACACTGACATTTATTCTGTTTGCATTACGATAAAACTGAAGTAATATCTCCACCCATGCGGACATCGTATAATGGTAATACGTCAGCTTTCCAAGTTGAAGACGCCGGGTTCGAATCCTAGCTGACCGCTCCAAACATTAAAGCTACTTATTGAGAGGCTTTTTTGTATGGCATGGCATCACCGCTTTAAAGTTAACTTGAGTAAACTTATTCTCTCTCGTTTTTGATTCTTTATCGCCAAATGTTACTGACATACACTGACATTTCTTCTGTTTGCATTACGATAAAACTGAAGTAATATCTCAATCCATGCGGACATCGTATAATGGTAATACGTCAGCTTTCCAAGTTGAAGACGCCGGGTTCGAATCCTAGCTGACCGCTCCAAACATTAAAGCTACTTATTGAGAGGCTTTTTTTGTATGGCATGAGATCACCGCTTTAAAGTTAACTTGAGTAAACTTATTCTCTCTCTCTCGTTTTTGATTCTTTATCGCAAAATATCACTGACATACACTGACATTTCTTCTGTTTTCATTACGATAAAACTGAAGTAATATCTCAATCTATGCGGACATCGTATAATGGTAATACGTCAGCTTTCCAAGTTGAAGACGCCGGGTTCGAATCCTAGCTGACCGCTCCAAACATTAAGGCTACTCATTGAGTGGCTTTTTTTGTATGGCATGGCATCACCGCTTTAAAGTCAACTTGAGTAAACTCACTCTATCTCTCTCGCTTTCTATTCGTCATCGCAATACCCGCATAGTCCCTTACTGTTAACAACTGTATATTTCAAAACTTAGTGGTCTGCTTCTGGTATAGTTGCATTAGCACGATTAAGTCGTTTGTTTATTAAGGAATAAAATAAGATGAGCCCATTGTTTGAACACGCGTTGACCGTTTTTATGGCCTTTTTTGCCATTATGAACCCGATTGCAAATACGACCGTTTTTGCTGGATTAACAGGAACGATGGGGAAGTCGAAGCAACTTAAAATCGCGATTAAATCCCTTACTATCACCTTTGTTATTATTGTTTTATTTTCAATTTTAGGTAAATCAATATTCCATCTATTTGGGATAACGCTACCAGCGTTACGCATAACCGGCGGCATTTTGGTATTCCTCGTCGGTTATCATATGCTGCAGGGTAAGAGTTCGAAGTTACATACAGCAGAAGAATGTAATGATTCAGATGTGGCGGTATCACCGCTAGCTGTACCACTGCTTGCTGGACCAGGCACGATAGCAACTGCAATGAACTATTCATCAGCAGGTGGTTGGGGGGAAATTATTATTACAATATCGGCGTTTGCTATTTTATGTCTTATCACCTTTGTTTGTTTTATTTTTTCGTCAAAGATCATATCGGCAATCGGTGAGAGTGGGCTTAGTATTGTTACCCGCCTTATGGGATTGATTTTGGCTGTTATCGGTGTGGAAATGCTGATTGGCGGCATAAAGGCGGTGATTAGTACGATTGGTTAATACGACTATCACCACTGCTGTTTTATGGTAATGGCGTATTATCTATTTCACCGCTTTATTTTTAAGTCTACTTTGGGGAATTCATTATTTTGAGTGTTATTTAAGTTGAATCACAGTTTTCCAGCTGAATGCGGCGTTGAAATGACGCCATAATATAGAGTGAGGAGAATAAAATGGACCTACCAAAAGGTTTTGATTTAGACTTGGCTTTAGAGTTGGCCTGCTTAAGTAATGATGCATATAGTCAATATGATGCCTACAAAGAAAGAAAGGTATGGACTGGTCCTGAAGGATATAAACTAGAGCTCACATTTCAAGCGATGTATGAGAGTAAGCATGTCCCATTAGGGTTCGTCGTTTCTAAGGGGGACAACATTTATGTTAGTTGGCGTGGAACGAGTTCAGTTGAAGAGTGGGTAGAAGACGTTAAGTTTGAGCAAGTAAGATGTTCTTATCTTCCTGGACATATCGACGTTGAGTTAGGTTTTTATCAGTTATACGCGACAGGTCAGTCAGGTTCTTCACCTCAAAATATTGTTTTGAATTTCCTTAAAGAGAAGCAGATAAAAGGGACTCTATACATAACTGGTCATAGCTTGGGAGCCGCACTTTCCGTTTTGAATACGCTCGATATTGCAAAGAATACAAACCTGAGTAATCTAGCCCTCTATACATTTGCTGGACCTCGTGTTGGTTCTCCTGAGTTTACTTCAATTTATAATAGTGCAATTTCTGATTCATGGAGAGTTGTCAATTTAAATGATGAAGTGCCAAATCTACCTTTAAAGGACTCTTTAGGAAACGATTATAGACACGTGAATAAGGAGTTTGATATCACATTTGGCGGAGAATGTCCTTGGGAGTGGGGAGATAACCACTCATTGACTAATTATATCAATCAACTGCATAAATTAAAAAAACACATAATGATAAAATCTGCCATTCTTACTTGAATGACAGGATAGAGCTTAATGCCTATCATTTGGCTAGATGGCGATAAAATTAATCAGACTAAGAGAGGTAATAGCAACACCTGCTGATACCCTTTGTGCACGTGTCAGATCTGGCCGACTGATGGCATAACGCTGATCTACAATTGAGTGTTGTAAGCTCGCTATATCAAATATTCCTGATACACAAGATTGAAAGTTTAACTTTCCGCTTGATACCATCTTGGGTAAGTCGTTATAGCTGATATGGTTTGTGATATTATTAACCTTGTAAACCATGGCTTCATCAATTGATAATAAAGGGGAAATATACCCTGTTTTAGTACTATCACTGCCAGATTTCATGATAGGCATGACTAAATATTTTCCACCGACGATAGAATTGTTTACTCCCATATTAAAGCGTAAGAACTCTTTTTTATTCGCTGGAATAGTCGCTGCTTTATGCGCTAATTTGTATTGAGGAATAGTGATAAATTCATCGAATGGTACTCTAGCAATACCATCAACATTAAATTTATTGAGAAAGACACTTTCTTCTTCACAGTAGGTGATACCTTTAGATTGGTATAACACGTTTCCTTTACCACACTGTTTATTTAAATCATTCGGTTCGATTTTTATCACCACTATAAGACTTCCTATCTATAAAATTGATCATCTTGATTATCTCTTATTTTAAATAAATATCACGAGATTATTTTCGAAAGGAACTGTTTTTTAATCGCTTCGATCTCAATGGTTATTGATACTTTATCGCCATTAGTGGGTACAGCGATAATGCCAAAGTCTTTTCTACTAAGCTGTGTCGTCGCTGAAAATCCAGCCTTAAATCCAGCTGACTGAGATTGTCCTGCTTTGTTTAGAGCTACATCTAGATCTAGGCTTTTGGTGACTCCCATTAAAGTTAAATCCCCTGTGATAATCAGTTTACCATAGCCTTTACTTTCGATTTTTGTGCTTCTAAAATGGGCTGTTGGTAACTTCCCGTTCTTGAAGAACACTGCCAGCGTATTGTTACTCCACTTTTCGTGCCCGGCTATGTTAAGACTGGTGATGTCTATAGTTACCTCGACACTTGAGTTTTCCAGGTTTTCTCTATCGAACTCTATTTGGCCTTCAAATTTCTTAAAAAAACCAATAGAACGTGAATAGTCTTGATGGTCAATTTGAAACATTAACATGTTATGAGGATCTGATTTAGTATCAAACTCAAAACTATCAACAGCATATGCGTATGTACTGAAGAGCAGGGCGCAGCCAAGTGCGAAAAGGTAAAAGAAAGAGCTAAGTGCGAGAAGGCAAAAGAAAGGGTGAGGTGCTTTCATCGTGATTGTTCCTTATGTTGATTTATTATATTGGTATACAGATTAGAGGCCTGGTGATATCAGGCCTCGCAGTTTAAATTGCTGATGTATTAACATTATCCAACAGCTTCATGACTGTGCTTAGCAACCTTTTGATAATCTATATATTATTATTTCTGGCTTAGCACTTGAATTAATGTCCGAAAGCGGTTGATTGTAATCAATCCTGCAGGTTGACTGGTTTCCAGTTTCCACCGTGGGACTACCATCTCGGACAAAATGACCACCAGTCATAAAGCTAAAGCCTGTAATATCAACAAGTTGCTCTATGGATACATCTGTAGGGTAGCCATTTTCCATTGCAATTGTGTTGCCTTCAACTTCAATGGATTCGTTTTCACCTTTTCCCTGTACTTTTTGTTTCAAACGCGCCATTAGTGCAGCACTTGCGATAGTTGCTCTCACTGTCTCAAACACTGCTTCGTCAGCCTCGTTTCTTAAATCGATAAATTTAGGTACAGCTGTCGCTGAGAGTATGCCGAGTATTATTATTACAATGATGAGTTCTATTAACGTAAAGCCGTTCTGAGATTTCATAAATTATTTATTCCTGATTATTTTAAGTTGTTTTAATAAGGCTAAAAGCCAATGCTTTATATATGTAAATGAATTATCAGAATTTATTGGGTTGATAATTCTGGATTAAACTATCAGGACATTCGTTAACTTGAAGTTAAATAAGCGATAAAAAAATAAAACATAGGATTATTCAATTTATAATAAAATTAGTACTACTTAAGGGGTGGCGCTGTTTATGGGTTAATTAAATATAAGTAAAGGTTATTCCATTCAAAGTTAAGTAAGCTAGGATTGAATGTTTTTTAGAACCCCCAGTTCTGAAATTAACAACCTAAGTCATAGGTAACCATTATTAATAGTATGACTAGTATTATAATAAGGATTACTAGCTCAATGATTATATAACCACGCAGACGTTTCATTTATTACTCCTAATTACTACATTTGATTGTACTAAGGACTCGTTTGCATCGATGTAAATTAATACCTCGCCTCAACGGGGAAATAAGATTAATTACACTATCAGGACATTCGTAAATCTGAAGTAAAATAAGCGATTAGCTCTTTAAATGAAGGATTATCCAATTGATTGTGATGCTTTATATCTACCAGCGGGTTTTATGCTATTCAATGCCGCTAATACTGGATGTTTTCTTTTATTTGTATTGTTACAGGGTATTTTGAAAAGTTTTTAGATGAGGTGACAGGTCATCACATGATTTTAACTACCGTTTTAGTACTTCTTGGTGAGTGGTCTTTTGTTTGTATTGTTACAGGGTGTTTTGAAAAGTTTTTTAGATGAGGTGATAGGTCATCACATGATTTCAACTACTTACAGATACCCCTTTGTGGGTATCGCGTGGTGCATGTATGAATAAGTTGATGGATAAATGAATAAATTAATGGATAAATGGATAAATTGAGAGATATGAAATATATAAAGGTTACTCTGTTACAGTCGGGCAAGGTAACGAAATTAGAATCGAGCGTACTACGTAAATAATTAAGAAGAATATATTATGAATTGATACCTAATTGAAGGACTTGGTTTTAATTAGTAAAGTAGTCTTAAGAAGGAAAGTACATGAAGTTTAATCTAGATCCTATGCAGTGTAATAATGGCTTTATGGGTGTAAGAGAAGGTGAGTTAATATTACTTTTAGATGGGGAAGTGAAATCAAAGGTAAGAATTAATGAAGTTGAATTTATAATAATAAAAATAATAAGTGAACATGGACGTAAATCAAACCCTATATCGGCAAGGGAAATAGAGTCAAGGTTATTTGAGCTCATTCCTAAAAGATTGACAGTAAACATGCTAAAGAATGCAATTGCCTCTATTAGAAGAAAAACGAGAGAATTACTGAGTATCACTTTCAATAATAGTGATGAATTCCACTTTATTGTTAATGTAAATCGGGTCGGCTACTATGTCGGGTTAAGTACCCATAGTGCATCATCTGAAGTAAATAATTTGAATTCCACCATTAATAATACCTTATCTCGTTTTCAAGTTTTAAAATTAATGTTGAGTTATAGATCTAAAATAATGAGTATGAAAATCACATTATATACTTTAGCTGGGATAACGTTAGTTGGACTAATCTACCTTCTGCAGATTATTCACTTTATGACACTCTACGAAAAAGTGGACCTTAAGTATGATGCTATTCTTCTTGAAATAGCGAACGAATATAACCTAGGATATAGGGGAGAAGAGCTCCTACCAATGGTTAATGATACATTTGAAAGTGGCGCAATTCTTGTTATTAAAAATGATGATGAACAATGTATTATTGAGAAAAATAAAATTGTGTACTTCGGCTCTAACAACATAATTCATTCTGACTGGATGACAGATAGAGAACCGTATTTTTACAGGGAGGTCGTTAGTGGTGCGGTAAGAGTTATTGGGCGTACAAAGAAAAAGAAGATAACAGCCGAATACGACAATTACATCGTTTATCCGTTACTTAGTGGTGTTACTTATAGTGATAATTTTGGTAATTACTTGGGGAAAATAGGTAATGGAGCATTTATCTATAAGTGGCAGGGAGATGGCAGTGAAATATCATTCTATGGAAAATATATAGTCGCACAAGTTATATTTGTTGTGATTTTTCTGATTGCTGTTTTTGATAGAAAAATCATTATAGCCCTTTTAAATTACATATTTAGACTCTCTCACTTTTCTATTCTTTTGACCCCAGTTGTAAATACAAAGACTGGAATAATTAATTACTGGGAAATGCTTACTCGGTTTAGGGGCATTGGTACATTAAGCGTAATTAATAGTCTGAAAAAAAACGGTATCCTTGGCTTACATACAATTTTGGTGTTAAAGAGTATAGAGCAGATAACACCTGAATATGGTAGATTTGGTGTTAATATTTGCCCTTCTTTATTGAGAGGATGGGTATTTATCAAAATTATTAAGGCTATAAAGCGTTGTGATAAAGACGTAGTCATAGTTGAAATAACCGAGTGTTCTGAACTTTATTATAGCCCAGAGATATTAAAAAATATAAATAAGATTAGAGGTTTAGGGGTTCATGTGATACTTGATAATTTTGGTTCTGGGAATAATAATATCGACTTACTGGAGAAAATATCCCCTGATGCGATAAAAATAAACAAACTTTTTGTCAACGATTTGGAAGGTGATTTAAAGCAACAAAAGTTCGTTAAAGATATTTTATCACTAATGGAAGGTCGGACTCAATTTGTCGTATTTGAAGGTGTTGAAAGAGAATCTCAAAGTCAGATTCTGAAGGGGTTGGGTGGCTATCATCAGCAAGGGGATTTTTTGAGTCGACCTTGATGTAATCGATATTGCCTTTCACGCGTAATTACGAGTGAAGGGCAATATTATGCGTGACGACTTGAGTATTTCCCTCGATAGATTTAACGAACTAAGTCGAGTAATTGAGTTGTACTGTCCACGTTACAGTAACCAAAATACAATGCCGCCATAAATGCACTATGAACATGGATTACAGGGACTGTGACACCATTAAATTCAAGATCCAGCGTAGCACAAGCATCATGAGCGACATGACATTCATATCCAAGGTCAACAGCTGCACGGGTCACAGCATCGATACACATATGACTCATTGCACCCACAATAATCAGCTTCTCAACGTTAAGTTCTTTCAAGATATTATTTAATTCAGTGTCACGAAAACTGTTTATTTGATGCTTCAAAATTACGGGTTCCCCTTCTATTGGCGCGACACTCGTATGAATTTTTGCACTTTCAGATTCTGGTAGAAAAAAGGGTGCATGATTTGAAGGGAATTCATGACTGCATTCATCCAGTGAGAATATGAAATATATCCACAATAAAATTAAAAAACACTTTATTCTAGCCTTAAAAAGCAATCGCTTAATAGCGTTAACAAGGGAAGATAAATTACAAGGTCGCTTCGTACGTATTGATTCATTGGTTTGGTCGGAGCCCCCAATCTGCAGTTGGATAAAAGGGCTCGATTTCCCTGTTATATTTCACCAACAAGTTTTTAAAAACAAAGATGGCAGTGAAGGCAAATTACATTTGATTAGCAATGATATTAAACTAGAAAAGAACGCGATAGAAACAATCTATCAAAAACGATGGAAAGTTAAGTCTTTCATAAAAACATTAAGTCCAATACGGGGTTAGAAAAATCTCCCGCAAAAAAAAGAAAAAACACAGAGTAATCATATTTTCATGCCATTAGTGGCGACAGCAAGGCTTGAATGTTTGAGTTTAAAAGTGGGCGTTACTACGTTTGGTCTTAAAATGAAGCTTTATATTAAAGCTCAAAGACAGGCTATTCATGAATTACAACGATTAACCGATGCTACTGCGTAACATCAGTTAATAAAGTATATTATGCAACATTACACTTTTAATCCTTAACCGAATGCAATTGATGGACGCAAAACCCCGTTTTTAAATAGATAGGTTTCCATGCACCGGTTTAAGACAAACGCCAGGCATAGTAAAGGTGATACGTTGCCATTCACAATCAGGTAATACATGTTGTTGTTGTTGTTGTTGTTGTTGTTGTTGTTGTTGGGTTTGAACCCAATGCTCTGTTTCCTTGGTGCCACAGCTATTGCAGGCTCTAGATTTGCAGGTTTGGTGTATGTATTTGGTATGAGTGCAATTGTCGTTTGAATAGGTATATTTTCGAGAGCCGAATGCAGCAGTGCCGCAAGCGAGCATTTTAGTGACATTTTCAATCACTGCATCATGCACAGGACTAATATGCTGATTAAGATACGTTAACCAGTCATTATTTTTATTGAAGAGGTCTTTGAGTGGTTTGTTTGGGGGCATAAGCAGGAAGATACCTGCTTATGCCTATTATGAATAGTTAAATTTGAAGAATGTTAGTTGCCGCCGTAGGTGGCCTATGTTAACCAGGTAGGAATGAGTGTTTGAACCATGCCCCTTATTTGAGTTTGCGACAGAACCAGACTGTGAGGCCTCGCCCTATCCCTATACAGCTATTGAAGTTTGAAAAATTTAAATTTAGGCGATGTTTCTACGAGTTTAGGCCCTGTTATAATCTTATCCTGAATAAAATCGTATTTGATATATCGGATACCATTTGATGAGTGCTTATCAGATTGGTTCCCATCTGGTCTGAGTAAAATTAGGATTTTATCCTTTTCAAAGTAATTTGATGCTGCAGTTATTTCACCCGCATACTTTTGTAATGCGGAGTTTCCTAGCTTCTCTTTAGAGACGATATTTACAATATTCCCCTCTCCTGTTATACCTAACCCAATCTTATCATCACTTGGCTGATGAAATGCCGCGACGAATTTTTGATTAATATTGTTAAAAGATATATCAGATGAGCGAGGCTTTACTATTATTTCAACATCTTGCTTCAAATTGTAGGTGAAGAAATGCATTCTGTTTTCTGATACAGAGTAATAACCAGCCGAGATAAAGTTAGCGTAATCTTTCAGTCCAGGATAATAATGAATGATACTTCTTGGTCCACTAACGAGACCACCTTTATTGGCTTGAATGAAGGTATCACCAGTAATTTTTCCGAGACCTGAGGAGGTATTGTCGTCCCATCCTGTGGTATTTATCGTTTTGGATATACTCTCTGCTATGTAGCCAGGGTCTGGAATATCTTTTAATTTACTTGAAGGTAAATAGCTTGGCATAATGGTTGACCAATCAAAAGCTTGCGCAAAGTTAATATTTTCATTCTTAGGTACTAATGAATTAAACAGATTTCCTGCAAACCACGCACAATTAGTATATAGTGTGTATTTGCCTTTCCCCCACTTTGTTCCAATATCAAAAAAGTATTTCTTGGCTATTTCATTACTTTCTTCATATAGCTCTTCTTGCTTAGCATTCATTTCCAGCTTAATCTGCTCATAGCCTTTATCTTCAATGTACACACATTTTTGAAAGCTGAACTTTCGCTCTTTGGTATTACCATTACTACCAAAACCATATCCATCTGCTTTAATTGCTCCACTGTCATCTTTATAAAAAAGATCAACCCACGTATGACCGACTGTACCGGAGTCAGCCCACTTAACCATTAATTTCATTAAAACATCCATACCCGCATCAGGAAACTGGTTCTGAAAGGCTTGAAAGGTTTCAAGTAATGGAATTCGTTCAGCTTTCCTATTTATCCTTAGACAGGCTTGGGGATAATCAATGCTTTGATCTCCCTTTAATTCTACACGATGCGCGTTCTTATACTCATCAGCATTAGCTGTTCCAGTATACAGTGCCAAAGTGACTAAGGCTGAGGTAGTTATAATGTTTTTTTTCACAATTTCTCCTGATGTTAAATTAGTTAATGGGGTTTGGTAGCAGAGTTGTTTGCATGCCTTAGCCATTGTTATTGCAGTTGAATTCGGAGAGAAATTAACAGTATTTATCGTTTGCTTGGAGTTGAATAAGCGATTAATCCTTTAAATAGAGGATTAATCAGTTCATTGTGAAGATGTTACCACTTAGTGGGTAGTTGTGGTTGGGTGATTATCCTGTTTAAAAGAAGCGTACTACGCAAGAAATATTTTAAATTCAGTTGAGTTGTCACGATGAAAAATTAAGTCCTCCTTATATAAGTACAATTTGGTTGAATTGATTCTGGGGGCCGATATATGAAAATAGTGTTAAGAAGGAAAGCGCATGAAATTTAATTTAGATCCTCTGCAGTGTAATGATTTTTTCATGGATGTAAGGGAAGGAGAGTTAATATTATTTTCTGAAGGGGTTGGGTGGCTATCATCAGCAAGGGGATTTTTTGAGTCGACCTTGATGTAATCGATATTGCCTTTCACGCGTAATTACGAGTGAAGGGCAATATTATGCGTGACGACTCGAGTATTTCCCTCGATAGATTTAACTAACTAAGTCGAGTAATTGAGTTGTACTGTCCACGTTACAGTAACCAAAATTCAATGCCGCCATAAATGCGCTATGAACATGGATTGCAGGGACGGTGACACCATTAAATTCAAGATCCAGCGTTGCACAAGCATCATGAGCGACATGACATTCATATCCAAGGTCAACAGCGGCACGGGTCACAGCATCGATACACATATGACTCATTGCACCCACAATAATCAGCTTCTCAACGTTAAGTTCTTTCAAGATATTATTTAATTCAGTGTCACGAAAACTGTTTATTTGATGCTTCAAAATTACGGATTCCCCTTCTATTGGCGCGACACTCGTATGAATTTTTGCACCTTCAGATTCTGGTAGAAAAAAGGGTGCATCATTTGAAGGGAATTCATGACGGACATGAATGACAGGCAAGCTTTGTTTACGGAATGCAGCTAATAAAGTCGCGGCATTAGATGCTGCAGTTTCAGTACCAGATAGTGCCCATTTAGCATCTGCATATGTTGAGTAATAGTCATTTTGAAAATCAATTAATAATAATGCTGTGTTAGACATAATAAGCTCTCTTGTGTTGTTTCGACGTTTTGTTAAGGCTATTATGCAAAATATAAATCAACGACACCTATGGCGTTATTGCCACAAAGTAGGGCAAAAGTGACAAGTAGTATCCGTATTGTAATTATCGACTACCCTAATGCATTGCAGAGTGCAGTTCATGGCCTTAAAGAACTATTTTTAATCGCGAATAAAATAATCATAGATAGTCAGTTTGATATGCAATTTACTGTGAGTGTTGTTCAGTCTGATAGCGAGTTAGGTCGTGATCGTCAAAGTGATATTGTGATCCTTCCTCCGAATTTGGATGGTCATTATTACCGTGCACCTAAACCAGAAGTATTGCAATTTCTGCATGATGCCCACAATAAGGGGGCTATATTATGCAGTGCTTGTGCTGGGGCATTTATACTGGCCAAAACGGGATTGTTAGATAACAGACCTGCGACGACGCACTGGCAGTTAGCCGAAGAGTTTAATTTTCTGTACCCTAAAATATCTCTTAACGTCGAGAGCTTGCTTATTAATGATGGGGACATCATTACGGCGGGCGGTCTTATGTCATGGATTGACTTAGGATTAGAGATAGTGGCACAATTTACTCGGCCACACATAATGCGAACACTTGGGAAATATCTTATTGTAGATACAGGGAAAAGAGAGCAGCGTTATTATGGTAGCTTTACGCCAAAATTTAATCATGGAAATCAACGGATTCTACAAGTACAACACTATATTCAAGCAAACTATAATCAATCATTAAATATTTCTTTGTTAGCGGGTTTAGCCTGTATGACTGAGCGAACATTTCTACGCCAATTTACTAATGCTACAAGCTTAAAGCCGATTAAATATATTCAAAAAGTGAGAGTTCAAAAAGCATGTGAGCTACTAGAGTCTACAACTCAAAGCTTTGAGCAGATTGCTCTGAATATAGGATACGATGATGTAAATAGTTTCCGTAAAGTGTTTATGACCATTATTGGGTTAAGTCCGTCGGCATTTAAAGCGAGATTTGTTTGACTCTATTCTGTGGATAAACGAATAAAGATCAGCGACGACTTTGTTGATGCTTGTAGCATGTTGGGCGAAATATGATATATAGAGAGATGGTGTAAGAGAGTCCTAGTGTCACGAGGGTCCCTAACTGTAATGTAAGGAAAAGCCATGACATAGGAGCATTCAGAGATAAGATAATGTAGACACAGTAGGTCGCGATCAATATATTTATTGCAGCGTAGATTTTGATATGTTTTTTTGTCCAAGATGAATTCGAAATCAACATACCTGCACTAACACAAGCTGTTAGCATCTCGTTAGTGAAGCCTTGTTCAACTTGAGAGACTAGCACCAAGGCACTAGAGAGAAACAAGAATAAGATATGGTGTATGTAGATAAGCAGATTACGCCGTAGGATCTTAAAGTCCATAAGCATGAAAATATTGCTTGATAATATCAGTCCATAGAGTACTTCGATGCTAGGAATTATCTGGCTGATAATCAGAACGAACGCTATCCAGAAATGAAGGACCAATGAAATAAATCGAACTCGTTTTAATGTCATAACCACTCGATGTATTAATGGTCGTTTGATTTCGCATTAGCTTAGCATGGTGTGAGCCAATATTATCCCAGTGATCCTTATATGTTTCTTATATATTTCTTATGCATTTCTTATGCATTTATTAATTGTGTATATCTCAAGATGCATCAACACCGAGTGTCTGTACTTCTGTAATTGCGGCTTTTATCTTGAGTTCAATAATCAGAAAAATACTATCGTCATTCAAGTTTGATTCAATGATTAGAATATCACTGCTTAGAAAGTCAACGGCATTTTTTACCCCTGATATTTTTTCCATTACTCCTCGGAAGTCTGTGCCCAGTAATTGACTGGCTGATTGCATTGTTTTTAGTGCGCGAATTTGATTGTTTAATGCATTGATTTGGCTTTCGTAATCGTTAACATCAGATTTCCATTTTAAATATAATCCGAGTGCAGTTGCTAAACCGATTAGACCGAAAGGACCTAAAGCGAGAAGATAATAATACTTCTTCTTTGTGGCCTCTTCTTTATCTTTAGCATAGTCTCGTTGCCCCTGTAATTTAAACATCTGTGTTGTTAAGTCAGACTCGATGGTTGCTAGTCGATTAAAATAGCTAAGTATTTGCAATGACGCTGTTTGTATTTGGTTAGTGGTTTCGTTTACGTCGGACTGTAATGTTATCGTTTCGTGTTTAACATTCTCTATTGCAGTCTGTATACTTGGTAACGATTGATTGTTCGCAAGCATGGCATCTATTTCATTTAGCTCGGGAACGGACTTTTTGACAAAGCTAATAATGGTATGTTGTGTGGTTTGAACTGTCGATAGTATCGATGAAATAAGGGTTATTGATTCTGCCTGTATTTTCTGGGCCGCGGATGGCAAGCCAGAAAGGTGTGAAATTTGTTTTTCAGTAGCCTGCAAGTTTGCAATTGCTTGTGATAAATAACCATTCATTTGTGAACCTCCTGTGTTTTATGGTCGCCACAAAACACGTGATCAATAGGAATTTGAATTATTTTATGAAGTATGGGGGAATGTACTTTTATTATTCGGATGAAGTTAGCATGCACCTACACTTGTAGGAACATGCTCAATTATTTATGCCGCGAGCGCTTCTGCAGCCTCAACGATTGCTTCACCTACTGTTTGCCCTGGTTTGGCTACGATAATGGTTACGCCAGCCATCTGTCCTTTTATGGTATCAATATCCTTAAGCACTATTTTTATTATGCCGTTAGTTGCGGTCAACATCATTTCGCGCACGATACCAGTACTTATGATCCCTAATTGTAAATCACTAATCATACTGCCTAGATCACTCGCTAGGGATCCCCAAGCATTTTTCATTTGAGTTGCGGCAGTAACCGCATTGTTAACTTGGTTTACTAGGCTTTGATAACTACTACTAATCCCCGAGGCTAATTTAACCTCTGCTTCAAGCATTGATTCTTCTCTTAATAAGCGGGCTTTTTCATCATTCAGGTTTTTCAATGTGATCGCAGCAGCTACCTCGCCACCTATACCTCCTGTTACCATTCCGATACCACCTACCACTAGCGGAGTGGTGGTTCCTGCCGTGACAAAGTCAGCAACACCGCCAACGACGATCATAAAAACACCGCCAGCAATAGTAAGACCACTCACGGCGATACCTGCAATTGCGCCATCTATTTTTCCTTGGATATTATCTAATTGTTTTTGATCTGACGCTAAGACACCATTATCTCCGTTAACAGCGGTATTAAGATTACCGACAGTTTTTGAAAAAGATTGGGAATCATGACTCAGATCCTTGGTTAATCCTTCCAGTGATGTTTTCACCCCATTTGCATCTTTCTGGTATTCTGCCGCTTTCACTTTGAGTACCGTGAGGAGCTCTACCCATTGCTCTTCTGTTGACCCTTCAGGCAATATTGTTGGAACTGCATTGTGTAGCGTGTAGTAATTATCAATATTGGCTATGTTCTTAATAATATTTGGTTGTATATTGTTTAAATAATTGGCTGCGTGGCCTTGGGCTGTTGCCAGTCCATCATTAATTTGTTTTTCGTAGAGCGCTAAATTTTGATTACCTGAAAAATCGACGCTTGGTTGCTCGTTAACGCTATTCGCATAGGTTTGGATGATAAGGGACTGGGCTGATTGCCCTTTGTTCGCTTTGTCTATATGACTTGCTGCGACACTTGGATTGCTTTTTTCGACACTTGGATTGCTTGTTACGACATTGAGATTAGACATATCAAATTCCTCTAGTAGCCTCGTATAGTGAATGGCTAGAGTTTCCTGAGGCCATTGGAAACTTAACCGTTGATTATCGTTGTGCGATATAAAAACTCTATTTTTCGTGGTGTTAATAACACTACACCCACTAACTATTTGAATGATATATTTATTTTGAATTCACATTAAAATTGGTTTATTAAACTGGATTTAACCGAGTTCCAAGTATTTGTGATCACTTATTCTCGCGCTTAGTGGTGTATAACTCCTCCAACCTCTTGGTTGATATCATTGGTTTTACGGTGCAAGCTAAAATAGTTTACCCAGAAATTGGGGCGAGTAGATATTTGGTTATCAGATGAAATATTTGATAAATAGAGAATGTTCGGTCTGGCAGGTAAATCCTTATAATAAAAAAGTCCTGCAATGAATGCAGGACTTTTTTATCCACTACGAGAATTAGAAATTTAGTATTGTGTCTAATAATTTTAAGAGTTCATTAATTAATTCAAGCATGCTTTTTCCGTTTAAGGCATTACGGCTTATGGGCGAGGATTCTAGCATGTGTCGTTATTCTGCCGCTATTTTTAATTAATTTGGGTTAGGGTGCACGGTTCGTTAAGATAAATTACTATTTTTCTTGTAGTTAATTTAAAAACTAATAGTATCAACGAAGTATGGTTTATCTGTCGCGAAGGTAGCCCCCTTTTTTAAATACATAGGAAGTAAATAATGACTAAATTAGCAGTGATTTTATCTGGATCGGGTGTTTATGATGGCTCAGAAATAAATGAAGCCGTTTTAACTTTATTGTCTATTGAAGAGTCTGGCTCGACTTACCAGTGCTTTGCACCAGATATGGAACAAATGCATGTCGTTAATCACTTAACTGGCGAAGTGATGGTTAATGAAAGTCGTAATGTATTAGTTGAGTCGGCAAGAATTACAAGGGGGGATGTAAAACCTATTACAGAATTAAATGCGATTGATTTTGACGGGTTAATCGTTGTAGGTGGTTTTGGTGCAGCTAAAAATTTAAGTGATTTTGCAATTAAAGGCGCAGAATTTTCAGCAATTAATGAGTTCATTAAAGTTGCCACTGACTTTAAAAACGCACAAAAAGTTGTTGGCTATATGTGTATAGCACCAATGCTACTGACTGCAGTATATGATGATATTACCCTAACGATAGGTAATGATGCTGATACCGCAAAAACACTTGAAGGACTTGGTGCTAAACACGAAGTGAAAGATGTGACCAGTGTTTCTATTGATATTGAGAATCGAGTTGTAACAACGCCAGCTTATATGCTTGCGAATAGTCTTTTAGAGGCAAGAGTAGGGATTAAAAATTTAGTTGATTCTGTTGTGTCGTTAAGTCAGTAATTAAAGTTTCCATTGTGTGATATAGATGGAAATAATTAACGCCGTAATCCTAAACTACGGCGTTAATCTATACCACTACACAATATTCAGTAATAGGGTATCGTTCCCACTCTCATCGTAAGTAACCTTTGTTTGCAATATTGAACTTGAACCCCCTAAGAGGTTAGAAAGCATATAACAGAGTCATATTCGTTTCAGTATCTGTGCTTTCTTTATCGTCGAGAGGGGAATCGTTATAACGCACAATAACGGCAAATTTCATTGCTAATGCGCCAATAATATTTGCTGTAATTGATGTTTCAGAGCGCCCTTCGAAATCTTCGCCATGCTCGACAACAAACATCTGCTTAAACTTAGAGCTTTTAGATATCTTAGTTTCAAAGTTCATTACTCCATGCGCAATCCAGCTGTCTTCAGTATCATAGCCGGCTTCAGCTGCACTCTCACTGTCTAAACGTTTATATTTATAACCAGGACCGACTTCAATATTAAGCTGAGTCTTGCCATTATCAATAAACTTATGGCCGTAACCGGAAGAAGCTGTTGAGGTAGATCTAAAACCGGTGAAGGGGTCTATTTCATGGTTTGCGGTCACAAATATATAGCTTAAATTGGATAATTTATAGTTGCCCTGGATCCGGCCAAAATAACGTTTTCCTGTGACTTCACCTGTATCCTCTTTGTATAAAGCTTCAATTAAATACTGATTTTCCCAGTTATCGAGTTCGTGCTTCATATCTAAACGGCCTTTTATTGAGGTCGTTTCTGTATTACCTGTGGTTAACGTCGCTCCTAGCTCTGCATCTCCACCAAAGACCTTGTTTTCCCCGACGAGACCTGTATTGGCTTGAGCTGAAAAAGGTGCCGCCATTAAAATAGCAGATGCTATCAAAATCTTTTTCATTGTGGTTTTACTCCGAAAGATAAAATCCCTTAAACCTTAGTTTGGTAAGTTTTTAATTATTTGTTTTTAATTATTTGTTTTTAATTTTGTTATCAGCGCTCGTAATCGTAATCGGTGAGATTAGATGGTGTATTTAGACGATAATCAACACAACCAAATATCTTTTCTGCAGTGGATGTACGGCCAATGATCACGGTAGTAATTAGTATTAATACCGATGGTAACAACCAACTTGCATTGGCATTATAAAGCGGCAGATACCGAACAAATAATGCATTAAATTCGAGAGGCATTTTACCCAAAATATTGATCGCATCTAGGGTGCCAAACAGGGTTGCAGTGATTAACATACCGCTGTGGGTAAGGCGTGATACTGTGAATATCGACGCAGTAAAAGAGGCCAATGTTAGTGCGATAGCAATCGGACATAATACTAAAATAGCAGGTAGACTAACTTTTAGGATTTCGTCTAGACCAAAGTTCGCAATAACACCAGTAAGCACGACAATGATTGCTGCTGTGAAACCAAAATGGGCTTTAAAGGTATCTTGGTAATATTCAGCACAGGCATTGGTTAAGCCTACCGTCGTCGTTAAACAGGCCATGATAATAATTGCGGCAAGTAAGTACTGACCATATTGACCAAATGCCTCTGCTACATAGCGCGTTAGAATAACGCTACCATTCATGCCGTGTTCTGCAATCGTGGCTGATGTTGCCCCAACATAGCCCATCACGATATAACAAGCACTCATTAAAACAGCATATATACCTGCAACCTTAATTGAGCTAGATGCAATATCTTGCTGGCTAGTGATCCCTTTTGCTTTGATTGCCTGGATTATAACCCAACCAAAACCCACTGCAGCAATTGCATCCATAGTCATATAGCCTTGAATGAGACCGCTAGTGACAGCGCTATGTTGATAATCGCCATACGGGGTAGTAGGCAGACCTAAAGGATGAATAAATGCGCTGAAACCTAATCCACACAGAAGTAAGATTAAGGCTGGTGTTATTATTTTTCCGATATAGGTAACAATATTGCCTGGCTTGAAGGCAAGTAATAAGGTAATAGCAGAAAAGATGATAGAAAATAGGAGAAGATGGTCGCTTTCTAAAAATGGTTTTATGCCCATCTCATAGGCAACTGTGACCGCTCTTGGCATGCCAAAAGCTGGGCCAATTGCGGTGAATAGTAACACCCAAAAAGTTGCCCCTAACCAGTTAGGTAGCGCTTTGGTTAGGTTACGAATATTACCAATACGCCCTAAAACAATGATAGTAAATGTGGGTAACCCAACGGCCGTGAGTAAAAATCCCCCCATTGCAGAAGATAATGATGTGCCAGCATTAAGTCCCATCGCTGGTGGAAAGATCAAGTTACCAGCACCGAGAAAGAGTGCGAAGGTCATAAGACCGATGACGAAAATGTCTTGAGTTTTCAAACGTTATACCTGCAAATTTTTGACGTTCTAGATAACCATCGGCAGTGTTTACACAATGGGCTATACGTCTGTGATTGAGTTTGATTCCGCAGATTTGCTGAAAAGAAGATATGTAATTTGATCGTATCCCCCGTCAGCTAGGCTGACGGAAGTTTACCCGCCAGCCTAGTAAATAATCACTAGGATAATAGCGGTAATAATTCGTTTTAGTTGTTTTATAGCCATAGTCGACGAGTCGGCCCAGCCATGTGTTACTTGGGTCGATGCTAAGTTTTTTTTAATTGTATGTTCAAACAAGTCTGAGTACATAACTTAACAACTTCTAATATGCTATCGAATTAATGTTATAACATATACAGAAAACGTAGAGTTGTATATAAGCTTTCATCATAATTTTGTTAAACGCCGTAATCCAAAGGACGACGGCGTTAATTTATACCATTACACAATATTCAGTAACAGATTATTTACCTTGGCTGAATAACCAGAGGTGCAAAGGTCGCCCTTGCATTACCTCCTGAACCATAGTGGTTTGTGTATGTTTCACCTTCTTGTAAGGTGTAATACGCATCCACAAAATCATCGTCATTAGTAAACCAAGCATCAGGTAACGCTTTGATTATTCCGTTAGTAATCGTGGCTATAATAGCAAAGCCTTGTACTTCAGGATCTGGGATCGATTTTAAAATTGTCTCGGCAGCAGATACAAGCAGTGTCGCAAGCTCTTTGTAATTAGTACCGTCATCATGCTCCATCAATATAATATCAGCTGCAGCCCAACGATAGCGCTCCCAATGAATGACGACTTGATTTGGGTAGTATTCTTTCTCTGCATAATCAAGATAAGGCATTTCAATGATATCAAGCACTGGCTCATCGCGGGTTGGGTTAACGCCATTCACTATCGCGTATACCTCAGCAGCACCTGATATCCAAGGTTCCTGATCGTCCTGTAAGCTTATCTGCTTAATTAAGGTCGTCGATATCGGCTTATCTCCAGATTTAGACGCGCTTCGCAGAGGATAGGCCGACTTGAGTTGTTTTTCTGAATTTGTGTTTTGAGCTAAGATCTCGCGCATTACCGCTAGCCCTTCACGTATCGTTTGTTGTTTATCTAATTCAACCACGAAAACTGGTCTGTCTGGCAGCTGATACACATCTAGCAGCTGAATATCACCATTTAGATCATAGGCTTCAATATTAGCCCAGTCTTTATCATTTCCTTCTGGCTCGAAGGCAAATAATGGTGATACGCCTTGCCGCCAGTCGCTCAGCATACTTGCATCTGCGAGACGAAATTGAACCAAGTTAGGATTATCACTGCCCTTAAAAGCAGATTTATTCAGCGCTTTATTCGATAAACCTTTTGCCGAACGAATTGCTTGCTCACTTTTATGTAATGCCTGAGTTGCAACCCCACTAGATTGCAATACTTGCTCCGCATTGACCGTTAAATTATATCGATTGATGTCAGATTGTAGAGTCGGCAAGACTTGAGTGTATTGTCGACTCAGCTCCAATGCTATTTCACGTTTAGCACTAGTAACACTGATACCGTAGTCTGGTCGCTTCTGAACTATTTGCTTTGTATCGCCAAGTTTTGCTGCAGAAACAAAAGAGGAATTAATTAAAGTGAAAGGCGCTACTATGATCAGCATCGCTAAAGTCATTTTTTTCATACAATGTCCTTATTAATTGTTACTCATTTAAACTACTTTTGAGTTCATCGCGAATCGTATTGATAACGATTATCACTGTCAAAGACTTTGTTTCAACTATGTTGATCTAGATTGTTTTTTCTGTATTTTGGACTTTTTAGTGTGATTAAAGTCTGTATTCACTTATGAGTACCTCTGGTTTGTATCCTTATATTTATACGCACTTTATAAATATAATTCCATAGCAAAAAATAAATGCCGAATAATAAATAGCGTTCATCTTATAGGCGGAAATATGAATAAAAACATTATTATTTGTTTAGATTATTCATGGAGCAAACCAGGCGCTAAGTTGGTATAGATTTACCAAGGACACAACCTGAACGATTGGGTTTAGGCGTATCAAAACGCTGTTATTGCAATTCATTGTGCATACAAATACTTACAAACTAATGATGGAGTTGCCCTCATTTAATCATTAAAATCGCCTACCTCAAAAATATGGGTGCATCGCTGCCCGTGTTAGAAAATACCAAAAGAGTTAATTATGTTGAAGAGAATTCTCGTTACTTTATGTGCTTTATCCCTTGTTGCTTGTGGCGGCGGTGGAGGTGGTGGAGGTACGATGACTGAATCCAAGAAATCGGAAAATCCAGAAGCAATAAATGTGTCATTCCAAAATTTAAACGGGGATGTGATTGAGCTTGGTGATGAATTGAAGGGAGCGTACACATTTTTTTCTGCAAGTATGCCTGTTGAAAAAGACGCATCGGATATATTTTGGGAGATAGGCGGTAACTTCGTGCATAGAGGTGAGCGCTACCGTATTCCAATGGATAGCAATTATGTCGGCCTTGAAATACGTTTTTGCGTTAACCCGATCAACCAAGGGGATCGTTTAAAAGGCAATAAGACCTGTTCAACACCATTACTTATCGATAGTAAATATGTACCAATGACGCCTAGAGTCTCAATTCCTAATGCAGTAACCAATAATACAGTTGGAGCGCCGCTTAATGTGTGGGTGTTTGATAGTAGTGATTATTCAACGTCGATTCAGTGGTACCGCAATGACAAACCTATTTTAGGCATAACGCAAAAGGAATACCTATTAACGAGAGATGATGAAGGTCAGGTAATTTCAGTTTGCGTGTTCGATAAAAAAACAAAAATTAAGTTAGCTTGCTCAAGTAAAACTAATACTATCCAACCTCAGTCTGGTGAGCAACCAGACGTTGATTTGACGCCGCTACCTCGTGATATTGAAGTAGGACAAAACTTATATTTAAATTATGATTTTTCAGACCGTGATGGTGATAAAGAAGATACCAGTAAAGTATCGTTTAGTTGGTATCAAAACGGAACTCGCATTGCCGCTACTCGCTCGTTAACGCTTAAAGAAAGCATGGTCGGAATTAAGATCAAGGGTTGTGTGACAGCGTATGCTCAAACTGGGTGGCCTAAAAACAGCGCTCAAACGTGTACACCTGAGGAAACTGTTTGGGCAGTGAAAGACTCAAAGCCACGTGCAATGGATGTGGCTATAGAGGGGCTGCGTTTTGGTGGTCATACCCTATCTGGTCAATACAAATATTTTGATTTAAATAATGATCCTCAAACCAGTAGTCAGTATGAATGGAGCATTATTAAAAATAGCATTGATACCCTTGTTAGCCGAGATCAGAATTACACTCTGGCAATGAGCGATGAAGGTAAAGATAATCAAATTCGCTTCTGTGTTACTCCTGTAAATGCAAAAGAGCAGGGGGACACTGAGTGTGTTACTCAAGATATAGCCTGGTTTGAAGGGCATGGTGAATTTAAAGAAGGCGGTATTATTACGCCTGAATTAGTTGGTTATCCTGATTTTTCACTCTCATATTGGAAATCAGCTTCAACAATGGTTCCGATGATTATTGCATTAGATTTTACAGATAATAAAGTGAAACCCTTGGCTGTGGATGACGCGAGTCCTAGTTTTAATAATTTCTATCCAATATCGCTGTGCGTTTCTGTTGATGAGGAAATTGAAAATAAAGATGATATTTGTCGAGAAATGACGGTGAATGATAAGCTAAAAGGTGGGATGGTTTTTGATTTGAAAGATACTCGTCGTGTAGGCATGAATTACAAGCGTGAAGTTTATGCTAGGGTAGCAGGTAAAGATTATCGCATTCGCCGTCCGTATACATGGACAGAGTTTAAGGAATTGAATTTAGGCAGCGAACCTGGATTCGATTCTGCTGAACCAAGTATTCTCCGAGAAGGACTTGGTACGGTAGAAGGCGTTAAAATGACGCCGATACAAGCTAACGATTTTTGTTTACGTACTTATGGTGCTCCAGGGCTGATTAGCTCCGATATTAATTTTAGTGACGGTACTATACCTGGGGGTAAACATCATTGGCCTCTTTACCTAACGATTCAAGGGTATGTTACAAAAGAGTCTGATGGAATATATGTTGTTGATTCGAATAAGTACATCCCCGCGGACATGAATAGAAAATATGCTTTTACATGCTTGACGTTGTAGATTAGTCTTTATTAAAATCGTTGCCTACTCTATCTTTTCACTCTTGTAGGCAACGTGTTGTGGCTAAGTCAAACGAGCCACAAGTTCACGTATCGTTGGTCGTATGTATTATGCTGTTGCTATCGAGCCATTGCTGGTTTGGGGTATAATTGTGTAACCAATTTGGGAACTCAGTGGCTGGCATAGGTCGGGCAATGCCATAACCCTGCGCCGCATAACATCCCATTTTTAGCAACATCAAACCGTGTTCCGTTGTTTCAACACCTTCTGCAATAACTTCGCGATTAAAGGAATCTGCTAGCGCCAGCACGCCATTAATAATGGCATAATCATCAGGGTCGTCGAGCATGTTTTTGACAAAATTCTGGTCGATTTTGATCGTATTAGCAGGCAAGTTTTTTAGGTGAGTCAGTGAGGAATAACCCGTACCAAAATCATCCAGAGCGATATTAACGCCTAATATATCCTGACAGGTATTGAGAATGTTACGGATTGTATTGAGGTCCCCCAGTGCGCTGCTTTCCAATATTTCTAATTGTAAATATTTGGAGTTTAAATTGGGGTGGCTTGCTAACGCATTTTCAAGTTGAGTCAAGAATGTGGATGAGAGCAAGTGATAGGACGCGATATTGACACTCACCTCAATAAAAATACGTTGTTTTTGCCATGCCACAATTTGTTTTAATGCTTCATTAATAACCCAATCTCCGATCCGGTTCTCTAATTTAGACCCTTCAATGATCGGTAAAAATTCAAGCGGTGGGATCAATCCTTTCTCAGGATGCAACCATCGAATTAACGCTTCAACACCAAATACTTCTCCGGTATTCATATTGATTTTGGGTTGGTAATACAAAACAAGTTCATTATTTGAGAAGGCTTGCTGTATCTCATCAAGTTGCAGGTGTTTTTGAATGGTCAGTTGATCGTGCTCGGGATTAAACAGATGGAAGCGATTTTTTCCGGCTAACTTTGCTTGATACATCGAATAGTCAGCGTGACGTAATAAAGTATCCAAATCGGCATCATCACTTGGATATAGCGTGACTCCAATCGAGACACTGATATTAAAAGTATGTCCAGCGATGATATAAGGGAGGGCAAGAAAATAATTAATCCGTTGCAGTATCTCGTTACAGTGATCAGATGATTCTATATCACCCAGCAGCAAGACAAATTCATCACCTCCCTGGCGTGACGCGGTATCTTCATCTCTGATATTGGTTTTGAGACGTTGGGCGACGGCGATGAGTAATTGATCGCCTATGTCATGGCCATAGCTATCATTGACGGGTTTGAAATTGTCCAAATCGAGAAAACAAACACCGAGCATAGTGTCAGTTTGTTTACTGTGGATGATGCTAGACCTAAAACGGTCAGCAAGCAGTGAGCGGTTAGGTAACTTGGTGAGCATGTCATAATGCGCCATCAATTCCAGCTTTTGTTGCTGTTGCTTAATCTCGGTTATATCAGAAAATAAACCCACGTAGTGTAACGTCTCATCATCATCATTCGTGAGGGAAGAAATAGACAGTCGCGCCGCAAAGAGTTCGCCGTTTTTCTTTTTATTCCAGACTTCACCATACCAGTGGCCTTGCTCAATGAGGTTATGCCACATTTCAATAAAGAAAGCAGGACTTTGCTTGTCAGAAGACAGGATATTCGGGGTTTGACCTAATACTTCGTGGCGGCTGTAACCAGTGGTTCGAGTGAAAGCTGGGTTGATATCAATAATTTTACCCGTCGAATCAGTAATCATCAGCCCTTCATTGGTATCGCTAAATACACGGGAAGAAAGCCTGATCTTTTTATCCGACAGATTTCGTTCAATCGCGATCACACTGAGCTGAACTGCGAATTCGAGCAGTTTGAAATCGTGTTCTGTTGGCGTACTTGGCTTACGTTGGTAAATTGCAAAGGTACCAAGCAGTTGGTTGTTTGACCCGATAATCGGTTCAGACCAACAAGCGGCTAGTTGAGCGTTGGCTGCTAACGCTTTAAAATCAGCCCAATAGGGATGAGTTTGGATATCCTCTACAATCACTCTTTTTTTGGTGAATGCTGCAGTACCACAACTGCCGACGCTATCTCCTATTTCAATGCCATTAACGGCTTCACTGTAATCATCTGGAATGCGGGACGATGAAAATCCAGCATTAAGATGCGTACCTTGTGCATTTGCCAGTAGCACAGAACACAGTGTTCCCGTTTGCTCTTGTTCGATAAAATTAACGATATGTTCCAAAATGATGTTTAATGGTTCGCCTTTTAATAATTTTTCTAACACGGCACTGCGTGCATTATCACGTAGCTCTATGTGTTTTCGCTGCGATATATTGGTATGAACGCCTGTGCATCTGATCGGTTTTTGATGTGTATTCCTCTCTGTAAACTCACCGAAGGTGTGGATCCATAACCAGTTTCCATCTTTGTTTTTTCTTCGGTATTCAAGTTCAAATGGAATGCCGGTTACTAAGGCTTTTTGATATCGATTGGACGCAGATTGAAGATCATCAGGATGAATTTTTTCTCGCCATTGCGCCAAGGTCGATTGAATATTGGCTGGCGTGTACTCTGACAGTTGTTCGTATTGGCCGCCAAATAAAATTTCACCGCTCTGTACGTTTAGCTCAAACCAAACTTGACCTGCTGACGTTAGCGCCAAGTTTAAGCGTTGTAAATTATCGCCCAATTCTTTAGTACGTGCCGCGACAATATTTTTAAGCGACGCTTGGCTATGCTTTATACGCATGATTAATATGGCGAAAAAGGTGGTTAAAATCGTAAATATCACGCCGAACAGAGACATTACGACAATCGACGTGAAGTGAACCCAGCCATTGATGGGGGAGACTTTTAACATCCAAGTTACGTTGGCAATGTTGATACTATTTGCGACAGGATTCGCTAATAGTGGTTCTGGTGAGTGCGATAAAATTTGAATTTTTTCGGTGTCTGGATGTATATGAGATAACTGATATGCGAACCCAGCCTCTACCAGTGCTGGTAGGTCTGCAATTTCAAATACGTCTGGAAAGTGCATTAAAACAGTCACGAAACCCCAAAAATACGCTTCACCGTTTGGGCGGTCTAAATAGATAGGTAACCGTCCAACGGCTCCATCCCCTCCTTGGATTAAATTAGAAGGTCCAGCTAGGGTCAATTTACCGCTATCTCTGGCAGCAAAAGCCTCTTTATTCCGACTCGGGGAGCTGAGTAAGTTATACCCAATCGCTTGTTCATTCCCTGTTAACGGCGCGATATATTGGATAATACCATCAGGAGCAAGTTGGAGTGCCGCGATGCCAGGATAGAAAGGCAATATTTCAGTTGCGAACCGAGTAAAGTCAGCTTCATCAACATGTTTATTTTGGATCAAGGCTGCAAGTGGGAATGTGGCAGATAATACCTGATTGATATGACCCTCAATGATACTGGCATAACTGCTCGATAAGTTTTGAGCGGATAAGCGTTGTTGCTGATGTTTGTAACTATGAATTGCGTAAATCGTAATAATAGATAGCGCGATTGAGACGGCAAAGATAAGTTGTATGATTAGTGATGTTTTTATTTCTTTCCACATTTTATTATTTAAGGCGCGCAACGCCAGTCCTTGCTCTATGGTTACAGAAAATTATGCTCCTATTCTTTCCCTTTCTACACGGATATTGTCAGTTTTAATTGCGTTTCTTGTCTAATTTTATCGGAGACCGTTTGTTATTAATACCATGATGACGCTGAGGATTGTAGAGGTATTCAATATCATTAAAGATATTTGAGTTGAAACTTTTGGTTTTAAACTGTTTTATGTCGTTTGTTTAACGGCTTAGGGTTTGAATTCATTCTGTTTACCATTGATAGAGTATGAGAGTAATGTTAAGTGAATTCACACTATTGATTGAGTTTCAAATGATTGTAATAGGATCTAGGTTGTAAAATTCTTGAAGGTTGTGTGACTAATGTCACTTACAATCTAAATCTAGCGATGCTTTATGTAATGATATGAAAATAAAGTATATTCCAGACTGTTATTTAATAATTAATTATTATTATAAATAAATATTTGAAAAAATATAATTCGATTATATAAAATAGTTGTCAAGGGAGGCGTTTCACTGAAAGCCCCCTTTACAGCACTTTTACTTATTTTGTATTGCTTCTTTTGGAGGATATATTATGAACACAATCGATTTAACCCCTCTTTACCGCAGCACTATTGGTTTTGACCGATTAGCACCTTTGTTTAGTCGCGTATTGGGTGCTGATAATACTGTACCAACTTATCCACCTTACAATATTGAGATTCTCGACGAAAATAAATATGCGATTACAGTCGCAGCTGCTGGATTTTCTGAGAGCGAACTCGATATCAATGTAGAAAAAGGTCTCCTTACTATTTCCGGAAATAAAGTAGATAAAGAGGAACATAAATACCTTTATCAAGGCATTGCTAATAAGGCATTTAAACGTAAGTTTGATCTTACTGATTACGTAGAAGTAACAAGTGCCAATCTTGAGCACGGGTTATTAACTATTCACTTGGTTAAAGAAATTCCTGAGGCTATGAAACCTAAACATATTGCCATAAACCAAGAAGAAAAAGTAATAGAACATCAATCTGAGGAAAATGTGAAAATTAAAGCTGAAAAAACGGTTTAATTTAGCATAAGGGCTACGTAGTGGCCCTTTTTCCCCTCGTTTTTACCTTGATAAGGGAACTGATAATGAACGTAAAATTTTTTGCTAGCTTATTAATTATTTTTTGTGGCCTTTTCACACAAGTAACTGTCGCAGCACTCCCGAATGTTGATGCCAATGGCTCGGCACTACCTTCGTTAGCACCTATGTTAAAAAAGATTAACCCAGCAGTGGTAAATATTTCAACGTTTTCAACGCAACAAGACAGCTACAATCCATTATTAAATGATCCTTTTTTTAAACGGTTTTTTAATATACCTAAGCAAAATAAGTACCAAGCGCAACCAAAAAAGCGTCAACAAAGTGCGGGTTCTGGTGTGATTGTAGATGCTAAAAATGGCACCGTGATGACTAATTATCATGTTATTAAAGGTGCTGATGACGTACAGGTATCTTTGATCGATGGCCGGAGTTTTCACGCGAAGGTGGTTGGTTCCGATCCTGATTTAGATATTGCAATTCTATCTATTAAATCGGATAACCTTGTAGAGGTTAATATTAGTGATTCAAGAGAGCTCGAAGTCGGAGATTTTGTTGCGGCTATAGGAAATCCGTTTGGTTTAGGTCAGACAGTAACAACGGGGGTTGTAAGTGCACTTGGTCGAAGTGGCTTAGGTATCGAGGGCTATGAAAATTTCATTCAAACTGATGCGTCAATAAATCCAGGTAATTCTGGTGGTGCTTTGGTTAATTTAGCTGGTGAACTTGTGGGCATTAATACCGCAATTATTGCGCCTGCTGGTGGTAACATAGGTATAGGATTCGCGATTCCTGTCAATATGGCCAAGGTGAGTATGGAACAGATATTAGCGCATGGTGAAGTTAAACGAGGTGAAATTGGTATTGGTATTCAAGATCTTACCGAGGACTTACGTGACGTATTTGAATTAAGAAATGGACAATCAGGTGTATTGCTCACCAATGTCATAGAAGACTCACCAGCTTACGACGCGGGGTTAAAATCTGGAGATGTGATATTAGCTGTTGATGGTGATAATACTAAATCGACTGCTCAATTACGTAGTCAAATTGGCATGAAAATTATTGGGGATAGAGTAAAGCTAACTATATTGCGTGATGGCGTTCAAAAAGAGATCAAGGTAAAAGTTGGTAAACCTAGTTCGATGTTAGCAAGTAATGTTATATCACATCGTTTATTAGCTGGCGCACAATTTGAAAATAACTCGAGTGGCAAAGGTGTTTTGGTCAATAGCGTATTGCTTGGCTCACCTGCTGCCTACAGTGGTCTGCGTCCAAATGATATTATTGTTGGAGCAAATAAGCGTAAAGTTTACGACATTGAATCTTTTCAAAAATCACTAAAGCTAAGCGATTCATCAATGCTATTACAGATAAAAAGAAATGGTGTGTCGCTGTTTATTGTACTCCGTTGATAAATAACCAAAAGCGCCTATTTACGGCGCTTTTTTACAATAACATCGGATATAATAAATGCTGTGTGATAATTATTTAGTCTCTTGTTATACAGGCTCTGGCCCTAAACGTAGACGCGCTTCATAGTCGTCGTAATAATCGTTCTCTGCTAATAAAACAGTTAGCCTGTCTAAAGTGAAATCCTGATTGCTTATGCCATTTTCTAAGCGTTGTAAGCAATGACCAATGGCAGTTTGCTCGTCTTGCTCTAAATATTCACGGCAAAAATACAGTGGCGGCAGGCCATAAGCAAATGAGGTTAATTGGGCAATGTGCATCGCATCGAGTTGCTGCGTTAATTGTGCGAGTGAAATATTAGCAGTTGATTGATTTTCTTGACAGGTATTAGACATTGAAAGCGCTCGTATAAGAAAGACCTAAACAGTCTACAGTAAATCTATTTATTACTGTAGCGTATCTGTCGGTTTAGTCTGTTCGAGGCCTTTTCTACATAAGTTCATTGGGTAATACTCGCTATACTGCTTACCCTAAGCACATTCTTTTTCTTCTGGTGTTGGAATTAACACATAAATCATCGAGACAAGGATAAATGTTGCAAAAGTATACGCTTTTATTTGACCATTCCATTGATTTGCCCACGTCGAAAACCATTCACCACCGTTAACTGCAAAGCCTAGGTACCAGAGTGAAATGGCCACTGAACCACCAAATAAGAAGCATGCTTGACCCTGTGAAAATTCTGCTTTATTGATATTTTTGGCCATTACGATGCCTCCGATCAAACCAAAGATACCAGCCAATAGCTCAGCAATAATAATAACGACATAGCTGATGAGGTGAAAGGTTGGATTCGTTACAGTGCGATATTCAACGGCATTGGCGTCAAACATCGAATCCATCATCAAAGCATGCTGCACAAATTGATAATTAGCGTTGAAATCAAGCATATTATCGATACCGACAAGCAGGCATAAAAGACTAATAGACATACTAATAATTACTTTAGAAATTCGGTGAACGAGGGCGAGATTCATCATGGTATTAAACTCCTATAGGTCGTGGCGGTGAAATGAATTTATATTTCATACTATGCTTAATCGGTATTCTAACGATAATAATTAGTAAAATAGCCCTATTCACCAAAAGACAGCATTTACGGTGCGGTGCAAACCATGAGTATGTCACTGGGCGAACACAAGACTGCACTAAACAAATGGTGAGGAACCTGCAAACAGGTTCTCGTAGTGCAATTTCAACCATGGACATTTGTGCTGAAACCAGCGCTAGCACAGTGACGAAGTCACAACATGCATCCGAGGCCTTGGCTCAAATTGTGACTGCGCTAGAAACCATTTCATCAATGAGCCATGAAATCGCGACCGCAGCAGCAGAGCAAAGAGTGGTGGGCGAAGATATTGCGATGCAGGTGAATATGATTGAAGAAAGTAGCTGTAAACTATCAAGTACTGTTTCTAGTGGTGAGTAAAGCGCGGAAATATTAGTGAAACTAACGGATGATTTAGCCAGTTGGTTGAATAAATTCCAAGTGAAATAAGAAACTGGTTAAATGAGAGGGGCATAAAAACGATTATGCCCAATGGTTGTAACTTATTGCTTATCCAACATCTATCATTTGAAATCCATTAGTGATGTTATTCTTACTCATAACATAACAATAGGCTACCCCTACACTACGCTCAAGCAGCCCACCAGTTTTTATACCATAGCACACCTCTTGAAGGTTAAACGTTGGTATATTGTAATCGATATTGAGATCAAACGAGGCGGATATCACTCCGCTTAATGGACTAAGATCAAAACCGTAAACGTAATCCACCGTAGTTCCACCAACATCCTCAGGGGGATTACGGTTAAATCCGAACCACATGCCACCACTGACACCAGCATGCAAACCTATACCAGCGCCAACTTCAATAATCCATCGGCATTCAGTGAAATCCATTGCCAACGCTAATCCATAGCTGACCCCTATAACTTCGCCAACAACCTGTGATACATCTATCTCTCCTCCCAACAGGAATGTGGCGTATTGTCTTTTTCTGTAGACGTCAATAACACCTTTCAGCGGGTTCAGTAACTCGATAAGCCTAGCAAGGTCACCACCAAGTAGGGGTTCAAGCCCTTCCTCGCCGGCCATCATTCTTGCCTTTGTAGTTAAGACATCAGTAAGTACCGCATCAGCCCCATTTGCCATTAATTCGGGCAACTTTGACATGGCAAGTTGGTCCAATTCAGCATCTGATGGTTCTCTCCGAGCCATTACCTCCTCATGAGTTAATTTGCGCTGCTCACTAGCAATGTCTTTTGCCATTGTGAGCGCTTTCTCTAGATGGGGAGCAACGCTAAATTTTAATTCATATTCAGCTGAAAATGTTTCAAATATCGCCATACTCCAAGCATGTTCAGGGTTGATAGTCACAGTACCAAGGTCATCATCAGAAGTGATCATATCTTCATTAATAAGACGAATCTCAGCTTGATCTACAAATATCATTTCGTAATCTAATGTGGTGTGTAATCCAGTATTTAAACTGCCTTCATGAAATTTAGTCCACGGACCGTTATCGAGTCTAGATTCGAGTCTGTAATTGTCGTAACCCACATAATTATCGGTGTGGATACATCTTAACTCTGTAAGGTGAACTTGATTTACTATAGGCATTTATTAATCCAAATTGTAGTTAAAGTGGGGATGATAGGTGTTACCATTGTGTTAACACCTTGTTATCACTATATTACATGGGAAGGAGTGAATGCAACCGATACTATATAAAATGGGATAGACTCGTTTAACTGAAGAAGGCTTTAATTATTTAGATGCTGGTGGTCGTGTGACTCTTACTTCAGCCTTGTTGCACTTGTTATCGACCAACAGGTGCGGCTTATTCTACCGCGCCTCATAAATTCGATGATCCCTTAAGCGAAACTGCTGTGGTGTTAGGCCAAAGCGGTCTTTAAATGCTTTTATATAAGAGGAGTCATTGTGATAGCCCACCTGATGCGCCACGTTTTGTATTGAAAGTCCTGACTCTAGCAGAGGCAGTGACTGGATCAGGCGTAAATGTTGTCGCCACAAAGCAAACGAGGTATTGAACTCTTTAGCAAATATGCGAGAAAGCGTTCGTTCAGATGCTCCAACTATTTCCCCCCATTTTGATAATGTTAAATCGAGATCTGGTTTTTCAGTCAATGCCTCAAAGATCATCTTTATTCTTCGGTCTTTTGGAACTAATAATTTAAATTTGAAAGATTCACTTGTATGGATTTGGTCATACAGCACCTCAATTAAACGTAACGTATTACCATGAGATGTAGTAGTCCGCTCTGCTTGGTATTGCAGTTTAATCATTAATATCAATTCTTTGAGAAAAGGCGTCATCGAAACCTGCTTAAGTCGCTGCTCATTATTTATCTTTTCACGCTGACTATATTCTGGGTTGATATACAGACCAATAAACGTGGTATTGGTTATGGCAATTGATTCATGGCAGACACCAGCTGGAATAAAGATCGCAGTGGTATGGGGGACAAGGAACTGACATTGATCCGTTTCTGTTTGTATTAATCCTTGGATTGGAAATATAAGCTGGTGCCAGGTGTGATGATGTAGCTTGTCAACAAAGCCCTTATGCATTTCGATTGTTTTGACCAGCGCGAGGGCCTGATGATTTTGTTCTATTAACGTGTTCGCAGATAGTACTTGTCGGTTTGGCATGGTTATGTGTCTCAGTGGCCTTATCCAGTCATCATGGGGTGAGTGTAACATAAAGCCAATATTCAGAATCATTATAGAGGAAATATGAGAATTCATTTTATTGAACATGAATCTTACGAAGGGCCGGGGTATTTCATTGAGTGGGCACATCTAAATAACTATCAAGTCAGCTTCACTCGCGTTTACTTAAGTGAAGCATTAG
Organism: Moritella sp. 28; assembly: GCF_018219435.1. Classification (NCBI taxonomy): domain Bacteria; kingdom Pseudomonadati; phylum Pseudomonadota; class Gammaproteobacteria; order Alteromonadales; family Moritellaceae; genus Moritella; species Moritella sp. 28. The sequence continues at coordinate 4,070,662 of NZ_CP056121.1, read as the reverse complement.
TTTATGAAGATGAAGCATTTGATCTTCTTGTTATATTGGGCGGGCCGCAGAACCCTCGCACCCGCAAAGAGGAGTGTCCGCACTTTGATAGTCTTGGCGAGCAAGCATTCATTAAACAGGCAATCGCGAATAACAAAGCCGTTATTGGAGTTTGCTTGGGGGCGCAGTTAATTGGTGAAGCCTTAGGCGCTGCGTACCAAACAAGCCCTGAGCAAGAGATTGGTTACTTTCCTATTGTGATGACAGAGCATGGGCACATCGATTCCAAATTAGCAGAGTTTGATTTAGCAGAGGTTGTGGGTCATTGGCATAATGACATGCCGGGATTGACAAGTGACAGTGTGGTATTGGCGGTAAGTAAAGGATGTCCACGACAAATCGTGCGGTATTCAACGTTAGTTTATGGCTTTCAGTGTCACCTTGAGTTTATAAGTGAGCAGTTGCCTCCTTTGATTGAGCATGATCAGTTAGCATTTAATTCTGACTCAAGAGGTCAGTATATTCAAGATCCGAGTTCGATCCTTAAACATTCGACAGCACGCATGAATCAATTATTGGGTGGTTTTTTGGATAAATTAGTGCAGGCTTATCGTGATGGTTGATAACTGTTATTACGACACCATATCCGAGCCAGAATAGATAGCTTGCCCCGAGTAGTCTAATTACCTCAAATATAAATTCTGATTGCGTTGCCACAAACTTCTGCAAATTGTAGCGAGAGAACTCGACGAAATTACCGCTGTTCTGATAATCGGGGCACTAAGTAGTGCCCTGATTATGATTTACTTAAGTCGTATTTGTGATAAAGCCTTAAATAGCGCTTGTTTGTCTGCATCAGTCAAATAACGAGAATCTAGCGTGACTTTAAATGTTTCCCAGTCTTGTGCTGTAAATTTACCGCCTTCATTTAAATATAAAGCCAGTTTTGTATTGATTTCTTTCCCCAGTTTGATCAGTGCTGGTCTAATGACCGTTTTTAGATCTCGAGGTGTGTTGCTGGTGGTTTGACTTAATAAATCAGCGCGGTATCTATATTGAATGGCTTTTGCCGCCGAGATTTGGGTTTGGAAAAAACCAACCACGCTTTGTTTATCTAAGCCTACTTTTTCTGCTGATTTACTCGCTTTATCGATGACCACTTTCTCGCGTTCAATGTCTTCAATAGGTTTATTGTTATTTGCTTTATATAAGGCAACATCTTCCATGTAGCTCAATCGTTGATTTAGGGTTGAGAACAGTTCTGATGGTGTTGGTGTTGCGAATGCGCTGAATGAAAGTAGCGTGATCGCTATTAGTGTAAATCCTTTTAGCATTTAAGCCTCTTAATTGATTGATATTATGGGCATTCTAAGTCTGATTAAAATAAATGCAAGCTTATGTTTGTTTTACAGGGATGGCAATTCAATCTGGTTATCTCGTTGGGAGAATCATAGTATTTTATTTTTAACGGTATATGCGATTGTCGCAGCTCTTTAATTAAGCTCCCTTCTTGTTATATTTATGCTTATATTAATGTAATGTGAATACTTCCTCTATGGTCTACTCAAATTGTGGTATTAATTGTTTTATAATTACACTGTTATCATTATGTGCTTATTAAATATCATATAAATGCAATTTAAACATTGCGTTGTTTGCTTTATTAGAGAGATAATCTGAAGAAGGTTAATTGTTGATTTAATGTCGTTTAATTGATTCTACATAGATTATGTTTATTTCATTTTAACCACTTGAGTTATGGCTATAAAGGTTCTGCCATTTTCGCTGAATCAAAGAATATAGGTATTATATGCTAGACATTGTAATCATTGAGGATGATCTTCAGTTACGAGAAATGTTGTGTTATTTTCTTTCTGAAATAGAAGGTTATGATATCGACTGCCTTGATACTGGTGATGGTGCTGTAGAATTCATAATTGAAAAAAAACCCAAACTCGTACTCCTAGATATACAGCTTCCACATACTTCAGGATTAAGCGTACTCAAAGCGTTAAAAGATCTGGAATTTGAAGCGCCAATAGTAATGATGACCGCCAACGATACAGAGTTAACAGAGACAAACTCTCTACTTTTAGGGGCAAATGATTACGTCACTAAGCCGATCAGAACGAAAGTGTTAAGTGAAAGAATTAAGCGTCAACTAGACCTATACTTGGTTGAAAAGCAAGTTGACGAACAACAAGAAGAAAATTTAAGCCGTGATCAGTTTTATCTAAGTGCCCTGCATTCGAGTGTGTTTTACAATCAAATTCAGATTAAACTGATTCCCTCGGAATATGAATTATTAGAAATATTGTCAGATGCGGAACAGCCTATATCTGTCGCTGTATTATTCGAAAAAATTCATGGTTTTAGTTATCACGAAGAAGACCGTTCTATATATATGCGTATCTCTTCGTTGAGAAAGAAATTTGCTATACAACTACCGGGTATTGAGTTGATAAAAAATCGACGTTCAAAAGGTTTCTTTCTTTCTTACCCTATGATAAAGCGATGAAAACATTCATTACCCAAGTCTTTACCTCCGTGATATTGGGCTATATTGTCAGTTCAATTATTTCTGATATTTTCATCAACCCTCAAAAGGAAGCGCTTGAAGACCAGCTAAACCTTAATCGTGTCGAAATGGTGATAGAGGGTTTGGAAAACCATGACAACCATACTCATACCGATGCGGCTGTCTGGCAGTTTCAATGTAATATAGACTCTAATTACGCTGCAGATTTACCTTTGGACAACTTGCATTCGATTACAAGCAGTCATGATGATGTTAAGTTTATTCGAGCGACGTTTGATAGTGAAGCCTACGCGAATGCGCCTGTGGTAAAGGAACTAAAAACCATTGAATTAATAGATGATGCAATTCAAATTTTATGCACCTTGATGATTTTGTTGATATCGCTTCGAGCGTGGAGTAATGGGATCATGTCTCTTCACTTCTTATCCGAGAGCTATTCTGAGGGGAAGTTTAAGACCCGAGTGGAAGAAACTGGGCCTGAGTCGATTCGGAGTTTGATACGAAATCAACACAAGATGGCGAGTGCGATTGATGAACTGATTATTAAACAAAAAATGCTTTATGCAACACTACCACACGATATAAGAACCCCCTTAGCCGCTATTCAGCTAACCAGCGATATACTGGTGTCGAATAAAGGTAACAATGAATTTCTTTTAGAGCGTTTGGGTACGCAAGTCTGTAGCCTAAATACGCTGTGTGAAAGCAGTCTCCACCTCTTTAAACTGTTGAACAAAGAAGTGGTGTTGTGCCAAGAGAAAATCAATTTGGTTGATGTTTTGGAATCAACAATTTCAACGCTGGGAGGACATAAAAACTTCGAGTTAGTTAACTGTTCTAAAACAATCCAAAGTGATGCCAAGCTGCTTAAAATTCTATTTTTAAATATCTTATCTAATGCCGAACGTTATGCAAATGAAACGATTCTAATTTCACTTACATCCTACCCTAATGTGGATGTTGTGAAAATTAAGGACGATGGTAAGGGCTTTACAGAAAAAACAATATCAGCCGTTAATAACGGGGATATTGCTAATATTTTAAGTAAAGATGGATTTGGCATAGGCTTGGTTTTAATATTTGAATTAACGAAGCTGTTGAACGGGCAGGTCTTTCTTCATAATAATAGCGATGGTGGACAGGTTACACTGGTAATGAGCCACTAAACGGTTATCTCTCTGAATAATACGATCTCCCCCCTTTTTTTATAAATTAGGGGGAGATATCTTCGCGTAATACTCTATTTTTAACTCATGAATGCTTCAAATCGGTCAGATATTTAATTGTTTCTGATAGCTCAGCAATAGACTTATGTGGGCGCATATTTACTTGGTATGTACCATTTACAATGATGCTTGGAATTTGCATGATTGTGGCTTGTGCAGTCAATTTTTCTGAACGAGCCAGCTGTGTATTAACTTTCGCTTGCTGTTCTTCTGTTAGTTGACTGATAGGGTTAAGTTGGTAACGAGTAAACAGGTTCGCTACCGAGCTACCTTTAATTGGTGCTGATGCTTGAACAATTAAAAAGAGTTCGCGGATAAAATTCTCTGGAAGATTTTTATTTTGAACTGTCGCAGAGTAATACAGTGTTGCTGCGGATCGCGTTACATCATCAAATACGACATGTGTTTTATATATATGCTGCTGGCTCTGCTTACTGATATTAGGCAGCATCATACTTAACTTCCAACAAGGCCGACAAGTTAAAGAAAAAAACTTTTCAACGCCAAGGCTTTCTTCATAAAAATCATTTTTGATTTTATCGTAATGCTTACCTTTAATCGCTTCTGCATAAGCAATCGTATTCTGAGACAGTAGTAATGCGATGAACATTGATTTTAGTATTAAATAAACCCGTTTCATTATTTCTCCTAGCGTTGTTAATCGTGGATACCTTCTAAAGTGTAAGTAACCGGTAACTGCCAGTCTTTAAGGGAGTGTAAGCTGCGTTGCTTGTTAACAGTTTAAACTCCCTTGGTTTTCCTTAGTGTGTATTTTTTTCGTTATTTGATTAAATAGAATGAACTTAATCGAAGAGATCAAATTTAGATTCTCTGTATCAATTTCATTCACTATTAAGGTCGAAAATCATGATCACTAAATTATATGTAAAATCAGCTATTGCACTTAACGAGTTCAAAAAAGATCAACGTGGTGTTACCGCTATCGAATACGCAATTATTGGTGTAGCTATCTCATCTATCGTATTAGCTGTATTCAATGGTTCTTTGCGTACTGCACTGACTGACGCAATAACTACAATTACGACCAATATTTCATCAGCTAATACACCTAACTCATAAGTTATTTGATGGCATCTTATTTGTGGCTATTTTTAGCCACATTGTCCGTATTTATCTGTATTTCAGATTTTAAAATAAGGCACATATCTAATTTTAATTGCGTGTGCATATTTGTATTGTGCTTGCTGATTTTTATTAATAACTACGATTATTTGAGCATCATTAATTCAAGCTTGGTTTTAATCTGTGGGTTCATGCTCAATCGATTCAATATGATGGGTGGCGGAGATGCAAAACTACTGTTTGCTTTCTCAATTGCAATTTCCCCAAGTTATTTACTCTTGACCATTATGGTCATTGTTTTTATTGGTGGTTTACAAGCTGCAATACTCATTCTTTTTTCTTGGTACAAGAAAGAACCTTATACACGCGGTGTACCTTATGGTTTCGCTATTTGTGTAGGAGCTTTATTTGGTATCGCTGCATCAATTTAGGAACGCTGTGTGAAGTCTAAACTCATTTTAAGCCTTGCTATCGGGTTAATTATCATCGGTTTATATGGTATTGCTGGTAGCTTAAGTCGTCCGGAAACCAATATTCCCGTTATCGAAGCATTAGTCCAAGACACAGATGTCGAAAAGCTAAAGACCTGGTGGTTAAAAAACGATGTTGAGCGTGGTGACATTGTAAAGCGTAGTGATTTTGAAATTCGGTATTTACCCGAAGCAGAAGCGAATAAAAATGGGGTTGATACCGAGATGAGTATCAATTTTTCGTCTGGTGCTGTTTATAGTCAGAAGCTCAGTAAAAGTACCTTGTTATTTCCTGACATGCTGGTATCTCCACAAGACCAAGGATACATCGAGCTAGTGTTAGCTCCAGACCGTGTCCCTTATGTATTACGTGTACCAGCTGAAGCTGTTGTTGGCGGTGTCATTCGTCATGGCATGCGTGTGGATTTGGTAGCGCTAACATTACCGCAGTCACGTATGAGCATCGAATTCGGCGCTGCTGCATCAAAGACGGCAAGAATGATCGGTGTTAATCCGGTGCTTTTAAACATCAAAATTCTTAAAGTTGTAGAGCAAGTGCTTACCGACAACAGCGAGTTAGAAGATGTACCTGCCAATGTTGACATCATATTAGAATTGACAAGAAAGCAAGTTGCTAAGGTTACCGTTGCGAAGCGAATTGCTGAAATAGAGGTACATAAATCAATCGGGGATTATACTGCCGGTGATCTAAAGGCGGATGCTGGTGATGTATTACCAGATTTCAAATCCGTTACTGAGATGCGTGCTAATCATGTGGTAATAAAATAAATGAAAAATATAAAATTAAATATGCAGCTTCTATTTAGAATATTGACCGCATTATGCTTATTCACACTGCCTAACCTTGCTTATGCGGAAAAATGGATTTATATCGATAATGGTGATGCGCATACAGTAACAACTAAGCGTGAAATTGGCACTATATTTGTTAGCGATCCAAGTGTGGCTGATTACCAAGTTATTGATAAGAACAAAGCCATTATTTATGCCAAAAAACGTAGTCAAACACATCTTGTTATTTTTGACGAAGATGGAGAAATCATACTTAATTACAAAATAGTGGTTGCTCGTAATCTTGCCAGTATCAGAAACAAAATTCGTAAATTATTTCCTACGCAAAAGGTGACATTGACTAATGTGGATACACAGGTGTTGGTGCGAGGCATTGTCTCTTCTCAGGACGTGTCAGATAAGATTCTGAACCTTGTATCAAAGTCAATAAATGCACCTAATAGTGGAAATATAGCGGTATACGATACGCAGAATAAAATAAAGAAAAAAACGTACCCAGGTCTATTGAATGAACTTGAGTTGGCGGTAACCAAACAAGTAAATGTTAAGTTATCGATTGCAGAAGTTTCACATACTTTCCTTGAACATATCGGTGTCGAATATGGCTCAATATTAAATGCAAATTTCACGGCTGGCGAATTTGTTAAAAACTTAACCACAGGGGCTAGTAGCGATATTGTTTCTTGGCTTTCTGCGAGTGGAAATGACTCGTTGGGACAAATATTAGCTGAGCCTAATTTATCTGTGATTTCTGGTGAGTCTGCTGAATTTCTAGTCGGTGGTGAGCTACCTGTGATTTTCTATCAAGATGGTGGAACGAGAGTCACATATAAAGAATATGGCATCAAACTCACTGTCTCTGCTGAAGTACTGCAAGACAGTAAAATCAGACTATCTCTTGAGCCTGAAGTTAGTAATTTAGATACTCAGTTTGCTGATACTACATATGATTTACCTGCACTTAAAACACGTAAAGCAAGCACTACTGTTGAATTAGGCGATGGCCAGAGCTTTTTACTTGGTGGACTGATGAGCACTGAAGATAAAGAAGTATTAAAAAAAGTGCCTTTGCTTGCAGAGATCCCGCTATTAGGTGCGCTATTTAGGAAGACGGAGACAGAGCGTAATAAAACGGAACTCGTTATTGTTGCGACTGTTAATCTTGTTAAGCCTATCAGCGCAGAGCAAATTCAACTTCCGACGATGCGTAGAACTACAACCCTAAGCCGTTTCTTTGCTGTGGAGCAGGAATTTTCGGTTGAGAGTGCTAAATGGACTAAAGAGTTGTTGTCAAACGGAGGGTTTAAACTATGAAACATATTAAGGTATTGATTATTAGTAGTATCTTGTTTTTGACAGCTTGCGCTGACCGCGCCGATGTTACGAGTGGTATTGGCGTCGATATCACACCAATACATTATTCATTGTCGCTAAACTTGAACAAAAGTAAAAGTCTAGATGCAAAAAAGAGACTTGATTCGTTCCTTGTCGAGCAAAAAGATAACATCTTGTTTGGTCACATACAAATGTATGTCAGTAATAATACCGCGTACAAATTTGCTAAAAAAGTTGAATCTAAATTGCATGCACAAGGTATAGAGGCCTCTATGATAAGCATTGCCCGTGTTAAGCAGCCTATCAAGCAGCGTTTTGATTATGTTATTAGGGTAACGCGGCATCAAGTGACAGTACCCATTTGTCGTCCTGACCAATTAGGTGATTTTAATCATAATCAATTAGGTTGTACGGTCGATTCTATGCGTTGGCAGTTAATGAGTAATCCCGAAAATATGTTGAATCAATTTGAAATGGATACTCGTCCATCAAAGGCTTTGTAATGCTTGATATTGTAGATCTACTCAAATCAAAAAATGATGAAAAGGTAAAACATGAAGATACTTTTTCGGCGGTTTTATTTAACCAAACGGTAGAGTGTAAAGAGTTAGTAGAAGAAGCCTTTCGTTTTGAAGGTATTACTACGCCAGCGAGTATCGAGAATACCGATGAAAATATTCGTCGCCATGTCAGAGAATCCTCTATAGAAGTGGTGCTGGTTGATCTTAACCGAAGTCAAAATGTCACTAAAGATATGGAAAGGATCTCACACCTACTACCCAATCATGCCTCTGTTATTGTAATTGGTAGTGAGGATGCGATATCGACAATCCGAAATCTAAAGCAGATGGGGTTTTATTATTTATTTTGGCCAATTACGAAAGTTGAGCTTGTCGACTTTGTAAAACATGTTTATGAAAATCGTAAAAAACAAGCTGGGCTTGGCAAGAATAGAATCGCTAAAAAAGTGGCAGTTTGGGGCTCTAAAGGTGGTTTAGGGACGACCTTGTTAACCAGTGAAATTGGTTTAATCCTAAGTGACTTAAAAAATAGTTCATGCGTGATCGTCGATCATAATTTTTCTGGTGGTGATATTGATATATTTTTAGGTATTCCTGACTTTGAAAAAAGAATGGTTCAGAAAGGAGGGATGACGGCTGGAATGGACTTTAGTTATGCAACAAGCATGACGAGAAAAGTTAACGATATGCTGTCGGTATTATCTATTGAATCCGCCGAGCTGAATGAACTTGAGTTGAAAGAATATATTCGTATCTTTGCAACCGAATTAGCAAAACAGAACAACTTTATTCTAGAAGATCTTTCACGTTCAGTTAATAGTAAAAAGGATCTGCTTTATGTATCTCAGGAATGTGACATCTTTGTTTTAGTTATTGAACCAAGCGTGGCGAGTGTTAGAGAGGCCTGCCGTCTTATTTCTGAATTAGACAGAATTGGTTCACCACTGCGGTGTATTTTAGTGATGAATTACACCCGACCTGAAATGTCAGCCAGTATCAGCAGAGCGGAGGTCGAGAAGTGTTTAGGCCAAAAAATTGATATTGTATGTGGTTTTGATAAAAGTGCAGCGAAGGACATTATTGAAGGTAAGCATATTTATCAACTCAACAGCGCCTTGTCTAGTAATATCCATAAATTAACTGGATTGATCCTTGGTCAAGAGAGTCGTGTCACTAAACCCTTTTCAATTAAGCAGTTATTTAAGGGTCGAACGTAATGGAAATGTCTGTTTATGCCCGTTTGAGGTTACAAATTTTCGATGCGCTTGAAGTTGAAGCGGTTAATAGCCTTACTAAAGAGCAACTAGCAAAGCAGTTGTCGGGTGCTATTGATTTGCTGGCTGAACGACAAGGATTAGCAATAACTGTATTGATTCGAGCTGAATTTGTTAAAAACTTAATCGATGAGATTCATGGCTTAGGTCCTTTGCAATCTCTGATGGATGACGAGAGTATCAGTGACATTATGATCAATGGTGCGAACCAGGTTTATATTGAACGAAATGGCTTAGTTGAGCGTTCTGCAGCGTCATTTATTGACGAGGCACAGCTACTTCAAATCGCAAAACGTATTGCCAGCAGGGTGGGAAGACGTGTTGATGAATCACAGCCAACTTGCGATGCGCGTTTAGCTGATGGCAGCCGTGTGAATATTGTTATTCCCCCTGTGGCGATTGATGGTACATCTATATCAATTCGTAAATTTAAAAAAAGCAGTATTGGTTTAGAAAAACTAGCCGAATTTGGTGCTATGTCACCAGAAATGGCGCAATTACTGATGATCGCGGCACACTGTCGTTTGAATATTCTGATTTCAGGTGGTACGGGGTCGGGTAAAACCACGATGCTGAATGCACTTTCGCAGTTTATTTCTGAAAATGAACGAATAGTGACAATTGAAGATGCAGCCGAGCTTAAGCTTCAACAGCCTCATGTTGTAAGACTTGAAACAAGAACCGCTGGTATTGAAGGCAATGGTGCGATTACACAGCGTGACCTCGTGATTAACTCACTGCGTATGAGACCTGACCGGATCATTGTCGGCGAATGTCGTGGTAGCGAAGCGTTTGAAATGCTGCAAGCGATGAATACGGGACATGACGGCTCAATGTCGACACTACACGCGAATACGCCAAGAGACGCACTTGCACGTGTAGAAGCCATGGTTATGATGGCGACCAATAATTTACCACTTGAAGCAATTAGAAGAACGATTGTGAGCGCTGTCGATTTGGTTATTCAAATTAGCCGTTTGCATGACGGTAGCCGAAAAGTAATGAGTATTACTGAAGTTGTCGGTTTAGAAGGCAGTAATGTGGTGCTCGAAGAGATATTTCGTTTCCAACCTCAAGCTTCGCAGGGGCCGGGCGGAAAGGTGAGTGGTAACTTCATTACTGCTGGTTTGATGCAGCGTTCTGTATTGATGGAAAAGGCGCGCTTTTTTGGCCTTGAGGATAAATTATCTGCTGCATTTAGAGTCGGAGACCCCGTATTTAGAGCAGGGGAAACGGCATGATAGCCAGTTTATGTCTTTGTTTAGGTGGTATTTTAGTGCTAGTCGCATTGAAACCTAACCAGAAAAATAAACAAAAATACCTAGCGCATATAAATCGTTCTGTGCTGGTTAGCTCTATGGACGAAAATCAACAAGCATTAAATTTTAGCTCGCTGACAGCACTGGACTGGAAACAAAAGACAGTAAGGCTGGTGAATAACCTAAAGCGTTATCTTGGACAAGCTGCACCTCTAAAAGCAGCTTTGTTTATGATTATTATCATCGTTTTATCACTGTTTGTGAACAAAGGTTTTTTCCGAGTACACTGGCTATTTGTTTCTGTACCTATGTTAATAGTCTCTGTTGTTGTTGGTTATTCATGGCTTGCAAATCGGGCTAAGAAAAACTTTGAGGCTTCTTTTCCCGATGCGCTCAATATGCTCGCAAGTGCTGTGAGTGCTGGTGAAAGTATTATGCACGCGATTATTTTTGTTGGCCAATCGCTAGACAATGATGTCGGTCGAGAGTTTAAATTGATGGGGGAGCGACTCCAGCTGGGTGAAACACCTGATAAGGTTTTCCAAAAGTCTTGTGTACGCTATCCATATCCAACTTTCCAGTTTTTTGTCATTACATTGCGTGCAAATATGCAGCGTGGTGGTCAACTTAAAGAGATTATAACGCGACTTAATCGTTTAATTTTTGATTCGAACGCGATAGAAAAAAAGAAATATGCAATGACATCGGAGGCGAGGGCTTCCGCTAAAATTGTCGGCGCTATTCCATTTATATTCCTGTTTATCTTGCAATATTTAAGCCCTGAAAACTTTGAGTTTGTGATGTTTAGTGACTCAGGTAAACCAATTCTTTATTACGTATTGGTGAGCGAACTTATCGGTATGTCCATCATTTGGTCATTAATGAAAGGGGTGAAATAATGCTTAGCAGTCAAAATGAGTTGTTCTTATTACTGATATTAATCACGTCTGGCGTGGGCTTACTTGGTTTTTATACGTTTGTTTTGTGGAGGCGTAGCAGCAAGCTGTCGAAGCTTAACTTTGCTAAATCAGATGAAGGGGACATACCCTATATTAAAAAGGCTGAAGCTCAGATTCAAAAGGCACTTAATGATCGTAAAAAAACCACTAAAAATGCATTTGAGGCTGCAGGTTTTTATCATATTTCTTGGGCTGAGCATTATCTTAAGATCAAGTATGCTTTGCTTGTTATTGGTTTGTGCGGGTATTACTTTTTATCATTAAACCAGTCGATAGAGATGACTCAACATGTGGTATTTATTGCTGTATGGGTGCTGATATGTGTGGTTATACCCGATATATATATTGATTATAGAACGAAGCAGCTACGTCATAAAATTGCAAACAAGTTACCTTACTTATTAGACCTCATGGCTGTTTGTATACAAACAGGTATGACTATTGAGTCTTCTATGCGCTATTTATCTAAGGAGATGGCTGCATTCGACAGAGATATCAGCTATTTCCTTGATAAAACAAATGATCGTTCAAAGATTGTAAGTTTAGAAAAAGCATTAGATGAGCTGTATGAGTTAGTACCAAGCAATGAAATGCGCAGCTTTGTCGTCACCCTTAAACAGAGTCTTAGATATGGCACGTCTATATACAGTATTTTAACGACGCTGGCGAAAGACATACGTGAACTGCAAATGTTAGGCATGGAAGAGAAAATTGGTAAGTTGGCTGCAAAAATGTCAATCCCATTGATTTTATTTATTATGGTTCCGATTGTTATCTTAATCGCGGCCCCGGGTATTATGAGGTTAGTGCAAAGTGTATAGATATTTGACTTTTATATTGATACTGCTCGTTTCAGGTTGTGCCGCTAATAACAATGATTCGATCTCCAATTCACTCGATTTTTATGAACAAACTCAAAATAATCACAAAATGATTGAGCTATATAAGGCCGAGTTAAAGGCGGAAGAGAATGACATGCTCAGAACGAAGTTGGCGAATGCTTACTTATCGATTGATGACTATGAATCAAGCTTGTTTACGTTAGCGCCTTTATTGAAACAAGGTGAAGTCTCTATCGATATATTAGAGATAAAGGCAAAAGCATTATATAAAAGTGAAAATTTTGATAATGCATTACGTACATGTGAAGAAATAATAGAGAAAGTTGGCGTAAACCCTGAGATTGAAAACTTAATGGGGCTGATTTATGCCGAGAATAATAATTATGCGCAAGCAAGAATTTATTTTAATCGTGCGAGAGCACATTTTCATGACGATATTATTATTCAAAACAACTTAGCTGTTTTAGATTTACTTGAAGGAAATCCACAGGCTTCAATTACACGTTTAATGCCACTTTATACTAAAGATCCAAGTGATATTAAAATAAAGGCTAACTTGATCATTGCTTTCTCTCAAATTAATGATGTGAATGCTGTTAGAAGTATTTTAACTTCAAGTTATTCGCAAGATGAAATAGACGACATCGTCACCGCATTAATCGAACTGAAACCCCTACCGTGAGACCTCTATATGAATAAAGCATTAAGGACCCAGAATGGCGTAGCGACCATAGAGTTTGTTCTCGGGCTATTTCCATTTTGGTTATTAGTTTGTGTTTGGGTTGAAATGAGCTACGTGTCTTATATATCTGGATTAACCGACTTAGCATTGGCTGAATCTTCTCGGTCGGTGAAGAAAGATGAAGATGGCTATATGAATCAGTTTCGGCAAAGTATAAAAAGCAATAACACCCTCTGGTCGCAATTTCTAGATACGAGTAAGTTTAAAGTGTCTGTTCACTATATTGCTAGTTTGAGAGAGCTTAAGAATATCACGTCGGTTTGCGAACCAGGTGAAGATGAATTTAAAGAATGTGGTATCGAGGTGAATAGTGCCATTGCAATATACCGAGTCGAATATAACTATAACCCGATGTTTAACTATTTTTTAAGTGATGATCAACTCTTAGTTCGAGAATCAATTGTGATACAGGAATATGAGCGCGATGAATTTAAATTATAAACAAAAAGGTAATTTCACCGTTGAATTTGCAATTGTTGGTGTCGCTTTTTCCTTCCTTATTATATTTAGTGCTGATGTGATCGTTAAATTATCGCTGAAGGGAAAGCTTGACCGATTAAGTTATTCTGTGGCCAACATTCTTAAAGAGCGTACCCAGTTCTACAACGACAGTTACACACTATCAGAGGCTGAAACCAGTACTCTAAATACGATTGCAAAGCAAAGTATGCGCAGAACCTCACAGAATTTTGATGGCAAGCGATGGGGTATGCATATAGAAGCGTTGCAATTTAACAGTCGGGATGAGTCGGTTGTTGTTTCATTTCCTGAAGGAACTCAACCAATTACGCCGAGTATCGGCATGGATTCTCTGAGAAACTTGGCTGTGATGACGAGTTGGGGACGCAGAGCGAGCATATACCGGGTTACCATGGTTTACAGAACTGAAAACTGGTTTGGGGCGTTGATAGGTGAAGAGTTTAATACCGTATCATCTAGCGCAATAATGATAGGCCGATAATGATGAAAGCATATTATAAGCGCCAACAAGGGCATGCAGCATTACTGTTTGTAATGATAGTTCCTGTTTTGTTTGGTATTTTTGCTCTGGCGACTGACGGGGTGCGTGCTTTACAGAGTAAAGCACGGTTAGGGGATGCCGCGGAAGTTGCTATTTTAACAATCGCAGCAAAAAATGCTGATAACACTGATGTAGATTTTGATGGTGCTGGTTCAAAAGTAAATAGGGATATCGCTACTCGTGTTATTTCAAACTATTTTTATAATCAGGATACGATATTACCCCAAGACCTAAAAATTAGTAAATTAGCATGTAATGATATACCCGAATGTCTTGCAGGGTTAAGAAAAGGGGAGAACCGTTTTAACGAGTACCGTATCGAGGCTAAAACGAAACTCAATACATGGTTTCCTGGTAATGAATCTATTGTCGGCTTTGGTGATACGTTTACAGTTGGGCATGCAGCAAAAGCGCGGAAGTATGTGAATAAAACCGTTGATGTTGTGTTCGTTGCCGATTTTTCAGGGTCTATGAACTATCGTTGGAACGGCAGAGTAAAGATTGATACGCTTAAAAACGTCATGGGAAATATTGTAAAGGAAGTTGAAAAGTTTGATGAAGTTACTGACGGAAATAATATGGTCGGTATTGTCCCTTTTAATTGGTATACCACGGATGAGAAAGGACATAGTTTGCAAAATGCTGGTCTTTATCCGGATGTGACTATAAGGGAACTTTGGCATAAGGGGATCTATAAGAGTAGGCGTTACGATGATCGCTCATCTTTTCACGATATCCCATTAACCAATAACTATAAAAATTTTATTCACCAATTCAATAGTTTTCGTGCACATCATGGTACGGCTTCTTTCGAAGGAATTATTAGTGGTGCTCAGATGTTAAATGACGAGGGTAAGAATGCAAGACGATTACTCATCGTTCTTTCAGATGGAGACGATGGACATAAAACAGCTGTTCATAGGGCCTTAAATGATAGGGGCTATTGCAAACAAATAAAGCAGAGGCTTTCGGAAGGAAAAAACGAGAAGGGAGAAAGTCATACGGCTAAGTTGGCTGTTATTGGTTTTGGTTATCCACTAAGTGATAACGTAGAGCTAGCGAGGTGTGTCGGCATTGATAATGTTTATAAAGCCGAAAATGAACAAGAAATATTAGATAAGATCCTAGAGCTAATATCTGAAGAAATCGGTCATCTAAAGTAACTGTGAATGAATGGGAATATATGAAATCTAAAATAGTGTTGTCGTTATTAATATTATCAGCTTGTACAAGTGCCTATGCAAAGGCAATGAAACAAAACGAATTTATCTCTTACTGCTCTAGTGAGCAGCTAGAATATCAACTAGGTGTTCACATGGGCGAGGTAAATACGGTCCACGAAAAGCAAGGTCAAATGATGTTAGTTAAGGCTAGCAGCGAGACTGACTATGTGTTGAAACGCATGAAAGAGAGCTTCCGTGATTCGGGCTTAAAAGAAGAGTGCGCTGAATATTTATATAGAAATAGTGGTCTTAATTTTACTGAGGGTAGTGGCGATATTTTTGCTCGAGTTAACTTTTCTTTTGATGAAGACAAGTTAACAGGCGAAAGTCGACACATTTTAAATGAGTTAGCGAGTAGCCTGAAAGACTCAAATACTGGTTTACAATTGACTGGTCATACCGACTCTATCGGTAGGGACATCTATAACTATGAACTCGGTATAAAGCGTTCTGAAAGCGTGAAGACATACCTGATCGAAAATAGTGTTAATTCTCAGGGGATATTGCTAGATTCAAAAGGTGAAAAAAAGCCTGAATTTAACAATGATACTTCAGAGGGGCGTGAAAAAAATAGGCGCGTAGATATTGAGTTAACAGAACTCTAACTGCGGTTAATAAGAGTTGTGCTTGTATTGACGCAACTCAGTTTTATCTTTATTAACACTCGACAGGCTCGGGTTTACTTGGGTTTACTTACATTTACTTAAGATTACTTAAGTTTACTTAAAGTTTGAAAGGGTTAATCTCGATATACTCATAGACTTGGTCTAGTAAGTTAAGAGTAGTGGAGAGTGAAACCCTTATGATGAAGTCGATTTCTTTTATATTCAAGCAACATTACTTTTTCCCACTATTCTTTCTTATCTTTATAACTCCCTCTTATGCTACTTGTAGCACCAAACATGCTGTAACAGGTATGCTTCCTTATCAGAATGAAGCAATCAAAATTGGTGTTGTAAGCGGTAGCCTATACGCAAGAAAAATTGCGAATGGCGATTTTGCCTATAAAATTATAGAAAAACCACTAAAAAGCTGTTTAGGCGTTGAGACCCTCATTATTCAAAAGCCCCTAGCTGAATTGCTTGCATTGGCTAAGAGTGGGAAAGTAGATCTGATTTTTGATCTTGCTAAGAGTAAAGAACGAAATCAATATTTAGACTATTCAATAAGTGTTAGCGATGAAGCTCCCTATATAGTAAGCAGTAACTCGTTAACGAATAGCCTGAAATCAGGTCAGTCAATAGCGACACTTAAAGGTTCTGCTTGGATTGAAATGACCAAAGTTTTTTTAGAATCAATAGGGTTTGAAAATAATATAAAGCTAGTGGGATCTATTTCTGATTTGAACAAAGAACCGTTGTTTGTGTCGGGTAGTTCTCATATTACAAATTACCACGGTTTTAAAATGCCGATATCGGAAATTATGGGCAGCCATATTGCGGTTATAAAAAGCAAAAGTGACATATTATTGCCAGTGATAAATGAGATTATCGAAGGTATCGATAAAACTCAATTGGAGAAAGAAATTATCGGCTTTAATAATCAGTATTTGTCATTGTCGAATGCAACGTTACAGAATGGTAATGATATCAATGTATTAATGGATTTTCACTTATTTCCTTTTTATGCCGATAAATATAACAACCTGTTGATATTCAACAAGTATAAAAATCTTGCCGATGAGATCTATGGCATTAATCTTATTGATCAAGATTGCCATGATGATAACTGCTTTAAATTATATGGCGATGACGTAAAGATGGCTATATACGATAAAGAGAAATTGAGCGATAGGTGGCCCACTAATAGTTTAGGGTTAGTTCGTATTGTACTGTTCAAAAACACTGACATTAATGATGTAAAACGAATTGGTATAATGAAAGAGATGCCAAGTGACCTGCGTTCTCCGTCAAAAAAATATATAGAGTTTTTACATCAAGAAGAAATGGTCGAATACTTTATGCAAGGTGGTATTGATGCATTTATTTCGACAAATTTAGATGGGAAGCTGTTACTCGCGCAGAACCCAGGGTTAAACTTTACTGAAGAACAGTTGAGTTTTAAATCTGTTGTATTTTTAGTACCTAAAGAGCATCCAGACAGCAAAGCCTTACTGTCAATCCTAAATTCACTCATCGAGATATCCAATAACACAGGGTATGTTGCAGTCGATAAACATGCTAGAGAGCTTACTTTACAGTCTGTCATTGACGGTAAAAAGGAATTGAGATTAAGAGATTTTTATTCTTATATAATATTATCTATAATTTTCGTTGTTTATCTTTATTTTGTTTATAAAAAAGTGACTGTTGACCCCCTCACAAAACTATTAAATTCGAGCTTGATGAAAAAGTATCATAAGAAAAAAAGTTATAATTATATCACTTATATTAGTATATCGAATTTAGAAAGTATTAAGAAAGTAGAAGGCGTTGAATATGCTAATAACGTAATTAAGACTTTCTCAAGCATTCTTGTAAATAGTTTTCCTAAGGTTGATAAAATATTCAGGCTTTATGGTGATCACTTTGTTGTCTTTTCAAAAAATAGCTCAGTAGAAATTCTCGAATACAGATTGGGGATATTGAAGAATAACTCAGAGAAGCAAAAGGTGATATTTAATTGTGGTGTAAAAAAAATGACCTGCGATATTAAATTAGACCTGATAGCAAGTACTGAAGCTATGTATGCTAACTCTCTTAATGATGGCGCTTTATTTTATTCTTACGAAAATTCAAAAGAAGTACAAGATTACATCAATAAAAATGTAATTAAAGAGGTTATTACTCAAGCGTTAAAATACAAAAGTTTTAGTGTTAACTTTCAGCCTAAATTCGATCTGAAATTAGGTGTTATATACGGTGCTGAAGCCCTCGCTCGCCTCTATGTAAATGGACAGCATTACTCTCCCGCGGTATTTGTAAATTATTTAGAAAAATGCGGAAGAGTACCAGAGTTAGATTATCTGATTTTAGAAAAAACGATAGATTTCATTAAGATAAATAACATTTATGATGTTGTTTTTTCGGTTAATGTGAGTTCTGAAAGTATAGCTTGTGAGACGTTTAAGAAAAAATTCAGAGCGATATTGACTGAAAATGACATGATCAAAAATTTGGAACTAGAAATTATTGAATCAATAGCATCAGAGCATAAAAATGCGGTTATTAGTTTTATTACAGAAATAAGAAATGATTTTGGTGTGCAAATTTCATTAGATGATTTCACTACCGGTAACTCATCGATGATCCTGCTCAGTGAGTTCAGGTTTGACTGTATTAAATTAGATCGAAGTTTGTTTAATGCAATGCATAACAATGACAAGTTCAAGAGGTCGGTTAAAAATTTAATTAAAGAAATAAGAAATTTTAGTGATGATATTGTGTTTGAAGGGATAGAGAATGAGGAGGATGAGTCGCTTGTTATTGAACTTGGCGTAAATAAAGTACAGGGATGGAAGTACTCAAAGCCTATAAGCCCTAGTGATTTTATGATTATGATAATTGGCGAAAATGCTAACTTATAATCAATACCGAGACAACAGTAATGATGAAAAATAACCATGTTTAATAGAATGATTAATAACACTTTTGAAGAATTGTCAAAAAATATATACTTACGAGGACTGTGTAATACGTTTATTATGTTGTTACCAATTCCAGTTATTTCAGCATTATGTGAAGTTTTATCGTCTTTTTTTGCGGGGGGGGAATTTCATCGGTTTAGCTTGTTTATGGAACTTGTTTCCGAAAGTACACGCTCGCTATATCCAGTATTATTATTGACTTATTTTTCTTTATTTCTTTCTAAAAAAGAAGGTGTATCGCGCATTTTGGTAATCACTTCATCTTTAGTGATCGTTTTAATTATATGTAAAACGTGTAAAGTGATAGACAGCACTGCGTTGCTTAATATGAATATCCCATTTTTTATGGCCGTATTAATTCCAGTATTTGTTTCTAAACTTATCTTTTATATTCAGAGCAAAAAATGGTTTATGCGCTCTGAACTACCCTCAGTGATAGATCAGTCGATAAACCTTGTTGGCATCACTTTATTAGTGATTGTCATCATAGGGCTTCCTGCATTCTACTTGTCTTGTTTCGTGATGACTGAAACAGTGAATTGGTTTATTCATTATGATATTAACCCTATATTTAATGCGCTTATATTAGAAACAAGTCGGAATCTGCTTTGGTTCATTGGCATGAATGGCCATGCTGTACTTTCTGGTTCTTCTGCAGGTCTTGATTGCAGCCATTCGGTAGCGATTACTGACATTCAATGCCATTCTGTGCATATTGTGAATAGCCTTTTTTTGACCGCTTATGCGTCGATAGGTGGTGCTGGAAATTCGTTGAGTTTAGTTATCTGTATGTTATTAACAAAAAATAAAGGTTATCGTCGACTTGGTGCTGTGTCATTAATATTTAGTTTTTTTAATATTAATGAATTAGTGATATATGGCTTACCTGTCATGTTTAATCCAATTTTAATCATTCCCTTTATTATGGTTCCCATATTATCTCTGTCTCTTGCCTATTTAGTGACGACACTAGGTTTAGTCACTCCTGTTACGATTCCAATTAGTTGGATGACACCGACATTATTCAGTGGCTATTTATCTACAGATGGTGATATGAACGCAGTCGTGTTACAAGCGGTCATTGTCATTCTCGGTATTTTTATCTACTACCCATTTTTTCGTCGGATGGATAGTATAAAAATGGCAAATATTGTGTATTCCAAGTCTATTTCGGATAACTATTTTGATTATGATAAATCGGACGAAAGTAAATCGATAGGTGGCATGTTACCAGCAATGAATCAGAATATTCTCGCTCAGAATCGTATTAATAAACTGCAAAGGAGTGGGGACTTTGTATTATTTTATCAGCCTCAATATAATTTTATCACTAAAAATATTGTGTCTATCGAGGCATTGATTCGACATAGAGATCGTCAGGGTAAAATAACACCACCAATATTTATAGATGATTTTAATAAAGTGGGATTGGCTTCAGTACTCGACTTTTGGGTATTGCATCGGGCATTGACTGAAACCGCGACGATCATTAAGGAATTTGGCATTACAGTTTCAATTAATGTATCACCAGTGACATTTATTCGAAAAGATTTTTTTTATGCTGTAAAAGAAGAAATTGAAAAGGTGGAAGTCCCTTTTTCTAGCATCATTTTAGAAATAACCGAAGATGTATTGATTAAAGATGAGTTTAATACAGCTAAAACGATTAAAAAGTTTAGAGCTTTGGGGGTTAAAATTGCTTTAGACGATTTTGGTTCTGGTTATTCATCATTAGGTTATTTGTCTAAATACAAATTTGATATCGTTAAGATTGATCGCACGCTAACAATGAATACTTATAATAAAATAGGGGCGGAACTGTTCTCGTTAACATGCCAGATTGTAAGAACGCTAGGCGCCAAAATAGTTGTCGAAGGTGTTGAAAAACAATGTGAAGTTGAATTGATGAAAAAAGAACAGATTAATACTGCACAAGGATTCTTTTTTTCGAGACCAAAGCCAATAGAAAAGATAGATTTTACTGAAAATGTGCAGTTATAAATTTAATTTGGATGTATTATGAAAAATTTACTTTTTGTATTTTTAACTTTGTTAATAGAGGTTAATTGTGCTTATGCAAAAAGAGAAACCTATGATGTGGGTATTGTTAAACGAGACAAGATTAGTGCGTTTGTTTTCCAAAAAATATCAGATGAATTATTGATTGATTTTGATTTTCATTATTATGAAAGCTACGATGATATATTGTATTTGTTGAATACAGAGTATTTGGATTTTACTGCCGATATTACATATACATCTGAAAGATCGTCTTTTCTGGATTTTACTGCCCCTGTGCATACCGATTTATCGTACATTTTCACAAAAAATAAATTTAATAAATCAACTGTTAATAAATTTTTAACACCCAGTGGGTCAACATATCATGATTTTCTAAAATTACAGTTTTATAACAAGTCTTTTGCTACTTATCAGGATATTGATTCTGCATTTGATTACCTTCAGCATAACGATGTAGACGTCGTTATTGGCAATTCAGGGATGCTTGAACTTGCACTTAAAAAAGGTTTTAAAGCAGAGAGAGTATCAAGTGTTTTTGATATGACTCCCGTTTCGATTGCGACTAAACATGGAAAAAATGCCGATCTACTTGATGAGATTAACCGTCTGCTCAGTGAAAATAAGCTACAGCATCAGGTCGCGAATATTATTAATAAAAATGAGCACAATGTTAGACTAAAGTCGCTACGACAAAAGGTTACGAGTAGTAGTGTGGATACCAATCATGTCATTCAATTCAAAGTCGAAGATTTAGAAGAAGATGGAAGTGCACCAATCAATGGGTTGAGTCTTTCTCTTGTTAGGAGAGTTTGTTTTATACTCGGGTTTAAGTGCCAATTAGTGAATGGCGTTGATGAACCCTGGGCAGATATTTATAACGACTTAGATAAAAAATCAATTGATATGGTAGGGGCGATGACTATTACTGATTCTCGTAAAGAAAAATTCTATTTTAGTGAACCCTATTACAAACCTCATTTACTATTGATCAGTCGTGCTGGTTACAAAATAAATCAATATCATCAACTATCTGAATTAGTTGGTGAGCGGATAGGCGTTGTAGAGGCTGATTACTTCGACGATGTTATTACACAGCGATTACCTAAAAAACCTTTATCTAGATTTTCAAGCCAAGATAAGATGGTTGAAGCTTTACTTAATGGAGATGTAGATTACGTCCCAATAGGGGAAGGTAATTTCAATAAATTAATGACAACAGAGCGTAGAATTCTACCTGTATCTCAGGCTAAATCTATATCTACCGAAATCTCCACGGGTGTATCTATGGCCTTTCAACGTACAGCGCTGGGGAAAGATTACGCGATGCTGTTTTCTGAAGCGCTTCCTCTCGTTAATGTGAAGCACATAGTCAACTTTCATGGATTACAGCCTGATTGGAAATCTGCTTTGTTAGCAGAAAAAAAATATATTCGGTTTACTCAGGTTTCTTTTACTTGCGTTGTTATGTTCTTACTTTTATTTACCTATTATTTATATATTCAAACTACGACAGATTTGTTATCTAAACTAGGTAACCGACGAGCACTGACTCGTAGGTTCAAATCTGGGGTTAAAAGTGAGTGTGTTTTTGTCTATATGGATATTAATAATTTCAAAAGTATTAACGATAATTATGGTCATCATGTAGGAGACTTGGTGCTTGTCGCACTTGCTCAGCATATTCAACGTTATTGGCCAGGAAAAGCATATCGTATTGGCGGGGACGAGTTTGTACTTACCCTCAATAAAATAGTACCTGAAGTCTCTGACTCATTTACGCGTTTACAGCGATTCAGTTTCAGTATTAAAGAAACGGGTGAAAAGCTTGATGTCTCTGTATCTTCTGGTATCTCATTGAGGCGTGAGAGAACGATATCATTGCAGGCGTTATTACGCGATATAGATCATAAAATGTATAATAATAAAACATCAAAGCAGAATTAGTTAGTTTTTGTTATCGATTTAAATTAACTATTTAACGTCGGTAGTTCGTATATATTGATGAATGTGCTCCTAATAAATAATAAATAATAAATAAATAATAAAGATATAATAAAAACACATATAAATGGGTGTTTTTATAAGTGTATAATATATACGGACATTAATAATTATGCTCGAATATAAATATAACTATAGGTGTTTATTTAAAATGGAAGAAAAAGATAATAATGACTCTACATTTATTTCTTCAGTAGATATATGCATAATAAAAGAAATCGGAAGTATATGTTAGACATTGTGATCGTAGATGATGACCCGCAGTTTCGAGAAATGTTGTATTATTTTCTTTCTGAAATAGAAGGTTATAATATCGATTTTTTTGATACTGGTGATGGTGCTGTGGAGTTTATTATTGAAGCTCAGCCTAAACTTACTCTTTTAGGTATACAGCTTCCACATACTTCAGGCTTAAGTATACTTAAAACTTTAAAAGAGCAGTTTTTTGATGGCCCAATCATCATGGTGACTGCCTACGATACTGAGTTAGCTGAAATAAACTCACTTGCTTTAGGGGCTGATGATTACATTACTAAACCGGTTCGCATTAATGTTTTAAGCGAAAGAATAAAGCGCCAACTAAGACTGTATCATTTAGCATTAGGTTGATGCTCACACATCTTATATTTCCACGTTTATAGAAATATCCTTGACATAATTTACTTTCAAGTCTATATTTCCAATATTCTAGAAATATAGAGATTTGAGTTATGTTTAACATTACACAAGAAATGGTGATGGATACCTTAGGAATGTTTGGCTTCTTAGCCGCAGAGTTAACGGTACTTTTTTTACTTATTAGTTATGCAGTGGGTGTATTGCAAGAATATATTCCGCCAGCCAAGATCCAAAGTCTCTTGAGTGGTAAGTACGGCAAGGGCTATATCCTTGCTGGTTTGCTAGGGGCTATCACGCCGTTCTGCTCATGCTCAACAATTCCTTTTTTGAAAGGTTTGTTACGTGCTAAAGCTGGGTTCGGTACTATGATGGTGTTCTTGTTTGCCAGTCCGCTATTAAACCCCATTATTATCGGCCTGTTTGCTGCCACTTTTGGTATTAAAGTTACAGTTTTTTACTTTACCATCGCAATGGGGGTATCCGTTATTGCGGGTTATACCTTGGAAAAACTCGGTTTTGAAAAATATGTCAAGCCACAAGCGTATATTGAACCTGCACTTGTAGGAAAGTCGCAAGGGTGTGCATCTACCTGTGGCGGAAAACAAGCACCGATAAGCAAGTGGAAGAAAATTTGGCTAACTACATGGACTGACTTTAAGAAGGTATTACCTTATTTAATCGGTGGCATCGCACTGGGTTCAATAATTTATGGTTTTATGCCGACAGAATTTGTGGCTAGTATTGCTAGTGAAGATAATCCATTTGCAATTCCTGTTGCAGCCGTCATTGGTATTCCACTGTATATTCGTGCGGAAGCTGTAATTCCATTAAGTGCAGCGTTAGCAGCAAAAGGCATGAGTCTAGGTGCGGTAATGGCGTTAATTATTGGTAGTGCTGGCGCGAGTTTAACGGAAGTTATTTTACTTAAATCTATCTTTAAAAACCAGATGATCGCCGCATTCTTATTCGTGATTTTAGGGATGGCTGTAGGAGCTGGCTTCCTTTACCAATTCATTTTTTAACCTGTATTTTAATAAAGTGGGCGGCACTAGTTATGTTATAGTGCCAACCGTTTAAAATTTAGCAGAGACAAAAAATGGATTTTATTCATTCACAAAGAAATAACGGTTTTACACTCATAGAATTAGTTATTACTATTATTGTTCTTGGCGTACTTGCAGCCGCTGCGATCCCTCGTTTTATTGATTTACGTGGCGATGCGAAAAAAGCTGCGGTTGAAAGCTTTTACGGTAGCCTTCAGGAAACAGTAAAGCTACTGCATATGAAAGCGCAAATTAAAGATATATTGGGTGATAATGAAACAATCAAAACTGAGTATGGTAATTATCAGTTTTATCGTGGATACCCGGAAACTAAAAGTGAAGCCACAACGCCAAACCTTTACTTTATTGAAACCTTTCTTGCGTTAGGAACTCCTGACCACGTAACTAAAAATAATACGACAAGAACAGCGATTCATGCTGACGTTAGCGTATATGAAGACAATGGTCATTCGCGTATCGGTTATGGCACGGGTAATTTAATGAATGATCTTTGTTATGCAGAGTACCGTCATACCAGTTCAATTCAAGAATTTACCGTTACAACGAGTGGCTGCTAATTTTCAGAACTAACAACTTGTTATGAATTGATGCAGCAATCGGTATGGTCAACGAGCACACCACCGATTGCTTCCGTTATCACGACGTTAAAGCACCAACCAAGGTTAGCATCAGCTAGATGTGATCGCTTGAGTGATGATCTTGGGTTTACCTGCTTGTGTAGCCAAGCCTGTCCATATAATACTCATGCTAGCTGTGATAATTAATGGTATATCCCAGCTTCCAGTCATTTCATGCAGTGAACCAAAAATTATTGGGCTAGTTGCTGCAAATAGGTAACCTATACACTGCGCCATCCCCGACAATGCAGCGGCTTGATGCGCATCATGGGTCCGTAGACCTACAAATGATAAACCGAGAATAAAACCACCCCCACAGCTAAAACCAAACATCATCACCCAGATAATAGCGTATTGGGGCATCATGAGTAATCCAACAATACCAATGAATGCGAGAATCGTCATTGTTAAGCTAAGTGAGCGTTTATCTTTTAGTTTTGCCATTAATGGGATCAGTACGATAGCGGGTACTGCAGTTGCGAGTTGCAGGATACCGTGGATATAACCCGCTTGATGTTCAGAGTAGCCATTATCAATCAAAATACTGGGTAGCCAGGCGATAAAGGCATACATAATAAATGAGTTCAAAGCCAAGAACCCTGAAACTTGCCACGCTTCCGCAGAGCGCCACAGGTAGCTATGACTGTCAATTTCGGGGGTATCAAGGGTTGGTCTAGTGTGGCTGCTCATTTGTGGTAACCAAATCAACATGGTTACCACCGGAAGTATAATTGTACCAGCTAATGCGAATGCCCAACTTGGGATGACGGTAACATTAAGTGTATCAGCCAGATGAAGCATCGGGATTGTTGTACTAGAACTGATACTTGCGCCAACGCCCATCACCAATACGTAAATAGCGGTTAATGTGGGTACTTTATTAGGAAAGTCGCGTTTTAACAGGCTAGGTAAGAGTACATTACCTATCGCAATGCCGATACCGATGACACAAGTTCCTAAGTACAGGGTGAGCGTTGAGCCTGCAGAGCGAATGATAATACCGCTGGTGATGGCGAGTAGTGCTAGCATTAATGATGGTTCGAGTCCTATCTTGCGTGCTAACCCCGATGATATCGGTGAAAAAATAGCAAAGGCGAGCAATGGTAATGTGGTTAGCATACCTGCCTGTGTTGCGGATAAAGCAAGATCGTTAGAGATGAACTCTAAAATTGGTCCAATGCCGGTTATTGGGCCTCGGAGGTTACTGGAAATCAGTAAAATACCGATAATAACCAGTACGGGATGAACAATATTACGTGTATTCTTATGTGACATATTTCTGTCCTCTTGAAGCTATGCCACTATATTATCTCTATTCAATCATGCTGAATTTGTGTACATTGACATTTTATTGCTAAATTCGGACAGTATATGGCGTTACCTAATATCGCTTTAGATTTTGATTCAGACAGATACGTAGAAAGTGTCAATGCATTACGTACTTCAAGTTTTGAACGTGGTCAGGAAATGCCAGTTCATCAACACGTGAAGTGTCAGTTAGTGATGCCGTTGACAGGCTTTGTCCGTTGCTCAATTGCGGACGCTATATGGATGGTTCCTGCAAATTGCGCCGTATGGATCCCAAGCCAAGTGCTACACAGTAATCATATCTCGTTAAGTTCAGATGTTTGTATGTTATTTGTTGATCCTGATATTCCCGGCATACCCGATAAAAGTTGCACACTATCGATCTCTCCGTTACTACGCGAACTTATTATTAGCTTGGCAAGTAAGAATCAGGACTATGCATCTGATGACGCGACCGTGAGACTCACGCAAGTATTGATTGATGAACTGATCTGTATGCCGAAAGAGCACTTTGATTTTCCTATCCCCGCAGAACCGAGACTTAATAAGATTGCTCATCTGTTATTGGCTAATCCCGCGGATCGTAAAACAGTAGGGGAGTGGGCGTCGTTATTTGCAATGAGTGAAAGAACATTTTCTCGATTGGTGAAGAAAGAGGTCGGCATGACGTTTGGGCGTTGGCGTGGGCAACTTCATCTGGTCATGGCATTGCAAAAATTATCCTCAAATGAATCGGTACAGCGGGTATCAGAAGATTTAGGCTATGAGTCGGTCAGTGCCTTTATTACCTTTTTTAAGAAGACGTTAGGCAGACCACCGAAGCAATATATGAGACAGTCAGTTTAAATATGAAGGACTGGAAAGGGTAAACGATTATCGTAGTCACTGTTTAGCTTTAATGATTAAGGCTTATTTCAATAAGCCTTAATCTGGTTCAAGAGTTTGTTATTAATAATTATTTTTTAAATACCAGATTAATATTTAATGGAATGATATCAGAAAGGGCAAGACCACCGACCGTAGCTGAAAGCTTGGTTAAGTTTTCTGTTGGGATACTAAAATCACTGGCTCTCACGATAACGGGGGCGTACGAACTGACAGTGATGGCATTCTTGGTTTTAGTTATGATAACAGGAAAGTTAAATGTCTTTGTCTTACCGTAGAAAGAAACAGCGGCAGGTACAATCGCTTTTCCGATATCTTGCTTAAAAGTGGCTAATTCAAATTGTCCGTTAATCGCAATGGTTGGATTTATTGCAGAGTTAAAGAATAGTGAATTAAGGCGATCATTACGGATTGAAACACCAGTATCTACATTTACTACTGGCACTTTAACTTCAAATTTACCGCGTTCATCCAAGCTGCCTGTTAGTCCACTGATGGTTGCTGGTTCAACCACAAATTGTTTTTTAATCGTGGCAAAACTTACCGATGATAAGTCACTCACTACATTAAATGTGTCTGCGGCAAATGACTGAAATGAAAGCAATATGAAGGTTAAGAATATTTTAATTTTCATGTTTATGTTCCTTAATTAACATTATTAAAACCCTGAGTGTACAATGAAAGGTATAGTAAAGTCGTCGACCATTAAATAATAGGTAGCTTGGTCTCTATCGTTGACGGTATTTTAGGCATTTCATCCACGACCAAAACTGGAACAATATTTATTAGCTTCGACTTTTCGATATTAGTATATCCTTAACGTCTTACCATAACATCAGTCGATATTTTTGAGTAATATCACATGGTTATCTTTATATTGTGAACACTGTCAATTATATTCATGAAAGCAATATGGTTTTATTATGCTCTTATTGGTAATTTGTCTTTGTTCATTAAATGGGCATGGCTATCGAACAATCTTTTTAATTTTGGGGTTATGATGTTTTTGCAATATGGCCGTTTTGGATCGCTGTAGTAATAGTTTTGAATGGATTCGTCAGACAGTTTGAATTGGTTAAATGTATAAGCGCGAGTGATTAATGGCGTGTCAAATTCATCTTGGAGTAATGCGAGGTTGTGTTTTATTTCGGTCATTTGGTAGGGTTCCATTGCATATACAGCACTCCGGTATTTAGCTCGCATCGAATGGATTTTGGTACTGCTGTGAGTATGTAAGTGAATGGCAATTATATTTTTTAAGCTGATGACTTCGGGCATGTAAGTAACAATAATCCCTTCTGAAAACCAGTCGTGTTCACCAACGGAAGACAGCCAACCTTGTTCTACTTTTGTCACTCCGTGCAAAGATAAAAAGATAGCCTCTGTACACCAATAACATGTGCCACTGAGACCGATTGTTTTAATTGTATTATCCATCATCCTTCCTTGTTTAATCTTGTCTATATAACAAACCCTGTGGTTAATTGAATGCGAAACAAGGTTTAAACCCATTTAATTATGGACCATATAAATGTGACGGAATAAGGTTTTACTCAATTAGTTTTTATAAATCTGATTGCTCTGTCTCGAAATGGAGTAACATGAAACTGATCTCTGGATTTGAGGACGTTGTCTGAAAAATAAAATCTACGTTATGATGGTTAGTTGATGATCTTATATGGCGAGTGCTCTTTTGAATAACTACAAATTATTACCGGCGTTAATTGCGATATTACAAACGCGTAACCTGACCGAGTCTGCACGACAGCTCAATGTCACTCAATCGGCAATGAGCAAAGCCTTAATGCAAATTCGCGCGGCGTTTCATGACAAGATCGTGATCAGAGAGGGCAATCAGTTTGTATTGACACGTAAGGGCGAAGCGTTAAAAGCGCAATTACCCGTATTGATGCAGACGTTAGATAATTTGTATTTACCGAGTGAGATGGATCCAAGCCGATGCCAACGTCAATTTACCTTAGCTTCTAGTGATTATGTTGCGCAAGCGATCTTACCGTCAATATGTTGTGAGCTTGCTCTCAATGCCGCTAGTGCTAGTGTTGAATATCAATTGTGGCATAAAGACAAGTTAACCGAGTTGGCTGACATGCCGCTGGATCTGGTGAGCACGATTACGGATTTTGTGCCTGAGAACTTACATGGAAAAAGTATTGGTGAAGATCAGCTGGTGGTTGTATGTCGCCGTCAGCACCCTTTGTGTTTGAGTGATGAGTTATCGGTGACTGAGTATATCAATGCGAAGCATGTACTGATCAGTGGTGGTGGCGATAAAGACAGCCCCGTTGATTTAGCCTTGTCGACATTGGGTGAGCAGCGCCTGGTTTTTGCATCAGTACCCTTCTTTCAATCGGCGATTGAGCTGTTATTAAAAACTGATACCTTATTGACGACGCCACTACACATTGCGGCTGATTTTGCACAAACATACGATCTTCGGGTCATGCGACTGCCTATTACGCTTAAACCGCAGCAATATTACCTGTTATGGCATGCGAAACACCATCAAGATCCTGAGCATACTTGGTTCAGAGAATTATGTTTTCCCTTCTTAAACAAGCATCTTGAGCGTACCAAAATCATAGGTATGAAATTACTTCATGCTAATAAGTCGTAAACGCAATTTTAACTCATGCTTTGGCTGTATTAATATGAGGGTAGATAAGGGCAATTGATTATCCTTATATAACAATATAATAAACGAGGAGTTGGAATGGAATTAACTGCGTGGATGTCTTTAGCGCTGATCTGCATGATGGGGGCGATGACGCCGGGTCCGAGTCTGGCGGTGGTGTTAAAGCATACTATCTCGGGTGGTCGTGTTAATGGTGTTGCAGCCAGTATTGCTCATGGTGTGGGTGTTGGTGTGTATGCCACGTTAACAGTGGTCGGTTTGGCTATTGTGATCCAACAAACACCGTGGTTATTTAATGTGATCAAATATGCGGGCGTTGCCATGCTACTGCGCTTGGCTTACAAAGCGCTAACCTCAAAACCTACATTGGATGATGTGGATCAGCAAGAGGAAGCGGTGACCTTAAAAGAGAGTATTGTACAAGGCTTTATGATCGCGTTTCTTAATCCTAAATTAGCGATTTTCTTTTTGGCCTTGTTCGGTCAATTTGTCGAAGCGGATGCGGGTTGGTTACAAAACCTGATCATGGTGGGTACGGTATTTAGTATTGATACCTTGTGGTATTGCATCATTGCGATTGTATTATCGCAATCATCATTACTCGCTAAATTAAAAAATAATGTGCACAGGATTGATAAGGTCACTGGTGTGGTCTTACTGGCTGTCGCAGCTAGAGTCGCAATCTAGGCTTTATATAGAAATATAGAAATATAGAAATATAGAAATATAGAAACAAAAAAGCACCACAATTTTTCCTGTCAATAACAGTCGTTGTGGTGCTTTTAGGTATTTTAGGGTATTAAAACCGTCTGTATAATTACGCTGTTAAGGTTACTTTACCAACCGCTTTTCCTGATCCTAAGTGATTGTGCAACGTCCCAAATTGAATAGTCGATTTCATCAATAATTGGCAAAGATACTTTCGCCTATTTCAGCAATTGCTTTATTAAGTTGACTGATTGATTTTCCTGTTTGACCCAGATAGATAGTTATGATTAGTGGTTGGCGTTTACTTGACCAAACTGCCGCTGTAATGCCTCTTGAACCATGATTACCGTCGTATCCAGACCTATCGGCAATAGACCATTGCGTTGGTAAGACTACCCGTAGAAGTGAATCCGATACTTTATTATTCATCATCCATTGTTTTAATTTTTGTGTTGATTGTGTCGAGAGTGCACCGTGGTAGAGTAGTGCTGAAAGCGTGCTAGCCATAGCATTTGGGGTTGTTGTATCACGAATCTCATTAATATCTACGTTATTAAGAAAAGGTTCGATACGATCTAATCGGGTCGTTTGGTCGTTAAGCCCGCGTATGAATGATGTTAGCGCTTGAGGGCCTCCAATATGACTTAGGATTATGTTTGCGGCGGTATTATCACTGGTTAACATAGTTGCTGCGCAGATCTCGTCTAATGTCATGGTTTTACCGACCATCGTTTTGGTGATCGGCGCATAAGATAAAATATCAGATTGCTTGATAGTGACAGGAGTATTGATATTTATTTTTCCATTATCTGCGTCATTGAGTAATTTGGCACAAGCTAATGTTTTGAATGTACTCATTAACGGAAAACGTTTGTTACCATTGTAATGCCATTGCTGGCCTGTTTTGAGGTCGAGTACAGAAATACCAATACCTGAGCTATTTTTTGCATTTCCGATCAATTGCTGTTCCACTTTTTTTATAGTAGATAGTGATACGGTAATAGGGTTATCTGACGTGATTAAGGTTGCTGAAATTGCAGGTATTGAGGTAAACAGTATACTGATGAAGATAACACTATTTAAAAATGTACTAAAAATATGTCGAGAGTTCAAACTAATATCCTCTGATTTATGAATGTATAACGATATTATAAAGTATAAAAGTGGCAATGATGTGCCGAATTATGTCAGATTGTGTCAATTTTATGATTGATGTACGGTGTTGAATCACATTACACGGTTAGAGTGGTTTTATT
Organism: Moritella sp. 28; assembly: GCF_018219435.1. NCBI lineage: Bacteria > Pseudomonadati > Pseudomonadota > Gammaproteobacteria > Alteromonadales > Moritellaceae > Moritella > Moritella sp. 28. Next base: position 4,038,658 of record NZ_CP056121.1, on the reverse strand, counting down.
GAAATTGAGTGAACTGCGAGACACAAATTTAAGTGCAAAGACTAAGCTCACCATCATGGTATAAATAATACTTGTCGCAGCAAGCACCGGCCACCATCCTCCGATTTGCCAACAGTAAATAAGAATAAAGCCACCAATACTACCGCCTGAATAGTACATGACAAGGTATAGCGCGGTTGCGGTTGATTTACCTTGTGTCGCACTGCGGCCAATATGGCTGTAAGCGAGAGCATGAATAAAGAATGCGCCAGCGCTTAATACTAATAAACCGATAATGATTGTCAGCATCGTTTGCTGCGATAGGATGATGAGCCCGACTAGGCTAATGCCGATCCCGAGTAATAGCCCGCTGAATAGACTATGTGCGTGCATCCAGCGTCCACTTAATTTTGCTGATAATGTGCCGCTGAGGTAACACAAGAACAGCAGTGATAATAAGCTGGCAGGTAAAGATATGGGCGCGGCAGATAACTTGAATCCCATCACTGAAAAAATATTAATGAATACCGAAAAGTTGAGCCCTCCAATCAACATTGCAAAAATCAGATTCGGGTTTTTAACATGCCTGACGATTTGTACTACATGATGCAGTAACCTACCTTGTCGGCCGATAAAGTGGCGTTGTTTTAATATCAGCGGAAATATAATGAGCAGTGCTATACCACTGAGTATCGACATCACAAGCATCGTCCACTGTATACCAATTGCATCGGTCATGACGCCGCCATATATGCGGCCAATAATACCACCTAACGTATTGGCACTGATGTAACCGCCAATTGCGATCAACATTGCTGGTGGCTCTAATTCTTCAGCCATATATGCCACTGCCACGGCAATAAATCCTGCCAGTGCAATGCCAAGCAATGCACGCAGTAATATTAATGTGTGTAGATCTGCGCTAATAAACATTAAAAAGTTAATACAGGGGATCAGTATTAAACTGCAACGCATAATCGGTCTGCGGCCAATTATTTCAGATAAGATTGCCCAAGGCAGTAAGGACAAAGCGATCGCTAAGGTGGTGCTAGAGAATAACCAGTTAACTTGTAATTCAGTGGCGTTAAACTTGACCATGAAATACGGCAGTAGCGGCTGAAAATAATATAAATTGCAAAACACCAGAAATGAGCCTAGTCCAAGCCCTAAGGTTACTTTTTTATAGTCTTGAGAATGCAGTGCAATCATTCATTAATCCTGCTGATAACTAAGGTAAATAGTTAAGGGAGTAGCATGATCTGCTTTATTAGGGTCATGCGGTACTAACAATGCTTATAGACTAGCGATCTAATGCTAATATGAAAAATATATAAATATCATGGAAGGTATCTATTTTAGTTATGCTTAATTCTAAAATACTGCATTATTTTGCCACGATTGTTGCACTGGGCAGTTATACCAAGGCGGCCGGACACTTGGGCATTGCTCAATCTGCGCTGAGTATTGCGATGCGTAAATTTGAAGATCAAATAGGTATGCCATTATTGATCCGCAGTAGTAAAGACACGTAGAACCAAAGCTAAGTTTCATGTTAATAATACTCCGCTATTGTGACGTTGCATTATCAATATATCGCTTCACTTCGTCAACCTTGTGTACCCAGTCGTAGGTACGTAAAGCATCATAGTCAATAGGATAATCCTTCATTTAAAGAGCTAATCGCTTATTTAACTTCAGGTTCACGAATGTCCTGATAGTGTAATTAATCTTATTTACTCGTTGAGGCTAGGTATTAATTTACCACTCCAAGTACCAGTCGATGAAAAATTAAAGGGAAGTTATAATGAAAAAGTTACAAATTATCAACCAGAAGGTTATTAAGTCAGGTTTTGCACTCTCGTTAATCGGCGCCAGTATCTTATTACCGGCCCAGGCGGAAGTTATCGTGGAACCAGTGGATTATGATACGGTTATTGGTGTAAATGGTCAGTTTATTGATCTGGACTCTGGTAAATTTTTACTATATCAGGAAGAGTGGTTTAAAATTCAGAGTTATGTTGAGGAAGCACTGCGTTTACCGATAACAAAAATATCGATGATAAATGCTTTTGGCATCCCGAAGGATGTTTCATTCAACACTTTTCAGGCGTTACTTGATGAGTATATTAAGGTTAATGCCACTGCCGATTCTTGGAACCGGAAGATTTATCCGAATATGGTCAGCCTCGCATTGAAGTTAAGTAACTATGCTGATGTCCATAGCCTGTTTATGGTGCCGCTGGTCAACTCCTTGGCTGCGATGCAGGATGCCGTTGATAATAAAAATTATGTTGAGGCTGAAAATAAGCGGGCGGTCGCGATTGCCCTGCTTAATATTCTGAAATCTTATGCTGAAACGCGCCAAACGGATACCGAGCAGGCCGAAGAGGATTTACTGGACTTTGCTGCTAAAATTGCCATGCAAAGCGGGCAGTTAAATACTTTGCGTTCTACCCATGCCGAATACTTAGAAGACGACGGTAGTGATCTTAAACAGCAGATTTCCGAAATTCAGACGCGTGTTGAGCAGCTGAATGCCGAATACGATAAATATGTTACTATTGCATCTACCACGGTAACATATGCTTGGGTGCCGTTTTACGGTATTTTTGCTGCAGTACCAGTTGCGGGTATTTATGGCGATAAGGCGGAAAGGGCACGTAAGGAACGTAACCAGTTAAAAGACGACATTAAGACGCTTCAAGAGAAGCTGAGTTACCGGGAAAAAATCTATATTTCTTACCAAGAGTCATATAATAACATGATTAATATAGAAAATAAGATCCGCGTTGCTATTCCTCATGTCAGTAAGCTAAAAGGACACTGGCAGGGAATTAATGCCGATTTTAACACTATGTTAGATTTGATAAGTTCTACTGAAGGTCCAAATGGTTTAGGTAATGCTACGGCGCTTGTTGCTAGCTTAACCGCCAATGCGTCAGTTGGCCAAATCCAGATAGAATGGCAAGAAATTTCTGACAAGGCGGCCAAGTTTGCGCAAAATGCCTACATAGTTGTTGGCGACGAACCATTGTAATTTATAAGCTTACAGCCATTGGGTGCCTATTAATTTGGGCGCCCGGTGGCGATATCAAATCAAAAAGTGCTTATTTTTTCCAGAGCAATAGCCCGTTTGCCATTATCTTTTAAAACTAATCGAGCCGGCGGAGGTTTTAACTCTAGAGTATCTACTTTAGGGCTTTTGCTTTGACCACGCGAAAGAGATTTTATTATGTTTAAATCATTTTTACCCTCAACGCTCGTTATTTCATGCCTGCTTTCTTATCATGTAGAAGCTACCGACTGGACCGAATTATATGGATTGAGCGAGCCCGCCAACTTGCCCCAGACATTTTTTACTAAAAACGAAGAGATTTCATCTACTGCTATGCTGGCTGCAGATCTGTATATCGATCTAACGCAAACTTTAGGTAATGCGCAAATTGGATCAAAAAAACCGACGACAATTGTTATTGTCGCCGATACTGTTGAAGTGTCAGACAACTTTGTCTTAACCCTAAAAAATCAGTCTTTGTTTATTTTTGCTAGGCGTATTATTGGCAGTGGCCGAGGTACCATTAGTCTAGATAGTAAAGGCACTGAACTGATCGGTGTTTTTGCCGAAGAAGTCAGTGCTAATCTCAGCGCACTGGTTGTATATTCTGATGGTCGTTATGAGCTGGATGCGATCGAAAGTAATAAAAGTGGTAGTGGTCAGTTGATCAGTCTTTATTCAGACAGGCACCAGGTGCAAACAGTTAGCGGTGATATCAGCGGATATCTACAGCAAAATCTAGAAGGACATCAGCAAGTCTTTGAAAAGGCATTTGATATGGCGGCGTCTGTATATGATCAAGATCCTACTTTGAGCATTGCCATGTTAACTTGGTTGGAAAAAACCTTACGTGCAGCACCTACGGTAATGGCAGAGCACCCTTTTATTGCCAATTTGTATCTGCAAAGTGTGAACCTGAAACAATTTACCGAATTTGCAAACAAAGCGAATAATTACGTGCCTTATCTGGATGCAAGCCTTTACCAGAACACCTATGCTGGTTATCTCGATACCATGGTCGATTATCAGACACAATTCGAACGTTTCTCTGATCAAAACAAAACAGCACAGGAGCGAAAAAATGCTGCAGGCTTAATGTCAGCCAATCTTGATGATGCTATCGCCGCTGAAACAGAAATTGTCGATCTAGTCCGTGATAAAATTACTAAAATAGAAAGTTCACGTTCCTCGATTGAGAAGCTGTTTTCCGCTCAAAAATCCAGTGTATTTCGTGCTAGATCTAATTTTTTGGTCGGCTTAGAAAACTGGAAGACGAAGCAAGAGTTATTGGTCGCATTAGAAGTATTTACTGCAGTGGCTACTCTGGGTTCAGCTGTTGCGGGATCTTTTGTGGGCTCTGCTGAGGGTCTAAATGCGCTAGCGAAAGATATTCCCGATACCGCTTATGAGCTGACAGAGTTGGCAATTAAGATCAAAACCGTAGCGGGTGTGCTGGAGAAAGTCACCAGTGCGGTCAAAGGCATGGCGGACCTGACCACTACCATCAAGCGTGATCTGAAATACGATAAAATTGCACAAAGATTTGAAGGTTTAAGTTTTGATATTCCGTCTTTGCATGAAAGTAATAATGCTTGGGAAATCTTGTTGATTGATGTCAGAACCCAGCTACGTTGGGCTGATAGTTTAGGTGTTGTCGGCGCTGCCAGTTATCTGGCTGAGCTGGAAAAACTAATCGTGTACGGTAAGTCTATCAATGCAGTTCAAATAGAGCTTGTACAGGAGCAATCTCGTATGGTTGAGCTGTTGATCGCTTCTGAAGTCAATACAAACCAAGTAATGCGTATCGAAGACCTTATCGCCGATATTGAAACTGATTCGCTAGTCTTGGCGGAGCTTGAAACGAAATTTTATCGCTCGTTAAACAGTTTAAAACGACCTATGTTTATTGCTTTGGCCAATTATGAAGCAGCATTTAATTACTGGGGACTTACATCAAGTAAGGTGACACCGTCGTTAAATAAAAGCTATCTAAATTACAAGCTGGATCTGGCAACCTTAAATGATGAATATACCAATGCTTTAAACAGCTTTTCACCTTCACCACAGGATTTCTACATCAATAGCATCGAAATTACCGATGAGCAGCAAATTGCTGATTTTGCCGCCGACGGCGCTTTGAGCGTTAATATTGCTCAAGACCATCCTGCTTTCAGTTTATTTGAACGTGTTCGTCTGGATACTGTGCGCGTGATCCTTCAAGGTGAAGCATTACCGACTTCACAGGATTATTTTATTGATATCAGAAGTAATGGCGAATATCAGGATCGCTGGCAGAACAATCAATTTACCTTTAATGCCAATCCATTATATCGCTTGTTCGGCTATCAGCTAGACAACGGCGCTGTCGATGATACCCAATTCAGTATCATTTCCGACGGCAGTGTGGCGGATAAGTTCGAATTTGCATATTTCGAGCCGACACCGTTTTCAACCTGGTCGTTTAAACTGCGCAATGCGCAAAATTTTGATTTAAGTAAAGTGCAAAGCATCCGCTTGGAGTTTTCGGGCAATGCTATTCCTAAAATGTAAGAGTCTGGGCAACAGCAGGTTCTATATTGCCCCGCATATTTATCAACCAGAAGGTTATTAAGTCAGGTTTTGCACTCTCGTTAATCGGCGCCAGTATCTTATTACCGGCCCAGGCGGAAGTTATCGTGGAACCAGTGGATTATGATACGGTTATTGGTGTAAACGGTCAGTCTATTGATCTGGACTCAGATAAATTTATTTTCAGCGACTGTGGTTGGACCTAAATGGGTATCATAAGTATGGATTTTAACTAACCCACTAACGGGAGAAGAGCCAATGAAATGTATAGTGATAGATGCGATGAATACACTTATACATTAGAACCCCCCTTTAATTTACTAATGTTTTATAAAACACAAGGTATGAGCGGCTGAAAATAATATAAATTGCAAAACACCAGAAATGAGCCTAGTCCAAGCCCTAAGGTTACTTTTTTATAGTCTTGAGAATGCAGTGCAATCATTCATTAATCCTGTGTATAACGAATATAATAGGGGAACAGGTAGCATGATCTACTTTATTGTGGTCATGCCGTGCTAACAATGCTTATAGACTAACGTTCTAATGCTAATATGAAAAATATATAAATATCATGGAAGGTATCTATTTTAGTTATGCTTAATTCTAAAATACTGCATTATTTTGTCACGATTGTTGCACTGGGCAGTTATACCAAGGCGGCAGAGCGTCTTGGTATTGCGCAGTCTGCGCTGAGTATTGCGATGCGTAAATTTGAAGATCAAATCGGTATGCCATTATTGATTCGCAGCAGTAAAGGTGTAGTCGTGACCAAAGAAGGGGAAGTTCTGCTTGCACACAGCAAGGGTATTCTTGCTCGTATTACTGATGCTGAAACCGCGTTACATGATCTACGGGGTTTAGATCAAGGGGAGGTTAACATTGGTATTCCGGGGATGATGGGCTCGTATTTCTTTCCCGAGATCTTAATGGCCTTTAAGTTTAAGTACCCGAATTTAAACTTAAGCATTATGGAAGGTGGCACGCAAACGATTAAAGAAAAGTTACTCTCGGGTGAGTTAGATCTTGGGGTGATTGTCGATGATCATATCCCTGACAGCTTACAAGTTCAGCGTTTTGTTCGTCCACAAATGGTCGCGGCAGTCGGCAGGAACCATGCCTTAGCAAATGCGAAGTCAGTAACTTATGCAGACTTTTTCACTCACGAATTAGTGATGTTTAAGGCCGGATATTTTCATCGCGAAGTGATTGATGGCCTGTGTAAGGCGAATAATATGACCGCCAATTACTCCTTTGAAACAAACTTGATCACCATGATCCTCAATATCGTTAAAAATGAATTTGCCATTACCGCGCTGCTTGAGTTAGTCACAGATCAAGAAGCGGATGTTAAAGGCATACCGTTTGATCCGCCTATTTATTTGGATCTGGCACTCGCGTGGCGTAAAGATGGGTATTTGTCTTTGGCTAATAGACGCTTTGTTGAATTTACCCTTGCGCAGGTGAGTGAATAGAAAATCTTTAATAGCCCATTTTTATATGCAGGTCTATTGACTGTGGTATTAAGTTTAAAGATAAAGAATACGTTAGCTGTGGTTTTTATAGGTATGTGTGCTTTCATGATACTTAGATTTACGCTATAAAGTAGTAAAGGGAGAAATATGCAGATCACGACTCAACGTTTAAGTATGTGTCAAATAACGGAACAAGATTGGCCGTTATTTTTACGTTTACATACAGAATCGCGTGTGATTGAAAAATGTTTTGATCAACCAAGTGACGATGATATTCGTGTTAAATTTGAATCACGTTTACCTAATTGGTCTGTTACTTCTGGTGCTTGGTTATGTTTGGTGATCACCGATGTTGAAACCAATACGGCAGTTGGTATCACGGGTTTTGATTATGATGGCCGATCTGCAGAAGTCGGTTATCTGTTATTACCGGAATACTTTGGTCTGGGTTATGCCACTGAGTCATTACTTGGCGTTATCGCTTGGGCAATGCGAGTGCACCTTATCTCAGTCTTTCAAGGTATCGTGACTGAAGGTAATGTTGTTTCAGAAAAGGTGTTGGCGAAGTGTGGTTTTAAGCTTGATGAAGTGATACCACAAGCATATAGCATAGGTGGTGTTTTATATGCAGATTGGATTTATAAACTAAATACAAGTTCACAAGCTTAATGTTGTGAACTTGTATCTAGCTGTTGAGTATGTTTTTAGCTAGTTTGCTCGTTTTTTATTATTGGATTCACCAGCCAAGGCGCTAAATTTGTCGCCATGGTTATTTCAGAGTCATCTAACCATTGGTATCGTTTAGTGTACATTTTACGTTTGGTTTTTTTCAATGTCAGTGGGTCTTTTCGTGGCGTAGACACAGACAAACCAAAAAAGTATGGGTCTATTTTTGTTGCTTCAAATTCGTCCCACAAGCCATCATAATCAAAGGTTATTACTTTTCTTTTCGAGATAATATAATTCAGTGCTTGATAGACATGACCTTTATTAGAAATAGCTTTGACTTCACTAATACCTAAAATACGTGCCAACATTAATGCCATTTCAACTAATAATGATTTGGTGCGTAATCCGTGTAATGATTTAGTTAGTTCTTTAATTAGCGCATGACGGTTTTCTATTTCCTCACTAGCACCTTGCAATGCCCCAATGTGCATTGTTTTAGTATGGGTACCGGAAATGTTACATGTTAAAGTATAAATATTTTGATATTTTTCGTTAACCAAACGAATACCAAGGCCACCTTCACGGCTAGACCCTTGATATAACATAACGTAATATTTCTGTCCGCTTAAACTTTCAAAATCTAAGATGCTAATACCTTTACTTGAAACCACAGTACTCGCGTGTGTGCCAAAAGTATCATCAATAAACAGATAATGTTCGGTTAAATATTTAATTCGTTCTGTACTTGACCAGTTAGCGCATATGTAGGGCTTTAGCGGCTTTTCCATGATTCTAGGGTTGTTTTTAAATACTGGTTTTAAATTATCTCGGGAAAAAAGATCTGCCATCGCATTGACTGATTTACCGTTTTTTAACGCCCAAAAAGAGAACCTGACTTTTTTTTGTATTTTTTTAATCCCTTTTGCATTCGGGTAAATCTGATCGGCTAATTCAAAGATGTTAATTGTAGACATCGATTTTTATTCCTAGTTGGGCTGTTATTTATACTTTAAAGTGAGGTTTATTACATTGTTCAGTATTAATGTCTTACGATATTAATACCTGATATGTAGAATTTATATGGAATCTAGCGCTACATTGATTTCATTTAACCTTCCCGTTATTCAGAGTTATTATACTAAAAGTGGTATTTTTAGCTAAGTGTAATTTTGTATGTTTTTGTAAATTTGAGGTCGCCTGTGCTTAATACATCCGAAAAACAGATGGAAACTAACTTTTAGTTATGTTTTTTCACTATAGAGTAGCCGTCACAATAAATATTTATAAAAGTATGGTTACGACAATGGGTGTGACATACAAATTGATGATGTGGAGAGCAAAAGATGAGAACAAGATTAGACCGTATTAGACATGCGATTTTATTTGAGATAATTGGCCTAGTTGTGATTATGGGTATATTAAGTCAACTCGGTTTTGATCTTGGTCATGTCGGTGCTATGGGCGTATTATTCTCGGTTGTGGCGACGGGCTGGAACTATGTATACAACATTGGTTTTGATAAATACATGTTGAAAAAAATGGGTTCAGTAACGAAAACAACCCTGATCCGTATTGTACATAGCATCGGTTTTGAAGGCGGTTTACTGTTTTTAACTATCCCGTTTATAGCGTGGTTTTTAGACTTAAGCTTATGGGATGCGTTTGTGCTTGATATCGGCATGGTTGTTTTCTATTTGTTTTACGCTTATGGCTATAACTTAGCGTACGATAAGCTATTTCCAGTGCGGCCTACCGCGGGATAATGGCACTAAAGTACATTTTAAACCTGACGAGAATGATGTTTACTTCACTTATGTTAAAAACATCTTGACCAAAATATGTAGAACGCTTAGTGTTATAGCTGTCTGGAAGTCCAGCTGTTCGGCCATCCATGGTGATTGTTGAATATAATTATGACCACGGTTGTCGAATATGAGGGAAAAATATGTCAAATGCCAAGATAAAAAATATCACTACAGCGGCAGTGAGAGCAGGAATAAATACAGATGAGCATCATGGTGCTGTCGTTGCTCCCATTCATTTATCAAGCACTTATTCATTAAAAGGTTTTAATGATAAACGTACGTTTGACTACTCTCGTACGGGAAATCCAACCAGAGCAACATTCGCACAAGCCGTTGCTGATTTGGAGCAAGGTAGCGTAGGTATTGTTACCAGTACTGGTATGTCAGCTGTGCATCTTCTATGTCAATTGTTGTCCACTGATGACTTAGTGGTTATTCCTCATGATTGTTATGGCGGTAGTTTCCGTTTATTTACTCATTTAGCTAAACGTGGTCAATTTAAACTCATTGTTGTTGACCAGAATGATCAAGCCGCATTGGCCCAAGCGTTAGTTGGAAAACCTAAGTTGGTGCTACTGGAAAGCCCAAGCAATCCATTGCTACGCTTAGTCGATATTGAGACTGTTACTAAAGCGTGTCACGAGGTTGGTGCCTTGGTTGCGGTTGATAACACTTTCCTTTCTCCTGCATTACAACAACCGTTAGGACTCGGTGCAGATATTGTTTTTCACTCTACGACTAAATACATTAATGGCCACAGTGATGTGGTTGGTGGTGTTTTAGTGACTAAAGAACAAGCCCTTGGTGAAGAGCTAGCTTGGTGGGCAAACTGTATTGGTATTACAGGTAGCGCTTTTGATAGCTTTTTAGCGTTACGAGGGCTAAAAACGTTACCTATTCGGATGAAACAACACCAAGAAAATGCTTTGCAAGTGGCGAGTTTTTTAAAATCTCATCATGCTATTGATACCGTGTATTTTCCTGGTTTTGAAGATCATCCTGGTCATGATATCGCTAAAAAGCAGCAGGCGGGTTTTGGCGCGATGCTCAGTTTTAATGTTAAAGGTGGCGAAGCGGCAGTGAAAAAATTATTTGCTAATCTAGAGTTGTTTACGTTAGCGCAGTCATTAGGTGGCGTAGAAAGTCTTATTTCTCATCCTGCAACCATGACTCATGCTGGTATGGAAGAAAGCGCTCGTCTTGTTGCTGGTATTACAAATTCGCTAGTAAGAATTTCTGTTGGTATTGAAGATATAGATGATATTTTAGCTGACTTAGCAAATGGTTTAGCTAAGAGTCAACAATAGTAGATAGTAGATAGTAGATAGTAGATAGTAGATAGGGTGATAACAATCACTCTATCTTATTGTGGGTCGTGCTGGATAGAAAATAGGATATAATGCCTACCTCTTATCTTTATAATAGAAACCCGCATGACACAACCAACCACCATGACCTTCTTTGAACGCTTTGAAACAGATATTCTTAGCGGTAAAAAAACCATTACCATTCGTGATGCATCTGAAAATAACTATGTCCCGGGTTCGATAGTGACTGTTTCTACGTTAGAAGGTGGACGTGAGTTTTGCCAACTATCTATTATCTCAGTAGAGCCTATTTTATTTACCGCGTTATCTGATTTTCATGCCGAGCAAGAAAACATGACATTAGCTGTGCTGAAAGCTGTGATCCAAGATATTTACCCGGGCATTGAACAGTTATATGTGGTGTCTTATAAGCTTGTTGCAAAGTCAGCTTTCGATGCAGACGCGGTGCCGATGACGTAAGCACCACCCCATTGGTGTTGTACTTGGTATACCGACATAATAAATTCCTTTTAATGATGAGATCTTACACTAATCTGCTGGTTTTATATTATCTATTGATACTTAAAATCGCGTTGATTATTACTGCTGAACAAGGATAATAGCGCTCTTTATCTGATATAGAATTTAGTTTAATGCGCCTTGATAAATTTGTTTGTAAAAGTACTGAGTTAAGCCGAAACGAAGCAACTTCGATGATAAGTGCTGGTTGTGTCGAGGTTAATAACGCAGTCATTTGTGATGTGACAACGCAGGTGCATGAAAACAATTATATTAGTTTAAATGGTAAGGCGCTGATAGCAAGAGCGTCCCGCTATATCCTCATGCACAAACCGGCTGATACCATTTGCTCTAATATCGATGAAGCTTACCCGTCATTATTTAATTATATCGATGTCGCTAACGCATCCGAATTACATGTAGCAGGGCGCTTAGATGCCGATACGACGGGGCTAGTACTGGTCACTGATGATGGGCGTTGGTCATTTAATATCATTACCCCAACCAAGCATTGTCAAAAGGTCTATCGTGTAGGCTTATCTCGACCGATTAGCGATGATGTTGCGGTTAAATTTGCTTATGGTGTGCAATTACAAGGCGAGCAGCAATTAACACGTCCGGCTATTTTAGAGGTTGTATCACCGAAAGAAGTATTATTGACAATTACCGAAGGTAAATTTCATCAAGTGAAGCGCATGTTTGCAGCTGTAGGGAATCGGGTGGTGAGCTTACACCGCGAAAAAATAGGTGCGATACAGTTGGATGTAGAAGTTGGGCTGTGGCGTTATTTAACCGATGATGAAGTGAATTCATTTACCTGTTGATGTCCTAACGTCTAGATAAATAAGCCTAAAGCGTTGCAGCTGGGACGATGACGAACGCCATTTTAGCTATGTCATTGCTCACTCTGAATATGATTTAGAGTATTATGTTTCAAATCAAACAATCAATAGAGTAAAGTTGATATGATTGGTACAATTAAAGCGTAAATATCTTTTATGCGATGGTATTAAGGCTTTTCTCTGTGTACACCGAACAATTTATGATGTTGCTGGCGGTATTTGAGCGCGCAGCACTGATGCTCATGGCATTATTTTTTTTAACACGCACCAATTTATTCCAACATATTGTTATCAAAACCCGACGACACCCCGTTGAAACAGCCCTCATCTCGATACTTTTCATTCTATTTGCTGTCTTTAGTAACTACACGGGTGTCAATGTTGAAGGGTCTCTTATCAATGTGCGCATTATTGCCGTCTTATCTGGTGGGATCATTTTTGGTCCTTGGGTGGCTATTCCTGCGGGCATTATTTCAGGTTTACACCGCTATATTATCGACATGGACGGACCAACATCATTAGCTTGTTTAATTTCCAGTACGATTGCGGGATTATTAGCAACTTGGATCCATTTTCGATGCCACAAAAAATCTTACGCAAAATGGGGCATTATTGTCGGTATGCTCTGCGAAACTTTAACCATGATTTTAATTGTGACCCTATCTGAAGATAAGGAACTCGCGTACACGATTGTTGAACACATTAGCGTGCCGATGATCGGTGGTGCTGTATGTATTGGGCTTATTATCAAATTGGTTCAAGATTTAGATGACGAAAAAGATTTAATCGCCGCTAAACAAGCAAAACTTGCCCTCGATATCGCCAATAAAACATTACCTTATTTTCGCAATAATCACCGCGACTCATTGATCAAAGTATGCAGTATTATTCGTAAAGAAACGAATGCAGACGCCGTCGCCATTACCGATGTAAAAGACGTATTGGCTTATGTTGGTGTTGGTCAAAAAAACTATTTGGATACTTACCACAAGATCAGTGAAATGACCCAGCAGGCGGTTAATACGGGCGAACAAATAATTAGTAATAATCTTAATGTACACGGCTTTCATTCGCTGTTAATTATCCCATTGTGGGAAAGCGGCGTAGTTAGCGGTACGTTTAAAATATTCTATCGCCAACCACACCGTATTCGACCGTCATTACGTGAAATGACCATCGGCTTATCGCAATTGATCTCCACTCAAATGGAAGTTTCACGTCTTGAGCAGTTGAAAACCATGACGAGTAAAGCAGAGCTTTCTGCATTACAAAGTAAAATTAACCCACACTTTTTGTTCAATACTTTGAATGCTATTTCCACGCTAGTACGTATTAATCCCGATAAAGCCCGTCAATTGATTGCCAATTTAGCCGATTTTCTACGTTATAACCTAGAACGTAATAATGACTTGATCGATATCCAAGAAGAATTACAACAAGTAAGGGATTATGTCGCTATTGAGCAAGCTCGATTTGGTGACAAGCTCGAAGTTATATTTGATGTTGATGATGTGCACCCAACTATTCCTTGTTTATTGATTCAACCCTTGGTAGAGAATGCAATTCAGCATGGAATTCAACCTTCTTGCCAGCCCGGTAAAGTCAATATTTCGGTAAAGCGAGATGCGCAGCGCTTCAAAATCACTATTCAAAATACTGGGATGGGAATTAGCCAGCACGTTATTGATAAGCTCTATAACGGCACGATGGAAAGCCATCATATTGGTTTAATGAATGTGCATCAGCGGATCTTATTATTATATGGTGAGGGTTTGTATATTAAACGTCTTGGGCAAGGTACTGAAATCGTATTTTACGTCAACGAATTGAAATAAAAGGTAACTGCATGTTGAAAGCCCTGATCGTCGAAGATGAATATTTAGCAAGGGAAGAGCTGACGTATTTAATTGAACGCTATAGTAATATCGAGATTCTTGCTACCTTTTATGATGGTTTAGAAGCCTTTAAGTATCTGCAAACTAATAAGGTCGATATCGCTTTCTTAGACATTAATGTACCATCAATTGATGGTATGTTACTCGCACGTAATATCCATCAATTTTCTGAAAAACCGCATATTGTGTTTACCACCGCTTATAAAGAATTTGCAGTGGATGCATTTGAACTAGAGGCCTTTGATTACTTATTAAAACCACTGAATGAAAAGCGTATTATTGGGCTATTAGCCAAGTTAGAAGCAACTCACCAATGCCAAGCCATCCAGCCTGAAGACGTCAGAGCTAAAACGATTAATTTGATTAAGGATAACCGTATTTTCGTTACCGCCATCGATGATATTTATTATGCGGTGGCTAATGAGAAGGTGACTAATGTGTTTACTAAAGAGGATGCTTTTATTGTCCCTTTTACCATGAGCGAATTAATTAATCGTTTACCTGAACAGCGCTTTTTTCGCTGTCATCGTTCTTACTGTGTAAACATAGATAAAATTCAGGAGATCATCCCTTGGCTGAATTGTACCTATCAACTCAAAGTACGTGACATCGGCAGTGAAATACCTGTCAGTCGCAGTAATATAAAAGAATTTCGTGAATTAATGAAATTGTAATTCATACCGTTATATTGCACTTCATACCGTACTTATTGCATCTCATTTTTTATTGTTTTCCGCCTATTGTTATCTCCTGCGGACCCCGTATTTTAGTGGCTTAACAAGGTGATCAATACTGTCGCCTTCATGCTTTTCAATTCGTTGGAGATTTACCTATGACGACTCAAATATCAAACCGAGATCGACTATTTACCTTGCTTGGCACTATCATCACCCAATTTGCGTTAGGGTCGGTGTATACGTGGAGTTTATTTAATTCACAATTGGCAGACAAGTTATCTGTGCCGGTTAGCCGCGTGGCTTTTTCTTTTGGTATTTTAAGTTTATCGTTAGCCATAGCATCATCATTATCAGGCAAACTGCAAGAACGTTTCGGTGTGCGTAAAGTGACTATTTGCGCGGGTTTATTACTGGGTGCGAGCTTATCGCTAACCGCCTATGCTTCGAACCTGATCTTGCTGTATGTATTCGCAGGTTTGTTAGTGGGCTTTGCCGATGGTACAGGTTACCTGATGACTCTATCTAATTGTGTGAAACTCTTTCCCGAGCGTAAAGGTTTGGTCTCTGCGTGTGCCATTGGTGCATACGGTTTAGGCAGTCTTGGTTTTAAATATATTAATATGTATTTCTTAACCAATAGTGGATTAGAAAGTACCTTTAATACTTGGGGGCTAATTGCCATGGTTATGGTTATTATTGGTGGTCTAATGATGAAAGACGCACCCAAGCAAGAACCACAAATGGCAGCTGCAACGCCTGTTCGTGATTACACCCTCGGAGAGGCTGTGAAAAGCTCACAGTTTTGGATGCTGGCATTGGTGTTTTTAACAGTTTGCATGAGTGGTTTGTATGTTATTGGTGTCGCTAAAGATATCGGCGAGGGTTATGAGCATTTACCTATGGCGGTTGCTGCCAGTTCGGTTGCGATTATTGCTATTGCTAATCTAAGTGGTCGTTTAGTACTAGGGGTGCTTTCAGATAGTGTTAGTCGTATTAAAGTGATCGCAATTGCACTGTTTATCTGCTTAGCTGGCGTATCTGCATTACTTTTTGCTGAGCAAAGTATGTTCAGTTTCTACTTTGCCTTGGTATGTATCGCTTTTAGTTTTGGTGGCACGATCACCGTGTTCCCATCATTGATCAGTGATTTCTTTGGCTTAAACAATCTGACAAAAAACTATGGCTTAATTTACCTTGGTTTTGGTATTGGTAGTATTATTGGTTCTATCGTCGCATCAGTGTTCGGTGGATTTTCGGCAACCTTCTATCTTATGTTAGGGCTATTAGTCATCTCGCTTATTATTACGCTCACGATCAAGTTGCCGGGCTCACAGCCAACCAGTCCTCTTCGCTCTCCAGCCTAGCCAGGTAAGGTTTAGTACGTCGCGAGCGCTGCATGAACGTTGACTATTTTAAGAGCGATATAATACGTGGTTTGTTATTGCAAATGAGATGTATTACTATTGAAGGGTCGTTATTATTAGGGTGTTATATGTCTACTTTTTCTCTGTTATGTTCTCCATCAGCACGTGTATTCAAAAATTATAAACGTAGTTTCATGAGCGTAGTACTTACTTCCGCACTTGTAGGTTGTGCGACTTCCCCATCCTTAAAAGAGACTGAACAAACTATTAACCCATCGGAAGTGACTACTTACTTCGGGTATGGCTTACAGTCTCCCTCTGGTCAGGATATTAACTTGAAACGCTTTGTTGCTGACATCCAAGGTGCCGATGTTGTGCTGGTGGGTGAATGGCATACTCATGCTGGTATTCATCGTTTTCAAACGGAATTATTACAAAGCATGATTGCGGAGAACGACAATGTAACGCTGTCGATGGAGCAGTTTACCCGTGATAAACAAGCTATTGTTAATGCTTATTTAGCGGGTGAAATAGGGGAGGGAACGTTAATAAAACAGGGTAATGCATGGCCAAATTATACCAGTGATTATCGTCCGTTAGTGGAGTTAGCCAAAGCCAATAAAATTGATATTATCGCGGCAAATGCACCTAAAAATATCATTCGTTGTATCGCCAAAGAAGGCATCAGTTATGTTGATAAATTACCAGTGGATGAACGTACTTGGTTAGCCGCGAATATTAATATCCAAGACTCGCCGTACAAAAACCATTTTATGGCGTCGATGCACCATGGTGATGAAAGTCAAAATGAGAACAAGTTTGCCTCACAAGTGACGTGGGATGAAACCATGGCGGAGAGTATTGTTAACTATTTAGCGCTTAATCCGAATAAACAAGTGATGCATATCGCGGGTAAATTCCATACCGAGAATGGTCTGGGAACGGCTGCGAGTATTCTTGCGCGTGCACCTGAATTAAAAGTGGTAATTGTCACCCCGGTTGATGTAAATGCTGATAACACCCTTACAGAACAAGCGACAAGTGATTATCGCCTGCAGGTTATTGCGCCACCCAAACAATTCGTGAAAGAAGCGAACATGATGGCGTCATTCAAAGGCTTATCTAAGCGTAATGATAAGTTAACGTGTATTGAATAAATGCGTTTAAAAGTATTTTTAACTGGTTTTAGTGATCGAGTAGGAAGGTGACTCCTGCTTGATACAGCGTGCTAAAATAGCGATAACAATAAAACCAAATACTAATCGTCCCCATAAAATAGACATTACATCTGCACCTAGTAGTAAGATCAAGAGCGTATCTTCAATTATACTGTGCGTTAAGCCTAAAAAGCAGACGGCGAGAAAAATATCACGTTTACTTATTTTTCCTGTACGCGCTTCATCAATTAATAACCCCGCACCAAAGCTTAATCCAAGCACTAAGCCAATCACACAGACATTGGTTGTTTCTTTACCTATGGTTAATGCTTTTAAAAATGGTGACAGCAGCGTTTGTATGAGTTTTTCGATCCCACACCATTTTAATAAGCGCAGTAAAATTATCAGTGCTGCAATGATGAAGAAGATAGAGGCAAGCATGGTTAATTGGGCTATCGCCCAATCCGGTATACTTGAAGATGCAGGGGTGGGTTGCCAAACGATGACAGCTGGTTGTTGCTGCCAATCCCCGAACTGATAAATTTGATTCGCGATCATACCAAGTATAAATCCACCACCTATACGTAACGGCAGGGTGATACGCCAAGACACACCTGATAACTTAGCAACAGCACCTTCGACGGGCAATGCGTGTGCGAGTAACATCATGATGCCAAGGACTGAGACCTGGGCGACGCTCAACGAACTATCACCCGCTAACTCAAAGAATACTGCCATGCCGGTATAGATATTGGTGAGCATTGCGGTCGCCCATACCAGCCCCATTTCGTCTGGCAAGCCTACTAGGTTCATGAAAGGAGATAAGAATGCTGCCAGCCATTGTGTGCCGCCAACAAGATCGAATCCTTTGACGATAATAAGTGCAGGAACCATG
The DNA here is from genome assembly GCF_018219435.1 of Moritella sp. 28. NCBI lineage: Bacteria > Pseudomonadati > Pseudomonadota > Gammaproteobacteria > Alteromonadales > Moritellaceae > Moritella > Moritella sp. 28. The sequence goes on along the minus strand of NZ_CP056121.1, from coordinate 4,020,451 downwards.
ACTTTGAGCAGTGTTAGATACACACGCCAGACATCGAGTAATAATAATTTTAAGGTTGTTAACATGTGATGGCCTCCATGGCTGCGAAATAAATACCTGTTTGATGTCACTTATTATATTCAAGTAGATAGAAATAGTTTCAATGTTAACGTACAAATGTTTGTATAAATTTCTTATTTAACTTGGTTTGGTTAATTATGTTTCTTGATCGGCTTGATAAAGCGATATTACATCAGTTACAGCAAGATGCTTCGGTGAGTAATTTGCAGTTAGCATCACTCGTGGGTCTTTCTCCACCCGCTTGTTTTAAACGAGTGAAAAAATTAAAAAACGAAGGTGTTATTGCCAGTCAAGTAGTACTGCTTGACCAAGATAAGCTGGGTGCGTGTTTGCATATGATTGTAAATGTGGAGATGGAGCGAGATAGATTAGACTTGAATGATGGCTTTATTAAACATATCCGCACCGCTCCTGAAGTCAGAGAGTGTTATCAAGTCACTGGCGAAATTGATTTTGTGTTATTGGTGACGGTTGAAAATATGCAGCAGTATGACGACTTCTGCCGACGTTACTTATACAGCGAGCCGAATATGAAAAACTTTAAAACGCAGATATCGATGAACCGCCTCAAATACGATACCCGCGCCGTCATTCCTGATTAGCAGATTTAAGCGATTAAGATACCTATGCTAATACTTGTTTAATAAACATTGCCATATTATCTATGGTCTTTTGCAGGTGGGCTTGATGAGTAAAACCACTTTTAACTCTTGGTTTTAAATCATGATCGCCGTCTTCTAGCCATAACCATTCGATGTTATCTGGTAGGCCATAACTCGCTACTTCTTCTTTTGTGCCTAACTTGTCTCGCTCACCCTGAGCAATAAAAACCGCTTGTTTAATAAGTGGGAAATGTTCGGTACGTAGTGATTCTGGTTTATTCGCTGGATGGAAAGGAAAACCTAAACAGGCGATGCCTTTTACTTTTGAATTTACGGTCAACGCATCTGTCGTCGGATCGGATGCCACTAAACTTGCCATGCGTCCACCCATCGATTTACCCCCAATAACCATAGGTTGGTCAATGCTGGTAATAAGCTGTTGGTACTGGGCGATTAATTTAGGTGCACGTTCTGGTGGTCGGCGAGTACCGTTATCAACGCGTTGTTGCATATAAGGAAAGTTGAAACGAGCAACAAGAATACCGTGTAAGGCTAATCCTTTGGCGATTGCTTCCATAAAGTCAGCAGTAGCAGGCGCGCCAGCACCGTGAGCGAATACAAATAGTGGGCCATCAACAGGGCCGTTATAAATGAGTTCCATGATCTTCCTATGCCGTGAGTAGTATCTATGCGCGTTAACGCATTAAAAGACCATTATACGGTATGCATTGAAGCCTCGGCCAAATTTTTAGAATATTCTCGTTTTAAAGGCAATGATTTATCAACCCCTGTACCTGACTCAGACTTTAAAGGCTTACGGGCGGGTGATCGTTGGTGTTTGTGTGCGGCACGTTGGTTACAGGCGTTAGAAGATAATATGGCGTTACTTAAACCCTATGCAATGGATTTGAGTTAGTGTATTAATTCGGCCCTTTGTTGGTCTAGCTTGGCAACCCCCATATGTTTCTGCTAATATCGAAATATATGTTGTTAGGGGTTAGGCGGAGATAAAAATGGATATTGATATTATTGCGAAAGCACTGAAAGAACTTGGGCATCCAACACGATTAAGTATTTTTAAAAGCGTTATCCGTGCGGGTTATCAGGGGATCGCCGTTGGGGGGTTACAAACGCAACTATCAATTCCAGGATCGACATTATCACATCACATCTCTAGTTTAGCGTCAGCTGGATTACTCTCACAGCGTCGTGAAGGACGAATCTTGTACTGCGTGGCTGAATATGAAAAATTACAAGCTGTGATTGGTTTTTTACAAGATGAGTGCTGTATTGATGAAGTGAAGAACAATGCTGCAGAATCTGAACAGTAATTATTTATCACCTTTGACGAAAAACACTGTCCTTTAGGGCGGTGATGTAAGTCATTATTGCGTAGCAATAAGCACTTTTTTTTGTTATTAATATTGACATATTTGCACATAGAGTCTAAGTTTAGAACTTAGTGCTGTGTATATATACAGTCATGTAAGGTGCTGAAAATTGAAACTTATTGCGTATAAATACAGGTTCTACCCAAACAATGAGCAGGTAACAATACTTGCTCATACATTTGGTTGTGTTCGTTTCGCTTACAATTCAGCGCTTGGCTTCTCTAAAGCGCAATACGAATTGGGTAATAAAACCAATTATAACGATTGGAGTAAAAACCTCACTCAGCTTAAAAAGAATCCCAACTTTTCATGGTTGAAAGCTGTTTCTAGCGTGCCATTGCAACAATCACTAAAGCATCTCGATAAAGGCTTTAAGTCATTTTTTAAATCAGGTTTTGGTTATCCTAAGTTTAAACATAAACACGGTAATCAATCTGCTAGCTATATGAGTAACGGCTTCAAATGGAGCGCGGACAAGCAATTACTAATACTCGCCAAAATGAAGCAAGCATTAAAGATTAAATGGTCACGGCCGTTTACTGGTACACCCAGCTCATTAACGGTATCAAAGACAACATCAGGTAAATATTTTGTATCAATGCTTGTAAAAGAAGATGTTAAGCAGCTACCAGTCGTGAATAAGACCGTCGGTGTTGATGTCGGTATTAAAGACTTAGCGATTTGTTCGGACGGAACAAAGTTCAATAATCCACGATTAACCAATAAATACGCGAAAAAACTCGCCAAGGCATCACGCAGATTAGCCAAAATGAAAAAAGGCTCTAACAACTTCAATAAACAAAAATTGACCCTTGCTAAGATTCACGAAAAGATAGCAAATTGCCGTAAAGACTTTACCCATAAAATGACGACGACACTTATAAACGAAAACCAAGTGATAGGGATCGAGTCATTGAAAGTCAAAAATATGGTTAAGAACCGTAAGCTATCTAAACATATCCACGATGCTAATTTCGGTGAAATAGTAAGGCAATTAGAATATAAAGCGGATTGGTACGGGCGTAAAGTATCAGCTATTAGCCAGTGGTTCCCATCGTCAAAGATGTGTAATGAATGTGGCTCGCTGTATTCAGGTGAGTGGTCATTAGCGATAAGAAACTGGTCTTGTTCGTGTGGTGCAACTCATGACAGAGATCATAACGCTGCTATCAATATTCACAATGAAGGGTTGAGGATAGCAGCTTAAATAATTTGTGGCGGTAGGTAGTACCGACACATTAAATGCTTGTAAGAGGTTTTAGAAGTCTAAAGTGATTTAATATCACAATGCTTAAACCGTTGACGACAAGAATCACCTTGCTTTAGCTGGGTGAGCTTCAACATTGATATTCGTTCCGTAACTTAATATGAATACGGAACGCTATCTCGCGTAGAACCTACCTCTATGACTTAAATCATTCTTTTTAAAATACGCCTGCCCATCATTTCATGCTTTATTAACGCGGCTAAGTGACACACGACAAATACCGCTAATAATCGGCAGGTGTACAAATGCATCGTTTCAAAAAAATGAATACTGCTTTGCTGTTGCAGTAGCTGCGGGATGGTAAATAATTGAAACACAGTCACATCATGACCCATCATCAATACACCACTTACTAGAACCAATGAAACCAGTACATACAGTAAGGTATGTCCGACGTGGGCGAGTTTGACTTCTAATGTCGACATCGCGGGGTGTGCTTGGGGCGTACCCTGTTTTATTCGGTGGTAAATACGCCAGCAGAATAGTGGAATAAATACCGTTGTTATCGACACGTTGAAAATTAAAATTTGGGATTTAATATGTGTTTCTAGCTCGAAAAAGGCGATATATAACCCCGATATACTTGCCCATAAGATAACGAGAGCTGAAATCCAATGAAGATATTTCGCGGTTATATCAAATTTCTGGGTGAGTTTACTCATCTGCTTTCCTTCTTTTGACACGAAAAAAAACAGCGCAAATATGATTTACGCTGTTTTTCAAGTTATCCTTTTTTGAAAGGATAATGTGTTAACGACTTGTGTATGAGGGCTTATTCACAAGGGTTAACTTGGTGCTATGCACACGGTCCGACTAATACCCAGCCTGAATACTGTGCATCTGGTGCTTTGCCGCTATCTGTCCAACGTTCTGCACGGTAAACATTACCTTGGTAAGAGACTTCGTTACCTGGTTTGTATTGCTTGCTGATATCAATTGCTTGAATATCTTGGCAGTCGCCAGGGATGTCAGCATCAAGGATTTTGAAGCTATTTGACACTTGTAGCGATAGATTGCTGTTATCGTTTGAGTTGGCTATTGAGACCAGTTTAAACGTGCCAGCAGTTGCATTCTTGAGTGATATTGTAAAGTGCTCAACCGTGTCATTAACATTCTTAGATTTTGATGCGATGGCTGTGTTATTTGCATCAAAGATAGTATTGGTGACATTTAAGTTACCGACAGCTTCAATGCTAAACGTGACATCAACAGTATTGTTGTCAATTATATATTCATCTTCTAGACCTAAAACGGTAATGCTGTCATCAACAGGTACGTCACCTTTAATGATATCAACTTCAACAGAGCTAAGGTTAGAGCCCGCTTTTAAGTAGATAGGGTTATTACCGTAAATAGGGGTAAATATATCGTTGTCACTTTTCGCACCCGCTTGCGCATCGGTTTGATTAGCATTAATTGCAGTGGCCAGGTTGTAAGACCACGTATTTTTTTTACCATTGGCAGTGGAGTTAATTTCAATGATGGTTTGAGTGGTGAATGAACCTACCGATGAATCAAAGAAGCGGGCTTTTACTTTATCACCTACGGCTAAGTCTTCTTGTGGTACAATTGTGGTGCTTTGCTCCCAAGCATCGGGTGGTGGTGGTGGGGTTACACCGTCTTCAAATTCCACATCGATAACATCATAGAACGCATTCGCGGTATCGTCGATCGTCCAGACGGAAAGGATCACCTGATAGCCACTACGTTCTGGTACGTTACAGCTGTGTGCCTTGCCTAAATTTTTCAGTGGTTGTTGACCATCCATATCAATCACACAGAAAGGATTGGCTAAGTCAAAAGATGCGCGGGTTAGTGGTGCGTTTTGGTCCCAATCAGGTTTGGTGATGTAATAAACATAATTGGTGGTTTTATGATTAGCTGTGCTAAACCAGCGGAAGTCATTTAAGCCCGCTTGGATCTTAGTTTTATACCATTTATTTGATGATTGCAGATCAAGTACATCAAATGACCCGCCTTTTTGTGCAGATGCTATCTTACCGTCTACAGGACCTTTAGTTGGAAAGCCTTTTGGCGCTTCTAAGCTTTGTCTATCGTATGAAGCATTTACACAATCATTTTTAGCTCCATTGTCTGCATGACATAAATTAACGCGAGAAGGAAATGCACCTGCTACATACCCGTGTGCAATAGCGAATGTTGGTGCTAAAGCTGCGGATACTGCTAAGGCACTGAGTGACGTTAATATTATTCTTCTCATATGAGACTCCATGTTCATCAATTAAAAATGCGCAGGTATAGAGCATATGTGATGCCCGATTGTTGCGTGGTGTAGCATAACGAGTAGTTATATCTACCACCAGAGTAATATTTTATATATATGTATAAACATATGCCTAGTTGAGATGTCAATATCTATGCATGCTTCGCATGTAGGCATTTATTAAAATAAAATTAAAATTATTACTGTGGAATTAGTGCATACATGAGCATATATTTATAAATCTATTGTTTGGTGGCATTTTTATTTTTAACTTGGTGACGTTGAATAATGAAAGTAATTAGGTTTGTTATAACGGCATTCGATATAATTGGAAGTGAAGATGGTATATAAAATATACTCTTATCAAAAAGCTGTAATAATGAGGGTATTCTCAAGTTTTTTAAGGAAAGTGCGCACAGAACATGACCTTTCCCAAGAGGGCTTACGTGCCTTATTAAATGAGAGAAGCCATTCCTTTGATAGCTTAGATACTATCTCAATCAGTCGTTGGGAACGTGGTATCAACACACCTTCTTTAACGAAACAGTCAGAAATAGCAGAGATATTTGATGATGATCTGTTTAATATCTACAGTTCAAATGCAGACTTTGTAGAAGAATGTTCATCTTTTATTCAACTTTCGTCTTGCGTCAAGAATGATAAAGTTACTCACCCTTATTATAAGAATGAGCAATACTATACTCAATCAATGCGACCTGAGCATGCTGATTTTGAGTCGATGTTAGAGCTTTGTTTGGTGTATGAGGGGAATCCCCGCTTATTTCCAACACGTCAAAAAATTACGACTACAGAGTCGCTAAAACCACTCACTTTAGTAGCTGCTTTTTGTAGTTTGAACCAGTTAGTTGGACATTGCTTATTTTGCAAGGTAACCACGAAAGCATTATTTGAATTTATGAATAGCAGCATAGATATTCTGGAATTACTGAATATTGCGAAACAAGACCGGGCGAATGTATTGGTTGTACTCTCTTCTTTTGGTGTATCCCCACAAATTGATAATCATATGATGTCTGTCTACCTTAATCAGCTAGCGACAGATAAAGCGATTGAATATTTAAGTTTTAGTACTTGTGATAGCAAATTGAAACAAAAATTGATGCAGATGAAAATCCCTATGTTTAAAGTCAAACCAATTGAACACCAATCTAAAATCATTCAGAATTATTCGTTTATTATGAGTCGTTCTGAAGTCATGGCAAACCGAAATATGCTGATGCTTTCAGTTATACCAACACGAAAAATACAACCTACGAATGTCGGTATATAGCGGAGTAATTATGAATATTTTGATTGTCGATGACCAAAAATTTATCCGAGAAGCGATTAAAGCCGATCTTGTTGAGACTAGCGTCGAGCATGATCTTCAGATGTTTGAAGCTGAAGATGCAAATCAAGGTATTGAAACCATTGTTGCTACAGAAGGCAATATTGATTTACTGATCTTGGATTTAAAAATGGATAACAGCGATGGAATGGAGGTAATTAACTTCTTATCTGTGCATGCATGTTATTCCAATATACCACTTGCTGTCATTAGCTCTTCGGATAAACGGACTCTCGGGTTAGTCGGTAGTATTGTTAGTCGCTTGAAACTGAATTTAGTTGGGGTTTTTGAAAAACCGATTAATGTGGGCTTTATTTTAGCGCAAGCGACACGCTTACAAAATAAGTATGGCAATGAAATAGGAGTTAAATCACCTGAAAGTGTATCTGGTTATGATATAGATAAGCTGCTTGAAGATGAACAAATATTACTTTGTTTTCAACCTCAAGTGGATATGAAAAGTAAATGTATCATCGGCTTTGAAGTGTTAGCCAGAATGTACGATGAGAATGGTTATATTTATCCTGATACGTTTTTACCCTTGATTGATAAGGCTGGGCTTAATGTCGAATTTTCGATGATGATTATCGCCAAAGCATTCAAATTCTGGGAAAATGAAACGGGCGTTACTAACTATAGGTTATCGATTAATGTCACTGCTGAAGATTTGATTTGTGATAGCTTGATTGATTACATCATTAGTTATAAGAAGGCTCACACCCACATTAACTTAATCTTAGAGCTTACCGAGTCACAGAAAGTGATTAATCAAGCCTGTGTATTAAATTCGATCGCGCGACTGATTATTAATGATATCGGTATTTCACTTGATGATTTTGGTAAGAGTTATTCGACTTATGAACGTTTAGATACTATTCCTTTTAATGAAATTAAAATTGATCGCTCTTTTGTGTGTGATATTGATACAAACAAACAGCATCTCCTCATTGTTGAGTCCACGATCGCCTTAGCTAAAAAAATGTCTGTGAGTGTTGTAGCTGAAGGCATTGAGACTGAAAGTGTACTTAATATTTTAGATGAGCTTGGTTGCGATATTGGACAAGGATATTTATATAGCCCGCCAATTGAAGGCCGCTATTTAAAAGCTTGGGTTAATCGTTACGTGCATAAGGATACTGCTATTAATGAACATTGATATTAGTGACAGCCTACGTCACTTTTTTTGGGGGTATAGTGAAGCAAGACGCTTGCCTTTATACCGAGCATTGGTCGAAGAGTTGGTTAATATTCACCATCAAACGGCCTTAGTTGACAATGATGATAAGCTTAATGCACTAAAGCATCAGCTTAAGGGAATATGCCGCTATCTATCTCTTGCTCTTGATGAACAGATAAATATGATGGCTACTCTTGGGCAGTTACATTGTCTTGCTGACAACATTCACGGGCAAGTTGCAGCGATTGAAGATGAATTATAAGTTTAATATTCACATTTATATTTGTGTTTGTGTTTTATTTACTACGGTACTTGTTACTTCATTTGTCAGTTATAGTTTAGATGAATCTAAACATAACCATGATAAAAAAGTGGCAACGCTAATGGCATTTAGTCAAGAAAAGCATTTACAACATAAACTTATTATTAATGCGATTAAATCTTTTTTTAAATCATCTGTAAGGGTAAAAAAAAACGAGTTTTCTATTTTTACCCGAGAATTGTTGGGCACAAGAGAAGCGCTGATTTTTACCTTAACACCTGAGATGACGCTAGGTTATATTTCGGATGAAAAGTTTGTACCTGAATTGGAACAATTAAAAACCACTTTAGATGAACATGGCAAGCTTAGAGGGGAACTTGATAACTATGAATTGATCGGTGTGAATATTAATGATCCTCATATGCCGTATTTATTTTATGCTACACCAATAAAGCGTCTGTTATTTAACATCAATAAATTGAACGATACTTGTTTGCAATATTCGTCATCACAAGGATATGTTAAGAATCAAAGCTGTATGATGCAATCAACAAGTATGATATCTGAATTGTTTAGTCATAATACCAAACTGAAAATTAGTCTCCCAGAGTATGACTTTTATTATACGCTAAGTATCGGTTCGAGGGCGTCATCGCCAATGATCATTGAGTTTGTTTGCGTAATATTATCCTTGATATTTATCTGTTCGCTTATTTTTGTGTTGTTGTATTTTAAATTAGAGAATAAGCGTTTATTTAAACGTATTACGAGAGAAAATAAACTAAATGTCGCGATGGTATCAAGTATTAATCATGAAATTAGAACACCGATTAATGCGTTATTAGGCTATAGCCAGATGCTAAGAGATATGCCTCAGATCAGTGATGAACATAGTGTACTTATTGATAAGATGCAGTGGTCGGCTAATTTACTGTATTCAGTAGCAGAAAGCACCTTGAATTACAGTAAGTCAACTGCAGGGGCTCTAGTATTAAATAACGCTCCGATTAATACCTTACAATACATAGGTAACATCCAAGATTATTATAACAAGTTGAGTATTCCTGTCGGTAAAACATTAGATTTTCATGTTAGTGATAAGTTACCTGCAGTAATCAGTGTTGATAGTTCTAAACTATTTCAAGTTATCACTAACATGATTAATAACGCATTGAAATACAGTACGGGTAAGGCTGTACGCTGCCATATTGATGTTTGTCAGCGTGCAGGGTTTAACGAGGAGTCAATAATTCGAGGTCATTATGTACGTATTTTGATCCAAGACTCTGGGCTTGGCATGTCAACATTAACCAAAGAATTACTTATTAATCCTTTCAGTGTGGATACTGAGTCGAAATTCAAACATGTCTCGAGTATTGGGTTAGGACTTTATACCTGTAACCAATTATTAGCTCAAGTTGGTGGCAAGTTAAGGCTGCACAGTGTTAAAAATGAAGGTTCTAAAATCATGCTGCATTTTCCATGTCAGTTTGATTCATCAAGATTATCGCTGCGATTGAATCCGATAGATTACCGTGATGTGCGTATTTTAATTGTCGACGATAACCGCTTTAATCTGGAAGTATGCAATGCGATGCTGGCAGAAAAGCAGTTTAATACTGTTTGCGCGAATAACTCTGAAGTGGCGTTAACCCAATTTGTGAATGCAGAACCCGATGTTGTGATTGTTGATTATCAGTTAGATGAGATGAATGGCTTGGAATTGATTGCCAAAATGAAATGTATTCAAGCGAATGCGCAAACCCAATATTTTATCTTATCGGCTAATGATAAAAATGAGATAGTCGATAGTGAATTTCACTCCGATATTTATTTTATGCAAAAGCCGTTTAATACTGCGATATTTTTAAGTCGCTTGGGACGAGATAATTAATTCGCTTTTGTGGGGTGGTGTTTTACATCTTTCCACAAGCGCTAGTCATCGGTATTATACGGTGTTATTGAACGCATTAATTTCTGATTATCCCTAGGTGAAGCAATGGCTAAATACAAACCCGTCACTAAAATGCAAACATATGGCATTCATTCTCAATGGCAGAGCAAATCAAAAGACTTACCGAGTATTCAGCAGTTCACGACAAATATTCCTGCCGAAATTGATATTGAGTTTGGCTTTATCGTGAATATTAAAAAAGCCCGTGGTGCTAAGATCCGCTTTTGTATTACTCACCCTGGTATTTTAGATGCTGAAGGCAATGTGCGTATGCCATTTACTGGGGAGGTTCATGTGACGAATAACGATTGGCAATTTTACTTAGGTGATACAGTGTGGCAGCCGATTGCTGATAAATGTGGTGACTGGCGGATGACGATTGAACTCGATAATAAAATTTTAGCCGATAAAACTTTTAATATATCGCTGGAACACTGTTAAAATTCAACCTTCATTATTATGTATAACCAACAAAGGCAGTAACTGTGGACGTTTTTATTTCCAAAAAAATTGATGACTCAGCGTTAAGATCTCATCCGTGGACGAATATGGTATCGGATGAGTCGAGTGTATACATGGATTTTAAACGACAGCCTAAGTTGATCCGTAGTGCATTAGAAGATCTGCTGCCATTTAATACATGGGACTTTGTTGAACAGTTTTATAGCTTAATTGAGTGGGTAAATGGTTCAAGCTCGCTATTGGAAAGTAACGATTGTGTGTTTAATGCGGTAGAAGATAACCGAGATCAACAATATCTATATGCGAAAAAATGCAGCGCACGGTTAATGATCTTGTTTCGAGATATTCCCGAAAACTGTCAGGAAAAAAGCATTAATTGGTTAATGAATAATATTCAATCAATGGCATCGTCGATGAAACCGGGCTTCAACACTGGTGCGATTGGTTTATCGCAATCACCAACATGTTATTTAGCACTCGGTGATAAACCAGATAGTGGTGGCATGGGTCATCAAGTGACGCTAAACTTTTTTGCTTACGGCAATAATGAACAGGATTGTTATGAGAGCATGAAAGACGTATTAAAGATTGCCCAACATGCTCTATTACGTGTGAATATGCGTATTAAAAACGGCGAAGTGGATGCGCTTTACCGTTAAATATCACGCTTAAAATTTACGGCGTATTATGTTGGCAACTGAGTTAAATCAACACGTAATAAGCAGTTAAACTCCTTGCCAAAATCAACTGATACACGGGCGTGTACAGCGCCTTGTTTATCGGCAAATTCTTGTTCTCCTTCAATGGCAAATACGCCTTCATGCCAAATATCGGCATGTATATAGGCGCCGCGTTCACCACTGAAATAAAAACACACAAAATCTTGTGGTTTCACGTCATCGCCAGGCAGTGCTAGTGGCACTAAGAATGGCTGGTTAGATTTAGGATAAAACATCTGACCACCATCGGGGTGATAGTTGGCGTGCCATAAGATCAGCTGGCTTGGTTTGTCATTATGCGTATCTACAGCTATTTCTGGGCGTTGGTTATAACCGATAATATAATGGCCATCGACGGCTTTATTACGACCAAATAAGTAATCACCTTTCCAGGTACTAATAAAGGTCCCTTCAGTCACCCCACCTTCATCACCTGTATCTTCATCGACTTTTCGCCAACCTTGGGCTGGCCAGCGTGTGATCTCGATGTCAAAAGACTCAGGGTTGTCGACAAAAAAACCATAACCTTTTAGGCTTTCTGCAGTGGCTTCAATAATAGGAATATCCAATAAAGTCAGATCTGACGCGATATCAGGGTTGAGATAATTTGGAACGGTGTTTGAAACAGTCGATGTCATGTTAGTGCTCTATTTTAGTTGAATACACCATTAAACTAGCATCTGATTATTTAATTTTAATGACAAAATTTCATATTATCGAAATAATAACGGCATAAAACTGTCACATACCCAGTCTAGAATGTGCGTCATAAATACTTATCTATTGTGTAGAAAGTTATCAATTAATTTATCAATAAAGGATGTTATTGATGCACATTTTTAAACAGTCAATACTCACTGCAGCCATCATTTTAGGTGCTTCTTCTCCAGCGTTTGCGAAAGAGGAACTGACCGTTTATACCTCTTTTGAAACTGACCTTTTAGCCTTATTCAAAAATACTTTTGAAGAAACTCATCCCGATATCGATATTAAATGGGTACGAGATTCAACGGGGGTGATGACGGCGAAATTATTAGCTGAAGGTCAAAATGCGAAAGCGGATGTTGTGTGGGGACTGGCGGGTTCATCATTAGCATTACTTAAAGATAACGGGATTGTTAAACCTTATACCCCAGCTAATCTTGATGGTTTAAAAACGAGCATGATTGACCCAGAAGAAAACAAAGCCTGGTTTGGTAATGACGCCTTCTTTAATACTGTTTGCTTTAATACCATTGTTGCTAAGCAACTTGGTTTACCAAAACCGAAAACCTGGGAAGACTTATTAGATCCTGTCTACAAAGGTCACATCGTGATGCCTAATCCAGGTTCATCGGGTACCGGTTATACCCAAGTAATAGCCTGGTTACAAGGGATGGGCGAGCAACAGGGTTGGCAGTATATGGAGCAGTTGGATAAAAATATTGCGCATTATACCCATTCAGGTTCTAAACCTTGTGTTCAGTCGGCAATGGGGGAAACTGTGATCGGTATATCTGCGGCGATTCGAGGTTCGAAGTTGAAATCTCAAGGCGCACCGATTGACTTAATTTTACCTAAGGGCATAGGCTGGGATACGGAGTCTGTTGGCCTAGTAAATGCTAATTCTGACGCGGCTAAGAAGCTGGTGGATTGGTCGTTATCACTGGATGCGAACAAAATGTACAACACGATTTATCCTGTAGTTGGTCATAAAGACGTGAATGGCGCTGTTGCAAACTATCCAAACGTAGAGGATGCAATCGTCGATATGGACTTTGGTAAAATGGCTAATGATCGTAGCGCGGTACTCACTAAGTGGTCTGATAAATTTAATAATAAATCAGAATCGAAAGGATAATTTAACGCTATTTTTTATAGTTTCAATTCAACTCACTATTTTAGTTAAATCGGTGCAGTAAGAGATTATGATGATCTTATTGCATTGGTGTTTTTGATAACAGGATTTGTCTATGTTTACACTACGCGCTTCTCACCTTATTTATAATAATCAGCCTTTTCATTATTTTTGGTTAAAAGATAATTGTCGTTGTAACGACTGTTTACATTCGTCTGGGCAACGCTTGCAAGAAATCCTTGATTTAGATTTAGCGATAAAACCCGAAGTGGTTACTATTGAAAATGATAATTTAGTGATCACTTGGCAAGATGGACATTGCAGTCATTACAGTCAAGACTTCTTAGACAGTATGCAGAGTTGTGAGAACAAGGGGGTTGACGTCGATCATCGGGTATTGTGGGATGGGCAGTTAGCCGCATCAGACATCACCTTTAGCTATCCAGACGTACTGAGTCGTAATACGATTAAACGTGACTGGTTACGTGCTGTGGATCAATTCGGCTTGGCATTTTTACAAGATGTCCCAAATACCGATAAACAGCTATTTGAGGTCGTAAAGCAGTTCGGTTTTGTGAGAGACACCAATTACGGCAGCCATTTCGAAGTTATCTCTGAAGAAAATCCGGTTAATTTAGCCTATACCCCAAAACCATTAAGCCTGCATACCGACAATGCTTATCGCCATCCAGTACCGACATTACAGTTATTACATTGCTTAGTGAGCGCTGAACAGGGCGGAATAACCGCGTTAACGGATGGCTTTTATGCGGCGCAATTATTACAGCAACGTTATCCACAGCAGTATGAGTTATTAACCTCGACGCCAGTGACTTATCGCTTTAAGAATGATGAGACGCATCTTGAACATACCGGTTATATCATTGAGTTAAACAATAGTGGTCAACTCGAGCGTATCCGTTTAAATAACCGCTCCATCCAAGCGATCAAATTACCGTTTGTTGAGATGGCTGCATTTTATGAAGCATATCAAAACTTCAGCCGGATCTTACACAGTGAAGAGTGTAAGTTCTCGTGTACTCTACAACCGGGCGAACTGATGATCTTTAATAATGAGCGTATTTTACATGGCCGAGAAGTAGCGGCCGAAGGGGCGCGTCATCTACAAGGCTGTTACGCCGACATTGATTCTTTAAAAAGTACCTTAGCGGTACTTGAGACTAAGTTAGAGACGACGTTAGAAATTCAATTAGAGTCTAACGTGGAGATTAAATGATGGATATTATTGCGTTTATTAAACAGCAGTTCGAAGAAAATGGTCACGTTGCTTATGGTGAGCATATTTCCATGGGTGAGCATATGCTGCAGTCAGCCTATTACGCGGAGCAAAAAAATAGTAGCGATGCGATCATTACGGCGGCGTTATTACATGATTTCGGTCATTTGATCTTAGAACTACCAGAAGATATTACCGAAAACGGTATTGATGGTTATCATGAGGATGTTGGGGCTAAATTCTTAGCGCCGTATTTTCCGAAAAAAATTATTGATGGTATTGCACTACATGTGCAAGCAAAGCGTTATATGTGCGCTGTAAAACCCAAATATCATGGTCAATTGAGCCAAGCATCGCAAGATACACTTGCCGTACAAGGCGGTCCTATGAATCTTAAAGAGATTGCTGACTTCGAACAAGAGCCATTTTATAAAGATGCATTACAAGTACGTTTATTTGATGACCTTGGTAAAAATATTGAATTAGAACATCCTGACTTAACGCATTACTTACGTATTGCCGCGCAGTTTGTCGTGTAAATAATAAGTAAAGCCTTCGTTTTTTTATAAGATGATTTTAAAAAATCGAGGGTTTTGTATCTATGCTAGTGGCTTCTACGTGTCACATTATCTCTATAGCATAGGTAATGATATTTAGGCTAATGAATAAACTGACAAAATTTACACTCGCTGACCTCAATCTCCTCATTTTCTCCATATTTTCCTGCCTATTTTACGGTATTATACGATATCAAAATTTTAGACGCGCTATTCATGGATGAAAGCTGCCACGCTCATTTTTATAGAAGAGATATAATGTATAAACGTACTTCCCTTACGATAATTAGCGCTCTTATTTTTAGCTTCGTTAGCTATACGGCTCCCGTTCATGCCAAAGGTGGCAATGCTGGAAAAGGTGCTGAACGTGTGGTTTCTGTATATACGGATACCGTGCAATATCATGAAGTTTCACAATCAATTTCATTGATTGGTAAATTACAGTCAGATCAATTTGTTAGTGTGGCACCTGAAGTGGCAGGTAAAGTCGACAGTATTAAGATTCGAGCCAATCAAACGGTGGAAGTCGGGCAGCTGTTAGTGCAACTCGATGACAGTAAAGCACAAGCTGCATTGATGGAGGCAAACGCTTATTATACTGATGAAAAACGTAAGCTAAATGAATATTCAACACTGGTAAAAAGTAACGCTATCACGCAAACCGAAGTGTATGCACAAACGGCATTAGTGGCTATTGCAAAGGCGCGTTTAGCGGCAGCACAAGCGAATGTGGATGATCATTATTTAACAGCACCTTTCGCTGGTACGGTTGGTTTGTTAGATTTTAGCCGAGGAAAAATGGTGTCGGTTGGCACCGAACTATTAACATTGGATGACTTATCGACGATGCAACTGGATCTTGCAGTGCCTGAGCGTTATTTATCGCAATTATCAACAGGCATGGTCGTTACCGCAACAAGTCGGGCATGGTCTGGCAGCAGCTTTAAAGGTGAAGTGGTTGCTATCGATTCACGGATTAACGCCGAAACATTAAATCTGCGCGTTCGGGTAAATTTTGAGAATAAAGATAATCGTCTTAAACCGGGCATGATGATGTCATCAAGTGTGGTTTTCCCCGCAATTAATGAACCAATCATTCCAGTACAAGCGTTGGAGTATTCGGGTACTAAGCGCTTTGTGTATGTGGTTGGTGAAGATGCGCGAGTGACGCGTACCCAAGTATCGTTAGGTGCACGTATTGTTGATCAAGTACTGATTGAAAGTGGTTTAGAAATTGGTGATCGTATCGTTGTTCAAGGCTTAGTTAATATGCGCAATGGGCTGAAAGTGAATGATTTGACTGGCCAACAGGAGACTAACTAATGTGGTTGTCTGATACGTCAGTTAAACGACCGGTCGTCGCTATTGTATTAAGCTTATTGCTTTGTGTTTTTGGTGCTGTGTCGTTTAGTAAACTTGCGGTACGTGAAATGCCGGATGTTGAAAGCCCTGTTGTGAGCGTAATGACGCGTTATGAAGGTGCTGCTGCATCCATTATGGAAAGCCAGGTCACGTCTGTCATTGAAGATCAAATTACCGGCATTAGTGGTATAGATGAAGTAAGGTCAGTAACCCGTAATGGTATGTCGCGTATTACTGTTACCTTTGATTTGGGGTGGAACTTGACAGAAGGCGTCAGTGATATTCGTGATGCGGTTGCGAAAGCGCAGCGCAGCCTGCCAAATGAAGCGGATGACCCCATCGTATCGAAAGATAATGGCAATGGTGAACCCTCAGTTTATATCAATTTAAACTCAACGGAAATGGATAGAACTCAGCTGACGGATTACGCTCAGCGGGTATTAGAAGATCGTTTTAGCTTGATTTCTGGTGTGAGTTCGGTCGGTTTATCGGGTGGGTTATATCAGGTTATGTACGTTAAGTTGTTCCCTGATTTAATGGCTGGCCGAGCAGTAACAACCAGTGATATCGTCACTGCATTGAAAACTGAAAATGTCGAAAATCCAGGTGGTGAAGTACGTAATGATACCACGGTAATGTCAGTGCGTACGGCGCGATTATATGCGAAACCACAAGACTTTGAGTACCTTGTAGTACGTACTGCAAGTGACGGTTCACCTGTTTATTTACGCGATGTGGCACAAGTCTATGTCGGGGCCCAGAATGAAAGCTCGTCATTTAAAAGTAATGGTATCGTTAATCTTAGTTTAGGCATTGTCGCGCAATCGGATGCGAACCCACTCGATGTTGCGAAAGCAGTGCATGCGGAAGTTGATAAGATGCAAAGCTTCTTACCGAAAGGCATGAGCTTAGCGGTTGATTACGATTCAACGGTGTTTATTGACCAATCTATTTCGGAAGTGTACAGCACGCTATTCATCACGGGTGGTTTAGTTGTACTCGTCTTATACATCTTTATTGGTCAGGCGCGCGCTACCTTGATCCCCGCGGTTACCGTACCAGTATCGTTAATCTCGTCATTTATTGCTGCTTATTATTTTGGTTTTTCGATTAACTTAATTACCTTAATGGCACTTATTCTATCGATTGGTCTAGTTGTGGATGATGCTATTGTCGTGATCGAGAATATTTTCCATCACATTGAGCAAGGTGAGAAGCCACTGCTCGCTGCTTATAAAGGTACGCGAGAAGTTGGTTTTGCGGTAGTCGCTACGACAATGGTATTGGTGATGGTGTTCCTGCCTATCTCTTTTATGGATGGTATGGTGGGCCTGTTATTTACTGAATTTTCGGTATTGTTAGCAATGTCAGTGATTTTCTCTTCATTGATTGCACTGACACTAACGCCGGTACTTGCCAGCAAAATGTTAAAAACAGAACAAAAAACTAGCCGCTTTAGTTTATGGATGGAAGGATTATTCGAACGGTTAGAAAACGGTTATCGCGGTATTGTTGTTAAGGCTATTAAATATCGTTTGGCAGCGCCTGTGGTTATTATCGCTTGTGTTGCTGGCAGCTTTTTCTTGATGAAGCAAGTACCGTCACAGCTATCACCGCAAGAAGATCGCGGTGTATTATTTGCGTTTGTCAAAGGTGCGGAAGGTACGAGCTTTAACCGTATGACTGAAAACATGGATATTGTTGAAGCGCGCTTATTACCTTTAGTGGGGCAAGGTGTTATCAAATCCTTTAGCACGGAGGCGCCTGCATTTGGTGGCCGTGCCGGGGATCAAACCGGTTTTGTGATCATTATTCTTGAAGATTGGGCTGATCGTAGTGTCAGTGCTGGTGAAGCATTAGGCATGGTGGCAAAAGCGTTAAAAGATATTCCCGATGTGATGGTTCGTCCAATAATGCCTGGTTTCCGTGGCGGTTCGAGTGACCCAGTGCAATACGTACTCGGTGGTTCTGATTATTCGGAATTAGAAAAGTGGGCGGAATTACTAAAACAAAAAGCCGAGGATGCAGGTGTATTGGTTGGTGGAGACCTAGATTATTCTGAAAAAACCCCTGAGCTGGTGGTGAGTATTGATAAAGAGCGGGCTGGAGAACTTGGTATCAGCGTTGATGAAGTATCAACAACGTTAGAAATAATGCTTGGTGGTCGTAGTCAAACCAGTTATATCGAACGTGGTGAAGAGTATGATGTTTACCTGCGTGGTGATGAAAACAGCTTTAACAACGTCAACGATCTAAGCCAAATTTATATTCGTAGTGCCAATGGTGATCTGATTACGCTGGATACCATTACTACAATCGAAGAAGTGGCTTCAGCAAGTCGTTTATCACATAGCAATAAACAAAAATCTATTACCTTAAGCGGCAGTTTGGGTGACGGCTATACCTTAGGTGAAGTATTGGATTTCTTGGATGCACAAGCGATAGAATCATTACCGAGTGATATCTCCATTGCTTATTCTGGTGAATCAAAAGACTTTAAAGAAAACCAAAGTAGTATCTTAATTGTATTTGGTTTAGCTCTGCTGGTTGCTTATTTAGTATTAGCGGCGCAGTTTGAAAGCTTTATTAATCCGATGGTGGTGATGTTCACCGTGCCGATGGGGGTACTGGGTGGTTTCTTAGGCCTGTATTTCATGGGCGTTGGCCTGAATATTTACAGTCAGATTGGTATGATCATGTTAATTGGTATGGTGACGAAGAACGGTATCCTAATCGTTGAATTTGCCAACCAGCTACGTGACCGCGGCGTCGCTCTAGAGCAAGCCATTGTTGATGCGTCTGCACGTCGTTTACGTCCAATTCTAATGACGGCATTCACAACGTTAGCAGGCTCAATCCCATTAATATTATCCAGCGGGGCGGGTGCAGAAAGTCGTGTTGCTGTAGGTACTGTCGTGTTCTTTGGGATGGCGTTTGCGACCTTAGTAACCTTATTGGTTATTCCGGCAATGTATCGCTTGATTTCGGGAACAACGCATTCTCCGGGTCATGTTGAAGCTATGTTAGAGGCGGAATTAGCTGAGCAATCAGAAAAATTACGATCAGAACAATCAGCTAGACAAGTAAAAGGTGTGCATGTAGTGAAAGATGTTGCTTAACTATTCGTTGTAGATCTAATTGACGTTAATACTGACGATAAGGGCAAGCATAATCGATATTATGTTTGCCCTTTTTTGTGTTTAGTCGGCATGACCAAATAAAAATTCTTCTTTGTTTTCCAACCATTGTGGGTATTTTGCCATTGCTTTGGCAAATCGTTGATCTTGTAAATGTTGATTAAGCCAATTACGTAAATGTGGCAAGGGCGCTTGCAGATACCACTGGCGATCTACACGAGCAAATTGGCGGATCAGTGGTAAAATAGCGTAATCAGCTAAACTGACTTTCTCGCTCATTAAATAATGATGCTGACTGAGGCGTAATTCGAGCATAGTTACATAGTCAGCACATTGGTTTCGTAATTCAGCTTCATTATCTTCATGATAACGTACTGCATATTTGTATTTACTTAAGGCTGAAGTAAATACAGTATCGTGAATGTCAATTAGCGCTAACATTGCTGGATAAGCTTCTGGATCTTCACTGTGTAGTAAGTTCAATGGATCACTTTGATGTAGTGCCCAAATCATGATATCTAAACTTTCGTCAATTACACTACCGTCATCGAGTACTAATACCGGTACTGTTGCTTTAGGTGAAACCGCTAACATTTCTGTGGGTTTATTTTTCATGACCACGGCGCGTAACATGACAGGCTGCTGGGCGAGTAATAAGCCCAGTCGTGCGCGCATCGCATAAGGACAGTTTTGTAGTGAGTATAAAATTGGCAGTGACATTGACATTCCCTTCGTTCTCGTCACCGTATATTGATATCTAATGACGAAATTATTATTAGAAATCGATAGTAACGTATTCTCGATGGATGTCTAAATATACAGTATCACTTTAACTCAGTTAATTTTTAGCAATAAAAAAGCGAACCCTTAGATCCGCTTCGTCGTTTAAGATGCTGATAGCACTTCGTCATGATGCTGTTTTAATTGCTGATACAACACATCTTTTAACTTGGCTCGTCGTAATTTTAACTGTGTCATATGTCCATCATCAGTGGGGCTGCCATCCATTTCCAACTGGCGAATATCATAATCTAATAGGTGGTATTGCTTTGATTTCTCTCTGAATGTTTCATTTTTATAATTCAAATAAACGATATCTTGTTTTAATTCTGGAAAGTCAAAGATAAGTGCATGATTCTCATTTAGCATAAGGTTTCCTCAAGAATAAAAATAAACGACTTTCATAACTATAGCATTACTATGTACTGTAAACATCGACCTAATCACGTTTTTATAATTTACTAAGCATGTCAGTTTGACTTGATTTTGTAATTTTGAACAAATCTTATTTTTGCTGCTTAGCAGAGGCTTTTGATGATATTAGTTTGATCTTATCGACAAAAAGGTATGAATTGATGATGATATTTTTATAATTCTGTATAATTAATTTAAATCGCCTGATTATTGCTGCTTTGTTGGTGGAAAATATCCTTTTCGATTGGCTTTTTATGTTCGACGTTATGCCCCCTTTAATACTCCTGATAGGCTTGAGACATGCTTAATTATAGTAAAATAAATCAGATGTTTAACCAAGAAGAAGAGACTACGATTCATCTTGAGATGCTTTACAATATCGCGATTAATAATTATCAGGGACTATCTCGATTCTCAATTATTTTGATTAAAGACAATCAAGCCTCCAATTATTTTGTCCGTGATAGACTTGTAGCCGATTGTAATGGTGAAATTTTTACTCAAAAAGTAAATAAAGGGACCAGTCTTCCCAAAATGATAAAGTTAAATTCAGAACGTGTAGTGAACGATCTATCCAGTCTAAAATTAAATGCAAGAACCCTTTATTTATTAGAAAATGGTCATCGTAGTAGTTTTTCTTATCCCTTGGTGTTCAAGGGGCGTCCGATTGCTATTGTATTTTTTAATGCCTCAGAGCTTAATTTCTTTGCAGAAAATTCAGTACAGCAAGACATGTTATTTTTATCTATGCTCATTCGTTCTATCATGGTACGTCAATTTGAGAAAAAACAATTTATTAGTATTTCACTCGCGATCGCATTAGATATGGGTCATGCCAAAGATCCTGAAACAAAAGGGCACCTACATAGGATGGAGCGTTATAGCTCAAAACTTGCTTCTCTCTTAAGTAAAGAAAAAGGTATTTCCCATGAGTTTATTCGTTGTATCGAATCGTATGCGGCTTTTCATGATATAGGTAAATATAAGATCCCAGATGAGATTTTATTTAGTAGTACGATCTTTACCCCAGAAGAACGTAAAATCATGAATCAGCATTGTAGGCATGGGGTTGATATTATTAATGGTGTGCTTGGGTATTTTCCTGAGAATCTACGGCATGTTGAAGAATATCGTTTTTTAAAAAATATTATTCTTCACCATCATGAACATTTTAATGGTAATGGTTATCCGATGGGATTAAAAGGGGATGCTATTCCGTTAGAAGCTCGGATAGTAATGGTCGCAGATGTGTTTGATGCGTTATTAAGTAAACGTTTATATAAACAGGCTTGGAGCATTGATGATGTTGTTACCTATATGAAAGATAACTCAGGCATTATGTTTGACCCTGATTGCATCAATTCTTTAATCTCTAATCTACCTGAATTTATTGAAATTTATGAAGCTTATGCTGATTAAATTGAGGGCTAATATCTGCTATTGCAGGCCCTTGTAAACTATTCTGGTAGCCATCGTTCGTTAAATGTAATGGAAAGTGTAATTCTTGTTGGTTATGCCTCGCTATAATAGAAATTGAATCCGCTTGTAGTAGTGCTTTCAGCATTTCAGGTGGAATTTCTGCAAGTATTAAGTCATGAATATCATAATGTGTTTTACTCATACCGAATTCTTCTTGTAACGCATTCAGTTCAATTTCGGTTAAAACTTGATTGTCGGTATTTAATTTTGATTCATTAATTGGTTTTTTCATCGCATAACCTCGTAAGAAATAATCACTGTTACGGGACTAACGCAGTCATGATAGTCGTTTAACTAGACTACATTTAGTGTAATGTACGATAGCTCTATAGTAAGTCAGTCATTATTGTTAAAAGTTCGGTATTTTTTAATATTTAAACTTAAATTGTGAACAAGCTAATTGTGATTTTGTTTATTTGCTAAATGTTCAATTTTTATGAACGATAGGTTAATTTCATTCTAATGTTTTTAACTTATAGAGCAGGTTATACTATTGGCTCTTAGAAAGAGAGAGTCCAACATGTTCAAATTCGTTACCAATTCGTCATTTAAAAAAACAGACCTATTGTTTATCACTATCGGTTTATTGTGTCTAACACCGCTTATATCATCACCCGTGGCTTTAATATTGGGTTTTATGCTGGCCACGTTAGGTCTTGTTCCTCAAGGTATCAATTTAAGTGTCATCACTAAAAAAACACTGGCTTATTCTATTGTCGGTTTAGGTTTCGGTATTAACTTAGAAGACGCGATAATTGCGACGAAAGATGGGATTGGCATTATCGTTACGTCTATCTTCTTTACCTTAATATTAGGTTGGTTTTTAACTAAAGCGCTTAAAATTGAAAAAAAAACCGGTTATTTAATTTCTGCGGGTACAGCAATCTGTGGGGGGAGCGCGATTGCTGCTGTGGCGCCAGCCATTAATGCTAAAAATGATCAGACCTCGCTGGCATTAGCGACAGTATTTATTCTTAACTCTGTGGCATTATTCTTATTTCCTGTTATTGGTCATCTACTGGACATGAGTCAGCATGCATTTGGGGTATGGAGTGCGATTGCTATTCACGATACGTCATCTGTTGTCGGTGCAGCTTCAGCTTATGGTGATGAAGCATTATTAACGGCTACCACATTAAAATTGGCCCGCGCTTTATGGATCGTACCTGTGGCGTTTATTAGTGCCTTATTATTTAAAGGTGACAGTAAAAAATTAACAATTCCGTTTTTCATCTTATTCTATTGTTTTGCTATTTTTATTGCGTACGTATTGCCGGACTATCAGGTGTTTTATCAAGGTATTTTCAGTGTTTCTAAACACGTATTAGTCATGTGTTTGTTCTTGATAGGTGCGGGTATCACGGTACAAAAAATAAGAGATGCAGGTGTAAAACCATTATTGTTAGGTGTGTTACTTTGGATTGCTATTAGTGTCAGTTCACTGGTTTATATTTTGTTTTTTATGTAGTCGTATTGTTATAGATAGATAGATAGATAGATAGATAGATAGATAAAGCGTTTAAAAGAGAGGTTCTACCACCTCTCTTTTTTATGTGTTTGCTTTTTTTTCTGCTTTCTTTTTCCTTAATAGATAGGTTATCAATAATGAAAATGCGGTGAGATCTAATGCTGATGATATTAATCCACTCGTGAAAACGGACAATAGTATAGATAAACATACCAGTAGTATTATGAGTTTGTTGATAAGCATATTGGCTCCTTGCGATTACTTGTATTTGTATTATTGAAGTAATAAGAGCAAAATGGGAAATACCGTAAATTTATATCTAATAACTAATAACAATTCTTCGTGTATTCAACACGTTGTTTTCATACTTCTTGCACTATTCTTATGATGCTCAATTTACATTTGTGAGGTCGGTAATGAAGGAAATACCACATGGTTTAATTAAGGGTGAGGTTACTGGGCGTATTAATTGGACTGATAGCGAATTCAGTTTACAAGTCACCGCCGAAATATCTCGTTATACCGCAGGCCAATTTACTAAGCTAGCACTGTTCGATGAGGCTGGAGAATGGATTCGTCGGGCTTATTCATTTGTTAACTCACCTAATCAGGCGCAGGGTCAACAGGTGATGGAATTTTTGATTATCACTGTGCCTGATGGGAAATTATCGCCACGCTTAGATAAGTTACAGGTAGGCGATGAAGTATATGTAGGGAAAAATCCTGCCGGATTTATGACCTTGGATGAGATCCCGCGTTATACGAAAGATCTATGGTTGTTGTCGACTGGCACTGCGATTGGCCCTTTCCTATCATTACTTGATGAAATGGATACTCAGCAGCGTTTTGATAATGTGGTATTGGTGCATGCCGTGAGAACGTCTGTCGAGTTAGTTTATCAGGATAAAATTCGGCTACTTGAAGCGCGATATCAGGGTAAGTTTCATTATGTACCAGTCGTGTCTCGAGAAAATAGGAAAGAAACATTACGCGGTCGGATCCCTGCCTTACTGGAGACCGGTGAGTTGGAAAAAGTAGCGGGTGTACCATTGACTCCGGAACGTAGTTTTTTCTATTTATGTGGTAATCCGAGTATGGTTAAGGACACGAGTGAGGTGTTAAAGCAGCTCGACTATCAAAAACACTCACGTCGCAGTTCCGGTCACTTTAGTTCAGAGAACTATTGGTAGTTACTTTCTCGTCCTTTTTTCGTATGTTGTAAAGCGGCTTGTTGCTTTAACCAGACCTTAAAACATTCAATTGCGGGCGAGTGATGATGTTGGATCAAATAATATCCAGCTTGTGCATCGATAGGACTGAAGGGCGAGGCTAAACCAGCTTTGGCTAGACCCGCTGTGGTTAAATCATTATCAAGCAGTGCGCAGCGGGCTAATGCAACACCTAACCCAGCGGCTGCGGCTGCAATTGCCATATCTGTACGATTAAAATAATGCCCGTGTTTACTGAGCACATTCTTTCCTGTGTTTGCTTGTTTTGTTTTTGGCGTTTCGAGAGACATTTGCTGTAACCAAAATTTCCATTCAGCGTTTTTATCGGCATGCTGCCAAGGCATCGCATCATGTAAGAGCGTAATCGTTTTCCAGAAATTACAGCTGTCACTATCGTTAATTTGGTTATTATTCGCCATATCCCAATTAAATTTTTCCATATATTGCGGGCTCATCACAGGCAATAACTGCTCTGCCAATAACAATTCAGCGTTAATCTTCTTATCACTCGATTGATAGGGGCTTTGGCCATAATCAATTGCCAGATCAAAATTAGTATCGGTATGATCCACTAGTGCTCCTTCGGCAAAGGTATGGATCTTAATATCTGGGTATTGCTGATAGAAATCTTGTAAGCGGGGGACTAACCATTTATATGCAAAAGAGGGGGTGAGTTTAAGATGCACCTCACCTGCATGGCGATTAACTTGTTGTAACTGGCTAATGACATCGCCAATATCCGTTAAGCTTTGTTCGACGACTTGATGTAATTGATATCCTGCTGAAGTTAAACGAATACCACGAGAATGGCGTTCAAATAGGGTCAATTTAAGGTTTTGTTCCAACTGTTTTATTTGCTGGCTAATGGCACCAGTCGTTATATGGAGTTTTTCAGCGGCTTGAGTAAAACTATTGCAACTGGCCGTCGCCGTAAATGTCGCTAAACCGGATAATAGATTATCGTTAATTTTTATCATCAATGGCTCCAATCTCGATTTTGCGTTTAGTTTATCTAAAGGCTGATGTTAATACTTATGGATTGTTAAGTAAATGTAACCTCCTTATGCTAGCCGTATTATTTATTGGTGATGGTCGGTATAACATGAAAGTGATGGTATTAGGTTGTGGGGTTATTGGATTAACGTCGGCGTGGTATCTGGCAGAAGCGGGTCATGAGGTGACCGTCATTGACCGTCAGGCAAAGGGGGCTGAGGAAACCAGTTTTGCTAATGCCGGGCAGATTTCTTATGGTTATTCTTCGCCTTGGGCTGCACCAGGCATTCCGGTGAAAGCCATTAAATGGTTGGCACAAAAACACGCGCCATTAAAAATAAAACCAGGACTATCACCTGATTTGTATTTATGGGCAGCAAAAATGTTAGCTAACTGTAATCAGCAGCGCTATGAAATAAATAAAGCGCGGATGCTACGTATTGCTAATTACAGTCGGGACTGTTTGATTGAGTTACGTCAGCAGCAAGATATTCACTATGAAGGTCGGCAAAAGGGTACCCTGCAGGTATTTCGTCATGAATCCCAGTTATCAGGGATAGCGAAAGACATTAAAGTATTGGCGGATAGCGGGACTTCATATGAAGCGCTAGATGTTGCGGGCTGTATCGCGGTCGAACCTGGATTAGCTGGCGTTAAAGATAAAATTGTGGGCGGATTACGTTTACCCGATGATGAAACTGGTGATTGTTATCAGTTCTGTCAGCAGCTTACGGCATTAGCACAAGCGGCGGGTGTTAAATTTAAATTTGGGGTAACCGTTAATAAGCTCAATCAAAATGACGGCAAAATCAGCTCGGTGGATACCAGTGTCGGGGAATTAACTGCGGATGCCTATGTCGTCGCGATGGGCAGTTATTCATCTGCATTATTATCATCAACGCTGTCACCTTTCGGGTTAGCCCTGCCTATTTATCCGGTAAAAGGCTATTCGTTGACTGTGCCTGTTGTTGATAGTGCGCAAGCACCAGTATCAACCGTCATGGATGAAACCTATAAAGTAGCGATGACGCGCTTTGATCAACGTATTCGAGTTGCTGGAACGGCAGAGTTAGCCGGTTATAATTTAGATTTGACGGCTTCTCGTAAAGAGACCATCGCGATGGTTATCAAGGATTTATTTCCCAATGCTGGCGACATGAGCAAAGCTGAGTTCTGGACCGGATTGCGACCAATGACACCTGATGGCACACCTATTATTGGCAAAACGCCTGTGGCTAATTTATTCACTAATTGTGGCCATGGTACATTGGGTTGGACCATGGCATGTGGCTCCGCTCGTTATCTTGCTGATGTAGTCAGTGGGGTCACGCCAGATATCGATAGCCGTGATTTGGATGTTTACCGTTATGGTCATTAATGCTACCTAAACAAGGTGACATGATGACTTGCTAAAAATTGAGAACCCATTTCATAACCCATTTGATAATCGGCTGCTAATGCTTCATCACTGCTCCCTAAAATTCGACTTTCTAAAGCTTCGGGTGGGGCGATTTCGATGATCTTGGCATCTTCTGGTGGACTATGTATAAAGTCGATAGCTTCACTATATGAATTCTCATGGCCGGTAATAATATCCAGTACTTTCGGACAGCGTTGTGAACTGCATACCCAAGATTTCAGCTTATGTGCCCACGGTGAACGCGTATTATGGTGTGCAGGTACGGTGCGGATCACTATTATTTTTTTAGCGCCGCGATGATATGCTTCTTGAATTGGAATTGGCAGTGATACACCCCCATCGACGTAATGTTCATCGCCAATTGCGACGCCTTTTTTATATAAATAAGGTAATGCACTCGATGCTTTTAACATGGTAAGCCAATTGTCAGCGGTGGGCTCAAAAAAAGTAGGACTGAACCCACTGATGTTAGTTGCAGAAAAGAGCAGTTGACGGTTTTTTAGTTGTGCTTGTGCGCAATCCATATTGAGTTGGTGATCCGCATCATTAACCTTGTCAAAATACCAATCTAGGTTAACCGTATTGCGTCCCATCAGCGTTCGTTTCATATTAAAGAATTCAGGATGCTTGGATAGTTGCATGATTGAGCGTTTAGCATGCCCAGATTGTCTGGTCATGTAGCTTGATAAATTTTGAGCGCCAGCAGAAGTACCAATCAATAATGCGAACGGATTAAAATCTTGCGCTAACCAGCTGTCTAATACTCCGGCTGTGAAAATACCGCGTTGACCACCACCTTCAACTACCAGTGCCGCGTCTTTAATCGGTACGCTAGCGTTGCAACTGGCAATATTAATTAAGGTATTTTGGGTTATGCAGTTCATATTCAAGTCCTAAAGAAGGTAAGAGCTAAATTTATCGTATATATTAACATTTGTTAAATCGATTGAATGTTTCTAATTGATAGTATTTGGTTATCAATGGATTTTGTATCCTGGTTGTTTTCTGTTTTAAAATCTAAATTACTACCTTTTGAGTAATTATTTTAAATGCTGTTTTCTCATGCTTTTCTCATGCTTTGTCGATACTTTCGGTTTGCAGAAATAACGGCCTTTAGAATTTTTAAGTACAGTGTTATGCCATCCTTAAACATTGAAATTAAAAATAAAAACGATTGTTTATATGTGGTTACGTCTTTTTATGGTTTTTTTCATTAACTTTTTACTTTCGTATTTTAAATTTTCGCTGTATTTGATTGATGAATTAATTATCTTTTAAATTCACACTTCACCAATATAAATACTAAATCGACCCTTACTCCTAATACTCAACTTGGTACTTTATTAATACTTCCCTTTTTGTCAGATAGTGCAAAGTAATTGATGCGAGTCGCAAATATTTAGCTTAATAAACGGTTTATATTTGTTTCGAATAATCTGGTTGGAGAAGTTATATGTCTAAAATTAACAATGAAATAATTGTAAAAAATAGATTTATTCAAGGTGCGGTAGTGATTTCTGCGCTGTCATTTCAACCATTTGTGAATGCGCAGGTAAGCGCTCAGCTCGATCCCTCCCCGCAGGTATGTTTCTATGAACATGATGATTTTGCGGGTCAGAAAAATTGTTTTGATTCTACACAGCATACGGTTGGCAGTGAAAATGATACTTGGTCATCGGTAAAAGTCCCAAGCGGATCGTTGTTGACACTGTTTGAACATGATGACTATGGCGGTAAGCAATGGACACTATATCCAGGTGAATATACGAGCCTTTCAAGCCATAACTTTAACGATATAGTCTCTTCATTTAGCATTGACCCATTAGTTTGTTTTTATGGGAATGCGGACTTCCAAGGTACTCCATCTTGCTATAGCGCAAGCCATCAATCTATCGGTAAAGCGAATGACTCTTGGTCTTCGGTCACTGTCCCTGCAGGTTATAAATTGACGATTTATCAAGATGATCATTACAACGGTAGTCGTATCGAGATTAATGATGCTGGGCAGTCGCGTTTAGCCAATATTAACTTTGATAATAAAGTGTCTTCATTTTCACTGACCAAAGCAGATAAAACTTTTAACGAATATAGTTGGGTTGGCGCTCATAATGCGCATGCTTCGCAAAGCTATGTATTTGAAATCGGTTATATGAATCAATGGCTCGATATACCGGAGCAACTACGTGACCATAATGTGCGTTCATTATTAATTGATATTCGTTATGAAGATGGTCGCGTTGAGTTAACGCATGATACTGATAATGCTGGTGAGTTCATCGATAGAATGAATGATGAGATTGTTCCATTTTTGAAAGCGAACCCTGATGTGGTGCTTACTTTTGATGTTGAGGTGACGAATAACGTCTTAACGAAAGAGCAGCTGCAAGCGGCGATGGATAAAATGCCTGAATTCACTGCGATGATGTTTGATCCGAGAGACCCTGTGTGGGACGGTAAGCAAGAATGGCCGACATTAGAAGAGATGGCTGCTGCTAATCAGCGAATCATCTTCTACATAGATAAGTATGATGTGTCGGGTGATTATGGCGATTATTACGTGCTATATAGAAAAGATGTCACCATGGAGAACATGTGGGCTGTCACTGATTATGATAGTTGTGAAGAACGACATAAATACGGTGTGCCAACAGTTAATATACTGGGACATAAAACGTGGTCAAGATTATTCAGTATGAATCATTTTCCTAAGGTTCCTTTTTCTTGGGGCGCTGGATCGGATAATAACTGGGATGGACTTTATCCAAGAATTATTGATACATGCATGCCTGCCACCCTGCTAGACAAAAAGCCTAACTTTATCGCAGTTGATTTTATTGAGAAGGGCGATGTACAGGAAATAACGGAAGTGCTGAATGAAGGCGGGGTAATTTTTTATGAAGGTAATGGTGCTACACAGAATATAGTTTGCGGTATAGGCGGGGAGCAAACTCGCTATATTTCAAGTGGTCAGCACGGTTGTGAAAATGATGAAGCACGCTCTGCTAAACTCGTTGATGTACAGGCTGGCACCACGATAGTCGTGTACGACAGTCCTTCTGGTAATACTAATGATGACTATACGGTTATTCAGGTTAAGCATAACTTGTCTGAATATGTCATCAATTCATTCGAAAATAATGTCAGTAACGCAGCGATTAGCCAGTGGGCATTTCATAATAACGGATTAGATGGAAAGATTTCTTATTTTGAAGTGTTTAAGCCTGGTGATTATGAAACTACGCCTGAAATAATGCTTTATGAAGGGAATAACGCGACGCAAAATATCGTCTGTACATTGAATGTGTATGACCGTGAGTTTAATTTTAAGAAGTCAGGAAGTTGTGATAATGATGAAACGCGTTCAGCTAAATTAGTTGGTGTGAGTGCGGGAACACAGTTCACCGTTTATGATTCTCCAAATGGCGACAGAGGTGATGATTATACTCAGATAACGGTATTACAAGATATCTTAGGAACTTATGATATAGACAGTTATGAGCACAGTTATAGTGATGACTATGTACGTGTTAATTTCCATCGCCATAATGGCTTAGATGGCAAGGTATCTCGTATCAAGATCAGTGCACCATAAAGTGTGATTATAATAACCATAACTACTTTGTTATGAGCAAAAAAATAGCCCTTGTTAGGGCTGTTTTTACATATGGTTTTTTTATTTCATTGTTGGTTAGTTTAGGTAATCTTGCTGGTCTACGCTGTTTACTAACAACTCAGGTTTGATTTTTTGTAAACTCGCCGTAATAATTTGGCGTACACGTTCTCGAGACATAAATAGGCGCTCACCAATGGCGTGTAGTGTTTGTGGCTCTTCTCTACCTAGACCAAACCTTAGCTCGATGATCTCTCTATCACGGTCACATAAATGGCTTAATACTTCAGTTAAATAACTAGAAGTATCGGTATTTTCTACCTCATCATTGGGTTTACAAATAGAGCTGTCTTCAATCAGGTCAACGAGCGCAGTACTTGAGTCATTTTGGGTTTCAATGGTCCTATCTAAGCTCGCTTCTGTAAAATAATAAGCGAGCACACCAACAACGTCTTCAAACTCGATTTCGAGATTTACTGCAATTTTTCGTAGATCCTGATTACATTTCAGATCAAGTGATTCTTCACGAGCATTTTTTAAAATACGTTTGTAAGATTTACCTATATGGATAGGCACGCGGATGGTACGTGATTGATTCATGATGAAACGTTCAATGTTGTTCTTGATCCACCATACTGCATAAGTTGAAAAGCGAAATCCTTTTGTTGCATCAAACTTTTCGACGGCGTGGATTAATCCGGTATTACCTTCTTGAATGATGTCAACAAGTGACAATGACGTATGCTGATAACGTTTTGCAATATTGATTACTAATCGCAAATTAGATTGGATCATACGTTGACGTGCTTTTTGATCTCCTTCATGGACGGAAATAGCGGTATCGTATTCTTCTTCCTTGGTAAGTAAGGTGCTGTTTTTATTTACTTGTTGCATGTAAAGATCTAATGCGTTTGATTCGTTAAATAATTCCATTTTTTAACCCTCAACGTATTTTATTAGCGATACTCACTTATCCCTGTAAAAAATACGTAACTCTATGACAGATGAAGAAATTTATTTTCGTGACAGACTGTCTAATTATAATCTGCCAAATTTGAAAATATAGATAGTGATATGAATAAAAAAAGGGTCATATTGTGGATAGGTTAAAAGAACGGAACAAATAGGAGTGATGTCTGACCAGTTTTTTAGTAATTACTATCTATAATTAAGTATTTGAAATTAAATAAATTATTATATGGTCATCTGACTAATTAACATCCCTATTTACGCAGGTTGTACACTCAGGGCGGCTAGGAAGGAACCCTAATCAATCTAAGCTCCGAGATTAAGATTGAATAGGCTAGTATTTGAAAAAGTGCAACTTACATATGTGCTTTACGTTCTTCTTCGCATTCATACGAAGCCATTTCGAATATACGACATACCCAAGGTCTGTTTTCATAGATACTACACATCAAGGTGTCTCTATCGAGTGCAGCACACCAGCCATCATGGCTTTGCGCCATTACTTCACTTCCCCATTCATCTGTTGAAATGTAGCGTTTTGGCACACCAGTATCGGTTAAAATCATGACTTCTAAGCGACAACAGCAGGCTTCACAGTTAGAGCAAGTTATTTCGGTCGTTGGGAGGTTTGTTACTTCAATCGTCATTATTATGCCTTTTCTACCGGTTTAATACGGTTGTTAACAAACTCATGGGCTGAGGTTGCAATATCTGCACCTTCAGATCGTCGACCTAGATTGGCAGCTGCAATTAAGGTTGCGCCTGAACCGAAAAAGGGATCAATAACCAGATCGTCAACGCTTGAACTTTGGGTAATAAGTTTTTCAATTAATGGCACAGGTTTTTCGGTTGGATAGCCACGCCAAACCCGTTTTTCTTGCAACACATCAGGCATGCCTAAATCATGTAATTTACGTTTGCCTTTTTCGAAAAACAAAATGAATTCATAACGTGCACGATAATGGTAACCCATGCCAATTGCACATTTGTCCCAGACAATTGGTTTCCAAAACTTAAACCCGAAATCTTCAGCGATCGGTTTAATCACAAACATTGTTTCTTGATCGCAAAATAAATAAAAATGGCTGTTTTTTTTCAAGACGCGATAAATCTGTTCAATCAATGCAGGGAAATCACTGTTCGGGAAAATGCTAAACCATTGATTACTTGAGCCTGCGCTGTTTTTTAAACGCGTCGTGGTACCAATCTTTCGGTGTTTTTCTAAGGATTCATAAGGGGGATCTGTGATGACTAAATCAATACTTTCACTAGGAAGCGTTTTTAACCAGTCTACGGCATCAAGTTTATGTAGCTTCATTTATGTTATTTCAATCTTTTCGCAGTTATCTGCATGGCTTAGGGCGGCTATGTTATCAGGTAACGGCTGCAAACAGTAGTATTGCGTGTGTTATATCGAATAGACATATAAAGAGAGAGGGGTTAATCGAAAGGCATACCCCCAAGTAGCATGACGCGTATTTTGGGGATATGGATTCGGGCTATAGTGCCCTAGGTATTATTCTTCGCCGTAATCTAAATCTTCGTCTTCTTCATTGATCACGCGAATGCCATCTTTAACCAAAACTTCGACATAGAAAGATGCATCTTTGCTTAGGTCACCGCTATCAATAGATTTATTGATTTCAGACAGGTGAATAACCTGCGCTTCTTGTTCTGTTACACCATACTTACAATCAAAGTCCCAGTAATCGACACCTTTAGGTAGAACTTTATTACGTTCTCTTTTAATGTATTTTCTGATTTCGCTTTTGATAGATTCAACTTGGCGAGCTGGAACAATTTTTGGGTGGTTTAATACAAACGTTTTTTTCATCTTTACCCTTTAAGGAATTACGGAATATTTCATAACATAGGTTAATTATATCAGGGAAAGGAATAAATGTGGCAAACAGTACACTTTGTCTGCACTTTTAATCGGGTTAAGTTTTCTTGTGACGAATAATCGTGGAGTTGATTATGAAGTATGGTTTCTTAATTATCTTATTTCTCCTTACTTTTTCTGTTCAGGCAAGTTATTGCAGTGGCCGGAATTGGCGGGATGCTTATCAATTTTATACACATAATATCGACCTACTTAACTACCATATTGATCGCTATAATATATTGTTGGACAAACAATATTCGGTTAATGAAGATGATGAAAAATATACTTATTTGATTGTCAAACTATCGGTAGAAGAATTAGATAAACTCAGTATCGATGTCGAAATTTTAGAGACCAAATTTAATAAGGTAAAGCACCTGTGGCAACTGATCAGTGAACACTGCTTGCATGATGATGAGCTAGATTATAATAATATGGCGATTAAAAATGCACGAGGGGCAGATATTGGCCGACAAGAAGTGAATGATTTATTAGCTCGAATTAAATTTTTAAGACAGCGGTTTCGTTTATCGGCTCAATGAATGTTAGAAGTAATATTACTGAACATGAAACGAGGTCAATGACCTCGTTTCATGTATTTGTAAGAGACTATTTTTCAGCGACTTTGTCTGCGCGATATTCGAGGTAAAACTCCTTCATCCTTTCGTAAGGGTCAATGTAAGCTTGTTTAAAGGCTTCATAATCTCCAAGACTAAAGTATGTTGCATTTACCTTATCTACACCTTGAACAGCAAATGACAGTTTGTCAGGTTGTAAATAGGATAGTGGACTAAGGAAGTAATCCGCGC
Organism: Moritella sp. 28; assembly: GCF_018219435.1. Taxonomy (NCBI): domain Bacteria; kingdom Pseudomonadati; phylum Pseudomonadota; class Gammaproteobacteria; order Alteromonadales; family Moritellaceae; genus Moritella; species Moritella sp. 28. The sequence continues at coordinate 3,985,799 of NZ_CP056121.1, read as the reverse complement.
CACGCCCAACTGTATCTCTTAGGGTTGATGGGCCAAAAATTGGCCACACAATATAGGGACCATTGCCTATGCCGTATTTACCTAAGGTTAACCCCATATCTTGATTATTTGGTTGCCAATCCAAATAATCTGCAGCTGGGTCCATTACTCCTAACAAACCAACTGTCGAGTTAACAACAAAACGTCCTAGCTCAGTACCTGAGGATTTAATATCACCTTGGAATAGACTGCTGGTAAATCTGATCGGCATGGTTATATTGTGAAAGAAGTTGGCAACACCGACACGAAAAAACTGAGGCGTAATTGCCTTATAACCGATTGCCGTCGGACGCATTACCCAAAAATAAAGCTTATCATTAACATAGAACATGGTCTTGTTAAAGTAGTAGAAGGGATCTGAAACCTTATTGCTGTCATCTATCTCAGCGGGACTATCATCATCAAATGGGTCATCATCAAATGGGTCATCATCCTCTTCTGTAAATGGATCATCACCATCATCTTCTTCTGTAAACAGTCCATCATCTTCAATATAATCAGGTGTTGAACTTACGACAGTCGGGATAGATTGACTTTGTGGTAATTCGGAGTGAACTTCAGCGCTTTCTTTATTATTGCTTTTAGTTGTTGTACAACCGCTCATCACTAAGATGAGCAGTAATAACGGCACTGTAAAGAAACTGGAAAACTGATTATTCTGCATTACTTTCCGTATGAGCTAGGTTTTTTTCATTAAGTAATGTGAGTAATTCATCGGGTGTCTTTTTCAGTAATAATGCTGAATATTCCTTACGAAATGAATTAACTAAACTTCTGCCTTCCACTTTAATATCATAGATACGCCATTCATGATTTTTAAAGCGTAGTGAATAATCGATAGCTGTTTTGCTATTAATTAAGCTGTTTACACGAGCGCGTTGCATATTACGGATCGGTTTCATTGCAGATGAATCTGTGAGTGAAACTGTAAACTTACTGTCATTGTTTAGTCTGTCTAAGTATAAGTTACCAAGATGGATAGTAAAGGCGTCAGTAAACTGTTCTTGCTGGCTTTCTGTAAAACGACGATCGCTGTAATCACCAAGAGGGCGAGTCGAATCAGCTGCAAATTTCCCTAACGTCAACTCCGAGATTAATGTAAAGTCAAAATAAGTGGTCAAAACTGGCCATAATTTTTTACGTTTGACTTCAGTTGTGAGACTTGGATCATTAATAATCGTTAAGGATTTTTGCATTGCTCCATCGATTAATGCGGTTGCTTGGCTGATATTTGCAACGTGTGCGCGCACTGTACTTGTAAATAGTAGCAATGTTGAAATAGATAAAACGATTATTCTTTTCATGTGATTTCTCATAATGAAGTTGTTTGACATACTGTTACTCATCTTTGATATCATTATTTACTGTCGCCACTAAATATGTATTTACTAATAAGGTCTTCAATATCAAGCGCAGATTCTGTTTCTTCAATGCTATCACCTTCTTCTAGCAGTTCATCACTACCACCCGGGGTAAGGGATAAGTATCTGTCACCGAGTAATCCCGCTGTTTTTACCGATGCCATGACATCGACCGAGAGATTTATGCGCTTTTCAATTTTTAGTTTTACACGTGCTATTTTGATATTTGGTAGCAATATAATATCTTCAACTTGACCGATTCTCACACCTGCCATTTCGATATTAGCGCCACCTTTCAGGCCTGTCGCAGAATTAAAGTCTGCATACACACTATAGTAGTTATCACCTAACAGCTCCATTTTTCCGAGTTTAATAGTCAGGTAGCCGACGCAAAGTATACCTATCAGTACAAATATACCAACAGAGGTTTCGATGGATGATTTTTTCATAATAGTTCCAATTAAATAGGTTGATCGATTTTGAGTCACGATGACTCGTGGCCATGGACAAATTCTGAAATAACAGGGCTTTCATCATTGTTTAGTTGTTCAGGAGTACCTTGAAAAATAATGTCACCTTCATTAAGCACTGCAATGCGTTGAGAAATTGTAAATATCTCAGGAATTTCGTGGCTTACAATGATTCCGGTAAATCCGAGCTTACGTTGATAGTCTGCAATCATTTTATGTACTGCTTTTTTACGTATTGGATCTAACCCTGTCGTTGGTTCATCAAATAAGATAATTTCAGGTTCTGTGACGAGTGCGCGCGCTAGAGCGACCCTTTTCCGCATACCACCTGATAGCTGCCCTGGGTATTGTTGTTCTGTACCTAAGATATCTAGCTGTGTCATACGTTTTTCAACACGCTGTTGTATTTCTATTTTATTTAATTTACTTGCTTCTCGTAAGGGGAGAGCAATATTGTCATATACCGTCATTGAGTCAAACAGCGCAGAATCTTGAAACATGTAACTGAATTTTTTCTTTAAGTTATGTTGTTCTGTTTTTGCATGTTCGGATAAACTCTTACCATTGAATAATATTGAGCCAGAGTCAGGAGTCAATAAGCCGATAATATGTTTGAGTAAAACACTTTTCCCTTCACCACTTTTACCTATGATCGTCGTTATCTCGCCTTTAAAAACACTGAGGTTGATATTATTTAATACTTGAGTGCCATCAAATGCTTTACTGACATTACAAAATTGAATAAGTGGAATATTCATAGTTTTCCTATAATAAGACAGACGTTAAAATATAATCAATAACAAGCACGAGAATACTTGCTTGTACAACTGCTGTTGTTGTTGAAAATCCAACGCCTTTTGCGCCAAAGTTATTACGGCGAGTGTGGGTGTAATAACCGTGATAGCAGCATACCGTTATTACAGTAATAGAGAAAAATAATGATTTAATAAAACCTTCAATAACATCAGCCATGAGGACGCTGTTTTCTACACGATAGAAGTAAATCGCAGGATTAATACCTAATAATTGAGATCCAGTAAGGTAGCCGCCAAAAATGCCCACTGTATCGAAAATAGCGGTTAATAATGGAAAACTAATGAGTGCTGCAATGATGCGAGGGCTAACTAGAAATCGAATTGGGTCAATGGTCATCGTTTTAAGCGCATCGATTTGTTCTGAAATTCGCATAATTCCAATTTCTGCAGTCATTGCTGATCCTGCACGGCCGATAATCATTATTGCGGTCAACACGGGACCTAATTCACGAATAAGGGTAAGTGCGACAGCAGAACCTAATAAACCAGTCGAGCCAAATTGAGATAGGGTGTAATAGCCTTGTAACCCGAGCACCATTCCGGTAAACAGACCCGTTACACAAATAACAACAATTGACTTTGCTCCAATAAAGTAGAGTTGTTCAAGCACTCTTCGCCATTGCCAAGGACGAGAAAACATATGTGTTATCCCATGCAACAGAAATAGTGCTGCTTTACCAAAGCGTTGGAGTAAAGTCATGACTGCACGACCAAGTTGGGCTAATGGGCTAGTCAAAAAGATAGCTCGAGACATGCATATTCCTTAAGATATTTAGAGCCTGTTTGACGTTTATATTAATGATTGTCATCAAATCAGGGAATTTAAAATAGTATCAAATATTTAATCTGTCAAAAACGAACTGAAAAAGCGATCTAATTATTATTAATATGGGCACTCATTCAGATTTTATATTTTATATAATTTATTTTAGTTAATTTCATCGCAAATATATGACGGTGTACTATATTTGTAATTAGGTCGACTGGATATTTTATTCCTACTACCTTTGCAATATGTGAATAACGTGCATGGCAGATACGTGTAATTAAGATGAGTAACGTACGTGACAGGTACGACTTAGTAAAGTACGTAAGTGTAAGTAAATGTAGGTAAGAGTAAGTAAGTGTAAGTGTAAGTGTAAGTGAAGGCAAGTGTAAAGTAAGACAAATAACGTATGTGCAAGGTACGTGTAAGTGAAAGTAAGGTTAATAACGTATGTGAGAGGTACGTGTAAGTAAAAATGAAGACGAATAACGTATGTGAAAGGTACGTGTAAGTGAAAGCAAGTAAAAATGAAGACGAATAACGTATGTGAAAGGTACGTGTAGTGAAAGAAAGTGTAAATGAAGACGAATAACGTATGTAAAAGGTACGTGTAAGTGAAAGCAAGTGTAAATGAAGACGAATAACGTATGTGAAAGGTACGTGTAAGTGAAAGAAAGTGTAAGTGAAGACGAATAACGTATGTGACAGGTACGAGTAAGTGAAAGAAAGTGTAAATGAAGACGAATAACGTATGTGACAGGTACGTGTAAGTGAAAGAAAGTGTAAGGAAGTCTGTAAGTGAAGAAAGCAAGTAAATGTAAGAAGAAAAGTATTGCGAAGATAGAAGTAAGTATTTCAGTCGACCTTCTTTTCCAATATATGTAAGTCAGGCTAACAACCTGACTTTTTTTTTGCCTAAAATTCATACCCCATTGCCCTCAGCTAAATGATAATACCAATCAATGGTATAGGCCTGTCATACATATAGGTGTTATAACGTGATGATAGATTTGTCTTGGGTAGTTAGAGTATGGGCTGTTTAGGGTCTATGAAGTGTATATAAAGGGAGTAGCGAAGGGGTTAACATCCCGATATTAAAGTATATCGGGAATTAAAGTTGATAATGTCAGTTGATGTAATTAAACGTTTACTAGCATATCAATAAAGTTACGGCGTTCTGTTACTGTTGCAAGTTGAGCTGTTTTCTCACCTTGTGAATCAGTAAATGCTACTCGGTTTTTGTGAACTGAAATCGAGTGTACCGGTTGTTTAATTTGGATCTGTGTACCATTAAAAATAATAGTCATAATAAAACTCACTATATAAGGCGTAGCTTAAAGCTATCGCATAATTTGTAATAAGCTTCATTACCGTATAACGATAATATTCTGAAATCTAACTATTTTTATTATTTATAAATAGTTGATTTAGTAAGAAGTGTTTACAGCACGCAACATTTGCTGTATTTCGTTGTTCAATAATTTAGCTTTGTATGTTGGATTTTTTAATCTGGCTTACGGAGATTTTCTAGGTAAGGCTTAATCGTTGATTTTTAATTCGAGGATTGTTATTAAATAAATCTGAGCCGATAGTAACAGCGGATTTTATTAGTAGCAAGTTTATTTTTACTTATTTTTATTTATTGTGTAGGTAAATCACACTTTCAGCTATCATACCCCCCATACTGATTAAGATAACATGATGTTTTACTGATTGTTTATTTTTTAATCCACCTATGTAATTTATTGTAACGGCTAGCCGTTGGAGAAAAATATCATGAAGTACCAATGGATCTTGTTTGATGCCGATGAAACCTTATTCCATTTTGATGCGTTTAAAGGGTTGAAACTGATGTTTTCTCGTTTTGGTATTGATTTTAGTAGTGATGATTTTAGTCATTATCAGACAGTTAATTTACCTTTGTGGGTTGATTACCAAGATGGTCGAATCACAGCAACACAATTGCAAAATAAACGCTTTCAATTATGGGCGGATAAACTGAAGGTGACAACCCAAACTTTAAACAGTGCATTTATGACTGCAATGGCTGACATATGCAGTTTACTACCCGGTGCTCAAGCGCTTATTTCGGCATTAACTGGGAAAGTAAATATGGGTATTATTACCAATGGATTTACAGAACTACAGCATGTGCGTTTAGAAAAAACCGGTTTAAAAGATGTATTCGCACCACTTATTATCTCTGAGCAAGTGGGTATCGCTAAACCCGATATCGGTATATTTGAATATGCGTTAAGCCACATGGGTGACATACAGCGTGAGCAAGTGTTGATGGTTGGCGATAATCCGCATTCTGACATTTTAGGTGGGATAAATGCAGGTTTTGATACTTGTTGGCTTAATAGTGAGAATGCTGTATTACCGGATGGTATCAAGCCTAGTTATCAAGTTACGTCATTAATACAGCTGCAATCATTGCTATTAGCCGCTTAATTCGATTGTAGGCATCAAATGTTTATATTTTACGGAATGTTGCCGATATGCTTTTAGTCATCAATTTAAAATTTACTATTTAAAGTTTAATTTATTTATAGGGAAAGAAAATACATGTTTAAAGTTTCAACGCTTGCAAGCATACCGTTACTTATTGTTGCGCCAACACTGATGGCAGAACCTTTTGACCATAATAATGCGCAGCTAAGTTACCGATCTGGGCATTGGGCTGTAAATGTTGAACGTGCTATTACAGAGCGCTTTTATATGGCAGGTTTTTATCATCACACAGATGATATTGAACTAAATCCAGGTGTAAAAGCCAAAGCGAAAATACTTGGTGCAGGTTTAATGACATCAACAAATGCCGGCCATATGACAGAATTTTATGCCGGTGCGAATTTAATCCAAAGTTCAATAAGGGTATGGAAAAATGATACTCAGTCGCAAGATTCAAATTTTTACCCAAGTGTTATTGCGGGTGTAAAACTTTCTTCTAGCCCTAAATTTGAAGCTGACTTTAATGTTAATCGCGCGTTCAATGGTACAGAAGTGACATATGGTTACCTTGATTCTACGTCTTACACCCTAGGTGCTAAGTACTTTATCGATCAATCAATGGCGTTAGGTTTATCTTATGTGTGGACTCAAGATAAACCTAACGGTAAAGCAAGCAATTGGGATAATATTGGTGCGTCGTTTAGCTTATATTTTGAATAATACTAACGTGTAATAACAATTATATCCCTGTATGAAAAGACGAACATGAGGTTCGTCTTTTTTATGGTTCATTGGTAATTATTGCACTAATGAATAAAAGATCGCAGAGATAGAAATAATACCAATGAGTGTAATAAATATATTACTTAATGCCCCTGAATACTGGCGCATTGCTGGTACTTTGTGGATGGCATACATAGGCATAATAAAGAGTAATAACGCAATAATTGGTCCGCCTAGGCTTTCAATCATGTGTAAGATATTTGGATTAATAGTTGCTACTGCCCAGGCTGTTACCAGCATGAATACGGTCGTGAAGCTATTTAATACTTTCTTACTCACTTCCTTACCTTGAGTACGTGCTGCTTTAACAATTAAACCATTAAGGCCTTCACTTGCGCCAATGTAATGACCTAAGAATGATTTAGTAATAGCAATAATAGCCACGATTGGTGCCGCATAAGCAATAACAGGTGTATCAAAGTGGTTAGCCAAATACGTTAGAATTGATACGTTCATTTCTTTTGCTTCGGCAAGGTTGGCGGGTGTTAAACTTAGCACACAGCTAAATACGAAGAACATCACAGTGACTACCATCATTACATGTGCACAGAGTAAGATACGTGAGCATTTTTCCTCAGCCTCATCACCATACTCATTTTTCTTAGCCACGGCAAATGAAGAGATCACTGGTGAGTGATTAAAAGAGAAAACCATGACGGGTAAAATTAACCAAATAGCCATTATCACTGAGTTTATGCCTCTGTTGCTAGGCACCACTTGTTCGAATATTGCCGTATTCCAATAAGGGATAAGATAGAAAGCTAACATTAATAATACCGCAACAAATGGGAATACTAAGACACTCATCGTTTTAATGATTAACTGTTCACCCAATCGTACAATCGCAATTAAGCTAAGGATAAGTGCTAAGGCTAAAATAGCACGTGGTGGTGGCTGAATGTGCAGTTGGTTGAGCATGAAATCTTGTACTGTATTTGTGAGAGCGACACTGTAAACAAGTAGAATTGGGTAGATGGCAAAAAAATATAACAAAGTGATGAGCTTACCCATACCCGCGCCAAAATGCTCTTCAACAACTTCGGTTATATCAGCACTCGGTTTCGAACTTGATAGTACAAATCGAGTCATGCCTCTATGCGCAAAAAAGGTCATTGGTAATGCTAATACTGCCATGACTAATAGCGGGATCAAACCGCCAACGCCTGCAGTAATAGGAAGGAATAGGGTTCCTGCACCAACGGCGGTACCATATAACCCGAGCACCCACACAATGTCGCTTTTACTCCATGTTGAATGTGGCTTTGTTGTTGTATTTGCAGTCGAAATATTTGCTGTTAACGTATCCATTATGGATACCTCCTGTAAAAAACTGAATTTACAAAGAGTTATAGTCATCATTCTTCCGTGCTTCACCGTTACGGTGAACAAATGCACCACAATATACTTATTTGGTGCACCTCTATTTAAATACCTACTTAGTACTATAAACCCTGTTCTCAACTCCAAGTTATAAAAAATAGTTTAATCCGTCAAATAATTTTTAACGTCAAAGTGCAGGTGTGGATATGATAACTAAATAGTGTGATCCGACACTTGTTATGGGGGAGGGAGAAGAGTAATAATGATTATTAATTAATCATAAAATAGTTAAATAAGTTTAGATTGTGAAATGTACTGATATCAATGGCATAAAATAAATGCTCAATGGTTTCACCCGGAAATCGAGCATTATGATGCGTTAATTGCTACAATTGAGTCGCTATTGTTGATTTAAGCAAAGCATATTATCAATAGGTTGTGGCTCTCCAATGCCGTAGCCTTGTGCGAAATCGATACCAATAGCTTCAATTTTTTGTTTTATAGCATCATTTTCGACAAATTCCGCGACAGTTTTTAACTTCATTAAATGTCCTATTTCATTAATCGATTTTACCATTGCAGCGTCTATTGGATTAGTTAAAATATCTTTAATAAAGATACCATCAATCTTTAATGTGTTAACTGGTAGGTTTTTTAGATAAGCAAACGAAGATAAACCACTACCAAAATCATCCAGTGCGAATTGGCAGCCAAACTCACTTAAGGTATTGATGAATACTGTTGCGTTGGTAAGGTTACTAATTGCGGCTGTTTCGGTAATTTCAAACATGAACTGTTGAGGAGTTAAACCTGCTTGGGTTATATTCCGCATAATATGCTGCAATAGTTCATCATCGCCGAGTGAAGTGCCTGATAAATTAATACTAATATGGTCAAAAATATCCAATTGTTGGCTATGTTCTCGCATCCAATCTAATGTGTGATCAAATACCCAACGATCAATTGGTTGCGATAAGTTATAGCGCTCTGCGATAGGTAAAAATATGCCGGGCGCAATGATCTTGCCGTCTTTAGCTTGCATACGTAGTAGCACTTCAAAAACATGTTTATGTTCAGGATCGGATAATGCAACGATAGGCTGAGCGTAGAGTTCAAATCGGTCTTCATTAAGTGCTTCTTTTATCTCGTTTACCCAGCGGAACTCACCGTCACGAGTAGTAAGTAATTCATCATTATGGTGATAAGTATGTACTCGGTTTCGTCCTAAATCTTTAGCGGCGTAACAGGCTAAATCTGCATGAATAAGTACTTCGCTCGTGTTACCTGAATTACGGCTTATTTCTGCAACACCAATACTGACACCGATACTAAAACAACTTTTTTTCCATATGAATTGGAATTTTTTGACTTTTTCTAAGATTTCATTTGCGGCGGAAACCGCTTCAGTAAGTTGGCAGTTGCGCATTAATATGGCAAATTCGTCGCCGCCTAGTCGGGCTAATATATCGTTTGGTTTTAAGTTGTCGTCAATTAATCCTGCTACTTGGCGTAATAACTCGTCACCTGCAGCATGGCCACACGTATCATTAATTATTTTAAACTGGTCTAAGTCTAAAAAGAATAATACGTGGGTAAGTTGACTGCCTTGTGCGCTGCAAACAGCATCGGTTAATTGATGTTCGAATTCATAACGGTTAATTAATCCTGTTAGCATATCGTGTTTTGCTTGATAGGCTATTTGTTTAGCTATGATCCGAGATTCGGTAATATCTACTTGAATACCAATAAAATGGGTTATTTCGTCGTTAGCATTAGTCATTGGAATTATGGTGACTTTAGCCCAGTATAATTCACCATTTTTACGCTGGTTGTGAACTTCCTCAGACCATTCATTACCACTTGAAATACGGCTCCAGAGCGCCTTGTAAGTAGTATTGGTGGTTTCTATCGAACGGAAGAAATTGGCTTTCTCACCGATCGACTCTTTTGATGAATAGCCTGTGATTTGTGTAAATCGAGGGTTGACGTATTCAATAATCCCGTTGGTATTAGTGATCAGGATACCGTCTAAACTGCACTCAACGACTCGTGATAATTTTTGTAAATTAGACGTGTTTTGTTGTTGTAAGGTGATATCGTCACAAACCCCTACGCCACCATCTATCTCACCAGTACTTGAATACAATGGGACTAAATCAACTTCTAAGTAGGACTTTTTACGGTGTGATATTGAAATATATTCGCCTTCGAAAGTACTTATTTGTCCTTTCAATGAGGATTTCATTGCAGTGGCGAAAGGGGGATTTTTGATATTACTCAACATGTTGAAGCCAATCAGTCCATCTTTGTTCGCCCCAAATATTTTTTCAAAATGCCGGTTGGTTTTTAATAAGATCCCTTGTTTATTGTAATGGAAAATACCGACTGGAGAATGTTCAAAAATAGAGTTTAACTTTGCTTCACTTTGTACTAATTCAGCCGTTCTTTGCGCGATCTTATGACGTAGTTTTTTTAATTGTTGGCGATAGGTAATGGCCTGTATAAAAAATAGAGAAAATACAGAAAAAATAAAAAGAGCAGAGATTAGCATTATCTTATTAAAGTGTTGATTGAGTTGAAAAGAAATCGTATCAATAGTGATGTCAGCCGCCGCAATATAAACACTTCCGTCTGCGGCATAAATGGGAATGAAAATACTACGAAATCGACCCCATTTATCTTGGTATTCAATTAAGCGGGGTTGTTGATCGGTAAAAATATTATAAAGCTGGGTGTCTGCATCATTGTAAGCGGTTAAGAATTCGATATCATTGCTATCAAAACCATCGTCATCAATATTTGTGGTGCTTGCTGAAGTAAATAGGATCTGATTATCGCGCAGGATAAGCGTATATAAGTTGGATATATTTATATTTTTAGCGTAATTGGATAAGACAGTTCTGTTTATGCTATTTAGTTGCGTTGAATTTTTATCATAGGCCATTTTTTTTTGATGGAAATTGGCTGGCAATAATGAAGAGATCGTTAGGGCTGCCGTTTTTAATTTTAAATCAAGGGCTGTGTAAATGTGATTTTTCTCTTGGAGATAGCTATAAGTTGCCAAGCTAATAATAGATAAAATATAGAGTGTAATCGAAACATAAATCCGCTTATTTAATTCAAAATGCTGCATTTTTAGTGAACTATCTATGGTTGACGACTTTTAAATATGCCTGTTTTGAATATTGATTGCAACACGTTGACTGATTTTTTATACCTCTTAGGGTATAACTTTAAATTCTAGCACTTAGGTATAGCTATTGGTATGGGGAGTGTACGATTAATCGTGTGCAGGTTATATTTATCATTGACTTAGTGATTTAATTTACTCGATAAACATTAAGGACTTTACATAAATAAATAGTATATTTATATACTGTATTAATCGCACCTGTTTAGATTAAAATACCGCTCTAGGTCGTTTGGTTGATATTATCATCTGTACGTTCGACTTTCATGCAAATATTAAAGTGTCAGAAGTAAACGTTGAAAATGATAATACTTATCATTAGAATTCGTTTTTTTGCAGCGCGAATAAAGCTGACTCAATTCTGAGGGTAAATTTACGTGAAAAATATTAACTGGAAACGTCTTAATCGAAACACACATTATTGGGGGTCGATAATAATTGCGATTCCAGTGCTAATTATTATAATTAGCGGTATCTTGCTACTCATCCGATCTGAATTTTCCTGGATACAACCTACAACGATGAAAGGAATTGGCACAGAGCCTAAGCTCTCTTTTGAACAAATATTTGATATTGCATCCCAGGTACCAAACTCAGATATACACAGCTGGAAAGATATAAGTAAATTGGATGTCAAACCATCTAAAGGTATTGTTAAAGTAAGAGCTAAAAATAATATCGAAATTCAAATCGATAATACCAGCGGTCAGGTTTTACAGGTCGCTTATCGCCGTGTTGGAATTATCCAAGAATTACATGAAGGATCATTTTTTAATAAGCATATGCCATTATGGGTGTTTTTACCTGCAGCCTTTATTTTATTCATATTATGGGTAACAGGTATGTATATGTTCTTACGGCCTTATATTTTAAAACGAAAAAATAATAAGAAAAAAATAGTCTGCGAAAGTAAGAGTAGCTTACCAACTAATTAAGACAAGTACCAAATCTCAGCGCTGTATATCGACCGCGATGCAGACTAAAATATACTTAGCATATAAGTTTTAACGTTAATGTGCTTTTTTTGTTTTATTTCCTTTACATTTCGTAGGCTTAGGTAAGAATGTTACTTCTATTTCTTTTAGTCGTGGGAGTAACATGAATTTATTTTTTAGAATGTTGATTATTATTTTTCGTGCCCGTAAGCTGGATGCGGTGGCGCTTGTGAATAAACGCAGTGACGGCTTTCGGGTGTGGTTACATGATCTCGGCTGGCGCGACCATTTACCTAATTACCGTGTATTTAGTTTTATGGAATTAGGTCGTTTTGGTATCTGGCACTCTTCTCGACTCGCGTTATCTGGGCGTTATGGCTTACGCATGATTGCTGCACAAGATTTTATTTATCTAAAACCAATTCGTCCGTTTCAAGCGTTTACGATGACGACTGAAATTTTAAGTTGTGATGAAAAATATTTCTATTATCAGCACCAGTTCTTTTGTAACGACAAGCTCGTGGGTATTGGTTTAATCAAAGAAGCTGCATTGAAATCAGGAAAACCTGTTACACCACAATCATTGTTAATGGCTGATGCAGAACTTAACGGTTCGGTTATCAAGAATGTGGGAAATACAGAATTACACCCTATTGTCGAAAGTTGGCTGACGATGCAGCAAGCCATAAAAGAAAACAGCTAGATAACGACGTCATACTTTGCGGGCAAAAAAAGACCGAAGCGATGACTTCGGTCTTTTTATATCTGGATACTCGTTAATTACACCGTATACAGGGCAATGGATTGATCTAATGTTTTAGCCTGATTAGCGATGTCACTGGCTGCTTGTGCATTTTCATGGGCGATATGGGAATTTTGACTGGTAATATCTCGTATTGACGTTACGTTACGGCCAATTTCATCGGATACGACCGTCTGTTGCTCAACGGCGGTGGCAATCTGAGTGCTGGTATCCATGATGAGTTGCATATCAGACATTATTTGGCCAATCTTCGACTCTGCACTGTCAGCTTGTTCGACGCTTAATTCACCTTGTTCGTGGCAGCGGCTAATATGTACAACTACCTGACCCGTTTGCTCTTGTAACGTGGCAATAATGCTGGTGATCTCTTCTGTAGATTGACGTGTTCGAAGGGCGAGTGAGCGAACTTCATCTGCCACAACCGCAAAACCACGGCCTTGGTCGCCTGCTCTTGCCGCTTCAATTGCTGCATTTAGAGCAAGTAGATTAGTTTGTTCTGCAATTGAGCGGATCACATCAAGCACTGAGCCAATATTGTCGGACAGTGTTGATAAATTTGCGACTTCATTACTGGTTTTAGATAAGTCATCAGATAAAACACGTATACGATTCTTTGTTGCACTCACTTCTGATAAACCTTCTTGAGCGCCATTGTAACTGTTATCAGCATTGCTGGCGGCACTCTCTGTATTACCTGCTATTTCTTTGATTGTCGAACTCATCTCGGTGATTGCGGTTGCGACTGCATCGGTCTCGGCTTGTTGGCGGCTAATTGCTGTATCAGAATCCACACTACGGCCCTGTAACTGACTTGATGCCGAGCCTAGTTCATGTACAGCTTCTTTTACGTTGCTAACGAGTTCACGGAGATTGGTTAATAAGTAATTAAAATTACTTGCCATATGTGACAATTCATCATTGCCTTGTTCATCTGCAACTGCTGTTAAGTCATGACTTTTCGCTATCGTGGCCATCAAACTACTTAAGCTTTGTATGCGGCGTTGGATAGAGTTACTAATTAACCAAGACAGTGTAATGAGCGCTATTATCACGGCTAATACAGCCACAAGAATGATCGTTATAGTTTGTTGCTGTTGCTTGGCTATCTCGTCATTTAATTGTTGGCTGACATCTTTAAAAGTACGTTCAACTTGATGTGAATACCCTCGCATTTCGCCGCGTAATCCAACTTCGGGTGTATCACCTATCGTTTTGTATTGCTCTATGATTTTAGCCATCGTTGCGCGAAAATCGGTATAGCTGCTACCAAAATCAAGTGCAAGCTGTTGATCATAAAGTGTAAACTTAGCTTGATATTCTAGGTAATATTCATGATTTCCGAGTAATGCGAACATTTTTGCTGTTTGTGCAAGATCGGTCGTAATGAGAAGATTACGGTTATATCGATCTGCTGTTTGCAGTAAACGTTTATAGCTATTATTGAGGCGCTTTAGTAATCCTTGCTCAGGGGTAAGGCCAAGGGCTTGGTAATTATTGACCAGTGCAATCATACTGAGATTATAATCTTGCATTGATGCAGGTAAGGTTGCAACACTTGGCACTATAATATTAAGTGATGTAAGCTCTTTTTCTAGTTCGCTTAATTTCGTTTGAAATAATGCGTAGTTAGCTTTAAATTTGTCGAGATATTTGGTGTCTCGTCGCAGTAAAAAATCTTTTTCATTGCGGCGTAAATTTAATAGCGTAACTTCGAGTTGTTTTACATCGGTTGCGGCATTGTTAATATTCGTAACTTGTTTATTGGCAACCCAAGACATTCCAAGTACCAATAAGAGTGCACTTACCGAAATACCAGTAAGACCTAATAATTTATCTCTGATTTTCATCTTTTACGACATCCTAGCTGATTAACATTACCGATTTTACGGCTTACTCTAAGTTTCGGCTTGATGTGTAATAACTTTAAGGATAAATGGGGGTAAACAATACTATTTTCATTCTGTTGACATAAACATTTTTAAAATTAGTTTGTGATACATAAATCAATTTTAATTAATTTATGTATCTTGATATTGTCTGTTATTTTTAAGTTGACGGCGTATTCCTTTCGAGTGTTACTTATAGGTATTAATTTGGAGACTAAATGCAAAGTATTAATCTTCTGTATTAAACTCCAGTTCGAATAAACACGTTTCTAAGCCTGCTGGTAAATTCAATAAAAGTCGATCGGTATTAAGTTCAAACTCTATGTCGCTAAACTGTATTGCATCTAAAATACTAAGCTGCTCGGAAAATAGCAGTAATCCTGTGCTAACAAGAATAGCGTAATAGCATTGTCGTGACGCCGAGTCTTCTGTTTCCATTATGGTTTTAAATGTTTCTAAAAAAAGTATCAATATTTGTTCTTGTGTTTGATTACGATAAGACTCTTCAAGTTGAATTAATTGAGAGTAGGTGAGTGTAAACTGATGATTAAAGTTACGCATATTAATGCACACGCTATCTTCTTTCTTATTATCATTGAAATTCACGAATCGGGCTAAATTATCGCTTTTTATATCAATAAGAAAGCTCACATTAATATCGTTATACATTGATTTTTTGATCGCCTCAACACTAATACCTTCTTCGTGTAGCGCGCTAATATGATAGTTTAATATCGCTTTTATTAGTTCATCTTTACTTATACCTGCATGCAGCATTTGCTGATAAGTATCAGTAAGGTGGATACCTGCAATATCAGAAGATTGATTTTGATAAGCTGTGCTGCTGATAAAAGATGCGATCACTTGATTTGAAAATTCAAAGTCAAAGCCATTTAAATGAATATACATATCAACTCCTTATTAGCATTCGCTAAATCGGGGAGGAACAACGCAGTTGCTATAAGTATAACGGGTTATATTTGCTTAGTAAGGCAGATTAAGTATTGTCAGTATTTTAAGGTAAGTATAGTAAATCGCGGGAAATGGCGAGGAAGAATGGCTGTTTTTTTAGATAAATATAAAGAGTTGAGCAGAGAAAGTAAAAATTTCTCTGCCTCAACATAGCGTTAATAAGTTAACGTTATTTTAATTTTAGTGGCAGTGTTTCAAATTGAATGCCTGACCAGCCTGTGCGCATGAAATAACGGATGTTGGCATGATCATCACCCTCTGGATTATTTAATACGTCATCACGGTAATAAGTACCGAAACATTCTAACATTTGTTGTTTAGTGAATTTATTTAAACGACCTAATGCGAACAATTTGCATGAAGCTATATTTTCAGTAGCGTCGTTTTCTAGGTAGCCATTGTAAAATTTAGTGGGAGTGAAATCATAGCTTGCATCAATAACAGCGATGACATCGTCGAACTGAATAGTAGTTGGCTGTGCCGCTAGTTTATTTAAAAAGTCATTTAACATGGAGTGTCCCATTAATTTAAAGTATTTGCTATCTTTGCCTAATTTATCATAAATGTTAGTTAAATGAGTGATAATTTACCAATTAGTTTCAATGTTCACCTACTTATTCAATAAATGAGGGATGATATAGTACGCTTTCTCACTCAAATTGTGATTTTTTCGTGATAAGTTAAACCTAGTATTTGATGTATGCTTTACTTAGAAATAAGTGGTAATAAAAGGAATGATTATGGTCATAGATCCTGTAGAGCAATTTAGAACGGTGATTAAAGGAAACATAGAAGGTGTCGATCAAGGGGTTGCTTTACTAACCTCTATGACAAATGAGCAGTATTGCATGCGCGCCAAGCCTTATGTTAATAGTTGTATTGGTGAACATTTACGTCATGTATTAGACCTGTATTATGCGTTAAAAGAACACGTTGGGATTATTAATTATGATGTTCGTCGTCGTGGCGCATTAGTGGAATCTTGTCGTGTGACGGGATTATGTGAATTAAAGCAAATCAAGACGTGGCTACTCTCATTGCAGCCAAGCATGATGAATAATAAAATGATTATGTCGACAGAAATTTCTGTGGTTGATACGTTAGTTACACAAGTCGAGACATCATTAATTCGTGAACTTATATTTGTGAGTTCGCATGCTGTTCACCATTACGCATTGATGGATATATCTGCTAAATTGTGTGATTTTGATACACCTGATAATATGGGTATAGCACCTGCGACGCTCACGGCATTAAGGAATGATTCATCATGTGTACAGTAAGCTGGTTGTTGGCAAATGATGGCTATCAAGTTTTTTTTAACCGAGATGAACAAAAAGGTCGGGCATTAGCCTATTTCCCCAAATATTTTAATGAACGAGGGGTTAAATATTTAATGCCAGTGGATCCGGTCGGCGGCGGTACTTGGATTGCAATTAACCAAGCTGGCTTATCAATATGTTTACTTAATTATTACCAAAAAAATACCCACCGGAAAGATTTGATTAGCCGTGGTTTATTAGTTAAATCATTAATCAGTCATACATCCTTACCCAAGATCCGTTACGCACTCAGTAAATTGCCTTTACAGCGCTACGCTGCCTTTACGTTACTTGTGTTTCCGAGTCATCTTACAGCGCAAACTGGCGATGTTTACGCAGTACGTTGGGATGGTCATACGTTAACAACGGTTACTGCGGTATCGCCAATGATATCGTCATCAGTTGCATTGGCAGAAGTGACTAATTATCGCGAAGATCATCACAATTCTATTTTATTGCAGCATCAGGTCTTATTTTCAGGTGATGGTTGTAATGATGAGCTGGAAATTAAAAACACGCCTGATTTGTTAGAGCCGGATTGTGTAGAAGAGAATATTATTGAGTTGACGAACCTACGCCGTATCGAAGATAAAAACAGTTTAGCGCTGACTCGATTTCATGCCAGCCATGAACCCACACCGTCTTATTTATCTGTCTGTATGCACCGCGATGATGCTCACACTGTTAGTTTTACCCACCTTATCGCCACGCGTAAGCAACTTAAAATGAACTACGTATGTGGTTGTCCGTGCTCATCTAAGCAACATCAGTCTTATGCTTTGTATCCACAGCGAGAAGCTTACGTCGACGTTATTTAATATCGTAAGTTGGTTATACGCCGTAAACCGCTTAGGGTAATACGGCGTTATTGCTGATAGGCTTACTACTTTGCTGATAGAGCATATAAATAGCAATTAATGGTAATACTCCCCAGTAGACGTAGTTAAGGCTAACGGTAGTTACGTTAGACATAACGGTTAATCCTGTAAAAAACATCACAATGCCAAGCTGAGAATAGAGGCTCTTGCTGACTAAATACTGGTAATTAGCTTGTTGTTTCGCCTTATCATAAAAACGTTTATTGAAATATAAACGAAACAATGCAGTAGCAAATGCCACACTGAGTAAGCCTAACCCAATTGTAAAACTGCTCCAATCAGGAGAGATCCAACCGCGGACTAACCAACCACAAAAATAAAGTAATGTCGCGACTTGATATAGTCGGTATTGTGGCTGTTTGTCGATGGTATTTTTGATGAAATAAAAGATTAATCCCAAGGCTAAAGACAGTGCAATGACAGTTAAACTAAATTGACTGGTATCACTGTTGGTTAAATGATAAATACTCAGCACCCATAAATAGCTTTCGAGATACAAAAAAGGCCCATCAACAAGAAACACGATTTTATCACGGGTACTAATCACTGATTTAGCCTGAATATGATCACTACGCTCGTAAACAAATGTCTGCGTTGCGAGTGATTTTATAGTCATGATACAGAAACCGAGCGCTGCCATTATGCTTAACGACAATATAACCCAAGGTTGTGTTTGCATAAAATAGCCGCCAAACAAGATCCCCAGTTTTAAACTGAATCCTAATATTAGCTGTAAATTACCAAACAGTCGCCCGGTATTACTACTATTACGATTACGATTACGATTACCATTACCATTACCACTAGCACCACTGATGCTATTAAAAAGGATTCGTTGTAACATCCAATAGCTACAATTAAATAAGCCGTTGAGTAAGCCAAGTATGATTAAGTTAATGTTTGCTATATGAAAGAGCGCGACATAAATAAGCCCGATTTCTAAGGCGAACGATAAGATGATTAATGTGCGCCAGTAACCTCGGATGAATAATTGATGCCAGCCCCATAATGCCATAACGAACCCCGCGCCAGTCCAAGCGATAAATTCAGTGAGTGGTGCGAGTTCTTGATATTGCAGCCAAATCAGAATGGGAAGGAAGAAGGGCAGTAATCCGATCACAAAACTGTGAGTGGCTGAAAATAAAGTAAAGTGGCTGGCAGGTGTCAGCGTCGATATTGAGCGAGACATTAGAATATGTCTGCTTGTTGATTTTTTACTATCGTAATTAAACCAAGATGCTCAGAAAGATCGTCAGCT
Organism: Moritella sp. 28; assembly: GCF_018219435.1. Classification (NCBI taxonomy): domain Bacteria; kingdom Pseudomonadati; phylum Pseudomonadota; class Gammaproteobacteria; order Alteromonadales; family Moritellaceae; genus Moritella; species Moritella sp. 28. The sequence goes on along the minus strand of NZ_CP056121.1, from coordinate 3,966,587 downwards.
TGGCCATAACGTGGATAGTTATGCATGTTCAGATAAGGACGCGAATTTACTTCGAGGAAGATCAGTTTTTGATTGCGGGCATCATGTTCAATACCTTGCTCCATTATCACATCAATACCAAGAATTTCGGCGTCAAACAGAGCTAATACTTTGGCAAATAATTCATTATTGTATGCAGGGATAAGATCGCGCTGTATGGTTTCCACAACACCACCGGGTGCTAATGAAATACGATAAAATAAATCAATTTGTTGCTCTGTATCTGGAATCGACGATAAGGTCAAACCTTGTTTCGCCAGATAATGGATGGTTTGTTGACCCAGCGAAATAGGGTTGTTACACGGATATAGCCCCATTTTTTCACGTACATTATTTTCTGTATGAATCAAGGTACTGATTGTGCTGACACCGTCTCCTTTTACAAATGCAGGGTAGCGTTGTAAAACAGAGATAACACCGGATTTAGTCATCACTACGCGATAGTTTTTACCTTGTAAGTACTGTTCTACGACCGTTGTTGGCCACCATAATTTAGCAAAAAAGATAGCGCGCCACAGCTCTTTATAATTAAGGATCGGAAAATGGCTACCACGAGAGAAACCACTTACGTTTGGTTTGATGACTAATGGAAAACCATGTTCTTTGGCAAATTTAACCGCAGTGAAGGGATTGAAAAAGATTGTGCCTTTAGCGTGAGGAATATTACCTTCAGCAAATTTATCACGAGCTTGCTTCTTGGACCGACAACCGCGGCGAACTTCAAGGCTGTTATAATTACTACAACCGCCCATGAACTTGCTACTGATCCACTTGTAGATTACTTGTTTTATTAGTTTCATCTTGATTTAAAATCCTTGTATTACGACCCCGTTTAGCGGCGATCAACTTATTAAAAAAGATACCTTGTGTTACTTTTTTGCCGTTTAGCTGTTGCGCTAATTGAGCAAGAGAATACGTGGTGTTATACAGTAACTGGTATTTCTGTAACCGGGTCAAATTGTGACTTAATAAACTTAATGGCATAGGAACATAGAGATTTACTTCGACTAATTTAAATTGTCGCTGCAGAAGGGAATCTAATGAATCTGCCTTTAAGCTATATCGTGCAATCGTAAAGTCACCCATACGATTTAACTCTTTCCACAAGGCCTGTTGCTCTGTGACGGTGAGCTGGTCTGTAATATCCTGATATTGGGTCTCGGTATTATAAATACCATTAACGGGGAACTTATCAGTGCTGTTGTTAATGACTTGAGTTATCGACATCACCGAAAATTGACCGGTCTTTTGAGGGTCTTTAACAACAAACACTTCAAATTCGATATTGCCTGTTGCTGCTTCTTGAATTAAATAATTCTGAACCTGATAACCAGGGCTTTCTCGTAATGCTTTCAGCTCAGCATAATTACGGATACAGCTGACGCCCGTTGAATTTTGTCCCCATTCTGGTTTTGCGAATACGGGATAGCGCGTCGGAAGTAAATCACTTCTATCAATATACTGATTTAAACGCCATTCCTCAGGGGTGATAGCATCTAAATCTTGCTTCGAAAATATTTTCTTTTGATTATTGAAATATCGAGCATTAAGCTGAAAGTAACGCCATGGAATAGTCAAAAAGCGAAAGCAAAATGCGAGATAATGTAATATTAATAAGCCGCGTATAATCATATGATTACTCTGCTTTGATTAGTTTTAAGTTAATAGCGCATAATACTAAGCCTAAAATTAAGATTGATACGGCAGCCATAAATAATGAGCCGCCATCGCTTTTGCCTTCATGTAATACTTCAACACCCAGCGGGGTAAATAAGTGAAAGAAAACTGCACCAGCCATGATACCGGAAGACGCTAAACCACCCAACACGTGTATTTTTGCACGTAAACGCATGCTATTTTGACCTGATATTTTATCTTTAATCAACAAAACCAAAGGACTTAGCAAAAGTAGACTTGTGGCTAATTCTGCACTACCAACGACAATTGCACCGTATTGCGCAAAAAAAGTACCTAAATCGACAGATAAGGTTGCAGCCATCCATGAACCGATTGTAGAGAAAATATGCTCTGTATCTGGATGACCAGAGAATTTGTACGGGATGGAAGTCAGGAATATTTTAGCGATCCAAAAAACGATAGCCCAGCTTGCGATAATGTAAATACGTTTTTTTGTTAGCATATTAACAATCCTTTTAATTATGTTTAATACTGTCACTCAATTTATGATGATTTAGTTTAATACGTGAGGCCAGTTTTGGTCCGCTTTTACAATAAAGTTTAGTTTGTCTTTTAACCATTGCTGCCTGATATCTGCGTTGTAGTTTAAGTAAAGCTTACCGTTTACAATCGTCCATTGTGTAGGATCTGAAGAGGCGGTGTCATTTTTAGCGACTGCATAGGCACAATAACCGCCATATTGTGGCGCGTATTTTTCTGGTTCTTGTTTGAATAACGCGAGGTGTTGGCTATTACTAAAATACCAATCTTCCCCTTTATATTCGTAAGTGAATTTTTTTAAGCCTTTAACTGCTTTTGATTGGGTGAAATAAGCAACAGTGTCGTAGCCACTTACTGCTTTACTACTAAAATAACCCGTATAGATAGGCGCTTTAGCAAAACTGTTAAACGAGAATATTAGGCTGCTGATAACTAACAATTTAATTATATATCTCATGTCTATTTATCCTACTGCATTAAGTTGATCTAGTCAGGTATCTACTAGGTGTTGTATATACTATAGCGGTAATTAGATTTATAATTATCACGAAGTTATCACAATTTAATAGCAAAACAGCACATTGTGATATTGTAGCTCTGTTAGCATCCACTCTTTATTGTTTATAGTTTTTACCAAAGGTAATTTTATGGATTTTTATACGTTGGCCTTAGGTCTATTTATGCTGTGTCATGGTAGTTATATTTTATTCACGCGCGCTAAAGCAAAACATCAAAAAGCACGTTTAGACTTTATGACCAAAGCATTAGGTCGACCATTTGGTTTTACCATTTATTCGATTATTTATGTCATCTTACCTATTGGTTTTGGTGCATATATCGCGTACGCAGGTTTCAATAATGTGTCCTTGAGCACAATCTTTACTGGTTAATGGCCTGAGGAATACACATGTCTGTACAAGAAAAATCATATAACGTTAATATGTTGAAGCTTGTTAGAGAGGGTCTAACGGCACTTTCTGATGCGCAAGCACAAAAACGTAGCTTACAAAATCCAGTATCAGAAACTCACTTTCTCGGTAATTGGATTATTAGTGCGTTAAAAGAAAAACGTTTTGATATTATCCTCGCGGGTGATTTGAATATTTGGTTGCAAGAAAGCCGTACATTAGGGCCTAAAGCTAATTTTAAGCAGCGTTTTGAAAAAATAGAGCGAGTGTATACACAGATTTGTGAACTGGAATATAAGAATTTAACGCAGTTTATTTTAGAAGATATTTTGACTGAGTTAGATAATGAAGGCTGGTTGATTGAAACTGAAAGTAATGTGACGGATAAGTTTAAATTAAGCTCAAGCGGTGAAAATTCACTGGTTATTTGTGCTGAAGTTTATGATCGTGCTTTCTCTGATACCGATGGTGTATTAGAAAGCCCGCTTTCAGTCTTTATTCGTCATGGCGATCAGGTATTTATTGATAAAATGTTCTCACACGGCTATTTGGTGTTTGGTTCAACAAACCGTTCGATTGTGAAACGCCATAACCGTTATATTCTCCGTCCGTTTAATCACGCTAAAAAGTTAGCTATTTTACCGACACTAGCAGACTAAATTAGCATGATATGCAGGGATGATCTTGATTGATTATCCCTGTGTTATACGTGCTGTTAGTATCTTATTCATGCCCGTATTTTCGCTATTTATACTTTCAGTATCTTCTGGTGTTGTAACCGTTTTAGCAAATTGTTCAGGCAGAGGTTTCAACAAGCTAAATATTTGCGAAAACATGACAATCACAAACGTAATAAATAGATTGAAATGTTGAATACCGGGTAACGGTAATATCACGCTAAATAAAATGAAAATGAGTGCGAATTTACAAGCATGACCGAGGATCATAAAGGTATTAGCGCGCATTATATTGGCTGAGCCAGTATACAAAAATGACAATCGGGTAAAAATATATTGTGGCAGCAAGAAGATCATCCCACCTAACGCTGCGGAACGTGTCGACTTGTGATCTGTACCAAGATAAGTCGCTGAAACAATAAATAATACGAGCAACAACTGACCTAAAATGAGTTTTAGTGCATAACCTCTGATGGCTAATTCATATGCATTATGTGGCATTTACAGCTTACCCCCTATTAGATGAATTACACATAAGCGCTATTTTACCGTTTTCTCGCGAGTTATGCATGAAAATCTTTAGTTTTGAAGTGTAAATATTCTTAAATATACGAGTAACATTTTATCCAACCTCTACTCTTATTAGAAAATAAAGAGCATGCATTTAATGAAAAACAAAATGTACTCGTTGTTATGGTGCATAACTGAATTAGAAATTGTTACTTTAAAATAAATTAAAATGCGTAGTTATAGCCAACCGCAAAACTATCATCACTTGAATCGCCGTCATCTCCGCGATAAATCAGGGTTACATTTTGGCGATCTGTGAACTGGTAACCAAGGGTGAGGTCGTATTTAGCTTTAGCCATTTGTAAGCCGCCATCTGCGATATTATCAGACCAAGATTTACCTTGAATATCCGTGGTATAAGAGTAGCTACCAAGTGCCCACAGTTGGTCGGTGATCGCGTAACGCGCATACACCATACCAGTGATTACCGCTGAGGCAATATCAATACCGTCACTTGACATTGAGTTGTCCATCGGGAAGTGTTCACTGTTGTTTTCTACAAGTACACCGCCGACATACACGATAGGCCAAATGTAGAAACTGTCACCCACAGGAATTGTCATGTTTGGTCCTGTTTGTACAACCGTCATATTGCCAAAGAACGGGTGTTCTGCATTTACCGCATCAATTGACCAACCTAAACCATTTTCGGTGTTAATTGTGCCCCAACGCAGGCGATAAGAGCGGGCACTAACTTCGTCGCGTGTTAGTGGGTTAATTGCGTCAGCATCTTCATTAAGCATATTTTTAGCTTCAAAAATCACCCCTGTTTTTTGTGTCTCTGTGCTTGATAGCATCAGCATGCCTTTAAAGTCTAATCCCGCGGTACCGTAAGCTAGGCCCAGCGTGGTATATACATCGGTTGGATCTGACATGTCGAGTTGGGCACTTGTTTCGGCTGCTATTGCTGGAGACATAAAGGTTAGTACTGCAAGCGTCATGATCGTTTTTTTCATAATTGACTCCGTTCTAGATGAAATATTTATATGATTGAAAGCTATATTTTCTCTATATCGTTAATGGCATGAGATCATGCTGTGACTTTTGTGAGCTGACGTTGTTGCCATTTTTTACTGAAAAATAAGTAAGCATAAATACTATTGATAATGAAACTGGCGGCACCTGCGGCAAGCATTAACTCGTCATTACGTGGCATGACAACAACATTACTTTCAAACATGGCGGGGTTGCTGAAGTAATACATAAATGAACCGGCTAAGGTAAATGCACGGGCTTGTAACCAAGTGCCTTTTTTAATGAATAATGCGGGAATGGTTGCCGATATGAGTACCATCAATTGGGCTGTCGCTGAGCCTGGGAAATTTAAGTAAACAAAAACAATATTCCATACATCATAAGCAATGATCCAGAATGTTGTCATTGCAGGCCAGACCATGTCCCGCTCTTTACTTTTATCTGCTTGGATACTCATCCAGCCACTTAAAGTGATAATCGATAAGATACCGCCAATGGCATTCAGCACATTCGCCGTATTACCCATACTGAAGTCTTGCATGACTGCTTCGGAGATATTAATGGCGAGGAATGCTGCGGCACCAAATTTAGCCCATTTCATGTTACCTATTTTGGTAAAACGGATCAGGGTGAATAATGCAGCCGCACCGACTACCGAATAAAGTTTTACCCATTTAAACCAGTAAGTAACATCGTAGCTAGACCACAGAGGGATAAGTACAACAGGTAAAATAAAGAACAGTAAGTAGTTACTCCAAACTACGCGACGGCATATTTCGTTCAGTAGCATTAGACCAAGTAATACCAAGAGTACGTGCCCGTAGGAGCGGTATTCATACCATTTGTGGATGGTAAATGAATCACCATCTAGGTTAAAGCTAACGCGATCATCAGCGAAGAATGTTAGCGTTGCACCGTCAAAATCTTTAATTTTAGAGTCTTCGTTGCTGCTAATGATGATACGGTTATCTTGCTGCTGCCAAGTTTGCGGTTCGCTGTGGTTAAATCCCCCCGATTGTTTGATTACTTGTACTTGGTTATTATCTGCAAATTCTAAACGATAAAGCATGCTGCCTTCGCCTGGTTTACCATCTCGTGTACCTTGCCAAACCGTATTTTTAATGTCGGTTACGTAGCTTATATCATTATTGGTTGTGGTTGCATTTACGCCGCTAGCACAGAGCATCAGTAGTAATGTACACATTGCCATAAACATAGCGTTAATTCTGTTTGTCATCATCGTGCTCTCTATCATTTAGATTCAGGGACTGCGTCCATCCCATGGACGCGATTTGTTGAGTATTCACATTGATATAATCAAACCCTTATTTGTTTTCCTCTCATTGCAGGATCCAACTCCGTTCCCGCGTATTCGCTTATTAATGGTTGGTTTTTACCACAAGGTGGCTCTCCAGTCGGGTTGTTACGTTTTTTATTGAAGTACCAAATGGCAAATGGAACGTGTAGTGCAAGGTTGATCGCACCCCAGAACCAGAGCACTTGCTCATTGGCCCAGCTTGAAGAGTCCATTACAGGTGTGAAGATATCGGCGTTTGCACGTACTAGGATATGGAAAGCGAGCGTATATACACGTGCTATGATGTATAGCTCTGGGCGACCTTTGATTAGTGGATATAGCTCTGCGGCCATTAAGATACAGAATGAACTCGCAAAGAAACCCGGGTTTTCACCAAATACAAATGCCAGATTCCATGTTGTGTAAAGGAAGTTCCACGCTGCGGTAGAGTAAAATAGCAGGTCGTTAGGTTTATCACGACCGATCACCCAGTACATACGCTGGCCATTTTTGTAACGTGGAAATGGGATCGTAATACACAAGATCACACCACAAATAGCATTAAAGTGATTAGCTGTTGCGAAGTCTTTAACGGTGGCTTCGGCGATATTGAGGAAGAGTACTGCATAGAGCACTTTTAGTACCCAATCCCCTCGGAAGAAGGATAAGAACTTATTTGGATTATCGTGATATAGCCAAGCGATACGTGCACCACCCACCACAATTGCGGTTGGAATCAGCACACTGACAGTTTTAGCCCAGCGGAACCAGCCATCTAAGTTTTCTGCCCATAAGGGCGCGGTTAATAATGAGAGTAACCAAAATGCAGCGGTCAGTTTTGGGGTCCGGCGCATGCCTTCTACCATTAACAGTAGGAATAATATGTAACCACCCATGGATACAATATATTGCCAAGCAGGAATATTCATACTACCTCCAATCAGTTTATAACTTATTAATTAAGGTGTAGAGTAATGGCTCTAACTTGGTTTTATTATAATTATGTAGCGGTGTTTATTAAGCGATATTGATCACGGCCTACAATGTTAATAACCCTAAATGAGTACTGGTTGGCTACTCTGTGGTTCACATCTGATTTATGCTTTTTTTTTGCGATATGGCGCTGTTTTTCTCTTTCTATGTAGGTCAATCATTGATGTATTTACTGGGTGTGAGATACAGATAATAATATGTAATGTAAAGATAATGCTGACCGCTGTTCATTTTGCTAGCATAAAGTAATCATTATCAAGGAACTGATGAAAATGGACATAGAATCGAGTTACAACACTTTTACGTTAACAGTCGAGAATAGCGTTGCGCATTTACAATTTAGTCGACCTGATAAATTGAATTCAATGAATTTGGATTTTTGGCGTGAATTCCCTGCGGCTATCGCGGCACTTTCGATGACAGATGATTTACGTGTGTTGGTTATTTCGGCGCAAGGCCCACATTTTTGTGCTGGTATGGATTTAGAAGTATTCCAGAGCCCTGATAATTTCCCTATAGGTAAAGAGAAAGCCAGAGTCAGTGAAGCGATGCGTCGTTTTATCATGCAGTTGCAGCAAGTATTTACTGATATTGAACAGTTACGTATACCTGTATTAACGGCTATTCAAGGTGGCTGTATTGGTGGTGCTCTGGATCTTATTGCGGCATCAGATATGCGTTATTGCACGCAAGATGCGTTCTTCACGATTAAAGAAGTGGAGTTAGGCATTACCGCTGATCTGGGCACATTACAGCGTTTACCGAGTATTTTACCGCAAGGTATCGTGCGTGAACTCGCGTATACAGGGCGTAATTTTAGTGCCGCAGAAGCGGATAAATTTGGGTTGGTTAATCAGGTATTTGAAACGCAAGAAGCCATGCTAGATGGTGTGTTACAGATCGCTAGTCAAATTGCAGCACATTCACCATTGGCAGTAACAGGCAGCAAAGAGATGCTTAATTACAGCCGCGATCACGGTGTTGATGATAGCTTGAAATACATGGCAACTTGGCAAGCTGGTATGCTGTGTTTAGAAGAAACGATGACGATATTACAAGCCAAAAAACAGCGTGTAAAACCGGAGTTAAAACCATTACGTAAAGTGACTGGGTTGTTTAGCGGTTAAGCGTTAGCGACTGTATCAGAATTTAATCGGTGGTATTTAAATAGCCTCAAAAACTATAATCCATAAGGGATTGGTCTAGAGGCTATTTTGTTGTTGTCTGTTTATTCTTTAATTCTCGATGGTTGGAATTATCGCTGTGTTTTGCGCTAACGAAAACTCAATCAGTTCCAGCATCTTATCTTGGATCATCGGCAGGCTTCTTGCTTCTACGGCTGTCGCTAAAGGTTCGTTAAGTGCTGTGCTATAACTGCGATAACCTTTTCGAATAGGAATCGACATCGACATTGGAATGCCTTGAGCAACACCACCACCAATTAACTCGATTGCTTGTGCTGTAATTAACACGGTTTTAGGATCGTGAATCGGTTGGAAAATAATACCATTCTCATCTGAACGAACCATTATCCCTGATAGATCTGGTCTCCAAGTCTCATCTAATTGTGGCATGAAACGCCATGCACAATGCCAGTCTTGGCATACAGAAGGCCTTTTGGTATAGATTTTACAGCCACCTTTTTCCATCAAATTTTCACAGACTTGATCGGCAGGTTTTTTAAAATGTTCATCATCAATCTGAAGGACAACGCAGCAGGCTGTACACTCTCCACATTCTCGACCAGAAACTAAATGTGACTCGTTATTTTTACTCAATTCTTCCACCTGCATACGACAATTTAAAAATGATTGATATTTCTAGCAGCTCTTATAACTTAACATTCACTGTATTACTACTGTTCTTTGTTGTGTATAGCCCATCAGTCGCTAACCTATTGAAATAGGATAGCCTAATATTGAACAGGGGCAGAATAGGACTGTAAAAGTTTATTGCTTACTGAATTTTAGATACAAAAAAAGATGCGCTAAGCATCTTAATATAAATCTTTTAACAAAGAGAATGGCGGTGACGGAGGCAGTCTCCAGTCGCTCATAAACTACTGATAGATAAAGACTGATGCGTTTGTCATTACTATCGATGGTACATCTAGTGGTACAAAGCGAATTTGTCATGAAATAAAAATAATTTTATTTACAATTTTGATAGTCGACTTATCGCTTAGATACAGTTTATTCTACCATATTACTGCAATAAGCCATATCCGTTTGTCCTATGTTGATTGCTGTGCTTTTTTTAGCATCGTTTCGAACATTATTTGCATATTAAGGAGCAGTATAAGTGCTTGGTTTTGCCAATTTATTTAATAATTCAGCCTGTCGATAATCTGGCATATAACCATAACTATAACTATAGGCGTAGTTAATACGCCTTGATGCTCTAACTTTTGACTCTACGCCTTGTACTCTTCTGGGCTTTGGACTGCATGAGGGGATTTCTGTTCCACCTATATATACATAAGCAACACAGATTTTTTTATTATTATTTTTTGCCTTTTATGTTGATAACTGAGGCTTCTATTTTGATAACTGAAGTTCCTATTTTGATAACTGACTTCGTTTACGCACCAGCCAAATTCCGAACAATTAATAACTTTATTCTTAAAAAACAATGATTTGAAATATTTTGCAGTTACACTCAGAGCCTCTTAAATTTAACAGAACCAGAGGAAGGTACTAAATGCAGGGCTCACATAACTATGACTATTTGAAAGTATTTACCTTGATGCGAGAGTGCCACAGACGTCTTGATGAAACAGAATCACGATTCTTAAATAAGCTCACGGAACAGACGTACAAGCAGACCTATAAGCAAACTGCTTGGCTAGACCGCATGATTCACAAGTATGATGTCAGTGACTTTGATAACGCAGCGACAGACGCAATACTGGCCAGGGGGAAAAGTAAGGGCAAAGGTAAAGCAGCACAAAAGGCCAAGACTAGAAGGCGTGTCGACCCCCTCACTAAAAGCTACGTTAATACATGTCCAGCAACTAACTATGACAGCATCGCTGTAGAGGCGTTGAAGTCGAAGCACTTAGACAAGCTGAATGACTTTGAGAAGAAATTCTTAAATAATCTAATTGAGCAGCCTTTTGGTCAGACACTTAAGCAATCAGCTTGGCTAGACCGTATTTTTAAGAAGTGTGGTGCTAAGCGTGTAGGGACGTCTGAAGGCCATGCTGGGTCTGAGGATATGGAGCCAAAGCAACGGCAGGCAGCTTTAGTTAAATGGCGTAAGGAAAACGGCAAGTCTACACGAGCAGAAGAACGTGCAGCTTATGCCAAGGCCAACCCAAAGAAGAGCAAAAAGAAGAAAGTTAAAGCTAAGGCTAAGGCAAAACCTAAGACTTAGCAGGGGGCTATGCCGTCTAAAACCATGCGTCCGCGTGAATTATAGCTCCCGGTAGCACACGCTTTCATTTCGAAGGCATAAGTGATAGTAAATTTATTGTTACTTATGTCTTATTCCCTTTCAACTACAGGTGATAAGAGTTAACGCGATTCGCTTATTGCGGAGTACTACACCAACGGCACCGTTATTAAATGGGGTTCATCGTACTAATGTTGAATGGAGATGAAAAATCTTTAGAGCACAGGGCTATTAGGGTTATTAAAAGAACTTTAGCTACCCTAGGTATTACTGCAGGTTTAGTAATATTTGTATTTGGTTCTGCATGGGGGTTGCTGTAGCTATACCTGAGTACAAGGCTGAGAAGCAACAAGAACGCTTTGACGTAGTACTAGAAGAGGCATTAGACGGTGGTTGTAGGTTAGTGCATATCAAGACCAGTAGCAGCAGAGTAGAGCAGACGACCTATGCTAAGTCCCAGTGCGAGGATCTTGTTGTCGAATGGGGCGATCAGTAAGGGGATTAACAGACAATATAACAAACAAAAAACAGAGGACTTTAGCCGTTTACGCTCAAAGTTTTTATGCTCAATACAAAAGAAGCTCATAACATTAGCTATTAGCTATTAGCTATGAGCTATGAGCTTCTCTCAAACGAACTACATCGCACGTAAGTCGTTGTATATAAGGACTAGTGGTTTAGTTCTCAGGTTACATCATGCCGCCTGTAAACATTTAATACATTGATTTTAATTGATTTAAATTGACCATTAGAATAAATCCCCCTACCTATACCCTAGGCTTACTGATACTCTGTAATATATGAGTATTACCATCGGCTAGTACAATAACTCTAAGCCATAATGCCCCAAAGTGTATAGTGCTGTAACCCAATCATAATATGCGAATATAGGTTTGTCATAGATTTTCTTAATCCATCCAGAGCATTTACGCTTATCCAACTACCCTTTTTGTGTTTTATACCGTGTTATTTACTTTACTGAAATCTAATCACGTTTTGTCGATCTTGAACGCACGTACGCTTTCTCAATCACGATGGTTTTGTAATTAGTTATAATTAATATAAATTCAAATGGTTATGGGTAAATAGACAAACAGGCCTAATGAAAAGAGAGTGCACGCCATCATACAAATGTTAGTCATACAACTAGGATGTATTATGAATAAAACGATATCTATCATTATTTTAACTTTGATAGCTGGATGCTCGTTTGAAAATCAGCCATTATCTGAGAAAAGCGAATAGATAGCGCTGTTAGTACATTGCCGTCACGGTTGACCGATAAGTATTCTTCAATTGTTCCAAAAACTATTCGTAAACTGGAATATAAAAAGAAAGAAATATCTTTAGTTACTTTCTCTGTAGAAGGATATGACCAAGGGAATAATTTTCAACCGTTTATTGATGTTTTCAAAAATGAATATAAAAAACGTCAGAGCCACCATTTGATTCGTTCGGAGAGCTTATTCGTTTAGTAGTAAAAAATTATGACATCAATATTGAAAGTATTGACTAACAAAGCTAGCCAGAGGGACGCATTCAGCGCCCCTTTGGCTAACATTAACTGTAAAAGGCGACTTTGATGAACCGCCTATATTAAGATCAGAGAGCTAGAGTAAATACAACACTTACTAATACGGTTAAACCTATGTAAAAAGGGAAAATTGTTTTAGTAATGCATGCATCAACAACATGTTTGAATCCTGAGTATTTATTGTTTTCTATTTGGTTGTATCTTGAAATGTATAATGTCATATTTAAGCTAAAATACTCTTCGTTAGTAATCTTATCTTTAGCCACATAGTCATAGATTTTACGATATATTTTTTCTAAACTTAGAAAATAACCATCTAATATCCAGAAAGCTAATAAGGGAACATAGGCAATAAAAAAGAACAGCTTTGCTGTCCCACTTGCAGCTGATAACGCCATAAGTGCAGCAACTAAAGTTATTGTCCAACCTTTTATGGCAAAACTATTGCTTGCCATACGGGTAACTACATTCTGGATTAACTCAAGGTGAGTTCTTTTATCATCTTTGTCATAACTCATGTTATTTCACCTCACTTAAGGTTCTATCTGCATACACTAGTGTATCGCCTTTGATATTGTATAACTCTGTAAGTGCATGATATCCCTTTGAAGAATCATTTAAACTCCACGACTCTATGTTACTTCTATTGATAACTAGTAGCTGTTCTAAATCTAATTTGTAAAATGCGCTGAAGTCACGAGATCCCGCCTTCTCAAGGATCATTTCCATAGCATCTAAAGAACGAGATTCCAAGTTAGTAGATACCCTACGTATTTTAGGGTTTGAGCGTAATAATGTGCTTGTATTTAGCTCATGCATAATCCATGGTGAGGCTGTGTGAGTTTTTGAAGTGAAATTATCACTTTCTGTGGTATCAAGAAGTGAATTGGAACTTTGAATAAACATCAAGCATTCGCACTCATCAAGCATACGAGTTAATGAATTTGCTAACATTAAGTGTACGTGGGAGGTGGTAAAATTACGTTTATCATAATCATACGTTGTTTTACCTACTTGGAGGCAATGTTCTTCATCGATTTTCTTTTGTAGGTCTAAAGCGTAGCCCCAAATATAAGAATCAATAAACGCTTCAATGCCAAAATGGTGCTTTAACCAAATTGCTAGATTAGTTGCAAAGTCTTTATCTGCATGGGAATGTGAAATGAACACATGAGCCCCCTTAACCATTGGGAACCAACTTTGTTGTAATAAATCAGCGTCATAGCCAAAACCATCCACATAAGCTTGCTGTAGCCCCTGCGCAATTGATTTTTGCTTTTTTTCAATAGCTAATTTATGAATTAGGTAATCAAAGGTTGGGACGTCATTTTTTAGTGTATTTATTAGCTCTGACTCATTGAGTCTATATCGTCTAAACATAGTATTCTCCTTGTTAATAATCGTGTTATTGTAGCAGTGAACAAATGCAGCAGTATATGTTAATTACAGTTAACAAAATATTTAAACGGAATTAAAACAGTTGGTTACACTTATCCCCCTCAGTATTGCAACCAACTATTTTGATCCGCTTAATGCGGAGTTAGCTGTCTAAGGAGAGTCATGAGTAACTCAAAGGAATTCGAAATTGCATTATCTTTCGCAGGTGAAGATAGAGAGTATGTGGATCAGGTCGCAAACCTATTAAGAGATTCAGGGGTAAAGGTATTCTATGACCTTTTTGAAGAAGCAAATCTGTGGGGTAAAAATCTTTATGATTACCTGACTGACATATATATGAATAAAGCACTGTATACTATTATGTTTATTTCAGATGATTATTCTAAGAAGTTATGGACGGGACATGAGCGCCAAGCTATGCAAGCTCGTGCATTCCAAGAAAACCAAGAGTATATACTTCCAGTGCGGTTTGATGAAACTCCAATCCCTGGTGTGCTTCCTACAACTGGATACATTGACATTTCTGAAAAATCACCAGAAGAGTTTGTTGAGGTGATTCATAAAAAGTTAGTTAATAGTGGTAAAACAGTCCCAACGCAGAGTGTGCGAAAGTCCCTATTTACTACAAATACTATACCTAAGATTGATCCGTCAGTTTCAAAAATAACTGTAACGTCAACACTTGGAAACCCGATTGAAGGTGCTACTGTCGTAGCGATAGCGGATAATAATACTACCAAGTCTGCGTCGTCTGAAAATAACGGAATAGCTGAGCTAATTATCTCAACAAGACGAAATTATCAACTTATGGTTTCCCATCCTGATTATCCTGGGGCAATTGTTCAATCATGGGATTCTGCAGATGATCTAAAAGTTGTTTTAGCTTCTACTGATAATACAGGATCTGTCATCTGCATGAGTACGGGATATATTCCAGGTCTACAAGGTAGGTTAAATCCCATTTTAGACACAAGTAACCGAACATATTTGTATGCAGATAATATAGCTATTGATGGTGGTAAAAACCAACCAGTTACTTTTTCAATTGATGCTCCATTTGAGCTTGAAGATTGTGACGGTATAATCATGCAGGTAAAAGTTTTACACATACAAGGTAGAACTTCATTACTGCAGTTCGTACATGCCAAGTATGATTGCTAATAAATAAGGACAGAGTTCATGCCAACCTATGATGTGGTAATTTCTTTTGCAGGCGAAGACAGAAAGATTGCAGAAGCTATAGCTTCTAATTTAGTTACTAGAGGTATTAATGTTTTTTACGATGAGTATGAACAAGCAAACCTTTGGGGAAAAGATCTATATGTCCATCTAACAAAAATTTACCGAGATGAATCCAAATACTGCTTAATGCTCATTTCTGAAAACTATGCCAAAAAGCAGTGGACAAACCATGAACGTAAAGCTGCACAAGCAAGAGCATTTCAAGAAAATAGTGAGTATATATTACCTTTACGTCTTGATGATGCTGAAATAGATGGGATATTAGGAACTACAGGCTATATTGACTATCGGCACTGCTCACTAGAGAAAATAATTAGTATGCTTGCAGAAAAAGTCTTCCAATTTAATAAGCTAAATAACATTTATTATGATTTAGTTAGTGCGGAGAGTGTATTTAAAAAATCATTGGATTTTAAAGGCAAACAAGCATTTCAAGATAAAGATATGGTAACAGACTGTCCAACTTGTAATGAGCAACAAACTCTTGCCGAAGCAACCATGTCTTTAGCTGATGACGAAACGTTATACACTTGTAGAAATGGCTGCCAAGCTATTGTTGTAATTAGTCGTCCAGGTATCTCTGCATGGCCTGGAAGAGGATATCGATTAAAAGATTATGTAATTCGTAATGCGCGAGATATTACTATTAAAACGAATAGTATGGGAATGCCAATATTAATACCTGCTTCTAAAGCCGCTTTAATGAAGGCGCAAACGAGCAGCTAAAACAGTTGGCTAGGTTCCGCTTCGCTCCACATTATAGCCAACTTTTTAGTCCGCTTAATGTGGGCGTTAATCTCAGCTTCACCATACTTTCTGTTATGCGAACTGAACCATTTAAAGTGTCAACTTTAAGCTGCTTATGTCCAGCTGTGGCTTAGTCTAATAACGCTAAGCCTCGTTAGTTAGAAAGAGCCTTATAAACGGTTGTGCGAGAACAATTGAGCTGTTTAGCTATTTGAGATTTATTAGTGCCCATTTTTGCAAGTGTACGAATATTTTCATTTAACTCAATATTGACTGGCTTGCCTTTATATTTCCCTTTCTGTTTAGCTATCGCTATACCTTCACGTTGACGTTCAAGCATCATAGAACGCTCAAATTGATAAATCCCTCCTAACATAGTCAACATCAATTGCTGCATTGGGTTATCTTCGCCAGTGAACGTTAGGGATTCTTTGTGGAATATAAGTTTAACGCCTTTATCAGTTAACTCTTTAACAAGTGTGAGAAGGTTTTCGGTATTACGAGCCATTCTACTGATATCATGGACATGAACAGTATCGTCTTTTCTTACAAATTTTATAAGTTCCTTTAGAGCGGGTCGGTTTGTATCTTTACCGCTACACTTATCAGTGAAAGTTTCATCTAGTGGGATTTCATTTAATTGTCGTTCCGTGTTTTGTTCAATTGTCGAAACACGAATATACCCGATTTGTTTACCACTCATATTTATTCCTTTAAAGTGTTCACTTTAAGTCTAAGATATCATAACAATGTGCGTACAGTTAATTAAAAACAACTTAAAATGAACACAATAGCAATTGGTGATGAACGTACACTTTGACTATGATTAAAATGTACATTAAATATTAATATTTTGTGTTACACGGCTAAATCTCAATAATAAGAAAATATACGCATTAATGACCTTAGTGAAAAGCTGGTATCAAATAGAGGGATATCACATAAGTAAAGCATCACTAAGTTCAATCCCTAATTTATCGATACTAATATTGGATATGGAAAGCTGGTATCAACATACGACTGTTTTTTGATACCAGATAATCAGGTCAGTTGGATAGGTTTTATTTTTTCTCCATCATTTCTTGAAACATCATAAATTGCTTAAACTTATCTTCCATATCTGAAGGTACATTTTCAGCTGGCTCGGCTAATTTCCGCAATAGCGCGGCTTGTTTGTAATCTGGCACATCACCATAACTATAAAAAGTCGTTAATACTTTTTCATGCCCTAAATTCTGACTCCATGCTTTAAACTCTTCAGGCGTACGGCAAAGGTTTTCACCTAGCCTTACCAAAGTATTACGGAAACTGTGAGGATTAAAGTAAGGCAAATCAACTGCTTCAAAGGCTTGTTTAAAGACCTTGCGGATTGGATTTGCATTACTCCAATGCTCTTTAAGTAAACCAACAGCTTCAAATTGCTGATTTTTGTTGTGTGCCAACTTAGTTTTTGGAAACAACGGATCACTTTGCTTAAATCCAAGCTCTTTAGTCAAATACTCAATCCATTCAGTCACAATCTTTAATGGCAACTCATCCACAGGAAAAAAGTAAGTAGTGAAGGTTTTACTAAACTTTGTATTTACTTCCCTTGCATCCTGATAAAAGCTTTGTTCGGCAATATCAATGTGTTTAATCTTAGCTGAAGCAACAGCACTGTCTCTTGCGCCAGTTAGGGTAATAAAGGCAACTAAAGCTCTATCACGCTTTTCAATCTCAGTTGAACTAGGCATAGCCTCCAAGGTTTGCATGATCTGCTCCATTGTCGCCACATTCCTTTTACGCTTGGCATTTGCAATGCGAGTATCTTTTTCAGACAAATTGAAATATTCAATATCGCTGTAGTTGATTTTTGCTCGATAGCCTTTTTGTGTTACGAGATATTGGAAAAACATTTTTAAGTGGCGAGTTGCAGTAAGCACCGTTGCCTTACTTAATTTTCCTCCTGTCACAAGTGATTTTTGAGCAAGAAGATGCTTCTTAAACCCAATAGCGTGCTTTGCCTTAAACTTATTGAAATCAAAATAATTCGTATATTCTTCAAAGCGATTAATTGACTTCATTGCACCATCAATTGTCGAATGATCTTGGCGTTTTGCATCTCTCAAATACTTGATGTATTCATGCAGAATTCGAACATTATTCGCGCTACTTTTTTTCATCATCAAATACCATGGTTAAAGGATAATTTAAGAGAGCGTTTTCTCTCAGGTTTAAGTGTTTTTCAGCTATCGGTAATTTCCCTCCGAGTTTGAGCCAAATTTGGTTTACATCACGCCAAGAAGCGAACTTATTTTCTCGGTATCCACACTCGCCACAATGCCCAGTCATTCGAGCCATGCCAGCAGGCATCGCTATAAACCGAAGTGATTCAATACTTGGGTTTGTAGGTTGTTTACATCGAAGACAATACATTTCATCTAGCTCACATTTATGCATGTAAGTTTTGCGTTTCTGTTTTAAATAAATCTTTAAGTCAGCCCCACAAATTAAGAGTGGACGTTTTTCATCTACCACAGGTAAACCAACACGAATCCAATTACGTACAGTTTTGGGGTGAACGCCCAGTGTTTCACTAACATCAATCACGGTATAGCTGCGATGGATTTTGATACGATTAGGATTATTACGACTACTCATGGTTAGCCGCCTTAGATGCTGCGATACAATCTTCAAGCCATTCATTTATATCACTTTCAAGCCAACCTATAGCGCGGCTGCCTAATGAAATACTTTGGGGGAATTCGTCATTACTCATACGTAAGTAAATACTGCTACGTGATAAGCCTGTTTTGTTTTTTACTTCGGGTAAGCGGATGATCTTCTTAGACATCTTAAGTCCTCTTAGTCGCTTGTTGAATGTGACCAAGAGGTTATTAGATTTGCAGTGGGTAAAAACCGAATTTGGATTTAGGAATCCGAATTCGGTTTTAGTAAGGCCGTATTATTTACTTCGAGATTCTATCGCTGGGTCTATTTGTTTTACTATTTTAAGTACAGTGTCAGGGCTAAGAGGAGTCCCTGCTAAACTGGTCATTGCAACTAAAGATGATGTAATACCTCGTTGATTCCAGTCAACTTTAGCTTCTTTACATAATGTTGCTATTAAAACTAGCAGAGAATTTCTTTCGTTGGTAGTTAATGGTTTTTCTTCTTTATGCTCGTCTTCTAAGTACTCGATAAAGTGAGTGATTTCACTACTTCTAACAATCAATACACTACTAACTTCAGACAATTTATGACAAGGTACAAATTCTGAACCGAATTTATTGCGTCTAATATGCGGGGATACAATTGAAGGATCATTTTCCAAAGCCCTCATAGGTTCTTCCGCAATAGCACGTCGCCTTTCTTCTGACTCGTTGTATTTAGGATTAAATATTCTCTCACGATCAAAGTGTTTGTAAAGCTGGCAGGTAACATCATTTTGTTGTAATAAAATGCCATTTTCACTTAGTGTTGTAACCTCAATCCCTGAATTACTTTGTTCAAAATACCCTTTAACTTCCAGAGCCTCTTGACCTTGCATTGTTAAATCCCAAACCCCCTCCATACTGTGAACAGTACGCTCCTTTGTGTCAAAAGTTTGCTGTGCTAGCTGATTTTCAATATCACCAACGTTACACAGTTCTCCCGTTATACCATGAGCACTATTAACAAAATATACGGAAAGCTTTAACTTCCCCTCAAGTGCTGCCAGATATAAATCAGTAACAGTGATAGTTTCTTTAATCTCCCCAGAGATGTGTAGAGCTGCATCATCAAGCGTTAGCCATTTTTTCAAGTTTAATAATTTATTCATTCTTATTATTTTAATCCTTTCAGGTATTAAGTTATCTTTTGAGTTACTTGGTAGACAAGGGCTGATTTCTAAAGTAGATTTTTTATGGTTGAATATTAATTGCTTGAAAACCAAAATCAACGATAATACCTCTAAATTGGGATGATAGACTTTACAGCGTGCTATTTTTAACCATCTTAGATTCAGTCACGAATGAGAGACAATATGAGCTATTACAACCAAAATGCTAAAGAATTTTTCGATGGTACGATCAATGTCAATATGGCAAGTCTATATGGTGAGTTTCTTCCCCTCGTAAAGAAAGGGGGACTGATTCTAGATGCGGGCTGTGGGTCTGGTCGTGATGCGAAAGCGTTTAAGGTGTTAGGTTTTAGAGTTCATGCAATTGATGCAAGTGAAGAGCTTGCCAAATTAGCTGAACAGGTAATCAATCAACCTGTACATGTAACCACATTTCAGCAGTTTAAATCTCAAGAGAGCTTTGATGCAGTTTGGGCGTGTGCATCTTTGTTACACGTCCCTTTTTCTGAGCTTCCAGGCTCTATCCAAAAGCTTTCAACATCATTAAAAAATAATGGCGTATTTTATTGCTCGTTTAAATATGGATATGATGAAATAGAACGTAATGGGCGTAGATTCACGAATTTAAATGAATCTCTGTTACAAACCGTCTTATCTGGTTTGCCACTACGAACAGCTAAAACTTGGCTTACCTCTGATTTGCGTGAGGGCAGGGATAATGAAAAGTGGCTCAATGCTATCTTGATTAAGGGGTAAATATGGATTTTAGCAATGAAGATTTTTTTAAAGGTATCGTACTATTTGGTTTAAATGCTGCCACCTATAAAATGGGGTTAGCTCAAACGTTGATCAAGGCTTCTAGAAACCAGCAAAATGAAATTCAGTGGGGAGATCTATCCGAACACTACTTTGATGTATATTTAAATCGCTTATCAAGTAACCCTATGCCCCAACAAGGTAATCCTAATCGACTGACGAAAATGGAACGTATCGTAAAAGAGCATCAGTTAGGTGTTCTGAGCCGAATCGAAGCGATTCAAAAAGTCGGTGATACGGCTTTTGATGATGTAGTGCCTCGATTCCAGACCATCGGTACAGATAAGCGAATTGTAGCTAACCATTTTTACGAAATAGATACAGGCAAAAGGCTAATTCTAAAAGACTCGCTATTGGATTTAAATGTAAATCAATTAGACATGCTAGATGATGAAATTACGGCTAGGTGGGGGCTATTGGAAGGTGCGTTTAGCATAAACCAAACTGATTTTAAGCTAGCTAATGATATTCGTGAAATTTATCTCAAAGATGGTTATAAAAGAAAAACCCTGACAAATAATATTCCATTTTTATCAGGGTATCAGGGAAATACCTGCTTTTACTGTGCTGAACAGATGGGTAGTGATATCCATGTCGATCATGTTTTACCAAGGCAGGTAGTTAATCATGATGAAATTTGGAATTTGGTACTAGCTCATAGCGACTGTAACCTTTTAAAATCGGATAGGTTAGTGGGTGAGCATTTTATTAGAAAGCTGATTGCTAGAAATGAAAATATTATGGGAAGTAATCACCCGTGGAAGGCTCAAATACAGTTATCTTTAGGTTCAACGCCCAAGCGTAGAGCTAGTGGTTTAAGGCATCATTATGACAATGTAAAAACTGTACTTGGTCGTTATTATTGGGGTGGGGCTGACTCATATAATCCAGAGGCAGACCCGTTTTATAGAAGGTTGATTACTGTCTTAAATAATCGCTAGCACCACCAACATTATTGAGCGCATATTTAAGTGGCTTAGCAATACCTGAACTAATCTATAAGTTGTTAAATTAGCAATATCACTGAATTATTTGTGTCTAATTTCAATCTAACTTGGCCGATTAAATTGAAATTGGACAAAATCTAGATAGAGTTATTGTACCTGACGATAGTCACGGCACTGCAACATTAGTTTTCAACCTTCTTAAACTCTGTTTCTATAAACTGTATCATCCGTTTATCTTTTTTAAACCATTCAGTATAACCATCAAATGAATCTGTAAAAAGATGAGCTAGTTCAGGTTGTTTAAAGCCTCTTAAGTTTAGGCTGTCACCGAATTTATGGGCTTCTCCTTCTAATTTTAAGGCTACAACGCCGTCATCATGCCAATAGCTTTGAATAATCTTAAAGTCATTGAACTTATCATTTCGTCTAAGATCTTTAGCTCGTTGAAGTAAATTATTTGAAATGCCTATTTTTAGCAAAGAACCACAATTAGACTCTAGGATATATAAACAACCAGCACTATTTTTATTATACCCTCTTAAGTAGGAACAGGTCTGGCAACCTTGTAAACCGTGAATATGTTTAGTTGGTGTTTTATAGAAATCTCCATGAATGGGGCAGGTTATTATTAATTTTTTATCCGCACCTGTATAGATCGATTTTGAATAGTCATACATAGCTTTGCCATGAAGTAAGATCGACTCTACTTTAAATTGGCCTGTAGATTTGAACCTGGCTTCACCTTGAACCTTACCGAACGTCATAGATGCACATTTAGGACAACCACTACCGGCACTAAGGTGTGATGCTGCGTGTGGATTAAACTCCCCATGTACTGAACAGATGATAGTAATAGGTTTACTTGAACCAGTAAATATGGCTTTGCTGTAGTCATATTTATTTTTGTGTCGTTCGATAGCTGCAACAATCCACTCTTCCGTAGTGTATTGATGTGACTTACTGCATCGATTGCATCCTACACCTTGAATATGGGCCGAGGGTTTCTTATTAAACTCGCCATGAATAGGGCAGATAATAGTTACTTCTGTTAAAGAGTGCTTATATTTAACTTTCGAATAATCATATTTATCTCCGTGTATGGTTTTAGAGTCTTGAATAAATTGGTTTGTAGATTTGGTCGCATTTTCGAAAGCACATTTTCGACAACCCTTTCCTTTTAGGTGATTGTCAGGTGAGGAAGAGAATTGGCCGTGTTTTGAACAGGTTATTAATAATGGTGTTTTAGCTCTGATGTATACTGAATTTTCATAACTATAGAAGCTATTATGGACAACGTTTGCTTGTTTCACGAAAGTTGAAAGACTTTTACGTTGTTTGTCCGTGCTACAAGCTTTACAGCCTCTTACACCTTTCGTATGTAGGTATGGTTTTTGTTCGAATTCACCGTGCTTAGGACAGATTATTATTCCTTTTGTGGAATGATTAATGAACTCGAATTTACTGTAATCATAGGTGTTATTATGAGTACTATTAGCTGTTTCAATGAATTCTTCGAGCGTGCCGTTTAAGCATGAATTACAGCTGCTCTGTCCTTTTAAGTGGTTTTCTGGTGATTGCTTAAAGGAACTGTTGTGCTTACGACAAATAATAATTCCTCTTGTGTGACTATTAATATATTTAAACTTACTGTAATCGAACTTATTACCATGTTTTTTATGTGCATCCTTAATGAATTCATCAATGCCTTTAGATTGACTAATAGATCGCTTTTCATTAGCGCATTTTTTACAACCTCCACCTTGTAGGTGTGATGAGGGGGTGATCGGAAAGTCGCCATGCTTAGAGCAACTTATAATTACAGTTTTAAGAGTTCCTGAGTATAAAGTGTTTTCATAATTATATTTTTCCCCATGTATTTTCAATGCCTTAAGAACAAATAACTCTTTGTTGTCTGCCTTTGCTCTGCCAATGGTAATCAATGAACACTCTCGGCAGCCTTGTTTGCGAATTACATGATGATAAGGGTCAATATTAAATTCGCCGTGTTCATGGCAAATCACGGTGCTTTTTGTTTTCTTATTGATGTAGATAAATTTAGAGTAATCAAATTTACTGTTGTGGACCTTATTTGCAGCTGGAATAAACCAGTCTGAGCTTTGTGTGTGATGTTCTGATTTTTTTAATGAAGAGCATTGAACACACCCTAAGTTGCCTGCTATGTGGGATGATGGATTTTGCATATATTCGCCGTGCTGACGGCAAATGATAATTACGGCAGTAGATGAGTTAACGTATTTTACTTTACTGTAATTATTCTTATCACCATGAACAGACTTAGCTTTAATAATAAAGGAGTTTGTTGAATTTGCTTTTGATGTTCTTATTCGCTCAAAACCACACTTTTGGCAACCTTCAGCTGATTTTCCTGTGTGCTTTGATGGTTGTTTTAAAAACTTACCATGAGTAGGGCAAATAATGATTACTTTAGTGGAGCTATCAATGTAATCAACAAGACTGTAATCGAATTTATTACCATGTATTCTCTTGGATTTAACAAGGAATATTTCAGATCTTTGTTTTTTTGATAAGGTCATAATGAGTTACTCAATTTGCTATAGGATTAGTATGAAAACTCTTACTTCAATTAAAGGCACTTAAGTTATTACTATTAAAATATTATTTACATGTTTTGTAATACTGGGTGGTTGCTTTTATTCTTGGCAACACGCAGATTTCAACATTTAATTGAAACCTTGTCGTACATATCTAAAACGTGTAAAAATACAATAATTACTTTCAAAACAAATTGTTATAAATAGGTTGGATATGAGCAAAGACGCGATGGACAAATTATCTCCAGGAGATAAGCTGAACAACCAACAATTATGTGAAACGTTTGGCTGCAGCCCACAGGGGGGGATGAGAAAGTCTAACTCGACTAACTCACTTGTTATTGTCTCAAATCATATCAAATCTATTTATGATGATAGGTGGGATGGTGACACTCTGCATTACACCGGTATGGGTACCTCTGGTGATCAAAGTTTGGATTTTGCCCAGAACAAAACGCTCAACCAATCTACGACTAATGGTGTGTCTGTTCACCTTTTCGAAGTATTCCGAGATAAAGAATATACTCATGCTGGAGAGGTTTCTTTGGTAGCAGCCCCTTATGCCGAGCAGCAACCTGATCAGGATGGTTATTCTCGCCGAGTTTATGTTTTCCCTCTACAGCTTAAATCTAGATCTCATTTCGTTATAACCGAAGATAAGCAACATGTTTATGCCGTGAAGCAGAAGAAAGCTAAGCGACTAAGCCTAGAAGAGATAGCTAAGCGGGCTAACGAGTCGACTCGAAAACCGAGTACCTCAAAGCAAGTGACCACAACTTATGAACGTAATCCTTGGGTAGCTGAATATGCGAAAAGGTTAGCTAATGGGATTTGTCAGCTTTGCTATAACCCTGCACCATTTGTTAATAAAAAGGACGAACCCTACCTTGAAACTCACCATGCCGTGTGGCTATCACGAGGCGGAGATGATACACCTGAAAACACAGCCGCCCTTTGCCCTAACTGTCACAAAAAAATGCATGTTCTCGATTTACCAAACGATGTAGCATTGTTAACTAAACGAATTAAAGCCCTTTTGGGAGCATCGAAGTAATATGAAAAAACACATCGAAGTGGTAGCTGCAATTATTCAACGTAGCGGTAAATATCTTGCTGTTCAGCGCGGATCTGCAAAGCTTGATTACATCAGTCACAAGTGGGAGTTCCCTGGTGGGAAAGTGGAAGTGGGTGAATCACTAGAAACAGCAATCGAAAGGGAACTGCAAGAAGAGCTTAAAGTAGCTGTTAGTGGACTTAAATTACTTATTACCGTGAAGCATGAGTACCCAGATTTTCACATCACTATGCATTGCTTTCTTTGCCATTTAGAAACAAAGGATGTAACTCTTACTGAACATATTGATTCTCGATGGCTCAACGATAGCGAACTCTGGGATGTTGATTGGGCTGCTGCAGATATTTCCGCTGTAAAAGCGTTAATTTAAAAAGGGTATCAAATGGATTTGAGTAAAACGGGTTGGGCTGGAACATGGGCTGATTTTTTAGATATATCTAAAGACGGTTTTGTTAATGCTCTAGAAAGCTTCTATGCTGAGCTTCCTTGGACAAAAGAGCTATCACCAAGTCAACTGCATGCCTGGACCATTGAGTATGATGTAATGCAGGCTACGCTAGCTATGGTCACTTCAAATACCGGAATCAATTCAAGTTTATGCTGGGTCGCTTTCGAACAAGAGTTAGTCGGAGAGGGGGGGAAGCGGGCGGCTGATGTGAACATTGTATTGCCTACCGGGGATCTTTTCGTCGTTGAGTTCAAACATAAAGCGGTAGCTAGCCAACAAGAAGTAACGCGTGCATTGTTTGATTTACAAACTATGATCAACTTTCATAGCGAGTCCCATCAATTAACGGGACACTGCTATCTTGCGCTAACCAAGATTGATGCAAATATTTTTGAGCATGATTCTGTAATTTGCGATATGGCGAGCAATAGCATCCTCCCCAAATTAGCAGATGGTCTAGGTACTGCTTTACAGTCGAAGCATCACTATGATGTTAGCAAATGGCAGCATGGCACCTTTAATCGTCAGCCTAGTATTATTCATGGCACCGTTCGCGTGTTTTATGACAATGACATACCTAACCTTAAAACAGAGGCCGGCGAAAATATTGAACAGGCCCGAGAGAAC
This sequence comes from Moritella sp. 28, assembly GCF_018219435.1. Lineage (NCBI taxonomy): Bacteria > Pseudomonadati > Pseudomonadota > Gammaproteobacteria > Alteromonadales > Moritellaceae > Moritella > Moritella sp. 28. Next base: position 3,940,327 of record NZ_CP056121.1, on the reverse strand, counting down.
CTAGTTAAGCTATACCAGCATGCAAAGGATAATAATCAGCGTTATGTTGTGGTCATCAATGGACGACCAGGTGCAGGTAAAACACTGTTAGGCATTAGCGCCGTTGCTGACTTAGTGACAAAGTACGGGGCTGAAAACTGTAAACCATTATTTTTATCAGGCAATAAACCTTTGGTACAAGTACTCCAGCACACCTTGGATTACTATGGTGCACTTTCTGGAAAGGAATTGCAGATAGATGGACGAAGTGTTATTCAGCACTTAATTGACTTTAAAAGAGATATTAAGAAAAAAGATATTAACAAAAATAGTCGAGAAGAGAATTTTGTTGTTTTTGATGAAGCACAGCGGGCTTGGGGAACAGTAAGTAGGGGAAGCAATGATTCTGAATTAGATGTGTTTTGTCGTTGGTTAGCGAATAAAAAATTTGGTGTTTTAGTACTGCTGGTGGGTGACGGGCAAGCCATACATAAAAATGAAATGTCTCTTGAAAATATGATGATATCACTAGGCGATGCAATTCGGCCTTTAAGGGATAAGCTCACCCCAATAATGCCTGCAATACATGCTCACTTTGTTGAAGATATAAATCCAAATAAAAGGGATATGTTTTATCTAGAAACGCCAATTAGACAAAACTACACTGACGAGCTTGATCATTGGATTGAAGCTGTACTCAATAGCAACGACCAAAAAGCTGATGAAATAGCAAAACGTATACGGAGCCATTACCCGCTTTATATAACCACCAGCAAAGGAGCGGCTGATGAATATGCTCGAACGCTGCAATTAGCGCTGCATGAAGATAATAAAAAAGTCGATGCGTTTAGAGTAGGTTGGTTGAAATCGAGTAAATCTAATAAAAATGATAGTGAGATAACCGAGCTTAAAGATAACCTTGGTTCGTGGTATGTCGATGCACCAAATTCACCACTATCTTGCTGTCAGCTGCAAACTGCATGTACTGAGTTTTCTTGCCAGGGCTTGGAGCTATCGATTGCTCTTTTAGAGTGGGGGCCGGATCTGCAGTACCGAAACGGAGCATTAAAGTTATCGGAAAACAGGTACTATCGTAGAGATATTGATGATTATACTTATGGCAGCTATCGAGTATTGTTAAGCCGTGGGCGCACTGGCTTAGTTGTGAAGTGCGGTGACCAAGATACTTATCAGTACTTACTTCGTTGTGGGATGGCTGAGTTATGCTAGGGCTTGACCGAGCATACAGTTTCTAACTCATTTCTGGACAGACAGAACCTTATTAGAGTTATTGTGCTAGGTAATACGCATTATATTTTGTAGGGTAAGTGAAGGAGTCTAATTGATGCTATCACTCCGGTTAACTATAAAATGCGTTATTCGCAGTGGTTTTAACTTTTTAGTTTGTGACTAAAATTAGCTATACCGCTAATATATTCTTGTCATTTGAAGATATTAGACATATATTTATCTCGAAAGCGCGAAACAATTTGGCCTCTCTGTCTATAAATTGCGTAGGGACATCACTATTAAGAGAGTGATAGCTGGTGTGAGACCTTTCATAAATTAGCAGCCTTTGGGCTGCTTTTTTGTTGTTGTGTATGACATTCCATATCCATTATCCTTGAGATAAATGCGTCGATATACGGCCTATTTAACCTAAAGGTGATTATGTGCATAACGATGACCGGAATTAAAATTTAAAAACGACTTGTCAAAATCAAGATTTAATTTTCGTACTTAGCTACAGCAGTAAAATACCTTTAATTATAACCGAAAGGCCGTAAATATTAACTCTATCCAAATTTTTAGGAGCTAAAATGAAAGATTATAACTTCCAAATAATGGTAACTGGGATTCAGATCAACACTAATGATGACATGGAACTCATAACGGATCTACTCGCTAGCGCAGGCTGCGATGATTCAGTTATCGGCTCATATAATAAAACACTATACTTGGATTTTGATAGGGAGGCAGACTGTTATGAACAGGCTATCATGTCAGCTATCAAAGACATTGAATCAGTACCAAATTTAAAAGCAGTATCGGTTGATGCGGGTGATTACGTGGATCTGAAGCGGTAGAATTAGCTGATATGACACGCTCAGCATTAAAGTGATTATGCGAATAAGGATGCTAATTACATTACGAAAGGGGGCTCTTCTCTATATTACGTGTTAATTGGATTAAGCCTTGGCTTTTTACCAAACAACTTACCATTTCTTGCATCTATTTCTCTACCTGACATTCCACAGTAAAATAACTCATTGCCATTCCAGATAGCATAAATACCGTCTGAGACCTTGGGTATCTCTTTGTTTGCCCAATCAGAAAACTTAAATCGTTAATAAAATTGCATAAATATCTCAAGTAAGTCGTAGGTATAACAACTCCCACTCAATATTAGCTGGAGCCGTTATAGGTAGTTATAGTTGGCAAGAAGTACAGATTGCTATTAATGATAAAACTCTAAACGGCTTTATGTAACTGAATTTCAGCGGTAACACTCAAGCTTCCCTTCGCACTGTTCTCAATATGATCTGACCACCAGCACATTAACTCAATGCGATGTTTTAAATACTCTGCGCGGTTATAGGCTTTACGTACGGCATTTTTATCAACATGAGCAAGTGCAGCTTCAATCACATCAGGGTTAAATTCCTGTTCATTAAGAGTTGTACTGGCTAATGCCCTGAAACCATGAGCTACTAAGCGGTTTTGATAACCAATGCGGCGTAATACTTTGTTTACCGTTTCCGTATTAATATGCTTTTTAGGCGCGTTGTGTGAGGGAAATAGGTAAGGGCTGTGAGTGCGCTTAAAGTTTTCTAACAGCGTTAATATGTCCAACATCTGGTTAGTTAGCGGTATGGTGTGTTCGCGTTTCATTTTCATTCGTGATGCTGGAATCACCCAAAGCTTGTTTTCTATATCTATCTCTGACCATTCAGCCTTTGCTGCTTCATTTGAACGAGTCATTGTATGTAATTGCCATTCGATTAATGCGCGCGTGATCATCTGCAAATTAGCTCGATTTAGCGTTAGCATTAGTTCAGGTAGTTCTTCAGGCTTGATCGTCGGCATGTGTTCACGTTTAGGTTTTTCAAACGCTGATTTTATGCCGCTTAATGGATTCGCATGGACTAAACCTGTATTGACGGCATAGGTCATAATTTCATTTAAGCGTTGGGCTAATCGTCTTACTGTTTCTAAATTACCAGCTTCGGCTACTTTTTTTAATACTGCTATAACCATGGGCGCAGTTAAGCTTGCGACGGGATATTTACCTAATGTAGGGAATAGGTGTAATTCAAGCGAGCGCCATATATCTTTGGCATAGTCGGTCGTGATTGCCGTTTCTTTTATACCAAACCAATTTTCTGCGACTACTTGAAAGCTATTGTTGTGCTTTTCCTGTTCCTTTAAATGCTCTTGGTCTTTGTAGTCCTTAGGATCAATATCTTGTGCTAACAGCTCACGGTATGTTTTACGTTTATCTCTGGCTTGAGCCAGGGATACTTCAGGATAGATGCCTAACCCTAGGTTGGTTCTTTTTTTCGTAAAGGGTTTCGAGTATTTAAATACCCAAGTTTTAGAGCCTGACGGTTTGATTTTTAGCTGTAGTCCATCGCCATCGGCAAGGATGAATTCTTTCTCGCAAGCCTTGGCCTGCTTGACTTGAGTATTAGTGAGCGGAGTAACTTTTTTAGCCATGATGTACCACCTTGAAAAACGAAGTTCTAAAAACTCGATGTGCCACCAGCTAGATAGAAGTACATAAGAAAAGGATGCTGGTACAAAGGATGGTACTAAAACTTTAGGATTCTGTAAAACGACTTAGGAAGTTAAAAGACGCTAGAGTCTTTGTTAACAGGGGTTGTAGTAGTATTTTGAATGGTTTGAAACGTTCTAAAACAAGAGAATGGCGGTGACGGAGAGATTCGAACTCTCGAAAGGTTGCCCTTTACACGCTTTCCAGGCGTGCTCCTTCAGCCACTCGGACACGTCACCTAATCAGATTGTTATATGGTATATAACGATGCGTACTTTAGGTAATCCTCTCTTAAAGGTCAATAAAAAATTCTTATTAGAGGTTTGATTGCTGCATTACTGAGCATCAGTATTCATATTAAGCATTGTGAGTACGATCAAAAAGTAATCTATAAGTAGCGTATTTCTCTATTTTTTTGTGCGACTACACGAAATTAACTAAAGTTGTTACCAGAAATGACGATATAAACCTTATAATGTTGGTGATGGAACATATCGCTATTCAAATATCATAAGGATTCATGGTCTGATGAAGATTCAATTCTCGAAATCATTGCTGTTGCCTTTTACGCTTGGCATTGCAGCCACAAGTTGTCAGTTATCTGCGACGGAGTTTGATGCTCGCTCATACGCAATGGGCGGCGTTGGTGTTACTACGGCGGATTACGTTACTGCGTCGTTTCACAACCCTGCAATGGCAGCTAAGCATGATGTGCGTGATGACTTTGGCTTATTAGCACCTGTGATTGGTCTTCAAGTCGATGATCCTGATGATTTATATCATGACGCTTCCAATATTTATGATGTTGTTTCTAAGGCTAACTTCCCTGATGATACAGCTGCAATTGATGCTGCGTTAGCGACAATTGCGGGAGATAAAGCCTATGCTGAAGCTGGTTTTGGTTTAGTTGCGTCTGTGCCGACACGCTATTATTCCACCAATGTGTTTCTTAAAGGCTACGCGGATTCTTTCGTCTTCTCTGATGTAGTCGCAGATGATACTGACAATGGTGTTATCGATTCTAAAATGAGTGTGTATGCGATCTCTGTGGTTGAATTCGGAATGACCTTTGCGCGTAAATTCGATACGCGTTATGGCGGCATGCATATCGGCATATCGCCTAAATACAATATTATTTCGACTTATAACTACTCACAAACAATTAATACATTTGATCCAGACAAATACAAAGATGGTGCAACCAGTGATAAGAAAGGCTTCAACCTAGATTTAGGGATGGAAGTTGGTTTGCAGCATGGACTAAGCGTGGGGGCAGCGGTTAAAAACTTAATCCCACAAAAGATCGATTTAAAACCGATGAATGGTTCAAGTGCGAGTTATAACTTAAACCCAATTGTCACTACAGGGTTAAGTTGGAGTCATGACTATCTAACGCTAGCCGTTGATGTTGACGTTAATGCCAAGAAGCGCTATGAAAATATAAACAGCCTATCGGGTGTTCAAGATGATTTTGATAATACCCAAATGCTGAGAATTGGTGGTGAAATTGGCCTACCGTCAGCAATGCAACTGCGTGCTGGTTATGTAAAAGATTTGCAAGACAATAAAAAACAAGTATTTACTGCAGGTATCGGTTTATCTCCCTTTAATGTTTTCCATCTTGATGTTGGTGCCAGTTATGGTGGTGCAAATAAATTTGGCTTAGTCGCACAAACCATGGTGTGGTTTTAAGATCTAATTTTCAGAAACTGTTTAAAAAGCAATAGTAACATTTTAAGTAAAATTTGTAATAGCTCCTATATTTGAATCTAAGTATTGTATTTCAACATAATCTGGGTATTTACTCTAAGCATATAAAAGCTTGAGATATGTCATAAATTTAAGTGACTCTTTATTCTACTATCTTGTGATACGATTTATTATTGAATCTAATACAAGGAGAGTTAGAAGATGCCAAGTAATCAAGCGGCCATACAAGCACCACGCGTAACTGTGGATATTAACGATGATGTCGCCATTGTTACGTTAAATCGAGGCCAAAAGTACAATGCATTAGACATGGATATGTTTTATGCATTAGATAACACAGCAACAGAACTTGCTAATAATAAAGCCATCCGAGCAGTCATTGTACGTGGTGATGGTAAGGTGTTCTGTGCTGGTCTTGATGTCAAAAGTATTATCAAAAATCCCCTCAATCCCGGCAAACTATTAAAACGTGAAGAAGGCGAACTTGCTAATCTGGCGCAAAAGGTCGGTTATCTTTGGCGTCAAATCCCTGTTCCTGTCATTGCTGTCACCCATGGTGTGTGCTTTGGTGGTGGACTGCAAATTGCGTTAGGGGCTGATTTCCGTTATAGCACCGCCGATTGTGAATTTTCTGTGATGGAAATTAAATGGGGACTCATTCCTGATATGAGTGGCATGATCACCATGCGTGAGCTCACCCGTATTGATATAGCCAAAGAGCTTACGATGACAGGGCGTAAGTTTAGCGGTATCGAAGCGGAGAAATATGGTTTGGTGACGCATGTCTGTGATGATCCAATGGCGGCGGCGATGACCTTTGTTGATAGCCTTAAAACGCGCTCTCCAGATGCGATTGTGGCGGCGAAATCATTACTTAATGATTCATGGGCGGCATCAGAACAAGCGGTATTAGTATTGGAAACTCAAACTCAAAGAAAAGTCATGGGAAAGTGGAATCAAATTATTGCAGTGACTCGTAATTTTATCAAAAAATCATTACCCTATAGAAAACGTAGTATTTAACAGGCGGTCTCATAACTATGTCCCAATTGAATATCAAAGCATTATTAGAACCTTCATCTATTGCCGTTATTGGCGCTAAAAATAGCCCAGAAAGTATTGGTTATTGGGTCGTTAAAAATTTAATTGCTAGTCAGTATGACGGTCCTATTATGCCGGTATCATTAAAATCGAACAATGTATGTGGGATTTTAGCGTATGAGAAACCAAGTGAGTTACCTATTGCACCTGATCTTGGCGCGATTTGTACACCGATTCGTTTTGTAACCAAGATCGTAAAAGAACTCGGTGAGGTAGGTTGTAAAGCGGTTATCTTATTTAGTGATGAGCCTTATGAAGGCAATGCCGAAATTTGGGAAAAAATTGGCTTAATCGCGGCAAAATACAATATTCGCGTATTAGGCCCAAGTAGTTTAGGAGTATTAAATCCGCGTCTTAAATTAAATGTCAGCTTGGCTCACGTCGCACCGCCTGCGGGTGATGTAGCGGTTATTTCACAATCCGCGGCGTTTGCTACATCTATGATCGACTGGGCTGAAACGCGTGGTGTAGGCTTCTCTTGTTTCATTTCGATTGGCACCCGTATTGATGTTAATTTTGCCGATTTAATCGATTATCTAAGCCGCGACCGTTTTACTAAATCAATTGCTTTGTATGTCGATAATATTATTGATACACGCCGTTTTATGTCGGCAGCGAGAGCCGCGGCATTTAAAAAACCAATTGTGGTGGTACGTTCAAGTTCAAATGTGAGCGGACCAACGGCGTTATTACAAGACCGACGCAATAAAATATCTTATAACACCGCTTATACAGCCGCATTCCAACGCTCGGGTATGTTACGGGTTAATGATACCTTTGAACTTCTGTCGGCAATCAAAACTATTGCGACGATCAAGCGCTCTGTACGTGGCGATAAAATGTTGATCATCTCGAATGGTGGTTCACCGGCGTATATGGCAACTGATGTACTGATTAAATCTGGTTGTAAGCTGGCTGAATTAAGTTATGAAACCGAGCAGAAATTATTAAAAGCATTACCGGGTAAAATTACCAGCATGAATCCTATTAATATACTCGGTGGCGTTGACGCAGAGGCGTACAGTAAAGTGATCGATATTGTATTAGAAGATGCACAGTACGATGCTTTATTGATTATTCATGCGCCACAGGTGACGGAAGTCTGCCATGTTACCGCCGAAAAATTGATACCACAACTGGTTAAAAATAACAAAAAAGGCCCGATTATATTTACTTCATGGATGGGGGAAACAAGTGGTCGCATTGCCCGCCAGACCTTGATTAAAGCTGGTATTCCGTCGTACGGTACACCAGAAGTGGCTGTGAATGCCTTCAATTATATTGTTAAATTTAGACGTCACCAAAAGCAGCTAATCCAAACCCCTGAAACATTAGCTGATTTGAATCCAGGTTTGATTACTGATGCTAAGGTGATGATCGACAAAGCCATGCGTAAAGGTGTGAAGGAGGTCAACGAAAAAGGTATCACCTTGTTACTCGCCGCATACGGGATTATGTCGGATACGACGCTAACTAAAGATGAAGTGAATAAATTCCGTATTGAAGTTGTCGACGATGCGGCCTTTGGTCCGATTATTTGCTTAGGTGAAGCTGGTGGTAATTGGGATATAGATCAAGATGCGGGGGTTGCGTTACCACCGTTGAATATGGCGTTATCCCGTTATCTTGTGGTGGGCTCCATCAAGCAGGGCATTATCCGTGAGCGTAGTTTATCTGTGCGTTTAAACATGGAAGGCTTGTGTGAAATATTAACCCGAATTTCTCAAATGATTATTGATTTTCCGATGATCAAATCTATTTCGATAGATCCATTAGAATTAGGGCGTAGTGGTTATAACATTAAAGTTGATAAGGTTAATATTGGTTTACGTGGTCGACGTTCACTGCAAAAGTTAGCGATTTTACCGTACCCGAAAGAGCTGGAAAGTATCTACACCATGAAAAATGGTAAAGCGGTGTTATTAAGACCGATCCGTCACGAGGATGAGCCACAACATCAGGCATTTGATTCATCGTTAACCGCAGATGATCGTTACCTACGTTATTTTGGTTCGCGTTCTAAATTCAGTCATTTCGAAATGGCGATGTTAACGCAAATTGATTATGAACGTGAGATGGCATTTATTGCCAGCGCTAAGAATCCAATGGGTCAGCCTGAAACCTTAGGGGTGGTGCAAGCTATCTTTGACTGGGATCGCGGCGAAGCTGAATTTGCTATTTCGGTACGCTCAGATTTGAAAGGGCAGGGCTTAGGTAAAGCACTTATGCTGAAAATCATTGCGTTTTGTCGTCAATTAGGCTTAAAAAATATGGTTGGTTTCACCATGCCAACCAATTCGGGGATGATTAAATTAGCAAAATATTGTGGCTTTAAGGTGACAATGGATTATCGTGAAGGCAACGCAGATTTAAAATTAAAACTAAATGATTAATTTACAACGCATCAACCTCAATTTATTAGTCAGCTTGCAGTACTTGTTACAAGAGCAGCAGGTCACTGCCGCTGCACAGCGTCAATACATTACTCAATCGGCAATGAGTAAAAATCTGGCGAAATTACGTGAGATATTTTCCGATCCGTTATTAATAAAACTGGACAATAAAAGTCAGTTAACCGAAAAAGCCAAGCAATTAAAACCAGTACTGGCACAGATCTTAAATAATATTGATGGCTTGTTAGTGACTGGAGGGTTTGATCCGCTGCAATCTCAGCGTGAGTTTACCATAGCGTCAACCGATTACGTGACCGACTATATACTACCTGCCGCCCTTGCATATTTATATCAACAGGCTCCGAACATTAAACTTAATCTCACCTATTGGGATAAGTTTACGTTAGCGGCGATGGAGCGTGGCGAGATTGATTTAGGGGCAACCATTATTCGACCCGAGCATAAACATCTTTCTTATTTACCGTTAGAAAAAGATAATTACGTGTGTATCATGCGCCAAGGGCATCCATTAGAAAATGAAGTGTTAACATTAGCGAGTTATACCCAATATCCGCATGGCATTATTACCTCGGGCTCAGACAAAGCGGGTGATATTGATGTCGCCTTATCTGCTCAAGGACTGTTTAGAGACGTGGCATTGCGTATTCCTTCTTACTCTTCGGCTTTTAGTATTATCGCTAAAACCGACCATTTATTGACCATACCTAACTCTATTGCAGATAAATTAATCATTGGTGAGCAATTTACGCGAAAAGAATTACCGATCAAATTACCTATTTTACAGGCTGCAATTATATGGCATCCCCGTTTTGACCATGATTTGGCACATAAGTGGCTGCGTGATGAACTACATGCGCAATTAAGCTGCAACATTCCTAGCGGGACTGCGGTAGAGTAGAAGAAGTCATTATATTCATTTCGATTAACGTTCTATGATTACCCTAACGCAATGGAGTGGTAATCATTATGTACGAAATTATAGTGTCTTTATTAGTAGTTAATTTTTTTGGCATGCTCAGTCCAGGCCCTGACATGATGTTAGTGCTAAAATACGGTAGCCTAAACGCTAAACGTGCCGCGTGGTATTGTGTTGGTGGTATTATTTCTGGTTTAGCCGTACACATGATGTTAGGTTTATTTGGTATTTCATTACTGATTTCGAGCCACCCAATGCTGTTCAATGTTGTGCGTTGGTTAGGTGCTGCTTATCTTATTTATATCGGTATTAAATCACTGCGTGCAGGTAAAAGCGACATTGAAGTGGATGCCGGTACATTGAACTATCGTCCAACGAAAGCGTATTTAGACGGTTTGTTGTGTAATTTATTAAATCCGAAGATCTTGATGTTCATGGTGGCGGCATTCAGTCAGGTTATTGCACCTGAAACACCAACATCAGACAAGTTATTAATTAGCTTATCTATATTTTTAGAAACGGCAGTAATGTGGTCGTGTTTCATCATATTGCTGAACCGTGGCGCACTTAAACAAATGCTCAATCGTTATCAAGATAAGATCAATAAAGCCACAGGTGGCCTTTTGATTACCTTGGGTGGTTTCATTGGTTTAAGCAGCTAACAAAAATTGCTTTAAAAAAGGCGCTGTGGGTTAATAACCGACAGCGCCTTTTTGCATTAATGGCGATATAAGCTAGAGTTCAAACACATTACTTTGTTGCTGGAAGGCTTCTACATCTGCAATATAGGTGCCTTCAAGCTTTTCTACATGATCTTCTTCGTATTCATCGTCATGTTTATTTACTTGGTTTATCGTAGACATGATCAAGCGGTCAGAGGTGCGAGATTTTAATTCCACCATAAAGCGAATAAGGTCGATGCGTTCTATTTTTTCTAATTCTTCTGCGATCCTCTCGGATTTATTAAAGGCTTTATCTTTAATACCAATGGCGTGCCACAGACGTTTACTTTTGCTGTTTATGTTGGCATCTGGTTCATGTAATTTAGAGATCAAGCCTTGTTTACTTGATTGCCATTGCTGTTCGGTAAACGAGATCATCCCGAACGGGAAGAAATCAATAAAGTCATTGATCGCATCCAACAGTTTCACTGGTTGAGTATGTGGTGACTGTACATAGAACATCAAACCCGCATGACGATTAAGCGGGATATTACCTGTACCAACGACATAACCCAATTGTTGTTGGGTGCGTAACTCATAGAAGAATTTAGACGACATCACATGATTAGCCAAACTGTAATAAGCGAGCTCTTTTGGTGATATCTCTGATGCTTGGTAATAAACAATCAGCGCGGCATCATTATGTTCAGTAGCAACTTCATGCACCAACGAACCTGTATCGCGAATGTCCACTAATTTACGTATTGTCTCTTTACCGGGAGAGCTAAATGGATGCAATTTATCTCTCACATACTGGCTTATTTCTAGCGCTTGAGATTGATGCCAGTCACCGTGTACGAATACTTCAACACTGATGTTTTGATATACTTTTTCCAAGTACTCAGGTAATTGCTCCTGCTTAATACTCACTAACGCTTTCGCTAAGCGCTCACTCGAGGGATTATTTGGTTGTAGCACCGAGGTGAGCGTTGAAAATAAGCGATTGATTGGTTTTGCTTGTTTCTGATTTTCCCACGAGATAAGCAGCTGATTACGAATACTCGAGAAGGTTTCACTATCAATCATTTGTAAGTGACGATGACCGATGATCAGTTTTAATAATTCGAACTGTTTCTGGGCAAACCCGGCAATGTGTAAGGTAAAGCCGCCTTGGTGCGCATAAATGTGGTAATTAATGCCAGCAATCTCGGCTTGATAAGTCAGGCTGTTTAATTGCTCCATCAAGAGTTCAACCGCTAATCGGGTCATCGCAATATTATGGGTATTGGCAATGGCATATTCACTGTCTATTGAAATGAAGATATTACCCTTAGGTAAATGGAACTGATGTTCTTGCATAAACCAAGTTTTAAAACCTTCACTCTGATCAATTAGCCTTGGTTGCTCAGTTAGGTTGGCTTCATCAAGCGAAAGGGCTTCTAAAGACGAGCTCATGAAGCGGTTTTTTATAGGCAGTGCCAGGCTTTCATCAATCTCTACATTCGCCCAGCGTTGTTGCTGGTAAGGTGTAAAGTCATCGACACGATAAGGGGTATCATACCAAGCGGCTGTTTTATTGGTGTCCAAGTTTGGTGCCGATACCATTAACCGCATATTCGTAGCATTAAACTGCTGTAAAAAGAAACGACAAGCCTCTATATCAAAGCCCGTCATCATGTAATCACCATAAATGACATGTTCAGGTGGATAAATATGTAAGTTTTGCGATAGGTGAGAGACATTTTTTATTGCCGGTATTTTTTCTTGGTAGCGAAATGCTTGCTCTAAGAAATTTTTCTTTTCGTCATAACGCCACGCCTGTAAACCTTGTTCTGCGATCAGTTTGATATATTGTAAACAGAATTCGACAATTTCGGTAATATGCTTAAAGCCATCGCTCGTTAAGCCCATAATGACATTGTAATCTTTAAAGTTAGCACCACTTTGACCACTACCTGCAGATAATGCGGTTACCCAACCTTTGCGTTTTAACAACGACAGTAAACTTCCTTCCGTTTCATCACCAAGTAACTGACTAATGTGACTCAATGGTTTGATTTGGTAGTAGGGCACAATATCACCGAGCGGAAAGCAGATGTATAATTTTTTGTGGCCACTGATCGATTCAACCCAAATGGCTTGTTGTAATTGCGCGTCGGTATATAAAGGGGTCGCTAAAGGGACCGCGTTTATGCCTCGGTTAGGGGTAGCTGAGAACATCTCGTTAAGCATGTGTTCTTGTTTATCGAGTGAAAGTTCGGATTGTATAACTAACTTCATTAAAGAGGCGCAGTAATGTTGTTCGTAAAATCGCAGCAGTTCTTCACGCAGGGTGTAGGTTTCTGTGTCCGCGAGCGTAGAGAGATTACCCACCGAAAATTTGCTAAATGGATGGGTTGGATTGACCGTTTCTTTATGAACTTGATAAAAACGGCGAACATCATCTTTTAGCTTTAGCTTAAATTCTGAATCAACAGCATGGCGTTCTCGGTCTAACAAGTCGGAATTGAAGCTGGGGGCGATAAAAAATTGAGCGAAACGATCCAACGCATTATGGAAATAGCTGTTGTTAATATCAAAGTAATAGTTGGTGTATTCGGTGCCTGTCCACGCGTTGTTGCTGCCACCATGCATGGAAATAAATGACTGGTACTCACCGGGGTTGGGATATTTATCGGTACCGAGAAAAAGCATGTGTTCGAGTAAATGCGCAAGTCCTTCATGTTGCTGGGGATCATCAAAGTGACCCACAGCGACAGACATTGAGGCGGCGGACTTTTTACATTGATCATCTTGGATCAATAATACCGCTAAACCATTTGGGAGCGTGATGTGACGATATTGTTTGGAATCATTAGGGCTAGTAATCAAGGCGAGTGCTCCATGTAATGGCTGCATAGAAAATAAATTAGATCGGCTTCAAAGAATCGCGAATCTAAAATGCAGTAATGAATACTGGGGTATAACCTTATTAACAATATAAAATCGTGCGATGACGATACTATTTGCTAATAATATATAAGTCAGTATGGCGCTAAAATAGCGGTAAGTAATTATTTTTTGAAAAGAATTTCAAAAAATATAAGCTAAACGTGGTTTTTAATATTTTTGTCATAAAGGCGCGTTATCATGCAATCGTTTTTTGGTGCTGTGTTAATATCTATAAGACTTCAATAGATAATGTAGCGTGGTGGTATGAAGATTTATATTATGCGACACGGTCAAGCAGGCTTATATGCAAACAGCGATGCGGAACGTGAGTTAACGGGTACAGGACGACAACAGTCTGTTGATATGGCCAGTTGGTTAAGTGCGATTGAACCAACTTTAGATTGTGTATTACACAGCCCTTATGTACGAGCTGCACAAACTTGGCAAGTTATCGGGAACTTATTTACCGTAAACAGTGTCGAAGTCTGTGACGATATAACCCCATACGGGGATGCAGAGTATATTGCTGATTATGTTCGTGCACTGGTTGAGCAATATAATTACCAAACAATCTTACTGGTTTCGCATTTACCTGTAGTGAGCTATCTCACTTCAGTATTGACAACCGGTAAGCAAATGCCAGCCTTCGCAACATCTGCGATTGCTTGCTTAGAATTAGATGAAAATAGTTGTAATTTGAAGTGGTTAGAAACACCCGCGAGTATAAAGTAACACACTGGTTTTTAATGACGTTTATAATTAGTGCTTACACTTTATACAAGGCTTAATGCAATGTTAAATATCTTTGCATTACCCTATTGTTAGTATATTATGCCGCCATCTGTTTAAGTACTTGGATGGTACTTATATAAGCGTATAAAGGAGTGCTAAATGCGTAGTTTTAAACAGTTTAACTCATTGCGTATCGCAAGATATGTAAAGAGTTTTTTTCATGGAACCCTCTATGTCACAGGTTTGGGATTGTTAGAGTTCCAGCAAGGTTTGTTAATCATGCCGAGCAATGCAGCGAATAATGTTAAAATGCGTATCTCGGAAGTAAATCGTGAAATTAAAGGATTTGCAGTTTAGCAAAGCGCGCTTGAAAGGTTAGTGTTATACACTAACCTTTTTTTGTGCCTGTCTTTTGGTTCAGTTGGATAGCGAGTTTTGCTCTTACCGATAAAGCATTTGATGTTAGGCGATAAACATCGACACATTAAAGCCTACTGTAATAGCTAAGCCAATCAGCATAATAATGATGACATTGTAACGCTTTAGAAAACTAAGCCTTGGGTGCTTTACGTTAAATATTGCAGCTTTGTCAGTCTTTACCCTTATCTCTTCTGCTTTTATTGCGTGTAATCTATTCTCTTCTATCATTGCTTCTTCAAGCTGCGCCAAACGCTCGTTATTTTCTTTTTCTAGCTCTGCAAACCAGAGATCTTGTTTATCGACCACCATTAATTCATTACCTTAAAAAGTCTTCTTTATTAGTCAACTCAACGAGAATTGATATTGCAGCACTGCCACCCCAAGTTTTGGTTGCTTGGTGAAATGCTTCAATATCAGGATGCTGGGCTAACCACATTGGCAATTGACGCTTAAGAATATTTTTGCCATGACCGTGCATGACATTACAACAGCGGATATGCTGTTTACGGCACTCTGCGATTAATGCAGATATTTCTACCTTGGCGATTTCTTGGGTTAAACCATGCAAGTCCAAAAGCAATTCGGGTTCGTAATCACCACGACGTAATTTCTTCAGCTCATAGGGTGAAACGCCATCACGTATATAACGGGTAGGGCCTTCGTCTGCAATGTGGGGCTCAAATTGATCGGAGAAAAAATGTTCACGTTGCGCTGATTCTTGGCGGATTGAATCATTTGCTTGTGTTTTCGGTTTATTAGCCCTGATTTTTGTTTTGCGTATGGTATCCTGTGTCAAAGGTTTTATACCTTTCATACTATCAGAAAAAAGAGCGTGTTCATCTGGTTTCAGCGCGGCTTGCGATACTTTCACTTGCGCAGCTTGTACCTGTTCTTTTGCTACATCTATTTGCAGCAACATCTTTTTTTTCATTTGTTTATTAAACATAATGTTAGTTACCCAAATTCAACTGCTAAGCTCAGTTGATTAAACATTTTGTTATTTTACCAAAATTGGAGTCAATTGTGGACAGGATTTTTATTGACGAAGCAGTCAAAGAGTTAACGACAATACAAGATATCATCCGTTGGGCGGTTAGCCGTTTTAACGATGCGGGTATTTTTTATGGTCACGGTACTGATAACGCGTGGGATGAAGCTGTACAGTTAATCTTACCGACACTACATTTACCATTAGATATTGACCCTCAAATTCGTCATGCGAAACTGCTTACTTCTGAACGCCAAAAATTGGTTGAGCTGATCGTTCGCCGTGTAAACGAGCGTATCCCTGCAGCATATTTGACTAACAAAGCATGGTTTGCTGGTTTAGAGTTCTTCGTTGATGAACGTGTTTTAGTGCCACGCTCACCGTTTGCAGAACTGATCATGAATGGCTTCCAACCTTGGTTAACACACGAACCTATGCGTATCCTTGATATGTGTACGGGCAGTGGTTGTATTGCCATTGCATTGTCACATGCATTCCCAGATTCAGACATTGATGCAGTTGATATTGAACACGGTGCGATTGAAGTTGCCGAAATCAATATTCAAGATCACGGTGTTGAAAATCAAGTAACACCAATTCAATCTGATTTGTTCTCGAACCTAACTGGGTTACGTTACGACATGATCGTATCGAATCCTCCTTATGTTGATCAAGAAGACATTGATAACTTACCAGACGAGTTCAAACACGAACCTGAAATCGGTCTACAGTCTGGTTTTGATGGACTAGAGCTAACGCTTAAAATGCTAGCACAAGCACCTGACATGCTAAACGACGGCGGTTTACTGTTTGTTGAGATTGGTAACAGCATGGTTCACATGCAAGAGAAATTCCCTGAAGTACCATTTACCTGGTTAGAAATGCAAAACGGCGGTCACGGTATCTTCGTGATCAGCAAAGAGCAGATCGAAGATTCAATGGCAGAATTTGCTCCGTTTAAATAAATAGTCGCTCCGTTTAAATAGTCGCCCCGTTTAAATAATGCGGTAACGAACTATTATTGGGTCTTTAACCCATGATAAACCTGTGATCATCTTATGATGATTACAGGTTTTTTTTATTCCTTTTTTAGCTATTTTCTATTGTCGCTAAGCCGCGGGTCTTGTATTCTCAAAGGTATTAGTCGGCATTATATAAAGGAAACGCTGTTATGGCAGGGAATAGTATTGGGCAATTATTTAAGATCTCCACATTCGGAGAAAGCCATGGTCCAGCACTTGGGTGCATCATTGACGGCTGCCCTCCAGGACTTGAAATCTCACTCGAAGATCTGCAGTTTGATCTCGACCGTCGTAAGCCTGGCACATCTCGCTATACCACTCAACGACGTGAAGCGGACGAAGTTCAGATCCTTTCTGGTATTTTTGAAGGTAAAACTACAGGTTGCTCAATTGGCCTGATGATCAAAAATACCGATCAACGTTCACAAGATTATTCAAATATTAAAGATACCTTCCGTCCAGGTCACGCTGATTATACTTATCATCAGAAATTTGGTCATCGCGATTACCGTGGTGGTGGTCGTTCATCGGCGCGTGAAACGGCAATGCGTGTAGCAGCGGGTGCAATTGCGAAGAAATATTTGAAAGAGCAACACGGTATTGTGATTCGTGGTTATTTATCACAACTGGGCCCAATCAAAGCAGAAGCACTGCAATGGGATCAAGTTGAACAAAACCCATTCTTCTTTCCTGATCCAAGCAAATTAGAAGCGCTTGATGAATACATGCGTGGATTGAAAAAATCAGGTAACTCAGTGGGCGCTAAAGTAACTGTGGTTGCTGAAGGTGTTCCTGTCGGTTTAGGTGAGCCGGTATTCGATCGTTTAGATGCTGAAATAGCTCATTCATTAATGAGCATTAATGCCGTGAAAGGTGTTGAGATTGGTGATGGTTTTGGCGTTGTAGAACAGCTTGGTAGTGAGCACCGCGATGAAATGACACCAGAAGATGGTTTCCTTTCTAATCATGCTGGTGGCGTACTGGGTGGCATTTCAAGTGGCCAAGACATCATTGCTCACATTGCGATGAAGCCAACATCAAGTATTACCATTCCCGGTAAATCAATTGATAAGTTTGGTAATGCAATTGAAGTGGTTACCAAAGGTCGCCACGATCCATGTGTGGGTATTCGCGCAGTGCCAATTGCTGAAGCACAACTTGCTATCACGCTAATGGATCACTTGCTAAGACATCGAGCGCAGAATCTACATGTAGTAACAGACACACCAAATATGTAGTTAAGCTCTCCCTTAAAGTAAAAGGGGAGGAGTTAAAATGTTATTATCAAATACCCATCAGCTTAGGTTGATGGGTATTTTTACATTTAATCGGCTACATAATTACGGTCAACAAATTTCACTTAGAATCCATTGTCTAAATGTTTCAATTTTTTTATTATCAATTTGATTTGTAGGTGTTTTTAAATAAAAACCTTCTGTTGTCGGTATCGTTTGCGAAAAGGGGGCTATTAACTCACCTTTATGTATTGATTTTTTTACCAATGAACTACGTCCGAGTGCAATTCCATGACCATATTTTGCCATTTCAAATGCCGATACTAACGTATCAAATGTCATCCCTTTATCAGTATTAATATCATGAAATCCAGTAGCGTTAAGCCAGTGTCCCCAGCCTTCTTCATAACCAATAACATGCAATAAAGAGTGATCATTAAGTTCACTTGGGCATTTAGGGATTGGCATACCACTTAATAATGTGGGGCTACATACTGGTATTAACTCATCCCAAGTCAACCTGTCAGATCTAAAACCGTCCCAATTTCCATGACCGTATCCCACATTAATATCTGAATCTTTATCAAGATCATCGGCCCAAATATTACTCGTAAAACGGATGAGAATATCAGGATGTTGTTCATAAAAGGATGCCATTTTAGGTGCTAACCATTGGCAAAAAAATACGAGGTTAGAACAGACTGTAATTTTTATTTTTTTGCTATCACCAAAAATCTCATTTGTTGTGGCTGCAAGTTTATTAATGGCTTCGCTAACGGGTGGAAAGTATGATTGTCCAGAATCAGTCAATGTTAAACCACGTGGTAAACGTGTAAATAGAGGCATACCTAAATTAGATTCTAAGCATTTTATTTGAGTACTAATTGCAGCTTGAGTTAAATTCAGTTCATTCGCCGCTTGTGTAAAATTCAAATGGCGAGCTGATGCTTCAAAAGAGCGTAACCAGTTTAAAGGTGGGAGATTTTTTTTCATTTTAGAACCATAAATGAGACATGTTGTCGCGAATGTTATCATGCTAAAATTAACTTTTATTAGACTTAGATCTAAGATAAAAACTTATATTAAGAGCATGCTCAACTTAATTTAATTCGGAATGAAAATAAAAAGTTAGATATGTTAATGGGTTAAAATATATTTTTATTGTTCAAATAATCTGTCTGTAGCACTAAACTTTTTTGCGGCTACAGACAAAAGATAAACAGGCTCGAACTTATTATTCGGCTTATTTTAATGTTGGCATTGCGAATTCAACATTTTCGCGCAGACTTGTTGAAGGCCAGCGCTGGGTAATTGTTTTTCGTTTAGTATAGAAACGAACACCATCTGGACCATACGCATGTAAATCACCAAATAAAGAACGTTTCCAACCACCAAAGCTATGATAAGCAACTGGTACAGGTAATGGTACGTTAATACCAACCATACCAACTTGAATATGATCAGAGAAGTAACGTGCAGCTTCACCATCACGCGTGAAGATACAGGTACCGTTACCGTATTCATGAGCATCGATTAACGCCATTGCTTCTTGCATTGTATTAACACGAATAACTTGTAGTACAGGGCCAAATATCTCGTCTCTGTAGCTCAACATATCTGTTGTTACGTTATCAATTAATGTACCGCCAACATAAAAGCCGTCTTCATATCCAACCACTTCAGGATTACGACCATCAACAACAATCGTGGCGCCATCTTTTTCTGCACTATCAATATACGCATTTACTTTTTCTTGATGTGCTTTTGTAATAACAGGGCCAAAATCATTTTTTGGATTGCTATATGGACCTACCTTTAAGTCTTGCATTGCAATCGTCATTTTTTCAACCAACAAGTCACCAGCTGTGTCGCCCACAGCAACAGCAACAGATAATGCCATACAGCGTTCGCCAGATGAACCAAATGCAGCGCCAACAAGCTGATTTACAGCGTTGTCCATGTCAGCATCTGGCATAATGATGGCGTGGTTTTTAGCACCACCAAGTGCTTGACAACGTTTACCATTAGCAGCTGCTGTAGAATAAATATATTCCGCAATCGGTGTTGAGCCTACAAAGCTAACGGCTTGAACACGCTTATCTGTTAATAGTGTATTAACCGCGGTTTTATCACCATTAATGACGTTAAGTACGCCTTTTGGTAAACCCGCGTCTTGTAGTAACTGAGCAATGAATAGTGTTGCGCTCGGGTCGCGTTCAGATGGCTTAAGAATGAATGTGTTACCACACACGATCGCCATTGGAAACATCCAGCAAGGTACCATCACAGGAAAGTTAAATGGTGTTATACCCGTTACCACACCAAGTGGTTGAAATTCGCTCCAGGAATCGATACTTGGTCCTACATTTTTACTAAATTCACCTTTTAGTAGTTCTGGCGCACCACATGCGTATTCCACATTCTCAATACCACGTTGTAATTCACCCATCGCATCATGAGAGATCTTACCGTGTTCTTGGCCGATAAGTTCGCAGATTTTTTCTGCATTCTGTTCCAATAATTCTTTAAATTTAAACATAACACGAGCACGCTTAATAGGTGCCGTATTACGCCATGCAGGGAATGCCGCTTGAGCACTTGTAATCGCAGCTTCAACAGTTGCAACACTGGCAAGATCAATATTCTTTTCTGACCTACCTGTCGATGGGTTGAAGATAGGCTGACTACGTTCACCATCAATAATCATTTCACCGTCAATCAGCTGACCAATAGTTGTTAATTCTGTGATTGTCGCTTGAGATTTATCCATTACTACTTCACTCATGAGAGATCTTCCCTTTTGATAAGCGAATATTCGCTATATTTAAATTAATATAAAATGCTACATGTAAAAGTTGGGTAGTTAATCAACCCAAATCTCTTTATATATCGCAATCATTTCGTCAATGCTTGGAACCCGAGGATTGTTATTTGGTGAGCCTGACGCTAATGCTTGTTTTGCCATTGTAGGCAGCAAATCAAAGTACTTAGCGCCCTCAATACCAAACTCAGCTGGTGTTGGTACGTTAAGCTCAACATTTAGAGCCTTAAGTTCTAGAATCAATTTTTCATTGGCGACATCAGTTGAATCTGTTTCACTTGCAATGCCCATGGCTTTTGCACAATTAGCATAACGTTCTGGTGCTGCAGGAATAGAAAATGCGGTAACTGCAGGTAATAACATCGCATTAGATAAGCCGTGAGGTACATGAAAAGCGGCACCAATGGGACGACTCATGCCATGAACAAGTGCAACCGAAGCATTTGAAAACGCCATGCCAGCAAGCGTAGAACCTAACATAATGTTTTCACGTGCCGTTTTATCATTACCGTCATGATATGTTTTACGTAAATTTGGCGCGATGAGCTTCATCGCTGAGATAGCTTGTGAGTCACTAAACGTATTCGATTTTCTACTTACATAAGCTTCGATCGCATGCGTTAATGCGTCAATGCCGGTATCCGCGGTAATTCGGGCTGGTAATGAGAGGGTTAACTCAAAATCAACCAATGCTGCAACAGGCATGAAACCAACGCCTGCGCATAACATTTTTTCATCATTCTTTTCATCGGTTATAATCGTGAAACATGTACATTCAGTACCAGTGCCAGCGGTCGTTGGAATTGCAATTAGGGGTAATCCTTGCTCGCTAACAACCCTCGGTACTTTATAATCACGCATTTCACCACCAAATTGTGACAAAACAGAGATTGCTTTCGCGCTATCAATCGGACTGCCACCACCCAGTGCGATTAAGCAATCAAAATCACCACTTTTAGCTTTATTGATACCATTTTGAATCGAAGCGACAGTCGGTTCTGGGACTGTATCATCAAAGATTTCAGCGGCTAAATTTGATAATGCTAATGCATTTTTGATTTGAGCTGCATAACCTAATTTGACCATCATTTTATCTGTAATTATCAAGGGTTTCGATACGCCCAAGTTATTTAAAACGTTCACTATATCTTTACTTGCACCAGCGCCAATTTGCATTATGCGTGGTAATATTACTTGTGATGACATGACTATCTTCCTATTTATAATATAGAGGGGAACCAATAACCCCTCGCTATTTGATTGTTATTACTTTAGCTCGGCAAGTGTTGCTGATTCAGTTGGATAATCCTCATGTAATGCACGGATTAAGCCTATAACAGAAAGTATAATAACGAACGAAAATGGTAGTGCGGCCAATACTGATGCGGTTTGCAATGTCTTTAAGCCTCCAGCAAGTAGCAGCACTGCTGCAGATGCGCCTATCGCACAGCCCCAGAAAATGCGGTATCTTGGTAATGGATTTTTTTCACCCATGCACACCAGTGAACAAATAACTAATGTCGCAGAGTCTGCTGAAGTGACAAAATAGGTCACAAGCATTACGACACAAATGACAGCCATTAAGATGGTAATTATTGAGCCTGAATCCATCGCTTCAATTGTTTTAAACAAGGCCATCGTCATGTCAGTGTTTACCGCATCGATAATACCTGCACCTGCTTGTTCTAAATAAAATGCAGTAGAGCCAAATGTGGTGATCCAGAACGCGCCCATTATCGTTGGTGCAACTAAAACTCCCGCTACAAACTCCCGAATCGTACGTCCTTTTGAGATACGAGCGATAAATACACCAACAAATGGTGCCCAAGATAACCACCAACCCCAATAGAAAATTGTCCAATCACCTTGCCAAGAGTCATCTGGATTAGTGTTAACCCAAAAACCAAGTCCGACAACATTTGTTAAATAATCACCAAAATTAAGTACAAATTCACTTAAAATATAAACCGTCGGTCCGAGTATCAAAAATAATACCAGGATGACAATCGTCAGCTTCATATTGATGGTACTAATGACTTTAATACCTTTATCAACACCTAGTAATACCGAGCCGATAGCGACTACTGACACAATGGCGATAATGATGATTTGATTGACTGTCGATACTTCAAAACCAAGTAAATAGCTCATACCCGCATTTATTTGTTGAGCGCCAAGGCCAAGCGATGTTGCAATACCAAATACAGTGCCAAACACGGCTAGATAATCTGCTGTGTGGCCTATTGGGCCATAAATTTTTTCACCAAATATCGGATACAATGCTGAACGTATCGTCAGTGGTAGTCCTTTATTATACGAAAAATAAGATAAGGCTAAGCCAATAAGAGCGAATATAGCCCAGCCATGTAATCCCCAATGGAAAATCGTCACTCGCATCGCAACTTGTTTTGCACCTTCAGGATCTATCGCGGCACTGACAAAGGGGTTTGATTGGTAGTGATATATAGGTTCTGCGATACTCCAGAATAGAATACCAATGGCGATACCAGCACTGAATAGCATCGAAAACCAAGCGAAATCACTATATTCAGGTCTATCAGTCTCTTTGCCTAAGCGTACTTTACCAAAGCGACTGAAAATCAACCAGATTGAGATAAATAAAAATATGCTCATTAAACCAATGTAATACCAGCTTAAATTATCTGTAATAAATTGTTTTGAATTGTTATAAATGGTATTGGCAAAATCTCCACCAACAATTGTAAAAATAATAAAAAATAAAATTAATAGCCCTGATCCAATCATCATGACTGGATTTGAACCTTTAAAAAATCCTTCCTTCGCGATCATATTTTGATGACTCACAAACAGCTCCTTAGATTATGTATCAATATTATTACCTACCAACAATGTCATATATCACCGTATTGTATTTCGGCTTTTAATACGTAATTTACAACAATGAAACCCCTGTCATAAATGTTAATAAAGTGATGCTGAAACTTAATTGCAGGTCATAAATTCAGTGTTTGCATTGTTAAGCAGTTACCTGTGATTGAAAAGTAATTTAAATCACCTCTATGGCCATAGTTTTTTTATAGTTATAAAACAGTTGCTTAGGGGTACCTCGTAGGTGGTACTTTATTGTTTTAAGAAAAATGTCAAAGATTTACAAGTAAGAATATGAGACTTGTCACTTTATTTTTAGCCATAAAAAAAAACACATCTAAGGTTAAATTTTTGTTGCTGGTCTGATTTTTATTTTGCTAATAGTATCCGTTTGAAAGAACACGATATTAATAATTCACATCATAAAATCGAAATTCATATAATTGGAATCTAATCATGACAACTCAAATTCAATTACCACTTAAAGGTATTTCTATTATCGATTTTGGTCAGCAAATAGCTGGCCCAGGTGCTGCAATGATTCTCGCTGACTTAGGCGCAACGGTCATTCACATTGATCCACCGACAGGCCCTCTTTGGGATCACCCTGCCAACGCCATATTGAACCGTAATAAGAGTTGTCTTCGTCTAGACTTGAAAGACCCAACCCAACAGAAAGAAGCGCTGAGCCTAATAGCAAAAGCTGATGTTGTACTAGAAAGCTTTCGCCCTGGTGTAATGAAAAAACTAGGCATCGATTTTGAAACACTACGCCAAGAAAATCCTGCTTTGGTTACATTATCTGTACCTGGGTTTGCAAGTAATGATGAACTGCGTAGTGGCTGGAAAGCAACGGAAGCAATCGTTTCAGCTGCATCCGGTGCGTTTAGTGATATGGGGTATAACCGAGTCTTGATGGGTTTAAATCCAAGTTTTTCTCCATTGCCATTAGGTTCTTCATACGCAACCGTACTTGCCGCAAGCGCTGTTATTTTGGCGCTTTATGCCAGAGAAAAAAGCGGCCGAGGTGATCATATAGAGGTGCCAATTGTTGCAGCGCTAATGGAAGGCTTATCATATAATTCTTATGTTGTTGAAAATTTACCAAATCGTTATAAAACAATGCGTGATCATGAAATTGAATATCGTCAAGCAAACAATATCGAAATGGATTTAAGTTACGAGGACCTTCAAGAGTACTTAGACCCATTTTACCGTACATATTTATGTGCAGATGGCCGCATGTTTTATTGCGTTTGCCCATCACATCGAAATCATGCAAAACGTGCATTAAAGGCATTAGGCATTTATGAAGAACTTATTAGTGATGGTTTACCTGAAGTTGAAAATCTACATTTACCAACAAATGAATGGGATGGAGAAACATCAATCGGTGTTTATCCACTACCTAAAAAATGGGCCGATATTATATCAACAAAAATGAAAGTGGCATTCCTTACAAAGACATCCGAAGAATGGGGGGGGATTTTTGGTGAAGGAAAGATTCCAGGTGCACCACATCGTACCACGCAAGAATGGGTAAACAGTGAACATTGCGAAAAATCAGGTCTTATTGTTAAAGTTGAAGACTCACAGTATGGTTTAATGAAACAGCCAGGCCCAATTGCATGGTTAGAAGAATGTGCAACAGATATGGTCACACCGACAGCACGTATGAATGTGACCGTTGCACGTGCTTTAGATTTATTATCAGTCAACGAAGCTGCGCGTAACTTACCCGAAGCTTCAACAATTGTTAGTCATAAAGGTTGGTTAGACGGTATTAAAATCCTTGATTTAACAAACGTTATTGCAGGACCACATGCTGCGGCATTACTCACACGTTTTGGCGCAGAAGTAACAAAAATTGATACTGTCTCTCCTATGTATGACCCACTGATCGGTACGTTTTTTACTTTCCTAACTAATATGGGTAAAAAGAGCGCGTTAATAGATATAATGTCAAACAAAGGTCGTGAAATATTCAATCGTTTAGTACAAGAAAGTGATATTGTTTTAATTAATGCGCCAAGCAGACAAATGGTACATTTAGGCCTAGATTCAGAAAGCCTATTAGCTATTAATCCAAAAATATTGTTCTGCCGTTTAGATTGTTTAGGTGGTCCATTGGAAGGCCCTAAAACAAACTATATTGGTTACGATGATATTATCCAAGCTAACAGTGGTATCATGAGCAGATTTGGTGGAATAGCAACGCCAGAAGAACATGCTCATCTGGGTACTCTCGATGTTAATTGTGGTTTCGCTGGCGGTTTAGCTATGGCAACATCGTTATTCCATTTACAACGTACTGGTGAAGTAAGCCGTGCAAGAACATCGCTTTCAGCTGTAACAAATTTAGCGCAACTCCCATTTGCTTTTGATTATGAAGGCCGAGCACCATTTAATGAACCGTCTGGTCGTGATGCACTTGGGTATAATGCTTTGTCACACTTCTATAAGACCCTAGACGGTTGGATTTTCATTGACTCTAACATGCAAGAGCAAGATAAATTAGCCACTATCTCAGGTTTAGAAAAACTGACTGATGCTCAAGATAAAAAAGTATTTTTAACAAGCATTTTGGTAACCAAAAAATCTCAAACATGGATCGATGCGCTACACCAGATTGATATTGCAGCCGTCATCCCCCGTAACATTGAAGATTTACGTAAACAATACAGTCGTGAAATTAATGGGACAGCAGGGATAGACAGGGGAAGCTATGCTTTTTCTATCTATCCAAATCACCCTAGTGGCCACAAATTAACACAAGTTGATCATTATGCTATTCGTCCAGTAGAAGCATTTATTAAATCTGTTACTCCAACTGAGAGGTTTGGTCATTCTACACAAGAGGTTTTAGCTGGCGTTGGTTATGATAAAGATGAGATTGCAGCTATGATCGAAGAAGAAATTGCAGGTTTGGGTTGGGGTAAAGAGTTTTTACCAAGTGATGGACTCACTGCAACTGAAAAGGTAGAAATTAGCGAAGCGTTACAACCAGCTTAATTTATTACTAATTACCTATCATTAATTATATTAATGGTAGGTAATTATGACAAAGTAAGAAATTGGAGTCTGTGTGTCAGATAGAAAAAGGCACTGATAATCTCAGTGCCTTCATAAGCTTATTCTAGAAGTAGTCTAGGTTTATTTTGTCGCTGAAGCTAATGTCTGCTTCGCTGTCGTTTCACCTTGTGCTTGCTTCTTTTCAAAGCGAGAGATCCACCACCATGCAATTGCAGAGAACACCATCGTCATGAATACGTTGATAAAGAATGCATTCACTAAATCAACACCTGTTGGGAATGCTGATGCTGTCATACTTACCACAAAGATAACGATAAGAATTGAAACAATAGTCATACCCACTTTACGAGAACCCATGCGGAAATCACGTGGTGTGTCATCGTATTTAAGACGGAAGATGAAGTAAGCAACCATAATAAAGATAGGCGGTAACATCGCTGTACCAGCAGTTAAGTTAATTGCTGTGCTCATCATCTCTTGTACCGATTCAGAACCGAAACCATTAACCACTAACATGATTACCACGAATGCGAACTGCCACCAAGCGGCACGTACTGGTACACCGTGCTCGTTAAGTTCAGTTGTTTTCTCGCCGTATACGCCTTTTGGAATTTCAGAAAAGTGAATTTTAACTGGTGCAGCTGTCCACATCATCATCGAGCCAAACATCGCAATGAACAGAATGATACCAACCAAGCGACCCACTACGTTTTCATTAACATTGAAGTATTGCGCCATACCGGTAAATATTTCAACCATACCGCCAGCATAAGTCAGTGACTCACGTGGAACGAATACGTTTACTAATAGAGAGCCAATTGCATACATAGCACCGATAAGGATACCTGCTGAGATGATCACGCGGATAAACGTTTTCTGACCGCCTTTCACATCTTTCAAATATGCAGCCGCTGTTTCAGCACCTCCTGCAGCTTGGAAGATCCAGCACATAATACCAATCGTTGCCCAGTTGATCGTCGGCGTCATTGCTTCCATCGTAATTGGTTGAGCCGGAACATGGTCACTACCGAGTGCCATTACCGCCCCAACAACATAGATACCAAACAGCGCGAATACACCGTAAGCCACAAGTTCAGAAATTCTACCTAACCAAGATGCACCCTTTGTCGAAATGTGCGTTGCCGCAGCAAACAAAACAATCGAGATAATAGAAGTTACCACTGGAGAGAAATTGTACTCATATCCAAGCATTGCATAAGACGCATAAGCAATTACGTTTGGTAGTAGTGATACAAACCAAAATAGGTTCACAAACCAATACAGGAACGAACCAAGGTAGGCATTCTTTGTGCCTAATGGTTTTTTCAACCAGTCATACATGCCTGATTCTGAATCTTTATTGGCAGATACAAATTCAGAAATAATAAACACGAATGGGATAAAGTAAACCAAGGTAGCCAGTAAAAATATAGGCGCTGAACTTAAGCCTAATTCGATATTATTATTAACAATGTTACGGACATTAAATACCGCCGCGAGAGTCATAGATAACAAAGCGAACTTTCCTATCGTGCCACGTACAGATTGAGACATAATTAACGTATCCTATATTAATTAAATTATTAAGTGATCTTTAGTAAATATCCAATTATTAGCTTTACTAAAAATTACTGTGGTTAAGTCATTAAACAGAAAATAAGCAACAGACCAAATGAGTATAATAGAACATGTCGCTGTGCTTACTTATCTGTGTTTAACAAAGGAAGCACCGATGTCACTGGTGCTTCATAATGTAATTCAACGCCTATAATTGAACTGCAGGTTTTGCTTCTTCAGCAAGTTCTTCGTGTGTCAGTGATTGTTCATACTTGTTGTATTTCCACCACGCGTAGCCAAGGAAAATAACAATCCCGCCAACGTTGTAGAAAATAATAGTCATGATGTCTGCGCCAGTTGGGAAGGTTGAAGCAAAGAACCCAACAGTAAAGATAGCGATAAGTACAGACACAATAGCGATACCGGTAAAGCGAGAACCCATGCGGAAGTCACGCTCGAGGTGATCTAATTTTAAGCGTAGGTTGAGGTAAGCAATCATGATGAACAGAGGTGGTAGCATAGACGCTGCCGCTGTCATGTTGATGATAGTGCTCATTAAGTCTTGCACCGTGTCAGACGCCAATGTTGGGATAAACATCAGTGGGATAACAATTAAGAATTGAATCCATGCTGCGCGTACCGGTACACCTTGTTTGTTGAGTGCCACCGTCTTTTCACCAAAAATACCTTTTGGAATTTCAGAGAAGAAGATTTTCACTGGTGTTGCCGTCCACATTAATAATGAACCCAACATGGCAGTAAACGAGATGATACCAACAAAACGGTTCATCATGATTTCTGGTAAACCGAAGTGTCTTGCAAGGCCTTCAAATACTTGCACAGAGCCGCCGGTAAATTTCAATGCTTCACGTGTCACAAAGACGTTCGCTAAGATAGAACCCACAGAGTAAAGTGCACCAATAAAGATACCTGCAAGGATGATGACTTTAACGAATGACTTGTGGCCGCCTTTAATATCATTCACATAAACAGCAACAGATTCTGCGCCACCTGCAGCCATAAAAATCCAGGTGATCACACCGAGGAATGCCCAGTTAAACGATGGTGTCATCGCTTCAATTGAAATTGGGTCCGCAGGTACAATACCGCCCATTAAAGCGCCAGCTGACAGGATGATGTAAGACAGTGTGAGTAACAGCATGAGTGACGATGTAACGGTCGTAATTGGACCCAGTAATTTGGCTCCGTTATTTGATACGTGTGTTGCAACCGCGAAAAGTAAGGTACTTAAAACCGCCGTTGTCATTGGGGTGAATATATACTCAAACCCTAAGAAGGCATACGACGCGTAAGCAATAATTCTTGGTAACAGTGACGTGAAAAAGAAGAGGTTAACGAACCAATAAGTATAAGCTGAGATGAACGCCCAGCGACCACCTAGCGAACTTTTTACCCAAGAGTAAACACCCGCTTCAGAACTTTTGTTGAGTGACACAAATTCAGCCACAATTAAGCAGAACGGGATAAAATAAAAGATGGTTGCGAGAAAGAACATAGGGGCAGACGATAAGCCTATTTCAATATTATTATTAATAATATTATTGAAGCTAAAAACCGCTGCAAAAGTCATGGACAATAGGGCAAATTTGCCTATCGTGCCTCGTCTAGATGTTGACATAAGGTACTCCGATGTATCGTGTTTCAAATGTAGGTAAGGAGGGATTTGGACGGTTAAGTTCCAATCCCTCTCTCATTTTTAGTTCTGGATACGTGCCCAGACTTTATTATTAAGCTATCTATTTGGTTACTGATGTAACTATTTATCTAGCTATTTATTCAACTACTTATTTAATTATTTATTCAAAAAATAGCCGTCTTCGATTGTGACTTTCAGTACCACTTTTCGCACTGTATTATCACCGTGGAATCGGTACGCTTTTGAGTTATCAAATACAGCGACTTGGCCTTCACAAAGTTGCTGTATTTCACCGTGACCTGTCAGGTATTCACGGTCAGTTTCATCGGAGTAAACTTGCACTAACTCAAGATCAGACTTGTCTGCTATTTCTACCGTTTCACGGCCTGCTAAGTAATAATGCACATCAAAGTAACGACGATTGCCTTCAAAGGTTTCGGTATTACGTGCGATGCCATCTTCAATCATGTACACCAACGAATCGCCGATAGAGTACATCACGCCATCTCTTAGATTGCCGATGTTCTCAATTGCTTCAATGCAGCGATGCCATTTACGGCCATCGCGATATACCACTTTGAATTGGTCTAAATTATCTAAAACGATCATTACTTATCTCCGCCAATAAGAGTGTGTGCTTGAATCGCGTCGTCCGTTGTTGTGAACGTATGATTTGCGAGTGCGCTTGACTTGCAACCACCCTGGTGAAAAGGGACTAGCGTTAATGCGTAGTTAAACTTATCCATGTACACACGGTATGAATCTAATACTTCCGAACCCCAAGAGTTTGACCCTAAGCCCATCAATTTGTGGTCAAGGTTCACGGTAATGTAACCGCTCTTTTCAAGTTCAATCGTGTGTTGTGCTTCATGGATGTTTTGGTTGGTGTAGAACCAAGCACTGAAGTTAATTTCTTGCTCTGGTTTCACAAACAAGCCAGTACCTTGGCGGTTTGCTAATGATGCCCAGCGTACATGTTGGCGGTTGCCGTTGTTTTGTGGGAACGGATAGTTCTCAAACATATCTGCAACTGTCGTTTTGTACACATCAATCATGTTAGCTTGCTGGCTGTCTTGGTAGTTTTCTTCAGGACCGCGACCGTAGTATTGCACTTGGTCGAAGTCATTATTGATGCCTAAATCTAAGCCAAGTACTGGGATAACATGTGGGTATTTACCGTAGCGTTCGCCGGCAAGTTGAATGTTGATTTGGCCTTCTTTATTCACTTCGTACACGTAAGTACAACGCATACCAAAATCAAATACCGGTGGTGCAATAATGCTGGTCACGGTGAAGATCGCTTTACCGTCTATTTCTTCAAGCGCAATTGAACGGAAGTGCTCTTGCATTATGTGCAAGTGAGCAGGTTCCCACAAACCATCGTGTTCTTGTTTGTGGTTATCAACCATAGGTTTGAAGAAATTCAGTTTTGGTGAACTGGCAATCAGCTCTTCGCCGTTAACCAACCATGATGTTAATTTACCGTTCACTTTAGAGAAGTTAACTGCAAAATTTAGCCCTTTAACCACATAATTTAAGCGAGATTCAACTACGTCTAATGCAATGGAATTGCTATTCGCGAATGTAGGTAGTTGTTGGGTGTTCTCTTTTAATTGTATTTGGTAAATTGCGATGTCGTGGTTTGCTTCGCTGTAACGCGTGCGAGAGTCTTTGCGTACCGTGAAATTAATGAATACTTCACGACCATCTAACTCTGGCAGGGTAATTTCAATATCACGGCTGCTGTTTTCTGCTAGTTCGATTACTTTAAATGTAGTGCTTTGTAGTGTTTCACCTTCGGCGCGTATTTCAGCTGTAATGGTGTAATCATCAAGGTTTGAGAACCACAGCTTGTTATCAACAGTGAAAATACCGTTTGTCGCATCTTTCGCGCGGATCTTCACAGGTGCAATTACTTGCTTGTATTCTTTTAACCCCGGACCCGGTGTTTGATCTGAATAAACCAGACCATCCATACAGAAGTTATAGTTATTTGGGTAATCACCGTAATCGCCACCGTATTTCAAAAATTCAGTGCCGCTTTCATCTTTAGCCAGAATTCCGTGGTCACACCATTCCCAAACAAAATGACCTTGAATAGAATCATGTTTGTAGAACACGTTTTGGTATTCCGTCAATCCGCCTGGACCATTACCCATAGCATGCGCATATTCACAAATGATGCGTGGTTTGTTATGTGGGTGTTCACCAAAGGCATTCATTAATTGCGCGCGAGAATACATGGTACTGATGATATCAACCACTTCGGCATCACGGTCTTCTTCATAATGCACTAAGCGTGTGTCATCAATTGCTTTTGCAGCTGCATACATAGCTTTGATGTTACAGCCATAACCAGATTCATTACCCAGCGACCACATGATGATAGAGGCATGGTTTTTTTGAGCATGGATGTGGCGTTCGATACGTTCAACGAATACCAGTTCCCAAGCTGGATCATTAGTGATACGGCTCAAGTCATCCACGTTAGCAAAACCGTGGGTTTCCACATCGGTTTCGGCCATCACGAATAAACCATATACATCACACAGCTCGTAAAAACGGGGATCATTTGGATAATGTGCGGTACGTACTGAGTTGATGTTGTGTTGCTTCATCAAGATGATGTCTTTCTCAACACGATCCATACCGACAGCACGCCCTTTTAGGTGATCGTTATCGTGGCGGTTAACGCCGTGTAACATGACGTATTTGTTATTGATGTAAAACAAACCATCGCGCACTTTAATATCACGGAAACCAACACGCTGCGGGATGATCTCAAGTACCTCGCCTTGTTCGTTTCTTAGTGTCAGTACTAATTGATACAAGTGAGGATTTTCAGCAGTCCAGTGAATAGGGTTAACCAGATCAATGGTAACGTTTACATTTTGAGTCGAAGCAAAATCCAATGACTTGATATTACCTTCTGCCAGCGCTGTTGCATCATCATATAAGGTATATTCGAGTGAATAATTAGCCACTGGATCCGGTGTTAAGTTTTCTAGCACCGCTTTACAAGACAGGGTCGCATTTTGGTAAGTATCATCAAAGTCAGTACAGACGGTAAGATCTTGCACGTGTACTTGTTCTTTACCCACTAAGTAAACATCACGGAAGATACCGCCTGTCCACCACATATCTTGATCTTCAATGTAAGTTGAATCAGCCCATTGCATTACACGCACGGCCAGTAAGTTTTCACCTTGTTGGGAAAATTCTGAGATATCAAATTCAGCCGTTAAGCGACTGCCTTTACTAAAACCAACATAGTGACCGTTAACGTAAACTTCAAAGTAAGTTTCAACGCCATCGAACTTGATGATGGTTTGCTTATTGCTCCATGTATCGCCCAACGTGAATGTACGTTGGTAAGCACCAGTTGGGTTATCACTTGGTACGAAAGGCACATCAATCGGGAATGGGAAACCTTCATCGGTATATTGAAGATCGCCATGGCCTTCCATTTGCCACATATTTGGAACGGTGATCTTGTCCCAGTTGATCATGTACTGAGAATAAAATTCGTCAGGTACAAGCAGCGGATTAGTGAAAAAGTTAAAGTTCCATTGGCCACTTAGAAGTTGATAGTGGCTGCTTAATTCACGTTGGAATGTTCTTGCTGTTTGTACTGAGTCGTATGAGAAAAAGTAAGCACGCGGTGCCATTCTATTTTCATTCAGGCGGAAGAAGTTTTCCCAATTGTTCACGTGTAGCCTCCAAGACGATAGCGATAGTTCTAAAAAATTTAGCAAATTGCTTCTGGTAAAGCATGTTAACTAAAGTTTTAGTAAAACAAAGCGGGGGGTTGTTTTACTTTTAACTGGATCACAGTAGATGCTAATTTTTGTGAGCTAGATAACGTTAACTCAAGGTTGTAATGTAACTAATTTGTATGCTGTAAAGTGAACGGGTAGAGGGAATGTTAAGAAGTCGCTTGAAAGGGGGTAAGAAAGAAGAGGGGGGGGGATAGCAGCATAGCGATATGCTGCTTTGATTTTAGTTCATGCTATTTCTTGGTGGTATCGCGTAAACGTAAGTTACTTGGAATATACGCATTAATCGGGATCACACGTTCATCTCGGCGGCGCTCAATCAATAAATTAACCCCTTGGCTCCCCATTAATTCTGAATGAATACGTACCGTTGATAACGATGGAAAAGTAAATTTAGCGGTCGGAATATCGTTAACACTGATCAAGGCTATGTCGTTAGGTATGGATAGACCTTGCTCATGAATAGCGCGTAATACACCGATGGCGATTGAATCTGACGCGATAAAAAAAGCATTCGGATAATCAGTTTCAAGCATCTTTTTCGCGAGTTTATAACCTGATGAACTTGAGAAGTCACCGCGGTATAAATCTGATTCCAATACGACGCCTTTTAGCTGACCATATTCGCTAAAGGCTTGTTCACGGATATCCGGTGTATCAATATCATCCTGACCACCAATAAAGCCAATGCGGCTATAGCCTTGATTGGTAAAGTGATTAATAACTTGCTTGCTGATTCTAGCTAGGTCGATATCGACAGAGTCAAAGGCTTCTTCATGATCTGTGTAATCAATATAAACAATGTTTTTAGTGAGTTTTTTTATCGCCGTTAGTTGTTCTTTACTTTGACGACCAATTAATAAGATCCCGTCTACTTGCGAGTTCTTAATATTGAGGTTGCTCTCGTAACTGTTGGTCAGGGCTATATCAAACTTATCACATTGAGTTTCTATGCCGTGACGAATAGCCAGGTAATAAGGGTCATTTATTTCAGTATCTTGCTTGTAATTATACAGGGCGAGAAAGTGCAGATGCTCTTTTATTTTCGCAGGTAATGCGCTTGCCAGTTTTCGCGTTGAACTGGTTTTGTATTCCAGCTTTTCTGCTATTTCAAAGATACGTCGTTTGGTTTCTTCTTTTACACTTAATGTTGGATCTTCATTTAATACACGCGATACCGTCGCTAATGAAACCTTAGCTTCGTTGGCTATTTCCTTTAATGTTGCCATTCATCCTCCAGCCCATTCATTATTGTTCTTTTATAGTGGGGTATTTTACGGAATAAATGAAATTTTTGATACCTAAATCTCATTTTTAGTAAAACTTTACTAATCGGCGGTTGTTTTTGTGGAAACGTTTACATTTGATCGGTAGGGTACTCAAATATTTTAGAGAACCACTGACTTCGTGTCTTAAAATTGCGGGAGAATTCGTTGTGAAAATATTGGTAACTGGTGGCATGGGCTATATTGGAAGCCATACATGTGTGCAGATGATTGAAGCAGGCATTGAGCCTATTATTATCGATAATTTAGATAACAGTAAATTGGCGGTACTCGATCGTATTGAAGCATTAACGCAGGTTCGCCCTATTTTTTATCAAGGTGACGTGCGTGACGAAACCTTTCTAGACCAAATTTTCACTGAACATACGATCGCATCGGTTATTCACTTCGCAGGGTTAAAAGCGGTTGGTGAATCAGTGCAAAAACCATTGGAATACTACGATAACAATGTAAATGGTTCACTCGTGTTGGCACGCTCAATGCGTAACGCCAATGTGAAAAGCATCGTATTTAGCTCTTCGGCGACCGTTTATGGTGATCCAGAGGTTGTACCAATTACCGAAGATTCCCCGACAGGTGCGACGACCAACCCTTATGGTCGCAGTAAATTTATGGTCGAGGAATGTTTTTCTGACCTTTTTGATGCTGAAAATGATTGGAGCATTACCTTACTACGCTACTTCAACCCGGTTGGCGCTCATCCGTCTGGCACCATGGGTGAAGATCCGCAAGGGATCCCAAATAACTTAATGCCGTTTATTGCGCAGGTTGCAGTTGGTCGTCGCGAATCATTGTCAGTGTTCGGTGATGATTATTCAACACCGGATGGTACGGGGGTTCGAGATTATATCCACGTTATGGATTTAGCCGATGGTCATATTGCCGCATTAACCGCGGTAGGCCAAAAATCGGGATTACATATTTATAACCTCGGCACAGGTAAAGGTTCAAGTGTATTAGAAATGGTGAATGCGTTTGCACAGGTATCAGGCCAACCAATTCCTTACCAATTATGTCCACGCCGCGCTGGTGACATTGCCGAGTGCTGGGCCAATACAGCAAAAGCCGAACAAGATCTCGGTTGGAAAGCCACGCGCACTGTGATGGAAATGAGTGCTGATACATGGCGCTGGCAGTCAACGAATCAACAAGGATATTAATCTCATGTCTAACTCTAAATATAAGTCGGAATCTAGCCAAGAATTTAATCCAATTGATCATCCACATCGTCGTTATAACCCATTAACGGGTCAGTGGATCTTAGTATCACCACACCGAGCAAAACGTCCGTGGAGTGGTCAAGGTGAAGAACCTGATACAGCCGAGTTATCGACGTATGAAAAAACCTGTTTTTTATGCCCGACTAACAAACGTATTTCCGGTGATGAAAATCCAAACTATGACGGCACATATGTGTTTAGTAATGATTTTGCCGCGCTCATGCCTGATTCACCTGAAGCGCCAAAATCAACTAACCCGTTGTTTAAGACCGAAGGTGTACGTGGGTTAAGCCGCGTTATCTGTTTTTCGCCGGATCACAGTAAAACATTACCAGAACTACCTGTTGAAAAAATCCGCGGTGTTATTGATACCTGGAATGAGCAAATTGAGGAATTAGGTAAAGATTACTTATGGGTGCAAGCGTTCGAGAATAAAGGCGCTGCGATGGGCTGTTCGCAACCGCATCCGCATGGCCAAGTGTGGGCGAATAGCTTTTTACCTAATGAAATTGAGCGTAAAGAAAAACTGCTTAAAGAATACCAGCAAGAGCATGGTTCGAGTTTATTATTTGATTACGTTGAATCAGAGTTAAAAGACGGTGAACGTACTGTCGTTGAAACGGAACATTGGCTTGCTGTTGTACCGTATTGGGCGGCGTGGCCGTTTGAAACCATGCTACTGCCAAAAACACACATTCGTCGTATGAGTGAATTAACAGATGAACAGCGTGATGACTTAGCGTTAGCCATTAAGAAACTCACTTGCCGTTATGACAACCTCTTTCAATGCTCATTCCCTTATTCAATGGGCTGGCATTACGCGCCATTCTTTGAGGAAGGGACGGATATAGAGCATTGGCAATTACATGCACTTTTCTATCCGCCATTACTGCGTTCTGCTTCGGTACGTAAATTCATGGTGGGTTATGAAATGTTAGCTGAAAGTCAGCGTGATTTAACGGCCGAGCAAGCCGCGCAAAAACTGCGTGATGTGAGCGACGTACATTATAAAGAACGTTTATAAACAGCGATGACTGATAGAAAATAGCTGTGATGAAAAACCGCCGTCATAATAAAAAAAGATAGTAAGTAAACTCGGTAAACGCAGTGTGATGATACTGCGCTCGACGAGAAACTCAGACCCCTACAAAGTGTGGAAGGCACCGATGACCAATTTAATTCAAAACGTAAAAAATGCATTCAATTCAGTTCTTAACTACGCACCGACTCATATTGTGCAAGCGCCAGGTCGTGTGAACCTGATTGGAGAACATACCGATTATAACGATGGTTTTGTATTGCCTTGTGCAATCAACTATCAAACCGTGGTGGCCGCTGCAAGCCGTGATGACAATATTGTACGTGTGGTTGCTGTGGATTACGGTAATGAAACGGACGAATTTGATATTACCCAGACTATTATGTTTCAAGACAATAAAATGTGGGCGAATTATATACGTGGTGTAGTGAAGTGTTTGCTTGAACGTGGTTTTGAATTTAAAGGTGCTGACATTGCGGTAACAGGTAATGTGCCACAAGGTGCTGGACTCAGTTCATCAGCTGCGCTGGAAGTGGTTATCGGTCAAACATTTAAAGATCTATATGATTTAAATATCAGCCAAGCAGAAGTTGCGTTAAACGGTCAGCAAGCTGAAAACGAATTTGTTGGTTGTAACTGCGGCATCATGGATCAAATGGTGTCGGCAGAAGGTAATGAAAATCATGCCATGTTACTTGATTGTCGTAGTCTTGAAACTACAGCGGTATCAATGCCAGAAAACATGTCTGTAGTGATCATTAACTCGAATAAAAAACGTGGGCTGGTGGATTCTGAATACAATACTCGCCGTGAACAGTGTGAAGAAGCGGCACGTATATTTGGGGTGAAAGCGTTACGTGATGTGTCTATTGAAATGTTTAATGCTAAAGTGCATGAACTTGATGTCATGGTGGCGAAACGCGCTCGCCACGTGATCACCGAAAATGATCGTACCGTTGAAGCGGCAAGTGTATTGGCTGCAGGTGATATTAAACGCATGGCAGAACTGATGGCTGAATCGCATGCATCAATGCGTGATGATTTTGAGATCACGGTAAAAGAAGTTGATACCTTAGTTAATATCGTGAAAGACGTTGTCGGTATTAATGGTGGTGTGCGTATGACGGGTGGCGGATTTGGCGGTTGTATTGTTGCCTTAGTGCCACCTGCATTACTTGATTCAGTGCGTCGTGCGGTTGAAGAACTGTATGAGCCAGCGACTGGTTTAAAAGAATCCATCTATGTGTGCCAAGCAAAAAATGGTGCAGGCTTAGTCGCAACACTTTAGATCGTGATAATAGGGCATGATGATGAATGAGCAAACAAACTTGTTCGACAGCATGACTGCTGAGGTGGCTGTTGATGGCCGCCCAGCTCAGTTGTTCGAACTGAAAAATAATAACGGTATGGCTATCGTACTCATGGATATCGGTGCTGCGTGGTTAAGCTGCAAAGTACCTGTAGATGGTGAATTGCGAGAAGTATTGCTTGGTCAAAGTCATATGTCAGACTTTCAATTACAGCAAAGTTATATGGGGGTGACCGTGGGGCGAGTAGCTAACCGTATCGCAAAAGGTCAGTTCTCTATTGCTGGGGTTGCGCATCAAGTCGATATTAATCAGGCTGGTAATACCTTGCATGGAGGCACTTATGGATTTGATAAACGCCGATGGATAGCGACGGATAATTCGGAAAAAAACAGTGGGGAAAACAGTGTTGAATTTGAGCTAGTTTCTCCTGATGGTGATCAAGGATTTCCGGGTGAACTCACAGTTAAAGTTAAATATCAGCTGACTGAAGATAATACGGTGGTGCTCAGTTATCACGGGAAAACCAGCAAAGCGACACCAATCAACTTAACCAATCACGCCTACTTTAATTTACTGGGTGCGGATAGTGGGCAATCAGCGTTAACGCATAGCTTAAGCATTAATAGTGGTGTCTTTGTGCCGACGGATGACGTCGGCATTCCGACTGGTGAGTGGCTGAGCGTTCAAGGCAGTCATTTTGATTTCATCACGACGAAGCTTGTTGCTCAAGATTTCATGCTAGATAAACATCAACAAGCAGCAAAAGGTTACGATCACGCGTTTGTGTTAGATAAAAGCTGTTTGCAAGGGGCGTTAGCGGCAAGTTTAACATCGCCAGATAATGTGGTGACTTTAAGTGTGTTTACCACTAAACCAGCGATGCAGCTGTATACCGGAAACTGGTTAGCTGGCACGCCAAATCGTCGTGGAGGCGAGTATCAAGATTACGCAGGTATTGCGCTAGAAACTCAGTTTGTACCTGATGCGGTAAATCATCCGCACTGGGACCATCCCAATGTAGTTCTTCAACCTGAAAAAACGTATCAACACCAGACGCGTTATCAGTTTACTGTATAAAGAGTTGCTCGCTAAGGTCGACATGTCATTTTTAGCTATAAGAATTATTAATTTTATAAAATGTAAGCACAAAAAAACCGGCGAGATGCTCGCCGGTTTCGTTTTGTATTAACTTAAGTACTGTTAATTGCAGTACTTTTCATTACAGTTAACAGCGGTTTAGAATGCGCCGTAGATAACTGAAGTGATAGCTAGTAGACCACAGATAGTAACAAAGATGTTTGCTGCTTTATTGCTAGCATATTTTTGCATCGCTGGAACTTTCTTGATTGCGTACATTGGCATTAGGAACAAAATAGCAGCAATCATTGGTGCGCCGATTGTTTCAATAAGGCCTAGTACACTTGGGTTGATAATCGCTACAACCCATGTAGTCAGTACGATGAATACGATAGAGAATGTACCGATTTTTTTCTCTGATGCTTTCGGCATAACTTGTTTAACTAGACCGTTTAGACCTTCTTGAGCACCTAAGTAGTGACCGAAGTAGCTAGACGTAATCGCTGCGAATGCTACGAAAGGACCAAAGTATTGAATTAATACTGAGTCATGTACGTTTGCAAGGTAAGACAGGATTGAGATGTTTTGTGCCTTCGCTTCTGCTAGTTGCTCTGGTGATAGTGATAACACACAAGAGAATACGAATAGCATAACGAAACCAAGTAGCATTTGACCTGCACGTTTACAGATAAGGTCTGATTTTACTACTGCGTTGTCACCGTAAGTTTCACGTTGTGCTTTAGCAAACTGGCTGATTACTGGTGAATGGTTGAATGAGAACACAATCAGTGGAATCGATAACCAGATAACAGGTAAGAACGAAGATGCTTCAGGAACAACTGTTAACATCGTTGTGTTCCAGCTCGGGATTAAGAATAAAGATAAACCGAACAGGATGAATACTAATGGGTAAACTAATGCTGATGTCGCTTTAAGCATTAACTCTTTACCGAATAGAATCAGTGCAGTCATTGCTAAAATTAGACCACCAGATAGTAACCAACGTGGAATACCGCTTACTTTATCCATAAGTTGAACACCAGCTTCGTTAAGCATCGGTGCACCATCAGCCGCTAGGCGTGGGATTTCAGTGAAGATATCAAGTTGGTGAACAATGAAACTTTCAAATGTATTTGTAATACCAACACCGTAGATTAATACGATAGGGTAGATAGCAAAGAAATAAGCAAACGTAATTAGTTTTGCTGCGCCTTTACCAAAATGTTCTTCAACAACATCTGTAATATCTGAATTTGGATTTTTTGATGATAGAACGAAGCGAGCAAGTGATCTATGCGCGAACCATGTCATTGGGCCTGCAATCAATGCTAGAAATACTAAAGGCCAAAAACCACCTAAACCTGCTTTAATAGGTAAGAATAAAACACCAGCACCTACTGCTGTGCCGAATAGACTTAATACCCATTCTGTGTCTGCTTTGTTCCATTTAGCAGCATTCGTAGTGCCGTTCGTGATTGTTGTAGTGGCTTGTTCTGACATTTCTCTTTCACCTGTAATATTGCGCTGTATCTTAATTGCTGCATAGGATAATGATCTGAATTTTATTTAAAGTGATGCAGATCGCTTTTTTGCCTCGAACCTAAAAAAATACCCGCATTTATCAAAATAATTTGATGTTTTACGTGTTTTTTATTAACCGTTACCGTATTTGTGTGTTTATTGAACTGTTTCTTGTGTTTACTCTGTATTTTTTGATTTTTTAAACTTAATTTAGTTATTTGTGCTTTGGAAGTTGTAAGTTGTGGTTTTATATTTGCTCATATAGTCATCGATAAATAACGTATATAGCTATAAATGGGTAGTTTATAGGTTTTTAACAATTCATTAGCAATTATTTTGTATGTGCAGATCACACTTATATTAAGGGGCTCAAATTAATTTTAGTGCTACTTTTGAGTGTTTCAGGTTAAAAACAATGAAACTGCCTAGTTTTGAATATCCATCTAGTAGTAATTGTGAGTTTTAAGCGGTTATCTCAGCATCTAAAGTGAATAGATGC
Source organism: Moritella sp. 28 (assembly GCF_018219435.1). Classification (NCBI taxonomy): domain Bacteria; kingdom Pseudomonadati; phylum Pseudomonadota; class Gammaproteobacteria; order Alteromonadales; family Moritellaceae; genus Moritella; species Moritella sp. 28. The sequence goes on along the minus strand of NZ_CP056121.1, from coordinate 3,898,796 downwards.
TGAGATATTAATTAACAGTGTATTCTGCTGTTATTTTTCTGTTGGGTAGATAAAATACCCGCGAGCTGCGTAATGATCAGATAAGTCCCAAATCCCCCACAGTGATTCGGTTACTACGCGAGGCGCGAATATTTCTTGGCTTGCACTGATTGGCTGTAAATGGTCATTTCCTGTTAGTGTGTAATCAAGATATTCTAAATAAGGTTTTTCTGCCCAATAGTTAGTATTGGAATCAAAAGAGAGGTTGTGCCCTTTGTTGTCAGGTTCGGTGGCATTAAGAATATATTCCATTTGATCACGATCGCCGGGTAAGCCTATTTTGTTGACGTTGAAATCACCGGCTAAAATGACGGCTTCGTCAGCAGGGATATTTTGTGCTCGAATAAATGCTCCCATTTCTTCTAGCTGGGCTAAACGCGCAGATCGGTTGCTATCATCATCAGATGATTGGGTGTGAGTTGCAAACAGATGGTAAATGTGACCTTGCTTGTTAATGCGGGCATAAATAACACCACGGGTTGCGGCACACTGAATACCATTACAACTGGTATACTTTAGACTTTTCTCTTCTTCTACAGGCCAAGGCGTTAAAATACGCGTACCTGACAGCATGATTTTTCCTAATTTGAATATTTCGCTGCTGGTAAAACTATATTCTTTACTGAGCTGTTTAAGTAATTTTTTTGTTCTAATTAGATCAAAGACCTCTGTGAGTACCAAGGCATCATAACCGGACATAACTTCTGGCATTTCCGTTAGGCGTGTACCTACTTTTTTAGAACCGAATATTGTGGTCGCCCAAATGTTGTAGCTTAATAAGCTAAATTCATTACCAGGTCCAATAGTAGGTTTCTGATCATGCTGTTGTAATACGTAATTGATTTTGCCACCTTTATTTAGCTTTTCACTATTGAAGGCGATAGTATTTTTTCTGTTGGCAAGTTGGATCTCAAAACGCTGAATTGCGCTGTCCGTTTGTGGTTCGATAGTCAATTCATTACTGTCTAGACCAAAGGCAATCTCACCGCCAGTTACTTTTTGAGTTAAGCTAAAGCTGTAATCTGCGTTACTCAGTGAAATTGCAATATTATCTTCACTGCTTGTTCGGGTTATACCTGCTAGATCCACAGTGCTCAATGGCATCACTTCTGCTGTTAACAATTCGGTATTATTACCTTCTTCAATATACGCATACAGGGTATGTGGCGTGCTATTGGTGAATTGAATAATAGTATGGCGTTCTGTGGGTACTTGGCTCATTGCCATTAAGGCTGGGGTGATCATGTATAGCCCAAGTAAGACTGCTATTTTCCTTAACATAAATATCCTTATTGTTTTTATATTGTATTAAATTAAATACTACCTAGGGGTGAGTATAAATGATTGTTGTACATATTAAGTACGCATAGTAAGCAATTTTGATGATGTTTTGATTAAAGTATTATTTTTTATATTTAAGCGGATTGGTAATAGCTGCCATTTCAGCGATGAATCAATACTGTTCGCGCAATTAAATGTGAACACTTTTGTAAATTGGGGTTTTTAGTTGCTTCTAATTGCTATTTACCTGGAGTTTAACACTGCATTTCAACTACTTCTTGGTTTTTGGTTCCTTTTGTTTTGTCGTTTTTAGGTGTAAATTCTACCTTGAATTTAATTTGGCAAACTTGGTACGGATAAATGGCTGTAATACAGAATAATGATGGTGCATCTCGAGGCCATTTTGGTTCTCGTTTTGGTTTTATAATGGCTGCGGCAGGTTCTGCTGTTGGCATTGGTAATATTTGGGGCTTCCCTACGCAAGCGGCCAGTAATGGCGGCGGTGCATTTTTAATGGTGTATCTGTTTCTGATCTTTGTACTTGGTTACCCTATGTTAGTTGCTGAGCTAATGGTGGGTCGTCACGGTCAAACTAATCCAGCAGATGCGATGGCTAAACTAGGCCGATCTTCTGCAACAAAAATGATTGGTCGTTTGATTGGTCTCGCGTCAATTATCTGTGCTGTGCTGATATTCAGCTTTTATGCCATACTTTCTGGCTGGTTCGTCAGTAACACACTGGCACCGATTGCGGCTATGCTTGGTGCCGAGGAGGCAAGCCGTTGGTTAATCGACTTCTCATTATCTCGTAATATCGTATTTACCTTAGTATTTACATTAATGTCTATTTATGTAATTCAAAAAGGCGTACAAGATGGTATTGAAAAATGGTCAAAGCGTTTAATGCCATTATTATTTGCTATCTTGATTGCGAGCGTGATGTATATCTTGCTCCAACCCGGTGCGAGTGAAGGTGTTGCGGCGTTATTTACGATTGACTTTGAAAAAGTAATGCACTCAGATGTACTCATTGGTGCGCTTGGTCAGACATTCTTCTCGTTATCTATTGGTACGGGGGTGATGATGATTTATGGCTCATACCTTAAACCAAAAGAGAACATCGGTAAGTTAGCGGTACAGGTGACCTTTATGGATACAGGCGTCGCCTTCTTAGCGGCGATGTTAATCCTGCCTGCAATGTATGTAGCTAAGCATAACGGTGTCATTATCTTTGATGCTGACGGAAACTTACTAAGTTCAGATACATTGGTATTTACAGTTCTTCCAGCATTGTTTGCGACGATGGGCGCGGCCGAGCATATTGTGGCTACCATCTTCTTTGCGTTGATGTCAGTAGCTGCATTAACATCGGCAATTTCGGTAGTCGAAGTGCCGACCAGCTATATCGTGGACAAAACAGCCCTGCCACGTAAGAAAGTAACTTGGGTTGTTGGCGTCGGTCTGACAACACTAGCTATGGTTGTTGTGACTAATTTTGATTTGATGTTTGGCTTCATGATCACGCTATCAACCGAAATGATACAACCGCTTATATGTTTAGGTCTGGCTATCTTTACGGGTTGGGTATGGCATCGTAATAGCTTGTTGGCTGAAATTAAAGGTCAAGACGGCGCTGACGTAAATGGTATTTTCTGGAAGGTATGGCCATTGTATGTGAAGTTTGTTTGTCCTGTTTTAATTATGGTATTAATTAGTACATCGCTTTAATGAGACTCTGAGCCTAAATGCGTAACTAGGTTTAGGTTAGATAAAAGCCCAGTAGAGTGATCTACTGGGCTTTTTTGCTTCTAAAATTAAGATGTGGATCACCTTTTTATATCGCGCTGACGGTTTCAACCTCAATTTCATCGCTAAGGACTACTATTCATTGCTAATTGAGCAAAAGTCAGAAGTACGGTATTACCGATAATACTAAAACTTATAACTTGGTAATACGTCACCAATGCAACTTTAAAATACACAGGAAATAATCATGAAAAAGACATTATTAGTAACAGCAATACTAGCTAGTCTTGTTCCGACGGTACAAGCTTCTGTTAATGTATACAAAGATGATGCTCACCTGGTTGATTTGTATGGCCGTGCTTATGCTGCTTATCTTTACCAAGATGGTAAAGGAAAAAAAAGTGATGGTCGCTCAGATAGCTATTTTCGTACTGGTTTTAAGGCCTCTTCAAATTTAACGGAGGATTTAAATGCGCTTGCGCATATTGAGATGCAATTTGAATCCAGAGATAACAGTGACGCTAATTCAACCTCTAAAACGCGTTTGATTTATGCTGGATTAAAAAATGATTGGGGGCAGCTGACCTTTGGTCGTAACTATGCCGCAGATGAAATTATTGCGGATTGGGCTGATGCCGGTACCACTAACTATTCTGGTAATCCCGCACTAGGTAATTTAGGTCGACAAACCAATATTTTAAAACTAGAAACCAAGGTGCTTGATGATGCCCTTAGCTTAGTTGCACATATTCAACCGGAATCCAGTGTTGATGGTAGTAGTGGCAACAATAGTCAATCAAGTTATTCGATTGGTGGTGTTTATGCTTTCGACTTCGGTCTTGAGTTAGGGTCAACCTATACAGGTGTTATGACAAAAGATTATACTGCAGACCCAGATTATGATAGATCCACCTTTCTACTTGCAGCACGTTATAAGTACCAAGGGTTAACTGCCTCTATTGTTGGGGATAGTACCTCTGTTGATACACCAAATAACACATCTGCTAAGAATTCAGATGATTGGACTGCCTATGAGTTATCTCTCGCTTACACCTTGGATAAAATAACAGGCACCTTTACCTATAAACAACGTGATACGGATAATATAAGTAAAAATACCGTTGATGAAACAGCTCTTGGCCTTGCTTATAAGTTTAATCCCAACTTCCGAGTCGTTACTGAATATGCCATTTTAGGTGTTGATGGCGATGAAGATCAGCTGCACGTAGCTGCAAGGTATGACTTCTAGAGCTACGGATTCATTATTATTCACTACTAATAGCAGCAAACTCAGCATTGGTTAGCTGCTTTAGGTCTAACGGGCTTAGTTCGATTTCTAAGCCTCGACGACCTGCACTGACATAAATAGTCTCATGTGTTTCTGCTGAGCTATCAATGACAGTGAGTAAGCGTTTTTTTTGCCCCAAGGGACTAACCCCACCAAGTACGTAACCAGTCGAGCGCATTACATCATTCTTATCTGCCATTATCGCTTTTTTAGCTTTTGCCGCTTTAGCGATGGATTTTAAATTAAGCATTGCCGTTACTGGGACAACTGCAACAACGAGTTTCTTATCTCCGACATCCACCACTAGTGTTTTGAATATGCGTTCGGCGGCGACGGACATTTTCTCCGCCGCTTCTAAACCATAAGACTCTGCATTCGAATCGTGTTTATATTCATGGGTTTTATGGGCTACTTTTGCTTTTTTAGCTAATTTAACTGCTGGTGTCATACTATCTATTCTACCTTATCTATTTCGTTATTTAGCGCTGTTGCAGACTTGTCTCTATTTTTCATCACGTCTGCTAAGCTATCTTCGAGTTGTAAATACAGGTCACGATAAGCGGTATTAAACTTGTCGTCTTCACTGTTATTCAACCAGGTTTGATACAAGGTTGCTTTACTTTGTTTTTCTATTTCTTTAAAGGTGATCTTCAGGTCTTTTGCTTGTTGTTCACTGAAACCCAGGTTAGTCAGCGCGTGTGATCCAAGTATCAAGGCTGAATGGTAGGTCTCACTGACCACATGATCTGCCCCTGCATGACGCAGGGAATAGCCATGTCCACGGTCATAAGCACGCGCTAATATTTTGACTTGTGGATAATGTTGCTTGATGTAACGTACGAGATCAACAGCTCTGACTTTATCATCAATCGCGACGATGAATAAACTGGCGTTCGCGATGCCCGCTGTTTCTAGCAAACTGGGTTGAGTGGCGTCACCAAAATAACTTTTCATCTTAAATGATCGCACTCTTTGGATCATACTGACATCATGATCCAGTACCACTGTTTTAACTCCGTTAGCAACCAACAGGCGATTGACAATTTGGCCGAAACGGCCGATACCTGCCACGATCACATCACCTTGTTCATTGATATCATCGTTTGCTTGTTGATTGGTTTTATCGACGTAGCGGGGCTGGATCACGCGGTCATAAAAGATAAATAACGCGGGTGTTAAGAACATAGATAGGGCAACAGACAGCGATAAGGTCTGTGCTAGATCAATCGGCAGTACGTGGTTGTTCACGGTAAAGCCAATTAATACAAAGCCAAATTCACCCGCTTGCGCCAAGCTGAGGGCTAATAACCAACGGTCACTGCCTTTGATCTTAAAGACCAACGTTAAGATAAATAGCACTAAACCTTTGACCAACATTAACGCGAGTGTAATGGATAAAATGGTACTGGTTTCGTTAAACAAGATATTAAAATCAATACCAGCGCCCACGGTCATAAAAAATAACCCGAGCAACAGGCCTTTAAATGGTTCGATGGTGGCTTCTAGTTGGTGTCTAAATTCACTGGTTGCTAATACTACACCGGCTAAGAATGCGCCCAGAGCTGGGGACAGACCCACTAAGTTCATGATGGCAGCAATACCAATGACAAGCATTAATGAGGTAGCGGTAAAGATTTCTGGTACTTTAGAGCTTGCCACAAATTTAAATAATGGACGACTTAAGTAATGACCGCCGACCACTACGCCGGTGATGGCCACTATGATCACGAGGGCATAATAAATGCCGGAGATATTGGCGACTAAGGATAATTCTTCATGCTGCGTACTGGCTGCTTGTACGGCATGTTGTGCTTGTTCAACCAGTTCAGGAATGGCTAATAATGGGATTAGCGCCAGCATCGGGATCACGGCGATATCTTGAAACAGTAATACCGAGAATGCGGAGCGTGCCCCTTCGGTTTTGGTCAGGCCTTTTTCGTTAAAGGTTTGCAATACGATCGCGGTTGAGGATAGTGAGAATACTAAACCAATCGTGAGGGCAAGTCCCCAGTCTAAATTAAGCGCAAGGCCGATCCCCATTACTGCAGCCGTCGTTAAGCCAACTTGTAAGCCACCTAAACCAATAAGGCGATGACGCATATCCCAGAGCATACGGGGTTCTAATTCTAGGCCAACCAAAAATAGCATCATGACTACACCAAACTCAGCGAAATGCTGAATAGTAGCTGCTTCATTGCCAACTAGCCCTGTCACTGGGCCTATCATAACCCCAGCAATTAAATATCCGAGTACCGAGCCCAGCCCAAGACGTTTGGCAATCGGTACGGCGATAACCGCAGCAAACAGGTAGATGAATGCTTGGATGAAATAACCTGTCATGGTGCTTCCTTGTTCCTTGGTAGGTAATGCGATGAGTGATCTGTAGTATTAAAAAAGCCCTTAGAGCCATTTTATATAACCATCGTATTGCGATAGCATAATAATAGGCATTAAGGGCTTAATTGGTAAAGTGTTATACCCAAGTATCTTGAAGTAGCTTGGGTATATATTTTGTTTATGCTCGACTATTTAATTGTTGCGGCTTTCATTGGCGTCACGAACTCAGCGAGTTCTTGTAGCATTTTCGTATTGTCATTAAGGTTTTTCTCAATGATGTTTACAATCGCAGAACCTGAAATAGCACCCGCAGCACCCGCTGCAACAGCTTGTTTAACTTGTTCTGGTGATGAGATACCAAAACCGAGCAGGCAAGGTGCTGCATTAAACGATTTCAGTTTTGCTAATAATGGACCTACTGGCATTTCAGCTTTGGTTTCTGCCCCTGTGACACCTGCACGGCTAAGTAGGTAAGTATAACCAGAACCTTGCTTTGCCACTTGCTGTAGCGTTGCTTCATCGGCATTTGGCGGTGCGATGTAGATACTTTCGATACCGACTTTATCGCCTGCTTCTTTAAATTGTTGGCCGTATTGTACTGGCACGTCGGCAATCAATAATGAGTCAACGCCAGCAGCAGCAGCTTTAGCCATAAATTTATCGGTACCATTACCGTAAACAAGGTTGGCATACAATAATAAACCAATTGGCATGTGCGGATGTTTAGCACGTATTTCGGTCAGCATTTCAAAACAGGCATCTGGGTTTATACCTGCGTTTAATGCACGAGAGGTGGCTTTTTGGATCGTAGGGCCATCAGCTACCGGATCTGAGAATGGAATACCCAGTTCTAATGCGTCAGCACCAGCTGCTATTAGCGTCTCGATGATCGCCATTGATTGTTCGCGGTTTGGATCGCCAATCGTTACAAATGGAACGAAAGCGCCTTCATTTTTTTCTGCAAGTGCTGCAAAAGCTTGTTGATAACGTCCCATTATAATGCTCCTTCACCTTCTAGAATATCTGCAACGGTAAAGATATCTTTGTCACCACGACCTGATAAGTTAACCACTAAAATTTGTTCTTTATCCATATCCAGTTCCATCATCTGTAGTGCATACGCCAATGCGTGAGATGATTCTAGCGCAGGGATAATACCTTCTTGCGATGATAGTAACTGGAATGCTGTAAGTGCTTCTTCATCTGTTACTGACGGGTATTCAGCACGGCCAGAAGTATATAGGTGTGCGTGCTGCGGACCAACAGATGGAAAATCTAATCCAGCAGATACCGAGTATGATTCTTGGATCTGACCATAGTTATCTTGCATCAATAGTGAATGCATACCAAAGAAAATACCGTTGGTACCTTCGGCAATTGGCGCACCGTGTTCACCTGTCGAAATCCCTTTACCCGCAGGTTCAACACCGTAAAGTTTGACACTTTCTTCTTCGATAAAATCATTGAACATACCAATCGCGTTAGAACCACCACCAACACAAGCAATAACAGCATCGGGTAAGCGACCTTCTGCTTTTAGAATCTGTTGCTTGGCTTCTTCACCGATCATTTTTTGGAATTCACGTACGATAGTTGGGAAAGGATGTGGGCCTGCCGCAGTACCTAGTAGGTAATGAGCATTCTCGTAGTTAGCAGACCAGTCGCGTAATGCTTCGTTACAGGCATCTTTTAATGTGCCTGCGCCAGAGTCAACACCGATAACTTCAGCGCCCATTAACTTCATGCGGAATACGTTTGGCTTTTGGCGTTCCATGTCTTTCACACCCATATAGATGCGACATTTTAGACCCAGCAACGCACACGCTAGTGCTGATGCAGTACCGTGTTGACCTGCACCTGTTTCAGCGATAATTTCAGTTTTACCCATGCGTTTAGCCAGTAGTGCTTGACCCAATACTTGGTTAGTTTTGTGCGCGCCACCGTGTAATAGATCTTCACGTTTTAGGTAAATCTTAGTTTTCGAACCTTTGGTAATGTTACGGCATAGTGTCAACGGCGTTGGACGACCCGCGTATTCATTTAACAGTTGCTGGAACTCTGCTTCGAAGGCAGGATCATTTTGTGAATCGATAAATGCATCTTCTAATTCATCTAATGCAGGTATTAAAATTTGCGATACGTATTGGCCGCCAAATTCGCCAAAAAAGGCATTAAGTTTTGCCATGATAACTTCCTTTAGTAATTTCTAAGCGCGTTAAATGCCGCGATAATTTTGTCTGTATCTTTAATACCGGGTGCTGATTCTAATCCTGAGTTTAGATCCAGCCCTAAGCAACCGAGTTTTGCTGCGTCTTGCACGTTGTCTGGAGTTAATCCTCCGGCCAACATGATTTGACTGCAATCTTCAGATGTTAATAACGACCAATCAAATGGCTGTCCTGTGCCACCTGATTGTCCCGCTACCTTACTATCAACTAAATGACGATCAACCTTGGTCAGACTTAAATCGGGTGCTTGTTCGCTAACCCCGTGTGCTTTCCAAATTTGTATGTCGTTATTGAGTAAGGTTTTTAATATCGCAATGTAGCTTGCATCTTCGCTACCGTGTAATTGTACAGCGGCCAAATCGAGATGATTAGCAAGCTGGGCAACGACGGTTACTTGTTCATTCACAAATACCCCCACGTAAGCCAGTGGTGCTGCTGCAATGACCTCTTGCGCTGTTGCTACGTTAACACAACGTGGTGATTTTGGCGCAAAGATAAGTCCACCATAGATAGCGCCTTGTTCATGTACGACTTTTGCATCTTCTGGGCGGGTAAGACCACAAACTTTATTGTCACCTAAAATTAAACGACGGCAAGCTAAATCGACGTTGTCTTGTGACATTAACGAGCTACCAACTAAGAAGCCGTTTGCGTAGTTCGCTAAATCACGTACTTGTTGGTTATTGTAGATGCCCGATTCTGAAATGATAATACGATCATTTGGGATCTTCGGAGCAATCTCTTTGGTACGGTTTAAGTCAATTGATAAGTCGCGTAGGTTACGGTTATTAATACCGATCACTTTTGCGTCTAGCGCAATCGCACGGACTAATTCTGCTTCATTACTGACTTCGGTAAGCACGCCCATGTTTAAGCTGTGGGCGACTTTAGCTAAGGCAATATATTCAGCGTCATCGAGTACCGATAACATTAACAGCGTTGCATCGGCTTGGTGTAAACGGGCTAAGTAAATCTGATATTCGTCAATGATAAAGTCTTTACAGATCACCGGCTGAGTCACGACATTACGTACTTTAGTGATGTAGTCGAAGTCACCTTGGAAGTATTTCTCATCCGTTAATACAGAGACTGCAGCCGCATAGTTTTTATAGACGCCAGCAATTAAATCTAAATCAAACTCAGGGCGGATTAGCCCTTTTGATGGTGATGCTTTTTTACATTCCAGAATAAACTTGGTTGGTTTACCCGATAACGCGGCATAAAAATCACGATCTGTCGGTACTAAATCAGCAATAAAACTCGCTAATGGTTGACTGGCTTTACGCGCTGCAACCCAAGCCACTTTATCGTCAACAATATTACCGAGAATGGTTTGCTGTAATTCTTGCGTTAACATTTATGTTTCCTTCCTTTCGTTAAACTAAGGCTAAGACCAAGACTAAACTTGTTGACTTTTTACTGCTAGTTGGTGGATCAAGGCTAATGCACGGCCATCATCAATTGCTGTCATTGCTAATTCAGTACCGTGTTTGAAGTCTTTGGCTATTTCAGCAACCACTAATAATGCCGATACGTTGATGGCCACTGCGGCTTTTTGTGCGTCAGTACCGTTACCTGATAGCAGGCGTTCGATAATGACTTTGTTTTCTGCTGCATCACCACCGCGTAGTTTGGCTACGTCATAACGTTCAACACCAAAATCGGCAGGGCTTATTGTGAACTCGGTGATCATGCCATTATTTAACTCGGCAACTTTAGTTTCACCGTGTAGGGCGATTTCATCTAAACCACTGCCGTGAACGACTAACGCACGCTGCACACCTAGTTTATCCATGGTTTCGGCGATTGGGCGAATTAAACATTTATCATACACACCCATTAACTGAACTTGTGGGCGAGTCGGATTCAGCAGTGGGCCTAACACATTAAAGATGGTGCGGGTTTTAAGAGCTTGGCGTACAGGCATCGCATGGCGAATACCTGCGTGGTATTGTGGTGCGAATAAAAAGCAAATACCCAATTCATCAAGGCAGGCTTTTGCTTGCTCTGGGGTTTGGGTTAAATTAATACCAAACGCTTCCAATAAGTCTGACGAGCCCGATTTACTTGATACGCTGCGGTTACCATGTTTAGTCATTTTTAACCCACAAGCAGCAGCGACAAACGCAGCTGTTGTTGAGATATTAATGGTATTCATGTTATCGCCACCTGTCCCACAACAATCGGCATGTAGGCCTTCTACTGCTGGAAAGGGGGTTGCTGCTGCTAATAATGCTTGCGCAGCACCTGCAATCTCATCAGGTTGTTCACCGCGTATTTTTAATGCTGTTAGCACTGACGAAAGTATGATTGGATCCATTTCACCTTGTACTACAGCCGTAAATACCGTTTCTGATTCTTCAAGAGTCAGTACTTGGTTTGCGTATAACTTTTCTAGAATCGCTGTGATTGTTGCTGGTGCCGTGTTTTCCGATACTATTTTTTCCGGTACGATGTTTGATTCTGCCATGACCTACTCCTTAGGGCTTGTGACCTATGCTGTTGCCCATGCTAGGGTGTTTTTTAACAGCTCGGCGCCTTCACTGGTTAATATTGATTCTGGGTGAAATTGAAAACCAATGACTTTATCTTCTGGTTGAATGATTGCCATTGGCATTCCGTTAAATTCTGCATTAACGGTTAAGCTGCTCGGTACTTCAGTTGCGACTAATGAATGATAGCGTGCAACAGGTAAGGGCTGACTCAAACCGGCAAACATTAACTGACCATCATGGTTAATCGATGAGGCTTTACCATGCATGATCTCTTCTGCACGGCCAACTACGCCACCATACTGTTGTACCAGTGCTTGGTGTCCTAAACAAATGCCAATCATTGGATATTGACCGCGACACAAGCGGATCAGTTCCAACAAACAACCGGCTTCTGATGGATTACCAGGGCCCGGCGAAAGCACCACAACGGGGTTGTTTTCACATTGGTCTATTTGCTGTTTAATTGCTTCGGCACTAATACTGTTACGGTAAATTTTAACCTCATGCCCTAGGCTGCGGAATTGATCCACTAGGTTGTAAGTAAAAGAGTCAAAGTTGTCTAATAAAAATAAAGTATTGTTCATGTTGTCTCCGTTACTTAGCGTTGTGAGTTGTTGAGTTAGCTTCTGCCTTCATGATGGCAGCGAATGATGAACCTTGTGCGAGGGCTACGGCGTTTAATACTGCGGCTGCTTTACTGCGGGTCTCTTCGGCTTCGGCTTGTGGGTTTGAATCGTAAACTACCCCCGCACCAGCTTGTACATATGCAGTGCCATCTTTAACAAATGCAGAGCGAATAACAATACAGGTATCCATGGTGCCATCACCCGTAAGGTAACCAACGGCACCGCCATAACTACCACGGCGTTGCTGTTCTACTTGACGAACCAGTTCCGCGGCGCGGATCTTAGGTGCGCCAACTAACGTCCCCATGTTCATGCACGCTTGGTATGCATGTAGGGCATCAAGGTCATTGCGTAGTTTTCCTTTTACACGAGACACTAAGTGCATCACGTGGCTGTAACGATCGACGTTTAATAAGTTAGCCACATAACGTGTACCAGGCTGACTGATACGGGCTACGTCATTACGTGCTAAATCAACCAGCATGATGTGTTCGGCAGTTTCTTTCTTGTCTTGGCGCAATTCTAATTCGATACGGCCATCTAAGTCAGGGCAAATAGAACCATCTGCACGGAAACCACGACGACGAGTACCGGCAATCGGATAAATTTCTACATCATTAGTTTGCGCATCATATTTTAATGCACTTTCTGGAGATGCACCAAATAACACAAAGTCAGAATCGTTTAGGTAAAACATGTACGGACTTGCGTTCGTTTGTTTTAGTTTGGCATAAGCGGCTAACGAATCTGGACAAGGCAAGCTAAAGCAACGTGACGGTACAACTTGGAAAATGTCACCTCTACGGATGTAATCTTTTAAATCTTCAACTGTCGCGCAGAACTCACTGTCACTAATATCGACGTTGAGCATTAGTGCTGCTGCTTTAGAGTCTGGTATTGCTGTTAAGACTGTCGCACATTCTGTTTGGATTCGGGCTAATTTTGCTTCTGTTTCGTTAAGTGCAGTTGCAAAGTACTCACCACCAAAGACACTACCGATTAATTTTGATTGTTGAGTTTGGCGATCAATCACAATTAATGTTTCGGCAATATAGAATACAAAATCAGGACAGATATTGGCGCCATCCGGCACACTTGGTAATTCTTCAACACTGGCAATCATGTCATAAGCAAAACAGCCTCCGAGAAATAATGCTTCATGAAAAGGCGTTTCGGGGATGACACGGTTGATAATAGTGCGTAAAGCGTCGAAAGGTGATGATGACTGTAAGCGGGAATCTTCATCAAGGCTATCGTCAGTCGGGGCGAATATTAAAGCTAGTTTGTTATGACTCAGAGACGTAATGGCATCGTTGCCAAGTTGGGTTTTAAATTCATCGGCTAAGAATGGGAGAAGGTTTTCACCATTCAGGGTTAATGCTGTGAATTCAACGGTACGCCCAAAACAGGCGATTTTAACCGCCGCATCGAGCAAAATTAAACTTTGCAGTGCGGTTTTTGTGACTATATCAGCCGACTCTAATAATAAGCTGTTACCGCTTGGGCGATACATGTGGCGATAGAAGGCAAGGGGATCGTCAATATGAGGGCAATCTTGCTGAATCGAATGTAATTTTCCTGGCGCTAATCGTTGCGTCATCGCACTTTCCTTGCTCTAGTTTGTCTAAATTTCCAATAAAAAAGCCCGCTTCAATGAAACGGGCTTTAATGTTTGTTATTTTTTGTAGATTTACATTTACTGCAGATATCACAAAATCACATGCCCGTTTAGAGAGGGATGTGCCACCACCAACTGATTGTTTGGTTTGTAATATTTTGCATTGCGTTTGAGCCATAAAGTTATCTAAGTAGGTTAAACTTAGGCGTTTAGGGCTATTATTGTCAATACATTTATTAATTTTTGTGTGAAATTGTTAAATAAAACTTATAATAGGGCCTTATTGTGCTTTTTTTTGAATTTTTATCGCTGGATACGCTTTATTTTTATGATATACGATTTACATTCTCATACGACAGCCTCTGACGGTTCTTTAAGTCCAGCTGAACTAGTCCAACGTGCGGTTCTACATCGCGTTGATGTGTTAGCGATTACCGATCACGATACTACGGCTGGCCTCCAAGAAGCCCATGATACGATTGCAGCCAATCAATTACCGCTTACTTTAGTTAATGGTGTTGAAGTTTCAACCAATTGGCAAAACCATGAGATTCATGTGGTTGGCTTAAATGTTGACCTCGAGAACCCTGTGTTGCAGGCATTCTTAGCAGAACAGCGTAATAAGCGTGAAGAGCGCGCGGTTGAAATGGGTAATCGTTTAGCCAAAGCGCGTATTCCAAATGCGTATGAAGGCGCGAAAGCACTTGCTGGCGATGCCAGTATTACTCGCAGTCACTTTGCTAAATATTTAGTTGAGCAAGGCGTTGAAAATACCTTTCAAAATGTATTTAAACGTTTCTTAGCTAAGGGAAAAACTGGCTATGTGCCACCCAACTGGGCAACAATTGAACAAACGATCGAAATAATTCATCAATCTGGTGGGCAAGCTGTACTGGCTCATCCGCTGCAGTATAAACTGTCAACTAAATGGTTTAAAAGATTATTAGCTGCCTTCGAAGAAGCGGGTGGTGATGCTTTAGAAGTGGGACAGCCACAACAAGGTATTACCGAACGTACTCAGTTAGCCAGTTATGGTCGTGATTATAATTTGTCTGGGTCTGTTGGTTCTGATTTTCATCGGCCAAGCAGCTGGACTGAATTAGGTCGAAATTTATATATCCCTAAGGATTGTACCCCAGTGTGGTCGTCTTGGCCTGAAGGTGATGCGAAACTTGCCTCCACTGTGGAGCAAGGCGCTTAAGTTTACCAAGTGGTAATTAAGCTGTGTCAACGATGGTCACTAAACAGTTAAGGAGTAATAATTTATGAGTCAATTTTTCTATATACACCCTGATAACCCGCAAGCGCGTTTAATCAGTCAGGCGGTTGCTATTTTACGCAATGGTGGTGTGATCATCTATCCAACAGATTCTGGCTATGCGCTAGGCTGTCATATTGGTGATAAAATGGCGTTAGAGCGTATTTGTAAAATCCGTAAGTTAGATAAAGAGCATAACTTTACTTTGTTATGCCGTGATTTATCGGAGTTGTCGTTATACGCACGCGTTGATAATCAAGCTTATCGCGCGCTTAAAAATAATACCCCGGGTCCTTTTACGTTTATTTTTAAAGGAACCAAAGAGGTGCCGCGTCGTTTAGTGAATCCTAAGCGTAAAACAATCGGTATTCGTGTGCCAGACAACACAATTGCATTGGCATTATTAGATGCACTCGGTGAACCTATGATGTCGACGTCGTTAATCTTACCGGGTAACGAAGGTGCAGAATTTGATCCAGAAGCGATCCGAGACCAACTTGAAAACCAAGTGGAGCTCATTATCAATGGTGGTTACTTAGGCGAGCAAGCGACAACGGTTATTGATTATTCGGAAGGTGATGCCGTTATTCTTCGTCAAGGTGCCGGTGATGCATCTTCTTTCGTGTAACCTGTGGTAGAGTCTAGCACTGCGATTGCCAAGGTTAATGGCGAGTTATTACGTAAAGTTCCCAAGGATTTGTTTATTCCGCCAGATGCGCTGAGTGTATTCTTAGACGCATTTGAAGGACCGTTAGATTTATTGTTGTATTTAATCAAAAAGCAAAAACTCGATATTTTACAGCTACCGATGCAAAAAATCACCGCGCAATACATGGAATACGTGGATCTGATGACTACGTTGAAAATTGAACTTGCCGGTGAGTATTTGGTCATGGCAGCTTTGTTGGCTGAAATTAAATCACGGTTATTACTCCCTAAACTCGTGGTGGCAGAAGAAGAGTTGGACGATCCGCGTCTCGTGCTGATCCGACAGCTACAAGAATATGAAATCTTTAAGAACGCGGCAGAAAATCTAGATAAGCATCCAAGGATCCAGCGCGATATTTTTGTTGCTAACGCCGAACTGCCAGAAAATATTACGACAACCCCGTTATTAGCTGAAGTATCTCTGCGCGACTTGGCGTATAATCTGCAAAAATTACTCAAGAAAGCAGAACACTTCGAGCATCATCAGATCCAACGTGAAGTATTAACCACGCGTGAAAAGATGACCCATATACTGGCATTACTGCAAGATGGTAAGGTGCGAACTTTCCATCAAGTACTCGATCTTAAAGAAGGTCGACGTGGTATCGTGGTGAGTTTTCTGGCGATCCTTGAGTTACTTAAAGAGTCTTTAATTAGCCTTATCCAGAATAATCCTTTGGGTGAGATATACTTAAGTTTAGCCGAATAAGTATGAGACCTGAGTGTGAATACAACACCTTATAAACAGATTATTGAAGCGGCTATTTTTGTTGCGAAGAAACCGTTATCATTAGCGGCTTTATGCCGTGATGTTCTTGCCGATGAAGGCTTAAGCCGTCAACAAGTGACCGCCTACATTGCCGAGATAAGCGCCGATTATCATGATAAAGGTATCGAGCTGGTGGAAGTAGCCAGTGGTTATCGCTTTCAAGCGCGTTCACATTTAACGCCTTGGTTGCAGCGTATGTTGCAAGATAAGCCCGCGAAATATTCGCGCGCGACATTAGAAACATTAGCACTGATTGCTTATCGTCAACCCGTAAGTCGGGGTGATATTGAAGCAGTTCGTGGGGTTGCTGTGAGTAGCCAAACGATCCATACGCTTGAAGAGCGTGAATGGATCAAAGTGATTGGCCGCAAAGAAGTACCGGGTAGACCGGCTTTATATGCGACAACGACCCAATTTTTGGATTACTTTGCTATTAAAAGTATCCAAGAGTTACCCCCATTGGACGAAGCGTTATTGGCTAAATTAGCCGCCATGGACGAAGAAACATTGTTAGATATTTAACAGTATCAAATAAAAATAACTGTGTTGGGTATCTGAGGATATCTGGCACATACAAAATTTTTTAATTGCGAAATAAGATCGTAACTTAATATTTAGGAAAACTGATGAGTGAAAAGCTACAGAAAGTACTAGCACGTGCTGGTTTAGGTTCCCGTCGTGAGATGGAAGCTGTGATCGCAGAAGGCCGTGTCAGCGTTAATGGTGAGATTGTGACATTGGGTACCCGTGTTGAAGATACGGACAAAGTTCGTTTGGATGGCAATCCGGTACACGTGATCACTGAAGAAGAAAACGTTTGTCGTATTCTTGCATACCATAAGCCTGAAGGTGAGTTATGTACACGTAAAGATCCAGAAGGTCGTAAGACAGTATTCGATCGTCTACCACCATTAAAAAGCGGCCGTTGGATCGCGATTGGTCGTCTAGATATCAATACATCTGGTCTATTGTTATTTACGACAGATGGTGAGCTAGCAAACCGTCTAATGCACCCTAGTCACGAAGTAGAGCGTGAATACTCTTGTCGTATCTTTGGTGAAGTAACACCAAAAATTATTCAAAACCTACGTATGGGTGTTGAATTGGAAGATGGCCCTGCCAAATTCCAAAAGATTAAAGGTGTTGCAGAGGGGACTGGTGGTGAAGGTCTTAACCAATGGTACAACGTATTATTGAGTGAAGGTCGTAACCGTGAAGTACGTCGTTTATGGGAATCTCAAGGTATTCAGGTAAGTCGTCTTATCCGTATCCGTTATGGTTCATTAGTACTTGATCGTCGTTTACCACGTGGCGGTTGGTCTGAACTTGCACTAAACGAAATTAACTACTTACGCGTACTTGTGTCATTACCACCAGAAACGACTGCACGTAACTTAGATCGTAGAGAAACTCGTATTCGTCAAGGCCGTATCCGTCGTTCATTGAAAAATAATGACGCACGTCAAAAGCCGACTAAAAGCGGTCGATTGGGTAAAGAGATCGAAGAAACCAATGAACCTCGTGGTAAAGGTCGTACTAAGCCTACGGGTTCTGGTATACCAATCCACAAAGGTAAGAAAGGCCCTGCTAAACAGCAGCGAGGCCCTAAAGCGAAAAAACGTACTCGTATCTAATAAGACGTTTTTAATTGCAACGCGCTATTTATAACAAAATAGACGTGACTGTATAACGCGTTATCCCTGCCTGCAATCGGCATTGGGTTAACGCGTTTTTTTATGCCTGCGACTGACACTGCTTTATCAGTGACTGTATATCATTGCCACTGGGTTGCTGAAAAGCGTGTAGGCCAAATGCAGGTAATACCGAGAAGATATGATCAAAGATATCTGCTTGTATGTCTTCATAAAAAGCCCAACGTGTTTCATCGGTAAAAATATAGATCTCGATTGGCATGCCTTGTGTCGTAGGTGCTAATTGTCTTACTAATAATGTCATGTCTTTACGTACTTTCGGGTGCTGTTGTAAGTAAGCTAACAAGTATGTGCGGAATGTTCCTATATTGGTCAAACCACGGCCGTTCACCGCTTTCTCGTCTTCATTGAAGTCGAGATTAAAAGTATTGATATCAAAGCTTTTATCCGCAAGGTAGTTTTTTAATAAATGAACCTTACCAAGACGTTGTAACTCATCTTTGGTTAAAAAATTGATGCTTTGAATATCAATAAAGAGGCTACGCTTGATACGGCGGCCGCCTGACTCACTCATACCACGCCAGTTTTTAAACGCGTCAGAGACCAAAGCATAAGCTGGTAGCATGGTAATTGTTTTATCAAAGTTACGTACTTTAACTGTGGTTAACGATACTTCTTCAACCGTACCGTCTGCACCGTATTTATCCATTTGGATCCAATCGCCCTTGGTGACCATCTGGTTCGTGGCTAACTGGATACCGGCGACAAAACCTAAAATGGTATCTTTGAATATCAGCATGATGAAACCAGTCGCTACACCCAAGCCGCTTAAGAAATAAATTGGTGTTTGGTTGGATAAAATAGAGACAGTAATAATGGCTGTTATAAAAAATAAAAACAGTTTAATTAATTGAATAAAGCTAGTGATGGGTAAGCGTTTTGTTGCTTTGTGCTCATCGGCTATTTGTGCAATAGCATTCAATACAGCATAAATCGCGCGTATAAATAAAATCACTAACAGAGCAGTAAGAAGGCGACCAAGAATATCGGAAACAAACGGAGACCATACAGAGAACAGAGGTAGTAGTAGCTCAATAACCAGTAGTGGCACTAATAATGCGAACTTCTCTAAGACACCATGTGCAACAAATTTATCATCCCAAGTCGCTTTGGAGCGAGCTGATATGACTTTCATTGCTTTAATCACGACACGTTTCACTATTACATAAGATATCCCCGCTAGACTCAAACATAATACGAGTAGTATTAGGTTGTAAGTATTTGCCCCTGTATTATTTAACGTATCGCTCTCTGAGAGCCATTGTGAAATCATTAACCTTAGTTCTTTATCCAATGTCATTATCCTACTACGGTAATAAAACGATATGATATTCATTATATTTAGTGATTAGCAATAATTATTATCAAATTCCTCTTCTATCCTGTATTTTTTCATTGATGAAGAACATAAAAATCACCATTAGTTCGCTAAAATTGATATTGCCAATAGCTAAAAACAGTTTTATAACATACATTACACAAGTTTTTATCATTTTGAGAGGGAAGGCACACAACATGGCAATGAAGCTTATTTTAATTATCTTGTTTGGATTAGCACCTGCAACGTTTGCGTTTGCATCAGGTGGCGGTGGAGACATTGTTGATCTTACTGCGTCCAGAATAGGCTATTTTGCTGTAATTATCTTTACCTGCGCATACTTGCTGGTAATGGCGGAAGAGCATTTACATTTACGAAAATCAAAACCTGTCTTGGTGGCAGCAGGTATTATTTGGGCTCTCATTGGTTGGCACTATGCTAGCTTAGGCATGTCAGATGTAGCTGAGGCTGCGTTTAGGCATAATCTGTTAGAGTATGCTGAACTATTGCTGTTCTTACTAGTCGCGATGACTTACATCAATGCGATGGAAGAGCGTCAGTTATTTGATGCACTGCGCAGTTGGATGTTAGGTAAAGGTCTCGATCTGAGGGGCTTATTTTGGCTAACGGGTATTCTCGCATTCTTTATTTCTCCGATTGCCGATAACTTAACCACAGCACTGCTTATGTGTGCGGTGGTAATGAAAGTTGCAGGGGAAGATAAGAAGTTTATTAACCTTGCTTGTATTAATATCGTTGTTGCCGCAAATGCGGGTGGTGCGTTCAGTCCATTTGGTGATATTACAACCCTAATGGTATGGCAAAAGGGCATGGTCGAATTTAATGAATTCGCTGCGTTATTCTTACCATCTGTGGTTAATTTCATCGTACCAGCTACGATAATGACGTTCTTCATTCCTAAAAATGCCAAGTTATCTGGTGTACAAGAAATCGTATATACCAAACGTGGTGCGAAGCGTATCGTCTTGTTATTCCTATTGACAGTTACATCAGCTGTTGCTGCACACAGCGTGTTACACATGCCACCAGTATTAGGCATGATGACTGGCCTGGGTTATCTGCAATTCTTTGGTTACTTCCTGCGTAAAACGCTGCCAATCTCGTTAGAGCGTAAACGTGCAAAAGCAGAACTTGCTAACGACGAAAAAGCCTTGCAACAGCTTGGTGGTGTTGTGCCATTTGACGTATTTAACAAAGTTGCTAAAGCAGAATGGGATACCCTATTATTCTTCTACGGCGTGATCATGTGTGTGGGTGGTCTAGGCTTTATGGGTTACCTCAGCCTAGCTTCTGGCATTATGTATGGCACGTGGGATACGACAATGGCAAACGTGGCTGTTGGTGTCTTGTCGGCGATCGTTGATAATATTCCGGTGATGTTTGCGGTATTAAGCATGGAACCAGATATGTCTTTGGGTCAATGGTTATTAGTGACCTTAACAGCGGGCGTGGGCGGTAGTTTACTGTCTATTGGTTCGGCTGCTGGTGTGGCGCTAATGGGTCAAGCACGTGGACTGTATACTTTTGCAGGTCATCTACGTTGGGCTCCAGTGATTGCACTGGGTTACATAGCTTCTATTTTTTGCCATTTATGGCTGAATGGCGGTTTGTTTTAACTGATTAGTTTTACTTTGGGCATTAATCAAATACATTTATTGTATTGATTAATGCTCATTTCACTTTGTTATACATAAACCATAAAATTAGCGCTATAGCTTATCTGTGTATTTTGCTATAAATGCTTGCAGTTTAGGAATACCGGATTCTCCTATCTGCTCTGATTTCCAACATTGAAAAATAGCTGTTTCATGGTCTGCAATAAGCTGGAATGTTTCGAATTCTTGAGTGGTTTCTATCACCCATAAGCGATATTGACGCTCGTAAGGCTCTACCCAATTAATCAATGTGTCAACGAGTTCTGACCAAGGTAGGTTTATCCAAGCACTGGCATCTTTGATGCCTTTAGCATTCATTAAGCTATCGTTTCGGTCATATTCTATGTTGTTTTTATTCAAGCTTATTTCTAGAAGGTCTGCAGTTAAGCGCTCAACTTGGATTAAGGAGTGCCATAATGCTATTAATGACTTATTTGTATAATTGTTTGCAAAGTGAGTGAAAAAAGAAATACCATAAATTTCGCCTCTGTAAGCACTATGAATACGTTTTTCCATGAATATTCCTTAACGATTAATGACTAAACGATAGTAGTATTTTGCCATCAAAATGAAAGAAATAATAGTGGCTAACTATTCTTATCAATCTCATCTGCTTGCGTTTGTACTGCATATTGTAGTTGCTCTTCTAGTTCATCATGTTCTGGTTTATCCTTGATCGACACACTCAATTCGCTGTCATCGAACACGTCAGAGCATTGTAAGATCTCGACCATATCAGAAGCGATATCAGGAACTGAATCAACCATAGTACTGGCGATATCAACGGCATATTCAGGGATAGTTTCTGCAATTTGAGTGACGTATTCATTGACCGCAGTTTCGATATTAGCTGTGGTATCACCCGGTGCAGCTTGCTCTGCTTCAATGAGGTTAGCTACGTACGCTTCGGCGACCACGTTCGATGATTCTGGTAGCGCTTCTGATACTGCTAAGGCTAACTCGGCAGACTGTTCAGGTGATACGTCTGTTAAACGGCTATACAACTCAGTTGCGGTCTGTTCAGATGCGGCAGCAGCACGATCGACAGGACGCATTTCATCTAACGAATTAGATAGACTGGTCATGTATTGATCTGTCATTTCTAACAATTCTTCTTGGTGATCTTCAACCATATTTTCAGCCGCAACTTCCATTACATCAATACCGTTGTCTGGCATTGAGTTGGCGATGGCAACAATAATATTGGTAAATTGGTCGGGACGTTCGGTGGTGATCCAGTCGACTAATTCTTCAGCTTGTTCAGGCGAGGCATTGGTCAGTGCTTCTGCGATATGAAGACTCATCTCTGGTGCGGCTGCTGTGATGGCGCGATACAGACGGCTAATATCAATTTCGTCAATGGTACTTAATGCTGCGGCTAAGTTCGAGGCATCATTTGGATCGCGCATAGCTAAAGTTTTTGCCATGTTCACGGCGGCGGCCGGATTGTTAGCGGCTAAACTAATCGCCACTTCAACTTCTGACGTTGGTTCAAAAGAAGGTTGTGCATACTGGGTTCGTGGATCCAGTTCTGATGCAACACCTGAGGGGGTTTGCATGATGAAGTTTTCTTGTTCATCGCGTGGTAATGCGGTCTGATTGACCATATTACCAATGATCAAAGCCAGTAATGTCATGGCCGTCATGCTCGTAAATGAAAACAATGCAGCACTGCCAAACATGTTCATGGCGATTGACGCTAGATTGGGACCCAGAATACTACCCAGTGCGTAAATGAGTAGTAAGGATCCCATTGCTGCTAGGATTTGTTCTCTTAATACTTTATCGAAGGTTTCTGACATGCTCATTGGGTAGAGGCAAGCGGTTAGCCCCATCACGATCGCAATCGTTAGCAAGGTGAGATTAAATTGTGATGAACTAATCAGTTGCGGTATTAATAAAGACAATGCTGCAATGGTTAATACCATACCGATCATGGTTTTACGACGGTCAAAATGGTCGGATAAATAGGCGATAGGGTATTGGAAAATGATGGCGCCAAAGATAGATGCCCCCATGAATATGGATAAACTGAAACCTTGAATACCATTATCATTGGCAAAAATAGGCAGCATGTTGACTAAGCCAGCATAAAGAAAACCGCCATAAAAACAGCAGATAACGCCGAGCGGTGACAGCTTCATAATGGTCATTAAGGACATGGACTGACTGTCTTCAATCTGCGGCCCTTGATGCTTACTTATCACCATGGGGGTTATAGAAAGGCTAAATAGAATACCGGATATCACAAACAAGGTGACATCGCTAATCGGTGCCACGTTCAACAAAAATTGACCAGAGAACAGCGCAGACATGATCACCATCTGGTTAATTGATAATATTCGTCCACGGCTTTCTTCTGTAGCGCTATGGCTTAACCAGCTATCGAGTGTGGCATTGGCACAGGCCATACAAAACCCAGTGAGCATACGCATTGCAGCTAACATTAACGGCTCTGGATACAGGCCTGAAAGCAAGATTGCCACCGAAGTTAAGCTACCGCACATGGCAAATATACGAATGTGGCCAACCCGCTGTAATAGTGTTCGACTATAGAGAGCACCTAGTAAGAAGCCCACTGACAGCATAGATAAGATGATACCTATGTTGTCGACGCTGATACCGTCATTTTGCATGCGTACAGGCAATAGAATATTACTTAAGCCATAGCCAAGCATGAGCAAAAAGCCACTGACAAGTAGCAATATGAAAGGTTTCAAGGTCGTGGTCACAAGTGTGTTCTCTTTTCTATTTTATCTAAAATTGTTAATTAGTAATTCCAGTAAGCTTTATAACATATAACTAACAAATGATGGCATCAGATTACGACTTTGTGTAAATATTTTCACGCCTCTAAAAATGCTGTACACTTAACCAGTCTTAAACAACTTTTTCTGGTTAATTTTGTCTGCTACATATCTGGGTTTTTTATTATCGCGCCATAGCCGTGATCGTAATGGTAACAATGAATTAAGCTACTGGTTAGCATCTGAAATGGGTGCGGTTAAACTGATCCCGGCAACTCAGCCGCTGGTGATGTTCATTCCTCAAGATCAACTTACCACAGCATTAGCT
Organism: Moritella sp. 28; assembly: GCF_018219435.1. NCBI lineage: Bacteria > Pseudomonadati > Pseudomonadota > Gammaproteobacteria > Alteromonadales > Moritellaceae > Moritella > Moritella sp. 28. The sequence goes on along the minus strand of NZ_CP056121.1, from coordinate 3,874,622 downwards.
TGTTTAAGTGAATTGAATCCACGTTTTACTTATAAAAATCTGAAAATGCGCAGTTTTGATTTAGAATTCATGAGTGCCTTTTATTTCCGGACTTCGCATGATTTTCACCGCGCACAAGAGTTATTAAGACGTAAGCTGGTCACTGTATTAGAAGCCGATATTCGCCCGCCTGAGCGTTACTTAATGGAGCGTTTTATCAAAGGCGCAGTCGAGTTCATGGGCACGCCTGTACAACGTAAAGGCTATGTTGAATTTCAACAAGCGCAGCTTAAACCAGCGGAACTGCCTGATAACTTAGTCGATAAAATAAAACAGATCTCACTGGATATCGAATGTTCAGAACACGGTGAGCTTTACTCTATTGGTTTGTATTCATTAAGCCCAGCCTATTGCCCTGATGGTCAGCCCTTTAAACGGGTATACATGATAGGTGAGCAGCCTGAGCGCGATTTAGCACAAACTCCTGAAAGCGAGCCGTTAATCCATTGGGTTGCCGACGAGAAAAGTTTATTACTGGCGCTGCAAGCCTTTGTGATCAGTTACGATCCCGACATCTTTATTGGTTGGAATGTAATTAACTTTGATTTCCGTTTATTAGCCCAACGTGCCACATTCCATAATCTTAAATTAGCATTGGGTCGAGGTGGGCAAAACCTGCATTGGCGAGATGGCCGTACCCCACAACAACAAGGCTTTCTGACTTTACACGGTCGTGTTGTCGTTGACGGTATTGATAGTCTAAAAACCGCAACTTATAGCTTTCCCAGCTTTAGTTTAGAAAACGTGGCGCAAGAGATACTTGGTGTCGGTAAAGATACTGACGATGTGGATAACCGCATGGAACAGATCAACCACGATTTTTATTTTAACAAGGTCAAGCTAGCGAAATACAACTTGCAAGATTGCGTCTTAGTGTGGGATATTTTTGTTAAAACCCGTTTGTTGGATTTCTTGTTATTACGCTCACAGTTAACCGGTTTAGAGCTAGATCGTAACGGTGGATCGGTATTGGCGTTTACCAACGTATACTTGCCTAAGTTACATCGAGCGGGTTATATCGCGCCAAATCTGCGTGAGAGTGGGGTAATGGCAAGTCCTGGCGGTTATGTGATGGATTCATTTCCTGGCTTGTATGATCATGTCATCGTACTGGATTTTAAAAGTCTGTATCCGTCAATTATTCGCACCTTTAAAATTGATCCGGTAGGGTTACTAGAAGGGGTTCAAAACCCGACTGAGGCGATTCCGGGTTTCCGTGGTGGTTTGTTTGATCGTGAAAAGCATTACCTTCCCGATATTATTACCGAACTGTGGTCGCAGCGCGATCAAGCCAAACTCGATAAAGATGCTGCCCGTTCACAGGCCATTAAAATCTTAATGAATTCGTTTTATGGTGTGTTAGGGTCGGGCGGTTGTCGTTTTTATGATACCCGTTTAGCCTCGTCGATCACCATGCGTGGGCAAGAAATCATGCAGACTACCGCAAAATGGATCGAAGAGCAGGGATATAAGGTGATTTACGGCGATACCGATTCCACCTTTGTATTACTCGATGCCGCCAAGTTTACCGAGGGTGATCGTAGCGAACAAGCCGATCGCATGGGCAAAGAGCTGTCAGAATATATTAACCAGCAGTGGCAACGACACCTACGTGAAGATTACGATATCGACTGTTTCTTAGATATTGAATACGAAGTGCATTATCACAAGTTTTTAATGCCGACTATCCGTGGATTAGATAAAGGCAGTAAAAAGCGCTATGCCGGATTAGTGAATACCAAAGACGGTGAAAAACTGATTTTCAAAGGGCTGGAAACCGTACGTACCGATTGGACTGACTTAGCCAAGATGTTCCAAATGGAGTTATACCATCGGGTATTTCATGGCTTAGCAGTCGAAGATTATGTGCTGGAAATTGTAGAAAGGACCTTAGCTGGTGAATTTAACGATAAGTTGGTTTATCGTAAGCGTTTACGCCAAGAATTGTCTGCTTATGTGAAGAACGTGCCGCCACATGTAAAAGCGGCGCGCGCTGCTGATGAGAAGAATCGCCAATTAGGGCAACCGTTACGTTATCAGCATAAAGCGTGGATCAGTTATGTGTTAACCCTGAGTGGCCCTGAAGCTGTCGAGCATCAACATTCGGTACTTGATTTTGAGCATTACATTGAAAAACAAATTAAACCTATTGCTGATGGTATCTTGCCATTTATTGGCTTGAGTTTTGATTTGATAACCGATCAACAAATGGGATTATTTTAATCCTACCACAACTCCCCCTGACAGTACTTTACCCGCATTTGTGAAACGTATCCTGACATATTAAGACAAACTAGTTTATCTTAATATGTTATGGATTTATCAACATGGGTTATTCAGTCATCAATATTAGTTATGCTCACTATAAATGACGGCTAATTGCTTTGACATAATATCGGCAATCTTAGGTTGTGCAGTGCGGTTAGGGTGAATACCGTCATTCTGCATTAAGCTTGGGTCGATAGCGATCTGCTCCATGAAAAATGGTAACACGGTAATGTCTTTTTCACTGCCAACCTGCGTAAATACATCGGTAAACATTTTGCTGTAGCGTGGACCATAATTAGGTGGAATACGAATATTCATCACATACACAGGAATATTCTGCGCGTGTGCTAGCTCTATCATCTTAGTCAGATTTTTTTTGATTAACTTGGGTGGAAAACCACGTAAACCATCATTAGCACCGAGTTCGATAATCAGTGTATCAATTGATTGCTTAGCTAAAATACCCGGTAACCGAGACAGGCCGCCAGCGGTAGTTTCACCACTGATACTGGCATTGATAATATTATACGGGGCATTTTGCTTTACTAACTGTTGATTAAGCAGGGTTACCCAGCCTTCACTTTGTGTCATACCATAACTGGCACTAAGGCTATCACCCAATAACAAAATTTTATGGTTAGCTGTGGCATGTGCTGCAGGTAACAAGGTAACCATCAATAATAATACTTTAAAGGCATTTTTAAACATGAAGCTAAATTCCGACGTTATATTAAAAGTAAGTGCCTTAACTAAATCAGTTAAAACAGAGGCTAAAACCCTCGATATATTACATCCGATGGATTTAACTGTGGTAGCAGGTGATTCATTAGCGATTGTTGGTGCGTCTGGCTCTGGTAAGTCTACCCTATTGTCTATTATAGCGGGACTCGATTTACCTTCGAGCGGTGAAGTTTTTCTTAAAAATCAGCCATTGCACCAATTCAATGAAGAAAAACGAAGTGCGGTTCGTGCGAAACATGTTGGTTTTATTTTTCAGCAGTTCTTACTTATAAATAGCTTAACAGCATTGGAAAATATCATGTTACCGGCTGAGTTAGCAGGTATGAATAATCCCGAACAATTAGCGCGAGAATTATTAGCTAAAGTTGATTTAACCGACAGAGCCGAACATTACCCGTCACAATTGTCGGGTGGGGAGCAGCAGCGAGTGGCGATTGCCCGTGCCTTTATTTCTAAACCCGACATACTTTTTGCCGATGAGCCTACAGGTAACTTAGACACCAAAACGGGATCACACATTGCTGAGTTGTTGTTTGAAATTAACAAGCAAGAGGGTACCACCTTAATATTAGTCACTCACGACCCTAAATTAGCCGCACGTTGCCAGCGCCAAGTGAGCATGGACAGTGGCGAGTTAACAGAAGCGAATGTTGAGTCTTTAGTTACAGAGCCTTTAGCGACAAAACAGCAGTTAAGTGAGTCGTTATGAGTTATTGGCGAAACCACTCCCTGCGTTTATTAAAACACGAATTAAAACGCGGTGAATTGACCATTATCTTACTGGCGATTGTATTAGCTGTGTCTGCGGTATTTGCTTTATCGGGTTTTTCTAGTCGTGTTAAACAAGCATTAACCGCCGAGAGTAGTACCTTTATTGCAGCGGATCGAGTATTGGATACCGGCAGTGTTATTGATCCTGCGGTATTAGCCAAAGCAACAAGTTTGGCGTTAATCCAAGCTCAACAGATACAAATGTCATCGATGGTATTCACTGATGATCAGATGGCGTTGGCGGCCTTATCGGCGGTATCGGATACCTATCCATTACGCGGTGAATTATTGGTAAGTCCGTCGTTAGATGCCTCACAAGCGGTTGCGGCTAATTCACCGAAATACGGTGAAGCTTGGTTAGAAGCTAAAGGATTAAGACAGTTAGGCATTAAGCTTGGCGATAGCATTGAAGTCGGCGTCATGCGTTTTAAAGTCACTGGGGTGATCACGCAAATACCGGATGCGTCGTTTAGTGTGTTTAGTTCTGGTCCTGTGGTGTTTATTAATACTCAAGATGTACAGCGAACCGAGCTTATTCAACCGGGTAGTCGACTAAGTTATAAATACCTGTTCGCCGGAGAAGCCGACAATATTACCGAATTTGAGCAATGGTTCAAACCACAGTTGACTGATAACCAGCGTTGGTATGATATCAAATCACAAAATTCACCCTTGGCGAGAGCGTTAACTAAAGCGGATAAATACTTGTCATTAGCCAGTATGCTGGGGATTGTTTTAGCCTCTGTTGCAGTTGCGGTTGCAAGCCGTCGTTATAGTCAGCGTCATCAATCTGTGGTGGCGGTGTTCAAAGCCATGGGTGCATCCAAGCGTTATGTGACTAAACTATATTGCCTGCATTGGTCGCTATTGAGTGTACTGAGTATCAGTTTAGGGCTAATTGTGGGTTATCTGATATTGAATATTGGTTTGTATGCCATGCGCGATTATCTTGATACCTCGACCACGGGTAATATGGCGTATCCCTTCTTAGTCGCGATTGTTACGGGCATCATTTGCGCTGTGGCTTTTGCTATCACGCCATTAAGAGAGTTAGTAAATACTTCGCCGATGATCCTGTTACGCGGTCGTGATAGTGGCGCTGAAAATAGTTTGTTGACGAGGTTAATGAGTCCGCTACCTGCGATATTCGCTATTTTTACGCTGCTGTATTTGTTTAGCCAAGATGCAGTGCTGAGTGCGGCGTTATTAATTGGCGGTATGCTGGTGGCATTCGTACTGCTCGTTATTGGTCGTCTGTTTATGTCTGTGGGACGTTCTGCGGGTAGTAAGGCTGGAAAATCTTGGCATTTAGCGTTAGCCAATTTGAAACGTCGTGCTAATGAAAATGCGGTGCAATTGATTAGCTTTACTATCGCTATTCAACTGCTATTGATTATTGTGGTCATGAAGAATGGCCTCATTGATGACTGGCAGAAGCAATTACCGGATAACAGTGCCAATCGATTTTTAGTCAATATTACTGCCAGCCAAGTCGAGCAAGTGGACAATTTTGTTGATGCGTTAGGCATTGAATCCAGCGGTCTATTTCCCGTCGTCCGTGGTCGATTAACCAAAATTAATGATGACCAAGTGACTAAACGTGTGAGTAAGGAAGAAACTAAGTCTGCTGATAATGGCCGCCGTGGTGTGGGTCGAGAGCTAAACCTGACTTGGCGTGATGCGATCCCTTATGAAAATAGTTTAATTGCTGGTAGCTGGTGGCAGCCAGAAGATACCCGCGCGTTAGTGTCTATCGAATCGACATTAGCAGATAAGTTAGATGTCGCTGTCGGGGATAACTTAACGTTCCAATTGGGGAGTGAAGAAGTACAAGTGATGGTGAGCAGTATTCGTAAAGTGAACTGGCAAACGCTGCAGCCTAACTTTTACATGATTTTTAACCAGCATGTGCTATCTGATTTCCCTGTAACTTATATTTCATCGTTATATGTACCAGATGATGCAACTGATGCTTTGCAGGATTTCTTGAGCCAGTATCCGACCATTACCTTAATTGATGTGGACGCTATTATTACCCAGCTAAGAAGTGTGATAGGGCAGGTCTCTATTGCCATTGAGTTTATTCTGGTGCTGGTGGTACTGGCTGGCAGCTTAGTATTAGTGGCGCAGGTACAAGCGAGTATGGAAGAGCGTGAACGTGAACTTGCTATTTTACGTACCCTTGGTGCAAGTGGCCGCTTACTTCGTCATAGTGTGTTATTTGAATTTGTAGCCTTAGGCGCATTAGCTGGATTGATGGCGAGTATTGCCATGGAGCTTGGCGTGTATATTTTACAAAGTCGTATCTTCGAGATGCCAGGGACGTTCCATTTTCAGTATTGGTTGTTAGGGATCGGTGCAGGTGCGGGCTTTGTTGGTCTGATTGGTTTGCTTAGTTGTTGGCGTTTATTAAATATGTCGAGTGTGACGCTAATTAGGCGGACCATGTGATTTGAACTTATTCAACACCGCATCTCAATTTTAACTAGGAAAATGAAATTTAATAAGGAAGTCGTAATGAATAAAACGGTAATTAAATATGGCCTCATATTAGCTGCGCTGGTTAATATTGGTGGAGTACTGACGTTCTCGCAATTGTTTAGTAATACGGCCATTAATGATGCAGACCCTGTTGTGATGTCTAACTTTGGTTTAGTCATGATCATGGTATGGGGACTGGCATATTTTGCTGCCGCGATGACCAAGGGTAATATTCGTTTGTTAGTCTCAGTTTTTGCGATAGAAAAATTGGTATACGTGGGCGCATGGGTGTATTGGCTAAGCACGCATAATTTATTTAGCCTGTATGAAACAGACTTATTTGCCGGTATATTTTATACCATCTACGGCTTAAATGATTTGCTGTTTATGGTGTTCTTTATCAAGGTTGCTATGTATAAAGGCACTGATGTTTAACGATAAATGAGCGTGAGTTGAAGCTAATAATCGTAATGACAGTGCCTTTTTATTTAAAACGATTAACCGACTTGATCTAACTGTGCGTTGCGATAAGTCACAATATCTTCAATCGTTAATACTGGTAAGTCGTGCTTTTCACCAAAAGTAATGATTTCTGGTAAACGTGCCATTGTACCGTCAGGATTGGTTACTTCACATAATACACCTGCAGGTTTTAGCCCCGCGAGTTTCATTAAATCAATGGTCCCTTCGGTATGGCCACGGCGTGTTAATACACCACCTGGTTGTGCGCGTAGCGGGTAAACATGACCTGGACGTGCCAGATCACTTGGCATTGCATCATCGGCAATCGCAGCTTTAATTGTGGTAACGCGATCAGCAGCCGATACGCCTGTTGTTACGCCAACGGCCGCTTCGATACTCACAGTAAACGCAGTACCATACTGGCTTGAGTTGTTCTCAACCATAGGTGCAAGCTCTAAATGTTTAACACGCTCGTCAGGCAGACAAACACAAACAATACCACTGCCTTCTCGGATCAGTAATGCCATTTGTTCATTGGTAAGCGATTCAGCCGCGTACACCATATCGCCTTCATTTTCGCGGTCTTCATCATCAACAACTAAAACCCCTTTGCCTAAACGTAATGCTGTTAGTGCTGTTTCAACACGCGTGATCGCGTTGCCAAAAGGGGAAAGTAAAGACTGATTCATGGTTTAAATCCTTAATATACAACTATATAAAATATTGGGTTCCAGAATCAGGGCGTGCAGAATTAGAGGTGCGTGATTAATCATCTACCAAGGCAGATGTTAACGCATCTTACATTCTCTCTCATCCGGACTTAGCCATACATGATATGTATGTACATTACCGTCGGCTCTGGACTAGGCTATGGGGCATAGCGTTCACCAGATCTGCTGACCCTAAGTGACTTATGTTTATTAAATCAGAAGACTTTATAAACATAAGTCACTTAGGCGCTCGCGGGCTGAAATAGGTGACGAATAAATCGACCGCCTGATTATTACCGCCGGTGGGGAATTACACCCCGCCCTGAGAATTTAATCGATTAATGATCATGTGATCACCGTCGACAAGGTTATGTTGCCTTGATTTGAGATAAATAACAAGTGTTTAAAGTGATGGTTAGTTTAGCGCTTACGTGGGATGATTAGCCGCCTGCGAGTTTTACTGTGTAGCCTTTTTTCTCTAAAAATTCTTTTGCCATGTCACGCTGATCACCTTGGATTTCGATGATGAAATCTTTGACACTGCCACCAACACCGCTTTTCTTTTTCAATTCTTTCGCTAGCGCTTTTAATTCTTTTTCAGGTAATGCTATACCGCTAATCGTCGTCGCGCCTTTACCTTTACGGCCTTTGGTTTCGCGGCGAATACGTACAATACCATCACCTTCAGGTGCCGTTTCAACGTGTTTTTCTTCTTTAATACGGCCGCTTTCGGTTGAGAAAACCATGCGGATATTGTCATCGAAATGCATATCAATACTCATTAACAGTCAATAAAAGGGATTATACCAATCCGAATAAATAGATTATTACTTATTTAACGCATTGGTATCATCAGCAACGCTGAGTAGGAGATTATAGCAAATAAAAGTAAAAATGATAACGCTAGAAATGAGCCCGTCCTAAACTGTATTGGTGAGTTTAAGGCGGATTATTCATTCTGAAATTACGTTAGCTATTATCATATTCATGAATGATATGATTGAGCAGGCTACCTTCCAATAGCGCTTTTCGGACTAACGCTACGCCGGCCATAGAGGGTTCATTTTGAAACTGTGCTTCGTTAATCACTACGTTTGGTACAAAACTACCTAAAGCATGTTGTTGTACACTGTGTTCAATAATCGGGAAGATTAATTCTTTTGCTGCGACAATCTCGCCCTTGATTAACAATTTTTGTGGATTGAACAAGTTAACGATGATTGCGATTGCTTGACCGAGTAATTTACTCACGCGTTGCAATACTTGTATGGCTAATTCGTCACCGCTATTTGCGGCACTACAGATGCCTTCGATAGTTAAGCCTTCGATCGTGAGGCTGGTTTCGTGACCTTGATTAATTAACCCTGTTATCTGTTTAAGGATCGCTTCATTAGAGGCTATCGTTTCTAAACAACCATGGCTGCCACAATGACAAGGTAAACCGAGAGGATCAATGCGAATATGTCCTATTTCACCTACTTGATTATTGTGGTTGGTAAAGATTTTACCGTTATTAATGATACCCGAACCAACACCATCATGAACGGACAGTAACACACTGTCTTGGCAATCTTGCGCTGCACCAAAGTACAACTCAGCTAATGACAGCGATTGGGTGTGGTTGGCAATATACGCGGGAACACTAAACTTTTTGGTGAGTAGGCTTCCGAGTGGAATATCTTTTAGATTGTGTTTTGGTAGATACACTATGGTACCTGATTCACGGTCGATCAAACCGGGTGATGTCACTGCAATGGCGATCAAACGTTGTAAATCAGTATTGATATTAGCGTCGATGAAATCGGCAATCTGTGCTAATAAAAATGGGATCACATTGTTGTCTGGTGCAGTGTCTAAAGCAACACGGTAAGTAGTGAGCTTAGTCCCTGCAATATCATGCAATGCGATGGTTAAATTGTTACGACCAAGTTTACTACTTACAAAGACAAATTTTTCTATCTCGCAGGTCAGTGATATCGCTGGTCGACCACCTGTCGAGGCTTGCTGTGCAATTTCTTTAATTAACCCTGCCGCCATTAATTGACGTGCCATCTTCGTAATACTTGCAGGCGCTAGCTCGCTTAGTTTTGCTAAAGCGACACGTGAAATTTGCTTTTGTTCATCGATAAGGCGATAAACAGAAGCGGTATTTACTTGTTTAATAAATTCAATATTGGCGACTGGGCTATGTTTCATAATTAGAAGCTTTTCACTTTTCCGTTTACAATCGTTTTGATAACGGTGAAGTCGGCATTGAAGGCTGTTAAATTCGCAACTTTGCCTTTTGCAATGCTACCAAGTTTATCTGCTACACCAATTGCTTTTGCTGGGTATAGGTTTGCCATACGCAGTGTTTCTGCCAGCGGTAAGCCAACATATTTCACTGTATTTTCAACTGCTTCGATCATCGTTAATGCTGAACCGCCTAGTGTACCATCGGCACCAACACATTTACCATCACGATAGAACACTTCTGTGCCAACAAAGTCAAAAGATTCGATGTTGGCCCCCGCTGGCGCGACGGCATCAGTCACTAAGACTAATTTTTCGCCCATTAACTTATGGCTCATACGTACATTCGCGTAATCGACATGGTGGCCATCAACGATAATACCGGCGTATACCTCTTTATGATCGTAAATTGCGCCAACAACACCTGGATCACGACCCGTAATTGAGCTCATGGCATTAAACAAATGCGTCGCAAAACGCGCACCAGCTTCAAAACCTTGCATGCATTCGGTGTACGTTGCGTTCGTGTGGCCAACTGATACTAATACGTCTGCAGCGGTTAACTGTGCAATGTGTGCCGCGTCAGTATTTTCTGGCGCTAAGGTTACTTTGCTGATTACTGCACTATTGGTACAGATATGGTCGATCATCGTTTGTTCACTGCGACGAATAAGGTTAATACTGTGAATGCCTTTCTTCGCTGTAGACAGGTAAGGACCTTCTAAATGCAAGCCGAGTGCTTGGTTGCTGTGTTTTTCTAAATACGCCGTCATCGTATCAATCGCAGACTTCATTTCTGTATCGGTAGCCGTGATCAATGTTGGCAAGTAGCTAGTACAGCCAAAGCGCTCGTTGGTTTGTTGCATGATTTCAAGGGTGTTAATACTGATATCCGTATTAAACAATACACCACCGCAACCATTGAGTTGTAAATCAATAAAACCAGCAGTTAAGCTTGCACCGGCAAGGTCAATACGTTCGATATTTGCTGGGCAATCTGCGACAGCAACCAGGTCATGAATGTATTCACCATCGACAATTACACAGTGCTCAGTTAACACACTGTCGTTTGTATAGATAGTGCAATTAGTGAGTGCATACATGGACTTACTCCGTAATAAAGCTTTGAATGTTTTCCGCTTCTAGCTCTTTAAAGTAGCGTACAGTTTTCACTTTTAATTCCATCGTTGCTGGTTCGTCACACGCAATGATTGATTTAGGGTGTAACTGTAGTGCAGAGATTGTCCAAAGGTGGTTAACACTACCTTCGACAGCCGCTTCAAGTGCTTGGGCTTTATTATGACCTGTGATTAACACTAAGATTTCTTGTGAGTCTAATAGTGTGCCTACGCCAACGGTAAGCGCGAGTCTTGGCACTTGGCTAATATCGTTATCGAAGAAACGTGAATTCGCAATACGCGTGTCTTCTGTTAGTGTTTTGATGCGAGTGCGTGAAGCCAGTGATGAAGCTGGTTCGTTAAATGCGATGTGACCATCAACGCCAACGCCACCCATGAATAGGTTAATTTGACCGTAGCTCTTAATTTTGTCTTCATAACGCTGGCATTCAGCATCCAGATCGTCAGCATTACCATTCAGTAAGTTAACGTTTTTATCTTGAATGTTTACGTGATTGAAAAAGTTGCTGTACATGAATGTGCGGTAGCTTTCTGGGTGATCTTTATCTATACCTACATATTCATCCATGTTGAAAGTAACAACGTGTTCAAAGCTAACTTCACCAGTTTGGTGTAACTTGATTAGCTCTTTATAGGTTGTTAGAGGAGTTCCGCCAGTTGGTAGACCTAATACAAACGGCTTGTCTGCAGTTGGGTTGAATGCGTTAATCTTGTTAGCGATGTAAGCAGCGCTCCAGCGACCAACTTGAGCAGGGGTAAGTAAAGGAATTAATCTCATGCGTTACTCTCTATAATTTTTTAATGGTAATTGATACTTTTTTTAAATTGTAAATTAAGTTTTAGGATCCAGCCATCAAAACTTGTCTTTTTATGCTCAAATGGTTGAAATAGATCACAGTGTAATGAATTAAAGGTGAATTACGTTTGTCATTCAATCGTTCTTACTTTACATTACGAAATAAGTTATGGCGTAAGTAAAAAGTCTGTTCTTTTAATGGAACTTGAACAGTTTCATAACAAGAACAAAACATTGATTTGGATTTAAACTTAAATAAGGATAATGGCTGTATGTTTAGCTATTTACAAAAAATCGGTCGAGCACTGATGGTTCCTGTAGCAGTGCTACCTGCTGCTGCTATATTAATGGGTATTGGTTATTGGATTGATCCAGTTGCTTGGGGTGGTGACAATATATTTGCTGCATTCTTTATCAAATCAGGCGGCGCTATTATTGATAATATGGCCCTTCTATTTGCTGTCGGTGTTGCTTACGGCATGTCAAAAGATAAAGACGGTTCAGCGGCACTTGCTGGACTTGTTGGCTTCTTAGTCGTAACCACATTGCTTTCACCGGCTGCAGTAGCTGCAATCCAAGGTGTGGATGTTGATCAAGTTTCCGCTGCATTTGCTAAAATTCAAAACCCGTTTATTGGTATTCTAGTGGGTGTTATTTCAGCTGAATTGTATAACCGTTTCAGTGAAGTTGAATTACCAAAAGCCCTCACGTTCTTCAGTGGTCGTCGTCTTGTTCCTATCGTAACATCTTTTGTTATGATGGGGGCTTCATTCGTGCTTATGTATGTATGGCCAATGATTTTTGATGGTTTAGTGGGTTTCGGTATTGGCATTAAAGATATGGGACCAGCGGGTGCGGGTCTTTATGGGTTCTTTAACCGTCTGCTTATTCCTGTTGGTCTTCACCATGCATTAAGCTCTGTATTCTGGTTTGACGTAGCAGGTATTAACGATATACCTAACTTTTTAGCTGGTTCTAAATCAATTGCAGAAGGCACGGCTGTACCGGGTGTGACAGGCATGTATCAAGCTGGTTTCTTCCCAATCATGATGTTCGGTCTATTAGGTGCTGCATTGGCTTTCATTCATACTGCTAAACCTGAAAATAAAGCAAGCGTTACCTCAATCATGATGGCAGCTGGCTTTGCGGCATTCTTCACGGGCGTAACAGAACCAATTGAATTTTCATTCATGTTTGTTGCTCCTGTACTCTATGTAATACATGCCGTGCTAACGGGTCTCTCGCTATTCATCGCAGCCTCGATGCATTGGATGGCCGGTTTTGGTTTCAGTGCGGGTCTGGTTGACTTAGTATTGTCTTCAGGTAATCCATTAGCAACACAATGGTATATGTTACTTGTTCAAGGTGCTGCATTCTTCGTAATCTACTACGTAACATTCCGTACTATCATTGTTAAGTTTGACCTTAAAACACCGGGTCGTGAAGACGCTGGTGACGAAGCGGCGGCTCCTGCTAAAGCGGGTAAAGCTTCACATGCTGACGTTGCAGGTAAAGTTTTAGAATTGGTAGGCGGCAAAGATAATCTTGTCCATATTGATAATTGTGCGACACGTTTACGTCTTGAAGTTAAAGACTCTGGCCTAGTCAATGATGCTGAACTTAAGCGCCATGTTCCGGGTGTAATCAAGCCAAGTAAAACAGCAGTACAGGTTGTGGTTGGCCCACAGGTTGAGTTTGTTGCGAACGAACTTAAAAAATTAGTGTAATTATTGTTTACGACTTGCTAGTTCGTTATTTTATTCATGGGTTACATGCTATTGATTAACGAATTAGTAATTGTGCTTTAATTTAAGAATCAAGTTTAAAGAAAGTATGGCAGTAAATGTCATGCTTTTTTTTTGCCTCGATTATACTGTCCTATTTTCTGTTATTACGGCCCTTAACTGCACTCCAGATTTTCCTTACCTAACTCTATATAAAAGCCATTTAGCCATTCTATATACTTATAAATTCATTATTGATAGAATTAAATATCAAATATTGCATGTCGATCACCTTTTTTGTGGTTAAATGTAACCAAAGTGTGACGTGTGTTAACTATTCATCAGCAGTAAGGTATAAAATGCGAACTAAAAATCTCATCGAATTAAGCGGTGTCGCTTTTTCTGACTCGGATAAAAATACGTTTAGACGTCGTAAGTTCCGCTGGTTTTATCGCTTGAAGTTTGTATTACAAGCACTTGCATATCGTTCTCATTTCCATAAACTACAAGCGGCAATCAAAGCACCTTACCTTGATTTATTATTAGAACAGCACCCTAAGTATTTACAAAAAATATTTCGTCCTTACGTCGATATCACGAATGGGACTGTTGAACGAATTAATCTGATTTGTGAGCACTATGATTTTATTACTGAACAGTTACCGGAAAAAACGGCTCTCACTATGTACAGTTCAGCGCAAGGGTTAGAAGTCACCCGATTTCTTGTTGGTGAGCAAGAGTATAGTGTTTCACTTGGCTATTGTGCAAAGAATCACAAAGAAGGTGATTTGGGTTTAAAGTTACTCGATGAGACTGGCAACGTTTTCTATGCGCTCACCTTCAGTGTGAGTGATAATATTGGTGAAGGTAGAACGATAATAGTGGGTGGCTTACAAGGCCCTAAGAGTTCGCCAGAAATAAATGAACGTATCAAATACTTTACTAAGCAGCATCACGGGCAAAGACCCAAGGACATGATGATTAAGATGCTTACCATCATTGCCAATGTTTGGGATGTAAAGCGTCTTTTACTGGTCAATAACAAAGCTCATATATACCAATGCAACCGATATAAAAAGAAAACCGTCACTTCTAATTATGATGCGCATTGGGAATCATTGGGTGCCGAAAAATATAATGAAAGCCTTTATGAATTAAGTCCTCTAGAAATACGCAAAAATCTAGAAGACATTAAACGTACTAAACGCGCGATGTACCGTAAACGATACGAATGGCTGGATGCATTAGCGGAAGAAATCGCACGTAAACTGGCACTGTCTAAGGTGATGTAGCCGATAGAATCACTGAACTAAACGTCTTCTAACTAAAATCGAGAGCATATTTGTTATGCTCTCGATTTAGTTTTTTCAACTGTGTCTAATCAGATCTAATACCTGCTGATAAGGATAGGCTTGCAGCGCGGCAAAATTACTGATCTTCTTCGCTTTCATTTTCATAAATAACGGTGTACTTATACCGGATAAGAAACGCGTGATTAATACTGGCGTAGGCTGTTTGTCGCAAGCATTAATAAATGCTTGGCTTAGTTCGACAACGTGCTCTATTGATAGTGGAGGCATGCTGGGTGGTTGCGGCAATTGTGCAATACGCCCCTGACAGACAGAGCAAGTACCGCATTTTTCTGGCGCATTATCATCACCAAAGTAGGTTGATAAACCTTTACTCAAGCATTGTGAACTCTGAATATATTGGCCTACCGCATGCACGCGTTTTATTTCACTTTGTTCTTTATGCAAAAATTGTTGATGCAGAGTTTCGGCTAATTGCTGGCTATCAAAACGAGAATTCAATATCTGATATACATCGGTCATTAGCTTGCTTTCAAGGACAATATTATTGCGTTCATGTAAAAATTCCAGCGCGGTGATCACGCGGCTCCGCTGTTCTTGGTAACCTTCACTCATACGTTCGAAGTTAACCGTTGCCCAAGTTCGTTTCGCTGGTGATGCGTTAAATATTTCTTCAATAAACACGCGTTTTTCATCAGTGAACTGGCTGAGTATTTGCGCCGGTTCTTTCAAAAATTTAAAGCGGTACTCGGCAAAATACGAATACAGAGGCTTGATGATGCCTTGCATTTCTAAATACACCAGTAAGGTTTTTAATGGGGCTTGGCGCAAGTTACTGCTCATCGATAACCCGTATAAAGTATGTTCCCATTCAGTCCCGGTGGCTTGGATCTCGGCAAGTACCGTTTCAATGCCATTGAGCTCGGGTGTATCACCGTAAACGAAGTTTTCGAGAATGCTTTGGTTATCTAGATTCGCTAATACTAAGCATTGTGAATCATTACCGTCACGACCCGCACGGCCAATCTCCTGACTGTAGTTTTCGATGGATTTAGGCAAATCAAAATGCACGACGTTACGGATGTTGCTTTTATCGATACCCATCCCGAAGGCGATGGTTGCAACAATACAGTCGATGCCATTACGCATGAAGTTTTGCTGTACTTCTTCGCGTATCTCGGTGGGCATGCCTGCGTGATAAGCCACGGCTTCAATACCTGTTTGTTGCAGGGCACTGGCTAGTTCTTCTGCGGTTTTTTGCAAGGTGACATAGACAATGGATGCTTGTCCGGCCTTTTTACCTAGCCAGCGAGTTAGCGCATGTAGTTTTTTGTCTTGGGCAATAGGGTGCATTAATAAGCTAAGGTTAGCGCGATGAAAACCAGTTTGTATAATATCTTCTGGCTTGATATTAAACTTAGTTTCCATATCTTTAATCACTGCAGGTGTCGCAGTTGCCGTTAATAATAAAGCTTGTTTAATGTTTAGCTCTTTTTGGTACTGCGGTAGTTTTAAGTAATCGGGGCGGAAGTTGTGTCCCCATTCTGAAATACAGTGGGCTTCATCGATCACCAATAATGAAATTGGTACTTGCTTGATGAATTTACGAAAGCGTTCATTCTTCAAGCGTTCAACCGAAATCATTAAGATCTTTACTTTGCCCTCACGAACTTTTGACATGGTATCTCTGACTTCATCGACTGACATGCTCGAATCAATTTTAGCTGCCGCGACGTTATGTTTCTTTAAAAACAATAGCTGGTCTTGGATTAGGGCTAATAAAGGTGAAATGACCAAGGTTAAATGAGGTAAGTGTAAGGCTGATACCTGATAGCATAATGATTTACCTGAGCCAGTTGGAAAGATTGCTGCACTTGAATTGCCACTGACAATACTGTTAATGACAGCTTCTTGGCCTTCTCTAAATTGATCATAGCCAAAATAGTGTTGTAACGTCTGGTGCAGCATATCTGTCTCTCGTATTATGAAACCAAAGGGCGGTTGAGCAGGGGAGTATATAGTTTTTTGTTGAAAAAGTGATCCTGTAGATGAGGATAAAGCAGTGGCAATGCTATATTTTTAACAGTCAATCACGATATTACAGGGTGTATTATGAAGTATAAGCAACAATTTGGTGCTGATTTAATGTGGCAAGGGCAAGTTAACATGGGCGCAAAATCGGCATTCTAGACTATCCTCAATTAATGTTTTGACACTATTATATGGATTTAATCATGACGTTAACAAAAAAGCTGGCTGCTGAGTTTATAGGCACATTTTGGTTAGTTCTAGGCGGTTGTGGTAGTGCTGTGTTAGCCGCTGCATTTCCAGATGTCGGTATCGGATTATTAGGAGTGTCACTGGCATTTGGTTTGACCGTATTAACCATGGCGTTTGCGATTGGGCATATCTCGGGTTGTCATCTAAACCCTGCTGTTTCAATCGGGCTTTGGTCTGGCGGTCGTTTTTCTGCTGCAGAGCTTGGGCCTTATATTTTTGCGCAAGTATTAGGGGGTATTGCCGGAGCTGCAATCTTATATTTGATCGCAAGTGGTCAAGTTGGTTTTGATGCTTCTGCTGGTTTTGCATCAAACGGTTATGGTGAACATTCACCAGGAGGTTATACGCTAGTGGCGGCATTAGTGACAGAAATCGTCATGACGTTCATGTTCTTAATCATCATCCTGGGGGCAACGGATAAACGTGCGCCACAAGGCTTTGCACCGATTGCAATTGGTCTTGGTTTAACCTTGATCCACTTAATCACTATTCCAGTCACCAATACCTCGGTTAATCCTGCTCGTAGTACTGGTGTCGCGATTTTCCAAGGCGATTGGGCACTGTCGCAGTTATGGTTATTCTGGGTTGCACCGATCGTCGGCGCTATCTTAGCGGGTATTGTGTATCGCTGGTTTGAAAGCGAAGATACAGCTTAGATATCTATTTGGTTTATGCTTTAGCGGATACTGATTTTTTCGCTGTTACTAGTCCTGAAATCACTATGGTGATTAACCCAGCCGTAATGCCCCATAATTCCGAGCCAATATGCCACAAGGTAAAATCAGATGCGGTGACTAAAAAGGTCATTAGTGCCGCTTCTTTATAAGGTGATTCAACAAAAGCTTGTTGCAAACTACTGCCAATTGTAGAGAAGAGGGCTGTCCCGGCTAATGCATATATTAAGGCTGAGGGCATGGCTTGAAATAAGGTCATGAGGCTTAACGCACAAACTCCCATTAACAAATAGAACGCCCCTGCACTCACCGCTGCCCAATAGCGTTTTTTCGGATCTTGGTCTGCTTCTTCTGACATACAGATTGCCGCGGTGATCGCGGCTAAATTAATACCGAAACCACCAAAGGGCGCAATGAGCATATTGGTCATGCCTGTTACCGTCATTAATTTGGATACCGGCGCGTGATAACCATGGGCTTTTAAAATGGCGATGCCGGGCATGTTTTGGGTTGCCATCGTGACCAGAAACAAGGGTAAACCGATATTGATTAGCGCGGCTAAGTTCCATTCAGGTTCAATATAAATAAGTTGTCCGAAACTCCATTCTAAATCTGGTACGATAAAGAATCCTTGCATCGATGCAGACATAATTCCCACAATTAAAACCGCGAGCATGGCAAATCGCGGGATCAATGATTTACTGACTAAGTAGGTAATAAACATGAGACCGACAAGCTGCGGGGACTCGTTCATAACATTAAATACATCGATGCCAAACGACAGTAAGATCCCAGCCAGCATGGCACTGGCGATTTGTAAGGGCACGCGATTCATTAACTTCTCAAATAACCCGGATATACCTGACAGTGCGATTAAGCAGGCTGAGAAAATGAAGGCTGCGATAGCTTCGTTAATGCTAAAGCCTTGGGTACTGGTGATTAATAGTGCTGCACCGGGTGTCGACCATGCGATTAACAAAGGGGTGCGGTAATAGAGTGATAGGCCAATAGAGGAGAGCCCCATACCAAGCCCCAACGCAAAGACCCAACTTGATATCATCACTATGTCTGCACCGAGGTTCGAAGCCGCTTGGTATATTAAAGCGATAGAGCTGGTAAAGCCGATTAAAGAAGCAATAAACCCCATGTTTATTCTATTTAAAATTGTGCTGGTCATTGTCACCGCTTCTCCAATTATCGATTTCGTGATAAAGTCTTTGTGCGCAATAACGCACGCCCCATCTCGATAAAGTAACACTGTATGTTATAACGCACAATGGGTTGTGCTATCACAAAGGACATTATTATCAATATTCATGCATCTTTAGGCTCGCGTCTTAAAACTGCGCGTAGTAACAAAGGCTGGAGTTTAGACAAAACCAGTCAATACACTGGCGTATCAAAAGCCATGCTAGGGCAAATTGAGCGCGGTGAATCAAGTCCAACTGTGGTGCGATTATGGAATATTGCCAATGGTTTTGAGTTACCACTTTCTTACTTTTTGACTGATTTGGCACAAACACAGCCGGCCAATAAACCGATAAATAAATTGGAAAATAGTGAGCAAGATATTCACATAGTGACACTATTCCCTTATGACGCACTGACTAAGATTGAAGTATTCCAGATCACGTTAGATCCCCAACGATCGCATATCTCGGCACCGCATAATACAGGGGTAGTTGAGCATATTATTGCTGTTGACGGTGCGATGGAATACTTCTTAGCGAAGACTCCAGAGGGTACTGAACTGGAATGGCATATTTTGAAGCAAGGAGAGAGTATTAAGTTTAATGCTGACCAGCAGCACGGTTACCGTAATATGACGGGAAAGCCTGTGACAATCCACAATATTATTAGTTATACCCAAGCCTAATTAAACTGAGATGGACCGAACCATAACCGAATGTCCAGCTTCGGACATTTGCCTGCTATCTTGTATCTAAAATATCTTCTTTTCTTCCGCCTAGATCAAGGCCGCTCTCTTTTTTATGCAATATTGTCGGATTTACCTTGTTCGAGGTATTAATAAATCCTAGTATGGAGATATATTAATTATCTAGGGCGAGAGACAAATGTTCACATTAAATGTTGATCCAGACTTACAATTAGCGATTGTGCAGCCTTCATTCGCTCGTCGTTATTTAGATATTGTTACGGCGGAACGTGCGTATTTATCAACATGGTTACCGTGGGCGACTAATGCCGATAATGAAGCCTTCTTTCTTGAGTTTGTCCGTAAATCCTTGCAAGGATATGCAGAAGGTAAGTCGATGAGTTGTGCGTTGGTTTATCAGCATACGGTGGTGGGTAATATCAGTTTTAACCGTATTGATCAGGAGCTTAAAAAAGTTGTAATTGGCTATTGGTTAAGTGAAAAATACCAAGGTATGGGCATAGTGACTAAAGCGGTGAGTTTTTTAATTGAATACGCATTCTCTGAGTTAGGTATGGACAAAGTCGAGATATGTGCCGCTGTCGACAATATCGCAAGTCGTCGAGTATGCGAGCGTTTGAATATGGCGTTAGAAGGCATTATTAGTAACGCTGAAAACGTTAATGGCGAGATAGTCGATCATGCGATTTACGGTATTCACCGTACAGATCTGCGTTAAAATCATCAGATTAATACATGATTAAAGACAGAGACAGAAACAAAAAGAAAGCAAAAGGGACCTAGGTTGAACAATTATTTTGAAAGCCCGTTTGTGGGTAAATCACTAAAAGAACAGGTGACAAACCCAAATATTATTGTTGGTGAACACAGCTATTATTCTGGCTATTATCATAATCATAGCTTTGATGACTGCGCGCGTTATTTATTACCTGATCGCACTGACGTTGATAAGCTAATTATCGGCAGTTACTGTTCTATTGGTTCGGGTGCAGTGTTTATGATGGCAGGTAATCAAGGCCATCAACATCAGTGGGTCAGCACCTTTCCGTTCTTCTATCAAAGTAATGAAAACTTTGCAGATGCAAAAGTCGGCTTTCAACGTGCTGGTGATACTGTGATTGGTAATGACGTTTGGATTGGCTCCGAAGCGATGATCATGAGTGGTGTTAGAGTGGGTGACGGGGCGATTATTGCCAGCCGGGCCGTGGTGACTAAGGACGTTAAACCTTATTCTATCGTCGGCTCAAACCCAGCTAAACACATTCGTTATCGATTTACCGAGCAGAAAATTGCGATATTACTCGAGATCCAATGGTGGACGTGGACGGAAGAACAGCTGAAAGGTGCAATGCCGCTTATGTGTTCAGAAGATATCGACGGATTACACCGTTATTGGCAAAACCAAGTTCGTAGTTAGGGATACTTATTATATGGAGATAACGGAGATATGGAAATAGCAGCTTATTCACCGCAATATTTACCGGCTTTACGTGCGCTTTATATGGCATCAAGGACATCTACTTTTACTTGGCTGGATTGCAGTGGCTATCAGTTAACGGACTTTGATACGGATACTACCGATGAAGCTATTTATTTAGCCGTTACTGGTGATAAGGTTCTGGGGTTTATCAGCGTTGATGAACCGGACAATTTCATCCATCACTTGTTTGTTGCCGATGATGCGCAGGGTATGGGCGTTGGTTCTAAATTACTCACAATGCTGACAGAGCTGAATGGTCGACCGCAGACGTTGAAATGCATGGTCAAGAATGAAAACGCCAAGCAGTTTTATCTTGCTAAAGGGTTTGTTGAGATAGGTAAGGGTACTGGGACTGTGGGAGATTATTTAGTGTTACGAAATAAATAAGCAGGCCATTGACCTGCTTATTCATTATTACTCGTTTAAAGCGAGCTTCTAACTAACACGTTTTTCACTTACTTTATCTACCAGATACAATATCGAGCGATATTCAATACCACTGTGCTCTGATAAACCAATCTCACAAGTACGGCTATTCGAATAACCTTCACTGCAATTACTCGGTACTTGACGTGCTAATGGTGACAAGGCCGATGCGTTAAGCTCTGGCGTAGTAAAGCCTTTATCACCAGCAAAACCACAACATTGAATATCTTCTGGAATAATCACTTGTTGTGCACAAGCACGACTGACTTTTTCCATTACACCCGCTAAACCTTGCTTACGTGAGGTACAGGTAATATGCAACATCACAGGCTCTGGTTGCGGGATAATATCAACATGCTGCATCACGAACTCAGCCACAAAGCGGAATGGTTCATAAATCGAGATGTCTTTGGTCATCAGCTCAATACTGGTACTCGCACACGGGCTAGTATCCATTAATATCGGTAATTTACCTTGCTCTGATGCTTCCCATAATGCGGCTTCTAACTGCGCTGATTTGCTCAAGGCTGTATCCACAAAACCTTTACTCTTATACGGCATACCACAGCATTTTTCTGATAACTTGCTTGGCATAACGACTTCGATACCAGCTTTTTGTAATACAGCTTGCGTCACTTCAGCAAGTGGGCGGTTATCCATGGCATTCTTCGCAGTGCCCATATTACGTGCTGCACAACTTGGAAAGTAGACGACTTTTTTATGCGCCAGACCATCACTTGCTAATAACTTCACTTTACCTGCTGCTTTTGGCATGCTCGGCGTCCATAATGGTACTGCGCCGCCACTGAGTTTACGGGTGGTTTTGGTAACAGTGCGCATTGCCTTGGACCCTAAAACAGTATGAATACCGTTAGCCACACTAAGTCCAGCTTGCGTGGCAGTGGTTAACCCAGCAAAGTGATCGCTACTCCAACGCGCGATAACATTGGCGATTGGGGAATGCTGTTGGCGTAACTTACGGATCAGGTCTCCAGTATTAATATCCACTGGGCAGCGTTCTGCACATAAACCTGTTGCGGCGCAGGTATCAATACCTAAATATTTAAATGACTTCTCTAATTCGGCCAGACGTGCTGGATCGTCTTGGCTGCGTTGTAAGCGGCTGATCTCACGATATACGGTATTACGTTGTCGGGGCGTTAACGATAATTCTCGTGAAGGGCAAACCGGTTCACAGAAACCACATTCAATACACTTATCAATAATATCATCTGCTGCTGGCATGATTTTTAAATCGGTGATGTGGCTGTCTTTATTATCATTTAAGATGACACCAGGGTTTAAAATTCCCGTTTTATCAAAGATGCGTTTGATCTCTTGCATCAAGGCATAACCTTCGCTGCCCCATTCAAGCTCGACATACGGTGCCATATTACGGCCTGTACCGTGCTCGGCTTTTAATGAACCTTGATACTCGACCGCGACTAACTGGGCCACATCGTCCATGAAACCGCTGTAACGATTAATCTCTTTTTCTGTTTCGAATGCTTGGGTAAATACAAAGTGTAAATTACCTGCTAACGCATGACCAAAGATGATTGCTTCATCATAATGGTATTTTTTAAATAGGATCTCTAAGTCACGTACCGCTGCGGCCAATTGTTCAATAGGGAAGGCAACATCTTCGATGATTACGGTTGTACCCACTTCACGTACCGCGCCCACTGCGGGGAATAGCTCTTTACGGATTGCCCATAATTGATTATAGATCTTGGTATCGGTACTAAACTCAACCGCTTCAGTAGGATTGAATTGATTAATCAAAGTGCTGATTTCAGCGATTTGTTGATTTAACGATGTTTCGTTTTCAGCGTGGATTTCAACCAATAATGCCGCGGCTTCGGTATTATGTTCAGCGGCAAGTTGGGTAATAAAGTCTGGCATCCCAGGTTTGTCTGCAACTGAATTTAAGGCGCGGTTATCCATTAACTCTACAGCTGCAATGCTGGTGTTAGCAAGTGCGCTTACGGCTAAACAGGTTTGTTCAATATCGGCAAACAAATACAGACCTGTGGCTTTAAAGCTATGGTCGATCACCGTATTATAAGTAACGTCGGCAATGAAGCCCAATGTGCCTTCCGAGCCAATAAACAAATGCTGTAATATATCAATTGGATCGCTGTAATCGGTTAATGAGTTAAGGCTATAACCAGTGGTGTTTTTAAGGCGATATTTGTGGCTGATCTTGTCTGCCAATGCGGTATTGTCTTTACATGCTTGCGCTAGTTTAGTCAGATCATCAAGCATCTCGCTATGACTCATTTTAAACTGTGCAACACTGTAATTGTCTAAGGTATTCAGTACCGTACCGTCGGCTAGTACAACTGTCATGCCCGCTAAGGTTTGGTAACTGTTTTGCGCAGTACCACAACACATACCTGATGAATTGTTTGCAGCAATACCACCAATTTTACAGGTGTTGATAGAGGCTGGATCTGGACCGATCTTACGTTGGTAAGGGGCTAAGATCTTATTCGCTTCGGCTCCGATAATGCCTGGTTGTAACCAGATCTGTTCGCCGTTGTTTAATACTTTATGTTCGCGCCAATCAGAGGTAAGCATGATCAGTACTGAATCTGACAAGGCTTGTCCTGATAAGCTAGTGCCTGCTGCGCGGAAGGTCACTGGGATCGCCATGTCATAGCAAGTCTTAATTACCAATACCACTTCGTCTAAATTAGCGAGTTGTAAGATCAATTTTGGGATTAAACGATAAAAACTGGCATCCGTACCGTAAGCTAGGGTGAGCGTCGGGTCGGTGATAATACGCTTTTCATCAATGGACTGGCGTAATTTGCTAATCAGTATGTGGTAAGGGTCAGACATTGCAGGCTCCTAATAACGCGGCTATGTTATTTTTATTTTATTGTTAATTTGCCACATTATGTTTGTTTAATTTTGTAATGATGCGGTTTAGACAAATCACTTATGTGATCTTAGATATAGTACCGAACTAACACTGTTTGATATACTAGCCCGATTACACATGACTGTTTCATAAAGTGGACCAATAATGCGAAGTACCGACGATTTTTTAATTTTTTATCACCTAATCGAACAAGGTTCTTTTAGTAAAGCGGCTGATATTGTTGGTTTAACTAAGTCTGTGGTGAGTAAACACATTACCCGTTTAGAAAAAGAAATGGGTGTGCAGCTGATCTTTCGTACCACGCGTAAATTAACGCTAACGGAAGCCGGTAAAGTATTTTTTGAACATGCTAGAACCATTTATCAATCGGTGCAAGGTGCTGTTGATGCCATGAATGGATTAGGGGATAGCTTGTCGGGTTCTATTCGGTTAACTGTACCGACTGTGTCTGGCGAAATTATCTTAGCCGAAGCCATTGCCGATTTTAGTGCCTGTTATCCCGATATTCATGTACATATGGACCTAGATAATAGCTTTGTTGATTTAATTGATAACAACTTTGACTTGGCAATTCGTACTGGCGCATTACAAGATTCGAGCTACATTGCCCGCCGTCTAGTTCAAGCACAATGGGTGATCTGCGCATCACCAGCCTATTTAGCTAAAAATGGCACACCGAAGCGCACTCAAGATTTAGACAAGTATAATTGTTTAGCTTACAGCCATCAGGAAAGTGGCGCTAATGACTGGTTGTTTAAAGGCAGTGAAGCAGACTACAGCGTGAAAATATCAGGTAACTTCAGTACCAATAATTCTGCCGCCTTACGCAAAGCTGCGTTATTTAATTTAGGTTTGATATACGTGCCTAAAGTGCTGGTGGCCGATGATTTACAAGTCGGTACCTTGGTTGAAGTATTGCCAAAACAGGTGGCTAAGTCGTTAGGTATTTATGCGATTTATCCGTATACCAAACTTCAGCCGTTAAAAGTGAAGCTGTTTATTGAGCACATTTATCAGTTTTATCAACGCCAAGCAGATAACTTTAGCTAAGCGTTGACGAACGACCAACAGAATATATGTAAACAAAATATAAGAAAACAGCAAGGATGATAATGATGCTTAAATACAGTGAGATGTTACTTGATCGTGCATCTAATCAACGCAAAAGCCCCGAATGGCTAGCGATCCAAAAGAATAACAATAGCCGTTGGGTATTGACCCATTCTGATCAAAACTATTTTAAGCAAGCGGATAACGCGCCGTTATTTTTAATGCTTGAGGCTGTACAGCACCTTGATTTAGAGGCTGCTGTGTTTTTAGGGGTTGATGAAAATAATGATAATACACCTTATTTTGCGTTGGATTTAACCCATACTGATGACGCGTTATTCGCTCCTTTATTGGTCGAAGGTGAGTTTGGCGACTTGCGTAAAGTTGCGGTGATACTGGATAACCAATCGGCTTCATTATTGGCACTGGCGCGTGGTTTAGGTTTTTGGCATCGTTCGCATTGTTTTTGTGGGCGTTGTGGCAGTGCTAATAAATCGGTATCTGCAGGACATGCACGATTATGTACCAATCCAGATTGTCAGCATCAAACATTTCCACGTACCGATCCTGCGGTGATCATGATTGTGCGAAAGCAGTTTCCTGATGGTATTGAACGTTGCCTGTTAGGCCGCCAAGTCGAATGGCCAGAAGGCGTTTACTCGACCTTGGCGGGTTTTGTTGATCCCGGTGAAACATTAGAAACTGCTGTTGTCAGAGAAGTACAAGAAGAGTCGGGTATTCGCGTTACCAATGTGCAGTACTTAGCCTCACAACCTTGGCCATTTCCATCATCTATTATGCTCGGTTTTATTGCCGATGCCAGCAGTGATGATATTCAGGTTGATAAGCATGAAATAGATGACGCCCGCTGGTTTTCCCGTACTGAATTACAATCGTTTGGTGATTGGGGCGATGATACACCTGGTTTGAAAGTACCAAGAGTTGATTCAATTTCGCGTTATTTAATTGAACATTGGGTTAGTTTAGGGGATTAATTTTTGTCGTGGTGGGTTACTAGCACATAGCCTACGCCGTCTATTCGCGTAATAAGTATTTGAACTGGTTAAAGAATGTAAAGAAGCTTGTGGTCAAATATGACTTAAAGTCATAATTGAGACTGGCAAATTAAAAGAAGCACATTTATTAAACGTGCTAGCGGAATTTGTATCGATCCAGCTGCGAACTAATTGTCGATGCTTCTATTGGTTTCATAGTCTTTACCGTAGAAGAAAATAATAAATCCTTTATGTAAAATCCCACTTATTTGCAGTAAGTGGGATTCTTACTCTCGCTAAAATAATGTATTTCCCTACACGATATGATGGCATTGCAACCATTGTTACTGATTTTATCAAAATACTTTATTTTGATTTCACCCTCAATCAATTCCAATCAATTCTGTGTCGCCTAAGGTCGCCGCTTTTCTCTGAGTCATCCCAGATACTAGGGATGGACGATTATCTGGTATTTTTACGAGTTACGGAGCATTGGGTTAATCCATATACTATCGCAAGCAAGGCTAAATACGCGTGCTATAGCTGAGGGTATTAATGACGCTCATAGATAGCGATGGCGTAAACTTGCTTTTAATCAGCGATTTAAAAAGTTATTTAACTATTGACTAAACAAAATTGGAATTGTTCATGACAAAAATAAATAAAGCATTATCTCTCACATTAGCAGCTATTGTATCTATGCCAACTCTTGCAGAGAGCGTAAATACCGACGATTTTTCTTTTGGAGGACGTGTTGAAGCTAGGGGCGTGCTTGCAGACAGCGATTTTTCAGATGCATCTCGTGTTCGTTTAAACGGTCAAGGTAAACATCAAATCAATGATGATGTAACGGCGGTTGGTAAATTTGAATTTGAATTAACGCAGGATAACGATACCGCTGATACGACAAACCAAACTAAGACTCGTTATTTATACGTTGGTGCCGAAACAGCTTACGGTACAGTAACATACGGTACTCAAGATAATGCTGTTACCTATCTGACTAATTTCACTGATATGGCTGAATTCTTTAGTGGTTATACAAACGAGAACATTACAGCCAGTGGCGACAGAGCAGAAGATACTATTCTTTATAGCGTGACCAAAGGTGATTTTAAATTTAATGCATCAGCTAACCTTAAAGCTACGGAAAATGGCGGTGGTGTGATGGTTGCTTATCAATTACTTCCAAATATTGAAGTGAGTGCTGGTTATGCGGCCACAGAAGGTTTTGAGAAAAATTCATCTAAGATAGTAGGTATTGATGAGACAGAATCATCAGATGTATACATGCTCGGTGCTCGCTATACTAAAGATGGATTTTTACTTGCTGGC
Source organism: Moritella sp. 28 (assembly GCF_018219435.1). NCBI lineage: Bacteria > Pseudomonadati > Pseudomonadota > Gammaproteobacteria > Alteromonadales > Moritellaceae > Moritella > Moritella sp. 28. The sequence continues at coordinate 3,846,922 of NZ_CP056121.1, read as the reverse complement.
TTAGTACAAGGTGGTAGCTATGGTGGTTCTGACTTCAATGCTGTTGATGCATATGCCGCTTATGCATTTGGTGAAAACAATGTGAATGTTTCATATAACTACTACAGTGTCGATGATACAAACGAGTTAGATATTAACTTCGTTGCATTTGAATATGCCCGCTATATTGGTGACGTAGCAGCATATGCGAGTTATAAAGTTGCACTAAATACGGATACTTCAGCTGGACATGGTAATAATAACAGTGCAGATGAATTTGTTCTGGGTGCTCGTTACTCTTTTTAAGCGTGTGATTAATCATTCGCATTAACAGCTTCTGTCGGTTTCTTAGTCTTTACCGGAGAAGAGAATAATAAATCCTTTATGTAAAATCCCGCTTATTTGCAGTAAGTGGGATTTTTTTGATCGTTTAATATCGGTATTACTGTAACATCCCTCCACAACCGAACCCTATAAAGCTGATATTTGGAAGTAGTACTCAAGATATGATCGAGATTGAATATGCTATTGGTGAAATTAAAACGTCGATGTTTGTCGTAGAGGATTACGTTTTATCGCTTGTGACTAAGCAGTGGATAAAAGCGCGAGATCTTAATGTGGGTGACAGCATAGCCGCCTGCGATGGAGCTACTGCTGAGATCGTCCACATCAATAAAACCGAAAATTTACACTCTTGTCCCGATTTAAAAATCATTCACAATCATAATTATTTTGTGACTAAAGGGCGCCTTTCTACGCATGACAAAATCAATGATAATGCTCCAAGCGATCCACTGGAACAAATTCCGTATCAGTTGGCCAATAAGCCTTCTAACTTCCCTGATGGTACACCAACGGGCGAGCATGCTGGACCTTGGGCTGCAGCCAAATATTTAAGCTGCGATACAAGTGAGGACATTATAGGCTGGGGTCGTGCAAGTGATCATATGTGTGCAGAAGATGCGGCATTCCATGATTTAAGGAATAAACTGGATGATGCTATTGAATTAGACCGTAGTAATGTCAGTATTTCACATGCTTACGTGAGAAAGTATACGAAAAAAGGGCGATTCGTGAATACAATGAGCCCTTGTATTCACTGTCGTGACAACTATGGCAGCGCACTCAATGATGTCACTATGGGAACGAGTAATGTCGTTAAAGAGGGGCGAGGGTATTTGGCTCCTTCTCGGATATCTGACTGTTTGCTTACAAAGCCTTACAGTAATTTCCCTCATACCTCTAGATAATAGCGTCATAAAGCAAATTTAAGCGTGTAATTAATCATTCACGTTAACAGCTTCTGTCGGTTTCTTAGTCTTTACCGGAGAAGAAAGTAATAAATCCTTTATGTAAAATCCCGCTTATTTGCAGTAAGTGGGATTTTTTGACCGTTTAATATCGGTATTACTGTAATCCCCCTGCGAACCACTGGAAAAAATTCCGTATCCGTTGGCTAATAAATCTTCCAGTCACCATAAAAGTCGATTGCTTTCATTTGATGGCAAATAACAGGACTTTAAAGGTTGTTTGTAATTATTTTTCTATATAAGTTGGTTTAATGTATTGCGTTGGTATGTCTTATTTATCTTGAAGTTAACTTATTTTAGTTGGCTTATTCTAGGATATCATGACTGCTCGCTTACAAAACTTTACAGTAATTTCCTCATACCTCTAGATAATGGCGCCACAAAGCAAAGGTATAACTTATCTATTTAGCTTTCAACTTTGCAAGGGTTTATCTTATTTTTCGCAATAAGTTTAAATTAAAGCTACAACTAAATTGGAAACTTACTATGAAAAAAATAACGCTATTGATACTAACCATGATATTAGGATTGCAAGGTTGCAACAGTTCATCTGACGGTTCAAATAAAACAAAAAATCCACCTGTTGTGCCAACTAAGCCAACGACTCCGCCTGTGGTTCATATGATAAAACCAAGTGATGTGGCTAATTATATTGATGACTTTAAGTTAGAGCAGCGACGTCTAGAATTGGTTTTTAATAGTGTTACATCAAAGATAACCTATGTTGAAAAGACTAAAGACTCTATCATATTGAAATATGACCAAGGTCTAGCGGTTTTGGGATATGATTCTGACAAGGACAAACTATTACCTTCACTCACACTACTTGAAGGTGATACGTCGGATTTAGATAACTTTAAAAGTACGCGTACATTAACTAGCTCTGATATTAGTGTAGATGGAGATGATCACCTTACTATATACACTGGTACTGTTCAAGATGGCGAAAGTAAAGGCTTATACTCAATTAGTATACAAATTAACGAGTCAATACTCGAAGCAGGTGATAGCAAACTCGTTATTAACGGAAGCAAGGCGACATTATCGGGGACGTTAGGAACATCAACATACATTCAGATACAAAAGATGATTAAGACCACGAGTGTTGATACATTAATACTAAGCAATATCCCTGGCTCAGTTAATGATGCTATTAATATGCACACTGGACGATTAATTCGAAACGCTTCATTGGCCACTGTTATTCCAAAAGATGGTGATGTAAATTCAGGTGGCGTTGATTTATTTGCCGCAGGTATACTACGTGTTTATCAAGACGGCGGTAAAGTTGGCGTACATTCTTGGTGCTGTACTGCCGATGGTAAAGACGCTGGTCAATTAAGTAAAGATGATAAAGCGCATGGCGCGCAGCTTACTTACTTTAGAGAAATGCTAGGTGCTAAGAAAGGCCCTGAGTTTTACTTTTTTACTATTAAGGCTGCTCCCGCTAAAGAGATACATTTAATGACGTCGCAGGAAATGGCGAAATATAATTTAACTATGCCTTAGTCACGCTTAAGCAATAGAGTGCAACCCTCACGAACAAAACCTGGTTACAAAGTATAACCTTATGATTCAACGTTTATTTTAGCGTAAATGTAACGTGCCACCCATTTTCTATATGAACTGTGGTTATTCTGACCTATGTCAGAATAACCATTTTAGCTATTAACTGAAAAAGAAATAGGATTAGCACTGAGCAAGTCGTCAGTCTTAATGCTAAGTCCGAATACTTGCCTATCGCTGTGTCATATTTCCATTCCTGAATCGCTACTATCGTGTAGAAATGATATGTAATAAATAAGAGAATGATAATTTGCGTAGCGATATGGCTAATTTCTAATATTGTATCGGTATTCATCGTGAAGCCTCAATAATTTAGTTTTAACTAAACCTAGCTAACAATGTCGATTTTTAATGGGATAGTACGCTTTCTTTGATAAAAATGTGACTGGATAGGTTCATGATTTTTTGAGATGTGAGCTTTGTGCTAGATACAATATCTCCTTAGGATGTTTGGTGGTAACTACATGCCTTGAATAAACAAAAAACCAACAGCTCTCACTGTTGGTTTTTTATTTAAACATTAATCACGCAGGGCTATTCCTCTGCATGTGACACTTATAAAAATGTGCTCATTACTGCTGCAATCAGTCCGTAGATAATCATTGGAGTCACCGTACGTTTAATGATGTAACCTTCTTTGTTCGAAATACCTAAAATAGTCGATACTGCAATGATGTTGTTAATACAGACCATGTTACCCATAGCGCCACCAACAGATTGCAGTGCCAGTATAGTTGTTTCAGGTAAGCCAACTGTGGTTGCGATTGTTTGCTGAATACCACCAAATGTTAGATTAGATACCGTTGCTGAGCCCGAGAAGAATGCACCCAATGCGCCAAGGTAAGCAGAAGCAAACTGCCAGTTAGTACCCATCAAATCAGAGAACGCCATACCAATGATTAGGATAGGTGAGTTCTCACCGCCAGCCATCATCAGTTTCACCATTATCAATGCACCAATCAAGGTAATGAATGGCATTTTGATACTGCGACCTGTTTCGCTAAATACTTGCTTAACCATGCTGCCTTTAAGCTTAAACAGTGGGATAGAAATCAATACCACTAATAAGAAAGGAACAAGTGCTGGCACATAAAGCGCTTTGTATGCCCAAGCCACGTTAGTTCCTAAAATGTTACTTAGCTTGAAGATTAACGCTTGGCTGATACTAAAGTCACCAAAGTAACCTAACGATACTGATAATGCTTCAGTTGCATCCGTCAGCATTGATTTAATACCAAGCTGCTTAATACGCGTCACAATTAAGATAATAATTAATAGTAGTGTTGGTGTCATGGCTTTGAATATCTCGCCACGGCTCATTGTCGCTAATGTTACCTTGTTGTCACTCTCATTCGCGGCTATTTTACCAAGCCCGATGTTTAACTTCGCTAAACCAACAGAGATAGTCAGACCAATTGCGCCACCCACTAATGCAGGGAATTCATAATTCCATTGTGCGAACAAGAAGTACGGAATAGTACACGACAGGGTACTTAATAGAATGAAGATGTAATTACGACGAATCTCAGTCCAAGACGTGACAAAGCGTAATGCTAATACCGGGATAGCAAAGGCAGCAAAGAAGTGGATAATTGCTGTTTGTTGACCAATTTCTAATAACTGGTTATCGGTTAAGCCTAAGCCTGAGAAACCAAACCAGGTCGGTGTACCAACCGCACCAAATGATACAGGTACCGAGTTCATCACTAGCGCTAACATTGCTACTTGTAATGGTGGGAAACCCAAACCAACTAAGATCGGCGCTGCAATGGCCGCTGGCGTACCAAATCCTGATGCACCTTCAATCATAAAGGCAAACGCCCAACCAATGATCATTAACTGAGCAACTTTATTACGGCTAATGCCTTCTAACCAGCGACTGATCGTATTTTCAGCCCCTGATAGACACATCATGCGGTTCATCAAAATTGCCCCGGCAATAATCGATATTGGGGTAATGGCTGACAAGCTACCAGCGATTACATTTGCCCAGATTAATGTCAGGTCTGTTTGGAAATAAAAGATTTGCAGTGCTGCCACAAAGAACGCCGTTAACGGCAGTGCAATGTACGAGGGTACACCATTATTTTTGGTCATCATCCATATTAGGACTATAATTGGCATCATTGCCAAAATTAGGGATGTCATTGCTACCCACTCCATCTGTGCTCAGGCTATACGTCTATCTATCTTACTTATTATGATAGTTATGCATGAGTCTATTTATTATATTATTTGAATGTATTGTTGATAAAGTACAAGTAAGTAAATGCCTGTGCTTTCCTAAATACCCGTATCGTGTGGGGAATGGATTGTAAGAGCTTAAGCTTCAAACTCCACCCCTCTTTTTAGGTATGTAATTAGGGCTATGGGTAACAAATGTGATATAAATAACAGTGTGTAAAATAATGTAAAGTGTCAATTGTCTTAAAATCAACGGCTTATACTTAGTGGGCTGAGTCGCGGTAAATGATTATAGCGGTATTAGAAACAGTGATTGTCATAATTCACGGTAATAAAAAGACATGTCACTATCGATAAAGTAACCGGTTTACGTGTTTCTTGTGATGTGATAATTTTTTATGGTGAAAATTAACTACAAAAAGTAGGGTTTATAGCTTTGCTCCCATAGTTCCGTTATTTTATTACATGTAAGAATCCTTATTGCCTCTCGCGTGGCAGTCCGTTGCTGCTGACTAATTACACTAAATTGAAAAATGGCTTATTACCGTTAATGTCGAACTTCATTGTTTCCATATGTGATCTAATAATACCTATCATAATTCCTACATTAAAATATAACCGATTGTTTTAAATTAATTTATTTATTCTTACAAAAAATTAAGATCACGCAAATACCGATATTAAGATATTTATTGGCATTAATCACGTTCGTTTTTTGCTGTGCTTGCTTATATCATGCTCCAAAAAATAAGCTCGGTGAGCAAGGTGAGATGATGAAAGTTAATTTTTTTGTAACCTGTCTATGTGATGTCGTTAAGTCAAACGTCGCTAAAAAAACAGTGCTATTACTGGAACAGTTAGGCTGCGAAGTATTGTTTCCTAAAGATCAAGGCTGCTGCGGTCAACCGTCATTAAATAGCGGGTATATCGAATCAAGCAAGCCAGCGATGAAATCATTAATTCGTGCCTTTGAAGGTAACGAGTATCCAATCGTAACACCTGCAGGTTCATGTGCGGCAGCGGTAAAGAAATACCCTGAATATTTAGCGGATGAGCCTGAATGGGCGGCGCGTGCACAAGCTGTATCAGATCGTTTGTTCGAACTGACGCAGTTCATTGTGAATGAACTTAAAGTCGAAAATGTTGGCGCGAAACTACCTGGTCGTGGTGTTTATCATCCGTCTTGCAGTCTTATTCGTAAGTTAGGTGTGCGTGAGGAACCGCTTAAATTACTGGGTAATGTCGAAGGTCTAGAGCTTGTTGCTATTAAAAACCAAGAAACCTGTTGTGGTTTTGGCGGTACCTTCTCAATCAAAATGTCAGAGATTTCTGGTGAAATGGTGAAAGAGAAAGCGACAAACGTAACTGCTGTAACACCTGATTATTTAATTGGTGCTGACGTCAGTTGCTTAATGAACATCGCCGGACGTTTATCACGTGAAGGTAAAACAGTCAAAGTGCTACATATTGTTGATGTGCTAATGAGCAACATTGTTGATAGCCTTACCGTGGAGGTTAACTAACATGTCGATGAAAACCAGTGATGTGATCTTTAAACAGCGTATTAAAGAACAAATGCAAGATGGCTTTATGCGTAAATCGGTGGCTAATGCCCAAGAACGTATGTTTACCAATCGCCAATTAGCGGCAGACAAACTCGGTAACTGGGATGAGTGGCGTGAAAATGGCATGGCGATCCGTAACCATGTATTAGACAACCTTGATTATTACTTACATCAGTTAAGTGAAAACGTGCAAAAGACCGGTGGTCATGTATTTTTTGCCGAAACCTCGCAGCAAGCAACTGACTACATTGAAAATATCATCAAAGAAAAAAACGCGAAGAAAGTTGTTAAATCTAAATCGATGGTGACAGAAGAGATTGGCTTGAACGAAGTCATTCAACGTAATAATTGTGAAGTGATTGAAACAGATTTAGGTGAATACATTTTACAAGTGGATGATTGCGATCCACCGTCACATATTGTTGTGCCTGCGTTACATAAAAACCGCGAACAGATCCGTGATGTATTCGAAGACAAGATAGGCTATAAAGGCAGTTCTGATCCTGAAGAAATGACACGTTTTGTACGTGAACATATCCGTCATGACTTTATCGAAGCCGATATCGGTATTACCGGTTGTAACTTTGCGGTTGCGGAATCGGGTTCAATCAGTTTAGTGACCAATGAAGGTAACGCACGATTAGCGACGTCATTACCAAAAACGCACATTGCGGTAATGGGCATGGAGCGTATTGTCCCGACATTTGAAGAACTCGATATTATGGTGAGCTTGTTATGTCGTAGTGCGGTTGGTCTGCCATTAACCGGTTATGTGACGGCGATTACTGGTCCAAGAGAATCGAATGATATGGATGGTGCTGAAGAGTTCCATTTAGTGATCTTAGATAATGGGCGTTCAGATATTTTAGCGTCAGAGTTTAAAGACATCTTACGTTGTATCCGTTGCGCAGCCTGTGTTAATACATGCCCTGCTTATCGTCATATTGGTGGTCAGTCTTACGGTTCTATCTATTCGGGTCCAATCGGTGCGGTACTATCACCATTACTGGGCGGCTATGAGGATTTCCAAGACTTACCGTATGCGTGTTCGTTATGCCAAGGTTGTAATGATGTGTGTCCGGTTAAGATCCCGTTGTCTGATTTAATCTTAAAACATCGTGAAAAGATGGTGATTAAGAAGATCACACCATTGGCAGAACGATTAACGGTATCTGCATTTAACTACCTGAACTCAAGTCCAAAGTTGTGGAATATGAGCATGAAGATTGGTGGCAAAGTTGCCCCTAAAGTGATCAAGGACGGTAAGTTACCGATTAATGTTGGCGCGATAGCTGACTGGACGGAAGCCCGTGATTTACCACAACCCGATGGTGAGTCATTCCGTAGCTGGTTTGCTAACCGTGATACCGCTGCTGTTACAGGTATAGTTAAAGCAAAAGTTAAAGCTAATAAGAGTGAGAAATAATCATGCAAGGTAAGATACATAACCGCGATACTTTTCTAGGCTCACTGGCTAAAAAACTGGGTCGTGAACTGAATACTCAAGGTGTAGAACGTCCACCATTACCACATCGTCCTCATCATGATGTGATGGCGGGTTTTAGCCAGCAACAACTTGCAGATGTATTTTTAGAATACACCAAGAACAACTTAGGTTCGTTAGGGCTGAGCTGTAACAAAGATGAATTACATGAAACGCTCACTAGCATCTGTACTGGTTTTAGTGCAGGTAAAATTGTGGTATCCGGTGATCGTCGCTTAAGCGAATTACAAGTGACGAATAATCTTAAGCTGCAATTTGATGATGTTTATACTTGGGATACAGACCAAGCGCATGACATTAATATCAAGCAAGCGGAGCAGGCGAAAGTGGGTATCGTATTCGCTGAACAGGCTTTGGCAGAGTCGGGAACTATGGTATTACACAGTGCTGCGTCCCATGGTCGTTCGGTTAGTTTGTTACCAGAAACATCGGTGTTTTTGATACCACAAAGCCAAATTGTGCCGCGCATGACCCAAGCGACTAAGCGTTTACATGATAAGGCGCAGGCAGGGGAACGTTTACCGTCTTGTGTTAACTTTATCTCGGGTCCAAGTTCGACAGCCGATATTGAGTTGATTAAAGTTATTGGTGTGCATGGTCCTATTCATGCTGCGTATGTCGTGATTGCAGATATGTAGTCTAAGTGAAGTTAATGAGGTTGGGTCTATTCAACCTCATTGTATCTATCTACTATCGTTGCATCTATTGAACCTCGTTACATTCATTGACTATCGTCTAATGCTACGATTTAAGTGTATAATTACAGGTTAATCCCCCCAAAAAATTAGCTGAGAATGGCATGCCGCAAATTGATGATTTAGTGTTATTTACCCAAGTAATAGAACAAGGTTCGTTTAGCAAAGTTGCCGAAGCGAACAAGGTCACTAAGTCTGTGGTGAGTAAACGTATCAGTCGATTAGAGGAAGACCTTGGCGTACAGCTAATCTTCCGTACCACGCGTAAACTGACATTAACCGAAGCTGGCGAGATGTTATTTTATCGCGCTAAAGGTATTGCCCAAACCGCGAAGAATGCTTTTGATACCGTGACGAGTTATAGCGAAACCTTAGCGGGTCATATAAAAATGTCAGTGCCCACTATCTCGGGCGAATTATTATTAGCGAGAGCCGTGGCTGAATTTTGTGAAAAACATCCTGGACTCACTGTCGATATGTCGATGAACAATGACTTTGTCGATCTAGTCGCTGATGGCTATGATTTGGTGATCCGTACTGGCCATTTAGAAGACTCAAGCCTGATCGCGCGTCATATCTTTAATTCGCGTTGGATGATCTGCGCCAGCCCTGAATATTTAGCGCAACAAGGTGAGCCCCAATTCCCAGAGCAGTTGGCACCATATAATTGCTTAGGCTATACTTGCCAAACTAGCGGTGCATTTAATTGGTTATTTACTCGTGATGACGCCACGTATAAAGTTAAAGTATCGGGTAATTTTAGTTCTAACAATGCCGTTGCACTTAAGCAAGCGGCGCTGGCAGGGAAGGGTTTGGCTTATCTACCAAAATGTTTGGTCTATAACGAACTTGATAGTGGCAAGTTGGTGGAAGTTTTGTCACAGCAAACAGCGAAGGTAATTGGTATTTATGCAGTGTATCCTTATACCCGTAAACCGGCGAAAAAAGTACAGCTGCTCATTGAGCATATTCGTACTTGTTATCTAGAAATGAAAGAAAACTTTTAAAGTGTTGGTATCGATCCATAATTTATAACGGGTGATCTACATTATAGATCGATGACCTAATCAAAATGGAATAATAGCGTGTGTAATCGCTATACTAAATTTTCCATATTGTTTTTTCTTTGTCTTCTTAGCATGCCCATACTTAGAATCCCCAATCCTAAGAATGCAACCGTTGTTGGTGCTGGTACATTGATGATTTCCTCTACTTTAATATCAACAAAAGCATTGGTAAATGAAGTCGCGGTTAGGCCACCTGCTCTAAGTTGATTTAAATCCCATGCTGCCCCACCAGTATCAAGTGCTAAATTAACGTAATCAGCGATTGAAGAACCTGTACCAGTCGTTGCAGTTGCTCCAGTACAAGTAATAAATCCTCCACTACCATCCGCTTCATAGCCTAGGGTGTTAGTCATACCAAGTGCTGTGTTACCGTTGCCACATTCGAAATTGACATTAATAACAGCGTTAAGTAATGCATTTGCGTTCGCTAGACTCGCTGCTGCATTTGCTACACCGAATGACCCATCACTGTCTTCGTCGGTTACTAATATTATGTTCTTGACTGCACCGCCTGTGAACGTATAACTAGTGAGGGCATAGTCGATTGCTTGGAGACCATCTTCATGAGCACCTGTGAGAACTAACCCGCCCGTTGCTGTATCGAATTGAGCAGCTGAGCCTAATTGACCCCCACCGACGGTATGTTGATGCCCAGCTATAGCGTGACCTCCGCTACCCGATGCACCATAACCTGTTAAGCCATAGCTAGCGCTGAACGGATCACCAGCGGTAGCAGCGAGTAACGCTGCATCTAAACTTGTTATCATCGTTCCTAACCAGGCGTGCTCGGTACTCATTGAACCGGATTCATCTACAACTGCGACAACGTTAGTATTAATTGGTGTTGCCTTTACTGGTGCTATCATCACTGCCATTGTAGATAATACCGCTGTTGATAATATGCTTTTAAATACTTTATTGTGTTTCATGACGCTTGTCCTTGATACCATTTTCATAAAGTTGAAAGTGAATTGAAGACTACTCATACTTAGCATTTAGGAGCGAGCATACCCTATGCCACATTAATTTTTATCTTTCAAATCAGTTGGATAACTTTTGGTTGTAAATCTTTTTTTAATATGTTGTAAAATTTTTCGACAGTCTTTTCGAGGGCTTAATGCTCTAGGTGGTTTATATTTATAAAATGGGTTGGGATTGTTTACGCACTAGCTCGGTTGCAGTCTAGTGAGTCAAATAAACCCTAAAGTAATATTTCCTCTTATTCATTTATGTTTACTAATCAGACTACGTGATTTACGTCACATTAGATGCTATACTCCGCCAACTTAAAATTCAGTAATTTATATTTAGTCCACTTTTTGGACAGGAGCGTTCCCTATCATTAGCACAGCAAATATTACAATGCAGTTCGGTGCCAAGCCACTTTTCGAAAATATCTCAGTTAAGTTCGGTGGCGGTAATCGTTACGGTTTAATCGGTGCTAACGGTTGTGGTAAATCAACATTCATGAAAATCCTAGGTGGCGATTTAGATCAAAGCTCTGGTAACGTGAAGCTTGATGAGAACGAACGCCTAGGTAAATTACGTCAGGATCAATTCGCATTCGAAAACAACACCGTTCTTGATACCGTGATCATGGGTCACGCAGAAATGTGGGCTGTGAAAGAAGAGCGTGACGCAATTTATGCTAACCCAGATATGTCTGAAGCAGACGGTATGCGTGTTGGCGATCTAGAAAGTGAATTTGCAGAGATGGATGGCTACACAGCTGAATCTCGTGCAGGTGAACTACTAATCGGTGTTGGTATCCCAGTAGAACAGCATTACGGCCTAATGAGCGAAGTTGCTCCAGGTTGGAAACTTCGTGTACTACTAGCACAAGCACTATTCTCTGATCCAGATATCTTATTACTTGACGAACCAACGAATAACTTGGATATCGCAACGATTGACTGGTTAGAAGAAACACTAAACGCACGTCAAAGTACAATGGTAATCATTTCGCATGATCGTCATTTCTTAAACAGTGTTTGTACTCACATGGCTGACCTTGATTTCGGTGAACTACGTGTTTACCCTGGTAACTATGATGATTACATGTTTGCTTCTGCGCTAGCACGTGAACAGCTGCTAACAAGTAACTCGAAAAAAGAAGCACAAATGGCAGAGCTTAAAGCATTCGTTGCTCGTTTCTCTGCAAACGCATCAAAAGCAAAACAAGCATCATCACGTGCTAAACGTCTTGATAAAATTGAGCTTGATGAAGTTAAAGTTTCTAGCCGTCAAACACCATTTATTCGTTTTGAGCAAGAAAAACAGCTTTACCGTAATGCACTAGAAGTTCAAGGTCTAACAAAAGGTTTTGAAGAAGGTCCATTATTCTCGAACTTCAAGGGTATGGTTGAAGTTGGCGAACGTATCGCGATTATCGGTACCAATGGTGTTGGTAAAACAACATTAATGCGTACATTAGTAAGCGAATTAACACCAGATGCTGGTGAAGTTAAATGGTCTGAAAACGTAAACATCGCTTATTACGCGCAGGATCACGAAGCATTATTCGAAGAAGATCTAACGCTTATGGAATGGATGAATCAGTGGAAAGAAAAAGGCGATGACGATCAAACTGTTCGTGGTTTCCTAGGTCGTTTACTGTTCTCTAATGATGACATTAGCAAGAAAGTAAGTGTACTATCTGGTGGTGAAAAAGGCCGTATGCTTTACGGTAAACTAATGATGCAACGTCCAAACGTATTATTAATGGATGAACCAACTAACCACATGGATATGGAATCAATCGAAGCATTGAACATGTCTCTTGAGAAATATGAAGGTACTTTACTATTCATCTCTCATGACCGTGAGTTCGTATCTACAGTTGCGACACGTATCTGGGATATCACGCCAAACGGCATCGTTGACTTCGACGGTACTTACGAAGAATATATCGCAAGCAAATAATAATTTGGTAAATTGAACTAGTTTAGTAAACAAATAATTGAGTGAATTATAAAAAGGTTATCGCTGTAAAGTGATGACCTTTTTTTGTATCTGCCAGACCCATTCTAAATAATACTAATTGCAAAATTAACGTATAACGCTTATCAACCGTTCGTCATTAAACGGGGAGTCCTCGGCCAAGTTACTGAAAGTGTTAGCTATGTCGAATGCAGCTGCTGATTTAATTTATGGAATTAGAGATATAATTTCAATTTTCAATGTTAATGTATTGATCGAAAGTGAAACAATAAATCAACATTTGAATTAGTTTATTCAATTCAATTCAATTCAATAAGGTAAAGAATATGATTAAAAGGATTTTAACATTATTTCTAGCTACCAATATGGCATTATTTTGTGCAAATGCCTGGGCAGAAAGCGATATATATTTAACTAATAATACGCTTCAAACAGTAACGTTAAGTATCAAACAAAGTGGCCATCATTTAAATGAAGGTGAGCATTGGAGACAACTCGCATACTCAGTGCCTCCGTTAGCAACCGTTCGCTATTTAAATTTGAATCGTAATCAGGGCATTGTATCGGGTGATGACTATTACTTTGATACAACTGTTACGGCCGAAGATGGTAGCAGTACCACTCTTAAACAAAAATTAATTGGTACTTGGACTTTTAGTAATATTTGGCACGGTGCTAATAATTCCTCTTGGTATGATGATCGGGGTATTTATTCTGTTAACCAAGATTTTATAGGTGAAAATACAACTATCGCTTTTAAGGCAGAGTATGCATCCCCCACTGGGGATGATTTTTATTATATCATTCATCCTAAACAACCAAGTGCATCGCGTGGTTTAAACAATAATCTTAATGTATTGGCTTACAATGTGTGGGCGTTAATACCAGGTTTTGCATCTCATAGCGTACCTGAACGTTTAAATCAGCTTAAACATAAAATAAACGGTTATGATGTCATTATATTTTCTGAATTATTTGACAATAGTAACCGAAAAATATTTTTAGACGGATTAAGGGCTGAGTATCCTTATCAGACTCAAGTCGTTGATAAACCAGGCTTCGAAGATGGTGGTGTATTAATTGTGAGCCGTTGGCCAATTGAAAAAGAAGTGCAAATGACTTTCGATGAATGTGATAAAGAAGATTGTTTGGCTGCAAAAGGGGTTATGTATGCCAAAATTAATAAGGGAGGAAATCCTTACCATGTTTTTGGTAGCCACACTCAGGCATGGGCAAACCAAGACAATCAAGAAACACGTGTTAAGCAATTTACTCAAATGCGTGAATTTATTGATAATCAATATATTAGTGGGGCAGAGCCAGTCATTATTGGGGGCGATCTTAATGTTGATAAGAATAAGTATCCGCATGAATATGACAAGATGTTAAGTATTCTTGGTGCGGAAGAGGTGCTAAGAAACGGTGGCTATGAGTATACCTATGGCGGTACTGTCAATAACTGGGCGAGCGGTGGAAACGAAAATCTAGATTACGTCTTATATTCAAATTCACATTTGGCTCCAGTGTCGTCGTCGTCTAAAGTACTCGTTCCGCGTAGTCTCCATGCGGATGTATTTACAAAGTATGATCTTTCTGATCATTTTGCTATCACAGGTAATTTAACATTCGATACGCCTGAAGGTGATAAAGACACCGCTGATTAGTCCTGCACATTCATGTAATCGATTACTTACTTTTGATAAAAGGCCATCACGTTAAAGAGATGGCCTTCTTTCTTAAACAGTTTTTACTAACGCTTGGTTCAGACGTGTACTTTACTGGCACAAAGCGGCTCAGTATTAAAGATAAACAAGCAATAGCGGCACCTGCGTAAAATACTAATGACGGATCATATAACCAGATCATGCCAAAAATCACCGGGATAACTACGGCAGCAATATGATTAATAGAGAAACTTACGCCCATGCTCCCTGCAATGTCTTTCGGATCAGCGATCTTCTGGAAATAGGTCTTTAATGCAATAGCGACTGCAAAGAACAGGTGATCAATAATATACAGCACGGCGGCAAACTCTGCTGACTCTACTAAGGCGTAACCAATAAACACAAAGATAAGTCCGGTATATTCGAATGTTAATGCGCGACGCTCACCTACACGTCCAATCCATGCGCCGATTTTAGGCCCTAAATATAGATTAATAACATGGTTAAGCATGAATAGCGCGGTGATCTCTGGAACACCGTAACCGAATTTTTCAACCATTAAGAAACCAGCGAAGACGACAAATATTTGTCGGCGAGCACCCGCTAAAAACGTCAGCAAGTAATACAAACTGTAGCGCTTACGCAAAATGAGTTTCTTGTGTTGTACATGCGTGTTTTGGGTTTTAGGCTTATGTGTTGCTAACCATGCAGTGATCGCTAACCCGAGTAATCCAAATGTCACATATACGGTAATATAGTCAGCCTTAAACACACTGAACGCCAACCAGATAGCCGCAAAGGTAAAGAGGGCTGCAAATGATTTCACCGCGAGTAGTCTACCCAATTGCGCAGGTGCTTCGGTTTTACTAAACCATTGCAGACTTAATGATTGGTTGATGGTTTCGTAATAATGGAAGCCCACAGACATAAGTACGGTTGTGGCATATAAGCCATAAACTGAGGGGAAAAATCCCGTTATCGCCACACCAATCGAGAGTAAGGATAAGGCTATAATAGCAAAAACTTGTTCCTTTAATATCAGTAATACAAACGCTGCCGTGAAAGCAAGTAACCCTGGGATCTCGCGTATAGATTGTAAGGTACCGATTTCGGCTCCAGTAAACGCGGCATTCTCTATAGCAAAGTTATTCAGCAGTGCGTTCCACGCCGAAAAGGTCATCGACATGACAATACCAGCAAGGGCGAGAAAGACGAAAGGGCTGTCTTTAGAGAGTGATTTAGGTAATGGCTTCATGATGATTTACTGCTAATTGGCTGAGAGACTGTTAGATTAGCATTGTTATTGTGAAAATAAAAAGACCATCATGTTGAAATTATGGTCTTTTTTAGTGTGATTTTAATTTTCCTTTTTATCTTTCTTTTTAGAACATGTGATGATCAAAAGAATCATATTAGCTCCTTAATAAAAGTGGCTTTCCAGCCACTTTTAATTGAATTACCAGTCAAGGCTGTAGGCAAGACCAAAGACACGTCCAATACCTTTTGCATATTGTGCATCACGGTTTCTGAACTGTGATTCGGCAGTGTAATAATCGTGGTTAAATAAATTTGCCACAGAGAAAGTGACTTGACCTACTGGCATCTGATAACGGCTAACAAAATCAACAACGGTGAAAGATTCTACCTTGCCTTCGGCGTATTGACGTTTAACTTTATCGCTCGGGTCGACATCGGCTGCTGCATTGTTATCTGCAAATTTATCTCGATTTCCTGAATAAAGTACATCTAATTGGTTATACCAATTTTCGCTCGTTTGATTTGATATAAATGCGGTGATTTTAGTGGGAGGAATACGTTCGCCAGTTAGGTAATCGTCATAATCCCCATTGTCTTTAGAGTCTGACTTTCCTTCTTGCCAGCTAAATGTACCGCCAGTGTTCCAGTCATTACTGATGTTGTAATTCAAGGCTAGCTCTATACCATAGATTTTTTCTGGTTCACGTTTAGGGCTGAAATTAGTATCGTTGGCATCACCTACAAAACGTAGGCCTAAATCAGAAGTGTTATAAAATACGGCAATATTCGCATCAATATTTTGCCATTGGCTTTTGCTACCAATTTCATAGTTTTTCACTCGTATTGGTTCAGGGTTTAGTAACGCGACGCTACCTGCACCACCATCACGTAAAATCCTGCCAACATCAGGTAAAGAGAAACCTTCCGAATAAGAAACGTAAACAGAGTGAGTATCGCTAATAAGATAGGTTAAGCCAGCATTATAAGTGGTTGCAGAATAGCTTAAATCACCACCAGTGACTGTATCGCCTTTATTTTTTCCAAAATTCACTTGGAAGGTATCAATATCTAAATCAAAAAGATCATAACGCGCCCCAAAACGTAAGATCCAGTTATCTGTTAGTTGTAAACGTACATTCGCAAAAGGGGAGATAGTTTGTTGTTCGAGATTAGGCGACCAAAGTCGGCCGTCTGTCATATATTGGCCTGCTTTTTCCTGTGCTAAATCAGAGCCCCAAAAAACAGAACCATTAACGAAGCTTTCAAATTCAGTATTTACAGTAAGGCGTAGGCCTAATTTGTCTGAATCGGTTACAGACTGCGCTTTGTTTTTAGTATTGTATTTATTTGTTGCCTTGCTGCCTTGCGCGTACGCCTGCAAGGTTAACTGGCTGCCCATTAGATCATCGTGGTGATATTTACTGTTAACCGACCAATTTTCATTCTCTTGTCCGATCGCATTTTTCTCTGGCCCATCGCCCTGTGTCGCTTTGTCTTTACCGTACTGGCCATTAACCGTGTGATAATTATTTTCTTGTGCTAAGCGTGAGGTGATTACTGATAACTCTACACTTTGATTGTCATCTAGATAATGGACTATTTTCCCGTATAGGTCGTAGTCTTCAGAATCACTGACCCCACCTTGACCATGCGGACTGACTGGGATTGCATCACCTTCTGCATCATAAAATAATCCAGTGCTGGCATACTTTGCTGAAGCAATATAGCTGGTGTCTTCGCTCGCAGCACTAATCTGTTGGAAAATGTCAGCGGATGCGCTTTTACTAAAGTTTTCACTTTGTGCATGTGTTGACACTTTAGTTGTGAAGGCAAGTGCCTCTGATGAGGCTCTACGGGTAATAATATTGATAACACCACCTGCTGCACCTTGGCCGTAAATTCCTGTCGGCCCACGTAATATTTCCACTCGTTCTACCATATCAGGAGAAATATTGACTAAATCTCGTGATGAGCCTCTTAATGAACCTGATTGCGGTACGCCATCAATTAACACTTGTATCTTACGACCACGAATCGTTTGGCTATAATTAGACATACTTTGTGAGCTAGTTGCCATACCGGGGACAGTTTTAGCTAAGATTTCTCCTAAGCTAGTGGCGTTGGATGACAGGCTTTCTATTTGTTCTCGATCAACAATAGTGACTGAATTGGGCAGGGTTAAATTTTGTTCTGGATTGCGGGTGGCCGTAATTACCGTATATCCAAGATTATCTTCTTGTTGGGTAATCGACGTCTCTGCTAAAACTTGTTGACTCATTAACAAAGAAATTACAATGATGTTTAATTTAAAAGGGGTATTTGTTACTAACATTATGTCTCCATACATTTTGTTATACAAGTAGATAATCATTATCTATACACGCTATTACTGTCTTTATTCATCGGGATAATATAACTAAATTTGAGGCATTATAAATACATACGACTCAAATGCAAATCATTATCATTACCATGTGTTGTTTTGTCGAGAGAAAATGGTTATATAAATCACTTAGAGTGAACATTTTGTTTTTTATTACCAATTCTCAACACTTCTTAAGTGTGCTCAATTTTTGATACAGATATTATCCGTTGAATATCATTAAGAAAACCCAGAACTAGACACCGACTTTATAAACAGAAAACGTAAATTTTCTTTCTTTATCAAGTATCTTTCTTGATCATATGTATATGTTTTAATTATCTAATAGTGGTAAATGAAAATTATTTTTATTTGCGTTTACTACTTGGTGGTTATGTAGTAAATTTGCAACGTTTAATTTAAAGGCGCTAGGATAATGAATGTAAGATATGGAAATATGTCGAAGCTAAGTTATTAGCTTGACACTTTAGGTGCGCCATCCAACTTATTGCTTACTTATAGTAATTAATTTAAATAGTTATGCATTCAAATAAAGGGCGATAACGTTAATTAATGAGACGGCTTATTTTGCTGATTTTTTTAGTTTTACCTAATGTAGGTAAGGCTTTTGTGGTTTCAGACCTGAGCGGCAGACAGGTCATATTCGAGCAACTACCAAAGAATATAATTCTTTCTGAAGGGCGTATGATGTACTTGGTGATGGCGCTGCAGCCTCAGAATCCAGGACATAATATTCGCGCTATGGCTGATGATCTGGCTAAAGCCGATCGAGGCACTTGGCAAAAACTCACTGAGTTGTATCCATCATTCCTTAATAAGCCAACTGTGGGGAGATCTAACACTGGTCAATTTGACGTTGAGCAAGCCTTTAGCTTAAATGCAGACTTAGTCATATTTAGTCTTAATTATCGGGAAAGTTTACAGCAATCGGAAACATTAAACCGTCTTGATGCTTTGTCTATACCCTATTTATTTATTGATTATCGCCATGATTTAAGTAGTAACCTTTTACCGAGTATGAATATTCTCGGGAAGGTTTTAGGGCGCCAAGCGCAGGCACAAAAGTTCTCTAGTTTTGTGCAAAAGCAATTGGATATTGTCGAACAAAGGTTAGCGGAAAATAAATATAAGCAACCCCTAGTATTACTTGAACGTGCAGCTGGAATTAATGGTCCGGCTTGTTGCCGCATTTTTGGTCAAGCCAATTTTGGTGCATTTGCCGAGATGGCTGGCGGAAAAAATTGGGGAAGTAGCAAAACCTCGGGTGTTTCCGTGGATTTAAACCCGGAAACCCTGCTGGTAGAAGATTTTGATATCATTATCGCCACAGCAGGTGACTGGACCCATAAAAAACAGAGTATTTCTCCGCCACTGGGTTATTCGGCGCAGCAAGCACTGGTCGACTCAGGTATGCAAGCCTTAGTACAGCGAACTGGTTGGTCACAAATGCCAGTGGTAAAAAATAAACAGGTATATGTAATATGGCATCAATTTTATAATCACCCGGGTTATTTTGTCGCTATTCAGATGATGGCTAAGTGGATGCACCCGAGCTTGTTTACCGATTTGAATCCACAGCAAGTTTGGCAAGAATATCATAAGCAGTTTATGCCATTTCAATCTTCAGGCATTTTTTGGAGTCAATTACCGTGAGCAGTTCTCAGCTTGTTATCACTCAGCAGCATTTTTTCTATCGTCGCCAGCGTTTAATTAAGTCATTTATTTTATTGGCATTAAGTGTTTTATTAGTATTTAGTTTTATTTGGGATTTAAGCTCAGGGCCAAGCAGTTATGGCTTGCTTGAGGTCGGTGCCTGTTTAGTGGACTGCCCAGATCCTAAATTAGATTTAATTCTGTGGCAAATACGCATGCCCATCGCCCTGATTGCTATGTTGGTGGGGGCCATGCTGGCTTGTGCTGGTGCGCAGATGCAAACTATTTTAAATAATCCGTTGGCAGATCCCTTTACCCTCGGGATCTCTGCTGCTGCCGCCTTTGGCGCTGCTTTAACTTTTGTTTTGGATTGGGCTGTGTTGCCTGTTGCTGGCATATACATCGTATCGGTTAATGCGTTTCTATTTGCCATGCTCAGTGCTTTGGTGTTGTTTGCCATCAGTAAGATGCGTGGCGTGGGTTATCAAACCTTGGTATTAGCCGGAATTGCCTTGATGTTTAGCTTTAATTCCTTGTTAGCTTTTTTACAATACATCGCCAGTGAAGATGCCTTACAACAATTGGTCTTTTGGACCTTAGGGTCTCTTGCACGGGCCAGTTTTGAAAAAGTAATGATTTGTCTTGTGGTATTACTCAGTATGTTGACCTTTTTTTTCTGCTACCGAGACCAATTAACTGCGTTACGTTTTGGTGATGAACAAGCCAGGAGTATGGGGGTTAATGTGGATAGGTTACGTTTATTTTCCTTGTTGGCTTGTGCGTTATTAGCCTCGGTTGCCGTGGCATTTGTTGGCACCATAGGTTTTGTTGGTTTAGTGGCCCCTCATATAGCACGTTTATTACTCGGTGAAGACCAACGTTTTTTCCTACCTGGCAGTATTTTAGTTGGGGCGAGTCTATTATCGCTAGCTAGTGTCCTTAGTAAATTAGTAATTAGTGGTGCTTTGTTACCCATAGGTATCACCACATCCTTGATTGGTATTCCTTGTTTCTTCATTTTAATTTTTACAATAAGGCAGAAATAAAAATGGCTTTATCAATGTCAAATATCAACCTTAGTTACGGTAAAAAGAAGGTCTTAAATAACCTTAATATAGCAAGTGTTAACCGAGGCGTATTAACGGCATTAATTGGCGCGAATGGTACGGGGAAATCGAGCTTGTTTCGTTTGATTGCAGGTATTACCAAAAACCGTAGTGGAAAAATAATGCTAGAAGGTCAGGACCTCGATCGAATACCTAGCAAACAGCGTAGTTTAGCGGTTTGTTATGTGCCTCAGCTAACGGATTACCATATTCGCTTGACGGTTTTTGAAGGCTTAATGCTTGCCCTTAATCTAGCATCTGAATCAATAAATCAACAATCGAAAGAGAAAAAAGTCAGTGATATTATGCAGCTTCTTAATATCAGTGATTTAGCGAATCAATTTTTAGCGGATTTAAGTGGTGGTCAAAAACAACTCGTGGGCATTGGTCAGGGCTTGATCCGTAATCCCGATGTATTGCTTTTAGATGAACCTACCAGCGCCTTAGATTTATCGCGGCAGCTGCAGGTAATGATGTTATTAGCTGACTATATAAAACAGCATAATATGCTGTGCATTATAGCCATTCATGACTTAAATTTGGCTAGTCGTTTTTGTCCGCAAATGATAGCGTTGCACCAAGGGGCTTGTTTTGCTCAAGGGCCTACACCAACTACTTTAAATTCTCAGTTAGCTGAGGACATGTTTAATATTAGGTTAAACAAGGTTGCTTCGAACTCAGGCTACGATTTACTCGATGCGCAGTATATCGCTTAGTATTACTTTCATCCTAATTTTAGATCTTTAGTTATTCGTGTGCGTTATTGTGTGGGATGTATTGGCAAGGGTACTTACGGAGACGAATTAAGCTGTGCATTAAGATAAAACACCAGACCTCGCAAGTGTACTTGTGTATCTGGTGCTTATCTCAATATTGATATCCGCTTATTAGATTTATTTAGGGCGCGGATTATCGTGTAGGTGTATGGCGTTCGATTTCTTCTTATTTTTCGTGAACAGCTTTTGTTATTGCTTTAATCTTTTTGCTAATTTCACGGCGCTCTTTAGATAGTTCAGCACCGGTAATGATGTGGTCATCTACACGGTCTTCATAATCTGACTTCATGTTCGCAATGATTTCAACAATCTCTGCTTGAGTCATTTCTGGTGTAAGATAATCAAGTAGATTATCAAGTAGATCGACACGTTTTTGGTTATCACGGATCTTTTTCGCGTTATCGAGGATCTCACGTTTTAGCTTGTTTTTACGACGAGCACTTTTTACTGCATCAAAAGCATTATTCATTTGTACACCCATATTGTATGAAGAGTTATGTAAATTGATGAAAAGCTATTAAAATAAATCCTCTTTAATTTAACAGGATAATGTCCTAAAAGCTCTGTGTTTTTGACCTAATTAGAGTCAACTTTCAAATTTTTGCACTAAATCAAGAATGGTTATTTTATAAACCGCGCAGTTAAAATGCGGCTTGTGTTATTATTACTTGATAACTTATTGAAGGAATTACCATGCAATATCAAGATCTAACTCAGCAGTGGCCTGCATTCTCTAAAGCGATTTTAGCATTCTCACATACACTTGGTTTACTTGAGCAATCAAATTTAAAAACTGATGCGTTATGGTGCGATCATGTCGCACTGCGGGTGAATGATATTGCAACAGCAGAGTCACTACTGGCTGAATTAAAACAACGTGGTAAGGTTATTTCTGACAGCATTATTAACGGTCGACCGATATATATAATAGTATTAGATGAGCCGTTAACGTTAGGTGATTGGCAGATTGATTGTGTCGAACTACCGTTTCCTGCCAAGCATTATCCCCAACAAGGTTGGGAACACATAGAGTTAGTGTTACCGGGTAATGCGACTAATATGGCAGAGTTAGAACTGGCATTACGTTTGATTAATCCAGATATTGATGCCTTATTAGCTAATGACAGCAGTATTAAAATTAAACGCTCAGCCCCACAAGTTGAAGGCGAAACATTAGCAAATCCTACGATTGCATTTAAACAAGGTGATATCTGCATCAAGGTACATAGCGAAGGCATTAAAGCTGTTGTTGCGAGTGAATCTACGGCATAATGTTGTAATTGATAATCATTCGCAACAGCATCAAGGTAAGTGTGGTTTTATATAAATTATGATAGAAGAAAATACTCAATTTAAATCGCAATCTCAGCAAGCACAGCAACAAAACAAAGGTACGCGGATTAGCTGGGGCTTGATCCGTCAACGTGTATTACGCCAAAAGAAACCATTAATTAGTGCCCATATCATTGCCGTTTTTGCCACCTTAGTCAGTGTCCCTATTCCGCTGATGATGCCTTTACTCGTAGATGAAGTATTGTTAGAAAAACCCGGTTCGGCGGTACAGGTAATGCAAAATATGTTCCCTGAATCGTGGTGGGGGCCGCAACTGTATATTCTGGCGATCCTTGGTTTTGTAGTGTTGTTACGCTTGTCCAGTTTAGTCTTGTCGGTATGGCAAGCGAGACAGTTTACGATCATTGGTAAGAATCTAAGTTTTTATATTCGTAATAAATTAATGCACCATTTACCGCTGGTATCCTTAACCGAATATGAAACACAGGGTTCGGGGGGGATCAGCTCTCGTTGTATCACCGATGTTGAAACTATCGATAAATTCTTAGCAGAGACCTTATCTAAGTTTCTAGTCAGTATGCTCACCATTATCGGTACGGCTGCTATCTTGTTATGGATTGATTGGCAGTTAGGTTTAATTATCTTATTGTTGAATCCAGCAGTTATCTATTTTTCTCGTTCGTTTGGTAAGCGGGTTAAAAACTTAAAAACACGTGAAAATGCCGCCTTTGAAGCATTTCAAGAAGCGCTAATTGATACCTTAGATGCAATCCAACAGTTACGTACAGCACAACGTGAGAAGCAATACTTCAGCCGTGTTATTGATGCGGCGAGTGAGTTACGCCATAGCGCGATCCAATCACAATGGAAAACCGATGCGGTTAACCGTTTAAGTTTCACTATCTTCTTAATTGGTTTTGAAGTGTTCCGTGCGATCGCTATGTTGATGGTCGTTTTTGCTGATCTGACTATCGGTCAGATCTTCGCGGTATTTGGTTACCTGTGGTTTATGATGGGACCAGTACAAGAGTTATTAAGTATTCAATATACCTACTTTGCAGCTTCGGCGGCATTGAAACGATTAAATGGTGTGTTTGAGTTAACGCAAGAGCCACAATATTCGTGTGTGGTGGACCCGTTTGCGAGTCAAGATGGGGTTGCTGTAGAATTCAAAGACGTGTGTTTTGCTTACAATAGTGAAAACAAAGTGATTCGTAATGTAAACTTAGTGATCCCGAAAGGTAAAAAAGTCGCGATTGTTGCGGTGAGTGGCGGCGGTAAGTCAACACTGGTGCAGCTGTTATTAGGTTTATATGAGAAACAACAAGGCGAGATCTTAATTAACGATGTGCCGCTAAACCAGATTGGTTATGATAAAGTACGTGAGAATATTGCCACGGTATTACAGCAACCTATCTTGTTTAATACCTCGATACGTGAAAACTTATCTATGGGTAATAGTTTTACCGATGATGAATTATGGCAAGCGCTACAAGTTGCCGAAATGGCAGAAACAATTAAACAACTGGGTCATGGATTAGATACCTTAGTCGGACGTAATGGTGTGCGTCTCTCTGGTGGTCAACGCCAGCGTTTAGCGATTGCGAGAATGGTATTAAGTAAACCACAAATGGTGGTCTTTGATGAAGCAACATCGGCATTAGATACCGAAACCGAAAGTCGTTTACACCATAACCTTAGCGAATTTTTAGAAGACAGAACGACATTAATTATTGCCCATAGACTCAGCGCAATTAAACAAGCTGACTTGATCTATGTGCTCGACGATGGCGAAATAAGCCAGTCAGGACAACATCATGAATTATTACAGGTTGAAGGGCTTTATCAAACATTGTACGGCCGCTTACAATCTACTCATTAACCGTGAGGATAAAAAGAGTATGAAGAAAGAGATAAAAAACACAGATAAAAGCAGTATTAGAGTGACTAAAACTGATGCCGAATGGCAAGCTGAGTTAACGGATGAAGAGTTTCACGTGTGCCGTAAAAAAGGCACAGAGCATCCTTACACGGGTACGCTGTTAAACAATGAGACGGTGGGTGTTTATCACTGTAAATGTTGTGGTAGTGAATTATTTACCAGCGATAGCAAGTTTAATTCGGGTTGCGGTTGGCCAAGCTTTGATAAAGAGATCAAGTCGGGCGCGGTGGTTTATACAGAAGATAATAGTTTAGCCATGCAACGTATTGAAGTGACGTGTAGTCACTGTGACTCTCACTTAGGGCATGTATTCCCCGATGGGCCAACAGAGACGGGTCAACGTTTTTGTATTAACTCAATATCAATGGGTTTTAAAGCCGATAGCAAAGACTAGGTCGTTAAGCTAGATCGCGAAAGCAATCGTCACAAAATAGTCGATGAAGCATATACCCAAGTTGTTGTTAGGTGTTGAACACAATACCATGCAATAATTTGGGTATATTTATATAAAGCCTTAACCGCAGGGATAATCCGTGAGCATCGTTAATAAGCCAGTAGACAGCCATGAACAAACCGGTAGGCTTGATAAGCTGACAAGTATTGATTCACTGAACTGTGATAATCACTATGCGACGTTGCCCGCACATTTTTATAACAAGCAAATGCCAGATGGGATCAGCGACCCGAAAATGGTCAGCCTAAACCCGCAAGTATTAGCCTTGTTAGATTTAGATAATGCTGTTGCTGATAGCGATGCATTACTGCAGCTATGCTCTGGTAATTATCTACCAAGCTGTTTCGACCCCCTGGCAATGAAGTATACCGGTCATCAATTTGGTCACTATAACCCTGATCTTGGTGACGGTCGTGGCTTGCTATTAGCGCAAGTTAAAGGTAATGATGCTCGTGGTGATAGTAACAATCACACGACTTGGGATCTGCATTTAAAAGGTGCAGGCCGAACGCCTTATAGCCGTCAAGGTGATGGTCGCGCTGTATTGCGTTCAAGTATTCGCGAGTATTTATGCAGTGCGGCAATGCAGGGGTTAGGTATTCCAACTACACAAGCATTAAGTGTGGTTGTTGGTAGTGATACGGTGATGCGCGAGCAAGTTGAACAAACCGCCATGGTCGTGCGTGTTGCTGAATCGCATGTGCGTTTTGGTCACTTTGAACATTTTTATTATACCCAGCGTTTAGACGATTTGAAGCTGATGCTGGATTATACCCTGAGCAAGCATTTCCCTGATGCCCTAAATGCAGAAGTACCTTACTTGGCGTTTTATAAGCAAGTGATGACCACTACCGCAGAGTTAATGGCACATTGGCAAGCGGTTGGTTTTGTTCATGGGGTGATGAATACCGATAACATGTCTATCTTAGGGCAAACCTTTGATTATGGTCCGTTTGCGTTTCAGGATAATTTCGATCCCGCTTATGTTTGTAATCACACCGATTATTCGGGTCGTTATGCCTTTAATCAGCAACCACAAGTGGGTTATTGGAATTTAATGGCGTTAGGTCGTGCCCTGACTCCGTTTGTTGATATCGATCCGTTAAATGCAGTGCTACAAACTTATGATGATATATTCTTAGCGAAATTGCGTGAGTTGATGCGTGGAAAACTCGGTTTACAACAAGTGCATGATACGGATGGTGAGTTGATTAAACACTTGTTGGAAATATTGGCCGGTAGCGCAGTGGACTATACCTATTTTTTCCGCCTATTAAGTGATTTTAATAGCGCTGAGGATGTTGATAATAGCCTAATACGCGATCAGTTTGTCGACCGAGAGGCATTTGATGCTTGGGCGGTGAAATATCAGCAGCGTTTAGTCTTAGAATCGAGCGTAGATGAGCTGCGTAAAGTGAGCATGAACCAAGTTAACCCTAAGTATATTTTACGTAATTACTTAGCGCAGCAAGCGATCACGCAAGCAACTGACTACGACTACAGCTTGGTGAATGAGTTACTTGAAGTATTAGCGGATCCGTTTGCCGAACACCCTGAGTTTGAAAAGCTCGCTGCATTACCTCCTGAGTGGGGACGCAAGATGGTACTGAGTTGCTCGTCATAGTTATCCCCTTATTGTTTACGTATTATATTTTCCGGTTTAGTTACCACAAGGATTTAATGATGAATTTAGATAAAGCAAAAAAACGTATTGAAAAGCTAGTTAAAAAAGGCTTTAAAGGTTATCCGTTAGTATCGCTAGCGTACTTTGGTGAAACGAAGGATACTGCAACCGAAGTTGTTGTGACGTTCACGTTAGAAGAGGGCGCGGAACCACAAGCACAAAAATTTGTGAGTAAAAGTGACGCACGAGAAGATGAAACGATTCAATCCGTGCTTGTTAAAACAATCGAACGAACCAATGCGAGTTCTGTTGCGCAAGTCGACGGTGTTTCGATTATTAAATAATGTATTAAGACTACATTAGTAAAACATGAATGTAAAAATGAGGGCCGATCATCAAATTTTCGGCCCTCGGCATATGTACTTATTGTAATACGAGTAATGAGTTAACTAGTTAAGAAAATGGATCACATTAGGGTTTAGCGTTGTTAACAATCGGCCGCCAACGAGTGTATTATCCACTGTATCAATAATATCAACTCCAGGTGTAGCTGGGTTGATCATGCTTAGCCATAAAAAGCCTTTTTTATCTAACCCTAGATAATTGATATGTTCATTACCTGTGCCTGCAACTTCGCTTTTAATAACATCGCCTGTTGTCGGGTTAAATTCATACAGGGTTGAGATTTCACCATACACTGGTGTGAAGACAACTTTACCTGCATAAAAATAACCTTTGTTTGTTGATACTTGTACACTCGCATTGATAAATTTACTTACATTACTGTCAATATCTGCTGCGGTCAAAATAGTACGCAACGCATAGGTACTTGGGTCTATGACTTCAATTCTACTGTTGCTAAGCGTTGTTGAAGCGTAAACATCATGAGTACTGACATAGACTTTACCGTCTGAGCCAGTCGATAGACTATTTTTAAGCGGATTTATCCCTTTAAGTAAAATACCTTTTAGGTTATCACTGGGTGCTGAATTGGTTTCAATTTCGGTATTTGTCGCGACATCAAAAACGGCCACGTATGCTGGATTCGCTGAAAAGTAATCCGATAATCGCTGCATGGTGATAAATAGTTTGCCCTGACTGATGATAGCGGCTGCAGGGCTTGGCGTACCACTGCTATTATCAGCAGGAACATAAGCAGAGAGATCTATTTCATCAATTTTAAAACTAGCGAAGTCTTTTGCATTCGGATTTACAATCCATACTTTTGATGAGCCATAACGGATTAAATAGGCTTTGTTATTATTTGCAAAGACGAGGCTGTAAGGATTACGGCTAATAGAGTCTTTGTTGTCTTGAGTCGTGAATGACCATGCTGGATTATTATAATCTTGAGCGGCGTACTTATCGATTGTATCAATACCGTAACGACCAATATGGTAGATATCACTGTTGTTGGTAGCCAGTGTGTAATCAGATTTAGTCTTACTGTAATAAGGGCTACTCACTTGTTGATTAGCCGAGTCTAAAAACAGTACTTCGGAGCTGATGTAACTCGGATCGACAGTCTGCACGACAGCTGATGCAGCTGGCTTATGAATAACGGGATCTGTGTCAGTGTCAGTATCAGTGTTAGTATCAGTATCAGTATCAGTGTCAGTGTCAGTATTAGTATCAGTATTAGTGTCAGTATTAGTGTCAGTATTAGTGTCAGTATTAGTGTCAGTATTAGTGTCAGTATTAGTGTCAGTATTAGTGTCAGTATTAGTATTAGTATTAGTATTAAGATACGTATTATCACAACCTGACAGTAGTGCGATGCTGACTAACAAGGTGAGTGTAAATAGGTATTTTTTCATTACGGTTAGCATTTATATTTCCTTTATTGCTATTTTAAATTGGATATTTCGACCTTGCGCTGGTCTGTTGGCGAGATCCTGATATTCATCATCGAACAGGTTGTTTATCGCTAGAAGCGAGGTGTAACGTCCCTTTTTCCAACCCAGTTGTAGGTCGGTTGTAAAACGATTAGCAGGGTTTTCAGTATCATTACCGACGCTGTTAAAAACATTCGCACGGTTAAAATACAGCTCATTGTCGATATTGCTATTGAGGTTAACCTGCCAATGTTCTGTGATGGCATAGCCTATACCTGCGCTATATTGCTGATGATAAATACCCGGTAGTCGCTTGTTGTTATAAGCTGTGTATTTTGATTGACTATTACTGTCGATAAGGTTGGCTTGCAGCATCAATGACAGGTCGGTACTGACTCTATAGTTGGCTTGTAACTCTAATCCAGTTAATTCAGCATGACTGACATTAGCGTAGCTACCTACGTTACTTGAGTTGAAAATAGCGACAATAGAATTAACTAATTGTTGATGATAGACAGCACCTGTAAACGACACGTCGGAGTAACTGAGCGTACTGCCCAGTGATAAGGTTTCAGCCTCTTCAGGCTTTAGGCTAGGGTTGCCTTTAAAGCTGCCTCGATCACCAAACATTTCAAATAGAGTTGGGGCTCGAACACCATTACTCCAGGTTAAAAATGCCGAAAAATCAAAACGGTCATCAACGACTGCATTGAATTTATTTGGTTGATAAGTAATACCGAATTCTTGGGTTGTATAATCTTGTTTATCGACGTGCTTAGTGCCGCTTTGATTCAAAACAGAATTTGTATTTTTATCTTGTGATTGGCTGATTAATACATAGGGAATAAGTGCAAGCTGTGTAATTGGCCATTCTAACCGTGAACCATAGTTAAGCTGAAGCTGACTCGCCGTGACATCACAGCTGTTAATCCCGTTACAAGGTGTTATTTTCCCTTTTAAAACCGTCGTAGATTCGAATGTTTGATGGTTGACATTGATAAAGGGAGTCATGGTCAAATCACCGATATTCAGCGTCGGCTTTATACTGGTAAAGCTTTTCACCGTTTGGTAATTTGAACGCTTGTTCATCACGCCTATCGGTTGATCTAAATAGATCTCATCAGTGAATTGTGTGTACGCTTCAAATTCAATCTGTTCTAACCAAACATTGGATGATTGCCAGTTATGTAAATAACCAAATCGCCAACTGTCGCTACTTATTTCACTGGCGTTTTCTGGTGAATTATTTTGATAATTAGCCAACTCTTTACGTTGTTCAGTGTATTGCATATTAAATCGCAATAGGTGCTGGCCGATATAGATCTCACTATTGAGATGCAGCGTATTTTTGCCGTAGGCGTTGTTGGCAAGTTTTTCTTCTGCTGAAACCGAAGGGTTTGTGAAGCTTTGTGGTACCAAGTAGTCGTAATTATTTTCACTTTGTACATGGCTAAATCCCGCGGCAAGGGTGTAGTTGGTAAACCGTTTGTTCGCCGTGATGTTCACTTCTCGGTAGCCAAATGAGCCAGTCGCGAGGCTCATTCGCGCACTGTCTATTTGAGGATTGTAAGTATTAATGCGGATCACGCCACCAATGGGAGTTGATCCTGTGCCTAGTGCCTGACTTTTGCTAATTTCAATACTGTCGATTTGTTCTGTTGGCAGCTGGTTAACATCAAAGCCGCCAAACTGACTATCGTTAATAAGCTGTCCATCGATATATAGCTGCACTTGCTTGCTACTTGAACCGCGGACAGATACGGATGCTGGATTACCTAAGCCACTGATTTGTCGGATCTGAATACCGTTAATTTTTTGGAGTAGATCACCAAGGGTTTGTGATGAGTCAATAAAATCTTCACGATACAAAATCTGATAGTTTGGTGTGTTAAGCGCATTGAGATCCGTTTCTGCTGTCGCGGTTACGACAGTCGTCTCTGTGGTATTCTCTGCCTGTGCAGAGGATAAATGTAGCAGTGATAGGCACGCCGCTAATACGGGTGTTGGTCGTCGAAATAACATGGGTTCCCCAATGATGTTGGGGATGGCAGAATACAAAAAAACCATGTATGTGTTTATTGCCAAAAAGCAAAACAGAATAGGATTTTTCTATTCCGCTATCGCCCTCCGCAATACGGTAATATTTCAATAGGCCGGTATCGGGCTCTCAACATTCGTTGATTACCGTTGCGGGGGCAGCGTTGGTTTCACACCAAACTTCCCGTTTAACTCAATCCTTAATTGCGGTCACACGCTGTTTAATATTGAGCACCTACTGTAAGTCGCGGCACTTTAATGATAAACAATAATAAAAGCAACGCTGTTAACAATATAGATATGCAGTTGCATAAATTTTGTACGACTTATCAAGCACTAAGGTATTTAAAGTCGAATTGGTCATTGTGATCATCGTACTCGGCATCACCTGGGTAATGGTTATTATTAATCGACGGTTACCCTTAAGGCTGGGCTATGCTGTTTGTACCAAATGGTAAATCAGTGAGGGACCAATGTTATGCATTTTATGCATTCAGGGTGAACAATGGAATTGTCGTATACAATGAAGTATCTAGAATTGAAGACGGGTGTTAGTTTTATTCGCGCTATTTCATTTGATGATTTTCTGGTAAAAAATAAAAATAAAAATAAAAATAAAAATAAAAAGGGGAGAAACACATGTGGTTTCTCCCCTTTCGTTTATCTTATACTAACTAACAGCTATTTTGTTAAAAATGAATGCCGTTCTCTAGTGAACTAATACGTGCTAATGACAAGGTATCAATGCCTTTTTCTGCCAGCATTGCTGCGCCACTTTGGAACGACTTTTCGAATAAGATACCGACACCGACTAATTTAGCTGTGGTTTGCTCAAGAATCGCTAGCGTCCCTTCAACCGCATTACCGTGTGCTAATACATCATCAATAAATAATACGCGGTCATTGTCATTAATGTGTTCAACATTGCAGTTCAATTCGTATGAGGTATTTTTAGTAAAGCTGAATACGTTAGTCGTTAGTACATTCTCTGGATCTAACATGCTACGCTTTTTCTTCATGACCACTAATGGCACATTGAGTTTTAAAGCCACCAATGTCGAGATCGCAATACCACCGCTCTCAATCGTTAAAATACGGTCGATCTTAGCATCTTGAAAGTGGATCGCTAATTGTGATGCACACCAGTCTAAAATCTGAATATCGATTTGCTTTGTTAAAAAGCTACTAGCGTCTAGCGCTACGTTCTTTACTGATTTTCCGTGTTCTAAAATCGCTTTTTCTAATAAATTCATGTGTCAGTCCCTAAATTATGAAATTGCTAAATAAACAATAAATAGTAGTGCGAGTGAGTAAATAATCGGGTGAACTTTTTTGCCGTCACCTTGTACTAACATAACGAAACAATAACTGATGAACCCCATTGCCATGCCGTTTGCAGGTGAGAAGGTTAACAAGCTAAATACCATAATAAAGAATACAGGAATTGCTGACTCTTTCTTATCCCAGTTAACGTTTGCCAAATTCTTAATCATATAAATACCGATAACAACCAGTGCAGGTGCCACAATCGCCGAGGTAAAGATTGAGAATACAGGAAATAAGAACATAGATATTAAGAACATCACGGCCACCGTGATCGCACTGATACCTGTTTTAGCCCCCAATGATGACGCGACTGCAGATTCTGAATAAGCGGTAATTGACGTCGTTCCTAATATTGTACCAATGATCGTACCGCCTGAATCAGCCACTAATGCCGATTTCGCGTTTGGTACTTTACCGTCTTTACCGATAATACCTGCATCACGGCCGACACCGACAATCGTACTTAAACCATCGAAAAAATCGACAATAAAGAAGATCACAACTAAGAAAATTAAATCAGTCAGTTTTGGCATTGTTAGTTGTGACAAATCAAAGATAGCACCGAATGTAGGCGCTAAACTTGGCGGTATAGAAAATACTTCAGTTGGTAAGGTAATTAAGTTACTACCCAGGAAGTGGTCGCTTAATAAACTTAAAATTATAGATGAGATGAACGAAATAACAGTCGCGAGTTTCATATCGCGGACTAAACAGCCAATCGCAATAAAGATGCTGAACAGGGCGATAAATACTTTGGGATCGCTAGCATCACCCATACTGACTAAGGTAAACGGGTTACTTACAATGATACCGGCGTTACGTAAACCAAGAAAAGAAACAAATAAGCCCAGACCAACTGCAATACCGAGTTTTAAATCTTCAGGAATCGCATCAATCATCACCTTACGAGCTGGTGTTAAGCTTAAAATTAAATAGAGACAACCAGAAAGGAAAATAGCAAAGAGTGCTTCATGCCAAAGTAACGAGATACCGCCACCGAGTAAGATAGCTTTAAAGAAGCCGTTCATCGACATACCCGGCGCTAACATAATTGGGTATTTAGAAAACGCACCCATAATAAATGTTGCGATAGCTGCAGACAGTGCTGTCGCGGTAAATACCGAGCCTTTGTCTATCCCTTCGATGCTTCCTAAGATTGCCGGATTCACTGCTAAGATATAACTCATCGCTAGAAAGGTAATTAAACCCGCGTAGATTTCATTTTTTACAGTTGCGCCACGCGCAGACAGGAGGAAGTACTTGTCCATTAAACACCCATTACTATTTAGTTGGTTGATTTAAAATGACAATATTCCGAAGTATAAACTTGGGTAGGGGAACCATACCAGAAAAAAGGTACAATTATCCTGCTTCATTGTAGGTCTGAAATTTACGGTTTCAGAGTAGAGACTTAAGGCCCATATTGCCAAAATTATACAACGTCACATTGCTTGCGGGGCATCATAAAGATGTTGACGCAGTTGTCAATTTTTTTGTGCGATGCAATGATTCAAAACAGGCCGGTATCTATGCTATAAACAGCCTGTATTGTTAGGGCGGACTGCTACTTATAGGGCTTTGAAGGGATTTAGGTATATAATGGGATAATATTAAATGTTTTTAATTTAACTGACCTTTTGGTCAATATTCGAACAAGACGATAATATGCTTTATATGTTCATATTTGACTAAATATTGGTGAACTTGTTGTTAATTTGAACTTTATTATGTCCTGAAACGAAAAATGGTGAGCCTAGGCTCACCATATCTATCAACTTAAAAGAACCACTTTAACTTTTAAAAGAATTACTTTTTAAGTTCAGCAATTGCTTTAGTTAATTCGTCAACTTTAGCATTTAGCGTGTCAACTTTAGTGCTATCAACACCAGAGATTTTAGTGAACACTTGGTTTACGCGAGTTTCTAAAACATCTGTAGAGATTTTTTTATCAGATAATTTTGCTTTTGCTGATTCTTCAATCTTAGCGCCTTTAGCAACAAGTTCTTCGAATAATGTTGAAGATTTGTCTGAAACTCTGTTCGCTTCATCAATGCTTTTACCGTATGCACCAAGACCTGCTAGCCAAATATTTTTAGCGATTTCGTCTTTGCTGCTCCAAAGTTTTTTAGCTGTATCAACTACGTTTAATTGTGTCATGGTACTTATCCTTTCTGGGTGCGTTTCGATTTGATGTGGCCAGAATATGGTTTTAAATTAGAAAATGCATACAAATTGTGGATTTACTTTTATGAAAATAAAGATTAATTTAGAATGGTTTTTCAGTCTAATTATGCTCCACTTATTTGGTCGTCACCTGATTTTTGTATTCGTAATTCAAACATGTATTTGTGTGATTATATGTAGGATGAGTGAAAGGGTGATGGGAACGATTTTTTATTCATATAATACTTATCAAGGCTCATAACTTTTGTTTATACATATTGTTAGTTATTAATTGAACAGCTATCTTATTATTAATGACTATTATGCTGTTTTTATGAACCGTTGCATTGTTACAACGAAAATTTAATTATATTCAATTCTGCTTTTTGAGGATGGTGACTATAATTCGGCGACTTAAATTTAATTGAGAGGCTAACAGTGGAATTTCAACAATTAATAAAAGATGGTCTGGCGCTTGTGTCACGGGTAAGACAAGAGATTAGTTTTATCCGTGGATGTAATTATACGCAAGCAAGTTTAGACATCTTACACACAGCTTCTTATAATTTGGCTTCTGCTGAAGATTTACTGAATTATGCCGATGAACTTGCCTTAAAACAGAGCGATGCCGCAGGCGAGAAAGTGTTGATTGCCAGTGATGCGATTAAAAAAGTACAGTCAATGTTATCCCGTAAATTTGATGCAGAACTAGACTGCGAAAGCCAACCTTGGTTTGATGATGTAAGCCGTCATATTGGTATATGCGCTTAACGAAAGATTGTCACATTCAAGTTAAAGTACGCGATCACCGTATCGATAAAAGCCAGTTACATTTTGTTTCTGGCTTTTTTGTGTGCGTCATTCTCCGTTAGTGTGCGCTAGTCACTTAATTTGTGACGCTCGGTTAAACCAAAGTCATCTAAGATGCCATAAAAAGCTGGTAGAATTAAGATCACTAACATGGTGGATGCTAGCAAACCAAAAATCAACGCCACAACCAGTGGAATAATCACCTGAGCTTGGATACTTTGTTCAAGTAATATTGGCATTAAGCCCGCTGCCGTTGTCGCTGTGGTAATTAAGATCGCACGAATACGGTGAGTTGTTGCATGTATTGCTGCTTGTCTAATGTTATTACTCTTGACTAAATCTTCTTTGATAAACTGTACTAACAAGATGGAGTTATTTACGACGATCCCGGCCAATGACGTAAAGCCCAGCATTGACGGCATAGTCAGATCATAATTCAGCATGTAATGACCCCAGAATACCCCAATGAGTGCCAGTGGGATCGCAAGCATAACAATGACAGGTTCAACATAACTGCGGAACTGGAAGCTTAAGATCGCAAAGACCACGAACAGACCGATTGAGAAACTTTTTACCATTGAAGTACCAGTTTCAGCGGTGGATTCAACTTCCCCGCCTAAACGCACTTCAATGCCAGGGTATTTCTGTGTCAGGCTAGGGACGAAATCTTTCTGCATCTGCGTCATGAGTTCTACGGTATTGGCTTTTTCTTTATCAATGTCACCTTTTAACGACATCGTCCGGATATTATTAATACGGTTCAACTGACTGACACCACGGCCCCATTCTACTTTCACAATACTGGCAAGGGGGATTTGGCTACCATCAGCAAGTGTAAAAGGGAAATCTTCATAGTAAGCCAGATCAGAGCGGTAACGCTCGGCCAGCCTCACGTCTAATTCGACATTTTCACTGCCGATTTGTAACTCATCGACGGTGACACCAAAAAATGCCGCGCGCAGTTGTATCGCAATATCCTGCCCAGTGACACCAAACGTTTCAGCGCCAGGCAGCAGTGACATTCTCAGCTCGGGTTTACCATCACGAAGATTGCTGATAATGTTACTCACACCATTAAATTGTGACAGGTATTGTGCCAATTCATTACCTGCATCTTTCAACGTTTGAATACTAGGATGGCTGAGTTCAATATCAATCGCACGCCCCGCTGGTCCGATTGCTGGCTCGCGGACAATCAGGTTTGTCACACCGGGAATCACACCAATCTGTTGTTGCAGTGCAGCTAAATAATCGGCCATACGTGTCGAGCGTTTTTCTGATGTTAGCAGGTCAACAAAGATCGTGGCGACATGTTCACCTGTTTCGCCTGCGTCTGGATTCGCGCCACTTTGTACCGTGATATATTTCAGCAATGGTTCATTATCGGGTTGTTCCCCAAACTGGGAACTGGTGATCTTAATATCTTTGCTGATACGGGTCACCACTTTATCAGTTTTATGGAGAGGGGTGCCGGGCGGCATTAATACGGTGATCTGTACCCAATCACCTTCCACTTCGGGAAAGGCCGAGAAGCGCAACATGCCACTGGATGCCAGTGATATTGTACCGATGAATAAGACTATTATGCCTGCTGTGACCATATAACGACGGTCGACAATGGCACCAATTACTTTAGGTAAAATCGTAAACTGGAAGTATTCGAATTTTCTATTAAAGCGACCTTTAAAACTGCTTTCTGCTACCTTGTCATCGGCATCTTTAATAGATGCGTACAAGTGATGCGGCAAGATTAAAAACGCTTCAACCAAGGATACACTTAAGGTGATAACTAAAGTTATTGGGATAACTTTAAGTACTGCGCCCATGTCCCCTTCAAGAAATGCAAGCGAACCAAAGATCGCGACTGTGGTTAAGAACGATGAAAACACCCCATTTTTAACTCGGTTAACCCCTTTGACTATACCTGCAAGTTTGTCTTCGGTTTTACTGAGTTCATGAGCGATACTTTCGGATAATACAATGGCATCATCCATTAACAGGCCGATAGCCACTAGCAGCGCCACCATTGACATCAGGTTTAAGCTAATGCCCACCAATGACAGTACATACATACTGGCAAGGAAGGAGACTGGTAAGCCCATTGCAACCCAGATGGCGTAGCGCCAAGGGAAAAATAACCACATCACCAAGAATACTAAAATGAACCCCTGCCAACCGTTTGATAACAGAAGATCCAGGCGATCTTTCGCGATCGAGGCAATGTTTTTTGTGAGCGAAAATTCAATATTATCCGGTGTGTTCAGTTTTTCGCTTACAATAAATTGTTGTACTTCTTCAAGTACATCCAGTGAGTCATCGGCTTTCGATTTTTTGATATCGAGCATGGTACCTTCTTTACCATTGACCGATATTTTTGATTCGTCTAGTTCAAAGCGTCGGGTGATTGTAGCTATGTCTTTTAACTGAACTTTACTACCATCTTCATTACTTAAAACAATGATCTCACCCAGTTCGCGTGGGGTATAACGTTGTGCATCGAAACGTAATAAGATTGTGCTGCTAGGGGTATTTAGGTTACCACTGGGCATTTTCACATTTTGTTTGGCGATCTGGTTTGCCACGTCCTGTACTGATACGTTGAGTTGGCGCAGGGCGATTAAATCAAGTTCGACGCGCAGTTGTGGATCAGAGAAACCATTGATCTCAACTTGGGCAATACCTTTTAAGTGTTTTAGACGGCGCTTAACATCTTCTGCATACAGTTTGAGTGCTTGTTTATCCATGTCACTGTAAATAACCAGACTGACCACACTGTCATATGTCAGGAGTTCTTTTACAATGGTCGTTTCTACTTCATCAGGGAACTGGTCAATGGCATCGACTTCGGTTTTAATATCTGAAATAAAGGTTGTGCCATTACCGTCATGGGTCATTTCCGCAGTCGTTACCGCTAAACCTTCACTGGCACTACAGGTGAGTTTTTTGAGGTTGTTTATCCCATCAAGGGCATCTTCCATTGGCAAACAAATTGCCTGTTCTACATCTTCAGGGCTTGCGCCTGGGTAGGGTACAGTAATTTGTGCGATAGTTACTGAAAAGTCGGGAAAGGTTTCACGCTTCATATCTGAAATAGTGATAGCACCGAGCGCTAAAAACATCGCCATAATTAAGTTGGCAGCAGTTGGATGTCTGGTAAAGAATTGGATCATTATTCTTTATCCTCTGTCCACACTGTCGGCGCGAGTTTTAAGCCATTGGCAACAGGGATAATGTCAGATAACACCACCTGTTGACCGGCTTTAAGGCCATCTGCTTTAATGGCGGCGACTTGATCGCGAATAAACAGCACATCAACGGTTTGTAATTGGAGTCTGTTATTTTTATCCACCAGATATAAACGATTATTATGCAGGGCTGCTAATGGCACGGTTAATTGCGGTTGAACTTGGCCATTTACGGTCACTTCAACAAACATACCCGAGATGATCGGACTGTCATTGGGATCATTACGTTTAATGAATTCAAGGACATCAAAGTCAGCTTCAACGACTAAGCCTGCAGTGCCTAAGCGCGAATCAATTTCACCTAGAATTCGGGTTACCTTACCTCGCCAATGGGTTTCTGATGATGAATTACGTAATGTAATATGTGCCGTTAAATTCGCGGTAGCGATATCAGGGACAGCGTTAAGATTATCTAATACCCCCCGGTCTTGTTTTAAGCTGTGTATTAGGCGGCTGAGCTGGCTGGTGGGCATTTTCGCTTCGACTTCTAATTTCGACACGTCATGGGCCAAGATTAGACTGGTGCCAGCAGACACAAATTGTCGCAGTTCGGCGTTAACATCAATAATACGACCGTTAAATGGCATGGTAATGATGGTATTGTCTAAATCCAGTTGTGCTTGTGCGATTTGGATTTGCGCTTGAGCTACTTGTGCTTGTAGTGCTTTTTTACGGGCTGGAAGTTGACTTACTTGTGCTTTTAAATCATTTAATTGTAGTTGGGTATTGTATACGATACGTTCTTGCTGCTCTAAGCTTGACGCCGAGATAGTACCTTTTTTGTTTAGTTTGATATTACGTTGGTATTCTTTTTTTTCCAGCGCAAGGGTTTTGCTTTCGACTTGGTATGAACGCGTTAAGCGCAGTTCTTCAATATCGAGATTTTCAACTTCAGCGTTAATACTGTCTAAGTTCGCGTGTGCAGTTGTTAGATTTAACTTATACGAGGCCGGGTCTAGGCGCAGTAGTTCCACACCTTTATTGATGAACGTACCACGTTGTAATCGTTCGTTTTTGTAAATCAATTTGCCGTTGACTTCGGAGATACCTTGCCACTTGTTTTTCGCGATGACATGACCATAACCTTTTACTGTGGGAGCAATGCTCAGAACTTGGACCTGAGTAGTATAAACACTGTGTGCAGGTTCGAGCGTTTCTAATACAACGTTTTTTTCCATGATGAAGTTATTAATGGCCATGATACCTAGCCCTGCAGCAATGCCGAGTGGTAGCCACAGTAGCTTATACTTCTGCATTGTATTGATCCGTTGTAATTGAATTGATTAACATATTATAGTTCTGTTGGGCGAGATTGTGATAAAACTGCATGTCTAAATCAGTGGGGGTTAATTGTTGTAATAAAGGTTTAAATGCACAAGGGAAGACACATAAACTTAGAATTTGAATCGTTAATAACTCCGGATCTAGTTCCGATTTTATATCACCTTTAGTTTGCAGTTTAGTGAGCATCGTTTTGATTAATTTGAAGGATTGCTGTGGCCCTTCTTGAATAATATGCGCTTTAAGCTGCGGGTTGTCGTTACTGGTCATGTTACGTCTGATGATGTGGTGTAAGCTTTTATTTTCTTGAACCGTCGTATAATAAAGTATAAATATATCATGTAGATTATGTAATGTTGGCTTGGCGACATGCTGTTTGAAAATATCTAATATTGGCTGGCGATATTGCGACATAGCGGCATGAAACAACCCTTCCTTATTTTGGAAGTAATAGCGGATCATCGCTGGAGTCGTATTGGCTGCGATTGCAATTTTTCGGGTACTGATTTGGTTGTATTCATTATCGGCGAATAGCTCAAATGCCACCGTCATTAAATGTTGGCGGACATTGGTGTCGGAAGATTTTGTGGGTCTACCTATGTGACGAATCGGGGGCTTATTTTTACTATCGTTATTATCCATTTCTGCATCACCATTAATTAGTCAGATGGATAATTCTGAACTTGTTTGAATAAATTATCCAGATGATTAATTTCCCATTTTTACCGTTTTGGGTGAATTAGTTCGTTAGCTGGTGATTTTAAGTAAATGCCGAATACGTCGAGATACCAACTTTTCAATACCTGTGCTAATTAATTTTTTATCATCTTTGACGAAAACATTGTCCTTTAGGGCGGTGATATAAGTCATCATTGCGCAGTAATAAGCACCCTGTGCTGTTAGTAATATTGACATATTTGCATATCGAACCTAGGTTTATAACTTAGCCTCTATCTATGTATGGATACCGTTATCTAAGGCGCTGAGAATTGAGACTTATTACGTATAAATACAGGTTCTACCCAAACAATGAGTAGGTGAAATATATGTACGTAATGTTCGTTAACTCACCTGAGGTAAGCTTTAACTTTATGATTTAAAATAACAAATCTTTATTTTAAGAACTGTAATTGTAAAGAAAGTTTAATTACAGTCAACTTCTGTAAAGTAAGGTAATTGTCATTTTACAAAGAGGATCTAGCGAGTTTTTTTTTATTTATTTTAATCTTTATTTTTTATTAGTTTATCTTCCATCAATCCTAAATTTTTGGATTATTAACTACCGAACCTAATATGAGCGCCTCTTGATATGTTTTTTTTTAAGACTAAGCTTTGAAAGTGAAATAACAACTCAAAAACAAATTAGGAAAACTAATGAATATAAGTAAACATACTATAGTCGCTTCATTGCTATCCTCACTTCTTATGGGTTGTGGCGGAAGTGGTGGTGGCGGCGGAAGTAGCACTACAGACTCTGATCGTGTCCTTCAGTATAACTTTGATAATATAGCTTCAGAATTTTTAGGCGCAGATATAGATTATGAGTTGACAACGGGGCTACAATTTAACTCGGGGTGGAATGGAGAGACGGTGAAAGCGTATAACAAGCAAGGAGTTCAAGTTGAATCTTTTAGTATAACTCCAACCATACTAGCGAGTAATACATGTGCTCAAAAACCAGAACCGTTGAATTTAGGTAAACAAGGTGGTCCTCGCTTTAATATATCACCTATTGGTAGTGATGGTTCTCGCCACGTCGTTAACTTTGAGGGCTTACCAAAAAAGTATCAACCTAATTTTACAGATAAATGTGAGTACCAAAATTATAGTCTTCATGGACGGTATATTATCGGAAGTTCAAACGAAAAATTAACTGATCTAGGTGACAAAGAAGAGATAGTAAACCCTACTGATTTGGTGTCTTTAGATGATATGAGCAGATTACTATCTGTTTCTATACCTAATTTGGAAGAACCACTTTCAAAGTACGTGAGCAGAAAAGTAAATATGTCTGATCATGAATTTATTGTCAACAATGATAGTGGTGCTGTAAGAGTATTCGATACTGATCTTAACCAATATGTTAATCTTGACGGTACAAAAGGTAAAAAATGGCAATTTTATGGTAACAACTATCTAATTTCAACATTCATAGGTGGTAGTGTATATGTTTATGACATTAAAAATAAACAACTTATCGATGATGCATCCTTTGAAGTAGCCGTAAATTTTAAGGCTAGCATAAAAGATTTAGCGGATGATAAAATCGTAATTAGTTATGGTATCTTTCCTGATGAAAATAATGTTAAAGGATTACCTTTTAAATTTGTCTACGATAAAGCTAATACTGAGAATAAAGTATATGTACTTAAGCAGGGTGAATGGGTAATAGCTAGTGAAGAAGCTGATCGACTTCCATTATTAACTGTTTATTTTGCAAGTTTAAAAAGTGGTGATGTATCACAATTTGATTATGATTTAACTAATGATAACTTTTATGCAACATATAATCTGAGTGGTGGTGGATTTACAGTTAAGGTTAGTACACTAGAGAAGTTAATAAGTACAGGTAATATAGATGGTATAGCTGATATCAAGATTATTACTGGTTTTCCTGATGAGAAAACAGGTATACAGAAGATTAACGGTAGTGTGGTCGTGAAATCACGGAATGTCGACTATACCTTGAACAAAAGAACGGACACTTTTTACATGATTAAGGATAATGATAAATCTCGTCTTGGTGGTATTAGTACTGACAATATGAAGAGTATTGAAGCTTCATCTCACAATTAAAGATGAAAAGCAAGTAACTGTGTTTCCTACGGTTTAGGAAACACAGTTACTCTTGAAAAGAATATTCAGTCGTTTAAGCACCTAGCCAATCACAAGTTTCGTTTCTGCGTAGCGCAGTTTTTTTGCTCTTGGACTCGCGAGAAAGTAAGCGAGTGTTAATGGCCCCAAGCGTCCCATAAACATCATGAAAATGATAATGAGCTCACCTGATTCGGAAAGGTTGCCTGTTAAACCTCGGGATAAGCCGACGGTACCCAAAGCGGAGACAGCTTCAAAAACAATATCAATCATGGGGGCATCCTCACTGAGTAACAATGCAAAAATGGCTAACCAAGTGACCCCCACCGATATCATCGTCAGCGCCAGTGCTTTACTCACAGTGTCTTTAGCTATTTCACGTTTAAATACATAGATCGATTCATCACGACGTAAATAACTATATGTCGCCATAATCAGTAACATAAAAGTGACTACTTTTATTCCGCTGGCAGTACTTGACGACCCCCCACCAATGAACATTAATACTAGCATTATGGCTGTGGTTGCATCCTCAAGCTGGTCAATCGCTAAGGTATTAAAACCTGCTGTACGAGGACTCACAGCCTGAAACCAAGATGCTAACCACTTTCCCAGTTCGCTGAGTGGCGCTAAGGTATTTGGGTTATTGTATTCAATTAGATAGATGGTAATAACGGCGAACGCATTGATGAATATTGTACCTGTAATCATCATTCGGCTATAAACTGTCAAACGTGACCAGCGTCGGTTACGGCGTAGATCCGTCCAGACTGAAAACCCAAGACCGCCGATAATGAGTAGCCCTGTAATTGTCAGGTTAACAACAGGATCTGCGACATAAGGCATTAAACTATCAGCACTCAAGGCAAAACCAGCATTGTTAAATGCGCTGATAGTATAGAAAAATCCATGGAACAAACTGGTTGTCCAACCCAATTCGCCACTCCAGTATACCGAGAGAATCACCATACCAATCAGTTCTACGAATAATGAAAAAGCCAATACCGACTTGGCTGTGGATGCTAATGTTGAGGTGTCGGTTTGGTTAAAGGCTTCTCTTGCCACTGTGCATTGCAAAAAACCGATTTTTCCACCTAAGGCAATCAGCGTGACAATCGCGAACGTCATTAACCCCAGACCACCACATTGGATCAGTAGCGCAATAATGGTTTGACCAAATGGCGTGAATGCCGTTCCGGTATCAACCACAACCAACCCAGTGACCGTCACTGCTGATGTTGCTGTAAAAAGACTTTGCAACCAAGAAATAGGTTCTATTGTTGCGATCGGTAATTTCAGTAAACAGGTTCCAAGCAGAATTAAAAGTGCAAAACTGCCACTCAAGATGAGCGGTGGTGCGCCAAGTAACTTTTTACCCGCTTTGGGCTTACGCTCAACGGGTGACATTGAAGGGTGCCATAACACCACGTTACACCAACCTTGGAGCTATGCTCTTTAGTTCAGTTCGTGTACCACACAACAATAGCGTGTCATTCACATGCAATACAAAATCATCATGAATGTGAGTGAAAACTTCCTGTTCTCGATTAACTAAAACCGCACGTACATTACTTCGAATATTACCAATCACTTGCGAGATAGGCTTATCATGCAGTGCGGATTTTATGTGAATTTCGACTACATAAAACCCATGGCCGATGGATAGATAGTTATTCACCATTGGGTAATTAAGAGCCTGTGCTACGCGAACCCCCATTTCTTCTTCTGGGTGAATTATCCGTGATACCCCGAGTTTGGACACTATCGTATGGTGTGCTTTGGTACTTGCTTTAACCCAGATGCCTTTTACGCCAAGATTCTTTAATGCGAGTGTGCAAAGCAGGCTGG
The DNA here is from genome assembly GCF_018219435.1 of Moritella sp. 28. Classification (NCBI taxonomy): domain Bacteria; kingdom Pseudomonadati; phylum Pseudomonadota; class Gammaproteobacteria; order Alteromonadales; family Moritellaceae; genus Moritella; species Moritella sp. 28. The sequence goes on along the minus strand of NZ_CP056121.1, from coordinate 3,802,601 downwards.
ACTGCATGTCTTTCCCTATTGCAACCAGCACGGCTTCACTGTTTGCGAGGTCTAATTCACTTAGCACACTTTCGTCGGTCGCATCACAGATAACTGCCTGAGTCAGTTCTTCTACGTATTTTTCAACAATTTTCGGGTCTGTGTCGGCCCCTGTTACCGTGTGGCCAAGATGAATTAATTCCAAGCTGGCAGAGATGCCAAATCGCCCCAAACCAATAACTGTAAAATGAGCCATAATGACTGCCTTTTCTATTTTCCAAAAGTGATAAAGAAGCCCCCGAAAGCGCTGCTCGGTATCGTTATGTTAAGTAAATAAAATGAAACGTGTTTAAGGATTAATGAAGCCTAGAATTATCTGATATTAATCGATAACCCAGTCCTGACTCTGTCTTTATGAGTTGTTGTAGATCGGCACTATCGCTGAGTTTTTTACGCAGCTGGCTCACTAAAATTCGCAGATAATGAGTATCAGTGCGATGTGAGTGCCCCCAAATGTCCTCAAGTAACTCCGTTTGCTTCACTAGTTTCCCGGGCTGGTTCATTAGCTTTTCAACGAAAGCAAATTCCTTTTTTGTTAAGGCGACCTCTTTACTGTCCAGCCATACTTGATTAGTGCTTTTCTGTAATTGAAGTCGGTCACTGACGAGTATATCTGAGCAAGACGCTTCATCGACCAAATCACGAACAAGCACTTTAATGCGCACGATCAGTTCTTTAATGCCGAATGGTTTGCTCAAGTAATCATTAGCTCCTGCTTCTAATAGGCGTACTTTTTCTGCTTCCTGATCTCTTGCTGTTAGGATGAGCACAGGTGTTTTAACGGTTTGACGAATAGACTGCAAAAATTGAGTACCATCCCCATCAGGTAGTCCTAGATCAAGCACAATAATATGCGGTTGCTCCCGATGGAAAATATCCAGCGCTGATTTAATCGATGTTGCACCAATATAGTCGAAACCTTCCGCTGCTAATGAGATACGAATAAAAGTATGAATTTGTGGTTCATCATCGACCACCAATACTTTATAAGTCATTTATTGATCCTCTTTAGTGATGGGTAAACGTATACGAATGAGACAGCCATGAGTCACGGGTATCGCTTCAACATTACCGTTATGAGCGGTCAGAATACCCTTAGCGACGGCTAACCCTAGTCCGGTGCCACTATCATTATTTTTGTGCGTATTCTCGCTATAAAACAAGTCAAAAATATGTGCCGCTTGATCAATCGTAATACCGTCGCCTTCATCTTGAATATCTAAAATGACCTCATTACCTACTTGGTAGGCGTTGATATTGACCATGTTGTCTGAAGGGGTGTAACGGAGTGCATTATCTAATACATTAAAGATAGCCTGTTCAATCAAGGAACTACTTATCTGCAACGTGGATAATGGCGTTACTGCGATGAGTTTGATACGTTGTCGTGATTCAGGAAAGCGATCGATAGTTTGGCTAACGACGTTTAAAATGGAATCGGCACTTTTATTGAATCTAAGTGCGCCGTGCTGCAATTTGGTTGCCTGCAGCAGATTTTCTATGTATTGATGCAGTCGATGGCTTTCTGCTGTTGCACTGTCTAACAACTCTATTTTTTCGCTCTCACTGAGTTTTTCCATATACTCTTTTAAGGTCGTTAGTGTACCTATGATAGTCGCTAATGGTGTGCGTAAATCATGTGAAACCGAGAGTAGGATGCTGTTTCTAAGCTGCGCTTGTTTTAACTCATTTTTCTGATGCTGGTAATGATCCGCCAATTGACTTGCTGTCAGTGCGACAATGACAAATACCAGCAGGTTCACTATATCGTCCATATTAAACATCTGTAATGAATAACGCGGAGTCGTGAATAAGAGATTGAAACTCACGGCTTCGAAGATAGCAGCAAAATAAGCAAACTTCGCGTTACATCGTAAGGCTACAATCACCACGGCTAACTGCAAAATAAGTAATACTGCAATCGTTGCACCGAACAGCAGATCAATGATAACGCTACTTAATAGCGCGCTAATTAATATAACGAACGTGAAAAACACGAGGTTAGAACGCCAATACTTGTACATCATACAAACAGGCCATAAAGAATGATTTGTAAATACTGTAGCAAATTAGTGCCAGTTGTTCGCGTAAAGAAAGCGTAAAATTAGTGATTCTTCATGATGTCAATCTGATAGTTAAACACGTGCAATCGTTGTTATTTAATAATTAATTATCGATAATCGATAATTAATTATTGAAATGCACTTATTTCTGCCTTAGTATCCAGTTATCTACTTAACAGGAACACTCATTATGTCCAAGATTCAAAAGCAAAGCCGTCGTGCTCGTATATTTTTTCAAAGCCTTTTTGTTTTCACCCCAATAGCGGTATGTTATTACTGGCTAACGGTTGAAACATCATATGATTTTCTTACATCGTTAGGGGCCATTCAAATCACGCATAACATCGATAGTTACACACAATTACCGCTAACGTTAACAACGCGAATATTAGCCATGATCGCTAGCTTATTTTTATGCAGTATCATTATGTATGCGCTTAAGGTACTGATTAATTTATTTCGTAGCTACGAACGGAATGATATTTTCACACTCGATAATGTGATGAGCTATCAAAAACTAGGCTACAGCTTATTCTATTGGGTTGGTGCTTCTGTCGTTTACGGCACAGTAATGTCGCTTATCTTGTCATTTAATAATCCTCCTGGCGAACGTATGATTTCAGTTGGATTTCTAGGGGTGGATTTTTTAACATTAGTACTTGGCTTTATTATCTTGATTATTTCATGGGTGATGAAGGAAGGTTATATTCTTGCCGCTGAAAATAGCCATACAATTTAAGGAGCCGAGATGACTATTTGTATTAATTTAGATGTAATGATGGCTAAGCGAAAAATGCGCTTAAAAAGCTTGGCTGAAGCTGTTGGTATCACAGAGGCAAACTTGTCGATTTTAAAAAACGGTAAAGCGAAAGCGGTCCGGCTATCAACACTCGACAAGCTTTGTGAAGTACTAGAATGCCAGCCTGGCGACATTCTTGAGTTTGAAGTTAACAAAAGCGATAACGCCAGTTCAGAAACGGTTTAAACCGGAGCTATAGATGACAGTTTTAAAAATGAAAACTAAATTGTGGCTTGGGTTTTATCTATTTATCATAGGTATTCTCGCAGTCGGTATTCATATTCAAATGACCAAAGCAGGAGTTAGTTATCCTCAATGGGAACCGCCTGAGTGGGTACCACTGGCGTTGTTTGTATTGCAAAATATTGGAATACTATGGTTGAGCAAACGAGTTAAAGAGTGGAGAGTATCGCCAAGCTTTATCAAGCAGTGGTCTATGGTTTTTATTACGACGGCGGCTTTGCTGGAACTATTTATACGTTTACCACTAACAGCAGGTTATACAGTTGATCAGCAATATCTGTTTTTATGGGTTTACAGCTATTTACCTGAATTGTTAATTACGTTAATGATTACTGGGGTTATTGTTGCTATTAGTCGAGGGTCAGCACTAAACGGTAAGGTGATTAGTATTTTGTTAGTTATTATTTTTAGTGTACTGGCTTTTTACTTTGCTCTGCCGGTATTAAAAGAAATAACTCAGCCGCTACTTCAATATTTAGCAGAACCAGACCCCGCTGGTGTTTTAGTATCGCCATATCCGTGGCAGGTAGAGGTGATTGCCTCTGTTACTTTTATTGAACCAGTGATGGCATCATTCTTTATTTGTTATTTGATTTATTTGAACCGTTATTTAGGACTCAGTAAATTGATTTTACAGACTATTATCGCGTTAATGGTATTAACGCAGAGTGGTGCAAAATTTGTATTTTATCTGTATTACTCAACTATTGAGTCTTATATTGAGCGTATTTTGAGTATGGGTCAGTTTACCTTGGAGTGGGTATTTATCGGTGTAGCTGTGAGCTCAGCTATTGTGTATTTGACACGTAAACAACGCTTTTCCACTGTTTAAATGGATGATTTGTGGGTGTAACAACCCACAAATTAAGTGTTCATTATAGCCTTATCCCTTCAATAAATTTAAAGCATAGGAATAATGGAGGCGAGTAACAATCCGGCCATGCTGTAGTTGAAGAGCTTTATTCTGTTTGGTGCTTGTAGGCTGGCTTGTAGCTTTTTCCCTGCCGCCGTCCACAGACTAACAGAAGGTAGATTAACAAAAGCAAATATCAAAGATACGATCAAAATATCTTGCTGTGCATTTGATGAGGCATAAACGGTTATTGCGGTTAGTGCCATTGTCCATGCTTTTGGGTTGACCCATTGAAAGCTAGCTGCTGACATAAAACTCATGGGTCTATAGCTAGATACTTCGCTGGTCATGTTTTTACTCTTGGCAATTTTCACGGCTAAATACACAAGATAAATCATACTGACTATACGTAAACCTTGCTGGACCACAGGATAGGCTGTAAATAACCCCATTAGGCCAAAACCAACCAAATAAACCATCAGGCTAAAGCCAAAAGTAATACCCAGCATATGAGGGATAGTACGCATAAAGCCAACGTTCGCGCCAGAGGTCATCAACATAATGTTGTTTGGCCCTGGTGATACGGTTGAAACAAGTGCGAAAGTTATTAGTGCTATAAGTTGTTGATATTCCATATTTATCCATATTGTCGTTTCGATTTGTAGTTGTATTTTAAGCAAATACGAGGTAAATTTTGTGTCTATATTTGCTCTCACTAAAGAAAATTCACAAGGAATGGTCGCTATGGATAGGTTTGACGAAAGAATATTGCGTGAGCTTAAATTGAACGGTAGATTGTCGAATGTAGAGCTTGCAGAAAGGATCGGATTATCGGCTTCTGCGACATTACGCCGTGTGCAAGAGCTAGAACGCAGTGACCTTATTCAAGGCTATCGTGCCGTGCTAAATTCAAAAAAATTGGGTATTGGCTTTATCGCTTATGTTACTATTGGGTTGTCGAGCCACAGTCAAAAATCTCAACGCGGTTTTGAAGAGCAGATCATGGATGTGGAGCAGGTGACTGAGTGCCACAATGTTACTGGCGCCAATGAATATTTACTGCGAGTCGAGACTGCTGATCTGACCGCTTACAAACGTTTTCATTCTGATGTACTCGGCGAGATCCCACAGGTAAATTCAATTACAACGCTGGTGGTGATGGAAACAGCGAAGGACGCACGGGCGTAGTGCGTTGACTGCCGAAAAATTGATGCTGTCTATTGCTAAGGTATTAAGGCGTAAATGATAAACTTAGTTAAACTGCGTCTTTACTTTAAAGTTAAACAAAGTGTATCATAGCGCTGTTTTATTATATGTTTCGTACAATTATACATTTCAAATCCAGGGTACAGAGATGACGCCGCCATAACCTTCAGACTACCTCCTCTATGCAATTTGTATGACTTTTCTGTCTAATATCAGGTTCTTGCACATCGTAAGATTAGTATAAATTGAACTTTATCAGCACGAGCTAGTATGTCTATCGAAGATACTACTGCTAATTGTTGATGCTCTCTATTTCCCTGAAATATTTTAGGCTGCTCAATCAGCTCCCGTGTCTGCGTGACAAATAGCATTATTTAAAGCAGGAGTCCTTCAATCATGGCATCATTGCCATCGCCATTTATCGTTTAAAAGTACACTACATTGAGTGTGGATACCTTCGTGGATGTTTTCTTCTTGGAGGTCATTGACTGTGCCTAAAATAGCATAATCCCCACGATGTAATGGCTTACCTAAACGAAATATCCGTGCATCATCACGTGTTTTCACGTGCCTTGATCAGGATTATTTTAGGAATTTTAATGTCAGGTAATCACCACTACTATTCAGCACACCGTTCCCAAGAAAATCGAGATTACAGTGTTAATAAGGCTAATCCTATTGCGCTTGTTGTCGAGGGGGGTGGTCAAAAAGGTATTTTTACTGCGGGGGTGCTAGATGCTTTTCTTAAAGAAAAATTTAATCCGTTTTCATTATTAATTGGTACCTCGGCAGGCGCATTAAATCTTGCCTCCTATATTTGTGGGCAATATCGGCACGCCTATCGCGTGATTACAGAAGCCACAATGCATAAAAGCTTCTTTAACATGCGTTCTTTTTTATTCGAGAGTAAAGGTATGGATCTTGATTGGTTGATTGAACAAACAAAAACAAAGATACCGCTTGATTGGAATCGTGGTTATGAAAATATGACAAACCGTGTAGTGTTAGTGACGGCTACTCAAGCTGATAATAACCAAGTGGATTATTTTGATTTATTTGGGGCCGGTTGGGAACTGGCATTAAAAGCGAGTTGTTCTATTCCTGGCATTTATAATACGCCAGCTACACTCGATAAATATCATTGGTTAGATGGTGGAGTGCAGGCGCCAATACCGTTAGAAGAGGTGTATCGGCAAGGCTATAAACATATTGTCGTGATTAGAACTGCACCGCCAGAGGTCAAATATGAACATAAACTTTTAGCTAAATTAACACCGTATATTAAAAATTTAAAAGCCAAAGAAATAATGAATAACTTAATCGATCATGAAGAATCGTATCTTAAAGCTCAGATGTTTTTAGAGAGTCCACCTGAAGATGTTTCCATATACGAATTGCATCCAACTCGGTTATTAAAATCAAAATTGATTGGTAGCAAAAAGACATCGCTTGATTATGATTATCAACAAGGGTTTGATTGTGGTCGACAATTTTTAGAATCTTATCAAGGGATTGATATGTATCGATGATGTGTCTAAATCCACTATTCCCTGACTAGGCTAAACATGCCAAAGCGTTATAATAGACTGAAAAATAAGTATTAATCTTGATGTTTGTGTCTTTTAGGCCTAAGTTTTCAACATTTCCTCGCAACCTTCTATTTCCCCTTGTGTTGCATGTGTACATTTTATAAGGTGATAGGTTACTTTGGCGTGTTGAATATCTAGCGTCATCGTGTTTCACGCTACACCTGAATGGATTCAAACGATTTGGAGCTAGCTCTTATTTACATATTAAGGAAGAAAGTGATGATTGATGATTATTGGGAAGCGAGTGACTATGCAAATCATGCTAGCTACGTATCACAGATGAGCCAGCAGGTTATGCAGGACCTAGCACCGAAAAAAGGTGAGAGAATTCTTGATTTAGGCTGTGGTGATGGCGAGTTAGCTAAAGTGATGGTTGATTTAGGCTGTGAAGTCATTGGCGTTGATACGAGTCAAAATTTGATTGATGTTGCTCGTAGCCGAGGAGTTGAAGCTCGTCAAATAGATGCGCAAGCTATTGATTTCGAGTCTACTTTCGATGCGGTATTTTCCAACGCTGCATTACACTGGATGCCTAAACAAGAAGAGTTGATACATCGGGTATATAGGGCGCTTAAACCTGGAGGTCGATTTGTAGTTGAAATGGGCGGGCAAGGAAACATCGCTATATTATGCTCAGCGATGACTGTCGCACTTTCCGAAATAGGTAAAGACTTTTCCTCACGCAACCCTTGGGTTTTTCCTTCACCGGAAGAGCACAAAAAATTATTAACCTCAGCAGGATTTAAGGTAGAAACAATAACGTTGCGTGATAGACCTACATTGTTGCCTACAAATGTGCGAGGCTGGTTTTTGACTTTTACACAGGAAATTCTTAGTGATCTAGGTGAGTCTTCGAGAGCCTCTGTGATTAAGCGAATGGTCGATTTGTGCAGACCTAAACTTTGTGACAGCAATGAGCAATGGACGGCTGATTATAAACGATTGAATTTTGTTGCGATAAAAGAAGGATAGGCGTAAGACGCCAATACGCTTAGCGTTAAAATAAACGTATACCTCAAAGTGCAATACATTCCAGCGATAACGCAGTTAGTCAGGTATAACATTGATTGCCGGCTTTCTTGCCGTGTGTCTTCAGCATCACTTCTATAGGCGAGTTTTAGCCTCGCCTTCCACCCAGTACTACGCCTCTTCACAACATGTAACTTATTATTTATCGTTTTTTATTAATGTTTTATGGGAAATGGTCGATACGCTGCATTGTGTCATTGATGGATTATTCAGAATATTCTCATTGTTAGGAAGTAATAAATAGAGAATGAAGGACGTAACGAAGAGTATGAGGTTAATTTAAAGCATATTCTAAGTTTGTTAGACACTACTGCAGTTAATTTTATGGATGTAAATTATCTCAGCAGTTAATCTCTGATCTATCTAATTGTGGAATAAAAACAATGATAAAAAATTTAGGATTTAAAAGGCTCATCATATTGTCGGTAGTTATTTTACTGACCGCTATTTTACTTGTTTCGAATATAATTTCTTATAATATAATTAAATCTAAAACAATTGAAGATGTGAACCTGCTGTCGAGTTCAATCGTAAGCTACGAAGCTAAAAAAATTGAAGATTGGTTTACAACAAAAACGGATGCGCTTAATGCTATGTCCCAAAAATATAAGTCAAATAGCCTTGGTGATGATTACGTCACAATTGCGCGACTTATAAAAGAAACCAGTGGTTTTGCTAGCGTCTTTTTCTCATTTGATGACGGTGTCACGTATTCTACAGCTCAAAATTCAGACTGGGTTAATGGCGTTGCGATTATAGAACGTTACGATGCGCGTAAACGCCCTTGGTATACCAAAGGTAAGAACACAGCAACGCTAGACGTGACGGATGTTTATAATGCTAGGAGTACTGGTCTTCCGGTTATTTCAGTCGTACGTAATATCGGTAATGGTGTGCTGTTAGGTAATATTGGTTTAGAAATTCTTGAAAAAACCGTTAAAAATGTTAATTACCCTGGCTCTGTGACTGCTATTATGGATAGCGATGGTAAGGCATTAGCATCCAATTCACTTACATTGAAAACGGGTGTTAATTTTTCTGATATCGGTATGGGTGATGTTAAAACCGGTATGCTAAGCGAAAGAGCACATACTACCGCTTATACTTTAGGTGGTGTCGATAAGTTAGCTTTTACTCAAGAAATCACACTTACTAATGGTAAGCGATGGTACTTATTTATTGGTGTTGATAAGTCTGTCGCTTATGCTGAAGTTGATGAGGCGTTAGAAAGTGCGATTGTGGTCTCTGCTATTATGCTCGCAATTGGCCTATTCTTGACTATTTTCGTATTGAATATTGTTTACCGTCCAATTGTATCATTGAAAGCAGTTGTCATGGATTTATCGAAAGGTAATGGCGATTTAACGCGTCGTTTACCGGTTGAAAGTAACGATGATTTAGGTGATATTTCGGGCGGTATTAATGCCTTCATTAAGAACCTACAAACCTTAATGCTTGAGATCGATAACTCTTCACAGCATATTTCTGAAAGTGTAGGAAAGCTAGAGCAGCAAACGACAAGCAATAACCAAGTATTGGATGCTCATTCAATTGAAACAGACCAAATCGCAGCGGCAGTCGAAGAAATGAGTGCAACGGCAAATGATGTTGCCAGTAATGCAGAGGAAGCTTCACAGTTTACAGATGCAATGAATAAGCAGGTTGGTTCGTCGAAAGTGACGGTAACAACGACCACATCAACCGTGTCTAAGCTGGTTGACAATGTAGAAAGTTCATCAAAAAGTATCCAAGACATTGAGAAAGATACGCAAGCTATCACTAAAGTACTTAATGTGATTGGTGAGATTGCAGAACAAACAAATTTACTTGCGCTTAACGCGGCAATTGAAGCTGCGCGAGCGGGTGAGCAAGGTCGTGGCTTTGCTGTTGTTGCTGATGAAGTTCGTGCGCTAGCGGCGAGAACGCAAGTGAGTACGGCTGAAATCAAAGAGACGCTGGATGCATTAACTATGGGGTCAAGTTCAGCTATTTCTGCTATGGATATGACACAAATAACTTGCCAGCAGGCCGCTGAAAGTACGTATGCAGTAGCTGAAGACTTAGATAATATTGCTAGTTCTGTCACTCAGATAAATGATTTAAATACGCAAATTGCAACCGCAGCTGAGGAACAGAGCAGTGTTTCGAGTGAGGTGACTCGTAACATGACTGCGATCCGTGAAATGGCGCAAGAGCTAGCTCTAAACGGCCAGTCTACCGCACAAGAATCGATCAATGTTGCTGTTGCCAATGAGCAACTGAAATCAATTGTGGCTCAATTTAAACTGAAGTAATCTCGTTTCGTCTTATTTTAGTGAATAAAAAGCCATTAAGTATTCATGCTTAATGGCTTTTTTATCACCTTCGGATTTTTAACTAATTAGTACTTACGCTTACATATCCTTACACTAGTTTACTTACGCTTAAGAATAACCTTATGGTAGATTGTCGACATATAAATCTTGATCTAGATCAAGAAATGTTTTTATGGCTCGTAATCTAACGTGCCAAGCAAACCATAATTATGAGGTTAATAATGTCGATCACTTTCCAAGGAACACCTGTTTCAGTATCTGGTACTTTCCCACAAGTTGGCCAAGTTGCACCAAGCTTCACGCTTTGTGCTGCAGACCTGAGCGAGCTAAGCCTTGATAGCCTGAAAGGACAGCAAGTTGTGTTGAACATTTTCCCAAGTATCGATACGCCTGTATGTGCTACTAGTGTGCGTGCTTTTAACGAAAAAGCAGCGAGTATCGACAACGTAACTGTGCTTTGTATTTCTGCTGACTTACCGTTCGCAACAAGCCGTTTTTGTGGTGCAGAAGGTATTGAAGGTGTTAAAACTGCTTCTTTCTTCCGTTCACCAACGTTCACAGAAGACTATGGTGTTAACTTAAATGAAGGCGCACTTGCTGGTCTTGCAACACGTGCTGTTATCGTTTTAAACGAAGAAGGCAAGGTTGTTCACAGTGAATTAGTATCTGAAATTACAGATGAAGTAAACTACGATGCTGCGATTTCTGTTTTAGGATAATACGATGAAAAAAATAGCTATATTATTATCTGCTTTACTTTCAACTAGTGCGTTTGCACAATTTGAAACGACAAAAGAGAGTGCGAGTTTTGGTACTGGTCAAATCGTAACACTTGAGCAAAGCAACAAGTTTGACTTGACTGGTAATGCACTAAAAGTTGGTGACTTTATGCCATCAGTTGTACTTATGACGTCTGGCTTAAAGTCTTACGACACTAGTGCTGAAAGCAAAGGAATCAAAATATACAGTGTTTTGACATCTGTTGACACGCCAGTATGTGTACAGCAAGCTGTTGACCTATCAAGCTATGTTAACTCAAATGATAATTTGAAAGGCATTGAATTCTACGCACTTAGCGCTGATACACCTTTTGCTCAACAACGCTTTATCAAGGACCATAATCTTGATGGTGTGACTTACTTATCAGATTCTTTAGATCATAAATTTGGTCAAAAAACGGGTTCATTGATCAAACAACTTGGTTTGTTAGCACGTAGTATTATCGTAACAGATAAGAACAATCAGATTATTTATCTTCAGCGCGTACCTGAGCTGACGACAATTCCTGATTTAGAAGCAGCAGTTAAGATTGCGCAAAGCCGTCTATAAAATAAACCCTGTTTTATGTGATAGCGAATTTAATTTAGCCTCCTCATTGGAGGCTTTTTTGTATCTAAAGCTCTCGTTATAAAACAAATGTATTTGGAACAAAACACCTAAATGCGGTTGGCGCGGTAAACCTGATTATCAACTTTTGATACAACCCAAATAACCAACGACACTTGCCCATGAGCTGTAATATGCTAAGTAGCATAATTGGCCTAAGCTTAGGTGTTGAGTAAGCTGGCATCCTTGCTTGGTGCTGGTAGGATTACTATAGGACGGTTAGCTGTTACTTAATTAACCGCGAACAGAGCAGACTACGTTTATAGACATAGTAAAAAACAGTATAGAAAAATTATAATTGCGTGGTTACAACGACCTGTATCATGACAGCGTTGTACATAATTAGGAAATAGACATGTTTTTGCTAAATAACATACATAATAAAAATTACAAAAAATGCTATCCAACAGAATCAGATGTCATATTTGATATCTCGGAAAAGCAATTAGGAAATGTTAAAAATGCTGCTTGGAAAGAGCTTCGAGAAGGAAGTATCGTTTGTGTAGTGACAAGCACAAAAAAGGTGAGCACTTTTTGCAAAGTGACTGCGATTAAGGGCCTTGGAGACAATGATCCGGATTGTGGCGAAACATTTCTTTTATTTGGTGTCGTAATCGCAAAACTTATGCCTGAAAGTAATATGGGCTTACTGCTTAGTAAATTCAGTGTGAAGCATCAATATCTTACCAATAGTAAATTTAGCATTGGATCTAATGTGGTTGAATTGGGCACAGTGTTAGATACCTTAGAAGTAAAGACCAGACGCGGCATTAAAAGCATTAGTGAGCTTAAAGCGAGCGCATAACAAATGTACTCGCCTTAAATATGAACCGTATTAGCTTAATTTAAAACGTGCAACCAACGCTGCGAGTGTCTCGTTTTCGTCGGTAAGACTCTGCACACTTATCTTTGTTTCTTGACCGTTTTGACTTAACACTTGCACCATCTCTTGGATGGTATGCATATTACGTGTGATTTCTTCAGTCACAGAGCTCTGCTCTTCAGATGCGGTTGCAATTTGCGTACTTAAATCATTAATTTCAACGATAGATCCTGTCATACTATCTAGGCTCTTTGTTACTAATGATGTGTTTTCTGCCACTTTCTGACAGCTCCCGGTAGTATTGTTCATTGCGGTGACGGCTGAGCTGGCTCGAACAGTCAGGCTTTGCAGCATATCATTAATTTTAGCGGTACTATCTTGGGTTAAGGCTGCTAAAGAACGCACTTCATCTGCCACAACGGCAAAACCACGACCTTGTTCACCTGCTCTTGCGGCTTCAATTGCGGCATTCAATGCTAACAAATTCGTTTGATCAGCAATGCCCCCAATGACTTCTAATACCGTTGCAATATTCTTCGTACTTTCATCCATCGCGTGGATACTTTTTGCCGTATCATCCATTTCAGTCACTAAAGACATGACACTATTTGATGCCTCGATAACCGTCACTTTCGATGCTTTCGCGTCATCATTTGCGACTTGTGTACTGGTTGCTGTTTGGAGTGCATTTTGGGCGACAATGTCAGCGGTTGTGCTCATCTCGGTAATAGCCGTTACTGCTAATTCCGTTTCTGCACTGTGATTATCCAGCGCTTGTGTATTACGCTCAGACTGTGAATGAATATCATGAATACCACGTGTAATATTTTTTGAAGCGCCGGAAATATCTAACATCATCGATTGTAAGTAACCAATAAAGTTATTTACAGAATGGCTAATATCGGCGACCTCATCATTCCCCTTAATAACTAATCTCGAAGTCAAATCTGCTTCACCAGTCGATAAATTATCAATACTTAATTTCAGCACAAGTAATTCACGAATAATTCGGTTGATAATCCAAAGTGAAAGCACAATAGCAAAAATGAAAAGTGCAGTTGCGAATTTAAAGTTATTTATTATTTCAGTATCGAAAATATCAGTTGTTGCTGTCGTTAAACTATCTTCAATTGTTAATATTTCACTCTCATAAGTACCAGTACCTAGTGACCAGCCCCAATCAGGGAAGATGTTACGTATATACAGGATCTTATTTTCTACTTTATTGGTTTCTTCATTTTTAAATGTCGCAGACATAAAAATATCAGACTTATTTTGAAGGCTGTTTGCAGCATTACGGGTAAAGTCCGCAGTCGTACCGATTAACTTGGCGTCTGGATGCATAAGGATTTTACCGTTTGCATCTTGAATCCAAAAGTAGCCATCTTTACCATACTGAGTAAGACCGACCGCATTCAACGCCATATCAATTTTGCTTTGTTTTAATCGGCTCGTATATTCACCTGTCGCAATAACAAGGTTAAGTGGCTCAAAATAGAAAGAAGCCGACATTTTTTCTTCAACTTTATCCGATGCAGGGTTTAGAAAATAATATTGGCTATAACCAATGGTTGATTTTTTAGCACTATTGATAATATCTCGAGCGTAGTAATTGCCTTTTTTATCTTGCGAATTATAACTAGACGTCCCAATAATGCGATGGTTTGCACCATTTGCCATGTATTCAGATGAATCCGCATCATAAGCAAAAATGTAACGTCCACCATTCCAACGATAGTTATCTATAAAGGCATAGATATTTTCTTTTGCATCGTCGTCCGACGGTGCGTCAGAATACATATCTGCAATTGTTTTTTTGAATGTTAATATCTCAGTGCGGAGTTCTTGCCTAATATTATTGCTAGAAGATGATTCATATAAACTGGCTAAAGAGAAGCTAAGGTTGTCGGTTTGACCTTGTAAGTTATTCTTTATTAAGCTTTCGACTTTCGTACGAATGTTAACTTTCTCTGCCTCTAGTACTGTCTTTTCTGTCATAAAAATACTGGTAATAAAGAATCCATTAACAAGTAATAGCATTACGCAAATTGTCAGTGTTAATTTAATTTTGATTGTTATTTTCATTAGACTCAATTTCGGAAAAGCGTGATTTAATATAAATCACTGAGATCACAGAAAAATAACATATAAATTACACTTTTCAACATCTTTGTTTAACTTTAAAGGGGTAGGTTGTAACAGCGTGACTCACTGGATTTTTCATTAGTAACAATTAAACAACTGAATTAACTATATATATCAACACTAAAGCAGATGTTAAGGTTTAAAATGGGCATCTAAAATGCGCAATTGATATCTGTTAAATCGATATTTAATATTGTGCTGAATATTTGTTCATTTACATTAAAATCTTATTATTCATTGAGTTTGTCGCTATTGGCCGCGGGAAACTGATAGGTAGTCTGTTTAAACCGAAATACACCACTAGTGGTAGGTTTACCAAAGTGGTGTGCTGATTTGTCGGAATTTATTGTTATTGTTGCGGCCTGTTGGCTTTCATTTTTTTGATGATTTACCGTGATGTTCTTAACCGCTTTATCACCTAATAATGGATCATGGAAAATACCAACATAACTAAAGGGTTCTTCACGTTGGCAGTAGTGCCAGTTAGTCCTTACTACAGTAAGTATAAATCTTCAAATCAATATAATCCTGTACTGCCTCTGTTTAAGCAAGATCCATTCGATTTGTTCAACTACTCATACTTTTTACATTTTAAAATTACTGATACTGAGCGTGTTTTAAATCAAGGTATTTTTCACTGTTTTGAGTAGATTGGTTGGATAATTAAAAAAATAATACAATGTGAGGCTGTAATGATAAATGTTACGTTCAACGGAGAACTATTTCCGGTAAATGCTCAGAGAAACCTACTTGAAGCAGCATCAGACTGTGATATTGAAATACCGTCACTATGTGGCTTGAATAAAAATGGCGAGAAAGTTCCATGTGACCTTTGTGTCGTCGATATTACAGGGCAAGGCATTAAACGCGCTTGTGAGGTAACACCTCTTGAGGGTATGGTTGTCACTACAACATCTGAAACCTTGTCTTCATTACGCCAAAAATCATTAAACCGTATTCTTTCCGATCACTACGCTGATTGTGAAGCACCTTGTCAGACAGCATGTCCTGCAGGTGTTGATATTCAATCTTATCTTTATCATATATCCCAAAACGATCATGCTAAAGCGGTAGAAGTGATTAAACGTACCTTACCTATGCCGTTATCGATTGGTCGGGTTTGCCCTGCATTTTGTGAGGCGGAGTGTCGTCGTGGTTTAATAGATGAACCGCTAGCAATTCGTCAATTGAAGCGACATTCTGCAGATATCGATTTGGAATCGCAAGAACAATATATTCCACTAAAAAAATCAACGAAAGGTATGTCAATTGCGGTTGTTGGTAGTGGTCCTGGTGGCTTGACCTGTGGTTATTATCTTACCAACGAGGGTTATGAGGTTACCGTATTTGAATCTATGCCACATGCGGGCGGTTGGTTACGTTATGGTATTCCTGAATATCGTTTACCAAAAGCCATTCTTGATAAAGAAATTGAGATCATGTGCCGTAACGGTATGCAAGTTCTGACTAACAAAAAATTAGGTAATGATTTTACCTTAACTCAACTAACCCAAGATTACGATGCGGTGTGTTTGGCTGTTGGTGCTTCGCAAGCAGTTGACATGCAATATACCGGTAGTGATTTTGACGGTTGTTATTTAGGCGTTGATTACCTAAAAGATTACGTCACTGATGGTAACTACACTACAGGTAAAAAAGTAGCTGTTATTGGTGGTGGTAATACGGCAATTGACTGTGCGCGCACTGCAGTGCGAGATGGTGCTGATACCACCTTGATTTACCGTCGTACTCGCGCAGAGATGCCTGCAGAAGATTATGAAATTCTGGAGGCTGAACACGAAGGGGTTAAGTTCCACTTCCTGACGAACCCTGTTGAAAACATTGCCAATGAAAACGGGCGCGTATGTGAAGTTAAATTAGAAAAAATGGCGTTGGGTGAACCGGACGCTTCAGGTCGTCGCCGCCCTGAGAAAACTGGGGAATACTTTATCGAAGCATTTGATACTGTCATCGCAGCTGTTTCGCAAAAGCCTGATTTGAGCTTCATGGATAAAGAAACCTTAGACTTGCCGCTAACACGCTGGAATACTCAAGATGCTGATCCAGATACGATGCATTCTGGTGTTGGTAATGTTTTTAGTATTGGTGATTTTCGTCGTGGTCCTGCAACGGCAATTGAAGCTGTTGCAGATGGTCGGATTGCGGCAGAAGCGATTGACCGTTACTTTGACGGTGATATGGAAAACATTCCAGTTAAGCAATTTAACTCACAAAAAGCACCTAAGCTAAAGCAGGTTGATACTGCGCAGTTTGATCACATTAAACAAGTGATGCGTTCGGTGATGCCAGAGTTAAGCACACAAGAACGTGAACTGAGCTTTGCTGAAGTTGAAACTGGCTTTGATAATGATGACGCGATGCGTGAAGCGGCGCGTTGCTTGGAGTGTGGTTGTCAGGCAAATACCGACTGTCAATTACGCGATTTTGCTACTGAGTATGAGGTTGCTGATACCAAAGTAAGTCAAGATGGCTGTCAGAAATTTGCTGTCGATGATAGTTCGGAATTCATAACGTTTGACGCCAACCGCTGTATCAGTTGCGGTCAATGTGTGGATGCATGTAACAAGCAAGCCGTTCATGGTGCGCTTAGTTTCATGAAAAATGAAGATGGCACATCAGCTAGTCGTCCTGAATGTCGCCCAGGTTTTGAAAAAGGCTTCAGCATGGGGGATTCAGATTGTGTGCAATGTGGGCGTTGTGTGCAAGTGTGCCCGACGGGGGCATTGGTTGATAGTCGTGATAAATCACAAGGTCGCATTGAAATACTGAAACCAGTCGATACCATTTGTACCTATTGTGGCGTGGGTTGTAAGCTGACCATGTTTGTTGATGAAACGCAGAATAAGATCCGTTACGTGCAAGGCGTGAAAGACTCACCTGTAAACCAAGGTATGTTATGTGTTAAGGGGCGTTTTGGTTTTGATTTTGTTAGTAGTATAGATCGTTTAACTACGCCGTTGATCCGTAAATATGGTGAGCTACAACCTGCCAGCTGGGAAGAAGCTATTACGCTGGTAGCGGATAAATTTAATGCCATCAAAGCTAACCATGGTGGCAATGCACTGGCTGGTTTCTCGTCAGCAAAAACGACCAACGAAGATAACTTTGCCTTCCAGAAGTTTATTCGTTGTGAATTAGAAACAAACAATGTCGATCATTGTGCGCGTTTGTGTCACGCCTCTACTGTAACAGGGCTTGAAGCCTCAATTGGTAGTGGTGCAATGACCAATGATATTCCAAGCATTAAGTATTCTGATGTGGTGTTTATTATTGGCTCTGATACTACTTCTGCACATCCGATTATTGCCTCGCATATCAAGCAAGCTGTTCGTTATGGTAAAGCGCGTTTGATTGTTGCAGATCCAAAACGTATCGATATTGCAGACCATTCGGAAGTATATGTAGCCCACCGCCCGGGTACTGATGTGATGTTGATGAACGGCATCATGCAGCAGATCATCAAGAATGGTTGGCATGATAAAGCTTATATTGCAGAGCGCACCGAAGGTTTTGATGCGTTAGAAGCTGAAGTTATGTCTGATAATTATGCGCCAGATAAAGTTGAATTGATCACTGGTGTAAAAGCGCAAGATGTTATCAAAATAGCAGAGATGATTGGTACTGCAGAGCGCACTGCTGTGTATTATTCTATGGGAATAACACAACATACCACGGGCCATGATAATGTGCGTTCAGTTGCTAACTTACAAATGCTGTGCGGCAATATAGGTATTGAAGGTGGTGGTATTAACCCGTTACGTGGTCAATCTAATGTGCAAGGTGCATGTGATATGGGGGCTTTACCAAATAATTTACCTGGATATCAGAAAGTTAATGTATCAGAAGTTCATGCTAAATTTGCTAAAGCGTGGAACAAACCAAACTTGCCAAAAGAAGCAGGCCTGACGCTGACTGAAATTATTGATGCTGCGTGTAATGGTAAAGTCAAAGGCCTGTATGTTATGGGGGAAAATCCGGTATTGAGTGATCCTAATCAAGCACACGTTATTGAAGGTATTGAGAAATTAGACTTTTTAGTCGTACAAGATATTTTCTTAACGGAAACAGCGCAATATGCTGATGTGGTATTACCATCATGCTCATTTGCAGAGAAGTCAGGTCACTTCACCAATACTGAACGTCGTGTACAACGTATTTCACCAGCTGTGAACCCTCCGGGTGAAGCAAAAGAAGATTGGGCTATTATTCAAGATATTGCAAATGCAATGGGCAGTGACTGGGCGTATAAATCTGTTGAAGACATTACTGAAGAGATCACCCAGTTGACGCCACAATACGCGGGTATCCATTGGGATCGAGTTGGGAAAGATGGATTACAATGGCCTTGTGCTGATAAGGTATCTCAAGGTACACGAGTCATGCATACCGAGCAGTTCACTCGTGGTAAAGGCGAGATGGTGGCTATCCCATTCCGTTATGCGGCTGAACTACCAGATGACGAGTATCCATTGATTCTGACTACGGGTCGCCTGCTTGAGCAGTTCCATACTGGAACCATGACACGTAAAACGAAGGGGTTAGATAATCTTGCGGGTCCACGAGCGATGATCTCTGTGGCGGATGCTGAACAATTAGGCGTTCGCAATGGTGACATGCTAACGGTATCAACACGCCGAGGTAGTATTGAAACGCCTGCTTTTGTTACTAAACGTATGCAAGAAGGTGTGGTATTTGTGCCATTCCACTTTGCTGAGTCGCCTGCGAACCGTTTAACGACCACTGCAACCGATCCACATGCAAAGATCCCTGAGTTTAAGGTTGCTGCTGTGAAGATCGAAAAATCGTTGTTGGAAACAATGCAAGCGAACACGGGGGATGTTTTAACCAAGCAATCGGAAGAAGTCATACTATAACATTATTCTTGGTGTATATTTTTAGTTAGAAATACTAAGTTGCAGTTGCTACATGCGCTGGCAATTGCAACCTGGTTATGTAATTATAATTTAACTGATTTTACAGTTATCATCATTTGAACGCTCGATGATATTTAATTTTGTGAACAATTCACCAAAGCCACCGCTTAATATTACCAGTATTAAAAAGAACCGGTTAATGTAATTCGCGATGACTTAAGCTGAATTGAGGTTAGTGATCTGACAACAGGTCAGGATTATTCACTAAGTTTCTCACTCCATGTGCATAATGCTCGTCAAAAACATTGTTTTTTAGCCACGTACCTACGCTATTTATATTCACCTTCATTACTTGTGGACGAACGCTCCAGCTAACCTGAAAAGGAGAGCCTATTTCGTTATAACTCGGTCCAGTTGTTGAACCTGCATACTGTACTGGAGTACCTGTATTACTTGGAATATTGACTGCTTGATTAACACCATTGGCCATACCGAGCTTAGTTAACTCAATAAAGTTGTTCGCTTCTGGATCGTTAACAAGTACGTAAACTTGAGTCTCAACTCTAAGTTGTGGGTTTTTATTTGTATCACTGAAACATGAGCCTAAAGTTGGACCAGGGCTTACTTGAGCAGTTGAATAGACATAGTGAGCTTCAATTGTATCGCCAGGGTATAAACTGCCGTGCTTACTTGCACCGACTTCATATTTAAGTGGAGATAATTCTTGTTGGGTTAATATACCTGAGTATTTATAACCGCTGTGATAGCCTTGACCGTCTCCGTTACCTGCATATTGGGTAAATTCCCCGCCTTTATGCTCTGCATTTTTATGAAAATGGATATTACAGAGGTTCATTTTTGTGTATTCAGGCGCTTGTGAAAATACTTGTTTGTTTCGGCCTTGTATTAGGTCAATATCACGTGGTGACTGAGGACCGAAGCCTTTACTCTGAGTATTGTCTGCTAAGGCTGATCTTTGTTCTTTTATTTGTTTATCTGAAACATGAGAAGTAACCTCTTGCTCAGAAGCTGCACTTGCAAAAAGTGGGGAAAATGCAGCTATGCTAAATAGTAATGTCTTGTTATCCATGTTCATCCTTTACTAATCAAAAGTTAAAATATACAAAAATAGTTTTCTGTGTAACTAAGAGTATTAATATATATCAAAGAGGTTTCAAGGTATCGGACAAGCTTGAATACTCAGTTCTAAAGCTATGCGTCAGCACCATTATACCTTGATATGATTCTGGTGCTAAATATTAGTGTATTCCTCAGACCAAACATCATGTATTTCAGGCCAACCCCAGACATTTATCGACACACCTTTGAGCACCCCTTGAAAATATAAGGTCTGCCTGTGATGCAGCATGGGTATCATCCAGTGCTCAGTAATCATTGCTGTGCTAATCGATTCCAACTCGGTAAGATAATGGGTTAATGGCTGTTGTTGGCGGATGTTGATTAATTTAGTTTGCAACCAGTCTCTGGCGTCAACAGAAAGACTGTGATTTAGAACCGCATTCGATAACATCCAGTGAAATACCGACGTTGGCAGGTTGTCGTCTAAATCCAAACTTATCAATATAAGGTCTTCCATTAGTGTATTGGCACTGGCCTTTTGCAGTAACTCCTCAAAGGAATAGACGTTAATTTCGCATTCAAATCCCGCTTGTTCAAGTAACACCCTCATCGCCTGTGCACATTCCTTTAAGGTATGGTGCTCGAATATTGCGATCGTCAGTTTGCTTGGCAAAGGCTGCGCTGTTGTGCCTGTCGACGTTATTTTTAACCAATTGGAAAGCAGATTGTATGCTGGAATGGCTTCAATCGGGTTGGTTGACTTACTTAATTCTGCCATTAATTTATCAGCCGCAAGCAGTTGGCTAAGGTATTTACGCTGTAATAATGAAAGCTGAGTTTTATTGTTTATCATCGCCAGCAGGCAGCCATATTCTATTCTGCTTTTTTGATCGCTTTCAATGGCCTGATCATTACTTGAAGTCCCCTGTTGAAGACTGCCGATTTCTTGCTCAGGGCTATTTTCCTGTTCAAGACTGTTAATGTCTCGTTCAAGGCTGCTAATTGCATAATTTGAACGGATCTGACTGGTTTTATGTACCACATTTGCCTGTATTTCCCTGATACACGAAGGACTGATTTGTGGTGACGCTACTTGCCAAATAGTGACGGTATCGGTAAGTGCGCGATGGCCATAATAGTTGTCGTATGCCTGCAATCGCAAATACTGCTGTGTGTGTTCCTGTACCCTAAATGCACCACTACCGACGATAGCCGTGGTTGCGTTAAGCTGAGAGTAAGGTTGAATTGAGTACTTAACATCAGCAACGAGTCCTGCAAATCCAGGGTCTGGTTGATCTAATTGAAAATCGATACAGAGCGGGTTTATCGCTGATATATGGATGACATGTGCCAGTTCAGTTTTGTATGTCGCTAATCGTTTTAGGCGATTAAATAATTCCGCTATCTTATCGGCATTAATGGTACTGCCGTCATGAAAGGTAAGCGCTGGGCGCAGATAGAATCGCCAGCGCTGTAACTCTGCGTTGTAAACCCAGTGGTGGGCTAGTTGGGGGCTGATAACTCCGTTCTTATCGCACTGTACCAGGCAGCAATAAACCTGGCGTAACAAGAAACGTTCGCTGTTTCTTAATGCAATATGCGGAAGTAGGGCTGAAAAAGAACGCGCGTAAGTCAGTTGAATGTGTAATCGACCTTCACGTTGTACCGCGCCAGAGGTGTTTTGCAGCAATTGCCCAAATAACAGTTGATCATGGTCGATAAGCGCCAGTGCTTTCTCGTATTTACCTACGGCGATCATCTGCTGCGCTAGTTCTGCTTTCAGCTCATCGACAGCATAAACGAGATAGAGCCGAGAACGTTGGTTACGGCCTGCTTTTGGTGTCCATTCTAACCAGCGTAAATCACGCATCTCGTTTAATAAGGTACGGCAATGTCGGGAACTGGTAAACATTACTTCAGCCACTTCATGCAGGGTGATCGCTATTTCTTGCTTAACACCTAACTTACTTAACCGAGAGAAATACAGCATTTTCTTATCATTGTTCAAAACGGGCACCATATCGTCATCTTGACTTCCTTGTTTAGTGAGGAAATCGGGTAAAAAAGACATTATAGGTAAGATTACGACTTTAACCGGAAGTAAACAATATAATTCAATCTGTTTTTTACTTCCCTTTATTGGGTGATACTTACCTCAGTGCTTAAACAAACAGAGGAATTAACATGCTAGAGATAATCAAGAAAATATTACTAAATACATCAAGTAATGCACTTACTGAGTATTATCAGTCTCGGTTGAAAACAAGTAACAGTGCCGTTGAAGTAGAAGCGATTCTTAGCATGGAGTCGTTAATGACATTTAGTGAGGAAGAAGATCAGCAACGTGACGGGGTTAAATGAGAATCGAACATGTGGCGATTTGGTGCAAAGATCTGGAAGAAATGAAACATTTTTACACGCACTTTTTTAATGCTACAAGTAATGAAAAATACGAAAACCGGACCAAAGGTTTTCGTTCTTATTTTTGACTCTGTCAGGTGGTCCGCGTATCAAGTTGATGGATTCGGTTTTAATATCTCCATCTGCTACCCCTTGTTGCATGTCAGTATTTTTTACACCTAATAAACCGATAACGATATGCCGTTCTTGAAATTCACTAAAGTGACATAAAAACAGTAGGTTGCTGGTATTGGAATGATACGTGCTTAAAGTAGTTTAGTGCTGATTTATATTTCACATAATTCTCAAGCAATATTTTAGGAGATCTGAATATGAAAATTAAAAAGATCGCAAGTTTCTTACGGAACTCTATTGTTGTAGTCAGTTTGTGCGGCATGGCAGCCACTGCTATGGCAACTATCATTGATTTCGAAGATGTTGCTGTTACTCATAATACACACTTAATTGTTAACAGTTTTATAGCCAATGATTTCGTGCTTTCCAGAGATGGGAACGGCCATATTGATCTTGGTAATGATGAGGTGTTGTATACAAACAACGGCACACAGGTTGCTTTTGTGCATAATGGGTCTTTTACCATCAATGTGGATTCTATTTCCGAAGACACGTTTGAGATTTCCCAGTTTGACGGTGCGGAGTTTTGGAGAGACGGACAGGCAAATGCAAGCGCAATAACACTCGATGGTATTACTGACCTAGGGATTAATGTCTCAGAAAATTTTGTGTTGGACGGTATTTTTGATGGCCGTAACGGCGTTGATGACTTTGAACTATTTACAGTCTCTAATGCCTTTCAAAATTTAGTTCATGCTGAATTTTCTGGCGGTGGAGCAGCCTTCTCTATTGATAACATCATCGGTTATACCGCTAGTGAAGTTCCTGAGCCATCTATCTTGTTTCTTTTAGGTATTGGCATCGTATTTTTTGCTGCAGGGCGTAGAAAAATACGCATAACGGATTAACTGATTTTTATGCCTTTATCACCTTTGCTATAAATTAAAATAATAATAGAATCAGTTGTATATTTGTCATTGTTAATTATTAACCGGACTTGAAAATAAATAACAGGAACGCACATTATCTTAGTGTCGATTTTAATATCCGATTGATGTGGGAATCGAGATGACCTGCTATACAAATGTTATATTCTAAAAGGGCTGTTCATGATAAACCTATTTAAAGTTACCTTGATCACAAATCTATTGGCTGCTTTAGCTGTATTCGTTCTCTTTAAGTATGTCGATGCTTTTGCTTCAACAACTCTTATAGATTACCTGCATTTTTAGGTTCTATCCTGGGTTGGATCTTCTCGTCCACGGTTAAAATCAAGAACAGAAAATATGGAATTATCTCTGTTCTCAGATTTAGATCACTATTTAGCATACTCATCAAAGTCTAACCTAAATAAATACATAAACCATGATGTTACGCCTAGGTTTTAATGGTGTAAGCGATAGAAGTTTAAGTGCATTTAAAGTTTAGCGCTGTTTAATCTATTCAGACATCCAAAACCAAAAGGCGACACAATAATTGACATGCCCATATCAATGCTCGCCTTTGTTAGCTTAAATACGCAGCTCTAGACCTACATACCTCATTTATTCTTTACCGAATACGCTGTTTTCTTGCTCAAGTACGCGGACAAAGGTAGTTCGTTTGTTTAG
The DNA here is from genome assembly GCF_018219435.1 of Moritella sp. 28. Lineage (NCBI taxonomy): Bacteria > Pseudomonadati > Pseudomonadota > Gammaproteobacteria > Alteromonadales > Moritellaceae > Moritella > Moritella sp. 28. The sequence goes on along the minus strand of NZ_CP056121.1, from coordinate 3,778,051 downwards.
CTCGAAGCCATTCTTAGTATGAATACGTTTATGACATTTAATGAGGACGAAGAGCCGAAAAATGAGGAATCAAAATAAGAATTGAACATGTAGCTGTGGGTGTTAAACGCGACCGGGTCGACAGTTGATGGTTATAAATAAATATGTATTTAATGCTATGTTAACGAAAATAAATAGGCAATATTTTATCAATTAAAAAATAAAAAAGGGTAATGATATCAACTGATTAATGTTCATGGTTTTTTCGGCTTTAATGGTTTATTTGTCGTGCCGAAGTCATCTTGACTTAACTCAATGCTTGGGTACTATTAATTAAATCGTATGTTCTATTTACATTATTTAAGGATAAAAAATGTATTCTTTTAAAAAATTAAAACGTGGTCGTTTAATGTTGAGTGTTGCTCCGCTATTGTGTATTGCATCTAGCATGAATGTATCCGCTACTGAATCAGATTATACAGTAGGGACTAGATATTCTGGTGGTATTACTGTTATCGATAGTGCTAGGGTTAATCAACTATGCGCCGATAATAATGGCTGCAAAATTAAGATTTCGGAATATAGCGAGATGTCTGGAGATCGATGGCTAGTTGCTGTTAGTGAAAAAGATTTTAGTACAGAACAGCGCTCTCAGTTTTCCAATGTTGCTTCTGCCCATTTTAGTCACTCTCGAGATAGATATGAAGATCGAGAGGGTGTTTATACTTTTACCAACTCACATAAACCTGACACTACACTTACCTTAGATAATTTCAATTTCTACAGTTCCAACAGTGATGGTATTATATCAGATATGGTCGTTACAGAAAGTGGAGGTTGTGTATTCAGTGATGCAGATACTTTCCCTGCAACAAAACCAACATACTATGATGACACTGTTTGGGTGGCTCACGGTGATTATGACAATACCAATGGAAGACAAGACATTACTCCTAACTACAGCATTATGGAGAGTGTCATGATCAAAGTGAAAGAGACTTATAGTTTAGCTGGTTGGCGTGTGAAGGAAATATTTATGGCGCAAGAAGATGATGCAAGAGGATGGTGTGTCGTAACGATACAAGATTAGGGGGCTTAAGCTTATCGCTCAAAAGTCTGGTGTTTTCGAAACAGATCTTTGTTTTTGTTAAACGAGAAAACGGATAAAATAATAAAGGCGAGACAATAAGGATTATGATCCAAAATTGTGACTCGCCTTTTTTAGCTTAAATATGTAGTTCGTTTGCTTAGCTCTTTTAATGATGCTGCGCCAGCAGGATAAGTTCTTCTGTGATTTCACCAGTAACCAGGTTACCAGCCATATTATTTAAAGTATATATCACAATCATCTTGAGCTGGATCTTCTCGTCCACGGTAAGAATCAAGAACAGATCGTTCATGGTTAGAATCAAGAGCAGAAAATATGGAATTATCTCTGTTCTCAGGTTCACACCAATATTTAGCATATTCATCAGGTTTCGATGGGTCGTATTCATGGTAGGCGCATGATGCTAGCAAAGTCGTTAATAGAGATATAACTAGAGTTTTTTGTATACTGCCCATTAAAGTCCAACCTAAACTCATAAATAACGATGCTACGTCGACGTTGTCATAGTGTAAACAATTAAAAAGGCGACACAATAATTGACATGCCCATATCAATGCTCGCCTTTGTTAGCTCAAATGAGTATAAGGTTTCAGGTGATACTTGATATAACAGATATCCTATAGGTGATAGCAATACACTATAGAATATCGGCTAACCACTTAACTTTATTCGTTATCGAATTACACGATTAAATGTTTCTATCATTTGATGCTTTTTATTATTGTCATCAACATAATTATATTCTATTTGGATTGCTTTACCGCTACTATCAAAAGTGATTGGCTGTGAAGTGATATTTCCATTACCAGCTGGATAGAATAATGTAGTGACCTTTTCTCCGGTGAAGGAGTTAGAAATGTCTAGCGTATCACTAATTACTCCTAAGCCAAAACCATCTATATCAGTGTAAGATTCAATGTCTTGCTCACTAGGTGATAATTTATAGCGACCCATTCTAAGTGTACTAACTGTCGTACCATAATACATGAGGAGCTCAGTGGCACTTAAGTAAAAAGACTCCTTTACTGTACAATCTGAGTTAATGTCGATTCGTTTATCGTTCTTCACCGAATCCCAAGTACCGACTAGCATAGCTGGTATTTTAACGCCGTTATCACATGTCTTCATTTCTGTTGCAGCTGCATTAAAGCTACATGCGATAACAAGCGAACTTAGCATAATCTTTTTCATGATTCTTTTACCTAATTTATAATATGTGGCTAATTGCCTTTATTTTTCCTACACTTTCTCTAAAAGCCTTAAGGTTTAATTTTAACCTATTGATATAAGGGTTGAATTAGTGTGGAAGCTCAGGGGGGATAGTGTCATACTCCCAGATAAAATAAATTATAAAACCATTAATTAATCCTTAATGAGTAATCATTAATGAGTAATCATTAATGGGTGTTTGTAAGGAGGGCGTTGAATGGGAAAGATATGGGACGAAACGTTGGTGTTTATAACGCTAATAAGTAAGGCTAGAAGATGAAAAATAATTTCCCAATAAACAATAAACAATAAACAATAAACAATAAAAGCGAGACAATTATGGATTATTATCCAAAATTGCGACTCGCCTTTGTTAGCTTAAATATGCAGTTCTAGACCTGCATACCTAATACTAATTTATTCTTTATCGAATACGTTGTTTTCTTGCTCAAGTACGCGGACAAAGGTAGTTCGTTTGCTCAGCTCTTTTAATGATGCTGCGCCAGCAGGATAAGTTCTTCTGTGATTTCACCAGTAACTAGGTTACCAGCCATATTATTTAAAGTATATATCACAATCATCTTGAGCTGGATCTTCTCGTCCACGGTAAGAATCAAGAACAGATCGTTCATGGTTAGAATCAAGAGCAGAAAATATGGAATTATCTCTGTTCTCAGATTCACACCAATATTTAGCATATTCATCAGGTTTCGATGGGTCGTATTCATGGTAGGCGCATGATGCTAGCAAAGTCGTTAATAGAGATATAACTAGAGTTTTTTGTATACTGCCCATTAAAGTCCAACCTAAATCAATTCACAATGTTGCACTTAGGTTACAGTCGCGCTGCCATTTGTAAAGGGTGCGTGCGTAAGTGTGTGTAAGATTTGTTGTTCAATCATTCATAAAACTGTCCTGACAGCAGGTCTCGATTATTCACTAAGTTTCTCACTCCATGTGCATAGTGTTCGTCAAAACATTGTTTTCTGTGTGATGAGGAGTATTTATATATATCAAAGAGATTTCAAGATATATAACAAGCTTAACTAAGGTTTTGTGAGGTGTTGGTTGATGTTATTTTCAATTATCTCAATATCGTACAGTTGTTAAATTATAGTTTGTGATCCTTGTTGCATCATTATGATCTTTAATAGATTTTTAATAAAATTTAAGGGTGCTCTTGTGGTATTTGTTTTAATGTCTTTTTACAATGTATTTTTACTTAGTTCATTAGTCGTAGGCCTATCATATGAAAAAAATATCACTTCTTGCTGCCACAGTATTATTAACAGCATGTGGAGGAGGAGACTCAGCTGACCCAACTCCAACTCCAGCTCCAGCTCCAGCCCCAGCCCCAACCCCAGCTCCAACTCCAACTCTAATAAGTGCGGTTACATATGATTTCAATAAACCGTTTAATACCGTATTCCCTACTGAGTTTAAAATAGCTAAGGATGCTGGTTATGACTACTTCATACAGCTTCCACTTACTAGCAACAAGAGTAAAGCTATAACTATCTTGGCAACAAATGAAAGTGATGAAGATCTTCGTTATGCTATAGGTATTCTTATTTCTTTCTTGACAGAAACTGGAGAGAATACTGAATTGACAAAGCAGGCCGTGGCAGAATCCATAGCTGATAGAGGCGCTGTTCTAAATCTTGCTGCAACGGAAGGAAAAATAGGGGATTTAACTCAGAAAATTATTGATGAGTTAAAAGCAACTGGCGATCCTAGACTATCGGGTATTGATGAAGATTCTTACATACCAATACTTGTAGGAAGCTCGGATTTGTTACAAAAGTATGATTGGATTGTACGAGCCCAATCTCTTGGCTACGACGAAACTATTTATCCAGGTGAAGCCCCATTTTTTACTGGATATGGAAAAGGTCAGGTTAGAGATGCGTCAGTAGAAGAAATCCTACATTTTGTTCAAGCCCACGGCATTTCGCCTCTAACTTCTGATGGTAATTATGGCGGATTACAAAAACGCATAATTGATCATGCTTTGTCTATTTATAAGGATTGGAAATTTAATCCAATAACAGGGCTATATATTTATGATGATAAGGATGCTTCGAACGATTATATAAATAAAAGCTCCATTTGGAGTCCTGAGGGGAATGGAGCAACTAATGATCAAAAGCGTAAGGCTCAGTGGGATGATGACTGGGGTGGGGATGATATACCTAAAAATATACCTAGTGAGCATGTTATGGGGCAAACTTTTTCTCATGAATATTTTGCTGCTGTTGCAGATGCTTACTATGGTATGTATGAAGGCTTTAGAGATGAGTATGAAGGGATGGATAATTACCGATATATTACTCGTGAAACATTACCTTCAGATGCGAATGGTTTCGTTTTTGCAAATGAATTTTTGCCCAAGTGCCATGAATTTACAGTGCGTTTAGACAGTGTTGGCATTAATAAAAACCTCAGTACAAATGAGTTTAAACTTGTTCGTTCTGATGATGCGAATGAAAAGTACACATTTAAATCACAATATTTTAAGAATGTTAAAATCGTAGGCAATGAAGCATTGAATATTTTAGGTAATGCGCAAGACAATCAAATCGAAGGTAACAGTGCCGATAATGTAATCGACGGTGGTCAGGGTAATGATACGTATAAGGTTTCAGGGGTGTCAGGGAGTTACACGACTAATACATCAAGTTCTGGCCATACGACCATTTCAGGAAGTGATATTGGTAGTGATAAATTAATTAATATTGAAAATATTCTTTTTAGCGATAAAAATATAAAGATATAAGTTTAATATCAAGTAGTTCATCAATAATAGGTCTTGTGATTGGCCTATTGTTGGGACTGTGTATGATTCTAGTATTAATGTATTCTCCAGAGCAAGTATCGTGTATCTCATATTATTATCATAAATACTGGAGTATGAAAAGCATCTGATTTTTCACTTTAGATAAAATCTATTCAAATTCCAAAAAACGAAAAGGCGAGCATGATGATCAAATCAATGCACGCCTTTGTTAGCTTAAATATGTAGTTCTAGACCTACATATTTAATAACTAATTTACTCTTTACCGAATACGTTATTTTCTTGCTCAAGTACGCGGACAAAGGTAGTTCGTTTGCTTAGCTCTTTTAATGATGCTGCGCCAACGTAAGTACAAGTCGAACGAACGCCACCTAGGATATCGAAAACAGTGTTTTCGATTGGACCACGGTAAGGTACTTCTACAGTTTTACCTTCTGAAGCACGGTATTTCGCAACACCACCTGCGTGTTTGTTCATCGCAGTGGTAGAGCTCATGCCATAGAATTTCTTCGTTTTCTTGCCATCAACTTCACACAGCTCGCCGCCACTTTCGTCGTGACCTGCTAACATGCCGCCAAGCATAACGAAGTCTGCGCCGCCGCCGAATGCTTTAGCAACATCACCAGCGCAAGAACAACCACCGTCACCAACCACCATGCCACCAAGACCGTGTGCAGCATCTGCACATTCGATGATTGCAGACAGTTGTGGGTAACCAACACCTGTTTTAACACGTGTTGTACATACTGAACCTGGGCCGATACCAACTTTGATGATATCTGCGCCAGACAGGATAAGTTCTTCTGTGATTTCACCAGTAACTACGTTACCAGCCATAATCGTTTTAGAAGGGTACGCTGCACGTACTTTACGTACGAAATTAATAAAAAATTCTGAGTAACCATTAGCTACATCGATACAGATAAACTGTAAACGCTCATCTAATGCTAGAACTTGTTGAAGTTTTTCGAAATCTGAATCTGATGTACCAGTAGATACAAAGATATGGTCAAAGATTTCTGGGTTTGCTTCTAGGAACTCTTTCCATTGGGCAACAGTGTAATGCTTATGTACAGCTGTTAGCATTTTGTGTGCAGCAAGTTCTTTTGCCGCTTCAAATGTACCTACAGTATCCATGTTTGCAGCAATAACTGGTACACCTGTCCAAGTGTACTTGCTGTTAGGGAAAGTGAATGTACGCTCTAAGCTTACTTGTGAACGACTCTTTAGAGTTGAACGTTTTGGGCGGAAAAGTACATCTTTAAAACCTAGCTTCAATTCTTGTTCTATACGCATGACATCTATCTTCTGTTTGTTTGCACAGGCTCTTATTCTTACGCTACGGTATATTGCAGGCGCAAGAAAAACCCTAATTCAATGGGTTCAGGATGGTACTGTGCAAAAAATTATAAGGATTTTAGTTTAAGCGGTACAAGCGAATCGTGTGTGCGGGTAAGCCGCGTTTATCCAACGCGCTTATACGGGTAGATACTAGTCTAAGGGTCGTTATCTTGTAAAGGCTTTATTTTGGGCTGAAAGGGCGGATAGATTAATTTCCTGACCTGAAAGTCAGTATTTACGCGGGTCTAGACAGTGTTTAACTTTTTTTAAAATCATGAAAATAATTTTTAAGTGAATTAGGGCCATATTTTAAACAGGAGAATGTAATCGCTTGTTAAACAAAAAAGACCAAAACCCCAACGGCATTACAGTGCTTACCGTGGGTGTTTTGGCCAAAGGCTTATCAACTATTAATAACGACCAACTAGCCGCGACAGACTAGGGTGCTGTTTTTTTAACAGGGTATATACCGTTTATAGTAACGAGAATAAGTTTTTCACATCATCCAGTTCAGGGATCAATTCCATTTCGCTGCCGATGTTATGTTGCTTAGCTAGCTTGTAGATCAAACGTAGTACTGAGTAATCTTCCAATGCAAAACCTACTGAGTCATACAAGATAGTGCCGTCTGTAGCAACGTTCAGTGTTTTTTCGCCTTTCACAATTTCGTGTAGTTCAGTACAGGTAAAGTCAGGACCCAGTTGTTGGATCTCACCTTCAACGCGTGATTGTGGTAGGTATTCAACAACAATCGTTGCACTTTCTACTAACTCTTTTTCAATTTCTGTTTTACCAGGGCAATCACCGCCAAGACCGTTAATGAATACGTCTTTGCTGATCATGTCCTTGGTTAATACTGTTTGGTATTTCTTGTCTGCTGTACATGTGGTAATTAAATCAGCACCTTGAACCGCTTCTCTTGCGTCTTTACATGGTGTTAGGCGAATGTCGAAACGCGCCATGTTCTGTGCAAATTTACGCATTGCTGCAGGATCTGTATCAAAGTAACGTACTTCTTTTAAATCAAAGATGAACGAGTATGCTAAGAATTGGAATTCACTCTGTGCGCCAGTACCGATTAACGCTAATACTTCTGAATCTTTTTTTGCTAGATGCTTGGCAGCCATTGCTGATGTTGCAGCCGTTCTGAAACCTGTAAGCAGAGTCATTTCAGAGAACATAAGCGGTTCGCCAGTCTCAGTTAACGATAGTTGACCTGTCGCCATTACTGTCATTTTGTTTTGCGCTGGGTTTTTTGGGTGGCCATTTACATATTTAAACGAGTACATTTCAGCATTAGAAATCGGCATTAATTCGATAACACCATCGTCAACATGGTTGGCAACACGTGGACATTTATCAAAGTCGTGCCAATTTTTATAATCTTCAGTCAATGTATCATTAAGCTGTGCAAAAAAGTCTTGGTAGCCAACTTTCGCAATTACCGCTTTAATATCTTTTATCTCTAAAACAATCATGGTGATCCTTGTTAAATTCCGTCTAAGGTAAAAGAGAAAAATCGAATTTTTCCATTACATTCATGATTACAATAATCAATGAGTGGTTTATCTAATACGTTTAATAATGAGATACACATCAGTTATGTGCATCGGGTTAAGTGCTATTTTCATTCGGTTTAGCTTAATAAATTGCCAGCATCACGCCCTAGGGGTATGATTAATTTTCGTCGAATAGACTCACCTTATACTTAAATACGGATTAAATACCTGCCTATGCCAGCGAAAGGAACGAAAGGTAAAAACCGTAAACAAGAGTTAATCAATGCCACACTTGATTGCATTGCTAACGAAGGTTTACAAAAAACCACTGTACGTAATGTGGCTGAATATGCGAACGTGACCAACGGTCTGATCCGTTTTTACTTTTCCGGTAAAGACGAACTGATCCGTGCGGCGTATTCGGCATTACTCGAGATTATGTACGTTAATGCTAGGTGCGACATTAACGACCAAGACGTTTGCGCCAAAACTCGATTACAGCATTTTATTCAAGCGACTCTATCAGAGCCTATCGTGTCACCACGTACCGTATTGTTATGGGCCAATTTCTTGCCGATGACGTACATCGACCCTGAAATGGCTGCCATTCGTACTAATGAATATGCTAAAACAACCAAAATTTTAGAACCGTTAATTCGTGCTGCATTAGCCACCGAAGACATTTCAGTTGATCATCATGAATGTGAAGTACTAGCCATAAAAATCAATGCATTAATTGATGGTTTATGGTTAGAAGGCAGCATGGCCTCGTACAAATTCAAAGATAATGAACTGGTCAATATCGGTATCGACAGTGCGTCTTCGATCTTGTCAATTTCGTTAGAAAAAATTTAACGCAGATCTTATAGAATACACACTGCCGTCTTAATTTTTAGTGACGTTCTAATGGGAACGTCATGCAGTGTGGACCACCGCCGGTTTTCAAAATCTCGGTAGAGTGCAGTTCAAATACAGTGAAACCACGTTCGCGTAATTGCGCGTTTACAGCTGTATTTGCACTTAACGAAATAATGCGCTTGTTACCCAATGCTTGTAGATTACAGAAGTGCTTAAACACCCCTTCTTCTTCAATTTTAATCAGGTCATAGCCCGTTTCATCAAGGTAGTTTTTGAATTCTTGTGGTAAACCGTCGTAATAAGTCACGGCAGTCTTTTCACCGACAATATTAAAGATCATGTCGAGATGTAGATATTCTGGTTTCGAGTTAACCGAAATAATCGTATAACCTAATGGTTCAAGCTGTTCACGAATACTTTGGATGCCTTTTTCATCAGAACGCTGTAACGTACCAATGGCTAAGGTCTTTTCATCCAGCTGCCAGAAGTCACCGCCTTCTAATACACCTTCATGACAAGTGGCAATGATTGGTACACCAAGCTCGGCGAGTTTTTCTGCATACAGTAGGCTTTCTGCGTGGCGAATTTCTTCTTTAAAACGGCCTAGTACATAACCTTCTTTGATGTTGAAACCAAAGTCACGGGCAAATACTTGACTTGATAAATTTTCAGTCGGCGTAAGTACTTCGACATTAATGCCGTTTTTCTCGTAGATATCAATCAACTGTTGGTGTTCTCTTAGGCATTTTTGTTGATCAATCTGTTCGCCTTTCTCTAACCAATCTTCAGCAATTTTGTTGATTGGTGAGAGATTCAGGTAAGTAGGAGAGCAAAGTAATACTTGCTTCAATTCACCTGTCGCTGATTTTACATAACTGGTTTCCATAACCTTTTCCTTTTCCATAAGCCATATCTTCTATATTTTGTTACTGCTAAATGTGTTTTTACGTTCGTGGGCTTAAGTGGATCCCTGCGATCATGCAGCGGATCGAACCACCTGCTAACTCAATAGTTGGCACGCTAAAACTGAGTATCTTTGAATGTTGTTCGATGCGTGAAATTTGCTCGGTTGTTAAAGCATCTCTCGCTCGTTGTGACATAACCAAGTGGCTACTGCCATTGCCTGTGAGTTCGATAGCATTACCAGCAAAGTTATCAACTTGGTCAAAGCTCAGTTCAATTACTGCAATGCCTGATTCTTCTAAACGCTGTCTAACCGCTTCGCGACGTGCTTCATTTGGGATCATGTCCAAACAAATAAGGGCGTATTTAGAGCCAACACACATCATCACATTGGTATGATAAATCGCAGTGCCTGTAGCATCAGCCGTTTCAAACGCCATTGGCTCGTATTGGAACGTGGTACAGAAGCGTTCAAGGATCACTTCGTTAGAACGGTTTGATTTAGCTGTGTAGGCGATCCGATTAACGTTATCTAATACCATCGCGCCAGTGCCTTCAAGAAACAGGTTATCCCACTCTAAACCAGAGAAGTCGATAACATCTTGTACGCGGTAATTGGCTTTTAACATTTCAATAATGTCACTGCGACGTTCACGTCGGCGGTTTTGTGAAAACATTGGGTACAATGCAACATGACCACCACTGTGGGTCGAGAACCAGTTATTCGGGAATACTGAATCTGGGGTTTCTTTTTCCCCAAAGTCATCAAATACGTGGACGTTGATGCCATTTTCGTTTAATCCTGCTACGACGATATCAAATTCGTTTTTTGCTTGTAGTGATATGCCAGTGCGATCTAACTCAAGTGAGTCTTGCTCATCGAGTCCGGTTTTTTGAAATGCATTATCAACTGCGGTTTCTGGATTCGAGAAAAATTTCCACGGTCGAACCATTACAACTGAATTTGGCGCTTGGATTAAAGCCATACAACTTCCTTTTATTAAAACAATATCATTAACAAATTATTCATTCTGCAAAACTATGCAACTGCATAAACAATATGCCAGAGATTGATTAAAGTCAATTAACGGAGAGTATGAGAACACCATTTCACTGCACTGAAAAATGCCTCTATGAGTATATGAAATGTGTTAATGTATTGTAAATACTGAGTTTTACTGTTTGTTAATAAATTATAAAATTTGTTATGGAATGTGATGGGGTTATCGGTTTTTTATATGGTTACTAGCGGATGATATGAGGGTATTTAGGTGATAACTGGGTAGAATACAGGTTATTATTTCATAAAAAATTCATGTTGACGGAATAAATGATGGCTTATTAGGGTGATAACAAGCCATCATTTTTCTAGCGTTAATTGTTATTGTGCGAGTAGCTTAACCAGCGTTTTCTCGTATATTTCCGCTAATTGCTCAATATCTGTAATCTTCACACATTCATTCACTTTGTGAATGGTCGCGTTTACAGGGCCTAATTCGACAACTTGTGCACCCGTTGGTGCGATGAAACGACCATCTGATGTACCACCTGATGTCGACAGCTCTGACGCATAGCCACATACATCCTGGATTGAATCAGTAATAGCATTTAGCAAGTTGCCTGGTTCTGTTAAGAAGGGCTGGCCACTGTGGATCCAGCTGATCTCGTAATTTAAACCGTGTTTTTCGAAAATGCCTTCAATGCGGTATTTGATTAGATCCGCAGTCAGCTCGGTAGAATAACGCAGGTTAAACTGACAAGTTGCTTCACCTGGTACGATATTACTTGCACCTGCACCACTACGGATGTCGGTGATTTGTAAGGTTGTAGCAGGGAAGTAGTCATTACCTTGATCCCAAACCACTTGGCTTAGTTCAGATAATGCAGGCGCGAGTTTATGAATTGGATTTTCGGCAAGGTGTGGGTAAGCCACGTGACCTTGAATACCTTTCACGACGATGTCGCCAGTTAAAGAACCGCGACGACCATTTTTAACAATGTCACCGACTTTGTTGGTGCTTGATGGTTCACCCACAATACACCAGTCAATTTTTTCGTTACGCGCTTCTAAAGTATCAATCACACGCGTTGTGCCATTGATGAACGGGCCTTCTTCATCACTGGTGATCAATAATGCAATTGAACCTTGGTGATCTGGGTGTTCGTTCACGAAGTCTTCGACAGCGACTAAGAATGATGCGATAGAACCTTTCATGTCTGCTGCGCCACGACCGTGTAAATAGCCATCAATAATAGTGGGTACAAACGGGTCGGTATCCCAATCTTCGATTTTACCTACTGGTACAACGTCGGTATGACCGGCGAAGCAAAATACCGGAGCTGTGGTACCGCGACGAGCCCAAAGGTTAGTCGTGTCTTCAAATACCATGGTTTCGATAGTGAATCCGAGGTTTTCAAGGCGTTCGATGATCATTTGCTGACAACCGGCATCTTCGGGTGTCACTGATTTACGACTAAGTAGATCTTTGGCAAGTTGTAATACTAAACTGTCTGACATGAGTAATTCCTTTTTACAGCATATTTTGAGCACTGGCTTACTGTTGAGGCCAGCGCTGGAAATTCTTTGATGTTTGCCCTTGGAGGTTGAAATCCTCTAGTATTGTGAACATAAATAGAGATCATAATTATTGACCAAGAGTTATTAGATTGAGTATTAGTTTACTTAATATTTAACCGAAAACAACCTAAAGATACACTTGAAATTACCAGTTAACCAATCAAAATTACACGCTATTTCAACGCTATATATCACAGCATCCTTACTGTAAATTCTTGCAATATATAATAGTATCGTAGTATTCTAATTTAGATTACTATTTCAAATAAATTAGGGTATGAGAATCAATGAATAAGACCGAAGTGGGTATGAACGCAGGTAAACCTGGGTTTACAGGATTGACGCGTATTATTAAAGCAACCGGGTATTCATTTCAAGGATTACGAGATGCATTTAAATACGAATCGGCAATAAGACAAGAGTTACTATTACTGATTATTTTAACTCCCGTTGCCCTGTTATTAAATGTAAGTAATGTTGAAAAAATATTATTGATTGCCCCTTTAGTTTTAGTGTTTATTGTTGAATTATTAAATTCAGCTATTGAAGCCGTTGTTGATCGTATTGGCTCAGAACATCACATATTAAGCGGTCGTGCTAAAGATATTGGATCTGCAGCCGTATTTGTTAGCTTGTGCCTAACGGCATTTATTTGGTTTATGATTGTATTTCTATAATAATGAGCTGACGTTATAATTACCATTGATTATCACATCTTTAATTTTAAATAGTGCAATTATCTATTATTTTATGATAACGTGCTGAAAATTAATCAAATATAAGTGTATATGTTCAAGGTGAAGAAGTCGATTTCAGTGGCGGTATTATTGTACGTGGGTCAATTACTGGCTTTAGTTATGGTCGCCTATAGCACATCCCGACTGTGTTTTTATTTGTATAATCAAAGTGGGTGGGATGGACAAAGTTCAGCCGATATATTTAAAGCTTTTATTCATGGTTTAAGATTTGATTTATCAGCTTTAATGGCGATCAACGCATTATTAATTATAGTTTTATTGTTGACATCTTTTTGGTTTGAATTTAAATCACGTCATATGAATATTATTCGTGGATTGTTTTGGATTTTCAATCTACCTATGTTGCTAATTAATTTTGCTGATATCATTTACTACCCTTTTAGCGGGCGGAGAAGTGGTGTAGAAGTTTTTGATTATATGAACGATTTTTCAGAACAGTCGGGGCAGATTATTCAGCAGTATAGCGGTATGGTAGCCGCTTTAATCATATCATGCGTTCTGGTTATACGATTTTTCAAACCTAAATATATACAAATATCGCTTACGCGTATCAAGTACCTCTTTGTTATTTTAGTTTCTTTTATCATTATCATCGTTAGTATTCGTGGTGGTTTGCAGCGTAAACCGTTGTCGTTATATCACTCGATGGGCTGGTCGTCATCAGAATTATCAGATCTTGTATTGAATACGCCTTTTACCTTGATAAGGAAAAAGCCCTCTAATATTCAGCGCAAAGACTGGTTTGTCAGCAAACAAGAAGCCTTTAATATTGCACAACCGGAATCATTTCAGCTGACTCAAGATTTACGCAGGCAGCAAAATGTTGTCGTGATTATTTTAGAAAGTTTTGGCTTGGAATATGTTAAAGATTTACCTGGAAGGAAAAGCTATACTCCTTTTTTAAGATCATTGGCTGAAAAGGGCTTATATTTTGAAAATGGTTTTGCTAACGGACGGATCTCTATTGACTCGATTCCTTCAATTCTAGCTGGTTTGCCTGCACTAATGGATCGAACTTTTGTTCGCTCACCATATAATTCAAATAAGTTATATCCATTACCAAAAATATTACATAATTATGGCTATACGAATATGTTTTTCCATGGTGGTAATAATGGATCTATGTATTTTGATGTCATGGCCAGTCAATTTGGTTTTGATGAATATTATGGTCGTAATGAATATAATGATGACAGTGACTTTGATGGCAAATGGGGTATTTTTGATGAACCATTTTTACAATTTACGGCACAGAAACTAAATCAAGCCGCTCAACCTTTCTTTTCTACCATTTTTACCATTAGTTCACATAATCCTTATACATTACCAAAAAAGTATGAAAGCATTATTCAACCGGGTCAAATACCGATGCACCGTGTTGTGCGATATAGTGATTTAGCGTTAGAGAAGTTTTTTTCACAAGCACAAAAAATGCCTTGGTTTGAAAATACTTTATTCGTGATAACAGCGGATCATACGTCAGATAATTATGAAAAGGCATTCTCGTCAAAAATAGGAAAACATCGTATTCCTATTATTTTGTATAGCCCATCAGGCTTGGTTCCGCAGAAAAAATCGAAAAAAATAGTTCAACAATTAGATATACCGGTAACGGTATTGGATTATTTAGGTATTGCAGCACAAGAGACTAATAAACTTTCACCTTTTGGGCGCAGTATGTTGAATGACGATGCGCCAGGTAAGGCTTTATTTTATGAAGATAGTTTATATTGGTTAATCAGCGGAAATTCTTATACGACGTTAGATCAACGAGGATTAAATTCTGTGACAAAGGTTTTAGATGAGCCTTTCCTTAACGTGCCTGATAGTAACAATTCATCACAATCCGATTTACAACAGCTAAAAGCAAATTTACAGATGTATAATAATGGATTGATCGATGATAAGTTTTATCTAAATATGTAAGGTTGTACTCAGAGGATATCTTAACGGTATATAAAACACTGAACGTAAAAACGTTCAGTGTTTTCTTTTAATGGTTTCAGATTAAGTATTGATACCATAAATAGCAGCATACTCATCAGCTTTAAAACCCAGCGTTAATGCACCATCGACATCTAGGATTGGACGTTTGATCATGGCTGGTTGTTCAATTAACAGTTCGATAGCGGTGGCTTCTGTTAGATCTGCTTTTTGCTCATCGGTTAATTTGCGGTAAGTTGTGCCACGTTTATTTAGTACTTGTTCCCAGCCAAGTGTTTCACACCAACTGATCAGTTGTGCTTTATCTAAGCCATTAACGCGGTGATCGTGAAATGTGAATTCCAGTTCGTTTGCTTCTAACCATTTTTTGGCTTTCTTAATGGTGTCGCAGTTTTTAATTCCGTACATCACAGTCGTCATTTCAATTCCTATTTTCGTGGTTTTTTTCTTTAAACATTATATCGCCAGTATATACCTAAGTTACTTCAAGATGCTATATCACAGACAAGCAGGAATATCAGAATAAGGCGCAATATGTAGATAATTGGTCGTATAAAACGAAATTAGGTCTGTGGATCCGCTATGTCTGGAATTTGCGAGCTAGCTCCTTTTCAATCGACACTGTTTTTCTTACCCTGTCTGCATTGTTTATTTATACAAGGACGTAGATTATTTATGTCACAACAATCAGTTATTCAAGTCGCTTTAATTGAAGATGATGAGATTGTTCGTTTGGCGATTAGTCAACGACTACAGCTAGCTGGCTATGATGTTATTGAATGTGCAGATGGCGAGTCGGCATTAAGCCTTATACCAACAGCCTTTCCAGGTATCGTGATTTCTGATGTGCGTTTACCTGATATTTCTGGCTTAGCGTTGTTACCGAAATTATTGGCTAACAACCCTGAAATGCCGATTATTTTGATGACGGGTCATGGCGATATCAATATGGCTGTGAATGCATTACGTGATGGTGCCTTTGATTTCTTGGAAAAGCCTTTCGATCCCGATAAATTAATTGAAACTGTCGGTTGTGCAATTGAAAAACGCCAGTTACAACTTGGTGCGAATAAGCGTGAGGAATACTTACAGCAGGCACAAGGTTTAGATCAGATCCTGATTGGATCTAGTCCGGCTATGGTGGAGTTACGCCAACAACTGGTTAAAATTGCCAAGATAGATACCAACGTCATTATCTATGGTGATACCGGTTGTGGTAAAGAACTGGTCGCCGATTGCTTACATAAAGTGAGTGCACGCTCGAAGGGAGACTTTGTTGCTTTAAATTGTGCCGCTATTCCTGAAGCATTATTTGAAAGTGAGCTATTCGGTCATGAAGCGGGTGCCTTTACTGGCGCAATAAAAAAGCGAGTGGGTAAGCTAGAATATGCTGATAAAGGTACACTATTCTTAGATGAAGTAGAAAGTATGCCTATTAACATGCAGATCAAGATGCTACGTATTTTACAAGAACAGGTCATAGAGCGTGTCGGTGGGAATAAATCGATTGCGATTGATATACGTGTGATTGCCGCAGCCAAAGAAAGCTTGAAAGACAATCAAGCATTTCGCCAAGATCTTTTTTATCGCTTGAACGTTGCCCAGTTATATTTACCCCCATTGCGTGAACGCGGTGAGGATATTTTGTTGTTATTTGAGCACTACATTAATCTAGCCTGCATTAATGCTAAACCGTTATCTGGTATGGATGAAAAAACCTTATTGGCGTATGGCTGGCCTGGTAATGTGCGTGAGTTGATTAATGTAGCGACCCGTTTCGCGTTAGATGAGTCGTTAACCGTAGCTGATATTTTAGTGACTAAACCGCTTTCAGTTATTGATACTAGCGCTAGCGAGTTGTCACTCGCAATGCAAACTCAAAACTTTGAGAGGAAGGTCATTGCTGAAGCGTTGAGGTTACATAAAGGCAGTATCATCGAGGTAATGGATATACTTGATTTACCACGCCGTACTTTAAATCAGAAAATGCAAAAGTATGACCTGCATCGAGCGGACTATATTTAATCAAAGTGGCAATATCTTGCTTATTGCCATTTATTTATCCTACCTATCTCATTTCACATAACTCATTACGGCTTTTCCATTACCTCTTTAGTATGTGTTTGTTGCCTGCTTATATTATATTTTAAACTCGTATTATAAATGGAACATGTTTTTATATTGTTAATGTGATGTTTATCTCCTTACTGTGGCTATGCGCTATTTCTTGCTTATCAAAAATCGCCATATAGGCATGATCTTGCTTATCTATCGTCATATTTGATATTTTAATTATAGTTAACAATAGCTTAACTTTGTGGCATTGTTGTTGCTACATGTCATTCATAAAGGAAGTGATGACATTGCCTTGTGCTGATAAACGATATGCAATGCAATTTTTATAACAATAAAACAACAAGGAAAGACCATGTTTAAAGGAATGTTAAAAAAATCATTATTAGTAAGTAGTGTACTGCTTAGTTTGGCAGCGACCTCTGCAATTGCAGAAGAGAAGCGCAGTTATATTTTAGCGACTGCATCGACGGGAGGCACTTATTATCCAGTGGGTGTCGCACTCGCGACGTTGAGCAAGATTAAACTTGAGCCTAAATACGGCTTCTCATTAGCAGCTATTAGCTCTGCGGGTTCGGGGGAAAATATAAAATTGCTGAGTGATGATGAAGCGCAATTTGCCATTCTACAAGGTTTGTATGGTGCATGGGCTTGGCAGGGGGAAGGGCAATTCAAACAAACTGGTCCACAAAAAGACTTACGCTCAGTCAGCATGCTATGGCAAAACGTGGAACATTTTGTTGTGCGTAGCGCGTTAGTTGAAACGGGTACAATGAGTGATCTTCGCAATTTAAAAGGTAAAAAATTCTCAATTGGTAAGAAAAATTCGGGTACTGAGCACTCGGGCCGTCAGATCATGAATGGCGTTAAGGTAGATGTAAATAGCTTTAACCTTGCGTATTTAGGCTACAGCTCAAGCACCGATGCCATGCAAAATGGTGCGATTGATGGCATGAATATTCCAGCGGGTATGCCAGTAGGTGCGATTACGCGTGCATTTGCTGCGATGGGTGATGATATCTCATTATTGCAATTTACTGACGAACAAATTAAACAAGCAAACAGCGAGTATCCGCTGTGGACTAAATTTACGATCCCTGCAAATACTTACCCAAGTCAAAGCAAAGCCGTGACGACGATTGCTCAGCCTAATTTCTTAGCAGTACGTGATGATGTATCTGAAGAAGATGTGTATCTATTAACCAAAAATATCTATGAAAACCTACCTTTCTTAAACAGTATCCACAAAGCAACGAAAGCGATGGCTGTCGATAAAGCCATTAAAGGCTTGCCAGTACCATTACATCCTGGTGCTGTGCGTTATTACCAAGAAATCGGCTTAACAATTCCTGCAGAATTGCTACCAGCTGCACTGTAACAAACAACATTAAATATTGATAAGGACTGCTGTCGTGATGGCAGCAGTCAACAAGGAGTTTGTTATGGACAAGCAGGTCGAAGAAAAATTAGAACAATTTGAGTCAGTTACCCGCACTGATTTTCCCTGGGTAACCGCGTTTATATCAGGGTGTGGTGTGGTGTTGTCGATATTACACATCTGGTTTAATACGTTTGCAACGATCCCTGAATTATGGGCTTCAGCGACTCACTTTGCTGGGTTTTCCGTTATTTGTGCACTTTGGTATCCAGCACATAAAAATTTAAAAAGCAGTAAGTTGGCACTCGGTGTTGATATCATTATTGCGCTTGCGGCACTTGCTTGTTTAGCATATATCCCCTTTGCTGAGGATGCGTTGTATGCACGTGGCGTGCGCTTTGTTACCAGTGATTGGGTATTTTCAATCATGGCTATTATCATTGTATTGGAATTGATCCGCCGTACTATTGGTTGGTTTATTCCAATGCTAATTATGATTTCATTGACCTATGTGGTGTGGTGGGGTCAGTTAGTACCAGGTATGTTCCATTTTCCTGGTTTAAGTGTCGAAACATTATTGTATCGTAGCTTTTATAGCTCAGAGGGTATGTTTGGAGCAATCTCGCGTATCAGCTGGAGCTTTGTATTCATGTTCATTTTGTTTGGTGCTTTTTTAGTGCGTTCGGGTGTGGGTGATTATATTATTAACCTTTCTCGTGCGGCGGCAAACAAGGTGATTGGTGGACCTGGTTTTATTGCCGTATTGGCCTCTGGACTAATGGGATCTGTATCTGGATCAAGTGTGGCGAATACGGTCTCGACAGGTGTTATTACCATACCACTTATGCGTAAAGCTGGTTTCCCTGCTCGATTTGCTGCTGGTGTTGAAGCCGCTGCATCAACCGGTGGGCAAATCATGCCGCCAGTGATGGGGGCAGGTGCGTTTATTATGGCCTCTTATACGCAAGTTCCTTATGTAAATATTATCGCGGTATCGGTTGTACCTGCGCTAATATATTTTCTTTCTGTTGCATTTTTTGTTCGAATCGAAGCGAAGCGCAGCAACATCCAACAAGTCACCGCCTCTGACGATTCATTCTCAAAAGTGTTTTTAGCGGGTTGGTATAACTTAATTCCACTCGGTGTATTGGTTTTTTTATTAGTCTCTGGATTTACCCCAACTTATTCTGCTGGTTTATCCATTATTTCAGTGGTTGTTGCATCTTGGTTTTCACCCAACAAAATGGGGGTTAAAGCGGTCTTCGAAGCCTTAGAACAAGGAGCTCGTAATATGGCGACGACAGCGGTATTACTGGTTGGTATCGGCCTTGTTGTTAATGTCATTAGTACGACAGGCGTTGGAAATACTTTTTCGTTAATGATCAACGAATGGGCGGGTGGTAGCTTGATGCTGATGCTAGCCTTGATTGCGTTGGCGTCATTAATCCTTGGCATGGGCTTACCTGTGACAGCGGCTTATATTGTGTTAGGGACACTATCGGCACCTGCACTCTATACGCTATTAGCAGAAAGCCAATTAATTCAAATGTTAATGGATGGGCAACTACCAGTACAGGCACAAGGCATATTCATGCTCGCTGCACCGGACCAAATGGCAGCATTAACGCAGCCTATGTCGCAGGTTCAAGCTGAAACCTTATTAAGCTTAGTACCGGTTGATTTTATGGGCACCTTGTTAGAGCAAGGGTTAGGGCTAGAACAAGTAGCGTTAGCCTTGTTATCTGCTCACTTAATTATCTTCTGGTTATCACAAGACAGTAACGTCACGCCGCCTGTTTGTTTAACTGCATTTGCCGCGGCGACAATTGCAGGTACACCGCCAATGCGTACAGGTTTAACAGCATGGAAGATCGCGAAGGGACTTTATCTAGTACCGATTTTGATGGCTTATACCTCACTCGTGAGCTGGGATGTGATGACGGTTATCACAGTAGGTTTTTTTGCCATCATAGGTACTTATGCCTTTATAGCTGGTATCGAAGGTTATTTAGAAAGTGAACTGAATATTTTCTTACGTGGTTTGTCCTTATTACTGGGCTTAGCAATGACATGGCCTGATTTACCGTTAGTAGTGAGAATTGTTGCAATGCTGACTTTTGTTGGTTTATTTATTTACACTAATCGCCGTTATAAACCTGTTGTGACGACTCCTGCAGTCGCTGTTTATTAAGGTAAAGATAAGGATAATGAAAATGACTTTTACTACACGGGGTTCTGATAATAGCGTTTATGATTATATTATTATCGGTGGCGGTATTGTGGGTGTATCAACTGCGTGGCAATTACAGCAGCGAGAGCCTGAAAAACGGATATTATTAATCGAAAAGGAAGGCAAGTTATCACAACACCAAACGGGGCATAATAGCGGTGTGATCCATGCTGGGGTTTATTATGAGCCGGGGAGTATGAAAGCTAATTTTTGTAAGGAGGGCGTTGCTGCTACGAAAGCATTTTGTAATAAACATGCTATTCCCGTTGAAAATTGCGGCAAACTTTTAGTCGCAACCAATGCATTGGAATCACTACGGATGGAAACGCTTTATAAACGCTGCCGTGATAATGGCATCGACGTTGAATTATTAGATGCAGCGGGACTCGCTGAAAAAGAGCCTAATATTACAGGGTTCGGCGCTATCTTTGTCCCTTCAACCAGTATCGTTAATTACCGCTTAGTGACGGAGAAAATGGCGGAAGAGTTCTGTGTGCTCGGTGGTGAGATAGTTATGGATACTGAGGTGACTCACTTAATCGAAAAAAGTGATCACATTGATGTACAGTGCCACCAACAAATTGCATTGAGGAGCTCACTCGAGAACCGTGATTATGTCGCCAAATTTTTAATTACCTGTTCTGGCTTAATGGCGGATAGGGTGACTAAGATGCTGAATATTGATACTGAATTTCAAATCATTCCATACCGGGGTGAATACTACCGTTTACAGTCTCAGCATAACAATATTGTGAATCATTTGATTTACCCCATTCCTGATCCTGAATTGCCATTTTTGGGGGTACATTTAACCCGCATGATTGATGGTTCGGTGACGGTAGGTCCGAATGCGGTACAAGGATGGAAGCGAGAAGGTTATGGTAAAGTAAATATAGATTTACGTGATATTTGTGACATGATTAGGTTTCCTGGATTTTGGCGAGTGAGTGCAAAAAATTTAAAAACAGGGTTAATTGAAACCAAAAATTCGTGGTGGAAGCCGGGTTACTTAAAACTCGTCAATAAGTACTGCCCGATATTGAAGGTGAAGGATTTGGAAGACTATCCTGCGGGTATTCGTGCACAAGCGGTATTGAAAGATGGCAGCCTAGTGCATGACTTCTTATTCGCAGAAAGTCCACGCAGTTTACACGTTTGTAATGCACCATCGCCTGCAGCAACGTCTGCGATCCCAATTGGTGATTATATTTGTAATAAAGTACGTGATAAGTCCCTAACGCTGGTATCAGATGCATATTATTAAGTATATTATATGTCTAACTGGATATTCGAACTAATCAAAAATGGAATCAATTTTGCAACGATTAAACTATAAAAACCTCTGTTTAATGTCTCTCATTCTTTCTTTTAGTTATCAAGCAGAAGCTGCAACAGAAAGTGAGTGTATTGAAAAGCAAGTCGCTAATAGTGCTGCAGAAGTTACATTAGGAGAGATAAGAACGATATGTAAAGCGCAACATAGCCTCGAAGAAGACGGTTCAGTCATTATCCGCGGTAAAAAAGTGAAAGCAGGGCTACTGACAAAGCGAATTATTGAAGAGCGTCAAAATGACACATCTGAATTTGTACTCACTCCACACAGAATGAACTATATTCTACCTGTTTATAGTACTAATCAAATGAACCCTGAAGCCTATCGTACTCTAAATTCCCTTGGCGACGGCTATAAAAAAGTCGAATCTAAATTTCAATTAAGTCTGAAACTGCCGTTAAGCTATAGTTCATTATTCGTTGACGGTGATCGCATTTATGCTGCTTTTACCCTCGAGGCTTGGTGGCAAGTTTATGCGAAGGAAATTTCAAGTCCCTTTAGAGAAACGAATTATAGACCTGAAATATTTTATATCGCGCCATTAGATTGGCACCCTAATGATGCTAATACGGCAGTCTCGGTTGGGTTTGAGCATCAATCCAATGGCCGTGCTGGATCATGGTCTCGTTCATGGAATCGTGTTTATACCGAGTTTATTTATGAGCAGGGTAACTTAGTGTGGAGTGTTAGGCCTTGGTATCGTTTACCTGAAGATACCAAAACGGATCCGACTAGCCCTAATGGTGATGATAATCCGGATATTACAGACTATATGGGACATGTTGAGTATGGTATCGGTTATGCTTTTGGGAAATATGAATTGAGTGCCGAAATGCGCCAGAATTTTTCAACGAATAAAGGCTCTGTAAAGTTAAACTTAACAACGCCTTTATATGGCAAGCTGAAAGGCTATTTCACTATATTTAATGGGTATGGTGAAAGCTTGATTGATTATAATCACAGTCAAACTCGTTTCGGTATCGGGGTCGCGCTTAATAATTTGTTTTAAGGGGATCCCCCTAATCTCGGAAGTTGTTACCGATTAATAGCTACTACTGGCCTGAAGCGAGAGTGTAAAGGTCATTCCTGCTTGATGAAGGTTGTTATGAGTCGTGATTTCACCTTGCATATCGCGCATGATATTGGCGGTTATTGCGAGGCCGAGCCCAAGCCCTTCGCCGATTTTTTTGCTGGTATAAAAAGGTTCGAATAAATGTGCTAACGCGTCATCATCCACGCCTGAGCCATTATCAGTGACCTTGATGTAAATAATGCCTTTAATTAAACTTGCGTTAATGAATAATTGTGGCTGTGAAGTATGTTGCATCGCTGCGGCTGCATTACTGATTAAGTTTGCAAATACTTGATGTAATCGATGCGGCTCAGCTAAGACTTGTGGCAGAGAGTTAGGCACATCAACCTTAATATCAATACTGGCTAGCTTAGACTCTTGGAGCGTGAATACCTCTGTTAATATGTCGGTTATTGACGTTGCAATTAAGCGCTCAGGACGATTGAAGGCAAATACTTTAAGCTGTGCCGTCATCGATAACATACGTGTAACGAGCTTATCGATTAAAGCCATGTTGGAACGCAGTACCTTGGTATTCCCTTGCTCCAAAAATAACATATTACTTGATAGTAAGGTTCTGATGCCAGTGAGTGGTTGATTTAACTCGTGGTTGATTGCGCTGGACATACGACCGAGAGCAGCCATCTTACTGCTTAGCAATAATTCTTCTTGGGCAGTGTAAAGTTTTGCAGTTGTCTCTTGTACTCGCGTTTCCAGTTGTGCATTGGCTTGTGAAAGTGCGTGTTCTGCGCGTTTACGTTTGCTGATATCAACAAATGTCATTAGCGAACCACGCTGTTGTGACCAAGCTAGTGGGGTGATAGACAGTAACGCGGGAAAGCTATGTCCCTGATGATTATGCGCGAAAACTTCAATGCCGGTCAGGGTTGGAATCACTGATAGATCATTTAATTGTTCGATGATTTTTTTATTATCATGTTGTTGGCTGAGTAGCTGGCTCGCATATAAGCTTTTGTCATCATTGTTTAACCCAAAATAATGCATTGCGGTTGGATTAATATAACTGATACTGCGATCGTCATTCAGTAAGACTAACCCGACATTCGTCCCTGTAATCATCTGTTTTAATGCGGCTTTCGAATAGAGTTTTTGCCTACGTTCATGGCGGTATAGTAGAATTGACAGTAATAGTGACATTAAAATAGCGGTAATAAACCCGGCTATATCAACGGTTTTATATAGATTACTTAATGGGGTTAGGAAATAAATATGCCACTTTAGATCGTCCAGTTGAACTTGCTGCACTTGATAATCGTTATTATTAATTTTCCAGTGAAAGATATTCGCGTCATTGCTGAGTTGGCGAGCTTTAATACCGTTCGTTCCTCGCTTATTCATTTCTGTCGCCGAAATCTGTGGATGACTAGACAAAAAGAACTGGTCTTTAGTATTACTAATGAGAATAAATTCATTGGCGGCAAGCCAAGGTTCACTTAATGCGGTTAAGTCGACTTCAATAACTGCAATTCCAATCAGTTTGCCGTTGTGGTTGATTGGTAAACTTAAATAATAATTAGCCGTGCCATTGGCAATATAGCTGGATGTTAATACGCCTTTGTCATTATCTAATTCACCGTTTTTATTACGTAGATTAGCGGTAATGCTTGCCGCTTTATGCGCATCCCAATTGGCATTATGGCGGCTCGATATTAATAGCGAACCATCCGGTTTAAGTAAATACCAGCCCTTGGTATTGGCCGCTTTATCAAACTGCGTTAATGTGCGTTTCAGCGGTGTCATTGACGCTTGGGGGTTAGTGAGCACTGCAGTGACACTTTCTTGTTCTGTTATAAGGTAGGGAAGGTATTTGTAGCTAGCGAGTACTCGTCGAATATCCACTACGTAGGTGAGTAATTGGTTTTCCGCTTGTTCACGAGCGGAGTCTAAAAGCCAATCTCGACATATTTCACGTACTGTGAATGTTGTTGCTATCACGCAGCCTAAAATGACACTGGCTATAATTTTAAACTTATTTGACACTCGACATTCACCACAACAGAAAACACAGTTAAGTTAACAATTTATCGTCCATAAAACTGGACCTGTAATCACATTTAACCTTATTAACACGATCCTTCTCCATATTAATGTTCTTCAATTAAGTGGGGATTTATAGGTTTAAGTATATAGTGGGGTTATCTTGTTCTAGCTATGACCCATTTTAGGCTAATAGCAGATGCTGTTGGAGTAACGATAAAGTGAAAATGATTTCCGGTCTTAAAGACATTATTAACGAGTTTGATACTTTCATCTTGGATCAATGGGGCGTACTGCATAATGGCGGTGATGCGTTTCCAAAAGCGATTGAGACATTACAATGTTTAAAACAGCATGACAAAAAAGTCGTGATCTTATCGAACAGTGGCAATACGCATCATTTTTCTTATCAGCGTTTAACCGATTCGGGTATCAGTCGCGATCTGTATATCGATGTACTGACATCGGGCGATCACATGCGTCATAATTTTAAGCTGGGTAAATTTGACCACTTAGGCACTAAAGCTTTGGTGTTTGGTTGGGGCGAAGGTATTAATGGTGCTGTGCTAGAAGACTGTGGGTTAACTAGTGTGGGTATAGAAGACGCGTCATTAATCATGTGTTACGGTGTTGGTCGTGGTAGCGTTTCAGAATATCAAGATGACCTTAATATTGCTTATGCGCGCGGGCTGGAAATGGTGGTGAGTAATCCTGACCTCGTGGCGATGAGCCCAGATGGTGAATTAAAATTGTGCCTAGGTTCAATTGCTAATGCTTATGCAACAATGGGTGGAAAGGTACATTGGCACGGTAAACCACAAGCTGAAGTCTATGACATCTGTCATACCTTATTAGGCGGTTGGGACAACGCGATTGCGGTTGGCGACAGTTTAGAGCATGACATCCGTGGGGCTAATACAGCAGGTATATCTAGTTTGTTTTTAACGACGGGTATTCATGCTGAAGATCTTACCGCAAAAATGGCGACCAAAGACGATGTGATTACAGCGTCTGTGGTTGCTGATTTAAGCCGTGAGTTTGATGTTATGCCAAGCTATTATATTGATTGGTTTCAAGTCAATTAATTGATGTTTATGGTTTGTGAATTCTCGTTTCGAAGGGTAACCTCTAGTTAATATATCAATTAAGGGGTATCTGATGGTGATGGATGTTCGACAAACCGTTATTATGGCGATTTTGGTGTTGTTTTTAGGTAAATACCTGACACGCAAAGTCGCTTTTTTACAAGAATATAATATACCAGAGCCTGTTTCTGGTGGCTTAATTGCATCCATTCTATTTGCTATTCTTTATGGCGCATTTGATATCGAATTACAGTTTTCATTAGCGGTACGCGATAATTTACTTATTGTGTTTTTCACCATTATTGGCCTGTCATCTCGGATTACGACCTTACTTAAAGGCGGAAAACCGTTAATCATCTTATTGGTTATCGCGGTGATTTATCTGTTTTTACAAAATTTTACTGGTTTAACGGTGGCGCAGTTTACCCAGCAATTACCGGAAGTAGGGCTCATTGGCGGTTCGATATCACTCAGCGGCGGGCACGGTACCGCAATTGCGTGGGCCCCTTTGTTTGTTGACAAATACAATATCAGTAATGCCATGGAGATAGGGATTGCTTGTGCGACATTTGGTTTAATTCTGGGTGGTGTGATTGGCGGTCCTATTGCCAAGTACTTAATTAGTCATTATAAGCTTGAGCCAAGTAAAGAGCCTGAATTGACTGTTGGTACGCTTCATCAAAGCAAGCTGCAACCTAAGAAAAAACCGACAGCGCCCCAATCTATTGTCGCGCCAATTGACTATCACCACATGCTTAACTCCATATTAATTATTAGTATAAGCATTGGCTTAGGACTGGGACTTAATGTGATTATTTCCAACTTGGGCTTACATTTGCCTGAATTTGTCACCTGCTTATTTGCTGGCATAATTGTGATTAACCTTGGTCCCTTGATTATGCCTAATCTTACTTGGCCTGAGCGTAGCCGTTCATTAGCATTGATCTCCGATTTGAGCTTAGGGCTGTTCTTAGCAATGTCGTTAATGAGTTTACAGTTGTGGACCTTAGGTGGGTTAGGTGGGCCCATTTTAATCATGCTCGCAGCGCAAGTTGTGATCGTTACTGGCTTTGTTATATTTGTGGTATTTCCACTGATGGGTAAGGATTATGACGCGGCGGTAATGTCTGCAGGTTATGCGGGGTTGGCGTTAGGGGCAACCCCGACCGCGATTGCTAATATGACGGCAGTAACCGAAACGTTTGGTGCGTCGGCAAAAGCCTTTGTCGTGGTGCCGCTGGTGGGCGCTTTCTTTATTGATATAGCTAACGCGCTTATTATTCAATTCTTGTTAGATGTTTTTACGTAGTAACATCTGTTGTAAGTGGTTCTATCTCTCCGAGAGTTGTTATAAAAAGGGCATTCCGTACTGGATATGCCCTTTCTTTTATCTTGGAAAGTATAATGTCCTAAATACGCTTAGTTAGTATGGTCCCAAATATTAACTGATTCTGTTAAGCCTGCGCCAACTGTGGCGTCAGGAGTGATATAAACATGACTGTCCTTGTTGGCTGCGGTTACTTGACCGTTTGCCAGTGGCATTAAGATGTCGTTAATAAATGGCGTTAAGTAATGGCTGTCGGCTGGGTTTAAACCTGCGGCTTTCGGGAAATAAATCATGTTTTCGTTATGACGGCCCGACATAGTCGCGACTGGATCTTTTTCTCGTACCATATTAATCACGTTGTTGTAACGCATTTTATTGGCAAACGCATGAATGTATTTTTCAATGATACGCGTTGCTGGAGATGAGAACACACGTGTTAAAACGCCAGTTCTCACGCCTGCATCAATCGCGGTATACGCACCAAGTGAGTGACCTGTGAGTACAACGTTATAGGTCTTTGCTGCTGACGATGCTTTATAACCACGGGTTAACGACGCTGTGTTAGCGGGGTATTGCGCTAGGATCTGTTGAGTAAACTGATATGCTTCAGCCTGCCAGTCTTCATCCGTTTCAGAGAGGTTAGCAAGCATGAGCTCGGCATCTTGCATCACATCATTACCACTGCTAGTACCTTTAAAGGAAATAATGATTTCTTCTTTTAGGTTTTTACTTGGCACTGCAGGTACTTTAATCGCCACACCGTGAACACCGCTATCACCCGCATAAGTTGCAATAATATTCAGCTCGGCGCTGTTGGAATCGACCATTAATTGCTGGAATGTTGCGTTGTCAGTAAATGAGAAAGGATCTGCCCCTTGCTCTGTGCTGTAGACATAACTTGATGCAAACGCATAACGCAGCATGTTGTTATACGCGACGGGTAATTCGGTATTGTTGATTGCTAGCGCATCAGCTTCGGTTATGACTGGGTATTCAAAACCGTAAGAATTGTTTGAAGCAAAATAAGTGATATTGCTAATAAATTCGTCGGAATACTTGTTGACTAGCGTATTACTACACATGCTGGTTAATACACTGTGTACTTGCTCTGAAGTGACTGGTACTGAATCAATGGCTTTCACGATAAAGTAGTTTTCGGTATCGGCATTATAACTATTGTCTTTCCAGTAACCGTCAAGTTTCAAGTATTGGTTGTTAGGGTTGACTGCCCATGATTTCTTAATTAAATCTGAGCGTGACGCGAAACTGTCTTTCACACCATAGCATTGTAAATAAGTGCTATCGAGGGCAAAACAGTTAAAACTAAGTGCAGATATTAGTAGTGTAAAAATAGTGCGCATTTGTAGCTCCAAGCATTATATATCGTAATCGAACAACTGTTATTGATGATTTCGAATGTTAATTAATTGTTATTGGATTTGAAGGCTATCGCATTTGTTTAATGTTTTTTTCAGCGTAGATCACGTTATCACTTAATATCACGCCATTTCGTGACAAGTGGTCCTATATGTGATCACTTTGTGATCTTGATGTGTGGTTGAGCTTACAGGTGTGACTCATGCTGGTGTTGGTTTTATATGTCGTGCATAAGGTAATTCTGGTGAATTACTCTGTTGGTGTGTTTTGGGTGAATAAGACTAATTACAAGGAGGTAACATAAAGGGATTTTGTTGCTTATGGTGTTTTCTTTCTGTTAGTCACGGCTACGAATCGGTAGAAGTATTCTCTGTATCCCACTCAGCTAATGGTTTCGGGCGAGAATAATAAAAACCTTGTGCATAACGACAGCCCAGTTGTTTTAAATGTTGAGCTTGTTCGGCGGTTTCGACACCTTCGGCAACAATTTCAGCATTGAACTTACTTGTCATCGTTGTAATAGCGGCCACGATAGCCGCGTGGCTTTCACTATTGAGCATTTGGCTGACAAAGGAACGATCAATTTTTAATGCATCAAACTGCAATTGAGTGAGGTAGGCAAGGGAGGAATAACCCGTACCAAAATCATCAATCGCAATCTGTATGCCTAAACTGCGTAATTGGCCAAGCAGTTGATTGGTGAGTAATGGTTGACTGACTAACCGCGATTCGGTTATTTCGAGTGTTAAATTGGCGGCGGGCAGTTGAGTGATCGCCAAGACCTTTTTTACTGTTGAGATATAATCAGGGTGCAGTAATTCACGTACAGACATATTCACGTGTAACGCAAAGTTTACTGGCCACTGACCACGCTCTATTTGTGATTTAGTATCTGAACATGCCTGTAATAAGATCTGTTTGCCTATGTCTACAATCATCCCCGTGTCTTCTGCTACTGGGATGAAATCTAGCGGTGATACGATGCCACGAATTGGACTGTGCCATCGAACCAAGGCTTCTGCACCTGCAATTGTGTTGTTTGTTAGATCAATCACTGGCTGGTAGTACACGGCAAATTCATTGTTGGTGATCGCACGTTGTAAATCTGTGGTTAATCGGGTTTGCTCTTGCGAGGCTGTTATCATGTATTCTTGATAGTGACAACGCTGTATTTGTTCTTGTTTTACCGCGTAGGTTAATGCGAGACTTGAGTTACGTAGCCATTCATCCATGTCTATGTCGTGGAACTTACCACTCATTATGCCTGCGTTAGCGCCCACTAATACTTCTGTATCATTAATCGTGAAGGGGCGATTAAAGTCGGTTAATAGGTTTTCGGCAAACGCATGGCTGTGCTCTAGATCTTGGAAGTTCGGGGTGAATACGGCAAAAGTATCTTTATCAATACGGCTAATGGTTACGTTGTCTGCCACGTTTTTTTGTAAACGTGAGGCTATAGTAATAAGTAACTGATCACTCTTGTTTTGACCTAAGCTGTTATTGGTGTGACGAAATGAACGTAGTCCTAGCAAGACAAGGATACCTTGTTGTTGCGAAATCGGATTATTCAACTTTTCAACAAAACCATCACGACTTAATAAGCCAGTAAGACTGTCAAACAGTAGTTGTTTACGTAATGTAGTAAATGAGCTTTCTAAACGGGATGACATCGATTTGAAGGCAGAAATAAGTTGGGTCGTCTCATGGAGTTTGATGTCTTCTCTAATCGTTACATCCCAGTTATTATGATCAAGTTGCTGTGATATTGCGGCAATATCCATAATGGGTTGGGTAATAATACGCAGTAAATATAAACCCATTAATAGGCCAAAAAAGGCCAGTGTCAGTGCGGCTACTAAACCTAAGCGTTGTTGATTCGGTAGCCCATCGAGTAATACATTTTCTGGTAAAGTAACGATAATAAACCATTGTAAATTATTGTTGCTGTAAGCGGTAATACGGCTAAAGTAACGAATACCATTTTGGTCAAATTCAAACGTCGCTGGTGCATGTTTATTCTGCAATTGTCTATTGGCAATATATAGACCATTAGCAGCAATAACAGCATTGTGACTTTCTTTTGCTTGGATGCGGTTATTATCATTATCTGTTAACGATGCTTTGAGTGAGCTCGCAATGAGTTTATTTTGATTATCAGTGATGTAAGTAATGCCTTTGAAATGGTGGTTTTCAGGTTCTATAAAATGAGACAAATGGCGAAGATTGATGTCAGTAGCAACGATGCCAACTAATGTGTCGTCATTTATTACTGGTGAAATACTGGAAATGGTAAAGGTATTTTTTTCATCGGCATTACTGTATATCTTCGCCCATCCTGCGGCTTTTTCTTTTGCGAAGGGGGCGTACCATGGTCGAATTGTTGGGTCGTAATTACTGATACTATAATCGACAATATCATCACTGCTCTCCCCATGATAAAACTCTAGCTCATAGTTAGTACGCTTATCTTGTAAAATCAACGAAACATCTTGATCTTCGTTTTTACGAAACCCGACATAATCTTTATTTTCACTACCAAATGAGATGGTACTGATTTGTTTTTGTTGATAGTAGATATCGCTGATAGCAGAGTGTAGATAATCTTCTACTTTGGTTAGATCTGATGCCTGGTAGAGTTGATTACGTTGAATATTATCTGCGATAGCGAGCGTTGTGTCGAAAGGCTGCTCTAAAAAATGATCGAGATTAGTTTTAATATTTTCTGAGTATGAAGTTAGCAATTTAGCGCTAATCTTTGACTGCATTCTTTCGTAACTGTTATTTTGAACTAGCGTTATGATGCCAACTGTAAGTAAAAGCAATAATGTGAACGGTAGCATGACCGCACTACGGAGAGTGTGAAGTTTTGGTTTCATCATGACTGTATTGTGAGATCATTATGCCGCTTAATATTAGGCTCATAGTTACTTATTTTTTGATGTTATGCAAAGTTTCAGATTTATATTTAGAGGCTCATCACAAAACTGATGGTTAGCATCACGAAACTATAATGGGTTTAACTTACCGTTATTAAACCGATTTAATAATTATTTATGCTTTTGTTTTGACTTAAGTGCGCTTATTACGCGTTAAATGAGCGCACTTAGTCGAGGTTAATAGCGATTTCTTAAATTGGGTACATCAGTATTATATTGTACAAACTCAACTTCGTACCCATTGGGGTCTAGGAAGTAAATATTTTGGCGATATTCATCGTCCATTCCATCTTTTGCAATGCTAAAACCGGCATCGGCTAGACGTTTTATAACGCCTGTAATATCGTCGGTAACATAGGCGAAATGAGCAAGACCTACTTGGTGCCCAGCTAAGTCGCGATTTTCACCGACACCGTTATCACCAAAAGCTAAATATTGATAATCATCACCAAAATGGATCCAGTTTCTTGGTTTTCCTGACCATTCTCCTTTGTCACCCCCACGCACTGACCAATGCGGAAATGCGGCACGATAAAAAGTGAGTGTTTCTTCGATGTCGCGTACGATTAAATTCACATGCTCAAGATGTATCATAATAATATCCTTTTATTGTTGTTATAAATATTTGTGCTTACATTGCGTAACTGTATTTTTCTTGCTGGGAATAAGGTTGCTGTTGTTGTAACTGACGAACTTGTCCTAATGCATGGCTGTATTGATGTAATGTATGCAGGCTGTAACCAATACGATGTCTAATACTGTCGTCACGTTCGCTGATTGCCATATTATCCGTACCTGCATTTAATACATCGCCGACGTTACGAATGATTAAGTGATCTGGTATCGCCACTAACTTATTATTTTTACAGCCATTCATTCTTAATTCGGCGATGGGATTCGCACCATTAATGCCACTGACAACAGAAACAAGTAGTGCCGGTTTATGTGCTGTTTCTTTATGCTCACACATCATTAAAAAGTTCTTCAAAATGGGGGGCGCCATCCCATCCCACTCTGGAGTGATAAGCACCAATGCATCTGCTTGCATTATTGCTTCACTGATCAGTGGCCAATCACAGCCTGGCGCTGATTTACTTTCATTATCACCATCCCAAAAGGGTAGTTGGTATTTACACAGCTCGATATGTTGAACTGTTTTAAATTGGTTTGCTGCGCTGGCGATGTAAGCCGCTACTTTTGCACTTTCAGAATGATGTCGCTGACTACCACTAATAATAACTAATTCCATGTTAAGTAAACCTTTTTGTTTATTAATTATTTAATAAAGTAAACCCTTTACTTAAGATTGTAAAGGTCAAAGCTAAAATAAAGTAAATAAAAAAGTTTACTTAATATTTGTATCGGTAATAATACTCAGTATGAAAGCATCTGAAGGCACGTCGAATGTGCCTGTCGTCAGGTAACGCGGAGTCAAAATGAAAGAAAAAACCAGTGAGAAAATTCTTAGCCTGTTAAAAGTTGAGGGTGCGTTGACCGCTAAAGTACTTGCTAGTGAATTAGGTTTAACGACCATGGGAGTACGCCAACATTTGCAAGCGTTGGAAGATGGCGGTGACATCAGCTTTGAAGATAAAAAGGCCGTGCGAGGTCGTCCAACCAGATATTGGTCACTGACAACGCAGAGTAATAGTCACTTTTCAGACCGTCACGAGGAACTTTCGGTACAGCTGATCGATTCAGTCAAAGTAATTTTTGGTGATGAAGGGCTTGAGCAACTTATCGCGCATCGAGAACAAATTTCATTGGCGCTTTATAGCGACAGGCTGGC
Source organism: Moritella sp. 28 (assembly GCF_018219435.1). Taxonomy (NCBI): domain Bacteria; kingdom Pseudomonadati; phylum Pseudomonadota; class Gammaproteobacteria; order Alteromonadales; family Moritellaceae; genus Moritella; species Moritella sp. 28. Next base: position 3,744,481 of record NZ_CP056121.1, on the reverse strand, counting down.
GAGTAAACCAGATTTATTAGGTAAACTTGAAGCGCTAGCTGAGTTGCGCAGTGAAGAGGGCTACATGGCGACAGTGGTTGTTGATAGCGACATCGATGATAAAAATACTGTGTATTGGTTAATGGAAAACCACTGCCCCATTTGTGCAGCTGCATCGAGATGTCTTAATTTTTGCCGTTCAGAATTGAATTTATTTCAAACCTTGTTGGTCGGCATTGCGACAGTTGAGCGAGAAGAGCATATTGTCGAAGGAGCAAGGCGTTGTGCGTATAAAGTGACGGCGCTAGAGACTGAATAGATAAATGTTCACGTCAATAAAAAAGCCCACATTAAGATGATTAATGTGGGCTTTTTTCATTGTGTAAGTAAACGATTAGATGCTTGCAGCTTCTTCATCTGTTAAAAAACGCCATTCACCTAGCTCTAGTGCAGGGTCTAGTACAATCGCACCAATCTGTTCACGGTGTAAACCTACAACGCGATTACCTTGGCTAGCAAACATACGCTTAACTTGGTGGTATTTGCCTTCTTGGATGGTAAGCAGTACTTCTTTTTCGCTTAAGATCTCTAATTTAGCAGGTAGGCAAGGTTTGTCTTCGCTACGCAGCTGGATACCGGCTTCGAAATCAGCTACTGCTGTTGGTGCAATTTGATCGGCAAGTTGAACACGGTAGCGCTTGTTGCACTCACGCTTAGGTGATGTAACGCGGTGTGACCATTGGCCATCATCGGTGATCAATACTAAACCAGTGGTATCAACATCAAGGCGACCAGCGATATGCAATTCGTCACGCTTGTCTGCTTCGATCAGGCTGATCACTGATTGGTGTTCTTCATCTACGGTTGAGCAAATTACATCTAATGGTTTATGCATCATGATATAACGCGGTGGGCGTTGGCTTAATGATTTACCACCAAACCAAACATCCATGTCTGCTGTTACTTTATGGTCTGCTTTACGTACAACTTCGCCATCAATTTTCACGTTGCTGCGTGCAATCTCACGCTTGGCAAGGGTACGGGTCAGGTTAGTACTTTGGCAAATAAACTTATCTAAACGCATTTATGTTCAACTTTTGTCATGGTGTTATAGGAATATATCCAAACGAGTCGGTAACCCGTTTGGATAGGTGGGCTGATTATCTGCCTTTTTCGCTATAAGCGCAAAGTATAGTGAACAATTAATACCCAAGCTACTTCAAAATGCACAATCATAAAACAGAAAAGTTAGTATATTCAATGCATTAAGTCAAAGATTTAGTTGTTCTAAATCAAGGCTTAATAACGCCGAAGATACCTTCTTTCGGCTTGTCCTACGGGAGGCTCGCTGATATAGCATTTTGAAGTAGCTTGGGTATACCCGTTAAGCACTCAGTAATTCGCTAATTCGTGTATCTGCGTTGTTTAATACATCATCTGCCGAGTTCATCGCTAGGCCTTCTGCAAAGATAAACTCGACTTCTGGTATACCGATAAACTTAAGTACTTGTTCTAACCAAGGCGCTTGAGTATCTGCTGGTGTGTTGGCATACATACCACCGCGGGTTGCTATCACATAAGTTTTTGGCATTTTCAGTAATGGTTTTGGGCCTTCTGATGTGTAGGCAAATGTCTTACCTGCACGTGCGATGTGGTCAATCCAAGCTTTCAGGGTTGAGGGTACACCAAAGTTATACATAGGAACGGCGATAACTAAGATATCACTGTTACTTACTTCATCAATTAATTGGTCTGATATTGCAGCCGCTGCTTGTTGTTCTATTGTACGCTCTGCTTCGGGTGTGTGGAACGCACTAAAAATAGCGTCGGTTAAGTGTGGAACTTGCGATACATTGAGATCTCGATAGGTGATTTGTTGCTGTTGAGCATTATTTACATCTAATTTGTCGATTAGTTTTTTTGCAATCTTTGATGATGTTGAATTGCTGGCTTGCAGGCTGCTGTCTATGTGTAATATTTTCATTTTTCGATTCCTCGTTTATGTTGTAGAGTAAGCATACGGGAATTTAAAAATTAATTAACCGGGTAAATAAAATCTATATCATCGAAATTTTAGATGAATTAAAACAGCTATTTTATATACGTGTTAAGGATCATGATGAAAGTGCCAACGGTGAGTTTAGAACAATGGTATATCTTTAAGGTCGTAGTCGATCAGGGCAGTTTTCAGGGGGCGGCTGATTACTTAATTAAAAGCCAAAGTTCGATTAGTTATGCTATCCAAAAGCTGCAAGAGAATCTGGGTGTGCGTTTATTTGAACAACAGGGTCGTCGCGCAGTCGTCACAGATATGGGTAAGAAGATGTTGATCCAAGCGGATGAGTTATTAATGCAAGCGGCAAGTATCGAGCAATTGGCGGGGGAGTATAGTGCAGGTTGGGAACCGTTGCTAAAAGTGATGACGACACAACTTTTTCCACCGCAATTGTTAACTGAGGTTCTGGCCTTATTTGCTCAGCAATGCACGGTGACCAGCATTGATTTTCAGCAAGGTACGTTATCAGGGGTGACGGACGCTGCGACCTATGGCACGGCAGACCTGATTATTAGCAGTCGAATTCCCACTGGATTTACGGGAGAAAAATTGTGTCATGGGCAGTTATCACGTGTTGTACATCACCAGCATCCGTTAGCCTTGTTAAATCGACCATTAACGCTTGCAGAATTAAAACCCCATGCCCAAATTGTGATGAGTGATTCGAGTGCGCATCGCAGTGTCGATGCTGGTTGGTTAGGCTCGCAGCAGCGTTGGACGGTGAATAATTTTCATGAATCACTTAGTTTGATTAAACAGGGGGTTGGACATGCGACTTTACCCATTAGCCGCATCCAAGATGAATTAGCGAATGGTGAGCTGGTGGAACTTATCATTGAAGATCATGTGCGCTTTGATTTGTCGTTATACTTGGTATACGCCAATAAAAAAACCTTAGGCCCTGCTGGCTTGCTGTTTTCAAAACTATTAAAACAACAAGCCAAACAATACGTAATCGATGCTTAGATCATGCGAGGTTGCGATACAGACTACTGGCGATTAACCACATAATACAGCCGACCGTGATGTCGATAACACGTTGTATTTTGGGTTGGTTGAGCCAGTTCGAAAACTTAGCTGCGCTAAAGGCTAGGCCATAAAACCACAAGATTGAGGCTAAAATCGTCCCCGCGGCAAAAGCTAATCGGTTATCGCCACTAAATTGATTACCGACACTCCCTAACACAACCACAGTATCTAAATACACATGCGGGTTAAGTAAGGTGACCGCTAGCGTTGCCATTACCACCATTTTACGGGATTTATGGATGCCATCTAATTCGGTTTTTCCGTATTGATATTGCCATGCACTGCGAAATGACATTACGCCATAACTCGATAAAAACACGATGCCACCCCAAGTGATTATTTGTAGTAAATCGGGATTTAATGCCAACAAACTACCCGCACCAAACACACCAGCACTGATTAGTAAGGCATCACAAATAATGCAGATACTAGCGGTTAAAAAATGATGGTTACGTTTGATCCCCTGATTTAAAATATACGCATTTTGCGCGCCGATAGGGATGATCATACTACCGCCAAGCAGTAGCCCTTGAATTGTTGCTGTTAACATAATGAACCTCTAGAAAATAGGCTGTCGAGATTACAAAAAATTAAGTTATAAGTATAATTAATGTTTTTTATACTTGATTAGTTAAACTTATATGGCGTGTTGAGCGTTCAGAATTGTCATGATGAATGCTCAATATTGGAATCATAAAGAAGGGATAGTGCGCAGTGGATTATAAATTATTACATGCTTTGCAAGTGGTGATAGAGCAGCAAAGCTTTGAACGAGCAGCCAATGTTTTGTGTATTTCACAGCCAGCAGTATCACAGCGTATCAAGTCGTTAGAAGAATATGTGGCACAGCCAGTGTTGATCCGTAGCCAACCGATTGTGGCGACCGATATTGGCCAGCGCTTATTAAAACATTATAAACAAGTGCAGCACCTAGAAGCTGAATTATTACCGAGTATCAGTGCGGCATCGACTGATAAGGCTGTGGTGATGGCCATTGCAGTGAATGCTGATAGTTTAGCTACCTGGTTTATTCCTGCCTTGGCACCGTTGTTAAAGCAATATCCGATTGAACTGAATTTACAGATAATGGATGAGGCTAGAACGCTTGAAAAAGTGAAAGCTGGAGAGGCGTTTGGTGCGCTGAGTTTACAAAAGAAGCCATTGCCGGGTTGTGAATCAACGTTATTGGGTGAGCTGAACTATGCCTTAGTGGCAACGCCAGCGTTTGTGCGACAGTATTTACCAGAAGGTATAACTCAGAAAGCCCTGCGTAAAGCACCAGCGGTGTCATTTGATCATAAAGATGACATGCACATTAAGTTTATTCAACAACATTTTAGTTTGGCTGGTGGCAGTTACCCTTGTCATATTGTGCGCTCGTCAGAAGCTTTTGTCGCAATGGCTAATGCAGGTGTGGCATATTGTTTGATCCCAGAGTTACAAATCAAAGATGAACTCGCATCGGGTCAATTAGTTAAGTTGACTGATATACAACTCACCATTCCTTTGTATTGGCATCGTTGGATATTGCTAAAAGGTTTGTATAAGCAAGTATCAGAACAGGTTATTCTCGCTGGAAAGCGAGATATCCCTTGTTAATTGGATGGTGAGATATAAACATATTGATAAATTGTATTTAATATAATACTTTGCTATTAACCTTCGATTTTGAATGAGATAACTTAGATATTAAAGTTAGTGGTAACTGTTCAGGAATGGTTAAATTAACAAGGATGGAGACAGTAGCTATGGATAGTAAAGAAAGACAACACTTAGATGAGACTTGTTCGGAACAAGAAAAAACACAGTTGATCATTAGAGAGTTAAATGAACAAATTAAACGTATGACTGACTATGTTGAGCAACATAGTCAGTCATATACTACTGCGCTGTATAACACGCTAAAAGCGACTATACGTTATCGTGACAGTTTAGTTGCAAGCCTTGCACGCCAAACTTAGTATTTGCTTAAGCGCTTAAGTTTTAACTAGCAACCTGGACCACAATCCATACAATGCTTAATCATATCTGGGCCTAAATGCAGTTTTGCATTGAGGTCTCGTAGCGCTGTTCTTACACCTTCTTCAATAACGGGGTGATAAAATGGCATATCTAGCATTTCTGATACGGTCATTTTTTGTTGATGTGCCCATGCTAATAAGTGCGCTAGATGTTCGGCATCAGGACCAATCATTTCAGCCCCTAAGAAAAGACCTGTTCCGTGTTCTGCATATACATGTAACAAACCTTTATTACGTAGCATTACACGTGATCGGCCTTGGTTTTCGAATGATACAGTCCCCGTTTCAAAACAACCACAGTTACCTAGTCGTTCGATGATCTGTTTATATGTTTCACCTACCATAGCAATCTGCGGGTCTGTAAATACCGCTGATATAACGGAGCGACGTAATCCGGCTCTGATTTGTGGGAAACGTCCTGCGTTATCACCGGCAATACGGGCTTGGTCGGCTGCTTCGTGCAATAGCGGGATTTGATTACTTGCATCACCCGAAATAAAGATACTTTCTACGGATGTTTGCATGGTGTAATAATCTGCCGTTGGTACTCCGCGTTCATCCAGTTCAAGGGTGGTATTTTGTAGGCCAATTTTATCCACATTTGGACGACGTCCAGTGGCTGCTAGAACGTATTCAACATTAACCGTTTGTAGTGCTTGCTGATGATCTAAATACTTAATTTCAACATGGTCACCTTGACGTTTCATGCTTTCAACTTTTACATCGGCATCGAGGTAGAATTCCTCATTAAATGATTTATTCGCATATGCCATGACTGATGGGTCTGTTAATGGACCGACTTGGCCACCAAGACCAAACATGATCACTTCAACACCAAGGCGCTTTAATGACTGACCTAGTTCCAGGCCTATGACTCCAGGGCCAAACACCGCGATTGATTTTGGTAAATCATCCCATTCAAATACATCATCGTTGATAACAAGGCGGTCGCCTAATTCGTTCCATATAGCTGGATAAGCAGGACGTGAACCTGTTGCTATCACAATACGTTTAGCATTTATCTGTGTATGGTCATCAACAAGTAATGTCGTATTGTTTAAGAATTTTGCATAGCCAGACACTTTGTCTTGAGCTGGAATTTCATCAACACCCTCGACGACAAAACCAACAAAACGGTCGCGCTCACTTTTAACTCGTGCCATTACTTCTACACCGTTAATGACGGTTTCGCCTTGTGGGTGAATCCCAAATCCTGGCGCCTTTTGAATGTGGTGTACACTTTCGGCTGCAGCAATCAGTAGTTTTGATGGCATGCAGCCAACACGCGCACAAGTTGTTCCATAAGGGCCACCTTCGATAATCACGACACTATCTGAGTGTGCTTTCGCTGCTCGATATGCGCCTAGTCCTGCTGTACCACCACCAATTACTGCTACATCTACATTTATTATATTCATAATTCAGCCTTAAAAAATGTTATGGCGAAAACGAAGTTTGTTTGTCGCACTTATTTTATATTCAAATTTGGGGGGACGAAGTGTCTGCCTCGTCTTGATGTAGCTATTATGCAAAAAGCATGTAAATAGTTACAATCGATTGTTTGTTTGCATTTAATAGGTTTTAGCTATCGCGCATTTGAAATACTTGCGACAAAGAAATTTAACTTTTATATGCGGAATTCTAGGAGAGTGTTACTTATGCTCAAGTCATGCAGGAAGGCTGTTATTACAGAGATATTTGATAGTGGTTTCTATGGACAAACAGTCAGTTAGTTTGGTTTTATTGATTTTAGATAGAGTTTTTTAAAACCTAGCAGATAAAATGCACATTTAAATTGCACATTTAAATTGCATATTATTTAATCATTCATCCAGATTTTATTGAGGTAGAGTAAGTAAATGTGATCTAAATCACTGTGTTAAATAAACGTTAATTAAATATTATGTATATATGTAGGTATCATTTGTTGGCACGGTTATAGTATTTACTCTACTTTATATATTTTAGTACTTTTTTTAGGTGTCCAGGGACCGTTATGAAATTTTCAGATGTTTCGTTTAAACATAAAATTATTATGCTGCTAGCTTTACCTATGTTGGGATTTTTATGGCTAAGTTTTTCTTCTATTTCACAGAACATCATAACCAGTAAAGAAATGTCGATATTAACTCTGAACACCCAGCTTTCTGTTGAGTACAGTGAGTTAGTACATGAAATACAAAAAGAACGGGGAATGACAGCTGGATTTATTGGTTCTAATGGCAGTAAGTTTAGCGCTAAATTACGTAAACAGCGTGCAGATACTGATGCGAAGCAAGCAAAGATGATGCGTTTCTGGCAGCTGCACGAATTTTCAGATAGCCAAATACAGCGGCTACAAGCAAGTATTCAGCAAGACCTTTCTATGCTTACCGGTATTCGTAACAAAGTGGATGCGCAAAACATTCAACTCACATCGGCATTACGTTATTACACGCAGTTAAATACAAAATTATTGAGTGTGTCAGGATTGATTGTTGATATCAGTTCAGACGCAAGTATTACCGCTGAAACAATTGCTTATTATAATTTTTTACAAGGTAAAGAGCGTGCTGGAATAGAGCGTGCAGTGTTAAGCAATGTGTTTTCAAAAGGTCATTTTGAGAAAGGTGATTTTGTTAGATTTATTGAATTAGTTGTCGAGCAAGATACTTATTTTGCGAATTTTGAAGCATTTGCAACAAGCCGTAATGATAATTTCTTTGCTGAGCAGTTAAATACACCAGCAGTAAAAGAGGTGGTAAAGTTAAGAAATATAGCTAAAACTAAATCAATGAATTTTAATATTGATAGTGAATATTGGTTTAGTCAGGCCAGCGGTCGTATTGGTCAATTGAAAAAAATCCAAGATGAACTTGAGCATTCTTTGCTAACGTTAGCGAGTGCTCATCATAATAGTGCTATGAGCACGCTGACGATGAACATTGTGTTTAGTTTATTGATTATTACTATTGTCGCTGTAATTAGCTTTATTACTATTAGAGATTTAATGTCGAGAGTAAATGAGTTAATGGATGTGATGACCGAGGTACGTGACAATAATGACTTAACAGTGCAAACAAAGCTTGCTGGTGAAAGTGAATTGGGGCAAATAGCAACAGCTCTGAACCTCACGTTATCGCAATTTGCGGGTGCGATGGATAACATCTCAACATCAAGTATTACGCTTGCATCTGCGGCAGAAGAAACAGCACAAACATGTGACTACAGCTCAAAGTCGCTAGCTGAGCAGCAAGATGGGATTAGCTTGATTGCTACCGCGATTGAGGAATTGTCTGTAACGGTCAAAGAAGTGGCTGAGAATACGCAACTGACAGCGGATTCAGCAAAAGAAGTCGATCTACAAGCGGTGAGTGGTTTTGACATTGTACAGCAATCATCATTGTCTATTGAAAATTTAGCGAGTGAAATTGATGGATTAGCGCAGCGTATTAATAATCTACATACGAGTAGCAATAATATTACTAATATGGTTGATGTTATTAAATCTGTTGCGGACCAAACTAACTTATTAGCGTTGAATGCAGCGATTGAAGCGGCTCGAGCCGGGGAGCAAGGACGTGGTTTTGCTGTCGTAGCAGATGAAGTGAGAACATTAGCTAAGCGCACTCAAGAGTCAACAGCAGAAATAGAAAGCTTTATTAGTGCGCTACAAGCCGATGCAGATGCAGCGTTTAATGTGATTGAAGTTAGCCAGACAAAAGCATCTGAAGCAGTGAGTAATTCTCAAGCTGTAGCCAAAACATTGCAGGATATAACCGTTTCCATCAATCAAATATTCTCAATGACTGAACAAGTGGCAACCGCGATCGAAGAGCAATCTGTGGTGACACAAGATGTTGCTCAGAATGTTGTAACGATAAAACAAAAATCGTTGGAGTCAGCAACGGGGGCCACTCAAATAGCGATGACAGCAAAAGAGCAAGCTCAGTTAGCTACGTCGTTACAAGATATTGCTAAAGTATTTAAAATCTAAAAAGGGTAAACATGAAAATAATAAACAAAGTAAAAGTAATTGGATTTTAGCATTAATCGCTTTAGTTATTAGTGGTTGTACATCCGAAAAAACGGCGATAGAGAAAGGGGATGTCGTTCTTGGTATGAGTAAAGATGCCGTTATCACCAGTCGTGGTTTTCCGCCTGCACATAAAACCGCAAGTCTAAAATTAGATAGCTGGATATTTTGTTTAACAGAGCTTAAAACGAAAAAGGAAGCATCGCTGCTTCCTTTTTTATTGCCCACGAATAACGGCATGTGAGACACGCTATCCGGTAATATAATTGTAGCTGATTATTAAGCGAAGTGTGCTTCTAACGCTTCACTTCCACCTATATGTTTACCACCAATATAGATTTGCGGCACTGTGCTGCTACCTGTTACTGCACGTAGGCTGACTGTTGTTGCGTCTTTACCTAATACCACTTCTTCGTAGTTTAGGCCTTGGTCGATTAAGGTTTGTTTTGCTTTTGTACAGAACGGGCAACCCGGTTTAGTAAATACGGTGATTGACTCTTGTACTTTGTACTCAGGGGCCACATAACCTAGCATAGTATCTGCATCAGAAACCTTGAACGGGTCGCCTGGTTCGTCAGCTTCGATAAACATTTTTTCTACCACGCCATTTTTAACCAGCATGCTGTAACGCCATGAACGTTTGCCAAAACCGATGTCAGATTTGTCGACCAACATGCCCATACCTGCAGAAAATTCACCGTTACCATCTGGAATGAAGGTAATGTTTTCTGCTTCTTGGTCATCTTTCCATGCATTCATTACAAAGGTATCGTTAACTGATACACATAAAATGTCATCCACACCATGTGCTGAAAATACGTTAGCTAACTCGTTGTAACGTGGTAAATGGCTTGAAGAACACGTTGGTGTGAATGCGCCTGGCAGGCTGAATACAATCACAGTTTTGTTTGCAAATAGCTCTTCTGTTGTACGGTTAACCCATGCGTCACCTTGACGGATTGGGAATGTAACTTGTGGAACCGCTTGGCCTTCTTTCGATACTAATGTCGTCATAATATATTCCTTAACGTCGCTATTAATTAAGCTAACTTATGTTTGTTATAAAGAGGTTTGATATAAATTGTTCTATAAAAATAAATAGGGTGAAGACGTTGTGCCTGTGTCGTCTTGATGTAGCTATTATGCAATAAACATCGTTGTAGGTATAATCGATTGAACTTTGGGATTTGATAGGTTTTGGTTATCGTAATTGCTGGTGTATGGATTTGGCGTATTTGATTTCCGTAGGTTATTGAGCTGTAGTAAAGATAATAGTTCGGGTAGTCGTTATTCAACTAATCTACTTGATTAACATGCGGTTGTACGGTAAATTCTCTGCGTTGAATCGTTAATGAAGTATCACTTTTTAGAGTTTAATTAATCCCATGCCCTTATCCATATTAGACCTATTTTCCATCGCAATATTCACCGCTTTTGGATTATTATTTCTGGCGATTATTATGGTGTGTATTTGGATTGGTAATCGACGTTATGAGGGCGTAAGTAATTGGCTCGTCGCGACCTCCATTATATTAGCTTTTGCGTTTATTATCGCTGAAGAACTTTGGTACTTGAAACTGGATGGTTATAGCAATAATGCATGGTTAAATATCATGTTCCCCAATATTCTATTGTGTTTTGGTGTATGTCAAATTAGTCATGGTTTCCATCGCTTTCTTCAGATAAAACAATCTTTATTTTGGCTCTATGCTTGCCAGCTCCTGATTATTGGTCCCTTGTATGCGTATGGATTATCAGTCGAAACACCGATTTTATTCAGTATTATAGTACTCACGTTATCAGTAACAATAAGCCTGTGTTTTAACTGTTATTATTTATTTAGCGATCAAGGTAAGCAGTATGGTCGCACAAGGTATATTTGTATTCTGGCGTGCGTATTGGCAATGTCTCTAAACGTGACACGTATACTGCTGTTATATCGTGAGCCTGATTTAATGTGCACTATTGAATTCTCTACTGCGCTAGCTTGTATCAATCTATTAATGAGTCAGTGTTTTCTTACATTTTGTTATTTAATGTTCTGTACTCAGCGTAATGCATTTTCATTACAACATATGTCTTTTATTGATCCGTTAGCGAATATTTATAATCGTCGTGGCTACCAGCATGCGATCGCAGCCTTGGCACCGCATAAAGAAGCAGCTGTTATGATCCTTGATATCGACAACTTTAAACGTGTGAATGATGAGTATGGTCATGCGACAGGCGATTTAGTCATTAAAAATATTGCGATGATTATTGCTAAAGAGTGTGGTAGTACCTGTATATATGCGCGTACAGGTGGCGAAGAGTTTAGTATCTATTCTCCATTAACTTCAGCCAAAGCAGCTGAAAGTATTGCTGAAAGCGTCCGTCTTAGAATCATGAAGCATGCTGTTAAAAAACAAAATTTATCCATTAATGTGACAGTCAGCATTGGCATCAGTATTGGTAAAAGCGTTAATATATTTGCGTTGGAAGAAGAGGCTGATAAAGCGCTTTATCAAGCAAAAAGAGATGGCCGAAATTGCACTGTGATGCAATTGTTTGTAGCCTAAACAGCCTAAACAGCCTAAAGAGTAGGAGCAGTGTGATTTGTGAATTCACGTTAGTCGTAAGAAAATACGGGCGAAAAAAAAGAGCTATCAATAGCTCTTTTTTGAATACTTAATGCGTAGTTAAAAACGAATCTCTAACTATTTTAAGTACTAGTCCTTAATAACTTTAAGAACAATAGTTTCACCTAGTGCAACTGAACCAGAGAATTTCTCCATGCTCTTAATTTCATCCATATTTGAGATGATGCAAGGCGTGATTACTGATTTCGCTTTTTCAGTTAGTAGTGCTAGATCGAATTCAATGATAGTTTCACCAGCATTGATATGTTGACCTTCTTCAGCAATACGTGTGAAGCCTTCACCGCGTAATTCAACTGTATCTAAACCGAAGTGAACGAGCACTTCTAGGCCTTCGTCTGAGCGAATTGCGAATGCGTGGTTAGTTTCGTAAATTTTTACGATCTCACCTGTTACTGGAGCAACTAGTTTGTTACCTGTTGGGTTGATAGCGATACCGTCACCAACAATTTTTTCAGCAAAGATAACATCTGGCACATCTTCGATAGCAACGATTTCACCGGCAAGTGGAGAAACAATGTGTAACGTATTGCTGTCTTTACTGTCGTCTGAAACCAGTTTTTTTAATTTATCGAATAATCCCATTTTTAACTCCTAGAATTTGGTAGACATAGTCATTGGTGATGAACAAGTGTATAACCAATGACTTTACATTGTTATCATAACATTATCTTACAAGATTAGATGCTATGACAACTGAATTAATTAGCAAGCAGCGCGCTGTTTAGTGAACTGAGCCACTAACTCCGCTATTTCGCCAGCTGTTGCACAGCTTAATGCTTGGTCTGCTAACTGTTTAACGTCAGTGAAATTAGCATTACGAATCGTCTTCTTCACTTTAGGAATTGAGATCCCGCTCATAGAGAACTCATCTAAACCCATGCCGAGTAGTAGCAGTGTTGCAGTTTCGTCACCCGCAAGTTCACCACACATACCTGTCCACTTGCCTGCAGCATGTGAAGCATCGATAACCTGCTTAATCAGCGTTAGTACCGCTGGCGTCATTGGGTTATACAGATCTGAAATCATTTCGTTACCACGGTCTACCGCAAGTGTGTACTGCGTTAAATCGTTAGTACCAATACTAAAGAAGTCTACTTCTTTAATAAGGTGATGTGCAATTGCAGCAGCTGCTGGTGTTTCAACCATGACACCTGTTTCAATTGCGTTATCAAAAGCGTGACCTTCAGAGGTTAATTCGGCTTTCAGAGTCTCAAGAATATCCTTAAGGCGACGTACTTCTTCTACAGAAATAATCATCGGGAACATAATGCGAACTTTACCAAATGCAGATGCACGTAAAATAGCGCGTAGCTGTGCGTTCATGATTTCTGGACGGTCGAAACAGATTCGGATCGCGCGCCAACCCAAGAATGGGTTCATTTCTTTTGGTAAGTTTAGGTATGGTAGATCTTTGTCGCCACCAATATCCATAGTACGAATGATCACACCTTGACCATTCATGCTTTCTGCAACCGCTTTGTATGCTTCGAACTGTTCATCTTCAGTTGGTAAGCTATCGCGATCCATAAATAGGAATTCGGTACGGTAAAGACCAACGCCTTCGCCGCCATTACGAATTACACCAGCACAATCTTTTACTGTACCAACATTACCACACACTTCTACGTGATGACCGTCAAGCGTGATTGCAGGTAAGTCTTTCATTTTAAGCAGCTCAGCTTTGTCAGCAAGATACTGTGCTTGAGTTACTTTGTATTCTTTGATTACGTCTTCTGATGGGTTAACAATAACGTTATTGTTAATGGCATCAAGAATAACGAAGTCACCTGATTTGATTATTTCAGTTACGTTGCCTGTACCAACAACCGCTGGTAGCTCTAATGAGCGCGCCATGATTGATGTATGTGCAGTACGGCCACCTAAGTCAGTCACGAAACCTAAGATTTTATCTAGGTTAATCTGTGCTGTTTCTGACGGTGTTAAATCGCTTGCGATTAGAATCACTTGCTCTTCGATTGCGCTTAGTGACACGATTTCCATGCCTAGCGCATTTTTTACGATACGGTTACCGATATCACGGAAATCCGCAGCGCGTTCTCTTAAATAAGGGTCATCTAATGCAGCCATCATTTCAGCATTTTCTTCAATGATGCTGTGAATTGCAAAATCTGCCGATACTTTATTTTTTTTAATAAAGGTTACGATATCTTCTTCAAGCTCTTCGTCTTCAAGTAACATCATGTGTCCCTCGAAGATTTCAGCTTTCTCGTCGCCAAATGTTTGGCGTGCCATTTCCGTAATAGCTTCAAGCTGTATAGCAGACTTATCCCTAGCAGCTAAAAAGATAGCTATTTGTTCATCGATCTGTGCCGTTTCAATAGTTTGTTGGTTAAGAACAATTTCTTCGTTAATGAATAGTTGTGCTTTACCAAAAGCAATACCTGGTGAGGCGAGAATGCCTGATATCATAACCTTTCCTTACTTCAATACAAAAAATACATTAATAACGGATGGGATTTATTCTAAAACATCCATAAGCGCTACTAGCGCTTCAACAGCCGCTTGCTCGTCAGTACCTTCAGCAGAAATAGTCATTGTTACACCTTTAGAAAGGCCTAACGTTTGTAGTTTAAATAAGCTTGTAGCACTTGCAGATTTACCGCCAGCTTCAACAGAGATTTTTGATTCGAATTCTTTTGCTTTTTTTACGAAAAGAGCAGCAGGACGAGTGTGAAGACCGTTTGGTGCGATAATTACAACTGATTTTTGATACATAACTTTTCCTTAAAATAACGATTCTAAAAGAGTGTTTACTATAACCATAAGTGTAATTGTAATCTAATTTTACAGTGTAAAATAACTTTTTTTCATACAAAAAATGGGTATAGATCATGTTTTTGTAAGTTTTACGACAAAACAATGCGATGTCAGTATATTACCCCTAATTTAGCCCTGTGTTGTAGTTTAATTACAACAAAAGGAGCAAAGTGTGACCGCTATCAATAGGAATAAAAAAAGTGGCTTGTACAAAAAAAAGCCGCTAGTGCGGCTTTTGTTAATCTTGTTAATTTGATGTAACTACAAGATTACGGTTGTAACTATAACAACACGGTTGTAACTATTGTTGGAGTTCTTGCTCAGTAAATACACCATCAAATAATGCAGTACTTAAATAACGTTCGCCTGACGATGGCAGGATGACGACAATGTTCTTATCTGCAAATTCAGGTAACGCAGCTAAACGGGCTGCAACAACAACAGCTGCACCTGAAGAAATACCGGCTAAGATACCTTCTTCTTTCATTAGACGTTGTGCCATTTCGATAGATTCTTCATTAGACACGGCTTCTACACGGTCGACCATTTCTAGATCAAGGTTACCTGGGATGAAACCTGCGCCAATACCTTGAATTTTATGTGGACCTGGCGTTAATGCTTCACCGGCTTTCGCTTGACTGATAACAGGTGAATTAGTTGGTTCAACAGCAACAGATAAAAGTTCTTTACCTTTATTTAATTTAATATAGCGGCTTGTACCTGTAATCGTACCGCCCGTACCTACACCTGATACTAAAATATCGACTTTACCGTCGGTTGCTTCCCAGATTTCTGGACCCGTTGTTTGTTCATGGATTGCTGGGTTAGCTGGATTTTCAAATTGTTGTAATAAAATCGTAGTTTCAGGATTTGCGTCACGGATCTCAGTCGCTTTATCAATCGCGCCTTTCATACCCTTAGCACCATCCGTTAGAACGAGGTTTGCGCCCAATGCTTTAAGCAATTTGCGACGTTCAAGGCTCATTGTATTTGGCATTGTTAATGTGAGCTTATAACCACGAGCCGCAGCTACAAATGCTAATGCAATACCGGTATTACCACTTGTTGGCTCAACGATATCAATTCCTTCTTTTAAGAGACCGTCTTTTTCTGCTTGCCAGATCATGTTAGCACCGATACGGCACTTAACACTTGCACTTGGGTTGCGGCTTTCTATTTTTGCAAAGACGTTACCTGTTGTTACACGGTTTAAACGAACTAAAGGTGTGTCACCGATAGACAATGAATTGTCTTGTAAAATTTGGCTCATGAGATTTCCCTATATAAATGAATACTCGTAACTTATAACTAACTAATTTATAGCTTAAGCATACTGATTAGTTTGAAAATTGAAAATTCTGTTTTGTTATATCGTTAGGTTCTAAAATGATAAGCACTTATAACTATTGGTTATGCGTGATGCTTAACAACATAGTGTCTAAATTTGGTTTAATCAACAAATTAATTCTATTTAATAATTTATTAATTTTATTTAATGATTTATTAATTTATCGCGTTGAGTCCACTCTATATATAGACCAAATACGATAGGTTAGTTCCTTGTTACTTATGTAATTTAGTGTTTGCTTCGCAATTTTAACCCATGTTATTTGATAACAGGGTGTTATTTTTTCATTTTGTCGGATAGGTAACTAGATCTAGCTAACTGTTTGCTTTATTTTAGTGGTCACTGTATCCAACTTAGTTGATAGTAGCTAAAGCTAATTAGTCGATAAAGGACAATGTAATGAGTAATGTAGTAATTAGTGGTAGCGGTTTATTCACCCCTCCTGATGTAATTAGTAATGATGAATTAGTAACGAGCTTTAATTGCTACGTTGATAATTTTAATACAGACAATGCCGTTGCGATTGAAGCTGGCGAATTAACTGCCAAAGCGCATTCAAGCAGTGAGTTTATTGAGAAAGCATCAGGCATTAAAAGTCGTTTTGTGATGAGCAAAGCGGGTATTTTAGATCCAGCTATCATGCGTCCGGTATTTCAACCTATTGCTGACGATGAACCTAGTATTACGGTACAAATGGCGTTAGTTGCCGCCAAACAAGCATTAGCTGCAGCCAATAAAGAAGCACAAGATATCGATTTAATTATTTTTGCAGCGTCTGGTTTCCAACGCGCGTATCCGGCAATGGCTGTTGAGCTGCAACACTTCCTTGGCGCTAACGGTTTTGCTTATGATATGAGTGTGGCGTGTTCATCGGCTACATTTGCTATTGCTAGTGCCATGGACGCGGTTAAGTCAGGACGTAGTAAAGCAGCGTTAGTGGTTAACCCTGAAATTTGTTCTGCGCATTTAAACTTTAAAGATCGTGACAGCCACTTTATTTTTGGTGACGTGTGTACAGCTGTCGTGATTGAAGATAAAGCCACAGCAACGAGTGAACATTGCTACGAGATCATTGATAGTAAGTTGTTTACCCAGTACTCAAATAATATCCGTAATAACCTTGGGTATTTAAGCCGCAGTGAAGGCGTTGATATCAATGCTGACTCAAGTTTCTTTATGCAAAATGGGCGCAAGGTATTTAAAGAAGTATTACCTACTGTTTATAACTTGATCACAGAACAGTTAAACGGTTTAGAGTTGCAAGCAGGTGACTTTAAACGTTTATGGTTACATCAAGCGAATATCAACATGAATAATTATTTAGCAAAGAAGCTATTGGGTCGTGATCCATCGGCTGCAGAAGCGCCTATTATTCTAGATGAGTATGCGAATACTGCATCGGCCGGCTCAATTATTGCCTTCCATTTACATCAAGACGGTGTGGAAAGTGGAGATCTCGCGTTAATCTGTTCGTTTGGTGCTGGTTACTCTGTGGGTTCTTTAGTACTAAAGCGCTGTTAATTCGTTACGAGTGATCGAGTAAACGATATAGTTGTCGTTATTAAAGAATATATGAAACAAAAAGACCCCGTTAATGCGTTAACGGGGTCTTTTATTTTAACGAACATCATCTCTATGCGTTGCAGTGTCTACTTATCGCTGCTATCAACCCACATTGCTGTTGCGCCACATACGGCAACAGGCATAACGATGAAATTAACCACGGGAATAGACTGACACAGTGCCACCATAGAGCCAAAACTTAACGACTGCATACGGTTTGATGATAGTTCGCTGCGCATCTCGTCAAAGCCAACTTTATTGTTATCAAAGGTGTAATCGGCATATTGAATGGCCAACATCCACGCGGTAAAGATAAACCACAATACTGGCGCCACGGTCTGACCGACAACTGGAATGAAAAATAACAGCAGTAAACCAATGGCACGGGGAATGTAGTATTTTATCTTTTTAAGCTCGCGCGTCAGTACTCGGGGAATATCTAATATAATATCTTTAATGCTACTTTCTGGCATCGGCTTATTACTTAATAGCAGTTCGGTTTGTTCTGCTAATAGGCCATTAAACGGCGCGGCAATAATATTGGCAATAGCACCAAAAAAGAACCCGAATAATAGCAGTATAAGGATAAAGGCGAGGGGTTTGATGATATAAACTAACCAGCTTAACCAGTCTAGGCTTGCTTCGAGTTGCATTAGCCACACATCGATTTGTTGAAATAAGAAATAAAAGCTAACCGAAAACAACATGAGGTTAACTAATAGCGGGATCAATACAAAAGGTCTTAGCTTAGGTTGACGAATTAAGTCAAAACCTTGCAAGAAATATTGAAATCCCGATAACGATGGTTTTATTGAAAGCATATTCTATGGCGCCTTATGGGTGGTTTATGTAGCACAGCTTATCATGTGGTTACTGTGGTGCATCTATCATTGCACTAAAAGAGACCCCGATTGAGGTAAAAAGTGCAGTAAAAAGCAGCAGCTTTTCCATTCTGTTCAGACGAATCTTTAATATTGCAGATACATCTGCTAAAGTTTTCTGGTTATTCTATATGCGTTGTTTGATATGTACCTTAAAAAGATCAAAATATCTGGCTTCAAGTCATTTGTTGATACTACAGAATTGCTTTTTCCGCACGATATGACCGCTGTTGTAGGCCCTAATGGTTGTGGTAAATCAAATATTATTGATGCCGTACGCTGGGTGCTGGGCGAAAGCTCGGCGAAGCACTTGCGCGGTGATGCAATGTCTGACGTTATTTTTAACGGTTCAGTGGCGCGTTCTCCTGTCTCAAGAGCCAGTGTTGAACTGCTATTTGATAATGCTCAGCAACGTATTGATCATGCTTTATTACAATATAATGAAGTGTCTATTCGTCGTGAATTATACCGTGATGGTACTAATCAATATTACCTTAACGGTAAAAAGTGCCGTCGTAAAGATGTGACTGAACTGTTTTTAGGCACAGGCTTAGGCCCACGCAGTTATGCGATTATCGAACAAGGCATGATCTCACGTTTAATCGAGTCCAAACCTCATGAACTGCGCCACTTTATTGAAGAAGCCGCGGGCATTTCTAAATATAAAGAAAAACGTCGCGAAACTGAATTACGTATTAATCAAACTAAAGATAACCTAAATCGACTTACTGACATTCGTATTGAATTGGGTGCGCAAATCGATAAGTTGAAGGTGCAGTCGGTTGTCGCGCAACAATTTAGATCGTTAAAACAGCAGCAGCGAGAAGCGAAAAGCCGTCTTGGTTTAGTGCAAATATATGATGTAGAGCGCTCGATTAACCAACTGACTCAGCAAAAATTAGTGTTAATGAGTGAGCAGGAAAAATTTACAGCAACCGCCACTAAACTTCAGACTCAAATAACAGATTCTGATGTGC
Organism: Moritella sp. 28; assembly: GCF_018219435.1. Classification (NCBI taxonomy): domain Bacteria; kingdom Pseudomonadati; phylum Pseudomonadota; class Gammaproteobacteria; order Alteromonadales; family Moritellaceae; genus Moritella; species Moritella sp. 28. The sequence continues at coordinate 3,725,195 of NZ_CP056121.1, read as the reverse complement.
AGCTAAATGAATTAACGATACTTATTGAAAACCAGCAACAAGCGTTTTATTTACAAGGTACAGAGCTAACCAAGATAGAACAGAAAATACTGCATCACAAAGCGCGTAAGCAAGAGTCCGCAGGTAAGCAACAAGAATATCAGCAGCAAAGTGAAAAGTTACAAATCTTACTGAAAGAAGAGCAAACCCAATTACAAGTGCATCAGCAGCAGGCGTCATTGACTGAGACTGACTATAATCGCATGACGGCCGAATTATTAGTGATTGAACAATCATTAGCATCTGCCACCATCAGTAGCGACCAAGCTATGGCACAGCATGCGGTATACCTTGATAAGGTACAACGTTTTAGTAGTAAACTTGATGTATTGACCAATGCATTACAAAGTGCAGAATCAGTACTTAATAAAAGTAAGCTGCAACGCATTGATCTAAAAGAAGAACAGCAGCAGCTCGAGCTGCACAGCAAGCAAGTACTTATCGCGGATAAAACCACAGAGCAGCAACAGTTACAGTCTCAAGAAACGCGCTTAGCCCACGAACTCGCTGGGTTGAATAATGGTTTTCAAGGGATCAACAAACAAGTTTCAGAACTTGAGATTTATATTCAGAAAAACGTGACTGAACAAACTGAAATAAAAGCATCATTGAGTGTTATCACGGAGTTATTACGTAAAGCGGAACATGCAGACCACGCGCATACTTGGTTAGAATGTAATTTCGAGTCAATACCGTTAAAATTATTACAACAGTTAGATGTAGAATCCGGTTGGGAAGCTGCAGTAGAGAAAGTGCTCGCAAATTGGCTTGATGCTTACTGCATTAGTGACGAGCAACTTGCACAATTTGATCTGGCTGAGTTACCTGCTTTGCAATGGTTCAAACCGAGCCATTGTGTTGCACGCGCTGGTTCGTTAGCAAGTAAGGTTAAAAATAACTTATTTAATCGACAGCTAAATCAAGTGACTTGTGTGGCAACGATTAATGATGCGCAAGTGGGTGCTAATAGCCATGGAGAGTACAGTTATATCACTGCCCATGGAGATTGGTTTACCGATGAAGGTGTATGGTTATCACAGCATGCGAAAGCCAATGTGTCTTCTGCGCAAGGCCGGATTGAAATGCAATTGCAAGCATCGCAGCAACAGGCGCGTTTACTTGTGATTGAAACAATGATTGCTACGCAGCATAATCAATTAACGGCGTTGTCGGTGACACAGGGTGATTACCAAGATCAAATCGATAAGGTTCAAGCTAATCTTACTTTAAAACAAAGTGAAGTATCACAATTAACGATAGAATTGGACTTATTACAGCAACAGCAAGCCCAATGGCAGCTTAATCACGACCAGTTAAATACACGTTTATCCACACTTGATAATTTATTGGCGATTGAAGCAGAAGAAGTACAGCGTTTTAATGAACAGATAATCTCGACTCAGGTGACGATTGGACAGCTTGCTAATGATGATGGTTTGATTCAAAAATCAGAAGCGGCAAAAGCAGATAAAGCGCGATTTTTACAAGAACAGAAAGTACTTGAAAAACAAGTACAGCAATTGCTTTTAGTTAAAACCAAGTTTGCGGTCGAAATTGAGAAACAGCAGCAATTAATTGCTAAAACAGATTCTCAATACCAAACTATTTTACAAGATATTGCTGCATTAGGTGACAACTCATTATATGCTGAAAACTTGCAACAGTTAGAAACGGCGCGTGCGATTGCTGCAGAAAAACAAATTGCGATTGAAAATGATAATAGCCAAAAGAAAACAACACGCGCTAAACTACTTAATGACAAGCGTGATGTTGAAGAAAAACGTGCTAGGATAATGGCAAGTTGCTTAAAAGTTAAAGACAAAATACAGCAGCTTGATTTAAAACAAGCGAACAATAAAGCAAAAGAACAACTATTATATCAACAGATTGCGGATGATAATGTGGATGTAGACACATTAAAACGTGAGTGTGTTAACATATTAACACTAAAAGAATATCAGCAGCAGCTAAAACAGTTTGAAGTACAGTTACAGAAGATTGGTGCTGTCAACCTTGCTGCAGTCGAAGAATATGAACAACAATCGCAGCGTAAGCAGTATTTAGACGAGCAAACCGATGACTTAGAAAAAGCCATTGCTACGTTAGAAGCCGCGATTGTTAAAATAGATAAGCAAACTCGGGCGCGTTTTGCGACTACGTTTGAAAAAATTAATGATGATTTTAAAATGTTATTTCCTAAAGTGTTTGGCGGTGGTGCAGCTTGGTTAGAGCTAACATCGAGCAACTTATTAGACACGGGAGTAACCATTATGGCGCGACCGCCAGGGAAAAAGAATGCACGAATTTCTTTACTTTCCGGTGGTGAAAAAGCATTAACGGCACTGTCATTAGTCTTTGCTATATTTAGATTAAATCCAGCGCCATTTTGTATGCTAGATGAAGTTGATGCACCACTCGATGAATTAAATGTCGGGCGTTTTTGTAAACTGGTTCAGGAGATGTCAGAAACAGTACAATTTATTTATATTAGTCATAATAAGTTAGCCATGGAAATGGCTCAGCAATTAATAGGGGTGACCATGCATGAACCAGGGGTCTCTCGAATAGTCGCCGTCGATATTTCGACTGCGATTGAACTTACAGACAATTAACATTAAGAGATAGGCTGTTATGCAAGATTTGCGACTTGTTCTCATCATTTTAGGGTTTATTGCAATTGTTGCTTTAATTACCCATGGCCTTTGGTCAAATAAAAAGAACCAAGTAAAACCATTAAAAGACAAACCATTAAGTAAAGTTGACGCTAACGTTAAAGATAAGCAAGGATTTGACCTTGATGGTATTGGCGAAAAACGTGTTGTTAGTCAGCCTGGAGAAGAGAACATCAATGTGCCTAAAGCGCCAGTTGAACCAACGGCGATAACCGTTGAGAAAATTGAGCCTCAGTTTGGTGCATCGAAAGCAGCGGAAGACGCTACTGTGCTAACGGGTTCGTTTACTGCCATGGATGTAAACACTCCTTCATCAAGGGATGATACAGCGATGAATGATGTCAGTTATGATGTTGTTGATACGCTAGAAACGTCAGCGGCTGAAGTTAAATCAGAACCTGGGCGACAAGAGCAAGTGGTTGTTGAAAGTCAGACGCAAGACGAACAGAACAATCTTGATCATAGCGGTGACGATATCGCCGACAATACAAATGCTAGCGCAGCAAGGGTACAAGAAAAACCAATTGATGATACTGCGGATGAAGCGGTATTTGTGATTAATATTATGGCTCGTGAAGGCAAGCGTATTGCCGGTGCTGAATTGCTACAAGAATTATCAGCGCTTGGCTTTAAATTTGGCGCGATGAATATTTTTCACCGTCATGTTGATGCCGCAGGTAAAGGACCCGTTATCTTTAGTTTAGCTAACATGGTTAAACCGGGTGTTTTTGATATTGATATAATGGAGCAATTTGAATCACCAGGTGTATCATTATTCATGATGTTCCCGTGTGCAGGTCAAGCATCTCACAATTACAACCTAATGCTAAATGCTGCAGAGCGTATTGCTGAAGGTGTTGATGGTCTATTAATGGATGCATCACGTAACCCATTTACAGAAGAAGCCATTGAGCAAGAACAAGCGTTCATTCGCAAGTTAGAACATAAAGCATTAGCGAAATAAATAATGTTATCCAGATAAATGCCTCACTTCGGTGGGGCTTTTTTTGATCTTCGGAATTTTTTATCTTTGGAAGTAAAGATGACAGAACAAGTAAAACAAATTCAAACCTTAACACTGCAACTTGAAGAATATAATCACCAATATTACGTATTAGACAATCCCACCGTACCGGATGCGGAATATGACCGTTTATTACGTGAGCTAAAACAGCTCGAAATCGAGTTTCCTGAGCTTGCATTAGCCACATCTCCAACTCAAAAAGTGGGGGGGGAAGCTTTAACTGGCTTTAGCCAGATTCAGCATGAAATGCCAATGTTGTCATTGGATAATGTGTTTTCTGAAGAAGAGTTGTTAGCGTTCGAAAAGCGTTTACAAGATCGTTTATTAACGAAAGCAGAGATTAAGTTTAGTTGTGAACCAAAGCTCGATGGTCTTGCAGTGAGTATCCTGTATGAGAATGGTGACTTTGTTCGTGCTGCCACCCGTGGTGATGGTCAAATCGGTGAAGATATTTCTGAAAATGTAAAAACCATCAAATCAATCCCATTACGCTTACGTGGTGATGACTTTCCTGAACGTTTAGAAGTACGTGGCGAAGTCTTTATGCCAAAAGCAGGTTTTGAGCAATTGAATATCAATGCCAAAAAGAAAGGTGAAAAGACCTTTGTCAATCCGCGCAATGCCGCCGCTGGTAGCTTACGTCAGCTTGACCCTAAAATTGCCGCAAGTCGTCCGTTAGCCTTTAATGCCTATTCATTAGGTGTCGTGGAAGGTGAGGTTGAAGGTAAAGGCTTATCAAATTCGCATGCCGAAAATTTACAAAAATTGAAGCAATGGGGTTTACCTGTTTGTGCAGATGTAACGGTTGCTATGGGTTATCAAGGCTGCTTAGACTTCTATGAACAGATAGGTAAGCGCCGTGATTCACTGTCGTATGACATTGATGGTGTCGTGTATAAAGTCGATGATTTAGCCCTACAGAAAACATTGGGTTTTGTTGCGCGAGCACCACGTTGGGCCACGTCACATAAGTTTCCTGCGCAAGAAGAGATAACGACATTATTGGATGTTGAATTCCAAGTTGGCCGTACTGGCGCCATCACACCGGTCGCACGTCTAGAACCTGTGTTTGTTGGTGGTGTGACAGTAAGTAATGCCACACTACATAACTCTGATGAAATTGCCCGTTTAGGCATTAAAATTAAAGATCAGGTGATCATTCGCCGTGCGGGTGATGTTATTCCGCAGGTTGCGCGTGTGATGCTAGAGCGCCGCCCTGATGATGCCCAAGATATCGTATTCCCGGCAAAGTGCCCAGTGTGTGATTCAGAAGTAGAGCGTATCGAAGGTGAAGCAACAGTGCGTTGTACCGCTGGTCTGTATTGTGGTGCACAACGTAAAGAAGCGATTAAACATTTTGCATCGCGTAAAGCGCTAAACGTTGATGGTTTGGGTGACAAGCTTGTTGAGCAATTGGTTGATGCTGATTTAATTAAAACCCCAGCCGACCTATTTACCGTGACTTTTGGGAAGTTAACCCTGTTAGATCGCATGGGGCCAAAGAAAGCCACTAACTTATTAGAAGCATTAAAAGTAGCAAAACACACCACGTTAGCCAAGTTCTTATATTCACTGGGTATTCGTGAAGTAGGGGAAGCGACAGCGGCTAACTTAGCCAATGATTTGTTAACTTTAGACGCAATCAAAAAAGCCTCTGTAGAACGTTTAATTCTGATTTCGGATGTCGGTGATATTGTTGCTAAACACATTTACTACTTCTTCCGTGAAGCGCATAACCTTGAAGTGATTGACCAGCTAATTGAAGCGGGCATGAGCTGGGATGATGTTGCGGTTAAAGAAGAAAGTCAGCAACCCTTGTTAGGCACTATTTATGTGATCACCGGAACGTTAGTGAATATCTCTCGTGCCGAGGCTAAAACACGGTTACAAGATTTAGGCGCAAAAGTGGCTGGTAGTGTGTCGAAGAAAACGACGGCGTTAGTGGCAGGTCCTGCAGCAGGTTCTAAGCTCACTAAAGCGCAAGAGTTAGACATAGATATTCTGACTGAAGATGATTTACTGGCACTCTTAGCTACACATAGTTAATTAATAGTGGTACATCGTTCGTTAATGATAGTTCGCTGTTGTTAGTTTTATCTTTAGTGGTAAAATGCGCAGCATCATGTGCTTAACCTGCTAGTAGGTTAAGCGAATCAAATAATGTAAAAGGTATTGTGAGACTTATGACTGTTAAGACTCGTTTTGCACCTAGCCCAACTGGCTACTTGCACGTAGGCGGCGCACGTACAGCGCTTTATTCTTGGTTACATGCAAAAAGCCAAGGCGGTGAATTTGTATTGCGTATCGAAGATACTGATATAGAGCGTTCTACTCAAGAAGCGGTTGACGCGATCTTAGAAGGCATGAAATGGGCTGGTCTGGATTGGGATGAAGGTCCTTATTTCCAAACGCAACGTTTCGATCGTTACAATGAGTTAGTTGATCAACTAGTTTCTGAAGACAAAGCATACAAATGTTATTGTTCACGTGAGCGTCTTGACGAATTACGTGAAAAGCAAATGGCTGCTAAAGAAAACCCACGTTACGATGGTAAATGTAGCCATGGTGACATTGAAGACACCGGTGCTGATTACGTTGTACGTTTCCGCAATCCGAAAGAAGGTTCTGTTATCGTTGATGACAAGATCCGTGGCAAAGTTGAATTTGCTAACACTGAGCTAGATGATCTGATTATCCGCCGTACTGATGGTTCACCAACTTACAACTTCTGTGTTGTTGTTGATGACTGGGATATGGGCATTACTAATGTTGTTCGTGGTGAAGATCACCTAAACAATACGCCACGTCAAATTAACATCTTAAAAGCACTTGGCGCACCAGTACCTGAGTACGCACACGTTGCAATGATTTTAGGTGATGACGGCGCTAAACTGTCTAAGCGTCATGGCGCTGTTGGCGTTATGCAATATCGTGATGATGGTTACCTGCCTGAAGCACTGCTAAACTACTTAGTTCGTCTGGGCTGGTCACATGGCGATCAAGAAATCTTCAGTACTGAAGAAATGATCAAATTGTTTAGCCTAGATGCAGTAAACAAAGCGCCATCAGCGTTTAATACTGAGAAGCTACAATGGGTAAATCAGCATTACATTAAGACACTAGCACCTGAATATGTTGCATCTCACCTTGAGTGGCACATGGCAGATCAAGGCATTGATACAACTAATGGCCCTGAGTTAGCTGAGATTGTTAAAGTACTTTCTGAACGTGCTAAAACGTTAAAAGAACTTGCTGCATCTAGCCGTTATTTCTTTGAAGACTATGCTGAATTTGATGCAACTGCGGCGAAGAAACATTTACGTCCAGTAGCGAAAGAAGCATTAGTTAAAGTGCAAGAGAAGTTAGCTGCGATTACAGATTGGAGCGATGCTGAAGTTCTACACGCTGCTATTAACGAAACAGCGACTGAACTTGAAGTTGGCATGGGTAAAGTAGGTATGCCACTACGTGTTGCTATCACTGGTGCCGGTCAATCTCCGTCATTAGATGTAACGCTAAAGCTTATCGGTAAAGAACGCAGCCTTGCTGGTATCGACAAAGCGTTAGCATTTATTGCTGCACGTGAAAACGCCTAAGGGTGTGTAAATAATATACTTTCTGTCGTTTGATGTTGATTTTTAAATTATAGATATTGACAGTTAAACGGCAGATGCATATTATTCTCTGCAGTAGCGAACGCTGCTGTAGAAATGGGGCCATAGCTCAGTTGGGAGAGCGCGACACTGGCAGTGTCGAGGTCATCGGTTCGATCCCGTTTGGCTCCACCATTTCTGCTTCAAACATTATTTTCAAAATAACATCTTCAAAATAACATCTTCAAAATAACATCTTCAAAATAACATCTTCAAAATATCTTATTTCAAATCATAGTTATATTCACTGCATTTAATTCCTTGTTTAGCATGCGATTGCAAATATTCACAATCTAATATTATTAGTGTTTTAACCTTGTTAAGGTTATATTCATCAATCACGTCGTAGAATACTGGCGACTATTAGCGCCCAGTAGCACCTTAATGAGTAACTATGAAACTAATTTTAAACGAAAATAGCCAGATGCGTAATGTGGGGATGATAGCCGCTGTGATCATTATCCTCGGTGGTATCAAAATAGCCACGCCGATTATAATTCCATTTTTGCTTGCTGTGTTTATTGCTATTATTTGTAATCCGTTGGTCAATGTGATCACTCGTTGCCGTATCCCTCGTGCAATAGCCATTTTTATGGTGTTGATTGTAGCTATCTTGATTGGCTTGACGATCACCAGTGTCATTGGTTCGAGTGTACAACAACTAACGAGTAATATTGGTGATTATCAAAGCCAAATTAGAGGACATTATGGCGAGCTAGTCATATTCTTAAATAAATACAATATTCAAATATCATCAGACACTTTATTGGAATACTTCAATCCAGGCACCGCTGTTACTATGGTATCTAGCATGGTGAGTAGTTTGTCTGGGGTGATGGCCAATATCTTCCTGATCTTATTAACTGTCGTCTTTATGTTGTTTGAAGGTGATGTATTACCGAAGAAACTACATTTAATGTTTAAAGACCCTGACTTCAAATTAGCACAGCTAGACAAGTTCTTAGATTCAGTGAACAAGTACGTAGCGATCAAAACGCTAGTTAGCATGGCGACGGGTATATCTGTTGGTTTAATGTTGTTTATAATGGATGTGGATTTCTATCTTCTGTGGGGATTGATTGCATTCCTACTCAACTACGTACCTAATATCGGTTCTTTAATTGCCGCAGTACCGGCAGTGATTCTAACGACTTTACAGCTGGGTCTACCACAAGCTGGTGCAGTCGCTGCTGGCTATGTCACAATTAACTTGATCATGGGTAACGTTGTAGAGCCACGCTTCATGGGTAAAGGACTGGGATTATCAACTTTGATTGTATTCTTATCATTAATCTTCTGGGGTTGGTTACTTGGCCTTGTTGGTATGCTACTCGCTGTACCGCTAACCATGATTGTTAAAATTGGCTTAGAAACCATTAATGATCAGAACTGGATGTCGATACTGATCAGTAGTGATGTTGATGTGAAAAAATAACCGATCCGCTTGATCGCATTTTAGTGCTAATCAAGTATAATGCGGTGAATTGAATAAAGGGATGTACAGTGTGCATCCCTTTTTATTTTGTAAAATTAATTAAGGTGAACAAGATTGTGACTGTTGCTATGTCTGAGGCTGATGTGAAATTGCCGCTTGAATTTATTGATTTTTCTGCTGCAGCAGAAGATGCTTGTCGCTTGTTCCATGGTCGTGGCCATACGTATGCTGGTTTTGAACACATGAACATTGATTGGCTACCACCAGTTGCACTTATTACGCTATACAAAGAAGAAGAAAACGATTACTTATTATTGTTAGCTGAATCGCTTCAAGCACAACTTGGTGAGCAATGTAAAACTGTACTCGTGCAATTCCGCTGTCGTGAACGTGCACCTACAGCATTGTTCCTTGGCGAAGAATGTCACCGTACCGAAATCACTGAAAATGGTATGACTTTCAATTTAGAATTTGGTCGTGCGCAAAATACAGGATTATTCCTAGATATGGCGAATGGCCGTCAGTGGGTGAAAGAGCATGCAGAAAATGCCAATGTATTAAATTTGTTCTCATATACATGTGCTTTCTCTGTTGCCGCTTTAGCGGGTGGCGCAGACAAGGTGATGAACGTTGATCTTAGCCGTACCTCATTAACCATGGGTCGTGATAATCACCGCAGTAATGGTCATGATCTTAAGCGGGTTAAATTTGAAGGTGTTGATATCTTTAAATCATATGGTCGCTTGCGTAAGCACGGTCCTTATGACCTGTTGATCTCGGATCCACCGTCATTCCAAAAAGGCAGTGTTGATATTAAACGTGACTACAGCAAGATCATTAAGCGTATCCCACAGTTGATGAAACCGGGTGGTAAAGTGATGTTATGTTTAAATGCTCCGGAGCTTGGTGAACAGTTCTTATTTGATAATGTAGCAGAGCATTGCCCTGATTGTGTGTTTCAAGAACAACTTGCGCCGCCAGCTGTATTTAAAGAAGCAGAAGTGGGTAAAGGTCTTAAAGTACTAATCTTTATTTACTCGCCTAAAGCAGAATAGTTGCAATGATGGAGTGATTGTTAAAGTCACTCCTATCACTGTATAAACAGAGTCTGTTACGTAATTTCCTAGCCAACTCCTTTTCTTGTCAATTCATTGATGTGCTGATATTAGCGTCAAAAACCCTCTATATTACTTTTTGATATAACTTATATTAAGTTGTTCTATTTTGTTTATTTTTGTTCAGTTTTAGTCACCTCCTTGTATTTGAGGTAATGGTTCCTTTGTTATTTCGTTAGTTTACTTTCATATGAAGAGCTGATAATCAAAATGTTGATAAATAATTACAAAATAGATTTATTGACCATGATCAAACTTTTCATCCAGATCAACAAATATTGCAGACTGAAAATGCTGTGTTACGATTAATACATGAGCTGAACAAAGGGTTGTTCGGAGAAGTGTGATAAGCAGGTTATCGATTATCGACATATTTAACGATGTACTATTTGGTACAAGTAAGGTGGTTATGATGGACTATAATGAAAACGATTTATCGTATTATCAACTTCAAGACGAATTACAACAAGAATTAGAAGCGGAATTACGCAAACAACTTGAAGATGAGTCAGGCGTAAACTAATCAGCTCAGACTGAATAGTTAACGACATATACTGATGATAAAGAAGCCTCGTTTGAGGCTTTTTTTATGCCTCACACGTTATACACAAATATTTCCGCATTGTGTATATATCTCCTTAGCATTACTCCTGTTGTGCATAACTTTAAGCATAAAAACGCGGTTGTGGACTAAATTAGGCATATGATTGGATTATCCTACCAATAATAGGTATTTTAATCAGGTTATCCACAGATTCTGTGGATAACCATGTGTGTTAACTGGGGTTTACATTTTAAGTGGTTGTATTTAAAGAGTTTTGACTCTGATTTTTAATGTATATTCAAAAATCAAGGAAAAATTAGAAATTAAAAACAACTAAGGACTGACGGTTTTAGTTGTTTTTGTTATATAAAATAACGTCCTCAGAAGCGCTGAGCACGTTATTTTTTATTTGAGACTAAGACGTTAATTACTTAATTTTAATCGCTGTAATCGCGATTTTGTAGATATGTCGATACACAAGCTTAAAAGAGGATTTTGATGAGCTAAAACCTCACTTTGCATAACCATAAGTTAACGATTACTTAACTATTGTGTGATTATTATTTACAATAGTTGTGCGAAGTTTATTTGATTTCGTATGCGGTATTGATGTTGACCACTTAATGGCAAAAGCGTATCTGCAGGCGTTAGAGAGGCACAGAATTTACCGTCAGCGTTAATTGATAAGTTGAAAAATCAGATCTAAGATAAGTGATGTAGCGGGAGGAGGTGTATAAATACCATTCTCAATATTAACCTTGCCAGTATAAATTTGGGAAATTGACCAGTATTGATATACCAAACACCAGTAAAGTGTAAATGATGAACCGAGCTTTAATTGCAAGGACTTGCTCGAGGGTGAGCGGTTTCCCTATTGTGATAGGGTGTTGCTGGTGTACACGATAAAATATACCGATATAGGTGACTAATAATAAGAGTAAATGGGTAACAATGCTCACTGATGACATAGGCGTTTCTTTTACTGTTAAATACGTATTAAAAATAGCAATAAAGTGAATTTAGGCATTTTTCTTAGAGGATGGGGCTGGAAACTGTGAGCGAGCTTGTTGTTATGGAGATTAAGGCGTGATGTATATATCATTTCGTCGCTATTATTTGATAACGATAGCGACGTTTATTTTTCTATCAGCTTCTTGCCTATATTTTAGAGTCGGCAGCTGACTCAGATGGAGTACAGGTGCCCCCTGGAGAGATATAACATGTTTTCGTTGTTGTCGTGCAACCTTGGAGTGCAATACTTACTAATATCGTTATGATCAGTTTATTCATGTTTACCTCATATCTATATGCTATTAATATATAACAAAAGTTAGGTTATCATGCTGCCATTTTTTTGTGTATGAAATTCAGTGTCATTACTTAATTAATCGTTTTAAACGTATTATCTACTTAAATATTGGTATATATTGCTATTTTTAATTGCATTCAGTCATTTAAATTTAGTTTACGGAATTCCGTAAATACACCGTTATAAGGAGTATTGCTTTAAATGGATTCACCAGAATTATCTATTCTATTATTAAACCTAATTATTATTTTAGTGGCGTACCTTTCTATCTATCCGAAGTTAGCTGGTGACAGCTTGAACAAAATTTCAGTTTATGACCTTTTTGTTTCAGCTTTTTCTTTGCTAGTCGTTGGCCTGCATTATTGGGGTAGTGGTCATGAATTCAATTTGTTCATTATGAATGTTAATTGGGTTTGGTTTACGCTCATTACTTATGGCTTAATCGAAATACCTATTTTAATTTGGTACATCAAAAAGCAGAAAGTTGAAGCTAATAAACAGGGCTCGTAACGCTAGCGATCATCACAATAGGCTTTTCCTCCTATAGTGACTTACATCACATATCTCAAAAGTATTAGACATAAGTATTTAAATTAGGATCGCGCGAAAGAGGGATGACTAAGACAGTGCAAGATTATCCATCTATAATTACTGAGTAAAATCGCTATAAAAGGCTAAAATGAGGTTTAGGGGACATTTTGAGCTGAGTGGTATTACACATTGTCACCTTTGTGTTCAATCGGTCGTATATGGACGATTTAGTCGATAGATCAAAAAGTTCTTACTAAAAAATATTATCAACCGATAGACGCCGAGCAACTAATTAGATGTTTTTCAAAACTTTAAATAGGTGTATTGTTAACTGCCCACACGTTAAAAATAAAGAATGTAACTGTATAAACAAAACTACAACTTAAGGATGTCTTATGAAAGTAATAGTAGAGTTTCTAGAAACAGGTCAATATAAAGATAGAGTATGGGAACCTTCATTCCATGGAGAGAAAGGGAACGTTCGCGCGCTATCACCGTCTTATGCTGCACGGTTAATAAATGAATCTAAAGCAAAGCTTTATATTAACGAAGAAGGTAAACCTGAAGTCGAGCAATAATCTAGACAATAACTCTAACAAGGTGTTGTCCAAATATAAGAGAGAACAGACTAACTTAGGCAACCAAATTAGTCTGTTTCAGATTTAGCTCAAATCCAAACGTCACATCTTCTGCCCAGTCCAAACCACACGTCCTATAAGCGTAAGCTCTTCACCGTCCAATTGCGATGTTGTGATCTCCTTCAGCCAATAATTCAACGCCTGCTGATGCTGAAATTTCGTAGTCGGGGAGGGCGATCAAAAAAGGCTCCCGAGGGAGGCTTTTACACACCCCATGTAATAGGCTTTACCAGCTATTACAGGGCTTTAGCTTGGCTGTGTCGAGCAGTAAATAGCACCTGAACATACTAATTGGGTCATAATGTGGACACTGGATTAAATTCCATTGCTTCGTTTAGGTAGTCTGGTGCAAGGTGGGCGTAAGTCATCGTTTGCGTTATTGTTGAATGCCCCAAGATCTTTTGTAGCGTTAAAATATTGCCGCCATTCATCATAAAGTGGCTAGCAAATGTATGCCGTAACACATGCGCAGCCTGACCCTTTGGCAAGTCAAAATCTTGCTCCTTTAGTACACTATAAAATGTAGCGTAAGACCCTTTGAATAAACGGCCATTCTTTCCGTTATGGATCTCACTCAGTAATTCGCGGGTTATTGGCACCGTTCTATTCCTACCATTTTTGGTATCACTAAACGTCACTCGACCATGCACAATATCACTGCCTCTTAGGTCTGCAGCTTCGGTCCAACGCGCACCAGTTGATAAACATAACTTAGCAATATGTAATTCATCACCACTTAGGCTGTTTAGTAGCTGCTTTATTTCAGGCTTACTCAAAAATCCCATTTCTGATACACGTTCCTTTAACTTACTTAGCCCTTTAAGTGGGTGCTGATTATGAAACTCTTCAGCTTTGATCAATGCGGTAAACACGCTGCTTAATCTCGTTTGATTTCGATTAATCGTTGTCGCCTTTTTACCTTCTGCCATTTTATCTGCGCGATATTGAGTAAATAATTGTCGCGTGACTTGGTCTGCCCTTGGGTGGCCTAAGTCGGAGTCGAGAGCGACTAGGTGCTTAAGCTCTTTTTTACCCGTCTTAAGCTGCTGGCCATGGTAATGGTACCAAAGGTTTATTAGTTCAAGCAGGGGGCGTTTATCGGCAGACTTTTCAACCCAGTTTTTCTGATTCTGAGTCGACAACAGCCAGCGTTCGTACTTCTGTGCTTCACCTTTGGTTGTAAACTTCTTTCTGTAGCGCTTGCCGTTTCGACCTTGTGGGCGACAATCGACTTCATAGCCGTTAGCAATAGATTTAATCGACATGAATTCGCCCCTAAGGTTACTGGTGTTTTATACAGTGTTAGTGCTACATCATAGGACTTAAATTAGATGTGTTCAATGTTTGTTTGTTGTTATTAGATACACACCTTAAAAATATGTATCTACTTGAAGTATATTGAAAAAGGTTCGATAGGATGACTTTATAGAATATAAGTTGTTTATTTTTCAGTTCAGTCACACTTTGCCAGAAAATAGTCTTGTTTTTCCTTGCTATAAAATTAAATGTCAATAAAATCAATCGCATATTTGTAATTTTGAATGATTAACAGCACTGTACGATTTCTCAGAGTCTGATTTAATGTCAGATTGCTATTTGATCCTATTTTTCATCTGATTAGTTACGATCTACTAGGGTTAATAGATTTGGGGAGTTGAGAGTCCTGTTATACAAATGTTAGGTGTTTAGGTGATAACAAAGGAGGTTTAGTGGACAATTTTGATGAACAGATCAGCTCTTTTACTGCAGTACATGCGCTTTTCGGGCTTCTAGATGATTATCACGCAAAGCAATATCTCGACAATTTAGAGTATCGAGAAAATACGGAGTCAGAACTCGCTAACTATCTTGCAGCGGCTAATAAGTCGATGTCTGAAATGGGTGAAAACTACGACTATCATAATTACGACTATGGGAGAGAACAAGAATTGCGGCACGAAGAAATGGCTGCGCTTGCACAGCAATCGTTTTTTGCAGAGACAAAAGAACTTCACTCTTTGGCTATTGTCGAGATGAAAGTGATGTTTTTATACAAAGAAGTTGAAATTAGGTTAAAGAAAACTATTTCAACTAGGTATAAGAAAAACACAAACAAATTATCAAGTTTAAAGATGTTAACAGATTACTTCGCATTAAAAAAAGTGAACATAGATCAAATTACAGAATACATTGCAGTAGAGGAACTTAGGTTAGTCACTAACGATCTTAAGCATTCTTTGAAAATTAATACTTCTAATGAGGTTCCTGAATTTATGGGGGAAAATGAATTCAGTAGTGAAGTATTGGGTGTGTATCTAGATCGAGTTGCTTACGAAATAGCCGGCTTTTTTGAAAAACTAGTAAAGTTAGTCAATGGGGAAGTGGTTAATAGTGGGTCTGATGAATTTATTGGGGATATCCCATTCTAACACACGCACCTAGCAAAGCATTTAAGGGGGATTCTCAACGTTTGGCATTTTTTGTTCTATCGTTGGGTTTATGTTTACACTGTAATAGTTTAGGTTAGGTGGAGGCGTTGCTCACACCTTAATGCGGCGTTGGTATTTTGATTTGGAAACATTGTGAAAAATAAAGTTATATGGCTTTGCTCTATTTTACTCGTACTAGTCGGGGTGATAGTCGGTATTAATATTACCAACGCGGATAGCGTGACTTCATTCTTATCAACTTCTGCAACCATTTTAGGTGGTTTCGTAACGGTAGTCGCGTTTGCTTGGGCATTTATAAGCTATACCGATTGGCAAAAAACTCAAAAGAATAGTGAATATGAAGCAATCATCGAGCTTGGTAAGTCCTCACAGATGTTACTGACTTCAACAACTAACCTGTTCAAGGTTATGGTTGTTATTGGGTATCAATTCGAGGAAATGACGGATTTGGAACACAAACTAAGAGATGGAAAAATAAGTCATTCAGTTTCAATGTTCGAAAAAAGTTACGAGCGTTACTCCGATGCTAGAGCTTCAACTTCTTTTCTGGATAGTAAGTCATGCACCATTAATGACTACGAAAACTTAGATGAGTTTATTGCTGTTGTTGTTGATTGGTTTTGGATGTTTCGGTACCAAACAGTAAAAACTGCGATGGTATTAGGTGAAAAGGTTGATAAGGGGACAGCGCTTCATTGCGGGGTCGTAATTCCAGATGAACAAATGGAACTCATGTCATCGATCGGACTCGGAACTACCGTTGCACCATATCAATTTCATAGGGCTTTATCCGATAACATTGATCTATTGATTAAAGATCTTTTGCATAAGGTGGCAACAAATTAATATAACAACCTGTTTGACGTGGTTGTGGCCAAGTTCAACAAGCGATTTAAACCATACAAAGAACACAAATACTAAGACGTTAGTGACTAGTTCACCTTAAGGGAGATGCATAGAGTGTTAGATTGGATTATCGAAAATAAAGAATGGTTGTTTTCAGGTGTAGGAATTTTAGTTCTTACCACTGCTTTTAGAATGATGTCTAAAAAAGGGCAAAGTAAAAAAGAGGTAAAAGCAAAAACTGGCGGTATTGCGATCGGTGATAATGCGAATATACAGGGCTCATTTAACTCTACAACTAAAGGTGATTAACGTGTTCACCAAAAAAGAAATAAAAGCAGAAACTGGAGGTATTGCATTCGGTGATAACGCGGAGATAAATGACTCATTTCATACTATCAATAACATAACAATAAGCGAAAAATCAGACAAACTTGCAGATCTTCTAATTGGTTCTGTTGTGATTAATGGTAAGGTCGAACTTATAGATAGATGGCTAGATTATCACGGTAAGTTATTTGCGGCTGTATGTGGATCTAGAGCAAGCAACAATCCAGTAATAATAGCTCAAGCCATAGACGAAACCTTACCCATAGGTAGGAAAATAAAAGCTAGTTTTAAGCTACTAAAAATGGAAAGCTGTTCTAAATCATTTGCTAGATATACTAATGCACTAATATTGATTTCAGGGCTTCACTGTTCAATTTTTTACAGAGACAAAGATCTAATAGAAAAAGAAAAAGAAATTCATAACATTGTAAATAATGGACTTAAAAACTCAGTAGTTGGTACAACATATGGAGACCTTAACCTTGATGAGTTAAGTAAGGATCAAATAAAAATTCTAATAGGCAATGTACAGGAAATAATAAAAGACGTGGCTCGAGATATAGATAACGAATTAGGCATATAGTATTGCTGATGATCATACCCTTTTAGGAATTGAAGACGGTAAGTTGCATGTTAAGCATGATTTAGGTTCTGATTTCTTAAAGTATCATTCATGGATATGGAAAATAAAAATACATTAGATGCTCTTTTCTGAATACCGGTTAAATAGATGGCCTGTTCAAGATTTGATAAGTGAAGAGAAAAATAGAATTACTGTATAAATTCTAATATTTAGACAAGAGTACACTATTAAAGATAGTGTACTCTCTCTCCTGCAATAAATTTCAAAAGGACTAGAAAGTGGAAACAATTATCAACTTCTTATCATCGAAAGAAGTCGTATCTGCATGCGTATTTATAACCACCGTTTTCTCTATGTATTTCACATGGAAATTTAGAACGTATGGAACGATTAAAGCAAAAATTGAAATGCTACCAGAGTTAACAGAAATAGAGGCAACTTTGGCAGGGGCTAAAATTGAAGGCCAGCTCGCTAAATTAGATAAATTAGAAATAATTGAAAAATCGTTAGAAAAAGCTAGGTTTGATGTACAAATGGAACGTATAGATGAAATTTTAAAACTTGAAAAAGCAAAGTCTGAAGGTAGTGGCAGCGTAGAGTTTAAATATTATCAGCGTAAAGAAGATTCAGAAAAAATAATGGTGTTTGCCGAAAAAATAACTCAAGCCAATGCAATGATTAAAAATGAAAGTCATAAATCATTAAAAAAATGCGCTGAAATGTATGGTTTAGTGCGTAAAAGCGATCTTAATACAAGTAAGATGATTTTAAGAGATGCGGAACCACTAGTAAATCTTGATGAATTTAGTTCATTACAAAATCAGGTTTTAATTATGTATAAACTTTATTTTGAGAACTATGAAAATAGCACGAAATTTAAATACTGCGTTAACAATTGGAATGGTACGGTGACCTCAATGATTTCGTTAACGCTGAGTACCGCACAAGAGATAAGAACGGCTGTATATAATGAAACAAACAAAGAAATCATGAATGATAAAATCAGTCTCGCGTTAATAAATAGAAATGATAAATTCTACGATATCCTATCAAATTTAGATGCAACTGAAAGACATCTAATGGACTCGTTAAGTGAAATAATAAAAGAAATTCGCCATAAACAGATATAAAACCACTGCGCATAATAGCAACGTGATTATGTTGATTATATTTAAGTATGTATCATTATGTGGTGATATAATATTCTTTTATATCAATATCTTTAGGAGCTTATTTATGAATATCACCACAGAAATTAAATGCCCAGGTTGTGAAACTGAAATCAAAGTAGAAATATCTAAAATGTTCTCTGGTAACACTATTGATTGCCCAAAACCTGATTGTAACTCTAAATTAGAATTTGAAGGTGATGATGGCCGTGATATGCAAGATGCTCTTGATGGCCTCAGTAAGACTTTAAAGAATTTTGGTAAAAAATAACCTTAGTATTCTAAGAGTACACAATCTTTAATAGTGTACTCTTGTCTAAATATTAGACTTTATCCAGTGGTTAGTGGTTAGTGGTTATTGGTTATTTGTTATTTGTTAAGATCCCTTTTTCACTTACTTTGGTTTTTGTATTTTCGTTCGTGCTTATTTTGCTGCGTTTACTCCTATATTTTGGTCTTGCCCATTTTTTTCATCTGGACAGTTTTCTGTATCTATTTGATTGCTTTCTTCATCGGAGATAATTTAGTCTTCACTATCCATTATTTTTTCATTGTTCATGTGTTTTTAATTCCCTTTTTAAGATTAACGAAATTTTGATTTTAGCCACCCGTACTGTCTCACGGGGCTAACTTGTCCTTAACATTGCGACTTAGTGATCTCCCAAGGGTCATACATAGAATTATCAGACTTAACGCGGATAATGCCGCCAGGTAACATCTGCAATCGCTTCACCAACAAGTTATTGTCATAACGCATGACATAAATCCCGTCAGACAAGTTATTTACATCCTTATTAACCATGATCATAGAGCCGTTCTTTAATGTCGGCTGCATACTATCGCCTTCAACTAACATCAAAAATAGATTCGTCGGACACACCAACTTCACTACGTAACCAATTAGGCTCAAAGCTAATTGTTTTAGGCTGTTCTTCTACTTCTGCTAATAAACCAACGCCAGCAGATGCTGAAACTTCATAAAATGAGAGATGAAAATATCCCTCAGAGCTCCAGTCTTCCAACTGAAGTACCTTATTTTCATCATCTGAAAGGAGATAATTGTCTTGCCGTAGCTGCTTCCAACGTAATGAAAGCGGCAGATAAAGGCGACTTTGCTGCATATGTAATGGCGCAGGGTGGGCCGTTTGTATCACGTAAGGACTTACTCATTCGTAATGATTATGACACGGCAGAGATGGGTAACGAATATGGTGAGTTCGTTTCTAAGATCCAAGGCTTTCACGTTGTCGGCGATGACGCCGTTAACACGCGCATACGTAAGTGGACGATACAACCCAAGTCACAAGCATTGCTCGATAGTGAAGCAAGCACCAGTAGCACCGAAGGTGCTGAGGTTTTGAATGGACCCGAAGGGTCTTCTCGGAGTTCTGTCACTAACTGTACGCCCTCCAGACGAGACAGGTTAAATGCTGGAATTAAAGCACTTTTGAAAAGGCGTGGTATTCATTTAGATGATCACCTGGTCAATGTTATGGGCCAAGGTGCACAAATCAGAGTTGATAAGGACCACATCGTGAAATTGAGGCAGGGCTATTATGCCGATAGCCAATATCACCCGCCATACTGGTCGATGTTAAGTCAGATAAACCCAATATTTGGAGTGGTTGGAATAGTCCGGGCTTTGAAAGTAAAGATACATCTGATTACATGCCAGGTTGGGAAAGTTGGAGTCGTGGGATTGGGGTTAAAGATAGATAACCGGAGTATAATCAGGTGCTTCTATAAATTATTTGTGTGTCCATGCTAATAAAATATATGTTATGTTTACTCATCAGAGTCGTAATATATTTTATATAAAAATATATTACGACTCTGATGCTGAAACGAACCTACGGAGTTGGATTTAGTACTTAGTAGGGGGTCATTATTTATGTAAAAGGAGATTACTATGGATGAAGCTAGGGTTGTAAAATCTGGTGATATTGTTACTGCTGAAGATTTATATTTTATGGATAAAGTTAGTTCTACAGATTTTTGCTGTGATGAATGTGATATTCCTTTAGTTCCTTGTTCATACATTAAAAATGTGAATTTGAGGAAGCCTTATTTTAAAATTTACACTAGTCACAATCATGAATCTTGGTGTAATACAGAAGCAGCAGCAAAGATTAAAAAGAAGGGGCAGAGTACAAAACTTACATCAGACGAAGGTTTTCCATTTATTTATCCAAATAGATTTAAACTAAGAAATGAAAATACGATTGAACCCTCATTACCACCTAGTATTCTAGAACGTAAAAATAAACGTGCAAGAATAAGAAATGATAATGAATTGAATGAAACCAATCGAAAATCAAATTATGAAACTAGCTCATTTAAGAGCATCGTGAATGAATATTTTGATTTTCCACATGACCGAGATAGAACGCTTAATTTTGAAGGTGTAGCAGCTGATACATATAACACAGTATTTAAACGATTAGAGAATACAATAGGTAAACAGAAATTTCGTATACAAGGCGAAGAAAAAAAAGTTTATTACGCAACAATGTCATGGAAAATAACTGAACCAGAAAACGACATACTTCACATAGAATTGTCTCGCGGTAAGTGGGTGGATAAGAAAAATGAAAGACCTTATTACGTAGAAATTGATATGTGTGAATGGCCAAAGCAAAGTAAAACAAAATTTTTTAATCGTTATAAAGAAGTTGTTGAAATGGTCAGAGGGACAAATAGAAAAGCACTTATCTCTTTTGTCGGACATCAAGATATAGCTGATGATTACTTCAAGTTCCACGCTGAGAACCGTTTTCTTATTGCTTTCAATTTATTTCACGATGCCTGATTTAAGTGAAACTCTAGGTTTATTTTAATTTCGCTGTTTTAAATTATAAAAAGAATTGTCATGTTTGGAATGTTGAAATAACTGAAATGATCACTAAATGTCGCTTACCAAGCTTTAAGGCCTAACTTTTTATTGGCTGTTACTGACGTAGAATATGTGTGTGAATTATTTAATAACTTTGAATGGATGACAAATTGGAAGCTAAATATTATGTGGGTGATTATTAGTCAATCGCGACAACTGAAGTTTTACGGACTTACAAATAGTGAACAAGCTATAGAGATTGATGGGATTAGTTATTTTATTGAGAAAAAAGGGTATTCCCCTGAAATTAAGTTTGACCATAACTTTGCAGTGGAAAAGTTATTATTGAGTGGTGTCCCGTTATTTATTACTAAGTCCGACGCAAGAAAAGAAGCTGTAAAGTTGGGTCTAACCGGATTTAAATATTTAAACTTAAGCCCATCAATTATTAAATTAACTTAGCTGAGGTATACATGTCAGAGTTAAAAACAAGAGTCGAGGAGGCTCAAAAAGAAGCTGTAACGCATAGTATTACTTGCTATAAACTAATACAGAATGAGGGACTTAAAGTTGCAATCGAGTATTGTGAATCTAAAGGAATTGCTCCCCCACAATGTTCCCTATCAGCAAATACCTGTCATGCAGAGAAAATGAGAAGTATTGCTGCAAGGATGCTTTCAGAAACAAAGTGGTGGAAAAGACGATTAAAAAATAAAGAATGGCAAGAATTTGAAGCTGAACAGAGAGCTAAGGGGTTAGTCACAAATGTGATTTCAAAAGAGTCGCTGGTGTATTACAAAGCTAATAAAAGATAGGAAAGATTGACTATTAATGATTTAGATAAGCAAAAAATAGATTCCTATTTTATTTACACAAAACCCCCAAACATGGCAGGGTCTACGTTCTTTACGATGCACTATCTAAATCCTGTAAAATTGGTAGTAAAAGAACTAAATATCTTCAAAGGTGTAACACTCAAATTACAGGTAGAACAACAAAATTGTTCTTTCTGTATGGATTTTGTATTGATAACTTCCGTCAAATTGAAACTCACTTACATCGTCATTTTAAGAAGAATAGATTAATGGTGAATGGTTTAAGGCTAGACCAATAGAAATACTTAAGTACATGGACTGTTTAACTATTTCACATAAAGTTAGTTTATTTATAGTAATACTATTCAAGACTTTTTAATTTATCAAGGTGATGTTATAAGTTTTGATTCTGAATATAAAGCCTGATAATAGAAATTACTTAATGGGAATGAGAAATTGGAACAACCTAATAAAGTTTACCGCTATCAAAAGTTTAGTGAACTAAGTATCAATGCTTTATGCCATGATCAGTTATATTTTTCTGATCCTAAAGCATTTAATGACCCGCTTGACTGTCAACCACATGTTGAATCAGATTCTCATATAAATGAATTACGTTTAGTGCTGGAAAAACAAATAGAGCTGAGGGTAGAAGCTGAGACTATATCATCACTTACTAGTGCAAAAGTTACTGGCGAAAGTGCTATTCTACATGCGAAAGCAACAGCAAAACAAATTGCACAAAATGAATTAACCCGTATCGCATATTATACAACTGATCCTGACTATAAAGATGATCCTGTGGAAGTCGAATGTAGATTACTGACATATGGAATACAGAATGAGCTATTAAAGCAATATGATCGTGGCATATGTTGCTTTGCTTCCTCAGGTGATAACCCTCTGCTTTGGAGTCATTACGGAGATCAACATCGTGGTCTTTGTGCTGGTTACAGCTTAAATAGGAAGCCAAAGCCAAATATGCATAGAGTCCTATATGGCAGTAATCGAATAATTCATACAAGTGCAATAGTCAAAGCAATACTTCAAAAGAACGTTGAATATCAAAAAATATTAGACCAAGATGTACTTCTTCGAAAAGCATTACCTTGGAAGTACGAAGAGGAGTGGCGTTTGTTAGGAAAGCGAGGGATTCAAAGTTCGGTTTTAGAACTTAAAGATATTACATTTGGTCTTCGTTGCCCTGCTGCTGTTAGACATATGGTTATTGCAGCGTTCAAAGATAGGGATCGTGGTATCGATTTTTACGAAATATACCAAATACGAGGAAGTTTTGATTTAAAAAAACGAATTATTGATGCTGAAGATTTAAGAGGATTTCCCCGTATAGCTATGTCTGGTATTGAAATGTTTGGCCCAATTCCTACTGGGGAATAATTATGGATGTTTTGCATTATAATTAATGGGAACTTATGGCGGGGCTTAAAAGAAAAGTGAACTTATTAAAAAACCCTCAATGTGAGGGTTTCGTTTACCTACAACATTGAAAGTTGTTGCTTAAGTTCTTGCTGTTGGGTAGGGGCTAGAGCTCTCAATAAGTCAAAGGCTAATTGACTCGAGCTTTTAGCTGATGGGCTTAACGTATGGCTAAAACTAAGGTTCATCACAAAAAATGGGCACACTCGGCACTATTACAACTGCAATATAAATCTGTATAGCTATTCGAAATTTTATTCGTTTTCTGGATACGCCTTTTAACACCGCACTCTGGGCAAACTATTCTCATAACACATCCACTCAATTCGCATACAGACCTGTAAATTACACGATATTAGGCTGTTATTTTATACGGTTGTTTATGGTTCCCGTTATAATACATTGCTATTTCTAACGGGTGGGGGAAACATTTAATCATTCGGGCGAGGCCACGATAAATTCACTCCTCTTCGCCTACCGCGTTTTCTCAATTTCTTCACGTTTTTGACACAGAATGACAGGCCACTCAGGTTTACCTAAGAGATAAACATCAATCCGCCCCAATCAGTTAACTGATGTTAATTTTATGAAGTTTTGATAAAAGAATGATTTAACCATGTTGAATTGTATGAGAGGTGTTAAAGGCTTGGAATATATAAAATATAGTGTTATTTATGTTATTTATGTTATTTATGTTATTTATGTTATATTAGAAAATAGCTTTCGGATAAGCTAGCTGCCCGCATTTGGCAAAATCTCTGTAGGGATAATCCACATAAAAAAATTTAACTTAAAATATCTAGAGGTAAATGGTATTTATTAGCGGGCAATAATTTTCATTTGCTAATCAAGGTATTATTATGAGATTAAGTGAAAAAAGTTTTAAAAAAGATGCTAAAAAATTAAAAAAAGTAAACCCCAACCTCACCACAACAGAATCTCTTGATAGGATAGCTAAAGATAATAACTATCAATCATGGATTCATGCCAAGAAATGCTTATCTATATTAAAAAATAATTCTGACTTCCACGAACAAATGAAATCTGAAGATGTAGCCTATTTATGCTCAAAATATCAGGTGTATCTTGATAGAAAAGATGATGAGAAAGCTTTTTATATTTTATGCCGTTTATTTGAAGTTGTAGGCATTTCATTTAAAGAGAGCCGTAATATGATTAGAATCCAGGATAGATATTTAGGCCCTGCAGATGAAGAGGAAAGGTTTAGGTCTCTATCGACTCTTAATTTGTATATTCATACAAATCTTGCATGGCACCAAGCTCTTGGACAAGGATGTGAAATTAAATTAGAAGAGGCCAAACGACTTTTTAATGATTCATGTGTTTTGGGAAGGAACTGCGATGTAGCTTATGGAGTATATTCTTATGCTCGTTTTAATGAACTACAAGAAAACTATCATGAAGCTGAGAAACTATACTTGTATATAATTGAAAAATATCTTCAAAATGCAGGTTCATATTATCAATTAGCAAAATTACATTTAGAACGTAGAATTAAAAATGTGGATATTACAGATGGGGATCATTTTTTAAAAAAAGCCAAGAAAAAAGGACATCCAGAAGCTAGAGATACACTCGATAGATATAATAAAGTTAGATCTAAAGCTCCATTTAGATCTTTTGAAGAGTTTCATGATCGAATCATAAGCGAGGGCGTTTTTTCTAATCATGATGACTGTAGACCAGACGCTAATATTTTAATTAAAGCTCTTAATTCTGTTGGCTGTATGATTTAAAAGAGCTTAATGTAAGGGGCTAAGGCTCCTTAATTTCCTTACTTCCCCAGAACGCTCGAAACAAGCGCATTAACCCAAGCGTCGAAACTGCAGTTCCCACAATCACAAATTCAAAGTACTAGGGCGCACCTTCATACCCCATAGCCTGCCAACCTGCCGCCATATACGGCTGCAGCTGTGGTATGAAGTGGGTAATGAATAACCCCAAAATACCGTAATAATAATTTCATCCATCAACGATTCACGCCGGTTCTTCAGTACCTGCAAGTTATAATCAGAATCGTTACCTTCTTGGTTAGCTAACCGTTTGGCTTCTGCATCCAGCTTGGCCAGTTTAAGGTTACCTTCCGCAATGTACGCCGACAAAATAGCCATCAATCCTCACTCCTCGGGTTTAAGTCGGAATACGCTGGCTCTGTGAACATGCTCAAGCGTCAGTATTCGCGAACGCGATGGTTGATGAGGTTAACGAGAATGCAGAGGTGAATGTAATTGGTGGTAGTTCGGCGGGGAAGTATAAGGTTAGTTAAAATCTGTGGTCAGTATGTGGACATTGAAAAATGAAAGTTATTATATTTAAATGGCTTGGTTAACTAAAAAAGGCTCCCTAAGGAGCCTTAATACACGTTTATCAGGTTTTCAGACTAAGACGTTAATTGCTTAGATTGAATCGCTGTAAGTGCGATTGTGTAAACGATATCGTCTACTAATGCGCCACGTGATAAATCATTTACTGGTTTACGCATGCCTTGCAGCATTGGACCAATAGAGATTAGGTTTGCAGAACGCTGTACCGCTTTGTAAGTTGTGTTACCAGTATTAAGATCTGGGAATACAAATACAGTTGCTTTACCAGCAACAGGGCTGTTTGGCGCTTTGCTTTTCGCAACATTTTCCATGATAGCAGCATCGTACTGTAATGGACCGTCGATGATTAGATCAGGGCGACGTTCTTGTGCGATTTTAGTTGCTTCACGTACTTTCTCTACATCACTACCTTGGCCAGATGAACCAGTTGAGTAAGAGATCATAGCAACGCGAGGATCAATACCGAATGCTTTAGCAGAATCAGCAGATTGAATCGCGATGTCAGCCAGTTGAGAAGCATTTGGATCTGGGTTAATTGCACAATCACCGTACACTAACACTTGATCAGGTAGCAACATGAAGAAGATCGAAGACACTAGGTTTGAACCCGGTGCAGTTTTGATCAACTGTAGTGCTGGACGGATTGTGTTTGCTGTCGTATGAACGGCACCAGATACAAGACCATCAACTTCGTTTTGTTCTAGCATCATAGTTGCTAGTACAACGTTGTCTTGTAACTGTTCACGTGCAACTACTTCTGTAAGGCCTTTCGCTTTACGTAGTTCAACCATAGGAGCAACAAATTTTTCAACACATGTTACTGGATCTACGATTTCGACGCCGTCAGAAAGTACGATACCTTGGCTTTCTGCAACACGTTTAATTTCAGCTGGGTTACCAACAAGTACTGGAATCGCGATACCGCGTTCAGCACAGATGTTAGCTGCTTCAATTGTACGTGGCTCTTCACCTTCAGGTAGTACAACACGTTTCTTCGCTTGACGCGCTAATTCAGTTAACTGGTAACGGAATGCAGGCGGTGATAAACGACGAGTACGTTTAGTACCAACTGTTAACGTTTCAATCCATTGCTTGTCGATGTGACTTGCGATGTAATCTTGAACTGCTTCGATGCGTTGTTTGTCATCTGCAGGGATATCAAGATTGAAGTTTTGAAG
Organism: Moritella sp. 28; assembly: GCF_018219435.1. NCBI lineage: Bacteria > Pseudomonadati > Pseudomonadota > Gammaproteobacteria > Alteromonadales > Moritellaceae > Moritella > Moritella sp. 28. The sequence goes on along the minus strand of NZ_CP056121.1, from coordinate 3,698,273 downwards.
CGTTAATGCAGTCTGCCAAGTATTCGTTGTAGTCAACATGATCGGTAGACCAGTTGCCATCGCTTGTTGACAAAGTTTTAATACGCTTTCGTCTGGACGAGCATCACCAGTTAATAGTAATGCGCCAATTTTAACGCCGTTCATTGCAGCAAGACATGCAGCAACGATAACGTCTGCACGATCGCCAGAAGTAACTAATAAGCCACCTGGACGGAAGTGCTCAAGCATGTTTGGAATCGAGCGTGCACAGAAAGTGATACCTAGTAGACGACGTTCTTCTAGTTCGCCTTTATTTAAGATTTCAGCTTTTAAGTGGTTAGCAAGATCTTTTGCACGTGGTGCAATTAGCTCTGCGCTCCAAGGGATACAACCAAGGATTGGCATTGGGCTTTTGCCAAATACTTGTAGCACTTCTAGGTTATGGCTAGCATTACCTGAGTTTGCTTCAAACATTTCTGCAAGATCTGGACGGCTACGACCAGCTTCATCAAGTGGTGCGCCAACTTTGTTGATCACACAACCAATGATACGTTTGTTTTTGCTGCCACCGAAGTTCGAGCAAGCGATTTCTAAACGATCTTTAAGCTGTTCTGAAGAATCTGTGCCTGGGTTAGCCACAAATACCATTTCAGCATCAAGTGCTTTCGCGATGTTGTAGTTTACGCTGTTAGCAAATGGTTGTTTTGATGTTGGTACTAGACCTTCAACAACAACGATTTCAGCATCAACCATGTGTGATTCGAAACGCTCAACGATATCTTCAAGAAGTACGTCAGTTTTACCAGCACCGATTAATTTTTCAGCATGTGATAAAGTGAACGGCGTTGCAGGTGATGCATTCGTTCCTTGACGGATAATTTCAGTTGATAACTCTGGACCTTTTTCGCCTTGGCGAGGTTGAGCTACAGGTTTGAAAAAGTTAACGTTTAGGCCGTTGCGTTCAAACGCACGAACCATACCTAGACTAACAGAAGTTACGCCTACGCCTACGCCAACTGGGATAAGCATTATAGTGCGAGCCACTAGCGTCCCCTTATATTGGGATTGAGAAGAAAGAAAGGTGCGGTTACACCTTTCTTATTTAAAAATGAAACTTATTTAGCGAACAGTCTTAGCTGATTAAGCTTACTGCATCTTGTGCAATAACAAGTTCTTCATTAGTCGAAATAACCATAGCTTTAATTTTACTATTTGCTGTAGTAATTGTACCTTCAGAACCAAAACGTGCTGCTGTATTCGCTGCGTCGTCAACTTCGATACCGAAGATAGAAAGTTGGTTTAATACTAATGCACGGATAACGTCAGAGTTTTCACCGATACCACCAGTAAATACGATAGCGTCAATACGGCCTAAAGCAGCTGCGTATGAAGCGATGTATTTAGCTAGACGGTAGCAAGAAAGTTCCATTGCACGAACTGCGCCAGCTTGTTTTTCTGCATAACCATCTTCGATAGCACGGCAATCGCTAGAAATTTCAGACACACCTAGTAAACCACTTTCGTTGTTTAGCATGCTGTTCACTTCTGCAAGTGTGTAGTTACACTGTGTAACAAGGTGGTTGATGATGCTTGGGTCAAGATCACCACTACGTGTACCCATTACTAGACCTTCAAGTGGAGTCATACCCATGCTTGTGTCTACTGATTTACCATCTTTAATTGCACAGATTGATGCGCCGTTACCTAGGTGACAGTTGATGATGTTAGTTTCTTCAACTTTTTGACCTAGAAGAGCAGCTGCTTCACGACCGATGAATAGGTGACTAGTACCGTGCATGCCGTAACGACGGATGCCATTTTCGCGGTATAGTTTGTACGGTAGTGCGTATAGGTATGCTTTTTCAGGCATAGTCTGGTGGAACGCAGTATCAAATACAGCAACTTGTGGAAGCGTTGGGAATGCAGCTTGTGCAGCACGGATACCGATTAGGTGAGCTGGGTTATGAAGCGGTGCTAATGTTGCACAGTCTTCGATACCTTGCATTACTGAATCATCAATGATTACTGATGAAGTGAATTTTTCGCCGCCGTGTACAACACGATGACCGATCGCAACGATTGCGTCGCTCATTTCTTTTTGGTCTTTAAGAATGTTATTTACGATGTATGCTACAGCTTCTTTATGTGAAGCGCCTGCGCCTAGATCGGCTGTGCCTTTATTGCCGTCAAGTTTCCACTTGATGCGTGCGTTGTCTAAATTAAAGCATTCAGCAAGACCTGATAATTTTTCATCACCAGATACTGAATCAAGAACTGCAAATTTAAGAGAAGAGCTACCACAGTTCAGAACTAGAACGAGTTTATTCATGCGTAAAAACCTATTATGAAATAATCAATAAAATAACTGATAACAATCCTAGCGATATTGGCTTAGGTATCGTATCTTTATTAAAGCAAAGAAATATATCTGTGCTTACTAAATTGGCTGACACTGTCATTTTTACGTACGAAATCGTATTGGGTACGACTAATGTTCGTTACTAAGTATCCATCTTAAAGAAATGACGACTTTTTAAAACTGTGAGTCATGTCACTCACATTTTCCCTTAAAGTGTTAACTGCCTCATAGTTTACTTGCAATGAGACGATATCTCAAAGTATATTTATAATAATGTTGATCTAGAGCATTAGCTTAACATCTATATAGTATTTTACCTGCACTATGACATGGTGTATGGTTGGGGATATAGAAAATTTCAATCTATTAGGGGGATGCTGATGAGTGTATTTACAGATACGCTTTATAAAGGTCAACATTATATGCAGCGCTGGCCGATGAAAAAAGAACTGGCCGCACTTTTTCCTGAGAATAGAGTTATTGCCGCCACGAAACTTGGCTTTAAGACTATGCCGCCATTAGCGATTTTAACTGTGATGATGCAGTATCTCTATGGTGATATACAGCAGCTACCAGCGAGTATTGCGGTTGCATTATTACTTATTACGCTACCGATGCAAGGTGTGTTCTGGTTAGGTAAACGTTCGAGCGAGTTATTACCCGTGTCACTAGCAAATTGGTATCATGAACTTTATCAAGGGCTAGTTACGCAAGGTTGTGATCTTGAGCCCGCAGTGAAAAAGCCACATTACAGTGAATTGGCTGATATTTTAGAAAATGCATTTAAGCGAATGGATAAAGCATTTATGGTTAAGTAATACACGATCACACTTTATTCCGATAATCATTAATACCGATATTAAAGCTAATATCGGTATTTTTTTGTCTTTTAAACGGCGAGGGCGTTAGAAAAACTACGCAGTACGTTTATAAAGCGTGATATTAAAGTCGAGCGTTAGGGTTAAATCTGCCGCATATATCTCTGCTTTTTGTTCGTCGCTCATCTTCCACGCTAATGGTGTCATTTCTAATAAGTTCTTGCTGTCTTTAGCTTGCGTCAGGGTGATCTGGTCGGTTAAACGTTGCTGTTCAATCAGTTCAAACCCGGCAATATCTTCAATCTTCATGTCGTGTTTTTCAGGGGTTTGGTAAATCTTTTGCTTTAGCTCGAATAAATGCTCGGCAGCTGGAGTCACTGTGAGTAAGTAACCCTCGGTTTTGATTATACGGGCCAGTTCAGCATCTTGTGATGGTGCATAAATACGCGTCACCAAGTCTTGGCTCGCATCCGCGAATGGAGTGTTGTAAGCACTTGCCACACAAAAACTGATCGTTTTATAACGTTTTGCTGCATAACGGATCGCTGATTTAGAAATATCGAGTCCTGCGATTTGTGGCGTTGTATTAGCATCATTAAGAGCCGCCAAAGCCAGTGCTAAGCGGTGGGTGTAATACCCTTCGCCACAGCCTAAGTCGAGGATGTTTGGTGCGTTGACAGCCGTTAGCGCTTGCTGAGCAATGTTATTTACCGTGTCAGATAGTGATTGATAGAAGCCTTGGTCAAGAAACTCTCGACGGGCTTGCATCATTTCTTTGTTGTCGCCAGGATTTTTTGATTTTTTGTTTTGCACTGGGAGTAAGTTGACGTAACCCTCTTTTGCTAGATCAAATTGATGGCGTTGATCGCAAGTGAGGCTTTTGTCTTGTGCGGATAAAGGGCGTGCGCAGATAGGGCAAAGGTAGTTCATGTGATCTCGTTATTCTTATATGAAGGTTAGCAAAAGGCTAAAACAAAAAACCGATCATAGCATAGAGCTAGGATCGGTTTGCAATAGAATGCTGTTTGGGCGATTAATACATCACATTATCTTTATATTCTAATAAGATATTTTTAATGCGGTCCATGGTGTCTTTACTTGGTGGGGCAACACCATCAAGAGGGTAATCAAAGCCCATTGTTTTCCATTTATGCAAGCCTAATTCGTGATAAGCCAGCAATTCTACTTTTTCAATATTATCCATATGTTGAATAAACTGACCAAGTTGATGCGCTGATGCATCATCATCGGTATAACCGGGTACCACAACATAACGTATCCATGTTTTTTGATTACGTTTTGCTAAATATTCGGCAAACTCGAGGGTACGTTTATTGCTAACACCAACTAACTTCTGATGGATCTTGTCGTTCATGTGCTTTAGATCTAGCATGACTAAATCAGAGACATCGAGTACTTCATCAATGACATCTGTGTATTTACGAATATAGCCATTGGTATCTAAGCAGGTGTTAACGTCTTGGGCTTGGGCCGCAGTGAAAAAATCACGCACAAATTCAGGTTGTAGCATCGCTTCGCCACCGGATGCAGTGACACCACCCCCCGTCGCTTGCATAAAGGCCTTGTATGAAACTAGCTCACGAATTAATTCATCAACGGTGGTTTCTGTACCAGCATGTAGGTCCCATGAATCACGGTTATGGCAATATTGGCAACGCATTAAACAGCCTTGCATGAAGACGATGAAACGGATGCCTGGGCCATCAACTGTGCCACAAGATTCGGTAGAATGAATGCGTCCTACTGTGCTACACAACTCGGTAGAATCAATAGGTTTAATAAGCGGCATAATATCTCCAAAAAATAGGGCTATACGATCATTATAAATACAAAAGCCTTACAGGCGTAAGGCTTTTGTGTCTTGCTACTATAAAAACAAACAATTGTTATATTTTATAGTGTAATTCTCGTCAGTCTTAGAATGACTGTTGGAATGTACGTGTGATTACATCTTGCTGCTGTTCAGGTGTTAGCGAGTTGAAACGTACCGCGTAACCAGACACACGAATGGTCAGTTGTGGATATTTTTCAGGGTGCTTAACAGCGTCTAACAACATTGAACGGTCCATCACATTTACGTTTAAGTGCTGACCACCTTCAATTACACTGCTGTGCTTGAAGTAACCATCCATTAAACCAGCGAGGTTAGTACGACGAGTATCGTCTGTTTTACCCAGCGCGTTTGGTACGATAGAGAAGGTATAAGAGATACCATCTTTTGCGTATTCAAACGGTAGTTTTGCAACTGAAGTCAGGGCTGCGATTGCGCCTTTCTCATCACGACCATGCATTGGGTTTGCACCTGGTGCGAATGGTGCGCCAGCAGGACGACCGTCTGGTGTAGTACCCGTTTTCTTACCGTATACAACGTTTGAAGTAATTGTTAGCACTGACTGTGTTGGTTTCGCATCACGGTACATTTTGTGACTAGACACTTTCTTCATGAAGGTTTCAACTAGGTCACAAGCGATTTCATCAACACGTGAATCGTTGTTACCAAATTTAGGGTAGTCACCTTCGATTTCAAAGTCGATTGCAATACCATCTTCGTCACGAATTGGTTTCACTTTTGCAAATTTGATTGCAGAAAGTGAATCAGCAGTAACAGATAGACCCGCGATACCACATGCCATTGTACGTTCAACGTCGCGGTCATGCAGTGCCATTAGTGATGCTTCATACGAGTATTTGTCGTGTGAATAGTGAATTGAGTTAAGCGCAGTAACATAAGTTGTTGCTAACCAATCCATCATCTTATCTAAACGTGCAGCGATATCTTCGTAGTTAAGTACTTCATCAGTGATCTTGTCTGATTTAGGACCAACTTGGATTTTCAGTTTTTCATCTACGCCGCCATTGATTGTATATAACAATGCTTTAGCAAGGTTACTACGTGCGCCGAAGAACTGCATTTGTTTACCAACAATCATTGGTGATACACAACAAGCAATTGCATAGTCATCATTGTCGAAGTCGGTACGCATTAAATCATCATTTTCGTACTGGATTGATGAAGTATCAATTGATACTTTCGCACAGTAGCGTTTGAAGTTTAATGGTAGGTTTTCAGCCCACAATACAGTGATGTTTGGCTCTGGTGAAGGACCCATAGTGTATTGTGTATGTAGTACACGGAATGATGATTTAGTTACTAATGAACGACCATCTGTACCCATACCTGCGATTGTTTCAGTTGCCCAGATTGGGTCACCAGAGAATAATTCATCGTATTCAGGTGTACGTAGGAAACGCACCATACGTAGTTTCATTACGAGGTGATCAATCATTTCTTGAGCGTCAGTCTCAGTAATGAGACCAGCTTGTAAATCACGTTCAATGTAGATATCTAGGAACGTTGTTACACGACCAAAGCTCATTGCTGCGCCATTTTGTGATTTAACTGCAGCTAGGTAGCCGAAGTAAGTCCACTGGATCGCTTCTTTCGCGTTTGTTGCTGGGCCTGAAATATCGAAACCGTAAGTTGCCGCCATCGTTTTGATGTCGTTTAGTGCACGGTACTGTTCTGAAATTTCTTCACGTAAACGCATTGTTGCTTCTAGGTCTTCACCTGAGTAGAACTTCGCTTCCAATGATTGTTGTTGTGCAAATTTGTCTTTCATTAGGAAGTCGATGCCGTATACAGCAACACGACGGTAATCACCAATGATACGACCACGGCCATATGCATCTGGTAAACCTGTTAGGATACCTGACTTACGACATTTCATGATGTCACTTGTGTAAACGTCAAATACACCTTGGTTGTGTGTTTTACGGTATTCAGAGAAAATTTTGTTTGTTACTGGATCAAGCTCTTTACCATATGCTTTACAAGAACCTGCAACCATACGGATACCGCCATTAGCGATGATTGCACGTTTTAATGGTTTTTCAGTTTGTAGGCCAACAATTGTTTCTAAACCTTGGTCAATGTAACCAGCGGCATGTGATGTAATTGTTGATGGCAAAGATGTATCAAAATCAAGCGGCGCGTGCGTGCTGTTTTCGATTTTAATGCCTTCCATCACATTGCTCCAAAGCGTATCTGTCGCTTCAGTTGCATCGGCTAGGAAAGACTCATCGCCTGTAAACTCCGTGTAGTTCTTCTGGATAAAATCACGTAGGTTAACGTCGTTAGTCCATTCGCCAGTTGTAAAACCTTGCCACGCTTGATCAAATATTGTTTGTTCAGTCATAAGTACACCTAATCTATTAATATTCTAAAAATGTAATTTCAAAGTTTGTTATCTGCTGTGTTTACAACAGATATTAAGATTCTTTTTTGCAGTAAATAATCCAGTACGTCATACCAACCAGTAATCCGCCACCAATTATATTGCCGATGGTGACAGGGATAAGATTGTTAAATACAAAATTAGTTAACGTTAAATCGGTAAAGTCAGCAGGGTTCGCACCGGTTGCTAGCCAAAATTCAGGGCCTGAAAAGTTCGCAATAACATACCCGAGTGGGATCATAAACATGTTAGCGATACTGTGCTCGTAACCTGATGCGACAAACATACTCACAGGTAATGCCACTGCAACAAATTTATCGGTAATAGAGCGCGCGGCAAAACTCATCCAGACACCAAGACAAACAAGTAGGTTGGCTAGGGTGCCAAGCGTGACCGCTTGAATAAAAGTATGATGCAGTTTGTGTTGGGCAATCTTCATGGCATTTAGACCCCAAGCGCCATCGGCGGCGAGGTGCTGCTTAGCTAATATCATTAACGCCACAAAGAAGAGACAGCCGATAAAGTTACCGACGTAGACCACTGCCCAGTTTTTAGCGAGTTGTGCGGTTGTTATCTTGTTATTTGCACGGGCAATAATGGTTAAGATTGAGCTAGTAAATAGCTCGCCGCCACAAACAACAACAAGTAGTAGGCCAAGACTAAACGCAAACCCCCCAATGAATTTTTTTAAACCATAAGCAACATCCGTTGTTCCTGTTGTTACCGTGGTATAGAAAGCAAATGCAATGGAGATGAATACACCAGCAGTAATCGCAAGCATGAACGCTTGTTTAGGGGCCTTAGTTGCTTTTGCGACACCGATAGATTCTGCTTTTTTTAGCAATTCTGGTGGTAGGATTGCATCAAATTGGTTTGCTGTTTTCATTACTTAGTCTCAATAAATCACTTATGCTTATTATTACCCCACTAGTGGTACCTTTAATGTGATCTAGATCAATTCCATGCTGTTTTTTTGTTTTTTTATTACGAGATTTGATACTTTAAACTTAAATACCCCTAACTAGGTGTAACTAAATTACAGTAACCGCGTATTTACATGTACTTTATTTTAAATATAAAACAAAAGTTCAATTAACTATTTAAAGTAAAGTAAGCAATCATAAATACCAATATAGCGGTAGTGTCCTATACTGTCTTTTGAGATTCATTAGCGCTGCATCGTTTGTTTTTGTGGGTTATAAATCTGTCAAACAGCTACTTTTTAGGCTTTAAATCTAAATTATAGTGGTTTCATGTTATCTGAATGACTAATTTGTTATGTTGAATGTTGTATTTATGTTGCAATATTTAGGGTTGGTTTGAATTTAAATATTGCGCATGTCTTAATTGTTATAAATCGAATTTAGGATGAATAGAATGAGTAGCAGTCCCACATTAGACATCAAAAATTTGCATAAATCATTTGGTGACAATGAAGTCTTGAAAGGTATCGATCTGACTGCAAATAAAGGTGATGTAATCTCTATTATTGGTTCATCTGGATCTGGTAAAAGTACCTTTTTACGTTGTATTAATTTATTGGAAATGCCTACTTCAGGTGACATCTCCGTAAATGGCGAATTAATCGAAATGATTGATGGTCGCGACGGCAATAGACTAATCGCGAATAAAAAACAAGTTCAACGTATTCGTTCACGTCTCGCTATGGTGTTTCAAGGCTTTAATTTATGGTCGCATATGACGGTCATTGAAAATGTGATCGAAGCACCAATTCATGTTTTAGGACTCTCTCGTCGCGACGCGAGGGCGAGTGCAGAACAATATCTGAAAAAAGTCGGTTTATGGGAAAGAAAAGACTATTACCCAAGTCAGCTATCTGGTGGTCAAAAGCAGCGTGTGGCAATCGCCCGTGCATTAGCTGTAGAGCCGGAAGTATTACTATTTGATGAACCAACATCCGCATTGGACCCTGAATTGGTAGGTGAAGTTTTACGCGTAATGCAAAGCCTAGCGGAAGAGGGTCGAACCATGCTGGTTGTTACTCACGAAATGGCGTTTGCACGCGATGTATCGACCAAAGTTATATTCTTACACCAAGGTCAAATCGAAGAGCAGGGCGATCCGAAAGAATTATTTGATAACCCGAAATCAGAGCGTGTGCAGCAGTTTTTAGCACCAAAATATTAGCGTCTAGTAGATTCATTCGCGTAATGATAAAACCAGAATTATAAAAATATAACTATAAAAATAAAACGACTACAAACACAAGATCATTGATTGATCTCATTATAATAATAGGGAAATACTTATGAAAAAATTAGCCTGCGTAATTGCAACAAGCTTATTGCTTTCTTCAGCCGTAATAGCAAAAGAATGGACTGATGTTCGTTTAGGTGTTGATTCACCTTACAAGCCATTTGAATATAAAACCCCTGATGGCGAGCTAACTGGTTTTGAAATCGATTTAGGTAACGAAGTGTGTAAACGCGCTAATTGGAATTGTACTTGGGTTGTACAATCTTGGGACGGTATTATTCCTGGTTTATTATCACGTAAATACGATGCTATTTTCTCTTCAATGTCGATCACAGATGCGCGTAAGAAGAAGGTTCTTTTCTCTGAACCTTACTACAATACACCAAGCGCTTGGTTTGCAGCAGCAGACTTTAAACTTGATGTAGCAGATAAAACAGCATTCAAGAAATTACGTATCGGTGTACAGCGCGGTACAGTTCAAGATACACACGTCACCGATAATTATGCAAGCAAGAATACAATTAAGCGTTATAACACCAGTGGTGACTTATTGCTTGATCTTGAAGGCGGTCGTTTAGACATGGTATTACTGGATTTCCCTGTCGGTGATAGCACGTTACTTATCCCTGAGAAAAAAGGCGCTTATGCAGCTGTTGGCGATACATTCCAACTGGGTGAGGGCATGGGTGTTGCACTGCGTAAACGTGATAAATCACTTGCAGCAACGTTCAATAAAATATTGGCAGAAATTAAAGCGGATGGTACATACGAAATTATCCAAGCTAAATACTTTAGCTACAGTATTAAAATGTAGTCTCTTTATCTATGATAAAAATGGGCGCTTAGTTAAGGCTATTAGTTAGGACTATTAGTTAGGACTATTAGTTAGGGCTAGGTGCTCACTGCTTTCTGGGAATGTTATGTTAGATCTCCAAGGTTATGGGCCAGGTATATTTAATGGCGCTATATTGACCGTTAAACTCGCCATTTTTTCATTAATCATCGCAGTGCTACTCGGTCTGATTACCGCGGTTGCACGTTATTCCGGTGGTAAAGTTGCTTCTGTATTAGCTGTGTCTTATACCAGCTTAGTCCGTGGTGTGCCGGATTTGGTCTTAATGATGCTGATTTATTTTGGCTTACAAGTCGGATTCAATAATTTTTCGGAGTGGTTGTACGAATTACATGAAACCTATGCCATCAATGAATTTTATATCGAACAAGGATGGTTAACATTATCTGCGTTTTATGAAGATGGTATGTATTTCAATATCGATGAATTCGGTGCTGGTGTGGTGACGATTGGTTTCATTTTTGGCGCTTATATGGGCGAGACGTTCCGTGGTGCGTTATTGTCTGTGGATAAAGGCCAATTGGAAGCTGCAACCGCTTATGGCATGTCAGATTGGCAAGTATTCCACCGTGTCATGTTTCCACAGATGATGCGTTTTGCGCTACCGGGTATTGGTAACAACTGGTTAGTACTGGTGAAAACAACCGCGCTCGTGTCGATTATCGGCTTATCAGATATGGTTAAATTAGCGAAAGAAGCGGCAATGACAACATATGAACCGTTTCTGTTTTTCATTCCTGTTGCGTTTGTGTATTTGGCAATTACAACCGTGAGTGAAATTGCACTGAAATATTTAGAGCGTCATTTTAGCAAAGGTATAGAAGGTCATTAATATGTTAGATCAACTGATTGCTTTGCTTGAGCAAAATGAAATGTTTACTCCGAGTACCTTAAATGAGTATTGGGATGGTGCGGTATTGACGGTACAGCTGACGTTCTTGTCTGTTGTCATCGGTTTCTTTTTGGCCGTGCCGTTGGCGATCATGCGTACGAGTCAGTATGTATGGTTATCACGTGGTATTTGGGTATTTACTTATGTGTTTCGTGGTACACCGTTATTGATCCAGTTGTATCTGATTTATTATGGTGTGACCATGATTGATGGTATTCAAGACAGTTCAATATGGTTTTTACTCGAAGATGCATTTTACCCTTGCTTGTTAGCGTTTGTATTAAATACGGCAGCATACAGCACCGAGATTATTCGTGGTTCATTGGTGACAACCGATAAAGGTGAAATTGAAGCGGCACAAGCATATGGCATGAGCTATTGGCAGATTCTGCGTCGTATCATTTTACCGTCGGCGTTCCGTCGTGCGTTGCCAGCTTACAGTAATGAAGTTATTTTTATGCTGCATGCAACGTCAATCGCCAGTGTCGTGACCTTGGTTGATATCACAGGGGCTGGCTACAATGTGTATTCACGTTTCTATGCTCCCTTTGAAGCATTTATTTTTGCGGGTGCTATCTATCTGTGTTTATGCTTTACTATTTTCGCCGTATTCAAAAGGTTAGAAAAACGCGCATTTAGGCATCTTGCTTAACGATTTACATCGCTACAGTTAATAAATTAAATAGGAGGTCGCTTTGTATCAACATAGCGGCCTTTGATTAATGACTGCTTCTCTTTGCTTACTGAGTATTGCTAGCAATTTTCTGTTGCGCTATCTGTGTATCGTTGATTGTATAACGTGAGGCTAGCAAATAAGTGATGTAAAACTTATAAATGTTGTTTACGTAATTCACCGTTTCTTTACCTATGGTCTCTGCGGCTATTTTCTCGACATGATTAAACCAAATGTTGGGGTTTAATCCTTCTTTTAAAGCCCGTTTCCTTAATTGTATTAACTTCGCTGGTCCAGCGTTATAGGCGGCAGAACTCAATAATAGCGAGTCTAACTTGGCAATATCCTTATGGCTAAAGTAACGCTGTTTCATAAAATGTAAGTACTTAACTCCTGCATGGATATTACTGTCTACGTCGTTGATGTTTTTAATATTGACGTAAGGTTCATTCGCCGTCGATGGTAATATTTGCATCACGCCGACCGCACCTCGATGGCTAATGGCCTTTTGATTAAGCCGAGACTCCTGATAGGCTTGCGCAAGAATAAACTGCCAATCGAATTCATACTGTTCGGCGTATTTTTTAATGATTGTTTCAGTTTCTAAATAGCGTTTTTCAAACTGCTGATGGATGACTTTATTCAGCCAACGATGGCTAACTAAATAGCGACGGTGCAGAATGTTGCCTATTTTAGTGCCTTTTTTATGCTTATGGATAAACTGATTTAAACTGCGCGTTAATTGTGGCGTGTGATTACGTACCGCCCAGGTACTTGGAATATTATTACCGATGACTAATCGTGAGTGTAGTTTTATGTTTTTATATAATTTTTGCCATAATCGTAAACCATGGTTAGAGATCATCGTCATGAAAATTTGATTGTTGTCGACCATATCTAATAGTTCGTAATCTTCGAGTTCATCAGCCACGATATTGATGTAAATAGGTTGTTTATTGAGTCGGAATAATTGCTGGTTGATGATGTCTAATTGCTGATGATAAATACTATTACGACGTATCCAAATTTCCTTGCCTGATAACTGATTTATATTCTTATACTCATCCATAGAGTCATGGCTGACGAGCAATAATTGATTGTTGGTGTATATGGGCTCTGTATGGGTTACTTGGTTTTGTTGGCGTAAAGGCGTCATTAATGGGCCAATTGCAATATCACCATAACCCTGCGCGAGTAAGTTGATTATTTGGCTACTAGGCACCGGAATAAACAAAATATTGAGTTTCAACTTGGTTTTTTTGAAGTATTTACGGTTTAGGTGTTTTTCGTATTCACGCATCATGTCATAAGCAAAACCACGCGGACGACTTTGATAAATGAAATAATAAGCGGGGTGATTAACGACTAAGACTTTGATAGTACGTTTTTTTAATAGCAGGGGGAGGTCTTCAAAGCTGGGCTGGCTGTGAATATTCATTTGTTGTTGCGCGACAGAGTTTGAAAATGTTGAGCTTGCCAAATTAGAGTCAGTATTAGCGGAATATTGAGCATTACTGGGTGATATGTTTACGACGATACTGAGAAGTAAGCTATTTGTTGCTGTTACGCATATCTTAGTCCACTGCATAGCCATCATCGCTTTTGGTATGTGAATGTCGAGGTAACACTAAGATTAGACACATATTTCTAAAATGCGGTTTTGAGACTTTAAATAGCTTAGGGATATGCTCCTAAGCTATTGTTATCGGGTAACAATTTTATTCGCTAAATGTTGTCCAGATTGGCGCGTGGTCTGATGGCTTTTCAATGCCACGCAGTTCGTAATCTACATCACTCTCAACTACTTTTGCGTTCAATGTTGCCGTCGCTAAGATCACGTCAATACGCAGTCCACGGTTGTCTGGGAAACCTTTTGAGCGGTAATCAAACCAGCTATAACGATCTGTTACTTCCGGCTTAATGGTGCGGAATGTATCGTGTAAGCCAAACCCTTGCAGTTTTGCTAACCATTCACGTTCTTCTGGTTGGAAGCTACATTTACCTGTTTTTAACCAACGTTTCGCATTTGGTTCACCGATGCCGATGTCTTTATCTGCTGGAGAAATGTTGATGTCGCCCATTACGATCACATCGTCTTCTGCCGTGTGGTTGTCGTTAAGGTATACGTTTAGGTCTTGATAGAATTTACGCTTGTTCGGGTATTTCGTCTCATGGCTAATGTTTTCGCCTTGTGGGAAGTAACCGTTTAACACTGTGATCGGTTTGCCTGATGTTTGGTCAAACGTCACCATTATCATACGTTTTTGCGCTTCTTCGTCATCGGTAGGGAAGCCATATTGCACTTTAATTGCTTCTACGTCTGCCACTGTGCTTTTCTTCACCATCATAGCAACACCGTAATGTGCTTTTTGACCGTGGAAAAATACGTGATAACCCATGTCTTCAACCGCTGCTACAGGGAACATTTCGTTGTGAACTTTAATTTCTTGTAGGCCAATTACGTCAGGCGAATGCTTGTCTATGATAGCTTGTAGCTGATGCAATCGAGCGCGAAGGCCGTTAATGTTAAATGAGATTATTTTCATTGGTTTTTTAACCCTTTGTTATTTGCAAACCTTTATACCTATAGCTTCTATTATTCGCGCGCCAGTTGCGAGGCAAATTTTAATAATTTGTGTCACTTGTGCAGAAATGGGGCTGTTTTGAACGAATGTTAATAGTTCTGCTACTTGGTCATGGCTATGGCATTGTGACAGAGGCGGTGAGCTGGTATCGCAAGGCCGCAGAGGGCACAAAATACTTGGTTTTATGTATGATGAAGGAAATGAGTTGCTCTGGATAAGGGAGACGCATTGAATTGGTATCATGGTAGTACCAATATTGGACTCGATCAATCGTTAAAATACGTTTGTTTTTGACGTGAATGTAGATCAGCATGTAAATCGAATATTCTACATAGTCAGCTATAGTTTGTCATTTCTATGTCTAATATTTAGCGTACTGATCATGTGAGCTATTCGACGTTTATCTAGATCATTTAATAATGAAAATTTTGTAATTATAGATTCGATATCTTCGTCTATGCTTTCATTCATATTCTGAATATCGTATTCGACTACCTCTAGTTCATGAGTCCGCTCATCGAACGTATCCCCATATGTTTCATGTAATGCAATCATTTCTTCATCATTTATTATATTTTGTATCATGAAATTACCATTATAAATGGATAGCCTGAATTAATAGTACGCCTTTGATTTTATTTAAGATATCGGACGAGATAGGTAAATAATCCCCCAGTCTTGATAGACGATAGGTATTAAACAAATCCTTATTACCTCGACTAAAAGTTAAAAGCGCCTTATTGGAGATTTTTGATGTAATTGAATGATTCACGTACCTAATTGATGCTGGTTGTGCAGCACTACGATTTAAAGTATTTATCACTCTCATCAAAGTCCAACCTAAATAAATTCACAAATTACAGTGTTTCATTAATTTTACAGTTTCATTTAAGGTTGTAAATGAAGGGCGTGTAAGAGCATGTAAATACGTGTAAATGTTGTCAATGTATGTAAGTATGCGTCTAACTATAAATACTTATCTTGATATATTGCTGTATGTACTAGGCTGGTCTTGGCGTTAAATACAGATTAAAATTTAAGTAGCTGATAAGTTACGTAATCATTAACTAATCAGGCTTCATAACGCTGAAGGTGCTTTCATTTGGTTTGCCATGGATTTCATCATCCAAAAATAAATCTCGTTGTAACGGTTTCCCAGGATGGCAACTGTATGCATCGAAGTCTTTAACACCTTGTGCACGTAACACATCTTCATCAAGATAAAAGCCATTTTGATGCTCTGAAGGTAACTGGCTAATCAAAGCGAGACACGCATCCGCCATGATACTTGGTTTGCGGCAGCCCCCTTCAATCAATTTTCCCGCCATCATGTTTTCGACCGCGGATGTTGCGATCGCTGTTTTCGGCCACAAAGAACTCACGGCAATATCATCGGCTGCGAACTCTTCGGAAAATGACTGACTCAATAATGACATCGCATATTTCGATGTCGTGTATGTTCCGTATTGTTTAAACCATTTTGGGTCGAGATTGATCGGTGGAGACAAAGTCACTACGTGGGAATGTTGGCTACGGCGCAAGTGCGGTAAACAGGCCTGTGTCAGTAAAAATGTCCCTCTGACATTAATACAAAACATCAAATCAAACTTTTTCACGGGCGTATGTTCAATCTGATCCAGATGGATCGCACTGGCATTGTTGATTAAAATATCGATACCACCGAACTCATCAACAGCTTCATCCACCGCGCGTTGGACCGCGATTTCATCACGTACATCAAGCTGAATAGCCATGGCTCGCCCAGCACAAGACTGATTAATCGCCTCCGCGGCGGTATAAATGGTGCCTGGTAATTTAGGGTGTGGGATCGTGGTTTTTGCAGCTATCACCACATTCGCGCCAGCCTTAGCACACGCGGTCGCAATGGCTAAACCAATTCCCCGCGACCCACCGCTGATCAACACCGTTTTTCCAACAAGCGTATCTACATCCGACAAAGGCAAGGGCGAGGGCGAATAACTCGCTTCCTCGCCGCGTACTTTACGTAGACTGAGGGTTTGACTCACAATTTCAAGTCGAGTGATCACTCGGCGAGCAACATCAAATAAAGAG
Organism: Moritella sp. 28; assembly: GCF_018219435.1. Taxonomy (NCBI): domain Bacteria; kingdom Pseudomonadati; phylum Pseudomonadota; class Gammaproteobacteria; order Alteromonadales; family Moritellaceae; genus Moritella; species Moritella sp. 28. The sequence goes on along the minus strand of NZ_CP056121.1, from coordinate 3,681,568 downwards.
GCCATTGTCTTCCTTATATCAGCATCTCACGGTTAAAAGTACTGCATTTAGTATAGGAAGAATAAAAGGCTTTGCGCTTAGATTCATGTTTTTATCGACCAAGCTGCAGCTCCACGAGTCTTTCTCTTTCATCTCATTTCATTTCATCTAAATGTAGTGATGCAGTAAATTTGTCTGCATACTATATTCGATTATGACTGCGTATTAGTAAGCCAGTCCAATGCTAAACGACGGTCACTGAAGATTTTGATATTCCATGGCATTGGCCTAGGAACGTCCACAAGACTTTCTGTACATTTTTTTGTGACAGAGCTATAAGCAACTACAGCCATTGAACCTATTTGAGCTAGTGTTGCTAAATGTTGTTGAGCTTCAAAGGTATAAGTGTATTGATGGACTTTATTGATTAACAGATTAAAAGGGTGTTCAAGTTTGGAGAGTAAAAATTCATGGTATTCTCCAACCATTTCTAAATCCATTTCGATATTATTGTCGACTATCACTTCAGCTAAATTTGGCTTCAGTATAATTATTTCACCAAACGATAATTTATATTTAGACATTGGGATCCGTCCCTGTTAATTATTAATAAAAAAACATACAATTGATTCTATTATTATTTTTGTTTACAGCAAGGAAAAGCAAGACTATTTTTTTACAAATTGTGACTCAGCTGATAAATAAAAATAATACAGTATAAAATAATCGTTCTTGATTAAAAACTGCGGCAGAATAGCTGCGTGGAATAGCTAGAACAGGCCATATATTGACGATTCCGCCAAGATACGTATACTGAAAATAGGTATTTTTATAGTAATATCAAGTAAGATTTAGCTTGTTTTTGATAACAACCCTACAATATTCATCATATTCTAGGGTCTTGTATAAAAGGTAATAACGCATGTATTCGTACGTAGCTAGACAACCGATTTTAGATACAGATAAAAATACAATTGGTTATGAATTGTTATTTCGGGATGGTCCAAAAAATTCATTTCCCGATATAGATGCAGAGCAAGCAACCAGTCGCTTGCTATCAGATCAGTTCATGAATTCATGTTGGAATACGACAGGGAATAAACTTGCTTTTATCAATTTTCCATACCGTAGCTTAATTAGGTTAATACCGACCTTACTCCCCAAAGATAAACTAATTATTGAGATTCTGGAAGATTGCGAGCCGACAGATGAACTATTACAAGCGGTCGTTATTTTTTATAAAAAAGGCTACAAGATGGCCCTTGATGATTTTATCCCAGATGCTCGCTGGGACAGGTTCTTACCTTACATCGCCTTTATTAAGTTTGATATCCAACTTTACCCACTCCCTGAAGCAAAGTCTTTTATTCATAATAATCGCAATTATAAGATAAAATTCTTAGCGGAAAAAGTAGAAACCTACGAAGAATTTCAGCAAGCAAAAAAAATTGGATTTAATTACTTCCAAGGCTATTTCTTTAGTAAACCAGAAATGGTGCAGCAACGGACTATTGAACCATCAGAACTGGTCACATTGCAATTGTGCACTGAAATTGCCACTCCAGAACTGGACTATGATGCGATAGGGAAATTGATAGCCAGCGATGTTACCCTATCTTATAAACTCCTGAAATATGTAAATGCATCGTCTGCTATTAGCAAAACCATCACTTCATTTAAGCATGCTCTGATTTATCTAGGGCAGGACAAGCTGCGCCGATTTATTTCTTTAATGACAGCCGCTCATGCCAATCAGCATAAACCTCAGTCTCTCTATGTTCTGTCTATCCAACGGGCGCGAATTTGTGAACAGCTCGTTACTAAAGGGTCATTTAAAACAGAGCCAAACCAAGCCTTTTTAATGGGGATGTTTTCTTTGCTGGATGCTTTATTGGATAAACCTCTGTCTCAGCTTTTAACTAATTTACCCCTCAGTGAGGAACTTAAATTGGCATTGAACGAAGGTAAAGGAGAGCTTGGGCACCTGCTTAATGCAGTAAAAGCCTATGAGAACGCTGATTGGGAACAAGTCAATAATCATTGTCACGTACTTGGTATTTCGGAAGAACTTTTTGCCAGTCAGTATGCTGATTCGATCAAATGGGGCGATGACTTCACTATCTAAGTTTCACCATCTAAATCTAATAAATAACAGTTTGATGTAGGTTCCGCTTCTTCTTGAGCGGAACTAACTACCTAGTGTTGAGTAAACCACCAATGGTAGGTATCTAATTTGTATTAGTTTTTTTAAAAGCCATTTATAAATTCATCCTATCTATATGATAAATAGAGTTAAGTTTACATACGTGTAGTAATTATTGTATGTCTGAAAAATATAAATTAATGAATACACCAAACAACCTAAAACTACTTAAGTCAGTCATAAAAGCCATTGATTATTCTGAAATATATCATTCAGATGGGGCGTTCACCATCATTCGATCGAAATTACATTTAAACATGCTATATCAACAGGTGATGCTCATCATGTAGCAATAGCCTATATTTGTGATAAGTGTGTAAAAAATAAGTTAATTATCAATATTTTGGTGCTCATAGTGATGGCTACAGCACTGGGGACGATCTTGCAGCTTCTCATGTCGCACAATTTACAAATCAGTTAAAGCGGCGATTTCAAATGGACTAAAGTTAGAGTGTGCCTGATTCATAAATATTAATGCTATCTATTTAAAACATTAAATGGCCTGTAAATGTGTGGCATATCTACTAATCCTGCAAGAGGAGAGCGAAAAATGGAAAAGAGCATTTTTCAATTTATCTGGAAGTATTCAAAAAGAAATCAGCTGGCTCTAACAGCGACCACGCTCCTGACTTTTCCTATTTTGTACGCTTCACTGGAGTTACCTAAGCGCATTATTAACGATGCCATTGGTGGAACAGGGGAAGACGTTTTATTGCTGGGCATGAACCTAAGTCAGACCCAGTTTTTGATGCTTCTTTGTGTCGGTTTTCTATTATCTGTATTAGCCAACGGGTTATTGAAAATGCACTTAAACACCATGAAAGGTGTGTTGTCGGAACGTTTATTACGACGATTTCGCTTTAAACTTCTCACCCGGATGTTGAAGTTTCCACGTTCATATTTTCGCACCACAAGTCAAGGTGAGTTGGTCTCTATGGTGACATCTGAAGCGGAACCCATGGGGTCATTTATGGGAAATATGCTATCGCAACCTGTCTTTCAGGCTGGGCAGATGCTGACAATTCTTGTGTTTCTATTTGCCCAGAGTTTCTGGTTTGGGGTAGCGTCCATAGCGCTTATTCCATTGCAAGCATGGATTATTCCTAAATTACAGCGCCAGATTAATGTGTTGAATAAAGAGAGGATAAAAGAGGTTAGAAAATTTGCTGCTGATATTGGTGAAACTGCAGCAGGTGTGAGTGATATTCGTATGAACGGCAGGGCACGTCATAGATTGTCATTGTTTTCTAATCGTTTGGGGAACTTGTTCAGTCTTCGTTTTAAGATTTATCAAAAGAAGTTCTTTATGAAGTTTTTGAACAACTTTATCAATCAATTGACCCCCTTCTTTTTCTATTCTGTTGGTGGTTACTTAGCGATTAAAGGCGACGTAACAGTAGGTGCTTTGATTGCTGCGCTCGCAGCTTACAAAGATCTGTCGTCGCCTTGGAAAGAGCTGCTAGCTTATTACAACCAGACCCAAGATATGGCACTGCGTTGGGAGCTCGTAATCGAACGTTTCGCACCAAAAAATTTGGTGACAGAGACTTTGTTTGATGGCGAATCTACTACGTTGACTAGCCTTAGTAGAGACATCGATCTTGTGCATGATAAAGATAGGCATTCGATATTGGAAGGTATTAGCTCGACCATTCCAAAAGGTGCGTTTTCTGATGTATTAACGCGTGAGGTTACTCCACAGAAGGGAACCGTGAAGATTGCTGGGCATGAGATGAATGATTTACATCAAACCCTTGTTTCTAATCGCATCGGCGATGCCAGTTCCAAGCCTTATGCAGTCGGTGAAAACCTATTCATGCCATTTAATGATGAGCAAGCTTTTGGTGAGGATATATTGGTTGATGTGGCTGACTGGGTTGCTCCTCAAATGGCGTGGGCTCAATCATGTGATGAGAGCCAGGACTGGTTGCTCCCGTTGGATAAAGCAACGGGTACCAACAATACCATGGTGCGTAGAGGTCGACGGACACGTCTTGCTCCAGATACTCAGCAAGTAAATAACTTCGTTCAGATGTTGCAGGGTGAAGCGCTTTATCATCGGCTTAGAGTAATCGCGCCACTTCTGTATAATGTAGTGACGACTCAGGGAGGTGAACATCTTTTCGCTGTTTTCAGGGATCGCAGGCGCCCGTGCTTTAACTCGTGAATGAACTCGTAAATTGATGACTGATACCATCCTAGTTTTCATTGAAAACCTTGCTAGGATAAGTACCCTAACAAGGTTTAATCTAAACTGAACAGGGATTTTTGGTGTTGTATTAAGAGCTTGAGCCTTGACCAAGGTCACTGTTTATTCCACTGCGTGTCAATTTTAGCCCTACAAGCATGCAGGCGACTAGCCCACATATAAGTAAAGTGATGGCGAGGCTACCAAAGTCACTGGCAGCATGTAAACCGAAACCAATGAGGAGATAGTAGAATAGGCCAAGTAGCGCCCCGGCACTGCCCAAGTGATCATGGTAATTCGTTAATGCACCACTTAGAAGGTTGGGTATTGCTAGCCCAAAAGATAAATAAACCATTACCATTGGAATGAAAAACCATACTGAATCCTGCAGAAGGTACACACATATAGCACTGAGTAAAAGTAAAGCGCTCGCAAGACTAATTATACGATCATGGCTTAAGTGGTTGCGGATTAATTTCATGTTGATAATTGACCCTACAATAGAGCCTGCAGCAAGTAACAAACCAGTATAACCAAAATACTCAATACTGACTCCAAGCTTTTCAAACATAAATGGCGCAATACTGTAATATGAAAACAATGCAATATTAAAAACAGCGACCATAAGTGAGATATACCAAATATGGCCATCTTTTAACATTTTCAGAGCGACAGCTAATAAGCTATCGCGATGGTTGTTCGCTGGCTTAGTTTCAGGCAGTCGAATAAATGACCATATTAAGAGCGGTGCGACAAATACGACCATGGCAGCAAAAATCCAAGTATAACCACCATGTATTGTTAGCCAGCTGCCTGTTAACATGCCAATAACAGGACTCAAACCAACTGAAGTCCCAACGATAGAGAAAACATGTGAAAGCTCCATACCTTGGTAGCCATCACGAATAATGGTTTGGATACAAATTGAACATACCGCTGCTCCAAAAGCGCAACAAGCAAACCCCAGTAGTAGCATATTGAAGCTTGGCGATATCAAGGTAAACACGGCTGATACAATGAATACAATTAAGCCTGCTAATGTTGAGGTACGCCGGCCAATAACATCACACATACGACCCCAAAAAATAACCCCAGCAGCAAAAGCAATAAAAAAAATCGATAATGCTTGTGCGGCTGCGGCAGCTGATACACCAAAATGATTTTTAATGGATGTCAGTGCTGGACTGTACATGGTTTCTATAATTTGCGGCAACATCAGTAATATGACTGCTAAAGGAATTGAAATCTTTTTTACGTTTGTATTCATTATTACTCCTACTTTTTATGTGTCATAAAGCACATAGTTATGACAATGGAAGCATATAATATGTAGGCTACAGGTAATGTTAATATTGAGACAATAAACATCGATTTAAGGACAGGGTGAGAAAATGGCTTTTATTTTAAAGCCATACATTCTAGAAATAGCATCGCTCCGAGTACAAACAATAGGTCTGAGAATAAGAATAAGAATAAGGATGAATATACCTATTCAGCTGTTATGGTTAAGTTAAACGAAAAGTACCGTAATATTTGCGGCACTTTTCGTTTTATAGTGAGTTATAAATCGATATCCTTAAGGTCAATGTTTATTAAATTGCGTGCTAATTTTAATCCTATAAGTATACAGGCGAGTAGCCCACATATAAGTAAAGTGATGGCGAGGCTGCCAAAGTCACTGGCGGCATGTAAACCAAAGCCAATCATGAGGTAGTAGAACAGGCCAAGTAATGCACCTGCGCTGCCTAAGTGATCACGGTAATCCGTTAATGCGCCACTTAGTAGGTTGGGTAACGCGAGTCCAAAAGACAAATAAACCAACATCATTGGGACAAAGAACCATACTGAGTCTTGTAGAAGATAGACACAGATACCACTGAGTAAAAGTAAGGCTGTCGCAAGACTAACTATACGATCATGGCTTAAGTGGCGGCGTATTAATCTCATGTTGATCATTGACCCCACAATAGAGCCTGCAGCAAGTAAAAAACCTGTATAACCAAAGTATTCAACACTGACACCAAGCTTTTCAAACATAAATGGCGCAATACTGTAGTATGAAAATAGCGAAATATTAAAAATCGCGACCATAAGCGAGATATACCAAATATGGCCATCTTTAAGCATTTTAAGACCAACAGCTAATAAGCTATCACGGTGGTTGTTCGCTGGTTTCGTTTCTGGCAGTTGAATAAACGACCATACTAAAAGCGCAGCGACAAATATTACCATAGCGGAAAAGACCCAAGTGTATCCACCGTGTGTGGTCAGCCAGCTACCTGTTAGCATACCTATTACAGGACTCAAGCCAATAGAAGTTCCCACGATTGAGAAAACGTGTGAAAGTTCCATACCATGGTAGCCATCACGAATAATGGTTTGGATACAAATTGAACCTACCGCTGCCCCAAAAGCGCAACAAGCAAACCCTGCAAGCAGCATGTTGAAACTTGGCGCCATTAACGTAAAAACGGCCGCTACAATAAAAACCATTAAGCCTGCTAATGTTGAGGTACGTCGACCAATGACATCACACATACGACCCCAAACAACAACCCCGACAGCAAAAGCAATAAAGAAAATAGATAGTGCTTGTGCGGCAGCTGCAGCCGAAACACCAAAATGATTTTTAATGGATGTCAGTGCTGGACTGTACATGGTTTCGATAATTTGCGGAAACATCAGTAATATGACCGCTAAAGGAATTGAAATCTTTTTTACTTCGGTATTCATTATTTTTTCCTACTTTTTATTGCCTCTTTATCGCTAGTGCAAACTAACGTTAGAGAATTTACTTTATGACTCAGAAATCACATTCGTTATGATAATGAGAATTATATAGTACGTAGAATGGTGTTAATGTTAACATTGGAACAATAAACATCAATTTAAGGACGAGGTGAGGAAATGGCTTTTATTTCGAAAACATCTGACTTCAATGTCGACGAACATTCAGGTTTAGTCGTTGGTGTTGCATCTATTTCCCGTGATCATGATTCGGGCCTACATACACATACAAAAGATCAATTAATGTTCTCTCAGCGTGGTTGTATAGTGATAACAATGGCTGGAATGAAGTGTGTTCTTCCTCCTATGCGTGCTGCTTGGATCCCTGCGGGTATTGAGCATAGTGCTCAAATGACGAACGTAAGCCATTATCGGTCACTGTTTTTTAATGAATCGTTACAACCTAAATTATCACGTGAAATGAGGATCTTGGATGTTAACCCGTTATTTTTAGCCTTGATTGAGAGAATGGCAATGTGGCCATTTGATAAACCAGAAGATGAAATGATTAATTCTGTGAATCTACTTATTGAAGAATTGAATGCCGCTAAAGATACACATTTGAATTTGCCCTTACCTCATGATTATCGATTAAAAGGTTGGCTACTTAAGATTAATAACGAAGACTTCCTCGCTCCTACATTGGCACAATTAAGTACAGAGGTGGGAGCCAGTACTAAGACGATCACGCGTATTTTTACCAAAGAGACTGGGATGCCTTATCAAAGTTGGCGTCAACAATGGCGGTTACTAGGGGCAATAGAGTTATTATCAAAGCAGTTACGTGTTACTGATATTGCTTATCGTCTCGGTTTCTCGAGCGATAGTGCTTTTATTAGTTTTTTTCGTCAGAAAACAGGGTTTACGCCGCTTCATTTTATCGCGAAATCGACAAAAGATTAACGCTAGCATCAAACATCCCATTTTTACAATCGGTGACTTTGTTAACTTGCCTAGCTTTAATATCTAAACGGAGTTTTAATGATTGCTATTCCACTGCCTTTTATTATGTCACTGTTGCTGGTGATTATTGCAATTACTTTATTTGCTAAGAAACCAGTTGAGGGAAAAAGGGCTTCTTTATTTATCACTTTATGTGCGATAAGTACGGCTGTAGTTGGGCTTCGCTGGACTTTTGACATCGCCATTTTCAGGTGCTTACAGCCTATTTTTGCATCGTTTTTACCTGTGATGGCTTGGTGTTGTTTTTCTAAAACATACAATGCGGGACGCCTTTCATGGTTACATCTTTCTGGTCCCCTTGTGATTATTGTATGTTCGTGGTGGCCCGAATTATGGTTGAACGCGATAGATGTTATTTTGACTATGCTCTATCTTAGCTATGGCACTTTACTCATACGTTCATCATTCGTGATGCCGGAAGATGTTCGGCTTTCTCATGTTGAGCGGGTGCTCTTTGCGCAGCGTGTTGCAGGTATCACCTTACTTGTATCTGCCTGCATTGATGGCGTACTGTCTTTTGATTTTATGGTGTATGGTGGAGAGCATGCGCTATATATTTTATCGCTCAGCTATCTAATCCTTATTCCGAGCGTCGTTGTTGCTGTGATTATTGTTGGCTTTAGTACATTAAGTACGGAGTCAGAGGTATTGTCAGATGTAGAGGAAAAGTCGTTGCGAGAGGCTAGCATCGCCCCCCCTTCGAAAAGTGTTCGATTATCTGAACAGGATGCTAAGGACATCGTGAGTAAAATTGATACCTTGATGAAGGATAAAGAAGCGTTCCGCGATATGAATTTAACCTTGGGTCGTTTGTCGCGAAAAGTCGGCATTCCTACGCGGCAAGTTTCTATGGCTGTAAATCAGATATGCGGAATGAATATTTCGAAAGTACTGAATGAATACCGAATTACTTATGCGAAAAAGCGGCTTGTAGACAGTGAAGATAGTATCACTGATATCTATCTTAGCGCTGGCTTTCAGACCAAGTCTAACTTTAACCGTGAGTTTACGCGCATCACAGGTCAAACACCCAGCACATATAGAAATGACGCTTAGTACTTTGCGAAAAATAATAGTATAAGGTCAATGCAGGGCACTATCCGGTGAAGAGAGTGCCTTGTATATTAGATTATTTTACTATGCACGAGTGAGGAAGTTAAAAATATCCTTAAACATTTGCTGATGGAGCATGAGTCGACTTGTACCAGAAGCGTCCTTACATATAATACCATCCCCGGGTACTTCTTCCTCTAAAAGAGCGATAGCGCCAGGCTTACACACTTGTAAAAAACTGAAATGCATTGCTTGTTCATACACCTTATAATGACGATTAAATAATGGCAGATGTTCGGCCAGATAACCAGATTCCATTGCTTGAGGCAAGTCTCCAATATCGATCCCTGCACCTAATATCAGCACGGGTGTCTCCACTTTTTCCATACTTTTTAAAGAGAAGCTACGTGCACCACCGAGATCTAAAATCACCGCTTTTTTGATTCGTGGATCATAGAAATCAAAGGATTTTGGTTCTCCTGGTTGTGATGATGTGAGTCCCAGTTCGTCTGCTAGGCCACATGTTTTGGGATTGGGGTACAGTTGGCACTGCGTTTTAAATGCGTCGCGGTCAAGTTGTGCGCCGACTAATTGCATCACACTCCAGCCTCCTAAAGAGTGACCGATAGCAGATACGTTTTCTGCATCAATTGAGGTGCGCCAAATTTCATCTTTTAGTAGGTAATCCAATACGCGCACCAAATCGTGTGGGCGTTTCCACCACTGCGATGCCTGTAGTCTAGAATGATTAAATGTTGTGGTTCCAGGATGGTTGAGAGCTGCGACCACATAACCTTTTAGTGCCAACGAGTTTGCAAGCCAGCTTTGATTTTTCCAGTTTCCGCGATATCCATGTGAGAGTAATACAAGAGGATGCTTTGTGGGGAAAACCGAAGCATCTTTTATCACCTCAGATCCAATAAACGCTATATTTTCGGCAACTGATTCTGAGGGGGTATTTTGAGAGGTGGGATACCAGAGGCTGACTTTTAATGGGCGGCTAGTATCACTAGCTAACTGAAACTGTTGAAATCCAACAGACTCTGCGAAGGCTAGCTTACTAATACATAGAAATAAAACACTAAGGACGATAGGTAACTTCATTTAACGATTCCTGATTTAGGCTAAAAGTGACGCTAGTATGTCAATAAGCATGGTTGTAGACGCCCTAGAATATGATTTAGGACGACCTAAAACAGGTTTTAGTACCTATTTTCTTGCGTTTAATGTACAGAACCATAGAATCAGTCTGATATTTAGGTTCGTTGATGAATGCAACAGACTTAAATCGTGTTTACTTTAATTTATGGTATATCAGAATGAAAAGTTTAGTTTTAGCAATGATGGTTTTATTGTCTTTCGGGAAGGTAAGTGCAAGCGAAGTTTCCGATGCTGCTGCATTTAAGGATCTAAAAAAAGAAGTGCGGATGCTTAGAAAAGACATTCGAAGATTAGAAACGTTAATTATAAGGTTATCAGATAAAATTGATGACGATGAAGATGACACTGTTCCTACTCCTACGAAGAAAGATGTATGGGGATGCTATATCAAGGATATTACTGCAGGAGCAGTATATGGTACAGGGCGTACAGAAGCAGAAGCTAAAGGTAAGGCATTGGAGAAATGTGAGTTAAAAGGTGGAGCGTGTTGGGAGAGCAATTTAAAATGCTCTTCTGATAACTCGTAAAATTGAGACAAGCGCTATATAACTATTTTGGCGCTTGTCTAAATTTATTATTTTAATAAGTGCTGACGATCATGTTCACTGGCGCCTATTAGAACTTAAATTGTTTCAGTTTAGAGCCTGATATTTGTTCGGCAATTACCTTATGAGTTTTTGTTGTCGGGTGAGTCACCCCCCAGAAAACATAATTATCAGAGCCATCCGAATTGCACTCACTTGTTAATGCATGACTTGTAAAGTAATCGACAGTTGATGACCTGTTGATGTTTAAGCAGGCATCTTTAGCATTACTAAAGCCATATTTTTCAGGTGTATTAATTATGTTTTTAATTAATGTATTTGTATCAAATAGGACTATATTTACACCTTTATTTTGATATTCATTAATTAATTTTTTAATAAATAGGTTAAAACTTGTGATCTTTTGTTTTACTATTTTTGCATGTTCCTCAGTACTGTATTTAAATTGAGGAGATTTTGTCGCGTCAGGTAAGTTGAGAATAAGAATGTTCTGTGCACCATTATCCGTTAGTACCTTCAATGCGTAACTAAAGTCATTACTTACATCGATGACTGAACGGTCATAGTTTACAAAATCATTAAGCCCGAACTCGAGTGTAAATAGGCTATTTTCCGGCTGATAATTTTTTGCCATCGCTACATAGTTAAGATATGAGTCTATTTGGTCATGGATACCTGACAGTACTTTTTTTTGTGTATTTCCTGCAGCCCCACCAACAGCCCATGTGTATAGAGGTAGCGCCTTTTCTTTTGCAAGGTACTCTGTCCATACAAAACCGTTAGTGAAGTGACCTAAAAACCATGAATTTATATTTGGAGCTTGCCATTGTGCGCCATTAAAGAAATTCCCTGTATCTGAGATACTATCGCCAAAGCTCACAATTTTATTGATCGCATCTGGTTGTGCATTGCTGTCATTTACCCAAATTGAGTGATTATAAGAGTACTTATTATCAGCAGCGAAATACGTAATATCTGCGGTGTCGTGAGTAACATCTAAAGTTTCTGCGCATCTCTCCATAATTTGTTTTTGAGGTGATGTGGTATAGAACATATTCATAAATGAAGTTGACGAGTACCAGTAACCAGATATGGTGTAATAGCTGCCATTTTCATTTAATGCCCATTTCCAATCTGTTGCTGGATCGTCATGATTATAATGAGGACGATACCAGCACCTCACATAAGTATAAGTCTCAGAGGATTGAACATATTTAATGTCTTCAGGGGTTATGCTTTTAATTCGTTCATCGCCAGATGCAAAAGCAGCAACGGGTAAAAGTAATAATGTGGCAAGTATTATTTTTTTCATATTGGTATTTCTCATATTATATTTGTGGTTAAGCATATACAGAAATCTAAAGATTTTTTGTAATGCTCAATTATTGGTAAATATGTTCGCTAAGAATAAAGTATCTTGTAAACATGCCTATGTTAATACAGTAATTAGCATGCCCATTAAAATTAAAGTTAATTAATAATTAAAAATCAAATAGTTAGGTGTTCTTAACAGAGTGGGAGGACGTGAGGTGATACGGGTCACGTAATGTAGTGTTTATAATTGATTAAGGATGTAATTGAATTCTATATCACTAGCTTAAAAGCTATATATAGTGGTAACGCGTGGCCTTCTAATTAAATCTTAGATTATATGTATTTTGCCTCAGTGCGGGAGTGGCTATGTGACCTTATTACTTCTAGCGCAGTAAGCCAGAATGGTCCCCCCCGAACCATCGGGACGAGTAATGCTTTGGTTTTTACTATCCTAGTTGCAACCCCTTTTTACTTATCCCAATAACCTGAACCTCCGCCTAATTTATTGTGCATAAACTCGATGAATACTCTTACTTTTTCAGGGAGGTGTTTTCTCTCGGGATAGACTGCATATATTGCATGCTTTGGGAGAGTATATTCGTCCATGATTGAAATAAGTTTGTTTGATTTCAAGTGCTCTGCGACGATAAAGGTTGGCATCTGGCAAATACCGAGTCCATTCAGTAATGCCTCTAAAATCGCATCACTATTATTAACGATAAAGTTGCCTTTAGGTTCTATTTTTAGTTTTTTACTGTCTTTGTAAAAGGTCCATTCAGTTCCAGCCTGAAATAGACTGTAGTAGATGCAATTGTGGTTAGATAAGTCTTCAGGTTTTGATGGTATGCCATGTTTCGAGGTATATTGTGGTGAGGCGCAGAGTACGCTTTTACAATCAGCAAGTTTTTTAGCGATCAGCGAGGAATCTTCAAGTTCACCGATTCGAATCCCAAGATCATAACCCCCTTCAACTATGCTTACAATTCGGTCATCCATACTCAGTATTACTTTTACGTCAGGGTAGGAATCTAAGAACTCTTTTATATAAGGAACGATATGTAAACGCGTAAACGTCATGGGGGCGTTTATTTTCAACGTTCCTTTCGGTGTATTTTGTAGATTATGTAGTGTTGCAAACCCTTCGTTTGCAATAACGACACTGTTCCTAGCATAATCTGAAAACCGTTCGCCAGCTTCGGTTAGCGTTATGCTCCTTGTCGTTCGATTAAATAATCGCACTCCTAGGCTATCTTCTAAGACAGATATTCTCTTACTTACTCCTGACTTTGTCATGCCTAGCTTTTCTGCTGCAGACGAAAAACTCCCTTTTTCTACTACTGCTACAAATACTGGAATTGCGGAGAAATTATCTTTCATATTGTCAACTTTTACTCACCAATGATTCAACTAGAACGATATTATCATCCTTTTTATAATCAGTTAAAGTATTCTCAAACAAGAGAGAGGGTAATATGCAAAATATAAATAGATATTCAATATTGGCTATTATTGGAGGTGGTTTGCTGGCTATGATGATCCATATCAATAGCCAACTTGCGCTAGAAACATCCGCAATAAACGCTTCATGGTTGGCGCATGGTTTAGGTGGTCTGCTGGCGTTGGGACTTTACCATGTGGTCATTAAAGCCGTAAGTTTACCTACTCCAATTAAAAGTGATGTACCTAAGTTATTTTACTTAGGGGGATTACCCGGCGCACTTACCGTTATCCTTGCTTCGGTAACCGTGAATAGCGCTATTGGCTTATCAGGAACACTGGCTCTAGGATTAATCGGACAACTTATCTGTTCTATTTTCTGTGAAGCATTAGGATTATTTGGATTAAGAAAAAGGAAATTAACTCTTTTAGAATTGCTTCCTATCTCATTGGTAGTTTTCGGTTCAATACTCATTATTTCTCAGAGGTATTAAAATGACCCTTTATATTTTTATCGCATTATTGAACGGATTTTGTATCGCGATAAGCCGTATATTGAACGGACAATTAGCCACCTACAGTGGAGCATTTAGGGCTTCATATATAAATCACCTAACAGGTTTTTTATTTCTTTCAATTGTAATGTTTGCATTGCGAGAGACTCCTCAACTTTCGAGCGGTTCAAATATGGTCGTTTACTTTGGAGGGTTTATTGGGGCTTTTTATGTGGTAATTAATAGCCTTGTCATGAGCCATCTAGGTTCTACGAGTACAATGATTTTAGTTATTGCTGGTCAAATGTGCTTTGGTTTGTTTTTGGACTCATCGTCAAGCTCAACCAGTGAACTACTTATTAAAGTACTTGGTGTTATTTTTATTGTTATAGGGGTTTCTCTAAAGGAAGTAATAAAATACAAGCACACGAGTCTTGCGCCTTAGTCATAGCGCGCTTTATGTTAGGTAAAGTCTAAGTTGATAACAGACTTAGATTTTGTTTGCTCTTTTCTTCTCTTGCATACGCTGGATGTTGAACTCTTTTCTCAATTCTGTTTTACGCTCTGCTTGTTGTTCAGATAGTGGGAAGTTTTCTAGCTCGGTAAAGGTATCGGCTATTTTCTTGGTTACTTCTGGCCATGGTCGCTCGACTTTGACGAGTAGCGCGATACACACTTGCACTTTATTCAGCGCTGCACCAGTATTGAGTGGCGCGATAGAAAGTGCGGTTTCAAAGTGTTGTAATGCAAGGTCAAGTTTACCTTCAGTAAATGCTTCAATACCCAGTTTGTTGTGGTGCTGAAATTGAACCTCTTTACTGTCTTCTTCACCACTGATACTAGCAAGTAACTTTTCGCTGTGTACGTTAGAGTGTTGAATATAAGGCTGCAGCTTTTCAGCAAATTCAAATTCTTCTAACTCGACAAGTAGATTAACCAGTTGTGGCCCTAACCATTCTGGTGTGCCTTCGGGTTCGGTTAAATACGCTTCATTACTTTTTAGCAGGGTGTGTTTCGCTTTAACTTGGTTGCCTTTCACATTATGAATAGACGCTAAACTGTAACCTTCCAATGCCAATAATTCATCTTCTTCTACATAGGGGTGTTGTTGCGAAGAACGGTGAAACAAACCGCTAATCTCTTGTAACAAGCGGCCTTGTTTAAATTTGTCTTCTTCATTTTTCGCGACAAGAATAATAGCTTGAACATAATTAATCAGATGTTGGGGAGCTTGATGTATGGTGTTTTTGGTCTGCATTAAAATAGCGAAAAAGGCTTCTTTGGCTATCGTATTCATATTTGTATCAAGTGCCAATTCTGCGAGTAGTCCTTGACGCTCTAATGACAAGTGGGAATGTTTGATCGCGCGTTGCACAATTTGCAGTGCTTTTTCACTGTCGCCACCATCCCTAAAGCAATGCGCTAACCAATCATAACCATCTAGCAGCATCGGATTATACTTAATGATGTCTGATAATAGTGGGATCGCTTGCTGGTAGTTTTTCTCTAGATAATATACTCGACCTAACAGCAATTGTGCTTGGGTATGCGGGTGGTCCTCTATAAACTCTTCTAAGATAGTACGCGCTTCAGCGTACTTTTCCTTTTCAATTAATAGCTCTGCTTTAAACAAACGACAGAAATTACGATAGCGTGCAGAGTAGATTATTGCGTTATCACATTCTTCCATTGCCTGAGCAAAATCGTCATCCTTAATTGCTTGGTAGATCGGCAGCAGAGCCTCTTTTTTATTGAATGCTTTTTGAATACGTAAATTAAGTTCGTTTTGTGAAAACGGCTTCATTAAATAATCATCGGGTGTCATTTGAATTGCGCTTAATACAATCGCTTTCGAATTATCACCTGTGACTAAGAAAAATACGGTATGGATAGGTAATAAGTTATCCATTTTTAATGTTTCAAATAGCTGACGTCCATTAAGGCCAGAGCCAAGATTGTAATCAACTAACAGTAAATCATAGGTATTGTGACGGCATAATTTTAATGCGTCTTCGGCACTTCCCACATGTGTGACATCTTTTGCCCCGAAGTTAAGCAACATGGTTTTGAGCATGATCTGAAAAGCACGTTGGTCATCAACAATGAGTACGTGTTTGTTTCGATAGTCAAAATTTTGATTCATGTTTATTTAAAACTCAAGGGTTATGGGTAAATTTAGACGTGAATGATTAGCATTCACCACAATAACAGGTATGCATAATACTGTCTTGAGAGGAGCGCTATTTTGTTAATCAGAACTGTCAACTGGGTGTTTTTTGTGCGAAGGAATTATCACAAAACCATACTGTTAATTGCCTTATTAAGCAAATAGTATTGAGAAAATCATTGTGTTATATAGTGGTTTTATTGATGTTTTAGAAGGTATATTACAAAGATAAGATGTGCTAATTAGCATTGGTGGGAATAAATCGTATAGAGAGTGGTGGAGGGAGAAGGATTCGAACCTTCGAAGGCTGAGCCGTCAGATTTACAGTCTGATCCCTTTGGCCACTCGGGAACCCCTCCACATTATTCTCTATTTTTGTCATCTATTACTAGATGGATATTTTACGATGATGACTGTTTTTACATTGACCAGAATGTAAAATCATCAAAGTAGAATGATGGTGGAGGGAGAAGGATTCGAACCTTCGAAGGCTGAGCCGTCAGATTTACAGTCTGATCCCTTTGGCCACTCGGGAACCCCTCCACAAGTAATGCTTTTTCATCTACTCGCATTGGTAGATGTTGTATTCACTTTGTCGATGACTTTAAGACCTATTTTAAGGCATATTTAAGATATAGTACATTGGCCACAACGTACTTCTTATTTCAAGTTATCAGCAAAGCTAAATGATGGTGGAGGGAGAAGGATTCGAACCTTCGAAGGCTGAGCCGTCAGATTTACAGTCTGATCCCTTTGGCCACTCGGGAACCCCTCCACAAGTAATGCTTTTTCATCTACTCGCATTGGTAGATGTTGTATTCACTTTGTCGATGACTTTAAGACCTATTTTAAGGCATATTTAAGATATAGTACATTGGCCACAACGTACTTCTTATTTCAAGTTATCAGCAAAGCTAAATGATGGTGGAGGGAGAAGGATTCGAACCTTCGAAGGCTGAGCCGTCAGATTTACAGTCTGATCCCTTTGGCCACTCGGGAACCCCTCCACAAGTAATGCTTTTTCATCTACTCGCATTGGTAGATGTTGTATTCACTTTGTCGATGACTTTAAGACCTATTTTAAGGCATATTTAAGATATAGTACATTGGCCACAACGTACTTCTTATTTCAAGTCATCAGCAAAGCTAAATGATGGTGGAGGGAGAAGGATTCGAACCTTCGAAGGCTGAGCCGTCAGATTTACAGTCTGATCCCTTTGGCCACTCGGGAACCCCTCCACGAGTAATTCTTTTTTCATCTAAAGGTTAGATGTTATTATTATGTCGACTTTTATATCATTTTAAAAATGAGTTTTATGTAATCAGCATAACGTAAATATTGTGGTGGAGGGAGAAGGATTCGAACCTTCGAAGGCTGAGCCGTCAGATTTACAGTCTGATCCCTTTGGCCACTCGGGAACCCCTCCACAAGTACGAAACGGATAGTATCAGAAAATGTCTGTATGTGAATAAAAAAATCGAATAAATAGCTAAATATTTATAAAAACAGGTCGATAACTTACTAGTTGATTATTTCGTGGCAAAATTTGGTTGTTCTGCGCGCAATATTGTTCAAGAGGTAACTTATTTACGTTCAATCGATACGACAACATGCCTTAATTGATGAGCTGCAACTTGGCCAGCAGTTAAACAAATGTACTTTAAATGGTGATAGAGCGAAGTTTTCTCTGTTATTAAGTATGTTGTCATCTGATATTACAGATCAGAAACAAATCGAAGTTAAGCATACTGCCGTTGATACGTCAGCGTATGATGCTGCGCGAATCGCAAGGTTAAATGAATACGCTGCAAACAGTAATATGGCCGCATTGCGTTTAGAGATCTGCTTTTCACCTGAAGTCGGTACAGGGGTGGGTGATGCTAAATATGTGGCAGAGTCTGTACTACAAAACAGTTCTCACTTATTACAGCAAAAATTAGCGCACGATTCGCTAATTAAACCAACGGCGAACGAGCGGGCTCAAGCAGCGCAATCTACCACTTCCACTCAAGATCTTGTATTACCACTGGAGAACCAATCGAGTATGGCAAGCTTGTTAGATGTATTAAATAGTTATGATGCTGATAAGCCGCTAAAAATAACAGCGTTTGGTTAGTCTTTTTCAACACCTTACTGAATTTTAGTTTATCACCAGATTGTGAATAAAATCACGATGCTTATATAAGAAAGGTTTAATATAAAAAACGAGTCTAAAGCAAGACTTGCTTAACATTATGATTAAGATTTATTATGGTCACCAAGGTGATGGGGTGCCACCTACTTAACCGCCAATTGTTGGCTGATGACTCCTATTAAATTTGAAAACAAGTGAATCTGTAAAATAGCATTAACTGAATAGTGACGACATTTATTTGTTGGTACTATTATTTGTTGGTACTGTTATTTACACCACGATGACACCTTGTTTTCCTAAATCTAATAGGAAAATTGTATGCACTACTCTTCTGACATTCAATCAATGTGCCCGATTCAACGCGGCGATCTCCATGCATCTGCTCCCATCCCAATTGAAGGCCGAATGGTCAATCCTAAAGAAGTTATTGCGATTTCAGGCTTAAGTCACGGTGTCGGAACTTGTGCGCCTCAGCAAGGTGCTGCCAAACTCACTCTCAATGTTAAAGAAGGCATTATTGAAGAAGCCTTAATTGAAACAATTGGTTGTTCTGGCATGACTCAATCAGCTGCGATGGCTGCGGAAATTATAACTGGCAAGACGATTCTTGAAGCAATGAATACTGATTTGGTGTGCGATGCTATCAATGTTGCAATGCGTGAGATCTTCCTCCAGTTTGCTTATGGTCGTAGTCAATCCGCGTTTTCTGAAGGTGGACTAGAAATTGGTGCGGCTTTAGAAGATCTGGGCCAAACTCAACGCAGTCAAGTTGGTACTAGTTATGCGACAAGCGCAAAAGGCGTTCGTTACATGGAAATTGCAGAAGGTTACGTTACTAAGTTAGGGTTGGATGAAAATAATGAAGTGATTGGTTATGAATATGTAAACCTTGGGAAAATGATGAAATCCGTCAACAAAGGTGTCCAAGCAGATGATGCCATGAAATCTGCTGCAGGTACATATGGTCGTTTTGACGACGCCGTTAAAACGATCAATCCACGTGAAGCTTAATCTAAGGATACTATTATGACTAATCGCACTATTACAAACCCAATTACAGCACTACTAAACGAAATGAACTTGTCTTCAATTGAAGATGCTTATCAATATTGCCTCGCTAAAGGAATTGACTCTAAATTTTTAGTGATGGAAACGCAGCCTATCGCATTTGATAGTGCCGCTGATGCTTATACCGTTGGCACTGCATTGGCATTATATCGTCAAGCAAGTTCAGCTGAAGAGGCTGCCAATATTATTGGTGAAGGACTGCAATCATTCACAAAAGAGGGGAGTGTTGCTCGACAACGTCAAGTCGGTATTGGGCATGGTGCACTTGCTGCTCGATTATTGAATGAAGAAAGCCAATGTTTTGCATTTCTTGCTGGTCATGAGTCTTTCGCTGCAGCAGAGGGGGCGATCAAAATTGCGCTGAATGTGAATAAATCTCGTCAATCACCCCTTAAAGTTATTTTAAATGGTTTGGGTAAAGATGCCGCATATCTGATCTCTCGTATCAATGGTTTTACGTATGTCAGAACTCAATTTGATTATCAAACGGGTGAGTTAAAAGAAGTTCGCCGTCGTTCATTTTCAACTGGTCCTCGCGGTGACATTCTTTGTTATGGCGCTGATGATGTACGTGAAGGTGTTGCTATTATGCATGCCGCTGGTGTTGATGTGAGTATTACGGGTAACTCCACAAATCCCACTCGATTCCAACACCCTGTCGCGGGTATTTATAAATCAGAGTGTATCCGAGCGGGTCATCCTTACTTCTCGGTAGCCTCGGGTGGTGGCACGGGTCGTACTTTACATCCTGATAATGTTGCTGCAGGCCCTGCGTCATATGGTATGACTGATACAATGGGACGTATGCATGCTGATGCACAATTTGCTGGTAGTTCGTCGGTGCCATCTCATGTTGCTATGATGGGGTTTATTGGCATGGGTAACAACCCAATGGTTGGTGCAACGGTAGCATTAGGCGTTGAGGTTGATCAGTTACTAAACCGATAAAAATAGATAACGGTAAACGTAAATCGCTCTCTCCTCAAAAACGGAATTTCAGGTTAAAAATTGTTTTCAATTTTTTTAAGATAGTATACAAAATAAGGCTAGATTGTTACACAGCGTTAACATATTATGACTTTATATCAATAAATGTCAGGTTATAGCGGTACTTAGTTGTATTGAGATAACTAAATTGGATTAACAATGGTGAAAATAATGTCTGAGCTAAGTAGTTCTGTAGAAACAGAAGGCAAGTCAGGCTCAATGGCTCAAGATGATATCGTCTATGCACATATCTTTGATGCCATTCTTGAACGTCGTCTTCCGCCTGGAACAAAATTAAATGAAGAAGCATTGGGTGATATTTTTAGTGTAAGTCGCACTATTATACGTCGTGCATTATTACGCTTGTCACACGAACAAGTGGTGGTGATCCGTCCTAACCGCGGTGCTATTGTTGCATCGCCTTCTGTCGAAGAAGCAAAACAAGTCTTTATTGCTCGGCATACACTCGAAGATGCTATTACTAAGCTTGCTATTGAGAATGCATCAAATAAGCAGATCACGCATTTACGTCAATTAATAGTGGAAGAAAATGAAGCCTCCAAACAAGGTGATTTAGGTAAAGCGATCCGTTTATCGGGTGAATTTCATCTAAAGTTGGCTGAAATGTCTGGTAATGTGCCTTTATTTAATTTCCAGCGTAGCTTGGTATCGTTAAGCTCGCTGATTATTGCGCAATACGAAGTCGCGACGAGTACGCATTGTGTATTGGATGAGCACAGTGAGTTACTCGATGCGATTGAAGAAAAAGATGCTGAAAAAGCCTGCTTATTAATGCGTGAACATTTAAAACATATCGAGTCTAAACTGAATTTAGATGGCGAGACCGTTTCCAGCGATCTACATGTTGTCTTTTCTAATGTGCTAAATAAAAAATAAAATAACGCTAATTTTTATAATATTGTATACAAACAATGCCAAGTTCGATGTAACTTGGCATTGTTATTTCTGCCTGCCATACCTATAGCCTTATCTAATCTTCACTATAATTGTATATATAACCCTTAAATTATTTTATTAAATTGTTTCTCAATTGTTATTTTTATGTGACAATAAGTTGACTTTAGAGTCAGGTTTCTAATTTAATAGGCTCAATTAGTCAGTCAAAACACAGCTAGAAATAAAAAATAATAGCAATTAATGTGAATGTCAATGTTACGGAATAACGCAGGAGGTACGATTTGATTAAGTTCCTACTTAACCAAAAGATGTGTCAGGTATCTGACCTTTCACCTAACACCACGGTACTCAACTTCTTACGTCAGGAAGAAGCGAAGAAAGGTACTAAAGAAGGTTGTGCATCAGGAGACTGCGGTGCATGTACCGTTGTACTTGGTGATGTTGTCGATGGGCGGATCCGCTATACATCAGTAAATGCGTGTATTACGTTTATATCCGCATTGCATGGTAAGCAATTGATCACGGTCGAAGATCTTAAATCAAAAGACGGTGCCTTACATCAGGTGCAACAAGCACTTGTTGATTTTAACGGTACCCAATGTGGTTATTGTACCCCTGGATTTGTAATGTCGATGTTTGCATTAAGCAAGAATACCCCGTCAGCCGACAAGCATGCTATTTTTGAAGCATTAGCAGGTAACCTATGTCGTTGTACTGGTTATCGTTCAATTATTGATTCGGCAATAGCGTTAGCAGAGCAAGAGCATATTGTTGATGCGTTTGAATGCCTAGAAAGTGAAACGGTTGCGAAACTTAGTACCATTGAGCGCAACGGGACACAAGAATTAACGGGTAACGGCCAATCATCTTACTCGCCTGATAATGTGGCTGAGTTGGCGGCGTTATTAGTGAAACACCCTGATGCTAGTATTGTTGCCGGCGGTACAGATTTAGCCTTGGAAGTGACCCAATTCCATCGTCCTATTAATACCTTGATTTCGGTTGGCAACGTGGCAGAGATGAAAGATATCAGTGTGACTGATACCCATATCGAAATTGGTGCTGCACGCAGCTTAACGGATAGTTACAGTACTTTGGCATTATACTTCCCAGATTTTGGTGAATTATTACATCGCTTTGCTTCGCTGCAAGTCCGTAACCAAGGAACGCTCGGTGGCAACATAGGTAACGCATCGCCAATTGGTGATACACCGCCAGCATTAATCGCGCTGAATGCACAAGTTGAATTACGTTGCGGTGATGATGTGCGCTTAATAGATTTAGAAGATTACTTCATTGGTTATAAGATAACAGCGCAAAAAGCAGCGGAATTTATTACCAAAATTGTCATTCCATTACCGACGTCAGAACAAGTATTCGGTATTTATAAACTATCAAAACGTATTGATGATGACATTTCAGCTGTGTTAGCTGCATTTAATATAACCTTGAAAAATAATGTTATTACGGATGTGCGCTTAGCATTTGGGGGGATGGCTGCGACGCCGATGCGTGCGCAACATGCTGAGAAGGTATTACTGGGTGCAGTGTGGGAATACGACAGTATTTATACGGCGATGCAAGCGTTAGATGAAGACTTTTCACCCTTATCTGATTTTCGTGCAAGTAAAGAATATCGTTCACTAGCAGCTAAGAATCTACTGAAGAAATTTTATTTAGAACAGCAAAGTACAACAATTGAAACGCGGGTAACGTCTTATGTCTAATCACAATAAAGTGCAACCATCACAGCAGCAATTGTTAGTGCAAGCGAATCGTTCAATCAAGACTGGTGTGGGTAAAAATGTAAAACATGAAAGTGCCGGTATTCAGGTGACGGGCGAAGCGGTTTATGTCGATGATCGTCTTGAATACCCTAATCAGTTACATGTGTATGTACGCATGAGTGATGTGGCACATGCCAATATTACGAAAATTGATTTAACACCGTGTTATGAATTTGACGGTGTGGAATTAGCGATTGAAGCCAAAGATGTTCCGGGCGAGCTCGATATCGGTGCTATTTTACCGGGCGATCCATTATTAGCCGACGGTAAAGTGGAGTACCTTGGTCAGGCTGTGATTGCTGTCGCGGCCAATTCGATGGAGATTGCCCGTCAAGCGGCACAAGCGGCAATTATTGAATACGAAGAGCTACCTGCGATTTTAGATGTGGAAGAAGCATTAGCCAAAAAGAGCTTTGTGACTGAATCGCATCAACAAAAACGCGGTGATTCGGCTGCGGCATTGTCAGCAGCTAAGCATATTTTAGAAGGTAGTATTCATATTGGTGGCCAAGAGCATTTCTATTTAGAAACGCAAGCTGCGTCAGTGATGCCAACAGAAGATGGTGGTATGATCGTTTATGCGTCTACGCAAAATCCAACTGAAGTACAAAAATTGGTTGCCGAAGTAATTGGTGTACCTATGCATAAAGTCGTGATTGATATGCGCCGTATGGGCGGTGGTTTTGGTGGTAAAGAGACCCAAGCAGCAGGTCCTGCGTGTTTATGTGCGGTGTTTGCTAAGTTAACGGGGCGGCCAACTAAGATCCGTTTACCGCGTGTTGAAGACATGATGATGACAGGTAAACGTCATCCTTTCTTTAATCAATACAAAGTTGGTTTTAATGATGATGGTCAAATAAATGGTATTGAAATCATCGTGGCGAGTAACTGTGGTTATTCACCGGATCTATCAAGTTCGATCACTGACCGTGCGATGTTCCACTCAGATAATGCCTACTATTTAGGTGACGCGACAATCATTGGTCACCGTTGCAAAACTAATACCGCATCAAATACTGCATTCCGTGGCTTTGGTGGCCCTCAAGGTATGATAACGATTGAACACATTATGGATGAAATTGCCGGTAAGTTAGGTAAAGATCCATTGGATGTACGTAAAGTGAATTTTTATGGCACCGAAGACAGAAACGTTACGCATTACTATCAAAAAGTAGAAGACAATTTTATTCATGATTTGGTTGCAGACCTTGAAGCAACAAGTGAGTATGCCGCGCGTCGTGAAGCGATTGACGAATACAATAAAAATAGCCCGATTTTGAAAAAAGGTATCTCGTTAACACCGGTTAAATTTGGTATTTCGTTTACTGCTACCTTCTTGAACCAAGCGGGCGCATTACTGCATGTTTATACTGACGGCAGTATGCAGTTAAGCCATGGTGGTACCGAAATGGGCCAAGGGCTTAATACTAAAGTGGCGCAAATTGTCGCGCAAGAATTCCAAGTAGATATTGAGCATATTCAAATTACCTCGGCGAATACCAGTAAAGTACCGAATACTTCACCGACAGCTGCATCGTCAGGTACGGATTTAAATGGTAAAGCGGCACAAAATGCGGCTCGTACTATTAAGCAACGTTTGATTGATTTTTGTGTAGCGCACTTTAGTGTGACAGACGAAGAGATTATCTTTAGTAATAATACGGTGACGATCCGTGAACAGGTCATGACATTTGCTGACTTAATCCAACTCGCTTATTTTAACCAGATTTCGCTATCGAGTACTGGCTTCTATAAAACGCCTAAAATCTATTATGATCACGGGACAGCGAAAGGGCGCCCATTTTATTACTTCGCCTATGGTGCATCGTGTTCAGAAGTGCTGGTGGATACCTTAACGGGTGAATATAAAACGCTGCGTGTAGATATTCTGCATGATGTTGGCGCGTCACTGAATCCAGACATTGATATAGGCCAAATTGAAGGTGGCTTTATTCAAGGCATGGGTTGGTTAACCACCGAAGAGTTGGTATGGAATGACAAAGGTAAGTTAGCGACCAATGGCCCTATGGGTTATAAGATCCCGGCGATTGCAGATACGCCAATTGATTTTAGAACACACTTGGTTGAAAACCGCAGCAACCCAGAACAGACAGTTTACAACTCAAAAGCAGTGGGTGAGCCGCCATTTATGCTAAGCATGTCAGTGTGGAGTGCATTGCGTGATGCGGTGGCGAGTGTGACTGACCATCAGTATGTACCGCACCTAGATACGCCAGCAACACCAGAGCGTGTGTTATGGGCTGTACAGGATGCAGAGCATTATAAGCTTGATGAGGCTAAGCGCACTCAGGTTGTTGAGTCCGAAGTAGTAGGTGTTATTGCGTAGCTTTTAATCGCGTAGCCTGTTAATCATGTAAGAGTACTGTTTAACAAGGAGATTGGTGATGTTTAAAGACAATTGGATTGATCCACTTGCAGAATTAAAGCAACGTGGTGAAGTGTGTATCATGATCACAGTACTTGAACATCACGGTTCAACCCCCCGTGATTCCGGTACGAAAATGCTGATCACGCCGGACCAACAGTATGCCACCATTGGCGGTGGTCATTTAGAGCATCTCGCGACTAAAATGGCGCGTGAGATGCTAGCTGAAGGCAAAGATGCACTGGCCGTGGAGCGTTTTGATTTAGGTGCACGCTTAGGACAATGCTGTGGTGGTAGTGCGACCTTGATGTTTGAACCGATTGGGCAGTCACTACATCATTTAGTGGTGTTTGGTGCAGGACATGTGGCTAAAGCCTTGCTGCATGTTGTCGCGACACTGCCATTTAGGGTCACTTGGATCGACCAACGCGAAGAACAATTTCCGGCGCAGTTACCTGATAATGTCACTAAGTTAGTCAGTGATGATCCTGCAGGCGATGTTCTCGATATGGCAAAAGACAGTTACTATCTAGTGATGACGCATAATCATCAACTTGATTTTGACTTAGCCAAGGCAATTTTGAAGCGTGGTGATGCGAAATATTTTGGCATGATTGGTTCGCAAACAAAGAAAAAACGTTTCCAATATCGACTACGGGCACGTGATTTTACTGATACCCAAATAAATCAAATGATCTGCCCGATTGGGATTAGTGCGGTGGTGGGTAAACATCCCGCTGAGATCGCGATTTCGGTTGCTGGTGAATTAATTGCAACCTATCAAGGCAGAGCGTTAGAAAACAAACAAAAACCTAACCTAGTGCAAGTCAACAGTGAGATTGCTAAGTTAGCCTAAGTATATACAGTGTATTATTATAGACACGCTATCATCAGAGTATTAGGATAGCGTGAGATATAATGCAGAAGCATAATGAAGGAAATTTTTAAATGAGTACAATTCGAACAGCATACCGGTCAGCAATATTACATAGTATTGGCGATCCTGATAAAATCGGTATGGAAAATTCGTACGAATATTTTGCTGACGGTGCCATGATTATTGAAAATGGTGTCGTACAAGCAATCGGTAACGCAGATGAAATCCTAGCGAATGAAAACAGTGATATTGATGTTAAAGTGTATGAAAATAAGATCATCACATCGGGCTTCATCGATACCCATGTGCATTACCCACAAACGGGCATGATCGCGTCGTATGGTGAACAATTACTGGATTGGTTAAATAATTATACTTTTCCTGCTGAGGGGAAGTTTGATGACCCCGAGCATGCGACTAAAGTTGCTGAAATCTTCTTACAAGAGTTAATGAGTAACGGTACAACGACCGCGTTAGTATTCGGTACTGTACACAAACAATCGGTTGATAGCTTCTTCACCCAAGCACAGTTGCGTAATCTACGTATTATCTGCGGTAAGGTCATGATGGATCGTAATGCGCCTGATTTCTTAACTGATACCCTTGAAAGTTGCTATGAAGACAGTAAAGAGCTCATCGAGCGCTGGCATCAAAAAGGGCGTTTACACTATGCGGTTACGCCTCGGTTTGCACCGACAAGTACCCCTGAGCAGCTTGATGTAGCGGCGCGTTTGTTAAGTGAATATCCAGACCTGTATATGCACACGCACTTATCAGAAAACTTAAAAGAGATTGAGTGGGTTAAAGAGTTATTCCCTGAACGCGCTAATTATTTAGACGTTTACGACCATCATGGCCTGCTAAGTGAACGTTCGGTATTTGCCCACAGTATTCATTTGTGTGACAGCGAATGTCAGCGTTTAGCGGATACGGGATCTGCGGTTGCATTTTGTCCAACGTCAAACTTATTCTTGGGTTCAGGTTTATTAGATTTACCACGTCTAGAAGCGTTTGGTATTAATGTGGGCGTGGGTACGGATGTAGGCGCGGGTACGTGTTTCTCATTATTATCAACAATGAACGAAGCGTATAAAGTATTACAGCTGCAGGGCAAGGCGTTAAGTCCGTTTAAATCATTATATTTAGCGACATTAGGCGGTGCGAAGGCATTACGCTTAGAAGATAAAATTGGTAACTTGGCAGTCGGTAAAGAAGCTGATTTTGTGGTATTAGACTTGGCGGCTACGCCGTTACTTAAGTTCCGTATGGAAAACTCGACGTCATTAGAAGAAACCTTGTTTGCATTAATGCTAATGGGTGATGATCGTGTTGTGTGCGAAACTTATGTGTATGGTGAGAATCGTTATAGCAGCCTTTAGTCGCTAAGCATTCATATTTAAAAATGAAGGTACAAGCGTATACTGGAAGGTGTTCGCTTGTATCTTATCTTCAGGTTATCTTACACAGTTTTCAATCCAATGTGACAGGCTTTTTGCTTGATTCAATGCATCAAAATTATTTTCTATATTTAATCGTGCCAAGCGTCCCATATCTTGACGTTTTTCTGCTGGGTAGTTGATAAATTCGGTGATCGCTTTACTCAGCGCTTGGGGATTTTTTTGTTTTACGATTATCCCTGTACCTGGTGCGACAATTTCTTTGCAGCCCATTAGGTCTGTTGTTATTACTGGAATACCAACTGCCATCGCTTCTTTAAGCACGAGAGGTCCTGTATCGACACAACCAGATCGTGAAATACAAAATGGCGCAACTAAACAATCAAACCTAGAGAGATTATGACTAACCCAGCGCGGTGATTTAGAACCAAGGAAATGTACAAATTTTGATAAGCCTAAGTGTTCGACTTGTTGTTTTAAATTTGATAATTGATCCCCATCACCAATAATATCCAATGTGACTAAGTAATTATGATGTAATTCGTGCAGGCTTTGAATCAGGTAATTAATCCCTTTTTGCTCTACCAATCGGCCTAGAAAAACCAGTCGTAGTGGTACTGGTTTATGCTGTTTTTCTGGGGTTAATAAGGACGGTTTAAATTCATTTATTTTTACGCCGCAATGCAATAGCTTTATTTTATCGTGGTTGATTTTTTTTAGATCTTCTTCCATGTCTTTGCAAACGGCTACGACAAAGTTACTGTTATGTATTTTTAAATTTACATCATAAGGCGTTTCGTAAATATCGTGACCATGGGCAACAAAAGAGCAGGTGATATTCATCATTTTTGCTGCCACTATTGCGTGGGCGCAGGTGTGCTGAGCAAAGTGTGCATGAGCATGACTGACGCCTTCTTTACGCATTTGGAGCGCGAGTCTTAAGCTGTATCGAAATAAGGATAATTTGGGCATTGCACGTTGCTTTGCAATAAAGTGTAGGGCTCTCATTATACCGATTGGACTGAGTGTGGAGATTAATGAGAAATAAGCTTTTGCACCGATAACATGAATATCATATCCAAACTCGCCGCAGTCGTGGTATTTGGTAAATGTCATGACGCAAACTTCATGGCCATATGCACTTACCGAGTCAACTTCGGTACGAATAAATGTTTCTGTGAGCACTGGGTATGAAGGGGCTAAAAATGCCACTTTTTTCATTCTAATACCCCTACCTTTTGCATTTAAACGTCCTTACTTTTATTCCAATGAATGTAATACTGCTGTTTTGCATTCAAAAATAAATTTCTTAACTACTCTTAATTTGATCGTCAAAGTAAAGCCTATACCGAATGATAGTCTATATAAATGCGATTGTTTCTTTAGTGAACTGAAAATAGGGTGTTGGTAAATAGCATAAGGAGTGGTGTTATGGTTTATACAGTCTCTGTAATTATTCCTAGCTATAACTGTTTGGAATACTTGCCGAAAGCGATAAGTAGTATTTTTCAGCAAAATAGAACCGATATTGAAATTATCATTGTTAATGATAATAGTAGCGATGGTAGCGCAGAATATCTTGCTGCGTTAAGTCAGAAGGAGCCTTGCGTTAATGTTATTACGGCTCACGGTGTGGGTGCGGCTGGGGCGCGTAATCTTGCAATAGAAGAAGCGAGTGGTGAGTACATCGCTTTTTTAGATGCTGATGATTATTGGTACCCTAATAAGCTATTAGCCCAGCTGGCATTGCATGCGGAAAATCCGAACGTTGCGATGTCGTTTACTAACTATGATCATGTTAATGAGCAATATCAATATACTGTTGATTGTTTTGGTTATTGGAATCAATTTACTGACATTAGCACGCCGACTCATCATATCAATCAACCGTTAGCGCAAGTATTAGGCCATAATGTCGTAGGTACATCGACTGTGATGGTTAAAGCCTCTGTATTTGAGACTGTTGGTTTGTTTGATACCAGCATGAGTTATTGTGAAGATTGGCAATTGTGGCTAAAAATATGTGAGAACTTTGACGTCGCGGTATTAACGAAAAGCTACACTGGTTATCTTGTGCGTAGAAACTCTATTACTCAGACAGATAGTAAACGTTTACAGCACCTTGAATGTATTGAGCATATTATTACAGGCTATAAGCAACGTGATGTCGGGTTAAGTCGACATACATTTGCATTGGCCGATGCAAAATTAAAAGAAGGTTATGCCGACTATTATCGTACGCAAAATAAATTCATTAATGCGCTGTGTTATGAGGGTTATGCTTTTTTGCTTAACCCTCAAATTAGACGCTTTAAAAATGGTTTGGGAGACATTAAAAAACTAATTCTGAGCCCAATTACTTAGTGTTACTCAGTCTGTGCCGTTACTTCGTCACAAGACTTCACATTGCAGCCTTTTAGGACAAGTTGACTAATCAGCTGTGCAGCGTCGTCATAGTCACTTGCTGCCAGTGATGTTTTTCCCATTACAGCATTGATCTGCCAACTAAAGTCAGCATAAGTTTGGGTCGAAGACCAGATCATGAATAACAGATGGTGCGGTGATACATTGTCCATTTGACCAGCTTCAATCCACTGCGTAAATTTATCAAGTAAAAACGTACTCTGATTCATTAAACGCTGTCTTATTTCAGGAGAAAGTAATGGCGAACCACGCATGATTTCATTCGCGAATACTTTGGAAGCATAAGGATAATCTCGAGAGATGATTAGCTTTGTTTTAATATATTCGGTTAATGCGACTGCGGGGTTATTGATGGTTTCGATAGGGTAGGTTGCACTGAGTAATGGTTCGATGATTGTTTCCAGTACTGCAGAGTATAAAGTCTCTTTATTACCAAAATAATAATAGACGTTGGCCTTAGGCACACCGGCAAGTTTCGCGATATCAATGGTTTTTGTTGCTGCATAACCTTCACTGGCAAACACTTGACTGGCAGCCTTTAAAATCTTTCCTTCGTTTTTCTTCCGTATGGTAGACATTCTTATATTCATCCCTTCGCAGTTATTTTATAGAAAGTTATAAAAATTAACGTCACAAACAACTTGACCCTGGGGTCGCTTTTTGTTTAATAGTTTTGGCTCTAATACTCAAGCTTTACATGGGCTTTGAGTATTATATTTACTTATTTGGCAACGATATTTCATTCCTTTCTACCTATTGCCTAGCTATCGCTCTTTGAATTTTTTATCAAAGAAGTAAGTATACTTTATCCTGTAATTTCCAGCTAGCTTGGATATATAGCGGGCGTAATATTAGAGGGGTAAAGTATATCTATTGATTTATCGTATTTTATTTACCGATTAATTGGCTACTATCCCACTGCTGGCTGAACTCGATAAACGCTGTAATTAATTCGCTTTTGAATTTTTGTTTATGCATAATGATTTTGTATTGGCGTTCTAGCTTCGTATCAAGTGGTAATATTTGCACCCGGTTGTTTGCTAAAGCGTGCGTCGCACTGAATTTAGATACACAGGCAAGCCCGAGTCCTGCTGCGACAAAGTTGAGTTGTGCTTCGATTGAATTTAACTGGTACGCGAGTTGCCACTGTTGAATCTCGGAGACGATATTATTATCGAAAAATGCACGACTGCCTGAGCCTGGTTCACGCAATACCCAAGTATTATCGGCTAAGTCTGTTAACTGTAATGCTGATTTTTTTAGTAGTGGATGATTAGCTGCCACAATTATACACATTTCGTCTTTTAACCAAGGGGTAGTTTCGATGTCATTATGCCTAACATCACCCTCGATAAGTCCTATATCTAATTGATAACTTAATATCATTTCCGCAATTTTTTCACTGTTACGGATATGTAACGTTTGCTGAGTGTGTTCTGTTTGTTGTCTAAATTGTGCGATCAACCAAGGACATATTTGGTTGCCAATCGTCTCGCTTGCACCAATGGCGAGATCGCCAATTAGCTGTCCTGATTGCTGAAACAAGGTATCAATACTGGCCGCGCGGTGCAGTAACTCATCGGCGATAGGTAATAAACGTTGACCATATGGATTGAGGTGTAAGCGGTTATTAGTACGATCAAATAACTGCTGATCTAATTGATTTTCAAGCTCGCTTAATGCCATGCTTACGGCGGCTTTGGTTAAGAATAAGCTTTTTGCAGCGTGGGTGATACTTTGCTGCTGGCTGACAGCAACAAATACACGTAATTGTTTTAATGATAAATTCATATGCGTTCAACTTTTATTAACTATAGGTTAAAAATATACAGGTTTAATTAACGAATGGCTATGTTTATAATGTCTGCATCAACTAGAGAGGTGCATTATGTTAAATCAAATTAGAATTAACTTTAAGTTATTACCAACGCCAGCAGCAGGTCTTGCCCTAGGAATATCATCATTGGGTGCATTGTGGGAGTCGGTTTATGATTTTAATGGTTATATTCAGACTGCTACGGCGGTGGTTGCAGCTGCGATCCTATTTTCCTTGTTGTTGCGTTTTATTATCTATCCAAAAACGTTGTTGAATGATCTTTCTCATCATGTTGTAGGGAGTGTTGTTCCAACATTTGCAATGGCGACTATGGTGGTATCAAATTCGTTAATTACCTCATCACCAGCGCTATCTACAACTATATGGCTGGCTGCTATCGTGGCACATTTGGTATTTTTAGTCGTGTTTCTTTATCATCGTGTTAAAGATATGCAATTACAACATATGGTTCCGAGTTGGTTTGTGCCACCAATTGGTTTGATTGTTGCTGTATTTACCTGTCCTCAACCAGAAAAATTTGAATCTCTTTGTTATGCAATTTTGGTTTTTGGTATAGTTAATTATGCACTGTTATTGCCAGTGATGCTTAATCGCCTTATTTTTGGTGAAAAAATTCAGGCTGGTGCAAAACCGTCAATTGCCATATTAGCGGCGCCAGCGAGTTTATGTCTAACTGGATATTTAGCCTTTGTTTCTGAGCCATCACCAATTATTGTTGCTGTTTTATTAGGTATAGCAGTGTTGATGACTATGGTTATCTATATGGCGCTTCTACATTTATCTCGCTTAACTTTTCACCCTGGTTTTGCAGCCTTTACATTTCCGTTAGTGATTAGTGCTAAGGCTTTATATAGCATTGGTGATTGGCTTGAAAAAGTCGGTATTTCTGAGCATTACATCTCTCAATTACATGTTGTTGCTTTATTTGAATTAGGGGGAGCAACCGTAGTCGTTGCTTGGGTTAGTGCATGCTACATAAAATGTTTAGTCGTTAAATTGCAAAATATGTATATCGCGCATAAAACGCAGATAGCAGTAACTGTATAAAGTCAGTGGTTTGTTATTTGGTATATTTACACGTTATATGGTGATAGAGTAGCTTTTGCTAAAACGTTCCCTTTCTTGAGTTACATATAATGCTTATAGAACAAGATATTACCTGTATTACTATTGGTGCTTACATCGAAAAAATAACCCTTCAAACAGGTAGTTTCAGACTTACTCAACCTGAATGGGTGAAAAACGAGGTAGTGCTTAATAAGCTTATTGAGCTGGGAATCAAGCGCGTATTAGTTAATACTGACAAATTTGATGCGAAAATGGCGGCTACAGCTGCCTCTGAGACGTCAATCACGACAAAGCGAAAGCAAGCGTTTAATGTAAAAATGATGCACGCTAAGGCGCTAGTTTTAACGTCTAAAGATATACAGAGAAAGATATTTCAGCATATTGAAGAGGGGTCTCAAATTGACCTTTGTTCAGTAAGAAACCTCACAACAGAACTAATCGACACCCTATTTACCAATTCTGATGCGCTAATGTGCGCGATAAACATTCGTAATAAAGATGAATATTTATTAGAACACTCCTTTGCTGTTTCTATGTTAATGGCGCTATTTTCTCGTTATCTTGGTATTGAAAAAACAGTGATCAGAGAGTTGGCTATCGGTGCTTTTTTACATGATATTGGTAAGATCCGAACGCCTGATTATATTCTTAATAAACCGGGTAAATTGACACCCGATGAGTTTGGAATTATGAAATTACATGTAAATCATTCCATCGATATTATTAAATCAATTCCTGGTATTTCTAAAATCAGCTTGGATGTTGCGGCCATACACCATGAAAAGTTAAATGGTGAAGGCTATCCATATGGTTTGATGGGACAACAAGTATCTCGATTTGGTCGTATGCTTTCTATCTGTGATATCTATGATGCACTAACTGCAAACCGCTGTTATAAAAAAGGTTTAACCCAGCTAAAATCATTCGGTATTCTGCGTAGTCTGGCTCAAGACGGGCAATTGGATTTGGACTTAGTTCATGCTTTTATTAAATGCATGGGAATCTATCCCGTTGGCTCACTGGTTAAGCTAAATTCTAATCGTTTAGCGATTGTCGAAGGTTATAACAAAGCAGATCCGATTAGACCTAAAGTGAATTCGTTTTATAGCTTAGATAAACGGGATTTTGAGCTAACGAATCAGATTGATTTGTCTATGGTTGATGATGAAATTTCAGCGTCGGTGAGAGCAGATGATTTTGATTTAGATATGGAAGAGATCATGCGATTTTTAGTCAGCGAAGCGTAATAACCAGCAACCGCAACGTGCTGCTGGTTTCATTATTCGCTTCTTATTTATAGAATTCGCCCTGCTAAACGATCACTAATGGAAATAATAACGTTATAACAGCTGGCTAATTTATGTCGAATAGAATGTACCATCATTGCTGAGAGTGCACCGATAATAGCTGCCCCAGCAATGTCGAAAGGGAAATGAACGCCAATATACACACGAGATAGCCCACCAACAACGGCCAGTGCTGTTAACCCGAATGCCAATTTTCTTGTTGCCCGATGAAACAATAAACTAAATGCAATGCAAAACATAAATGTGGTGTGATCAGAGGGAAACGACGAATTTGCAGCGTGTTCAACAAGTGTTGTCCCCAAATTATCCATAAAAGGGCGAGGGTGGAAATAAACCTGAGCAATAAGTGTATTAATCGTGATGCCAACAACAGAAGTCAGCGTCGCCCCAATAAGATAACGCTTCGATTGCTCTTTACTGCGAAACCATAAGATCACGACCAATGCGATAAAGACATAAGGCATTGCTTCTGCGAATAAAATGAAAAGGTAGTCCAAGAGTTGGTTTTGGCCTGCAAATTGATTAATTGCGGAAAAGAGTAAATTGTTTAATTGTTGCATGAAATGGTCTTACCTAAATGAATATCAACGATAAGACCATTATTCTGAAGTAATGTTCATTCTAAACATAAATATCTATATGAAAGGGAGTACTCAGTTCATTCATCATCAACTGAGCACTCATCCTATTATTGGTTAGTGCTTATATTTTTGCGCCTTGGTTTATCCAGTTAATCACGACGATACGTTCATCATCGGTCATTTTGGTTATATTACCTTGGGGCATAACGCGGTTACGCACTGCAGATAACACTCTGTCTGAATTAAGTTTTATGTTTTCAGCTGTATCAAGGTGTACGCCAGCCATAGGCGCAACACCTGCGGTCGCGTGACATACAGCGCAACGTTCTGCGACAATACTTTGCACTTCACTAAACGCGACTTGTGGTGCGCTGTTATCTACTGTTGGCTTAGTGATAAACGCTAAGGTGATCATCGCAAAAGCGGCAAACGGTAATGTCCATGCGTATTTCTGATGCTGGTGACGCGTATTGAAATAATGGCGCACTAACACACTGATAATTGACACTGCGGCTAATATTAACCAATTGTACTCACTCCCATAGGTACTTGGGAAGTGATTACTGATCATGATAAATAACACTGGTAATGTCAGGTAGTTATTATGACGCGAGCGTAGTAGTGCTTTTGCAGGATCTTTCGGATCGGGTTGTTCACCTTTCGATACTGCCGCAACCATTTTTCGTTGACCCGGCATAATCACAAAAAACACGTTGCCAACCATGAGCGAACCGATCATAGCGCCAACATGGATATAGGCTGCACGGCCTGTGAATACCAGTGATAGACCATATGCCACGGCAATGATCATGAGCATCAGTACTGCGCCCATTAATGCGGGTCTCTGCGCTAATGGTGACTCACATAATAAATGATAAACAATCCAACCAACCACAATTGTCGCGATTCCAATAGCAATACCTTGCCATTCAGTTAAGCCTGAACCGGGTGCGATAAGCATCGATTGCGCATTAAAGTAATATACGACGGTTAACAGTGAGATACCGCTAAGGAAAGTTGTGTACGCTTCCCATTTAAACCAATGTAGTGTTTCAGGCATTTTTTCTGGTGCAAGTTTGTACTTTTCTAAGTGATAAATACCACCGCCATGAATAGCCCAAAGGTCACCAGCTAAACCCGTTTTTGGGTTGGTGCGATTAAGATGGTTTTCTAGCCATACAAAATAGAATGAGGCACCGATCCAAGCGATACCAAAAATCATATGCATCCATCGAATCGCAAGATTCAGCCATTCCGTAATATGCGGATCCATAAATACTCCCTGTTATTATAGTTGCGTACTGAGTACGTCTTTATTAAATATACGTGTTTCAGCATCGGTAAAATGTACTTCTTCGCAGTTATTACCCGGTCCAGCGCGATCGACGATCAAAAACTTATCTTGGTTTGTTAACGCGAGGATAGGGTGGTGCCAAACACCTTTGTGATAATTAATACCCTGTGAACCATCGCTGATAAAGCCACGAATGGTTTGGCTATCTAACCGTTCTTGCTTTAAATCACCAGTTGGTGCGGCTACTAAAATTAAATACGCATTGCCAAATAAAGGAATAAACGCCTGTGAACCTAGCGGGTGACGCTCCATCATGCTTACCGATAATGGATAAGTTAATGGTGTTGCCTGAAAGATACTGATGATCGTACGGCCACCCTCCATTTCGGTGTCGACATCGGCAAGCTGATGGTAGCGACGCGTAGAACCATTGTTGATCATGAAATAATCACGATTCGTCGTTGCGATCACATCCCCGTAAGGCTTAAACGCTTCAGCAGTTAATGGTTCAAGTGTAATAATGTTAGTCATCAGCAAGTCCTTTATATTGATAATATAGTCGTGATTATTTAGATACACTACCGAACAGTCGTACCCGGCTAATACCACCGTCTGGATAAATATTTACACGAATGTGAGTAATATCACCAAGCGAGTTCACTTGTTTTTCAAAGTGATGAATATTATCTGCAGATAGTTTTTGTGCTGGTAACAGCTCGCGCCAGAATAAGCTTTGTGCTTGGATTTGTTCTTCGGTACCGCCTGTCACACAAGCTGCTTGAATGTTGACTGAATCTGGAAAATTACCTTTAAAGTGCGCAGTATCGATTTCGATACGATTAATAGTGCCTTTATTACCTAATGCGATAATTACCCAATCATTACCGGGTGTACGACGACGTGCAGTTTCCCAGCCATCACCCATGTTTACACCACGACCTGGATTCAATAAATTACCCATCACACCAAAGTGTTCATCGTTACAAGCAATCGCACGACCGCCGTTTACGGTTGCGGCTAAATCAATTTCTTGATCGGCGCTGATACTATCCCAGTTAATACTTGGCTTTCCGTAAACACGTAAACGTGCAACACCTCCGTCAGGATAAATGTTAAGACGTACGTGGGTATAAGCAGCATCGCTTGTTAGACTAAAGAAATGCTCACTATCACCTTGTAATGATTCTGAACCGAGAATTTCTGTCCATACTGTTTCTGTTTGTGGATCTTGACCATCAGCGACAAAGCAGGCGTCAACAGAGGCTGAAGGTGCATAGTTACCAGTAAAGTTTGATGTATCAATGTTCAAACCTTCAATTGAACCGGGTAAACCCAAACGGACGATACAGTAATCATAACCTTCATGGCGCTTACGGCGAGACTCCCAACCGTCCATCCATTTACCATTTTCATCATATAAGTCGGGTATAAATACCGCGGCTTCTGTTTTTAGCATTCGTTGCTTATCAGCAAAAAAATCATCTGTCGCAAAAATAGCTTCTGCACCGAGCTTTTCATCTGCAAGGTTAATATGGCGGTCAAAGCTTAATTCAGTAGTCATTGTAGTCGTCCTTGTTATAAATCGTTTAAACGAAATGCGGCTATTTTGTTTATTTCTAATAATGCTTGTTTAAACTCGGTGTCGATATTATTTTGAATTCGACGTTTAAAGTCGGCTAGGATTAAAAAACGGTTAGCACCGCGCACAGCTTTGATGAAAGGGAAATTAAATTTCGCTTTATAGGCATCATTGAGTTGTGTGAAATGGGTAAACTCTTCGGCTGTACATTGATCTATTCCTGCACCAGCTTGTTCAGAGGTTGATGCGGAAGTAAGTTCCCCATTAACTGCTGCGCTGCCTGCTAAATCAGGGTGGGCATTGATTAATGCAAGTTGTTGATCAGGAGCCGCCGCAAGTAAAATGTCCGCCATGCATTGCTGTAATGTGGCAATGTTATTGATATCGCCATCAATACCTTGCTGTTGGTATTGTTGATAGGCTTCTTCTGCTACCCAAGGGCTGTGTTCATAGATATCAGCAAACACCGCCACAAAATCGGATTGCGATAGTTGACTTGGGATGCAGGTATTAAAACGTGTCATGTTACGCGTCCTCATATGGGTGATGTTTGATCCAGTGATTTGCTATTTGCTCTCGGGTACATAGCCATACATCATCATGCTGTTGTACGTAATCTAAGAAGCGCTTCAGTGATGCCACGCGACCTGGACGGCCGATTAAGCGGCAATGCAGTCCCACTGACATCATTTTTGGTGATGTTTCGCCTTCAGCATAGAGGGTATCGAAGCTGTCTTTTAAGTATTGAAAGAATTGCTCGCCACTATTAAAACCTTGCGGAGTTGCAAAGCGCATATCATTCACATCTAGGGTATAAGGGATCACTAAGTGCGGTTGATTACTGGCTTTAACCCAATACGGTAGATCATCATCATAGGCGTCCGAGTCATACAAAAAACCACCTTCTTCAGCGACTAAACGTCGGGTGTTAGGACCCAATCTGCCTGTATACCAACCCGTCGGACGTTTCCCTGTTAGCGTTTTGATAATGTCGATAGCTTTATGTAAGTGTTCGCGCTCTTCGGTTTCATCGGTATATTGATAATCAAGCCAGCGATAACCATGGCTGCAAATCTCGTGGTTCGCGGCAACAAATGCTTTGGCGACATCAGGGTGTCTTTCTAATGCCATTGCGACGGCAAATATAGTGAGCGGTATTTGGTAGTCTGAGAATAAGCTTAATAAGCGCCAAACACCCGCACGGCTGCCATACTCATAGCAAGACTCCATACTGAGATTACGCACACCTTGTAGGGGCACTGCGCCGGGCATTTCGGATAGAAAAGCTTCTGATTCACTATCGCCATGTAATACGCAACGCTCGCCACCCTCTTCATAGTTAAGCACAAATGAGATCGCTAAGCGTGCTTTGTTAGGCCAGTTGGCATTTGGCACATTTTGGCCATAACCAATAAGATCTCTGGGATAGGCAACAGTCATCATGACTCCTTATTATGCGTATATTTCGCTAATCACTCTTTAAATTATAGATAAGTAATCACGTTGTTATACAATTATTACAAGTATTGTATACAAGATCTACATAAATGTGTAACAAGTTTGTAAAGGTTGTTCTTGTACCTAAAACGGGGTGGGGTGTTAGTGTATTCTTGGTTTTTTCTATTTATTAATGATTATTATGGGGTTAATTAGGTATTTTTTTTGTGTTTTTAAAACAAAAACCAGATTAATAATTTAACTTTCGAGTGTTTTTCTGTAATCATGTGAAACATAAACTTAACATATTGTATTAATCTATGTATTGAATTTGTAGTTTAGACGATATTTAAGCTGTGATAGTTAATGGCGACAGTAAGGTATTTTTGATTATGAGTGGACTCAGTACACATGTACTTGATACAGCCAATGGTGTTCCAGGTGTTGGTATCAGTATTAAATTATTTAAGGTAGAAGCAGATCAATTAGAGTTAGTCGCTTCAGCTGTTACTAACAGTGATGGGCGAACGGATTCTTTATTATTAACCTGTGATGAACTGCGTGTTGGTAAGTATCAACTACAATTTGATACGGCTGATTATTTCCGTGCTCGTGGAGCGATTGTACCAGAGACTGCTTTCTTAGATGACATTGTGATCCGCTTTGGTATTAGCGATACACAAGCGCATTACCATGTCCCCTTGTTGGTGTCCCCATTCAGCTATTCGACTTATCGTGGTAGCTAGCTGTTAAATCTAAATATTATAAAAACGTAAAATCGGTAAAACCGAATACAATAAGGGAAGTATGATGGATAAAACACAACAAGGATCTGAGTTGCAAGGATCACCTAAAGATGGCTTATTGGAGCGGTTATTTAAACTCTCTAAGCATGGCACTACGGTGAAAACTGAACTTATGGCAGGTTTAACAACCTTCGTTACTATGGCTTACATTATTTTTGTAAACCCAGACATTATGGCCAAGACCGGTATGGATAAGGATGCATTGGTTGTTGCTACCTGTATTGGTGCTGCAATTGGCTGTATGTTGATGGGTCTATATGCAAACTGGCCAGTGGGACTTGCGCCGGGTATGGGGCTTAATGCTTTCTTTACTTATACTGTCGTATTTGACATGGGTTACACTTGGCAGGTTGCGATGGCGGCTGTATTTGTTTCGGGTGTACTCTTTGCGTTAATGAGTTTTTACAAGATCCGAGAATGGATATTGGACAGCATACCGCAGAGTTTGCGCTATGCGATGACAGCTGGTGTAGGTCTCTTTTTAGGTATCATTGGTTTTAAAAATGCGGGAATCGTTGTTGCTTTTGAACCGACTCTGACTACATTAGGTAATTTTAAAGAGCCGAGTGTATTACTTGCCGCATTAACTTTCCTCATTATAGGTTCATTATTCCGTCGAAATCTATTTGGTGCGGTATTA
Organism: Moritella sp. 28; assembly: GCF_018219435.1. Taxonomy (NCBI): domain Bacteria; kingdom Pseudomonadati; phylum Pseudomonadota; class Gammaproteobacteria; order Alteromonadales; family Moritellaceae; genus Moritella; species Moritella sp. 28. The sequence continues at coordinate 3,640,749 of NZ_CP056121.1, read as the reverse complement.
ATCGGTATGTTAGTGACAACGCTTGCAGGTATTCCTCTGGGGCTAGTTTCTGCTCCCGCGTCAATTATTTCTACACCACCAAGCATTGCGCCATTATTTATGGCAATGGATTTTGAACACTTGTTTTATAGTGCTGAAGGGCTGTTTAATGTTGGTATGGTAAGTGTCATTATTTCGTTTCTATTTGTGAATATGTTTGATACGGCTGGCACACTAATGGGGGTCGCGGATAAAGCTAATTTAGTTAATGAAAAAGGTGAAATTGAGAACCTGAAAAAATCACTGAAAGCGGATTCTGTATCAAGCGTATTGGGTGCATGTGTGGGTTGTCCGCCAGTAACGTCTTATGTTGAAAGTGCGTCTGGTGTTGCAGCTGGTGGTCGAACGGGTTTAACAGCTGTGACGGTCGGTGTGTTATTCTTAGCGGCGACCTTCTTTACTGATATTGCGTTAATTATTCCAAGTTATGCGACTGCGGGCGCTCTTATTTTCGTTTCTTTCTTGATGATGAGTGGCCTGAGTAAAGTGAATTGGGATGAGTTTACCGATTATGTACCAGCATGTATTACTGCAATTATGATGGCATTTACATTTTCTATTGCTAACGGTATTGCACTTGGTTTTATTGCTTATACTTTCTTGAAATTAGGATCGGGTAAAGCGAGCGAAATTTCAATTAGTATCTGGGTACTAACTGCAGTGTTTGTAGCTAAGTTAGCATTTATGTAAACACGGATTTAAACTAAATAAGAAAGCCACTGATGTTGTCCAATAAATAGGAAACTTATCAGTGGCTTCTTTGTTTGTACGGTTTAGGTATACCGTACAGCTATATCACGTTATCACTATTTTGCGTTGTAAATCGTGGTATCTAATTCTTTTTCTGATTTAGCAATGATCACCGAAGCTGCGATATCACCAGAAATATTAACGGTAGTACGTGCCATATCCAGGATACGGTCGATACCGGCAATCAGTGCGACACCTTCAACAGGTAGACCAACAGTAGTAAGTACTAACGTTAGCATGATAAGACCCGCACCTGGTACACCGGCAGTACCAATCGATGCTAATGTCGCTGTTAAGATAATTGTGATGTATTCAGGCATGCCTAAATCAATACCAAATGCTTGTGCAACAAATAGTGTAGTTACACCTTGATAAAGCGCCGTGCCATCCATGTTGATTGTGGTACCCAGTGGTAATACAAAGCTTGATACGCCTTTTGATACACCGAGCTTCTCACGTGCACACTTCATTGATACTGGTAATGTTCCTGCACTTGATGTCGTGGTGAAAGCAACAATTTGCGCATCAACAATACCGCGAAAATATTGTACTGGACTTAGTTTTGCAATGAATACAATCAGTGCGCTATAAACACCTAACACATGCAAGATGCTACCAAGGTAAACCGCGCCAATGACTTTCATTAGTGGTAATAGTAGCGCTAAACCAAATTTACCAGCCACCCATGCCATTAATGCAAATACACCGTACGGTGCGAGTTTCATCACGAGATCCGTTAGCTTGTACATTGCTTCTGCAAGGCTTTCGAAAACCGCGATCGCTGGTTTTCCTTTTTCACCAATCAGGGTCAGTGATATACCAAGTGCCACGGCAAACACGATGATTTGTAGGATATGACCTTGAGCTAGTGCACCTACAGGGTTAGTTGGTACTAGTGCGACCAGTGTATCAGCTAATGACGTTGTTTCTTTTACTGTTTCAACTTGTTGAGCGACTAAGCCTAGACCTGTGCCAGGTTGTAACACATTACCCAATAATAGGCCGATGGAGATCGCAACAGCAGTAGAAAGGAGATAGAACATCACAGCTTTAAAACCAATGCGTCCCATTTTACTGGTATCTTGCATTGAAGTTATACCAACAATGATCGAGCAGAAAACCAGTGGCACGATTAGCATCTTAATGGTGTTAACAAATAATGACCCGATTGGTTTTAGAATGACAGCATCTTCACCAAAGGTAATACCCACGGTAATACCGAGGATCATACCGATAACAATTTTCTGCCAAAGGGGTAAGTTAAACCATAATTTTTGGCTTAAAGTTGGGGTACCTACTGATTCAGTATTACTCAAAATTGACGTCCTCTACTTTTTCTATCGTAATGTGGAGCATAACCTGCTGTGAATTCATTCAGCACAGTTGAGAGCGGTCAGTTTATCGGTCATGTTGTAAATGTAAAGCCATTCATGCTTTCCTTTTGGTAATATTTAGTTATGTGTGCTGTATCATGCATTTTTATTGGTTTTCTTGTTGCTAAAGTGAACTTTACATAACCAAAATGAGTTACTGTTGACGATTCTATTGTTACTGTGTAATTATTTCATTATCTTTTTAACATCAGTAATCAGTGATTTATAACCATCGGTAATTAACATAACTATCGTATCTTTTGAGTTTGGCTTGAGTGCTTTTTGCTTAATGTAAACAACCAAGGTAACACCAATAAAGAAAGAAATAAGCATAATTAGAAAGCCCTATATAGAGTGTGAGTTAGGTTATTGATAATAACATAATCAGATAACCACGAAATACTCGAGTGGTACTATAAACATTATAAAGGAATGTAATGTATAAATTTTTAATAACTAAGACAGCCCAAAAGATTTACTTTGTGCTGGCTACCATGCTGATTATTGGTACGTTCATCGTATCTTTACAGCCAAATACAGTGGTAAGTTCAAATCCTACGATCAGTATCGAACCTGCTATTCAGTCTATTGTCACTAACAATTCTTCTATAGTGGCAACCAACGATGTGATTCCTGATGTCGATATTGTACCCATTCCACCAGTCGCCGTGTCAATTCAGAAGGTATTACGTGTGTTAACGTGGGCGGGCGGTGAAATTATTTTCCCTCGTCGCGGGCACCCACAAAATATTGAATTAGAGTATCTGCAACGATTTGCTGACGAAAACAATTTAAAAATTGAAAAAATTCGTGTTAAAAAGTTTGTTGATCTTATTCCTATGCTGCTAGGAGGCAAAGGCGATCTTATTGCTGCAAATCTAACGAAGACACGTGGTCGAGCTAAATTGGTTAATTTTACAGAACCTTATTTACTTACTAAAGAATATTTGGTGATGGGTAGCCAAAGTAAAAGTTTAAACTCAGCTAAAGACTTGAATGGTCGTGAAATCGTTATTCAAAAGGGGAAGAGTTACGAGTCGACTGCGTTAGGATTACAAAAAATATATCCTAAGCTTAAAGTTCGTTTAGTTGATAGCGCTATTAGCCACGAAGCCTTATACGATAAGCTAGCCAGTGGTGAGTACGATATTACCATCCAAGATAAAAACTTAATTAAGTCAGCAATTGCTTATCGTGATGACATTAAAATGAGCTTGCAGGCAAGTGTGACGCGTCAACTTGGTTGGGGTGTTGATCCAAATAACAAGACGTTGTTAAAACAACTAAATCAATTTTTAAAAGAACAAAATTTGATTGCTAACGTTAAGCGAAAATCAAAACATAGTAATAAAACCCAATGGCAGAAAATTCAAGAATCTAGAACAGTCCGCTTTGTATTACGTAATAACCTTTCTTCTTATTATATTTGGCGTGGTGAGTTACTTGGTTTCCATTATGAATTAGCAAAACGCTTTGCTAAAGAGCATAAGCTGCGCTATGAAATTATTGTCGCACCGAACAATGTCGCTTTACTTGATTATTTGCTTGAGGATAAAGCAGATATCGCATTGGGATTTTTAACTCCGACGGTACAGCGACGAGATAAGGGGATCGCTTTCTCTCGCCCGTATCATTACGCTTCTGAGTTAGTAGTCGCCCATAAAGATCATCCTGAAATTAGTTCTACCGTCGAACTCGCTAATAGTAATATTTATATTAGACCATCGAGCTCGTATTGGGAGAGTGCTGTGGAATTGAAAAAAACGGTCAAAAATATTAATTTGATTGGCGTACCAGAAAGTCAGGAAACAGAATCAATCATTGAAAAAGTGGGGGATAAAGAATACGAGATGACGATCGCAGATAGTCATATTGTTGATATTGAAATGACATTTCGTGATGATATTCAGTCGTTAATGGCATTAGGTGCACCTAAATCCCAAAGCTGGGCGGTTACATCGGGAAATAATAAGCTATTAGAAAAATCGAATGCCTTTATTAAGAAGCATTACAAGGGGCTATTTTATAACGTTATTTACAATAAATACTTTAAAAATCAAAGACGTTTAGATACCCACTATAAAGATTACGTTCGTCAAAATAATTCCGGCGTATTATCACCTTATGATGACATTGTGAAAGAATACGCGAGCCAATATGATTTTGATTGGCGTTTGTTAGTATCACAAATGCATCAAGAAAGTCGTTTCAATCCTAACGCTAAATCAATGGCGGGCGCGAAAGGTTTGTTCCAATTAATGCCGCGTACAGCGAAAGAATTAGGGATCAGTAATGTGCATGTTCCTAAGCAGGGTATTAAAGCCGGTGTTTTGTATATGAATTGGGTGCGTGAACGTATGCGTAAAGATGAGGTTAAAGATAATCAGTTAATCTGGTTCACGTTAGCGTCATATAATGCCGGGGCTGGGCATGTTCGAGATGCAATGCGTTTAGCTAAACAAAAAGGATGGCGTGATGATGTCTGGTTTGGCCATGTAGAGAAAGCCATGTTATTGCTGTCTCAATCTAAATATGCAGCTAAAGCGCGTTATGGGTATGTGCGTGGACAAGAGCCTGTGCATTACATTCGTGAGATTAAGCGACGTTTTGAAACATATGATAATATTTTGAGAAAAGAGCGGTTTACGAGTAAATAATCGTTGGTTATTACACTAAATATTGCGTAAGGTCATTCTATTTGGGATGACCTTTTTTATCCCCTTAATAAAAGTGGACATCACTAAAGGGGTATTTTATGCTGGTTTCATTCTCTTTTTACGCCGTTAAATACTATGAATTCATTATCCTCTTGGTTTCTTGTTACACGTCCAAAAACGTTACTGGTCGCACTGGCGGTTATTTTACTTGGGCAAACGCTAGCTTGGGTCGACTCCCCACATAATTTCAGTTTTTATATCGCCATTCTTTGCATGATTTGCTGCATGACATTACAAATTGCGGTTAACCTTTCTAATGATTATTTCGATGGTAAAAATGGTGTCGACGGTGATGATAGACTCGGTCCTGCTCGTGCGTTGCAAAAAGGGCTCATATCGGCTGAACATTTGCGCGCTGGTATCATTACCATGTGTATTCTGGCTATTGTCAGTGGTTGTTATCTTATCTATGTGGGTGGCTGGATTTATGTTTTGTTAGGGTTGCTATCACTAGTTGGTGTGTATATTTATAGCGGTGGCCCTCGACCACTGGCTTCACATGGACTTGGTGAGGTGGCTGTTTTTCTTTATTTTGGTTGGCTTGCCGTTGTCGGAAGTTACTATCTGCAGGTACAAGTGCTGACTATCGATGTCTTTATTCCGGCTAGTCAGATAGGCTTTCTCGTTGTCGCAATTATGCTGGTGAATAACATTCGTGATATTACTTCCGATCGTCGCGCGAAAAAATTTACCTTAGCAACCCGCTTGGGCGTGAAAGCAAGTAAGCACCTTTATTGTATAACTATGCTATTACCTTCGTTATTAATGACTGTGGACAGTTACCCTGTACTCATTATGATTTTAGTATTGCCAGTGCAACTCGCATTGTGTATCGCTATTTATCAACGTAATGGCAAACAATTAAATTTGCAGTTAGCGCAAACCTCGATGACGGTATTATTGTGGGGGATATTGTATTCGGCGGATTTAGTCATTGGTTAATGTAGAATAGATAGGTTATTAATGAGTGAAAAATACCGAGTTGGGATGTAACTCGGTATTTCTATTTTAGGGTATCTTCAAATACGGATGTACTTAATAGCGTGTTTTTTGGACGCGAGTTGGCATTGACGATGTATTCTTATATAACTCAAAAACGCGTTTAAAATCGAGCTCTAGCTCTGTTGCGTATACATCTTCATTAATAGGGTAAGTTTGCACCACTCGTGCACCACGGATGATACCGGATACTGATGCCTCCATTTTCTCGCCTTGCAGCGTTCGCGATCTATAGTTGGTATCACTATAAATCTCTTGGCCACTGACTTGCTCTGCTAACTCTCGATAAGCATCTAATTTAGATGCACGCATTGCATTAAGCATGCGTTCACTTTCACTATTGCCTGGCTGAGAACTCAACGCAGCATAGCCAACTGCTTTGAGTACAGGGAAGGACTTTGGTTCTTTGATATCATAAACCGTATTTTTTTCTAATAGTGTACAACCTGTTAAACTAACCAGAGTTACAAGCATAAGCAAACGCAGATATTTCATTGATAAACCTTAATTAGTAATACGAACAGAAGGCGCTGAACCAGTACGATAAATATAACGACCACGGCCTTCGAGTGGCCCCATACTATTTGAACCACCAATCACCAAATGGTTAGGGATAATGCCTTGCGCTGTTGACTCAACAAAACCTGATTCCATATTAATGACCCGCATATTAACGATCACACCTTCACTGTTACGTGACATGGTGCCCGTTAGGATGCGTGATACAGGTAATTGACCGCGTAATTTTTTCCAATCACGGGTGAATACAAAATCACCCTGACCAGTCACACTGATAGTACCTGTGGTTTTATAGTCAATCACTGGAATACGGCGAATGGTTAATTCGTGAATAAAGGATTCCGATAGCGATTGGCCGAGCCAATTTGTTGTCGACAGATCGTCAAGGTTGACGAAAGAAGTGACGGCAATCGGTTCATTATTGGGAATAATAGACAAATCATTGACGATCAATTGATCCGCTAAACCACGGATGATAAAACTTAATTCTTGGGTGTAGTTTATCGGCTGGTTTGGTAACAAACTTCTTGGATATTTTGGCTCATAAGAATTACCACCCCAAGTTGAATGAGGCGGTGTTTCTTTATCCTCGTCAGGGGTACTAGGTGGCTGTTTTAATGCACAACCGTTGAGTAAGGTAATTAGGCTGATAGCTATGACTGCCTTTTTCATATTACTTCCTTAAGTGCTTTTAATTATTGTCGTTAAACCGTTATTTTCCGCTGGTTGAGGTGTCTCGGCGGTAAGGATAGGTATAAGGACTTCTGAATATATTATTGTATTGTTCTTTAGTAAGCACACTTTGTGCCATATTGGCATTTGGCTGGTAAACAGGTTGAACAATAATCTGTTTAATAACGACAGGCTGTACTTTGGTATTTGCGCCCGTTAATAAAACATGTCCAGGTTCTTCTATCACTGTGCATGCTGAAGTCAACACAACCGCTAATGACGGTAGTAAAAAACGCTTCATATTTGTTCCTAAAGTTGCGCGATACGTGATTATAGATAAATACAAGCAAATTACTTGCCAATAAGGTAGGTTCGGTATTATTTATTATTATAATAGCGTTTTATCTATATAACTTAACCTCGATACTGTTTTATTTTTATAAAAATTTGATCTGGTACAAATTTTGCTTTTAAAATAGACATATTCAGAATTAATATGCGATTAAAAATGAAAAACGTTCTCCTACTATTATTAGTTTGTTGTTCTTTCACTCTACATGCGGAATGGTATGAGGTTGAGGGTGAGGCTATTATTATTGATGGTGATGTTGATATTGCTCGCGAGTTAGCAGTACGTAATGCATTGAAACAAGCACTGTTATATGCTGGCGCGTCGGTTTCAAGCTTACAAAGCTTTAATGGTGGGAAAATATTATCTGATCGATTTCAGGTCCGTATGGATGGCGAAGTGAGAGATATTCGCTTAAAAAGTGAGTCGGTAAAGCTGGATAAAATCAGCGTTCAAATTGTCACTGATATTGTTGCAGACCGTAATAAATGCTTGAGTGCAGGGTATCAAAAATCTGTGTCTTTATTGCGTTTTGGTATTAGACATCGTGAACAAGCCAGTTATGGTGGTATCTATAACATAAACGAATCTTTCAGTCGTTTGTTGTACCAAAGTTTACGTAAAAATAGTCAAACATTTGATGCGCGTGAATTTATTAATCAAAACATTGGTTTTAGCGGCAGCTCTTTGCCGCTGCGAGGTAATTTAACAGCACAAGAAATTAAGCAAATTAGTAAGTCAGCAGATAGCCAATATATTATTTTGGGCTCGATTACCGACTTATCGACATTTAAACCAGTTGTGAATGGTATCGCGAAGATATTTGCCGGTGACTTACCAGATCGTAATTTCCGGCTGAATATACAAGTTTTTGATGGCTTTAATGGCAATTTATTGTTTGATCGTAACTACAGTAAAGTGGCAAAGTGGGAGTTTGCTAAGCACCGTATTGTGGATACGAATACGTTAAAATTTTGGCGCTCTGAGTTTGGTGCATCTTTACAACTAATTATTGACGATGTATTGTTTGATTTAGATGCAAGTTTGCAATGTAAATTGGTGGAAGCGCGTGTTATTGCTGTTGATGGTAATGAAGTGAACATTAATATCGGTCGTAATAATGGCTTAAAATTAGGCGATCAATTTATGATAAAACACACGGGTAGTTATGTTGATCAGTTTGGTATCAGCCGTAAAAAAGAAACCAATAGTAGTAGCCAGGTTGAAGTAACCAAACTGTATGATCAGCAAGCAAGTTTGATGACGGTTGATAGACAACCGACTGCCAATGTACAAATAGATGATTTGGTGATTTTAAACTAGTTAATTTAGTGGTTGTGACTGTTTGTCTACAACCAGTTTAGGTAAATGCTATTGGCTTGCTTGACTGTAGCTGATCGTAGGGTTTGTGATATAGCGCTATATTAACGTTAATATTTTTAGGCTAATCTTGTGTTATTGTTATATTTTTTACACGGCCTGATTACTTTTTTAAATAAAACTGCTATTGCTTTTATTCCAGTTTATTGCTTGATTAGTGGTTGTTCAAACACGGGATACTATCATTATGTGGTTTTTGATTATTGCTATTACTATTTTAGTTCTTTTTCTTTTTATTCGTAATTTGTATGGCGAAGATCTTCGTCAATACGATAGTGCGGATTTAAATGCGACGTTTTATCGTCCGACACCTTCGTATAAATACCCTCAAGCGCTAGAGTTGCTCGCAAGTATTCAAGAGCCAATCGATTTTATTAAACCGAGTAAATATCTTTATGCATTGCGAAAAAATATTGATCGTTTAGGTGATGTTGAATTGGATTGTCAGATCATCCCTGTATCGACCAGTTTTCAAGGCCATAACATTATGGGTGAGTGGATTATAAATAAAAAAAGTGATGTAAATAAGCGCTTACTTTATATTCATGGTGGTGGTTTTGCGGTGGGCAGTGCGAAGAGTCACCGGGTGGTTACAGAGCGTTTAGCACGTGAACTTGGTGTTGCAGTGTTTGCTGTGAATTATGCAATGATCCCTGATGGTAAGCGTGAGCAGGGGATCTATGATTGCCGTTATGCGTATCAATGGCTACTCGCCAATAACCCAAATAATGAACAGGCATGTCATCGTATCTATGCGGCTGGAGATTCTGCTGGGGGGAATTTAACATTATCCTTAATTGGCTGGCTAAAGCATCAAAAAATTCGTCAGGTTGATGCTGCCATTGCGATATGTCCTTGTATTGATAGTACCTTTAGTTATGACAGCTTGAGCTATAATGCTAAAACTGACTTTTTACTTAACCCATTCATGGGTAAGTTTCACCATTTTCCTCAATTTATATTACTTATCTGGGTAACCATTCTTTTCCGGATGAATCCTAGCGATCCGAGAGTATCGCCAATTTTTGGTGACTTATCTGGTTTACCGCCAATTTTGATTCATGCAAGTGATACCGAAATGATGGTGGATGACTCGCGACGTTATATGAATAAGGCGTGCTCGCAAGGTTCTGATGTGCGCTTGCAAACATGGTCTAATATGTTGCATGTGTGGCATTTATTTGATTTAGAAGAGGCCGATGAAGCGTACGCTGAAATCCGTCAATTTGTGCAACAATGTGATGATGAGTTGGAAATGATTGCAAGTTAGCTATCCGGTTAGCGCAACGTGATTTTATGGTTTTATAGCGCCTGTTATGCTATTTTATTTATAATTTCACTGACTTATAAAGGAGTGGCTGAATGTCAACTCAAGGCTTAGCTAGCCCTATCCAATTGTTTTCTGTTTCGGTGCAGTGGTTTATACAAATTATATTATTGTGCAGCCTATTGTTCAGTATGCACGTTAATGCCACTGTGGCGGTCGAGGGAGCTGCGATCACTGTGTCGGATGAGTTGATAGCTACTCAATTAGCAGACAAACAATCACAGCCCGTAGGTATAGCACATGCTATTGACAACGCCGCGTTAAAAGAACCTGTTTCTAGTGATTTATCAATACAGAATCCCACTACTTTACTTGTAAAGACATTACCTATCATTGCTGACTCCATTTATTTTGGTGGTGATATTTTGACGATGGAAGGGGTTGAGCCGACTTATACTGAATCAGTTGCAACGAAAGATAAAAAAATAATTTTTGTTGGTTCTAAAATAGAAGCAATGAAGTTCAGTGGGGATAATACCAAGCTAATTAATATTAGCGGGAAAACCATGTTACCCGGTTTTATCGACCCGCACGTACACCCTTCAATCGCGGCTGTTATTTTGCCTAATGAGATTATTGCTCCTTATGATTGGGTGTTACCTAACGTAGTTAAGAAAGGGGTATCTGGTCATTTCGCTTACCTTGAGCGTTTAAAGCAATCAATTGATGATAATGCCGAGAAAGATCGCGTCTTTTTTGTGTGGGGGTATCATCAACTTTGGCACGGTGAATTAACACGTGAGATATTAAATGAACTGTCACCAGACAAACCTGTTGCTATTATTCACCGCTCCTTCCATGAAATATTCTTGAACGATGCCGCCATTAAAAAATTTGGTCTTAAACAGAGTGACTTTGCTGAAAATTCGCAAGTTGATTGGGACAAAGGTCATTTTTATGAAGGTGGTTGGTTAGCATTATTGCCTAAAATTACTGCTGATTTAATTAATCCTGAAAGTTATAAATTAGGGTTAAATATTATGTCTCAATTAGTGCTTAAAAATGGCATTACAACGATAGCTGAACCGGGTTTCCCTAGCTCTAATTTTGATTTGGAATATCAATTACTAAAATCAGAAATGGATCAAAAACCACCTTATGATGTCTTTCTCATCCCGAGTGGTACGTATTTATATAATGCAAATGGGCAGAGTAATCAGAAAGCATTAGATTTCATCGAAACTTTAGAAGATGAATATAATACCGAGAATATTAAATTTTTACCTAAGCAAATTAAGCTGTTTGCGGATGGTGCTATTTACTCTCAGTTGATGCAAATGCAAGATGGTTATTTAGATGGTCATGAAGGTGAGTGGATGACGCCATTGGATTTATTCCAGCAACAACTCAGTTTTTATTGGAAAAATGGTTATCAGATCCATGTGCATGCTAATGGTGATTTAGGTATTCAGAAAGTATTGGATTTTAATCAAGCTGATCAAGTTCAATTAGCGCGAAAGGACCATCGATTTACTTTGCACCACATGGGTTTTTTCACCAAGAAACAAGTAAAACAGATGGCTGAATTAGACATCGAAGTATCTGTGAATCCGTATTATTTATGGGCCTTAGCGGATAAATATTCGGAAGTTGGATTGGGCAGTGATCGTGCCGAAAACTTGGTGCGTGTTAATAGTTTGATGAAGAAAAATATTCCAGTGTCATTTCATTCTGATTTTGCTATGGCACCTATGGAACCGCTAACACTTGTTTGGACTGCGGTTAACCGAGAAACATCGGAGCTTAACAAAGTATCGCAAAAAGAACGTATTACTGCCTATCAGGCGATGCAGGCTATTACCATTAATGCAGCCCATACGTTAAGATTGGAAGATAAAATTGGTTCTATCGTTGTGGGTAAAACAGCTAATTTCACCTTGCTTGAGCAAAACCCGTTAAAAGTAACGCCAATGCAGATTAAAGATATTCCAGTGTGGGGCGTCGTTTTTGAAGACCAGATAAATACAGTCGTGTCTGCGCCTAAAATGAAGCATTTAGAAACGCGTGTTATCTATTTAGAGCGTCAGAGCTTACCGCCGTCTTCAACCGTTACTATTACGTTGGAAGATATCTCTAAAACCGATATAAGCAGTTCAATACTAGGCCAAAAAACGATCGAAGCCCATACGTCACCCCCTTATAATATTTCGTTACAATACGATCCCGCATTATTTGATAACAATGGTCAGTATGTTGTTCGCGCGAGAATTGAACATAATGGTAAACCACTGTACTCAGCTACTCTAGATTTACCTGAGTTGAATAAGCTGTCAGGACAGTTATTTGAATTGGTGCTAAAACCAATTTCTATTTTACAGCAACCCGATACTGTCAGTGATACTGAACAGATTCCTCAATCAACGCCTTCGCAGTAAGTTGATAAGCCGGTGATTAATATGAAATTTTTTAAGGTGGTTATTTACATGCAAAAAAATAGACGTCTGTTAAATCGTAAAACGCTTTTAACCTGTACCGTTTTTGGCAGCTTGTTAATGGGCTTGAGTGGTTGTGCAACTACCGATCAGGGAAGTGCTAAAGTTGGGCAAGCGGTAACTACCCAGCAACATAGCATTATAGCGAATGTGTTTTACCTACAGCGTATTGCTTTACCACCGGGTGCACAAGTGAGCTTGGTATTGGAAGATATTTCGAAAATGGATGTGGCAGCTGAAATTATTGCTCAGCAAACGATCACTGCTGCCGGGTCTCCACCCTATAAAATGGATTTACGCTATAACGCTGCGAAAATAAAGCCACAGCATCGTTATGCGTTACGGGCGCAGATCGAGCTTGATGGTCAGTTATTATTTACTAATACTGAGCAAGTTGATGCGTTTGCTAAGCAGAGTGCGAAACCAACCGAAATTTTGGTTTCGCCAGTACGCGCTGGCATCAATGGTTATGGACAAGTACGTTTAACGGGGACACACTGGCAGTTATCTATGTTAGGTACAGAGGCAGTTACTGCAGATGTGACTCTACACATACCCTATATTACATTCAGTCAAGATGATAATAAAGTGATGGGGTTTGCGGGCTGCAACCGTTTTAGTGGTAATTATGACAGACAGGCGAATAACGTTAATCTGACGCAAATATTAACAACTAAAAAACTATGTTTTCAACAAATGAATGTAGAAGCGCAATTTTTAACGGCTTTATCAGAAACTGATAATTATAACGTAATTGATAATACTTTAACGTTATACAGTAATAGCGGTCTTGCGTTAGGGAAATTTACAGCCCAAAAAAAGAAGTAGTAATGTAGCTCTCTATAACGAAGGTCGTTGAGTTGCTGTTGCCGATAACCAGCTGTTATTAGATCATCTAGCCTTTATTTTCTTTCTGATTATATAAGCACTGTCATGTTTTTCATGATGGTGCTTTTTTCTATTTATGACTCATTCAATATAAATTGCGCGCAATCTAGTTGTAATTTATCGTCTTCAGGAATATAGTAGATGCAATTGAGTTGTGCGCAATGTAATTTAATCTAATCTAATTAAGGAATTTATGATGACAACACTTTATACAACAACTGCAACAGCATCTGCGGGTCGTAACGGTCAAGTTGCGACTGATGATGGCATGTTATCGCTAGAACTAAGCTATCCAAAAGAAATGGGTGGCACTGGTGCTGCAACCAATCCGGAGCAGTTATTTGCTGCTGGTTATGCAGCTTGTTTTTCTAATGCCATCTTGCATGTTGCGCGCGAAATGAAAATTAAAATTACAGCTGCGCCTGTAGCTGCAGAGGTTGGTATTAGTCCTAACGCGACGGGTGGTTTTGCGTTAACAGTAAGCCTTGCTATTGAGTTAGCATTACTGCAAGCGGAAGCAGAGACGTTGGTGGCTACGGCACATCAGGTTTGCCCTTACTCAAACGCGATACGTGGTAATATAGATGTTCAACTTAGCGTAAAGGGTCAAGCATAAAATGAATACTGTATTACTTACCGTTGGCCGCATCATGTTGGCGCTGTACTTCTTAATTCCAGGCATCATGAAGTTTGTGTCTTGGGACATGCACATTGGTTTAATGGAAAAGCATAACATGCCATTTGTGCCTGTATTACTCGCTGCGGCAGGCATATTTCAGGTTGTTGCTGCGCTTTTACTGATTGCTAATCGTTATACCGCTATTGTTGCTTTACTGCTGGCAGGACTTGTGTTGGTTATTAATGTTAACTTGCATGATTTTTGGAACCTAACTGGTCTTGAAGGGGCGCATGAAATGCAAAACTTCATTAAAAACCTCGGTATTTTTGCTGGGTTATTGGTGTTATCAGGCCATTATTGGTCATCACTTAAAGTGGCTAACACCGATAGTATTGAAAAGTAACGTCGCTAATCTTTGATAAGTAATTTTGTTGAGAGATGACAGTCCCGTTATTTCTTATTTTGAAAGCACTAAAGCTGAAATCACAGCTTTAGTGCTTTCTGTTTTGTGGCTGCCGTACTATGGTTGCTTTGGTATATTTTATGCCTGCCATATGCGCGTTGTTAGTAGATGTGTATCCATAAAATAGACCTGTTTTTAATCAATCTATCCAGTTGAATATTTAGATATTGTTATTGATTCACATCAAGATCTACAGCTACAACCCATATTAAAATACCCCTTATTGGTTACTTGTTTTTAAGCTGACTTTTGATGTGGGTGAAAATGCATAAATTTAAAATAATTAAAACAGATGTCGCCATTATTGGTGCCGGGGGCTCGGGATTACGAGCTGCAATTGAAATCGCGGAAAATCATCCAGATCTTGATATTGCACTTATTTCCAAGGTCTATCCGATGCGCAGCCATACCGTCGCAGCAGAAGGCGGTGCCGCAGGTGTAGCACAAGATCATGATTCTTTAGAAAACCATTTTAACGATACGGTTTCCGGTGGTGATTGGTTATGTGAACAAGATGTGGTCGAGTACTTCGTCGAGAATGCTGCGAAACAACTCACGCAATTAGAGCATTGGGGCTGTCCGTGGAGTCGTAAACCAGACGGTTCAATTAATGTTCGAGCCTTTGGCGGCATGAAAATTGAACGCACTTGGTTTGCAGCCGATAAAAGTGGCTTTCATATTTTACATACGCTGTTTCAAACTTCGATACAGCACCCTAAGATCACTCGATTCGATGAGCATTTTTGTTTAGACCTAATTGTTGAAGATAACAAGATCCAAGGTGTTGTTATTCTTGATATCGCTGAAGGTGAAATCAAACTGATCCAAGCAAAATCGGTGATCATGGCTACTGGTGGTGCAGGGCGTGTGTACAGCTATAATACCAACGGTGGCATTGTTACTGGTGATGGTATGTCACTGGCTTATCGTCATGGTATTGCACTGCGCGATATGGAATTTGTACAGTATCACCCAACAGGCTTACCGGGCAGCGGCATTTTAATGACCGAAGGTTGCCGTGGTGAAGGTGGTATCTTAGTGAACAAAGATGGCTACCGATATTTGCAAGATTACGGTTTGGGACCTGAAGTACCTGTAGGGCAAACTAAGAATAAATACATGGAACTCGGCCCCCGTGACAAACTCAGTCAATGTTTCTGGCAAGAACAGCAAAAAGGCAGGGTAGTCGAAGGTGAACGTGGTGATTATATTTATTTAGACCTGCGTCATCTCGGCGAAGATAAAATTAATGAGCGCCTGCCATTTATCCGTGAACTCGCAAAAGCGTATGTCGGTGTTGACCCAGTATATGATCCAATTCCAGTGCGCCCAACAGTACATTATACGATGGGTGGTATTGCCACTGATGCTAAAACAGCAACCTCGCTTTCTGGTCTGTATGCTATTGGTGAGTGTGCATCTGTTGGTTTACATGGCGCTAACCGACTTGGTTCGAACTCGCTGACAGAACTTGCTGTATTTGGTCAACTTGCAGGTCAAGAAGCAGCTAATTATGCGAGTAATCATCAGCATAAAGATATTGCACCACTGAAAGCACAAGCTGAAGCGGTAATTAAACGCATGAATGACCTTCTGCATAGCGATGGTTCTGAAAAACCTGCTGATATTCGTCAAGAAATGGGCGACTGCATGGAAGAGGGCGTTGGTATCTACCGTACTCAAGCATCGATGCAAAAGACGATTGATAAATTAGCCGAGCTTAAGCAGCGTTATAAACATATTAAGGTCGAAGATAAATCGAGCGTCTTTAACACTGACTTCTTATACACAATTGAACTGGGCTATTTACTCGATACGGCAGAAGCAATGGCACACAGTGCGATTTTACGTGAAGAATCTCGAGGTTCTCATCAACGTATTGATGGCTTTGAAGCGCGTGATGATGTGAAATTTTTAAAACATTCACTTGCGTACTACCAAGCAGACAAAGCACCAAAAATTGATTATAGCGATGTAAAGATCACCAAGAGTCAGCCCGCAGTCCGTGCTTATGGTGCTGCTGGTGAAAAATTAGCGCAGGAGGCAAAATAATGACTCACCAAAGTATTAAAATCGATATTCTTCGTTACCGCCCCGAAATGGATGATAAGCCTTTTACCCAAACGTTTGAACTGCCCTACAAAGCCGATATGTCTATTTTAGAGGCTCTGCAATATATTAAAGACAATCTGGATAGTACTATTAGCTTCCGTTGGTCTTGTCGTATGGCGATCTGTGGCAGTTGTGGTTTGATGGTTGATGGTGTACCAAAGCTAGGTTGTAAAGCGTTCCTGCGTGATTACTACCCTAATAATGTCAAACTTGAACCATTGGCTAATTTCCCTATTGAGCGTGACTTAGTGGTGGTAATGGATGACTTTATTCAAAAATTAGAAGGCATAAAGCCTTATATCATTCCTGAAAAAACAGGTTCACAAGAGAAGAAATGTTTATCTGACGGCGCTTATAAGCAAACACCTGAACAAATGGATAAATACAAAAAATTCTCAATGTGCATTAACTGCGGCCTTTGTTATGCAGCCTGCCCACAATATGCGTTAGACACTAAATTTACCGGGCCTGCAGCTCTTGCATTACTCGCGCGTTATAACCGCGACAGTCGCGATGCTGGTACAGCTGAACGCATGAAAATAGTCAATCAAGAAGAGGGCGTTTGGGGTTGTACGTTTGTTGGTTATTGTTCCGTGGTTTGCCCAAAAGGGGTTGATCCAGCGGGGGCTATTCAATTGCTAAAAGTTGAAAGCAGTAAAGACTATTTAATAGGTATGTTTCAGCCTGATCAATAAACACTGAATAGTGAGGAATTAGCAATGAGTAAACGTAAACCTTATACAAGAGAATTACCCACTGATTGGTGGATGAAGCAACTTTTTTATACCAAATACATGATCCGAGAAGGCAGCAGTGTATTCATTACTATTTATAGTTTGATACTTGCTTGGGGTGTATTAAGACTTAGCCAGGGTGAAGTTGCATTTAATGCTTGGTTGGAATCACTACAAAATCCAGTGGCGATTATTTTTCATTTTATCGCATTGGCGTTTGCGCTGTACCACACTGTAACATGGTTTTCATTAGCGCCTAAAGCTGTTGATTTATGGATACAAGGCAAACGCCTTGATGACAAAATAATTGTCTCTGGGCATTATGTTGCTTTTGCGGTTGCAACGGTTTTTTGTCTATTTGTTATTATGCTGTAAGGAGCCGTTATGTCTGAGATGAACAAGAAAACCTACATACGATCTCACGAACCTGTTTTTTGGGGATTATTCGGTGCTGGTGGAATGTTAACGGGTTTTTTGACTCCTGTGATGATTTTAATTACTGGGTTATTAATTCCGTTGGGGATTATAGAACAAGGCCGTTTTAACTATCAAACTTTGTATGGTTTTGCGACGACTTGGTATGGCGCGGCAATTATTCTCGTGTTAATTGCACTACCACTATGGCACACCTTACACCGCATCTTTCATGCATTACATGATTTAGGCATTAAACGTGGCCGAGATTGGCAGCAAGTACTAAGCTATGGCTTTGCCTTTGCGGTAAGTGTGTTTGTATTTACCTTGTTACTACAAATGGCTTAGTTAGATTTTAAGCCTAAGAATTAAAGGTGTTGCTTCTAGATTAAACATGAAGTGATACCTTTGCTCTTTTACTTGTTGTTTTCGTTGAGGCGTTATATTTATATACAGAATGTTTGTTATTTAATACATTTTGAATGCTTGTTGGTTTATTTACAAAACAGCATTTACATCTTATCTAAGTTGTTCTAATATTCGCTCCATTGCTGCGGAGGGGTGGCAGAGTGGCCGAATGCACTGGTCTTGAAAACCAGCAGGGGTTAATAGCTCCTCGAGAGTTCAAATCTCTCCTCCTCCGCCATCTATATAGAGAAGCCGGAACTTATTAATTTAAGTTCCGGCTTTTTGCTTTTTAAATCCTTTCTCTTCAAACCAATACCTTACATCTTCTTACATTAAACTCGTACCCACAATGAACTAGTTAATATATGTTGTTAATACATACCGTTCTGGTTAACGAATGTATAACAAGTTATTAGCATGTATCTATTTACTCGTAGTTTAGTAACTGTTGATCATTCCGGCGCCCTCGTATTATTTAATATATTTACATAGAGGTTATCGTGAAAAAAAACGTTATTTTATTATCATTACTTTCTAGTGCTTGCTTACCTGCTTTTGCTGCTGAAGATAAAGACACTATTCAGGCTGGATTGATGTCTAGCCAATTTTATAAAGAATCGTGTTACATAGAGCCTGATGATATTAACGCAGATCTTGATATTACAGCGTGTGAAAAGTACGTTTTTATCAATCTATCCAAAGCAAAGGAACAAATTCGAAGTATTGCTACAACTCAGCTATTGAATATTGGCGTGATGAGCCCATACGTTTTAGTGAGTAATCCTAATGTTGAATCTGAAAGAGTAATTACCACACTCGATACCTATGAAGAAGATGTAATTATCGATCTCATTAATAGTGTGGAATCAGACTGGGTATCTAACCCTACGCAATTATCTATTGTTGACAGTTTCCCAAGGGCGGAAAGTTTGGTTAGTCACGCAGGGGAAACTTTTAGTGACTCAAGTAATGCATCATCAAATTATAGCTGGCGATTTAGACAGGTGGTTAAACTAAATCAAGGTTTTTATCCAACAAAGAATGATGTTGCCATCTTAAATTATGAAGTGGAAACAATCGCATCTAAGCCTACTTATTATCAAAATAGCGATAATGCGAAATATGTTCGCGTTACGCTGGTTGGCGGTAGTGGGATTAATTTTAATCCAACGGAGGGGAGTGATTACAAGACGATCCGAACAAACTCTGCACCTCATCAGTTACTCAAGTATTCCTATAGAGAATATTTAGATAAAGTGAAAATATCAACAAGTTGGAACGATGGTAAAGCTGAGTTATATGACTCATTTCCGCGTAACAATGATCAGGATAGAGCTGGTTACACTTATAACTCCAAAATCAGTTTTAGTTTAGGTGTTAGTATTCCGAAAGTACCGATTAATGAAATTGGTTTTGAATCATCAAAATCAATGACGTTTCAAAATGGTAATTATTTTGATTACTACGCCAATTCTGCACGAACCGCACACAGCGTAGAATATAAAAATAAAGAGTATGGTTCTGATAATCATAGATACTACGGTCTTGTGAATAATTCGCGGGACCGATGGGACTATTTAGATGGTATAGAGCCGCCTTTTAAAACATTCCACAACTTGAATTCAACGCCATATAGCAATGGTTTTTTACCAAAATATTCGGTTACTTACTCTGCTAATAACAGTGCAAGTGGCCAGTCAGTTTTGACTGTTCTGACGGATATACGTGGTATGTCATTACAAGGATTCGCAAAGTGGTGGATTGGCAATTTATATTGGGGTGGGGTGAATAGCCGCAAGGGTTATGGCAATGACTATATTCAGAAAGCTTATACATTATCGCTTAAGTTAAACGTTAACTGGGATAGTCCTATATTCGCAGGTACTGAGCCAAGTGTCATAACTTACCCATATTTATCTGACAATACAGCGCATTGCTTTACCGTTAATGGTAGCCAGGATGTTACAGCAGAACCTTGTGACTCATCGAATACCAATCAGCTATTTGTTTATACACCGGAAAGGAAGTATGTGTATGTTAATAATAAAGCCCTGTGTTTAGACAGTTCAGAAGGACAATTGAAAGTCGCACAATGTAAAACGTACGGCAGTAACAATCAAACGTGGATGTGGTATACCGCACCATTGAGTAATAACATCTATGACAATACCTTGTTATATACAACGACGTCATCTGGTGACTTTAAAGTGGTTAAGGGCAGGGGGGTGAATGAAGCAATGTCTATTGAAAAGGCTGATGCATTAGATGCTGCCTTCCAAAGGTGGCCTAAAGCAAAACTAAATTCGCAAAATGGTCGGTATAAATCCGCGGTTACAGTACAATAGTGTTATCCGGCAGTGTTGTTTTTATACAATTGGTTGTTTATTTAACTCGTTGAAATAAATTTATAATTTATTCTGTGATGTGTATTTACAAATAACGGCGTTTACCCTATTATTCGGACCTGCTGCGGAGGGGTGGCAGAGTGGCCGAATGCACTGGTCTTGAAAACCAGCAGGGGTTAATAGCTCCTCGAGAGTTCAAATCTCTCCTCCTCCGCCATCTATTAGAGAAGCCGGAACTTATTCATTTAAGTTCCGGCTTTTTGCTATCTGACCTAAATAACATCCACATCTAGCCCCCGAATGATAAAGCATTAAAAGAAGGTTGATACGGGTAAGCAAAACTGTAATTCAAACTGCTCATCATCGTCTAAAAAATGATTCTTTTGGTAATGCACGTAAGCTGGAGTCGATTGCATTTTAAATCCAGATGATGGTAGCCACTGTTCAATAATCTTACTTAAATACGGCAGTAATTCACCATACTTACCTGTTAATGTAAATACTGCGTGTAAACCACCAGGGATCACCATGCTGTTCACCATGCCACGGCGTAGCAAAGGTTTATCTATTGCTAGACATGCCACATAGCGGCATTGTTCTAAGCCGACAAAAGTAGGGTTCGAGTGGTGTAAGCCAAACTGTTGTTGATCACTTCTGCCTTCCACATTGGCCCACGCCACCAGAGTTTGCCAAGCGAGACGAATGGATCGACCATAACCTTGATGGCGGACATAAGCCACATGCCTTTCGGGTAATTCAATAATTTGGACTCGGGGCAATATGCGGTTTTGAATTCGAGCGTAAGCTGCTGCAATCTCAGGATCGCGTAAATAAGGCGGGGTGCTGGTGGCTAAGTCTTTACTGCGCCACTCTCCCGGTGACATGGCGAAGGTGGCTTTAAATGCACGGCTAAAAGAAGATACTGAGGCAAAACCTGACTTTGTCGCGACAGTGACGACTGAGCTGCTGATATCAAACATTAACTGGTTAGCTGCAAACTCTAAGCGGTTACGGCGAATGTATTGGTGGACGGATTCACCAACAACATTTTTGAATACGCGGTGAAAGTGTTGTTCAGAATAAGCGGCGATCTCAGCCAACTGTCTCGCTGGCAGTTCAGCACTAATATCACTATGGATAAAATAGAGTACATCGTTTATTCGTGATGTTTGATGATTTAAAGATGGAGTTGTCGGCATTGAGATCTTATAAAAGCATAAATGGACATCTATAAGCGCATAAATGGACATGCCATGTCAAATTTATCTGCGTACTATAATGGATAGCTATTTCGTTATTAATCTCTTTTTTATCCGTTTTTAAAGTTAATTTAACTAAAAAACTATATAGCATGTGATTAGTTAGCGATTAAAACCAATAAAAACAAAATAACCAGAGAGATACATTATGCAGTTAGCGAAATCATTACAAGCCATTAAACCGTCTTACATAAGAGAAATTTTGAGTGTCGCTAACTCTGCTGAAGTTATCTCATTAGCGGGGGGACTACCTGATGGTGATCATTTTCCTTTGGCGCTAATGGAGAAGAGTATCCAACAATTGAGTACGCGTGCAGAATTATTCCAGTATGGCAGTACTGCAGGTTATGGGCCGTTATTAGCTTATTTCCGAGAATGTTATCAATTATCTGATCAGCAAGATGCGTTGGTTTGTACGGGATCGCAGCAAGGGCTTGATTTGATTGCGCGTGCATTTTTAGACGCTGGCGATAAAGTGGTCATGGAAGCGCCAAGCTACCTAGGCGCTCTGCAAGTATTTGGATTGGCGCAGGCAAGTATTGAGAGTATTCAGCAAGGTGCTGATGGCCCTGATTTACAAGAGTTAGAGCAATGCTTTGCGGATAAGACAATCAAGATGTTTTATGCAGTACCTGATTTTCATAATCCAACGGGTGTATGTTGGTCACTTGAGGTGCGTAAAAAAGTCGCGCAACTGTGTCAGGAATATAATGTTGCACTGATTGAAGATGCCCCTTATCGTGAGTTACGTTTTGCAGGGACTGAATTACCTTTGGTATCAAGTTTTTGTCCTGAACAGGCAATCGTATTACGTTCATATTCTAAGATAGCAACGCCCGGCATTCGTTTAGGTTTAGTGAGTGGTCCTAAAGCGTGGATCTCGGCACTTGAACGTGTAAAACAAGGTGCAGATTTACATTCAAGCCAGCCAATGCAAGCGGTATTATTAGATCTGTTACAACATGAGGACTTTCCTAAGCATTTAGATGGGCTACGTCAGTTATACCGTCAACGTTATCAATACCTAGCGGATCTATTAACCGCGCAATTACCTGATGATTGTCAGTTTGAACAAGTTGAAGGTGGTATGTTTATTTGGTTACGTTTACCTGAATGTAATGTTGATAAACTTGCCAAAGACATGCTCGATGTGGGGGTTGCTGTTGTACCTAGTTCTGTATTCTATCAATCAGAGGCAGGGAAGGCAGCTGCATTTAGATTAAACTTTACCAATGCTTGTCATTCAGATTTAGCATTGGCAGTTAATCGACTGGTACAAGTACTAGAAACAGTTGTGTAGTTTAGCGAGAATAAACGAAGGGCTGTATCACACAGCTCTTTTTGTGATTTAATCTATATCATTCCGAATTTGTAATTACCGTTATTAATTAAGCAAAAATCTTCTCGGCCCAACGAGTTAACCCTTTAGTTACACTACCGAAATGATCACCAATAATGATTTCACAGTTTGGATAGTGCTGTTGGATATATTGGAAGATGATCGGTGATTTGGCTGTACCACCCGTCACAAAGATAACATCCGGTATTGTTTGTGCTTGGGTAATCGTCTCATCCATTAATGCTTTTATTTTTGTTAACTGTGGCGCATTGGCGAGTTCCAGCGCTTGACGTTCTAGCGCTAAAGTTAATCCGTTTTCAACAAAGCCTAAATCTGCGATTGTGCTAGACGCTTCAGATAGTTGCTTTTTCATTTGTTCTGCAAGATTCACCACTTGATACGTCTGTTTTTGTTGTTGTACCTTGAGTAAACGGGTGATCAACTGTTTTTGTTCCGCATTTTTATACAGTTCTTTTAAGCCGATAAGGCTACGCTGACTATAAAAGTCGGTTTGACTGCCGATGTCATTAATCGCAACCGCATCCCAGAAAGGTTTAACAGGCATAGGCAGGCCACTTATTAGGTGCGAGCCTAGACCGAAAAGTGGCATTAATGATTTTTGTGCAAAATGAATATCAAAATCATTACCACCAATACGTTCACCTGAGTAACCTAAAACATGTTTAAAGCGATCACTCAGACCGCAATTATCGGGTCCCATTTTAAGTAATGAACAGTCAGTTGTACCACCACCGATATCGACTACAAGCACAGTTTTTTCTGTTGTTAGACTTTGTTCATAATCAAAACCTGCAGCAAGCGGCTCATACAGAAACTCAATATCTCGAAAGCCTGCACGTTGCGCTGCTGTTGTTAATAGCGATAACGCTTGTTGGTTACTCTCTTCGCCTCTAAGGCCCTGGAAGTTAACTGGCTTACCCATCACAACTTGGGTTATTTGCTTATCTAACTGTGTTTCAGCTTTATGCTTGATATTGCAAATCATCGCGGTGACAACATCTTCCATTAAAGCAAGTTGTAGCGGGCTTAAACTGGTCGCACCTAAGAATGATTTTGGCGATTTTATGTAATAACCTTCTTCGGGATCTTCTAGGTAGGTATCAAGCGCTTCTTGGCCAAAGAATAATTGGTCTTCATAGCCATCATTAATCAAGTTACGGCCAGCTTGGATAGGACCGCGGCGTAATTGCAGATAATTTGGTTTTGCTACTGAGTCAGGTAAGTGACGCGCGACCCAGTTAGGGATCATATTTCGATGCGAAGCATATAGCGTAGATGCTAGATAAGAACTGTTCTGGCCAAGAGAAACAAGTTCTGGATTGGCATTATTAACATACCCAACAGCACAGTTAGAAGTACCGTAGTCAAAACCGACAAACATAAATCTTTCCAATTAAATCACTCAGCCGCGCATTGTACACTGCCGTGATAAGCGAAACCAGATTGAAATCGGATCTTACTTAATCGGAGGCAGATTAGCCATTTTGCATCAATATAAGGCAATGATGTTTAGACGTCACGTTGTTATTTAGACGTTATGTTGTCATTTAGGTGAATGTAAATAGCGAGTAAATATGGTTGAATTAAAATCCGATTAGTTTATTTTTGTTTGTTTAATGGATTAAGATCATGATAAATACAGTTGAAATTAACACTGCTGATGGTTATCAGCTTGTTGCTAGCGAATACAAACCGAATAGCAATAATGGACGCGTTGTTATTATAAATGGTGCAACAGGGGTGCTACGTAAATATTACCAAGCATATGCAGAATTTTTATGTGCACGGGGTTTTACGGTTATTACTTACGATTACCGAGGTATTGGAGATAGTAAACAAGCGAGCGTAAATGCTAAGCCGGCAAGTATGATGCATTGGGGACAACTTGATATGGATGCAGTGTTAACTTGGACGCAAGCTTGCTATCCCGCAATGAAAATTTTAGGTGTTGGTCATTCTATCGGCGGACAACTACTTGGCATTACTCCCAATAATAATCGCTATGAATCTTTTTTAAATATTGCAGCACAACAAATCCACTGGAAAAACTGGAAACGTAAAGATCAACCACTATCTGTGTTGTTCTTTTATTGTGTTTTACCTTTGTTTTATAGTGCGAACAAAGGGCTACCAAAATGGGTGCTTGGCGCTGAATATCTACCGCAACAAGTTATTCGAGATTGGAGTCGTTTTGGGCGTAAACCATTCTATACTGATGAAGAAGGTAACGAGTTGCATGATGGTTATCATCAGTATAAGGGTAAGATGCGATTCTATGCCATGGCAGATGACAATCGGTTTGCCCCTCCAAGCTGTGTTAAAGCGCTGCAACGTCATTTTAAAAATGCAGCATCGGATATGGTGGTTATTGACCCTAAACAGGTCGGCATGAAATCGATTGATCACTTTGGTTTTTTTAAACGTTCGATGAAAGAATCAGTATGGCAAGATACATCAGATTGGCTACTCATATCTTCATAGTATTGGAGTTAGTATTACTTGCGTGCTAATCTTGCCGAAAATACCATTCATTAAGGTTTAGGCTTGGCACAATCCAATATAAAATTTCACCTCCTTGTCATGCTTGCTACTACATTGGTAGCAGGATCATTTCTGGCATCGGCAAATCTTGCTGGTCTTGTAAATCCATTCTCTCTCACCTTATTACGATTTACTGGCGCGGTTAGCCTATTGTTACCGTTTATTCTGGTGACTAAAAAATGGCGTGATAAGGTATTGCGGACTTTACCGCGGTCGATGGTGATTAGTTTATTTTATTCCGTGTTCTTTATTTTCCAGTTTGAAGCATTAAAAATAACGACAGCGTTAAATACGGGGACTTTATATACTTTAGTGCCATTTATAACTGCGATGCTGTGTGTGCTGGTATTTAAAGATAAAATCAAAGTTAAGCAGTTGATGATTTATTTACTTGGCGCCTTGGGGACTTGCTGGGTTATTTTTGGCGGTGACTTGTCTCGATTGGTCAATTTCTCTTTAAATAGTGGTGATCTGTTATTTATTGCGGGTTGTTTTTCCATGTGTTGTTACTCTATTTCGATGAAACGTCTTTATCGAGGAGATGAGCTAATTGTTATGGTATTCAGTACGTTACTTGGCGGTTGCATCTGGATGGGGCTGGCTCTGTGGTTATCTGGACTACCATTAGAATGGCATTTGATCCAAGGCGAATCTGTATTTTACATGGCATATTTGGTCGTGGGTGCCACACTCATGACAGTATACTTATATCAGAAAACAACGGTCGCATTGGGACCTACACGGGTAATGGCATACATCTATATGAACCCTGCCGTAGTTGCTTTGTTATCGCTATTGGTGAATGGACAAAGCATTAGTTTACAAGTTATTCCCGGTATTTTGTTGTCAGCTTCTGCGACCTTATTATTGCAACGTCAAGCGAACGCCAGCAAAACCTAGATTGTGTATTCAAGTATTTAGCGTTAAAACAGAGTCAAGATCTTAATTCGTCCCTAACGAAAAATAGAAAAAGGTACTGTATGTTTAACACACGCATAAAAACAAAAAAGTTAGAAATCAAAGCGTCGCCCTCGGATCGCGCAAATGATATGCGCGGTATTAATCAGCTTGCGGTTGATGCAGTAACAGGTTTAACTGATATCGTGGAAGCGCTCCATTACACAATTTTAAGTTTGGGCCTTAATAAGCAAGATACACAGCCAAGAACGCGGGGGGTTACGGGATTTGTTTATCGTAACATTCGAACGGTAACCGCATTCGTCGGTGACAAAATAGATTTTTCTTTATCTCAATTAGGCTCGGCACTTGGACAGCATGAATCGTCGCTAAACCGTGAAGTTGCGATTTCTATGCTTAATGGTGTATTGGGGGATTATTTACTCGAACGTGAAAATCCTTTGGCTGTGATTATGCAATTTAGGCGTGACGGTAAACCATTATCTGATGTGGCTTTACGCAATTTGATTGAGAAATCTAACGGCAAGATATTGTTGATGGTACATGGGCTGTGTATGAACGATTTACAGTGGCAAGTTGATGAGCATGATCATGGTGTTGAATTAGCCCGAGATCTTGGTTACGAGCCTATTTATTTACATTATAATACAGGTCGACATATCTCGGAAAATGGTCGTGATTTATCCTCGCTGTTGGAATATTTAGTTGGTTTATCTCCACAACCTTTATCATTATCTATTCTTGCTCATAGTATGGGTGGCTTAGTGTCTCGCAGTGCTTTTTACTATGGCGAAAAAGCAAAACATACTTGGTTAGAACAAGTGAATAAAATGGTGTTTTTAGGTACACCGCATCATGGTGCTGCGCTTGAAAAGGGCGGTAATTTGATTGATGTATTACTTGGCTCAAATCCGTACAGCAAGCCATTTGCTAAGTTAGGGAAAATCCGTAGCGCAGGGATCACTGACTTACGTTATGGTTCGATTATTGATGAAGATTGGCAAGGTAAAGATCGCTTTAGCTATACAATGGATAATAGAGGCTCCTTAGCCCTACCTAATGGTGTGCATTGCTATACGCTTGCCGCTGTAAAAAGCAAAGAGTCAACTGTTGTTGGTGATGGTTTAATTGGTGATGGTTTAGTTAATGTTGATAGTGCGTTAGGTCGACATAATGATGATTTACTTCATCTTACGTTTCCTGAACACCATCAGTGGATTGGACGCGATATGAATCACATGGATTTGCTATATCATCCAGATGTTTATAGAAAAATTAGACAGTGGTTACTGGATCCTTAAAAAGGTTAGTTGTAACGCAGTTGGTATAGAATAATGTTATTGATGTCGAGATATAATGTTATTGGTCCCGAGGATAAACTTGCATGTTATCAATCCTCGGTTATCTGCTATACTGTGCGCCATAACTAAAATTGTGAGTCATAACGACATCACGCTAGCCTTATTAGGACTAATTAATGACCAATAACGATATTTTACGCCGTATTCGCTACACTTTTAATTTCAGTGACGACAAAATGATTGCTTTGTTTAAACAAGCTGAAGCTGATGTTACACGTGGTGAAATCAGTGATTGGTTAAAAAAAGATGACGATCCTGCATATGTGCGTTGTAATGACACACAGATGGCGACTTTTTTGAATGGTTTAATTAATGCTAAACGCGGTAAAAAAGACGGCCCACAACCTGAGCCTGAACACGCGATTAATAACAACATTATTTTACGTAAGTTAAAAATTGCTTTAGATCTTAAGAATGAAGATGTTCTTGAATTATTAGAACTTGCTGAATTCCGTTTAGGTAAACACGAACTAAGTGCATTTTTCCGTAAACCTGATCACAAACACTTCCGTGAATGTAAAGATCAAGTATTACGTAACTTCCTTGCAGGTATGCAAGTAAAATATCGAGCTGAAGACAAGTAATAAGATTAAATCATGAATAGAAAGAAAAAAGTTGTTTCGACATTAAAGAAAAAAGCTAAAAAAGCGAATGCTAAATTGGCTCCTCATTCTAATAAACCTCGTTATATTTCTAAAGCCGAACGTGAAAAAATGGCTTTAGAAGCAGAGGTTATTCAGAAGGAAGAGAGTAATCAGCAAGCAGGAAAGGCTCAGGAAGAGCAAGTTTCGGCAGAATAAATGGCCTTAGCTGAAATGTAAGAATGATAAATATAAAAGGTATAGCATTGCGCTGTACCTTTTTCGTTTTTAGCTTAAAGTTTAAATATAGAGTACTGGTTTCGTCCATTTTCTTTACTTTGATACAATGCGCTGTCGGCATTCTTCGTCCATGTATCAACAGCGTCTGTAGTAGCGGTAAATTCAGCCATACCAATCGAAATGGTTACTTTAATCGTGTTACCATCATCTATGATGGAAATTTCCTCAATCGCTTTACGAAGGCGATCTGCTAATATCACAGCATTTATTGCGGATGTGTTAGTCAAACAAATTGCAAATTCTTCACCGCCATATCGCGCAGCAAAATCAGTTTCTCTAACATTATCTCGCATCACTTTAGACACGGCTGCAATAACCTTATCACCAGCAACATGGCCATAGGTATCATTCACATTTTTAAAATGATCAATGTCTAACATCATTAATGTTGATACTTGTTCGTAGCGTTTAACACGCTTAAATTCGTGATCAATCAGGCTGTTCCAATGATGACGATTATTTAACAGGGTTAGGGCATCAGTTTGACTTAGGTGTGCCAGCTTTTCATTTGCTTTATCGAGTTGTAAACGGTTAATCGCAATATCGGTTACATCATAAATAATCAAGCTTACGTGTGTCACTTCACCTGTGAGGGATGCTAGCGGTATGATTGTCATATTCTGAAACATAAATTCAGAAATACCAGTCACTGGGCGATAGTTATTAAAACGGAAAATATAAGGGCGTTGTTCCCAACTGGTGAATGCGTTGTTTTTTAATAAAAATACGGATTCAATTTTACTCCGTAACCATGATTCAGGTAACTCGGGAAAATGCGAGAATAGGTTTGAGTCTTGTACAGTCCTTGAGCTTAACCCGCTGTGATTACTCATAAAGCCATTCCAAAGTTGAACTTTAAAGTCTTTATCTAGTACTACAAGACCAGCATCAATGGTTTGTACCATATCCATGATCCAATGAAACTCATGCAATGAATGTTGATTATCCATGTTAACAATTCCTTGTAACTGTCTTGTTATTTGATTGGTCTGTAGTTTGATAAATCATCAAAACACAATAAATTAATCGATGAGGTAAGAAAGACTATTAAGTAAACTTGGTAGTGACTTTTCAGTAAAGAGTAATAACAGATCACATTGCACATTATGGTGCTCAATTTGATAATTGATTTCAATAGCGACCGTCTTTTGTTTACGGAAGTTATTGGCGTTAATCATCTCTTGTACTGTGCTGTGCTGACCCAGAACAGAAGGGTGGCCCTGACTAAAGCTAACATTCAATTGTTGGCTAAACCCTTGCAAAAATGCACCGATAAGGATATTTGCTGTATCCATGAGAATTTCTTTCTCTTGGAAGTTTGAATTTTCGTGCTCAATACCCATTAATTTAGCCATGTCATCGAAGCTTGAATCATGGAATAGCAGTAGTGCTTCACCAGAAATACCTGAACAAATGAAGCCTTGGCACACTGTTGAAATAGATGCCTGTTCGGATGCGGCTGATAATGCCATGGTTAATTCACTGGCTTCAAAGACATTTACATTCGGCACGGGTAATAGCACAAATACATCAAGTAAACGCGCTAACAAATCGGCTGCTTGGCCCATTGCTACATTGGCGACTTCTTGCAGTGCATCACGGAATTCAGCGGGTAACTCTAGCTCATTACTTAATGTAGGTAAGGTGTCCGGAATTGATTGTATTAAATCTTGCTGTCTTTTTTCAGCTAATTGTTGGGCAATTAATCGTGCTTCAGTTTGAGATAATTCATCTTTTTCGACAATACCATAATTAATAAGGATTGTTTCTATTTGCTGACTTGTTACCGGTTTTTTGATAAAAGCAAGTGCACCTAATGCCATTACGCGTTGGTGTGCTTCAGCTTGAATATCACCCGATACTACAATCACAAGCGCATTAAGTTGCTCTTTTTGAATGGCTTCTAAAACTTGATAACCATCCATCACTGGCATATTAAGATCGAGAAATACGATGCTACCTTTACCAGCCTTGATTGCATCAATACCTTCGGCACCGTTAGATGAAAAACTCACATCCACATCCCAATAAGGAGGCAGTGTTCTGGCCATTTGTTTACGTGCTAGGTTTGAATCATCACAGATTAGTACGGAGACTGACATGAATATCCTTTTTCATCTTCAGTGAAATAGCAAAGATTTATTACGCAATAATAACGAAAAAAGAGGGGAAGTTAAAGAATTAGAAGGCATATTATCAAAAATAATGACAGATAAACATATCGATTTTTGATATTTGAACAGTGAATAACACTGTTCAAAAACATCTTATTGTGGTTTAACAACCATTACACTCATTGATGCTGAACTTACAACTCTTGCTGCTACTGAACCAATAACGGCAAGCTCTAATTTAGCGCGTTTGTGGCTTGGCATCACGATTAAATCAGCGTCGTATTTATTTGCTGCCTTGATAATCTCTTTGGAAGGTTTGCCTTCCATCATATGTATTTGTGTTGGAATACCACTATCAATATGCTTTTTTGCAAAATCTTGTAATGCAGAATGTGCAGATTTACGGATCTCTTGTAAAACCGACGCAGGGAAGTGCGCCGAGACCATAGGTAGTTGAGACGTTGGTAATACATTTAATAAATGGATTGTTGCGCCAGAAATTTTTGCAAGTGTGCAGGCGTGTTCAGCAGCAACGTGACTAAAACCTTCTTCGTTAAGGTCCACGGGTAGTAAGATTACTTTATACATAATAAATTACTTATTTAAAGTGATTTGGATATATGCAGTGTACTTAAGTACACTGCATATATATGTTTCGAGGCCGATAATGCTTATTTGCTGTTAGCAATACGGCGACGTTGACCAACAGCAATACCTGCAAGTAGCAGTAATGCTGGGATAAACAGGAACTCTTTTGCAGGGCGTTCTAACGGACGTTCCACTGCTAGGATATTCCAGTCAAAATCAATACCTGATTTTTCGGCTGGAGAACCAAAACCGACCATATCAACAATCGTTTTTTCGTCTTCAAAGCGTAATTCTAAACCTGTACTCAATAGGCGTTCAGCACCAGTGATAGCATCTTCAGCAAAAGGTAGCTGTACAATCTTAGTTTGGAATGCGCCGTCCAAGGTTTCACCTTCAACACGTAAGCGTATATCACCACCGTTTGGTAAATCAGCAAGCACTTGCTCAATGTGCTGTGGACTTACTTCTTCAATTGGTGGATATACCATATCCCACCAGAAGCCTGGGCGGAACAGTGTAAACGTGATTAATAATAACCCGATTGTTTCATACCATTTCGACTTTGTTAACCAGTAACCTTGGGTTGCCGCAGAGAATACCAACATTGCCGTCGTGGCCGAGAAAATTGTCAGTAGTAAGTGAGGCACAGAATCCACACCAATCAATAATAACTGGGTATTAAAGATAAACATAAAAGGTAAGATCGCGGTACGGATATCGTACATGAAACCTTGGATACCGGTTTTAATCGGATCTGCTTTTGCAATGGCTGCAGCTGCGAAAGCCGCGAGGCCTACTGGCGGAGTATCATCGGCCAGAATACCAAAGTAGAACACAAATAAATGCACTGCGATTAACGGTACGATCAAGCCATTTTGAGCACCTAGTTCAACAATAACAGGTGCCATCAATGTTGAAACAACGATGTAGTTTGCTGTTGTCGGTAAACCCATACCTAAGATTAAACTAATGAGTGCAGTAAAGCCCAGCATCAGCATGATGTTACCACCTGAGATGAACTCAACAAACTCAGTCATCACTAGACCAATACCGGTTAGCGTTACTGTCCCAACAACAATACCTGCTGCAGCTGTCGCTACACCGATACCGATCATGTTACGAGAACCTGTTACCATGCCATCAAACAGTTCAACAAAACCTGTTTTAACTGCATCTGATATTGGTTGGCTTTGTTTAAAGTAAGCCTGTAATGGGCGCTGTGTGATCACAATGAAGATCATAAATATCGTTGCCCAAAATGCCGATAGGCCTGGAGAGAAACGTTCAACGGTTAAACACCAAACTAATACAACAATTGGTAGTAGGAAGTATAAACCTGCTTTTGCTGTTGGTCCTGGTTCTGGTAACTCGAGTAGCTCACTGTCTGGATCATCAATGCTTAGCTCAGGGAATTTTGTTGAGTATTTAATTAACGCGACATAAATCGCAACAGTCGCGATACCTACAATCCAAGTTGCGCCTGCACCAAATACATCTTTAGTCCAACCTATACCATAATAAACAGCAAAGCTAAGGACTAGAATTAGCACCAAGACAGACATAAACGAGAATAAACTTTGTGCTAATGTCGGCTTGTGTCGACGTGGTAAACCTTCCATTCCCGCTTTACACGCTTCTAAATGCACGATGTAGATTAATGCAACGTAAGAAATAAGCGCGGGTAAAATAGCAGCCTTAATTACTTCAATATAAGGAATACCAACGTACTCAACCATCAAGAATGCAGCTGCACCCATAATCGGTGGTGTTAGCTGACCATTTGTTGATGCTGCTACTTCTACTGCACCAGCTTTGGTTGCAGGGAAGCCAACGCGTTTCATTAGCGGGATCGTGAATGTACCTGTTGTCACCACGTTCGCAATGGATGAACCAGACACTAAGCCACTTAAACCAGATGCAACCACGGCTGCTTTTGCTGGACCGCCACGCATATGACCAAGCAGCGAGAATGCAACTTTAATAAAATAGTTACCGGCACCCGCTTTATCTAATAGTGAACCGAATAGCACAAATAAGAATACAAATGATGTTGATACACCAACCGCAACACCAAATACACCTTCGGTTGTTAGCCACTGATGAGACATTGTTTTTGTTAAGCTCGCCCCTTTGTGGGCAATAATGTCTGGCATATAAGGACCGGCAAAGGTATAAGTCAAAAATACTATTGCCACGATCATCAGTGGTGGACCTAATGAACGACGTGTAGCTTCAAGCAGTAATAACATACCTGTTACTGCAACTGCAGTATCAAAGGTAGTGGGTGCACCAGCACGATCGGCTAATTCATTATAAAATAGGAATAAATAACCAGCACTGAAAGCGCCAGCGAATGCAAAAATCCAATCGGTCAACGGCACATGGTCACGCGGTGACGATTTCATTGCAGGGTAAGCAGTAAATGCTAGAAATATAGCAAAAGCTAAATGAATAGAACGAGCTTCAGTATCGTTAATAATACCAAAATTTAAAACGAACGGCAGAGGAGAGGCATACCATAATTGAAATAGCGCCCAAATAAATGGCACAATTAACAATATTTTTTTAGCAATACCTTTGGGATCGCGCGCACCAGTATCTGATTGTGCAAGCATTTCCTGCAGTTCAGCATCCATGCTAGTGGTTTGATTTTCTGTTTTAGACATTTGTCCTCCATCATTCTGCGATATTTTTATCACAAGAAGTGGCTCGGTTATTCGTTAGTAGAGTAATTAATAATTACTGAACTCTTAATTTCAGAAAGGTTGTACTGCTTATTGCTTCACTAATCCGTAGTGTAAGAATAGTCAGTAACTTGAGTAAGAGTAGTAAAAATTAAATAATGATATATAGGTAATGTAATTTTCTTGAAAAATTAAGGGGACAATGTCCCCTTAATTTTTATAATGAAAAGTCGACTTATTTTAGGCCAACTTCTTTGTAGTATTTTAATGCGCCAGGGTGAATCGGTGCACTAAGTGCTGCATTCGCCATATCTTCTTTTGTTAGCGATGCAAATGATGGGTGTAGACGCTTAAATGTATTGAAGTTTTCGAATACAGCTTTCGTTACTTCATATACGATCTTGTCAGACATTGATTTTGGGGTAACGATTGTTGCACGCGCACCAAATGTTACAGTGTCTTTTGGTGTACCAGTGTAAGTGCCACCAGGGATCACAACTTGGCTGTAGTAAGGGTTATCAGCAACGAGTTTTTCTACTGTTGCATCGTTAACCGTTACAATCACAGCGTCACACGTTGTTGTTGCTTCTTTAATTGAACCGTTAGGGAAACCTGCGAAGAATACAAAAGCGTCGATTTTGTTATCACAAAGTGCTTGAGATTGTTCGTTCGCTTTTAGTTCAGATGTTAGTGAGAACGCACTGTTATCCCAGTTGTAAGCTTTCATTACAACGTCCATTGTGCTGCGTTGACCTGAACCAGGGTTACCCACGTTTACACGCTTACCTTTAAGGTCTTTAAAGTTTTTAATGCCTGAATCTTTACGAGCTACAATTGTTAGTGCTTCAGCGTGTAGTGAGAATACTGAGCGTAGGTCAGTGTAAGCACCTTGATTTTTGTATTGGTTTAAGCCTTTGTAAGCATAATATTGTTGATCAGACTGTGCTACACCGAAATCAAGTTCACCTGCACGCATCGTGTTGATGTTATAAGCTGAACCACCAGTACTTTCTACTGAGCAACGAATGTTGTGCTCTTTACGGTTGCGGTTTACAAATTTACAAATTGCACCACCGGCAGGGTAGTAAACACCTGTAACACCACCAGTACCGATTGTAATAAAGTCACTTGTTTTCGCTGTTGCGATACTTGGCGCAGCAGCTGCCAGTGTTAAACTTGCTACAGCAAGTGATTTTGCAATTGTTTTTGTAATAGACATGTTGTGTTCCTTTTTATTAGTCATTAGTCGCTTGTTTACTTCAGGGCATTTCATAACCATGAAATTAAATCCGTAAATTCAAGTGGGTGTATTTAATCAGCAAAAATAAATAATGCAATACTTATGATACAGCAAAATAACCCATCATTATCTGTTTGAACCATACTTTGTGACACGGGGTTAACAAAAAGTAAACATCCACTTGTTTTGTGCGAATTTAAGCTAAATTCTAGTACACACTGGGCTTTAAGATGGGTTTATTTTTATAAAAATACGTATTTGTAAATTTGAAAAGTACATTTTTTGACTGATATTATATTTTGTTAAATCTTCATAACATAACGCAATTATTTTTACTTATGGTGAAATACGTGAAGTTCATCACTGAATAGATTGTCTGTTTTATGTTCACTTTATAGACTTTTTTATTATTAAAATGGTTTTATCCATAATTAAAAGTCGAAAAAATGTTTGAAAGCTTGCATTTTATAGCGTGAAATAAGAGGGTTTTCGAGTTTGAAAGATATTTCATCCCCCTGTTGGCGTTGCGATAACTGACTGCAATCTAAAGCCGAAATAATACCTGCTTTCGGGTATCCACCAATCGTTTGCCTGTCTTGAAGTAGAACAATTGGCTGTCCATCAGCAGGGAGTTGTACACTGCCTAATGCGATGCCTTCTGACGTCAATGTTGCTGGTAAATCGGCAATCATGTTACCTATTAGTTGATAGCCCATACGATTGGCTTGCGGACTTATTTGATATTTATTGGTGAGTAGTTGCTGTTGTTGTTTTGAAGTGAGTAGCGGCCATTGATAACAAGGTAATAACCCGAGGGTTAATGGCGCAGAGTAATTTGGAATATAATGTCGAGGAACCGCGCGTTGTTCTTGTGATTGTGCTGGGGTTTGGGCTGTTACAGGTAAGCGCTGTCCCTCATATAATGATGAACTCGTTATTTCACTTAGTTCATCACGTATGACGGTACTTCGACTATGGTGACTCATCTCTGTTTGCAGACCACCGACAATAGCCAGATAGCCACATTTCCCCGTTCTTGCTCCACCATACTGAATAATGTCACCTGTTTTAACGTTATGTGTTTGCCAATTAAAAGCGGGTTTATCATTAATATTCACCCCAAACTCGGCACCGCAAATCGCAATTTTTGTATCCGTTAATACACGTAATGTCATTAATCCATAATGTATTTCAAGAATGGCCATATTACTATCATTGCCGAGTATCTTATTTGCCCATAGATAAGCATGAAGATCGGCTGGACCACCGGGCGTGATACCTAAATGTTGATATCCAAAACGCCCAAGATCTTGAATTAAAGTATGAACGCCTGGTTTGATAACGTCGAATGCAGGAGTAATATTCATTATGCGTCAGCCTTTTGGTCGTAACGATTAAATTCATCCAGTGAGATCGCACTAAACTTGACTTGGCAGCCAACAGATAATGTATTCACTGCTGCAGGGCTCTGACCTATAATTTGCCAACCACCAGGACTCGATTTAGGATAAATAGCAGTTTGGTTATCTGCAATACCTAGACTACCCGCAGCGACTTGGCCTTTTGGCTTGGCATGCCTTGGTATCTGTATTCGTTTATCAACATCACCCAAATAGGCAAAGTTAGGCATAAAACCAATTGCATAGCAGCTATATATAGTAGAAGAATGGATCTGGATAATGTCATTGATACTCAGTGCTGAGTATTGCGATAAGGATTCAAGATCTGGCGCAAGACTTTCGTGGTAACAAACAGGGATCGTGATTAAATTAACGGTACTGGGAGAGGCATGATTAGATTTTGGTGATGCTGTATTTAATAGTCGCTTAACATAAGCGTGAAGTTTATCTGCCAGCTGATGCTGTTCCATATTGAGTATATTAAAGCTGACAAGTAATGTTTGATATGAAGGGATAATATCAATAATCACTGTGCTTAAATCTGGGGCACTTTTTAGTTGTTGATTTAGGGTGTAGATCACAGGTAATAGTTGAGTATTATCTGCATCGGTAAAGTGAATAAGAATTGCATCATAACCGATCATATCGAGCTGATATTGCATACCTCACTCCTTGTTTTCTGTAAGTGCTAACTTTATTTGTGCGATGGCTTCGATGGATTGGGCGTTATCGCCATGTACACAAAGCGTATCAACTTTTAACTTAATTAGATTGCCGTTATTACTTGTCACATGACCGTGTTGCACGAGCTGTATTACTTGGTTAATAATTTGGCTGTGTTCGGTAAATACCGCCCCAGGTAGATTTCTCGGCTGTAATAATCCGTCATCGGTATAACAACGATCTGCAAATGCTTCAAACAGTAGTGGTACATTAAATTGTGCAGCAAGGGTTTCACTGCGACTGTTGTCTGCTTGTGCCATTAGCATCAGGGGTAAATCGGGACTAAAAGCAGCCACTCCTTTTAAAATAGCAATGAGAATGACTTCATCTTGCATCATGTCGTTATAGAGTGCACCGTGAGGTTTAACATAAGTTAAGGGGATATGTTGCTGATTGCAGAAAGCGGCGAGGGCACCAACTTGATACAATATAAAGGCTTGGATTTCATCAGAAGTACAGCGCATATGACGACGACCAAAACCAACCAGATCAGGATAACTAGGATGAGCGCCGACGGCTACATTATAGTGTTTAGCCAGTGCCACTGTTTGCTGCATGATGAGGGGATCGGAAGCATGGAAACCGCAAGCGATGTTAGCCATATCAATATGTGGCATCACCGCTTCATCCATACCTAGTTGCCAAAGGCCGAAACTTTCACCCATATCACAATTCAATTTCACTGGTTAATATCCTTATTAACAAAGTCTTTCAATTATATCGAGAAGTATATACCCAAGCTACTTCAAGATGCGCAATCAGCAAACCGAAAGGAGAGGATATTCAAGGCATGGAGTCGAGGATTTCGTTATTCTAAATCAAGACTTCATAACGCCGAAGATTCCTTCGTTCGGCTTGCCCTACGGGAGGCGAGCAGGAATAGCAGCACAGCGTTACAATATTTGAAAATGGAATAACCATTCTCTACATATTGCGCCTTGTTCTGTTATCCCTGCACGTCTCTGATATAGCATCTTGAAGTAACTTGGGTATAGGTATTAGTTATTGCAGTAATTATTTGCGATAGCAAGTTTTTTGTAGGATAGGACGCTAATCAAAGGTATAAATAGGATCACAATGCCCAAATAATGAAAAACAGCATTATTTGGGCATTTATGCAGCTAACCGATTATCTGTTTGGTTGTGCTTTAAAGGTCTGACCTGTTTCAGCGACGCTGTCATTACCCATCAAATAAAGGTAAAGCGGCATAATATCTTCTGCTGTAACAAGCGTATTTGAATTTTCACCTGGGAAGGCTTTTGCACGCATACCAGTACGTGTTGCACCCGGGTTAATGCAGTTAGCGCGGATGCTGGTATTTTCAAACTCGTCTGCAAGGGTTTGCATCATGCCTTCGGTCGCAAATTTTGAAATTGCATATTCAGCCCAGTAAGCACGCCCTTTGACTCCCACACTTGATGAGGTGAAAATAATAGATGCTTTGTCCGCTTTTTTCAGTACAGGTAATAACGCACTTGTCATGAACAATTGTGCTTTAACATTGACCTGCATGACTTCGTCATAGCTCTTTTCATCGATTTGATGAAATGGACCTAACACACCTAATTGACCCGCATTGTTCAATAAACCGTCTAGTTTACCGAATTGTGTATCTATGGTGTCTGCCATGTCTTTATAGTTTTCAACTGTAGCACCTTTCATATCAAGCGGAATAATCGCAGGCGTTGGTGCTCCAAGTGCTTCAATTTCGTCATAAACAGCTTCAAGTTTAGCGACTGTTTTACCAAGTAATATCACTGTCGCGCCATGTGCTGCATAGGTTAGAGCTGCTTGACGACCAATACCGTCACCGGCACCTGTTACTAAAATAGTTTTGTTTTCTAATAGGTTTTTTTCTGCTTGATAATCCATTTTCTGGTTCCATATCGATTTATCTGGCAATATTGTAACCTGCAAAGCTTGTAGATGCGATGTTGTAAATGATATAAAGAGCAAAATCGATATAACCGACCGAGGATTAGGATTTGGAATTTTTAAGTGAATACGGTATTTTTTTAGCAAAAACGGTAACATTCGTTTTAGCGTTATTATTTGTAGTGGTCAGTATAATCAATCTTACGTCTAAGCAAAAAAAGAGTAATGGACGTTTGGAGATCACCAATTTATCAGAGCAATTTAAAGACGTAGAAGATGAACTTCAGTTACATCTTGTGCCTGAAGATGAAGCTAAAATTTTAGAAAAAGAACAGCACAAAGCAGAAAAGAAAAAACACAAAGCAGAATTAAAAGCATTTAAAAAGGCCCATAAAGACAAAGCCAATGATAAAGATGCAGTTACAAAAGAAAACATTGAACCACGTCTTTTTGTACTTGATTTTACCGCCGGTATTGATGCTAAAGAAGTCGCATCATTACGTGAAGAAATTACTGCTATCTTGTTTGTTGCTAATGAGCATGACGAAGTCTTAGTGCGCTTAGAAAGTGGTGGTGGTGTTGTGCATGGTTATGGACTTGCAAGCTCACAGCTAGAACGTTTAAAACAAGCTAATATTAAGCTAACTATCGCGGTTGATAAAGTGGCGGCAAGTGGTGGTTATATGATGGCATGTATCGCTGATCATATTATTGCAGCACCATTTGCAATCGTTGGTTCTATTGGTGTTGTTGCACAAATACCGAACTTTAACCGTCTATTGAAAAAGAACAAAATTGATGTCGAACAACTGACAGCGGGTGAGTTCAAGCGTACGTTAACGATGTTTGGCGAGAATGATGACGCTGGACGTGAAAAGTTCCAACAAGAACTTGAAGAAACGCATGTGTTATTTAAAGACTTTGTGAGCGCTCACCGACCGGACATGGATATTGAAAAAATAGCCACAGGTGAGCATTGGTTCGGTACACATGCACACGAACGTGGGTTAGTGGATACCTTACAAACCAGTGATGATTACTTATTAAAAGCGAATAAGTCGAAAACAATTTACATCGTTAAATATGTCGTGCGTAAAAAACTGGCTGAAAAATTAGCCCAAGCGGCATCATTGGCTATTTCGACAAGCCTAAATAAATTTTTACAGCAAAGTAAGTACCCACAATTATAGAATTGTAGGTTCATAACTGTAAATGTGCATTGAAACATAAACCACATATTTCAAGTGTATGTGGTTTATTAGTTTGATTTTTATGTTTTTTGTGAATTATTATGTCAGGTAGTTATTGCTATGCTTATGTAATGTTTTAGTATGAAATATAGACATAAAAAAAATAATTAAAAAATTATTGACTACTATAAGTGTATTCAATGTATATATATAAATAGAGTACAAATATAAGATGATGCTTTTTGACTATCCTTAATCGATAAATTATCAATTGTATTCATCAATTTCATATTATTCATAAATTAAAAGAATCCGTCTGTATGGGAAGATCTCTGGTAATTGTGGAATCGCCAGCAAAAGCGAAGACCATTAATAAATATCTCGGTAAAGACTACATTGTTAAATCAAGTGTGGGACACGTACGTGATTTACCAACAAGTGGTGGAGCAGCCAAAAAACGAGCTGGTGCACCGACGCTTGCGCAACAAACTAAAGGCATGACGCCAGAAGCAAAAGCTGCATTTAAAGAAAAACGTGATAAAAAATCGTTATATTCGCGTATGGGAATAGACCCAGAAAATGACTGGGCAGCAACGTATCAGATTTTACCTGGTAAAGAAAAAGTCGTTGCTGAATTACAACAACTTGCTGAAAAAGCAGATATTGTCTATCTCGCAACCGATTTGGACCGCGAAGGGGAAGCTATTGCATGGCACCTGCGGGAAATTATTGGTGGTGATGATTCACGTTTCCAACGTGTAACGTTTAACGAAATTACGAAAACAGCGATCCAAGAAGCATTTGAACAACCGTCAGAATTGAACATTGATTGTGTGAATGCACAACAAGCGCGTCGTTTCTTAGATCGTGTTGTTGGCTATATGGTATCGCCGTTACTTTGGCAAAAAATCGCGCGTGGTTTATCTGCTGGACGTGTTCAGTCGGTAGCGGTACGTTTAATCGTAGACAAAGAGCGTGACATTAAAGCATTCATTCCAGAAGAATTTTGGGATGTCCATACAGATTTAGTGACGTCACTGGGTGAGCCATTACGTGTTGAAGCGGTTAAATATGCCGGTGAAGCGTTTAAACCTGTTAATGAAGCACAAGCGACCAAAGCGGTTACTGACTTACAAAACGCAAGTTACTCGTTATTAAAACGCGATGACAGAGCGACAAGCAGTAAGCCTAAAGCCCCTTTTATTACGTCAACACTACAGCAGGCGGCAAGTACGCGTCATAGCTATGGCGTTAAACGTACAATGGGTCTGGCACAGCGCTTATATGAAGGCGGTTACATTACTTATATGCGTACTGACTCAACAAATTTGAGTAAAGACGCTGTAGAAAGTGCTCGTGGTTTCATTGAAACAAAATACGGTAAAGATTACTTACCTGCAGAACCGAATCTATACGGCTCTAAAAAAGGCGCGCAAGAAGCCCATGAAGCGATCCGACCTTCTGATGTAAATGTTATGTCAGGCGATTTGAAAGGCATGGATGATGACGCGAAAAAATTATACGAACTAATTTGGCGTCAGTTTGTTGCTTGTCAGATGATGCCTGCACAATACGATTCAACAAAATTGACGATTGCTGCTGGCGAGTATCAGCTTACCGCGAAGGGACGTACTATGCGTTTCCCTGGTTGGACTAAAGCGTTACCACCAATGAGCAAGAAGTCTGAAGACGAAAGCAATTTACCTGTACTTGAAGTGGGTGAAGCGCTAGACCTGATTACTGTCGATCCTCTGCAACACTTCACTAAGCCACCTGCGCGTTTTAATGAAGCGTCATTGGTTAAAGAATTAGAGAAACGTGGTATTGGTCGTCCATCGACATATGCTTCGATTATCTCGACAATTCAAGATCGTGGTTATGTAAAAGTGGAAAACCGTCGTTTCTTCGCTGAAAAAATGGGTGAGATTGTTACTGAACGTCTGACTGAAAGTTTTGAAGAGTTAATGAACTTCGATTTCACAGCAAGCATGGAGTCTCAACTTGATGGTGTTGCTGAAGGCAAGCTGAATTGGATTGATGTACTTAATGAATTCTTTGGTGACTTTAAGAAACAGCTGCTCACAGCTGGTGCTGAAGTGGCTGAAGGCGGTATGCGCTCGAACGAAATGGTTATCACGGATATCGAATGTCCAACATGCCAACGTGAGATGGGTATCCGTACTGCCACGACAGGTGTATTTCTCGGTTGTGCGGGTTATAACTTGCCACCAAAAGAACGCTGTAAGAAAACCATTAACCTTGTATCAGGCGAAGAAGCGATTGATTTACTCAATGAAGACGCTGAAACTGAAGCATTAATGGCAAAACGTCGTTGTCCCAAATGCAGTACTGCAATGGATAGCTACCTGATCGACGAAACTCGTAAACTACACGTTTGTGGTAATAACCCAGAATGTACGGGCTACGAAGTCGAAAAAGGTGAATTCAAGCTAAAAGGCTATGATGGCCCAGTGGTTGAGTGTGACCGTTGTATGTCTGATATGCAGCTTAAAAATGGCCGTTTTGGCAAATACATGGGCTGTACTAACGAAGAATGCAAAAATACCCGTAAGATCCTGAAAAGTGGTGAAGTTGCGCCGCCAAAAGAAGATCCTGTTTTCCTTCCTGAATTGGAATGTGAAAAATCGGATGCTTACTTTGTGCTACGTGACGGTGCTGCGGGAATCTTCTTAGCGGCGAATACTTTCCCTAAATCTCGTGAGACACGTGCTCCGCTGATTGAAGAGTTAGTTCGCTTCAGAGACCGTATCTCATCGAAATTTTATTACTTAGCAGATGCGCCTGCACAAGACCCTGCAGGTAATAAAGCGATAGTACGCTTTAGCCGTAAGACCAAAGAACAATATGTAATGACCGAGGTAGAAAAGAAAGCTACTGGTTGGACTGCGCATTATATTGATGGTAAATGGGTTGAAGAAGAGAAGAAGAAAGCGGTGAAGAAGAAGCCTGCTGCAGAGAAGAAGCCTACTGCTGAAAAGTAGTTAGCGGTTCTTTTTAGCGCTCAATCTATACCTTGCATAGGTCATTATGCGTTTATAAGATACCTCAGCATTGCTGGGGTATTTTTTTATGTACTTTTAGACTTCAATTTCTCTGCCTATATATAGATAAAAATAAATTAACCTTGCCGAAATTTTATTTTATCCTATTCTAGAAACTAACCCTAAATCATTATCTGCATATTAAGTTGAACTTTCGAGCGTTTTATCGTTCTGAATAGTTACAGATTGAATAGAATATAATAGTTAGAATAGTAAACTCAGCGATACGTATTCTTTTTAACCATTTAGCTTGAAAACGGCTCTCCTTTGAAGCGGCTGTAATTCCTGCTGTCAAGAAATTTCTAGAAGTCATACCTTTTTCTGTGTCCGTGATCTTGTTTTTGATCTCCGGTTGATTTTCCTTATAGTTTTCAAAAATATATTGTGAGTATAATCCATATCAAGTTTTAAGCGTAGTTGTTAAATCTTATTCAA
Source organism: Moritella sp. 28 (assembly GCF_018219435.1). Classification (NCBI taxonomy): domain Bacteria; kingdom Pseudomonadati; phylum Pseudomonadota; class Gammaproteobacteria; order Alteromonadales; family Moritellaceae; genus Moritella; species Moritella sp. 28. The sequence continues at coordinate 3,596,577 of NZ_CP056121.1, read as the reverse complement.
ATGGCTTAATCAGATGAATTGTTGGTTTAACTCGCTACTTGTTAGAGTATATTAACTCTTGGTTTAACCGATCATTACCAGATAAAATCATCTCAGAGAGAGATTTAAGTAATGAGTGAGTTAACTTATAAATCATAAAGGATTTCAAAATGAAAAAGACTATTCTTGCTACTGCAATTTTATTAGCTGGCGCTGCAAACGCTGCTGAAGTTTATAACAACGAAGGTACTTCAGTTTCTCTAGGCGGTTCTTTCCGTGGCCACGCAGTTGTTGAAGATTCTGACAATATTAACTTTGAAGATGCTGGCTCACGTTTCGATCTTAAAGCATCTAAAGAAATAGACGAAGGCGTTAAAGCATTCGGCCAGATGGAAGTTAAATATAAAGACGTTAATTCTGTTGATACTTTATACATCAACAATGCTTTTGTTGGTATCGAACATGACGTATACGGTAAACTTGTTCTTGGTAAAAAACTTGGTCTAAATGATGACTTAGTAATGAACGACTTCTCATATGAAGCCGGTGCTTATTACCATGAAGAAAGTGCTGCTGGTGCAGGTACTGAAGATCAACTTGAATATACTAAAACATTCGGTGGCGCATCTATCGTTGTTGGTTTAATCGACCAAGATACTTACGCTCTAGGTGGTACTTACGACGTTGCTGGTCTTTCTCTAGGTGTTGCATACACTATGAAGAACGACGTTCAAGCTACAGTTGGCGCTAAAAAATATGATAACTCTTCTGTAATTGTTGGTGCTCAATACGCACTTGACGCATTAACAGTAGGTGTTCAGTATCAAACTGTTGAAGTTTCTGATATAGATACTACTGCATACGGTCTTGGTGCTCATTACCAATTAGGTCAAGCTGGCGTATACGCTATGTATGACATCGTAAAAGTTGGTCAAGCTAATAATGCTAAAGACGATAAAGGTCATGACATCGTAGTTGGTGCTGATTATGAAATCGTTAAAGACGTTAAAACTTATGTTGAGTTCACTTCAAAAGATCTTGATAGTCAAGTTAAAGGTTCTAACGAAGCAGTATCAATCGGTGCTCGTGTATACTTCTAATCAACCCTGTTGATTCGTTGCTATAAACAACACTGACTAATGAAACCGTTCACTGCTAAAGTGGACGGTTTTTTTATAAGTATTCGATTACTTAATGCTTAAAGTCCATCATTTCTCATGTTTAGTTCGCAACCCTGTTCACTTCCTTTTACTTTTATATTATCTCATTTTTATCTGTCTATTCACCCGACTTGTATTTTAACTTATTAATAATATGTGCTATTTATCATATCATTCGTTTATAAAGTTTTGATACTATAGTTATTCTTATCAATCAATATTTGGTCATCACTATGCCTCTGCGTATTACCTTAAGCGTCTTTAATCGTACTATAGCTACTACAATCTTTATCTATATGTTTTTGATGCTGAGTAATATAAGCGTGGCTTATGCGCAGGGACCTGAGTTATCACTGACAAACGAAGCGGTTGATTTAGTAAAGACCAGCCCAGTAAGTAATGAGAGTGATAACCTGTCGGGTGACTACCAATCTGTAAATAATGACAATGACCCATTCGTTGCAGATAGAAAAAACGCGCGTAAGGCGAAAAACTGGCGTGTTACAGATGCGTCGGCACAACGTGGGAGTAATAAAGAATACGGTTATCGCAATGATGAGATGGCCCGTTTTATTTTTTTAATGGATGCCAGAGATCGTAAAGCAAAATTATTAGCCAGTTTAGCCTTGTGGCCTCAACACCAAGCGCAATTGATTAATAACCTGACGAATGAAGAAGGTGTAGGGCATTTCACCTCTTTGTTTACTATTTTTGTGTTGATGCTTGTTGCTGGTTTTATTGTAGAGCGTGTTGTTAGTCTGAAAATGGATTCTTTTTCTGAGAGTGTTGTGAAAGAAAAAGGTTCTAGTTTTAAAGATAATCTTGATTACATACTCATGCGTGGATTTTTTCAATATGTAGGCATTGCTATTTTCGCCTTAACTGCCGCGCTTATCGCTATTTATAACTATAGCGAAACCGACCCCTTTCGTGTATTAAGCCTGCATGGACTCGGCCTTGTTGTTAAAATACGTGCATTAGCGATTATATTACGACTTATCTTTGCTCCCTATGCTAAAGGTAATCGGTTGTTTAAAATTGATTGCTTATCGGCAACCCGGCTATATTGGTCAATACTTATTTTTATGGCTATATACCTTACTATTACAACACTTTGGTATATCCTCATATTATTCTCGTTAGATAGAATTCTTTTCGCTCTGATTATTCCTTCGACCGGTATGATAATGAATATTTTATCGATTTATTTTATTTGGTTTAACCGTAAAACCATTGAAGCAATGTTTACGGATTCGAAAGAAGCGAGCTCGGCATTAACTCGATTTTTGCGTCAAACGTGGACTACAATCCTTACTATATGGTTATTTATTGCTTGGGTTTTCTGGGCTACGTATGAGTTTTTAGGCTATTACGAACAAGCAGATAACTTTACGCCAATTTGGTGGTTAACGTTTAGTTATCCTATATTGGATCGTCTGATTTTTGTCATAATGAGCCAACTAAAACGTATAACGTGGTTACAGAGCCATTCTTTTGAAATGCGTTGCGATAAATTTATTCGTAGGGTCATTATTGCACTTCGCATTATATTCGTCGCTGTTATCTTCTATCATATTGATGCTAGCTTTGATCATAATGCTTGGGAAAAATTAGCGAATAGCTTTGGCGGTTTTATCCAAATGTTTGTTGATATTATTATCGTTATTATTTTGGCTTATGCTATTTGGGAGGTTATTCAATCTGCTATCGAACGCCATTTACCTTATGAGATGATTTGCGAAGATAACAATGGTAGTTCCACACTAGAGGGGGAAGGTGGTGGTACGGGGGCTTCTCGTTCTGAAACCTTGTTGCCTTTAGTGCGTTCATTCTTATTAGTATTCTTATTTTCTTGTGTACTACTGATGATATTGAGTATCGTTGGTGTTGAAATTGCTCCTTTACTCGCTGGTGCGGGTATCGTCGGTATCGCCGTTGGTTTTGGTGCTCAGAAACTCGTACAGGATGTAATCTCTGGTATCTTCTTTTTACTTGATGATGCATTTCGCCGTGGTGAATATATTGAGGCTGCTGGTTTACGTGGTACTGTTGAACGCATTTCTATTCGTTCAATTACATTACGTCATCACCTTGGCGCAATACAAACGATCCCTTTTAGCGAAATGGCAACCGTCAGTAACTTATCCCGTGATTGGATCACTAAGAAATTAGAGTTTCGATTAGATTACAGAACGGATGTTGAAAAGGTACGTAAGGTGATCAAAAAAGTGGGACAAAAAATGCTGTTACACCCTGAATATGGGCAACATTTTTTACTTCCATTGAAATCGCAAGGGGTGACGAGGGTTGAAGAGTCCGCGCTTATCTTCCGGATGAAGTTTACGTGTGTACCTGGAGAGCAATGGGTCATTCGCCGAGAAGCATTTAGACTTGTACAAGAGTCATTAAAAGCCAATGGTATTGAGTTTGCTCATCGCTCTGTGCATGTGTTAACTCAGCATGCGGGTAAAGACAAAGAAGACCTGAAGGATATCATTGAAAAAAATGATGAACTTGCTGAAACAGTGGGTGCTGCCGCTGCATTAAGCGTCTCTACAGAGATAAAAAAGAACGACAAAATAGACTCTGATTATAATTAATCGAGTGTTTATTTTTAATAAAATGAATGGTTTATTAAGTGAGTAGTGCGCTATCTTAGGCAACTATTTTTTGATAACCTTATCCATCTTAATAATATTTAGTTAAAGAGAATTCAAGTGCGCAGTAAATTAAATAATAGCCGTTTGCTCATTTATAGTCATGACTCTTTCGGTCTTGGGCATTTGCGACGCTGTAGAACCATCGCGCATGAGCTTGTTGACCGATACAAGGGCTTATCTGTTTTAATTATTACTGGATCACCGATTATTGGTCGCTTTGATTTTAAAGCCCGTGTTGATTTTATTCGTATTCCAGGCGTTATTAAGCTTCACAATGGTGAATACACCTCACTTGGCTTACTTATCGATCTTGCTGATACTCTGGCATTACGTGAAGCCATCATTTTGAATACGTCTAAAGTCTTCAAACCGGATATTTTCCTTGTCGATAAAGAGCCGGGTGGATTGAAAGATGAAGTCGTCAGTACGCTCGCCTATTTTAAAGATACGAATACCAAATGTATTCTCGGTTTACGTGATGTGATGGACTCTCCCGAGCTTTTAAAAAAAGAATGGCAGAAGAAAAATGTGATGCCATTGCTTGAAAATCTTTATGATGAGCTTTGGGTTTATGGTCCCGCAGAGGTATCTAATCCATTAAAGGGGCTAGATATAAAGCAAATCGTCACAGATAAAACCTTATTTACAGGTTATTTGCCAAGGCAGCTACCACAAAAAGTCGATACCGATACCATTAATTTTCCTGAGCAGCCTTATATTTTGGTCACCCCAGGTGGTGGCGGTGATGGTGTTGAAATGGTTGACTGGGTATTACGTGCTTATGAGAGTAGCGCAACACTGATGCCTGCTTTGTTTGTCCTTGGCCCTTTTATGCCCGCTGCGGATCGTAATGCGTTTTTGCATCGTGCAGAGTTGTTACCGCATGTCGATGCGATCACATTCAGTAATCACCTCGAGCATTTGATGGTCGAAGCTGAGGCGGTGATTGCGATGGGGGGTTACAATACGTTTTGTGAAATACTGTCGTTTGATAAGCGTGCATTAATTTTACCTCGTAGCCACCCACGTAAAGAGCAGCTAATTCGAGCGAGTAATGCAGCAGGCGTTGGCCTGTTATCTATGCTTGATTTGGCGTCTGAGCGTTCAACTGAGCTGATGCACGACAGTATTATTAAATTATTGCAACAAGATAAACCGAGTACACATAAACTTGATAACTTGCTGAATGGTTTAGACTTTGTTGCCGATCGATTTGGTGAGTTAGTATCAGAATAATCTAATCTAGTTCTTCTTAAGTTATTTTTTTTAGTAAGGAATCAGGTATATGTCAGCGCCGCGTATTATGTATTATGTGCAATATTTATTAGGTATTGGCCACGTTCGTCGCTCTTCTCTTATTGTTCAAGCATTGTGTGAGCAAGGTGCACATGTAGATGTTATTTTTGGTGGCATGCCTGTTCCGAGTATGTCTTTTGGTGACGCGACGATGCACCAGTTAATGGCGGTTAAGAGTGCTGATTCAGGTTTTAGTGGTTTAGTTAAAGCAGATAACACTCCTGTTAGTGATGATGATAAGAAAGAGCGTACACAGGCCCTATTAGCTCTTTGTGAGACCTTACAGCCTGATTTAATTGTGACTGAAACGTATCCTTTTGGCCGTAGACAGATGCGTTTTGAGTTGTTACCACTCCTTAATTGGGTTAAGTCACAAAGTAATCCCCCTGTACTTGTTTCTTCAATACGAGATATTTTACAGCGTCGTTCAGCAGTGAGGGAACAAGAGTACGTTAACCTTGTACAAACGTATTACCAGCATGTATTAGTGCATGGTGACAAAAATTTCTACCCACTAGAAAAAAGCTTTCCAGTTGCCGATATGATTGCCGATAAAATCAGTTATTCCGGATATGTTTGTCCGACCATGGAAAATGGTGGTTCGTCGCAGAAAACACGGGATACGATAGTTGTGTCTGTCGGAGGCGGCAGCATAGGTAAAGATATTTTGGTTGCAGTGATGGCGTTATTTAAGAGTGGGTTTGCCGCGGATAAAAAGTGGTTATTGATTACAGGTCCAAACATGGACAGTGCCGACAAAGCCTATTTTAAAACGCAGGAGCAGTCTAACTTACAAGTTGTAGATCTTGCGGATGATTTTCTAAAAGAATTAAACAATGCTTATGTGTCCATTTCAAGAGCAGGGTATAATACTGTGATGGATTTGTTATTGACCGGCGTACCTGCGGTGGTAATACCGTTTGAAGGGGAAGGCGAAACAGAGCAGTTAGCGCGAAGTGAAATATTGGTCGAAGGTCGAGTATTACAATCTGTAAAAAATGATGAGTTGAGTGTCGAGACATTAAAATCTGCGATTAATACTGCAGTTGGAAGTACCGCAAAGAAGGTTAACATCGACAATCAGGGCGCCCATAAAAGTGCGAAATTGCTTATTGAATGGGCTAGCTCAAGGTATTCGTAAGTTATTAAAGTAATGCTCAAGCTCGATATATGTTTTTATGACGTCTCATCACGTTTTAATTATCAAAGTTTAAGGTAAGTCAGTAGTGAAAAAAATTGCATTAGTACTTAAAGGTTATCCACGCCTCTCTGAAACATTTATCGCTCAAGAAATTCGCGCATTAGAGTTACGTGGGTTTGATATTACATTAGTTTCATTACGTCATCCGACAGATACCAGCACGCATCCTATTCACCAACAGATTGAAGCGGATGTATTATATTTACCTGAATACTTACATGTTGAACCATTACGGGTACTAAAAGCGTTTTTTCATGTCGTCAAACGCTATTCATTAACCAAAGTTGTTAAGCAGTTTATTCAAGATATTAAGCGTGATACTAGCCGTGGACGGGTTCGTCGCTTTGGTCAAGGCATCGTACTTGCAGCCGAAATGCCAGACGGTATCGAGCAAATGTATGCGCATTTTTTACATACGCCAGCATCGGTAACACGCTATGCCGCATTAATTAATGATCTGCCTTGGTCGTGCTCTGCACATGCCAAAGATATTTGGACATCAGAAGAGTGGGATCTTGCCGAAAAGCTGACAGAGTTACAATGGTTGTCTACGTGTACCGCCGCAAACCATCAGTACTTACAATCCCTTGCTCAAGATCCAAGTAAGGTTCATTTGGTTTATCACGGTTTAGACTTTACCCGTTTTCAACATGTAGAGCGTCTATCTCGCGCCAATGTTAACGGTAGTTCGGCTGGCAACCCGGTTAAAATTATCAGTGTTGGTCGAGCGGTTCCGAAGAAGGGTTACGATGATTTACTTAATGCGTTAGCTAAGTTGCCAAAGGATTTACATTGGCAGTTAACGCATATTGGCGGAGGCGGTATTTTAAAGAGTCTGCGACAGCAGGCTAAAGCGTTAGGTATTGATAAACATATTGAGTGGCAAGGCGCACAGCCACAATTAACGGTACTTGAAGCTTACCGTAAAAGTGACTTATTTGTATTGGCGAGTAAGATTGTTGCCGATGGTGACAGAGATGGGATGCCGAATGTGTTGATGGAAGCACAAAGCCAGTCTGTATGTTGTCTGGCGACGGATATTTCAGGTATCCCAGAGCTGATTGATAGTGGTGAAAATGGCGTACTCGTTGAGTCGAATAATGTTGATCAGTTAGCATCTGCATTAGATGATTTATTACGAGATGGTGAAAAACGAGAACGTCTAGGGTTAGAGGGACAGAAGCAGCTTCACCGACGCTTTGATGTTAAAATTGGTATTGACCAATTAGAAAAGCTTTTTGATAGCCGTGACTGATACAAGTGTAAAAACAGGCATCGCATTTTATGCGCCGCTTAAATCGCCTTTACATCCGATACCCTCGGGTGACCGCGAAATAGCGCGTTTATTTATACGTGCATTGGAGCAGGGCGGTTATCATGTTGAACTTGCGAGTCAGTTGCGTACCTTTGATAAGCGAGGTGACAGTTATCGTCAGCAACGCTTGATTATGATAGCTAAAAAAGAAGCGACTAGAATTATGCGGCGCTGGAACAAGCAAGGTTTTAGACCGCACGTTTGGTTTAGTTATCACCTCTATTACAAAGCACCAGACTTAATTGGCCCAATCATTTGTCAGGCGCTTGATATCCCTTATATTGTGGCTGAAGCTTCATGGGCAGAGAAACGTGCCAAAGGGGGCTGGGCTTTGTATCACCAGCAAGTGGCTACAGGATTAAAACTAGCGAGCAAAGTCATCTGTATTAACCCAAGAGATAAAATCGCACTTGTTGAATTTTATTCTCTGCGACAGAAAAAATGTCATTCTCCACTTGTGTCACTTAATGCTTTTATCGATGATTTTCCTGTTCATCATGACGGTTCTTATGTAAATAATGAGCATTCTCGGATAAATAAAGATAGCGGAAAATTAACTGCGACTTTAACGCGAGAAGGCATCGCTGCTAAATACGGTTTAGATAGTCACTTACCTTGGCTTATCACAATCGCGATGATGCGCAGTGGTGATAAGTACCATTCTTATCAGCAGTTAAGTTCAGTGGTCAATTTATTACAACAGCCTTACCAGTTATTGATTATTGGTGATGGAATGATGGAAGAAGAAATTCGAACTCTTTTTGTTCGGCACAGGCAAGTCAAGTTTTCAGGTGCACTTGAAAACAGTCAAATACGACAATTATTACCGCATTTCGAATTACTCGTTTGGCCTGCGATAAATGAAGCGCTTGGCATGATCTTCTTAGAAGCTCAGCAAGCGGGTGTTGCAGTTGTTGCAGGTGATCAGGGGGGCGTGAGCTCAATTGTGAATAATAAGGTCACAGGCATTTTGGTAGATGCGTATAATGCGCAAGAAATGTCAGTAACAATTGACTGTTTACTGAAAAATAATGAAAAATTGAAAACCATGAAACACGCGGCGAAGCAATACGTTACTCAGCATCATTCTATTGAGGCCAGTGCCCGGCAGCTTAATTGTGTTATCCAAGGTGCGATATCAAATCCGTTGGATAATATATGATCCACGTTTATTTTATCCGTCATGGGCAAACGCAATGGAACTGTGAACGGCGTTTACAGGGGCGTACAGATATTCCGTTGAATGAAGCGGGGAAGCAACAAATTAGCGCTTATCAGTTACCGTCAAATTTTTCATCGTTGCGGTGGTTTCATAGCCCGCTGTTAAGAGCCCAGCAAACGGCCGAATTGCTCTGCATTGAAGCACAGACGGAAATGGCTTTGATCGAAATGAGTTGGGGTGAGTGGGAAGGTAAAACCTTACAACAACTAAGATCCCAAGATCCAAGTTATTTTGCGAAACAAGAAGCGCTAGGGTTAGATCTACAGCCGCAGAATGCAGAGTCGCCAAGGTTGGTTGCTGCGCGAGTAAGTACTTGGGTTGAGTCACTGGCTATTGATAACGAAGAACACTATATAGGCTGCGTCAGTCATAAAGGTGTTATCCGTGCGATATATGCGCTCGCGACGAATTGGAACATGTTAGGAAAAGCACCGCATAAAATGGATTACCACTGCGCTCAACACTTTTGCTTTGATCGCGGGCGTTGGTCTATTGTTGAGCTTAATATTCCGTTATAACCTTCTTTACGTGGTGTGAAGTAGTAGGGAATTTATAGTATTAATCTATTAATTGGTAATTTAGTTGAAAGCCAAACATAGTACTATTGCCTTCTGTACTTACATCGAAGCTATCTTGGCCAACAGTATCTTTAATTCGCGTGGATTCATATTTTGCATACGTAAGGCCGATATCGAAACTTAACGAGCGACTTGCATAATAGGATAGCCCAAAGCTGAAGTTTGTTTTTTTATCAAAAGGTATCGAGAAGGTTGCGCTTTCTGTTGACTTTTCAGTTGACATCCCACTTCGTAACCAGACAACATCATTTAATTTATAGTTAATGGCGAATGCAACTTTCCAACCATCTTTTGCGTTAACAGACTCTATCAAGCATTGACCTTGTGGTCGATTAAACCCCGAGTTAGCAGGACAATTTGGATGTGATACTGAAATGGAATCTAGGCTTTCCCATCCATACCAAGCTAATGAATACTGTACTGACAGTCGCGGATCAAGTAGGTGAAATCCTGAAAATGTTAGCTCACTCGGAATTGCCATCGTTAGCGTTGTCGTATCTTGAAATACTAAATCATTATTACCCGCCAATGTGGTAAATGTACCTTCTGTTTCAATGTCACTTTCAGAGCGATAGGATAGTCCAAACTTGTGGTGTGTGTTTAGTTGATAAAGTATGCCGATATTAAACCTAAAACCGATACCCGTACCATTATAATCTTGATAAATCTGACTTGGATTATTGGTATTTTGTGAGCCATAGTTTGTTGTTAATTGATAGTTACCATAAATAGCGCTTACACCCGCACCTACATAAAAATAATCAGTTAATTTGAGGGCTATATTTGGGCTGATTTCATAGGTGAATAAAGAGCGCCGCCCAGCAAGAAGACCTACGGGATATTCAGTATCATAGTTGTTACGGACGTTATAATTAGAAAAAGTAGCAAACCCAAATGACCATTTATCATTAATGGGAAAGGCAAAGTAGCCAGAAGGGGCGATATAATTATCACTGATTCCAGCGTTATCCAATGCTTCAGGATCACCATTGGAATAGTATTCACCAGTAATGTCTTTTTTAGATTGAACTAAGATACCAGCGATAGCCATACTCGGAGATGAAAATGCAGCGATGATCGCGGGGTTAACGGCTATATTTGCTAGGTTAGTAGAGTCTGCTGCTGTGCCTGCGCCTGCATTGCTGAGTTCGATGGCTGAGGTTGTTGAAGATTGATATGATGCAGCATAAGTCGAAGGGCTGTAATAAAATATGAAGCTAAGGAGAGCACTTAGATAGGCGATAGATGCATCACGGCTACAACGTTTTATCATATTTATACCCTTAAAATGATGTTTTATTTTAAGGTTAGTCGAAAATAAAAATAGCGCCATAAGACGCTATTTTTATTACTATATTTAAGTATTAAGTTACTTATCTAAATACGCTTAGAAACGGTAGTTTGCTTGTGCTGATACGATGATCGCATCACCTGAAGATTTAAAGCTGTAAGTACTTCCCGCTTTATCTGTTTCTGTAAATTCTACATCATCAGAAGCGATATAAGCTGCACCAAAATCAAATGACAGATCCTGATTTACATTATAGGTAGCGCCTGCTGTATACCAACGACGATCTGTTTCCGGAATATTAAGGGTTGTTTCACCAGCAGCTTGATCATATGCGAGACCTGCACGTAATATTAGGTTATCGATAGTATATTCAGCACCGATAGCGTAACGGTAATTATCTTTAAACTCTTCTTCTTTTAAGAAGCAGTCGGAACCACAGTCAGAACTAACTGCTTTAAGTTCTGTAAATGAGCTCCATTGAGTCCAAACAACGCCATAAGAAATTGCGAATGCACTTGTTAACTTGTGGTAAGCAGAGAACTCAGCTGTCGCAGCTAGAGGTAATTCTAATGTTGCATTACTTGTATTAAGGGCAACAGAGCCATTTGGACTATATTTGGTAAACTCACCAGAAAATTCTAGATCGACCTGTGAGCGGTAAGCTAAACCAAAGCGATTATTTTCATTCAGTTCAAATAAAATGCCCGCATTCCATCCAAAGGCCCAGTCATCACCTTCTAATTTGAATAGTTTTGCACCAGGATTTGCTGAACCAGCGATTTGTTGTGCAGAGGCCCCTTTTCCAGCTGTAATTGCAGGGATTAAATCACCGTAATTACGTTCCAGAGTCGCTGAACCATAAACAGCACTCACACCTAAACCTAAACTAAGTTGCTCCGTCGCTTTGAAAGACACGTTTGGATTTATATTAAAAGTCATTAATTCGGTGTTACCACCTAAAGAACCTGCTACGTAATTTTCATCATACTCAGTTGTAACACCATAACCTGAGAACATTGCAAGACCAACAGCAAATTTATCATTGATTGGTTGAATATAATAGGCAGCAGGAATAAATGCATTAGGGGCAATATCTGACGCGTCTAATGCGCTTTCATCACGATTTAAATATGCACTAATTTGTGCATCTTTAGTACCTGTAATATCTACATTCGGCATGACATAAGAACCGGCAATCGATAGTTCAGCTTTTTTAAAGCGTGACATTGCAGCGGGGTTACGTGCAATTACTGATGCGTTATCAGCAACGGCTGCTTCACCAGCAAAAGCTCGTCCAAGACCAGATGCTGAATGTTCGCTTACTTGGAAGCCTGCCGCAGAAGATTGTGCAGTGACAAGCAGTAGGGCTGTAGCAAGCGTTGTTTTTTTAAATTTAGACATAGTTAATTACTCATCTTTATAAGTTTTATTTTGTTTAACTCGTGACTGGTTTAGATCTTTGAATAGAAAAACAAAGTTCCTTTTGTTTATCCTTTAAGTATCAAGGTCCGACCAGCTGTCGATAGTATGAATAAATAGTAACTGCTTGTTCATGCTTTGTAATTAAGAATAATCACAGTGTGTAATGTTTGGTTATTAAGGCTTGACGTTTAATTGAAAAAATAGTGGTGGGTCGGCATTTGTTTAAGTTGTTGATAAATATGGACTTATTTTTACATGTGCATATTGTTATTAAATTGTTATCGCTACCAAATTATTTAGAGTAGTTGTTCTTATAGTGATCAAGTCAAAATGAATGTTTAAAACTGTGATCTACATCAAATAACAGTGTCAATCTTTTTTGAGACAATTCTTTTGTAAGTGTCACGTCTGTCACATTTTATTATGTTGTTGTTTATAATACAGCCAAGTTATTTGGGTATACATCAAAGCCTTATAACAAAAAAAAGCCACGTCACCTTCTCGAATAGAAGATAACGTGGCTTAAAGCAGTAGTTAAAGAGGCTTAAATTACGCTTCTTCTTTATGCTCTTGCATGAACTGGTGTGCTGTATCCATCATGTCCACAGAACCTGTAAAGAAAGGCACACGTTGGTGTAACTCTGTAGGCTTAAGATCTAGGATTGGTGTATAACCATCTGTCGCTAGTGCACCCGCTTGTTCAGCAAGAAAAGCCATTGGATTGCACTCGTATAATAAGCGTAGTTTACCTGTTGGTGCTTGTGCTGTTTGTGGGTAAATGTAGATACCACCCTTAAGCAGGTTACGGTGGAAATCAGATACGAGAGAACCAATGTAACGTGAAGTATAAGGACGGTTTGTTGCGTCGTCTTCTTCTTGGCAATATTTAATGTATTTCTTTACACCAAGTGGGAATTTGCTGTAGTTACCTTCATTGATCGAATAGATTTTACCAGATTTAGGGAAGGTTAATGATTCGTGAGATAAACAGAATACGCCAATTGATGGATCATAAGTGAAGCCATGAACACCGTTACCGGTTGTAAATACCAGCATAGTTGATGAACCATATACCACATAACCCGCTGCAACTTGTTTACGGCCAACTTGTAAGAAGTCATCCATTGAAACTGGACCACCAACAGGTGATACACGACGGTAAATAGAGAAAATAGTACCAACTGATACATTAACATCGATGTTTGATGAACCGTCTAGTGGGTCCATTAATACTACATAGTTAGCGTTACGGCTGTTTTGGTTGTCGAAAAATACATAATGATCTTCTTCTTCAGAAGCAATACCACAAACTTCACCACGTGCAATCAAAGCATTTTTAAATACTTCGTTCGCATACATGTCTAATTTTTGTTGCTCTTCGCCTTGGATATTTTCAATGCCACTTGCACCTGTTATGTCAACTAGGCCTGCTTTATTGATCTCGCGGTTTACAATTTTAGCAGCAAGTTTAATTGCACTTAATAATGCTGTTAATTCACCTTTTGCATGTGGAAAATCAGATTGATTTTCAATGATGAATTCACCAAGTGTTTTATGTATTGACATTCCAATTCCTTAATAAAGCAATAATTAAATCCGATAGCTACTGCTATTTTGCGCTTTTTTAAGGTGGAGATCTAGTGTGGACAGTAGATAAATGTATGTAATTTGTAAATTCACTTGTTAACTTTCAGTTAATACTGGCATGCTTTCATTTGAAAGGGCTAAATGCTCATATGAATCTTTAATTTTCATACTTGAGATATATTGCTTAATGTTCGAGCATTAGTTGGCGGGTTTTATATGTTCGAAAACGAACTTTATGGGCGTGTTGTTATTTTCTTAAACGAAGTTGGCGCTATGTTTAAGCGCCAAACTTGTCTTTTTTCAGTGAAACCTATGGATTAAGCTGGGTTTTTATCTCGGGTTGTTGTTTTTTTGTTATGGTGTTTTTCGAGCCTTTAAGTTTGGTTAATTGTGCTAATAATACTTGTCCATTCCAATTCGTTATTTCAGCGTTGTTACCGTAAGTAAACGTAAATAGATCTTGGCAAGCTTGCAGGCATTCTTTATTCATCGGCAGTGAGGTTAGCTGTGGGTCCTTGATTTCAGGCCAACGTTGTTTGAACCACTGATGCAATAAGTGACTACTTTGGTTAGCATCATTATTCTTTAGTGCGGTTTGTAATTGCGGCCAAATATTATCTGTTTTAGTTGCAATGGTTATTTCGGGGCTAGGCGCTTTTTGGTTGCGCTTACGTAAGAGTAACCAAGCGACACAGGTTAATATCCACAATCCTGCAAAAATAAAGGTTAACCAACGCCATACTGGTGATTCAGCTGGTGCTGTCGATAGGCTTTGTATATTTTCCTGATTATTACTGTTAGGTGCCACAAGTGGAGCTTGGTCGTTTTGATTCGCTACATTATTCTCACTTGGTAGTATGGTCACTGTTTTAGCGGGTAGCGTCGCCCATTCTTGTTGCTGTGTTTTACTATTAAACCAAGGCACTGATATTTCTGGTAGTGTTAGTTCACCAAGTTGATTGGGAATAATGGCAAAACTTAATACCTGTTGCGCGAAGTAACTGTTTTGTTGTGCAAAGCTCGTCAACTGTGGTTTATCCGGGTAGACCTTGACGGTATGTGGCCAATTAACTGTTAAGACGGGTAGCGCTGACTTATCTACATTCGCAACAGTTAGTGTGACCGTTCGGGTTATTGGTTCACCTTGTTGATAGTTCTCTTGCGATGGTTGTAGCTCTTCGTCGAGTTGAACAAAGTCACTGACTAGCCATTCGCCTTTATAGTCTTTTGGTTGTGCCTGTATATTTACATCTAGAGTGTCAGCCTGGATAATTACTGGCGTTACAGATCCAAACCGGTAGCCACGCTTTGAGGTACTCACTTGTCCTTCAAATCGAGCTGGAGTAATCGTGCTTGCTCCTGCTGTATTGATGGTAATGGCATATTGACGTGTAATTGTTTCAAAGCGTTTGCCATTAACTATTTGACTGGCATTTTCATCTTTACCTATTTGTTTTACTACGCCGTCTGCCACTGTTGGTTCGATGAGGTTGCCAGATTGCATCTTGGTATTTTGGGCAATATATAAGGTTGCGGTATAGATAAACTGCTGACTAACATAAATGTTTTTCTCCGAGATATTTACTTTTAATTCGATATTACGGTTATTGATACCACGGCTATTTGCAGTCGCCGATGAGATGACATTTACTTTAATTGGTTTTGTTGTAGCGCCATCAATCGTAAAGGCTGGAATGGTATAAGCACCAATATTTCGAGCCATTAATACGGTTGTCAGAGTTGTTACATGTGTTGTCTTGCCATTGAAATAACTGCTTTGACTATTGATCGATGTTCTACCCACGACAAAATTAGCCAATAATGCAGAATTATCCCAGTCACTGGCGCTAATACTTTCATTGGCACGGATTTCAAGGATAAAACTGCTCCCTTGTACAATTGGGTTCTGATTGACGGATGCTGTTATTTTTAGTGCTGCATTAGCCTGAAAGCTAAATGTAAATAACAAGCCTGCAAGAATGAGAAAATTTGCCATTAGTGAGAATGTTGAAAAACGGCGATGTGTCTGAATTGCCTTTACCATATTTGCTCCGAACTATTTTGCTGATTTGATTCAGCTTTACGTTGCTGACTTTCTATATACATTTTATTTCTTAATAACAAAGAAGGATCATCGGGAATATTCCGTAGCCATTTTTGTAGGCGCTTTTGTTGTTCTTTTTCTAATGGCGTCTGTTGTGCTGCCGACAGTCCTTGGGCATTACCTTCATCCGAATTCTCGTCGGTTTCATCTTGTCCAACTACACCCGCTTTATCTTGGCTGTCTTGCTGGCTTTGGCTGTCTTGCTGGCTTTGGCTGTCTTGCTGGCTTTGACTGTCTTGCTGGCTTTGACTGTCTTGCTGGCTTTGACTGTCTTGCTGGCTTTGACTGTCTTGTTGGCTTTGACTGTCTTGTTGGCTTTGACTGTCTTGTTGGCTTTGACTGTCTTGTTGGCTTTGACTGTCTTGTTGGCTTTGACTGTCTTGTTGGCTTTGACTGTCTTGTTGGCTTTGACTGTCTTGTTGGCTTTGACTGTCTTGCTGTCTTTGACTGTCTTGCTGGCTTTGACTGTCTTGTTGGCTCTGACTGTCTTGCTGGCTCTGACTGTCTTGCTGGCTCTGACTGTCTTGCTGGCTCTGACTGTCTTGCTGGCTCTGACTGTCTTGCTGGCTCTGACTGTCTTGCTGGCTTTGACTGTCTTTGCCTTTATCACCTTGCTGTTGTTTCTGTTGTTGTTTTATTTGCTTAGCAAGTGCTAAGTTACTTTTTGCATCGTTATTTTCAGGATCCAATTTTAGCGCTTGTTCGTAGGCTTTAGTAGCGTCATCAATATTACCGAGCTTCATTAAGGCATTACCTTGATTATAATAGGAATCACTGCTTGGATTATTCGACCACAGATCGATAGCTTGTTGGTATTCTCCCGCTTCATATAATGCGCTGGCCTGCCATTTCTCGTCAGAGAAAGTATCTGCAGCTTGCTGGTATTGCTTATCTTGATACAGCAATGCACCATTTTCGTTGCTGTTGTTCCATATCGAGGTCTCGGCCGCGTAGCTCGATTCAGGCTGTAGCAAGAAAACCAAGAAGAAACTGAAAAATAACTGCTTACGAAAACTGAATGCCGCTAATAAGGCGATTAAAGGCAGTAGCCAAATACCATCATCATTACGCTGTTCTGTCGTTAACTCCGTCTTTTGGTTATTTTGAAAATTGAGCGGATGATTAAATAAGTCCGTTAGCTGTTGGCTTCCGTGGGTTATCACTTGCACTTGCCCTGAATTCGATTGTGCCGTGTCTTTCAATAAACGGGCATTCAGCTGAGGTACGACGATTGTGCCTTGGTTGTTTTTAAGTAACTGACCATTCAGCATTTTAATCGGAGCACCTTGAGCGGTACCGATACCAAGAATCGATAAACTGTAATCCGTGTTTGTTAATAATGCATTGATACTATCTGCTTGCGTTGGACTAATACCGTCGGTCACCAGTAATATTTGTCCTTGCTGATAACCTGCGTTGGTGAGTAACTCGATTGCCTGACGAATACCAGCTTCTGGCTTAGAGCCTTTTACAGGCATAATTTCAGGAGATAAATTTGGTAATAAGTTCAATAAGGTGCTTGTGTCCGTCGTTAATGGTGAGATAACAAATGCATCACCTGCATAAGCAACCAAACCTATTTCCCCTTCTTTAATGCTATTAATAATGTCTGTGCTTTTAAAGCGAAGTTGCGCTAGGCGATTTGGCTTAAGGTCTGTGGCACGCATTGATAGTGACATATCTAATATCATGACTTTGGCTTGAGAAATACTTGCCACAGGACGCTCTGTATAGCTAAAGCTTGGGCCTGATAATGCAATTGTGGCGAGTACCCAAATACTGGCTAATGGTATAAAGAAATGCTTGGATTTTGTTGTTGGTTGATGCTGCGCTAATAAGAACTGTGCGATCTCAGGTGAAAGCATTGTATGCCAGCCTTTAGTTTGGCTGTTTTTACGGAAGTACCAAGCAAGGGCTATGAGCGGTAATAACGCCAGTAACCATAATGGGCGTAATAACATAAAATCAGTCATGACTAGCTCCTTGACGTAGATAGCAGGCGAAAATGGACAATAATAATGCGATTGCTAATGGCCAATGAAATAGATCTGTTTGCGGTCTAAATTGTTGTTGTGCTTGTTCTACCGGTTCAAGTTTATCAAGTTCGGCATAGATAGCGGTTAAGCTACTTGCATCGCGCGCTCGAAAGTATTGGCCACCAGTTTGTGCTGCAATTGTCTTTAAGGTGGCTTCATCGAGATCGTGTGAAGGATCTACTTTTCGATTACCGAATAAGGTGCGTTGATAATAGGCATCAGCGCCGACGCCAATCGTATAAATTTTAACACCTTGATCTTGCGCGAATTTAGCGGCTTCAAGGGGTTTTACTTCACCGGCGGTATTCTGACCATCGGTGAGTAATATCAATACTTTTTGGGGGTTATCAGCCGCATCAAAACGTTTTAGCGCTAAGCCAATCCCTTCACCAATCGCAGTTTGTTCACCAACAAGGCCGAGTACGGCTTGCTGCATATAGTCACTCACTGTTTTCAAATCGAAAGTGAGTGGCGCTTGTAAATAGGCATTATCGGCGAAGAAGATAAGACCGACGCGGTCGCCTTTACGTTGTTGAATAAAGTCAGCTACAACTGTTTTCACCAGCGATAAACGATCAACCATGCGGTTATTAATTTGCATATCTTCAATCTGCATAGAGCCTGATAGATCAACGGCAAGCATCATTTCACGACCTTGCTGTGGAATTGACTGTGGTTCACCAATCCACATCGGACGTGCAGAGGCGATCACTAAACATAGCCACATTAAGACTAATGGCCAGATTGCACGGGGATTTTTTGTTGCCGTGCCTGTTGCTGTTTCAATGTAAGGTAAATTAGGTAGCACTAATGGCGTTTGTGCTTGGCCCGCGTGGCTAAAAAAGCGAATAAGCAGAGGTAGTGGCAATAATAATAAAAGCCATGGCCAATTAAATTCAAACATTACTGTTTCTCCACTGGCATAAGTGGGGTTCTCTTGATCCAGTCTTGGCAAGTTTTAAAGTGTAAGGATTCGGCGATTGCATTAGGTTTAGCGCTATATAAATCGAGTGTCCATGCGGTGCTATTATTTGAGAACGCAGTGAAGGGTCGCTTGTTTGAGCTAGCTTGTTGGTCGAGAAAACTTAACCATGCTTCACCGTGTAACGAGGCCGTTGTTTCACGTGGGAAACTGGCTAACACAATACGCTTAAGCAGGTGGTGTAAGTCGTTTACCTCACAGCCTTGCTGTTGTAATTTTGTTAGTTCAGCTAGGGCTAACCGGGTTAATTTGGTTTTTTCGATGTAGCGTAATACACCGTAAATAGCCAATCCAATGATCAACAATACAGCGATAATAGCTAGCCACCAATACAATGACAGTGGCCACGTCGATACTGGCGCTGGTAAATGAATATCTTTTAATTGTGCTAACGGATCCATGCGCTTTATTTACCCTTACCTTTAATTTGACTCAATAATGACTCGCCACTGCTGATCCTATGGTGACGAATTCCGTATCGATTCATTATTTGTCTTAATGCTTGTTGTTTAATGTCTGCATGTTGTTGATATTTTTGACGACTCTTCGCGTTACTCGGGTTAACAAAACCATGTTGTTGGCCATTTGATACAGCGAGACGGACATTACCTGAGATGCTAGGAAGAGCGAGTTCTAAAGGATCATAAATTTGCCAAGCTTCAACTTCATTATGGCGTTTTAATAATGCTAATTGCTTTTGTGCTTTGTCATCAAGATGAAGAAAATCGCTGATGACCATAATATGGCTACCAGTTTTACACAGTAAGCGTAAGCGAGTGAGAGCGCTGGCAAGAGACTCTTTCGGTTCGGTATTTGTATTATTGACATTAGCCGTAACAACACGCTCGGTTTGAGACATAGTCAGTTGTGAATTATGCAAGCTCACCGTTTCACTGAGTAATTGCATAATACCGCGTTGTTGACGCTGTGGTTTTAGTTCTTTATGACCAAATGCCCCAATAATAATACCGCCTACACGATCACTTTTATGCTTTGTTGCCCACGCCAATAATGCAGTCAGATGACAGGCCTGCACTGACTTTAGTCTATATTGACTGCCAAAATACATACTTGATGACAGGTCAAGTAAGACATAAACAGGTCGTTCTTTTTCTTCACTGAATAACTTGCTGTAGGTTTTACCTGTACGTGCGGTAATACGCCAATCAATACTACGAATATCATCACCGGGTTGGTATTGACGACATTCACTAAATTCCATACCGCGGCCTTTGATTGGCGAAAGGTGACCACCAGCAAGTTGTGCTTTGGCTAAAGTTTTGTTCGCTAACAGGCTATTGGTTTGGTAGCTGTATTGTTGCAGCTCTTTTATCGTAACGTCGATCGCTGACATAGACTAACTCTGTTTACGAAAATGCAATTAATGACAAGATACGGTCAATAACTTGGTTTGCAGTAATGCCGTCCGCTTCCGCTTCAAAGCTCAGTAGTAAGCGATGACGTAGGATAGGGTAGAGGCAGGTTTGGATATCTTCGGGTAATACATGATCACGGCCGTGTAACCAAGCGCGAGCACGTACACAACGGGCAAGAGAGATCGTCGCTCGTGGACTTGCACCAAAGTTGATCCAACTGGCGAGTTGAGAATCTAAGGTATCAGGATTTCGTGTGGCCATAATCAAATCGACAAGGTAATGCTCGAGGGCTGGTGCAAGGTGAATATTAAGTACTTCTTCTCGCGCTTGCATGATCGCTTGTTGACTGATTTTTGTAATTGGTGTGGGCGCGTCTTGCTGTGCTTCTTGTGTGGTTAAACGCAAAATTTGTAATTCAGTGTCTTTATCTGGGTAGTCAATTTCTAGATGTAGCATGAAACGGTCGAGCTGTGCTTCGGGTAATGGGTACGTACCTTCTTGCTCAATTGGGTTCTGCGTTGCCATTACCATAAATAGCTTTGGTAATAACATGGTTTTGTTGCCAACTGTTATCTGCTGCTCGGCCATAGCTTCTAGCAGCGCAGACTGTACCTTAGCAGGTGCACGGTTAATCTCGTCCGCAAGCACAATATTGTGGAACAGAGGACCGGGTTGAAAATCAAAGGTGCCGGTTTCGGCGCGATAGATATCAGTCCCTGTTAAATCTGCAGGCAGTAAGTCGGGTGTAAACTGAATACGATGGAAGTTGGCTTCTAAACTATCGGCAAGTGCTTTAACTGCACGAGTCTTGGCCAATCCGGGTGGACCTTCTACTAAGATGTGACCATCTGCTAGAAGCGCGATTAATAAATTGTCGACAAGTTTTGCTTGCCCAAGAATTTGGCTGTTAAGATAGCCTCTTAATTGATTAAAGTTTGATTTTGGCATAATTATCTATCGTATAAAGTTAATATAAACACTACTTTACCGACAATACGTTGACTGTAAAAGTTCAAACTTATTTTATATAAAGATTTTATAAAATGTTTTTACAGAACTTTACTGGTAATGACTATTTTATAGTGCGGATGGTGAGTAATATATCTACAGATGTTTTGTCTTTAGGTTGATATGACTACTATTTAGCATTATTTTTTCACACGATATTTTCTTTTGGATCACATATCTAAGATGAAAGACTCAATTTTCAAACTAATGTTTGAATATTGTGACCAAAAGGTTAATATTGACTTAATTTTATGAGGTCTGACCTCTTTTTACTTAACGGAATGAGGATAAGTGATGGCTAAACCACAAAGCCTAACCACCCGCAACGGCGATCGTATCGCGGTGGTCACTGGATTACGTACCCCGTTTGCTAAACAAGCAACAGCGTTTCATGGGGTTCCAGCATTAGATTTAGGCAAAATGGTTGTTAATGAGATGCTTACTCGTAACGACATTGACCCTAAAATTATTCAGCAAGTTGTATTTGGACAAGTTGTTCAAATGCCTGAAGCGCCAAACATTGCGCGTGAAATCGTATTAGGCACTGGCATGGACATCGGCACCGATGCATACAGTGTATCACGTGCATGTGCGACAAGTTTCCAAGCTATTTCAAATGTTACCGAGTCTATCATGGCTGGTTCGATTGACTGTGGTGTTGCTGGTGGTGCAGATTCATCTTCAGTAGTGCCAATTGGCGTATCTAAAAAGCTTGCTCATCAGTTAATTAACTTAAGCAAAGCAAAAACGACTAGCGATAAATTAAAAATTGCGCGTCAACTAAGCTTGAAAGATTTACTGCCTGTTGCACCTGCGGTTGCTGAGTACAGTACGGGTTTGACTATGGGTCAGACAGCAGAACAAATGGCTAAGTCTTATAACATCTCGCGTCAAGCGCAGGATGAACTTGCTCATCGTTCTCACTCTCTCGCCGCTAAAGCTTGGGAAGAAGGTAAGTTAAAAGATGAAGTCATGACGGCTTATCCTGAGCCGATGAAGTCATTTATTTCTGAAGATAACAACATTCGTAAAAATTCAACAGTTGAAGGTTACGCGAAACTACGTCCTGCATTTGACCGTAAACACGGTACTGTAACTGCGGCAACAAGTACGCCACTAACAGATGGTGCTGCTGCGGTACTATTAATGAGTGAAAGCCGCGCGAAAGAACTTGGTCTAGAAGTACTAGGTTATATTCGCAGTTATGCTTATGCTGCAGTGCCTGCTGATGTTGATGGTCTAATTGGTCCATCATATGCGATACCTGAAGCGTTAGACCGTGCAGGTATTAAATTTGACGACTTAGCGCTATTTGATATGCATGAAGCATTTGCCGCACAGACATTAGCAAACCTAAAATGTTTAGAGTCAGATACGTTTGCACAGGAAAAATTAGGTCGTCCAGAGCGCGTTGCTAATATCGATGAGAGTAAGTTTAACGTACTGGGTGGTTCACTTGCATATGGTCACCCATTTGCAGCGACTGGCGCACGTATGATCACGCAAACATTGCATGAATTGAAACGTCGTGGTGGTGGTCTAGGGTTAACGGCGGCATGTGCTGCTGGTGGTCTAGGTGTAGCAATGATTGTGGAGAGTGCGTAATGAGTCAGCAAGATAAAACATTTTCACTTGAGATCCGTGAAGATAAGATTGGCGTTCTAACAATGGACGTACCCGGCGAAACGATGAACACTTTACGTGCAGAGTTCGCTGATGAAATTTCTGATTTGATGAAAGAGATTAAATCAAATTCAGATCTACAAGGTCTAGTACTGATCAGTGGCAAGAAAGACAGCTTTGTTGCTGGTGCTGACGTGACTATGATTGATGCGTGTGAAACGGCTGCAGATGCAGAGCTGTTATCACTTGAAGGCCACCGTGTTATGGGTGAACTGGAATCATTAAATATTCCTGTTGTTGCAGCTATTCACGGCCCTTGTTTGGGTGGTGGTTTAGAACTTGCTCTTGCTTGTCATATCCGTGTTTGTACAGAAAGTACAAAGACAGTATTAGGTGTACCTGAAGTGATGCTAGGTCTATTACCTGGTAGTGGTGGTACACAACGTCTACCACGTCTAATTGGTGTGGCTAAGTCTCTTGATTTGATGTTAACAGGTAAACAAGTACGTGGTAAACAAGCGCTTAAAATGGGTCTTGTTGACGATGTAGTGCCTGAAACAGTACTTCTTGAAGTGGCTGTTAAGCTAGCGAAAAAAGGTAAGATCCAGCGTAAACTAACACTAGATCTGACTGGTAAGCTATTAGAAACAAACAAAGTTGGTCGTAACATCATGTTCGATCAAGCTAAAAAACAAACGCTTTCTAAAACCCGTGGCAACTATCCTGCACCAGAAGCAATTCTAGAAGTGGTTAAAGTTGGTCAAGAAAAAGGTTTTGAAGCAGGTTTAAAACTTGAAGCAAAACGTTTTGCAGAGCTTGCAATGACATCTGAATCAGCATCACTGCGTGGCATTTTCTTTGCTACAACAGAGATGAAGAAAGAAGATGGTGTTGAAGGTGTTGCACCGAAGAAAGTGAAAAAAGCAATCGTACTTGGTGGCGGCTTAATGGGTGGCGGTATCGCTAACGTTACTGCAACAAAAGCGAAAGTACCTGTACGTATTAAAGATATCGCACCACAAGGTCTGCTTAACGCACAAAAATATACGTATGACATTCTAAACAAGAAAGTTAAACGTCGCTTTATGTCAAAAGCCGACATGCAAAGTCAACTGGCTATGATCACAGGTACAACTGAGTACACAGGTGTGAAGAGCGCTGATATTGTTGTTGAAGCTGTATTTGAAGATCTTAAATTGAAGCACCAAATGGTGGCAGATATTGAAGCTAATTGTAACGAAAATACTATTTTCGCATCAAACACGTCTTCTTTGCCTATTACTCAGATTGCTTCTGAAGCTAAGCGTCCTGAAAACGTAATTGGTCTGCATTACTTCAGCCCTGTGGACAAAATGCCACTTGCAGAGATCATTACGCATGAAGGTACGTCGGATCAAACTATTTCTACAACAGTTGAATTTGCCCGTAAACAAGGCAAAACACCTATCGTAGTTAAAGATGGAGCAGGTTTTTATGTAAACCGTATTCTTGCGCCTTACATGAATGAAGCTGCACGAATCATTTTAGAACAAGAACCTATTGAAGCCGTTGATAAAGCATTAGTTAACTTTGGTTTCCCAGTTGGTCCTGTAACACTTCTTGATGAAGTTGGTATCGATGTTGGTGCTAAGATCGGTCCAATCTTAACGAAAGAGCTAGGTAGCCGTTTTGAAGCGCCTGCTGCGTTCGATAAGCTATTGGCTGATGATCGTAAAGGTCGTAAGAACGAGAAAGGCTTCTATCTATACGGTAAGAAAGCGAAAAAAGGTAAGAAGCAAGTTGATGAATCAATCTACAAGCTATTCAACCTGAAACCTGAAGCTACAATGGATCCGAAAGCACTTGCTGAACGTGCTGTATTGTTAATGCTAAACGAAGCGGCACGTTGTCTTGATGAAGGTATCTTACGTAGTGCGCGTGATGGTGACATCGGTGCAATCTTCGGTATCGGCTTTCCTCCTTTCTTAGGCGGCCCATTCCATTATATGGATTCAATCGGTATTGCTGAACTTGTTGACAAGCTAGAGCGTCATCAAGATAAATACGGTGAGCGTTTTGCACCGTGTGAATCGCTTATAGCAATGGCAAAAGAAGATAAAAAATTCTATAACTAATTGCGTGATGCATTAGCTTATTAAATTTAAAAGCGGCGTTAGATGCAAATCTAACGCCGCTTTTTTGTTTTAAGTACACCCATTTAATACAAGATTAATGACTATCACCAGTTATTGGATTAACAGTCGTATCACCAGTAGCACTGACCGTAATATTAATACCTTTACCACCGGGATTGTAACGAATCGTATTATCTGCCGTGATAGTGCCGTTAGCGCGAAAGATAATGACAGAGGTGAGACCTGTAACTGATAAGTTTGAATCACTGCCAGTATCTATCGTTGTTCTATTAACGATTTCAGCTGTACTCGTTGCTAGGGTAAGAACATTATCTGCAGCTGTCATATACAGAGGACGGTTATGCGCAATTGCGGTGTTTTTAGCATAGCTAAGTGCGCTATTAATTAATGTGGTCGCGTCGTCTATACGGCTTTGTTGTATGGTGTTTTGGTAACTGGGAACGCCAATGCCAATGAGTATGGCAAAGATAGCGATTGTGATCATTAATTCGATGAGTGTGAAACCCAATGATTTTTTCATTCTTACACATCCTTGTTAAAGAAAACAATAGATTAACATGATAACAAGGATCAAAAAAGGGACCACTTTTAGTATATAGTGGTCCCTTTACATTATCTTATTAGAGTCTGTTTATGGCAGGTTAGATTACCAATGCACACCGCGCATGATAGCTGCAAATGCAACTTGCTCGGTACTTGCTTGTGTCGGTTTATCTTTGTCTTCTTCTTTGCCCTTCGCAGCAGCAGAATCATTAAACATACGGTAGCCGGTGTTCATGATGATCTCACTTACTTTAGGGAACAGTGAGTAAAGTACTTCAGACATAATACCGACTTTCGTTGCGATGCGTTTAGGCTTACGAATAATTGCTTGAGCAATTAAATCAGCCGCTTCTGACGGTGCAAGTGTAGGTACATTGTCATATACTTTTGTTGGACCAATCATAGGTGTACGCACTAACGGCATATTAATCGTCGTCATGTTTACGTTACGGTCAGAGAACTCTGATGCGGCACAGCGCGTAAAGGCATCAAGTGCTGCTTTTGATGCAACATAAGCAGAGAAACGCGGCGCATTTGTTAACACACCAATTGAAGATATGTTAATTACATGCCCTTGTTTACGTTCTAACATGCTAGGCGAGAAGCCCATGATTAAACGAATTGAGCCAAAGTAGTTTAACTGCATCGTTCTTTCGTAATCGTGGAAACGGTCAAATGATAAATCAATTGAACGACGGATTGAGCGACCTGCGTTATTGATTAATACATCAACACATTTATGTTCATCAAGCACTGACTTAACTAATTCATCACATGATTCCATGTTTGAAATATCACATGAATAGATGTGTGCTTCGCCACCAAGCTCTTGGATTTGCGCCTGTGTTGCTTCTAGTTTTGTGACATCACGTGCGACAAGGATTAATTTAGCGCCTGTTGGTGCGAGTTTTAATGCCGTTGCTTCACCAATACCAGAGCTTGCACCTGTGATGACAATTGTTTTACCACTCACATTACCTTTCAGGGTCATGTCATTGACTAGGTCATCATTTAGGTTACGCTCCCAATAATCCCATACCGCAGGTGCGTATGCGTCTAAGCGAGGCACTTTGATATTAGAACCTTCTAGAGCACGTGCTGTTTCACGGTCATCGAAGCTTGTTGGGTAGTTAAGGAAGTTCAATACGTCTTTTGGAATGCCAAGGTCATTTAATACCCCTTCAGTAAGCTGTTTTACTGCTGGTAAATGGGTGATTGCTTGACGAACTGAAGCCGGTAAGAAATTAGCGATTCTAGAATCAATTCGGAATGCCGTTTTTGGTGCGTTACCTGCTGTAGCGAAGATATTAAGTACTTCACCCACTTTAAATGGTTTTGGATCTACAAGGTGGAAGCAGTTACTGTGCACTTCTTCCTTGTGACTAATGTAGTCAATTGCATCTGCAACATAGTCGACAGGGACAATGTTCAGACGACGGCCTTCAACACCGATCATTGGCATCCATGTTGGAATTGTCTCACGGATCTTTTTCAATAGTTTGAAGAAATAGTATGGGCCATCTACTTTATCGATTTCACCTGTTTTAGAGTGACCAACAACCATTCCTGGACGATAAATACGGAAAGGAATTGAACATTCATCACGAACTACTTTTTCAGAAACATGTTTGGTGCGAAGATACGGATTCTCCATATTTTCAGCTTCTTCAAACATATCTTCGTAGAAAGTACCATTGAACAAGCCCGCTGCAGCAATAGAACTTACATGATGAAAGCTTTTTGCCTTCATATTTACAGATGCTTCAACAGCGTTGCGTGTACCTACAACATTCGCAGTTTCTTGTGATTCGGCATCGGCCTTCATGTCGTAGATTGCAGCAAGGTGGTAAACATTATCAATTTGGTCTGTGTGCTCTGCTAACCATTGCTCATCAATCCCTAAATTCGCTTTAGTGATATCACCAGTAACCATTTTGATACGACTTTTAACACTTTTATGCACTCGATCCTTTAATGCATTGAACTTGTGCTCTGAGCCTTGGCGAGTTAATACATAAACTAACGCATCTTCTCTTTCTACTAGACGTTCAATTAAGAATCGACCAATAAATCCTGTACCACCGGTAACTAAGTATTTCATTCCATTATCCTCAATTAAACTGTGTTTGCTTTTTGTTAAATAAAAACGACTTTTCGGTTTTATAGCAATGAGTGTGTATCACTTATGTAGTAGTAATATCATCGATTTGAAAATAAATGTCAATGATGTGCCCTTAACGTAACTGGATATTTAACTTTTCTAACAACAACTTGTCAGTATTTTATGACGCATTGTTAGGTTTTCGTGTTGGTAAGTTCTGTTAACTAAATATTAACGTTTAGTGTAAATACTCTTTTTTTTCAATTGTAATTATGATTCGTTTTTACAACGTAAAAGTTTACTTTCTTAGATGTTATTGACAAGTATTGACGTGTAAAATTAAAAATGATGATTGTTTTGGATGGTATATTCTAAATATTATTGCTAGCTATTATTTGGTGGTGGAGTATTAGCGTAAATTTGAACGTGATTATTTAAAGTCGTTAACTATCAGTGTATTAGGTGGGAGGTGTTGTGGTGTGTTCATTTGTAGGTAGATTGGTTTACTTTGAC
Source organism: Moritella sp. 28 (assembly GCF_018219435.1). Classification (NCBI taxonomy): domain Bacteria; kingdom Pseudomonadati; phylum Pseudomonadota; class Gammaproteobacteria; order Alteromonadales; family Moritellaceae; genus Moritella; species Moritella sp. 28. The sequence continues at coordinate 3,568,445 of NZ_CP056121.1, read as the reverse complement.
ACTAATACTTTTGTGCTAAATGTTATAAAAGTTAACTGTTTCCGACCTAATTATTAATGATTTTAATGTGACTTAAGTCAAATAAAAATAGTTTTAGGTGACTTGTTTTGGTGAGGGATTTTGACCTTTCAATAGATATTACTAATTAAGTAATATCGTATAGTATGACTTTAGTATTAGAATATTTATTCCATAGTCCATATCTATCTCAAAAGTATTAAATTCTGAATTTGACCTTTTTACAATTTATAATTTTAAAATAGCAACTTTGGTGTTGATAGCGGTATCATCTTGGCGTGATTGATTTAATCATAGTCAATTAATCTTGGGGTTCGGCGATAGAGTATTCAAACTCACCAATTTTCTCACTTTTACTGATCGCGATAATGCGTTGATTTCGGCTACCTCGAAACTTTAATGCCGGATCGATTTGTTGTTGTTCGAATTTACCATCGATAAGGTAATCAATATAATGAACGACGGCCTTTTGTTGTGCAGTTAATTGCTCGATCGTGTAACCAGTCCATAGCCATATATCTTTCCCAACACATTCTCTTTTAACCCTTTTTACAAGTTTCAATATAGTTTCTAAGTTTGCTGGATAGAGGGGATCACCACCGCTTAAGCTTAATCCTCGACGGCGTATTCGTGTATCATTCAAATCATTAATTATCTTGTCTTCTATCTCTTGGTCGAATGGGGAACCATTGCGTGGAGACCAGGTCGATTGGTTATAGCAGCCTTTGCATTGGTGTTCACAACCACTGACAAATAAGGAGACCCTTGTACCTGGGCCATTGATGACATCAAGGTCAAAATATTGAGAGTAGTGCATCTTTACTCCTTAAACGCTAGCCAATAAGCAATTGGCTAGCTAGTTAATTAATCTGAATATGGTTTTATATAAATGTGTTATAAAAATTGAATGATTTATAAATGTTTAACGCGGCGTTTTACTTCTTCCTGTTTACCTTCATTAAAAGGACGTGCATCTGGACTGCCTAAATAACCACATACGCGACGGGTAACAGATACCTTTGCAATATCGTTATTTCCGCATTTAGGGCAGGTGAACCCTCTACTGGTACATTCGAACTCACCGGTATAGTCACACTCGTAACATTCATCAATAGGTGTATTAGTACCGTAATAAGGAACGCGTGAATAGCTGTAATCCCAAACGTTTTCTAATGCCTCAATGTTGTGCTGCATATTCGGGTATTCACCGTAGCAGATAAAACCACCACTACTAATAGCAGGATAGGGCATCTCAAAATCTATTTTGTCGTATGGATTAACTTGTTTTTCTACATCCAGATGGAAGCTATTAGTATAATAACCTTTATCTGTCACATCCGTGATATTACCAAAGGTGATTTTGTCTAATTTAGCAAAACGGCTACACAGATTTTCACTCGGTGTTGCATACAAACTAAATGCGTAACCAGTTTCAGCTGTCCACAGCTCTGTAATAGCTTTCATATGGGTAAGCATGGCAATGGATTTCTGTTGCAATGTTTTACTATCAAAAGGGTGTGTTTGATTGCCAAATAGTGCATTGATTGCTTCGTGTAAACCTATGTAGCCTAAAGAAATAGATGCACGACCATGTTTGAAAATTTCTAATACGTCATCATTTTCTTGCAGACGAACACCGCAAGCTCCTTCCATATACAAGATTGGCGCAACACGCGCTTTGACACCTTTAAGGCGAGATATACGAGTTTCCAGCGCGCGTTTACATAGGATTAAGCGTTCATCGAGTAATTGATAGAATCGCGATTCATCACCGCTTGCTTGAATGGCGATACGCGGTAAATTAAGGCTGACAACACCTAAGTTATTACGGCCTTCATGTACTAATTCACCTTGCTCTTCATAGTTTCCTAAGAAACTACGGCAACCCATAGGTGTCTTAAATGAACCTGTCACTTTGACTACTTGGTCGTAATTTAAAATATCTGGATACATACGTTTACTTGCACACTCAAGCGCAAGCTGCTTAATATCGTAGTTTTCATCGGCAGATTTATGGTTTAAACCATCTTTGATCGCAAAGACCAGTTTTGGAAAAACAGCGGTTTTATGATTCTTGCCTAAACCCGCAATACGGTTTTTAAGGATTGACTGTTGGATCAAGCGAGCTTCCCAACTTGTACCTAAACCAAAACCAAAAGTCACAAAAGGTGTTTGCCCGTTAGCTGTATGTAAGGTATTTACTTCGTATTCTAACGACTGGAATGCATCGTAACATTCTTTTTCAGTGCGTGAACGAGCAAACTCTTCTTTATTAGGGATCGCCCACTCTTCAGCTAAAATTGTGTTTTTGTTAAAACTTGCGGTGACATATGGCGCTAAAATCTCATCAATACGGTTGATTGTGGTACCACCATAAATATGGCTAGCCACTTGTGCAATAATCTGTGCGGTGACTGCCGTTGCCGTAGTAATGGATTTAGGTGTTTCAATCTCAGCGTTACCCATTTTAAAGCCATGCGTTAACATGCCATCAAGGTCGATCAGCATACAGTTAAACATTGGGAAAAAAGGGGCGTAATCAAGATCATGATAATGAATATCGCCAGACTCATGCGCATGGACAATATCGCGTGGCAAGATATGCTGCTTGGCATAATGTTTCGCGACAATTCCCGCCAGTAAATCGCGCTGAGTAGGGATCACTTTGCTATCTTTATTGGCATTTTCATTAAGCAGTGATTCGTTACTTTGCTCAATAAGCCCTTTGATCTCATTGGTCAGAATGCTTTGCGTTTCACGGGCAATATCGCGCTGATGACGATACTCGATATAAGCGCGGGCAATGAGTTTGTTGCTTTCTTGCATCAACACATCTTCAACGGTGTTTTGAATCGTATGGATTTCGATTGCATGTTCACTGGATACATCTTGTTGGATCAGTATTTGATGAACCTTATTCGCCATTTCTGCCGCATAATGACGACTTTCTTGTTGCACTGATTTAGCCGCTGCGAAAATGGCGTTTTGTATGCATTGAATGTTAAAAGGCACACGACAACCATCTCGTTTAATGACAAATAGATCCACAAAATACTCCTTAAATAAACAATGACATTATACACCCACACTATATGTGGGTTAATTTTAAACATTAGACACAATATGTAGTGCATTAGGCTTTAAGTTTACTTTTTTTGTATTGATTTAGATCAAAAATTATTAAGGCTTCACTTGGATTTATCAGGACTGTATTGTCGATCAATAAACAAACTGGTTTTACTTGTAAGTTGCTTTTTAAGCGATATTTAAACGTAAAGTGAGCAGTGATATAGTGATGAGATAAAAAGCTTTACAAGTCCGGGAGCTTATTCTAATATCTGCTCCATTGCTGCGGAGGGGTGGCAGAGTGGCCGAATGCACTGGTCTTGAAAACCAGCAGGGGTTAATAGCTCCTCGAGAGTTCAAATCTCTCCTCCTCCGCCATCCATTCAAGAGAACGCTAATCGATTACTCGTTAAAAGTAGTCGGTTAGCGTTTTTTTATATCCCATTTTCGACATTTTTTTCACTAATCCTCTGCTAACTTCATTACTATAGCCGCACACTTACTCATCTTCTTGGGATCTAAGCTTATGAATCCATGTATCTATAATCGAATTCGTTCTTTTTTTATTGCCGTATCTGTTGTTACTAGTTTACTTTTTTCCACGACCATTTTTGCTGAAAATAAGGTTAGCCAAGCGCCGACATTTGTATTACCTGGTATCAATAATACCCAAGTGAACCTTGAAGACTACCGCGGAAAGGTAGTATTAGTTGATTTTTGGGCATCCTGGTGTACGCCCTGTATTCGTTCATTTCCGTGGATGGAAGAAATGGTTGAAAAGTACGGTGAAAAAGGCTTTGTAGTGATTGCGATTAATATGGATCAAGAATCTATTTTAGCGACCAAATTTTTGCAACGTTATCCAAACAAATTAACTATCGCATTTGATCCGCAAGGTGTTGTCGCTGAGCAGTATGAAATAATGGGATTGCCTAATTCGTTTATACTTAATAAGAAGGGCGAAATTGTGTATAAGCATATCGGCTTTAGATTGGCGGAGTTGGATAAATACGAAGCTGAGATCTTGTCGCTATTACCTTAGACCTAGCTGTTACTGGAGTTAATTAGTTGTGGAGATGCCTTATGAGACGGATTTTATTATTGGCTAGTGTATTGAGTTTAACTGCTTGCTCCTCACTCGGCGTTACACCTTGGGAACGAGACTTGTTAGCGAAACCAGAAATGCAGCTTGCAGATAACCCGATGGAAATAGGGTTTGACGACCACACTTATTTTAGTAAAGAAGGCTCTAGCGGTGGCGGTAATTTTGCTGGTGGGGGCTGTGGATGCAACTAAAAGGAAAAACCTTCACCAATATTTCGATAACGTTAGCAGCTGCCAGCTGTGCACTTGCTGCGCCTGTGACAGCTCAGCCGTCAGAATTAGGCAGTTGGGATGTTGATGCAGGTCTGTTGATTTATGCTGAGAGTGATCATCAAGTGCAAGCCTATGAGGGAGCACTTTCCCTCACTAAGCAAATTGATGACGAGCGCAGTATTAATCTTAAAGGCATTATTGATGTACTTACTGGCGCTTCACCTAATGGCGCGGTTACACAAAATAAAGCGCAAACATTTACCCGTCCGTCAGGTAATGGCAGTTATATTACGGCTGCAAGCGATACATCGATTGATGATACTTTTCATGATACGCGGGTTGCACTGAGTACCCAATACCAACAGCAGTTAAGTCGTCTTTGGTTGTATTCTGGCGGAGCATACCTGTCTAAAGAATATGATTACCTTGCCTTGTCGATCAATAGTGCGCTGGCGCGTGATTTTAATAATCGTAATACCACTGCATCTCTCGGTTTTTCTTATGCCTACGATACTATTGAACCAGAAGGCGGCATCCCAGATCCAGGTGTTTCGGTTGATGATCCTAACAACCGTTTAACGGACTCTGATACCAAGCAAACCCTTGATTTTCTATTTGGTTTAACGCAAGTGATTGATCGTCAAACATTGATGCAATTAAACTATTCGATTAGTGATGTGAATGGTTATCAAACTGACCCCTTTAAAATCTTGTCGGTGGTTGACAGTAATGGGTGGGCGAATGATTATGTTTATGAAAATCGCCCCGATCAGCGCACTAAGCAAAGTTTATTTTGGCGTACTAAATACAATATACAGCCATCTGGCCAAGTGCTTGATGTTAGTTATCGTTATTTTTGGGATGACTGGGGAATAACCTCACATACGATTGACAGTAAATGGCGAGTTCAACTTTCAAACCAACATTTTATTGAGCCACATCTCCGTTATTATTGCCAACAAGCGGCCGATTTTTATCGTGTCTATCTTGATGAAGGCCAGCCAGCTCCGGAATATATGACTGCTGATTATCGCTTGGGTGAGTTACAAACTTATACCGTCGGGCTTAAATACGGTTTACCTATTGCGGGTAATGAGTTCAGTGTGCGTCTTGAATATTATCTTACTCAGGTATCGGGTGATGATTCGTTGGCGAAAGGAGCTGGTATGGCGGGATTAGATATTTATCCAGATAAAAGTGCCATCATGCTGCAGAGCTTCTATCGTTTTTAATACCGTTTTTAATGTTTATATGAGCAGGTATAAGGTTTGAAAAAAGACGATCTATTAAACAAAGGCAGCGCTTTACAGCAAGGCGATACTTCAAAAAAAGCCTTTACCTTAAAACGAAAAGCAGGTTATTGGCTCGGTGAATTCACCGTCATGGCCAGTCCTTGTCAGATCTTATTAGATAACCTCGATGAAGCTCAAGCGGACAACCTTACTGCGCAAGCATATGCAGAAGCAAAGCGCATTGAACTAAAATACAGTCGTTTTCGTGATGACAATATTATTGCCCGCCTTAATAGCTCTGCTGATGAAACTATCTCGGTAGATGAAGAAACGACACGGCTTATTAATTTAGCTGATTTATGTTTTCAACTCAGCGATGGTTTATTTGATATCAGCTCTGGTGTATTGGGTAAACTCTGGCACTTTAAACAGCAAACTCAACTGCCCAGTGACGGAGGTATTAAAGCGCTGCTACCCAACATAGGTTGGCAAAAAGCAAGTTGGCACGCACCGTTATTACGTTTACCAAAAGGTATGCAAATCGACTTGGGTGGTATTGGTAAAGAATACGCGGTCGATAAAGTCGCTCGGCTATTGCAGCAACAAACCGATAACGCATTTTTGGTTAACTTTGGGGGGGATATTTATACCAATCAATTACGCAGTAATGGTGAAGCTTGGCAAGTCGCGATTGAAGATCCACAGCATCTTGGTGAAAGTAAGCTTATGGTTAGCTTAGTCCAAGGAGGCCTTGCAAGTAGTGGTAATAGTCAGCGCTATATTGAAGTCGATGGTCAACGTTATGGTCATATCCTCAACCCTAAGACTGGCTATCCTATTACTAGTGGCCCTGCTCAAGTGACTGTCTATGCCCAAAACTGTGTGCAAGCGGGGATGCTGGCAACCATTGCGTTATTACAAGGTGAGTTTGCTGAAGACTTCTTGAAAGCGCAAGATTGCCGATATTGGCTGTCTAACTAACGACACTGGTTTTGTGGTGTTCCTGCAATAAAGGCATTTATATTGGCAATAAGCTGGTTGGATAATGTCTGAATAGCAGAATCCGATCCCCAAGCGACATGCGGCGTTAATATAAGATTAGGCAGATGTGCATTAGCGATTAAGGGGTTACTGGTATCAGCAGGCTCTTGGGTAAATACATCAACACCTGCGCCAGCAATTTGTTGACTATATAATGCCTCCACTAACGCCTCCTCATCAACCAGACCACCACGTCCCGCGTTAATCAAAACGCTCGTACTCTTCATTAGCTTAAATTCGTCACTGCCGATGATATTGTGCGTTTGCTCTGCAAGTGGGCAATGCAGTGTCAGTACATCCGCTTGTTGTAAGACGAATTCAAATGGGCTGTAGCCTTCACGACACTCATTCGCACCTTTACGCTCAGCAAAAAGTACCGTCATGCCGACTGCTTTGGCCAACGCTGCAACAGCATTACCGAGACTACCTTTACCAATAATACCTATCGTAGAGCCCGCTATATCGGAAATGGGATGGCTAAAGAAGCAGAATTGTTTTTGCTGCTGCCAAACACCGGCTTGAATATCTTGATGGTAACCGACAAGATTTCGTTTTAGTGCAAACATCATGGCTAATACATGTTCAGGTACGGAGTTGGTGGCATAGCCTTGGATGTTACTGACGGTGATGTTGTGCTGGCGACAATAATCTAAATCAATGTTGTTGGTGCCAGTCGCCGCTACGGCAATCATTTTTAATTGTGGGCACTGACTTAATACCTGCATATTTAAAATGACTTTATTAGTAATGACAATGCTTGCATTTTGAAGCCGTTCAATCACTTGCTCCGATGTTGTTGTCGCATACTCATGCCATTGGCAATCAACATCAGGTTTAGGGATCGTAATGTGTTCTGGGATCGTAGAGCGGTCGAGAAAGACAATAGTATCCATGTAAACAAGTCCAATTTGATAGTTAAGATTAATGGTTAAGATTAATGGTTAAGATTGATAGTTAAGATTAATAATTAAGATTAATAATTAAGATTGATAGTTAAGATTAATAATTAAGGTTGAAAGTAGATTGAAATATCGCTTGCGCTAATTTTCGCAGGCTGATACTTTTAATACATGAAATTAAAACCTATTTTTACACATATCACAACATCTTGGTGGCACTCTCTTTTATAAGAGCGGTGTTGAATACTTTTGTTCACAGATCGCCGGATGGCAACTGATGAATAAAGTATGTATGTCTCCGGTAATCTATTTTGGAGATATACAATGGAAAATAACCTATCACTAGACTTAGACCAAACACCTAATTCAAGTCAAAATAACGCGACTAGAGAAAAGATCCTCACGGGTGATCGTGCAACGGGTTCTTTGCATCTCGGGCACTTTGTCGGTTCATTGCAGCAGCGTGTAAAGTTACAGTATCAATATGAGCAAACTATTTTAGTTGCTGACATGCAGGGGCTCACTGATAATGGTCATAATCCACAAAAAGTCTCGTCGAATATTTTAAATGTTGTCGCGGACTATCTTGCTGTCGGTATCGATCCATTAAAAACCACTATTTGTTTACAGTCCGCCATTCCAGCCTTGGCTGAACTCACAATGTATTACTCAAACTTAGTGTCTATTGCTCGTTTGGAGCGTAATCCGACGGTTAAAAATGAGATCAACAGTAAATCATTTGGCCGCTCTATTCCTGCTGGTTTCTTAACATACCCGATAAGTCAGGCCGCTGACATCACTGCATTTAAAGCCACATTAATACCAGTGGGGGAAGATCAATTACCAATGATCGAACAGACCAATGAAATCGTAAGAAAGCTAAATAACATTGCCCAACAAGAGATTTTGGTTGAGTGTAAGCCATTGTTAAGTAAAGTTTCACGTTTGCCTAGTGTCGATGGTAAAAGTAAAATGTCTAAATCCATGGGTAACACCATTATGCTAAGTTCGAGTGAAAAGGAGATCTCCAAAGCGGTTAAAGCCATGTATACCGATCCGAATCATTTACGCGTGATCGATCCGGGACAAGTTGAAGGGAATGTGGTATTTACTTATTTAGATGCATTCCATCAAGATCAGGTGTACGTTGCTAATTTAAAAGAACAATATACAGCTGGTGGATTGGGTGATGGCACTGTGAAGACAATTTTGGAAGAATGCTTACAGGATTTATTAAAACCAATCCGACAGCGTAGAGCTGAGTTTGTCGCTGATCGTTCGCAGCTTATTTCTATTTTGAAAGCAGGAACAGAACGTTCTCAAGATGAATCTAATGATGTATTACGGCAGGTGAAAAGTGCATTTGGCTTAAACCTATTTTAAAAGGATTGTTAAAATGAATAATATTTTTGATTCGATACCCGCAGACCTCAGCAGTGAAGTATTTGAAGATTTGGTCACGAGTGACAAGGTTAAAATTGAGCGAATTATCTCAAAAGGGCACTCGTCACCTGATGTCGGTTGGTATGACCAAGAGCAGAGTGAATGGGTGATCGTTATTGCAGGTAGTGCAATTATTGGTTTTGATGATAAGCCCTCTGTTACGCTGAAGGCGGGTGATTATCTGAATATTCCAGCGCATCAAAAACATAAAGTTGCGTGGACGGACCCTGATGTGGAAACGGTTTGGTTGGCTGTATTTTATTGATGGACGATAGCGCATGCAAATAATTATAATGACAGATATTTTTGGTCTGACAACTGATATCGATTTACTTGCTGTGTCACTCTCAACCGAGTTGACAAGGGTAACGGTAATTGATCCTTACGAGGGTTATAAACAAACATTCATTAATGAGCAAGCCGCTTACGATACGTTCATGACTCAATGTGGTCATGAGCGGTATATTTCAGCTGTAGCATCAGCGATTGCACTATCAGAAGATGAGGTGGTATTACTAGGTTTTAGTGCTGGCGCATCTGCCGCTTGGAAAGCCATCGACCGACACTCAAATCCATTAATCAAACATTGCATTGGTTTCTATCCGAGTCAGATCAGAAACCATCTGGATGTAATCCCTTGCTGCCCTGTGACATTAGTATTTCCTTGTGAAGAGAAGCACTTTGAGGTTGATAATATACTCTCAGCCCTAGCATCTCTAAAACAAGTCCACTGTATTAAAACCAGTTTTTATCATGGTTTTATGAATTCATTATCAGAGAATTATTCATTAAGCGCGGCTACATTTTTTACTGACAAAATACGTAATAAAATTAAATTGGATAACATAGGTATACTAAATTAAGTTGTTGATGTTAAGGCACTTATTACTTTGTTGTTAGTTAATTATAAAGGATAGTCGAAATGGAAATTCGTATAGATGATTTAAAAGGTAAAGAAGTTGCCCTTTTATTACAAGAGCATCATGAAGACATGCTAGAGCATACCCCTGCTGAAAGTGTACACGCGTTAGATTTAACCGGATTAAAAGTGCCTGAAGTGACTTTTTGGAGTGCGTGGATTGATGGTGATCTTGCCGGCTGTGGTGCGATGAAAGTAATCGGGGCGGGTCATGTTGAGATAAAATCAAGGTATTACTACTGTTAGCTTAGAAACGGGTACACCTGATTCGTTTATACCTGCTCAAAAATTATATCGAGATTTTGGCTTTAATGAATGTGCCCCTTTTGCTGATTATCGTGAAGATCCGTACAGCTTATATATGACTAAAGAACTCGGTTGATGATTTAGCAGCCTTGAGCATATCCCGGTATGCCCAAGTTACGGTCAAGGCGCTAAGTTTCAATCTAAATAGCGCTTTCACTAAGTACCATAACGCCTTCAAGCAAGTTATACATAATTGCACTTGATACAGCCATAAACAGCAGCCCGGTGAACAAGTTGATTGCTGGCGCTGCCTTTTGTACACGTTGCTGGATCATCGGTTTTGATAAAATCAATGCGATAAGGATAAACCAAATCAAGGATAATCCTAACATGATGACTGTTGCTGATAGCTTAGTGAGAAAGCTAACATCAGGGGTGATCATGGCTGAGAATAAAATAATAAAAAACACCATCGCTTTGGGGTTTAACAGGTTAGTCCAAAGCCCTTGCATGAAGCCTTGTTTTGGCGTTAATTGATTTAATTTAAATGGGCTATTATCCACTGATACTTTTGCTTTCCAATGTTGCAGCGATCCTTTTACCGCACTAAATCCCATCCATGCTAAATAACCTGCGCCAACCATTTGCACAATGGTATACAGAGTTTGTGAGCTTTTAATAATCAGACTAACCCCAGTTAAACTTAAGATTGTATGAATTAAAATAGCCATTGAAATACCAACCGCAGAGGCAATAGCAGTACTTCTTGATTCTTGACTTGCAAGTCTGACAACTAAAGCAAAATCAGGACCTGGGCTAGCTAAGGCAACAGCGTGAATAATAGCGAGTGATAACAACAGTTCGATGTTCATTGATAAATCCTTAAACGTAAATTCTGTCGCTATTTTGCTAGTTGAAGAGCGAGGATTATAGGAAAAAATTGCAGAGTCGGTACCTGTCTTGATTAATCAACATAATAATAGCTTGTTAATACATCTAAATTAGTTATGTCTATTTGTGATGATGATCAAGTTAATTAATCAATATTATATCAAATGATAATGAATCTCATTATCATCGGGGTCTGTTAGGGAAAATAATGGATATCAGTAATGACTAATACGACAAGATGTAAATTAGACAAAGAGGAATTGGAAACCAACACAAGTATTTGTGAGGGATGTAATAATGACAGTGCAAATGAACCCTCTCGTGAAGACCGTCGACAATTAATGCTTCAATATTCTTTTATTATTTTTGGCTTATTATCTATACCTCTCATGTTAATTAATGATTGGCTAGGCTGGATTGATATTAAGAGAGAATGGTCAACATACTTTTTTGGTTATATTGTGCTGTCTTCATCGGTCATATTTATCTCATTGATCACCTTCTTATGTTGGAATAAATTTGTGAACACTGAAAAATGTGAGGGCGGTACTCGTGCAGTCAAATAACTAAAGTACACGACGTTGAAAGTGGGATGGGGTAATAAGGTAAGCATTCTTGAACGCTTTATTAAAATGGCTTTGATCGAAAAAACCAACCTGATAAGCAACATCAGACAAGTTACCGCCTTTCATTAACGCCTTTTTCGCATACTCTAATCGTACTCTTTTTAAATATGCATGCGGTGTTATTCCCATCGACTGTTTAAACTGACGTAGAAATTGAAATTTACTTAAATCAAGTTGCTGTGCTAACTCATCTAACTGAAATGACTGTCCGGGTTCATCGTGGAATAGCGTTTTAATATAATCTAGCTGTTGCCTTGATAGCTGCTTGATTGATACGTGCTGCTGTGTCGGGATCCCACCATTGTGGATAAACAATTCTGTGATGAACGCCATCATAGTTGTTTCTATCTGTAGCTGAACAGAAGCATCTTGCTCTGTGGTTAAGAGCTTATGTAAGTGTAAGAAGGCATGCGATAGCGTCGGATTGTTGATCAGTGGTGCATTAAAAAAGGTTTCAGCCTGATTCATTTCTCGGCTAATTTCGTTAACATAATTAACTGGTAATGCCATGACATGTGATTGATAACCACCAAGCGTAATGTTCTCGCCATTGTGTGCTTCGTCTGGGTTTAGCGTAGATAGAAAACCAGGTGCAAGGTGATATTCTTTACCCTTATGCAGATATTGTTGGCAACCACTCGTTACGATACCAATGTGATAATCAAGATGAATGTGCGGTTCGAAAGAAAAGTTTTCAACATTCGCTGAGCTTAGTTCTATATTGGGTAATACAGGGTTATGCCAGTATTCAATTTTTTCTTGTCCCATCGTGTTTACCTATATTACCAAGCTACATCACCTTAATCTGCATATTAACAGTGCGGTGTTGGCGGTGATAGTAAATAATTGCATAAATATTATTTTTGTATAGACCAAGATTTATCTATGTTTAAACGTTGAATATCACAGATATAACCTTTGCTTTAAAATTGCAGTGTAACTGTCTTGTTTTGGTGTCATGGTCCTTATTAAGTAGCTGTAGGTATTACAGCCTCATCATAAATAATAGAAGGGACGCTATTTATGTCAACATCTGAAGTTACGCGTAATCAACTGCAACGGAATATGCAATCAAATAATATTTTCGAACAAAACCTACCTATTACCAATGCGAATTATGCAGCATTAACCCCCATTTCTTTTTTAGAACGTTCTGCATTTGTCTATCCCAACCATACTGCGACGGTGAATGGTGACATTCGTCATACTTGGTCAGATGTATACCAACGCTGCTGTCGTTTTGCCAGCGCGTTGAGCAAACGTGGGTTCGGTAAAGGGGATACAGTGTCGATCATCGCCCCAAACATTAATGAGCACTTTGAAGCGCATTTTTCTGTACCTATGTCAGGTGCGGTATTGAACTCGATTAACACACGTTTAGACGCTGAATCGATAGCATTTATTCTCACACATGCGGAAACCAAGGTGTTGATCACTGACCGTGAGTTCAGCGCTGTTGTCCAGCAAGCAATAAATAAGTTGGTTAATAAACCTTTGGTGATTGATATTGATGATCCGGCATTTGATGGCGGTGAATTTATCGGTGACTTAACTTATGATCAATTCTTAGCGGAAGGCAATGACGACTTTGCTTGGGTAAGACCTGATGATGAATGGGATGCTATTTCACTTAATTATACCTCGGGCACAACGGGGGACCCAAAAGGCGTTGTTTATCATTATCGCGGAGCATATTTAAATGCGGTCAGTAATATCTTATCGTGGGAAATGGGCGCACATCCTGTGTATTTATGGGCGCTACCCATGTTTCATTGTAATGGTTGGTGTTTTCCATGGGCGATTGCTGCCACAGCTGGCGTAAGTGTCAGTGTCCGCCATGTTCGTGCAGATGCTATTTATGATTTAATTAGAACTGAAACAGTGACACATTTTTGTGGTGCTCCGATTGTATTAAATATGCTTAATGGCGCGGACGAATCACTTAAAATGGGTATTGAACACGAAGTAAAAGTGATGACCGCAGGGGCGCCACCACCTGCGTCTGTGATCGAGGGGATGGAAGCGTCAGGCTTTAAAGTGACCCATGTTTATGGACTAACAGAAACGTATGGTCCTTCTGTTGTTTGTGCATGGCACGATGAATGGAATGATAAAACCAATGAACAACAAGCACGTTTAAAAGCGCGCCAAGGTGTTCGCTCACCTTTGCTTGATGAACTAATGGTCGCCGATCCCATTACGCTAGAGCCAGTAGCAAAAGATGGCAAAGCAATAGGCGAGATTTTTATGCGAGGTAATTTGGTAATGAAAGGTTACCTGAAAAACCCAGCGACAACACAAGCGGCTTTTGCTGGAGACTGGTTCCACTCGGGTGATTTAGCGGTATGGCACGAAGATGGTTATGTCGAGATTAAAGATCGATCCAAAGATGTAATTATTTCTGGCGGCGAAAACATTTCGAGTATTGAAGTTGAAGATATTCTTTATCGCCATCCCAAAATACAAGATGTCGCCGTTGTGGCAAAAAAAGATGAGAAGTGGGGGGAAACACCTTGTGCTTTTATTAGCCCAATGCCAGATGCTGATATCACATCGCAAGAAATTATCCTTTTTTGTCGTGATAATATGGCGCATTTTAAAACGCCAAAAACCATTGTATTTGGGGAGTTACCAAAAACATCGACAGGTAAGATCCAAAAATTCCTATTACGAGAACGAGCAAATAACTTGATTATGGAAAATGAGAATAGCCTAGCATAAAAGTCTATTGTGTCATCACCAGTCCCGCCATGATCGATATCGGAACCATTTTCCCCAAATGTTACGCACGATAGAAAGCGGGACACTTGCTTATAGGATATCCCTATGTGTGTTTATACCCATAAATGTGTAAATTTGGTGTGACCTATGTTGTATTATGGTTAACAATACTTTACATCGTTATGAAGCCTATGTATTGTCCATAACACTGATTTTCAAGGTCCAAGCAGTTGAGTTGCCTATGTTCTAGTTATAGCTTGGGTAAATTAACTGTTTTCGATATATCAAGGATTAATGCGTGTTAAATATTAAGAGTAGTCAATCTCAATCTCAATCTCATTCTCAATCTTATTCTCATTCTCAAGTTGATTCAGATACTGGCAGTTGGAGTGCCCATGATACCAAGTGGACAATTAGCTTATTTGGTACTGCTGTAGGGGCAGGCATATTGTTTTTACCTATCAATATAGGTGCTGGTGGATTCTGGCCGCTTATCATAATGGCACTGCTCGCGGGCCCGATGACTTTTTTAGCGCATAGGGGGTTATCTCGATTTGTTCTTTCATCGAAGAATCCCGAGGCCGATTTTACCGATGTTGTTGAAGAACATTTTGGTCACAATGCTGGTCGTATTATCTCTATTCTGTATTTCTTATCTATTTATCCTATCTTACTTATTTATGGTGTAGGGTTAACTAATACAGTCGATAGCTTTATCGTAAATCAGCTTGGTTTAGCATCTCCTTCACGTGTGTTGTTATCCGGTATATTGGTTGCTGGCATGGTGAGTGTGATGATGGGGGGAGAGAAGTTAGTACTCAAAGCGTTTGAGATCATCGTTTATCCATTGGTGCTTATTCTCGCTGGACTGTCAATTTACATGATCCAAGATTGGCAAGTGCCTGACATATCAATGGTGACGGATATGGGTGAGTTCTCGCGTACATTGTGGTTAGCTGTGCCTGTTACTGTATTTGCGTTTAGTCATGCTGCAGCTATCTCTAGCTTTTCTACGGCACAAAAGCGCCATTATGGTAAACAAGCTGGGGAGAAATCAGAACAGATCCTTAAACGTACGTCAATCATGCTTATTTCGTTCGTCGTATTTTTTGTTTTCTCCTGTGTGTTCAGCCTTACACCGGCGCAGTTGTTGGAAGCTAAAGTACAAAATATATCTGTTTTATCGTATCTTGCAAATGTGAAAGACAATGCTTTAATTGCTTCTTTAGGTCCGTTAATTGCTTTCATTGCTATTACATCTTCATTTTTTGGGCATTTCTTAGGCGCTCGTGAAGGCTTAAATGGTTTGATACGTAAGCAAGTAAACATAACGCCTGCAGCGACTAATAAGCTGACTATTTTTATATTGTTTATTAGTATCTGGATTGTGTCAGTAATGAACCCAAGTATTTTAAATATGATGGAAATATTTTCGGGACCAGTTATTGCTATGATCTTGTTTGTGATGCCTATGTACGCGGTATCTAAAGTTGAAGCATTGGCGAAATACCGTGGTGCCTTAAGTAATATTTTCGTTACCATCATGGGTTTGATTGCCATCTCAGCACTGATTTTTAACGTATTCTTATAAATACGGCGAAATAATAAAGGAAGGAACGTTCAGTTTATTGAAGAGGGACTCAATTGTATGTGCTGAAATGGAACATACAATTGAGTACTGGCTTACTTATTATAAGCCCTATTATGATGTGGCTTGAATACCCGCTAAACGTGGTAACTTGCCTTTTAGCGCTGTAATGTGCACAGTTTTATTGGTGAGATAATCATTTAAACCATTATTACGTAATAGACAGGCCGGGCAGTCGCCACAACCTTTACCCACAACACCGTTATAACAAGTCAGTGATTGGTGAGTAACGAAATCAAGTTCATCATGCAAATCTGCAAGCGCCCATGTTTCCGCTTTGTTCAACCACATTAATGGCGTCTCAAATTTAAAGTCTTTAGCCATACCTAGGTTACAAGCTTGATTAATTGACTTGATAAACTCGTCTCGGCAATCAGGGTAACCAGAAAAATCAGTTTCACATACACCGGTAATAACTGTGTTAGCACCGACTTGGTAAGCATAAATACTCGCCAGCGTCATGAATAAGATATTGCGACCTGGTACAAACGAATTTGGTAAACCGTTATCCATCAGTTCGTGAGATACCGCGATATCGTCACGAGTTAGTGAACTAATCGCCAGTTCACTAAGCAGATCAACATTGATGATTTTATGATTTTTCACACCGAAATAAGCCGCTGTTTTTTTCGCTACCTCGATCTCTTGGCTATGGCGTTGACCATAATCAAAGGTAATACAATCGACGCTATCATAACGTTGTAAGGCATCAACTAAACAGGTAGTACTATCCTGACCACCACTGAATACTAATACCGCTTTGTTTGCTGTCTGCTGTGACATTTTTTGTCCTTTATCTATTTTAATGAGGCGATAATAGCACAAGTATATTCAAACAAGGTTAAATCGGTTGTTAAAATCGCTTAAACAATTACCTGCCACTGGTTAAAAAACAACGGTGTAATAGCACCTATGCAGGAGGATGTTGTTTCGGTAGAATGTAATAACTGCTGTATAAAAATATAGTGATATTTATACAGCATTCAATTTTATGTATAAGTCGGTTGTTGCTGGCTTTTTGTTTTTATTGGTAAGTACAAGCATGTCAGACAATATTGAAAACGCGCGAGTAGAACCGCGAGATCCTCGTTTACAAATCGTTTCAGAAGCCGAACAAGGCAGCCCTTTCTCTCAGTTGGCTGCTGCGGATATGTTTTATGCGCGAGGCACTTATGAAGATGCTTTTTACTGGTACAGTATCGCAGTGCGTTCGTTTACCAGTAATCCAAATGCTTTTTCTGCCGAAGTGATTAAATACGAAGTGTCAGCAGCAGAGTATAATCTCGCTACTATGTTCTTTAATGGCTTAGGCACTGATTCAGATAAAATACAAGCATTTAAATTATATGCAGAAGCGGGACGTAAGCGATATTTAGCTGCGCAAGTACAATTGGGTATGATGTATGTTTATGCCGAAGGTATTCAGCAACATTATGGTTTAGGTTATGCGTGGCTTTATGCTGCAGAATTAAATGGTGAAAACAGCAAAGACGTGAAAAAAGTGCTAAAAATGATCGAAGGTAAAATGGATCGTAAATCACTTGATAACGCACGTAAAATGTCGGAACAATGGGTCGATGAAGCTGTTTTAGAAAAATTAGCGCAACGTAAGAAAACCCGTTTTTCTTTTATTAGTAATTGGTTTAAGAAATCAGCCTAGCCTCTGCTTACGCCGACTAAAATGACTTGAGATTTTCTAAATCTCCCGTCCCATGGTCGATAGTATACTTTGGTACCTACCACTCTCGTAAAAAATCAATAAAAGCTCTCACTTTTTCAGGAACGTAACGAGTATTTGGATAGATTGCATAAATATTTTGTAATGGAAAAATATACTCAGGAAGTAAGTGAATGAGTTGGCCTTGCTCTAATGCTGGATGTACAAGCCATTCGGGTATTAGTGCGATGCCCGTCCCGTTTAATGTAAAGGCTAACAGTGCGCTAGCGCTATCAGCAGTGATGGTTGAAGGACTTTCGACATTGAGTAATACAGTTTCTTTTTGTGGTGTTATTACTTGCCAACTCAGTGGCGATTTTAAGCGACTGTTAGTGATCCAATTAGCTTGTGCTAAGTCAGATAACGTATTTATGTTATTCGTTGCTAGATAACTTGGAGAGCTGACAGGGAAAATAGCAAAATCATCAATATATGCTGCGTGATAATTTGAATCGGCCAATTCACCCAATCGAATAGCGATGTCAAAATATTCGGCAATTAAATCAGCATGCTTAGATGATGAAATGTAATTAATATGTAACTGAGGGTGTTTTTTTGCGAATGCTGCCAGCGCTGGTACAACTTTGTGTGCACCATACTCAGGAGTACTTGTAACACGTAGCACACCACTTAAACCATGATGATCGTGACGCACATCGTTCAACATGTGCTCTGCATCCGCTAATAAGCGTAGGCTATTCTGATAGAAATGTTTACCGGGTTCTGTGAGTGAAATTTTTCGCGTACTACGCCTTAATAAAGAAACCCCCAGTTCAGCTTCTAGTTGTTTGACATTGAAGCTAACGACAGCCTTGCTCTGATCCAACACCTCTGCCGCTGCAGTAAAACTTCCGGCTTCGACCACTGCAGTGAAGATCTTCATCCTTTGTAAATTAAGCATGTTCCTCTCGTTAACTGTCAAATTATTTTTGACAGTGTAAGTGACTATACCCTATTTATCCACTGTGATTTTAGATTTAGACTGCGTATCTTTCGTCTGTAGGAGGTTTTATGCAATATCGAACTAAAGTTGCAATTGTTTATTTACTGGGTTTTTTTATCGATCTCATTAATATGTTTATTACTAATGTAGCTTACCCCGCGATAGGCCTGGCACTGAATGCGAGCGTTGATCAATTGACTTGGGTAAGTACGAGTTACATTTTGGGATTGATATTAATTACACCAATTAGTGCTTGGTTAGCATTACGTATTGGTGGGCGTCGAGTATTTTTGTTATCGCTCACTTTATTTATTGTGACGACAGCACTGGCTGGTTTTGCTAACTCTATCGAACTGCTGATTGGATTACGTTTACTTCAAGGTTTAAGTGGTGGCTTGTTAATTCCGATAGGGCAGACTCTCACCTACCAACTATATGCGAGTCATGAACGCGCACGTCTTTCTTCTATTATTATGTTAGTTGGTTTATTAGCACCTGCACTTTCTCCGGCTCTCGGCGGCCTTATTGTTGATCAGCTAAATTGGCGATGGGTATTTTTTGTTAATTTACCGCTGACATTGATTGCTTTAGTGCTTGCTTTTGTGTGGCTGCGTAGGGATAAAGTGTCATTTCCGAAAGATAGTCACTTCCTAGATGTTCGGGGGCTCGCTATTGCAAGTGTGGGCTTAACGCTGTTACTACTCGGTTTAGACTGGTTAGCCGTCCCCAACAAACTATTCGGTGCTCTTATATTACTAATTACAGCGGTTGCGGTATTGGTTTATTACGTGCGTCATAGTTTCCGTCATCCTAAGCCATTACTTGATTTGGGCTTAATTCGTAATCCATTACTTCGTATTTCGATGATGGTTTATTTGTTTATTCCAGGTGTATTTATGGGCGTTAATTTAATCGCAATGATGTACCTTCAAATGCAGTTGGGTATGTCAGCATCATCGGTTGGTGTACTGATGATACCGTGGTCATTGTCAGCATTTTTAGCCATTATGCTTGTGGGCAAATTATTTAATTATTATGGTCCTAAGCCTTTATTTATGTTGGGGTGTTTGATCCAAGGTATTGGTATTTTATGCTTATCTCAAATAACTATGGTTGATCAACCGCTGCTATTGCTGATTTCTTTTTCATTAATGGGTTTTGGTGGTTCTTTATGTAGTAGTGCAGCCCAGAGTTCAGCTTTTTTAACCATTGATTGTGTATCGTTGGCTGATGCGAGTGCAATTTGGAATATCAATCGCCAGTTTAGTTTTTGTGTTGGTGTTGCTGTAATGAGTTTGATACTGCAGCTACTACAAATGACTGTTGATAGCTTGAATGCTTATCAAATCAGTTTTTATCTCGCGGCGGCTGTGACTGCCGTGCCATTTTTGCTTTGTTTATATATTGATAACAAAGCTGTCTTGAAAAAAATAAACGCTTAAAGGAAATAGTATGAACCGTTTTTTTAATGAACTTGTCGATACACATGTAAAAATCGAGAATTGGCTTGGGCAAGGTAAAGGAGATCTTGAAGCGTTACTTTCACGTTTTGATAGGAACTTTTCGATGATAAGTATCAATGGAACTAAGTTAGATTTTCTTACTTTGGAAGCATTTTTTCAGAAGAATTGCGGTGCAAAGGACGGGCTCAAAATTATTATGGATAAAATGGAGATATTAGCAGAGTGGTCACAAGGGGCTTTGGTGAGTTATGTAGAACGTCAAATTTTGCCTAACAACATAGAGTCATTGAGACATTCAACAGTTTTATTGGCGCTTGAAGGTGATGAAATTTTATGGCGTCACCTTCATGAGACACCTGCGTCTGAATCATAGTTACAGCGATTGAGGCCACGCCTGTTAAAATGACTTAAGTCTTCTAAACTTAACTTATCAGTACTTACATGACGGGTGATGAAGATGGACTTAAGTAATTTTGAACAAATGGATACCGCGATCTTACTCGGTATTGTTAATGAAAAACTTCGATTAGAATGTACCGATCTGCATGATCTTTCTGCATCTTATGAAATGCCTACCGAAGCGCTCGCCAATAAATTAGATACGCTTGGTTATCATTACGATACAAAAACCAATCAGTTTAAAAGTTTTTAGCCAAGAGACGATTGTTAGCATTTTACTATTTGTAAGCTGCTCCTTATACTGGTTTGATGATAACTAGTTTGTTATCAAATCAAAGAGCCAATTAGGAGGGCGCATGTTTAAACAAATCTTACCTTTAGTCGTACTATCATCTTTAGTTGTGGGCTGCACTGCATCGCCAACGGGTCGTAATCAGGTGCTATTGTATTCATCTGGTGATATGACGCAGCTTGGCGCACAATCATTCGATCAAATTAAACAGCAAGAAAAAATCAATACCGACCCTAAACTGAACAATTATGTACAATGTATTGCTGATACTTTGACGCATTATGTTGACCAGCCAACCAATTGGGATGTGGTTATTTTTGATAGCCCACAAGTGAATGCTTTTGCCTTACCGGGTGGTCATATTGGTGTGTATACCGGCTTATTAAAAGTGGCGAAAACACCGTCACAATTAGCGGCTGTAATGGGGCATGAAATTGTTCACGTAACAGCAAAGCACAGTAACGAACGTCTATCACAATCAAAAATCACCAACCTTGGCTTACAGGTCTCGGATTATGCATTGCAAAATCAAGCGTATAAAGAGACTGCAATGCAAGCGTTAGGATTAGGTCTGCAATATGGCGTGGTGTTACCGTACGGACGAACCCAAGAATCGGAAGCCGATATTGTTGGGTTAGAATTAATGGCGAAAGCGGGATTTGATCCAGAAGAAAGCGTGGCATTGTGGCAAAATATGGCTGCTGCATCAAACGGTAAGCAACCGCCTGAGCTATTGTCAACGCATCCATCACACGATACGCGTATCAAAGATTTACGTAAAGCAATCGCAAAATTACCCGCTGAATACCGCCAGCATAAAGAATTGAGCTGTCAATATTGATAGGCAAATAAGTCACGCTTCTAATGCAATAATATTTACGTCTTTTTATTGAAAATGAAGCTTTTAAATTTGTGCTTAATTACTTTTTCTACAGTTAATGGTCGGTTGGTACTTTTTGTAATTAATTGCTGAATGTCTGTAGGCGTGATTTCAGAGAAACCATCATGTGCCATTAATATTTTACTGATGTTAAGTTGCAATAGTTTGTTGAGTGATTGCTTGTAAGCCTTTGGCTGATAGATAGGGAAGGGTGAGGTGAACTTGTTTTTGAGTTTTAAAATCATATCCCCCACATACATTTGTTGTGTTGGCTGATGTAAAAACGACAGATCCCGGTCGGTATGCCCAGGAGTAAAATGTACTATCCAGTCGTTAAAACCAGGCACACAGGTTTCGTGTTGTAAAATAATATCGGGCTTAAGGTCGGGGGGATAATAAATGTTACGGATATTTTTACCTTTACGATGTGCGACATATAAAGACAGAATGAGATCAATAGCATGCGCGACTCGACCATTAAACCCTTGATACCACTGACGTTCAAATCCAACTGACGCAATTTTACAACCAAATTTTTTACGTAATAAGTGTGCACCGCCAGCATGGTCGGGGTGCATATGTGATACCAACACTAATTTTAAGTCAGATATATCACGTTGCAATGTTTCGGTAATGAAGGTTTTGATAACGGGCACATCACATCGACAGCCGCCATCAAGTAATAATAACTTGTCTGGATACTCGACTAACAGAATAGTTTGAATATAACCTTCAATGTGATGTATTTGCATAAACAATACTTCTTTTTAAGTGTTTAGTTATTTGGCTATTCTCGCATAAATCCACTGTTATGTTAATTTTTGCAACTTAAGTGATTAGGGCTAAAACAACTGGAAGTAAAACCAGTATTTATCTACACTAGCGGTAGCTTACATTTACCGCTAGGAAACAAACGTTTCATGAAAATACTGCACACTTCAGATTGGCATCTTGGCCAGCATTTCATCACAAAAAGTCGCGCTAATGAACACAGCTGTTTTATGGCTTGGTTACTCGAACAGGTAGAGAAGCATCAAGTAGATGCCGTTATTGTCGCTGGTGATATTTTTGATACTGGCACTCCGCCAAGTTATGCGCGCGAACTTTACAATAGTTTTGTTGTTGCCATGAGTAAAATACAGTGTCAGTTAATTATTCTAGCGGGTAATCACGATTCTGTGGCGACATTAAATGAATCAAAGCAATTATTGTCGCAGCTTAATACCCGCGTTATCTCGAGTGTGTCACTGGATTTAGAGCAACAGGTGCTAGAGTTAAAGGATCGCCAAGGTGAAGTGGGGGCATTGCTTTGCGCAGTGCCGTTTATTCGCCCCCGTGACGTGATGCAAAGTGAAGCGTGGCAATCTGGTACTGAAAAACAGCAACGTTTAGGCTCGGCAATTACCGAGCATTACAGTAATCTGTATCAACTTGCTAAGCAAAAGCGTGAACAACTTGGGTTCGCAGTGCCGATTATTGCCACGGGTCATTTAACTGCGCTGGGTGTATCGGTCACAGAGTCGGTACGCGATATCTACATTGGCACGCTTGAAGCATTCCCTGCCAATCAATTTCCGGCTGCAGATTATATTGCCCTTGGTCATATTCACCGTGCGCAGAAGGTCGCAAAGTCAGAGCATATCCGTTATAGCGGTTCGCCAATACCCCTTAGTTTTGATGAAGTTAAACAGCAAAAAAGCGTTAACTTAGTCAATTTTGTTGATGGTAAATTTGACTCGGTTATTGAACTCACTATTCCACAGTTTCAACCAATGCAGGTACTGAAAGGTAACCTTGAAAGTATCGAAGCACAATTAGCCGAATTTAAAACACACGATGATGAGCTTCCGGTATGGCTGAGCATTGAAGTGCAAGAGCAAGATTATTTAACCGATTTACAAACCCGCATTGAAATGATGACCACAGACCTGCCTGTTGAAGTATTACAAGTGCGCCGAGCCCGTAAAGACAGAGAGCAGCATTTGCATAGCCAAGTTAAAGAAACCTTATCAGAATTGTCTGTGAATGATGTTTTCCAACGTTGTTTAGAAGGCGTTGAGTTTACGACTGATGCGGAAATTGCCCGTAAATCACGTATTGAGCTTGCCTTTAGCCAAATCGTTGAGCAAGTAGAGCATGCGACACAGGAGGACAAATAATGAAGATCAAACGTCTTTCCTTTAAAAATATTAACTCGTTAAAAGGCGAGTGGCAGCTTAATTTTGACCAAGAACCGTTTTTAAGTAATGGTCTATTTGCTATCACTGGTCCTACAGGTGCCGGAAAAACCACCATCCTCGATGCGATCTGTTTGGCCTTGTATCACGAGACGCCACGCTTAGCGATATCGAAATCGCAAAATGAGGTGATGACGCGTAATACCGCTGAGTGTGCCGCAGAAGTTGAATTTGAAGTGCAAGGTAAAGGTTACCGCGCCAGCTGGAGTCAGCGCCGAGCTAAAAACAGTCCGCAGGGCAATTTACAAGAGATGAAGGTAGAACTGGCTGAAGTTGTATCGGGTAATATTCTGGCAAGCCAAGTGAAATTGAAAAAGCAGCTGGTGGCGGAAATCACCGGTCTCGATTTTTCACGTTTCCGTAAATCTATGCTGTTGTCACAAGGTGAGTTTGCCGCGTTTTTGAATGCGCCCGCTAACGATCGTGCCGAGTTATTAGAAGAACTGACAGGTACAGAAATTTACGGTCAGATCTCACAAGCGGTATTTGAAAGCCATAACCTAGCCAAAGCGGAATTAGATAAACTCCGTGCTAAAGCAGACGGGGTTAACTTACTCAGTGACGAGCAACGTACTGAGATCGTCAGTGAGCAAACGACAGTAGGAAGTTTAGTTACTGACCTTAGCCAACAGCAAACCAGTTTACAGCAACAAAAACAGTGGCGAGAACAGCTTGAAAAAGCACAAGTCAGTGCTACAGAAGCACAAACCCGCTTAGCGAATGCAGAGCAAGAAACTGTAAGCCAACAGCCTGAATTAGAACAACTAGAAAAGGCGGAACCAGCGGAAGCGTTGCGTTTACCTTTCACGCATTTAAGCCAAGCTAATACTAAGCTCGCGGAATTAGAGAAAAAGCAACACGCATTGCAAGCGTCAGTGGTTTCTGCTCAAACAGCTGTCGCGGATAACCAGCTGAAACTGCAGTCTAGCCAAGCACAACTTGATGCCAGTAAACAGCAAAACCAAGCTCAAGAAATATTAATCAATGAGCGGATCATACCATTGGATAATGAGTGTGCGCAGTTGACCAAAGAACAACTGCAATTTAAGTCGCAACAGCAACAACAAAATAGCGAACTGCAGACCACGCAACAGAGTCTAGCCGCATTAACGCAAACAGCCGAAACCGCTAAAGCGACAGTCAACGCATGTCAAGCGTATCAGCAACAACATGCACAAGATGCGCAGTTGAGTACCCGATTACCGTTATGGCAAAGTCAGATACAGCAATGCAATCAACAGCAAGCTAATGTCGAGACACTGCAGCAGCAAGTGATTACTAACCAGCAGTCATTACAGCAAAGTTTAACAGCGCAACAGCAGCTAGCGAATAACGTGACGGCCAATATTGAACGTGAGCAGTCGGTGAAAGAGGCCGTTAATCAAGCGCTGCAGCAAGTCTCTAATTTACTCGCTGGTGATGATTTAGCTGATCTTGAACAGGCATTTAGTCAGCAATCACGCTTACAGGGTATTGTTGAGCAGCTACCCAGTTTACAACAGCGTTATCTGACTGAGTTGCAAGAATTTGAGGCCAATCAAGCAAGTATGGCAGTATTAACGCAACAACTTGCTGATATTAATGTTGATATAACAGCCAAGCGCGATCTGTTTAAAACCAAAAAGAATGAGTTAAACGATGTTCAGCGTTTATTAGAACAAGAACAGAAGATTGCTAGCCTGGAACAATTGCGTAGTCAGTTAGAACCGGGGCAAGCGTGTCAGCTATGTGGTTCGACAGCGCATCCGCTGGTAGAAGAATACCAACATATTGCCGACTCACTGACAGTGCAGCGTAAAGCACAACTAGATCTGGATCTAAAACAAATTGAAATAGATGGCGGAGAGCTTAAAAACCGCTTGGTCGAAGCGAAAACTAAGCTTGATAACTTTAATCGCCGTAATGCGACACTGCAGCCACAGTTAACGTCTTTAATAGAACAATGGCAGGATTATACCCAACAACTGAATGCTAACCTTATGATTGAGGATAGCGCCAATTCGCAAGCATTTATCCAGCAGCGAGGCCTGCAATTAACACAGTTGTTACAACGCATTCAAGCGTTGAAAACAGTGAACATGCAATTACAAAGTGCGCAGCAGGCATTGACTGAATTTGATAAAAACAGTGCACAGCTACAACATCAAATTGAATTGGTAAACCGTGATGTAAAAGCAACACAAGACGCTGAGCAGAAACTAACACAAGAAGTGCAGCAACAAGCGCAGGTATTAACCGAGTTACAACAAGCGTTGACCAATAGCGTGACAGAGCTAGGACTCACATTACCGGAATGGAGCCAACTCGATCACTGGTTAGTTCAGTGTCAGCAAGCACTACAAACCTGGGAACAGCAAGCGCAGTTGTTACAGTCAGCTAATGAGCAGTATGTCGCGGCAGAAAGTCAGTTAACGCCATTACGTGAACAGCTGGCGAAATTGGAATTAGCGATAACGCAGACCTTAGAAACCTTGTCTAGCTTGTCTGAGAATCTCATGGCGAAACAGCAGCAACGTCAGCAGTTATTTGGTCTGCGTAGCGTAGCAGATGCACGACAAACGATGCAGCAACAATTAACTGCCGTAGAACAAGCACATCAGGCATGTTCAACGCAAGATCATGCGTTATCGAATCAGTTACATGCACAGCAAGGTGAGTTAACGACATTACAACAAGGTTTGACGCAGCAACAGCAAGAATCGAGTGATTGTTTAGCGACATGGCAGCAAGCGTTAGCGACGAGTCCTTTTGCCACTGAAGCAGAGTTTAATCAGGCATTACTCCCGACAGAAGAAAAGCAGCGTTTATTGGTGCTTAAATCACAATTGACCGCGAACTTAACACGTTGCCAGGTGTTATTTGAGCAAGCCAGTGAGCGTTTGCTAACACTGCAACAGACACAATTAACTGAATTGGATATTGCCACTATTGTTACTCAGTTAGACGAGATCACGACACAGTTAAATCAAGGTTTACAGCGCCAAGGTGAGTTGAAGCAACGCCTTGCCGATGATGCCGCTCGTAGCGCAGATTTAGCTGACTTTTATCAGCAGATCAAAACCTGTGAAGCAGACTACGATGACAAGGCTTACTTACATAGCTTGATTGGCTCGAAAGATGGCAGTAAATTCCGCCGCTTTGCGCAAGGGCTAACGTTGGATCATTTAGTGACTTTAGCCAACCAACAATTAAACCGTTTACACAGCCGTTACCAGTTGCAGCGTAAGCTCGCATCAGGCAGCGAAGCCTTGGCTTTACAGGTGGTGGATACTTGGTTAGCCGATGCGGTGCGTGATACCAAAACCTTATCCGGGGGGGAAAGCTTCTTAGTGAGTTTAGCATTAGCACTTGGTTTATCTGACTTGGTCAGCCACAAGACCAGTATTGATTCGCTATTCCTTGATGAAGGCTTTGGGACCTTGGATGCAGAGACTTTAGACATCGCCTTAGATGCGCTAGATAACTTGAATGCGTCAGGAAAAATGATTGGTGTTATTAGTCACGTTGAAGCTTTGAAAGAACGTATTCCAGTACAAGTTAAAGTGAACAAGGGCAGTGGCTTAGGATTGAGTTCGTTTACTGTGGTGAGCTAGTTTAAGTTGTTTGATAGATGAAAATGAATGGCGACGGGCTTTGTACTGTCGCTATCATCCCCCTCATTATCAATAGCGCCGTTTACCTTATTGTTTTAAATTGTTAGGGTATTGTTACGAGGTTTTCAATGGAATAGGTAAAGTTAATGAAATACGTGGTTTATTTATCGGGTGAAATTCACAGTGATTGGCGCGAACAAATTATCAGTGGTTGTGAACAGAAAGGTCTCGATATTCAATTTACGTCAGCGATTACGAATCATGAAGCAAGTGATGCAGCTGGTGATTGTTTAGGTGAAGAAAGTACGTCATTTTGGCGAGACCATAAATCATCAAAAGTGAATGCGATCCGTATTCAAACAGCGATTAAAAATTGTGATCTTGCGGTCATACGTTTCGGTGAGAAATATAAGCAATGGAATGCTGCCTTCGATGCAGGCTACTGCGCTGCTTTAGGTAAACCTTATATTACCTTACATGACGAAAGCTTGATCCATGCTTTGAAAGAAGTTGATGGTTCCGCGCAATCTTGGGCAACGACACCAAATCAAATTGTGGAAATATTGACATACTTGGTCGTTAAGTAACAAGTTTAATAAGTATTAAATAGAATCGGTCACAACAGCGATTGCCTCCAACACTGTTTACTGCAAAATAAGGTTAATTTAATTCCGTATAGGAGAATATGAATGATTGGATATGTAATGTTAGGGTCACAAAATATCGACGTTTCGCGTTATTTTTACAGCGCTTTAATGGACATGATGGGTGCTAAAAAAGTAGCTGATTCAAAAAAATTCTTAGCGTGGAGTTTTGGTGAAGACAAACCTATGCTCGCAATCGGTAACCCCTTTGATGGTGAAGATGCGAGTTATGGCAATGGCACCATGGTTGCTTTAAGTGTTTCTTCGACAGAAGAGGTCGATAAGCTGCATAAAAAAGCATTAGCCTTAGGCGGGCAAAATGAAGGTGACCCTGGTGTGCGTTCTGGTGGCTTCTATTGCGCTTACTTTAGAGATTTAGATGGTAATAAACTAAATTTTCATTGCAAGCCGTAAGCTTTACACAAAAGCTTACGATTTAAGGATAAGTTATGTATCAGGATGTAGTCCAAATTGTTTTCATCCAAGGTTATCAAGTACTGCTTAGCTTTCGTCAAAACACTGAATTTCTTGATCAGCAGTGGAGTCTTCCTGGCGGTCGAATTGAACTTGGCGAAGCTCCGCAAGTAAGTGCCATTCGCGAATCATTAGAAGAAGTGGGGGTTGATCCTATCAATCTCAACTTTTTAATTCAGTTATCTGATCCTAATGTCGATTGTCAGCATTACGTTTATGTGTGTGATGATTGGCAAGGTGAACTCATTAACGCCGAACCGCATTTATGCCGAGAAGTGACTTGGTTCGATATTGAAGCAATACCTCGTGTTTACGCACCGACAATACCGCCGATAATAGCTGCCTTAAAAAGGTATTTAGTATGAATATCGCTTTCTTTGATTTTGATGGCACCATCACCAATGAAGATGCATTTACCAAGTTCATCTTCTACGCGACCCCAAAGTATCGCTTAATTGCGGGTATGATACTGCTATCTCCCGTTATTTTGTTACACAAAATAGGCTTGTTTCCTGCTGCTAAAATTAGACCAATCTTAGCTAAATTCGCATTTTGGAATCGCAGTGAAAAACGGGTATTCGAGCTGGGAGAAAAGTTTGCTTTGGAGTATTTGCCTTCGATATTAAGACAAACTGCAATGGAGCAGATTAACTGGCACAAAGCCCGAGGTGATAAAATTGTTGTTGTCTCTGCGTCGTTAAACCCATACCTTTATTTCTGGTGTCTACAACACAATATAGAATTGATATGTAGTGAATTGGAATCAAAAGGAGCAGTACTTACCGGTAATTACGTACACGGTGATTGTGGTGGTGATAACAAAGTTACTTTAATCAACCATCGTATTGATCTATTAAAGTTTGATTCAGTGTTTGCATATGGAGATACCAAAGAGGACTTACCTATGTTGGAATTAGCTCAAACAAAGTTTTATCAATGGCGTGAAGTCGCTTAGCGGAAGTTCTTGTTTCAATAATCGGAGTTTATTGATGAATTTAAGAGTTGTACCAGAGCTTTATTGTGTTGATATTGATGTAAGTAAGCACTTTTATGTCGATATTCTTGGCTTCAGTATTAAGTAT
This sequence comes from Moritella sp. 28, assembly GCF_018219435.1. Classification (NCBI taxonomy): domain Bacteria; kingdom Pseudomonadati; phylum Pseudomonadota; class Gammaproteobacteria; order Alteromonadales; family Moritellaceae; genus Moritella; species Moritella sp. 28. The sequence goes on along the minus strand of NZ_CP056121.1, from coordinate 3,538,654 downwards.
CAACGTCCAGAAGAACAGTTTCTATTTCTAACGTTAGGTGGCGTTGATTTGATGTTAGAAGGGTTAAATAGCGAAGGAAGAAAATGGCTAACGGGTGATATGAATGTACCATTTGGCCGTGGTGTTAATTTTCAGTGGGATACAAACGATATTGATAATATCTATGTTCGTATTCAGTCATTATCACCAAGCTCTATCTATATGGAACTGGAAACGAAAACCTATGGATGTAATGACCAGCTAGTCACTCAAAAACAATTCATTGTGCAAGACCCTAATGGATACCTGTTTCGGTTTTGTGAAGACAGTTAATTCGACGTCAAACACAGGGATGATATAGATGCTACTCACAGAACGACTCATATTACGAAAGTTTGTAGAAGGTGATAAAGATACTGTTGTTACGCTATTAAAAAATGCTGATTTCATGGCGTACTCTCCGACAGGTACAATGAGTCAATCGCAAGCTGAATCCCGTTTTGAATTACTCTTAAACGCCTTTAAAACTCACGGCATTGGTAAGCTTGCGGTGATCGAACAATCTACCAATGATTTAATTGGATACTGCGGTATTGAGTCATTCGAATATCACAATAATGCAGCTGCCGAATTAGGTTATCGCTTAAAACTGTCTGCTAGAGGTAAAGGCTACGTGTTTGAAGCCAGTCAAGCAGTGCTAGAGTTCGCAAGACAGCTTGGCTACCAGAGGATCTTAGCGTTAACGGAACCTGAGAATGCGGCATCTCAGCATATACTTTTCAAACTCGGCTTCGAATCTCGTGAACAAGGAGTGTATCAAGGAATGCCAATTCAGTATTTCGAGAAAGGTTGATGTATTAAAAAAGTATGGTTTTATCGCTATTCAATTGTGATTTCTACGTTGTGCTGATAGTTTCGTTTAGAATTTTTACTCAAATAAACGGACAAAGGATACTTCGCAATGGATGCAGAAATAAGGTCAAAAATAGCTAAAGGTACACTGGGTGGGGTGATTTTATCAATCATGCTATATGTCGTTTCACAATCATTTTTTTATGCCGAACCGGGATACATCTATCATGTACGAACGGTAACGGGTAACGAAGCTGTAGTGACTGAAATTGGTTATAAATTTTATCCATTTGGCCGCTATAATGCTTGGAAACGTGCGATGACAGTTCAGGCGGCTTCGGGGGCAATTAAACATGCCATTACGGCTGAAAAAGACCAAGATTCAGCGTCTGCAAGTTTACCGCCAATGAGTATCATGTTTTTAGATCAAGTGGATGCCAAAGCGGAAGCCACTGTGCGATTTTCTATACCTTCTGATGAAGAAGGGTTCCTTAAGTTAGCCCATGAGTATCGTTCTCCTGAAAACTTACTACGAACTGCCTTACTGCCTGCTTTTAAGGAAACATTACAAGCTAATGCCTCATTAATGACTGCCGAAGAATACTATGCTGGTGGACGTACTGAGTTTAATTCTGAATTCGAACATCAAATGAATAATGGTATTTATTTAGTAAAACGTGAAGAAGTGGTTGTTAGATCGATGAAAACAGCGTCTGCGTCTGCGAACGCTGCATTAGGTAGTGAGCAGGAAGAGTATGGTGAAGATACAAAAACGATATTTGTGGTTCGTAAGGTACTTGATTCTGATGGCTTACCACAGCGTAAAACCCAACGATTTACCGATTTTGGTATCACGGTAGTATCCGCATTAATTACTGATATGAATCCAAACCAGAAATTTATCGAGCGAATGCAATTGAAACAAAAAGCATCGGCTGATAGAGCAATTGCACGCGAACAACGTGTGCAAGAAGAAGAGCAGCGCTTACTGGTTATCGCACGTGGTGAGCGTGAAGTAGCTGAAAGACAAGCGCAATCAAAAGTGGACCAAATCCAAAAAACCACAGAAGCTGAAACGGATAAACAACTGGCTATTACGAGTGCTGAGAAGTTAAAAGCAGAAGCGGAAATTCACCGTGAAACAGCACAAATTAATTTCGAAAAAGCTATTATCGAAGCTAAAACTCAGCGCACACTGGCTGACGCAGAGGCATATCAAAAAGAAGTGATTTTACAGGCTGATAATGCGTTAGCGCAAAAGTTAGACGCAGAAATCAAAATCCAACAGTTATGGGCTCAGGCTTATGCTAAACGCCAAGTGCCGACGAATGTTTTTGGTAGCGGTGGTGGTGCAGGCGGTGCTCCCGTCGGTAACGATTATGAGACCAAAGCCTTCATGCAAATGCTTACTCTAGATGCAGCTAAAAGGTTAAGTTATGACCGTGATTTAGTTAAATAGTAGAGGATGCTATTAACCATTTCTCGCCTTTTTTATTTTTTTGTCTTACACTGATTTTAATTTATCCCCCTAGTAAAACAAAGGAAAAAAACATGGCTCTAGCAACTGCACGACACATTTTAGTAGACGACGAAGCAAAGTGTAATGAACTAAAGGCTCAAATTGAAGCTGGTGCTGATTTTGCTGATGTTGCAAAGCAAAATTCAAACTGTCCTTCAAGCGCTAACGGCGGTGATTTAGGTCAGTTTGGTCCTGGTATGATGGTTCCTGAGTTCGATAAAGTTGTATTTTCAGCGCCTGTAAATACAGTTCAAGGTCCAGTGAAAACACAATTCGGTTATCATTTATTAGAAGTTACTAGCCGTAGCTAATAATAAATTATGTTTCTCGCATCTTTCGTGATGCGAGGAATATCCCTGCTATTCAAGCCAAGCTTAAATTCCACCCGATATTTTATTACCCCTGTACCAAGACAAGTAGCTTAGATTCAAATAATAAGTGCATGCTCGTCATTGTTTGACTGTACTATCCACGACTGAAATATTTTAAAGGTATTCACTTGATTAATTCCCATAAGTTCACCCTTGCTGGTTGTCTCGCTATTTTACTTTGGAGCACTATTGTTGGGCTAATCCGTAATGTTGCCGAGCAGTTAGGGCCCATTGGCGGTGCTGCGATGATTTACACTGTCAGCTCTGTATTTTTGCTGATTGTTTTAGGCGCTCCTAAGCTTAAAAGCTTTCCTCCTCGCTATTTACTCATTGGCGGTGGACTGTTTGTTAGTTATGAAATTTGCTTATCTTTGGCATTAGGAATGGCAAATAACCGCACCCAAGCGGTAGAAATGGGCGTAATTAACTACTTGTGGCCCTCGTTAACGGTCTTGCTCGCGGTATTTATCAGCGATAAACCCGTTAACAAGCTACTTTACCCTGCTATTGCCCTGTCATTTTTCGGTGTAGCATGGACCGTGGGTGGTGATGATGGTATTTCGATTAGTCAATTAAGCAGTAATATAGCGACCAATCCCGCGAGTTATTCAATGGCGTTCTTTGGTGCGTTCATTTGGGCGTTGTATTGCAACATAACGAAGACGCTCGCCAATGGTATGAATGGTATTACTTGGTTCTTCATTGGTACTGCGATTGCACTTTGGATTAAATATTTGATAAGCAATGAACCTACCATGGTATTTACGACTGAAGCTACGTTTGACTTGTTACTTGCGGGTATCGTGATGGGCAGTGGTTATGCGCTGTGGAATATCGGTATTATCGGCGGCAACATGGTATTTTTAGCTACGATCTCTTATTTCACGCCAATTTTATCGACCTTCTTTTCTGCAATGATATTAGATATAGAGTTGACGACTAAATTCTGGGAGGGGGTGGTAATGGTGACAATCGCCTCGTTAATTTGCTGGTGGTTGACGCGTGAAAAGCCTGTTATGAAGACGCAAATTGAATCTAATTAATCGTTATCTTAACTAAATATAAGAATTTAGGTGCGGTAAGTTGCTATCAAAAATCGGGTTTATAAGTTACTGGAGCCTTATACCTTGGTGGTATTTCAGGCCTTAATTATATAATGAAAGCTGAAATTATCTAGGTTAGGTCATAAATCTTGAATTTAAATGTTTTTTTGTAGTCCAATGCTTGATGTACTGTGATTAATTTAGATTAAGCGGATGTAGGGCGATAACATGAGAACAATTGGTAACATAATCTGGTTTCTGTTTGGTGGCGCTGTCATGGGACTTGCATGGGTTTTATTTGGTCTATTAGCGTTTATCAGTATTGTTGGCATCCCTTGGGGGCGCTCTTGCTTTGTTATCGCGGGTTTCTCATTTTTTCCATTTGGTAAAGAAGCCATATTCCGCGATGAATTAACGCGCGCTGAAGATATCGGTACCGGTAGATTTGGTTTTATCGGTAATGCGTTGTGGTTCATCTTTGCGGGTGTTTGGCTGGCAATCGGCCATGTAATGTCTGCGGCCGCATGCTTCGTTACTATTATTGGTATTCCATTTGCCCTACAGCATTTGAAATTAGCGGTTATCTCACTTGCACCAATAGGGCAAACAATTGTAGATAAAGACGTGGCGGCAATGGCGCGTTATAAGAACGCTAAGTTTAAGCTATAAATAATCGTTATTATCATGATAGCCCGTTTAACATCAGCCAATTTGTTATCTTGATGCTGGAAACGGGCATAATAATCTTTAATTAGTGCGCTGCTTAAGGCGTTTAAACTCGTCACTTTCTTGGTCTTCTTGAATACAAACACTTAATAAATCATCAACAAAATGCAGTAGTGCACGGTGTTCAATTTGTTTCACTTGCGCTTGTTGTGTGTCTGTTAGCATGTGATACATAGTCGCGGCACCAAAATCACCAAAGATGATATTAGCATCCACATCAAACAGTGTATTGTGGGCGTACAGATCGCCGTGACAAACTTGGTTGTCGTGTAAATGGGTAAACACGTCTTCCATCTGTGCGACTATCTTGCTAATTTGCACAATAGACAAGCTAAAGTCTGTTGGGAAGGTATCACGTGTACAGCTGTTAAAGCATGGTGGTAGACCTAAGTTTGCATAGTGCGCAGGAATCAAGTTCATGATCAGGGCTAAGTAACCGTCTTCTTTTACCTGTGCAAGCGATTGCACTAGGCTAGGATGGTTACCTACTTTCAAACAAGCTTGTAACTCATCTTCAGGGTAACCGTCACTGGTGACTTCACCTTTGAACACTTTAACTGCAATTTCATCAGGGAATTGCGTTTGTTGTTCATTCCAAATGGCTTTTGAGATCACGCCAGATGCGCCTTGTCCCAGTACGTTTTGTAATGTGTAGCTTGATGATGCTAATTGCGGCACGTTATCAATCGATACATCAGACTGGCTAAACGGGTTGCCCGAGAACGCAAACCAAGCTAGCTTCGGCAGGCCAAACAACTGTTCGGGACATGCTGTTAGGCGGTTCGCTGAAATACGTACCAGTTCAAGGTTATGACACTGAGACATAGTCTGAGGTAATTCTGTCAAACAGTTACCAGCAAGCGCTAACTTTTGTAAGCGTGGACGTTCGCCTAATGAATCTGGTAATACTTCAATTCGGTTATCCGTTAAGATCAACCAACGTAATTTTGTTGGTAGAGAGGCTTCTGGTACTTGGTTAATTTGGTTTGATTTAAAGCCGACCATTTCTAAGTTCGGGCATTGGCCAAGTACTTCAGGTAGCGTTACAAATTGATTGTTTGATGCAAACAAGATCTTCAACTTGGTTAATTGGATAATCTCTGCTGGTAAGCTCGTTAGCTGGTTATTTGATAAATCGAGAATCTCTAAGCTGTCAGCCAATGACAAGATCTCAAGTGGGAAAATAGTCAGGTTTTCTGATAATGATAAACGCTTAATACCTGTTAATTCACCAGATTTTAGCTGAGATAGAGTATGCAAAATAATTTAGCCCGTGTTAGAAATATACAAACCAGGCTAGTTTACTCGAAAATAACTGAAAGGGGAATTTTCAGCGATATTTAGGCAAAGATAGTATGGAGAAACCGGACTATGACTGTACACGTTCTTTAGCTAAAGAGTCTTCAGCCTCGTTGTCATCACGTTTGGCAATTTTATGGCCATCTTCAGTGCAACCTGTTTTCCAATAACTACTGATATAAATATTATCTTTATCGACGGATTTGTCATTTCTAAAGTACACACGTAGCGCACGCATATCTGAAAACTCACAAGCGCACCAAACCGACACCTCACCTTGCTGCCACGTTAACGCTTTCACTTGAGCCAGTAAGTTTGTCTTAGCTTTATTGGCGACAACCCAAATAACGTTGATACCCTCGGGTTTGACTAAGGTTTGCTTGTCATCTTGATGGTTAATTTCGATAACCGCATAACCACTGGCTGTTGTTGGTAGCTTAGTGAGTTGTGCAGACAAGGCTGGGAGACCTGTCATGTCTGCGACTAAGAAGTACCAATCGGTATCAACATTGACTGGTTTAATCATCCCTGGTCCAGCTATTGAGATCATATCACCGATATTCACAGACTGTGACCACGCTGCGGCAAAGCCACCAATGCTGCTGTTACAATCCTTGTTATTATTGGCACTGTTATTATCACTCATGTTTAAGTGTTCATGATGCACAAAATCAACATCTAATTGATTGAGGGCTTGACGTAAATGACGGATGGTATAAGTGCGCATTTTTGGACGTTCATCTGTCGCTAGTTGTGAAATGTCAGTGTTACCTTGCTCGGTAAAAAGTAGCTTAATGTAGCCACCTGCTGCATCAGAGGGGAAGTCAGACAGGTCGTCAGCCTGAAAGCTAATGCGCTGCATGTTAGATGTTAATTGCTGGCTGTCTATTACGGTTAATACTCTGGTGCTTGGTTTTTTACTCATTTTTATATCCTTAATAATTCGGTTATTGCCCGTAGTACATACAAATACGCTTACCGTTGATTTCGTGAATATCAAAATCAGTGTCGTAAATCGCTGACAATGTTTTTTGGTTAATGATCTCTGCGACTGACCCGTTCGCGACAACTTTGCCTTGCTTAAGTGCCACGATATTGTCTGAATAACAAGATGCGAAGTTGATATCATGGATCACAATAACAACTGCTTTACCTAATTCATGAGCCAAGGTTTTGATGTTTTTCATGATCTGTAATGAATGTTTGATGTCGAGATTGTTCAATGGTTCATCCAAAAATACATAATCGGTATCTTGAGCCACGACCATCGCGATAAAGGCGAGTTGACGTTGACCACCACTGAGCTGATCAAGGTACTTGTTTTCGATTAGTGTTAAATCTAAATAGCCAATCGCTTTATCAATCACGTCATTGTCGTTACTTGTTAGCTTGCCCTGACTATAAGGGTAGCGCCCAAAAGCCACTAGTTCTCGGACTGTAAAGCGCATATTGAGATTGTTAGACTGGCGTAATACTGCGAGCTTTTTCGCCAGTGCTTTAGTATCCCAATCTAATATGTCTTGATTGTCGATAATGACACTACCACTGTCTTTATTTAATAAGCGACTTGCCATCGACAATACGGTACTTTTCCCCGCGCCGTTCGGGCCAATGATTGCCGTGACTTCACCTTTAATGAAAGAGGCGGAAGCTTGATCGACAACTTTGTGTTGGCCAAAGGCTTTAGATAAATGAGTTAATGAAATCACGTTTTATGTGTCCTACTTACTTTATTAAATTTTTTGTCGAATAAGCAATGATAAAAAGTACACACCACCAACGAAATTGATCACCACACTGAGCGTGGTTGAAAAGCTAAAGACGTTTTCGACAATCCATTGTCCCGATAACAATATCGACATCGCCATTAAACTGCTGGCAATAAGCAGCGTATGATGGCGGTAGGTATGGAAGAATTCTTTAGTTAAATTTGCCACGAGCAAGCCAAAGAACATCACGGGACCGACTAAGGCGGTGGATAACGAGATCATGATTGCCACCAGTATTAACACTTGCTTGGTGACTCGACGAGTATCAACGCCTAAGCTAATTGCATTGTCATTGTCTAGCCAAAATACATCTAACACAGGGGCTAATTTGAATAGCAAAGCACTGACCGCAAACAATGGCACAACACATAAATAAACCAGTTCTTGGTTCACATTGTTAAAACTTGCAAACATGCTTGATTGAATCGTTAAGAAGTCATTGGGATCAACCAACATCATGAAAAATGATGAAACATTGCTAAACAGCTGGCCGAAGATAACCCCGAGCAGCAATAACGTGATGACGTTGCCCTCGCCATTATTGTTGCGAAAATAAAAGCCAAACAGTAATAACGAAAACCCCACCATGATTGCGACTGATAAGGCAAAGTTAACAAAGGGGTTTAATAGCAATACACTAAAACCACCAAAGATAACCACAACCAGAACTTGGGTGAGTAAATATAAGGCATCAAAACCCATAATACTTGGGGTCAAAATACGATTATGGGTAATGGTTTGAAACACCAGTGATGACTGAGCGATGGCAATACTGGCGATGATCATGGCGAATACTTTCGGCACGCGTCGTGATAAAAAGTATTCATAATTCGAGGCATCTAAACCAACACCGATGAATAAAAAGGTAAAGACAAGGGTGATAACAGCCAGTCCGGCTAGCTTCATTGAATCAGACATTTTGCTTCCCCTTTACAATAAAGAAGATAAATACTACGCCACCAAGCATGCTGATGATCATCGAAATTGGGATCTCGTAAGGGAAGATGATCACGCGACCTATCACATCACAAAGTAAAATTAAAATCGCGCCGATAATAGCCGTCAGTGGAATATTTTTACGTAAATTATCACCGTAGAATTGCGCCACTAAATTCGGGACGATCAGACCTAAGAAAGGCAGTTGACCGACAATCATGACCACCGAGGCTGACATCACAGACACAAGTAGAATACCGATGAAGAGTACGTGTTTGTAATTCAAACCAATATTGGTGGCGAAGTCTTTACCCATGCCAACCGCAGATAAACGGGTTGCATACCAATAGCTAATAATGGAGATAGGTAGGGCGATATAAAGCAGTTCATAATTACCCTGCAGGATGCTGGCAAAGTTAGCCACCGTCCAGGCTGACAGGTTTTGCACTGCATCATATTTATAGGCGATAAAGGTAGCAGCAGAAGACACCACATTACCAAATATGATACCGATTAATGGCACATAGATGGCATTCTTAAATTGAATGCGATGGATAAACTGAATAAACAGCAATGTACCGGCGATCGCCATGCCAAAAATAAGCAGTAAGCTGTCACCGTGGCCGAGAAAGACTAAACTTAATACATAGCCGAGCATGGCACATTCAATGGTTCCAGATGTCGATGGTGACGCAAATCGGTTCTGACTGATTTGCTGCATGATAAGCCCGGCAATACTCAGCCCTGCCCCCGAGAGTAAGATAGCGAGTAAGCGGGGGAGGCGACTGATTAACAATAATTCAATGGCATCAGTATCGCCTGCTAAAATGGCCGCTAACGATAAGTCTGCCACGCCAATAAATACCGATGCAATGCTGAGTAATACCAGCACAAAGAGTAACTTTTTCAAGGTAAACCTCAATTACAGTGCGCGTGATTTCTGCATATCTTGGATCATTTTATCGGTTGCAGTGACACCTGAAAGGGCTATGTACCAGGCGTTAATATCAAGGTAATTTAGGTTGTTATTTTTATAAGCCGTGGTTGATTTAACTAAGGGATTAGCAAATTCTTCACGGGTACGGCTTTTGTCTTTATTAATCAGTTTGTCTTTGTCGATAATGAACAGGTTAGCTGGATTGACGTTGCTGATGAACTCATACGAGATCAAATCGCCATGACGAGACTCTTTAATGTTCGGCACGGCTTCTTGGAAACCAAAATCACGGTAAATAGCAGAGAAACGAGACTGTGCACCAAACGTAGTGATATTACCGCCTGCACTCATTACCGTTAATGCTTTAACGTGGTTGGCTTTGTTGTAGTTGGCAATTTCGGAGATCTGAGAGTCAACACTGGCGATCTTTGCTTCTACTTTAGGTTGGATTTCAAAGATGTCTGCGAGCATACGCCATTGTTTCTGGGTGCTTTGCCAATAGCCGTTTGATTCAGGTGCAAACATCACTGTAGGGGCAATTTTGGATAGTTCTTTGTAAGATTCGGCAGCGCGAGAACCAATAATAATTACGTCTGGTTTTTGCATGTAGATAGTTTCAAAATCAGGTTCGTTTAAGCTACCTGACGACGCGAACTCTTTCGCTTTATATTTCAATAAATAATCTGGCATCGTTGTCGCTTTACTCAATGCAACCGGCTTAATACCAAAATAGTCTAGGGCGTCTAGTGTACCCGTGCCTATCACGACAACACGTTCAGGTTTAGTGTCTAATGTTGTTTTACCGAGTTGATGAGAGACTGTGATCGTTTCAGATAAAGCATTAGCAGAGAATAATAAACCAAATAAAGTAGCTACAACAGTTCGTTTCATATTAATGGAGATCCAAATGATAATTGTTCGTATTCGCTATCTTATACTAAGATAAACATCGATGACCAGTAAATTAAAGGTAAATAATGTAAAGCAGTGATAGAGTGTAAGGTACTGTAAATAAACGTTATTTGGTGAGTTGATGTGCTGTGTTTTGTTGCGTTATTTATGTCGAATGTGAAGAAAGTAAAGGTCGTATTCAGCAATACAGTAATTGTGTTATGTTGAATCTTTTTTTATAAGCCAATGTTATAGCTCTATTTTATGAGGTGTTTATGGATATGCCCGTTAATGGTCATGACAATTATCATGCACATTTTTATTTTGATGAATCATCACGAGTACACGCACAAGCATTACGAACAAGCATCAATGAAGAATTGGGTTTATATGTCGGTAATTTCAATACCAAACCAGTAGGACCGCATCCACAGTGGAGTTTTCAAGCCTCTTTCACTGCAGACGATTTTGATGTATTTGTACCTTGGTGTATTGAACATAGGCAAGGGGTATCAGTATTGTTACATGCAGTAACAGGCGATGACTTGCTCGACCACACCGAATATGTGCAATGGTTAGGCGATCCGATTACACTCGATTTATCTCGTTTTTAAAAATTATTTAAGGTGTGAGGGTTACTTACCTAACGCATTAATGGAGATGACTGCGTTAGGTTCATATTTAGTCTAACCTTTCGGATAAATATCACTATCGTAAAAAACTGAAATATACGTGCATAATTGATATCACGTATAATCCGCTACAATCTCACAGGTTTTAATGAAATCAGTTAATCTTTCTTGAGCTACCTGTATAGAAGGTTCCACCATATCGGTAGTAATATGAAGGTCACCAAAAAATATTTTGTCGTCTTTTACGATCATCCAAAAAGCAAATGTTTCATTCACAGTCGAATCATCAAAAGTGGCATCTATTATATACCCACTACCAGAAAGTGTTGAAATAGATACTGGAAAAGACTCTCTAAGATGCGTAGTGTAAAACATTTTATCTTCAAGCCGATTTATATAATTACGGAGTGCTATTGTTATAATGGCTTTAGAGTCAGTTAAATTATTCATCCCCTTTAGGAGATACAAATTTTCTTTTTTGTGTAATTCATACGCAGCCAAATGCCAATAATTATTATCATCATCCATAAATGATGCGCTTGTTTTCTTGATATCCGGAGCATTAGCCACCGTAATTTCTACGTTCGGTACGTGGAATTGATCTACTTTACACTCTAATTTACTATTCGCGAGTGCGCTTTCACAAAAGATTAATAAGATCAGTGCAATATATTTAAGATTTTCCATCCAATTTATCCTGAAGTTTGATTATTTTAAAATTTAAATAAAAAGCTTGAACGTTAGCAAATATAAACACAGCATAGAAAAGATATATTTTGTGTTCTGGAGTAGCAGAATTAAATAGCCATATCCCACCAATTACATTTATTAGGTAAATTACGATTGCAAAGAGTCTATTCATGATTAATATAAAGAAGAGGTGTTCAATGTTGTTCGGTTTGTTAACTCAGTATTGACCTTACTAAGTTCAGAGCTATTAAATATCACTGCTCCCCAAATGATTAGAGTAACCCAACCTCCCTTGGATAATTTTTTATTTTTCCAAACTTCTTGTAGTACACTTTTAGTACCTGCTGCTGATGCTGTTACACCTAACCCACTTGCATATGTATTAATTATTTCGTGAATTTTTTTATCAGCTAATAATTCTTCATTCGTCATTGACCACATCCCCCATTGAGGGTTGGTTTTTGTATCTAAAACCTTATCAACAAGCTTTCCAGTTAGCGGGCGACTATCAAGGCCTCGTATTAATTTCCACGCTTCCATTTGCTGAATTCGGTTTAAATGTCGGTACATAATAGTTGCAGTCATAGCTTCAACTTCTTGCTGTCCACCACTGGCCACAAATGAGTAAGGGATATTAATTATTTTAGCTAAATACCTAAGTTGCTCTTTTGGGGACTTCGGCAGGTTGTAAGGAAGTACAGTATGTTCCATTTCTAAATGTCCTTTTTGTCGTTTGAAGATATACAGCTTGTAAGTGTCTTACAGTCTCCAATTATAACAACAACGCAACGGTGTTACGTACTATAAAAGTACTAAATACATGGTCGTAACAGTGGGTTAGTCCTGCTCTGGAAAGTGTATCTTTAAGCCATTTTGAATCGCGCTCCAGTTTACTCGACGCTTTCAAGCTTAAGCGCATAGGTTATTTATCACAGTGTAAACATAGCCGACAGCACAGATAGCAAAAGTAAGACCGCAAGTATTTTGTTGATGATATCGTTTTGCTTTGTGCTGCTTAATATTTTTCTTGTTAATTGTCCGAGTAATGTCCAGAAAACAAGCGTATTGCAAGCAACGAAGAAGAATATTATTGTTAAGGTTAGATTGTGGTTGAAGCTGTGAGAGTCAGTACTATTGAATAAGCTGCTGACGGTCATGGCCATAAACCATGTTTTAGGGTTAATGAATTGCAAGCCTGCACCTTGAATCCAACTCGGCCTCGTAAAGGCATCGCTTTCATCTGCTGTTGCTATAGCGGGTGTCCAATACAGTTTCCAAGATAACCAGATTAACCATATACAGCCTATCCATGCCATTATTTGTTGTAGTAGGGGGTAGGTAATAAGTATGTTGGCGATACCTTGCGTAGTAAATAAGAGAATTAACGACGCAGCACTTGCAGCACTAATGATAAAAGCGAAAGCAGAATTAATGCCGTATCGATGGCCAAGGGTTAACGCGATAAGGTTTGTTGGACCTGGAGTGATAGAGATAACAACAGCAAATAACAAAAAGTTTAAATATAAAGTAGTCATAACAAGATACCATTAAATTGACGATGTAATGAGTATCTCGGTATTGTCAGCGATAGTCTGGATGATTTGTGCAGAGCTGCTGATAATTTGCAGGTGTTAATTTATAGACTCGGCGAAACCAACGACCTAGATGGCTTTGATCGGCAAAGCATAGCTCGCTAGCAACATCGATAGGCTGATAGCCCTGAGAGAGTAATTGGCGCGCTTTTACCAAACGAAGCTGAATCAAATAAGCATGAGGGGAAAGGCCAAAGGCAGCTTTAAATGCTCGGTTTATTCTAAACCGATCTGCATCAACCGCACGAGACAAGGCATCTAAGCCTATATCGGTATAAATATTGGCATGTAAGAAATCTTGTGTTTTAAGCGCAATAACATCAACTTCAACAGATTTAGACTGTTTTTTTCTCCAGTCTAAATTGATGGTTAGCTTTTCTAACATCTGGTCTAAGCACGCATCTTTCACTATCTTCGGGTCTTGATGGTGTAACGATAAAAATGCAGATGAAATACTGGCTGACAGTGCTTTGTTATTCGATAGCGTGGTATCAAAGTTAAGCTCAAAACTACTTGGTATATTATCAAACAGGGTCAAAAACTTGTCCTTTATCCAATCTTGTGGGATGTAGAGCATTCGATAAGTAAAGCCACCATACTCAGGTGCTTTGCCATCGTGTATTTCCCCTGGTTCAAGCAGAAAGCTACCACCAGATAAAGATGTGTGGGTATTACGTCTGCAGTTAAACTGTTGAACTCCCTGTTCAGTGATACCGACTAAATAACTGTCATGCCAATGCGGATCATATGCATGACCGTTAAAATGCGCTCTGATTGTTTCAATCCCAGTCTCATCATCTTTACTCAATTCAAGCCAATCCTTAGATGCTAGCTCAGCCATTTAATACTTCCTTGTAAACACAAATACACACTTTACTTAGTTAAATATAATATGAGACTTTAATCTAGAATATTTGTGCGTTTTTAATAAGTTATTTATTGAAGGGTTATGTGGCTAACATATTACGAGAATCAATAAAAACAGTACGGTAAAGTAATGAAAAGGTTGTGTAAAGGTGTTTTCATGTAGCACTCGTGTAACACTTAGGTTGTAGGTTTGTACCGTATTCAATACGGAAGCTTATGATTTAACTTTACATGGAGTTATGATGAATTTAAAACATTTATTAGTATTACCTGCTGTTCTTTTTTGTTCGTATCCTGCCACATCGTCATCTTTTTTTACACCAGAAACAAATTTTGAATATCTAGATATAAAAAAAGCAACCTCGTATGTAACAGGTAAAAGCTTTCTTTATAGCGTCATGGAGGAGACTGGGGAGATCGGATTACTTACCTATGATGACCTTTTGACGATAGATGTATCGGTAAAAGATATTGATTACCAAGAACTCACTATCCTTGAATGCGGTTCAAGTAACAGTTTCACCCCTAGAGAGCGGGTTGTTAATTATGAAAATACCTTTGGTGTGACAGGTTATGATGTTCTCGACTCTCCTTGTAAAATTGCTATCAATAAGGAAACTAAATGGATAGATGCAACCAGTTTAGGTCAATCATTATGGTACTCAAAAAATATTAAGGGGGATTTACAATGTTATTCGATTGACGGTAAACAGTGTGTCAGCTTACCTGATTACTCAAAGTACAAAAAGATTGATGATAATGTAACGCTACGTAGTTTGGAAAATAATGCAGCTAAATTGGCTACCTATTTTGAAGATGTTGATGAAGTTACATTACATATGAGGGATGGAGCATGGACGGGAAATATCTCTTTGCCTAAGAGTTCTCAAGGGAAAAGTATCGTCATTGATGTTACATCGACATATTCAGTTAATGTACATATCCCCAACAGCCAGATGAAAACAATAAGGTCTAATGAGATACGGAGTTGGGTATACCTAGGTCAAACTTGGCTTGAAGAAGGAACTAACATTAATGATTATCCCGAAATTATACAAATAGCAAAGCCATTAGTCTGTACGAGTCAAGATCAGATTAATTTTAATGATGGCACTGAAGGTAATTGGTGTAAAGAATTACTCAATACAGAACATGCAGAAACAAAGCGAACATTACAGTCCATGATTGATACCAAAGAAACACATATGGATCGCTTATTCAGTCAGATGTTGGACCATGACCTGTTAAAGGTAGATATAGATAATGATTACCCTAACCGCATATTAGCGCTAGAGAATAAAAAGAATGAATTAAAAAAAACACGGGATTTGGTATGTGCTACTGGATGGTGGAATATTCCAGCTTTAATAGCATGTGGGATACTTACTGGGCAATATAATGATGCATATAATGTATGGGAAAACCTTAAGAATGAGCGAGACGCTAAGCTTAATGAAGTGAGCGTACAAGTTGACATAGGCCGTGCTATGGATTATCACAAATTACATACGGATTGGGCGACTGCAGATGCAACCCATTTTTCAGCTTTATTAAAGGAAGAAAGTAGTGCATTAGCCGATCTAAAGTTGCTTAAAGAGGCATACCATCAGAAAGCAGAGGATGCACATAAGGCATACTTGGATGCTGTTGATAAATATATGGCTGATACTAAGCCTGGAAATATTCTTCTGAATTCACTGGAAGACATGCCTTTAGTTGGCCGAGAAGTACAGCATATTGTTGATTATGCAGATAATCCATCAGGTACTAATTTAAGGCGTATGCTATTAGGCTTGGCTGGACCAGTTGGTGAGGCTGTTGAAGGTGTTGTCGAGATAGAGACGGGAGACACTGAACTAAACCCTAGTGTGATGACGTTTTTAACTGATGTATTGTCCGATTTAAATGACGATCATAGTATTGGTGAAGCTTTGCAAGATATCGTTTCTGATGTGATTAATGATTTTGGTTCTGACGCGATTGAAGCCATTCGTCAGGCTGGAATGTGGCGAGATAATCCAGGGCAAGAAAATTTTATTAAAGTGAACTATGAAAACATTATCGATTTACGTTCACAGCTTGATCCTATTAATTATGATTTCTGGCAAGGATCAAGTGTTGAAGAAATTAATGTGCAGAATAATCTAACGCCTGAAAATGCTAACTTTAAACAATATATCTCAGATCCGCTTAGTTATAATCCGAGCTCTCTTATTGACATTGAATATGCGAGTGGTGGCAGTAAATTTGAAAATCGACTGTCATCTTTGTTCGCGCACTCTTTTGGTAAAAACTATACCGATGTTATTAAATTAAACGCCAAGTATGCAGACTGGACGTCAGCAAAGATTAATAATGAGTTGTATAAGTTTTTCTCGGACCCCGCTTATATTGAACAAAGAACACCTTATTGGGGAGATTCTCGCACAATGGGTCAACGTCCAGCAGGTACCATTTATAATAATGAGCATGCATTTATCGTACTTAATAGTGATTTTGTTACAAGGGGGAGTGCTGATTTCTATAAGTTTTATTTTGAAGAACTTGGTCATATGGGCAACTATTGGCGTTGTAAAATATTTGATATTGCAGTAAACAAATGTCAATCGACAGGTGATGTGGGGGCTCGCTTTAGAGATGCTGTCTTATTGGACGAGTCACTTCATACTATTCCTTTCGCTAATTTGTTAAATGAATTACCTAAACATACAGACGTTGATATGGAAACATTACACTTTTCAGATGGTAGTGTCGCGACGCTGGAAGGGTGGCCAAGTTATTATACTATTAATGATCATATCGCAGGTTTCGGTAAATTTTCTTGGCTGATGCGATTAGGGCTTGACGTTGCTAGCGAAGACTTACCGGGGGTCAGTGATGAATTTGATATTGAGGTTGTCATCTCAGCTCCGAAAGGGGCAATGAAAGGTGACCCATGGAAAAAATCAGCGAATGGCTATTGTAAAACGGATGCAGAGACCGATTGTAATATGCCAACAATGTGGGTTTCGGTGGCATTTCGCGATGCGATTAAATACTCTATTGCTAAATTACCGAAAGTTAAAAATACCAAGTTAGCAAAAGCGGGGGCGGACCTTTCGCCACGCATGGTGCGTAAGCATAGTGGTAAACTTCCTTTTCAGTTAACTTCAGTGAAGGGGACGGATTGGAAGTATATGAACGATTATAATATTTATGCAAAAAAATTCACTGTCGCCGCTGAAGTTAAACTTGATTTTTTTAAGATGGGGACGGAAATTACTAAAGGAACACCAAGTAGGATTCATAAGCCTGAACTGTCATTAAAATCAACCCCGCTTTCTGGTAGTTATCTTGTTGAAATTGCAACTAAAGATAAAAAAGACTTTGCGGGGTGGCTATCTGCAGATATTGCATCCTCTGTCATTGGCTGTGCTGGGGGATTCATTGCTGGGGTTATATCAGATAGCGATCCCGTGGTTATGTGCCATGCTGCGTCTGATGTGCTTGAAGGTGTGGAAACTGCTTTTCAGGCTTTAGACCATAAGCCTACAATGATTGTGGAGGCTGATGGTAATATTACCTTACCAATATCATTGGAATACAAATATGCTAATACAGGAAGAGGACAGGTCCACGCTGATACAACAACTAATCCACATATTCCTGATGAGGGAATATCGGGTACAAGCATTGTTGAAAGTAATAAAATAACGAGTTTAAAAGAAAAAACCGGTAATGCGTTATCTAAACTATCTCGGGGTACAATCGCTGGTGTTGGTGTATTTAGATTCCGTATTGGGTTTGATTATGCGAAGGAAGTTGTCTCTAAAGGGGCATACGCTTTACCCGCGTCTATTGTTGGAGATTAATTAATATTGTTACGTAATTATCCCACCATACCAGCAAGTATAAACATTTTGGTTTGGTGGGAGATATGAACGAGGGCGAAAGTAAGCAATGCCTTCTGATTCGGTAATGAAAGGTATGCGTTATAACGACTTCAAAATTAGCAAGCTGATACCGTTAAGCTCCGAAATTTACGACAGTGCTAAACGTTGATAGGTAAACCGTTAGTCCAGAGTTTAGCTATACCAATAACAGTGCTTTTATGATCCATATTTTTACTCGCTAAATTCCGCTGTTTACAAAACGCTTGGCCTTGGTTAAAAATAGATGAGGCAACTTGGCGACCACCCATTGTAATTTTTGACGTTTTAGCCGCTCTTAACTTGGTAAACTGCTTAAATACCTTAGGTATATCATTCACATTTTCTTTTAAACAATGAACAAAGTGCCATGCATCTTCCAGCGCCTGACAAGCTCCTTGACCAGAAGTAGGTAAGGCGGAGTGCGCTGCATCACCGAGTAATACCAGATTATTTTTATGCCAAATTTTTATTGGGTTATGATCATGAACATAAATTTTATTAATTCGGGATAAAGGTGTTTTATTGATGATCTTCATAATAGGATCAGGCCAATTAGCAAACAGTGAACAGAGTTCGGATTTATACAAGTCAGGGTTTACCTTGTTTATATTTTTAGATACGACACATCCAGCCCAATAAGCTTTTGTTTTTGATACAGGCACTATTCCGAAACGCTCTCCAACGCCCCAGTAATCTGAAACCGAAAGATCAGTGAAAACCTCATCTTTACACTCAAATACACCAATCCAATTAATAACACCCTGATAAACAGGATCGTTATTACCATTTACATATTTTCTCGCAAATGAATTCATACGGCCATCAGCGCCAATAATGATATCTGGTTCGATATTTTTACCATTGGTAAATTGCACATAAACTTTGTTGTTATCGTTATTTGAAAGTGAAGTTACATCATGTTGGTAATGTATATTGATATCCAGTTCAAGAGCCCGTTGAGTCAATATAGCCATCAAATCTTTACGAAGAATAGAATAACTAGGATATGCCATTAATTGATTTAGTTGAGTGATGTCTAGTGAGCCTAACGGTTCGCCATGACTAGAAAAACGATGCATATAGTTGAGTGAACCTGCCACTTTAGCCACTTGGCTTAACACTCCAAGTTGGTCTAAAACAAATGAAGCATTCGGCCAGCATACAATACCGGCACCAATCTCGCTTGGTCGACTATGTCGTTCATAGACATCAACCTCAAAGCCTTCTAGTTTCAATGCAATGGCAGTACTTAATCCACCTATACCGCCGCCTAATATACCTATTTTCATAATGAGTCCTTATTCCTAATAATGTAGGTAAAACGTGCACTCCAGCTAATGTTGAGTCTTGTCAGTTATCTCTTTTTTAGCTGAATAGTGATTAATGACAAATAATATAATTCATATCATTTATGATTATTAGCTGGTATAAGTTGGACTTATTGATATCAGTAATGGGATGGTGTAATGGGTAATATTGATTTTATTTCACTCCGAATATTTTCTTTGGTGGCTGACAAAGGCAGTTTTATCGGCGCTGCAAAAGCATTACAAATGCCATCTTCAAACGTGAGTCGTACTATTTCACAATTAGAGGATAAGCTCCAAGTCCGCTTAATTGAACGCAGTACAAGACATATGAGGTTAACCGAGTCAGGTGCGCTACTTTATTCCCGGTCTGGTGCATTACTCGACGCCTTAGCGCAACTCGAATCTGACATCACATCCAATAAAACGCAACTTAAAGGCCCATTAAGGCTCTGTATTCCGAGTGAAATGGGTCCCAAATTATTGGGGGATTCTATTATTGATTTTTCATTAAAATATCCTGAAATCAGTATTAACTGTACGACGAACTTAGCCGGATTTGAGTCCTTAATTGAGGATATCGACATTGCAATTATTGTTACTAGGGGGGATCTACCAGACAGTGATTACATTGCACAAAAACTAGCTGAGTTTCCATGTTGCATTGTGGCTTCGCCCAAGGTTATTAAGCAATGGGGTAAACCAAGTAACATCAGTGATTTTAGTGCATTACCTTGCATAACAACAGCGACAG
Source organism: Moritella sp. 28 (assembly GCF_018219435.1). Lineage (NCBI taxonomy): Bacteria > Pseudomonadati > Pseudomonadota > Gammaproteobacteria > Alteromonadales > Moritellaceae > Moritella > Moritella sp. 28. The sequence goes on along the minus strand of NZ_CP056121.1, from coordinate 3,518,579 downwards.
CACTGCAAGGAAAAGCGTGGCAATTTATTAAAGACAGTGGGGAGTTTCATCACATAAGCGTGTCTAGTAACTTTAAAGTGAACAGCGGAGAAATGGCTTTTAAGGCAGCCTTATCGGGGGTTGGCTTTGCTATCCTTTCTCGTCATGCTTGTGATGAACATATAAAAGATGGCAGTCTCATTGAGTTAAATTTTGCATCCAAGGCCGCACCGTTAAACCTATACGCAGTATACTCTCATCGAGTATTTTTTCCTGAAAAATTCCGGGTGTTTATTGAGTTCTTAAAAGCTGATTTAGCTCAATTTATATGACGCAACTTTGGATTTCCCCGTTACGCTTTACCAACTTAGCATCAGGTGAAGAAATTAGTTAGGATTGTGTGTTTACAACATTGATGATCTTATTAATTAAATTATAAGCATGAAAATAAAATGCCGCTCATTTTAATTGAGCGGCATTACATATATCAACTTTATCTATGCTGATGTTAATGGCGATGATTTAGTCTATTGAGACGCAGCTGACATACCCTAAGGTATCATTTGGGAGGTCTTTCTTGACAGAATCATCATTTTCTCTCAAATTAACCATGGTATTAGTATCAGTAGCGTTAGATAGATAATCTCTATCCGTTAGTTTGTCATCGAGTGAGAGCTTTTTCAATACTTGCAACTCATTAACCGATGCGAGTGTCCAATTATTGCGGTTTTTGTACCCTGCACTCGATAGATTTTTGCAATACTGCGCAGCAGAGTTATCTCTAGAGTGAACACCTTTAAATTGTGGGTAATTAGAATGACCTTTTTTATAATTATAAATATGCCCTAATCTTGAAAAATCATGCTTTCTTGCTCCATTAGTAAAACCCATTACAGGTAATGAGTCTTGTGAAGGTGGTAAGCTGTACAAAGTGTTACCGACATGTAAGAGGGCGGGTTTGTATTCCTCGTTCATAAGATTGATGTTGCCAGTAATTATCTTCCAAGTATCTTTAATATCACCTAATTGAGCTGAAACACTAGTTATAAAAGTCTCGTATTTCATAGTCGCAAGAGCAATACCATCTTGGTCAATTTCTATTGCGTCAGAGTCACTGCTCCATTCCACCTCTTTAGTTATATCCTTGTTTGTGCCGTCAGAGTATAAACCCGTTGCAATCACTTTCTGGTCAGTACCATTAATTATAGACTTTACAGTAAATTCAATGGAGATATTTTTTAACACTTTAGGGCCCACATTAATTCCCATCGAAAATTTTATTGATGGGTCAGTTTTATCACTTACTGTAACTTCGGTGCTGCCTTCTTTCATCGCTTTGATTTCACCAGCCGAAATGAAATCCACAATTGAGTTATCAACAGTGTTCCAATTAAACTTGTTTACATCTAGAAAAATTTCTTTGTCTAAACTATCTATACCAATGCCCGATAATTTATATGTTTGACCGAGAGGAATATCGTCTTGCACCTGATTTAGTTTAATCTTTTCTAATTTGGCATTACTAATTGTAAGGTTAGTGCTCTCTGTTAACGTACCTAATGTTGCGCGAATGGTTACTTGACCAGCATGTTTGGTCTTTAGCGTATTACCTGTAAAAAATGCTTTGTTTAGATTTTCACTATGCCACTCAACTCGATCAGTGACCTTGTGGTCCGTGTTGTCAGTGTATGTCGCAAAAGCTTGATATTGAACGGAGTACCCTGCAATAGTAGTCTCTTCTTTCGGAGTAATAAGCAAAGACAGAGCTTCAGCATCCGTGACCTTAACATTAAAATGTTTACTCTCTAAACCACCTAAGCTACACCAAACTTGGGTGATACCTGGTGACTTACCGACTAAAGATTGCTTATCAACCACAATGATGGATGGGTCCTGGCTATGCCAAGTAACGTTCGGTGTAACCGTATGAACAATACTCTTACCAGCATCATCATTATCGTATTCATAAGTCCCGTGAACATCGAGTGTAAGGTTTAAGCCACTCGCTATAGATAATGTAGGTTCCTGAACAACCATTAATTTGGTTAGCTTAGCCTTTGTTACCGTGATGGAAATCGGGTTACTAGATACTTGATTTTCCCATGCGGTAATTGTCGCGGTACCGGGCTGTTTTCCGGTGATGATTGTGTCAGAGAGGTTCACTCTCACAGTGTCACTGTCTGATATAAGCTTCACACTTTTTGTGATATCGCGGTTGGTACCATTAGTATATTGGCCTAGGACTGTATACTTTATTACCTGTTTTGGGACTATGCTCGTTGTATCTACTTTTAGAGATAGTGTTTTTAATTTTGCTTCTTCTACCGTAATGCTGATCCATTCACTTTGCACGCTACCTACTTGTGCTCTGACACGTACGGTACCGGGTGCATGTGCAGTGGCCTTTCCTTGAACAATGGCTAAAATATCAGAACTTTCTGAGGTGTCTTTGTTTTCTACAAACCAGTCGACTTCGCCTGTGAAGGGACGTTGTGTGCCATCGGTAAATTCACCAGTGATATGAATCTGGGTATTTAGACCTTTAATGATGGTATCATCTGCACTGATCACTAATGTTGTTAATTTTTCTGCGGTAACGACCACAGGAATAGATGGTGATTGTATAGATAAGTATTCAGCATGCACACGGGTGTTACCTTCTTTGATAGCAACTAGCTCGCCCTGTTTATTGAGATGAGCGATGCTTTCATCATCAATAACCAATGTCGCAGCGTTGCTCAGGTCCTTAAATTCTTTGTTACTATAAAACCCTTTGACTGTAAGTGTTTTAGTTAAACCTTTCGGTAAATTTATTTCATCAGATTTGACGTCGACTACAACTTCGAGCTCGCGTAGTTCTGCAGGTTTTACCACTAAGTCGATGCTTGAGCTTAAGCCACGATAAGATCCTGTTAGGGTTGCGCTACCTGCTTGCATTGCGACTACCTTACCTTCGCTAACTTCAATCCCAGCCGAAGTTATCCAAGTGACACCATCAGTGACTCTACTCACACTGTCATCGGATAATGTTGCGGTTAATGATATATCTTGTCTTTGACCTTGGAGCATCTCATGTTCTTTCAGGTCAATATTAATTGATAAAGGAACTGCATCTGTGATTTTTAGCCTTGTTTTTGGGCTGATCACATTGCCTTTTGAGGCTGTGATCATTACAACCCCGGGCTTAAGTCCTTCTACTTTACCACCCGTAATAACTGCCAGTGCTTCATTATCGACTTGCCAAGATACGTCATCAGTTATGACCTGTGTAGCCCCATCGCTATAATAACCAACGGCATCATATTTCTGGGTAAACCCAGCTGGGATCGTGGAGTCTGTACGGCCAAATGTCGTCGCTTGCTTGCGATGGATCTGAATTGATGTCAGTGTTTTTTTATCTGAAGGCTTTGGTGCTTCGCCAGTACTATCGCTACTGCTACTGCTACTGCTACTGCTACTGCTACTGCTACTGCTACTACCGCTGCTGCTACCATCGCCGCCACCGCCACCGCCACCACAAGCAGTTAATATACCTAATGTACAAAAGAGTAATAACCAAGACGTAAAACGTATCATTTTCTAACCTTTTTCGGAATAAAGTAATATATATAGAAATGTTAAATAACTGAGTCCGTCCTGGAAGTACTGCTTTTAGCAATCATTGTATGTAAGTTTTTAATCTATTTCTGTAAAGCAACATATTAAAAAATGTTTCGTATGTTGCGGTATGCCGACATTTTAATTTTTTGTTGGCACTAATTTGAGGGCGCATATTATCAATAAATGTTTATAATTCACGTTGATTTACGTATCTTTTCCTGTTGCTTACATATCTTTTCTCGATGCTTACGTATCTTTTCACTTTCTATTTATGCGATAAATATCAATTGTTTAAATTCATCTTGGATGGAATGTTTTTTGAGGGGATAAGGAGACTATTAGATTTATCATTGATTGTCGCGGTACTGTTACTTGATTAATGGGATGATCCAATTGCTTGGAGTAGGGGTTACATGACGAGATTACAAAATGAAAATGCCGCTCATTTTAATTGAGCGGCATTACATATATCAACTTTATCTATGCTGATGATGATTTAGTCTATTGAGACGCAGCTGACATACCCTTGGGTATCATATGGGAGATTCATCTTGACAGGATTATCATTTTTTCTATCTAAATCAACCATGGTATTAGTATCGGTAGCATTGGTGAAATAATCACTATCTATTAGTGTCTCATCGAATAATGACATCGTTCTTAACATTTTCAGTTCTTTAACCGACGCAAGTTTCCAATTATGGCGATCGTTGAACCTTGCATTCGATAGGCCTTCGCAAAACTGCGTAGCAGACCCATCGTTGGAGTTAAAGTGCTTAAATTGTGGATGCTGACCTTGCCCCTCATAAATGACATGATCGGGTCTTAGACGCACTCGATCCGCTTCGTTTAAGGTATTATAGTCCATCATACGCAATATTTCTTTTGAAGGTGTTAAGCTAAAGAGGACATTGCTACTATTTGTGATGAAACTTACGACATTTGGTTTTCTATAGATCACATTGATGTTGTTAACAGTGAATTTTTTAGTGGTGTCAATATCACCTAATTTAGCCGAAATATCCGTACTAGACGAGGCTGTATCGTCTTGCTGACGAGCAAGAGCAAGGCCATCTTGGTCAATTGTTATTACCTCAGAGCTACTGCTCCACTCTACTTTCTCACTAATGTCATTACTTGTGCCGTCGGTGTATATACCTGTTGCACTAAGCTTCATATCAGTACCATAAATTAGTCCGAAGGAAGTTGCATCAATAAGAATCTCTCTTAACGCCTTAGGACCTACTTGAATCGTCATAGAGAATGTTATTGATGAGTCACTTTTATCGGTCACTGTAACTTCGGTACTGCCTTCTGATATCGCTTTGATTTCACCAGGTAAAGCAGTGAAAGTCACAATCGAATTATCAGCACTGTGCCAATTAAAATTCTTTGCATTTAAAGCAATCGCTTTCCCTAAACTATCAGTACCAATGCCCGATAATTGATATTTTTGACCGAGAGCAAAACCGTCTTGCAATTCATCTAGTTTAATCGTTTTTAATTTGGCTTGACCAATCTTAAGGCTAGTGCTCTTTTTTAACTTACCGAATGTTGCGCTAATGATGACAAAACCAGAATCTTTGGCATGGAGCGTATTATCTATAAAAGATGCTCTTTCTATCTCTGAACTTGTCCATTCAACCTGGTTTGTCACATTTTTCTCTGAGTTGTCAGAGTATGTCGCAACAGCTTGGTATAGGACGGAATACCCTGCATTAGTAGTCGTGTTCTTCGGCGTTATATCCAAATCTGTTGGTATTGCAGCGGTAACCATCAGTTGGTGATGATCACTTTCTATACCATTTAAAGTACACCATATAGAGGTGATGCCTGGTGTCTTACCGACTAAAGATTGATTCTCAACCGAAATGATATTGTGATCCTGACTATGCCAGGTAACATTCTGTGTCACTTTATGATGATTTTCCGCACCAGTTATCTCATCATTATCCAATTCGTAAACCCCGTAAACCTCGGGTTTAAAGGTTTGGCCAGCAGGACCTTCGTTCAGATCTGTTAATAATAACTTTATTAGCTTAGCCTTTGTTACCGTTATGGTAATCGGTTCGCTTGATATGTCGCCTCTAGATGCGGTAATTGTTGTTGTGCCGGGGATTTTTCCGAGAATTGTTCCGTCAGTATGGTTAATCCTCACAGTGTGATTATCCCTCTCTGCAAGGACTAACGTATCATTTGTTAAATTTTTTCTGGTACCATTATCATATAGACCCATGACGGTATAACTTGTTGTCTGATTTGGGATAATATTAGGTGTCTCTACGGTGAGAAATAGTTTTTGTGCTTTTGCTTTTACTACAGAGATACGGACCGATTTACTTTGCACGTTACCTACTTTTGCTGAAACATATACGGTACCCGGTACAAGTGCAGAGGCCTTTCCTTGATCAAGGGCTAAAATATGAGATCCATCCAGTTGGTACATGTCTTTTACAAACCAGTCGACTTTGCCTGTGAAGGGGCGTTGTTCGCCATCGGTAAATTCACCAGTAATATGAAGCTGGGTATTTAGACCTTCAATAATCTTTGTTTCATCTGCAGTGATCACTAGTTTTGTTAATGTTTCCGCTGTAACGACAACAGGAATAGATGGTGATTGTATAGATAAGTATTCAGCATGAACACGGGTGTTACCTTCTTTGATAGCAACTAGCTCGCCCTGTTTATTGAGATGAGCGATGCTTTCATCATCAATAACTAATGTTACTTCGTCACTTAGATCCTTAGATTCGTCGTTGCTATAAATCCCTTTAACGGTAATTTTTTTCGTTAAGCCTTTCGGTAAATTTATTTCATTAGATTTGACTTCAATTTTGAGATTATCTAGTACCGCTGGTTTTACCACTAAGTCGATGCTTGAGCTTAAGCCACGATAAGCTCCTGTTAGGGTTGCGCTACCTGCTTGCATTGCGACTACCTTACCTTGGATAACCTCAATCCCAGCCGAAGTTATCCAAGTGACACCATCAGTGACTCTACTCACACTGTCATCGGATAATGTTGCGGTTAATGATATATCTTGTCTTTGACCTTGGAGCATCTCATGTTCTTTCAGGTCAATATTAATTGATAAAGGAACTGCATCTGTGATTTTTAGCCTTGTTTTTGGGCTGATCACATTGCCTTTTGAGGCTGTGATCATTACAAGCCCGGACTTAAGTCCTTCTACTTTACCATTTGTAATTACTGCAAGTGCTTCATTATCGACTTGCCAAGTTACGTCATCAGTTATGACCTGTGTAGCACCATCGCTATAATAACCAACGGCATCATATGACTGGGTAAGCCCTGCTGCAATATCGTGTTTAATGTTACCAAATGTTGTTGCTTGCTTGATATTGATCTGGATTGATGTCAGTGTTTTTTTATCTGAAGGCTTTGGTGCTTCACTGCTACCAGCGCTACTACCGCCCCCACCACCACAAGCGGTTAATATACCTAATGTACAAAAGAGTAATAACCAAGACGTAAAACGTATCATTTTCTAACCTTTTTCGGAATAAAGTAATATATAGAAATATTAAATAACTTAGTCCGTCCTGGAAGTAACGCTTACTGCTTTCTAATTACATATAAGTTTTTTAATCTATTTCTGCAAAGCAACATATTAAAAAATGTTTAGTATATTGCGGCTGTGCCGACATTTTAATTTTTTGCTGGCACTAATTTGAGGCGGGATTTTATCAAAAAATGTTTATAACTCACGTTTATTTACGTATCTTTTCCTGTTGATTACATATCTTTTCTCGATGCTTACGTATCTTTTCACTTTCTATTTATGCGATAAATATCAATTGTTTAAATTCATCTTGGATGGAATGTTTTTTGAGGGGATAAGGAGACTATTAGATTTATCATTGATTGTCGCGGTACTGTTACTTGATTAATGGGATGATCCAATTGCTTGGAGTAGGGGTTACATGACGAGATTACAAAATAAAATGCCGCTCATTTTAATTGAGCGGCATTACATATATCAACTTTTACCTATGTTAATGACAATTACTTTTCTTCGGAGTTGCTGATATTGAAAGTAGCTGTATTATCAATATCACCTAATTTAGCAGAAATTTCCGTATTAGACGAGGTGCTATCGTCTTGCGCATGAGCAATACTATCCTTGTCAATCGTTATTGCTTCAGAGTTACTGCTCCACTCTACTTGACCACTTATGTCATCGTTTGTGCCGTCAGTGTATATACCTGTTGCACTAAGCTTCATACTAGTACCAGAAATCAGTTTGAAGGAAGTCGCATTAATAAGGATATCGTTTAACGCTTTATGACCTACAGTAAAGTGCCTCGAAGATTTTACTTTTGAGCCCGTTTTCTCGATTGCTGTAATTTTGGAGTAGCCTTCAGACATTGCTTTGAACTTACCTGGTGAAGTTAAAGCTAGCACTTTTTCATTAGCACTCTTCCAGTTGAATTTATTTACATCGATATCAAAATTTTGATATGAACTATTACTAGCAATCCCTGTTACTGTATATGTTTGGCCGACAGCAATACTACCTTCCTTTGGGTTTATAAACAGCGCCACTAATTTAGCGTCACTAATCGTAAGACTAGCGTTATCTGTTAATGTACCGAATGTTGCGTGAATGGTGACCCTTCCCGCATTTTGGGTATGGAGCGTATTACCTATAAAAGATGCTTTTTCAATATCTGAACTTTTCCATTCAACCTGGTTTGTCACATCTTTCGTTGAGTTGTCAGAGTATGTCGCAACAGCTTTGTATAGGACGGAGTACCCTGCTTTAGTTACCGTGTTCTTCGGCGTTATATCCAAATCTGTTGGTATTGCATCGGTGACCTCTAGCTCAACATGATCACTCTCTATACCATCTAAAGTACACCATACAGTGGTCCTACCTGGTGACTTCGCGACTAAATTATTATCATCAACTGTAATGATGGAGGCATTATCACTATACCAAGTAACCATCGTATTAACGTTACGAGGAGTATTTTCCCTATCGTAATAGGCGTAAACATTGGGGCTAAAGGTTTGCTTAGGATGGAGTCGAAAGTTATTTACATCGATTAATAAGTTAGTTAGCTTAGCCTTTGTTACCGTTATGGTAATCGGGTCACTGCTTATATCACCCATTGATGCGGTTACAGTCGCGTGGCCGGGGTGTTTTCCGACAATTTCTCCATGTATCAAGTCAACCTTCACATTTTCACTGTCTGAGATTATTAACCCATTTCTTGTTAAATTCACTTCGGTATTATCACTATATTGACCCATTACTTTATAATTTGTCGTCTGGTTTGGGATAATATTAGATGTATCTACTGTTAGAATGAGTTTTTGTAATTTTTCATCTTCTACATTAATCCAGATCGACTCACTTGTTACGTCATCTGCTTGTGCCCAAACCTCTACACTACCCTTTCCAATCGCAGTAGCCTGTCCTTGAACTACGGTTAAAATTTCAGAACCGTTCCCGAATATGCTTTTTACAAACCAGTTGACTTCGCCTGTGAAGGGGCCTTGTTTGCCATCGGTAAATTCACCAGTAATATGAATCTGGGTACTTAGGCCTTTATTGATGCTTTCATCTGCACTGATCACTAGTTTTTTTAATGTTTCAGCTGTAACGACAACAGGAATAGATGGTGATTGAATAGATAAGTATTCAGCATGCACACGGGTGTTACCTTCTTTGATAGCAACTAGCTCGCCCTGTTTATTGAGATGAGCGATGCTTTCATCATCAATAACTAATGTTACTTCGTCACTTAGATCCTTAGATTCGTCGTTGCTATAAATCCCTTTAACGGTAATTTTTTTCGTTAAGCCTTTCGGTAAATTAATTTCATTAGATTTGACTTCAATTTTGAGATTCTCTAGTACCGCTGGTTTTACCACTAAGTCGATGCTTGAGCTTAAGCCACGATAAGATCCTGTTAGGGTTGCGCTACCTGCTTGCATTGCGACTACCTTACCTCCGCTAACCTCAATTCCAGCCGAAGTTATCCAAGTGACACCATCAGTGACTCTACTTACACTGTCATCGGATAATGTTGCGGTTAATGATATATCTTGTTTTTGACCTTGGAGCATCTCATGTGCTTTCAGGTCAATACTAATTGATAAAGGAACTGCATCTGTGATTCTCAGCCTTGTTTTTGGGCTAATCACATTGCCTTTTGAGGCTGTTATCATTACAACCCCGGACTTAAGCCCTTCTACTTTACCATTTGTAATAACTGCCAGTGCTTCATTATCGACTTGCCAAGTTACGTCATCAGTTATGACCTGTGTAGCGCCATCGCTATAATAACCGACGGCATCATATGACTGGGTAAATCCTGCTGCAATATCATGTTTAATGTTACCAAATGTTGTTGCTTGCTTGATATTGATCTGGATTGATGTCAGTGTTTTTTTATCTGAAGGCTTTGGTGCTTCACTGCTACCAGCGCTACTACCGCCCCCACCACCACAAGCGGTTAATATACCTAATGTACAAAAGAGTAATAACCAAGACGTAAAACGTATCATTTTCTAACCTTTTTCGGAATAAAGTAATATATATATAGAAATGTTAAATAACTTAGTCCGTCCTGGAAGTAATGCTTACTGCTTTTTAGCTAATCATTGCATGTAAGTTTTTAATCTATTTCTGCAAAGCGACATACTAAAAAAATGTTTAGTATGTTGCGGTGTGCCGACATCTTAACTTTTTGTTGACACTAATTTGAGGGCGCATATTATCAATAAATGTTTATAATTCACGTTGATTTACGTATCTTTTCCTGTTGCTTACATATCTTTTCATTCCTTTATTTTCCTTATTTATCAATGCTCTGATATGAAGCGGGAAGGGCTGACTTATAGTCTTTGTGTGTGTGATGAACAATAAAGGCATGATTTAAATTAATATATCTGATTATTTACTTTATCTAATATGGCCTTTATTACGTCAAAAGAATAATACCAACAGGTGATTAATTATGGTGCGTTGGCATAAGACGGATTGCAGAGTTTGGGATTGATGGTGTATTACAAGCACTAGAAGACTTTATGTGAGCTTCCATCACTAATTAAGCATAATTAATGATTAGGTGTTTATTGAAGGTCTTCTGTTATGGTTAATCATCATTCAAGTAGTTTGTGGTTATTTCGTTCATAAAAGAAAGCATTGTTTTTAATCGTGGTGATGAACTTTTCTTACTGGCATAGACGGCATAAATCGACACATTTGGGCTAACCTTTATTTCTGGTGCAATTCTGATAAGTTTCTTTTCTTTTACTAATTTCCGACAATAAATATCAGGTAATAGGGATATTCCTGCACCTGCCACGACCGAGTCGCGTACCATCAGAACATCTTCGAGTTGGTTTGCCATAGGGAAGGTAACAGGATATTCATTTCCATCGGGTGCGAATAAACAAAAATTAGCAGGGTAATTTTCTTGGCTATGATAATAACGCACATGTTTTTGTATTTCTAACCAACTGGAGTTGACTAACTCTGGGTTAGCAGATAAATAGGCAGGGGAACTCATCCAGCAAAGCTCAATATCTGCGAGATGTTGGGCATAAAACCCTGAAGGAGCCAACGGACCAAGCTGGATCGCTAAATCTAACTTGTCTTCATACAAACTCAAGATTCGTGTTGTACTTTTCATGTTTAAGCGAATGTCTGGAAAACGCGTAACAAAGTCATTTAAATGTGGAGCCATGACTTCTCGTGAAAATGCCAAGGTGACAGCGATATTTAATTCCCCGGCAAGTCCTTTTTGGCACAATTCATCACCAGCAAGGCTAACCTGTTCGAGTAATGGTTTTAGTTGCTGATACAGTTGCGCTCCATCAGAAGTCAGACGAAGATAACGATTGTTACGTTCTAGGAGTTTCACATTAAGCCGCTCTTCTAAGCGGGCTATAGCACGACTAACACTTGATTTTTGTATGTTTAATCGTACAGCTGCTTTTGAAAAACTGTTGCTTTCAGCTACGGCAATAAATAAAGGTAAATCATTCAAATTCCAATTCATACTTATCCTAAATATAATGCGTAAATAAAATGGGTATTATGCGGTGTAAAGGTTTTATCTTCACTACAACTACTCATAGATATAGGTTGTTTAACGAACTGAGTCTGCTAACACTGAGTTTATCTTAACTATTTAACGCTATTAAGCAAGGTTGAAAACGAGCAACGCTGTGTTGCTTTATTGAGACTATTGCGGTGACGATGAAATCAATATAGTGCATGGAAGAGAGATACCTACAAATATAAAATTAAACAATAATATTAAATTAATTAAATTTATCTCTCTGATTATTCTGATTTCAACAAATAGAGAGAATCAATGCCTACGTATAAATCGAATACCTTAATGAAAATTTGTTTATTATTGGGGAGTAGCTTACTTATTATGGGGAACGCTGCTATAGGCCCTTCATTGACACAGATTAATCAGGTGTTTAATGACCCGTTCTGCGTGTCATTACTCATGACATTACCTGCGATAGGGGTGGTATTATCTGCGCCATTTGTTGACAAGCTAATGAGATTCACTGGAGAAAAAAACACACTACTTATTGGGTTGTTTATTTATGGTGCCGCAGGTAGCAGTGGTCTATGGCTTAACTCAATCTATGCGTTATTATGTTTTCGCTTGTTATTCGGCATTGGTATTGCGATATGTATGACTGTTATCAATCATATTATAGGAAGTGCATTTCAAGGTAAATCGCGTACAGATTTTATCTCTTTTCAATCAATCGCAGTTAATCTGGGGGGAATTGTGTTTGTGCTCTTAAGCGGTAGCTTAGCAGAATATAGTTGGCGTTTCCCGTTTGCCCTATATTTACTGTCTTTTGTTATTTTAATTATGTCAGCAAAGGCGATTACTATACCCATCCATAGGGATTATGAGATCACAAAACGTTTAACACTATCTGATATTAAAGGGGTCTTTCCTTCCTATGCAATGGGCTTAATTGGTATGCTTTTTTACTATATGATCCTTATTAATTTACCTTTTACACTGGCTTCATCTTTATCCTTAACGAGTAGTATGATCGGCATAGTTATGGCCGGTATGAGCGTGATTTCGGTGATTGTCGCTTATTTGTTTAGGCATATGTTGTCAACGTTGGGTGAGCGATGGTTATTGGTTATTTGCTTTACCTGTTACGCCATTGCATTAACTTTTCTTGCACTAACTCAATTTGAATGGCGGGCTTATGTCACGATTGTATTCTCAGGAATAGGTTTTGGATTATTACTACCAACGCTAAGCCATATGATAATGTCGTTAAGTACTGCGGTACTGCGTGCTCGTTTAATGAGTGGATTTGTAATGTCTTACTTTTTAGGGCAGGCGCTTAGTGCATTTGTTTTACAGTTAAATATGCTACTACCAGATGGGCTAGTTTTTCTTATCTTTGCCATGATCTCGACTATTGCTGCATGCTTGTGCGCACGTTTTCTCGATATAAAAGAGCCAAAGGAGGAGACGTTAAACGTAAAAGAGAATGAAGTCTGCTTTGAGAAGGACTTTTCATGAAATTAGTACCTGCTGTTAACTTAGTACCTCATTATATGAATGATCCCGGGTCTCTGACCAAGCGACTTAAAGCTAGATGTGACAATTTCCATATTATTGAGCAAGAAAAAGGTAAGTTGGATCCGAGTACGTTTTTTCGTCAAAGCATATTGATGAACAACCAGTCTAGTTTAATATTAGCGCGATCGTCTTTAATGTCAGAGGACGCTGTGATAGTGAATAAATTTTGTGAGCTTGGAGATAAATCTTTGGGTGAACAATTATTATTTGCAGAGCAGAATGTAAAGCGTAGTGAGTATACGTTTTTCCACGTTAGTCAGCTTGATTGTGGCATGATAAATCTAGATAGAACGGAAATAGTGTATGCAAGACGTTCTTATTTTAGATGGCAGAGCAACCAGTTATCATTACTTGAGATATTCTTACCTGATGCACATGATGTGTTAGAGGGCGCTTGTGTTGAGTAGCCATCGCTAATTAAGCGTAATTAGCGATGGCAGTAAGGCGTTGCTTATATCTGGGTGATATTAAGCGTCGTCTTCTTCTGATTCGTCAGACTCTTCAACGATTTCTTCTGCATTATCTTCAACGCTTTCTGAAACGAGGCGAATACGACGTGCGTTACGTTCGATTTGGTTTTGTAAAAAACCTTTTAATTCAGTTTCAGCCCAAACTTGTGCTTCTGCTTCTGAAGCAAAGCCAGCTTGGCTTTTTGATACAACTGTTTTTTTAGATGTGATTTTTCTCACGATTTCAGCAGTCCAAGAACCGTCTACTAGTACCAAATTAAAATCGTACTTTTTACCTTTTGCCATGTGTCTATTTCCTAGCGATTATTCAGTGTGGTGATATCCCCAAACTACTTTAGGATGCTTTATCTGAGACTAGCTTGGATATCTTATTTGTGCTTTTTCATTCTACTTAATCATCGCGATACGTTTTGTTATCAACACTGGATAAAGAGAAATGAATTAGAAGGCGGGATTCTAGGCTAAAATGACAAAAACACCAGCAGTTAATGAAATTCATCGCAACATTTTATTATATTACGCCGTTTATTGGCGGTATTTGCGTAAAGAAGGGTAATTTTAATTAGTCTTACTTGTTATATTTTATGATTGTCGGTAAAAATAAACCCTATGATTAATGACAACGTAAGAATGTATGCGCATCACTAAACCAACAAACAACGCAAATATAAGCCTACTGTTAATAGTAGCGTTTTTGATTGTTTGTATGGTTAACAATGCTTATTCATTTAATCAACCTGTGTTAAGTAATGCTCAATTAACCAGTGCTGAGTTAAATAGCCAGACTCGTGCTAATGAAAGTGTGAACTATAGTGCTGATTTTAGCGCAGTGGTGAACACGGAACTTACAGATGCCAGTTATCTTGATAGCAGTGGCGGTGTCTGTAAACTGACTGAGAAATTATTACAAAAATCCAGTACGCATATGGACGAGCTAGTCATGGTCATTTTAATGATCATCCTATTCAGTCATTATTTTACGCGTCAGCCACTCAACTTTACTTATCTAGCAAATACATTTGTCCCTTCTCGACGCCGTCACCTTATTTTGTGTAAATTTGAAGAGTAATATTTCTTAATATACCTCTGCGATAGCTTAAAATACAAAATTTAATCACTGTTTTATATTAAAGCGTATTTAATTGATGTTTATAGCTTGGGTATACAAAAGAATAATTATTTTTATCGACGCCCCATTAAATACAATTGGTATTAAAGCATCAGCAAGATGACTTTAAGTACTTTTTGGAGATATGACTTGAAGACAATAAAAACCTTATTTGTGACTTGCTTGCTATTTATATCCGCGAGTATTTCAGCGCAAACAACAGGCTGGTTACAAGCACCATCACACCCACCAATTCAGTTACGCTTTATGCTGACAGGGCAAGTGGATAAAACCAATAATACAGTGCCCGCTGTACTTGAAGTAAAGCTTGCTGATGACTGGAAAACCTATTGGCGTTCACCGGGTGAAGGCGGTATCGCACCAAGTATTGATTGGCAAGAGTCGACAAACCTTGTTGACAGTGACTGGCAGTGGCCAGTACCAAAACATTTTTCATTGCTTGGGTTAGAGACTTATGGGTATAGCGATGCGGTTAGCTTTCCAATACAGTTACAGTTCGAAGACATGAATAAACCATTGGTATTGGCGGGTAAATTAACCTTATCTTCGTGTACTAATATTTGCGTATTAACTGATTATAATATTAACATGTCGGTTGATATTCAAAGTTTGAAAGCCGATTCTGAAGCGATGTTTTTATATAACAAAAGCATTACTCAAGTACCGATAAAAGTAGATGATAATAATGCTATTCAATTAGTATGGGATCACGCTAACAGTCAATTACAAGCGACAGTGTCTGGTTATACTTGGGGTGAAACACCGACATTATTGCTTGATGGAGACTTAGATACGGCCTTTAAACTAAAGACGGTAGAAGAGTCCGGTGATCATTTAATTGCGGTATTCGACGCCAGTAATTGGCTGGGTGACGTTGAATTAATCGATAAAACGTTAAACTTAACCGTCATCACTTCAGCTCAAGCGTTGGAGTTTTCGACGCCTGTTATTGCGGGGCAAGTCACTATCGCAGGTCAGTCTCTAATGGGAATAGTACTGTTTGCTTTATTAGGTGGCTTAATCCTCAATATAATGCCGTGTGTATTGCCGGTTCTGGGCATGAAATTGAGTACTATTATCGATGCGCCAAGTGTCGAGAAGGGTAAAATAAGGCAACAATTTCTTGCTTCTGCGGCTGGTATTATCGTGTCGTTCTGGTTACTTGCGGCCTTCATTTTTACATTAAAAGTATCGGGTCAGGCTATCGGCTGGGGGATTCAATTCCAAAGTCCCTGGTTTATTGCGGTTATGGTTATTATCACAGCTGTATTCTCATTAAACATGTTAGGGGCATTTGAGTTTAGTTTATCGTCAAACTTACAAACGAAATTAGCCACCGCGGGTGATGACAGTAATCGTGGGCATTTCTTGCAGGGCATGTTCGCTACGTTACTCGCAACGCCTTGTAGCGCACCATTTTTGGGTACCGCGGTTGCTTATGCGCTGGGTGCTGATACGTTAAGTTTATTTGTTATCTTTACTGCTTTAGCCATTGGCATGGCCCTGCCGTGGTTGTTAGTTGCAACTTTTCCAAGCCTTGTCAGTCTATTGCCTAGACCTGGTGGCTGGATGGGGTCGGTGAAAACTGTTTTTGCTGGTTTATTAATGCTGACTTGTTTATGGCTAGTGACCTTGCTGTCTAATTTCTTACCTACACTTGCTATTTATGGCTTGTTTAGCCTTGTGAGCTTGGTATTTATTGGTTTTATGATAAAACTTAAAGGTAAACGCGCAGTACTTATCAGCGTTAGTGTTGGTTTGTTGCTTGGTAGCGGTGGTATGTTAGCTGCGTCGTTAACAACGAGCAAGTGGTCAAACGGTTTACCGGATGACTTAGTGTGGCAAAATCTTGATACTGTACGTATCGATGAGCAAGTCAAAGAAGGTAAAACGGTATTTGTGAATGTCACTGCGGATTGGTGTATTACGTGTAAGGCGAATAAGATAGGTGTCGTATTACAAGATCCAGTTTATAGCAAACTGCAAACAGACAATGTAGTAACAATGGAAGGTGATTGGACGGTAAGATCTGAAAACGTGACGGGTTACTTACAAAGTAACGGTCGTTTTGGTGTGCCATTCAATATTGTTTATGGTCCTAGGGCGCCAAACGGTATACCACTGCCGGTCATTTTAAGTGGCGATGCTGTGATGAATGCAATTAAGCAAGCGAGCGGCGAATAATAATTAATTTCTGCCCTGCGTATATGCGTGGGGTATGACGATTCGTAAAATAAATACAGAAACAAATTTAATAAATAGGAATAACAATGAAAACGAAATTATTAACACTTTCTACCACTATCTCAGCCGCTATTTTAGCGACGCAAATGGCGTGGGCAGCACCAGAACAAATAGATATGACGGCTGTACAACAAGATAAGTTTAACCAAATGGTAAAAGAAACCTTGGTAAATAATCCTGAAATCTTAAAAGAAGCAATTATTGCGCTACAGGCTCACGAACAGAAAAAAGTTAAAGCGCAACAAGATCAAAGCTTAGGTGATAATCATGCAGCCTTGTTTAATAATAAAATGGATCCGTGGATGGGCGCTGAAAATCCTAAGCTAACCATTGCTTACTTTACTGACTTCAACTGCTCTTACTGCAAAAAAATTGAGCCAATATTAGATCGATTAGTCGAAGAGTTTCCTGAAGTACGTGTTGTCTATAAATTTGTGCCAATCTTAGGTCCAAGCTCCAAAGAAGCCGCTGAGCTAGCATTAACTGTTTGGGAAAAAGAACCTGCAAAATTCGATGAATTACACAAAAAATTAATGTCACGTCCGAGCCGTTTAGACAGTGATGCTATTGAGAAAGTAGGTAAACTAACGGGCACTGATGAATGGGTAGATAATACGGGTGCGAGTGTTGAAACTACAATTAATGGTAGTATGAACTTGATGCGTGAGTTTGGATTAACTGGAACACCGGGTCTTATCTTTGCTGATCAAATTGTCGGTGGCCTTGTGCCTTACGAGAAGCTTAAACAGCAAGTGAAACGTGCACTAGAAGCACAACGTAACAAGTAGTGTTGATATTAATTTCATCATCAAAGGAAGCAAATAAATGAAACAACGGCTACTTGGTTGGACTAAGCAATTAGTGATATTTCTATTGTTAGCCCTTGTTATTACTACGGCTGTGGATGTATGGCGTGGGAAAGAGTTTCCGAAACATAACATTCCAGCATTAGCTGGGATGACATTGGCCGGAGAACAGGTTGACCTTGCCGAGTTAAGTAAAGATCAAGCTGTGGTTGTTTATTTTTGGGCAACCTGGTGTCCTGTGTGTCGTTTTGTTAGCCCTGCGGTTGAGACATTATCGGAATACTACCCGGTGGTGACTGTCGCCTTAAGTTCTGGTGAAGAGATAAGGGTGAAGAAATACTTACAGCATCATGAGTATGATTTTGATGTAGTGAATGATGAAAACTATGACTTGGGTCGTGACTGGAATGTGAAGGTCACCCCAACCATCTTAATTGTGAAAGATGGTGAGGTTAAATGGTTCACCACCGGATTCACCAGTTTGCCTGGGATCTGGTGGCGATTAATGTTGAGCTAAAATTCATCCCAACTTTCGTTATTTGATAATGCGGCTATCGCCTTGTCATTGGATTGCTTTTTCTGCGCCGTTATTGGCGGTGTAGTGGATTGTAGTCCATGGCGGTAGCTTGTATTATGACGACGTTGTCGCTGTTCTTGTGGTGCGTGTTGTCCGTTTTGAAGGATGGTTTCTTGTTGCTCTGTTTTTATCAATTTAAAGAATTGAATTAACTGGGTCATGTGATTAACTTGTTCTGACATGGCAGAGCTGGCAGCCGATGCTTGCTCTACCAGTGAGGCGTTCTGTTGGGTAACCTCGTCCATTTGATTTACAGCTTGATTCACCTGCTCAATACCGCAGGATTGTTCCGTTGCTGCGTTACTGACTTCTGCAATCATACTAGCAACATGTTCAACAGAATGAACGATTTCTTGTAAGGTTTCACCCGAGTCATTAACCAGTGATGACCCTCTTTTTACTTTTTCAACACTGTCACGGATCAGGTCTTTAATTTCTTTTGCTGCATCAGCCGAGCGTTGTGATAGATTTCTGACTTCAGCAGCTACGACAGCAAATCCACGTCCTTGTTCTCCGGCTCGCGCAGCTTCTACAGCGGCGTTCAGTGCGAGTAGATTCGTTTGAAATGCGATTTCATCGATGACGCTGATAATATCATTGATACGATTACTCGCGGTGAGAATATCTTTCATTGCTGAAACCGCATCTTGTACGGTTTTACCGCCGTTCTGTGCTTTGTTTTTAGCTTCTGTTGCAAGTTTATTTGCTTCATCGGTATTGGCTGCACTTTGTTTCACGGTAGCGGTGATTTCTTCCATACTCGATGCTGTTTGTTCAAGAGAGCAAGCTTGTTCTTCAGTGCGTTGACTGAGGTCGGTATTACCCAGTGCAATTTCGTGTGATGCTGTACTTACCGTCTCTGCAGAGGTTCGGATCTGGCTGATGATCGAAGTGAGTTTAGCGATAGTATTATTGGCATCATTTTTAATCTTTTGAAATTCACCATTATATTCTTGCTCGATTGACTGGGTTAAATCACCTTCAGACATACAAGAGAATAAGCCCCCGACATCGCTGACAAACGACGATGAGCTTTCGAGTAACTCATTTAATCCTAAGCTTAACTTCGTGAAGAACTCATTTTTACCTTCAAGCGAAATACGTTTAGATAAATCACCATTTGCCGCCGCTGCAACAATCGTGTCGATCTCTTGTTCGATTGCTAGCTCTGCGGTTTTATCATTCCATTCCACGACGGTACCGAGACGTTCATTCGCTGCGTTTATCACTGGATTAAGTGTTAACTGCATGGTTCTACCGCCAATATTGATATTTGCCTCATGGGTAGATGACAATCCTTGTAGTATCTGCTGTTGATGTTGTGGGTCTTTATGAAATACATCGATACTTGAGCCGAATAAATTGTCGACATTAAAGTCGGGTAACTCTTTTTTGAAATCTTTTTCAGCATTTTTAAGTAATTTATCAACCGACTCATTCATATAAATAATATTACGTTGACCATCTGCCACCATGACATTGGCTGTTACGTTGTCTAAGGCATTTTTGATACGTAATGCTTCTTCGGCGGTTAATCGTGACTCTTGAATATCGAAATTGAGTTTGGTCTGGGTGATGTAAATGGCTTGAAATAATCGACCAAACTCACTGTTATTACGAATTTCAAATTTGTTCTCGTATTTACCTTCATTAATTTGACTGAAAATACCAATTAACTGTTTGATTGGCTTCATGATAGCTCGGTGTAATACCATGATGGAAAGACAGGCTAGGATGAGGAATGTTGCCAGTCTTTCAATGCCAAGACTTACGAATGAATCCGCGATTTGTGTATGTAGCGTGCTGGCAGCTTGCAGCGTGAGTGATGTATAGTTTTGCTGCAATTGTGAAAGTGCATTAAGCGCAGGTTCATCATCAATGTTCACACTGGTATCAATTTGGCTTGTTCCAACACCGTTAGTGATAAGTGATTGAATACTGTCTAGATGCTGGCGATATTGCTCTGCGACAAGTGAGATATCTTTTAACGCGTGTTGCTCTTGTAAATTAATATCTGGTAGTGCTTGGTAGCGACTGAGCTGATTAAGTAATTTTGTATAACTTTGAATAAACTGCTGTCGGTAGTTATCATCCTGATGTAAAGCATAATTTTTAAAGTGCGGAATGATACCGCCGTAACCTAATGAGGATGTGATCTCGTTAATGAGCGCCCCACGTGCGGTGACATTGGTTTGGTAGTTATCCCAAGTGGCCTCTATTTTGTGCACGCTTGTGTATTGAATAAGCGCGCCTGCGACTAAGATAAAAGCGACAAATGTGGTCAATATTGATACTTTGGCTTTGAGTCCGGTGTTAACAAGCAGTTGTTTGAGTGTGTTCAATGGCTTTTTACGTGGTTGGTTATCGGTATTCATCGCCAGATAGGTGAGCTCTGCGTCTTTAACTTCTTGCTGTGTTGGTTTGGTTCTGACCGACATAAATTCGATGACTTGACCGTTTTTTTTGATGGGGATAACATTGGCGATCACCCAATAAAAATCACCATTTTTTACTCTATTCTTAATAATACCTGTCCACGGATTACCTTGCTGTATTGTTTCCCACAGGTCTTTAAACGCGGCTGCTGGCATATCGGGATGCCGAACGATACTGTGACTTTTACGTAATAACTCTGCTTCGGTAAATCCACTTAGCTCAATAAAAGCGCGATTTACGAATGTAATACTGCCTTTTAAATCAGTTTTGGAGACAAGAATATCTCCGTCTTTCATAAACTGTTCTGTATCCGTAATTGGCATGTTGATTTTCATTGCCATTGCCTCCAATTGGGTAAGTTATGATAAACAACCCTAGCTATAAATTGGTAATATGAGAGGCATTAGTAATAGAAATCAAATTATTGCGAGCTAGATCTTATAAAATAGATGATCTCTATAGGATTATGCGCAGCGAGGCATTAGGTCGAGTTGCTTGTGATAACGTTAAGCAGATAACAGTTTAACCCCTTTCAATACCGAGATCGTATAGCCGTATTGATTTTGATAAAACTTAGAAATAAAGCCACTAATATAAATGTATGACTTTTCAGTAACAGCTTGGCTGTGATTGAACTGAACCACACGGCCGGTATCATCTTTACCGCGTATATCGTAGCGTTTGGTGACGATTTGGTATTTACAGCTATTTACCGTAATACGGCAACGTACATAATCACCTAGCTTGCCTTTTAAGCGTAATGCCTCACTAATATTACTACCGTCATTATGTAATGCGAGTTTTTTGTCGGTTGCTAATGGTGATTGATGGCTTAACAAACCTTGGTTATTCACGATATAGTTTGAAATAATTAAAGTCGCTGTTGCCAGTTCATTTTCTGCCAGTACACTTTGTCCACACAGTTGTTTTAATTTGTCGTTTAAGCTGGTGGATTTCATTTGTTTGGTATACAA
Source organism: Moritella sp. 28 (assembly GCF_018219435.1). NCBI lineage: Bacteria > Pseudomonadati > Pseudomonadota > Gammaproteobacteria > Alteromonadales > Moritellaceae > Moritella > Moritella sp. 28. Next base: position 3,496,750 of record NZ_CP056121.1, on the reverse strand, counting down.
AATCGCTTTTTCAACAAACTCAAAACTGAGGTCTTTAGGATAAGCTGATTTTTGATAGCGTTGGGCTGCTTTTTTATAAGTTGCGTGATTAAAGTTATGATGGAATTGGATTGCATCCTGTTTACTGACGAAGCCGTGTTGGCGAATTTCATCTTCAACAATCGCTAAATATAAGCGTAGTGGGGCACCGGATGAATAAACTTGGCTAAAGACACTGCTTTGCAGTTGATCGAGATGACTAATTAACGCGGGTAGTTTTTGTAAATAATTAACAAATGGCATTAGTTCGGGCAGGCGTTTTTTTACACAGGCTAAATGAGCACAAAAATCACCTTGCTGCGGATGACTGAAGATAAGACCCTGACTGCGATTAGTCGTGGTATTACAGATACTACAAATACGGGTAAAACCCGGATTTTTTAATAAGTTGATTGGTTGTGCGTATTCATTTATTGCATAGATATTTTTGTTATCAGTGATATCATAATACGCTTCGATAATATATCGCTCGTCACTTTGTTCCAAAAGATCTAATGTAATTTCATAACCTTGAGCAGTCACCAGTTGGTCTGCTTTTTTTACTGTCAGCGCTGGTACAGGGTTCACAGTAACAAAGTCTGAAAAAGCAAAGGAATCAAAAGGTGCAAGTAAGTCTTCTATGGTAGACTTTAGATTAGCGTATTGCTCAGTTGTAATTAAATATGGCATTGTGGTGTTAAACAGTTATGAATAGAAAAATGGAGAGCACATACTTTATCGTGCCCGATCATATCGCGCAATCATCATCACTTTCTGATGCTGCATTTCGCTTATTAGTATGGATGTTATGCAAAAAGAATAAAGATCGCATTGCGGATTTTTCGCGTTTCTCATTGCAATCAGATAAACAGCATAGCATTACTGAACTGATTAATAAAAACTATCTTCAGCAAGATGATACTGGTTTGTACATCAACAACGCCATTATGTATGAAGACTTTAAAGAACAAGTTGAGGTGCCTGTATCTGCGCCTGATCCAAGTCTACAATATTTCCAGCAAGTATTTGATTTGGTGGCTGAGTACTCTCAGAAACGCTTGAATTTCAATAACAGTAAATTCCGTGTGCGCTGTGATGAATTTATGCGTCAAGGTTTTACTATTGAACATATCAAGGTGCTCTGTATTCAACTTAATAGCCGTAACTCTGCCTTTGACTGGTATGAGCTTGATAGCTCTGAATTACAACATATTAAAGATGTATCAGCAGTGAATAGAGTGAATGCACCATCCAGTATTCAGTCTGTGAGCAATCCGTCCTCTGCAGCGCGTCAGCCTTTTCAGCCAACGCTAAGCCGTCAAGGTGTTCGTCATATCCAGAATCAAAGTGGGTTTATGCCGAGCTATCATCAGATTAGGCAAGACCCACAAAAGATGGCGGACATTAAGCAAGTTTATGACTATTGGTTTAGTTCTAAACGCTTACAGATGTCGCAATATATTGCACCAAAACAAGCGCATTTTGAGAAACTACATAGTTTGCTAATGTTGCATTCTATTACCGAACTTAAGCGTGCTGTTGATGGTGTTGATCACCGCCGTGATTTGGTAAACAAAGGCCGTAATTTTAATGATATTTTTACTAACTCCGGTAACATTGAGAGCCTGATTAGTTTAGCGGATAGTATGGAAGTTAGCCAAGCTGATTCTCCCGCGTTACGGATCTTTAGTTATTGGCTTGAACGCACGCAAACGGCTGTCGGCATTAATTTACGCATGACCGCAGAGCAACGTGACAGACTCATATTACGTTTGGAAGTCTTTACCGAAGCCGACCTTAAATTAGCGATTGATGGTGCACAAATAGACCCTTATTATCAATCTGTTAACTTTGCGTTTGGGCTATTATTTAAAGATGATACTAGCGTGCATAGCTTGATATCATTAGCCCTGAATGGCAAACAAGATGTATCGAAAGCAAGTCGTAAAGACAGTAATTTAAACAAAGCCTTAGCTGATATGGGCATTAGTAAGTTGACGGTTGGCATGACCGCGCAAAACGGCGGACAATCACGACCACAGATGAATGAACGCACGGTAACGCCAGCGCCATTAAAAACATTGCCACCACAATTCATCGATCCGGGCTTTACTGATAGTGACGATGATTAATGTATTAATATAGTGATAGTGCCTATATGGATCTTAAAACACTAAATTTTGATAGTAGGGTGTATGGAACAAACAATTAATTTATCTCAGCCACAAACCGAAGCGATTGCAACTATGTACACCATGCTTGCAAGTAGTTTTCCGTCATTTAATTATGATTACGATTCGGCACAATTTAATATCTGGAAGCTGACATTTTCTAAATATGCGCCTGAAGCGGTTATCAAGGTCGCAGAGCAGATCCCAACACTGCGCCGCAGCAATGGTTTACCTTATGACTTTCCGCCTAGTTTACCTGTGGTTGCGGATATGATCATGCGTGAGTCTATCGTATTAATGGGCCATTCCGATCACGATAAAGCCTATGAACGCTTATTTAAATTTAAACGTAAGAGCCCCGCGGAACGTGCCGCGACGGGTGATAACTTTGTCTATACTCTATACCGCCAATTAAACAATTATATGGCGATGGACGCCGATAAATTCCGCCCTATTTTTACCCGTGAATATTTGAAACTGGCAGATGGTGTCACGAAAGGCACCATGACGTTAGAAGAAATACCACTGGCGATTGAGAGTAAATAGGCATTATTGGCTAGTATATAAACTGGTATTTGATGCCGGCGATACAAATTAATTTAATATTAAGCCTGTCTAGAGCAGGCTCTCCCCCCAACTTTGTCCCTGTTTGTAACATCCTTTTAATTGATAGCCACCACGATATTCCTGTTGGTAACAAGTATTACTAAGTTTCTATTTAGCTAAAAGTATATTTAATATGTTCTAACAACATAAATGATCTATCATTTTAATATAGTGCAATGATTAATCAGACTAAACGATATGGATAAATACCAGTGCGTCCTAAGCGAATGGCCAATTTTTTATAGCTGCTGTATCCCGTCCCAATTATTTAACTTATTTTATTCAGGATATTCATGAAGCAATCCCCCCCTATAAATCACCAAAGCGGAAAACCTGGTTATACCGGTTTTAAGCGAATATTTAAAGCGACTGGTTATTCGATGAAGGGGCTCCGTGCAGCGATTAAATATGAGTCTGGGGTAAGACAGGAATTACTATTATTACTGATATTTACGCCTGTCGCTTTTATGTTAGATGTGACTAATGTCGAAAAAATTTTATTGGTTGGAACCCTAGTATTAGTGTTGATTGTTGAGTTATTGAACTCTGCAGTTGAAAGCACGGTTGATCGCATTGGCTGCGAATACCACGAGTTAAGTGGTCGCGCTAAAGATATAGGCTCTGCAGCAGTATTTGTGAGCCTCTGCCTTGCTGCCTTTGTATGGTTTATGATTGTGGTTTTATAGTTAAAAATATAATTCGACTCGTTATAATTATAAAAGGAATAAATATATGATTTGGAATGGCATGACTAAGGTAGATTCGAATATCTTAAAAGGTTTGGGTATCTTAATGATTGCTATTCATAATTTCATGCATCGCTTTCCTACCCCTAGTGAAAATGAAATGGAATTTACCTCGGGAAAAGTGTTCAATTTATTTGATATTTTATTAACTGAGCCCGCTGGTATTATTCGTGCACTATTTAGTTACTTTGGCCACTTTGGGGTGCAGATATTTATCTTTTTAAGTGCTTATGGCTTAATGAAAAAGTACGCAAAAAATGAAAATAAGCTGTTATATATAAAATTTATTATTAGTCGCCTTGTGAAAATTTATCCGATGTTTTTACTCGCAATCGTTTCATATTTTATTTTTATGTTCACCTTTAATGTTGTTTATAAGGGTATAGGGTTTACCGAATGGTTAATCCCTCTTTCAAAACCTCTTATTTTTAAATTATCTCTGCTATATAACTTTTATCCATATCAAGGTTTATCGTTAGTTGGCCCTTGGTGGTTTTTATCGTTTATTTTTCAATTTTATTTAGTATTTCCATTTATATTGGCGATGTTCAAACGATTTGGAAACATATTTTTAATCGCTATAAGTTTAGTCAGTATCACTATTTCGTTGCTGACTAACGGTTATCTATATAGCAATGTCAGTGTTTTTATTACCGTTATTGGCCACATGCCAGTATTGTGTTTAGGGATTTATTTCGCGCAGGATAAGCCAGTTAACTTACCAAATTGGTTGTTTGGCGTGTCAATTTTAGCATTCGCCGCTGGCAATTTTAATGAGTATGCCTTCTTAGTGAGTCATTTCTTTTTTTGTATTATCTTGCTCTTTATTTTTAGCTTCATATTGAAAAACATTAAAGAGGGCAGTTTAGTATTCAAAACATGCATGTTTTTTGGCACTATCTCGATGCCGTTATTTTTGGTTAATGGATTCTTAAGAACGCCATGGGAGAGTATGGCCCGTGGGATAAACAATGAATTAATAACCATAGTATTGTGTTTATTGTTTTTGACAATCGCGTCGCTTTATTCGGTGTTTTTGTTGAAGGTTAATAATAAGTTACACCGTTTATTAAAACGATAAATCGACAACGATATGATGAGATAGCGTGCGAACGATATAATTTCGTTGCCTAGACACGCTATGTTTAGGTATCTCTATTTGGTAAAGTATATTATTTCTGAAGAGTCATTCAACGCATATTTTTCTTGCTTTATTCTTGGGTGGAAAACTGATTTAGTATAATCAATTTGTGTTGCTGTAACGCCTAACCATTCTGCGAAAGTGTGTGGGAAATCTCTCATGAAATATGTTGTATTTTGCATGTCACTGCTGGTCTTGCTACTTGAGATAAATATAAGTGGTACTTCAAGTGCTTTTCTTTGAAATAAACTCCCCACACCATGAGATTTATAGGGTTTTCTTTCTATATCCACGAGTCCGTGATCTGAAAAATAGATGATCTCATAATCTAAAGAGGTAGATTCGAGCAGAGAAACTACTTTATTTATAAAAATGCTGGTGTTTAGGATCGTATCATCATAACAGTTTTGCTCATCTTGCAATTGCTCTCTATAAGCATCTTCTAATTTGATTGCATTTTTTGTTCTTTCACAAAAATCGAAATGAGAACCAATCATATGAAGAAAGTATACATTATTTGAATTACCATCTAAATGCGCTTCTAAATCTTCGATTAAAACGAAATCAGAATTTGCTTGTTCATAACTCTTATTATGAAATATGGTTAAATCTGTTCTTTTCGCAATATTAGTGATAGGGCTATCGTATATCCCAATCTGACCTTGATTAGAAAACCAGAATGTATTAAAACCAGAAAGATTTGCTAAGTCGATAATGTTCAAGTTGTTATTAATATTTAGCTTATCATTGATGGCTAAAATTCTACTTAAGGCCATGCCGGTTTGGGGGGCTGGCGCAATTGGATCTGAAATTAACGTCATACCATTTGTTTCTTTTAGAGGTTTAGTCGTATTTCTATGGTATCCATATGAGAATAAAGATGATTTTTGCACAGATTCACCAATAATAACGACATAATTTTTCTTATTGGATGAATTTGAAACTATGATATTTTCCCATTCTGCTTTGATCGGACTGTTTTCAATTTTTTTCAACTTTGAATAGGATTGTGATAGGGCAATTGGCTTTAATAAAGGCATATTAAATAAAATGTAATAGGCTCTACTCATAGGGACCAGTACAACCTCTCCCGTTAGAGACACTGAAAATATTGAATTATTCTTGGCTTGTGATGAGGATAAACCAATTAATAAAATTAGGGCCAGAATAAGAACTAAACTGACTTTAAAACCTCCTAGGTATTGATTTAGTCTAAATAAAATAAACGGAGTTATAATTAATTGAAAAAACACAATGAATGGGATATCAATAGAATGAAATAGCTCTATAGTTTCTTTCGTATTTGTTTCCATGATACTGATATAACTACCAAGTTCAAAGCTACCATATTGAATTTTAACAAATAGAATAGCTGATGAAATGATACTGACAATGACAAATAAAAATAAGTTTAGATATTTAAATTTGAACGTTGAAGATAAAATCAAAATGAAGAGAGTGCTAATGCTGGCTTTAAGTAGAACCCCAATTATATACTTTATATTAGAATAATTTAAAGTTTTACCTAAAGATGCTGTATCTACAATGATGTAAATATAATATGTTAAAATTAAAAAAATAGAAATAGTTAAGTATATTCGACTTTTAGATAAACTAAGCGGTATTTTATTTGTCATTAAATATATAACCAAGTTAACAATAACTATATCGAATATTAGACTATAACAGTTGAAGTGAAGCTCAGATTCAGTCGTATTCTCGTCTGTAAACCAATCGTTCTGATCTAATCGGCTCCAAAAAAACCATATTTTTATACTTTGTTAACTTCACTTTTTTATATCCCTGCTTTACTTAGACAATGAGGTCAATAAGCAGGGATGTTTAATGATAGATCTGCATACGGTTAATCCGCGTTTACAAATATTTTTAAGCTTCATGCTAACCCTTGTTACTGGCCTATTGTGGTATCAGACTAAAAACTGGTTAGTGCCTGTGGTATTTCTTGTTACGCCAATGTTTTTGATTAGCTTACTGAAGATCCCATTTTATATTGTAATTACCTTTGTTATTTTTTCTTATTTTCGTATACACGAAGCCTTTCCGGTACTGATCCCGTTGCGTATTCCGCTGGCGTTTTCTCTCATGTCATTTTTTGTTTTAGGTTGGCATATCTATTTGACTAATCGAATTAAGGTTTATTGGTCAACAGAGCTGACATTTGTATGCTTGTTTCTGGGGTGGGCTGCATTTGGTATCGCATTTGCGTATAACCGTCAGGCTGCATTTACGCTTTTTTCTGATGTAATCATTAAAGTTTGGGTAATGACAATTGCGATCTGCTGGTTGGTTCGTACTATTTACCATTTTCGTATTGCGACTTATTTATACGTGGGGGCAGGGGCTGTTGTAGGGCTCAAAGCGATTAATAATAAGCTACAAGGTATTGGTCTAGTTGAAGGTACACGAGTGACAATTTCACGGGAATTTGGCTCATTAATTGGTGATCCTAATGACTTAGCGTTAGTACTTCTGTTCCCCATGTCTTTTACTTTATCAAATCTGTTGCAATCTAATATTGGTAAATTGCATCGGGTATTACTAGCAATGGCTTACGTTATTTTATTTTGGGCGATTATTGCTACGCAAAGTCGTGGTGGGCTGATGGGGATCATGGCGGTGACTGGGTATTTTGCTGTTAAGCGAATTAAGAATAAGATATATGTATTAGCGGGTGGTGCACTATTACTACCTATCTTAGTGGTGATGGCGGGTATTTCAGGTCGTACGTCTGGAGGTGCGGTAGAAAAAGGAATTGATGAATCAACCATGGGGCGGATTTATGCGTGGATCGCATCATGGGAGATGGCGGTAGAAAACCCACTGACAGGGGTTGGGGTAAATAATTTTTACCTTAATTATTACTTGTTTAGTCCTTTCTGGGATGGAAAAAACCACGCGGTACACAGTACGTGGTTTCAGGTTTTAGGTGAAACTGGATTTGTAGGTCTAGCGCTGTTCATTGCACTTATTATTGTGATATTTAGACAATTATGGCGGACAGAAGTGAGTAGTCGTGTGTTAGTTGTGAGTGAACGTAATACGATTGTAACCTGTAATGATGGTATTTTTGCAGGGTTAGTTGCGTTTTGTGTGGCTGGTACCTTTTTGACTCAGAGCTTTACTTGGCCTTTATATATTTTATTGTCGATGAACGTGGCGCTAGCTAAGATCCTATCTGAAAAATTGGCGGCGACCGATCTTAGCAAGGCTGGTTAAGAAAGTTGAAAATTTCCGATAAAGTTAAGTCTACGTATTAAATAATACCAATGATTGTGCTATGTTTTCTCTATTATTTTTTATCGAGTTCATCTGCATTGCCTGATTATTCTTTTTCTACTTTTGCTCAGTTATTTGGTGCAAATTGCCGTACATTATCGTTTTGTCCCGAGGGTGCTGTGTTTACCACTAAACGGCAACAAACCTATCACTATCCTTGGACTACGTTTGAACCTAAACTAAAGCATTTCCGTGGTTCATTTTTTGATACCTTAGTACTTAATTGGGAAAGTCAGCGTGTTCGTTTAAATGGTATTGATAAGGCTGAGGTTACAGGGTTAATTGATGAGTTGTATTTTCGTGCATTAGAGGGGAAAGAAGCCGAGATCCTCGAACTGTATCAACAGCTCACACAAGTGATTGAGCAGGGCTATATTTCCCATTCAAAATGGTTGGCTTTACAGACATGGTTATTACCTTGGGCTGATTGGTTTGAAATATTACCGCAAATTAATAAGATCCCAGCGGCTCTTAAATTACCCTTAGCACATTTACGTTTTTGGCAGCAAAGTCAGGTCGAAAATTTAGATAAATATAATCAAGCTGTAATGAACAAGCAAAAACAAAACTATAAAACCCTATTTGATAGGCTTGAAACACACCCACTTACCGAGAAGCAACGCGATGCCTGTATTGTCGCTAATGATGCTAACTTAGTATTAGCGGGCGCTGGGTGTGGTAAAACCAGTGTCATGTTAGGGCGCTGTGCGTATTTATTAGAGTCACAGCAAGCTACGGCTGATACGATCTTAATATTGGCGTTTGCAAAGGACGCAGCACAAGAAATGAAAATACGTTTAAAAGAGCGACTTCCAAACGCGAGGATCACAGTAAAAACATTTCATGCCTTAGCGTTAGATATTATCAAGCAAGTTGAAACGAATAAGCCGAAAATCAGTAAGCTAGCGAGCAGTGATAATGCGAAACAACAATTTTTTAAGCAGGCCATCGCGACGTTGCTGATGGATGCTGGCTTTAATGCATTGTTTAGTGAATATTGTTATGCCTATGTGGCTTGGTTAGGCAAGTTACCGAGTGAAAAACATGAACAAGAAGTTACGCGATTATTAGCAGGAAAAGGTGGGTATAAAAAACTGCTAACCCAACTTGTCGAATTAACGATGCAGTATAAAAATACCCGCACAGAGCGCGCTGAAAAAAGGTTAAGTGCGTTACCTGATAGTGATTTTGCGGCATTAACACATGAAGTCGTCGTTATATTACTTGAACACTATCAGACGAATTTAGCGGAAAATAATGAGATTGATTTTGATGAGATGATCACCAAGGCAAGTGATTATGTGAGTAATGGGCAGTTTAGTTCACCTTGGCTGCATATTCTTGTCGATGAATTTCAAGATATATCTCAAGCACGAGCGAGCCTAGTCAGGCTGTTACAGACGCAACATGATGATAGTAAATTATTCTGTGTTGGTGATGATTGGCAGGCTATTTATCAATTTGCAGGCAGTGATATCGCGGTTACAACACGCTTTAGTGATTATTTTGGTATGACGAGTACATTACCACTCGATACTACGTTCCGCTTTAATGACCAGATTAGTGCTGTTGCGAGCGGCTTTGTGATGGTAAACACAGAGCAAATGAATAAGAAAATAACAACATATAGCAAAGCAAAAAAAGCCTGTATACAGGTTAATTACTATCAGGTTAGTGACAATAAGCGTAGCGAAAATAAAAAAAATGATGATGCAGCAAGGTTACTGTTAGAAAAAAAATTAAAGCAAATAGCCGCGAGTGTTAAAGGCGAAGGCAAGCAAAAATCAGTGTTATTGCTCGCTCGATTTAATTTTCAATTACCGGATAATAAGACACTGACAGTGTTATCCACGCAATACCCTCAGTTAGCCATCAAAGCCATGACGGTGCATAGTTCGAAAGGGCAAGAAGCCGATAATGTAGTAGTGTTAGCGATGGAAGCAGGCGAGCATGGCTTTCCTTGTCATAAATCCCGCCACCCCTTTGCGATGATATTACAGCCTGATGTGTCTGGTTTTCCTGATGCAGAAGAGCGCCGGTTATTTTATGTGGCATTAACACGGGCTCGTCAGCAGGTATATTTACTTTGTAATAAAAGTAATCCGTCGAGCTTTGTGGAAGAATTAGTAACAGGGGACTACGCCGTTACAATTGCAAAATAGATTGGAACTTTGTCTGATAACAATTACTGCTTATTGGTCTTACTCACTAATGAGTGACTAATTAACTAACGTTGTTTGTTGTTTCAGTTCCAAGTTTACGTTGAAAATCTTGTTGTACGATTGCCAATGCTTTGATCACTGTTTCTGTCGGTAGTTGGCTTTCTTCAAGTAGTTGGATGAGGTCAACGGCAAGTTTTATATGTTTTGGCGCGTTTTCTAGCGACATAATAAAGAATCCTTACTTATTTTAGTTATATATTGCATATTAAGATTTTTAATTGGTAACGAAATTGTTATTACATAAGATCTTTCTTTTGTTCATAGCGTTGTAACTGTTGGCGGACTTTTGCTGTTGCAGCCTGACAACGTTGTAACCTTTGCCTCGTTTGTTGTAATTGAAGTGGATCGGTTTGTTGATCTATCATTGCTTGCAAACGGCGTTCATACTCTATTTGTTGCGCTAATTTTTGATATAAATAGTGTGATTTCTGCAATAACTTCTTCGCAATAACAGCATAATTTGTTTGCTCATCTTTGACTTCTCCACGCCTAAAATGACACTGTCGTAATACGCCATTAATAGCTCTAAATTGATGTGCTACTTTTTCTAATAACACGTCCTCTATAGATAATGTATTTTCTGGCGATGAGCTTGGCTGCTTTGTGTTGGTTGCCTGTTTATCAACACTCTTATCAAAACTCTTATCAAAATAGTGTTGTAAACGCGTCATACTCTTTTCTAATTCAGCTATGTATTGCTGAATATCGTGGCTGTTACCGATAAATAAGCCAGGGTAGAACAAGGCGCGATCGCGTAATTTATAATTGATGGTCGTTGTGTGACTCGAGTTGACTTGCTTACTCAACTCACTCAACTGTTTAATACGTTGGGTGAGTTGGTTGAGCTGTTGTTGCTGACGGGTTATTGTAGCCATGCTTGATAAGCCAGCTTAAAGGCAATAATAATAACGACAGTAATGAATAATGGGCGAATGAACTTAGCCCCAAAATGAATAGCTGTATGTGCACCAATGATCGCACCAACCATAATTGATAAACCCATGCTTAAACCCAGATACCAATTGATGTGGCCAAGGTAAATAAAGGTCAGCAGGGAGGTGAAGTTACTGGTAAAGTTCATTGCTTTAGCAACACCAGAGGCAAACAGGATATTAAGTTTATACAGTGCCATTGTTGAGACAGTCCAAAATGCACCGGTACCTGGGCCTGCGACACCATCATAAAAGCCGATAATACACCCTTGTAAGCCCTGCTTTTTATGTAGTGCAGGGTTATCATCAGGTAAGGTTTCACCTGTGTGTTCTTGGGTTTTGCTAAAGATAGAATAGATAGCAGTAAAGATAATAATGACGGGTAATAATTTCTCTAGCCAAGCGGTGCTGATGACGTTAACTACGAAGGTACCACATATAGCTCCGGTGGCTGTAAACAGAAATGATCGCCACCAAAATTTGGGATTAAATAAACGCTTCTTATAGAAGGTTATTGCTGCAGCGCATGAACCAAAACTGGCAGCCAATTTATTGGTACCTAATGCAAGGTGTGGCGGTAGGCCTGCACTGAGTAATGCGGGTACTGTTAATAAACCACCACCGCCAGCAATAGCGTCAATGAAACCAGCAACCAGCGCAACGCTGCATAAAATTATAAAAACCGAAGGTTCTAAACCAAGTTCTAACATCAAAACTCTATATTTCTTTTATAAGGGGGAAGCGAATTAAGCAATGCTGGTCCATAGCGTTTACTAACAACTCGCCGATCAAGTAGCGTGATTCTACCAGAATCTTTCTCTTTTCTCAGTAATCTACCACAAGATTGGATCAATTTTTTACTGGCTTCGGGAACTGAGACCTGCATGAATGGATTTCCACCAGATTTAGTGATCCATTCCGATTGCGCTTCTTCAACAGGGGAGGTCGGCACTGAGAATGGGATTTTAGTGATAATTAAATTTGTGAGTAAATCCCCAGGTAGATCAAGACCTTCAGATAAGCTACTCGTTCCAAATAAGATGCTGGTTTTATTTGCTTTCACGTTTTCTGCATGTTTTTGTAATTGTTCGGCACGTGAACTTTCTTTTTGTACCAATAGTTCTAATTTTGTTGTACTACGAATAATTTCAGCGACTTGATTCATTTGTCGGTACGAACTAAACAACACCAAAGATGCTTTTTTGTCCGGCAGTAAACTTGGGAGTTTTTCTGCTAATAACTCAGTGAAACCGTGCTCATTTGGTGCTAGTGCTAAATTAGGTATATATAGCTCTGCTTGTTCAAACTCAAACGGTGAGTCGAGTTGCAGGTGCTGCGTTGATTCATCATTTAATAAGCCGACTTGGCGGCGGAAATAATTAAAGTTGCCGAGTGAGGTTAATGTTGCTGAGGTCAAGATCGCAGCGCCACATTGCGACCACAACATGTGTTCTAGTTTACTGTCAACATCAATCAAGCTAGCTGCAAAGATATGGTCGTCTTGGCGAGTGCCACTTTTCTCTACCCATTTTGCCAGTGGTGTGCCTTTTGTTTCTTTAATCAACATGTTCCACACTTGATGCAGATTCTCGATGCGTTGCAGGTAAAAACCCACTTCGGCAATGAGTTTATTTGCTTTAACTTGTGGCAACTGATCTTGTTTTACTTGTTCGGCAAGAATATCAACAATTTTTGCTGTTTGGCTAACGCCACGTTTGGTTTCATGATTCATGTTTGCTGCCAGTTCTGCTAACGATTCTGGTAGTTCGCCATCAGCAAAGCGCCAAGAATCATCACTAAATTGGCGATCGTTAGCGGACATTAAACTGTGGACCTTGGTGAGTTCTTTACTGATAGTATTGATTGAACTGAGCAGTTTTGTGACCGGATCGGATATCTCGCTTGACGCGATAGTTTGCGTGAGTTGGCGCATTGATACCGCCATGGTTTGTAACCAGGCTTTTGCGCCGAGTACCGAAGCATGCGCTGACGAGAAATCACGGGTAATGCGTGGTAAATGATGGGCTTCATCCAGTACGTAATAACAGTCTTCTGGTTTTGGTAGAATAATGCCGCCACCAAGCTCTAAATCAGCTAATAATAAGGCGTGATTTACAATGAGCACGTCACATTGGTCCAAGGCTTCACGTGCTTTATGAAAAGGGCAATTACGGTGTGCGCTAAATGATTTACTGCAACTGTGACGGTCTGAAACAATTAATTGCCAAATATCGCCGGGGATCTGGGTGGGCCAACTGTCGATATCGCCTTTCCATTTACCTGCTGCGTAGGCCGTAAACATGCGCTTGATAAGCTGTAAATCGCGTTTTTTAGGAACTGTGGCTAAGTCAGCAAGTAGTTCTATTTGGTCATCAGCTTGCGAAAGCATGGCAAGCTTTTGTTCACAGCAATAACGCTGACGACCTTTCACCAAGGCAAACTCAAATTTAAGCCCTGATTGGCGGCGAAAGAAAGGCAGTTCTTTGTGCAAAAGCTGCTCTTGTAGTGCAATGGTGGCTGTTGAAATGACGAGGGTCTTTTTCGCTTCGGTGGCGAGCGGGATCCCTGCAATCAAATAAGCTAATGATTTACCTGTTCCTGTACCTGCTTCGGCTATAATTAAACGACGATTTTTATCAAAATTACCGGCGAGGGTTTTTGCCATTTCAGCCACAAGGATATTTTGTGATTTACGGACTGCAAAGTCAGGCAGTGAATCGCGGATGTTCTGATAAACATCACGAATAGCTTGTTTACTCTTATCTGAAAGCATGTTTACTCTTATCTGAAGCATGCTTGCTGTTTCTGCAAGCACGATTTAAAGCCAAGGTCATTAGGATTGTATTTTAGCGTAATTATACCGTCTGTATAGATATTAAGTAGGGGAACACTGATAAAATCACAGTAGTTTATAAAAATATTGACTGGCTGCTTGATTACTACTGACAAAGCTGACAAAGCTGACAAATTAGAGACTGAAAGCTTACGTTTTGTTTTATATGATTGCGTTGTTATTCATACGTCATAGTGTAAAGGCATTCATATAACTAAATTCGTTAGTATTACAGTATTGTTAGGGTTATTATTTGATCGCTATACTTGGGTTATACCGAAAAATTACAATATTCATACCATTAGACTAAATGATAGTGAACTAAACTTACCTAGCGCTTAAGTGTTTTCTTATCCCTGTATTTTACTTATTTATAATGACATAAGGTTTCTTTGAACATGTTAGAAAATGGCAAAAAACACATTTTAATTGTTGAAGATGATTTAGAGATTTGTCGTCTTCTCGACATGTTTTTACGCACTAAAGGATATAAAGTATCACTTAGCAATAATGGTACAGATGGACTCGCCGATATCATCAGATTACAACCTGATCTGGTGGTATTGGATATTATGATGCCGGGTATGAACGGTATTGAAGTGTGTAAGCAAAGTCGTGAAACTTATACTGGGCCTATTATTATGCTTACCGCTTGCAGTGAAGAAATATCTGAGATTGCAGCGTTGGATACGGGCGCTGATGGTTATCTGCATAAACCGTTACGACCGCATATTTTACTCTCTCATATTGAAGCATTGTTACGCCGCGAAAGCAGAAGTAAGAAAAATGATAATGCGTTAAGTCATACTGGTACGTTAACGATAGATACATTGAAGCGTTTGGTTACCCGTGATAATGAAGAGATTATCTTAACCGGTGCAGAATATGAAATGTTGGAATATTTAGCAAAACAAGCGGGAACAATTGTTAGCCGTGATGAGTGTTATCAAGCATTAAAAGGGGTTGAATTTGATGGCTTGGATAGAGCACTCGACATGCGCTTATCCAGTTTACGTAAAAAGATAAAAGATGATGTAGCACCGTATCAAATTATCAAAACAATTCGCTGTAAGGGCTACCTTTTTGTTAAACAATAATATATTGACTAATCTCAATCGAGTAATAAACCGTAATAAGGGTCATACACTTTTTTTTAAGCTGTATCTCAGTATTACGACCGTAATCATTGGTAGCATAGTATTATTTGTAATCATCATTTACAATTATTTTAACAATGCTGAATTTGTATACAATGCTAATTTTGTTGCACGTTTACTGGATAATTTTGAGGAAGGTAGTGAACGCTGGGATATGGAAGTGGATCTATTAAGCCAATTCACGGGTTTTTCAATTCAAACGTTATCCGCGAAAGAAGTATTAAAATATCACCAACGACATGAATTATTGGATGTTATTGATCAGGATAATGATACACCACCTTTACCTATTGGTATTGGTTGGGGCGGCGTGCATGTATATGATAACGCTAACGCTAATGATGAACGCTTGGCTGTAATCATCCCGTATTATGACAAGTCACTACTCATTATTGATACTATTTCTAGTATGGATGCACCCATGGAGGGGCCTGATGACGATAACGATGCTTTATTTTTATTATTGGGCTTTATCTTTTTGAGTATCGCATTAGTGCTGTATGTCGCTGTGAAAAATATATCCGATCATGTTTATAAATTGAGTTTGGCAAGTCAGGCATTAGCAAATGGTCAGCTCGATACAAGGGTTGTCGACAACATACCCGCCCCCTTAAATCAAATGGCGGTAAGTTTTAATGAGATGGCGATATCCTTGCAGTACTCACAGCATCAACAACAGGTTATGGCCAATGCAATTGCGCATGAGTTACGCACACCGTTAACGCGAATTCAATTAGTGATGGGATTATTAAGTGATGAAGAACATAGTACATATACGACTGAATTACATAATGATTTAAGCCGTTACACGGTTGAAATGGAAGCGTTGGCCAATGATATTTTGATGTTGCAAACGATCGAACATAAACCTTCATTGGTGCATCAAATCGTCGATTTAAGTGAGTTGATGCAATCACGTAAAATTGAATTTCAACGCCAATATCCTAGTGTCTCGCTTTCTTCAGATGTCGATACGGTTAGGGTTGATGCAAACCCTCGTTACCTGCAACTTATAGTTGATAATTTGGTGAAAAATGCGTGTTTATATGCGGATTCAACCGTCAAGCTTAGCCTAAAAAGTGATCTTGAGTATTTCAGTATTATTGTTGAAGATGATGGAGAAGGTATTTCGCCGTTACAACGTGAACAAGTATTGGATGCCTTTACACGTTTAGATAACAGCCGAAGCAGGCAAACGGGTGGTTTTGGTTTAGGTTTAGCTATTGTAAATACGATAGTTAAAACAATGAAAGCGGATATTAATATTGGCAGCAGTGAGTTGGGTGGCGCTATGTTTGTCGTTAGGTTTAAGCACGTTGTTAGTATCGCTTAGGGCTTTGTTCACTGGCTATAGCACTCCCCGAGCAAATAATTAAAACAATTCGTTGTGAGGGGCTAGCTTTTTGTTAAACAATAATATGTTTTCTAATCTTAAAAAATCTATCAATCGTAATATGGCTAATACGCTTTTCTTTAAGCTATATATCAGTATTAGCACTGTTATTATAGGTAGTATTGTCATTGTTTCGTTAGTTATGGATTACTACTATGATAATCTTAATAATGATGCATTTGTGCACGATGCTAGCTTTGCTGCCACACTACTTGATGACTTTACCGCAAGTACTGACGATTGGAATATGGAAGTAGACTTATTGAGTCGGTTCACAGGTTTTACTATTGAAACTATCTCGGTGAAAAACGCATTGGCATATCATCAAAAGCATGAATTGTTGGACGAAATTGATATAAAGCAAAATATAAACTACCCACCATTACCTGCAGGGATTGGTAAATGGGGGGTGTATGTATATCGACATGAAGAAGAAAGTGGACGTCTTGCTATTATCATTCCGCATCATGAAGGGTTATTGCTCATTATTGACCGTTTAGAAGAGGCGTACCCGATAGATGGGCCTGAAGATTTGGAAGATAATTATCCTGAGCTATTTTTATTAGGTTTTATCTTTTTGAGTATCGCTTTGGTGCTGTATGCCTCAGTAAAAAATATATCTGATCACGTTTATCGGTTGAGCACTGCAAGTTTAGCCTTAGCAAACGGGCAGTTAGATACTCGAGTTGACGATAAAATACCAGCCCCGTTAAACCAGATGGCGGCAAGTTTTAATGAGATGGCTATATCATTGCAGCACTCCCAGCATCAACAACAGGTTATGGCCAATGCTATTGCGCATGAGTTACGCACACCGTTAACGCGAATTCAATTAGTGATGGGATTATTAAGTGATGAGGAACATAGTACATATACGACTGAATTACATAATGATTTAAGCCGTTATACAGTTGAAATGGAAGCGTTGGCTAATGATATTTTGATGTTACAAACGATCGAACATAAACCTTCATCGGCGCATCAAATCGTCGATTTAAGTGAGTTAATGCAATCACGTGAACTTGAATTTCAACGCCAATATCCTAGTGTATCGCTTTCTTCAGATATCGATACGGTTAGAGTCGATGCAAACCCTCGTTACCTGCAACTTATCGTCGATAATTTGGTGAAAAATGCGTGTTTATATGCAGATTCAACCGTCAAGCTTAGCCTTAAAAATGATCCTGAGTATTTCAGTATTATTGTTGAAGATGATGGGGGAGGTATTTCGCCATTACAACGTGAACAAGTATTGGATGCCTTTACACGTTTAGATAACAGCCGAAGCCGGCAAACGGGTGGTTTTGGTTTAGGTTTAGCGATTGTAAATACGATAGTTAAAACAATGAAGGCGGAGATTAATATTGGCAGCAGTGAGTTGGGTGGCGCTATGTTTGTCGTTAGATTTAGACTCGTTGTTTAATTTAGGTGTCGTGATTTAAATGCAAAGTTTTGTTAGTATCGCTTAGGGCTTTGCTCATTAGCTATATCACTTCTCTCGAAAATCATTAAAACAATCCGTTGTAAGGGCTACCTATTTGTTAAGCAATAATATGTTTACTAATCTTAATCGAATAATAAACCGTAATATGGCACATACACTTTTTTTTAAATTGTATATCAGTATTACCGCCGTTATTATTGGCAGTATTGTGTTTGTTACTATGTTGATTAATTATTATGACGATACTGATACTGGGTTTGTACACGACGTTAGCTTTACGGCTGTGTTACTCGATGATTTTGTCGAAGATACTGACCGTTGGAACATCTCGGTGGAATTACTGAATAAAGTCATCGGTTTTACTATTAAAAAAATGACCGCTAAACAAGCATTTGATTATCAGCTGCAGCATGAATTATTATACGAAATCAATCTTAACGAGGAGAGCGATACTCCGCTTTTACCAGCAGGAATTGGTAAGGTAGGGGTATATTTACATACCGAAGAAGAGAATGATCTTCTTGCTGCGGTCCTCCCGCACAATGATGGTTTTTTACTCATCATTGACAATCCTGAAATGATTTATTCTAAGGGTTATTCAGAGGATTGGGAAGATAGTGGGCCAGAACTATTTCTATTGGGTTTTATCTTCTCGAGTATCGCATTAGTGTTGTATTCCTCAGTCAAAAATATATCTGATCATGTTTATCGCTTGAGCACCGCGAGTTTAGCCTTAGCAGATGGCCAGCTCGATACGCGAGTTGACGATAAAATACCCGCTCCCTTAAACCAAATGGCAGCAAGTTTTAATGAGATGGCGATATCCTTGCAGTACTCACAGCATCAACAACAGGTTATGGCCAATGCAATTGCGCATGAGCTACGCACACCGTTAACGCGAATTCAGTTAGTGATGGGATTATTAAGTAATGAAGAACATAGCTCGTACACAGCTGAATTACATAGTGATTTAAGTCGTTACTCGGTTGAGATGGAAGCGTTGGCCAATGATATTTTGATGTTACAAACAATTGAAAATAAACCTTCATCGGCACATCAAATCGTCGATTTAAGTGAGTTGATGCAATCACGTGAAATTGAATTCCAGCGCCAATACTCCCACGTATCTCTCTTTTCAGATATCGATACGGTTAGGGTTGATGCAAATGCTCGTTACCTGCAACTTATTGTTGATAACTTGGTAAAAAATGCGTGTTTATATGCGGATTCAACCGTCAAGCTTAGTCTTAAAAATGATCCTGAGTATTTCAGTATTGTTGTTGAAGATGATGGGGAAGGTATTTCACCATTACAACGTGAACAAGTATTGGATGCCTTTACACGTTTAGATAACAGCCGAAGCCGGCAAACGGGTGGTTTTGGCTTAGGTTTAGCGATTGTAAATACGATAGTTAAAACGATGAAGGCGGAGATTAATATTGGCACCAGTGAGTTGGGTGGCGCTATGTTTGTCGTTAAGTTTAAGCACTCAAACTGAAGTTGAGTGCTTAACTAAAAATAGCTTTCGTTATTTATACGGTACGTAATTCACGACGTAAAATCTTACCGACTGCTGTTTTTGGTAATTCATCTATAAATACGATCTGCTTAGGCACTTTGTAGCCGGTTAAGAAATCCTTACAGTGAGAAATAACATCTTCTTCTGCAAGATCTTGGCTTTGTTGTGATCTGACGATAAATGCCTTCACTGCTTCACCTGTCTTTTCTAGTGGTACGCCAATTACAGCCGCTTCTTGGATACCCGCGTGATTAGATAAAATCTCTTCGACTTCATTAGGGTATACATTAAAACCCGACACAATGATCATGTCTTTCTTACGGTCAACGATTTTGTAATACCCATTATCAAGTCGCTCTGCAATATCACCGGTTTTGAAGTAACCATCACTTGTCATTACTTCTGCTGTTGCATCATCACTACGCCAGTATCCTTGCATTACTTGTGGACCGCGAACGGCTAATTCACCAGCCTCTCCAGGCGCTACTTCTTTATCATTTTCATCAAGCAGTTTAATTTCAGTTCCTGGTACGGCAGATCCAATCGAACCAATCAAAGTTTGCCCTGGTAGGTTAAAAGTAACTACCGGTGCTGTTTCTGATAATCCATAGCCTTCACAGATATCGCATCCTGTTACTTCTTTCCATAGCTTAGCGGTTGAGCTTGTTAATGCTGTACCACCAGAAGTCGTAATTCTTAATTGACTGAAGTCGAGACCTCTAAATTCAGGAAGAGAACATAAGCCTACAAATAAAGTATTAAGACCAGAAATAGCAGTGAATTTGATGGTCTTAATTGAATTAATAAAACCAACCATGTCACGTGGATTTGGAATCAATACTGAGTGAGCGCCAGTGCTGAAGTACAGTAGTAGGGTGATATTAAATGCGTAAATATGATAAAGCGGGAGTGGTGATACAAGAATTTCTTCACCTTCGGTAATCAAGCAGGTTAAACGACCCTTCGTTTGAAATGTATTACTTAATACATTGCTGTGACTTAGCATTGCGCCTTTTGATAAACCAGTCGTGCCGCCTGTGTATTGTAAAACGGCTAAATCATCAAGATTACAAGTCACAGGTTGATAAGCGCAGTTTTCACCAAGAGCAATCGCGTCGAGTAATGAAATAGTATCTAGCTGCTCTGAGCCTTGTTCTTGTGGCGCAAGTAAATCGGCTGCATGCGTTGTGATCACTGTTCTGATGTTGGTATCAGGCAGGACTTTTTCTGCTACAGGGAGTAGATCTGATAGGATCACTAATGCAGAGGCTTCTGAGTTATTAAACTGGTGTAACATTTCTCTTGGTGTGTAAAGTGGGTTGGTATTGACTAATACTAATCCTGCACGTGTAGCACCATAGGCTGCAATTGGAAATTGAGTGATACTGGGTAACTGAATTGCAATTTTATCACCGGGCTTTAGATCTGTATGATTTTGTAAATAAGATGCAAAAGCGGCAGAAAGTCGGTCAATTTCTTTAAAGGTAAGCGTTTTTCCTAAGCAAGTATACGCTGGTTTATCAGCAAACTTTTCACATGTTTGTTGTATCAAATCTGCAATACAATTGATTCCGTTCAATTCGATTTTTTCTACAGCGGCATTCGATAACATATAATTCTTCCTATCTATCAAGTTGTGTTGTGAATATAAGGTGGTACCTAGTTTTAAAGTTTGTTGCTAAATACCCGTTACAAACGGGTTATTCAACCTGAATTTATTTGAATAATAAATTTAAACAGTCGTATGATTTATTATATTACAGTTGAATTTGTGGATTGCCGCGATCAATACGACGTTTCTATAAATAGATTAGCTAATCGGTTTAGTTTATATGCGAAATGTTGTTCGAGGATACTTTACAGGGGAAGCTCGAATTAACTGCAATCATTAATGATATTGCAGTTAATTTGGATAATATTTTCACTTGGGTACTTATAAATCGAGGTACATTAACACTGGGATGAGAAGAATATTAAAAACGACGAGGTAAGTTGCCAAAGTGAATATCTTCTTAACCTTATTACAACGATAGATAAAGTATTCATCAAAATGATGTAGATGTTCATCACGGCGAATATAATGGAACAGTTGCATCTGTTTGTTGTAATTACCTTCGGTACTGAAAAATACACGCCCATTAACACGTTGGTAAAGCAGCGGATCAATATCTTTCATGCGATATAGCAAGCAACGTAATGATGACACTGCCCGTGCTACATTAATGAGAGTAATAATAGAGAAGGCGATAAAGATTAGATCACTATTATTCATACTATCTCCTCAGTGACGGCTTTCATTGTACCTAACTGATAATCTATCTTACCTTAATGAGTTTAATATAAATTTTGGTTTTCGGTAGGCATAATCCAGAAAAGCCGTGTTAATTTTACTTAATTGTATTGGTTACGCTGAATAATTTTGAATAGAGCTCTGGTTGTGATTGTCGCGCTGCAATTGTAAAACGGTAATTTCCAATTATCGGATTATACCAACGTGCTTGGTAGATCCCCATATTATGTCTGCTGCTTGCTAGGTAGCGGACTTCAATATCATAGCCTTCATCAGAAATAGGCATGTGTCCTCTTTTGACATCCTCCCATTTACCCTGTTGGTTTTCTTCTATTTTAACGAGTGGGAGATGAAACGAAATTTCAGCAGGATTTACATCTACCCATTCAAATTTGATGTAGTTCTCTTGTTCGTTATCTGAGGGAGAAGGTCCATGATGAGGGCTTATCATTTTTAGAGTCGGCTGCGCGTGTACCGTCCGTTGTCCAGCGCTTTTTTCTTGAGCAGATAATTGGGGTTTAATGGTAACGTTATAACGCCATATCGGTAAGGTCTCATTGATGGTGTTGTTTTGCATATCCTGAGCAAGGACGCTTAATTGGGCGCTGAGATAAGCGGTTGTATATTTACCATATAACGTATGTCCGCCTTCATAGTATTGTTGAAAATACTCTTCCTGTGTTGTGCTATAACCAAAATAACCATTTGCATTGCTGGTTACCCAGATATGCTTAATGGGCTGCTCCTCACGGCTAAAAGCGTTTACCACATGGCGGGTTATTCGTCGTCCAGCTTCTGCGGTGACTTCAAACGGTAAGGGAATGATGGCCGCGTCGTTAATTCTGATTAGCTGGAATAAAACGGTATTCGGAAAACTCTTGATCGGCGCTAATAATTGTTGTGGGTATTTATAACCGAGATAGGCTTTATTACCTTGACAACCATCATTAAAAAACCAACTTCGAGTGACCGCGCTACCGCCGCGGAAGAATGGATTTAAGCCAAGGTAAGGAGTTCGACGTTCATAAGCCCCTCCGGCAACGGGCGCACCGACTGCAGGCGCTTTACAAAGTGTGATATCACCTATTCTGTTATTGTGTTGAATGTTGATTTCTCTTGCAGCAGTGGTGATATTTATGGTGCTAGTAAGTTGAGATGAAAGGGCGTTAAACAAACTAATCGACTCTTTACCAATACCTTTGCCTAAGCGCTTGGCGGCAGGCCAGTTGACATTAAAATGTGTAAATAAATTATCACCAAGATCGGGTAGTGCTGGGGCCATATCTCCTTGGGTACCAGTTGTTAAGGCATGTACTATAGGCCAAGGTGTGAGGTACTGTTCTTGAATATGCCATTGCAGGTCTTTTTGTGCATAAGCAAATAAATCTGCATTATAAACTTCTACCGCAGGGCTTAGTGCCGTTGCATGTACCGAAAAACTCGAAAATGCGGCAAGTGGTTTAAACTGGCCTAAATGATCTTTTACATCAATACGGATCATAGATAATGTTGGATTTACAGCATTAAATTTAGCGTCCGGATCCTTGGGGTCTATCCCACTTATATTGTTGTTATATAAATAAGCGCTTAATGAACGGTTACGATTATAGCCGTATATATCACGCTGACCCGTGGCTATTTTGGCTGTTTTTTGTTGCGAAATGGCTTGTTGAATACCTGTACTAATTTGTTGAGTTAAAAAGTTTAAATATTGCTCGTCTAAACCTGCCTGACTCGACATGTGTTTATTGTAAAAATCATTCTCAAAATGGTTTGCAGGTGCGGAATGTGTATGTGTGGCTGTTATTACAATATCACTTATCTTTAGTCCTAAATTGGCAACCTCTGATGCGACCTTGTGGTGCAGCAGTAATGACGCTGAGGTCAGGTCTGTTTGTACTAATGCTGTCGCATTGCCTTGCCCATCATTAATATAAATCACTCTGGCTTTTAGGCGAGTCCTGAAACCGACACCTTTATTCGCCATGACTGAATAGCCACCCATAGCCATGCCCGGAGGTGGCGTTATATCAACGGATATTGCGCCAGCAGTTGCGATACCTGTCGATACAATAGGGACGGGGTTTGGTGGTATTAAATTAAGTTGTTTTTTCATTGAGCACGCTGGCAGATAAAGTGACGCAACCAAGATAATTAGCGGTGTGATAAACCGTTTTAAAATGAAAATCATATGACTATCCTTAGTCTTGATTATGCAAATAGAGGCAGCCATGCCTTCACTATAGCTTCAAATTATAGAAGGACTTTACGTCACTTGCAATGCAGTAAAGGTGAGGTTGAAGTGATTAAAAAGCATTGAGATATACGAGGTCGATAGGTGTATGTTTATGCATTAGATAAACTAATGTTTTTGTGGGTGAAAAACTACGGTGTTAATACATCTTTTTTACTTGCTCTGTGATGCCTTCAAGATTATTATTCCGCCTGAAATGCAGAGTAAGATATTGTATATATGGATTTAGCCTGTCACCAATCTTTTCATTATCAATCAAGATAGAGTTTAACTCTATAATCTACGGTTTTTAGTTATAAATCCCGATTTTTATTCTTAACTTATTGTGAGGGTATGGTTGTGCGTCAACAATCGTCTTCTGCCAACATGGCAAAATTACTATTTCTAATTATTATTCTGACAGCTGTCGGGCAAATGACACAAACGATGTATGTGCCCTCTATCGCTGCAATGGCAAGCGATTTTGCTGTACAGCCCACGTATTTACAAGCTGTTATGGCAGCTTATTTGATTCCTTATGGGTTATCACAGTTTGTCTATGGGCCATTGTCGGATCGTATCGGTCGACGACCAGTGATTATAGTGGGGATGCTGATATTTTTATTGGGAACGTTAGGTGCGCTGCTCGCATCGTCTTTTGAACTGTTTCTATTGGCAAGCTTTATTCAAGGTGCTGGTACGGGCTGTGCGGGTGCTATGTCGCGGACGGTAACGCGTGATTGTTATGATGGGGCATCATTACACAAAGCAAATAGCTTAGTGAGTATGGGCGTGATTTTTTCACCTTTACTTGCACCTGTGGTTGGTGGTTATCTGTCAATGGCGTTTGATTGGCATGCCAGTTATGTGTTTTTACTGATTTTTGGTGCCTTGGTTACATTAGCTATGTTTGTGATGTTTGATGAAACATTGCCTAAAGAAAATCGTCGTAATGAACGCGTTTGGATAAGTTATAGTTATGTGCTGAGTAATCGCCAATTTCAAGGGTATGTATTTTGCTTGATCGCAACATTTGCGGGGATTGCCGTATTTGAAGCGGCTGCAGGGGTATTACTCGGCAGCGTGTTAAAACTCGATCCAACCACAGTAAGCTGGTTGTTTGTATTGCCACTGCCGGGATACTTGTTAGGTGCGTGGTTATCAGCAGCATTAACAGCGCGTATCGGTCAACGCCATCTATTTAATATTGGCATGGCGACACTGATCATTGGGGCCTTGATTATCTTTATACCGGGAATGGCTGGACTTGTTACTGTGGTATCGCTGATCGGTGGTGGGTTTGTGTCGTTTATTGGTGCTGGCATTATATTCCCTGCAGCAACGACCGCGGCAATTCAACCTTTCCCACATCACGCAGGTACAGCGGGGGCTATTTTAGGTGGTATGCAAAATTTAGGCGCAGGTCTTGCGACTCTAGCTGCATCTTTAATGGGCGCAAAGGATCAATTTAACCTTGGTTCTGTGATGTTAGTGACTGCTGTTCTGGTTGTGTTAAGCCTGCTTTGGGTTCGTCGTCGTTTCGCGAATGACGCAGCAATGACACCGAGTTTATAAATGAATGACGTGGGAACAGGGATGTTCCCGTTTGAATTAATGCTCATGTTCTCGATAATGAGGATCGGTCCAGCAGCGTGGTAGTTCTTCGCCAGATAGAAAAATGAGATCTGATTTCTTAAATGATTCAGGGTCTTGTTGCTCTTCGCCTACCTGATAACGACCTAATACACTATCGTGGTATAGATTAGTGAGATCATCTTGTCCTATTACTTCTATCATGTCGTTATTGCTTCTATGTTTAAAAAACATAATTGGCTCCACTCATTAGCTGTTTTCTACTAGTCAAGTATAGCTTGCGGTTACCTTTTATTTTTATTATCGTTAAACTGTTCATGGCAATGGACAACTGATGTAGGTGTAATATGACAAAACCTTTCTCACAATCGTGTGAAAATAATAAACAAGCTATTTTGAGTGTTCTCAATAGCGAGTTCATTCAACCCCAGAGGATATTGGAAATTGGTACGGGAAGTGCACAGCATGCCGTGTATTTTGCTGCGAAATTACCGCACCTTACTTGGCAAACAAGTGATCTAGCGTGTAATCATGCTGGGATTAATTGCTGGTTAGACAGCGTGTCGTTGACTAATTTACAACGGCCATTATTGTTAGATCTACACCAGCCTTGGCCGATTGAAAAAGTGGATGGTATTTTTACTGCGAACACTTTACATATTGTTAGCTGGCCTTTAGTTAAAAAATTCTTTCAAGGTGTTGGTGAGCATTTGTCATTAGGTGGCAAACTATGTATTTATGGCCCGTTTAATTACATGGGGAAATTTACCAGTCAAAGTAATGCTGATTTTGATGTGTGGTTAAAGGATCTTGATGCGGAGCGTGGTATTCGCAATATTGAAGCGATTAGCAAGCTTGCAATTGAACAGGGGCTTACATTAATACATGATCATACTATGCCAGCTAATAATCGTTTATTAGTGTTTGTGAGGTCTTAGTTTTTCGCTAACAGATAAACCTCTTTCACACGAGGTGCAGCCGCGACAAGCAGAGCGTGTTTTACTGCTTCGGTCTAGTCGACCACGCAGCACTTTACAATAGGCATTTTTTAACATAAAAGTGAATTATATGGAATACATTCAGCATATTATTAATGAGATGAGCCCACTCTTACAGGAATATGGTTATTTTATTCTAGCGCTGATGGTCGCAATTGAAGGTATGGGGATTCCTGCACCGGGACAATCGTTATTAATCGTTGCCAGCTTAGTAGCATCACAAGGACAAATGTCATTGCCGCTTGTATTGCTCACTGGGTGGGGAGCAAGCCTGTTTGGTAATACTTGCGGTTATATGATTGGTCACAAATTTAGTCACATTATCAGCAGTAAAAATTGGATAAAGGAACAAAGGTTACAGAAAATTAATACCTTTATAGAAAAGTATGGTCTGCTTGGCTTGGTATTAAGTCGTTTTATTGAAGGTGTGAAGCAATTTATGTGTTTAGGTTGTGGGATTGCTAAAATGCCATTCAAATTTTTTATGTTAGGTAACGTTTTAGCGGTCAGTATCTGGATTGTCTGTTTTGGAGTATTACCCGCTTATTTTTATCACGATCTTGGTGCTATTATCCATTTTTATCACCTTCATCAGCAACAAAGCTGGGCAATAGTAGGTAGTATTTTATTATGCTTAGCACTATTCATTACGTGGAAAAATAGTACTAAGAAATAACACCTTAATTTGTTCAGTTACTCATCATCTTCGGTTAGCGTGGTGTGATTTATTAACGTCTTTCACAAGATGTGCAGCCGCGACAGGCTGAGCGTGTTTTACTGCTTCGGTCTAGTCGACCACGTTGCACTTTACAATAGGCATTTTTTAAGCAACGTCGATAATCAAACCAATCTTGCGGTTTTGTTAGTATCACATAACCGTTAAAACGTTTAAGCAGATCATCTTGCCATTCATGCATCAAGGCGCTGTCAAAACCAATATCAAAATAGCGTAATAGCGCCGAGATACTTGTTAATTTTTTTAATGTGTCTTCAATGCTGGTGGCGGGTGCTGTTGGCATGGCTATATGTATCTTAACTGGTAGTGATGACGGTGGATTGTGATATTAGACATTTTCTCATCTTGCTTGGTGAGCGTAAATGTAAATCAGGGGTTTGATTGAAGTAGATCAAAATAAGCATTCTATCCGAGTATTAAGTATTATCTAAAAAGTGCTTTACTTAATAATGATTATCAAATATAAATAAGAACTATTATCATTTGTAAATCATAATTAAACAGGATGTTTATGACTCAATCTCTTACCCCCCAAAAAATACTGACCGCGTTAACCCTTACTTTAGCGAGCCCGATGGTTTTGGCACACGCAGGACATGATCACAGCGATCCACTGTCAGGGTTAATTCATTTACTTTGGATCGCGCCAGTTGTATTGGCTGCTGGATATGCAGTATTTGCTATTCGTCGTGCTAATCGCATTAAATCAACCGAAAAATAAGGGAAAACCGTATGTTATTTAAATTAGTATCGGCAATGGATAAGAAATTGTCATTTAGTCAGGTATCTGCGCATTGTGATATTCCATGCAAGATCTATGATCCTATCTCGGCGCAGTTAGCTGTACTCACAATGATACGTATGGTTGATTTATTGGATGAGTTTGGCTGTAAAGATTCTTTCAGCTTAAATGATCAAGCGCAATTTGGACGTTTAATTACCGAGAAAGAAGTGCATGGTTTAAAAGTGAAAGAAGAAATTCGAGTTATTTGGGGCGATTATATTAAACAGCCGCAATTAGAGCAGTACCCAGAACTACACGAGTTGACTCATAGTATTATGCTCGCAGCATCTAAAGCTAAGCAGAATATTGATAAAGACGCGACACTGGATTTATTAGCAAAAGTTAATCGATTTGCCGAAATATTTTGGGCTACAAAAGGTGTAGACACATTTACCGCCACATCACCGTACCCACCTGCGCAACAACTTGTTTATCCTAAACTCGATTGCTAGGTTTTCATATTAGCCGAGTTCGGGGGACGAGTATGTCACCTTGTATTCCCGAAGGAAGTTATGTCTTGGTTAACTGCTGGCATTCTCTGCTATCGGTAAAACCAGGACGAATTATTAAGGTTCGCCATACCCGTTATGGCGATATTATAAAAACCCTTGATCATATTGATGAACAAGGGTTTTTATGGTTACGTGGTGAGCATAAAAGCAGTATATCTACGTTTGAAATGGGACCGATAAACCAACATCAAGTGATTGGGGTTATTTGGTTTATCGCTAAATCCCCACCAATAAACATTTAAATGATAATAAGTCTCATTTGTATTGAGAAAATGTTTATTCCTTGTTAGTATTATCGGTATTGGATTAATAACAAGGAATTAACATGCTTCGTCAGTTTGGTTTTACTACATCATCACTACTCTTCTTCTTCTCACTTTTTTTATCCATGTCAGTGTGGGCTAGTTCTTCTTCAAAAGAGGAACATAAATTTAAAGTTGTCACTACGTTCACTGTGATTGCCGATATGGCCAGAAATGTTGCTGGTGACGCTGCTATTGTCACATCCATCACCAAGCCGGATGCAGAGATCCATAATTACCAAACGACACCGGGTGATATTCGTCGTGCGCAAGGCGCTGATTTAATTATCTATAACGGCCTTAATCTAGAGCTATGGTTTGATAAGTTTTTCCATAATTTACGTGATGTACCTAGCGTTGTGGTCACAGAGGGCATAGTACCGATGGGCATAGCGAAAGGACCTTATTCTGGAAAACCTAACCCTCACGCTTGGATGTCTGCGCCTAATGCATTGGTTTATGTTGAAAATATCCGTCAAGCACTGGTTAAATATGACAGTGTGAATGCTGCTATTTATAACCAAAATGCCAAGCGTTACAGCGCACAGATTCTCGATGCAGTTAAGCCATTTAAACAGAAAATTGCAGCAGTACCGAAAGACAAACGTTGGTTAGTTAGTAGCGAAGGGGCATTTAGCTATTTAACGCGTGATTATGATTTGAAAGAGCTTTATCTTTGGCCCATTAACGCCGATGCACAGGGCACTCCACAGCAAGTACGCAAAGTCATCGATGAGATCAAAGCCAACAATATTATCGCAATATTTAGTGAAAGTACGGTGTCGGCTCGGCCTGCACAGCAAGTCGCGCGTGAAACCGGCAGTCACTATGCTGGTGTGTTATATGTGGATTCATTAAGCGCGATTGATGGACCT
Source organism: Moritella sp. 28 (assembly GCF_018219435.1). Taxonomy (NCBI): domain Bacteria; kingdom Pseudomonadati; phylum Pseudomonadota; class Gammaproteobacteria; order Alteromonadales; family Moritellaceae; genus Moritella; species Moritella sp. 28. Next base: position 3,466,948 of record NZ_CP056121.1, on the reverse strand, counting down.
GTACCAACCTATATTGACTTGCTTAAAGTCACGCTAAGTACAATAGCAGAAGGACTAAATCAATAATGATGGGATTAGAAGTTAATGATATCAGCGTGACTTATCGCAACGGTCATACCGCATTATTCAATGCCAGCTTTAGTTTACCTAAGGGTTCTATTACAGCGTTAGTAGGAATAAATGGCAGCGGTAAGTCTACCTTATTTAAGGCGATAATGGGGTTTGTTACTTTGGCTAAGGGCTCTGTAAATATTTTGGGCTTACCGGTTAAAAAGGCGTTAAAAAATAATTATGTTGCTTACGTACCACAGAGTGAGGAAATTGACTGGAACTTTCCTATTTTAGTCAAAGACGTCGTGATGATGGGTCGTTATGGACATATGAATATGCTGCGTATCGCGAAGCAAAATGATCACGATAAGGTTAATATGGCGCTTGATCGTGTCAACATGGGGGAATTTAAACACCGTCAAATTGGTGAGTTATCTGGTGGTCAAAAAAAACGGGTGTTTTTAGCACGTGCATTAGCCCAAGAAAGCCAAGTTATTTTACTTGATGAACCTTTTACGGGGGTTGATGTAAAAACGGAAGAACAAATTATGGCGTTATTACGTGAGTTACGTGAGGAAGGAAAAGTTATTTTAGTGTCCACACATAATCTTGGAACAGTGCCAGAATTTTGCGACAGAACCGTGCTCATTAATCGTACCATATTAGGTGCAGGTTTAACGCGTAACATATTTACCCAAGAGAACCTACAAAAAACGTTTGGTGGTGTATTACGTCATTTCATTCTAGCGAGTGATGAACTTCATGAGGATGATGATGCGAGGCAGGTGACGGTACTTTCTGACCATGAGCGTCCGGTTGTACTTTATGGCGAAGGTGAACAAACGTCTGTTGTGAGGGAGCGATGCTAGAGATATTGTATGTGCCATTTAGTTATGACTATATGGTCAATGCTATTTTTATTAGCTCGCTGGTGGGCGGCGTTTGTGCTTTTCTGTCTGCATATCTTATGTTGAAAGGCTGGTCATTAATTGGTGACGCGTTATCACATGCGATTGTTCCCGGTGTGGCAGCCGCATATATGCTGGGTTTACCGTTTGCTTTAGGGGCTTTTTTCTCGGGTGGTTTAGCGGCAACCACTATGTTGTTTTTAAACCAACGCACAAAGTTAAAAGAAGACGCAATCATAGGTTTAATTTTTACCTCATTTTTTGGCTTGGGTCTGTTTATGGTATCGCTGGCCCCGACATCGGTGAATATCCAAACAATAGTGTTGGGTAATATTCTGGCGATTACCCCCGCTGATACAGTGCAGTTACTCTTAATCGCGGGCATTTCACTGTTTGTATTAATATTAAAATGGAGAGATCTAATGGTGGTTTTCTTTGATGAAAACCATGCTCGTAGCATTGGTTTAAATCCAAATGCGTTAAAGATCCTCTTTTTTACCTTACTCAGTGCATGCACCGTAGCTGCACTGCAAACCGTTGGTGCATTTTTAGTTATTGCGATGGTAGTGACACCCGGTGCGACAGCTTATTTATTAAGTGACCGGTTTTCACGTGTGATTATATTAAGTGTTGTCATCGGATCCGTCAGTTCATTTGTTGGCGCTTACTTAAGTTATTTCATTGATGGTGCAACGGGGGGGATTATTGTGGTCCTTCAAGCGATAGTATTTATTCTGGCGTTTGTATTTGCTCCCAAGCATGGCTACCTAGCCGCTAGATATAAAGCCAGACAAACGATAAGGACGCTATGATGGTTACATTACTTGATACATTATCTGAGACAATATTAAACGCAGTATTAGAGCCTTTTTCATTTACTTTTATGCAGCAAGCATTCGTTATTGTGTTGTTAGTTGCGATTCCGACTGCTTTGTTGTCGTGCTTCTTAGTGCTAAAAGGTTGGTCCTTAATGGGCGATGCAATATCCCATTCGGTATTGCCAGGCGTGGTTGTCGCTTATGTGCTCGCTATTCCTTATATTGTTGGTGCGTTTGTTGCGGGAATGTTTTGCGCATTAGCGACCGGGTTTATTAAAGACAATAGTCGGTTGAAAGAAGATACCGTCATGGGCGTCGTGTTTTCGAGTATGTTTGGTCTGGGCTTGGTATTGATGACCAAAATAGAATCGGGTGTGCATTTAGATCATATTCTGTTTGGTGACGTCCTTGGGGTTACATGGCACGATATTTTAGAGGTGGGGGTTATTGCCTTTCTCGTTGTGGCGTTTATGTTGATTAAAGGTAAGGATCTATTAGTATTTGTATTTGATCATCAACATGCTAAAGCCATTGGTTTATCGACAACTGTATTACATTATGGTTTGTTATCGCTATTATCATTAACTATAGTTTGTGCGCTAAAAGCGGTGGGTATGATCTTGGTTATAGCAATGCTAATTGCCCCCGGTGCAATTGCATTTTTACTGACGAATAAATTTCAAAGTATGCTGTTTGTTGCCTTGCTGATTTCGTTACTGACGTCATTTTTAGGGGTGTATTTAAGCTTTTACCTCGACAGTGCACCTGCACCGACGATAATCATGCTATTGAGTATTACGTTTGTTTTGGTGTTTATTTATAGCAGCTACCAGGCGAAAGTAACTGCATCAAAATATTTACACAGTAATGTAGCGGGAGAGCTAAGCTGTTTGTAAGTCAGCAAGCCATTGCTGTTCAAAGTCTTTCATCCGTAAGTGCTTACGTGAGTTTTCATGGGCTTGTTTGTGCTGGTCTGATGTAAATGGACCTGCTTGACAGTAATGACAGCAATCGTCACCTAATATTGGCGGTTGCGTGAGTTGGGCACTGAGCGCTTGTGTAAGCTGGTTCCCTGCTCGTTGACTCCATACGTAAGTAATACCTTTGGTATCTTTAACATGTTTATCACGATCGACATTACGTACACGGTATCCAGGGAAGTTTACAATGTCGAAATTCATTTCACCCAAGTAATTAATATCGGTATTGAGTATCAGCGAGTGTTGAATATTCCATTCAGAATAGGGTTTTACGTCTTTACTGGTGATATAACACAACTGTGGGCCAGTGGGATCTAACAATTGTTCGCTTGCATTAATCAAAAACTGACGTAAAAGCCGACGATTAAGCGTATTGATCCCAATACCCGCGCATTTTTCATTGAATTCTGATTTAGACGTGAACCCTGGTACTAATGGAAATTGAAAAATAACCAAGTCAAAGCTATGTTTAGCCACTGTAGACCAAGTCTCTGGGTTGGTTATATCGAACTCAGTTAAAACTTGGCAATGGCAGTTTAATAGTTGTTGATGAAAATCATCACCGTACTTAGATTGTAAGGTGTTGAGAGAATCATAAATCGTTGCTGTTAAGTGTTGCGGAGCATGGTGTCTAAATAAAGCATTGGAGAATGACAGATCACCATCACCAACTGTTAATATGCGCCATTGTGGATCAATATACATGGTCAGAAACACTCACTAATACTATAAAACAGAATATTATACGGTAGACCAGTCTAAAATTCACTTCCACAATGCCAATATCATTATTATTTCTATACTTAGGTTAACTTTTTTGCTTAAGGTATCGCAATGAAACATATCGCGATTGTTGTTCCAGAATTTCCTATTGCCTCAGAAACGTTTGTTGTTACTGAGATACAGGCCTTAGCAAAGGCGGGGCACAGGGTTACGGTATTTTGTTTTATTAAGCGAGAGTTAGCCATTACATTACCTCAAAACGTCAGTGTGATTGATGTAAACAGTGCGTCAAATAGGGATGTCTCAAAATTTGTAGCCAAAAGGCCATTCGCAATGGTCAAGGCATTGATGTGTGCTCAAAATCAGCATGCAATTTCAACCAAGTCATTATTGCTGTATGGGGCAAAACTGGCTTATCTTGCCAGTAAGTCTTGCTGTGATCATTTTCATTGCCATTTTATGCATTGTAGTTTGGCTTATACCTTGGTTGCAGCCCGCTGGCTTGATATTGCTACGTCGAGTGTTGGTCATGGTCATGATGTATATGTGAATAATGATGATATTCAGTTCAAGTTATCTGCTTGTGATTTTAATATTGCGGTATGCCAAAGTATGGTTGATACATTTGAGAGGCTAGGGGCTAAGCATACCCATCTTTTGCACAGTGGAGTTGATCTCTCTCAATTTATTGCTCACCCTGCACCTGTCCATAAAAAACTCGAGCTCCTTTTTGTCGGTCGGTTAGTCGAAAAAAAAGGCGTTGTATACGCTCTACAGGCGCTTGCTTTAATTGCTGAAAACCAACGTCCTCATTTAGATATTGTAGGTCAAGGGCCATCACAAAAACAATTATATGACTTGGTTAAAAAACTAAAGTTGAAGGCATTTGTACGCTTACTTGGTTACCGTTCTCCACATTGGATAGGACGGGAAGGCGCTAATTATGATGGCTTTGTTGCGCCGTTTTGTACTTCGGAAGACGGGGACCGCAATACGGAACCTATGGTCTTAAAGGAGGCTATGGCGATGGGGTTACCTGTGATCACGAGCGATGTGATGGGCTGTAGTGAAATCGTGACCAAAGATACCGGTTATATTGTTGCGCCGAAGGACACTATCGCGCTAAAACTCGCGATTGAAAGCTTTATGCAATGCCAAAATAATGTCAGGGAACAGATGAGAGTATTAGCAAGGCAGCGCGTTGAACAATGCTTTAACGCGCAAGTACAAGCTCGTCGTTTATCTCATTTAATTGAAGGAACCAGAATTAAATGAATAGTCTGAGAGAGATGTTTATTTATGGTTTTGGTATCTTTCTACTTAAAGGATTGGGTTTCATTATGATGCCCATTGTCACCCGGATATTAACGCAAGTTGAATACGGAGAGCTTAATTTTTTAGTCAGTATTGCGTCGATGATAAGTTTGTTCCTGACGCTAGGGCTTGGTGATGTATTATTTCGTTTTGCGAGTAGCCAAGTGCAAGAAGATAATGCGGCGGTAATGCGCCAATGCTTTCGATTATCACTCTTGTGTGCGGTTATATTTCTTGGTCTTGCTTTACCTTTAAGTGGTGTGATCATGACGTGGCTACCTGTTAGCTTACGTTTATTTGATCTGCAACTATTACTCATTAGCCTATCTTTATCTTCATTACTCACTGTGCCGTACTGCTATTTTAGAATGACACATCGCGCTCTGCCCTTTATGTTCTTTTCGATTGTGCAAGGCGGGCTACAAACCACGCTGTCGATAGTGTTACTTTTATCTGGTTATGGTGTCACGGGGATGATGTTATCGAGTGCGATTAGTAGTTCGGCAGTCGCAGTTGGGGTGTTGATCTATTTCCGTCGCCACTTACAAGGTCAGCGTGCTTCTTTTTCAATTCAGCATTATCGTTATATTGCATTTATTGTTTGCTCGGGTATTTTTGTGTACGGCCTTAATGGGGCTGAGAATTGGCTGGTGGTTATTCATCTAGGTAAGCAACAGTTAGCTATATTTTTTGCCGCAGGACAGTTTGGACTGATGATATCAGTCGCGTTTGAACCCTTTCGTATGTGGTGGTATGCGCGGCGTTTTCAGGTTCATGATATAGACCCAAAACAAGGCGCTAAATATGCAATGTTAGGTGTACAAATTGGCATGTTGTTAGCCGGAAGTATGTTATTCATGGCGCCGATTTTGATGGATGTAATGCTCCCAGACAGTTACCGAAATAGCGTTAGTTTGATCCCTTGGATGTGTTTGATTATGGCGTTACGTTTTCATTCTGAATTGTTGAATATCGGCTGTTTTTTAAAGAGAAATGCGCAATGGACATCGATTATTGATGGCGTGTGTGCATTACATTTGGTGCTCATTGGTTACTGGACTATTGGTGAATTTGGGGTTACTGGTTTATTGCTGACAATGGTATTCACTGTATTCATTCGCGGTGTGCTGTTTTATGTGATAAGTCAGCGATTGGTTTACTTATCTTATTCTAAATCACACTTATTTATTTCGTGGCTAGTTTTTATTATTTTATTGCTTGTGCACATTAGCAAAGTTGATGGTTATCGTGTGATTGAATTTATTCTTCTCGCGATAAATACATTATTATTAGTATATTTTCATCGGGATTTATGGCGTGATTTAGAATTGACGGCATAGCGAAGATATATATCACTAATTTTGAATTCGTGACTAAAGTTAGAATATTAAGGTATGTGCCATAGCGTTGGCATGACAAGGAGTCCTTGTATGGAGTTTACTGCGTTATTAGTTGAAGACAGTGCTTCTGTAGGTGCTATTTACAGTACTTACTTGCGTACTGAAGGAGCCAAGGTTACTCATGTTCAATCAGGGCGAGATGCACTTGCCGAGCTTACTCGATGGCAACCTGATTTACTGATTTTAGATATCCAATTACCTGATATGTCAGGTATGGATATTTTGATAACTGTGCAGCAACGACACCCTGATATCAGCATTATTATGATTACGGCTTATGGCTCGATTGATATTGCGGTCGATGCAATGCGCGCTGGCGCATTTGATTTTTTGGTTAAACCTTTTGATGCGAAGCGTCTTTCAATTACAGTACGTAATGCGATTAAGCAGCGGAATTTAATTAATTTGGTTGCCAATTACGAAAATAGTTTACCTAAAAATAATTTTCAAGGTTTCATTGGGGAATCACTCGCAATGCAGGCGGTATATAAAACGATTGATTGTGTCGCGAGCAGCAAAGCGTCTGTCTTTATCGTCGGCGAAAGTGGGACAGGTAAAGAAGTTTGTGCGCAAGCTGTTCATGATTGTGGTATACGAAAAACGAAACCTTTTGTTGCACTTAATTGTGCTGCGATACCTAAAGAATTGATTGAAAGCGAAATTTTTGGTCATATGAAAGGTGCGTTTACAGGTGCAACATCTAATCGTGATGGCGCAGCAACTCGCGCCCACGGTGGGACGCTTTTTCTTGATGAAATATGCGAAATGGACCTTGATTTACAGAGTAAGTTATTACGCTTTATTCAAACCGGCGTATTTCAACGTGTTGGTGGGTCACAAGAAGAGCATGTTGATGTGCGTTTTATTAGCGCAACCAATAGACAACCTTGGAATGAGGTGTCGGCAGGCAGATTCCGTGAAGACCTTTTTTATCGTTTACATGTGATCCCCATTGAGTTACCCCCTTTACGTATGCGTAATAATGATTGTCTTATAATTGCTCAGCAATTACTGAATGACTACAGTATTGAAGAGGGCAAAAAATTTAAAGGTTTTGATAGTAAAGCAATCGAAATAATTACGAATTATTCTTGGCCGGGCAATGTGCGCATGTTGCAAAATGTGATTAGACAGATAGTTGTTTTAAATAATTCGGGTCTAGTAACAAGTGCAATGTTACCAATTGAAATGCTTCAAGAAAATATAGTAGATGAAGAGAAAAGAAATCCACATTTATTAGCGTTTGATGACTGTCTAAATTTATTACCTTCACGCAAGAATTTACCGACTCTGATTTCTCATGACAGTGATAATTTTAAGCCTGAGAATGTAAGACTGATTACAGAGGTAGAGGACGATATAATCCCATTGTGGCAAAGTGAAAAACAGATTATTGAAAATGCGATAGCACATTGTAATGGTAATGTGCCAAAAGCCGCAGCCTTGCTTGATATAAGTGCATCAACGATTTATCGGAAACGTCAGAGTTGGGCACAGTTATCATCAATTAATGCGAATTGATTAATGATCGAATTATATTTCGGTTTTGCACTAATTTAGCTTTACATGATAACGATTATCAAATATAAATGATAATCATTATTATTAAGGTGGTATTATGCAAACTTGGAAAGTGTTGATGGAAAATGGGGACAGTTGTTTTGATTCAAAATCTTGGCAAGATGCTGAGTTTTGTTACCAACATGCAGTCGAACAGATAAAGCAACAGTGGGAAAATGACCCTGAAAATGAAGAGCTGCTAATGGCTTGGATATCTGTTCAGCATAATTTAGCTGCAGTATATGAAGAACAAGGCCAACATTATACCGCACTACGCTATTTAGCCATGCCGCATCAGTGGATGATGTCATTATTACGTGGCGAGTTTGTATCAGACTCTTTTAAGGCATTAGCGAAACAAGGGGTCAAAGTTACTTTGATGCCGTTATTGGATTTTAGTCGTCGTCACCCTATCTGTGAATCTTGCTTTGATGCTTTACAAATATCACCCGAATGGCTTGCAGATCTTCACCCAACTATGCATTAGCCTTAATTACATTAAATAATCATTATCTGTTTATAGAATAGGGGGAATGATGAGTTTATTATGGACTGTACCTGTGATTCTGACGGTACTTTATATTATGATATGTGTTCGGCGTGCGAATCGAGTTAAGCCAAAACTGAAGTAACTTGGCTATATGAATATTTTTAGGATTATCAGGCCTGAGATTCACAGACCTGATACATCGGAAGTTTATCCAATAAAGCTGATATAACCTTGTAGGATAATCAAGTTAACAATATCAATGAAGAATGCGCCAACAATAGGCACGACCATAAATGCTTGTGGCGAAGGGCCGTAGCGTGAAACGAGCGATCCCATGTTCATTACAGCTGTAGGGGTTGCACCAAGACCAAAACCACAATGTCCGCCAGCAATAATCGCTGCATCGTAGTTTGAACCCATTATTTTAAAGGTGACAAAATACGAGAATATAGCCAGTACAACTGCTTGCACAGCTAAGATAATAAGCAGTGGTAATGCTAAATCAAAAATATTCCACAATTTAAGATTCATCAAAGCCATTGCTAAGAACAGCGATAGGGCAACGGTACCAAGGATATCAATGGCTTCACTGTTTACCTTATAAGTTTTGGTTACTTCTGTTGTGTTGGTGATTATCACGCCTAAAAATAATGCATAAACAAAGTCAGGAATTCTTAACCAAGAGATATTAAGCAGTGATACGGCTTGTTCGACATAGCCTGCACCGACAACACAAGTTAACAGAATAAATAGCGTTTCAATGACACTTTTACCTGTAATACGATCTTCTTCTAATTCATTGTAAGTGACGAGTTCAGGAAACTGTTCGTGGTGATTAGTACCTATACCATACTCGGACTCTAAATTATGTTTAGTTATGAGTCGCTGTGCAACAGGACCACCGATAATACCACCAATCACTAAACCAAAAGTCGCGGCTGCCATTGCTAATTCAAGGGTATTCATCCCGTACAAATCATAAAATGTTTGAGACCAAGCTGCCCCAGTGCCATGGCCACCTGACAAGGTGATTGAGCCCGCAATTAAACCTAGGATGGGATCAAGACCAAGCATCGTTGCTAAGCTCACACCAATACCATTTTGAATAATAATATAGAGTGATGCTACGGCTAAGAAAAGGAACACTTTCGATCCGCCTTTCAGTAGCTGAGTATAACTGGCGGCTAAACCGACAGTACTAAAGAACATGAGCATCAATGTACTTTGTAGCGGTAGTGAGAATTCAAGCGTGATATTTTGAAAATGTAAAATGGTAATGATTATTGCCACGAGCAATCCACCGACAATCGGTTCGGGGATATTGAAGCGTTGCAGTGCTGGGACTTTTTTATTAATGGTATGCCCTAAAAACAGCACTAAAAATGCAATTAAAAAAGATTCGAGTTCACCAATTGAATAAATAGTATTCATATTACCTCTTGGTTATTTATCAGTCTGATATGTTTTACTTAATTTGAAATGAATGTAAGTAAACAGATCATAGCGCTGATTTTATGATTGAAGTTGAAATTTAATACCGAGTAAATAGTGTGGTGGGATGAATCCTAACCATTGATATTCACAGCCTCATGATTGATGACCGGATTGTTTACTCTGAGCGTTAAACACTTATTAAATATATAAAAAAATATATTAAATACCTAGGTGCCATACCTAAGTACATAAACAAACTTTTACCGTTCTAAACGGCGAAATTTGTAGTGTAGCTATCTATTATGGATAGGTTAATTAAAAAATAGCGCCTGAATATAGCATATTTTCATTTTTATTCATTATTTATAGTTTAATGTTGATTCCTGAGCAACATAAATGACTAATAGTGCTTAAAAAACTGCACAAAACTTACGCGTAACATTAATTACAATAAAATACTTTATCCTAAACCCTAAATATGATCATTTAGTGCAAAGTAATCGTAAACATTAATGAGAATGATAGTAATTCTTATTTAGCTTTGTTAGTATGCTCACAAATTAGTTGTGACACTTGAAGGAAAAAACATGTCAGCTCAAATGAATATACTAACTAGCGCTATTTTACTCGCCATCTCAACAAATAGTTACGCAGCTGCTGTGACATCCCTTGATGAGGTTGTTGTCTCTGCAACGCGTACTGAGCAAAGTATTAATGATGTTTCAAGTACCATTAGTAGTGTGTCAGCGGGCAGCATTGATAAAACCATGGCTGCAGATATTAAAGAAGCCTTAAAAGCAACACCAGGTGTTGCGGTAAATGGTTCTGGTCGTTTTGGCATGTCTGGTATTAATATTCGTGGTATGGATGATAGCCGAGTAAAGATAATGGTTGATGGTGTCGCGCAGCCTGTACCTTATAACCCAGGTTCAAACGAACAGCGTAAATATCCGAGTTCAATAGAAGTGGATACGCTGCAAAGTATCGAAATAAACAAAGGTCCTTCATCTACTTTATATGGTTCTGATGCATTGGGCGGCGCAGTCGTTATGCGTACTAAAAACCCAGATGATGTACTAAAAACAGATGGTAATGAAAACGCATTTGGGATTAAAAGCGGCTATAAAAGTGTTGATAACAGCTTTAAAACGACTGGCACTTGGGCAATGCGTAAAGATAAGTTAGAAACGCTAGTGATGCTAACGTATAAAGACGCTAACGAATACGAGACACACAGTAATGGCGCGGATATAAATGGACGTGACCGCGGAGCCGCTAATCCTGCAGACCAGCAAGTGGGTAATTTACTGGCAAAAGCATTTTATCAATTAAATGATCAGCATCGTATTGGTCTGACAACTGAATATTATACCAATACATATGATGAAGATGAGCTTTCTGAAGAAGGCTATAATATGTTCCCTGGTCACCCAACCCTGGGTGATCAATATGTTTATGTAGATAATTATAATGAAGATTTGACTACACGTTTACGTGTTGGAATTGAACATGAGTGGGCCGCTAATAATGCAGTTTTTGATACCCTGGATTGGAAATTAAACTTCCAAAAAACTAATTCACTGTCTAAAAACTATGATACGACTAACAAGAATGGCCGTCGTATGCGTGAACGTGATGCGAATGACGAATCAATTCAATTTGATGCTCAGTTTGATAAATTAATTGAATTGGAAAATAGTTACCATCAGATTACTTATGGTACAAGTTTCTTACAGAACGATTTCGCGACTAAAAATGTTGATTACAAATATGATAAGAATTCGGTTCGCCCTGGCCACACTGATATGCCAGATGCGACCCTCACTCAATGGGGGGTATTTGCCCAAGATCAGGGCTTTTACTTAGATGAACGTCTGATCGTCACTGCGGGTTTACGTTATGATTCATTTAAAGCATCTCCAGAAACGAATGATGGCTTAGATACTGAATATCCAGATAGTTCGAGTGATGCATTTACGGCGAAGTTAGGCTCTGTTTACCACTTCACTGACAACTTCAGTGGTTTTACACAAATCAGCCAAGGTTTTAAAGCGCCGACTGTTTATGACTTATATTACTTCTACGATACAGGTGCTGTTATTGATGCTAATCCAGATCTGAAACCTGAATCAAGCGTGTCATACGAGATGGGTATTCGTACTCAAACCAATGCAGTTCGTACTGAACTTGTGGCATTTTATAACGATTACACAGATCTAATTGCCGAGGTTAAGTTAGGTAAAGTTGGTAATAAGGATCATTCGACTAAAGGCAATATAGCAAGTGCTGAAATCTATGGTGTTGAATTTAGTTCTACATTATTACTAGATGAAGCGATTAATGCGCCTGCAGGCATGTACAGTAAGTTTAGTATTGCTTATTTAGAAGGTTATAATAAAGATACGGATAAAGCATTAGACACTATTGCACCGTTAACAAGTGATTTAGGCTTAGGTTATGATGCCGCGAACGGTAAATTTGGTTCATTGTTAAACATTAACATGGTTGCAAGTAAATCCAACTGGGCTGATGACGCAATAGCATCTGTTGCTGGCTACACGGTTGTTGATGTTACTGCATATTATCGTCCTATCAGTGATGTGACACTGACTGCGGGTCTATTTAATGCCTTTGATAAGCAATATTGGTTATACGATGACGTAAGTAGCGTAAAACCTGGTGATAAAGGTGTTGACCGTAAAGCAGAAGCGGGCCGTAACTGGGGTATAGCTGTTGATTGGAAATTTTAATATCCGTTGATAAGCGTTAATTATAGACACGTATTTATGCATATATAAATACGTGTCTATAAAAACAACAAAGTGAAATCGTCCTGAATATTAAATGCAAATGATAATTGCTATTACCTATGATGTGAATGATAATAACTCTCATTGTCATTCCTGGTTGTTATTTAAGGACGATTAGTTTGAATTTAAACCGTTATTTAGTCGCAGGCGCGTTATCGCTAACATTGCACAGTGCAATGTTGTGGTCAGCACCTGAAAACACAACGTTTGCTATGCCAGTGGGTAGTAAATCTAATAGCGTATCAGTGAACTTTATGAAATCGCCAGTAGTCCCTGTTGTTGCTACAAAAACTAAAACGCAGCCACCAGAGAGGGTAAAGCAAGCGGAAAAGGAAAGACCTAACGTTGAGCCTAAGCCTAAAGTTAAGCCTGTCAAAAAAGCGAAACCAGATCCGGTCGAATCCGACGTAAAAAAGAAAAAGACAGCTATTCCCAAAGAACAAAAGCCTATTGTATCAAAGGCTCCTGAACCTGTAATTTCAGATAAAAAAGAACCGAAGCCGGTTAAGCCTGAAATAGTTGAACCCAAAAAAATAATCGAACCTGAGCCTAAAATAAGACAACAATCCAGTGCCGACGCAAAAGCCGGTGTGACTGATGTACCACAGTTAGTGAGTGAATCTCGTTTTTCTGAAACGCCACAACCACCAAGTTACCCTAGACTAGCAAAGCGTAAAGGGATTGAAGGAACAGTGGTATATGAAGTTTGGTTAGATGAGAATGGTAAGCAAATTAAGATAAAATTAAAAGATTCTTCAGGTACTCAAATGTTAGACAAAGCTGCTTCCAAAGCTATCGCTCAGTGGAAATTCTTACCTTATAAAATGAATGGTCAAGCTGTTGCCCATCGTGTTTATGTTCCGATAAAATTTAAACTGGATTAATCATGCCGAATTTCCCCGATTTACAAAGCCACCTAGAGTTAATGGCACAAACGTTTCTGGACCTACAAACCCAGTTAGGGTTAATGACGTTACCCTTATTATTATGTTCCGCGATCACGCTAACGATTGTACTTGAGCGCTTAGTTCAGTTATTTATCTTTACTCGGGTTGGGCCACATCGTATTGGTAAGCTTTTGAGCCAACACCAACCAAGTAATGATGCTGAATTAACACAGTTAGCTCAGAATTTAGGTAAAGAACAGGTTTTAATGAGTCGTGGTGTTGCGATGTTGATCCAACATCGTCATTTTACCAAATTGTTACGTGAAGATGCGGCTGGAATGTGGTTACAACAAAAACGTCAACAATTACGTGCTGGATTAAAACTATTGGCTTTGATTGGTGTATTAAGCCCATTATTAGGTTTATTAGGTACAGTCATAGGCTTAATCGATATGTTTAAAGCTGTCGCAGCAAGTTCGGGGGCGGTAACGCCTAACGATCTTGCTGATGGTTTAGGCATTGCAATGCATACCACGGCAGCAGGACTATTGGTGGCTTTACCGGCCATTGCGGCATCGCAATTATTAGGGCTTTGGGCTGATAAAGTGATCAATAAATTAGAACATGCGCTTAATTTTTGTAATCTGTGGTTAGAAGGATTACAACTCGAAGGTAAAGCTAACCCGGTCCGTCAGGATATTGAAGCGGTAAACTCTAGCACTAAAGAACAGAGTCATTCACCGATTAGCAACAATCGAGGCAGTGCAGCATGATCAGAATTAGCCAAGATAATGAGACAGAGAGCGTATTACCGGATTTAACCCCGTTATTGGATATCATCTTTATTGTCATGGTTTTTTTGCTGCTGACGGCGAGTATTAAGTTACAAACATTAGAAGTAGACCTACCGACTTCAAACAATGCCGTAACAAGTGAAGTTGATCATAAATCGGTGACGATTAATATCTTAGCACAAGCTCCTTATTGGGCACTGCAAGGTGAACAGTTTAGTGATTGGGAGTCCTTCACTACCGCGCTCGTGATGCAGGTTACGGATAAACCGGATGCTGAAATTGTGATAGCCTCAGATAAAACCGCTCAAATTCAGCACATGGTTAAGTTGCTTGCCTTTTTACAAGAGAATAAAATTAGTGCAACTCAGTTATTAATTGAAGAAGAGTAGGAGGTCACCCGAATTTCTTCTTGTGCGCTTGTAATGTATTTTCTACCTTTTTTAACGCGGATGCTATTTTATCGGCGACAGAAGGCGATGAATGTTCATTTCCTAATAAAGAGGAAGAATGCGCAGCGCATAAGTTTTCAGCATCACCCCATTGCTTAATCAATAGCGTCCCCCAATTATGGAAGTCTGTTGCTGCACCAGCTCTTTTTTCGAGAGTCTGTGGTAATGTCATGTGAAATGAGACTTCTGGCTTTTTAAGCACACCAATGATACTCGGAAACTTTAAGTACATTAAAGTATCGTCTGCGTGAATGGTTTTAGACGCTTTGTGATACGCAAGAACAGATGAAAAGTGTAGGTTTTCATTACTTGAAATAAAATCTACGCCAGCCGGTACTGAAAACTCAAAGTCATCAGCAAACAAGGCTGCAAACTCGCTTGATTCTGTGAGTTGTGATTGCCAAGGTAGTTCGGACAATTTTTCATGATGGCGCTGTGTGCCATACAGCTTGGCATTAGGATAGAGTTCATGCACCTTTTTCACATGTATGGTGTGGAAAGGGTGTAAGTTAATGATGGCTTCTAGATCTGCCCCATTGTTTGTTAGCGCATCGACTTGATTCTTTAGCTTCCCGCGTAGCGTATAGGCATCTAATAGCACAAACTTCCCATTCGCACAGCGAACTATCGAGGCATGAGTGCCAATGTTTAGTATACCGCCAATTTTAAAGTCGCCTCGAATGTTCCAGAAGTTATTCGAAATATTTATAATGTGTTCACTCATGATCTTTGTTACCTCAATATCAGTTTCGCTTTCACGGTAAGGTCATTATTTATGATGTTCGTTATGCCACAGGAAATTAGACGTATATATCTAATTGAGCATATTTAAGTTAATTAGCCACAACAAGGCAAAAATAACTATTTTTAAGACAGCATGATGGCGTTGAACATTTGGTTGGTGTACTTATTTACTACAAATCCCATTGGTTTGCTTAAATTTAAATCGAAGGGCGTGCAAAGTGTTCATGCGAAACAAGCAGGCTTGCATGTTTAATCTAACTACTGCATAATCTCTCCATCGAAACAACAGACGGTCTGGCTAATTATTTAGCGGGGTTAAGTCGAAAGTTAATGGCGGTTGTAGCTCAGTTGGTAGAGCCCCGGATTGTGATTCCGGTTGTCGAGGGTTCAAATCCCTTCAGTCGCCCCATATTAAAAAGCCTGCTTATATAAGCAGGCTTTTTTGGTTTTTAGCACTGTGAAATATCAATTACTCTCCTTCATTAATTCTTCTTCGGCACCAAGTTCCAATCGTCATTTATCATTATTCGTTTCTTAATCAGAACATAGCATTCGCACCCGTTGCATTTCAGGTTGCGCTTGATCCCAGAGGCGGGTATGTATGTTGATCAGGATACCATTTAGGCCTTGGGCATACACTGCTTGCTTGTAAGAAGAAATCATCGAATAAAACTAAAATCGACTTTGTCAGTGAACGTCAGCGAAAGTAAATGAAAGTCAGTGAAAGTAAATAAAAGCCAGTGATGTTATTGTATATATTTCAACTTGATAGCAGTTATTCCCTTACGGCGTAGAATGAATGCTCGATTATAACTTGTTGATATATAGTTATTCACATTTTTGGCTGTTGATTTATTATTGACGATTAATTACTATGGCGGCATAAATATTGTCGCTATTTTAGCTTTAGGAGAAACCATTGAAGTTATATATAGAAAGCATCAGTTCTTGGTCAGCTGCTGATGCTGGGAAAACGAAAAATATTGATGAAATAAATGAAAAGTCATTAGCTTGGCCAAAATTGGATTTTGTGCCAGCAATGCAGCGTCGTCGTTTAAGCCCTTTTGCTAAGATTGCACTCTATACTGCTGAAAATGCGCTATCAGAACAGTCTGTATCGTCAGAAGTCTCCAATCAAGTTGATATTGTATTTTCGAGCCGTCATGGTGATTTACATAAAACGGCTGAGTTACTGACTGAATTAACAGCAGACCAAGATATATCACCGACGGCATTTAGTACCTCTGTGCACAACGCTGTGCCGGGTTTATACAGTATTTTGAAACAAAATAAACAAGCGATTAATGCAATCTCTGCGGGTAAGGATAGTTTCTTTTATGCTTTTGTTGATGCTTACGCGCGACTAAAGTCCGGTCGTGCTAATAAGCTACTTATGGTGCATGTCGATCGTGAATTACCTGAGTTGTATTCACAATTTAAAGATGAGCTGCAAATAGCTCACGCGATATCTATGGTGATTACTTTAATCCCTACTGCAACCGCATTGGCCGCTATCGATGTCAGTTTTTCTGCACTCGCAACACCTGAGATTGGCAATGAGCAAGAGCCGCCAGAATTGAATTTACCTGCTGGCTTGTGTTTTATAGATTGGTTTAATCAAACAAGCATAGATTCTCCACTGAAATTTACATCAGAACGCCATATTTGGACTTGTGATTTAGTCTCTGGTTCGTCACGTGTATAAAAAGTTAAATTACCTTTGGCGCTTATTGGCCACTGCGATATGTTTTAGTTTATTTGGCGTTGGCGGCCTAATACTGACATTGTTCGTGTTCCCAGTTCAAAAACTGTGTATCACTGGTGAACAAGCACAAAAACGCACTGCACGTAAAACCGTACATTATAGCTTTCGCTTTTTTATTGCCACCATGGCGTTTACGCGAATCTTCGATTTTGATTTGCGTAATAGAGCTGAACTGGCTCAGCTACAAGGGCAATTGATCCTTGCTAATCATCCGTCATTGATTGATGTGGTCGTGTTGCTTTCTATTATTCCCAATGCCGACTGTGTGGTTAAAGCACATTTATTTAGTAATCCCTTTATTCGCGGGGTGATAAAAAATGCAGGCTATATTAGTAATGCTGACCCTGAAGCCTTGCTGGATGCATGTAAATCATCATTAGAACAGGGTAACAACCTGATCATTTTTCCAGAAGGTACACGCACAGTACCGGGGAAAGAATTGGTGTTTCAACGTGGCGCAGCCAATATTGCTTTACGTTGTCAGGTGCCAATAACATCCGTATTAATTAATGTAACGCCAAGTACATTAACTAAAGCAGAATCTTGGTATCAAATTCCAAGCGAAAAAGCGAAATTTATGTTGCAGTTGACACGTGATGTACCAACGCTTTCAGTTGCAGCTGCTACACCAATGAGCAAGCAAGTTCGCCAGTATTGTCGTGAACTTGAATGTTATTTTAAACAGGAACTACGAAGCCATGATTGATTTAAAAACAGAGCTAAAGCAGCTTATTATTACTGAACTAGATTTAGAAGATATTGAAGTTGAAGACATTAATGATGCGGATGCATTGTTTGTTGAAGGCTTAGGGCTAGACAGTATTGATGCGCTTGAATTAGGCCTGATTCTAAAGAAACATTACGACATCAAAATCGATGCAAACTCGGAAGAGATTAAACACCATTTTTCATCTATTGATGCACTAAGTGCATTTATAACTCAGACTCGTGCCACGGCTTAATTAAGGATTTCCCATGCAATCTAGAGAACACATCTACCAAACATTAGCCGACATCTTAGTTGAAGAATTTGAAATCGATGCAGACGATATCAACCTCAGTGCCCATCTATATACTGACTTAGATTTAGACAGTATTGATGCCATTGACTTAGTGATTAAATTACGCGAGATTACTAACGAAAAAATTGAACCAGAAGTGTTCAAACTAGTACGTACAGTAGAAGATGTTGTAAACGAAATCGAAAAACTAACGTTAGCGAAATAATAGCAGTACATTAGTCCACAGTGAATTATATGTTGAAGAAACTACTTACAGTGATCTTGGGGTTATGCTTATTACTTTACCCCTTTGCAGTATATTTAGGGTTAAATTACGTGAGTCCTTTTTGGCTTGGGCTCGGTTTATTAGTGCTGTTATTGTCTCGTTTAATGATGCTACGTGGTGTTTTGAATAAAATGCCTTGGTTATTACCCGCAACCGCGCTAGGCGGTTTGGCGATAGTTACCTCGTTATTCACTGATTCAGATATTGGCTTTAAGCTATATCCGCTGATGGTTAACTTTGCCATGCTGGCGGTATTTGCGTATTCATATCTTAAACCGCCCACTGTCATTGAAACATTTGCGCGGTTACAAGATCCAGATTTACCTGAACATGCGGTAAATTACACACGTAAAGTCACTTTGGTTTGGTGTGGTTTTTTCATTATTAATGCCAGTATTTCATTGTATACGGCTTTATATAGCTCATTTAAAGTGTGGACTATTTATAACGGTTTTATCGCGTACATCCTGATTGGTAGTTTATGCGCCGTTGAATTTGTTGTACGCCTATTTGTGCAGCGAAAGTATGCGAATAATAGCGACGTGATCAGTGCTAATCCAAGTATTGAAACGACGCAGAAGGAAGACTAAATAATGACAGAACTGTCGCAACGTCAGCGTGATATATGCTTTCATATAAACAAGCAAGCATATAGTTTTGAGCAGTTTAGTGCTGATATTCATGATACAAGACAAGTGGTTCGCCAAATGGATGCAGACTGTGTGTTACTGTTTCATCAATCGAGTTATCAGTTTAGCGTTGGCTTTTTCGCTCTGGCACTGGAAGGTCGTCACATTGTTATGCCACCGAATGCACAGTCGCAAACGCTCATGCATATTGCGCCACAATGTCAGGCTACGCTCGGTGATATTAAAGTCGATGGACTAGATGCGATAAATGTAGCATTAATCGACGCGCCTTTGATTAACACGAACAGTATTGCTAAGCATGATGTGATTGCTGTTCAAAGTCAGCCATTACAAGACAGATCTGCTCTGTTTACACCATTAGACTGTCAAATTACCTTCTTTACATCAGGTTCGACCGGGCAGCATAAACCGATTGTGAAACAGTTTAGCCAGCTTAACTGTGAAGTCGATGCACTCATCAACACCTTTGCTGTACGTCTAGATGCCTCACAGCTATTATTAAGCACTGTGTCCCATCAGCATATCTATGGGCTGTTATTTAAACTGTTGTTGCCGTTAAAGTCCGGCTTAGCAATTGTTAATGATACCTTTGAATACCCTGAACATATTAGTCAGCTTTTGGTCGAAGAGCTAGGTGATAATGGCCGCCCAACAGCATTATTGATCTCTAGCCCTGCGCATTTAAAACGGCTGAGCTTAGATAATGTCTTGATAGCAAATAAAGCGCAATTACAAGGTGTATTTAGTTCTGGTGGGCCATTACCTTTTACTGTCGCTCAAGAATTATTTACCCAACTATCGCAGGCGCCAATTGAAGTCTTTGGCAGCACTGAAACCGGTGGTATAGCGTGGCGACAGTGCCAAGACTCAACCCCAAGTGCGTGGCGGGTTTTCCCCGATATTAGCTATCGTATTATGCCTGAGACTGCGCAGTTGGTCTTAACATCACCTTATATCCATGATGCTAACTACGTCACCGAAGACCGGGTTCAGCGTATTGATGAACAACATTTTGAAATGTTAGGCCGTGCCGACCGCACTGTGAAGCATGAAGAGAAACGTATTAACCTCGACCATATGGAACGCTGTCTACAGCAACACGTGTTGGTTAACGAGGTTCGTGTTATCGTACTTGATGGCGCTAAAAAACAAGTGTTAGCAACAGTGATTGAATTGACCGAAGAAGGGCAAGCATTACTGAACGAACAAAGTAAGAAGTCACTGAATGATGGCTTTAAAAAGCACTTACTCGGTGAGTTTGAACGCATTTGTTTACCTAAAAAGTGGCGTTATCCAGCGCAAATGCCATTTAATTCTCAAGGTAAATTAGTGATTAAAGAATTGGAGAAATTGTTTGACTGAATTAGTGAAAGTGGATGCAACCATTCTGAGTACTGAATTTCTTAATACAAAGAACCCGGATGATAAGGTTGTATTAACCTTGCATATCCCAACAGACCTAGATTACTTTAAAGGCCATTTTGACCAAGCGCCAATCTTAGCGGGTGTTGTTCAACTGCACTGGGCGGTAGAGTATGCGAAGCAATATTTAAGCATGGGCACGGCTGATGTGATGAATATTCAAGTGTTGAAGTTTCAGGAGATGATCTTACCGGGTCAAGATGTGGTGCTGACGTTAACGAAAAAATCAGCCGAAAAAGTGCTGTTTAGTTATCAATCCACAACGTCAAACGGTGATATTAAATCTCATTCTTCTGGTCGACTTATTTTTGCTGAAACAGTTGCTGTATATAGCGCTGAACATAACGCTGAAAAGAATACGGTAGGTGGTCTGTGAGTTATTGTATTGTGATCCCTAATTACAATCACACGGTAGTGATTGATCAGTTGTTAGGGGCTTTGGCGGAATACAAGTTACCTGTGATCATGATTAATGATGGCAGCGATGCTGACAGTAGCGTATTTATGCTGACGTTAGCGGAAAAATACAGTTATGTCACTTTGATTAGCCATGAGCAGAATCAGGGGAAAGGTGCGGCAATACAAACAGGTTTAAAGTATGCAGATAGTATGGGCTTTACTCATGCTGTTCAAGTGGATGCCGATGGTCAGCATGATATTACTGATATCAATAAACTGGTTGAGTTATCACAGGCACAGCCAAGTCAGTTAATCAGTGGTCAACCGATTTATAATGAGTCTGTGCCTAAACACCGCTATTATGCGCGTTATTTAACCCATGTTTGGGTATGGATTGAAACGCTATCATTTGACATTAAAGATACCATGTGTGGCTTTCGGGTATACCCATTGGCTGAGACGCTAGGCTTGTTAGCCAAAAGTAACAATATTGGCGAATATATGGCGTTTGATACCGAAATTATGGTGCGCTTATATTGGGATGGTGTAAATACGATCTTCTTACCAACCAAGGTTAATTATCCTGAACATGGCGTTTCACATTTCCGGTTATGGGAAGATAATGTGGCCATTTCATGGATGCACACGCGTTTGTTTTTTGGCATGTTAAAACGTTTGCCGCAGTTACTATTGCGTAAGTTTAACACTTGATTAAGGGCAGAATAACGATATGACTACCACAGTTCACTGGTCAAAAATGCAAGAGCGCGGTACCTATATTGGTATGAAAACACTGCTGCTTTGTTACCGTATTCTAGGCCGTACTGGTTTGTCTATTATTCTTTACCCTGTCATTGTGTATTTGTATTTCACTGGTGGAGAAAGCAAAAAAGCATCGTTAAATTACCTTGGTAAAGTTGCAAAGCGTAAAGGCAGTTCGAAACAGCCGGGTCATCGAGAAGGTATCAAACATTTCTATATTTTTGCCCAAAGCGCATTTGATAAAATAGATGCTTGGACGGGTAAAATAACCATGGAACAAGTGGAGTGTGATTACACTGATAAATTTAGACACTTATTAGAAACGAGTCAAGGCGCGGTATTTATTGGCTCGCACTTGGGTAATTTGGAAGTATGTCGCACGCTCAGTGTCGGTAAGTATAAAACCCGTATTAATGTATTGGTATTTACTCATCACGCCGTTGAATTTAATAAAATAATGCAAAAGATTAACCCCAATGTGAATGTTAACTTCATTCAAGTGTCAGATGTGGGTGTTGATTTAGCCATTTTATTAAAACAACGTGTAGAAGCGGGTGAGAAGGTCGTTATTGTGGGAGACCGCACCAGTACGACGTCTCCTGGGCGAGTCGTTTATGCCGAATTTTTAGGCCAGAAAGCGCCGTTTTCACAAGGGCCATTTATTCTAGCTTCTTTGCTGGAATGCCCTGTGTATTATCTATTTTGTTTGAAAGACGGTGACAAATATCGCCTTATCTTCGAACATGTATCAGATAAATTGAAGTTTGCACGTAAAACCAGACAAGCCGATATTGGCGAGCTGATTAATCAATACGCACAAAGGTTAGAACACTTTTGCTTGCAGTACCCGTATCAATGGTTTAACTTTTTTGATTTTTGGCAAGAAGACCATAAAGTAGAACGTAAGAAATAGTTTGGAGAAGTCAGTGGCTACCACTAAAGCAACAATTAAGTTTGGCGAATCACGTTTAACGATTGAAGATATCGTTGCAATTGCGAAACAAGAAAAGCATGTCAGTATCAGTGATGCACCAGAGTTAACGACTAAGATCGATTCAGCGCTCGCGTTCTTAGATAGCTTATTAAAAGAAGATGGTGTTATTTATGGTGTAACCACAGGTTATGGTGATTCTGTTACAGTAAAAGTACCGCTTCATCTAGTACATGAATTACCATTACACCTTACTCGTTTTCATGGTTGTGGTTTAGGGCAATTATTTAGCACTGTTGAAGGCCGTGCTATTTTGGCTACCCGACTTAATTCTTTAGCACAAGGCTATTCTGGCGTAAGCTGGGAAATGCTGCATTTATTGGCGGCCTATTTAGAACACGATATTATTCCGGCGATCCCACAAGAAGGGTCGGTGGGTGCAAGTGGTGATTTAACGCCATTATCTTATGTTGCTGGCGCATTAGTTGGCGAACGTGATGTGTATTATAAAGACCAGATCCGCAATAGTGGTGAAGTCATGGCAGAGTTAGGTCTAACGCCATTAGTGCTACGACCTAAAGAAGGGTTAGCGATCATGAATGGCACGGCAGTAATGACAGCCGTTGCTTGTTTAGCCTTTGATCGTGCTAACTACCTCACTAAATTAGCGGCGCGTATTACTGCCATGGCGAGCTTGTCTATTCAAGGTAATAGCCATCATTTCGATGAGATCTTATTCTCGGTAAAACCACACCCAGGTCAGCAACAAGTCGCTACCTGGATCCGTAATGATTTGAATCACGCAGAACACCCACGTAATGCAGACCGTTTGCAAGATCGTTATTCGATTCGTTGTGCGCCGCACGTTATCGGAGTATTGCAAGATTCACTGCCTTGGTTCCGCCAAATGATTGAGAACGAGCTGAACTCTGCAAACGATAACCCGATTATTGATGGCCAAGGTGAACACGTATTACACGGTGGTCATTTTTACGGTGGTCATATCGCGATGGCTATGGACAGTATGAAAACAGCGGTTGCTAACCTAGCTGATCTTGCTGACCGTCAGTTAGCGTCTTTGGTTGATAGCAAATACAATAACGGCTTGCCATCAAACTTATCGATGAGTGATGAATCGCGCCGTTATATTAACCATGGTTTCAAAGCCATGCAGATTGGTGCATCTGCGTACACAGCAGAAGCATTAAAACAAACCATGCCTGCCAGTGTTTTCTCACGCTCTACTGAATGTCATAACCAAGACAAAGTGAGTATGGGCACGATTGCCTCGCGTGATGCAATGCGTGTTTTACAGCTGACAGAGCAAGTATTAGCGACGACATTATTGGCGACAGTACAAGGCCTACGTATTCGTATTGAACGTAAAGAGTTAGATTTGGCAAGTTTACCTGTCGCTGTTCAAGCTATGTATAACGACATTTGCAGCTTCTTCGAACCATTAGTAGAAGACCGACCAATGGATAGTTTATTACGCTTTACAATTGATGCGATTCAAACGCAGCGTTGGGCGCTTTATCAATAATCTTTACACAAAAAACAAGATACAAGATACAAGCAAGGTAATACATAAATGAGCAAAAATAGTCTGTTATCAGAATCCGTTATTATTGACGTACCGTTTCATGATTGCGATCCGATGCAAATCGTGTGGCACGGTAATTATGCACGTTACTTTGAAGTCGCTCGCAGCGCGCTATTACGTAAAATGAATTTTGATTATGAAGATATGAGTAAATCAGGCTATATGTGGCCAATTGTTGATATGCGCGTGAAGTATATTGCTTCGGCGCGTTATGCTCAGAAGATAAAAGTGGATGCACATTTAGTTGAAGTGGAATCTCGCTTGAAAATGGAGTATGTAATCACCTGCTTAGATACAGGTAAGAAGTTAACTAAAGCATCGACTATTCAGTTAGCTGTTGATTTAGAAACGGAAGAATTGCAATTTGTGACACCACCTGTCTTTACTGATAAGTTAAAGGGTGAACTGAATGGGTAGTTGGCTACGACTGCTGCTCTTACTGTCATTGACTGGCAATGTGTTTGCTGCCGATGATGCTAAAGATTTAAGCTCGGGTAAAATTAAAGGCTCAGCAGCACCACTGGCACTATTATCGCAGTTTAAACCGCTGGCGATAGCCAGTGGCACATTTGTGCAACACAAGTATTTCACGGTATTGAAGAATCCAGTGATCTCCAGTGGTGAACTGTTTTTAGATCAAGCTTTAGGCTTTGTCTGGCATACCAGTAAACCGATTGCCTCGACCATGATACTCAAGGAAGAAGGGCTATTTTCCATCGACCACCGTCAACAGCAAAAGCAGATCAATAATGCTACACCAATTGCAAGCGTGCTCATGAGCGCCTTGTCTGGTGATCTTGCTGCGCTCGAAACTCAATTTAGCTTAGCGACCACATCATTAACAAAAGCAGCATCTTCAAACCAAACTTGCATTGAATTAACGCCGAAAGATGCGGTGATAGCGAAAGTTATGAGGGTGATTGAGCTATGCGGGAAGGATACTGTCGATCATTTAGTATTATTTGAAACCTCTGGTAACCGTACCGAGATTGAACTTAGTTTGACTGCGGTTGATGAACTGCCAAAGGCTATTCGTGAGCAACTCTAACTTTAGTGGCTGCAATAATAAGTTTGGACTTAAATGTTACTTGCTCCAATTGGTTGTGGTATTGCTATTAGCGGGTTATCAACTTGGTTGGGGTCAATGGAAAATAGAGACGAATATACTGTCGTTATTACCGACCGACAGCCAAGCGCAAGCGAGTCAGCAGCAAGATATAAACCAAGCCAAGTCGGCCTTATTCCAACAAGCGAATCAACGGGTATTAGTGGCGATTTCAGGTGAACAAGCTATTCCTGCGTATCACCAATTAGCTAATACTATTACGTCGTTTACTGGCATTGAAAACGAATCAATGACAGTCCCTGATATCAGCGATGTGATTGCGTTTTATCAGCCTTATCGTGACAGTGTCATGACCGATGACTATCAAGCCTTGTTAACCGAACCACAAGCAATTAATAATTTTGTCTTAGGTAAACTGACGCAAGTAAGCGATCCGTTCGTTAGCGGTAGTTTAGCTATTTCCCCACGATTGAATTTGGCTGATTTTTTAGCGACAGGTTTAACCCAGTTACAATCGTTTGAAACTGAACAGGGCATTATTGTCGTTCATAAAGATGGGTTAAAACATTACATTATGCCTATTAAGGTTAATGTTGATGGTTTCTCTGTGAAGCAAACTCAAGCATTTTCGACGCAGTTACAGGCAGAATTTCAAAGATTAGAAACCAAGTTCGATGTGGATGTGCTTTATAGTGGAGTATTATTCCATACTGCAGAATCCAGTCAGCAAGCTGAATATGAAATGTCGACCTTTGGCGTGATCTCATTATTGGCTGTGTTATTAATGATTTTAGCGGTATTTCGCAGTGCAAAGCCCGTTAATCTGTCTCTGCTGGTATTAGCCATCTCGATCATTTATGGATTAACGGCGGTCGTTACTTTATTCAATCAATTGCATTTACTCACTTTAGTCTTTGCTGTGACCTTAATTGGTATTGTTATTGATTATTGTTTTCATGCCTTTGTTAGTCTCAGTGTTAGTAATAGTAATACTGGAGGCGGTATTAAATCGATTCGTACCGCCTTGTGTTTAGGGTTTATCACGACTGCATTAGGTTATGCAGCACTAATCATGTCGCCGTTATCCTTATTGAGTCAAGTTGCAGTATTCATGATCTTTGGCTTGTTTGGCGCACTGTTAACTGTGCTGCTATTACTGCCTTATTTAAATCTAAGTGGCAACATCAGCGTAACGCCAAGTGTTTGGACGTTAACAGATAAGCTAAATACCTGGTTAACAAGACTGCACCAGCAACGCCGACTCGTCTTTGCCTTACTGAGCTTAGGGTTAGTCAGTGTGATCGTCATCGATGACATTAATTTTAATGACGATATTCGGTTGCTTAATTCCAGTCCCGCATTTTTGATTGATAACGAAATCAAAATGGCGAAGCTAATGGGTTACCAACACAGTCAACGCATTGTGATTACCGCGGATGATAGCGAAACCTTATTGCAACGCCAAGAAGTCTTACTTGCACGATTGCAGCATTCACAACAGCAAGGTTTAACCGTGAAGAGTATTGCCAGCTTGTTGCCGTCCGTTGCGAAACAACAAGCAAGCAACGATCTGCTTAAAGACGCTGAGCAACAACAGATTTTCCAGCAGGGATTAGCGATCTTAGGGTTAACTGATACGGTAGATGGATTTAAGCCGTTAACGTTAGATGCGTTTAATTCTGGTCCATTACAGGCCCTATCTGCTGTGTACATTTTTCAATATAAGTATCAAAACCAAGATACCAAGAGTATAGATGAGAGTGTAGATAAGAAAGCGACGATGAAGTACGCCTTGTGGGTTGAAACCTCAGGTGTGGCATTAAATACTGACTTACAGCAATGGATCGCAGATCAACCTGACATGAGTATTGATAATAAACCTGCGGAAGTGTCTGCGGCATTAAGCCATTATCGCCAAGCGTTATTATTACTGTTCGCAGGTGCGATATTAGTGGTGACGATTGTGCTGTGTTTACGTTTTGGCTTGATGCAAGGCTTGCTAGGGTTATTAAGTATTATGGTCAGTGCTGGCGGTGCCTTGTTATTAACGCAATTAAGCTTAGGTCATCTTAATATCTTCAACCTGTTAGCGGTATTACTTATTCTCGCTTTAGCAATTGATTATGTTATTTTTTATCAAGAACATGGATTGCAGCGTAATACCGTTTTAGCGATAACTTTATCGGCTATTTCATCTGCGCTGGTATTTGGTGTACTTGCCTTAAGTGTGACACCTGCGGTAGAAAGTTTCGGCTTAACTGTTATGTTTGGGATCTTGTTAGTATTTCTATTATCGCCATTAAGTGCAAAACAAGTCACGGTTCTGAGTACCAAACAAGTTGAGACAGAAAGTCGAGGTGACGATGTGAGTAATAACAGTATTGAGGTAGTAAAATGAAGTGGACCTGTTTGCCGAGACTAAGCTTGCCGAGATTAACCGCTGTGTTATTAACGGCCTTATTATTAACTGGCTGTATTAGTATGCAACAAAGCCATTTAGTCGCGATGGCACCGGGTGTCACCTTACAACTTACTGCACCACCAGAAGCATTACAGATGCAGGCGAAAACGCAATTAATTGAAGCCGAGTTTAATGGTGAAGCCCAAAGTTTATTAGCACAAGTCGAATTTACTGAAACGCAAATTAAATTGGTGGCGATGACACCCTCAGGTATTCCGTTGTTTGATGTATTGTGGAGCGTGAATGACGAGGCTGTGATTAACCAATATGTGCCCGTACCGGGATTAGATATCAGTTATGTGATCGCAGATCTGCAATGGGTTAACTGGCCGTTGGCGCAATTACAGTCAGCGACCAATGGTTCGTTTAGAGAAGAATTTAGCAATCATGAGGGGCAAACCTCAACAGATTGGACGCGTACATTAACGAAAAATGGTCAGGTCATTTTGACGGTAGAAAAGTTCGATAATCGTTATATCCTTAAGCATTTACTGCGCGATTATCAAATAACAATAACAGAATTAAGTAAGGTGTCACTGTGAGTATCTGTCTAAAAGATTTTGGTGTGGTATGTGCTTTAGGTGATTCGAAAGCATCTGTCGCTGCTGCACTACTAAAGGGTTACCGAGGTGGATTGGTACTTGATAGCGAGTTGCCAATTGCAGAACCTCAGTATGTGGGTCGTGTCGTTGATGCAACTTTTGATAAAATACTCACCCGTAATGATAAGCTTAGTCAGTTGGCTTATTTACAAATTGCCGATACGCTTGCGCCTCTGATAACTGAGTTTGGGCAACAACGTATCGCAGTGGTGATTGGTACCAGTACTGCAGGCATTGAATACGGCGAACAAGCATTAAAGCAAAAAATGGCGACAGGCGAATACCCAGAAAACTATCATTATAAAGTGCAGGAAATGGGTACCACAGCGCAGTTTATAGCGGATTTATGTCAGGCTAAAGGACCGGTTTACAGTATTTCGACAGCCTGTTCATCTAGTGGTAAAGCGTTAGTCAGTGCACAGGCATTACTGGATGCTGACTTAGCTGATGTGGTTATTGCCGGTGGTGTTGATAGTTTAGCAAAGCTTACCGTCAATGGCTTTAAAGCATTGGCCTCAACAGCGACTGCAATGAATAACCCATTTGCGACAGACCGTGATGGTATTAATATCGGTGAAGCATCGGCGTTATTTGTCGTCACCAAAGAGCAAGGTGGCATTCAATTGTTAGGGGCGGCTGAAACCTCTGATGCCCACCATTTATCAGCGCCGCACCCAGAAGGAGAGGGCGCATTACGGGCGATGCAAGTAGCATTGGCCGAAGCGCAGTTACAAGGCTCACAAATAGATTATGTCAATCTACACGGTACTGGCACACCAAAGAATGATGACATGGAAGCTAAAGCCATGTCTAACGCTTGTGGAAGTGAAGTATTGTGTAGTTCAACAAAAGGCATGACAGGCCATACGCTAGGCGCAGCAGGAGCATTAGAGGCGGGTATTTGTTGGTTATTACTTCATGATGAATATAACCCAGAACATAAAGTGCCGGCCAATGTGAGCGATGGTGAGGTAGATAACAGCCTTGCTACGATAAACCTAGTGGATGCAAAGGCCAATGCCGATCGTACAGCTAAGAATAAGTTACAAACCTGCATGAGTAATTCATTTGCTTTTGGCGGTAACAATATCAGTTTAGTGATAGGAAAACAGCAGTGAACCAATCTACAGTAGTGAGAAAATATCCAATTGCAGATGTCTTACCGCATAGCGCACCGATGATCTTAATTGATGAGTTGGTGAGTTATGACGACGAAAACGTCTGTTGCCGAGTGACTATTACGCCCACGATACCTTTCTATGATTGCGCTAAACAAGGCGTACCAAGTTATGTCGGCTGCGAATATATGGCGCAAACCATCGCGGCTTATGGTGGTGCGCATGCACTGGATGATGCTGGTGAGGTGAAAATTGGCTTTCTATTAGGTTCTCGTAAATATAACGCCGAAGTGGGTGTATTTAGAGTAGCGCAAACCTTGTTAATTGAAGCCAAAAAACTAATTCAAGACGAATCAGGACTGTGTGTTTTTGATTGCGTTATAAAAGATGAAGACGATGCGGTGCTAGCAAAAGCTAAAATCAACGTATTCCAACCGCAGGATCCCGCACAATTTTTAAAGGATAATCATGAGTAAACGTATTTTAGTAACAGGCTCAAGTCGTGGACTGGGTAAAGCGATCGCACTGCAATTAGCAAAAGACGGCTTTGATATTACGGTTCATTGCCGTTCTGGCGTTGAAGCGGCGCAGGATACTTGTGCTCAAATTGCTGAACTGGGTCAAAGCACGAGCTTATTACAATTTGATGTGTGCGATAGAGCGGCAGCAAAAGCAAGCATCGAAGCGGACATCGCTGAACATGGCGCGTATTATGGCGTGGTGTGTAATGCGGGTATTACGCGTGATATGGCATTCCCATCAATGGAAGGCGAAGACTGGGATGATGTGATCCGTACTGGCTTAGACGGTTTTTACAATGTGATTCATCCAACGGTAATGCCAATGGTACGCGCTAGAAAAGGCGGTCGTATCGTTACTATGGCCTCTGTTTCTGGCCTCATGGGTAACCGTGGTCAAGTGAATTACAGCGCAGCAAAAGGCGGTATTATTGCAGCATCAAAAGCGTTATCGCTTGAGCTAGCAAAACGTAAGATCACTGTAAACAGTGTAGCTCCAGGGTTAATCGAATCAGACATGACCAATGACTTACCGCTCGATGAAATCAAAAAAATGATCCCATTAAAACGTATGGGTAAACCGGAAGAAGTGGCAGGTACAGTGTCATTCTTAATGTCTGATTGTGCGGCTTATATCACTCGCCAAGTTATTTCTGTAAACGGTGGGCTAATCTAATGAGAAGAGTTGTTGTTACAGGTATGTCTGCGGTCACTGCACTTGGTGACGATTGGGCGACGTTTAAAGCTGGTCTAGAAAAAGGTGAAAATGCTGTTAAAGTGATGCCTGAATGGGATTATCTTGATGGGCTTAATACCCGCTTAGCAGCACCTGTCCTGCATTTTGAAAAACCAGCCCATTATAAGCGTAAACAAGTTCGCTCAATGGGGCGCGTATCATTAATGTCGACACGTGCAACAGAGTTGGCGTTAGAGCAAGCGCAATTATTAGACCACCCAGCATTAACCGATGGTCGCACGGGTATTTCGTACGGTTCATCAGTGGGTTCGACTGAACCACTGGTTAATTTTAGCCGCATGATGGACACGGGTAACATGTCTGGCGTAACGGCGACCAGTTATATCCAAACTATGTCACACACCGCACCAGTAAACGTAGGCGTATTCTTCGGTTTGACGGGACGTGTTATTACCACAAGTTCGGCCTGTACGTCGGGTTCACAAGGCATTGGTTATGCGTATGAAGCGATTAAATTTGGTCGTCAAGATTTGATGGTTGCTGGTGGTGCTGAAGAGCTTTGTATTACCGAAGCGGCGGTATTTGATACCTTGTATGCAACAAGTGTTAAAAATGATACACCAGCGCTCACACCGCGACCATTTGATACTGATCGTGATGGCTTGGTGATTGGTGAAGGCGCATGTACGCTGATTCTAGAAGAGTTGGAACATGCCCTTGCGCGTGGCGCGACGGTTTACGCTGAGATCATTGGTTTTGGTTGTAACTCTGACGGTAAACACGTGACCCAACCAACCGCGGCAACTATGCAAGTAGCCATTGAACAAGCGGTGGAAGATGCCAAGATTGATATCGATGAAATTGGTTATGTGTGCGCCCATGGTACAGCAACGGACCGAGGCGACATTGCCGAAACCATCGCCACTGCCAATGCGTTAGGTAAAAAACCAATCAGCTCATTAAAGAGTTATTTAGGTCATACCCTTGGTGCTTGTGGCGCAATTGAAGCGTGGGCATCAATCAACATGATGCAAGACAACTGGTTCGCACCGACAATCAACTTAGATAATATCGCGCCTGAATGTGGCGATCTTGATTATATTCGCGGTGAAGGCCGTGAGATACACACTGATGTTGTGATGACTAATAACTTCGCCTTTGGTGGGATCAACACATCACTGATATTTAAACGCTGGCATAAATAGCATTTCGAGAATATAAACGCGCCTTACTTTTCATTAAGTTGCGCGTTTTTTGTAATTTTAACTGGAGTAATTGCTCTGCCTGTCGATAATAAGGTTATACCTTAACTAAGTGATGAGTAGACATTGATGTCGATTAAATCTGTTTTATCTGCGGTGAGCTTACTTGCTTTAAGCCCATTGGCTGCCGCGGAGTCTTTTTACCATAGTAATATTGAATTGAGCTATGCAGAAGACACATGGACGTTGAATACAGAAAATGAAATGTCGGAAGATGTACATTTCAAAACATTCATTGATAAAAAAAGTGACATATCAGAAGTCAGCGATGCATCGGCTAAATCAACGGATATTACGGTTGGTTTGTCAAAGACATTTAGGGTTCATGAATATGCGGAGATATATGGTTCGGTTAATCTTGGCGTTAGTGCTTTAGTCGCAAGAATTGAAGGACAAGAAAAAGATAAAACCGTTGCAATATTAACATCACCAGTATTGGGTGTTACGTATTCTACGTCACCTGAGTATGAAATAGATTTTAATGTATCATATGACCTTGTGAACCTCGATCATGAAGTGGATGCTATCCAATCTATTTATAACGCTACAAAATTTAAAGTGGGGGTTAAATACCATGTTAACTCGGCCGTCACAATCAGTGCGGGCTACCACTGGACGGTTACCGAGCAAGACAGGTTAAACCTGAACAATGTTGTATTATCATTCAGGCTTAACCTCGAGCCCGTTGTTATGTTTATGATGTAGCGTTTTTCCTTATCGTTATATTCCTGAACCTTGGTTTGTATTGCTAATTTACTGTACACTTATCCAATACATTTAAACGGTTTAGAGATACGTTATGGAATCATTCGACAAAATATACCACCGTGCCGCGGAACGTAAGGGCGGAGAACAGGCGTTAGCGTATTTATTATCGCAACCACTGACAAATGCCGAACTCGTTACTGTACAAAACAGCGATGTGTTGGCTGAGTTTACCCGTGCGATCTTTAAATCAGGGTTCGTATGGCGAATTATTGAAATTAAGTGGGCTGGATTTGAAGAGGTGTTCTGGGGCTTTGACATTGATAAGCTAATCTTAATGCCTGACGATATGTTAGAGCGTAAAGCGGCTGATGCTAAAATTATTCGTAACTATACCAAGGTAAAGACAGTTCGTGATAACGCGCTGTGGCTCAAAGATATCTGTGACGAACATGGCTCTGTTGCTAAGTGGTTAGCACAATGGCCAGCCGATGATGTCGTGGGTTTATGGCAATATATGAAAAAACACGGCAGTCGTTTAGGTGGTAATACCGGCCCGTATGCATTGCGTCGATTAGGTAAAGATACGTTTATTTTGAGCAGTGATGTGGAAGCTTATTTTCGTGGGCATCAACTCATCGATGGTGGGCTCATGACCAAACGTAGTTTAACCACGATCCAAAACACCTTTAACCAATGGCGACTAGAATCGGGTTACAGTCTGCAAGAACTTAGCCAAATTGTCGCTTATTCTGTCGGTGATAATCGCGTTGGTTTTAGTGGCGAAGTGCAGAGTAATACCGAACTAGAGAGTGTTAAATAATGAAAACTGGTATGAATAAGTTAATCATCACCTTGTTATTAATGTGCACATTTGTATTACCCGCACAGGCGTTAACGGTTAAATTTAGCGAAGCAGAGCTGCAAGAGAAAGTCTTGAGTGTCATGCCGCTAGTGAGAAAAACTTCATTTTTGACGGTTGAACTGAGCAAACCTGTATTGGCACTAGCGAAAGATAAGAATGAAATTGAGCTGCAATTAAATGTTAAACTATTAATGGCAGGATTAGAGTACAGTGGTCATACGCGACTAACGGGATCACTGAGTTATAATTCAGAAAAATCCGCGTTCTACGTAACAAATATGAAGGTGCATGAAGTTAAGGTTGAAGGTATGCCGGACTTGTTTACACCACAAGTGATCCAAATAGCAGAGCAAGTGGTAAATCCAGTACTTAACCAAATGCCAATATATAAACTTAAAGATGACTTAACCCAAACCATGATTAAAGCTGTTCTAGAGTCAATTGAAGTACGTAACAAGGAATTAGTCGCGACACTCAACGTTATTTAATGGTCAAATCTACAATAGATAATGAATAAAAAATACCGCGTAACGCTATGTTAAGCGGTATTTTTAATATATTTAGATCCAGCTAGTCCGCTATAACTTAAATACGCCTACCATATCACCAAGGCGCATCGAAAGATCGCGTAATGCATGACTTGACTTTGCTAAGCCTTCTGCAGTATCTGCTGTGCACTGAGTGATATCATTAATCTCAACGATGTTTTGATTGATTTCATTGACCACTGTTGATTGCTCTTCTGTTGCTGTCGCGACTTGTGTGTTCATGTCCGAAATATGGCCAATACGCTCACCAATAGATACTAGTGCTGTCGAGGTATCGGTTGTCGCGATTGTGCCCTGTGTGGTTAACTCACGGCTTTTTAGCATAGCTGCTACTGCGCTGCTGGCCTCATTTTGTAAGTTATCAATCATTATTTGAATTTCGTTGGTAGATTGATCGGTACGGCTTGCTAAACTACGTACTTCATCTGCAACTACGGCAAAACCACGCCCTTGTTCACCCGCACGTGCCGCTTCGATCGCAGCGTTAAGCGCCAGTAGATTAGTCTGCGCTGAAATGCTGCTTATCACCTCTAAAATGCCACCAATCGCCTGGGTATTATTGGCTAATGAGTCGATAACTTGGCTGACTTCATCCACATCACCTGCAAGCTGGTTAATCACATCACTAGCTTGGGTTACAACGTGTTGACCACCTCGGGTTTCAGTTTCTGCATTTTGGGCTTCAACGGCTGCCGCTGATGCGTTATTAGCGATCTCGTTAACTGTCGCGCCCATTTCATTAATTGCAGTGACGACCAGAAAGGTGCGGTCTCGTTGTTCATGGCTATTATCTAAAGTGATCTGCGCTTGGCCTGCCACTTCTGCTGCTGCCTCCTGGAGCGCTTCACCAGTGCGTGATACTTCTTGCATTGAATCGTGGATTTTAGTGATAAAACTATTAAAGCCCAATGACAATTGCGCAATTTCATCGTGTCCTTGAATCTCAATACGTTGACGCAGATCGCCGTCACCATTACCAAGCTCAGAAAACACACCTGCGATACGTTGAATTGGACGCGTAATGTTGTTACCTAACCAGATGGCGATGAAAGTAAAAGCAAGGGCAATTACAAATGTCCATAACATGATCTTGTTATTGGCTTGCGCTAAGCTGGCAAATGCTTCCTCGGTCGGTAACTCGGCAATCACATACCAATCCATTGATGGGATATAACTACTGGCAATTAATGTATCATGATCCGACACGGTCGTTTCCGCTAGATTGAATGCAGTTTTTTTAAGTAGGGAAGTGGCTACTTGGCTATCATATTGTTGGATTAGGCTGGTCTTACCCATAAGCGCACTGTCATTATGTAGACGGATCATGCCTGCTGCATCCACCAGATAAACAAAACCACTTTGCTCTAGCTTAAATTGATTGATAAAATCGACCATTTCATCGAGGGATTTTGACAGGCCAGACATGCCTTGCCCATTACGTTGCTGGTAGTTAATAAAGAGTTTCATTTCGCCGTTACTTTCTTTAAATACACTCACAGACTGTTGCTGACTACTGTTGGTAAAGTCAAAAAACCAGTTATCTTGTTGACGATTCAGCTGACGTAAAAACCCGTTTTGATTCCAGTAGTCACCGGTTATACGGTTAGCAAAGGAAGCATCAATAAGCTGATATTGGCTTTTTACATCGTTAAGCACTTGCACAAGCTGTGCTTCTTGCGCAGGGGTTCGTTCCGTTTGTAATAACTCAAGCATAAATCGGTTGCTCGCCACTTGCTGGGCTGCCTGCTGTAAGCTTGATATCTCTTTATCAACCTGATTGCGGATCTGCATTAATTTAGCGGGTAGTTCAGAATTGGTTAAGCGTGTTTCAATGACTTCTTTGGCTAGGTTTTGACTCACGAACCCGACGAGTAAGGTCGCGGTAATAACGGCACTAATCATAGCTATGATCAGTTTTTGCTTGATACTAAATTGACTTAAATTCATTAGGGTATTGTCCTGGCCTATCGATAAGGGAATTCAAATGTAAAATGTTGCTGGATTTCAGTAATAATCAGCACTTTAATTTGAATTATTATAATTACAGTTTAACATTATGCGTTAATTAACTTGGTTAACGGCATAAATAACGAAACCTTTAGCGATATAGACGCGGTTTTAATTAATTAACTAGCCTAGTGTTTAAAAGATGGCAGTTTTATAGTATAAGAGCCCACTGAATTAAGAATATCTAAAAATTAGGAACTGCAGATGTCTAAAATGTTTTTCAAAGGTCGTATTGACGCGAGATTAAATCACGTTAAATCTGGCTATAACACTAAACGTGATATTAAGCTTGGGACTGACGAGTTACCTTTAAATTTGACCGTGCAAACACCAGAGCGTAAAACTGAAATTGAAGTAATTTTAGCTGACACCAAATTAGTCGCGAACATTGAAGTAAATGCAGACAAAGAAGAAAACACCCGTGATTTAGACGGTATGTTAAATAAGCCAAAAACAACTGTATTCGAAAAAACGCCTAACCGTAATGATCCTTGCTCATGTGGCAGTGGTAAAAAATACAAAAAATGTTGTGCTTAATTTATAGTGACCGTCACTTAATTAAATAACGTTTGCCTTAATTGTGCATTAAGCTCTTAGCCATATGGTTAAGGGCTTTTTTTATGTCTGCCGTTTAATGTTCAATGTAACGATTAGTTTCAATAATTGAACGATTTTACCGGTAACATCGACCACTTAAGTCGCCATACAACCACTGACATAATCAACACTATTAATATAGCGTTATCTTACTAAAATTACGCCCATATAAATAAGGAGATCTATATGAGTTTGTTGTATTTTTTTTGGTGGCTTGCGTCCATCAATTAAACTCGTACAGCACTGTTGCTGACAAGGATGCAAAGGAGATTGGATATAGATCAGCCTGGCAGGGGTGAAAGAAGTGCTTCTACACATTAAGTAATGTTTCTTTATATTCAGTCTTTAGCATAAAAATAGCCTTATTCACTTTCGTGGTAAGGCTATTTTTTTGCCGTTGAATTCCGAATGCTTATACAATACCAAAGCTTTGTTTTAATAGTTTTAGGTAACGGCGGCTTACGGGTAACGTTTTACCACTTGTCGTCACGATTTCAGCTAAACTATTATCCAATAGTTGTATCTCTTTAATTGCTTTTAGATTAACAAGGTACTGGCGATGACAACGAATTAAAGGGGTCTTTTCTTCTAGTACCTTCAATGTTAATTGGCTCGTTGTTTCTTGCTGGCCGGTATTAATGTACACACCAGATAATCCGCTGTATGCAAATTCAATATCTTCAGTGGCTATAATGAGAATACGGTTGTGACCAGTGCAAGGAACTTGCGCCAACTGTTTATGCTCTATCGCAGTGTAGTTTTGCGGTGTTGTTGACTTGACTAACCTGTCTACCGTTTTTTGTAATCGCGCGGGATCGATAGGCTTAAGCAGATAATCAAAAGCGTTCTCTTCAAAAGCCTGCAAAGCATATTGATCATATGCTGTTGAAAACACAACTTTAGGCATGTTGTCAGGGTTAAGCATCGAGAGCATCTTAATGCCCGTAATCTGTGGCATCTGAATATCTAAAAATATAATGTCGGGCTTTAACTTGTTAATGAGTTGCAAGCCTTCGATTGCATTTTCTGCTTGTTGAATTACTCGAATCTGTTTGGTTTCATGTAATAATTCGATTAACTCTTCACGAGCATACTGTTCGTCGTCAATGACGATAGCATTAAGCATGAGCTAGTGTTCCTTATTATTAATTGTTATCGTGCTTATCGGTAGTAAAAATGATATTTGAGTTAGCTTATTTGCTATGCTTGAAATCTGTAAACTTGAACTGCTATTAAAATGATTAATTAGTCTTTTATCTACTATTTTCAGTCCTAACCCTTTTGAATCTTCTTTTGTTGTGACATATGTACCCGCATTGTCGGTGACAAAAATAAGCGTTCCTTTCGCTGTTTTTTTACTGTATATCTCTAATTTACCGGCTCCTAGCATAGTTGAAATACCGTGCTTGATGGCATTTTCGATGAGGGGTTGTAGAGTAAAACTCGGTAGTCTTATATCCATCAAATCTGGGTCGATATCAATATTGACCGTTAATCTATCTGTTAATCGGGCTTGTTCAATGGTCAGATAAGCGTTTACGTGAGACAGCTCTTCACGCAGGGTTACCGACTCAATGTTCTGTTTAAGATTACTACGGAAAAATTGTGACAGGTGCTGGATCAAAGCTCTGGCTTTATCTGGTTCACGACGTGTCACAGCACTAATTGTTGTTAGCGCATTAAATAAGAAGTGTGGGTTAACTTGAGCATGTAATAATTTAAGCTCAGCTTGTGTTAATAGTGTTTGTTGCTGCTGGTAGTGACCAAGTAATATCTGGCTCGACAGTAATTGTGCGATCCCCTTTGCCATCGATATATTGATATTAGACAGTAGCTTTCGGTGTAGTTCGTACAATTTAATTGTGCCTACGACCTCATTGTTACCATTACGTAACGGTAAGATTAATGCTGAGCCTAATCGGCATTTTTCATCAATAGGGCATCGGTAGATAGTTGTGCTGTTTAGGTCTACGATGCGGTTTTCATTAATCGCTTGTTGAGTATAATTTGAAATGGGCACATTCGCTTTATGATGTCGTTCACCAATACCAACAAAGGCTAGAATGTTGTGCCTATCTGTAATAGCTATCGCACCGACATTCGTTTCTTCATAAAGAATGTTTGCTATGGTTTTCGCACTTTCAGTATCAAGACCTTGATTAAGAATGCCGACACTGCGATCTGCAATTCTTAATGCGCGTTGTGAAAATGCGGTTGAATACTTTTCAAAAATAGATTTTCTATCCTCGATAATACTCATAAATAAGACTGCACCAATCGTGTTTGCGGTGATCATAGGTAGCGCTATTTGACTGACTAATGCGAGTGATTGATCGTAAGGTTTGGCGACCGCAAGTAAGATTGCCATCTGTGTTAGTTCTGCAATCAAGGTAATTAAAAAAATAACGTGTGGTTTAAATAGGTCATTAATTTTATTTTTACGTAACAGATATATGTGAAAAAAACCACCAATCAAGCCTTCTATGGATGTCGAAATAGCGCAAGCGAGATCAGTAAAGCCACCCATAAAATAACGATGTATACCACCTGTCATGCCGACGGCTAATCCAACAATAGGGCCGCCAAATAACCCCCCCATTACAGCGCCGATTGCGCGGGTATTCGCTATTGCATCTTGGTATTGCAAACCAAAATAACTACCCATGATGCAAAATATCGAAAATAAAAGATAACAGCTAAGTTTATGCTCCCAGCGTGAGGATATATTTAATAGAGGCATGAAAATAGGTGTTTTGCTGAGTAGATAAGCGAACACGAGGTAAACACACATTTGTTGTAATAGAGAGGGGATCAAATCCATAATGTCATCTCAATTTTATTGATTAATAACAAACAGTAACGATAATTATTTTCATCTTGAGTATTGAATGCGCTGTTCATTTATGAATGAGGCAGCATACTACACACTTACTAAAAAAACCTATTGAATTTAATCATTTAGCTTAGTTTAAGTTGTTTTTTGACCGAAAAATAGCAGTTAGCTTAAATCAGGAACAGTTTGCTTATACCTTTTACATAATAAGGAGTATAAAGTTAGTTATATCAATAATATATCTATGGTCTTTAGCAGGGTTAACGTAACGCGATTTGAAGAGCCATACTATCGCAGTGTATCTGGATTTAGATAATTCAAAAGGAATTAATGAAACGTTTGATCATTGAAAAGGTGACTAGATGCGGATTAACAGCTTTATAGCAGTAATAAAAAACGCAAAGTGAGCGTTAATAAGGACGTTAGCAACATAATATATGCTGCTAACGTTGAGCATCATTAGAATGCTAATTCGATATCAGCTTTCAATTGCACTAACTCACTGCATACCGATGGTGAACCTTCGTTAAAATCAAATGTTTTATCATTTAGGGCACAAATTGTCCCAACGACAACCCCTTTAGCCATCAATGGAAACCCAAGATAAACACCGAGATTAAATTTCACGTAATCTTCGTTGCCTTTCCATTCTTCATCAATACTTGCATCTGGGATAAATACCGGCTGCGCAGTATCGACAACACGTTCGCAATACAGTTCGTGGCAACCTGGCTGCCGACTTTTGGGGCCACAGTCTCCCACATTATAAATAGGTTGTTCATTGGCAACGACAACTTCCATTGTGTCGGGTTTTGACTCCATGATCAGGATTGAATGTAAGCCTGAATGATTGGCGAGCGTATTTAGACGATCTTGCCACTCAGAGAATGATTGTTTGATGTTAACAAATGGCATATTTAATTCCTTATATCCTTATTTGGAGTTAGTTTTAATTATACGTCTTAAGTGTGTTTTTTTAGTTGATTAGATCTCATTTTTACAATTTTAACAGTAAATTTTTGTCAGTTATATGATATGTGAATAAACATATATAACTGTGTTTATTGTGTTTTATTTACCCGTCTTAACCCTATCTTAACCTTCCATTTTTTATACTTGCCTTAGTAAAATTGAGGAGATAAACAATGGCTTATTCTAGTCCATCACGATATTCAGTGTTAGCACTACGTCATTCAATGTTAGCACTTACTGTTGCAGCGGTTGTTGGCTGCAGTAGCAGCACGGTTAATTATAAGCAAAGTGCTGATTCAGCGCTGACTGAAATAACACATTGGCAATATCAACAACAAGATGCCGTTGATATTACGCAATTAACTGAGCTGATCGCGATACCTGAACTGACTAGTTTAGTCGAACAAGCGATATTGCAAAACCCAAGTTTGCAACAAACTGCAATTTCTTTGCAAATTGCTTATGCACAGCAAGGTGTGGCGGAAAGTGAACGAATTCCGCAAGTGAGTGGCGGATTTAACGCTGAGAGGGCTGATGGGGATACAAGTTATAAAACTGACATTAGCGTGAGTTGGGAACTTGATATCTGGCAGACGCTCAGTGATGAAGTCGCTGCTGCAGACATGGATATTAAAAACTCAGAGGCGACTTATCAGGGCGCTCGAGATGCATTAGCGGCAAATATCATGCGCAGTTGGTTACAAATTAATTTACAGCAACAATTAATTACTATTGAAATTGCTCGTTTAGCAGTATTAGAGAACAATGAAAATTTTGTATTAAGCCGCTATCGGAGTGGTTTAGGGGCTCTTGAAGAGCTAGATAATGCACGTACAAGTAGCGCGCAGACCCGTGCAACGTTAGCAGAAAAGCAAGAAACCTTAGCGAAAAACCAACGTAACCTAGGATTGTTGTTAGGGCACTCCACTGGGATTGAAGTAGGGCGTGATTTCCCTAACGTATTGCAACCATTAGCGGGTTTACCGGAACAAAATTTAGGTCGCCGTCCCGATTTACAAGCTGCTTATGCAGAGATTAGTGCTGCACAATATCGAACGGATGTTGCTTATAAAGCCTTGTTACCGTCAATCAATTTATCCGCGTCGTTAACCGATATTGCCAATTCACCCAGTGAAGCGTTATTAACAAGTCCGGTATGGAGCTTATTAGGCCAACTTACAGCCCCTATATTCCAAGGAGGTAAGTTACGTAGCCAAATTGAAATAGCGGAATTGACGACCGAGCAAACATATTG
The DNA here is from genome assembly GCF_018219435.1 of Moritella sp. 28. NCBI lineage: Bacteria > Pseudomonadati > Pseudomonadota > Gammaproteobacteria > Alteromonadales > Moritellaceae > Moritella > Moritella sp. 28. The sequence continues at coordinate 3,425,261 of NZ_CP056121.1, read as the reverse complement.
GGCTTATCAAGAAACGCTCTTAACAGCGGTGAACGAGGTTGAAAATAGCCTGGGCCAAGAGCAGTCGTTAAAACGTCAGCAGCAACACCTTAATGACGCGTTGACGAGTGCGAAGCGTAGCGAGGCTAACTATCAAACTAAATACCGCCAAGGGCTGGTGGATATATTAGATCTGCTTACCGTACAGCAACAAACTTTTGATCTGCAATCGAAATTGACACAAGCCACCTATAACCGACTGGTTAATCGTATTGATTTAGGACTGGCCTTAGGGCTTGGCATCACAACAGACAATGCTGGAGAAGCATCATGAAAAAGAATGTTATTACTATCGCGATCACATTAGCGGCCGCAGCCAGTATTTTTGTCGTAATGAGTTATAACGGTGCCAAAATGGATACTGCGAATAGTGCTGTTCATACGCCTGTTGTTAAAGCTGTTGTGCAATTACCCGAAGTCACGGTGATGGCCGTGACTAAAGGCAGTTACCAGGCTGAAGTGATTGGTTATGGTGAGGCAAAATCGCGTTATCAATTAACCCTCACCAGTGAAGTCAGTGGTCAGGTCGAATCCCTCGGACAGAGTTTTGCGACAGGCAAGCAGTTCAAGCGAGGCGAAGCGGTTATTAAAATTAATGATATTGATTATCAGCAAGCCTTCAGCAGTGCGCAAGTGGCAGTCGCCGACGCTAAATTAGCCTTGTTAGAAGAGAAGCGTCAAGGCCAGCAAGCACGTCTGGAATGGCATAACTCCGGTATCAGTGGAGATCCTGATTCCCCGTTGGTATTACGTGAACCGCAGCTGATTGCCGCTCAAGCCACGTTTAAAAATGCTCAAAGCCAGTTAACTAAAGCACAACGTGATTTAGATAAAACCGTCATTACAGCGCCATTTTCAGCGTTAGTGGTGAGTCGAGATGTGCAATTAGGCAGTTATCTGCAAGTGGGTAATAGTATTGCGACCTTATACAGCACAGACCGCATGGAGATTGAGATCCCATTATCGGCGCATCAATGGTCAAGTTTACCGAACATCAGTGGGGCAGTAGAGGGTCAATGGCCAGTTACCTTAACGAACACTACGGGTGATAGCCAGTGGCAAGGTTACGTTGAACGTGTCGAACAGCATCTTGATAATAACAGTCGTCAACGTGCCTTGGTCGTTGTCGTTGAACAGCCGTTAGCACAGCAAACACCACTATTTCCGGGTACGTTTGTGACGGCTACAGTACAGGGTAAAGCGCTGAATGATCTATGGCAATTGCCTGCGTCGGCGATATCACAAAATGGCGAAGTTTGGTATATAGGTGCAGATGGTCACTTGGCTACTTTCACTGCCCAGCAGCAGTTTGCTCAAGGTGAATTAAGTTACATTAAGCCAATGGCGGGGATGGACAGTGCCAACATTATCATTCGTCCATTAAACAGCTATGTGCAAGGCATGCAGGTGATCGCGAAGTTAACCAATCAAAGTGATGTGCAACTTGCAGATGCCTCTGTCGTCTCTGATGTGACGATAAATAACGCGAGTGTGAAATTATGAGTGAACAACATAGTGATTTAACAACTCGTCCGTCACAACCTAGCGAATTATCTACTATGAATCCATTGCAGGGGGTCATTAACTGGTTTGCCACCAATTCCGTAGCGGCTAACTTACTACTAATTAGTATCATCCTCCTTGGGGTAATGGCATTAGGAAACTTACGCAAAGAAGCGTTTCCGAGTATTGAACCAGATACCATTCGTGTATCGGTTAACTACGACAGTGGTGACGCCAAACAAGCGGAGGAGGGCATCGCGATCAAGATTGAAGATGCGCTTGAAACCGTCGCTGGTATTAAGCGTATTACTTCGACATCTAACGCGAACGGTAGCTCGGTTAGTATTGAAAAAACCAGTGGTTATTCACTCGATACTTTACTGACTGATGTGAAAACCAATGTTGATGCGATCAATAATTTCCCTAGTGATGCTGAAAAACCTGTAATAGATAAAGCACGTCGTCAGGATCATGCTTTATGGGTGCAGCTATACGGCGATGCTGATCGCGCAACATTACAGGCTTTAGCGGAAAAATTAAAATCCAACCTGTTAGCAAAATCAGGTATTCGTGATCTAGAGATTAAAGCTAAAGTTGAACCGATGATCTCTGTTGAAGTTGATGAAGCCAAGTTACAAGCATACGGACTAACTATTGCAGATATTTCTGCAGTGATCAATGCTGAATCTGCCACGCCATTAACGACCAGTTTACGTAATGGTGAAAAAGTGATGCGCTTAAAAGCATCATCGCAGGCGTATCAGCAAAGTGAATTCGCGAGTATTCCGGTGATTACCAGTAGCAGTGGTGGTGTTATTACCTTAGCGGATATCGCGACAGTTACGGACTCGTTTGCCGATGATAGCTACACATTATCCCGTTATGATCAACAAAATGGCATGGCGATTGAGATTGTGATGGATGATAATGGTGACATTACCCAGATTGTGAAACAAGCGCAGGAAGTCGTTGATGAATGGCATGCGCGTGGGTTATTACCTGCCGATGTTGAGCTGGTGACTTGGTACGATCAAAGTAACACTATTACAGACCGCTTATCACTGTTAACCAAGAACGCGTTAACTGGTATTGCACTGGTGTTTATTGTGCTAGCGCTATTCTTGAATATCCGCGTTGCATTTTGGGTTGCTGCGGGTTTACCGTTTGTGTTATTCGGCACCCTGTTCTTTATGCAAGATGCTTTTGTTGGTTTGACGATTAACGAGATGACCACCTTTGGTTTTATCATGGCGCTCGGTATTGTGGTTGATGATGCAGTGGTGATCGGTGAAAGTATTTATACCACCCGTAAAGAAGAGGGCGATACTGTCGCCAATACGGTAAAAGGCACAATGAAAGTCGCTATCCCGACTTTGTTTGGTGTATTGACAACTGTGGCAGCGTTTGTTGCGATTGCCAATGTTGACGGTAATCTTGGTAAGATCTATGCGCAGTTTGCAGGTGTCGTGACGATCTGTTTATTGCTGTCGATGGTGGAATCTAAATTAATCCTACCGTCGCATTTAGCGCATTTAAACACCGCTCGTCAATCGACAAAGGGCATTAAAGGTGTGTGGGTACGTATTCAAAATACCGCTGATGCAGGGTTAAACTGGTTTAATGTACGTATTTACCGTAACGTGATTGAGTGGTCATTAAAATTACGTTATGCCGTTATCTTAGCCTTCATCGCATTGTTTATTCTGGTGGTTGGCTTGCCATTAACGGGCAGTGTACGCGTTACATTTTTCCCTGATATACCAGGTGAAGTAGTGAGCGCTGACATGGTGATGCAAAATGATGCCAGTTTTGGTCAAACCAACACGAATTTACTTTGGATAGAGCAAGCCGCATTACAGGCGGATAAGAATCTATTAGTTAAATACGATGTTGTGGCGACCAGCGAAAATAGCGAGATTATGAGTTTACAGGTCCTTGCTGAAGATGACAGTTCGGGTACGTTGACGGTAGAACTGGATGCTGACTCTGTTTATCCGTCAACTGAATTTACTGCAGAGTGGCAGGCGTTAGTAGGTTCACCTGAAGGGATTAAGAAGCTTAAATTTCTTGCTAGTAAACACATGGTCGATAACTTTAAAGTCGAGTTAAAATCGTGGGACAATGCGACGGTGAAAGCCGCAGGCATACAGTTTAAAACTGCGTTAGAGTCGATATCAGGTGTGAGCGGTATTGATGATAATCTTAACCCTGGTCAGCCACAGCTACGGTTTGTATTAACAGAGCAAGGCCGTAGTTTAGGCATGGATACGGCGACGTTGTCGCAACAAGTATTGCAAGCATTTGGTGGTGATATTGTACAGCGTTTCCAGCGTGATAAAGATGAAGTGAAAGTGCGTGTTCGTTATCTTGAAGCGCAGCGTCAAACATTAGCGGATATTATGCAAGCGCGTGTGCGTACGCCAGACGGTACGGTTGTGCCTCTGAGTAGTGTGGCGAGTATTAGTAGTGAATATCAAGAAGATGAGATCACCCGGATTGATAGCTTACGTACTGTGTATCTCACTGCATCGGTGGACAAATCGATATTAGCATCGAATGAGTTGGTGGCGAATTTACAGCGTGATTTAGTGCCAGAGTTAACGCGTCAATTCCCTGAGCTAAATATACATTTTGCGGGTGAAGCAGAAGAGCAGGGGGAAACAACAAGTTCGATGATCTCGGTATTTGTTGGCGCGCTGTTGGCTATTTACGTATTACTGGCTATTCCATTAAAATCGTATGTGCAACCTGTGCTTATTATGTTTGCGATCCCGTTTGGTATTGTTGGGGCTATATTAGGACATTGGCTCAATGATCTGACCATTAGTATTTTATCGTTAAATGGTATTCTGGCGCTCAGTGGCGTGGTGGTGAATGACAGTTTGTTACTGGTCTCGCGTTTTAATGAGTTGATGAAAGAGGCTAAAATGTCACTACACGATGCTATTGTGACGGCTTGTAGTAGCCGTTTACGCGCGGTGTTATTGACCTCGGTGACTACGTTTGTTGGTCTTGCGCCATTACTCGGTGAAACATCGACACAATCACAGTTCTTGATCCCAGCTGCGGCATCATTAGGATATGGTATTTTGTTTGCTACCTTGATCACCTTGGTATTGATACCTGCGTTATTGTTCATTCAATATGAAACTAAACAGTTTTTCGCTAAAATGATGGGGAAAGGTGAAACGAGTCTAGGCTAGACGCAGACTCAATTGGTCGAGTCAGTCAACAACAGCTGTTTTATGTTGGCGGACTCCCCTGATACGGGCGCTGGATTTTGTATTAGACATAGTGTGCTAAATGGTAAAATTAATTTAAGGGTAAATCAAAATGTTAAACCTGTTGTTAGTGGAAGATGATTTAGATTTAGCGACTGCTGTGGTTGATTATTTAGAGCTGGAAGACATTCAGTGTGACCATGCGGCAAACGGACTAGCAGGTTTAAACATGATCACCAATAATGATTACCAAGCGATTATTCTGGATTTAAACCTGCCTAAAATGGACGGATTAACAGTTTGTAAGCATATGCGTGAGCAGGGCATTGATACCCCGGTGTTGATGCTGACAGCGCGCGATAGTTTGGATGATAAGCTAGAGGGCTTTGATTCTGGTGCCGATGATTATTTAGTGAAACCGTTTGCGATGGCGGAGCTGATAGTGCGTATGCAGGTTTTAGCCCGCCGTCGTAGTGGTCAGGTTAAACGCTTAAGCTTGGCTGATTTAGAGTTAGACCTACAACAAAAACAGGCATACCGTGCTCAGCAGTTGTTAAAGCTATCACCCATCGCGTGGAAAATACTCGAAGTATTAATGCGTGCAACACCTAATCCTGTCTCTCGAGAAAAGTTGATGCAGGCTGTCTGGGGTGACGACCAACCCGATAGTAATAGTTTAAAGGTGCATATTTATAATTTACGTAAACAATTGGATGCGGGTGATGTGCCGCCATTATTGCATACCATATCAGGTGTCGGCTTTGCGCTACGAGTTTCCTCTAAATAGGTTTATGTTATGAAATTAAGACCCAGTTTACGATTATATTTTCTTGGCGCAATGTTGTTTCTTGGTGTCTGTATGGCCATTATGTTTTCTGCGCTCACGGTTAATTATTTTGTTGAAGGCATGGACTCGGTATTACGCGGTACTATGGTCGAAGTTGCTGATACAGAAGGGCTAGAAGTACAAGATGGCCAGCCTGAAATGTTGCTGGATTTCTATGTCTCAAGTCGCTGGCAAGATCTCCCCGCTGAGGCGAGAGACCATTTTGTAACACCACCGACGAATATGTTCGAATTAAACAAGTATATTATTAAAGATGAGTTATTTTCGCCGCCGAGTGCTGTGCACTTTTTGATGGTGATGGAAACGAAACAAGGGCAATTATTGTATATCTATAAGTCCTATTCGGGCGATTTACATGCTCGCTTGTCCGGTGGACCCGGTTCTCAGTTTTTCTGGATCCCAGTATTTGGTTTAGGTGGCATTGCGGTGTTTGCTTTGTTATTAATGATGGTGATGCGTCGTGTTGCCTCGCCTGTCGAAGCATTACGAGATTGGGCCAAGTCATTGAATACTGAAAGCTTGCAGCAACCGCCGCCAGAATTTAAATACAAAGAGCTGAACACTTTAGCGACAATTGTACATAGCAGCCTTAATTCGGTGCAAGAGAGCCTTGATCGCGAACATGAGTTTTTGCGTAATGCCAGCCATGAATTACGTACACCAATCGCGGTTATCCGTACTAATGTTGAACTGTTGAATAAAATCAACAGTAAATCACCTATGACAACCAAGCAACTGCAAGTTATTGAACGCATCGAACGCGCGGGCTTTACCATGAGTCATTTGACTGAAACCTTGCTGTGGTTGAGTCGAGATGAGTCATTATCATTAACGCCTGAACTTGTTAAATTAGACGAACAAATCATGCAAACAGTGGACGATTTAAGCTATTTATTACGCGGTAAATCAGTAACCGTTGAACTTGATACCAGTGAATGGCAAGTGGAATTACCAGCCACTGCCTGCCGAATTGTACTCGCTAATTTGATCCGTAATGCATTTCAGCACACCGATACGGGTGTTGTGACAATTCGCCAACAGCAAGGGCAGGTTGTCATTCGTAATGTGAATGACGATATTGATACTACTATGGTGAATGACAGTAGCACAAATGATTTGGGGTTTGGCTTGGGGGTTAAATTAACTGACAAACTCACTGCACGTTTTAACTGGCAACATAAGCGTGAAATAGAATCTTCTGGGCATAGAGTGACTGTTAATTTTGATTAATATTGAACATCGGACTTATTAGATTAAAGGCTATCTAGTTAACTAAATAGCCTTTTTTATTAAAACGGTGCTGGATAACGTTTAAATACCGATTCAATATCCGCTAATGCTTGTGGTGTTAGCGGCGTTGAAAAGGCAGAAATGTTTTCTTTTAATTGCGGTAGTGTTGTCGCACCAATAATGGTCGATGTGACACCATCTACTTGATCGCACCAAGCTAAAGCCAACTGTGCTGGTGTAAGACCGTGCTGGTGGGCAATATCAACATATTCTGCAGTCGCAAGGTGGGCACTTTCAGTATTTCTATATAATTTATTGCGTTGCGAGAATGTCCAGCGACTGCCTTCTGGTCGCGCATTGTTTAAATACTTTCCTGATAACATGCCTGTCGCCAGCGGAGACCAAGGTAGATAGGCGATATTTTCATGCACACAGTTTTCGATTAAGTAGGGCCAGTCTTTCGCGTGCAATAAGCTGAATTCATTTTGAATTGACACCATGCGTGGCAGGTCATATTGCTCACTGAGCTTCAGGTAAGTATTAATTCCCCAGGTGGTATCATCAGACAAACCACAAAAGCGGATCTTGCCTGCATCAACACAACGTTTTAACCCTTGTAAAATATCAAGCATTTGTGCGGTATGGTCGGCCGCATTGATATCACTAAAGCGGATCTTATTGGGACTGTGCTGACTAAAGTGCGGATTAGGGCGGTTTGGCCAGTGTAGCTGGAATAAGTCGATATAACTGGTCTGTAGACGCTTTAATGAAGCGTCTACAGCTTGAACGATAGCATCACCAGTAATCGGTCCACCGTTACGTACCCAAGGTAATCCGGGGCCTGCAATCTTAGTGGCTAACACTATGTCTTTACGACGATGTGGGTTGGCCGCTAGCCAATTTCCAATAATAGTCTCTGTTTTACCATAGGTCTCTGCTGACGGCGGCACGGCATACATCTCAGCCGTATCTATAAAGTTCACGCCCTGTGATAACGCGTATTCGATTTGTTGATTGGCGTCTTGCTGGTTATTCTGAAAACCCCACGTCATACTGCCTAAACAGACTCGGGACACAGACAAACCGCTACTACCTAGTGTTGAAAATTGCATTATCATCCTTATGCTGCTTCTTTTTCATCATTATACGACTGCTAATATCATTAATCGACCCAACAGCGAAGAAATAGTGTCGACTACGGGCTGTTTTGTTGCGGTAATTGTATGAAATAGTTAATGATACCGCTTTGTCTTTAGTATCAATGATTTACGTATTTACCATGATGTAATAAATAACCCGTTTGTCAATGCTAATTGATCTGACCAGATATTTTTGATCAGTATTATTTGAAGTACTACACATAAACGTGAAACCTTGTTACATTATTTTATTATTACATTATGAGTACCTAGTTATTGATACTCTTGAGTGTTCTAATGATTTTATAAGGTGATTGATGACAGTATTAGATCGGAATATTTATATAAGGTTTAAGCCGTTAAGCCGTTAAGCCGTTAAGACTTCATAGGACTGAAAAATGGAATTATCTCAGGAATCAAATGCATTAGATGCGTATATGCAACAAGTGAATAAAAAAAGTACGCTGCTGACAAAAGAAGAAGAATATGAAGTTGCAGTCGCTGTTGGTAAGGGGGATCTACGCGCCAAAAACCGTATGATTGAAGCCAATCTACGTTTAGTGATTAGCGTTGCTAAACGTTACCAGTATAGCGCTATTCCTTTAGTCGATATAATCCAAGAAGGGAACACAGGATTAATCCGAGCGGTTGAAAAATTTGATGCGAATAAAGGCTATCGTTTTTCTACTTATGCTATTTGGTGGATAAAAAATAACATTGAGCGCTGTATCATGAATAGCGCTCGTACCATTCGTATCCCCATTCATGTCGGTAAAATGCACAAAAGTATTGCTAAGGTTGCCAGAGAGCTCGGATTAGATGTTGGCAGTGATAATGACTTGGTTGTGATTGCTAAGGTACTCGAAACCGATGTAGATGAAGTAATGGAAATAATGTCGTATTATTTTAATGAATTGAGTCTAGATAAAGGCATTATTACGGGAAATGATTCGGTCACCACCCTTGCTGATATCATTAAAGACGACTCGGTAAGTACACCGAGTGAAGAGATTGAAGGTGGCAGCACGCGCGATTATCTTTTAGCGTTATTAGAAAATTTACCTGAATGTGAACGTCGTGTCGTTGAATTGCGGTTTGGGTTAACAGGCGAGGAGCCGTTGAGCTTGTTAGGAATTGGTGAGCGCTTATCCATTTCTCGTGAAAAAGCGCGGACTATCATTCGCTCGAATCTGAGAAGACTAAAGCCTAGACTATTAATGAATAGTGTCCAGCAACATGATTACATTTCTTAATATCAAATAACAGTAACACTGCGCTGTATCGCTTGCTGGTACACTATCCGTTGGTAACAGCAAGAAGTACTTTGATTATCTCTTTTTTTCGATAGAGAGTAGTTGCTGTTTTAATTCTAAGCCATAAGCATAGCCCACTAGTTTATTATTCGCGCCAATCACCCGGTGGCACGGAATAATAATCGGGATAGGGTTTTTGTTATTGGCCATACCTACCGCTCTTGATGCATTTGGATTACCCAGTCCCGCTGCAATGTCCTTATAACGGCGTGTTTCACCATACGGTATTTTAGTTAATTGCTGCCACGCATGACGTTGAAACACGGTACCCGCAGGGTTTAGTTCTAACTCAAAAACGTGGCGTTTATTATTGAAGTATTCACGTAGTTGTTGCTTCGCGTCATTAAAAAAAGTACTGGAGTGTTGCCAGTCGGCAGCAATGTTAATTTCTTTGGTATCATTATCAATCAATAGCTGGCTAATGCCTTTTTCATCTCCGACTAAGATGATGAGGTAATCTTGTTCATCTGAAGGGGTTGCTAGTTGGATGGTGAATTTATCGTAATACATAACGGCTTTACAACTTGAACTTAAAATTTTGAGGCCTAAAGCTTAGTTTAATTTTACAATATTTATTGTTATCTGGATCAGATAATTTGCACCGTAACCTATCCATCATAAAAATAACGTATGTGCATTTTTAATTATCAACCCTTAAGGGGTAAGTTAATATTATCCTTTTGTTCCTTTTCTTCTTTAGCAAATATTTCTAATTTGTTTATACGACTAAAGTCGGTAATTTCTTTTCCTGTGCCTCAGCCATGAGTATTAATTGATTTATTGCGATCAGTTACTGAAAAAAGCAAACCACTAAGTATTATAAAGCCTATCTAATATACCTTTTAATAAGAGGGAGGAATACCCGTTTCATAGGGCGATCTGCTGTATTGGTATTAACCTTTAGACACCTTAATTTTATTATTTAAAAGGAGTTAAATATGAACAACCTGTCGATCAAGGTAAAGCTGTCAGGTTTAGCTGGGCTTGTTTCTTTATGTCTTGTTGTCTTATCTATGATTGCACTGAGTTCGTTTAACAACATCGCAATGTTGAATGAAACATTAGTATTAGTGAAAAATAGTGAAGTTGATATGTTGCAGTTACGTCGAAATGAGAAGGATTTTTTAACCCGACTAGATGTTAAGTATCAGACCAAATTTGAGCGTAATTATGAACAGTTAACGGCTCGAATTAATCAATTAAAGCAGAAAGTTGAAGGATTAGATTGGGAGAATGGGAAAGACGCTGAACTGGTCAATCTATTACAGTATCTTAAAGATTATCAATATTCATTTTATAATATAGTCGCTATTTATCAAAAGATTGGTTTCACTTATGACACTGGTTTACGTGGCAGCTTAAGGCGATCGGTACATGATGCTGAATCATTAGTGAGAAAATCAACCCAGTTGCAGTTAACCGCTGATATTCTTATGTTAAGACGTAATGAAAAAGACTTTATGTTACGAAAACAGCAAAAGTATAAACAAAAATTTGAGCGTAATTATTTACTTTTTAATCTACATTTGAAGGAATCAGCACTTGATGTCACAGTGAAGCGAGCAATTGAATTGAAAATGACGGATTACCGTCTTAAATTTATGCAACTTTTTGATGGGTATCAGCAGTTTGGCCTATCTCCAGATATGGGGTTTCAGGGAGTGATGCGTGATTCAATACATAAAACAGAGGCTATTTATCACCAATTGACTCATGAATTAGAAACGAACATTATTGCGCAAAATGACCGTATTTATAATCAATTATTATTGATAACAATATTGCTTATTATAATCATTGTTTCTGCAGTTCTATCCATCTCTTATTCTATCAATACACGTTTGGACTTGTTGAAGTCGCACCTTCGCGATGTAGCCATAAAGTCGGGCGATTTATCCGTGTCTTTAAAAATCAGTGGCAGGGATGAAATTACGTTGATTTGCAAATACTTTAATCAATTTGTGGATAATTTAAAAAACACATTTAATCAAATACCCATTTTTTCAGAACATTTAGAACAAGCGTCTAAAATCAATGCGACAGTATCATCTCAGGCACATCAATTAGCAGTGACGCAACAAGTGGAGTCGGATCAGTTAGCTGATGCGGTATCTAAGATGGTCTCGGCGACAGAACATATTACGCAAAATATACATGTTGCCGCCAATTCTGCCGAAGAAGCGAATAAATCAGTATTACAAGGTAAAGCGACCATTCATCATGTTAGCCATTCGATTAATACGCTTGCTGAACAATTACAGTCCTCGGTAGATGTCGCGAATAATCTCGCTGAAAATGGCAATAGCATTAGTATTGTGTTGGATGTTATTCGTGACATTGCCGCACAGACTAACTTACTTGCACTCAATGCTGCCATAGAAGCCGCTCGCGCTGGAGCTCACGGACGCGGATTTGCTGTTGTCGCGGATGAAGTGAGGACACTAGCACAACGGACAGCAGCATCGACAGTACAAATTCAAGCGCTCATTGAAAATCTACAGCAAAATGTGTTTAGTACGGTTGATGTCATGCAAAACGGATCTGCGGGTGCATTAAGCACCGCGCAAGATGCAGCTAATTTTATTGAAATACTCGATGATATTAGTGATAACGTACAACAGATATTTGAATTAAATACCAATATTGCACGAGCATCCAAAGAGCAGGGCGTGATGTCGACTAAGATAAATCAGAACATCATGAGCATTAATGCAACTGTGCGAGAAACCGCGAAGCAATCCAACGAAACAAGTCAATCAAGTTCAAGGATAAAGAATATTGCCGTTGAGCTGCAAACGTTAGTCGCGACATACCAGTTTTAGTTTGCTGGAATAAAGGTTTTCGCCAAATTACTAATCGTATCAATATCGCTTTTCAATTCATCCATTTGTGCCACCACGGTGTCGGTATGTTGCCAGTTCTGTTCTGAACCTTGCTTAATATCGATAACGTGGTTGTTGATCTCATTTGATACCATGCTTTGCTCTTCAGCTGCCGTAGCAATTTGCATCGATAGCTGTGACAGTTGCTGCATCTTCTCATGAATGATGGCAATGGCTTGATCTGACTGTTCAGCTTTATCGACACACTGATCGGCATTGTTTTTGTTTTTTTTCATCATAATGAGCCAGTCATTAATTGTTTCTAGCATGGTCGATAAGCTAGAATGAATGTGTTCAGCCGTATCTTGTGTGCGTGATGACAAGGTACGTACTTCATCTGCTACCACGGCAAAACCACGGCCTTGTTCGCCTGCTCGCGCCGCTTCAATAGCTGCGTTCAATGCCAATAGATTTGTTTGGTCGGCAATCGATTGAATGTCAGTCATCAAACTCCCCACATTTTGCGCTTCGGTATTGAGCTTGTCTGCGGCGGTAGATGCTTGTTCCACTTCATTGGCGAGTTGTTTAATTTCAATCGTGGTTGTGTTAATGCCGTCTTGGGCCATTTCACACAGTTTAAAGGTGGCGGTAATTTCATCTGATGTTTCGACACTATTACGTACAATTTCATCGGTAGAGGTGAGCATTTGCGACATAGCAGTGCTTACTTCGGTTAATTCTTGTTGTTGATTTACCAAGTTCGTTCTGATTTTTTCTGTCCCGAGTGAGACGGTTTTAATCACGTTTTGCACTGGTTTAGTTGAATCTAAAGTACGTTCTAAAATGGCTTTTATTTTCGTTTTTAAAAGTCCCATATTAAAATCAAAGACGCTGGCGGTCCCTTTACCAAAATACACTTGGCGGCTGACACTATCAAACGTAGATTGCATATGTTGCGCTTTTTGTGCCATTGGGATGATGTCTTGCCAGAATACAAGCATTGGTGTTACTGCGGCAAAGAAGGCAATAACGGAGGCTGCGAAACCAAAATTATTGTAGATAAAGACTTGTGATACAAGGCTGATTAAGGTTAACAGGATAAAGCGTTGAGTACGTGTAAACTCAAACAGCAGTCCTTTACCTTGCAGGTTTTTGTAGACATTACTTGCTCGGTTTACCATTTGTGGTGTTGCAGGTGTACCGACTTCTTGATGACCAACTACTTTTCCGTTTTCAAATTGCGGGGTAATGAAGGTATCAAACCAAACATCATTGCCTTTGCTTGTTGTTTTACAAATAATTCCCTGCCAAGAGAAACCTTGCGCCAAGGTATTTCTTATTTCCTCTATCACGGATGGAGGCATGGTTGACGAGTTCAGCTCTCGGCTATTCTTTCCTAATAATACGTCTTGTGTATATCCTAATACGTCACAATAGTGATTGTTAACATACGTGTATTCACCTTTGTCGTTTACTAATGAAATTAATTGCGCAGCGCTATTAGCCATCAAATTACCTATTAATGTATACCATGGGATAAAAACCCAAAATAACATTGAACTTACTTATAGTCATCTTATAGTTACTTTTTATGTGGTTATTGTCGACGATGGATGCATATTATGCAGGTATTCGTGATGTAAAACAAAAAACGAGGGGCTCACTTCGGTTTGATGGTATTAATGCATGATTAGCATTTCCAACATTTGCCATTATTAGGGTGGTTATACCAAGATGGAGTATTCACGCCACTGCTTTCTACCCAACCTCGAAACTGAGGATAAGCGGATAATATATCAATATATTCTAATGGATGACGCCATGATGTTGTGACGTTAAGTGCCCAAGGGTGACCAGCTGCCGTTCGGTAGTAAGTCTGCGTTCCTGCATTCGAATCATCATCTCCTGTACCAAGTAAAGTGAGGTCAGCTAAATCGGACGGTGCTTTATTCGCGAGGTGGATTTCTTTACCACGTTCGCTTACACGATAGATAAATGGATTGAACGGTGCACCGCCGAGTATCGTTGCATCAACAGGATCCGTAAACACCATCTTAAATACGAGTGGCACCTGTGGTCGGTCATCCCCATCTTGACTGTTGTAAAATTGATAATCGCCTGCGGGTAATACAGCAAAAATATTGTCGATGAGCACTATAACGACTTCTCCAGTATGGCCTGCTTCAGGTGTCAGCGTGCTGCTATTGCCATCGATTATCATCGTCGCGCTTTCTATATTAACGGAATCTGTCCCCGGGAAACTAATCGCGAATGCATTCGCATACATCGCACCACGCGCCACCGCGTTACCTATCATCAAGACCTCTTTTACTTCACCTGCAGCATTCGTAATTCTATTGAATGTGTGTAGAAGTACAAAGTCATTAAGATCGTAATCCCCTTTGTCTGGCCATAGGTCTTCAAACACCAATGTGGATTGTGCCGAGAAATTATTAAAGGCGCGTTCTGGATCGCTTGGGTAATCATCTGTTGTATCTGGTACCCCATCTTCATCACAGTCGATACCTATATCGACCCAAGTCACAATCGCTTGCTCACTCATTAAACCATTTGAGTCGGTAGCGGTGACTTGCACGCGCCATGTTTCACCTGCGGCGGTTTGACTGGTTAATACGGTATCACCTTGATGATCTGTTTTACCTGCCACGTCATCATCGACTACGTTACCTTGACCTACATCCACAAACCAACGGTATGAATAGGTTACGCTATCTCCGTCTGGATCGGACGGTGTCGGGCCTGTTACATTAACCACCAAATTATCTGTAGCTTGGGTACAAGTACTTGGTGTCATTGATAGTGTTGGCTGTGATGGTGGGCTGTTGTTCGTTTCTATATAGGAGATCGTTAATAAACTGTAATCAAGAATGGTTACCCAGCCATAGTTATTCATATCAACATCGATGAAGGTATTGATTAAACCATCATCCGAGATAGAGGAGATCGGAATATCAAACGTTGTCTCTGACCATGTGTTATTTGAACCTTGCAATAAACCTGGGTTCAAATCGATGCCATCAATACTGACGCCATCATACTCACCGGTTGCACCATGAAATACTTCTGAATCAATATCATAACTACGTATCCATAACGTCGCACTTTGGATCTGAACTAAGGGGTTAGTGATAATGAGGGCGAAACTGTGTTGCCAGCCAAAATCCTGTGATGCGTTCGTGTAATAATTGAAGCCCCCATTTTGTGAGCCAATACCCGACGGCGTATAATGTGGTGCTGTACTCGATACATCAATTTTTTGTGTGTAGGTGAATGAACCATCACCATGATCGACAGTACTTTCTGTTGTGGCTAAGGCCAACGCTGAATTTGTTACTACAGAACTGGATAGTGTAAGTAGCGCAAGGTAACAGAGTTTATTGAATTTAAATGAATGCATACCTCTACCTACTTTTATAATAAATCAGAATTAATAACCACATCACAACCCAGAACTTGTGTCGCTGTTATTTGTTCTTTGTATAGTGTATTGATACAAATTAAATCAAGTAATTGGCTTTTTACTGTGATGCCTTGCCATGAATTTACAAGTGTGAGTAACACTTCGACTTCACCTTTCTCTGTGGTCATTGCTTTTAAAAATGGCGTCGTATTTGTTTTGTTATTTTCATTCAGACTGTAGATTTCGATATAATATTTACCGGTAAGTGCAAGAGGAGCGCCGTTTAACTGGGTTATATTACTGACATGTTTAAAGGTAACGGTTTTTGTACTTTGCATCTCCCAGTTGAAGTCTGTTGGTACTATGGTGTCAGGAAACATGATTGGTGTAGATGCGGTGCTCGTATTGATCCCATTTTCTCCTGCATCATTTTTGTTGCCTGCTGGGCTAGAGTCTCCATTACCACAACCCGCGACTAATATAGATGTCATAAAAAACACAAAAGGAGTTACCTTCATAATGTACACCTTATTTCATGATTATCAGTTAAAGCAAAACTCAAGGCTTTATCAATAATAAATAAGGATTAGGTTAACCTTGAACTTTATAAGGATACTTGCAAGTGGGATACCACTTATTAACTTGTGTATAAACAATAGCGTGTGGTTTTATTAACACTTTTTGGCTTATTGCCTCGCATTTTGCAATGCAAATTAGGAGTGAAGATTGGGCTAATGCTAAAAAGCCTAGGGGTTAACCTAGGCTTGGCGTATGTTATCAATTATAAGTTATCAATTATAAGTTATCAGCATTTCCAACAATACGTATTGTTAGGGAAATTATACCAAGTTGGGTGCGTTACACCGCCACTTTCTGCCCATACTTGCATTTGTGGATAAGCAAGTAATACATCGATATATTCATATGGGTGACTCCATGCTGAAGGAACGAGAATTGCCCAAGGATGACCATCTGTTGTTTGATAGTAAGTAGCCGTACCAACATCTGAAACATCATCACCTGTACTCAGTAACGCGAGATTAGCTAAATCAGTTGGCGTTTTATT
This sequence comes from Moritella sp. 28, assembly GCF_018219435.1. Classification (NCBI taxonomy): domain Bacteria; kingdom Pseudomonadati; phylum Pseudomonadota; class Gammaproteobacteria; order Alteromonadales; family Moritellaceae; genus Moritella; species Moritella sp. 28. Next base: position 3,408,660 of record NZ_CP056121.1, on the reverse strand, counting down.
CATCAGATGAATTTCTTTACCTCGTTCACCCACACGATAGATGAATGCGTTGTATGGTGCGTCGCCAAGCGCCGCGACAGTAACTGGCGTCGTAAATACAGCATTGAACGCGACTGATATTAACGACCTATCATCACCATTTTGGGTGTTGTAGTAAAGAAACGGGCCAGTCGGTAATACATCGAACACATTGTCGATCAGTACCATCACCGCTTCACCAGTATGGCCAGCTTCAGGTGTTAGGGCGCTTGCGCTACCGTCAATGGTCACATTCGAGCTTTCAATATTAGATCCTTCAGTACCAGGTAAACTAATCGCAAATGCATTTGCATAACTCGCACCACGAGCAACTGCAGAGCCTACCATCTCAATTTCTTTTATATTCCCATCCGCATTTGTGATTTTATTGAATGTATGACGAAGTACAAAATCATTGAAGTCATAATCACCTTTATCAGGCCATAGATCCTCATACCCTAGCGTTCCTTCAGGGTAATAATTATTAAAGGCGCGTTCTGGATCGGTAGGGTAATCATCGACATTATCGTCGACACCATCACCGTCACAATCGGTACTAATCGAGATCCATGTCGAGAATTCAGGATCACTCACTAGGCCGTTTGAATCAACAGCTGTAACTTGCGCACGCCATGTTTCTCCGTCGACAGTCTGACTTGATAATACAGTATCACCTTGGTGATCTGTTTTACCTGCTACTTCATCGTCAACCACATTACCTTGACCGATATCCACATACCAACGATATAGGTAGCTTACGGTATCGCCATCAGGATCTGCGGGTGTTGGACCTGTTACAGAAACAACCAGATCACTTGCAGTTGTCGCGTCGCAACTCGATGGCGACATTGATAATTCTGGTTTGAATGGTGGACTATTGCTTGTCTCCATATAGGTAATCGTGAGTAAACTGTAATCCAGTTTTGTTACCCACGAACCCGCTGTGTTCATATCAATATCGATAAATGTATTGATTAATCCATCATCCGTAATATAGGAAATAGGCACATCAAATGGGGTTTCAGACCACGTCTCATCTGTACCTTGTAATATGCCTGGGTTTAAGTCGACCCCATCAACACTGATACCATCATATTCACCGGCAAGACCATGAAAGGCTTCTGAGTCAACATCATAGGCACGAATGAGTAATGTTGCAGTTTGAATTTGCACTAAGGGATTGCTTATTACGTCTGCAAAACTGTGTTGCCAACCGAAATCTTGGTTATGCCAAGAATAAATGTTAAAACCACCAGATGCTGGAGGGGTATAGTGGGGTGCTGTACTAGAGACATCAATTTTTTGTGTATAGGTGAACGTACCATCACCATTGTTGACTGTATCTTCTGTTGTGGCCGCTGCTAAGGCCGAATTTGTTAGTACTGAGCCTGATAATGCAAGTAGACCAAGACAACAGAGCTTATTTAATTTAAATTTACGCATACCGATATCTACCTTTATAATAAGTCAGAATCAAGAGCAACGTCACAACCAAGCACTTGTGTTGCTGTTATTTGTTCTTTGTCTAATGTATTGATGCAAACTGAATCGTCGAGTTGAGTCTTCACCGTGATGCCTTTCCATGAATTTAAAAGCGTTAGCAATAGTTTTGCCTCCCCTTGTTTGTTGGTCATGGCTTTTAAGAATGGTGTTGTACTGGTCGTGTTGTTTTCATCAATACTGTAGATTTCGATATAATGTTTTCCAGAAACGCTAAGTGGAACACCAGCAGGTTGGCTAATGTTACTGACATGCTTAAAGTTAACGAATTCCGAATTTCGCATCTCCCAGTTAAATCCAGCTGGTATAATTGTGTCTGAAAAAAGGGCTGGTGTAGAAGCGGCACTACTGGTGCTTCCATTGGCTACCGAGTTACTTGCGTTACCTCCAGGGCTTGAGTCATCACCGCCACAACCGGCGAGTAATATAGATGTCATAAAAAATACAAGAGGAGTTTTCTTCATAGCTTACACCTTAATTTTATTAAGTTTCGTAAATTAAAATCCAAGAATTTTTTAGCAACAAACTAATATTACGGTTCCCTCGAATCTTGTAAGTGATATTGCAAATGAAGTGCCATCTTTATATCTGTTAATAAACAATGGGTTAAAGTTTTTATAGGGAGGGGGACGTGATTAATTTGCATTTTGCAATGCAAATTAGGGGTAGGCACTAAGCGAGTAGTTAAAAAGCCTAGGGGTTAACCTAGGCTTGGCGTGTGTTGATCAATTATCAATTATAAGTTATCAGCATTTCCAACAATACGTATTGTTAGGGAAATTATACCAAGTTGGGTGCGTTACACCGCCACTTTCTGCCCATACTTGCATTTGTGGATAAGCAAGTAATACATCGATATATTCATATGGGTGACTCCATGCTGAAGGAACGAGAATTGCCCAAGGATGACCATCTGTTGTTTGATAGTAAGTAGCCGTACCAACATCTGAAACATCATCACCTGTACTCAGTAACGCGAGATTAGCTAAATCAGTTGGCGTTTTATTCATCAGATGAATTTCTTTACCTCGTTCACCCACACGATAGATGAATGCGTTGTATGGTGCGTCGCCAAGCGCCGCGACAGTAACTGGCGTCGTAAATACAGCATTGAACGCGACTGATATTAACGACCTATCATCACCATTTTGGGTGTTGTAGTAAAGAAACGGGCCAGTCGGTAATACATCGAACACATTGTCGATCAGTACCATCACCGCTTCACCAGTATGGCCAGCTTCAGGTGTTAGGGCGCTTGCGCTACCGTCAATGGTCACATTCGAGCTTTCAATATTAGATCCTTCAGTACCAGGTAAACTAATCGCAAATGCATTTGCATAACTCGCACCACGAGCAACTGCAGAGCCTACCATCTCAATTTCTTTTATATTCCCATCCGCATTTGTGATTTTATTGAATGTATGACGAAGTACAAAATCATTGAAGTCATAATCACCTTTATCAGGCCATAGATCCTCATACCCTAGCGTTCCTTCAGGGTAATAATTATTAAAGGCGCGTTCTGGATCGGTAGGGTAATCATCGACATTATCGTCGACACCATCACCGTCACAATCGGTACTAATCGAGATCCATGTCGAGAATTCAGGATCACTCACTAGGCCGTTTGAATCAACAGCTGTAACTTGCGCACGCCATGTTTCTCCGTCGACAGTCTGACTTGATAATACAGTATCACCTTGGTGATCTGTTTTACCTGCTACTTCATCGTCAACCACATTACCTTGACCGATATCCACATACCAACGATATAGGTAGCTTACGGTATCGCCATCAGGATCTGCGGGTGTTGGACCTGTTACAGAAACAACCAGATCACTTGCAGTTGTCGCGTCGCAACTCGATGGCGACATTGATAATTCTGGTTTGAATGGTGGACTATTGCTTGTCTCCATATAGGTAATCGTGAGTAAACTGTAATCCAGTTTTGTTACCCACGAACCCTCTGTGTTCATATCAATATCGATAAATGTATTGATTAATCCATCATCCGTAATATAGGAAATAGGCACATCAAATGGGGTTTCAGACCACGTATTATTTGTACCTTGTAATATACCAGGGTTTAAGTCAACGCCATCAACACTGATACCATCATATTCACCGTAAAGACCATGGCTGGCTTCTGAGTCAACATCATAGGCTCGAATGAGTAATGTCGCAGTTTGAATTTGCACTAAAGGGTTGCTTATCACGTCTGCAAAACTGTGTTGCCAACCGAAATCGTTGTTATAACCAGATGAAATATTAAAACCGCCTGATGCTGGGGGGGTATAATGCGGAGCGGTACTGGATACATCAATTTTTTGTGTATAGGTGAACGTACCATCACCATTGTTGACTGTACCTTCTGTTGTCGCGAGGGCGAGGGCTGAGTTTGTGAATACCGAACTTGATAATGCCATTAGACCAAGACAGCAGAGCTTATTTAATTTAAATTTATGCATACCGATATCTACCTTTATAATAAGTCAGAATCAAGAATAACGTCACAACCAAGCACTTGTGTTGCTGTTATTTGTTCTTTGTTTAGTGTATTAATGCAAACTGAATCGTCGAGTTGAGTCTTCACCGTGATGCCTTTCCATGAATTTAAAAGCGTTAGCAATAGTTTTGCCTCCCCTTGTTTGTTGGTCATGGCTTTTAAGAATGGCGTTGTACTGGTCGTGTTGTTTTCATCAATACTGTAGATTTCGATATAATGTTTTCCAGAAACGCTAAGTGGAACACCAGCAGGTTGGCTAATGTTACTGACATGCTTAAAGTTAACGAATTCCGAATTTCGCATCTCCCAGTTAAATCCAGCTGGTATAATTGTGTCTGAAAAAAGGGCTGGTGTAGAAGCGGCACTACTGGTGCTCCCATTGGCTACCGAGTTACTTGCGTTACCTCCAGGGCTTGAGTCATCACCGCCACAACCGGCGAGTAATATAGATGTCATAAAAAATACAAGAGGAGTTTTCTTCATAGCTTACACCTTAATTTTATTAAGTTTCGTAAATTAAAATCCAAGAATTTTTTAGCAACAAACTAATATTACGGTTCCCTCGAATCTTGTAAGTGATATTGCAAATGAAGTGCCATCTTTATATCTGTTAATAAACAATGAATTATGATTTTCACAGGATTGTTTTTGGGTGTATTCGCATTTTGCAATGCGATATGTGAGGCATAATATAGCGTGGTGACCACTTGCCATAGTTGTTTCAACTATGTTAATTGTTTTTCACAGTTGACATGTTTGGAGGTGAAATCGAGGTAAATTATTATGTCATCGTACCTACCGTCGCAGTCCTTGCTGTGGCTAATCGAAAACGCCTAAAAAATTAAGTAATACTAATAAAGCACCTGTAAGTCCTGAAGTCATGAATAGCCAATAGAAGACGATCCCAAGAAATCGGTCAAATTTGTTGGTGTTTTCAAAAAGGATTTGAGAGTTTGCGTACATAGAGGATAGCGGGCTTTTTTCTAATTTTCGGCTCCACGAGCGTGGGAATGCCAGCGCTTGCGCTACATTAATAATGTCCCACCCACTGGCATATTCCAATCCAAGTTGATCTTTCGTTTTTGGGTTGTTTCTGAGTTTGCGTACTGTAACTTGGCCAAAAATCACATAAAGTATGCAAGCCAAAAACATAAAGATAAAAACAAAAGCTAACAGTTGTGAAAATAAACTCATTTAACCCCCAACGAATTCATAATAGAGTCATACCATCCACCACTATTTTCAGTGATGGCGTTGTTCATTCCAATTGATGCCGCCGCAGCTACACCAACCACGGCTACACCAACCACGGCTACTCCGCCAATAATTAGTCCAACCCAGCCGATAGGGGTCGCAACCATCAGAAAACCTAAAGCTGCGCTGCCTGCATTAACTACAGCTGTACCAGTTATAGCACTTAAAGCAAAACTGCTCGACTCAATAAACATCTCGCGTTCCCAGTTGCCGCCAGCTTTATAACTGTTGTGAATATTCCCAACGCGACTACCAAAGTCGATAACAGCAAGGCCATTGCCGAGGAATTTGGTATATTGGCTAAACTTAACTAAGTTACTGGTTTGAACTTGTGAAACGATGTTTAATTTTGCCACGTTACGGCTACTTCTGGCGATGTTTGTCGCGCGAGTGCCGCTGGTGAGCGGTGTGCCGCGTGCAGATTTATTCGCACCTGCTACCGCTTTTAACTCATGGTGAAATCCTTGCTGCATCTTTTGGAAAGCGGCCATTGCTTTCTGCTTAGCTAAAACCGCCAACTCGATTACCGTAAAAGCTGGTAGCAGCTCCCATCGAACCTACACACAATTACTTTTGTTCTGTTAAATCAAGTCCTTTGATTAGCTGGGAATAGTTTAGCCTAGATGTGAGTTAACATGGAAGAGCAGGGCTGTAATCTAAGAAGAAAATCAGTCTTGGCTGTTCATCAACAAGGTATTTAAAGTGCATCACTGAGAGTTGGTGCTAGCGAAGTCAATAATACGATCAAGCAATCGCTAACTTTGCTGTCTCATGCCATAAATAAGCGGGCATTTCATGAGCTAACTTCCAAGTAATACTCATTGGCTGGCTGCCTTCGTATTTTACAAAGTCCACCGGACCAAAGTTAACAAATCCCATCGTTCGGCCATTTTCATCTTTGGCTTGTTCTCTTACAAACAGTAAGACGGTTTTATTGGTTTTCTTTTGTTGAATATAACTAAGTCCTTTACCTGATGTAGGCTTAGCGCTGTTTTGTGTTTGCCAATGGAACAAACTCGGGCTAATCGCATAGTCATGATACATAGTCGTCGGTGAAAACTGCGTTTCACATTTGTTCAAGGTCACGAACAATAACTCGGTATTAATATCTGCAATATTTAATACACCTTCACGACTAGATGATTTTTTATCAAAACGACTTTCGCCAAATGCAACCAGGATATGTTCTTTTGGATAACGTACGTGCATCTTAATTGGAGATGATAGAATGTTCAAATTGTGCATGTTCGGCATCGTAAATTCATTGATATCTAAGCGCTCAATCAGTAACGAAATAACCTCGCTCAGTTCATTTTGTAAAAGTGGATGTCGTAATGTTTGTAGACTTTGTGATAATGATTTAAAGCCTAATTTTGGACCTGCTTGATCCCAAAAGTCATAGTGACACATAAGGGCAAACAATTGTGTTTGTTTATTATTTATCTCATCGTTGTTAATGGCAAAGTTGTTCTGGCATAACTTAAGTAAAAAACGTAAGTAAGAGATTGAAGTACATATTAGTAGTCGATTATTGATCGCACGATAGTAAGCACTGGCTAAGTCATCAGTTAAATCGGGTACTACTGTGGATTGACATTGTGCGACTAATCGAGACCAACCACCACATTTACCTAGTTTGACTTTATAGATATCTTCGACGGTGAAATTTGGATTAATATATAAAAAATTAGTAAGAGTTAATGGCAGACTAGTTATATGCGGATAATTATTAATTAAGTTTATTAGTCTACTTTTATTGAGCGTTGCCTTGTTAATATTTTTCAAAATCATTGCTTGAGTTTTTTCTTGTAACTCAATGCGGCAACCGATGGGTAAATGTGGGAACCCTTGCTTAATTTCTTTGTCGATAGACTGATTTATTTTACCAACTAACGCTCTAAATTTCTGTGAAAAGTCATATTCAGGGCGTGAATTTCCAACAAAGTCGAGTATAGTGCAGCATTCTTTACCCTCAGTAAGTCGTAAACCTCGTCCTAGTTGTTGCAAGAAAATAGTTAAACTTTCTGTTGGGCGTAAGAATAATAAGGTATCTAATTCTGGAATATCGACGCCTTCATTAAACATATCGACGACAAATAACACATTAATTTGTTTTGATTTAAGACGTTGCTGTTGTATTTCTCGTTCAGCGCTGTTGTCACTGGTTAATATGTCGCAAGCGATACCTTTCAGGGTGAATTTTTGCGCCATAAATGCGGCATGTTCTTTACTGACGCAAAATGCCAATGCCCGCATTTGATTAATATCTGTAACTATCTCGGTAAGACTTTGCAAGATCCGCATTACTCGGTGGTCGTTATACGTATATAAATGCGTTAACTCTGCTACATCGTAACGGCCTCGTGACCACGGAATCGAGGTTAAGTCAGTGTCATCATCGATAGCAAAGTACTGAAATGGGGAAAGGTGGCGTTGATTTATTGCTTCTGGTAAGCGGATTTCTGCCGCGATGACATTGCAAAAATCGGTTAAGATATCTTCGCCATCATGACGTTCTGGTGTCGCTGTTAGGCCGAGTAAAATCTGAGGGGTAAAATACGTTAATACGCTTCTATAGCTAGCGGCAGTGATGTGATGAACTTCATCAATAACAATATAATCGAAGTAGTCTTGACTGAGTTTCAGTGTGTCGATTTGATTATTTAGGCTTTGAATCGAGACAAACAAGTGTTGGTATTTACTGGGTTTGTTTTTACCAACCCAGAGCTCACCAAAAGTACTGTTTTTAAGTACGCCACGATATGCACCTTGTGCTTGTTTTAAGATCTCTTCTCGGTGCGCAATGAACATAAATTTGGCACTGGGATTAGCTTGATAGAAACGCGCAAAATCAAAGGCTGAAATAATGGTTTTACCTGTCCCTGTCGCTGCAACAACCAGATTTCGATAGCGCTGGTGTAATTCCCGCTCAGCTTGTAATTTAGCTAAAATAGCTTGCTGGTGGGAGTAGGGCTTAATATCGAAGTAATATTGTGTGTTATTAGAGTCAAAGTTACCTTTGGCTTCTCGTAATGCTTTAGTTAACTTTTCTCGGCTTTCTGTTTTACCGTCAAATGATTCAAAGTCGGGCGACTCCCAGTAGGTTTCAAAGGTACTTACCGATTTTTCAATAATATGAGGTATTTCTTGAGAGGTTATTTTAAGGTTCCATTCTAAGCCGTTGGTTAACGCTGAATGAGAGAGGTTGGATGAACCGATATAACCTGTATGAAATCCTGTATCACGTAGGAATAAATAAGACTTCGCGTGTAACCGTTCACGGTTTATATTGTAACTGAGTTTTACTTCGGTATTTGGCAGTGCTGCTAAAAACTCAATTGCTTTCGCATCTGTGGCACCCATATAAGACGTTGTAATTACCTTTAGTTGCTTGCCACTACGAGCAAATTCTTCAAGTTCTTTTTTAAATATACGAATACCACTCCATTTGATAAAAGAAACTAGCCAATAAATTTTGTCAGAAGATTTAATTTCACGCTGTAATTCATTATCAATAGAAGGTTCTGCATTGCTACCGCTGAAGAGCTCACTTTGGCTAAGTCCAGTTAATGGCATTATTGATTCAACATGTTTAGGTAAATCAGCGGAAATAGGATTAGCTTTATCAAATAGAGCAGTCAGGATCCTGCCTTGACTATCAAGGAGGTTATCAGAGATCAGTTCTGGATCTTTAATATGGTCGCTTAACCAATGAATAATGGTATTGGCTAATTCAATCTGTTTAGAGATGCGAACATTACTTTGTGGTACTGACTCCATCACAGTTTCGATCAATCGCGTGAGGAAGCGTGATAACCAAGTGGTGGCTTCTCCTGCCTCAAGTTGACGTTCGCCCACATAGAATGAATCTCGATTGAGGCTTTGCTCTATTAACTGGGTAATTAGTTGCTCGTAGATACCTGTTTGATTCATGATAAGCCTATGTGTGAAAATCGTGTCTGACATATATTTCGCTATAATATCAGATGCTAACAAGAGAAAACATATAGCTTATGATATTGTAGTTGTTAGCAATTTTTATCTTCAATCAATTGAACTAATCTTTTTATACGGTGGATACATGGACTTTTATTTTTTCGTTAATTTATTCATTAATGCATTATCCCAATTCTGGTTTGTGATTCCTCTTGTATTGTTTACGAGTTTATTACGCTCTCCTACGATTAAAGGATTGATTGGAGAGTGGTATGTGAATAAGAAATTAGTAAGTGCACTTGATAATCAGCAGTATAAGTTATTTAAAAATGTAACTTTACCTACAGAAGATGGTACAACCCAAATAGATCATATTTTGCTTTCTCCCTTTGGACTGTTTGTTATCGAAACAAAAAATATGCAAGGGTGGATCTTTGGTTCAGAACGACAGGCTAAATGGACTCAGCAGATATACAAGCATAAAACATCCTTTCAAAATCCACTGCGGCAGAATTTCAAACATACCGAAACATTACGGGAGCTACTATCTCTGCCGAAAGAGGCGGTACATTCTGTTGTTATTTTTACTGCGCGAGCAGAGTTTAAAACGACAATGCCTGCTAATGTTGGATACATTAATCAAGCAATCAAGTTTATTAAAAATCATGATCAGGTATGTTTTACTGAGCAGCAGCGTATTGAGCTTGCGCATAAGTTAGAGACTAAAAAGTTGCAGCCTAGTATTAAAACTCATGTCGCACACATAAAGCATGTGAAAGAGATCATCAAAGATAAAGAACAGACTAATGAAATTACCAATGTTGAGTTAGCAGCGTCACTTTGTCCTCGTTGTAATAGTGAATTAGTCCCCAGAAAAAATCGTAAAACAAAAGAAGGTTTTATTGGCTGCAGTAGCTACCCTAAGTGTAGATATATGAGCCACTGATTCAGCCTTATTCTTCTATCATTCCCCGAATGCTGACATGCTTATTACTCACAAATTAGCCCGTATTCTCCACGGGGAAACTGTCAAACCTATGCTTTATCAGTTGAGGTAAAGTATCGTCGATATAAAGCGTAGAAACGATTTTTTTCTCATCGACTGTCCAGTACATGTGACCATGATTATTCAAAGTGACCGAGACTGTATTCACACCTTGCTTAAAATGCGTTGCTGGCAAATGAACGTCTAGTCCATAAACACGCTGTATTTTAATTCCGTTAATATATAAATGAGCGTGGCCTTCGATAAAGCCTGTCTCTTGATCGCGTGTAGCCGACATTAATTCAGACATACTCACCACACCTTCTGGCGGTGGCATTAACTGGTAGCGTGCGAGTTGCAAATGCAAGTTATATCCAGACATAGCGTCTTTGGTTAGTGATAAGCTCAGTGCGGGTTTAGGTGCATTACTCGGTGCCGCAATGGGTAAATGTGAATGGTCCATTGTCATCTTCATCATACTGCTTTGTTTATTGGATTCGGTCTGAGCACTCACGTTATTAGTTATAATGGTTAGCGTCATCAGTGCCAAAATAAAATGTTTTTTCATCATATTCACCTTTCTCTGTGGTGAAAGTGGTATTCAGGTCCACTTCCACCGCTCATATTATTAACGTCTTGGAGGCGGAGACATACCACCCGAAGCGCTACACTGGCTTATTGAATTACTCGCGAGTTGACCTTTAAAATTGGGACCTATGGTATACGGGAATGCGGGTTCCAGCTTACCATTCTGCGCTTGTGTTAACGTGATATGGTAGTGATAGCCTTTACCATCATGCGTATCGTGACCGTTGTTTTGGTCAAGCTGAGCCCCTTCAACAGTGACTCCCGCGTAGTAGTGATCTTCATAGAAGTAACCATCGGTTGCAGCGAGTGTGTTACCTGATAAAGTCGTTACGTTTTCGCCGATATCCGGGCCATTCGACACATCTTTAACGCCTTTGGATACATCATAAGGGTCTACTAATACACAGCTTCGTTGACCTTCGGTATCACAACCGCCTTGGCTGGCATCTGCACCATAATCACGTACTTTCCAACCACTCACTGCCAGTGTGTTCTCACTTTCGTAAGGACCGTAAAGCGGATAACCATCAGCGGCAAACCCATAAATAGGAGAGTGAGTACTGCCATCGTCGCCCACTAAATTTGCTAAACAGCTAGTATAGAAGTGATGATGATAATCACCCGCGGCAGCATGACCGCCACAAATATCTACGTCGTATTGTTCTGCTACAGGGGCTAAGGTATACCAAAGATTGTCACCTTCACTCATGCCATCACCCCAGTTGTAAATACTAGTGCCATTGACCATCAGGCCAATTTTACCCAGCCCTGTTTCGCAACTTTCTTCACCGTCTTCAATGTTAGATGGTTCCACAGGGAAGTAGGCTTGTTTATCTTGTTGGGTCGGACACCCTGGGCCTGGCGGCCAATAACCTTCGCCACCTGTCGTCGAGCAGTTTTCTTGGCTGCTGTTATAGCCAATGTCTTCACCAAAGGTAACCACTTGTCCTTCAACCGCAAAGGTGCTGCCTGTTAGAAAGTCAGAGTCGGCTCTTGGTCGTTGATTCAGTTGTTCAACCATAACCTGAGTCATTGTTACGTCGTATTTAGGTATCCCGGTTGTTTCAACATAAACATAACCAACGTCTAAGTTGTTTTCATCTAGATTTACTATTTCAGCGACTTGTACGTTTTCGAGCGTGCTGCCTGTATCTGAATAAATATAATTGGATGTTGTTTCATTGTTCATTATCCAATTTTCAGTTTGGGCTGAGTCAGCGGGAACACTGGTATCTGCTGCATCTGTAACCTCAACTGAGTCCCTCGTATCGCCTTCGCCACAAGCGGTCAGCCCTAAAATAGGGAACATAAATAAGGCTATCATCGATTTTTTCATGCGTTCTCCTGCTAACTGTATACTGTTGTTGATGTTTGATAGGTGACAGGTTAGCAAAGCGTAGGTGAATTTTAGGTGAACGCAGCCCTATGGAAGGGGATAATAAGGGCTGCGTAAAGAACTGATTCTAAAAATAAAACGTATGATTAATCACGTTTTTGTTTACTTGGTATTTCGTCCTTAGTGAGAAAGCCATCTTTGTTCTTATCTAATCGTTTAAAGTCTTCTTTTAATGGACCTCTTGCTTCGCTGAACGAGATTTTTCCATCGCCATTTGTATCCATCATTGTTAGTGGTGACTTCTTCATCGGCATCTTTGATGTCGACTCAGTGCTCATGTTTTCTATTGTCATGGCTGCTCGTGCTTGATATTCAGGGGCCGCATTAAACGTTACGTCACCACCACTCACACAACGAACCATATTGTTTATACGGATAGAATCACCTTGAGGGCCATGACCTTGTGGATATTGGCTCGCATCGCCAACTTTAGGGTCGCTTCGTTGTGAACCCGCGCCATGTACGTCTAACCATTGGCCATTCATAAAGCCTGTTGCACGGCCAAATGAAACATACGTCGCGTTTTCGCCATCTTTCAGGTTAACGTGTGTTGTGCTACTCCAGTAGTTGGCATAATCTTTTTTGCCACCTTCATTGGTGATCGCTGTGCTACTAAATAATGGGTCTATCGCGGCAGACGAAGAGGTGTCTGGAGAGCGCGTGTAATCCACAATCGATTGCAGTTCTTTTACATTTGGTAAACGCCAATTGTTATTACCTGATACCGATAAGCTTTCACAATAGCCAAGTGCATCGGTAAAGTTCATTGTCGTTGCGCTGTCATTTTGTTGCCATACTAGGCTTGTTGCTTGGTCAACAATAGTGCCGTTGTCAGCTTTGACAAAGTCATTCTTGCCGTAGTCTGGGTTGTCTCGTACAGCAAGTACATAGAAGGTTTTAACACTGCCGTCTGGCATGCTTGTTCCATAGCCTTTAATGCGTCCGTCAATAAAGTTAACACCAAAAACAGTGTCATCACCGTGCATGGTTGTTGACACATATTTCGTGCTGGTGACAAATTGGCTATCAATCAAGCGCTCACCAGATTTGGTATCACCGGTATTAACACCAAATATTTCGTGGTCAATAAAGGGAATCAGTTGAGATTTACCCGTGTTTAATTTCACACCACTCGGGTCTTGCCCATCAAACAAGGTCAGGGAATAAAGCTCTTTAATGGTTGGTAGTCGCCAATCGCTGTAGCCTGCTAACTTTAGGTTTTTAATATAGTTAACAGCTTCTTCGAAGGTGAGCTTATCTTGGGCATTGATTTTACCGTCACCGTTAATATCGGTTGTTTGTGACCACATAAGACCTGTCACCTGATCAGACACTGTACCATTGTCGTGTTTTATGTAGCTTGGCTGGTTGCCTTGGTATTGTGCATCCTGACCAAACATCGCTTCTGTTGCTGACGGACATTCCTCTTGATCTGTAGTACCGAAACACTGTGATTGATTGGTATCGACGATTGCATATGATGGGCTAACTTGCTTGCCATCGATACTCGCAACCGCTGTGTTTATATTGCATAAAGCGGTCACAACCGAAAGGGCGATGAGGGTGAGTTTAGATGCTTTTGACTTGATCATATCGTCTCCAAATATTACTTAACGTGCGTTGTTGCTGATGAGGCATCCTAACAATCGATAGGTGAAGTTTAGGTTAAGACCTCTAAGGTGGGTTATACAGTAATGATGAAGTTAACAAATTAAGGGTGAATTTTAAGTGAATGGACGATTTTCGTGTAAGTTATACTAAAGCTGAGAGGGCATTAGGATTTAAACAAAAGGGAGTGCTTAGTGGTTGTACTTGTGGTCGAAGATAATAGCGCGTTAGCTGCCAACATGATTGAGTTTTTAGAAGCGCATGGTTTTGAATGTGATTATGCAGGCAATGGTAATTTAGGCTTGAGCTTGGCAATGAGTCAGCCATTTAACGCCATCGTGCTCGATATTATGTTGCCAGGCAAAGATGGTATGAGTATCTGCACAGCGTTAAGAGAAGCGGGTATTAACACGCCGATCCTAATGCTGACCGCAAGAGATACCTTAGATGATAAATTACAAGGCTTTCAAGCTGGCACCGATGATTATTTAGTAAAGCCTTTTGACTTGCCTGAATTGGTTGCACGCCTGCAAGTACTGACTAAACGTATTAGTAAGCGCGATGTAAAATTGAGTGTTGGTGATTTGGTGATGGATGTTAATTTAAGAAAAGTCACCCGTGCAGGTCAGGTTATTGAGCTAAATAAAGCCTGTTGGCAAATATTAGAAGTGTTATTAAAAACCAGCCCCAAAGTCGTTACCCGCCAACAAATAGAGCACATTATTTGGCCGGATCAATTGCCTGATTCTGATGTGCTTAAATCCCATATATATAAATTACGACAGCTGGTGGATAAGCCATTCGATAAGCCACTGATTCAAACCGTAAGGGGCGTTGGGCTTGTATTAAACGGTGAGCAAGATGAAGCATAGAAATAGCTTAAAATATCAGTTTAAGAAGCAGTTAGCGATTAGCATAGGTTTACTGGTTATTGTGTTTTCATTCTTACTGTATCAGATTTTTTTTGTTGCGGTTGGTACCACTATGCACCGCACTATGATGCCGATGGCCAACCATTATGCTAAGCAGGTTGAGCTAAACCAAAACGTGCCGTTACCTAGGGATGGTGCTTATTCTGTTTTTGTTGGTCGCGAGTCGATTCCCAGCGAGATAGCCAGTTTGTTTGATATTGACGGCATGAAGGACTTTGGTCTTTCAGTGAATGATGGTGATCAACTGGTCAAGCTTTCTCGCCCTGACGCTGTCTATTTTTTGCTTGTTCACCCGATAAAGCATTCCACAGACAAACTTTATTTACTTTATAACGACACGCCTCAAAAGGGGTTAGCGGGTGCTTCAAAACGAGCACCGTTATTAAATGTGCCACTTTCCATTATCTTTATTACCTTGTTAGCCATATTTTTGGTGTATTGGGTAGCGCGGCGTTTAATCAGTAAGGTGTTAAACCCATTGCATGAGCTGTCTGTGATGGCAAAAAGCCTTGACGAGAGTAACCCGGAACTGTCGTTCGCTGTCATGAATGATAAGACTGAAATTGGTGAAGTGGCGAATACATTGCACCAGACTATGGGGCGTATTCATCAATATCATCAAAGAGAAAAGCAGTTTTTGCAAAACGCCAGTCATGAGTTACGCACGCCCATTGCTGTTGTGTCTTCTGCCTTAGATATTATTGATTTAAGAACGGCCCAAGGTAAGACAAATGTTGCTGACCAATACACACATATTCGACGCGCCAATAAAAATATGGCGGAGATGACCGAAGCGCTGTTATTACTAAGCCGGAAAAGTGGTACGCCAACGCAGCTAGAAACAGTAAACCTTGAGCAATTAGCCACAGTGATTATTGATGAACACAAGTATTTGTTGAAAGGAAAAGACGTTGACGTTGAGCTTGTCGTTGATGACAGCCCATCACGTGAATTACCTTTGTCACTGTGTCGAATTGTGTTGAGTAACCTGATACGTAATGCATTTGAGCATACTTTGTCAGGTATAGTGCGGGTGCAGCTTTCGGGTCTTATTGTGTCAATTACGAATACGAGTGCTGGTTTAGCTGATTATGATCAAAATGCCACTGAACGTGGTGTGTCTCAGGGGCAAGGGTTTGGCATTGGTTTAGATATAGTCCAAAAAATTGTAGCGCAGCAAGAATGGCAGCTTCACCTTTCGTCAGACCATAATGATGGTAGCCAAGTCGTTGTTTATTTCGAACCGCGTCATTGACCTAACACCCAGTCATAAGGCAAACTCACTGCCAATATCATCTAACACTGATTTTAATAGGAAAAAAACATGAGCGGAACGAACAGATCGGATATCAAAAAGGGTTTAGCGGTATCGATTGTACTGAAACAAGACCAACGCAGTGGTAACTTGACTGACGGGATCGTGAAAGACATTCTCACTAAATCACCAAACCACCCGCACGGCATTAAAGTGCGTTTAGAAAGTGGTGATGTTGGACGTGTTAAAGTGATTAATGACTAATCAAAGGTACTGATTTAACTATATATATTTAGAATACCTATTATGCTAATCTACCTCAGTCCCCACGCATTCAAATCTGAGGTTAAGATTAGCTATGCACACCAACTTTTATGACGATCATGCTCAACAACTTGCCGATCAATACTTGTCAAAATCCTTCGAAGAAGTGCATGCTGCATGGGCTGAATTCTTACCGCCAATTCTAAACAAATCTAACGCGCGTATTCTTGACTTAGGTGCTGGGGCAGGGCGTGATAGTCGATATCTCGCTGAGCAAGGACAAGTAAGCGACATTAGTATTGTTGCTGTCGAGCCTGCTAAGTTATTAGCCGAAATAGGCCAGCAACAAACGCAGGGGTTGAATGTAAAGTGGGTTGAAGATTCTCTACCCGCTCTGGATGTTGTCAGTCGTCAAGAAGTCAGTTTTGATCTTATCCTGCTTAGTGCTGTGTGGATGCATATCCCGAAAAGCGAGCGACCGCGTGCTATTCGAAAACTAGCCAATTTACTCAAACCCGGCGCTAAATTAGTTATCTCTCTTCGTCATGGCCCCAGTGGTGATGAACGTAAAATGCATGATGTCAGTACTGGAGAGTTAGAACTACTTGCTAAGACCGTTGGTTTGTCTGTCGTGCTTAAAACAGAGCATGATAGCGACAAACTTGGACGTGATAGCGTTCATTGGCAAACCGTAGTATTGCAATTGCCTGATGATGGCTCAGGTGCATTTCCTTTTATTCGTCATGTGGCATTGAATGATGGTAAAGCTGCAACGCACAAGCTGGCATTAATGCGAGTATTGTTGCGTATTGCTGATGGTCATCCCGGCGCTGTTATTCGCCGTGAACATACACTGCAAGGAAGCCGCGTTATTTTGCCTGTAGGGCTGGTGGCTTTGTATTGGTGTCATCAATATAAAGTACTTATCGATGATAATGGTTTATTCCAGACACCAAATAAAAAACCGAACATGGGTTTTATTAAAGACGATGGCTGGCACCAATTAACGCATCGTTCTGCCACTGATTACCGTATTGGTCATCTATTTGTTGGTGAAGATGCTATCGCACTGCACCGAACATTATCCGCAGCAGTCAGCAACATTAAAGAAATGCCGTGTAAACACATCACCTTGCCGAACAGTGACATCAATGTATTTGAAGTCGATAGCAAACCTGTACGTGCCACAGACAGCTTATTTTTAGATATGGCGTCTTTATCTCAATGGGGCGAACTGTCATTGCCTGAAACAATATGGAATGCTTTTAGTCGTTACGCTTGCTGGGTTGAACCTGTTCTTGTCAGTGAGTGGATGAAAACCATGAAGGGATATCAGGGTAACAAGAACCCTGAACAACAACTCGCAATCGTTAGCTCGTTAGATTGGTTAGAGGCTAAGCGTTCAACTAACGAGAGCCGAGAACGATTTAAGCTGTTACAACAGACGCAGAGTAAGAAATGTGTCTGGTCTGGAAAGGTTTTAAAACAAAAATTTGCAATAGACCACTGCATGCCGTTTGCACGCTGGCCGAATAACGATCTGTGGAACCTGCTACCGAGTGATAGCAAAGTGAATGGTCAGAAAAGCGATAGTCTACCCACAGCCAAAAAGCTTAAAGACGCTAAATTACGTATTACAGACTGGTGGCAACAAGCTTGGACAAATGATAATACACAGTCGATTCGCTTTTTTGCCGAAGCGAATATTGCTTTACCGGGGTTAACGACGAACAACACGTCTATCGATGATCTCTTTGAAGCGCTGGAATTACAACGCGGGCGATTAAAAGAAATGCAGCAGTTAAGAGAGTGGGGTTAGGTCGGGCAAGTGCAACCCTCAAGTATTATGCCTGTATTCAGCGTCATTCAATCTTTTTCTGGCAACACTCACTAAGCGGGCAATGCTCACATTGAGGGATCTTGGTGCAGTAGCGTTTGGCGTGTTCAACCAGCAAAGCATGGTATTGCTGATAGGTTGTGATGTTTCGTGGAATGTTATGTTCTAGCATTAATCTAAGCTTATCATAACCTGTTGGCAGTTCGAGCCCTATGCGATGTAGGATGCGGCGGGTATAATTGTCGATGATGAAAAAAGGCTTATCTAGGGCATAAACAAGAATGCAGTCAGCGGTTTCTGGGCCGATACCATTAACGGCGAGTAGCTCATTCCGCAAGGTTGTCCCTTCGATGTGGCGAGCTTGGCTGATGTCAAAATTATACTCTTGATACCATAATGTCAGAGCTTTAAGTTTAATGGCCTTTTGGTTGTAGTAACCACTGGGCCGAATAAGTTGCGCCAATGTATTAAGGGGCATCGCCAGGATCTGCGGTGGTGTTAATTGTTCGCTCAGATTCGTCAGCGCTTTCTCGACATTTTTCCAGTTAGTATTCTGGGTCAGTATCGCGCCGACCATCATTTCATATTCAGAATCAGCAGGCCACCAAGCTTGATAACCATAATAGTGCTGCAGTTGAGTGAACATGTTGTTAATCATTGTTGGTTTGTTAGCTTGCCCAATATGGTTCATCTTGTTGTGAAGTCTTGTTTAAGCATAGGACTTTAAAGCAGTGTATTTTTTGACTGTTATCATAGACCGAGCAGTTGAGGGAGGGGTTAGTACTCCCTTTTAATGACCTTTTAATATTCGCCCATTGTTTCTATGCTGTCAATATCGGGTAGTACTTCGTCTATTGCTGAGGCGTGTAGATAGATTGCAGTGGGTAGCTTTTTACCCTGTTTAACAGACTTTATTAGCTCTCGGTATTGGACGAAATCCATGTCAAAAATCCCCATGTTTAAAGCAAGTACTTTACAGCTTAGTCGCAGTTAGTCTGGCTTAGTTATTGTTTAATCAGAAGTGTGAATTCAATAATTGCTTTAACCCTAATGTATTGATTTTATATGGTTAAAATTAGTACTTTAACCATACTGCGAGTAGGTGTGGCTTTAGTGTTTAAGTGGTAGCATAAAGTACAAATCGATAGAGTTCGGTATATCAGCTAATTTTTATCATGTATATGATGGTTTTCATATTTTAAAGGAATAATTTATGACCATGGACATTTGTATCAGCGCTAGAACGGGAATGATGCTGCCTTGTATTGCGAATGATGAAGATAAAAAAAATCTTTTTCTCAAAGATAATGCACATATTAATTCTGACATTATACATAAAGGCACTGCGTATATTTCGCGTTCTGATTCGAGCCATGCTTCTCGTACTCCTGTGCCACAACATTTGCAGCAAATGCTAAAGCAATTGCAATTCTTACCGCCTCAAAGCCGACAAACGATTAGCGATTTAAATGCCGCTTATGGTAGTGATTTATTGCTTTCTTTGTCTTCGTTTTACAATAACGAGATATTGCCACTGCCTGCTCAAGGCGTCGAGTTTGCGAGTAATAAAGCGCTCCCTGTCATAAAAAAAGAATCTATTGGTTTTATGGGTGCTGGATTGACAGCTGTAGACACACGTTCAACGCAGTTTGCCAAATTAATTAATGAATACCAGAAAACGTTAGAAACATTACGTGCAGCATACAAAAATAAGCTCCCAAAATTTCAATTAATGAAATTAGAGGCGATTGCCAAAGAGGCCCACCAAACGCTAAATCAGCATTTTCAGGCTGAATTAAGACGCCATATGCCCATGGGTAAAGGCCGTAAAGGTTCTATTTGGTCTAATGCGCAGCGTGGAATAGGCTTGGCTAAAGGGGCCAAAACAGATGCTCCACTGAGACTCCATAATACCAATGAAATAGCCAAATTGGGTCGTTTCAGTCAGAATGTTAAATACGCTGGAAATGGACTGCTTTTTCTTGATGCTGGTGTTCGAGGGCTTGATGTTTATTCTGATTATAATGAAGGGAAGGATTGGCAACGTAGGCTAGTGACAGAAACCGCTGGGTTTGGTCTCGGTGGCGCTGCTGGACTTTATGTAGGGCAAGCTGCAGCGGGGATCGCGACTGCTTTTTTGGTTTCAACCCCTTTAGGATGGCTAGTTGCAATTAGTATCGGTCTCGCGGCGGGTTATGGTGCTGCGAAAGTTGGAGATGCGATCGGAAAGGATGCTGCTGAATTCGCATATGATACAAGTTCTAATTTCAGATGGTTTGATTAAGGGGTTAAGATGGACTTATACCACGGTTTTCTTATTTTAAGCCTTATCTCATTTTTTATCTTTGGTATTTTGTGGATATGCTTTGCTCGTATATCTATGAAATATATTGAGTGTGAAATGAAGAAGGAGGGTAAGGAACCACCGCAATGGGACGGAATGGGGGCTCGGGCAGTGAGTTATGCAATGGCCGTTGCTTTGCCTGCAGGTGTACTAAAAAACTATATTTTAGTTGATGTTGAAGCAGCCAAGCGTTTGTCTCGTCGGTCAGATTGGAAACTTGCGGTATGGTACCTTGCTGCAGGCTTTGTGTTTATCTTGATTATATTGGTGGCATATTTCATTAAACCAGATTAACCAATCCGTATTTCAACCTTGACTATCACACTAGTTCGGCAGCGCTCATGTGAGTGTATTTATAGATGGTTTGATTAAGGGGTTAGGATGGATTTATATCATAAGTTACTTATCTCAGGGCTTATTTTCTTTTTTATCTTTGCTATTTCATGGATATGCTTCGCACGTTTATCTATGACTTATATAGAACGTGAGATGAGAAAAGAGGGCAAGGAACCGCCACTATGGGATGGTATGGGGGCGAGAATTGTCGGTTATGCTTTCGCAATTACCTTACCTAAGGATTCACTGAAAAATTATATATTAGTTGATGCTGAAGCAGCAAAGAGGCTGTCTAGGCCTTTAGATAGGAAACTTGCAGTATGCTACATTATTGCTGGTTTTGTCGTTACTATGATTGCTTTGGTTACATATTTTGTAAAACCGGATGACTTGATACTGTGAATTTAGTGCCTATTAGAAATTAGATTAACTAATCCGTATTTCAATCTTGCGCTATCACACTAGTTGGGCAACGCACACGCTAGTGTGATATTCAAATCGTAATCACCAACGATTTTTTGGCTACTTGCTATGGGAATATTGAAGCTATCTTCGGTGTTCAGAATAAATTGTCCTGAGATGATTTGAGTTTCCAAATCATCTGTAACTATAGCCGTTGAATAAGATAAAATTTTAGACTTACAACCACACTCCGAAATGTTCTTCTTTACCTGATACTTAGCTTCGAGTATTGGGACTTCATTTGTAATCGAAATGGTTTGCTGCTGCAGCTGAAAGCAACTACTCAGCTTGTTATTAATATCAATATTGAGCTGTGGGGAGGCTTGGGCGCAACCAGTGAGAATTAGGCTGATGTATAAACTACGTTTTAGTACCGCCATTTGTGGCTACTCCTTTGACATATTTAACTTTTAAAATTATCGTGTTTTTTCTAGTAGCAGTATGATGATTCCGTAATTGAAGAAAAATTTTCGTCTCAACTTCAATACAACCATGGCTGTAGCCCTTAGTCGAGTCATGTAAGTAAAAACCACCTCTCATGATAGGTTTGCATTTATTCTTTGTATCTAAGTCTGCAGGTTCCATCCTTGCTCTATTTTTCCCCCTGTTTGCCCAATATGGTTCATCTTGTTGTGAAGTCTTGTTTAAGCATAGGACTTTAAAGCAGTGTATTTTTTGACTGTTATCATAGACCGAGCAGTTGAGGGAGGGGTTAGTACTCCCTTTTAATGGCTTGCAGAGCTTACTCAACAATCTTAAGTGATTGATTGTTTATGATATAAAGCGTATCACCATCCCAGCCTTGATAGGATGATTGATTATTTATATCAAACCCATCATTTTCTTTAGGAAATATGCTCATGCGTCCCTTGTAAGCTATATCTCCTGAAGCATAAAGAATTTCACCCCAATAAACCTCTTTATCTGTACCAGTTGGTTTGGTTATTGAGATAAAAACGCCGCCATCGTGACCGCCGACCCAAATTGCACTACTGGGGATTGTTGCTGCCCTATCAGGTTCAGAATTGACGAGAACTTTGTCACCGCAACCTGCTAAGGAAAGAAATAAAGCCATTAAAAAAATATTTAGTATCTTCATTTGTATTCGACGGCCATTAATTTGCCTTTGATCTTATCAAACTCTGAACGGGGTAGAACCTGTAGATTAGGCTCTATACTAGGTAGGATAAATAAAGTTGTGCGCCAGCTATAAGGTAGGTTGTCTAATGTAGCAGTGAATGCTTTATTGCTTTCTTTATTCAGCTGTTCAAATAAACGCATAAGCTCATCTGACCCGCTTGTAAATTCAGGTATTAACCACATCTCATCTTTGAATACGAGTTGGTCGCAATTTGAATTGTTACCGACCATTTCGCTGCCACTAATGAGTGAATAGAAGCTCTCTAGATCAGAGATCTTTTGTTGGTTCTGCTTACTGTTTTTCAGGAAAAGCGAGATTGATTCATTCTTTATACTTATTTTGTGATTTGCCATTATCTGTCCTTCTATTACTAATAATGTTAATTCAAAGGTAAATCGAAGAGCAATAAGGCATTAGTATGATTTTGTGTGCATCTGCTGGTGGATGAAATAGTACAGGATAACTTATTGAGCATCACCCCATGTCCTGTCGTATGTATCCATCACATTAAATCTCGATTGTAAATTATCAGCGTCATTCAATTTTTTTGTGGCAACACTCTTTAAGCGGGCAATGCTGACGTTGAGGGATCTTGGTGCAGTCGCGAGCTGTTGCTTTAAGCATCGCGTTTTAGGTCGTTTTGTTGAAATCAGGAATGTCGCATATATCGAAGATATGTTAATAAAGATTTAAATTACGCCATAATATTGTTAATTTAGCGGCTGATATGGATATTGTCGTAGTACATGCAGACAAATCGATTAGTTTAACCATTCATTAATGCGTGTAAGATTCTTATTAGGGTATTTTTAGTGAAAAGTTTATTTGAAAGCAAACTTAATATAGCGAAAGACATCGAACCAAATGACGTATTAGTAAACCAAGTTCTGGATCAGATAAAAGGACTCTTACCTTCACATAGTCATGACGAGTTTATCGTCAGAGAGTCATCTTCAATAACATTAGCAACAGTGCGAGAAGGCGAGTCCCCTTGTATTCTTGTTATTAATGGGTATCTCTCGAAAGAGGGGAGAGACATGTCAGACTGGCTAAGTGTTGTTGATGAACAGTATCCTAAAAACAAAATCATTCATGTGCGCTGGAACGCGGGTAATGTTACCGACATCGCGCGTGATGACAGTAAAATGACGGGTGATGTGAAAGATACAGATGCAGATAAATGGTTGGCGGCTGCAAGGCTGGCAAGAGATATGAATCCTGTCGATTTTGCCGCTCTGGTTGGTGAGATTGTCACGGATAAATTTGTCGGACACTGGAAAAAATCGTTTAACGAAACATTGCATGCAGGGCATGATTTAGCGAAAGCAATACAAGATGACGAGCAATTACAGGGCGCAATCTTAATGGGTTATTCATTAGGCGCGGTCGTTGCTTATCAGGCATTGAACAACCTTGATGCAAATAAAGTCACCGCTTGTTATCTTTTGGCGGGGGCTGTGTCTGCTGAAGCGGAGCAATGGACACCTATCTTAGAAAAACACACGGATCTGCGTCTGATCAACTGCTACAGCGATAATGATGATGTATTAAAGAGTGCATACGGTGCAGGGACGATACTTGATCATAAGCCTGCTGGGTTAACTGAAATAGAAAACAGTAATCTGGAGCAAGTCGTGAATTTAAATGTAACTGAATTTTCATCTGGGCATTTGAACATTAAAAATGGAACAGTCGGTAAAGCATTGGCAGGAACTCTTAAGCCTTAAACCCTAATATGTGAATGATTTTACGTTCTATAGCTTATATCGAGTGTGTGACGAAAAGAGGGAAGGAACTGTCCCAATGGGATGCGGGCTGTTAGTGATGACAAGCACATGAAGCATGTGCTTGTTTCTTCATTATCACCAATTGGTTCAAATTATGCGGCGTGTACGCTTTCCATAAAGCTTAACAATTTTTCTGTGATGACAGCTGGTTGTTCAAGGTTCGAAATATGTCCAGCATCTTTAACCACAAGCAGTTCACTATCCGAGATCGCATCTTGCATTAGGTGCGACTCTAATGGCGGGCGAGCAACATCTTGCTCACCAACAATAATCAATGTTGGTAACGCGAATTTTTCGATATCTTCAAATGCATCACGACGTGTAATAAACATGCGACCCATTTTGGTGATTTGTTTAGCGCGCTCACCTTCCAAGCTAACAAGGTAGTTACGTAACTTTGCGACTAACTCTGGGTTTACTTCTGCTGCATTTTGCGCAAAGAACATTGGCGTAATGATATCCAGCAATGGTGCAGGAACCTGTTGTGCGTCATCAATTGCACTAAGCATGCCTAAGTATTTGGTACGCATAACTTCAGACTCAAGTCCTACGAAGCTATCCATTAATACTAATGATTTAACACGTTCTGGCGCAATAATAGTTAATTCAGCTCCCCACATACCGCCAATAGACAGACCGATAATCGAAAAATCATTAATAGCCAAGTGATCCATCAACGCCAATACATCGCGTGCGTAATCTTGCAGGCGGATTGTTTTTTCTGGCGCGTAGTCCGATTTACCATGAGCCCATAGGTCAGGAACAATGCAGCGATAATGTTGGCTTAGTGCATCAAGCTGCGGCGCCCACATTTCACTATCCCACAAATAGCTGTGACCCAAAATAAGCACAGGGCCTTGACCCTTGTCGATATAGTGCATTGTTTTATTGTCAATCGTAAACGTATTCATTTTATCTCCTTTGGCGAAAAATACTGTCTTTTAGGGCGGTGATGTAAGTCATCATTAAAGCGTAATCGTAGCAGTATAATGTATTGATACATATAAGATCAGTGTAAATATTGAGTTACTCAATACACACACCTTCTTGTACCAGTTTTTTGCATATTGACAGTAACTGATCACATTCACTACTGCTTAGTGGTGAGTAGAATTCTGCAATTGACGCATGCAGCATAATATCTGCATTTGTTTTGGTAGTGAGGCCGTCGGCAGTAAGGGCGAGATAGCGGGCTTTTTTATTTTCATCACTTTTGTGTACTTCAATAAGCCCACGTTTAATGCAGTTATCAACTAAACGTTTGGTTACTGAACGTTCTCGGTGCAGTGCGGTTGATAGGGTTTGTTGCGGTACTTTACCCAGATAATCTAATACTCGCAATGCGCCTAACATCTCTAGTGTTATATCAAATTCGGTAGTGAGTTTTTGATTCGTAATTGTGCGGAACTGCTTATAAGCGAGTCCCATCATAAAGGCTACATTCTCATTTAATTCAGGGATTAGGGTGATTTGCTTGCTCATGTTTGTCTCGTGAAATGGTTAACCGATAACCAATAAATAAGATAGTCAACGTGATAAAGAGTTGCCACGCACGTAAAAACGTATTGTCTAAACCAAAGCTATTGTTGCCCATATAAAGTTGGATTGGCAGTATCGTCGCTAATAACGTATCGGCATGAACACCACTGGTAAACCCGGTTGTTGATAGCATACTGCTCGTCAGTATAAAGATAATGCTACCAAGTGATAATGCATAAAATCCGAGCGTACTTTGATGGCCAGCCATCAGAAAGATAAATATACCAGCAATAGCACAACCTGCAATTTGAGTGATAAAACGCTGCTCTACAAGCTCAATGAACGTGCCGCGATTAAACTGAATCGCTGCTGCAATCACAGGTACCATGCAAAACGTAGCGGGTAACATATCCACAATCAGCAACAAGCCTAAACCAGAACCGATTAAAGCTAAAGAGACCAATCGGTGGCCGTACGTTACTGGCTGGGGTTTAAACTGAGGTAGTTTACCCAATTTAGATACAGGAAACAAAGTAATCATCAACTTTGTCACTGCAGCCGAAATCGCCATTGCGGCAAAGCATTCACGGAGCATACCTGGCATATCAAAATGACCGCTTTGCGAAAATATCACCATCAATACCCAGTGAAAACAAGGTAGTATCATTTTAGCTAATTTAATCGGTGTATCAGCCCGACGTCGTAGCTGATCGAAAAAGAGTAAACTGATAGTCCAAACGATAAAGGGGTGGCCATAAAATAGCTCACTGACAAAGACGGCCAATACCGCAGATATAAGCGAGGGGGCGAGAGCCCGTGACATCGCCAGCCAGGAGAAGTCTCTACCTTTAGTAATTAACATGGTTGGATATAAAGCCAGATAAACCGGGGTATTAAAGTTAAGTATTTTACCCAACACCATACACAAGGTAATTGTGAAGGTGATCCGCAGCGCCTCTTGCAGATTATTTTTCGGCTTGAGTGACCGAAACATTAATAAATATATCTAAAATAAGAAACAAAGGTGATCCAGCTGTAACCGATAGCGGACAGCAGGCTATTACTATTTTGTACGATAACACTGGCTTTTGCGCCTGACATTAATGCGGTATCAATCCCCTCAACTTGTATACGAGTACGTATTTTTTGTTGTTCGCGGATCCAGCGATTATCATTCTTCACCGTTGATAGTTGATTTGTTAAATTAGAGGCATCATAAATGGCGCTATCTTGGTTTAACAATGTGCCATTAAATACCTGCCCCGGGATAGCATCAAATACGACCGCGACTTTAGTACCTGTGCCTAGCAAGCTCATTCCTTTCTCATTAAAATCAGCGCCAAGCCAACTACTGGACTCATTAACTAAAAATAACGCCACCGAGCCTTTTGCCACATAACTACCCACCTGCAATTGCAGATTACTTACTGTACCTTGGCTTTTGGCTTTCACGTCAGTATTAGCAAGCGCAAGTTTGGCTTGATCGAGTTTGGCAATGGCAAACTCAATTTCTGCAGTATCATTGTGATCTGAAAGCGTCGATTTAATACGTTGGATCTCTGCCTTTGCAATTGCCACTGCACTTTTAGACAGATTAAAACTGAGTTGTACATCTTCAACGTCTTGCTGAGTAATAAGGCCTTTATTAAACAGTGATTGATAACGTCGTAACTTGGTATGTGCATTGTTAGATTCGGCTTGACGTTGACCTAGGGTTTGCACTGCTGATGTCAATGTTTGTAACTTCGACGAGTTGGCCTCTTGCGCCAAATGTAGTTCCGCTTCAGCTTGGCGCACTGCTAGCTTATACGCTGCCTTGTCTAAGGAAAATAAACGCTCGCCAGTATGCACGTGTTGGCCGTTCTCGACATAGACTTGAGTGATTACACCTGTTACTTCAGGCGCAATATTGGCCACATTTTTATGCAAACTCGCTTGAGTCGTAAAAGGAAGAGCATTGTCAGAAGTGACTAGAAATGCAGAAAAGCCAATGGTAACAGCCAAAACAGCATAGATAATAGATTTATAAACGATATGTTTCATTTTTGTTGCTCATACAACTAAATAGGTCATTTGATTATACATCTTTTTGTTGCAGGAGCAACAAAAAGTAAAGCGGGTATAAAAAAAGAGTGAATGAGTGAAATAAGACATTAGGAGGGGAGGCGTATCGCTGATCGCGCGATACGAAATCGTGATTAAGTATTATTGTCGTGACTGTCGTCGAATAAAATTACTCTAATCCGGGGAAGTGACTGAGGGCGAGATCGGCGATGTTCTGTAATTCCGCTGCACTGATGCAGTTCGTTGCCTGAATCGTCATACCCTGAATAATTGTCGCTAAGTATTGAGCAAGTGATTCGGCACTGTACGCCGTGGTCAAATCCCCTTGTTGTTGGGCAACTTCCAAGCGTATTTTCAGTTCGTGTTGATGATTCCGGCGGCGATCAATCAATGCCTGTCTTAC
Source organism: Moritella sp. 28 (assembly GCF_018219435.1). NCBI lineage: Bacteria > Pseudomonadati > Pseudomonadota > Gammaproteobacteria > Alteromonadales > Moritellaceae > Moritella > Moritella sp. 28. The sequence continues at coordinate 3,380,565 of NZ_CP056121.1, read as the reverse complement.
TGATTTACAGGCATCACTCCCCGTTAACGCACTTTGAATAAGCATGCAGCCTTGTGGGTTAGTGTGATCAGCTAAACTTTGCGCCGCACCATTGAGCATGGCTGTAATAACCGCTTTGGCCGTCGCTTCTTCTAATGCGGGGCGGAAATAACTACAAGGTCTTTGTTCATATAAATCAACTGCTTTAAGGAACAATCCTTCTTTATTGCCAAATGTTGAATACAAGCTTGGCTTGTTGATCCCCATTGCTTGTGTGAGATCACTGAGTGACGCACCTTCATAACCTTTAGCCCAAAATACCGCTAATGCCTTCTCTAAGACGTCATTAACATCGAAGCCTTTAGGGCGACCAACGCAACTTGTTTTAGACATATTTTTTAGACCTTTTATTACCTTTATTTATGCGCATAGGATAGACAGAGTGTTGTCTTCTGTCCAGTGTCTTTACAGACGAAAACTATTGACTCTATTTGAAAAATATATAACATACCGATCGGTACATAACAATTTGTACTGGTCGGTACGTTATAATTCATACCAATTGGTATGTAATGATAGAGCAAAGCAGTGCAATAAGCGCGATATCGACTGACACTAATTATCTTGATTTGCTGATTGCAAAGCAGTGTAACGAAGGGACACCATCACATGAGAACAAGCAATATATTCCGCACATTCATGATCACCAGCTTAACAGCGCTGGTATTAACCGCATGTGGTAGTGAACAATCGCCACAATCCCAAGCCCAAAGTAGACCCGCACCCAAAGTGAGTGTTGCTAAGGTGATAAACGAGCCTGTCACGGAATGGGATGAATTTACTGGCCGCTTAGAAGCACCTGAACAGGTCACCTTGATCCCTCGGGTGTCTGGTTATATCAATTCAGTGAATTTTGATGAAGGGGCCTTAGTGAAAAAAGGCGCTATTTTATTTCAAATCGATCCCAGTGTTTTTGCGGCAGAAGTACAGCGCTTAAAAGCGAAATTAAGCAGTGCGACAGTAGCAGAGACCTTGGCGAGAAATGATTATCAACGCGCGTTTAAATTATATAAGAAAAATGCTGTTTCAGAAGAGTTAATCGATACTCGCCAAGCGAATATGCATCAAACCACGGCGGAAGTTGCCTCGGTTAAAGCCGCGCTAATGAGTGCCGAACTCGATCTTGCTTATACCCATGTTAAAGCGCCTATTTCGGGACGTGTATCTTATGCCAGTGTGACGACGGGCAACTATGTGACCGCGGGAAAAACACAGTTAACCAGTCTTGTATCAACCGCACATATGTATGCTTATTTTGATGTTGATGAACAGACTTACCTTAAATATGTGCAGCTAACGGCGCAGCATAAACGTAATGATCAACGTTCTGATGGTAACCCGGTATTTATGGGGCTGGCGAATGAAAGCGATTTTACCCATACCGGTGTGATTGATTTTGTTGATAATGCGGTTAACCGCAACACAGGTACGATCCGAGTCAGAGCGCGTTTTGCGAATCTCGACAATGATTTGTTACCGGGACTATTTACTCGATTACGTATTGCAGGTAGTGCAACTTACAGTGGTATTTTGATTGACGACAAAGCCATTGGTACTGACTTAAACAACAAATTTGTGTTAGTGGTCGGTGCTGACAATAAGCTGCAATACCGTGGTATTTCACTGGGTGAAAAAGTGCAAGGCCTGCGGATCGTGACACAAGGTTTATCTGCTGAAGACAAGATTGTGGTAAATGGACTGCAAAAAGTACGTCCAAATATGGTAATCGAACCGAATATGGTTGAGATGGCCACACCCGATAGTTTATCGGCATTACGCCATGATCAAGCAGTATTAGAGCAAGCGCGCGAATTAGTATTAACACGAGTAGCGAGATAAATATGTTTTCTCAATTTTTCATTAAAAGACCCATTTTTGCAGCGGTGATCTCATTGCTGTTTTTTATCTCGGGGGCGATATCCGTTGGTTTAATGCCGATCACTGAATATCCCGAGGTGGTTCCACCAACCGTAGTTGTATCGGCAAGTTATCCGGGGGCGAATCCTAAAGTGATTGCCGAAACGGTCGCGTCCCCCTTAGAGCAAGCCATTAACGGGGTGGAAAACATGTTGTATATGTCTTCACAAGCCACCTCGGATGGTCTGTTAAAATTAACGGTTACGTTTGAGATCGGCACCGATGTTGATAAGGCGCAAACCCAGGTTCAAAGTCGTGTTGACCGTGCGGCACCGCGATTACCTCAAGAGGTACAGCGTTTAGGTGTTGTCACAGAAAAGTCATCACCGGATTTAACCATGGTGGTGCATTTAACTGCGCCTGATAACCGTTATGACATGCTGTATTTATCTAACTATGCCGCATTAAATGTAAAAGATGAATTAGCGCGTATCGAAGGTGTCGGCGCGGTAAACTTGTTTGGGGCGAGCGAATACAGTTTACGTATTTGGTTAGATCCCAATAAAGTGGCGTCGTTGGGACTTGCCCCAGCAGATATTATAAAAGCGGTACGTGAACAGAATAAACAAGCGGCAGCCGGTAGTTTAGGTGCGCAGCCAAGTGGCGCAGATTTTCAGTTACTGATTAATGTGAAAGGGCGTTTATCGACGCAAGAAGAATTTGAAGACATTATCATTCGTGTTGGCGAGCAGGGCGAGATCATCCACTTAAAAGATGTCGCGCGTGTTGAGCTTGGTGCGCAAACGTATGCACTGCGTTCATTACTTGATAATAAAGAAGCAATTGCGATGGGGGTGTTCCAAGCATCTGGCTCTAATGCGATCCAGATATCGGATGATGTACGCGCTACCATGGCTCGTTTATCACAGAACTTCCCAGATGGTCTAGAATATTCAATTGTTTATGACCCAACGGTATTTGTACGTGGCTCGATTGAAGCGGTAGTGAAAACCTTGTTTGAAGCGGTACTACTTGTGGTGTTAGTGGTCGTGTTGTTTTTACAAACATGGCGTGCTTCTATCATTCCATTAGTTGCCGTGCCTGTGTCGTTAGTCGGTACGTTTGCATTCATGTATATCATGGGCTTTTCATTAAACGCGTTATCCTTATTTGGGTTGGTGTTAGCCATTGGTATCGTTGTGGATGACGCCATTGTGGTGGTTGAAAACGTCGAACGTAATATTGAAGAGGGCCTTGATCCTGTTGCGGCAACGCAAAAAGCCATGAAAGAAGTAACCGGACCGATTGTGGCAACGACGTTAGTACTCGCTGCGGTATTTATTCCTACTGCATTCATGAGTGGTTTAACAGGGCAATTCTATAAGCAATTTGCGTTAACGATCACTATCTCGACCTTTATTTCGGCCATTAATTCACTGACATTAAGCCCGGCATTGTCGGCGTTATTGCTAAAAGGCCGCGATGAGCCGAAAGACAGATTAACCCGTGCGATGGACAAGCTATTAGGCGGTTGGTTATTTACCCCCTTTAACCGTTTATTTAATCGAGCCTCGGAACGCTATACCTGGTTGGTACGTAAAGTCATTCGTTTTGGCGGCATTATCGGTATCTTGTATTTTGGTTTAGTGGCGTTAACGGGTGTGCAATTTTCGCAAACACCGACTGGCTACGTACCAGGACAAGACAAACAATACTTGGTGGCTTTTGCTCAATTACCTGACGCTGCATCGTTAGATCGTACCGATGCGGTGATCCGTAGAATGTCCGATATTGCCCTTGATCATCCAGGGGTATTACATTCGGTGGCGTTTCCTGGATTAAGTATTAACGGTTTCACCAACAGCCCCAATTCAGGTATTGTTTTTGTTACCTTGGATAAGTTTGAAAATAGAACTTCGGCTGATTTGAGTGCGAATGCCATTGCCCAACAACTGAACGCAAAATTTGCCGGTATTGAAGATGCTTTTATTGCCATCTTCCCCCCACCGCCAGTACAAGGGCTTGGGACGATTGGCGGTTTCCGATTACAAATTCAGGATAAAGCCAATTTAGGGTATGAAGCCTTGTATAAAGCAACGCAAGCAGTGCAATATAAGGCGTGGGCAACACCCGAACTGGCCGGGGTATTTTCAAGTTATCAAATCAATGTACCACAACTTGATTTAGATATTGACCGTACTAAAGCCAAGCAACAAGGGGTATCTTTGGATCAGGTATTCCAAACCTTGCAAACCTATATGGGCTCGAGTTACGTGAATGATTTTAACTTGTTTGGCCGAACCTACCAGGTGAAGATGCAAGCTGATGAATCCTTCCGACAAACACCGGAGCAAGTTAGTCAGCTTAAAGTACCTAATCAACAGGGTGATATGGTGCCATTGGGTTCATTTATTACCATTACGCAGTCATCAGGCCCCGATCGTGTGATGCGCTATAACGGTTATACTACCGCCGAAATTAATGGGGGACCAGCACCGGGTTTCAGCAGTGGTCAGGCGCAAGCGGCGATTGAAAAGATCCTCGATGAGACCTTACCGATTGGTATGAGCTATGAGTGGACTGAAATTACGTACCAGCAGATCATCGCAGGTGATACTGGCATGTTCGTGTTCCCATTGATTATCTTGTTAGTATTCTTGGTATTAGCAGCGCAATATGAAAGCTTGAGTTTACCATTGGCGATCATCTTGATTATCCCTATGACGATATTGTCTGCAATCAGTGGGGTACTTCTGTATGGCGGTGATAACAACATCTTCACTCAAATCGGCTTGATTGTATTAGTCGGACTGGCCACTAAAAATGCGATTTTGATTGTTGAGTTTGCCAAAGAAAAGCAGGATTCGGGTATGGATACGATGGATGCAATTTTAGAATCTGCAAGGTTACGTTTACGGCCTATCTTGATGACGTCGTTCGCTTTTATCATGGGTGTTGTGCCTATGGTATTGTCAACGGGTGCAGGCTCAGAAATGCGTCAGGCAATGGGCGTTGCTGTGTTCTCTGGTATGATAGGGGTGACCGTATTCGGTTTAATTCTGACTCCGTTATTCTATTACGCGTTAGCAAAACGCGGTAAGCGGAGTAGCATCGAAAATAATACAGCGTTAAGCTCGGATTAAGACTTAAACTGAGTAAAATAACAAGGCGATATGGTATTCATATCGCCTTTTTTGTACCTGCTATTGAGTCGCGCTACTTTCGGCATTTTAATACCTGCACCGTCATTATACTGTCATTTTAGCTGTCTACACTAGCGGTGGTCAATGTGACTGAGTAATCGTTCCCAGCTGGAATAATAAGCTGGCAGGATGAGGGTTTGACAGTAAAAACCCTTTGGATTCATACTATTGCCACTGTGGGTTGTATGTTTTAAAGTGTTGCGTGACACGTTGACATGTTAATTTGTGTGGATAGAATTTGACTCTAAAGTAATGCATCTAAAGTAATGCATCTAAAGTGGTGTGTATAAAGGGAATTAAAAATTAATATGAAAAAAATATCACATAAAGTTAGCTGTATTTTGACTTGTGTAATGGCTGGCGCTTTTACCTCGGGAGCACAAGCATTCAATTCAGAAGAGCATAAAAACATAGTCGATAATGCTATCGCGCAACTCAATATTCCAAAGACAATCAAATTACCGACAACAGTGTCGCTAAAGAGCAGAACTGATAGTTACACAAAAGAGCTCCGTGCAGCGAAACAACTGGCGGCAGGCTTTGATAGTAACGATGAAAATGACCATGATGCATATAAATATAATGTACAGGATAACTGTTATTATAGTGGCTTTGGTCAACATCATTATAATAAAGCAATCTATATTCCCAAAGACAGTCAACTGCCAACCAAACTGCTCACGCTGAGCACGAATATGGGTAGTCAGTCTGATGAGTTCACATTAGGGGAACTGGCGGCAATCTATGGTGATTACCGTCGAACGACTTCGTGTGATGCTGATGGCCAGTGTTTTTTAAGCAGTGACATTAAAGAGAATATTGTTTTCGAACACGGTTCACATCCGAGCTATTGCCCTCAGCCGGTAAAAAATACGACCTATCTGCATCATGTCGGTTCTGGTGTTGTGCCGCCATTTGGCGCACTCGGTAACCTGAATTCTAACACTGCTGGAGATGATGAGCTAGAAGAGGCCGGGTGGTGGGGAGATGAAATGATGCGGCTTGCCAACGTGAATGATTGGCATTTCTCTGACGCTGCTGTTGCTTGGTACATAGGCTTGCACCGCCAAGCGCTTTATTATGCGGACAAAGCCCGCACCGAGCCAAAATACTGGAACGTTGCCTTACATCATGAAGCCAACGCCTTGCACAGTCTAACTGATTTGTTTTCATTTGGGCATGTTGTGACGTCTCGTGAGCAATCATCATTTAACATGATAGAAAGTGCAGGTTTAAAAGAGAAAGGTACTTATCTGTGGATGGAAGCGATCATGAAACAAGCTGGTGCCACACGTGATAATGATGGCATTCTTTCGTTTGATCTCGCTGACTTACCTCCCATCACGCGAATCGCAACAGCGCCTCGAAATGACTTCATGCCTTCATACCGTGGTACCTGGATGCTGTGGGCAAAAGATGAACAAGACTTCCATAATGAGTTTAATGAGAGTGGTGCTCTTGTGCGTAACTTAAATGGTGATCGTTTTCAAATATACGGTGATAGCCACCTTAAAGAGTTGACTGACCAAAGCAAAGAAATCATCATTATGGCCACTAAAACGTCTATTCAATCTTTAATTGATGCTTACCAAGCGCTTGAAAGTGGCAGTAACATTACCGAAGTGGGTGCCGTTGGCAGTCAATTCTTTAATGCATTAAACTATTTACCTGCGTTTGTAGAAAAAGACGGTAATAATTACTTTGCTGGTACTTGGACCAGTTATGCAAATGTGATCAATACCATGACTGGTAGCGACAAGCTGTTGAATAACAAGGGTAATTGCACTATATCGACAGTGAGTGGTAAAACACGCGGCTGGCCGACAGTGCGTAGAGAAGCTTGTACGGTGTTTTAATTGATCGCGGTATTACGTAACATACACCGTTAATAATATAAGAAGAGTAAGTCGTTATGAGAAGGTATTTGTTGGTATTGGTGCTGACATTATTGAGTGGAAGTGTATTTGCTGGTACCAAGTATGCTGTTGAAGTAAAGATTGAGGATGGTGGAAAGCTCATGGTGTTTCCTCGATTTGAATTGTCAGAAGGTCAGTGGGCAGGCTCTAAAAATCAAAACTGTCGATATAAAGGTAAGTTAACCAAACACGTTGATGGTTTGCTTCTTAACGGTTCTCTGCAGTGCACATCTCCTGAAGGGGACTTTAGTTATACTACTCCCGATTTCGTGTTATTGCCGAAAGGTGGTAAGGCGAGTATAGAAATGGGTGATAATGAAGAAAACGTGTGGAAGTACTCTATTGATGTGACGGTACTAAACCAGACGTAATAGTACTATTTTACTTCTATATAATGACTACCTATGATTGATGTAAACATTATATCAATCATAGGTATAGAGCCTTTGGTTACCAACATTCGTTAGTTTTTTACATTATCCACTTCCACCAAATAAACACCACTAAGAAGCTGAACAGATAAATCAAACCCGCCCATGAAAGCAGTTTCATGCTAGTGGTGAGTTTTAACGCTTCTGGTAGCTCTGCTTGTGTCACTAAGCGATAGTTAATCAATGCAAATATCGGGGTAGTCATAAATGCTAACACCATCGCAAAGTTCAACATATCCATTAATGATGACGTAAAGAATAGTAAGATAGCCAATGCACAAGCACTGATTACAACCATCCACACTTGGTGATATTTACGTTGATCAAGTGGTTGTTTGGTGATTAATAAGTGCGACTCTGCTAATGCGCGCGCGTAGCCATCAATGACAGTGATTGTACTGCCAAATATACAAAAGAAGGCCACCAGTGCGATTAAGTTACCAGACCACTCACCAATCGTTTGTGCATACATGCTCACTAACTGATGTGAAAAACCAATACCTGAGCTTTTTAATTCAACCCCATTACCATGGAGTACCAGTGCGCCAAGCATCACAAAGGCCACAGCAAGTAATGCGGTACCTATATAGCCGATATTAAAATCAAACAGTGCTGAATCTGGCGTTACCTGTTGTTCTTTTTGCTGGTTCTTCAGCCACAGCGAGGTAATGCTTGAAATCTCAATCGGTGCCGGCATCCAACCCATCATTATCACAATAAAGCCAATTGCAGATACTTGCCAAGGAGAAGGGCTAACATAATCAGCAGGAGCAACCGCACCTTGATTCAGCGCTATTACCACAGCTGCCACGGTCGCAACAACCAGTACGGCCATTATCAGTTTAGAAAGCTTATCAAGTGCTTTAAAATGACCCGCAAGTAAGATGGCGAGGCATACCGCTAGCACAATTGCTGCAAGTGTGGTTAACGGCAGTGACCAGGGTAAAAAGTAACCCAGTAGGCTGGCACTAAAGAGTAACAGTGCCGCGGTATTCACAATCCCAGAAATGACATTGAGCCCAGTATAAAGCCATAAATAACCCTTACCTAATTCGCTATAGCCTTGAATCAAGCTTTTATTGGTCCCTAATGTGTATTGTATTCCTGCACGAAAAAAGGGATATTTGAATAAATTTACCAGTAAAATTAATCCGATTAGTTGCCAGCCATAGGTTGCGCCTGCCTTTGTTGATGCAACTAAGTGAGAGCCGCCGACGGCCGCGGTTGCCATCATAATTCCTGGACCTAAAGATTTGATTCTTTGTTGCCATACACTTGTTGTCGCTGGTAGCGTTGTTTGCATTATCACATCCTGTTGATTTTAATGTCATTGTTGTTAGTGTAACGGATTTAAAGCGTTATCGGTGTCATTATTATTGAAATAATAATACAGTTATCACTATTTCAAATTATTTAGTGGGTTGTGTAAATGTTCTGAAATAATATATTAGGGTATATTGCAAGAGGAACAGCTAAAAATCGTTACCTATATCATACATACTGTTGACTATGTGATTATTCCTGTCACTGTCGCTAATGTATAGGTTAAAATCAGCAGCATTATGCTAGTGGCAACGCCATTATCTTAAGTTGCTCAATGTCATAATAATACTGTAGGGTCGTGGATAAGTTTTGTGATGAGAATGAATTGTGGGTACCAGTTATTTGGATAGGTATATTTACCGAATAATTATATAAGCTGTTGCTGTTTTCATATTTTAAAGATGTTTATTAGTATATTGCATTTTAAACTGTTGTCATAAGCGGCATGTTGCGGTCGTTATTTGAGCATTGGTAAGCGAAAGTATGTGGGCGTAGAGTTATAGTTTTATACATGTTAATTTGTTTTAATAATAATTCTATAAACTGGCAATGTCTTTAATGAATGGAAATTGAGTGGTTATTCTTCTCACTGAAAAGTTACCTAGAAGTAGCTAAGTAGAAGTATTATTTTATTTATTATTGAGGTGTTTTAAACAAATGAGCGATATAATGGGAACTGGTCCGCATACCAGTAAAGTTAGGGATGAAGGCGAAGACTTGAGTAAACATAGTCGGTTTTTACGTAAAATCGCTTGGTTAGTCGAGATTATCGTTGTATTTATCGGTCTTTGTATTTCAATATCATTAATGTCAAGTGGTAATGATTTGTCCAGTACATTCACATTAGCTGCGCCTTTTGTGATGATCTCGTTGGTGGAATTAACCAAGATCCCTTTTGTGATCGGACTTTGGCATTCACGTAAATCATTCCTTATGTACCTGTTGATCATTAGCTTCTTGTGTCTGATCACATTTGAAACCTTACTTAATGGTTTTGAACGCGCTTTTTCATCGATTAATAGCCAAATTAACCTCAGTGAAATTGAGATCAGTAAAATTGAAAACCAGATTAAAATTAATGAAGAAAATATTGAAATTGCATTGCAAGACTACAATATTAAAACCCAACAAATTGACAACGATACCACTAAGGTCAATTCAAATTATAAATCGCAATACGCCAGTGAAGTAAGACGTAATAAGCGCTTATCAAAAAATATTCCACAGTTAAGTCGTGCTCTAGCAGCAAAAAAAGAGGAATTAATTCAGCTTAAAGTTGAAAAATCAGAGCTGCTACAAGAGCTATCACAGAAAAAAGAGCAGCGCTTTAAGTCATCGATGGAACGTACTCAAGGCAACGCTGATTTAGTACAATCCGAACGTAACCGTTTACTGGCTCAGCTTGATAAGCTCAATGCCGACAAGGTTGTTGCGTTAGATGATTCGAATTTCTTTACTTCAGCAGCAGTGAAAAAAGATTACGATGAAAAGATCCGCCGTGTTGAAACTCAGCTTAACAAAATTAATAACAACACTATTATTGTTAAAGACAACAGCCCTGATTTAGAGTCTGTTCAATTCCTTGACGATTATTATGCGGATTTACTTGGATTGAAAGATGATATGATCCAGCAGAAAAACGAAGAGGTGAAGCAACTTCGTCGTAGCTATAAAAATGCAGTGAGTGCGAGTAATAGTAATTTAGCGGTTAAGCAAAGAAAACTAGCTCAGGATAAAACTATAGCGTTACGTAACTTAGAGATTAAGCGTGATCAAGCAGATGTTCAGTTCTTAAATGAGAAAGACTACATCAAAGATATCAAGCAAATGAATATGAAGTTACGTTATGATATTCGCGTGATTGAAATAGAAGCGAACACACTGGCGTTATCTAACCAGGTTTATCGCATGGCTTCTTATGTTGATAATGTTGACCATTATAAAGAAGTGAAAACGGAAACCTTAACGCTTGTTGGTTTGGTTTGGTTTGGTTCGTTAGCCTTAATCGGTTCGATCACGGGTATTGCGTTGACTTTATCTGGATTACACCTGAGTAGCCTTGCAAGAAAGCGTGACAAAAAAACAAAGGTATATTTTGATAACGAAGCATAAGTAATACGACTAAACGTTATTGATATAAACGAAACCTGCACAATTAATATGAATTGTGCAGGTTTTTTTATTTTTAATGGGTTGGATTAATGGGGCATTACAGGGGGTCATATGAGCAGGTTATTTGTTGAACAATATTGTCAATTAAACATCACTTTTGTCTTGTCTATTATTAACATGATGCCTATAAAGAGATGATTATCTATTTTAAAGCGTAATGTTGAACAGGCCGTGCATTTTTATCCCATAATATTCTAATGAGTTGAGGGTATGAAAGGGGAATAATCATGATCCAACCGAAGCACGGCAATGATGACATTTCAAATATCACGGTGTTATCATTTATTGAACCACATCCATTATTCGTTGATATTGCGAATAATGACGATATCGATATGCAATTCATTACGGCGCAAGATGTAATCGCGCATGATGTCAATCTACTGCAATCAGATTTGATTGTTGCTATTTATCAGCAAAAAAATGTCAATCAACTTGGTTATCTTTCTCGACGTAAAATTATTGAGGATAATTTTATTGCGACTATTTGGTTGAATATCGATGAGCTTGATAAACGGGCTAGTTTAACCGCATTACGGTTTGTTAATCATATGGCGACAGTGCTGAATAAAAATCAGCTGCTTAAATTTAATATCAGTGATATTTCGTCATTGGTGTCACATTCTAAATCACTCCGTTTTTTTGAAACTTCTTGCGAAGAGAATCTATTGAATCTTGCTGCCAACGATACGATAGCGGATTCTGCCGCGATGATTATTGTAACGAAAGATCCCATTTCAATACGAAAAATAAATGCAGGTTTTGAGGTCATCAACGAGGTTTTTGAGCACGAGGTGCCTTGTTTTTACGGGGTGCATATGTCGCCTAAGTACAATGCTAAGCACACTTATCTGTATCTCGTTGGTGAGCGCTAACGTTATCGCTGTCAAGAGGCTAAATTAGTAGGTGTCTATAATAAACACCTACTAATAATTTAAGCCGATAATGTAGTTATGTTAATGGATTCCTAACTCAAATTTCGTCGCTGGCTTTTGAGGCGTCGGAGCTGTGATTGTGGTTAAAAAGGCTTGTAATGCTTCAGCTTCCGTAACCGTTAGATTTAATGGCCTAATTTTCTTTGATAATACCGGATAAGTGGGGTCATACTTATCCCAACCAAAGGGGGCATTATCTGCCATACCAGCTGAATACATTGAGATCACACCTTCCATCGTATCGAGTAAACCGTTGTGGAACCAGGGGTGATTGTTCATCACATCACGTAATGACGGTGTTTTAAATTTACCGACACTGCTTGGTTTACCATCAACATTATACAATCCCAGATCCTCATAAAAACCTTGATAATAAGTCAGTCCGACATTTTGCATTTTGTGATCCGTAAACTCAGCCCCCATGTGACAATTAACACAGCGGCCATTACGGCGGAAGATGTCTAACCCCCACAGTTCTTTATCAGAAAGTGCGCTAGTATTGCCTGCATTATCAGCCTGAACTACAAATGTATCAAAACGACTTTTGTTACTAATAATCGTTCGCTGGAATGTGGCGAGTGCCATTCCTAATTGTTGTTCGGTGATATCATTACTCATCGCATCTTCTGGAAATGCTTGTTTAAACAAGGCTGGATATTGTGCATGTGTATTGAGTCGTGAAAGTAAACGCGGTAAAGTTTCAGCCATTTCCACTGGGTCTTGAATTGGCATTAATGCTTGTTGTTCTAATGTCGCAGCGCGACTATCCCAAAACAACAGAGGTAAGAATGCACTGTTTACAATTGTAGGGGCGTTGCGCTTGCCACGTTGACGGTCATGGCCAATGGAAACCTCTTGCCCGTCTCCCCAACCTAATTTAGGGTCATGACAACTAGAGCATGACACATCACCTGCTTGAGATAAGAAAGGGTCGAAGAAGAGTTTTTCTCCTAATGCGACTTTTAGCTCACTATAAGGGTTTTCGTTAGGGAAGCTTGGTTTAGGCATAGTGCCTAGTTCTTGATAACTCGACATATCATCGACAAATGGTGCTGGCCAACGATCACTATTACTGGCGTAGTCTTGTCGTAAGCGATTGAAGTTAGGTCTACCGTGATTATTAACTGAACGGGGATCTTCTGTCGCTCTGGTTTCAAACTCTGTTGCAATTAATAAAATACGACCAGTGTCTGTGCCAGTTGTAGACTTAGGTTGTAAACTCGCCGTTGTTGGTAAGCTGTACAGGCCATAGCTAGAGCCTGTTTTAACCCAGTAATCACCGGTTTCAGGTTTGTTGAGTGATGTTTCGTATAATAAGCTGTAATCACTGTCTTGTTCACCTTTATACAGTAGCATTGCCAACTCATCAGCCGTGGGTAGACGCCAGTCATTACGGCCACAAAATTGTGCTTGATTAATGTCTGAGACAGCCTTTGGTACACTTGCCTGTATTGATAATTGCTGGCTGGTGTTAGTGATATCTTGTGGATCTGGCGTTAACCAATATACATAAGAAAACTGTTTATCGCGTAAATAAAAGTTATCACGTACTAATCCGCGCGTATCATCTAAACAACGCCAAGGTGTATCAGTGTAGTCATCATCTTGCAGTGCTTTAGCTAATGGTTGACCGCTATTATCTAACCGTATAAAGCTGTCTTTTTCAGCTTTTGGCTTCTTTTGTTCTGATGGCAGTGTTGTATCACGTTTAACGCCACTGACAAGCATCACTGATTTAGGCTTACGCTTGTTTTGCATCACTGTGTTATGACGACCAGTCATAAAATCTAACGTAGGTGCAATATTGTCAGCATGTAATAGAGGATTATCATTCGCTAACCAGTAAGTCTCAAAACCTGTTGCAGCAAAAAAGTAAGGATCAATGGCGGCTTGATTATTATCTAATGCGTAATCTTGCTCACTGATTAATCCTTTCATTTCATAGTCTGACGGTAAGCGCCAATCATCGTGGCCACACCAGTTTTGTTGATTTGCGTATTCAATAAGCGTATCTGTTGTACATGCTTGACTCTTGCCATCAGCATCTGTGAATTGACACAGTGCTTGAAAGTCAGGCAAGGTCGGCTGCCAATCACCCCAAGCATAAATTTGTATTGAAGGTTGCAGTGGGGTTGCCCAAACGACACCTTGATGAATATTGTTATCTGCTACGCATTGCCAGTCTTTATTTTTACTGCTGTCTCCAAGCGTTAATGCTGTAAAGCGAGGCGTTGGCTTATTCACTCTAATCAGCCAATTGATGGTTTCAATTTTATCGTTGGATATTATGGCTAGTTTTACATAGTCAGAGCCTTGTGCGTCCGCATTTGCTTGATAGGTAAACGTATTGCCTTGAACACTGGCATTCCCATACAGGCCTGGTTGAATAAGTCGTAACTCTTGCGTTGGCGTTAAGGTGTACTGCTGAGTCGTCGTACGCCCTTGCGTTAGCTGTATACGAGGGTTCAGTACCAGCGGTTTAGCAGAACCAGTGCCAGTACCAGAACTAGTGCCAGTACCAGAACTAGTGCCAGTACCAGAGCTAGTGCCAGTACCAGTGCTAGTGCCAGTACCAGAACTAGTGCCAGTACTAGTGCCAGTACCAGAGCTAGTACCAGTGCCAGAATCTCCACCACATGCAGCCAATAACGCACAGCCAGTGATGATCACTGACAGGCGTTGTATACTTTTAAATGTATCTTTTATCATTATTTTTGCAATCTCGTTGTTGAGATTAGGCGTACACGATGCATTTCGGTATTTGCAATCCGACTACTAGCAGACCAGCTATCTTGGAATGCGAACGCAAAGTGTTTTGTCTTTGGATTGTATGAACTGATAGTCGAAGTCCAGTAATAACTGTCATAGCCTACGTTAGTGTCATCAAACACGCTCGTTATATAGCTTGCACGTAAACTCTCCATTCCATACATAGGTGTATTTACTAATAGGCTTTTTAATTCATTTTCTGTTGGTAAGCGCCAATTAGTTTGCCCGCACAATGCTGCTTTGTTGATTTCTTCGGCGTATTCCACGGCCTGAGCGTGGTTTTTCAGTGGTTCACTTTTACTGATGCGTTGCCATAGAATCTGTGTATTTGGTAACGCGCTTCTGTATTCAAGGTCAGATGTGCAAGCCCAATCTGTGCTGTCTTGCAATGTAAGGGCTTGCCCGTGCGTACCATGCTTAACAAAACGTGATTGCCAATTAAGATTTTCGTCAACGTCAACAGCCACATTTTGTGGTGGTAATACGGTCGATATTTCTGGTACTTCATTGTCTTTTTTATCAGGAATAACAGTACCGTTTACTAACATAGTAAAGTGAGGCTCGTTTGTTGAACGCGGCGGCATGTTGGCAAAATCAAAATCGTCGCCCATCCACATCACATGTGCATCACCAACAAGGGCATTTGAACCCTGCCAGTCATTAGCAGCGGGTTTGGTGTCATGACCATTTGGATAAATAGTAAATGAATTAGTCCAATAAGCTTCGTCATAATTAGAGTCGACATAAGGGAAATAGAAGTTGTTAATTGGAGACTGTTTTGAGTCTTCATCGAAAAGTTTCTTATCTAATAATGTTTGCCATTCAGTGCGAGTTGCTAAACGCCAGCCTGAACGACCACAAAGTTGTTGTTTGTTTGCTTCTGCAACCAAGTTATCAGTATTGCAGCCACCAAGTGCACAGATTGCTTCGCTATAATCACGATTATTGATTGTTCGATCACCCCAGTAGTAGGTTGCATCAAACGCGTATGTACCACTTGCTTGAGGAACTTGCCACATCAGCTCATTTTTGTTATCTGTTATGCAACTCCAATCACTCACATTTGCTGGCCGTGCTTGGTCTTCTGGTGATAAAGGTGTGCCATCTTGACTCACTTTGCTAAAGCGTAGTGCTGGCTTATTCGATTTATCGTTATATAGCGGTAAGACAGAACCATCAAGTTGATAAATTGTATCCTCAACTTGATAGCTAATAGCAAATTTATAATCGTTCTGGGCTGCAATAATTTCAGCACTTAAAGGATTACTCGTAGAAGTAGCATATGGTTGGAAAGTGATAGCACCTGTCATTTGATCAACGTGAGCTTCACCAAAATTAGCCTTGATGTCTGTTATTTCACTGAGGTTGGTAACGGTAACACCTGGGGCGATAAAACTAACCATTGTTGGTGATACAAGTACTATATCACTGGTTTTAATATGTGCGATGATCGTCGTGACGGGATCTGGAGTGACGGGATCTGGAGTGACGGGATCTGGAGTGACTGGGTCTGGAGTGACTGGGTCTGGAGTGACTGGGTCTGGAGTGACTGGGTCTGGAGTGACTGGGTCTGGAGTGACTGGAACTGGAGTGACTGGAACTGAAGTGACTGGTGGTGTAGTCACTGATGGTGTAGTTACTTGTGGTGCTGTTGAGTTAGAATCGTCACATGCACTGAGGAATAAGCTTGCAAAAGCGATAGATAATGCTGTTTTTTTCATTTTTTTTAGTTTTTTTGTGTTTAAAATTGGGAGTAGGATAATAAAGAATCATAAAAGAAGATGCAAGTGTAAATGGTAGTAATTATCATTTACACTTGTGGTGTTGTATCTGATTCAGGTAAAAGGCTTATTTGTTTAAATGTTGTTGTAATTCAGTCCCTGGAATGGAACTTGCTGTCGCGACTGCAATTGCAGCCCATTCGGAGCCAGTTATCATAGCTTGTTTTATATCTTGGTTGGTGAGTAAGCTGTGGATTAACCCTGATGCAAATGCATCGCCAGCCCCGGTAGTATCAACGACGTTAGTTGGGATTGCTGCAATTGAAATATGCTGCTGGTGGTGATAAGCGACAGCGCCTTTTTCACCATCAGTTAGAATAAAATAACGTAAGGTTTGGCCTGCGATGGACTGACCATAGCACCATAACTCTTCGCTATTATTCACATCAATACCATGATTAAAGAGGTCTGAACGAGAGGAGATTAAGACGTGGCAAGGGCGTAAACGGTTGTCTTTAGCTAACTGAGCAATCACCAAGGTGTGTTCAAGTGCGGTTTGAGCCCAGAGTTCAGTGCCGACTGCCGATGAGTTAACGTATAGCGCTTGCCAATGTTTAAAATTGGGTGTTGGACCTAGCGTGAAAATGGGGCGTTGTGGACGAATAATAGTGCGTTCACCATCGGGTGTCATGACTAATAATAACTCGGGAGTCTCGAGTTCATTGCGTTGTAATAAGCTGCAATCTAATCCTTGGAGACTGGCTTCTGCTAATAGCCAGTCTGCGGTCTTATCATTGCCAACTTGGCTGACTAGGGCGACTTTATGCCCCGCATAAACCAAGCCTAATCCAGTATTGGCACCACCTCCGCCTAATCGACGGCCATGATCAGCATAATAGTGGCGACCACCTGTCGTTAATTGCCTATCCAGTTGTAATACTCGATCACAGTTCAAATTGGCAAGTAATAGGACGTTTGACATAGGTAATAGCCTTGGATTATGTATTGAGGGTAATTGTCTCTTATTCCGCGAAGAAAGAAAATAAAAGATGGGTAGTTGTGATATTAAAATTAGCGATATTACACACAATAATAGATGGTTTTAATTAAAGCGAGGTGGGAGATTCAATCATCAAGGATAATTTGGAGGCATTCTGTGGCATGGCTTGTTACCAAGAAGTGACTCGCGCCTTGTATTATGTATTTTTTGCTGTTTGCTAATTCACTACTCAGGTGGTTAACGATGGCTTGCGCAACCGGATTTGATGCAGAGCCACAGACTAACCTTGTTGGAATCGTTAATGCGTTTAGTGTTTTTCGATTCTGATGGATGTTCATACACAGTGTCCAGTGTCGGTTGTTATTCGCTGTTAAGGGGACCATGCCGTTTTTAATGAAGTCGGGTAGGGGGCTAAATGCACCTTCACCAGCCCAAAAGTCTATTACTTTTCCACATACATAAGGTTCATTGTTGCTAATGCCTTGACGATAGTCTTGAACAAACGCATCTACACGCGTCATCATTTCTTTATCCTCAACGGACTCGAGTACCCATGTAGATACTGGTTCAAATAGGGTTAACTCTTGTACTTCGACAGAACCTTTGAGTGCTAAGGCTAATGCAACGACACCACCAAAGGAGTGCCCAATAAGATGGATGGGCTGGTTCGTTAATTTTGCGACTACCGATTCAATAATATGAAGTTCTGTATTGATGTTTGGTGCTGAAAAATCATCGGGATCTGGCATTCCACAGTGACCTGGTAATTTAATAGAAATACAATGGTGTGTGCTTGCGAGTTGTTGGACTATTTTCTTCCACGTTGAGGTTGTTGCGTATGAGCCGTGAATAAAAACAACTGGACTACCGCTACCTTGTTGCTCATAGTAACAAGGTACTGTAGTGGTGTTTTCGTTATTATTGTTCTTTATTTGATTATTACTCATCTGACGCTTGCTGTTAGTGCTCATGGGACGTCCTGTCTTGGTTAATACTGTTTAAGTGTAGCATGCCTATACAATGCGCTTAATTGCGCTACTTCAGTTGCTGTATAATGTGGATGAGGGGTTGATGTTAGCGCTAGAACAATATCAACAGCGGCAAGTGGCGGTAAACTTGGATCATTGATGATGGTGAAATCGTCCGGTACGGTGGAAGCCACCATAGCACCAATCCCTGTACCATTTTTAATGATGGCTTTGATAGCTGTAGCACTGGGTGAAATACAAACGATGCTGTATTTACGGTTAATTTTATCAAGACCATCGACCGCTGCACAATGTACCTTACAATCTTCTTCGAAAAGAATGAGTGGTAATGTTGGCCGAGTCAGTAATTCCTTATGCCCGTAATATATCCAGACAGCTTTA
The DNA here is from genome assembly GCF_018219435.1 of Moritella sp. 28. Taxonomy (NCBI): domain Bacteria; kingdom Pseudomonadati; phylum Pseudomonadota; class Gammaproteobacteria; order Alteromonadales; family Moritellaceae; genus Moritella; species Moritella sp. 28. The sequence goes on along the minus strand of NZ_CP056121.1, from coordinate 3,361,829 downwards.
TCATGTTGTAATAAATAACCTTCTTGGCTTTCCGGTGCACGCGTAATAATCGCTAAGTCGACCTCGCCATTATCTAGCATAATACGTAATTTCACCGTGTTGTCGCAGTGTATACGAAATTTTTGATTCGGCGTTTTTTCTTGTATTAATTTAATAATGTTAGGTAACACACTGACCACATAATCGTCTGGGCAACCTATTATCAGCGGCCTATTATTCTTAACTGTCGCGAATTCTGTGAGCACGTCATCGTGTAATGCTAAAATTCGACGTGCGTAACTTACCAGTATTTGCCCTTCGGTTGTGAGTGATAAGTTTCGACCTTTTTTGATAAATAAGCGTTGATTCGCTTCCTGTTCCAGCTTTTTCATTTGCATGCTGATCGCACTTTGGGTTCGAAAAATTTGCTTCGCCGCCCGTGTAAAGCTGCCCGTATCAACAAATGCTATAAAGCTACGTAGTGCATCAATGTCCATTGATTAAATCCCTTTAATACATCAATAAATCGAATGTGTGATATCAAAACTATGCGTTTGTTTTAACTTAATCAAGTGATTACAGTAATAAACATCAAATTAAATAAGGGAATATAAAATGAAAAAACTATTCGTATTGTTGATGGTTTCTTTTTCAAGTATCGGTGGATTGATGTTTTTACAACAAGAAGGGGACGGTCAAAAAGAATTAGAGAATAGAGAAATAAGCATGAAGACTATTGAAGATGCTAATAATATATGTGATTGTCGCCAGTTATAAATATACCGCAGGCTGGCTGCGGTATTTTTATATCAATGTGGTACCTCAAAACGTTAAGTAAAGATTACTTTTTGTTTTGTAGGTCTAAGCTGTAGATAGCAAAACCAAGTTTATCATCTTTAATATATTGCATTGGGTATTGGCCTTTGTCCTTGATGAACTGTGCTGCTTTGTCACCCGGCGCTGTTTCAAAGGTAATGGTTAGCTTCTTGTCGCTTTGTAATGGCGTGAAGTGCCAGTTGTTATCTGCACTTGGTGTTACTTGGCCTTTCTCTTTACTGACGCGGCTAATGTAATCGGCCAGAATAGTACGGTTTTCATCTGGTGATGCAAATGCAACAAACGCTTCGCCTGTGCCCGCAAATTTACCACTGTAAGCGCGGTAGTTATTAGTCGCTACGATGAAAGGTTGGGCTGGGTTAACGGGCTTTCCTTCGAACGTTAAGTCGGTAATACGATTTGAGCTTGGGTTGATCAGTTTACATTCACCGTCATAACGTGCTGGTTGTGATAAATCGATACCGTATTTCACACCGTCAATTACGTCGTAATTGTATGTGCGGAACTCATTCCAGTTAATTAAGCCTTGTGGCGCTGTGCTGTTTAGATCGATTTGATTGAATTGACCTGCAGAGCATTCTAACCATTCTTTCACTTCTTTGCCTGTTACCTTCATGGCGACTAGCGTATTCGGGTAAAGGTAAAGATCCGCTGCGTTACGGAATGTTAACTGACCAGATTCAACTTCAGTAAAGTTAGTTGGATCGTTACCACGGCCACCCGCTTTAAATGGTGCCGCGGCAGAAAGTACTGGAATGCCTTCTAAATCAGGATCACCTTGGATAAAGCGTTCCACATAATCCTGTTGTGCAAGGTTAACGATTTGGATTGTTGGGTCGTCTTGTACTAGTGCTAGGAAGCTGTACATGACGTCATTTGCTTTACCAATAGGCTGGTTAACAAAATTACGTGTTGCTTTGTGGTCAGCTTGTACTGCAGCAACCATTTTCTTATCAGCGTCAACTAACGGCTTTTTGGTTAATTTGTCAAAAATAGGACGTGCTTCTGTTTGTGCGTCGGTTACTTTCCACGAATCACCTTGTTTGTCTAACACCAAATCCATGATACCGACGTGATCGCCCCAACGACCAGGCATAACAGCTGGGATACCGTTGATTGTGCCTTTTTCGATATTGGCACCTGGTATTTTAGCAAATGTTTTACTTGGGAATACAGCATGTGAATGACCAAATGCAATCGCATCAATACCCGGTACTTGTGTTAGATAGTACACTGAGTTTTCAGCCATTACTTTATACGGGTCAGCTGATACGCCTGAATGCGGGATCGCCAGAATAATATCTGCGCCTTCCGCTTTCATTTGTGGTACAAATCTTTCGGCGGTTTGTTTAATGTCTAACGCTTCAACTTTACCTTCTAGGTTCTTCTTGTCCCAGATTAAGATTTGCGGTGGTACAAAACCGATATAACCAATCTTAACTTGGTGTTCTACGCCGTCTGTATCTTTAAACGTATTTGTTTTGATGATGTAAGGGGTGAACATGTTTTTACCGGTTTTTAGATCGATAACGTTCGCATTAATATAGGGGAAGTTCGCGTCATTTGTCGCTTCTTGTAAGAACTCTAACCCGTAGTTAAATTCATGATTACCTAAATTACCGACTTCATAACCAAGCTGGTTCATTGCTTTATAAACTGGGTGTACATCGCCAGGTTTAAGCCCTTTATCTGCCATGTAGTCGCCCATTGGACTACCCTGTAATAAATCACCATTATCAACCAGTACGCTATTAGTTACTTCAGCGCGGGCTTCTCTTACTAATGTGGCGGTTCGCACAAGGCCTATTTTCTTTGTTGGCTTGTTTTTGTAATAGTCATAGTCCATTACATTGGTGTGAATATCCGTCGTTTCTAGAATACGCAGTTTGATGGTTTCAGCATAAGCAGGACCGGCCATAGTAAGCAGGCCACCGAGTACCGCAATAGCCACAGGTTTGATAGATAACGACATAGTTTTCTCCAAATTAATAAAAGAGTAGGTAGAAATAGATACAGAAAGCGCCAAGGTAGCATAAATATACTGAGCTTGGCGCTTTAATGTCGGCAATAGCTTGTTTTATCCCTTTTTTTATTGATTACGTTTAATTTTCTATCAAGAAATAGGGGATAAAACTGATTCGGTTGTTTTTATTTCTTCTTGAATTCACGATCCATTTTGAATGAAAAAGAAATAACATAATTTTCCATTTTCTGCAGTTCTTGATCAATATCATCGAGCTCTGCGGTAATATTATCCAGTAGTTTTTCTGCTGTATGACCTTGTTGCCATGGTTTCGTTTTCATTGAATGGTTGGCATAAATACTTCGTTGCTGCTGCTTTTCAATCGGCATTTTTTCGAGCAATAACCAGGCAATGATATAAATCAGAATGGCGAGAAAGAAACCTGTGAATAAAAACAAGGATACGAACAGTAATCGCACAAGCCAAACCTCAGCCCCGAAGGAGGCTGCTAAGCCCGCGCACACACCGCCGATCTTGCCATTTTCGGTGTCTCGATATAAGGATTTAGCGTTCATCGGTCTCTCCATTTCGGTGATTCTTCATCTAAAATTTGTTCTAACGAGATAACGCGATCTTGCAATTGCTCGGTACGGCTAATTAATGTCTGTAACTTGTCTTGGTCTTTCTTTGATAACCCTTGATTGCTTTGGCGTTTACTCCGATAGGCTAAAATTAACCACAGTGGTGCGACGAAAACTAAAAATACAGTGAGTGGTACTTGAATAAAATCCATGGAGATTCCTTATTGATGTTAGCGCACAACTAATGATGATTTATTACTGTATTTTATACATAAATAGCTTGTTTGTATTGCTTAAAACCGCAGAAATCACATTTTCTTATTCGACGGACTCTGTCTTCATTATGCTTAAAACTAAAACGCACCTTAATGAAGGTGCGTTTTTAAATATGCGATTTGAAGGTTGATTATGAATCCAGATCTAACTCGTCATAAGTGCTGTCAATTTCTTCTATTGTCGATAGTTCATCCACAAAATAATCCCGACTGGGTTGTTTTGCACTGCGTTTATGTGTCGTGTTACGTAATGAATGGGGATGAGTGATCTTATGGTTGTATTTACGCCAGCATCGCGCAAAATCAGAGGTTAATTCAAATTCACCATCAAGCTCTGCGAGAAAGAAATGTTCGTCAGCGGTGGCGGGTAACAGCTCGCCTTCTTGTAGTCGCTGCATTGTTAAACCGTAATGTTCTAATAATTTTGATTCATCTAAATTAAACGCATTTTGTTGTTGAAAACCAAGTGGAAAATGCACTTCATCTAAAAATATACCCATGCTTCTCATATCGATTACCTTTCGTTAAATTAACCGTGTAACAACAATCGTTAGCAGTATTTATGGCTGCATTGGAATCTTCATACTGTCACAGTTATGTCATATTCAATCTTTATAATTTTAATTACAGACTTTGTTGGTCTCTAAATTAACGGTGGATGTTGACAGTTTAATGACAATGGTAAATTTATTTGTAATCAAGCGTCACAATTTTATTTTTATATTATTAATGAAAGATATAAGCAGGAAATAATATGGCTAAATTAGATCAGAAGTTTAAAAAAAAATCAGCGCAACGTGTTGACGACGACGGCATTATGCCATCAGATCGTAAGGCTCATAAACGTGCTCGACGTGATAGTCGTCAAAAAGATGAGCTGTATGCGTTGATGGATAACGCTTCTGTGTATGAGAACGCATCACACGAAAATAGCATGCAATTTTAATGATAGTAATAATAGAGGTGAAAATATAAGTAATAAATTTAAGATGTTTATTGCTTGTATTTCATTGCCTTATGTTTTTGTTGGAATTAATTAAAGCTTTTTACTTGAAAACAAATCGTGTAATCCACATCTATTAATTAGGCGCTTACGAGGCCTAACGTAAAGTAAACAGCAACTGCCTAACGGAGTATGTTTTTACTTTTTACATATAAACCGGAATAAAAATACATCATGGCTAAGCGCAAAATAATTTGGCTTGGTGACTATGATAATATTGCTCAATGGAGAATATAATTATGCGTACTTTTGACTTCACTCCCCTATACCGTAGTGCAATTGGCTTTGAACGTTTAGCAGCACTTGCTGAAACGGCTGCATCAAACCGCCAATCTGGTAATAACTTTCCTCCGTATAACATCGAACAACTTGATGACAATAACTATCGCATTACGATGGCTGTCGCAGGTTTTGACGAAGCGGAAATCGATATTTCAACCCAAAATAATGAATTATTAGTAAAAGGCACGAAAGAGTCTGTGGCGAAAGAAGACGATCAACGTACTTTCTTACACCGCGGTATTGCTGAACGTAACTTTGAACGTAAATTCGAGCTTGCCGATCATGTTTTTGTCAACGGGGCAGACATGCGAAATGGCTTGTTATATATCGATTTAGAACGCCAGTTACCAGACGCAATGAAACCACGTAAAATAGCCATTAACGGCGCTAAAACCTTATCTGCAGAATAATACTGCACAAACACTGTTATAGATTGGCAGTGTCATTAACCTTATAAATTATATTCGGCTTAGTGGGAATTCTTTCATTAAGCCTGTTCCCCCCAAGTATCTGAAAGGCTTGGGTATATAAGTGCTGCTCAGCAGGCTTATAGCTATCTATTGTTTGAGGAAAATAGAGATGACTACAACGACTACATTTGATTTTGCACCCCTATATCGCCACGCGGTTGGCTTTGATCGCTTTGCTAACATGGCACAAAAATTAGTTGAACAGCAATTAGCATCACAGCGTATGTTAGATGCGAACTATCCACGTTATAACATAACTCACACAGGTGAGTTAGATTATCAGATTACACTGGCGCTAGCTGGTTTCTCACTCGAAGAGATCGATATTACTGTGACGGCTGATGAGTTGGTTGTTACCGGTAAAAAGCAGCCAGTAGAAGTCACTTCAACATTGTTGCATCAAGGCATTAATCAAGCGGATTTTAGCCGTAAATTTGCACTCGCCGACCATGTACATGTATTGGGTGCTGAAATGGCTAAAGGATTACTGACGATTAATCTACAACGTCAGGTGCCCGAAGCATTGCAACCTCGTAAGGTGACTATTGGCGCTTAAATCTGGCCAGTAAAGTTTTGTTTTAAACACGTTAAGCGCATCAATAATGATGCGCTTTTTGTTTTTTAGGCTAGGAGGATGGTAAGTTATAATTGAGGATTAAACTAAATTATCAAATGCAGTTAACGTTAAATCACAATTAAGTACTCGGCCATGTCCTTGTCCTTGTGTTGTGACTAAATCGATAGTATTTGCTTCTTTTGCGGCTAATTCTGAGGTGCTGAAATTGGCAAATTTATCATGCTCATCATGCACTATAATGGTTTTTTGCTGACGAGATATGAGTGTTTTATAGGGGTTGATCGTCTCTAGCCTATAGTCATATTGGTTTTCAATTTTTTTTATCATCTCACCAAATAATTTCATTGAATAGCCAGAACTACCAACAGTGTCATATAAGCTTTCAACATAGTTTAATACAGGTGCAATTAATAAGAAGGGTAAGGCTTGTACTTTAGGGTGACGACTCTCTAAGACGATTGTCGATCCAATGCTATGTGCAATGATACCTACTACGTCATCAATATTATCGACGATTTCATCGAATGCTTGTACAAATGCGGGCAGGTGAGCGTGACGCCCTTCACTTTGCCCGTGTGCAGGATGATCGTAGGCCAGCGCAGTAAAACCTTGTTTGGCAATATGCTCCATCAACGGAAAGAATTGACTGGCACTACCAGACCAACCGTGGCTTAAGACCCAAACGGGTCCGTTACCCATTTGATAGGTATTTAGTCGGCCTTCAGATGTCATATGTGTGGATTTTAATAATCCAACCGGATCTTCATTTTTGGATGTACTACGTACGGGGGTTAACAATAAGTTCTGCGCTGTTTTTAACGCATGAGCGGGTGCAATGCTGTGATGTAATCGAGTGCCGATATTGATCATGCTGCGGCGGATTGTGAATTTGTTTCGAGTATTAAAATAAATGCTACTGCTCATCGTAAATTCCTTAAATAACACCTTTAAGCGAACGGTCGTGCTATTTTTTATGTTTGAAACGCGTCAAAACGCGCTTAATATTTATTCTGTATGTATTTAGGATTTTCGCGTGTTTTAGCATGACCGTACTTTTAATGCTAGCGTTGAACTCACTAAGCATTTAATTTATAACTAAGTAGGTATTAAATGTGCAAGGGAGGTGCGATGTTAAATTATTTGGTATATCGGTTTATGACTTATAGATGCCCGTATCTAATTATTTATGCTGACTTCTGTTCTGTATTGGAAATTAAATAAGGTTTTTAGGGTCATTAGTAAACATCTTCTCTACCCAGTGACAGCGGGATCGTTTATGCTTAAGTTAATTTCAAAAATGAATTAAGGAAGTCGTATGCGGATCACCGCTAATTTTGATGCTGGTAATATTGAAGTCATTAATTTAGATGACAAAAATGATGTACAACTTGCAATTCGCCCTGATGTGGGTGAAGAATTTTTCCAATGGTTTAACTTCCGTATTGACGGTGTAGTCGGTGAGCAATACACACTTAATATCCTTAATGCAGGAGAAGCGGCTTACCTAGAAGGCTGGGAAAACTACCAAGCTGTTGCCTCATACGATCGTCAGCACTGGTTCCGTATTCCAACTTTTTATAAAAATGGTAAATTAACTATCATTGCTGAAATGGATTGTGAGTCAATGCAGATTGCTTACTTTGCACCGTACAGCTACGAACGTCATCTAGATCTACTTGCTGCAGTGCAAATGCACCCATTAGTAAGCTTAGAGCATCTTGGTGAAACGATTGATAAGCGTGATTTAACTTTAGTTAAGATCGGCGATGGCGCTGAAGGTAAGCGTAACATCTGGATCACTGCGCGTCAGCATCCAGGTGAAACGATGGCTGAATGGTTAGTTGATGGTTTAATGCATAGCTTACTTGATAGTGATAACCCAACGGGTAAAGCATTATTAGACAAAGCTAACTTCTACATCGTACCAAACATGAATCCAGACGGCAGCGCACGTGGTCATCTACGTACCAATGCATTAGGTGTAAACCTTAACCGTGAATGGTTAAACCCAAGTCTAGAAAAAAGCCCAGAAGTATTCCATACCATTAATAAGATGAAAGAAACTGGCGTTGATTTATTCTATGACGTACACGGTGATGAAGCTCTACCTTTTGTATTCCTTGCGGGTTCACAAGGTACGCCAAGTTATAACGACAGATTAGCGAAACTACGTGACCGTTTCTCTGACGTGTTCAAACTGGCAAGTGCAGATTTCCAATCTGAATTTGGTTATGACGTTGATGCACCAGGTACAGCCAACATGACAGTGGCAACTAACTGGGTAGCAGAAGAGTTTGATTGCCTTGCAAACACTATGGAAATGCCATTTAAAGACAATGATAACTTACCTGATCCTATGATGGGTTGGTCACCAGAGCGTTCTATTAAGCTTGGTGAAGCATCATTAGTGGCTATGCTCGCTGTGGTTGACGATTTACGTTAATCGGCTTTAGTTATTAAAGGCTAAGGCATAAAGCCCGTGCGTACTCGTTGTTTTATAAACAGTATTTACGGGCTTTTTTGTATCTAAAATTCGCGATAGTAAAGGTTTTGTGAGGCATATCGGCTTGTTGAATTAATTAACGTGGTCTAAATAGCGAATTTAGACATATACTCCATAAATACTGACCAAATTTGGTAGGGGATATGGGGTTATGTCACAAGAAGGTAACCAGATCATAGTGCATGGTAGAGTACAAATGGTCGGCTTTCGTTATGCAACAGTGGAGCAGGCGCAGCAACTCGGTTTAACCGGGCACGCAATTAACCTGAAAAACGGAGATGTCGAAGTACAGGTCTTTGGCGATAAAACTGAGCGAGATAAGCTTATTTTATGGTTGCGAGAGGGACCGGATGCAGCACAGGTCGATGCATTAGAAATCACCGCTATTGATTATAAAAAATTGCCAAATTTTACTCAGGGCTAATTAATTACCTTCCTTTTGTATGAACTATAAAGCGATTCACCTGCCTGATATGCACATCTCGGTAAGATAAGCAGACTAAACCTGCAGCTTATCGACAAAAATGTACATAAATTATGTTTAAAATAGTTATGTATCAACTCTAATCTAAAATTCAAGGGTCGAAGGAAAGGACCGTGTGCGCTTACTTAACCGCATTTACTTGGTTTATGGTCATCACTGGATAACAATGAAAAATCTACTCACAACAAAGCTAAACGTTTCCTTAACTAATATAACTAGCTGCCTTACTCAATTATGCAAATTTCGTATTAATATCAGTATGACAACGTTTTTATTACTGTATTCTTTTTATTTTGGTTTTGTACTTAATATACCTATTAGCGCACGTCTAATTGATATCACGGAACACACGAACAGTTGGTTATTTGTATATACCGCACCGGTAGTATTAAGTTGCGCCTTTTTTATTATTTTTTCGTTATTTGCAATTCCTTACTTCGCGAAACCATTTTTTATTTTTGTACTTGTATCATCCGCAATTGCTTCTTATGCAACATTAAAATATGGGGTTTTATTTGACTATTCGATGGTTGAAAATGTTATTGAAACTAACACCAGTGAAATGTCTTCCTATATAAATTTATCGTCTATTAGTTACCTATTCTTTATAGGTGTTATTCCAGCCGTATTAATCGCCTTAATACGCTTTAATACCCAAGAAACCTTACTTAAGCGTATTTTAAAACGCTTAATGTTAATTATATCGGCTACTCTCATCATCCTGTTAATTCTCGGCTTTTTTTATAAAGATTATGCTTCGGTAGGTCGTAACAACGCTTACCTGAATAAAATGATTGTGCCTGCGCATATTTTTAATAGTGTTAAATATATAAAGAAAGAAGTGTTTACTGAAAAATTCACTTATAAAACCCAAGGGACAGACGCGACGCAATTACTCGCGAGCAATGGGAAACCAACCCTGATGGTATTAATTGTCGGTGAAACCGCTCGCTCTATGAATATTGGGTATAATGGCTATTCGCGTAATACAAATCCTTATACTGAAGATATGGGCATCATTTCTTTTAAAGATGTCTCATCTTGCGGCACTTCAACCGCACATTCACTACCGTGTATGTTCTCAAACCTAAATCGTAGTAATTATGATAAAAACCGCGCTAACAGCCAAGATGATGTGCTTGATGTATTAAAATATGCCGGTGTAAACGTATTATGGAAAGATAATGATGGTGGTGATAAAGGCGTCGCAAAAAGGCTAACCAAAATTAGCATTGATGCTTCACAGTATCGTGATGTATGTGACAATTCAGTTTGTTATGATGAAATAATGTTGAAATCATTTGATGATGAAGTCGAAGAACTAAAGGGAAACAAGTTAATCGCTATGCACATAATAGGTAGTCATGGGCCTACCTATTGGAAGCGTTATCCGCAACAAAAAGAATTATTTACTCCATCATGTAACCAAAGTGATATTGAAAATTGTTCTGACGACGAAATTGTCAATACTTATGACAACACGCTCGCTTATACTGATTATGTAATTGCCGAAACAATTAAAAAATTACAAAGTTATGCAAACGATTATAACGTTGCCTTGATGTATATGTCTGACCATGGTGAGTCACTGGGTGAGAACGGCTTATACTTGCATGGCACGCCTTATTCTTTCGCTCCTATAGAACAAACACAAGTGCCTTTATTTATGTGGATACCTCAGCAATATGCCGATGCCAAAGGTATTAATAAAAACTGCTTGATAGAAAAAGCACAAGCCGGGACTTTTTCTCACGATAACCTATTTCATACGCTACTCGGATTTTACGGTGTTGAAAGTAGTGTAATAAACCAAGATTTAGATATTACTGCGAGTTGTCGTTTGTAACTAGACCCCTACATTCCCCTACAAAACTCTGTATTTCTTTAGTGAAATAGTGCCGTGCGCAGAGAGGGGAATACCTTCAGCGGCAAGCTGTTGTCTTTGATAATCACCACGGCTACCTTGCAGTGATATTTTGCCTTGGCTATTTACAATACGATGCCAAGGCAGCTTGCTGTCGGTTGGTAAGCGACTAAGCACTTTACCAACCTGGCGTGCGTGACTTGGCATGCCCGCTAACTTAGCGATATCGCCATAGGTGGCAACCTTACCTGCAGGTACTTGATACACCAGAGCAAATACTTGCAAATCAAAATTATTCATATTAATTAAAAACGCAGTTTGGTCACCAGTTGCTCACCTAAATTAACATTACTTGATGAGCCGTTAAGGGCATCTTTAGTGTCACTAATTAATGCTTCCATACCGGTTGTAATACTGTGTGAATGACTTAACTGTTGCTGTACTTGACTAATGGTTTGTTCTACTAAGCTCGAACTTGAATGAGCTTGAGATACGAGCTCTTGCAAACTTTGCATCGTCACTGTCGCGATATCAACACTGTCATCAATAATATTTGTTACCTGTTTTTGTTTATCAATGATCGCCGCTGAAATATCCATGATTTTTTTCATTTCACCTTGGATCTGGTCTGCAGATTGGTTTGCTGTATTCGCAAGAGCGCGTACTTCATCGGCCACCACGGCAAATCCACGACCATGTTCACCTGCTCGTGCCGCTTCAATTGCCGCATTTAGCGCAAGTAGGTTGGTTTGGTCGGCAATGCCTTTAATAGAGTCAACTAATTGACCAATGTTTTTATTGTTCTCGTCTAGGTTAGCGAGCAGTACGGTAAACTCAGCAATGTATTGTGCAGAGTTTGTGATGTTACCTGTCAATTCTTCAAGCTGTTGAATACCAGTCTGAGAGATATTTGCGGTACTTTGTGCAGAATTGAACGAATCATTTGAAAGGTTTTCTATACCCTTTGACTGCTCCATAAACCCTTGAATTAAATCGAAATTTTTCTCTACGTTGTTAAGTCTGTGTGCCGAGGATTGATTGACTTTGTGTGCATTTTGAGTGATTTCTTGGGCTATAGATAATAGGCCACTACTTTGTAGTTGGTCTAAAAGTTGTGCTTTACTTTGCAGTGCCACTAAGTCTGTTTCTGAGATAAGAACTTGTCCAAGAGGGACTTTATTAGTGTTAAAAAAATTAAACATAGCTTAGATCTGCCTTTTTTAGTCGTTTATAATTTATAGCGGCAAAATAGATCCCGCTGAATATTCTTAAGCAATAATTAGACCGTAAATTGTAATAAGAGATAATTTATTTTTCTTCTTATTCATTATATAGTTATTCTTTATCCTTGAGATGACTATTTGACTATAGTTAAATAGTAGTCTTTTTGTATTATCGGCATCAGCTGCGATTTACTTAATCATTCTTGTTATATTTTTTAAAACGGGTCGACATTTATAAAAAGTTAAGTATATTGTGCGCAAGGCAGTTAAGAGAGGTTACCCTGATGTCAGAAATGAATGAAGAGACGATATTGCACTTAGATAATCAGGTTTGTTTTGCCTTATACAGTGCGACGAATGCGATGGTTCGTGCATATCGACCAATGTTAAAAACACTCGATCTTACTTACCCACAGTATTTAGCTATGTTGGTTTTTTGGCAGCAAGATAAAATTAGTGTGAAGGTATTAGGTGAACAGTTACACCTTGATTCCGGTACGTTAACACCCTTGTTAAAGCGCTTAGAGTTGAAAGGGCTTATTCGTCGAGAGCGAAGTAAAGAAGATGAGCGTGCTCGTATACTGTGTCTAACAGATGTTGGCTTAGCCTTAAAGGAGCAAGCAAAAGATATTCCTATCAATATGTTTTGTCAGGCTGGCTTACCAAAAGAAGAGTTGCTGATGATGAAGGCGAGCTGCGAAGCATTGTTAGGTAATTTAACTGATTAATGTTCGGCGAAGTATTGATTAAGGGCTTGTTGCCATTCAGGGCTTTGACGAATATTGAGTAGTGCTCGGTTTAATTGCTCGGTGTAAGGGCTATTGTCTTTAATGGCCAAACCATAATTTTGTTTTTCGAATTGATAAGGTAATACTGATATTTGTTGATAACGTCCTTGTTGTTTTTCTTGTTTTAGCTTGTACTTTAAAACCGCATTATCATCAACGATAGCGTCAATTTTTCCGTCATTAAGTGCAATTAGCATATCATCAAGGTTCGTAAACGCTTGATGTATTATTCCTAAACTATCAAGATAAATAGAAGACGTGGTCGAGACTGTGGCCCCGACATTCAGCTTGATTAGATCATATGGACTTTTTATATCAGTATTGAGTAACCCCAAGGTGAAGGTACTGGCTAGCATAGCGGTAATGCTGGCAATAAATAAGGTGGATGCGATGGCTAAAAATACCGTCAATACTCGCCCACTCAAGGTTTTAAATTCAAAATAGTTGAAAGGACCTTTGGTGATGAATAGGAGGCCAAGAATAAAGGCTTCTAATAATTGTGCTCTTGCTGATGGCATTGAATACAATTTATGATTAACTTTATGTTCGAGTAGGTAAAATATCCAGCCGATAAGCCCTGCACATATGAGGATAATACCAATAGCAAATAATAATGTAGTATTGGTGATGATATCGACAAAAGAAGCGAGATAGCCTTTTTGTTTTACTGCAATGGCTAGGTGTGTCTCATAAAATGAGTGTGAAAAATCCATGAGTAGTTCACGCTCCGGCGTAATAGTAATACAGGATATTCCCACTTCTACATTGCCATTTTCAACGGCACTTAATAGCCCTTTTAAAGTGTAATCTCGCATCTCATATTGTAGGTCGATACTATCGGCTACACGTTGCCACAATAAGATGCTCAGTCCTGTGCTGGTGGATTGTGGACTACCATTTGGATGTAAGCTCATGACAAAAGGCGGGCAGTGATAACTTCCAACGTTAATGACTGAACTACTATGGCTATACGATGCCATACTGTATAAATAGCAAAAAACGCACAGTTTTATGAGCGGGTGCGAGAATGGATGCATAACAATCCTCAGAGCTTGGTCAATGAGTTAAAGTCAGTTGTTATCTACCTATCAAGTCTAGTGGAAAACGGAAAAAGGTTAATTAATATGAAATTTAAATTGCCAGTATCGTTATTATTAACGGGAATATTAAGCGGTTCACTCATTGGGTGTTCGAGTTCAAGTGATAACGGTACGAACGGTGTTGCTGAAAATAGCGATGTAACGACGAATGAAATGTATTGGGTTGCTCCTGAACGCATAGCTTGTCAGGGTATTGTGCCTATGCAGTGCTTGGTGGTCAATCAAGTGATTGATGGCAAGGTCAGTGAGTGGCAGTTATTTTATAACGATATTGCTGGTTTTGAATTTGTACCTGGGTCTTTTTATAAGTTGTCTGTGGCTAAGTCAGAAGTGGCAAACCCGGCTGCTGACGCGTCAAGTTCATCGTATACATTGATATCCGAGGTAGATAAAACACCACGTCATTATGCACCCCATACAATGTTAACTGAAAATAGAAAGTGGAACCTTAAACAACTTGTTGGCTTAGGTAACGTAAATCCAGTAATACTTGAGCAACCCGCTAATATTACTATTTCTGGTGATCGTTTGTCTGGCTTCTCAGGCTGTAATAATATGTTTGGTCAGGTACAGTATTTATTTGAAGATGAAAAATTGCAGAATACCTTATTAAAATTAGGGCCTGTCGGTTCAACGCTTATGGCTTGTGCAGATCCAAATGCGAATGCTGTAGAGCAGAAATTACAGCAAGCACTTGGTGTTGTGAACGCCATTCAAGTGCAATGGCCATTTTTAAATATGTATCAAAATGATGAATTGATGATCCAGTTTGTTGCCGAAGATTGGGATTAATCGAAACTAAAAACCTCACGTGTTTACGGTAAGAAGCACGTGAGGTTTATTATTGTCTTATATTGGCGAATATTAAGCCATATTAAGCGCGATGCGTTCTATTAATTTCATTTCTCTGCTGAATTTAATCGCAAGTAAATCTTGCTCTGGATCCCACCTCACTATTGTTGTTTTGATTACTTCCGTAAAATAGTTATCAAACTCCATGATTAAGTTTTCATCTACAGTAAATTTCCTTTTTGTTTTTACTTTTGCCAGTAATCCCGATTGCGATATGTTACGAACTTCAATGGGGATTTTAAAGAAATCAAATAGCCCTAGCTTACTCACATACAAGACTGGAAACTGTTCCCAATTGCTAAAGCGTGTGTGTCCACGGCTAATTTTTATCGATTGGTCTTTTTTTACACTAAGCATTGCATATCCATATTTTTATGTATATTTGCAAACTAGCAAACGTCTGTAGCTGCCCCCTTCAAATCTAGTTTAAAATTAATGAAATAGCCTGATAAATTATAGGAAAAAAGCAATAATATGTTTTTTATGCTGTTGATTTTCATCAAGCCTAGTTGAATGTGTGTTGTACTTCAGTCTTTTCTTCATTAAAATACTAATACGAATTGTTATTGTTAAGGTGTTTTTAACTGTGTCGCAAATTCTCATCGTAGATGATGATATACAACTGTGTGAATTACTCACTGAAGTTTTAATGGAAGATGGTTATCAGGTGCACAGTGTGCATTGTGGTGAAACTGCACTAGATTACATACAGTCTCACCCTGTTGACCTCGTATTACTCGATGTCATGCTTCCCAATATTAATGGTTTGCAAGTGGCAAGACGTATCTGCCAGCGCTTTGCGACACCTATTCTAATGTTGACTGCATTGGCGGATGAAACGGCAATGCTTGATTGTTTACAAGCCGGTGCGGATCAATATATTGCGAAACCTTATCATGTACCTGAGTTATTAACGCGTATTCAAGTGATGTTACGTCGTGTTGGTTTAGAAAAGCAAAGGCAAAACCTAGGTGGTGAAAGTTCAATCCTCACACAGCTATCACGTCTATCACTGACTGGTACAGAAGCTGAATTACTTGAGTACCTGGTGTCACGTCATGAAATTGTGGTATCGAAAGGTGAATTGCAAAAACAAGTATTAAAGAAAGATTTATGCCCATTTGATCGTAATTTGGATATGCACATTAGTAATATTCGCCGCAAAATGGTGCAATCAGGTCTGTCTAAATTACATATTAAAACGGTACGCGGCAAAGGTTATAGTTTTTTTGAACACGTCGGCAGTATAGCGATATGAGTCTCGGGTGTGTTAAAACGGCAAGGCGATTGTTTTTTTTAGGTGATAGTCAAGGATTGGCATTTCGATTATTTAGCTATTTTGCTATTACCCTTGTCTTAATTCTTAGTCTACAGAGTATCGCTGAAATGGCTTTGGTGCGAGTGTTATTGCATCTGCCCGCTAATGTTAAAGTGGAGATGTTGGATCTTGCGCAGCAAGCTGATGCATTACTTGATAATAAAGACAGTGAAGGGAATGTCGATAGAGCTAAATTAGCGGAGTGGGAAGAAGCGCAATCAAGTTATTTATTTGTACTCGACGATAACCTTGAAGAAGTGAGTACGCGGGTCATGCACCCACACTTTAAGTTCAAATTACGTTACATTCGTCCGCTCGATACAATTTTAGAGAACAAAGTTAATAAGCCCGTTATTTCGTTACCCTTGCGACCAGGCTATCAGTTAATCGTTCAGTTTTCCGATAAGCAACATCCGGCACATTACTTCCCTTATTATTTTGCGGCCATCCAATTTATCATTACTAGTATATTGCTGGTTATATTTTCATTATTACTCGCGCGGCATTTACAACAACCGTTACATCGTTTAAAAGCGGCGAGTCGCGGCCTTGCTGAAGGAGATTTTAGCATTCGGGCATCCCATAAAGTGGGCAATAGCGTGACCGAGTTTAATCAGCTTGCACAAGATCTGGATGATATGGCTGAGCATATTAATCATTTAATTGGTAAGCAGAAAAAGCTCATTACCGACGTCTCGCATGAATTAAGAACGCCACTTGCAAGGCATAGTTTGATCTTGCATTTATTACGGAAACGTTGTCCTGATGAGGTCGGTGATTTATTAGATAAACTGGATAATGAATCTGCTGAAATGAATAATCTTGTCAGTGAAATTCTGGAGTTTAGTCGCTTAGGGCATGAAAACGTATCGGTTAACTTGGTGCCAACACAGCTTGAATCCTTGTGTCAGATCCAGGTGATGCAGAATGAAATGGATTTAAAACCACAACAATCACTGCAAGTCGAGCTGGATAATACGACACCTATGGTTCTTGCTGATAGTCGTCTATGTTTAAGAGCGATAAAAAATGTGCTTGATAATGCGATTAAGTATGCGGGGGATAATGCTGCTATCGTATTAACTGTTAGCCAACAAGGTCAATATGTAGAGGTTGTTATCGCTGACGATGGCATCGGTATACCGGCACAGCAACTATGCCGTGTTTTTGATCCGTTTGTACGTATTGAACAAGCAAGAAATAAACAGTCTGGTGGTTACGGACTTGGACTTGCGATTGTAAAGGAAGCAATGCTTATCATGCGCGGTGAAGCCATTGCGGAACTAAATGTAAATAATGGCGTCACGGTGAAATTACGTTTCCCTATCCAATAATAGCTATTAATCACTCATATTTTATAAAAACGGCTTATTTCATATTGAAATAAGCCGTTTTTATGTGCGCCACTGGTTGATAAGTATCCTACTTATCTGCTTCATTAATGTTTACATTTACTACGAATGCAAAGAATGTAATTTTGATACAAATAGTAATGATTATTAATTAGACTCCTTTTCATTAAGTCGACCTACAGCAGTAGGCGTGAAATTTAAATTAATGAAAAAATGAATCGGAGATAACGGAATATGTTTTGTAAAACTCGATTAGCTGTCGTAATAGCGACAGTACTTGCAGCGCCAAGTGCTTACTCTACAGAAACGGTAGAAACAGATGAGCACATGGAAGTTGTAGGTCGTGATTATGGTTATAAAGTTGATACAAATAGTACTGCAATGCGTGTTGAAGCTACTCAGCTTGAAACTCCAGGGCAAGTAACGGTTATTGATGAGCAGCTAATTGATGAGCAAAGAGCAAGCACACTAGGTAACGTACTTAAAAATGATGCAAGTATTTCTGCTGGTGGTGTAAGCCGTAACCGTGAATCGTTCAAGTTACGTGGTTTTGATTTACAAAGTAGCAGTGGCTTCTTGCGTGACGGTAAGCAGCATTGGTCTCATTACCGTCAGCCAATTGAATTACTAGAACGTGTTGAAGTATTAAAAGGTCCAGCAGGTCTACTTTACGGTAAATCAGCACCTGGTGGTCTTGTGAACATGGTGGCTAAAAAGCCAACTTACGACACTCAAGTAAGTATTAGCCAAGATTTAGGTTCAAACAATGATTCTCGTACGACTGCGGATGTGAGTGGCTCATTAAATGATGCGCAAACATTACGTGCTCGTGCGGTTGTATCTAAGCAAAGTTACGATTCATGGCGTACATATGGCGATGGTAGCACACCATCGACAGAACGCTTTGTTGGTGGTTTGTTTGTTGATTACGACTTAAATGACAAAGTAACTTTATCTGTGCATTACGATCGAACTAACGATAACGGCAGTGTTGATTCGGGTGCTTATATTAAAGATGGTAAGCCTGTACTTGGTGAAGAGCACATCTGGGATGCACAGTGGTCAACCATTGAAAATGACGTTGAAAATGTTGGTTTTGATATTGCTGCACAGCTATCTGATAACTTGAACATGAAACTCGGTTATAACCACCAAGATTTCAGACGTCGTGATACTGAAAGTTTTACAGACCCAAAAAGTTATGACCCTAAAACTGGTGAAGTAACTTATCAAGTATACGACCGTCTTGATCATTGGGTATTTAATACTGCATTTATTGACTTTGTCGGTGAATTCGATGCATTTGGTATGCAACACCAAACATTAATTGGTGCAAACTGGTTAGGTTACTACTATTCAAAATTAAGTGAAAGTAGTGATGATTTGACTGGTGTTGTTGGTCAGCCATTTGATAAGCCAAGTGGTACAAATGCTGAAAATGATAAGACGAAATCAATAACTGAACGTGATTCATACGGTATTTATGTACAGGATATGGTAACGATTAACGATCAGTGGCAAGTACTTGCTGGTTTACGTTTTGATCGTGAAATCAATGAGAAACATACGTATAGCAACGTATTACCGAAATTAGGACTGATTTATCATCCTAAAGAGAATGGTTCGATTTATGCAACTTACTCAGAAAGCTTTGAACCAAAAGATCCAGTAAATAGCGCTAAAGATATTAATAATGGTATGGAGCTTGACCCTGTAAAAGGTACGTTATATGAGATTGGTTCTAAATGGGAATTAATGGATAACCAATTGTTTGTATCAGGTGCAATATTTGATATCACTCAAGAAAATATTGTTATTAAACAATCTATTGCAAAAAATAAAACTGAAACGACACAAGCAGGTAAGCAAGTACACCGTGGTGCTGAATTTAGTACTACAGGTTATGTCACAGAAGCATTTTCACTAAGCGGCTCGATGACTTATTTAGATGCTAAAATTCATGATGAATTTGATCCTGAAATCAATGGTAACCGTCCTGCTGATGTGCCTGAATTCTCTGCAAGTGTTTGGAGTCGTTACTCTTTCGCTAACAACACAGATGTGAACTTAGGCGCTATCTATGTTGGCGAGCGTTTCGGTGACGAGAAAAATACGTACAAGAAAGACAGCTACACTCGTTTTGATACCGGTATTGCTCATACTATCAATTACGACAAAGACATGGACCTAGTATTACGTTTCAACATCGAAAACTTGTTTGATACGGATTACTTAGCTGGTGGTAGTCAAAAGAAAACTATCATTGGTGAAGGCCGTAACTACATGGCTTCAATCCAATTACGTTATTAATAACATAATCTAAGCCTTCATAAACAGCAATAATCGACTCTTGATTCCATAGATGTCGGTTATTGCTTTTTGTGGTTTTATTCCTTTTAAATTTTAATTCGAATGTTGATTAATTATGCTTTTAAATAAATCTTACTCTCTCGTTCTCGTGGCTGCACTGAGCAGTGCTACGTTTAGTCCTTTCGTGTTTGCACAAGCTAATGATAGTGCGCAAGCGATTGATCATGCACAAGCTCTGACTCAAAAAATGAATAATACGGCGGCTAGTAGCCAGTATAAAATTGATAATAGCGCAGATCGTACTTTAAGCATGCAAGCAGAAATAGAGCGTCTGCAAGAAGAAGTCGACAACTTAGCTGTATATCGCGACCATCTTGCTAAATTAGTTAACAATCAAAACCAAGAATTAAATAGCTTAGATGAACAACTGCAAGGTATTAAAACGACTCGCCAAGGCATAGTACCTTTGATGTACAAAATGCTGACTGGTTTAGATGACATCATCAATACTGGCAAGCCAATTAAAAAAGAGCAACGCCTAGCGCGCTTAGCAAAATTAAATACCATGATGGCCCAGGCTGATGTGAGCGATGCAGAGAAATATCGTCGTATTTTAGAAGCGTACCAAATTGAAATCGACTATGGGACTAAGTTGGGTGTGTACCAAAGTAAAATTACACTTGCTTCATCAAATAAGACTATCACAGTTGATCTATTACACCTTGGGCGTATCGCATTTGTTGCGCGCAGTTTAGATAGCCAGAATTATTGGCAGTGGCATGACGAACGTAAGGTATGGGTAACGGTTTCTGAACAAACAAATGATATCGATAAAGCCTTCAAAATGGCGAATAAACAAATTGCACCCAGCTTAATTTCTCTTCCTGTGACCACTGCGCAACGTGTAGGTAATGCCCAATGAACTCTCGATTTTCAGTGAATAAAGCCAAACTATTTTTAACAAAGACATTGCTATTAAGCGCACTCACCGTTAGTGCATATCCTTTGACTGCTAATTCTGCAGAAGCTGCGGATACGCTGAAAAATGACGCGCAAGTCGTGAGTGAAAAATTACTCAAGGATACAAAACAAGATAATAAACAGCTTACAAAAGCGTTAACGCAACGAGAAGCTGGCTTTAAACTAACAGAACAAGAAATTAAACAGCAACGTCAGGCGTTATTAGCGCAACAACGTCAATTGCAAAATGAAACTGAAACGCTAAGCCAAGAGTTTA
Organism: Moritella sp. 28; assembly: GCF_018219435.1. Lineage (NCBI taxonomy): Bacteria > Pseudomonadati > Pseudomonadota > Gammaproteobacteria > Alteromonadales > Moritellaceae > Moritella > Moritella sp. 28. The sequence goes on along the minus strand of NZ_CP056121.1, from coordinate 3,340,831 downwards.
CGCGTAACGAAGAAAAATTAGCGAAGCTAGAAACGGATTTACGGTTAGAAACCGGTAGTTTAGGTGAACTATTTGGTGTTGTACGTCAATCAGCAAAACAGTTAAATAGCGAAATTAGTACCGCAGTAACCGCGATTGATAGTGCAACGTTTGCGCCGATTGTAGTGGATGTGGTTGCAGCAAAAACCTTACCTTCAATGTTGCAGCTAACAGGACTGTGGTCAGCGTTATCAGAACAAATTAAAGCAAGTGGTGAAATCAAAACGGTGAATGTTGCTGAGAGTGATGGCGCAGGGCAATTAGCAGATAAACAAGCCGTGCGTATCGGTAGTATTGGACTCGTGGGTGAGAAAGGTTATCTCACTTGGAATGGTGAAAAACAAACTGCGACAGCTTACCTAAAGCAGCCAGAGAAAGGTCCTGTTGCGGCAGATCTTATCAATGCTGATGTAATCGGTAATATCCTTGTATTGGACCCATCGCGCGGTGTGATGCTAACGCAATTAGAAAATACCCCAACCTTAAAAGATCGTTTAGAAAATGGCGGTACAGTGGGCTACGTGATCATTTCATTGTTGATGGTTGGTTTGTTGATTGCACTGGTACAGGGCGTGAAGCTAATGCTTGCTCGACGTAAGATCCGACAACAACTAGCGAACCCTAGTCTGATAGGTGACAACCCATTAGGCCGTATTCTACAAGTATACGTAGATAGCAATGTTAAATCGGCATTACATAATAGCACCGAAGCGTTAGAACTGCGCTTGATGGAAGTCGTGGTCGATGAGCAACAAGGATTAGAGAAAGGCTTGTCGATGCTGAAATTGCTTGCTGCACTTGCACCTATGCTTGGCTTATTGGGGACAGTAACCGGCATGATTGAAACCTTCCAAGTGATAACGCAGTTTGGTAATGGCGATCCAAAAGTAATGGCCGGTGGTATTTCAATGGCACTGATCACGACGGTATTAGGTTTAGTTGCAGCAATGCCGTTATTACTTGCGCATAACATACTGAGTACGCAAGCCGATAATATTCGCGATATCTTAGAAAAGCAGGGCATTAGCTTAGTTGCAGAAGAAGCTGAAAAACTAGCTGTTGCAGCCGTTAATGACACGAACGTGACTCCTTTTACACAGCAAGTGGGCTAAGTTATGCATTTTGATATGACGTCAGTTGATTGGCTTGAAAGCGTCAATCAATTTATGCAACAGGGGGGACCAATACTGTATTGGCTTGCCGCTATTGTTATGTTGTGTTGGTTTTGCGTGATGGAACGGTTGTTGTATTTGTATTGTTATTTCCCTGCGTTACAAAGTGACTTGTTAGCACGTTGGCAAGTACGTTCAGAGCAAGGCTCATGGCATGCTCAAGCCATTCGGGCTGGTTGGTTGTTACAGGCACAGCAAGCATTGCAGCAAAACCTCAGCTTTTTGAAAGTGCTGGTGGCTATTTGCCCTATGTTAGGGCTGTTAGGCACAGTGACGGGCATGATTAGTGTGTTTGATGTTATGGCGACATTAGGTAGCAGTGAACCTAAGTTAATGGCAGCAGGGATTTCGTTAGCGACCTTGCCAACAATGGCGGGCATGGTTGCAGCACTTGCAGGTATGTTTGCTCATGCACGATTAACCAAAGCTTGTGATACACGATATAGCAGATTAGAAAAATTGTTAAGACTATCTATTAAGGAATGAATATGAGATTTAATCGTCGTTCAGCCGCGCGTGAAGATGCACAAATTGATATGACCTCGATGTTAGATATCGTGTTTATCATGCTGATATTTTTTATCGTAACAAGTTCATTTGTTCGTGAATCAGGTGTGGAAGTTAACCGTCCTCAGGCAAGTAATGTGGTTAGCCAAGCGGGTGCAGGTATCTTTATTGCCATTACCGCGAACAATGACATCTATATTGATAAACGTATGGTGGATGTTGAGCGTGTACAGGCAACATTAGAGCACTTGTTACTGTCTCAACCTGATGCCTCTTTAGTTATCCAAGCCGATGAACATGCGTTCAATGGCACTGTTGTTAAAGTGATGGATGCGGCGAATGGTGCGGGTGTGAGCGGTATCGCATTGGCGGTGGAGAAGTCTTAATGTTACGTTTTTTACTGGCTGTACCGCTGGCTTTAGCGATGACATTAGTTTTGTTCACCGTAATGGCATGGATGGTGGATAACGGCCATTCTGGTAAACCTGAAGAATCGACTGCACAAGCGTTCGACATTGTTATGGTCGATCAAGAGCGTGATGTTAACCGTCGTCAACGTGCGTTGCCCGAACAACCAAAAAATGCACCGCCACCCACAGACAGCATATCCGTTGCGAATGCAGAGGTTAAAGCGCTCGCATTACCTGATATGCCTGTACTTGGTATTGATATGGCCAGTATTGGTGTCGAAGTTGGCTTGCCTGCAATTGGTGAGTTTAGTGCTAACCAGCAAGCAATGCCTTTGTATCGTGTTGAACCGCGTTACCCATCACGCGCCATGAAACAAGGCGCACAGGGCTGGGTTAAACTGTCATTTACCATTGATACTTTGGGCCGTCCTATTGATATCAAAGTAATGGATGCGAAACCAAGACGTTTATTTGAAAAGTCGGCAATGAAAGCATTACGAAAATGGAAGTACCAACCCAAGTTGGAAGAGGGGAAAGCTATCATGCAAGTTAATCAGACGGTCACCTTGGAGTTTAAATTAGAACGATGATTCATTATTTAAATAAGCTGAAAAGCAGTTGGTTGTTTGTCCTGATGTGTTTTTTTACCTCATCTGTCTATGCTAATCAGCCACAGTTAACACAATTTATTGCGGGTAAGATCCAGGCCGCGCAAGCATTACAGCAGCAAGAACGCTATACAGATGCAATTGAGTTGTTAACTGAACTTACCCCGAGGCAAGCGTACGACCAAGCTTTTGTACAGCGGGTATTGGGTATCTTTCATTGGCAGCAAGAAAACACCGACCAAGCGGTTAAGTACTTATCATTGGCCGTTGAAAGTAAGTTATTACCAACGGAGCAGGCTTGGATTACGCAGCGTATGGTGGCGGATATTTTACTTAGTCAGCAAAAATACCAACAAGCGTTGCCGCATTACTATGTTCTTGTTAATACGGCTGCAAGCAGTGACAAAGAGAGCCATAAAGCGGTAACGAAACGCAAGAAAAAAGCATCAAATATTAAGACCAAAGAATTCACGGAGTTGTGGCTACGTATTGCCCAAACCCATTATCAGTTACATGAATGGGAGAAGGTACTCAGTGCGGTAGGGTCATATGAAGGTTTAAATACGCAAGGTGACCAAGTCCAGGCGCTGAATCTACAACTGACGGCGCAATCTCAATTGCAACGGTGGCCTGCTGCTATTGATACATTAGATCGTATTATTGCTGTTGAACCCGATAAGTTATTGTGGTGGCAACAGTTAGCAGGTTTGCAACTACGTACTTCACAGCCACAAGCGGCATTAACAACATTGATTTTAGCGCAGCGCCAAGGGTTCGCATTAAGTGTGCAAGAGCGCCGTACTCTGGCGCAACTATATGCACAGCAAGGTATTCCTGAACAGGCCGCACGTGAATTAAATTTGTTAGTAAAAGATATAACTGACAATGATAAACGACAAAAAATGTTAGTTGAGCAAGCGCAATATTGGCAGATGGCGAAAGAGTGGAACAAGGCCATTAGTACATGGCGTGATGTGGTTAACTTGTCTACAGATGATACTGCAGAATATCGCTGGCCATTAGCGCAATTGTTACTACAGCAGGGGCGTTATAAAGCTGCATTGGCAGAGTTAAATCACCCTCAAATTAAGCTGGATCGAAGTAAAAAGAAGCAAGCGGAAATTGAGCTCGCCAAAGTGAGAGCTTACTATAAACTTGCGCAATTTGATCGTGCGATTACCCATGCGAAGTTAGCCCAGCATATCGCCCCATCTGCAAGTGCGAAAGGCTGGATTAAGTACTTACAACAAGTACGTCAAATAAATAGTTAGTGCCTACTGTCTCGACTTACACTTGCCTGTTGTGATAGAAATGATTATTTACGTAATCGTTCTATTTATTTGTTAATGTCGGTATTATCGCCGGCATTCTTATTTACATCGTATGCTGTCGGTCACATTTTTAACTTATTATTCACATTTACAGCATCCAGCCGTTAGTACTTAAGTTCATATGGGGTAGAAGCAAATACCGCACTGTACCTGGTTGTTTTACGACCCAAACCTCTTATCTCTCATACTTCTTGATTTATCGTTCTCATGCTGTCCATTTATTGTTAGCCCTTTTTTTTAAATCGCAAATGTTAACCTTTTCTGCGGATGAATAAGGATTATTCATCGTCAAAATTAAATAAGGATATTTACCATGTTGAAGAAGTTACTTCTTGTCGTGACATTGATGAGTGGCAGTGGTCTTACTGTCGCACAACTTCAAGTCACCTCTGCGAGTTATGATAAAAATGTATTGGCTGTGATTAATGCTACAGATGGCGCTGTTGAGATAACTGTAGATGGTGAGGTGGTTCAGCTCGTTGATAGCAATTACATTATGCCGTGCTCACCGGTTTTAGGTTTTCCTAAAAAGGTGCAAGTAGCTGTTACTACTGCTGCTTATGACGAAGAAGTTACTTGCCCGGTATTTGTAACTATTGGGGAGACTGAATAATGAAAAAACTATTACTCGTAATGACACTCGGTGCACTATCTGGTTGTTTTGGTGAGTCTGATGGCACTAAAGAGCAGAGCTCTACAGTAATCAATGCTGATTTTTCTGCGGTAAAAGACAATCTAAAGGTTACCTTTACTAATACATCGACCAGTGCTGACATCCCAATAGACAGTTATTTGTGGGATTTCGGTGATGATTCAGTCAATAGTTTTGATATCAATCCAGTTTATACCTATGCAACGGCAGACACTTATAGTGTGCTACTTACTATAACGACTGAAGACGGAGGCACTGCTAGTGTGACTCGCGATGTCACTGTGGCTAAAACCTCAGGAGATCCAATCGCTGATTTTACGTATAGTTCTGAAGGCTTAACGGTAACGTTTATTGATAACTCCGCGGTTACCAATGACTCGATTGACAGCTACAGTTGGAATTTTGGTGATGCTGCACCCAGCAATACATCGACATTACCTTCACCTATCCATACGTTCACGGCATCAGGCAGTTACGATGTGACATTAAATGTTACTTCTGAACTTGGCAATAAAACGAGTACAGCGACTTATACTGTAACAGTATCGGATAATGTAATTGACCCTGTTAATCCAAAAGCTGGTTTCAGTGCAGCAGTGAATTACTTAGACGTCAGCTTTACAGATTTAACCAGTGTTGATAATGGCAGCATTGCTGATTATTTATGGGACTTTGGCGATAGCGCGTCATCAGCACTTGCTTCACCTACCCATCTTTATGCCGCGGGTGGTACTTATACGGTGAGACTCGATGTAACGGGGAGTGATGGTACAACGGCAAGTAATAGCAAAGAGGTTACCGCTTATGATCCTGCCGTTGAGCCTACCACACCTACGGTGAGCTTTACTTCTGATGCATTAGAGGCATCACCAAGTCTGACGGTTAACTTTTCGGCTGACGCAGCAAATGAAACAAGTCCCATTACTCGTTATGTATGGGATTTCGATAGCTTAGGCGCATCGACTACAGCTAATCCGACGTTCACATTTAACGATGCGGGTATATATACAATCGGCTTAACAGTGATTTCAGAAGAAGGAATTGAGAATAGTATTATACAGAGTGTTGAAGTATTCGCCCCTGTGATAGAACAGCCTGAATATATTGCCTGTCAGGTGACTTCAACCAGCACATTCGTAATCACTTCCAACCGTGATGAAGAGTTAGCAAGTTGTTTCACTAGTGATACAGCAATCCTAGATAAAAAACAGGCGGGGACTTGGTGTGCAGAACAAGTCGCGACTTATGTTACAGATATGTCTTTTTTACGTATTCGTCCGACATTAACGGCGAATGTATTAGAAACAGCGTGTCCATAAGTTAACCGTTTGGCCCTGTATTATCGAAACGATGATGCAGGGCTTTTCGTTTTACCTTTCTAACTTCTTAATAAAGCTAATAATGCTATTTCAATAAGCTGCGTATCATTGAGCTGCTTATATTTATCTTGTTGTTTCAATATTTCAAGCATATTTTTGTGTGTTTTACTGAGCTTGAGGTAGTGACTATTGGCATCTAAAGCGGCTAAATTTTGAGTTTGCAATGACTCGGTGATAATACGTAAATACGCAGGGCGTAGATGAGCGGCTAATATTTCTAAGTATTGTATAGGCTCGTTGCCTTGGTATTCTGTCACGGCTATTTGAATATCAATCGATACGTTATTATCGATAAAGATCTCATCGAGCTGTTTGGTTGCGATATCAGCAGTCACTTTACGACTGAGTTTACGTGCATCATCGTTAGAAATCGCTGGTGTTGTTGAAGTGTTTGTAGAATGAATCACGTAATTAGTACCTTTGAATGTTGTCATTACTATTATTTAATATCGTTTATTTGTTTCTGAAGGGCTGGGTTAGCATCCGCTGCACCTGACATTCCTTCGTGTCTCGAAAATAAGGTAAACCGATCTGCATTTGCTGATGGCCTAATTTGGGTTGTGCTTGATAACTGCCAAACAGATGATCCCACCACGGTAGACAAAAACCAAAATTATGATTGGTTTCGTGACCATTTACAGAATGATGAACACGGTGCATATCAGGCGTGACTAAAATGTAGCGTATATAGCGGTCAATCTTAGCTGGCAGCCTAATATTACTGTGATTAAACATGGCCGTCAGATTGAGCAACATTTCAAATAACACAACCGCTATCACGGGTACACCGAGTGCAATAATAACGGCAATCTTGATTAGCATAGATAAAACAATTTCTATGGGGTGAAAACGAATAGCTGTGGTGACATCAATATCAAGATCGCTATGGTGCATTCGGTGTAAACGCCATAGTACGGGGATATGATGGAATATCTTGTGTTGGAAATAAATGGCGGCATCAAGGAGCATGATCGAGACTATCATGATCAAAATTTGATTTGTCGAGCTTCCCAAACCGGCTAACGAAGACAGTCCCCATTGCTGTTGTTCGGCAAACATTGCGGCATCAATGGCGAGAAAAGGAACGAATAATTTAAGCACCAGGTTATTAACGAGTACCATCGCGAGGTTATTTCCCCAGCGTTGTGACTTAGATACCGTCAAAGGGCGCTTTGGTCGATAGTGTTCACTAATTGCTAATAAGATAAGCAAGCCGATAAAAGCGCTGACACGAAGTGTATTACCGTTAACGATAAGCCATTCACTCATATAGCACTCCTTATTATAATAGTTAATCGCCTTATTTTGCGGGATAATTGCTTTGTTGCCAAGCAGTATCGATAGTGGGTATTCGTGCAATACATCAAGTCAGCACTTGATGTATTGCACCCGCTAAGCTGTAAATCGCCTTAAGCGCTAAAAAGTACCCAGCTATACCCAATAAACATAATCAACAACACGGCACCTGAAAGGCGACCAAAACGGTAGTTCAGTTTACTGTCTGCTGCGATAGCTTTATCGGATTGTTGTTCTGGTGTCAAAGCTGAGCGACGTTTAGTCACCGCTATATAAGTCATGGTGAATGAGATAACCATGAATGCTGTCATGATAGATAACATTGGTACATCACGCGTTAAGACTTCAACTGGCAGTTGCAATCCATCACCAATTAATCCTGGGAATGCTAATACACCTAATAGGTTAAAGGTGTTTGAACCAATGACAGTCGCGAATGCAATTTCAGGCATACCACGGCGAACACCAGCGATAGCAGCGGCTAGTTCTGGTAAGCTCGTACCAAATGCAACAATCGTTAGACCAATCAACAAGTCGCTAACACCCATCGCTTTCGCAAGTTGTACACTACCCCAAACCATGATTTGTGAGCTGATTAATAGCATGATCAGCATGGCGATAGTTTCAACTAATGCTCGATTTTGGCTTACATCTAAAAACTCTAGCTCGTTCTCAACATCTTCCTCCGATGACGATTTAGCGAGGTATACGCAGTACAGTGCGAGTAATAGGATCAGTATAAGACTATCCCACATTGTAATAGAGCCATTGGACATTAACGCGATGACGGCGATAAGTGCGATAACTAGAATTGGTAATTCGCGTTTAATGAAGCGTACTTGAATAACAAGTGGCATAAACAGGGCACAAAGTGCCAGCACTAAACCACAGTTAATGATGTTGGAACCGATAGCATTACCGACAGCAAGACCTTCTGCACCATTAAATGACGCAATGGCGCTTACGACTAATTCTGGGAATGAAGTACCAAACGCAATGACGGTCATACCAATAAACATGACTGAAACACCAAACTGTTTGGCTAATGTTGATGATACTAAGATAAGACGGTCGGCACTTACGGTAAGTAAAATGAAGCCAACTAACACCGCGATGATGGGTAATAATAAAGACATAGGGTTCTCGTACGAGGGCATTTAGACATAAACAAGCGACACCCTGCCCTCGAAAGTAGGTGTTTACTTGTTCAAGTCTCATCAAACTTAGTTTCGGATTATTAATCTCGAACTAGATTGAATACACCATGACCTGTGGGTCAGTTATGTTGATGTACTCCCTCACTTGCGTGAAGCGACTACTCCCTCGAATAGATTGGCGCATTATAAGATAGAATCGGGTTAACGCAAGTAGAATATGTAATTTAATAACAGAATGATTTGAATCGTCTTGTGTTAGCGCTAATTTCTCAATTGTAAATTAATTTGAACAACGGCATGATCGGTACTTTCGCTATCACGTTCATAGATAGGGTTAATCAGGTGACGATCATACGTGTGGTAATCGCTGACTTCATAAAGGCTACGCTGATACTCTGCATTAAACTCACACGACAGTAAGATGTAATCTAATACTGAGCCTTTGTTGTAAAAGTAATGTGTCGCGGGACGGGGGAGTTGTGTACAACTGGGGACCGAGCCATTTGTTGCATGCTGATATAAATGCCAACTGTCTTGTAAGCTAAATAGTTTAACAATATTTTGTGCTTGTTGATCTGAATTGAAACGTAATGTATTCATCGTTAGGTGCGATAATATCCCATCGCGGTCATTATCTAATACGTCGTTAAAGTCACCCATTAACATCATTGGATTGTTAGTCGCTAGTCGACGTTGGATCATTTGTTGAAATAGTAAAGCAGCTTCTGAACCGCGTTGCATTGATGAGCCCCAACTTCCGCACATCTGCTTGGTAAAAGCATCAAGCACAGCTTTGGTTGTCGCCAGTTCACTATCTTCACTTTCTAGCATTGGCCGTTTAGATTTAAAGTGCACAACGTAGCAATCCGTTGTGCCAAGGTGTGGCAGTTCAATACTGGCGCGCAGTGGTTTACGGCTAAATTGATATTCTGATGATAATCCCATGCTAACGGCAAGATCACTCTCGGGCATAACTGCTGCGATATCTATTATCGGGTAGCGTGATGCGATAGCGACTACAGGGCTGCGGAAAATATAGTCTTCGATAATATCGGCGCTATCGACGACTTCAAAATACGGGTAATCACATTCAGCCACTAATGCTTTTAAAGAGTCAGGACTAAACACTTCTTGAAAGCCGATGATATCAGGCTGATGCACGGAAAGATAATCACGTATCCACGTCTGCTTTTTTTGCCATTGTTGCTCGTCATAGATTCGATCAAAGTCATAACAAGCAAACGGAGGTTCAATGTAGTTGAAAAGATTAAAGGTGGCGATTTTTAGCATAGGTAAGGAATACCATGAAATAGAAAGTAACAACTATGTTATAACAAGCTTAGGAGCATGGGGCAAGTTTGGTCATCGTGATTCAGGATTTTGTTGCTTTCACTTGAAGCTAAGCAGTGTGTTGTTTATAAATCGAGCACCTATTAAGCATAACGATTATATGTATCAAACATGTGACAATTATCACTTTATGGGGGCTCTCGCTGCATTATGATTACGTCTTAATTTTTACCGTTATTTTAATATCGTTATATCATTTTTATTATAATGGTTTTCTCCGGTTTTAAGGAATATGTTATGACTACTGCAAATGTTTTTCACCTTGGCGTCAACAAGTTAGATTTGAAAGGTGCCGAATTGGCAATCATTCCTGGTGATCCTGCGCGTGTCGAAAAGATCGCACTGCAAATGGAAAACCCACAGTTTTTAGCAAGTCATCGTGAATACACTGTTTATTTAGCAGAATTAGAGGGCAAGAAGGTAGTTGTATGTTCAACTGGTATTGGTGGCCCTTCGACATCGATCGCTGTTGAAGAACTTGCTCAGCTAGGCGTGACAACATTCTTACGAGTGGGTACTACTGGTGCAATTCAAGAGCACATTAATGTTGGCGATATGATTGTGACGACGGCATCTGTACGCCTTGATGGCGCTAGTTCGCATTTTGCACCAATGGAATTCCCAGCGGTTGCTGACTTTGCTGTTGCAACAGAAATGAAAGCTGCCGTTGATGCAGAGGGCATTAAAGTGCACATGGGCGTAACCGCATCAAGTGATACTTTCTACCCTGGCCAAGAACGCTATGACACATTCTCGGGTCGTGTTACTCGTCGCTTCCAAGGTTCAATGCAAGAGTGGCAAGAAATGGGTGTTCTGAACTTTGAAATGGAATCAGCAACTCTCTTTACCATGTGTGCAAGTCAAGGTTTAAGAGCTGGTTGTGTTGCTGGTGTTATCCTTAACCGTACGCAAAAAGAGATCCCAGATCAAGCTTCGATGAAAGCGGTAGAAACATCATCAATTAAAGTTGTAGTCGATGCTGCACGTCGTATGTTGACTGTATAAGAGTCGAATTAATTAAATTTAGAGCCAGACTACTTAGGTAGGTCTGGCTTTTTTATACCTAACTTGCAGATGCAAAATAAACAGCTTTATCGCCAGCAGACCACTGTAGATATTTGTACATAATATCAGTAAACAGAGGTGAGCTTGTGTGTTGTGTTAGCCATGTGCGTAATTTTGGGAAGGGGGACTGTGAAAACCAATCTTTGTCCACACTTGCAAATTGGCGGATGAAAGGAAAAATGGCAATATCAGCCAAGCTAATTTCTTCGTCAATAAGGTTACTGTGTAATGCTAGCAGGAGCTCTAACTGATTCAGGAAATGGCAGCCTTGTTCGCGATACACTGCTTCAGTATATTCTGGATGGCGATCCGCGTATTTATATTTGTCTAAAATGGCTTTAAATTCGTTATCGTTTTCATCGATCAGTAAGGTGATCTGTTTTTGTAATTGGGGCTGATTCTTACGAAGCCAATTATTACTGTCGTTTTGTGATAGCGCCCACTGCATAATATCGCGACTTTCATCAATAATCTGTTTGTCGTTCGTGACAAGAACAGGCACTGTTCCTTTTGGAGAATAAGCTAACAAGCTTGTTGGTTTATCTTTTAAAACAACTTCTCTTAGCTCAACTTCAACTTGGCTATAACGAATAGCTAGTCGTGCTCTCATTGCATATGGGCAACGTCGGAATGAATAGAAAACAGCAGGGTGGTTAGCTCTCATAAATAGGTTCCAGCATCAAATGTTTAAGGTCAATAACGTAAGATATCTCGATTTATTTACAGTATCAAATACTCACGTGAACATATATTAAAATGATGGATTAATTAGTTTGATATATCCGCCATTATCATTTTTATGTGTGTTAATATTGCCGTGTTAACTGATATTAATTAAGGTTTTACATTAAAATGAAAGATGAAATTGGCTTTTCATTGATTGAATTAACGTTTGTTATTGTAATTCTTTCTGTCCTCGCAATGTTCGCCATACCTGAATATACAAAGACACACCGAGAAGCTAAAATTGCAGTGCTTAATGATATGCGTGGCAAGTTGAATAATGCGGTCGATAATTTAAAGACAGCCTCAAATATCGATTCGCGAAAACAAACGCTTCCAAATGGACTAACCTTTATTCAATACGATACTCTTAAAAGCTACCGGGTGTCAGGTCAATTACTCTATCCAACAGAAATATGCCATATTTTAGGTTTAACGACACGCCCGCTTGTAGAAGGAGTTGAGGCGGACTCTATCGATGCCAGTTATACCTGCAAAAATGAAAATAAAAGTTATTCTTGGGTCAAGATGAATAAACTTGAATCGACAGAGTGCACGTTATCTTATAGGGCTAGATATAATGAAGACATTATCACATCTGTAGACATTAAACTTGTCGGAGAATGCCTAGAATAGTGAACCCTTGTTTGTAGCGTAGATAAACAGCACAATGTTTAGTATTTAACGCTGAGCCCTTACTTTCTAAACTTTCGTTTTTTTGTTTCATTCGAAAGCGGCTTGGGGTTTTATTCGAGATAGATTTTTACTTAAGTGCCTATTTTTAGGTATTTAAGTGATATATTGCTGAAACCATTTTAGTTTTCGATCATTTTGAGTGATAATGCCGCGCCTTAGTCTGTTATCTGTGCGTAGTACAAACGGACTAAAGCCATATATTCTAATCTTGTCGATAAAATCTTTAGGAAATAAAACCATGGTAAAACCTGAGAATAACAGTATTGTCATTTTTGGTGCTTCGGGTGATTTAACAAAACGAAAGCTACTTCCCGCGCTTTATCACCTTTATGTCAATGAACTGTTACCTGAAGATTTTTCTATTTTGGGTGCGAGTAAAACTGCATATACGGATGATTTATTCCGTGAAAAAGTAACTAATGATTTGATCAAAGGTGAAGGCGTTAATAAGCAACAAGCTGAAGATTTCTGTAAGCATTTATACTATATCTCGATGGATATGACCGATGCTGATAGTTATGGTGCTTTTAAAGCGCGCTTAGACACATTATCTGAGACGCATAATACGGTTGGTAATGCTATTTATTATATGGCCACACCTCCGAGTTTATACGCAGCAATCTCATCTAATTTAGCAAAATATAAATTGAATAAAGACCGTGATGGCTGGAAAAGATTAATCGTTGAAAAGCCATTTGGCTATGACCTTAAGTCGGCAAACGAGTTGGATTCGCATCTACATACTTGTTTCCGTGAACGTCAGGTTTACCGTATTGATCATTACCTAGGTAAAGAAACTGTTCAAAACTTATTGGTATACCGCTTCTCTAACGGCTTATTCGAACCGCTTTGGAACCGTAGCTTTATAGACTATGTTGAAATTACGGCCGCTGAAAGCTTAGGCGTAGAAGAGCGTGGTGGTTACTACGATCACTCTGGTGCAGTACGCGACATGCTGCAAAACCACTTGTTGCAAGTATTAGCACTTGTTGCGATGGAACCACCTGCGGTAATTAACGCGGATGCAATGCGTAACGAAGTTGTTAAAGTGATCCAAAGTTTACGCCCACTTGAAGAGCAAGACTTACGCGATAACCTTGTATTAGGCCAGTACACGAAGAATGTTGTGAATGGCGAAGAATTGCTTGGCTACCGTAGTGAAAATGACGTAGATGAAGACTCTCGTACACCTACGTATGTTGGCATGAAGATGATGATTGATAATTGGCGTTGGAACGGTGTGCCTTTCTATGTACGTACCGGTAAACGTATGCCAGAACGTTTAACCGAAATTGTTGTTCACTTTAAGAAAACACCACATCCAGTTTTTGGTCTGAATGCACCAGAGAATAAAATGATTTTACGCATTCAGCCAAACGAATCAATTCAGATGGACTTCGGTTTGAAAAAACCAGGTGCAGGCTTCACCGCTCAACAAGTATCAATGAGTTTTGATTATAATAGCTTGGAAGAGAATAACCTACTCACTGCTTATGAACGTTTACTGCTAGATTGTATGAAGGGCGATGCAACACTATTTGCTCGTTCTGATGCGGTTAAAGCATGTTGGGAATACGTACAACCAATTTTAGACTATAAAAAAGAAGCGAAATCTTTATTTGGTTATAAGTGTGGTACTTGGGGTCCGAACAAAGCCGATGAAATGTTAGAGAAAGATGGCCGTGAGTGGCGCTTTTCTAGCGAAGAAGTGATTAATTAATTTAAACTTTAGAAGTGGAACTATGATGGATTATCGTACTTTTGAAACACCTCAACAAGTTGTTGAGTCTTTAGCTAATTCGCTCGTTGAATACAGTAAACAAGATAAGCCTGTGCATATCTCGTTATCAGGTGGCAGTACACCAAAACTTCTATTCAAAGTATTAGCAAAGGCACCCTTTGCTACAAGTATTGAATGGGGAAACTTGCATTTCTGGTGGGGTGATGAACGTTGCGTAGCACCTGATAATGCTGAAAGTAACTTTGGTGAAGCTCAAACGTTATTATTTTCTCAAGTTGCATTACCTGCTGAGAATATTCACCGTATTTTAGGTGAAGATGCGCCAGAGCAAGAAGTTATTCGTTTTGCACAAGAAATGAAAGCATGTATTCCTGCTAAAAATGGACTGCCTTGTTTTGATTGGATCTTGCTTGGTATGGGGGGCGATGGACATACTGCATCATTATTCCCAGGCCAGACTGATTATAATGATCAACATATTGCAATTATTGCGCAGCACCCAGAATCAGGACAGTATCGTATTTCTAAAACTGCACGTCTATTAGCAAATGCAAAGCGTATTAGCTATTTAGTGATGGGTGAAGGTAAAGCACAAGTGATCAAGCAAATTCATGATAATGATGATGCCGCACTTGCATACCCAGCAGCACAAGTAAAAGCCAGTCTAGGTAAAACTGAGTGGTTTCTAGATGCGGATGCAGCTAGATTAATTAACGGTTAATCCTTATAAGTAATTTCGATAGCTCACTGAGCTTAGAGTAAAAGACCTGTTAGTTTATACTAACAGGTCTTTTTTTGTTCGTTTGTTTGTTTTTTATACTCACCTTAAATATTTAATTCCCCATTAAATTATCCTAAACGGCTTTTAAAAGATCATATAAAATTCAGCTGATATTAGTTTGAGTTGTACTTAGATCGTTTCTTAAAAAGCTATTTAAGTGGCTTGTGTGGCGGTTTTTGTTTCCATTCTGTGTTGTTTTATATTTTTGATAGGTTTTATCACTGTTTTAGCGCTGTTTGTTAGCCATTTATGGCTATTTTTTAGAACTGAGTTTGATATTTATATGTGTGATTTTTTATTATTATGTGTCATATTACTTGTCATATTATGTCGAGTTAGACGGAGGCGGTAGCAGTAGTAAAGCGTCTTAATAGCATAAAATGTAATTATGCTTTAATTTATATAAATTGATAATACTGAAATATCTTCATTCTATATTGGGTGTAATAAATATCATTGCATTGAGCTTACCCCTTATAAATGAAAATGTTGATATAAAGGAAAAATATGAACAACACACAAGAATCATTTTTATCTAGTTTCTTTAAACTAGAATCAGCGGGCGGCATTATCTTAATGTTCTCAGCTGTATTAGCTATGGTTTTAGCTAATAGCCCTGCACAAGATCTATATGCGTTATTTCTGGAAATTCCAGTAGAGATCAAGCTTGGCGGTTTAGAGATAGCGAAACCATTATTACTTTGGATTAATGATGGTTTAATGGCGGTGTTCTTCTTTTTAGTTGGACTTGAGCTAAAAAGAGAATTAGTCGAAGGGGAGTTATCTGATCCTCGAAATATTATATTGCCGGGTGTCGGTGCTATCGGTGGTATGTTATTCCCAGCGCTTATCTATGTTTACTTTAATATGGATGATCCTGCAGCGTTAAGTGGTTGGGCTATCCCAGCGGCAACAGATATTGCATTTGCGTTAGGTATCTTGAGTCTATTAGGTTCTCGAGTGCCTGTCAGCTTGAAAATATTCTTAACATCGCTCGCTATTTTTGATGATATTGGTGCGATTTTAATTATTGCTTTCTTTTATACATCGAAGATTTCAATTTCGGCGCTTATTGTTACGGCATTATGTATTCCTGTGTTGGCCTATTTCAATAAACGTAATGTTGATTCAAAAGCATTGTATATCATCGTTGGTATAGTCATGTGGGTTGCTATGCTGAAATCTGGTGTTCATGCGACATTGGCTGGTGTTATTCTTGCGCTGTTTATTCCGATGCAGTCAAAAGATAAGTCACATTCACCACTGAAGTCGATGGAACATGGCCTACACTTTGTTGTTGCATTTGTTATTTTGCCTATATTTGCCTTTGCGAATGCTGGTATTAATTTATCAGGTATTGGTCTAGATCAAATTTTACACCCTGTACCTATGGGTATTGCGTTAGGTTTATTCTTTGGTAAACAGATAGGTATCTTTGGTTTATGCTGGCTAGCAATTAAATGTAAAATTGCACAAATGCCAAAAGGTATGAACTGGTGTTCTTTATACAGTACAGCCATTCTATGTGGTGTTGGTTTTACTATGAGTTTGTTCATTGGTTCATTAGCCTTTGGGGATACAGGTATAAACCCATTATTTGATGAGCGCCTTGGTATTATCTTGGGTTCATTACTGTCTGGTATTGTTGGTTTCTTCCTGTTGAAATCATGCCTATCCAAGCAAGGGGAGGTCGCTAAATAACGTAGCGTTCACCTTGTAATTTAACAAAAAAGCATCCTTGATTGGGTGCTTTTTTATAGCTGGCTTGTACAGTGTTTTTTTTAATTTTTACACTCATAAGTCCAGTGGCTTATATTCGAAGATTAGTTATTTATCAGTTGAATATATTGATTAAACAAGCTAATTTAAGGGTTCAAAATGTAGTTACTAATCAGAGAGCGTAGTCTTGAGTACAATTAAATCGATATTTGAACGTAATCGCGCATGGTCAGAACAGATTAATGAACAGTTCCCCGACTTTTTTGAACAACTTTCTAAGCAACAATCACCTGACTATCTCTGGATCGGCTGTTCCGATAGTCGCGTACCAGCAAACCAGATCATGGCACTGCCTCCGGGGGAGGTTTTCGTGCATCGTAACATTGCTAATATTGTTGTGCATACAGACTTAAATTGTTTATCTGTGATCCAGTACGCGGTTGAGGTGCTTAAAGTTAAGCATATTATTGTGTGTGGACATTATGGTTGTGGTGGTGTTAAGGCCGCTATGGGCGATGAGCAGCATGGTTTAATTGATAATTGGTTACGTCATATTAAAGATGTCGAACGCTTCCACATGGACGACTTAAAGGATGTCAGTGAAGAAGATAAAATTGACCGTATGTGTGAATTAAACGTTGTAGAGCAGGTTAGGAATGTCTGTAATACCACCATTGTGAAGCGAGCTTGGCGCAAGGGAGAGGAGTTAACGATTCATGGTTGGATTTTTAATATCAGTAATGGTGTATTGAAAAGCTTAACTGAGAGTATTAATTCGAGAGAGAAGCAATTAGAAGTTATTGTTAAATAGTTTCAGTATTTAAGCGTGTAGTTATAGAGATAAAAAAAGCCAATGAGATATCTCATTGGCTTTTTTAGTACCTAAGTATAAATCACATAAGGAGTCATAAATTTTAGGTAATAAAAAAGGTGAACTAAGTTCACCTTTTTTGATAACTGTTTAACCTATTAATAGTAAACTATTAAGAAAGAGGTTTAACGTTCTCAGCTTGTGGACCTTTTTGGCCTTGACCTACTGTGAATTCAACTTTCTGACCGTCAGTAAGTACTTTAAAGCCATCAACTAAGATAGAGCTGAAATGTACGAATACATCTGGGCCATTTTCTTGCTCGATGAAACCGAAACCTTTAGCTTCGTTGAAGAATTTTACTTTACCGATTACTGTATTAGACATATTAAAAACCCTGTATATATATACGTTATTAAAAAAATTGTTAAAAAACCAGGGTGTAACTTATATAAACAATACAAAACACAATAATCAATACAAGTATTAACTAAAGCTTATTCTACCGATATAAACTAGCCTAATTTCTTAAGACGAATTATACATGGTTAAAGGCTCATAGCAATACACCCGCTCGTTATTTTTATGAAATTGTTGTTTTCATTAACAAAATCATTATTCCTAAGGCATACTTGATGTCTTTTTAGGCGTTGAAACACTGATTTCGTGCAATATACGGTCATATTACACCCAGTTTATATTTTGATCTAGTTTTGCAGTGGATTTAGAATTGTAGTTATTGATTATTGCTAATGTAGCTGTGTTTAAACTACAGGGTATAATTTATAAGCTTTTGATATGAAAGGTTTATATCTGGTCTGGGTATAGGTGATTTGGATTGCTTTTTGGCAGAGAATAGACATTTATTAAATGGATTTAAGGAGTGATTATGAGTAAGAGTGTGCGTAGACAGTGGTTTTTTAGCCAAAAGAAAGTAGTACAACGCTTCATTAATAAATAATAGGCCAGAGATTTAAAGTCTATTTCTTAATGAGTAGATAACCTACTCTAAAAACTGTCAGTAAATAGGCTTATTTACTGACAACATGTTATTTTATTTATCAATTAAG
Organism: Moritella sp. 28; assembly: GCF_018219435.1. Taxonomy (NCBI): domain Bacteria; kingdom Pseudomonadati; phylum Pseudomonadota; class Gammaproteobacteria; order Alteromonadales; family Moritellaceae; genus Moritella; species Moritella sp. 28. The sequence goes on along the minus strand of NZ_CP056121.1, from coordinate 3,322,326 downwards.
CCGCGTATTCTTCTTCTACACGCGCAATGTATTTTTCCATCGCTTGCTCTGTCGTTAAACCGCGTAACTTATCCCATGCCGTCCACTTAGCGAAAGCAACCATATCAAAAATAGATGGTTTCTTTGTTGCGACATCACCTTCAGTTGCTTGCTTAAATAATGAGTAAAACTCTAATTTTAATTCTTGAGAAGGTTTTTTCTTTGCTGTGCCATTTTGAACTTGCTCTACTGTTGCTTCGAATTTAACGCGTAGGTCTGTCATTCTATATTCCTTTATCTAATTGTTGAATCAATAAGTACTTAAATATCATTACAACTAGCAACGCTGTAATGCACCTACTAATGAGTAGTTAAGTCACAATTCGAATATTACATTTATTTTTGTATTAATACACTCTTTAATTTCAATTTTAGGTATGAAATTAAATAATGAAAAATCCTTATGTTTCAAACTAGTAACTATTATATAAGTATGAACCTTCTAAATTAGATGATCATTATACTGCAAAAATGATAACTCGAAGAATCTTCTAAATATTGATGTAGCGTATGAACGCTAGGGTTTTAGGTTAAAAACCAGTAATTAAGCTTGATATATATGGAATAATATATATCATTACCCATTTGTAGTTATGACCATTTGGGTGTTAGGGATATATTTATCTTTAAATACTAGAGATGGAGTGACGCTAAACTCATTTATTGTAAATTAAGATATGATCGGACAACAATCGAAGAGCCAGATAACATTATCAGAGGCAGTATTGCACAACCTAACAACCTTACAACGTTGCTCGATGTGCACTTTCGCGCTTTTAGTGATGAGTACCATTGTGTTTACCGAAAAAACGAACATAGCATCGTTTTTTTTCGCGAGCTTACCGATTGGACTTGGTTTAACAAGTAACTTTATTACACCTTTAGTTACTTTAGGTTTATTGGCGCTATCCAGTGCGGCTTATTTTGGTATTGTTTACGCGACTAAGATGCCAATACCGCGGCGGCAAGATACGAATAGTTCAGGTTTTTTATCTGAAGTACGCGTTACCTTTGTATTTGGCGCTTGCTTTGGTTTATTAACCGCTATTTTATGTAGTTTGATCTTTGTGATTGCAGAGCCGCATTTACCGCAGGCATTCCTTAAATATCATCAAATATTTGGTTCGTTAGATATTGCTTTGATTTCACTTACAGGAGCAGTTCTAAATGCCTTATATTTAGGTTTATTTATGTTACCGCTATCTCTTTTTCTCTCTCGATTGTTTGAGCGAGTCGAGAGCGTGACGCCGATTAAATTAACGACTCGAATTATTCTTACGTCATCACTTATCGCCTCGCTATTTGTCGCATTTATAATTGTTGTCATCACATCCAGCCTCTCAATAAATCTCATCTTGTTTAGTGTCACAATAACTGTGATTACATCCACAGCTTTAGGTTTACTATATTGGTTTGTAGGGTTGGAGGCGAGCATCATTGGCAATATGGTATATTGCTTATTAGTGTCTTATCTGGCAAATTTATTCTTATAATCTAGCGCGATTAACAGTCGGTTGATAACTGCGCTAGGATTATAACGGTTATACAGTTCTTGAAGAGTGACAAACCGTACAGGTAGGCAGTTTTGGTAGTTTCATTTGTTGAAATGAAAGTGTGAGACCATCGACAATTAAGATTCTCCCGGTCATTGGCTGACCAAAATTAGCAATAACTTTAATTGCTTCCAGGGCCTGCATCGCACCAATAATACCCACCATCGGCGCCATAATACCGGATTCCACACAGCTTAATGTTCCGTTACCGAATAATTGGCTTAGGCATTGGTAGCAAGGCTCATCATCGGCATAAGTAAAGACACTGATTTGACCTTCCATACGGATCGCTGCTCCCGATACTAATGGCGTGCGTAAAGCGAAACATGCACGGTTTATCTGCTCTCGTGTATCGACGTTATCAGTACAATCAAGCACGATATCATGTTGTTTGATTAAGTCTGTTAACTCATCTTCAGATAGTCTTTTAGTGATAGCCTGAACTTTACAGTGTGGATTTATTTGTTCAAGCTCATATTTAGCTGAAAGTGATTTAAATTCACCAATACGACTATCACGGTGTAGCAATTGACGTTGTAAATTCGATAATTCAATATGGTCAAAATCGACTAATGTCATCTTACCCATACCAGCAGACGCTAAATATTGGCTACTGGCACAGCCAAGACCGCCAGCACCAATAATTAATACATTGGCTTGTTTTAAGGCTTCTTGTCCGTCAAAGTCAAAGTGACGTAGAACAATTTGACGGTTATAGCGTAATTCCTCTTCCGAAGATAAGATATCTTTGGAAGGTAAGTCGCCATTAGTAGAGGGGGTTTTCATCAATTTAAGATCTCGTTAAATGGTTCGATAGTCACTGTTTCACCGATTTCCACATTACCGCGGTCCTGTTCTAAGATAGCATAACAATTAGAGTGGCTCATGCTACTAAATACGCCTGAACCTTGACTACCTGTTGATATAACTTCAAGTTGTCCGTCTGCATTAACATTATAAATGGCGCGTTGGAAGTCCATACGACCAGGTGCCTTTTTCAGTTTTGTTGCAGCAATTGCATTGAAACGTGGTGTTGGAGTGTAAACTTGGTTGGTCATTTTAGCTAATGCAGGTACAACAAGTTGATGAAAAGTTACTGTTGCTGATACTGGGTTACCTGGCAAACCAAAGAATTTACTGTTTGGTAGCGTACCGAACGCAAAAGGCTTTCCTGGTTTAATCGCTAATTTCCAAAAGCCAATCTCACCCAGTTCTTCAAGTAATATTTTTGTGTAGTCAGCTTCACCAACTGATACCCCTCCTGATGTGATCACGGCGTCTGCTGCCGCATCGGCTTTAATGAAAGTTTCACGAAGTAGGACTTCATTATCAGGAACAATACCAAAATCAATGATTTCTAAATTTAGACGTGAGAGCATTGCTGTGATGCTGTACCTATTACTGTCGTAAATCTCACCGTTAGCTAAAGGTTGGCCCAAGCTTTTAAGTTCATCCCCTGTTGAGAAAATTGCCACTTTTAAACGACGATAAACTGTGACAGCATCAATCCCAATGCTTGCTAACATCGGAATGTCACGTGGCGTGAGACGGCGACCTGTGGTTAACACTGCTTGGCCGACTGCAATATCTTCTGCTGCATTACGAATATTGTCATGCATTGGCGGTAAAGCTTCAAAAGTCACCAAATCACCATCGACTTGTGTTCGTTCTTGCATGATGACAGCTTCACAACCTGCCGGCACTGGTGCGCCTGTCATGATGCGAATACAAGTACCAAGTGGCCATACATCATTGAATGGTTGACCTGCAAATGCTTTACCTGCAAGTGGCAGTGTCATTGACTGCGTTAGATCTGAGATTCGGATAGCATAACCATCCATTGCCGAATTATCAAAAGGTGGGACATTAATTGGAGAGACGATGTCTTCAGCGAGAATATAATCGAGCGCATCAGCTAAGTTTAATGTGAGTGTTTCTTTCACTACATCGATATCGGCTAACATCTCTTGCATCGCTAAATCTAGCGGCTTTAGCCCTTGTACATCACAACATCCCATTGCATACCCTTGTTGGTTATTTTTTAAATATATAGGTAATTATGACAAACTCAGCAGGTTGACGATAGGATCTATAACAATAAAAAGCTTAATTAACGTTAATTCAGTTAATTTGTTTATCTTCTTAATTGTTAGATGTTATTATGCGCCATTATTTTAAAGTCGATCCGTTTGTGGAGTAATTAATGACCTGCCTAAGTAAAGAAGCTTTATTAGTCCGTTCAGTCTTGGAAGAGCGAGGGTTAGAAACACCTATGATCGGAACTGGGCTAACGAGCGCAGAAAAGAAAGAACGCATTGAATCGCATTTTACCGAGATTCTAACATTATTAGAGCTGGATCTAAGTGATGATAGTTTGGCTGAAACGCCACATCGTATTGCAAAAATGTACGTAAATGAAATTTTCTCAGGCCTAGATTATGCGTCATTCCCTAAAATCACTTTAATTGATAATAAAATGCAAGTGGATGAAATGGTTAAGGTGAGTGATATTACATTAACGAGTACGTGTGAGCACCATTTTGTGACTATCGATGGTAAGGCGACGATTGCTTATATCCCTCGTAGTAAAGTGATTGGTTTATCAAAGATTAACCGTATTGTGCAGTTTTTCTCACGCCGTCCACAAGTGCAAGAGCGCTTAACTCAACAAATCTTAGTTGCGCTGCAAACCTTGCTTGATTCGCAAGATGTTGCTGTTAGCATTACTGCTACGCACTATTGTGTGAAGGCTCGCGGTGTGATGGATGCAACGAGTGAAACGACAACTACATCACTGGGTGGTATCTTTAAATCACGTCCAGCAACAAGAGCTGAGTTCTTGCACTGCCGATAGAAATTGATTATTAACAGTTTAGTACGTTAACCCGAACTACAATTCTCGAGTGCTTCCACTCTGTGGTTTGGGTTTATTCATCATTTTTACCACATAATCTAACGACCATATTGCCACATTTCGTCATTATTCATCTTTTTTCATCACTTTAATGAAATTTAATCGCCACACTTACTTGGTTTAATAGCCTCATTGATGATTAATGAGTTACTTTAAATGACCCCGATATTAAAATTAAACGTACGATGGGAATTACACGACGCTCAGCAACAATTCGCGCCGTTGTTATTATTGTGCTGCTTTTTTGTTTGCTTAACGGCGACAATGAGTTTGATCATAAGTAATTCAAATAGCACTTATGCTAAGGATATGGCGTTATTGTCTATTTACGATGATAATTCGACATTGGGGATGGTGAATGTCGATGGTCTGTATGCCGACGTAATTAGCATGGACCGTCAAGCGACTGTCGATGTAGCGCTGGTGAAAGAGCAAATTAAATTTGAAGAAAAGTTAGCAGATTTAGAGTTTGTGTTACAGCAGTATCAAATGATGGAGTTACAAGCCTTTAAGTTTGTGATTGATATGCCGAAGCGTGAGCAAGTCACGACGGTTATGCTAACGCATTTAAAAAACATGCTGGCGAAGTTTACGGCGTTAAATCCGGATATTAGTGCGAATTGGCAGATAGATCCAAATGATGCGCTTAAATTAATTGTGCAATTGCACACAGAGCGACAGCGACATTGGGGTGGGGTAGGGTTTATTATTTAACGAGGGCAAGCGACCTTGCCCTCGTTAACTGTTTTGTATAAAAACAAGGCATAACAACGAATACGTTACAACTATTTGCGATTAATCGTTGTGGTGATTAACTCGCCATTTTTTCAACTGGTTTAGCAACAATGTTACGTTTTTCTTTGTTGATTTCAGCAATGTTAACGTAAATCACGTCACCTAGGCTGTATTCCACTTGATCTTTAATGCTGATTTGACCTGTTTCAACTAAGCATTTAACTTCTTTCTTATTATCATGTAATAAGCTAGCAGGGATAAATGCAACCGCACCATTTTCAAGCAAACGTACACGTAAACCACCACGGTTAACATCCATAATACTTGCTTCGAATGCTTGTTTGCTTTCTACTGCAGGCGTTAGGTAGTCAACGTATAACCACGAGGAGATATCACGTTCAGCCATTCTGTGTTGACGACGACGCTCTGACATTAAGATAACTTCATCTTCAGTCGCTGATGGCGCAGAACCATTGGTCAATGTTGCTTTGATTAGACGATGGTTAATAATGTCACCATATTTACGAATAGGTGATGTCCACGTTGCATAACCGTCTAAGCCCATCGCGAAGTGGCGTTCTGCACTTGCACTAATTATGCTATAGCTTTGCATTCGACGTAAACGACTGTCTAAAGCTGGATTGGCTTTTTCAGCGAGTGTACGTTGTAATTCAACATAACCTGGTAGTGATTGGATGTGCTCTTTAGTACATTCAATACCATGCTCAGTTAATAACTCGACAACCAGATCAATTTTCTCTGGATCGAAGCCAGCGTGGGTATTAAATACACCAACATCACCATTTTGACGGAATAAACGTGCAGCTGTAATGTTCGCAGCAACCATTGTTTCTTCGATCATTTGATTGGCAATACGGCGATGCTCTACATGAATAGCCAGTACATTACCAGTTTCATCTAGCTCAAAGCTATAATCAGGTTGGTCTGGGAATACGATTGCATTCTTCTTGCGCCACTGCTGACGATGACGTGCAAAAGTAGCCAGTGATTGTAGCTGTTCTGCTAGTTGTGCTTCAGGCTGCCAATCAGTTGATACTTCTTCAATCCAATCTGATACTTGTGTGTAAGACAGTTTATGCTGTGATGTGATCCATGCTGTGAAGAATTCAAATTCTTCAGCTAATGCGCCGTCTTCTTGGATAGTATAAGTACAGCATAATGTCGGGCGTTTTTCGCCAGCAACGAGTGAACAAACACTATCACTGAGTTCACGTGGCATCATTGGGATATTACGGCCTGGTAAATACACAGTGAATGCGCGTTCTGCTGCGATTTTGTTTAATTCTGAATCGGCAGGGATATATGACGTTGGATCGGCGATCGCCACTGTTACTTTTAAATTACCTTCAGCTGTTTTTTCAACAAGCAGGGCATCATCCATATCTTGTGTTGATGCTGAATCGATAGTGAAAAAGGCTTTATCGGTTAGGTCTACACGTGTTGTGTCATCTTTGAATTCAACCGAATCAGGCATTACAGGTACATCTTTAGCTAAGTCTTGACGTGCTAATGTTACCCACCATGGTGCATTTGGATCGGTTGCAGTCGCGACGAAGCCTGTTACTTCTGCAGAAAAATTACCGTCTTTTAATGCATGAGATTTAAGTTGTGCAACAACCCAGTCACCTTCATTCACTTTCTGGCCACCCAAGCCGACTAATTTCGCTTTGATTGGCATGTTGATAACAGGACTATCTGCAAGAATGGTGAGTTTATTTTTAGTAATACTGATACGCGCAATAAAACGCGTTAGCTTAGCTTCAACTAAGGTATCTGGTTCTGCCGATGTTTTATCACCGTTAGTTTCGATATACGCTTTAATTCTATCGCCATGCATGATTTTTTTCATGTGAGGCGGGGCAATGAAATAGCTTTCGCCATCATCCGCTTCAAGGAAACCAAAACCACGTTCAGTGCCTTTAACTGTACCTTCTACACTCGGCGTGTTTTGGCGCATATTTTGTTTTAATTGAGATAGTAGTGGATTGTCGCGAAACATGTAAAGCCTTCCTATAATGAATTGCGCATACTATACGACAGAGAAAGGCGAAACTCCACCCCTTATGAGGGTTGTTTTTTGTAAAAACAAACGAGGTTAAATAGTTAGCTTTATCTAAAAAAACCGCCTGTCACTTTACTAAGTTATTGTAACTATTAAATACTTTATTTAAAAATAAAATCTACAGTAGTTTTTCAATGTCTTTAACCATGCCTTTTGGTGACAAGGTTGGTGGAAAGCGATCGACAACATCGCCTTCACGGTTTATTAAGAATTTAGTGAAATTCCATTTAATACCTTTACTGCCTAATATGCCCTTTGCTTCTGTTTTAAGCCAATTATAAAGCGGGTCTGCATTATCTCCGTTAACATCGATTTTACTGAACATATCGAACGTCACGCCAAAGTTCAGCTGGCAAAATGAGTTGATGTCCGCATCTGAACCTTGCTCTTGTTGTTTAAATTGGTTGCAAGGGAAGCCTAAAATAGCGAATCCTTTGCTGCCATATTTCTGGTGTAACTCTTCTAATTCGGCATATTGATTAGTAAATCCACATTTACTTGCTGTATTTACAATCAACACTGCTTGGCCTTTATAATCACTGAGTTTTTTTTGTTCACCTGTGATTGTAGTTACTTCGAAATCATAAAGCTTAGTCATTTTAAGTACCTTAATAATAGAATGAGCACGAGTGCTAATGTGTATCAATTAATTTAAGTTGTGCGCAACATATTGGTGGTTAGTGTACTAATGTGCAAGGACTTTCTTATATTTAATATTATTTTGTAGTGTATTTTATAGTTGTTGCGTTAGAGGTCACAGATAAAAATTATAAACTGCCCTTGAAAACACTGATAACAAACCCATCTATCTATTAACGAATAAATTCAGATAGTTTTAATCTGAATCACCCATTAGAACAAAGGAACAAGTAATGACTGATACAGTTAATACTGAGACTCACGGCTTTCAAGCTGAAGTTAAGCAGCTACTTAAATTAATGATCCATTCTTTATATTCAAATAAAGAAATATTTTTACGTGAACTCGTCTCTAATGCGGCAGATGCAGCCGATAAACTTCGTTTTAAAGCATTATCAGACAACAGTTTATATGAAAATGACGGTGAATTACGTGTGCGTGTATCGTTTGATAAAACAGCGCGTACAATAACGATTTCTGATAACGGTATCGGCATGTCACGTGAAGATGTTATCTCACACCTAGGCACGATAGCACGTTCTGGCACGTCAGAATTCTTTAACAACTTATCGGGTGATCAAGCGAAAGATTCGCAATTAATCGGTCAGTTTGGTGTTGGTTTCTATTCTGGTTTCATCGTAGCAGATATGATGACAGTAAATACACGTGCAGCGGGCGCAGCAGCGGACCAAGCGGTACAGTGGGAATCTGAAGGTGAAGGCGACTATCGTCTTGCTGAGATCACTAAAGAAAGCCGTGGTACTGAAATTATCTTGCACTTACGTGAAGGCGAAGATGATTTATTAGATGCATGGAAACTGCGTCAAATCGTAAACAAATACTCTGACCACATCAGCATCCCTGTTGAAATGTGGAAAGAAGAACAACCTGAATCAGAAGGTCCTGACGGTGAAAAAACACCTGCAGTACCTGGTGAATGGGAATCGGTAACACGTGCAAGCGCATTGTGGACATTATCGAAAAATGAACTGAAAGACGAAGAATATCAAGAGTTCTATAAGCACATCGCACACGATTTTGAAGATCCACTAACATGGAGCCATAACCGTGTAGAAGGTAAGCAAGAATACACCAGCCTACTTTACATTCCTGCGCGCGCACCGTTTGACATGTGGAACCGTGAAAAAGAACATGGTCTAAAACTGTATGTTCAACGTGTATTCATTATGGATGACGCAGAGCAGTTCATGCCAACTTACCTGCGTTTCGTGAAGGGTGTATTAGATTCGAATGATCTACCACTAAACGTATCTCGCGAAATCTTACAAGATAATAAAGTAACAACATCATTACGTACTGCTTGTACTAAGCGTGTACTTACGATGCTTGAGCGCATGGCTAAGAATGATGATGAGAAATACCTCAAATTCTGGAATGAATTCGGTCAAGCACTGAAAGAAGGTCCAGCTGAAGATATGGCGAATAAAGAAAAAATTGCTTCTTTATTACGTTTCTCTTCAACATCTGTTGGTGGTCCTGCACAAGAAGTTGGTTTCGGTAAATACATCGAAAACATGCCAGAAGACCAAGATAAGATTTATTACATCACAGCTGATAACTACACTACAGCTGTAAACAGTGCTTACCTTGAAATCTTCAAGAAGAAAGGCATTGAAGTATTACTATTAACAGACCGTATCGATGAGTGGTTGCTATCACACTTAACAGATTTCGACGGTAAGCAATTAGTATCAGTAACTAAGGGCGATCTTGACCTTGGTGCACTCGATGATGAAGACGCTAAAAAAGCGAAAGAAGAGGCAACTGAAGAGTTTGCAAGTTTCCTTGAGCGTGCTAAATCAACATTAGGTGAAAAAGTAGCCGACGTTCGTTTAACTCATCGTCTAACTGAAACACCGTCTTGCGTGGTAACAAACGAAGATGGTATGAGCAGCCAGATGATTAAGTTGATGGAATCTGCAGGTCAAGCTGTACCACCACAAAAGTACATTTTTGAGCTAAATCCTGAGCACGAAATGATTAAACGTGTTGCTGATGAAGCAGATGAAACCGTATTTGCTGACTGGGTTCAACTATTGTTAGAGCAAGCTCAGCTTACCGAACGTGGTAGTTTAGACGATCCTGCTGCATTTATTGCACGTATGAACCGTTTAATTGGTTAATTTCGGACTTAACTTTGTGGGTATTATTTTTATCGCATTACTCACAAAGTTGTATACAAAAAAGTAACAAAACCGAGCTGGACTTGAACACATCGGATTTCCCGTGTAGTCTAGCCGTTCTGAAATTTAAGCAATTTAAACAAGCTAAGTCAATTTAAGGGCAATTTATGCGTATTATTTTATTAGGTGCACCAGGTGCAGGTAAGGGAACTCAAGCACAGTTCATCATGGAAAATTATGGTGTTCCGCAAATCTCTACTGGTGATATGCTACGAGCTGCTATTAAAGAAGGTTCTGAGTTAGGTCAAAAAGTTAAAGCTGTTATGGATGGTGGCCAACTAGTATCTGACGAACTAATCATCGAATTAGTTAAAGAGCGCGTGAAGAAAGAAGATTGTGCAAAAGGTTTCCTACTAGACGGTTTCCCACGTACTATCCCACAAGCTGACGCTATGAAAGAAAACGGTATTGACGTTGATTTCGTACTTGAATTTGACGTGCCTGATGAAGAAATCGTTAAACGTATGAGTGGCCGTCGTGTTCACGCTCCTTCTGGTCGTGTTTACCATACAGTTTACAATCCGCCAAAAGTGGAAGGTAAAGATAACGAAACTGGTGAAGAATTAACAATCCGTGTGGATGATGTTGAAGAAACTGTTCGTAAACGTTTAGGTATCTACCACGATCAAACTGCACCACTTATTGCATACTATGGCAAAGAAGCGGAAGCTGGTAACAGCAAATACGTTACATTTGACGGCACACAAGCTGTTGAAGCTGTAAGCAAGCAATTAGCTGAATTACTTGGTCAATAGATAGGGCATAACCCCTTTCGATTAATCTGTATACGGTTACTAAACCCTGAGCATGCTCAGGGTTTTTTTATAGCTAAATCTCAGTGAGTTGTTGGATCCAATGCGTTTAATCACATAGAATAGCTTTATTCGTTAAACGACATAGTGATTATGGGTAATATGACTAAGCAAAGTGTGTTATTGGTTAACCTTGGTACGCCAGAATCGGCAACACCAGCGGGCGTTAAAGCATTTTTAAAACCATTTCTTTCTGATCCTCGTGTTGTTAGTATTCCGCGATTATTTTGGTTACCACTATTAAACGGTGTCATTTTACCTTTGCGCAGTAAACGTGTTGCTAAAGCCTACCAATCAATTTGGTTTGATGATGGTTCACCTTTATTACACTACAGTCTATTACAACAAAAAGCCTTGGCTGCCTTATTCGAAGACGCGGGTCAAAATGTCAATGTTGAACTGGCAATGACCTATGGTGAACGCAGCATTAAAAATGCCATTGCTAAGCTACAACAAATGGGGTCAGAGCATATTGTTGTGTTACCGTTATTCCCACAGTATTCCTCAACAACAACTGCGCCGGTATTTGACCAAGTGGCTCATTATCTGCAAACAAGTATCGATGTGCCAAGTGTAAGCTTAGTAAAGCATTACCATAATAACGCTGCCTTTATTGATGCACTCGCACTGAGTATTGAACGACATTGGGCAGAAAAGGGCAGAGCAGAGAAACTGTTATTGTCTTACCATGGTATCCCTAAGTTCCTTGTTGAAAAAGGCGATATTTATGCTGATCATTGTGTTGAAACGACCGCGTTGCTTTGTGCGCGCTTAGGGTTAGCTGAAGATGAGGTTGTGCATTGTTATCAATCTCGTTTTGGTAAAGCAGAATGGTTACAGCCGTATACCAATGAAACCTTAATTAAATTGGCTGAAAGTGGTACTCAGTCGTTAGATGTGATTGCGCCTGCGTTTGCTGTCGATTGTTTAGAAACGTTAGAAGAAATGGCGATAGAGAATAAAGAAGTGTTTGTGGGTGCTGGCGGTGAGGATTACCGTTTTATTGCGTGTTTAAACGACGACGAAGCGCATGTCCGTGCATTACATGCCGTAGCCTGCGATTATTTACGTTAGTTTTATAACGTTACTTAGCTCGGACTAAGCCGTGTTTAGCATTCGCGTGTTGGACGCTAACCACCTCGGCCTGTTGCATAAAGGAATTTTATTATGTTCAAATTAAGACTATTCTTTATAACCGCTGTGTTTTTAATTGGTTGTACACCTGAGCATCCATCACCTACATCCAATATTTTTGAAAATAATATTCCAAAAATGGGAGTTCTATTAGAAGTATCTGAGGATGGGCAACTGATTAATATTCCCCAAGTTGAATCGTCGTTAAACGATAATCAAAAGAAAATTTTTAATTTGTCAATGCAGTGGATTGCGACTGAATCGGAAATTAAATTTATTGAGCTTAAAGGCAAATCGGCATACTTAATAATTCAGATTGCAAATTGCCTCAAGATCAATGAGAACAAAGGCGTTGATTGCATAAAATCAACGTGAGTAATATAAAGTGAAGGTTCGTTAAGCACTAGGCTTATTTATTACTCCAAAGTACACATAAAATATTACCGAACCACATCACTTATAAACGCTTCATCAATATTTTTGAACGACGTTGTAGATTATACAATTCTTGTTTTTCTAGTGGTAACTGGTCTAATTCAACAGGATCAAAACCACGCTCTCTAAACCAATGAATACTGTGTGTGGTGAGGACGAACAGATTATCCATTCCTTGCAGGTTCGCTTGTCTTTCGATTTCTTTGACTAATAAGTCACCGCGGCTTAAACGTCGATATTCTGGATGAGTAGCGACACTCGCCATTTCAGCAATATTACCAGAGAAGCAATACAGTGACGCACAGCCAATGATCGTGCCGTCGCGCTCAACCACAGTGAAGTGCTCGATATCCTTTAATAGCTGATCTCTTGTTCGTTGCACTAGCATGCCTTGATCAACTAACGGTTGTGTGAGCAACATGATACCCGCCACATCTTCAATTTTGGCTGGGCGAGTTTGCTCGGCACTTTGACGGACAATCTGGGTGCCGACACCATCACGTGAAAACAGCTCTTGCAATAGCGAACCATCGGTTTTGTAACTCACCAAATGACAACGAGGGACCCCTGCTAATGACGCATTGATTGCGGCACGTAAATAAGATGCGGTACCGCTATTAATGCCACCTTGAGCATCAATTTCGGCCAGACGTTCTTGGGCTTGCTCTGGGAACATTTCAGAAATGAGGTTACCGCTATAATCCAGCACACCTTGAGCAGAACAAAAACTGATCAGTTTGTGTGCATTTAGTTTAATAGCAATTTTGGTTGCAACTTCCTCGGCACTTAGATTGAAGCTTTCACCGGTAACGGAATAGCCGAGCGGGGGAATGACTGTGATGGCATTTTGTGCAAGTTGATATTCTAATGCATCGGTATCGACACGCCGAACACGGCCGGTATGACAAAAATCAATGCCTTCATCAACACCCATAGGTTGCGCAGTAATAAAATTACCACTGACAATATTAATTTTTACGCCATGCATCTGGGTGTTGACCAGTCCCATTGAGAATGCTGCGGTGATCTCATATTGGAGTTGGCCAATGACTTGCTTGATTAGCGGGAAAGCTTGTTCATCTGTGACTCGCTGTCGCTTGTGAAATACACTTTCACAATTGTGTTGCGCCAATATTGTGTTGATTTGTGGGCGAGCACCAAACACCAGAACGATACGAATGCCAAGAATATTTAATAAGGCGATATCATTGACGATATTAATAAAATTAGCGTGTGCAATCGCTTCACCGCCCAGTGTGAGTACGATGGTTTTATCACGATGGGCATTGACGTACGGGGCTGATTGGCGAAACCACCGTACTAACTGGTTATCTTGTTGACTCAATTCCATCTCCTTGGATTATAATGCTTATTCTAAACGTTAATATTCCTTAATTCGAAGATGAAAGCAAGTCACTAACGTTTGATTATTCAGTCTTCCAAAGAATATGGATAAAATTATCGTTAGTTTTTTTCTTAACTAGTACGCGTCCGAATACATCACTTAACAGGTCGTTGTCGTCAACAAGCCCAATATGTAATTCGCAGTACTCATTATCATTGATACCCATTGCTACGTTTACTGGCCAATCATCACCTAGGCTGACGATATCAACCGCACCTCGATCTTCGAATTGCATGGCAAATAAGATTTGATCAGCAGGGGATAACTCTGTTTGTGCACTGTCTAGGAATGTGTCATAGGCAAAGTCAATTAATTCATCTTCAGTTTTTAATCGCATGGGGTTTCCAAATTTAACTTATTTGTGGTGGATTTTACCTTAATCTCGATAAGATAAGAATATTTCTTATAATAGCCACTGAATTTTTATGTGATTTGTAATTGCTTCCGAGTGAAATAGACGTTACATTGAATGTGGACAATATAACATTAGAGTATGAATGCCCACGGGCCGAATAAAGGAATATTAGTAGTATGCATTATCAAACAGACGACGTTAGAATCCGTGAAGTAAAAGAATTATTACCGCCAATTGCAGTGTTGGAAAAATACCCTGCTTCTGATGATGTGACTAAAACAGTATTTGAATCACGCAATAGCATTAGCCAAATTCTTAAGCAAGAAGATGATCGCCTTTTAGTGATCGTTGGTCCTTGTTCTATTCATGATACAGTGGCTGCATTAGAATATGCAGAGCGACTAGTAGCATTGCGTGAGAAGTATAAAGATACGCTTGAAATTGTGATGCGTGTTTATTTTGAAAAACCACGTACAACTGTTGGTTGGAAAGGCTTAATCAATGACCCGTATCTAGATGATAGCTTCCAATTAAATGATGGTGTACGTATCGCACGTAAACTATTGCTTGATGTGAATGCAATGGGTTTACCTACTGCGGGTGAATTCTTAGATATGATCACGCCGCAATATGTAGGTGATTTAATGAGTTGGGGCGCAATTGGTGCACGTACTACAGAGTCTCAAGTGCATCGTGAACTGGCTTCTGGTATGTCTTGCCCTGTTGGTTTTAAAAATGGCACCGACGGTACAATTAAAGTTGCTATCGATGCGATTGGTAGTGCAAACGCACCGCACCATTTTTTATCTGTCACTAAATTCGGTCACTCTGCGATTATCTCAACAGCAGGTAATCCTGATTGTCATCTTATTCTACGTGGAGGCAATAAATCGACAAACTATTCTGCTGACGATGTAGCCACAATTACAACTCAGTTAGAAGCGGCTAAGCAAGACGTTAATATCATGATTGATTTTAGCCATGCTAACAGTGAAAAGAAATTCCAAAAACAAATGGATGTTTCAACTGATGTTTCTGGTCAAATTAGTGCTGGTAACAAAGGTATCTTTGGTGTGATGGTTGAGAGTCATTTAGTTGAAGGTCGTCAAGATCTTGTTAACGGTAAAGTTGAAACTTACGGTCAAAGTATCACTGATGCTTGTATCGGTTGGGCTGACACTGAAACTATGATGGCACAGCTATCTGAAGCTGTTGCGACACGCCGTACAGTTTAATAAGCAAGCGGTTAGCTGACTTGCATTACAACGCTGTTTAGGTATATAGTCCTAGCATATTATAAAGCACAAACTTTGGTTTGTGCTTTTGTCATTAAAGAGCGGACCAAAATGAAACGAATTATATTTTCTCTTGATGAAGTTTTGCCTATTGAAGCTGAAGCGTTAGCAGCAAAGACTTTTACCCCTACTTATGATGATCTTTGGGACCCTACGAAATTTAAAGGCTCTAAAGTTGTTGATGAGCACGGTAACAATGAAGTTGAAGCATTAAGTAAAGGTCTTAACTTCTGGCCAGATGTTAATCAACTGAACCCTAAAAAACTAAAAGCACAATTAACCTTGATGGCTGAGCACGGCGTTTTCATTATGAACAATGTTTCAAGTGATATCTCGCCAATCGAGCGAGGTACATTAGCGTACGCACTAGGTTGTCACCCAGATAACGATGCTGATTTTCAATTCAATCAAGATGAAGTTTTTGATGGTGAAATGGGCTCAATCACAATTCCATTAGAATGGGTGAGTCGTTCTGTAAAAGCCGGTAAGGAACAGTTCATTATTGAACTTGGTGATGATGACGATGTGCGTTTAATCATCAAATAAAGCGTTAAGTAAGATGAATACTTAGCGTTAATCAATAATAAAAAGCGCCTCTCGTTACTGTAACGAGAGGCGCTTTTTTTTAAATTACTATTTAGCAAAGGCCATTATTAATAAACGCTTAATTATAGATTAACGACGTTTTTTCTTTGGCTTACGTTTTTTAATCTTCACGCCTTCAAGGGCTAAACGTTCAATCACAGCCTGTTTTTCTGCTTCAGCCATTGCTGGCGTTTCTAAACTGATACGACAGATCTTGGCAGTACGTAACTCATTAATTAATATCGCTGCGGCTTTATTTAAATCAACAAAACCACCTGGACCTAAACAACCACGGCCACGACCAATGTCTTCTAATAATTCTATATCTGTTTTGTCTAGGTTATCTAGCTTGTAACGTGCACGCATTGCGTCTGGATAGGTTTGACATAAGTATTCTGCTGCATACATACCAATGTCATCATATTCAATCGCAGTATCTTTAATTGCGCCTGTTGATGCTAAACGGTAGCCAGAAAGTGGGTTTTGTACTTTCGGCCATAACATCCCTGGCGTATCAGACAGTACAATACCGTTGTCTAACTTGATACGCTGCTGCTGTTTCGTCACTGCAGGCTCATTACCCGTCTTAGCAATAATACGATTAGCGAGGATATTAATTGTTGTTGATTTACCCACGTTTGGAATGCCCATAATCATCGCTTTAATGACTTTATGCGCACCTTCTTTATTAGGCACTAGCGCGCGAGCGAGTTGTGGGATCTTTTTGATCTCAGCAGGCTCTTGTGTCGTAAAGGCATACGCTTTTACACCTTCTTCTAATTCTAGGTATTCTAACCATTGTGCAGTAACGATAGGATCTGCAAGGTCGCTTTTATTGAGAATCTTAATGCAAGGGGTATCACCACGTAACTCGGAGATCATTGGATTCTCGCTGCTATAAGGGATCCGTGCATCGAGTACTTCGATAATGAGGTCCATTTGCGGCATAACTTCCGCGATCTCTTTACGGGCTTTGTGCATATGCCCTGGGTACCACTGAATCGTTTGTTTACTCATTTGAAATATAAGCCTTTTATTTTATCTTTGTGTCAGATGGGTTCGTTGTGAGGTACCCCATCTTCTGTTCTGAAAGTTGGTTGCTAAAGCAGTAGGCGTACTCTTTCCTGCTATAGTCTGATAATTGGCGCTAGTTTAACGTAAATCGTGATTTCGGTCACTAATGGTTGGTGTATCTCTGCAAATTATATTGAGAACCTATAGCGTTGTTTTAAGCTCGTTATTCGAGTATATCAATACTGCATAACATTATTTATAGACGGAAGGGGAATCTTGATTTGGGCGAGTTTTAAATCGTCTGTGTAACCACATATATTGAGCCCTATCTTTATCAATGATTTGTTCGATAATGGTATTGCCTCGTTTTGCGTCTGCAGCGTGATCTTTGCTCGGGAAGTTATCGAGTGGTGGCATTATTTCTATGGTATAGCCTTTATCATCAGCATTACGTATTACGCTAAATGGCAACACTTTTGCTTTCCCAAGGTGAGCGAGTGTACTTGCACCTGTAATCGTTGCTGCATCGGGCATCGCATAAAAAGGAACAAAGGTTGCGCTGGAACGCCCGAAGTCTTGATCCGCGGTATACCAGATCACATCAAGATTGCGAAGGCTCTTAACCATTTGACGAAGATTGCTTTTAGGCACAAGTGCTTTGTTAGATCTTAGACGTCCCTTTACTTGTAGGTACTCCATTACGGGATTTTTATGCGGGCGGTAAACACCGACTCCGGGGTGGAATTGACCAAATATTCTAGCCCCCATTTCAAGTGGTAGGCAATGTACAGCGAATAAGATGACGCCGTGACCATCTGCGATGGTTTGAGCTATATGCGCTTGGCCTTTAATCGTCATATGGCGTTGAACTTTCTCGTCTGACCACCACCAAGCATTAGTAATATCGAAAATAGCTTTACCGATCTCTTCAATATTACGTTCAAGCAGGCGTTCTCGTTCTGCCTCTGGCATATCAGGAAAACAGAGCTCTAGATTTCGTTTTGCTATACTCACACGACGGCTGATAAGTTTTTTTACCAAGCGGCCGATTGCGGCTCCTAATTTCATTTGCTTGTCCAAGGGAAGGTATTGGGTTAAACGTGCCAAGCTGGCAGCAAACCAAAGCGACCAGTATTTGGGATGAAATAACTTATTTGAAAATTGCGCTTTTTCTATCAAAATAACCTCGAAACGATAATGAGAATATAACTTAAATCACATTGTAAGTATTTTTATTGGAAGATGCTATGCGGAAAACTACTGATTTTTCTTGTTTAGGATCAAGTTTATAATAACTATTAATAGTTTAGTCGATGATGCGCTAGTGGTTGTTTTTAATTGGAGCTTAGATAAATTAAAACAAGACACGTATCACAATTTTAGTTATATAAAATAAAACAGCCGATTATCGAGCTATTTTGGTAACATTGGATTGCTTTAATCAATAACTGAGCTTACACTTGTGCGCTATTATAAATGAAACTACTTCATTAGGCTTTAGAGATAGTATTATGAAAAAACCACCGTTAATTTGGTTAAATGTATTCGTTTTTGCTTCAACCTTCCTCATTGCTATAACTGCAGTGCCTTGGTATGGCTATGTATATGGTTTTGAGACCTTCGAAGTTATTGCTATGATCATCGGCATTTTCGTGTGTGGCTTATCTATTACAGGTGGTTACCATAGACTCTGGTCTCACCGCACTTATAAAGCGCATTGGTCAGTACGATTGATTTTTGCACTCGGTGGTGCGTTCGCATTACAAAATAGTGCAATCCATTGGAGTTCAGATCACCGTCGTCACCATAAACATGTTGATCATGATGATAAAGACCCGTACTCAGCAAGTCATGGCTTTTGGTTTTCGCACATTGGTTGGATGTTACGTGAATATAATGCCATGCTTTATACCGATTATACGAATGTTCGTGACTTACAAAAAGATGGTATCGCAGTATGGCAGCATAAATACTATAACGTACTTGCGCTGGTGATGAACGTTGGCGTGCCTATCTTAGTGGGTCTTCTGTACGGAGACGTTTGGGCAAGTTTATTATTGTTAGGTGTTGCTCGTTTAGTATTAAGCCATCATTTTACATTCTTTATCAACTCATGGGCACACATGTGGGGCACACAGCCTTATACAGATCGTAACACGGCTCGTGATAATGCATTATTGGCTATCTTCACTCATGGTGAGGGTTATCATAATTACCACCATATCTTTGAAACTGATTACCGTAATGGGATTAAATGGTATCAATATGATCCGACTAAATGGTTAATTAATGTTTTAGCGTGGTGCAACTTAGCAAGCGACTTACGTATGGTACCTGAAGCACGTATCGAACAGGCTAAATTGAAGATGGAATTAAAACGTCGTCACGATAAAGTGCAGCATTTACCTAATGCTGAAGAAGTTATTTTACGTCTAAATCAAGAGTACGATGTGTTATGTGAGAAACTTAACGCTTTTTATAAAGCAAAAATCGTATTATTTGAATCGAAGAAAAAATCACTGAATGATAAATTTGACAAAATTCAATTTGAGCAACAAATTCGTGATACTAAATTGCAACTAAGCCAACTTAAAGACGCGTTCCATGCACAGCGTAAAGTCTGGAATAACATGCAGCTTAGTTTTTCTCATTAGATTATAGATGTATGTAATAACAGTTAGGCTGTAATCTTAATACACCCTAACTGATTGCCAAGGATGGCATGTTAATCACGGAGGATATTTTGATCAAGCATAAAGATATGCGTAAGTATTTACTTGCGCACGATTTACTAACCAATGATTTCGGCAACGCCTCATTTTTCGCCTTTGTTGAATATGTCAGCCCATTACGCAAGTGTAGAGTCGAGACGCTTGTCAGTTTTGTTCTTGCTGGCTATTGTGAAGGTACTATTCGTATCGATCCGAATGAAGCATTAACTCAAATGGATTATATGATGAATTTCACCTGCGCTTGGCATGAATGTGAATTTGACCTTGTGAGTAATAGCTTTGTTATTCGTGGCCGTGATGAAACAAAAATGGGTGGTGATTTTGTGGTAACTATTCGACAGAATTAGGCTTAAATTTTTGTTTTTTTCGATTAAATCTATGTGATCGACCAAAATATGGTTAATAATTGGATCATTAATTTGGTTTTACTGGTATTTCAGAATTAGGCTGGTAAAATCAGCCCCCTTTTATTCTCTCATGCTGGTTCAAATATGAAATTTCCCGGTCAACGCAAGTCTAAGCATTATTTCCCTGTAAATACAGGCAATCCATTTGTCAAACCAGCAAACATTGCAAATGTAGCTCAACCTGTATTATGTGGTATTGATCAGACACTCGTTGATATTGAAGCTCATGTCGAAGATTCGTTTTTAACCCGTTTTGGGTTAAGAAAAGGCGAGTCACTGATGATCAGTGATGAAATAGCTGAGCAAATTTATACTGAGTTAAAGCAAAATGATCTTATCGTAAGTGAATTTGCTGGCGGTACTGTTGCTAATACCCTACATAACTACGCAATCCTGTCTGAATCACAGTCACTACTATTTGGTACCATGTGTGACCAAATTAAAATTGGCAGTTATGCGTACCAATATTTATGTAATACCAGCAGTAAAGTAAACCTTAATTACCTGCAACCTGTAAATGGCCCCATTGGCCGTTGCTTTACCTTTATCTCTTCTGATGGTGATCGTAGTTTCGGTATTAATGCTGGTTTAATGAATAAATTAACTAAAGAGCATTTGCCCGTTGATCAGCTGCAGAAAAGCTCTGGTCTACTTATCTCCGCTTATTTATTACGTTGTGCAGATGATGATCCAATAAAAGAAGCTGCGATGCACATGGTTGAGCAAGCTAAATTCCTTAATATTCCTATTATTCTTACACTCGGTACACGTTTCATTATTGAAGGTAATGAGAAGTGGTGGCAGAATTTCATTAACGAATATGTCACTGTGATTGCAATGAATGAAGATGAAGGTGAAGCATTAACAGGCTTTACTGATCCATTACTTGCTGCGGATGCGGCACTAGAATGGTGTGATCTTGTTCTTTGTACTGCGGGGGCTGAAGGTCTTTATATGGCGGGTTACACGGATGAAAAATATAAACGTGAAACAAGTGGCCACTTATTACCTGGTGCGATAGCTGAATTTAACCGTTATGAATACAGTCGTCCAATGCGCTTGGCTGATACGAACGAACCATTAAAAATGTATTCACATATTGCACCGTACTTAGGCGGTCCTGTCGAAATTAAAAATACCAATGGTGCGGGCGATGGTGCATTATCTGCAATCTTACATGATATGTTAGCTAACTCTTATCATAGAGATATCGTGCCTAACTCTGATAAACATTCTGCGAACTGTTTGGCTTATTCATCGCTTTCACAGCTGTGCAAATACGCAAACCGTGTAAGTTATGAAGTCTTGGCGCAACACTCGCCGCGTTTATTAAAAGGCTTGCCTGAACGTGAAGATTCATTAGATGAAGGTTACTGGTCTAGTTAATATCTTTATTGCTGATACTCGCATTATCTAGCTTTAGTGCGGGTTGATAAATAATACAAAAAATGGCGAACAACGAAACTGATACTAAGTTGAGTTGCTCGCCATTTTTTATGAGCTATTTTGTTTAAGTCACTAATAAGTAGAGACTATGGTATTAAAGAATGCGGCCGAATATTGCGTCAGAGGTGATGCTTGTCTCGGTTTATTATGCTTATCTTGCTCAATAGTCTTAGGGTTGTAACCACTCACCATCAGTACAAAAGGAACCATGTGATTTTTTTCTGTTTTTACAAAACCAACTAAATTAGATAAACCTTTTAATGAACCCGTTTTCGCGACAATCTTACCTGTTAGTTTCTTTGTCAATAACCCGCGACGATATTGCAATGTACCATCTACACCTGATATTGGCATTGTGTCTAATAATTGTAGTTCATCATCATGGCGGATGACATACTCCAGTACTCTGAACATAGTTTGTGCAGACACTAAATTGTGACGTGATAGTCCAGAGCCATCGGCAATCACATTCGATGCTAATGAGATGTCTTTTTCGGCCAAGATTAAGCGCATGGCTTTAGCGCCATTTCGGTAATTACCTGCTTGTTGGAAGTATTCTGCACCGATGGTTTTAAATAATATGTCAGCAATTAAATTATCTGACTCTTTCATCATTCTAGCGACAATTTCTGCAAGCGGTGGTGACTGGTGATTGATCACTTCGGCTGTCTTTATCGTTTTATGGCTTTCAACAACCTGGCCGGTAAATTTAATGCTCGCTTGTGCTAATTCTGCTTTAAGCAGTGCTGTAAAGTAAGTGGTCGGTTCTGAAATAGCAAATGACAAGGGAAGGTTACGTTTAGAGGGCGTAATACAGCCAAATAACGTGTAATTGTTGTCTGGATGGCGTGTGACCTCTAAATCACAAAACTGTGCCTTCTGCTGCTCTTTAGTGACGATATTAACTTGGCTCGTTAATACTATCGGTTCATAGTCCGGAATGTAAACAGTTGCTTTTTCAAGTTCGGCAGAGCGCTTTAAATTTCCTAATACACAATTACTGTTGATGACCAAGGCTGACGCTTGTGTGGCATAACAGACAGCTTGATCATTCCATACCTGACCATTGCCCCAATTATAACCGTTAAAACGGCTTTGATTAAGCGTGATATCACCGTTAATATGTGTGATCCCTTTGGCTTTTAATTGCTTAAGCATTTTACGTAAATCTTTTCTGGTGAAAGTTGGGTCACCCGTAAAATTAAACTCCATTTCGCTTAATGTCTGTTTATAAATATTGCCATGTAAGCTGGTCTTAAAGATATACTCGTCTGTAAGGTAAAGCTTGGCTGCTAATGCTGTTAGTAGCTTTTGTGTTGATGCTGGCGTTAATAAGAGGTCGGCATTATGTTGATTGATGGTGTTACTATTGATTTTTTCAGTTGCATTGAAAGGTTGACCAATAATATAGGCAACATTTGTACCTGGCGGGAGCAGTTTTTCTAAAGGCGCTATTTCATCGGTATTAGCGTTGGCATTCATGCTGATGAAGTAGAGAGTAGTACAATAAAGGAAAGTTCGTAACATATTATTTTTTAATATTGATTGCTGTATGGATGATTATTCTATCTGAGATTGCAAAGCAATAAAATGCGTATAATTAAATTACACAAAATATTCATACATGCGATATTACTACACGAGTGATATTTTAAATGAGAAAGCATAGTCATGTATTGATTGTGATGGCTATAAAAGTAAAGGCTAAGTCGTGATAAAAGCAGTAGAACGGTTATGGATTGTTTACCTTATTGAAACTGATGCGGGCCTGTATTGTGGTATAACTACCGATATGGAAAGACGTTATCAGCAGCATTGTAAAGGAACGGGTGCGAAATTTTTTCGTCGAGCGAAACCGATACGGATTGCATATACAGAAATCCAACCCGACCGAAGTCGGGCCAGTAAACGAGAGTACGCGATTAAACAGTTACCGCGGAAACAAAAACTCGCTTTAATCAAGTCTGCGAGTTTTTGCGATTAAATCGCTTTGGTTAGGATCTCAGGCATACCAGCTGCTTGGATTGCTGACGGATTACCGTCGAGGGCTGCTGAAAAATGAATCGGTTTAATCTTAGCCGCTCTTTCGGCATCGAATACTGGGATCTGCGCCATCGCATGTTCAGTTAGAGCCAAAATTGTAAGCGATGGATTTACGCCTAAGTTACCAGCAATAATTGAACCATCGAGAATACGCAGGTTCTTATAGCCATAAGCCTGGCCTGTACCATCAAGTACCGCTGTTTTTGGATCCTTGCCCATTATTGCTCCTCCCATCATGTGAGCTGTGATAGGGGTGCCCACAATGACTTCTAAGGCGAGATTACCGGCATCACCACCGGAACGCTTCACGTAATGTTCAGCTACTTTATGCGCAATAGGGAAGTAGTTTCTGAGTTTTTCGTCACCTTTGTGTTGCACAGGTATCCATGTTGGTTTGAACGGTGAGTACCAAGCACGTTTACTTTCTAGGTGAATGTGGTTTTGTGCTGTCTGCATCACTAATAAGATAATCGTGTCTTTCGCTTTACCAACTGGGTTTGCCATTTTAAGGGTTTTAATGGGTTGCTTAGCGATATTAATGAGCATGCTCACAGAGCGGGGAATTCCAGACTGTTTTGACGTTAGTGGTACTGACATGCCTCCTGTAAATGCAGCGTCACTGCCTTTTGCATAACGCACAATTTCAACCTTGGTTTCATCATCTGGAGAGAAGATCGAGGTAATAGCACTGCCATTCCAAACTTCTTCTTTTTGTTCTTGTTGGGTCAGGCGATTGTGTGAAACTGTTAATAATGTTTCTGAGTTTGTTAGTACGTTCTGACCAAGGTTTGGACTTAGATTTGGTAATGTCTTTTCGACATCCCGCATTCTGAGCAGCAATGGCATGGTGCCAAAGACACCACCTGAAACGATGACGCCACGTGTTGTTAAGGTGTATTTTTTCTTATTAAATAAACCTAAACCTTCGGTTACATGGATTGTGTAGCCCGCATTACCATCTTTTACGCCGTTTTCATCGGCAATCGGTTCAATCTTAGTGACATTTGATTCTGGACGGATTTCTGCACCATTACGTTCAGCGAAGTAAAGATAGTTTTTATCGAGACTATTTTTAGCATTGTGACGGCAACCAGACATACAGTTACCACAATAGGTGCAGCTATTTCGTTTTGGGCCATCGCCATTAAAATAGGGGTCGCCACGATCTTCACCTAAACGTTCAACATCTATATTTTGTGAAACCTTATTTTCACCTTTTGGATAGAGCAGGCCGCTATATACAGTTTTAAAGGTATCTTCACGTCCCATATCCTTTGCAACATCTTTTAAAATAAGGTCGGCAGGACCAAAGAATCGGTTTTGTTGTACGCCAATCATACGCTGTGCTAATGCATAATAAGGAGATAAACGTGTATGCCAGTCTTCATGCATACCTGTCCATGATGGATGAGTAAAGATCTCAGGACCCGGGATAAGGTGAGTGTTTCCGTAAACAAGTGAACCTCCCCCAACCGCGCTACCATGAACCAAGTTAATTTTACGTGTGATAGAGAGTGTAAATGGTCCTGTAAGGCCTAATTGAGGCAACCACATAAAACGCTTTAAATTCCAACTCGTTCGTGAGAACTCTTTCGTCCTAATGCGTTTACCACGCTCTAATACTAATACTCGAAATCCTTTTTCTGTTAAACGCAATGCGCTGGCGGCC
This sequence comes from Moritella sp. 28, assembly GCF_018219435.1. Taxonomy (NCBI): domain Bacteria; kingdom Pseudomonadati; phylum Pseudomonadota; class Gammaproteobacteria; order Alteromonadales; family Moritellaceae; genus Moritella; species Moritella sp. 28. The sequence continues at coordinate 3,296,827 of NZ_CP056121.1, read as the reverse complement.
CCACCAAAACCAGATCCAATGATTATCTGGTCAAAATCAAAGTTAGTATTTGACATATATTACCCCTACTGCTAATCCGTTAGTATCACACCAAGACTGTACTTTAAGCACTATATTTGTTTTAGAATATCTTGGGTGTGCTCATTAGGTTAATTAAGATTAATGACTGAAATATGTTATCAAGAGTTGTTATCATTGTATGCACCATACTGTAGGTATGTCGCGGAACATTTTCTTTAATTAATTGTTAATGTTGTATTTAATCTATATTAAATAATACTAGTAAAATTATCAGGCTGTTATGTTTCGAGACGTTTTCATTGATTAAGCTGTTGTGGCGTTGACTTATGATAGCGCTAACGTGAACGCAATCGCAAAAATAAAATATTGTCATGTATACCTAATGAGGTAGAAAATGCGAATACATAAAAATATACCAATCAACCATAAAGGGCGGGACTTCTTTGTGGGAGACATTCACGGTGAATATAATTTGTTATTAGCGACATTAGCGCAGTGTCAGTTTGATTTTGAGTGTGACCGTTTGTTTTCTGTTGGGGATATTGTGGATCGTGGTCCTGACTCAATAGCATGCCTTGAATTGCTTAAAAAACCTTGGTTTTATGCCGTTAGGGGAAATCACGAAGAAATGTTATTCGCTGATAGTAATAGTGAGTTGGCTCGAATTCATCGTAATGTAGGTGGAGAGTGGTTCTTTCAGTGTTCAAGAGACGAGCAAGCTAGGTTAAAACTACTAATAGAACAGTATTGTCCAATCGCATTTACTATCGAGTCAGAATTTGGCAAGATTGGCGTCTGCCACGCAAATGCACCATTAAGTTGGTTATCGTTACAAAATGCAGGTATAGATGACATGGAATTATTAAAGGAATGCGTTTGGTCGACTAAACAATATAAGCAGGTGAAGCAGGGAGAAATATTTCATATTCAAGGGGTTAACTTGGCAATACATGGCCATGTAAATTGCACGCGAGTCACAACTAATTCGAATCAATTATGGATTGATACATTAATGCGGACAAGACGATTAACCATCTTATCCGCACAACAAGCATACATGGTGGTAGCTTAATTCTTAATCCTGTGTCTGCGCTGGCGCTGCTTTAAAAAAGTAATTTAATTCACTAAGTACCTGATTAAATGTAGCTTCATGCATCGTCGTTCGTGGAACAGACTTGTAAGAGTTACGATTACGTACATCATGGTTACCCTGGCGACTAAATATACCTTGATAAGAAAATAATGTGATCGTGTCTTCTTGAAGGATAACAAAGTTATTCTCATCGCCGAGTAACTGCCATGTTTTAAAGTTACCCGCAAATAAATCAATACCATTACTGTAATCTGAAATCGGGTTCTTTACAGCGGATAGGTTACTCAAAATAGTCGGAACCAAATCTGTGTGGTTTGTGTCTTGTTCTATGACACTTGGTTCCTTTCCTGGCCACACGATAAATAATGGTACTTGAGTTTGATAGATAGAATAAGAACTTCCATAACCCCATGAATGGTTTTCTGAGTCATTAAACTCAGTGCCATGGTTAGACGTAAATACGATAACCGTATTATCAAACTGGCCTGTCTGCTTTAGCTCATAGACTAATTTTGAAATGGCTTTATCGACATAACTAACACTGTTTCGATAGCTGTTAAATAATGCTAGTTGGCGATTACTGGCCTGGCTATTTAGATCTTGAATATTCGGGTAAAACATAGCTGGAAAACCATTCGGAGTTTTCATGTTTTGCACTGAGTTCAGACTGACATAGCTGAACCAAGGCTGTGTATCTTGTTGCTTACCTAACCACTTTATTGTTGCATCGATAGTTTCATTGTCACTATTTGATCCTTCAACAATGGTTGTCTGTGGTGATTCTAAATTAATAAACGCCGTTTGTTTTTGTCGATAAGACGCTAAATCATCAGTACTAAATATACCAAGGTTATAGTTTGCTTGAGTGAAATAGTCGAGCATAAACGGAGGTTTCGCTGAGGTTTGGATATCATCCCAGTATTGTGATGCAAGGCCATACATCATGCTGAAGTTACCCAAAATGTTATCATTGCTGGTACTAAAGTGATGGGTAAACAATTGAGCTTGTTGTGATAACTTTGTCATTTCAGGCATGACGCTACTATTAAGCATATCTGCTCGAAGCGTACTTATATTAACGAATAAAACGTTAAGTTTCTGACTCTCGTTATTAATTACCAACGGACTTTTAGGATAGTCGAGACGTGAATCTGATAGTTTATCTGTATCTGTCACACGCTTGTCAAATGCTTTTTTATCTAACCAGCCGTATTTAGCAAGGAAGGTTCTTGCTGTCATAGGGTAAGCCAGTGGGAAATTTGCTTTTTGTGCGGTAATAGGGCGGTACACTGCCGCATCAGCCCACATGTGTAGCAGGTGTCCCGTTAAGAAACAGCTGAAAAAGAAGATCGCAATAATAGGACCAAGTTTAAAACGGCTTAAACGTCTTAATCTGTGCCACAGAAAACTTGAGATAAGTAATTCAAATAAGAATAAGAAAGGTACGAAAACAAAGAACGATTGCCAATCGGAGTTAAGTGTTTGTTCGTTCTCTCCAAGTAATATCTCAAATATAATTGGATTTATATGTAAATTATAGAGCTTAAATATTTCTGTATCGATAATTAACAGCGATATTCCCAACGTGGAAAATAGGACTGTTAAAAAACGCAGTGTACGTGGAAACGGTATCAGAAAACTGACGGGGAAGATGACCACCAGATATAATATGAAAATGATAAAACTAAAATGACCCAGCAAGCTGATAAGGGAATAAACTTGACCTAGCATCGTTTCAGGCCATTCGGCGATGAAAAGGTAACGTGATGCAACAATGATTGCCAGTAAGATATTGGCTAAGCTAAACCAATGACCCCAACTGATAATTTTGGAGACCTGATCGCGATAATGATGTCCTGTTTCTAGCATAAGTTAAACTGCTGTCTCATATAGTATTTTTATAATGTAATGGCGAATAATAAATGACAAGGCATCCTTGCCTATCATTTTAATTAATGTGATGTATCTTTACTCTTTACTGATGCAACAAGTGCTTTAGCAAATTTTTCAGCAACCGCTTGGCGCTGTTTTGGTGATAAAGAAGCATTGATGATATTTGCAGCTGCATTACCAAGTACCATTAAACCAAGGTCTAGTGGCGCGTCGTGCTTTTCTAGTACATCAATAACTTCATCAATAACTTTTTCAACTTTATCACTTTTGTATTTAGAAACTATAGGCATAATTTAATCTTTTAATGTATGAATGGGCAAAGATGATTATAATACCTCACAGAATTCATTAACTCTAATACTTTAAATATATGCAGCTAAAATTAAATAACATTATTCTACATTCGTTAGCCTTTAATACAGAAGGTGAGCTGAAATGTTACCCTCGTAGTGAAGAATTGGTTAATTCACAGCCTGTTGAAGAGCTTGCGAGTGAATTACATCGAATCTACAATGCCAAACCAGCGAAAGGTTTTGGTTATTTTAAATGCGCAGAAGAGGACAATAGTCGTCTACCTTTTGAAATTGAACTTCGCAAATTTATGGATGAAGAAAGTAATTTTGTTGATTTTTCAAGCTCTGCTTCAAACTTGTTGGTGGGTGAACTACTCAAATATGACTTTGTGACACAAGGTATTCTGTCGTTTGTTCATTATAATTGGATGGCATCTGATTACCTTATCGTTGCGTTATTAGAAAATAAAGACAGTGTAATGGTTACTGAACAACTCGATCTCAGTAATACGCATTATCTTGAACTGTCTAAAGTACAGCTTGCAGCTAAAATTGATTTGACTGAGTGGCGACAAAATAGCGATTCGAAACGTTACTTATCATTTATTAAAGGCCGTGCTGGTCGTAAGGTATCAGATTTTTTCTTAGATTTTCTTGGCTGTACAGAAGGAATGGATGCAAAATTACAAAATGCAGGCTTAATGCGTGCTGTTGATGAGTTTTGTCATGTAGCAGAGCTAGATGCTGAAGAGTCGATACAAGCACGTGAGCAAGTCGCACAGTACTGTAATGAGCAAATCAAAGAAGGTAATGAGATTGAAGTTAAAGATCTATCCGATCATCTAGGTGATGTGACATCTCGTGACTTTTATCAGTACGCGTCAGAAGCCTATGAACTTGAAGATAGTTTTCCTGCAGATCGTGGCGCTGTACGTAAACTGACTAAATATGTCGGGCAAGGCGGTGGTCTTAGTGTTAGTTTTGATCAAAAATTGATGGGTGAACGCATTACTTATGATGCACAAACGGATACGTTAACAATTGTTGGTATTCCGCCTAATTTGCGTGAGCAGCTTATACGTCGTGGCAGCTCTGTTGATGATAACGAATAGTATTTAACTCGTTATTTGTTGTAAATGCAGATGATGGTAATGACGATTATCATCATTTGTTTAAGTCTCATTCAATCAATTTGTTTTCTATAGATCTCGCTTGTTTTAATCCCCATTCTCCTTTGACCGCTACTTTTATCATCATATCTAAAAATATATGCAAGCCGTTATTATCGAGGTCAAGACAAATACCATGGCTTTCTCGAGAATAAATATATAAGGCGACAAGATTATCAGGTTTTTTATCAAGCGAGATTCGTGTCGTTAGCAGCGCATCGGGTTTTGCCGGTGTCGATTTTTTCTGTATTTCGGTTCGCCCTGCAGCATCATGTAATGCTTGCTGATGTTTATCTGCGAAAGACGCTTCTTGGATCGTTTTGTTTTCTTTGTATAAAGATTGAATTTTATCTAGCTCATATTGCAGTGTTAACTCAGCATTTAGCATTTCTAATAATTTCTTGCACATGTGACGAGTTAGCCACCACTGAGGATGATTTATATTATTAGAAACGATGAGTAACATGCGATCTTCAACTGGGTTATAAGTTAAGCTAACTTGGCTCATTCGTTATCCTTAGGGGATGATGTACATTGTATTGATATTACTTAATAGTAGTTTTTACGTCGTAAAGTGCAAATACAAATGGTAAACACTTTTAGGGTAATTTTAATGCAGATGTTGAGAGTGTGTACTAAACGGCATAGTGCAGAATTATGACTATATCTAAATGAGAAGTATGATTAAATTAAATTAAATCAATAGATAAGATGAACATGAAGGGAGTTGGGATGGAAAGTTAGAATAAAAAAGGGAGGAGAAGGCCTCCCCCTAACCATTAAGTTATCAAAGCTTAATTAAGCTTCAGCAGTTGCTTTTGAAGCTGCAGCTTTAACCACTTTTTGTACTTTTGCTGGTTCAGTTTTTAATTCGCTGATCATTTGAGCAAGTAGGTCGATTTTGCTTTCTACTTCATTCAGCTTTTGACCTTGAACACCAGTAAAGCGACCAGTAATGCTTTGTGCTTTAGTTTCAATTGATTCTAAAGAGATTTTTTTGCTAAAAATAGCAGACACTTGCTCTTTAATTTGTGGTTCAACTTGAGTGCCACGTTCAACTAAAGATTCAAATAGTTGAGTTGCTTTATCTGATGACTTTGCTGCTTCATCAATGATTGTGCCGTAAACACCAAAACCTGCAGTGATAGATGTTTTTGCTGTTTCTTTTGCGACATTGTAGATAGTTTCTACTTGGTTTAGTAAGTTAGCCATTGTAATCACTCCTAGTGAAAGTATTTTAGGTTAAGGTTTGTTTCCAACTGAGTTAATCATATTGGTTTTATTTAGAAATCACATTCCAGAGGGAAATAAAACATGGCTAACTTGTAAATAAAAATGCACCACCGTAAGTGATGCATTTCACTAACCTTATTTGCGGTTTATCACTTAGCTCGAAGAGCCTACAATATATACCAGAGGGATTATTTTTTCAGTTGATATACTACGGTTGTTCCGCTTACTTCATTTGCCACGAGTAATAGAGGTTTACCGTTTGGACTCTTGTTCTCTGGAATAAACTTCATACCTTCAGGACCTAGATCACCAATAGCATGAGGGTTGCCCTTTGTTATTACACCGTCTTCAACTTCAAATTTAGGTGTAAAATTACGGTTAATAATGTAATCGATGAAATAAGCCTGCTGTGGCACGGTAATATCATAAATCATAAAGCCAGATGTACGCTCTAAACCAATAAAGGCATATTGACGTCCATTAATTTCGCCAATCGCTAATGCTTCTGGCTCTGCGCCTTTATCATCACTGCGGCTATCTCCTTTGTTTTTACTGTTATGGTTATTGAAGTTGATACCTAAGCGGTCCGCAGTGATACGTTCAAAGTCATTACCACTGTCAAATACTTGTTTGCCTTGTGCATCCCAAATAGAGAAAGATCGTGAACCGTAGCTGTAGATCTTATCTATGTCTCCGTCATTATCAGTATCACCAATACTGGTTGTTACTTTGAGTCGTCCTAGCTGTTTTTTATCTTGGATGGCATCAAATTGAGGGTGGTTTTTATCAAGTGTTAACTTACCTGCGCGGGTTTCTTCTGAGAACCCTGCGTAATCACGCGCATCACCTTCGTTGGCTGTGACGATGAAATCAGCGCCTTCAATGCTGTAGCTAGCGATTGTATCAGGCTGGTAAAGACCGTACACACCAGGGTAAGATTGGATATTTATTTCTCCATCCTTATCACTGGCATCGATAGCGTTTTTCACTAGACCATAATCCTTGCAGCCTAAATCAATAATACGCTCAACGCGTTGTGACTTGAGGTCTATCACTGCAATTGCATTATTTTCTTGTAATGATACAAACGCTTGCGAGTTATCGTGAGATATGGCGATATATTCAGGTTCAAGGTCTTGGCTAACGGATGATTTTGGACCGTTTACCTTTACACCTTTTGGTAATTCATGATGACGTGCTGACTGTGTATCAAAGTCGTTAAAATTGATATTAATTGCTTGTTTTACTGGCACATTGTTATTGATGTTGATGATGGAAATTGAGCCTTCAGGATCGACGGTATAATCATTACTTGGTTCACCTTCGTTGGCTACAATCACTTTATTGCCGTCATGGGTGAAAACAACATTATCGGGTAGGTAACCGACTTCGACAGCGCGTAAATAAGTCGCTTTTCCTGTGTTGTCTAGACTATAGAAACCAATGAATCCACGGTCTTGCACTGAATTTCCTTTGTCGTCACCACGTTCGATCGCAACAGCAAGTAAATTATCATAAATAGCAACGCTGTTCACAGAACCTAGGCGTGTTAGATTTAGATCTGAAGCGAGGTTTAACGTGGATTTTTTAATTAAATTATTAAGTGTTAATGGGTCAACAGTGGTTTTTGTCGTGTTATTAGCGGTATTTTTTATGGTACTAATTATACTGGCATCGAGAATATCAACTTGACCACTTTTAGCGTTAACCACAAAAATAGATTTACTTTGTGCATGATAATCTAAGATCTCTGCTGCACTAACACCATATTGACCTGATTCATAACGTGCAAGCATTGTTACTGTAAGAGGCGGTTTTATGAGTTGTTGCGATGTGTCCCTTGGTTTTGCTATACAAGCTGTTATGGCTGTCGTTAGTGCAAGGGCGATGGTTGTGCTTATCAGAGTCTTTTTCATTTGATTCACTTATTTTATTGTTTTTATGAATACGCATGTGTGTATATTGATAAATATAGGGTAGTTGTAATGCACATTTGTGATACTCATATGACATCTTTGTGAAATATTGATATTCATCCACCTAAATATGACATTTAAAGTTATACTTTCACTTCTTCAAATCCCCAAGTTGGTTGGGTGAATTATTCGTTTGTTAAAAAGGATGGAACAATCATGGCGTTCAAACATATTGTGATGTGGACTTTACTCGACACTGCCAATGGTAATGATAAAAGCACAAATGCTAAATTAGCGAAAGAAGCTCTTGAAGCGCTTAATGGTCAGATTCCAGGGTTACAACGTTTGGAAGTTGGTATTGATTGTCTGCAAGGTGCAGGCTCTTACGATTTAGTATTAATTGCTGATCTCGATTCTCGTGAAACGTTAGATGTATATCAAGATCACCCAGCACATCAAGCTGTGTTACCTATGATGAAAAGCATCACTAGCCAGCGTGCAGCTGTAGATTATTAATACCTAATTTATACAAAATAGATGAAAAAAGGAGAGCGTTCGCTCTCCTTTTTAGTAAGAAAATAGATATTAGCTTAGTTAGAGAATGTATCGCGTAAGTTATGCGCTGCTGTCACCATGTTCTTCAATGCTGCTTCTGTTTCTTTCCAGCCACGTGTTTTAAGACCGCAATCAGGGTTAACCCATAAGCGTGCCACATCAATGTATTCACTGGCATTGGTGATTAACTGTGTCATCCATTCAACACTTGGTACGTTTGGAGAGTGAATATCATAAACCCCCGGACCAATATCATTTGGGTAACTAAAATCAGTAAAGGCAGATAACAGTTCCATGTTAGAGCGTGACGTCTCAATCGTGATAACATCCGCATCTAATGCGGCAATTGACGGCATAATGTCATTAAATTCACAGTAACACATGTGTGTATGGATCTGAGTATTGTCTCTTACACCTGATGCACTGATACGGAAAGCTTTAGTCGACCAATCTAAATATGCTTGTTGTTCACTGTGACGCAGTGGAAGTCCTTCACGCAGCGCAGGCTCATCAATTTGAATTACTTTAATACCAGCCTTTTCTAAATCAACGACTTCATCACGAATAGCCAGTGCGATTTGATTAGTTTGTTCTTCACGACTGATATCATCACGGGTAAATGACCAGCATAAAATCGTCACTGGGCCTGTCAGCATGCCTTTCATTAGCTTGTTGGTTTGCGCTTGTGCATATTGGCTCCAAGCTACTGTCATTGGGGCTGGGCGTGAGATGTCGCCAAAGATGATTGGTGGTTTAACGCAACGTGTACCATAACTTTGTACCCAACCATTTTTTGAGAATGCGAAACCATCGAGTAATTCACCAAAGTATTCAACCATGTCATTACGCTCTGGTTCACCGTGTACAAGTACATCTAGCCCGAGTGCTTCTTGGCGTTTTACGACATCTTTGATCTCTGCTTGCATCTTGGTGATGTATTGGTCTTGGCTGATCACATTTTGTTTAAATTGATTACGCGTCTGACGAATATCGCTGGTTTGTGGGAATGAACCAATCGTTGTCGTTGGAAATAATGGTAAATTCAATTCTTGCTGTTGGCTTACTATACGTTGCGTAAATTGACTATGACGTTGTGCATCCTGGTCGGTAATTGCTGCAACACGGGCTTTAACGGCGGCGTTATGAATGCGAGATGATGTAGCTCGAGATGATACTACCGCTGTTGATTCAGTGAGTTGTGCTATTAATTCATCAGAACTGTCACCGCTTAAAAGCGCATTGATAGTGCTAATTTCAGTCAATTTCTGGGTCGCATACGCTAGCCAAGATTTTAGCTCTGAATCGAGTTTAGTTTCATTATCTAGGTCAACGGGGCTATGTTGTAATGAGCATGAAGATGCAATCCATAAACGCTCACCTAACTGTGCTTTAGCTTGCTGTAATGCGCTGATTGATTGCGCAAGATCGTTACGCCAAATATTGCGGCCATTAACAATACCAGCAGATAAAATAGCATTATCAGGGAGTAATGCTAATGCCGACTCTAATTGCTGTGGCGCACGAGATAAATCAATGTGGAAGCCATCAACAGGCAATGAGAATGCTAACTCAGCATTGTCACCTAGCGCACCAAAATAACTGGTGAGTAGTAGTTTGTTGCTACCTTTCGCTAATTCAGTATAACTGGTTGTCAATGCCTGTTGCCATTCGCTTGTTAGATCTTGAACGAGAATAGGTTCTTCAATTTGCAGCCATTCAACACCTTCAGTTGCGATGTTAGCAAGTAGTTGCTTATACGTTTCAACAAGTTGAGGTAGTAATGTCAGTTTATCAAAATCACTGTTGGTTTTACTTAACCAGAGGTAGCTTACCGGACCTAGCAAATTGGCTTTAATTGGGAAACCAAGTGCTTTTGCTTCTTGGATCTCTTCAACAAGTTGGTTGTAGCTTAATGCGAAATTTTGGTCTTCGTTTAGTTCTGGAACAAGATAGTGATAATTAGTATCAAACCATTTCGTCATTTCACATGCCGCAGCTTGTTGACCACAGCAAGGGCTAGAACCTCGCGCCATATTGAACAGTGTATCAAGGGTGATCGTTTCTTCTTGATGACGCTCTGGGATAACACCTAACGTCGCTGACAATGCCAATACTTGGTCGTACCAAGCAAAGTCACCCACAGTGATGAAGTCTAAACCCGCATCAATTTGCTGTTGCCAATGTTTAGCGCGGAGTTGTTTACCAACGGTTTCTAGCTCAACTTTGGTGATGTCATTTTTCCAATATGACTCAATTGCTTTTTTTAATTCGCGGTCTGCACCGATACGGGGGAAACCTAATATGTGTGATTTAGCCATCTTTAACTCCATTTTCTTAGATGTATTTTTTTGCTTGAGTCTTAAACTTTAAATTAAAACGGTAAACTTAATGTATAGACGCTTAGCTGTTTAGATGGCTAAAGTATTGAACATTATCTCACATGAATCAAATTCATATTTTTACTGATTAAGTTGAAATTAATTGATGTTGGCATTATGCTGAACTTAGCCATCCGTTTAAAAGGGAATTAACGATGCTCGAAGTTAAGCATTTGAAAACTATAATTGCATTAGAAAAGACAGGTTCATTAGTCGAAGCATCTGAAAGTCTCTATATGACGCAATCAGCGTTATCACATCAGATAAAAGATCTTGAAGACCGTTTAAATACGGCGTTATTTATTCGAAAAACAAGACCGCTACGCTTTACTGTAGCAGGGGAGAGGGTGCTTAAACTTGCGAAATCAGTATTACCTATGTTTGCTAATACTGAACGTGATATTAGCCGTTTATTATCGGGTAATGCAGGGCGTTTACACATGGCAATCGAATGTCACAGTTGCTTTCAGTGGTTAATGCCGGCGATTGATGTGTTCCGTGACCAGTGGCCTGAAGTCGAGCTTGATTTAACCTCGGGCTTTAGTTTTGCGCCTTTACCAGCATTAAAGCGGGGAGACCTAGACTTAGTGGTGACCTCTGATCCACAAATATTATCAGGTATTCATTACGAACCGCTGTTTAGCTATCAGCCGATGCTTGCGGTCAGTCGCCATCATGCTTTAGCAGATAAAGCGTATATAGATCCAGAGGATTTGAGTGATGAAACGTTGATCACGTACCCTGTAGAGCAGGAACGATTAGATATTTTTAATTTATTTTTAGATCCTGCAGGTGTTTCCCCTCATGCCATTCGACATGCGGAATTAACCATCATGATGTTACAGCTGGTGGCGAGTGGGCGCGGTGTTGCGGCATTGCCAAATTGGGCGTTAACAGAGTACTTAGAAAAAGATTATATCCTAGCTAAACCACTCGGTGAGGAAAGCTGTTGGACAACCTTGTATGCGGCCATTCGTATTGAACAACTTGAAATGCCGTACATGGTTGAGTTTTTAAAAGATGCGAAAGAAAGTTCATTTCAGCAGCTGAAAGGGATAAAAGCAGTGAACGGATAGTCTTTTAATGGTTAAAAAGGGAATGAGCTTGGTGAGTTGTTCATCCCCTTGATGAATCTACTCTATGTTAAGAGTAGTCTTCAAACTACGAGTAGACCTGTACTATTGTTCATTCAATAACTGCTGCACAAGCATTCTGACCGTATCAATATCAAAAGGTTTATCACATAGTGCCGAGACACCAGCTTGTTTTACAGCGGTTAACTGGGCGCAGCCTTCTTCAGATGTCACCATCAAAATGGGTAAGTAAGATAATTCTGGGTTCATTCTGATCTTTTCAATTAACTCTTTGCCATCCATTTCCGGCATGTTGTAATCGGTAACGATCAAATCGAATGTATTTTGTGCTAGATATTCCAGTGCTTCGACACCATTTTCTGCTGTGGTGATATTCACAATACCCATGCTATTGAGTACGCGACAGATGTGTTTTCTCGCTGTCAGGCTGTCATCAACTACCAGTATTTTTAATGTGGTTACATCGTATAAATCCAGTTCCATTTCTTCTGGTTCAATGTAACTCAGTGTGGCATTGAGGGCGCGTTGCAAGTCTACAAACTTAAATGGCTTGGGCAAAATTGCGATAGCGCCAGCTTGTTTCACTTGATCTAAGACAGAAAATCGTTGCTCGCTAGAAATGAGCATAAAGGCAATATTTTCAGTCAGCACATTAGATTTAACGAACTCCGCCAATTCCGCGCCAGAGCCATCTTCAAAATACATCGCGCTGATAATCAAATCCGGAATAAATCCGGTTAAACTTTGCTTTGCCTGCTCGATTGAGACAAGGCATTCGATGTTATCAACACCAGCGTCTTGTAATTGTGTAGTAATGAATTTACGTTGTGTGCTAGAAGGCTCAATTAATAAAATTGACAGGTCACGAACTTCAAGACTCATATTATTCCTTGTAACATATTATGTTGCTTTAATTTAAGTGTTTGATATTAGTGGTTTTAACTTATATCCGATATTTTATAATAGCCGTATTAAGCATATATTTGTATGATTTAGTCTATGTTTTTACTTGGTGCGCCACTTTTTTATCACCTTTGACGAAAAATACTGTCTTTTAGGGCGGTGATGTAAGTCATTGTTGCGTAGCAATAAGCACTCTGTTTTGTTATTAATACTAATATATTTCCGCAGTTCATCATAAAGTGAGCTGCAAATGTGTGACGTAGAACGTGTATTGTTTGCCCTTTAGGCAGGCGCAATGGAAGCCGTTATTTATACCGTGGTAGGGATCGACAGATGAGCATATACCCAAATCAGGTGATAATACCGGTTTGTATATATGCTCATCTGGGTTAGCGCAAGACACATTATTTTAGGGTTACTTGTCCGTTATTGCATTAACATACGGCGTAGCTTGCGCCGATACTTTTAATCGACGACGCTGAGTAAAGCCAATTAAGCCCAACAATAGTAATGCCGGAATATAGAACCATTGACGAGCAGGCCGTTCAACCGGTACTCCAACGCTAGCGATCACCTGGTCAAAATCGAAGCCTACTTTTGATGCAGGGCTATCAAAGCTAACGTTATCGATCATGATGTCACCATTGTCTTGTACCAGTAATTCTAACCCATAAGCTTCGACGCGCTCTTGCCCTGTCGCTTCATCACCAACGGCGATTAGCATCGTGAGGGTGACAGGATCACCAACATCATTTTGGCCGTTTACTAGGATCCGTAGTTCCTGCCCCGGCTCGACATCAGCCATCGCCTGTGCCAAACCAGCACCACCGCGTTCATCATAAGGAGGCTCCACATAATCCATCCAGAATCCAGGGCGGAATAAGGTGAAGGCGATTAACATTAATGCCATCGATTCCCACACTTTTGATTTAGCCAAGAAGTAACCCTGAGTACCCGCGGTAAAGATCAGCATTGCGGCTGTTGCGACAATGAAGATAAGTATGCCTTCGGTAAAGGTGATATCAATTAACAACAAATCCGTGTTGAAAATAAACAGGAATGGTAATAAGGCGGTTCGTAACGAATAGAAGAAGGCAATGAAGCCAGTGGTCATTGGCTTACCTCCAGAAATCGCCGCCGCCGCAAAGGAAGCGAGTCCCACTGGTGGAGTCACATCGGCCATTATACCAAAATAGAAGACGAACATGTGCACTGCAATTAACGGTACGATCAAGCCATTTTGCTGACCAAGACTAACAATAACTGGCGCTAATAACGAGGATACAACGATATAGTTAGCCGTCGTTGGCAGACCCATGCCTAAAATAATACTCAGGATTGCGGTCCATAATAAGATCAATATGATGTTACCCATCGACAAGAACTCAACCAATGCAGCCAGTTTTAGTCCAACTCCGGTTTGAGAAACTGCACCCACGATAATACCAGCCACCGCCGTGGCGATACCGATACCTATCATGTTTCTGGCACCAGCAATCATTCCGTCGATCAGTTCATCAAAGCCTAACTTAAAACGGCCTGACGTTGTTTGATCGCGGAAAAAAGCAAACACATAACGCTGGGTCAGCAAAATGAAAATCATCAATATGGTGGCATAGAAAGCCGAGAGGCCAGGAGATAACCGCTCAACCATCAGACACCAAATCAGTACAATTACCGGTAGTAAAAAATGCAGTCCAGCCATTACCGTTGGTTTTGTTTCAGGTAATTGAAGGACCGGAGAGTTCGGATCGTCAAGTACCAAATCAGGGTAAGCAGAGCTTAGTTTTGCCAAGAAGATATAGGCCACTACGGTGATTGCGCCCATAACCCAAGGCGTTAAGTTTTTACCAAAGGTATCCTGAATCATATCGACCAGGAAGAATAAACCAAAGGCGCCAACCACAATGTTGCACAATACCATAGCGCCTGTAGAGACGATTTTGGTATAGCTATTTTCTGCGGCGCGCGATTTTAGGCCTTTAAGTACCAGGAATTGAATGAGTAATACCGCAATAATCCCCGTCAGACGAGCCCCAGAGGATGCCATGACCTGATAAACTTCAGATAAGTAGTAGAGCCCACCACCCATAGCCAGAATAGCCGATACTGTCATCGCCCAAGACAGCATCATATATTTAGCAGGCTTGCTTTCACCTCGCTTAGTCAAGCCTTGCATATTAGATTTCATCGCCTCTAAATGGACTATGTATACTAGGGCAATATAAGAAATCATCGCGGGTAAGAACGCATGTTTAACCACTTCGAAATAAGAAATGTTAACGTATTCCACCATCAGAAAGGCCGCCGCTCCCATCACGGGAGGCATGATCTGACCGTTTACCGACGAGGCAACTTCAATCGCACCAGCTTTCTCAGCGCTAAAGCCAACTCGCTTCATCATTGGAATTGTAAAGGTACCCGTAGTGACCACGTTGGCAATTGAAGATCCCGAAATTAACCCGGTCATACCGGACGCAACTACCGCTGCTTTTGCAGGCCCACCCCGGAGGTGTCCCATCATTGAAAAGGCTATTTGAATAAAGTAATTACCCGCGCCAGCGCGATCTAATAAGGCCCCAAATAATACGAACAAGAACACTAATTCGGTCGAAACACCCAGTGCGATCCCGAAGACCCCTTCAGAGAATAACCATTGGTGATCCATAGTGCCACCAAAAGAAGAACCTTTCCAAGCTAGTAGTCCAGGGGCATAGGGTCCTAGAAAGGTATAAGCTAAGAATACAATGGCGACGACCATTAAGGGAGCACCTAAGGCGCGCCGCGTTGCTTCGAGCAACAGAATGATGCCAATAACCGAGAACACAATGTCTATGTTATTGGGGTTTGCGGGGCGGTCAGACAATCGACTACCGAACAGCGTCTCGATCAATGCCAAATCGGCGATAAACGGATAAAGTGCGCAAAAGGCACCGACTATCGCTAAGCTCCAATCGAACGGTGAAATATGCATCCGCGAAGAACTTTTCAGTGCCGGATAGACCATGAAAGTAAGAAAAATGGAGAATGCCAAGTGAATTTTACGAGCTTCATCTCCTGAGAATACGCCCCAGCCAATGGTAAATGGTACTGGTGACGCGATCCAGACTTGAAATATCGACCAGGCTAGTGCTGTCGCTGCAAGTAGTTTAACAATAACTTTATTGGACGGCGTTCGAGCGCCAGTGTCACTTGATGCAACCAGTTCCTGAATATCTCCATCACTCATTTTTGATGTGTTGGTATTATATGCACTCATCCCTTTCCCTCTCTGGCGAACTCCAACCCTAAAATGTTGATAACATATCGCATTATTAATGAAATTTTGGCTTAACTTTATTGTTTTTCACCACTGCGGATATTTCAGAAACGCAATCAGGCGAAAGTGCGCTAATACTTTCGCCTTAGTTGATTGCTGAATTAAAATTCAGCCGTAGTCGTTTGTTCGATTATATCCAACCACGTTCTTTGTAGTAACGGATCGCACCGTCGTGAAGTGGTGCTGATAGGTTATCAATGATCATGTTGCTTTCTTTCAGGTGAGCAAAAGCAGGGTGCATTTTCTTGAAACGTTTGAAATTTTCAAACACTGCTTTTACGATCTGGTAAATAGTTTCGTCGTCAGTCGCTGTTGAACTAACAAAGGTCGCGGCAACGCCAAAAGTAGCTGTATCGGTAGCTGAACCTTTATACATGCCCCCTGGAATTGTAACCATTGCATAATAATCATTGTCAGCAGCTAGCTTCTTAGCTTGTGCATTGTCTACCGGAACTAATATCGAGTCACAAGACGTGGTCGCTTCTTTGATTGAACCATTGGGGTGGCCAACAGCGTAAACGATGGCATCCACCTTCCCGTCACAAAGCGCTGCCGCTTGTTCTGATGACTTTAATTGTGATGCCACAGCGAAGTCATCCATGGTCCAACCCATTTTAGCCATGATAACTTCCATGGTGCCACGCGAGCCTGAACCTGGGTTACCAACATTGACTTTTTTACCTTTAAGATCGGCAAATGTCTTGATGCCTGAATCGGCACGAGCAACAACGGTGAAAGGTTCTGGATGAACCGAGAATACCGCTCGTAATTCTTTGTATGCTCCGTTTTGGAACTGGTCTGGCGCGGTGCCGTTATACGCATGGAATTGCCAATCCGATTGGGCCGTCCCCATGTCAATATCTCCGGCACGAATACCGTTAAGGTTAGTTATTGAACTACCTGTTTTATGAGTACAGTTAATATCGTGATCGGCAGTGCCTTTGTTAACTAGGCGACAGATCGCACCACCAACTTGATAATAAACTCCCGTTTGACCGCCGGTACCAATTACCACATGTTTAGTTTCTGCAAACGCAGATGTTGTCATCATGGCCGCGACACCAACGATGGCAGTGAGGGCTAGCTTTTTGATTAACATTCTTATCTCCTTTTTTTTATATTTATACAATTAGCAGGTAGCCAAAACGGGATAACGCCAGTTATTTAAACCGGGATATTGTTATCCATAGCCATGGCTATTTTCTTTAATTCCTGGTTATTGCCATTGCTGGCCCCGCCCCATAGTTCACTCGACAATAATTGCATATCGCCCTGTTCAAAGTTGAAGGCATGGTCGCGATCTGTTGCTAACAACAGCGGCCCGTCAAGGTCAACAAAAGAAGCGCTTTGAGCGATTAAGAAAGCGGGAGCCATGGCTAATGAGGTACCAACCATGCAACCGGTCATCACGATAAAACCTTGTTGCTGCGCAGCGGTTAGTAACCGTAAGGCTTCGGTTAAGCCACCGGTTTTATCAAGCTTAATATTAATTGCCTGATAGAGCCCAGCCAAACGCGGTAAATCATCGCTGGTATGGCAAGATTCATCGGCGCAAAGCGGTATCTCAGACTTAAATTCTGCCAGCTGATGATCGTCTGCGCTGGGCAGCGGTTGTTCAATTAGGGCAACATTAAGTTGCTTTAATCGCGGGAGTAACTGCTTTAACAAGTCGATATCCCAGGCTTCGTTTGCGTCAATAATAAAACGAGAGTCCGGTGCAGCCAAAGCAATGGCACACATGCGCTCTAGTACCAGTTCGCGATCTAATTTTACTTTTATTAGTGGTCGTTCGCTAAGGCTTGCCGCCTCGCTGGCCATCTTGTCTACTGTATCTAAACTCAGAGTTTGCGCCGTGACCTGAGGTATTGGAGTCGTGATATTGACTAACTGCGCCACAGGTAACTGGTGTTGTTTAGCAGTTAAGTCCCACAGGGCGCAGTCTAGGGCATTGCGGGCGGCGCCAGGCGGTAACAGTGCTAACAAGTCTTGGCCCGTGGTCGTGTGAGTTAGCTGTGGCATTATTTGCGATATTTGCGACATCACAGACTCGACTGTTTCGTCATAACGGGCATAAGGGACGGCTTCGGCCCAGCCTGTATGCTGGCCGTCGCTTAATGTAACTACCACCACATCTGCCTGGTTTTTTACCCCGCGTGAAATTCTAAATTCTTTGGCTAACCGCCATTGCTGCTTGGTTATAGTGCAATTAAGTTGGCTCATCCTAGATCTCCGAACACAAGTTATCGATAATGGAGTCAACGCCATGACGCATAGGGTCTACACAAGGTAAGCCGAGTTCTAGCTCGATAGTGCGACAGATATCAAGCGCCTCGCCATCACTGACACTGGAAGTATTAAGGGTAATGCCAACCACCTGTGCTTGGGGGTTTGTGACTCGTGCTGTGGCAACATTTAGCGTGATGGTGTCTGCAATTGAAGGTAGTGCGCGATTTTTAATACCACGCATTGACTCTCGGTTAATGGCATGACAAACCACAATTGCATCTGCCTGAGCACCGTGCAGTAAACCAAGGCTAACCCCTGCAAATGCGGGATGCGATAATGATCCCTGACCTTCAACGACATCCCAATGCTCTGGGTCATTGGCTGGTGATACGCTCTCACTAGCACCTGCAATGAAATCTGCTACGACGCAATCAATGGCAACGCCATTACCAGCAATCAAAATGCCACATTGGCCGGTGGCACGAAAGTCCACAGCTAAGCCACGCTGTTTCATTGCCTGTTCAAGGCTTAGTGAGGTATACATCTTACCAACCGAACAATCAGTACCAACGGTGATTAACCGTTTACCGCTGCGTTGCTCGCCAGTGCCAGTGTTAAATTTTTGCTGTGGATGTCGAATATCAATTAGTTGTAGATTTAGCTTTTCTGCGAGCTGTTTAATTTGTGGAATATCACTTAATTTATCATGTAAACCACTGACAATATCAAAACCGTTATTTAGCGCATCAACAATAAATGGTATCCACTTTTTATCGATAGTTCCGCCGCTGTTAGCAAAACCGAGCACAAACGTTTTTGCGCCAGCTTGTTTTGCTTCTGCGATACTCATATCTGGTTGATTGGCTGTGACGCTACAGCCATCTAAGCGGAATTGACCTGTACAAAGCTCAGGGCGCCAATCGGCAACCCCTTTAGCCATTTTAATTGAAAGGTTATCGGTGGCATCACCTAAAAAAAGTAAGTATGGCGCTTGTATCTTCATGGGGCTATTTCCATCTTAGGGTTAGTGTTGTTTGGAGAACTAACCTTAAGCGAGCAAACAAAAAACTGGAAATAGTAAAAACTACCCAGCCTATAACCTTAGGTTATAGGCTGGGATTCTGGCGTGTGGTGTTTAGCATTGGAAAACTCAATCACCAGTTCAAGAAAATCATTGGCTATCTGCGAAAGATTTTTATCTTCAAGTCGTAACACGGTTAAATTAAAATTAAGTGCTGGTTTAATGGCCGCTATAGCAACCTTATCGCTGAGATTACCCCGAGCGGTAAATTCATCAATAGCACACACACCGATATTTTGAGCAACCAAACGTGCGGCAATAAAATAGGTTTGAACCGTGATATTAGTATTAATGGCAATATCATCTTCAGTTAATCGATGCCAGAGTAAATCACCTAAGGGACCACTGTCGCCAATACCAATCACTTCCTGATGTTCAAATTGATCTAGGCTAACATGAGTCGGTATCTCGGGTAGTAAATCACGTGGGTACATCATGACCAACTGTGACAAACAAACGAGCTGCTGTTTAATTCCAGGCTGTGGCGGCGGTGAGAACATCAATGCAAAATCAATTTTGTGCTCAGTGAGGGCCTGACGAACCTCGTCATGGTGCATCGTTTGTAGGTGTATATGGACTTGCGGGTTAAGTTTATTATAACGCGCGACAGCCTGCGGAATAAGTTCGAACCCTAAAGCAGGTGCTAGACCAATGGTTATTTTACCACTGCTTTTATTTTTAAGATTAAGCGCACAATGACGAACCGAGCGGAGCTGTTGATACATTTTGTCTACCTCACCAAAAAGCAAGTTCGCCTCTTCGGTGGCAATCAACCGTCCTTTTATCCGCTCAAATAACGCAAAGCCTAGTTGCTGCTCGGCATGAGCTAACACTTTGCTGACCGATGGCTGCGACACATGCAAAAACTCAGCCGCATTAGTCACCGAACCAGTCATATAAATGGCATGAAATACTTCAATATGGCGTAAACGCATGGTAAATTCCGTTTAGTTAGTTCCGTGTGATTAGTCAATCTTTTGCGTGGGGCTCACTGCTTAGCATCACTAAGGCGTAGCTTAGCATTTACTAGACTGGTGGAATAGCGCCGTAGCCGATTGTTGCTCTCCCACATCACGTTAGCTGTGAAAAGGTTAAACGCATAGCGAAAACAATCGTGGTGAGCCACTTTAATTTTACTGACTATAATCTGTGCTGAATGAAAACGGTACGATAGATTAATTGATGCACTGTTATTGATACTTTGGTAAAGCTACCACGGTTTCTGTCACGAGTTATCCGTTACGATAGGTATTTTTAGAAACATTTATTACCGCAGCCCTTGAGCGTTAGGCCTATATTGTCTACAATAGCGCACTTTTTATTTACTACAGGTCACGAACATGAACGATATTAAATCGAAACCAGCTTTACCGGATCGCCTTTCGGGTAATCCCCGCAGCCCACATCATATAGAAGAAGTTTTCCAGCACGACATTGGTATTATACTTAATGGTAAAGAGCGTTTCGATGTTGAAGAATATTGTATCAGTGAAGGTTGGGTAAAAGTACCGTCACATAAAGCGTTGGACCGTCGCGGTCAACCGCTTTTGATGACGATAAAAGGAACTGTTGAATCGTTTTATCGTTAAGACGTGTCAATAACTTAGTTAAGGGTCATCCCTCCTATTGAGTTGGCGCAATTGTGACGTATTTTTGCAATGCCACTTATTATTGGAATCTAAGTCATCGCAAAAAGGGCCTAGAGAAATTTAGGCCCTTTTTGCTGTAAAAGCTAATTATCAAGGTCGCTTAACGTACGTTGCTTATAAGCCGTACCTGCATCTGTTGTTTCAAACTTTGCTAACTTAGCAGTAAGCTCGAGTTCAAACGTTTGCACTTGAGCCTTGTATGACAAGTTTGATAGGTCTTGACCGATAAACTTAGTACCTAATCCTTCTAGTGTGGCGCGGTAGTGTAAAACAATCTGTTCACGTTGTTTTATATCAAGTCCATTTATCCAGCTTACATCTGTCGTTATATGCTCCGCACGTTGAATCCCATTTTCGATTAAGCTCGCTGTTGTTGTCAGCAAATCTGTATCACGAGGGCTGGTAATGATAATGGTATTAAGCCGTTGTAAACCCTGCGATACGTTATTGTAGCTTAGCGGAATTAATTGCTGAT
Source organism: Moritella sp. 28 (assembly GCF_018219435.1). NCBI lineage: Bacteria > Pseudomonadati > Pseudomonadota > Gammaproteobacteria > Alteromonadales > Moritellaceae > Moritella > Moritella sp. 28. Next base: position 3,275,529 of record NZ_CP056121.1, on the reverse strand, counting down.
TTAGCAGTTTGAATTGTTCTTCAAGTGGAGAGTAATAGTTTGCTGTAACTATATTTATTTCGAGAGCACTGATTTTTTTCTGTAACTTAGCACGCTCAAATTCTTGTCTTGAAACTAAATAATCATCCTCAATCATATTTATGATGTGGTTTAAATCTTCATTAATAATCGCGAAATCTCTTTGCCATACATTGTCTATTTTGGGGGTTAGATATTCAATATCAGCCAAGGGTTGAGATAAAAATGTAGTTACCTGATTTTTTATTTTTTGCGCTTTAATTAATCCATCATTGACCTCTGAAATCCCTTCTAAAACAGTACTTTCTGATGGGCCACCAAAAAAACCTTGATCATTGGGATCGAATCTATTCACGAGTTTGCGCATACTGACTAAATCTTTTTGAACTGACTCCCAAGTACTTGGGGCATAGGTAGCAAAGTTTTCATCTTTCACCTTTAGGTAAGTTTGCTCAACGTTCGTCACGGCATCGTTTACGCGTTGATTGAGGCGTGTATTACTGACTTTAATTTGTTGGAGTTCTACTGTCGTCGATGACTTTTTTTCAAAGCTGGCACAACCTGTGATAAGGGTGATAAATACAAGGGTATGAGTGAGTTTAAATATGTGCATGTTCATCCATCCTAAAGGGTGTATTGAGGGGTGAATAACCGTAATTTAACGGTTTGTATAAGACTAGTGTGGGTTAATATATTTGTGGTGAAAATAATGATAAGTAGTGATAACTATTTGAAAAATTTGATCTAGAGTGAATAAAATCGGAAGGGGATGTGGGGAGGTTGTGTTATTCAAAAATAATTAAAGGTAAGATCTGCAGCTTAGTTGACTAGCACTTAGCTGCAAGTAAGTCTATATTCTCACATTGGTCGGTAAGCTAAAGCTGAACGTTGTACCTTGGCTTAACACGCTAGAAACCGAGATCTTGGCATGATGCAGTGAAAGTAGTTTGGCAACGATAGCAAGTCCTAACCCCGAGTTTCCTTGCTGACCATTGACGGTATTTTTAGCCCTAAAATGAGCGTCAAAAATCCGGTCAACATCTTCCTTCGGAATACCCACGCCAGAATCGGCAATACTAATGATTAGCTGGTTGTCTTTCGGTTGCAGATGGATCTTAATACTGTCACCGGATTGACAGTGTCTTAGGGCGTTATCAATAAGGTTGGTTAGTACTCGCTCCAATTTAGCAATATCGGCAATGGCTTGTAGACTTGGATCTTTAGGTTCAACTGACAGGGTAATATTTTTCTGTTGTGCTTGTAGCTGAAATTTACTTAATACATCTTGTGCCAGCTCGGCAACTGCGACAGGTTCTTGATATAGGCTTACCGTATTACTGTCGAGTTGAGCGAGCTCGATGATTTGTTCGACAAGGCGTTGTAATTGATTCGCGTTCTTTTGTGCCACTTGAATAAAGTCACTTCCGGCCGTTTCTGGATATTGTAACAACCAGGTTTCAAGATAACCTTTTAAGGAAACTAGCGGTGTTTTTAGATCATGGGAGATATGCGAAAGCATTTCTCGACGCAGTTGCTCCGTCGATTTAATCTGTGTAAGTTGCTTGTGTATCTTCTCTTCTAATGACGAAAAATTATTGTGTAGATTGATAATCTCATTCGCAGCATACTGATGCGGTGTTGATGTTGAGACCGTTGAGAAATCATTTTTAACAAAATTAGTCATGTCTTGATCAAGTTGTATTATCGGCCTCACGACTCGTGCAAAAATGAATACTAATAGCGCAAAAGCAAGTGCGAAGAATACAATAAGTGCCGCAAGGGTCTTATACATACCGCTATCGAACGATAAGTTTTTTACGATGCTATCGTATTTATCGCCACCGAGAATGACAAAGACATAGCCAATTTGTTGGTTATCTTTAAATATAGGGGCTGTTGAAAAGAGCTTTTGTTGATCTAGACTTCTAGGGTTATCGGCATAAATAGGGTAGGTAGCGCCTTTTATAAAATGGTCTAATGGTTTTGTATCAATCGATTCCCTTTTTATTTTATTCGGTTCTGCTGCATAGACGAGTAATTTACCTTGGTTATCTGTGATGTATATTTCGTAGCTGGGGCCAAGCAACATTAAACTGTGGAAGGCGGGTTTTAGTGCTGTAAGACTAATCTCGCCTTGCTGTAAATCTTCAGAATAGTGGATGATTTGCTGCGCTAAATTTTTGTGTAGTGTTTGTTCTACGCGGGCTGAGTTTGTATCCGTAATGACACAATAAATAAAAAACAACCCGGCAGCCATAGTGGTAAACAAAATAATTAACGGGAATGTAATTTGTCCTAATAAAGATCTATGTGACATCGCTGACCTCCAGTTTGTAGCCAACGCCCCACACTGTTTTAATGTATGTAGGTTCTGCAGGGTTCGGCTCTATTTTGTTTCTTAATCTATTCATGTGTGAATTTACCGTATGTTCATAACAGTCGTTATGATAATCCCATACTTCAGCAAGCAATTGCTCTCTGCTATACACACGGCCAGGCGATTTGGCTAAAAATAATAGCAAAGAAAATTCAGTACTGGTTAAAGAGATGAGTTCCTTATTCCGATGAACACTATGCGTCGCTTGATCTATGACTAAGTCTGCAATCTTGATTTGTTCTGGTTCAAGGTTATTTGCAGCTTGTACATTACTGCGGCGAAGTAAGGCTTTTACACGGGCTTGTAATTCTAATACGCTAAATGGTTTGGCAAGGTAGTCATCTGCACCAGCTTCTAACCCTTGAACTCGATCTAATTCTTCTGTGCGAGCGGTTAACATCATAATAGGAACAATCGCATCATTGGTTCTTATTTTTTTGCATATATCTAACCCATCCATATCTGGTAGGTTTAGATCTAATAATATAAGCTGGAACACATTGCTACGTAGCTGTTCAAATGCATCTTTAGCGTTATGGCAACAAGTCACTTTTTTGCCGATCATCTCTAAATTGATTCGAATTAAATTTGCGATATCTTGTTGGTCTTCTACCACCAATACGTGTGTATCCATTGTGTCCTTACCTCTTATATCGTCTTAATAATATGCTTATTTAGGGCCTAACTGCGCGTAGATACTAATCGCAACAATAAAAGTAGGGCATATTAAATCTTAGTTAGTGCGATCTATGCTTGATTTTTTTGTAAGCGGCTGTATTGATATCATACATATGCACATTTATTTATGCATTTTTATTTATCTTGGCTACCGTTACATTATACCCCATGTTTAAGAGTCTAACAGTATGCTTGGCCAGATAACTGAAATCGATAAATTAATCTTGTTATACAAGTATGAAACTCAGGGGACGTTAGAGGCAGAATCGGTGCTTGATATATCTGACGAAGAAGCGCGTTTTATCCGTACTTCGGGTGAATATATCTTGTGGGAGGCGGGTAAGCGAGACTTTGATTATCCCGAAATGGCCAATTCACATTGGTTAGAAACCACCTATCGCGGTCAAGCGGCTAAGTTAGATTGTTTACGAACTCGTGATGCGGTCTTATGTCCATTGTTTTTGAGAGATCAATTTTATGGTGAATGGCACATACATAATGGCTTCTTACGAATGAGTATAGAATCAGCACATCATCATATTGAGTTATTCTCTGTGGCGAATTATGGCAGTAATATTCATCCAATATTGTTGTTTAAGGACAAGGAGCTAGTCGGTTCTGCAAATATAACGTTAATGGTGTAGAAATTGTGGGGATTACAGATAATATTTTCACTGTTTGATATGTAAAACCATTTAATTTGATAGTTATAGTTGATCAATCATCATCAAACGCATGTTTAAATTATGGATTCGTTAGTTTTAGGTTATTATATTTTAACCTTTAGTGCTGTAAAATTAGCCATGAATCACTCATGATAAGTATAAAACTACACTTTATAATAAAAAGTAACAACATATGTCTATTTGTTTCATCGTGTCATTTTTAGGCATTATACCATTTTAATATTCCACTTCATTTCAAACGAAACCCTTTCATGTTAGTCATGTAAACCGTTGAAGATTAAACTAATTTAATCTTGTCAACTGAACTTCAAAGATGCTTTAATTCGATCTAAGAATTATTTACTTTACGTTTAATCTACATTTTAGATTCTAATTTCCATTTAAAATGGGGTAAGTTAATATAAATTGTTGTTGCGTTAAGTCACATTTTTGTGAACAATCGTTAGTGACAAATGACACTCTTCATTTTGAATATGAAGGGTTAAATCCGATATTTTGTACTGATGCTTCTCCGTACCTCATGCTATATGAGTACACATGGAACGTAGTATTTTATCTTTGATGTTGAAACAGACAGGAACAGATGATGCAAATAGGTATACCAAGAGAGAGTCTCAAAGGTGAAACTCGAGTTGCTGCAACACCAGCAACGGTTGAGCAGTTACAAAAATTAGGCTTTTCAGTATTGGTTGAAAGCAATGCTGGTAAATTAGCTAATTTTAGTGATGCTACTTTTGAGGCGGCTGGAGCAACGATATCGGAAGATACCAAACAAGTTTGGGCTTCTGACATTGTACTAAAAGTTAATGCGCCAGCGAACGACAAAGAAATTAAGTTATTACAAAAAGGCACTTCATTAATCAGCTTTATTTGGCCAGCCCAAAATGAAGCACTTTTAGAGAAACTTGCAAAACGTGAAATCAATGTTTTAGCAATGGATTCTGTGCCACGTATTTCACGTTCACAGTCACTTGATGCATTAAGCTCAATGGCTAATATCGCCGGTTACCGTGCAGTAATCGAATCAGCAAATGAATTTGGCCGTTTCTTTACCGGTCAAATTACCGCTGCTGGCAAAGTAGCACCTGCCAAAGTACTGATTATTGGTGCTGGTGTTGCTGGTCTTGCTGCTGTAGGTGCAGCAGGCAGTTTAGGTGCTATTGTTCGTGCGTACGATACGCGTCCTGAAGTTAAAGAACAAATCACCAGTTTGGGTGCTGAATTCTTAACGGTAGACTTTGACGAGTCTGCGGGATCTGGTGATGGTTACGCGAAAGTAATGAGTGACGACTATAAGGTTCAAGAGCAGAAAATGCTTGCTGAGCAAGTTGCTGATGCGGATATCATCATTACCACTGCATTAATTCCTGGTCGTCCAGCACCACGCCTAATTAGCCAAGAAATGGTTGATGCAATGAAAGCGGGTAGTGTGATTGTCGATTTAGCTGCAGTGAACGGTGGTAACGTTGAACCTAGTGTGGTTGATAAAGTTATTACGACTGACGGTGGTGTTAAAGTCATCGGTTATAACGAAATGGCTCGTCGTCTACCAGCACAAGCATCACAGCTTTACGGTACCAACTTAGTTAACTTACTTAAATTACTTACACCAGAAAAAGACGGCGAAATGACCATCAATTTTGATGATGTCGTTCAACGTGGTGTGACGGTAATTAAAGACGGTGAAATTACTTGGCCTGCGCCACCTATTCAAGTTTCAGCTGCTCCTCAAGCGGCGAAACAAGAAGAAGTGAAAGAAGCGCTAGTTAAACCTGAAAAGAAAAAAACAGGTATCTATAAGGCATTATTAGCCGGTGGCGGTATCTGGGCATATTCAGCGCTGGCAAATTATGTTCCTGCTGAATTTTTAAATCACTTAATGGTATTCGCACTGGCTTGTGTGATTGGTTATTACTTGATTTGGGATGTGGCTGCGTCATTACATACGCCGCTGATGAGTGTAACGAATGCGATTTCAGGTATTGTTATTCTTGGTGCTTTCTTCCAAATGGGCGCAGAGAGTGGTCTTGTAACCTTACTCGCATTCCTCGGCACATTTATTGCCACTGTCAACATCGCCGGTGGTTTTGCCGTTACTGAGCGTATGTTGAAAATGTTCCGTAAATAAGGATTTTTATAATGTCTCAAGAATCAATTGAAGCTGCACAACATGCTATCAATGCTGCGCAAGTAGCGGTAGATGCAGCAACACAAGCCGCGCAATTGGCACAGATTGCAGTTGCAGAACAAGCTCCTGTCGCTGTTGACGTGGTACAGGAAGTTGCAGGTGGTAAAAGTATTTTAGAAGCCGCATATATCGCGGCAGCGGTACTGTTTGTACTTGCTCTTGCTGCGTTATCAAAGCAAGAAACGGCACAGAAAGGCATTTATGTCGGTATTCTGGGTATGATTGTAGCGGTTGTTGCAACATTATTTAGTAGTGACGTAACAAATATCGGTTATATCATTGCTGCTATGCTTGCTGGTGGTGCATTTGGTGTGCGCTGGGCAAACAAAGTCGGAATGACTGAAATGCCAGAAATGGTTGCGATCCTAAACAGCTTCGGCGGTTTAGCGGCTGTATTTATCGGTTACAACAGTTATATTGAATACAATATTACAGATCCAGTTATGTTAAGTATTCACTTAACATTAATCTTCCTGGGTGTATTCATTGGTATCGTTACATTTGTTGGTTCATTAATTGCCTGGGGTAAATTAAACGGTCGTGTTAAATCGAGCGCGTTAATGCTACCACACCGCCATAAAATGAACTTAGTTGCATTACTTGCTACTATTTATCTAATGTTCTCGTTTGTTGGTGCTGGCTTTGAAGGTAACACAACAGCATTAGTATTAATGAGTCTTATCGCAATCGTATTTGGTGCGCATTTAGTGCTATCAATTGGTGGCGCAGATATGCCAGTTGTTGTATCTATGCTTAACTCTTATTCTGGTTGGGCTGGTGCAGCTACAGGTCTTATCTTAGGTAATGATCTGTTAATCGTAACAGGTGCGCTCGTTGGTTCTTCAGGTGCAATCTTAAGTTATGTAATGTGTAAAGCGATGAACCGTTCGTTTATCTCTGTTATTGCAGGTGGCTTCGGTAACGACGTTGTTGCGCCAACAGGAGATGAAGAGCAAGGTGTTCACGTTGAAACATCTGCAGCTGAAGTTGCTGAAATGCTAATGGGTTCTAAGCGTGTAATCATCACTCCGGGTTATGGTATGGCTGTAGCGCAAGCGCAGTATCCTGTATTTGCAATCACGAAGAAATTGCGTGACGCGGGTGTTGATGTACGCTTTGGTATTCACCCTGTAGCGGGTCGTTTACCTGGTCACATGAACGTATTACTTGCTGAAGCAAAAGTACCATACGATATCGTATTAGAGATGGATGAGATCAATGATGATTTCAACGACACTGATACTGTACTTGTAATTGGTGCGAATGATACGGTTAACCCAGCAGCGAAAGAAGAAAACTCGCCAATCTCAGGTATGCCTGTACTAGAAGTATGGAATGCAACGAACGTTGTTGTATTCAAACGTAGTATGGCAACTGGTTATGCTGGTGTTCAAAACCCATTATTCTTCAAAGAGAATACAACTATGCTGTTTGGCGATGCTAAAGAAAGCGTAGAAGAAATCTTCAAAGCAATGTAATTGCGATGTTAGTATCGGTTAAATGATACAAGATTTTTTGAAGATTGAAGGAGCCGAAAGGCTCCTTTTTTTGTTTTTAAATAAGCCTCAGAGCCAAACTTTTTAGGCTCTAATTATTGGAGTATTAACTAACTCTGTATGAGCATTTTCATCAGTAACTATGGTCTTTTTTATCACTTTACCAAGAGTGAGTAATAAAAATATTGAGGCTAATAAAAATAAAGAATTGGCCATAAAATAATACCTTCCATTATTGTTACAAGGCGTTATTTTTGATGACTCTTAATAACATGTCAATTTTTGTTCATGATTCGTCAGTAAATCTGATGAATTGTGGGTTATTCTATATTTTCGGCATCGCTTTCTACTCACCACAGATAACGTTGAGTAAATCAATTGATTAATTATCTTATCTATATGATTTATTTGAAGTATTAACACCTAAATGCTAAATAGTAATTGAAATGTGATCGCGCAAGCTAAATTGGACAAGTCGTTTGTTTTATAGTGAAGTAATGGAACATCGATTTAATGCAATTCATCTCTGACATTATTTGTTATATCTCAGCCATTTTTTTGCCACATCGCTATGAATTTAGGGGTTGTGATGGTATAAATAAGTGAAATGTTAGGTTTAATACGTAGTTTAATTACAAGCAGATAGGGAATACCATGTTTGAGAAAATCGTTACAGCAGCAGCAGATCCAATTTTAGGTTTAACTGAAGCATTTGCTAAAGATCCACGCGCCGAAAAAATCAATTTAGGTGTGGGTATTTATAAAGATGAAACAGGTCAAACGCCTATCTTAAAATCAGTTAAATTAGCAGAGCAAAAGTTAATTAATGAAGAAAAAAGTAAAAGTTATTTAAGTATTGAAGGCCATAAAGCGTATGCGTCAGCAGTACAAAAACTATTATTTGGTGCTGATAGCGAGGTTGTAACAAAGCAACGCGCAATCACAGCACAAGCACCGGGTGGTACTGGTGCACTACGTACAGCTGCTGATTTTATCAAGAATCATTTAACAAGTGATCGTATTTGGGTAAGTAATCCAACATGGGCAAATCATGGTAATGTTTTTAATACTGCGGGTTTAGAAGTTAAGCAGTATGCTTATTATGACGCTGAAACACGTGGTTTAGATTTCAACGCAATGCTCGCATCTCTAGCTGAAGCAGAAGCGGGTGATGTCATACTTTTCCACGGTTGCTGCCATAACCCAACGGGTATTGATCCAACGCTTCAACAGTGGACGACACTTGCGCAATTATGTGCGAACAAAAAACTATTACCCTTGTTTGATTTTGCATACCAAGGTTTTGCAACAGGTGTAGAAGAAGATGCAGCAGGTCTACGTGTATTTACAGAGCATTGTGAAGAACTATTAGTTGCGAATTCTTTCTCTAAAAACTTTGGTTTGTACAACGAACGTGTTGGCGGTCTAACGCTAGTGGCGAAAGATCAAGATGTTGCGGCTGCAGCATTTAGTCAAATTAAATCTGGTATTCGTGCAAACTACTCAAACCCACCGGCACATGGTGCGGCGGTTGTTGCGATTATTCTTGATGATGAAATATTACGTAATCAATGGGTTGCAGAAGTCGCTGAAATGCGTGTTCGTATCCATGAAATGCGTGAGCTATTTGTAGCAACACTTGCAGAAATGGGTGTGACTGGTGACTATAGCTTTATTACTCGTCAGAACGGAATGTTCTCATTCTCAGGTCTTACTAAAGAACAGGTTGCTACATTGAAAGATGAGCACGCTGTTTACATTGTCGGTTCTGGCCGTATCAGTGTTGCTGGTATGACCAAAGACAATATGCAGCCTTTATGTAAAGCGATTGCTGCAGTACTTTAATCAGCAATAAATGATTAATGACTAAATGGGTGCTTCGGTGCCCATTTTTATACATTTTTATACATTTTTAGTTTGTAATAATACAAGTTAGGCCTAGCGCTATGGCTCAAACAAAGACTCATATGCTACTTTTAATGATGGTGATAAGTTTATTTTTGGTTTGTAGTGTTAAAAATATATCTGAAAGACTTATAATTGCAACGTTAACCATTAATGTATTGTTATTTATATATATTTAAATTTCCCCTCTCTTTTCTAGTAATGCTTCATATCAACAAAAGTAATATATTTTGAATTAAAAGTTGTACCTAGATCACAAAACGTGTAGATTGCCGCAATCTTTGTAATTTTGAGGCAATAATGAGTAATAAACCACTGCAAATCCTATTAGCTGGCATCGGCATTAACCTAACTATCGGTATCCTATACGCATGGGGGGTCTTTACTGTACCTCTCGCTGAAGCGTTAAACGTTGATGCGTCAGATGTAAAAGCACCGTATAAAATTGCTGTGTTCACATTTGCTACTTGTTTACTTATTGCTGGTATTTTACAAGACAAGATTGGACCTCAAAAAGTGGCCATGCTTGGTGTGACTCTCGTTGGTCTTGGTCTCATTGCTTCAGGTTACACTACGACTTTGGTAGAACTTGAATTTACCTTTGGCGGTATTGTTGGTGCCGGTATCGGTTTCTCATATGCATGTATTAGCCCAAGTGCGATGAAATGGTGGCCCAAAGGTAAAAAAGGTTTAGTAAGTGGTTTAACTGCGGGTGGTTTCGGACTTGCGTCTGTATACCTAGCGCCATTATCTACAAGCCTTATCGAAAACTACGGTATCTACGACACATTCAAAATCTTAGGTGCAGGCCTATTAGTAATCGCTATTCCATTAGCGTCTCTGCTTGTTGCGCCTCCTGCAGGTTATGTTGCTGACCCATCTGAAGCGAAAGCGGTTGCATCAAGCGATGATATCAATCTTAGCTGGCAACAAATGCTGAAAACGCCTCAATTTTACCAGTTATGGGTAATGTTCATGGTTTCAGCTGCTGCAGGTATCATGCTTATTGGTAGTATTGGTAACATCAGTAAATCAATCGGCCTGACATCAGAGCAAATTGCATTCAGCGTTGTTTTACTTGCTATCTTTAATACAGGTGGTCGTGTCGTTGGTGGTTTAATTTCTGATAAGATTGGCCGTGTAAATACACTTGCTTTAGTATTTATGCTTCAAGCAGGTAACATGGCATTCTTCACTACTATTACAACGCAAATACCGCTGATGGTTGCGATTGCAATAGGCGCGATGTCATACGGTGCACTATTAAGTGTATTCCCTACAATTACTGCTGATAACTACGGTCTAAAAACTTACGGAACTAACTTCGGCATCCTTTATTCTTCATGGGGTGTATCTGGTTTCTTCGGTGGTTTCTTAGCAACTGTTGCCGGTTCAACTAATAATACTTATTTTGCTTTTGCAGCACTACTAGTGGCTGTTACTGTCATTGCTTTCTTTACTAAACCAGTAGATAAAGCGGCTGTATTAGCAAGAGAAGCAAATAAATTAAAAACTGCTAAAGCTTAATCGTTAGCATTTACTAATTTGTGTCAAAGGGATAGCTCAAGAAATTGACTATCCCTTATTGTTAAAAATGAACATTGCCGCCTAAACTAAAATATTTCAAATCTGCTTGAATGACGGTATAGCCCGCTTCTACCGTGAATGCATCACCAAGCTCAATGCCAAATATTATACCGCCAGAAAAACCATCTTCGTCCCATTTTTTTGTGTCTGACTTTAGTGTCCCTTCTAAATAACCAGCCCTTAATTTTGCATAGTATGTACCTGATGTACGATATGTCCCATAGATAGCGTATGACTCATATTCCAAATCAATACTGTTTTTATCCATATCGACAAAAGTACCTTCAAACTCTAAACCAAAACTACTTTTTTGAATTCCTACAAGAAAAGTAGCGGGTATTTTAGAATCTAGTTTGTCAAATGCAGTATATATATAACCTGTTTTAGCGCCGAGGTAAAAGTCGATATCGCCAGATGTTTTATCTTCTGCCGTGGCTGAGGTTGTTGCGATTGTTGCGAGTGATAAAATGAGAGGGGTTAATTTTTTCATCGTTTATCCTTGTTTTATGTGAACTATGCCGTGTTTTTTTAATCATAGTTACAAGAATCATTTTCGCTATAATATAAGTTGTATATCAGTCGATTATCTAATAAATCAAACGATGTTAGTGATATTGATCTACTGCTTTGGGTGTTATTAAAGTTGATTTAGTAAGGAGAAAATGTTGTTTTCCAATACAATCACTTGTGGTTTCACTTGAAGGCAGTGGGGGTGGGGTTAATCGTCGTGTTATAACAAATTTTGTAGTAAAGGTTATGATTTTAATGCGCTTTTAAAATGCTCATTTAAGTCTAACTTACAATTTAAAGTAGCGATTATTACTTTAAATTCAATATCGATTAGAGTGTATTTACTATGTTATTATTCGAATATAGTAACGAATTTAATGAGTTGTCATTAACGGTGAAATGATAGCGAGAGGTGCTTGTGAGTAAGAATGTAAAAGGTCGTGGTTTATGGTGGAAGTTATTACTCATCCCAGTGTTTATCGGGTTAGCTGTAATGATTTATTTAGATATTATTATTCGTTCAACATTTGATGAAAATAAGTGGGCTGTACCATCGACGGTTTACGCACGTCCGCTCGAATTATACGAAGGCGCGGCTTTAACTGCAGCTGATTTAAAAACGGAACTCAGTTTATTAGGTTATAAATTTGTTGCTCGTCCGACTAAACCTGGACAAGCAAATATACGAGGTAATGAGGTTCGTATTTATACGCCCGGATTTCAATTTAGTGATGGATTAGAGCCCCCACGTAATATTTCGTTGATATTGAATGATGGCATGGTTGCTAAACTGGATACTGACGATGGTGTCGGCCTTTTACGATTAGAGCCTGTTGTTATTGGTGGTATTTATCCTGCACATAACGAAGATAGACTGCTAGTACAGTTATCCGAAGTACCTGCGTCGTTACAAGCAATGTTAGTGGCGGTTGAAGATGATAGCTTCTATGAACATTTTGGTATTTCTGTTCGTGGTATCGCCCGTGCATTAGTGGCGAATATTAAACAAGGTGGTATTTCCCAAGGCGCGTCAACACTGACTCAGCAACTGGTTAAAAATTATTACCTGAGTTCTGAACGTACTTTTAGCCGCAAAGCAAAAGAAGCATTGATGGCAATCTTACTTGAACTCCATTTTTCGAAGGAAAAGATTTTAGAAGGGTATATTAACGAAATTTATCTTGGTCAGGATGGCCCTCGTGCTATCCATGGCTTTGGCTTAGCGAGTCAGTATTACTTTAAAACCCCACTTGCAGATTTACCGATCGATAAGCAAGCCTTATTGGTCGCATTAGTGCGTGGTGCAAGTTACTACAATCCTTGGCGAAACCCTGAACGAGCACTTAAACGTCGTGATTTAGTGTTAGATATTGCGGTTCGAGAAGGTCGTTTAGACAGTGAGTTAGCGGCGGCTGCAAAAGCGCAACCGTTAGGAATGGGTGATCAAACAGCGAGTAGCACCAAGCGATTTCCTGCTTATCTTGATTTAGTTCGCCGCCAATTACAGCGCGACTATAAAGTTGAAGATTTAAGTGAGAATGGTTTGTCTATTTTTACGCATTTTGACCCACTTGTGCAAAGTAGCGCAGAATCAAGTCTCACGAAATCCATTGCACGACATAAACGTAATGGCTTGAGTGCTAAACTTGAAGGTGCCGTGGTGATAACTAGACCAAATACAGGCGCTGTTATTGCTATTGTTGGTGGCGCGAATGCGCGTTATGCTGGTTTTAATCGCGCCATCGATGCTAAGCGTCAAGTGGGCTCATTGATTAAACCAGCTGTGTACCTGACAGCATTAGAACAGCCAGAGAAGTATAATCTGTCCACCTTGATCAGTGATGATGAATATAACCTAAATCTACCCAATGGGGATATTTGGTCACCTAAAAACTACGATAAGAAAGATCATGGTGAGGTATTGTTATATAAAGCGCTTGCTAAGTCTTATAATCAAGCTACAGCACGCTTAGGCAATGAGATTGGGTTAGATAAGGTCATTAATACGATCCATGGTCTTGGTGTCGAACAACGTATAGCGGCTTTGCCATCGGTCACCTTAGGTGCGGTCGATATGACGCCATTAACCGTTGCTCAAATGTATCAAACATTATCTGCGGATGGTTTTTATACACCTTTATTAGCAATTAATGCAGTTGTCGATCCAAAGGGTAATGTGTTGAAGCGTTATCCGTTAGCCGTTGATAAGCGCTTTGATGCTGGTTCTGTGTACATGCTGCGTCATGCGATGCAAGCTGTTACGCATGAAGGCTCGGGGAGAGCCCTCGAATGGTTGCTACCAAACTTTGAAGTCGCAGGTAAAACGGGAACAACGAATGATCTAAGAGACAGTTGGTTCGCTGGATTCTCTGGTGACATGATGGCCGTTGTATGGATGGGACGTGATGATAATGTGACGACTGGTTTAACAGGTTCGAGTGGGGCTTTGCGTGTTTGGGCGGACATTTTACGCCAACGTTCAGCATTGCCGATTCAGAACTTGCCACCACAGAATATTACAGTCGGTTGGGTTGATAGTGATACTGGTCAAGGTAGCCAAGGTAGCTGTCTTAACTCGATCCCGCTGCCTTTTATGAGTGGTTATGAACCTGAAATTGAATTACGTTGTAATCAAGGGGTTAAGCGAGTGATTGAGTGGTTCCGTGATCTTGTCGAATAATGCGATTTGTCATTAAAAATTAACTTTGGAAGTAACATGAAAATAATAAAACGCGCGTGTCTGTTCGCATTGCCATTACTTTTAACAGCCTGTGGGACAATACCTACGTATAATTCCAATGGTACGCAAGTGCAAGAGACGAATAATACTGTCCCAGTTTCGGGTGAACAAAGTAAACCGGAACCAAAAGCTAAGCCAAAACCAGCACTGGTAGATGATACAGCTCAAGCACCAGCAGCGGTATTATCACTCATTAAACGAGCTGAAAAACAGGTAAATAGTGGTGATAATCGTGCTGCGATGGCATCATTAGAGCGTGCTATCCGAATCGCGCCACGTTATCCAGACACTTATTTCCGTTTAGGTGAGCGTTATTTCTATCAAGGTAATTATAAACAAGCCCGCTCACTGGCTGAAAAGTCGATAACATTGGGTGCAGACTGGCTGTTACGTCGACAAGCAGAATCTTTAATTGAACGTGCTGCGGCATATTTATAATTTATAAATAGAGTAAAGAATGGAAATCGAGCTACTAGAAATTAAAAACTTTATCAGCCAGTATCAACCTTTTGATCAACTTCCTGAAGAAGCGTTAGAGGAAGTGGTTAAAAGTATTGAGATCTCATACTTCCGTGCAGACTCGATGATTATTGAGTATGGCGACAAGATCCATGATCTGTATTTTATTCGCAGTGGCGTGGTGGAAATATACCGCCGCAAAGGTGAACTATATAACCGTCTTGATCAAGGCGAAATATTTGGCCAGATGGGTTTACTCGCCAATAATAAAGTTCGACTTCCAGCAAAAGCGGTTAAAGACACGCTTGTTTATTGTATTCCTGAAGCACTCTTCCATGATTTTTGTGAACGTTATGAAGCGTTTTCTGATTTCTCGGAAGTTGAAGGCACGATTCGATTAAAGCAAGCTGTTGAAGATAATAACGATGATGCGAACTCATTAACCACTTCAAAAGTTAAGACATTATTAAGTCGAGACTTAGTAATGTTAAAAAATACGACGTCAATTCAAGATGTTGCCAAGGTAATGGCAGAAGAGAGTGTGTCCGCGGTACTGATTAATGATCCGACCATTATCCATGAAGATGGGAGTAATTTTGTCGGTATTATTACTCAGCATGATTTATGTGCAAAAGTGATTGCGACGGGGATGAGTGTTGATAATCCTGTTTCTGATGTAATGTCGACAGAACTTATGTCACTCGATCATAATGCCTATGTCTCAGAAGCGATGCTGATGATGTTACGATATAATGTCCATCATTTACCTATCTTAAAGAACAAGCAACCTATTGGCCTCATTGAAGTTGCTGATATTATTCGTTATGAATCTCAAAATAGCTTGTTGTTGTCGGGTAGTATCTTCCAGCAACAAAATATTGAAGATCTCGTTTTACTCTCTGAGCAGCTCAAAGATTGTTTTGTACGTATGGTCAATGAAGATGCTAATTCACATATGATTGGTAGTGCGATGTCCGAGATTGGTCGCAGTTTTAAACAGCGATTACTCGAACTTGCCGAAGAAGAATTAGGTCAGCCTCCAGTTCCTTATTGCTTCCTAGCTTTGGGCTCAATGGCACGTGATGAGCAATTGATTGTAACAGACCAAGACAACGGTATTATTTTAGATAATAGTTATGATAATGAGAAGCACTGCGCATATTTTGAAAAATTATCTAAGTTTGTATGTGATGGATTAGCCGCTTGCGGCTATACCTATTGTACAGGCGATATTATGGCAACTAATCCTGAGTATCGTAAAACCCAAGCTGAATGGGAAGATTGTTTTGCTGACTGGATTGATAACCCGAATCCACAAGCATTATTAAATTGTTCTATCTTCTTTGATTTAACTGGCGTGTATGGTCGGGTTAAATGGGCTGAGCAGCTAAATGCCTTTATTTTACGTCGCGCCAAGAAAAATAACCGATTCTTAGCTTGTTTAGCACGTAATGCATTAAACCGTACGCCGCCACTGGGTTTCTTCAAAAATTTTGTGATGGAGAAGGACGGTCGTCATAATAATTCAATTAACTTAAAACGTCGTGGTACAGCACCGCTGGCAGATTTAATCCGCGTACATGGACTGGCAATTGGCTCTCAATCGCAAAATTCATTTGAACGTTTGGAAGATATTATTGAAGCGGGTATTTTACCAGCATCAAAAGGACAGGACTTACAGCATGCGATGGAGTTTATTTCCTTAGTTCGTTTACGTCACCAAGCGTTAGATGTGGAGTCGGAAATTGAACCGGATAATAATATTGAACCAGAAAATATGTCGGAATTTGAGCGACGTAATCTTAAAGATGCTTTTTTGGTTTTAAGTAACGCACAGAACTTTTTAAAATATCGTTATACCGCCAATAAAATGTAGGGGTTATTAATGCATAATTTTATCAATAAAGAGATTTTAAACTGGGGTGCGTTTTATCAAGTTAAGGTAGCCCAAAGTAAGGATGAACGTTTAAAGTCTTTTTACCAGACTGGTATGTATCATGATGAAACGAAGTTAAGTGATATTGATTTTGTCGCGTTAGATTTTGAAACGACAGGGCTGGATTCACAACAAAATAGCATTATTAGCATTGGCTTGGTGCCGTTTAATTTGAAACGTATTTTTTGTCGGCAAGCACAGCATTGGTATATTGATCCAGAGGATAAGTTACAAGAAGATTCCATTATTATTCACGGTATTACCCATACAGATCTAAAAGGTGCACCCGATTTATTACGGATACTAGAGCCTGTATTAGAGGCATTAGCGGGAAAGGTTGTTGTGGTTCATTACCGCCGTATTGAACGTGATTTTTTTGATAGTAATTTACGTAGTTTAATTAATGAAGGTATTGTGTTCCCTGTTGTTGATACAATGCAGATAGAAGCAGATGTGCAAGATGCGCAAGCCAAGGGCTTTTTCAGTTTATTTAAACGTAAACGTCAGGATTCTATTCGTCTTGCAAATAGCCGTTCTCGTTATCATTTACCTGTGTATCCACCACATGATGCATTAACAGATGCAATTGCGACTGCTGAACTATTACAAGCCCAGATTCATTATCACTTTTCGCCAGATACACCGATTAAAAGGCTTTGGCTGTAGGTAGTAGATAGTCGTTGTAATCAGTGAGCGTTTTAAAAAATAGCGCGTTAATATTATATTAACGCGCTATTTTTTTTTATTAGACTCTGTTTTTATTTCTTATTTTAACTAGGATACATCAAGTCCTTGCTGCCAAAATGCAATTTCCATACGATTGGCGTTGATATGTTTGTTTTAACCTTTAGCATAAATATCCCTAGAGCTGGCGCACAGGAACTTTATCAAGCCAAAGATTGAGAGACGCGAAGGTCAAATCATGAGAAGCAAGATCGATAGTTCCCTACGTCAGTGTTAACTGAATCAGGTTCAACGGGTCTCGCAATCAAACAATTAAGCCATTGATATAATCGTTCGAATTTTAACGTCTTTGATAATGGATAATGTTGTTTCCAATCTCTCATGCCATTTCATCGTAAAGCTAATACTATTATCACGTTTCATTGCGCTCAATTTTGTTTTTGATAGCCCTTACAAAACAGATTGTTACGTTATATTTGTAAGGTTTGAGCTAGTCATGTGATAACCTAAAATTCGTAAGCTGTTGTTTGTGTTAATAAACAAGTTGATAACTTTGGACGTATCATTTTAGTTTGTCTTATCGACCAAAAGGGCTCAGATAAGTGTTGGGAAAAATAAAGGGAATTATTATGTTGGATAAAAAATATACCGCAGGTGTCTTAGCTATCTCTGTGTTTATGACAAGCGGTTTTATTACTGCTCAAGCTCAAACGTCAGAAGAAAAAGGTTTTGCTATAGCCAAAGAGCGTAAGGTAAGGGATTCTGGGTGGAATGATAGTATCCAACAAACCACTATGGCACTGCGTAATGCAAAAGGGAAAGAAAGTATTCGAGAAATACGGATAAAAAGTCTAGAAGTTATTGATGATGGTGATAAAGGTTTGACTATTTTTGATAAACCCGCAGACCTTAAAGGTACTGCTTTTCTTTCTTTTTCACATATCAATAAAGCGGATGATCAATGGCTTTATTTACCTTCATTAAAACGAGTTAAGCGTATTTCCTCTCGCAACAAAGCGGGTCCTTTTATGGGAAGTGAGTTTTCATATGAAGATCTATCCTCATTCGAGCTAGAAAAATTTAAATTTAATTATCTGAAAGATGACACGTTTAACGGTAATCAAATGTTTGTGATTGAAAGCTTCCCTACCGATAAATATTCTGGATATACCAAGTTGATTAGTTGGGTGGATCAAGACCAATATTTGGTACACAAAGTTGATTTTTATGATCGTAAATCGACAAAATTTAAGACGCTTACTGCAAATAACTACAAGCTATATCTTAATAAATTTTGGCGAGCTGAATCGATGACCATGATTAATCACCAAACTGGGAAAAGTACGACAATGACTTACCATGATGTGAAGTTTAATCAAGGGTTAACAGAACGCGATTTTAATAAAAACTCATTAAAGCGTGCGAGATAAGTTTAATCGTATGAGATATTTAGAGACTCCGTTGAAATATAATAATAAGTCCTTAGTTGCTGTATTAAGTTTAATTATCTCCACTAGTTCATTTGCTGCGATAGACCTAAGTGGCTTGGTGGGCCTAGAAACTCGATATTTTATACAAACACCAGTTGACTCGGAACAGACTGATGAGCAGGTATCACTAAATTTTAGCCCTGAGCTTTATTGGGAAGGGGACGAGCAAAGCGTTCTCTTCAAACCTTATGTTCGTTTAGACAGTGTGGACTCTAACCGTTCACATTTTGATATTCGAGAAGCGATCTATTCTACATATCACGATACTTTTGAATTGAAAGTGGGTATCGGTAAGGTTTTTTGGGGGGTAACAGAAACGCTTAATTTAGTTGATGTAGTTAATCAAAATGATGCAATAGATCGATTTGATGAAAACGAAAAATTAGGTCAGCCTATGTTTCATTTTTCAACCTTTAGTGATTGGGGAAATGTAGAACTACTGATATTACCTTTTTTTCGACCTGTTATTTTTCCTGGTGATAAAACACGTTTTCGCCCAACCCCTATCGTATTAAGTGCACTTAATTCAGGGCGCTCTAATGGTATAGGGCCTCCATATATAGATATAAGAATAGATAATAGTGATCCGACATATGAAGCGAAAAATGATGAATCACATATAGATCTAGCAAGCCGTTGGTCAAACAGTATCGAAAACTGGGATTTAGGGGTAAGTTGGTTTAACGGTACATCAAGAGACCCTAGTTTTAACGTATCGATTGATTCCGATGTATTATCGACTGGACAGGTAACATTGAAGCCATTTTATCCATTGATTAATCAGTTTGGCATTGATACTCAGTACATTTATGATGATTGGATACTTAAGTTAGAAAGTATTAATCGAAGTGGCGATAAAATCAAAAATTACACTGCATTTGTTACGGGGTTTGAATATAATTTTTATAGTATTCAAGACTCAATGGTCGATATAGGGATGATCGTTGAATATGCATGGGACTCACGTGACAAGATCAAAAATTTAAATGAAAATATGAGTAATCTAGAAGACATTAAACGTCAAATAGAGAGTAATAATCTCAGCATTAACCGCAATAACATATCTGTTGCATCAAGGTTTACATTTAATGATGCAGAGTCGAGTGAACTACTGATCGGAACAAACCAGAACCTTGATTATAAAGGTTCTCGAACAATATTTATTGATATAAGCACCCGAGTAGGTGAGTCCACTAAAATATCTGCAAACGCGACGTTTATTTGGAGTGACGATCCATTTGATCCTGGCTATATGTTCCGACAAGACGACTACATTCAAGTCACGGCCGAGTATTACTTTTAATAAAATGAGCCTTTCAAGGGCTCATTTTAGCTGTGTTAGTCACTTAATTTAATTCCACCATATTCATACAGTTAAGTCCCTCCTTCACTGTTTTATTTGAACTCCTGTACTTTTTATCTATGTTTTCGTTATTGAACCTTTCAGGTTTTCCTGTTCGTTATCGACCGTTTATGGCAGTTAAAACGGACACTGAATTTTATAGATGTATTAATAAAAAAAGTATTTCAATACTACTATTTGAATATCACATTTATGGTAATTTTAATGACCTATGTTATCCAATGTCGGCTAATTCTTTTATTTACAATGATTTATGCTCGCGTCGTAGGCGGGTTATTTTATTTTCAATGATTTAATATACCCACTTTGACTAGTAGGTTTTAGTGCTTTTAACTAAAATTTAGTTCCCATAAGGAGTTGTTCAATGGTGTCTGAAGCTTAATCCGACTATATGCCTGCAAAACACCCTAATATGACACGCCGTCATTCATGTTGCTTCATTATATCTTGAAAATCAACGACTTATACGTTGAGGTCAACCGTTCTAAATGTTATCTTTTTAAATGTTAACGAAAAGTAATGTATCAAACGTACCAGAAAGTAAATTTAAAAATTTACCCTGAAATGTTCGTTCGCTCATTATTGTGGTTCTTGTACTATATATTTAGGATGGATATTGTAAATGGAAGTCATAAAAACCTCTTTACTGATTAACTTTGTTATAAAAAGGCCAAAACTAACAATTTGTTTGTTCACATGTCTAATCTTTGTTTCAATTTTTGGTGCTGTAAACCTCAGTTTTACGTCTGATTTCAGATCTTATTTTAGTTCAGACAATCCTCAGTTAAAAACATTTGAACAACTTGAAACTGACTTTAATAAACAAGACACACTGACTTTTCTTGTTGAAAGTTCGAATAATAACCCCAGTATCTACCAGCCAGAAATTATTCATTATCTTGAATTATTAACCGATGAAGCATGGGCTATTCCTTATTCTCGGCGTGTTGATTCACTGATTAATTTTCAAAAGATGAGCGTAGATGAAAATGATTTACAAATAAATGATTTAGTACCCGGAAACAGTCATTTGACACCGTCTTTTTTACTCGAATTAAAACAGTATGCAGAAACTCAACCTAGACTACTTAACAATTTAGTCAGTGTGGATGGGACGCTTGCAATCGTTCAGGTTACCCTCACTTTACCTGAAAGTAATGAGTCCGCGACTCCAGAGCTAATCAGTTATGCCCGAAATAAGCTTGAAGAGATAAGTAATAATAATGTAAAAGTTCAACTCTTTGGTACTTCAGTTATTAATATTGCGTTAATGGAAGCGGTTGAACGTGATATGGCGCTACTTATCCCGAGTAGTTATTTATTAATTTTCGCTGCGATATATTTCTTATCTCGCTCTATCTCTGGCGCTACTCTGTCTCTTGGTGTGACCCTAATGACAGTATTATCAGTGTTTGGTATTTTTGGCTGGCAAGCGCATCAACTCACTCCAGTAGTTGGTGCTGTACCTTCAATGATTATGGTCATTGTCGTTGCTGATTGCATGCATTTACTTGTCTCTTATCAATATCATATACGGCAAGGCCTTAAGCAAGTTTCTGCAATTAGAGAGGCGCTAACAACCAATATTAAACCTATTGTTATTACTTCAGTCACAACAGCGATAGGGCTTCTTTGTTTAAACTTTAGTGAGTCACCACCTTATCGAGATCTTGGTAACCTCGTTGCTTTGGGTGCGATTATCGCCTGTTTTTTGAGTTTGACTTGGTTTCCGGCTGTTTTATTACTATTGCCCGAACCGAAGAAACTGCCGAATATTGATAACGGATGGTTACACTCCATTATTATGAAATTTAGTCAGCTGCTGACAACACATACAAAGTCATTGTGGTTATTCACTGTTGTGCTTCTTTTGGCTGGTGGTTTTGGCGCAACTAAATTAGAACTAAACGATCAATGGCATCAGTATTACGATGAAACATTTGATGTTCGTCAAGCAATTGAAACTCAAAATGATAAATTAAATGGCGTTAATTTCATTCAATACTCTGTTGCGTCAGGTGGTGAGCAGGGCATATTAACGCCTGAATATCAAAAAGATTTAGATAAGTTAATTCAATGGGTTCGCACACAAAAGAATGTCGGATATGTTGATGGGTTTAGTCTACAAGTTAAGGAGTTAAGCCAAAAACTTAATCAAGATAATCCTGATTTTTATCAGGTACCAAACAGTAAAAACGCGATAGCTCAATCTGTGTTGCTTTATGAAATGTCACTCCCTTACGGTATGGGCGTTGACGAGCAGGTTAATTTTGATAAATCAGCGACACGATTAACAATCAATTTACATAAAATATCCTCTAAAGAATTATCAGCATTTGATCTGAAATTAATAACTTGGGCTGCAGAGAATACACCTGCGCTGTTGCTAACAGAGGGATCTGGCGTTGATATGATGTTTGCAAAAATTTCAGATCGTAATAGTGAGAGCTTGCTGAAAGGAACGGCGCTTGCGTTGATCTTAATTTCAGTATTACTGAGCTTCTTGCTGCGCTCTTGGAAGCTAGGCCTTATTAGTATCATCCCTAATATTATTCCGATTATTATGGCTTATGGTATATGGGGGCTTATGGATGGCCACATTGACCTAGGGCTTAGTATCGTCGCAAGTATGGGGATAGGGCTTGTTGTTGACGATACGGTTCATTTTTTATTTAAATATCGTTACGCGAAACAAAATAATGCGACAACGCCAGAAGCGGTTGAATATGCATTTAATACCGTTGGTATAGCCATCATTATTACCTCGATTGTTCTCACTTTAGGTTTTGGCCTACTGACATTATCACACTTCTCACCGACCTACGGGATGGGAGCATTACTTGCCTTAACAGTGATGTTTGCTGCAATTATTGATTTCATTTTATTACCGCTACTTTTACTCAAGTTCGACAAATAACTCAATGGATGAGCCCATTAATAAATAGGCTCTAATAATATTAAAAGGACTTTAATCATGACACAAATGTTAACCCTTAACGACCCTATCCAAAAAAGAATACTTGGGTGGATTGATGAACGTTTTCCACTTCCTAATGCAGTATTATTTTTTATTTTGTATTTGCTTTCTGCCGTCGTTGCGAGAGCGACGCATAATGGTGAATCGAGTCTTGTTCTGTTTGATATTGTAAGCTGCTTAGTCACTTGGCTATTATTCTTACTTGTTCGTATTTTCGATGAGCATAAAGATTACGAGTTAGATGTACTTAATCATCCTAAACGCGTACTTCAAAGTGGGCTTATTACGCTAAATCACTTAAAAGTATTAGGCGTTATTTCTATCGTTGCTCAGATACTGCTTTCACTGTATCTAGATGCATTTAATTTTGGACCTATTACCCTCGCTTGGGCAATTATGTTTGTTTATTTATGCTTAATGGGCGTTGAGTTTTTTTGTGGTGAATGGTTAGAGAAACGTCTTACGCTTTACGCTTTTTCTCATATGTTACTTATGCCTATTACCGTTTATTGGTTGGCTAACTTAGCTGTACCTGGGATTGAACTAAATACGCCACTAATATTGACTATGCTGTTGTCATTTGTGAGTGGTTTTTGCTTTGAAATAACACGTAAAACCAGAGGACCTGAAGAAGAGAGGGAGACGGTCGATTCATACTCAAAAATATTTGGTACTAAAGGTTCGGCATTTGTCATTATTTTACTGCTATCAGGCATGCTTTTATTACAAATATTATTACTACTTAGTTTAGACGTTTCAACTGTTTGGATTTATGTTATCGCGTCATCTGCAATGTTTGTTTATTCCTTGAAATTCATTTTAAGTTTTATTCGTTATCCAACTTTAGCTGCTCGAGAAAAGAATGAAACTGCTATCGGTCTTAACCTGCTTGTTGGTTATCTTATCGTCATTATCGCAACGTTTATTTAAGCTCAAGGGAGGATTATAGTATGAGAACCAGCAGTGAAAATATCGTTAGTTACAGCATGAATGATGTAGCCAATACAAAGAGTACTATGTGTGTCGACAAGAATGTCTGGGCTGTGACACTGCTTAATGTGTCTAAATGTCAGTTAACGCTTTCCTGTAAAGAGTATCAATTTAGTGGTGTTGGACAGCTTATTGATAGTATTCAAATATCTATTCTAGGTCATACCTTCCAGTTAAATAATTTATCTGTTTATCAGTTCGACCAAAATAATGGTGGTGTTGCACAAGTCGAATTACGAAATGAAGCTGATAGCGACACTAAAAAAGTGTTGTGGAAAATATGCGATATCTTGCACCTTATACAAGAGCAAGAAAGCAATGGAAGGTTGTCTCAATTACCATTACCAAAAGTACCAGGGCGAGGTTTATACACGCAAGAAGCAAGATTAGACCGTCTCGAATATGTGCGTAGTCATACAGATGCAAAGCTTGAAATGGTAGCTCAGACTACGCTTAACGAATCTTCGCTAAAGAGTAATATCGAAGCACTAATCGGTTCTGTCGAAATACCTTTAGGTGTTGCAGGTCCACTGCTAATTCGAGGTAAACATGCTCGTGGATTATTTAATGCGCCGATGGCAACCTCTGAAGGTGCATTGATTGCTTCAGCCACGCGAGGTGCTACGGCATTATCTCAAGCTGGCGGGGTGAGCGTTCGTGTATTAGGACAGCGCATGTATCGAGCACCCATTTTTGTGTTCAGTGATTTATCCTCAGCCTTATTCTTTACCGATTGGGTGAAAGATCATTATCAGGAGCTTGTTAAGCAAACGCGTCAATATTCAAATTATGCCGATCTTGTTGAAGTTTCGACTGAATTAATGGGTCGTGCTGTACATGTTCAATTTATTTATGAAACAGGTGATGCAGCCGGGCAGAATATGACGACAACCTGTACTTGGCAGGCTTGTCAGTGGATTTTAGATCAGCTCAAAGAGTTTGAGAATTTAAAATTACAGAATTTCGTGATTGATGGAAATACTTCGAATGATAAAAAAGTCACTTATCATTCATTTTTGAAGGGTCGAGGAATTAGAGTCGTCGCAGAGTGCGTATTAACTGAAGAAATATGTAAAAAAACATTAAAAGTAACGCCACTACAATTGATTACGGCTTATCACTATATCCTTAACGGTGCAATTGCATCGGGTACTATCGGTATTAATATTAATATTGCTAATGTGATTGCCGCGATGTTTGTCGCTACAGGTCAAGATATTGCGAGTGTTCACGAATCATCGATAGGTAATTTGCATTTAGAACTGAACGAAAATAATGACATTTACATTACGCTTCAATTACCTTCTCTGGTCGTTGGCACTGTGGGTGGTGGTACCAACCTGACGCAACAAAGAGAGTGTTTAGAAATACTCGGTTGTGCGGGATCGAACAATTCACACAAGCTTGCAGAGATCATCACTTCATTCTGTTTGGCATTAGATCTATCCACTTTATCTGCGTTAGCCAGTGATCAATTTGCGAGAGCGCATGAGAAAATGGGGCGTAATAGGCCGATTGAATGGTTGATGTTGAAAGACCTAGACAAAGATTTCTTCACTAAAGGGATGCAAAGGTATACTCAAAACAACAGGGTTATTGTAGCGAAAGCGGAGCCCTTAGAAATAGAAAAAACGGGTTGCAGTATTATCTGTGATTTAACAGCTGAAAGAGTTAACAAGATTATTGGGCATCACCCTTATCAGTTAACTCTTGAAGGAGAAATAAAGCCTGTAAATGTAATGGTCAAAATAAAGCCATTAGATACCGAAGTTATTTTAATGGTGAATGGCATTATGTCGATGGGGCACCCTGGATTGGCCACATCATATAATCAGTTCAAAAAAAGTATGGGATTTAGAGGTTGCCATATAAGAGAATTGGCTATCATGTCACAAACAGATCCTCGGTTTGTTCGCAATGCGCCTAAAACATATATGACCGTTCAGGATGATACCCGAGAGTCTTATGTATTAGTTCAAGAACTTATGGAAAACATGGAACTAATGGATAGCGCCGACGATACTTCTGGCTGGACTCCTGAGCATATTAATACTGCAATTGAAGGTATCGCTGAAGTTCATGCAATTTGGTATGGCCGTGAAGATGAGCTAGCCAAAAAAGAGTGGATCATGGATGTGCCTAACAGCGAAAACATGCAGGAAAAAATTTACCTGTGGGAAATGCTAGGCACACATGCGACAGAAGATTTCCCCGAATGGTTCTGTGAAAAAGACATGGTTCGTTTTATCAATCGTGTTAATACATTAAAAGATTGGTATCGCGAGATAGATGCGATGCCAAAAACATTAATTCATAATGATTTTAATCCAAGAAATATCACTTTCCGCCGTGAATACGGTGAATTACGTCTTTGTGCCTATGACTGGGAACTGGCTACAATTCAAATACCTCAACATGATTTAGCTGAGTTATTAGCCTTTACCCTACAGCCTGACTTCGATCAAAATGATGTCGAACAATATATCGAAAATCATCGTCAAGCGTTACAGCAACAAACCAATTCAGAGATAGACCCAATCCAATGGCGTAGAGGGTTTACGTTGTCTTTATTTGATCTCGTGATTAACCGTATACCTATGTACATAGTGAGTCATAGCTTCCGTCACTATGAATTTATGGAGCGAGTACAAATGACATTACGTAAACTTTTAGATCATGAAGGAGCAGTAGAATAACATGACCACAAAATATATTTTAGATGCCGTAGAAGCGGCACAAGTGGATACCGATTTACTCGGTGGTAAAGCTGAAAATTTAGCATTGTTAACACGTAATGGATTCACTGTTCCTAAGTGGTGGGTACTCACAACTCAAGGTTTTTCAACACAACTTGAGCAGCTTGGTATTAAGGGTTGGGTTGAAGCTAAAGTTAAATTATTAGCGGGTGAAAAAAATAACAAGGTTATTGCAGGCATTGCGCAAGAGATTCAAGCAGAGATCGGCAAGCAGCAATTAAATGACGAAATAATACAGGGTATCCGTAGTTCAATCCCGGATGACGTATTAGCCAATACATCTTTTGCTGTACGCTCATCTGTTGTGGGGGAGGATGCTGAAGGTGCATCTTTCGCAGGACAGATGGATTCATACTTATATCAAAGTGGCGAAAATGCTATTTTCACCTCGATTATTAAAGTGATGCAAAGTGCATTTAATCATCGGGCATTAGCCTATAGGATCCAAAAAGGGCTCGATCTTAGCGATATTCGGGCAGCGGTGATTATTCAAGAAATGGTCGATGCTGACGTTGCAGGGGTTATGTTTACAGCTCAGCCTATTACAGGTAGTCGCCAGCACGCTTTAATTTCATCAACATGGGGTTGTGGCGAAGGGATTGTTTCTGGTATTTGTAATACAGATGAAACAACAGTTGCTCTGTATAACGATGATGTAGATACGATCATTAATGATAAAGACACAGCTTTAATATTTGATGCAGGCGGTACACACGGCACAACAGAAGTGCCTGTTGATGATGGGCGTCGGAACATCGCATGTTTGGAAAAACAACAGATATTAGTGTTACGTGATATTGGTTTGAAAATTGCTGAAAGTTACCAAATGCCTCAAGACATCGAGTGGTGTTTAAAAGGTGGTCATTTTTATATTTTACAAACGCGTCCAATTACCTCTTTACCACCTATTAACGCTGCTACAGATGATGTACAAGTTTGGGATAATTCTAATATTCAAGAGTCTTATTGTGGCGTAACAACGCCATTAACCTTTAGTTTTGCCAATAGAGCTTACAAACATGTTTACGAGCAAACATTCAGGTTGCTTGGCATTAGTGAAAAAGTAGTGCAAGAAAATCAGGATATGCTAAATAACATGCTGGGTTTAATAAATGGCCGAGTCTATTACAACATCAATAATTGGTATTTAGGGTTACAGTTCCTTCCTTCATTTAAAACGAATAAGGCTGATATGGAACGTATGATGGGGTTAACTGATCCTGTTGATATGATCCAAGATAAACAGCTTTCTTTTAATGAGAAATTAAAAAAGGTACCACAAATATTTAAAGCATTATTTGCCTTGCTCAGTCGATACAGAAAGATGGATACACTAGTAGCAGAATTTAGAGCGCGTTTTCAACAAGTCTATAGCGCAATCAATAGAGAGCAGTTACACACGTTGACGATTGGTCAACTTATTAATAAAAGCAAGCAGCTAGATGCAGATATATTTTTAAACTGGACGTCACCAATTGTTAATGACTTTTATGTAATGACGATGAACGGAAAGGTGCATCGTTGGTTAGAAAAGGTGAGTGTAGAATACCCAGATGTAGTGCAAAACAATTTACTCTCGGGTGAAGAGGGGATTGAAAGTACTGAACCAACGAAGTTCTTGCTACGTATGTGTGGCTATTTACGTCAACATGAAGAGATGAAAAATCTAGTCCTTGAGGGTGAAAACAGTAAATTACTTGGTTTAATACAGACTCGTGACCCTCAATTCTATTCACAGTGTATGGACTACATCGAGCGTTTTGGTGACCGAACTATAGGTGAGTTAAAACTTGAATCTATCACACTGCGTCAAGATTCCTCGTTCATGTTTGCTATATTAAAAAACTTCTTAGCAAACCCTGATTTAAGCCTTGAGTCTTTGGCCAAAAATGAGAGTAAATTTAGAAAAGAAGCGGAAGAATTAGTTTATCCATTAATTGAAAGTAAATTAGGACGTCGATCATTAAGGAAATTCAAAATAGACCTTGGAAAGCTGAGAGATGCTATTCGGAATAGAGAAAATATGCGTTTGGCACGTACACGAGCCTTTGGTTTATTTAGAAGTATTTACTTAGAAATTGGCGAACAGCTTGCGTTTTACGGCAAGATAGACGAACCAAGAGATATATTCTTTCTAAGTATCGAAGAAATTTATGCTTATAAAGAAGGTCGTTCCATACATACCAAACTCGATACTCTTATTGCCCCACGTAAGCAAGAGTTTGCATCGTACGAAGATAGTGACTTACCACATCACTTTTGGACTAAAGGTGCGGTTTATTGCAATAACGTCTATGAGTATCCGCATCAAGATGAAGACCTTGATCTAAATTCTGAACATTTAAAGGGAACAGGCTGTTATCCAGGTGTTGTAGAGAAAAACATACGCTTGATTTTCTCTCCTGATGACGAGCTAAGTCTAGATGGTCAAATCCTCTGTACTGTAAGAACCGATCCCGGCTGGGCTCCATTATTTCCAACTGCTGGTGGTATTATCGTCGAGCGGGGTTCAACATTGTCGCATTCTGCTGTTGTCGCTCGCGAGCTTGGAATTCCGGCTATCGTTGGTGTGCCTAATTTAACTAAAATCCTAACCGATCATGAAAAGATCCGCATGGATGGTACGTCTGGAAAAATTGAGCGAATTGA
Organism: Moritella sp. 28; assembly: GCF_018219435.1. Lineage (NCBI taxonomy): Bacteria > Pseudomonadati > Pseudomonadota > Gammaproteobacteria > Alteromonadales > Moritellaceae > Moritella > Moritella sp. 28. The sequence continues at coordinate 3,246,040 of NZ_CP056121.1, read as the reverse complement.
GGTATCGGATAATGATTAATCATCAATCATGGATACCTGAAAATACATTGCCGAATGCATTTTTTGATGTTGCAGCCAAGATATATCAGAATAAAGCTTACTGGATTAAAGAAAGTGAAGCTCAAATTCGCCAGCAGTTTAGTGCTGATAATCCTTATTTTAAACACTGCGAAGCAAAGGTTATTGTCTATGAAAATGAAGCAAGAGTTGTTGCTTTCTTCAATCCGAATCAACAAATAGATGGGGAGACCGTCGCCTATTTTGGATTTTGGGAAACGGTTAATAATGTTGAGTTAAATCGAGTTCTATTCTCTCAAGTAGAGACATGGGCAAAATCGAAAGGTGCAACTCGATTATATGGACCGATTGACTTCAGTACATATGGTGAAAATCGTATACGGATAAATAGTTTTACCAGTCCTGCATTTATTGGTGAACCCTTTAACCCTGATTATTACCCAGACCTATTATCACAATTAGGGTTCGGGATTAAATATAACTATGTTTCTCGTATTCACGATAAATTATCAGAGTTCGCGTTACAGGTTCGTCCTTTTTATGACGGACTAATGACTAAAATTGGTCACGAATTTACTATTACGCAGTTAACACCTGAGATATGGCTGGATAAACTAGACCAGTTTTACCCCATGATTGACCAAAGTTTCAAAGATAATTTTGCGTATACGCCCGTAACTTGGACTCACTTCAAACATCACTTTGGTGAGAAGTTCGCTGCCAAGTTATGTCCTAAAACATCAGTACTTGTACTCGATAAACAAGGGGGAATAGCCGTATTTTTACTCTGCTTTCCCGATTACGGTGAACTTGTGAATCAACAAGGTGAGCAACTGGATGTGGCTGAACTTAATTACAGCACACATTACGACGCTTTAAGTCGTCCAAGGCTTTTACTGATGAAAACCGGTGGTGCCGACCCTAAATATCGTTCTAAAGGGTTGTCGACACTTGTTGCGATGCAAACCTCCATTTGGGCTAATGAATATTACGAGCAGCTTTCAGGCGCGATGGTACGAGAAGACAACCGTAGCTTGGCTTTTCTCAAAGATTGGGAAATTGAAAGGAAGTACGCTTTATTCAGTAAATCATTGGATAACTCTTAATAACAAAAGGGCGTTTAGGATGAATGAGACTTATCATAATGGAAATATGGCCGCCGATTTTATGTATCAAGCGAATCGATTTCCCAACAAATTAGCATTAAAAATTCCTGTGATGGATAAACAAGATTATTTGTCAGAAGAATCTTGTACGTATGCGGAATTATTGAATCTTGTTAACCGCTATCAACAGCTATGGCGAAGTAAGGGCTGGAAGGCTACTGATAGGGTGATTATTATTTTAAAACCCAGCCAGCATTTATATGCAATTGCGCTGTCTATGACAGCAATTGGAATCATACCTGTATTTATTGATACGGGGATGGGTAGAAAAAAAATACAAATGGCGATCCAAGATGCAAATGCAAAAGCCATTATTAGCTTTTCGGCCTTAATAAAATTGTTTTGGTTTATCCCCTCGCTATGGCGGCTTGAGCGTTTGGCTGTAGATAATCCGGGAATTGGCTATGGGTGTATTTTACAACAATTGGCGTTAAAAACGACAGCTGTGCCGATATGCATAGCACGGAATAATACTGACCATGGATTAATCACGTTTACTTCTGGTAGTACAGGTCGGCCGAAAGGGGCTGACCGTACACACTGCAGTTTAGTTAACCAGCATCGAGCCATCAGCCTGTTAGAAGGAGATGGTGAGAATGCTATTGATAGTCCTTGCTTCCCAATGATTGTCTTGCATAACTTAAGTTGTGGTATGAGCACAATTATTCCTAAGGTTGACTTTGCTGATCCTGCAGGCGTGAATGCTGGCATTGTGATTGAACAACTTAAGCAAGCTGACGTAACACAAATATCAGGCGCACCTGCTTATATTTCTAAATTGGTTGATTGGTTATTAAGTCATAATCAATCAATGACGGATATTGGGCAGGTCGTTGTAGGTGGTGCCACTGTGCCGGTTGAACTTGCTAAACGAATACTGCAGGCATTTCCAAATGCTCATGGCATCATCATTTATGGTTCGACAGAGGCTGAGCCAATTTCAACTATCGATATGAAAACGTATATCACAGACCATAATCATGCCGATGGTTACTTAGTGGGTATGCCACATGAATTTTGTGACGTCTTAATTGCTGATGTGAGTGATGATTGTTGCCATGAGTCATCTCTTGGTTTAGGCATCAAAAAACAGGGTCAAGTAGGAGAGATACTCGTCAGTGGAGAGCATGTTCTTCAGCAATACCTTGATAATCCAAGCGCAAATAGGGAAAACAAAATCCCGCGTAATAATGGGTTGGTTTGGCATAGAACAGGCGATACAGGGCTATTAGATAGGCAAGGAAGACTTTGGCTAACTGGACGTGTAAAAGATATTATTTATGTAAATAATGAGTCTTTACAAGCATATCCAATCGAGCGTGCACTTGATGCATTAAAAGACGTGACACGTGCAGCTTTAATTTCACATGAGAGTCGTGTTTATTTGTTCTTACAACTCAAGACTGAAATCAACATTGGTTTACAGGAGCAAATTCAGCAAATATTACGTCAGTCGGGTATTCAGCTAGTCCTGTCTTTAGTCCTGCCTAAAATCCCTGTTGATGGTCGGCATAATAGTAAAATTGATCGCCCAATGTTACGAGAGCACATTTTAAGTCGTAAGACGTCTAATGCAGAAACATGGAGTTGTTAATATGATTGAAAAAATAGAATCACCTTATATTATAAAGTTAAATCGCGTTGACTTATTAACGTTAACAAGCGTGTTTACCACTTTTACTGCATTGATTAGTGCGATTGATGGACGTCCATATTTTGCAATGGTACTGCTATTCATTGCGATGATAGCTGATGCATTAGACGGCATTCTTGCGAGAAAATGGGGACTAGAACGTGATTTTGGCCGTTATCTTGATGGTTTTATGGATATGCAAATATACTTAATTACACCTGGAGTCGTCATGTACCAATGGGGTTTTGATGGCTATTGGTCTCTTTTCATTATGGCGATGATAACCAGTGGGAGTGTCAGGCTTGCCGCGTTTAATCAAACTGGCAATATAAAAGAGGAGAATGGATTAAGTTATTTAGGGATGCCTGTCTTCTGGAGTATTTTTATTCTTTCTGCTGCTTTTGTTATTGAAAGGCTTTTTGGGTCATTTTCAGCATATATTTCACTTGCTGTGGGGTTATCTTTGTTTAGTTATTATATGGTCGTAAGAAAGCCCTTCTTTAAGTTTAAATCGATCAGCCAAATTGTAAAAATTACATTAACAGGTATATTATTTTTTACGATTTTGGAACTTTTAAATCATGATAAGGGTTCTCCTATAATGGATATATTACTCGCTTTATATCTTCTGATTCCTGCCGCTTTGGGAGGTGTATTACATATGATGTTTGTGAGTAAAAATAGACTGAGTTTTTTAGTTGTCCCTGTTAGCAAATCATTATTTGGTGCAAACAAAACATGGCGAGGGGTCATACTTGTACCTTTGTTAACCATGGTTAGTGCTCTGGTATTGATGCTCTTGGAGTTCGTATTAACAAACGTATATGGAGAAGGCCTATTACCCAATATCAACATTTTGTTTTTGGGCTTTATCACTGGTGTGGGGTATATATTGGGGGAGTTCCCAAATTCTTACTTTAAGCGTTATTTGGGTATCGGGCCTGGAGAATTACCTAAAAAGAACAAGTACTGTTTCATGGCGATAGATCAGTTGGATTCAGCCATTGGCATCGTAATTATGTACAGTTTAGTATTTGGTTTCTCTTTTGAAATATTATGGGTGTACGTACTTTGTTTCCCAATCACAGCACTTTTAGTAAAAAGATGGCTGTTCAATAACAAGTTGAAATCAAGTGCAGTGTAACTAAAATAATGATGGTACGCTTTCGTATCATCATTATTCGTAGTAACTTTTATGTAGCGAAAGGTTAACAATTGAGTGGTGGGAATGTTTGAAAGCTGCCAATACGAAGGTACTGACAGCTTATATTGATTACGCTAGATATTAATCTTAGCGATTACGCTGTTCTGTTCTCAAACCCATAATCAAGCTCACACACATCACTAATAAGATAATAGTGAAGGGGAGGGCTGTTGAAATCGCACCAGCTTGTAGCGCTTCAATTGCTTGTGTACCACCAACCCAAAGGAGACCTGTAGCAATTGCACCTTCAATTAATGCCCAGAACACACGCTGTGGAATCGGAGCATCAACTTTACCGCCCGCAGTAATACTGTCGATAACCAAAGAGCCTGAATCAGAAGAAGTAATGAAGAAAACTAATACCAGTATGATCGCAAGTATTGATAAAAAATTACCTAAAGGTAAAGAATCAAACATTTGGAACATAGCTAAAGGTACTTCTGTTAAGCCTTCACTACCTAAAGTACCAATATTATTCACAATTTGATCAATGGCTACGCCACCAAATACAGACATCCATAAGATAGTCACAGCGGTTGGAACAAGTAATACCGCAGTCAGGAATTCACGAATAGTACGGCCACGTGAAATACGCGCAATGAACATACCAACGAATGGTGACCATGAGATCCACCATGCCCAATAGAACACTGTCCAGCCGTGCATCCATGCTTCATCAGCTCGGTCCATAGGGTTGCTGAGTGGAATGATATTCTTAACATAACCCATGATTGTCATTGGGATGGTGCCCATAGAAACAGCCAGGGTAACTAAAGCAACAAAAACAAGTAACACAATGGCAAGTAGCATATTGATATTACTAATTACTTTTACGCCGCCATCAATACCACGTACCACAGAGCCGACCGCAATCAGTGTGACAACAATGATAATGGTGATCTGTAAACCCAGGCTATCAGCAATACCGAACACGTGATGGAAACCACTCGCAGCTTGTTGTGCACCTAAACCAAGTGATGTAGCAAGACCAAACAAGGTCGCTATTACCGCAAGAATATCGACAATGTGACCAGCCCAGCCCCAAGTACGATCCCCTAGTATTGGATAAAACACAGAGCGCATTGAAAGTGGAAGGCCTTTATTATAAGCAAAGAAAGCCAGTGCTAATGCGACGACACCGTAGATTGCCCATGGGTGTAAGCCCCAGTGGAACATCGTTGCGCCTAATGCAAGCTGAGCTGCTTCAGGTGTGTTAGCTGCCACATTGAGAGGCGTGTGATACGAGCCTGTATAATAAGAAACGGGCTCAGCAACCCCCCAAAACATAAGACCGATACCCATGCCAGCAGCAAATAACATAGCTAACCATGACATACGGCTATAATCAGTTTTAGCGTCATCACCACCTAAACGAATTTTACCGTATGGCGAGACAATTAGCGCTAGGCAGAAAATAACGAAGATATTTGCAGACCACATGAATAAGCCATCAAAACTGGCGATGATTTGCCATTTAATACCATCTAGAAATGATTTCGATGTTTCAGGTTCTACTAATAAAATAGCGACCAAGAATAGGCCAATTAACGATGCACTAATACCAAATACTGGGTTATGTACGTCAAACCCCCATTTTTGAACGTTATCTTGTCCAACAGTATAATCAGTATTATCAATACTGTATTTATCCCTATTAATACTCATTAGTCCTCAGTTAGAACAGTCCTGTTCTATATTGGTGTATTTATTTATTATGGGTTAGTTTAGCAAATTTAGAGTTAAATATCAGAAGAATAAAAGGTTATAAAGTATAAAACCGCCTAATAAGCGGTTTATCTGTGATGGAAAAGTGTGAAAAGCGCGTCGAGAATTAGCTAATACAGGGTTCTGCTTCTTTCTCGTTGACCACGCTTTAAGCCCAGAAACTGACGTGGTTGCTATATCTACCTCACCTCTAAGGTCTATTGGTAGAAAAAAACGCTCTTCATTGTTTAGTATAGATCAGGTTGAATAACTGTCCAGTTCACAAAATTATGATATTGAGTTATTTTCAAGAAGATTAAATAACGTATTCTATAACAATCATTTAAGTTATTTGGAGCGATACGATGTCGATACTTGAAAACAAAATTCCACCACCTGTTATTACTTTATTATTTGCCGTACTTATGTGGGGAGTATCACTTATTACTCCAAGTTTGACATTTAGTTCAACACTGCGGTTACCCTTGTCCTTGCTAATCGTTGCCTTAGGTAGTTTCTTTTGTGTCGCAGGTGTGGTGTCTTTTAAAAAGGCGGCTACGACAGTTAATCCATTAAAGCCAGAGACTGCATCATCATTAGTGAATTCTGGTATTTACAGAATATCTCGAAATCCTATGTATGTTGGTTTTGCTTTGTTTTTACTTTCTTGGGGCGTTTACTTATCCTCTCCTTGGACTATTTTTGTCATAGTGGGCTTTGTTTTTTATATGAATAAGTACCAAATCATTCCAGAGGAGAGGGCGCTCACCACAATATTTGGCGCTGAATTTACTGCGTACTTATCACAGGTTCGTCGTTGGTTATAAATTTATTAATCGACCATTTGGTTGCGCCAATGTTGACAAAATGTAAAAATTCAATAATATTGAATGAAATTCAAACATTGTCGACAATCTTATGCCTTTAGAAGATCCAACAAAAATAGTCGCTGTGACTACAGCCGATAAAGTTTTTGAGCTAATGCAGCGTGCCATTGTAGATGGTGAAATACTTGCTGGTAGTAAGATTAGTGAACCCGAGCTCGCAAAGCGCTACCAAGTTAGTCGCTCTACCCTTCGTGAAGCGTTAAACCGATTAGAAAAATGCCATTTAATTGAGCGTAAAGCGAATGTCGGTTCACGGGTAGTACAGTGCACAACTCAAGGTCTACTCGATCTTTACTTTGTACGTGAAGCGTTAGAAGGCATGGCATGCAGACAAGCGGCTGAAAACATGACAGATAATGAAATTGTCGACATGAAAGCCATGCTTAATCAACATGCGTCAGTACAAGCATTGAAAGATGGTGTCGCTTATTATCAAGAAGAAGGTGATTTAGACTTTCATTATAAAGTGATTCTGGGTAGTCATAATGCTCAACTCATTCATTTGATATGTGGTCAGCTCTATCATTTAGTTCGCATGTACCGCTGCCAGTTTGGTATGCACAGTCCCAGAGCCAGCCGCGCTTTTTCAGAACACGCCCAAATCATCGAAGCCATCAGTGACCGCGATGGAGAATTAGCCGAAATGCTAATGCGCCGTCATATTGCTGCTTCACGTAAAAATATTGAAAATAAAATTGCACTTCAACTAGAAATAGAATTAAAGACAAAAGCAGAATTAAAGACAGACACTACACCAGTTCAAGGAGAGAAATAATATGTCTATAGAATCAGCTTCGCCTAAACGTTTATCCCCAGGCGCTAAGTTTCGTTTAGCACTGACCAATAATAAACCCCTGCAAGTCGTCGGTACTATTAATGCGTATTGCGCAATGATGGCAGAGCAGCTGGGTCATCAGGCTATCTATCTGTCAGGTGGCGGTGTTGCCAATGCGTCTTACGGTTTACCTGACTTAGGTATGACCTCATTGAATGATGTGATCGCCGATGTACAGCGTATTACTGCCGCATCGAGTTTACCTTTGTTGGTCGACATTGATACGGGCTGGGGCGGTGCATTTAACATTGCTAAAACCATTCGTGATATGGAAAAAGCGGGCGCGGCAGCTGTTCATATTGAAGATCAAGTAGCACAAAAACGTTGTGGTCATCGCCCGAATAAAGAAATTGTGTCGACAGAAGAGATGGTTGACCGTATTAAAGCAGCGGTTGATGCGCGTATTGATGCTGATTTTTTCATTATGGCGCGTACCGATTCATTCGCACAAGAGGGTTTAGAAGCCGCGATTGCCAGAGCACAAGCGTATGTTGAAGCGGGTGCTGACGGTATTTTTGCTGAAGCTGTGAAAACCGAAGCGCATTATCGTGCGTTCTCGGCGGCGTTAGATGTACCTATTTTGGCGAATATCACTGAGTTTGGGCAAACCGAATTATGGAATAAAGAGCAGCTTGGAGAGTGGGGTTGCGCCATGGTGCTTTATCCATTATCTGCATTTCGTGCGATGAATAAAGCGGCTGAACAGGTTTATAAAACCTTGCTAGCTGACGGAGACCAAAAAGCCGTAGTTGATAACATGCAAACGCGTATGGATTTATACGATTATCTCGGTTACCACGATTATGAGAAAAAACTTGATAGTCTATTTTCCGAAGGAAAAAATAAATAAAAAGTCGAAGGAAAAAATAAATAAAAAGTCGAGGGAAAAAATAAATAAAAAGCCGAAGGAAAAAATAGTCCGCGTAATCATCGACTAAAATTACTTACATTAGACATAAAACGATACACATAAAATATAGGCATTACATATATAGAAATTAAATCATCAAGCGAATAGTAGTGAACAGGATGTTGCAATGTGAGCCAACTGTAGTCAAGGACAGTTGAGTATGTAGAGTTGCTATTAACCGTTTGAAATTAACTGTTTTACATTAATCAAAATAATAATTAAAGGAATAATTATGACAGATAAAAAATTATCAGGCGCTGGCTTACGTGGTCAAAGCGCAGGTGAAACAAAATTATGTACGGTTGGTAAATCAGGTAGTGGCTTAACGTATTGTGGTTATGACATAGCCGATCTAGCCGAGCACGCTACATTCGAAGAGGTTGCTTACCTATTGTTTAACGGTGAATTACCGACACTTGATCAGCTTGAAACATACAAAGCTGAATTGGACACCCTACGTGATTTACCTCAATCGTTAAAAGAAGTATTACAGCACATTCCTGCAGATACGCATCCAATGGACGTTATGCGAACGGGTTGTTCATTCTTGGGTAACATTGAACCTGAAACGGATTTTTCCGTGCAAAACAAAGCGGCAAACCGTCTACTGGCAGCATTCCCTGCAATCATGTGTTATTGGTATCGTTATTCTCATGATGGTGTAGAAATTGACTGTACTACTGATGAAGAATCTCTTGCTGGTCACTTTCTTAAATTATTGCGCGGTGAAACCCCCTCAGAACAGCATCGTCGAGTGATGGATGTATCGCTGATCCTTTATTCCGAACATGAATTTAATGCTTCAACCTTTACTGCACGCGTGTGTGCATCAACATTGTCGGATATGTTCTCGTGTGTAACGGGTGCTATTGGTACATTACGTGGGCCATTACACGGTGGTGCAAATGAAGCTGCAATGGACATGATTCAGGCGTTTACTTCACCTGCAGATGCGAAAACGCAGATGGCTGGCATGCTTGAACGTAAAGAAAAAATTATGGGCTTTGGTCATGCAATTTACCGCACTTCCGATCCGCGTAATGTGATCATCAAAAAATGGTCAGAAAAACTAGCTCACGAACACGGCGATACTTCGTTATACGATATTTCGGTGGCATGTGAAGAGTTCATGTGGGACAGCAAAAAATTATTCTGTAACGCCGATTTCTTCCATGCGTCGGCTTATCATTTCATGGGCATTCCGACTAAATTATTTACCCCAATTTTTGTCTGCTCGCGTCTAACTGGTTGGGCTGCGCACGTGATGGAACAGCGTAATAACAACCGTATTATTCGCCCAAGTGCAGATTATATTGGTGCAGAGCCTAGAGTGGTAACACCTATTGCAGACAGATAACTAAAGACAGAATAGTAACTGTTATTAAAGCATTCATACAGAATGAGTAAATAACACTGTATTGCGTGATCTACTTGTTTTCATTATTGATAAAATGAGCAGGTCACAATGTTAGTTTTGATTAAAAGAGGGAGGAGTAAAGCCGGTTTTTTGTGCTTTACCTCAGCCCCATTTATTTAATGGATTAAGTTATGAACATTAACTATCGTAAACCGTTACCGGGCAGTGAGCTCGATTATTTTGATACCCGTTCTGCAGTTGATTCAATCCAACCCGGTGCGTATGCCACTTTGCCTTATACTTCACGCGTATTTGCAGAAAACTTAGTACGTCGCTGTGATCCTGAGATATTAGAAGATTCGTTAAAGCAGTTAATTGAACGTAAACGCGATCTAGATTTTCCTTGGTTTCCTGCGCGTGTCGTTTGTCATGATATTTTAGGTCAAACCGCATTAGTTGATTTAGCGGGATTACGTGATGCGATTGCTGAAAAAGGTGGAGACCCATCTAAGGTTAATCCAGTCGTCCCAACACAATTGATTGTTGACCATTCATTAGCTGTTGAACATGCAGGTTTTGAAGCTGATGCATTTGAAAAAAACCGTGCAATTGAAGATCGTCGCAACGATGATCGTTTCCACTTTATTAACTGGACGAAAACAGCCTTTAAAAACATTGATGTTATTCCTCCAGGTAACGGTATCCTGCATCAGATTAACTTAGAGCGCATGTCACCTGTGATCCAATCACGCAATGGTGTGGCATTTCCAGATACCTTAGTGGGCACAGATAGTCATACGCCTATGGTTGATGCATTAGGTGTAATTGCAATTGGTGTGGGCGGGCTTGAGGCAGAAAGCGTGATGCTTGGTCGAGCGTCATATATGCGTTTACCCGATATCATTGGTGTTGAGCTGACTGGTAAACCACCTGCGGGCATGACGGCAACAGATACCGTTTTAGCATTGACCGAGTTTTTACGCGCACAGAAAGTAGTATCAAGTTATTTAGAGTTTTATGGTACGGGTGTTGCGCATCTGACCTTAGGCGATCGGGCCACCATTTCTAATATGACACCAGAATATGGTGCTACAGCGGCGTTGTTCTCAATCGACGAACAAACTATCGATTACCTTAAGTTAACTGGTCGTGAAGACGAACAAGTTAAGCTGGTGGAAACTTACGCCAAAGAAACGGGTCTATGGGCCGATGACTTAGCAAACGTTGAATATGAACGTGTACTTACATTCGATTTATCGACTGTGTGCCGTAACATTGCTGGACCATCTAATCCGCATAATCGTGTTCCTACCTCTGAATTAGCCAAGCGTGGCATCAGTGGCAAGGTCGAAAATATACCAGGTAAAATGCCAGATGGTTCAGTGATCATTGCTGCAATCACTAGTTGTACCAATACCAGTAATCCGCGCAATATGATTGCGGCAGGTTTGATTGCTCGTAACGCCAATAAGCTTGGGTTAACACGTAAACCTTGGGTTAAAACCTCATTGGCTCCAGGTTCAAAAGCGGTGGAACTCTACCTACAAGAAGCCGATTTATTGCCGGAACTAGAGCAACTTGGCTTTGGTATTGTGGCGTTTGCCTGTACGTCTTGTAATGGTATGAGTGGGGCACTTGATCCCGTTATTCAGCAAGAGATTTTAGATCGTGACCTGTATGCGACCGCTGTGTTATCAGGTAACAGGAACTTTGATGGTCGTATTCACCCACATGCCAATGAGGCCTTTATTGCGTCCCCACCTTTAGTGGTTGCTTATGCGATTGCTGGTACTATCCGTTTTGATATTGAACGTGACACTCTTGGTTTAGATCAAGCTGGTAACGCAATCACACTGAAAGACATTTGGCCGAGCGATGAAGAAATTGATGCTGTGCTTAAGGCAAGTGTGAAACCAGAACAATTTCGTCAAGTCTACAACCCGATGTTTAGTAGTGATATAGAGTGTAGTGTTGATTACGGTGAGAAAAATAACCCGCTGTATGACTGGCGTGAAATGAGTACCTACATTCGTCGTCCGCCTTATTGGGAAGGTGCATTAGCAGGTGAGCGTAGCCTTAAAGGTATGCGTCCTCTAGCGGTATTGGGCGATAATATTACTACCGACCATTTATCTCCTTCTAACGCCATCATGCTTGATAGTGCGGCAGGTGCGTATTTAGATAAAATGGGTTTGCCGGAAGTTGACTTTAACTCATACGCTACCCATCGAGGTGATCACCTTACGGCGCAACGAGCGACCTTTGCAAATCCTAAATTGAATAATGAAATGGTGCTAGAAAACGGCAAAGTTAAACAAGGTTCATTAGCACGAGTTGAGCCTGAAGGGAACGTAATGCGCATGTGGGAAGCGATTGAAACCTACATGGAGCGTAAGCAACCTCTGATTATCGTCGCAGGTGCCGATTATGGCCAAGGCTCTTCACGTGACTGGGCGGCGAAAGGCGTTCGTTTAGCGGGTGTAGAAGCGATTGTTGCAGAAGGGTTTGAACGTATTCACCGTACTAACTTGGTTGGTATGGGCGTACTACCACTTGAGTTTAAAGCGGGTGAAAGCCGTAAAACTTATGCAATTGATGGCAGTGAAACTTTTGACGTCATTGGTGAGCCAACCCCGCTTGCAGCCCTAACGCTAGTCATAACTCGTAAAAATGGTGAAGCCCTTGAAGTGCCTGTGACTTGTCGTTTAGATACGGCAGAAGAAGTATCTATCTATGCGGCAGGTGGTGTACTACAACGCTTTGCACAAGATTTCCTTGAATCGAGTGAGGCCTAGCTATTTATGATGAAAAACAACATAGGGTATTTACCACAGCTTAGGATACCTGCCACTTATATGCGGGGCGGCACCAGTAAGGGGGTATTCTTTAATCTCCAAGACTTGCCTGTCTCCGCACAAACCGCGGGGGCTGCGCGTGATGCATTATTACTGCGTGTTATTGGTAGTCCCGATCCCTATGGTAAGCAAACAGATGGTATGGGCGGAGCAACATCGAGTACCAGTAAGACTGTGATCGTGTCTGCAACCGATAAACCCGATCACGATGTTGATTACCTGTTTGGGCAGGTATCGATTGATAAACCGTTTGTGGATTGGAGTGGTAACTGTGGCAATCTATCCGCCGCAGTGGGCTCTTTTGCCATTAACTGTGGATTGGTGGATGCCAGTCGTATTCCAGAAAATGGTGTCGCGGTTGTCCGTATTTGGCAGGTGAATATTGCTAAAACAATTATCGCCTATGTGCCAATTACTAATGGTTTAGTGCAAGAAACTGGTGATTTTGAGTTGGACGGCGTCACTTTTCCAGCAGCTGAAGTACCAGTGGAATTTATGGAACCAGCAGATGGCGAAGGATCTATGTTCCCCACAGGTAATCTGATTGATGACTTGATTGTACCGGAATCAGTTGTCCTTAGTGGGCAGTTAAAAGCGACAATGATTAATGCGGGTATCCCAACCATCTTTATTAATGCCGAAGATGTTGGTTATACAGGTACAGAACTGCAAGATGCCATTAATAATGATGCTGAAGCGTTAACTATGTTTGAAACTATTCGTGCTTACGGTGCGGTGCAGATGGGATTGATATCAAACATCGCAGAAGCCGTGCAGCGTCAGCATACCCCTAAGGTCGCGTTTGTCGCTAAGTCGGCAGATTATGTGTCTTCAAGTGATAAGCAAGTCGTCGCGAGTGATATTGATTTGTCGGTGCGCGCCTTGTCTATGGGCAAACTGCATCACGCGATGATGGGGACTGCGGCTGTTGCAATTGGTGCTGCAGCAGCAGTTCCGGGGACATTGGTTAATTTGGCTGCAGGTGGTGGTGCGCGTGACTCGGTGAATTTCGGCCATCCATCAGGAACATTACGCGTTGGTGCACAAGCAACCGAAATTAATGGTGAGTGGACGGTAACTAAAGCAAGTATGAGCCGCAATGCTCGTATCTTAATGGAAGGCTGGGTGCGTATTCCTGCCGATAATGGTTAATCAGTATTCTTATGGATAACATTCAGTCTAGAATGCCAAACTAATCAAACCAGTTAATAGAATAATTGGATTAATTTTAATATACCGTTATATTGTCAGCCTATTTATTTCTAGGTTGGTTCTATAATGGTAAAGGTAATTACATTCTTACTGATAAGTGTTTGCAGTTTTGCAGCGATGGCGACGTCAGTGAACTGCGATAAAGCGTTTAATACGTTAGAAATTAATTACTGCGCTAAAGTAGAATTAGATAAAGCAGAAGCCGAAATGCAGCGATACCTCGATAAAAGTATTGCGCAATATACCGCTGACATTCATATTCTTGAGTCGATCAGCATCGCACAATCGGCGTGGCAGTCGTACAGTAAATCACAGTGTGATTCGGTATTTACTATGTACAGAGATGGGTCGATGCGCGTTGTGATGACATTAAGCTGTCGAACTAAACTTACTCAACAACGCACCCATGAACTTTGGTCACAGTACTTAACATATATGGACAGTTCAGAGCCGGTACTGCCAGAACCAGCTGCATCCGATTTAGGTTAAAAGCTTTTATAATAGGGATTTAGCATCGCTTTGATACGTTTTAGTACCACAAGTGCTGTTACGCGTCCCCAGCTAAATAGCACCCGTTGGTGTAAACGAAATATCGTATCGTATAAATGTCGGATTAAACGTCCTTTCAATACGATCCTATTATTCATTAAAGCACCAACGGCATTGCCGTTCCCGACAGCGACAACCATACCACCATCGTTATAGATAAACGGCTGTAGCGGTTTGTCTTTTAGCATTCGATTAAACTGTTTTGCTAAATGTGTCGCCGCTTGGTTAGCTGCTTGCGCACGCGGTGGCACAAAACTACCGTCAGGTTGCGTGCACTGCGCATTATCACCTATCACAAAAATACTGTCATCAAGGTTCGACTGTAGGGTTGGATTAACGATTAATTGGTTTAAACGGTTTGTTTCTAATCCGTCGAGCTTGGTTAACCATTCCGCACATTTAATACCTGCAGCCCATATCTGTAAATCCGCGGGAATAATCTCGTTTTCCGATGTGATTAATTTACCTGTTTCAGCACGTTGAACACGCGTTTCGGTGCGAATTGTGATGCCTTGTTTTTTAAGGGCTTCCTGCACCTTTTCTGACATGCATTCTGGACTACTGGGTAACACCCGGCCTGCCGCTTCGACTAAGGTAATTTCAAATTTTGATGCTTGTCTATAACGCTGTAATTTACGACTTACCTTCGCGAGTTCTGCGGCGAGTTCTACGCCTGTTGCGCCAGCACCAACAATAGATATACGACGTGTACCAGTGGCTTTTAGTTGTTGTTTGATTTGTTGCCAAGCCAGTTCAGCTTGCCCTGATGAATCTAAAAACAAACAATGTTCACTCACACCTGGGGTTTTAAAATCATTACTGATCGCACCAACAGCCATGACTAAGTAATCGTATTGCAGTTTCGTTGGAGCACTATTCATACCACGTAAATGGATGATTTTACTGTCGCGGTCTAATCCTGTCATCGCATCTTGAATGTGGGTATAGCCATTACATTCGGCATGTTGGAAATAACTCACTGCATCCAACTCGGTATCAAAGGTACCCGCCGCGATTTCATGTAGACGAGGTTTCCAGAAGTGATGTGAAGACGGTTCAACGAGTATGACTTCGTGGCGTTTATTACGGCCTAATCGAGTCACTAATTCAAGGCCAGCTGCGCCACCACCTACAACAACAATTCTTAACATAATACGCTCTACCATTCTGTGTAACTAAATCTGATGGCAGCATTATATCTATGTCTCAAATATTGATAATCCCTATAAATAGTAAATTACTATTACTCAGCTGTAATAGTCTTCGAGACTAATATCAGCTATACTTCACTGGATTAATTAATCTTGTTCAAGAACGAAAAACGCTATATATTGCCCGCTATTAACGCGATAGTTCGCTGTTTAGACACATGAAATAGTAATAACTAATAATTGGAGTAAAAATGAAAAACCACAGTGTTAAAAGAATGAAGGATGTATTCTTTATCTTCAGATTTATAAGTTGGATAGCAATTATCTGTTCATTATTTGGTTCTTTACTACTGTTTGGTGTGGGAGCAATCAAAACGTATTATGCCTTTACTGCCGTTGCGTTTGGCTATATACCAAATGAAAGTTTGGCTCATCTTGATTCAGCGGATATTGCCACCGCCTACTTGATTAAAGGCTTAGATACTTTCTTGATTGCCTTGGTATTATTTATCTTTGCGCATGGTGTATTTACGTTATTTATCACGGATAAAAAACTAAACAATATTCCCACCGTATTAAGCTGGATAAAAACCCCTGATATTGGCCATTTAAAGAATATTTTAGGTGAAGTAATCGTTATTATTTTGTTTGTTAAGTTTTTAGAAATGATCTTAATTAACTTGAATGACTTAAGCTGGGAAATATTGATTTTACCTATTTCGATTTTACTCTTAGCGCTAGCATTAAAGTTCTTGGATTTGAATGACAAGAACAGTAGCCATAAAGACGAGTAGGGTGTAGTCGGTGGTAAAAATAAGACAAGTTTCTAGTGTGGATTGGGAGCATATCTACGAACTGATAGAAGCAAACATGTTCTCAATGCAACAAGAATTGGGACTCGATTGGAATAGAGAGTCGATCATTAAGCATTACATGTCTAAGACGGTATTAGTTGCTGAGTTTGGACGTCATGTTATAGGGTTTATTGCTTATGATGTGTCAACCAACAACCAAACTATTCACTCACTTCAAATATCTCGAGAATATCAAAATGGTTTGTGTGGATTTCGTTTGTTAAAAGCGGTACTTACAACAGAGCTGGATTATGTTGACCACGACTCTCAAGTGTCATGCTGTGTCTTCGAAAATAACGTGGCGAAAGATCAGTATTTTTCGCTGGGATTTAAGGAAGTAGACAGAAACAAAGGCGTACTAAGTTTAGAGATTAAGCGCCACCAGTTACTTGAACGTTTGAGGCTTGGATAGCAGTATGATTGAAACAGAACGGCTGATATTAAAACCCGTCACAATAGTAGATTTTGATATCTATAAAGACATAATGTCTTGTCCGATGATGAGCTTATATCTTCCAAAAGGTGAACCCTACGATGATGAAGAAATTCTCCAGCATGTGTCGAAAAGAGTCGAGCATTGGAAGCAAGGTTTTGGTTCATTTGTTGTATACCTAAAGCATCATCCAAACGTTAAGCTTGGTTATGCGGGAATAGAAGTTTCTCCTAATTTTGAATGCAGTGATATTCGATTTGGGTTTAAGCAAGACGCTCAAGGTAAAGGTTATGCGTATGAAGCTGCAAAATCTGTTTTAGAGCATACTTTTGCTTTAGGCCTGCATACGAAAATATATGGCGTGGCTGTAAAAGAAAATATCCCATCGATTAAAATTCTAGAAAAGCTAGATATGAATGCTGATTATTCAGTTGTGCTCTATGACGACGAAAGATTAGTGACTCTATCTGTGGGTAAATCGGCATAATAAACTAAGTTGTTAATAGAGCTGCTATCAGTGGTCGCTGACCGTTTACCTTGTTGAATTAAATTGGTAAGGTGTTGTTCATAAAGACAATTAAATCACAGTCGCTGTGAACGATTCCTGTCGTATTGTTCAATAAGGATAAGTTGTGGAAAATTATTTAATGTATGTTGCCGTGGCAGCTCTTACACTTTAAAATCCCAAATCCATATTATTTTTCATGTCCTTATTTCCGCAATTTATTGACTCTCAAGGGCGTTAAACATTCATTAGAATCAAGGTCAATTGATGGAACAATTCAACGTATCAGCTTTTCTAGTTATTAACCAATATGCGGGTAAGAATAAAATGCTGGACAGTATTTTAATTACAGCTGTTGATGTAATGCCTTACCTTTTTGTCATGGCGTTAATATATTTATGGTTTAGTTCAAGCGTAGAAAGGAAACAAGTTAGTTTGAACGCTGTCGTGTCAGTTGTTCTGGGGATGTTAACGAGTAACATCATTTCTCGTTTTTATTATAACCCTCGTCCATTTGTAGATAACTTAGGTGTTCAACTAATAGAGCATGCGCCAGATTCTTCATTTCCCTCCGACCATGCAACGTTTACGTTCTCTATCGCTATCACGTTATTATTTAACAAAGCAACTCGGGTGCTAGGCATGGCTCTATTTGTGTTGAGTTTTATTAGTAGCATGTCTAGAGTGTATGGTGGCATTCATTATCCTCTTGATATATTAGGTGCTATTTGTGTGGCGATATTTGCATCGACACTTGTATCCATACTCAACAAGAAACTACATTTAGGTGTGTTATCGAAGAAGATAGCCTAACAGAGTTGTTAGTAATGGGGTTTTACCAAGGGATCTTGTAAAAGGAATTATCATGCAAGAATTAATAGAGCAATATACAGGTGCTAATGAAGATAGTCGTCTTACTCGGCAATTCATTACTCAAATGGAATTTGATACCACGATGGATACACTGAAAGCGTATCTTGTTCCAAACGTAAAAGTCATCGAATTAGGTG
Source organism: Moritella sp. 28 (assembly GCF_018219435.1). NCBI lineage: Bacteria > Pseudomonadati > Pseudomonadota > Gammaproteobacteria > Alteromonadales > Moritellaceae > Moritella > Moritella sp. 28. Next base: position 3,227,757 of record NZ_CP056121.1, on the reverse strand, counting down.
CTGCAACTGGCCGATATTCTCTCAACTTTTCGAAAATGGGTTGTAATACAACGGCTGTAGAACTGGTACCTGATCAAGTTAACATTTTGAAACGCAAAGCCAAAGAACAAGGTTTAACACTTTCAATTTATGAAGGGAATGCTTGTTCAGTTCCGTTTATTGAAAGCAATTCACATGACCTTTGCGTTATTCTTGGGCCTCTCTATCATTTACAGACTCAAGAACTGCGTGACCAAGCAATCTCAGAGGCTTATCGAATCCTAAAGCCTGGTGGTGTGTTAGCGATTGCTTACATCTCGCGTTATTTCGTTGCTGGTATGTTCGCTCAGCAATATCCAGAGCTGGTTACACCAGAGATTCTCTCTACGCTTTTTGAATCGGGTTTGGTTCCAAGTCAGTTCGCTGATAGTTTTTTTAATGTGGGTTACTTTGCTACTCCAACTGAAGTGGAAGCGTTGGTAAGTTCACATGGTTTTACGACCTTACGCCATGTAGCGACTGACGGATTTGGGCGATATATCTCGTCAGGGGTTAATAATTTTACTCCTGCGCAATATCAAACATGGTTGAGCTATCATCTAAAAACGTGTGATGAACCGTCTCTGCTAGGGTCAAGTAACCATGGTTTAGTTATCGCTAGAAAAATAAGTGAGTAAGGTTATCGAACAAAGAATCGGAAATGTAGCCTTAGTTGTTGAAAACTACGATGACGCTATTGAGTTTTATACCAAGAGACTGCGATTTGATCTGTGTTATCTTCGCATTTTAACCTTGTAATGTGCCTAAATTTAGGTATTGTTTGTCATCGATATTAAACGAGTTCAGTTATCAGCTAAGTTTATGTTTGAGCGTTATGCAAACATAATAAAAGGATTTATAGCCATGTTTAAAAAATTAGCACTTGCTTCTGTTATTGCATTAGCAACAAGCTCTGTGTTTGCTGGTGAGCCGATTAAGATCGGTTTTGTTACTACGTTGAGCACGGGGGCTGGCGTAATAGGGCAGGATATGCGTGACGGTGCTGAGTTAGCACTTGATCAATTGGATCGTAAAATGGGCGGTTCAGACGTAACAATTATCTACGAAGATGATGGTTTTAAGCCTGAAATTGGTAAACAGAAAACGGATAAGCTGGTAAAGAAAGACAAAGTTGATTTTGTTTCCGGTTATATCTGGAGCCATGTATTAATGGCGTCTTATAAGAAAGTGGTTGATAACGATGTATTTCTAATCGGTTCAAACGCGGGCCCAAGTACGATTGCTGGCAAGCGTTGTCACGAGAACTTCTTCTCTACGTCTTGGCAGAATGATCAAAATGCAATGGCAATGGGCGAAGTGCTTAACCAACGCGGCATTAAACGCCTTTATATTATGGCTCCTAACTATGCAGCGGGTAAGAACATGGTTGCCGGTGTGAAGCGTACGTTTAAGGGTGAGGTCGTTGGTCAAGACATGACTAAATTCCCTGCGCAATTAGATTTCTCTGCCGAACTCGCGAAAGTAAGAGCGGCTAAGCCAGACGCACTTTGGGTGTTTTACCCAGGTAAACACGGTGTGCAATTTCTTAAGCAGTATTCACAGTCGAAGTTAGCTAAAAACGTGCCTTTGTATAATATCTTCACTATCGATAATTTAAGTCTTCCTCGTGTGGGTGAGTGGGCTGAAGGTAGTTTGATGACCCAATTTTGGGCACCAAATCTTGATACGCCTGCGAATAAGCGTTTCGTTGATGGCTTTAAGGAAAAATACGACCGCTACCCAAGTTTTTATGCAGCCCAATCGTATGATTCTATGATGCTAATTGATAGCGCAGTGCGTAAAGTCGATGGTGATATCTCTGATAAGGATGCTGTTCGTGCTGCTTTGACTGAGGCTGATTTTGAATCTGTCCGTGGCAAAATAAATTACGGTAATAATCATTTTCCTATTCAGGATTTCTACCTGACAAAAGTGATTAAAGATAGTGACGGTGTGTATACCACTGAAATCGTGAATAAAGTACTGTCAAATCATCAAGACCCTTACGCAAGTAAATGTAAGATTTAATAGTTCGTAATACTTAATAAATGAAAGCACGTTCTCACGGGGTCGTGTTTTTTTTTATCCTTATTTTTAAATGGAATTTACCATGAACTGGTTGTTATTGTTGGAGCAAGTCTTAAATGGCTTCCAACTAGGAATGCTTCTCTTTCTTCTCGCCGCAGGTTTAACGCTTGTTTTCGGCATTATGGATTTTGTTAATCTCGCGCACGGCTCATTGTATATGATGGGGGCGTTCTTCTGTGCCACGTTCAGTGAATGGACGAATTCATTTTTGTTTGGTGCATTACTTACCATTCCTGCGACATTTATTCTGGGTGTCGTTGTAGAAATGGTTGCTTTAAGGCGATTGTATTCACGGAATCATCTCGACCAAGTGCTTGCCACGTTTGGCCTGATTTTATTCTTTAATGAGTTAGTTCGACTTATTTGGGGACCTGTAGGCTTAGACATCGCGCTTCCTGATTTCTTAAATAGCAGTGTTGAAATTATTCCTGGAGTGCCTTATCCCACTTATCGTCTTGCTATTATTGTATTAGGACTCGCAGTGGCTTTGTTATTGTATTGGATTATCTCAAAAACACGTTTAGGCATGTTAATTCGAGCGGGCGCAAGTAACCGAGAAATGATGGGGGCGTTAGGCATTAATGTTCAACTGCTGTTTACGCTTGTTTTTGGTTTAGGTGCAACCCTGGCTGGTATCGCGGGATTGATGGCTGGTCCTATTTTATCTGTCGAAATTGGTATGGGTCGAAGTATTATCATTTTAACATTCGTGGTGATTGTTATTGGTGGTATCGGCTCGATTAAAGGCGCGTTTATTGCTGCTATTCTGGTCGGAATTATTGATACTGTTGGCCGTTCATTTCTTCCCGATATATTAAAATTGATGGTGTCGAGTGATGCGGCTTCCACGGCTGCACCTGCTATTTCTTCTATGCTGATCTATTTTATGATGGCGTTGGTTCTTGCGATACGACCACAAGGCTTGTTTCCGCCTAAGGGGGTGGCTTAATGGTCATATCTATACGGAATAAAATTAATATATGTTTGTTGGTATTACTCGCGTTAGTGCCGACAATAACCACGCTTGTTGATGATAGTTTTTATACTGGCGTATTTTCTCGGGTATTAATTTTAGCCATTGCTGCGATTAGTCTTAATTTATTAATTGGTTTTGGTGGGCTTGTTAGTTTTGGACAGGCTGCATTTATGGGTGTTGGTGCATACGTGGTCGGTATCGGTTCATTTCATATGCTGGAAGACGGCATTGATTGGATGGGCAATGGCTACATCCAGTTAGCAGGAAGCGTGATTATTTCGGTCGTACTCTGCTTGATCATAGGTACTATTAGCCTACGTACACGTGGTATGTATTTCATTATGATCACCATTGCGTTTTCACAAATGCTCTATTTTACAGCCGTCGGTGTGGATATTTATGGTGGTGATGACGGCTTATCAATTTATGAACGCAGTGACATGTTGGGGTTAATTGATTTAAATGATGAAGACAGTTTTTATTACCTGTGTTTTATCTCCTTGCTATTTGTGCTCTGGTTTTTTCATAAAATTAATCATTCTCGTTTTGGTCAGGTGATCTCAGGCAGTAAATCTAACGAAGAGCGCATGTTAGCGATAGGTTTTTCACCGTTTAAATACCGACTTGCTGCGTTTGTTATATCGGGCGTATTTGCAGGGTATTCAGGCTTTTTAATGGCTAATCTAAACGATTTTGTTAGTCCTGATATGATGCACTGGACGCGGTCGTGTGAACTGATTGTAATGATTGTACTGGGTGGTGTCGCAGGTTTGTTTGGTCCTTTATATGGAGCGCTAGCCTTCTTGTTATTAGAGGAGTTACTTTCTTCTATTCCACTTAATATTGCTGGACTAAGGGTTGGAGAATACTGGCAATTAATATTTGGACCGTTACTCATCGTGCTGGTGTTGTGTGCCCGTAATGGTATTGATGGATTGTTACCTGGAGCAAAGCATGACAAATGATCTACTAACCGTGACAGGCTTGAGAAAGAGCTTCGGTGGGGTTTTGGCAACTGACGAACTAAATTTGTGTGTTAGAAAAGGAGAGATCCACGCGATTATCGGCCCTAATGGCGCAGGTAAAACCACCTTGATCCGCCAGTTAACGGGTGAGATTAAGCAAGACCATGGTCATATTAGATTTGCTGGTGGCAATATTGATAAATGTTCGATACCAGCGCGATGTCATAAAGGCTTAGCGCGTACATTTCAAATTACTTCGCTGTTTCAAGATTTTACTGTATTACAAAATGTGGTACTCGCGGTACAAGCACAGGCTGGTCATTCATTTCGCTTTTGGAAAAATGTGAATAATGATAAAAGCCTGACTGATCCTGCCAGGCAATATTTAACACGAGTTGGATTGGAGACAAAAGAACATGTGTTAGTCAGCGCGTTATCGCACGGCGAACAGCGACAGTTAGAAATAGCGGTGGCATTAGCGAGCAAACCGAAAATGCTGTTAATGGATGAGCCTATGGCAGGCATGTCGGTAGAAGACAGTTGGAAATTGGTGGATACCTTGAAGGCGTTAAAAGACCAACAGAATACGATCTTGTTGATTGAGCATGATATGGATGTGGTTTTTGCATTAGCAGACCGAATTTCGGTGTTAGTTTATGGGCGCATTATCGCAACGGGATCGGCAGCAGAGATTAAAAGTGACCCAGAGGTACGTATGGCTTATTTGGGTGATGAAGGAGGTTTAGATGCTTGTGGTTAACGATATTGAGACGCTCTATGGGCAAAGTCAGGTCTTGTTTGGTATTTCGATTACAATTAACGCGGGTGAAGTTGTATCACTAATGGGACGGAATGGCGCAGGTAAAACCACCACAGTGCGCTCTATTATGGGACTAACGCCTGTGGCAGCTGGCACTATTCATTTTAAGGACCAACGCAGCGAAACACTTCAACCTTATAAGATCGCGCGATTAGGGCTTGGTTTAGTGCCTGAAGGGCGAATGATCACGCCGAACTTATCAGTGAAGGAAAACTTGATTGCGACTGCGTTTATTCCCAAAGGGCGGGATAACCCATGGACATTGTCGCGGGTATATTCACTTTTTCCTCGGCTTGAGGAGCGGGAGCGTAGCATGGGAAATCAACTATCTGGTGGTGAGCAACAAATGTTAGCGATAGGACGTGCCTTGTTGACCAATCCAGATTTACTCATTCTAGATGAAGCAACAGAAGGACTTGCGCCACTTATTCGGCAGGAAATCATGGACTGTTTAGTGCTGCTGAAAACAGAAGGTCTTGCTATTTTGATTGTCGATAAACATCTTCACGCGCTTAACCAATTAGTCGATAGGCACTACATTATCGATAAAGGCAAGGTTGCTTGGAGCGGAACACCACAAGCTTTGATGCAAGCGCCTGATGTTCAGCATCGCCTTTTGGGTGTTTAATTGAGGTTTAATGTTGGTATCAGGGGATGAAATTGGCTTAAATAGCAGATACTTTAACCATTACTGCCGAAGAACACTACGTATCCGTAAAGTAAAATTATATTACAAGGAGATAATAATGATTGATCAAGCATGGATAATTGAAATATTTTCGCATTTAGAAAACGGTAATCCTCAAGGCTTTTTTGAGCATGTGAGTGATGATGTTGTTTGGGAAGTAACGGGTACTCATCCGCTTGCAGGTGTTTATACATCAAAACAAGACTTCATTACTGGCACCATCTCAAAATTAAATGAAGTATTAGAGTCACCTCTATCGTTAAAGTTACTTTCTTGTATAACCGATGGGCGTTCCGCATCCGTTGAATTGGTCGCAAATTCAATAACCAAAAAAGGCGCAGAGTTTCATAATCGCTATTGCTGGGTTTGTGAATTTGAGAGTGAGAAAATAGTACGGGTTCGAGCATATTTAGACTCAGCATTAGTCTCTAACACATTAGCTTGAATAGTTCGCTATGCTGGCACATATCGGTTAATGCTTTTGCCCTAATCTTGATTTATGTTCAGATTTTTTTAGTTTTTAGTTTGCTGATTAAAGAGAAGTCGTGTGATGATGAAAAACGTTATTTTTCGACGTTGAAGTATGTGAAACCAAACTAAAATGATATAACTTTTGTTATCATAAACTGAAGTTTTCCTTTTTAATTTATATTTATGAACAACAACTTAGATTAATGCCCGTTGAATAAATTAAATATGAATTATGGAGAATTTATGATGAACAAAATAGTGGAATTGAGGGATGAGAACTTTGAAACGGAGTTAATGACTGGCAGCCAACCGGTATTAGTTGAATATTGGGCGTCTTGGTGCGCCCCTTGTTTAAGTGTAGGTCCAGTGTTGGAAGAAATCGCTTTTGCATATAGCGGTAAAGTGAAAATTGGAAAACTTAATATTGATACTAGTCCCCAAATCGCGGCCAAATATGGTATTCGCGCTCTTCCTGCAATGATGCTATTTAAAGATGGCGAAATTTTATCGTCAACAGTGGGTGTATTGAGTAAAACCCAACTAACGACCCTGTTAAGTCAGCATATTTAAAGTTACTACAAATTATTCATCTTAATCGAGTTGTTGTTAAGCTGTACGATAAATTGAACAAGTCAGTTGGTGTTGTAGCATCACAGGCCGAAAAAAATAAATCATGGAGATTATATGTTAGTTACAGGAAGTTTTTTGGCAATATTTATCGGACTCGTGCATTCCTATCTAGGTGAGCGCTTTATTTTGACTCGGTTGTTTAAAAGAGAGCTTCCAACGCTTCTTGGTAGTGATTGGTTTACAAAACGGATTTTAAGATTTGCTTGGCATTTAACAACCGTGGCTTGGTGGGGGTTTGCAGCGATTCTTTTCATTATTTCAACTCCCGGAGCAGACATTCAAAAGCAAATTCTAATGGTGATCAGCGTTGTATTTTTAGTGAGTGGCTTATTATCTGCTGGGTTCACAAAAGGTAAGCACATCTCTTGGATATTCTTTTGGTTAATTGCTGGCCTGAGTTTTTATGTTGCACAGAGCAGCTAATAATGTAATGTGTTTAATTACTTCTTTGGTATAGCGATTCAAGTATGAGTATATTCAAATATGGGCGTAATTTATGCAAATTATAAAAGTAGATAGCAGTAATAAGCATGTATACATGAATTTAGCGCAAGCCTATGAGGCTGAATTTTCAAAGATCATGCAGAAGAAACCGGATGCAGATGGTTTGTTTCCATTAGATACACAAATCGAAGGCAATGTGTCGGGTTATTTATTATATGTGGATGGCGTCCCTGCTGGACATACCGCGATTGCTAATGAGGCTCAGGGTTGTTATGAAGTCTGTGATTTTTATGTCGTGCCTTATTTCCGTAAAAACAAAGTCGGTAAACGTTTTATTTCTCAGGTTTTTAAAAACCTAGGTGGCAGTTGGGAAATCAAGCAGGTTACAGGAGCTGAACATGCTGTCAAATTTTGGCGTGACGTACTTTCTGATTACACGTCGGATAATAACATTGCAGGTGGTTATGTCGAAGACAGCTACGACGATGAGCAATGGGGTGTAGTAACAAGACAGCGCTTCAGCCATGATTAGCGTATAAAAATAGGTGTCGTTTAACCGACACCTTATTAGGACAAAAATACTAAGCTAATTTACCACGTAACGCAATATCCCAGATGTCGACAACAATGTCATTCTCGACCACATAGAATTTGTCATGCAGGTTAATGGTTGGATCACAATGCGGTACGATCATTTCAATCATCTCACCAACATCTGGTAAATGTTCTCCAGATACTTTACCGTGCTCGTCACCAAAGTAATGCCATTCATATTTAAGGTCATCATGGCTAATGATTTGTGGGTGGGTCGCTTCTTTGTAAAGGGCCTTGGTGCCCGCATCAACGGTTACATGCGTTGTATGGTTGGCACTAATAACACTGGTTAGCAATGTCATTGCAGGTTGGAAATGACCTGAGCTATATTCAATATCGAAATATTCTTTATCCATCACAGTGTATGAACCCGGTTGTATTTCGGTGACAGACGCAATGTCACTGTCTATTTCATAAGTACCCGTGCCTGAGCCTGATTGGATCAGATTCACTAAGCCTGTCGCGCTTTCAATGTCTTGCTTTAGCTTACCCGCTTTATTTAATAATGCGGCAGACGCTTGTTTTCTTTCTTTGTTATCAAGAATATGTTGGAAATGCCCGGCATAACACTGAATACCTTTAAGAGTCGTATTGGCATGCGAGTGTACTGATAATGCTAAATCAAACGCAGTTTCAAATGATGCGCCAGTTCTACCTATTCCTGCATCAATATCAACAAGCAGGTTAATTTGTAGGTTAAGCTCGCTGCCTAATTTATTTAACTGAGCAAGGTTCGACTCAGAATCCACGACGATCATAGTCTCTGGTGCAAGTTTGATAATTTTAGCTAAAGTTGCCAGTTTATGCTTAGTGACAATTGGGGAGGTAATTAGCAGGTGACGAATATTGGCCTTGGCAAGTTCATACGCTTCCGATGGCTTAGTAATTGATATACCTATGCTACCTGCATCAAGTTGTAGCTGACAGATCTCGACGCATTTATGGGTTTTTGCATGAGGTCGAACATGTTTCGATTTTGCTGATGCGAATTTTTGCATCGTGTTGATGTTATCAATCAGTTTGTTCTTGTCGATAACCAAGCATGGCGTATCTAATTCTAATTTGTGTTTTCCAATCACTGTTTATCCCTTTAAGTCACTGTTTTAGCGTTGTAAACATTCTACTATGAAAGTGATTGAGATTAATCATTATTTCATCTTATTTTTCCCCAACTCATAATCATCTCAGACGTGATGATGTTGTGTTCAATGAGATATTACAGATAAATAAAATACAGATACAATAATTGTTATATTAATTAACTCATGGTTACTTAAATCGATTTATAGCGCTTATGCCTGTATCACCAACATTAACACCTAGATTTAATGCTTCATTTGATACCGCAATTATTTTTGCAGACATCATATCTTTATAGCTGCTAACTCCAGATACAATGGCACATGCTTCATTAGTTTTGTTGCATGTCTCTACATTAATATAAGCACAGGCTAGCATACCTTTTTTTTCTTTGATAATTAAAAGAGGTTTGTCTAATTCATATCGTATCATTTTAGCTTCCATGTATTCATTTCCTTTTTTAGGGTTAAAATCTAATGACGCAAGTGGATCAACAATTAATTCAGTTTCTTGTTTATTATGATTTATTAATTTGTAGCTAACAAATGTAATAATTAGAATACTTAATATTGTATAGATAACTTTATATTGTATAGATTTCATAATTAGCTTCTTTTCTATGTCTCATTTATAATAATTTATGTTTATTCTTCTAACTTAGTTAAGGCTTTGTTTTAACATAGTTTGTTGGCTATATTTGTTAACAAAATGCTATCAGTTGGTTAGCTGTTAGTCAATATTAACCACAGGTCTATGGATTTTAGGAATAGAGTTGTGCGAATATTTAATGACTGGTTTAACATTGCTTTATATCGACACATTTTAATACTAAGATTTAATGCTGCTAGTAAGGATGATTTAACTTTGTTTATATTAATTGGCAGGTTTTAAAATTACATCTAAGTTCTTTTTAATAAATTTTTTAGAAAGTAAAATCTAAAAATGGCTAAAGTTAAACATTTAATATTTAATATTTATTTTAATAATAGAGATTATATTTTGATTATTGATGACTATTAACATCTAAAAATCACTATAAGAGCAGATTTAGTTACTCTCTTAATGCTAGATTTTTCTAGTGTTTTTTCAATTTAAGTCGTAAATTCAGAAGGAGTTATAGAGCTTATTCACTTTAATAGTAAATGATGAGCAGATATCAATAGCCTTTTAGGTCATTGATATTGAGAGAAGTAAAAATGATTGAGTTTTTGTTTGGTATAATTATCGGGATTGGTATCTGCATCGGTATTCTTTTTAGTTGGAGGGGGCTGAACGACTGTTAGTCAGAACATAATCTTTAGACTTGTAATAATGGCAATACAATCATTGTTCTATTTTAGATTCAGGAATCGAGTCACAGCGGGAATACATGCCTTTCCTGCATTTTTGTTTCCTTCGACTAAAGCTGAAACAATCGCTCCTTCTTTAAGCATAAAAACCATGTCAGTAAGTGTGTTAACCTCTTTGGGATCGTCTATAAATAAACTAATTTTGTTTTTTATTAATGCTCTGATTTCTTGTTTATGCGAACGACAGTACTGACGTATCGGTGAGTCGGTTACGCTGTATTCGGCTGCTGTATTGATAAAAAAACAACCTCTAAATGGGCTCAGTTCTGGCACCCTATTATTAAACCAATCATCTAAACCGTAAAACAGCGCCTGTATGGATTTTTCGCCTGATTTTTCACTTTCAAGCACTTCATTAAACCATTGATTAAAAATACCATCTCGATATTGAAGGGTCGCTAATACAAGATCATCCTTACCAGAAAAATGACTATATAGCGTTTTCTTCGCGATACCAGACTGCTTCAATACTTCATTAATACCAACAGAATTAACGCCTTTGCTATAAAAAAGTTGTAAGGCTGTTTGAATTAAGACTAATTTTTTTTCATTCATGAATAGCTCCTGTTATGAAATATGTTGACACATGTAGACCACTCTGTCTACTATCAGGGGTAGACAGAGTGGTCTACATTGAGTAGAGGTTATATGAAAAAATTTGTTTTTCCGATTATCGCGGGTACTTTTGCAACGCTAACTATCGGTGTTTTGGCTTACTTAGGCAGTATTATAAATCCTGAACTGTGGTTAATGGCCCCCTTTGGCGCTACTGTTGTGTTGGTATTTGGCGTACCTAAGAGTCCACTTGCTCAGCCTAAGAACGTTATTGTTGGGCACTTATTAACAGCGTTTATCGGTGTGTTATTTGTTGAATATGTTGGCGTTGCACCTTGGTCGTTGGCTATTGCAACGGGATTAGCTGTTACTATTATGCTACTGACAAATACAACGCACCCGCCAGCAGGGGCGAACCCAATGGTTATTATGCTATCAGGTCAAAGCTGGGCATTTTTATTTAATCCAGTGTTGATTGGAGCATGCGTGATTGTGGGTTTAGGGTTAGTATTAAATAAATTGAGAACATCGTATTTTGAGAGTATTGAATAAAGGAACATCATGAAAAAATGTTTACTCTTTGATTGTGACGGTACTTTGGTTGATAGTGAAAGACTATGCAATCAGGGCTTTGTGATTAAGTTTGCTGAGCTAGGTATAAAGCTTGATGTCGACCTGCTTATGTTCAAATATAGAGGTTGGGAATTAGATAAAATATTAGCCGATCTGTCTTGTGAGTTTGATGTGAGATTACCGAATGATTTTGCTGCGAAATATCGTGTTGTCGTTGCCGAATTATTTGAATCAGAGTTACGACCGATAGAAGGGATTAAAGCGGCATTAGACCTGCTTCCGTACCCCAAAGCTGTGGTGTCTAATGGCCCTATATTTAAAATAAAACAAGCGTTAGAACTGTGCGGTTTAAGTGACTATTTTGGTTCTCATATTTACAGCGCTTACGACATCGGTATTTGGAAACCAGACCCTCGTATTTACGAGTTTGCAGCAAAAGATATGGGCTTCTTTGACAGTAAAGACTGTATCGTTATCGAGGATGGCCTTGTTGGTGTTGAAGCGGGCTACAAAGCAGGTATGCAGACATTATTTTATAATCGTTTTAACCAAACGTGCGTCTTCTCATCTGTGGTAAGTTTTAATGCGATGGTTGAGCTACCAGGGCTGATCAATGCTAGTTAGTGAGCACAGTTGCAATCATTTTTATTGCTAACAGGCTTAGTAATAATTTGATGGTAAACAGCAACCGATTATTGTCAGCCAGGCTACGTAATTTAGTGCCCACGAATGAACCTATGATTGAGCCCAATATCATATATATAAGCAAGCTAACGTGTTCAACAAATGCAAAACCAATGAAGCCAAAAACGAAAATTTTAGCCACATGACTGATGCTCATGAACATAGAGCTAGTGGCTATTATCTGATTTTTACAGGTTAACTCTTTGGTCAATACACTGATGGCAATTGGTCCTGTCGCACCAACAATAAGCCCTAAACCTGTCTGTAATAAGCCAATAATATAATAGTTTTCATATTTTTTGATGAAAACTGAAAATCGAGAACTCCACAAATTGAGCAGAATATAGGATCCGATGGCGATGGGGATATACGCACTTGAAATATTCGCTAGCAACACCCCAAACAAAACCATGCCGACCAATGATCCGATTAAGAATTTAGGCAGGAGTGACCATTGCACATCCTTAATGGAAAACAGCATGCGAGACGAGTTACTCGCTAACTGGGTTATGCCATGAATAGGAATGATAGTGCTGGGGTGCAAATATAAGGGCAGGAGGACAATGAGCAGCATTCCACCACCAAAGCCAAGTACACCTGCAACTACAGATGTAAGGAATGATGCTAATCCTAAAATATATTCAATGGGCATGTTCGCTGTCCTTAAACGTTACTGCTGTAAACGCGGCGATAGCACCTGTGGCAAGCATCCAATCCTTGGTGGGGCTAACAGTAAAAAGATTAACATCAAATTTGAAATACATGAAGGTGTAAAGGTAATAACTACAAATAAGTATGATCTAGCGAGGATGATTATCTCAGCAGCGGCTATTATTTATAGACATAAACAATAATTGGGGATATCTCATGTCAGCAATCAAACTATACCGTCATCCACTGTCTGGGCATGCCCACAGAGTGGAATTGCTGTTATCCTTACTTGGATTAGAAACGGAACTTATTGATGTCGACTTGTTGAAAGGTGAACATAAACAGCCTGAGTTTTTGAAAAAAAATAGCGCAGGGCAAGTGCCCGTTATTGAAGACGGTGATGTGACCTTGTCAGACTCGAATGCTATTTTGATTTACCTCGCCAGTAAATACGATAATGCGCATACTTGGTTGCCAATAGATCCTGTACTCGCAGCCCAAGTACAAGGTTTTCTGACCATTGCCGCGAGTAGCGTTGCTTATGGACCTGCAACTGCGCGTTTAATTAACATCTTTCACGCGAAACTTGATCATCAAAAAGCGCTAGACATAGCACATGCGATTTTAAAACAATTAGACCCGCATTTAGAACATAATCCTTGGTTAGTTGGACACAAACCTACTATTGCAGATATTGCGAACTATACCCATATCGCGCATGCGCCAGAAGGGGGCGTATCGTTACAAGGCTATCCACATGTTAGACGCTGGTTATCTCGTGTTGAGGAGCTTAGAGGCTTTGTTCCCATGCAAGCGACTGCGGTTGGACTCGCTGTCTAACGTAAAGTTAGTGGCAGTGTACTGGTGGGTAAGCTTCACTGATGTTAAATTATAAAGTGTACTCATTAATAGCTAAACGTATTATGACCAAGGAGTTGGTGTGGAAAACATTGAAAGGGTATTAAATTTCATAGTCGAAATTGAAAAACTGAAAGGTGTATTACGTAAGACAAAACCTGTCGGATTAGATCGTTATGAGAACTCCGCAGAACACAGTTGGCACGTGTGTATATCTGCATTGATGCTAAAAGACTATGCGGATGATGAGATTAATATTGACCGTGTAATTAAAATGCTGTTGCTGCATGATCTTGGTGAAATAGATGCAGGAGACACGATTGTTTATGCTGCTGAAACGGCGGAGAACAAGGCGAAGGAAGCATCGGGTATTAACCGACTATTGAATATATTACCGCCCGAACAAGCAAAAGAATATATCGAGCTTTGGCATGAATTTGAACTCGGGGTTACAGCAGATTCTGTTTACGCTAAAGCTATTGATCGTGTTCCTCCATTATTGCATAACATACATGGTGAAGGGCATAGTTGGAAAGCACATAATATCTCGAAAGAACAAGTGTTTTCGGTTAACAGTAGAATTGGCAAAGGTAGTAAACAGCTGTGGACGTCGTTAGAGCAGAAACTTGAAAAGGCGGTGAGCCAGGGCCTACTTAAATAGATATTTGTTTAGTAATACAATAAAGTCGTTAAAAATGGTGAATAAGTCGGCGCTTCCTTGTTGCAGTACTTGGTCTGTTTTAGCCTTTATGTTATTTTCTATTACACAATTTATTATTGGGAATACCTAAAATGCCAAAGGCAAGTGACGTTAAAAAGAATACCGCTGTTGAATATAATAATGGCGTATACATTATCCGTGATATCGAACGTTCAGTACCACAAGGCCGTGCTGGTGGTAGTATCTACCGTATGCGTATGTACGATGTAGTTACGGGTTCAAAAATTGACGAAGTATTCAAAGACAGCGACAATCTTAATCTTGCAGATCTTACACGTAACCAAGTTATGTTCTCATACTCTGATGGTGAAGAATATGTATTCATGGATACAGAAGACTACACACCTTACAGCCTAGATAAAGCAATAATTGCTGATGAGTTATTATTCATCACAGAAGACACACAAGGTCTTCAAGTTCTTATTGTTGATGGTAAGCCAGTATCTATTGAGCTACCTTCTGCTGTTGAAATGGTTATTGTAGAAACTGACCCATCAATTAAAGGTGCGTCGGCAAGTGCTCGTACTAAACCTGCTATCCTTTCTACTGGCCTTACGGTTCAAGTACCTGAATACATCGCAAGCGGCGAAAAAATCAAGATCAATACGACTGATCACAAGTTCATGAGTCGTGCAGATAAATAATAGCGTTGTCTATTAGATAAAGGCTCGTTATCTTAAGCAGATAACGAGCCTTTTTTGTTTTTAGCACTCTGGTATGATAATTGCCGAATTATCATTTGCTGCTACGCTCATAGGACTTAAGATAAACTTAAGCATCTCATGTAATCACGATTAGGAGTGAATGTTATGATGCGTAATCTTGCAATTATTTTATCGGGGCTGTTGTTGGTCAAATAAAATATCAAGTGCTGAAGTCTTTTCTGGTTGTTCATCTAATTTACTTTGAGCTTCGATTTCAGCTAATTGATCGGTCGATTTATTTAATAGTTTAATCATGTTGTCTCGTTTATCTATTAAAAAATCATCTTTGAGATCGACAGCTTCAATTAATGTAATATTTTCATTTAACATTTTTACCGCAGTGCTATATTTTTCATGATCAAAAAATGTAGTCGCTTTGATTAAGCAATTACTCAAACGCAGTTTTAAGCGAATCTTTTCCAACTTAGATTCTTCAGTGACACAATCTTCTAATGAGATGTTTCTCTTGTGTAGTTCGTGACGCAAAATTACTTTGATACGTGAAATGCTTCGTGCTAAGTCAATTGCGGTTCGCTCATCAACAGGTTCAATAAATAGACCTGATGGTGATGCTATTTTGGCTGTTGCAATATGCATTTTCTGTTGAGTTATATGGTGTTTGATTTTATCGCTCAGCGGTTCTACGGTTAAAATGTTTTTGAGCGCGGCGATAATACGTTGGTGTAATAAGATCGTAAGTTTTGTGCTAAATGCAAGTGACGTTGCGTACTTTAAAACAATTTCGGTTTCTTCTATGCTCCGACGTTGTGCCGCTAAAACTTGGCGCTTTTTGGTTAATATCATTTTTCTTACTTGTACAAAAATTGCAACGGCAATCATTGAAAATACAAAGAGTAGGATACCCATTTCCATGAACATTAGATTCAAACTTTCTATTCCTTATTAAATGCAGCGACTTGCCTATTACGTATGGCATTCCTATGATACCTAAGTGCTGCATAATACACGGGTTTATTCGTGTCTTCACTCTTATTTGACGTTTTCAATCAATGTTTTCACTCAACGTTTTAACGTGCATGAATGCAACACTGTTTTTAATATACTGGTTCACGATTAACCATAACGTATTACTCAGGGGGCGTACTATGTGCTTTCCCCAAGTGTTGACGAAATCAGACAAAAATAAATGTTAAACCCTTGTTTTATCACTGATGGTTTTTGGTTAAAAAATAGCAGAAACGATGTAAAACGTGAGTGAACTCGCTTTATTTCATATTACTTTGGTTTAATTCGCCATGATTATCTCTATATTGACGTGTCGATTTCTATTATATGTGAGAATAACCCTATTGGAGTATTTTAGAATATATATTCATTAGGAGAATTGAGCTCACATGAACAAAAATGAAAGCCTACCGCTGCCCACCAATACGATGGAGTGGCTAACCAATAAAAACAGCATTATTATTATTTTAGATGTTGTTTTATTTGCCTTATTATATAATTTTTTACCTTTTGAAAAAGATGTGGTATTGGGGCTTAGTATTCTTAGTTTTATTGCCATTTTATGGTTAACAGAAGCACTGCATGTAAGTATTACCGCTTTATTAGTGCCTATTCTTGCTGTGGTATTTGAAGTCTTTAATACTCAAACTGCGCTTAATAATTTTTCTAACCCTATTATCTTTTTGTTCCTTGGTGGTTTTGCACTTGCTGCCGCGCTACATCGACAAGAGCTCGATAAGGTAATTGCGGATAAGGTACTTTTGCTGGCAAAAGGCAGAATGAATGTTGCGGTGTTTATGCTGTTTGGTGTCACTGCGGGTTTATCTATGTGGATCAGTAACACCGCGACAACCGCGATGATGTTACCTTTGGTATTAGGTGTACTTAACAAAGTAAACACTAAAACAGGCCATAATACTTATGTCTTTGTATTGCTTGGTATTGCTTATTGCGCCAGTATTGGTGGAATTGCAACTATCGTTGGCAGCCCCCCTAATGCGATTGCAGCGGCGCAATTAAATTTGAGTTTTACGGAATGGATGTCATATGGTGTGCCAATTACCTTGATATTACTGCCTGTGACAGTCGGTGTGCTATATATACTGCTTAAACCAAATCTGAATGAAATCTTTGAGCTAGACCATCAACCTATTGAGTGGGATAAAGGTAAAATTGTTACACTTGCTATCTTCTCGTTAACGGTATTTTTATGGATATTTAGTAAACCGATTAATGCAATGCTTGGTGGTTTCTCTAAGTTTGATACATTAGTGGCCTTGATGGCGATTGTGCTTGTAGGTGTAGCTCGAGTCGTCAATTGGAAAGATATTGAGAAGACGACTGACTGGGGTGTACTCCTGTTATTTGGCGGTGGAATTTGTTTAAGTAATATATTAAAAGCAACTGGTACCAGTGTATTCTTGGCGGAAAGCTTAAGCGGGATTCTGGCCCAGGCAGGAATGGTTATTATCATTTTAACCATTGTTGCGTTTGTCGTTATGCTGACAGAGTTTGCCAGTAATACCGCCAGTGCTGCACTGTTAATCCCAGTTTTTGCAGGTGTAGCAGAAGCGCTTGGTATGTCACCTGTTATTCTATCTGCACTTATCGCAATTTCAGCATCGTGCGCATTTATGTTACCTGTCGCAACACCTCCTAATGCGATTGTATTTAGTACCGGGCACATTAAACAATCTGAAATGATGCGTGTTGGTATCTACCTGAACTTGATTTGTATCTTTATTTTATCGATCGTAGCGTGGCTATTCTGGTTATAACGATAGGGTATTAAATTTAATGACAGTACGGATGTAAGGCCTCTATTTATAGAGGCCTTACTATTTATAAGGTTTATTCCGCCAGTATATAAAGCGTTTTATCCCCAAATTATATATTTCACGCTTATTATTAATATATTACGCTTCCAATATGCATATTTCAGTAACATAATGTTTCTATTGCATGTCCTTACATTGTCAACCATAGTAATCAGTAATGATTCAGTATATTATTTCCAGCTAATTATCAGGCATAAAAAGATGCGATAAACAGGTGTATTGTGAAAGCTAGAATTGCTATTTATTTAGTTATTATTATTGGTACTATCATCACTTATCAGGTTAATCGTTCTGAGGTTAAACAGCTAGATAAATTCCAACATTCTTTTCAGGCCGTTGAAGGGCGCTTAGGTGAGCTATTTTATCAGTTGCAAGCAATTCAATATGGCATGTCGCAATTAAGCTCCTTAAATACCGCGTTAGTTGATGATAAAAAATTAAGTTTCACATTGAATGACGATGACACTTGTCTTGTATCTAAACTTCCAACCAGTGAGCATATGTATGAATTTGAGACAAACTTCTTAGTTGCCAGTGATAAAGCGGGCTGTGAGGACAACACGGTACTGCAAAATAAGATTAAAGAGACGATAAAAATAGCACCAATGATGACGTTTCTTGCGGGCCGTGCGGATGATGTGATTAGTTTGTATTTCATTTCGTTGGATAAATTTGTGATTACCTCGCCAAAATATAATGCATTGGTTCTGAAGCCTAGTGAATTTGAAACTAAGTTGTTTACTCGACCGTATATGCAGAAAACATTGAGTGTAGATGTTGAAGATCTTGGGAATCAGATCTTCATTACTGGCCCTTATGCAGATTTAAGCCTCAACAAAGATGTCATTACCTTTTCGATTGCAATTTTCATGGATAAGACATTTTATGGTGTGCTGAACATGGATATTTTGTGGAGTGATTTAGTCTCGGATATTGATTCAGATTTTTATATAAGCAATACAGCAGTACTTCCACCGTTAGGTAATTTATCCAGTAAAAATTTAAGTTTTGATGGTCAGACGACGGATTTGCGCTTAGTGATGCCCAACGCTATGGCTGACAAGTTAAAATATCTAATCAAAAATAGTTTTGTTGATATTACGTTTTATTTTGTCGCTATTGTCCTTGCTGGTTGGGTGTTGTATACGCTTAAATTACGTCTTGTATCGCAAACGCTAGCGAAAGAGTCTCATCATGATCCATTGACTGGTTTACTTAACCGCCGTGGTTTTATAGCTGAGTTAGAAGGTATTGGAAGGCATCAGTTTTATTCGTTTATGATCATAGATCTTGATAACTTCAAACACGTTAACGATACTTATGGTCACCCTGTCGGCGATGAAGTTCTTATTCGGGTTACCACTGCAATTCGGCATATGGTCCGTGAAAAAGATATTTTTTTCCGTCTCGGTGGTGAAGAGTTTGGTTTGTTGATTGCTTATAACAAAGGCAATAAACAAATTGATATTTTTGAACGCATCTGTGAAACTGTCGCTAACTTACCGCATTATAGCGGAGATATTACATTTCACGTCACCATGTCTGGTGGTGCAATCACTACTTCTTCGATTGATCAAATTAAATTAATCAAAAGCATTATAAAGCAGGCGGATGAACTCTTGTATACAGCTAAGGTTGCAGGTAAAAACCGTGTGTTATATGGTGATTTTAATAGCCGTAATCCAATTGAACGCTAGTTCAGTGCTATATACATGCTTATTAAAAGTGTGACATCAAAACCAAGCCGATCATTCTGCTATCTCGCAGTAGGGTCACACACGCCTAGTTAATACAGTGTTGATACGGTTAAGCCTGTTGATGGTTTAACCGTATTTTGTTCGTTTTAATCATATTGTCGTTACAGTGCTCGTTTAGTTACATCTTATCTTTTTTAGCCCTTTCTAATTAGACTATATGAAGTATTTATGCGATTTAAACACATTCAGTTACCAATAAAGTGTTAATTTTGTTGCGGGTATGCAATGTAATTCTATCCGTATATGATTTTATTCTGGTCAAACCAGCTCGATACTGCGTATTTTGTAAGTTAATATAACTCAATGTGTCTTATTTGAGCGTATTAATGTGTTCGAACGCTCACTTTTATTCTTTGTTTGTTTTAATTATGTATTAAAAGTGTAAATTTACTGGCACACGAAGATCGTGTATACCCTACATAAAAATATAAAAACATAACAAAGGAATGAATCATGGCTAACAATAAACAGCATACTCTGATGGGCGAATGCCTCGCTGAGTTTATTGGCACTGGACTGCTAATTTTTTTTGGTGTCGGCTGTGTAGCAGCATTGGTATTAACAGGCGCTAGTTTTGGTCAATGGGAAATCAGTATTATTTGGGGTATGGGGGTAGCGATTGCTATTTACTGTACAGCCGGTGTATCTGGTGCTCACATTAACCCTGCTGTGACGATTGCCTTAGCAGCTTTTCACGGATTTGATAAAAGCAAAGTATTACCTTATATTTTCGCACAGCTATCAGGAGCTTTCTGTTCAGCTGCTTTAGTATACGGCTTATATAGCAACTTATTTACTGACTACGAAATCGCGAACGGTTTCCTACGTAACAGTGAAGCGGCATTATCAACAGCGGGTATCTTCTCAACTTACCCACACCCATCATTAACGTTCATTGGCGCATTTGCGGTTGAGTTCGTAATCACTGCGGTACTAATGTTCGCTATCTTAGCGTTAGGTGATGAAAGCAACGGCGAACCACGCGGTGCAATGAATCCTGTGCTTATCGGTGTATTAATTGCGGTCATTGGTGGTTCTTTAGGTCCACTAACTGGTTTTGCAATGAACCCTGCACGTGACTTCGGTCCAAAACTATTCGCTTATTTCGCGGGTTGGGATTACGCACTAACAGGCGCTAAAGAGATTCCTTACTTTATCGTGCCAATTTTAGCGCCAATTGCTGGTGCATGTTTTGGTGGCTGGTTGTATCCAAAAGTGATTGGTCAATACCTACCATCAGCAGGCCACGGTTGTACTATCCCAAACCAGTGTGATGACGAATCAGTTGAAGGTGTAGCTGCTAAAGTATAAGTATGCATTTTGAATTACACCCAAGCGGTTTTGAATACGATATTATTTATAATAAATAAGACCTATTTACTTTAAACACTAAGTATAAAGTACTCTACCAAATGAAATATAAAGGACTTCATAATGACTGAGAAAAAATACATTATTGCTTTAGACCAAGGAACAACTAGTTCTCGTGCCGTTATTCTTGACCACGATGCAAATATTGTTAGCGTCTCTCAACGTGAATTTACTCAAATCTACCCGCAAGCTGGTTGGGTTGAGCATGATCCACTTGAAATTTATGCAACTCAGAGTTCAGTATTAGTTGAAACGTTAGCGAAAACAGGTATCACCAGTGATGAGATCGCGGGTATCGGCATTACGAACCAACGTGAAACGACTATTGTTTGGAATAAAGAAACAGGCAAGCCAGTTTATAACGCAATTGTATGGCAGTGTCGTCGTACTGCAGACATTTGTGACAAATTAAAAGCACAAAACGAAGGCTTTGAAGAGTACGTTCGTGAAAACACTGGTCTTGTTGTTGACCCGTACTTCTCAGGTACAAAAATTAAATGGATCCTTGATAATGTAGAGGGTGCGCGTGAAGACGCTGAAGCAGGTAAACTACTGTTCGGTACGGTTGATACTTGGTTAGTTTGGAAAATGTCACAAGGGCGCGTTCATGTAACAGACCACACGAATGCATCACGTACCATGCTATTTAACATCAATACATTACAGTGGGATGAGAAACTACTTAAGATTCTTGATATTCCACTATCAATGATGGCAGAAGTGAAATCTTCTTCAGAAGTGTATGGTCAAGTGAACATCGGTGGTAAGGGTGGTACGCGTATCCCTCTTGCTGGTATTGCGGGCGATCAGCAAGCTGCACTTTATGGTCAAATGTGTGTAGAGCAAGGTCAAGCGAAAAATACTTATGGTACTGGTTGTTTCTTATTAATGAACACTGGTAAAGAAAAAGTAACATCTAAGAATGGCCTATTAACTACGTTAGCATGTGGACCACGCGGTGAAGTTGCATACGCACTCGAAGGCGCAGTATTCATGGGTGGTGCATCTATCCAATGGTTACGTGACGAAATGAAGTTACTTTCAGATGCGAAAGATTCTGAATACTTTGCGACTAAAGTTGAGACTTCTAATGGTGTTTATGTTGTTCCTGCATTCACAGGTTTAGGCGCACCGTACTGGGATGCATATGCTCGTGGTACGATCGTTGGTCTAACACGTGGCGTGGGTGCAAACCACATTATCCGTGCAACACTAGAAAGTATCGCGTATCAAACACGCGACGTACTTGATGCAATGCAAGCGGATTCAGGCATTAAACTGACTGAACTACGTGTAGATGGTGGTGCAGTAGCAAATAACTTCCTAATGCAATTCCAAGCTGATGTTCTAGATACAACTGTATTACGTCCAGCGGTAACGGAAGTAACAGCATTAGGTGCTGCATACCTTGCAGGTCTTGCTGTTGGTTTCTGGGATAGTCTTGATGAGCTTTCAGACAAAGCTATTATCGAAAAATCATTTGAAGCACATGATGATGAAGTAAAACGTCAGCGTCGTTACCGCGGTTGGAAACGTGCTGTTAAAGCGGCACAATCATGGTCTGAAGGTCATGACGAAGAAGACGATTTACTGTAATCGTGTTTAAGTTTGATTGCCAATAGGTCGTCGTTTTAGCTTAAATTGAAAGAGTGCCATTAAGTTTTATACTGTGGCGCTCTTTTTTTATGTGTTTTATTGCTATTTGGTCTATTTTTGTCATCAAAGTGCCATGTCTTTAATGTTTAATAGCCATTCGAACATTCAATTGGGCATGAATTTAAACTCAAATGTTCGAAATGTAAAAATAAATGCGCGAACTCGAAAGTAAATGGTGATTTTAATATGAAAGTGTTCTATATTAACTGCAGATGTTCGATAGCGGTCGTTCGCTCAAACAAGAATGTATTTAAAGTGAGTTAAGTATGAATAATGGAAATCAGAAAGTAATGACCAATGAAGTATTAGATCTGATCGTTGTTGGCGGTGGCATTAATGGTGCCGGTATTGCTGCAGACGCTGCTGGCCGAGGCTTAACTGTTGGCTTATATGAAGCAGCTGATTTTGCTTCTGCAACATCATCAGCAAGCTCTAAATTAGTTCATGGCGGTTTGCGTTACCTTGAGCATTACGAATTCCGTTTAGTATCTGAAGCATTAGCAGAACGTGAAGTATTACTTAAAAAAGCGCCACACATTGTTAAACCAATGCGTTTCCGTTTACCACATCGTCCTTTCTTACGTCCTGCAATACTGATTCGTGCAGGCTTGTTCTTGTATGATAACTTGGGTAAACGTACAACGTTACCAGGCAGCAAACAAGTAAATTTAGCGACATCAGGTTTGCTTAAAAAAGAAATTACTAAAGGTTTTGAATATTCAGATTGCTGGGTTGATGATGCGCGTTTAGTGATTCTAAACGCAATGGCAGCACAACGTAATGGCGCTGAAGTTGAAAACTATTGCCGTGTAGAAAAAGCCGTTCGTAAGGATGGTTTATGGCAAGTCACTATTCTAAACGAGCAAACAAATGTTCGTTTCGAGCGTACAGCGCGAGCATTAGTGAATGCAGCTGGCCCTTGGGTTAAGCAATTTTTCGATGACAGCATGGAAGAAAAATCGCCACGTAACATTCGTTTGGTGAAAGGTTCACACATTGTTGTTCCACGCATTCATGATGAAGAACAAGCTTACATTCTACAAAATAAAGATAACCGTATTGTATTTGTTATTCCTTATATGGAAGACTTCTCAATTATCGGTACGACAGACGTTGAATACGTTGGCGACCCACGTAAAGTAGCGATCTCTGATGAAGAAGTTGATTACCTGATTGATGTTGTAAACGAACATTTTGTTAAACAACTTGCACCGAGTGACGTTGTTTGGACTTACAGTGGTGTACGTCCACTCTGTGATGACGAATCGTCATCACCACAAGCAATTACACGTGATTACACACTGGAAATTGAGCAAGAAGGCACACAAGCGCCATTGCTATCTATCTTCGGTGGCAAGTTAACAACTTACCGTAAACTGGCTGAATCTGCGATGAATCTAATTTCACCGTACTTTGACAAGCTAGGTGATTCATGGACTGCTGATACAGCGCTACCAGGTGGTGATTTTAACTATCCTCGTACACAGCTAGTTGCCAATATCTGTTCACAGCATTTATGGCTAAACCCTGAAACCGCTAAGCGTTATGTTAATCAGTTTGGTACAGATTCTTGGAACTTATTTAAAGATTGTCAATCTGAAGCTGATTTTGGCATTCACTTTGGCCAAGGCGTTTATAGCCGCGAAATTGATTACTTGATTGAAACTGAATTTGCTAAGAAAGCGGAAGACGTATTATGGCGTCGTACTAAGCTTGGTTTGTACTTAAATAAAGCACAACAAGCTGCTGTTACTGACTACATTAATGCACAAGTAGTAAAGCTTAATCCGGTAAAGCTAGATAAAGTTGGTTAATTGCGTAACTCACTACGCTGATTGAACAACTTGTATTAAAGCGCTGCTAATCATTGATTAGCAGCGCTTTTTTATAGCTGTCATTTAAGATAATGATGATGGGTATTATTGGTATTACATACTGGCATAATTGGGTCCGCTACCGCCTTCCGGTGGTGTCCATACTATGTTTTGTGAGGGATCCTTAATATCACAAGCCTTACAGTGAATGCAATTTTCAGCATTAATCTGGAATTTAACTTCGTCGTTGATGGTTATTATTTCATAAACGGCCGCAGGGCAATACCGTTGTGCAGGTTCTGCAAAGCGGGGTAGGTTAGAGCACATCGGGATACTGGGGTCGGTGAGTTTAAGGTGGCAAGGTTGGTCTGCATCATGTTGTATATTGGCTAAAAATACCGAGCTTAACCGATCAAACGTTAATTCGTTGTCTGGTTTAGGATAAACGATTTCAGTGGCAGATTTTACTTTTTGTAATTGGCTGTGATCTGGTTTTGAATCGTGCAGTGTAAAAGGCAAGCTTTTATGCAGTATGTTCTGTTCAAACCAGGTGACACCTAGCATGGCATTACATCTGTGGGTGATAGGTGCAAAATTACGAGATTGATATAGCTCTTGGTATACCCAGGATGCTTCGTATAATAGGGTGAAATTATCAAGAGTCTCTTTATTTAATGCGATTGCTGAAAATACGGTTTCGGCACCAACCATCCCCGTTTTCATTGCGGTGTGCGTACCTTTCAATTTTGCCACATTCAGTGTACCTGCATCGCAACCAAGTAATAACCCGCCGGGAAACACCATTTTAGGTAGTGAGTTATACCCACCTTTAGTGAT
Source organism: Moritella sp. 28 (assembly GCF_018219435.1). Lineage (NCBI taxonomy): Bacteria > Pseudomonadati > Pseudomonadota > Gammaproteobacteria > Alteromonadales > Moritellaceae > Moritella > Moritella sp. 28. Next base: position 3,202,649 of record NZ_CP056121.1, on the reverse strand, counting down.
AGTTCTGGCTCCGTAAGCAAGGCGCTTTCCTCCTTTAAGGTAACGACAAAATGCGGGGTGTAATTTGAGTCGTTGAAATTCGTCGAAAGGACTGAGGTTAGGATTTTGGTAATTTAAGTCGGTGATCAAACCAACATAAGCCTGATCTTTACCTAGATGATATAAGAATGCCCCGCCAGTGGCGCCGTGCTCTGCTAATGGCCAGCCGATACTGTGCATCACGAAGCCCGGGTGATGAAGGGCTGGATCGATTTGCCACAGTTCTTTAATACCGAGTCCGTAATGTTGTGGGTCTACGTCTTTATCTAGCTTGTATTTTTCGATCAGTTGTTTACCTAGATGACCACGTGAACCTTCTGTGATTAAGGTGTATTTACTAATCAATTCCATACCGGGCATGAAGTTATCTTTTTCTTTTCCGTGTTTATTGCGACCCATATCACCAGTGATTACACCTTTGACACTGCCGTCCTGATTAAATGCTAAATCGTTGGCGGTAAAACCAGTGAAGATCTCAACACCGAGCTCTTGCGCTTGCTGTGCTAACCAAATACATAAATCGCCAAGGCTGATGATATAGTTATGTTTGTTGTCTAAGCTTGATGGGACTAACATACTGGGGACGCGACGGGCTGTGGTCGCATTTTTAAGTAGCCAAGTTTCATCTCGTTTTACGGCGTTGGTCACTGGGGTGTTTAAGTTTTGCCAGTCGGGAAACAGTTCGTCTAATGCGCGGGGTTCAAAGACTGTACCTGCAAGGGTATGTCCACCAATATCAGCGGCTTTTTCGAGGACACAAACGCTCAGTTCGGTGCCAGATTCTAGCGCTAGTTGACGCAAGCGACAGGCCGCAGATAATCCAGCTGGACCAGCCCCGACAATGATAACATCAAACTCCATTGATTCATGTTCCACGCTTGGCATCCTTATTCAATGACTTACATTAAGTATTGTGTATGTTTGAATAAGCGCCAATCATATTGTAATTAGCGACTAACTAGTTGAATTAGACTGGTTAGTTCAATTATTTTAGTGAAAATGAATGTGCAATTAAAAATATTGGTTACAATAACGTTAATGACTTTCAACCAATATACTCAGTTTAATTTGAGGTTTTATTATGTTAAAAAAATCCCCTTTAGCAATATTGCTAACGATGGCGTCTTTCAATACCTTTGCCGCTGAATGTGGCTCTGTGACAATCGCAGATATGAACTTAGGCAGCGCCACGTTGGTGGCTAATATTGATGCGTTCATTTTAACCAACGGCTATGGCTGCGATGTTGAAATTGTACCTGGTAACGCGACGATAACTGCGACGTCGATGATTGAAAAAAACACCCCTGATATCGCGCCCGAATTTTGGACTAACCAGATAAGGACAACATTGGAAAAAGGCGGGGAGGAAGGTCGTATTGTTGTTGCGGGGGATTTACTTTCTGATGGTGCCGTTTCTGGTTTTTGGGTGCCTGCGTATATGGTAGAGAAAGATCCGTCTTTAGCTACGTTAGCTGGTATTAAGGCCAATGCTAAATTATTTAAACACCCAGAAGATCCAAGTCGCTCTGCTTTTATGGCGTGTCCTGCAGGCTGGACTTGCCAGATATCAACCACCAACTTATTCAACGCGATGGGCCTTTCTGACTACGGTTTTGACTTAGTGGATCCTGGTTCCGGTGCTGGATTAGCTGGTTCAATGGTAAAGGCGTACGAAAATAAAGAAGCATGGTTTGGCTATTATTGGTCGCCAACCGCGCTTATGGATAAATATGAGATGGTTCGTGTTGATTTTGGTACTGGTTTTAACCGTGATGAATTTGAAAACTGTACCATTATCGAAGACTGTGAAAACCCGAAAGTGACCGATTATCCTGCTGCACCTGTACAGAGCATTGTCACAACTAGTTTTTCTAAAAGAGAACCAGCGGTTATGCAGTATCTTTCCAAACGTACATTTACTAATAGCGAAATGAATCAACAGCTTGCTTGGGTAGAAGAAGAGCAAGCCGATGGTGATTATGCCGCAGAACACTTCTTATTGAATAATAAGGCAATGTGGAGTCAATGGGTAACAAGCGATGCAGTTAAAAAAATTAATGCAGCGTTAGCTGATTTATAGCCACTAAATAGCGTTTAGAACGTGTGATAGATACATAATTTAAGGAAGCTGAAATGCTTCCTTTTTAATATTTTCGATATTGAAATCAGTACCATATTCTAGTTGCTAACTATAGCTGAATAATTAGAGTTGGGTTAAAGTGAAGCAAAATCACGGACTAGTATTAACTCGCAATTTTGCTTGATTATCACAAATTAAACTTATTCGGTCTCGGCCTTCAGTGTGACTGGAAGACCTGCTCCGCGTTCACCATCACGAGCTTGGAGGAATACTGCACTAGACCATGGCGGAACTTCAAATTGACCATTAGTAAAGCTAGCGTTACTGGCAATAGAGTTAGTTTGGTTGTGCGTGGTACTCAGTTCAAATCCTATAAGGTCGATAGTGTTATTACTGTTATCAAGGAAATGACCAATTGCTTGTTTCTGAGGCGTCGCATTAATTATAATAACAATAGAATCAAGTTTACTGTCTAAATCCGCTGTTTGTGTTAAGCCATTATCGATGCTCATTACAATGATTCCCGGTGTTTGATCTTTTCCTACGTTACGGAAATCAACACGGCTAATAATTTCATCTGCATTTGGCAGAGCCATCAGTGGTGACGCTTTACGAAGTCGAAGCAGCTCTTTGTAGAACTCAAACATCTGGTCTAGGTTTGCGGCACTTGGTTGTGCGTTTACTGTTTGTATCTTTTCGATTAAGTCATAGTTGGCGGCGTCTTTATCTTTCGCTGGAAGACCTTTATTCCAGTTGTTGTCATTAAGGGTAAAATCAACACGATTATACCAGTCCCCATAATCGTAGGAATCACGTTGCATAGATTTAGAACGCAGCAGTTCACCACCCATATGGTTAAATGGCATAGCTTGACCAAGTAACACGGTAGAAATGCCAATCGCCTGCATGCGAACGCGATCGTCTAGTGAGACATCGTGTGATATTTTGTACATATTAATATCCCAAAGCGTCTGGTTATCATGCTTAGAGACATAGTTTTGAGTCTCCCAAGGTTGTTCTGCATAGCCAGCTGCCTGACCATTATAGTCTAACGTTGAACCTTTCTGAGTGTTGCCTTTATAGTCAACAAATTCGAAATTTTTGAGGTTACCGGCCATACCTAAACGAGTGAGATCTATTTGGTGCAGTGCACGTGCTAATTCATCTGATACTCCGTCATCATTAACATTGGCTGCAATGTTGACTCGCTCATTCGGCATCACATAGGCGCCTGTAGCAAAGCCTTGTGTTTTACGTATACTTTCTCCGGTATCAAAGGGACTTCCTCCACGTACGGCATCACGCAGTCGATCAGAGAAAGAACCAATACCCGTACCACCTAAGTGTTTTTGGGTTGCCTGAACAAAACGTTTGTCGTCTTGGACTTCACCAAAGTTCCAGCCTTCACCATAGAAGTATACGTCTGGATTAACTTGACGGGCAGCCTTAAGTGTTTCCTGCATTTGCGACAGTGGGTGATGGCCCATTAAATCCCAACGGAATGCATCAATCTTGTATGCTTTGACCCAGGTTTGAATTGAATCATCGATAAGTTTGGCAAACATTGCATTTTCTGGTGCAGTGTTATCGCAACATGTTGACGTTTCTATCGCGCCGGTATCAGGGACTAAGCGTTGGTAATAAATCGGAACAACTTTGTCTAGTACCGACTTGTCATCTAGGCCTGACGCATTAGTGTGGTTGTAAACAACATCCACAATCACATTCATACCTATATCTTCTTTGATTGACTTAACCATTTCGCGGAATTCTAGGATCCGCTTGGAACCCTCGGATTCTGTTGCATATGAACCTTCTGGTACTGTGTAGTGAAGCGGATCATAGCCCCAGTTGTAGCTATCGACGCTACGTACGTATTCATTGAGATCTTGAACTTTTGTATTGTCTTTGCTGTCGACTTCAGCAAGTTCTGTAAAGGCATCTGAAATTGAGCCTCCACTTGTGCAATAGTTTGAAAACTCAGACTGTTTTATCGTAGGGTTTAGCTCACAAAGTTTACTAAATGCTTGGTCGATATTTGCTACTTTTTCCGGGTCTTCGTTAATAGTCGCAATATCGAATACTGGCATTAAGTGTAAGTGGGTCATGCCTGCTTTACTTAGCTGTTTAAGGTGTTCGACTGGTACGGATTCTTGCTCGGTAAAGGCAAGGTACTTACCTTTATTCAGCGTACTTTCATCGCGCGCTGAGAAATCACGGACGTGTGATTCATAGATCACCATGTCAGAAAGATCGCTTTCTTTTTGAGAATGAGGCGCTTCTAAGTTATCCCAGCCGTTTGGTTTTAATTGGTCCGAATCTAAGTTAATTACCTGACTGTAGATGGAGTTAGTTGAAAGACTGACTGAATACGGGTCCGTGACTTCATAGCCGTAGCCTTTTTGTTTACGAGGTTGGAATATCTTCATAGCATAACGATAGAACTTCCCATCTACCGCATTACTTTCAAGATCGACGCTCCAGCTACCCGATGTTTTGTCTTCAACCATTGCAATACGTTGAGCTTCTGATTTATTACTATTGTAGATAACCAGCTCGATGCTGCTGGCAGTTGGGGCCCAAAGCCGGAAAGTTACGTCGTTATTATTATAGATTGGACCATATTGCAGTTCTGTGGCTTCTTGTGCAAATAATGCATCCAATGCGCCAGCGTACTGGATACCTGTGGTGGACCGAAATTTACCATTGTTGGTTGAAGCAATCACGACCATACTGCCTTTCAGTAATGAAGAAAGTGCTATATCTGCTGGAAGAGTAGGTAAAGAAAATACAGGGTATTCAGCAAGATGAGGGTATTTCGTTTTCTGCTCCACTGTTAGCTCGGTAGAATTCAATATAATGGAAGCACCAGAAACGACCTTCTTAGATTTTCCATTTTCAATGATCTCTTTAACTTTATATTTACCATCATGGTTGAACATAATTTGGACCATGTCGGCATTCGCTCCACCTTTCCATACAAGAGTTTTGTCGTCTAGCATGATCGCGCCTAAGGTATCGATTGAGAATTCAGATGATGGTCCGGATAATTCAAAAGCTTGTTCGCGAGAATCGTATTGAGTCGTACTACCTGGAATAAAAGTGACAGAACGATTATTTCCCATAGTTGCAATATTTATTTTAATATTTGAGTCAATAAGCTTATCTTTATTTCCATTACGGAAGATAACATTGAAGCAACCAGATTCCGTACTTGTGACAGGAAGATACCAGATAGGGCCAAATTCATCATTATCATCTGGAGTAACGGAGATATCATTCCAATCTGTATTTTTGGCTGAATCAGTTAATCCTTCACAACCCCCATCTGGAATTTTATCTGTTCCCCAGAGGTGAAGGTTCATGTTCTCGTAGGGTGTGTAATCACCCATGGCATCGTAAATCTGCAATGCCACCATGCCTTCTTGAGGAGCATTAAACGCCTTTGGCTTGATGGTCTCAGGCATGATGACATCTGTACCAGCCTGCGGAAGCCCCTTAGCCGTGAGTAGTCCATCTCGACGGGATCCTTCAACTTTTTTAGTGCTATTGTCTGCAACAAAAAATTCTTTTCCTAAATCAGCTTCACTAATAGCTACTGTAACTTGTGTTACTTGGTTTCCATCTTTGACTGCTAGCGTGCTACATGAATTGAGTACATTTTTATTAAGCAGCCAAACAGGGCCAAACTCATCAGCGCTAATTGTAGATACAGGGTTAATATTCTTGCAGTTTAGCGTCCAGTGAGTGTATTTAGGCGCATTTGACAGTAAGGATTCGACGGGATTAACGCTTATTATATAGCTGATAATAAATTGTTCTTTAGATGCTGAAGGTGCGTCATCCGGTAGGGCGATTGTCGGTTGAAGTTCAACTGGAACAGGTTGTGAAATACTCGGTTCTATTAATTCATCTGGGATAGTGGGAGTGACAGGTTTTGAAGGTGCAGATGAATTGTTATTACACCCTACGGTAATAGCTGCAGAGCATAGCGGTATAATTATTTTCGCAAGTGCTGAATATTTAAATTGTGTCGTATTATTTTTCACTGTCTCAATCCCTTGGTTATTTATAAATTTGGCTAAGAGTTCAGAAATAATTAATTGTTTCTGTGATGATAAATAAATGGGTGACAATAACATCAACCTTTTCAATAAGCTTTGGGGTGGAGGCAAAGGGGGGGAGATAATATTTAATTTGAAATAAATCACACTAATTAGGCTTAGTCTTGTGATTAAGGAACAAAAAGCATGTACGGAGGTTTAAGCAAGTCACTTTTTGTAGGCAAGTACGGTAAAAAATGTAATTCATTAATTATTAACTTTTTTGCTGGGAGCTAAGACAAAAGCTAAAATTTGAGATCGTCAGTCGGTTTCTCGTGATAAACCTTAAATTTCAATTCTTATCGTTTAGTTGTGGCCAAATTACGGGACTGATCATTTGAGGTGTGTTTATGTTGAATTTACGGAGAGGGCTAGTTGCATACTGGCTAAATAAAAAGGCCATCACTTTGTTGTAATGGCCTTTTTTAATGTTAGCAGTTACTACTTATACGCTTTAGTTATTTTTCTTCAGTAAAGAAATCGTTATATAACATATATAGGTGGGCAGCACTCCAAGAAAAATTTGGCGCGCCTTGTTGTTCACCTGTTAGCGGGTTGTAGTTCTCACGAATTGGACCGTCTTGCACTAGGCCATCGGCGTTATCAAAGAAAGCCGTTGCCATTTTAACTGCATCTTCACGGTAACCATATTGTTCCATGCCTTTTAGGCCAAAGTAGAACTGGTCAACCCATACACGCCCACGCCAGTAAATATCAGGACCAAAAGCAGGACTTGAAATAGCAGCTGTTCCAAGTGGTACATAGGTATTGAATTCGCTCGTATCCTTCATTACTTTTACTACAGCGTCAGCGTTATCTTGTGTTGCTGCGCCATTAAATAGTGGTGACCAACCTTCAGGGCCTTTACCACGTTCAACAATAGGTTTACCCGCACAGCCATTGGCTAGTTCTTTATCTTCGATACGGATATCGTAGAAGAAGCCAGTACTTTCATCAAACATACACGTATTGATGTAAGTCGCTAGGTAATCCGCTTTATCACGGAATTCTTTCGCTTCATCATCTTTACCTAACATATCGGCCATTTGCGCTAAGTATTTATTATCGCTATACATGTAGCTGGCTTGATCAACTGACTCTTGTAGCAATGAGTAACCAAGTAGGGTGCCATCTTCAGCGCGGTTTTGGGCAAATGCCACATCCCAATCACTGCGTTTACCACCATTTGCAACGTAAGCATCTAGCTGTTCTTCACTGATAAAACCGAATACTGCGGCGTCATCACGACCTGACTCCCAAGATGCAGCTGTTTGTGCTGGTACTTCAATATGTTCAAAGTTACCTTCGGCAAGGATCCTGTTGTATTTTTCGATGCCTGCATACTTGTAATCTTTACCACCACGTTTAACCGTGAACAGCATATTTCCTTCTGTATCATTGTGAGCTTTATGGCGTGTTGCACCATATTCTGGTACACCATTACCATTGTTATCACGGTTACGTAACCACCAGTTATGATAAGCGACTAGCTGCGGATACATTTCTTCTATCCAAGCCTTATCACCAGTGGTGTTGTATACTTCCATTACAGCCCAAGCTGCTAAACTTGGTTTAGTATTACGTTCACTCCAGTTACTACCGTCACCGCCACGTTCAGGGCTGGTATTATAGGCCAGTAAGTCAGGTATATAGCCTTCATCCCATGGACGAACAGGATCGTTAGCTTGAATTTGGTAAGCGAACATCGCACGAATGTTATCTTTTGCTACGTCAGGATTGAAGTGTGCCATTGCAAATGCTTGTTTCCAAGTATCCCACGGCCAAGTTTGGTTACCTGAGAACCAACGCGCTGTTACTGAAGGTGTAACAGAATCAAACTTCATTGCACCAGCTACGCCACGCCAGTTACCATTTAATGTTTCTATCGCTTTTACGGCAACACGCTCTTGCTCTTGAGTCGCGTAAGTATTGGTTAAACCTTTGTCTAAATAACCTTCCCAGCGCTGTTCAGAAGCACTTAAATACGCAGTCGGGTTCGCGAGTATTGCTTTAATGTTTGCTTGTTCAGCCTGATTTTCTTCTGCTGTTAGTACGTGCGAATAAGTTGTATAAAAGGTTGTTGAACCTGCTATCGTCGCTTTTGAGGTGAACTTGTGCTCATCAATTTCGGTATTCATTGGAATTGATTTATGGATTTGGTATTCAGAATCACCTGAAGTTAGTAGTGACGAAGTTGCACGTACTTTACCGAAGGTGACCGTTAAGCCATCGTCTGTTGCCACAAGCATACGATCATAATTAGGGTAGGCTTGGTCGATGGTTTTATCTGATTGTGATTTACCTTCTTTTGCGTGGTTCTTCTCAAGTAACTCACCATCCCAAACCAATTCTACTGGTGAGTCTGACGTTACTTTGGTTTCAAGCAATGAAGTACGGTTTGATGCAAAGCGCAGTGTTAATTCAACCGTGACATCATCTGATGTTAACTTCTGAACTAATGCCCCTGGTAAGCTGTATGCGTCCATTGTAAAAGCAACTTTTTTACCGTTTTTGAGCACACTTAAGCGATCAAAATTGTTAGACATAAAATTAATGTATTCTTCAGTTAACAGTGCCGTACCAGGGAAACCGCCCATGCCTTCGTCATTGTCTGGTAGTAGATGACCGTGCCATGCGCCAAGGTCAAAAAATGGGTTAAAGCGCTGATGGTCATAAAAATCATAATCACGCATGTATTCAGGTGAACCTGAGCGGTCAATAACATTCTTATATTCAGTTGTTTGTGATTCACTATTTGCTGAAAATGGTGAAAGGCTGCAACCTGTAATCAGCAGTGCTGTGCCAATCGATATCGTAATAAGTGACTTATTTAAGTTCATTATTCATATTCCTTGTTATCAGTAGAAGTGCTGCATCACAAACACTGTGTTATCAGAGTCAGATGTATCGTTACGTATTTAGTTTTCATCTGAATCGTTTCTGTTTGTGTGACAAAGGGATAATACGCAAGTTGATATACCTCTAAAGGCTAGCTACGCTGTGATTTCAAATGGAGTCTACAACCTATTTTGGTGTTTATTAACCAAACTTTTACTAAAGTGTGATCTATTTTAGTAAAGTTACACTAGGTTACACTTGGCTACAAAATCGCCTTGAAACGTAAATCACAAAATGTTGTTATTTTGTTGATTTGAGAGCTTGGATTTGAACTGTTTTCGACAGTGAATACAATGGATTTGATCTTTAAGGTGCTGATATTGTGTGGTATACGTCTTCCGTTACGGCCTTGTGGGTAGCACTCGCAAGGCTAAGGTTTTTTGTGGCCGTTTTTGAGGTTACGAACAGACATGATTATTTGCCATACATTTCATTATGCATAATGAAAACGGTTCGATAGAGTAGATTAATACAGTGTTATTCGTATTTAGCAGAAAACAGTCTTGAATTGTCAAAAGACAATCAGGTTATCCCAAAATCTAAAAAGCCTCCAATTAGGAGGCTAATTTAATAAACGACTACACCTTAATTGCTTTTAGTTGTATAGCAATAAGACAAGTAGTCACAGCTTGTAGCTAGTTACCGAATGACATTTATAAAGGTCGAAGTATAGTAAAGTTAATGTGTGTAGAATCAGCCTTTTCAACAATAAATTGCGCACCTTTATATGTATAAGTCCCACCAGGCTTATAATCAAGAATGACCTCTTGAGTAAAAGCAGGGGTCGCCATCCCTTTTTTAGAAAATTCTTTATAGGCGAAACGGATTTGATCTGCAGCGACTCCAACATACGTCAATGTCGCGCGCGGAGCAGAAACTTCTTGGCCATTTATTATCGGTGATGTCAATTTAGCCTGGTATACCTTACTTCTATTAGGAGTCCAATGCCAATAAAGCTCTGTGGCCTCTGAAGTTTCGTTTGGTACAAACAAGCCACCGTACCCTGCTGGAGTCCCCTCTAAGCCAGTGAAAGGCGCTGGTGCTGAATAATAACTGCCTTCAAGGGTTTTACTACGCAGAAGATAATCACCTGCTGGAATAGAGAATTTAAACGTACTCATTTTATGCTCTACGCTTGTTGTCGTACTTTTTTTAACACGGAACATTTCAAACTGGAGATCTGAAGCATCTTTTAAGTATTCTCCTTCAGTAAGTATTACATCACCAACATTAGCAGTAGATTGACTGATAAAGAAAAACTTTCCGGAAATTGCTTTAGGGGCTACTGGTTCACCCAATCGCACAGTACGTAGTTGTGTACTGCATGCGGAGAGTAACAGTGCCGAAGCTATTAAAGCAAGACGAGGAATAACAGTCTTAATCATTTTTTGTACCTACCTGTAAATTTTTTGAATATCTAAGTGAAAAAAAAACGGTAATATAGCACTTTCCTCATTAAAAAGTACACCATTTGATATCTTTGAAACTAATCATATCGAAATATAATCGAGAGCAACCTTACTGTCTTCATAATCGCCCAACAACTTAGCTTTTCCATACCTGAAGGTATTGGTAAATGAGATTAACGCCTTGTTAAATTCTGGACAACGCATAAAGCCCAGATTTTTCTATTATTTTAAGCAATGGTTCTATCTTATCTCTGGACTCAAAATACAATAAGTGCGTATTGTCATTATATTGTTCATAAGCAGCTCTCTGATCAGGTAAAGTGAGCCCCCTAGAGAACGATATTTCACTAAATAAGGTGATAAATTCGATGCTAGTAATTGATTAAACTTATTCCATTTACAGTCAAAGTGTTTTTGTTCATCTAAAACAGGAAACAGCCCACCAGTGGCCGGAGGTCAGATTGTAGGCGCTGGTTATGTTTTTTTAGATATGTCTAGCAACCATATAAACTTCATTAGCCGAAAATAGATTGCTTATTGTGGCCTCAACTTCTGCACCTAGAACTTTACGATAAAGCTTCTGTTCATCGTTATCTTCCCGCGTACTCACTAAAATATGCTTAAGCTTTGAACCTTGATTGGTAAGATGAGATTTAACTAGTTTTAGCGATCTCTCTATTAGATCTTGGCTAAATCCATTACCTTGAAAACTTGGATGAATCGCGATTTGTTCGAGCTCCAAAACTTGCTTAATAACGCCACCAACACGCGTAGCTTTGTAATGAAGGCGAAGCCGCAATGAAAAAGCTATCGCCGTGCTTGGTTTTGTTAGGCTGGTTTTCTGGCATGGAAATCAACATAGAGTTCTTTTAGTACATTAGGAAATGCATCCCAATATGGCTTCGCATTCTCAGGTTTCACTTGCCAGAACAGATTTTCTGTAAATGCTACATCGATACAATTGCGGACTTCCTTGTCACCATTCATAAAGTGACTTCTTATAAATTCAAAAACATCACTGTATTCACGAGCAGGTACATCCTTTTTCATCTCATTATTCAAAGAATTCGCTAAGCTTTCAAACCATGAGTAAGCCAAATCAGGATCAATCTCTGACCACAGCCTGATATGTTCTTTATCAGCTTTCTCTGTGATTTCAGGAAAAGTATCTCTGAATTGATTGTACATATCTAAAATTGACATACTTAAAGCCTAACAGTGTATTTTACGGAATTCCGTATAATACCTAGAAAATCACTAGCGTTAAAGGGTTGGGCATTAAATTATTGTTCAATAACAATAATTTACACAATATTTATCATCGCTTGGTATTATCTCTTATTTGGATATACAGAATGCTGTTATTCATACAGGCCCGTATAAATAATGGAAAAATAGATTAATGACTTATAATCAACAACTTAATGTTGAGGTCGATTGCAAATGAAGCCAATCTAGGTCTGTTGAAGTTACTAAACATTTATTTAATAGAACGCATAAGCAAATGTATGGAAAGTCGATATGAGTATATTGTGAGAGAGTTAAAGCTCTAACACATTTAGGGGCTAATTTGGCTTAGCGTTCACACGGCTTAGAGCGATCACCCTAAGCCATTGATGGTTTACTATTTGATAGTACAATTTGGTATATTTGTGGTTGTATCAATCTTTTAAACTTTTAGGAAAAAATAATGAATAAGTTGTTCGTATTATTACTACTATTGGCAGCAAATTTCGCCCACGCATTTAATATCGGAGACTCGGTACCTCGTTTTGAAATTACCGATCAATTTGACCAAGTGCATACTATCAAAGCTGATACCAAAAATATCATTGTCGCAGGTGATAAAGATGCCAGCAGCATCATTCGTGATTTCTTATTAGCTCAGAACAAAGGTTTTTTAGCGGCTCACCAAGCTTATTATGTCGCTGACATATCAGGGATGCCAAGTTTAATTAGCAAATTCTTTGCTTTGCCTAAAATGAGAAAATATCCATTTTTAATTTTGTTATTAGATGATACTAACAAAGACAAGTTCTCAAAAAAGGAAGATCATATTACGGTTTATACGGTAAGTGAAGGCAAAATATCTGAGGTTAAATATATCAAGACAGCTACTGAGTTAGCCGCTGTCTTTGAATAAATCGTCATTTTACCCTTGTTTGGTCGCTGCTGTGATGCCACAGATATCAATCAACGAATTACTTCTGTCATGCGAGCTATACCATTTAAAGCTTCAACTCTAAGTTAATTCTGTCCAAGAATGAGTTAGCTAGCCTTGCTAACTCAAAAATTGTCCCAAAGTAGCTTAGAACATTTGCTCATACTCGATATCCACACATTAATTTGCCATATATTTTATCGATACGACAATAGGTAAAAATCTACTCTCTGTGGGTGAATATTTATTAATATTAGAAACAAAAACGCCAGCAAATGCTGGCGTTTTAAAGATGAATGTCAATTATCGCATCATGCCGATATCACGTAGGATATGCGGTGATAACTCTCTTAATTGAATATCTGATGATATTTCTTTTTTATTACTAAATAAAATGTCTTTCGTGTGTCTAATCAGTCCTTTGATAGAAACAGCATAAGCTTTTTTATCTAAAGCCAAATCTTGTGGGATCATATTGAAGTGCGCTGCGTGTGCCATATTAGCCTCTACCTGAATTTAATAATTTATGTTTTAACTGGGTGATGTTTATATGCTTATCTAGTGGATATAGTAGCGCATGAAATAACTATGTAACAATGACAAAAAATACCATTAAGCATTAGTTTTACTAATGCATACAGCACCGCCAGCAGCTTAATAAATAATCATTCACTTTAATTGCATTTAAATTGGGTTATTGATTCTAAAGATAGTTAAAATAAGCACTTGTTACATATGTGTAACAATTAAAAGTTATTAAAATAAGCTTAATATAGCAATAACAAATAATGCTGAGTCTTTAATATTCAACATAGATGAATTTAATTTATTAGATCCTGTAATGCGAATCTAGCTTGTTGATTTTAATTTCTAACGCATGTTAAGAATAAAAGTTAAGCTTGGCTATTATTCAATAGATAATTAGACATATACAAAGTGAGGTAGAGATCTAATATGCAGAGGAAAAGATTTTTTTATAAAAAGGGTTAGATTTATAATTGTTTAAACCCATAACAACACTAGTAAATAATTATGAAACGAAACTTAAAGTTTTTATCAAACCCAATAATAAAAATTTTGTTAGGCGCTACTTTTCTACTTGGAACACAAGGCAATGTTTACGCCGACACCATTCTTCATGCTTTTAATTGGAAATATAGTGATATCACTAGTCAGGCCCAAAATATTGCAAAAGCAGGTTATAAGAAAGTTTTAGTATCTCCACCATTAAAATCTTCAGGGAAAGAGTGGTGGGCACGTTACCAGCCTCAAGATATTCGCTTAATTGACTCACCTTTAGGTAATAAAGAAGATTTACAGACGTTAATTTCAGCGCTTAAAAAGGAAGGTGTCGACGTATACGCAGATATAGTTTTAAATCATATGGCTAATGAGAGCTGGAAAAGAAGTGATCTAAACTATCCCGGTAGTGAGTTGTTAAATCAGTATAGTAAAAACAGTGAGTATATAAACAAGCAAAAGCTTTTTGGAGATCTAAGTAAGGGGCTATTTTCTAGTTTTGACTTTCATCCAGCAGGGTGTATATCTGATTATGGGGATCCTGGAAATGTACAATACTGGAGATTGTGTGGTAACGATAAAGATACAGGGCTCCCCGATCTAGATCCAAGTGATTATGTCATTAAGCAACAGCGTCAATATCTTCAATCTTTAAAAAGTATGGGAATAAAAGGCTTTAGGATTGATGCCGTTAAGCATATGAGTGATTATCAAGTTAACCAAATATTTACGTCTGATATAACGTCGGGTATGCATGTTTTTGGTGAAGTTATTACAACAGGTGGTAAGGGGGATTCTCAGTATCATACATTTCTTGAACCATATTTGAATAACACTAATCATGGTGCATATGACTTTCCTTTATTTGCTTCTATAAGGTCTGCATTCTCTTATGATGGAAGTATGTCTTTACTTCATGATCCACAAGAATATGGTCAAGCATTGCCTGGTGATAGGGCTATCACATTTACTATTACTCATGATATTCCGACGAATGATGGCTTTCGTTATCAAATAATGACTCCAATTAATGAAAAATTAGCTTATGCCTATATTTTAGGTAAGGATGGTGGATCTCCTTTAATTTATAGTGACGCTCTTTCTGATGATGAAGATAAAGATAATCGTCGATGGGAGGATGTTTGGAATCGTGACTATATGGTTAAAATGATTAGCTTTCATAATGATATGAAAGGAAAACAGATGGAAACTTTATATAGTGATAAGTGCATGCTCATTTTTAAGCGAGAGAAAAGTGGATTAGTCGCTATAAATAAATGTTCTGAAGAGCGTTCTTATACTATTGATACATATAAGACGGAGCTTAATTGGTATGTGCCATATAAGGATAGGCTAAGTAGTCATAGCGAAACGATTAAATCTCGTTATCATAAATTATCTGTGCCAGGCCAGACGGCTAGAATGCTTGCGCTTTAATTTGAGAATTTCAGTGTTTGTAAAAAGTCTCCAAAAGGGTGGCGTGAATTTTCCTGTGTGCTTTTTTGGAGAATCAAGGTTCAACACAGGACGTATTGGAATCGAATGTGCCTGTCGTTGTTGAGTTTACGGCTGAGGGGTTAGATTATACTAACCCCTCTTACTTATTTGAATTCAGTATATTGAGCTAACATCTTAACTGGTTGTGTTATCGGCGAGGCTTTGTAGCTTATCTCCCTCAACAAGATGCGTATTTGTTGTGTAGTAATCTAGGCTATATTCAATGTTTAATGAAAAATATAAACTTTGCTTAAGGTGAGCTTTTATTGCCTGTTCTATTTCGCCACTTAACTTTTCCGTAAACGCTTTATCTCGATGAGGTTTAGTTAATAACGATACAGTAACGAGTATATGAGAGTATTTATACTGGGAACAAGGATAAGCTCTTGATTTGCATACACCAGCACTCATGTCATTATCATTAATGATTTTTTCGACAGAATCAAAGATTTTATTCGTATCTATATCTAAATTATCAGAATATTTAATTTCTACGTGAGGCATATTAATATAATCCTTAATTGCATTACGCCCTAATAATGGGCAAAAAATTGTTGGCTAAAATGTGAAGAACGAAAGCTACCAGTCGTCCCGATGAACCTTTGCACATAGATGTTTATTATACGGCGTTTCGTATCAATCAAACCCCCATTTCAATACCATAAACAGTATCAAATTTATCATTAAATACAAACGAATAATAAAAATGCTTTCCTAAAGTCGGTAATCGTTCTAAAAAAGCTAAACCTTATTATATTTGTATATATACCCAAGCTACCTCGAGATGCACAATCAGCAAACCGAAAGGAGAGGATATTCAAGACTTCATAACGCCGAAGATTCCTTCATTCGGTTTGCCCTACGGGAGACGAGCAGGAATAACAGCACAGCGTTACAATATTTGAAAATGGAATAACCATTACCTACATATTGTGCTTTGTTCTGATATAGCATCTTGGAGTAACTTGGGTATAAGGCTAGATTAGCGCTTTCGGCTAGCTGAAAATGTCGTAGAATATACGGAGATGCAAGTGAATTTTTACAGGTCGCGCATTATTTATTTTATAAATACCTTTGACTTTTTTTAAATATTCTATAAAGTGCTGTCTCAGCAAGAAAGCCTTTTGTTTACATTCTCCATTTCGTTGTTTTATTCATAATACCTCGCTCTGCAGTTTTTAAGTTCCAGATTTTTGTACGCTATTCAAGCCTATTAAGGCAATTCAACATTAAGATTACAGGATATTATTATGTCTAAAGTTCAAGGTACGGTTAAGTGGTTTAACGAAGCTAAAGGTTTTGGTTTCATCGAGCAAGAAAATGGCCCAGATTTATTCGCTCACTTTAGCGCTATCGCTAGCGAAGGTTTCAAAACTTTAGCTGAAGGCCAAAAAGTTGAATTCACTATCGGCGAAGGTCAAAAAGGCCCGAACGCTGAAAACATCGTAGCACTTTAATTTGCTATGTAGTCAGTTCTAATACTGAGCTGAACAAATATTAAAGAATGGCGAACCTTAATGGGTTCGCCATTTTTTTTGTCCTATTACATACCTTCGAGCCCTATGCTGATATCGTCGGCCTCGCCGTTCTAATTATACTTTGTGTTTTTACGCACGATCATCCTATTGTTTATCGTATTGGTCACAGTTTGTCTGTAAACAGTCTTCTTGTTATTTTCATTTAGTAAAAATACTAATAAAATCAAACCTATATTTAGCTTGTTAGTAAATGACAGCAATGAACACTTTCTCACAGTCGTTGTAATATCAAATAGCGATAAATAGGTTAATAAGGATTAAATTTTGGACGAAGTACAAGACAAATGGATTTGCGGATTTTGGACTCGAATAGGAGCTTTGCTCGTCGATTCCCTCATACTAGGGAGTATTGGTGTTGCTTTAGGTTTCTTTTTCGAAAGCACTTTTGTTCAAATAGGAAGTTGGGGTAAATTAATCGGTTTTAGTATCGCCATGATTTATTTCGGAATGATGAATAGCGCCATGTTTAATGGGCAAACTTTTGGTAAGAAAGCATTTAAAATAAAAGTTGTTGATGCTTCTAATCAAGTCATTAGTGTGCCTAAATCAATGCTTAGATATAGCATTCTTGCAGTGCCATTCTTTGTAAATGGAGCACAAATTCATAACGATGATTTACTTACCTACTTAATATATCTTTTCTCCATTTTGTTATTTGGTGGTTTTTTCGCAATTATCTATCTTTATGTTTTTAACCGCGCAACTCGACAGTCTTTGCATGACTTAGTGGTTGGCACATATGTTGTTAACGCTTCTGCATCGCCAAAAGACACGGATAAGGTTTGGAAACTCCACTTAATACTTGTATCTGGCGTTTTCATTATGGCAGGACTTGCACCTGCATTTGTTTCTAACGTAGATCAATCAGAGCAATTTAAAAGCCTATTATCTACTCAAGAAGCACTAAACAGTATCCTACCGGTTAAATATGTAGGTATTACTGACAGTACGAAAAAAACGATGTCTACGAATGCTAAAACGCGTATTACAACGTATGTAAAGGCCAGTGTTTACCTCAATGAAAATGTTGTCGATGACAGAGCATTTGCTGAAAAATTAGCGCAGGTGGTTGCTAACACTTACCCTGATTCGACGGATAGAAACTTAATTCAAGTGACGCTGATATATGGTTACGACATTGGTATTTGGTCTCTCTGGTATAGCCATGGTCATCTATTTAACCCGATAGAGGTTTTGTTTTTAGAGGACGACTAAGCGCTAAAACGGTTTTTTAAATTGTTAAATAGCTAGTTTTTGTTAAATATGATGAGATCTATTCATCACAACCCACTTACACTTCCTATACTAAGAATAATGCAGTCACAGATTATTAAACATAGCCGGAACAGGCTTGTAATATAAGGATGTATTATGCTTAATCCAAGGAAAGTAAAGACCGTTGCCGATGCAAAACATATTATTGATCAGCGAGGTCTAAGCCATGTGAAAGTGGGTCTGTTTGATGCAGATGGCGTCATGCGCGGTAAATATATGAGCAAAGAGAAATTCTTCTCTTCTCTCGATAATGGTTTTTCTTTTTGTGATGTGGTTTTAGGCTGGGATTCAAAAGATCAGCTTTACGATAATGTTGAATTTACGGGCTGGCATACTGGCTATCCTGATGCACCCGTGCGTATTTTACCCGAGACTTGTCGTAACCTACCTGCCGAAGGCGATATGTTGCTATTCATTGCCGAGTTCAGCGAGCATGCCGAAGCGGTTTGTCCCCGAGGCACGCTACGACGAGTATTAGATCGTGCCGACCGTATGGGCTTTGATGTCATTGCTGCATTCGAATATGAATTCTTCATGTTTAAAGAAACGCCTGAATCAGTGCGAGAGAAAGGCTATAAAAATCTAACGCCGCTTACCCCCGATTGCTTTGGCTATTCCATGATCCGTAATTCGGTACATGCCGATTTACATCATCAAATCATGGCGCTAGGTGAAGAGATGGATTTCCCATTAGAGAGTCTGCATACCGAAACAGGTCCGGGGGTATTAGAGGCGGCTATTGCTTATGATGGCGCGCAGGATGCTGCAGATAAAGCGGCCTTATTCAAAACCTTTATTAAAGTCTGGGCGCAGCGTAATAATCTGATGGCTACCTTCATGGCTAAATGGTCAAGCGATTGGCCGGGACAAAGTGGTCATATTCATATTTCATTAAAAGACAAAACTGGCAAGGCTGTATTCCACGCCCCCAATAATGCGTACAACATGAGTGATACTCAACGTCAGTTCTTGGCTGGGCAGCAAAAATACATGCCTGAGTTCTTATCGATGATCGCACCTACGGTTAACAGCTATAGCCGAATGGTCCCAGGGTTATGGGCACCGCTCGATGCCACTTGGGGCGTAGAAAATCGCACCACAGCACTGCGGGTTATTCCGGGATCGGCAAAATCTCAACGTATTGAGTATCGCCTAGGCTCTGCGGATGCGAATCCTTACCTTGCACTCGCTGCCGCATTAGCGTCTGGTCTCATGGGCATAGAGCAGAAACTAGAACCTCATGCACAAGTAAAAGGGAATGCGTACGAGCAAGACCATCCTGAAGCGCTATCGCTACCGCGAACACTGTTTGATGCTGCGCGTAAATTAAAACGTTCCGAAGCGGCCAAAGAACTATTTGGCCAAGCATTTGTACAGCATTATGCCGCTACCCGTGAATGGGAAGAACGTGAATTTAGAAAACAGGTGACTGATTGGGAACTCGAACGTTATTTTGAAATTATCTAGGGAGAACTCAGATAATGACGAGCAAAAGGCAACTACAGCAAACTTATTCACCCATCGATAACTCTGTTTACGTTGAGCGTGCTCTCGCCAGTAGCGAAGACGTTAATGACACTTTGCAAAAGGCGGTTGTGGCTCAAGCTAATTGGGACCATATTACCCTGCAAGAACGTGCTGCGATCTGCCATCAAATGGTCGATGCTTTCGTTGCCAATGAAGACGAGATTGCTAATGAACTATGCTGGATGATGGGACGTCCAATTCAATATGCACGGGGTGAAGTCGCGGGTTTAGCCGAGCGTGCTCGTTATATGATTGATGCCGCAGATGAAGCCTTAGCGACTATTCAGCTGCCAGAAAAAACAGGGCTCCGGCGTTATATCAAACGCGAAGCATTAGGGGCTGTCTTTGTTGTCGCACCGTGGAATTATCCTTATCTCACGTCGATTAATGCCATTATGCCAGCCATCATGGCGGGGAATAGTGTGGTATTAAAGCATTCCGCGCAGACGCCATTATGCGCAGAGCAATTATTCAATGCTTTTCAAAAAGCCGGTTTACCGGATGGCGTATTCCAATATTTACATCTTAGTCATGCAGATACCGAAGCGGTGATCAAGGATAGTCGAATTGATTATGTGGCTTTCACTGGCTCGGTAGCTGGTGGAACTATGGTTGAAAGCGCCAGTTGCGGGCGTTTTATTGGTGTTGGTTTAGAGCTCGGAGGGAAAGATCCGGCTTATATACGTGCAGACGCGGATATCGAACATGCGGTCGCAACTTGTATCGATGGTGCATTCTTCAATTCCGGGCAGTCTTGCTGTGCTATCGAGCGTATCTACGTAGATCGACGCGTGTTTGACGAATTTGTCCGTAAGTCTGTCGATCTAGTTAAAGGTTATCAGCTTGGGCGATCCGACGATGCTAACACCACATTAGGGCCAGTGGTAAAAGCGTCAGCGGCTGATTTTGTGCGCTCACAAGTACAAGATGCCATTTCTAAAGGGGCTGTTGCGCATATAAATACAGGTGACTTTCCGCTGGATGAAGTCGGTTCTACTTACTTAGCTCCGCAACTATTAACCAATGTGAATCACCAAATGCGAGTGATGACAGAGGAAAGCTTTGGTCCTGTTGTTGGCATTATGAAAGTAGAGAGTGATGAAGAAGCGATATGGTTAATGAATGATTCTGAGTTCGGTCTCACTGCATCGGTATTTACTCAAGATATTGAGACCGCTATCGCGATTGGCGAGCAACTCGAAGCGGGCACTTTCTTTGTTAATCGTTGTGACTACCTCGATCCTGCATTAGCGTGGACGGGGGTGAAGAATTCGGGACGGGGCTGTACTTTATCAACATTAGGTTATGAGTCGTTAACGCGTCCGAAATCATTTCACATTAAAATTTTACAATAGTTTTTACACCCGTTTTCAATACAGGGTTTGGCAAGGTTTCGCTGTAAGGAGAAGTCATGGAACTTAATCAATTTACTGCTAATTGGCATTATCCCACTGCTATTCGCACTGGTATTGGCCGTATTAAAGAACTTCCGGCCACTTGCCAAGAGTTGGGCATGAAATCACCGTTATTAATTACCGATCCAGGTCTAGTTGACTTACCTATAGTGCAAGCTGCGTTAGCCAACTGCCAGCAAGCAGGCTTAAGGTGTGGTATTTTTTCACAGATTAAGGGAAATCCAACAGGTGAAAACGTCACCGATGGGGTGAGTGCATACTGGCGTGGCGAGCATGATGGCGTTATCGCATTTGGTGGCGGTTCTGCACTTGATGCTGCTAAAGCTGTGGCCTTGATGGTAGGCCAAGATCGTCCTCTCTGGGACTTTGAAGATGTGGGTGATAACTGGTTAAACGTGCATACTGAAAGTATGGCACCTGTTGTCGCAGTACCAACTACATCAGGCACTGGTTCAGAAGTCGGGCGCGCCTCGGTTATCACAGATAGTGAACATCACATTAAGCGCATTATTTTTCATCCGAATATGTTGCCCGCTATTGTGATTTTAGATCCTGAATTGAGCACTGGCTTACCTGCTAGGTTAACCGCAGCAACGGGTATGGACGCATTGTCCCATGCCTTAGAAGCGTATTGTACGAATGGTTATCATCCTATGGCGGAAGGTATTGCGCTAGAGGCTATTCGTCTAATTAAAGAATACTTACCGCGCGCCGTAGAAGAGGGGAACGATCTTGAAGCAAGAGTGCAAATGATGACCGCGTCGACAATGGGGGCCACCGCTTTCCAGCGAGGTCTTGGCGGTATGCATGCGCTCGCTCATCCTATCGGAGCGCTTTACGATAGTCATCATGGTTTAGTAAACGCTATCTTAATGCCTTACGTTTTAAAGGCGAATCGCACTGCCATTGAAGTTAAGCTAACGCGTTTAAGTCGTTACCTAGAGTTGGAAGAGTCTGACTTTGATAGTTTTATAGACTGGGTATTAACGCTGCGTAAGCAACTTGATATACCTCATTCTCTGGGTGAGATTGGTATTGATGCTGAGCGTGTAATTGAAATCGGTATTATGGCTGCGAAAGACCCATCGGCAGGTAGCAATCCTATTAAACTTGATGCGCAGCAATACGCCGATATTTACTTGTCAGCGATACATGGCGACTTGTACGTGTGATCAGTATGGAGGTAAGGGAATGAAAGTCGGTATTCTTCAATGTGATGATGTACGGCAGAGCTTACAATCTGATTTCGGTGATTATGCCGCTATGTTTGAGGCGTTATTTCAGCAAGTCGATGAAGCATTAGAACTTCGTTTTTATCTGGTGATAGATGGCCAGCTTCCACAACATATTGATGAATGTGATGTGTATGTTTGTAGTGGTAGTAAATGGGGGGTTAATGATGACGACCTTTGGATCCGCCAACTGGAGGACTTTATTCGTTCGCTTTATGTCGCTCGTAAAGGCTTGGTCGGCATCTGTTTTGGTCATCAGCTCATGGCAAAAGCACTCGGCGGGGAAGTTGAAAAAAGCCCACTGGGTTGGGGAGTCGGGATTGCGCATGCTAAAGTGCTAGCTGGGCAAGGCTGGATGCAGCCGAAGCAAGATAATATCGCGCTCGTCGTTTGTCATCAAGACCAAGTCTGTAAGTTACCCCGTAATGCAACCGTATTGATGAGCAATGATTTTTGTCCGTATAGCATGTTCCAAGTGGACTCTCACTTTCTTGGTTTGCAAGGGCATCCAGAGTTTACTGCGCGATATTCTGCAGCGCTGATGGATCAGCGCCGTGATATTATCCCTGCCGATACTATCGAGTCAGCGATGGCATCACTCAGCTATCAAGCCGATGATAAGCTCATTACCAAGTGGATATTAGCATTTTTAAAGCAGACTAGGTTACGAGGCTCTAGGTGCGAACATAATAATAGCCATGCCAACAAGCGCGACTGAAGCGCCAATCATATCCCACATAGTTGGCTTAATACCATCAACTCCCCATAGCCATAGTATGGCGACGAAAATGTAGACACCACCATATGCGGCATAAACACGACCTGCCGCTTCAGGATGCAGAGATAGCAACCAAGCAAACAGTGCAAGACTTGCTGCAGCAGGAATTAGCAGTAATATACTCTTATCTTGTTTAAGCCAAAGATATGGTAAATAACAGCCAATGATTTCAGCAATAGCTGTAACGAAAAAAAGTGCGATTGTTTTTAATTCAAACATGATACTTATAGCTTATGATATGGAATTCCCTATAAACGAATCCCAGTTAAATTTTATTATCATGCACAGTACCAAATTTATTTTTAATTACAAACGGATAATGGAAAATAGCTATACTAAATGAAATGTATAAGGGAAATGGCAGAATGAAAAATAGTATTCTCGATACAATCGTTTCCGATGTTAAAAAGTGCACCTTGTGCGAACCAGACCTTCCACTGGGTGCAAGACCTGTTTTGCAAGTCGATGATAAAGCGAAAATACTGATAGCAGGGCAGGCGCCTGGTATTCGCGTGCATGAGTCTGGTATCCCATTTACAGATCCAAGTGGTGATCGTTTACGCCAATGGATGGGCATTGATAGCGACACGTTTTATGATGCCAGTAAAATAGCCATTTTACCGATGGGCTTTTGTTATCCAGGAAAAGGGAAGTCAGGCGACCTACCACCCAGACCCGAATGTGCTCGAACATGGAGAGCTGAAATATTAGCTGCAATGCCAAACATTGAGTTGATATTGGTTATTGGTATATATGCGCAAAAATGGCATATGGGTGATGTGAAGCAGAAAAACCTCACCGAAACAGTAAAACACTGGCGAGACTATGGGCAAAAAAATTGGCCAGAACGATTACCGCTACCGCATCCTAGTCCACGTAACAACATTTGGTTGAAGAAAAACCCTTGGTTCGAACTAGATGTACTCCCGCACCTACAAGCACGGGTGGCACAGTTGGTTAGCGAATAGTAAACGTATCAGATAAATAGGTTTTGCTCTAACTCTAAAAGGCGTTTCTTTAATGACAAGCCACCGCCGTAACCGACTAGCTCACCTTGGCTACCAATAATACGATGGCAAGGAATGATTATAGCCAATCCATTCGCACCATTCGCATTGCCAACAGCTCTGACTGCATTTTCATTGCCAATGGATAATGCCAAATTTAAATATGTCGCCGTTTCACCGTACTTTATCCCTTCTAGTGCATGCCATATCGATTTCTGAAAATCAGTGCCGACCAATAACAGCGGAATATCAAATACGCTGCGTTCGCCAAGGAAAAACTCCTCAAGCTGGGCTTTTGTTTGTTCTAAAACGTCGTCATTTTGTTCAACAAAGGTAGCATTAAGGCCCCGCCGAATACGGTTATCAACCGACTCTCTCATTTTTCGATAACGAAAATCACACAAACACAGTTTGCCTTCATACGAGCCAAGTACAAATTCGGCATAAGGGTGTTTAAAGTATTGAATGTTGATATTCGTCATCACATGTCCTTGTTTAGAGACGTTATAAAATAGTTCCGGAAGTCTAAATTTGCACACATATATTAGCATTCTTATGTCTAAATTATTAATGGATTAAGGTAAAAGTACAACGTTATTTTACTTCATTGTGGTTGATAATGATTATCATTCGTAATATATTGGTCGTATTCGCATTTACTATGCTTAAGCGTTTTTATATCTATATTTTCAATCTTTCATCACATTTAATTACTGGAGTTTCTTTAATATGATCAACCGAAAAATCCTTGCTGTCGTAGCACTAATGGCATGTAGTACCGCATTGCAAGCTGCTGAGCATACGGTGAAATTGCTAACGTCATCAGCTAATGGCATGATGGTCATGGAACCTGGCTATCTTAAAATAGCTTCAGGCGACAGCGTTAAATTTGTGCCTTCGGATGTGAGCCATAATGCGAGTTCTTATTCAATTCCAACTGGTGCTGCAAAATTTAATACGGCAATGGGTAAAACAGAAACCGTTAATTTTAAAAATGAAGGTGTCTATATTTACAATTGTACTCCTCATTTGGCTCTTGGAATGGTTGGGGTTATTCAGGTCGGTTCAGCTGTTAATATCGAACAAACTAATACTGCAGCAGCTCAGATATCGACAAAAATTATGATGAATAAAGAACGCTTAGCTGGCTATATTGCACAGATTAAATAACCAAGGTATTTAATGAGGCGCTAACGGGGGAGAGGTAAAGCTACTTCGACCCCGCTGACATTATATCTTACAGAGGACATTAACATGAATGGAATCCCTACTAAATCAAGTATGTATCAGTATGTGCATGATGCTTCTTTTGCTGATGGATTTTCATCACTTACAAGTTATGAAAATCAGTCTGCACTAGATATGTATCTATCGCTTGTACAGGAAACACCTGTTTGGATTAATATGTTAATGTCACTGCGTAACAAGGTTGTATCTAAGTTTGGTCTTAAAGATCTAGGGCACTTAGCCGAAATTGAGCCAAGTAAATTAAGCTCAGATTATAAAATTGGTGATAGGGTCGGAATATTTATTCTATCTGCTAGTGAGCATAACGAGATTATTCTCGAAGATAGGGACAAGCACCTAAATGTCAAAATATCGTTTTACATTGAGCCGAACGGTAAAACTGCAACTGTATATCTAAATACTGTGGTTCACGTGAAAAATACGTTGGGTAAGGTGTACATGTTCTTTGTAGGACCTGTGCACAAAGTTATTGTACCATCGATTCTAAAGAAACTACCACGACCATAACCATCAGTTCCATTCTTCGGATATTTTTGTGATAAGGCATTGTATTTTATTGTATTCTAGACTGTTAATGCTTATTGTTGTTACAGGCTATATTTACGGAGAGTGCTAATGAAATATCCCAAACCACTGCAACAAGGTAGCACTATCGCTATTACTGCGTTTTCGTCAGGAATTGAAAAAAAACATGACGCTAGGTTTAGAGTCGTGCGAGATAACCTTGAATCTAGAGGCTTCAATGTCGTTGTTGGAAAGTGCCTATACGGGCAAAATAAACACGTAAGCGCACCAGCACAGAAACGTGCGGATGAGCTTATGTCATTTCTTATGGATGACGAGATTGACGCTATCTATCCTCCTTGGGGCGGACAGTTGGCGATTGAACTCCTGCCGCTTATAGATTTTGCCAAACTTCAAACCGTAAAGCCAAAGTGGATCTTAGGATTTTCCGACGTGAGTACGGTAGCTGCCGTGTTCGCGAGTAAACTGGAGTGGGCAACTGCACACTGCTCAAATTTGATGGATTTATCCAGCGAAGCTGATGATCCATTAACAGCTAATACACTGACGCATTTAAGTACTTCTGTTGGAGGGTCTTTTTCGCAAACCGAATCGAAATTATATGCGAGTAGCTGGCCAGATATTGTCACTGAGCCAACCTCTGGAATAATGCCCGATACACCAACTAACTGGAAGTGGTTGGTAAAACCTGAATCTGGTTCATCAATAGAGGGAAGGTTAATAGGCGGGTGTTGGGATACGCTATCTCATCTATTTGAAACTGAGTATTTAGATCTAAAAGGACTATCTCAGCGTTACTCTGAGGGCGTCGTCTTATATCTAGAAAATGCTGAAATGCCACCTACTGAGCTAGCCAGAACCATTTTAAGCATGAAGTTCCGGGGCGTATTCTCATGTATCAGCGGGTTACTACTCGGTCGAAGTGCAGCTGCTGAACCAAAAAGTGATCAGAGCCTTAGCTATTATGAGGTCTTGGAAAAATACCTGATGGATATAGGGGTTCCAGTTATGATAGATCTGGATATCGGTCATGTTCCACCAAACTTAACGTTAATCAATGGCGCAAACGTAAAGGTTGAACTAAATGAGATTGGGATCTTGCATCAATACTTAAAGTAATACTTCCTTGTTACCCATCACATTCAAGTTCATAAATAGATTTCAACCATTTGATAAAAGCGACTAGTTTTGGGGTGGGGTTGTTTGCATGAACAACAAAATATGACCTGCCTGTGTTCAAGTACAGTTCGGGATAGAGATTAATTAACGTTCCAGCTGCAATCTGTTTTTTTACCATTTCTTCACGACCAAGCGCCACGCCATGATTTAATAACACAGCATCTATGGCTGATGTTGAAGTATTAAATGATATAGATGAGATATCTTTATAATCGATATTAAATGTTTCAATCCATTGTTGCCAATGAGGAAAGTCCGAGCCTGCAATAGTGAGATCATGAATTAAGGTTGTATTTATTAACCCCGTAGGATGAGATAAATAGGGATGATTCTTAAAATATTCAGGAGTACAGACCGGAAATACCTTTTCGTTACTAAATAAAATGTCACTTTCATTTTTCCATCCTGATTTAGCATATCGCACAGCGATTTCAGACTGGTTATTAAATATATCAATAATATCATCTGAAATATCCAGTTTTAGGTTTATATCTGGGTACATTTCTCTAAATAAATACATGTTAGGTATCAACACATGGCTTGCAAACGAAGGTGGAACAGATACTGTTAACGTTCCTTTTTCTGTAATATTTTTAAGTGATTGTGCACTTTGGGAAAGCATTTCGAAAGCATCACGAACATCTAAGATAATGTCAGAAAAATCTTGGTTAATCGTCAGCCTTTTTACTCCTGATACTTTTCTCCGAAATAATTTATAACCTAAATAGGCTTCATAGCTACGAACTAATTGCCCAATCGCTTCCGGGGTGACGCCAATTTCTTTTGCTGCACTTGCATAGCTGCCAAGCCTTGCTGTGGCTTCGATTGCTCTAAGTGAATTTAAATGAGTTACTCTTTTCATCCAAAGATTTCCTTCGTGTATTGGTGATAAAGTCTAGTTTGTTTATTACCGACTAGCAACGGATAATTAGTTTATGACTTTGGTAATGGCTGCGATGTCATTATTAACTAATGTTCTTTTTTGGAGAAAAATTATGTCTAAAACAATGAAAGCGATCGTGATGTCAGCATTTGGTACACCTGAAGTTTTATCTGTTGCTACTATTGCTATGCCTAGCCCTAAAAACAATGAAGTATTAATCAAAGTTGAAGCGGCTGGTATTAATCGCCTAGATCACTATATTCGCGAAGGCGGTGTAAACCCAAATATAAACTTTCCTTTTATTTTGGGCTCAGATGCCGTCGGTCATGTTGCTGAACTTGGCAGTCAAGTGACTAAATTTACCCTTGGAGAGCGCGTTATACCTATGCCTGGTTACCCTGTAGATCCGAACGATCATGGTGCTGAAGTATTAGGGACATCAAAGTCGTACGCCATTCGTGGATTAATTGAACACGGTGCTTATGCGCAATACATGGTTGTTCCTGAAAATTGGCTATTAAAAGAAACCACGGGACTACCAGCAGAATTATTAGCAGGGTTACCTATGCCATTAGTGACTGGGGTTAGGGCAGTAAAAGAAGTAGGGGAAGTTAAAGCTGGTCAATATGTACTTGTACATGCTGGCGCATCAAGTACTGGTTCAATGATGCTCCAAGTTGCTAAAGCACTGGGTGCAAAAGTTGCGACGACTACACGCACCGATGATAAAGTTGAATTCCTAAAATCCATTGGTGCCGATTTAGTGATTAGCGGTAATCCTGATAACACTGTTGAGTTAATTAATGAATGGACTAACAGCGCTGGTTTAGATGTTGTCATTGATCAATTAGGTGGAGATAGCCTTAGACAATCAGTTGAATGGGTTAAACCTTTAGGTATTGTTGTTTTAATGGGTAATGTTCTTGGATTAGAATCAACGATCCCTGTCAGAAGTCTGTTTTTCCCACAAAAACAAATAAGAGGCACGCTGATGGGCAATGTAAGCGATCTCGAATGGGGGCTTGAACAAGTCAAAAACGGTAATATAAAACCCCAAATAGACACCGTATTTACGCCAGAACAGGCAACCGAAGCACACCAATACTTAGCCGATGGTAAAGCGCTAGGTTTAACGGTATTTAAATTTTGATGGTGAATTTTCCGCTTCCTGATGCGCCTAAACCAATCGGCTCTTACGAACCCTACATTATACGTAATGGGATAGGGGCTATTTCAGGCCAGTTTCCAATTAGGGATAATAAGTTAATTTATACAGGGAAAGTAGGGGCTGAGTTATCGCTAACCGACGCAAAAATAGCAATTGAAATTGCGACATTAAATGTATTGTCGCAACTAAAAAATGCCACGGATGATTTTGCTACGCTTGATGGTATTTTAAGGATGGATGCTTATATCGCGAGTGTGGATGGTTTTTACCAGCAAGCTGAAATTATAAATACAGCCTCTAATTTACTTATACACGTATTAGGTGAGAAAGGAAAACATGCTAGAAGTGCGATAGCTGTATCGCAGTTGCCACTTAATTCAAGTGTTGAACTTGTTGTTACTTTCGCAGCAAGTTCAAAGTAACTTTTTTACCTTCATTTTATTTAGAACCGCTATTACCGCAATGCTTAATATTGGTCGTCACATCTTCTGATGTGCTCGTTTTTGTGCTTGCTTTCGTATTCTCTTTTGAGTCAAAAATTAAAAGTAGGTACTAAGCAATATGTATTAGGTAGTACTCTAGGAAAAGTTTTTGGTACTATTTTTTTGGCGCTGGTGGCGTTTTAGCAATATCCACCCAGAGGTAAACAAGCGCTAACAAAGACGAGACACTGTTGGCTTCGCTGTTTGATACATATATGAGAGGAAGAATAACGGGGTTTAAACTATCAGTTCAAACCCTGCTACGATCTGCGCGGTAAATAGCTATGCTTTGAATCGCAAGATCTTAGTGTTTCGTTTGCACACCATTACGTACCATTTCTTTGCCGTTTTCATAAACGTCATCGGTCACATAGCGTGCTAAAAGTAGACTTTGGTTATCATCAAATACAGCGACAAAGTGACGACCGTCTTTGGTGTTTGTTGCCATGCCTATACCTGCAACGCCTTGTAGACCGAAACCACCGTTTTCAATGCTTAGTAGGAAGCTTTCAAGTTCTGCTAAATTGTCAATGACATCATGTTCGTTATTCATTCTAAATACTCTTATTTCTGCCGCTCACAGGGAGCTAAGTCACTCGTTATAATATGCTCTGTACTTTACAGATTATAAGCGATGATTTAAACCCTTGCTACGCTTTAAATCTTAAGTGTTTAATTATAATCACTCCTAATTTGCCATACCCCATAACACCACTATTCTTAATGCATAATTGTTTGATTTATTAAACACAAATAGGTGATTCAATAAACATAAGTACGTTGTGGGGAAGCTATGAAGATATTGGTCGCGGTGAAGCGAGTTGTCGATCATAAGGTCAACGTCAGGGTGAAAGCGGATGAAACGGGTATTGAAACCGCGAATGTAAAAATGGCGATAAATCCATTCTGTGAAATAGCTATTGAACAAGCTGTACGTTTTAAAGAGCAGGGCTCGGTTGACGAAGTTGTCTTGGTTTGTATTGGCCCCAAAGAGGCGGATGTACAGTTACGGGCTGGATTAGCCTTCGGTGCCGATCGCGCAATTCTGATTAGGACCGATGAAGAAGTACAATCCCTTGATGTGGCAAAAATACTACACAAAATTGTGCAAGAAGAACTGCCAGATGTAGTACTACTGGGTAAGCAAGCGATTGATACCGACAATAATCAAACAGGGCAAATGTTAGCTGCACTCACCAATATGCCACAAGGCACCTTTGCTTCTAATATCGTTTTTACCGTCCCGAATACCGTCAAAGTAACCCGCGAAGTCGATGGTGGTTTAGTCACATTAGCCTTGAGTTTACCTGCCGTAATTACTGTTGATTTACGTTTAAACATCCCCCGGTATGCCTCGTTACCGAATATCATGAAAGCGAAACGGAAAGTCATCACGATGACGTCGCCTGACTCTTTAGGGGTTAGTTTATCCCCGCGGCTAACCACGCTTAAAGTCGAATCGCCTCCAGTACGTCAAGCTGGGATTAAAGTGGCTGATGTCGCTGAACTCGTGGATAAATTGCAACTGCAAGCAAAGGGATTTAAATGGCAATATTGATAGTAGCAGATCATGACAACCATACACTGCAAGCCGCGACGTTCAGTGTATTGACTGCTGCATCTGAGATAGTAAAGCATATCAGTGATACGGAATTGCACTTGCTTATTATCGGCGATGAATGTCAGTCGGTGGTTGCTATGGCGCAGGGGATAACGGGTTTGAGTAAAATATTGGTAGCCGATTATCAGATTCATCAATATCCCTTAGCTGAGAATATCGCACCGTTAATTTTTTCGTTAGTACAAGAGCAAGGTCACTGCAACGACGAAAACCGAGAGTTTGATAAGGTAGAATATAGTCACATCATTACGTCTGCCGGAACCACAGGTAAAGATTATCAGCCCAGAGTGGCTGCCTTGTTAGATGTTGCGCAGATCTCCGATATTATCAGTGTTGAATCAGCAGATACATTTAAACGACCTATTTATGCGGGTAAAGCCATTGCTACGGTACAATCGAGCGATGCCATCAAGGTTTTAACTGTGCGTAGTAGTGCGTTTACAGCTGCGTCATTAACGACTGAGCTGTCAGCAATAGAGAGTCAAGTTCCTGTTGTTGCATTAGTAGCGCAAGCGGATAGTGGAAAATCAGCGTTTATTAAAGCGGAATTAACGCAATCATCCCGACCAGAATTAACCACGGCCAAGATTGTTATTTCGGGTGGGCGGGGCATGCAAAATACTGATAATTTTGAGCTGCTTTACACACTCGCAGATCAACTTCATGCGGCGGTAGGCGCTAGTCGTGCGGCGGTAGATGCCGGGTTTGTGGCGAATGATTTACAGATCGGGCAAACAGGTAAAATCGTTGCCCCCGATCTGTATATTGCCGTGGGTATATCTGGTGCGATCCAACATATAGCGGGTATCACAGGTAGCAAGGCCATTGTCGCTATCAATAACGATCCAGACGCACCGATTTTTGATGTGGCAGACTATTGCTTAGTAGCAGACTTGTTCGAAGTATTGCCTGAGTTAATCGCGGTGTTGAAAGTGAAAGATTAGTTATGATTAGGTGTGTTTCACTATGGTATTACCTCTATTTTCTGTTCTCCATATTGTTGGCAATACTTAAGAAAAGCCTCGAATACGGGGGTTTTATATTTGTGCTGCTGATAGGTAATAAAAAGCGGGTGTGTAATGACTACATCCAGTGGCAGCTCTTTAACTCTGTTGTCGTCTAATGCCCATTTAGCCGTTAACTCTGAAACACATGCCAAACCCAGACCGGTACTGACGGCATTAATAATGGCTTCGCTGTCATTGAGTTCTAGTGCCATGTTCCACTGGTTTAGATTGGGAGCGAGGCATTGGGTAAATATGTCCCGGCTTCCGGAACCTATCTCCCTTAATATCCAGTTCTGTCCACTCAGGTCTCCATAAGATAGGCGGGTTCGTTGGCATAAAGGATGGTCGGTGGCGGCAATAAGACACATACGATCTTGCCACCAGGGTAAATGCACCTGACCTTTTCGGGGAATATCGGCTTCGATCAAGCCGATATCTAACTCGAAGTTAGCTAATTTTCGGCAAACATCCTCACTATTGAGGATCTTGACCTGTTGCTCTTTATGGCCCGAGTGCTGACGAAAGCCAGCCAGTAACTCGGGTAGTACATGGTTACCTATGGACTTACTACAACCTATTTTGAGTTCTCCCGATAGCGCTTCACCATCAAATAAACTTTCTAGCAATTGCGCGCGCGCTAACAATTCATCTGCGAGGATAAGTAACTTTTCACCGTTGGTATTAAGCCTTAAGGAGTTCGGCAATCTATCGAATAATGTTCTATTTAGCTGCTTTTCCAACTCTTTAAGGGATATGCTGACGGCGGGTTTTGACAGGAATAACTTTTCTGCAGCCAGTGTAAGATTCGTATTTCTGGCCACAGTGGCGAAAACGTTAAGTTGTTTAAAGGTAATATTAATCATTTACTCACCGAGAAATTTAGCCGAGATCAGTATAGAGGCTGCCATTCCTCGCAGCTCTATACACTCATGTTGAGATTAAACTTGGTCTTGCTGATCTTTTGCAACGTTATCTTGATGTTGCTCCATTTCATACCAAATTACATTGACGATGCCGAAAGCACATGCCAATAAAACACCTAATATCCAGCTGAAGTACCACATATATCTCCTAATCAGGTATATCATATACCCTAGTTTGTGACTAATTATTTAAATATGATTTAAAATCAACAGCCTTAAACATAACCTTAAGCAGATGTAATCTATTGATATACACTGTTTAAGGTTATATAGCGACTGACACATATATCCAGATGTTCTAATATGCCGAGTGATTGTTTTGAATAATTTCCTCTACTGTCACAGTTCGCCACATCTGGTAATAACACCAAGTAGTGTAGAGCAGAATGACTGGGATCATGATAAGCGCAACGATTGATATCACGGATAAAGTGTATTGACTGGCAACGGTATCCCATAACGTTAAGCTGTGATCTGGCACGCTACTCGATGGCATTACAAATGGGAACATTGCTGTACCAGCAGTGAGAATGACCCCTGTTACAGATAAACCACTAGCGATAAATGCCAATGCGCCTTTACCTGCGCGGGCCATCAAACCTGCGATAAGCGCCATGATGATACCAAGAGCCGGGAATGACCAAAGTAATGGTTGGAGCTTATAGTTATGCATCCAAGCACCTAATTCTGTAACGACGTGTTTGGTGGTCGGAATCGCTAACGCTGCAGTGTTAATCTCGCTGGTGATCACAAAGCCTTCAATTGTTCTGGCAACCATAGCGCCCGCTAAAGCAAAGCTGGCAACCAGAACCAAAGATGCGATTTGTGCAGCCTTCGCTGATCTTGCTGCCACTTGTTCATTGGTTCGCATTACTAACCAAGTACCGCCATGCATAATAATCATGGCAACACTGACCACTCCAGACAGCAGGGCAAATGGGTTAAATAAACCGAGGTAAGTGCCGGTATAAGTAACGCGCAAAAACTTATCGAAAGAAAAGGGTACACCTTCTAATAAGTTGCCAAAAGCGACACCAAATACCAGTGGAGCAACCATACTGCCGACGAATAAGGCCTTATCCCAGTTGTTGCGCCAGCGAGGAGAATTAATCTTATTACGATAATCAAACGCCAAAGGTCTTAGAAATAGCGAAAATAGGGTTAGCATCATCACAAAATAGAAACCACTAAATGCGGTGGCATACACCATCGGCCAAGCCGCGAACAAGCAACCGCCAAAGGCAATAAACCACACTTGGTTACCGTCCCAATGCGCCCCTACTGTATTAATCACAACGCGGCGTTCATTATCACTTTTACCAACGAAAAGTAATAAACCACCGACCCCCATATCCATACCAGCAGTGACGGCAAAACCTATCATCAGGATACCCATCAATGCCCACCAGAGTAATTTTAAGCTTTCATAGTCAAACATGTTAAGACTCCAGTGTTTGTTGACGCAATCCTGATGGTGCGTTAGCTGCTTGTTCGAAGTGATAACGGCCTGTATGTAATGAACTTGGACCTATTCGAGCAAATTTAATCATCAGGAACATTTCGATAATGAACATAATGGTATAGACAGAAATAAAGGCGATCATACTGGTCAGAACATCACTTACCGTTAAATTTGATACGGACAGAAACGTCGGGAAAACTTCACTGATTGACCAAGGTTGACGACCTAATTCAGCGACAAGCCAGCCTGTTTCTATCGCAACCCAAGGTAATGGAAGGGAAAATAAAATGGCTTTGAGTAACCATCGTTTTTGTTCAATAACCCGTTTTGCATTAAAGTAAAAAGCCAGCACAAACAGGCATAGCATAGCCATACCACTGCCAACCATAATACGAAATGCAAAGAACAGAGGGGCAACTGGTGGGATTGAGTCATCCACTGCCTTGGTGATTTGTTCTTCACTTGCGTCTACCACATTTTCTGTATAGCGCTTAAGCAGCAGGCCATAACCGAGATCTTGTTTGGTCTCGTTGAAACCCGTTAGGTTCTCCTGTGTTTTCTCGCCTGCTTGTAGTTTTAGTAGATAGCTATAGGCAATCATGCCATTGCGGACCCGTGCTTCGTTACCTTTTTTAAGGTCGTTTATCCCAGTGACTTGTTTATCTAATGATCGGGTAGCAATAATGCCCAGCGCATAAGGGATCTTGACTGAATAATCAGTGTGCATCTCCTTGTCGTTTGGTAACCCTATCAAGGTAAAGTCCGCGGGGGCTGGTTCGGTATGATATTCAGCTTCAATGGCAGCTAGTTTGGCCTTTTGCACCGCACCTGCTTCATAACCCGATTCATCGCCGAGTAATAAAACAGATAAGATCGCTGCGATACCAAATCCTGACGCTACTGAAAATGAACGCTTGGCAAAAGGTAAATCCCGACCCTTCAATATGTAATAACTGCTGATACTCATCACAAACATCGCGCCAGTCACATAGCCTGCTGCAGCCGTATGAATGAACTTCACTTGCGCTACTGGATTGAATAGCAATTCTGAGAAACTGATCATTTCCATGCGCATGGTTTCATAGTTGAATTCACTACCGACTGGATTTTGCATCCAAGCATTACCAACTAAGATCCACAATGCAGACAAGTTCGTACCTAGCGCCATGACAAAGGTGCCGGTTAAGTGTTGTCGTTTAGATAATCTGTCCCAACCGAGGAAAAACATACCCACGAATGTTGATTCAAGGAAAAAAGCCATCATACTTTCGATAGCCAAAGGGGCACCAAATACGTCACCCACATATTGCGAGAAGTAGGCCCAGTTGGTACCAAATTCAAATTCCATGGTTAGGCCAGTCGCGACACCGAGCGCAAAATTAATGCCGAATAGCTTTCCCCAGAACTGGGTCATATCTCGGTATATTTGGCGTCCTGTGATGACATAAACAGATTCCATGATCACCAGTATCCAAGACATGCCGATGGTGAGTGGGACGAACAGGAAATGGAATAGCGCTGTGATGGCAAACTGCCAACGAGACAGCTCCACCAACGTGTCATTAATCATATAAAGATTTCCTAATAGATTTATTTATGCGTGTTGGTTAGATTTAAACGTTTTTTCAGCCAGTAGTCGGCACTGACATAACGGCCACCGCCGTAGAAGAATAGAACCATTAACATAACAAAATAAGTGATGCCGAATTCCATGCCATTATTGAGCATCACAGGATCGGCCAGCTCAGTAATGTAGTTATAACGACCAGGGAAATTTTCAGCTAACCAAGTAATAAAATTACTCAACCGGATACTTGATTCTGCATGACCATCAGCGATTGCAAGCCAGCCATGGGACCAATGGACCATAGCGCTCGCAGCGCTCATCATAATGATCATTGGAATGGACATGAGTCGTGTGAATAAACCCAGTGCAATACAAATTAAACCAATAACTTCGGTAGCGGTTGCTATAAATGCCAATAATACAGGGAAAGGTAAGTTAAGACCGCCGTCTGCAGCAGATGCGCCAAACCAGGCCACTGTACCCTCAAAACCGACAACCTTAGAGTGAGCCCCGACATAGATGACCGGGATTAAATATAAACGAATGGCAAGTAATGCTAGGAAATCGAATTTTTTACATTTATCGAGTAGTAAATAAATGCGAGATAATAATACTTTAATCATGACATTTCTCTTTGTGCGATATGTTAATTAAGTTTGAATTGTGGGAATGCATCAACCAGGTATTTAAATCGAAGTTTTTCAGGTGTTTTTCTATCTGTTTTTTTAAGGTGGCGTAGCTAGTCGGCATGTCCTGAGAAAGATAGCCCATTAAAAATCGATCGATAAGCGTGAGTGCTTGCCATAAAACCTGATGTTTTGTATTTCTAAAAATGCCATAGGCAAATCGTCCTGGTATAAGAGGGCAAAAGCTCACCGTTAGCTGATCGACTGAAAA
Source organism: Moritella sp. 28 (assembly GCF_018219435.1). NCBI lineage: Bacteria > Pseudomonadati > Pseudomonadota > Gammaproteobacteria > Alteromonadales > Moritellaceae > Moritella > Moritella sp. 28. Next base: position 3,165,708 of record NZ_CP056121.1, on the reverse strand, counting down.
CGGCACATCAACACATTGCAGTGTTGGATTAAGAGTGATGTCAACATCCCGATCTTTTAAATTGTCTAATTCAGGCATTACGTTTGAATTATTGGCGATGAGAGGGGTTATTTCGGTGCTGAATATAACCCACTCAAACTCCAGCAGAGACAATAATATATGGCTGGTTTCATTATGATTTTGTATGAAACGGACAAATTCGGTCGCGATGTTATGAAACTCAGGCTCCATTGATGGGTGACTATTTAAAAACGCCAACACTAAAATTTCTTTGTTTTTATCGCCTAGCGCAAAGCTAAATAATGGAAATGTATGACTGATAACATCACTTATGTTGTCAATAATAAATCCCCGATAACGAGCAATATTTAGCTTGTTGGTTGCTGCCCCTTGGTGGCGAATAGCGTGAGTAAATTGCTGTATATCTTGACGTAGTTGATCTGGTGGATTATGCATATCTGGCCACCCCAACTTGCTTTTCTTCTACTACAGACTGATGTACTTGGCTCAACTCATTGCAAAGTGTTGCTAGCGCTGGCACATGATGATCGCGTTCTAACAGTAGCGGGCGCATACCATGATATTGAATGACCTGTTGCGCTAATGCTGTCACTGCATGGTTAACGTCCTTGCCGTGCGTATCGAGAAGAAAACCATCTTCTTGTTCTAAATGTCCGGCAATATGGTAATAACGAATCGACTTACTCGGCAATGACGTAATAAAGTTCATGGCGTTATAATTGTGGTTCTTGCTATTCACATAGGCATTGTTGATATCCAGTAGCAATTCGCAGCCACTCTTATCAATGAGTGCTGATATAAATTCTGCCTCTGGCATTTCATCTGAGTATTGGTGATAGAAAGAGATGTTTTCCAATACTAATGGTCGTTTAATAATGTCTTGAACCTGCTTAATGCGATCTGCCAAATAGCCTATGTTGGCTTGATGGCGGGGAACGGGCAGTAGCTCATAGAGATAACCTGTTTTATCTCGAGAAAAGCTTAAGTGTTCACTGTAAATTTCAATATTGTAATAATCTAAGAAATTACCGACTTTTTTGATGAAATCAACATTCAGTGGCTGAATATCGCCAATAGATAAGCTAAGACCATGCGCAATAAGCGGATAACGTTCTGCAATACAGTCGAGACTTTCGCGTTTTAGTCCACCCATGTTCATCCAGTTTTCCGGTGCTAGTTCTAAGAAGTCTAGCTGTGGCACAATGGGCTGATGACATAATGCATGGATATGCTCGTTACGCAGGCCAATACCTTTACTTGTCGCCGCTATTGCCCGCATAAGCCGCCTGCGCATTTACCTGGTTGAGCATATTGAGTCGGTGTCTTATCGCTGGTAATACCTTGACCGGAAAGGCCACATTTACCATCCCGAGCACGAACTAATTGTCCTTGGGGATCATTGATTAATTCTTTTTTTTCAAAACGTTTTTCTGTTCCGCATTTACCACTGGCACATTTACCTCCGTTGCCGCCATCCGCTTTCGCCGGAGCCGTCTGAGCCTGAGTTTGAGCTTGAGTTACTTCAGCTTGGACTTGGCCTATATTAAGACCTATTAAGGAAGTCATAGCGATTGATAGCATTAATTTGTTTTTCATTTTCGAGTCCTTAATTAAAATTTAACGGGATAGCTAGCAAGGTCGCGACCCGCATAAACAGGCCCTTTATAGTATTTTTTGATTATTTCGATAGATTTATCTTTTTGGCGTAAGCTCTTACCCATAAAGTGGTTAAGCACAAGCATTTTTGCATGGGCTTTAGCCGCAATTTTTCCAACCATTGAGGGTTTTGCGTGTAGATAAGCAGAACTGCTGTCGGCATCTTCATCAATAGCCATCGGCATAACCAGAATATCGGCATCTTGAGCAAATTCGATAAATGATTCGTCACTGCCGTTCTGATCAGCTGAAATAACAATCGTCCCTTTAGCTGATTCAATTCGATAGGCTAAGCAAGGCACATCTCCGTGGGGGATATTCTTAGCGTAGATGGTTAAACCATCTGCGTCGTATACTTTAGTCGCTTGTTTTTTGTGGATATCAACATCTTCAATAGAGACAGGAAATAGACCGTGACTACCATCATAAATCCCATTAAGGTATGCATATGCCCCTTTATCTGAATTAAATAGAGCATCCATATACTCAGTTAAACTAGGGAACTCTCCACCTCCTGTTGGTCCTGATATGGCTAAAGTACTCGTTCGGTTAAAAAAGTAACCGCCTTTTAGTAATGCGGGTAGGTCTGTAACATGATCGGTATGAAAGTGAGTAATACCGAGAAAATTAAGATCTTCCATTCTAGAACTAGACTGACCAAATCTTAGATATACACCGCCCCCCGCATCGATAAGGACGCGTGATTTTCCTTTCCACCAAATAACCTCACCGGAGGAGGCTCTGGCATCATCAGAAATCGGGCCACCAGAACCTAATAGCTGTAAGGTAAAATCTTTATCTAGGGGCTGGGTTGAGATTGCATGCGCTAATGAGCTGACGAGTAATAAGCTTGTCGCCAACATCGTTTTCTTTAACATCATTTTATGTGTCCAATATGTTGTTAGATATGAAAATCAATATTTGAATAAAGTGTTTACCTTTATGTTCATATCAAGTTGTTTTGAAAGTACTTAATGTTCTGAGCGGGGCGATATTGACCTAAATCAATGAATAAAAATATTTAAATAGATTTAACAAGCGTTAGTTTTTATAAAACGCTTGTGGTGAAAACGGATTGACGTGGGTGGTTGTAACATCGGATATGAAGGCGTTTACTTAATGGGGACTTTGTGACAATGGATTTTAAAATGGGGTGAACAGGTATGATTGTGACTGTTTATGGCGATCTAAATACGTCATTTTTGATGTGGCAGACTATTGCTTAGTAGCCGACTTGTTCGAAGTATTGCCTGAGTTAATTGCGGTGTTGAAAGCGAAGAATTAGCTATCATTTTTATAAACGATAGCTAAGATTTTGATGGACAATAATGGTGGTTAAATATGAACAAGTGTTGTGGTCAATAGGAATAACACTTGTTACTTATGTAATACGATCACTCGAATTTATAAGATTCAGGTACGACAACAACACCGCGTTCTGAAATGGTGAATCGCGCGGCGTCTTCTGCTTTATTCACCCCTATTTTGGTTCTTGGTGGGATTTTTACATGTTTGTCGATAATGCAATTCTGCAGCTGGCTGTATTCGCCGACTTCAACATCATCAAACAAGATACTTGCTGAAACAGTCGCCCCGTCGTTGATTTGTACATTTGATGATAAAACCGAATTTTGTACTGAACCACCAGTGATAAGCACACCGTTAGAAATAAGCGAATTGATAAATATCCCTTCATTGCCGGTTTCCGATGCCGTCGTTCTTGCTGGTGGTAATTGTGGTTCGTAGGTTCTAATACCCCAGTCGCGTTGGTACAAATTGATGGGTGAAACGGGTTTTAGCAAATCCATATTGGCTTGATATAACGAATCGATGGTGCCCACATCACGCCAATAAGCATCCTCGCTCACACGTCCAGCCGAACCGCCAAATTGGTGTGCGTAGACTTTTTCTTTATCAATTAACCTTGGAATAATATCTTTACCAAAATCGTGGTTAGAATTGGGATTGTCTGCGTCTTTTTCTAACGCATCAATTAACGCATCAGTGGTGAAAATATAGATGCCCATTGACGCCAAACTCTTTTCAGGGTCATCGGGTCGTGACGCTGGATGCTCAGGTTTTTCTGAAAATTCGATGATTTTTCGGTTTTCGTCGATCGCCATTACACCAAATTTTTTCGCTTCAGCAACGGGTACGTCCATACAAGCGATGCTTAAATCTGCGCCTATTTCCTGATGGCGTTGCAGCATGGGTGCATAATCCATTCTGTAGATATGATCACCAGAGAGAACCACAACATACTTAGCTTCGCTACGTGATAACAACCATAAGTTTTGATAAATGGCGTCGGCTGTGCCGCTATACCACTTATCGCCTTTACGCATTTGCGGCGGGACGACGGTAATGTATTCACCTAACTCTGGGTTGAAGATAGACCAGCCATCACGTAAATGTTTCTGTAATGAATGGGACTTATATTGGGTCAAGACCAGAATTCGTCTTAGGCCAGAGTGAAGGCAATTGGTTAAGGTAAAGTCGATGATTCGATATTTACCACCGAAAGGCACAGCGGGCTTTGCTCTGTTATCGGAGAGCGGAGCAAGGCGTGCCCCCATTCCACCAGCGAGGACAACCGTTAATGTATCTTGCATTTAAATCATTCCCTAATTTTTTATTCAAGTAGTTACGGGTCTGTATGTCTTATTTATATCAAAAATCGAGCTAAAAGTTAAACGTTCGATTTACAAAAGTATTTATAAATAGGTATATTATGTTTCACCATCATACAGCAATGCTTCATATCTGCTGTACCAAATTAATGCGAATTTAATAAAATTAAGCTTAATAGTTTTAATCTATCAAAATGTTAGATTTAATCGTTTTTTGTTTGTGTTCAAATAATTCTATTCTTAATGCATTGATTTAAGCAGGAGTGAAGCAATGCAAAAAAGAGCATTAATTGTAGAAGGTGGCGGTATGCGCGGTATTTTTGCCAATGCTCCACAGCGTAGTTTCAATATCATCACCATTACCATAATGGCCACTGATAAGGTCTTTTTTAATCCTATTGCTTATCGTGAAACGCCTTGCTTTTCAGGCGGCTGCTATACTGATGGAGGCGTTGCCGATTCTATCCCTGTACGCAAAGCATATCGGTTGGGTGCGCGTGATATTACCGTGTTACTTACACATCCGCTTAGTGATAAAAAACAAACAACTAAGTATTCATGGTTGGTTAAAACACTATTCTCTCAGCACCCTAATATCGCAAAATCAATGATGGTAAGAGCGAACAATTATAACGAATCTCTCGAGTTTATAAACAATCCACCGAGTGACTTGAACATTCGAGTCATTGCGCCACCTAGTTTGCCGTTAAACGGTTAACAATGAATAAAAACAATAAATAACTATATCAGTTCGTTTCTAAAATAATAAATAACATATAGAAGGAATTAGTGATGAGTAAGAAATTAACGACTGCAGCAGGTTGCCCTGTTGCGCATAATCAGAATGTCCAAACCGCGGGTAAAAGAGGGCCTCAACTGCTACAGGATGTGTGGTTTCTGGAAAAACTCGCACACTTTGATCGAGAGGTGATCCCTGAACGTCGTATGCATGCCAAAGGCTCTGGTGCTTATGGTACGTTTACCGTTACGCATGATATTACTCGATTTACCAAAGCGAAAATTTTCTCGGCAATTGGTAAAAAAACAGAGATGTTTACACGGTTTACTACAGTTGCAGGTGAGCGTGGAGCCGCAGATGCCGAGCGTGATATTCGTGGTTTTGCAATGAAGTTCTATACAGAAGAAGGCAACTGGGATCTCGTCGGTAACAATACACCGGTGTTTTTCTTGCGTGATCCGCTTAAATTTCCCGATCTAAATCATGCAGTAAAGCGCGATCCTAGAACGAATATGCGCAGTGCAAAAAACAACTGGGATTTCTGGACATCATTACCTGAAGCGTTGCATCAAATCACAATAGTAATGAGTGATCGTGGTATTCCGGCAACGTATCGACATATGCACGGATTTGGTAGTCACACGTTTAGCTTTATCAACAGTGATAATGAACGTTTCTGGGTCAAATTCCATTTCAAATCACAGCAGGGTATTAAAAACTTATCGGATGCAGAATCAGAAGTATTGATCGGTAAAGACCGAGAAAGTCATCACCGAGATTTGTTAGAAAGCATTGATAATCGCGACTTCCCTAAGTGGACGCTGCAAGTGCAAATCATGCCAGAAGACGACGCATCTAAAGTGCCTTATAACCCGTTTGATCTTACTAAAATCTGGCCACATAGCGACTATCCACTGATTGAAGTGGGTGAGTTCGAGCTAAACCGTAATCCTGAAAACTTCTTTGCCGAAGTTGAGCAATCCGCTTTTAATCCAGCAAGCGTAGTACCGGGTATCAGTTTTTCACCAGATAAAATGTTACAAGGTCGTCTGTTCTCGTATGGCGATGCACAACGTTACCGTTTAGGGGTTAATCACCACAGTATTCCGGTTAATGCGCCGCGCTGCCCTGTACACAGTTATCACCGAGATGGCGCTATGCGTGTTGATGGTAACTATGGCGGTACGCTAGGTTATGAGCCAAACGATCAAGGTGAATGGGCTGAACAACCTGACTTCTCTGAGCCTCCGTTAAGCTTAGATGGTGCCGCTGCGCACTGGGACCATCGCGAAGATGATGATTACTTTAGTCAACCAGGTGATTTGTTCCGACTTATGACGCCAGAAAAACAAGCTATTTTGTTTGATAATACGGCGCGTAACTTAGGTGGTGTACCAGAGGAAATTCAAATCAGACATTTAAGACATTGTTTTAAAGCCGACCCTGATTATGGCCATGGCATTGCTAAATTATTAGGCATTGATGTGAGTAAATATCAAAACTAGGCTTTAGATTAGTAATAAGCGCATAGTTAGAAGTAATGATGAGAACTTATGCTTAGAAGTAGCAGGGTGCATAATTTGCACCCTGCTTATTTTTTCATTCATAGTTAATCAATTTTTAATGCGTGGGCAGGCTCTTTTAAAAGCACTTGGTTGCGATTATTTGTTTGCGGCAGTTCTCCTGCTTTAATATTGACTTGCAATGCAGAGTACAAGAGCCTTGGCACTGCTAAGGTTTTATCACGCGTTTGTCTTGTTGCAACAAAGCAGTCATGGCTGACATCATTACGAATATGTATATTCGACTTTTTGCTTTCAGCAACGGTCGTTTGGTATTGTAGTTTTCTACCGTTTGGTTGGTAATCATGGCACATCCATAGCTTGGTATTGTCTGGGAGTGCGTAGAGTTGCATTATGCTCTGATATAATTCGGTCGCAGCACCGCCAGGGAAGTCACAACGTGCTGAACCGCTATCTGGCATGAATAACGTATCTCCAATGAATGCATTGTCTTCGACGAGATAAGTTACGCTGTCTTTTGTGTGTCCAGGTGTTTCAATAACCTTGATAACAGTGTCACCAATATAAAGCTTGTCATTGTGGCTAAGCAGTAGATCAAACTCGGCACCCGATACAGATATTTCACTGTCACTCAAGGCAAAGATATCCTTAAAAATACGCTGTGCTTGCGTAATGTACTTACCAATAGCGATTTTACCACCAAGCTTGGATCTTAAATAATGTGCGGCTGATAAGTGATCTGCATGGGCGTGCGTTTCTAATATCCATTCAACTTCTAGTTTGTGGTGTTGTACAAACTCAATTTGAGCATCTGCAAAATAAAAAGCAACCTTACCAGCGTTGTTTTCATAATCGATAGCACTATCAATGATTGCAGCCTTAGCGCTATTCAAATCATAAATAATGTAACTTATCGTACAAGTATCTTTATGGAAAAATGGTTTAATAATAATTGAAGACAACTTAGCTTCCTTAACGCTGTTCCTTATAATTAGTCACATCGTACATTGCTAATATACGATGCACAAGTTGTAGCATTAAAGGGGATACACAATGACCATTACTCACATTGTAGTTCAGGTAAATCAGCAAATAAGGCTAAGGCCTCAGGGTTAGCGAGGGCATCTTTATTCGTTACTGCAATACCGTGTATTACATTACGCACGGCCAGTTCGACAATCTTACCACTGATGGTTTTGGGTATATCAGCCACCGCGATGATTTTAGCCGGGACATGTCTTGGACTGGTATTGGTTCGAATTATATTTTTGATTTGCATAGTTAATAGTGTATCTAATATGACATTTTTTGATAAACGTACAAACAAGATCACGCGTACGTCATCATGCCACTGCTGTGCAATTGCAATTGACTCTTGTATCGCTGCAAGCTTTTCTACCTGTCGGTATATTTCTGCGGTGCCAATACGTACCCCTCCGGGGTTTAATACCGCATCAGCTCTACCATGGATGATCACACCGACTTGGTTAATATGTATATCTTGCGGTATGTCATTTTCGGTATTCCAAGCACCGATGTGATGTTTCACCAATTCGCCATAATCACCCTGTGCCCAGATGTTATCAAAGTGGGTAAAGTAAGCGTTATGGTATTTACGACCATAAGGGTCTTGCCAAAAACCTGTTGGCATCGAAGGGAAGGGCTGGCGACAAACCAGTTCCCCTTTGCCTTCAATACTGTGTTTTGACCCTTCATTATGCATAAAGGTCACGTCCATGCCTAACCCTAAGCACTGCAGTTCACCGCGATACACAGGCAAGGTTGGCATGCCCAGTGTGAAGCAAGAAATAATATCGGTGCCACCACTGATACTTGAAACACAAATATCCTGTTTAATATATTGATAAATATAATCAAAGCTTTCGTGTGACAAGGGGGATCCAGTTGATAGCAAGGTTTTTAAATGACTGAGGTTATAGTCTTGCGCTGGATGTAATAAGGCTTTATCACAAGCTGAATAATACTTGGCGCTGGCACCAAAAATGGATACTTTTTCTGTATCGGCCAGTTCAAAAAGTACCTGCTGATGTGGATAAAATGGTGAGCCGTCAAATAACACTAAGGTTGCGCCCTGAGATAAACTGCTCACCAACCAATTCCACATCATCCAGCCACATGTTGTGTAATAAAAAATGCGGTCATCTACCTTAACATCGGTATGTAAGGCGAGTTCTTTTACATGCTGCAGCAATGTGCCGCCAACACTGTGGACAATACATTTTGGCATGCCTGTCGTGCCTGAAGAGTATAAAATATATAGCGGGTCTGAAAAATTAACCGACTCGAATGTTAAAGAGCGTGGAATTACGGCACTAAAATACCGCCAGTCACATTGTGAAGACTTATCACGGATAGGTGCATCAAGTTTTTTTGAATACGCGTTCTGTGTTGGTGTTGGTGTTGTTTTTAAATAAGATACAATGACGAGTTCATTTAATTCGGGTAAGGCGTTGGCAATGGCTGACACTTTATCCATGATATTAATTTGCTTTCCGGCATAACAATAGCCGTTACATGCGAATAATAATTTTGGCTGGATTTGATTAAATCGGTCCATTACGCCTTGGAAACCAAAATCAGGCGAGCAAGATGACCAGATTGCGCCAATACTGGTTGTGGCTAACATTGCAATAATCGCTTCGCTGCTGTTGGGTAATAAACCAGCAACACGATCGCCTTTTACAATCCCTAGCTCTCGCATCGCGGCGGCAATACGAGTGACTTCATTTCGTAGCTGTTTATAGCTAAGTTGGGTGCGTCGACCATCTTCACCGTGGCTGATTATGGCTAACTTGTCTTCGTTATATTTCTCGTTTTTATAGGCTGAAATATTATTGGGGAATAGCAGGTTCTCTGCAAAGTTTAATGTTGAATCTGGAAACCATTGGCAGCGGTAAAAGCAGTCATCATAAACAAAGATACGATTAAGGTTAAAGTCACCTTTGAATTTAAAAAAAGTAACTAATGAGCGCCAAAATATAGCCGTATTATTAATGCTCCACTGATGTAATTGCTGATAGTGTGCAAAAGTAAGGCTGTATTCATCACGCAAAAATCGCAAATAATGGTTAATGTTACTACCATCAATGCGCGCTTGGCTCGGTGTCCAGATTGGTACTGCGGACTCTACTGTCATTACAACCTCATATTAATGATTGAAATCGCGCTTGAGCGGTGGGGTAGGCTAGGGCGACTTTAGAGCCATTGGGACGATTTAAACGTTGGCAAATAAAGTTACCTGCAGTAATTAATTCATTGAGATCTACACCAGATTCAATCCCTAAGCCATTGAGCATATACACCACATCTTCGGTGGCGACATTACCTGACGCGCCACGGGCATAAGGACAACCACCTAAACCTGCTACAGCACTGTCGATAACACGAATACCTAATTGTAATGCGGCATAAATATTGGCTAACGCTTGGCCGTAAGTATCATGGAAATGTACAGCTAATTTAGTGATGGGAACGTGCTGAGCGACGGCGTTGATCATGGTTTTTACTGCTTCGGGTGTACCTACACCAACAGTATCTCCAAGGCTAATTTGATAACATCCCATGTCGTGTAACTGTTGAGCGACTTTTGCTACTTTGTTAACGCTGATGTAGCCTTCATAGGGGCAGCCAAGTGTGCAAGAGATGTAACCACGTACGGGTAATCCTGTCGCTAGTGCTTGTTTTACGACTGGCTCAAATTGACGCAGTGATTCGTTAATAGAGCAGTTAATATTTTTGCGGCTAAAGCTTTCAGACGCAGAACCAAATATTGCCACTTCATCGACATTTGCAGCGATAGCAGCATTTAAACCAATCAAATTGGGCGTTAACGCAGAATAAGTAACACCATTAGTGCGCTTTATACGTTTAAATAGATCGCCACTATTTGCCATCTGGGGCACCCATTTGGGTGAGACGAAGCTACCTGATTCGATCATGGTCAAACCGGTATGGCTAAGAATATTCACCAGCGAGATCTTATCATTTAGGCTTATTTCTATTTCATTTTGTAGCCCGTCCCGGGGGCCTACTTCGACAATTTTAACTGTTTCGGGCAGTTGATGCTCTTGGTTAGAGCGGTGGTTCTGGTTATCAGAGAGTCGCGACGTCATTACGCTTGTTCCTTGTTATCAAGTGTCAGGGATGGAGTTAATTGTATTAATTGAGCACCATCTTTGACCATGTCGCCATCTTGATAAAACACGGTTGTTACTGTGCCAGCTACGGGTGCATTGATATTGCACTCCATCTTCATCGCTTCCATCACGACTAAAGGTTCACCCGCCTCGACGATTTGGCCGGGTTGGCAAAGTACGCTGACAATAACGCCATTCATTGGTGCGGTTATCTTTGTTTCGAGTTCATCTTCAATACTAGATCGTAAGGCCTTGTTTTGCACTGTGGATTGCATTAGAGATTGGCGTAATAGCACGGTGCTACTACCCGCATAAAAAACAGTTATGTGTAATGGCGATATAACAATCGTTGCTTTAATTTGATGACCATCGATACACGCGGTGAGTTCATTGCGATTAAGTTGACCACTCACAAGGCTATCTGAACACACTTTATCTTTTTTCTGGCTTTTGTTTTGAGTGTGTTGTTCATAGCTATTAACTGTTACTTGAAAACCCTGCGCTAACTTTGTCAGTGTGAGTGTGTAATGATGGTTGTCGTTATTGGTCGTTGTCAGTGTAAATTTTTTGATTGCGGGTTGATTTAAACGCCAACTCGTTGTTTGAGACCAAGGGGAGTGTATATCATTGTTTATATGATGCATTACGGTATTACTGGTTATAGCATCAGTCGTAACGTACTGTGATTCTAGATTTAACTGTAATGCGAATCCCGCCAAGATTAAGACATAATTAAGACTTACTGCTTTAGGTTTTAAGGCCTCCGCATGGGTGATAATAAAGTCAGTATTGAGACTCGCTGCTTGCAGCGCAGGTATTTGTATTAACTGAGTTAAAAAACCGATGTTGGTTTTAATGCCGGCAATCTTATAATCAGCCAATGCGGCTTGTAATCGCAGCAGGGCAAGGTCTCGGTTATGATCCCAGACAATTAACTTGGCGATCATGGGGTCGTAATACGGACTGATTTCATCGCCTTGAACTACACCAGTATCAATACGCACGTGTTTGGATTCTACGGGTTGATTCAAAAATTCTATATTCCCACTGGCGGGCATAAAATCTTTATCAGGATCTTCAGCGTAAATCCGTACTTCAATCGCATGACCATTAATTTGTACTTGGTTTTGATTTAAGGGTAATGGTTCACCGTTGGCAATATGCAACTGCCATTCGACTAAATCAAGCCCTGTAATCATTTCGGTGATGGGATGTTCAACTTGCAAACGGGTATTCATCTCCATGAAATAGAACTGGCCTTGCTCATCATATAAGAACTCCACCGTGCCAGCCCCATGGTAATTAATGGCTTTTGCGGCGGCAACTGCGGCTTCCCCCATGGCTATTTGAGTTGCAAGTGGTAATGCGGGGGCGGGGGCTTCTTCTAATATTTTTTGATGACGGCGTTGAATGGAGCAATCACGTTGAGAGAGGTAAATGCAGTCACCATGATGGTCACTAAAAATCTGGATTTCGACGTGGCGAGTCTTAGTTAAATAGCGCTCTATTAGCATGTCGTCATTACCAAAACTAGCCATTGATTCTCGTTTCGTTGCGGCGAGAGCATAGGTAAACTCACTGGCGTGATTGATGATACGCATTCCTTTACCACCACCGCCATATACGGCTTTAAGTAACTGTGGATAGCCGATCTGTTGTGAGTTCTTTTTTAACGTTAGCTCGTCTTGGCAGTGACCATGGTAACCCGGGACCAGAGGAACATGCGCTGTTGCCATGATGGCCTTCGCAGCGCTTTTACTGCCCATTGCTGTTATCGCATCTACACTTGGCCCAATGAAGATTAAGCCTTGTAGCGTACATGCTTGGGCAAAGTCTGCGTTTTCGGATAAGAAACCATAACCAGGGTGAATAGCTTGAACATTGGACTCTGCTGCTATTTCTAAAATTCGCGCGCGATTAAGGTAAGACTCTGTTGCTGGTGCAGGCCCTAAATAAAATGCTTCATCAGCCATGCTAACGTGACGTGAATTTGTGTCAGCAGCGGAATAAATGGCGACACACTGAATACCAAGTCGCTGCGCTGTTTTTATGATTCGACAGGCTATTTCACCGCGATTAACGATGAGGACCTTGGTAAATGGCTTGGGCTTATTCGCGAACGAATGATGCGACATAGACGTTATTCCTTGCTCCAGTCGGGCTTACGCTTATTCAAAAATGCATCGAGTCCTTCCTGAGCTTCGTTTGATACCCGAATTGCGGCAATACGCTGGCTTGTGTCGGCAATTAATGTGTCATTGATAACATGGTTGGTAATGTCATTAATGAGTGCTTTAGCTGCTTGCATTGCTGCTGGACCATTATTGAGTAAAGCATTGATAAAGGGCGTGGACAGTGTGTCTAAATCATCATGTATTTGATGGATTAGACCATACTCTAGCCCTTGCTCTGCGCTAAACACTTCACCTGTTAAACAATATCGTCGTGCTTGCCGAGGCCCAATCGCGGCCACAACGTAAGGGCTGATTACCGCAGGGATAAGACCAATTTTGACTTCACTTAGGCAAAATTTGGCGGTGGTTGTCGCGAGGGCTATGTCACAACAGGCGACAAGTCCGATTGCGCCTCCAAAGCAAGCGCCTTGTACTAGCGCTATGGTTGGTTTAGGGAATTGATTCAGCTTATCCATTAACTTTGCTAATTGTACCGCATCGGATAGATTGTCTTGATAGCCGAGTTTGGCAATATCTTTCATCCACTTTATATCCGCCCCAGCAGAAAAGTGTTCACCTTGGGCGCGTAATATCAATATTTTCACAGCAGAATCATGTTTTAACACCGCTAAGGTGGTAAGCAGGTGATTGATTGTGTCGGCACTAAATGCGTTGCGTACCTTGGCACGAGTGAGGGTGATAGTTGCAACACCCTGATGATCAATCGCCGTATGTAAGTGCTCTGCATTGATGATATTGAGTTGGTCTGAATTCTTTGTCATTCAATGATCCTAGCTGTGATAATGATAATGATATTTGATTTGTGATTGTGCACCTTGAAGTAGTTTGGGCATATAAATTGAGATAGACAAAACTACATTCTAAAAATGCCAAACTGGGTATCTTTAATCGGTGCATTAAGTGCGGCTGATATCGCTAATCCGAGTACTTGCCTCGTTTGCAAAGGGTCGATAATACCGTCATCCCACAGTCGTGCGCTGGCATAATAAGGGTCTCCCTGGGTTTCATATTGTTCAATAATAGGGGCTTTAAATTTAGTTTCTTCGTCATCTGTCATGATTTTATTATTACGTGCGAACCCGTCTTTTTTGATTTGACTGAGTACGCTTGCAGCTTGCTCTCCACCCATCACTGAAATTCTGGCATTCGGCCATATCCATAACAAGGTGGGGTCGTAAGCACGGCCACACATACCATAATTACCAGCACCATAACTACCGCCAATAATGACGGTAAACTTAGGCACTTGTGCGCAAGCTACTGCGGCAACCATTTTTGCTCCGTGCTTTGCTATGCCTTCTGCTTCGTACTTTTTTCCGACCATAAACCCGGTGATATTTTGCAGGAACACTAATGGGACCTTGCGTTTGCAGCAAAGTTGAATAAAATGCGCGCCTTTTTGGGCAGATTCAGAAAATAAGATGCCGTTGTTGGCGATGATACCGACAGGGTAACCCTGAATACGGGAAAAACCACACACCAGTGTTGTGCCATAGCATGCTTTAAATTCATCGAGTTCGGAGTTATCAACAATACGGGCTATGACTTCTTTAACGTCGAATTGTTTTTTTAAATCGGTGCCAACAATACCGTACAGTTCGTGGCTATCGTATAGCGGTGGGGCACTGGGATAAATGGTTAAATCAGGGCGTTTTACATGGTTGATATTGGCGATAGCTTGGCGTACCAGCTGTAATGCGTGGGCATCGTCTTGGGCATAATGGTCGGCAACCCCCGATGTTTTACAATGCACATCGGCACCACCTAATTCTTCAGCGGTGACTTCTTCGCCCGTTGCTGCTTTGACTAATGGAGGGCCTGCGAGGAAAATGCTGCCTTGCTGTTTTACAATGATTGATTCATCTGCCATTGCGGGAACGTAAGCGCCACCTGCGGTACATAACCCCATGACAGAGGCGATTTGTGGAATGCCTTTGGCGGACATATTCGCTTGGTTAAAGAAGATACGGCCAAAGTGGTCGCGGTCGGGGAAAACTTCATCTTGCTGGGGTAAAAATGCACCACCAGAGTCGACTAAATAGATACAAGGTAGGCAGCAACGCTCAGCTATTTCTTGGGCGCGCAGGTGTTTTTTAACGGTTAATGGGTAATAGGTGCCGCCTTTGACGGTGGCATCGTTGGCAATGATCATACATTCGATACCATTTACGCGCCCAATGCCGGCCACGACACCCGCTGCTGGAACCGCTTCGTGATAATACCGCCAAGCCGCAAATTGACCTAGTTCTAATAAGGGAGAACCTGGATCTAATAAAGCATCAATACGCTCTCGGGCTAGCATTTTACCTCGGGCTAAATGGCGCTGTTGTGCTATTTCACCACCGCCTTGTTTGATTTGTTCTAGGTTAATTTCTAGCTGTTTTACAAGATCTAGCATGGCTTGTTGTTTCGCGACAAAAATAGGGTGTTTGATATTGAGTGTTGTGCCTATTTTAGCCATGTTTTCTAGACTCCTGGCTCATTAAACAGTTCTCGGCCAATCAATATACGACGCATTTCTGATGTACCGGCGCCAATTTCATAGAGCTTGGCATCACGGAGTAAACGGCCTGCGGGGTATTCGTTGCTGTAACCATTTCCGCCTAACAATTGAATTGTATCGAGTGCCATTTTTGTGGCCAGTTCGGCGCAATATAAGATCACTCCTGCGCAGTCTTTACGGCTGGCTTCGCCGTTGTCACAAGCGCGTGCAACTGTATAGGTATAGCATTTGGCTGCGTTCATTTGGCTATACATGTCTGCAATTTTGGCTTGCACAAGTTGGAATTCACCAATGGCTTTACCGAACTGTTTACGCTGGTGGATATAAGGGACGACGAGATCCATGCAAGCATCCATGATCCCGAGTGGTCCGCCAGTTAGCACAAGGCGTTCGTAATCAAGGCCACTCATTAATACGTGTACGCCTTGATTGAGTTCGCCCAGGATATTGTCTTTGGGTACACGGCAATGTTGAAACACAAGCTCACAGGTATTGGAACCACGCATGCCTAATTTGTCCAGCTTTTGCGCTTGGCTAAACCCATCAAAACTGCGTTCAACAATAAAAGCAGTAATACCATGGCTGTTTAATTCGGGTGCTGTTTTTGCGTAAACGATATAAGTACTGGCTTCGGGCCCGTTGGTGATCCACATTTTGTTGCCGTTTAGTATGTAGTTGTCACCTTCCAATACCGCACTTAATTTCATTGAAACCACATCAGAACCCGCATTGGGTTCGGTCATGGCTAATGCACCTACGTGTTCTCCGCTAATGAGTTTGGGCAGGTACTTCTGTTTTTGCTTGGCATTGCCATGCCGAAATATCTGATTAACACAAAGATTAGAATGTGCGCCATAGCTTAATCCTACCGATGCAGATGCGCGGCTTATTTCCTGCATCGCGATGACATGAGCAAGGTAGTTCATATCAACACCACCATATTCTTCACTGATGGTGATACCCAATAATCCCATGTCACCAAACTTTTGCCACATATCCGCTGGAAACAGATTATCTTGATCTATTTGTGCTGCGCGTGGGGCTATTTCGTCATTTGCGAACGCTGTCACGCTTTCACGCAGCAGTTCGATGGTTTCGCCAAGGGCAAAGTTGAGTGATGTGTAGGAATTGGCCATCTGTGTCCCTATTTCGATGGTTAAGTGAAGGATTATGTCCACTTACGGTCATTAAGGTTCTCGTAATTAATCTTGTCTTTCATTAATTTGAGTATGGTAGTTAACGAGTGGGGTTGCCAATTTGAATATCTTGATGTTTAGGCGCTTCAACGTTGTTTGATTTAATTATTAAGCATAAAAGCCAAGATGTAATATCTTGGCTTTATGTTTTAGGTGGAAACTATCTATGCTAAGTTAAAGTAATCTACTTATATTACTTTTTCACCGTTCTCTATTACTGTTTTACGTACTTTTTTAGTGAATTCTATTGCTTCAGTAACGATTTCTTTTTCGTTAACCGTTAGCATGTCACGATCTTGCATGATCACCTTACCTGCAATGATAGAGTGGCGTACATTCGCAGAGTTTGCTGAGTACACAAGTACAGAGTATGGATTGTACATAGGTACCATGTTTGGCGCTTTTGTATCAATTACGATAACATCAGCTAGTTTTCCAACCTCTAAAGAACCAATTTTATCTTCCATATGCAATGCTCTTGCTGCGCCCATCGTCGCCATGTCGATAACTTTAATAGGGGGCATTGCACCGCGATCGTGATTCACGAGTTTGTGAACTTTAGCCACTTGGTTAAATTCATCGATTGTACTTAATGTATTACCCGACATTGGACCATCAGTACCTAAACCAATACGTACGTTTTCGTCATACATTTTAAGCGCGGGTGATACACCTTTCGCTGATTTGATGTTTGCACTCATGTTATGTGCAACACCCGTATCGGCTTTTTTCACTAGTTCGATATCAGATTCGCTTACATTGATCATGTGAGCAGCCACTAAACGTTCGTCTAATGAACCAATACTATCCATGTATTCAACAGGCGATTTACCGTCAGAACGTTTAGCAATACTTTCGTTTTCACGTTCTGATTCAGCTAAATGAATTAATACAGGTACGTTATGCTCTTTTGCTAACTGAGTGATTTGTTGCAAAACTTCTGTCGTATTTGTATAAGGTGCATGGGGGGCAAATGCAGGGGTAATACGTGGATGATCTTTATATTCTTCAATAAAGTTAAGTGCGTATTGAATGCCTTCTTGTGCATTTTGTGCATCGGCAACAGGGAATTTAATCACTGTTTCACCTAGGATTGCACGCATACCAATTTTATCAACAGTCTTTGCTACCTCGTCTTCAAAGTAATACATATCGCTATACGTTGTTACGCCACCTTTAACCATTTCTAGGTTACCAAGGTTAGCGCCAATACGCACCATGTCACGGCTTACTAGTTTCTTCTCTAGTGGGAATATGTAGCGGTGTAATCGTCCTGGAACATCATCTGCTAATGAACGGAATACGGTCATTGATACGTGAGTATGAGTATTAATTAAACCCGGCATAACGATGTCGCCATCAACATTCATTACCTTGTTTGCTTTGTATTGTTGTGCAAGCTCCGCATTACCAACGGCAATAATTTTATTCCCTTTAATAACCACGGTTCCATTTTCATAAATGGTTTTATCACTGTTCATCGTTAATACTGTGGCGTCAGTGATCATGAGATCTACTTTTTCTGCAGCGGTCACTGACGTTGCAAAAATAATAGAAGCGGCTATTAATGTCTTGTTAAAAAAATTCTTACTAGCAAACATGTTTAAATCTCAATTTTATTGAATAGGACAGAAAACACTCTGGGAAGTCGAATGATACTATTTACCAGAGCTTTATAAGCTTATTGATTGCTAATGGCAAGTAAACATCTTTTACTATGTGATTCTTCAAGCGTTGATTGTTTTAGCTAGTATCTGTTTCATTGTTCGTTAATTACTATGCAAAGTTTAATATTTGCGTATTTAGTTCGAATTTTAAACATTAATTCATGTTTTGTAATTAATGTTAAATAAGGTTGTTAATGTGACTTAGATCTCTATATAATTCCGTTCCGGCCAGAACCATCGAGTTTAGCCACCTTAGTTACAAGCCGTCATCAAGGAAATATGAGCGACCCAAGGAATTTGGACCAGCGTGACTGTAGCTTGCGATCAAGGTGACTCGTATGTTGTTATTGGGCGGACTGACTAGATTCTTTTTTAGAAAATACTGTTTTTCCTCACCTCATATATCAATGCACGTAATACCCATTGCAATAAAATACTGATCATTAATCAGGTCTAAGTTAATCCCACTGGGTGTTAATTTTTCCTGCGTTTACTGCCATCTAAATTTTATTACAATCGGTATAACACCTTCATTTTTTATACATCTATTTTTATGAGCAGAATGAAATTATGCAGTTGTTAATTAGCTTAGTCGGTATCGTAGTACTTATTTTATGTGCTTGTGCACTTTCTGAAAATCGCAAAGCGATCAAATGGCGTACCGTTGGTGGAGCATTATTCCTACAAGCTGGTTTTGCTGCACTTGTACTTTACTCTTCTATTGGCCAGTCAATGCTTGGTGCAATGAGCAGTGGTGTGGCGAGTGTTCTTGGTTTTGCTGATGTCGGTATCCAATTCCTATTCGGTGATTTAGCGACGGAAGGTTTTATCTTTGCGATCCGCGTATTGCCTTTAGTTATTTTTATTAGTGCGCTTATTTCATTGCTTTATTACATTGGTGTAATGCAGTGGGTAATTAAAGTGATTGGCGGTGGTATCCAGAGGTTTCTTGGTACAAGTCGTGTTGAATCATTAGCTGCCACGGGTAACATTTTCCTTTCTCAAGGTGAGTCTCCATTACTGGTAAAACCGTTTTTACCAAAAATGACACGTTCAGAATTATTCGCTGTAATGACGGGTGGTATGGCATCGGTTGCGGGCAGTGTACTTGGTGGTTATGCAGGTTTAGGTGTTGAACTTAAATACCTGATCGCAGCAAGTTTCATGGCGGCACCGGGCAGTTTGTTGATGGCTAAGTTATTAGTACCAGAGCAAGAAACTGTAACGGAAGACGCTGATGTTGTAATGGCAAAAAGCGAACACAGTAATGCGATTGATGCATTAGCAGCGGGTGCGATGAATGGTATGAAGGTTGCTGTGGCAATCGGTACTATGTTAATTGCATTTGTGAGTGTGATTGCAATGGTCAATGCTGGTTTAGAAACGGTAGGTAACTGGGTCAATATTGAAAACCTAACGTTACAAAGTGTGCTGGGTTATATCTTCGCTCCACTCGCATTTATGATTGGTGTGCCTGAGCATGAAATGCTTGTAGCAGGTTCATTCATTGGTCAAAAAGTGATTCTAAATGAATTTGTTGCTTTCATGGACTTCGCTGCCGTTAAAGAGACCATTTCTGAGCACAGCCAAGTTATTATTACGTTTGCATTGTGTGGTTTTGCTAACATTGGTTCTATCGCAATTCAAATCGGTTCTATCGGTGTGATGGCGCCAGAGCGTCGTTCAGATGTTGCAAACTTAGGTTTTAAAGCGGTACTAGCAGCAACACTCGCTAACTTAATGAGTGCTGCATTAGCGGGCATCTTCATTAGCTTGTAAGATTGTATGACTGGATGCTGTAATCATTCAGTAAGTTAAATAGAAAGGCACACTTTAACGTTTGGTTGAAGTGTGCCTTTTTTGTTATTACGGGTTTAATTAACGAGCATTCAGCTTGCTTTAGCTAATGTGCCCGTATTTTCATTCGCCGATAATAATCGTTTCCCGTCTTTGCTAAAGAGGTGTAAGTGCTGTTTTGCAACATTCAGGGTTAATATTTCTTTGCTTGAGAAGTGTTGCTCGGGCGTTAAAGCCGTAAATATTTTATCATTGACTAAACCATGCACGAGTTGATTCGGTCCTAATGGTTCAACAGCTTGTACGGTAAGTGAAAAATTTAATCCAGTGTTCGAAGGCTCTAATAAAGCATGTTCAGGTCTAATGCCTAACTGGATTGTCTGTGCTGGTAAATGTGCGTATTCGGATAAAAATATGCTTTGGTCTTCAAATGTTACGACGCCATCGATAATTTCAGCTTGATGAAAGTTCATCGCGGGACTCCCAATAAAGCTGGCGACAAAGGTACTTGCTGGTTGGTGGTAAACTTCGGCGGGCGTACCAACTTGCTCTATTACACCTTGATTTAATACTATGATGCGGTCTGCTAGCGTCATTGCTTCAACCTGATCATGTGTGACATAAACACTGGTTACGGCTAATTCTCGTTGTAGCTTCTTAATTTCTAAACGCATGTGCGCACGTAATGATGCATCTAAGTTAGATAAAGGCTCATCAAATAAGAACAATTGGGGATCGCGTACAATTGCGCGACCCATAGCAACACGTTGGCGTTGACCACCTGATAACTTAGCTGGCTTACGATCTAGATAGTCCGCTATTTTTAATGTAGCAGCTACTTTCTCGATTTTTAATGCAATTGTTTTTTTATCTATACCTCTGTTTTTTAATCCATAGGCTAAGTTTTCATACACTGTCATGTGTGGATACAAGGCATAATTTTGGAATACCATCGCAATATCGCGACTTGCTGGCTTCTCATTATCGATACGACGATTATTGAGGTGTATTTCACCGCTGGTGATTGATTCTAAACCAGCAATAGATCGTAAAATGGATGATTTACCACACCCAGACGGGCCCACTAATACAATGAACTCCCCTTGTTTAATATCAACAGAAACATTTTTTACTGCTTGGTGGCCGTTGTCATAAGTTTTAACTAAGTTTTTAAGTGCTAACATATTCGTTCTCTTTACAAATTAGGTGTTGGCGGTGGTTAAAACCACGGCTATTTTTCGGTTTCAACGAGGCCCTTAACAAACCAGCGTTGGAAGATGATGACGACTAAGATTGGTGGCAGCATTGCGAATATAACTAATGCGAATGCCTGGTCATAACGTGGTTGACTGCTTTGACTAATGTCGCTGAGTAACTGCTTAATCCCCATCACTATGGTGTTGTAGCTTTCATCCGTCGTCATCATGATTGGCCACAAATATTGATTCCAACCAACAACAAACATAATGATGAAAATTGCGGCAATCATGGTTTTTGATAAAGGAAGTAAGATATCAAGAAAGAAGCGGATTGGTCCGGCATTATCGAGTTGTGCTGCTTCTAATAATTCATTCGGAATTGTGCGGAAAAACTGGCGGAAAAAAAACGTTGCGGTAGCCGATGCAATTAACGGCAGGATTAGCCCCGAAAAACTGTTTAGCATGCCTAAGTTAGCAACGACTTCGTATGAGGGGATGATCCTCACTTCTAATGGAAGTAATAGGGTGACAAAAATAAGCCAAAACCAAAGTGATGCAAACGGCATTCGGAAGTAAACTAACGCATAAGCAGCCATCATAGAAATGATGATTTTTCCGATAGCAAAGCCAAGTCCCATGATCATCGAGTTAATGATCATGGATTTTGCGTTTACATCACTGCTAAATCCGATACTTTTACTCCAGACCTCGCTGTAAACTGCGCTGAAGTTACCACCTGGTAACCACTGTAACCCATCACTGATAATGGTATTTGGGCTGTGTGTCGAACTGGCAAATATTAACCAAATAGGGATGATCATAAAGAGTGCACCGATAATCAGGATCACATGATCTAGCCATTGATTTTGTTTCATAATTAAATTCTCATTTTTGTTAATCAGTCTGCGATTAATAATGCACGCGTTTTTCGATAAACTTGAATTGAACCCAAGTTAATAGCAATACTAAAACCAGTAACACTACAGATTGTGCTGCGCTGCCACCGAGATCGGTACCAATAAAGCCATCGCGATAAATTTTATATACCAATGATGTTGTACCGCCGCCAGGTCCACCAGACGTCAAGGTATCGATAACCCCGAAGGTTTCAAAAAAGGCATAGGTTAAGTTGATGACAAGTAAAAAGAACCCAGTTGGTGCAAGCAGCGGGAAGGTGATGGTCCAGAATCGACGACGATCACTTTCGCAATCCAGCATTGCAGCTTCATTTACCGCATATGAAATGGACTGTAAACCAGCCAAAAAGTAGATGAAGTTAACGGATACTTGTTTCCACACCGAGACTAAAACTAAGACAAATGTCGCGTCAAAAGGGTTGGTATATAAGCTAAAGTCCCAACCTAAACTGGCAAAAATATCGGTGAATACACCAATGTGTGGATTAAAGATAAAGCCACCCATAATACCCGCTACAGCAGGCGCAACAGCATACACCCAGGTTAACGTTATTTTATATGCACTTTTACCATGCAGGATATTGTTGGCTTTAACGGCGAGCAGTAGAGCAATCGCCAAAGACAGAAAAGAGACAACGACGGCAAATCCAAGGGTGAAAAAGACTGAGTTTAAATATTCAGCAGAGTTAAAAATAATGCTGTAGTTTTCTAATCCGACAAATATAGATGATAGGCCCCAAGGGTCTTCTAACATAAACGAGAGATAAACGGCTTCAGCGGCTGGATAGAAAAAAAACACCGCAATAATTGCAATTTGTGGCACTAATAGAAAATAAGGTAGTGCCGAGTGGGTAAACTGTTGGCGTTGTTGCACAGTAAAAACCTAATAAATTTAAAGGAATAGGTTAACTGTAGCGCACATTATGTGAGCTACAGTCAGTAATAGGTTATCGTACAGTTCGAGCGAAACGGCTTAAGATAACTTGGCTTTTTTTATCAATATTGCTGAGCGCGTCTTCTACAGAAATACGGTTAGCAAATACGTTATCAAATTCACGATGCATGACTTCTTGGATTTGTGAGTAGAAACCTAAACGGTACCCTCGTGTCCATTCACCACCGGCTAGGCTAAGTTGTTTAACGCCCACTTCTGCATCTGGTTGTTCTTGGTAGTAACCTGATTTTTTGGTTAGCGCATAAGCCGCTTTTGTTACGGTTACGTAACCCGTTGACTTATGCCAAAACATTTGTGTTTCAGGACTGGTTAAGAAACTAAAGAATGCGGCTGCAGCTTGCTGTTCTTTCTTCGGTTTACCATCAATAGCGAATAAAGCCGCACCACCAATAAACGTACGACCCGCATCTTTATTAATTGATTTCCAATACGGTAGGTAGGTTGTGCCTAACTTAAAGTCAACCCGATTTCGTAAACCACCAAATGAGCCAGATGACCCCATCCACATGGCTACTTGCTGCTTTTCAAACGGTATTTGGTTTGCATCCCAATCTGAGCCGTAATATTTGTAATAGCCGTTGTCAGACCATTCTTTTAATTTGTTAAAGTGCATCTGCATATCAGGCGTATTGATCATAAGTTTGCTTGCAGGTGCATCAAAGCCATTATTTTTATTCGCGACGGGCAAGTTATGACGAGACTTGAAATTTTCGAACATGATCCAAGGTGTCAGCGATTGTGAAAACGTGGCGTAACCTTGTGCTTTTAACTTCTTAGCGACTTGTTCCATGTCTTCATAAGTTTTAGGGGCGTCAACTCCCACTTTATCTAGAATGTCTTTATTGTAATAAAGGACGGGTGTTGAACTGTTAAAAGGCATTCCAATCATTTTACCGTTACTGTCGGCGTAAAAGTTACGGACGCCAGGAATATAGTCTTGATTGTTAAATGCATAACCAGATTCAACCAGAATATCTTCTACTGGTTTTGCCACTCCTGGCGCATTAATGATTGTTGCGGCGCCGACATCTGCAACTTGTAGAATATTAGGCGCTTTATTGGCTCTGTACGCCGCAATACCTGCTGTGAGGGTTTCAACATACGACCCTTTGTATACGGGCTTGATTTTGTATTCGTCCTGAGACGCGTTAAAGTCACGAGCAATTGTATTTACTGTTTCACCAAGTTGACCACTCATTGCATGCCACCAGGTAATGTTGGTCTCTGCCATGCTTGTGTTTGATAGTAAAGAAGCCAAAATTCCGATTATCAATCGCTTTTTCATCTCAATCCTTAATGATTATCTAGTTAATACCTGTAAATGAGATGCCTATATTAGGGACAAATGATGACGGTTATGTTGCACTTTTGTTTCGGTAATGTGACGTCGGTAATTCGATGCTGATAAATGACGATGTGATGATATGTATTGAACTATTGTGTGCCACTGATTAAGTTGTATCCAATGGGTTAATGTATGAATAGTAAACAAGGTAAATTATGGTCATGAAGAGTAAGCAAGGTAAATTATGGTCATGAAGAGTAAATACTCTTGAGTCGATTTGTAATATTGACTATCTTCACATTTTTCAAAGGCATACAGTGCTTTGTTGATGCGAATTCTTTAAGGGATTTAGCCGTCAGCTTCACTACCGTCTTAGCCATTTATCACTTTTACTATCAATTTAAGCATCGACTTAAGTAATAATAGGATTGTTCATGAACAACACAAATAAAGCACTATCTTTCACATTGGCAACACTTGTATCTACGTCAGCTCTTGCTGATACGATAGACACCGATGATTTTTCTTTTGGTGGGCGAGTTGAAGGATGGGGAGGGCTTGTTGATAGTACTTATGAAGATAATTTACGTGTTCGTTTGAATGGTCAAGGTAAGCACCAAATTAATGGTTCTATCAAGGCGGTTGGTAAATTGGAATTTGAGTCTACAGGAACACAGTCTTCATCTGATCATATTAGCGATTATACACGTTATGCATATGTTGGTGCAGAAACTGCTTACGGAACGTTAACATATGGTACGCAAGATAATGCTGTTACATATCTAACTGATTTTACCGACATGGCTGAAATTTTTAGTGGTTATACAAACACTGGCATTGTAGCAAGTGACGATAGGGCTGAAGATACAGTTCTTTATAGCCTGACCAAAGGTGATTTTAAATTCAATGCATCAGCTAACCTAAGAGGAAATGTAAGTGGCGGCGGCGTGATGCTTGCTTATCAACTACGCGAAGATATTGAAGTTAGCGCTGGTTATGCGGGTACAGAATCAAATATGTATAACCCATCATCAGATGTATACATGCTTGGTGCTCGTTATACTAAAGATAGTTTTTTACTTTCAGGCTTAGTACAGCAAGGAACTATAAATGGTGCAGACTTCGATGCCGTTGATGCATTTGCATCTTATGACTTCGGTGAAAATAAGGTGAGTGTTTCGTATAATTATTTAAGTGCTGACAATGCGCCCAATCAATATATTAATTTCGTAGCATTTGAATATGGCCGTTATATTGGTGACTTAGCGCTATATACTGGCTACAAAGTCGCACTAAGCACGGATACTTCAGCTGGGGGCAGCAATGCAGATGAATTCATGTTGGGTGCGCGTTATTCTTTCTAATGCAGACTTATTAATTCAAGTTTAAACTTAAGTAAAATGGCTCTGTTCCTCCTGATGATTGATGACACTTATTAAGTACAGTTGACATCTCGGGGAACAGAGCCTTTTATAAATTAATACACTAAATCACAAGGCCTTTACCATGAAAAAAAGTCTCATCATTTTATTCTTTACGACATTAATTTCTGGTTGTGCAGGGCTGGGTGTCGCGACTGTTGGTGCCGTTATGTATTACAAGAGTCAAAACCATGAAGTCGCAACTGTCGATATTAAGGCATCTGCGAATAACGTTTATAATGCCGCTCTTAATATTTTGAATAGTAATCCTGACGTAGAGATTGAGAATCAGGACGATTCTGCAATGCTGCTAGATATTCGCCAGGCGGATACCGCAGCCACTCTTAAAGTCGCGAAAATTAATAGCAATATTTCTCAGCTGACAATCAGTGCTGATGCGAGTGTTAATAATGGCGTCAGTCGTGTTCTAGAGGGAGTATTTAGAATCTGTAAGGAACTTAATGTGGAATGCGAATTGAATAACCAGTAAACCTCGTCACATGCTACAATCGGACGCTGTCTTTTTGTATTTACAGATAAATACAAAACCAATTGATAGTCGATAACAAAGAGGGAGTTGTAGTATGTTCGGAGTAACAGAACTGTGGTTATTTGTGGTATCAGGTATCATGTTAAACTTGATCCCTGGTCCTGATTCTTTATATGTTATTGGCCGTAGCGTAGGCCAAGGTTTCCGTGCAGGTTCTGTCGGTGCATTTGGTATTGGTGCTGGCACCTTGGTACATATTCTTGCAGCTGCGTTTGGCCTGTCGGCTATTTTAGCCACATCGGCGATGGCATTTACTGTTGTTAAAGTAATTGGCTGTATTTATTTGCTATATATTGGTTTCAGTATGCTGTTATCAAAGAATAAAGTCGCTAATGCTGATATTGAAGCTAGTGCCGAAAATAAAAATACACCGTTATCAAATATCTTCTTTCAAGGTTTTTTAACCAATGTGTTAAATCCCAAAGTAGCCTTGTTCTTTTTAGCTTTTGTCCCGCAATTTATTGCCATGGATTACCCAGATAAAGCGATGTCATTTATTTTTCTTGGGGTTATTTTTAATATTAACGCTATGATCTGGTGTCATATTTTAGCTTGGTCATCATCGTCGATTAGCGGTAAGGTTAAACATAATCAGCGATTAACGACTTATTTAACGACTTATTTAACGAAACTCACAGGTGGTTTGTTTCTGTTTTTCGGTGTTAAATTAGCGATGAGTAAACAAGGCTAATTTCGTACAATTTCCGATTTTGCTGTTTATACCATATTGGCTATAATTAAAAACCAGTAAGTTACTTACTGGTGAGATAAGGGCCAATAATGCAATTTATCAATAACTACAGAGGGATTGCTATTCTACTCATTATGTTGATTCATGCCATTGGCACGATCGACAATGATGATTCTGTGATATTGTTCGGCATTGGTTTGTTACTCGAAAACTCGACAGTATTATTTGTCGTTGTTGCGGGCTATTTATTTTCGGCTTTATCAGCTAACTTTGATTACCTTGAATTTCTAAAACATAAATTTAAGGTGATCATTGTCCCTTACTTTTTCGTCTCACTTCCCGCTATCTTAATTTATATGACAGGCCTTAAAAGTACCCATTTTTGGATTGATATGGATTGGTTTCGTAGCTTAAATCTAGCCTACCAATATTTGTACTTAATGGCTTCGGGTTCGCACCTTGTCACGTTATGGTTTATTCCGATGATTATTCCATTTTATCTTCTGAGTCCGGTTATTATTTATATCAAAAATAAGTGTTTGTTAGAGGCGTTTTTTATCGTGTCATTAGTGCCTGCTTTATGGTTTGGTCGACCGTATTTTAGTGAGAATAATTTGATATGGAGCGTGTATTTTTTGCCTGCTTATTTACTGGGCATGGTACTTTGGCTGCGGCCGCGTATTTATGAAGTGCTAGTAGAATATAGTAGTTATATTTTAGTTGGTTATATCGTTATTTATCTTTCTAGCTCTTGGTTTTCTGCGTTTAGTTCGTCGGTTGATTTACTGTGGAAAATGAGCTTGTCTGTGATTTTGATCGCCTGCTCTAAACGCCATCTATCGAAGAAGAATAGGTGGTTAAATATGTTTGCTCATTTGAGCTTTTATCTGTTTTTTGTGCATGGCTATTTTATTGGTGTGATTAGAATTTTGTATAAACACTTTAATACTGAAGTGAGCGGAATTATTGCGGCATCGGCCAGTTTCTCAATCACAATATTATTGTCGTTATTGTCTTTTGTTATCATTAAACTGATTTTAAAGGAAAAATCGAAAATGTTTGTTGGTTTATAGCCCTGTGGTTATGACTAATACGGATGGAGTCTATTAATTGTTATTTACGTCAATCGAAAGGGGGGCGCTATGTTTTTTAATGATTTACGACGATTCAAAAATAACATTGCGTTGATTGATGCTAAAAGTAGTGAACAAGTCACTTATTGTGAGCTTGATGATCAAGTTGATATTTTAGCGAAGAAACTTGGTTGCCATAAAGAATTAGTGTTTATAGAATCAAAAAATACGATTAAGTCGGTGATTTGTTATTTAGCATGTTTAAGGAGTAATAAAGTTATCTATCTCGCAGATGATTTTAAAAGTGAAAAGTCTGCGCAACTCATCAATTATTACCAACCGAACCTACTTATAGATGCGTCTGGGCATACTCACCATCATTCACACCTTGTTTATCTTTTACATACTGATTTAACCTTGTTGTTATCTACTTCGGGTACCACTGGTACGCCTAAGTTTGTTAAGTTAAGTTCGAAAAATTTGCAGTCAAATGCCGAATCTATTGTCGAATATCTTCATTTAAATGAAGAGGATATTGCGTTAGCGCACTTAAAGCTACATTACTCTTATGGTTTATCAATTCTACATACGCATCTACAAGTTGGCGCATGCACTGTGTTTAGTCAGCAAGGTGTATTGGATACGGAGTTTTGGGATGATTTAGTCACTTATTCTGCGACCAGTTTTGCGGGTGTGCCCTATACATTTGAAGTTTTATTAAAAACCAATTTTGATTTTAGTTGTTATCCAAGTTTACGTTATGTTACTCAGGCTGGTGGTAAGTTAGAGGATTTTTTAGTTAAGGAATATGCTTTGCAAGCGCAGGTAAATGGTATTGAATTTTTTGTCATGTATGGGCAAACAGAAGCATCACCAAGAATATCGTATCTTCCACCTGACTTAACGGTGGACTTCCCTGGTTCCATTGGCCGTTCTATTCCTCAGGGGGAATTATTTATTGTTGATGATGAGGGACAAAAGATCAATGCGCTAGATACACCAGGGGAGTTGGTTTATCGAGGTGAAAATGTGATGATGGGTTATGCTAGGTCGATTGATGATTTAGCTATCGATGCGACCCCCTCTATGTTGTTTACGGGAGATATTGCTTGCCGAACACAGCATAGTCTTTTTTATCTTATTGGTCGGACTAAGCGCTTTGTTAAGTTGTTTGGGCTACGAATTAATCTTGATGATGTCCAAAGCTTTGTCAAAAAGCTGTATCCGCACAGTGCGGTGACCGGGAATGATGAAACAATTATTATTGCGTTAGAAAACGCTCAAAGTGGGCAGGGTAAAGTGTTAAATACTGCTGAGAGTAAAGCACTGCTCACTCGCTTAAGTGACGCTTATGCGTTGCCACGTGATAAATTTATGATCTCTACGTTTCAATCGCTTCCACTACTCGAAAATGGTAAATATGATTTACGTACTATTGAGCAGCAAGTTTATAAGAAACACAGCATCGGTTTTTTACAACGCTTGCTTAATACCATCGTGACCATTCTAGAATTGGATACAAAAGAATGGGACAGTATCTCTTGTCTATTTATGGCGGCTTTAGGATTAAAAGAATTAGCGTTAAGTGATAGTTTTAATGATTTAAATGCAGACTCTCTGTCATTTGTTTATTTATCTGTAGAGCTAGAGCATTGTTTGGGTAACGAACTACCTGATAACTGGCAAACGTGTAGTATCGAAGAGCTTGAATTAATTTATACTGCGGTGCGGTTTAATTATTGAAAATGGCGGCCATGTCACTATTATTACAATAGGAAGTAGCCGCCTTTTTATCATCTTTTTACGTATTAAGTCAGAAGTTGATAATGATTAAGATGCTAGCACTAGAATGATGAGTACAGGGCAAACAATACGTACATACCAAGGCCATATTTTCCAAAATAAACTATCTTCGAGCTCTGTACTGCCTTGTTTAATTTCGGCAAGTAGTTGGTCACGACGCCATATCCAACCCACTAACAATGCGAAGATTAGCGAAAGAATTGGTTGTGCATAAACGGTTGTTGCTGTGATCACTAAGCCAAACAAATCACCAAAATTAAAGATAATCACTGTTGAAATCAACGTAATAATACCGCCGATCCACCAAACGACTGTAGAGCGGTCCTTTTTCAATTCTTCAGTTGCGCACGATACAGGTACTTCTAACATTGCGATTGATGACGTTAGGGCGGCAATAAGCATTAATACAAAGAACAAAATGCTGATAACAATGCCCATCGTACCCATGGTATCAAACATTGCAGGTAATACATTAAACACTAACGTATCAGAGCTAAGCAGGGCTCCGGCAGCATCATAAATTTCAACGCCATTTTTCTGTGCCACGAACATCGCAGGTAAAATCAGTAGGCCCGCACCAAATGCAACACCAGTATCGAGCAATGCGACTTGCACGGCTGTTTTTGGAATGTTGGTATCTTTACTTAAATATGAACCATATACCATCATCGCACATACGCCCAATGATAATGAGAAGAAGGCTTGACCCATCGCACTGATCATTAAGTCTGAACTTAGGTGTGAGAAGTCGGGAATAAGATACATTTCAAGACCTTCACTCGCGCCATCGAGTGTTAAGATATAAGCTGTCAGCAAACCAAATAAGATGAACAGTAATGGCATTAAACGTGAAGACCAGCGTTCGATACCGTCGGTAACGCCGCTTTTAACAACGTTGATAGTCATTAACATAAAGATAACCATCATTACCAAGTTACGCGCTGTGCCAAACGAATCAACCCATTCAGCTGCAGTATCAAGACCGATAAGTGTAAACAGTGGAGAAAGTAATGAACCTAATAACCAGCCCGCAACAATTGCGTAAAAGCTTAAGATCATTGATACCGCAACCATACCTGCTATACCTAAACCTGCAGCCGCCATTTTTTGTTTTGGCCAAATAGATTGGAGTGATTTGATAGGGTTGGCTTGACCGTGACGACCGATGGTTAGCTCTGCCACGAGTAATGGGTAAGCTAGAATAAACACCATTAATAAGTAAACAAGTAAAAATACAGCCCCGCCGTTACTCGCTGCTTGTGTAGGGAAACCCCAAATATTACCGACACCGACTGCTGAACCTGCTGCTGCCATGATGAAGCCAAATCGAGACGAAAATTGTGCTCTTGAACCTGTTGCCATTTTTATTCCAACGTATTTCTTGCCGAGTAAGTGGTTAATTTTGAGAATTGTGTACATGGCCCATCGTGGTGTAAACCTTTGTGTACACATGGTCAAAATTAGATTTCAATTGTATTGGTGACAAGTAGAACAGTTTTATCGTATTATTAAAAGCCCGAAGGGCATATGTTTCATTTATTCGTGTGTCATCAGTTTATAATTTAATCAATTTATTAATATTAAGCTTATCTGACTCATCTGAATCTTTATATTCAATATATAAAACTTCAGTGGCCTGCCGTGGTGTTGTCTCGGCTCTTACTCTCATTCTCTAACCAGTTGAATTTGATAACCTATGATTTTCTCCAAACTTAATAGTAAAACATGCCATTTTTCCGCTCAAAAAAAAGGATTAATGGCTTCAATAATGGCTTCTTGTTTATTTGCATTGCTGCCCTTGTATGTACAGTTCCAACCAAACTGGCCAGAAACAGGTGTTGCCGGAGGCGCTGGTCATTGGCTAGCCGGGCAAAGAGTGTTGTGGAGTGCCGTCATTATGTTATTGGGTTTAATCGTAGTAGGGCGAATATCATTGTTGTGGGAACAATTAAAACAGTGGCGGTTATGGCCGCGATTTTTACTTTCTGCTTGTTTAATTGCGCCACAGTTTTGGATTTTTATCTGGGCGCCGCTACAGGGTGAAATACTGTCTGTGGCATTAGGCTATTTTGCGCTACCTCTGATCTTAGTTGCGGTTGGTTATTTTGTTTATGGTGAGCAATTAACCCGTGCACAGTTACTCGCATGCACGATTGCTGCTTGTGGTGTTGTTTATGCCTATGTCATTGCTGATGGCATCTCTTGGATTGTGTTTGTGATTGCTTTAGGTTATCCGCTGTACTTTATGAATCGCCGACGTTATCCAATGGCGAGCGATCTGGTATTCACCTTAGACAACATTTTTTTACTGCCAGTTGCACTGCTTGGTATGCTTTATTTACAACCTTTTAATGATTGGCTACAAATCGACGTCTGGTCTTGGGCTTATTATTTAGGACTCGCGATTACAGGTACACTACCGATGCTATTATTTTTATACGCCTCACAAATGCTCCCACTTAGCCTGTTTGGTTTATTGACTTATTTAGAGCCGACATTAGTTTTTTGTGTTGGCTTATTACTTGGTGAGCGCATTGAACTAATCCAATGGCCGATCTATGGGGCTATTATGCTTGCCTTGGTATTAATTGCTGTGGATAGTTATAAACGACGCGGTTAGTACGATATTGGAAATAATGAATGCGCAAATTAGGAATGGGTTGATCTAAGCCATATTTGGACAGAAGCGTGCCAGACTTGCAACTCTATTTTTTGCATATAAAAGCCCAAGGGGAGTTGGCGCGTTAAAAACTAAGCTCAACAAATCGGAAAAGACCCAGCTGAAGTATGGCAAGCCTTTGATCATCAGTTGGAATTCAGCGTTTAAAACTGATTGCTGAAAAGTTACTTTTCCGTAATAAAATTGTCCTTAACCCTTGGACCAGAATGCTAAGAATAGATAAGCCAATATATTTTATTTAATCATAAATTAGTATTGAACACCACATTCTCTAACTGCCCAGTTAGCTATGATTTCAGCATTTATTGTGTTTAGCCCTGATTCTACTCCCCACATAAACACATATTCTGCATCGAAAATTTTGTGCACCTTTTTAAAAATAAACAAATCATTGAAAAAGTTATTATGTAGAACTTCGCTTACATTTGTGAATGCTTTTTGCTCGTCTTCGGGGCAATAATCGCTGCATATTTCAGTTAGATTATCATGATATTCTTCCAGCGATTGTTTAATGCAGCCTTGGAATTCTAGTTCACTATCAAATGCATTTGCAGAAAAAGGGGATAATAAAGCAGCACATACAGCCAATGTTTTTAATGTTTTTAAAGTTTTCATGTTCATCCTTGATAATTTTATTTTAAATGGAATAAGTTCCAGATTTCACTCGTTTTAAGCGGCTAACTTTAGCCGATATTTGGGATTAAAATGCACTAGTTTGTGTGCACTACTGAGCTGACAGACCTGTATTTTCACTTCCTGTGGTAACACTCAGGCTAGGTAACCGATGATAATAATTAGGTTGTAAGTTTAATTACATACTTCTCCTTTTTCTAAAGCTTGATTTACAATAAACTTAATCTAATCATGCGACTAAGTAGCTGTAAAGCTATGCTAAAAAGTAGCTATCAGAATGTGATGCCTGTTTAACTTAGAACTGGGTTAACACGATACATGTCACTCAACGAGTCCGCTTAGCAACGTCTGACATTAGCGCTTTACTGATATATCTTTTATCTGCATAAAGCTTTGCAATAATAGGAACATTATTCGTGCGCATGGTGAGTTAATTTACTGTTACCGGAGCAGATCCATAAATGCACTCGCTTCTGGAGTCTCGAAGGTGAGTCGCTTGGTGATCACAGCGGTTGAGCAACAGCACTAACGCATTTCGGGGCATAAGTGAGTTACAAAATAGATAAACCTTCCGCTGCTGCTTGAGATGTCCTTAGCTCATTTTTCAGACTCTCACCGCTGACGTGTTGTTAGTCACGATAACGGGTTTGCTAATGGGCAGTGTTGCGTATCGTGTCTATAGTTATCATAGAGTAACCTCCTGCATACCCAATGACTTAAATGTAAATAACTGTGCGTCTTCAGGGTATCTGTAACCCAAGGTTGGAGAACCGCTTATGGCAAGCTACATTGAATCGAGAGAGTCGGGAGCATCGACCGATCTATTTGACATGGCTGAACAATACCCATTCAGCGATGTGCACTTCTGGCGAGACCCAGAAACACAATTACAAGCAATCATCGCCATTCATAGTACTCAATTAGGCCCTGCTATCGGTGGCTGTCGAATGATTAATTACCCTTCAACGCAAGCTGCAGTTAAAGATGCATGCTGCTTAGCGGCTGGCATGAGTTATAAAACAGCAATCAACCGACTGCCTTTTGGTGGGGGGAAAGCGGTTATTTTAAAACCTGCACATTTAACGGATCGTAAGGCGTTATTTACGTCGTTTGGCCGCTTTGTCGAAAGTTTAAATGGTCGCTATATTACGGCAATGGACAGTGGTACGACGATTGATGATATGGATATTATCGCCAGCCAAACCAAGCATGTTATGTGTACCACAACCGCAGGATTAGCCTCGGGAGATCCATCACCCCATACGGCGAAAGGCGTTTATTACGGTATAAAAGCAGCAGTGAAGTTTAAGCTACAACAGGAGTCGCTTACGGGTCTTCATATTGCTATTCAAGGGGTAGGTAATGTGGGTTATGCATTAGCTAAGCTACTGCATAATGATGGCGCTAGGTTAACCGTCGCCGATCCAAATAAGCAGGCAACACAGCGACTTATTCATGAATTTGACGTTGATGTTGTGGCTGGTGACGCGCTCTATGCTGTTAATTGTGATGTCTTTTCACCGTGTGCATTAGGTCAAGTCATTAATACGAGTTCTATCGCCCGATTAAATACCTCTATCGTTGCAGGTTCTGCAAACAACCAATTACAAAGCCGCAGTATGATTGATGCGTTGGCAGCAAAGGGGATTTTATATGCGCCTGATTATGTCATTAATTCTGGTGGGGTATTGCAAATTACCTACTTAAATAAACCCGATGTGATGCAGCATAAAGTGGCTGCGTTGTATGACACATTACTGGATATATTTACCCAAGCAGAGCAACAAAATAGGTCGACGGTTGATGTTGCCAATGGTTTAGCTGAAAAGATACTAACGGGACCATTCGCAGGAGCTAATTATGAATAAAAATACGGTCAAGGCTGAAAATATATTCCGCGTCGGTTATACCCAATATCTGGATGAAACAGGCAGACTATCAGAATCGTTGCAACAGATTTCTATCGCGGGCGTGAGCAGTGAATTACTTGTTGAACTTTACCGTTGGATGTTATTTACCCGTACTTTTGATTGCAAAGCAATTGCGCTGCAACGTACTGGGCGTCTTGGTACTTATGCCTCATGCCTTGGTCAAGAAGCGGTCGGCGCCGCAATTGGTAAAGCGATGCGTAAAGAAGATGTGTTTATTCAAGCTTACCGCGAAACGGCCGCGGTTCTTATTCGAGGCGTAAAACCGGAAGAGATCTTGATGTATTGGGGTGGTGATGAACGTGGCATGGACTTTCAGGGGCCGCGAGAGGATATGCCTTGTACCATCCCAATTGCGAGCCAATGTTGTCATGCTATTGGTATCAGTTATGCGATGAAATTACGGAAAGAGCCACGTGTTGCTGTTGTTGTTTGTGGTGACGGGGCAACATCCAAAGGTGATTTTTATGAATCCATTAATGCTGCAGGCGTGTGGCAGCTCCCTGTCGTGTTTATTATCAACAATAATCAATGGGCTATTTCTTTGCCGCGGGATGACCAATCGAGTTGTGCAACCCTAGCGCAAAAAGCCATTGCAGGCGGTATCAGTTGCGAACAAGTTGATGGCAATGATGTTATTGCTTGTTATATCAAAATTAAGGACGCTATCGACAGAGCTAGAGAAGGCCAAGGCCCTCATCTGATTGAAACCATTTCTTATCGTTTATCCGACCATACTACCGCCGATGATGCGTCTAGATATCGTGATGAAGATAACGTCGGGGAGGCTTGGCAGAAAGAACCCATGACGCGATTACGAAGTCTACTCCTAGATGAATTGATTATTGATAACACAGACATCGAGCAGCTAGAAAAAGAGTGCAGTGACGAAATTGACGCTGCTGTGGCGCGTTATCTTGCTATTTCCCCCGCGTCGCCAACATCGATGTTTGAATATTTGTATGAAACCTTGCCCGACCATTATTTAGATCAATTAGAGCAAGTAAGAAACACAAATTTGCAGGGAGATGAAGAATGAAAGACATGACTCTCATTGATGCAGTCAATAACGCCTTGTTTGATGCAATGGCAGAAGATAAAAATGTCATCTTACTGGGTGAGGATATTGGTGCTAATGGTGGTGTGTTTCGCGCGACGGAAGGACTACAGTCTGAGTTTGGCCGTGAACGCGTCATTGATACCCCATTAGCGGAATCACTCATTAGCGGAATGGCGATCGGTTTAGCGGTACAAGGCATGAAACCCGTAATCGAAATCCAATTTATGGGCTTTATTTATGCCGCGTTTGATCAGTTTTTATGTCACGCAGGGAGAATGCGCAATCGTACGCGTGGCCGTTTAACTTGTCCCATGGTATTGCGTGCGCCTTATGGCGGTGGGATCCATGCGCCAGAGCATCACAGTGAAAGTACTGAAGCTATCTTTGCGCATCTTCCAGGTATTCGCGTGGTAATCCCATCTTCACCTGGACGTGCCTATGGTTTATTGCTATCTGCTATCCGCGATCCCGATCCTGTGGTGTTTTTAGAACCGAAACGTATTTATCGATTACAAACTGAATCTGTCGAAAACAACGGTAAAGCACTGCCGTTAGATGTGTGTTTTACCTTGCGTGAAGGTTCGGATGTGACCTTAATTAGTTGGGGGGCGATGTTATATGAAACGTTGCAGGCTGCGGATCAGCTAGCAGAACGCAATATATCTGCTGAAGTTATCGATCTTGCCACGATTAAACCGATTGATAAAACCACGATATTAAGCTCAATTGAAAAAACTGGCCGCTGTGTGATCGTATCAGAAGCAGCGCGCAGTGGTGGTGTTGCGTCAGAAATTGCAGCCATTATTGCGGAGGAAGGGCTGATGACGTTATTGGCACCCGTCATGAGAGTAAGTGGTTATGACACCATTATGCCACTGGCTAAAATGGAAAAATATTATATGCCAAGCGTTGAGAGAATTATTTCCACGGTAAATAACGTCATGGAGTTCTGATGCATATATTCAAATTACCTGATCTAGGGGAAGGACTGCCCGAAGCTGAAATTGTTGAATGGTTTATAAATCCCGGTGATGTGGTGACGGCAGACCAGTTAATGGTGTCGATGGAAACGGCAAAGGCGATTGTTGAGATCCCGTGTCCAGAGTCCGCTACCGTCGTGAAACTGTATGGGCAAAGCGGTGACATTATTCATACTGGTGATCCGCTTGTTGAGTTCTCAGAAGAGGGCGTGACATTATCGAGTAAAGCTGAGGAGAAAACTGAACAGCCTAAAGCGTCGACATCTGTGGTGGGTGAATTACATACATCCGACACTAAGTTAAAAGAGACCGCGCAATCGGTATCGGGGAACAGTATTGGAGTGAAAGCAACCCCTGCAGTACGGGCGTTAGCACATAGATATAATATTGATTTAGCAATTGTGACCCCGTCTGGTGCGCACGGTACTATTACAGCCGCAGATGTAGAGCGTGTAGTCAAAATATTTGCGGACGTAGGTGAGTTAGTGCCATTGAAAGGTGTGCGTCGCAGTATGGCGAAGGCGATGACGCAAGCACATGCTGAAGTGGTGCCAGTGACAATACATGATGATGCAAATATTACGACTTGGTTTACTCAAGGTGATATCACAGTCCGACTGATTCGTGCAATGGCGCTCGCCTGCGAAGCTGAACCAACATTGAATGCTTGGTATGACAGTCATTCGATTGGTCGTCGTATTATTAAATCGATGCACCTAGGTTTGGCTGTTGATACTCAAGATGGTTTATTTGTGCCCGTGATCAGAGATGCACAAAGCTATAGCGCTGAGGCGATGCGCGACAAAATTAATACCATCAAAGAATTGGTATCACAACGCAAAATAGCGGCGGATGATTTACGCGGTAATACCATCACCTTATCTAACTTTGGCAGTATGGTGGGTAAATATGCTAACCCGATTGTCATGCCTCCTACTGTGGCAATCTTAGGGACAGGGCGCTTATTTCAGCAGTTGGCTTACATGAAACCGGGTGATGGGAAGGGCGATATTGTTGAGCATACCTTATTACCCTTGTCTTTAACCTTTGACCATCGTTCTATTACAGGTGGTGAAGCCGCGCGTTTTTTAGCTGTGTTAATGGCCGATCTAGCGTTGGATAGTTAATACCAATAACCAAGTGATAGCCATCTTTATCACAGTACCGAATGGAGTGGAGAGTAATGAAAACGACTTCAACCAAATATCCCTTACGAATTTTAACTGCGACTTGTTTATTTGACGGCCACGATGCTTCGATTAATATTGTGCGGCGGTTACTGCAGGCTCGGGGAGTTGAAGTCATACATTTAGGTATTAACCGTTCGGTTCATGATGTTGTCACCGCAGCATTACAAGAAGATGTTGATGCAATTGCGATGAGCTCTTATCAGGGCGGGCATAATGCTTATTTTAGCTACTTACTATCGAGTCTTGCTGACGTTGGGGCTAAGCCCGCTGTATTTATTGGCGGCGGTGCGACTATTACCGCTGATGAAGCAAAGGCATTAGAAGAACAAGGTGTTTCGCGTGTTTACACCAGTGCGGATGTACTTTGTTTAGAGGAGATGATCAGCGATTTATTACAACGCTTAGTCGCGGTTAAACCCAAAAAACAAGCAAAATTTAATGTAAAAAAATTAGATGCTGAACTTGCAACTGATATGTATTTGGGGCAATTAATCACGGCTATAGAGCAGGGCAAGATTAAAAGTCCAAGTCGCGTTACAGCGGCTTCTGTCACGTCCGCTAAAAAATCGCTGGTGGTGGGGATCACAGGGACAGGCGGTGCGGGGAAAAGTACCTTTAGTGATGAATTATTACGTGCGTTATTGCAGCTCTATCCTGATATCAACATTGCGTATTTAGCCGTAGATCCCAGTGGGCAAAAAACCGGAGGTGCCTTGTTAGGCGATCGTATTCGCATTAATACCTTGCCACATGACCGTTTGTTCATGCGTTCTATTGCCACACGACAAGCGAATGTATCGGTGAGCCAGTCATTGCAAACTTGTGTGCCAATGTTAATCAATCAAGGTTTTGACCTCGTGTTAATTGAAACTGCGGGTATTGGTCAAAGTGACAGTGCGATTGTTAATATGGTGGATTTCAGTCTTTACTTAATGACCAAAGATTATGGCGCCAGCAGTCAATTAGAAAAAATTGAGATGTTACAATTTGCCGATGTTGTTGTGCTAAATAAAGCAGATCAGCAAGGAAGTGAAGATGCGTACAATGCTATTCAACAGCAATGGCGTTTTAACCAGCAGCAAGCGCAGGCTACAAATGGCGAATTACCTATTTTTCCTGTTGTTGCCAGCCATTATAACGATCATGGTTTTAGCCGTTTTATGGCATTTTTGATGACGAAGCTGCGTTTTACACCAGAGGCCGGTTTAAAGTCGTATTACCAACAAATACTGAAAAAATATCCTCGTTATGATTGGACGTTAACAGAAAGTCAATTACAGTTGCAAACCCCTGATTATCTCACCGCTATTTATAACCATTATGTACAAGTCACAGATCAAAATCAGCAGAAAATAGAACAAGTACGTCAACTGCATAGTTGCTATCAAATGTTGAGTGATCTGGGTGATCCTTGTTTACCACCTAAGTTAGGCCGTTATGCGCAAGCTGATTTAGAGAGTGACATCGATGCGGATAGTTTCTTGGTGACAGATGCATCTTTGAAGGTGTTATTACCACCGTTACGGTTACGTTATAACAAACTACTTGCGCAGATAACAGTGCCACTTAGGCATGCATTATTAGCTTGGTTTAGAGACGATGAAGAATTAGCGTTAAAACGTATCGAAGATGGGGTTGATACAATTGGTTCCCATCAAACCTTTGGTGAGCATAAAGACCATTTTGTTAGCTTAAGTGGTACCGTGATCCCACATGTAGCCAGACCAAACGAAAATCACTGGGATAACATTACGGCATTTCTGCTTAATGAGAATATCCCTGGTCACTTTCCTTATACCGCGGGTGTATTTCCAACACGACACAATGATGAAGACCCGACGAGGATGTTTGCGGGAGAAGGTTTACCCGAAGATACCAACAAACGTTTTCATTATTTAATTAAAGGCCAAAAGTCGATTCGGTTATCTACGGCATTTGATCCTAATACTTTGTATGGACATGATCCTGCAATAAGCCCAGATATATGCGCCTGTATTGGTATGTCAGGGGTGTCTATTGCAACGCTTGATGATATGAAAGTATTGTATTCAGGTATTGATTTATGCGATACCGCAACCTCGGTATCGATGACAATTAATGGCCCCGCGCCGATATTGATGGCTTGGTTTTTACATACCGCCATTGATCAGCAAGTCGAGTTGTATTTAACACAAGCGAACCTATGGTCAAAAGCCCATAAACAGATTAAAGCTTATTTTTCATCTTGCGGTATTACAGCTAAACAAAGACCTATTTACCGTGACGTATTACCTGAAGGTCATAATGGTTTAGGGCTCGCACTATTAGGTATTTCAGGAGAAGTATTGATGGTCGAATTACTTGGATTGGAGGATGAATACATAAGGCTTAAACAAGCCACTTACAATAAAGTCAGGGGGACATTACAAGCCGATATTTTAAAAGAAGAAATTGCTCAGAATGAATGTATTTTCTCATTGGATTTTGCGCTGCAATTAATGGCTGATATGCAGGGCTATTTTAGTGCGAATGCTATCGTTAAATTTTATCCCGTCTCGGTTAGTGGTTACCATATTGGTGAAGCGGGAGCGAATCCGATAACCCAATTAGCCTTTACATTGGCCAATGGGTTTACTTTGATCGAATATTATTTAGCGCAAGGATTGAAGATCAACGATGTGGCACCAAGGCTCAGCTTCTTTTTTAGTAATGGTATGGATCCTGAATATGCAGTGATAGGGCGGGTTGCTCGCCGAATATGGGCTCGCACATTAAAATCCGTTTATAATGGTAATGATCGCAGTCAGAAATTGAAATATCACATTCAAACATCGGGGCGCAGTTTACAATCGAAAGAGATAGATTTAAATGATATTCGCACCAGTTTACAAGCCATTTATGCACTTTGTGATAATTGTAATAGTTTACACACGAATGCTTATGACGAAACTATCACAACCCCGACTGAAAACTCTGTTTATCGTGCGTTATCGATTCAATCCATTATTAATCGTGAGTTTGGGTTAAATAAAAATCAAAACCCACTGCAAGGCAGCTATGTCATTGAGCTGTTAACCGATCTTGTCGAAGAAGCTGTATATTCTGAATTCAATCGCTTAGCACGACGAGGTGGTGTGTTGGGGGCGATCGAAACGGGCTATCAACGCGCTCAAATCCAACAGCAAAGTATGTATTATGAGACATTAAAAAGTACAGAAAAATTTGATATGGTTGGGGTTAATTGCATGTCTAGAAGCCATGGGCACAGTGATGGAACTGACACAGTGAAGATGAGTGAAAAACAGCTAGTGCGTTGTCCTGACGTAAAGAAAAAACAGCAAATTGAGGCTATATCACAATTTCATAAACAGCATAAAGAACGCAGTGAATGCGCACTGATGTCGATGAAAGTCGCGCTATTATCAAGAAGTAATAGCTTTGGAGCATTAATGGATGCAGCACCTACGGCTAGTTTGTCGCAACTGGCTGATATTCTATATTTAGTTGGTGGTAAATACCGTCGAAATATGTAGAGAATCGATAAAACTCACACATTAATCGCCATTATATAGGCTTAAATCATAATATGGAAAGCAATATTGTTTGTTTGATTATGTGACGAGTTTCAAATGAAAGCTTGCATTGCCGTTTTTTTATGTTACATTGGTCACATCTTCTCGAGAAGATATAAAAATGCTCAAAGGATGAGTCCGTTAAACCGCCTCCAAGGAACCGAGATCAACTGAACCATTTGGTTCGATTTTTGATTAATGATTTAGAAGGTGACACTTATGAAAAATTCAGTACCTACAACCCCTGTTTTTGGTGATTTATATAACTCAAAATTCACTTACCCAAGACACTTAGGTTACTAATTTCCTAGGAATTCAGAATTGAACGCCATCTATTTATAGATGGCGTTTTAGTTTCTGGCATCCGACGCCTACCCATTATATTCTTATCTCTTACCTGTTTTTTATTATCAATATTTTAAAACACCGCATTCTGCTGTAATTCTGGTTATACTGGTGAGCTAAAATGCGAGTTACGATCAGGAATTGATCGTTTAGTCTTTAAACAGAGGAGTGTTGTTTTGACTCAGTTTCGTCCTTGTATTGATTTACACCAAGGTAAAGTAAAACAAATTGTTGGTGGCAGCTTGAATGATCAAGGTGCTGCGACTAATTTTATCAGTCAATATGACGCGGCGTATTATGCCGATATTTATCGTCAACATGATTTACGCGGTGGCCATGTGATTGCATTAGGCCCAAATAATGAAATCGAAGTGCTAAAAGCATTAGAAGCATGGCCTCAAGGATTACAATTCGGTGGTGGTGTTAATTTATCTAATGCAGCTCAGTATATAGCGGTTGGTGCGTCTCATGTCATTGTCACATCATATCTGTTTGATGGTGATGAGTTTAGCTGGGAAAAGCTAGCGCAGTTAAAAGAGTTAATCGGAAAAGAGCATTTAATTTTAGATTTGAGTTGTAGAAAAACAGCTCAAGGTTGGAATATTGCAACGAACCGTTGGCAAACAATCACGAGCACAGTCATTAATGCAGACACATTAGCGCAACTTTCTGAGCATTGTGCCGAATTTCTGATTCATGCTGCTGATGTTGAAGGATTGCAGAATGGCATAGATCAAGAGCTTGTTACTTTACTCGGGCAGCATACAAGAATACCGGTGACTTATGCTGGTGGTGCTCGCAGTATTGATGATCTTGCTTTAGTCGAGCAATTATCAAAGGGTAAAGTTGATTTAACGATTGGCAGTGCGTTAGACATATTTGGTGGTTCTGGTATTACATTACAGCAGTGTATTGATTGGAATAAAAATCATTAATATTTATTAATATGGCAGGTTTTATGACGGTTTATGCCGATAAAATCTGCGATATAATGCTGTTTAATCCTTATCAAGAATTGATAGTGTGATGAAAATCAATGTTCAATATGATTTTCCATATGTATAGTATAAACACCTTTTAAATCCCTATTTATTCTACTAAACTGCCATTTCAGTTTTGTTTTGTGGTTTATTATGAGTGGTATTAAAGTTTCTGTAGATCGTATTCAAGTGGGTAATTACGTTAAGTTACCTTTAGGTTGGTGCGATCATCCCTTTATGTTCAATAATTTTAAAATCGATACTCAAGAAAAACTGCAGCTCATTCGTAAGCTTGGTATTGCGCACGTT
Organism: Moritella sp. 28; assembly: GCF_018219435.1. NCBI lineage: Bacteria > Pseudomonadati > Pseudomonadota > Gammaproteobacteria > Alteromonadales > Moritellaceae > Moritella > Moritella sp. 28. The sequence continues at coordinate 3,122,074 of NZ_CP056121.1, read as the reverse complement.
ACTGTTTATCCACAACGCAGCGATAATGGCTTATTGCCTCCACAAACTTCGAATGCTAAACAACAAGAATCTTCAGATATACTTGATGTAGATCTAGAACTGGCTAAACGTGAGTTGTGGGAACGCAAACAGAAAAAAATCGAAGAATTAAAAACTCATCGCCGCAAAATAACTAAAACAGAAAAAAACTTTCAATCAGCAATGATTCAAGTGCGTTCTGTTATGAGTAAACTATCGAGTCGCCCTCTTAATGCGATTGATGAAGCAGAACAACTCATCGGAGATATGGTTGAGTCTCTGCTAAAAGAAGAACATATCGTCTTACATTTGATGAGTGAAACTAAAGAAAATGAAAATATTTATTACCATTCATTAAATGTATCAGTGCTCGCAATGCTTGTTGCTAAAATGAAAAAGTTAGATGCTAATGCCATTAAAACTATCGGAATGGGCGCGCTTTTTCATGATATGGGTAAGTTGAAAATACCCCCGCAAATCCTGCGTAAAAAGACAGAACTCACCAACGCAGAGCAAAATTTTTTAAGGTTACATCCTAAATATGGGCTAGATCTTGTTAATTTAGTGGATACATTCCCTGAAGCCGCTAAGTCTATTATCGCACAGCATCATGAGCTATTAGATGGTAGCGGTTACCCTAAAGGGTTGAAAGGCTCTGATATAGACCCATTCACTCAGCTTGTTAGTGTTGTGAATAAATATGACACACTTTGTCATCCGAACGATATAACCAAAGCAAGAGTACCGTCGAATGCCTTATCTTGGCTGTATAAAAATAGCGCGAATAAGTATAATCAAAGTGATTTAAAACTGTTAGTGAAGGTGTTGGGAATTTACCCTCCGGGTAGTGTTGTACGATTATCAAATGACCAGATAGGACTGGTACTGTCAGTGAATTCAGATAGATTATTGTATCCTAACATCCTTATTTATGACGCTGAAGTACCTCGAGCTGAATCCCCGATCATTGATCTTGAAGAGCGTGAACTGTCAATTACAGGTGTCATTAAACCGGATAAATTGCCTGAACATATTTATGAATACTTAAACCCGAGAAGTCGCATTAATTATTATTTTGAAAGTGCGAAAAATAATAATTAATTAATAGGTTTATAATTAAAGCATTTACACTATAATTGTAGCCCGCTTAATCCAAAAGGTGTCCAGACTTGAATACGCAACAACGTGGTTTTACTCTTATCGAATTAGTCATTATTATTATGATTCTCGGGATATTATCTGCTACCGCTGTGCCCCGATTTTTGAATTTAGCTGACGATGCTGATATCGCCGTTGTTGAAGGAACAGGTGGCGCTTTAAAAAGTGCAGTAAACCTTGCGCACAGTAAGTGGCTAATTATAGGCTCTCCAGCTGATTTTGATGCTCGAAATGATTTACGATTGTATGGGGCGGGTTTGGATGGTCAAATTGATCTTAATACTGCTGGGTGGCCTGCGCAGAGCTTTTCTGGCTCAGATACAGTATTAAAGACTGGTAATGTAGCTGATTGTGTCTCTTTGTGGAATGCAATTTTAAATACTGGTAGTGATAGAATTGATGAGTTAGCAACGAGTGAACCATATGTTGTTGAATATCAACAGGACGGAATTTGCTTATATAAGTGGAGTAAAAATACTGAGCTATACATTCGTTATGATTCTAATACTGGCGATGTGAGTGTTAATGTACCGTAATATTACGGATACAGATGGTGACGGTGTTATTGACAGCCTTGATGTATTTTGACCGGACGAGATCTAGGGTAGAAAATGATGCACATTCATATAAACCGCTTATCTCTCTGTACATCTAAATTCGATACTCCCTGGATCTTGTTGAAATAATATCAACGCTTGTTTTAATTCAGGTTTAGCATATCGCTCTGATGTTCAATCAGAGCCTGCTGATTATCCCCGAAATCTTCTGAATACCATAATTGTATAGTTTCCTGTATAATGAATTAGTGGATTCTACCAAGTGTGGCGTGATATATAGAATAAAATCACTTACTTTGAATGGGATGAAATGCATTATAAAACAATAACACTAAATGACATTAATCAATCGTGCTTGCGGTTATTTACAAACGCTTACATAATGCCCGGTAATTTCAATTACAATACCTCCCCTTAAACGCTAATCAACATGTCTGGCGTATTTACAATTATAGAGAGGATGTCAATGACATTAGTACAATCGACAGCTATGGCTGTTTTATTATCTGTTTTCCTAACTGCTTGTGGTGGTGGCGGCGGTGGTTCTACGACTACTACTACAGGGAGTAATACGACGGATACAGATGGTGATGGTGTTATTGATAGCCTTGATGCATTTCCGAATAACAAAGATGAAACTAAAGACAGTGATGGTGATGGCGTAGGTGATAATGCCGATGCATTTCCTAATAACAAAGATGAAACTAAAGACAGTGATGGTGATAGTGTAGGTGATAATGCAGATGCATTTCCCTATAACCCTAATAGATCATTCTTTCAGATAAGTGGGCGTATTACAGGAATGACAGGGCAACTTTCCATTTCTATAAACGGGAATACCAAACTATATTATAGTGATGATACGTTCGAGTTCAAACTTGCTAAAGATGTAGACTTTACAATGACGCTGAAGGCGAACTATTCTGTTTGTTCTTCTACTACTGTTAAGGGCGTTATCGTAGAAGATATATCGGATATTAAAGTAACATGTTTGCTTGATTCTGATGGCGATGGCACAATTGATACTAATGACGCATTTCCTCATGACTCAACGAGATTCAAAGTGGAAAATGACGCGCATTCATACAAACCTAAATTTGATGCTGGATTTAGCGATATCGTTAATCTTAACGATAATGGTAATACAGACACTGAAAATGTAGAAAATATAGCTCGATTTGCAAATGAAGCCTACGATAACACAGTGACAAAGATAATTACTGTTATTGCAAAAAAATTGAGTTCAGAGCCGAGTAGCTCGTTGGAGAATGCAGTGGAAATCTGGGATTCTCAGTTAGATAGAACGTTTGATTATAACGATGCAGGTATGACTTATAAGTTTTCTATCGATAAGTATAAGGATGGAGATTTTACGGTTATAATTCGTGGTTATAAAGAACTCAGCTCGGAATATTTTAAGAAAAAAATATTAGAGACTGATAATGATAAATTAGAAGCGTTTTCGTATAAAGAGGGTATTGTCAGTAAGGATAGTCTCATTCGGGTTGATGGCAATAAAGACGGTAGTGTATCGTTTAGTTGGACAATGTGGCATAGTTTATCATATTTAACTGTTGAAATGAGGAATTCGCCACAGACGGCTTCTTATTCCGTTACTAGCTTGGGTCGTAATTTAGCTCCTAAAGGACGTGTTGAATTTAATAAAAATGATGATGAACTTAAATTTAGAAATGATTCATGGGATACAGGAGTTAAAGCGCATTATAATCAAAATAAAGACATATTAGAGTGGATTAAATAAACAACGTCTCTTTGTACGTCTAAATTAGTCATCATGGCTGATTTAGACGCCAATCATATTTAAAATTGATACTCCCTGGATCTTGTTGAAATAATATCAACGCTTGTTTTAATACAGGTCTTGCATAGCGTTTAAAATGCTCAATCAGAGCCTGCTGATTATCCCCGAAATCTTCCGAATACCATTTGTAAATACTTGAAACTTCTAAATCGTTGCCTTGAATTGAAACACCTCTTGGATGATTGATATAAGCATAGGCACCTGCACTTAATAGTTGTTCGGTATTACTTGCCGTGAATGCAGTGGTAGATAAATTTGGGCAACCATAACTGGCACAGTTTACGGCATAATGGATACGTGGATCTTGCCAAATAGGGCGTAGTATTTCATGTTCTATATCATTTAAGCTGAGCGTTTGACCATTGACTGTCACCGCATCATCATCCCAAGGGCCGAATGAAAAGAAACGACCTCCTAATTTTGTAATGGATTTAACCGGATAATTCTCCAGAATCAGTTGTACTGTCTGTGCATTATATAAGTTTATCCAGTAGGCTTGTTGCTGTGCTTTAGTGTGTTGCAAGGGGTTGATATTTTGCAGTTGAACGAGATATTGGTTGAGAATTACTTTGTCTGCATTGGTCACGTTTTTGTAATTAAACAAGTTAATCGCATTCTTATCTTTATCCACGATTAAATAGCGATTTAAAATATATTGCCATTGACTGTGGTCGATATCCTGCGATGTGATTTCATTACTTTTATTCCAGTAGACCGTCGTTGTAGCCATAACATTAATAGAGTAGAAGCCACTAAATAGTATGATTAGTAGCCCAATAACTATACGTGTTTTTGGCATTAATAATGTTAAATTGTGGGTCATATTGATACCTGCCTTTGTATTTATATTTACTTTATTATTTAGTCATTTAATGACATTGTTTTACGTTTTTTTACTGTGTTCGCCGTATACACATGGGCGATTTTTGGCTATCTTCCGCACTTCACATTTTATTAATGCATATTTATTATTGTTTGGAGTGTTAGTGGTTTATAAGAGTATTTTTTCCTCGTTATTGTCTTCGGCATTACTCGTGACAAGCAAGGTGAGTGCAGAAGATGTTGTCGATATAATGACTGAAAATAATGGCATGGAAAGGCCTGCGTTTGATACTAAAGTCGCGGTAGTTCCTTTAATTATCTCAACTGAAAGATTGGGTACTGCGCTTGGTGTCTCTGGGGTAATCAAACATGCAGGGCAGCCACAAGCATCAATATTTGGTCTTGGTTTATACAGTGATAATAACAGTAATATCAGCTTTATCTCATTTAATAATTATACATTACCCAGTGTAAAACAATGGCTGTTTTCAACAGAATATTACCGTGGTGACTTTAAATCGGGGATATATTTTCTGCCTACGGCAAAGGCGCCTGAAGATACCTTGTTGACTGATGAAATAATCGCTGAAGGTGTCGAATCATCTCTCCGTGTGAATGCAAGATACGTATTACCATGGGGGAGAGGGGTTAACGGTGCCGCGCGTAGCCTTGTCCGACAACGTAGTGAAACAGGGGCTAACCCGCTGGAATTTGGTGTTACAAGCATTAATATAACGCCGTTTAAACAAACGCGAGATGTAGTAGGTTATGATTATTTGCCTGACATTTCACAAGGGTTAGAGTTACAATTTGATTGGGATAATCGCGATAGCATTGGTGATACGACGTCGGGTAGCCAAACTCGATTTACTGTACGACGTGACTTTGGTGATGATGACCGTGATAGTTGGACTACATGGCAATTAGATCAAAGCGCTTATGTCCCTTTTGATGGAAACACTTTGTTTAAAGAACAAGTATTGGCATTTAATTATTATCTTGCAGACACACCAACATGGAATAGTGGTTCGGAAGCGAATCAAAAACATCGTCCCCCCTCTTTTGCTGGTATCAAACTTGGTGGTTTTAACCGGCTACGTGGTTATTTACCTGGACAGTTTCATAACCGTAGTGCCGTTATGTATAGTGCCGAATATCGAGTGAAGCCACATTGGCAACCGTTACATAATTTACCATTTTATAATTTTCCTTGGTGGCAATGGTCTGCATTCGTTGAAGCTGGCCAAGTTTCAGATACTTTTGATTTAGTGGAATTAAACAAAGACTTGAAATGGACTGCTGGTTTAGGATTACGATTTAACGCTGAAGGTGTGGTTGTACGTATTGATTACGCACAAAGTGAATCAGATAAACAATTATGGTTTATGGTTAACCAAGCATTCTAGCAGTAAAATAATAAAGCCGTAACAGTGTGCCATTTAATCGGATACTGTCACGGCTTTTTAGGTACCGCAATCAGATGTTATTTTTTAAACATTGATTTTAAATCAGCAAACGGATTATAAGTTGCTGATTCCTGATTATTATCACCCGCTTCAACTTCAGTCGCGTACTGATCATGTTCGGTATATTTAGAATGCTCATTGTCATGGCAATATAGGCAAAGCAATTCCCAGTTACTCCCGTCATTTGGGTTGTTACTGTGATCATGGTCCATGTGGTGAACAGTTAACTCTCTTAAGTTAGAATAAACAAATTCGCGGGTACAGCGGCCGCATATCCAAGGGAATAACTTAAGTGCTTTTTCGCGATAACCTTGTTCCATGCGCTTATACGTTACGCTGGTACCTAAAGTATCTGATGACATAGTTGTTCATCCATAATAATAAAAAGGTTATTGTAAAAGTATATCTAACACTGATCAATAGCTTATTTTTGTCTGCTCTGGGCTTTATCCTCTTGAATTTCTGAAATTGAAAAAAGGATCGATTAACATTTATATAAATAATACGATTTGGGTTAAGTAAGACACAATATCGTTACTTAGCATAAACCACAAATTAAAAGTGGTTATTTTGTATATCCTATACCCTGGTCACAAATTTAAAATAAAACTTCAATATACTATCTTTATTACCTTTGCTATCTATGTTTAAAACGCTGATTTATCAACACTTTTAAATAAAAGGAAATGCCATGAGTAAGATAAACCATTTTGCTAGTATAAGTTTGTTTTTTGCAGCAAGCTCTATATGCTACGCATCAAATATTGAACAAACAGATCCTGTCTCTGATTATATTCAATCATCAACGTCATATTTTCAAAAAGAGTGCCATTTATACGGTACAGAAGTAAATATTCCGAGTAATTGTAGTTATTATGCTTTAAGCCTGAATGATTTAAGTGCTAATAGCCGAAAGTTGTTTACGGCCCGTGTTTTTGGATTAGGCGTGGACAGTAAGTTTGTATTAATAACCAACCCTAATGAGCCCAACAACAGAGAAATTTTCCTCCTTGATGAACCTGACCTCGATTATCTTTCCCTAAATTTAATTAAGGGGTTAGACAAACGTAGTTCAAGTATAGTGTCGGATTATGAATCCAGCGATCGACAAATAATGAAATATATTGTTCACCAACCCTTTAAGGTAGAAAAAAAGGGGAACGGACTCGTTGATTTTAAATACACAATTAGTCTTTTCAGTAAAGCCCCATACTATGCTAAATCTGGAGATAAAGATAAATATGTAGAAATAGCATTGTCGGAAGGGGCTGGTGTGGATATTGGACTAGCGGATAAATGGTCTAATTTAAATTATTATTGGAATGACGGCTCTACCACAAATTTTGTATACGAGGAGTATGTTGATGGCGTTGATGTTGATGTAATTGTCGATGATAAAGAAAAGATAACGACTGGACTTGTTTACTTGAATGATCTGTCCCCTAGAATGGGGTATCAGACTGATAGACAAATCGATAAAGAGACCAGCACAGGCTTTAAAGTAGGTTTCCCTACGAGTGCTAAACTTCCAATCAAAGATGTAGAGTTTACGAATATATCAAAATATACTGTTACAAACAGAAAGGAATTTCGTCTAAACACAAAAACAAATAAAAATGGCTACAATGTCAAATATGTAAACAACAAGTATGGGTCATTAGAGAAAAATTTTTGCAATTTGGGTACTGCTGATGGCCATTGTTGGGATTATGCTGACAAAAGGGAAGGTCCTTGGGATTTAAGTAGAGTAAAAAAACACAATTCACTGGCCGTTGCTGGCTTACGGCCTGATTTTGTGGCCAAGATAGCGGCAAAAGATGGAGTTGATGGTTCTTCAGATATTAGAGTCAAAACGACTGTAGATAGTATTGCTTTGTTTGGTCACAATCGAATGATTATTGGCCGCCTTTATGCAGCGGGATCTGGACTATGGACCTCGGGTGATTGTAGCTCTTGTGTAAAAGGTAGTGATTTGGAAAGATTGCTTTACGTTAATGAATTTACTTTCACTGTCGATTGGGATAGCCCTGTTTTTTTAGGTGCTAGTGCAGTAACGATCAAATCTACTTACTTAAGCCAAGAAGTGGCACAATGTTTGACCGCTATGGACGATAGAACATTAGAGTTTAAAGAGTGTATTGATGGATCTAAGTCGCAATCCTTCGTTTATGATCAAGAAAAAAGATACAGAAGTGTCGCTAATATTGACCAATGCTTAGACTCTGCAGATGATCGTTTAAGATTAAGTTCTGATTGTGATAATGACTTTGCGCCAAATACTCAAGTGTGGATTTGGCAAGAACCTAATATTTTCACTAGTGATGTTATTTTTACACTGAATAATGACTTAACAATCAATGCAATTGACTCTTCAACGAAAAAAGCTAGTATTTTTACTATGGATCATCAGAGTGAGATACCACCGGCAGAAGTAGGCTACACAAGCCGTTTTACAGATTTTAGTAATGTAAAAGAATAGATCAAACTAAATAAAGCAACCTACTCACAATTACGTGAGTAGGTTTTCCAATTTCAGTCTCTAAATACGCGTGATGGGGGGAACATTACTTGGCCACATAAAATTTCATCACTATTAGATCAAAAAGAAATAAGGTAAAATCGTTACATCTTATTGTTAACAGTATCTACCTATACCAATGTCTAATTCTCAATCTATAAAACTTAAATACCTTACATCGTACTCATCTGAAGTTCAAAACCAGGTTAAAATGATGATAGAGCAAGATAAGTTAGGTCAATTCTTACTTAAGAAATACCCTGAGAAACATAAGGTTAGTAACGATAAGCAACTGCGTGAATACGTTATGGAACTTAAGAATAGCCACCTAAAAAAATCCTCACCAATTAGCAAAATTATCTTCGACCCTAAAATTCATGTGGTCAACAATGCCCTTGGTTTACATACCTTTGTATCAAGAGTTCAGGGAAATAAATTAAAGAGTAAAAATGAAATTAGAATCAGTGAAATCTTTAAGAGTTGTCCTGAACCATTTTTACAAATGATTGTGGTGCATGAACTGAGTCATGTCAGATTTAAGGACCACGACAAGGCTTTCTATAAGTTATGCGAACATATGCTGCCAGATTACCATCAGTTAGAGTTTGAAATGCGTTTGTATTTAACACAGCTCGAATGTAGAGGTAAGATATATTAGTTAAATTGGTTTCGTTTACTTCATTGTCACTTTACCTCCCACCATTTTATAAGCGGGTGTACCTCGAATTAAGGTATCTCTTGCAAAGACTTGCCCACACTTAGGACAAGTGCAAGGTGTTTCACAATAGTCAGTCACGATCCGCTCTTTAAAGCATTTAACGAGACTGCCTTTACCGCCTTTACGGTATTTAAACAGTAGGGTTTTACACTTACTGCATGATATTTCAACTGTTTGAGTTGGGCCTTTCTTATTCGGTTTTGCCATGTAAATTTTTCGTATATGAAACTAGTATTAAAGTTACGACAGTTTACACGCTTCGGCTTCATCGACAAATCAATAAATATACATATGTATATTCTAAACATTGTACTTAATGTCTCACTTTTAGTGTTGTCAATGAGCGTGTAATACTTGATTTCGTTATGCTTGTCGTTCAGGATAGGTGATTAGATTAATAAAGGCTATTTCCTCAATGTCGGCGTCGCATAAAACAAAAGAAACCAAAAATCACGTCAAACTTTGGGTTATAAGTCTACTTATTCTCGTCCTATTAAGTGTCGCGCTCATGTTTACATACCGCGAACGCATTATCATGAAGGTTAGCAATCATTTCTCAATTCCCTACGGTATTAAAGTTGCACGGTTACATGGATTAGCGATTAAATTTGATATGCAACAGCCCTTTTTTATCGATAAAATTATGCTTGAGCAAGTTAAGCTAGATGTCGATTATTTGCAATTTGAGCAATCAATACAGGGTGGGAGTAGCGATGAAATTGAGAATCAAGTAGTGACTGTCGCCCCTATATTACCCGCGTTACCGGATTGGATACCCGATCTTCATATTAAAAATGTAACCGTGCAGGGCACTAATCTACCTCCTTTAACTGAAGTATCAAAAGCACAAAGTCTATCTTTATCGAATTTTAATTGGGAACAGCTTGACCTTAACGTGGTTGTTTTTAAAGAGGTGGGTTTCAGATATGCCGATAGTAATGCTGAATTTGGCTTTTCAGTGTGGCTGCAAGATCAGCGCTTATTACTCGCTAAGCTTAACTACGTATTACAAGATACCAAGAATACAGATAACCAGAACTTACTTAAAGTGCAACTGAGCACGGACTTAAGCAAACTTAGTGCAAGCGTTAACCCTATTTTACCAGCGTTTAATACCGAATTTGATGGTATTGCAACGCTTGATGTAAACGTCGACTTACAGCAGATGGAACGTATTTCCTTAAGGTTCTCATTGGTTGATGGTGCCGTGAGTGATGACAAGCAAAAGCTTATAGATAATGCTGACCTTGTTGTCGATACGGAGTTGGTACTGGATGATAAAGGGTGGTTGCCTGAACTCGTTCATTTGAACATCACTGACATTGCTCCTATCACGCTGACAGCAAAAACGTGCGCGTCGTTTACTGCATTATTGAGTGTGGAAAAAAGTGTTTGTCAGCCGTTTAGCAACAACGTATCACCAACACTCCTACCTATAGTGATCACGCCAGAATTACCCTTATCTTTACAGGTAGGGATACAAGAACGCGATATTACTCGTTGGAAAGTACAGGCTAAGCAAGCTGCGATGACAGTTATCATGTTTGATAGCATGTCTAACAATAATTTGGCAGTAAAGATGGATGAGTTGATCTTAACGCCACAATTTTGGCTGAGTAATTGGTCGTTAGCCGTTATAACAAACAGCCGTTATTTCAGTGAGTTGAATGTGCCGTTCCAAGTGATATCGAAAGGTCACATCGAAGTTAAGCCCACGGATACATCGATAAGCACTAAGCTCATCGTTAATAGTGCAACATTAACCGCACATAAATTTAAATACTCAGATATATCGAGTGAGAATATTAAGGTTTCTTTACTTGACGCTATGACGGTGAATATTAGTAACAATAGCGTATTACCGTTCGATTTTGCTTTATCGACTGCATCATTCAATAACCAGTATCAGAATGAATATAAGGTAGATAGATTTTCGGCGCAGCATCGAGGACATTTTAATTCCCAAGCTTTGAGCGTGAGCTCAGATTGGCAATTAGATGATGTGGTAATGAAAAGTACAAATACCGTTACGCTATTAAATTTAACGCCGTACAAAGTTGCAGGGCATTGGCAATACCCTCAGCAAGCAATCCCTTCTTTGGTGACTGATAAATATCCTTTACCCGTGGGGTTATATCTACCTGGGTTGGTGGAAAATAGGCTTGATTATCAGCTGATGTTAGAGGAACAACAGGGTTATTTGACAGCAGGAATATCGGGCGAAGTAACCGCCAATAGCAGTACTTATAATGACATAACGGCCACCGATATTAATGCGAATTGGCGTTGTAAAATTGAGGCGGACAAACCTGATTTAGTGGCATCTTTAAATACCAATTGTCTTATTAACAGCAACATTTCATCTGTTGATATGGGGCCTGTCGCGACTAATGTTAATTTTACTGGCTTGGTGACATTTGCTAATGAACAGTTACAAGTGGCGATTGATAACGCCTCAGCAAATGCGTTTTCTGGTACAGTGTCATTGTCACCATTGTTAATTACCGATTTTGATCATATTGTAGGTCAAGTGCGTGTTCGCAATCTATCTTTATCTGAGGTACTTGAATTATATCAAGTTCCTGGTGTTAAAGTGACAGGGTTATTAAAAGCGGATTTGCCTTTTGTAGCAAAAGGTAGCGCAGTATCAATAATAGATGGCACGATAGAGCAGCAAGGTGCTGGTGGGGTGATCCAAATAAAGGATAACGCCACGATAGATCAGTTAAAGTTAACACAACCGCAGTTGCGTTATGCTTTAGAGCTGTTAGAAAATCTGCATTATGATAGTTTACACAGTGATGTGAATTTTAAGCCGAGCGGAGAGACTAAATTAACGATTAATATCAAAGGGCGGAACCCTAGCGTTGAACGCCCAATTGAATTTAATTATTCTCACGAAGAAAATATATTGCAGCTATTTCGTAGTTTAAGGATTAATGATGCGATGTATGATGCGCTTGATAAAATGAATAACTGATAAGGATATAATATGAAAGCACTGTTATTTAGTGCAAGTTTACTTGTACTTATTGCTGGTTGTACGCCAACAGTACAACTTGCCGTTCCCGATAAGCCAATTGTGATTAATTTAAATGTAAAAATTGATCACGAGATTAAAGTGAAAGTAGATAAAGAGCTAGATGATGTGTTTAGCGATGATGAGTTATTCTAGTCAAATGGAGATTACAATGAAAAGAATTTTTTCAACCTTGATTATTTTAGTCGTTATGTCATTTTCGGTACAGGCGATTGATTTACAAGACGCAAAGAAAGCAGGATTGGTTGGTGAGCAAACGAATGGTTACCTTGGCGCTGTGAAACCAAGCAGTGAAGTGAATGCATTAGTTAAAACGGTAAATGATAAGCGAAAAGCTAAATATCAAGAGTTAGCAACCAAGCATAATGTGTCGGTTCAGGCCATTTCTGTACGAGCAGCGAAAAAAGCGATGTCGTTGACAGAAAAAGGTCAGTTTATTGAATCTTCTCCAGGACAGTGGAAGAAGAAGTAATACACGTTTAAAATATACTAAGCCGGTATAAAATAATAAGCCTCATTGTGATGTTTTGATAACATGACAGTGGGGCTTTTTGTTTATATTTCCTATCCTCAATCCTTTGCCATGCTCAGCCCCTCTTAACTTAATGTACTCAATTAGATGTAGCCATTTGAAAATAAATACTATTTTATTGGTGATTATAATTGTGCATATAGGATGCGTTTTATACGTACATATGGAGAATCATATCTATTATAATGTTTGTATCACATTGGTACGATTAATTCGTATATAGGTCAGGATATATCTTTAATAATTAAAGCACTTTAAATGGTATTAAGTGAAATTGAATTTATGAGAAAAAAAATATATCTATTGTTAGTTTTTATTAGTTTTCCTAACATCGTATATTCGAGTACGGATATTTATTTTGAACGTTTCAAACCAAAAGCATGTACGCATGAACAAAAAAATGGTGATTTAGTATTTAACATAGATAACAATCGAATTGATCTTTCTGATACTGCGTTAACGTGCACGAAAGAAGTCGTAAATAATGAATGGTTTTACCATATTGAATATGATGGCTATGATTTTAATTATGATGATATCAATGACACCCTAGATCTTACGGTCAAAGTCCAAGCATTTATGGATTCCACAGTAGCTTACACTGAGACGGATCGTGATTCTTTTGTAGAACTAGGAGAACACTCAATAGTTAATGATATTAATAATAATTGGAGTGTGGGTAACCATGCTATTAAAAACCAAGAATCACTACAATTTTCTATTATAAACACTAAATTATCTTTAAATGATTATTATGTAAATGATAATAGATTCATAAAGGCTAAGTTGATTGAACCTGATGCAGGTTATGAACATAAATATATAATTGGAACAGGGAGTAATTTAGTCAGTGGTGAGTTTAGAAAACCACGAAAAACGATTAAACTTGATTCTAAATTAGCAACAATCACTGGCGCGGGAAGCTCATCAATTAAAAAAGATTTTTCAATTCATAATATAAATTTTAAATTAACAATTAGTGCTCGAAATGAAGATATGACCGACTCTAATTTATCTGATTATTCTTCATATCCATCTGGCTCTACATTCAGTAAAGCATATCCTGAGCAAGATCGTGAATCGACTCATTATCCATCATTTTCTTGGGATCATATACCACGCTGGTTAGCAGTAAGAAAAGCAACGTCATTTACTAATGAAGAGATTTTATCTATTAGTAATTACGACATTGTCATGCTTGAAAAAAGTAATAAGCAAGGATTAAAGACTGTTGATGCCGGCATATTAGATGCGGCGACGCGATTGAAGCAGATTAATCAAAATTTAACAACGCTATTTTATTTTAATGCGAGGGTTCATTATACCGGGTATAGTTTTGATCAGGTATTCGAAGATAATAAATGGGATTGGAGTACAAAAGTAACTGATGATGATAACGTAGAATCAATTTTTATGCTTAAAGATCGTTACTATTGGCATGACTTTTCATCTCCAGAGATGAGAACATGGTGGGCACAAAGTGTATTAGATACTGTGAGTCAACCTCAAATTGATGGCTTATTTATTGATGCAATAGCTAAAACACCAAAAGAAGATTTGAACAATCCTTTATTTATTGATGGCAAGCCTAATACTGATTTCGCATTACTGGTTGATGATGTTGCAAAAAACTTACCAGGTGATAAGTTATTTATTGGTAATACATTAAGAGCTGAAACGAACAATGGTAGCCGTAGCCACATGAAATACCAGGATGGTTCATACTTGGAAAGGTGGACGATACCAATGAAAGGTACATCACCAAAAATGAACAGTGCAGATGCCATCTCACTCAGTATCCAATTAATGAGAGAAGCATCATCAAAAGGAAAAGTTATTATGCTTCAGAGTTCGCCTGTTACAGACGAGCCTATCCCGAATAGTTTAGCAGAGAAAAAAGCATATTTAGCAAAGCATGTAGATTTCCCGCTAGCCGTATTTTTAATTGCTGCAGGTGAAAATTCATTCTTTAGTTATCAGCTAGGAGTGAGTGCAGATGTAAAAGTCCAAGCTATTTGGAATAGTGATTATATTCCACAACTTAATCGTCCTCTTGGTCAACCGTTAACAGGGCCTAAGCAGACTGGTTTTGTTTATGAAAGGGAATTTGAGTTTGTTGATGTCTGGGTTGATGTGGAGAAAAAGATAGCGCGTTTAACTTGGAAATAATAAGTTTACGGTTAATCATGATTTTAATTTAAGTTAATAAAAGCGCTACTGAATATAGCGCTTTTATTTAACGATTGGTTACATTAATTACGAATAAGGGTGTTGTTACTCACATCGTATGAAGCTTTGTAAACGATGTCGGTTGTACTGGACTTCGTTAACCGACCAACTTCTACTACCTGACTATTATAGTCATGCTTAGTATAAAATGAATTTTCATAGTCATTGTTATTATAACTAGCTACCATTTTTTCTTTATTGTTGCTGAACGTATATTCGTATTTGTTATCAAATTGGCCACTTCCATCAACAGATCTAACTTTAATTTCGAACAGATCGTTAGACGTTCTGTCTAACTTAATGTTAACTTTACCTATATCTTTGCCGTCAATATAATACTTGTCCGCGATAACACTCCAAGTATAGCGACTACCAAGTCCTTCATAGTTTATAGTTGTACTTACCTTACCGAGTTTAGGATGAATTTCACTTAAACTTTTAGTAATAAGCATCAGTTCGGTTGACATAGAGTTAATGTCATTAACTGAGTATAGCCCCTTTATATTTTTAACTTTATCTTTAAATGTTAGAGCTACTAGATCAGTTCCTGGATGGTTATATAGATGTACTGTATAAATTTCAATAATTGTCTCAGCAGCATTATCTACAACATTGAGGACTTTTCGGACGTTTTCTTTTAAGCGCTTAGCGTCTGGGTTATTCTGACCTATAACGTTGGCAAGTGGGGGTAAAAGAGCATTACGACTCGGTCCATATGGTCCTAAAAGTGTTCTATTTAGTTTGAACTGTATTTCTTTAATCGGAATTGTGCCAGTACCTTTAGTGCCAGTACCTTTAGTGCCAGTACCTTTAGTGCCAGTACCTTTAGTGCCAGTACCTTTAGTGCCAGTACCTTTTGTGCCAGTACCTTTTGTGCCAGTGCCAGTTGTACCAGTGCCAGTTGTACCAGTGCCAGTTGTGCCAGTGCCAGTTGTGCCAGTGCCAGTTGTACCAGTGCCAGTTGTACCAGTGCCAGTTGTACCAGTACCAGTTGTACCAGTTGTACCAGTTGTACCAGTGCCAGTTGTACCAGTGCCAGTTGTACCAGTGCCAGTTGTACCAGTGCCAGTTGTACTTGAATCACCGCCCCCGCCGCCACATGCTGTGAGAAGTACCGACAATAATGTTGTGGCCATTAGTGATTTAATTGGTTTCATTTGGATTATCCATCTTTAAATTCTGTTATTTTCAAACAAATATATCGTTCAGTGTTTTGCATTACACTGTTGGGTGGCGGATTATACTTATCAAATGAAACTTCTCAAGCCTTGGTTTGTAAATGAATGTAATCTCACTATCTTTTTTGAATTTAATTATGATGTGATTTTTTGTGGTGATTAAGACGCGCTAGAAAATTATTTTGGGGAATATTAAATTAATCAGTGTGTTATTAATCTTAGACAAATTAACGTTAGTGACAAATCACCCCAGCTATGATGAACAAACGACATCTTAGCTGGGCTTCTTATATCGTTATTTTAAGTCATTTATTCTAAGAGATTTAACATTGGTATAGCGACCATCAGGTGTGGTTGGTAATGCTAGTTTACCTTCATTAACTTGCTTACGAGCAATTTCGCGCTCAGCACTATGGCCAGTAAGCCCAATCACAGACCAGTCATTTTCTGCTTTACCAATAATCTTGCCCTTTTTAACCTCAGAGATATAGCGGATAGTTAGGTTTCTAATTGTGCCAGCTTCTTCGCCATATTCTGCTTTAGAGTCAGATAAAATAGTAAATTTACGTCCTTCTAATGCACCTCCCTTTTTCGTTAAGTGGCCCATACGATAAGCGTTCATACCAATGTGGATGACAGTTTTATCTGTAACAGGTTTACCATTCATTGCTAATTCAACAATTCGCTTTCCTGCAGGCTGGCGAAGATCAATTTTATAAGTAACACCGCCAAACATATCATGCGTGCTGTATTTCGATGAACGACGTTTTTCATCAAAGCTGTAAGTTAAATCACCATCATGTGTCTGGTTAAAATATCCTGCAGACCATTCCATATATTTCTTAAGATCTTGGCCTGTCATTGCATAAACAGTATATTCACCGCCTGCATATTCATAGTTATAGGCAATATCTTTTGCTGTGATCGCACCGAGATCCATTTTAGGATTCATATTGTCTAGGTGAATAGCAATTACATTCGCTTGTGGTGCAAAATGAAAACCAACATCCTGAAATAAGCTGGTTAATCCGGTATCGTGTAATTGTGTTTCTGGTATACCGTTTATTCTATTTTTGGGTGTTAATGTTTCGCCACTTAATGTACCAATAACACGATTTGCATTCTCACGTAATTTCTGATGATAAGGACTGAAAATAGTTTCAAGTTGTTTATCTGATACTTGATTGTTCATATTATAAGTAAAACTATTCTTGTTAATTAGGCTAACTTTGCCATCATCTTGTCGCGTAAATGACAGATCAATACGTGATAAAGCTCGACCATATTTATAGGGTTCGGTAATGATAACGCCATTAATAACGACTTTATCTATTTTTACATGCATGTGACCAGCTACGATCGCGTCGAGTTCCGGATTCGCTCTCGCAATATCACCAACACTGGTATCTGCGATATTATTTTCGTTGTCTATACCCATATGCGCCACCAACACAAGGGCATCGACTTTGTCTTTAATTTTAGCAATCACTTTTTTGACTTCAAGACTTGGGTTGGTGAAATGAATCCCATTAATTCTATCGCTGCCTTTTGCAAAGTGTTCAACCATTGGCGTATCCATACCAATAATGCCGACTTTGATACCATCACGTTCTACTATTTTATAGGCAGGAAGAAAACGACGCTTATCATCATGAAAAATATTACCCGCAAGCGGTGTATCATTGAAAGTGTTAAATGCATTGTTAAGCGCATCTAAACCAAAATCAAATTCATGATTCCCTAATACCCAAGCATCATAACGCAATGCATTAAAGCCTAACATCATAGGATTAACTGGCTCATGCTTAAACGTTTCTATCCCGTTACCTTGGATCGCATCACCGGCATCGACTAAAATAACGTTTTTTTCGGTGTTGCGGATCTCTTTCACTTTGGACGCAATTTGACTAAGACTTCCTTTTGGATTCGGTTTATCTGTTGAGTAATCCCAAGGGATAAAGCGTCCATGCAGATCGGAAGTACCAAGAATAGTCACATTTACATTTTCAGATGCAAATGAAGGTGCGATGAACAAAGGTGCAAAGATTAATGCGGCCAGTTTTACTTTCATGGTATAGCGTCTCTAAAATAATTAAAATATCGTGAATCATACACAAGCAGTGTAAATACTCTAAATATAGTTAGTTAAATAGGGCAAACAGTTTATTCATCCTCAGTTTTAGTCTGAAAATCGAACTCCCAAGGGGATGATATACACAAAAAAGAGAAGCTCTTGTTGAGCCGCTATTCTAGATTCAACCTTAATGAGTTTGGATCTCGGCTTCCAAATATATCTGAATACTGTATTGGATTATTCGTAAAGCACAGGGATGTTGGTACGACGACATTATAAATTTTAATTACAGAACAGCCCAACAATGATGAACAAATTACATCTTTGCTGGGTTATTCATTATTATTGCGTATGTACGAGGTTAACCAACTGCAGGGATCACGTTAGCCATTTGTAAAAACTGCGATGCAATGATCAAACAGCCCATTAAGCTTGCAAGCGCGAGCGTTGCGTTGCCACCGATAACTCTATAGCCACTTGCATCTGCTTTACGTTGTTTAGAAACCATAGCGACCGGTAAGAAGATTGCAAGTATAACCAATGCAATAGCTGCGTAACCGAGTGCTGTAATGAAACCTTGTGGATAAAACAGTGCGAAAGCCAGTGGTGGAACAAATGTCACCAGTGCTGTTTTTACACGGTGTGATTTACCGTTTACGTTAGTTGTATCGTCGCTGTTATTGCTATTAATACTCGTATTCGCGCGCTTCATCATACCTGATAACAAATCAAACAAACCTAAACTGACACCTAAGAATGAAGTTGCTAAAGCAAGATCTGCAAACACAGAGACAGACTGACTGACTTGCGGCTGTTGTAACACAGTGCTGAGTGATGCAATAAAGTTAGTTAGCGAGTTATTAGCCATTAGATCTGTTTGGCTTAACACACCCTGCGTTGCGACTTGCCATAGCAGGTAGATAACAAGTGGCGCAGATGCACCGCAGACCATCACTTTCTTCAGTGTTTTAATATCAATACCCACATAACGTACGATCGACGGAATACTGCCGTGGAAACCAAACGAAGTGAAAATCACGGGTAAAGCCGATAACAATAACCCTTGTTGTACAGGCATTTCTAATAGATTAATTGACTGCACGTGTGGGAATAACAGACTGAGCGTGAGTGCTAAGACGATAATTTTTACGCTAAACAATACACGATTCACGATATCAACCGAGTGCGTACCAATCGACACAACTGTCGCGACAATGATTGTTAGTAGCACAGCACCAAATTGTGGGGTTAACTCTAAACTCAATAAATCGTTTATTTTGTTGGTTAACTGCGAACCGCCACCGGCAATATACGCGGCACAAAGGGCATAGAATAAGAAGAAAGAAGCAAATGTTGCGAGATATTGACCGGGTTTACCCAGTAAATTCTTTGCAAGCGAATTAAGTGTCGCATCTTGTTCGGCATGCTGATGTATTTCTAACATCAGCAAGGCTGTATACGTCATTAATGCCCAGTTGGCGATAATCAAAAAGGCTGCTGTATAGAAACCTAAACCAGCTGATGCAAGGGGTAAAGCTAACATACCGCCACCAAGCGCGGTGCCAGCAACAATAAGGGTACTTCCTACTATCTTACTCACAGTTATAAAACCTTATTAACAGTCATAAAACATTCCATTACGGATTGCAATTGAGGGTTTGTAAATATTTGTTTACAATAAATACCTTAAATATCCATAAATCATTAAGGTGTAGCGAGTTTACTTATTTTGTATGGGGTAATGCAATAGAATTAGTGTAAAAGTTGTAAATAGTTCCGTAAAGTAATATTTACACTCTCATATTCTGGTTTTATATAGTGCTAATTTCTGCTGTTGATTGGTTGATATCCTTGTGCGGACTACGAACTTTATCAATTACGTAGTACCATAGGTGAGTCTTTTATTTGCTCAGATAATGATCCTTTATGTTTAATTTTTTTGAAAAATGGTCCTCGGCTTTTCCCAAGCATCAACCAGAACAACCGCCGCAAGATATTGTGGCGTTTTGCCGTTATTATACCCGTGGTTTTGAATCACCTTTATTAGCGATGGCAGTATTAAGTGCGATGATTGCTATTTTAGAAGTGTCGTTATTTGGTTTTATGGGGCAACTGGTGGATTGGTTATCAAATCATGAGCCACAGAGTTTCTTAACTGATGAAAGCACTAACCTCATTGGCCTAAGCGTATTGATATTGGTGGTGATGCCATTGTTGGTATTATTACATTCATTAATCATGCACCAGACATTACTGGGTAATTACCCTATGTCTATTCGTTGGTTAGCACACCGTTATTTATTACGTCAAAGTGTGTCTTTTTTCCAAAGTGATTTTGCCGGTCGTATTGCCACAAAAGTGATGCAAACAGCCTTGTCTGTACGTGAAACCGTGATGAAACTACTGGATGTATTGGTCTATATCTCGGTGTATTTCATTGCAATGCTCGTCATGATTGGCCAGGCTGACATACGACTTATGCTGCCTATGCTGGCGTGGTTTATTGGTTTTGTCGCTATTCAATTATATTTTGTGCCGAAGCTTAAACAGATCTCGACAGAGCAAGCTAATGCACGCTCAATGATGACTGGGCGATTAGTCGACAGTTATACTAATATCACCACGGTTAAATTGTTCTCACATAACTCTCGTGAGATGGTGTATGCCGAAGAAGGCATGGACGGATTTCTTGTGACGGTGCATAAACAGATGCGTTTGGTTACGGGGTTCACCTTTTGCGTCGAGTTATTAAATTATTTATTACTCTTTGGCGTTGCCGCTATTTCTATCATGCTGTGGTTAGACGCCAGTTTAAGTGTGGGTGTCATTGCTGTCGCAATCAGTTTAGCGTTACGCCTTAATAGTATGTCTAAATGGATCATGTGGGAAATTGGTGGTCTGTTTGAAAATATGGGCACGGTGATCGATGGCATGAATACCTTAGCCAAGCCGATCGATATTGAAGATAAACCAAATGCTCAACCGCTAACTGTTTCAGCGGGTGAAATCGAGTTTGATAACATTAGTTTCCATTACGGTGAGTCAGCTGGCGTGATTGATAACTTAAACCTCAAAATTAAGCCGGGTGAAAAGGTTGGTCTAGTAGGGCGTTCTGGTGCGGGTAAGTCGACCTTGGTTAACTTGTTAATGCGTTTTCATGATGTGGAATCGGGTGCGATTAAAATTGATGGGCAAAATATCAGTGATATCCAGCAAGACAGTTTGCGTGGCCAGATTGGTATGGTGACACAGGATACCTCGTTACTACATCGTACTATTCGCGATAACATTATGTATGGCGATCCGGATGCGAGTGAAGCGCAATTGCTCCAAGCAACAAAACAAGCATGTGCGCATGAATTTATTAGTACCTTGACGGATACATTTGGTAACCAAGGCTATGATGCACAAGTTGGCGAGCGTGGGGTCAAACTGTCGGGTGGTCAACGTCAGCGTATTGCTATTTCTCGTGTGTTATTAAAAGATGCGCCGATTTTAGTGTTAGACGAAGCAACGTCAGCGCTAGATTCTGAAGTTGAATCCGCAATTCAAGATAGCTTAAATGAACTGATGGATGGTAAAACTGTGATTGCAATTGCGCACCGTTTATCAACAATTGCAGCGATGGATCGCTTGATCATTTTAGATGAAGGCCGTGTTGTTGAGCAAGGCTCACACAAAGAGCTCTTAGCGAAACAAGGTATTTATGCACAGCTCTGGGCGCATCAAACTGGTGGCTTCATCGGTGAAAATGCTTAATCGTTCTTAATTACAGATTTGTGCAGCTCATATATTATTCAATATGTTGAGCTGCATATATTCATTTACTACATAAAAAACCTTCTATAAACCCTGTTGTTATATAGGAATACTACTTTAGTGTTATTTTATTTGCTGTTTTGGCCATTTCGTTTATAGCGTATTGATTCATATCAATAGTTATTTATACTGCAAGCGTAAAATATGAATAATAATAGTTATCATTAGAATTAGGTGAAAATATGAAGTTAGCGCTATTAAACGATGGTGTTGTCGCTAAAATTACCGATATGTCAGGCTTACCTGCTGACACGCGAAAGAAGTTAATGGTAATGGGTGTGCTACCTAATACCCAAGTGACATTAATTCGTCGTGCGCCAATGGGGGACCCGTTACAAATATCGGTGCGTGGAGTCTCGGTTGCGATCCGGAAAAAGTTAGCACAACAGATTGAAGTAGAGGTCGCTTAATGTTGTATCAAATCTTAACTATTGGTAATCCAAATAGCGGTAAAACAACGCTATTTAATGCGCTAACGGGTGCGAATCAACGTGTTGGTAACTGGGCTGGTGTGACTGTTGATAAGAAAACTGGACGCTATGGCCATGCGGGTGATGAGTTCTTATTAACCGATTTACCGGGTATTTATGCCTTGGATAGCAGTAATGAAGTGAATAGTGTCGATGAAATGATCGCGTCGAAAGCAGCGTTGGATCATGCGGCAGACCTCATTATTAATGTTGTCGATGCTTCGTGCTTAGAGCGCAGTTTATACATGACACTACAATTGCGCGAGTTAGGTCGTCCAATGGTCGTGGTATTAAACAAGATGGACGTATTAGCGCGTCAACGCCAAGTGTTAGACGTTAAAAAATTAGAAAAAGCCCTTGGTTGTCCAGTTCTCGCGCTCTCTGCAAATGCCAAAAATGAAGTGAGTAGTTTCAAACAAGACTTACATTCAATCGTACAAAAAGGTGTGGTCACAGTCCCGCTTGCGATGGATTACGGAACAGAAATAGAAGCGGCGATTAGTGAACTAGAGATTTATTTTTTCGAGCACGATGCCGCCCCACGTTCACTCGCTATTCGTGCGCTCGAAAATGATGCGTTAATTGTCGATCTTATTAGTCTTGATGCCTTGATGATGATTGCTGACGTTAAGAATAAAGTCGCAGAGTCAATTGAAACAGATTTCCATATTGCCAACGTTCGATATACGTTTTTACACCAACTTTGTAATAAGGTGCGTCGTCAGGAAGGTAAATTGAGCCGTTCATTCAGTGATAAAGTCGACCAAGTTGTGTTGAATAAATACATTGGTATTCCATTCTTTTTTGCTGTGATGTACTTAATGTTTATGTTCTCTATCAACATAGGTGGTGCATTCATTGATTTCTTTGACATTAGCTTTGGCAGCGTACTTGTTGATGGCGGACACTATTTATTAGATGGATTATTGCCTGTTTGGCTTGTTACTATTATCGCGAATGGAATTGGCGGTGGTATTCAAACAGTTGCCACTTTTATTCCCGTGATAGGTTGTTTGTATTTATTCTTATCGTTACTTGAAAGCTCGGGTTATATGGCGCGTGCTGCATTTGTACTTGATAAAGTAATGCAACGAATTGGCCTCCCTGGTAAAGCATTTGTTCCGTTAGTATTGGGTTTTGGCTGTAACGTACCTGCCATTATGGCAACACGTACACTCGAGCATGAACGTGAGCGTCGTTTAGCGGCGGCCATGGCACCGTTTATGTCATGTGGCGCACGATTACCTGTGTATGCATTATTCTCGGCAGCATTCTTCCCTGAGCATGGCCAAAATATTGTCTTTGCGTTATACATTATTGGCATTTTAGTTGCGGTATTTACTGGGCTCATATTACGCTGGAGTTTGTATCCTGGCCGCAGTGATAGCTTTATCATGGAAATGCCGGATTACGAATTACCGACAATGCAGAATATGCTTATCATCACTTGGCAAAAACTAAAACGTTTTGTGTTTGGTGCGGGTAAAACGATCGTGTTGGTTGTCGCATTTCTTAGTTTCTTTAATTCATTGGGTACAGATGGCAGCTTTGGTAATGAAGAAACTGAAAGTTCAGTATTATCGAAAGTTGCACAAGTCGCAACGCCGTTACTTGCACCTATTGGTATTAAAGCAGATAACTGGCAAGCAACCGTGGGTATTATTACGGGTATTTTTGCCAAAGAAGCGGTTATCGGCACGTTAAATAGCCTGTATTCAAGTGCAGAGAAAGATAATGCTGAGTTTGATTTAGTAGCCAGTTTACAAAAAGCGGTATTATCGATCCCTGCGAATTTGGCGGATTTAAGTTATTCAGATCCATTGGGTGTTGATGTGGGTGATTTAACGGATATGAATGCGGTTGCTGACGATCAAGAAGTGGATGTGACAATATTTGGTAACTTGAAAGAGAGCTTCAGTTCCGACGCTGCTGCTTTTGCATTCTTATTATTTATTCTTTTATACACACCTTGTGCTGCGGCAATGGGCGCTTATGTGCGCGAATTTGGGCGCCCATTTGCAGTATTCATTGCTGGCTGGACTATGTTCTTAGGTTATTTTGTTGCCACTATGTATTACCAAATTGTTGAATTCTCAGCACACCCTGCATCAAGTATGGGCTGGATAGGCTTCTTCAGTGTGTTGATGTGCCTTGTGATTGCACTACTGAAAAAGCAAGGTAATAAACTCCAACTACAAGAGGAGCAGGGCAAATATGATTTTAACACGTCTGAAAGATCATCTTGTTGTTAACGGTAAAACCAGCAGAACTGAGCTAGCCAAAACCTTTGGAATTAGTGAAGACGGTATCGATGCGATGCTGGCACTTTGGATAGCGAAAGGTAAGATATCGAAAACAATTAGTGAACGGCCTCGACTGGGACAATCAAACTGCGATGTTTACTATCGTTGGAATGACGAGTGCGAACTTGCGGTCACAGTTATTAACTAAGCAGTGTTGTTAACTAAAGCGGTGCTCAGCTAGACCAAATCAAAGATCATCAATAAAAAGGCAAATACTTGACTAAATAAGTTGGGTATTTGCCTTTTGTCAATTACAGACCTTTTATTACCACATATACTCAATCTAAATTACTATTTAAAAGGTTAAATCAATGCAAATTACAGACTTGGCGGCGGAACAGAAAATTCTCCCTGTGTTACGTCTTGGCTTTCGTCCTTTCTTCTTAGCAGGCGCTTTGTTTAGTATGGTTGCATTGCTGTTATGGGGCGCAATGTTATCTGGTTATATTACCTTTCAGCCTTACGGTGGCGGTTTGTGGTGGCATATACATGAAATGTTGTTCGGTTTTGGCTGTGCCATCGTTGCAGGTTTCTTGTTAACCGCGATCCAGAATTGGACTGGGGTTCGTGGTATTTCGGGGTTACCCTTACTTGGTCTATTTATGCTTTGGCTGGCAGGGCGAATTGCTTTGTTTTTACCCTCGCTATTAAATGATCACGTTATCATGTTGATTGATTTAAGTTTTCTACCCGTAGTTGCTTATGTTTTAGCCAAACCTTTGTTAAAAATAAAACAGTACCGAAATTTATTTTTTGTGCCTTTATTAGTTTTATTTACTGTGGCAAATATTGAAATGCATTTGGCTAAATTAGGTTTAGCGAACATGACAGTCAACCAAGCTGCTTATGCATCCGTCATGCTAATGGCATTTCTAATGTCGGTAATGGCAGGTCGTGTTGTACCGATGTTTACTGCCAACGGGACTAAAACAACAAAAGTATTACCACTTCCTTGGTTGGAAAAATTAGCAACAGGCAGTTTAGGTGTTATTACTTTACTGTTATTAATTCAGCCTTTATTTGCTGTTCCTAAGCCTGTATTTGGTATCTTATTTATTCTCGCGGCATGTTGCCAAGCCATTCGCTGGTGTCGTTGGAAGCCTTGGATTACCTTGGGTGTGCCGCTGCTGTGGTCTATCCACGGCTCGTTATTTTTTATCTGGGCGGGACTATTTACCGTCGGTATGAGTTACTTTATTAATGTACCGATTGTTAGTCATTTATGGCATTTCATTACAATTGGCGGTATGGGCGGACTAATTTTGGCGATGATATCTCGTGTTTCACTGGGTCATACAGGGCGTATGTTGCAACAGCCCAAAGCGATGTTCGTGGCATTTTTCAGTATTTTTATCGCGGTCATAATACGTGTAATAGGCCCTATTTTTTGGATGCAGTATTATATTATCTTTATCAATTTGAGCATTGTATTTTGGTTAATTGCATTTGGGTTGTTTGCTTATCATTACGCGCCAATGTTGTTTAAAGCGCGACAGGATGGCCGCCCAGGTTAGAACCGTTTGACAGCTAAACAAGGTTTATATAGAGTGGCGGCATGAACCATCAAAAATGAATTTAATTATGGATTTACTCCAGTTTTACAAGTGCTTAGCAGATGATACTAGATTGAAAAGTCTATTGTTAATACTGAAAGAAAATGAATTATGCGTGTGTGAATTAACACATGCATTAGGGCAAAGCCAACCAAAGGTATCACGTCATTTAGCCCTGTTACGTCAGAAAAAACTGGTCATTGACAGACGACAGGGCCAATGGGTACATTATAAAATCAACCCCAATATACCTGACTGGGCACAAGACATATTATCGCTCACGTTAGCGAATAACCCGAGTACTATTCAACAAGAAGTACAGCGTTTAGGTGAAATGACATACCGCCCTAATAGTGAAGTATTGTGTGATTAGCTCAAAATAAATGTTCAATATATTCGTTTAATATTATTTCTTTGAGTATGCCCCTGCCAGGATAACTTGCTGTTTTAAATTTATATTTAGGGAGGTTAACCCCAATAAAACGAGACTATGTGTCACCTTGTTATGTTATTATGGTAATGAACCATAAACAGGGATGATTAATGAATAACATGACTAGTCACGCACTTGATGCGTATTTTGATGAATTACAAAAATTGAGTCAGCTACTGTCTAAACAGGAAGAATACGACACAGCCGTTGCTGCAGCCCGCGGGGATAAATCCGCTCGGGATATGATGATCCAATCAAACTTGAGGTTGGTTCTTATGGTGGCTAAGAAATATAAAAGCTATTCACTTGATTGGGATGAGATAATTCAAGAGGGTAATACCGGCTTAATGCATGCGGTAGATAAGTTCGACCCAGAACGAGGTTGCCGGTTTTCAACTTATGCAGTGTGGTGGATAAGAAACAATATCGAACAGTATATTATGAACTATTCTCGAACCATTCGCATCCCCATTCATGTTACACGCGTTTATAAACAGATACTGAAAGCTTCATCTGAACTTGGCCTTGATCTTGATACCAACGAAGGTATTACTAAAATCTCCCAAGAACTCAAAATATCACCTCGTAAAGTACTGAAGGTATTAGGTCACTATTTTAATGAAGGATCTTTAGATAAAGAGATCCTCAGTGGTGATAATTTATTGGCTAGCCTAAAAGATTTGGTTGCTGCTGAAGTTAATTGTCAGCCTGATATTCGCTATGAAAAATGTGATTATTATGAATATATGGATGCATTATTAGAATACCTGCCGGTACGTAGTCAAAACATTATTCGTTTACGCTTTGGTTTTAAAGGGCAGGACTCAATGAGCTTAGAAGCTATTGCACAGCTAATGGATATTTCCCGTGAACGTGTACGACAAATTATTCGTAATGGCTTGAGTCAAGTTCGAGAGCAATTATGTGCGAATGACTTAGTAAAAGAAGATTTTGATTTTGAAGCAGATTCTATTTGTACGACAGGTATTTAATGGTAATAAAGTCAGCCATAACTAAAATAGCTGACCTTATTTGTTGTTCGTCGTTAATGGCGGTTACTATGCTTTGAATGCCATATTCAGTAATGAAATTAATTTAGCAGGATCATTTTTTGTCTGTGTTATCTCACCTAAAGTGACGGCTTGTTCTGGGTTCACCGAAATAGTGATACTTTTCGGGTCATTAATAAATTTAACAAACGTTGTAGCCGCATTTTTCGCAAGCTTTATCTCTGCATCGCTCAGCTCATTATTTTTGTTTTCAAGATCTGCCGCCAGCATGGTATTTATCTTGTCTGATACACGCTGTTTTAATTCTTCAACACTGATGTCTGACGTTTGGGCTTCTTGTTTAAGCAGGCGTTCAACAAATGACTGGTCTGTGTAAGTAAACTCGGCAGTATTTAGCTGATAGTTCGGGTACGAGAATAATAGGCTAATTGGCTGTTTCGGATCAAATTGGAAGTTAGCTAAGTTAAGCGAGTATTCCATTTTACCCATGTCTTGTGCACTTAGACCAAGCTCTAAATCAATTACGTCATTAACGTAAGTGTATTTAGTCGATAGGCTGATTAACATATCATCTGTATAACCAAGCTCTTTAAGCTGTTCTGCTGTTTGTGGTTCTATATCATCAATGCTAATTGAAATCCCGTCTAAGGCGATGTCTAACGCGGCAGGGAATTCTGATTCTACATCAAACTTATTAATGGTTATTTCATTAATAGTGACAGGGGTTGCGCTGCCATCAACAGGGCTTAGTACTACGTTATGTAATTGAATTTTCTGGGTGATAGGTTCAACACTTAGATCGCCATATTTAACATCAATCATAGGTTGCATTTCGATGATCTTCGCATCAAGTTTTTTTTCTACTTGGTTTGTCATATAAAACTTACCGCCAGCATAACTTGCCGCAAGTCCGGCGATAACTACGCCTGAAACTAATTTAATATTCATGATGTCACTTATTGGTTGGGTTGATTTTATTAGATGTAATTAAAAATACATATTACTGAGTAGATTATGTATTGGTTACCAAATGATTGGAATAGTTCAGTGGAATTTAAATAAAAAAAACGAAGGTTTATCACTAAACCTTCGTTTGTTATGAGCAATTGCTCAGTCTATTGTTTGATTATTGGGTTAATCCAGTAAGTTTGAATTTCCAATTGTTACAGTTGTACCGTCACCCGCTAAGAAACTTGAGATCTGGCCTTGTAGCTCTTCCGTTATAGTTTTTTCCGCTAAAGGATTCTTTGGGTTATATGCAATAGCAGAGCTATGCTCACCAGCATTGAGTAACGCTACTTTTTTGATTCCAGTATTATCGGAACCAATATTAGTTAAACCTAGCTGCGAAATTAATGGTGTCGTACCACCAATCGGTGAGTAAGGGGCTGCATACTTTGCGTCTTTTACAAGGATATTTGGAATCACCATATCGTTTTTAACTTGTGCTAAATAAACCGGTGTTGTTGCTGGGATTTTACGAGCAAGCGCAAATGGGTCAGCTGTTTCAAGTACAGTCTGGGCTGCAACTGCAAAGCTTTGGAATGTAGCGTCAATAGTCGCTTGAGCACCTGGTGTAGCTGCTGCTGCGTCGTAGAAATTCTTAAAGCAAACAGTGCTGTTTAATGCACCGCAGGCTGCACTTGCGTATGCTTTATAATCATCACTTGATGCGTTCATTAATCCATGCTTTACAGTGCCGCCAAATGCTACTGAGTTAAGTAGCAAGTATGGAATGCTACCGCCTGGATTAGCAAATGCTGCTTTGTCTATTTTAAAGTATTGATCACCATCTCCAACTTTACCGTCACCATTCGAATCTGGTAAAGGTCGGTCTATCGTAGCTTGCAAGCTAATACCTGTCATGGCACCGAGAGAATGGCCAAAGAAACTAACTTTCGTTGTATCTAAAAGGTCTAAATTATTACCTAATATTTTATTCGGAGCATTCAGGAAAGCGAACTGCTGCGCAGCACCCACCAGAGTGATACCTGCACGTAAGCCAATAAGATCGGCAACTGATTGACGCATGTTATCACGGCCAACAGTCAAATAACTAAAGTTCATGAACACGTCGGCATGAGCAGCATCCGCTACGAAAAATGTACCATCACCTTTTGGAATCCCTCTTGCACCGTGTAATGGTAGGTCAATAGCCAGTATCGCATAGCCATTATTAAGAGCCTCACTAGAATTTAGGATATTCTCTTTCAGAGATGTAATACCGTGTTGATAAATAACGACTGGTACTTTTGCTCCTGCATTTGCAGTTTTTGGTGTTATTAATAAGAATGGAACTTCTTCAACGTCTTTAACCTGTGGAAGTGGACTGTATTTTGTAATCAATCTGTCTGCATCAAGTGGCTTACCATTAAGTGTGAATGATTTACCAATAAGCTTAAGCTGCTCTTTAGGATCTGCAAGGTTTTTCGGATCAATTCCTACTTTTGCTAATTGTGTTCCAAGCTCTAGTTTTTCTTTATCAGACCCTGAAGTTAATACACCAGAGATAATAGCTAAGCTCGGCATCGCACTTTGCCATGGAGTATTGAAAAATTTTGTTGGGTCTCGCTCTAAAAACGAAGGTAATTTCAGGGTACCAGTATTATAATTTAAAGTTGGAGGCGGAGTCGGGTAGTCAGCGGGCAGATCTGCATCTAAAGCCAGTGTATATAAGGTTGCCAAATCTTCTTTATTTGGATTTGCGGCATCTGGCCATACCGTACTACCGTTACCTCCTGCTGCAAGCGCTAATGCCGTGGCAATTTTAACGCTATATAGCGCTTCACCAGCCGATGAAGTCGTAAACCAGCTTGAATAAATGATGTTTTCATAATTGGCGATGCCAGACTTATCCATTAAGCCTTCTACTTGTAAAACAATTTTCTGTGGTATTTCTAAGGCGCCGCCAGTTTGATCAATCTGTTTGTTTTTTAAAGCCGCGTAGTTATTCGATATACCCAGTTTTTGACCTGAACTATCAACTAAAGCATCGGTAATAGCATAGATATAGTCACTACCGTGTTCTAAGCTACCGTTTAGTGGCAATACCGTTAATGATTTACCATCTGAGATAACTGTATAATCTTTACCTGCAGTTAATTCTACAGGGTCAGACATTACTTTAGCACTTGATACCTCTACTTTTGCGATTTTCACTGCGGCGTGAAGCAGTGTTGAATCTGTTGTTAGCGTTACGCCTGTTGGTAAATCAAGCTCAATAACGAAAGGCTGAGTTGGACTCCAACCGTCAGTATCACCCATAGCAACTTTGGGATTATTACGGCCTGTAGGTTCACCTTTATCAAGTGGTATATCTAAGGTGCCGTCCGATGTGTTCATCAATAAATACGTTGGAATTGATACTGTTTTATTTGTCGAGATTAAATCGAATGCGATACTTGATTGACGGTTAAGTGAATTTGTAATTGTATCATCCATACGGAGGTCTGTTGAATCATCACCGCAGGCTGTTAATCCAAGTGTGCTTGCTATAGCAAGAGCAAGAATTTTCTTATTTTTCATTAATAACTCCGAATTTTAAATATAATGATGATGCACTTAGAGAATGAGCTAAATGGGGATTTGTCTGCGGAACAAATTCTATTATAATATTAGATGTTTGCATTACTATCCTTGTAATCTACTGATTCCAATTAACTATTTTATACTTCTTAAATAAATGACTTAGTTTTAAGGTGGCCATTGTCATCCATTTATTATGAATATTAGGTCTGACCAGTATTATTAATTAGATGGTAGCTTAGTTCATTAATACTTAAGTGTTAACAGGTTGTCACGTATTATGTGAGCTGGCGCAATTTACAATCGTGATATTCGTTGGTTATAAATGGATTAAATAAATTATTCCCTTTATAATTAATTTTTATTTACTCAATTAAATTAGTGTCTTACGTGATGGTTGTGTTGTTTTGATAAATTTAAATACAGATTTAAATAGACAGCTAATCAAGGTGTGGGAATTAACATACTTGCAATATTAGTCACATTTTTGTTGCTTTATTCATTGTTTTTTTATAGTCAGCGCTAGTAATTTCCACTAATCTATTTGTTATGCTCGTCACGTTTTATTGTATTGCCAGTTGTATTTTTTATCGTCTGGTTGACTAATTATTATTAATTGATTTGTATTGACCAGATTATTTATACTCGCCATTCTATTCTCACTATCTATCATCTTGAGTGTTATGTCGTTGTTACTTGAATTATCCACACTGTCTAGTCCTTGCATGATAATTATTCGCGGTATTCCTGGTTCGGGTAAATCAACCCTAGCTCAGCGCTATCTTCAATTAATCCCTGATGCTGTTCACTGTGAAGCGGATCATTATTTTATCAATAGGCAAGGCGAATATTGTTACGATGGAAGTAAGGTTAAGTTTGCTCATCAATATTGCCAGAAAAATATACGTAATGCTTTAAGCAAAGGTCAATCCGTTATTGTCAGTAACACTACGATTAAGCGTTGGGAGTTAACTGCGTTATTGGACATTGCTACCCGCTATAATATCGAACCACATATCATTCACTGTTGTGGCGCATTTACGAGCAACCATAATGTTCCTGCTGAAATCGTGGCAAACATGGCGTTAAACTATGAAGTTTATCCAGGTGAAAGCCGCTATATTCCCAGTTAAAATCGCTATCTCTTACACTTAAAGTAAGCTTTATATAACTTGCTGCAAACCTTCAATTTTGTCATATAACTGTCATAAAACTGAAATATAATAATGAGGCGAAATTGGTTTCGCATATCAGCTATATAAAGGCAAAGTAATGAAGCAAGTTTTGGAAGTATTTTGGCAGTTTTTTACATTGGGGTGGATCAGTTTTGGTGGCCCAGCTGCACATATCGGTTATTTCGAGAAAACATTCGTTCAAAAATTAAAATGGATAGATAGCGAGAGCTATGCAAGATTAATTTCATTAAGTCAGTTTTTACCTGGTCCAGGTTCAAGTCAGATAGGTTTTGCAATCGGTTTACGTCGTGCTGGTGTTATCGGTGGTTTTACCGCGTTCATAGCATTCACATTCCCTTCGGTTCTGTTGCTTTACATTCTAGCAACAACCAATGCGACACAAGATGCAGCATGGTTAGTGAGTATTACCCACGGACTGAAATTATTAGCGGTTGTCGTTGTTGCAGATGCGACGTTAAATATGTACAAAGGTTTCTGTAAAGAGCGCAGTACGGTCACAATCTGTGTGGCAACGGCAGCGGTATTACTGATGGTGCCGAGTCTATTAACGCAAATGCTGGTGCTTATCGCAGCTGCGGTGATTGGTATGCAGCTTAAAAAACCAAACGAAGCAACATCAGTGCCCGCCTCTAAAGGTGGTGTTAATTACTTACCACTCGTGATATTTGCTGTGTTGTTTGCGGGTTTACCGTTATTAACGAATTCACCTGCATGGTTAACTGTCTTTGCTGACTTTTACCAATCGGGTAGTTTAGTATTTGGTGGCGGTCATGTTGTATTACCTATGTTGCAACAAGCGTTAGGTGATGCGATTGATACAGATCGCTTCCTATTAGGTTATGCAGCTGCGCAAGCAGTACCGGGTCCTATGTTCTCGTTATCTGCATTCTTAGGCGCTGATTTGTTAGTTAACTCACCATTGATGGGCGCGTTAATTGCGACGGTTGCTATCTTCTTACCGGGTTTCTTGTTAGTACTGGGTTTCCATGGTGCATGGGAGTCGCTCGCGGCTAAACCTAAAGTAGCGGGTGCAGTATGGGGTATTAATGCGGCGGTCGTTGGCCTACTGATGTCAGCGTTATACCAGCCCGTATTTACCTCTGCGATTGTTAGTCCGGTTGACATGGCCGCGGTTATTGTTGGTTTCTTTGCGCTCCGCACATTGAAATTACCCATTATGGCTGTGGTTGCTAGCTTCATCGCATTTGGTTATGTAATGGGTCTATAGCCTTACTCTGCAATTAAAAATACCCAGTATTATAAGGTGGTATAACCTTATCATTGCTGGGTATTCAGTTTCCTATAAACAAGATATACTTTCGTAAATCGAATTAAATTGCGGATTAAATAAAATGAAGGATTACTATCCGAAACGTATTGTCTGTTTGACAGAAGAAACGACAGAAATGCTGTACATACTGGGCGAAGAAGCGCGTATCGCAGGTATTTCCGGTTTTACTGTTCGTCCGCCGCAAGCGCGACAAGCGCATCCTAAAGTATCTGCATTTACGTCTGCAAAGATAGATAAGATCCTCGATTTAAAACCTGACCTTGTTCTCGGATTTTCTGATATTCAAGCTGATATCGCCGGTGAATTAATCAAGCAGGGCATTGCTGTTCATATCTTTAATCAGCGTTCGGTTGAAGAAGTATTCAATATGATCATGATGTTAGCAAGCCTGGTTGGTGCGAGTGATAAGGCTGCGATTTGGTTACAAGAGATAGAAAGTAAGATTGAGCGTATTAAACTCAATGCGACTAAGTACTGCAAGCGTCCTAAAGTCTATTTTGAGTTGTGGAACGATCCATTAATGTCGGGTATCCAATGGGTTTCAGAACTGATTGAGATCGCAGGTGGTGACGAATGTTTTCCCGACCTTGCTAAAGAGTCATTAGCGAAGAACCGTATTATTGCTGATCCGACTATTGTGGTCGATGCGGATCCTGACATCATCATTGGTTCGTGGTGTGGCCGTAAATTTAAGCCTGAGCATGTTGCTGCCCGAGCAGGGTGGGACAAGATCAGTGCAGTTAAAAACATGCAATTATTTGAAGTCAAATCGGCAAATATATTACAACCTGGTCCAGCTGCCTTAACCGACGGTTTAGATCAACTTGTTGAGATTATCGAAGCATGGCAACAGCAGTACGCAAACGAAAGTGAGAATGAATAACTTGGAAATTGAAAGTATGACGAAATCAGTCGTTGATGAAGCAGTTGTTAACATCGAAGAGAATGTAGACCCAATGCCCGTTCCTGTGGCTAAGCAATGTTCAGAATGCCAAGCGGAATTTGGTTGTGGCGTTGCCTCGGCAATTGAGCAGGGTGGTTGTTGGTGTCAAGATTTACCCGCTATAATGCCATTAGGTACCTTGAGTGATTGTTTGTGTAAAGCATGCTTAGCCAAGGCCATCGGCGTCGAGATCATTAAGCAGCTTAATGCGGCAGGTTCACCAAAAGCGCGTCTTGCACTGGCTGAACCGTATCGTCATCAAACAGAGTTAGTTGAGAACATCGATTTTACCATTGAAGATGGCCGTTATGTTTTTAGTGAGTGGTATCACTTAAAACGTGCTCGCTGTTGTGGTAATGGTTGTCGTCATTGCGCTTATAGATAAGCGTAGAGTACGATTATTTATTGGCTCTTAGATAGTTGAAGTATATGAAAAAACAAAAAACGTTAGTGTCTTGGAGTACTGGCAAAGACGCAGCATGGACGTGTTTGCAATTGGCGAACGATCCATCTATTGAGATCGTAGGTATCTTTTGCTCAGTCAATGCGCAATATCAACGTACCGCGGTTCACTCTGTACGTATTGAGTTGTTACAGCGTCAGGCTGCGGCAATGAACTTACCTTTGGATATTATCGAAATTCCTTATCCGTGTAGCAATATTGAATACGAAGCGATAATGGATGCGTTTGTTGAAAAAGCCAAACAGCGTGACGTCGTTAACTTTGCTTATGGCGATCTGTTTTTAGCGGACATTAAAAACTATCGTGTTAATAATCTAGTCGATACAGGTATTGAAGCGATTTTCCCGTTGTGGGAGCTCGATACCCAACAACTTGCAAGCGATATGTTGGCGGGTGGACAGAAAGCGATTGTTACCTGTGTTGACCCTCGTCGTTTATCTGCCGATTATGTGGGTAAAGTCTTTGATGAAGCGTTTATCGCTAGCCTACCAGAAGGTATCGATCCTTGTGGTGAGAACGGGGAATTTCATACCTTCGTATTTGATAGTCCGTTATTTTCCAACGCCATTGATATTAAAACCGGTAATATAAACAGTGAAGGGCACTACACTTGGATAGACCTAGAGTTGGCTTAAGTATTAGTATTTATACGATTTAAATCAAGACTTTATGGTTTGGTGGTGTAAGTGACCTCTAATGTATGTTTATATGGTGTATGATTGAATACCACTGTATACACATACATGGTTGTATTATTCACCGCCATTTTATCGCCACTTTATTTCCCCCTGCAGGCAAGCGGATTAAACAAAACGGCGTCTTGTAAATGTGATGGGGCAAAGTGGGAATATGCCATTGTTTGTTTTATATCTACATGACCAAGTATCTTCTGTAATACTAAAATATTGCCCCCGTTCATCATAAAATAACTCGCGAAAGTATGTCTTAAAATATGCGTTGCTTGCCCTTTTGGTAAACCTGAAATACACCGGCTTAGCCATTTATACAATACGCCATAGCCACACGTAAATAACCTGCCTGCTGTGTCCTGGTATATCTCATTATATAAATCCTCTGAAATAGGCACTGTCCTATTCCTTTTACCTTTGGTATTGATAAAGGTAATTTTGTGCTTTGTTACCTGAGCGCCTTTTAGGTCTATTGCTTCTGTTATTCGTGCGCCAGTTGCGAGGCAAATTTTAATGATTTGTGTCATTTGTATCGCAATGGGACTGCTTTGAACATCTGCTAATAGCTGTGTTATCTGTTCCTGAGTAAGGTAGCTTAGCTCGCGTTCTGCTGTTTTTAACATCTTCATGTCTGCAAGTGGGTTAGGTTGATTCCATTCATTTAATCGAGCTAGTTCATTAAACACTGCTTTCATCCACAACAAATCATAGTTATGTGAAGATATAGCCAGTTCAGCACCAGTAAGGCCATTATGTACTCCCATTGTTACTCGGTTTGCTCGGTAATGTGCAAAGTCTCTGGCGGTTAATTTTGATGCGACGGGATCGTTTAATTGCTCACAAATGATTTGTAGTCGGCGAAATGCATTAGCACCGCTTTTTAAGTTTTTAGCGTGCAGTTTCCACCACAGATCAAGCAACACTGATAAACGTCTATTATCTTCTTTGCCGCCTAACCAGGGCTTGTCGTCAATCTCGTTCATTGTGTAGCGCTCGAACGCTGTTGCTTCGCCTTTGGTCGCAAAGCGTTTGCGAATACGCTTGCCCTTACTACCTTGCGGATAACACTCACAAAGCCAAGGTTTCTTGTGGCCGTCTTTGAGGTTACGAATAGACATGGTGTATTTCCTTATAACGCGTAAATCAATGTATTTAATATTATAAAACAATGATAACTGTTTTTATATACAGTGTTATATATGATAGGGCTTAAATTAGATGTGTTCAATGTTTGTTTATAGTTGTTAGATACACAGTGTAAGGGAGTGTAAGCATTTGAATTATATTGAAGTAGGCTGAATAGGGGGGATTTATAGCCTATAAGTTGTTTGTTTTTCACTCCTGTCACAGTTTGTTATTAAATAGTCTTGTTTTTCCTTGCTATAAAATTAAACGTCAATAAAATCAGCCGCATAGTGTCCTTGTTAATAATTAACAGGACTGCGCATTTTCTCAGGTCTGCTTTAATATCAGATTAGTATTTTCGCTTATTTATTCATTTTATTAGTTGTTAGTGTCTAGGGTGAACAGATTTGGTCATTGTTTATACGGACCTGTATAAACAACTGTATTCTGTATATCCAAATAAGAGGGAATACAACCCAAATGCTAAAAATGGTGTAGTTTATTGTTATTAAACAATGATTTAATTTCAATGTTTTTACGCTAGTGGTTTTTAGCTGTTATACGGAATTCCGTATAACACACCGTTAGTTTTCTTTTTACACTGGTGCACTTCAAATGACAAAAATTTACAAATACTTTTCTAGTGATGTTATTGAACTTGTTTTTGAAAAAGAAGGGTTTTGTGGGGTAAAGTGTTCATTACCTAAGGATTATAATGATCCTTATGAGCTATTTCTTGGTATGGACTTAAATACACCAACTGAGCAACTTGCTTTCTATAAAGACATAATTAGCGAGATACCCCAAAGTCCTACTACATGCTTTTCCAAATCTCCAATTGTTTCCCCTATGTGGGCTCATTATGCGAATAACCACACGGGCTTCGTATTAGAATTTGATTTAGAAGGTCTTCAGAGCCATTTTAAAGGGAATCCAATTTTGGATGTAGATTATAGGCAACAGCCTCTCGAAAGTTTAAAAAGGATTCTTGAGAGAGCTGCAGTATTAAAAAAACCTAGATACTCATATGATCTGCAAGAAGCTGTTTTTGTTGAGTCATATTTTTCTAAATATGATGATTGGAAATATGAACAAGAATGTAGGTTTGTTGATATGAAGGGGGTCACAGAGAAGGTTGTCGGTAACGACATATTATATATTCCGTGTGAGCTAGTCACAGCCATTATAGTTGGTCCCAAACACCCTGAAAGCCGCATTGAATTGAGCAAGAAAGTGGCGGAGATGAATAGTTTGGCTTGGTATGAATTAGTTATAGGTAAAAGTCACCCTAAACCATACATGAAATCAGAAACTGAACATATATTTACATTTTCAGAAGAATGTATCACTCCCGCGCCTAGCACTTGTAATAGTTGTTCAGAGCCACTTCTTGCTGATAGCGAGTTATGCCCTTGGTGTAATATAACCGAAGCAGATGAAGACGATGCTGCACGAAGCAATCCATTTAGAATGATAAATGCAATGGGACAATTGGATGGTTATATGAGTTCAATGAGTAAAATAGGTAAATAATTGTTTGTAGCTACCGAAAACTAACAAGGCACTTAAACGTAACTAAAACTGTGGGTTTCGATTAGCTACACATTTTAACCCACAATTTCAGTCCGCTTAGTTCGGAGTTAGACAAACAGGTAAAGTTGTACACAGTAATTAATGTTAATAAGGAGATAACTTTGGAAAATTTTTTTAAAGCAGCGCTTGGTGTTGGAGGTTTAGGAACTGTCGGTGCTGCTGTGTTTTTTGGTTTGTACAAAGATTGGTTAAAATTAGATATTTTCTCTCAATTATCTGGTGATCAAACATTTATAATTATGCTTGTTTTCCTTGGCCTGGTTTTCTTTTGCGCTATAGCACTTATAGTGGCACACATGGTAAAAGGGATAAAAATAAATTCGGCCAAAGCTAATAATGGTTCAACAGCAATTATTAATGATAGTAATAAATAGATATGATAACTAGAAATTCAGCTGATTCTAATGAAAATTCTGTTGCTGCCGTCAATAATGGTTCTGGTAGCCAACATATTGATAATGGAACGCATATACACCTAAATAGTTTGGTTAATTTGGCCTCTACATCAATAGGATCCATCGTTTTTGACCCTAGTTCAATGCGAGAAGTTATAATTAATATTGATAGCGCCATTGATAAAAGAGAAGATAGTTGTACAGATTTTAAAATTATTGATGTTGAAGAGAAGAATAAATTAAATGGTTTAACTCAAGAGTACTATGATGACTTTATTGCAATCTCATTCGAGCCATATTTTTCTCAATTGGATAAATTTCTAAAACAACGTGAAAATGAAGATCTCCAGCAACTTGTTTCAAATATAGTTTGTAATTTGAACAGGAAGATATTTATAAAGAGAAAATACTTTGATACATTTGAAGAGCTGTTGGCTTCTATTGAAGAGGCTTTATTAGATTCTGAATTTAAGCATTTACAAGGCAAGGAGGATGCTATTTCCTTGTTTTTATATTATTTGTACGCGGCCTGTTTTATCGGTAAAAAAACTAAGGAGGAGCGAAAATGTTAAGCCCTCATCGTTTTACCAATTTTAATTATTGCTTAATCTATGTGTCTTCATTAGTTATTGAATGTTTAATCACTCGTGGAAGCTCCAGTCTAAATCAGCTTTATGATTATTGTCTATTATCGAGCAATGATATTAATGAGCAAGATATAACCTTGTCTGTAGGTTTGTTATATTTGCTAGGTAAGGCTACATATAATATTGAAAAAGATAAAGTGGAAATTTTGTAATGTTAAAATTAAGTAAAATTTATTCAAATAAAGAAGATTTATTTCCAACGATTGAGTTTAGAGATGGTCTCAATGTCATCTTTGCTAATGTTACAAAAAATGATGATAGTAAATCATCACACAGTTTAGGTAAAACCACGTTAGTTGAACTTATCAACTATATGCTTCTTAAATCTATTGATAAGCATTCATTCCTTAAGAAGGAAGAGTTTAAAGGTTTTATATTTTACCTTGAAATAGAATATAGAGATGATTGTTTCGTAACAATAAAAAGAGTTGTAAATGGAAAAGTTTCATTAACTTCGTTATCGAAAAAAGATAATTTATCAAGTTTTGATAATGAAAAGTGGGATGAAACAGATCTTGGTCTAGATAAGGCAAAAAAGTATTTTGATTCTATTGTTTCTCTGGATATCGTAACTCGAGAAGGATTTAGTTATCGTAATGGTCTTCGTTATTGTTTGAGAAAACAAACACAATATGAGGATACATTTAAGGTTAATACAAGTAGGGAGCCTGATTCAAGTTGGAAATCATATTTGGCTGGAGTGATAGGGATAAACTCTGAAATAGTTAAAAATAAATATGAAACAAACAAAAAAATAGAGTTATTGAAAAGTGCGATCAAGCAGATACAACTATTACCTCAAGAAAGTGCTCAAAGCTTAGATGCTGAAATAGCTCAAATTGAAGCTGCAGTTTCAAGAATGCAACTAGAGTTAGATCAATTTGACTTTAGAAGATCAGATATCGATATTAATGAGGAGCTTGTTCAAGTAGTATCAAAAAAAGTTTCTGATTTAAATTCTGAAATATATAAAGTTGACCAACAACTCTTCGCGATAAAAGAATCATTGAATACTGAATTTTCTTTTGATTTAAATAAAGTTAAAGAATTGTTTTCCGAAGTTGAAATATACTTTCCGGATAACTTGTCAAATTCATATGAAGATTTGATTGAATTGAACCAACAAATGTCTACTGGTCGAAAATATAGGCTCAAACAATCACAAGGGAAACTATATAAAGAGAGAGGATTAATTGAGGTTGCACTAACCAAGTCACTCCAAAAACAAAAAGAGTTAGCATCTATCTTGTTGCAAAAAGATGCATTTAAGAAATATAAAATATTACAAGCTAAACTATCTAAAGAAGAAAGTCGCCTAGCTGTGTTGCAAGATCGTGTTGAGAAACTAGATGCAGCTTCTAATTTATCTGAGAACTTAGATAAGGCTATTGCGGAACAGTCTGAGGCAGGAAAGATTTTACAAAAGGCTACACGAGTTCGTGATAATAATAAAATGAAGAACTCAGTTGAGATATTTAGTGAGATCGTCGACTATGTATTAGGTATATCAGCATTCTTCTACACCGATACAAATAGAGATGGCAATCTCGAATTTAATATTGGTCTAAAAGATCAAACTTCTGTTAATGATGGTTTTTCCTATACGCGAACTTTATCTGCAATATTTGACTTCACTCTTCTTTTAATACATTCCAATGAAAGCTTTTATCGTTTTTGTTATCATGATGGCCTCTTAGAAAGCTTAGATGATAGAGTTAAAATAAAATTAATTGATAAAATGAGGTCGCTATCAGAAGAGTTTGGCATGCAATTTATAATTAGTGTTCTAGATAGTGACATCCCAAATACTCCCGCCGGAGAAAAGGTTTATTTTAAAACAAAGGAAATAATTAGAGAACTTCACGATAAAGGCTCTTCAGGTCGATTATTTAGAATGTCCGCATTTTAATCTTAGTATAACAAAGCAATCAAGGTGATGCGTTATACTCGGCATTTTTGGTATGAAGTTCGGTGCGCTTTGCCGGTTCGGTGGGGTACTCCTTATTGCAGACGTTATATGCCCGCATCACAAAATGAGTAAATGAGAGAAATTATGGATGTAGATAGTTGGTTAAAAGTTGCTCCTATCCTTGCGATAGTATCCCCAATTATAGTGCTATTGATATCGGGGCTTTGGTTTAATCGTTCATTGGAGAAGTTGAAGAGTCGCTTACAAGCTAGTCAGGCGATAGTAGAGAAACGTGCAAACATATATGTAGATATTCAAGAGCCATTAAATGATATTTATAGTTACATTAAACGTGTTGGGAAATGGAAAACACTTACACCCTCTGATGTAATTGAGTGCAAGAGGAAGGTAGACCAAAAAATGCACGCCACTAGACCATTTTGGTCTAAACAGATGCAAAAGTCCTACAAAGAGTTTATGGATATTTGCTTTGTTACAAACCAAGGTCATGCAATTAATGCTGGTATTGTTGCAGAAGTCGCTAAATTTCAAGAGTTGGACTCTTGGGAAAGTGAGTTTACCGCATACTTTACTGGAGAATTTGATGAATCAAAGCTCGATAAGGCAAATGACAAGCTAATGAGTTCATTGTCTAAGGATTTTGGTGTTGATTCGTGAGCTGGAATGGCAAACATAAAAATTATACTAGGTGATATAACAGCAGCTAAAGTTGATGCAATAGTCAATGCTGCAAAGCCTTCTTTGACAGGAGGTCGTGGTGTGGATGGAGCTATTCATAAAGCTGCTGGCCCTAGCTTATTGGAAGAGTGCCTGCAACTGAAGTTATATGATGGTATTCGTTGTCCAGTTGGAGGTGCGAGAATTACAAGTGCTGGTTTTTTGGAATCAAAATGGGTAATTCACACAGTGGGTCCTATTTATAAAGATTCCAACAAACCACAAGAGCTACTTCATAGTGCGTATGTAAACAGTATTGAGTTGGCAATTAGGCATAAATGTAAGTCGGTCGCTTTTCCTGCTATTTCATGCGGGAAATATGGTTACCCACATGAAGAAGCGGTGGAAGTTGCCATAAATAGTCTCAAACCTTACTTAAATACAGGAATTGAGGTTTATTTCTATATAGTTGAAGAAGACTTGTATAGAAAATATAAGAGTAGACTAAGCATAGACGAAACAGGCACATAAATAAGAATAGGTGTCGCGCAGCCGACACCTTATTCGGGTGTTGGAAAAATATGGAGAGTATGGTGGATTTTTATAGGGATTTATTCATTAGCGTTGGTTGGTTTATACCATCTCACTCTACTATGGGTTATATCAGTGCAATAGCTAAAGAAATCAATAAGTCAGAGCAACCAGATATAGAACCATATCTTAAAAATCTCTATTCAAGTGTTAATCAAGCTGCAATGGTTACTGAAAGATATCCAGTAGTTCCCTATATATGTGAATATAAGGATATTATTTCAGAATCAATTGAAGCCCATTTTTTAGGACTGAATTATGCTGCTGTAGCAACTTTAATGCCAGTGGTTGAAGGTGTTGGTAACATGCTGGTT
Source organism: Moritella sp. 28 (assembly GCF_018219435.1). Classification (NCBI taxonomy): domain Bacteria; kingdom Pseudomonadati; phylum Pseudomonadota; class Gammaproteobacteria; order Alteromonadales; family Moritellaceae; genus Moritella; species Moritella sp. 28. Next base: position 3,078,995 of record NZ_CP056121.1, on the reverse strand, counting down.
GATGAGTGGGGAGTAGAGAGAAAGTTTAGTAATGGTAGGAACAAAGGTATTCGAACACTGTTCTCCGACCTGGCTCATAAATGTAGGGAGCATATGATCAATAATAATCTCGGAATTGTGAGGGAAATAGTTCCTGCTCTAGAAGCGTTTGAGCATTACCTTAAAAATAATTTTTATATTAGTTCAAGTAAGTACCCCTTCGAGGATAAAACAAATAGGCATGGTATTTTGCATGGTGCATTTAAAGATGCCGACTACGGCGTACCTATGAACTTCTATAAAACAATAGGAGCAGTTGAATTCCTTTGTTTCATAATATCAATTAAAGAGCCAATTAGTTTTTTTGCACCGCCTCCAACAGAAAAGTCTTACCAGTTGGCTAAATATTATGATCTTTGCTCCGCAAACTATTTGGTCAGGCGTGAAATATTAGGTTAAAAAAGTTGTTTAACAGTGGCTCAAAACGCATGCCGCTTTCACCATTATGCACACTGTTTTATCACGTTAACAAGGCTTCATATGCCTCAAGGTAAATCGAACTATGGAAATGAGCCCCAATAAATCTGAAGAGCTGTTCCTATCTCTTGGGTACAATCGTTTTTACGATTTGTTTGATGAAATTATCAAGGATAGTTTCTGGGAAAAGGAAGATTGGTATAGGTTTAGTAAGGTATCAAATATCTTCGCAGTGTATTCAGAACTGTTAACTTATGAACCTTTCAAACACGTTCTTGAGGCTATAAAAATACAACGTCCACCAATGGAGTCTGAAATAGGCGGTCCGTTGTTTAAATTCGTACGTAATATTCTCGCCCATTTCCCAGTTTTCGAAACATGGGATAATGTCTGGGTAAGTAAAGAACTCGTAAATTGGCAAAGAGAAGGCCTTACTATAGACCGCTTCCTCAAAAAGTATTCTGGTCATGCAGAGGTTAAATACAGATTCTGGGAAGCCGAAAAAAAGACAATGAATTATATGAGCATCCGATTTCCACAAGAATATGGTGATAATAAGGTTTATCTCAAAGATATGCTCGCAGAAAAAGACGGTGTAAAGTTCGCACTAATAATGATGCGTAAAATACTAAATACACAAGTGGAGTCCGTTGGTGAAAAGGCATGACAAGGGAATTAATGATCCCCTTTGGTTCGACGCTTAGCGCCTCTACTTCGCTATACCTTTAGTAATGCGAACTGTCCCGTTTAAAGCTCAAACTCTAAGCCATTTCTGTCCATCAATGGTTTATGTGATCGCTCTAAGCCAAAACGCCCCAAAATGAGTTAGTGCAACTACTCATGCATATTTTATTCATGACAGTTTGCCATACATTTTATGGCTCTTCTCCGCTTACATGAGCTTGATATTTGTCAAAAGGCAGTCAGGTTTATCTTGTAGCCTAGAATTAATGTCAATATACTCAATTACATAGGTAGCCTTGTATATAACTTATAAGACTAAATAAATAATTTACAGGACGGCTCTCTTTCCCATAAATATGTAATTAATAAATTTGAAGTATAATCTTATTTTTCAATTGATTAATCTACTTTTATTGGGTGAATGAATTTGGAAAATCGAGAGTCCTGTTATAAAAATGTTACATTTCCAATCCAATGTCGCGAAGTATTTAGATGCCGAAATTTATAGCCATAAAAACACACTATGATCATCGTGAAAGCTTGCCTTCATACCTAAAGTATTCAAAGGTTCCGACTGAAGAAGAATATAATGAGTATTTGGAATTATACGATGAAGGTGTTGGTGGTCAAGGATTTCATGAGTGTATGAATTTTTCTATACCAGATAATGGTGATGTGAAGATATATCTGCCACCAACTTGTCTACCAGCGCAAAGCCTAGTTGATGAAGAGTTTGTTATTTTCTCTTTTACTTATAAACAAGATAAAGAGTTACCATCTGTTGTATTAGGCGTGCATGCTGGTGTAGTGATTAATGATTTGGACGGCATTATACGTACAGACTATCAGATCGAAGGCAGTATTGAAGACTTACTCTATTACGCCTCAGCCGAGAGTGATCTAACAACTCTTTTTACATCTCCATTGCCATATGATTTTAGGGATGGCCTATATACTCCTATCTATACAGCTTGGGGTTATGGAAGAAGATATCTCGAGGAGGAGCATGCCGAAAGGATTATTCGTTCTGCATATGATCTGGCTGTTAACAAACTAGGAACTTCAAAAAATGCAGAGCGTCAAGTTGTTGAGAGGGAGATAGTTGTTCTAGAAAATATATTTTATAGATACTTTTCTGGGGAGCTTAAAAATGAAAGTAATCCTACAATATCATCTCCCGTCAATAGTCGTGTAGATAAAGAGATTGGTTACAGAGGCGAACTTGAGGTTTATAAAAGGGAGCTAGACTACGTCAGGAGTTTAGATCTTAATGATAATTCTGTTGAATGGTTGTCCCAAGGTGCTCCCACCTCAGTTTATGACATAAAGTCAGTAAGAGAAAAAGACGGTAAAATTGTCGATCATTACATCGAAGTGAAGTCTAGCAAGATGGGGTTTGGTGAAAATGTATATATTTCATCTCGCCAAGTTGAGTTTTTCAAAAACAACCCTGACTGTACTAGTTTGGCATTAGTGAATTTTGAGGGTGAAGAGGTTTCCATTTCATATAAATCATTTGAGGATGTCTTAAGTGAATTTGAACTTACACCTGTAAAGTATAAGTTAAGCCCTAGGTGAGCAGAATATAACAAGGCCAAGCAATCAGACTCCGCAACCTGTCACTCAAATTGCGGAGCAATTTAATCGCCAGCTCGCTCCGCTGTTGTTGGCGGCGTTAGCTTGTTGCGTTTATCATCAATGGTAAATTTATAGGAATAAAATGTCAGAAGTAGCAGAATTGTCTTCACTTGAGAGAGTGAACGTAATAAATGAACGCATTAAGCCTCGCTTACGTGAAATTGAACTTTGTGGAAAGGTTAGCCAGTTCATGTTCGATAATAATTGTCATGATGGTGTCGCTAGCTTTACTAAAGCGAGTTTCACTCTCAATGGGGAGGAGTTTTACTCTGGTGAGCATTCTCGTCAATTGACCGACCCTATCTTAGACTCTGGAATAGCTATGGTCAGAGTTATGTTGCAATTATTAGGAGTTAGCGTAGATAAAAATAATAATTTTTTCGCTTATGATCCCAAACCTGGTGATATTGTAATGAGTAGCTTTGGTCTAGTTCGTTTACCGTTACATAATAAACCATTAGATTACTTATCTAATAATGAAATAATGGTACTTAAACTCGCTGCGTTAAACGGCAATAAAGGTGTGGCTCATCTTACAATCCATGAAACTAAATCTATTCCACTTGATCAACTAAGTACGGCTTGTCAAACAATTATTAAGTTAGTGGAAAAACACTTAGTGAATCCTATTTTAAACCCCGAAGCAACGTAAATAAACAAGCTGGCAAGAGCTTTAAACCGAGCTGAAACAGTAGGCTACGTTCCGCTTGAGCAGGCGTTATACCTCTCTATTACCTAATATTTACCAGGTTGATATAAATAATGAAAGAAAACTGGGAAAGTTATAAAAAATGGATTTCTGAAGCGACTCGTTGCAACAAAAAATACTACTATCGTGGGCAGAGTGATAAATTATGGCCTTTGAAATCAACATTTCATAGGAACTCTGTGCCAAAAGGAGTATCACTTTCACATTATTTTAGTACTATTATGCAAGATATTAATTATCAAGTTGCAGCGTTTGATGCTCCTGTAGACTTACTTAATAATGCTGAATATTCAACTTTTCTGGGTAAATTACAGCATCATGGTTTTCCTACTCCTCTGTTAGATTGGACATTATCTGGTTATGTAGCTGCATACTTTGCTTTTAAAGGTGCTCCATTGAAACCCAAGCCAAATGATAAAGTCTCAGTATTTATTTTTGACATTGATAGTTGGAATAAAAATTTCGGTTCCGTAACAAATTTTTTGGGAACTGAGCTTTTTGTGAGTAATTTTGCTGCATATGCAACTGGAAACCAGAGAATGATTCGGCAAATGGGAGTTACAACATCTACCAATGTTGAAAATATAGAACCTTTCATATTGCAAAAAGCCAAAGATGCTGGAGTTGATTTTTTATGGCGCTACGACATGCCTGCTTCAGAAAGAACTCAAGTAATGAAAGAATTAAACTCCATGGGGATTAACGATATGACACTATTTCCTGATTTTGATGGGCTTTGCCAACATTTGAAAGAAGTACACTTTACAAGTCAACAGCAAATAATACCTCCACCTCCACCACCTTTGATGCCGAAGGTATAACAAAGTTGCTTAAGACGGATTCTGTAAACACGTGCCATTTTCGCTTTACTTTCAGTAATGCGAAATGTCCTTGTTGAAGGATAAACTTTAAGCCGTTTATGTCCATCAATGGCTTAGGGTGATCGCTCTAAGCCGAAACTGCCCCTTTTCTTGTTAGAGTTTCTACTCATTCATATTTTGTTCATGACAATTTCCCATACATTTTATCATGCAAAATTTACCAACTAAGTTAATCCTACTTATGTGTAATGAAAAAGACTAGATAGGCTGATTTTATACAGTGTTATTAGTATTTCGGTGTACGCAGTCTCAATTTGTCAAAAGGCAGTCAGGTTTATCTTGTAGCCTAGAATTAATGTCAATATACTCAATTACATAGCGAGCCTTGTATATAACTTATAAGACTAAATAAATAATTTACAGGACGGCTCGTTTTCCCATAAACATGTAATTAATAAATTTGAAGTATAATCTTATTTTTCAATTGATTAATCTACTTTTATTGAAGTGAATGAATTCGGGACATCGAGAGTCCTGTTATACAAATGTTAAGTAACATGGGGTAGTAATTTGAAAGTATACAAATATGTTCCGTTTTCAGAGGGTTCGTTACAGATATTGAGATCTAGCACTATGAAGTTTTCGAGTGCCCCGGAGTTTAACGACCCTTTTGATTGTGTAGTTAATTACGATGTAGATAGTTCGATTGAAGCTTATATGTCTCGTCCTGAAATACTAGATCAAATAGCATCAGGCTTAGGTTTATCATCGGAAAAGGTTCAAGATCATAGTGAAGAGTTACGAGAGAGGATTCGCACAGTCATAGAAAGTGGGGCTATGCACGATACTTTAATGGAAAAGGTTGGGATTTGTAGCTTGTCAAAGTATCGGGATAACATCCTAATGTGGTCACATTATGCAGATAATCACAAAGGCTTTGTGGTGGAGTTCAGCTTGGACTTAAACGACGAAAGGATGGTCAATAATCCAGAGTTCTGCTTTGGTGGTAATTACGTCGAGTATAGTCACGATATGCCAGTAAAAGTGGTTGGAACCAACAATTTTACTGACTACTACAGGCAGTTTTTAGTTAAGTCGCAAGACTGGAAGTATGAGCAGGAATATAGGGTACTTTCTACCAATAAAGGTGCAGGCATCCACAAATTTGACCCACGTTTGATTTCTTCAGTAATCGTTGGCGCAAAAATGCCATCTGAGAATTATCGAGCCTTGATGGATGAGGTCGTTGAATTCATGAGTAAATACGATCACAACATTTCAGTGCAGCAAGCAAAAATCGCTCAAGATAAGTATGAGCTTGTCTTTATGAATGTTACTTAACAAGCAATTTAAGTAGATTTGCAACGCTTGGCATTTTCGGTTTGAATCGACTTTAGTATTTACGGCACAATGGTTTAGGTTGGGTGGTAGCGTTGCTCACTCCTTAATTGGGCGTTAGGCTTTGAGGGAATTATGACAGAGTATTTATTTCGAGGTGTATCGGCAGAAATGCATAATCGTGATCAAGGGAGGTTGATTCCTAAAGGCGAAAATGTCGAGGTCACTATTAGTCGCGGAGATCATGATCCTGATAACAATGTCGTGTTTTTGAGGGATGGTACTTTAAGCCGAATTCCTTCAGAGACAAATGCGGTTCGGGCTCATCAAATTCAATCAGGAATGCATGACGGTGCATTCATTTCATTATCTCGAACATTGAAATGTGCTAGCCACTTTGCTACGCAGGGAGGCATTCGCCCTGGGGTTGTATATGTTATTAACCCGGAATTGTTTGAAGAGTATGGTGTTGTACCTAGGTTTTTCGATAATCCTAGATACCCAGAAGAACAGGAAGTTTCTATCAGAGATAACGATGGTAGTGAAATTTCTAATAATATTATAATAAAAACCATAGAAATCCCGCAGTCAAAAGCCTAACAAGCAGTTCAACATGGACACGTTAACGGCTGCCATAATTTTTGCAAAAGACAACAAATGCAAGAAATAACATCAACCTACGTGCCCGTTAACTGGGCATTGCACCTCAAGGAGTATTACCATCCACTCAGAAAACATCCATATTAAACAGCTATTCCCTTTAGTTACAAAGTCACTCAGTGAAGCTTTAACTGCAATGCAGCAGGGTAATACAACATATAATGCATCAGCTATGGAACAGTATGCTCAAAACATATTTTCAAGAGTCGCTGAAATAGATAATGCGTTTAAAAATTTATCTATTACGTTAGAGTATTTGAATAAAACTGATTATGTCGATTCTGAATATAACTTTTCAGAACATCATGCTTTCCACATCGAAAATTTTTTATTGAGATTAATAAGCATTATTGACCGTTCTCACCTTCTGGCGGGTTCGACGATGTTAATGGAAAACAATAAGATTGAACGATTAGGTGGTAACAAAAAGGTTTATAAAGAATTAACTGATTTTTCAGCGGCGTCAGCGGATATTTTAAGTAAAATGAGCGATGCTGTTGGAAACCTCAGGGATACTCGTAATAAAGTCGCACATCAATCTGGATATTCAAGTAAAAATATAATGGTTTTACAGACAATTGAAAATGCCAAAATTGAGTCTATCTGTGTAAAAGAAATCACAGATGTCATGTCATACGATGAAATAAAAAATATTGTAATAGATGAGGCAATCAAACCATTTACAGAGGTTGTTTCGACGATGGATGATTTAGTTAAAGACTTAATTGATAGCCTTTCATTCGTTTATACCAGTTTACTAGAGAGCGCATAACAAGTCGTTTTAAAGGACAAAAAACAGTTGGCTTTTGCTCCTTCGTCACTAATTTTAGCCAATGATTTCTTGCCTCTTAACGAGGCGTATACTTTCAGTAATGCGAAATATCTTCTTTGAAGCATAAGCTCTAAGCTGCTTATGTCCAGAATTGAGTTAGCTAGCCTAGCTAACTCAAAATCATGCAACGTTAATTAGCAGGGTTATAATTCGTCTCTACACAGCCTGTAAACAGATCTCTTCTATTCTTTTTCCATTGCCAGCGCTACACGCCCCAACACAACAATATCCGCTTCTGCAACTTCAACTGATGTATTGCCATAGCTCATGGCTAACTTTTTACCTGGTAAACGCTGTAAATGATTAATAGAAATAGAACCGTCAATATCCAATAAATAGCGACCTGAATTAGCTTTGGTTTCTGCCGTATTAATAAAAAGAAGTGTTCCGTCCAGATTAATAATACGAGTGTTATCTACTGTTAAGCCATAATTCTTCATTGCAACGAAGTCTAAACCGATTTGGCTCGAATTACTTAGCTCTCCGTTAGATATTGTTTCAATAGAGACCGTTCTTTTTGAATCAGTAGCTACTGTATTAAATGTATCACCTTCACTGAATGCTTCACCTTCATCTAATAAAAGCCACTTTAGGGACACCCCTGTAATCAAATGAGTTCTAATTGCGATCTCATATGGAGTCATATCACGAGTATGCCAAGTGAAGATTGTTGACTTTGGTATGTCAAATGCGACCGCCATCTCGTCATATGTCTTACATTTAGTGACTACTTTTAGTTTCTCGGTCACACTTTTTCCACCTTTATAACTAAAAGGAGGTGAAAATATTTGATTGCTGCTCATTTTAATTGTACCATTCAATTGAGTCACTGCTCATATGCGTAGTTATGAGCTCTAATGCCATTAAATACAACCAACAAGGATACCATTATGTCGTCAATTACAATACATCTCGACGTGCCTTACTGCACAAAAAAGAAATATGCCGCCGCAACAGGGCAATCAATAAGCACTATTGATCATGCTGTTACGAGTGGAAAGCTACCTATCATGCCAAAAGAAAGCAGAAACGAGGCCGTACTAATCAACCTTGTTGCCTTGTTCAAAAAAGCCGATGCACAAAAATTTGCATAATCAAACCAATAGCCAATCAGAGATCACTATAAACGCCCATCAACAGGGCTTTATAGAGGTTTCGGCAGGTGTATTCATCGAACCAAGCGTGAATAAACGCAAGCATCGTTTTTCTATAATCGTTAAAACAGAAGCGATCATATTCATTTGCGTACTTGGTTTGTTACTTAATCATTGCATATAAGGAGATTTTAGCAATGTATGAGTCAAATGAGAGTAAACAGAGCCTAATAGAGTCTGCATGTGTTCGGTTTGCAGACATAGAAAACATAGAACAGATTGCAAACGAGTGCGGTATGCGTGGGCAAATACTACGCAATAAACTTAACCCCAATCAGCCACATCAATTAACCGTTAGCGAGTTAATTAAAATCACTACCGCAACCGATAATCACGACATTATCAACAGCGCAATACTCGAAGTCGGACTAACCGCCGTTCGTCTACCCAAGCAAGGCGAGTCAAAACCACTCACTCTTAGCGCCATGAGCGTGACCAGCCATGCCGGTGAAATAAATCGACACATCTTAGAAGCCGAATCCGATCGCCGGCTAACCCGATTCAAAAAAGACCAAATAATCAAAAAGGCACAAGACGCTGTTCGTGAACTGGTCTTTCTTATGTCAGACGTTGAAAACCGTTGCGGTGGTGCAGGGCCGTTCGTGTCCATGTGTACAGATGCTGTTATCGGCGGATTGCCATTACCAGGTATGTAAGAGGGAATTGTTATGGGACAAGCACAACTCGTACAAACACAGCACCAAGACACGGCGGCTCAAGCCATCGCTCAAGTCCGAGACATGTTTAGCCATAATCGTGTCGCTGTTATCTACAACAAACAAGGTGACGAGATAAAGCGCGTTATTTGTTTCGCAGCTGGAATGGAAGAGCGTGACATGAAATTTACGTTTCAAAAATTTAATCAAATTCAAAGAGCCGCGATCCACTGCGTCATAAAACGTTTAGCACCGGTAATCAATGAAATGGCTGGTTACTCATTAACTGAATTTAACAAGTAAGGGAATACCATGATTAAAGCAAATCCAACAATGAACGACGTGATCAACGAACTCATGTTTATTGCCATCGCCAAACCTGAAAAATTAAGTGTGTCTGTTCGCTATATTGGCCATGCCGATGCACTCGAAGTAATCGCCGTTGATAAAGCCTACTTTAGCGGCATACAAACCCCGAATACCTGGTCTGCGCACAAGCTAATGGATAAAACCATTTACCTCGATGGCTTAACTGCATTTAGACAAGTCACTTCTACGTATAACGAACTTAGCAACTTGATAAAGAGTGAGGTGGCGGCATGAAACGTATTTTAGCCCCCGTCGAAAATGTGCGTTCGGCGCTGCACTCGCTTGGTATCGATGAAGACAAAGCCGATTGGATCATCGATTTGTTTGAATGCGTTGATGCTGGTCGTAGCGATGCACTTGCAATGCCTTGTTTTCATTTCAACCTTTACGCAACGCTAAAGCAAGAAGAAGTATTGATTACTGTATTTGCCTTTTGGCAAAGCGTCGTAGCTTGTTCAGATTCAGGCTCTACCCAAGAGCAACTTGCCTTAGGCGCTATTCGTTCTGTGTACTTTATGGCGCAAGGCTTCGGCTTAACCAAGTTAGTAGCCTGTATTGAATTGTGGTGGGAAAAAACACTCGATATTCACAATACAACTATCTGGATGGTCGCATGATGTATCTAGCAATAGAGCTTTGCCCAAGTGGCGGCATGCGTGAACACCCTAAAACCCACGAACTGCGCACTGTCGAAATAGGCGAATGCGAAACCAAACAAGATGCCATCGATAACGCATGCCTGCAGCTAGATTGTCGCCAGTTGTTTCGTAGCGTAATCGGTCGACCAAAAGGCCAGGGCGGTTATGTCGTATTAAACGCGCAGGAATATGCGGAAGTATGAATATAGGATATTTAACCATGATTATTAGACATGAAATTAACGAACAAGAAATGATTGATATGTTTGACCTATTCGCCGGTTCAATAATTGACGGTTACCCATGCGAAGAGCTCACAGAATATTTGCATGAAGCAGTACGAGAGTTAGCTGTTGATCAGACTGCAGCTATTTCGAAAGGTGATTTTACTTCTCTTTTAAAAGATTTCATTAGCTGTTTTAGTTTTGATGGCGAGAATGGCCGTTATCATTTCAGGTTTGAAGATGTGGAGTTTTACGGCAATACCAAGGTTATAAAAACGGAGGCAGCGCTATGAATTATTGTCGTAGTAAAGCTTATCCTAAGGTTGTTGGCGAGCTATCGCTTTAATGGTTGGTGTAAATCATGCCCAGTCATTACCTGGCCGTAGCACCATTATTGAAATGATTGAAAGCGCGGAGGACTGCAGCAGTAAGCCAGTCAGAATACCCGCGCTAGGCAAAGAATTCCCACAACCTGAAATGTCGCTAATCGAAAACGCGATGTTCCAGGCTAACCCCGATCTCGAAGACCATCAATGGCGCAAGCAGTTCTTTGGTGACATGCCGCATTACCTTAGTCGCTATTTTGCCGAGCGCTATATCAAAGCCTTTAAGCGTAATGGCCGTCAATACGCCAACAAGTACTTAAGAAAAACGGTGGGAGCAAAGATTAACCCACGTTTAAAAAAGGTATTAGCACAATATAACCAGCAAGCGAAATACCGTGATTCTTATATCCGCAGTGGCGACTTGTTCCGCGAAAAACTGCTCGCAGAAATGGATAAAAGCGAACTCAAAGTATTAGCGCAACAGTACGCTGATTTCTTTACCGTACAACTCGATGACCAAGCTGCAGAACAGGATGAAGCCCAAGGCTACGAGCAGTCTATTATCCAGGTCTTTTGTGGCCTACGTGAAATTAGCCGTAAGTTTGGTTATACACCACCCTATGATAAACCCCAATCAGACTTAACAGCTGCAGAAGCAGAGTGTGGCATTTTACGCTTAACCTGTAATCGTGCCTGGGAAAGTAAACTAAAAGCCAAGCGCTCGATAATGCGCGAGCATCTAGCAATCGCAGTAGGCCAAGTTCAAAAGTCAGCAAGCCCGTACTGTTCCCGTGACTGTTTGCACGAATGGAAGAACCAAAAACAACGTAACCGTGATTTCATCAAAGGCATGTCGGTCTTTGATGAAGACATGGACGAAGAGATAGCACTTTCTGAAATGTTCTATAAATCCACTGGTAATCCAGCCATTCGCCGTTGCGAACTGATGGTTCGGATGCGTGGTTACGAGAATATTGCCCAAGCCATGGGTTGCGAAGGGCTGTTCCTTACCTTAACCGCACCATCCAAATATCACCACACCCGCAAAAAGGGCGGCTTTATCGATCACTGGATGGGTAACAGTCCCCGTGATGCACAGCGTTATTTATGTAGTGTTTGGGCTAAAATCCGCGCTCAATTCAAACGTGATGATATTTCAGTATTTGGTATCAGAGTTGTCGAACCACATCACGACGGTACACCACATTGGCATTTACTCTTGTTCATGCAGCCGCACGATGTAAAGCGGGCGAGTGAGGTATTCACGCATTACGCAGTACAAGAAGATTTTAAAGAATTATTCCCGACAATAAACAAGAAACAAATAGCAGTAGGGCCACCGAACTTGCGTACTCGATGCGAGATCGTTGCTATCGATTCTGAACTGGGTTCAGCAACCGGCTACATTGCTAAATACATAAGTAAGAACATTGATGGTTATGCCATGGATGACGAAAAAGACGACGAGACAGGGCGCGACCAAAAAGAAATGTCGGCAAATGTTACTGCCTGGGCAAGTCGTTGGCGTATTCGTCAGTTTCAAGCGATTGGTGGGGCACCGGTTACCACGTATCGAGAATTACGCCGTTATGCCAACAACGACGTAAACACATTCAAAAGCTACGTTGCCTTGCTTAATGCAAAGCAACAATACAACTTATTTACCGAATTATTCCCAGACCAAAACCCTTACCTTATAGGCCCTAAATTAGACTTTCAGGGGCCACGTTTAAACTATGCCGCAATGAATTCGTTACAACGTTGGGATGTGCTTACTGGTAAATACAAAGCAGAATTAAAAACAGACATCGATAACGCATCCACTGCAATGAAGTGTGCCGACAAAGGCGACTTTGCAGGGTATGTTATGGCGCAAGGTGGCCCATTCGTGAAGCGTAAAAACTTGCTCATTCGTAATGATTATGACGGCACCGAGATGGGTAATGAATACGGGGAGTACGTAAGTAAGATCCAAGGCTTTAAAGTTACCAATGAAACACCGGTTAAGACTCGTATTCGCAACTGGGTGATCCAACGCAAGTCTCAAGCATTGCTCGACAGTGAAGCGAGCACCAGTAGCACCGCAGGTGCTGAGGGTTTAATGAGTCCCGAAGGGGCTTCTCGGAGTTCTGTCACTAACTGTACGCCCTCTAAAAGCGACAGGTTAAATACTGGAATTAAGACCCTTTTGAAAAGTCGTGGTATCAATTTAGATGATCACCTGGTCAATTCGATGGAGCAAGGTGGTCAAATCCGGCTCGATACAGACCAAATTATGAAGTTTAGGCGAGGGTATTACGTTGACAGCAAATATCATCCGCCAGAACTTGTCGAGATGAGGCCTAAGGAACTTAATATTTGGGAGGGTTGGAATACGCCAGCGCTCAAGGTGGATAATAATCAAGAATTTGTGCCTGGTTGGGAAGATTGGGAAAACTGGGATTGGGGTTAGTGCTGGTTAAAAGTGGTTACTGCTATCGTTATATAATCCATTTTTGGAATGTGCTTTTTTCACATATACAAGTAAATAAAACCACTGTAATCTTATCCAGTTGTTTTATTTTAAGGACTGGATTATGAAAGAGTTACAAATAGATGCTGAGAACTTTGTCATTGACGCATCGGCGCAAGATACGGTTAAAAATAACGAGGAAGTTGTCGTGTATTTATTGACATTGATACAGAACGACACGGGCGAAGAAGCGCCTAGTTAACGCGTTAGCATTAATGCTGTCGTACTTGAAAATGGTAATTCAGCCCTATAAAACCGCAGCCCATATTATTGATTGTAGCGTTCACGTTAAAGCTGTATTCAGCAGAAAGACGATGACACGAATAGCAAACATCAGATGACTGAATAGGCCATAAATAGGCTGTTTAGTCGTGTGGTAATTGAAGAATATTATTAATAAATTCCAACATAGAATGACAGTTATGGAGATGGGTAGATATGAGAAAAGTTAAGTTTAATTGGAGTCTGAGCAAGATATTCCAGCGTCGAATATTAGAAAATAAAGATGACCAGGTACTTGATACAAGTGGCATTGTGACAGCGTTAAATGATGACCCTCATATCACGCGATATCTCATTACTGTTGATAGTAATGGAACGACTCTGCAGACGATGAATGTAGAGGGTAAGTCGCTAATCGATTCTGAAGCGGCAAGAAATCTTGTGCGAGATATGAATCAAATGACCGTGCGCATGAATGAAATGGTTAGACGTATGGGTGTTTTGAAAGGTGCTTGTAATACCGAACGTTTAGATAAGTCGATTGATTAGACCTGGTGAACAATCTTAGATGTGTAATAGCAAACCCTCATAACCCAGTTTTGCTATTACAACATTGAAAGCTTCTGCTTAAGTTCTTTCTGCAGACTGGGATCGAGTGATTTAAGCATTTCAAAGGCCAGCTTACCTGAGCTTTTTGCTGACGGGCTTAATGTGTGACTAAAGCTTAGGTTCATTACAAATGAATGGCCGCATTCTGGATTAGTACAGCTGCAATATAAATCTGTGTATTCAATCGAAATTCGATTCGTTTTTTGTATACGGCTTTTATCGCCACACTCAGAGCAAAGTACTCGCATAAAACATCCACTTAATTAACATACTGGTGTGTAGATTGTACATTATTTGACTGTGTTTTTATACAGTGGCGTGGCGGTCACTATGTACTTACCAAGGTGAAAGCTGTGGCACTTTTGAAATGAGTTGAAGACCATTCATTTTTTGGTTTGCAGTCTATACATCTTTCATAAATCATTATTTTATAATCTTGGATATTTATACGGTGGGGAAGTCGATAATCTAAACACTGTCTTAGAGTAATAAATATAATCTGGGTTTGCACCTAAATAGCTTAGTTCAGTTACTTATATACCAGTCATGTAATATATATAAACGAGCGAGGAAAACAGAAGCTCAGTTATGGTTTAATCGTTGGTATTATTATTGACACCCAATGGTCAGTCTTAAGTATTGCAAAGGTGCTAATTTAACAGATTTCATTGGGTAGTATGATAAATGAAATGTAGTATAAGCATTTGATAATAAATATTTAAAAATACCTGTGAAAAACTGCTCTGGCAAGGGACCGCCTGCATCTTTATCGTTGTCATTACTGTTTGTAAGTGCTTCAGTTTGTCAGTGGTTTAATTGATAGCTAACCCTATTTTTAAAAGATTAAATGGACTTATCTTTATGACCTTAACCTCTAAACAAGCTCCTCTAATGCTAGAAAGGGGCTGTAACTATGCGCTATGCACTTAAACAGCTTGGTGAACTGACTACGATGGACTTAGGCGCAATTATGATGCCGAAAGCTGCTGCGCGAATTATTCGCCGTCAGTCTGGTATGTTTCAACGCGATAGCATTGCAAAGCTTAAACAACACAGTAAAGCAGTTGGACACTCACGACCGAATTTAGATCCATTAGAATTAATAGCGAAAAGAATTGAGACAGGAAAGCTTGTATTAATTCGTATACCGGCCCCGCTGGTATCGAGTGTTGTTTCGCCAAGCGGTAACGTGAATCACCTACTACCAAACGTTTTGGGTAATAAAATACATGAATTAGCAGAACTAACACTAATAGAAGACATAGAAAGTCATATTTTAAATGAAAACAGTATGAAAGAATCCGGTGGTCATTCAAGTACGCCAGCGGTAATTACAGCTGCGAGTAATGGAAGTACTGCGCCGGTGATAACCCGGACGATAGCTGATGCGGCAGCTGTCCCATTGGAAGATATTAATATCGAATTAGTTTATGAGGATATTGAAAAAACGCCTGCGACTAAGGTCCCTTACCGTATTGTTTTTAGTGATGGTGAAGAGCGAACTGGTGTGCTTGACGATAAAGGACTGGCTGTTGAAACTGGTGTTCCTGCTGGCGGTGGTACGATTGAATTTTGTTACGCCGATGATGAAAGCGCGTTAGAAAGTAAATTGAATGGCCTATACGGTGAACTTGGTGACGCGGTACAGCAAAGTGCAGTTGACATGCGTGACTTTTATCGGGGTTTGCTAGCCTCTATACCACCTCCGGATGAAACTGATAAAAAGACCAAGGCACTACGTGATAATTTGAAACGCGCTGCCGAAGCTGAAATTGCCGAAATCAAAGCCAGAGCAGATGAGTTTGATGCATTGCCGTCATATCAAGCCGCGTGGGAAAATGCCAAGGCTGCGGCAAATGGTGTCGGTAAAGGCATCACTGAGTACATCCCTGATTTGGGCGAGTTCGGTGCGTTAATGGATGTTATCGACATAGATATAACCGTAATGATAGAAGCTATCTACACTGGTGATATCACTGATTTACAAAAGCAATTTCAGGCATGGGAAAATCGTGGTACCGCGGGTTACGAAAGCGCAACGGAATCAATGGAAGTGCTGATTCTGTTATTGTCGGATCAGAAAACTCGTGAGATATTATTATCACTGCCACAGCGTTTCTTTGAGGTGATGCCTGAAAACGAGCTAATAGAAATAGGGATA
Organism: Moritella sp. 28; assembly: GCF_018219435.1. NCBI lineage: Bacteria > Pseudomonadati > Pseudomonadota > Gammaproteobacteria > Alteromonadales > Moritellaceae > Moritella > Moritella sp. 28. The sequence goes on along the minus strand of NZ_CP056121.1, from coordinate 3,062,986 downwards.
GCGCAGGGTACCCAAGCTGGTATGGATGCAGGCGCTGTCGTTGTTACAACGATTGCCGTTGGCGCAGTTACAGGCCCTGGTGGTGCCGTTGCAGGTGCTGCGGTTGCAGGAGCAACCACAGCAAGAAAAGGTGCTAAAGCACTTGAAGGCATGACAGATGTACTGACTAAATTAATAGATGTATTGAAGAAAGTAAGAAATAAAAATACTCATGCCAAGATAGAAAAAAATAAAACGCCACTGGATAAAGATAAAAAAGATGACAAGCCCAGAGCTTGCCCTATTTGTAATAAGGCCAGTTGCGATAACAAAGCTAAACCAAAATTAGGGAAAGGGGAAAACACCCGACAAGATTCAACGCTTTACGCTGGTATAGCGAAGACAATACCTGGTTTTCCAGAAGCGCATCCGTGGTTTACAGGGAGTAAGTCACTGGAGGTTCATCATGTAATCCCCTGCAAATCAGTTTCAGATAAGTTGTGGAAGAAACTGTTTAATAAATTCAGTTATGACATTAATGAAGCACACAATAGCGTAGTCCTACCCGGTGATATTGAACTTGCCTGTGAATTAGGTGTTCAACGACATAAAGGGAGTCACACTCAGGGAATTGCATTAAAAGAAAATGATGTCGTTTTTTCTCGTTTAAAAGAACACGAAGAAGCAAAAAATAATTCAAAAATTAAAACATTCCAGGATACATTGTTTAAGACTAAAAAAGGCAGCGACCTTAGATACACGAAGGCTACGAGTGACTTAATTGAGGAAGTACAGCATTCGGTCGAAAAAGGAAAGTTGTGTCAATTTGCCGATAATCCCAAAAAATTGAACGCTAAATTTGAATTTGAAATGAAAGAACGTAGTAAAAAAATCTTAAATTATATTAATGATTTCAGCTGGACTATTGCATGGGATGGCCGCGATTATAGACCTGATAGCTCATTAGGGTGCTGTAATACTGATGGCATTACCACGAAACGAATCGGTAATAATCGAGCGCAAGATTGTAACGTAAAGAGAAATCATAATTTAGGTAAAGGACGATTTACCGGCACTCTCAGATTAGGGAAGTAACATGAAATACGATAATGAATATTATTTACTAACAGAAATCGGGACCGCGGCTGATTACATGTTGGCTCAAATTGATGGTAGCGATGATGGCTTAGAGCGATTACTTTCACAAGGTTCTATCAAAAACCTAGTACGAGGTCTCGGGAAAGTTGGAATCATAGATGGTAGTAAGCGTGATTTTAAACCTTGTGACTTTCATAAAACCCCTAAATTTTTAGTTTCTGAAACGTTTAAACAAGTGATAGAAACGTTTAACCCTCAGCATGTCGACTTTTATCAAGCGGATATTATTAATGGAGATCAGGTGTGGAGTGAACATTATTTCATGCATATATGGAACGTTTATCGTGCGATGCATCAAGGCCGCTCTAAAATTGACGGCACTTATGTTGATGATGACTTCATATTGGAATCTTTTTCATTGAATGAAGAATTATTGGATAAAATTCCGCTTCAAGAACGATTAATATTCGTTTTAGACGAAAAGCCACAATTTCTTTTCCATGAAACTGTCGTGGCAGCGTTAAAAGCGGCTAACGTAACTGGACTTGGTTTTAAGAAAGTAAATGATTGGGGAATAAGCAGTGCCTTTGATGATGATTTTGGTGATTTGTAAAATTTAAATATAGATTTTCTATCGAATCATCTTAATTAGATAAAGTGCCTAATGGCGCTTTATCTTCGTTCAATTGCTATGAACCATAGAATTTTGTAATGCGAACTGCACCATTTAAAGTTTCAACTCTAAGCCATTAGTGTTCAGCTCTGGCTTAGGGTGATCGCTCTAATCCGTGTGATCACCAAGGAACTTTGTCGTATCATAACTACCAAGCGACTCTGTCGTTTTTATAATTACCAAGAGAAATTGACGGATCTAATCATTATGTCCTTGCAGAGATGACCAAGAGCGTTCAGCACTTTACCTTCGGTATATCCTGCCATTTGGTTGTATATTGTGGTGTAAGCATTTTACGTCGCATGGCCCATTTTTGCTCTGTGCCTTGGGCGCCTAAAAATACGGTATTATTGCCATATCTCTGATTGAGCTTATCGAACACTTGCATCAGATTTTCGTTATTTTGCTCAGAGTTGAACAAATCTTTTTGTTCATGGGTACCATCAACTAAATCAATCAGGCTGACACCTATCTTGTAATATCTCACATCTTTATGGAACAACTCTTTTGCTAATTGGGTTACAGCTTTCGTTATTTGATCCACATCTGCAGTCGGGTATGGGAAATGATGAATAGCGTGGTAACTCGCGGGTTTGTCATCAAACGGTGAGCTTGCCGCAAAGCACAGCATTACTTTACACAATGAATGTTGCTGACGTGCTTTTAGCGATGCAATGCCAGCATGCTGTAGTCCACAATGGGTTTATTACGCCAATCTGGGCGAAACACTTGCTCTGCAATAGAATGAATTGGCATCAACGAGGGCAAACACTACTTATCATCCAATAGATAGCTAGGGCGATGGCAACGAATAGAGCGTATAACAACCCCTTCAATGCTAAAAGAATTTAAATCATTAATGAAGACAGGCTTAACTTTATCATTTGCAGACACTAGCATACGTTGGCGAACATCAAGTAACTTACAAACGAACTCTCCATTTAAATTAGCAACAATAATATCGTGCTGCCTGGGCGTAACATGCCTATCAACAATCAATAAGTCACCATCAAAAATACCAACATCTTCCATTGAATCACCACTGGCTTTACCAATGAAAGTGGAGCTCGGGTGCTCGATAAGAATTTCGTCCAAGGTACATCTAAGCTGACTATATTCAGCCGCAGGACTTTCAAAACCAGTGATACCGGCACTTGCAGAGATTGGAATTATATTCATAAATAAACACTGTTGTTATACACAGTGTTTATTTATGGCCAGTTGTAAGAAAAATTCAAGAAGTGGGGGTTACTCCACCATTTGATTTGAATTCCTCCAGGGGAGAGAGATTAAATCTTACGGCTAAACTTCCGGTAAATTCACTCCTCTTCGCCTACCGCGTTTTCGCAATTTTTTCACGTTTTTGACACAACGATGGACACGCTACTATAGCCCAAGCCTTGCCAGTAAAGGATCGCAACGATCATTTAAAGATCGTTAATGTCAAAGTTGTGACACCTTTTGACACAAAGTGACAAACCTTTCAGGTTTATTGAGGCGATAAATCATAATTTACTAAAATCAGTTAACTGATGTAAATTTTATGAGGTTTTTACCAAAAGGTTTGGGCCTGGACAGCGAATAAATCTATTTTTTCAGCGGACTAAAGTTGGCTGCGAAAACATTAAAATCGTCTTGATTTAGCTCCTGATCAAAAGATTAACAGAAAATGATGTAGTCATGCTAAATGACATATCACAACAAAGATTAACCGTAAATTAAAGCGGTGAATAGCTGACATATTTTACATTAGGCGCTATCAAGGTTCTGCCCCAAACCAATTTAGAGTTGTTACTCACTCATTATATGCTCATATCGATTTGCCATAGATTTTCTTATACAAAATTTATCAACTGAATTGACCTTATTTATGCATCAAGAAAATGGTTAGATAGGATGATTTTATACAGTATTATTGGTATTTTGGTAAAAGCAGCCACGGTTTGTCAGAAAACAGTCTTGTTTAGCTTGTTATTAAAAAATTAAGTTAATATACTCAGACACATAGCGAGTTTTTATTGTAACTTACAAGACTCAAAAATTAATTTACAGGACGGCTCGTTTTCCCAGAAACATGTATTTATGCTATTTGAAGTTTAGTCTTAGTTTTCAGTCGATTGATTGTACTTTGTAATGGTGAATGAATTTGGAAAATCGAGACGTCCTACTATACAAGACGTTAGCTTTACAAGGAGAATTATATGTCACTTCAACGCATGATGACAGACAATGCATTTATTGAAAATAAAAATGGCGAGCGTACAGGTCCATTTAAAACAAAATTTGGCCCATCAAAGCTTGTTATCTTTAATGACCAATTAGTTGTTACTGAAAATGATGTGGTCATCCAGCCTTTACCTAATGGAACAGAAGAACGTTTTGCTATAACTGATGTTCAATTTAATTCAGGCATAGGAAGGATGCGGTCACACTTTTCAATTACTGTAGTAAAAGAGACAAAACAAGAGCGAGAAAAGAAAGTGGCAAATAATACAACCTTCCATATTAATAACTCTAATGTTCAAGTTGGTGACGGAAACATTCAAAATATAGTTAATGCTTTCGAGCAGCTTACTCAAGAAATTGAATCTTCAAACTCCACACCCGCAGAAAGAGAAGAAGCAAAAGGTTTGTTAAAATCATTAATTTCTAACCCAACAGTTGCTTCCGTTTTAGGTGGTGCCGTATCAGGGCTAATTGGTGTAATGTAAAGCTAACATATAAGAATAAGGTGTCGCGCAGCCGACACCTTATTCGAGTGTTGAGCAAGCCCGAGCCCTTCTTTATATAGTAAATTACGTGTTTGATCTTGGTGGGGACTTCGTCTTGGGGTTAAACCCAAGACGAACGAAATTGAGATAAATAACAGACCTGTTATTTATCGATTAACTAGCTAGTTGAACCATAAATTTAATATCTCCAACCTGTCATGTTAATGCCATTATTCCTATTATGTTCGCCTTTCGGCTAGGTCGTTCGTGTAATGCCAACACACCTCATTTCATGCTGACAGCAAGGACAAATACGGATTGCTTTTGCTGTGCTCGTTGCAACGAGCTCAGACATACTCCAATTAAACAGATGCAGTAATATGACTTGAATACGCACACGTAACCGCTTTGCATTACCGTGCAAAAAGCCATAATCCCGCACTCGCTGTAACCCTTTCGGCAGCACATGCTGCAAGATAAGCCAGAGGAATTGCAATGTCGGTAAGGCTCTTGTTTTCGTTGCTTTAGTTTGTCCGTCTTTATATCTGAAGGTAACGGTATTATTGGATGTGTCGATAATGTCTTTATCAGGCAACACACCCCGATATAAATAGCGTGACAGATATTGTAAGGCGGGAAGACCGTAACCGACTTTTCGGCAGTCAACGACCCATTTAGTCGGTAATGTTTTAGTGTTTGGCAGTGATAAATCAGCGTGCTGATTGATTGCATCAATCATTCTCGCTCGCCAGACTTTAGCTAATGCAAAGGCGTTAAACAGGTAATTACTCTTACCTTTATGCCATTGGTTGCGCGTTTTATTGTAGCTGCCATTAGCGACTATAATGTGTAAGTGGGGATGTAAATTACGTTTCCTGCTGTGAGTATGCAAAACGGTGGTGAAACCTATTTCACCGCCGTTTCTACGTTTGGAAAAATCCTTCAACACACTTGCAGCGACTGAGAACATCGATTGATAAAGCGCCTTTGGCTGGCGGCGTGCTAACAGCCTGAGTTCATAGGGCAAAGTAAACGTGACCATAAAGTAATGCACGGGCAGTAACTTTGATTGTTGACGCATGAGCCAATCAGAAGTTGTGCGTTGTTGGCATTGCGGGCAATGTCGATGACCGCAAGACAGTGGCAGCCTGTCGTCGTGGTTGCAGTGTTTACAAAACCATTGTGAGCAACCTTGGTTGCTCGTTTTACAGCTGAGCATAGCGTAGATTGCACGACGGCTGTCATGGGAAAGTTGATTGCCAAATTGTTGTTCAAACTCGTCATGATGAATGCGCAGTAAATCAATGAAGGTACTCATTTCAAACTCCAATCTAGCGCTAACTTGTCAGCGAGTTGATTGATGGCAACGGCCGCATCCTTTTGTTTGAGTTGGGTTAATTGAGTGTATCTAGCGGTCGTATTTAGCGAGGCATGACCGAGTAAGACTTGCAGTGAGCGTAAATCTAATCCGCCTTCGAGTAAGTGAGTAGCAAAGCAATGACGTAGTGAATGCGGGCTAACGAGTTTATTGATATTACAATCACGTAAAACTTGTTTGATGGCTTTTTGAATGCCGCCTTTATCCATCGGCGAGTTCATACCATTACCCAAGCCAGGGAAAATCAGTCGCGCATGATGATGCGTTTGCCAATGACTGCGCAGTGCGAGTAAAGTTCGTTTAGGTAATGGCACCAACCTGTCTTTGCCACCTTTAGCTTCACGGATATGGACTTGCATAGTCTGGCTATCAATATCATGAACAGTCAGGTTTAAGCCTTCGCTTAATCGTAGTCCCATGCTGTAAAGGGTGAGAAAAAACACTTGGTAGCGTTGCTTCTTGGTGCCGTTAATGACTTTACTTATTTGCGTAGGAGTTAAAATATCAGGCAGGCGTTTAACTTGTGGTGGTTTGACAATGTTGAGCCACTCCCATTGTTTGTCGAGGGTGTAACGATAGAAAAACTGTAAGCCGTTACGGTCTATTTTAACGGTACTCCATGAGTGCGTTTGGATAAGACTGTTAAAGTAATCCTTTAAATCAGCAGTAGTTAATCCATCGGGAGACTTATCAAAGTAAGCTGAAATTCGTCGAACCGCACGAGAATAGCCATCAATGGTTGCTGGCCGTTTACCTTGTAGCCTTAAATTGGTAAGGTGTTGTTCATAAAGATAATTAAATCGTTGCTGTTGTGAATGATTCATACGAATAACTCCAATAAGGCACCACCATAATGGTGATGCTATTGGTTAGTATGACTGGTAGGGCAAAGACTCTGCCGCGCAGCGGCTTCGTTCAACAAGTTGCTTAAACGGACAAAAAACAGTTGAATATTGATCACCTAAATTCAGAGTTAATTACTCATCTCATTATTAAATCATTGTCTTTCACAACAGATATGGATTCGAACTACTTCGAGAGCACTCTGAAGTTGGTTCTATGTAAGGATGAAAACTTACCTGATGAATTGATTGAAGTGGTCTTTACTGATGTCTCAAACTTGAGTCTAAATGAGATCGGAGGTGGCTTAAGTCAGATTTGTTATCTTAATATAGAAGACATACGAGCCAACCAACTAGATCGAAAATATTATAAAGTGCGTGACCTAGAGAATGATGTGATTTCATTCTATTGCAAGAGTATTAAATGTTCATCATAGGCCAACATTGCTTCACTAATTAAATGGGCGGAATACTCACAAGGAAAAATATGGCACGTAGAAAAAACTGGGATAGTGGGAATGTTGTTGAAATTCTATTAGCTGATGGTTCATATTGCTACGGTGTTGTTATCACTTTCCCTCTAATAGTGTTCGGGGGAGCCAACTATAAAGAAAAGCAGCAAGCTTCGCTTGAACTATTTTCTGATATTGGTTTTAGAATATGGGTAATGAAACATGCAATTGGGAGCAAACACTGGCCTGTAATCGGTCAAGTTGATCTTGATGGTGAATTAAGTAAAGAACCAACTTTCTATAATTTTGATTTTATTTCCAAGAAATATTTTCATGATATCGGTACAGTTGAAACTGAAGTCGGTCTTGAACAGTGTATTGATTTAGAGTGCGCTGCCGTATGGGATCCAGAGCATATTGAAAGTAGATTATTGGATGCCAAAAATGGAACTCCCAATATATGGGTTGAGTCCTTAAAAGCTGGAAATAAGGTATAGGTATAAAGCCAAGAAGGCTGCGTTAACCTCAATCTAGCCATACTTTTCTGTAATGCGAAACCTATCCTTTGAAGCATAAGCTCTAAGCCACTTTTGTCCAAAAATGAGTTAGCTAGCCTTGCTAACTCAATATTTCCCTCGACTTATTTTTAGTCTAACCAGCTACCTTTCTGACATTTTAAGTAAGCTACTATTAACTGTAGATCTTTCATCGCAATCCCTCTTCTTCGAATAAGATAGCCATTTTACCCGCGACGAAATGATCTAATATACGTACATCAATTAATTCTAAAACTTCAAATAAACGTTTTTACTATGCTTATCGGTTGCTTATCGGTTAGGTAATCCCGTCTAGCGCTATCCTTAATAACTGTTTTCTACATCACGTTAATAATTTTCAAAAATAAACTAATAGAACTGAAACACACGAAATAATTAACCTGGGCAATTTCATAGGTTAATTATTGGAGATATTAGGTAAATATTTCAAGAAAAGTGATCTGGTAACTATCTAATTTATAAGTGGTTATGTAATACTTAGTTATTAGGGTAAAGGTCAAGTCCGTTATGAATAAAGGCTGTTAATTTATATAGCCCATGAGCAAAATTGAATTTTACAATACGGTCTATGAATTAACTCACTATTCGTTCTAATCTGATTCATGCTTTATAAAATTATTTTAATAATAAAATATTCATCATTAAGAAGTATAAGGTTGTTGGCTTGTAGAAGGTGAGTATATTTTTACTTTGTGGAAAATCTAACATGATAATTTAAAGGTAAATTCATGTCATTAAAATTAGTATTAACCGAATTAAGGGAATTAATTCAACGAGAGTATGATGCGAACCAAGCCAAACTTATTGAAGTTTGGGAAAAATCGATTAAACAAAAAATAAAATCAGGTGAAAGTCAGCTTATTACTCATATTACAGTGAAAGGTAATGGTTATGTTGAATTAACTTTAGGTGAGGGTGAGTCTAGATTTCGTGAAGGCGATATGATTTGTTTACATCTCGGAGATGCAATCGGAAGCACCTTTATAAACCAAGCTAGTATTGATGACGAATATGATGGGCGTTGGCTTATTAGCGGTTATAAATTAGATCTGAATGCTTTAAAGCAAGCGAAAATGCCGTGTTATGCAGACCCTGATGGAATGAATCTAAAACCATTCTATGATCAAGCTTTAGCGGAACTTGCAGAAACAAGTATTGGACTAGATATTGTATTGCCTCTGCTGGCTGGGGATTTAAAAATAGATGGTATTTATGAAGATGAATATCAAGAAGCTGCCGATAAAGCCGAGCTAGCTGGATTAAATGACAAACAAGCAGATGCTGTTGGTAATGCTTTTGCTGCGCAATATTTAGCCTGTATACAAGGCCCTCCGGGCACAGGTAAAACTAAAGTTATCAGTTGTATTACAAAATTATTGGTTGAACGTAATGAGCGAGTATTTATTACATCGCATACGCATATGGCTATTAATAATGCCCTTAATAAAATTGCTAAAGAAGGTATTGCTTGCATAAAAGTTGGAGGTGATAATTCAAAAAAAGGTTTAGACAATGTTGATTGCTTTGGTTATGCCGATGATTGGGAAGATAGACCTGATAAAGGCTATGTTATAGGTGCTACACCTTTCGCAACCTGCTCTAAACGCTTAGATCAATATGAATTTGATACTGTTATTTTCGATGAAGCAAGCCAAATTACAACACCACTAGCAGTAATGGCTATGAGAAAAGCTAAGCGATATATTTTTGTGGGTGATCATAAACAACTACCACCAGTTATTTTATCAAAATCAGTATTGGAATCAGATAACGACTCAATATTCTCGCGACTTATTAATGCACCAAAAGTGCTTGAAACTATGCTCAGTGATACCTATCGAATGAACAAATATTTATCTAAATGGCCTAGTCTCGCACTCTATGGTGGAGCATTGAAATCAGAAGGACCCAATAAAGATCGTTTATTAGAATTACCTAAAATACCGGAGAACTACAAAAATGTACTGAGTTCAGATATACCTTTTGTTTACATTAAAAGTCCAGGTCACGATGCTAAAACGAGTAATCGTTCGGAAGCAAAGTTGGTGGCAGATATAATTAAATATGCAGTATCGTCTGGCTTAACCCCTGACAAGATTGGTGTTGTATCCCCTTATAGAAATCATGGAAAAGTAATAAAAACTGAGTTGTTAAAAGTAATGCCAGAAAACAAAGCTAAAGAAATAGTAACTGACACTGTCGAGCGTATGCAGGGGCAGGAGCGAGAGATGATAATTATATCTTTGTGCACCACTGATGTTCAGTTTCTTACCTCTGTTGCGTCATTTTTTTTTCAACCAGAAAGGCTTAATGTAGCCATAAGTCGGCCTATGACCAAGCTTATATTAATTGGTCCTTTTTTATCAGATAACTTAGTTGCTGAACTAGTCTCTAATCCAAAAGAAAAAACAATAAATGACAATGTTCAGCTATATCAGTCATTGCTCAAAGCTGCCACACATTTAACCGAAAAGGAATTTTAACATGGCAATTTTTATGGATGCACTAAGCGATTTGCCTCGAATTCAACGTCGAAAGTTTAAAAAAACATTTGAACTCTTAAAAGATAAATATTGCATCCGTACACCCGTGATGAAAGATGCAAAAATAGGGCAAGTGGTTATAGAAGGTCCTTGCCAAACTTGGTTGGTAATTGGTTTTCATGAGAAAATACCTACATCAGAACAGCTCAATATTTTTTTCCAGTTTAATAAATCTTTATCTGAATTAGGGTTTATCCCATTGAAATATTTGGCAGTGACAGAAGAAGATTCATTAATAATTGCTCAGGCAGAAGATACAAAGATGCTCACTTTGGTTAATAAACAGGATTTTTTCGATAATGGTCATGAGTTGATTAGACAAAATTTAGTAGAAAGCTCTCTGCAACAATATGAGTGGATAAAGATAAATTTATTTCCTGAATCGAAAATAGAAGCGGTTTGTAGCACTCGTAGGAAACTAATTAATCACGATAATACTGCAAAACTACAATCATTATTTTTAGATTTTGATCAAGAAAGTGCTACCAAACTTGATATGCTAGACAGCGAAATCGCCCCTAAAGAAAGCATTGAAAATACAGTCAGGTTAATTAATGGTGTTGCGGGCTGTGGTAAAACACTTATCTTGATAAATCGAGCATTGTTATATTGTAATAAATTTCCAGAAAAAAAAGTAATATTATTAATTCATAATAAACCTGTAACAAGCGATATTACCCATAAAATTGAAAATTTTTTAGGGGGGATACCTAAAAATTTAAGCATTAAAACCTTCCATTCATTTGCCTTAATGCAACAAAATAAAATTAATGGGCGAACAAAACCATTATTTGGTGATAAATCATTATCTCTAATAAAAGCTGAAATATTAAATAATAAACATTCTAGTTTTAAAGAACTGAAACTTTCCGATGTACAAATTTGGTCTGAGTTGGAATACATTAATGATTATCTGATAGAAGATAAAAACTCTTATTTAGAATATGAGCGACAAGGGCGAGGTTTTGCAATTCAGCAATCTCAGCGTCAATTAGTTTGGCAGTTGTATGAATTAATGCTTGAAAAAATGTGCATGTCACAAGGCTATTTACCTAGTACATATATCAGAGGATTGTGTCTTAATCAGTCTGGAGAACTTAACAAGTTTGATCATATATTAATTGATGAAGCGCAATTTTTTGCTCCATCTTGGTTGCAACTAGTAAAAAAATCTTTGTATTCATATGGGCAATTATTTATGTGTGCCGATCCAAACCAAGGCTTTTTGAAAAATAGATTGAGCTGGAAAAGTGTGGGGTTAAATGTACGAGGGCGGACAAAAAAGCTAAGCCATTCATACCGAACCACTTATGAAATCATGATTGCAGCCAATGCATTGTTGTCGAGTCTTAACGAAAGTGGTGAAGACTTTATTAAGCCTAATTTCGATAAAATGGAGCGAGGTTCTAAACCGTTAGTTATTTATAGTGACACACCACAAGATGAAAAAACTAGGTTTCTTAATGAGCTGCATCAATGTACCGAACAACCTGGTATCTCGTTAAACCAAATAATGGTGCTTTGTGGTGGAAGTATCACCCCTTGGGTGTTAGCTAAAAATATAGAAGATAAAATAGGGAAGGGTTGTGTTAATAATTTAAACGGTAGTTATGCCCCTCAAGCTCAGAATTATGCGAATCAAATTAAACTAATGAATATTAATAGCTGTACTGGTATGGAATCTGGTATTACGTTTGTTTTAGGGGTTGGTGATATCCTTATTCAGTCAAAAAATATTAACTTAAAGGAAGATGAAAAAGAATCAATAGAACAAGAATCAATCCGAAAATTGTATGTAGCAATGACTAGAGCTGGTCAAAAATTAGTTTTATTTAGCACTGAAGAAATGCCTAGTTGTTTGCATGAATTGACGGATGTAGTTAGTTGATAATTGTTTAAATATCAAAATTAGTTTCAGGATATTCACTAGTTCAGCTTTTAAACTATCCAAATGTATATTATGGGTAGTTACTAAGCCTATCCGTTTGACGACAGCTAAAATAACTAAGCTGAAGTTCCTTTTTTACAGTTTAGATACGTAAAAACTTGGATGAAAGTGGCTTAGTTTTATTGCTCTAGTCGATAGTAATATCATTATATTTTGTAGGGGCAGTGAAGGCATCTAGCTGACACTCCCATCAAATTGCGCATAACATGCGTTATGCGCAATGATTAAGCCTTCTGAATCGAGGCAAAATTAGCGATATCACTTCACTTTGATCACGTACGTAGCCCACCTTTGAAGCCGTAGAGGGTAACAAGGGCTGGCAATACTTACTAAAAGACGTTACAGCCGCAGACTAACACAGAGCCTAAAAGGACACTAAGCAATGAAAACCTATAGCTATGAGTACGGCGGCGAATTTATAACAGCATTCGCAACCAAGCAGCAATATATTAACTCACTAGGGACACCGAAAGAACGTTTCAATAAGTTACGGGCAGGTGAAGCTCAAAGGCACTGGCTTTATATTGGTAGCGACTTAAGGCCGTTTCTAATAGAAGTATTCTTAATTATGAAAACGACGGAACCGTGGGAAGCTATACAGGCCATCATAGAGGATAAGCAGCTAAACCTTGAAAAGTACGACGGGGAGCAATACGGAGAGATTAAGGCGCGGCTAGATAGCGTTTATAGCTTAATGGATGGCAAGTCTATAGCGTCTAAATGCCTATGGGAAGTTAGGCGAGGGATACATAGAGATTATCATGATCTTTGCTTTAATCGAGTTATGCTACCGCATAGGTTTATCCACGTAAGAGGCGACCTATATTTAGTCGTAAACAAGCAAGGGAAGCCATTAGGTTACTTGGGGGAACCGTTAAGCCATTCGGGGCTAAGGTTGCATCGCATAGAGGGAGTGGTCAAGCCTTGCATAACTAAAGGGGCTAGGGATGAGGTGGCCGTTGCTAAAAGTATTCTAAAGCGTATGGATATAACCGATGAAGTATATTGATCAGCACAAAAAGGTAGTTAGGTTGGTATGGTTGGAAAAATTACTATTGTTTAGTAACACACGGAATTTATTTAAAAATCAAAGCTAATACTAACACCACTTCGTATAATGACCGCCTGTAAGATTAGAATAAGATTGTAGTTCATTATGTAGAATCTAGCGAACGATCTCCCGCTAATGGTCATTTCAGGTGCGTACTTGTAGTGATATGGATAACGTGGCCGTTCCCTGCGACGACTATCATGCTGTACCCGTTATGAACTTAAGCCAGTTATCGTTACTATGGCTTACCCTGTATATATACAGCTTCCTCATATCCGATCTATATTGTTATCTTGTTATCTTGTTCTATTGGATAGCTGTTCTCGATGCTTATGGGAGGATTACTCGCCTTGTGGATGGATGCAGCTATCGCCACTCAATCGCCAATTTTAATTTCACCTCCTTTAAGTTTTTGATTTTAAACTGGTTTTATTTGTGTTTATATTGAAACCGGTAATATAAACAGTGAAGGGCACTACACTTGGATCGACCTAGAGTTGGCTTAATCATTAGTTTTTACGCCATTTAAATCAAAGGTTTACGTTTTGGTGGCGTGAGTGGTCTCTAATGTATGTTTATACGGTGCATGATTGAGTACCTATCTTATGTTGAACTAAAGCGCTTAAATCATCAAATCGACTTCTTCCTATCTAAAGACGAAGTCGGCCAAGTCTTGCCATAAAACATTCAGCACCCTAACGGGAATAAGGCCACTCTTATCCAGTTGTTTTATTTAAAGGACTGGATTATGAAAGAATTAAATAATGACCCTCATATCACGCGATATCTCATTACTGTTGATAGTAATGGAACAACTCTGCAGACGATGAATGTAGAGGGTAAGTCGCTAATCGATTCTGAAGCGGCAAGAAACCTTGTGCGGGATATGAATCAAATGACAGCGCGCATGAATGAAATGGTTAGACGTATGGGGGTTTTGAATGGTGCTTGTAATACCGAACGTTTAAATAAGTCGATTGATTAGACCTGGTGAACAGTTTTAGATGTGTAATAGCAAACCCTCATAACCCAGTTTTGCTATTACAACATTGAAAGCTTCTGCTTAAGTTCTTTCTGCAGACTGGGATCGAGTGATTTCAGCATTTCAAAGGCCAGCTTACCTGAACTTTTTGCTGACGGGCTTAATGTGTGACTAAAGCTTAGGTTCATTACAAATGAATGGCCGCATTCTGGATTAGTACAGCTGCAATATAAATCTGTGTATTCAATCGAAATTCGATTCGTTTTTTGTATACGGCTTTTATCGCCACACTCAGAACAAAGTACTCGCATAAAACATCCACTTAACTAACAAACAGGGGTGTAAATTATACAGTATTTAACTGTGTTTTTATACAGCCTTGTCGACGTGAATGTATAGCTCTTTACCCTGTAAACTTCTGCTAACAGGCACAAAAAAGGCCGCTATCGCGACCTTTAAACTCACTGCGTTTTAAGTGAAGTTATGTCTTTTAGTTCAGGCGTTGGCCTAGGCATTAGAGCTAGAGTTTAAACTGACCGAACAGTTTATTTAGCTGTCCACCTGCGTCACCTAGCTGACTTGCGATTTCGCTTGATTGATTACTAGATTCAAGTAAAGCGCTTACGATGTCACGGATAGACACTAAGTTACGGTTAATTTCTTCAGTTACTGAGCTTTGCTCTGTTGCTGCCGTAGCAATGTGTTCAGTCATGCAGTTGATTGATTCTACCGCAGAGGTTACCGCGTTCAGACTAGAAGAAATATCCGTTGACGAGTTTACTACTTCAGAACAGGTTGTTTGGCTGTCCTGCATTGACGACACCGCGGATTGCACAAACTGGTGTAGCTCATCTAGCATCGTTTTGATTTCAAGTGTGCTGCCTTGTGTACGGCTTGCTAGGTTACGAACTTCGTCTGCTACAACAGCAAACCCTCGGCCTTGTTCACCAGCTCGTGCAGCTTCAATTGCAGCGTTCAGTGCTAATAGGTTAGTTTGTTCAGCAATGTCACCGATAACCTGAAGTACGCTATCAATTTTCTTTGATTGGTCTTGTAAAGAACTCATATGTTCACTTGTCTGCTGAACATTGTTTTCTAGTGAACTAATAGAGCCTGTTGATACTTGAACTAGGTCTTGAGCTCTTAGTGAGTCCGTATGTGCCTCGTTGGTAGCTGACGCTACTTGATATACACTTTGAGCCACCTCGTTTGCTGTTGAACTCATTTCAGTTACTGCTGTTACCACTTGCTCTGTTTCTTGGTTGTGATCTTGTAGTTGTTGGTTCATTTGTGCAATTTGCAGGTTAATTGAACCCGCTGCATCAGTCACTTGTACGGTTGTTGTTGCGACTTCAGAAATAATGCCATGAAGCTTTGATATGAAAATGTTGAATGCTTTACCTAGTTGAGCTATTTCATCTTGGCCTTCAACATTGACACGCTGCGTTAAGTCGCCATCACCGTTAGCAATATCATTAAATGTTGCTAGCATGCTATTTATTGGTGCGATAACTTTTGCTGCTACATAGGTTATCAGTAAAGCTACAGCTAATAGGACCGATAGAGCAGTAATAATCACAGCTGTAATTTGTTCATTAAGTTGTTGGTGTGCTTTTTCTCCAAAGAGTTCAGTAGCAGCAACAATATCATCCGTATAGAGTCCACTACCTAAAAACCATTTACTACCAGCAATTGGAGATGCGTAAGCAATTTTAGGTTGAGGAGTACTTGAGCCCGGTTTGTCATAAACGTACTCGATGAAACCGCCACCTTGGTTTGCTTTGTCGTGTAGGCCTGCTGTGATTTTTACACCATTAGGGTCGGTTAAGTTTGCGCCTGATGTTCCTTCAACTTGAGGCTTTAGGCTATGAATAACGTACTGACGTTTTTCATCGAATGCGAAAAAATATCCGCTACCTTGCGAAAATCGAGCTTTATTTAAAGCATTGCGAGCAGCTTGTCTGGCTTCATCTCCAGTACCTAGTCGGCTTACAATCTCTTCTATTACTGCTGATGCGACTAAAGCGGCATCTTTAATGTTATTTTTACGCTCATTGGTTAAGACTTGCCGATAATCCTGAATTTGAATTTCGACTTGTTTCTTCTGTGAATTAATACTAATACCTAAGGTGAACACCGTGACGATAATCATAGGAATTAATGAGACTAGCAAGAGCTTTATTTTCATCGGGAAATTATTCATTTACAAAATACCTAGTAGGGTTTCAAATGGCGATATTATGTATTACTCATCCTTGGCTGAATAGAATCATCAGTGCTTTCATTGATAAATATCAGTGTTTTTTTTATAAAACTGAGTGGTATATCTGATTTCACCAAAAGGGAGTAAGTAGTTGAAAACACTTGCAAACACTTACAAACACTTACAAAAAGTTGAAGTGAAATTTTTATTTTATGTTAGATTATCCTCACCTTTCAAATTTTGATAAGTACGAGTATGAATAAAATATTTACAATAATATTATGCAGCTTGCTGTTCGGCTGTGGCTCCGGTGATGAATCTAAAACGGTCACGCAACCAACCAGAACCTACTCAATAGCAACTGTTAATGTTATGTCAGATAAACAAGTCATTGACTCTGCTGTATCTGTTGATAGCAAACAAGTGATTTCAGTATCAAACTTAGCTCGTTCAACAACCAGTGCTCGAGCGTTTTCATGGGAAGGGGATATCAAAACTAAAGCACAATTTTTAGTAAAGAGTACCAATTCACAAATGCCGATCATTACATCAAATATTGATATTGAAACAGATTCTGATTATACGATAAGGCCTAGCGCTGTACTGATTATTTCGGGTTCAACTTCAAAGCCTAAATTAAAGCTATTACCACGACCATCTTCAAGTAGCCCGAGCGTAACACAATTATATTTTTATAACTCGATTGAAAATATGACTGCTGTGGTGAAAGTAATATGTGACGATAATTCATATCAAATTAAAGAATTTGGCTATGACTTTAACGATACCATACACAGTGGTATTTATTGCTCAGGTAAGCCATCTAGAGTTGAAGTAACGGACAAAAATGGCTTTAAACGCCCACTCAGCCTTCGTACTAGTGCAATAGGATTTGGTAACTATTACATGATTTTGTTTGACGATAATAATAAAATAAATACCGAGTTCGTAGAAGGCCGCTACGCCCAGTAGCAACGAGATTATATCAGAATAACTATGGATACCATGTTAAGGCAAGTTTGAAATGTCACCTTTATGTTCAATAGGCCGTGTATGGACGATTTCATCCCTAGATCTAAAAAGCCTCCGACGAGGCCAGTTTCAATGAACCACTACAATAAATAAGCAATGTAATCATGTTCTTATAATGTACTATTCAGTTTTAATTATAATCCAAAATAGCTTTGTGGCGAAATTAGTCACCAAGCCGTAAGGTACAGAAGGAAGTTATGCTGGGAACGTTAAAGAGTTGGTTAGACATTATTTATTTCCTAAGTGGTCCAGTTATAGCTTTAATCGCATATATGGCACTTGGCCAGATCAAAATTGCAAAAGATCATTAAAAATCACGTCGAAAAGAGTGAAATAAAAGCGAAGCGGGAAACTGAAGATGGTAGAGGGACATAAATACAGGGGGTGGTACTTTCGCACTATGAAACATCAAGTTAATTACACATAAAACTAATCCGCAGGATACTAATAATGCCTCTTGGAAATTTTGCTGCAGACGCAGAAACAAAAATACAAAAACTACAACTCATTTGTGGCGAATTAAATGCACAAGACCCTTTATACCTTGTTCTTGGTGAATTAATTGCACTATATAATAACCCTGACTTCCTATTAGTTTTTAAACCAGGGAATACTGCTGGGCCTCTATACTCAGATAGTCAGTTAATTGGCTGTGAAGTCAACTATAAATCAACACTACTGCATAATTTTGTCCATGAAATGACACATGCAAGTGTTTTGAATTGTTACCGAGCCGACATGATTAATTATTACTCAGGAAACATTGCTATTCCTCTTGAATTTGGGCCGCTGTCGGATAGAACTGGAATAGGCAGCTCTAGATTTATAGGATTACCTGAAAATGTCATGCCGCCTCTAACAGGAACTTTAGATGCTCGTCAGAGGGCGAGGATTAATCCAGCTTACAACAGGGTTTTAGCTGCTAATTTAAGGGCTTTAAAACAAATAGCAACTAAAGAGCATTACTACAAATCAAGTCATCAATTTAAATCTGATGAACAAATAAAAGCCATAGCTGATACCCTTGCCGAAAGCACTGTGGACTCTGATCCATATTTTCTTCTTGTTACGGAACTGCAACTGGATGCAGGCTTAATAGATAGAAGTGCCAATAATAAAGAAAATAAGATTAATCTCAATGCTGAGATTACGCGTCGGAGAAACTGGGTCATAGAGCGCATAAATTATGGTCTAGGTTCGATGCTAGGTAACGTTGGCACTGAATACGACACAATTATTAATCAAACGCTACTGCAATTACATCAATGGGGTTTAAATACAACCCCCAATGAACTTGTGACTGCTTTTGGTAAATTAGCTAGAGAAGCTCATGAACGCAGAATGTCTGCCGATAACAACGGACTTCATATAGCGCAAATAAGACAGCCTCGAGGTTTTACCTTAGTTAATAAATGGAAAAAACCATTCAATGTCTATAAGTCTTTGAAAAGCCGTTAATTAATAGCTCGCGTGCTCACATTGATACGTTAAAAATTTTTTATAGGACTTCTGTAAGAATAGCTCTAGTTTCTAGTTAATCATAATACAGAAGCACCTATCCTCACTGCGCATAACGCATGTTATGTTAATCGGATATGAGGGTTTCAGCTAAAAGCCATCACTTGCCCTACAAAACCTAATGTGTATGTAACTCTAACAAAGTTATGTCCAAAATCGAGTTAGCTAGCCTAGCTAACTCAAAATCTACTAAGTTAATTAGCTGGGCTAGAACTCGTGTCTACATAGCCTATTTACAGAGCTCTTTTACTCTTTTTCCATCGTCAGCACTACACGTCCCAACACAACAATATCCGCTTCTGCAACTTCAACTGATGTGTTGCCATAACTCATGGCTAACTTTTTACCTGGTAAACGCTGCAAATGATTTATGGAAATCGCACCATCTATATCCAATAAATAACGGCCTGAACTAGGGGTTACTTCTTCAGTATTAACAAATAACAATGAGCCATCAAGATCGATCACACGAGTAGCGCTCGGAGTTAAACCATATCACTCCATCACTTTCAAAAGCATCACCTTCATCTAGTAACAGCCATCTCAAAGACACGCCTTTAGCTAGGTTAATCCTAACGGCGATCTCAAAAAGAGTCATATCACGAGTATGCCAAGTAGATATCGTTGTTCTTGGAATCCCCAAAGATTCTGCTAAATCAATAAGATTCGTTGATCCTATTATTTTAACCAACTTTTCTGTTATCACCTTTCCACCATCATAGTTGAAAGGCGGGATTCTAACTTTCGTCATTTGAGTGTTGGATTCCGTCTCGTCATGCTAAAGCGAGTGATCTCGTTGAATCTCTTACTCATTAGACTGGAGAGCAATGCTTTAAATTGCTCAAGGATAACTCGATTTTCAGGCAAAAACTGAAGATAAATAAATTTAATATTCCCCAAAATAATTTTCTAGCGCATCTAAATCACCATTAAATTTAAAACGATAGTACGGTTACATTCACTTACATATTAATGCTTGAGAAGCTTTACTGCATCGGTATAATCCGCCAAAAAATGATGTGATAAAAAGCACAGTGCAACATTTTACCTTTGATTAAACGTAAAACAAAGGCGATTACTCCAAATGAAAACAATTAGATCTCTCGTGGCAACAACTTTATTGTCGGTGCTTCTTACTGCATGTGGCGGTGGCGGTGGCGATGGTGGTGGCGATAAGAAAACGCCGGTAAAACCGACGACTCCAGTAAAACCGACGACTCCAGTAAAACCGACGACTCCGGTAAAACCGACGACTCCGGTAAAACCGACGACTCCGGTAAAAGAAAAACAGTTCAAGCTAGATAGAACTCTTTTAGGCGTATATGGGCCGAATGGTGATGCTCTTTTACCTCCACTTGCCAATGTTATAGGTAAGGATAACCCAGACGCTGAGAACATAAAAAATGACGTCCAAAAAGTCCTTAAGGTGGTAGATAATATTGCAGAGACAATTATTGAAATTAATGCTCTGGTTATGTTTGGCAGCTCAGTATTCGATGAACAACTTCCAACACTTGACGCTAAAGTTAAAGAATTAAAGAGTATTTACAAAGTTAATGACATTAATTCGATAAAAAATAAGTTGGGATTTCAACAAATAAGCCATGATAGAAGAGATTCATGGCCTCATCCTAAACTTGGTAATACAACAGCAGACCTAACCCATGCAGGTGGTGAAGTTTATTTTTGGAATGTCACCTCGGACCGCTATTATATTGACGACAAAGATATAGGTAAAGTTAAGATTCAACTAGCTCAATTAGACGAAGGTGCATTCAACGTTGAACTTAAAACTATTAATGAAAGTGGAAAATTTGATGGAAGATACGAATATACCTTCAGAAGCGATAAAGAAAGAATGCTAGTCAGCTATAGTAACAATGACTACGATAGTTCAATTTTAATTAACCATAATTATAACAGTCAGTTAATCGTGGTTGGTGAGTTACCATTTAAAAGCACTAGTAATATAAAATACAAAGCATCCTACGATGCGAGTAATAACACACTAACCCGAAAATAAAAGTTTCGTTAAAAATAAAAGGCGGTGATGCATTTCAGTAACTGGTTGGGCCTTAGTGACTCTCTAACCAAGGCTACTTTTCGCCGCCAGTGAGTAGGAAGAAGTAAATTGTCCACCAGCACGTCTATTTGTTGTGCTGGTGGGTATTAGTTTTGCCCAATTGTTTGTTGAGACTTAACAGTATGTACTTTGTCTGGCAAGAAAGTTGCGTAGCTTGTATCGTAAGGCCGCAGAAAAAACCATATTAAAGCTAAAAATAAATTAAAAAACCTAGAGGGTCTCTAATATCTAGGTCTAACGTTTTTAATTAATCAGCCCCTCACTGCGGGGGCTGTTATCTCTAATGTCAAAGTTGTGACACCTTTTGACACAAAGTGACAAACCCTTCATGTTTATTGAGGCGCCAAATTGCAATTTACCCAAATCGCCTTGGTTAAGTACCGACCCAAAGGTTCAACACAACGCGTTCACATTTACTTAACATTTTGGCGTGCAAAAATTACCAACTGATTTGATTATATTTATGCACTAAGAAAACGGCTAGACAGGGTGATTTTATACAGTGCTATTTGTATTTTGGTGAACGCAGTCTCGATTTGCCAAAGACAGCAAGGTTTATCTTGTAGTCTAAAATTAATGTCAATATAATCAGTTGCATAGCTAGTCTTGTATATAACTTACAAGATTAAAGAAATAATTTACAGGACGGCTCATTTTCCCATAAACATGTAATTAATAAATTTGAAGTATAATCTTATTTTTCAATTAATTAATCTACTTTTATGTGGAGTGAATGAATTTGGGAAATCGAGAGTCCTGTTATGCAAACATTATGTGTATAAGGATAGTATGAAGTATTTATCAAGTTTTTGGGTGTTGTTAATCGCGTTTCAGCTTAATGCTCAAGAGATCAAAGTTAATTCTGGAAAGTATTCTGATTATTATCACATCAGATACGAACTTACTTCAGGCAATTATTCTGTAAACTCTGAATACGGATTTAATGAAGGTGGTCAATTTGAAGTGTTTGTCCCAAAAGAGCACTTTCCAATCGCCGCTCCAAATTGCAATAAAAACATCATCATTCGCATGCCTTATTCTGGCTCTGAAAAGCGTAAACGTGCTCTTTACAATGAACTATTGTTGTCAAAAACTATTACAGTTACATTGGAGTTAAATCCATATGTTAAAGTCCTAAATAAAGATCCATTACAAGTTGAGTTAGGGTACTGTAATGTTTTTTTCAGACATAGAGATGGTGACTACTATGATCGGCTTTAGTATACATAACAAGCTAATTAATAATGAGAATAAAGCAGTTGGCTGTTTTCGTTCCTCAACATTTTAGCCAACTATAATTTTCCGCTTATGTAAGCGTTAAATGACCTTCAGGATAATATGAGGAATGGAAATGATCCCAATTAGAAGTGCTGTTGTCTCAGGCGTCGCTTTGTCTGTTATTGATGGGCAAACAAAAATGCTTTTGATGAAAAGGACTAAGGGTTGCTTTTGGTGTCATGTTGCTGGAAGCATTGAACCCGATGAAAAAGGCTGGCAAACCATAATTAGAGAGTTTAGAGAAGAAACTGAGATTAAGGTTACTGAATTATATAATGGACAATACCTAGAGCAATTCTATGAAAGCAACCTTAATATAATAGAAATGATCCCTGTTTTTGTCGTCTACTGTAAGCCAAATCAAACGATTATCATTAATCATGAACATACTGAATATAAATGGTGTTTGTTAAGTGAAGCTATTGAACTCGCTGAATTTCCAGGCCAAAAATTACTTTACGAACATATATGGAATAATTTTGTTGAAAGTAAGCCATCGAAGCTCATGCGTGTGAAGGTCACCCACCAAAAATAATTCTAGGTGCCTTCGTTGACCATCATCAAACATCCCAACAATTTATTCTATTCGCATGAGACAGTTCCAATCTTAAAGTTTCTATCTTCTCTTGCTCCTGAATACCAAATGAAACAACTTTCTGCTTTTAACGTGTTGAGCTCTGGATTTGTAGAAATATTTACATTATCTTTAAATGAAAACGTACCTACAATATTAGTGCCAGATACACCCTCTGAAACCCAATCATTAGAATGATACCCAGAAAAGACGATATCCTGTCCTTGTCCAATTCTGTGCATAAGTGAGGATATTGTTGTTGACGAGGCGGAAGGTGTTCCATAAATAAAATAGCAATCATGACCGCAGATATTTTTAAATGGATTATCCGCAGGTTCATCTCCGTAATATCCGCCACCAGTGATAGGATCATTTCTATTCGGGTTTCTTTTCTCTAACCCTGCTAAAGCTAATTTTGCATAAACAACTGTTGCCTGAGATTCAATTTGAGCACGGACTTCGGCTAAAGAACCATTCCTTGCATCTGTACGAAAATCTAAGAATTTTGCGATTGCAACGGATGATAAAATAGCAAGTAATATGATACACACGACTAGCTCGATTAAAGTGAAACCACTTTGTTTTTTCATTTTTATAACTTAAACATTGATTTTAGACAGGTGTATGATATCAGTTTAAGCTATTTATCAAAATACCCTTACAACAGCAGTGTAGTGGTATAGCGAATTTAGCTACAAAATCTAATGTGTATTATCTCGGTTAGCACAATAACTCTAAGCCAGTTCTGTCCAACTATGGTTTAGAGCAACAGCGTTAAGCCTTGTGAACACCAAGGGACTCTGTCGTACCATAACTACCAAGCGACTCTGTCGTTTTTATAATTACCAAGGGAAATTGACGGATCAAATCATTATATCCTGCCAGTTGGTTGTATATTGTGGAGTGTCGGCAACGAGAACATTAAATCGCCTTGGTTGAGTACCTCACCAGAAAATAATGCAGTCATGCTCAATGACTAAGCAAACTAACTACATTAAAGGTAATTAGCATTGTTAAGTTGCTCTTTTAATAAAACTTGTTATTATGTGCGCATATATAGTCGGGGGGCCTTTTAGGCTGAGATTGCATTTTGCAAGACCCGTTGAACCTGATTCAGTTAATACTGGCGTAGGGAACTAGTAAGTCTTGCTTTGTATTATTTGATCCGTCACGTTTCATAAAATTTTAGCTCGATAAAGTTCCTATACGTTAGCCTTAGGAACTTTATGTCAAACATTACCGCAATAAATAAAAACCAAGTTGCATTTACACCTATCGTACTCACGATCGCGGGCTCCGATAGTGGTGGCGGCGCTGGTATTCAAGCCGACATTAAAGTGATGTCTGCAACGGGCAGTTATGCCTGCTCAGTGATCACCGCAATTACCGCTCAAAACACCCTCGGCGTATCAGCCATCTTCCCAATACCCCTTGAACATGTCGAAAAACAACTTGATGCTGTTTTTACTGATCTGAATATCGTTGCAGTTAAAGTCGGTATGCTGGCCGATGATGACATCATCAAAATAGTCGCGGCCAAAATAAAACAGTATCAACCTGCATTTTTAGTTGTCGATCCCGTCATGGTCGCGACCAGTGGCGACTTATTGATACAAGAATCTGCGATCAGCACGCTCAAAGCGGAATTACTGCCGCTTGCCGATATCATTACGCCAAACTTACCTGAAGGTGCTGCGCTTATTGGTAGTGAAATACCGAGCAGCGAAGCAGATATGATCAACATGATCACTGGCCTTCGACAACTGGGTGCAAAAGCAGTACTACTCAAAGGTGGTCACTTAGAACAAGATGAAAACAGTAACGATCTGCTCATTTTCCCCGAAGATGTCCACCACTTAACAGCAAAACGTATCAACACGCGTAATACTCATGGCACTGGTTGCACGTTATCTTCGGCTATCGCATCCTATCTGGCACAAGGTCATGATCTGTTGCGGGCTGTGCAACTGGGTAAACAGTATATCTCACAGGCCATTGCGCATGCCGATGAATTAGAGATAGGTAAAGGTCATGGACCGGTAAATCATTTCTTCAGTGGTCACGCTAATGTCTGCTAATACATTGGCTATATCTGCCAACAAAAATGCTGTCAGTATCGATATATCAGGTGGCTACCTGCGTTATCACGGCAGTACTGAAGTGACTGTAGCTGGACTTGATATGCATATTCCCGCAGGGCAGTGGACATGTATTTTGGGGCGAAGTGGTTGTGGTAAAAGCTCTTTACTGCGCTACCTTGCTAACTTGCTTGACGATAAAGTGGATTGGGCCGGTGAACTCTCCACGCAACCTCAATGTGACATCAAGGATAATATTGCTTATATGGCGCAGCAAGATCTGTTGATGCCTTGGTTGTCGGTGTTAGATAACGTTATGTTAAGCACTCAATTTGGCGGTGCGGATTATCAAACAAAGAAAACACACATTCAGTTTGATAAAGCGCACTCGTTATTACAAAAAGTGGGGCTGGCGGATAAATCAAATTACTTGCCGCAGCAACTATCCGGAGGCATGCGTCAGCGCGTGGCGCTGGCGAGAACGCTCATGCAAGACAAACCCATCGTATTAATGGATGAACCATTCTCTGCGTTAGATGCAGTAACACGCTATCGCCTGCAAAACCTTGCTTACCAATTACTGCAAAATAAAACGGTGGTATTTATCACCCACGATCCACAAGAAGCTATTCGCTTAGCAAACCGACTTTATATTATGCAAGGAAAGCCTGCTTATGCAGAATCGTTGCTCGTTCCCGCCTCAGTGACGCCTCGTGATTTTGATGCAGAGTGTGCTGAACTTCAGCACACCATTATGGCTCGCTTGGATCAAGATTATGAGTGATTTAAATCAGGTAGACGCAATCCAAGTTAATACAGTCCAAGCAGATTTAATACCATGCAAGGTGAAAAGTAAACCACGTGTAGTTAACCCACTGGTTCGCATGGTGATTAGCGCTGCGGTGATTATCGGCTTGTGGCAAGCTGTCGTGATTATCTTTGAGATGCCCTCATTCATTTTACCCAGCCCTGTGGATGTATTCGAAAGATTGCTTCAAAGACACACTGTCTTACTTAAACACGGTTGGGTCACCGCGCAAGAGATCGTACTTGGTTTACTGTTCGGTTTAACTATGGGGTTGTTATTCGCACTACAAATGCTGCTGTTCAATCCAGTTAAACGTTGGTTATTGCCTATTTTGATTGCCAGCCAAGCCATTCCCGTGTTCGCTATCGCACCGATATTGATGTTGTGGTTAGGTTACGGTATCTCATCCAAAATCGTGATGGCGGCGTTGATCATCTTTTTTCCTGTTACCACCTGTTGTTACGACGGTTTACGAAATACTCCCGTTGGTTATCTTGATCTGGCAAAAACAATGGGCGCGACCAAGTGGCAAATGTTGCGTCATATTCAATTTCCAGCGGCTTTACCAACGCTTGCTTCGGGGATCCGTGTGGCAGTAGTTATTGCGCCAATTGGTGCCGTAGCCGGAGAGTGGGTCGGGTCAAGTGAAGGCTTGGGCTATCTTATGTTGCAGGCAAATGCACGCATGATGATAGATGAAATGTTTGCCGCGTTATTTATATTGTCAGCCTTGTCTATCACGCTTTATTTTGTGGCAGATAAATTGTTAAAAAAACTGATCCCTTGGGAAGTTTGATCGGAATTTAAGGACGTTTAATGAAAAAGAATATTATTTTTAGTGCTTTGGCACTTACTGCGACTCTGTTACCTGTCTTTGCTCATGCAGAAACGAAAAAATTGACCCTGATGCTGGATTGGTTCGTGAATCCGAACCATGGCCCTGTCGTTATTGCGAAAGAGCGTGGTTATTTTAAAGCTCAAGGTCTTAATGTTGACATTCAAGAGCCTGCTGATCCAAGTATGCCACCAAAACTGGTTGCAGCGAAGAAGGTCGATTTAGCGATCTCTTATCAGCCTAATTTGACGATTGATGTCGCTGCTGGTTTACCATTGATCCGTTCGGGAACCTTGATTGCGACACCTTTAAATACCTTGATGGTATTAGACAATAAAAAGATCAATGATTTGTCTGATTTTAAGGGTAAAACAATTGGTATAGCGTTTTCCGGTAATGAAGAAGCAACGATAGGGACTATGCTGAAAACAGGTGGCGTTAGCTATGACGATGTTAACATTATTAATGTAGGGTGGGCGCTTTCTTCTTCACTGGCATCTGGTCGGGTCGATGCAATCTGGGGGGGATTTCGTAACTTTGAAGGGAATCAACTTGCCCTTGAAGGTTTTAAAGCAAAGGCATTTTTCCCTGAGGAGCACGGTGTACCAGCCTATGACGAGCTGATCTTTGTTGCGAATGCAAATACCTATGACAAAGCAGCGATTACTGGATTTAATAAGGCCATAGAGCAAGCGACGACTTATATTGTTAATCATCCGCAGCAAGCGTGGAAAGAGTTTGCGGCGTACGCACCAGACACATTAAATAATGAGCTTAATAAACGCGCTTGGAACGATACTTTGACACGTTTTGCTATGCGTCCTTCAGCGATCGATCTGAAGCGTTATGATGATTATGCTCAATTCATGTATTCGCAAAATATCATCAAGTCTTTACCGAAAGCAAAAGATTATGTACCTGCGCTGTAATCG
Organism: Moritella sp. 28; assembly: GCF_018219435.1. NCBI lineage: Bacteria > Pseudomonadati > Pseudomonadota > Gammaproteobacteria > Alteromonadales > Moritellaceae > Moritella > Moritella sp. 28. The sequence goes on along the minus strand of NZ_CP056121.1, from coordinate 3,035,431 downwards.
GTTGTAATTCTTTTTTTTAATCAATAAAAATAAATTAATGAGTTGTTATATGAATCATCAAGATTTAATCAATGCCTGTCGTCAAGATTGGGATGCATACACCAAACATACTTTTGTTCAACAATTGGCAAAAGGCACGTTAGCACAACCATGTTACTTGCATTACCTAAAGCAAGATTTTTTGTTTCTAAAACAGTATGCGCGCGCTTATGCGTTGGCTATTTACAAAGCGAACACGTTAGCTGATATGCGTCAAGCACTGCCTAGTGTGAATGGATTACTGAGTTCAGAGATTAGCCACCACGTGAGCTATTGTAGTAATTGGGGTATGACTGAGTCTGACTTGGAAGCGGAAGACGAAGATTTTGGTACTGTCGCCTATACACGCTATGTACTGGATGCCGGTATGAAAGGGGATATTGTTGATTTATACGTAGCGTTAGCGCCTTGTTCTTTTGGTTATGCAGAAATAGGGCGCAACCTTATTGCAGATGAAAATACCAAGCTGGAAGGCAATCAATTTAAAGACTGGATCACACTCTATAGTGGTGATGAATTTCAGCAAGGGGCCCTTCGAGGTATGGAACACATCGATGTGTTATTAGCTGAAATTGATTTGCACAGCCAGCGTGGGCGAGACTTGATCACAGTATTTAGAACCGCGACACGAATGGAAATTGCTTTTTGGCAGCAAGGATTAGACATCATCTCTGAGGGCAAAGCATGAATCAACCATTAGGTTTAAATATCAATACGATTGTGACCGCGTTAAATGCACTGCGTGAGCAAAAACCACTGGTGGTGAATATTACTAACTATGTGGTGATGAATAATACCGCAAATGTATTGCTTGCGATTGGTGCGTCGCCAATCATGGCGCATTCCCGTGAAGAAATGGCTGAAATGATGTCTTTTGCTGGTGCGCTCGTTATCAATATTGGCACTTTAGATAGCCAGTGGACACCGCGTATGGTGTTTGCGGTTGAGCAGGCAAATATAAATAACAAGGTGGTGGTACTTGATCCTGTCGGATGCGGTGCTAGTGCATTGCGAACCGAAACATCACGTCAAATAGCGCAAGCCGCGAATAAGTTAATCATTCGTGGTAATGCGTCTGAAATCATCGCGCTGGCTGGCGAAAAAGGCCAGAACAAAGGCGTTGATGCGCTGGATAGCAGCGATACGGCGATTGGTGCTGCGCGTTATTTGGTTAACACTTATCAGTGCAGTGTTGTTATTTCTGGTGCGATTGATTTTGTGATCACAGCTGAGGGGCAAGTTCAGTTGCAAAATGGCCATGCAATGATGCCGTATGTCACTGGTATGGGTTGTTCATTGAGCGCGCTTACCGGTGCCTTTGCCGCGGTAGGCGAAGAAACTGGATTAGCGGCTACCGCGATCTTCGGTGTGGTCGGTGAAATTGCCGCAGAACAATCAAAAGGTCCTGGTAGCTTACAACTTAATTTATTGGATGCCTTGTATCAATTGGATGAAGATACACTGATTCAACGCTTGAAATTATCGTGAGGCAACATGAATCCATACCGTTTATATTTAGTTACTGATGATAAACAAGATCTTGCTACATTGACTTATGTGGTTAATGAAGCCGTTGCTGGTGGCGTTAGCATGGTACAAATACGAGAAAAGCAGGGGGATGTGCGCCGTTTTATCGAAAGAGCGCAGGCAGTGAAGGCTATCTTGCAAGGGACAGGCGTGCCATTGATCATTAACGATAGAGTTGATGTTGCGTTGGCTATTGATGCCGATGGCGTACACCTTGGCCAATCGGATATGCCAGCAGCAACAGCGCGTCGATTGATTGGTAAAACTAAATTACTTGGTCTGTCGATTGAAAATGAACAACAACTTATTGAAGCAGAGTCATTGCCTGTGGACTACTTAGGCTTGAGTGCAATTTTTGCTACGCCAACAAAAACCAATATTAAGAAAGAATGGGGCATTGAAGGACTGGCTAAGGCAGTTGCTCAAAGTTCTTTCCCTATTGTGGCGATAGGAGGTATTAATGCTGCCAATCTTGATGCTGTTATCGCCACAAATGTGGATGGTGTTGCGTTAGTATCTGCGATTTGTCATGCAACATCCCCCAAAAATGCCGCAAGAGATCTTTGCTCATTGATGACAAGGGATTCATAACGTAAGTTGTCTGTGCGGTTATAAGCGGTAGTCGCGCAACTGTTTCTTGCGACGACTATCATGCGAGTACCCGTTATCTAAGTTATTTACTTAAGTTAGCTATCGTTGCTATGTTCTATAGGCTAGATGTAATCACACTTTTAATTATATCTTTTAACTGATCATCTTGCGTCAATTCACCATGTGAAGGGATGAGTGTCGTGGGATTATCTTGCTCCAATTGATTTAAAGACCATGTTTTAAAAGCTTGCTTATTATTAATAATTAACCATTTAACAACCTGACTCATCTTCAACCCTGGTGCCGCGCCTAATATTTTTTGTAAAGTACGGGCAACAGGCTGATTAGAGAGTCGTTCATAATTTAAGAAGCTGTCACAAGTGATCCAAGTACTCGTATCATCTGAGGTTTGTTTTTTTAACCAAACATCACCAGCGCGGTGTCCAGGTGGAAATAAAAGTTGGTAACATTCTGGTAACGGTGGTTGTTTTTGTTGTAAAGCAACAATATCCTGATTTTCTGAGAATGCTTTTTTCGCAATGAGTTTAGCTTTCGCTAATTCACTGGCGTATAGCGTATGATTATGAAAGGCGGCTTGCCACGCAGATACGCCCATAAAATGCCAAGCATTAGGCATGATAATATGTATTTTTGTATCAGGTTTACGCCACTCTTCCGGCCAATTCTCTAGCAGAGATGCTCCTGGGCTGACTAGAATAAATTCATTATCATTAACTTGAATAGCCACAGAATTAGAAACAAAGTTAGGCACTATATATTGCCCAACTAAGAGTTCTGGGTGTGAAGCAACTGGCAACCAGGTGTTTTTTTTCATATCACAAGTATCAAATTAATTAAAGTTAGCTCTATTGTAGGCTGACTTTTATTTTGTAATCAACAACTAAACTTAAATAAGTTGTTACTGATACGTTTAAAAATACAACAATAATTGGTCATCAACTTGAGATGTATTACAAGGGGGGTGAAACGGATAACCCAGTTGAAGTTACTGTTGTAGTAGGGGGTGGTGGCTCTATACGGTAGCGAAACATTCATTTTTACCACTCAACTTTAAATCGTTGGGTTATCAAATATACACCAATGCTTAGGGTGGAAACCCTGGGCTGGTGCAGAATCAACATTAGCAGGTGTTGAACTTTACTCTATGCTCAAACAAGGTCAGGTGATGGAGTCTGAAAATATGACTCCATGGGGGCAGCTTTATTCTTTAGCGGCATAGTTGTATCTGAAGGAAACCTCATTCTCAATTTAGACCGCTGTAATTTCTATTTTCGACAAAACCGGTGAGAGTTCAAAGGGACAGTATAAGGTAAGTTAAAAGACAGTGTAAACCATCGCCACTCTATCGCCACTTTTATCACCTGATTCTGTGCGATGTACCGATGGTAATTTATCTTATCAAAAGGTTTAGAATCATAACTGCGAATTAATCTACTTTTTAAGCGGACTAAAGTTGGCCGCGGGAACATTAAAATCGCCTTGGTTGAGCACCTCACCAGAAAATGATGCAGTCATGCTAAATGACGTGTCACAACAAAGATTAACCGTAAATTAAAGCGGTTGAATGGGGTGGTTGAATAGGTTCTATCAAGGTTTGGCCCCAAGATCTAAACAGCCTCCAATCGTGAGGATAATTTCAATGAACCACTACACAATCTAAAGGAAGGTTAAGCAGGATAGGATTAATCGTCATTTATGTAACAGAAATCACAGAGTCCATTGTCGACACTAGGAATGGAATTTGCTAAGTACTAAATCCTAAACTACCTTCAAAGCAAATAGCTTAATTTTACAAGGGAATACCGCTAATGAAAAACTTTGAAGGTTCTGGTAAAAACCGACAGCTGTTTTTATTTGCTGCTTTTTTACTCGCTAGTGTAACAGCCACTGCCAATAATAAGCCCTCTGTACTGATAGCCACTAACATTGAACAGTTCTTCTCACCAAAAGGGCTGATCGTTACCAAAGAGTATTACCCCGTGGCTGAATCTGCTAGACAAATGCTGGAAACCCAAAAAAAGGCTGGCGGAGTTAATCGTTTTGAACATTTATCTCAACTCACCCGAACGAGTATGCAACCTGTCGTTCGAATGAATCGTGACGCCTATTATTCAAAAGCGGTGATTGATGTTTCTGCGGGAGCAAGTATCACGCTCCCCGAGGTTCCAAAAGGCCGATATTTTTCGATGCAGCCGGTGACTCTAGACCACCGTCCTCAGGCTATGTCTTATGGTGCGGGTACCTATGAGTTGGCTACTCATCGCGGTGAGCATATGATAGTCATTATCCGCTTGGACTCAAATTTCTCACCCAAAGAAGTTAAACGCCTTCAACAAAAAATTATCATCAATGCTAACAGCAATAAAAAGTTTTCTTCATCGGCCGTGCAAAAAGAATCGTTCTATCAAGTTGAAAATCAATTAAAAGCCAATATTTTAAAACTCATGAAGCAGGAGGGCCCAGTTCAGCTTTCCACAACCTTATTCTCATCGCCAACCGATGAGACTCGATCCTATTACCAACCGGATAAGAATCAAACCGCAGCAGCCATAGGCTGGGGAGGTGCATTAGCCAAAGATAATATTTATGAAACCTCACCTAATTACCCTGCAAACGGTTGTTATCAGATGACTTTTGAGGACCCCAAAAACCGTGACTTTTGGTCGATCACCGTTTACAACAAGCAAGGGTTCATGTTCGATGATAAGGCCAGTACCAATTCATACAAGGCTAAACCTAATACAAATGGTACCTACACCATCAGTCTCGGCTGTTCTAAAGATTCACCCAACAGAATACCTATTGTCAACGAGTCTGGAATATTTAGCATAACAGTTAGGCATTATGGCCCTTCCGAACGAGTGATTAAAAAAGGCTATCGTCTAGTGCCGCTTCTTAAAAGTATGAAATAGCCATTTCATAGAAACCATCATATTTCTCACAGGAATCATCACAATGAACGTGAAGCTCCAAAAAATCATGAATCGTCCGCTGTCACAAATGTGCGCACTGAGTTTAGCTCTTTCTTTATGTTCAACAACCTTAGCCGATATTGGCGATGGCCCTAGAGCCTATCTGCCTCCACCAATCGATACCAACGTATTTACTCTTTACGGCATGCAAATTTCAGGAAATTCGATGTTTAACTCGGGCTTGGTCACACCTAATCTGGATTTAGACATCGACTTGTTAGTGGCACAGTATACCCGCACCATGTCAGTCGCGAATCATTATGTATCTATAACCGCGGTTCAACCTACTGGCCAATTGAGTTCTACTTTCTCTCTGCCTAATGCACCAAGACTGACCAACCAAACCGACTCTGATGGACTAGCGGATACGCAACTGCTATTCACTGCAGGCCTCTACAATTTACCTCCACTAACGCTTGAGAATTACAGTCAGTATAAGCCATCCTTTGCCTTAGGAGGTCTCGCTAGACTGACCTTTCCCACCGGTGAGTACGACGAGGAACAGTCCGCTAACTTAGGCAGTAACCGTTATTCTCTGCAGTTAGGTAGCCTCATTACTTTCGGGTTTGGTGAGAGCTTCTTGGACCCACAGCTTACAACGATCGATTTTCTTCCCAGCATAACCTTCTTTGGTGATAACGATGATGCTTTTAATGCGGACACCATAAAGCAAAAACCCTTATTCAAATTGGAAAGCCATATCACACACAATTTCAATCCTGGCTTATGGTTATCAATTGATGGCGTTTATTCTTACGGTGGCGAGACTAAAACTGATGGCAGATCTAACGATAACACACAACGATCCTTAAATATGGCTGCTACCCTAGGGCTTCAATTTTCGAAATCTCTAGGTCTGAAACTTAGCTATGGTGAAACCATCGAGCGTAACGACGATGGTCTAGATGGTGAATTCACCCGGTTAACATTGATTTATACTCAGCTCTAAAAGGGATGACCAAAGCTGCTGATATTAAGTGGTTAAATTACAATCTTTGTAATCCCTTGTTAATTAGTAATTCATTAATTGTGTATCTAATGTAATGCATCGGTATTAGCTCAAGCGATTGCTAATGCCGTTGTTGATGCTCACGGCAAATGCAGACGTTGGCGTGAAAGGGGGATGGTTTGAACGTGATTATTGTTGGTAACCTAGGTTTTTATCAAGAAAAAAGCGATCATTAACACAGGTTTTACTAAATACATGTCGTTTTGAGGGATAAAAAGAGAAGGTTAGCTATAAATATATTTATACTTTATGGTGATTTTTTCAATCAACCGCTTAATTTAATAATGGATAAATAACATGTTATTTAAAATTATCCCGTTTTTATTTTTAACGATACTCTCATTCTCCCTTGCCGCTAATCATGATTTATTCAATGGGATTCCCGCATACAATAAAGATAATGACATTAAAGAGACTTACATTGAAGCGATCCCTCTTTTAAAAAAAGCAGCAGAACAAGGAGATGTATATGCACAAGGTAATCTTGGGTTTATGTATGCCAATGGATTAGGTGTCGCTAGAGATGATAAGCAAGCTGCTATCTGGTATAGCAAAGCAGCGGAACAGGGCGATTCAAATGCACAATTTAATCTTGGATTTATGTATGACGAGGGGATAGGTGTAGCTAAAGATGATAAACAAGCTGTTATTTGGTATCTCAAAGCAGCAGAGCAAGGAAATATATATGCACAAGGTAATCTTGGGTTTATGTATGCCAATGGGCGAGGTGTAGTTAAAGATGATAAGCAAGCTGTTTTCTGGTATCGAAAAGCAGCAGAACAGGGAAGTGCATATGCACAAGGTAATCTTGGGTTTATGTATGAGAATGGACGAGGTGTAAATAAAAATGAAAAGCAGGCATTAACTTTGTATAAGAAATCAAATACAAGTTGGTCAAAGAAAAAATATCTGACATTAAAAAAGCAATTGGATTGCAAAGCAAATAACAAAACTAAGCTTTTTGGCGTATTCGTAAAATGTACTAATCGTGATACTTTAATGGCTGCAGTTAAACTGGCTGGAGCTAACGTTAAGAGCGAAGATAAACGTAAATGGGTTGATATCTACTACACCAAAAACTTGCTTAAGGGATCGAGTGAATTAAGAATAGACTACACGGTCGATGATTATTTTGCTAAAGCAGCATATACATTTCCAAGTAACATGGATTCAAAGCAAGTGACTCATATTCGTGACCTTGTTGTAAATAAATATGGTGAACCAGATTATTCAAATGGTCGTGCTGCGTTAGGTGATGTGACGTATAAGTGGAACTTAGAAGATGGTATTGAATTAAAAGTGGCACGAGGTTGGCCTAACACAACAACTTATCTTTCTTTTACTTATCCTAAAAATTACCAAGCGATGATGACTGAACAAGAAAAGCAAAAAAAAGCGCGTGAAACAAAACAGTATGAGGCACAAAAGAATGCTTTTTAGTTGACCCTTTAACTAAGGGCCTTAAATAGAATGATGAACGCAGTCACTATTTGTCAAAAGACAGTCAGGTTTATCTTGTCTCGCCTGTGTATATTTCTATTTCTTCATATCATCGAATTCAGTTAAATCGACACCACGTTCAGCAGCAAATGCTCGCATAGCCCGTAGTTTTGTCGCCGTTTCCGACAGGTGTCCGGCTACTGAGTGCAGCAAGCTTGTCGCGACCATCGCGTCATTTTCGATCACAGCCCGTAATTCGGCGGCACCAATTCGTAGAAATACACTGTCTTCTATTGCAATTAAGTCTAATAGACGTGGCTCGTTATTGATGAGCGCTAAATCTCCGATCAATCGCCCTGGTAAAATTTCTGATATCAAGTGTTTCTCGCCCTGACTTTCTGGCCAGTATAATCCAGATGAACCCTTAACACACAAATAGGAAGCATCCGCTTCTTGACCGGCTTTAAAAATCACGGTTCCTGCTTTTACTTTGTGCCATTGCGCACTAAATGCGAGTAGGCGTTGTTGTTTTCGATCAAGCCCTGTAAATAAGTCTGCCTGCGCGACCACACGTAATTTGCGGTTCAAATCCTGACGCGTATCTTCATCTTGAAGATCATCTTGACGCGCAATACCATCGATGCGTCCATCCACAATTTCGACGAACAAATCATAATTTTCTGGGCTATGGAACTTGTTTTCAATGAAAATTTGGGTTGTGCTAGGCATCAATTCATTAATACGTTCGCGTGTCAAAGCGCGGGCATCACCATCATGGCTAGCCAATGCATCTCGAAGGACCAGAATGTCAGGTTTCTTGATCCCTGCACGACTGAATGCCAGGCGTTCCCTGAACACTGCTGGCAGGTTTTCCCCTCCCTGAGTTGTCGCGACATCATATAAGGATTGCGCGACCAACCTTCGTAGGCCATGTTCCTTTAGGACTTCAACAACAGTATCTTCAATCAACTTCTCACGGGCACCGGCCAGACTTGAAATACGTCCGAAAATCGCATTGCCAAGCACCGACATAACAGGAAAATATTCTTGTGGGTCAATCGGTTTAAATAAGCCATCTAATTTTGCTAACATATCCGCCGCGTTTTTCATCCGAATTTGCAAAATCCGCGCTTTGAACGAATCAGTGAAAGCGGGTCCTATCTGCTCGGAAGAGAACGCAAAGGGGACTGTCAGCATCAATGCAAAATCGTCGTGTGGCAATTCGCTTTGGCCTACTAAGCGTCTTTTTGCTACGATCACCCTAAGCTGGTGATAAAGTTCCTCATCCATATTCAAACGACGAAACAAGGGATGATCGGTACCATCTGTGCCAAATGTTTCTGTCAGTCCTTCGATTAGATTGGCAGACATTTGTGCAAGATCTTCTGCAATCCCTTCGTCCTGCAACATCTGTACGAAATTATCCTCTTGTGACAAGGTTACTTGTGTCAGCATTTTTGTAGGAACAGCATAAAGCAAGTTACTACCCAAGGGAGATACCGGATTGAATTTCTCTGGATGAAAGGCATGCACAATATCATCCACTCCCGCTTTTGCTAGCCGTTTCGCTATTTCGGGGCGTAACTGCACAATCGCTTCTATCAGTTCTTGTTGAGTGTCTGGATCAAGGCGTGAACGTAAACCCCTACGCACCATTATATCATCGGTACCCATTGCTTCAACTAACTGGAACCACCAGTCCTTGATCTCATCACATGATTGAAACCCCGCCATTTGAGGGGAAACCCAGTCCGATTCAAATGGGTCAACACTGTTACCTGCGCGGGCAGACTCTTGTTGCCAGCTCGCCACATCAACCGAAATGTCTGCGTCAAGGACTGGCTCTAAATTAAATGGCATGAATAGGTTTTCACCGAGTGTCCCTTGAAAAATATAAGGTTTGGAACTGGCATATCCTATGCGATTAGCGACAACAGTTTGATGCAAATCATTCATCTCATGCCCGGCAATCTGCACAGAGCCTCTTTGTGGGATAACTTCGCGCGTTAATACATCTGCAAACGCGAGTGCCGAAGCTTCATTATTTGTATGAATTGCAACGCGTGCGCCTTGTGGAATGGTCAAGCTAATATCTTCCAGTATTGCATGCCCATCTTTATCGCGTACCGTCACATTCTTGAATTCGATGTTCCCCTTAAGGCTGGTAAGCGTATCAGGGTCGCCATCAAATAAAGCGTCTTTCACCAGTGTATTTGGCGCGAAGCGTTCGATTACTACTTCCCAACGCAGTGCCATATCTTGGGTTTGGTTGTAATAAGTCAGTAACTCTTTCCAAGGTGACGACAGATCTTTGTAGGCTGCGAGCGCTGCAACCAAGGCGCCGACAGTGATCTCTCCTTTGATCGCTAAATACCCACCAACAGAATAGAAAAAGAAGGGGGTTAATTGATTGATGAAGTTGTTCAGGAACTTCATGAAGAACTTCTTTTGGTAGATCTGGAAACGAATGCCGAACAGGTTTCCCAAACGATTAGAAAACAATGACAGTCTGTGACGCATCCCGCCATTCATACGAATATCACTGACTCCTGCCGCAGTTTCGCCAATATCAGCAGCCAGTTTGCGAATTTCTTGTATTCTCGCTTTATTCAGCAAATTAATCTGACGCTGTAATTTGGGGATAATCCATGCCTGCAACGGGATAAGTGAGATGGACGCGACCCCAAACCAGAAGCTCTGGGCAAATAGAAACGTCAAAATTGTTAACATCTGGCCAGCCTGAAACACCGGCTGTGACAGCATATCGCCCATAAATGAGCCCATAGGTTCTGCTTCAGATGTCACCATAGAAACCAACTCACCTTGGCTTGTGGTGCGGAAATACGAGCGCGGAAATTTCAACATACGGGTGACAAGTTGAAAGCGAAATCGACGTAGTAAACGCTCCGACAACACACCTTTCATGGTGTTTAGACGCATCTTCAATAAGCCATTAGTCAATACAGCTAATAGAAAACCAGCACAAAGCACCATCAAAAACTGGATCTGACTCAATGTAATACCGAGTAAAGAAACGTCTTCCCCTGTTCCCCCAATAGCATCGTTGATAATGCGTTTAGGTAACTCCAGCGAAATGTACAGAATGGGGAAGGTCAGAAGCGTAATAGCGGTTATTGCCAACTGATTTTTTTTTGAATATTTCCAGATAAACTGAAAAATGTTCTTTTCCATTTCGCGAGTTCCTTTTGCAGGCTAAGTGATAAAACGCCGTAATTTTAATGGTTCACGTATATCAACTCAATCAAAAACTTTTAAACTGTTCAATATCAACGCACACGGTTAAGGGGGGTGAGTGATAGTGGATCGAATAATCAATGTTCGCTTAGCTTTTAGCAAGGAGGGTGGGTTAACCCAAAAGTCACCAGTCTTGTTGTTGCATCATAAGTTTAGCACGCAAACGAATCATTATCTTGATAACAAAATCTTCGATTCGATGTCTTGAATGTCCTTTCCTTTCGGTTTGTTGATTGTGCATCTTGAAGTCATTTGGGTATAACAACTAAACTGGACAAAAAATCCGCCTCAACTAAGCTTAATTCAGACATAAAGTCTGCTGAGGAAACATACGTTATGAGTCGAGGTACGGTTAAGTGGTTTAATGCTGACAAAGGGTTTGGATTTATCACCCCTGACGAAGGCGGTAATGACCTGTTTGTGCATCATTCCGAAATTCAAACATCTGGTTATGCCACATTAGAGGATGGCCAGAAAGTTGAATTTGAAGTGGGTAGCGGGCAAAAAGGGCCTTGTGCCACCAATGTAACAGCTATTTAATTTAATTATGCGCTAAAAGGATTAATCATCGAGATGATGATTAATCCTTTTTTACGACCAAAAAACCGCTTACAGGGCATTCATTTGCCTTCTTCAGGGAATAAATATACATAAGTTTCAAATATCTCTTGGTTATCGCAATTTATCAACTAGAAACCAAACCCTATTATGCGCTATAATGCGGCGCTTAAAATACGCACGTTTGTAATAAATTAACAAAACTGGGATTCAAAGGCATATGGCAGTATTAACTATTCTTACGGCACCAAACAAAAAATTAGAGATACCCGCTGAAAAAGTAACAGATGTAAGTACAGTTCAAACATTAATTGATGACATGCTTGATACTATGTATGAAACAGATGACGGTATTGGCCTTGCTTCAACGCAAGTTGGTCGTAAAGAAGCGGTTGTTGTTATTGATATTTCAGAGGGTCGTAATGAACCTATGGTGTTAATCAACCCAGTTGTTGTTGAAGGTGAAAGCATCGAATCAGGTCAAGAAGGGTGTTTATCTATCCCAGGCTACTACGCTGATGTTGATCGTTATACAAAAGTGAAAGTAACTGCCTTGGATCGTGACGGCAACGCCATTGAAATCAATGACGATGGCTTTTTAGCGATTGCAATGCAACACGAGATTGATCATCTTAAAGGTACACTTTTTATTGATTACCTATCGCCATTGAAAAAGAAAATGGCATTAAAGAAAGTTAAAAAAACAATTAAAGAAATGGCCTAATAGGGTCTAGAGCAATGCTGAAGGAGCTAAGTTAAGTGAAAGGAAAAATTATATCGTACATTTCTGCAAAGAAGTTTGGTTTTATTTGTGGCGATGATGGCGAGAGTTATTTCTTACATGTGTCGAGCTTGCTCGATAAAGCCAATGAATCTAAATTGGTGAAGGATGTTGTTGTTGAGTTTGAACCAACAGAAACACCGAAAGGCCTTGCCGCAAAACAAGTACACGTACCGGATGTTAACTTTAAAAAACAGTTAGTTGCTTTTTTCACTGCAAAAAGCAACCAACCAAGATACGGGCATGTTGTTGCAAGACATACACTGAGCACACGTTTTTTTAAAGATCAAAACGAAGGTCGTAGCCATATTAAACAGTTGGCGGCAGATATTGGTTGTAATGCTATTTTAAATACAAATGTGGAAAAGAAGACCTTCTCTGAAGGTGGTGAAGATTTCACTATGTATTCATTTAGCGGTGACTTTGCATTAGTTACAGAAGATGTTCCGTGTAATAACGACGCGCAATGTGATGAGTCTGTAGCAATCATTGATACTAATATTACAACCGTAGCAGGGCAGTTTCAGCGTGTAAATCGTAATGAAATTAAAGCGAAAGCAAAACAATTACGCAAGTTTAACCCACTGCTATTACTGGGTGCGGTTGTTATTCTAGGTGTTGTTTTCGCAATTTCGATGTAGTTCGTTGATACAGCTTGATGAAATAGTTCGGTGTTATTGAGCTAATTCGGTTTTTTTGACATGATTTGAATATAAAGCGGTGGTATTGGGTTAACTCGATATCACCGCTTTTTTATGTGTGTTTATTACATAAAAGCGTGATGCGTCAGGGCTATTTGATCTTTCACCCTGAATTCACTACCACTTTGTTGTAATATAACCACAGTGTTGTTCGTTGTAATTTCTTGAGGTTGTATGTATAAATTAGTCGCGCTAGATATGGATGGTACTTTACTTAATTCTCAAGGTGCTATTTCACCGCGTAATAAGCAGGCGATCCTTGCTGCAATAGCGCAGGGTACACGTGTTGTTCTTGCTTCGGGTAGACCGTTAGAGGGGATGACGTGGGCGCTAGAAGAACTGGGTATGATAGGCAATGATGATTACGTTGCGTGCTATAATGGTACCTTGGTATATCAAGTGGCAGGTAAGAAACTGTTACGTAGTCAAACTGTGACTGGTGCCGACGCGAAAAGCCTCGCGAGTTTAGCGAATAAGTTGGGTGTTTATGTGCATGCATTCTCATTAAAGGATGGCCTGATTACGCCTAAGCACAATTACTATACAGACCATGAAGCTAAAATTAATGCCTTGACGATCACTGAAGTGGACTTTAGTACCTTGAGTGATGATGAAAAAATACTAAAAGTAATGATGATTGATGAGCCAGAGAAACTGTCTGCGGCTATCGCTCAGTTACCTGCAGAGATTTATCAGCAATATAATATCTTGCAAAGCGCTCCTTTCTTTTTAGAGTTTCTACATACGGACAGTCATAAAGGCATAGGTGTTAAAGCCATTGCTGACCAATTTGGTATTAATGCGGATGAAGTGATCTGTATGGGTGATGCAGGTAACGATAAACAAATGCTGGAATACGCTGGTTTAGGTGTGGCAATGGATAATGCGAGTGATGATATTAAAACTATCGCGAATCATATTACAGCGAGTAATGATAATGATGGCGTTGCTTTAGCAATTGAAAAGTTTGTTTTAAATAAAGCGTAGATTCTCCCAATGTCGTTTATCTTTAATGCTGGCGATATAATAATGTTGTAGTTTGGAAAACTAAAAGCCGTTAATCAAGCAACCGTTAACGGCTTTTGTTGTACAGATAAATAATTAATGAGTTAAGTCAGTTCGCTTGTCGCTGATTTACATGCGAATTTTTACTCATGAGGACTAGCAAGGCTGCAGGGATATTCATCAGTACGCCATACAATAACGGTGTTAACGCTAATTCAGGCTTTTGTAATAACACGACCGCTACAAAAATAGCTGTTCCCGCATTTTGTATACCAACTTCGATAGCAAATGTTTTACTTAGTTGTTTGTCACCATGAATAATTTTCGCGGTTAAAATACCGAGCAACATGGCTAATAAGCACAGTACCAGCACAGCCAATGCCGCTATACTAAATAATTCAGTCATCTTGTTACCGTTGGCGATAACTGTGATTGCAACCATCAAACATAACGCCCAAAGCGATGAACGCTCTGCGATAGCATAAAACCTCTGCATTATTTTCGAGCTAAAATAATGCCTTATCAGCATTGCCAGCACAACAGGCAGAATCGTTACGGCCATAAGTTGTAATACCGCAGTCTTAAGCGGCATATTCAACACAGTATCAGGCATGACGATAGGCAATAATACAGGAATACTGAAAGGCACGATCAAACTACTAAATGCTGTCATGCTAATTGACAACGCGCTGTCACCACGACAAAGGTGAGTGATAGCATTTGATGAAGCGCCACCAGGGGGCTAGTGCTAATAACCATAAGCCTGCAGCAACAGGTTGTGGTAAGGAAAAACACTGTATTAACAAGAAAGCGATAATCGGCAGACCAACGAGTTGAGCAAGCAACCCTGCTATGATCTTGCCCGGGAAATTAATAGCGTGTTTAAAATCCGCTACCTGTAAAGAAAGACCGACACAAAACATCACCCAAGCAAGTATAATGGGAATACCAACAGTTAACATTATATTTTCCATGAGGTATTCCTAATTAAGCAAATAAAGCGCTTTCATACGCTCACAACAATCAAACACTTTCATCTTTTACTCGTCTAAGGTTGAATAATTAACGCTAATTCTACCCCTTAGGGTATAGTTGTGTCGAGTGCTATATCTAGCATAGCTAAACGGCTAATTTGGATAGAGGTTTTAGATTGAATTTCTGATCATAGGGCTTTTATGTGTCTTGAATAAATTTGTTCCAATATATGATTAATTTATTGTTATCTATCATATAATGGCAGCATTAAACTCTATTATGAAAGATGAAAATGGCAAATTTTAATACACACCTCAACGTTGCAGCCCTATTTACAGGTGTTTCTTCTGCAAGCTTGGTTGCGGCTGGCCACATAGAACTTAATACCGCGATTTGGCTTTGGTTCTTAGGGACGATTGGTGGATTGTTACCAGATATTGATTCGGATAATTCGACCTCTCTTGATACCATATTCAACATCTTTGCGTTTGCTGTTATTTTGATCATTATGCGTTACATGACGAGTGCGTATTTTGGTGAGTTGAGTTTCGTTGAAGTTATCGCGATACCTGTGGTGACTTATGGGGTCATGAAGTACGGGCTCAGGACGATTTTTGAACGCTTAACCGTGCATAGAGGAAGCTGTCACTCGTTATTGTTTTTAGTTTTATGTGGACTAATCACGACTCAGGTCATTGCGAATATCGATGGTATCGATTCTGATAAGGCGGATAGTCTTGCTTGGTTGTCTGGTGGCTTTGTATTTCTGGGTGGCTTTATACATTTAGTGTTAGATGAAATGTACAGTGTGGACTTACGGAATATTAAGATAAAGCGTTCATTTGGTACGGCGTTGAAGCTAGTATATTTGAACAGCAAGTTATTGGCGTTAGGCATGGTAATAGCGGTTGGCGTGCTTTGGAAGACGACACCCGAAATTGAGACAACACTCGATATGCTCTGTGATTGGTCGATGTTTTCGTTAGTTTAATACAGATAACGTGCGGGAGGTTAACGGAATAAGTGCTTAACTGGTATCAGATAAGCACTTTATGTAATACGTATAAATACGAAGAATTAAAGCGCTTCGATATCCACAACTAATTGTGTGAACTCTGCTAGTTCAAGTTCTGCACATTCGCCTTCTGATACCCAGTTAAGGCCAACAATTACGTTATCTTCGTTTAAATCTTCAATCCAAAATTCAAGTAGATCAGATACCGAGATAGCCGTTGGTTTAAACGCTTTCCATTCATCACAGCAATGCTCTTGCGCTAATGCTTGAGTAGACCAAAGCGGCATTGCATCTGTGTCTTCAAAGTTAATGGAATCACAAACAACCCAATCTTCACCTGACTTGTCTTGTAAACCCCAAACTTGTTGGCTAGGTTTTGCGTCAGCAAAGAATTTCGTCAATATTGGATTTGTTTCTTTCATGGGGTTCTCATTGTATTAGGAGTAATGTCGTCATTATACGGATAACATCATTAATAGACAGTAAATATACTGAGTCGCTGTTGTTTGAGGGTTTATATTACTGTAACTAGGTGAATGAAAACTATACATAAGCCTTATTTGTGAACATTTTGTTTCAAATGGCGACGGTCATTAGATCTGACGTTAGTTTTATATTTACAACTAAAGTCTACTTCTATACTATTCGTTCATTGCTGCGGAGGGGTGGCAGAGTGGCCGAATGCACTGGTCTTGAAAACCAGCAGGGGTTAATAGCTCCTCGAGAGTTCAAATCTCTCCTCCTCCGCCATCTATTAGAGAAGCCGGTACTTATTCATTTAAGTACCGGCTTTTTGCTTTCTGTGTTTAGCTATGTAATACACAAAGTTGTTGACCTAGAAAGTTGGAATTCCATTTCCAGAAAAGCTAATTTTAATATTATTTATTGTACTCAGGTCGATATTTTCAACGTTATTTAATTTTATGGTCCAAGTTGTAAAAGGAGTTGGCATAAAATAGTTTAACGCATAATCAGATGCGATAGCGCCACTTGTCAGAACATTCACTTCTTGTGTTTGACTATTTACCAAATTGTAAATGATTCTTCTAAACAATGGGGTGGCTGTAAAAGTGTAATTATCTTGATGCCTTCTATCTTGATAAGTACCACTCGATAGCAGGTCAATATTATACAAACCTGTCGGTAATTCAGTTCCCTCTATCAATACACTGGCTTCATCTAGTCTTACTCTGTCGAAATCTGCAAATATGCTGCTATTTAAGGGTAAGGTGAAATGTAAAATACCGGTATTTTTAAATTCGGCTAACTTATCTATGTCACTAATGTTATGACTAATCGACGAGAAGTCTTGTGGACGAGGGTAAAATCGATCCAAACTTGCCGCTTCCTGCTCACGCATAAATGCAAGATCTCGCGTATAAGCAGCAAATGATTTGTTTAACGACGGCGTGACAACACTCTCTTCTAAAGACCAGTAAGCAAACGCAGACTGGTAATTGGCAAGGGCGATAAACATAGGGCGTTTAAGGTTACTCAAGGTTCTGAAAAATGCGTCTTCTAACGCGTTAACTGCACTGGCATCGTCATCAATTGATTGAATAAGCGCTGATACCCGGTTGATATTCGCCGCATTAACTTGGCTCGCAATTCTTAAATCAATCTGTCTTGATAACTCTTGAGCCAAATTAATCTCTGTTGCTGAAATCGCTTTTGCTTGCGCTGCAAGCCTTTCTAGCTCTGCAAGATATGGCGTAGCTCCTGGAACTCCCGCACTAATCACTGGCGCAAAGTTAGCACGAGCATCAATGAGGAATTCATCCCACACTAGATTCGATGCTTCCAGTGTTGGTACTGTATGCTGGATCGAATTATAGAATTTCGCGATATCATCGACCACAACTTGATATTTAACATCGTTAGAGAAAGAGTCGACAGCAGCTAGTGATTCTTGAATCTCACGCTGTTTTTTCGCAATATAATCTAATTGTTTCTTTAACAGGATTATTTTTGTGCCTAAGTCAGGTAGAGTCGCTATAAATTTAATTAAACCACTCGGATCACCGCCAGCAGAACCTGCAATCGCGGTACCGGCATTGGCAATTGCACTGACTACATCAAATACGGTTTGTATGGTTGCACGGTCTTCAAAAATCTCTAAACCTTGTCTAAACGCAATTTGAGCTTTAAGTATATTGGTATCTTGGCCTTGATAGTTAGTCGTTTGCTTAATAAGCGACTGTCTTAACTGATTGACTTGGTTAACGGACCTTTCAATAATCGCAAATTCAGCATTACTGACGCTTTGCAAATCTTCAAGCATGAGCTGGGCAAACTGCTTACGATCTGCAAGCACGATATTTCGATCAATATAGTTCTGATATTTGTCTTCATAAGCGCCCATTGCAGCTAAATAACTCGCATAGGTATATTCATACATATCATGGTTTAAGCTCGGCACATAATTAGGATTATTGTAAGAGAGTTGAATGAATTGCTTTAAGTTTGATACTTGTAAATAGAGTGACTTTAATTCTACGTCGTTAGCAATTGTAACCGGCGTGAACCTTAATACGCTTTCAACCCAGTCAAGCATTGCAACGCTAAGTTCTGGTGCGTTATCAAAAATAGATGCTGCCATATCAAAAGAATGATTAAAAACAGCTAAGTATGGGCTACTATCAATTGCGATCAAGCCGTCTATTTCATTCTTTATTACGGTCTTGTTATATCCCGTTTCTGAGATAGTATAAATTTCACCAAAACCATCCGTTACCGGCACGGCAATATCAAACTCATAACCAGACGAGAGTAGGGTTATCACGTTTATATTATCATTGATGTTTTTTGCAAATATTCCCAAGCTGACTGAGTTTGGCGTTCTTGCATCTATATTCAATGTGACGGTTTTATCACCGGTAATGTTTCTCGCAAATATAAATAAGCGCTGATTCGTTAAGTTTGTGATAACACTTTCAGTAACAACCAGTGTATCTGCAACAATTACGATCACATTGGGTTTATTGGCCCCGCTGGTTAATGAATAATCATTTAAAATGGTACTCAAATTTAACAACATTCCCGAAGCTAAATAAGTCTGTCCATCATTGGTAATCGTTTTTTCAGTCACGCTATCAGGTAAATTTTTAGGTTGTGCAAGCTTATAATAATCAACCCAGTCAGTGGCGTTAACGGCAAAGCTAAATAATAAACTGAGTGTCATAATAAAAGTGTTTAAAACTTTCATCTTATGTCCTTATGATCATCGAAATATGAATAATATTGATTGAGTCGATATAGGTCGTTATTGCTATTTATCTAACCCTGAATAGCGTTAGATAAATAGAGCCAGACAAATAGTGTTAATAAATACTTCTATTCCATGATCACATAAGCGTTCTGCGCAAATTGTTTTGCTTTATTGCTTATTTCGAGCCATTTAGGCCCTACGGTGCCAGCCAGTGGACTACTTACAATACCAGCGACCACTAAGTTAGCATTACGTAAGGCTTCTTCACTGTCTAATGAATTTAGTGATGTGGTGAGCGAGTCGAAATCACTTTCTAGACCTTGCCAATGCAGTTGCACTTTTTTAAGCTGAGGTAATGCATTTTCAATATGTGTCAGCATATCATCGATGTTTGAATGAGCGAGTTCGTAAGACGCGGCAAGGTTAACCGCATGTTCTAAACTTGCATTTGCCGCATTTATTTGATTGTTTACATCTTCAATCAAATTATCTAACCTGACTTTTCTAGCGCCTTCAATACTGCCACAAATAGTTAAAACAAGCGGACCTCCTATTGCGCAGAGGCCAATATTACGTTTCGCTTCACTTAGATCGCTCCTGTAACCTGCTATTTCATCGTTTAACAGACGGATGTTCTCTCTTAACGTACTAATAGTAGCGCTGCTTAATAATGTTGAAAAATCGCCTTCAATAACATCAAGTTGTGCTTTTTGTGCTTCAACATCGGCTGCAAACTGCTTTAAATTCTCAACGGCTTTCGTTGTTGCTTGCTGCTGTATATGGGTAAAGTTCTTTAATACATTTAAAAATGAAAGTGCTGCATCGCGATTTGTCGCTGCAGCGGGAAGGTTATACGCGAAGGCGTTTTGTTGTAGCTGGCTAAGTTGATCCATCAAGGGCTGGATAAGTTGTGGGTGTATATCGCCGTAGTTTGCAAGTTGTAACGCTAAATCAACAATACCTGGATAAATGGTTGAATTCCAATCATGACCTGACTGATTAATGTTGATAAATTCAGTTAATAAACTCTGATATTCATAGGTGAAGCTATCATTAGTAGGGAACTTTGTTAATGTGCGTAAAGACGCTTCTGTTTTTGGTAATGCGATGGCCGCCGTTGCATAGGCTTGAATTTGATACCACTCCGTAGTTGAAAGTAAGGATGTATCTGAGCCTGTATCAAGGAATAATGAGTCACCTTCAAAATCGCCTTGGATCGTATCATAATCAAGTGGAGGAATTTCAGTTACGGTTTGTGCGTGCAATAATGTTGAGCCTACGACAGATAAAGCAAGTAAGCTAATCTTGAAGCCACGTAGTCGTTTATTAGTTGTTTTCACTTTCATTTGTCTGTTTCCTCTAGATAAATATCATTTTTTTAATAGTTTTGGAAATACTATTCCGTTTTAGAGATTGGAATATGCCAGAGCGATATGATTATTTTTGGAACACAGATCGAAATTTTATATGTATCAAAATTTCCATTTATATTTATTGTTATTTATGAGTATAAAACCGCTGATTTATAAGGATTTTATTTTAATTTTAAATATGTATAAAACGCTATGTTATTACTAATTAACACAGTTAATCGCATTCTTAATATACAAGCAGGGGGAAGGAAATATAAAATTATCTTTGGCATTGTAGATCACAAAATATCTCCAATTGTAGACACTATTCAAATGTTGATTATTTACATTAGAACATTCACCCCTATTAAACATTCAATAAGAACATTCATCTTTATTAAGTACTCAATAAGAAATATATAGCAATATTTAGCTTTTCAGGTTATATATGCTAATTGGCATATAAGATGTTAATTATTATGATGTTAATTCATTATCCTGATAGAAGGTTCCTTTCATGACATACCAAATTTCAAACAATGTCATTTTTTGTAAAATAAAAGCGAAGCTTAAAAGTCCGGAAGGTATGCAGAAATTAAGTTCATCAGAAAAAGAAATTATTGATTTGTTATGTAGCAAAAATGGTGCAGTTGTTTCTAAAGAAGAGCTGAAGGTTATAGGTTGGCCAGGGTTGGAAGTAACCGATCAATCTTTAACACAAGCTATTTATTCGCTAAGGAAAAAATTAGCGTTATGTGGCGCTGATGATGTTATTGCGACTGTATTCAATCAGGGCTATACCGTTAAAAATGCGGAGCTATTATCGGAAAATGCGTTGTCTTTACAAGCGCACTCTATCTATAAGGTCAACGCTAAAAATATACTGTTATTTTTCATTTGCTTACTATTTTCCTACATACTTTATGATCAGTTTCTACACAGTGAAATTTATAATGAAGAATTGGGTTTCTTGTCTCCTAAAATAACATATATGCATAATGGCAACTACCTTACATTTATCTCAAATGAGAATATAGACAAAGATAGAAAAGCTATGATTGAAATGTTCTCTGATAAAATACCAACTATAAGTAAGGTATTTTCTTTTATAACCAATAATAAAACTTATATTCTAGCTTGCCCATTAAGTAATAATGCCATTATGTGTGACAGTACTGTAAGCAAAGTATTAGAATTACAGGCCTATGAAGAGAATATTGCGGCTAATAAAGTGAAAGAGTGGTTCTCATTACAGCAAAAAATTAAAGGTGGGCTCCCGCTATTTACAGGGGTGATGATGAGCTCGACTAACTATATGTTTGTAGATGAACAACTCACGATAACGGATAAAGTGCGCTTTATTTTCGATTTTAACAATCAGGTCAAAAGCGGATTTAAAGAATTCAAGATTAAAGATAAAACATATGAAGGGGAGTATAGAGGCTCCATATTATATTCAAATAAATCAGATACAAAAAATAATTTTATTAGCCGTAGCGGTGATTTTACGCTTAGTTTTGATAACAACGTCGGTACCGCCGCGTTAATTATGCAAAATAGAATGATAGATAACATCCCTTTAAATCGTATTATGAAAGACAAATTTAGTAAAAAAATCACAGAAAAACGTGTCATTTGGAAAGTTGAAGAATGGGGGGATCAGTCTCTATGGGTATCAACTTCTGCTAATAAGATGTGGTTGTTTGAAGAAACACCATTATATTAGCTTTTACTTTCTGTATTGCGATACACACGGCACAATGTTACTAATAGTAACTATATTCCCTCATTGATTATTCAGATATCTTATGACCACCGCTAAATTCACGCAAGGCTCTACGTTATCTCATATCATTTATATGAGCTCTACAGGTGCTATTGGCTTAACTTGTCTTTTCCTCGTCGATTTACTCGATCTTTTTTATCTCAGTTTACTTGGCGAACAACATTTAGCTGCGGCTGTTGGTTATGCGGGTACCGTGGCCTTTTTTACCACCTCAATTTCAATTGGTTTGTCTATTGCGATGGGGGCGTTGGTTTCTAAAGCGTTAGGGCAGGGGAAGCGTGAGAGTGCAGAGTCTTATGTGACGAATATCAGTGTCGTGACTATTTTTGTATCACTGATCATCATGTTATTGACTTGGTTTAATATTGAAACGCTGTTGAGCTTGTTGGGTGCAAAAGGCGAGACGTTACGTTTAGGTACCGTGTATTTACAAATTTTAGTCCCGTCGATGCCGTTAATGTCGATCGCTATGTCACTGGGTGCGAGTTTACGTGCAGTCGGTGATGGTAAATTATCTATGCTATCAACGATTGGCGGTGGTTTAGTGAATGCGATATTAGATCCTATTTTCATTTTTACGTTAGGCATGGGGATTGAAGGTGCGGCTATCGCGAGTGTGCTGTCCCGTTGCGCTGTATTCGCGCTGTCATTTTATGGGGTCTATTCAAAGCACAAGCTATTAGGTCGTTGGCATGTTATTAATTTTAAAGCGCAATTGCCCTTTATTATGGCGATCGCGCTACCTGCAATGCTTACGAATATTGCAACGCCAATCGGTAATGCGTTTGTCACGCGTACTATTGCGGAATTTGGTGATAGCTTTATGGCCGGTTATGCCACCATTAACCGTATTCTACCGGTTGCATTTGGAATGATCTTCGCGTTATCTGGGGCGATTGGCCCTATTTTAGGACAAAACTATGGTGCTAAATTAATTCCACGTGTACGTAAAAGTCTAAAGGATGCGTTATGGTTTTGCGCCGGTTATGTGGTTGTTGTTTCTTTAATTCTGTATTTGCTCGAAGATTACTTGATCAGCGGGTTTAATCTGACCGGTGATGCGGTTGAAGTAGTTACTTTGTTTTGCCGTTTATTAGCGCTGACGTTTGTTTTTAATGGCATGATGTTTATTGCTAATGCAAGCTTTAATAACTTGGGTAAACCTAAATACTCGACTTGGTTTAATATGGGTAAAGCGACACTCGGCACGATCCCATTTGTCCTTGTTGGTGCCGAGATCGCGGGCGTTAAAGGCATATTAATTGGTCAGGCGCTAGGATCTGTTTTCTTTGGTATTGCTTCTATTATGCTGGCATTTAAGTTAATCAAGCAAAAAGAATGTAAGACGCATCGTGATAGTGAACTGGCAGACAAATTAGCAGAGGTCGCGACAATATCCACGGTCAATGCGTTGTCTTCTGAATGTTCGCAGTTTGGTATGTATAGCGAAGAATGTGATAGCAAAGGTTGTAACTTGCTGTTAGACGAAAATGAAAATAAAAATAAAAATAAAAATAAATGTTAACTCTTAACTCTTAACCTGAAGTGAATAAAAACAACTAATAATAAAGTCAAAACTAAATTAGTACTTTAATTTTAACAAAGTGATGTAAACTCCATAATAATGCTTTCGAAAGCGAAACAAGTTCTTAATCGGGTTATTTGAGACTAACAGGGTTAGGCTCGGGTAATAAGTAATACTTGTTTATGTATGTAATAAAAATTTAAATGGAGACTTATGCTACATCAAACCATTATCGAAATACGCGGACAAGTTAATAAGTTAATACCAATCCCGCTACCTAAACTTATTGAAGGTGAAGGCGCTGTCGCACAAACCTCCGTAGCATTAAAAGAACTCGGCGGCGCTAAACCTATGATTGTCACCGATGCGATGCTTGTTAAACTTGGTATTGCAAAACAGTTAACGGATGCGCTAGATATTGCAAGTATTGACTACCTCCTGTTTGATGAAGTAACTCCTGATCCAACATTGCAATTAGTTGCTACTGGCTTGAAGCGTTATAAACAAAACGGCTGTGATAGCGTGATTGCATTAGGTGGTGGTTCTCCGATGGATTGTGCTAAAGGCATTGCTGCCGCGGCGGTTAAGAATGTCGATGCGAGAAAATTAGTTGGGTTGTTACGCGTACGTAAAGCTTTACCGCCATTTATCGCTATACCAACGACGGCGGGGACAGGATCTGAAGCGACGGTTGTTGCAGTGGTAACAGACCCGGATAAAAAACAAAAATTTACGATTGTTGACCCAAGCTTGGTGCCAGCTGTTGCCATACTCGATCCATTATTGATGCTGGGACTACCGCCTAAAATCACCGCTGAAACTGGTATTGATGCATTAACTCATGCGGTTGAATCTTATATTGGTTGTTACGCGACAGAGCAAACGAAAGCGTATGGTTATGATGCGGTAAAACGTATTTTCGCCAACCTACCAAAAGCATATGCAGATGGCAGCGATGTAGAAGCAAGACGCCAAATGTCTATTGCGAGCTTTAATGCCGGTGTTGCCTTTACCCGTGCATCGATTGGTTATGTGCATGCGATTGCGCATCAAATGGGGGGGTATTACCATATTCCTCATGGCCTTGCGAATGCTGTAATCTTAGCGCATGTACTTGAATTCTCATTTGAAAATGCATTGTGTCGTTATGCGGAATTGGCTATTGCTGCAGGACTTGCGACGAGCGATGATACTCAAATTGAAGCGGCGCATAAGTTTGTTGCCGGTGTGAAGGCATTGAATAAAACCTTGAATATTCAAGCTGACTTCCCTGAGCTTCAAGCTAATGACATCCCTGAACTGGCTAAACGTGCAGTGAAAGAAGCGTATTGTGAATACCCTGTGCCAAAACTGATGAACAGAGCACAATGTGAGAGCTTGTTGAAGAAGTTATTACCAGCGAGCTAACTACGCGCGAGTGTATGCAGTATCATGATCGGCACTATGAAAAACAGGCAGTCAGTTGAACTGATGTATATAATTAGTAGATAAGGTAGTTGTTAGCCTTATGATAACCACGCGTGTTCCATGGGTGCTGTATGCCAAGATTATTTACTGCCATAGAAGTCTCGAATGATGTTGATCGTGAATTGAATATGCTTGTTCCGACGACAGAGCAGAGCGTCGTTCAGGATACGAAACATATAACGCTGCGATTTATCGGTAATGTCACTGAAGCAGAAGCGGCTGCCATTGAACTTGAATTGATATCTGTAAATGTCGCTTCCTTTGCGTTGACAGTTTCTGGTTGTCAATTTTTCAAATCACATGGCGCTAAAACAATTTTTGTCACTAATATTATGCCAAGTGCGGCGCTGACCGACCTTCATCAACTCATCACTGCGGTATTGCTGCATCGGGGAATAAGCGTCGAGGAGCGTAAATATCTACCGCATATTACGGTGGCTCGTATTCATAGACCCAGTGATATATTGATTGATTCACTATTAGAAAAAGGTAAACGTGTCTCAACAGCGTTATTAGTTACCGGATTTGTATTATATTGTGCTGAACATGATTCAACGCAAAAATATGTTAAGCGCAGGGAATATATATTCACTAAGCCTAACACCTGAACAGTAATTAAGACTAAGACGTTAAAGCCTGACGTAAAAAACCTTGATTGTCAGCTAACTGTTGAGTTGCGGTATCGTAATCAACGCCGTTTAATTCCATTAAAATAGCCGATTTTACATGCTGGTTGGCTTGAACCAATAATGTTTGTGCTCGTTCACGCTCTACACCTGTTACATCCATAATGATGTTTTCGCTGCGTGTAATTAGCTTCTTATTTGAGGTTTTAACGTCAACCATCAAGTTTTGATAAACTTTACCAGTTCTTACCATCGCGCCAGTACTTAGCATGTTGAGTACTAACTTTTGGGCTGTACCCGCTTTCATTCGGCTTGAACCTGTGAGTACTTCAGGACCCACAACTGGCGTAATCGCAATTTTAGCAATGGCCGCTATTGGCGAGTCATTATTACAACTTATTGCAATCGTGTCGCAGCCGAGTTTATTGGCAAAATTTAAACCGCCAATTACATAGGGGGTTCGACCTGATGCGGCGATGCCAACAACAATATCGTGTGGTGTTAATTGGATCTGGTTTAAATCAACTTGCGCGGCATGTAAATCATCTTCTGCCCCTTCTTGGGCTTTAAACATTGCCGCTTCGCCACCTGCGATAATACCTTGTACTTGCTGACTACCTACACCGAATGTTGGTGGGCATTCCGATGCATCTAATACCCCTAAACGGCCTGATGTACCGGCACCAATATAAATCAATCGCCCGTTTTTCTGAAATGCGTGCGCGATCATGTCAATTGAAGCTGCAATAAGGGGTAATTCAAGTTTGATAGCTTGAGTGACTTTTTCGTCTTCACTATTGAATAGCTTAACAAGTTCTAATGTTGAAAGTTGATCTAGGTTAGCACTTGCTAAATTTCTTTGTTCTGAAGTAAGCGATTTTATATCCATAATAACTACACTCATACAATACAGACGCGGGGTCTAGTGAAAGGATTGATAGGCATGAGTTTAAAGCAGAAATGTATAGAATGCTAGGGCGTTTATTTGCATACATGATCAGCATAATATTGTTGCTTAATGATGTGTATGCAAATGAATTATTGAATGAAAATAATATAAGTTGTATCGGTGAGAATTACTCGATTAGTCAATTACAAGGGGAGGGGCATCGCTCTCCTTATGTGATAAATAAGGGAAGTAAACGATATCATAGTGATTTATTCTTTACTGTTAGGGGGGTTGTTACCAAGTTGAAACTGGGTCGCAATGCGGGTTTTTTCATGCAGCAAATAGATAAATCAACGTTGAGCCTCGCGTCAAAAGGGATTTTTGTCAGAACGACAGACATGACGAATATTAAGCTTGATACAAGTGTATGCGTGACTGGTGTTGTTGAAGAATATTACGGAATGACGCAATTACATCCCACAGCAGAAGTAATCGTGCTTGGCGATGCTAAGGCTGTAGCGCCTACCAATATCGTTGTTGCAACAGTTGACGCTAACTTTAGTGAAACCCTTGAACGCTATGAGGGAATGCGTGTACGTTTGGTCAATATGACGGATATGCGCGTGACGAAGCCTTTATATTACGATCGACGTTGGCAGCGTTATAATATCATTCTTAGTCATCAACAGATAAATATTCATCCAAATACGGTTGCTTTTCCTAGCAGTATTTTCGCCGACCAACATGCCCTGAATAACAAACAGCGGCGCTTATATTTACAGCTAGCTGGTCGACCTACATTAATAACCAAATCTGATTATATACGTGTTAATGACAAGGTTGCTGGCGTTGTGGGTATTTTGCAATTTAGTTATGGCGAATTTAGGTTGGTCACGGATGATCCGGTTTCTAAAATACAGTTTACCCATTTTAGTGACCGCGAAACATTACCCCCGCGGACGACACATCATTTGCGTATTGCTAGCTTCAATTTACTTAATTATTTTAATACAGCCGCTGGTGGCGCCCATAATCCATTAAGGCAAAATAGGGGGGCGACAACACTCTTAGCGCTACACCGACAAGAAACGAAATTGGTTAAAACAATCGTCACACTTGATGCTGACTTTATTGGTCTGATGGAAATAGAAAACAATGGCTTTGGTAAAAACTCGGCGATTCAACGGTTATTAAGCTTAGTCAATCGCCAAATACAGGATCCAGATAAACAGTATGAAATGCTGCAACCTGAGCAGTCAGATTTATATCGAGGGCGTTATTTAGGCTCAGGAGCGATAACGGTTGCTGGCTTTTATCGACCATCTAAACTTCAGCATGTCAGTACTCGCGTCATTGATCTGCCTATACAGCGCAGTATTTTGGGTAATGCTTATCATCGACCTGCATTAACGCCCACCTTTATGAGAGACCGTGATCATCAAAAAGAAAGACTCACTATTAGTGTTAACCATTTTAAATCTAAAGGTTCTAAATGTGTTGCAGATAAGCAACGCTCAGCAATGCTTAAGCGGTTAAAAACCAATAGTAGTAAGAATAAAGCTTTACAGCAGAAGTGGAAAAGAGCCAAATTAAAGCAAGATAGGCAGGGACATTGTGCAGGGTTTAGATCGTTAGCCGCGAGTGTATTGGCGCAGTCATTAGCGAAGCAAGGTGGGGATAAGATCATCCTGGGTGATTTGAACAGTTATCCCAAAGAAGACCCGCTGTTAGTGTTAACTGATTATGAACAAGCGAGCTATGCTTATTATAAGATAAAGGGCAGTACACACAGTTATCTTGGTCAGCATTTAATCGTCCTTAAATTGGATAATGGTTTTGGTTATCATGATCCATTTATAAGTGAAAATACCGATAGCTGGACTTACTCTTTTCAGGCATTGGGTCGTTTGGATTATATATTAGTTAATACTGACCTTTTATCGGATGTCGTGGTAAAAAAAGTATGGCATATTAATGCGGCTGAAAGCCGATTATTAAATAAGGACAACGATTTTTTAAATGATATAGCATTCTCATCAGATCATGACCCTTTGTTTATTGAGTTAAAATAATACAACTTAATTCAATATAGAAATACCCAATTAATAGAATATCACTGTATAATAAACTACCAATTTCGAGGTGTTCTAATACTGTAATTAGCGGCTGAAATTATTGGCGTATTGTTTCCGATTATTATTATTATTATTATTTATTTATTTATTTACTTATTATTTGGTGTGCGATGAAAAAAAAATTAACTTACCAAGAATTAGAAGCACAAGTTGTCAAACTAGAAAGTAAATCTGAAAATTTACAGCGACAACTTGATCTCGCTAATCAAATAACAAGTGAATCTTTAAGGTCGAAGAGGTTATTACAGACTTTAGTCGATACTATTCCCAGCCCACTGTTTTATAAAAATACCGACGGCGTATATCAACAGTGTAATGATGCTTTTGCTCAGACTATTTTAGGTATTGATAAAGACAAAATTATAAACAGGTCATTATTTGATTTAAGCGAATATATTCCTCGTGAATTAGCTGAAATTTTTTACGCTAAAGATTTATTATTACTTAACAATCCGGGTCAGCAAGTTTATGATACCTCGGTGAAATGTGCCGATGGTTCTATTCGCATATTCACTTTTTATAAAGCATCGGTACTTGATGAACAACAACAGATCCTAGGGGTTGTTGGCGTAATGCTTGATGTGACTGAACTGGAGAATAAAAAACGTGAGTTACTAGAAAATAACCGTCGTTTAGAAAGGTGTTCACTCACAGACCCATTGACTGGACTGTACAATCGTCGTAAGTTCAACGCTGTGTTTCCAGAGAGTTTACGTGTGGCTAAACGCCACCATCGTTTATTAAACTTCGCTATTATTGATATAGATAACTTTAAAAAATTCAATGATAACTATGGGCATGTAGCCGGTGATAATGCCTTGGTTATTATTTCTAACTTGCTACAGAATAGGTTATTACGCGCTGATGATTATATATTCCGCTTAGGTGGTGAAGAATTTGGCTTGTTATTTTATGCCGATGATGAAATCGCCGCATCGCAATTTGTGAACGATATTCGTTTAGCTGTGCAGGGTTTAGGGATCCAGCATAAGGAGAATAATGGTTATTCATGTGTAACAATATCATTAGGCATGGTGACGATTAAATACACTGATGAAGATATGTTAACTTTGTATGAAATGGCAGATAAATTGTTGTACAAAGTGAAAAACTCAGGGAAAAACCAGATATTAGCCAAACTCGTTTAAGGCGTACCTTAAACGAGTTTGGTTCATAACTTTACTTACCTTGGTTCAGTATTACCGTGAAGTGTTGTCTTATAGCAATGCGTCAGCCATTTTTTGACTTAGTTCAACATGATGTTGCATGGTCGAAAACTGTTTGGTGATATTCTCAGGTCCAAATGCATAGACAGGTACTGGAGAGGCTGTATGTGTGCCTGTTCCCCACACTACATTTTGCGCAGCTCCTAGTGCTCGGCCAATTAAGTTTGCGTGAATTTCATCGCCGTATACGTAAAACTCTTTAAAGTCATTCACTTTCGGGAACGCCTTCGCGCTTAAGTATTTATGACCATCGACATGATATTCATTTTCTTCGCGTAAACCAATTGGTGCAGCTTGTTCTGGTGTGACTTTAAACGCGCTGTAACTGTTTATCGCATCAGCCCATTGTTGTCCTGTGCTATCTTTGAAGTCCCAATCTGCACTGACTTTATCCATCATCGCATAGAAAGTACCGCTTTGCGCATACAGTTTATCAAGTTGCGAAAGTGCGCCAAAGTTGAAGTTAGGTTTGTATTCTTTACCTTGCATGCCATTACCAGTTAAATGCTGTTCTGCTGGTAAGTCATTACGAGAATAACTGAATCCGAAGCTACCTGTTTCATGATCGGCGGTGATAATGACAAGGGTATCGTTACGATCTTTTACCCAGTCATAAACCGCGGCGACTGCTTCATCAAATTTTACTAATTCATGTAGCATCCAGCCCGCATCGTTAACATGGCCAGCCCAGTCTATTTGTCCACCTTCAATCATAAGGAAGAAACCATCTTCATCTTTAGATAATATATCTAAGGCTTTAATGGTCATGTCACGTAATGATGGTTGTGTACAGCTGTTGTCTTGTTTACATGCGGTATAAGCAATACCGTCTGCCATACCTGAGTTGGCAAATAATCCCAGCAGTTTAGTGCCTTCAGCTGCGGCGAGTTGTTCTTTATCGAACGCAAGGTTGTAGCCGTATTGTTCTTTGGCTTCTAATAATAAATTACGTTGGTCTTTACGTTTTGATTTTTTGTAAAGGCTGTTAGGCATACCTAAAGCGGCCATTTGATCACGGCTAGCTTGGTTAGTTTTAATGTCTGCGGGTAGGAATACCCGTGTACCGCCTGATAGCATCACATCGACACTGCCTGATTCGATTAGCTGTTCTGCGATCTTAGCTTCATACGAACGGTGTGGCTGATGGGCTGCGAATGCAGCCGGTGTTGCATGGGTAATACGGGTGTCTGATACTAGACCTGTTGCTTTACCCTGTGCTTTAGCTTTTTCTAAGATTGTCTCGACCACATTCCCTTGGCTATCTAGACCAATCATTTCAGAGCCAGCTGCGACGCCTGTCGCGAGTTGAGTTGCCGAGCATGCTGAATCAACAACAAGGCTACCATTACTCCCATAAGGGGCATTTAACGATAAGCCCATCTGACCCGCATCAGCGAATGTTGATAATGCGGTTTTATTGCCTTTATCGTTATAAATAGAAAGCGGGGCACGCTGTGCATATTCTTCTAACAGGCCCACCTGTTGGGGCCCCATACCATCGCCAATCATCAAGATTACATTTTTAACTTTGGTTGTTTCTGGCGTAGTTACAGCTGAAGAGTTGTTACAAGCGCTAAGAAACACGCTCGAAATCGCAAGCATTAATACACTATTTTTAATCATCATAAATCCCTGTAAATGGTTAATCTAGTTGTTTTTATTGCAGCTAGAGTACAGGGGTTTTGTTACACATATGTGAAAGTGTGTAATGATATGTAAAGTAACTTGATAAGTAGTTGGTTGCGTTTAGTCATTACGCTAGGCTTTTAGCTTGTCAGATCGGTTTGTCTGTGACAATATAAAATACAACAAGGTATATAAGATTTAGGGTACCTTGTTGTATTTAATGCATTAATTAATCTTTTAATACCGTGATAAGCTCGCGCTTAAGTATTTTACCTACGGCACTTTTTGGTAGTGTATCGCGAAACTCAATATTGCGTGGTATTTTATAAGCAGTTAAATAACGGCGGCAGTATGCTTGTATGTCTTTGCTCGTCAATGTTTTATTGGTACTGCATATAAATACTTTAATCTGCTCGCCAGTGATTTGGTGGGGGATGCCAACCGCAGCCGCTTCTTCAATATCAGGATGTAATCGAAGTACTTCTTCAATTTCAGCAGGGTAAACATTGAAGCCAGAAACCAAAATCATGTCTTTTTTACGATCTACAATAAAAAAAGCCCCGTCTTTATCCATACGTGCTATATCGCCAGTCGAAAACCAACCGTCACTATCAATTGATTGAGATGTTGCTTCTTCCTGCTTCCAATATCCAGCCATAACTTGAGGCCCTCGAACTTGCAGTTCGCCAACTTCATCGACTCCCAGTGGCTGCTTATCATCATTCACGACACGCATTTCTGTTGATGGTAATGGGACGCCAATACCCGCGGTATATTCTTGCTGAGTGTGTATACCACTACAAACAACAGGTGAACATTCTGTTAGACCATAACCTTCGATGATTGGCATCCCTGTGACTTTTTGCCATTCTTTTGCAACATCTTCTTGGGTTGACATACCACCTGCGATGGTAAAGCGACAGCTGCTGAAATCTAATGCGCGGAATTTTTCATTCTTTAACATCGCGTTGAACAGAGTATTCAATCCGAAAAAGGTAGTAAAAGGATAGTTTTTTAGTTCTTTGATAAAACCGTCCATATCTCGAGGATTAGTAATTAATAAATTACGCCCCCCGATCATCATTATAAACATCAAGCTTACTGAGTTAGCAAAGATATGATAAAGCGGTAAGGGAGTAACTACGTGATCATTAGACAAAAGTGTACGCGGGGAGAATTGACCAAAAACTTGTAATACGTTAGCGACAATATTGCGATGCGTTAACATTGCACCTTTTGCTACGCCTGTTGTACCACCTGTATATTGTAGATATGCAATATCTTCAGGTTTACATGCGGGGCGGTGATAAGAACGTTTACGTCCAGTGGCTATGACTTTATTCATTGAAATAGCATTGGAAATGCGAAAGTTGGGGATCATTTTTTTAACGTACTTAATCGCGAAGTTAACCAAGGTACGTTTCGGTTGTGGTAGTTGATCGCCTATATTGGTCATGATCACATGCTTGATACTCGTTTGCGGTAATACCTTTTCTAGATTGGCGCCAAAATTGGTAATGGCAACAATCATTTTTGTGCCTGAATCCGCCAATTGATGCTGTAATTCTCGTTGGGTATAAAGGGGGTTAACGTTAACCGCAATTAGTCCGGCTCGAAGAATACCAAAAAGTGCAATAGGGTACTGCAGTAGGTTTGGCATCATTATTGCGCATCGGTCACCAGGTTGCATCTTAAGATCATGTTGTAGATAGGAAGCAAAAGCTCGACTTTGTTCTTCAAGTTGACGAAAAGTCAGTGTTGCACCCATGTTCAAAAAGGCGATTGAATCTGCATGTTTTTTACAGCTCTGCTCTACGATATCTAAAATACTGTCATATTGTGATGCATCGATGAATTCTGGTACATCGCTAGGGTAGCTGTTTAGCCAAGCTTTTTCCATATTGTCATTCTCTGTAGGTCGAGGTGCAGTAGAGTTACTGCTCTAAAGTGATAGGTGTTGGCAGATCATAACTCTGTTAGATGGATATGCAAATTATTATCTATCAATTAAAGCATAAATTAGTGAAAAAAAGCGTTGAATTATTACTTTGCATACACAGTACTTTAGCAGGTAGGAAAGACACTCTCGGATGAAAGCCCTGTTGATGTTAATCAACAGGGCTTTATGGTTTATATAGCCGCTTCTTTATCGATTTTTATTTTGACGAAAGAATAACAATGAAGCTAGTGTTAAGAGGAACCATAACGACAATGCACCACCTGAAGATTCATCATCAAGAGTCAACTTCGTATTCGTATTCGTGATCTTCAGATTAAGAGCTTGTCTTACAACTGTGTGACCGTCGCTGACTGCTAGTTCTATAACAGTATTGGTATCATGACTTACTTCGGGCAATGATAGCTTTATTTTACCTGCGGCTATGTTAGTTAACTGAATATCGATGCTGTCAGGTAAAATCCATTGGTAAATAAGTAAATCATTATCAATGTCACTACTACTTGATGCATCAATGATAATATTCGTTAGTTCTGATGCAGTACTCGGTGCTGATACAATCACGTTTGGTGCGTTATTTTCTATTTCAGGATAAACAGCCGCAGTGATAGATACGCTATTATTCGTGGCTTTATCTATATCATAATGACCACCGTCTTCGATCTGGATTAATATACATTCATCTCCTTGATTTAAGCCATAAACATAGCTTTCATGCATTATCTCGGGGCAATTTCCGTTGAGGTTGAATGGCGCAGAAGATACATTGTCATGCGGGCCTGCGCTGAGTATTGACCAGCCAGATAATTTAGTATGTAAATACAAGAATGAATTTGCAGGTAATGGTTCTGTCGGGACCACAATAAACGTCGATTCACCACTCGGTTTTTTACTTATTCGCACATTGATTAACGCACTTGCTAATAGTTGCTCATCAACATGAATTGAATTGGTATTTACCGGAATATCCTTGAAATGAATATTTGCAAACTCAGCATCGGCACCTTTACTTTGTAAGTTAATATCGCCAAGTGATAATTTACTTGAAGCCTTAACAAATAAGGGCAGCTTATTGCTACTTAAGGGTAATTGAGTTGTATTGTTATTACTATCGAGGTAGTCAACAATACCATCACCATCGGTGTCAGCATAACCTTCATCTTGATCGTTAATACCATCCTTGTCAGTGTCTTCTAGACCTAGCGCTGGTAGTGTATTTGTGACCAAAATTTGGACTGTTAACTGATTATATAACAGTGCCGCAGTATTCGTTTCTGACACGGTTATATCGATAGAATAAGTACCCGTTGGGATCGTC
Source organism: Moritella sp. 28 (assembly GCF_018219435.1). NCBI lineage: Bacteria > Pseudomonadati > Pseudomonadota > Gammaproteobacteria > Alteromonadales > Moritellaceae > Moritella > Moritella sp. 28. The sequence goes on along the minus strand of NZ_CP056121.1, from coordinate 3,000,427 downwards.
GCTGGGTTAAATTCGATACGGTTCCCATTCTGCTGTGTGAGTGCCGCTTCGAATTCACTCGGAAGGTCGAATGAAACTGTATGCTGGTCAGCTAAATTGATATCATTGACCGATACATCAAGATAAGCTAAACCAAGACTTTTTTGTACTAAAGTCACAGCCTGTTGCGATTGCTTAATATTAACACTCAGGTTTGGTGCTTGATTATCGCTAATTAGTGATATTTGACTGGTGCCACTGGCGATGTGTGCATTTACCGCACTGTCTAGACCGACAGTGATACTGTCACCGGAGTGGTTCGCTGGGATATTGAATATTAACTCACCAGACATACCATGGTTAATGCTTAACTGCGATTGTATCGGTGTTATTAATCCAGCTACTGTGTAATCAATTTGCACAGGATATTGCGCAGCCTCACCATTGAGGTAAACGGGCACGATGACTTGATTACCAATTGCAGTTTGGATTTGAGCCGGTATTTCAACCTGTGGATTGATGGCAACAGTAACTTGTGCCATCGTCGTATTATTTGACTGATCTACAGCCTGAACGTTAACAAGGTGTAATCCCGATTTTAATAGAGAAGGTGTTGTTATTTGTGCATTAATATCACCATCTACAAGATCACTTGCTTGTAGGTGTAACAGTTGAGTTAGATCTGTAAATATACCCTGGCTAGAGACCTGATAGAGTGGAGTTGAATCAAATTCTGGTGCAGTAGTATCTCTAATTCGTAATATTTGTGTTGCTGTTGCAGTGTTGCCTGAGTGATCCGTTGCAGTCCAGATAATGTTATGATCACCAATCGCTAGGTTCGCCGTTATATTGTGGTTCACTTGAACAGGTAATCTGCCATTATCACTGACTGTGTTAGGCGGTAAGGTGAGGGAACTAACGTTCGTTAATATCGCTTCTGCTTCAATCTGAATATCAGCAATAGCGTTAAATGTTGGCGCTTGCATCTCACCTACGTTGCTATCGCGAGGTGCGCTATCTTCGCTGTCTGGCACTCCGTCAGCATCTGTATCACTATTGTTGATGTCAGAATCTATCTGGTATTCTACTAAATTGGTTAGACCATCCTGATCAGGGTCAAGTGACGCATCGGTTGGGTCGTTTGGATCCAGACTATTGTCTAATTCCCATTGGTCAGGCATGCCATCATTGTCACTATCTTGAATAGTTGAATTAAAACTGACGTTGTCGATCCAAGCGCGGTCTTTACCGGTAGATGCACTGCTATCTTTATGGTAAACCCATTTAATGGTGTGATTACCAGCTGAAATCTTGACCGTGTGTGTTGACCAGTCTTGAGCACCTGAAATATTGGTTATAACTTGATCATCAAGGTAAATGGTTAAAAAATCATAGTTGGATTCTGACTCAACTTTATAATCATAAGTTAAAGTCCCCTCATTAAAATTTCCATTCCAAGTGATAGTTGAATTCTGATTATGCTCTATATTTTGAGACATTAATGAATAGTTGCTATTTTTTGCTTCATCATTACTGACCTCCCAACTTGCGTTGGCATTTGCATCGCTAACCCAGCCTTGTGGTAACTGCAGGTCTTCGAAATCGTATGAAACGTTTCGAATCGATGGCGGGTGCTGACTTGCATCGCTTGGATCAGTTCCTGCTTGAAATTCTGACAGGTTAGAAAAACCATCATTATCTAAGTCATCAAATGCATCAAGATTGTTAAGTGGGTCTAAGCCATACGATATTTCCCAGCCATCAGGCATTTGATCACTATCACTATCTGCGTTGTTAGCTAAAGTCCCGAGCTGAAATTCGGCCAAATTATTTAAACCATCGCTGTCTAAATCGGTATTCGCATCAGTTGGATCATTTGGATTAAGGCTATTACTGATTTCCCATGAATCTGTCATACCATCATTATCACTATCTCGACCCGTCGAGTAGAATGCGACATTATCTAGCCAAGCACGATCTGCGCCTTGCGAGACACTTTCGTCCTTATTATAACGGAAACTAAGCGTATGCAGACCTGAAGACAACGCGTAGTTGAAATTTTTCCACTCTTCGTCTCCAGATGCTTGGAGTACTTGTTGCTCATCGATATATAGTTCAAAGAAGTCATAGTCGAGTTCGCTATCTATTTTATAGTCAAACGAAAATGTACCTTCACTAAATAAAGCACTCCAGAGCAGCTCTGCAGTTTGGGTATCAGCAATGGTTTTATTCGCGAGTGAATACGCGCCTGTTGACGGGACCTCGCTGACTAATCCCCAGTTGTTATCTACATTAATTAATTGACTTGGTATCGTTGCATCTTCAAAATCGAAGAGAGCGTTTGTGACAATTTCAGGCGTAGAGTTTGAATCGAAAGGGTCTGTACCTAATAAGTACTCGTCAATATTCGTTACGCCATCAGAATCTGAATCGAGTTGTGCATCGTTAGGATCTAATGGGTCGAGTCCAACGCTAATTTCCCATTGGTCGGGAAGTTCGTCATTGTCTGTATCTGTATTATTCGGATCTGTACCATAAATTGATATTTCTTCATAATCAGTTAAGCCATCGCCATCAGAGTCGGCTATGGTGGGATTAGTATCTGCAAGGTATTCATCTAAGTTTGATAAACCATCTTGGTCTAGATCCTGTGCTGCATCAGCTGGCGTCGTATAATCTAAACCATAGGATTGTTCCCAATAATCAGACATGCCATCATTATCTTCATCACGAAAAGGAAGATTGTCACATGTAACGCCAACCTGTGTAAAAGCATCGATAACGGCAAAAGTGTCATACCCATTATCAGCGCTGGCGTTGATTACGCCACATGCGCCATCGACAAAATCTGTTGATTGAGTCCAATAAAATCGGTTAGCATCAAGCATAATTGAGAATGCTTTTTTGATGTTCCATCCTGGTGTGTTTGAAAGAATATAAAAGGCACGATTAAATACGCCACTACTATGGTGTACATCGATACCGTTATAATAGTCATCTGCATGGCCAATTGATATACCATCAAGAGTTGGGTCTTCAAAAAAGCGGAACGCGCCCCCATCTTTGGTAATATCTGCACCCATTAACCAATCATTACTGCCACGTACAAATAACTCTGCAGTTTCACCTGCCATGTCAGAAAACGATTCGTTGATACCGCCAGACTGGCCATTATAAATTAAGTCTGAATTTTGGTCTGTGAAGCCATGGCTGACTTCATGTGCGACAATATCAAGAGAAACCAAAGGATAAATACTACTATCACCATCACCAAAGGTCATGCTCGAACCATCCCAAAAGGCATTAGCATAGTTATTATCGTAATGCACTTTCATGACTAATTGGAATGTTAAAGGTGCTAGGCCATACCAGTCTTTGTACATATCAAAGACTGCATTACCAAATCCGTGAGCATCGTTAAGCGGAGAGTATGCGCCATTTATTTCTTTATATTCATTACGTGAACAAGTAAAAGCAAAGGTGTCGTTGTTAGTTGAACCGTGTTGTAAATCAATGGTTCGGACGTTTTCATTTTCGAGTAAACAATTGGTACCATCTTGTGTGATATCTAGTGCTGTGTAATCAGTACCGTATTCATATCGACCCACTTTCGCGTTACCGCCTGGCCCCGTTGCAGCTGCGTGTTGTAGGTTATTCCATGAATCGATAATAAATTTGGTATCGGCATCCACTAATAAGATAGGTTGTGCGATGTTACCTTGGTCATCTTCAAGCTTAAATGAGACATACCAAACCAGTATTGCTGTGTTCTGTTCATTTAAGTGAATGTAATTTTTAATTTCAATGTTGGATACTTGGGTGTTTTCACTTAAACCAAATTTTGTTTTTGCTTTAACGATAAGCGTTGTTTGTAACTCTTCACTTGGTTTAGTGTTTGCTAATGCAGAGGCCGAAAGCTTAACATCTAATTCAATGTTCTTTAATTGTTTGCCATTTAAGGCATAAATTTGACTCTTAGCATCACGATGAACGGCTATTTGATGACCCCAAACAGGAATACCTAAGTAATTTTGTTGATACTTATTGTGAGTTCTCTCTGCATTTTTTGTTTTGCTTTGGCCTGTAAACGTTTGAGAGGAAATTTTTGGTAATAGCTGAAAGCTGTTGGGACTGCTTTGAGTGCCACTGAGCGAAAGTTGACTCGCTAAATTAAGGTGACTTTCGATACTTTCTGCATCTTTTAAATTGAGCCGATGTGACTCAGCTGCTTGGGCAATAAAGCTCGCTGATGACAAGCAAAGCAGTAAGTGTATTTTGGTGATATGCTGCATTTATTTAATATCCTTATTTATTCGGGACTCTGCCATGACATGTGCTCGAATATAATGCTGCGTACTTTAAACGTCCATATTACTTAAGGTACTGATTGAAACTGATAATTTAAGGGTGATGGCCCTGTTCAATCTTATATTTTGGATTGATTTTATTACTTAGTCCATACTCGTACTACTGAATCTCATTCGCGATAGTAGATTATATTGGTCACTTATTTTTCGTTGTGAACATTTAATAGTTGATATTATCGTTAATTAATATTTATTGATGTACTAAATCTTTTATTTGATGACAAAGTAGTATTTTTTAAAATTTAGATGTAAGGCACATATAAGAGATAAATGAGACATTAGTATGAGAATTAACTTAGATGACATCATTTATTAATAAGTAACAGGGCTTAATCAGCAATGGTCTGAGGATATAGAACACTTGATGAATATGAACCGAGCATGATGGTCGGTAGTTAAATCATAGGGCTATTTAATACGTCGAACTTTGTGATAACAGCCGTCAATGGTTGTAGACCGTTTACCTTGCCGTTTTAACTTGGTAAAGTTTTGTTTATTTGACTGTTTTCACCAAGGAGTAAGGTATGTTTACTGAGTACGACAATAATAATCTTTTCGCAAAGATTTTAAAGAACGAAATTCCCTGTATAAAGGTCTATGAAGACGAATATACGTTGGCTTTTCTGGATATTATGCCGCAAATGGAAGGGCATACCTTGGTTATACCGAAGGAGTCAGCTGTGACCATATATGACCTTACTGATGAAGCTGCTTTGGCATGCATGCGTACAGTTAAATTAATTGCTTCTGCTGTTGAAAAAGCAGTTGGATTCGCTGGCTCTACAGTATTTCAACATAATGGTGAAAAGGCTGGCCAAACTGTTCCTCACTTTCATTTTCATGTTTTGCCTGGTTCAATATTTGATGCAAGTGCTATAAAAGGGCATGCAGTTGAACTTGCAAATCCTGATGATCTAAACGTTATGGCAGACAAAATAATTGCGTGCATTGAAGCTGCTCAATCCTAGCCTATAAGAATAGGTGTCGTTGCGTCGACACCTATTTGGTACGCGACAGTAAGCTCGTGCCGGTTACTCTTCGTTCTTGCCTTGCTAAAAATCGCCGCAAATACAGACTGCATCAAGAAAAAACCAAGTTTTCTCCAGTTAAACGGTTATAGACCGTAATGAGCGTTATAATCACACCTTAACTTTCAGTTTAAATATCAGTTTAATTTAGGCCACAACATGAGCTTAATAGCTGAGAGTTTCTTACTTTAAGAGTGATTAATCGCGGGTTAAATATAGGGCAGGTAGAAAAGTTGAAGATTGAAGAGAACTACTGGAATATTTGTACTGAATGTAAAGGCCGTGGGAAAGTAAGTAAGCGGCTCCGTAAGAAAGTAAGACTTCGCTACCAGCGAGAACTAGCGCTATTTGAAAAAAACAACTGCGAAGGGGCTGCTCCGCTTCGCCCTAAGCCTCATCTTGATGCCTGCTCGAATTGTAAAGGTTCAGGTCTGATTCGTTCCGCTATCCAAACCTTCGTTGATGGACCAGATACAGAAAACTACCCACACCTTGCGATTATTGGCGGGGGTATAGGTGGGGTGGCCCTTGCTGTAGCTTGCCTGCACCGTGGCATTCCTTTTACGCTTTATGAGCGCGATAGCGGCTTCGACGCACGGTCTCAAGGTTATGGGCTTACCCTGCAGCAAGCGAGTAGAGCGATCGAGGGGCTGGGCATTTTCTCGTTAGAGGAAGGCATAATTTCAACCCGACATGTGGTTCATACGACCGAAGGAAAAGTGCTGGGTGAATGGGGTATCCGCAAGTGGGTTCCGTCAGACGAGAGAAAACTACCCAAGCGTACCAATGTCCATATCGCGAGGCAGTCGTTACGCTTAGCCTTGCTTGAGCAGCTAGGTGGGCATGATGCAGTGCAGTGGGGACATCAGTTAGTTGATTTTAAACAATCTGACTGTGATGGTGTTGATTTAAGCTTTCAGGTTGATGGTGAGATAAAGCACGCCCATGCAGATCTTATCGTTGGTGCAGACGGTATTCGTAGTTCGGTTCGTAAATTGTTGATAGGTGATGACGCTTCGCCATTAAATTATTTAGGCTGTATCGCGATTTTGGGTATTTGTCCTCTGTCTGCTATCGGGAGTGCTATTGAAGGTAATAATGAAGGCGAAGATTTCGACCGTACTTTACTGGATTCGGCCACGGTATTCCAAACTGCGAATGGGCATGAGCGGATCTATATCATGCCTTATGACGCGGACTCGGTAATGTGGCAGCTTAGCTTTCCAATGTCTGAAGAAGCGGCCAAAATATTGAGTGCGCTAGGCCCTAAGGCATTGAAGGAAGACGCGATTCGTCGATGTCAGTGGCACGCGCCTATTCCGCAGATTTTAACGGCGACGCCGGAGGCGCTAGTTTCAGGTTACCCTGTGTATGACCGAACGCTACTCGAGTCTGAATTATTGGTAAAAGGGGCTAACGTGACGTTAATCGGCGATGCCGCTCATCCTATGAGTCCGTTCAAAGGACAAGGTGCGAATCAAGCGCTGCTGGATGCGTTGGCACTGGCTAGAGTCATTACAAAAGAATGTAGACCCTTGTCTAAATGGCGCGAAGCTGGTGTAAGGGAAAGTGTGCTAACTGAGTTTGAAGCCGAAATGTTGGAACGTAGTGCGAAGAAGGTGAAAGGTTCAGCAGAGGCTGCTGAGTTTCTGCATACCGATATCGTGCTGCATGAGGGCGATGAACCGAGAGGGCGTTGTCTAGACAGAAAAGCGGAAAATGAAGAGGAACACAAATAAGGTAACATAACATGACGCTTGTTGTGGCTTAATGATCTTGTATACTGAAGTAGGTGTCTTGTAATAGACACCTACCTTTTAGTGCTTGTATCTAAAGGTATGACTATCATCCAGAATTTCTATTCTGACAGGAACGACCCCTTGATTTGTACTGCCTATTTTTTCAAATGCTTTTTGAGAAAGGTCTATTACTCTGCCTCGAACAAACGGTCCTCTATCATTAATTTTGACATCGACAGATTTACTGTTAGCCGTATTAATAACCCTAACGACTGTACCAAAAGGTAGGGTTTTATGCGCGGCAGTATATGCTCTCATATTGTATTTTTCGCCACTGGCAGTCAGCTTGCCGTGGAATCTTTTACCATACCAAGACGCTTGACCGACAAGATCGTGAGATCGTGAGTAGGCTATTGTTTTAGGTGACGCGGATGTAGATGTAGAAGTAGATGTACAAGCTGTCAGTATGGAAAGGACTAGCATTGTAAATATAAAGCTTAACTTTTTCATGTTATTTTAATATCACTTTTTAAGTAATGTTTCATATTTTGCCCATATCTTAATAATTCATCGCGGTGTGAGACATCAACATTTTAGTTTTGTTCCAAAATCCCCGCCAGTTTGCTATGCAGTTGAGCTTGGCTTTATATTATTAAGGAAATGTTATGATCTATTCAACAACAGAGTCAATTCCAGGCCAGGAAATAGAAGAAATAGTAGGTGTTGTGACAGGTAACGTCGTTCAAGCAAAGCATATAGGACGTGACATCATGGCTAGTTTAAAAAGTATTGTCGGTGGTGAAATTCGAGGTTATACAGAAATGTTAACGGAGGCTAGGGATATAGCAGTTCAACGTCTCATTGCAAATGCGCATGAAAAAGGGGCTGATGCTGTTGTAGGCATTCGTTTTACTACAAGCGCAATTATGGATGGCTCATCTGAAATTATGGTCTTTGGAACGGCTGTTAAATTAAAAAAATAATAAGTACTTAAAAATAAAAAACAGTTGCCTCTGTCCGTTGATTACAATTTTAGCCCACTTTATTTGATCGCTAGTGACCTAGGTGAAAAGACGGAGTAAATCAAGACGTCGTATGCTTACAAATGTTAACATACGCCGTAAATTTGCAGGCATTGTCATTTTCTAGTGACGTTAGGTAGAGAACTATAATGGTTTCGGAATACGAGAAAATAAAATTATTGTTAAAAAACAAGAGTAAGAACAATAATAAAGAGGACCTTGCACGCCTGCGCAAAGAGATCCCGACGTTTGAATGTACGCCGGGTTGCCACGATTGCTGCGGGCCGGTAACGACGTCTGCAGAAGAAATGTCGCGCCTGCCATATAAAACGGATGCCGAGCATGAAGCTGCATTAAATGAATATAACTGTGTACATTTAGGCCCTAAAGGTTGCACTGTCTACGAGGAGCGGCCGTTGATCTGCCGACTGTTTGGTACAACACCGAAAATGCCTTGTCCTAATGATCGCAGACCAGATGAAATGATTGACGTTAAAGTCGAGGGACAGATCCATCACTACATCAGAAATACACGACAAGTGTTGGTGTAACTAAAAAATTAATCAATTAAAGCGTAACGGAGATAAAATGGAATTTATTCTGAATAAGTAACAACATTAAACTCGGTTCAATCCTTAGAGCTTGTCTGGTATTAACCAAAGCATAGGCCGCCGAGTTGTGATAATAAAATAGAGGTAATGGGTGTTAAAGGTAACGGGTATTAAAGAGAGTAATAGAAGTCAATTGAATAGCGAATATGACGAGCAAGGTTACTTTGTAATAAGAAATTATTTTAGTGCGGCTGAGATTTCAGCATTGAGAGAGGTCGTATTGAAATTCCATGAATCGTGGAAAGAAGACAATATACAGTTTTATCGAGATGAAGCGTTCAATTCTTCTGTCATTACTGGTATTGACTACTTAGAATGCGACGACCGACTGAAGCTTTTCAATTTTATCAGTTCAAAAAAAATGATGGATGTTGTTGAATCGGTTATACCTGCGAATCCTGCGTTTATGAATACCCAATTATTTTTCAACCCAGTTAACCCTAAACAAAAAGACTTTTGGCATCGCGATTGTCAATACGATCACGAGGTCGAACAGCAAAAAATAGCCGTGCAAGAGACGCAAGTGGTACATCTTCGTGTGCCTTTGTTTGATGAGCTTGGCATGGAACTTATCCCGGGCACGCATAAGCGCTGGGATAATGAAGAAGAATTTAATGTGCGACAAGAAATAAAAGGCAAAGTGAGCAGTGATAGTATCTCTGGCGGAAAGGTTATTAACTTAGCTGCTGGCGACTTACTGGTGTTTTCAGCTGATATGATCCACCGCGGTCTATACGGCATGGACCGATTAGCGCTGGATATCTTAGTCTTCGATCCTGATGGGGACTTTGCCGACTATGTTGATGATGAATGTTTACCGAGTATTGAAATGTTGGATAAGATTGAAGACCCGAGATTATTCATGAGCACGCTCGATTTAAAAGCACAGTGTGCTTAATACGCACTTAATATCAATAGACGATTATTTCAAAGGAATGTTATGTTTATCCCGACTTTGTTTAGAAGACAGATGAAAGTCACTTTAGGCGCACTCTTGTATAGCAGTATGATGGTGAGTAATGCCAATGCATGGTCTGAACACAGCCTTATTACTTATCCAATATTGAACACGATGCCAGAAGTGGCAGCGCAAGCGCCGATTAAGGTCGAAACCTTAGCAGAGTTTGTGACAGCAGAAGCGCAAGGGTTAGAAACGTTATTAGCAACCAATGAAGACTGGCTACGCCAAAACTTCCCGTATTATAAACCGCGTCCAGATGCCTTAGCATTTGATGCCGCTGGCCAAGATTTACAAGCAAGTTTCATTCATGCTATACGTATCAACCCTAATGCACGTGTTAACCCGTATATTCAGCTATTACCAGGGCAGGATAAACAAGGCCGTCGTCGAATGGATTCGTCAGAGGTTAGCGTATTTAAAAGCCTAGACCATTACAATACCATGACCTTTGTTGAAGTGAAAAGTGGTGAAATGGTAACGCCAATTGAGGTGTTAGTATCGGCTAATGATGACCCTGATAACGGTTTAGATATTGGTTTGTTTGAAGACAGTAATACCGATGCGGGTAAACGGTATGGTTTTGGTAAACAAGCCTTTGGTAATCCAGCATTAGAATACAGCTCGCAAGCACCTTTCCATATGGGCTTCTATCATGAATCAAGTGTGCTCTTCACGCTCGCGCCTTTCTTACGTGATACTTTCCCTGACTATCGTGTGCATATGTACAAAGCGTTATCTGAATATGCCTTTCGTACTGGTCATGATTATTGGGGCTGGCGATTTATGGGGTGGGGCATGCATTACATTGGAGATATTGCGCAGTCATATCATTCAACTTTACAACCGGGTGTGAGTACGGCATCGAGTATCTGGACAAATGCCAAAGATATGATGGGCTTCCCACAAGCGAAAATAGATGCGATTCAACTGCTCTCTAATCGTCATTTGGTATTCGAAAAATTTCAAGAAATAATCACTAAGCAGGCTTATGAAAACAATGATTTTAGTAGTGTTTTATTTAAAGCTTTAGAACAAGATACACCTGTTATTGAATACACGAATACGACATTTGTAGAGGTATACGCTAAAAAATCATATGAAAAATCACCGAAATTGGCTGATTACCTTGAACGCTGGGTACCAGAACAGCTAGTAAGTGACCCAAGCTTCGAAGTCGATGGTAGTAAAGAAGTCGACATGATTGTTGATATGATCCGAGAGCAGCATGGCGAGGAGGGCATTGCTAAAATGACCAACTTACTTGCTGAGTTTATGTTAGATCATAATGCCAATACCCGCAGTTATGTACGTTCAATTTTACGTCATAAACCTTAATGTAATTGGGTAGTAAGTCATCATTTTAGCCTCGTAATGGCTTACTGCTTTATTGAATATTGATTTTTGTATACACTGCCTTAATTAAACATCAATGACGATGTTTATTCTTGTTATAACGTAGTCACACGGATCGGACATTACTAGGTAATTCTCAATTGCTCCAAGATCGCGCTAGCCAAATGGCACTCTTCCATACCCTGGTACAAACCGGTAGCTTTACTGCAGCAGCGCATACGTTAAGTGTGTCGGTATCTCATGTCAGTAAGCAGCTCAAGTGTTTAGAAGCTGATCTAAACGTCAAACTTGTTCAGCGTTCAACGCGCAGTTTCACTTTAACTGATGCGGGCCAACAATTTGCCCGTTATTGTGCTGACGTGGTAAGCAGTGTACAAGACGCTGATATCATGATGGCTAATCTGCAAGATGAAGTGACGGGTATTCTGCGTTTAGGTGTTTCGCAGTCATTTGGTACAATTCATATTATCCCGGCAATTGAACAATTTCGTAAACTGCACCCCGACTTGCATGTTGAGGTGTGTCTGTTCGATTATAAAACCAATATGATTGATGACGGTTTAGATCTGTGGTTGACCAACATTGAAGATATACCCGAAGGTTATGTGGCTCAGCATTTGGCTGATACCCGCTTTGTGGTTGCTGCGTCCCCCGATTATTTGATGCATCACTCAGCGCCATTACATCCGCAAGACCTTGAGAGCCATAACTGCCTGATTTATCAAAGCCGTGAGCGTAGCTATGGCTTATGGTCATTTAAGCAAGGCGATGACACGTTATACATCAATGTTAATGGTGATTATCGTGTTGATTTAGCTGAGGCGATCCGCGATGCCGCGATATCAGGGTGGGGAATTGCCTATTTAGCAACGTATTTACTAACGGATGAGTTTAGAACCGGTAAGCTGATACAACTATTACCAGGGTGGCAGGCGAGTCAAAGCATGCAGTTCTATGCTGTATACCCAAGCCGTAAGCATTTACCGAAGAAAATTAGCGCGGCGATCACCTTTTTCAAAGAATATATTGGTCAGCCTTCATACTGGGATCGGCAATTAAAGTCACAGATTAAAATCTAACCTCCAAGAACTTATCTTCTCATGGATAAATATCTTTTCCATATGGAAATAATAACCCAAATATAATTATTGAATTGTTATAAAACAATAAGCTAGCTATCACAACAAGACGTTTGAATTTAATTGTAACAAGCAGGTAACTTACTGGGCTTGCTGTAAAAATGATGCGGACTACAATACGCATCTTTATAATTTTAATCATTAAACAGGTTTGTTCCATGATATCTATTTTAGGCATAATAGTGATTCTATTAACTGCGTTTCTTTTTTCAAAAGATCGTCGTAATATCCCACTCAGAACTGTCTCGCTAGCGTTTACATTACAGATCACGTTTGCTTTTATCGTATTATATTTTCCAGCAGGCAAAGATGCGTTAAATGGCTTTAGTATTGGCGTATCAAAAGTGATTAATTATGGCCAAGAAGGTATTAATTTTATATTTGGTGGACTGACATCTGGTGGTTTTGTATTTGCGATTAATGTATTAGGTATCGTTGTGTTCTTCTCTGCGTTAATTTCAGCGCTGTATCATATTGGTTTAATGCCGAAGGTGATTAATATTGTTGGTGGTGGCTTACAGAAATTGTTAGGCACTGGCCGCGCGGAATCGTTAGCGGCAACGGCAAACATTTTTGTTGGTATGGTTGAAGCGCCTTTAGTTGTTAAACCGTATTTAAAAGGCATGAGTGATTCACAGTTTTTTGCTGTGATGACCTGTGGTCTTGCGTCAGTTGCTGGTGGCACCTTAGTGGGTTATGCCATGATTGGTGTTGAAATCAAATTTTTAGTTGCTGCGTCATTCATGTCTGCGCCAGCTGGGTTATTAATGGCTAAATTATTGTTCCCACCATCAAAAGATGAACTGGGTGCAGATGAAATCACTAAAGTGGAATTACCTCGTGCGACAAACGTTGTTGAAGCGCTTGCTGACGGCGCTATGGCTGGTTTAAGTATTGCGACTGCGATTGGTGCGACGCTACTTGCATTTGTTGGTGTTATTGCATTACTTAATGGTATGCTGGCAGGGATAGGCAGTTGGTTTGATATGACTATAAGCTTTGAAATTATCTTAGGTTATTTATTTGCACCTGTTGCTTGGTTAATTGGTGTGCCATGGAATGAAGCGATTATTGCTGGTTCGTTAATTGGTAATAAGATCGTGGTTAATGAGTTTGTTGCTTTTATTCAGCTGATGGAAGTAAAAGATCAGTTAAGTGAACATTCACAAGCAATTATTACCTTTGCACTGTGTGGTTTCGCCAATATTGGCACTATGGCCGTTTTGATTGGTGGTTTAGGCAGTATGCTCCCTGAACGTCGTCAATTCATTGCCCGTTATGGTTTCCGCGCTATTTTCGCGGGTGTGCTGGCTAACTTGATGAGTGCCGCAATTGCTGGTGTGATGTTAAGTTTATAATTAACTTGAATTACAGATGTAAAAAAGGCTAACGAGTGATAACTTGTTAGCCTTTTTTGATCGTTAGACTTTATGCTCGTCAACGGAATATTTTAATTAAGAGTCACTTCAACTGTTTGTGCTACTTCTTTGGCTTTATCAATCGCATCGATGCTATTAATACCACGAGCCAGAGCCACGCCTAAGCGACGTTGGCCTGCGATCTCTGGTTTGCCGAAGAGACGGATTTGACTGCCAGGTACACAAGCCAGTGCCGGTGCTAATTGATGAAAACCAATATTAGTCGAATGACCTTCTGCTAGAATAACGGCAGAGGCTGATGGACCATACTGTTGGATTTGAGTGATCGGTAGCCCTAAAACAGCGCGTACATGCAAAGCAAATTCAGATAAGTCTTGTGAGATTAGTGTCACCATACCTGTGTCGTGCGGGCGCGGTGAAACTTCACTGAAAAATACGTCTTTACCTCGAATGAAGAGTTCGACACCAAATAGACCATAACCGCCTAATTCTTTAACTACCGCTGCAGATATTTCTTGTGCTTTGGCAAGCACATCATCACACATTATTTGTGGTTGCCATGATTCACGGTAATCCCCACCTTGCTGACGGTGGCCAATAGGATCGCAGAAATGGATACCATCTACAGCACTGATCGTAAGCATGGTGATCTCGAAGTCAAATTTAACAAAGCCTTCAATGATGATACGTCCAGCGCCTGCTCGGCCACCTTCTTGTGCATAATGCCAAGCTTGCTCGATGTCATCTTTATCACGAATAATGCTTTGACCTTTACCTGATGAACTCATGACTGGTTTTATCACACATGGAATGCCAATTTCTGCAACCGCGGCTTCATACTCTGTTTTATTATCAGTGAAGATGTAAGGTGAAGTAGGTAAATTAAGGGTTTCTGCGGCAAGAAGACGAATACCTTCACGATCCATTGTTAGCTTGGTTGCGCGAGCTGTCGGGATGATATTGACACCTTCTTGTTCTAATTCAAGCAGGGTATCTGTCGCGATAGCTTCTATTTCTGGAATAACATAATGCGGTTGTTCAAGTTCAATAACACGTCTTAGAGCATCACCATTAAGCATATCAATGGTGTGACTGCGATGAGCGACTTGCATTGCGGGCGCATTGTCATAGCGATCAACGGCAATCACTTCTACCCCTAAACGCTGAAATTCAATAGTAACTTCTTTCCCCAGCTCTCCTGAGCCCAATAGTAATACACGTGTTGCACTTTTGCTGTTGGCGGTACCTAACATAACACTTCCCTATTAATTGATTATAAATTTGGTGGTCAAACAAATGATAATACACTAACTTGTTGTATTTTAAGTACTATAGCTTATTTAGCTAAGTTATTAAGCTGCATGATATAGATGTTTTGTTGGAAATGGAAGTTTTAAGTGATAAGTAGGTTATAACATCTAAAAGTCGATGTTTTATTTCTGAGTTGGAACGTGAACTTAAGATCGCTTGTTAAGCGTAATTAGGCCTTACACCAATGCAGCCTTTAGGCATCTCAAGCTCATCTTGTAAAAACAAGATGCAGTGATGTAATTTAAAATTAACGTCTTTATCATGCAATAAAGACGTTTCATCTTGAAATTGTAGTTCAAATACTAAGTACCAAAAAACCATTTCTTTTTGACTTGATATTCTGTTGTCCACGATATTTAAACGTTGCCAGTCTTGTAATATTTCCCAAATATAATCACATAGAATGACGTAACTCAGTTTATTATTCATGAACTGCTGAGTATGCTGGATTAATAGTTCTGATTTTAATGCGACAAAGTTACCTTCAAGCATAAGTCGGTCTCCAATTGCAAATCACAGGAATATTAATCAGTAGATGCATACAGCCTCGTATCCTAATTAGCTCAAACTAATGTAAGCATAAGTGATGATCTTTGATTTGTATATTTATCATCTTTGACGAAAAACACTGTCCTTTAGGGCGGTGATGTAAGTCATTGTTGCGTAGCAATAAGCACTCTGTGTTGTTATTAATTGGATATAGATGCTTACGTAGCAGGTCTTTGGTCGGTTAATCGCTAATGGAAAATATTTAAAATTTAGCTAAACTTCCGCTATGGTGTTGTTAATTTACAGCAGTAGGGAATGGCTATGATGAGATATAATTCTTTATTAATTACTGCGTTATTTATCTGTTTATTTCTTTTTAGTACAGTTCTTAGTTTGGATGTTAAAGCTGCAAAAGATGTTGGGAGTGAACATTCAGATATTTCACTCTACGACCGCCTCGGTGGACTAATGCCGATGACAGTTGTCGTGAGTGATTTTGTAGATCAGGTTATAACCGACGACGAGTTAAATAAAAACTCAGCAATTAACGCTTCACGAACAAGGGTGCCTAAAGCTTATTTAAAGTTTCAAGTTACTACTATGATGTGCCAAGTAACAGAAGGCCCCTGTATTTATAAAGGACGGGAAATGAAAGAGGCGCATAAGGATTTGCATATAACGGAAAAAGAATGGTATCGGATGGTTGTTTTGTTTAAAGAGGTGTTGGCAAAGCACAAAGTACCTGCGATGGAAACTCATGACTTACTTGCTATTGTTGAATCTACGAAAGCCGATATTGTATCTGCAAAATAACATTAGGCTTCACCAGTTGTGATAACACAGCCAATGAAGCCTATTTTCATATAACGCTATTACGTAATAACGTTACTTAACGACAAGCGTCAATGTTGTTTGTGTACTTTCTGATGGGACATTGCTTTGATGGCTTAATAGAAAGACACGGCCAGCGTCAACTTTACTGACATCTAGTAAATGAGTTTTAATCGCTCTAGCTCGTGACTTAGCTAATTTTCTTAGTACTTTATCCGAGATAGCTTGTTGTTTACTTACTTCAGTATATAAACCACGAAGCCAAATTTGTTCTAACTCTGGTGTAGCTAATGCGGGTTGTTGCGCTGTAATTGCGTTGCGTAGCGCATCTGCTTTACCTTTGGTTTCTTGCTCATATAACGCGATAAGTGCATTTCTCATATCACCTGATGCTGGTATATTCGTTGCGTTAATCATTTCCGAAACATTGGTGTTTGTTAATTGACTTAGTTTCGCATTCACAGCTCGATTTTGAAGCGCTTGTTTGTCCATGTTTACATCATAACTGCCTTTTATGTTCAATTTGATCTCTGGACGTTGTGCTAATGCTTTCGCTAATGTATCTAGCTTAGTTTGCTCTGCTTTGGCAAGTATTGCTGAGCCATTAGCAAAACTTACTTTATCTAAATCGTCGGTTGTATCAACAAGACTTGCCAATAACGTAAATGGTGAGGTAACCGCTTTAAGAATGATGTTGCTTAATGATTTTAGTACAATTTCACCAACATTAAAACTTGGGTCGTTAATATCACCAGATACATTTACTCCTAAATCAATCGCACCATTACTGTCCTTTAGTAGAGGAATCGCTAAGGTGATCGGTAGTATTGTTCCTGCGTCACTGTCTTTGGTATCGTTCATATCCAGTTGGTCAATAAAGATATGGTTACTGCCCTCTAAATGATTCTTATCTAGTTTGTATTTTAGGGCTAGAGATAACTGACCTTCGTCAATATCTAAACCAGCATATGTACCCGAGTAGGGAGTCATTGAGGGCAACTCGAAGTTATCGAACACGAATTCCACATCAACGAAAGGTTCTGGAGTTAATGGGTTAATCACACCCCTTAAGGTCATAGGGGCGTATTTATTGACGATAGCTTTGATATCAATTTCTGCATTTTTGGTTGTTGTAGATGAGAGCTTGCCAACATGGCCTTCTATATTTTCGATGACAGCTTCAAAGCTAGGTTTAAGCACGTTATCGATATAGTCAACTTTACCTTGTGCGAGTGTGATCTTGTTAATTTCAATCAGCATTGCATCTTCTGCCGTTTGAGCTTTTTGAGCTTTTTGAGTCTCTGAGTTGACTTGGGGCTTAACTTGTTCAACTGCCGCATCTTTTGTCTCGTCTTTGGTTTTGACAACAAGATCTGACACATTAGAGCTTTTATCTGCAGCGACAATCATCTGAGCATATGGTTGTACAAAAGAAACATGGTCGATAAGCAAACTGTTTGCTTCTTTATCAAATTTAAGACTGTTGATAGTGAAGTCTTGCCACTTGATGAGTGTTTTATTTAATTTATTGTCATTAATAGCTAGTGCTTCCAGTTTTATTGAACCATCAAATCGAGCTGCACCTTTTGCATTCGCATAAAGGTTACCTTGCGTTGTGAATTCACCACTTTGGATTGTGATGTTCACGTAAGGTTTAAGATAAGGTTGAAATTGTGCGAGGTTCAACTTATCTAAATTGATAGTAGCATCAAGCGATTGTTCTTTTACATCTGCGCTACCTTGAGAAGCGAAGGTGCCTTTATCATTAATCGTGAAGCCTAAGTCATATTCAATGGGAGTATCAAGACGGCTGGTCAATGATTTGGTACTGACGTTAATTGGGAATACACGCCATGCAGTTGCATTCGTCATCATAGATTCAATGACATTGATATCGTAGTTGGTTAAATTAAATTCGCCAAGGGTGAGGAGCCATTCTTGTGTTTCTGGATTTTCAGTTGCTTGAGTCTCATTGCTTTCAGGTTGCGTTGCCTGCGATTCCGATTTAGCTGTTATTTTGGTATCTGATGATGTGCTAGTTGCTTCTGTATGTTTTGGTGTAAAAGCGTTTGCTAGGTTAACAACACCGTCCTTGTTTACAACGGCATTAACTTTTAATCCATCGGTACTGATATTATCTAAACCAATTTGTTGTTGTAATAGGTTAACTTTGATACCCGCAACTGTTAGTAAGGGAAGGTTGACGAGTTCTTTTTCTGGGTCAGTGAATACCAGTGTACGTAATGAAAATTGACCGGCATTAGTGATCAACTGCGGAGGTTCATCACCACTAATGAATTGATAGTCAGTTGTAAAGTCGATAACGCCTGACGCTAGTTTAGCCGTTAATTGTTCTGCTATGAATGGCCAGAATGTCACTAATTTTATGTGCTTAAGGGCCAAGTTACCTTGCGCTTCCAATGGCGTTAACTGGAATCGACCTACCGTAGTCACTGCGCTATTGTCGGCGCCTTCAATGCTCAAATCATAACTGTTGTAAGTTGAGGATGGCGCGTTACTGCGTTTTTTACTATTTAACATTGCCAGGCTATTAAATTTGGTCAGTACAATATTGATTGCTGGGTAGTCGAGTTCAGCACCTGTGGGGAGGTCTTTAAAATTAAATGCGGTGTTGGTGATGCTGATATTAGCGATTTGAATATGTGGTAACTCACTGCTTTCACTTGTGTCTTCGCTAACGGGTGCTGGTGTTTCTGATTGTAACGATTGTGCTGAAATGTGCGCTGGAATATCAGAGAAGTTAAATTGACTCTCATCTAATTTTTCAATATTAGCAAAGGCTTGGTCAATTTCGATAGTCTCAATATTGATACTGCCATTGAATAAACTCTTCCATAAGTTAATTTGCAATGTGAGTCGACCAATACCTGTAAAATCTTGCTGATCTTGGGTTTGAATTTCAAATCCTTTGATCTCAAATTTGAGGCTGAAAGGGTTAATACTGACATCTTGCAGTTGTACTGGGCGGCCAAGTAACGCACTGATTTTTTCTGGTGCGATATTTTTAGCGAGGTAGGGGGCGAGTAAGCCTAACAGCAAGGCATATATTAGGTAGATAACCAGCGCGTAACTTAATAAACGTTGATAACGTGGCGCACCTGAGAATCGTTGGCGAAAATTTGAAAATGTAGCTGCCATTGGTAATGTAAATCCTTTTAAATACAATCAATAGAACTAATTATAGAATATCAATGGCTACCATAACAGTTATTATTCTAACCATTGCTGATGTAGCTGCTCACTATCACCTAAATAATCCAGTAGCCATTGAACAGCGGGGCTCATTCGTTTGGTATTCCAAGCAAGGCAACAGTCACTGACTGGTAAACTTGTGATGAGTTCTTTCTCTATTAACTCTCCAGTCATTAACAGTTTATTTGCCATGTGCGCAGGCATGATCGCAATACCTAAGCCACCTTTGAGTAATTGGGTTGCACTGTGCCAGTTGGGCACGACAAGCCTACGTTGATTGTCCAGTAACCAAGTGGTGCGTTTCGGCAGTTTACGTGCTGTATCTTCTAAACAAATGACGGGGTATTTAGCGAGTTCTTCGTTACTTATTGCCTGCTCAGTATTGGCGAGAGGGTGGCTAGGACTAATGACAAATGTCCATTTTAGTTCCCCCATGTCGCGATAATCAAAGCCGCCACTTACCGGAATTGATGCAGTCGCACCAATAGCAATATCGGCGCGTGAATCAACTAAGGCATCCCAAACACCGTTATATACTTCCATTGTAAGTAATAGTTCTACATCCGGAAATGCGTTGTAGAAGTCTCCAACCATAGTGTTAATACGGCCTTCATGTACTACGTTGTCTAAAGCTAGGGACACACTTTGGTTCCAACCGTTAGCGACGCGCTGGGTTTGAAACTTCATGTGTGCCATTTGCTTGAGCAATTTGCGAGATTCAATCACAAAATATTCCCCCGCGGGTGTGAGTTGTACTTTACGGTGTAGGCGAATAAATAATTTGACCGTTAACCGTTCTTCAATATTACGTACCGTATAGCTAATCGCACTTGGTACTTTACATAATTCATCTGCTGCAGCGGTGAAACTTCCGCGTCTTGCAACTGCATCGATAACTTGTAGATCTTGTTGGGAAAACATACACATCAAATTTTTTGAAAGCAATAGTGAAATATTAGCGTTTCTCAAACAGAATCGCCAGTATTAAACTAGTAACATTATCATTAGTCTATGTAGTTTAAGTAATGAACAATATTAAAAATAACACTAAAAATAAAGTCCCAATGAGCACGATGGTCTGGTTTTCTGGATTAAGTATGTTGGGTTTCCTCGCTACGGATATGTATTTACCGGCATTCGAAACTATTCGTCACGAATTTGGTACATCTCAGACATTAATTAGTTTGTCGCTCAGTATTTTTTTATTGGGTATGGCACTTGGTCAATTAGTTTATGGTCCACTGTCTGATCGTGTTGGCCGTAAAAAGATGTTGTTTGTTGGCATGGCTATCTTTGTTATATCAACTGCTGTTATCTCAGTATCTAACAGTATTGAGTTATTTCTTCTTGCACGTTTTGGTCAAGCATTAGGGGCATGTTGTGGCACTGTTATTTGGCAGGCTGTTGTTATTGATCGTTATCAAGGTAAAGCATCAGAACGTGTCTTTGCGACGATAATGCCATTGGTTGCGCTGTCTCCTGCGTTAGCACCTTTACTTGGCGCAGGTTTAGAAGAGTTCTTTGGCTGGCGTAGTATTTTTGTTGTGCTTGTGGTGATTGGTTTAGCGTTGGCATATGCAACAAGCCGTGAAAAAGAAAGTGCACCTTTAGATAAAAAACAAGAAAAACTGTCATCGCAATTGGCGCGTGATTATAAACAAATTGTAAAATCAAAAATATTCATGGGTAATATGTTGGTGTTTGCGGCGTGCTCCGCTGCATTCTTCGCGTATTTAACTGGTTCACCATTCATTATGACTGCTATGGGTTATTCAGGTTCGGATATTGGTCTAAGTTATCTACCTCAAACAGTTGCTTTTCTTGTTGGTGGCTATGGTTGTCGTAGCCTGTTAACACGCTTTAGTGCGAAACAATTATTGCCTTGGTTAATGACACTGTTTATAACAACGGTTGTAGCTATGTTTGTGATTGCGTTTGTAACATCACCAGCGACTATTTGGCCTATTTTGATCCCATTCTGTTTCTTGGCGGTTGCTAATGGTGCTATTTACCCATTGGTGATTAATGCTGCTCTCGCTGACTTTAAGAACTGTAGTGCAACTGCTGCGGGATTACTTAACTTTTTACAGACGATGTTTTGTTTCTTAGCGAGCAGTGTGGTATCAGCATTTTCTGAAAATGGTCTTTATACAGTGACAGCTGTGATGTTGTTCCAAGGTTTGCTGATTGTGGTTGGTTATGTATTAGCTAAGCATAAAACAACGAATATATCAGCAAGTGATGCTGTCGTGGTTTAATTTATTACAAGCTAAAATTTGAATAAAAAAACGGGAAAGACAGCAATTGTCTTTCCCGTTTTTTTATTGATAACATTTATTTAATCGTATGCTAGCGCAGTTTACTAGAGACTGTACTCGCGATAGTTTAGTGGGTTAACTCACCACGAATATTTTGTTGCATTAGTACTTTAATGTCTTCACTTGATAGCTTTTTACTGATGAGATAATGCAACTTAGTTAATGCCGCTTCGGTCGTCATATCATAACCCGAGATAACACCAACTTGCGCCAGAGCATCGCCTGTCGCATAACCGCCCATGTTAACTTTACCTTTAATGCATTGGGTAAGATTCACCACAACGATACCACGCTGGTTAGCGGCTTCAAGCGCATTCAATAGCGCTTCACTTTGCGGAGCATTACCTACGCCATAACTGAGCAAGATTAACGCTTTAACTGGTTGTAGCAGAATATTAAAGATAACTTCTGTTGAAATTCCAGGGTAAAGTGTCACGATCGCAATAGGCTGTGGTGTAATGTTACTAACGGTAAGTGTTTTTTCAGTAATAGGTTTTACATCACCGAGCATTATTTCAATGTTAATACCCACTTTTAATAGCGTTTCGCAGTTTGGTGTCGCAAACGCGCTAAAGCCGTCTGCATGCACTTTGGTGGTTCTGTTGCCACGTAATAATTGGTTATTAAAGAATAAACAGACTTCATGAACAGGGTAGTTCGCTGCTAGGTAAAGCGAGTTCAGTAAGTTGCTTTGACCGTCTGAGCGGATCTCAGCCAGCGGGATCTGTGAACCCGTAACAATAACGGGTTTGCCAAGATCTTCTAACATAAACGATAATGCTGATGCTGTGTACGCCATGGTATCAGTACCATGTAAGATCACAAAGCCATCGTAATCGTCATAATTGCTTTGGATATCTTCTGCGATCTGCTGCCAATCAGAAGGTGACATGTTAGAGGAGTCGATTAACGGCGAATACTCGTGAAGGGTGAAATCAGGCATTTCTTCGCGGTGGAATTCAGGTAGACGTGCTAAGCAATCCGTCATGAATCCTTCCATCGGTACATAACCGTGTTCTGAATGTTGCATACCGATCGTGCCACCAGTATATGCGATGTAGATTGATTTCTTAGCCATTAATAAATTCCCTGTGCGTTTTTAAAGAGGATTATAGTGCTGAAATTAATTAATGGAATAGCTTGATACTAGATTGCTTAATAAAACTGCAATTTAATAGGGTAATTAAGATATAAATTTGAATTGAGCGGTAAATGGATTCGTTTACCGCTCAATTCAATGACTCACTGGGTTCAGTTAATCTAGAGGATTATTTAATTTCACACACTAAACATTCCACATATAGGCCTTGTGGATCTGAGTAGTTAGTGAGCTGTCCGGCTTGCTGGCTTATCGTTGCTAACCAAGTCGCGATACGACCATTAGGACTAATGTTGAGTTCTGTTAATACTTGCTTTGCAACAGATTGAGTGAACATAGACACTAATCTATCGCGCTCACTACGGGGTGTTTGAATTAAAATTAATGAATCACTCGATACACCCGCTTTTTCAGCGGCAGACGCAATTGCATCATCAAGGCTGCCAAGGTTATCAATAAGACCAAGATTAAGCGCATCGCTACCAGTCCAAACACGACCTTGAGCAACCTTATTAACTTCTTCTGGTGTCATATCTCGGCCTTCAGCAACGACAGTTAAGAAGTTGCTATAGCCATTTTCAACCGTCATTTGGATAATTTTAGCCATGTGCTCAGGCAGTTCTCGATTTACAGATAGTCCTGTGTAATCGGTTGTCCCGACACCATCACTGTAAATGCCCATTTTAGCGAGTAATTTTTCAGTTGTCGCAAATAGACCAAAGATACCAATTGAACCGGTGATAGTGGTTGGTTTCGCCCAAATTTCATCAGCTGCAGAGGCTATCCAATAACCACCGGATGCGGCGACGCTGCCCATAGAAACAATAACGGGTTTACCCGATTCTTTTACTTCTAATAATGCGGTTCGGATTTGTTCTGACGCAAATGCACTACCGCCTGGACTGTCGATTCGTAGGACTAAGGCTTTAATTTGTTCATCGTCTTTCGCTTGTAGTAACAGCTTAGTTAGCGATTTTCCGCCAATCGCACCAGAAGGTTGAGTACCATCTAAGATCTGGCCATTAGCAAAAATGATACCGATACCAGGTTTGCTAGCAAAACCTTGTTCTTCAAACTGTGTCGGCAGAAGGTTAAGGTAATCTAAAAACTCAACTTTTTCATATTTATCTGATTCACTGTTTAGCTTTTTAGCCAGATAACGAGAAATTTGTTCACGTGTTAATAGTTGGTCTACAAGTTTTTGTTTTAAAGCATATTGCGCAATGTTGCCATTGACTGATTGCAATTGTGCAATAAATATATCTGCTTTAGGCGCTACGTCGTCAGCGTTAATTAAGCGATTATTAGCAACGGTGCTGGTGTAGGTATCCCAAAGTTGATTTAACCAGTTTAATTTGGCTTCTTTACTTTCTGCTGACATGTCACTACGTGTAAAGGGTTCAACAAATGATTTATAAGTGCCTACACGGAACACATGTGATGATAGATTTAGCTTATCAATGGCATCTTTGAAATAAAGACTATAACTACCATAACCTTGTAGTAATACACCACCTGCAGGATTTAACAGAATTTCATCCGCAAATGAAGCAAGGAAGTATTGTTCTTGGCTAAAGTAATCACCGTAAGCGTAAATTGGCTTGTTACTTTTTTTGAATTCAACTAATGCATCCGAAATATCCGTTAATTTCGTTAAACTCGCTGGTTTTAGCTGTGCGAGATCTAAGATTAGTGCGCTAATGGCATTGTCTGTCTTCGCGCTGTTAATGACGCTAACAACGTCTGAAATAGCAATTTCATTAATGACATTTTGAGAATCAACAAGCTCACCAATAACTTGGTCGAATGGGTCAACTAATTTTGGTTGATCAACCAAGACTCCGTTTAAGTTGAGAACCAAAGCGGTATTATCTGCGAATGTGACCGGTGCTTCTTTTTGCTGCTGCAAAGCAAGAATAATAATTGCTATAAAAGAAATGAAAAACAGGTTCAAGATTAAATTACGCGTGAATGTAATCGAGCTACCTATTTTAGAAAGAATGAATCCGAGTAGTGAGAATAATTTTCTCATTATTATATTCCTAGTAAACCCAATGGGATAGACGTTATTTTGTATATTAAGCCATAAATCTAGTTTAGATTAAAGCACTTAGAATACGGAGGTGTGACAAAACGCAGCGGATCTAGTTCTCATTAATAATAAATAATGACAAATTAAGCTTAGTGTAAACACGACGAAATGTGTTGTTAAGTGTTGAAATTCAACGAAATCATTAATTTATGACTACACTTGTACGCTCTATTATCTAAAATAGCGTTTGAAATGAACGATTAAATTAATTACTCTAAAATTAAAATAGATAACAATTATATAGCAATTGTGTAACCACTGGGAGTGGAGTTATGTCTGCAAGCAATTATCCGAATATGTTGGCACCGTTAGATCTGGGCTTTACAACATTAAAAAACCGAGTCTTGATGGGTTCGATGCATACTGGCTTAGAAGAAGAAAAAAATGGATTTCAAAAACTGGCTGCTTTTTATGCGGAACGTGCCAAAGGTGGTGTTGGTTTAATTGTTACGGGCGGTATTTCACCAAACCTGCGTGGTCGCCTCATGCCACACGGCATGCAACTGTCTTATAAATGGCAAGCGAAGAAACACCAAGTCGTTACTCAAGCGGTTCATGATAATGGCAGTAAAATTGCGCTACAAATTCTGCATGCGGGTCGTTATGCTTATCATCCATTTAGTGTGAGCGCGAGTAAAAAGAAAGCACCGATTAACCCGTTTACACCAAGAGCGATGTCAAAACGTTCTATCCGTTGTACCATTTATGATTTTGCCAAAACCGCAGAACTGGCCAAGTTTGCCGGTTATGATGGTGTGGAAGTGATGGGTTCTGAGGGGTACCTTATCAATCAATTTATTTGTCGACGGAGTAATAAGCGTACTGATGAATGGGGTGGTAGTTATCAAAACCGTATGCGTTTTCCTATTGAAATTGTAAAAGCGATTCGTCAGCGTGTCGGTAATGACTTTATTATTATTTTCCGCCTTTCAATGCTTGATCTTGTTGAAGATGGTAGTACGTTTGAAGAAGCGGTTGAGCTTGCGAAAGAGCTTGAAAAAGCCGGTGTGACGATTATTAATACGGGTATTGGCTGGCATGAAGCGCGTGTACCAACCATTGTAACCAGTGTACCTCGTGCCGCATTTAGCTGGGTAACAGAGAAAATGAAGGAGCACGTCAATGTTCCTTTAGTGACAACTAACCGTATTAATACACCAGAGGTTGCAGAACAAATTTTAGCTTCTGGGCAAGCGGATATGGTGTCGATGGCGCGCCCAATGTTGGCAGATCCTAACTTTGTAGAGAAAGCCACAGCGGGTAAAGCAGATGAGATCAATACTTGTATCGCTTGTAACCAAGCATGTTTAGACCATGTATTTAAAGCGAAACGTGCATCTTGTTTGGTTAATCCACAAGCTTGTTTTGAAACTGAGCTAAAATTTGAAACTGCCTCAATATCAAAACGAATTGCGGTTGTTGGCGCGGGCCCGGCGGGTTTAGCATTTGCTTGTTATGCTGCTGAGCGTGGTCATAAAATTGATATTTTCGATAGCCGTTCAGAAATTGGTGGTCAGTTCAACTATGCGAAACAGATCCCGGGTAAAGAAGAGTTTTACGAAACACTGCGTTATTTTATGAAACAAATCGAAGTACTGGGTATTAACTTATATTTGAATGAGTTAGTGACGGTTAAGACGCTGCAAGGTAAAGGGTATGATGATGTAGTTGTGGCTACGGGCATCAAACCAAGAACACCAGGCATTCCTGGTATTAAACATGAAAAAGTATTAAGTTACATTGAAGTGTTACGTGATCATAAGCCGGTTGGTAAACGTGTTGCTGTTATTGGTGCTGGTGGTATTGGCTTTGATGTTTCAGAGTTCCTCGTTGAGGAAGAAGGCGCTTCACCATCGACTAATACTAAACAGTGGTTAAGCGAGTGGGGCGTAACAGAAGATAGCCAAACTGTCGGTGGTCTAACAGCAGCTAAAAATACTGCGCCAGCGCGTGAAGTATTCTTATTACAACGAAAAGATACTAAAGTTGGTGCTGGCCTAGGTAAAACGAGTGGCTGGGTACACAGAGCAACACTGCAGAAGAAAAATGTAGAAATGATCAAAGGCGCTTCTTATGACCTTATTGATGATCAAGGTTTACATATTACCGTTGACGGTGTGAAAAAAGTATTAGACGTTGATAATGTGATCTTATGTGCTGGACAAGAACCTTTTAGAGAATTGTTTGAGCAACTGCAATCTGAGAAAGTGAAAACACACCTTATTGGTGGCGCATTTGAAGCGGGTGAGCTTGATGCAAAACGTGCAATTCGTCAAGGCGCTGAACTTGCCGCGTCGATTTAACGTTAGTTTAATACCAATATAAGATAATCAAAGTTGCTATTGTAGCGACTGTTATTATTAAAAGAAGCCCATCTTATGCATGGGCTTTTTTGATCTTAATAAATTAATTACTTGATATTTTATTGACTACATTGAATACTTTAGCTATCACTCATTGTTCAAAGTAGTAAATAATGAACGCAATTGACCTATTAATAAATCGCCATTCTTGTAATCAGCTTTCTGTACCAGCACCGAGTGGTGAGACGTTAGATAATATTATTAATGCTGGGTTACGGGCGCCTGATCACGGTGGGTTAACCCCTTGGCGTTTTATTATCACTGAAGGTGAAGGTTTAAACACCTTGTCTCGCTATTTCAAAGATGCGGCATTTAATCTCGGGAAAGCAGAGAAAGATGTATTAAAGGCGGCAAATGCACCGTTTCGAGCCCCGCAAATTATTACTGTTATTGCTAAAATTGAAAATCATCCAAAGATCCCAGAGTCGGAGCAGTTAATGTCAGCTGGTTGTGTGGTCATGGCAATGCAAATGGCAGCGCAAGCACAAGGTTTTAATGGTATTTGGCGTACGGGTTGGTTTGCATATGATAGCCATATAAAACAAAAGCTTGAGCTAGAAGAAAAAGATGAAATTGTTGGTTTTTTATATTTAGGTACTCCCGACGTATCATGCAAAAAAATTCGTCATTTAAACACTGATAATTTTGTTACGCGAATGGATAATTAACGCTATTGAATTTGGAATTAGCACTTAAATAAAAACTGAGGAATTAAGATGACAACACACTATCCGAAAGGACATTTACTCAGTGTACAATTTCCACTTTACCATCACGTTGGTATCTCGGATGGTTGTGGTCATGTTTATGAAAATTCGCGTGCGCGATCTGGGCGAGGTTTGGTTAGCTTGCTTGATTTTTCTGATGATAAAGACGTTATCGACCATGGCTTTTTACCTGGGAGTTTACCTGCCAGTGAGATCATTAAAAATGCCAAGCAATTGATTGCAGATAAGAAGCGCTATCATCTGCTGAAAAACAATTGTGAACATTTCGTACATGAGGTTTGCGGTGTTAAAATCACTAGCCCGCAGTTACGTCGAGCCTTAATTTTAATTGCTACCTTGCTAGTTGATCGCTACTCAAGTGGTCGACTACGTTCTGCACTACTGTGGGGTATTGCCTCGCAATTATCGTATTTAAATGAGGCGTCACTGTCCTGGTGGAAGCATGCTATTTTTACGTCAACGGGATTTTGGTTAGTGTTATTAACGAATAGCAATCAAGATATTGAAGATAAAACCCCCTGATTAATACCTATTTATACCTAGTTTCTGTCCTTTAAGCGCTTACTTCTTTAGTAAGCGCTTTCTAGTTATTTTATCTATAATATCGGCCATTAGACTTAACACTCGTCAGGGTTCTAACTTAGCGAGTAAGGTGAATTGTGGGTAACATTGAAATCATTCGCGGTCATAGTTTGCCACATCAGCAAATTATCCGTATCGCAGACAAAGTTATGCTTGATATAGCAGAAGAGTATGACCTTAAACTTAAGTGGCAAGGTGATAAACTTCATATTAAGCATGCACATACCAGAGGGTATTTACATGCTGATTCCGAAAGTATCAAAATTAAATTAAAATTGGGAATACTGTTATTTCCTGTTAGCTTTGTTTTAAAACAAAGTATTGAAGAAACGCTTGATGAACTGCTGCCAAGTGCTGCGTGCTCACATAAATAAAGTATGATTAAGGCTTGATATTATGGAACAATTATCACTGGTTGAAACCTCATTTTTATTAAGTGAGAGTACAGCAAGTCCTAAGCATTTTTCAGGACTGCAAATATTTGAACCACCAAAGGACTATGAAGGTAATTTCGCGCGCGATCTTTTTCAAAAATTGATTATGGATCCGGCTGTTGCGACCCCGTTTAATTTTAAGCTTAAAAAAAGCATTGGTGGCTTGTATTATTGGGTTCATGATAGCCAATTTGATTTTAATTATCATATCCGCATGTCAATGTTACCGGGTGATGGTTCTGATGAACAATTACGCGATTTAGTTGAACGTTTACATTCACATCTAATCGATCGTTCGCGACCGTTATGGGAGGTTTATCTTATTGAAGGTCTGTCAGACGATCGTTTTGCTATCTTCACCAAAATCCATTACGCAATGGCTGATGGTAAAATGGCAAATAGTTGGCTGTCTGGGTATTTACAAAGTGATCAATCAGTAAATGACTACCGTCCATTTTGGCAGATCCCATCTTTCCGTCCTGGTTATAAAGAATCTGCGGGTGTGATTGAAAGTACGCTATCAGCTTATGTGAGCGGACTAAAGCAGCTGAAATCAATCCCAGGCCTTGTCAAACTCGGTGCTCGTATGGGACTAAAATTTCTACACTTACGTAACAAAGGACCAGCATTACCATTTTGTGCACCAAGGACACCATTTTCTGTCCCTGCGACGCGATCTCGTATTGTTTCTTTTGGTCGCTTACCTTTTGAAAAAATGCGTTCAATTAGTAAGATAACAGGGGTAACGTTGAATGACGTGATCTTATGTTGTGTTGATATCGGTCTTAACCGTTACTTAAAAGAAAAGGGTATCTTATTACGTAAGCCGTTAGTTGCTCAGGTTCCAGTTCGTATTGGTAATGGGCGTAGAAATGCATTAACAGGTGTTGAATTGGGTAATATTGATGCTGATGCACTAGATCATTTAGAAACCATTTTTAAACGTACGAGCAGTGTGAAAGAAGATTTATTCAGTTTACCTGCTGAATCGGTAGTTAATTTCTCACTACTGATTCAAGCAACAGCGTCTATTTCTGAATGGTTGGGTATATCAAAGTTCTTACCTCCATTAGGTTCAGTACTTGTATCGAATGTGCGTGGTCAGCAAGAGTTTGCTTATCTAGCTGGCGCTAAATTAACAGAGGTGTACCCTGTGTCAGTACTCTCTGCTGGTACGGCATTAAACATTACGCTATATAGCTATCATGAAAAAGTTTTTTTTGGTCTAGTCGGTTGTAAGAATGAATTACCTGATTTAGATATGCTATCTCGTCATGTTGAAGCTGCCTGTGACACTCTATCCGATGAAATTCTCGACAATGCCAAGCAACACTCAGTGCTAATCTCTTCACGGTAAATATAAAGATGGTGACTAGGTTGCCATCTTTATCTATCCCTTCTGCTTATTTCATGCTACTTTTCATAAGTTACATATTTGTTACGTAAAGATGTAACTTATAAAATATAAATTCCATTGTTAGTTCTATGTCTTAGGTAAAGTACCTAATTTGTATTGCTATATTTTTACACGTATATATTTTGTTCGAGGTTATTTTGATTAGTTGGCAAGCTAAGGCGCTGAATTTATTTTTGAAACAAACAGTGAAGCGTTCGATTGAAAATACCAAAGACGTGCATAAATTACGTTTTCAGATGCGAGCATTAGACAAATTTGTATTCGGAACTAGTTCTAAAATTGAACGTTCACAATCAATGCGTGCTGGCACTTTGTGTGATGAGATCAAGGTTAAGTTCTCTACGAGTAAGAAAAAACTATTATATGTACATGGTGGCGCTTTTGTATTTAAAACACCTGCATTACATAATAATTTTATCGCACGTTTAGCTGAGCCATTAGATTTACTTGCCGTTGTTCCAGATTACCCACTTGCCCCTGAATTTCCTTTTCCTGCTGGAGTAGACAGTTGTTATGCTGTTTACCAGTCATTATTAGATGAAGGTACCTTACCCGAAGACATCGTTGTCGCGGGCGATTCTGCGGGTGGTAATATTGCGCTGTCTTTATTGCTACGCGCTAAACGTAATGGTTTACCCATGCCAAGTTGCTGCGTTTTATTATCACCGGTGGCGGATATGACTCAAAGTGGTTTGTCTTCTGTAGAGAATCGCTATAGTGATGCGTTATTTAGTTTGGAAGTCATGTTACATTGTCGTAATTTATATTTAGAGGGGAATAGTACGGACCTGCATAATGATGAAATTTCCCCTCTATTTGGTGATTTCACTGGATTTCCTCCTTTTATGTTCCATGCTGGAAGTGCAGAGCTAATGCGCGATGATTCAACGCGACTTGCTGACTTTATGCAGGCTAAGGGCGTTGATGCTCATTTACAAATATGGCACCAAATGCCGCATGTCTTTCCATTATTTGAACAACTTCCTGAAAGTAAGGCGGCGCTGATTCAAATTGTGGACTTTATAAAGAAGCATGCTCTTTAGCGAATGTAACTAAGATTGCGAAAATTAATGTTATATACCCAAGCATCTTGAAGTAACTTGGGTATAACAGTCAAAAAAAAGGCTGGTAAGATAAATCATTATCTCACCAGCCTTTTTGTTTTAAGCGGTTAGCTTTCTATTTTAAAAACTAACTGTACACTTAAATTAGAATTCAGCTGTACGTGGTGCACGCGGGAAAGGAATTACGTCACGGATATTTTGCATACCAGTTACATAAGACACTAAGCGTTCGAAACCTAGACCAAAGCCAGAGTGTGGCACAGTACCGAAACGACGTAGGTCGCGGTACCACCAGTAATCTTCTTTGTTTAAGCCCATTTCTTCCATACGCTTATCAAGCATATCTAAACGTTCTTCACGTTGGCTACCGCCGATGATTTCACCAATACCTGGTGCAAGTACGTCCATTGCCGCAACTGTTTTACCGTCTTCATTCATACGCATGTAGAATGATTTAATATCTTTCGGGTAGTTTTTAACAACAACAGGTGCTTTGAAGTGTTCTTCAGCAAGGTAACGTTCGTGCTCAGAAGACATATCGATACCCCAAGAAACTGGGAATTCGAATTCTTTACCACATTCTTCTAAGATCTTAATTGCGTCAGTGTAATCAATTTGTGCAAAGTCAGAATCTACAAAGCTTTCCAAACGAGTAATCGCTTCTTTGTTGATACGCTGTGCAAAGAACTGCATGTCATCCATACGCTCTTCTAGTACAGCTCTAAAGCAATACTTAAGCATATCTTCAGCTAGTTTTGCAGCATCGTCTAAATCAGCAAACGCAATCTCAGGTTCAACCATCCAGAATTCTGCAAGGTGACGTGTTGTGTTTGAGTTTTCTGCACGGAAAGTTGGACCGAAAGTATAAACTTTACCAATTGCACAAGCATACGTTTCAGCGTTAAGTTGACCAGATACCGTTAGGAAGGTTTCTTTACCAAAGAAGTCTTCTTTGTAATCAACGTCACCTTTATCAGTTAAAGGCAGGTTATTCATATCCAGTGTACTTACACGGAACATTTCACCAGCACCTTCACAATCACTACCAGTGATAAGTGGTGTGCTTAACCAGTTATAACCATTTTCATGGTAAAAGCGGTGAATAGCTTGTGATAAACAGTTACGAACACGCATAACCGCACCCATAACGTTAGTACGGCCACGTAGGTGTGCGTGTTCACGAAGGTATTCGATGCTGTGGCGTTTAGCTGACATAGGGTAAGTATCAGGGTCTTCAACTAAACCAAGTACAATAACTTCTGTTGCTTGGATTTCGAATGCTTGACCTTTACCAGGTGATTCAACCACCACACCCGTAACTTCAACTGAACAACTTGCAGTAAGGTTTAAAACGTCTGCTTCGTAGTTCGGTAAATCTTTACTTACAACTGCTTGGATCGGATCGAAGCACGAACCATCGTAAATAGCTAAGAAAGAAATACCAGCTTTAGAATCACGACGTGTGCGGATCCAGCCTTTCGTTGTAACTGTGCTGCCTACCGGGAATTTACCGGCAAAAATATCTTTAACTGACGTATGCGTCATAGGATTATTGCTCTCCAGCATAAAAGCTCTTGCTGAGCGAATGATGATTGTTTAAGTAAGGATATATTACCTTTGCAGTTGTAGGATACAAGTAAAAACAATGAAAAATCATTTTGTTTGCTTATTATTTAGTAAATTAACTCGGATAATCGCAAATGGTTGAGGATTCTAATGGTAATTAATTTGTTTTTTCTTTTGTTGCAGTAAACGGACTTGGT
This sequence comes from Moritella sp. 28, assembly GCF_018219435.1. Classification (NCBI taxonomy): domain Bacteria; kingdom Pseudomonadati; phylum Pseudomonadota; class Gammaproteobacteria; order Alteromonadales; family Moritellaceae; genus Moritella; species Moritella sp. 28. Next base: position 2,967,145 of record NZ_CP056121.1, on the reverse strand, counting down.
TTAAAATGCTACGATTCAATTTCATGGGGGGAGTGTCTGCAGGGCTGATTTCGCGTTGTTTTAACGTTTGTTGTAATTGATCAAAATAACTTGATTCACTAATATTAATATCGAGCATCAAGTTGTAGCGCTCTGACAACCCTTGTGTACCGGTTGCATGTTCAAGTTTATTGATGATGTAATGCTCAAATTGAGCTTCCTGGATATAACCTTTGATACTGCTAAGGGGCTCAATGATTTTAATATAAATAATATACGAGATAGTGCAAAAGCTAATTAGACTTAAACTGAATATCAATAAATTATTGAGCATAAATGACCCCACAAACTAAGATTAAATTAATGTAACAAACTTAATATTCCGTTTGTTACATTAACGAAAATAAAGTACGCAGGTCATAAAATAGACTTGGTACCCATAGTTTAGCAAAGACTATTTTTATTATATTGCAAGTGAAAACAAGAGAAAGCTAAATACATATTGGTTAATATGTTATTGAGCCCAAATGTCAGCATCAAGCACTTGTTTGATCACATGACATAATTTGGTGAGCTCTGAATCTGAAATGATGTAAGGGGGCATAATATACAAGAGTTTACCAAAAGGCCTGATCCATACACCTAGCTCAACAAATAATACTTGTGCTTTAGCCAGATCAATCGATTTTGTGGTCTCAATCACGCCAATACTGCCCAATACGCGTGCATCAGCAACATTTTTATGTGCGACGAGGGGGAGTAATGCTTGTTGTAACTGGTCTTCTATTCCTTTAACTTGTCGCTGCCAATTACTTGCCATTAATAAATCGATACTGGCATTTGCGACTGCACAGGCAAGTGGGTTCCCCATGAATGTTGGGCCGTGCATTAATACGCCGCTGGGTCCATTACTGATTGTTTCTGCAACATGGCGGGTGGTTAATGTTGCCGCTAGTGTCATGTAACCGCCTGTGATGCCTTTACCCAAACACATAATGTCAGGTGTGATGCCCGCATGTTCACAAGCAAATAACTTTCCTGTTCGGCCAAAACCTGTCGCAATTTCATCGGCAATCAATAACACTTCATAACGTTCGCAGAGTAATTTTGCTTGGCGTAAAAACTCGGGATGATAGAACTTCATACCGCCAGCGCCCTGCACGATAGGTTCTAAAATAAGCGCCGCTATGTGTTGATGGTTTTCTATTAACGCTTGCTCCAGATCTTGCATGGCACTCTGCTGCCATTGTTCGTTAAATTTGATGCTTGGTGCGTTAATAAAGTATTGCGGCGCCAAGAAACCTGTAAACAATTCGTGCATGCCATTATCTGGATCGCAAACTGACATCGCGCCAAATGTATCCCCGTGATAACCATTACGTATGGTGACAAACTTCTTCTTCGTCGGTTGTTGATGGTGCCAATATTGAATTGCCATTTTCATTGCGACTTCAACACTGACAGACCCTGAATCGGACAGGAACACACATTCGAGACCGTCGGGTGTAATATCGACTAATTTTTGGCATAAATTAATTGCTGGATCATGAGTGATGCCACCAAACATCACATGTGACATTTTACTTGCTTGTTTTTGCATTGCTTGATTTAGCGCTGGTACGTTATAGCCATGAATTGATGCCCACCAAGAAGACATGCCATCGATTAATCGTGTACCGTCATTTAACGTGAGATAAACCCCCTCAGCACTATCAACATGGTAACAAGGCAGGGGTTTTGTCATCGATGTGTAAGGGTGCCAGATGTGCTGCTGGTCGAACTTCATTAAATCACTGTTTGTTTTTTGAGTCATTGTAAACCTTAGTTTTAGCATTTGGTTGACCTTGCGGCTATGCTGGATAGACTAATCGAGTTTAAGAATAAATTCAAATAAAGGATTTTAGATGACTAATAGCGTTCGCCATGATTGGCAACTTGATGAGATTGAAGCACTATTTAACCAACCGTTTAACGATTTGATGTTTCAGGCTCAAACGGTTCATCGTCAGAATTTTGATCCAAACAGTGTACAAATCAGTACGCTGTTATCAATCAAGACCGGCGCTTGCCCTGAAGATTGTAAGTATTGCCCACAGAGTGCACGCTATACAACGGGTATTGAGAAAGAACGCTTGATGCAAGTAGAAACAGTACTTAAACGTGCAGCTGAAGCAAGAGATAATGGTGCAAGTCGTTTCTGTATGGGGGCGGCTTGGAAAAACCCTCACAAGCGCGATATGCCGTATTTAATTGATATGGTTAAAGGCGTTAAAGCAATGGGACTTGAAACTTGCATGACGTTAGGCATGTTAGCGCCGGAACAAGCGCAATCTCTTTCTGCCGCGGGTTTAGACTATTACAACCATAACTTGGATACGTCAGAAGAATACTACGAACAGATTATTACCACGCGTACCTACCAAGATCGCTTAAATACCTTAGATCATGTCCGTGAGGCTGGAATGAAAGTATGTTCTGGTGGGATTGTTGGTATGGGTGAGCAACAACTTGATCGGATTGGTTTACTTAGGTCACTTGCTAATTTACCACATCATCCAGAAAGTGTGCCAATTAACATGTTAGTTAAAGTGGCCGGAACACCGCTTGAAGATACGCCAGATTTAGACGAATTAGAGTTTGTACGTACCATTGCGACTGCACGTATCTTAATGCCTAAATCTTATGTTCGTTTATCGGCTGGTCGCGAAGCGATGAGTGAACAAACGCAAACGTTATGTTTCATGGCGGGTGCAAATTCTATTTTCTACGGTTGCAAGTTGTTAACAACGGATAATCCAGATGAAGACAGCGATAAGCGTCTGTTTAGAAAACTTGGTTTACAACCTGCGCGTATTCGCGAAGCAAGTGATGAAGCGCAATCTGCGCAGTTGTTGGATGAAATCGCAGAGCAGGCGTCACCGTCATTGTTTTATGATGCGACAGCTGTTGATACAAAAAATGTTGATGCGACGAGTGCTACACATTAATGGCTTTCGAATTCATTACACAAGTATTACACCAGCAGCAAGTTAATTCCTTGTTACGCACACGAGCGCTCAGTAATGGCGCTATTAATTTTTCTGCGAATGATTACTTGGGGTTATCGACACATCCGGAGCTAATTAGTGCTTGGCAGAGTGGGGCAAACGAATATGGTGTCGGTAGTGGTGGCTCTTTTTTGGTCACGGGTTATACCAATGCTCATGCCGCACTGGAAGACAAATTAGCTGAAATCACAGGCTATGAATCGAGTTTGCTATTTAATTCAGGTTACAGTGCCAACCAAGCATTAATTAAAGTCTTGTTAGATAAGCATGATTTATTGGTTCAAGATAAGCTTAATCATGCTTCGTTAATTGAAGCGGGTGTTTATTCACCTGCGACCATGAAACGTTTTAAACATAATGATAGTGAGCATCTTGCACAAATTCTGACTCAAAACCGCCATCGACATACGAATTCACTCGTGGTGACTGAAGGTGTGTTTAGCATGGATGGCGATACGGCTGACTTACAGGCGATTAGTCAGCAGTGTAAAGCGCATGACAGCTGGTTGTTGGTGGATGATGCTCATGGATTTGGTGTTCTTCCAAAGGGACGAAATAGCCTAAAGCAGCATAGTTTATTAGCCCGTGATGTTGATTTGTATATGGCGACGTTTGGAAAGGCTGTTGGTGTATCGGGTGCATTCGTTGCTGCTCCCAAAGACGTTATCGAATATCTGGTTAATTTTTCAAAGCCTTATATATACTCAACAGCGATGCCAGCTGCTATGGCGGTATGTATTGATAAAGCCTTGACGATTATGGCAACAGAAACATGGCGTGTCGCGCATTTAAGTCAACTTATTACTTATTTTAAGCAGCAATGTTCTTTACGTAATATCACTTTAATGCCGTCTGATACCGCCATTCAACCACTTATTATTGGTGATGCAAATAAGGCAATGAAGATCAGTCAATATCTAGCGAGTAAAGGTTTGTTAGTAAAAGCCATTCGTCCGCCGACGGTGCCACAAGGCTCATCACGTTTGCGTATTACTTTATCAGCCAGCCATAGTATTGAAGATATTGATTTATTATTGACCCGTCTAAAGGATGCGCTAGATGGTCGTACAGGAGGCACTGCATGATTGATAAAAATGCAGTTGCACGTTGTTTTGGTAAAGCGGCTGCGAGTTATGATCAACATGCACTCTTGCAGCGATTATCCAGCGATAAGTTATTGCAGTACTTACCTTCGGTGCCTGATATGATGAGCCCCTTTGTAACGACTGTCGATCTTGGTTGTGGTAGCGGGGCATTACTACCAACATTAGCGGAGTGTAGTGAAAAGTTGATTGCGGTTGATTTATCTTTTGGCATGCTTTCTCACGCCCAAGAGCATCATCAATTAACCACACCTACTTATTGGCTTAATGGCGATGCGGAGTCGCTACCATTACAGTCTAATAGCATTGACTTGTGTGTCTCTAATTTAGCATTGCAGTGGTGTGATGATTTAGCTACGCCGTTACTTGAAACATCGCGTTGCTTAAAACGAGGTGGCTTGATGTTATTCAGTACCTTGGTTGCGGGTAGTCTTGATGAACTGGCGCAATCATGGGCCCCCGTTAACAGGTATCGTCATGTAAATCGTTTTCTGTCTGAAGGTGAAATTAAAGCAGCGTTATTAAAGTCGGGATTGAGTGTAGAGTGTTTTCAAATTGAAATTCAAACGATGCATTACTCAAGTGTTAAAGACGTCATGTTAAGTCTAAAAGGCATTGGGGCCAATCATGTACATAACAAAGACGCGAAACCTACAACGCAGGCTGAACTGAGGGCATTCAAAGCCAATTATGAAAAGCGACGTGATAACCAAGGCTTGCTGCCACTTAGCTATAAACTGGCTTACTGCTTATTGCGTAAACGTTAATACACCTGAACGAAAGACATTTTAATTTAAGATACGCTAATTTAAAGCAGAGAAAGGCATCAATGATAAATCATAGGAAAAAAGTATTTATTACCGGTACTGACACAGACGTTGGTAAGACGGTGATTAGTTGTGCGATTCTTGAATACGCCAATAATTTAGGTTTTAAAACTGTAGGGTTAAAGCCTATTTCTGCCGGTTGTGAATTAACCCCTGTGGGTTTACGTAATGAAGATGCCTTGTTATTACAGCAACATGCATCGCACAATCTAGATTACGACATCATCAATCCCATTGCTTATCTGGAACCGATTGCACCACATATCGCAGCAAAGAAAAAAGGCGAATTTATTGATCTTACGTTAGTAGATACCGCTCTCACTAAGGTGCCGGATGATATCGACTTTACTGTTGTTGAAGGTGCTGGAGGCTGGCATCTCCCTATTGATAACAGTCACTATTTTTCATCTTGGGTAGCTGAAAATAAGTTAGATGTTATTCTTGTAGTAGGGGTTAAGTTAGGCTGTTTGAATCATGCGATACTATCAGCGCAAGCTATTCAACATTCAGGTGCTAATCTGATTGGTTGGGTTGCGAACAGTCTTGCGATCGATATTGCTAATTATGATGAAATGATAGAAACATTAACGGTGGCATTACCTGCTCCACTCATGGGAAAAATGCCTTATTTGTCATTAAGTGAGGATAAACAGGAAAAACCAGCTAACTATTTGGATTTAACTTCTTATTTAGCGTTGTAAAGGATAATATACTTAGCCATAAATACCCCATCAAATTTTAATGTAAACGTTATGTTTCACTGGGGGGACTTTGATCGTGCGTTCTATGTAAGGAGTACGTGTAATAACTAAAGGATGTACAACGAGTGGCTAAGATTGTTTTAAAGCAAGAAGATAAATTATCATTTAAATTGAATCACCTGATCCCGCAAGGTGGTTATCGTCGTGTTGATGTGTATTTTTTATTACCGAATGAAATGGGAATCAATCCGCAGACATTGACGGAAGAAGATTACTTCTATCGTGGTATTCAAGGTAAGCGCGCGTATTATTCTGAAGGTTTACACCTCCCGTTAGTACAAAGCCGTTTTGCAAGTCGAATGAAACGTTCTCCAGACGAATACCGTGTTAACTTAAATCTGTTTGCTTATCAATTTGCTAAAGCCTTCGAAAAAGATATCAGCAATATTCAACAGCAAATCGAACCGCAATTATTCTATTCTGCGCTAATAGAGCTTAATGATGTCGCAAAATCGATTATAAAGAAGTTTCGTCGTAATGCCCCGGCAGATGAAAAATTAAAAGCTTATTTTAATAATGTGGATAATTATCTGTCATGGTTTAGTGAGCAATGCTGTTATAAAGCGTTATCAAAGCGGAAAAAAAGCAATGAATTTCTTGATGAACGGGCTGAAATTATAGGTTTTTGTCGTGGTGAAGCTAAGTATCGTTTAGAAAATGGATATAATTCGCCAAGAACCTTATTAGACCCTAATCGAATTGCGAATAAAATGCGTTTGTTGCGTCGTTTAATCGAGCATGGCGTGATCTTTAAAGAAGAAACTCAGCAATTAGGTAAACACCAGAAAAAAATCGTAAAAGGTACTGCAACGTCACTTGTGATGGTGATTGTATTAAGTATGATCTTTTTTGCTCAAGGTGAGTTAAAAGGTTTAACCTATGCTTTAATTGCTGTGTTATCGGTTATTTATGGCTTCAGGGAGATCTTTAAAGATGAATTTAATAACACTTTATGGCGTTGGATCCGTAAGGGACGCCCAAAATGGTCAAGAAACCTAATCGACACATCAAATAAACAAATTATTTCCAAGCAGCGTATATGGCTGGACTACATTAAACAGAGTAAATTACCAATCGTTGTACGTGACGTATTATATCGCCGTCGTCCGCAAAACAAGCAAGAATCAATTCTATTACACTATCGCCTTGATACTCGAGTGAGTAACAAAGGTTTCCAAGCGGGCTATGATCGTATGCAAGAGCAGATCTATTTTAGTGTGCGTCCATTTATTCGTTATTTGGAACGTGGCACCGGTGCTGTCTATGCAGAACATGATAGTAAAATAAGTAAAGAAGCGATTGAAAGACGTTACCAAGTTAACGTGGTAGTTGGATTAAAAGATGATAGTGCTAAAGTCGTTTACGAGCGCCATAAAATAACAGTTAATCGATCAGGTATTCTTGATATTGAAGCTGCTGATATATTTAGCGAGATTCTTTAACCGTGAAATTATATTTATCTAGGCATTAAATCTATCGATAATCTAATGCCTTTATGATCATTTAATCAAACGTTTGAATTATTATGATACTAAGCTCTTATTTTTGAATTAACCTTGTTGCGAATATGTTGCCTGTGTGGAATATTTGTTGTATGTATTCGTGCGTTTTTGATCGATAGTCTATCTGTAAACCATCTATTATTAATAAAGCGGCAATAAATATAAGCAAAGGAGTGCTAGCAATGGACGGACAAGGAGATGTTATTGGTGGTTGGCTTGTTGCGCTCTGTAAAGCCTTGCAATGGAAAGGTATTGAACCTCTTGAACTGCTGTCTAAATCAGACATTAACATGAATGACATTACACATGTAGGCAGCCGTGTGCCGATTAGTCTGTGTAATAAACTTTTCGAGCAATCAGTTGTGTTAACAGATGACCCACTCTTACCAATTAAAGTTAGCCAATGTATTGTTGCGACAACGTTTCACGCGCTTGGTTATGCATTACAAGCATCCTCGTCTTTACAAGATGCATTTACCCGTTTAGTTCATTATGATCGTGTTTTGAGTAGTACATGCCGCATTAATCTAAGCGAAGATGAAACGTATTGTTATCTCGCGTTAAATCTGAATGAGACCGAAAGCGATATTAATCGTATCGGTGCCCAACTTGAATTAACAATGCTGCTGTCCATCATCAAAATATGTCGTGATCTATCTAATCCTGGTTTTGCACCAATCAAGATATATACGACTGTCGACAGTCGTTGTCACGAGCAATTTGAAGCCCATACTGGATGCTCTATTGAATTTAGTTCAAGTAAATCTATGCTGGTAATGGATCGTGAATTGTTATCAAAACCCCTTCCTAATATTGCGCCTGATCTCACGTTATTAAGTGATCAGGCGGCAGATGATTATCTCGCAGGGCTGACGAGTAATAATGTTGTAAGTAAAGTACGTTCAGAAGTCGTTTCACGGATGGCGACAGGCATACCTAATATTGATCTGGTGGCTGAAAAATTAAATTTCAGTCAGCGTAGCTTACAGCGAAAATTAAATGATTCAGGGACGAGTTATAAAGATTTAGTTGAAAATATTCGTCAAACAATAGCCGAGCAACACCTCAATCAAAACCTTTTATCTTTGGGGGAAATAAGTTACTTATTGGGCTTTTCTAATGTTGCCAATTTTTCTCGTGCTTTTAAGCGCTGGAAAGGGGTCACACCAGGTGCATATCGAGGAGAACATTACCATTCGTAAATAGTTGTTGGTTGGTTCACAACTGTTGAATTGTTTGCATCAAATGACGGCTATATAACCATTTGATGAAAATTTGGGGTCTTAGTGAAAAGACGCCGTAAACTTAAGGGATTAGGGAGTACAAATGCCAAGTATGGACAAAAAATTGTTGGCGCTGTTATGTACATTAAGTTTACCTGTACACAGTGCAAGCGAGGAACAAGCGCTAAACACAGCAAACGGTTATGTAGAGAATAATGTTCTACTGGTCGCGGCTGAAATGAATAGCCTTGTAGAGAAAAGTGTTTTTTTAGAAATTGATAATTATGCTAAGCGACAAATATTGGTTGGTGAGTACGGCCGTATTTTGGTTCGAGAGGATAGTAACTCCGCTTGGCTTCAGGCTAACGTGCCAGTGCAAACAACGATAACCGCAGTTGATTTTATTGATGAGAAAGTGGCTTGGGCTGTGGGTCATCAAGGTGTCATATTAAAAACAACGGATGGTGGTCATAATTGGAATAAGGTTTTTGATGGTCTTCAATTAACAAACCTACTTAAATCAAGTTTAGAGACTCAAGTTGTATTGTTAACAGCTGCATTTGAACGGGCCGAAGTTGCGGGTATCGATGAAGATATGCTGGATGAAATTGAAATGCAACTTGATGATGCATCGTATAAATTAGAAGATTTAACGGCTAATTCTGGCATTGAAATTTCATTCTTTGATGTGCTATTTAGTTCAGCAGATTATGGCCTTGTTATTGGCGCTTATGGTGCAATGTTAGAGACTAAAGATGGTGGTAATAGCTGGGAATATATCGGTTTTAAAGTGCCGAATCCTGAAGGTTTCCATCTTAATGCATTAACAACAGATGCAGAAAAGAATATTTATGTTATTGGTGAGGCTGGTTTCGGTATTGCAACGTCAGACCAAGGTCAAACTTGGCGTTCGTTAGATATTGATTACTCGGGGTCATTATTTGGTATCGAAGTGCAAGGAAATACACTCTACAGCTATGGATTACGTGGCAACATGTTTACGTCGAAAAACCAAGGCGATACTTGGCAGCGCTTAGATACAGGCGTGACAAATCATATATTTTCTGCTGACTGGCTAAATAGCAAGGAGTTGTTATTAGTGGGGGCTGGTGGTCTAAAACTCGTTTATGATGGGCATGTCTTTAATGATATTTCAAAATCGAATCAACGTATTGATATCACATCAGTTAAAGTAATTGATGGTAATGTTGTTACAACGGGTCTCCGTGGTTGGCAAAGCAGTCTGAAAAATGAATTAGTACAGGGAGGTCTAAAATAACATGGAAAAACTAACTATTTGGATCGAAAAACAATTATTTGGTTTTAAATATGTGGTGTTTGCATTCATCGTATTGCTCACTGCTTTTTTAGCTTATAACGCAAGTTTAGTGAGGCCGAGCGCATCATTCGAAAAGATGATCCCAGTACAGCATGAATATATTCAAAACTACTTAAATTATAAACAAGAGTTGGCCAGCTTAGGTAATAGCGTCCGCGTTGTTATTGAAAATGAAAAAGGCGATATCTTTAATGCGGACTTTCAAGAACGGATGCGCGCATTGAATGATGAATTGTTTTTTATTTCGGGTGTTGATCGCTCTGGGATGAAATCAATTTGGACCTCAAATGTGACTTGGGCTGAGGTAACAGAAGACGGTTTTGTTGGTGGTACTGTTATACCAAGTGATTATGATGGTAGCCAGCGCACGCTAGACCGATTACGCCGTAACGTTATGTTATCTGGGCAAGTTGGTTATTTAGTCGGTGATGATTTTAAGTCAGCGGTATTCTTATTACCGTTAATGAGCATAAACCCGGATACAGGTAAACCTTTAGATTATAATCAATTATCGAATACGTTAGAAGACATACGCAGTAAATATGAAGTAGACGGCGTTAAAGTACATATTACAGGATTTGCCAAGGTTGTTGGTGATCTTATTGCTGGTGCTGCAGAAGTCGTTATCTTCTTTATCACCGCCATTATCATTACTTTCGCTTTACTATATCTTTATAGTCGTTGCTTAAGAAGCACGATAGTGACAGTTACTTGTGCACTGGTTGCGGTTATTTGGCAATTAGGATTACTTAACTTATTAGGGCAGGGCCTAGACCCTTACTCTATGTTAGTGCCATTTTTAGTATTTGCGATTGCGGTAAGTCATGGTGTTCAGTTAATTAGTTCAATCGGTCAACATATGGCTGCTGGCAATAAAGCAGAACAAGCTGCGCGTCTTGCGTTTAGATCTCTCGCAATTCCAGGTCTAATTGCATTGTTAAGTGATGGTCTTGGTTTTATTACCTTGAATGTGATTGAAATTCAGGTTATTCAAGATTTGGCCACTGCAGCGAGTGTGGGTGTTGCGGTTATTTTGTTAACTAACTTAGTGCTGTTACCCATTTTAATGTCTTGGACAGGAGTGTCTCCTGCGGGCATTAAATATTTGCTAGCTGAACAATCAAAGACGCCGCTAATTGTCACTGTGTTTAGCCGTTTTGCGGATGCAAAATGGGCTAAGTCTGCATTAATATTCGGTGTGGTTTGTCTTGCTGTTGGTTTGTATCAAGGACAAGCGTTAAAAATTGGTGATCTCGACGCGGGTGCGCCTGAATTACGCGCTGACAGTCGCTATAATTTAGATAATGCGTATGTTGCAAATAATTACCAAGCGAGCACTGACATCATGGTGTTAATGGTCGAGACCCCCGCAGAACAATGTAGTAGTTACCATACATTGAATGCAGTAAACCAATTACAAGCACATGTTGAAGGTATTCCAGGTGTGCAATCAACGCTTTCTGTAGCGACGATTGCTAAAAAAGCTATTGTGGGCATGAATGAAGGTAATCCAAAATGGCAAGGATTAAGTCCTAATCAATTAGTACTTAATGCTGCCGTAGGTCGCGCGCCTGCTGCGTTTATGAATAATACGTGTAGTATGTTACCGCTTATTATTTATCTTGATGATCATAAAGCGAATACACTCGAAACTGTGATTGCTGATATCACTGCTTACACAGCAGCGAATAAAACTGAAGGTGTTAATTTTGCGCTGGCGGCTGGTAATGCGGGTATTGAAGCGGCGACAAACAGCGTGATTGAGAAAGCACAATATCAAATGTTGATGTGGGTATATGGCGTAGTTGGGCTGCTTTGCTTCCTGACATTCCGTTCAGTCAAAACACTCATATGTATTATTTTGCCTTTAGCGCTGACCTCTATCTTAGGCCAAGCGCTAATGGCTACATTAGGTATTGGCGTTAAAGTGGCCACATTACCTGTCATTGCATTAGGTGTGGGCATTGGTGTGGATTATGGCATCTACATTTATAGTCAGTTATCAGCCCGTTTAAAAATGGGTGATAACTTACAAGATGCTTATAAGTACGCATTATCCAGCACCGGTAAAGCGGTTGCATTTACTGGTGTTACCTTGGCTATTGGTGTGTGCACTTGGGTATTGTCACCCATTAAATTTCAAGCTGACATGGGCTTAATGCTTACTTTCATGTTTATCTGGAATATGATTGGTGCTTTATGTTTCCTACCAGCGCTAGCATGGTTGTTAAATATTGGCGGTAATACTCAAGTCGTAACACCAAGTCAGCCTACTCAAATAGAGGTGGGTAAAAATAACGCGGTGTAAACTTATGCTTGTTATTTTAATTGACTTAATCATTATCATTTAAAAGGCTGCTCCATTTGGGGCAGCCTTTTTATTAATATGGTTAAAAAACAGTTATTATGAGGTTCTATGCATTGAAAGTTTGGTATTTTAGTTAACCTAGGTTTAAAATGATTGTCTATCTCAATAACAAGACAGTTTTCATGGATCAACAGCGTACAGCTTGGCAAACCGTCAAGCGATTTTCTATATATGTTCTCGACTTAAAAACCACCTTAGGTTTTGGTATCCTCGCTATGCTTGGTTACGGCATTGTCGATGCAACGTTACTTAATATTCTACAGCCGCTTGTCGATGATGGCTTTAACGCTGAAACGTCAGCATTCTTAAAGTGGATGCCACTCTTTGTTGTCGGTATGGTTTGTTTACGTGGCTTAGCTTCATTTGGTTCAAGTTATTGCATGGCGAAAGCGGGTAATACCGTAGTAATGCGTTTACAACGTCAGTTATTTGATCATTTAATGCATTTACCAGTGAGCTTCTTTGATAAAACCCCATCCGGTGAATTAGTATCAAAAATTATCTATGATTCCAGCCAAGTTTCAGGTGCAGCATCTAAAACAATCGTAAACGTGTTCCGTAGTGGTGCGTTTATTCTTGGTTTGCTTATTTGGATGTTCTACCAAAGCTGGCAGTTATCCCTCGTTTTATTATTTATTGCTCCACTGGTTGGTATCATTATTGGTACTGTGAGCCGTCGCTTTCGTGTGATCAGTCTACGTCTACAGCAAGCTATGGGTAATGTGTCATCAACAGCGCAGCAAATGTTACATGGTCATAAAGACGTATTAATGTCAGCTGGGCATGACACAGAACGTGAACGTTTTGGTATTGTGAGTAACCATATTCGCCAGCAACAAATGAAAATGGCGATAACCGGTGCAGCAAGTAATGCGCTAGTACAGATCGTGGCTTCATTTGCACTTGGTGTTGTTTTATACCTTGCGTCTTTTGAATCCATTCGTGCGGAACTTACGCCAGGTAAATTCGTGGCCATTGTCGGCTCTATGATGGCGTTATTACGTCCATTACGTGATATTACCAACGTCAACTCTGAAATCCAAAGAGCAATTTCGGCATGTAACAGCTTATTTGATATTCTTGATCTCGAAGCAGAGAAAAATACAGGTACCTATGTAGCGGAACGTGTTACAGGTAAAATTACCTTCTCAAATGTTGATTTTACTTATCCAACCGCGAGTTCGCGCTTGATTGAGAATATGAACTTTACCGCACAACCCGGTGAGATGATCGCTCTTGTTGGTCGCTCGGGTAGTGGTAAATCAACATTGGCCAGTTTGATTACGCGTTTTTATGAAATAGAAAAAGGTCAGATTAGTATTGATGATATGCCTCTTCATGACTATGAATTGAAATCTTTACGTAACCAGATTGCCTTAGTATCGCAAAATGTACATTTATTTAATGATTCGATCGCAGCTAATATTGCTTATGGCCGTATTAACGAAGTGACACGTGCAGAGATTATTGAAGCGGCGACTAAAGCCAACGCATTAGAATTTATTGAAGGTTTTGACAATGGCTTTGATACTATAGTTGGTGAAAACGGTGCAATGCTATCAGGTGGTCAACGCCAACGTCTGGCCATTGCACGAGCATTGTTACAAGATGCTCCCATCTTAATTCTCGATGAAGCAACGTCTGCATTGGACGCTGAATCAGAACGTAAAGTACAGCAAGCCCTTGAAGTATTACAAAAAGATAGAACGTCATTAGTGATTGCTCACCGTTTATCAACGATTGAAGCGGCAGACCGAATCTTAGTTATTGAATCCGGCTCTATTATTGAAACTGGGTCACATAGCGAGTTACTTGCTAAAGGTGAACATTATGCACAATTACACCGTTTACAACTTGGTGGCTAAACAGGACTCCGCGTGAAAATAGAAGAGGATATTTGGTACGGTAACCATTGGGCTAAATGGCTGCTTGCGCCGTTAAGTGTTACTTTTGCGGCAATTACATGCTGTCGTCGCGCGCTATTTAAATCCGGCATTAAGACCAGTATAAAGCCAAGTGTACCGACAATTGTGGTTGGTAATATCACGGTTGGTGGTACTGGTAAGACGCCGCTCGTTGTTTATTTGTGTGAGCAACTGACTAGCGCTGGATATAAGCCTGGTATTATTAGCCGAGGTTATGGTTCTAAAGCGCCGCAATATCCATATATTGTTAATTCGGACTCACCTGTTGAACAAAGTGGTGATGAACCATTCATGTTGCAACAACGTACTCGATGTCCATTGGTGATTAGTCCTGTTCGTTCCGATGCTGCTGCATATTTGTTAGCACATTTTGATGTAGACATTATTATCACTGATGACGGTTTACAACATTATGCTATGCAACGAGACATCGAATTAATTGTCATCGATGGAAAACGCCGTTTAGGTAATGGTCATTTGTTACCCATGGGGCCGTTACGCGAAGGTCCGTGGCGTCTAGATACGGCTGATTTTGTAATCTGTAATGGTGGTAATGGCTTCGCTGGGGAAGTAAACATGAACCTTGTCGCAACGCCATTACGTAGAGTAACAAATAATGAATTAGTGACATTGGATAAATCTAAATCTATGGTTGCAATTGCTGGTATTGGAAATCCTCAGCGTTTTTATACTACATTAGATAAACACGATTATGTGATTGAAGAATATCTTTCATTTCCTGACCATCACGCTTTTACAGCCGTTGAAATTGAACAATTTGCAGCAGGCAGAACCGTTATTATGACTGAGAAAGATGCTGTAAAGTGTCAATCTTTTGCTCAAGATAATTGGTATTATTTACCGGTAAACGCAAGTTTAGATAGCGATTTTTTACCGCAGTTATTATTAAAATTAAAGGAATTAACCCATGACTCTGGATCATAACTTACTTGAAATTATTGCTTGCCCTGTTTGTAAGGGAAAACTGCACTATGATAAAAGCAACAATGAACTTATTTGTAATGTAGATCGTCTTGCTTATCCAATTACGGAAGGTATTCCAGTACTACTTGAGGTTAAAGCACGTCAGTTAAGCAGTGAAGAGTTAGCTAAATGAGTTTTATTGTCATTATCCCATCACGCTATCAATCTAGCCGCTTGCCCGGTAAGCCGCTCGTTGATATTTGTGGTAAAACAATGATCCAACGTGTTGCCGAACAAGCTATGCAAAGTGGTGCTTCACGTGTCGTTGTTGCTACAGATGATATGCGTATTGAAAAGGCGGTTGCTGCTTTAGGTTACGAAGTTTGTATGACGTCACCTACGCATAACTCAGGTACAGAGCGTTTAGCTGAAGTATGTAGTAAATTAGGTTTTAATGATGATGACATTATTGTTAATGTTCAAGGTGACGAACCATTAATTCCACCGCGTATTATTGAGCAAGTCGCGACTAATCTTGGCAAACAAAACGAAGCGCGTATGGCGACGTTATCTGTTGCTATCACCGATGTGGAAGAAGTCTTTAACCCCAATGCGGTTAAAGTTGTCACGGACAAGCAAGGTTATGCTTTGTATTTTAGTCGTGCACCTATTCCGTATCATCGTGATAACTTTATGCATACGCCAGTGACAGACATTAAGCCTGTGTACCAACGCCATATAGGTATTTACGCATACCGTGCTGGTTTTATTCGTGATTACGTTCAGTGGGCGGAAACAGAATTAGAGCAGATTGAATCGTTAGAGCAATTACGTGTACTTTGGCATGGTGAAAAAATTCATGTTGAAGAAGCGCTTGAAGCACCCGCTGCAGGCGTTGATACACCAGAAGATCTAGTTATTGTACGTAACATTGTAAACGGCTGATGGTTTACGGATAATACAAACTTGTTTTAATTAGATTAAGTCATGTAAAACTTCTCTTTCAATAAGTATTTGTCAGTATATAAAGCACTAGCGTGGAAACGTTCGGTGCTTTTTTAGGACGTAAAATGATAACTTATACGTAAACATTAGGTATTTAAGCTGAGCCTTCATGAACACCTTTTATTGAGATCTGGTATAAATGTATTTTTAAGATGTTTAAGATCTTGATAGGTAATGGAATCTAGTTCGTGGTGTAGCTGTAAAAATTGCTCTAATTTTATTAAAGAGTAGGGGGATAAACTTTTTGGGTGCCCCATTATATTAAAAATACTATCTTGATTTGCTTGTTCTAGATGTTCTTGAAATGCCTTCTCTAGTTGTCCTGCTTTAGATCCATCAATCATGACTGGCCCGTAAGTTGTTTTCGTTAATCGCTCAATATAATAACTGCGACTTGCGATCATTGCTCGCCCATCGCCGAAGGAACTAAATAAATGGCTGGAGAATTTTTTACGAAGCGCGAGCTTCCAAAAAAATAGAGGTGATGTTTTAGTCGCACTGATGGGAAGTTCGGTAAAGTAACCGTCTTGTTGTTGTTTTAAAGGATCATTATCAAAATACCAATATGCTTGCTTAGGTGTGGTATTAAAATCAAACCTGCGAGTTGGATCATCTGAATGTCCTTGAGAAAACACGGTACTGTCTAACCAAATGCCACTCGCTTTTAACGCTAACTTGATTTGCTCAAAGGGTTGTAAACACCAACCGCCAGCTCGAAAAGCGAATACAGCTTGTTCACTGCATGCTTCAAGTTCTTGTTTATAGCTTTGTACTATGTCATAGATCTCTTCTGGGTTAAAATCATGCAAGCGATAGCGCTCAGTATTAATTACCCAAGTATTACCATTATAATAGCTATCCTGCCAATGAGGGTGAATATGGAGTTGTATATCATGGCCTTGTGATGACAGTGATTTTAATTGTGTTTTAATCGTTTGATATTGTTTTTCTAAAACTGGAAAGTCAAAAGATTGCGCTTTTAGTTTAACTAGAAACCCTGCATCAACAAATAAGCTGACTTTACAATTATACTTATTCAATAATTGGAGTAACTGTTGTGTCGGATTAATCATACAGTTTTCAATACTGCCAGTACTATCACCAAAAAAAAGCTCATAATCTAAACTGAGTATTAATTTGACTTGATATTTTTCCATTAACTCATTCCCATTAAAACAAGTGACTTATTACCTATCAACGCTATACGGGCATAAATTGGTATAGGGTTAGTTGTGTTGCACCTGATTATTACGACGAGTGAATCCAAAGCCTAAAATAGCTAAACCTAAAAGCGCTGCACCAGCAGGCGCAGGAACCACTGTCGGTGGGAATGAACTCCTAGTTCGGATAATACTAGGGGGGGCAGGAGATACTGTTGCAGAGAAGGAGTTATTACCTCGTCTGCTACTGTAAGCCCAATTATAGGGCGTTGTTTCATAGCCAGCCTTTGAAAGAAAACCAGCCCCTTCAACGATAGCTACACTACCCACAATCGTATTTATAGTAATAGCAGCAAGGTCAAATTCAAATCCTCCTATATGCCATAAATCATTTGTTGGAACTATGGTGGCTAAATCCGAAAATATGACTGTATCACCTGGCGTCACAGCTGGAATAAAATCACCTGTTACCGCATCGATTTCAAACGTAGAGAACATTAATGACGTTACTGCTGAACCATTGTCGGTAGTCGTTGATAGACCAGTGAAGTCTATTTTACCTTCAAGTAACACTGCAGATGTTGTCGTGCTTACGAATAAAAATAACGCTGTTAGTAGAGATATAATCGTTCTCATGGTTATTTCCTTAAAAATATACCTATGCAATATTAAGCATTTTTCACACCAATTTTAATATTATTTAATTTTCAATGTGCTACATATTGACAGTTTGATTACTTGAAATTTGTGTAAATTATTTCGACAGTTACCCCTTACTTACCTCGTCTAAATGTTGTTGAATGTTTTTATCATTAGGCAATAGTTTACTGGCTTGTTGGATTAAAGCTTTTCCTCGGTTTTTATCGCCATGATGAAATAATATCCAACCATAAGTATCTAAAATGGCAGCATTATTGGGCTTTAATTTATAGGCTCGCTCAGCAAAAGAAAGAGCCTGTGGAATACCAGCTTCAAAAGAAAGCCAAGCGGTATTGTTTAAACTGATTATCTCATTTGGTGCTTTTTGTAATATGGCATTATAGATGGCAATCGCTTGCTTATTTTCACCTTGTTCCTGTAAGTAAATAGCCTTATAACGAGTCGGTATCAGGCTATCAGGAAACTCATTTTGCCATTCATCAAGAAACGTGAACGCTTTTTCTGAGTTATTAGTTTTTAATTGTAAATATAATTGCTCAGCGACGCTTCTATCTTTTACTTTATTCCAGTATGAATGTAATAGCTTAATTGCTTTATTTTTTTCTCCTTTGGCATTCAATATTTGTGAATTGAGTAGTGTCGCTAATGAATTATTGGGTAGTAATTGGTTTATTTGTTCAGCTAGGCTTTGGGCTTCGTTATATTGACCTGAAGCGATCTCTATGTGAGTTAATAAACTGAGGAGGCGGACATTATTTACATAATGTTTAGTTGTTGAGGTGACTATTTCTCTCGCTTTTAGGTAATCTTTTTCTATGAAAGCAGTACGTCCTTTCAATAGAGCAATTTGTACCGTTAATTCATCAAGGTTTACTTGGTATTTTTTAGGCAACTCATTGTTTGCTTCTTTTGCATAATTATCAGCTAAATCAAGCCTATTTTGTTGTAGGCTTAAATGGGCTAAGGTTAGTGCTAATAAACTAGCGTTATAATTTTCGGGAAGGAAGTCAGCTGTCTTTAAGGGATCTTTTTTTAACTTCATTAAGCTCAGTATCGCTCCTTTATAGGCTGTGATTTCAGTAGGGTAAAACTTAATAATGTCGTTATAGTTATTTAAAGATAGCTGCCAGTTTTTATTTATATTATTGATTTTAGCCAAGGTATAAAGTGCTTGGATATTATCTTTCTCTGATACCAAAATATTTTCTATTATTGGTATTGCTTTATGTAATCGCTGTTGATACATGTAGTAACTCGCGATAATTAATTGTGTATTCGTATTTTTACTATATGTTTCCTCTAAACTTGTAACATAGTTATCTACTTCCGTTGTTTTATTAAGTGTAAGTAGTTGTCGAATGTACAATGTTTGTAATTTGGGGCTTTCTGGATTAAAAGTTAAACTTGAAGATAGGGTTTGTAATGCCATCTTTGGCTGTGGTTCTGGTAAGTTGCTGTAATAAAGGAATGCAAGTAATGCAACACGCTCAGACTTAGGGTTTAATGACATTGCTTTATCAAGACCTTCTTTGGCTTTGCTAAACTCTTTTTGCTGGATTGCAACACTTATATAAAGAATCCATGTGTCAGTATCTCTACTTGTTTCGGGTATATATTTAAGTAGATCTAATACATTGTCATATTTATTTTGTTGTAATAGGGTTTTAACATAAAGTTCTGTGAGTTTTGTTGGAGACACTTCTGGATCAACAACATCTATGAGATACTTTTCGGCGTTTTCTGGATTACCTTCATTGTAAAGTATTAATCCCAATAAGGCGGCTGATTTTTTATGCCCTGGAGAACCATCTAAAATCTCCAATAATATTTCTTTAGCTGCTGAAAACTCTTCATTTTGAAATAAGTTAAGTGCCTGAGTATATTGTAGTGACAGTGACTCTGACATTGGGAATTCATCAGATAAAATACGCGTATATATTTTTGCTTCAGATAGTCGCCCTTGTTGTGTTAATACATGCGCTAAGCTCTGAAATATTTTAATTCGTTGTACCGTAAATATATCAGCATTTGGAAGGCTAGCCAGTGTTTGTGATAGTGCTTCTTCAGCATTAGTAAGCTCATCCATATTGATATAAATTAGACTTTTTAAAAAGAGAGCGTCTGTGTTTTTAGGGTCGATGTCGATGATACTATCAATTATATTGATTGCATTAATTTCGTTGTCTGAGACTACTTCAATTTTTGCTAAGCCAAGCATACCCTCAATTTTGTAATCCGGATCTTCTAATAATTGGCTAAACGTTGTTTTGGCTTGTTCTAACTTATCGGTATGCAGTAGTTGTTGTGCAACGGATAGCTGTAAACGCTGTGCTTGTGTTGATAGTAATTGTTGTTGTTGCTCAATAAGTTGTTGTGCTGAAATCAATTTGTTTGACATTTGGTAGGCATCCAGTAGTGCAAAATAGTACTCGGCATTTTTACTACCAGTAAAAGCTTCAAGCACTTTAATACTATCTTTGGGATGCCCTGATTGTAGGTGTATTGACGCTAAAATAAGATAACTATCAAGTCGTTTAGGATCGGCATTGATCCCTTCAGTTGCGGCATTAAAAGCGGATTTAAATTGATGCCCATCGAGGAATGCTTTACTCTGTTGAATGTATATATTTGGATCAGTGCTGCTCTGTAAATCAGCTGATTCATTGCAGCCTGCGACTAGAATTACACCTGATAGTAATATTGCTGTGAAGAGGTTTTTTATTTGAATATTAAGTTCAATTAATTTCATATGTGTCTTCCTAGTCTAACTTTTTAAGGTTTATGTGTTTGACTGATTTTTAGTTTGTGATTAAATTAAGTTTGTTTTTAAGCTTGCATCTAAATTATGTTTTTTCATTAAATCGTATAATGTAGGTCTAGTGACACCAAGCAGTTTTGCAGCTGCAGAGATATTATTCCCCGTTGCACTTAGTGTTGTTTTAAGCGCATCTTTTTCCGCACTTTCCCTAATAACTTTTAGATTTAGATGGATGTTTTCAGCTGACTTTAAACCAAGATCTTCAGCGCTAATGTATTTATCTTCACACATGATTGCGGCTCGAGTGACTTTATTGCTAAGCTCTCGAATATTGCCTGGCCATGAATATTCCTCGATAGCATTGATGGCGTCTTCACTAAGACCTACTATGTTTAAATGTTCTTTTTGAGCATATTTTTTTAACAAATAACGAGCGAGTAAGGTTTTGTCTGAGCTTCTATCTCTTAATGGCGGAATTTCTATCTGTATTTCTGCAATTCGATAATAGAGGTCTTCCCGGAATGCGGCGTTAGCCATCATATCTTCTAGATTTCTATTGGTTGCACAGACAATTCTGGTATCTAGGTGAATTAACTTCCGTCCTCCAATTCGTTCTATTACTTTCTCTTGCAGAAAGCGTAGTAGTTTAGCTTGTAATTGCAGGGGCATTTCCCCAATTTCATCAAGAAATACTGTTCCACCATTCGCAAGCTCAAACTTTCCGGGGGTACTTTTTACAGCGCCGGTAAACGCACCTTTCTCATAGCCGAATAATTCACTCTCAAACAAATTCTCGGGTAGGGCTGCACAATTTATTGCCACAAAAGGATACTCATTACGAGTGCTGAGAGTATGTAATGCTTTAGCTAATACTTCTTTACCTGTTCCACTTTCACCAAGGAGTAAGCAAGCCGCATTGGTCGGCGCTACTTTTTCGATTAATTTACAAAGTTTAAGCATTTTGTCATCGGTCGTGATTAATCCTTCCAGGTTGCTACTTTTAGATAAGTTAAAGGCTCTATTTTTACTTTCAAGTTGATGCATATGAAAGGCACGTTGCACGATAAGTTCCAGTGTTTCAGGGTTGGCTGGCTTACTATAGAAGTCATAAGCACCTAGGCTGACCGCTTTTAGCGCATGCTCATTACAATCATTACCTGTCATCACTATTAATTTCATGTGGGGATGTATACGCAGGGATTGTTGTAGTAATTCGAAACCCTGTATTACACCATCTGGTTCGGGTGGCAAGCCAAGGTCTTGCACCATAACTTGTGGCTCATGTAAACGTATAGCTGTAATAGCATCATTGACATTCGCAGCTACCACTACATTATAATTAGAAAAATGCCATTTAAGTTGAGTTTGAAGCCCGATGTCATCTTCAACAATGAGTAATGTTTGAGTGATGTTTTTTTGCAAAATATACTCCCTAATAATAAGAATATTTAGTATCTGAAAGCTATTCTCGTTGCATAGTTTTTTTCTTCATAACCCGCAGAGTTCTGCATGCTATGTTGTTTTTCAAAAGAAACTGTAAATTGGATATATAGTGAGGAATTTAAACTATAACGACTGCCAATTTTTGCTTCTGCGAATTTTTTTGTATCGCGAGTTGAAAGCTCTGCGCTATAATAGTTGAGGGATAAGTTAGCGCTTAATTTATTCGTAAATGACCACGTTAGCTCTCCGTAAGCGCCATATCTATCTTGATCTCTGATATCAGAGCCGTTCATGGATGCGATTGCATCATCATTATCATAATATAAGCGGATTGTGCTGAGTAACCGCTCATCTAAGGACGTGTACTGTTGTTGCAATGCAACATTAGTTCTATAAAATAATTGATTGTTTGAAAAGTCTAACTCATCATCTGTCCCAACTTGAGCTGAAGTATTGGTTAATACTTGAGATGCGTTAAAGACAAATAAATACCGGTGAAATTTTGCATCAATAGTGAACCCATAATGGTATCCATCATATTTTTCGCTTGAAGCATTAACCCAGTTTCCTCCTGCGTTAAAGGCGTAATTTCCCAGTAAGTATTGACGTGTAAAGCGAACATCTAAGCTGTGCTCATCGTAGGTGTAGTCAAAATCATCAAACTTATTTTGGCTACGAACATAACTGAGTCGAATTTGTGATATGTTATCGAATGCATATTGCAAACTGACTTGGCCTTCGTTCGTACTGTTATTATTGATCTTCTCTTCTTTAAACCAAGTTTGTGTATGCGTAGCGCCTAATATAAAGATGACTCGGGGCGAATAAGGAATTCGCCATTGTAAGCCCGCTGTCAGAAGGTCTCTTTCATCCTGATTGCTATCAAGTGCTGTTTTAGTTTGATCTATAAGGTAACGCTGTCGTGTATGCTCAAGATTAAACAGCAGATTTTTGCTGAAAACGTCTTGTGAAATTGCAGAGTGACCGACCCAATAACTATTACTTTGTAAGTCAGCTTCACTTGTCTCTGAGTGTTCAGCATAGTAGTTAAGACTAATACGGTTGTTGGCTTTATTTTGCTCATAGCCGAGTTCTATTCCAGCAGTCGTCGTTGTCCCATCCTTCTTACGATTAGGTGCTTTATAGATGTTGTCACTGTATTCATACTCGGCGCCGACCTCTATAAATCTGTTTCGGGCGTAGGCTTCAGATGCAAGAGCGCTACCCTCGTATAAGATGCTAAACGAGGATAGAGTTATATATATTCGAATAGTATTGTTACTCATATTCATAGATATATTACTCATTGTTAAGAATAACACCCGCTAATTTATCACTGTTAATCAGATCAATTCCGGTCTGCACTTCTGATGCTGTAGTATGACCGTAGCGAATGACTAAAATAGCTATATCGCAAATTGACGCTAAAATTTGGCTTTCTACATAAAGGCTAATAGGTGGAGTGTCTAATATAATAAAACGATCTGGATAACGTTTTTTTACTGTATCGATAAACGATTTCATTTTTTCAGATGAAAAATTTTCAGCTGCATATTCAGTTCGAATACCGCTAGGTATAATCCTGACTCGACGAATACCTGAAGGGTAGATAATATCTTCGATTTCTTGGGTGTTTTGCTCAAGGTAGTTAGATAATCCGAGTGGATCTTCATCCTTCAAATAGTTATGTAAATGAGGGTTGTAACTATTACAGTCTATTATCAGCGCTGTTTTACTGTGGTCCAGTGCAATACTTGCAGCCAAGTTAACTGCAACATGACTCGTTCCAGCCCCCTCTGCGACGCTAGAAACCATACAAACAAAATTTTTGTTATTGGCTGCTTTTAATAGTTTAGTGCGTAATTCGCGATAATAATTAAGAGATTTATCATTTTTACAGCCGGGATAAATTATTTTTAGCTCATCTAGTTCTTCTGCAGTGAATAGGCTAGCATCATTCATATTTTTAATTTTTTTACAGTTATCGCTATCCATACTATTAGCATTCAATTGGCCACTACTAATATTTTGTGCTTTTAAATTTAAAGGGTTCTGTGTCATTTTATTAATTCCATTAATTGAAAATACAATGGTGTAATTAATGTTGGTATAGATACGTCATATTTTTGCGTAAGTGCAGTTGCTATATAGATCGTTAATGCGCATAAGAAGTAAAACGTGCACAAAATATTGTTTATTTTTTGTTTTTTTCTTTCAGAGCGACTAAAAGTGTGATCAATACTGATTAGAAGTTGTGTATTAGTGAGTGATGACAGTTGAGATGCAAAGCGAATCTTATTATCGAGTACGACTTTTACTGCAAATAGACAGATGACCGATAATAATCCAAGGATGGGGCCTGCAATAACGAAGTGTATAAAGCGAAGTCCAGATGGGATCATGGGGTAAGTTGCTGGCTCTTGTATTTTGTAGTTAACCCCTTGTCCTTCAATATCTAGCACCATGGAAATGCGCGCTTTTTCTTTATTTGCAAGCATGTCTTCATACAGAATCCGAACTACATTGTAATCCCGAGTCAATTCAGACAACTCTGCTTGGTTATTGGCAATTCGCTTACGTCGTTCATAGGCATCTTCAATTAACTTATGAAAGGCTTTAAGTCTGTTTTCTATTGTGCTGTTTAAAATAGTGGCTTCTGCCAAACTTATTTTTAGTTCTTGATATAATGGGTTGAGAGTAGTTGATATATCACTTTTCTCTTTTTTTCCAGAGTTCAAATCTTGAATAACTTTATTTAGATTACTAATTTGGTATCTAACGTCAGATACTTCAGGGTAGTCGTCTTTATACTCGAGTAGTAGGTTTTCAAGGCGCAGTTGTAATGCCCTGAGTTGATTGTGGTAAAGGGATGCTTCATAATCATTCGATGAGAATTTTTTTTGTGAACTTAATTGTTTTTTAAGTAAATAAATACGATTTAAGTTTTCCAACTTTTCTATTTTCATATCTTCAATATCACTACGTAACACTGAAATTCTAGATTCGACGCCTGTTTCTGTGCCATCTAAATGTGATGATTTAAATGTCTTTAATTTATTCTCAGCTAACACTAATTGATTCTTATAACTCGCCACTTGTTGTTTGATAAAGTTATATGCGCTTCGACTTTCATCTCTTTTAGTATTCGCGCTATCTTCAATGAAGAGTCTAACTATTTCATTAAGTAATCTATAGGTTTTATCAGGGCTATCATCTTGATACACTATTTTAATGTAATTACCTGATAATCCTTTGACCTCTAGTTTTTCTCGTATACTGGCCAGTTCTTGCTCACGGTCTGCCGCTGTTGTGAAAGTATCTTTGCCATAAATATTATTAATAACTTTATTTAACTGTCTAGGGGAGTACATAACATCTCGAATTTGTGCTGTTCTACTTTGTTTTACATTTGTTACTGAAGTTTGCTTTCCTAGTAAGGGTTTGATGATATTTTGAGTATCAGCAAAAATAGTTACTTCACTATTAAATACAGAAGGTTTATAGATCCCTATACTTAAAATGGCAAAGCTGATTAACGTTATAAGCAGTATCGATTTTAATCTTTCTAAACAGATTCTCTGCCATATAATGGGTATATATTTTAATATTTCATTTTGTTCCATGTTTAAAATACCTCATTAAATTCACGTTAAAATAAACTTTCAGGGACAATCAGAATATCTGATGGACGTAATTCATAATTCGTAGATATATCCCCTTGCTTAATAATGTGATCAAGTTCTACAGAGTAACGTTTAACACCATCGTCTGTTTTTCGGTATAAAATAGCACCGTCACCGTCGGCAAAAGGGGTTAGACTTCCTGCTTGTAATAGTAAATCGAGTACGGTCATCCCTTGTCTGTGAGGCGTCGATTGAGGGGCGTTAACTGCGCCAGTGATACGAACTCGAGTTAAAAACTCGGCACTGACCGGCGATGTAACTATTACAGTCACCTCTGGGTCTCGAATAAACTTCTTTAAGCGTTCGTTGAGTTGCGCAGCTAATGTCTCTGCGGGAAGACCTACGGCGCTAATATCACCAACAAGTGGGACAGATATTTTGCCATCAGGACGAACGAGCATATTTAGAGATAAGTCCTGATTTTTCCAAACGTTAATATATAATTGATCCCCAGCACCTATTTTGTATTCAGGAATACTGACATTCTGTTCAGGTTCGCTCGTTTCGAGTGAACCTGATGTAGAGCAACTTGTTAATATAAAAATCATTAATATAATGGATAAAATGTTTGGCATATAGTCCTCTTTTAGTTGAGCTAAAGCGTGCCAGTTTTAATGTTATGATCATGAATGTTCACTATTTTATTTATTTCTATTGTTGTTCAAGGGTAAAAAAATTAAGAATGTAGTGCCTTTTCCTATGATGCTATCAACAAAAATTTCTCCTTGTAACGAATGTATCAGCTCCCTTATTTGGTATGCGCCAATACCCATTCCTTTATCTTGTTTCGTACTTGAAAAAGGTTTAAATAATTTTTCCTTAATAAATACTTTGTCCATACCACATCCGCTATCTTTTATTTCGAACCAAAGCTCTTCATTTTTCGTCGCTAGTTTTATTGCTATGGTTCCACTGTCTTTGGTTGCATCCTGCGCATTTCTAATTAAATGATAGAGCACCATTTGTAATTTATCTTTATCTGCCATTACAAATGCATCTTTACCTTGTATGGATACTGTTGGAGTCGGAAAGTTAGATATATTCATTTCTATCGCATTTTTAAGAAGTTTATTTATATTGACGGGCTTAATATCACCGTGTGGATTACCTTTTAGTTTGACTAATAATTGATCCATTTTCTCTACTGAGTTAGTAATTGTTAATATGACATCATGAATGAAATCAGGGTGGTGCATAAATTTCTCTGCGTTATTAACGATCAAACTTTGTTGTGAAATAAGATTTTTTATATCGTGAATAGCAAAGGCTGTTATTTTATTAAATAGATCAAACTGCTTATTTTGAATTAGCTTTTCAGAGGTTTGATGGCTAATAATATAACTGCCGATCTGGCGTCCCGTTAGTTTTAATATATCTAAATCTTCCCAAGTTAATGGTGCATTAATCGTGTTCTCACACAGTACGGTAAAGCCAATTAATTCTTGATTTGCATTTAATGGAACTATAACCCATGGGCCTTTAGCGTTGAGATACCACTGAGGTAAAAGTTTATTTTTTTCTTTATCATAAATATTGGTATTTCTATGCGCTTTAAATACCCACTCATTTTCATCCATTAATTGTATAAAGTGGCTGTTGTTTGCTTCAATTGCACCAGAGGAAGGTAATTCGAAATTTTTTAAGGCTACGGGTGAGTAAAATTGCTGGCCTTTTAACCAAATCCCTCCGCTGTTACATTTAAATAAAGTTGTCATGGCTGAAAGTGCTATTTCGTAACCGTTGTTATCTTCTCGTTTTTTTGACAGCAACGAATCTAACTCAATCCATTGTTTTTGATAGTCATATTTATTAACAAAGAAATGCTTACTAATCCACACAGTAATAAGTAGACGAAATTTTTCGACACACGATAAGGCAGCTATGGCAAATATTGACATTACATACAAAAGGATTTTAGAGACTTCAGCCCATTCAGCATTAAATATATTAACCACAAGCCCCAATGTCGCCATGCATATAAGGAATATTCCTCCCAATATGAAACTGGCATTAAACATGATGATCGAACGAGATAATTTAAATTTACTATCTTGTAACTGCTGAAATGGGTATATGATAATTGACAGTGCGAATATTAGAGATGTTGTTGTGCTAATCATGCCTCTTGTATACCAAAGGCTATAATTCTTGCTGGTAAATAATAACAAGTTAGAAAAAACGAGTATGTCATAAGAAAGTAGAGTAATCGCAACAAGTGCCACTAATTTACTCACTCTATTTGAATTCGTATGTCTGAGGATTTGTTCTGCGGTAACGACTGCCATCAAACACAATATTATTTTTATATATAGCCATGATTTTGGATGAAAAAATGGATTCAACGGTTTGTTTAAACCAAATAGATAAATGGCACTCGTGATAATAATGATGAGGTACATAAAGGTTGAGTAATGTGCTGGAAGCCGTGTCTTTTGTGAATACATTAATAGGTAAATAAGCACCAAGAATAAACCAATGTAACGCATTATTTCTAGCAGTTGAAATTGGTAACTAGAGGCTAGATTAGTGAATGGGGTTTGACTTAAAGTGATATGCCAAATAGCTGAAAAAAAAGAGAAAATACAAAAGCTAAGCTTTATTTTTACGTTTTTTATTTTAATCAGCGCAGTTAAAGCAAGTGCGAACTCAACGCAAGCTACTAGAAAATCAAATGTAGTTAATTGGGATAAATAACCCATCATGGATCTTTCGCAACCTTTTATCTGCTGTAATGCCTGAATATCGAAGTTGGATGGAGCTTAACTCATAGGATCCCACGAGTATCAATAACAATTTTTTTTGAAAACTGGGCTTTATCTGCCGCTTTAAATTCTTGATGGTCTACAAGTATAACGACTACATTAGCAACCGCTAAGGCGGTCTCTAAGCTTGTTAGCTCAATGTCTGAATTTGATAAATGAGGGGGTAATGACCTTATGTTTGGCTCGACAGTAAGTAATAAACCTACTCTTTTATTGGCAAGGAATTCGACTATCTGCAAGGCTGGACTACCTCGAAGATCATCAATGTCAGCTTTAAATGCAAGTCCTAAACAGGCAATTATAGGACGTTTAAATTCATCGGCAGCACGTATTATTTGATCAACCACATAATGGGGTTTGTGATCGTTGATCAAGCGTGCTTGTTTGATTAATTGTGCTTCTTTGGGGCAACTGTCGATAATAAACCAAGGGTCGACGGCAATGCAGTGTCCACCAACGCCAGGGCCTGGATTTAATATATTAACACGAGGGTGGCGGTTGGATAGTTTGATTAGCTCCCAGACATTTATTTTTAATTTGTCACAAATAATAGAGAGCTCATTAGCAAATGCAATATTCATATCACGAAATGAGTTTTCAGTTAACTTCGCCATCTCAGCTGTTCTAGAGTTTGTCACTATGCATTCACCGCGAACGAAAGTGCGGTAAAGTTCAACGGCTTTAGCGCTACAAACGTTGCTCATACCACCTATTACACGATCGTTGGAGATCAGTTCTTGCAAAACATGTCCTGGTAATACTCGTTCTGGGCAATATGCGATATTGATGTCTGCTGCATTACCTTTATCTTGAGGAAAAGAAAGATCGGGACGAGCTCTCGCTAACCAAGCCGCTAACTTTTCAATCGTTCCCACGGGAGATGTTGACTCTAGGATGACCAAGTTACCTTTTTCAAGAACGGGCGCGATTGTTTTAGTTGTTGATTCAATATAACTAATATCAGGTTGATGGCTATCATCATCACTATGGATAAAAGGAGTTGGTACGGCAACTATAAATACGTCTGCGGGTTCAGCTTTTGTCACTGCGCGTAAATTACCACTAGAAACTACACTGCGAACGAGAATGTCTAGGTTAGGTTCGACGATATGTATTTTTCCTGCGTTAATGGTTTCAACAGTATCTTGGTCAATTTCGACCCCAATCACAGTCAAACCACGAGAAGCTATAATTGCTGCAGTAGGAAGCCCTATGTAACCTAACCCAATTACTGATACTTTATCGAGCTCCATAATTTATTGCCTTTAAACTGTTATTGCAGATTATTAATGCATTGAGGTCGTTATAGTTATTCACCATTATTTCTTATACCTAAACAGAGCGAATAATGCGTGTATTAGGGGGTTTCGAAATAGTGTTTTATTTTAGCTATTATTTTCTGACACGCTTGCCCATCTCCATAGGGGTTATGTGAACGACTCATTTGGTTATAGTGACCCTCATCTTGTAGTAAGCGCTCTATTGCATTAACAATTTTGTTTTTATCAGTACCAACAAGTAAAACGGTTCCTTCACTGACTGCTTCAGGGCGTTCCGTCACATCACGCATGACCAAAACTGGTTTACCTAAGCTTGGGCCTTCTTCTTGGATACCGCCAGAATCAGTTAAAATTAAATATGCTTTATTCATTAAATATATGAAAGGAAGATAGTCTTGTGGCTCGATTAAAAAGATATTGTCGAGGCCTGATAATATTCGATTTACGGGTTCTAGGACGTTTGGATTTAGATGCACAGGATAAACGATTTGAATATCAGGGTGTTTACTTGCAATTTCAGATAACGCTTCGCAAATTCGTTCAAATCCACTGCCAAAGCTTTCTCTGCGATGCCCTGTCACTAAAATAAGTTTTTTATCGTTATTTAATTGTGAGAATCTGTCTGCTAGCGTGGTGGATAATTGATAGTCATTCTTGAGTTTATTCGTTATTTCTATCAATGCATCGATTACTGTGTTGCCGGTTACTTCAATGTCATTAGGATGTACACCCTCATTAAGTAAATTAATTTTTGAGCTTACAGTCGGTGGAAAATGAAGCTTTGTAATTGCGCCTGTTAGCTTTCTATTTCCTTCCTCTGGCCAAGGGGAACTTAGGTTTCGAGTACGTAAACCTGCTTCAACATGTCCAATTGGAATCTGTTGATAAAAGGCTGCTAAGCTTGCAGATACAGTGGTGGATGTATCCCCGTGAACTAAAACTAATTGGGGTTGAAACTCTTTAAGGATGGGCTCTAAACCTAATAGTATATTCGTCGTAACTTCGGACAATACTTGCCCTGGTTTCATTATATTTAGATCGTAGTCAGGTATAATAGAAAATAAATCAAGAACTTGATCTAGCATTTCTCTGTGTTGTGCTGTGACGCAGACTTTAGCATCAATATCTTGTTGATCATTCAGCGCATTAACAAGAGGGGCCATTTTAATTGCTTCTGGCCGAGTACCAAAGATGGTTAATATTTTTATAGGCATGATAATTTCAACATTCTGTATGAATTGTAATACCTAATACTAAAAGTATCAGGTCTGTTATCTTGTAGTACGTATATAAATTAACCTTACAAAGAATGAGTTTCATAAAATCGTTCAGCTACTTTCAAAACTCTTCACGTAAATGAGGCTGAGAGTTTGAGCTGTCCGATTGATAATTGCCGTTGGAAGTATTTGGTGCATATTGTCAGTGAGTATTTTCAATGAAGTATAGACAACGATTATCAGTTGTTTACAGAAAATGTGATTTTTTAAATTCGAAATAATTATTCTAGTTATATAATCAAAATTTTGAGCATTTATAGGAAATTATGCATATAGACTTATTTGAAGCGGAGTGAGAGGTATGAGCGCTTAATATCATGAAATAATAGAGACAAAAACCGTAAATAGTAAGCCTGAGCCTAGTCAGTAAACTAATGTTAGATAATCACTATTACATTAGTTTTACTGAGTTTGCATGAGGAATTACTAATATGAATATATTGATAACTTCTACAAAATATCCACAGTGTCGCTGCATTTACTTTCAGAACCCGCGGCACTATAAGCTGATATACAAAAAAAGTAACTGTTGTTTGAGTCTAGATTTTTGATGTCGTATGAGGTTTCTGAGGGGTTGTTGACTATTATCGATACGTCGAGGTTAGTTATAGATTGACCATAATATATTTTATACCCTGCCAAGTTCGTCAGTGCTGAGCCATTTTCGTTTTCAGTCGGAGCTGTCCAGTTGAGTTGGGCTGTATATTTCCCATTTTCTGGTAATACTGTTACAGACACTGCATCTTTATATTCCTGATCTTGATTGTCTGCGACTGTTACCTCGAATTCTAAAAAGTCATTTACAAGTGGCGTAAATGCGATATATGAACTTTTATTGTCTGGTAACGATATTGGATTTCCGGATGTTTGTATCCATAGGTAAGAGATCGTATTCGTGTCTAAATTTTTGATTGTAGGGCTGAGGTGAACGGATTCACCGATATCGACAGTTAAGTCAGGGCCTAAATCAATACTTGGACTCGCGTCATTGTTTGATGCTGAATCTTGATTACAAGCTGTTAAAAATGATAAACATAAGCAATAAAAGACGAGTAGACGAGGGTGTTTAATGGAAACTCTCCATTGTTTTGAATCATTCATTTCCAACTCCATATTTATTCGTAATTTTATATTAGGGTGTGCAGTTTAGTTCATAATCCCCAGAAGTCAAACGTGATAAACAAGGCGAATGATTTATTGTCCGCCTGTTTGTTTG
Organism: Moritella sp. 28; assembly: GCF_018219435.1. NCBI lineage: Bacteria > Pseudomonadati > Pseudomonadota > Gammaproteobacteria > Alteromonadales > Moritellaceae > Moritella > Moritella sp. 28. The sequence continues at coordinate 2,934,903 of NZ_CP056121.1, read as the reverse complement.
GTTGTGTAAGTGGTTGTATTAATTGATTTTAATTTTCATATTTAGCTCTCGATATGTTTTGTTTTATACCCGGTGTTTTCTATTAATTTGATTTTTAAGCTATTATTTTTTATAAAAGATTAAATAATTTATAGGGCATGATGAGGTGGTTTATATGGAGAACGGAGAAGATAAATCTATCGAAATTAGAGTAATAAAAGAGTGGAGTGAATTCGAGGCTTTGAAAGAGGATTGGCAAAACCTTCTCGAACAATCTGATGCGAATCATATTTTCCTGAATTGGGAGTGGATAGATTGTTGGCGGAAAAGTCAAAGTACGGCGATTAATCCACTTATCATCGTCATTAAAAATAGTCAACAGACCCTCGCCATTGCCCCTTTCTACATACAAGAATACCGATTAGCTAATTTATTAACTTATCAATCTTTACGCTTTGTTGGCGATCAGAACTCTGGATCAGAATATTCAAATTTTATTGTTAAAGCAGAGAGGTGCCTCGATCTTAAAAGCATGCTTTGGGCGTATTTGCTTAGCCCTGATATTAAACTATATTGGGATTTCATTTGGTTTACTAATGTTGCATCTTGGACTGCTGGAGGTACAACATTATTAGAGTCATTAGAAGCTGTTAAACCCCTCCACTACCATTGCAGAACTGTCGAGTTTGCTCAGGTGGTGTTAGGAGGGCTAACAGCAGAAATACTGCCTAATCTATCTAAGAGCTTACGCACTAATATACGTCAAACTCGCTGTCGATTAGATAAGATTGGACCTTGGCAAGTTAAAGCTAGCCGCGAAGATGATGATATTGGGGAGCACCTTGAGAAACTATTTACGTTACACAATAAACACTGGCAGCACCTAGGTCGAGGCACTTTTCAGCGACGTCCAGAGCTCGTTAACTTTTACCGGAATTTTGTTCCTTTAGCATCACAAAAAGGTTGGTTAAGATTACTTCGACTTGAAAGTGGAGGTGAAGTGCAAGCAATGCAACTTGGTTATGTTTTTAATGACCAATTTTTGGCTATACAAGAAGGTTATAATCCTGATTACGTATCTGGAATTGGCCAGGTATTACGTTATTTTTCATATAAGAGTTGCAAACAGGAAGGTGTACATTGTTATGACTTTCTTGGTGTTTATACAGACCATAAAAGACGTTGGCTTGCAGAAAAAAAACACGGTAAAAACCTTTTTATTTGGCATAGAAAAATGAAGAACCTGCCTTTTGAAGCTAAACAGATTTGGCCAACAGGGCGCTATTTAAAGCCAACATAATATCTTATTAAATCCAAGTGATGACTGTGGTGAATAGTTTGCTTCCACTGGTATTGCCTTTTGAAATCAATGTGTTAATAGCTGTGCGCTGATGGTAGCTACGACTTATCCAGCCTAAAGATGTATGGTCGGTATCTTCATGCCATTTACCGCTAACTATTTCATGAGTTAAGTTTTTGGGCAGGCTGATACTTACTTTATTGCTGTTTAAGTAAAGGGTACAAATGTGACCTTCTATTTTAATATCACTGCAATCTTCTGATAGATGAAAATATAACGCAATAATATGATTGCCTTGAGACTGAATTTTATCCGTTATTACTAAACTATTTCTTTGAGTGTTCAAATCTAAGTGACGTTCATGAATAAGTGGCGATGAGAGTCGTTGGTAACCATTATGAAAACCAGCTACCTGTCCTCCTGATTTAGTGGGATTCCAGAGAGTGCACTGCGCTTGTGCATGTTGCTCCCACATAAATGGGCCTGTCATGACCGACTGATCTACGCCATCAACTTCGATCGTATTATGTGCTTGTGTTTTCCTAAACTGATTACGCCAACGTGGAAAACTATAATAATCGTATGTACCACTATCAATGAATAGATCGTTGCCGTTTAAACGCATCACGAAGCTTAATGCATCGGCATGACCATGAGCAGCGATAGATGTATAGCCTAGCTCTGCGCAATCAAATAAAATACTAACTTGATCATTATTAGTGAGACTACCTGCTTGTAATAAAAAGTAGCCTGACTCTTGAAATTGACGAGAAATTAAATGAGGAACCTCCTGTAAAACGTTGTGCTTACGCTCTATGCGTTGATTGAATAACCAAAATGCAGACTCACAGGGTTTTCGGTAATTGATATGAAATATTTGATTGTCATAAAGGTGGGCAGCCAAATCACAAAGTGCATTTACATCATGGACATGGTTTCCAAGATCAAGCGCATAACCATCGTCTTGATCACCTAGCATGGGATAGTCTTCACCCCCTTGTGCAATTAACGCAATAAATGCCGCCAATTTTTTTAACGTATCTTGGTAGGAGGCAGAAAAATCATCTTTTTGCCAACGTCCAACCTGTGCAGAGAACAAGTAGAGCTGAAATACAAAAAATTGATAGCTGAAGCCGTGCTCTTTTGAGCATCCATCAGCAAAGGTTTGCGCTTGTATTTCAGTTTCTAAAACATTTTTACTTTTATGACGCCAACGATTAGCATTTTTTAACATTGAAAAATAACTACTGGCTATATAGACACCTGCTGCTTCACCAACCAAATGGTTATTCGCAGAAGAGCCTTGTGAAAATTTATTACTTACATCACGGCAATGAAGATAGACACTATTTAATACACGTGCTTTAAAGTCACCAGTAAACAGTCCGGAATCGAGAATAAGATCAATTGCCCACACCCAATTAATCATTCTTATACCTAATTCAAGGGGGCTTTTCCAATTCATGCCGTAACCGTAAGGGTTAGCATCTAACCAGCTTGTTAGTTGAGTAACGACACTTTGTGCATATTTTATTTCACCCGTTATTTTATATGCGCGCGCTAATACTACAAATTGATGGTGTCGGTTAGGCTCCCAAACTAATTTGCAATCGCCATTTTTATTCATGTCACGATAGTTAACTGAGATGATAGCTGCACGACTTGTTTGTTGGCCTGTTGCATGATCTTTATGCCAGTTGATAGGGGTTTCTAGATGATGTTCTTGTAAATCAAAATAACTGAGCTTATGTTGTATGATTTTATCCGCTTTGGTAAGTAGCAATACCTGCCACTCAGGACTAAAGGCTGATATATCACCTATAAATACGTTAAATGGAGGTTGAAATGGTGCATTTTCTTGATAGTTGTCATGAAACTTCGCTTGCGATACGAGGTTCATACTTACTCGTAGATGTTCAAAAAGTGCTGAGGATAACGACGTTACGCGCCAAGTAATTTCCTTTATCGACATCGTTTTAATTCGTTTTATATACCAAGATAGTGCTTGCATAGATTATTCTTATATTGATTTGTTCATGTTGATAGCGTGCGAGCTAAAGAGTGTGACAAAATTAGTCATGGTTTTTAAGGCGCGCGTCTCATTTTCATTACTGTAATCAATTGCAATCGCAATGAGCGTCGCGCCAGGCTGGCCTTTAATCGCGGCTTGAACCTCATGCCACTTAGCTGTTTTTTTATCGGCTATAAAGTGGCTGTCGACTAAGTACCAATAGGCAATTAAACGAGAACGATGGCTGTCTTTTCTGAGCGTGATTAAATTAACCTGCTTAAGAAAGGGGGAGTTTAATAAGGTTGTTTGTTGTTTGACATTGAACCAACGATTTTCATCAAAGAGGGTATTTCCAACAAAAATAATTTCTTCGCCTTGTCTTTGTCGAGCATAATTTGCCAAGTAAACTTGTAGTAAATCCTTATCTTGTAAAAAATAATTAAACTCTTCGCTAGTCGCACCGTGTGAAACAGGGTACCAGTTTTGACTCGCTGCATTATTTAATGATAAGTGCGTATAAGATGGGATTATAGGCAGGGCAAATTTATAATTAGGATCAAAGCGAGAGGGAAGTATTATTGTCGCAGTCGCAAAAAATAGAGTGATGGTCGATACTACGAGTAGATACCATGCACTTATTTGTTGTGGTTGCTTTATTATCTCTTTCTGCTTACCATTTTCAGGAGATTGCTCACCAAAATAGGTGTTTCCTGCAATGATGACAGGTATGAAGCAAGCTGCAAAAACTAACCAGCCGAATGTTAAATGGTCTTGGACGATAAAATGCTGCATCGCGGTTTGGCTTCCAACGATAATGATAGCCGTAATACGGATCCAGTTACTTATGACTGCAACCATTACAGCGAATGTTAAATAAACGAGCGTTGCTGGTCGAGATAGATTATTAATCTGTGCGACAAAAACAGCGTATAAAGCTGATGCTAAAAAGAAACTGAGTCCAGAGCAAGCACCTTCAACCATAAAAATGCCACTCGGTGTTATTAGCTTGTATCCTTCTCTAATTATTTCAAATCCTAATAGATGAACACTATGAAAGCTTACCCAAGTAGATATATCTCTTAGCGGTAGTTGTAATACATTCCAAATAGGTAGTACCAATAAAATCATCAGTAAAGGCAGTAATAGCCTAGTGACAGATTGAAAACCAAAAAAAGAAAGCAATAGCGCTAATATCACAAGAAACAAGCTAAGCATTTGTAGTTGACCAATGCTGGCTAGATTAGCGATCAAGAGTAATAGGCTCGTCGCTATTAGTAGAACTAGACCGAATAGATTACTTTGCGGAGATGAAAAATCCTCTCTTTTTGTCCAAAAAACATATATTGCAAGTGCTAGCCCTAATAGACCATGATTATAAGCGCCTGTGCTCCACCACTCCTCAATGAGATTGACAACGACAACTGAATTAACCGCTAGCACAAATAAAAAATTAAACAGGAAAAATGAGATTAGTATTTTCCGACTATAGGCCCTCATAGAATGTCCCTAATATAATCATTTGACTAATACAGTTAGTAATTATTAATACTCAATATTACCATGCTTGTACATGGTAGCCTCTAAGTTGTTGATAGTAATCTTAAAATTTAAATTTTAATTTTTTGTAAGACTTAAATAGTATTTGCAAGAGTAGCGCTGTTGAGTTTAGTTAAGGATATTATTATCCGCATCATTAAAGCATCTGTTTGAATAGTTTGACATCGTAAGAGACTGTTTTGTCAATAATTAATTGTATGAAAATAACTGCGATACAATCATCCAGTCTGATTACCAGCAATGCATAGGCATTGTGACAAAGCTTGCACTATGCTTGTGAGAATGTCATTACATGCAAGCCTAGTTTCTCTGGAATTAAATGATTAACATCGCATTGAAGTTTTATTTGTGATTAAGGTGGTTATTAATGCTGTCATTTAAGGACTTAGGGGGTTATTCCTCTCTTTCTAAATTTGAGGTTTCACAAGAATATGTCAATATATTTGGTATTAAAATTCACGCCTTAACGTCAGTGCAGGCCTTAGATAATATTGACCGAGCTATCAAAAATAGGCAATCACTACATATCGGCATGTTAAACGCGGCTAAAATTGTAAATATGAAACGTAACCCTGCGTTAGATAAGGACGTCCGCTCTTCGAATATGATCCTTGCTGATGGCTGCTCTGTCGTTAAAGCAAGTAAAATACTGAGAAAAACTTTACCTGAACGTGTTGCTGGTATTGACCTGATGCATGGGATTTTAGCGCGAGGCGATAAAAAAGGTTATCGGATATTCTGTTTAGGCGCAACGCCTGAGATTGTGACTAAAACGGTTACTGAAATCGAAAGTCAGTACCCTGGTGTGATAATTGCTGGTTCTCAACATGGTTACTTTACTGACAGCGAAGAAGCAACAGTTGCGCAGAAAATTGCAGATTCCAATGCGGATGTTTTATTTGTTGCTATCACCTCACCGAAAAAAGAAAAATTTATGGCGCGCTGGAATAAAACCATGTGCGTACCTGTTGTGCATGGCGTTGGCGGTTCGTTTGATGTACTGGTCGGCAAAGTGCAACGAGCGCCACTTATTTGGCAAAGGTATGGCATGGAATGGCTGTACCGAGTGAAGCAAGAGCCTGCGCGCTTGTGGAAGCGTTATTTGGTCACCAATACCTTGTTTCTCGCAATGTTAGCTAAAGAAATATTTTATCCAAGTAAACCTCTTTAGTCGCGTAAATTAGCTATCAATTCTGACTGATGCAAATTATGAAAAATAAAAAACAACAACAACTTATCTATTTAGCTGCGGCTAGTCATTCTGGTACGACTATGACGGCAATGTTGTTAGGTGCCCATCCTGATTTATGCAGTGTTGGTGAATTAAAAGCAGTACATTTAGGTGATAAGGAAAGTTATTTATGTTCTTGCAAAACATTCATTGACGAGTGTGATTTCTGGCAAGGTGTTAGTGAAAAAATGGCGAACAGAGGGCAAGAGTTTTGCGTTTCTGATGCAGGAACGGATATTCGAACAGGAGCAACGCCGTACATGCTCAGATTACTTAAGCCGTTAGTACGCTCTCCAGCTATGGAGAGAATAAGAGATGGTTTGCTACTACTGTCACCAATATGGCGTCAACAGCTTCCAAAATTACAACAGCGTAACGCTGATTACATTAGCGCTATTGCAGAACAGGCTAGAGCACAAGTAGTTGTTGACTCGTCAAAAATTGGTATTCGTCTTAAATACTTACTAAAAAATAAAGATCTTGATATTAAAGTGATTTGGATTGTTCGTGATGGACGCGGTGTCTCATTAGCGTATAAAAATCCTTCGAAATATGCGGATGCTAAAGATCCTCAATTTCGAGGAGGTGGTTCTGGCAAAACTCAAGAAAGCCGGCGAGGTGTTGACGTCGGCGCTCATGAGTGGGTTCGCTGTAACCAAGAAACTCAAGCTGTACTCGCGACTATGGATAAGCGTAAGTGGATTAAAGTACATTATGAAGATATTTGTAATAACACTGAAGAGACTCTTGATCAATTATTTGAATTTATCGGTGTTGAATCAAAGAAAAAACGGTTGGACTTTAAAACTGTAGAGCATCATGTGATCGGTAATGGTATGCGATTGGATGACAGTGAAGAGATCAAACTTGACGACCGTTGGAAAGGTCAACTTAGTGAAGATGATCTTATCAAGTTTTATCAAGTCGCGGGTGAATATAATGACTCACTTGGTTACATGGAATAACAAATGAAGATCGTTACTGGTGACCCTAAAAAAGAAGATTTAACCGGACAAGATCGTTTTACTTGGAACTTAATGGTGAGCTGGGCAAGCCAGATTGTACTTATTTTTGCTGGCTTTATTATGCCTCGTTTAGTTGACAATAAAGTTGGGCAAGATTTATTGGGCGTTTGGGACTTTGGTTGGTCGTTTGTTAGCTACTTAACCTTGGTTGGTTTTGGTATGGGGGCATGTTTTAATCGTTTTATTGCAAAGCATCGTTCTTCAGGTGATTTTGTTTCACTTAATAAAGTTGCAAATTCGGCTATTTTTGTGCAATCAGCTTTTTCTTTTGTGACCATGCTATTTACTTTTTTGTTTCATTTTTTATTGCCGATTTATTTCAGTGATGCACTAAAAGAAAATACAGTAATAGCGCAATGGGTTGTATTATTTTTAGGATTAAGTGTTGCGGTCAGGATGTTATCAGGCTCTGCAAGAGGTTTGTTAACGGGGTATCATCGCTGGGATATCCATAATGCTTTACATGCTGGTGAGAGTGTATTTTCGTTAATATTGATGCTTTACGCCTTATATTTTACAGAATTTAGTGTTGCAGGAATGGCTCTCTGTTATTTCATCTCAACAATTATTTTTGAAGCTCTGCGTTTTGTTTCTGTTAGCAAAATATGCAAAGAATTTCATTTTAATTTACGAATGGTTAATTGGGCTACGTGTCTGGATATATTGGTATTTGGGGTGAAAAGCATGCTGTCAAACATACCCTCCATTATATTATTGCAAACTATTAGTATTATGTTAGTTAGTGCTACCGGGCCCGCTGCATTAGCGGTTTTTGCAAGGCCGATGGCACTAACTAAGCAGATAAAAACATTTATGACAAAGTTTACCTTGATGTTAACTCCGACCACAGGCTCTCTGCAGGGAGCGGGTGACATTAAAGCAATTCAATCTCTTTATATTAATACTACAACACTCAGTTTTGCATTTACGTTACCGAGTTTGGGTTTTATATTTATTTATGGGGATGTTGTTTTACATTATTGGATGGGCAGTGAGTATGCGCTATCACCTCTGGTCATGATTTTAGCTGTAGGGCAATTATTACCTATTGGGCAAGATAGCTCAATTCGTATATTGATGGGGATGAATCAACATGGACGTATTTCTATTTTTGCGTTCATCGCTATATTTATTATTTTCGCGATCGGGCTTCTTTTTTCAGGTGTTGATAATTGGGAATTGACAACAGCAGCCTTATTGTTCGTTGTACCAATGAATATTGTATATGGATTTATTGTACCAATTTATACATGCCAGCAATTAAAGTTATCTTGGTTAAGTTATATCCACAGGAGTTTTATCAAACCTGTAATATATATAACGCCTTTTTTAGGATTTATTTATTGGTCGCGCCAAGCTTTTGATGCTAGTGATAACAGTACTGCATTGGCGACGATTTTATTTGCTGGAATCGTTACTTGTATTATCTATTTCGTTTATTTAGTGCCTAAAAAAATGCAACAAAAATTTCTCTGTTACTGTAAGTTTCAATAATCATTTTAAATTATGTCATTAATAAGGCGGCTCAATATGGATGTTAGTTTACGAAAATACCCATATCCTTATAGTGCTATGCTGGCTATTTGTAGTGATTTAGATGAAACACCGAATAAAGAAATTTATTTTGAAACTGTACGTTATTTAAATACCACCGAAGACACCTTACTTGGAAAGGGAGTTGGCTTAGAGGTGGGAAATACAATCTATTTTGATATGCCAGAGCATAATTTTTCTTATACGAATACAGATGATGATGGACGAAATAAGATACATAAGTTAATTGAATCTGGTCATATCGATTGTTTGCATTCATTTGGTGATTTTGTTAGCTGCCGAAGGCGTATTGAGCAGTGCTGGTCAGAGATACAAAAAGTTAATAGAAAAATTGAGGTATGGATAGATCACGCGCAGGCGCCAACGAATTTAGATAACGATATTATGCAAGGTTGTGGGGCAATCAAAGGGGCTGAGGCATACCATACAGATCTTACTGTACAAACAGGCGCACTCCTCTTTATTTGGAAGGGGAGGGTGACTAGTATTGTCGCGCAAAATGCAAAACGATACTACGCAGGTCTTTTTAATAAGAACGAAATAATGCAATCGGGTAAAACCATCCTATTAGAATTTATCAAAGGCTGGTTAGCTCGTTTTGGTAGTAAAAAATATGCGATGCATAAAGCTAATAAGGTGCTAAGGAAGACGCAGTTAGTTGATGGTACACCGATTATAGAGTTTATGCGTTGTAACCCTTCTTGGGCTGGTGTTTCTGTGTTTGATTCTGCACGAGGTATTGATCAAGTATTAACCAAAGAAGTGCTAGACACGTTAGTGAAAAATGAAGGCTGCAGTATATTTTATAGTCATCTTGGTAAAGTGTCTTCTGAGCAATATCCTTTTTCTAAAAAAACTAAACGAGCTTTTGAATTATTAGAAGATTATCAGAATAATAACAAAATATTGGTAACGACAACACGACGTTTATTAGGATACAGCCGCTCGATAGATGAATTAACATTTACGGTGAAATTAGATGGAGATGAAATTCATATTCTCCTTTCTACAGCATATTGTGGAGAAGATCTTAATGGTTTGACTTGGTATGTCGAGAACCCTCAACGAGTAAAACTATACATTAATGATAGAATTTTTGAGGGATTACAAATAAATCCGCCTGACGTTCGAAATCAGAAAAGTGTGTCTATACCTTGGACATCATTAACATTCCCTTTTATTAATGAATCATTATTATGAGCCAGAATTTAAGTTTATATATAGTTACTTTGTTGAAAATTTTTTACCGCTGGTTTTTAAGATTAGCTTTAGTTATTTATCGCTGCTTGATGCTATTGGCTAAAATATTACCTAATCGGAAATGCAGCCAAAAAAATGGATTAAACATTTTGGTAACAGGAACATTTTATTCAAATCATTGGCTAAGTACACATTTGAGACCAATGGCAAATGCTAAAAGTTGCCAACGTTTGGTTATGGTATCTGCAACAGCTGTACCTGAAATGAATAAAGTGTCAGGTGTGTACGCACCTAAATGGTTACAAAGAGTCGTAGGACAGGTTGGTGCTAGGTTACTGTATTTTTGTTGGTTAGCAATAGCACAACGACCTGATGTGCTAGTCGGTTTTCATTTGTTATTGAATGGTCTATTTGTTGCTCTTTTAGCAAAACTGATAGGAGCTAAATCTGTCTATATCTGTGGCGGAGGCCCAAGGGAAGTTGTTGGTGGTGGTATTAGAACAGAAAATAGAATATTTAGTCGTCTAGATAAAGCTGATTATTTTATTGAAGCACAGCTACTAAAATCGGTTAATGAAATGGATTTAGTTGTATCTATGGGGACAAGTGCAATTGAGTATTTTAAGAGTCAAGGCGTTAATACTAAATTTGAAATTGTACCTGGTGGTTTTGATGAACAAATTTTCAGTCCAAAGGTGGAACAAGATAAAGAGTATGATCTTATTCTTATTGGTCGTCTTTCGGAAGTAAAACGTGTAGACCGATTTTTGCATGCGATACAACTAGCTAAAAAAACATTACCAAACTTAAATGCTGTTGTTGTGGGTGATGGGCCAGATAGGAAAAAATTAGAAGAGCTCGCTATATACTTGGGTGTTGCTGATGATGTTAAATTTGTTGGCTGGCAGAATGATGTCCATTTCTGGTTACAAAAATCAAGATGTTTTGTATTAACCTCTGATTCAGAAGGACTTTCGCAAGCATTAATTCAAGCGATGATGACAGGAGTGCCAGCAATTACTTCTGATGTAGGTGATTTAGGGGATTTAGTTAAGGATGGGCAGAATGGATATTTAATTAAAAATTTATCTTCGACTTCCTTCGCTAGCGCATTTGTTTCAATATTGACATCAAAAAATAAACTAGTCGAATTCTCAATTAATGCACATAAAAACACAAATAAATTTTCGATTATATCTGTGGAACGTCAATGGAATAATATAAATATCTCATCTCTTATGACTAATAGAGCGGTTGCCAAATGATTCGAGTCACTCTTTTATCTTTACTTATTCTATTCTTATGTGTTTATTCATGGAAGGATTGGTTTAAAGGCACTTGTTGGTTAGTCTTATTTATAGCAATTATTCAACATCCAGATATGCCTAAAAGTATATTTGGTATTCCAGGGTTTAATTTGTGGAATTTACTTTTTATTAATGTGATGTTTTCGTGGTTATCAGATAGAAGAAAAAATAATTTAAATTGGGACATGCCTCTAAATCTAAATGTATTGTTTTTCATTTATATGATTGTAATATTAATATCTGTTTTAAGACTATTGTCAGATCAAAGTGGTTCAATAGCTTTAGGTGAATATTTACCTCAGTATGGAGAATTAACTTTTGTTGTTATTTTTAGCGAGTATATTATTAATTGTTTTAAATGGAGTCTATTAGCATTCATTATTTTTGATGGGGCAAGAACAGAATATAGAATAAAGCTACTCTTATGGGTGGTGGTCGCTGTATATATATTACTCTCTTTACAAGTTATTAAGTCAATGGGTTTTGGATCTCTTACGATCAGCGGAGATGAATTGCAGAGTAAAGCTTTTAAAGTATTATCATCAAATGTTGGTTTTCATCGAGTTAACTTATCGATGATTCTTAGTGGGGCATTTTGGCTTGTTTTTTGTATGAAAGAGTATGTGTCTATAAAGAAAGTGTATTTTATTATTCTACCTATATGCTCGTTAATTTTTGTTGCTCAAGCTTTAACTGGCGGACGAATGGGGTATGTAACATGGGCTATCTTAGGTATTTTACTTTGCTCTTTAAAGTGGAGGAAATATTTTCTATTAGCTCCTTTTATTTTAATCGGTATAGGTGCTATAGCTCCTTCAGCTATAGAACGAGTAACTATGGGGTTTAATGATAAAAATGAAGCCATGGATGTTGGCCGTCCTGATTTTGGCAATAAAGAGTTAGATGTTCATGAAATGACTTCAGGTCGTATTTTAGCTTGGCCTATGGTTATCGATGCAATATATGAACGACCTTTAGTTGGTTATGGGCGACTTGCGATGATAAATCAGGCTGGTATATCATTGAAAATGATACCAATTTATGGTATTGGTGATACATTTCCGCATCCGCATAATGCTTATTTAGAACTGCTTTTAGAAACTGGGTTAATTGGTGCAATTCCAATATTTTATTTGTATTATCTATTTGTAAAATATTCACTCTCTCTATTTAAGGATAACAGAAAAAGTCTGTATGTCGTTGTCGGAGGAGCAAGCCTCTCTATTCTTTTATCCTTACTTGTTGCAGCTTTTGGAAGTCAATCTTTTTATCCAAGAGAAGGGTCTGTACTCATGTTATCTATATTGGGGATCATGTTAAGAGTTTATGTTGACCGAGATTATTCAGATAAAAGATCAATAAAAAAGGGCAAGAATGAAAATTATAAAAAATAACATTTTCTTAATTATCATTGTCATTTTGTTAACGTTGAACGTTGTTACGTTATATGGAAGCATAATTTTATATGAAAGATTAATGAAGGCTCAGTTAGATCCAACTGGGACTTGGTTTGATATATACAAAAAAAATGTTGGTTCACCAAATTGTTTATTTATTGGAGATTCTAGAGTCTCACAATGGAAAGTTCCCCCTTCATTCTGTAAATCGTTTATGTATGGATTTAGTGGTTTTACTTCAAGTCAAATATTTCTTGCTCTGCCAATGTTGGAAGTACCTGATTCTGTTGACACTGTTTTTTTACAACTCGGTATTAATGATTTGAAGACGATTGGTTTGTATGAAGACAAAGAATATGATATTCGCTCTAATTTAATGAAGAATTTAGATGGGATAGCACGTTTTTTTGTAAAGAAAAATATCAAAGTATATATTACAACCATAATACCCGCTGGGAAAATATCTTATCCAAGAAAATTAATTTGGACTACGTTAGTGGATGAATCTGTTGATGAAATAAATAGATACTTACTTAGATTGAATGTAAAAGGTATCGAGGTAATAGATGCGGCAATCGAATTTAATCAACGGTATGAATTGTATAAAGACGAGTTACATTTAAATAGTAAAGGTTATGAAAAATTAAATGAAGTTATTATTAAGTCATTTAATAATAAATAAAAGGAATTGAGGATGTTGTTCAACAGCTTTGAGTTTTTTTTGTTCTTACCCATTGTTTTAATGTTGTACTGGTCATTAAAAAGAGACTTTAAAAAACAAAATATAATCTTATTAGCAGCGAGTTATTTTTTTTATGGCTGGTGGGATATAAGGTTTCTTTTCTTGATCGCGACAACAACTGTTGTCGATTATAATGCGGCACTCATCATACAGTACGGTATGACAACATTTAAGCAACGTGTACTATCAATTATTTTTCTAGTTGTTAGTGCGATTCTTTTTGGTTTAATTAATTGGAAAAATGAGGTTGCTTGGGGTATTGTCCAGAATGGAATTTTGGTTTTTACCTTTTTACTATCTGTATTAATATACTTATTACCTTTAATCGTAGATTGGTTTAAAGTAATTTCAAAAGATAAAATAGCCCTTAGCTTAAGCATTATCTCAAACCTAACTATATTAGGATGTTTTAAATATTTCAATTTCTTTGTAGATTCTTTTTCTAATCTATCATTACTATTATTTGGTATCGAACCTTCTGTTATTACATTAACGATTATTTTACCTGTCGGGATCTCTTTTTATACTTTTCAAAGTATGAGCTATTCGATTGATGTTTATCGAGGACAGTTAAAGGCAAGTAAAAGTTTATTTGATTACGCTGCATATCTTTCTTTTTTTCCTCAACTTGTAGCTGGCCCAATCGAGCGAGGTAAAACGTTCCTTCCACAATTCCAAAGGATACGTAATATAGAAAATGGTGGTGTAAAACTGGGGCTTTGGTTAATTGCTTTTGGTTTATTTAAAAAAATAGTTATTGCTGATAATTTGTCTATCTTTGTTAATACCGTATTTTCCCCCTATGATAATGGAGAGTTAATAACAACACCTGAAAATGGTTTAATGGTGTTATTGGCTATTTATGCGTTTGCGTTTCAAATTTATGCCGATTTTTCTGGTTATGCAGATATCGCGCGAGGTACTGCTAAATTATTTGGTTTCCAATTAATGATTAATTTTCGTTTACCTTACATTGCAACTAACCCATCAGATTTTTGGCGTCGTTGGCATATAAGCTTGTCGTCATGGTTAAGGGATTATCTTTATATTCCGCTAGGAGGGAGTCGAGGAGGTACGTTTAAAACTTATCGCAACTTGTTTTTAACTATGCTACTAGGCGGTTTATGGCATGGTGCGAGTATTACTTTTGTTTTATGGGGCGCTTATCAGGGGACGATCTTGATTCTATATCGATTATTCGGTGTCGAGAGTGCTGGTGAACAATCTAAACCAGTAATGAAAGTTCTTCATGTAATTTGGATGTTCCACCTTGTCTGTTTAGGTTGGTTAATCTTTCGCGCTCAAAATGTACAAACAATATACTTATTTTTAGAGGCTATTTTCACTAATTTGTTCATTGACCAAGCTGTCATTGATGGCGTTTCAATTTTAACTTTTTATTTAATACCGTTATTAGTTTATCAGATATTACAAATTAAGTATAAAACGCTTTACCCTCAGAAGGTAATGGCCGCTATTCCTAATTTTCATATTTGGTTCTTTACTATCATGTCGATTCTTGCTTTGAGTAGTAAGTTATCATCCGAATTCATCTACTTTGCGTTTTAAATTAATATGATTAAAATATTGAAGCTGACGTTATTGATTGCATATATTGCTGTATTAGCAGAAGTATTTATTCGCTTCTTAAATCCTGTACCTATTTTGCCTCGTTATGTATCTGCGACTGATTATGGTATTCGCGGTAATACACAAAATGCAGATTATCAACATGTAACTGAGGAGTATAAAATCAATGTTAAAATTAATAGTAAAGGGGTTCGTTCAGATAAGGATATTAGATATGAAAAATCAGAAGGGGTAATCCGAGTTGTTACTTTAGGTGACTCATTTATGCTTGGGTATGGAGCTCAACTTTCAGAAACCTTTCTCTCTCAGATGTCAAATTCAATTGTAGATAAGCATAATGTTGAGATTGTTAATTTGGGGGTGTCCGGGCATGGGACTGCTGAAGAGTTGATAGTGTTAAGGGAAGAGGGGAAGAAGTATGATCCTGATATCGTTTTGCTCAGTTGGCATGGAACGGATTATGCAGATAATATCAGGTCTGGCTTATTTAATATCATGAATGGAAGTTTAATCCAGGTGAATGATAGTTATTTACCCGCTGTTAAATTAAGGGAGTATCTTTTTAGTTTTAAAATATATGAGTTTATTGCAAGTAACTCTCAGTTATATAGTTGGCTAAGAGAGTTAGTATCTGAAATGGTAAAGAATTCTTATGAAGAAATCAGTTCCTATTTTGAATTTCAACCAAAAATTAGTGAAGAAGATAATAGAAATAACTTTTCAACAGAAGACAAAAAAAATGAACTCGCAATACATTTACTTTTAGAAATAAAAAAAGAAGTTGATGATATTGGTGCCAAATTTATTGTTTTAGATATACCCCGTTTTTCTTCGAAAACTCACTTTCGGTCAACATTTCCTGACGATGTCCGGTTGGTTGATATTTTGGTCTATAATCCAATAACAGACTTTAATCATTATAATGAAAATATTTTATATTGGGAGAAGTCCGACGGACATTTCACACCAATAGGTAATCAAATAGTAGGTAAAGCTTTAGCTGATATTTTGGAAAAAAATAAATATCTGGATTGATTTTAGTTAGATATTTTATTATGAGGCAATATATGTTTTTTAAAATTGTAAAAATAAATATATTTTTCACGCTCTTCTTTCCATTATTCTTAAATGCAGCTGAACCCTATAAACTAACCGAAGCTGTCCCCCCAATTTCTGACTTTTGGGGCGGAATCGATCCAATTAATATTAGCGCTCCAATTCCTCCTAGTCGCTGGGCTAAGAATGAAATAAAAAATTACTATTATATTGATAACTCAGATGTGAATGCTACTGATACAAATAATGAATTTGGTTATCCAGCTAAACCTCGTAAAACTATACCAGAGCGAACTTATGATGAAGGGGCGTATATTGAAATTCATGGTGGGCCTTATACTGGAGGTAAGCAAATAGTTTTTCAGGCAAATGGAACCGCTGATAACCCTGTTTGGTTTCGGGGGCCCTCAATTGATGAGCCTGCTCTTATTAGAGGGGAAACGATAGTAAAGGGTAGTTATGTTTTTTTAGAAAATCTAAAATATGATACTAATAAAAAAACAATTGGATTCAGAGTATATGGAGATAGTCATTTACATCATGCTGTGATTCGTAATTCTACTTTTGTCGGGGAAGGTGATGCTGTTGGAGCAACGTCTGTTATTTCTATTTATGGGTCAACAAATAATAGATTTCATGACTTTTTAGTCTATGGAAATACGATTTCAAACTTTGGCGATTCAGAAAAGTATGGTGAAGATGATTATGTAGGTGTTATGCCTCGTATTAATGTTGATCGTGTATGGATCGTTAATAACCATATTTATGATGTTGGTGGAGATTCGGTATTAGTCGGTATAGCATCCACAAATGATGTGAATAGAGTGAGTGGTATATATATTGCGGATAATGAGCTACATGGGAATGGTGAAAATGCGATTGATGTTAAAGAATCTGATAATGTAATAATTGCAAATAACCTTCTATATGATGTGAAAAGATCTGGGAGTTCAGCTGGTGAAGTAGTAGTTGTTCATGATAATCCAACTTATGTGACGATTGTTAATAATAGAATTCATAGTGGTGAAAATGGTGTTGTAGTTACTTCTGGGGAAAATATTTGGTTGATTGGTAATGTAATCTATAATATTCATCATGGAAACAGTGAAACTTGGGAGCCTGCAAGTCTTTACTCCTCTGGAGCT
Source organism: Moritella sp. 28 (assembly GCF_018219435.1). Lineage (NCBI taxonomy): Bacteria > Pseudomonadati > Pseudomonadota > Gammaproteobacteria > Alteromonadales > Moritellaceae > Moritella > Moritella sp. 28. Next base: position 2,917,809 of record NZ_CP056121.1, on the reverse strand, counting down.
GCAATACATTTCAGAGGTACTGGGCGAGCTGGCATATTGGATAATACAATTTTGGACTATGATATTGGGCTTCAGTTGGCGAGTGGTAGATCGGGATATGATGTGAAAAATAATGTATTTGCTTTTCGAGCGGCTTTAGATGGCTACGAAATTAGTTCGGGTAGCAGTACAAATGATAAGAAAAGTTTTCTTGCGGCTAATTTATTTTATACAAAAGGTGTAGATGCTGCCTTTTTATGGAAAGGGGGGGATATTGGAGGTGATAAATTTTCTGATTGTCTCCAGTGTGTTTATAATATTGATCCTAAGCAAAATCTAAAGATTTTGTCTGCAGAAGAACTAAACTTGGTAATTCTTTTTAGCGATGGAAAGCCCCCTTCTGAATCTTTTTCTTCTACTTATTCATTAATTTCTGTTCCTGATTATTCTGTTGTGGCAAATTCAGGATCTGATGTCAGCACTATAATGAATGAACTAGAAGCAAAGTATGGGATTAGTTTAGGCCTGGATTTATTTGGTAACACAAGGCCGTTTTTAAGCCCTAGCACAACAGTATATGACATTGGAGCATTTGAAACAAAGAGTGGTTCAGGTGAAAGTGTCAAGACGCCTTCAAGTCCAACAATGGTTGAAGTTATGGTGTTAGGAGACGGTAAATAGGTTAAAGTACTTTATTACAATAAATTAGCTGCGTATTTTCCGCTAACCTTTTAGAAGAGAAAAAATGCTCTATTTGAGCCCTAGACTTTATCGCCATTAGCTCAAGTTTTTCTTTATCCTCATATAAAGTGATAATTCTATTACTTAGTTGTTCGGTGTTATTAAGATCAATAATGTAACCATTCAGGGTATCCGTTATTATTTTTTTATTATCTGAAACATTAGTTGCGATAACAGGAACCCCACAAGCCATTGATTCTAGTACAACATTAGGTGTACCTTCAAATAATGAGGGCAAAACAGTGAAATCACAGGCGGGATAAATTTGCTCAATATCATCTCGGTTACCTAGGTAGATAGTATCTTCCGAAAACCCCGAATCTTTTATCTGTTGTTTAACTGCGGTTGTATAGTGGTCTGAACCATGCAATCCATCATATAAAGTATCGCCAACGAGTAACAATTTAAAGCTAATCCCCTGCGCTTTCACTTGCTCTAAGGCTTCAATCAAAAAAGGGTGGTTTTTTTGTTGCTTGAAGCTTGCAAACATACCTATAAGTTTACAATCGGGGTCTATTCCTAATACTCTTCTCATCTTTAATTTATCTTGTGGTTTAAAACGCTTGGTATCTACACCGTTATAAACTACGTGATATTTATGTGAAGGCTGTCCAGTTTGTGATGCATTGAATTTAGCGCCACTTTGAGAGTTTGCAATGATATCAGATACCAGGTGTTTGGTTAGCTTATATGCTTTTTTTTGAATCGGTTTTAGAGTGTAATTTGTATTACGCTCTGAACCAATAATTTTTATGTCTGTACAGGACAGTTTACCTGCTAACCGAGCTGCAATTTCAGCGTCAAATAAGTAACTATGAATGACATTGAACTTATATTGTCGAACTAGCTTCGCTAACTTAAACACTACGGAAAAATCAAACTTGGCTTTTTTATGAATTATATGTAGAGGAGTATCCTTATTCATCTGGTCTGCAAGTGGGACATATTCAGAAAGTGAGCAAACGTGTATCTCAAACCGTGTTTGATCAATATTGTTGACGAGTTCAATAACTTGGCGTTGGGCGCCACCAAATTCCATATTGCTAATCACTATTAATACTTTAGTTTTCATGAATTAATAACCCTTGCATGAATGATAATAGTGTTGGCTAGGAATTTATTAAGCACTAATTTGTTCGATAATTTTTTGTTTAGCCATTGGCACATCTTGATATTGGCTGTGGCTTCTTCTAACTTAGGGCTGAGCAACGCGTATGTGCAGTACTCAATATTTTCAATATAAAATTGCTGTTGTTGTAGAACATCGATAAATGCTTTTTGATGCCATTGTCGGTGAAATATTTTTTCGTTTTTTTGTTTATTTTTTTTACGAGAAATTAAGTTTTTTAGCGGTATAGTTATCATACTTTCTAATCTACGCAACTGTCTAAATATTGATTGCTTATTGGGTATAGAGATAATCAGACTTCCTTGTGGTGATAATACTCTAGATGCCTCCCGAATAGCTTGCTTGTATTCTGGTATGTATTCTAATACACCTAAAGACACTACAACCTGAAAGGTCCTATCTGAAAAAGGTAAGGCTATCGCATTGGCAACCTGCGCGTTGATATCGGGATAGGCAAGGTTTGCCTCTTTGACCATTTTATTCGAGATATCAATACCTTCTATTCTCCAGTTGCCTGATGTTTTAATAGCTGAAAAACTATCGCCAGATCCGCAGCCAATGTCTAGTAATCGTGGCGTTACTTGTATAAGGCTAATTCTTGCTAGCATATTCTGGCAATGGATTAAGCGATGCTGTAAATCTAAGTGGGAAATAGTGACTGCGTGGTTTTTATAATAGTTGGACCAAATATCACTTTGTTGATTAAAGTGATTCTTAACTTTATATGATGAAATATTTTGAAATACATTCTCAAATTTTTTCATCACATGTTCTTGATCATGATTTTCTAAATAATACTTCTGGCTGTTAAATGATGCCAATTGCCACTTTTCTTTGTCCTGCATTATTTTTTTTATGTGTTCAGGGAAGTTATCTTTTTCTGTCACATGAAAACCTAATTGCTTATCTTTTATGATGTCATCAGGATCAATTGTTGTAATCACTGGGACGCCATAACTCCATGCTTCTAAATAAGTATTAGGAAACCCCTCATAAATAGATGTGCAGCACAATATTGTTGCATTTTGATATATATCTGGCATGTCGAGGCGACTTATTTTTCCCTTATAATTGATGTTGTTTGCTTTTGTTAATCGAGGTAAAATTTCATTAATATAATCAGATTTATCATCTATTGGTCCAATAACCTCAAATAGAATATCAGGCATTTTATTTGCAATATCAATTAACCATTCTATTCTTTTTACTTTGTGTAAACGACCAACCCAAATGACCTTTTTATTATTAAACAAGTTATTACGATTAAAAGAAGGTGTTTGACGAGGGGGGGTGCCTGGCATATTGATAACCTCAGCGCTAATGCCATAATTATTCTGAAGAAGAACCTGCTGAGCTTTAGTTTGTGTAATGACTAGGCTGGCATGTGTTAAGCCATATTTAAATAAATACTCTTCACGTTTAGATTTTAAATTTGGTAACTTAATATCGCAATCAGCGTCACTCGCGACCGTATATATAAATGGTTTATTATTTTGCTTACACCAAAGCGCAACTTGCCCTGTAACATATTCGGCGCAGTTATGATAATAAACCTCTGCATCGGCTTTTTTTAATGCGGTAATAAGCGAGCTCCAGCGAGGAATAAAAAAACGTAATATAGGCAGTCCGTCACTGACTTTGCAAAGCTTAATTATCTTAATGTCATTGATATATTCGACCGGTTCTTCTCCGCCTTCATTCCATGTGATGATTGATACTTGATGTCCACGTGCCATTAACCATTCCGTTAATAAGGCTGTTTGACGTTCAACGCCACCGATGTGACCAGATTCCTCACCAGTTAATGCGCCATAAGCATTATTTGCTACTATGCATATTTTCATAAATGCTAATCATCCCCGCTGGTAATTTTGTAAAATTGGCGTAATGCAGAAACCTTAAATAAAATTTTGAGGGGGTTTTGGTCTGTTGGTAAATTAAAGCGTTTCAAGCGCATCATGTTACTTCCAACTTTATTTAGCTGTGTGTCGGTGGTTAAGGCACATTGGTAATACTCTTTGACCAACTTCTCGGTGGCTGATTTATAGCTATTATCTGGGTAACAAAAGGTGTCGCAAGCTACGTTGAGTTTATCCTCAATCCGATATTTTGATTCAAATAATTCGTTATCTAGCGTCTTTTTATCTACTAAGGCTAGTCGTGCATGGTTTACTGTGTGACTACCAATTTCAAAGTTTAATTGTTGCTGAGCATATTTAAGCTGTTGCCATGAGGCTAATTTTACGTAGTTGTCCTGTTCAATTATTTGGCTTAAGGCTTTGCCTGTGTGCAACTCTATCTCCGTTGATAGCTGTTTAAGGTAATTCCGCATTCTTTTATCGCAATCAAAATCAGATTTTATTTTATTCCGGAATAGCGCATAACTTTTTTTTAAGCTATCCCGTGATGAACAATCAAATATGAATTTTTCTTGTCGTAGTTCTGTTGTAAAGATATTCTCTTTAATTTGTTGCAATGCGTAATCAAGCCTGTCAAACCAAAATGGAACATTATTTTCTGTATGGTCCGTGGAAACAAATATAGTGGGGTGAATGTTAAAGCGAGAAAATATGACAGCAGCGGCTTCAATGTTATTTAAATAACCATCATCTAAGGTGATCACTAAGGCATTATCGATCGGTTTTATCTCTTTTTTCAATATTTTAATTGCTGTTGTTAGCGAGATGAACTGATATTGTTTGCTCAAGGTTTTAAGGGTGAAATAGAGTTCTTTAGTGTTATGTTGTGTGCGTAACGGTTGCCAACACGATGATTTAGTACGTTCAATATCAATAATACTATGAGCGTATAAAATCGTAATTTTATGCCTATTTATATAATGAAAAATAGAATAAATACCAAGGTTAAAAGTAGCCTTTAAAAATAGCGTCTTTATTAGGTCCATTTATTAAATAAGCTCCATTGAATAGTGGCTTTTCCAAAAAAAGGCATCTCTGACAATGTATTATAGTGAGTATTAACTATAGTTCGTTTTGATTATTTTTGCTTTTAAAAGACCGATTATTGGACTAAAAAAGCACCGAACGTTTTACGCTCAGTGCTTTTTTATTTAACCTCACTGTGTTTTAGATGTCTGTGACTAATGGTCTGCTGCGGCTCCTGCACCTCGAGGGAAGCGTAGGTTATCAACCAGTTGTTGAATATGTAATGGTGCATCACCTGTTACTTTAGTCACAATGAAAGCAACTGAGAAGTTAACAATCGCACCGACCACACCAAATGCATTTGGTGAAATGCCCAGGAACCAATTTTCTTCCATACCACCGAGGAATGATGTGCCAGGGATAAACATAATGCCTTTATGTTGGAATACATACAGCATAGTGATACCTAAACCTGAACACATACCAGCGACCGCGGCATGACCATTAATTTTCTTCGAGAAGATACCCATCATTAACGCTGGGAATAATGACGAACCTGCTAAACCAAAGGCGAGGGCAACGGTTCCCGCGGCAAATCCAGGCGGGTTAAGCCCGAGGTAGCCAGCGACAATAACGGCAATTGTCATCACTATTCGACTTAGTTTAAGTTCCGATTTCTCTGACATATTTGGTGTTATTATGCCTTTCATTAAATCGTGTGATATGGCTGATGAAATAGCCAATAACAGACCCGCAGCTGTTGATAGTGCAGCCGCTAAGCCACCCGCAGCAACGAGTGCAATCACCCAGTTTGGTAAATTTGCAATGGCAGGATTCGCGAGTACCATAATGTCACGGTCAACTTTAACCATTTCATTTTTGACTGGGTCTGCAACATATTGGATTTTACCATCGCCATTTTTATCTTCAAATTTCAATAAACCGGTTTTTTCCCAATCTTTAAACCATTGTGGGCGTTTTTCATATTCAAGCGGTTGACCAGCAGTTGGCTCTATAGTGTTCATTAGATTGAAGCGTGCCATAGCACCTACCGCAGGCGCGACAGTATAAAGTAACGCGATGAATACGAGTGCATAACCTGCTGAAGCACGTGCATCTTTCACTGTTGGTACGGTAAAGAAGCGCATAATTACATGGGGTAAACCCGCTGTACCGATCATAAGTGACATGGTGTAAGCGAACATGTTTAATGTGCCACCCATGTTATCAGTAGTGTATTGCTTAAATCCAAGGTCGGTAACGACCATGTCGATTTTATCAAGTAGATACACGCCACTGCCGTCAGCAAGCGTACTGCCTAAACCGAGTTGAGGGATTGGATTACCAGTCAGTTGTAATGAAATAAATACTGCTGGAATGGTATAGGCAAAGATAAGTACACAATATTGTGCGATCTGGGTATAAGTGATCCCTTTCATACCACCAAGTACCGCATAAACCCATACTACAATCATCCCTATGCCTAAACCTAGGTCGTAATCAACTTCTAAGAAACGAGAAAAAGCAACACCAACCCCTTTCATTTGACCGATGATATAGGTTACTGACGCGACAATTAAGCAGACAATTGCAACGATACGTGCAGTCTTGGAATCATAACGGTCGGCAATGAACTCTGGCACAGTAAACTTACCATGTTTACGCATATAGGGAGCAAGTAAGGTTGCAAGCAGTACAAAACCACCAGTCCAACCCATTAAGAAGACAGAACCACCGTAACCGAGGAAGGCGATAAGACCTGCCATTGATAAGAATGACGCAGCACTCATCCAATCGGCGCCGATCGCCATACCATTTTGTAATGGTGTAATACCACCACCGGCAGCATAGAAATCACTGGTTGTTTTGGCGCGGGCAAACCAAGCAATGGCAAAATAAATGGCAAATGAACCAAATACGGCGATATAGGTATAGAGTTTTAATTCACTCATTTATTCTTCCTCAACGTTATGTTTTTTATCCAGTTTATTCATCTGCACTGCATACCAAAAAACCAAACCAACAAAGGTATAAATTGAACCTTGTTGCGCGAACCAGAAACCAAGTTTATATCCGCCAAGTCTGAACTCATTCAACTGTTCGACGAATAAAATACCGCAGCCAAATGACACGACAAACCATATAACTAAACACGTTAATATGAGTCGTATATTAGCTTGCCAATAGGCGTTTTCTTGTTCCATATCCTTTCTCCCAAAAAAAACGATTAAATCTTAGTAAGTAAAATTAGATAGTGGTTGATTACCGTAATAAGTTGTCCTTAACTTGAATGACAAATTTTTGGTGCTCGCAACTAGCATGTTGTAAATCTAGCAACCTTTAAAAATTAACCCTATACAACTTTCGTCTATATATTATTTATGGCGTTGACGATTTAGAGGTAGATAGGTTAAAACTAAACATACAAACCAAGTGGTGTAGACTTTAATTAGTGTTCTTTGATTAACGGGTAGGGATTGAGGTATGAATGCAGCATTAAACGACATTGTTGATTTTATTAAAACTATTCCTCCTTTTAATTTGTTAAGCGATCAGCATTGTCACCTCATTGCTAAACACGTCTCAATTGGTTATTACCGAAATCAATCAGCATTAGAAACAAAGCGTGACGATCAAGTCATACTTTATCTGGTTAAAAAGGGCGTTGTGGCTTATTACAACGAGATAAACGAACTTCAGGCTAAGTTTTCTGAGGGTGATTTGTGTAGCGTATTATGCCAAAAAAATATAGATGAATTACAGATAAGCTTACGGATTGAAGAAGATAGTTTGATCTACTCAATTGATTTTAAAGCATTGCAGGAATTACTGATTGATTATCCTAATGCGTTGCAATTTTTATTACAAACGGCTCCACAGCGCTTACAGGATAAAATGGGGGCGGTAAGTGAATCTGCATTGATAGCGTCTAGTCTGACCAATGCGCCAATTATGGATTATTACAATAGTCCTGCCATTACGATATCAAGCCAAGAAAGTATTCAAAATGCTGCCAAATACATGACGGAAAAAAATGTATCTTGTTTGGTTATCATGGCTAATGGCAGCCCTGCGGGGATAGTGACAGATAAAGATATACGACGACGTTGTGTTGCTAAAGGACTGAGTAGTCATGGTCCGGTGACAGATATCATGACTGATAAAATGGCGACAATTGATATCAACCTGTGTGGACATGACGCTTTAGCATTGATGATAAGCCAGCGAATTCATCATTTGCCAGTGACAAATCATGGGGTGTTAGTTGGAATGCTAACGGCCACGGATTTAATGAATCAAGAAGGCCATCATGCCGTAAATTTAAGTTCGGTGATCCATAAAGCCAGTTCTGTCGCGGCCTTGGTTGAACTTAGTTCGATGTTACCGAAACTGCAGGTAAGCATGGCTAAACTGGGGGCTAGCGCAGATTATTTAGGTAAAAATATCAGTGCGCTGACGATGGCTTTTACTATCCGTTTGATCGAATTAGCTGAACAAAAATTAGGAGTGGCACCGGTAAGTTATGCTTGGCTGTGTACGGGTTCACAAGCGCGGCAGGAACAACTTGTTTATTCCGATCAAGATAATGCGTTAATCATTGCTGATCATGCTACGCCTGAACAAGAAGGCTGGTTTGAAGCTTTCGCTCATTTTATTTGTGATGGCTTGGCGGCCTGCGGTTATATTTATTGCCCGGGTAATATTATGGCGACAAATCAGCTGTGGCGACAAAAAAAGCAAGTTTGGCAAGGGTACTTTACCGATTGGGTGACGCAACCTGAGCCTCAAGCATTGTTGAATAGCTGCGTGTTTTTTGATCTCGCCACTGTGCATGGTGATAGTTCATTATTGCAAGATGTTCGTCGTAATATGCTCATACAAACCCAAAAGAACACTTTATTTTTAGCGCATATATCGCGTAATGCATTATTACAAAAACCGCCATTAGGTTTCTTTCGTGATTTTGTACTTGTTCATGATGGCAATAACAAAAAAGGTCTCGACCTGAAACATAACGGTCTTGCTCCGATTATTAATCTGGCTCGTATTTATGCACTTGCGGAGGGCATTGAAGATGTAAATACGATTATGCGATTAAAATTGGCGGCGGGTACGCCATCATTAAGTCGAACAGAATCGGCTAACTTAATTGATGCGTTTGAATTGTTAGGTATGTTACGTGCAGAACATCAAGCCAAGCAGATCGAAAGAGGTGAAGAGGCTGATAGCTATTTGTTACCAAAAGAAATCTCTCGGTTAGAGCGTGAACATTTAAAAGATGCGTTTAAAGTTGTAAAAGCAATGCAAAATTATCGTCAAATGGTTTAGCCGTAGGTCAATCAATAAGGATGTGAGATGAATCTTATACAATCTTTCTTTAGTCTAGAAACACAGCGAAAGCGATTATTAACTAAAGCGCCAGAAGGGGCGCTGAAACAATATTTGAGTGTCCCAATTATCGATCTTGATAAGCCTATTATGCACAGTGATATTTTAGCTGTCGATTTTGAAACCACAGGGCTAAATGCAAAACACGATGATATTTTGAGTATTGGCTATGTTGAATTATCTGGAAACCAAATTAGGTTGGGTAGTTGTTACCATCAAATTGTTGCTGCGCATTGTGAACTCGAAGCGAAGAATGTCATGATTCATACCATTACAGACCAAGATAAAGCCAGCGGGCGGTCATTGGCAAGTGTAGTCGAAGACTTATTAACTGCATTGGCTGGAAAAACAATGTTGGTTCACTATGCACAAATTGAAAAAACATTTCTAGAACAAGCCTGTATAAAGCTTTATGGGATGGCTCCTGTTTTTCCGATAATCGACACGCTAGCATTAGCTAAAAAACGACATGATAGATGCAGTCAAGCTTATGCGCCATCTACATTGCATCTCAGTAATTTACGTGATGAGTATGGCCTACCACACTATCCTGCACACAATGCATTGAACGATGCGATTGCTACCGCAGAACTATTTATGGCAAAAATGCAATATTCAGAGCTCAAAGGAAATACTCAACTTAAATCTTTGATCTCAACTGCTTTTAGCTAGTTACGTCATCGTGTACCTCGAACTGAGCAAGTTAAGTTCGTCACAGTTTGTCTACAGGGTGTCATGTATAGTGGAGGTTAATTATTTGTAGCAACGCATGGATGAATATGCACGTAATGCCAGAAAAAATCATCATTGCTGACGATCACCCTCTATTTCGTCAAGCATTATTGATTGCATTAAAAGAGCAATTTAAAACGACACATTGGCTGGAAGCTGAAACCGTCGAAAGTATTAATGAGTGCCTTGTCGCTAACGTAGATGCTGATTTATTGTTGCTGGACCTAAACATACCTGGTGCACATGGATTCGATCATTTAATCCGAATCAGAAAACAATATCCGAATATCCCTGTGGTTGTTATTTCTGCTTACAGTGATGAAACTATTATAAGTAAAGCAATGCAGCATGGTGCGTCGGGTTTTGTGCCCAAGTCTGAGTCGGTACCAACAATAATTTCGGCCATTAGCAAGGTGTTAGCTGGTCAGTTATGGGTTCCTGGTTCATATGAAAAAATCAAAGAAGAAACGAATAGCACAACAGATGAAGCGATTGCGAGTTTAACCGTTCAAGAATATCGAATATTAATGATGTTTTCTGAGGGACTCCTTAATAAGCAAATCGGGGATAAGCTTTGTGTCGCTGAAGCCACGGTTAAAGCCCATGCGAGTGCGATTTTCCGTAAGTTAAATGTGCGGAACCGGACACAAGCCGCAATGATGTTGGGTCAGTTGGATGTCGTAGAGTATAGCAATAGCTTAAAGGAATAAGTGCATGAATAAACATACCAAAGTGGCAGTAATTGTCGCGCCACTATTAGCTGTATTGGGCTATATAGCTTCAGATTATTTAATTGAAAACGATGCGGATAAAACTAAGTTGATCACATTAATACCAGAAGCTTCTTGTGAAGTACTTGCTGGTGGGTGTGTGTTGATGAGTGGTGACTTTAAAATAAATGTGTTTGATAAAGCGGGTTCAACTGTCGTTAATTCTACTTTCCCTCTTGATGAAGCGGTGCTATTCCTAGTTGATGAAGATAATACAGCGACTGCATTTCCCCTATCTCAGGTACAAAGTAATTATTACTGGCAAGCACAAACACCACTGCGTGAATTAGCCCGTACCTCGACAAGTTATAAATTAAGGCTGATCGCTTCAATTAAAGGTGGCGATTACATTAGCGAATTTGAAACCTCGCTTTAGTCGTTTTGTATATACCTAAGCCGTGTCATGCTTTGAATATCTATTTTGGGTTTTTCTATTGGCCAACTTTGATTTGCTTGGGTATCGCGCTTTCTCTGTTCTTGAATAAGTTAATTCAGTCGTAGTTCGATAGGCACAGTTGAGTAGACTGTTGCTGGGTAGGTTATAGTATGTTTGCAAATTGGCAGTTGATGCTATTAAGTTTTTTTTATATCGCGTTATTATTTTTAATTGCATATTTAGGTGATAAATATCGTTATCTTATCGAAGGAAAACGGCAAGCGTTAATTTATGCTTTTGCTGTTTCTGTTTATTGTACTTCGTGGAGTTTTCTAGGCACGACAGGGCAGGCTGCAAGTAGTGTTTATTCGTACCTGCCTATTTATTTAGGCCCAATATTACTACTTGTTTTCGCTTGGCCTTTCTTGTTGCGGGTAATTAAAACAAGTATTGCCTTTAATTTAACCTCTATTGCCGACTTACTCGCCGCTCGTTTTGGGAAATCACATGCATTAGCAATTCTTGTCACACTCGTTTCTCTTTTTGGGACAATGCCCTATATTGCATTGCAAATTAAAGCCATTGTTTATTCATTCCAGCAATTACAAATTCAACAAGACTTTATGCCTTGGCAACTTGGTTTAGTGACGAGTTGTGTTCTGGCAGGTTTTAGCATGTTGTTTGGTATACGCAATATTGATGTGACAGAGCGTCATCCGGGCATTATGTTGGCAATTGCGTTTGAAGCACTGGTTAAAGTTGCAGCGTTTGCCAGTGTCGGTATTTTCATTTGCTATATAGTGTTTGATTCACCACAAGACATTTGGCAACAAGCGAGTGCTAATGCTGAATTAGCCAGTGCATTACAGTTTCCCGATCTAAGCGCGATGGGCGGTATGCTTGTCATAGTCATGGCTGCATTTTTCGTTTTACCACGACAGTTTCATGTCATGATTGTGGAATTACGCGATGAACAAGATGCATGGTTAAGTCGTCGTATCTTCCCATTGTATTTACTTGTATTTGCATTTTTCTCTGCACCGTTAGGCCTAGCGGGTTACTTACTACTGGGAAATAGTGTTCCTGTTGATATGTACGTGTTGGTCTTACCTTGGTATCAAGATCAGATATGGCTGACAGTATTTGCATTTTTGGGTGCTATTTCAGCGGCAAGTTCAATGGTGATTGTATCTACAATTGCTTTAAGTACTATGCTCAGTAACGAAATAATATTTCCTATTTTGTTTAAGAAAAATAAACATCCGACTCAATACAATGCGTTTAGATTAAAACTTCTTAACATCCGAAAGTTATTAGTCCTGTTTGTGATCCTGTTAAGTTATCTTGTATTTCTGTTCATACCACCAACTACGCTATCAAGCTTAGGTGTAACAGCGTTAGGTGCATTGGCACAGTTAACGCCAGGATTGTTGGCCGCTTTCTATTGGCGACGAGCGACATTAAAAGGTGTGTTTAGTGGTATCTGTATCGGTTTTTCATTATGGACGGTGGTTAATTTTTTGCCTCAACTGGGCTTTTATCCTGGGCCACTAGAAGGTACTATTTTTGCGAGTTCGACAGCTATTAACTTACTTTGCCTTGCGATTAATACCGTATCTATGATCGCTATTTCGCTGGTGACTAGGTCGAGTATTCAGGAGAGAATACAAGGCGCATTATTTTTAAAGCGGCAATTACCGGCATCTCTTATCGAAAGTAAACGTAAAACTAAATCTAAACGACAAGCCATATCTGTCGATGAATTGCTATTGTTAACAGCTCAATTTGTTGGTGATGATAAAGCGTCTGCAAGTTTTAAAGCATTTGAACAGATGGCTATCACGTTAGGTCATACACCAAAGGAGACCGCAGAGCATGCACTTGAGCATACAGAGAAAGTATTGTCGAGTGTGATGGGTTCTTCGTCTGCGCGATTGGTACTTAATTCAGCTTTAGATGGGCATGATTTTGCGTTAGATGAACTTGCTACCTTAGTAGGGAATGCATCCAGCCATCGCCAAGAGTTTAGTCAAAACTTGCTGAAAAGTGCGATAGAAAATACCAGAGAGGGGATATCAATTATTAATGATGAACTCGAACTCGTTGCTTGGAATAAACAGTATACGATGTTGTTTAATTATCCTGATGATATCCTTTATGTTGGTTGTCCGGTCGAGTCATTAATACGCTTTAACGCTGAGCGTGGTCTGTGTGGTTCGGGTAATATAGAAGTGCATGTTCAGAAACGTCTCGATTTTTTGCGTTTAAGGCTATCCCATAGCTCTGAACGTTTACGTGAAGATGGCAAAGTGATCCGTATTGAAGGAAATCCATTACCGGACGGTGGTTTTTTAATGGTTTTTTCAGACATTACGGCATTTAGGCAAGCAGAACAGGTATTAAAAGAAGCTAATCAAGATCTAGAAACCCGAGTCGCAGAGCGAACTCAAAAACTTGAAAAGGCAAATAAAGAACTGGCTAAAGCGAGAGTGGTTGCTGACGAAGCGCTAAGTAAGAAAAGCTATTATTTACAAGTGTGTAGTCATGACTTGTTACAACCGCTTGAAGCGGCACGTTTGTTTACATCGGCTCTTGCTAGTCAGTCTACGCTAAATGAAAATCAACAGCGGCAAGTGAGTAGTATTGATTTGTCGTTAAAAGTGGCTAACGAAATGATTGTTAATTTAGCTGAAGTTGCACGAATAGAGAGTGGCAGTATTAAACCCCATATCGAAACATTTGCGTTAAATGATCTATTTAGTCAACTTGCGAGCGAATTTTCTGCTGCGGCTAAACAGCATGGTGTTAGTTTTACGATTATGCCAACCACACATTGGGTTAATACCGATAAACACCTGCTACGTCGCATTCTACAAAATTTAATTGGTAATGCATTTCGATATGCGAGTCCTGGACGAGTATTGCTCGGTTGTCGTCGGAAAAGCGGTCAGTTAAGTGTTCAGTTATTAGACAATGGGCCGGGAATTGCAGCGCAAGACCAAGTTAGAGTGTTCGAGCAATTTAGCCAATTAAAAGACAATAATGGTTCGAATGATGGGTTAGGACTCGGACTGAGTATTTGTACTAGTTTGTCAGCATTATTAGAGCATCAGTTGACGCTTGATTCAGTAGAAGGCAGGGGATGTCGGTTTAGCCTACAACTTTGTGAGGCAACAGCGTTACAACAAGACAACACAACGCCAGTTATTGTGCCAACGGACCTGACGGGAACCGCTGTGTTATGTATAGATAATAACCCTGCTATTTTAGAAGGTATGCTAGAGCTCATGAGTAGTTGGGATTGTGAAGTTTATGGCGCCAGTTCAATTGCGAGTGCGATGACGATATTTAAACAATGTGATTTTGATATTTTGTTGGTCGATTATCAATTAGATAATGATGAGGATGGACTAACATTAATCTCAGCGTTAAGAGAAATAAACCCTGCGATACCCGCTATTCTTATTACGGCGACAACAGAGATTGGGATTGCAGATAAAGCAGCGGCGGCTAAAGTTGGCTTATTACGTAAGTTAGTTAAACCTGCAGCGCTAAGAGCGATGATGAGCGCACAATTAACGGAAACATTGCAAACACAGTTTATTCGCGAGTAGTTATTCATCAACGGCTTATTTGTTTAATATATTACCTGTATTTCTGATAAATATTAAAAAGGCTTCTGACATAAATCAGAAGCCTTTTGTTTATTAAGATTAATAACTAACGTTTAGATTAATCTTTATCGTTAAATTTTTTAAATGGACGTTGTGCTTCACCAGTATATAACTGACGAGGACGACCAATTTTCTGTCCAGGTTGACTTAACATTTCGTTCCAGTGAGCAATCCAACCTACGGTACGGCCTAATGCAAAAATAACCGTAAACATAGAAACTGGGATGCCAATAGCACGTAATGTAATACCTGAATAGAAATCTACATTTGGATAGAGTTTCTTTTCAATGAAGTAAGGGTCTTCAAGCGCAATACGCTCAAGTTCCATCGCTACATCTAATAGAGGATCATTAATGTCTAGTTCTTTAAGTACTTCGTGACAGCTTTTACGCATTACCGTAGCACGAGGATCTTTATTTTTGTAAACACGATGACCAAAGCCCATTAGACGGAACGGGTCTTCTTTGTCTTTCGCACGAGCGATAAATTCAGGAATACGATCAACACTACCAATCTCTTCAAGCATTGTTAGACAAGCTTCATTAGCACCACCGTGAGCAGGGCCCCATAGTGACGCAATACCTGCTGCGATACATGCAAATGGGTTAGCACCTGACGAACCAGCAAGTCGAACCGTTGATGTAGAAGCATTTTGTTCGTGATCTGCATGCAGCGTAAAGATACGATCCATTGCAGTTTCTACAACAGGATTAACCTCATATGTTTCACACGGTACAGAGAACATCATTTTAAGGAAGTTACCTGCGTATGAAAGGCTGTTATCTGGATATACAAAAGGTTGACCAATTGAATATTTGTAACACATAGCAGCAATTGTCGGCATTTTAGATAATAAACGGAATGCTGAAATTTCTCGGTGACGTTGATTCGTCACATCTAGTGAATCATGATAAAAGGCTGCAAGTGCGCCTGAAACACCACAGAGGATCGCCATTGGATGAGAATCACGGCGGAAACCTTTGAAGAAAGATGCAAATTGTTCGTGCACCATAGTGTGTTTATGTACTGTCGCTTTGAATTGTTCATATTGTTCTTTTGTTGGTGCATCACCGTAAAGAATAATATAACAAACTTCTAAATAATCCGCATTAAATGCTAAATCATCAATAGCGTAACCGCGATGTAGTAGGATACCTTCTACACCATCAATATAAGTAATTTTTGACTCACATGATGACGTTGCCATAAAACCTGGATCATGGGTGAAATATCCTTTACTACCTAGGGTACGAATGTCGATAACATCGTGACCAGCTGTACCAGATAAAATTGGAAATTCAACTGGCTCTTGGCCGGGTAGGTTTAACGTGGCTTTTTGATTAGCCATAGCACGTCTCCTTTGCTTATTTATAATTAGATTTCTTCATGAAATTCGAAGCTAAAGCTACCTTTATTAATTCCCAATGTCAATTTTGTTACAAAATAATCAAAGAAAAAACACTAAAAGGTTAACCTATGTTTCAATTTCAATGTAAATGTTGCTATAAGGTCTTTTATATTTGTAAATAAATTGTGATGTAGGTATACTTATTCACGGATCAAGAGTCCTTCTTTTAATTTTGTTCTAGATATGTAAGTGCTTATAATCATTATTTTATTTGTCTTTTGAACAAGAAATAAACAAGGGCTTTCATTTGAAAGAAATTTGTTATGGAAATAATACATTTCTGTGATCTATATCAATATAATAATAACTATGCTCAATGGAGCTGAGTGAGCGATATCGTGAAAAAGCAAAGACCTGTAAATCTAGATCTGCAGACTATTAGCATGCCAATCACAGCAATCGCATCTATCCTACACCGAATCTCTGGTGTAATAATGTTGTTTGCAGTGGGTATTCTTTTATGGTTACTGACAGAATCACTATCTTCTGAACAAGGTTTCCAGAATGCACAAGAAATTGTGTCTGGTTTCTTTGGTACATTCATTCTTTGGGGAATCCTAACCGCACTTGCATATCATATTGCTGGTGGTATCCGTCATTTATTGATGGACATGGGTTATTTTGAAGAGCTTGAATCGGGTGCATTAAGTGCGAAAGTATCTTTTGTTGCAACCGTTGTTTTATCAATCCTAGCGGGGATAATGGTATGGTAACTAACGCAGCAAGTTATGGCCGCAGTGGCACTCATGATTTTATCATGATCCGCGCAACCGCCATCATCATGGCACTATATACATTTTATTTTGTTGGTTTCGTTGCATTTAACGACCTTACTTTTCAAGTATGGTCTGAATTCTTTGCAAGTACTGGAAATAAAGTATTCACACTTCTTACCCTTATCGCTATCGTCATCCATGCATGGATTGGTGTATGGCAGGTATTAACTGACTATGTTAAATCAACCGGTTTACGTGGTGCATTACAGTTTGTTCTAACAACCACTGCATTTGTTTATGCGCTTGTTGGTTTTGTTGTTCTTTGGGGGTTATAAGTGAGTATTCCAGTTCGCGAATTTGACGCAGTAGTTATTGGTGCCGGTGGTGCTGGTATGCGTGCTGCGCTATCAATATCTAAATCAGGTAAAAGTTGTGCACTTTTATCTAAAGTTTTTCCAACTCGTTCACATACCGTATCTGCTCAAGGTGGTATTACCGTTGCTTTAGGTAATTCACACGAAGATGATTGGACATGGCACATGTACGATACTGTTAAAGGCTCTGATTATATCGGTGACCAAGACGCTATCGAATTTATGTGTAAAACGGGTCCAGAAGCTATTTTAGAACTTGAGCACATGGGTCTGCCATTCTCTCGTTTTGAAGATGGTACTATTTATCAACGTCCATTTGGTGGTCAGTCACTTGCATACGGTGGCGCACAAGCGGCTCGTACAGCTGCTGCAGCCGATCGTACAGGTCATGCATTACTTCACCTTCTTTACCAACAAAACGTAAAGAACGAAACGAAAGTATTTTCTGAATGGTATGCACTAGATCTCGTTAAAAATGACGATGGTATTATCACTGGTTGTACGGCGATTGATATTGAAACAGGTGAAATCTGTTACTTCAAATCAAAAGCAACCGTATTTGCTACAGGTGGTGCGGGTCGTATCTACTCTTCTACAACGAATGCACACATCAATACTGGCGACGGTGTTGGTATGGCAATTCGTGCTGGTGTTCCATTACAAGATATGGAAATGTGGCAGTTCCACCCGACAGGTATTGCTGGCGCAGGTGTGCTTGTAACAGAAGGTTGTCGTGGTGAAGGTGGTTACCTTCTAAACAAAGATGGTGAACGTTTCATGGAACGTTATGCACCTAACGCGAAAGATCTTGCGGGCCGTGACGTTGTAGCTCGTTCAATGATGACTGAAATCCGTGAAGGTCGTGCGTGTGATGGTCCTTGGGGTCCACACATTAAACTAAAACTCGATCATCTTGGTGAAGAAGTACTTGAGTCACGTCTACCTGGTATTTGTGAATTATCTCGTACATTTGCTCACGTTGATCCAGTGAAAGAACCAATTCCAGTAATTCCTACTTGTCACTATATGATGGGTGGTTTACCTGCAAATATTAACGGTGAAGTATTAACACGTAAAGAAGACGGTAGCATGGAAGTTGTTGCTGGTTTATTTGCTGTTGGTGAAATCGCTTGTGTATCTGTGCATGGTGCAAACCGTTTAGGTGGTAATTCACTGCTGGATCTTGTTGTATTTGGTCGTGCTGCTGGTAATTACCTAGGTACTGCGCTTGATACTATTCCTGAGCCAAAAGAAGCTACTGACGCAAATGTTGATACATCACTTGAACGTCTAAATCGTTGGGAAAATAACCAAGACGGTGAAGATCCTGTTCAGATTCGTAAAGATTTACAAGAATGTATGCAACTTAACTTCTCGGTATTCCGTGAAGGTGAATCAATGGCTGAAGGCCTTGAGCAGTTACGTACCATTCGTAAACGTTTACAAAATGCACGTTTAGATGACACATCAACAGAGTTTAATACTCAACGTATTGAATGTTTAGAGCTTGATAATCTGATGGAAACTGCATTTGCTACAGCACATGCTGCTAATTTCCGTACAGAAAGTCGTGGTGCACACAGCCGCTTTGATTATCCAGATCGTGATGATGCGAATTGGTTATGTCATTCACTGTACTTACCTACAAGTGAAGAAATGACAACTCGTGAAGTGAATTTATCACCAAACTTGTTAACCGAAGAGCAGCTGAAGCACTTTGTGCCTAAAGCTCGCGTTTACTAAACATAAGGGATCAAGATGCAAGTTAAATTTTCAATTTATCGCTATAACCCTGATGTTGATAGCAAACCTAAAATGCAAGAAATGAACCTTGAAGTACCTGAAGGTTCTGACATGATGGTTCTTGACGCTCTTATCTTGTTAAAAGAAACAGATGCGACATTAGCTTTCCGTCGTTCTTGCCGTGAAGGTGTATGTGGCTCTGATGGTATTAACATGAATGGCAAAAATGGCCTAGCATGTATCACACCATTGTCTGATTTAAATGTGAACAAAACGATTGTTATTCGACCGCTACCAGGTTTGCCAGTGGTCCGAGATCTCGTTATTGATATGTCACAATTTTATGATAATTATGCACGTATTAAACCGTTCTTAATTACAGACGACAGTGCTATCCCACCTGCTCGCGAAAACCTTCAGTCTCCTGAAGAACGTGAGAAGTTAGATGGTCTGTATGAGTGTATCTTGTGTGCATGTTGTTCAACTTCATGCCCATCATTCTGGTGGAACCCTGACAAG
The DNA here is from genome assembly GCF_018219435.1 of Moritella sp. 28. Classification (NCBI taxonomy): domain Bacteria; kingdom Pseudomonadati; phylum Pseudomonadota; class Gammaproteobacteria; order Alteromonadales; family Moritellaceae; genus Moritella; species Moritella sp. 28. The sequence goes on along the minus strand of NZ_CP056121.1, from coordinate 2,898,374 downwards.
TTCGTTGGTCCTGCAGGCTTATTAGCGGCTTACCGCTTCTTAGTCGATAGTCGTGACTCAGCAACTGAAGAACGTTTATCAGAATTAGACGATGCGTTTAGTGTATTCCGTTGTCACGGTATTATGAACTGTGTAAACGTGTGTCCTAAAGGTCTAAATCCTACAAAAGCAATCGGTAATATTAAATCTATGTTACTACAACGTGCGGTGTAGCAATGTTTTTTGTTAGTTTTTAGTTACAATGGTCATTCCGTTGGGAATGGCCAAGTAATTTGAAATCTTTGCTACCATCTCTGGCGCGATGGACATTTAAAGTGAAAAGGGCAGAGAATGCAGAATAACGTCATGAAAGCCTGGTTAGAATCCTCTCATCTAGCCGGTGCGAACCAGACATATATTGAAGATCTATATGAGCAATTTTTGGCAGATCCAGATTCAGTTGGCGAAGAATGGCAAACTGTATTTTTAGGATTACCTAAAGTTGATAATACTAAAGAAGTTCCACATGGTCCTGTAAAGGATTATTTCATTCGCCTTGCGAAGGATACCTCTCGATACGCTGCTCAAGTAAGCGATCCACATAATGATGCAAAGCAGGTTAAAGTATTACAGTTAATCAATGCTTTCCGTTTTCGTGGTCATCAACACGCTAACTTAGATCCATTAGGTCTATGGACACGTGATCGTGTACAAGATCTAGATCCTGAATATCACAACCTTTCTGATGCTGATTTTGATGCTAACTTTAATGTTGGTTCATATGCAATTGGCCAAGAAAGTATGAAACTCAGTGAGCTTTATACTTCATTACAAAAAACATATTGTGGTTCAATTGCAGCCGAATATATGCACATTGTATCTACTGAAGAAAAACGTTGGATCCAAAGCCGTTTAGAATCAGTTGAAAGCACACCAGAGTTTGAAAAAGAAGATAAATTACGATTTTTAGATAATTTAACTGCTGCTGAAGGTCTGGAAAAATACCTTGGTGCTAAGTTCCCTGGTGCTAAACGTTTCTCGCTTGAGGGCGGTGATGCACTAATTCCAATGATGAAAGAGTTAATTCGTCGTAGTGGTGAACAAGGTATCAAAGAAGCTGTTATTGGTATGGCTCACCGCGGCAGACTGAATATGCTGGTGAATGTACTTGGTAAAAAACCAACAGACTTATTTGATGAGTTTGCTGGTAAACACAGTGACGCATGGGGTGCTGGTGATGTTAAATATCATCAGGGCTTTAGTTCTGATTTTAATACTCCAGGCGGAAATGTACATTTAGCACTTGCTTTTAATCCATCGCATTTAGAAATTGTTAACCCTGTAGTAATGGGCTCTGTTCGTGCTCGTCAAGAACGTCATGGTAGTACTAACGGTGATGAAGTACTGGCAATTACAATTCATGGTGATTCTGCAATCGCTGGTCAAGGTGTTGTTGCTGAGACATTTAATATGTCACAAACACGCGCTTATGGTATTGGCGGTACTATTCGAATTGTTGTCAATAACCAAGTCGGTTTCACGACATCAAATCCGAAAGATATGCGTTCGACAGAATACTGTACGGATATCGCAAAAATGGTTCAGGCACCTATCTTCCATGTAAATGCTGATGATCCTGAAGCTGTTGTATTGGTTACACAAATAGCGCTTGATTTCCGTAATACATTCAAGCGTGACGTTGTTATTGATTTAGTTTGTTATCGCCGCCATGGTCATAATGAAGCTGATGAGCCTAGTGCAACTCAACCATTAATGTACAAAAAAATTAAAAAACATCCAACGCCACGTAAAATCTATGCCGATCAACTTGTTAATGAAGCTGTAATTGATGCTGCCGAAGCAACCGGTTTTATTAATGAATATCGTGATTTACTTGATGGCGGTGAATGTGTTGTTAAAGAATGGCGCCCAATGCAACAGCACTCTGTTGATTGGAACCCGTACTTAAAACACGAATGGGATATGCCTTATCAATCTCAGGTTCCGCAAGAAACATTGTCAGACCTTGCGTTGAAAATGACGGTTGTACCTGAAGGACACAAGATCCAATCTCGTGTACAGAAGATTTATAACGATCGTGTTGCTATGGCAAACGGTGAAAAACCTTGTGATTGGGGTTTTGCTGAAACATTAGCATATGCAACGTTACTTGATGATAACTACAAAGTACGTATTACTGGACAAGATGTAGGCCGTGGTACTTTCTTCCATCGTCACGCAGTTGTTCACAATCAAGAAAATGCGAGCACTTATACACCATTAGCTAACTTAAAACCTGAACAAGGTGAGTTAACTATCCATGATTCAGTTTTGTCTGAAGAAGCGGTATTAGCATTTGAGTACGGTTATGCGACAACTGAACCAAGTGGTTTGACTATTTGGGAAGCACAATTTGGTGATTTTGCCAATGGTGCACAAGTTGTATTCGATCAATTCCTTTCTTCTGGTGAACAGAAATGGGGCCGTATGTGTGGTTTAACAGTGATGTTACCACATGGCTATGAAGGGCAAGGTCCTGAGCATTCATCTGCACGTCTAGAACGTTATATGCAAATGTGTGCTGAGCATAACTGGCAAGTGTGTGTACCAAGTACACCTGCGCAAGTTTATCATATGCTTCGTCGTCAGACTGTGCGTCCTATGCGTCGACCATTGATCGTCATGACACCAAAATCATTGTTACGTCATCCTTTGGCTATTTCTGAACTGTCTGAACTAGCAGAAGGCACGTTCCAAAATATCATTGGTGAAATTGATGAAGTTGACCCAACGCAAGTTAAACGCGTTGTGATGTGTAGCGGTAAAGTTTATTTCGATTTACTTGAAACGCGTCGTAAAACTGGTCAAACAGATGTTGCTATTGTGCGAATTGAACAGCTTTATCCTTTCCCACATGCGGAAATTGCAGCTGTATTTTCAGAGTACCAACACGTAGAACAGTTTGTTTGGTGTCAAGAAGAACCTCAGAATCAGGGCGCTTGGTATTCAAGTCAACACCACTTCTGGGAGTCTATCCCGCAAGGTGCGAAACTAAGTTACGCTGGACGTGCTGCATCAGCATCACCAGCTGTCGGGTATATGTCTGTACATACAAAACAGCAGTTAGCACTTATTGAAGATGCTTTAACTGTTGCGCAGAAATAGTTTATTAAAGGAATTATGAAAATGACAATTGAAATCTTGGTACCTGTACTACCTGAATCAGTAGCTGACGCAGCAGTAGCAACATGGCACAAACGCCCTGGTGATGCTGTTGAACGTGACGAAGTAATTGTAGAGATTGAGACAGACAAAGTTATTCTAGAAGTTCCAGCAGTTGAATCTGGTGTTCTTGCTGAAATTCTAGAAGAAGAAGGCGCAACGGTTCTTGGCCAGCAAGTTATTGGTCGTTTAAAAGCTGGCGCTGTCGCTGGTGAAGAAACAAAAGATAAACCTGCAGAAGCAAGCGAACAATCAGTTGACGCGAGCCCTGCTGTTCGCCGCCTTATTGCAGAAAAAGGCTTAGATGCTTCGAAGATCACTGGTACAGGAAAAAATGGTCTGATCACAAAAGAAGATGTTGAAAAAGTATTAGCACCTGTAGCGCCAGTAGCAAAATCACCAGTAGCTGCTCCGGTTGTTGAACTTCAACCAGGCCGTAGCGAAAAACGTGTTGCTATGACGCGTCTTCGTAAGCGTATCGCAGAACGTCTTTTAGAAGCTAAAAACTCAACGGCAATGTTAACAACGTTTAACGAAATCAACATGAAACCTATCATGGATATTCGTAAACAATATAAAGATGTATTTGAAGAGCGTCATGGTATCCGCTTAGGTTTTATGTCTTTCTACGTGAAAGCGGTTGTTGAAGCATTAAAACGTTACCCTGAAGTTAACGCTTCAATCGATGGTACTGATATTGTTTATCACAACTACTTTGATGTAAGCATCGCGATTTCTACACCGCGTGGCCTAGTAACACCTGTATTACGCGATTGCGATACGATGAGCCTTGCAGATATCGAGAAGAATATTCGTGAACTAGCACTTAAGGGTCGTGACGGTAAACTGTCAATTGAAGATCTAACCGGTGGTAATTTCACGATTACAAACGGTGGTGTATTTGGTTCATTAATGTCAACTCCAATCATCAACCCACCACAGAGTGCAATCTTGGGTATGCATAAAATCCAAGATCGTCCAATGGCTGTTGATGGTAAAGTTGAAATTTTACCTATGATGTATCTAGCACTTTCTTACGATCACCGTTTGGTTGATGGTAAAGAATCTGTAGGCTTCTTAGTAACAGTAAAAGAATTATTAGAAGACCCAACTCGTCTTCTTTTAGATGTGTAATATTTAGTTTAATTATTTAATTTAATTATTTAGTTGCTTACGCCTTATCTTAAGGCGTAAGTTTTCGGGACAAGCCCTAGTGGCTAATAACATGGATATACGAGCATGAATCTGCATGAGTATCAGGCAAAACAACTTTTTGCTGAATATGGTTTGCCAGTTCCAGAAGGTTACGCAACAAACGTACCTCATGAAGCGGCAGCTTTCGCTGACAAAATTGGTGGCGATAAATGGGTTGTTAAATGTCAAGTTCACGCCGGTGGGCGTGGTAAAGCAGGTGGTGTTAAGCTTGTAACGTCTAAAGACGAAATTACTGCATTTGCTGAGCATTGGTTAGGTAAGAACTTAGTTACTTATCAGACTGATGAACACGGTCAGCCAGTTTCACAAATTTTAGTTGAAGCTGCAGGTGATATCGCTAATGAACTTTACCTTGGTGCGGTTATTGACCGTGGTTCGCGTAAAGTTGTATTTATGGCATCAACTGAAGGTGGTGTTGACATTGAGACTGTTGCTGAACAAACTCCAGAGTTAATTCACAAAGCAACGATTGATCCACTTGTAGGTGCACAACCTTACCAAGCACGTGAACTTGCGTTCAAACTTGGTTTACAAGGTGCTCAAATCAAGCAGTTTACACAGATCTTTATGGGTCTAGCTAAAATGTTCACTGATTCTGATATGGCATTACTTGAAATCAACCCGCTTATCATTACTGGCGCAGGTGACCTTGTTTGTTTAGATGGTAAAATTACTATCGATTCAAATGCACTTTATCGTCAACCTAAGCTACGTACAATGCAAGATATTACTCAAGAAGATGCACGTGAAGCTCACGCTGCTAAATTTGAGCTAAACTATGTTGCATTAGACGGTAGTATTGGTTGCATGGTAAACGGCGCGGGTCTAGCAATGGGCACTATGGATATTGTTAACATCCATGGCGGAAAACCAGCTAACTTCCTTGACGTAGGCGGCGGTGCAACAAAAGAACGTGTTGCTGAAGCATTCAAAATCATTCTTTCTGATGACAATGTTAAAGCCGTACTTGTTAATATTTTCGGTGGTATCGTTCGTTGCGATATGATCGCTGAAGGTATTATTGGCGCAGTACAAGAAGTTGGTGTACAAGTGCCAGTTGTTGTACGTCTTGAAGGTAACAATGCAGAATTAGGCCGTGCAGTTTTAGCTAAATCTGACTTAAATATTATTGCAGCATCTAGCCTAACGGATGCAGCGCAACAAGTTGTTGCAGCAGCGGAGGGCAAATAAATGAGCGTTTTAATTAATAAAGATACGAAAGTGATCTGCCAAGGTTTCACTGGTGGTCAAGGTACTTTCCACTCAGAGCAAGCTATTGATTACGGAACTCAAATGGTTGGTGGTGTTTCTCCTGGTAAAGGCGGCACTACACATTTAGGTTTACCTGTATTTAATACAGTACGTGATGCAGTAGAAACAACAGGCGCAACAGCTTCTGTTATTTATGTACCTGCTCCGTTCTGTAAAGATGCGATTCTTGAAGCAATTGATGCTGGTATCGAACTTATCGTTTGTATTACAGAAGGCATACCGACTGTTGATATGATCGAAGTTAAAGTTAAACTTGATCAAGAAAACGTTCGTATGATCGGTCCTAACTGTCCCGGTGTTATTACTCCTGGTGAATGTAAGATTGGTATTATGCCTGGTCACATTCACAAGCCGGGTAAAATTGGTATTGTTTCACGCTCTGGTACGCTTACGTACGAAGCAGTAAAACAAACAACCGATGAAGGTTATGGTCAATCAACATGTGTTGGTATCGGTGGTGATCCGATCCCAGGTACAAACTTTATTGACGTACTTGAATTATTCGAAAATGATCCACAAACTGAAGCAATCGTTATGATTGGTGAAATTGGTGGTACGGCAGAAGAAGAAGCAGCAGCTTATATTAAAGCGAATGTAACTAAACCTGTCGTTTCTTACATTGCTGGCGTTACAGCGCCAGCAGGTAAGCGTATGGGCCATGCTGGGGCAATTATTGCTGGCGGTAAAGGTACTGCAGACGAGAAATTTGCAGCACTGGAAGATGCTGGTGTAGCAACGGTACGTTCACTTGCTGATATTGGTTCTGCTTTACGTGCTAAATTAGGTTAATACCTGTTTCTTTTAAAATAAAGCCACCTTCGGGCGACTTACTATAAGTTGCTCTAAGGTGGTTTTTCTATTTAAAACATAGCTTTAACTGTTTAGATTGATACTGCGATATGTATCATATACTACGAGTTTGGTCACAATGTGGACATTGGGTTTAGCGTCATCGCTTCATTCAAATAATCCGGAGCAAGGTGAGCATAAGTCATTGTTTGCATAATCGTTGAATGACCTAGGATTTTTTGCAACGTTAAAATATTGCCCCCGTTCATCATAAAATGACTCGCAAAAGTATGTCGTAAAACATGCGTTGCCTGACCTTTTGGTAAATCAAAGCCCTGGGCTTTCAGCACATCGTAAAACTCCATGTATGAACCATTAAACAACCGACCTGTTTTCCCATTGTAGATCTCATTCATTAATTCTGACGTTATAGGTACAGTTCTGTTTTTACCATTTTTGGTATCATTGAATGTAACTCGCCCATGAATAATATCATTTCCCCGTAGTTCTGCTGCTTCACTCCAACGCGCACCTGTCGATAAACACAACTTAGCAATATTAAGTTCATCGCCACCAAGATTATCCAGCAACTGAATGATTTCTTTTTTATTTAAAAACCCCATTTCAGTTGCGCGTATCTTGAGTTTACCGATCCCTTTTAAAGGGTGTTCGTTATGAAACTCACCAGCTTTTATCAATACGGTAAAAACACCACTTAGCCTGACTTGGCTCCTATTGATCGTTGTTGCTTTATTCCCTATAGCCATTTTGTCGGCTCGGAATTGCATAACGCGCTGTTTAGTTACCTGGTCAGCCCTTGGGTGCCCTAAGTCTTTATCAATAGATAACAGGTGTTTTAGCTCTTTTTCAGGGCGTTTTAACTGTTGACCATGGTAGTGATACCAAAGATCAATTAAATCGCGTAACGGCCGCTTGTCTGCTGATTTCTCTACCCAGCCTTTTTGGTTCTGAGTTGATAATAACCAGCGTTCATACTGCTGCGCTTCGCCTTTCGTTTTAAACTTTTTTCTGTATCGTTTACCACTTCGTCCTTGCGGACGACAATCGACCTCATACCCGTTAGGAATAGATTTAATAGACATTTAACTGTCCTCCCTAGGGTAAAATTGTATTGCTAACGTTTTTATTGTAGTTGAGTCCACCTCCTTTTGATTTAAACGCATGGCTCTTGAGTTGAGAAAACCGGACAAACTTGACCTGAACGTGGCTCAACATTTCCGGTTAATAGCCATATCGTGTATTTTTTTAAACAGTCATGCTGGCTAAATTGCATTAAAAATTGGCAGCATGGTTCCTTTTGTCCAGTAACATAGTTCGCTGTTGCGGATAGATTAAAACGTAACGCATTAGCGAGTTGTTGGTTGCTATATCGCTCTTCTTGAATAATAGCGCGTAATCTCGTATCAAAAGACATCCTGTCACCTTTAATTTGTAGTGAATGAAATTATCCACTACAAAAGGGTATTATAATTATTTACAAATTAACGAGTCTGAAGTACCAATTTAGAAATAGTGCTTATACTCCATATAATGGTTTGGCTTTTAACTAACTATAAGCTTTATCATGGTTATCTCCTTAAAAGTACATCTATTCGGTTTGAAGCACATTTCACATCAACTTTAATATTTATTCATATTCAATCTGTTACATATCTAAAGAATTATAACTTGAATTTATGTAAATTATTTCGACAGTATTCCTTACTTACCTTGTCGAACATTTGAAGTGGAATAGTTAACATTGCCACCTAGTTAGAGGTATTTAAGTGGTTTGTTTGGAGGCACAAGCAGGGAGATACCGCTTATGCCTATTATGAATAGTTAAATTTACAGAGTGTTCGTTACTGCGAAGGTGACCTATGTTTATTGCTTACGTTTTAACTTTAATGCCAAACCCATTAATCCAAACCCGAGTAGAGACAAACTAAAAGGTTCATTTACATTAATAGGTGGTGGTTCTGGGTATACTTGCAATAAGTCTTGATGTCCATCGTTACGATAAACATCAACTATGACGTCATTACTCCATGACCCTAAAGAATTGAGGTAGTTTTCAGCTGTAAGTATTCCACTTGGAATTATCTGTACCATCTGAAAGTCACCAGTAGATAAATCGAAGCCGTTGGTATTGTAGTCTTCATGCATTATCTCCCAAAGTGCAAACTGAAATGCAGCCGCGGTTGCCTCATCCGTGACGTTGCTATATGCATTTGTATAAAGACGACCTATGTAATCAGCCACCTCAGAGCCGGTACCCAAAGGTAGGGGGTCTGTGGCTGGGTAAATAGTATAATCTACGGTATCTCCTATTCCAATTGGCTCATTTATCTCAATGCAGAACGCCAAAAAATCTGATGATGTCGTATTATTGGTAAAATTAAACAACCCTCCAGATGTAGTACCATAACCCCCATTGAAAGAGAATAGTGCGCCTTCATTCCAGTCATTTTCCCAACCATTCAAAGTTGCTGAAATTGTAGTTGCGCTGACTTGGTTAGTTGACATGATTAGACTAGAAATGAAAATTAATTTATATAGGATTTTCATAAAAACCGCCTTATAGGATTGTGACAATCATACTTATTAAGCACTTTGCGTACCAAGTGAAAAGTGTTGTTAAAATAGAAAGGCTTAGAAAGGCTTAGAAAGGCTTAAATGTTAAATTTGTAAACAAAATCGACATGATTTACGTAATATTACCTACGTTTAAAATTCTTAACCATGTGGATATTTATTGAAATAAGCTTCCTAATTGGATTTTTTATTTGGATAAAAATCCATACACGACCTATTGAACATAAATAGTGATAATGCGCATAACGATGATCGGGTTAAGTAATGGTAATAAATATTACTAGGTAATACTTAATGTTGTGACAACGGAATATCTCATTGGGATGTTTGATGGCCGTCAGCTACGCGCCTGGAATAATTCTTGGTGGGTGTTAGTTCGCTAGATTTCACGTAGCGAACCATTCTCACGATCTGATCTTACATAACATGCGTTATACGCAGTGATTTTAGCCTTTTAGTTTGTGGCCAAATTCACTATTCCACTACACTTGCCCAGTGCCGATAATGATGACTTTTTCCATGTGGTAATTCCTTAAATAAATGTATGATTTTATAGGTGTAAAACAACACATTGAGAACGACAAAAGGCCACACTCTGTGCGGCCTTTTTAATTTTACTTCGATACTTTCCTTAGACTTAGAAAATGAATTCGTATAGGAAACCTGCGCCAATTGCCATGCTCAGGATTACAAATAAGAACGCTGCAATCATTTGGTTTTTGAAGATAGATTTAAGTAAAATAACTTCTGTTAAACTTGCACCTGCACTACCAATAATCAATGCCATTACCGCGCCAAGTCCCATGCCTTTTGCTGCTAATGCTGCACTTAGAGGGATAACAGCTTCAGCTCTAATATAAAGTGGAATACCGATTACCGCTGCAACTGGGATAGCAAATGGGTTGTCTGCACTCGCCACACTTGCTACAAATTCAGTTGGCATAAAGCCGTAAATCATTGAGCCAAGTGCAATACCACCGACTAAATACGGGACTACTTTTTTGAAATCAACCCAAGTCGTGTTCCAAATACGCATCCATTTGCTCACCGGTGTTTTTTTACCACCACAGGCTGTTGCGCAACCTTTTGCTTCTGGCGTCATGTACGCTTCAGCTCTAACATATTTTTCAAAACCTAGTTTTTCTAATGTGTAACCAGCTACAACCGATACACCCATTGCTATCACAAAGTAGAAAACAGTTACTTCGAGGCCGAACGTTACGGCAAACAAACCAATAATGATCGGGTTTAACAGTGGACTTGCGAACAAGAATACCATCATGGTACCAAATCCCGCTTTCGCTCTTAACAGCCCTTTAAGAAAAGGAATCGTAGAGCATGAACAGAACGGTGTAATCGCACCAAGTAAACCTGCAACAATGTAACCTCTACCGTTTTTACCGCTTAGAATACTTTGGATTTTTGATGGCGGAATATACTCTTGTAGTATCCCAACAATGTAACTAATCACTAAAAACAAAATTGTTAATTCAACGGCTAAGAATGCGAACATACCTAACGTGTCCATGACCATGTCTTGTGTAATGTTTATCATAATAAGTGCCTTTCGCTTCTTCATTTCGATGTTTCTGGAATAATTGTAATATACCGATCTTAAAAAGCACTGTCAACTTTATTTCCATGTTTATCGAAATAACCTTGTGGTATTATAATAGACAGGTTTACATATTGATGAGTGTACATATGAGTATTGAGGTAATCGCTAAGGCGTTCAAAGAATTGGGTCATCCAGTTCGACTCGCGATATACAAAATTGTGATGAGAGCGGGGGCGCAGGGAGCACCTGTTGGAAAGGTATGTGACAATATTAAAATACCTAATTCCACACTGTCTCATCATATTTCAAGTTTGGTATCTGCTGGGCTGATTTCACAACGTAGAGAAGGACGCGTATTATTCTGTGTGGCAAATTATGATATTCGAGAGCAAGTCATCGATTTCCTACAAAAGGACTGTTGTGAAACTCAGTGAGTATGACTTATTGATCATTTGTAGTGGTTCATTGAAATTGGCCTCCTGATTGGAGGCTTTTTAGTTCTAGGGCTAAAATCGTCCCTGAGCGGCCTATTGAACATAAAGGTGATAATGCGCAGAGTCATTTCACTACTCAGGCAAAAAGTCCTCTCTAACGCTAACTTTACCCTTTTAAAACCAATTTTAACCCGTAATTCTGGATGGATCATTTTGCACTGTCTTAGTGAATATCACTTTCGCATCGATTTTAATTGAAATGCTTATTTCTAATGCTTTTGTAATATGGGATACAAGTCACTATAGGAGGGAGAGCCCCTTTGCATAATATCTAATCTAACTAAGGCTGGATCACAATTGAACTCGCAATAGAGTTCGTGTGTACTGTTCTGATACTAATTCAAAGGAAGAGCAACTAGCCCTAGGCGCTATTCGTTCTGTGTACTTTATGGCGCAAGGCTTCGGCTTAACCAAGTTAGTCGCCTGCATAGAATTGTGGTGGGAGAAAACACTCGATATTCACAATACAACTATCTGGATGGTCGCATGATGTATTTTGCAATCGAAGTATGTCCCGATGGCGGCACCATTCGAGATGGTCAAACTCACGAACCTCGCACCGTTGAAATAGGTGAGTGTGACACCAAACAAGATGCCATCGACAACGCTTGCCAACAGCTAGATTGCCGTCAGCTTTTCCGTGGCGTAATCGGTCGACCAAAAGGCAAGGGCGGTTATGTCGTATTAAATGCATAGGATTATGCTGAAGTATGAATGCAAGAGATTATGCAGAAGGGCTTTCCGATGCTGTTCGCCGTCAATGGTCTTTTCAAGTAAAGAGCTGGGGTAAACGCCATGTTTATCCTCAGCTACCAAACTATGTTCAAGTTACTCCTGCTGCAAGCAAAGAATTCCAACAACCTGAAATGTCGCTTATTGAAAACGCGATGTTTCAGTCTAACCCCCGATCTTGATGATCATGAATGGCGCAAACAGTTCTTTGGTGACATGCCGCATTACCTTAGCCGCTACTTTGCCGAACGATATAATAAAATCTTTAAGCAAAAAGGCCGTTCTGCTGCCAACTTATACCTGCTAAAAACAGTCGGAAAAGATATAAATCCACGTCTACATTTTTCATGTTTTGGACACGACGATGGACACGCTGATATTGCTCAAGCCTTACCTAGAAAGGATCTCAACGATCATTTATGGATCGATAATGTCAAAGTTGTGACATTGTTTGTCACTAAATGACAGACCACTCAGGTTTATCTTAGCGATAAACATCAATTCGCCTCAATCAGTTAAGTGATGTTAATTTTATGAAGTTTTTAACGAAGGGTTTAGAGCCTGAAGAACGAATCAATCTGCTTTTACAGTTAACAAAAATTGACAGTGAGAATATTAAAAGCGCGCTGGCTGACCATTTAACTAAAGGGTTAGCTGAAAGTGATGCCGCCATGTTGAATAATGTATCACAGCAAAACTTTAGCCGAGTATTAAAGCGGCTGAATGGTGTAGCTGGTGTGGTTGAGAAAATTAAAGAACTGGATTGGAATATAATTTAAACGTTAAGATTTTATTATGTTAATGGTAATTAGGGTTCTTGTTTACGCACTTAATTTATTTGATAAACATCTACTATTTGTACGTATCCAGTTGTAATTAAAGATAAATTTGATAGTGTTTATGAAAGTAAGATCGTAATTTTCGTTATGCATAATTCCGTGTGATAATTTGTTGAATTTTATTTATAAGCAAAAGTATTGTGGGTTTTACAATATGCCCAGATAGACGTTAAGTTGATAACCACACTTAACAAGAAATTCAAGATGAGGTCTACGGAACACCTAAATTTTGCGTTATAACGTTTGTAATATAGGATTTTCAATCAAGGAGTAATAAATGAATAAAATAAGAATAGTATTGATACTAAGTAGTTTCTTTGTCTCAAGTAGCTATGCTGGAGAGCAGCTAGTAAACCAAGCAAAATCAGCTGGGATTAAAAGCTGTTTGTCTACTATCGCTGCACTTGAAGGGTTTTTCACAAAAAATGTAAATTATGGCACGGCGTCTTTATGGGCAACGGAAAATTCAGACGATCAAATTTTTAGTGCAACACTTGAACTTTCTTTTAATGATGGGCATCAATTAATTGATTTAAATGTTGCTCCGACCAAGGATGGTCAGTGCTCGTATGCCTACACTCGAACCTTTTATTCAGAAAAGAGTTGTATGTCATTTTCTAAGTCACAGCTGAAAAATGCTGAGTATAGTGCGGAATTAAATAAACACGTAACTAAGTTTGATGAGGGTAATACTAATTGGTTTTTATCTTCAGCTGGGAATGGATGTTTAATTCAAAAGAAAGAAATTGGATTACGTTTTAAACCTCAAACGTTATAACAAAACGTTAATCTCAATTTAGTCATACTTTTGATCATACATATGAACCTTGTTGGAGCCTGTACTCTAACAAGGCTCTGTCCATGAACGAGTTAGCTCGTCTAGATATCTCATGTGAACACCAAGGGACTCTGTCGTACCATAACTACCAAGCGACTCTGTCGTTTTTATAATTACCAAGGGAAATTGACGGATCAAATTTTTCAGTAATCCTCTGAGTATCACAGTGTACTTTTCAGAGGTTACTAAGGATGATCGTGATGAATTCCCAATCCCAACTCACTGTTGATGTGATTGCTAAAGTTGCTGAAGGTAAAATCAGCATTCTTAATGCCTCAAAACTGCTTAATAAGTCCAGTCGAACCATTGAACGTTATCTCAGTCGATATAAAAAAGATGGTGTTCGTTTTGTTGTCCATGGCAATACGGGTAAAACGCCAACCAACAAGATCCCCGACTCATTAAAGAGACAGGTTCAGTCACTCATTAAAGAGAAGTACTATGATTTCAATCTATTGCACCTGATTGATATCTTGAGGGTGAGAGAAGGAATTCAAGTGAAGCGTGAAACGCTTCGCTCTTGGGCTCATGCTATTCACCATGTGAAACGGGCTAAGCATCGTCGTTCAAAAGTGAGAAGAAGGCGTGAACGGATGGAATCATCGGGGTTAATGCTGCAAATGGATGGCAGTCCGCACCTGTGGTACGGTGATAAGAAGTCTTGTTTAATCGCCATTATCGATGATGCGACCAGTGATATCCATGCTGAGTTTTTTCCGTCCGAGACTACCGAAGGTTGTATGAAAGTAATGAAGGCTTATATCGAGAAGCGAGGGCTGTTTAAGACGCTTTACGTTGATAGAGCTGGCATCTTTGGTGGACCGAAGCGTTGCAACTTCTCACAAATGCAAAGGGCATGTGAAGAGCTTGGGATCGAGATCATCTTTGCCAATTCACCTCAAGGTAAAGGCCGGGTTGAACGCGCGTTCGATACCTTCCAAGACCGCTTGGTTCCAGAGCTTCGTATAGCAGAAATAACGGACATGGACAGCGCTAATCATTATCTTCAAAATACCTTTATTCCAGATTACTGGTTGAAACAACTCACTGTTCATGCAAAGAATATTCATTCGGAATTTAAACCTGTCCCAGCGTATATCAACCTTGATGCTATCTGCGTTCAGAAGGAATACAGAAAAATCCGTCGTGATCATACCTTCAGTTACAACAATACCATGTATATAATAGATTCCCCCTTAAGACATTCAATCGTGAACCAGAAGGTAGAAATACGGAAACAGTTGGGTGGCGGCTTTGCCGCTTATTTTGCCGATCGTAAGCTCACCATCGCTGAAATCAAGGAACCATGCAAGCTAACTGAATACGGGGAAGAAGTGCAGAAAAAAATCGATGCCATCGACCTGGCAGAAGAGCTAGGTAACTTATCTGAAGCAGCTCGAATCAGCGGTTGCTCAAGGGAAAGCATCTACAATAATCGACGCCTGCTTGAAACTCAGGGACCTCTGGCACTGAAAAGAATGTATGGTATCCCTCGTCATACCAATCGTATAGACCAAGATGTTGAAGATAAAGTCATCGAACTGACATTAGAAAAACCTCACCTGACCCAAATTCCTATCAGTAGTGAAATGATGAAAAGACACAACATATCAATCAGTCACTCGACAATTAGAAACATCTGGGTAAGAGAAAAGCTGAATACAAAGGTGTTACGGATCGAGCGTTCAGAGGCATTAG
The DNA here is from genome assembly GCF_018219435.1 of Moritella sp. 28. Classification (NCBI taxonomy): domain Bacteria; kingdom Pseudomonadati; phylum Pseudomonadota; class Gammaproteobacteria; order Alteromonadales; family Moritellaceae; genus Moritella; species Moritella sp. 28. The sequence goes on along the minus strand of NZ_CP056121.1, from coordinate 2,883,143 downwards.
CAAAAACACCATAGTGAAAATGAGAGGGGGTGAGCTAGACTTTATAGTGAAAACGACAAAGTCCCACGGTAATTACTCCGTCACACTCCCTCGGTAATCACATCGTCTAGATATCTCATATGACAGTCTACTTTTTGTAACAGTCTACTTTTCTGTAGACTGTTTGACTTGGTTTCGTTATTAGTCCAAATAATTAAAAATTTTCTTGTTCACTTTACCAAGAGGCTAATTAACTCCTTTAGTATTCTTACTTCCCCAGAACGCTCGAAACAATCGCATCAACCCCAGCGTTGAAACCGCAATACCCACGATCACAAATTCAAAGTACCAGGGCGCACCTTCATAACCCATAGCCAGCCAACCATTCGCCATATACGGCTGCAGCTGCGGCACAAAGTGCGCAATGAACAATCCCAAAAATACCGTAATAATGATTTCATCCATTATAGATTCGCGCCGGTTCTTCAACACCTGCAGATCATAATCAGCATCGTTACCTTCCTGATTAGCTAGGCGTTTAGCTTCTGCGTCTAACTTAGCCAACTTAAGGTTTCCTTCTGCAGTCGCAATCGATGCCGCCATTTCTGCCGTAATACGTTTACGTTCTCGATAACTACCAGATAAATCCGCAATCGGTGCTGAAATAAAACTAAACAGTGAAGTAAGCCAACTCATGATTTGTTCCTCATAATAATATCCAAAAAGTGTTTCGGGTCTTTTGATACCGCTTTCGCCAGGGCATTAACCCCCGTTAAAAGATGCGGCGCTACATACGCGGCAATACCAATAATGCCAGTCTTCAATCCTTCATCTAATCCAAGCCAACGACAAAAGCTGTCCGCAATGTACGCAGACAAAATAGCCATCAACACCGACATGAAATAATGAAAAAAGGTAATTCGTGTACCAGACATATACATTTGCGTAGCGGCGGCCAATAACGACAACAAACACAGTTGCCCCCATTGCTTTATAAAAACAATCAGATGGCAAGATCTACGTGGGAAGTTGGCATGATTCAGGTTGGGCAAAATCGGTCATCACTGATTTTTCAGAACACCCAATTAAACCAATCAGCTCGAGTAAAGGTGAGCTAATTGCGATCCCTAAGTTACGTCCAGGACTAAAACTTAATGGCCGTTACCTTACCGAAGTGACATTAACAGGAAATAAGCAGGTTATCAGATGGTCAAAAACGCTATACGCCGCTTAGTATTACGTTACTTTCCTGAATTAGGACAACGTAAACACTTACCGCAATTGGCTCGAATAGAGAAAATTTATGATATGCCGGTTAATGGCGCCAGTGTCAGCAGCACATTTCGCGCCTATAAAGCGGCAGATATTCAATTATTAGATGCTGTGACAGGTAAGCCCTTAGCTGTTCCTGTCTTTGAGCAAGTAAGTATTGCGTCAGGGCAGGGGCATGAACATGGTTTGTTCGTTGAACCAACACCTGGCATGCAGTGCTTGATTTAATATATTGATGGCCTTGATTCATTGCCGGTGATCACGTCGCTTTACCCTGGCATACTTTGGTACCCGATCATCGTTCAACCGATGTGAGTCTGCAGCAATCGCATCGCAGTAAATTAGTTGGTAGTAATGGCGATTGGCAGCTGCAGACAGATGGTGAAATAAAACAGGCCAGTCAGAAATCAATTGTTGAAGCCCAAACTAGCGAACAAAGTTACTTTGAGCGCAGTACCAAAGTCGCTACGCACGACATGAATAAAATAGACGGTAACCAGGTAAATGAAATTATGGGGGCGTTAAAAATACTCGTCCGTGAAAAGGCGATTATTACTTCATTGGATAACCTGCTTTTAGGCAGTAACAAAGAAGTTAAAATACAAAGTGCAGAAGACATGCATCTCGACTGTGCCAAATCACTGATCATTAAAGCCAAGAATATTACCGAAGATGCAGACACCATTAAATTAAATGGCGGTTCTGGGATTTGCACTGGTGCAACAATGTGTCCATTTATGGGAAAACCACATGTAGACGTATCAACAAGAGTATTTGCGGGGAAATAATATGGCACTAAGTAAGAGATCATTAAAAGCAAAGTTGGAAACAGAGCTTAAAGCCCAAGGTTTTGTGCTTGATGGTGAGTTTGCAATGGCAGGTAAGTTTGCTGAAGCAATTGCTAATGCGGTTGTTGATGAGATCACTGCTAATGCGGAAGTTGGTGTGACTGGTGGTAGATCAGCTGGACAGTACAAGGTTGTATAAATACGAAGGTTTCTCGATATTACAGCCGGGGGGAGTTGAAGCATGATTGAAATAAGTCATACAGGCGTGTCTAAAATGCAAATTAGCTCTTTCTTATCCAATTAACCACCTATTCGATCTAACCCCTGCAGCCTTTTTGTCGCCATTATGTTTTAACAAAAAACTTCTGTTTGCTAATTATTATAACTATGTATAAATATAACGTACTCATTTAGTGCTGTTCGTGTGTAAGTTGTTGTTCAAAATGTTATTATTTGGAGGTGTGCAGTATAAATTGAGATGAATATAAATGATGAAAGTTGAAGATATTATAAAAATAATCAAGTCTATGAAGACTAGCCAGTGCAATTTAATTGGTGGGTCATTGATAGCTATTGGCGCCACGGGAGGAGCATCACCTTTTTGGTTTCCACTTGTTGACGAGATTGCTCGATCAAAATTAAATCTAACAAGTAATACAGAAGAGTATGTCGCAAACAATGCGATGATTTTATTCTCGATGTTCTTGGTCATTCTTGGCGTTGGTCTCATCATTTTAAATAGGATGTTGGAACATAAAGAAAATGTATTAACTAAGCCAAGTAATATAGTTGATTTCCCATCTCATGACGAACCTTGTGCTTTTGAAGCAATAACGGGGGGGAGCGTCGTTATAAATGGTGGCAAAGTAAAAGGTTATGAAAAGGTTGCAAAGGCCTCAACTGGTGGTGTTGTATCTATAAATGAGGCGATGGTGGTAAAAAATGATGAATAAGTACCATGTAAGCTGTTCAAACTGTGGTTTAAAGATAAGTATGATTTTAGCTACGAAGCCACATAAATGTCCGGAATGTAAAGAGCATTTTGGTTTCGATGTTATTGGTGGTAGTTCAGACCATCAGGGGGTTATGCTACAAGGTGCATTTGCATCAGGTTGTAATAAATATATACATGCGGAAGGTGATTGCCATATCAAAACCGACAATGACGTTGTCATGAATGTTAATACAGTAGTAACGGCACTTAATGGTGCTTCTGTGGAGATGAATAACCCAACGATTGATAAATCACCATTATTACCTTCGTCTGTTGAATTTGAAGGTATAAAGATTAGCTCTCCTAAAGTATTTATTTTACGTACTATCGTTCGAGATGTTATAGGTGTTGAAACTACGATATCGAGTAATGAAGATGAAATTATAAATTTCTTTCAAGTAGTGCATAATCGTATTCATAATGGACTTGTGGACGGGTTGAATGGTGGGGCTTTAACTGGAATCAGAACTCTATTTTCTGATGAGTGCAATGGTCTTGAAGTTATTGATATAAATAACAATATCACAATTGATGGAGTTAGGTTGTTGAAATTTGTGGCGAAAAAATTAATTGTGTAGTTGGTTAATACCTAATGACTTGAAGTACTGTAAGAACCTTGGGGGGAATTAAATTGTGTATCTTAACTAGGGTGTTATTTTAATTGAGATGACAAGTATTATTATGTCGCCATTCTGCCGACACTGTTTTTCTTTTGATACAGGCTAGAGTACTGATTATCCGCCCTATTTCCCGTTTGAGGCCGAGGGTACAGCGACCCCACAATAATAAAGCGGGGGGTTAATCGACCTCATGAATAAGAATATTTAACTCAAGCCCTATCAAACATAATTATAAATTGAAGCGATTAAAATAGCGCCAACTAGTAACTATAACACAACTGCATGGGGCTATATCCAAATAAGGGATAATTCAATAAATTATCCCAAATTATCTACAAAATAGGTAAGTACTTGTAAATAAAAAGACCTCAATGAGGTCTTTTTATTAGCTTATTAACGTACATGTGGTCGACATGTGGTCGCTTACAAATAATAAGTCATTATATTCAAGTACTTGAATGTAGTATAAAAACACCTTCGGGTGGTTTTTTTATTTGTGCATTTTCTACTTTCTGAGTCTATATTTTTAATATGAGGTAGAAAAATTAATGTTTTATTTACGTTAATATTATTCCTCAGGGTTAACTTTGTATTCTCTAGGAGTATTAATAATGGAAATGTCACGGCCTCATGATGGAATAATTGTTTTGCAGATAGTTCACGATCTCGACACCGAGCACGTTGTTAGTATTCAGCAGAAATTAGAAGCCTTAGTTGATGAATATACTGAAAATATTATTTTAGATTTTTCAAGTGTCCACTTTATCGATTCAACTGGCATAGGCGCAATTGTTTTTTTATTCAAAAGATTGACCTCACAACGACGAACTCTCTCTCTTCTTAAAGTTTCAGGCCAACCTTACAAGTTGATGACAATGTTACGTGTAGAAAATGCTATTCCCTTTATTGAAAATATAACTGAATGTGACGCAAGTCGCTCGGCATAAGTACAAGGCCGTAAGGTATTAAATGAATAAATTAATGCTATGGATATCTATATGCGTTTCTTTTTCTGCTTGTACAAATTGGCCACGAGAAGGCTATTTTGAAAATACCACTATACATACAGAGGAACGTGTCCAATTCAAAAAACATTATTCGTATTTAAATTTGCATTTTTCAGTAGCTAACCTACGGGGAGCCAAAAAGTGTACACCAGCCTATGTTAAATCGGTCGAAAATATTAACAGCCGTGTTGAAAAAGCAATTGCCGTGGAAGACCTGCAAGATATAAAAATTGAAATGGCTATCTTAGAGCGGCATATAACGGATTTAATTGTTAATCTTAATCGAGTTAGTGCTAATACTAATTGCGCACAACCGCCACGTTCATTGACTTCAAACTTTGTTCACCCTTTAACTTACCAACTTGATCTCTTATTGTATTGTGCCCCACAATTTGAAGTTGATAGCGCTGTTTTAACGGCGCTATATAAAGTGTGCCTTCGTCAGGTTAGCTTTTTACTGCTAGATAACCCCGATGTTGAGATTGAATATACTAAATACAAGTTGTTTGAAAGTAGGGGGAAGCCAATAGATGATGGTTCAAATGTCAATTACAATCAAGGTCTCGTTTTTCATGATGTTAGTACAATCGTCGATGTAAATAATGAGTTTAAATACACGTCAAATGATCGTGACGATGAAGATTATAATGACTTAATGCGTAAATATTTAATCTTTGATCAAGTACCAAGTGTGAGTGTTCAACAATTATCTAAATTAGAATTCAACATAGATCAAGAACATAGTCCTGTACTTGTCCATGAAATTCAATCCTCCAATGATGTTAATCATGATTCAAAATCTAATCCTGAAGTTGAATATGCAACAAATTTAGATGATGTTGCATTATTTAATTTACGTACAGATACAATTCTAAGCTATGTCACAGGTCTTACAGCGAATGAACAAAAAAACAATGTCATTTATGAAGAGCTCAGGATAGGTGTAACACCACCAACAGCCCCTGTGATCACAACACTTATGTGGCTATCCGAGAGCAATAAAAAGGTTAACCATAAGGTAAAAGATTGGCGTTTCTTGCTGACAGAAGGTGAACTTTTTAGTGATGCGAAATTGCCGAAAGGACTCGCTTTATGAAAATGGTATTATTTTGTTTTGCTTTATTATTCACATCCCCTATCGCTTTAGGTGAAAATGAATTCATTGATTCGGGTGATCAATTGTTTATTTTTATGCCAGGTGAGAAGGACTTTGAAAAACCATTTCAAGTTGACGCAAGTGGTTTTATTCAATTGCCTGAAATTGGGAAGTTACATGTAAAAGGCAAAACCTTGACTGTCGTGTTAGAAGAGATGAAGGTATTGCTTAGTGTCGTATTTCGCGATATATCAAAGTTATATATTGAGTTTAGAGCACGAGAAAAACTAGTCACGGTGTTAGGTTATGTGAATGATCCTCGTGAAGTCGTATTACCAGAACTTGGTAATGTACAGATGGCATTGAATAAAGCCGGGGGGATGCTGGCTGGCGCACAGCTCGATAATATGCAACTTCAACGAGGCGCTGAAGTTATCATATTTAACTTCAAGCGTTATTTAGAAACGGGTGATGAAAATGAACTTCCTGCATTGAAATCTGGCGATATTATATTTGTCCCATCATCACCATTGACCGGTAATGTGCAGATGACCTTTGATGCGAGGTCATTAAAACAAGGCGGAGACGCAAGCGACACTCAAAAAGCCGTGACGGTTTTCGGTGAGGTTAATGCGCCTGGTACATTTTCCTATGTACCGGGGATGACAATTATTGAAAGTTTAATGAAAGCGAATGGCGTTACGCGCTATGCCAATGTGGGTAAAATTAGAGTCATGGGGAGTAAGGCTCCACAAACGTTTGATTTAAAGTTATATCTTGATACAGGCGATATGGGTAAGTTACCTAAGATAAACCCCGGTACGACTATTTTTGTGCCTATTCAGGTTGAAGACATCAAAGTTGGCTTACAGGTCGTGTACGTGATGGGGCAAGTGAATAAACCGGGCGCTTTTGAAGGTCGTAAGGGGATAACCTTCATGGACATGTTAGCAAATGCTGGCGGGCCAAATAGATATGCTGATACTCAGCAAATTAGAGTACTTAAAGAAAATGGTGAAACATTCCGCTTTGATTTAAAAAAATATTCAGATGATCCTGAAAATAACCCATTTCCTGTTATTGAGGGGGGGGATGTGATTTTCTTACCTGAAAAAGCCGATATGGTTGAAAAATCATGGCTCGTTGAATCACACGATGAGGCAATAAAAATTATTGGTGCGGTCAAAAACCCAGGTCGTTATCAATGGGATGATGACATGACATTCCTTGATCTACTTGGCCATGCTGAGGGACCAACCGAGAAGGCTGATTTATCAAAAGTAATGATTGTTGGCAATGATGGTTTAGGCGAACGTCTGTTTTTCGATTTAGATAAATTTATGAAAGTTGGTGGTGATTATTTAATTCTACCGCAGTTATCTGCGGGTGATACAGTCATGTTTACGGAGCTACCGGATGATCCAACAGATAATAAATCAAAGTGGATAAAACAAGAATCTGAATCTTCTATATATATTCTTGGTGAAGTCGGTGCGCCAGGCCGGTATGCATTTAACAGTCAATTAGATTTCTTAGATTTATTATCTGCAGCTGATGGTCCGACTAATGATGCAGACATAAAGCACATTAAAGTAACACATCGTAATAAACGCTATGCAAAATCATCAACGCTGGATCTCGACATGTATTTTGAGACTGGAGACGAAAGTCTTTTACCACAAGTACTACCAGGAGATACCATTTATATTCCAGCTAAGAGTGAACAAGGGGAATTAAATAATACCGTTAATATTGTGCAGGTATTAGGTGCTGTGCATAACCCTGGCCGTTATAAATATGATTCTTCACTGGATGTTGTTGGTATCTTAACAATGGCTGGAGGACCTACCACAGAAGCTTATATTGATCGTATTATCATTTTGACTAAACGTGGAGAAATGAAGCATAGTGCACGTGTTTTTAATATGAAGCATTATCTTACTCAACCTGACTATAGAGATATCCCGATTATTCATGCTGGTGACACTATATATATCCCTAATGAAAAAGAGTCTAACTGGAGCCAATTATTGGATATATTAGGGAGTGCGTTAAGTGTCGTTACGCTCTTTATTGTTGGTTCTTCATTATGAATATCTTACCGGAAACGTTTGTCGAAATTGAGCAGATTTATCAGTTAATTGCGAACGAAAATATTAAGTCATTGGCAATAAATTGTTCTCAAGGAAAAGAAGGTGGAACTGAGTTAGTTCTAGCATTAGCTCGGCGTCATAAAGTGGCGGGGAGTAAGGTGCTGATTGTGGATCTTAATACATTTAAACCTGCAATTACCAATGAGTATATTAATGAAACAAAATCATGGTCTCTCGACGATATGGATTCACAAACGGCTTGTATAGCAAAGTTTACTGACATGATTGATATCTTACCTGCGCCAAAAAGTGAACAAGATCAAAACATTAGCTTTCGAGATGAAAAAAAGATAAAAAATTCTATCGAATATTGGTTGCAGCACTATAATTTTATTATATTTGATACATGTGCAATCACGCGAACTAATTTTTCCAATATACCAGGTGAAGTTATTGCTAGAGGATGTGATGCCAGTTTACTTGTTGTTGCTCCTGGTATCTCGCTTGAGAGTTCGGTTGTAAAAACAATAAAAATTTTTAAATATAATAATGTTAAATTGCTTGGCACTGTGATTAATGATGTCAAATGTCCACCATTGGATATGCAATTAAGAAATTCAGTGCGCAGACGATTACATGGTTTTCCGATATTCAAACAATGGTTACTCAACCGGATTTCAAACGTGGAATTATTAAAAGGTAAATTTGGCCGCTGATGAAAACACAACTGTTTGCAAAGCAATATCCATTAAAACTGGATTCAATTAGTGAGGTTCGGCGTCTCTTAACGACATTATGCCAACAGCTCGCTCTTGAGCAAGCTGAAATTGACCGTGTAACGTTAGTGTTAGCAGAATACCTTTCTAATCTCTATTTTCATAACCAAGGTACAGTTAACTGGTTCTGTATTGAGCTCGCTGGAATTAAAAATAATTGGTACTTTGAAATATCAGATAGTGGTGACAGTTTTGATCCCTACAAAGTTAATGTTCGCGATATTTTTAATGGTGAGCTATTAACGGGTGGTATGGGATTAGCTTTAATTCAGAAAAATAACCACAATGGTCATTACGAGAGTGAGAATGGAATTAATAAATTCACTTGCCCCTTAAAGGAGCAGAAAAAAAAGCTAAGCGTCGTTATTGTCGATGATGATCAAACCCTATTGTGGGCATATAAAGGCTATTTGCAACATGATTTTGTCGTGCATATTTTTTCAGCCGCGGTATTAGCACTTAAATATATTCAGCATGAAGGCTGCGATCTTATTATCGCCGATATTCACATGCCGGAAATGTCAGGATTTGAGTTTAGGCTGAAGGTGGAGTCTTTTGAGAAGGGAGCGTTGACACCGTTTGTATTCTTAACTGGCGATGATAATCTATCAGTGCAAGAACAAGCCGCGGAAGTTTCTATTGATGATTATTTAATTAAGCCGATAACTAAAACACCGTTACTTGCAGTTTGTAACCGTGTTATACGTCGTACAAATCAACTGGCATTGCATTATCAGCAACGTATTGTGGAGTCACTCTGTCGACCATTTAAACCGTCACTGCCACCAAAGTCTGGTGACTGGAATTTCTCACTTGCTCATACGCCAGCAAGTGAAGGGGGCGGTGATTTTGTTTTTTTTCATGATTATGGTGAAAGTAAATTACTCATTTTAGGCGATATTATGGGGCATGGGCCTGTCGCTAAATTTCATAGCTTTGCGATAATGGGCTATTTAGAGGGGTTAATCACATCTATACCTACCTGTCCAGGTGTACTATTAGCTGGCTTGTCTAGCAGGTTATACTTAAATCAGTTACTAGAGTCCAGTATGTTAACGTGTATTGTTATAAAGTTGACAGGAAGCAAATGTGAAATAGCCACAGCGGGGCATCCACAGCCTTATCTATTGAGTGACGTTGGATACAAAGCAATTGATTGTAAAGGCACTGTATTGGGACTCTTACCCGATGAAGGCTATGCAGCCGTCACAGTAGAGCTAAAAGAAGGAGAAAAACTTTTTTTCTATTCAGATGGCATTTTTGAGAATATAGATAGGAATTGTGATTGTATTGACAATATACTAGATGGAATTAAAGGAACGACAGCTCAATATGTATTAGATCAACTATGGTTACGCTTTGAATCACTTTTACCTGGAAAGTTACAGGATGATGCCACTGCAATTATCATTGATCTAAACAATAAATGAGTAATAAGTTCAAATTGAAGATATGAGGTAATGAAATGGAAAACACAGTTATTAATGAAACGGTATTCTCTCAGTTGTTGGTTGATGTAGGTGAAGATATGTTACCTGCGTTGGTCGCTGTTTTTAATGAAGAAACTACGGAACGTATTAATGACTTACAAGCATTAATGCTGGATATTGATAATAATAAAGTGGCACAAAGTTGTCATAGTATAAAAAGTAGTGCTGGCACATATGGGGCGTTATTAGTGCAGCAGCATGCTGAAGAGTTAGAGATTATGGCAAAATCGAATAATACCGAAGAAGTACAAGCGAAATTACCTTTACTAATACATAGTCTCGAAGATGCAATCAATGCGTTGGCGTTAAGATGTGATTAACAACCGATTCAATTGCTTCTTTTAATTTAACACGATCGTGATAGTGTTTATTAACGTCTTCACGTAAGTCATGGGTATAGGTAGGATAAGTCAGTTCTGACTGTTTATCTATATCCTCTATAACGGCACTAATGATTGGAAAACCAAGCTTTTTTTCACACCACTCTAAGCGTTCTTGCAGGGGGATTTTTGATGCTGGACCTATCTCTTGTTGTAAATTACCTAAGTAAATCACTTTTGCATTGCTTCTACGTAACGCTTTTTGTATATCTTTAAGCAACAGCGGAGGCATGATGCTGGTTAGAAACGACCCTGGGCCTAATAATATTAAATCAGCTTTCTCAATTGCCTGTACGGCTTCAAATGTTGCTGCAACATTTGGGTGTACAGTTAACTGATTTGGAAACTCATGCATTTTATCGACAGACACTTCACCATGTACATCGTTACCACAAGGTGTGACTGCGATTAAATCACTTGGTTGTTCTGACATTGGGACCAGTTGACATTCAATATGTAGCATATTACGAATAAGATTTACAGCGTCTAGTGGACGCACACAGAGGTTATCTAAAGCAACCAGCATTAGGTTGCCTAAGTTATGATTCTTTAGTTCACCTTCGTTCTTAAAGCGATATTCAAATAGCAAAGAACCTATATCAGGTTGGGTTACTAGCTGATTAATACAGTTACGAACATCTCCCCAAGCGATACAGTTTTCAGAACTTCTAAGTCGTCCTGTTGAGCCACCATTATCTGTTGTTGTTACTATGCCCGTTAATCTTGACCCTAAAAAAGAAAGGGAAGATAGCACTCGGCCTAGCCCATGACCGCCGCCGATTGCGACAACTTTATCGAGATCTGAAAGTGATTTTTGAAACATATTACAATACTAAACTAGAATGAATTACAGAATTTCATCATATCTTGAAATAAAATGTTTTAATAATTAACTTTACCCATTTGTTGCATTAATAAACAGTAATAAATAAGAATATAGTGATTTATAGATATGGCTCACAATAGGGTGTGAGCCATATCTATATTGGCATAAGTTCTTTTAAGACTTGTAATGTATGGGTGCAGTTAGCTTGTTGTAATAAAAATTGTTTTCGCTCAACTGGTATTGGTAATAGTTCTAACCAGCGTTGTGATATCCAACTTGCATTATCCATGTCTTTTGAGCAGTACAACTCATCCAGATCTGGATGTTGATTGAATATATCCGTTAGTTTGTCGGTTAAGTAGCGATCTTGTTCAGTGATGTTTTGATCTGGCCAATTAGATATGTAATGGATTTCGGCTATTTTTAATCCATCATCTTCGACGGCTATATCATCGATGATGAAACGATCGACACCTTCCACAATAATGCCAAGGTAACCATCATCGAGAGGGTAAAAATCAACAATTTTAACGTGTGTGCCGATAGGTGATATACGCCCAAATGGACCAGTCTGTTTAGAGTCAATCATAACGATACCAAACCCTATCATTGTCCTAGCGCTGTCTTTGATCATGCGTATATAGCGTTCTTCAATGATACGTAAAGGAAGTCGACCATTAGGGAGTATATGAGAGGGTAACGGGAATAATGCGAGTTGAGTTGATTGCAAAAGTGGACTCATTAGTCAGTGGATATATAACTAATAATAGTGCTGATTAAAAAGTTTGCATTTTTGATTGAAAATATAGAAGTAAAAATATAATAAGGCTTATATCTTTACTTCTATTATTTGATTACGCGCTAGTTTTATTAAATTCAAGATACATAACAGCAGCTTCAACACGTGAACTTGCTTCTAGTTTCTTCAATAAACTTTTAACGTGAACTTTTACAGTCCCTTCTGAAATATGCAGGTTACTTGCAACATGTTTGTTGCTGTAGCCTTTTGAGATTTCAAGTAAGATTTGGTTTTCGCGTTTAGTTAGCTTAGCTAGCTTTTCTTCAAAGTTATTATCTTCATGTAGGCAGTCTAAGTAGCCTAGTAAGCTTTCAGAAAGAGCCTGTTGACCAGATAATACGTCTTGTAATTGCTCTAGTAACAGATCCGGTTCCGAATCTTTTAATAAGTAGCCATCTGCACCCGCATTGATTAGTTTAATCACGTCTTGTTTGTTATCAGAAACTGTTAAAATAACAACGCGAGAGCTCAACTCTTCAGAGCGAAGCGCTTTTAACGTATCTAAGCCTGACATGCCTTTCATGTTCAGATCAAGTAGAACAAGATCCGGTTCATGCTGTTTAGCAAGCGTGATTGCTTCCACACCATCACTGGCTTCACCAATAACATTAAACTTTTCTTCTAATGTAAGAAGTTGAACTATCCCTTTACGCATTAGTGGATGATCATCAACAACTAAAATTGTGTAACTATTGTCAAGCATGTTTGTTTTCCCTGTCGAAGGTAAGTAATACCAAGGTGCCTTTTGTTATATTATTTTTAATTTCTAGTTTAGCACCTAGTTTTGAAGCGCGTTCACCCATTATGTTTAGCCCATAATGGTTGGATTTCGTTGGGTTAGCTGTAATGCCATCACCATTATCCGAAATAGATACTTTAATAGTACCATTTTTATTCGTGCCACAGTCAATCATTATTTCGTTTGAGTTCGCATGTTTGATTGAATTTAATACAGCTTCTCTAATTATTTGTAATATATGTATGTGTTGGTTGGGTTTGAATAAATGTTCTTCTAATTCGTAGCTTAGATGAATTTTGGATTTTGTGCGTTGACGCAGTTGTGTGAGCATGATCGAAATGGCTACAGAAAGGTTCGCGTCATCAAGCGTCAAACGAAAAGTATTTAATAATTCTCTTAGCTGTGTATAAGATAATTTTAGGTTAGTGTCGATTTCATCTACAATATCGTTGGTAGCCGATGTGATTTCTTGATTTTTTAAATGACGTTTCAATAACGCAACTTGTATTTTTAAATAAGAAAGCGCTTGTGCAAGTGAATCATGTAACTCACGCGCAATAACGGCGCGTTCTTCCATTAATAAGGAGCGTTGTGCTTCTAAGTTACTTTGAGAACGGTGCTGAGCACGAGAAATAATTCGACAGTAACTGCGTAAGTGCTCTTGATCATTTGCTTCACGTTTGAGAACAGTCAAGGTACCAAATGATTGCTCTTCGAGTTCTAATTTTAGATCAATAGTTTGCTCGCCATTATCAAAGCCTGAATTAAGGTAAATAGTTTCAACTTCAGATCCCGTTAATACAAGTTTGTAGAAATTAAGGCCATTGAGTTCGGATACACTTTGTAGTGTTTGTTCAAGCATATCGGCGTTAAGGTGTGTGACGTGTAATTTTTGTGATGTGGTATAAAGAAAGTTAATTTTATCTTTTGCTTCCTTCAACTGCTTGGTTTTGGCATCTACCTGTTGTTCTAACGTACTGTATAGTTTATTTAAATCTTGCGCCATGTGTGAAATATTACTCGCTAACGAGCCAATTTCATTTTCATAGAAAAAATCAAAGGAGACATCGAATTCACCTTTTCTAATTTGATTTGATGCGGCGAATATTTGCTGCAGTGGTTTTAATACCTGTACTTGCATTAAACGGATAGTGATAATACATACCGCAAAAATGAGGCCGATCCCGAGTCCTTTGATTAGCGTGATAATTTTAACTTTGTACTCAGAATGATCTTGTAAATGTTGTACAAAACTATCAATCTTTAATACAAAGCTGTCCACATTATCTAAGAATTGTTTGGGATTATTACTGTGTAATATATCTAATTGCGTTTGCCATCGATCATTAACATCCATAAATTCGGTTTTTAACTTTGATGTGATATCCCAGTTATCGACAATATTATTTTTAATGTGCGCAAGTGATTGATTGAAAGTATTAATATGCTGTTGACGTAATATTTCAGATTCGTCCCGGGATAAATTGTAAGCGATCTGGTAGCTTTGCATTCGCAGAGCCCCCGCTTTGTTAATCGATGATGCATCGGAAAGACTTAGCGATAATGCAACTAAGGAGATAAACGTTAGCATTGAGGCTAGTGCTAATATACTGAACATACCACGGCCGATTAAAATGATAATAGACTGGTGGGAGGGGATTATATTTTTTATCATGTTAACTTTACTGTTGATGAATTGAGCTGTTAATAGCCAATAATTTACATGGCAATTTAATTTCGATCAATGATTTATCATATTCCACTATAATAACGACTATATATCCTTTAAATTAATTTGAAAATCGTTTAAGTTTAAGAACTCTAAAATTTAATATAAATCAAACTCCGATCCTTAATGATCTAAATTTATCGTTATAAATATGATCTTAAGGACTCATAGCATTCATAATTGCTATAAGGGTTTAATCAGAAATGGTTAAGCCTCCCGTATTTGGAAAGGTGTTTATGCAACTTCAAGATCAATTTTCACGTAAATTTTATTATTTACGCTTATCAATTACAGATGTCTGTAATTTCAAATGTAACTATTGTCTACCAGATGGTTATAAAGCCGAAGGCAAGCCTGAGTTTTTAGCGCGAGATGAGCTAAGGCGCATAGTGACAGGTTTTGCTGAAATGGGCACTGAAAAAGTCCGTATCACAGGTGGTGAACCTTCATTAAGAAAAGATTTTACTGATATTATTTCAGATATATCGGCTATCCCCAAAATTAATAAAGTTGCGACGACAACAAATGGCTTCAACCTCGAAAAATATGCTCAAGAATGGCGTGATGCGGGGTTGGATGCATTAAATGTGAGTATTGATAGTTTAGATGCTCGCATGTTCCGTCAAATTACCGGTAAAAATATGCTCCATAAAGTAATGGGCGGACTTGATGCCGCTTTTACTGCTGGGTTTGAAACCGTAAAGGTGAATACGGTGTTAATGCGTAATTTAAATGATATTGAACTTGGTGATTTTTTAAATTGGATAAAAACTCGGCCTATTCAGTTACGGTTTATTGAATTAATGCAGACCGGGGATAATCAAGTATTGTTTGATAAACACCATGTTTCAGGTGTGAGTATTCGTGATAAATTAAAAATGCAAGGGTGGGTCAGTAAAGTGAGGGGCAAAGCTGACGGCCCTGCACAAGTTTTCGTGCACCCTGATTATGTCGGTGAAATTGGCTTGATTATGCCGTATGAAAAGAATTTTTGTTCAACGTGTAACCGTTTACGTGTTTCCACTAAAGGGCGTTTACATTTATGCTTGTTTGGTGAAGAAGGTGTTGAATTACGCGATTTACTACAAGAAGATAACCAACAATCGGAATTGATTGCGCGTGTTTTCGACCACATGTCTGATAAAAAATCGACTCATTTTCTTCAGCAAGGCATCACTGCAAATACACCCCACTTAGCTTCTATTGGCGGCTAATTCAGACTCATACAAGCTTAAATATTCAATCCCTTCTCTAAAAAATATAACGTAGTGAGTTGCTGCGTTATATTTAATCTCGCTTTAAATATGCGCATATTATTGCTGTTGTCTATAATATTAGAAATATTTGTCTATTGATTCAATAGGTAGGTTTAATCTAGTACAAACACAAAATGTGACATTCCTCACCTCTATTTATTGATCTAAAATAAGTTTTATCTACCTTACCCATTAGTGAGTATTTATAGCGGGTATTATATAGACCATTATAAATTAATGGTTTTTATAGAGTGATGTACACCTTAATTCTTTACATTAAAAATGTTACTTCAGTAAGGTAGTTTTGATGAGTATTAATCTAGGGCGACGTTCGTTATTTCGTCGTAAAGAACAAGACAACGTTGTACGTTTACCTTGGTTAAAAGCAGATTTAGAATTTACAGATAAATGCACACGATGTGGCGATTGCAGTGCCGCTTGCCCAGAGAAAATAATAATAGTCGGCGATGGTGGATTTCCTGAAATTGATTTTAGCGTATCAGAATGCAATTTTTGTAAAGAATGTGTAAATCACTGTAAAGAAGATTTATTCGATTTGAATCAAGCACAAGCATGGGCTAATAAAGCTGTTGTGTCAGATAGATGCTTGAATATTCAGTCTGTATATTGCCGAAGTTGTGCTGAATCGTGTGAGTCTGAAGCTTTAGTATTTAACTTTATTGATACAACGTTCGTGAGCCCGGATGTTGTATTTGATGATTGTAACGGCTGCGGTGCGTGTGTATCGATTTGCCCTGTAAGTGCTATCACGGTAAGCCCTGACTGTTAGGTTTAGCTATTAAGAATTCGTTTTATAATAATTATAAGGTCATAAAATGGCAGAACAAGAAGTTCATATATCGAGTCTAATTATTCACGTGAAACCAGAAGGTTTGGTAGACGTGAAGCATAAAATTTCAGCACTTCCTGATGCTGAAATTTACGGTGATAGTGAAGAGGGTAAAATTATCGTCGTATTAGAAACCAGTAATCAAAAATTTGTTACCGATATTATTGATAAAATTAATAATTTCGAACATGTCTTAAGTACTTCTCTTGTTTTTCACCAAATTGAAACTATCGATCCATCATGTGAGGATGATCTATGAAATTAACCAGACGTGCGTTTGTTAAAGCAAATGCTGCAGTCTCTGCAGCTGCAATTGCTGGCGTTACTCTTCCTGCGAGTGCAACAAACCTGATTGCAAGTCGTGATGAGACTAAAATTAAGTGGGATAAAGCCCCATGCCGATTCTGTGGTACAGGTTGCTCTGTATTAGTCGGTACACAGGGTGGCCGAGTTGTTGCTACTCAAGGCGATCCTGAAGCTCCTGTAAATAAAGGTCTTAACTGTGTTAAAGGCTATTTCTTATCTAAAATCATGTACGGGAAAGATCGTTTAACAACGCCTTTACTGCGTATGCGAGATGGTAAGTTTGCGAAAGACGGTGAATTTGCACCAATTTCATGGGATCAAGCGTTTGATATCATGGCTGAGAAATGGAAAGCATCACTAAAAGCAAACGGTCCAACATCAGTGGGTATGTTTGGTTCTGGTCAGTGGACCGTAATGGAAGGGTATGCAGCAGTTAAATTGATGAAAGCAGGCTTCCGTTCAAATAACATTGATCCGAATGCACGTCACTGTATGGCTTCTGCTGTTGGTGGTTTCATGCGTACCTTTGGTATTGATGAGCCAATGGGTTGTTATGATGATTTCGAAAATGCAGATTCGTTTGTACTTTGGGGTTCAAACATGGCGGAAATGCATCCTATTTTATGGACGCGTATTACTGATCACCGCTTAAGTAATCAGCATGTTAAAGTTAATGTATTATCCACTTATAAACATCGTTCTTTTGAATTAGCTGATATGGGGATTGTTTTCAACCCTCAATCCGATTTAGCAATGGCTAACTTTATTGCTAATTACATCATTCAAAACGATGCTGTAAACTGGGATTTCGTTAATAAGCATACACACTTTAAACGTACAGCAACGGATATCGGTTACGGCTTACGTGACGAACATCCAATGCAAGCTAAAGCCAAAAACCCTAACTCGGGCAAAATGACAGCAATGACATTTGAAGAGTATAAGGCGTCTGTTGCTGAGTATACGGTTGAGAAAGCATCTGAAATCTCAGGTGTATCAGAAGAAAAACTAATTACACTTGCTAAGCAATATGCAGATCCAAACATCAAAGTAATGTCGCTATGGACAATGGGTATGAATCAACATACTCGCGGTGTATGGATGAACAGCCTTGTTTACAACATCCATTTACTTGTTGGTAAAATATCACAACCGGGTAATGGTCCATTCTCGCTAACGGGCCAACCATCAGCATGTGGTACTGCACGTGAAGTGGGGGTATTCTCACACCGATTACCAGCAGATATGGTTGTTGCGAACCCGAAACATCGCGCAACTGCTGAAAAGATTTGGAAATTACCAGAAGGTACGATTCCACCGAAACCAGGTCTACATGCTGTTGCACAAAACCGTGCATTAAAAGACGGTACCTTAAATGCGTATTGGACTATGTGTAATAACAATATGCAAGCAGCACCAAACATGATGGAAGAGGGCTTACCAGGTTACCGCAACCCAGCTAACTTCATCGTTTGTTCTGACCCATACCCAACAGTAACGGCACAAGCATCTGATCTTATTTTACCAACTGCAATGTGGGTAGAGAAAGAGGGCGCATACGGTAACGCTGAGCGTCGTACACAAGCTTGGTATCAACAAGTTAAATCTGTTGAAGGTGCCAAATCAGATTTATGGCAGTTAATGGAATTCTCTAAGCGCTTTAAAATTGAAGAAGTGTGGGGCGAAGACCTGTTAGCTAAAATGCCAGAGCATCGTGGTAAGACGATGTACGATGTACTTTATCGTAACGGTCACGTTGATGCATTCCCATTAAGCGAAGCGCAAGAGCTAAATGATGATGCAAATGATCAAGGTTTCTATGTGCAAAAAGGTCTATTTGAAGAATATGCAAGTTTTGGTCGTGGTCATGGCCATGATCTAGCCCCTTATGATGTTTACCATACAGTGCGTGGTTTACGTTGGCCTGTTGTGAACGGTGTTGAAACAAAATGGCGTTTTGCAGAAGGCAGTGATCCATACGTAGGTAAAGGTAAAGGCTTTGAGTTCTATGGTAAGTCAGATGGTAAAGCAAACATTATCTTTGCACCGTACGAAGCGCCACCTGAAATGCCAAATGAAGAATATGATATGTGGTTATGTACTGGTCGTGTTCTTGAACATTGGCACTCAGGTACGATGACAGCACGTGTTCCTGAATTATATCGTGCAATGCCGGATGCACTTTGTTATATCCATCCCGATGATGCTAAAAAACGTAATGTACGTCGCGGTGATGAAGTTCTTATTGAATCTCTTCGTGGTGAAGTGCGCTGTCGTGTAGAAACACGTGGTCGTAACCGCCCTCCAGTAGGCTTAGTATTTGTACCTTGGTTTGATGCGCGAGTATTAATTAACAAAGTATGTCTAGATGCTACGGATCCGTTATCAAAACAAACGGATTATAAAAAATGTGCAATTAAAATTACTAAAGTGTAATTAAAAACTGCACATCTTACTGAACGAGTTTGCCAGTAAACGATACTGGTAAATAACGGATTTATTTGCCAATAGGCGGAGAACATTATATGAGAAAATTATTGGCTGTGCTGCTAGCTGCAGGGACGTTATTCTCTGTATCAGCACAAAGTACAGAAACTGCTGTAATTGAAAATGTAAATATCGGTGGCGTTGCATCATTACGTGGTATCACTGAGTTAGACACCACTCGTAAAGCGGATGAGTTGAAACGTGTGATAAAAGATCGTAGTCCAATTGATCGTGATTACGTATACCAACCACCACTGGTTCCGCATCAAACACGTCATTATGAAGTGTCTTTAAATGCGAACAAATGTCTGTCATGTCACAGCTGGAAATACGCAGGTGAAATGGGCGCGACTAAAATCAGTGTAACGCATTATCAATCACGTGAAGGCGAAGTATTATCTGATGTGTCGCCACGTCGTTACTTCTGCTTGCAGTGTCATGTTACACAAGCAGATGCATCACCGTTAATCGAAAATGATTTTAAACGTGTAGATTCATTGCGTTGATTTATCTAAATGGAAGTAGCCTAAACGAAAAAGAGGCGATAAAATGAAACTAATTTTAAATTTTTGGCGTAAATTAACGACACCAAGTAAAGCGGCCGTTGGTACTGTCTTGGCAATGGGTTTTCTTGGCGGTATTATTTTTTGGGGTGCCTTTAACATGGGGATGGAAGCGACAAACACAGAAGAATTTTGTTCTGCTTGTCATGCGCCGATTCTTAAAGAACTAAAAGAAACAATTCACTACTCTAATCGTTCTGGTGTACGCGCTATCTGTTCTGATTGCCACGTACCGCATAAATGGACTGATAAAATTGTACGTAAAGTGCAAGCGAGTAATGAAATTGTTGCATTCTTGATGGGTAAAATCTCTACTCAAGAAAAGTTTGAAGCACGTCGTAAGCATTTAGCTGTACGCGAATGGCAACGTATGAAAGAAAATGATTCACAGGAATGCCGTAATTGTCATAACTTTGAATTCATGGACTTTTCAGAACAAGGCCCGCGTAGTAGAAAGCAGCATTCTACGGCATTAGCGAGTGGTGAAAAAACATGTGTTGATTGCCATAAGGGTATTGCCCATCAGCTACCAGATATGTCAGACGTACCTGGTTGGTAGATAGATAAAAGGAAACACTATTATGAGTACGTTAGAATACGTTATTTGGCATATCCTAGGTTACACTGCGATACCGTTTATTTTCCTCGTTGGTTTTATTGGCGTGGCAGGGGTTTCAGTATGGGCATTGTCTTTTACTTCAGACAAAAAGAAATAATTACAACGTAAACTAGATTAATAATGTTAAGGCCGCATTACTGTAATGCGGCCTTTTTTATTCTCTCACTTACTACCTTGAGGTGGCTTTAATATCCCTGTATTATACCGCCACAATATCCGTTTATTATTGATAAAATAAAGCACTGAATGAAAAACAAAAATGTATCTATTGGTTTAACCAATCCTAAAAGTCCGACTAATGTTGGTGCTGTAATGCGCGCTGCTGGTTGTTATCAAGCGGATGCGGTTTATTACACTGGTCTAAGATATGACCGGGCCTCAGCCTTTCAAACCGACACCCAGAATATCGCGGCTAAAACACCATTAACGGGTGTTGATAATTGGCTTGATAGTATTCCAGAATCAACCAATATAGTGTGTGTTGAATTAGCTGAAGGCGCAATCCCACTACCCGCGTTTGAGCATCCTGATAATGTTATTTATATCTTTGGACCTGAAGACGGGACCATAGATCAAAAAGTAATTGATCGGGCATCTGCGGTTGTTTATGTGCCTACCGTTGGTTGTATGAATCTTGCAGCTACGGTGAATGTCCTACTGTATGATCGTCTGGCAAAGTCAACCGAAACTATTGCTAATGATGCGTTGATTCGTGAAAGTCGTGATAATAACAACAAAGTAAAAGTGGCTGTAAGTAGTAAATAATAATTAATAACGACGTGTAAATATCTTCTTAGCGTTGAGCTTGTTTAATTATGGTGCAGCTAGCACTTACGTTATTTACTAGCTGATCAAGATCAACGAACGATGAGCTCAATGTCTTATAATTGCTTAATTAACATGACTGAATTGAAAGGAAAGATAATGAGCCATGCTGAATCAGGGTTTAAAGCCGCAAAACTTGCCGTATTAACCGTATCCGATACCCGTAATGAAGAAACAGATACTTCAGGGCGCTTTCTTGCAGAAGCTCTTGTTGCTGACGGTCATATTTTAATGGATAAAAAGATCGTCATTGATGATAAATACAAGATCCGAGCTATTGTATCTCAATGGATTGCTGATGAAGATATTCAAGGTGTGCTAATTACCGGTGGCACTGGTTTTACTGCTCGCGATACAACGCCTGAAGCGGTTCAACCATTATTTGATAAAGCGATCGAAGGCTTTGGTGAATTATTCCGTGCTGTTTCATACGATGAGATCGGAACATCGACAATTCAGAGCCGTGCAGTGGGTGGTTTTGCAAATAAAACCGTTATTTTCTGTATGCCAGGCTCGACAGGCGCATGTAAAACTGGTTGGAATAAGATTTTACGTGAGCAGTTAAATAGTTCACATCGTCCATGCAATTTTATGCCAC
Source organism: Moritella sp. 28 (assembly GCF_018219435.1). Taxonomy (NCBI): domain Bacteria; kingdom Pseudomonadati; phylum Pseudomonadota; class Gammaproteobacteria; order Alteromonadales; family Moritellaceae; genus Moritella; species Moritella sp. 28. The sequence goes on along the minus strand of NZ_CP056121.1, from coordinate 2,861,051 downwards.
ATATTTAAGTAATAGTATTTAAGCTATAGGAATTATTAATGTCTCAACAATTTACTCATGTAAATGCTTCTGGTGAAGCAAATATGGTTGATGTTACAGAAAAAACAGTAACACAACGTGAAGCAAGAGCTGAAGCTATTGTACGTATGTCAGCAGACACGCTTGCGCTAATTATGTCGGGCGATCATCATAAAGGTGATGTATTTGCGACAGCGCGTATTGCGGGAATTCAAGCTGCAAAGAAAACATCCGATATCATTCCGCTTTGTCATCCACTAATGTTGACCAAAGTAACGGTTGAATTAACGCCTGAGCCAGAAAACAACCTTGTACGTATCGAAACGTGTTGTAAGCTTTCGGGTAAAACCGGCGTTGAAATGGAAGCGTTAACAGCCGCATCCGTTGCGGCATTAACGATTTATGACATGTGTAAAGCCGTTCAAAAAGACATTATCATTGATGGTGTTAAGCTACTTGAGAAAACAGGTGGCAAGTCAGGTCATTTTAAAGTTTAGATTGCGCAGGTATGATGATGATTAAAGTATTATTTTTTGCACAAATTAGAGAATTGGTTGAATGCGCTGAATTAGAAGTGACTGGTCAGTTCGAGTCTGTGAATGCATTACGTGCTGAATTAGCAGGTAAAGGCGGGAAGTGGGCACTGGCGCTTGATTCTGATAAATTGCTGGTGGCTATTGACCAAGAAATTTGTAGTTTGGACTCGCCACTGAACGACGGCGTTGAGGTTGCATTTTTCCCACCCGTTACTGGAGGCTAAATGAATACAGATATGATTCAGATCCAAACTGAAGATTTTGACCTAGCAGCAGAATATGCGGCATTAGGTAAAAGTCACAGTACTGGTGCTGTTGTTACTTTTATCGGGAAGGTACGCGATTTTAACCAAGGTGATAATGTATCGGGTTTAACACTTGAGCATTATCCTGGCATGACTGAAAAGTCACTGGCTAAGATATTGGTTGAAGCTGAAACTCGCTGGTCTATCCAAGGTGTTAAAGTGATTCACCGTGTTGGCGAATTAGCATTAGGTGATCAGATTGTTTTTGTTGGTGTGGCAAGTATGCACCGTGGTGATGCGTTTCAAGCATGTGAGTTCATTATGGACTATTTAAAAACCCAAGCGCCATTCTGGAAAAAAGAAGCAACGGAAGCGGGTTCTCATTGGGTAGATGCTAGGGAAACTGATACTACAGCAGCAGACCGTTGGAAGTGATTGCAGATCATCAACAATGATTCTGTAAATACAACAAAGGCCCTATTAAACAAACCAAGTTGGTTATTTAATAGGGCCTTACTATTTTAACGAATAGCTAAGCTAATTGTTATTTTTGTTTTGGCGCTGCTACATTACCTTTACGGTGTAACTTAGCACTTGTTTTACGGTGCTTACCTTTACTTGCTTTTTTCGATGGCGCAGTTGTTTTTGGTTTATGCTCAACTTTTTCTTCACCAACCGCTTTGTTACGACGAGGCTGACGACGCTCATGCGAAGCACGACCACTAATGTCTGCAATTAGACGATCGCGGTTACTTACTTCATAGCCTTTAACAACTTGGCGTTCAATCTTATACCCGATCATAGCTTCAATATCAGCCAGACCGTGTTCTTCTTCACGCGATACAAATGATACAGCATTACCTGTTTCGCCTGCACGGCCTGTACGACCGATACGGTGAACATAATCTTCAGCTAGGAATGGTAAATCAAAGTTAACTACATACTTAAGACCTTGAACATCAAGACCACGAGCAGCAACATCTGTTGCAACTAGCGCGCGGATTTTACCTTCTTTAAACTCACCTAATGCACGACGACGTGCGCCTTGGCCTTTATCACCGTGACAAACGTCAGCTTTAATACCATCAAGTTTTAATTCCTTAACGATGTTATTAGCCGCTTCTTTAGTGTTAACAAAAACTAATACTTGTTTCCAGTTTTTAGTACCGATTAACTCAGATAAAAGCTCTTGTTTACGGCGTTGCTCAACAGGGTGAATAACGTGTTTAATTGTTGACGCTGTCGAGTTTTCTTTTGAAGCAGAAACAACCACTGGGCTAGACAGTAATTCATTTGCTAGGTGCTTCATTTGTTGAGATAACGTTGCAGAGAAAAGCATTGTTTGGAAATCATTCGATATAGACTCTAAGATCTTACGGATATCGGTGATGAAACCCATATCAAGCATACGATCTGCTTCGTCTAGTACTAAGTGTTCAACGTTAGCAAGGTTGGTGTTGTTGAGTTGTAGGTGTTCTAATAAACGACCTGGCGTTGCAACTAAAACATCAACACCTTGTTTAAGCTGTTTAGTTTGCGTTTCCATTTTAACGCCGCCGTATACACTCACAACGTTAAGTTCCATGAATTGGCTGTATGCTTGAATGTTGTCTGTTACTTGTGCTGCTAGCTCACGTGTCGGTACTAAGATTAGTGCGCGTACGCTGCCTGAGTGGATGTCTTTTGGCGTATCTGCGATTTGCTGCAAGATAGGTAAAGCAAACGCGGCTGTTTTACCAGTACCTGTTTGTGCGTTAGCTAGAATATCTTTACCGCGACCAGCTGCTGGAATAGCTTGCTGTTGTACAGGCGTCATTTGGTCATAATTACAAGCATCTAGCGCGCGTAAAATTTCGGGAGTAAAACTATATGATGAAAATTTCATTGGATATCCTAGCAATTGGGCAATATGCCTCATTAAGGCGGCATATTATACAGTAATAAATAACTTAGGTGAATGTATGATTTACGTTAACAGGTAAAAAAATCAGACTTAATTTATTAAACTGCTTATATTTTAAACGTGCTTGAGCTTGGATAGAATGGTCAATATGCTATAATATTCCGCTTGTATTGGCATGATAGGTTTTAAAATGAGTAATGAGCAAACGTTTAAGCTAGTCGCGATCGAAGGCAATATTGGTGTTGGCAAGTCAACATTATTACCCTTACTGGCTGAAAAATTAACTGAACATGATAATTCTGAGTGGCGATTAATTTTAGAAGACGTGGATTCAGATCCTGAATTTAAACGATTGTTACAAGCGTTTACGGTAGACTCGACACGCCGCATTGAATTTCAACGCTACATTACCAATAAAAGAGCGGATATCTGTAAAGATTTAGATCCTAAATTTAATTATATTATTGAACGTTCGTTGTTCTCTGATCTTGTTTTCTGTCAAGCCAACTTAGCAGAAGCGTGCCGTCCAGATGGTAAAGATCTTGATTATTATTATGATATTCAAACCAAATTAAAAGATTACCCGCGTGTGTCTGCCGTTGTTTATTTACGCTCTGACGCGGAAACTGCGTATACGCGTATGCTTTCACGTGCTCGTGATGCAGAGCAAGGTACATCTCGTGATTATCTACAATTAATATCTGATTGCCATGATACATTTTTACCACATATCTGCCGTAAATATGACACCGTTCTGTTAACGGAAAACTGGACACACTTTGGTTGTTCTAGCACATTAGCTAAACGTATCATTAGTGAAGGTATTTAGTTAATTTACCCAAACCATTTCAAGGTGTTGATTACGCAGCTTGAAGTAGTTTGGGTGTATACAATGGTGTGGTAAATATTGCGCCATTGAATTTATATTGTAATTAGACTAATCTGTTATTCATCATTTTCTTTTACATGGAAAGTACGATTCTATATTGAACTGTGCTAAGTAAGGTCTCAGTTAGTGAAACTATCAGTTTTATACGCATTTATTCTATTTTTATATTCTTCAGTTTTCTCTCCTTCCGCGTTTGCTGTTTCAAGTGTTGCTTTCGATATTAATGGTGTTTCAGGTGATATCAAAGATAACGTTAATTCTTACTTATCGACGATCTCTATTCCTAAAGGTAACAATTACAGTTATTTTGAATCTAAAGTACGTAAAAACCTTATCGAGTCGCTCCAAGTTTTTGGTTTTTATCGCCCCGAAATTACGGTCCACCTGACTGTTGATGATGATGAACTTCTCGTCTTTATTGATATTCAATTAGGGGAAAGGGTGACGTTATCCGTTGTTAATGTGGAAATTAATGGTGGTGCAAAAAATGATACGGCTTTTATTCATTTATTGAATGAAATACCATTGCACAGAGGTGACAATTTATCACATGCGGACTACGACAAATTTAAGGCGGATATCAGTAAACTTGCGCTAGCGCGGGGTTATTTTGATGGTAAATGGCTAAAAAGTGAAGTGCGCGTTAGTGTTAAAAAAAATAGCGCAGAAATCGATCTTATTTTTGATAGTAAGCAGCGTTATGTTTTCGGAGAGAGTGTTTTATCCAATCCAACCAAATCTGAATTTATAGTCACTGAACTAGCAACATTTGAGGAGGGACAAGCGTATGATTCTTATTTAGTCGCTGAATATAGTTTAGCATTATTTAATAGTCGGTATTTCCAGTCTGCATCTGTTGTGCCTAATATTAATGGCAGAGCAGATGGTAAAGTCCCAATGGTAATAACAGTCATAAATCATCCTAGCAACACGTATGAAGTTGGTATTGGCTATCTCAGTGATGTGGGTGTTAGAGGCACGTTAGGCTGGAAAAAACCTTGGATCAATAGTCGTGGTGATAGTGTTTCCGCAAAATTTGAATATTCAAAAGTACAGCAGGAGTTTACTGCTAACTATGATATTCCGATCGAAGATCCCATTACCAACATAGCTAAAATCCAATTAGGTTATCAGCGTAAAGATAGCAAGGATACAAAGAGTGATTTGTACACTTTACAGTTACAACGTCAATTTGAATTAGAATCTAAGTGGTTGCGTACTTGGTTTATAAAATTTGAGCAAGAAAATTTCACCCAGGCTAGCCAAAAAGGTAATACCATCATGGTATTACCTGGTGTTAGTTTTGCGAAAACAAATCAACGCGGCGGTGTTGATCCTTATTGGGGGAATCAGCAGCTTTTTAGTTTTGAGGTCGCGAGTCGTGGTTGGGGGGCTGACATTAATATGGCTAAAATACAGAGCCGGACAAAGTATTTACGCTCTATCGATAGAACTCACTTTTTCACAACGCGTTTTGATTTAGGCGCTATTTATGTCGATAAAATAGAGAGTGTGCCAGCATCAATGCGTTTTTTTGCTGGTGGTAGTCAAAGTATTCGAGGTTATCAATATGAAACGGTTACAGCTGTTGATGATAATAAAAAATATATAGGTGGTCGCTATTTAACGGTTGGCTCGTTTGAGTACGGTTATCAATTTGCTGAAAAATGGCGTGTTGGACTTTTTACCGATGCGGGTACATCAACCAATGATTTTTCTGAACCTATTAGTGTGGGTGTTGGGACTGGTCTCCGTTGGATGACTCCTATTGGCCCTGTCAAAGTTGACTTTGCTGTACCTGTTAATTCAGATACAGATACTAAGTATACTTTTCATTTGTATATTGGGCCTGAATTGTAATGCGGCTTATTCAATTGTTTTTTGTAAGTTTAATTCTGCTTGTTAGCAGCTTAACAGCCTTACTCGGCAGTCATGCCGGAAACCAGTTCATCATTAATCAATTAAATAACACAGAATTACCGCTACATCTGGTTCTGGAAGAAGGCACGGTTTTTAATCAAGCACATTGGAAAACAATTGATTGGCAAGGGGAACTATTTCAACTTTCAATTTCAGACTTAGCATATGACATTGATTTAAGTTGTTTATTTAGTGCAGAAGTCTGCATTAATAAACTGGATTCTAGCGCAGTATCTTTCAATATGCCTCTAACGGAAGAACCTAGTACACTTCTCGGTATTGATTTGAATGACACACTATCACGTATCGCTAAGCTCGATGATAGAATTGAAAATGATACTTGGCAATTAAATATCCCTATTTTAATCAGCGCTTCAAATATAGATATTCGAGATATTAATGTTATTGTTGCTAATACCAGTGTGACAGCTGATCGTCTTGAGGCTGTAGTTAATTTATCAGGGCGAGATATTGTTGTTACCAAATTGATAACACATAACGTAGATGTTCAAGTATCAACTGAATCAGCAGAAAATATGGTAACAAGTGGCGCTATAAGCTCGAAACCTACCACCTTGGTTGAAGAAACAAATAAACAATTAGATATCGTTACTGATCTATTAAATGAGTTCGAACTTTATCAGGTTTCAATTCCACTACGTGTAGATGTGCATGATGCAAAGCTTATTCAGTCTAAGCTGAAAGTAAATGATTTATCCCTATATTTCAACGCGATAGACTTAGCTGGTTATATTAACTCTGGTGAAGTGGGGATCGAAAAACTTATCGTTAGTATGCCGCAGGCTGATACCAGTATTAAAGGACAAATTGTATTACAAAAAGATTACCCCTTGTATGCGACGGTTAACACAACATTAAAGCAACCAGCGTTATTAAAACAACTTGCTGTCAATGTCAACGCGACGGGTAGCCTTGATAGTATGAATTTAGCTATCAATACATCAGGGCCGATTAATACGCATATCGATGCATTACTCGCGCCGTTACGTCCAGCCTTACCCTTTACTATCAATGCTAATTGGCAACAATTAAGCTGGCCATTACTGAAGCCGGCATATATCAAGTTAGCGGATGGGAAGTTGTCAATGCAAGGTAATCTTGATGACTACACTATAGCCGTTTCAGGACTGTTAGATATTGATAATGCACCGTTGTTGGATCTTGATGCAAAAGGTAAAGGGAGTCTACAAGATTTATCATTTTCTCAGATTAACGCTAAAACGCTGAGTGGACATGTTTCAGCATCTGGGCAACTAAAATGGACAGATGGTATTACGGTAAAAAGTAAAGTCGCAGCAGAAGGCATACGATTAGATCAATTTTGGCCAGATATAAAGTTACAGCCGCATGGAAGCGCTACGGTTAACTTTAACCTCAAACCCGAATTAGATAATGATTGGAAACTTGATATTGATGATATCGACGTCGTCGCCGATTTTAAAGGTTATCCACTCACTTTACAGGGAAGGATAGCACTCGATCAAGATCTGTATTGGAGTCTAGATGGTTTTTCACTTTCTCGTGGAGCAGACTCAATCAAACTAGACGGTACTATTAACGAGCAGTTTAAGATTGGAGGGGAAGTTGATATTGAATCTCTAACGGCTTATCTTCCAGAAAGTAAGGGGAGTGCGTTTGGTTATTTCACTATTATGGGTCAGAAGAGTCAGCCTTGGCTTAACTTTGATTTATTCACTGATAATGTTTTATTTGAAAATAATAAATTACAGCGAGCAGACCTTACTGGACGAATTAGCTTAACTGAAAGTCCGCTGGGAAACATATCGTTTACTGGTGAAAAGTTAATAATCGGCGAACAGGTCATTGATAAAATTGCTTTAGAATATATAGCGGGCCAAACTGACAGTAGTATTAGTTTAAGCCTGGATAATGAAAAAAATAATGCGCTATTAAAGCTAAGCGGTTTTTGGAAAGGTGATACCTTACAGGGAAAGGTGACTAAAGGGCGAGTTAATTCAGAATATGGTAATTGGGTCATTGACCCGAATGTTAATTTCACTTTCTCTAAAAAAGATTATTATCTTTCGATTGCGCAACACTGCTGGAATGAAAAGACAGCCACGCTGTGTCTAGGTTTTGACGGGAAAGTTGAAGGCGCAGGCAATTTTGAATTTAAACTGCAAGATTTCGATATAAATAAATTAGGTTTAGCAAGGGAAAAAAATATCAAGATCGAAGGTTTACTTAACATTATGAGTAAAGTAGCTTGGCGTAAGGACGAGTCATTGCAAATGACGTCTAAGATAGAGATCATTGATTCATCATTACTCATCTATAATGATGAAGAAAGTAGTATTGCTAATTTTGATAAGTTAGTAGCGGATGTAAGATTGGACGAATCGAATCTAACTACGAAGATTAATATCAACTCACATGAATTGGGTGGAATGACATCTGATATTCGTGTGGATGATATCTTTGGTAAGCGTGAATTGAGTGGTGATATCAATATCATCGATATGGAACTCGCCTTTATTGAGCCGCTTATTTATCAGGTAGATGTACTTAATGGTGTTGTATCCGGTGCTGGTATTGTAGATGGGACTTTAGACAAGCCTGAGTTCATCGGGCAGTTCAATGTCAACAATGGTTATTTAGCTGGAGATGAATTACCTGTCACGCTAGACAATTTTCAATTTAGTATAGAATCTAGTGGTCAAAAAGCGAGTATTACTGGTAGCGCTAATTCAGGTAAAGGGCTAGCTAAAATCGTCGGTAATATTACTTGGGGTCATGAATTTAACTATCAAATGCTTCTACAGGGTGACAACTTTGAGTTTGACGATAGTAAGGGGGTACATCTACATTTTAGTCCTAACATAAGCATTAAAGGCAACACTCTAGGGACTAAAATTAGCGGTGATATTGTAATACCGTATGCGCGAATTAAAGTAGAGAAATTGCCGCAAACCGCGATCCCAGTTTCTAATGATGTGGTTATTGTTGACGCTGATGACGTCAATGAAAAACAGAACTACCCACTCGATGTTGAAGTGAATATTAAATTATTAGACAATGTGAAAATAGATTCATTTGGTCTTAAATCTAATATTACTGGCGATGTAAATGTTATTCTTGATGGCGATGGTAATTTATTTTCTGATGGGATGCTTCAGTTTGAAAGTGGTCGTTACCGTTCGTTTGGTCAAGATCTCTATATTCGAAAAGGACAAATTGTATTTTCTGGCCCCATCGAAAACCCTTATATAAATGTAGAAGCTATTCGTAATTCAGAGGTGACAGAAGACAACGTTATTGTCGGTGTCCGATTAATAGGACCTGTTAAAAAACCGCTGTTTACGATATTTTCAGAGCCTGAAATGCCGCAAACCCGTATGATTTCCTATTTATTACGTGGACGTGATATAGACTCGGAAGATGAAACGAGTCAAGACGTTGTGATAAAGACAATGCTTGTTGGTTCGAGTCTTGGGCAAGGTAAAGACGTTATCAGTTTCTTGGGTGATACGCTGGGAGTTAAAGATTTTTCCATCGATACTAGTGGACAAGGTAATGATACTAGAGTCGAAGTGAGTGGGTATGTATTACCTGGTATACAAATTCGTTATGGTATTGGTTTATTCTCTGATCTAAGTGAGGTCATCGTACGATATGAGATTATTCCGAAGCTCTATATAGAATTAGTGTCTGGTGTAGATAAGGCGGTTGATTTATATTATAAATTTAGCCGTTAAGATCTTTAAATAATAGCCATAAAAAATAAAAGCAGCCAAGCTGCTTTTTATCAAAATAGGCCTACAAGCTATTTTATCTCGCTTGTTTCATGGGCTGAAATAGAAACAGCATGAGATCCTTTTGGGCCTTCATCTATTTCATAGTCAACGACTTGTCCTGCTTTTAATGTACGATATCCATCCATTTGTATAATAGAAAAATGAGCGAACACATCATCACCACCAGATTCAGGACAAATGAAGCCGAATCCTTTCGCGTTATTGAACCATTTAACCGTACCGGTTGCCATACCTCTGCATCCTTTCTGTAATTGCAAATTGTTTGATTACTGAACATACATCACCCATTTAACTCATGGGTTATAAGATGGTTATAATAATACATATCAAGGTAACTCAAATGTAAACTACTTTAACGCATCTTGTTAATAAATTTAGTTTATTCGCCACTATAGTCAAGTTAATATTCCTAAAAATGATTAAAATGAGGTAAACTTAGACGAAAGGTTGAAACTTATTAGCCCAAATCTGTGATAGGTACTAAGATAGAATTATGAGTAAGTTAGATGAACTGATTGATTTCAAAACAAGTATAGAAAGTGAGCAAGAACTAAAACCGCCTTCGTTTTACAAAGTGTTTTTGAATAATGATGACTATACTCCAATGGATTTCGTTGTAGATGTACTACAAAGGTTTTTTTCTATGGATATAGATAAGGCTAACCAAATCATGTTAACTGTTCATTATCGGGGCAGAGGTGTTTGTGGCGTATTTACGGCTGATATAGCCGAGACAAAAGTATCACAGGTAATGCAATATGCAAAAGACAACGAACAGTCCTTATTATGTACCATGGAACAAGCATAAACGTAATGCTGACAATATTACGCAACACGTAGTTATAGGGAGATGCCTATGTTAAGCAAAGATCTTGAAGTAACGCTAAATGAAGCGTTTAAAACTGCACGTGAAAATCGTCATGAATTTATGACGGTCGAACATTTGTTGGTTTCACTACTGAGCAATAAATCTGCTTGCGAAGCGATTAAAGGCTGTTCTGGTGATATCGATGCTATTCGCGATGAACTATTGCTTTTTTTAGAACAAACGACACCTATTTTACCTGAATCGGATGAAGAGAAAGAAACACAGCCTACGCTCGGCTTTCAACGTGTGTTACAGCGTGCTGTGTTCCATGTGCAATCTTCAGGAAATAATGAAGTGACAGGTTCGAATGTACTTGTTGCTATCTTCAGTGAGCAAGAATCACAAGCTGCTTATATATTGAAAAAAGCAGGTATGAGCCGATTAGATGTGATTAATTTCATTTCGCACGGGATTCGTAAAAATGATGAAGAACCGGGTGCTGAAGATAGTCATGACGCTTCGGAACAAGTCATTAATGATAGTGAAGATCAATCAACTCAACTTGAAAACTTCTCTACTAATCTCAATAAATCTGTTGTCGAAGGGCGAATTGACCCATTAATTGGACGTAATGAAGAACTAAATCGTACTATTCAAATATTATGTCGTCGTCGTAAAAATAACCCATTATTGGTTGGTGAAGCCGGTGTGGGCAAAACGGCGATTGCAGAAGGCCTTGCATACCGAATCGTCAATAAAGAAGTCCCTGATGTGATGAAAAATACGCAGGTATTCTCACTCGATTTAGGCGCTCTGCTTGCTGGTACCAAGTACCGAGGTGATTTTGAAAAACGTTTTAAATCATTATTGAAACAGTTACAAAAACACGATGATGCTATTTTATTTATTGATGAAATTCACACTATTGTTGGGGCCGGTGCCGCGTCAGGTGGTCAACTTGATGCCGCAAATTTAATTAAACCATTATTAAGTAATGGTACGTTACGTTGTATTGGTTCGACTACATATTCTGAGTACAGCCAAATCTTTGAGAAAGACAGTGCGTTAGCACGCCGTTTCCAAAAAGTGGATATTGTTGAACCCTCTATTGATGATACGGTTAAAATTCTGCAAGGTTTGAAGTCTCGCTACGAAGAACATCATGATGTACGCTATACGACTAAAGCGCTACGTGCAGCAACAGAGCTATCTGCGAAGTACATTAATGAACGTCAATTACCTGATAAGGCGATTGATGTGATGGATGAAGCGGGTGCTAAACAGCGCTTGTTACCGATAAATAAACGTAAGAAAACGATCGGTATTGGTGAAATTGAATCTATTATTGCAAAAATGGCTCGCATTCCAGAAAAATCAGTTTCTTCTAATGATCGTGATGTACTTCGAAACTTAGAACGTAACTTGAAAATGGTTGTGTTTGGGCAAGACCCTGCGATTGAAGTGTTAACCGATGCGATTCGTTTATCGCGTTCTGGTTTAGGCGCTGAAACAAAACCAATTGGCTCTTTCTTGTTTGCTGGTCCGACAGGTGTTGGTAAAACAGAAGTGACTCAACGCTTAGCTAAAATTATGGGTGTTGATCTGATCCGTTTTGATATGTCGGAATACATGGAGCGTCATACTGTATCTCGTTTGATTGGTGCGCCTCCTGGTTATGTTGGTTATGATCAAGGTGGTCTATTAACGGATGCGGTTATTAAACAACCACATGCTGTTGTGTTATTGGATGAAATTGAAAAAGCACATCCAGATGTATTTAACTTGTTATTACAAGTGATGGATAACGGTACATTAACGGACAACAATGGCCGTAAAGCTGATTTCCGTAATATTATTTTAGTGATGACAACTAACGCTGGTGCAACGGAAACCGTTCGTCAATCCATTGGTTTTAAAGAACAAGATAATAATAGTGATGCGCTTGGCGAAGTGAATAAACTGTTTGCACCTGAGTTCCGTAATCGTCTTGATAACATTATCTGGTTTAATCATCTTGATATGAATGTTATCCATATGGTTGTTGATAAATTCTTGGTTGAATTAGAAGCACAGTTAGATGACAAACAAGTTACCTTACATGTATCAAACGATGCTCGTAAATGGTTAGCTAATAAAGGTTACGATAAAACGATGGGCGCTAGACCAATGGCGCGTGTTATTCAAGATAAAATTAAACGTAATCTTGCCAATGAGATCTTGTTTGGTAAATTGTCAAATGGTGGCGCTGTTGATATTCAATTGAAGGGTGATGAGCTCGCGTTTACGTTTACGGATGTGAAAGTGACAGCGACAGAAACAGAATAAGTTAATTTTTGAATAGAACTAGAAGGTTGTTTTTTTTCGTATTAGTGTTACTTTGTATCTATGCTTGACTTAAAGAGGGAATGCAAAATGGATATTTCCGCATTAACTAGGGTCGAAATTAGTATCCCAGATGGGATTAGTTTTGACTCCTTAGGACTTGAACTTGATTATGATGGCAGTATTTCCTTTGACATTGAAACATTGGAAGCAGTGGCATTAGAAAGTGGTATTGATGTAGCTTTATTAGATGAAGACTATGTATTACAAGTATTACTTATCAGTTTTTATCAGTGGCACAGAGTACAGAATGGTGACGTCAACGCGGTCATGGAAGATATTATTGAACAAGCTAACGATTTATCTGCTTATTCTGACGATGAGTTAATTATGATGTTGGGCTCTGCTGAGATGGACAAACAAGCTAATGTTGCTATTTCGCAAATTGTTCATTAATTTAAAATGACTAAGCATAAAAAATGGAAGCCAATTGGCTTCCATTTTTATTACTATTAGTTTGATTACTCTTTATATCTTATTGTTCGTAATCAACGACTGATAGTATACATTATTCACTGTCTTTAACTTGTAAGCCAACGTTACCTGTCTTAACGATATCAATGATACCTTTCTTGAATAGTTGGCCTACAGCGCTTTTGAATGTCTTTTTACTCACACCAAATAAGCGAGAGATTGTTTCAGGGTCTGTTTTATCTGTAACCGCCATGAAACCACCATTTTTATTCAGTTCTGATAATAGTACTTGGCTAAAATCAGATACTTTTCCATGACCAGGTTCATTAAGTAAGATATCAATTTTACCGTCTTCACGTACTTTTTGAATGTATGCTTTTTGTTTTTCACCACGGTTTAATTTCTTAAACATTTCATTTTTGTAAACAACGCCCCAATGGCTATTATTTACAATTACTTTATACCCAAGATCAGTTGGATCAACAGGGGTGATCTCGACTTCTTCGTGTATTTTGTAACGCGCAGGCGTGTTGTCAACGTGACGATCTAGTTTTGTTGTTGCTGTAATACGTCCGTGAATGCGATCTAAGTAAATAGCGACAAGGTATTCACGACCCACTTGTAATGGAATGCGCTGTTCACTGTATGGAACTAAAAGATCTTTGTCTAAGCCCCAATCAAGGAATGCACCTACATTGTTTACTTGCTTTACTTTTAGCATGACGAATTCGCCGACAGCACCAAGTACTTTTTGTGTTGTTGCAATGATACGGTCTTCTGAATCAAGGTAGATAAATACCTCAAGCTCATCACCGATATCGATATCTAATGGTGAGTTTGTAAAAGGTAACAGTATTTCACCTAATACACCGCCGTCCAGGTAGAAACCCGATCCAGTTTCTTTGATAATTTCTAGGGTATTTAACTTACCTAATTCTGCCATAGTTCTTTGCTCTGTCTTGAAATAATGAGGGTTATTATAGATCACCCAATAATGCGGGCAATGTACCACGAAGCGTGAAAAAAACCCAATATTTGCGGATGAATTAGTATTAATTACTTGAAAGGTTAAATATATACACTAATATTGCTTGATAATAATGCCTTCTGTTATACTCCACACACATAATTGCGGTCTTTCTGAAGTATAAGTTCTCAAAACCTTTCGCAATTCCTAATTCCCTTAATATTAGTATAAATTATCATGACGCAACAAGACATCAAACTAACACGACTTAATAAATATATCAGTGACACGGGTTATTGCTCTCGCCGAGAGGCAGACCGCTTAATTGAACAAGGTCGCGTAACCATTAATGGTAAAATTCCAGAGATGGGAACGAAAGTGTCAGATGGCGATATGGTTTCTGTAAATGGAAAACCCGTTAAAGAAAAACAAAAACGTATCTATATTGCCCTAAACAAGCCGGAAGGTATTACCTGTACGACAGAACGTCACATTCAAGGTAACGTGATTGATTTGATTGATTACAGTACGCGAATATTCCCAATCGGTCGTCTTGATAAACCATCAGAAGGTCTTATCTTTCTAACCAATGATGGTGATATTGTTAATAAAATTCTACGTGCTGGTAACGCGCACGAAAAAGAATACATAGTTAAAGTTGATAGTACCGTTACTGACCGATTTTTAAAGGATATGGCGCGCGGTGTGCCAATTTTAGACACGATCACTAAACCCTGTAAAGTGACGCGCGAAGGTCGTTTTGAATTCAAAATAATTTTAACGCAGGGTCTAAATCAGCAGATTCGACGCATGTGTGAGCATTTTGGTTTCCAAGTGAAATCACTAACGCGTACACGTATTATGAATATTGATATGAAAGGTTTAGCAACGGGTCAATGGCGTTTACTGACTGATAAAGAAATGGCTGAAATCAATAGCATGGTTGAAGGTTCAAGCAGTACAGAAGAAGCGTCTGACTATGGTCAAGAAAAGCCAAAAACCAAAGGTGTACATTCAAAACGTGGTGTTAACAGTGCTGCACGTCAGAAGCGTTTCGGCTACGGTGACTACGCCGCAACACCTGGTCAAGTTTTGAATGAAGAAGCAAGTTCAAATGTTTGGAATAAAGATGAAACAACCGCTGATCTAGATAAGAACGATGAGCCGACATCTAATTTCTGGACGCAAAATGCAGCATCGTCTGATGCTGATATGTCTTCAGGGATAGCCCAGCAAGATAAACCAGTGTCTTATTCTGATGAACAAATTGCATCAAGAGCGCGTTTTGACTCTGCTGAAAAGAGAAAAGAACGAAAAAAACCTGTTACTCGTTTCAGTATTATTGCGGAACGTGAAAAAGCGAAACTGGCTAATGTAAAGGCTACGTCCGCTACACCTCGTGTTAAAGGCACCTTATCGTTGAAAAAGAAGTAATTAGATAAATGTCTGTCGATAAGTATCCTCAAATTGACATACCATTTGACGTTCGCTACACATGCTTGTTTTGTGGCGAACCATCAGATGCCACGATCAATATACCGTTCTCTGTGGATGATATAAATAAAGCGCCCCATGAGCCTTTATCTGTCCCAGCATGCGCAGAATGCCTGTCTTTTGTGAAAAAAGCCCGCAGCCAGTCTATCTATCAATATCGTAATGCCGTAAAAGCAGCACTAACACGGAAATATCAAAAAGCATTAAGTATTGGTTCAAATTGGACCGAGCAAGAGTTGCAAGAGTCTGAATTTGAAGGTGCTGCGTTTGAAGGTTTTAAGCGTAGTGCATGGATGATGTATACCATTGCAAAGGAAAGAATTAACTATTCTGGTTGGCCGTTATGTCTTGAGGGCGTCCCACTTGCTGCAGATGATGAGGCGGGTGGATTTACGTTTGATGGTACAGAGTTTGTCAGTGTTGAACACGCAATGGAACATTATATCAAAACCTTTCATCTTGACGATACGCTATTACCTGAACTTGTTAAACGATTAGGTACAGATAAGTTTGGTTATGCCATTCGCATTAGTCGTCTTTATTTAAATATATCGCCAGCAGAGCGAACGCAGATAATCGCTGATATAGTAGATAACCAGTCCTAATTTCTGATGTTAATAATTATAATAACTCAAAGCCGTGCTTGATTCCTTTTCATAACGACTTTGAGTTATTCAATTTTCTATTCAAATCACACCGTTTATCAGAAGATAAAATTAAGCATTATAGTATATAGTTGAGCATCAGTATCGCCATCGGCAGGACTTCTGATCAACTCACCATGACTCCCACCTTTTGCATTCGTGTATTTCCACTCTGTATTAAGTGATACAGTTGTCGTTAAATCATAACGTAGTCCGATTAACAGAGAGTTATTTTTTTGGCTGTGGTGTGATTCAGCATAGGTTACGTAAGGGGTAAATTTATCAATATTATAAGCTAAGCTTGAATACCAATTGAAATGCATCGTATCGATAAGTACTTCAGCCGTCAGTAGCCATTGGTCAAGTGAATATTCTGTGCCTAATGTGTAAATACTAATGTTGTCTGCAGGATGTTGCATAGTTCCTTGCGGTGTCGTTACATCGACTACATATTCGAAATACGCATAATTAAACATAATGCGATAATCAAATCCGCTTAATTCACTGTGCATACCTACAGTTTTCTCTATATTAAAAGCATATTGATTGTCACCTATGTCAACCACACCATTACTTTCTATACCAATATAGGGTGTTACCGCTAAATAACTCTCATCATTTATTTCGATATCCCAAGTCCCAGAAAGTCCATCATAAGACGTGAGCCCTAAGGTCGAGTTATATACCTCTTGTGGAGGTCTCGCTGACGTATATGCTTGTCCAACATAGTAGTATTCAGAGCTTAGAAACAAGGGTAACCGTAACCGCCCAACTTTTAAGTTAAAATCTGATACGCTATAACCTACGTAGGCCCATTCTAACCTCGGTGATGACCAGCTATCTTGAGGGCGTTTTACAATCTGAACCGAAGTATTGAAGTTATCATTAAAGCGGATATCACCTTGCAACCCTAAAGTTGTATCACAATCGTAACAAGTGTTATCTGTGATCTCTCGGTTGACATAGAGTGGTGTTGCATTGCTAGACTGGACTATGGAAGTCGAGCCAAAACCACTTAACGAAATGTTATCGGTAAGATTTAGTTTTGCATTTACTGCGAATGTACTGATTGATAGTGTTGTTGCTATAAAGCAAATCTTTGATATATGCATGCTTTATTCCTCCGGGTCTAAAACGAATAAAACATTAACATCTTTTGGTAATGACTTTATGGTGGCGTAAGCAATGCCGTTTGGGTTTTCTTCCAACCAATCGAGTATGGATGTAATATCATTATTTGATATGGTGACGGGTAGGTTCCCTTTTCCCGAAAATGCTAAACTGGCTCTATAACCATTCATCTGGGAGAGCGATTTACCAAGTAGCTTTTGATAAAAATAGGCCTTGTCATCGCTATCTTCTGTTAAATCAACAAGTTCAACATTTTCATTGTTAATACGTTTTACCTTTCCTTTATATATCATTCTTACCTTGCTTTTACTCAACTTAGGAAAAGAATTATTCAATGAAAATACGGCAAAACTTCGTCCTTCATCTTTTCCGATTTCTTCTTCAGCTGAGATATTAAATGGGGGCGAGAGTGAAAAAATGAGTAGTCCAACGCAAAAATTACGTAAGTTTAATCCTTTAAACATGTTTACCTGCTAATTTTAGTTCTGTTACCTATCATTCAAGTTAGTAAGAAAAAGAGTAAATAACAAATTAATTTTTACATGGAAGTCAAAAACTTATGCTTAATACGTTATCGATCAAAAAACGGCTAATAATTTTATTGTTATGTCCATTATTGTTACTTACGTTGTTGATTGGCGATCGAGTCAGTGAGTCTGTGTTTACATTAAACCAACTAAATAAGCTTCAATATAGAATTGAACTACTCACTGAGTCGTTACACTTAAATACACTACTGCATAGTATAAGAGTCAACAAACTTTCGAATGATACGGTAGCCAATGAAGATGAACTTACTTCATTCACGAACGCTGTCAATAAATTAAAAAAATTAGCACCTTTAGCCTTGCAAAAGAGTAACAACGCGATTGATTTATTATCCGATTTAGACGGTGCTGCTGAAGAGCTCACGAGCCTTAGCGCCGAAGATGTTAATGATTGGTCTAGCTGGATCTCGGATTCTACGAGTCAACTACTCCTTATATTAGAAAAAAACAACCTCGATTTTAACGATAAAGAAATAGAAAGTAATATTGAGGTCTTGTATCAATTACAGTGGCTTTATTTTTGGGCTAATGAAGAAAACTGGTACATAAACCTTATTTTTTCAGGTGCTAGTGTTGATGTTAAATCCTTATTGCCCGCCATCGTTGAAAGGCAACAGCTGTTTATTGAACGGTTTATTGCGATTAGTGCCGATAACAGTCAAATCTCTCTTTTGCAAAGTACATTTTCTGATAAGGCATTTTTAGACAGTTATGCATTACGTAATTTGATTCAAAATGAGCACTTCAAAACAAACGCAAGTAATTACGACATATCAGTGTTAGACAAACGTTTAACATTAATTAGACAAGTTGTGTCAAATGTAGGTGCGAACTTATCAATCAAGATTAAAACAAAAGTCGCTGAAGCTAAAATGCATGTGATGGCATCGAGCATTTTCATTACGGCATTATTACTCTGTGCGTCTTACTTAGGTTGGATGCTGATTCAACGTATTCTTGGCAACTTGAAAGAAATTATTGCTACGTTAACGCGTATTGAAGATACTCATGACTATTCACTAAAAGTGAAAATCGATGGTAATGATGAATTTAGTGCGTTCGCTAAAATGTTAAATAAGCTAATTGAAGAGCGCTACACAAACGAAAGTCAGATAATTCAGGCTAAGGAGTTAGCCGAACAGGCAAACGTTGCGAAAAGTTCATTTTTAGCGAATATGTCACATGAAATTAGAACCCCGTTGAATGGTGTCATTGGTATGTCCGATATCTTAGCTAGCACTAAGTTAACACCGTCACAGCAGGAGCATCTTGCGATTATTGAAAACTCCTCGCAAACATTACTTATATTAATTAATGATATTCTGGATTTTTCTAAAATTGAATCTGGTCACCTTACCATTTCTAATCATAGTTGTAATCTACGAGAAGTTATTTACGATACTGTGGCAATTGTTATCCCCGCTGCAGCATCCAAGAATTTAGATATTATCGTCAATATAACTCCAGAGCTACCGACAGAGTTATTATTAGATGAGCATAGATTACGCCAGGTCTTGATGAACTTATTATCTAATGCTGTTAAATTCACTAATCGTGGTCAAGTTAGTTTATCACTCAGTTGTAAATTACTCTCAAATAAGCGATGTGAGTTGTCGTTCTCTGTTGCTGATACTGGTACTGGTATTGAAGGCAATAAGCAACAGAAAATTTTTGAACCTTTCACTCAAGAAGATGGTTCAATTACACGAGAGTTCGGAGGGACTGGGTTAGGGCTAGCGATTAGTAGCCAATTAGTTGAATTAATGGGTGGGGAAGTCGATATTGATTCCGTAAAAGGTGAGGGGAGTAATTTCTATTTTACGATTTACGTAGATTCAGTTACCGGTATTCGTGCTCAGCAGATGGTACCAACAAATACGAAGGTAACGATTATTACTAATGAAATGGATTTTAGTCATGGTATTTGTGCGGAACTATCACGTAATAATTTTTCTGATATAACGACTGTGGCTTATACGCAAGATTTACCAAACAACGCGATGGATAAAGATATTAATCCGTTGCTCATTTATTGCCAAAATAGTGTTCCGCTAACGCTAAAAGACATAGATTTTTTAAGTAAACTAGCACTCAACTATACTTTTATTTTAGTACAGTCACATACAGATGAGAAATATGATTTTGATAATAGAATTGATGGTTTAGCTACCATACCATTACTTGGTAACCGATTACTTAAAACCATGAAATCAGCGCTGATGAACAAGGCTGAATCAGAGAAAAGCATAGCGCCGAGTTTGGATAATGAGGTAATGACTGAAGATATTGCAGTAGATAATATGCTTATCCTTATTGTGGAAGACAATTTGATTAATCAAAAAGTAGCCACCTTGCTATTAAAGCAGTGTGGTTATGATAGCCATATTGCTAATAACGGTGAAGAAGCAGTCGCAATAGTATCTTCTGGTAAACATAAGTATAAGGCTATATTAATGGATTGTATGATGCCTGTTATGGATGGGTTTACAGCGACAGAGCATATCCGGAAATGGGAAACGTCATTTTCGGTACCACAAACTCCCATTATTGCATTAACTGCAAGTGTGCTGGATGCTGATATCCAACGTTGTTTTGATGTGGGTATGAATGATTATGTACCGAAACCATTTAAAAAAGATCTACTTGTCGAGAAGATTGAGCGGCTAGCAAGCGCTGCTTAAGCAGATATTATCGCTCTTGTTTAGCCTCTGAAGTAGGACGTTGCTGACGTAATAACATTTTCAGCTCAGCAATATCCTGCTTTAACGCAATGACTTCTATATATAAGTTCTCTACATTGGGGGTTTGTTCTATTTTAGATTTTTTTCCACCATCAACAAACCACGAAGAAATAAATCCAGTAAATGTACCGAATAAACCAACACCGGCTGTCATGAGTAGTGCAGCGATAATACGCCCACCTGTTGTTACAGGATAATAATCACCATAACCAACCGTTGTTATGGTCACAAATGACCACCAAAGCGCATCCACACCATTGTTGATATTACTGCCTATTTGCGCTTGTTCTAGCAGTAAAATACCGACAGCACCAAAGGTTACAAGCACAAATGATATTGCAGACACTAAGGAAAACGTGGCTTTAAAGCGATGTTCAAAGATCATTTTAAGGACGAGCTTAGATGATCGAATATGCTGAATAGCCCGGAGGATCCGTGCAATACGAATGATACGTATAAATTGAAGTTGATCTACCATAGGAATACTAGATAATAAATCAATCCAGCCCCATTTCATAAATTGTAGCTTACTTTCTGCTTGATAAAAGCGAATGACAAAGTCGGTAAAAAAGAATAAACAAATGATATTATCCACACTGGTCAATATTTCGCTAACGTTACTAGACAGCGGGAATATAAGCTGAATAAGTGAGGAAGCAACAACATGCAGTGATAAGATGAGCATGAAAATTTGAAATGGATTCACATCATCATTAGTTTTAAGTTTTGTTTGCACAGGTTAGCAGCCTTGATTCATTGATTTTATTAATATAAACGTTACTGAGTAGTAAAACAAAATATTTTTATAATGCTTAGTAATCGGTGTGGTGACAGTGTAGCGTAGAGGTGTAAGTTATGTTTGTTATTATTTTTTATGTGCCACAAGAAAATGTGGAAGATGTTAAGCAAGCGCTGTTTAAAGCTGGCGCGGGTACTATAGGTGATTACGCACGTTGTGCCTGGCAATGTTTAGGTACAGGTCAATTTAAACCCTTACTTGGTAGCGAGCCACATATAGGCACGCTCAATGAGATAGAATTTGTCGATGAGTTTAGAGTCGAAATGGTTTGTAGTACGAGCAATGTAAGGGCTGCAATTAATGCATTGATTTCTGCCCACCCTTACGAAGAGCCTGCTTATCATATTTTACAAACACTCAATATTAATGATTTACCTTAGCGTAAATATAGAACCTATCTTAGTGATTGGCTGCACTGACAATATCGGAAATTATTTTTGCACAAGTTACAGTTATTAAACTGTCTGCATCTTGCTCTGTTCCCATTCTAACTGTTGAATGGGGCTTCATTGCACTTTTTCTTGTTGTCTTTCCCGATAAGTGTAATTCTTTTGCTTGCGTGATAGCGATGATATTTTCAGCATTTTGGGGGGTAACTCCTGCACCAGGCATGATACTAATTCTGCCATCAGCTTGAATGATTAATTCTTTGATCAGCTCGCAACCTTGTTCGGCGTCTGCTTGTTGGCCAGATGTTAAAACGCGTTCACAGCCTGCATTAATTAAGATTTCTAACGCTTGTTTAGGATCATTACATAAATCAAAAGCTCGATGGAAGGTTACGCTAATATCGCGAGAGGCCGCCATTAAACGTTTTAATGCGACCTCATCAATATCCCCCTCTGGTGTTAATGCACCGATGACTACACCTTCGATTCCCAGTAATTTCATGAATTTAATATCAGAAACCATGATATCAACTTCTTGTTCGCTATATATAAAATCACCTGCGCGAGGGCGGATTATTGTATAAAGGGGAATTGTTGCTAGATCGAGAGACTTTTGGACAAACCCTGCATTGGCGGTTAGTCCACCTAATGCCAAAGCTGAACACAATTCGATACGATCTGCACCAGCCTGCTGAGCCGTTTGAAGTGACTCTATATTATCGACACATACCTCTATTGTAATAGTCATAAACTTCCCTTTATTAAAAAAATAAAGTGATCATAGGCCGTTCTGCATTATATGAAAGTAAAAAAGACGACTAAGGTCGTCTAGATCAATCATTATGGTAAAAAACCACAATATTAGTGCTAGAAAGACAATTGTTTTTCATTAATCGCAGTTATCGTATTTTCGTCTAACGCCGTATAGCTATTTTGTTTAGGTTGCTTGATAAGAATTAGGTCTTCCGAAATGTTGGGGTAATATGATTCTTTTTTCAAATCTGTTTTCTTATATTTGAACGTACCTGTAATTTCCTGTTTTTCACGTAGACGTACAAATATAGGTTGTGCATAGCTTGGTAGTACAGATGTGACGTGTTGAAAGAAGTCAGCTGTTGAGAATTCATGTATTGGGCAATTCAAAGTAAGCGCAACCATGCCTGCTCGACCATCATGATGTGGCAGTTCGACACCGTAAGCAACAGTTTGGTCAACTTGATTAAACTCATTGAGTTGACCTTCGACTTGCGTAGTCGCCACATTTTCACCTTTCCAACGGAATGTATCACCTAATCTATCGACGAAAGAAATATGCCTGAATCCTTGATATTTAACGAGATCACCCGTATTGAAATAACAGTCGCCATCTTTTAGTACCGATTTGAATAGTTTTTTATTACTTTCTTTATCATCGGTATAACCATCAAAAGGGGATCGCTTGGTTATTCTTGTTAGCAGTAAACCCACAGCCCCCGTTTTTACTTTGATCATTTTCCCTTTTTCATTGTACAGGGGTTCGTCATTATCAATATCATATTCTACAACGGTAAAGGCAAGTGGCGTAATGCCTGCAGTGTGAGGTAAGTTCAATGCATTGGTAAAGACAAGGTTACATTCACTCGCCCCATAGAATTCGTTAATATGTTCGATACCAAAACGCTGTTGGAACTCGTCCCAAATCTCTGGGCGTAAACCATTGCCAATAATTTTTTTAATACCGTGTTGTTTATCCTTATCTTTTGTGGGTACATTCAGAAGGTATCGACATAGCTCGCCAATATAGGTAAATGCGGTTGCATTGTGGTCCCGTATTTCATCCCAAAATCGACTAGAGCTGAACTTTTCAGAAAGAGCAAGTGTGGCTGCATTACCAAACACTGCACTTAATGAAACAGTTAAGGCGTTGTTATGGTACAGAGGGAGTGATAGGTATAACACATCATCAGAAGTAAGGCGTAACGATGCCATCCCCATACCTGACATAGATTTAAACCAGCGATGGTGACTCATTTTTGCTGCTTTAGGTAATCCTGTTGTCCCTGATGTGAAGATATAAAATGCAGAATTTTTAAGTTGAATTTTAGGCGTTGTATCCGGATTTAACACCGAATAATTTGCGACCAATTTTGAGATGTCTTTAAACTTAATAGGGTGTTCTGCTGATTTCAATGCCGGGATATAAAAGATGTTTTTTTGTAACGCCGGCGATAAGTGTTCTTTAATGTCATTAATGGTCGAATGATAGATTTCATCTGCGATAATTAATTTTGTATCGACAACTGTTAGACTGTGTTCGAGGACCGCATTTTTCTGTGTTGTATTTATCATACAAGCAATTGCACCGAGCTTAACAACTGCAAGCGCGATAATAATTGTTTCAGGCCTATTATCGAGCATGATTGCCACTTTATCACTCTGGCTAATCCCATATTCATGTAAATAATTCGCATATTGATTTGCTTGATTGTTCAGCTCTTCGTAACTATAGCGTTGCTCTTTGAACTGGATTGCGATCAAACTAGAATTCTTAATAGCCTGCTCTTCAAGTAGTAAACCAATAGACATATAGCGTTCTGGTTTTGCTTTTTGTAAGTGCCATAGACCCTTTAAAATAGGCTTAGGTGTTTTTAGTATATTGATCGTGCTTTTGAATAATTGCTTACCGGTTATAACAGTCATAAGTTAATTCATTCTATTGAGTATAGGGAGTATGACGCCTGATAAATGGGTCACGCGTTGTTCTTAATTCATTAAATTAAAGGTAGCTTTTTGCTGTGATAATTTGACGTTCAAACACACTTTAGTAGGTAAATAGATAACATTTTTAAATTGAACATTAATACTAATGCGTTGAATATCAATAAGTGCTTCTAATTGTGCGAGGACACGCGCTTTTGTCGTCATGATAAATAAATCGTGTAATGATATGTTGCAGTTATGTTAATCTCTTTGTTTGGTTGTTGAATTGGCGAGTGTGTAATCGGTTAATGGCAGCTCGGTCAAATATTTGACCTAAATTGTGTAACTCAATCCTTTGATAGTGGTAGAGTTAGTGGTTCAAATAAAGATTTAAAGTTAATAAATGGAATAATTATGCAAGATGCGGGCGTATTATTACGTATTGCTTATACAGCAATGAAAGAGTTAGATATCGATGTACTCGAAGTTCTCTCTCGTTGCAACATTAGTGAAGACGTGCTGAATGATAAAGACTTACGTACACCTAATCAGGCGCAAACACATTTTTGGCAGGTCCTTGAGGACATAAGTAAAGATCCAAATATTGGCATTTCTCTTGGTGAACGTATGCCTGTTTTTACTGGTCAAGTTTTGCAGTATCTTTTTTTGAGTAGTCCTACGTTTGGTACTGGTTGGGAGCGAGCCGCAAAATACTTTAGGTTGATTAGTGACGCGGCAAGAGCTTCTATTCATATTAAAGATGATGTCGCGAGGCTATCCGTTAATTTAGACGGGATGACTGAAGATGCTAATCGGCACTTGAATGATTGTTTAGTGATAGGTGCATTTAAATTTTGCCAGCATGTTACTGACGGTGACTTTAAAGCAAATAGAATTGCCTTTGCTCATCAACAGCCTGAAGACTTAACTGCCTATGCTAATGTTTTTCCTTGTCCACTTGAGTTTTCAGCGGCAGATAATTTTATTTATTTTGATGCTGATTTGCTAGATCGACCTTCAACTCATGCCGAACCGGAGTTGTTTGCATTACATGAGCAGTTAGCAAGCCGAAAAATTGCAAAATTAGAACTTAAAGACATCGTGGATAAGGTACGTGGCGTTATTGCGCAGCAACTTGAGTCGGGTGTTGTGACATTAGAGAGTATTGCAACCGAGCTTGATATGAAACCACGTATGCTACGGGCTAAGTTGGCTGAGATTGATTATAATTTCAATCAAATTCTAGCAGATTTCCGTTGTGAGCTGTCTAAAAAACTGTTGGCGAATACGGATGAATCAATTGATCAGATTGTATATCTAACTGGGTTTTCAGAGCCAAGTACTTTTTATCGTGCATTTAAACGTTGGGTACAAATGACACCCATTGAATATCGCCGAAGTAAGCAGGTTGACGATTAACAAATCTAGAAGCATTTAACCTAAAAAGAAGTAGCTGCGAGCCATCAATGTCGCAGCTATTCTTGTGCTACGTATCTTTAAGCGCCAATTAATGATTGTCCGCAAATTCGAATTGTATTTCCTGTCACACCTGCTGCTTGTGGTTGCGCAAAAAATGCAATAGCCTCGGCTACGTCAATTGGTTTACCTCCCTGTTTTAACGAATTCATTCGGCGACCCGCTTCACGAACGGTAAAGGGGATCGCAGCGGTCATTTTCGTTTCGATAAAACCAGGTGCTACGGCATTAATGGTTATATTCTTTTCAGCAAGCGGTTTTTGCATTGCATCGACATAGCCAATAACGGCAGCCTTAGAGGTCGCGTAATTTGTTTGACCAAAGTTTCCTGCGATACCACTCATCGAAGATACGCAAATAATTCGACCATATTGACTCAATAAGTTTTCACTTAGTAGTCGCTCATTAATTCTTTCCATGGCCGAGAGATTAATATCCATAAGTACGTCCCAGTGATTATTAGTCATACGAGCGAGGGTTTTATCTTTTGTTACCCCTGCATTATGTACTACGATATCAAGTGATTTTTCACGTACAAATTCGGCAATGATAGCTGGCGTATCATCAGCAGTGATATCTGCTACTATGGTACTGCCTTTTAAGCGATGGGCAATTTTTTCAAGATCCTGCTCCAGTGCCGGTATGTCTAAACAAATTACATGAGCGCCATCACGAGCGAGTGTTTCAGCAATAGCTGCACCAATCCCACGAGATGCGCCAGTAACAAGCGCGGTTTTTCCTTGTAAAGGTTTACTCAGGTTAACCGTTCCGTGTATTGTCCCTGGTTTCACATTAATCACTTGTGCTGATATATAGGCCGATTTCGTAGAGGTCAGAAAACGGAGTGGGGCGTTAAGTAATGATTCACTGCCTGCTTGCACATACATAAGTTGGCATGTGCTGCCATTTTTACCGATTTCTTTTGCTAGGCTACGACAAAAGCCTTCTAAAGATCGCTGTACAGTTGCGTAGCTCACATCCTCAAGGTGCTCACTCGGACGACCTAACACGATAACTCTGCTACATTTTGATAGTTTTTTAATTACAGGTTGGAAAAAACGGTGTAATGCACTTAATTGTTGACTGGTTTTAATGCCTGATGCATCGAAGATAATACCGTTGAATTTATCTGATTTGCTTATCGTATTTAAGCTAATTGGTGTTGCACTGAGTGAGGTATTATTGAACAGGTGATTAAGGTCTGCTAACTCCTGCGTGCTATTCGGATAAGAGATCGCGATACTTGCATTGTTAAATGTTTCTATTACAGGCTTAATCAGGTCACTATTCGTCGCAGCCCCGATAAGTAAACGACCAGAAATAAGATCTGGACCGTGAGAAAAGCGCGTTAATGTAACGGGTTGTGGAAGATTAAGTTTTTTGAATAAGGCTGAGGTCCACTTACCATTGGCGATCTTTGCATACGTATCCGTCATTATTTAATCCTTGTTTTTATGAGCTGTATTAATCTAGCAATTGAGCATGTGTTAAAAGTTACTGTATGACTATGAGTTATTTGCCAAAGATTGGTAATAAATAGACCAGTTCATTGCAGTATAAATGGGTATAGTATAACTAAATAATACGCGGAGTTTGATTTTGTAATCATTATTCTGTTCACAACTAGATTTTAGTTCAATTCCTTATCCTGAGTTCAGGTTAATTAGGGGGGGAGCTAATTATTTCATCAATGGATTAAAGTGGTATCTCGATGAGCACAGACACATTAAACACGCGCGTTCAGCAACTTAGCTTTGGCCAGCCTAAAGAGTCCTTATTGTTGGATAGTATTGCCTTAGAGCCACTTCAGGAAAGTAAAGTTCGCGTTCGCATCGAAGCTACAAACATCAATCCTAGCGATCTATTATCGATTCACGGTGTGGGCCAATATCGTCGAACGCATGTTCCACCGCGAGTGCCGGGCTTTGAGGCGGTAGGTAGAGTTGTTGAGTTCAACGCTCCTAATCAGTCAGTACTTCAAATCGGACAGAAAGTTCTGGTGGCAACGAGTGGCACTTGGCAAACCTATGTCGATGTGTTGCCAGATAATTTATTCTATCTTCCTGAAGATCTTGATAATGGCTACGCTTGTCAGCTGTACATCAATGCCTTAACGGCTTGGGTGATCACAACCAAAATTACTCAGCTGGGCGAAGACGATGTGGTGATCATCAATGCGGGCTGCTCCGCTATAGGAAAGATCTTTGCACAGCTTTCTATGACTCTTGGTTTCACCTTAATTGCGGTAACGTCAAAACCACAGCGTTACCCGTATGGCTCTATTGCTGTTTTGGATGCTAAACAAGATTTAAACTCTCAGATTCAGTCACTTAAATTACGAACGCCGAGCGTAGCGTTTGATGCGATTGGTGGAAAGGAAGGCTTTGACCTCATCAATACATTGAGTAAAACTGGCACCTACATCAACTACGGTACACTCTCGCTAGGGCCTTATGAAACCGCATTTTTTGAAAGTATGAGGCGCAATAATATCGACTTCATGACGTTCTTTTTACGTTGTTGGGAAGAGTCGGTAGGTAAAGCGGCGAGAAAGGAAGTGTTCTATGAGATGCTAGCGCATTTTATTGAAAATGAGGTTTCACTTAATGTGGATCGTTATCTGCCTTTAGAAGATTTCCATACTGCGCTAGAGTTGGTTGAAATTGAATCCTCGTCGCTTCAAGGAAAAATAATTCTAACAATGTAAACGGTTTCATTGTAAATAGCGGCTTTCGGTACGATACCCAATCATTGGTTTTCCAACAACTGGGTGGATTTATTAGGCCTTAGCGTTATCTATAATAGAATTATCGTCGACAATTATTGTGTTATAGATGCTTTTACTTTTCTGATCGCATTTTTGATGCCTTCAGGGTCATAACCCGGTAGCATAACTACGTTATCTTGATTTGCTCCTTTGCTTGGCATTATAACCACAGCTGGTGTACCACGTAGCCCGAGTTTAGCAAATAACTGAAAGTTAGCTGTGTAACGCTCATTAGGTTTGAATTCATTAACGTTTACACCTGCTTTTTTAGCCGCTTTTTTAACGTCTTCTTTTGTTAATTTACCTTCGTCATGACCTGTTGCGAAGATTGCGTTATGGTAAGTTAAGTAAGCTTTACTGCCTTTTTCAGAAAAAACCCATTGTCCCATGTCAGCTGCGTAACCAGATACTTCCCAGCGTGTAGAAAAAATAGGTGTTTCTTTAAAAATGAATTTAGCATCAGGGTTTTCTTTTATTATGCTATCAAATTCAGGGCTCAATTTGGCACAGTATGCACATTGATAATCAAAGAATTCGATAATACTTACAGCTGCATCACTCGGGCCGATGAAAGGACTTTTTTTGTCTTTAAGTAGTGCATCTTGATTGTCTACGATTGCTTTAGCGCTTGCGGCTTGTTGTAATTTCATTTGTTTTAATTGCAGGTTTTTTGAAGCTTGTACCAAAATTTCTGGATGGTTTACTATGTATTCAGCTGCAATTTTCCCGATTTCATCTTCTTGTTCTTTATTAAATGTTGAATTCGAAGCCATGCAATTAAGGCTGATAAGTGTGCTCAAAGCAACTGCAATAGAAAGAGATGATTTTTTCATTTTAAAACTCATTTAATGTAAGTAGTGTGGTATGTGTAAGCATAATGAAAGAAAAGTTCATTAAAAGAGCATTAAAAGAGCATTAAAAGTTCATTAAAATTAAATTCGTACCATGAATTTTAAGCTTGTCGTCCTGCTCAAATCTTTCTTGTGGCACATCCTTGCTAAGCCCCCGCTTAAAATATTATGAGCTCTCGCGGATAGAAATGTCGCCTTTGGTGTCAATGTGATATATGAAACAACAAGTACACTTAATTAGATGTACCACTTATGGGAGGTCTGTATGACGTGTGTTATGTAAGATCTGAGTCTAGTAATGGTTCACTACGTATAAATAATATTATGTAATAAATTGATTTTACATTGGTTTATGCTTTTCCTTTCCCCTTTAGGATGATTTCAAAATGCAATACAAACTACGATTCTTGATTCCAGCAGCATTGACCTTGGTACTCAGTGCTTGTGGCGGGAGCGGGGGCACAGAAACACATTCGAAAAACCTGTCATCTTTGACCATATACCCGTCTCATTCGCAAACACCAGCTGAACAACTCGAGGTTCATCAGGGGATGTCTCAGGATCTAAGGACTATCGCACACTACACAGATCCGGAGTATTATCCTGATGAGGATGTAACCCAGCATGTTAAGTGGCTGCAATCCGCCCCCGAAAATTTCGAGCAGTCTCAGGGACACTTTTTGGCTAAAGCTTTTCCCGGAGCCGAAACTGATATTAACGTGGTTATGGATGGCGTATCCAGTCAACATGTACAGCTTTTGGTTATTCCTGGAACCCTGACAAAGCTTGAAGTGATTGCTGAAGACGCTAATGATGATTTGGTGGTTCCGAGAGGCCAATCAATTATACTTAGTGCTTTGGCTACGTTTGAAGGTGATGACGGTCAGAACCATGTTTATGATGTCAGCAGTGATGCACTGTGGACCCTAAGTAACCCTGAGGAGTTTGTTGTTGAGGGTAATACTTTTAGGGCGATAGGAAAAGCGGGTTCGGATATTAGTGCAAGCTTAGTAGGGAGCTACGATACATCAAGTGAAGCGAGGAAGTTGACAATCACGAATGGGGAATTAACAGGAATCCATATCAAACTGGAAGACAATCAGAGTCACACGGTTGCCAAGGGTTACAGTATCAGCTTGCACGTGTACGGTACCTTTAAAGGGTCAACTGCTTTAAGAAACTTCGAACAAGATATTACTGAAGAAAGCTATGTGAAATACTTGGGGGGCAATGGTAGTTTCTCCCATAACAGAAATGTGTACCACGCAAATGGTGAACCTGGCAGTGTCGAAACTATTTCTGTGAGAGCGCTTGATGAATATAGCTATCATGAATTCTCTGACGAGATTACTCTCACTGTGGGTAATCCCGTACTCGACGATTTGATTATTACTGAAAGACTCGAACTCGGAGATAGTATTCCACTTGCTCAATCTCGAGAATTTATAGCGACTGGGCATTTCGGTTCTGACTATGGGGAGGACTTCAATCAGCTGGTAACCGACGATGTATCATGGACTACGAATGAACCATTTGTATTAAGTCAGAAAGAAAACATATTCTTCGCTGAGACGACTGGACGAGCTGTGGTTACTGCTACTGACAATAATGCAAAAGTAAGCGCACATTATAATACGGAGGCGATAAAATTCAGCGACAGTGCAGAGAACAACGGTAATACATTTTTCCATCCAGTGACCAAAGAAGAGGCTGAGGTTGAAGGGATGGATGACGGTGTTTATAAACCAGTTCCGACAGTTGAATGGGCACTGTTGACTTGGTCTGATGCGAACATTTATTGTAGTCTAAAAGGCTTTAAACTAGCGACAGTCGATCAACTCATTAGTTTATCCCATGGTTATGACAAATATGAAAATATAAACTACGCCAATGGTTGGCCAATTTTAAAGCGTTATTGGACACATAATTTGGCTAATGGTAATCAACATTTTGCCTATAATATGGGCGGCAATGCGGATTATGACAAAGAAGACAATGATACTCCTCTGCTCGCGATTTGTATTCAGCACAGCGGGGATTAGTGAACAAAGAATCTTCAAAATACGATTATGGTAAGGCGTTTCAATATTCCTTACCATAAAGATAATCTGGCACTCGCTCACTCAAAATATAATTATTGTTTACGTATTTATTTTATTTAATGAATACTAAATTTTCTTATACCCATTTGTAATACATGACAATTTTGATATTGTTGAAGACACATTAATTAAAGTGTCTTCACATATACGTTTCAAGCTTAGCTTGGCGTTATCAAAATTAAGGGATAAGCGTGCAATTATCAGGTCAAAGAATAAAACTATCACCATTAGATGAAACGGATAAGCGTCTTTTTATTGAAATATCAATGTGTCCCAAAATGATGGAACATGTTTATCAAGCATTTACATATGAAGACGCTGCAGCCGCGTTCGCAGCTAAATCACAGCCTTGGACTATTGAAAGTGACGGATGGCTATCATTAGGCATATCTGAAACCGCAACCGGTGAAAAACTAGGGAATATTGGACTTAAAATTGTTAACCATGAAGCCAAAATTGCTGTGGTTGGCTATATGATTAAGCAGGGCGCTCAAGGAAAAGGGTTTGGAAGTGAAGCATTGAACTTGCTTAAAGACTATGCGCTCAATGGATTGGCACTTAATAAGCTAACAGCTACATGTTCAGTTCATAATATGGGTTCATTTAAACTGCTCGAAAAAATTGGCTTTATTCGTGAGGGCCGTTTACAGCAAAACTCTTTAATTAGTAACAAGTATGTAGATGATTATATCTATGGTTTGTGCAAATAGTTTTATAACAAATCGCTCTAAGCTGTTTTTATCCATTGTGATCCAGCCTTGGTCAGATTAGATGCTTATTCATATTCTATTTATGTAAATTCGTGATACTTAAAAATTCAACATTTTTCAATTTTCAAAAGGATATATAATGATAAATAAAATGATGTCTGTTGCTACTGTTTCATTTTTATTAGCTATATCATCAACTACCTATGCAGGGCAGTTGACAGGCTGCGCTGCAAAAAAGAATGAGTTAGAAACGCAAATAACGTATGCAAAAAAACATGATAATACCTATCGTATTCAGGGCTTAGAAAAAGCACTCAAGGAAATAAATGAAAACTGTACCGATGAATCATTGAAAACTAAACGAATGAAGAAAATAACAGAAAAAGAACAGAAGGTTGCAGAAAGAAAACACGACCTCAAAGAAGCAAAAGAAACTGGTAACCCAGATAAAATAAAAAAGAAAGAGCGGAAGTTAGAGACTGCTGTTAATGAACTATCTGAAGCTAAAAACGAGCTTTCACGTTAATTGTAGTCGCACAGCTTAATCTAACAACAAGTTAAATAACATAACCATTATGGTTAATGGGGAGAGGGTATTAGTTAGGCTCTCTCAATTAATATGTTCATATTAGTTTGCCATGTATTATTAAAATAATGGATAAGTAAAAAGTAAGATCTTCCCTCCGTTGGTTTGAGTTAAACACAGCCCTGGTTTTTCAGCCAATTCTGTCCAATTTCGGGTTAATCAAATCCTCATCGCATAAATATGCAACTACCTCAAATAGAGAGTGTTAAAATAGCGGTGAACAAACAACCACGTTAGAGTTTTTATTTTAAACTTGTTTCAACAATGTTACATTGATGTATCTAAAGCCTAATGTGCTGCGGGCATATATAAGTCATTTTAATTAAAGGAATAAACCATGACAGGTCAAACAATAAGAAGAGTTGCAATTATCGGCGGTAACCGTATCCCGTTTGCACGTTCAAACACAGCATATTCGAAACTAAGTAACCAAGACATGCTTACCGAAACGATCCGTGGTTTAGTGGTTAAATATGGTCTACGTGGAGAACAACTTGGTGAAGTTGTTGCGGGGGCGGTAATTAAACACTCTCGCGATTTTAACTTAACGCGTGAAGCGGTATTAAGTGCAGGCCTAGCACCTGAAACACCTTGTTATGATATTCAACAAGCATGTGGTACTGGTCTAGCTGCTGCCATTCAAGTAGCAAACAAGATTGCACTGGGTCAAATTGAAGCGGGTATTGCTGGTGGTTCTGATACAACATCTGACGCACCGATTGCAGTGAGTGAAGGTATGCGCAGTGTTTTACTTGAGTTGAACCGCGCTAAAACGGGTAAACAACGCTTAAGTGCACTTTCTCGTTTACGTCCTAAACATTTCGTGCCACTTACGCCAGCGAATAAAGAACCTCGTACAAAAATGGCGATGGGTGATCATTGTCAAGTGACAGCGAAAGAGTGGAATATCTCACGCGAAGCACAAGATGAATTAGCATGTGCAAGTCATCAGAAATTAGCGGCTGCATATACAGAAGGTTTCTTCGATACATTAGTATCGCCTATGGCTGGTCTAACTAAAGATAATGTATTACGTGCAGATACGACAGTTGAAAAACTAGCTAAATTAAAGCCTTGTTTTGATAAAGTAAATGGCACTATGACGGCGGGTAACAGTACTAACCTTACGGACGGTGCATCTGCTGTATTACTAGCAAGTGAAGAGTGGGCTGCTGAACACAACTTACCGGTTCAAGCTTATCTAACATTTGGTGAAACAGCGGCTGTTGACTTTGTTGATAAAAAAGAAGGTCTGTTAATGGCTCCCGCATATGCAGTGCCAAAAATGCTTAAGCGTGCAGGTCTAACATTACAAGATTTCGATTTCTATGAAATTCATGAAGCATTTGCAGCACAAGTATTATCAACGCTAGCTGCGTGGGAAGATGAGAAATTTTGTAAAGAGAAACTTGGTCTTGATGCACCGCTTGGTTCAATCGATTTAACTAAATTAAACGTGAAAGGTAGTAGTTTAGCAACGGGTCATCCTTTCGCAGCTACAGGTGGTCGTGTTATCGCAACACTGGCACAACTGCTTGATCAGAAAGGTTCAGGTCGTGGTTTAATCTCGATTTGTGCTGCTGGTGGTCAAGGTATTACCGCTATTTTAGAAAAATAAATACTTCGTTTATTCTTTATTAAATAAACGCCAATACTGCAGAGTATTGGCGTTTTTTTAATAACTAAGTGTACTAATGGATGCCATCATTTCAACCTCTAATTGGATTAGAGCACAGCGCCTCCAATTAGAAACCCAAGTGCTACGGATGTAGTGATTGTGACAACACCTGGAATGAAGAAAGGGTGGTTAAATACTAAATTACCAATGCGAGTTGAACCTGTGTCATCCATTTCTACTGCTGCAAGAAGTGTTGGGTAAGTTGGCAATACAAACAGCGCACTCACTGCAGCAAATGAAGCTATGGCCGTTATAGGGGCAACCCCAATGGCTAATGCGGCTGGCATCAAGGCTGTCGTGGTGGCACCTTGTGAGTAGAGCAGCGTTGAGGCAAAGAATAGAGTTACAGCAAGCATCCATGGGTATTGCTGAAGTATGTCCGCAGAAAAAGTTTTGATCTCTTCAATATGGCTTGATACGAAAGTATCACCGAGCCAGGCCACACCAAGAACGCAGATGCAGGCGCTCATGCCTGATTTGAATGTTGCTGCGTTCGCGATCTCTGATACATCAATCTTAGTGAAAGTTACAATTGCGGTAGCGGCAGAGAGCATAAATACCATAATGGCATCATTACGGCTTAACGCTGGGTTTTCAATGATATTTACCGCGTCTGAAATCAGGGTTGCATAGATGATCACCCCTATGATTGCAGTTACAAAGATACCGGTTGCTAATTTAGCGCTTGGCAATATCTCTCTTTGCGTCTTTCCTTTAAGTATGATCTGGCCTTTGGCTAACTTTTCTTGATAGATAGCATCATCTTTTAGTTCACACCCTAAAAAATTAGAAACGAATGCTCCAACCATACAAGCGGCAAATGTTGAAGGAATACAGATCGCTAGCAGTGTAAGATAGCCCACTCCGAGCGGTTCTAAAATTCCAGAGAAGAAGACTACCGCTGCAGATATTGGAGATGCTGTGATAGCGATTTGTGATGCGACAACCGAGATGCTTAATGGCCTTGACGGGCGTATTCCTTGCTCTTTAGCTACCTCAGCAATAACGGGTAATGTTGAAAATGCAGTGTGCCCAGTTCCTGCAAGTAGGGTCATAAAATAGGTAACCATTGGGGCGTAAAAGGTAATTCTCTTTGGATGTTTACGGAGGAAGTGTTCTGAGAGTTCAACTAGCCAGTCCAACCCTCCCGCTACTTGCATTGCTGCAATTGCAGAAATCACGGACATGATAATCAATATAACATCAATGGGAATATTCCCGGTGTCGACGCCTAGAAACAGGCTAAGAACCAATACACCGGCACCACCCGCAAGACCTATACCAATACCACCGATACGAGCGCCAAGATAGATAAAAGTAAGCACAATAATAAACTCTACAACAATCATAAGTTTTCCTTATTTGAGGTGTTGTGGTGTAAACGTCTGCCTTTTGGTTGAAATGGTAGTGCAAGGGACTGTGTAGATCGCCTTGCGTAGGGTTATATTACACCGGAGTGGTATGGGTAATGGAAGGGGGGGGGCGTTATTTTTTAAAGTTGAGAGGCGGTTCATGTATTGCTGGCTTCTATCCTGTGCCGATTCACAAAATCAGTTGTTTTCCATCAAGACTACATCTATCTTCTTGATTACAGAATGCCGTTTGCTTATCTCTGGGGGAACGTAACTAAATTGGAGAGGTTAAGGGCTTACTATATTGGGTGTAGTCTCGATTTGTGATCCAGCACTTATTAAGGGCCGGATCTTAGGGGGTTACAAAGGATCAATAAGGTTTATCGCATTAATACGTTCACCTATGCCTGGATGCGAACGTAACCAAGTTGGAGAGGTTAAGGCTTCACTTTCTAGCCGTATCAATATATCTTCTAGCGCCTGCACAGAACCATATTCGGACAGCAATACTTTTGCTGCGAATTTATCTGCTTCAAGTTCATCCTGCTGAGAATAGTCTAGTGATAGTAATAACACACTGGCACTAGCCAAAGTATCGCCGATACCCGTCGCATCACCCACAATATAATTTGCCAGTACAGATAGTATCGATAATTCAACAAGTCGTTTTAAAAGATGATTATGATACTGATGTCCTATCTCATGCAATAATACAGCGCTTAATTCTCGATCATCTTGTGCAAGCATAACGAGTTCATCCGTTAGAATAATCGTGCCATCAGTTAACGTAAACGCATTGGCGGTGTCAGCTAAGGAGCGAAATAATAACTTGGGTTTTTGGTTATCAGTTATCGTTGTTGAACTGATACTACTTAATAGGCTAGTCAGTTCATCTTGTCTTTTTATCGATAGCTTAGATGGAGTGAAGTCGTGTTCGTCTAAATATTCTAGACTATAGTCGGCTAGATGTTTTCCCACTACAGGAGGGATCGACTGTGCGATCACGCCACTGATAGCGGGGATCCCTGAGTTAATCACATACCAAGCAGATAAACTACTTAGTAATATACTGGTAATAATGGTGATGCTATTTTTTTCCAGTCTATGTAACCAGGACTGTTTATTCTGTTGACGTAGCCAGATGTCAATTTTCGCATTATCATCGGCAGTAAATGTCCAACCGTTAACGAATGTAAAGCTACGAGGAATAGCGCCTAAAGCACGAGATATAGTTATGTTACCTATATCAGTTTTTAATGCCGAATCTGCAGCGGTTAAAATGTTAGCCTCAACACTGCTGAGCACACACTCAATACCGCCATCGGAATTAAGTATTAGCTCAGCGGCTATCGTAATGGCTGATGCGGGTGCAACAGCCTTACCTTTAATTATCATATAGCGTTAATGTTTAGATCGAACGCTTGGGATAATTCATCTGCAATAGCACCTGATTCATTTGTAATTTGGTCTGTTGCACTAGTGAGGGAAAGGTCACCGTCAACCTGAGTCACGGATGCGATATAATTTGCATGTCGAATCATTGTAAATGGTCGAGCTAAACCAAGGGTACAAACGATCAGTAATAGGTTTGTTAATAGTAGTAAGCTATAAGACATAACCGTCATTGTCGATTTTGGTTGTAACTGATTATCAAGTTTAGTCGCAGACAGTATATAGTTACGAATTCGGACATGGAAATAGACCTGAGTAAATATCATACCGAGTATCATACCAATGTACGCAATCACAAAGACTGCCATTTTACTTGAGTCTCCGGTTAAATTACTGACGTCATTTGTGCTGACACCAGCAATAATTAGAAATGCTGCAAAGACCGCAATGATAAGTACCATCAGTAACATGAACTTAGCGAGTACCTTAAATATATAAGTAGTTTGTAACGTCGCAGCGAAAGTGAGATTACCATAACGTGTATTATTGATAATGAACTGATTCATGGCGGCTATAACCCAAGAGAATAACAAGGGTAGGATAAGTAAGCATGTTACGGCCATAATAATGATGCCAAGTATTTTCGATGCAGGCATAATATAAGTGAGGGTGATGGCTATGGATATACCAATTGCGATATAAGCGGCTAACGGTTTTACGAGCATGACTTTATATGCATTTTTGTAAGAGCCGATAAAGTTGAAACGTACATTTCTAAATTGTGTCATTTTCATATCGAAGCGGAGATTACGCACGACTAAAACTGGATAGATAAGTACGAATATTAACATAACAAGTACAGCTAATTGTGGTGAAAATGCATTTAAAGCAGCCCATATACTAACGGCAATAACGGCAATAATTCGACCAATCAAGATCTGTTTAGGTTGCGCTAGGTAATCAAATCGATTTCCGCTAAGCTCAGTATTACCATAGAAGTATTTGTTGGTACGAACTTTAGCCCATGCTGAGTAGATCCCTAGCGTTATAATACTTAATAGAATATTTACGATCCAAATACCAAAATATTCCTTTCCTTTACCATGAAATTTAAACTGGTGCATTTCTGTTCCTTTGAAATGATGTAAATGAGAATTATTGTCATTATAGTATCATGCTAAGTGTGTACTCAAAATGGGATATGTAATATTAAGAAGAAAATGAGGAACTAATCACGATATTTTTGTCGTAGTTTATACTGGCATCACTTAAGCGCAATATAATACAGTGGCATCGGTGAGCCTGCTTGTAAGGAAACAAAAAACAGCACCGAAGTGCTGTTTAAATAGAGGTTTAACGAAAAATCAAACTAGATTAATCTTCGTATGCTTCGTTATGTACGCCGGCTGCACGACCCGATGGATCTGCATTGTTTTGAAAACTTTCATCCCAAGCTAGCGCTTCTACTGTTGAACATGCCACAGATTTACCAAATGGTACGCATTTAGCCGCTGAGTCACCAGGGAAGTGATCTTCAAAGATGGCGCGATAGTAGTAACCTTCTTTGGTATCAGGTGTGTTAATCGGAAATTTAAATGCAGCGCTTGCTAACATTTGGTCCGATACAGCTTCTTCAACGTGAACTTTTAGCTGGTCAATCCAAGAATAACCTACACCATCAGAGAATTGCTCTTTTTGACGCCATACAATTTCTTCTGGCAATAAATCTTCAAATGCTTCACGAATGATGTTTTTCTCAATTCTGTCACCAGTGATCATTTTTAATTCAGGGTTTAGTCGCATTGACGCATCTACAAACTCTTTATCTAAGAATGGTACACGTGCTTCGATGCCCCAAGCTGCCATAGATTTATTGGCACGTAAACAATCGAACATGTGAAGTTTTGATACTTTACGTACTGTTTCTTCATGGAACTCTTTTGCATTTGGTGCTTTATGGAAATACAGGTAACCACCGAACAGCTCATCGGCGCCTTCACCAGAAAGTACCATTTTGATACCCATGGCTTTAATTTTACGCGCCATCAAATACATAGGTGTTGATGCTCGAATAGTCGTTACATCGTATGTTTCAATGTGATATATAACGTCACGTAATGCGTCGATACCTTCTTGTACGGTAAATTCAATCGAGTGATGGATAGTGCCTAAGTGATCAGCCACTTTTTGTGCCGCAGCTAAATCTGGAGAACCGTTTAAGCCTACAGAGAAAGAATGCAATTGTGGCCACCATGCTTCTGTTTTGCCATCGTCTTCGATACGACGTTTTGAATACTGTTGAGTGATCGCAGAGATAACAGAAGAATCTAAACCACCTGACAGTAATACACCATAAGGTACATCACACATTAGTTGACGTTTAACGGCGTTTTCTAAACCTTGCTTAACAACTTCTTTATCACCGCCATTTTGTGCTACCGCATCAAACTCTGTCCAGTCACGTTGATAATACGGTGTTACTTTACCGTCTTTACTCCACAAGTAATGACCGGCTGGGAATTCTTCAATTTGTGTACAAACAGGTACTAACGCTTTCATTTCAGATGCAACATAAAAGTTACCGTGTTCATCATAGCCTGTGTATAGCGGAATAATACCGATATGATCTCGACCGATAAGGTAAGCGTCTTCGTCTTCATCATATAAAGCAAAAGCAAAGATACCATTCAGGTCATCTAAAAACTGCGTTCCTTTCTCTTTGTATAGAGCAAGGATAACTTCACAATCAGACTCTGTTTGAAATTCAAAATCTACATTTAATGTTTTTTGTAAATCTTTATGGTTATAAATTTCACCATTAACAGCAAGTACGTGAGTCTTTTCTTCATTGTATAAAGGTTGTGCACCATTATTAACATCAACAATTGCAAGGCGTTCATGAACTAAAATAGCATTATCATTAGTATAGATACCTGACCAATCTGGGCCTCGGTGACGCAGTAACTTTGATAACTCTAATGCTTGTGCACGAAGAGGTTTAATGTCTGACTTGATGTCTAGAATTCCGAATATTGAGCACATAACTAATTCCTTCTAATGCTGCGTATGCAGCTAACTTTCTAAATAGTGAGTCTAATTTGCCACATTGTAGATTTAATGCAAATAAAAATGATAAAACAATTACAAAAAATGCATTTCAATGTGGAACCGATAATTTTAAGGTGTTAAAAGTAACAATTCAACAATATTGGTGGCGAGGTAATAGACTAATATGGATCTTAATGAATAAGTAAGCATGATTGAATCCATTCAACGCAACGTGGTACTAAGTAAATAATTTAAATACAATAATGATCTACTTGCGTTAAATTTATCATGATAATTAACTATAGCTCAATGGCAATTTGGCATAACTATAAAATATATTTTAAATTAATGGGTTAGTAGAGTATTTAAACTTTAAATGGGTACTTTCTGGCGTTATTGGTTTATTGGTATTGAGCCATAGCGCGTTAAAGCGATTAAAATAGTACCGTAAATATAAAAAATAGTTGGTTTTGGCGAGATAACTGAATAAACTGATTGACTTGTTATCTCGTAATATTTTGTAATTTAAACAGGTTCGATAAAATTATATGTC
Organism: Moritella sp. 28; assembly: GCF_018219435.1. NCBI lineage: Bacteria > Pseudomonadati > Pseudomonadota > Gammaproteobacteria > Alteromonadales > Moritellaceae > Moritella > Moritella sp. 28. The sequence continues at coordinate 2,820,232 of NZ_CP056121.1, read as the reverse complement.
TGATAAATATAAACCGTATGACCTTTCTTTCAAAAAAACATTTTTGCTACCTAAGTTTTGGCCAGTGTGGTTCGGCGTCTTTGTATTATACTTATTAGCTTTTGTGCCAGTGAAACCGCGCGATAAGTTTGCGCGTTTCATCGCGACTAAATTATTTAATTTAAAAGCGATGAAAAAACGCAAGAAGGTTGCAAAAATTAACTTATCTATGTGTTTTCCTGAAATGGATGAGGCAGAAAAAGATCGAATTATCATGGGTAACTTAGTTACTTTTTGCCAAACGATTTTAAGTTATGCTGAACCAAGTGCACGAAGCCTAGCTTACAATCGAAATCGTATGATTGTTCATGGTGGTGAGAACCTTTTTCCATTATTAGAGGAAGGGAAGGCATGCATCTTACTAGTACCACATAGTTTTGCCGTTGATTTTTCAGGTTTACATGTTGCGTCTTACGGTGCACCATTTTGTACCATGTTTAATGATTCTGGAAACGAACTTTTTGATTGGTTGATGACTCGCCAGCGTGCTAAATTTGGAAATACGATTTATCACCGTAAAGCCGGATTAGGTGCACTTGTACATTCTCTTAAAAAAGGTGAAAGTTGTTACTATTTACCTGATGAGGATCATGGTCCTAAACGTAGTGTATTTGCGCCGTTATTTTCGACACAAAAAGCAACTTTACCTGTATTAGGGAAGTTAGCAGAAAAAACAGGCGCATCAGTTGTTCCTATCTATGCTGCATATAATGAAAAACGAGGTAAATTCGAAACATTTATCCGACCAGCGATGCAAAACTTTCCGTCCGAAAGTCCTGAGCAAGATGCGGTGATGATGAATCAAGAGATCGAAGCGTTGATTGAGTGTGGTATTGATCAGTATATGTGGACGTTAAGATTATTAAGAACACGTCCAGATGGTAAAAAAATCTATTAGTTGTCGCCATCCCTTTATTCAAGCGCTATATATTTAACTTAGATATAGCGCTTCCTTTAACGTAAAATCCCGCCTGACGAACCACTCTTAGATGCTCTTTCAATTATATTTAATGACAATTTGGCTTGTTCTTGCTTTGTTTTTAGCCTAATGAGTGAAACAAACTTGATCTAGGTATCTATTCTGTCTTTCTTTATGCTTATCACTCTATGCTTTTAAACTTATACTTGTTACAATTGGTTTCATATGAAAGGGATGTGGTTTCAATAAAAGCTATTTCGGTTTCAATAAAAATTTTGGTTTATAGTCGCATTCAGAGTAAATCGAACAACTTTCTCATCTAGACTATGAATAAGAAAACAAGATCTAAAAGAATATAAAATATCCCATACGGAGCTATAAGAATGAAAAAGACTAAAATTGTTTGTACAATTGGTCCAAAAACTGAATCAGTAGAGAAACTAACAGAGCTTGTTAATGCAGGCATGAATGTTATGCGTTTAAACTTCTCTCATGGTAACTTTGCTGAGCATTCAGGTCGAATTCAAAATATCCGTCAAGTAAGTGAAAACCTGAATAAAAAAATCGCAGTATTATTGGATACGAAAGGTCCAGAAATCCGTACCATTAAATTAGAGAATGGTGAAGATGTTACATTGACAGTAGGTCAGTCATTCACATTTACAACAGATATTAATGTTGTAGGCAACAAAGAGTGTGTTGCTGTCACGTATGCTGGTTTTGCTAAAGACCTAAGCCCTGGCGCAATCATTCTTGTTGATGATGGCTTGATTGAAATGGAAGTGACTGAAACAACAGATACTGAAGTTAAGTGTAAAGTATTAAACACCGGTGCACTTGGTGAAAATAAAGGCGTTAACTTACCAAATATCAGTGTCGGTTTACCTGCATTATCTGATAAAGATAAAGCTGACCTTGCGTTTGGCTGTGAACAAGAAGTTGATTTCGTTGCTGCATCCTTTATCCGTAAAGCTGATGATGTAAGAGAAATTCGCGAAGTGTTATTTAATAACGGTGGCGAAAACATTCAGATTATCTCTAAAATTGAAAACCAAGAGGGTGTTGATAATTTTGATGAGATCCTAGCTGAATCTGACGGTATCATGGTTGCTCGTGGTGATCTGGGTGTTGAAATCCCTGTTGAAGAAGTGATCATGGCTCAGAAAATGATGATCAAGAAGTGTAACAAAGCAGGTAAAGTTGTCATTACAGCAACACAAATGCTCGATTCTATGATCAGTAACCCTCGTCCAACTCGTGCTGAAGCGGGAGACGTAGCCAATGCTGTTCTTGACGGTACTGATGCGGTAATGTTATCTGGCGAAACTGCGAAAGGTAAATATCCAGTTGAAGCTGTTTCAATTATGGCGAATATTTGTGAGCGTACTGATAACTCTATGTCTTCGGACCTAGGTGCTAATATTGTAGCTAAAAGCATGCGTATTACAGAAGCGGTATGTAAAGGTGCGGTAGAAACAACTGAAAAATTATGTGCACCACTGATAGTTGTTGCTACTCGTGGCGGCAAATCGGCGAAGTCTGTACGTAAGTATTTTCCGAAAGCTAACATTCTTGCGATTACAACGAACGAGAAAACTGCGCAACAATTATGTCTGACTAAAGGTGTTAAATCTTGTATTGTTAAACAGATTGATAGCACTGATGAATTTTACCGTAAAGGTAAAGAGCTAGCGATTTCAAGTGGACTAGCTAAAGAAGGTGATATTATTGTTATGGTTTCAGGTGCGCTTGTACCATCAGGTACAACAAACACCGCATCAGTTCACCAACTTTAAGTTGTTAAATTGATATTGTAGAAAAGAGAGCGCATGCTCTCTTTTTTTATACCTATATTTAATATACAGTTAGTAAAAAGTTAATTGGGGATTAATCAAAGAGATGGGTAGCACTAAACACAATATTGGCTTGGTACTTTCTGGTGGCGGAGCGAAGGGGATTGCTCACCTTGGCGTATTAAAATACCTGTTAGAGCAGGGGGTAAGACCGAGTTTAATTGCGGGCACGAGTGCCGGTTCTATGGTTGGTGCACTTTACTGTTCTGGATTAGAGATCGATGAAATACTGCAGTTTTTTATAGATGTGAAACCATTTTCTTGGAAATTTACTCGAGCGACTGCGGGTTTTATTGATCCTGCTAAATTGTATCCTGAGTTTTTAAAGTATATCCCGGAAGATAATTTTAAACATCTTGATCCTGAGTTGCGTATTATTGCTACCAACATGCTACTTGGAAAAGAGCATATTTTTAAAGACGGTTCCGTTATCAATGCCTTGTTAGCATCGGCAAGTTATCCTTTAGTATTCTCGCCTATGATCATTGATGGCCAAGTTTACTCTGACGGTGGTATCGTTAATCACTTTCCACTGAGTGTTATCGAAGCTGATTGTGATAAAATAATCGGTGTGTATGTATCGCCAATACGTCAAGTTGAACCTGAGGAATTGTCGAGTATCAAAGACGTTGTATTACGCGCATTTACGTTGCAGGGAAGTGGCGCTGAATTAGAGAAACTATCTCAATGTGATGTGCGCATTTATCCCGAAGCATTAGTCAATTACAATACATTTACAACCGACGAAAAATCATTACGAGAAATCTTTAAGATTGGCTACGAAGCAGCAAAAGAGCAATGTGATAGTATTATTGAATTAAAGGAAAGTTTAGTTACCAGTAGCCCGAATAAGAATCCCTTTACAAGGTGGTTCGGTCATTAATACTGTTAGTAACTCTTGTGTTATACTCATCAGCAATTAATCTTAAATAATTTATCACGGTAAACATGACTCAAATAAATAACCCGCTTCACGGGATGACACTTGAAAAAGTAATTAACAGCCTTGTTGATAAATATGGTTGGGATGGCCTTGGTTACTACGTTAACATTCGCTGTTTTACCCATGATCCAAGTGTTAAGTCTAGTCTTAAGTTTTTACGAAAAACACCTTGGGCGCGTGATAAAGTTGAAGCGTTATACGTAAAAATGGTCACTGAAGACTAAATTTTATTACGGCACGTTGGTCCTTGTTTACTATTGATTATGCATCATTAACAATGATAAATAAGGACCTGTGAATTGAAAGACGGTATTAACTTTGATTATCGATCTCATTCCTCAGTTATAACGATAAGCAAACCCGTGCTTATTCTAAGTGTTACTACCTTTAATGCGTGACATCTTCTCCAATATTACACTGTCATTTCTCAAATTTATCTATATGCTATGTAATATAAATACGTGATCAAATAGGTTAATTTCAGTAATGACGAAGATATACCATCACCCAGTACAAATTTATTATGAAGATACCGACCACTCAGGTGTTGTTTACCATCCTAATTTTTTGAAGTATTTTGAACGTGCACGCGAACATGTTATCAATAGCGATTTATTAGCGACATTGTGGAACGAACGCGGGTTAGGTTTTGCGGTTTATAAAGCCAATTTAACGTTTCTGGATGGCGTCGAGTTTGCTGAAGTTTGTGATATCCGTACCTCTTTTACACTCGATGGTAAATATAAAACGATCTGGCGTCAGGAAGTGTGGCGTCCTAATGCGAGTAAGGCTGCCGTCATCGGCGATATTGAAATGGTGTGCTTAGATAAAGAAAAACGCTTACAGCCCTTTCCTGATGATGTATTAACCGCAATGGTAAATGCATAATATATGGTGTTAGCCAATTTGAGTACGAAAAAACCACAATGAAATAATGAGGTATCTAATGCCTCACTTTACGTTTATATGACTTCCCGTCACGATTAAAACATCGCTAATAGCGACGTTTTCACATGTACTTACTCGTTATATCAGGATTAAATATGGCCATTGGTGCATCAAAGATGCTGAGCATTTAGTCTATTAATCATTATTTATGATTGAATTCTGACTGCGTCGCAGCGGTTATGTAATTTAATGTAAGCTTCTGCTTATTTATTACGGCGTTTATTCTAAAAATACATGCTAATAATGAGAGGTTACGCAGATTTAAAATTAATTATTTGCCACCGGTGTATTTTAGAAAAATAGGTTTTTAGCTTAAAAGAGATGTTTATTACTGAATATCTAGTTAAAATTGGGTAAATGTGAATAAAGATGCATTATTTTATAATGCTAAATCTGCTATTTTCAGTTATCCCCTGATCTGATGAGTCTGACTTAAGTGAAATCGAGTATATTTGAGTTGGTTTTTAATCCTGTGTATATTATTGCAGATGTAAATAATACTATGCTGGCGTTGGACGATTAAGTTCAGTGCTGACTATTGGGATAAAATTTAAAACAATTAACTCTACCGAATTTATTTTATGTGAAATGAAATGACGGTAGATTTTTTTCGCACTTTAAGAGTACACTTGTACGCTCAAGTGGTTAGCTTAGTGTCCAAATGGACGTTTAATGAGCATTGTTTTTAGTGCAGGAAGATCCTTACAGGAGCAATAACACAATGGCTAAAAAGAACACCACATCGGTTAAGCACGGCAAGGATGTGTTAAATAGTGACGAGCAACAGTTAAATTCACGTTTGCAAGAATGCCCAATTGCAATCATCGGTATGGCATCGGTTTTTGCTGACGCTAAAAATCTGGACCAATTCTGGGATAATATCGTTGATTCCGTTGATGCCATTATCGATGTGCCTAGCGACCGCTGGAATATTGACGACCATTATTCGGCAGATAAAAAAGCAGCAGACAAGACATACTGCAAACGCGGTGGTTTTATTCCTGAATTAGATTTTGATCCGATGGAGTTTGGCCTGCCGCCAAATATCTTAGAGCTAACTGATATCGCTCAACTGCTGTCGTTAATCGTTGCACGCGATGTATTAAGTGATGCTGGCATTGGTAGTGATTATGACCATGATAAAATTGGTATCACTTTAGGTGTTGGTGGTGGTCAGAAACAAATTTCACCGTTAACCGCTCGCCTGCAAGGCCCAGTGTTAGAAAAAGTATTAAAAGCCTCAGGTATTGATAAAGATGATCGCGAAATGATCATCGAAAAATTCAAAAAAGCTTACATCGGTTGGGAAGAGAATTCATTCCCTGGTATGTTAGGTAACGTTATTGCTGGTCGAATTGCTAATCGCTTCGACTTTGGCGGTACTAACTGTGTGGTAGATGCGGCGTGTGCTGGCTCCCTCGCAGCAATTAAAATGGCGATTTCAGACCTACTGGAATACCGTTCAGAAGTGATGATCTCGGGTGGTGTATGTTGTGATAACTCACCATTCATGTATATGTCATTCTCAAAAACACCTGCGTTTACCACCAATGATGATATTCGTCCGTTTGATGACGATTCGAAAGGTATGCTGCTGGGTGAAGGTATTGGCATGCTGGCGTTTAAACGTCTGGAAGATGCTGAACGAGATGGCGATAGAATCTATTCTGTATTGAAAGGTATCGGTACGTCTTCTGATGGCCGTTTCAAATCGATTTACGCACCGCGCCCTGATGGTCAAGCTAAAGCGCTTAAACGTGCTTATGAAGATGCGGGTTTCGCACCTGAAACATGCGGTCTTATTGAAGGTCACGGTACGGGGACGAAAGCTGGCGATGTGGCGGAGTTTAGTGGTCTAACTAAACACTTTGGTGCAGCGAGTGATAAGAAACAGCACATTGCATTAGGTTCGGTTAAATCGCAAATTGGCCATACTAAATCTGCGGCTGGTTCTGCAGGTATGATCAAAGCAGCATTAGCACTGCATCATAAAATTTTACCCCCTACTATTCATATCGATAAACCAAGTGAAGCCTTGGATATCAAAAATAGCCCGATGTATTTAAACAGTGAGACGCGTCCTTGGATGCCACGTGAAGATGGTATCCCACGCCGTGCGGGTATTAGCTCATTCGGTTTTGGTGGTACTAATTTCCATATTATTTTAGAAGAGTATCGTCCGAGTCATGATAGCGCATATCGCTTAAACTCAGTCTCGCAAACAATACTTATCTCTGCGACTAACCAACAAGGTATTATCGCAGAATTAAATAATTGGCGTACTAAACTGGCGGTAGAGGCTGACCTTCAGGCATTTGCGTTTAACGATTTAGTGATTACCTGGCCGTTGAATACGCCATCAGTAGATCAAGCGCGTTTAGGTTTTGTTGCACGTAATGCAAACGAAGCCATTGCTATGATTAATGCGGCGTTGAAACAATTCAGCGAGAATGGAGATAAAGCAACATGGTCAGTACCAACGGGGATCTATTATCGCCAAGCGGGTATTGATGCCAATGGTAAAGTTGTCGCGTTATTCTCCGGACAAGGTTCGCAATATGTGAACATGGGCCGTGAGTTAACTTGTAACTTCCCAAGCATGATGCACAGTACAGCTGCAATGGATAAAGAATTCAGTACTGCTGGTTTAGGTCAGTTGTCTGCAATCACTTATCCGATACCAGTGTACACTGACGCTGAACGTAAGTTACAAGAAGCGCAATTGCGTTTAACTCAACATGCACAACCTGCGATTGGTTGTTTGAGCGTTGGTCTGTTTAAAACGTTCCAACAGGCAGGTTTTAAAGCTGACTTTACCGCTGGTCATAGTTTCGGTGAATTAACGGCATTATGGGCTGCTGACGTATTGAGCGATAGTGATTACTTGATGTTGGCACGCAGTCGTGGTCAAGCAATGGCGGCGCCAGAGCAACAAGATTTTGATGCTGGCAAGATGGCGGCTGTCGTGGGTGACCCACTGCAAGTTGCGGAGATCATCGACGCGATTGATGATGTGTCTATTGCTAACCACAACTCTAATAATCAAGTGGTCATTGCTGGGCCGAGTGAGCAGGTGGTTGTTGCTATTACAGCGCTCGGTAATACTGGTTTCAAGGTTGTTCCACTGCCTGTATCAGCTGCGTTTCATACTCCATTAGTCGGTCACGCTCAAAAGCCATTTGCCAACGCGGTTGATAGCACTAAGTTTAAAGCGCCGACAATTCCAGTTTTTGCTAACGGCACAGGTTTAGTTCATTCAAGTAAACCGAACGAAATTAAAAAAAGCCTGAAAAAACATATGTTGGAACCTGTCCATTTCAATCAAGAAATTGACAATATATATGCAGACGGTGGCCGTATATTTATCGAGTTTGGTCCGAAGAATGTGTTAACCAAATTGGTTGATAATATTCTTAATGATAAATCTGATGCTGTAGCTATCGCTGTAAATGCTAATCCAAAACAACCTGCCGATGTGCAAATGCGTCAAGCTGCCCTGCAGATGGCCGTTCTTGGTGTTGCGTTAGAAAATCTTGACCCGTACGATGCGGTTAAGCGTCCATCAACTGCGCCTAAAGTGTCACCTATGTTGATGAAACTGTCTGGTGCATCGTATGTGAGTCCGAAAACTAAAAAAGCATTTACTGATTCGTTAACTGATGGCTGGACGGTGAAACAAGCAAAGGCTACTCCTGTTGCTGTTCCACAGCCTAAAGTGATTGAAAAGATCGTTGAAGTCGAGAAAATAGTAGAAAGAATCGTTGAAGTCGAGAAGATTGTCTACGTTAATGCTGATGGTTCACTTGCATCTAAAAATAATAGCAACGGTGTTAACGATCATGTTAACAGCGCTGTTATTAACAATACTGATGCCGATCTTGTTGCTTCTATCGAGCGCAGTGTTGGCCAGTTTGTTGAACACCAGCAGCAATTATTAAATGTGCATGAGCAGTTTATGCAGGGACCACAGGACTATGCTAAAACAGTTCAATCGGTACTTGCAGCGCAAACTAGCAACGAATTACCGGAAAGTCTAGACCGTACACTGGCTATGTATAATGAGTTCCAATCTGAAACTCTGCGTGTGCATGAAACTTATCTGAACAATCAGACGAGCCATATGAATACCATGCTCACTGGTTCTGAATCTAGCGTTATAGCAACGTCTGTTACTCCTGCATTGAATACGCCACAACAGCCAGTACAAACTGCATCGCTAATAACTCCGGTTGTTCATGACAAAGTGGCAAGTCCTGTTGCTGTAAATACAGTGACAAATGTTGCATCTAATGTTGCATCGAATGCAGCAAATAGTGCAGCCGTTGCAGTGCAAACTGTGGCATTAACGCCTGATCCTGTGAGTTCTCCTGCGGTTGCTGCTACACCTGCACCTGTATTGGTTGCTGTCGTGGCTGAATCAGTTCTTATACCTGAGGTTGTCGTTCAATCGAGTATCGATGTAGCAACGATTAACAAGGTGATGTTAGACGTTGTGGCTGATAAGACTGGTTATCCAACAGACATGCTTGAACTAAGCATGGATATGGAAGCTGACTTAGGTATTGATTCAATCAAACGTGTAGAAATCTTAGGTGCAGTACAGGAAATTATCACTGATTTACCTGAGCTAAATCCTGAAGACCTAGCTGAATTACGCACCTTAGGTGAAATCGTTATTTATATGCAGAGCAAGGCTCCTGTAGCTGAAAGTGTAGCTGCGGCAACGATAGAATCTATAGACGCTGTAGCTCCAAGTTCAACATCAGCTATCGATTTAAACCACATCCAAACAGTAATGCTGGATGTTGTGGCTGATAAGACTGGTTATCCAACAGACATGCTTGAACTAAGCATGGATATGGAAGCTGACTTAGGTATTGATTCAATCAAACGTGTAGAAATCTTAGGTGCAGTACAGGAAATTATCACTGATTTACCTGAGCTAAACCCTGAAGATCTAGCTGAATTACGCACCTTAGGTGAAATCGTTACTTATATGCAGAGCAAGGCTCCTGTAGCAGAAAGTGTAGCTGCGGCAACGATAGAATCTATAGACGCTGTAGCTCCAAGTTCAACGTCAGCTATCGATTTAAACCACATCCAAACAGTAATGCTGGATGTTGTGGCTGATAAGACTGGTTATCCAACAGACATGCTTGAACTAAGCATGGATATGGAAGCTGACTTAGGTATTGATTCAATCAAACGTGTAGAAATCTTAGGTGCAGTACAGGAAATTATCACTGATTTACCTGAGCTAAACCCTGAAGATCTAGCTGAATTACGCACCTTAGGTGAAATCGTTACTTATATGCAGAGCAAGGCTCCTGTAGCAGAAAGTGTAGCTGCGGCAACGATAGAATCTATAGACGCTGTAGCTCCAAGTTCAACGTCAGCTATCGATTTAAACCACATCCAAACAGTAATGCTGGATGTTGTGGCTGATAAGACTGGTTATCCAACAGACATGCTTGAACTAAGCATGGATATGGAAGCTGACTTAGGTATTGATTCAATCAAACGTGTAGAAATCTTAGGTGCAGTACAGGAAATTATCACTGATTTACCTGAGCTAAACCCTGAAGATCTAGCTGAATTACGCACCTTAGGTGAAATCGTTACTTATATGCAGAGCAAGGCTCCTGTAGCAGAAAGTGTACCTGCAGTAACGACAGAACCTGCAGACGCTGTCGTGACAAGTGCTACACCAACTATCGACTTAAATCATATCCAAACGGTAATGATGGAAGTGGTTGCAGACAAGACAGGTTATCCGGTAGACATGCTTGAATTAGGTATGGACATGGAAGCGGACCTTGGCATTGACTCAATTAAACGCGTTGAAATTTTAGGTGCAGTACAGGAGATCATTACTGATTTACCTGAGCTAAACCCTGAAGACCTAGCTGAATTACGCACCTTAGGTGAAATCGTTACCTATATGCAGAGTAAAGTGGAGTCCCCGGTTGTCGCTGACATTACTAATACAACGGCTAATACTGTAATGACTGCCGAGATTGATTTAGACCGTATTCAAAACGTGATGATGGACGTTGTTGCGGATAAGACGGGTTACCCTGCCAACATGCTAGAGCTTGCAATGGACATGGAAGCGGACCTTGGCATTGACTCAATTAAACGCGTTGAAATTTTAGGTGCAGTACAAGAAATCATTACTGATTTACCTGAACTAAATCCAGAAGATTTAGCAGAGCTGCGCACACTAGAAGAAATTGTTCTTTATATGCAGAGTAAAGCCATGCAAAGCAAGGTGACTGGCAGTATCGATTCTGAAAATGCTGTTTCGGATGCATTTATGCATGACAGTGTTGCAACGATTACTGCAGCGTTAGAGCCGAAAGCTGAATTTCAACCAGCACCGAGTGCTACGGTTGCGATTACACGATTAAGCTCAGTCACTAAAATCAGTCATGATACTAAAGGTGCTAACGCCCTAATCGTCGCTGACGGTAGTGATAATGCGGTGCAATTAGCGGATGAATTAATTAAATCTGGCTGGAATGTAACTGCATTGCAACCGAGTTGGATCACAACTGACAGCACAAAAACGTTTGCTAAGTCAGTGAGTGTGGTTACGTTAAACGCCGTTGATGAAACTGAAATTGACAATATCATTACTGAAAATGCGCAACTTGATGCGGTTATCTACCTGCATGCAAGCACTGAGATAAGCCACATCGAATACCCGCAAGCATCTAAGCAAGGCTTAATGTTAGCGTTCTTATTAGCTAAATTGAGCAAAGTAACTCAAGCAGCTAAAGTACGCGGCGCTTTCATGGTTGTTACTCAGCAAGGTGGTTCATTAGGCTTTAGTGATAAACCTGAGCGAATAAAAAGTGACTTAGTGCAAAGTGGTTTAAACGGCTTAGTTAAAACACTATCACACGAATGGGATCACGTATTCTGTCGTGCGGTAGATATGCCTACGTCATTAACTGCAAAGCAAGTGGCAAAAATTGTTAGTGATGAACTGCTTGATGCTGACACCACTTTAATTGAAGTTGGTTATCAGCCTGCAGAGAAAAATGGCGTTGAACGTGTCACTTTAACTGACGTTGTTACTGATAGTTACGGATTAACCGCAGGTAATAACATTGATGCTAATTCGGTATTCTTGGTTAGTGGTGGTGCTAAAGGTGTGACTGCACATTGTGTTGTTCGTATTGCTAAAGAATATCAAGCTAAGTTCATCTTATTGGGACGTTCGAAGTTCTCAACTGATGAGCCTAATTGGGCACAGGGTATTAGCGATGAAGCTGCGTTAAAGAAAGCCGCGATGCAGTCTTTGATTGCTGCTGGTGATAAACCAACACCGGTGAAGATCGTGCAACTGATCAAACCTATCCAAGCTAATCGTGAAATAGCACAAACTTTAACAGCCATTACCGCAGCAGGTGGTCAAGTTGAGTATGTTTCTGCTGACGTAACCAATGCAGTAAACGTACAGACCGCTGTGAAACCAGTTATTGCTAAATTTGGTGATGTTACAGGTATTATTCATGGCGCAGGCGTTTTAGCCGACCAATTTATTGAGCAAAAAACACTGAGCGATTTTGAGTCTGTTTACAGCACCAAAATTGACGGTTTGTTATCACTGTTATCTGTGACTGAAGCAAGTAACATCAAGCAATTGGTATTGTTCTCGTCAGCCGCGGGTTTCTACGGTAACCCAGGTCAGTCTGATTACGCAATGGCCAATGAGATCTTAAATAAAACTGCCTATCGTTTTAAATCATTGCACCCACAAGCGCAGGTTCTGAGCTTTAACTGGGGACCTTGGGATGGCGGCATGGTCACGCCAGAGGTGAAACGTATGTTTGATCAACGTGGTGTATATATTATTCCACTTGATGCAGGCGCGCAGTTGTTACTGAGTGAGTTAGCAGCGAATGATAATCGTTGTCCACAAATTCTAGTGGGTAATGATTTATCAAAAAATGTTGATAATGATGTTGAGAGTAATGCTGTAAAAAAGCCACGAGTTAGTTGTTTATCAGATGCTTTCGTCATTAAAAGCATCAAAGCAACTAACAGTGATTTTCAGGTAAATAGCTATAATTTTGAGGTGAACGATAATCACTTTTTAGCTGACCACATGATCAAAGGAAATCAGGTATTACCTACGGTTTGCGCGATTGCCTGGATGAGTGATGCGGCACTGGCGACTTATAGTAAACGAGACTGTACATTAAAATATGTCGGTTTCGAAGACTATAAATTGTTTAAAGGGGTGGTTTTTGATGGCTGTGAGGCGGCGGAACACCACATCCAATTGTCGCCTGTGACGACTGGTTCCGAGCTGGAAGGTGTAGTCCGTATTGCGGCAAAAACCTTTAGCCTGAAAAGCGATGGTAAACCTGTTTTTCACTATGCTGCGACGATATTATTAGCGACTCAACCGCTAGAAGCAGTGAGGGTTAATCTGCTGTCATTAGCGACGGATGTTGATAACAATGCTGTTAGTAACAAGTCGGTTGATGAAGCACACGCATTATATAGCAATGGCACTTTGTTTCATGGCGACAGTCTGCAGGGTATTAAGCAGATATTACGTTGTGATGAGCAAGGACTATTACTGGCGTGTCAGGTCACGGACGTTGCAGCTGCGAAGCAGGGGGCATTCCCCTTGGCAGCTAACAACATTTTTGCTAATGACTTGGTTTATCAGGCTATGTTGGTATGGGTGCGTAAGCAATTTAACTTAGGTAGCTTACCTTCTGTAACCGCAGCTTGGACAGTGTATCGTGAAGTGGCTGTTGATGAGCTGTTTTATTTGCAACTTAAGGTTGTCGAGCATGATCTGTTGACATCTCGAGGCAGTAAAGCCTGTTGTGATATTCAATTAATCAGTGCCGATATGCAATTACTTGCAGAAATTAAATCTGCACAAGTCAGTGTGAGTGACATTTTGAATGATATGTCTTGAGCCTGTAAATAAATAATCATAATTGTAGGCGTCATAGTCATCATGGCGTCTACTTTTATTAATTAGTTTCATTATTAAATATTAATAGCTAAAAGCGGTTGGCTTAAATTCCAGTTTCCAGCGTTTTTAGCTATTACTATTCGAAATAGGGTATTACAAAGAATATGACGGAATTAGCTGTTATTGGTATGGATGCTAAATTTAGCGGACAAGATAATATTGATCGTGTTGAACGTGCTTTCTATTTAGGCGCTAGTATCGGCAATAACGCCAGTATTAGCACCAGCGGCATTAGCGATGCTGATAAGAAAAATAGCACTTCGGCGACAGTGTTAACGTCTGTGGCGTTATTAGCAGAAACTAATCAGTTGCAGATGGCTAATATAGCGGTATTGCTTATTGCGGATACCAACAGTTGTGTTCACGAGCTGATTGTTGAACAAGTCGCGCAGCAGTGCGCGAGCTGTGTTGTTATTACCGAACTAGGCCAAGCACTGAAGCAAGCAACTGATTTAGTCAATAACCAAGACTGCGCCGTCGCTGTGATCGGTATTAATAATGCCACTGCTGTTGGTCATGGCTGTGTCAGAATTGATACTGCAGAAGCTCCCGTGGCGACAATCAGTTTTGATGAAACATTTAGTGGTTATGCCAGTGTTACAGGGGTCGCCAGTTTACTTATCTCCTCAACAGATTTCGCTCGTGTTAATCAATGTTATGTTTATACCAACATTAAAGGCTTCGCTCAGTTGGCTGTAAACAGTGAAGTAAATGTTCCAAACATTGCTAATACCGCACGCCTCGCATTACAGAAAGCTCAAATCAAAGCAGAGCAGGTTGGCCTATTAGAAGTCACAGCAGACTCTAAATCTGAATTGGCGTTATTTGAAAGCCAGGGCTTAATGTCTGCTTATAGTAATACGCAAAGTTTACATACTGCATTAAGCTGTGCGCGCAGTGTGACTGGTGAAAACAGCTATTTCTCACAGGTTGCGGGTTTATTAAAAGCAGTTATTAGTTTACATCAGCGTTATATACCAGCTATTAAAGACTGGCAACAACCTATCCAAACACAAATGTCACAGTGGCAGCGTTCGCCATTCTATATACCAGTTGATGCTAGACCTTGGTTTCCACATGAGGATGGTAGCGCTCATGTCGCCGCTTATAGTTGCGTTGCTCACTCCTTATCAAAACAGGGCTACTGTCACGTAATTCTACAAGAAAACAAGGTCAAGATTGCAGGCCAAGACCATCCGGTTAGCGATGTGCGCAGTAATGGTTTTTTTGCCGCCAGTGACTTAGCTTTGGTTATTATTCAAGGTGATGACGAAGCGCAATTACACAGTGAATTAGAGCGTGTTGCCGGTCAATCAATGACGACCGGTATTAAGAAAATAGCGACGGATTGTTATGTTCGTAGTGATAGCAACAAAGTTTATAGCGCAGTGCTCATTGCTGAGACAGCCGAAGAGTTGAGTAAAGAGATCACGCTTGCGTTCGCTGGCATTAGCAGTGTATTTAATGATGCGAATGTCAGTGAATGGAAAACCCCTAAGGGCAGTTATTTTACTGGGCAGCCAGCTAACCGCGGAACAGACCACTGTACACAAGGTGGTATTGCATTTTTATACCCTGGGATTGGCGCTACTTATGTTGGTTTAGGCCGTGATCTATTTCATTTATTCCCACAAATTTTTCAGCCCGTTGCGGCCTTAGCGGATGACATAGGTTCGAGTCTTAAAGATACCTTACTTAATCCACGTAGCATTAGTCGCCATAATTTCAAACAGCTTAAACAGCTGGATCTAGATCTACGCGGCAACCTAGCCAATATTGCCGAAGCAGGTGTTGGTTTTGCTTGTGTGTTTACCAAGGTGTTTGAAGAAGTATTTGCGGTTAAAGCAGATTTTGCCACGGGTTACAGCATGGGTGAAGTGAGTATGTATGCAGCATTAGGATGCTGGCAACAACCGGGGCTGATGAGCGCACGTCTTGCACAGTCAAATACCTTTAATCATCAGCTTTGTGGTGAATTAAGAACCCTACGCCAGCATTGGTGTATGGATGATGTTCCAGACGGTACTTTTGAACAGATCTGGGAAACGTATACCATCAAGGCGACTATTGAACAGGTAGAGATTGCAGCTGCAGATGAAGATCGTGTGTACTGTACCATAATCAATACGCCAGATAGTTTATTACTGGCTGGTTATCCAGAAGCTTGCCAGCGGGTGATCAAAAAATTAGGCAAACGGGCGATGGCATTAAATATGGCCAACGCGATCCACTGTGCCCCAGCTTATGCCGAATATGACCATATGGTTGAGTTATATCATATGGATGTCACTGAACGTATTAAAACCAAAATGTATTCAAGCTCATGTTATTTACCTATTCCACAACGCAGCAAAGCGATCTCACACAGTATTGCTAAATGCTTGTGTGATGTGGTGGATTTTCCGCGCTTAGTGAATACCTTACATGATAAAGGCGCGCGGGTATTTATTGAGATGGGGCCTGGACGCTCGTTATGCTGCTGGGTAGATAAGATCCTAACCCATGAGAAAGATGATAGTCGCCATGTATCCGTCCCTGTGAATGCTAAGGGCACCAGTGATGAACTGACTTATATTCGCGCGATTGCTAAATTAGTTAGCCATGGCGTGAATTTGGATTTAGATAGTTTGTTTAACGGGTCAATCCTTGTTAAAGCTGGCCGCCTCGATTGTTAATACATGACGCTTTGCTAGTGCGGGCAGATAATTAAAAAATCAGTAAAACAAGGTAGACAGTCCAGGCGGGGTGTTCTCCGTCAGTTGAAATATGGATTTAAAGAGAGTAATTATGGAAAATATTGCAGTAGTAGGTATTGCTAATTTGTTTCCGGGCTCACAAGCTCCGGATCAATTTTGGCAGCAATTGCTTGAACAACAAGATTGCCGCAGTAAAGCGACAGCTGTTCAGATGGGCGTTGACCCTGCTAAATACACCGCTAACAAAGGTGATACAGATAAGTTCTACTGTGTTCACGGTGGTTATATCAGTGATTTTAATTTTGATGCATCTGGTTATCAACTCGATAGCCGCTATTTAACGGCATTAGATGATCTAAATCAGTGGGGGCTTTATGTTACTAAACAGGCGCTTGCAGATGCAGGTTACTGGGGTAGTGATGCGTTGGCAAATTGCGGGGTTATTTTAGGCAATCTGTCATTCCCAACCAAGTCATCGAATCAGCTGTTCATGCCGTTATATCATCAAGTTGTTGATAATGCGTTAAAGTCAGTATTACATCCAGATTTTCAATTAACCCATTATACGGCACCGAAACAAACACATGCAGATAATGCCTTAGTCGCTGGTTATCCAGCGGCTTTGATCGCCCAAGCTGCGGGTTTAGGTGGTTCACACTTTGCACTGGATGCGGCTTGTGCGTCATCTTGTTATAGCGTTAAATTAGCTTGTGATTACCTGCATACCGGTAAAGCTGACATGATGCTAGCTGGTGCGGTATCAGCAGCAGATCCTATGTTTGTGAATATGGGATTCTCGATTTTCCAAGCTTATCCAGGCAATAACGTTCACGCCCCGTTTGATAAAAATTCACAAGGTTTATTTGCCGGTGAAGGCGCGGGCATGATGGTATTAAAACGCCACAGTGATGCAGTACGCGATGGTGATAATATTTACGCCATTATTAAAGGCGGCGCATTATCGAATGATGGTAAAGGTGAATTTGTATTAAGCCCAAACACCAAGGGTCAGGTATTAGTTTATGAACGCGCTTATGCGGATGCCGGTGTTGACCCAGCGGCTGTTGATTATATCGAGTGCCACGCTACCGGTACCCCGAAAGGTGATAATGTTGAATTACGCTCGATGGAAACCTTCTTTAGTCGGGTAAATAACAAACCGCTGTTGGGCTCGGTTAAATCAAACCTTGGTCATTTGTTAACGGCAGCTGGTATGCCGGGCATGACCAAAGCTATGTTAGCACTGGGTAAAGGCCTTATTCCAGCCACGATTAATCTGAAAGAACCACTGCAGTCTAAAAATGGTTACTTTACTGGCGAGCAGATGCCGACGAGTACTGTGCCTTGGCCTACTTCTCACGGGTCAAAAACGACTGGCCCACGAACAGCTGGTGTCAGTGTCTTTGGTTTTGGTGGCAGTAACGCCCATTTGGTATTACAACAACCAACACAAGCGCTTGAATCTGACTTTGGGGTTGCTAAGCCCCGTGAGCCACTGGCTATTATTGGTATGGACAGCCATTTTGGCAGTGCGAGTAACTTAGCGAAGTTCAAAACCTTATTAGATAATAACCAAAGCACCTTCCGTGAGTTACCTGAGCAACGCTGGAAAGGGATGGAAAGTAACGCTAACGTTATGCAGTCGTTACAGTTAACCAAAGCGCCTAAAGGTGGCTATGTTGAACAGCTAGATATTGATTTCTTGCGCTTCAAAGTGCCACCAAATGAAAAAGACTGCTTGATCCCACAACAATTAATGATGATGCAAGTTGCTGACAATGCTGCGAAAGATGCAGGACTCGTTGAAAGTAGTAACGTTGCCGTGTTAGTTGCTATGGGTATGGAACTGGAATTACACCAGTATCGTGGTCGTGTTAATTTAACAACACAAATTGAAGACAGTTTATTACAACAAGGCATTAACTTAACGGTTGAGCAACGTGAAGAACTGACTAATATTGCCAAAGATGGTCTCGCCTCTGCCGCGCAGCTAAATCAGTACACCAGTTTTATTGGCAATATCATGGCGTCACGTATTTCGGCGTTATGGGATTTCTCTGGCCCTGCTATTACTGTATCGGCTGAAGAAAACTCGGTATATCGTTGCGTCGAATTAGCTGAAAACCTATTTCAAACCAGTGATGTTGACGCGGTTATTATTGCTGCCGTTGATTTGGCCGGGTCAATTGAAAACATTACTTTACGTCAGCACTATGGACCTGTAAGTGAAAATGGGCCTAATAGTAAAGATGTAACCAGCAACAACATACTTGATGAGCAGCAATGGCTGGTGGGTGAGGGTGCTGCTGCTATTGTAGTGAAACCTGTATCTCAAGTTGCATCACAACAAGTTTATGCCAGCATTGATGCGGTTAGTTTTGCATCAGGCTGCGATGCTCAAGCCATTGCGAGTGCAGCGGATAAGGCCTTAACGTTAGCAGGTATCAGTGCTGCGGATGTGGTGTGTGTAGAAGCACACGCCAGTGGTTTCAGTGCCGAAAACAGTGCTGAGAAAGCCGCGTTTTCTCAATTATATCCAAATGTTAATATTAGTTCGGTAAAATCTAATATTGGGCATACGTTTAATGCATCCGGTATTGCTAGTATTATTAAAAGTGCTTTACTGTTAGACCAACAAAGTAGTCAAGAGCAAGCAAGTACCAAACAACAGCAAGCGGTACAACATATTGCGATTAACGGTCTTGGTCGTGATTACAGCTGTGCACATCTTATTTTGTCGACTTCGGAGCACGTTCATCAAGCTGCGCCAGCGCCAATCGGTAAACGACGCCCGCAACTGGTTAAAACTATCAAGCTTGGTGGTCAGTTAATTGCCGAAGCAATCGTGAATAGTGCCAGTTCATCGTTGAATGTGATCAAGGCGCAGTTTGCGGGCAAAGTCTTAACTAAGGTTAACCAGCCTGTAATTATGGATAATGTGATACCACAAGGTATTCGTCCT
The DNA here is from genome assembly GCF_018219435.1 of Moritella sp. 28. Lineage (NCBI taxonomy): Bacteria > Pseudomonadati > Pseudomonadota > Gammaproteobacteria > Alteromonadales > Moritellaceae > Moritella > Moritella sp. 28. The sequence goes on along the minus strand of NZ_CP056121.1, from coordinate 2,800,865 downwards.
AATTCAATCAGATCCTCAATCCTTTCCCAACATCAACATACAGCGCAGCCAGTATTGGCTCAGAGCGTTGTTGGAGTGACAGTGAAAAGTAAAGCCAGTACAGAAATTTATCAGCAAGCGTCTACGCATCAGGCATTCTTACAAAGCCGCTTAGCTGCACAGAAAAATCTTTCTCAACTTATCGAACTACAAGCGAAAATATCAGCTGGTTTGCCAGTGCAAGATAGCGTTGAAAGCGCAGCCTCAGAAATAGTGACGCCATTAACGGTAGTACCAACTGTTGTTTCTGAGAAGCCTGTAGTCGCTGCTAATCTGACAAGTGTGGAAGCACAGGTTCAAGCCGAAGCGATACAAGCTGGTTTCCAGATCAAAGGGCCAGTTGGTTACAACTATCCACCATTGCAATTAATTGAACGTTATAATCAACCAGAAAATGTTATTTATGATCAAGCTGATCTGGTTGAGTTCGCTGAAGGTGACATTGGTAAAGTATTTGGTGCAGAGTACAACATCATTGATGGTTATTCACGTCGTGTACGTTTGCCAACCTCGGATTATTTGTTAGTAACACGCGTTACCGAGCTTGATGCTAAGATTAACGAATATAAAAAATCATACATGTGTACGGAATATGATATCCCGGTCGATGCACCGTTTCTTATTGATGGTCAGATCCCTTGGTCAGTAGCGGTGGAATCTGGTCAGTGTGACTTGATGCTGATTTCCTACATAGGTATCGATTTCCAAGCTAAAGGAGAGCGTGTTTACCGATTACTTGATTGTGAATTAACTTTCCTTGAAGAGATGGCTTTCGGCGGCGATACATTGCGCTACGAGATCCACATTGATTCTTATGCACGTAATGGTGAACAGCTATTATTCTTCTTCCATTATGATTGTTATGTGGGTGATAAGAAAGTACTTATCATGCGTAATGGTTGTGCTGGTTTCTTTACTGATGAGGAACTTTCTGATGGTAAAGGTGTGATTCAAAACGATAAAGATAAAGCTGAATTTTCAAATGCAGTTAAATCATCATTTACACCGTTATTGCAGCATGGCCGTTGTCAATATGACTACAGTGATATGATGAAGTTGGTTAATGGTGATGTGGCTGGTTGTTTTGGTCCGCAATATGATCTTGATGGACGTAATCCATCGTTGAAATTCTCATCAGAGAAGTTCTTGATGATTGAGCGTATTACCAAGATCGACCCAACAGGTGGTCATTGGGGATTAGGGCTATTAGAAGGCCAAAAAGACTTAGATCCTGAGCATTGGTATTTCCCTTGTCACTTTAAAGGTGATCAAGTGATGGCGGGTTCTTTGATGTCGGAAGGTTGTGGTCAGATGGCTATGTTCTTTATGTTGTCACTCGGCATGCATACTAACGTTAATAATGCTCGTTTCCAGCCCCTGCCAGGTGAATCGCAAACGGTTCGTTGTCGTGGTCAGGTATTACCACAGCACAACACGCTGACTTATCGCATGGAAGTGACTGCTATGGGTATGGAACCGTACCCATATATGAAAGCCAATATTGATATTATTCTTGATGGCAAAGTGGTTGTTGATTTTAAAAACCTTTGCGTGATTATCAGTGATCAAGATGAAAACTCAGACTATCCAGTAACGCTGCCTAATAATGTGAAGCTGAAAACTCGCACGTCTCCGGCCGTTGTAACTGCTTTAGCGCCAGTGGCTGTAACAGCTAACAGTGCGGTTCTGGACGAACGTGGTATTGAACCATTTAAGTTCCCTGAACGTCCATTAATGCACGTAGAGTCAGATTTGTCAGCACCCAAAATGAAAGGTGTAACGCCGATCAAACATTTCGAAGCGCCAGCGGTTGCAGGACACCATAGAGTGCCTAATCAAGCACCATTCACGCCTTGGCATATGTTTGAATTCGCAACTGGAAACATTTCTAACTGTTTTGGTCCTGACTTTGATGTCTATGAAGGTCGTATTCCACCACGTACGCCTTGTGGTGATCTACAAGTCGTTACTCAGGTTGTTGAAGTGCAGGGGGATCGTCTTGACCTGAAGAATCCGTCAAGCTGTGTAGCCGAATATTATGTACCGGAAGATGCTTGGTACTTCACGAAAAACAGCCATGAAAACTGGATGCCATATTCATTGATTATGGAAATTGCGCTGCAACCGAATGGCTTTATTTCTGGTTACATGGGGACTACCTTGAAATACCCAGAAAAAGACCTGTTTTTCCGAAACCTTGATGGCAGTGGAACATTACTGAAACAGATAGATTTACGCGGTAAAACTATCGTTAACAAATCGGTATTAGTCAGCACGGCAATTGCTGGTGGCGCGATCATTCAAAGTTTTACATTTGATATGTCGGTTGATGGCGAGCTGTTTTATACTGGTAAAGCGGTATTTGGTTACTTTAGTAGCGAGTCTCTGACTAACCAATTGGGTATTGATAATGGTAAAACCACCAATGCTTGGTTTGTTGATAACAATACACCGACAGATAATATTGATGTGTTTGATTTAACTAATCAGTCATTGGCTCTGTATAAAGCACCTGCGGATAAACCCCATTATAAATTGGCGGGCGGTCAGATGAACTTTATCGATACCGTGTCAGTAGTTGAAGGTGGTGGTAAGGCCAGTGTTGCTTATGTTTATGGTGAACGTACGATTGATGCTGATGATTGGTTCTTCCGTTATCACTTCCACCAAGATCCGGTTATGCCTGGTTCATTAGGTGTTGAAGCTATCATCGAGTTAATGCAAACTTATGCGCTGAAAAATGATTTAGGCGCACAGTTCAGTAATCCACGTTTCATTGCGCCAATGACGAAAGTTGATTGGAAATACCGTGGTCAAATTACGCCGCTGAATAAGAAAATGTCTCTGGATGTACATATTACCGAGATCATTACTGAAGCAGGTGAAATACGTATCGTCGGTGATGCTAATCTATCTAAGGATGGTCTGCGCATTTATGAAGTGAAGAATATTGTATTAAGTATTGTTGAGGCGTAGCGTCTGCTCAATGTCGCATTGGTTAAAGACGCTTAGTAGGCTTACTTTAATCAATATGACCGAGGTGATCCAATTAGGAACACTGTGAACTTATTAGATAATAAACGGAATAGTTCGGCTGTTGAATTCACTATTATTTAAAATGTGAATAAAGTGTTCAGCAGCTGCAAAAATAGGAATGAAGTATGTCGAGTTTAGGTTTTAACAATAGCAACACGATCAATTGGGCTTGGAAAGTCGATCCGGCGTCAGTGCATACGCAAGATGTAGAAATTAAGGCCGCCTTGATGGATCTGGCTAAGCCGCTTTATGTGGCGAATAGTGTTGCAAGTAGTGTCGCTAATAATTCGGGTGTTATGGGTATTACTAACCATACTTCAGTACCTGGTGCAATCAGCAACAATGTTGACGTTGATGTACTGGCATTTGCACAAAAACTTACCCCAGAAGATCTGGGCGATGCAGCTTATAAAAATCAACACGGGGTTAAATATGCCTACCATGGCGGCGCGATGGCTAACGGTATTGCGTCTGTTGAGCTTGTTGTCGCGTTAGGTAAAGCGGGACTGTTATGTTCTTTCGGTGCCGCGGGTTTAGTTCCTGATGCCGTTGAAGATGCAATTCGTCGTATCCAAGCGGAATTACCAAATGGTCCATACGCGGTCAACTTGATCCATGCACCAGCAGAAGAAGCACTAGAGCGTGGCGCGGTTGAACGTTTCCTTAAACTGGGTGTTAAAACAGTAGAGGCTTCAGCTTACTTAGGGTTAACAGAGCATATTGTTTGGTACCGTGCTGCAGGCTTATCTAAAAATAGTGATGGCACTGTTAATATTGGTAACAAGGTTATTGCTAAAGTATCGCGTACTGAAGTTGGCCGTCGCTTTATGGAACCTGCACCGCAAAAGTTACTGGATAAATTATTAGCACAAGGCAAGATCACACCACAGCAAGCGGCATTAGCACTGTTAGTGCCAATGGCTGATGATATTACTGCGGAAGCGGATTCTGGTGGTCATACTGACAACAGACCATTTTTAACGTTGTTACCGACTATTATTGGCCTGCGTGACGAAGTGCAAGCTAAGTATAACTTTTCTCCTGCATTACGTGTGGGTGCTGGTGGTGGTATCGGAACACCGGAAGCTGCACTCGCTGCATTTAACATGGGCGCAGCTTACATAGTGTTGGGCTCTGTTAATCAGGCTTGTGTCGAAGCTGGTGCATCTGAATATACCCGTAAACTATTATCTACCGTTGAAATGGCCGATGTGACAATGGCACCTGCGGCTGATATGTTTGAAATGGGCGTTAAACTACAAGTATTAAAACGTGGTTCTATGTTCGCTATGCGTGCGAAGAAACTCTATGACTTGTATGTCGCTTATGACTCGATTGAAGATATTCCTGCAGCGGAACGTGAGAAGATTGAAAAACAGATTTTCCGTTCAAACCTTGACGAGATCTGGGCTGGCACGATAGCGTTCTTTGCTGAGCGTGATCCTGAAATGTTAGCGCGTGCGAAAAGTAGCCCTAAGCGTAAAATGGCATTAATTTTCCGTTGGTATTTAGGTCTGTCTTCACGCTGGTCAAATACAGGTGAGAAGGGCCGTGAAATGGATTACCAGATCTGGGCAGGTCCAAGTCTAGGTGCATTTAACAGTTGGGTGAAAGGATCTTATCTTGAAGATTATACCCGCCGTGGTGCTGTTGACGTAGCCTTGCATATGCTAAAAGGTGCCGCGTATTTACAACGTGTAAACCAGTTAAAATTACAAGGTGTGAGCTTAAGCACTGAATTGGCGAGCTATCGCACTAGCGATTAATATCGGTTACTGAAATTAAAATATAAAAAGCCCCCTTTCTTTAGGGGCTTTAATAGAGCCGGACTTTTTGAATTTAGTTTGGCGTTAACTTACAGAATGAACTTTGTTCTTTCGCAGATTCTACTCCCTGTTTAACTAAAACTGTGAGTTGACTAACTATTTGGGGCGTAGTTTAGCAGGATGATGTCTGACCAATGGTTCCGTTTTATTATTATATTAATTAATGGAATAACTTAGGTTTGAAGATGAAATTAAATAAAATAAGTCTTGTACTCATGCTTGTCAGCCCAAGCTTGTTTGCCTCACCCAATCTAACCATCTCAACCAGTACCACTAGTCGAGACTTCTTGCTCACTAGTGAATCTCCGCTGGTGGTGCCACTTACTAAAGCAAGCTATACCTTAAATGTTACTGGAATTGAAGGAAGCTGCATTAAGCCAAAAGAGCAAAAGGTAAGGTTTAGTCAACCACTGGCTTTGAATTGTAATTCACCGACTGAACTGCTTATTAAAATCAGGTTTAATGGTGATTATGCATTCATATTTGATGCCGAGAATAAAACACTATTGATAAAACGTCAGCCCAAAAAATCCACTGACAAAGCATTCAAACGTCCTCTACCACAAGTGCAATGTGACATCTATAAAGGTGGGGAGGTTACTATTAACCTTGCCGATACCTATAAAAATGGCACTCAGTTAAAAGATAAACTAAGCGGGCAAGTTGTCACTGTTATTCAACAGCAAGTAACCATTACACCTGCAATTAATAGTGGGGGATTAATATTATTAGAGCCACTAAAAGGTCAACTCAAAGAAGCTAAATTTAACTGGCGCAACGCAAATATTTATTTTGTTATGATTGATCGTTTTAATAATCAAGATACAAGCAATGATAATAGTTATGGTCGCCGTAAAGATGGAAAAGATGAGGTTGGAACCTTTCATGGTGGCGATTTAAAAGGGGTTATTGAGAAACTTGATTATATTAAGAGCTTAGGAACAAGTGCTATTTGGCTTTCACCTATTGTAGAACAAGTTCGGGGATTTGTCGGTGGTGGTAACGCTGGTTCGTTTCCGTTTTATAGTTATCACGGCTATTGGGCTCGTGATTTTACTAAAATAGATGCGAATTTTGGCAATGAAAATGATCTCAAGCGTTTGGTTGAAGAAGCGCATAAGCGGGGCATGAAAGTTTTACTCGATGTTGTCATAAATCATCCTGGATATGCCACTTTAACAGATTTACAGCGTGATCAAATTCCTGTTGTAAACCCTGCTCAAAGCTGGCCTGTACAATGGCGTGATTGGCAACCAAATACGGGCCAAAATTGGCATAGTTTCAATGACAATATTGATTATGATAATGTTGCATGGAGTCAGTGGTGGGGAGGTGATTGGGTCCGTGCCAGTTTACCTAACTATCCAAAACCAGGCTCGAATGACCTAACACTTTCACTTGCAGGCCTGCCAGACTTTATAACAGAATCCACCAAGTCTGTTACCCCCCCACAATGGCTATTAAATAACCCCGGAACACGAGTCATTAGCCGTGATAACTATACTGTAGCGGATTACTTGATCGAGTGGCAAACAGACTGGGTGAAGCGTTTTGGTATTGATGGTTATCGTATCGATACTGTAAAACATGTGTCTGGCGATGTATGGATGCGCTTAAAAGAAGCTGCAACAAAAAGTTTAAATGATTGGCGCGAAGCGAATGATGAAACAGGACAACCATTTTGGATGATGGGAGAGGTATGGGGGCATAGCGCTTACCGTAGCCCTTACTATGATGACGGTTTTGATGCTCTGCTCAATTTTGATATGCAGAAAAAAATGGATGAAGGGGCTCTCTGTTTTAGCAAGATGGCCGATACTTACCAACATTACGCAGATACACTCAAAGAAAAACCCGACTTTAATCCTGTTAGTTATATGTCATCTCATGATACAGAGCTTTTCTTTGGGCGATTTAAATCATTTGAAATGCAGCGGAATGCAGCCAGTGCACTGTTGCTAAGTCCTGGTGCTATTCAAGTTTATTACGGTGATGAAGTAGCAAGAGATATAGGCGCTTATGCAGATGATTTCCATCAAGGAACTCGTTCTGATATGAATTGGTTATTGGATGCTAACCGCCAGAAATTACTCAAACACTGGCAAACACTCGGGCAATTTAGGCAGGCTCATCCAGCTATTGGTGCTGGGACCCATAAGGAGATTAAGCAACAAAATGGCTATGCATTTTCTCGTACGTTAGGTGGTGATAAGGTCGTTGTTGCATTTGTAGGTAAATCAACTGAGCCTTATTAATTTCGATAGTGTTTGTTATATTTTCGTGAGAATAACCCCATTATAGCGAACGCGAAAATGACAAGTGTTGATGGTTCTGGGACTTGTTCCACAGAGAAATTTGGATTAATAACATAACCTAAATCTGCGAACGAATTTATAGTTGTTAAACTAATCGTGGTATTAGGATCTAACCAACCAGTCATTAATTCACTGAGCCCGCCTCCATAAGGCTCATTCCAATGGTAGCCCGCAGTTCCTGGGCCGCCATCTTGTTCTACAGGGACAAATGTCGCTTCTGGATTACTAAGTTGATATGCTTCTAATCCATATTGGCCTATATAATTACCAGCGCTATCTAATAAATCATTTAATGTCGGTCCCCATAAAATACCAAAACCAATGGCATGTGCCATTTCATGCATGACAACATGAAATAGATTTCCAGCTGTTTCTATAGAAAGCAGATCTGCACTATCAATTTGTATCGTCCCCTCTGTGGCATAAACATAGCTAGGAATAAATAAACCATAAGTAATTCCTGTTTTTCCAAGAGTGCCTCCAACACCATCTATATTCTGGCCAGAAGCACTAATATCTAAACCTGAGCCTGGGAACTCATCTCGGTATCCTACGATGAATAACTCCCAAAGATTTTCTGCATCAGAAAAAACAGTTTGTTGTGAGTTAGTTAGGCCACTGTCAAAATTGACTCTTATATCAAAGTCATAGATGGTTCCCGCATTAGCTAAGTTAATAAAGTAGCTAGCAGACAAAGTAATCCCGGCTAGAGCAGCATATATAGACTTTAAATACATTTATATTCCTTTTGAAGCCCCTATGGAAAATAAGGCTGTGATTAGGAAATATTGTTTTGGTATTAATTAAAGATATGCAACAAACGGCAACAAATCAATTTATCATTCACCACGTTAAAGTGCTTGGCTTAACGAGCACTGGATTACCGTGAACAGAAATAATATATGCTAGGAAATTATTTATACTACAATGTTTATTGGTACCTGTAATGTGTAATAAGTTACTGTAAATAACGGAGTTAGAGCGAAAAAACAACAATTCCTTACTTTATTATTAACATTGCTACCAAAGTGTGAATTAATTACTACAATTATAAATCTTGTTTGTTATTGTTCTGACCGACTAATTTTTACGGTATATTAATTTTATGCATAGAATAAGAAATAATAATGTATCTCAACAGATAATGGCATTTTTTGTTATTATCTCTTTGCTATTTCAAATTTATATCGCCGCTACAATCGCTTTAAATCCAAGTGAAGTACTGAACAAAAATTGGTTGAGCAAATTACAAGGTGAAAAAATCTTGTTGTGTACGCCGTTAGGCTTTAGGTGGGCTAATGTAAACGAACTTATTACTCAAAATAGTGAAGGTTCTCATTCTGCCGAGGAAGAGCACCAATCGTTACAATTCAGCTGCCCACTTCTTAAAGCATTTCAACATTCTATTTTTTTTGCCGTTCTATTAATATGTTTACTGTCTGTATGGCTTAATCGCTCGACTCCTCGTGCCCCGCAATATAACTATACGAGTTGCCAACAAAAAGTATATTTATCACTCGCGCCTAAACAATCACCGCCTTTTACCTTTTATGCATGATTTATGGCTACAGGGTTAAGTTAACGTTCAAGTGTAACTCGGTCTAGTTATTCCATTATCACGCATTTCCATCACTAAACATTTATTTTCACTTGCTCCAACCTTGTGATGATTTTACGCACCTTATATAAACGGTATTTTGCGTCTCATCACCATTGGCCTTGTGATCTTTTGGCTGCCTGTTAGCAGTCTATATTTTGGAAAAAGAGTTAAAAGGAAGTTAAATATGTGGATGAATAAATTATTGGCAGTGGCAATTGTTGGCGCTTTATCTGGTTGTGGTAGTAGCAGTTCTGAAGATACGACGCAACAATCTCCAACGCCAAGTGTGACTACCACACAGAACGTCGAAATAAAATTTGCTGCTCGTGTCGGCAACGAAGATATATCATGCGATCCAATGTTGAGCCTTGTCGGCCTTAGCAACCTGAACCCTGAATTTAAAGATGCACGTATCTATATCTCGGAAGTTGCGTTGGTAAATGATGCTGATGAGCTGGTTAGCGTAATGCTAGATCAAGATAAGAAGTGGCAGTACAAAAATGTCGCTCTTCTCGATTTCGAAACCGGAACAGGTAGTTGCAGCAACGGTAATACCGCGCTTAATCATGTGATTAAAGGTACTGTCCCAAGTGGTAACTATGATGGTATTCAATTTACTTTAGGTGTTCCCACAGAGTTGAATAACTATGGCATTGACGGTGATGACGCTGTATCTCCGTTAGATGTTATGGGGATGAATTGGAGTTGGCAGATGGGTCATAAACATCTGAGAATGGATATTAAAGGCTTGATGATTCACCTTGGTACTACCGGGTGTGAAGTTGTAGATGCGGATACCGAGACCGTGGATTGCAGCAGTTCTAGACCAAATCGCCCGAAATATCAATTTGATAGTTTCAATCCAGCGAGCAACAGTATTGTCTTTGACTACCAAAAGTTGGTGGCTGGGAATGACATAGATGATATGGCGCCGTCAATGTGTATGTCATCGAGTTCAGATAGTGTTTGCCAGCATATTTTTGGTCGCTTAGGTCTAGATCTAACGTCAGGGCAATGCATAGACGGTGACTGTAGTGCTGTACAAACCTGGATAGCAGTGGAGTAATAATCATGTCAGCAAACTATATGCTTTGTTTGCTGACATTACTCGCCATGGTAATCATGGCGGGTTGTGACAGTGAATCCAGCTACGAAGTTGTGCCACCGAGTACGCATAATACCAATCAGTTTGATTTTCAAACTGGTTCATTACCTTTGCCTAAAGAACCTGCAGATAACTTGGCGACCGAAGCTAAGTTTCAGCTAGGTCGGCACTTGTTTTATGATAAACGCTTATCGGGTAACCAAACATTCTCATGTGAGTCTTGTCATCACCAAGAACTCGCATTTAGTGATGGCTTAAAAACGCCCAAAGGTTCAACCGGAGAGGTGCTGCACAGGAACTCTCAAACACTGACCAATATAGGTTATAACGCCAGTTATACTTGGGCAAATCCCTTACTTAAAGGGATTGAAGACCAATTGATTATTCCTATGTTTGGAGAATTCCCCGTTGAAATGGGGATCCACGATGCAAACCGTGATGATATTAAGGCGCGTTTTAATCACGAGACAAAATACCAGAATATGTTTGATATGGCGTTTCCAGACGAACAACAGTCAATTTCCTTTCCAAATATAATTAAAGCGCTAGCGGTGTTTAACCGAGCCCTTATTTCCAAGGACTCTGATTTTGATAAAGGCAGGCTAAGCTCCTCTGCGCAGCGCGGTCAAAATTTATTTAATAGCGAAAAGATGGAATGTTTCCATTGTCATAATGGTTTTAATTTTAGTGACTCGACACTCCACGATGAAACGGTATTTGTAAGTCGACCTTTCTTCAATACTGGGCTTTATAACCTGGATGAGGAGGGCAGTTATCCTGCAATTGATAATGGTTTGTTTGCAGTAACTCAAAAAGTCGAGGATAAAGGTAAATTTAGACCGCCGACATTACGAAATATTGCTTATACCGCACCTTATATGCATGACGGTAGTATAGGCACACTAGAAGAAGTATTAGGATTTTATGCAGCTGGTGGCCGCCACATCATCAGTGGAGAATATGCTGGTGATGGGCGACAGAATCCTAATAAAAGTGAGTTTGTAACGGGCTTCTCGATGAGCAAGCAAGAGCGCGATGACTTGTTGGCTTTTTTGAATGCTCTCAGTGATCCCGTTTTTATTAGTAATCCCCGTTATTCCAATCCATTTAAGGCGGAGCTGGCACAATGAAAAAGAAATATATTTTAGGTTTGTTCTATACCCTGTTTAGTGCGTCCTTATTGGCACATGGGGATGAATCAGGTCTCCTTGAACGGAGTGATTTTGGTGGTAGCCTGTTTGCCCAACTTGGCTATTATCAAGACAGTCGACAGGCTGAGACTTGGTCTATTCCTGGGGTTATCACAGGTGATGATGCTGTACACAATGAGCAAGGGTTGCAGCTGATACATGGTGAAGTCGCTTTCACAGTTAGCATCGAATCAGTACTGGCCGGACACCTTATACTTGGTAGTCATAATGCTGAATCAACAACTGTTGAAGAGCTCTGGTTACAACCTGATATTGGGGAAAAGTGGCAACTTCGGGTTGGCCGACAACTGACTGATATCGGTCTGTATAACGCTACTCATGACCATGATTGGCTGTTTATCGATGCTAATTTGTCACAACAGGCGTTTTTAGCCAGTCAATATAGTGATGATAGTATTCAATTACGTTGGTCCAATGATACCCAGCAGTTTACCACTTGGATTGGCCGTGGAAACGGCTACCCGGCATCAGTTGATGAGAACAGCGCCACGCCACATGCTTATGGGCTAGCATATGAGTTGCAGTGGTTTGGAGAGCAAAATAGTGTGTTGCTTAAAAGCTCGTTGACGCACTTTAATGCATATCAACGCGGTGACGATGAGAAAACTGGGCATACGCACGGAAATGCGAACAATATTACTTTTACGGGTGATACAAACTTAGTCAGCCTAGGATTGCAGTGGCAGTGGATAGCGTTAGGCTGGGATATTGAATGGATGGCACAACAAATTGATGCAGACCTAACTGATAGCCAGCAATTTCAGACTAAACTCGATGCTACAAACCAGGGTATAAGTTCACAGTTATATTGGCAATGGCAGGATGTCCAAGTGGCATTTCGTTACGACACCTTACTCACTGATAATAAAGTGACTCAAAATAGTACAGAGTTTGCGAACACCTTAGACAGTAAAGGCCATAATCCTGAGCGACTCAGCCTTATTATGAACTGGTTTGTTGGCGATAATCAAATTTTGCGACTCCAAGGTAACTTTGACCAAACCCAAGAACAAAAAGAACAAGCTTTCTGGTTGATTTACCAAGGTAATCTATATTGGTAAATCGAGATTTATAAGAATAAATAAAATAGGTTTAATATGATGAAAAAAATAATTATTGCATTCCTTATTACGATAAGTTTTGCTTTTTCTACATTTGCGGTAGCCCATGATTATACTCAGGCGCATATGCGAATTGACCATCCTTGGAGTAGATTAGCGGCCCCAAACAGCGAGGTGATTACGGGGTATTTCCAGCTTAAGAATAACTCAACGAAAGATGATTACTTGGTTTCGGTATCCACGCCTATTGCTGACAAGTCTGAGATCCATATGCATGCTATGCAAGATGGCGTGATGATAATGAAAAAGGTTAACAAGGTAAAAATTGGCTCGATGAAAACAAAAAAATTTGAACCAGGTGGGTTGCATTTAATGATCTTCAACCCGAAATATATACCGAAAAAAGGAGAGAGATTTCCATTAGATTTGAATTTTAAATATGCAGGGAAAATCACCGTTCAGGTCGCGATTTAAATGCAAGGCCACGTGCATAACCATTAGAAATTATTATAATTAATAAAAATTAAGTTCTGTCAGGGGTATTTAACCCCCTGACTCTAATAAGTAGATCATGATCAAATAAGCGCTAGTGCTTCACTGTGCAATGCGATTGTGTGAGTTCATAAGAATCATACGCAGAATTATCAGACATAATCCGAATAATGCCACCCATAAGCCTGCAGTCGAATTTCTAGACGCCAAAATGAACCTCTCTTAACAAAACAGGGAAGGTGATGGATAATGATGCCGTAAGTTCGAATGTCATTAGTTCAATCATATTTTCACTTTAGTGGTGGGGGGATGCACTAAAGCTAGCCTTAGATGTATCATTGGCAAAAGTATTGAATACTTTGGTTTTAAGTTGTGAGTTAGTTTACTGTAATTAAAATTTGGACGTGATGCTAGTCTAAATCTTGAAGGTTAACGCCTAAAAATAGGCGTTGGCATGACTCCCACCTGATTCTAAGTCACTACTTCTCTAAATCAATGGTTTTACAACGTATAGATAATGTCGACATAGTGGCGCTAGGAGATAAACTGCGTATAAAATCGATAGCTTTGGTTAAATCTTGAGTCTCTATTTTGAGGTTGTTCATAATACGCCCATCATTGGTCATGTCAGTATCGACAACACTTGGGCATAGGCAGCAAACCTTAATGCCAAAAGGAAGAAGTTCCTGATAAAGAGATTGACTATAACTAACGATAGCGGCTTTTGTTGCTGAATAAGCGGCTATTTTAGGAACAGGCTCTAAGCCAGCGGTTGATCCGATATTATAAATTTCACCGTAACCTTGTCGTTTCATTTTTTCGATAACCAAATTACATGCTGTAATGGTCGAAAGTAGGTTTACATTTATTAATTCAGAAAGTTGATTCAGTGTTAGATCTACGTGCCCTGCCATGAGGACTCCGGCGCTATTAACCATAACATCGATAGAATCGTGGTTAGTAATAATCGATTTTATTGTAGATTCAACGTCTGCTGGCTTATTAAAATCGACTGTCATTGTTTCGATATTAGTCGACGGATATTGTGATTCTATCTCTAACTTAGCTAACTCTAAATTTGCCTTATTTAATGAAACTAAAATAAGCGAATATCCTTGCTGGGCAAAGTAATGAGAAATAGCCTTTCCTATACCACGACTCGCTCCAGTAATTAGCGCAAATTTAGTCATGATGAGTTTCCTTGTTGATTCGTTTTTGGCACCATAGCACCTTTCAGTACTTTCGAAAAGTGCCAATATTGTTAGTGTTTTCATGGCTCTGTTGCGTTTTGGTTGGGATTTTTAAACTACCAATTGATCAGTTATAAACTTTCATAAAATACTTTGTGACCCACATCAAACTTATGTCGCTAATGTTTAGCGATTGTCTTGTATGTTAAATTTGTATCCTATTGTAATTATGATGGTATATCAGTATATAGGCTCGAAGTAGGGTAGGGCGTAGAAATAGAGCAGTGAGCTATAAATGTATTTATATTTATGGTGATTTATTTTCAATTAACAGAATAATTTAATAATCAATACTAAAAGCAATGTAATTCATTGTTATTTAACAATAATGAAGTGTTTAGTTATTTTATGCTCGTGATTTTTAGGCATCATACGGAATACCTGGGAAATCACTAATTAACTCATTAGGTATATTAAATGAAGTTTCTATTAAGTCTTATGGTTATCACGCTCTCTTTTGCTTCTTTGGCAAAGAAAATTAGCGTTTCTAACACTGATATTTCATTCGTGTCACCTTATGAATTTCGGCCATTACCTCAAGAGATTATAGATACAAAGTGGCCACACAAGAGGGCCCCTAAATGGGTTCTTGGCAATGCTTCGGCTTCGACTACTATTACATATGACCTTAAGCCAAATGATATTTCGGCAGCTCCGTTGCCAGTTATAATGGATTCCTTTAAGAAAATTTTTGATCGTATGATCCCCGGTGTTGAATGGAAAAAGAAAGAAATTATAGAGCTTTCTGGAAAAAAATGGGTGTATCTTGAGATGTTCTCAAACGCGATTGATACAGACATACACAACATCATGCTTATTACTAGCTATGGTAAAGAAATGCTTATTTTCAACTTCAATTCAGCGAAAGGAGAATTTCCAAAGTATGAAGATAAACTTCGAGCAAGCATTCAATCCATACAGCTGTCTAAGTGAGCTAACCATAATAAACTGTGCCTTTTGAAATCTAAACTTTAGCTCACTCGTATTGATTGATGATGACAGTCTGCTCTTTGTTGTAGACTGTCAGACAGGAGGGCGAGTTACTGCCCTAATGTCTCAACCCCGCGTTTTATTTCAATATTTAAATCAAATCTTCTTGCCCTTTATCTGCTTTTGTTAACAGACTCTCCGCTTTTTTAATTACTTTTGACTCTGATTTAATTTTACCTGTCACAATTAGTTTCAAATAACGATTGGCTAAATCTCGGCGTAACTTGATTAACGGTTTAAAATTGACGGGTAGTGATTTGTTATACGTGTTTTGTTGATTATAAATTCGGTCTAATGTCCGTTGACTTGTCGCCATTTTTACAGCAGCAATCCATGCATCAAATCGATCTCGATAAAATAGCTCTGCAGCATCGAAAGGAAATGATCGTGATTTATCTGAAGCTTGATAATCAGTGAGCGTTTTAATCGCAGTGATTAGTTCTGGCTGATCTAATAATGTTTGTAGTTCCGAAGCTGAATTTTTAAATAGTAATTCGCCGGGTGCCAGTAGTGTATTAATGACGTTATAATTGTACTCACTGACCGCAGTACGGAGTTGTTTACGATATAGGTTTACCGCTTGCTTTGAAGGGATGATCTTGTAATCTGTATCAACTTGTTTCATATCTTGACGTAGTGTGAATATATCGGTTCCATCGCTGTCAGGTAGGTAGTTTGCATCTAGTAGGCGTTGTTCAATATTCGCGAGCAGTATCGCTCTTGCTGACTCTCTTTGGTCTTCAACATACAGTTCCATATCGGTAAGTTTAATCGAGTCTGGATATAAGGTTGTCGTTTCTTCAATCAATGCTGCCATCTGGTCGAAATCAGGATAGCGTGATTTTGGATCCTGCATAATTCGGTTTATTTTTGCAATATGGAAGTTGATCACTTCCCCACGTTTCAGTCGCAAGATACCGGCTTTAATCGTCGCTGTTTCACCATCTAGCTCAGATAATGAATTCATGAATACTTCAACGCTTGAGTTAGCTAAGTTATCAACATTCGATGTATGAACCCGTTCAGTCAATTGCTGTGTAGTGATTACATTTTCCATATAATAAAAATAACCGACAGAACCTAAGATAGTAAGTAAAGGTAATATGGTTGAAAAAACAGGAAGTGGTTTGCGGGTTAGTTTAGATTGCCACGCTTGAATGCTTTGTGGTCGATCTGCATTCGATAGTTGCAATGCTGAATAAATAACTTTCCATTTATTATTACTGAGTTTAGTTAATTTTTTTACAGTGATCTTATCCGTAATTGCTTGATCTGCCGGTTTACGTAAATAAGGATGTTTACTTGATAGTAATTCGTAAAAAATACAGCCTAATGAAAAGATGTCATCGCTTTCTGATGGTTGCTGACCTTGCAACAACTCCGCACTTGCATAAGCAGGTGTATAACCACTCAGTGAGTTATGCTGTTCAATATTATCGTTGGCAAATTCATCTGCCTTATTCTGGATTAATCTGGCAACACCAAAGTCGAAAATCTTAATATCACCATTACGTGTGAGCATGATATTAGAGGGTTTTAAATCTGTATGTACAATGCCATTTTTATGGGCGAATTTGAGTGCATCAGCGACCTGTGAAATAACTTTCTCAGCACCTTTATATGTTAATCCCTTAGGTTTAGATCGTGAAATCACTTGATCAAGTGTTTCGCCATTTAACCATTCCATAATGATAAAGCAAAGATTATCTTCCTTATCTACATCATAAACACGGATAATATTGGGATGAGAAAGAGACATCGTTTTATGTGCTTCCCGAAACAGCAGTTGTTGTGCCTCTTTATTTCGTGTGTATTGTGGTTGCAAGACTTTTATCGCCACGTAAGGTTCTTCGACACCTGCTTTATCTAATAACAAATCTTTTGCTTTATATATATCACTCATGCCGCCAGAGCCAATGTGCGCTTCTAATTCATATCTATTTTTTAGTACCTGTCCTGTAAGTGTCGCTGTATCAATGTCATGTTTTGAGTTTTTATTACCTAATAGCATTTTATCTTTTCCCACACTAGACTCCTTGTGTTTTTTTGAAAACTTAATGTATTAAAAGTACTAGTTCCATCTAGTCCTTTTGTATTGATTTATGCTTTTTATTAAAATTAATACTTTAGTTAACTTTAATATTAGCAAATGAAAGTAAGTTGTAATTACGATTTTTATTATGCTTTTTGTCAATAGTGAATAAAGCGTTTTATCATTTTCCTATTTATTTACCATGATCTTAAAAAATGAATCGCACCATGGTAAGTTATTGTTTTTAAAGTGCTTTTGTGCGATCCTGTCGTTCTGTCAACTGACGTGTCTAAATACGGTTGAAATTATGCTCAGCAATAAATGAAAAATTTACTTTTCTTAGCGAATAATAAATCCTTGTATTTCATTAACGACAATCAGCATACACATTTATTTACCGGAAATAGTATTAAATGTAGTATTAGATATCTGTTTAAATTGTAAATGTAGCGGATTAGCTTGTTTGACTTGGTTGTACTTATTTGGTTTTATGATTATATCAATTCGTATTAAATACAAAACTTCATGAACTTAGAAGTTAATAACATTGATAAATGTATAGGGCCAGCTGGATATTTATTTAGCGTTAACAAGATAAGTCAAGGAATGACAAATGGGACTGCTTTTATCTGTAATAAGTTATCAACAATTATCACCAAATTTACAAGCAACCTTTAAATTAGAAGGTGCATCTGCGGTAATTGGTCGTTCTGATTCAAATGATTGGGTACTACCTGACTGCGATAAAATTTTATCCAGTCGACATGCCGAATTAACGTTAGTGATGGGTAAATATTATATTACAGATGTATCGACAAATGGTGTGTTCGTTAATCAGTCTACTAAGCCCCTTGGTAAAGGCAATCGCCATACATTGGCATCTGGGGAGCAAATTATTCTTGGCGAATACGTCATTGAAGTGAACATTGAGGTCGAATTATCAGATGATCATTTACTGGCTTCAAACTCAACATCATCTCCTTTTTCTTCTTATGATTCTTCTGCATATATAGAAGAAGATCGTGTCAATCATGATAAGCCGGTTAATCTGACGAGTGTAAGCGACCCTCATTTAATCGGCAGTGAATTACAGGATAGTTTAGTACTAGATAGCAACATTATTCCTGACGATTGGAATTGGGCGAATGATGGGAAAAGTGCCTGCGCACCTAAAATTGCACCAAAACCAGTTGTCGATATACAGGAAGCAGCATCGACAAAAAAAGATGAGGAAGTCGCGTTAGTAAGCAAAAAAATCGTTAGCGATTCTCCGCAGTCTAAAGTTAAAAACACAGATAAAATGGCTGCGTTTCTTAAAGGTCTAGGCATTGAATCGTCACCTGTTATTGATGATGAGGAATGGTGGTTTGACCTTGGAACATCAATCCGAACTATAAATGATGAGCTTATGGCTTCATTACGAGACCGAGCTTTATTTAAAAATCAGTTCCGCGTTAATCACACCATGTTTCAGATTAAAGAAAATAACCCATTCAAATTTTCAGCTTCTGTTGATGACTTATTTCGTAATTTATATTTGCGCACCAATGGGAGTTTTATGTCGACAAACAAGGCCATTACAGAAGCATTTGGTGATTTACGTCAGCATGAACAGAGCATGCGGGCTGGTCTAGAGGGCGCGGTTGTCGGTGTTTTAGAACAACTCTCACCAGATAATATGGTCCCGGATAAAGACGAAAAAGGATTTTTTGATAAGTTTAAACGTAGTAGTAAAGAGCTGAAAATGTGGCGTAATTTTATTGAAATGCATGAAGATATCCGCAACGAAATCACTGTTAACCGTGAAAGTATCCTTTCTGACGCGTTTGTTCGAGCTTATGAAGAAAGGCAGAAACAGGGTAAATGATATTTTGTAATAAACCGAATTTACTTAAAAACCATAATATTAAAACAGGCAGAGACATGAAATTATTAAACTTAAAAAGTAATCGCTTTAATCGCATCGTTTTTATGTGCATGGCAATACTAGCGGTAAGTAGTCTGGCAGGGTGTTCGATGATGAACTTTGTAATAACGCCATCTACAACATTAAATTTTGTTGCATCTAGGAATTTAAACCCCGACATTGAAACGCGCCCATCACCAGTCGTTGTTAAAATATTTCAGCTAGCAAGTCGTGGGCCGATTGAAACAGCCGATTTCTTTAGCTTGTATTCAGACTACGAAGAGATACTTGGACCAGAGTTGCTTGAAAAGGAAGAGTTAGTATTCAACCCAGGCCAACAGCTAAAATATGAACGTGAATTAAACAAAAACACACGATTTATAGCAGTACTAGTTGCTTATCAAGATATTGAAAACTCACGTTGGAGAGATGTAATAGCCGTTGATCCTAAAGCGTACGATGATTTCAATGTGTATTTAGAAAAACTAAGTGTGTTTATTCGTGATTAATAAGCAATTTTATTACGCGGTGATGATAGATATCAGCATGGGGGATTACAGTAATGAGTGACTTCAGTAAAGTTGCATGGAGTGAGGGAATGTTTCTTCGCCCCCAGCATTTTCAGCAGCAAGACCGACATCATGGTTATGTACAAAGGCGCTTATTGCAAGCTTTAGGATCTCACCAGTGGGGGGTTGTTGAACTTTGTACTGACGATGATTTATTAACGCTAGGGCGTTTTTCGTTAACGGATTTTGAAGGTGTTTTTAATGATGGTACACACATTAAGATGCCATCACAGGCAAGATTACCACCGCCGTTGCTTATACCGCCAGGGACGATTGATTGTAATATCGTGTTGGCATTACCTATAGAGAAAAGTATCGGTCTTAATATTACAAACAGTGAAAATGATGACGTTATAGTACGCTATTTAAATGTTTATAAAGATGTAATTGATACATCACTCGAGAGTTTACCCGTTGAATCAATTGCGATGGCTAAACTAAGTGCTGAATTTAAACTCGCAACTCAAGATCTCACGGGTTATGTAACGATTCCGATTGCGCGTGTGATTAATGTCAGTGATACAGGTGATATCAAGCTTGATAAAAAGTTTATCCCACCTTGTATGAGTATTAAATCTGTTGCCCATCTCGTTGACTATATCAATGAAGTTACCGGTATGGTCGTGCAGCGCGCAGAAGCCATTGCCGCTCGTTTAACAAAAGGCCAGGGTCAAGCATCTACAGTTGCAGACTATATGATGCTGCAACTTTTAAATCGAATCGAGCCCTTATTGATGCACAATTTACAGCAGCGTACATTACATCCTGAGCGATTATTTGAACTGTTTATTTCGATTTCGGGAGAGTTATCGACCTTTTACGGTGAAACAAAAAGAGCAGCGAAAATGCCTTTATATAAGCATGATAACTTAGCTGCAACCTTCGGTAGTTGTATGTCGTTATTGACTCAAACCTTGAGTGTTGTGGTCGATCATACGGCGGTAGGATTAGCGCTTATTGAGAAGCAATTTGGAATTTATGTCGCACAACTTGCAGACAAAAGTGTGCTGGAAAATAGTATTTTAGTCTTGGCTGTAAAAGCAAATATGTCGGTACAAGAGGTAACAAAAAACTTACCGGGTCAAATAAAAATTGGCCCGGTCGAACTGATTCGGGATCTGGTTAATGTACAACTTCCAGGAATTAGCGTTACATCCTTACCTGTTGCCCCAAGGCAAATTCCTTATCATGCAGGGAGTGTTTATTTCCAATTAGATAGTAGTAGTGAATATTGGCATAAATTAAAAAGTAGTGGTGGTGTTGCTATCCATTTATCTGGACAGTTTCCAGGGCTCGCAATGGAATTGTGGTCAATAAAGCAATAAGTATCAGCAGGAAATTTTACATTGAACGTTAACATGGACCGTTTAGCAGTAAGCAGGGATAGATTAGTATGAGTGAAAAAACAATATTTAAACCTAGACCTGGAGGTCGGAGTCAACCCGAACCAACACCGTCTAGTACTGTCGCCAACGCTGTACCCAAACCAGGTCTTGCAGCAGATGACAATAATACCTTATTTGTACAGCCACAGCATAAAGCATTTAATCAGACAATTTTAACCATTGGGGCGAATCCTCTGATCGAACACGCAGGGATAATCCTATCCTTGATTAACCAGCTTAGGGTTAATAATGAATACGAAAAAGTAGATGTATTGCATGGCCAGTGCATCGATATAGTGGATAAATATGAACGTCAATTACACGCATTAAAATATGAAAACAAGTTAAGTGGAAAAACAGAAACAACGGATAATAAACTCATTGATGCCGCTAAATTTTGTGTTTGTGCATTTATTGATGAAACTGTAATGACAATGCCTTGGGGGCGTAACAGTGCATGGGCGCAAAACTCACTGCAAAGTCATTTTTATCATGAAACATTTGGTGGCGAGCATTTCTATCAATTATTGGACGAGTCAGTCGCGAATATGGTCGAAATGGTATTTGTTGTTGAATTACAATATTTATGTTTGTCACTGGGCTATCAAGGTAAATACCGTGTTACTAAAAACGCAGAACAATTAATTGAATCGTTACGCGATAACTTAGGGCTTGCTTTAAAAAATCATTATGGACGCAGAGAAAAGCGTTTATCTGAAAACTTACAAGTAGCTCAAGTAGGTAGTGTCAAAGCCAAGTTCGAATTACCTATCTGGGTTACAGCATCAATTGCAGCTGCATTGCTTGCTGCGAGCTTTATAGGATTACGTTTGAATGTTAACGAAAACGCCGATTTAGTTTACCAACAAGTATTGAATCTTGTTGACCGTAAGCCGGAAGCCACCTCAGCGGTCAGAGCCAGTTCATTAGCATTAAAATTAGAACAATTATTACAAACAGAAATTGGTCGGAACATTGTCGTTGTTCAAGAACTGTCTGACCGTATAAGCATCCGCTTAATTAGCGCTGATTTATTTGCCAGTGGTAGTGATAAAATTAGTCCTGCATACCAACCTATCATCCGTAAAATTGCGCGTGCACTTGAATCAACGCAAGGGCAAATCTTAATTACTGGGCATACGGATAAACAACAAATTATTTCGAGCCGATACCCTTCAAACTGGCATTTATCACTTGCTCGTGCGACAAGCATTGCAGATGTACTAGCCAAAGACACTCGTTTAAGTGGCAGGTTATTACCTGAAGGTCGGGGGTCATCAGAACCATTAGTTGCAGATTCTACGATCAGTCATGAGCAGCACGCGTTAAATCGTCGTGTCGAAATCGATATTTTGAGGTAATAAAAGATGTCATTTAAACAAGGTATATCGAAACTATTCGCGTTATTAACGTTAAAAACCCTTTTTATTGTTATAGGCATCATTGCCATTGTCGTCTGTGTTTGGTTGGCTGGTCCTCTCATTGCTATTGATGGCGTCACACCATTAGCAAGTGTGATGAATCGGTTGGTTTTTTTAGCGTTATTATTTTTATGTTGGGTCGCAAGCTTACTCGTCAAAAAGGTTTTAGTAAAACGCCAAAATAATAAGTTAGCTCGCGAGATGATCAAAGGGCAAGACAATGAAATAGATGATATTGCAGCAGAGCAAGATATTTCAGCGATTGAAGACAAACTTAAGCAAGCGATTAATATTTTGCGCACCGCTAAATTGAGCAAAGGTAAAAGTATTTATCAGCTACCTTGGTATGTGCTTATCGGCCCTCCGGGTTCGGGTAAAACGACAGCATTACAGCAATCTGGACTGCAGTTTCCTTTGCAGAAAGAAATGGGTGTAAACGCACTGGCCGGTATTGCTGGTACTCGGCATTGTGATTGGTGGTTTACTGATAAAGCTGTATTAATTGACACCGCAGGACGTTATACGACTCAAGACAGTCGGAGTGCGACTGATTCAAGAGCATGGTTTGGCTTTTTAGGGCTGTTAAGACGTTATCGTGCAGAACAACCTATCAATGGTGTCCTCATTTCGATGAGTTTGTCAGATTTATTAACCTGTACGCAAACAGAACGTAATCTCCATGCGCGTGCAATTAAGCAACGAATTCAAGAATTACAAAATCAATTGAGCATGACTTTTCCGATATATGTCATTTTCACCAAAGCCGATCTCGTTGCTGGTTTTAATGAATATTTTGCAGAGTTGAGTGAGGAAGAGCGTGAACAAGCGTGGGGCTTTACGCTACCGATGGAAAGCAGTGAAGATACACAAGGTGTCGTGTCACTCTTTAATAAAGAATTTTATCAACTTATCGTTAAAGTTAATGAAGGCATGTTACAGCGCTTAAATGGTGAGCGAGACCCAAAAGTCCGTGCGCTAATTTATGAATTTCCAAAACAGTTACGCATGTTGCAAGGGGCCGCAGATGATTTTTTAAAAGAGATATTTGCACCCAATGCATTTGAAAAATTACCACTATTACGTGGTGCTTTCATCGCGAGTGGTCATCAAGCGGGTAACCCGATCGATCGCGTGAGTAGCCAAATGGCGAGTGGTTTTGGTTTGAAACCAAGTGCCCCTCTGTCTATTAATCATAACGAACCGAAAGGTTTTTTCCTTAAGTCTGTACTTAACGATGTCATTTTTGCAGAGCAAAATATTGCAACTGTTAATACTGAGCACGCGCGTCATAATCGTTGGTTACGTCGTACTGCAATTACATCGATTTGTGTATCTTCGGCTGTATTGGGAGCAAGCTGGTGGGCAAGTGCAAATTGGAATCAAGCCTTATCTGCACAGGTTAGCGACGGTGTCGAGGCATTTAAACAGAATGCAAATGGTGGTTTAACTGAGTCAAGTGATCTCATTACGTTAGCAAACGGATTAACGATTCTACGTAATCTTCCAACGGGCTATGAAGGTAATTTGCCTGACGGTTGGCCGAATCATTTAGGCTTGTATCAAGGTGACCGATTAGGGCAGGCAACGAACGAAGTGTATCAACGGGCATTGCAGCAATATTTATTGGCATATGTATCGAAATCGTTAGTCAGCGATATGGCAAACAATAAAACACATATTGATTATTTATATGAAACCTTAAAGACTTACTTAATGTTGTTTGAGCGTGAATACTATAACGCAGAGCAAATTAAATCATGGTTTTCATTCCACTTAGAAAATAATATCCCTGGTGATGTTAACAAAGTAATGCGTTTAGCGCTTAATGAACATTTAGAAGTGTTATTAAGTAGTAGCGCGATAGAACCTGCATATAACGAGCTGGCTGTAAGTGAAGCGAGAGAAATTCTACTCTCAGTGCCTTTAGCTGAACGCGCGTTTGCTCGAATTCAACAAAAGTCAAAGCAACATCAGCTCGGTGAATTTAAGCTCACCAATGTCTTACCAAATGAAAGCATAGGGCTGTTTTATCGCCACAGTGGTGAGTCGATGAGTAAACCGATACCTGCGCTTTTTACTTACGAAGGTTTTTATAAAGTATTCCTCGCGGAACACAAAAAAATCATTCAAGTATTAACAAAAGATAGTTGGGTTTATGGTGATGAAGTTAAAGGTATGGGGGATGATGTTGAAGAGCAAATTATTAATCAGGTCAAGGAACGTTACTTCAAAGAGTACAGTTATTATTGGCGTGATTTAATTGATGATGTTGCACTTAAACCATTTGACACCGCATCACAAGGTGCTTACACCACTAAGGTGTTGACGGGACCGGATCAAGCAATACAAAAACTATTAACAGCGATTCAAGATAATATTGAGCTAACTAAGCTACCAGCATCAGAAGCAGCGGGCAAAGCGGGTGAGGTAGCAGGAGCGATAGCCGCGCACAAAATGCCAAGTACGACCAACCGCTTCCAGCAGTACATGCCACAAGATGTCAGCATTAATATCGCATTACCTGGTGAATCGGTTGAAAACGTATTTCCAGGGATATTGGGACTGGAAGATACCGATGTATTACAAGTTCAAACACAGATGAAGAAGGTGCATGCACTTTTAGCGAAACTGAGTCGAGGTCAAACGAGTGGAGACAAAATAGTTCGACAGCATGTAAACCTAAGACAAGCCGGAGAACCTCTTGCTGAGTTGGATAAGCTTGTTGAAGATCTACCATCGCCTTTTGCTGCAATGGTTAAAGGTGTTGTCGAAAGTACAACACAAATATCATTGCAAAGCTCACGTTATCATCTGAATGATGTATGGCAAGGTACGGTATATAACGAATATAAAAAACGTATACGTGGGCGTTATCCGTTTAAGCGTAATGCGCAGGATGAAGTTAGGATCAGAGATTTCTCTCGCTTCTTTAGCCCCGAAGGCACCATGTCTAAGTATTTTGAGACTTACATTAAACCTCATGTACGAATGGGTGCTAGACGTTGGACCTTTAAGAATAATATTGGTTTAAGTAATAAGTCTTTAGCCGTGTTCCGAAAGTGGTACAAGATCAAAAATGAATTTTTTGAATCAGGTAGTACGCCAGAGATAGAATTTGCATTGAAAGCAAACTACTTAGATCGCGATATGCAGCAAATTAAGCTGCAAATTGATGACCAAAATTTTGTTTATCGTCATGACCCAATAAGAGTGACTGAATATCATTGGCCAAGTTCGGCAAACTTCGCACAAACCCGAGTGATATTTACACCTGCAAACTACATGCGCACGGTCGAAAAGTCATATGAAGGTGATTGGGCTTGGTTCCGGTTCTTAGATGACATCGTGGCTAAGCGACCAAAAACCCTAAGAGATAACATGTTAGAAATTGAAATTCAGGGTCATGTAGCGAAGATTCAGCTGATCGCTGGTAGCGCTTCGACCCCATTTAAAACACGTGAATTGGAGGCGTTTTCATGTCCGGCCAAGCTGTAATAGACGAACAATTAATGAATAGTGCCAATATGAATACTAAAACGGTTGATATCATCACGGGATATTGCGGGAAAATTCCGAGTTTAGGGGATTTTGTTAGCCTAGGTCTTGATTCAAGCTTAGAGCAATCTTGGAACGAATGGGTGCAAGCAGCACTTGCAGTCAGCCGAGAAAAATTGCAAGGCAAGTGGCTAGATAATTATTTAACGTCACCTATTTGGCATTTTGCAGTGAGTGGCGGCGTGTGTGCAGATCGAAGTTTCGCTGGCACCTTGATCCCAAGTGTGGATAACGTCGGGCGATATTATCCGTTTACCTTGTTCTATCAAGCGGATCTAGACCCACTACAGTTCTGGCAGAAACAGGCATTTTTTCAGCAAAACGAACAGCAATTGTTAACGATATTAGATGACAACTGTGTCTTGCTGAATTGGTATAAAAAGCTAGCACCGCTAAGCCTTGATGTCACACCTATTACATCCTACAAGCAAACTTTGCTATCTCCGAATAGCCACCAGCAAAATTGGCTGCTAACGGCGGTAGGAGAGCAAACGGGAGATATTGGGAGTGATCAACTTGGTTTATTACAACAGACATTAAATCAGCAGTTTAATCGTTATAGCATATGGTGGACAGCGGGTTCAGACAAGATTGATCCTTGTACATTAGTTTTTTCTGGGATGCCAAGTGCAGCCACTTATGCTGGCATGCTAGATGGTAATTGGACTCGGTATTAAGAAGGGTAAATCGAGATGTTAACAGAAATAGTTTTACAATCTTTTGGTCAAACTCATGTTGGCGCTGTGAGAAAAATAAATGAAGACAGTTTATTGGAATACCCAGAGCAAAATATTTGGGTGGTTGCTGATGGCATGGGTGGACATGAGGCAGGAGATGTGGCGAGCCAAATCCTTGTCGAAACAATCAATACTTATATTAATGAGAACGCCTATCGTGGCATTACCGTTGACGTATTAAAGCAAGCGATACTGACAGCAAACGAAAAAATCATTGCTTATAGTCATAGCCAACTTGCAGGGAAAACCGCAGGTTCAACCGTTGTTTTACTCTGGATTGATCGTAATACCGCACATTGGTTGTGGGCTGGTGATAGCCGAGGTTATTGCTTTTACCATCAAGATTTAAAGCAAATTACACGAGATCATTCCCATGTGAACGAATTAATCGACCAGGGAGTGTTGAGTGCTGAGGATGCTGAAAAACACCCGATGGGTAATGTCATCACTCGTGCGATAGGCGTGGTTGAAGATATCGAAATTGATCATGTGACACATCCGATTATCGAAGGTGAAATGCTATTACTCTGCAGTGACGGCTTAACTGGTGAGTTATCCGACGCAAGTATTGCGCAGCAGTTACAGCAGCATAGCGTAATAAACGCCGGTTCATCGCTCATGCACGCAGCACTGGGTAAAGGAGCAAAGGATAATGTCACCTTAATCTTAGTGTCGGTAGCGCGACAGAATCAGCTTAACAGCGCTGAAAATGATGATCTTACCGTACCGTTATTTAGCTAAATTGTAGTGCTTATCGACCTTACATGGATGTAGTAGATGTCAGTATTAAACCAAGAAATTATCGAAGATGTAGTAAAGCCCATTAATGGCGAATTGTTGTGTGGTATTGATCCTCGCACTGACACGTCACCTTTGTCTCAATACTATCGCTTGAAAGAAATTCGTACACGCACTCGTGCAAATGAACGAAATGCATTAATTGGCATAGATGGTGATGAAACGACGGCTGACTTTGTACGAGAGTGGCATCCGATCAAAGATGAAATACCACAAATACTCGTTAGTGAGACGAAAGATCTTGAGTATTGTGCTTGGTTAATTGAAGCGCTATGCCGTACCGATGGTTTTGCCGGATTAGCGATTGGTTTCAAGTTGGCACACCAACTGATTTGTCACTTCTGGGATGGATTGTATCCAAGTCCCGACGAAGATGGATTAGAAACTCGTATTGCACCGTTGCTTGGACTTAATGGTTTTGAAGGGGAAGGGGTATTGTTAATGCCAATCTTATCCATCCCTTTAGTTGAAACTTTATCTGGTGAACGGTATGCAACATGGCAGATTGAACAAGCAAGCCAACTAAACAGCTTAAGCGCAGATAAACAAAAAGGTAAAATTGAAAGCGGTGCTATTTCATTGAAACAGATTAAGGAAGCGTTAACCGAAATCGGCGATGAAGAATTAATTAAACTAAAGCACGATATTGAAGACGCCATTTCGGCCTTTAGTGAATTGTCAGAAAAAATGGATGAAGTGATGTCAGGTAATGCGCAACCGACGTCAAAAATATCTGAAAAATTACAAAATTGTCAGAATATTTTTACCTTTATTATGACAGAACGTTTTAACGTGATTAATGCGCAGTCTCAAATCGAGATTGATAAATCTGAGTCAATTAATGATTTAGATAGTGATGATACGGCTGATGTATCAGACTTAAATACCGAGTCCGAGCCCACTGCGCGTGTTAATCCGACGAATGGTTATGACTTTGTGCAAATGGAACAGTCGTTGAATAATAGGCAAGAAGCGATTAAAGCATTGCATAAAATTGAACAATATTTTCGTACAACAGAGCCTCACTCTCCAATTTCATACGCGATAGCACAAGCGATACGTTGGAGTGAACTTAGTTTGCCTGAGCTACTCGCAGAATTAGTCAGTGACCCCAGTGCGAGAACAGATTATTTCAAACTTACTGGCATAGCCCAGAGTGAAGAAACATAAAAGATTAAACTCAGCAGTAAATACCAATACATAAGTAATGATAATCATTACCTCATAATTTAAGGAACAGCTATGGAAAGCGTACAGTCAAAATTATCACGAGTTCGTACCCCACGGGTACATATTACCTATGATGTTGAAACCGGAGGTGCAATTGCTAAAAAGGAATTACCTTTTGTGGTTGGCATTATGGGTGACTTTGCGGGAGAAAACAAAAGCTCGTTAAAACCATTAAAAGATCGTCGTTTTGTTCAGATCGATAGAGATAACTTTGATGATGTATTAAAGCGAATGAATCCGAAATTAGAATTTAAAGTAGACAACACCTTGATCGATGAAGATGGCCAAGAAATGAGTGTTAGTCTTGAGTTTAATTCGCTAGCCGATTTTGAACCCGCTGCAATTGTTAACCAAATTGAACCATTACGTAAATTAATGGAAACACGTAATAAGTTACGAGATTTAATGACAAAAGTAGATCGTTCTGAAGAGTTAGAAGATATTTTAGAAAAAGTATTAAGCAACAGTGCTGATTTAGACAAATTAGCAAATGAGTTAGACCTTGGGGAGAAAGCATAATGTCAGATTTTGCAGCAGCACAAGAACTCGAGTCAGCAGAAGAGCAAGTATCAATACTTGACCAAGTCATCGGAGCAACAAAGCAAACCGAAGTATCGCGTTCGGAAGAGTTGATCAAAACCTTAACGGAAGAAGCGTTGAAGGGGACGGTGAGTTGGAATAAAAACTTAACGGTTACATTCAATGAATCGATAGCAGCACTGGATGAGAAAATTTCAAAGCAATTAGCGAAGATTATGCACAATGATAAATTTCAAAAGTTGGAAGGATCATGGCGCGGCGTTCATAATTTGGTTACAAGTACAGATACAGGCGGTACGTTAAAACTGCGTTTAATCACGATAACTAAAAAAGAGCTGCATAAAGATTTGAGTAAAGCGGTTGAGTTTGATCAAAGTCAGATCTTCAAAAAGGTGTATGAAGGGGAATTTGGTATCGCTGGTGGTGAACCATTTGGTGCTATTGTCGGTGACTATGAATTTAGTAATCACCCAGAAGATATTGAATGCCTTTCACTTATGTCTAATGTCTCTGCGTCTGGTTTCTGCCCATTCTTATCCGCATCTGCGCCTGAATTATTTGGTTTTGATTCATGGAATGAAATGGATAAACCTCGAGATTTAAGTAAAGTATTTGAGTCATTGGAATACACCAAATGGAATTCATTCCGTGACAGTGCAGATTCGCGTTTTGTTACGCTTACTATGCCACGTGTTTTAGCGCGTCTACCCTATGGTGAAGCAACGTCGCCAGTTGAGGAATTCCGTTACGAAGAATTTGCGCTGTCAGAAGATGGTCATATGTCTCAGTCTGCTGACAATGATAACTATTGCTGGTCAAATGCAGCCTATGCGTTAGCATCTCGCCTTACCGAAGCATTTTCAAAATATGGATTTTGTACTGCGATCCGTGGTGCAGAAGGCGGTGGTAAAGTAACTGGTTTGCCTACGCATACTTACATGAGTAGCGATGGTGATCCAACGCTAAAATGCCCAACTGAAATTGGTATCACCGACCGTCGTGAAGCTGAATTGAGTAAACTTGGCTTCTTGCCAATCTGCCATTATAAAGACAAAGATTACGCGGTCTTTTTTGGTGCACAGTCTTGTCAAAAAGCCGCTCAGTTTTCTGATCCTAATGCGCAAGCAAATGCGTCAATTTCCACTCGTTTACCTTATATTATGGCAACCTCTCGCTTTGCGCATTACCTTAAGGTGATGGGCCGGGATAAAGTCGGTAGTTTTGCAGAAGCGAAGGATCTTGAGAATTGGTTGAATCGTTGGATCTTAGGTTTTGTTAATGCCTCTGAAGGTGGTGGTCAAGAAATTCGAGCGAAATACCCACTGGCGGATGCGAAAGTTAAAGTCACAGAAATTCCGGGTAAACCTGGTAGCTATAACGCTATTGCATGGATGCGACCTTGGCTACAAATGGAAGAGTTAAGTTCGTCACTACGTCTTGTAGCCAAAATCCCAGAAGGTAATTAATCGTTATAATAACAAATAGTAAGCAGGTGTGTTTAACCTGCTTACTTTCAATATATGCATATTGTTAAAGGAGTAACATGATGCAGCAAACAGTTATCAAACAACCCGAAACAATCAATATACAAACGTCGACTACTAGAAAGAAGAATACTAAGGGTCAAACGAATAGTGCTTTTATACTGAATCCAGCTGATTTATTACAGCAAGAATTTTTGCAACAAATGGATGTTGAAGACGATATCATTATTGAAGAATTATTGGTTTGGCTCGTAGACAATGGATTAAAATCAAATGGAAATATCAGACTCGAACTTAACGCAACGCTAACTCAATTATTAACAGATTTAGATAAAGCGTTGAACATGATGATGAACAATATTATTCATCATCATAAATTTCAACGACTTGAGGCGAGCTGGCGAGGCGTCCATTATCTTGTTCAGCAAGAGCAAGCGATTGATCGGGAAGAGATAATTAAAGTCAGTATGCTCAGTATTTCATGGCAGGAAATATCACGAGACTTTAGCCGTGCCATCGAATTTGATCAGAGTAACCTTTATCGCCTTATTTACAGTAACGAATTTGGACAAGCAGGAGGTCAACCGTTCGGATTACTGCTTGGTGACTATCAAATTACTAATCGAATTCAACCGGGAAATGCGTTATCAGATATTGATATCCTACGTAATATGACGCAAGTTTCAGCCGCGGCATTTGCCCCCTTTGTTGCTTCTGCAAGTCCACAACTGTTCGGCGTTAATACCTTCTCAGAATTAGGCTTAGGTATTGATCTCAACGCTCATTTTGAACAAGTTGAATATATACAATGGCGACGGTTACGTGAAACAGAAGACGCTCGATATCTTGGGTTAACAGCGCCGTATATGTTAATGCGGCGTCCTTATTTGGATGACGGTCGTTTTCATCATCAATTTCGTTTCCGTGAACGGATTAAGGATGCTGAAAAAGATAACCTATGGGGCAATATAGGTTACGCGTTTGCCGTCATATTAATGCGATCTTTTGCAAGTTCAAAATGGTTTGCTCAGATCAGAGGGGTAAATCAAGGTGAGATAAATCGTGGCGTGGTTGATCAATTTCCTCATCATTATCTTGGCGCAGAGTCATCACTGAATATGAATAATGATGTGTATAAACGCCGCAACGAAATTCCATTGAATATGTTTGTGAGTGATAGATTAGAAAAGCAATTTTCAGAAGCTGGTTTTATTCCGTTGTCAATTTTACAACACACAGATAAGCTTGCTTTTTTCAGTAACTCATCAGTACAGAAAGCGGTAAATTATATCCATAACGGTATACAAGTGACTGCCGATACTAAAGTGGCACAAGTTAACGCTCGACTCGCGACTATGTTGCAATACATTCTCTGCGTATCACGGTTTGCACATGCAATTAAGGTGATTGGCCGTGAAAAGGTGGGCAGTTATTTGACTGCACAAGAGATACAAAGCGATATTCAAAAATGGTTGCAGGGATACACAGCTGCAGCGGGAAGTGCTTCAGATGAAGTCAGGGCAAAACGTCCTCTGTGCGAAGCACGGGTAGAAGTACATGAAGTGAAAGGGAAAACAGGGAGTTTTTATTCTGTCATTCACTTAAAACCACATTTTCAATTAGATCAAATGGTGTCATCTATCCGTTTAATTACGGAACTGGCAGCAAGTGACGTCACGGTTTAGCTGTTACGTTAAGCTAAAATTTGAAAAAAATGAGACATGCATAAGGATATGAACATGCAAGAAATAAAACAGTTAGTTGAAACCGGTAAGTTACAAGACGCAATCGCGTATTGTCAGGCAAGGTTAAAAAAACAACCACTTGATACTGATATTCGCAGTGCTTATATCGAGCTGCTATGTATTAATGGTGAGCTAGATAAAGCCGATAAACAAATTAACTTGTTAACCAATCAAGCCCCCGAAACGGCGATTGGTGGTAAAAATGTCCAACAACTTATTCGAGCGCAGCAATCTCGCGTTGACTTTTCGCAAGGTGGGGCAACGGCAGAAGTATTTAGTGATGCAGACGCAGAGTTAGAAGCCATTGTGACACTGCAAGTCGCCATTAAAGATAACAACCTAGAAGACATCATGACTCAATGCACGGCTTTAGAATCTGCGCGTTATCAGCATAGTCCTACTAAACCACGGGATCTTGATGACAGTTTGGCTGGCTATTTAGAAGTGCTTGGAACAAATGGTAAATTTTACTTAGTTAAGTTCTCACAAATCACCATTCTGGAATGGCAACCTGCAAGTTCGATCCTAGAGCAAGTATGGCGTCGCGTTCATATTGATATCGAAAACGGACCAAGTGGTGATGCATTCATACCTCTCACTTACCTAAGTAGTCAATCAGACGCTGAAAAGCTTGGGCGTGAAACGGATTGGCAATCAATGAATCAAGCAGCAGGTGAAGGCCAGGCTATGTATCAAGGTGTTGGTCATAAAATGCTATTAATTGGTGAATCAGCTGTTCAGCTGACAGATTTTTACTATGACCAAGAGAATAAAGACAACCATGATAGCCAAGACGTAAATATAGGCGTGTCATCACAAGCTGAGTTAGCTTAATGGCCGTTCATAATAAGCAGCTTATTGAAGCGTCGTTATTAGATAAGCTTATCGATCTAGAACCGAATATCAGTAATGCACAAGAGAAACGCACAGGCATAACAGTGCGGTCATTACGTCGTTCAATGAAGCGCGACCTCGAAAATCTATTAAATTCGAAGGTGAAATGGATGAGCTGGCCTCATTATTATCGTGAGCTTGACGATTCGTTATTTAACTATGGACTTCCGGATTTTTCGGGGCTTCCAGTAGGAACCCTTGATGGAAGACTTGCATTATGCGCTCAAGTTAAACAAACCATTATGCGTTTTGAACCACGTATTATCGAAGTGAATGTAGAACCTGTCGATATCAATGATGACATCGACCGATCATTAAAGCTAAGAATTGAAGCTTTAATGCACGCAGATCCGCATCCGGAATTAATCAGCTTAGAGTCTGAAGTTGAACCTGTTTATCTGGGTATTTCGGTAACAGATAATCTGTACTAATTTTCCAATTTATAATCGAAACGGCAGCAAATAAGTAATTATTTTTTGTCATTGGTATCGCTATAAAAATAACCATAGGCTGTATATATGAGTGATGATTTATTAAGTTATTATAATCGTGAATTAAGTTACCTGCGACGAATGGGCGCTGATTATGCTAAAAAATACCCTAAAATAGCAGGTCGATTAAAGCTTGATGATGATTCAGTCGAAGACCCGCACGTCTCTCGGTTACTGGAAGGCGTGTCGTTATTAACTGCACAGATTAGACAAAAACTTGATGACAGTTTTCCTGAATTAACTGATGCGTTATTAGGGCAGCTTGCACCCGATTATCAAGTTACGATCCCGTCGCTTGGTATTTGCCAGCTTAATGTAAACGACATTGTCAGTAATGGTAGCTTATTTGAGCAAGGTAGTCGTGTTGTTACCCATGTCGCTGGCTACAAGGCTTGTGAGTTTACAACGTGTTATAACACGGATGTTAAACCATTAAAAATCGAAGATATTTACTTTAAGAATGCACCTTTCAATGCGCCTGACTCACCTTGGAGCACCAAACCTAAATCCGTCTTGCAATTCACGCTAAAACATTTTGTTGCAGGTGATAATTTATCGCTGGTTAATCCAGACAAATTACGCTTTTATCTTGGTGGTCAACTGCAGCATGCATTTTTACTGTATACACATTTATTTCAGCATCTTATTGGTATTGGTATCAGTGCCAAAGACGGTTTAAGTCACTGTAAAACACTCGAATCAAGGCATCTTTCAGCAGTCGGCTTTGGGCATGACGAATCTGTTTTACCTTATGGTAATAAGTCGTTTGATGGCTATCGATTATTAGTCGAGCAGTTTGCTTTCCCACAAAAGTTTTTGTTTGTTGAATTAGTCGATTTGCTTTCTAAATTAACACCAGAATATGAAGATGAAGTACAGTTTCACTTTTATTTTTCAGCGTCCTCGTCAGAGCTTGAGTCAAATATTAATCAGGACAGTCTTAAATTAAACTGCACGCCAATCATCAATTGTTTTGAACAGCAGTTAGAGCCCGTTGTATTAGATCCCAGTGTATATGAATATCGGATTGTTGCAGATAACCGCGATGAATCATGTTCTGAAGTCGTGTCGATTACGGACGTTGCCTTGTATGATAGCGAGATGGATAAAATCAGGCTCGGTCCTTTTTATAGTCAGACTCATCCACGTTATCAAGACGTGAAACATTTTTGGGTTGCAAGGCGTGAGCATTCAGATTGGTCTGGTGGCGTTGCACAAAAAGGCACAGAGTTATTCTTATCAGTCGTTGATCGTGAGTTTAATAGTTTTACGGGTATCGCGGCAAATGGCAGTCGCCAGCGTTTAAGTTTACACGGGCTTTGTTCTAATCGTAACTTGCCAGTACAACTGCCTTATGGTGGGGGAAACCCAGTATTACATACGCCATCCGGTGGTCACATGGTACAAAGTGCCACTTGCATGACAGCTTTCACCGCAGCAGTCAGACCTGAATTAGGTAAAGCAACCCGTTGGCAGCTATTACGTTTAGTTAGCCTCGAGCATTTCTCTGGGAATGGAGGTCGAGATAAACTACGTGATTTATTACACCTATTTAACTTTGCAGACAATGCGGCCAGTAATACACAGATCCAACATATTGAGGGATTAACGATTACGCCTTCTACAGCCAAGTTACTGATACAAGGTCGCATGGGCGTTTGCTATGGTAGTGATATTAATCTAATACTCAATCCAGCGGGTTTTCCTGACAATGATTTATTCTTCTTCGCGACAATCTTAGATCGTTTCTTTGCATTGTTTGCTGCAATCAATAGCTTTACCCGTCTTAAGGTCACTTGTAACGGCAGTACGCAGTTATATCATCAGTGGCCAGCGCGGATTGGTGAACGTGCTTTATTATAAGCTGAGGGAATCGATATGTTAGACAACGATTTAATACAATACCCGCAGGATTATGATTTTTACCAAGCCGTGTATGCATTGCAAAACCGTGCAAAGCGGGCTGGTTTTGAGCATGGTGCTATTGGGCGTGATAACTTTCCGAGTCTTGAAGCTGTTCGTTTTTCTGTCGCTCAACAAGTGGGTTATGCTGGCGCACCAATTAATAAGGTTTCTGAGGTTACTGACAGTCACCAGTTAGATCTCGCCGTCACATTCTTAGGATTGACGGGAATGAATGGGGTACTGCCATTTCATTATACCGAGGCCATACTCCAGCGAATTCGGCATAAAGATCATGCATTGTGTGATTTTTTTGATATGTTTAATAACCGCATTATTGCCTTGTACTACCGCAGTTGGGAAAAATACCGATTTGCAATAGGGTATGAACAGAATGCGTGCAAGCCAACAGATCCAATTAGTGTGGCACTCAGTAATTTAATCGGTGCTGAAGACGACCTAGCGTTATATTTCGCCAGTTATTTTAAACATGCTATCCGCAATGAAGCCAACCTGCGCAACATGTTGCAAGAGATCGTTGATGGTGAAGTTGTCATTAAGACACTACAAGGTCAGTGGGTTAACATGGGCGATGATGAAGTTACGCAGTTATGCTCAAGGCAGCAACCTGAAGGGGCATTTGCCTGTTTAGGGGTTAATAGTATGCTTGGTGAGAATATGTGGGATCTTAGCAGTAAGATTGATATCGTGATCAAACCCAGAAATGGCAGGGATTTTGACCAGCTAAAACCTAATTCTGCAACACGTAAGGTAATTGAAAAGGCAGTTTCCAGTTACCTTGGACCCGCAGTTAAAAGTTCTTTAAAAGTGGAAGCCAATTATGATGCGATCATAAAGCCGCGTTTAGGCGCTGTCGAAATGCAGTTGGGGGCTGGTGCGATGTTGCTGCATGATGACACTCTCAATCATCAATCGAGAACGGTTTGTTTATAATACGAACTGAAACTTTAATTGACACCTAAAACAAATCATTATAAATCAATATTTTAATGAGATTGTCATATTCGTCACTTACTCTTTCATCACCTGATCTAGATTCGATCTTAATGGAATGAAATGACGTCAAGGAGTTGATGCAATGAATAATGTTTTTTTTAAAACAGTGGTGGCAGCGAGTTTATTAGCCGCATTAACCGCATGTGATAATGAAAGTGACAATGTGAATGTTGATGATCATTTAAATTACAGCACTTGCGCAGATGCGGGTGATGCATGCCAGCGTTTTACCTTATTACACACCAATGATAACCATGGTCGTTTCTGGGAAAATAGCCATGGCGAATATGGTATGGCAGCCCGTAAAACACTGATTGACGCGATCACTACTGAGGTCGAGTCTGCAGGAGGTGAAATATTATTGTTGTCTGGCGGTGATATTAATACCGGCGTGCCGGAATCAGATTTACAAGACGCGAGGCCTGATTTTGTTGGTATGAATCTTATTGGTTATGATGCGATGGCTGTCGGTAATCATGAATTCGATAATCCATTATCTGTGTTAGAAATGCAGCGTGAGTTAGCTGATTTCCCAATGTTAGCGGCGAATATTTATGATAACGAAACGGGTGAGCGTTATTTTGACCCTTATAAAATATTTGAGATTAACGGTTTACGCATTGCGGTCATTGGTTTAACAACCGAAGATACAGTGAAAATTGGTAATCCTGAATATATCAGCGGACTGAGGTTTACCGACCCTAAAGTTGAAGTTCAGCAGGTTATTAATGAAATTAACGCCGCTAATAGTGCCGATGTGATATTTGCGACGACTCATATGGGGCATTATGCCGACGGTCAGCATGGCAGTAATGCACCGGGTGATGTTGCACTTGCTCGCGCTTTAAACGAAGGCGCGCTTGACGCTATTGTTGGCGGTCATTCACAAAATCCTGTTTGTATGGAAGCGAATTCGAACGACTATGCTGATTTCCAACCGACCGGTGAGTGTATTCCTGATAAGCAAAATGGCACCTACATAATGCAAGCCTTCGAATGGGGTAAATATGTAGGTCGAGCTGATTTTGAATTTTATAATCAACAACTACATCTGGTTAATTATCGATTAATCCCGGTAAATATTAAAGTGAAGAATGAAGAGGGCGAACGTGTCTTAGTTGCAGATCCAATTACACCTGATGCGACTGTTAAAGAGATCTTATCCCAGTATCAGCAAAAGGGACAAGAAGAGCTTAATGAAGTCATTGCGACAACCGATGCACTATTTGATGGCGAACGTGCAAATGTGCGAACCCAACAAACTAATCTTGGTCATCTCATTGCGACAGCGCATATGCTTAAGGTCAATGCTGATATTGGTATTATGAACTCTGGTGGTGTACGCGCATCAATCGAAGCTGGCGATATTACATATAAAGATGTACTAACCGTGCAACCTTTTGGTAATACATTAACTAAAAGCACGATGACGGGTGCTGAAATAACCGCTTATCTAAGTGATGTTGCAACGAAGCAAGTGGGTTCCGGTGCCTATGCGCAATTAGTTGGTGTATCGATGAGTGTTGATTGCCAAAACCAAAGCGTGTCTATTTCCGATATCAATAATAAAGGGTTTAGTGAAACCGAGAGTTACAGTTTCACTGTGCCAAGTTTCAACGCGGCTGGTGGTGACGGTTATCCCGTTATTGACCCTGTCATGACTGGCTATGTTGATGCTGAAGTATTGTATTCATTCTTTAAACAAAGAACCAATATTGTTGCGAGTGAATTTACACCTTCCAATCAGGTGGTTTACACGAATTCAGACAGTGTTAACGGTTGCTTGATAAACGAGTCGAAAGTGACTCGCTTTAGGCGGTATCAGACCTGAGGTTACTTGGTTGGGTATGCCGAATTTATTTCATCAGCTAAACGATAACCAGCTTGAGATAAACGCTGTTTAACGTCTTTAGTGCCTTGCTTATAGTATGCAGTACTTGGTGTTGTGTTTTTCTTCACACTGTATCCGAAGTCTGCCATTTTATAGCTTTCTTGTATCCACTGATTGATATTACCAGTAGTACCTAGTTCAAACGACTTTTTAGGGTGCGTTTTCTGTAGTATTACTGCCACACCATGGATATCATAAAGCGTGTCAAGGAAACCCATACCACTGTCCCATAAATGGTGGAGATCGTGTTGTGGAATATTAAGCGTATACTTATTCGCACCTAGGTCACTATTACAGCTGTTAGCGGAAATGTCGCTGCTAATTGAGTGCATTGGTTGGTGTGAATCGCCAGCAAGGTGGCTAATGAACATCATGCTTGCCGCTTGATGATTTACTTTGAAGCTTTCAAATAAGCTTTTAGATACGACTTCCACATTTGGAATGTGAATAAAATTACATTTACTGCTTGCTGGATACGCTTGGTTAATATAATGCCAAGCACCCGTGGTTTTTTCATCCCACTGGTTTAACGATGCCGGTATTTGTTCGCCCATCGATTCCCAAATGTTTTCTGCTGGAACCTTACGAATCAAATCCGGTACCATAGCGAGTTTTGCAAACTGACTTGCACCTTCAAAAGTATCCATTTTGTTTTTGATATCTTGAGGCATTGAGCGATATGCTTTTTCTGCTAACACGTCAACTTGTGCGCGTGCTGTGTCAGATAGATTATGGTAGGCCATTTCTGCAACGATTACATGTCCTTGGTAGTTCCATGCGCTTGCAGCCTGTGGGAGCAGGGCTAATAGTACAACAGATGATGCAATCAGATTTTTATTCTTCACGTTCGTCTCTATTTTATCGTTCAATAAGATAGGTTCCGATTAGGCATTTTTATGTGAGGTACGTCAAATAATATCTTGTAATCTTTTTTATCAAAGGCTGAATTTTGTTCCGTTTGGTCTTGAAGCAGGTCATTGATACTAATTCAGGAAGTATGAATTAGTGTCTATGATTGTTAAGGTGGGATAGGTATTAAAGCTCCGTCAAAGCACAAATTACATACTTTGACGGGCCATAATACACTAATTTCTTAGTGGTATTTATGCAGGTTCACTTGGTGTCACCGCATTTGTAGTGTAGTAGTCAGTGGTTGACGTTAATGCCGTATTCAGTTTAGAGCGGCTAGTTAAAAATAAAGCACCCTTTAATACTTTCTGGTTTTTAGTAAATAATGAAGGTAGCGGCAATACAGTCATCTCTGAATAGATGTTAAGGGCTTCGCAAACTTGCCCAAGCGAGCGATAGTTGTAAGATAAACTTGACCGTAACGCGGTCAATTGTGCTATCGAACCTCCATGCCCAACAAGTCCGCCACCGACAGCGCCAACAACAGCGCCAATACTGGCACCCTGTAGTGCTGCATCCCCAATTGTCCCCGAATTCTTAACCCCAAATGCCTGATTATTTAGGAAGTTTAAGGTATTGCTACTCGCACTAAGCAAACTGGTGCTTGCCGAGCCGAAGGCTGCTCCGGCCACAACACCTGCAGCAGTAGAACCCGTCGCAGAAACAGCCGCAGAACCCGCTGCGAAAGCCCCAACACCTCCTGCTGCCGATGCTGCACCACCTACTGCCCCAATGGCTGTACCTGTGGCAATATAACCCACAAGATCCCACCCGGTTTTGTTCGCTTTTACACCTTGGTATGCTGCCGTTGCACCACCGATAGCGGCCCCAATTAACGCCCCTATAGCAAGAATCGCTAAAAATACCTCTTTACCGTTTGGATCGACAAATATGAGAGGGTTGTTGCCCGCGTATACGTAAGGTGAAAAGAACTCCATTTCAGGATCGATCATAATAAAACGGCCAATCATCGGGTCATATAATCGAGATTTATAATTATATAATCCAGTTTGTGGTTCATACTCCTGCCCAGTATAAAGATAATCAAACATAAACTGCGGTGATTTAATTATCTCTGGCGTACCATAAACATCATAGTTGTATTGGCCGACGACATTATTATGTTCATCTAGCAGCATACGTGTTGATCCTAAATGATCTTTGAGTGCGACGAAATACTGATTGTCATAATATATCACGGTACATCCTGGCAGATGTATGTAACGTTTTATTTTATTTTTACCATCAACTTTATCAATTTCAACAATAGGATTATTTGCTAAACCATGGATATAAGTACGCTGAAGCACTGAATCCTGATCTAATGTGACCTGTTTAATCACTCGCTGATTGTTGGCATTATAATGATAATCGACTTGATCATGAGTGTTGTTGCCTGGTAGTGAGATGGTATTTGTCAAACCATTACCACGACTATAAGCAAATTGCATTTGAGTACCGTTACCGTCTGTAATGGTATCAACCTCGCCATTTTCAGTATAAGTTAGTGTTCTGTTGAACGTGTCGCCTTGGATGCTAGCGAGACGATTACTATCTGTTTTAGTCGTGTAACTGTGAATGGCATCATTGATTGCATGGCTCTCGAAATTACCGTTAGCATCCATACTCCATTGATCCGTTGTACTGCTGTTTTTTGCACTCTCTATTCGGTTAAGGTAATCGACAGTAAAACAGCGATCATCATCCTGTTGTACTCCCTTTTTATATTGCACACTCTGCTTGGCAATTGCGCCGGTGTAATAACCGTCGCCATCACAGCCTGCTTCAGTGTATTGTAATGTCTGATCTATACAATCATCGTTAATATTCGATATCCAACCCGTCGGTAAGTAAGAAAAATCACGAGTCGCCATTGCTGTATTATTTACAGGGAGTAGGCCAACTTGTGCTAAATCACCTTCCTGCGTGTAACTATAATTCGCTAATCGGCGTGATTCTGACTGTGGCGTTTTACTATCAACTCTAATCAGTTGCCCCAGTGGGTTGTAAGTGTGAGCGACGGTTAGATTAGTCACACTATCTGTGGTGGTTAACAAGCAACCCGCTGAGTTATAAGTATAATCTATAACATAAGTGCAGTTCTCTGGTTCGGTCAGTATTTGCTGGCATTGAGTGGCATTACCCATTCGATTATAATTATAACTTTCATAAATATCACCCCTGAATGTGTCTCTGTTGTTGCTAATTGTTTTCCACAACTTATCAAGCATATTAGTCATGCGGCCATCATCACCAAACCAATGTTTCCTACCATCACCATCAAACCAATGCTTGGTGCAGGTGGCAACATCTTCGGATGTATCTCTGTTATTGCTAACGGCCTGCCACAACATACCAATCATATTAACGGTGTCATCATTGCCATCAAACAAATATTTACTACACCAAGTATCCTCAATAAGAGGCAATTGAGGCGAATTGTTTGCTCTTTCCTGTAAAAGCTCTTCATCCCAGCTAGACTCATCACTGCCTTTTTCTATGATCCTTTGTTGCTGGTCATATTTGAAATAGTTAAGATAGTTTTTTTCTGCCGCTGTGGCACTTTGTATAAATCGCAATTGGTCGAGATGATCATAAATATATAAGCTTTTCCCGACATCAGGGCTAAAGCTACTGATTTGCCGTCCTAAGAAGTCATAACAATAGGTCGAAGCTAGAGTCGGCATAACCTCAGTGTTATGACCTGAAGCTCGTTCAGCATAATACTTGGGTGGTAAGCTTGCTATAACTTGGGATTTACGATCATAAGCCCAACTATATTTTATATCAGCAGTCGCGTCAGGATTTTGTTGTATCACACCGAGGTATGAAGGTTCCTGTTCACTGTCTTGATTTTTTTGGTTCTTCTTATGATTCAGCACATCCACATAACGGGTTGTAATATTGCCATCAGGATCTGTCGTTTTGGTTATAAAATACTGACCAATTGGTAGTGGATAGAAAAATCCTGGATCATTCTTATTATTTCCATACTCCATTGTCGTTATATGATTATTACCCGTATTGGTAATAGCAAAACCTTTACCCGGTTTACCGAGTTGAACAGGGCGTTGGATTGGCGAAGGCTCAAATACAGTACGACTAAAAGGATAACCTTCGGCATCGCTATGATATTTGACTACGTCACCAGTGATAGGACTACCTAGCCAAATTGAATCGTTACAACCGCCATTTGTTACATAATCAGTATGATAGGAAAATGGATTGATAACATCTTTACTGGTAACTCGCGAAGGTTTCACCATGATTGCAGCTCTACCAATATTGTCATATAAGGTTGCAGTTAAGATCACTGAATCGCTAGATTCCATCTGAATCGTTTGTCGTTCTTTGCTTAAACCATCTTTATAAGACAAACTTAAGGCGATGTTTTCACACACCTGAATAGCAGAAAAACTGCCCGGTTTTTGCATTCCCAGCAAGACTTGATTTTGCTGTAATCCACTGGATTGATAATTGAATAAACAAATACCATTGGCGTAGAATAATACTCGGTCATCAAACACGGTTAACAGCCATTGTGCTTGAAAATCCACATCCTCAACGGTTTGTAATTCTGTCAATGTACCCGCGTTATCTTCAACTAATAACCATTTGCTGCTATTCCATATAACGTATATTTTACCCGTGCCTAATGAAACGGTATTGCTGCTATCGCTATTCACAATGACATTGACAGCAAGACTATCGGCTGCAAAATCCTTTCGTTGTATCTGTGCACCTAATGTTGCTGAGTTTGTATTCTGCAGTTGTAACTTACGCTTAGTGACCTGCCAGTCATCGACACCACAGTTAACAAAAGTATAATCTTGTAACGCGTCAATATTGAATTGGTCATAAAACCCCATATCCTGAGCATCGATTACGAGGTCAAAATTAGGTGTATGGATGGGAAAGTCTATGTCGTCGTCAATTTCTGTGATTTGACGTGCCATAAAGTCGGCATTAATATTTAAGGTATTTTGATCAACACCAGTATGGGAAATAGCATTGTAGCAAAGATCGTAAAACGTTTTTTCACATCGTCCATTCGCTGTGAGTTTCGCCGTAGGTAAAAGCAGGTTCAAATCATAAACATCTGCTTTAACATCACTGTTTAGCGGCATCCACAATAATGAATCAATCCGTATAAAGGTGTCGGCAGTATTGAAATCGGTGCGAATATCAAGTTGTATTTCACTGCCACTTAAACTAGAGTCATCAGGATTAACCACCCATTGCACATACTGCCATTTTCCGTCAGGTACAATATTGATAGATTTACTTACTTGATTTGAACTCGCATCACTTAGCGCCATCGTCATTTGATAGGTACTCGCTGATGGTGTTGTTTTAAACCAACCGGAGAAAACATAATCTTGCGTTAATGCACTAAGGGTAATCGTTTTTCTCAATATTCCAGAACTGGTTAGATTAAAACTATTAAAACCACTAAAGGAGTCAGTCGTGATAATGCCATTATTTTCGCTAACAGGCGTACCTTGTCCTTGTGTAAAAACCCATTGTGTAGTCTGGTAGTCTTCAAAGCTATCGTAGCTCACACCATTTTCTTCAATACCTGCATTGTTGAATGAAGCAAGGCTAAAGCGTTGATCATCATCATAAATAATAGTACTTTTTACTTGGTTAGCATTGCTTTGTTCAACAATACCACCCATTGCGTTACGGGAAAGTATATTATTTGTTTTTAACCATTTGTCATCAGATTGGGGTTCATCCCAGTATGGAAAATTACCCACATTATCTTGAGTCGCGACATAAGTGGCATTCTCTGCCCAATATTGATTATCATCGCATTGCCATTGTTTCCAAGTGTATGCATTCGCTGACAGTAGTTCAAAATCGTGTGCTACAGCGTCTTTGGCCTGTACCTGAGTTTGTACAACGGGCTTAAGCAAATTCTGTTGCCACATGCCGACGTATTTTTCATAAGCATAATCGGTTAGGGTTTGCTGAGTTAACTCTTCACCTGTACTTGAAAAATAATTGAACGATGTTTTTTTAGGATTACCAGAAGCCAAAGCATATTCAATCCGATTAATAGTCGCAACGCCGTCCTGCATTGATGCTGATTGGTATATTTGTGGTATGCCACCATATAATGCCCGTAATTTAGAATCTAACGCATCTATAGCGATTTTTGTTTGTACCCGCCAACTCGATATATCTGAACTAATCAGGGTACCAGAGGCATTATATTGTTGTTTAGACCACAGTTGGCCGTCTAGCATTGTATAGTGCTGATTGGCTATATCATTATCAACGGGATGAAGGAATTCATCTTTGCCCTGAGGTAATCCATTGAAAAATTTAGACACGATGTA
The DNA here is from genome assembly GCF_018219435.1 of Moritella sp. 28. NCBI lineage: Bacteria > Pseudomonadati > Pseudomonadota > Gammaproteobacteria > Alteromonadales > Moritellaceae > Moritella > Moritella sp. 28. Next base: position 2,756,089 of record NZ_CP056121.1, on the reverse strand, counting down.
ACCATTTTGCTGATCATTACTTTTTAAACAGCCGCTGTATTCAGTGACGGTTTGGAATTTAATAATCGTGCCTGTGGCATCTTGTGCGGCCGATTGATCGCTGTACTGGTAGCATTTATTTTGCGTATCATAGCCGGTTTCGATTTTAATATTATCAACCACATAGGCCGAGATTGGTTTTTGTGTCGATTCATTGGCATAACGGTGTAATGTGATTTGTTTAGACGCGTTAGGATTAGCCTTTATAGCATATGTGACAAATCCCATCGGAATAGCAGGTAATTTACCATTCAGTGACTGTTGATAGTGATATTGTTTATCCAACAGGGTAGTCACTTGTTGTTTTTCAAATTGTTCGAGTACCGGGTGACCGTCACTACCGCGGATGAAATCACCATTACGCAGAAACGCAATATAAGTTGCAGTCGGCAGACCTTCCTCATCCACTGTCATAAACGCAATAAAATAAGGCGCTTGATTAATAATAGTACTGGTATTAATCGTCAATCCTTGTAATGCAGGCAATTGGCTAAAATCAGTTAATAGAAAATCTTCATTGATTATATTTTGGTCTTTTGGATCTTTCCATTCATTATATACGCCACGGTTATAAACTTTACTACCATAAGTACAGTAGGTGGATGTTAACGAAGGGTAAGCTTTATTTTGCCTTAATGACTCTGACTCATGCTCACTATCTTCCAATACTATTGACTGCCAAGCTGCGGTAGTATCATTCTTATTTAGGTAACTTAATTCAACGAAAATCCCGGAATCAGTATTTTCTGATTTTAAAATACTGTCTGCAGTATATTCATACCAGTAATATTGAACACTAGGATTGCTAAATTGACTATCAAATTTAATATCGACATATTTGTGTTGCCATTTTATGCCATCAAAGTAATAAACGTTTGGACCCGATCCAACCAAGGTATTATCTACAACCTGAGGGCCTAGGGCCCCTTGTATAGGTGCTGGTATGCTGGTGAAATTATTGAGACAAACATTATCGATTTTAGCCAAAGCTAGCTGTTTAAAATCTTCATTCCAAGTTAAAATTTGCAGTGCGTAGTTAAATGTCGTCATATTTGAATTACCAATATAATCGGTGATATAAGACATTGCTGCAAAACTTTCGGCAGGGGCAAAGTTAAAATAGGAGGTGTTTCTAGAAGATGGAATAGAAATAGCGCTAGTATCTAATGTTCCACCTCGATGCCAGTCAAGCGTTTCATCATCCTTAAGACTTGAAGACTGGTAGTCAATAACCAATTTACTTGACGGTGGTTCCTGGGTCTGATCATGGCATAAAATGACATAATAGTTACTCGATGCTGTCGTGTAATACTCAACCTGACTTGCCGTACTACCTTCCGGACACAGTTGTGGGTCATCTGTTAAGCTGCTCACCTCCCAACTTTGATTATTTCGGTTCCACCCGTAACGATCAATGACCTTATCTTCATTATTATCGACACCATTGACAATAAAGAAGTCATCGCCATTCGATATATGTAAAGTCTCAGAACCATACTCGTGGCTTTGATATTCATTTTCTTGTTGTTGAATTTCCCAATTACCTTGACGTAAATGAGAGCGGTTAAATAAATACACGCTATTAACATACGATTGACTCATTGCCATTAAGAAGCTGTTATCGCTAGTGGCAATTTGTAGTTTATCAATATCGATGCTTTCATCAAAAATAAACCATTGCTCAGTACTTTGATACCAGGTTCCTAACCAGGTGAAAACATTAACCATCAAGCGGCTTTCGTCTTCACTATACCAAGCACTTACAATATAATTTTCACCAAACCAAACTCTGGGTTTATCTTCTTTATCTGCACCAAAAGGGTTATCAATGGATTTGTTTCGTGCGCCTTGCTGCTCGTTTTCAGCGCCATCACCGACCATAATCTCTTTATAGTTGGCGGTAAATTTTCCTCCTTCAGGGTAAAGTATCTCGGTTAATACACCACGGTTTTGATTCGTATCTTTGGTAAAATTATAAGTGAACTGAATACCAGGCTTAGTGACATCTTGTTGGAAATATTGCTTAATACCTTTTAAATAACGCTTGTAACAGGCTCCATAAGCAAGTTTGGCCAGAGGTTTCGCATTACTTGAAGGCTCAGGCGTCAGATTTTGTAACTCATAATAGTCAAATTCCACCCGACTGATGGTAGTTTGATTCGCATTAAACAAGCCTATTTCACTTAGAAATAAGGTATCGTATTGGCTCTGGAAAGCATCTGCAGTTTCAGCTGGCTGTGAAGGATTTTTATGGGGATCTAGATATTCTTTAGGCGCAGTTAATTCACTATCATCATACACTTTATTGTCATAAATATATTGTAGTGACCAGCCAAGATCATTACTGATCTTTCGTACGTGGCACTCTTTAGTGTAGAAGAGAGAGTCCGCTCCGTTGCCCACTGTTTGTTTTTGGACTTGATAGTCATATAAATAATGGTTGCCATAAATGTTTTCTACTTTGGCTAAATTCCAAGCGGTAATCGTTTGTTCACCTTTTGCTTCACAAGTATCACCGACCCAGTTATTCCACTTAACCCCATATTGCAACGTATTGGCATTTTTCTCGACGAGGTTACTACCATAGGTACAGATAGTTCCATCTTCTTTGATTATTTCCCATCTTTGGTATTCCTGATAATAGCTGATTTGCCAATACTGGAAATTTTCTAGCTCAAAACTTTGGCCTGCGGTGGTTAATTCATATTGCCCATTATCAGTCATGCGTAAGTTATAAACTCGTTCATTTCCATCGTCATAGAGTAAATAACTGCTATCGTCTTGTTGTTCAATACGAGTAGATGTTGATAACTTACGATTAAAATTTTGCCATTGCTCTTGAACAATGTTATCACTTGACCTATTTCGTAACAGGCTTTGCACTACATCAGATGTGAGTAATCCAATAGTCCAAGATCGGGGTATCGCTACCAGTTTTTGTGTCGCTCCTTCAGTGATCATATAATAATTGTCATCTAGCTTTGATCCATTACGTTTAGCCGATATAACGATCCGTTCATAAGGTATACTCCAGCCCATCCCTACAATGCCAGTTGGTTTATCCTGATTCCATTTTTCTACAGAGAATTGCGCATTACTTTCGTACAGCATTGTGATTTTGCAATCGAGACCATTACTGCCTGGTAATGCTGTTACTTCAAGTGGGAAGCTAAGGTTACCTCGAAAAAGATTAACCATTTCGGATTTCCCAATATCATCACCACCAAATTGTTCGAGTGTAAGGCGTGGAATTGCGGATTCATTATTATGGGTTTGTTCTGCAGTCGTCATAATTACATACCTTTTATTAAATTTTTGTAATATATTTTTAACGGGCACTTTGTGTTGTCAAGTCGCCGGAATACAACAAAATTTCCGATAGTAAAGTTGCAGATAACAACAAAATGCTGTTCAATTTTGAGCCGTGATTGCTTAAATCAATTTGTTAATAAACGATTATCTTGGTGATAAACGGAATATAAGTCACGGTTGAATTTGTCTGGAATGTTTTTTCTATTATATCAGCCACTACATTAGCCATTAATGGTAAGCATTGAGCGCGATGACCAATACTTCAACTTCACCGTATATAGCGTTAAAGTCGTCATTACCTTGATTGAGCTTTTGATGGTCCCAATTATTGATGTTTTTAATTTATTCGCGAACCACTGGCTAATTACATTTAGCCAGTGGCGAGTACTTTTTAGTCTATTTCTGCGATGACTAACACGTCAACTTCACCGTATACAGCGTTGTAGTCATCAGTACCTTGGTTGAGCTGAACTGATACAGGTACTCTTACTTGATTACCTGCAGCTAGAATTTCACAATTACCCACTGAAGCACCAATTCGCTCAACGGCGTAATCATTGCCATATCTAGCATTAAAGCCTTTAAGTGCAGCATGCGCTTCGTTAACTTTAGATCCAAATGTCACTGTGACAAAACCTTTTAATTCAAGTTCACCATCGTCTGATTGTTCCATTACGATGCTGCCTGTTGCGCATTTTGTTTTCATTTTGATTATTCCTATTGTTGGTTGATTGTTATGACAATAAGTCATGTATATTCTTAACTTTTAAGGGATTTTTCTTTCTTAAACCCCTCAATAAAGCTAACAGTCTATTTACTTTATGTAAACATAATTTACCATTATTTAACACTTTATTGGTATTTACTTAATGTGCATTGTGATGTTGGTATTTAATGGTGGGGTACTAAAGGGGGGCGGTTATGCCGCAGAGTCTTACAATGGCTAATACTTATTTTAAATAAACATTTTCAACCTTTTTTCATACCTCTAGTCGATTGTTGATTAGACCTAAAGTTCATACCATTGATGTGTTAATTTGATGGATTAAAAGGATTTTACATGTCAACGATGTCGTTAAAACACCTAGTGGATAAATTAAACCAAAGCGGGAAAAAGGCACTAGAAGGGGCTGCGGGACTTTGTCATTCACGCAGTCAATTTACGGTTGAGATAGAACACTGGCTATTACAGCTGGTCGAAAACAAACAAGATGATATAGGGATAATCTGTCAGCTGCAGGGCATCGATGTACAAGTGCTTATCAATGAACTTAATTTATCATTAGAACGACAAAAAACCGGGAATAGCGCAGCGCCAAGCCTCTCTCCGCATATAATTACCTTGTTAAGGCAAGCTTGGTTAAATGCGACGATTGAGTTTGACGAACAGCAGATCCGTTCCGGTATTATTCTTTATACATTGCTTAGTGACGACAGTATTAATGCTATGTTGTCTCGTCATGTTCGCCAATTTGAACGATTATCAGCGGACTTAATTCGTGATAATTGGTCTATCATCACCGAAAAATCGACAGAGCAAAGTAGCCTTGTTGGTGTGTCTAATGCGGGCGTAGCAACAAACAGTAAAACACCATCGTTAGATCAATTTACGGTTGATTTAACGCAAAAAGCCCGTAGTGGCAAGATGGACCCTATTTTAGGGCGTGACCCAGAAATAAGACAAATGGTCGATATTCTTACCCGCCGACGTCAAAACAATCCAATATTAACCGGTGATGCCGGTGTTGGTAAAACCGCGGTTGTTGAAGGGCTTGCACAACGTATCGCAGCGAAAGATGTCCCAGAAAGTCTACAGCACGTGCAATTACGTGAACTTGATCTTGCGCTTTTGCAAGCGGGAGCAGGGATGAAAGGTGAGTTTGAAAACCGTCTTAAAGCGGTATTAAATGAAGTAAAACAATCTGCTAACCCAATTATTTTATTCATTGATGAAGCACATACCATGATTGGTGCTGGTGGCGCGGCAGGTCAAAATGACGCCGCAAATATACTCAAACCTGCGCTTGCTCGTGGTGAGTTACGTACTATCGCTGCAACAACTTGGGCTGAATACAAAAAGTATTTCGAAAAAGATCCGGCATTAACCCGTCGTTTTCAAGTTGTTAAGATCGAAGAGCCTTCTATTCCAACTGCAGTCACTATGTTACGCGGTATTTTACCTGTCATGGAGCAACACCATGATGTTGTTATCACTGCAGATGCCCTCCAAGCTGCAGTGGCTTTATCTAAACGTTATATAAACGGCCGTCAATTACCGGACAAAGCAGTGGCCTTATTGGATACCGCTTGTGCTCGCGTTGCAATTAGCCAGGCTGCAACACCGGGTTTAGTTGAAGATTTACAACGTCAGCAAGCGCAGCTTGAAGCTGAAATTAAACTGCTTGAGCGTGAGAAGTTATCTGGCGATGATCACAGTGACACAATTAGCATGTTACAAGCGAGGCTTACTGGCATACAAGATAACTTAGCTATTGAGAAACAAGCTTGGCAAGCGCAATCAGAATTAGTAAAAGCTATTCAACAACAAATTGCAGATATTCATGAAAATGGCGTACAAGAAGAAAAATATACTCGACTTAAAGCGTTAAAAGCACAATTACACCAAGCTAAAAATACCATGGTCTACTGGCAGGTTGATGAACAAGTTATTTGTGAAGTCATTTCTGACTGGACAGGTATCCCATTAGGTAAAATGGCACAAGATGAACTGGAAACAGTGCTTAACCTCAGTGACGAAATGAAGTCACGTGTTATCGGTCAAGATCATGCGATTGATATGATTGCTAAAACAGTTCAAATCTCGCGTGCGCAACTCAGTGATGAAAGTAAACCCAATGGTATTTTCATGTTAACGGGTCCAAGTGGTGTCGGTAAAACGGAAACCGCGCTCACACTTGCCGAGCAGGTTTATGGCAGTGAAGAAAATATTATCACGATTAATATGTCCGAATATAAAGAAGAGCATAAAGTATCACTGCTTCTTGGTTCACCTCCCGGCTATGTTGGTTTTGGTGAGGGCGGCGTATTAACCGAAGCTGTTCGCCGTAATCCTTACAGTGTGGTGTTACTCGATGAAATGGATAAAGCAGCTCCTGGCGTGCAAGATATTTTTTATCAGATCTTTGACAAGGGCTGTGTTAAGGATGGTGAAGGGCGAGATATCGATTTTAAAAATACCATCATTATCATGACATCCAATGTAGGTACTGACACGATAACAGGCTTGTTTGCCGATCCAGACACTGCCCCTGAGTTAGAAAGCTTGGCAGATTGTATTAAAGCAGATTTAACCGCGGTATTTAAACCCGCGTTCTTAGGACGTGCAAACATAATTCCGTTTGTGCCGTTAACGGATGACATGTTAAGTACGATTGCTCAATTACAAATAAATCGTTTGGCTGCGCGAATTCGTCGTAATCACAATGCTGATTTTACAGTTGATAATGAAGTAATTACTCAAATTGTCAGTCGTTGTCATGACGTGGCATCAGGTGCCCGTACAATCCATAACTATCTACAAAATACCTTGTTACCTGAAATATCAGTACAAGTATTGGAAGCAATGACTAAACAGGTTGAATTTAGTCAAATAAACGTTATTACGAATGAAGAAAAATTCATTATCACGCTCATTTAAAACGAAAAGTATGAGATAGAAAACCATTCTTTTTATTGGGTGAAAGCATACTTGGAAAACTTGTATTACAGAGTGGTAATTTAGATAATGTAATTAGCTGTTGAAGCGCAGATTTGTTTATTTATTATAGTGTTAAGTAAACTGACTGGTAATTTGAAATATATTTTAGAGATGGTTTTATTGATAAAACTATTGTAATGAAAAGCTTATTTAAGCAATTTAAAAGGATGATAAAATGCAAGCAAATACGTATTTAAATTATGAAGGGATTGCTGGTGAATCTACTGCTCAAGAATTCCCAGATTTAATCACAGTATTATCGTTAGACTTCGGTACAACCCGTGTACTAAGTTCTTATACTGGTACTGCGCAAGATCGTGAAGCAAGTTCTGCAAAGCTTAATGATGTAACGATTACAAAATTACAGGATAAAGCGTCACCTGAGCTATTTAAAGAATCGACAATTGGTAAAGGCAAAAGTGCAATCTTCCACATTACTAAGCAGGGTAAAGGTATCGAAGAGATCATGAAAATTGAACTTACAGATGCAATGATTAGCGGCTACCAAGTTTCTGTTCAAGGTGACCGTCCTTTAGAAACGATCACAATCAGTTATACAGAAATGATGATGACTGTAACGCCGACTGATGATCAGAATAATGTACAAGCACCACTTGTATATGGTTACAGCGGTGTAACTGGCCAACAAATGTAAGTTTGCTGGTTTCACAGTTGGGTGACTTAAACAGTTGCCCAACTGTTTCGTTACACTTGTTCAGTTAGGAAATAAAATGGCAGCGGCTACTCAACAACATTCAATGATGAAAATCACCACACCATTGGGTGGTGACGCCTTACATATTACATCTCTGTCTATGCAAGAGAGTATGTCATGTCTATATGAAATGGATGCTTCAGTTTATTCTGTTGGCAACGAAATAGACCTACAAGCTCTATTAGGTCAATCTGTTACGATTGAAGTTAGTGCAAATTCGAACGGTAATGTTCAAACACGTTTTTTAAATGGCATTGTTACATCTGTTTCGGGTGGTGAAACTGCTCAACAAAAATCAGATAGCCAATTTAATGTTTACAATTATGAAATAAAAATCAGTCCACAATTTTGGCTTTCTACCATGCGTAGTAATTGCCGAATTTTTCAAGATGTTAGCATGCTTGATATTGCGACAACGATATTTGGCGATCACAATGTCACTTTTGTTGATAATTCAGGTAAAGCTTTTCTCCCTTACGAATATTGTGTTCAGTATCATGAAACTGATTATGATTTCTTACAGCGTTTATTTTCTCAAGAAGGCATCTTCTTTTATTTTACTCAAACAAATGGCAGCAATACCTTAGTACTTGCTGATGTAGGGACTCCCCATACTGCGTGTGCTGAAAACCCTTTGCATCAAACAGATATAATTATAGCTACACCTCATGTTTCAGGATGGAATAATGTGGTTGCGGTTAAGCACGGTAAAGTGAGCTTAAGAGCGATTAATTTTGAGCAACCGTTATTAAATTTAGACGGTATTTCTGGTACAACGGATTTCCCCGGGCATGATAGTTTAGAATTATTTGAATATGAATCAGGTAATATCAAAGCGGGTCAATCGACATTAACGGCCAAATCTTACCTTGATCAATTGCAGGCTGAAAAACAAAAATATGTCGCTATTAGTGATTACCTCACCATTGCTTGTGGCAATACGATCCAGTTTTCTAAACATAATACAGATGCGCTTATTAACAAAGACCTGTTGGTAATAGAAAGTGATTTAATTCTGAGGCAAGGATCACAACATGATCGGTCTTCAAGTGCGGGTATTGAAATCTATAATGAATTTCATTGTGTTCCTATAACTGCAAGTTATCGACCTAATACCAAAGTACAAAAGCCGCTTATTCGTGGTGTGCAAACGGCCATTGTAACGGGTGCTGCGTCGGACGAGATATATGTTGATTCTTACGGACGCATTAAAGTTAAATTTTATTGGGATAGGCTAGGTACATCAGACGAGAACAGCTCTTGTTGGATCCGAGTTTCTCAAAATTGGGCGGGTAAAAACTGGGGCGCATTCTTTTATCCCCGTGTAGGGCAAGAGGTATTGGTATCATTCTTAGATGGCGATGCTTCACAGCCTATTGTTATTGGCGCTATTTATAATGGCGATCAAATGCCAGCCAATCCTTTACCGGCCAACAAAACTCAAAGCGGTATTCGGACTCACTCAACAACAACTAACGGTAATGCAAACTGTAACGAACTGATTTTCGAAGACAAAATCGGCAGTGAATTGTTAGGCTTTCGTGCCGAGAAGGATCATCAATTAGTTGTCGTTAATAATCAGACCGACACTGTAGGTAATGACCGCACAACAACGGTCACCAATAATGACACATTGACAGTGACCAATGATCAAACGCAAACCGTCAATAACGACCGTAATAGCAAGATCGCTAATAATGATACGCTCGATGTTGGCAATATACTTAAACTTAAGGCTGCAACTGAGATTAAGCTTGAAGTTGGATCGGCTAGCTTATTAATGAAAAGTGACGGAACGATAAAGCTTTCTGGCGTTAATATCGAAATATCAGGCACAAATGTCAAAGTTAAAGGCTCTGCAACTAATATCGAAGGGTCAATGGTTGTTGTGAAAGGTTCTGTCGTTAAAATTAATTAGACTTATTTTATTATCTGGTTTTAGAAAAGGATTTTTATGGGAATGCCAGCGGCCACAATGACGAGTTTTCATGTATGCCCAGCAGTTAGCGGAATAGTGCCTCATATTGGAGGCCCTGTTATCGCCGGTTCGCCTACTGTGCTGATTGGAGGACTACCAGCGGCAAGGTTGGGTGATAAAATGGTATGCTGTGGACCACCAGACACGATTGTGAAAGGATCTTCGACGGTTCTCATTAATGGCAAACCTGCTGCTCGAATGGGAGATGCCGCTGCACATGGTGGCAAAATTGTTGCGGGTGTTCCGACTGTGTTAATAGGTTAGGGATTGATATGGATGTAAAGTCTCTACTTTCGTTGATTGGCCAGGCCGAAACTTATTTTCAACAGCGAGAACGTTGCTTTGACAATTGTTGGTCAACGCATTTACAACTCAAGCAACTTGACCAACAAGCTGCAGGTTGGTTTTATTTATTAACGCAGCAAGGTGATGCATTATCATCGCTAGATATAGATAAACCCACTTGGCTCGATTTATTATTAGCGCAAACTGTCACTGAATTAGTGGAACTCGTCAAACATCGCACTGCGATTAATGGTAGCGATAGGATTTGTCTGCAATGGTGGTCTCAACGTCATAATGGTGCTGCGTTAATTGCTGCGCTTATTACACTGGAAGCAACAGCAAAGCAACCATCAACACCGCAGAGCTTGTTAACACAAGAGTTGTTATGTGTAATCGCCAGCGCAACGCCTGTTATTAGCGATCAATTCAATTTTCTTCATGTCGATAATATTAAGCCCTGTATTCATTTTATTAACCAGCATTTGGGCAAAGCATCGCATATCTGGTCTAGTCACTTTTTAGACGCAGAAACGACAGCGCAAAACAGTAAAAAGTTATTAGCATTGAGCTTATGTCGAGGCACTTTTCCTGTCAACTTACCTGTGTTAAGCAGCGCGTTATTATCAGACAAATCTTTATTGAAACAATATGTTGTTCAAGCAGATAGCCGTTTGGTTGGGGCTTTAATTAATGAATTGTCTGCCCATAACGATAATGCCAAATTTGTATTATCACTCATGGCATTTAGCGGATATAAACAATTTATTCCTTGGTTGATCCAAATGTTAACCGCTGGTTTTTTAAGTCACGCTGCTTTTGCTGCTTTGCATACCTTATTAGGGGCTGACCTTGAGACGCAACTACCCGCTAAATTATATGGTGAGTACGAACCTGAATCTCAAGTAGACTTGCTGGTGGCGTTGAAACAGTCATTGAGTGATTGGTGGATATTGCACCGCGATGAATTCCCAGAGCGTATATTGGCGGGTAAACCAATTAATGAATCAAATATAGACTTTATCTGGCAGCAAGGAAACATTTCTCAATGCGAGGTTGCTGCTTATCACTATTGGTGCATGAAGGCTGAACATCGTTTAACGGATGCGCGTGGGTTTAATATCGGAGGGATGCTATGAAGTTTACGGTGGTCGATTATGCCGGTGAATTTGGTTGTCATCCTAATTCAATCGATTCTGTTTTGACTGGGCTAACACCGGATATAGGCTTAACAGAGCTTACTGAATACGCGCAATTTAAACCAGTCAAACAAGTTATATTTACTCAATCAGAATTGGCCGATAGCCGTATTGACCGATGGCAAATATTAATTAACGTTGCGTTAGCAAACTCGAATTTAATTGAATTAAGTCAAGATGCTCCAGTATTGATGGTATTGCCTTATGTCGATGCTAAATTTAGCCAGATGCAAAATAATTTGATTGATTCTGTGATTGCTATTTTACCTGCGTGGACAAGGCACCCTAACAGCCATTATTACTTGCTGGGGAGTGCGGGTTTTTATCAGGCATTGCGCCAAGCGGACGTATTACTCAGTAGTGGTATGGAACAGGTGGTGATTGGTGCGGTAGACAGTTGGGCGACAGAGCAGGGTTTGCTAAAGTTTATCGGTCAGTTCAGTGATTATGATTCTGTTGTATTACCAGCTTCGGAAGGGGCTGTCTTTATTGTGTTGTCTCGGCAGTCACAGGGTATAGAGGTGTTAGATTGTGGTATGGATGTGGTGATTGATCGACAAGCTCCAAGTGGCCTAATTGCAATTATTGCGGATCTTGTCGCTAAACTAACTCAACCTGTGCAGTATTTGTCGCTGTGTCATTCCGGAGATGAAAGCTTAGATCAAGTCGGACACAACACACTTGGTGCTATTTCAGGGCTTTACGATGCTAATACTCAGTTTTTAACACCACAAATTACGCAAGGCGATATTGGCGCTTGCTATAGCTTATTACATTTTTTACACAGTTATCATCATTATAAACAGCATATCTGGCAGGGAACTAGCCTACAAATGGATACGTCGTCGCTGCCCTATGTGGGCGCAGCGATTTATCGCTGGTGTGACTGAGTATTTATCGCTGGTGTAACAGATTAATTACCGGCAGTAAGACACCTTATTATTGAAAAAGATTAAATGGACTTATCTTCATGAATGGAATCACGATGCAAAGCCCTCTATCGATAGATAGGAGGGTTAACTATGCGGTATGCAATTAAACAACTGAATGAGTTGACCCCCGCGGACTTGGGCGCGCTGATGATGCCTAGAGCTGGCGCGCGTATTATTCGTCGCCAGTCAAAGGCGTTTACACGCGACAATATTGCGATGTTGGCTAAATATCGTAAATCGGTTGGGCACTCACGGCCTAATTTGGACGCGCTAGAGTTGATCGCAACACGCATAGAAAGGGGTAAGTTGGTCTTAATACGTATACCTGCGCCCGTCGTATCAAGTGTGGTGTCACCAAGCGGTAATGTAAACCATCTGCTCCCTGCAATTTTGAGTTGCAAGGTGCACGAGTTAGCAGAACGCATATTGATAGAAGATATTGAACACCATGTAAACAATGAAAATAGCGTCAAACAATCGGGTGGTCACACGGGTCAAACCGCGGTTGTTACTGCGAGTACAGCTAGTCCTGCGCCTACTGCAAGTCGGACTATCGCGAGTGCGGCTGCTACACCAATTAAAGAACAAATTCAACTAACGTATCACTACGATGATGGCCAACCTATTGAGGATATTCCGTACGTAGTTAACCATGCGGGCGTTGTCCACGAAGGAGTGCTGAATGCTGGTAGTGCGCTTATCTCTGATGTTGACCCTGGCTCATATTCGGTTGAATATAAAGCGGTTGATGAAAATGAGATTGTTGCATTAAGAAAAGAACTAAAAACTAATTTAGACGGGATGATTGCAGAAGTAAAAGCAAAAGCAAAAATCCAAGAAGCATTAATAGAGAAAGAAAGTTATGTGATGCAGGGGCTTATTTATTCTGGTGCATTTTTCACTGGTTTATATGAAAGTGGCAGCAGCATTGCCAGTGGACTTGTAGACGCAGTTGAATCAGGGGCTGAATTTGTGTTCGACGTTGGCGCGGCTTGTTGGCGATTGCTTACGCTTTTAGGTACGGGTGATTTAGCTGGTTTGCGCCGCGAGTTTGAAGAAATAGCCAAGCAGGGCGGCGAAACGTTTGATGCTATAAAAGATTGCTTTAAAACGCTTTATATTATTGCAATGGACGGTGAGTCAAGATCAATGCTGGCTGATTTTCCTGAGGCTTACTTTGATGCCCATTCAAGTGTTGAGAAAAAAAGGCTAGTCGGAAAACTCGCTTTTGAGGTTCTTTTTACAATTGCGACGTTTGGCGCGGGAGCGGCTGTATCTGCAATCGCGAAATCAAAATATTTTGTCAAAGCGGGTCAAGCACTGCAAGATATTACGAAGCACATCAAGTTAGAAAAACTGAATCATAAGCGCGATGGTACAACTAATGATGATGTGCTCGATGCAGCAGAGCGGATAGATGATGAGTTGGTGCTCGTCGCACCGTTACCCTATGAAGTTAAGGAAGGGGTCAATGCTTTCGATGGTTCTCCAGTTATTTTTAAACGGCAACATAAAGATGGAGAGCAGGGAGAATCTAGGCCTGATAGTTACACCTTGATGCCAGATGGTAAACCTATGGGGGCTACGGAAGGAGCTATGCCTTCTAGGTTTGAAGGTATTAAAAAACTTCCGCCGGAAGTAAGTACAAAAGTGCAAGAAGGTTGGCCAAATATTACCGATAATAAAGACTTTGAAAATTTCACTGATCTTGAGGCGGTAAAACTGAAAAAAGGCACAACCATCTATCGGATTATTGATGAAGGAACATTAGAGGCTAAGCATCAGGTATCAGGGGGGGACTGGGCATTTGAACTACCAGAATCTAAGACTCAATGGCGTAAAGAATATGCTGTGAAAGACTCTTGGAATGATAATGGGCATTATATAAAACATACTCTTGGAGAGGATTTGAAAGTTTGGACTGGAGGCGTAGCTGGACAATCTTATAAAAAGGTGGACGGTAAAGAATTTTACTTAAAAGGTGATAATACGCAGATTTTTGTAGAGCCGGGTTTAATCAAAGATGAACAGATAAAACCAACATTAACGAATTGGAAGGATGCAATATAATGAATAAAACAGCAAAAAAAGAATTATTAACACGAAAATTAACCAGTGTTGAATATATGACTGAGTATGTTGAATACTTTAATCAAATGGTAGATTCGTTGCTTATGGGTATGGGGGCGTTTCAGCAATTACAGAAACAAAATCCACACGTTGATGCTCATAATTTTTCTGCGTGGGAGAGCCGAGGATTACCCAATTTGAAAGGTGACAGGGCGTATGCTATTGATGCATTAAAAAAGGCAAAAGCAGGTGACCCGAGCTACTTAAGTAGCTCGGCAGGAAATTTACGTGGTATTTCTAAAGATGTAGATAACATAGGTGGTTTTGGTGAATGGTGGCAACATATAGACAAAAAGTATGAAAATGATTTTCGCCGCAAATTAAACAGGACACAAACTATAGGAAGTAATATATATTGGACAATTAGAGACAGCTGGAATAATGATGAGATTTTAGATGAGGACATCACAGGTGTTATTGATGAAGCTGATTTACTTAAATATTTAAAACCGAATGAAAAGTTGGATGATATTTCATAAACGTATATTTAAGTGATAACTAACTATGTCTAAAATTCAAATGTCTTTTGAAGAAGCTCGTAATAAAAATAACATTGGATTAATTTTACCTGAATTTTTGTCATCCATATTTTATGTCGTTGGTATTGATGACGAAAAATTATTCAATTTTGAAATTACCAAATCACCAGATAAGAAAGAGATGTGTGTAACAGTATCTGAAGACCCTGAGTTAGTTAGTTTTGATCAATGGAGTATGAAAAGTATTGGTGGCCGTGAATTATTAAAAGCAGCGCCTAAAAATTCGGGGATACTTTTAACCTATCATGCTGGTGGAGACTATATTTCAAGAAAACAGATTGACTGGTTTCTAGAACTTATAGATTAGACTTCCGAGTTTTGTAATTGCTTGTGAATATAATTAGCTAATTATAAGAGGCTTATATTCGCCAACAGCTTAAGTGATGTATTTAAGGTTAATGATGATCCCACTTCGCACTATTAAGTTAAAAAGAAATTAAAGACTTAGTGAATTTACCGGATGGCGTTGAATATCTAGTTACGACCGATGATACTTTAAATTATCCTGGAAGGTTTTGCTTGTTTTATAAACAAAATGATTTTTTAACAATAGTCGAACATAGGAAGGTGAAGTTTAAAAATAAACCTGAATATCTTTCATTATATCAATTTGATGCGCCACTTGAAATCTTACCTTGGTTTGTTGATAAATTTGATTTTTTCTTGAAACCTGCGTCGCAAGGGGGATTACCCGCCGGGAAAATAGCCACTGAGAAAGAACTTGTTGGTGGCGAATATATATTATTAATCAGCGCGATGGATGCTGGTAATGCGAGAGGGTGGGTATTCAATTGATAACTTAAGTGGATATAAATATAACCGTTGAAGGCATGGAGAGCAGTCAATATTAATTTCTCGCAGTTACATGTTTCAAGGTGGTTTTCTTGATACATGGAAAGTGTTAGCGACTAAATATACAAATGGCACATTATAAACAAATGAATAAAACAGCAAAAAAAGAATTATTAACACGAAAATTAACCAGTGTTGAATATATGACTGAGTATGTTGAATACTTTAATCAAATGGTAGATTCGTTGCTTATGGGTATGGGGGCGTTTCAGCAATTACAGAAACAAAATCCACACGTTGATGCTCATAATTTTTCTGCGTGGGAGAGCCGAGGATTACCCAATTTGAAAGGTGACAGGGCGTATGCTATTGATGCATTAAAAAAGGCAAAAGCAGGTGACCCGAGCTACTTAAGTAGCTCGGCAGGAAATTTACGTGGTATTTCTAAAGATGTAGATAACATAGGTGGTTTTGGTGAATGGTGGCAACATATAGACAAAAAGTATGAAGATGATTTTTTCTTTAAATTAAGAAAAGCAAAAAAAACTGGTCGAAATATAAATTATACAATTTGTGGCTATTGGGATGGTGACAAAATACTAAATGAGGAAATCACGGGTCATATTGATGAAGCTGATTTACTTAAATATTTAAAACCGAATGAAAAGTTGGATGATATTTCATAAAATAATATCTGCGATAGTTACACTGGGAATGATAAATTTGGCAGAGTTGATTAGCCTGCTTAAATGCCATCAATAACTAGTCTAAAGTATAGCAAAGGTACTAATTTAACTCGTTTTATTGGGATTTATTGCAAATCAAAGGTAATATAAGTACTTGAATATACCGTGGTAAGGGATGTAACCATGGACAGAATGCCCAAGCGCCTACGAGATGCCGATTTGAGTGTATATCTGAATGGTCGGGATATTTATATTTTTACTTAAGTTAAATGGATTTAGCTATGCAGTACAGACTTAAAAACATCGATGAACTTAAGGTGGCAGATCTTAAAACTGTCATGCTTCCTACTGCTGCTGTCCGTTTAATACAGGGTCAGTCAGAATTTGGAACAAGTCCAAATATTGTAAATATAAATTATTTTAATATTGGCACAAACAAAAATCCCGAAAGTCATAATCAAACCGATCAACTTTCTCGAAATATCGAAACAGGTAAGGTGGTTATCGTTCAGAGTAACCCTGTTGATAATGACTCTGTTCTATCATCGGTAGGACGATTAACAACGAATATTCCCGAAGCGCTAAGGTTAAAAATAAAAGAACTATTTGTGATTGTTAGGGCAAGTAGTGTGAATCGTACCATTCCATACGAGCTTATCTCTAAAAAAGCGGCGATCAGTAGCTTGGTTGCACAACAGCAAGTTCAGGCGCAAAATTCTGCTTCATCATCAAGTTCATCTAATACAGCAAATTCAAACGGCTCAAGTCAAACTACGTCTAATACGCCAAGCACCAGAAGAACAAATCCATACGCAGCTCAGACTCAACCGGTATTGTATTACGAAATCAATGTTGAACTTGCAGGGCAGTGGCCGAGGAACAGCGCTTCATTGTTTTTAGAAAAAACGAATCAACAAGATAAGGCCATCGCAAGGCCAAGAGCAGATCGTAATCTTGCTCACCGTAGTTTATCCCGTTTTAGAAACATAGATAATGAACCCCGCAATCTTTACTTAAATATTCCGGATAAAAACGGCTCAGCCCCTCTACAGTTATTACTGGCCGAAAATATTGCTCCTGTCGAAAAAGATACGGAGATGGATGAGTGGGACAATGTATTGGTGCCCGTCCGGCCGTTGGCTTATTTAGATGAAAGTAAAAGTAAAGCAAACGCTGCGGAATTAAAAGGCGGCTACTTATATCTGTTCTGGAAAGGCGAATTGTGGCGTGAATTAAAGGTAACTGAGCGTAGCTACTATCAAGACGTCAATCTTGAAAAATACCGAAGTCAGTCAGTAACACAAAGTTCAAGTAATAATGAATTAAGGCCTGCAGAGGGTAGCCCGCTGCCAGACTTGTGGATCCCTTATAAGTTAGATGGTCAGGTACAAACAGGTGCGACAGGCGTTAAATTACTCTTTTGGCCAACGCAGCTTACTGATGACCAAATTAACAATTATGAAGCAACGCCTGCTGATCTGGATATATATGCTACTGAGCTTGATGGGTTAAGTGCTTATTCACAATCGCAGGCCTTTTCTGATGATCAGCATGTTTCAGATATGCTTTCTAATTCTTTAATACCGGTAACTGATAATGATATGCCGTGGTTAGGTAATGCCACTTCGCTGTTTGGACGCTTGCAGAACGCTAATATCGCAACGGCTTATTTGGATGGGCAGAATAGGGGGATCCAAGTCTTACTCGATGTGGGACTTGAGATGGATGATGATACTAAGGTTCCGACATTACTCGCGCTTCTAACCCATGATGATAGTGATTGGGAGCAAGTTATAACACTCAATACTCGTCAGGATTCTGAGTGGTCAAATTGGCGAACTGCGTCTTTTAATGCGTTACCAGAATCTGGCGCATTCTCTCTCTATCTTATTAACCCTGACAGTAATAATGATTTTGAAGAAGTATTCAGAGCTGTCACTTATAAAGACCTAACTGACTTGAAGCCGCAAGAAGTGAAAAATGAAGATATTCAGAGCAGTGATGATGATCTCGATGACATTATCACTGATGACATGAAACAGGAATTTTCCAAATTAATAAGCTCGTGGGATTTATAGGGACGTAACATGAAACTCATAACAAAAATAATAGCGGTATTAGTTACGGTTATAACTCTGGTTATAGCAGGAAACTATTTAAACCAATATACAACGGCGAAAGGTGCTATTGCAGAAAAAAAAGCCTATATGGAAAAAGTATATTATATGGTTAAGCACCCCAAAAATGCTTGGACTATAAAGGTATCGCTTCCTGAGAGTCCTGACCGTATCCAGTGGGATGCTGAATATGAGATGCCACGTGTGATGTTTTTAGGGAAGAGAGTTGAAAGTGATAGAAGTAGTTCTTTATGGTCAATGAATATCGATGGATCTGATATTAAGTTAATGATATCAAATGATGAAGTTGTAAATATGCGAATGAGAGAGTTAATAGTATCTCCTGATGGTCGTTATCTGTTTGCCAACTCTGAATACCGTGGTTTTATGTTCAAATGTTATCTTTACGACCTAAAAGAACAGGTCGCGACTTACATTAGTGAAGATAAATGTACAGGTGTTCATTGGACTGATGATACCAATAACGCCATCGTTTATAATGGTTATGGCCCTGCAACATTTACAATGACAGAGAAAAAATTACAGAATGTAAATGAATTACTAGGTTATAGCGCGAGCAGTCGACATAAAGGTATTAACGCTGGCGCAGGTTCAATAATGAGTTTTGACCAGAAAAAATATATTCAGTATGCAACTGAAGATACAAATTATTTTCACGATGGTGTTGCTCACAGTGAGGGGGATTTTGTTACATATGATGCAAAGACATTTAAACTTATTGATAAACTTGATTATTACCCAAAAGGTTGCGACCATTTTATTTATTTCAGTATAGATAATTCGTTTTTTACCTGTAATAAAATTAAAAGCTGGGAAGGTGATATCGTGAGTTATACCGTCTTTGATGCGAAACCACCATTTAAAATACTGGGCGAGGCGCCAGCGTTGGGAGTGCTGCAGCCAAATACCTTATATACCGATTATGGTCATTTTGTTTATCGTAAAAAGAGACCCGATGAAAATTCTCCCATTAATCAGGTCAAATATTGGTATAAGTATAATAATCATTCAGCCCGAGATATTTTTTTCTATATATCGCCGAACTTAAGAGATGGGTACAACAACAGAGATTTCACATCATTTTACCCACCATTACCGACAGCAGCTCAAGTCTCAGAAGTTAAATTACGTATTCAGGAGGGCAGTTAGATGGCTAGTATACGACTCCCTGTAGGGGGGCTTTATCTGATGGGGCGATTGGCTAATCGTGAGGGTTTAGCCTGCAATAACAGTAAATATTTTCCAATACCTTACCAAACACTCGCAATACAAAAGCCGACTCAGACATCTTACGAAAATGGTGTTCGTACATTAGTACCTGACTCCCCAATAGCATTTACTGATAAAAATGGGCGGTTGAATTATTTCAGCAGCCCCGATAGTCAAAAGTCAGATAATTTATTACTTGGTACCCCTGTTTCAGTCTTGGGCAGTAAAAAAGCATTGTTCTTCCCGAGTTATTTAGTACCGATGGCACAAGCAAGCTATCAGGGAAAGTGGTTAACAAAGCTATATAAAAAGCTTGAATTGAATAGCTTGCAACAAAGTATTGTAGATGTTGAACCAAAAACCAGAACCCTAAAAATGGGCTCATTTCTCGATCCTGAAAACGCAGTACCTAATAATTTTGTTGCTGAGTATAAAAAATGGCACAGTAACACTTTTTCAAATATGCAAGATGGTTCTACGATTCAGATTATTGAAATACCGCAATACTATACAATCGTGCTTACCTTTTCGTCTAAGCAGTATGTCGATGCTGAAGTAACCATTTCTGATTTTCCCGCAGAAATTAAAATTGTTGGGGATTTAAGTGAGACAAGAACATCCGCCACTTCAGCCGTTCGAGACGTAATTTACACAGATGAAAATAATGATGAGCAAATATTCTACGCTGCCACATTCTGGATTGAAACAGAATTATTAGAAGTGCCGTTATCAGTCAAGCAACAATACTGTCGTTTTGATATCGATCTTACTGATATTGAGCCTGTAATCCTTGACGTTCTGGCTAACCACGGTATTCCTAAAAAGTACAGTTTATCAGAACAGGTTTTACATTTACCAATCCAAACTGCGGCAGGTCGAACAACACTCGTTAATGGTGATCCTATCAGTGTTGAAGAAGCACTGGTAAATCATGCCCCTCAATATTTTACAGCCATCCTCAACAAAACGCATGCGCAAACGGAGCAAGGGCCGAGTAATTTATCGATTGAGAAGAAGGATAAAACGTTATTCGATTCTACGTGGCACAACTTGCAAACTTACAAAGGATTTTTTGAAGCAAGCGCAGGGATGCTGGAAGGGGGAAAGAGCTGGTCTGTTATTAGTAAAACCTATAATGCTGCTTTTGGAATGTCGGGCAGTAATTCTGATGCCCCGAAACTTTTGTCAAATATTTTAGGAATATCAGGTTCTGCTTCAGGCTTTCTTGATCTTGCTAAAACATTCAAATCTCAACCGTCAGCATTAAAAGGCGCAGAAGCTCTGGCCAATATATTTAATATTGCCAAGTATCCTAGAGTTCAACAAATGGTTGATAATGTGACTGATGGGATGAGTGTACATTTGATACCTGACAGACTAAGGCCATTTGTTAGTCAACATAGAGCGAATGCAAATGCCATCGGAATATTTGCAGGAAAACTGACAGGTACACCATTAAGTGTTGCTGAGTTAGCTTATAACTTCCATACATCGCTAAAATTGTCGGATGATAATGTTAAGCAGAATGGTAAATTACTGAATATCACTCAGGATTATACTGGCTGTACCCAATCTACAGTTGAACAGATGTCACTCATGAGTAAATCAGAGTTTGAAGAGCATAAAAGTAAAGTAAGTGAAATAAGGGAAAAATTAAAAGATAAATTAGCTGCCTATACCAAAAGTGATAAAAATCGTGTTAGAACTGAAGTGGAGAAGATTGGTGATTTATCTGTACAGCTGATTAATGTTGGTTTTGATTTCAACAATGCAAAGTTAGAGATTAGTGAAGAAGGGCAAAGTGTGCTTGATGCCATTGCTAATAGCCTATTGCAACTCTCTGATCCCATTAATATTAAAATAATAGGCCATACCTGCTTTCTTGGTTCTGACGAATATAACATGGCACTATCACTACTCAGAGCTAAAGCACTTAAAGAAGCACTAATGGACAAATTAAAGGCATCTGAAAATGTCGATATTTGGGAGTCGCGGATTGAACCTATTGGCAGAGGTGAAAAAGACCCTTTAGTCGACAACAATAACCTGCAGGAAAGATACAAAAATCGTCGAGTAGAGGTTCAATTCCTTTTCAGTACAGCATTTCAATATCCTCCATGTCGCTCTGGAATTAGTGCAATAGAAAGTCAGCGTCGAGCAACTGTGGCATCGTCAGTTAAAGAAGACGCTGCATGGCTGAATACTGCATCTGGTGCTTTTGATATTGCACTTGGTATCGGCGCTGGGTTTTTAGGACCTATTGGTGTTTCTGCCTATGCATTATGGTGGTCCAATAACATGCTGCACACCGGGATGGATGTTCTTAACCAAGCTGTTAATAATAATTACGATCACTACGTTAATCTTAAAAAGTATTCAGAATTTGGCGTTGTCACACAAAGTATGCTGGTGAACAATGATCCAGATGAAAACAATGCATCCTTTATCAAAAAGGCCTATTTGAAACGGGCATTAGCGCTTAATGGGCTGTTCAGATTAATTCATCGTTACCATTATGAGCCAAAATTTAGAGCTAGCAACAAGTATAAAAGTCATAGTGATTCGGGATTGGTTTCTGAATTTCTCAAGGCTCCTGATGGCGGAGAACAACAGGTCTTTATTGATTATGATTTTGAAGGATATATCAAATATTTCCTACTAAATGATAGTTGGGAGATCGCTCACGATTACTTGCCAGTTTATCTTGATGAGGTTTGGTTACAAGAATTGAATAAAAAGGTAAAGAAAGATACCAAGGTAAATGACTTTGCTTCTATCCAAAGCTATCTCTCTGGTATGGTATACCTTAAAAATAAGTTGTTACAAAATGAGGCTAATGAAGAGCATTTACAAATGGCTCAACGTTTTCAATCTTTATTTCCAATACATTATTTAAGTAGTAAGAATTTTGACTATTTTAACAAACTCTTTGTTGATAATAAGTTGTCATTTGACGATGACATATTTGAAGAGATAGTTATATCTGTTCGTAAAAGAGGTAGTGAAAGCAAAAATGATTGGAAGCCATTAGATTCTTATCTTAAGACAAGTGATCACCATTCGTTATCACCTTTCGATCAGATCCGTATTTTAGTTGTTTTAGATCATAACGAAACAAATTTTGAGAAATTATTAAAACAAGATACTCCTTTGATGATCCCTGTATCGGCTCAACCAGTCAGAAGAAACATACTTTTTGATGATGTAGGTAATACATCGACAGAGTACGTTACTAAGCTGAAATTGAATGACCTATGTAATTTTGAACAAAAAAGTATTGAAGCTAGCAAGATAGACGTTGACAAGATTTATGGCGTTATTATACAGCCCAAGTTTATGCTTGGTGCCAATATAGTTCCGGGCACTCGCCCAATGGCCGATTATAATGATTCTACTTTAGAGTCATTATTTCTTGATGAAAAGCATGATGATAAAAAAGCAAAGCATAAAGGTGCAAGTGGTCATTTTGCAATGAATTATTATTATCAGTTATCTATTCCTGGTACAAAAATTAACACTAAGATTAGTTACGGTACTAGCACTTATAGAAAACATAAAAGGAAAAAGTTTAATTTCTCATTAACGCTGGATCCAGAGCGTAAATATCAGGTTAAGAAAAAATCGATTAATGGAACGACCGCGATAGAAGTTAAGGATGATCATTTGCTGTATGAAGAGAATTTTCTGAAACCAGAGAATGTCAATTCTATTACATGTCCGCAGGTATTTGATAATCCAAGAGTGGAGTTTTCATTGTATCAGGGAACAAAGCCTTTGAAACCAGTAGCTGGCAAAGAGGAGATTAAATTTGATTGGAATTCTGAAGCTGAAATTCTTGCTGTTATATATACTAAAAGCTTAGGTACAAAGCATTTAGTAGCACAGCATACCGATACTGATATTTTTCCTGTGAGTGTTAACTTATTATCAAAAAGTATGTGGGAAAAGTCAGATGACGAATATAACATTAACCTTGCACAAGCGAGTGGTATTCATCGAATAGGGACAATTAAAACTGAAAGTAATAAAACTTATTTTGAAATAACGTCAGTTGATGAAAATGAAAGGAATGAATATAAATGGTTGAAAGACAGCTTTTCAGTTAAAAATGAAAATATGCTTTCACGATTACAACAAAGAGAATCCGAAGGTGCTTTTGAAAGTCGAGAAGTTGTTGATACTGATGTTTTTGCAGTTAAGATCCCACTTAGCTATATCAACGCTGCGGGTAAAAAAGTTAAAGGGCTAAAACCAATGCCTTCACTCAAGCCATTTTTTGTATCTTACAATACTGGTGTTGCGAGCAACCCGAACGAAAGTAACAAGGTTGAACCTATATATTTGGCTTTAAGTTTATCGAGTAACAAGGGCGCAGGCTTAAAAAATAAAAAAAGTAACCGCATTATTATTGATAAGTCTGGGGACTTTGCTAACGGAAAAAATATCCCATCTAATTGGTTTTATCATACCGATGTAGATAGGGATAATGGATTAGCTACGATAAAAACGAATGCTGACGAAAATAAAAACCCCCATCAGAAAATTGCAGCTATTGGTAAGTTGAAGCATTCAAGTAGTTATGCTTTGAGTCATAGTAGGACTAAGCTAACCGATTGGATTAAGGCTGGTGAACACAACAATACAACATCGTTGTCGGTTGATAGGATAAGGATCTTAAAAGAGTGGATTAAGGGGGAGTAATTAACATTCAAGGAAAATTAGGGGGGGGGACGTTTAAGTATCGTCCTTAAACCCGCTTCTTTATGCGTAATGCCCTTTATCTATACTTAGACAATACGCAACCAACTGGAAAGGAACTGTTGATAAATGATATGTTCTTTATACCGCTGGTACTAAAGTAGTGAATTTATAGTCATTTTACTGGTTTTTAATAAGTATGCTTATAGTTTATTAAAGTTGTAACTAAATTGTCACTATTCCTAATTAGTATTTTAAAGCATTGGTATTTAACGGATTGATACCGACTCATATACTTTACAAAGGAATGTTTAGATGAAGAAAACAATACTATATTTGTCTGCGAGTGCTATTTTTTCGCTGGCGGCACATGCTGATATTTTAATTTCTGAATATATCGAAGGGAGTTCGTTTAATAAAGCCATTGAAATAGCGAATACAGGTAACGAACTTGTTACGTTAATCGGCTATGAATTAGCAAAGTCTGCGAACGGCAATAATGAATGGGCTAACCGTTTGCCGTTAGATGGCATCGCTATTGGCGCGGGCGATGTGTTTGTGTTGGCTCATAGCGATGCTAACGCCGATATTTTGTCTAATACGGACATGACAGATACTAACGTGATTAGTTTTAATGGTGATGATCCTATCGCATTATTATTGAACGGTGATGTACACGATATCATCGGTGTAATGGGCGACCAAAACTTTGGTAAAGACGTTACCTTAGTAAGACAAAGTCGTATTGCTACGACTATATATAATGAATCAGACTGGCTTGTTAAGGCAAAGAATAATAGCGATGGCTTAGGTTCGTTAGACTCATCTGCTGGTGGTTCTGATAATGGCGGGGAACCTGAGACTATTATCGAATCGACAATTATGGCACTTCAGGGAAATGGTTGGTCCTCTCCCTATACAGATCCTACAACTGAAAAATACATCTCAGACGAAACGTTCCTAATTGAAGGTATTGTCACGGCCATTCAAGTTAATGCCTTAGGTAATGATTTACCACAAGGCTTCTTTATTCAAGATGAACTGGGCGATAATGATGTGACAACATCTGATGGTATTTACGTCTCAGGTTTTATAGTGGGTCTATCTATCGGCGACAAGGTTGCGGTTACTGGTAAAGTCAAAGAGGATTACGGCTGGACTAAAGTACAAGCAACAAATGTAGACGTGATCGGTAATGGCACGATACCTGTAACAAATGTGAGAGCGGCCAGTGACGATAATGAATTTGATTTTACATTAGAAAGGCATGAAGGCATGTTCGTTAATATTGACCAACATGCCGATATGTATGTTGCGCGCACTTATGGTTTTGACTATGGTCCATTTCGTAACAACATGGTGATAGCCAAGGCTGGCCTTAACCTGCACCCCAATCAATTAAATATTCCCGCTTCTGCAGGTGCAAACTCGCAACTTGATGATAACGAAGATAGACGCATTATCGTGGAAACCATGATTAAAGCGCCCAACGGTGCCCCTCTATGGTATCCAACATTCGGTCAAGATGATGGAACCGGTACCACAAACGACTATATACGTAATGGTGACTTAGTTAACGGGTTAGAAGGTGTGTTAGGTTATTCATACGGTGATTTTAGACTTTATATTACTAACCAAGCTGACGAATTTACTTTTGTTCATGCGAATCCTCGATTGTCTCGCCCTGATGTCACAGGTGAGGGACTACGCATCGCCACTTTCAATGTTTTAAACTACTTTAATTCTCCTTTTGACGGCGCCGAAAACCCAACTGGGACGAATCGTGGTGCAACGACTTACGCAGAGTTTGAATTACAAGGCGATAAGATCGCGGCGGCTATTGTGGCTTTAGATGCAGATATTATTGGTTTAATGGAAATCGAAAATAATGGTTTCGGTGATAGTTCTGCAGTCGCGCATTTGGTTGATAAAGTGAATATATTATTACCAGACGTTGAGCAATATGCTTTTGTCACAAGCCCTGATAATGCGGGTTTTATTGGTAATGATGCGATTGCCAATCAAGTGATTTACAAACCTTCGATGGTGACGCTTGATACTTACCGAATAATTAAGATGCCTGAGCAACATGCAGGCCAAACGGGTAAAGAAAATGGTGACAACTATCAACGCGACGCGATAACGCCAACGTTTAAGGTTAATGACTCAGAAGAGTTAGTCACTGTCTCTGTGAATCATTTCAAATCTAAGGGGTCTACGTGTTGGGAAGATGTCGCTATTCAGAATGGCGAAGATGTTGGTTTACAAGGATCTTGTGAGCACCTACGTGTTTCAGCTGCTCAACATTTGGGTAATGAAATGGCGTTAATTGCGGGTAATAAATTGATCATTGGTGATCTTAATGCTTATGGGCAAGAAGACCCGCTACTTGTGTTAACAAACATGCCAGAAAACCACAGCGTGATGCCTGCACGTATGACATACATAGGTGACGAACCCATGGCGGGAAGTGATCCAAACGCTATCTCTGATTCATTTGGGTTTGTTAATGTGATCAGTGAACAGCATCCTGCCGCGTACAGTTTTATTTATAACGACACTGTCGGTACACTCGATTATATTTTAGTAGACAGTGAAACTGCATCAAAAGTGGTGGATGCAAATGTTTGGCATATCAATGCATCAGAATCAAAGTTGTTTGAGTATTCGTCAAAATATACTGCAGACTTAGCTAAGTACCCTGATTTATTTAGATCGTCAGATCATGAACCAGCTATTGTTATTTTGGATGTATTAGGCGATGCTGACCAACCTGACCAACCTGACCAACCTGACCAACCTGACCAACCTGACCAACCTGACCAACCAACGCCACCGTCTGGTACTGATGACACAACAAGTAACGATGATGACGAAGACGAATGGTATGGCGGGTCTACTGGCTCATTATCACTTAGTCTCTTAACTGGTTTTGCTTTTTTTAGACGCTTCGGTCAACGATATATTAAGATGAACAGATAATATAAGACGAGGTTATGCCTGTAGAATCATTGCGCATAACCTCATTATTTTGATCTGTATTCACTTATTCACAGGTAAGCTACATGTCGATGGAACCACTGCCGTTTTTGCAGGGAAATATATGATATTAAGTATTAAAAAGTAAGATCGAATAACATTACCGCAAGGTTTGATCGATTTCACTAACTTAATAGGGCATAAATACGCTAAAATAGTCGGCTATTATCTTATTTCTGAGCTTTATATATTAATGACAACTGTCACAGCACCAGCAAACTTTACCGAACTTGGCCTTATTTCACCTTTGTTAGCTCGATTAACTGAGCTGGAATACCAGCAGCCAACGCCTATTCAAGCGCAAGCTATCCCAAGTGTATTAGCGGGACGTGACTTAATTGCAGGGGCAAATACCGGTTCGGGTAAAACAGCCGCTTTTGCATTACCTATGCTGCAGCACTTACATACTGAAAAGCAATCGGGTAGTACAAGCAGTAAAGGTAACTATGTTACCGGACTAATTTTGGTACCGACTCGTGAACTTGCCAAGCAAGTTGCTGACAGCATTAAATCTTATGCTGTGCATTTTAACGGCGCGATTAAAACGGTTGCTGTTTTTGGTGGTGTATCAGTGAATACGCAAATGCTCGCATTACGCGGTGGCACCGATATTTTGGTTGCAACACCTGGTCGATTACTCGATTTGATTTCAAGTAATGCTATTAAGCTAGATATGGTTAAAACCTTAGTGCTAGATGAAGCCGATCGTATGTTAAGTTTAGGCTTTACAGAGGAGTTATCTTCACTGTTAGCCTTGTTGCCAAAGAAAAAACAAATTTTATTATTTTCAGCGACTTTCCCTGAAAAAGTACAAACTTTAACGCAAACCTTATTGAACGATCCAATTGAAATTCAACTGCAAAGTGCGGATGCAAGTACCTTAGTTCAGCGTGTTTTTACTGTTAACCAAGGTGAAAAAACAGCCGTTTTAGCGCATTTGATCAATGAAAATCAATGGCGACAAGTACTTATTTTCGTTAATGCTAAACACAGCTGTAATCACTTAGCAGATAAACTTGCTAAGCGTGGCATTACATCACAAGTGTTCCATGGCGATAAAGCGCAAGGCGCTCGTATTCGTACGCTTGACGGATTTAAATCTGGCGAGATTCAAGTGCTGATTGCAACAGATATCGCAGCCCGTGGTTTAGATATCGAAAAACTGCCAGTGGTGATCAACTTTGACTTACCGAGAAGTCCATCTGACTACATGCACCGTATTGGTCGAAGTGGCCGTGCTGGTGAAGTGGGCTTAGCATTATCGCTTATCGACCATGAAGATCATCATCATTTCAGTGTCATCGAAAAGAAGAACAAGATCCGACTTGAGCGTGAGCAAGTAGCGGGTTTTGAAGTAGATGAAACTATCGAAGCATACATACCAATGGCTCCACCTGAAGGCAGCGGTAAGAAAAAGCGTAAAAATAAAGCACCTGTAAATGCAGATATCTGGTTGAGTAATAATTAACCTACATAGAAGCTAAATCTAGTAATAAAAGTAGGTGTCGCGCAACGGCATCTACTTTACAACACTTCAACGGCCTTTCAGTTTCACTTGGTTTTTCCACTGGTTCTATCGTGTTAAATACTTCAGTCATTCCCATGGGAAAATTTCAAGCAGTAATACTTAACTCACATCAAACTTAGACCATCATGCAGGTTGTGTTAATTACGGTGTACGCTTTAAGATTTACGTATGTTGTGTTTTAGCAGGGGTGTTCAGGTGCTAGGGTCGGTTTAAATAAGATACACCCCAACGAGTTGGGGTGTATTGACTTATGAGAGTTAATTCAGAAGGGTTTAAGGCCTACGAATGTAAATGACAGCGCGACGGTTTGCTGCTCTAGCAGCGTGTATATCCTTAGTTGTACTTAATTCGACTTTGGGTCTTGAGTCAGCATAAGCAACTGCTTTTAGTTTATTTTTTTCAACACCTTGTTGCTCAAGTCGTTTAACAATTACAACGGCTCGAGCGCTCGATAACTCCCAGTTTGATGGGTATAGTAGGGTATTGATTGGAATGTCGTCAGTATGACCTTCGATTTCAATCTGCTGGTTTTTGACATTTGAGTTATGAATGACGTCAGCAATTTGGTCAATCACAGGTAACATCTGTGATTTGATCTCCGCATCACCAGAGCCATAAAGGGCTTTATTAGAAAACTCAATCTTGATACCTTTTTTATCAATACTGACATCGACTAATTCAGCCATTTTATTTTTTTCAAGTACACCCGTAATGTCTTTTTTCAATTCACTAAAAGGCATAGAGGTCTTAGTTGTGTTGGTTATCGATGTGATACCTTGTTCGAGCTCTTGTAAACGACCTTCATTTACTTCTGATACACTGACCAGAATAACAAAGAATGCTAGCAATAACGTGATCGCATCACTGTATGTGACTAACCAACCATTATCGTCTTGATCGCTTAATTGCGAGGAAGACGGTGGTCTTTTTAATCTCATTGACCTAACTCCGTCATTTTATGTTTGGGCGCTAGGTAACAGTTTAATCTGTCTTGAATATACAAATTATCTTTGTTTTCTGTTATCAACTCTAAACCAGCTGTTATAATTTGACGCTCGAAGAAAATGCGGTGCTGTCTTCTTGCTATGCGAATTGCAGATGGTTTAAAGAGTAGCTGTGCTAATAATGTACCGTACAATGTCGTTAATAAGGCAATGGCAAGGCCTTTGCCTAATGCAGACAAATCACCACTCATATTATCAAGCATGATGATTAAGCCAATTAAAGTACCAACCATACCAAAACTAGGGGCGTATACTGAAAGTGTATTAATGACATTTACGTGTTCATTTCTACGCTGAAAATCACTTTCATTCGAGTCGTCAAGCATACTAGAAAGAACTTTAGATTTATAACCTGTACCCAATAATTCCATTGCATTGAGAATGAAATCATCCTTTTTTTCTTTCTCAGTCAAACTGTTTTCTAACGCTGTAATACCTTGTTTTTTGTATATATCATTCCATTCGATAATACGACTAACAAGCTGCTTTAGTTGTTTGTTTTGGTTTTTTTCGTCAAGGAAATTAACCATCATTTCGGTAAATGCGGCCCAAATCAGACGAAACGAGTAACTAATTAAGGTCGCTCCAAAAGTCCCGCCAAGCACGATAAGTAAACTGAATAAGCTTACAAAGATCAGGTAGTTATCAGTGCTTTTAAAAATGGCATAAACGAATAAACCGACTGCACCTAATATGCCTACGAAAGTACTAATTGAAATCATCTATTATCCCTTTAAATCATTCATAGTGAAACGGCCTGAATTGAGCAACTGTCTTACTGCTACAACAATTTCTTGTTGCGCGCTCGCTATGCTTTCTTGATCTGTAACTTCGAGTTGTTTTATCTCAAATAGCAGCGCTGATTTTAATTTAACAGGCAGGTCTGCTAATACGTGTTGAATTTGTTCTTCTTCAAAAGAGTGCAAACCAATTGCCACTATTTTACGCTCAAGGTTACGCAATGCATCGGCAAGTACTAACGTTGGTGTCTTCAATACATCATCAAAGCAATAGAATTGCTCACGGATCTTCATGTAGGTTTCTGGGGAGCTTTCTTTGAGTTGCGTTAATAATGCTTGCTGCTCGTTTAGCGGCAAGCGATCTAACATGCCAAGTAACAACTCAGTGCCATCTGCATTGATGTGCTTGAAGTCAGGTACATGTCGTGATTTCTTGGCTAGACGCTGTGCAATTTCGTTAAACGTTGCGACTGGGAAGTTATGGAACTGTCCAATTTCAACTGCAACTAATGCACGTTCAGTAGGGCTTAATTGTTTTAATACAGCCGTTGATTTTAATTCTTCAAGCTGTGTTAAAACTAAGGCTTTTATCCTAGGCTGCTCTTCTTTAATTAACCAAGAGATTTGATTGTCGGTTAATTTTTGAAGGTAAGAAAATGGTTTATGCGTTATTGCTTCTGCATCATTTTCTATGTGCGTCAATAACTGCAGTAGATCATTTAGACTAGTGATTAAAGCAGGGTAATCTTTTTGTTCTTGCTTAAGGTAGTTTATATACTGTGGAATTTCATGCACAAGATTAGGGAAAATCGAAGTGAATATCGAACGGCCTAATGTTTGATATGATGCTGCTAACAGTGGCATGTTTTGCTCGTTTAAAGCAATGTTAGCCACGGCGGTTTGGATTTTGTCCGGAGATGCTAGGCTCAGACTGATAATTCGCTGACGTAGGGCTTGTACATCTTGCTGCTGTTGCATTAGTAATGGTTCAGCTGTTGGTGGAGTATTATCTATTTCTTCAACTTTTTCTGGCTTACTTCTATTTCGTAATAGTAAGAAAAGTAAAATTAATAATAAGGCAGCAAATAAAACCATTAACCAAGTCAACCATTCTTGATACCAAGGTAGTGGCTCTGAACTTTCTGAATCTTGAACTGCCAACTGTTTTGGAAAATCAGTCGGTATGATAGTTAATGTGTCACCTCTAAATGGATTGTAGTTTAGCTTTTCAGTAAGCAAGTTTCTTAAGAATACAACTTGTTCGTTGTTAACTGTGCTAGCAACTAATAACTTAGTGTGAAGTACTCGTAATGTTTTTTCTGAATCGTCCTTGCTTTTTGGTTGATTGGCTTTTTTGACTTGATTTTCTAGTAACTCAGATTGCTTGGTAATTGTTTTTTCCATTTCTGCAATTTGAGCTTTTGCCTGTTCTACCACTGGGTTGACAGCATTTTCTTTAGGCATATTACTTGGCAGGGCAGGTAAGTCAAATTCATCTTCAGTTTCAGGTGTTATTGTTGAAGGGGCTTGATTAGCCTGCTCTGGACTTTGTACTTGTTCCGGCGTTGTCTCTGAAGCTTGAGGTTGTCCGTTATTATTCGTTAAATCCTGAGATTTAGGCGACGTTAATACTTCAGCTCTAATCGAAAGTATAAAGCTATCATCACCGAGATAGGCTTCTATATCTCTATTCAGCCTTTCCTCTAGGCCTTGGCTTAACTCAAGCGATTCAATTTCATTCGCCATAACCAGTGGTGTGAGCACAAGTAATATAGCGAATAATAAAGATTTAAAAATAGTCATAATCATCCTTATTTATCACCCATTTTAGTTAATGCTTTCTGAACATCTTCGTATGATGGATCAAGTTCTAATGCTTTATTCCATGCGGTTCTTGCATTGGTATAGTTTTTCATTCTGTAATTCACGCTACCTTTAAGTGCATGAGTTTGTGCAAGGCTAGGCGCTGCTTTAATCGCATCTTCTACTTTAGCAAGTGCCTCTGGGTAATCTTTATCTACAGCAAGTTGTTGAGCCGCAGATAATAAGCGTAATGCCTTATCTATATCTTCTGGAGCAGGCTCTTGTTCATCTAATATGTCTTCGAACTGCTCGAGATCTTCTTGATTGTTGATAACGTCTGCGGGATTTATATCCTCATCGTTTTCGATCTCGAATATAATATCGCTACCAAGAACGTTAAATGCGACTTTTGATTCGTAGTTAGTTCCCTTATTTCGAAGGGATAATACGCCTAGTTCTAATGGGTTACCTGCTGCATCTGTTATTGCTTGTACATGATTCTCATTATTATCTTTTTTAGCACTGCATGCAGTAAGGGTGATAAGCATGCATAAAGTAATTATCTGTTTCATTTTCTTTCCTTAGATACGGTAGCTAAGTGTAATATCGAAGCTTACGCCACCAAATGTAATCTCTGATGCATAGTTTGATTTAGAACCTACATCGATATTACTTTCAGAGACGCTAATGATGCCTAGTTCTAACGAACCATTATCGGGGAAGCTAATTTCAGTACCTACTCTAAACGCAACGGCATGGTAATTTTTGAATAATATTTGACCAATACCGATATAAGGTTTTAATTTAATTTTCTGGTTCCAATCTGGCATTAATAATAAAACTCGACCTTCGATGTTTACACCGGTTAAGTTTATAATTCCTCTATTTTCAAGGTGTGTGACCGCATCAAAGATAATTGCGTAATCAAGGTAAGGTGTTAAATCTGATGATTGATTTTTACGTACACCGATTGTTGTGAACTTATCTACATTAGTCGTTTTACCTGTGCTTGTATTTAATCGTTTAGCTTCAAGACCCCAAACACCTAAAGTAAGTGCCCAGTCTGATTTCTTTGGAAAACCAATATCCGAATTTACTTCAATGGTTTCAGATATATTTTTAGCCCATATCGCATCCATCGTTTTTGCATTCACAAGCTTTAGTTGCAGGTCGTAAACGCCATCATGAACCGATGCATCCCACATTAGAAAGGCATTCGCACGAATGTCTTTCGCCATTGTTTGTAACTCTTTATTTGTTTCGGCGCTATGTTTCACACGTACACTGCCATTTTTTACAGTGATATATGTTTTAGAGCATTGAACACATGTTTTAACTCGTATGTCGTTGTCTATAAGGCTCAATGATAATTTATTTTCGATTAAGCTTAATGTTGTTTTGTCTAGTTGGTGCTGTAATCTGTCACCGGTATGGTAGAGAGCAACCGTTCTAATATTTTGCTCTGAAAGTTCCCAGGGAAGTTCTCCCCAGATATCTTTACGGTCAAGAATATTTAAAAATACAAGGTATGATTGGCTAGGTGTCATATTCGATGGCGTTAAAGCTTGATGGGTTATTTCTGATTGTTCGTCATTTTCGGTAAGTTCTGCGGAATGGCTTAATGGGATATATGCGATAGAAATTATACAAAAAGAAAAAAAAGATACAAAAAATGATTTTTTTATATCAAAGAATGAACGTGTCATGGAGTGCCTTTTTTATATTTTAATAAGTATATTAATGCATTAGTGTATCTATTTTCAGATTTTTAAACTGTAAGTAATATGTAAGGAAACGTAAGCTGGTCGTAATTAAGTGTAAGTAATGAGGGGGCTGTAAATTTAATTGGTATAGCAAATATTCCATCACATTGAATTTATTGATTAATTAAGATGTAGTACCGTGTGAGGTAATACATAGCATTAGCAAATTTAAATAGTGCTTTATACCAATTTTTAAATTGAGGTATTTCCTTTAAACGTGTTGGAAGTGGTATTATTATGCAATTCATTTACTAATTATCTAAGGGTGTTTAATGTCTGATGTTGTAATTCATCAAGTACGACCAACTAAGGTTCTTTTTACTCAAGGAATCATGGAATCTTTAACTCAAGTACAGTGGGTTGAACAAACAGACACTAGTACTTATGTGGTTACTGAAAAAACACCGTTCCACCCGGTAAGTCATATCTGGCCAGATCATCCTGCGGATAAAGGGTTTTTAGTATTTAACGGTAAGCAATACACAGTCACAGATTGCGTTACGGGTGCTTTCGATATTGAAAATAGTAAGCTATATAAAGGTACAGATATACCCGTAAAACGTGGTGAGCCTGGCTGGTATTTTGTTGTCGTACACGAATTAGAATTAGACATGGCATTAAACATTAATGATGCTGTTGAATTAGTTGTTGATGCAAGATATCAAACGGCATTAAGTCGAGGGCACAGTGCAGGGCATTTGGCTTCTTATGCGTTAAATAAGGTTTTAGAACAAGGTTACTGGCGTAAAGATGCATCACGCAAAGATGTATTAAATAATCGCGACTTTCATTCATACGCACAAACATTAAGTTTGGTCTCTGAAAACAAATCAACAGACAATTACCGTTTGGGTAAAACGTTGAAAAAGCGTGGCCTTAATGTGGCTGAGATGCTTGCAGACCTATCACTCATTGAAGCGAGTGTGAATGGCGTATTGGCAACCTGGCTTGCGACTAAAGCATCTGTTGTGATGAAGTGTGAAGGTGATTCGCTTACGGACTCTCGCTTTTGGTGTTGCGATTTAGGTATTGGTGAAAGTATTACTATGCCTTGCGGTGGTTCACACGTACAAAGTTTGGCTGAATATAAAGATATAACGATTGAGTTAACATTTAAGTCTGACCAACAATTAGAGATGATCACAAAGGCTAATTAAAAATAACCCTTATTAATTCAAAAACATCTGTAAATGCACACGTTAAATCTTTGAATTCTTAAAATAGAGGTTCGTTCAATTTTTATCCGAACCTCTATTCATACTATTCTTTAGGGGCAATACCAGTCTGATATATTATTTTGCCGGTTAAGCGCTGATACCTGCGTGGTATCCTGGTACGCGAAATAGCTTACGACATAAATCAAGAAATTGGCCGTAGAACACACCGACGAAGCATGACACAACAGCGTTACTTGATACGGCAGTTATAATTTGATCGAAATCAGCACCGACAGATAATAAAATTAAGGCATAAGCAGGTGATTGGAAAGATACATACGCAAATGTATCACCAAATTGTTTTGTTAGTTTATTCTTAACTAACTTAGCACCAGCCCTAATGATAAAGTCACGATATAAACCATATGGGTATGCAATGGCGATGTTGACCGGAATAGAAACCACACGGGAAGCTAAAGATCGTTCAAACGACATCCCAGAGACAAAAATCTCAATCAACATTCCCACAGCAAAGCTAAATACGACCATTGCGAATGTGTCAGCTGCGGCATTACGAACGCAGAAAGGGGCTTTAACTTGCACTTGCTTATCTCCAAATTAGATTAATATCGTGTCTAAATCAATTTACTCATCACTTATAAGCTGGTTGTTTGGCTATAAGTGGAATATGTGCGTATTAAATCACGTATTTGGCAGTTTTAATCACTAAATGTAGGCTGGTTTTTAAGTTTTTTATGTATTTAATACTGATAATGAATGAAAAATAGAGAGTAAATACTGGGGAGTACAAAGTTTGATACGGATTAGTGTGATTTGGTTCAAATTACTGACCAAAGTTGGCGGTCAGTATCTCGTAATATAAAATTATTTGTTGACAGGTTGGTTGGGTTGTTAAACTGTTAACGTTATTTCATAACTGGTGAATTTACGCATGTTGATCACACCAGTATCAAAAAATAGGTATTGACCTTTAATACCTTGCAGTATGCCTGATACCACAGGTTCTTTATCAAAGTTGTGTGAAACTATTTTAGTCGGGTGCTGAGTAACAGGGTAGTTAATGGTAACAATATCCGCTTCGAGTTCCTCAATTGCATCTAAACCATACATCATTTCAATATTACCTAATTGTTCTTCAATTAAAGGCATTAAACGTGCTGCTTCCGCTTTTAAATCAATATCTGCGTTTTCGCCTTTAAGCATGGTACGCCAGTTGGTTTTATCACCAATGAATTCAGTTAATGCGGTTTCGACTAACCCCGATATTTGTCTAGTTTTTACTTTAAAGATCGGCAGACCTTGTGTTGCACCTTGATCAATCCAACGGGTTGGTAATTGAGTATGACGGGTAATACCAACTTTTAATGCAGACGTATTTGAAAGGTATACATAGTGGTCAGTCATACAGAAATCATCGGCCCATTCTGGTTGACGACAAGTTCCGTACTCATAATGACAGGTTTCTGGTTTCATGATGCACATATCACAACTGGCTAGCTTGCGTGTACAAACAAAACAATGGCCTTGCGAATAGCTCTTCTTTGTTTTTTTTCCACAGTTTAAGCAATGTATGTTGCCAGTGTGCGTGAGTGTGATTGATTTACCGATAAGTTCGTTTAACGGAATAAGTGTATCGTCGAGTGGTAATTGGTAACTGACACTATGATCTGCATTAAGTGTTGAAACCATTTTACTGATATGGCCTGTGTATGACATTTTATGATATTCCATTGCTCGTGAAATTATTTTAGGCTTACGTTGTTTGTTAATTTACGTGTTTCTTCTTATTATAGGGGGATTAATCTACGTAAAATTAACAAAAGCCGTGTAATTATAATGTAATTCTATATAATACTTGGTCTGAAATTTCTTTCTACTTATTGTTATCACTTTTAGTTTTTAGATGGCAAAATGTCCAGAATGAATTTTAGTTCTTTATTTACATTAGGTACGTTACCTTGTGTATATATAAGAAAACTTATCACACGATGTTTAATAACATCTTAATTTATGCAAACGCTGCATCGTAGGCAGCATCACTGCAAAAAGGATATAAAATGCCTGTAATTACTCTTCCAGATGGCGCTCAGCGTCAATTTGACAACCCAGTAACGATTATGGAAGTTGCTGCAGATATCAGTTCTGGTCTTGCTAAAGCGTGTATCGCTGGCCGCATTAATGGTGAACGTGTTGACGCATGTGACCTAATCACTGAAGACGCTGCAATTGAAATCATTACTTCTAAAGATGCTGATGGTCTAGAGATCCTACGCCACTCTTGTGCGCATTTACTTGGTCATGCTATTAAGCAATTATGGCCAAACACCAAGATGGCTATTGGCCCTACCATTGATAAAGGCTTCTATTATGATGTCGATATGGAAGAACCAATTAGTGAAGCTGATTTAGCTAAGCTAGAAAAGCACATGAACAAACTGGTTAAGACCAACTATCAAGTTATTAAGAAAGTTGTTTCTTGGCAAGAAGCGCGTGACACGTTTGAAGCGCGTGGTGAAACATATAAAGTAGCTATCTTAGACGAGAACATCGGTAAAGATGAAACGCCTGCTTTATATTACCATGAAGAATACGTTGATATGTGTCGTGGTCCACACGTACCAGTAATGAAGCATTGCCAGCATTTCAAATTAATGTCTGTTGCAGGCGCATACTGGCGCGGTAACTCAGACAATAAGATGTTACAGCGTATATATGGTACAGCTTGGACTGATAAGAAAGAGCTAAAAGCATATATTCAACGTCTTGCTGAAGCTGAGAAGCGCGATCACCGTAAAATCGGTAAACAACTTGATCTTTACCATATGCAAGAAGATGCACCTGGTATGGTGTTCTGGCATAACGATGGTTGGACAATTTTCCGTGAGTTAGAAAATTTCATTCGTGAAAAATTACGCGAGTTTGATTACCAAGAAGTGAAAGGTCCACAAATCATGGATCGTAGCTTGTGGGAAAAATCAGGCCATTGGGATAAATATTCAGAAGGTATGTTCTGTACTCACTCAGAAAACCGTGAATATGCGATTAAACCAATGAACTGTCCTGGTCACGTACAGATTTATAACCAAGGTTTAAAATCTTACCGTGATTTACCATTACGTATGGCAGAGTTTGGCTCATGTCACCGTAATGAACCATCTGGTTCGCTACATGGCCTAATGCGTGTACGTGGCTTTACGCAAGATGATGCACATATCTTCTGTACTGAAAGCCAAATTCAGCAAGAAGTATCTGATTGCATCAAGATGGTTTTTGAAACTTACGCTACATTTGGTTTCGAAAACATTGAAATTAAACTATCAACACGTCCTGAAAAACGTGTAGGTAGTGATGAGACTTGGGATAAATCTGAGCAGGCACTTGCTGATGCATTAACTGCAAGTGGTTTAAGCTACGATGTACAAGAAGGCGAGGGTGCGTTCTACGGACCTAAAATCGAATTCACACTACATGACTGCTTAGATCGTGCATGGCAATGTGGTACAATTCAACTAGACTTCTCAATGCCTGAGAAATTAGGTGCAGAATATGTGTGTGAAAGTAACGGTCGTGAGACGCCTGTTATGATTCACCGAGCAATTTTAGGTTCACTTGAGCGCTTCATTGGAATTCTAATTGAAGAATATGCAGGACTTTTCCCTACTTGGTTATCACCTGTTCAAGCTGTAGTTATGAACATTACAGATAAACAGGCTGTTTTTGCTACAGAATTTGTAGAAAAAATGAAGAAAGTAGGCATTAGATCAAAATTAGACTTGAGAAATGAGAAGATAGGCTTTAAGATCCGCGAACATACTTTGAAACGTGTGCCATATCTTTTGGTTATCGGCGATAAAGAAGTCGAATCAGGAGAAATTGCAGTACGTACTCGTAAGGGCGTTGACTTAGGTACTATGAAGTTAGATGACTTCATCAGTAAATTACAAACCGAAGTCAATAGCCGCGGTAAAACAACTTTGGAGGATTCGTTATAAAAGGCGGAAAAAAAGGTCAACAACAAACGACCAGACAACATCGTATCAACGAAGAGATTCGTATACCTGAATGTCGCTTAAACGGTGCTGATGGTGAAGTAATTGGAATCGTATCTATAAGAGATGCACTTGCTAAAGCAGAAGAAGCAAGTTTAGATCTTGTAGAAATTAGCCCGAATGCCGAGCCTCCTGTTTGCCGTGTCATGGATTACGGTAAATTTATATACGAGAAAAGTAAATCTGTTAAAGAGCAGAAGAAAAAGCAAGTTCGGGTTCAGGTTAAGGAAATAAAATTCCGACCTGGGACTGATGTTGGCGATTATCAGGTAAAACTACGCAACCTGACTCGCTTCCTCGAAGAAGGTAACAAAGCAAAAATTACGCTGCGTTTCCGAGGTCGAGAAATGGCGCACCAGAGCTTAGGCTTTGATCTTTTAAATCGTATTAAAGATGATTTACAAGAAATTGCAGTCGTGGAAGCTTTCCCGAAAATGGAAGGTCGCCAAGCTGTAATGGTGTTAGCCCCTAAAAAGAAATAGTAGGTGCTTCCAAGTAATATGAGTACGTAAGTACTCATATTCGCCTTACTGTTATTCATTAATATTCAACAATGCGGAGTTATAATGCCTAAGTTGAAATCGAATAAAGGCGCTGCAAAGCGCTTTAAGAAAACCGCTAATGGTTTTAAACGCAAACAGTCTCACCTACGTCATATTTTGACCAAGAAGAGCACTAAACGTAAACGTCACCTTCGTGGTACGCAAATGGTTGCAAAGTGTGATGTTGCATCTGTTTCACGTATGCTTCCATACGCTTAATTTTAGATATAAAAGAGGAAAATAGTTATGCCTAGAGTTAAACGCGGTGTTGTTGCACGTGCTCGTCATAAGAAAGTTTTAAAACAAGCTAAAGGTTATTACGGAGCTCGTTCACGAGTTTACCGTGTTGCTTTCCAAGCAGTTACAAAAGCTGGTCAATATGCTTACCGTGACCGTCGTCAACGTAAACGTCAATTCCGTCAATTATGGATTACACGTATTAACGCTGCTGCACGTCAAAATGGTATGTCTTACAGCCGTTTCATTAATGGCCTTAAACACGCCTCTATTGAAATCGATCGTAAGATCTTAGCAGACATTGCTGTATTCGATAAAGCGGCATTTACTGTACTAGTAAATAAAGCAAAAGAAGCAGTTGCTTAATTTTAATTAAGTAACCGTTATTAAAAGGAGGCCTCGGCCTCCTTTTTTAGTATTTGGCATAATAACGAAAATTATACCTATAAATAA
Source organism: Moritella sp. 28 (assembly GCF_018219435.1). Classification (NCBI taxonomy): domain Bacteria; kingdom Pseudomonadati; phylum Pseudomonadota; class Gammaproteobacteria; order Alteromonadales; family Moritellaceae; genus Moritella; species Moritella sp. 28. The sequence goes on along the minus strand of NZ_CP056121.1, from coordinate 2,715,386 downwards.
TTAATACCCTTGCCCTATAAAATAGCTATAAATACCTGTCTACACAGCCTTCTATATACTTGAAGAATCCTTTTCTGTAATATCAATGACTCAATTTAAAATAATTTTGAGACTGATATTAAAATTTATGCATTCTTTATTGTCTTTACTATTTTTTATCACTTTTAGTCTACACGCTACTTTTGCACAAGCCGAAGGCGTTGTTATCGATTCTGACTTTAAAGTTGCCCGTCTTGGTACATCAACAAAGTATTTTGAAGATAAAACCAATTCATATACATTTGATTATTTGTCACAAAGACAATCTGCTATTCCATGGGTTAAAGCTAATCAAACTCATTTTAATTTTGGCTTTTCAGATAGCACATTTTGGTTTAAGGGTGAAATCGTTAATAAAACGAACCTTGATAAATACCTGATTATTGATTTTGGCGATTCGCTGTTAGATCAAATAGATCTTTATTTTATGCATGAAAATGGACAGTCGGTTGTAAAAAGACTCGGTACGCGTCGTCTGGATGAGGATAATATGTCTAAACTGACATTCGCTACGGGTTTTAAGATTGAAGCGGGTGAAAGGGTGAGTTATTTTATCCGAATTAAAGCAAGTGCCTTTTTACAAACTCCCCTCAGAATTTGGAATGCGAACGATTTTATTGATGAACAATCACAGCATAAATTAATGGTTGGTATGTTTACTGGCCTATTTTTAATGATGATTTGTTATCTAATATTTTTATATATTCACCTGCACGATGCACGATTAATCCAATATGTTGTATTTATTATGTGCTATCTCTCTGTGATATGGATTTTGGAAGGTTTTGGCTTTGTTTATAACGTAAGTTTTATAGCTCATTATTATGATTCAATAATCGTGATATTAATGGGCGTGATAGGTTTAAACTTGAGTTTATTTGCACGACAATTATTAAAGTTAAGATACCGTTCTTGGTTTTCGTTATCGACAAAAATACTTATCTTTTTCTCGACGGTTGTTATTTCAAGTTCAGTATTATTTTCATTTAAAACCAGCATCATATTGATGTCTATTTTAGCCCTCGGCATGACACTGTTGTCGATTGTCTGTGGCTTATTTTTTATTCGTAATGAATCTAAAGATGTTCGTTTTTATGTGCTGTCATTAGTATATTTTATACTTGGTATTGATATTCACATATTAACTCGTTTCGGGTTGCTTGGTCAGAATGAGTTTACGGATTATATCTCGGAATTGTCTGCTTTAATCGTATTGGTTTATTTATGTTGGAATTTTGCAAAGCAAATGGCGCATGACCGGGTTGTAAAAAAAGATGTCGAAAAGCAAATGACATCAGCCAATGAGCGTTATTACAGCGTATTTCAAAATGCAGCCGAGGGTATGTTTACGACTTCACTCGAAGGGAGCATATTAGCGATTAATAAATCAATGTGCAGATTACTCGGCTTTATTAATCTGGAGGATATGCAAAAGTCAGGGAATCTAACCGCAGATGAGTTTTATGCAGACCCAGACTTACGTGAAAAAATAATAAAAAGACTACGTGTTGAAGGTGAGATTAATAGCATAGAGATGTCTGGTTATGATCGTTATGGTGAAATATTCCACGGTGAAATCAATATGCGTCTCAATATACAACCTGATATAACTGTCATCGATGGTTCATTTGTTAATACGACAAAACGAAAGCAACATGAAATAAAATTGGCATCTATTGCTAAATATGATCAGTTAACGGGGCTTGTAAACCGTACTCATTTTGAAAAACTGGTTGGTGTATCTTTAGAAAGTAAGTGTTCAGTATTAGAAGATAACATTTTACTTTATTTAGATCTTGATCAGTTTAAATTGGTTAATGACATTTGTGGGCATGATATTGGTGATTCACTATTGAAAAAAATCACCGTGGTTTTAAAGTCATTTCTTGATGAAAATGCGATATTGGCACGCTTTGGTGGTGATGAGTTTGGTATTTTACTTAACAAAACTAACTTTGATAGTGCGTTAGAAACTGCAGATACTATTCGCTGCGGTATTGAAAACTTTAGGTTTACACATAATAGTCGACATTTTGTGTTAGGTGTTAGTATTGGTATTGTCATTTTAGATGAATCAATTGAAAACTTTTCACAAGCATTGAGTCTCGCTGATACGGCATGTTTTACAGCAAAAGAGCAGGGACGTAATCGCGTTCATGTATACAGTAAAAGTAATGATGTAATGCTTGGTCATCAACGCGAAATGCGTTGGATCGGTGTGTTGCGTGAAGCGTTAGATGCAGATAGATTCGAGCTTGCGTTTCAAACTATCAAGCCTTTGTCTTCTGCTGTTGATGAAGGCTATCGCTATGAAATTTTACTTAGGTTGAGAGATGAGCAAGGTGTTTTACAATCACCAAGTGAATTTATTGCCGCTGCTGAAAATTATAATTTTATGTCACAGCTTGATCGTTGGGTTGTTAAAACATACTGTCAGTGGCTGTCTTCTAATCCAAAACACCTTGCCAACCTGAGTTCGGCATCAATCAATTTATGTGGCCAATCTCTGGTTGATCGCAGTATGCATACCTATATAGAAAAAACAATTTCAGCCTATGGTATACCCCCTGAAAGACTGTGTTTTGAAATTACAGAAAGTCAGGCAATTATGGATTTTGAGCGAACAATACTGTTTATGAACAAGTTTAAAGATTTGGGTTGCCGTTTTAGTTTGGACGATTTTGGTAGTGGGTTTTCTTCATACAGCTATATTAAACGATTGCCAATTGATCAACTGAAAATTGATGGTTCATTTGTTAAAAATATTGAAACAGATCATGTTGATTACACTATGGTTAAGTCATTTAATGAAATTGCAAAGGCGGTTAATATTAAAACAGTAGCCGAATATGTGGAAAATGAAAACATTAAAAATATCCTATCAGGAATAGGGATTGATTATGTTCAAGGCTATTTAATAGCCAAACCTGCACTTTTAGTTGATTTAGTTGATATTGAACACCTAGATTCAGCTTAAGTACTAGCACTTAGGCTTACTTTTGAGTAAAATCATCCATTACTGAATGAATCTATTCACTTTTCCTGCCAACAGGGTGATAAGAAAAACATGCAACACCTCAAAGAAATAATAGTACAGGCCGTAGAAGCCGTAGCAAACGCAACTGACCTCGCAACATTGGACACTGTTCGTGTTGAGTACCTTGGTAAAAAAGGTATTTTAACTGAGCAGATGAAAACATTAGGGAAACTGCCTCCAGCAGAAAAACCTAAAGCTGGCCAAGCGATTAATATTGCTAAGCAAGAAGTTCAAAAAGTCATTAACGAGAAACGTGATGCATTACAGAAAGCTGTTTTAGATGCTAAATTAGCAGAAGAAATGATTGATGTGACAGCACCAGGTCGTACCAACCTTAATGGTGGTTTACATCCTGTAACACGTACTATCGAACGTATTGAATCATTTTTCGGTGAATTAGGTTTCGCTGTTAAGTCTGGTCCAGAAGTTGAAGATGATTATCACAACTTTGATGCATTGAATATCCCTGAGCACCATCCTGCTCGTGCGGATCACGATACATTTTACTTTAATCCTAAATTAGTACTAAGAACACAAACGTCTGGTGTTCAAATTCGTACGATGGAAGTGGAAAAACCACCAATTCGTATTATTTCTCCAGGCCGTGTTTACCGTAATGATTACGATCAAACTCACACACCAATGTTCCACCAAGTAGAAGGTCTATTTGTGGACGAAAAGGTAAGCTTTAGCGAACTAAAAGGTGTGTTACACGATTTCTTAAATAACTTCTTTGAAGAAGATTTAGAAATTCGTTTCCGTCCTTCTTATTTCCCATTCACAGAAACTTCTGCCGAAGTTGATGTTATGGGCAAAAATGGTAAATGGTTAGAAGTACTAGGCTGCGGCATGGTACACCCTAACGTATTAACCTCTGTTGGAATCGACCCTGAGAAATACTCTGGCTTTGCCTTTGGTATGGGTGTTGAACGTTTAGCTATGCTTCGCTATGGCGTTAACGATTTACGTTCATTTTTCGAAAATGATTTACGTTTCCTCAAGCAGTTTAAATAAGATAGGACTCAATAATGAAATTCAGTAATGAATGGTTACAAACTTGGGTTAAACCAGGTCTTACAAATGAAGAGTTAGCTCATCAAATAACGATGGCTGGCCTAGAAGTTGACGGTATTGATGCTGTTGCGGGTGATTTTACTGGTATCGTTGTGGGTCACGTTGTTGAATGTGGTCAGCATCCGGATGCAGATAAATTACAAGTAACTAAAATTGATATAGGTGCAGAAGAGCTAATCGACATCGTATGTGGTGCAGCTAACTGCCGTGAAGGACTAAAAGTTGCGGTTGCAACTGTTGGTGCTGTGTTACCAGGCGATTTCAAAATTAAAAAAGCAAAACTACGTGGTCAACCATCACACGGTATGCTTTGTTCTGAGTCTGAAATGGGCATGGCTGAATCAGCTGATGGTATCATTGAATTACCCGCTGACGCAGTACCTGGTACTTGCATTCGCGAATTCCTTGGTCTCGATGATGTTACGATCGAAGTTGATCTAACACCTAACCGTGCTGATTGTTTAAGTATCGCAGGTATTGCTCGTGAAGTTGGTGTTTTAAATAACATTGCTGTAACGGCACCTGAATGGACTAATGCAACGGAAACAAGCTCTGAAACAGTAAGTGTTTCTGTAGACGCGACAGCGCAGTGTCCTCGTTACCTTGGTCGTGTGATCAATAACTTAGATGTGACAGCGAAAACGCCTTTATGGATGGTAGAGCGCCTACGTCGTTGTGGTACTCGTTCAATTGACCCAATCGTTGATGTAACAAACTATGTATTGTTAGAACTAGGTCAACCAATGCATGCATTTGACTTAGCTACTTTAACGGGCGGTATTAATGTTCGTCTTGCAAACCAAGATGAAAAATTAACACTACTTGACGGTAATGAAGTTAAGCTAAATGACAATACACTTGTTATTGCAGATGATAGCGGTGCAATTGCAATGGCTGGTATCTTCGGTGGCGAAAAAACTGGCGTAACGACTGCAACAAACTCAATTTTACTTGAGTCTGCATTCTTTAGCCCGCTCGCGATTACTGGCCGCGCTCGTGCATACGGTCTACATACTGATTCTTCACATCGTTTTGAACGTGGTGTTGATTCAGAGCTTCAATATCAAGCGATGGAACGTGCAACACAGTTAATCGTTGAAATCTGTGGTGGTGAAGTCGCTCCTGTTGTAGATGTGACTACAGAGTCAGCATTACCGACACATGCGCCAATTAACCTACGTCGTCATCAATTAGATAAAGTAATTGGTTTCCATGTTGAAGATGCGAAAGTAACTGACATTTTAAACAGTTTAGGTTTATCTCCTACGTTTGAAAATGATACATGGACAGTTTCTTCTCCATCTTTCCGCTTCGATATCGAAGTTGAAGTAGATTTAATCGAAGAAGTAGCGCGTGTATTCGGTTACAACAATATCCCAAATGTTGCACCTGTTGCTCCATTGAAGATGACAGATCATAATGAAGCAACATTACCTGTTCGCCGCATTCGTGATTTAATGGTTGACCGTGGTTTCCAGGAAGCAATTACATATAGCTTTGTTGATCCAAAACGTCAGTTATTATTACACCCTGAAGCAGACCACCTTGTATTACCACATCCAATTTCGATTGAGATGTCAGTAATGCGTGTAAGTATGTTTACAGGTTTGGTAGAAGCTGTTGTAGCTAACCAAAAACGTCAGCAACAACGTATTCGTTTATTTGAAACTGGTCTTACTTTTATTAAAGATGAATCAGTTGAAAATGGCGTGCTTCAAGTGCCAATGCTTGGTGCAATCATCGCGGGTACAGCAAATGCCGAATCGTGGAATCAAGAGAGTAAGTCTGTTGACTATTTTGATCTTAAAGGCGATTTAGACGCACTATTAGATCAAACATGTAACACTGATGAATTTGTACTTAAACGTGCAAGTCATCCTGGATTACATCCTGGTCAAAGTGCTGAAATCTTCTGTGGTGATCGTTCTGTTGGTCATATTGGTACTATCCATCCTTCACTAGAGAAGAAGTTAGGCCTAAATGGTTCAACGATTATTCTTGAGATTGAACTGGCTACATTAACATCTCGTAAATTGCCGCAAGCTGTTGAAGTTTCTAAGTTTACTTCGAACCGCCGTGACATTGCTATGATTGTTAAAGACGACGTTAACGCTGGTGATGTTCTCAACTTCATCAAAAAAGTTGGCGGGAATCAGTTAGTTGGCATAAACTTGTTTGATGTATACCAAGGTACAGGTGTTGCAGAAGGTCATAAGAGCCTAGCAATCAGCTTAACCTTACAAGATATCTCACGCACCTTGGAAGAAAAAGAAATATCTGAAGCAGTAAATATTGTTGTGGAAGCTATCTCATCTGAATTCAATGCATCCTTGAGGGATTAATTTATGGCACTAACCAAAGCTGATATTGCTGAAACTTTATTTAACGACGTTGGCCTGAGTAAACGTGAATCTAAAGAAATGGTAGAAGCTTTCTTTGAAGAGATTCGTTTATCTTTAGAAGTTAACGAACAAGTTAAAATATCTGGTTTTGGTAATTTTGACCTTCGTGATAAAGGTGAACGACCTGGTCGTAATCCTAAAACAGGTGAAGATATACCAATTACAGCTCGTCGCGTTGTGACTTTTAAACCGGGTCAGAAGTTGAAAGCGAAAGTTGAGACTATCTCAAAAAATTAGAGTTTAATCAGATAATAAAAAACCGGCTAATGCCGGTTTTTTTATGCCTGTTATAAACAAATCTTCATAACAGTTACAGATATATTATTACCCTACAACACAATAAAAGGAAGTAGGGTAAGTGCTAGAAGGAATTAACCGCCTAGTTTATCTGATGCAATATGGTACTCAGGGTCTTCAATTAAATTAACCTCAATCATATCGCCTGCGCGCGTCATTAATTGCTTACATTCTAATGAAAGATGGCGTAAGTGTAATACTTTACCTTCTGCGATATAACGTTCAGCGAGTGTATCGATAGCTTCAATCGCTGAGTGGTCACATACGCGTGAGTTAGCAAAGTCGATGATTACATCTTGTGGGTCTGCAGATGCATCAAATAACTCTAAAAAGTGGCTAACAGAACCAAAGAATAGTGGACCATTCACTTTGTATACTTTAGTACCAGATTCTTCGATAGATTTTTCTGCATTGATATGTGCGGCATGTTCCCAAGCAAAACGTAATGCAGAAACAATAACACCGATAATCACAGCAACAGCTAGATCAGTAAATACAGTAACAACCGTAACAAGCACAATTACAAATGTATCTGCCTTTGGAATTTTACGTATTACACGGAAAGTTGCCCATTCAAATGTACCAATCACAACCATGAACATAACACCAACAAGTGCAGCTAGTGGAATTACCTCGATAAGCGATGAGAAGAATAGGATAAAGAGTAATAGTGATATTGCAGCCGTGATACCAGACAAACGCCCGCGACCACCAGAGTTGATGTTGATCATTGATTGGCCGATCATAGCACAACCACCCATAGCACCAAAGAAACCGTTAACGATGTTTGAGGCACCCTGTGCAACACATTCTCGGTTACCTTTACCACGTGTACCTGTCATCTCATCAATAACGGTTAATGTTAATAATGATTCAATAAGACCAACTGCAGCAAGAATTAATGAATAAGGTAAGATTATATAGAGAGTTTCTAGTGTAAACGGCACACTTGGAATACTAAAGCTTGGTAATGAACCTGAAATAGTCGCATTATCATCGCCTGTCATTGAACGAACAAAATCAACAACTGTACGCGTATCTAGTCCCATGTAATAAACAATTAGCGTCACTGTTACAATCGCAACAAGTGAAGAAGGTACTGCTTTTGTTAGTTTCGGTAGGAAATGAATAATAGCCATTGTTAGGGCAACAAGACCTAGCATGATATAAAGCTGTGATCCTTGTAACCAAGCTAGATCACCATTAGTGTCAATAAATTTGAATTGACCTAATTGCGCTAAGAAAATGACGATAGCTAGACCATTCACAAACCCCATCATTACTGGGTGTGGTACGATCCGAATAAACTTACCGAGCTTGAATACACCTGCAAGCACTTGTAATAAACCGGCAAGCACAACGGCCGCAAATAAATATTGTACGCCATTGTCAGCTACAAGCGATACCATTACAACTGCCATCGCACCCGTAGCACCAGAGATCATACCTGGACGGCCGCCAAAAATGGCGGTGATTAAACCGACCATAAATGCCGCATATAAGCCGACCAGCGGTTCAACACCTGCAACAAAAGCAAATGCAACAGCTTCAGGCACAAGTGCGAGTGCGACGGTTAAGCCAGACAAGACATCATTTTTTACTGATGCTATGGAATATTTTGGAAATTCAAACATAAATTATAAGTTACCGAGTTGTCATTAAGTGAATAAAATAAAATAAAAGTGTACTAAGTAAGTACTAAAAAGCCGCATATAACATGCGGCTTTAAAATTTAGCTAATAGTTATTGTTTAATAATAGTTATTATTTAGCTAATTTGGTTGGCGATGTGCTTTGTGAAGAAGCAAATTGACTGCCACCTGGTCCAGCTGCCACATCAATCAATGGTCGTTGAACGACACCAACTTTTGGAACAAAGTGGTGTTGTGAAGGTGCTACTTGTTGAGGTGTCGCCATCTTAACAGTGAAGTTAGTCTTCTTTGATGTTGTACCTTGTGCTTGCAGTGCAGGCACTGAAGTAACTTCAATAGCCTGATAAGCAACAGGTGTTTCAGCAACAACAGGTGTTTCAGCAACAACAGGTGTTTCAGCAACAACAGGTGTTTCAGCAACAACAGGTGTTTCAGCAACAACAGGTGTTTCAGCAACAACAGGTGTTTCAGCAACAACAGGTGTTTCAGCAACAACAGGTGTTTCAGCAACAACAGGTGTTTCAGCAACAACAGGTGTTTCAGCAACAACAGGTGTTTCAGCAACAACAGGTGTTTCAGCAACAACAGGTGTTTCAGCAACAACAGGTGTTTCAACAACAACAGGTGTTTCAGCAACAACAGGTGTTTCAACAACAACAGGTGTTTCAGCAACAACAGGTGTTTCAGCAACAACAGGTGTTTCAGCAACAACAGGTGTTTCAGCAACAACAGGTGTTTCAGCAACAACAGGTGTTTCAGCAACAACAGGTGTTTCAACAACAACTGGTGCGGCACCTGGACGAGTTGCTGGTGCTGTGTGCATTTTACGCGTTACAGATTTAGTTTCAATCTTTACACGCTCAGCTGACGCTTTCGCTGTTGGTGTAACAGCAAGGGTTGCTTCAACAGTGACTGGCGCTGGTTTAGCTGCGGCTGCTGTATGCATAACAGGTTTAGTTACTGCTGCTGTTACAGGTTTAGTTTCAATCTTTACACGTTCAGCTGACGCTTTCGCTGTTGGAGTCACGGCAAGGGTTGCTTCAACAGTGACTGGCGCTGGTTTAGCTGCGGCCGCTGTATGCATAACAGGTTTAGTTACCGCTGCTGTTACGGGCTTAGTGACTGCTGCTGTTACAGGTTTAGTTACTGCTGCTGTTACAGGCTTAGTTACCGCCGCTGTTACAGGTTTAGTTACTGCTGCTGTTACAGGTTTAGTTACTGTTGCTGTTACAGGTTTAGTTGCTGCCGCTGTTACAGGTTTAGTTACCGCTGCTGTTACAGGTTTAGTTACCGCTGCTGTTACAGGTTTAGTTGCTGCCGCTGTTACAGGTTTAGTTGCTGCCGCTGTTACAGGTTTAGTTACCGCAGCTGTTACAGGTTTAGTTACCGCAGCTGTTACAGGTTTAGTTACCGCTGCTGTTACAGGTTTAGTTACTGCTGCTGTTTCAGGTTTAGTTACTGCTGCTGTTACAGGTTTAGTTACCGCAGCTGATACAGGTTTAGTCACTTCAACCGCTACAGGTTTAGTTGTTTTTGCATTTTCAGTTTTTACTACATCGTTAGTTTTAGCATTTTTAGGGCCACGACGAGTACGTTTAGGTTGCGTATTTACATCAGACTTAGACGTGTTCGAAACATCAGCAGTTGCAGGTGTTTTTTCTAATCCTGCAGATACTTTTTGTTCATTGTTTACTCGTACTTTTTTACGCATATTTCGGCGTTGGCGACGTTCAGCTAAAACAGCTTGATTTTGTGAGCTGTTTTCTTCTTTCGCATTTTTAGTCTGTGTAGGCGACTTATCTTGATTGTGCGTTTTTTGTTTCTCATCGAACTTTTTATGCTGTTTCGGTTCCACCTTGTTATGCGGTTTCGATTCAACACCGGCTGTTTTATTAGCGTCTTGTTGTTTGTTCTCAACATTATCAGGAGTTCGAGGTTTACGATTGCGACGGGTACGTGGTTTACGAGGCTCATCATTATGACGGTTGCTCGATGTTCTTTCTGTTACCGCCTTTTTAGGTGCTTCTTTAACTGTTTCTTTTACGACAACTTTTTCGTCGCTATTAAAGAACCCAGAAATTGCTTTACCAATACGGCTAAATACCGATTCTTTGTCTACTACAGGCTTCACTGATTTAGCTTGAGTAGATGCCTTAGGTTTTGCACCTTGTGTTACTTTTTTAACTGCTTGAGTCGGTTTAGTTTTTTTCTCTTCAGGCGTGTTAATTTGCTTCACAAGAGGTTGAACTGTTTCGTTATTTACTTTGGGTTCATAACGAGTAAATTCACGTGACTGTGTCAGTTCAGTACTCGATAACTCTGAGCTATCGTCATCCGCTTTAACACGAGAAACTTCAAAATGAGGTGTTTGTAAGTTCTCATTTGGAATGATAAAGCTTTTAACTTTGTAACGTTTCTCTAAACGTAGGATTGAGTTACGTTTTTCATTTAGTAGGTAAGCAGCAACTGGAACAGGTACTTGCGCTACGATGTGATTTGTATTCTCTTTTAGAGATTCTTCTTCGATTAAACGTAGAATAGAAAGTGCTAAAGATTCATTATCACGGATCGTACCTTGACCATTACAGCGAGGGCAGACATGCGTACTTGATTCACCAAGAGAAGGGCGGATACGTTGACGAGACATTTCCATTAGACCAAATCGAGAGATACGACCTAATTGAATTCGCGCTCGATCTTGTCGTACCGCGTCACGTAAGCAGTTTTCAACTTCACGTTGGTTTTTAACTGGACCCATATCGATAAAATCGATAACAACAAGGCCACCAAGATCTCGTAGACGTAGTTGACGAGCAACTTCATCTGCGGCTTCTAAGTTAGTGTTTAATGCTGTTTCTTCAATATCACCACCGCGTGTTGCACGTGCAGAGTTAATATCAATTGAAGTTAAGGCTTCAGTTGGATCAATTACAATTGAACCGCCTGATGGTAGACGAACTTCGCGTTGGAAAGCTGATTCGATTTGAGTTTCAATTTGGTAGTGATTGAATAAAGGAACATCACCTTGATACAATTTAATACGATCAATAAAGTCTGGACGAATTAATTTGATGCGGTTTTTAGCTTCTTCAAACGCTTTTGGATGATCAATGAGGATTTCACCAATATCACGACGAAGATAGTCACGAATAGCACGGGCGATCACGTTACTTTCTTGGTGGATTAAGAAGGTACCTTGACGGTCTTTAGCACTATCTTGGATTGCTCCCCAATGATTTAACAGTACTTTAAGATCCCATTCTAATTCTTCAGCAGATTTACCCACACCAGCAGTACGAACAATCAGTCCCATGCCTTCTGGTAATTCTAATGTAGCAAGTGCAGATTTAAGTTCTGTACGTTCATCACCTTCGATGCGACGTGAAATACCGCCTGCACGAGGATTGTTTGGCATTAGAACAAGATAACTACCAGCTAAACTAATGAAGGTTGTTAATGCTGCACCTTTGTTACCACGTTCTTCTTTTTCAATCTGAACAATTACTTCGGTACCTTCTGCAACAACATCCTTAATGCTTGGACGTCCGCGTTGCTTACCAGTACCTTGTTTGAAGTAAGTGCGAGAGATTTCTTTAAGAGGAAGGAAACCGTGGCGGTCTGCACCGTAATCAACAAAAGCAGCTTCTAAGCTTGGTTCTACGCGGGTAATTTTACCTTTATAGATATTCGCTTTCTTTTGTTCATGGCCAGGGCTTTCAATATCTAGATCATAAAGGCGTTGCCCATCAACTAGCGCAACGCGCAACTCTTCTTTTTGAGTTGCATTAATTAACATTCTTTTCATTTTGTTATGTTACTTATAAATTAATTTTCATGCTTGGATAAATTAGTTAGACGTACATCAGGCCTTGTGTCTGTAGATAATCAACCTCTCGGCTGTTTAAATTAAGGCGCTGTTAGATGCTCTAATTGTGATTAAGTGTCTTACGATTATTTCTGCACTTATTAGATTCCATCGATAACTAACGTGTATAATTGCATTCGAAAAGGTGTCTTACATAGAAGTTGAATTGTGGGGGGTGGTATCCAGCTGGATAAATGAAACTCCCTATCAACGTACACCTTATATACAAAATGTATGCTAAAAACCCGCAGCAAGAATAACGGCATCCTGGTTATTCTGAAATTATTGGTATAAATAAATGATTATTTACCCCAATAGCAGATATACTAAAGCCATTATCATTCTTGGCTGTATTTTTTTAGCAGTACAGAGGGTATTATCCCATTGCCTGCATTAATATAGCAAGTTAACTTTCCATTCAATTTAGAAATTCTTTTCAAATTGATACTTATACGCACTTTGAGTTAGACAATAAAATAATTATGACCGATAAAATTTCACCGAAAGTAGAATTTGTAACCATTACTGAAGATTATCAAGGACAGCGAATTGATAACTTTTTACGCACGAAGTTAAAAGGTGTGCCAAAAAGTATGATTTACCGCATCATACGTAAAGGTGAGGTGAGAGTTAACAAGGGTAGAATTAAACCTGAGTATAAATTACAGCCTGAAGATATTGTTCGTGTGCCACCTGTGCGAGTTTCAGAAACTGAAGCTATTTCTCCATCAGCGAATCTTGATTCTGTTCGTGCACTTGAATCGCAAATTATTTATGAAGATGACTACTTAATGGTCATCAACAAACCATCTGGGATGGCTGTTCACGGTGGTAGTGGATTAAGCTTTGGTTTAATTGAAGGTTTACGTGCCATTCGACCTGATAGTAGATACCTTGAATTGGTGCATCGTTTAGATCGCGATACATCTGGTTGCCTATTAGTTGCTAAAAAACGTAGTACACTAAAAGCACTGCATGAGCAATTACGTTTAAAAACCATGCAGAAAGATTACCAAGCACTTGTTGCAGGCGCATGGCCACGCAGTACAAAAGTGGTGAATGCACCGTTGTTAAAAAATACGGTAAGCTCGGGCGAACGTATTGTACGTGTTGATGAGGAAGGTAAACAATCTCAGACTCGTTTTAAAATCATTCAACGTTATGAACACGGCACATTGGTTCAAGCAAGCCCTATTACTGGTAGGACACACCAAATCCGTGTGCATACATTACATGCAGGTCATCCGATTGCTTGTGATGATAAATATGGCGATAAAGATTTTACTAAGCACATGAACGGGCTAGGCTTGAAACGCCTATTCTTGCATGCTGCACGTTTAAAATTCTTTAACCCTGGTACAGAAGAAACACAAGAAGTTGAAGCACCATTAGATATGGCGCTGGTTAAAGCGCTAGAAAAACTGAAAAAGTGTTAATCATATAAGTTATTAAGTGTTACTCACTTAATAATCTTAGGTAAAAAGCCAGTATCGATGATGCTGGCTTTTTTTATCACCTTTGACGAAAAACACTGTCCTTTAGGGCGGTGATGTAAGTCATTATTGCGTAGCAATAAGCACTTTGTTTTGTTATTAATATTGACATATTTTCACATAGAGTCTACGTTTAGAACTTGGTGCTGTATATAAATACAGTTATGTAAGGTGCTGAAAATTGAAACTTATTGCGTATAAATACAGGTTCTACCCAAACAATGAGCAGGTAACAATACTTGCTCATACATTTGGTTGTGTTCGTTTCGCTTACAATTCAGCGCTTGGCTTCTCTAAAGCGCAATACGAATTGGGTAATAAAACCAATTATAACGATTGGAGTAAAAACCTCACTCAACTAAAAAAGAATCCCGATTTTATATGGCTGAAAGATGTTTCTAGCGTGCCATTGCAACAATCACTAAAGCATCTCGATAAAGGCTTTAAGTCATTTTTTAAATCAGGTTTTGGTTACCCTAAGTTTAAACATAAACACGGTAATCAATCTGCTAGCTATATGAGTAACGGCTTCAAATGGAGCGCGGACAAGCAATCGTTAACACTCGCCAAGATGAAGCAAGCATTAAAGATTAAATGGTCACGTACATTTACTGGCACACCCAGTTCATTAACGGTATCGAAGACAAAATCAGGTAAATATTTTGTATCAATGCTTGTAAAAGAAGATGTTAAGCAGCTACCAGTCGTGAACAAGACCGTCGGTGTTGATGTCGGTATTAAAGACTTAGCGATTTGTTCGGATGGAACAAAGTTCAATAACCCACGATTAACCAATAAATACGCGAAGAAACTCGCCAAGGCATCACGCAAATTAGCCAAAAAGAAGAAAGGCTCTAATAACTTCAATAAACAAAAATTGGCCCTTGCTAAGATTCACGAAAAGATAGCCAATTGCCGTAAAGACTTTACCCATAAAATGACGTCGACACTTATAAACGAAAACCAAGTGATAGGCATCGAGTCGTTGAAGGTCAAAAATATGGTTAAGAACCGTAAGCTATCTAAACATATCCACGATGCTAATTTCGGTGAAATAGTAAGACAATTAGAATATAAAGCGGATTGGTACGGGCGTAAAGTATCAGCTATTAGCCAGTGGTTTCCGTCAAGTAAAATGTGCAATGAGTGCGGGTTGCTGTATTCTGGCAAGTGGTCTTTAAAGATTAGAAATTGGACTTGCAAGTGCGGAGCAGTACACGACAGGGACGAAAATGCGGCTATCAATATCCACAGAGAAGGGTTAAGGCTAGCCGCTTAAGTCATTTGTGGCGGTAGGTAGTACCGACACGTTAAACGCTTTGTAAGAGGTTTTGGAAGACTAACGCAATTTAATATTGCAATGCTTAAGCCGTTGACGACAAGAATCCCCTTCCTTCCCCGACTTGTCGGGCGCGAAGCGAGGTAGGGGAGCTTCAAGTTCTAAATTTGGCTTAAATTGCTCTCTGTTTAAGCTTCTAAAACGTTATATCCTTGTTCTTGTAAGATCTCAACTAAACTAATAAGCGGTAATCCGATTAAAGTATTTGGATCCTTACCTTCTAATTTAGAGAATAATGCGATACCAAGTCCTTCACACATAAAACTTCCAGCACAATTATACGGTTTTTCGGTTTCAAGATAGTAACGAATTTGGCTGTCAGTTAACGTCCTAAAATGAACAATGAAGCGTTCAACTATCGTATCTGTACGACCTGTACATTGATTTACAACAGAAAGCCCTGTGTAAAAAGTTATATTTTGTGCAGAAACGGCAGATAATTGTGCAAAAGCTGTTTCAAAATTACCTGGTTTACCTATTATTTTGTTATTAATGACACAAACCTGATCCGATCCGATAGATATTGAGTTACTATACTCTCGACTGGCAGCTTGAGCTTTTTCTAGTGCTAGGCGTGATACAAGAATTTCAGCCGTTTCGTTTGGCTTTTCGGTTTCATCGACTTTCGGGTTGAAGGTGTCGAAAGGGCAGTTTAGTTTTTCTAATATCTGTTTACGGAACGGGGATGTTGAAGCAAGGATCAATTTAGGTCTCATGGTTTATCTATCATCAATTATTTAGTTATTTGATGATTTTAACGGCAAGTGACCTATTTTTGTAGGGAAAATTGATTTTTTTTCATTTTCCTTTTGACTATAACATGATGAATCTATATTATCCGCAGCCTATGAAAAAGGTAAAACTACCAGTAACTGTTGATCCTTATCGTACTGCTCAACAAAGATTGGACTTTAACACTCGTGTTGAAGCTAGTCTGTTGAAACGTATTACGGATGCAACGGCAGGTGAACCAAGTGATGCTGACGTATCAATTTCGTTCAGTAAAGACAGTCAAGGTCTTATAGTGATACAGGGTAGCGTATCATTAACCGTTAACCTTGAATGTCAGCGCTGTGGCGGGATATTTAAGCAAGCTTGTGAAACCGAATTTAGATATAGTCCTGTGAAAAATGATTCTCAGGCCGACGATCTGCCAGATGCTTATGAGCCCATTGAATTGGACGAAAATGGCGAAGTTAATCCGATTTCATTCATTGAAGATGAAGTGATTATCAATTTACCTCTGGTTGCTTTGCATCCAGAAGAAGATTGTTCAGTGAATCCCAATGAAATGAGTTTTGGTGAAATCGAGCCTGCTGATGAGCAGCCCAACCCATTTGCAGCTTTATCTGAATTAAAGCGCAAGTAATTAGGAGTATAGGTCAATGGCCGTACAAAAAAGTAAAGTAACTCGTTCACGCCGTGGTCAACGTCGTTCACATGACGCTCTAACTGCAGCAGCTACAACTGTTGACGTGACTTCTGGTGAAACTCACCTACGTCACAATGTAACAGCTGATGGTTACTACAAAGGCGTTAAAGTAATTAACAAATAAGTTATATTACTTTGCCTAATCTAACAATTGCGTTAGATGCCATGGGGGGCGATTTCGGCCCCCATGTCACTATCCCCGCCGCAATAAATATACTTAAAAAGTATAAACATCTCTCTATTTACCTTGTCGGTAACGAAGCTGAAATAACCCCTTTATTACAGCAAACTTCTGCGTCTGTTACATCTCGTTATACAATCATTCCTAGTTTCGATGATATACCCATGGATCTTGCCCCTGCGCTATCGCTGCGTAATTTTAAGCAATCCTCTATGCGTATGGCATTGAGCCTTGTTCGTGAAGGGAAAGCGCAAGCCTGTGTGAGTGCTGGAAATACCGGTGCATTGATGGTGCTTTCACGGCATTTACTTAAAGTGCTGCCTTTTGTCGATCGACCTGCTTTAGTCTCCGTGCTACCTTCTATGACAAAGCAGCCTGTATACATGCTCGATTTGGGTGTGAATGTGAGTTGTGATGCTGATGCATTATTTCAATTTGCATTAATGGGTTCTGCACTTGCAGAACATGTTGGTAATATACCGAACCCAAAAGTTGCCTTACTTAATGTCGGACAAGAGGATATTAAAGGTAATGATTTGGTTAAACGGGCAGCACAATTACTGTCTGATCACCAAAGCTTAAATTATATCGGTTTTATTGAAGGCAATGATATTTTTTCTGGGAAAGCAGACGTCATTGTCTGCGATGGTTTCACTGGTAATGTCGCGCTTAAAACAAGTGAAGGTGTTGTTGACTTGGTTGTTTCTCAACTCACATCTGTATCAAATAAGAACATATTTACTAAATTATTATCATTATTGGTCAAACCACTAATAATGAGCCGTCTAAGACGTTTGAAACCCGACCAGTATAACGGAGCAACTTTGTTAGGATTGCCGGGTATTGTAATTAAGAGCCATGGTAATGCTGAGCAGGTTGCCTTTGAATTTGCAATTGAACAGGCTGTAAAAGAAGTTGAGAGTGGATTAGTAGATAAAATATCCGCAAGTCTTGATATTATTGATTAAGATTCAATTTAACTTATTTTATTCGTTTTTTCTCTTGAAAAATTCCATCGTTATCCTCATATTACTTTCTGGTTAGATAAGTTCATTCTCAAATTGATACATGAATCTTTATTAATTTTTATAGGTACTTTATGTCAAAATATGCAGTAGTATTCCCTGGTCAGGGTTCACAAACAATTGGTATGCTTTCAGACCTTGCTTCAGATCATCCAATCGTAGAACAAACGTTTGCTCAAGCAAGTGAAGTGCTTGGCTATGACCTATGGGACTTAGTGCAAAACGGAACTACTGAAGATTTAAGCCAAACTCATATTACGCAACCTGCATTATTAACGACTTCTGTTGCATTGTGGCGAATCGCCTCTGTGAAAGAAAGCTTTAAGCCTTCATTAGTTGCTGGTCATAGTTTAGGCGAGTACTCAGCATTAGTATGTGCTGGTGTAATTAAATTCGAAGACGCAATTGCACTTGTGGAATTACGTGGGCAATTGATGCAACAAGCTGTTCCACAAGGTATTGGCGCAATGGCCGCCGTTATTGGTTTAGATAATGATGCGACGATTGCTGCTTGTGCAAAAGCGGCTGAAGATGAAATTGTATCAGCTGTAAATTTCAATTCACCTGGTCAGGTGGTTATTGCGGGTAATAAAGCCGCGGTTGCTCGTGCTTCTGAGTTATGTATTGAAGCGGGTGCCCGACGTGTCATGCCTTTACCTGTAAGCGTACCTTCTCATTGTTCGTTGATGAAACCTGCAGCGGATGAATTAAAAATCGCATTAGAACAAGTTACTTTTAATACACCTGTCATTAAGGTGATTAATAATGTTGATGTAGCGTCACCAACAGATGCGGATAGCATTAAAGATGCGCTTATACGTCAACTTTATATGCCAGTGCGCTGGACTGAAGTGATAGAGGCTATGGCGAAAGAAGACATTACAACGTTATATGAATTCGGTCCTGGTAAAGTACTTACAGGACTTGTTAAGCGTATTGATAAAACGATTAAAGGTAGTGCAGTAAATAATCAAGCAACAATTGCTGATTTTGCATAACAGTAGGAATAAATAAATGAGTTTTTCAAGTAAAACAGTACTCGTGACGGGTGCAAGCCGTGGTATTGGTCGCGCAATCGCGGAACATTTTGCAAAGTTAGGTGCCAGAGTTATTGGTACAGCAACTTCTGCACAAGGTGCTGAGCGTATTGGCGCTTATTTAGGGGATTCGGGTTTTGGTTTGGAACTAAATGTGACAAATCAAGATTCAGTTGATGCATTATATGCTGAAATCAAAACCCGTGTTGGGCACATTGATATTTTAGTGAATAATGCCGGTATTACAGCAGATAATATCTTCTTGCGTATGAAAGAAGATGAATGGTGTAATGTTATTGATACTAACTTGACCTCTTTATACCGCCTATGTAAGCCTTGCTTACGCGGTATGATGAAGCAACGTTTTGGTCGTATCATTAATATTGGCTCTGTTGTTGGTTCAACTGGTAACGGCGGTCAAGCAAATTACGCAGCGGCTAAATCAGGTTTATTAGGATTTACTAAGTCACTTGCAAGTGAAGTCGCTTCTCGCGGTATCACTGTTAATGCGGTAGCACCTGGCTTTATCGAAACAGATATGACAAGTGAGTTATCGGAAGAACAAAAACAAACCATATTAGCTCAAGTACCAACCAATCGTCTTGGGAGTACTGTTGAGATAGCGGAAACTGTTGGATTTTTAGCATCTGATGGTGCAAGCTATATCACGGGTGAAACCATCCATGTAAATGGCGGCATGTATATGGCATAGCCATTTATATTTGATTTTGTTTATAAATTTGCGAGCTTTTTCACCATTCGTGGTTTGACCACCAAGTTAGGGCTTGCAAGTTTATGAGTAATCAATAAACTACTAATCAAAAGCTTTATATTTTTTAAAGGAAAAGTAAAACATGAGTAACTTCGAAGAACGCGTAAAAAAAATCATTATTGAACAACTTGGTGTTAAAGAAGAAGAAGTGAAAAACGAAGCTTCTTTTGTTGATGACCTAGGTGCAGATTCTCTAGATACAGTTGAACTAGTTATGGCTCTAGAAGAAGAATTCGATACTGATATCCCAGACGATGAAGCAGAGAAAATCACTACTGTTCAAGCTGCAATCGACTTCGTTGTTTCTAGCGCTGAATAATTCAGCTGATTAAGTTCTCGATGAGAGATAATCAAAATAGAGTTGTTTTTATAATGACTTTATAAATATATAAAAGCGGTCGCAAGACCGCTTTTTTTTTGCCTATTTGGAGAACGAGTGTGGCTAATAGAAGAGTTGTAATTACAGGGTTAGGTATTGTTTCACCGGTTGGTAACTCTGTTACGACGTCATGGGAAGCAATTAAATCTGGTATCAGCGGCATTGAAAATATTGAGCACTTTGATACCACTAATTTTTCAACAAAGTTTGCTGGCCTGGTTAATGATTTTGATGCTGAAGCGGTTGGGCTCAACCGTAAAGATTGCCGTAAAATGGACTTATTTATCCAATACGGGATCGTAGCAGCAGAGCAAGCAATTAATGACTCAGGGTTAGTTATTACAGAACAAAACGCAACCCGAGTTGGTACTGCTATTGGTTCTGGTATTGGTGGACTTGGTCTGATTGAGCAAAATGTGCATAATTTTGCTAAAGGTGGGGCACGTAAAGTGAGTCCTTTCTTTGTACCTTCAACGATTGTTAATATGGTTGCTGGTCATGTGTCTATCCGCAACAACCTGAAAGGTCCAAACATTGCGATCGCAACGGCTTGTACTTCAGGGACGCACTGTATTGGCCAATCTGCTCGTATGATTGCATATGGCGATGCCGATGTAATGGTTGCCGGTGGTGCAGAAAAGGCATCAACAGAAATGGGCATGGCAGGTTTTGGCTCAGCGAAAGCATTATCAACACGTAATGATGACCCACAAAAAGCAAGTCGTCCTTGGGATAAAGACCGTGATGGTTTTGTGCTTGGCGATGGTGCGGGTATTTTAGTACTGGAAGAGTATGAGCATGCTGTCGCTCGTGGTGCAACTATCTATGCTGAATTAGTTGGCTTCGGAATGAGTGGCGACGCATTCCACATGACGTCACCACCTGAAGATGGCGCCGGTGCTGCTCTAGCGATGAGTAATGCAATTGCTGATGCGGGTATTGAAGCAAGTGAAGTAGGTTATGTAAATGCACATGGCACATCAACACCAGCTGGTGATAAAGCCGAAACAGCTGCGGTTAAATCTGTATTTGGCGAGCACGCTTATAAACTTGCAGTTAGCTCAACAAAATCAATGACAGGTCATCTTTTGGGTGCGGCTGGTGCAATCGAAGCCATTTTTACAATTCTTGCTTTAAGAGATCAAATATTACCCCCAACAATCAACTTGGAGAACCCAAGTGAAGGTTGTGATCTGGATTTTGTAACTGATGGCGCTCGTGCAGTGACTATGGAATACGCCTTATCAAACTCATTTGGTTTTGGCGGTACGAACGGTTCGCTATTATTTAAAAAAGCGGACTAAGATATTAAAGTCATAACGTTAAACAATTAATTATTCATTTTGGCATAGCTAACATAATAAATAAGTGTTTTTAGTTATTTGATATTCACATGCAAGGTGATTAAACACACCTTGCATGTATCAAACAATTTTTCATTGGTGTAAAATGTGTGCTTGAATTTAATTTATGCATCGAGCTATGAAAAAGATAATTACTGCTATTTCCTTACTATTTACTATTCTATTGATTGCAGGTGTACTTTTCTATTCACGCTATCAATCATTTGTGTCTGTTGAACGTGTACAAACAGATCATATCCTTACTGTTTCTTCGGGTGATACCGCGCAATCAATTGCTAATCAAATGATTGCGGAGAGTAACTTCGAATCTAAAGTTTTTTTACGCCTCTTTTTTAAACAACACTTAGGTATTACCAATATTAAACTTGGTTCGTATAAAGTAACTGCAGGTTGGAATTTCCAAACATTATTCGAGCACCTTGTGTCTGGGGATGAGTTCCAGTATAAAATCACCTTCATTGAAGGTTCAACATTTAAAGAATGGCGCAAGCAGTTAACACAAGCAACGGGGATTATTGATGATACGGCTGACTTATCTGAAGTAGAATTAGCGCAATTATTACAAATAGAAAACTCAAAGCTTGAAGGCTTGATGCTGCCTGAGACCTATTTTTATCCGCAAGGGACGTTAGTTTCAACATTATATTTAAAATCACATAAAAAACTTCAAGCTTATTTAAATGCAGCGTGGGAAACAAGAGATAAAAACTTACCGCTTAAAACACCTTATGAGGCGCTGATTCTTGCCTCTATCATCGAGAAAGAGACTGGATTAGAAAGCGAAAGAACGACTGTATCGTCTGTGTTTATTAATCGATTGAACAGACGTATGCGTTTACAGACTGATCCAACCGTGATTTATGGCATGGGTGATGAGTATAAAGGTAATATTCGTCGTAAACACCTACGTCAAAAAACAGATTACAACACCTATGTGATTAGAGGTTTACCGCCTACACCGATTGCGATGGTGGGTAAAATGTCTATTGATGCAGCACTACACCCAGCCAAAACAAGCTATTTATATTTTGTTGCAAGTGGTGACGGCGGTCATTATTTTTCAAAAAATTTAAAAGAGCACAATCGTGCTGTTCGTAAATACATTTTAAAAAGATAAATTGAAGAGAGTTATTGTGCAAGCTAAATTTTTAGTAATCGAAGGCCTCGAAGGCGCAGGTAAAAGTACTGCAGTAAGCACCGTTATTAATTGGCTAGCGGAGCAGGGGATCACAGATGTGATCACCACACGTGAACCAGGCGGAACGAAACTTGCCGAAAAGATGCGTGCTATTGTGAAAGAAGTCGATACCGAAGAGCCGTTGACTGAATCAGCCGAATTAATGCTAATGTATGCCGCACGTGCCCAATTAGTGGAAAATGTAATTAAACCAGCCCTAGCGAAAGGCCAATGGGTTGTGGGAGATCGTCATGATCTTTCTTCTATTGCTTACCAAGGTGGCGGCCGTGGTTTTGATATTGGTGTGTTGAATACACTACGTCAAGTCGCTATTGGTGACTTCAAGCCTGATATGACGTTATTGTTAGATATCGATCCCGCGGTTGGTTTAGAACGCGCAAAAGTACGCGGTGAATTAGACCGTATTGAATTAGAGCAACTGTCTTTCTTCCAGCGTATTGGTGCAAAATACCAAGAACTTGCAGCCGCTGATGACACTATTTATAGTGTTGATGCGGGACAGAATATTGATAATGTTCAGGCGCAAATCCGTGATGTATTAACGGCGAATGCTAATTGTAATAATGAAAGTGTTGAATAATTAAATGCTATATCCTTGGTTATTACCTCACTGGGAAAAACAGCAAATGCAAATGACTGCAGGTCGTTTACATCATGCGTTGTTTATTACCAGTGCTAGCGGTATGGGTAAACTGTCGTATGCGCAGACACTTGCCCAAACTTTATTATGTAAAGAGCCTATTGGTTGGGAGCCTTGCCACCAATGTCACCCTTGCCAGTTATTCGAGACCAGTGTACATCCTGATTATTATTTGGTTTCAACTGAACCCGGTAAAGTGATTGGTGTTGATCAAATAAGGCTCATTAGTCAGAAATTAAATGAGTATTCACAACTTACTGGTAACAAGGTAGTCATTATCGAGCATGCTGAAAGCTTTAATTTAGCCTCTGCTAATGCATTACTTAAAACATTAGAAGAACCAAGTAATGGTAGCTACATCATTTTGTTGGCTGAAAATAAGTCACAAGTATTGCCGACAATTTATAGCCGGTGTCAAAAGCTACACCTTCCAGCGCCGCCGGAGCAGGAAACACTGTCATGGTTACAGCAGCAGTTCCCGATAGAGAACCCGACATTGACTGCTATCCGCATTAATCATGGGGCACCTTTACACACGCTAAATTATTTAAACAACGGCGATGATGATTTGCGTAGAGAGATATTCTCGAATATAGCGTTACTGACACAACAGCCAGCTGCGATTACGCGATTGTGTGAGATCATTACAGACCGCACATTAGAGAAGCTATCGTGGTTACAGTTTATCTTACTTGATTTACAGAAAGTTAATCGGGGTGTAGGCGTTGATTATATTGTTAATACAGACCAACTTGAATGGTTAACACACTTCTCAACGCTGTTATCTCAAGACAAAATTACTCAACTACAATCAGAGTTGACAGAGCTTCGTCAGTTATTAATGCAAAATAATAATTTAACGGCTGAAACATTGATTCTGTCATTTTTAATTAAACTAAAAAGATTCATAAATTAATATGTTAGTAGATTCTCATTGCCATTTAGATGGCCTAAATTACGATACCATTCATACAGATCTTGCCGATGTTGTTAATAAAGCGACAGAACGTGGCGTATCACATTTATTAAGCGTATCTGTGACTTTACCCCGCTTCAAAACTATGATTGAGCTGATAGCTGAATTTGACAATATTCATGCATCATGTGGTGTTCATCCACTTAATCTTGAAGATGAATACGAAAAATCAGAGTTATTGGCATTAGCACAAAATGAAAAAGTCGTCGCTATTGGTGAGACAGGTTTAGATTATTTCTATTCACCTGAAAACAAAGATATCCAGCAAGCATCATTCCGTAATCATATTCAAGTTGCAATTGAACTTAATAAACCACTGATTATTCATACGCGTGGTGCTGTTGATGACACCATCCGTATCTTAAAAGAAGAAGGTGCAGAGAAAATTGGTGGGGTTATCCACTGTTTTACTGAATCAGATGCAATGGCTGCTGCGGTATTGGAAATGGGATTTTATATTTCTATTTCAGGTATCGTGACGTTCAAATCAGCAAAAGATTTACAAGCCGTGGTTAAAACAATCCCGACTAATCGATTGTTAGTTGAGACTGATTCACCTTATTTAGCACCAGTACCATACCGTGGTAAAGAAAATCAACCTGCTTATGTTCGTGCTGTAGCTGAATTTGTTGCCGATTTACGTGGGGTCACCTTCGAAGAATTAGCAGAGTCAACGACAGAGAACTACTTTAAGCTGTTCAACGCTAAAAAATAATATCGACCTGATGTAGTATCTTGACGTAACTTGGTTATATACCGCACTCAACTTTTGACGACTGAGTTGAGTGTGGTATTATCCACATAAATTTACGGCACTGTTTAATATTACACGTCGATAAATTAACAGAACTATGTTAATTAGTTACAGTACAACCTTAATAAATTACAGTACTACCTCGATATTAATGACATGTGATATCGAATTTAATCATTATTTGGAGGCATTTTGGCCCACCTAGTTAGTTATACTTATAAACAAGAAGATAAAAAAATTCCATTCTCATACCGACAGTTTCACCATATCTATGAAGCGGTTGCTGCAGAAGAAGGAATCGATCTAACGCAATATATGATTATGGAAAAACAAGTTGAAGATGTATCGAAAGGTACGAAAGCCGTAAGAGAATTCCGTAAAAACCATTTTACTAAATTAGGCTTTAGTAATGTTTGGTTTATTAAAGACGGTATTGAAGAATAACTATTTGTATGAAATGAATAGTTTAGTAATGAATAAATAGTTTTAGTAATTAATGAATTGTTAAAGCTAAACAATAGGTGGTCAAAACGAAGACCACCTATTAAAATAACAATGACTAAAATATTACGACAGTAAGGTTAACCCTGTAGGGAGGCTATCACCAAAGATACGCTTTATTACTGTTTCATCAGACGTCTGTGCATCACTTACTAATGCTAACCAAGCTTCCGATAATTTATTCTGCGTTAATTTTTCTATCACAGCATCTCTTACCTTATCTTGAACATCCATTTCTCTATCACCGGTTTTTCTGGCAATCATTACGGCTGCAAAAGCAATGTGCGGTTCTTTTTGCCAATTAGCTTCAAGTAATGTATTTAACCATGTTTCAACGATATGGCGGGGAATAACATTATGTTGACTACCATAAAAAGCAACACGAGATGCGATACGACCTAATGCCCACCAATGTAATTGCTGATTTTGTGGTTTCTTTAATTTAGCCAGTAAGTATTCACCAAATTCAACTTTTAGCGCCACTGGAATGTGTTCTAGTGAGGCGACAAGTCGAATAATATCATCATAGCTGCGTTGTTTCGCTTGATTGATGATTTTGGCATGTTTATTACTGTCTTCAACAAAGTAGACTGAAAGAGTATCGTATATTTCGATCTGTTGTTGTTCATTTAGGCCTCCAGCAATACGGCGCCATAAATTCCACCAATCACTCCATGACTGGGTTGATTTATTATATTGAATAGCTGATTTAAATATTGGCCAAATTTGTTCAATACGCCAATCATCAGCTGGGTAGCCAAAGCCAGGACGCAGCAGGAAGCTTGTTAGTTTTAACCAATTACGTTCATGCTGCTCGGTACGGCGGCGGTTTTTAGCAAACTGTAAGCACGGCGCAGCAAGTTCACGTAATAGGTCTGTGTCCCAAGTATCGCGTTTGCCTAAACGTTTATCAAGGTCGTTACGCAATGATTTAACCAATTTAGGATCGCTTTTTTTACTACTTGCACCATACACAGCTTCAATTAATTTAATTGCCTCAGGGAGATTAGGGTGACACTGTTTAATCGCATTGATATCTTTAGCATCATCATTAGTCTTTTTATTTGCTAAACTTGGACGAACAGAGAACTCTAATGCCCAGCGTTGATTGCTGTTGGTTTCACTCACACATTCAAGTTGTAGGGTACCAATACTGCTTAACTTGCAAGACAAATACACTGACTCAAAACGTTTGTGATCTTTGTGCTCAGGGATCGTGACGACAAAAGGTGGTAACGGCGTTTTACCTTTTAGTTCTGTTTCAAACTCTTTATCAATAATGTCACCAGGTTTTAAATTGCTTTCATAGCTTGTGGTAGCAAGATTAAAACGAATGGGTTCACCAATAGTTAATGAAAACAAACGGCTATCTAAATTGATAACGTGCTCTTCTTCTGTGCCTTTCGGCAATAGACAAATAGATTGTGGTGTACCAGAACGATCGGTTATTTCAATGAAGTAATTTCGAGGACTACCACCGCCAATTTGTTTCTGTTTACCCATTTTGGCAAAGCCAAATTCAACAGCGCCATATGCAACTGATAAATCAGGGTTACCATTGTGTAGCATCTGAACTTTTTGTTGCTTCCAACCCGATAATACTTTTTCAATGTGCAGTTTTACTTTTTGGCTATTAAAGATACCACCATTAACAAGCATTGCGGCTGGTACGACAGCGGTATCGTAATCGTCGGCTGCGTCTATATCGTAATAAGTATGGATGAATTCGGCAATATGTTTTGAAATCGCAGGGTCCGAGGTATACGGTAAACCAAATTCCACAACCGCATTTTTTCTGTGCGTTGGTAATTCGTTAAACGCGCTATTGGGCAAGAAGCCATTAAACACCATATCGATGACTTCATTTTTAGTGAGTTCACATTTTTTAGACTGCGCAATTAACTTAGAGCCACGACCCAGCAGCGTAATTGATGTGGTACTTGGTGGTTGCTCGGATAAAAAGAGCTCTTTTGCTTGGCGTGTCTGCTGTATTAGTTGTCCTAATGCTGCAGATTTTAAACGTTGGTCTGGTGATATTCTTGATTCGACAATATGGGCTAACGCTAAGTCGATGTTATCTCCACCCAGCATTAAATGATCACCAACTGCGACACGATTTAAATTTAGCTCGCCATGATCTAATGACATTTCGATTAAGCTTAAATCCGTTGTACCACCACCGATGTCACATACAAGCATGGTTTTATCGTGTTCAATCAAATCTGTTTTAGCTTGTTTATTTCGGTGATACCAGTCATAACAAACAGCTTGTGGTTCTTCTAATAGCGTCACGTTTGTTAAGCCAACGAGATCTGCAGCGGCGAGAGTTAATGCACGGGCGGTGTCGTTAAAAGAGGCTGGAACAGTGATAGTAATATTTTGATCGGCAAGTAAGTGCTCTGGATTATGATAATTCCAAGACGCTTGAAAATGTGCAAGGTAGCTTGCACTGGCAATGACTGGCGATACTTTTTCAATGTTATCTTCAACAGCCCAAGGGAGAATGGCTGCTTGTGCATCGATACTTGGGTGAGATAACCAACTCTTGGCACTCGAAACTAAACGGCCTTTGGTCTTTGTGCCTAAATCGCGTGCCCATTGACCAACAATAACATTCGCTATTTCACCGTTAAAATTAATTTTTTTCCAAGGTAGAATACAATCAGTTGGGGCAATTTCGTTGTCATTAAAATGATAGCGGAATGAAGGGAGTAACGGTTTTCTTGCAACTTCGCCAGGACCAACCAATTGGTCAACGAGAAATACAGAAGCGCTGGCTTGATAATCATCGATATTTTTATAAGAAAGAACACTGTGGGTGGTGCCAAGATCGATGCCAATTACATATTGCGCTGTTTTAGAAACAGGTGAGGGCATTAAAAACTCCATATAATAAAACTCAGGGCAAAGTGCCCTGAGTTAAGTACACATTTATCAATATAACGACTGTGTAATGATTATGTTAGATCATGTTTATTGACGAACAGTTAATTCAATTTCCCAAGCTTCGTCGCTATCATCAGCAATCGCTTCAATTTTTAAAGTACCCACTTCAGTCACAGTCACTGAAAGCGATACAGGAACAACATCGCCACTGTTACGGCTACTTGTCTCGAGCGATACTTCGATATCAGGTAGTTGCTCAAGATCTTCTGGTTGCCAGAAATCAAGGTGCGTACCAACCACATCGTCACGACGTACTGTTGAACCAAAGAACTTGAATTTAACCGGTTGACCGACAACTAAACCAAACTGGTGTGTAGTTACATCAACATTTGAACCTTCTTCGAGACCAAATGGGGCAATACAAACTGCTTCAAGTGGCGGTTCGAAGCCAGGGATGGCGGGCATTGAGCTTTCAACACCGACATAGTATGAACTCGCTAAACCGCCTTTAATACGAACGCCTTTACCATGTTTCGCATAACCGTGGTAACAAGCACCATTCGCAACAGCAAGATCTAAATCAATCCCCGTTAATAGTGTTGCTTCTTCTTCAACGTCAGCTGTAATTAACCAATCATTGATAATACCCATTAGCTTAGTGCTGATAGCATCAGATTTAAACACACCACCATTAAACAATACTGCCGTTGGTTTGATGAAGTCACCGGCATCGGTTTCTAGTGCGCCATGCTGTTTATTCAAGAAGTGAGCAATATGCTTAGTGATTGCCGCATCTTGTGCATACGGTAGACCAATCTGTGTTAATGCTGTGCGCGTATTCTGTTGTGGCATATCTGTCACAGCAGTTGCAGGGAAGAAACCATCTAAGATAGTTTGGTGTACTTCCTCACGTGTTAATTCAGTTTGCATAGTGCCAGCAATTAACTTAGAGCCACGACTAGGGATAACAATTGGCATTGCTTCTATGTCATTATCTAATAGTAGTTGTTCCTTAGCATCACGACACGCATGTGTGATGGCTTGAATTTGCCAAGGTTGTAACTGCTTGCCTTCTTGCATTAACTTCATTTTTAGACGATATGCAAGGGCAAGATCCATATTATCACCGCCAAGTAGGATATGTTCACCTACAGCAACGCGTGATAACGTTAAGTTACCTTCAGACTCTTCAACAGAAATTAATGATAAATCCGTTGTACCACCACCAATATCAACCACTAAGATGGTATCACCAACATTGACTTGGTCTCGCCATTCGTCACCGCATGCTTCTAACCAGCTATAAACTGCCGCTTGAGGTTCTTCAAGTAGATTTAAATGTTTAAGATTTAAATCTTGTGCTGCTTGCGCCGTTAAGTTACGTGCTGCTGGGTCGAAAGAAGCAGGGATGGTGATTGTTACATCCTGTTCTGAAATTGGCGCATCTGGGTGTGCATCATTCCAAGCTGCAGCTAGGTGGTTTAAGTATTGGCTTGTCGCTGTTACAGGGGAGATCTTTTCAACTTCGTCAGGACTTGAGAATGGTAAGATCGCATCGTGTGGGCTAACGGTCGCATGGCTTAACCAGCTCTTGGCACTTGATACCAAGCGGATAGGGGTCTTTAAACCAAGTTGGCGTGCAACATCACCAACAAGGGCTGTATTTTCACCATCCCATGGTAATGGCGTTTGATCTTGGCTGATCTCTTCGGCATGTGCCTGGTACACAAATGAAGGCAATTGGAATTTTTCTGTTACAGAACCTGGTGCTGATAGTTGGGGGATTGCAAACAACTGCTTAGCTGCTTGATCACTTTCGTCGGTAAGGTCGATGTATGATAATACACAGTGTGTTGTACCTAAATCGATACCAATACTGTATTGTGCGGCTATTTCGCTCATAGTGATGTCGCTCATAGTTCAACCTCTGCTGCTGCTACGATGTTAGCATTGTGGCCTTGTGCCAGTTTAGGTAGGTTCACGTTACTGATTTTCCAGCCTTGGTGGACTAAAATACCACGGTAAGGCGCGCTGCCAAGTACGTTACCAATCAGTTTGATTTCTGATGGATTAAAGCCTTCAGCGACAGTTACTTGGCTTTCTTCTTCTTCAGTACGGATCGGCGTGAAGGTGAAGTATTCATTAATTACTTTTTTGCTACCAGTATGGATGATACGTGCTGCTGCACCAATTTGTTCATCCGTTGCACCCGTTAAGTCTTCTTGAATGAAATCAACAAAACGTGCTTCATTTTGTAGTAGTGATAAAAGCTGACATGCGGCAGCTGGGCTTGCTTCTTGTAATGGTGCTTTAATCTCAACAAATTTTTCTATTTCAACAATTTTTTCAACATCTACGTGTTTAATTACTTCCACTATTTTCTCTATTTCAACTGGTACTTCTTTTTCAACAATCTTTTCTATTTCAACAGTCTTTTTACCACCTCGAACTAAGGTAATTAATAATAGGATTAAAGTCAGAGCGAATAGGGCGATATGCGCTGCATCAGGACCGGCAGGTAGTTCAGTGATGTTAGTAAGGTCGAAGTTCATATATTTTACTCAAGTTTGTATAAATCAATATTAACGGCGATTTTATCATAGTTATTTATGTAACGAAGCATAATGTGATTTTTTAGCTTATTTACCTAGTAGTTAGGAACAAAGAATAGCCATTTTAGCTGGAATAATTAGAAACGTATTTTCAAGGAGAGTTATTTATAAAAAAAATAAAAAAAAGCCCAATACAAATCCTTGTACTGAGCTTAGGGAAATAGGTATTCTTGTAATATTAAATATAGTAAATTATTTACGTATATCAAATTGCCATTAAGTTATCGTGTTGTCGATCGTGATATTATTCGTTAAACAAATTGTTATCACGAACTAGGTCACGCGGGTAGTTATTTTTTAAACGCTGATTAACACGTTTACCTAAACCAAGCACACTACCTTCGAGTAATACAACAAGTTCACCCTGTAAGTCATCTAAATTATCGATGTCTACATCTGCAAAGTTTATATCACGTCCCATGATATATTGTTTAGCTTGCTCAATATCAAGTGACACGGCGTTTCTATCACATCGATGACCAAAGGTACGCGCCCATTCATGTTGTGCACGGAAGCCTTTTTTAAATTTCTCAGCAATTTTAATACCGATACGATCGAATTTGAATTTACCGATGAACGCTGGGAATTCTTTCGGGAATAGCCAGATCTCACTATCACGATGATAGAAGACGCCACTCTCAAATTCAAAATTAAAGGTGTCACGGAAGTAATCACGAATTGCGTCATTTTCGAGACGGCTAACTGGGCTAAACGGGAATACTAAGCGTTTTTTCTTTTTAATCGGGCGTAGACCAAGTGATTCTTTTTTAGTGAATTTAGCAACAAAGAAACCTTCACTGTCATAAATTTGTGGCCAGACATGTAAGAAACCTTCTGCAGTTAAACAATCATTCGCCGTTGGGAATAGGTCGGTAAGCGGGATAACGTCTGCGTTATCAGGATACAAATCGAGGAGGTGTTGGCAAACGGCTTGGTTCTCAGTTTGATTTAATGTGCAGGTTGAATAGATTAATGTGCCACCGGGTTTTAAGGCTTTAAATGCACTTTCAATTAATTCTTTCTGAATATCCGCAATGTCATTAATACTGCCTAACGACCAATTAAGCATCGCTTTATCATCTTTACGGATTGCGCCTTCACCTGAACAAGGTGCATCAAGTAACACAGCATCAAACATTTCAGGTAACCAAGTACCAAATACATTCGCATCATAGTGACTAAGAGCAATGTTTTTAATACCACAGCGTTTGATATTCGCGCTTAATACTTTTAATCGGCTAGATGATAATTCGTTAGCCACAATGAAATTATTATTATTACACAGTGCAGCAATCTGACTTGTTTTTGAACCAGGCGCTGATGCGCAGTCAAGAATGGTATTGTATTGCGCAGTCGCACCTGATACTTGTTCTTTAAATAACGCAGTAACAGGTAGCATTGAACTGGCTTCTTGAATATAAAAAAGACCTGCGATATGTTCCCAGCTATTACCTAGCTTGGTATCTGTATTTTCTTGTTGTAACCAAAACCCTTCTTCACACCAAGGGATTGATGTGAGTGCCCATTGCTTGGTTTTTGCTAATTGTTTAAATTCTTCAACAGAAATTTTAAGCGTGTTAACACGAACACTGGTTTTCAATGGTGTTTTACAGCAAGCAATAAAGTCGTCCATAGAAAGATGGTCAGGGATAATGTTACCCATTAGTGTAAGGTAATCTTCAGGCAGTTTTATATTGGAATGCACTTTGCGGGCTCAATTTAGAAAGATGCGGGCATTTTACCATATACCCCAGCTACTTCAAGTTTATGAAACTCGTCGTAGCGGGGTATTATTTCTTATTTAGCGGGCTTTTGGATTTTGGTGTCCCACATCAACCAGTCGGGATTAACTTCTTGTGCCAAATTGAATTGTGTGAAAGGCGCAGCTAATTTGCTATTTTTATCTGGATTTGGTGTCGCAAACGCAATACCGCCAGCCAGAATCGTTTTTAATGATTCAGCTTTTAGGGTTGCACCAGTTAAACCAATATCAACATTAAACCCTGATACCGCCCAAAATTGGCTATCGTTACGAACAAGGTGTTGATACTCTGGCAGAATATTAAGCGTAATTAATATCTTATCACTAAGCGCCGACAATTCAGAGTGCGTAACTGAGCCAACTTCTACCTGACGGTAATAAACGGGGGTTCCAGCTGTTAATGACATTAATCGTTTACTTACTAGTGTCACCGATAAGCCTGCATCTTCAGCTGCGATATCCGGCGCAGCGTTGAGTACGTTAAACCGGTGAGCTTCATTACCTGTGCCTTTTGTTACGTTGATGAATGCGCCTGAAATTAAAGTATTCGCATTCTTAATACCATCTAGGCCTACTTCTATATTTTCTAACCAGTATAGGCTGCCTTGACGTGCAAAATAGTTAGCGTAATCAGTTTCTAATTTAGCCGTTGCTTCAACAAAGCCTTGGTCAACTTTAAGTTTAATACTGCTGATTTCACCAACCTTTATACCTTTATGTTTTATTTCGGTGCCAATGTTAATGTCTGAACCAGAATTAAACGTTAGCGTGACTGTTGGGCGGTTATCAGTTGCCGCAGCAAAGCTTTTGAAAAGTTTATAATGGCTCAATCTTGACTTGGCAAGACTCATTTTATTGTTATTGACAGGTTTGATGTTATCGAAGTTAATACCACCTGCGGCAATGGTTAATAATGACTCTGTTTGAACTTGTAAGTTACTTAAACTACCAGATATTTCAATACCTGATACATCCCAGAACACACTGTTTTTGTTGATAAGGTGTGCATATTGGCTAAGAATATCAAGCGTGATAATGACGTGTTCGTTGTCGGGTGCTAAATGAAAATCTGCAACGGTACCAACAACTAATTTACGGTAATATACAGGTGCGCCGTTAGAGATAACATGGTCTGGTTTACTGACTAAGGTAACCGTCTTATTTGCTTTGAAGGCGTTGTTACCTAATTTAGCAAGTGCTAAATTAGGGTAGAGGCGGTATCCCTGTTCTTTTCTTTTGGCTTTAAACGCAGGGTTGTTAACCAGTTCAATACCGCCACTGACTAAGGCTGCGATGGGGGAGGATTTAACGTTTATGCCAGATATACTCGCATTCACCGATACACCACTAACATTGATAAAACGTGATGATGGGGTAAGTAAATGCGCATAGTCTTGGTAAAGATTAACGTTTAAATCAATTAGGTTAGTTTTAGTATTAAAGCTCACATGACTAATATGGCCAATAGGGTAATTCTTATAATAAACCTTGTTACCTACGGCTAAGCCGTTAGCATCGTTAGCGGTAATCGATATTTGTTTATGTGGAATAAGATCATCTACGTTTGACACTAAATCAAACGTAGTCCGTAATTCACCTTGGCCTGGCGTAAAGAGAATGTAATTACCAGTGACTAAATTCACAATGTTTTTACTTTCAGAAAGGGACAGGTTTGCTTTTTCAACCCAAAATTGTGTGCTGTCACGAAACAGGTCTACAACGTCAGGATCAACATCGGCAATTGCGGTGGCGACAGATGGCGAGCCTTGTGTCGTCGGGATTAATGGTTGTGTCATTACTTGTGTTATTTCACCGACTTTCAAGCCGTTGAAGTAAATATTATTACCTATTTTAATATCATTACTGTTACTTAATTTGAATTCAATTTGAACAGCACGCTGTGCATCACTAATGCTGTTATATAGAGGGTATATTTGATTATCACTTGCTGGTTTACCAATGGGCGGTGAATCAAATGCAAGTGCACCACTGATTATGGCTGTTAAACTTTCTGTTTCTACTTTTACGCCATCAACCCCAAACTCAGCGTTAATACCACTTGCATTCCAAAATCGAGATGTGTCTTTAACAAGATAGCTATATTGTTTATTTATTACGGCTTCGACTAGGATCTCATCGGTTTTTTTATCCAGCGTAAAACTATGTACTTGACCGACAGGGATCTTCTTATAGAAAATCTCTGAACCAGGGCGCACAGATGAAAGCTTGTCAGCTGTTAAATGCACAATCAACCCCTCATCATCTGGCGGATTGTTCGGCGCATTCTGTATCGCTGTAAATTTGACACTGTATTCACCATCACCCGGTAAAAGGTCAATATAGTTTCCTGTTACTAGGGCGTCTAAACCTGAAATTCCTGCAATAGAGGCTTTTGGCGCAACGAGCCAAAATTGTGTGTTACGGCGCAGTACTTGTTCTGCTTTATTATCAATTTCAGCAGTGACGTAAACGCCTTTAAGGTTGTCATCTAGCGCGATGTTTTTTACCTTACCTATTATTAAGCCTTGATATTTAACCAGTGTTTTACCAGCGACAATGCCATTCGCATTCGAGAAGTGTACACGGATCTCGATACCGGCTTGGGTAATGCTTTGGTACATAAGGTAGAGTCCTAGTATGACTGCTACAATGGGTAACAACCATATTGGCGACATCACATTCGGCTTATGTAACACAGGTTTAGGTGCATTACAGTTATCCGGCATTTGTGGTTCGTTATTTTCTTTCATTTGTATGGTTTAAATCCCAAATTAAACGTGTATCAAAACTTTCTGCGGCGAGGATTGTTAATATAACAACCAACCCAAAGCAAGTTGCTCCATATCCGGGATCAACTGAGAGTAAATTTCCTCGGTTGAGCACCGCGACCATAATCGATATAACAAACAAATCCATGATGGACCATTTACCGATCCAATGAATTGCATTAAATAGTAATAATTTTCGTTTTTGTGTAATAAATATTTTATTTTGAATCGATAATAAAATCAGCATTAAACCTATTATTTTAAATAGGGGAACTAAAATAGAGGCGATAAATATAATTATCGCAATACCTAAATCATCACTTTTTGCGAGTGCGATGGTACCAGACATAATGGTGTCTGGCGTAGACTGACCAGCACTTGTTAGCGTACTTATCGGTAAAAAATTGGCCGGAATCATCATCACTGCCGCCGTAATCAAGAGTGCCCATGTTTTTTGGATACTACGTGGTATACGAAAATGAACACGCGTGAAACAACGCGGACAACGTTGTCGTTTAACATCCTGCTTCACATCGATTAATAAGTTACATTCATGACATTGGGCAATTTTATTATCTTTAGCGTTTTGCATTTTTCTCCATTTTCTGCCAGAAGATTTCTAGGTTGAGTCCATACATAATAAGGCTAGAAATAAACATAAGTGAAACAAAGCTAAGTAAACCTAACTGAAATTGGATATCAGCAATGTCAGAAAGTTTAAATATAGCGATCAAAAAACTAACAAGATAAACTTCTAACATACTCCATTCGGTAAAAAACTTAACGAGTTTGAGTAATAATATGAGCTGTGGTGTATTACGTTTAGTTAGTAGTAATAAACAAGCTTGTACGAGACAAGATAAAAATAGAAAGGGCGCAATAAAACTACAAAAAATAACGAGTAAACCGACGAAGTAAGACTTTTTTTGTAATAAGGCCCAAGCGCCTTGAATGAGTGTCGCTGATTCTTCGGCCCCGAGCATGGTGATCGTGAACATTGGAAACACATTTGCAATAACAACAAGTATAAGCCCGGTTAGTGAAAGAGCTAATATGGCGCTAATGGAAAAAGCATTATTTGTATATAATAACGAATTACAACGGGGGCACAGTGCATGCCTATTTTTTGCAATAGGTATATGATCAACAATAAGATCACATTTATTACAGACATTAATATTCGACATTTACACCCGCCAATAGTTAATTCACTATGCTTTTAAAGTTAGCACAATCATATTCCGTTCATTAATAGCATTATTTTATTGCAAATATCAACAGTATCACAAGTTTATCCTTCATGATTCTGATTATTATTTGACTTAATTAGTCTGCCTTAACTTGAATCGGGCATATTTTATGATCAGTGACTTGAATTAACAGGGAATACTAAATACACTGTCATAATATACAGTGTATTTAGGGAATTAGTTTATGGCCGTAATAGTAAAGTATGTAGTTGAGCGGAATGGTGTGGAAAAAATGGTATCTACAAGTAAAAAAGAAGCGGATGCATATGACAAGATGTTAGATGTGGCGGATGGTCTTACAGACTTTATCGGTACGTCATCACTTGAAATTGATGACCGTCTTACAGAAGAGTTAGCATTATACTTGGCACAAAATAGTGCTTCGCTACAGGTAATCTTGAAAGGTGGTAAATTGAACGCGACTGAAGAGAATAAAGAAAAGGCACCAAAAGCTAAAAAATCGCCAAAAGTTACGGAAGGAAAAGAAGCTGATTAATCTTTCATACGCTTAATTATTGTTTGTCAAAGCATAAAAAATCACCGGAAGAGTTATTTTTTAACACCTTTTTGGGCTAAGTTGGCGGATTAAAGATAGCATTTAATTGCAATCGCTCTATAATAGCGATAAATTTTATACATGCGATATAGCAAGATTACAATTTTGTTATATCAGAACAATTAGAAGTAATTTAAGGTAATTCATGGAAAACATTGAAAAGCTAAAAAATAGCAAAGAAGTTATCGCTTATTTGGTAGAAATATTCCCAAAATGTTTCACTGCAAAGGGCGAAGCTAAACCGCTAAAAATTGGCATTTTTCAAGATCTAGCTGAGCGTCTAAAAGAAGATGATAAAGTTAGTAAAACATTATTACGTACGGCACTTCGTCAGTATACTGCAAGCTGGCGTTACCTTCACGGCGCTAAAAAAGATGCTGTACGAGTTGACTTAGATGGCAACGACGCAGGTGTTTTAGATGCAGAGCACATTGAGCATGCACAAAAAACACTTGAAGAAAGCAAAACTAAATTTTTCGCTGAACGTAATAAGAAAAATGCAGAACAAAAGGCAAAAGCTGAAAAGCAAAAACCTGCTGTTAAAAGAGCACCTAAAAAAGTAGCTAAAAAATCTGCACCTAAAGTAGATCAAAAGCCTACAGTTAAAGTTGAACGCCCTGTAAATGAGGCTGAACTTAAATCAGGTCAATCTGTCAAAGTTGTAATTGGTAAAGCACCGGTACAAGCAACTATCGTTGAAGTATCTAAAGATGGTGTTCAAGTTGAACTGCTATCTGGACTTTCTCTAAAAGTAAAAAAAGAGCACCTTTTTGTATAAAGCAATAAGAGTGTTCTGAATTTTTAATGGTCGAGTGTTAGCTAAATATATGAAATTTCGCTAATACTTGACTATTATGAGTTTAGCGTTACTTATTCTCAAAAGGATTTTTAATGAAAAAAGTTTTACAAAGAACTTTTATCAGTGCTTCGGTACTATTGGCCACGCATGCTTTTGCATTTGACCCTGCCATTTCTATTCAAGAACTCCCTACATTAAAGCAAGAAGCTCAGCATTCTGAAGCAAGTAAACGTCTTGTTAATCTCTTTACTCGTTCGCATTATAAATCGGTTGATTTTGATAGCGGTTTTGCTGTCGAAGTTTTTGATCGTTATTTAAAGCAACTTGATGCCTATCGCACCATTTTCTTGCAAAGTGATATCGATAGTTTTAATAAATACGCTCTGTCGTTTAAAAAAGATTTTCGTCAAGGTCGACTTGCACCTGCATATGATATTTATACTGTAGGTCTTCAACGTCGTTATGAACGTTTTGCATACGCATTAACGTTACTTGATACTGAAATCAAGTTTGATAGTGATGATGCGTATTATTTTGACACATCTAAATTAGACTGGGCAAAGTCGACTGATGAATTAAATGAGTTATGGCGCCAGAAAGTTAAATATGAAGCACTTAATTTAAAATTAACCGGTAAAGACTGGCCTGAGATTCAAAAATTACTGCGCAAACGTTACGATACTGCCATTAAGCGTTTAAAACAGACACAAAGTGAAGATGTGTTCCAAACATTAATGAACTCATACGCACGGAGTATCGAACCGCACACGTCTTATTTATCCCCACGTAATGCGGATCGTTTCAAAACTGAAATGAACCTTTCTTTAGAAGGGATCGGGGCAGTATTACAAACCGTTGATGACTACACCGTTATTCGTTCTTTGGTTTCTGGTGGCCCTGCTGCTGCAACTAAGCAACTCAAAGCAGAAGATAAAATTGTTGGTGTTGCGCAAGATGATAAGACGATTGTTGATATTGTTGGCTGGCGTCTTGATGATGTCGTCGACAAGATCAAAGGCCCTAAAGGCACAAAAGTCCGTCTCGAAATCATACGTGGCGAAGGTGCGAGTGCCAAGCATAAAATCGTGGAAATAATTCGCGATAAAGTACGTTTAGAAGACCGTGCTGCAAAATCGAACGTTATCGATGTTGAAGGCGAGAAGGTTGGTGTTATTGAAATACCAAGTTTCTATGACGGTTTAACTGAAAATGTACTGACTGAATTAACAAAGCTTAAAAAAGATAATGTGAGCTCTATTATTGTCGACTTACGCGATAATGGTGGCGGTGCATTAAAAGAAGCAAACTTACTTTCAGGTTTATTCTTCGATTCAGGCCCGACAGTACAGGTTCGTGATGCGAGAGATAAGGTAAATGTGCTCGAAGATCGTGATGGAAAAACGTACTATGATGGTCCGCTTGTTGTATTAGTTAACCGTTATAGTGCATCAGCGTCTGAGATCTTTGCTGCAGCATTACAAGATTATGGCCGTGCACTCATTGTTGGTGAGCAAACATTTGGTAAGGGCACTGTACAACAGCACAGAACCTTAGCACGTTTGTACGATTTATATGACAAACCAATCGGTAGTGTGCAATATACTATATCGAAATTCTACCGTATTAACGGTGGTAGCACTCAATTACGTGGTGTGCTGCCTGACATTACCTTTCCATCGGCAGTGAAACCCGAAGACACTGGTGAGTCAATTGAAGATAATGCGCTGGCTTGGGACCATATCCGTAAAGCAAGCTATCAACAATCGTTAGCATTGCAGTCAAAAGTGAATAAGTTAACTGAAAGTCACAACAAGCGTGTTGCTGTGAATCCTGAGTTTAGTTATATCCAAGAAGATATTCTTAAATATAAACAGGAACTTGATAGTAAAACAATTTCTTTAAAAGAGTCTGTACGTATTAAAGAACGAGAAGAGAGTGAAGCGATTCGTTTAACTCGTTTGAATGAACGCTTAGCACGAAAGGAATTACCTGCGGTTAAATCATATGATGATAAACCAGAGGACTTTGAGTTTGACGATACATTCTTATTAGAAGCAGCCAACATAGCGATTGATTTAAGCAAATCTAGCTAAACCACCTCTATTTTTACTTCAAGTGCAGCGGGATGCTGCACTTTTTTCCTTTATTTTTACGTCTCTATCCGTCGATAGATTAGGACTATAAATGACAGTTATGCCTAATGCTAAGCATTTAAAAGACTATACAGCTCCCAATTATTTCATAGACAATATCGATCTTGATTTTAATCTTGATGATAGCAACACTAAAATTGTTGCGATCAGTAAGCTTCGTCGTAGTGGTAGTCATAATGACCCGCTTATACTAGACGGTGTTGACCTTACATTATTATCAGTGTCTATCGATGGTCATCGTATTGATAACTACTTAGTTAAAGATAATCAGCTGATCATCTCTGATTTACCCTCTGAATGTGTATTAATCATTGAGACGGAAGTCAATCCACAGGAAAACACCAGTTTAGAAGGCTTGTATAAATCCGTCGACGCATTCTGCACGCAATGTGAATCTGAAGGCTTCCGAAAAATCACTTATTATCTTGATCGTCCTGATGTACTGGCTGTGTTTAGTACTAAGATCACGGCTGACAAAGCGGCTTTCCCCTATTTATTATCTAATGGTAACTGTGTTGATCGTGGTGAATTAGATAATGGTCGTCATTGGGTTCAATGGCGTGACCCTTACCCGAAACCGGCGTATTTATTTGCGCTGGTTGCGGGTGATTTTGATGTATTACGTGATAACTACATCACGACATCTGGTCGTGATGTGAAATTAGAGTTGTTTGTAGATAAGGGTAACTTATCGCGAGGTCATCATGCGATTGAATCTTTGAAAAGTTCAATGAAATGGGATGAAGACCGCTTTGGCTTAGAATACGACCTCGATATTTATATGATTGTTGCCGTTGATTTCTTCAACATGGGGGCAATGGAAAATAAAGGGCTTAACGTATTCAACTCTAAATATGTATTAGCAGATGCGGCGAGTGCGACGGACGTTGATTATCTGGGTATCGAAGCTGTTATTGGTCATGAGTATTTTCACAACTGGACGGGCAATCGCATTACTTGTCGAGATTGGTTCCAGTTAAGTTTGAAAGAAGGCCTCACGGTATTCCGTGACCAAGAATTTAGCTCTGATTTGGGTTCGCGTGCAGTTAACCGCATTCAAAACGTTAAAATTTTACGTTCTGCACAATTCCCTGAAGATGCAGGGCCAATGGCACATCCAATTCGTCCAGCGTCTGTGATTGAAATGAATAATTTCTACACTGCAACAGTCTATAATAAGGGCGCAGAAGTTATCCGCATGATCCACACGCTTCTTGGTGAACAAAATTTCCGTGCAGGTATGGATCTTTACTTTAAACGTCATGACGGTCAAGCCGTGACGTGCGATGACTTTGTTGCGTCCATGCAAGATGCATCTAGCGTAGATCTCACCTTATTTAAAAACTGGTATTCACAATCAGGTACCCCGCAAGTAACGGTGACAGATCATTACGATGCTGAAAGCAATATTTATACGTTATCAATGCAACAACATACGCCAAGTACTGCTGATCAAAAAGTAAAACAAGTACTTCATATTCCTGTTGATATTGAATTACTTGACGCGCAGGGCGGCAAGATTGAATTAATATTTGAGGGTGAGGGCGTTCACAATATTCTAAATCTTACTGAAAAGCAGCAAGATTTTGTGTTTGAAAATGTAATGTCTGCACCAGTACCAAGCTTATTTAGAGAGTTTTCAGCGCCAGTTAAGCTTAACTATGCTTATACCAATGAGCAGCTTACAATGCTAATGGTTCATGCGAGTAATGATTTTGCACGTTGGGATGCATCACAGCTATTGATTAATAAGCATGTGATTGAAAATGTAACTCGTATTCGTGATAAACAGAATCTTGTTTTACCCGCAGTGTTTGGGCAAGCGTTCCGTGATTTAGTGAGCAATGAAGAGCTCGACCCAGCCTTAAAAGCTGAGATGTTGCAGTTCCCATCGACGAACAGTTTAATGGGCTTGTTTGACGAAGTCGATGTCGACGCCTTACTGACAGTGACTGCTTTTATTAAAGCTGAAATCGCTGTTAATGTTGCAACAACCTGCGCCTCTATTTATGCTGACATGCCTAAACGTGCTTACGAAGTAGAGCATGCACATATTGCTTTACGCTCATTAAAAAATGTGTGCCTTGAATATATCGCATTAGCGGGCGTTACTCATGTTAATGAATTGGTATTAGCTCAATTTAAACAGTCAGATAATATGACCGATACCATGGGGGCGATAAGTGCTGCAAATAAAGCACAATTACCTTGCTTTAAAACCATGATGGCTGCATTTGAAACCACCTGGTCTCATGATGGGTTAGTGATGGATAAGTGGTTTTCGCAAATCGGGGCTAGCCCAAGTGAAAACTGCCTCTCTGTCGTTAAAAATACACTGAACCATGTTAGCTTCTCTTTAGCTAATCCAAATCGAACGCGTTCATTAGTGGGTAGTTTTTCTGCACATAACACCAGCGCTTTTCATGCGATTGATGGTAGTGGTTATGTTTTCTTAACGGATATTTTATGTCAGTTGAATAGCAGTAACCCGCAAATTGCATCTCGATTAATTACGCCGCTTATTGAATTTAAGAAATTTGATCAAACGCGCCAAGCTTTAATGAAAGCGCAACTGATCCGTTTAAGTAAGCTTGGTGGTTTAGCCACTGACCTATTTGAAAAGATAGACCGTGCTTTAGCTTAACTCTACACCGCAGAAATATTTAACATTAAGTTAAACGTTTGTTTATGAAAAGTGGGTATTTTGATTAATTTTGGCGTCATATACCCACCTTGAGTAATTATTCAAGGTTTTATTCTTAAAAACCTTCATTTATCTTTCTATCTTGTTGCCTCTGTAGCATTTTTATTACAAATATTAATGTTAGAATGCCCGCTTGAATAACCTCATAAGTTACTTTTTTAGCTAGACTTAATAAACCAAGATTTGAAGGATTGCTAGTATGTTGAATAAAACGCCTATTCCCGTGTTACTGGAAAACGTAATCAGCCTTGTAAAGACTAAAGTAGATGCAAAAAACAATACATTAGTCGAGCAGTTTGTCACTGCATTATATGCTGGGATGAGGCAAGAAGATCTCTCTTCGCGTAGTGATAGTGATCTGTATTGTGCTGCAATTAGTTTGTGGAACAGATTGAATAGCAGTAACAATAGTGGCCCCGATATTTGTGTTTACAATCCAGAGATCAGCCTCAATGGTTGGCAATCAACACACACGATTGTTGAAATCATTGTCCCTGATTCATCTTTCCTGACCGAATCTGTAATGATGGCGTTATCTCGACTTGGCGTAATTTCACATTTGATGTTACATCAGCCAATTGCTTTGAAACGAGATGAGAACGGCCGTGTAAATAAAATTTTAACAAATCCTAAAAATGCGAAAAATTTCACCTCAGAAACAGTATTTTTAATTGAAATTGATCGTCAAACAGAAAGCAAAAAATTAGATGCGATTAGTGCAGAATTAAACTCTGTATTAAATGAAGTTGCTTTAGCTGTTGGTGACTGGTCTCCAATGCAAGAGAAACTAACATCTGTAATCACAAGGTTATCTTCGAAACCTAAACAAAAAGGTATCGACTATTCTGATACGCTTAAATTCCTAAAGTGGTTGTGTGATCATAACTTCACTTTACTTGGCTATCGCCGCTACGATATTGAAGCAATAAAAGGTGATTACGTTATTACACCTGACTGTGATTCAAGCCTAGGCATCATGAAAAATTCGGTTAATAACAAAGGCTATGCCTTAGCAAATCTTTCAACTGACGCACGACGCGAAGTATTATCACAGAACACGCTTATCTTAACGAAGAGTGATGCGAAATCTCGAGTTCATAGACCTGCTAATATCGATTATATTGGCATTAAATTGTTTGATGAAAATAATAACGTTATTGGTGAAGAACGCTTTATTGGTTTGTATGCGTCATCAATTTATAATAGCAGCGCAATTGATATTCCGCTTATCAGCGATAAAATTAAACGTGTACTTGTTGCATCTGGTTATAACCCGGTAAACCACTCTTATAAAGCACTATTAAACATTTTAGAAACGTATCCACGAGATGAACTTATTCAATCAAGTGAAGCAGATATCTTACATTGTGCGCTCGGTGTTTTACACATGCAAGATCGCGATCAAGTTAAGCTGTTTGTGCGTAAAGACTTATTCGGCCGTTATTATTCTTGCATGGTGTATGTCACAAAAGAACGCTACAACACGTTATTACGTGAAAAAACACAGCAAGTGTTAGCTGACTACTTAGGTAGTGATAAAGAAGTTGAATTCAATACTTATTTCTCTGAAGGTAACATGGCTAGAACGCAATATATTGTACACGTTGATCCAAATGATAAAGAATTGAAAGTTAACTTAGCTGAAATTGAGCAAAACTTATCTGAAGCTGCTAAATCATGGAATGATAAGCTTAAAACTGCGATTGTAAGTCACTATGGTGAAGAAAAAGGTCGTTATTTATCTGAAAAGTATATTCACGCTTTCCCACAGTCATACAAAGAATATGTGTTACCAAGCTCTGCAGTCGCAGACATTATTAAGTTAGAAGTGCTGTCGGCTGAGCACAAGCTTGAAATGATTTTCTATCGTGCGCAAGAAGAGCAGCATGACTCTAATCACGTACGTTTAAAACTATTCCATAAAGATCACCCAATTCATTTATCTGATGTTTTGCCTATGTTAGAAAATATGGGCTTGAAAGTACTTGG
Source organism: Moritella sp. 28 (assembly GCF_018219435.1). NCBI lineage: Bacteria > Pseudomonadati > Pseudomonadota > Gammaproteobacteria > Alteromonadales > Moritellaceae > Moritella > Moritella sp. 28. The sequence goes on along the minus strand of NZ_CP056121.1, from coordinate 2,670,451 downwards.
TGAAACACCATTTAAAGTAAAGACTGCTGACGGTGATGTGTACTGGGTGCTAGATTTCACCATGCTTTACACGGGTGATAATGTGCTTGATACAACAGAGCGCAGTGCAGACTTTATGTCTACTTTCCATCAGGTTTGGGAGCGTCGTTTAGAAAATGATGGCTTTAACAAGTTGGTTCTTAAGACTAAGTTGTCGGGTCGTCAAATTTCGGTGCTTAGATCATACGCAAAATACATGCGTCAAATTGGCAATAACTTTAGCCAGGCATACATCGAGAATACGTTAGCCTCACTACCTGAACTAGCGAATAGTTTGTATTGTTATTTCCATCAAAAATTTGCAATGGACCAAGGGCCGATTGACAGCCTCGATATTATTGCAAACTTTGAAAGTAAGCTTGAAAAAGTAAATAATTTGGATGATGACCGTATTATTCGTCGCTTTATCGATTTAATCACAGCAACATCGCGTACGAACTTCTATCAAATAGATCCAAAATCAACCGCGACTGATCAAAGTAAAGCCTATATTTCGTTCAAATTTGAATCGTCATTAATTCCGGATATGCCGTTACCATTACCTAAATTTGAGGTGTTTGTTTATTCTCCACAAGTTGAAGGTGTCCATTTACGTGGTGGTAAAGTGGCCCGTGGTGGTCTCCGTTGGTCTGATCGACGTGAAGATTTCAGAACTGAAGTACTTGGTCTTGTAAAAGCACAGCAAGTTAAAAATACGGTAATTGTACCTGTGGGTGCAAAAGGTGGTTTTGTTTGTAAAGAAATCCAGCCAAGCCACAGCCGCGATGAAGTATTTAGTATTGGTAAGCAATGTTACCGTACATTTATCCGTGGTTTACTTGATATCACAGACAACATTGTAGAAGGCGAACTGGTTCATCCACAAAACGTACGCTTCTATGATGAAGATGATTCATACTTAGTTGTTGCTGCAGATAAAGGTACTGCTACTTTCTCTGATATCGCGAATGAAATCAGCGATGAATATAACTTCTGGCTTGGTGATGCGTTTGCATCGGGCGGTTCAGTAGGCTATGACCATAAGAAAATGGGTATTACAGCGAAAGGTGCTTGGGAATCTGTTAAGCGTCACTTCCGTGAAATGGGTATTAACTGCCAGGAAGAAGAGTTCACTTGTATTGCCGTCGGCGACATGGCTGGTGATGTATTTGGTAATGGTATGCTGTTATCTAAAAGCACCAAGTTAATCGCTGCATTTAACCACATGCATATCTTTATTGATCCAAATCCAGATTGCGCAACAAGTTATGCAGAACGTGATCGTTTATTCAATCTGCCTCGTTCTAGCTGGACTGATTATGATCGTTCGATCATGTCTAAAGGCAGTGGTATCTTCTTACGTTCAGCAAAAGCTATCACGCTAACACCAGAAATTAAAAAGATGCTTGGTACAAAGGTGTCACTTATGACACCAACTGATTTGATTAAAGCTATCCTAACATCACAAGCTGATTTGTTGTGGAATGGTGGTATCGGTACTTACGTTAAAGCAACATCAGAAACAAATAACGATGTAGGTGACCGAGCTAATGACCACGTGCGTATTAACGGTAATGAACTGAACGTTAAGATTGTTGGCGAGGGTGGTAATTTAGGTTGTACTCAACTTGGTCGTATCGAATATGCTAAAAATGGCGGTCGTATTAATAGTGACTTCATTGACAATGTGGGTGGTGTAGATTGCTCAGATAATGAAGTTAACATTAAAATCTTGCTTAACAGCATTGTAAGTAATGGTGATTTAACTCGTAAGCAGCGTAATGAGTTATTGTATTCGATGACAGATGAAGTATCTGAAATTGTATTGAACAACGCATACAAGCAAACCCTATCTGTATCGGTTACTCAAACACGTGCAGCAGAACAGTTAAAAGAACAAATTCGCTTTATGCAAATGCTTGAGCGCTCAGGTAAGTTAAACCGTCAACTTGAATTTTTACCAAGTGAAGAAGAGTTGGCAGAACGTTTAGCTAAGAACGAAGGCCTAACGCGTCCAGAACTTTCAGTGTTACTTGCTTACGCTAAAATGCAATTGAAAGAACAGCTTAATTGCCCAGAAGTATTCGAAGACGAATTTTTATCTGAACTACTTATTATGGCATTTCCACAGCTACTACAAGGCAAGTACAAAGATCAGATGCAACTTCATCCGTTGAAAAATGAAATCATTGCGACGCAACTTGCCAATGATATTATTAATGACATGGGGATGAACTTTGTTGGTCGTATGCAAGATGAAACTGGCTCTAGTATAGTTGAAATTGCAAAATGTTTTGTTATCAGCAAACATGTTATCGGTATGGAAAACATGTGGGATGTTGTGACTGGGCTCGATAATCAGCTTGATTCTGAAACACAACTAGATATGTTATTTGAAAGCCGTCGTTATATCCGTCGTGCCGTTTGTTGGTTAGTTCGTTACCGTGACCGTAACATGAGCATTGCAGAGACGATTAATTTCTACAAACCTATCTATGATGGTATGAAAGAAAATACAGAAGAAGTCCTTGTTGATGCAGACAAAGAAAAACAAAATATACGTATCCAAGGCTTGGTTGAAAAATCTGTGCCGAGTGCAATTGCAAACGAAATTGTACATCAGAACACGTTATTCTCGGCGTTTGATATTGCTGATGTTTGTAAACAACACCAAGTACCGATGTCATTAGTGCAGCATATTTTCTTTGCGTTAGGTAATAAGTTGCAGTTACATGACTTTATGCATCAAATTAACTTGCAACCCGTTGCTAACCATTGGCAAGCGCTTGCAAGAGCAGCATTTCGCGAAGAGCTTGCGCTACAACAACGTAGCTTAACATCTGTGGTGTTATCTACTTGTTCATCAACAGGTAAATGCGATATAATCATAGACGAATGGTTATCTGAACATGATGTGCTTGTTGTTCGTTGGCTGCAAATGTTGGCTGATTTTAATATGAGTTCTTCGCATGAATTTGCTAAATTCTCCGTTGCGTTACGTGAATTGAATTTACTTCACTTAAGCTGCCGTAATGCGAGTTAATGGATAAATTAGTGTTTACGTATACACTCAATTAAAATGATTTAATTATGAAGCACTGTTGATACAGTGCTTTTTTATGAGGAATAGAAAATGTTATATCGTATTGCACGTGAATTTTTGTTTATGCAAGACCCAGAAGTAGTGCATGAAATGACAATTAAAGGGTTAAAATTAACTGGCTCTACTCCTTTAAGTTGCTTATATTCGCAGAAATTACCGAGCAAACCAGTCACTGTAATGGGGCTGAAGTTTGATAACCCTGTTGGTTTAGCGGCTGGCCTAGATAAAAATGGCGAGAGTATCGATGCTTTTGCCGCAATGGGTTTTGGTTTTATCGAAGTTGGCACAGTGACTCCGCGTCCACAAGCTGGTAATGATAAACCGCGTATATTTCGAATTGTAGAATCGGAAGCGATCATTAACCGAATGGGTTTTAACAATGCAGGTGTTGACGCACTTGTTGAAAATGTAAAAAAAGCCAACTATAAAGGTATTTTGGGTATTAACATTGGTAAAAACAAAGATACGCCAATCGAAAAGGGGGATGAAGATTACCTGATTTGTATGGATAAGGTTTACCAATATGCGTCTTATATCACCATTAATATCTCATCACCAAATACGCCTGGATTACGTACACTTCAGTATGGTGAAGCACTTGATAGTTTATTAAGTTGTCTTAAAGAACGTCAGGCTGAATTAACTAAAATACACGAGAAATACGTACCGTTAGCGGTTAAAATTGCACCAGATTTAACCGATGAAGAGCTAGCGCAAGTTGCTGAGTCATTAGTAAAATATAAAATGGATGGTGTAATTGCGACGAATACAACGTTAGACAGAACATTAGTGCATGATATGCCACATGCTTGTGAAGCGGGGGGGTTAAGTGGTCGTCCTGTTCAGCACGCGAGTACTGAAATCGTACGTAAATTAGCAGTGTTGCTTGATGGTCAACTACCTATCATAGGTGTAGGTGGTATTGATTCTGTTGTCGCAGCAAAAGAAAAGTTCATTGCGGGGGCAGAATTAGTTCAGGTATATAGTGGATTTATCTATAAAGGCCCTAAATTAGTTAAAAACATTGTAAAAAGTTTGTAACTTTTAGCTTGGTTTTCGTCTATATTTCTGATATGGGTATTTACTTATGGATAGGGTGTAGTTAAACTACCTGAAGAGTTAATTACATTACTGGTATCAGGATGTTACTAGAACCAAGCAACAAGTGGTATTGGCAATACGACTGCGCAAGTCAATTCATCGTCATTCAATTATCCGATGGGCTTGCGATGTCTTGCCATTTAGATAAACGAAACATGAATAGCTTGTGTAAAGGCCGAATCAATTTTTGCGCCGAGGATTCAAGCTATTATTACTATTTCTTAGAATCACTCAAAGATTTAGCACTAAGTGTGCCTGCAAAAGTACAAATTGCATTGAACGGGGTGACTAATTTACGGTTTCATAAAGTAAAAATGCCGCAAAGCTGGTTCTTTGAATATAATTATTCTGATGACAAGTTTAGTACGGGCGACGTTATTACTTTATCGTTAAGGGGTGATAATGTTCAGTTTGTTATTTTAGAAGCTGATGATCGTGTTTCAACGTGTATGTTATTAGAAAGTAGCGTGCAACTTTCTGACTCTAAAACGTTAAATCAGTTTGATGTTATCCGAGTAATGAATGATCGTGTTAAACTACAGAATACAGTAGAAAAAGCGCTAACAGATGATTCTTTTTCCTACGTTCAGATCATGGCATAGCATAATCTATCAATAATCCCCCGTTTATCTAATAATTTCCTCAACATTACTATGCGACTATAATGCCGCGTGGTACAATTCGCCCCCATTAATAATCACATTCCTTACTTTCTTTCTACTAGAAAGTATCTCGAAATAATATAGGCTTTCAAATTGACTACAATCAACACTTATTTTGCTTCTTCTCCGAAGGGATTGGAACTTCTACTTAAAGAAGAGCTAATTGAACTTGGCGCACAGGATTGCCGTGAAACCATGGCTGGTGTTTCATTTAAATCGACTCAATTAACAGCGTATAAAATTTGTTTGTGGAGCCGCTTAGCATCTCGAGTGACCTTGCAATTAAAAACATTCAAAATCTTCGATGTATTAGATCTATACCTTGCGGTATCAGGCATGCATTGGGAAAAAATATTCGATCTTGATAAAACTTTTGCCGTCTCTTGTTCTGGTACCAATGACAGTATTCGCGATACACAGTTTGGTGCGTTGAAAGTTAAAGATGGTATTGTTGACCGCTTCACTAAAAGCATGAGCGACCGTCCAAATGTCGCTAAAAATGATCCTGATGTACGTATTCACCTACACATTCGTCGTGAAGAAGCGACGCTTTCTCTTGATCTATGTGGTAATGGTTTACATCAACGTGGTTACCGTCAAGGTACTGGTGCGGCACCGCTAAAAGAAAATCTAGCGGCTGCAATTATCAAACGTAGTGGTTACACGGATGGTCTACTTGTAGATCCTATGTGTGGTTCTGCAACATTACTTATTGAAGCTGCATTAATGGCATTAAAAGTACCGGCTGGTATTTTACGTTCACGTTATTGTTTCCAACAGCTGAATGATTTCGATCAATCAGGTTGGGAAGAACTGGTTGCACAAGCTAAATACCAAGCACGTAAAAATATTGCGAACAGCGATCTTAAAGTATACGGTTTTGATAAGAGCTGGCGTGTACTTGATCAAGCAAGAGCCAACGTACGTGCAGCAGGCCTAGAACACATTATTGAATTAGAAACTGGTGACGCTAAAAACCTTGTTAACGATTTCACCAGCGAAGGTACATTAATTTGTAACCCTCCATATGGTGAGCGTATGGGTGAGCAACCTGAACTTATCGTGTTACACCAAGTATTAGGTGAACGTCTGAAAAGTGAATTCTCGGGCTGGAATGTTGCATTCTTCTCATCAAACCCAGATTTACTCTCACGTTTAGGCATGCGTGCAAACAAGCAATACAAATTGTTTAATGGTTCATTAGAATGTTTCCTTAAGCTTTACCAAATTTCATCGATTGCGCGTCAAGCCAAGGCACACGTTGAAACACAAATGACCCCTGGTTTTGCCGAAGACTTCCGTAACCGTTTAAAGAAAAATATAAAACAGTTAACGAAGTGGGCGAAAAAAGAGCAAGTTAACTGCTACCGTCTCTATGATGCGGATTTACCTGAATATAATGCTGCTATCGATTTATACGGTGATTGGATAGTTGTACAAGAATATAAAGCACCGAAAGACGTACCAGAGCAAAAAGCCAAACAACGTATCATGGATATTGTTGCTGTTACGCTTGATGTGACTCAAATTGATCCGAACAAGCTTGTATTGAAAGTTCGCCAAAAACAAAAAGGCAGTAACCAATACGAAAAAATACAACAAGTTAAGTCAGTGTTTACGGTAAGTGAATATGGTGCTCAATTTGAAGTGAACATGAAAGACTATTTAGATACGGGTCTGTTTATAGATCACCGTTTAACACGTCGCATGGTTGGTCAAATGAGTGCGGGTAAACGTTTCTTAAACTTATTCTCATATACAGGCAGTGCAAGTGTTCACGCTATTTTAGGTGGGGCTGAATCATCAGTAACTGTTGATATGTCGAATACTTACCTTGATTGGGCAAAACGTAACTTTGCGTTAAACAACATCAGCATGCGTAAGCACGAAGTTGTACAAGCAGACTGTCTCGCTTGGTTAGCACGTTGTGAAGATAAATTTGACCTTATTTTTATTGATCCTCCAACATTCTCAAACTCAAAGCGTATGGAAGACAGCTTCGATGTAGAACGTGATCACATACAACTGTTTACTTGGTTAGAGAATATTCTATCTGCACGTGGTGAAATTGTTTTCTCTAACAATAAACGTAACTTTAAGCTAGATTTTGAAGGACTCGAAAAACTGGGCCTTAAAGCAACCAATATTACTGAAAAAAATCGTTCTAAAGATTTCGCGCGTAACAAAAACATCAGTAACTGTTGGCTTGTTGAACGAGTAGCATAATGACTAAATACGCGTTCTATACCACAGAAGGTTGTCACTTATGTGAACAAGCTTGGGAACTGGTGACAGCTCAACACTTGGTCAGTGAAATCACACAAGTAGAGATCATCCATGATGAAGATGACATCGCCCGTTATGGTATTCGTATTCCTGTTATTAAGAACAAGGTGACTGATAAAGAAATTGGTTGGCCATTTGATTCTGAAGAATTGGCTGACTTTATCGCACAAGACTAATTTACGTGACTTTATCCGAGTGGATTCTCAATTACAGGTTAATTGTTAACGCTCGGATTTTTTCTATTTTACAACTTTATGTTAGAATCTATCTAACTGCTTGTTTCAACATTACCTATAATGGTTTTATTTTTGAAACAATTGAATTTTATATTGAGGAATTATCGTGGCTGTTATCACGTTACAAAATGCATGTTTAGCCTTTGGCGACTTACCATTATTAAACCATGCCGATGCTGTATTTGAACGAAAAGAACGTGTTTGTCTTGTAGGCCGTAATGGTGCAGGTAAATCGACAATGATGAAAGTTATTGGCGGCGAAATTCAACTTGACGATGGTGTCCTTAGAATTGAACAAGATGCAGTTGTTTCTCGTTTAGAGCAAGATCCACCAAAAGTAAGCGGCGTGACAATCTTTGATTTTGTTGCGGGTGGTCTAGCGGACATCGGTCAAGTACTAAAAGATTACCATCACCAAGCGATCCTTGTTGGTGAAGATTACAGTGAAAAAGCATTAAACAAATTGATGCGTCTACAAGAAGAACTTGATAACCGTAATGGTTGGGAGTTTGAACAAAACATTGAACAAGTACTTACGCGTTTAGATTTAGAAGCTGACATGTTACTTGATGATTTATCAGGTGGTTGGTTACGTCGCGCAGCATTAGCGCGCGCACTAGCAAGCAAACCAGATATCCTATTACTTGATGAACCAACGAACCACTTGGATATTGAATCTATTCTTTGGTTAGAAGAGTTCTTAAAAGATTTCGCCGGTACAATCATTTTCGTAAGTCATGATAGAAGTTTCATTCGTTCTATGGCAACACGTATTATTGATATTGACCGTGGTAACTTAATGTCTTTCCCTGGTAACTATGATGAATATCTAGTAGGTAAAGAAGAAGCATTACGTGTAGAAGATGAACAAAATGCATTATTCGACAAGCGCCTAGCGCAAGAAGAAGTATGGATCCGTCAAGGTGTTAAAGCACGTCGTACACGTAATGAAGGTCGTGTTAAAGCACTTAAAGAAATGCGTAACGAACGTAGCGAACGCTTGAACGTACAAGGTAAAGCGAAAATTACCGTTGATGAAACATCACGCTCAGGTAAACGTATCTTTGAAGGCGAGGACGTATTCTACGCTTACGAAAACAAGAAAATCGTTAACGACTTTACCTTTAACATTATGCGTGGCGATAAAATTGCATTCGTTGGTCCAAACGGTTGTGGTAAGAGTACATTAATCAAGTTATTGCTTGAAGAATTACAACCACAAGCTGGTATCATCAAATGTGGAACTAAGTTAGAAGTGTCTTACTTCGATCAACATCGTACAGAACTCGATCTTGAAAAAACAGTAATAGACAATTTAGCTGACGGCAAACAAGAAGTCGTGGTTAATGGCAAACCGCGTCATGCACTCGGTTATTTACAAGACTTCTTATTCCACCCACAACGTGCGCGTACACCAGTTAAAGTACTGTCTGGTGGCGAACGTAACCGTCTGTTGTTAGCAAAATTATTTCTAAAACCATCTAATCTTTTGATTATGGATGAACCAACCAATGATTTAGATATCGAAACATTGGAACTTTTAGAAGAATTACTTGCCAATTATCAGGGTACGTTATTATTAGTAAGCCATGACCGTAACTTTATTGATAACACAGTAGAAAGTTGCTGGATGTTTGATGGTGAAGGTAACATCACTAACTTTGTTGGTGGTTACCATGATGCTAAGAATCAACAAGCAAATACGCAATCTATATCAGCAAAGCCAAAGGCAAAAGCTGAGGTAGTTGAAAAGCCAGTAAAACAAGAAAAACCAGTTAAGGCTGTTAAAACAAAGAAACTGCCTTATAACATTCAAGTTGAACTTGATAAACTGCCTGCAAAAATGGAACAACTTGAAGCACTAGTTGAAACTTTGCAAGCTGAAATTAATCAACCTGATTTCTTTAATAAGCCTGCTGACGAAACAAAAGCAATGCTTGAAAATCTTGCGAGTAAAGAGCAAGAACTAGAGACTGCATTTTCGCGTTGGGAAGAGCTTGAAGAAATGAAAGGCTAAGGAAATCTAAACATAATGCTTTTAAAAAAGACTAAGCTAGCAGGGATTATTAGTCTCGTATTGTGTACAACTGCGGTGGCTTCAACTACCGCTATTGTTGTAGACAGCAGTGGTGCTCACGACTTTGGTCCATATGTGTCAGCAATGGACACGTCAAGTGCTGCTACTGGTACGATGACCAGCGCGACGTACACTCAGAAATATGCACAACAATTTTCATACGATATTGGTGCGCCTTGGACATATAACGAATATTGCGTTTCTGATTCTGATGTGTGTAAGATGTTCTGGAATGGTACAAAGACAGATAATAGTGATGGCCTATTCGTTTGGCGTCGTAATATCTTAAATACCTATGGCGATTACAATGGTTCTTATGAATCAGAAACGACGAGCTCAGTAAACACAATTGAAGTGTCTCCTGCCAGTTTACCCCTATCACGTAAAATCACGGCGTTAGATGGCGCAGTGGAAGTTGGTTATGGGACTTCAGCAGGCAAGATTGTTCGACGTGGTTATTATGGTACAACATCGCTTTTACCAGAGTTTACTGAAAATGGCGGTTTTAGTTCTGCGTATGATGCCGCAGATATCACTGTTACTAAAAGCGGTACTTCGACTACTTTCAATAACAAACTAATTGTTGGTCAAGCAAGTGTGCAGTGGTCAAACGCTGATGATACTGGTCGTTTTAATCGCTGTTTTAATTCAGCTGCTAATGATAGCCGCACGGATTATGATCAACTATATAATTGTCCTGGTTTTGATCTACAAGCAAGCTTTTGGGATGAAACAGGCATTACAGCTTCATACCTTACTGGTAAAACGAATTGGTTAAGTACGGGTAGCTACGCAACGTTTATTGCTAATGCTTATGCGATTAACACATCCGGCTTTGCCGTTGGTTTTTCTACGCAACAGATTTACCAATCGACAAGTGGTGGTCGTGCTCGTGCAACCATATTCAAGCCAACTGTTGAATCAGCTGATGTGCTTTCTTATAAGATGACTGAAATCACAAAACCTAAAACGGATGCGGGTGATGATTATAATGAGATCATTCGTGATACCGTTGCGATTGATATTACAGATAAAGTTTATGTTTCAGCTAGTTCGTCATTTGCTACTGCAGATGGTACAGATAGTGACTCTCAAGCATTCATTGTTGTTGGCAACCGTACCTATAACCAGCTTCAAAACAGAAGTTATGCAACTGAGTTTTTTACTTATGATGTAAAAACACAAGAAACACGTTACCCATTCAAGACCAACCCTATTAAAGGTGCGAGTTCACAGGTGAGTAAAATCAATAATGACGGTATCGTTGTTGGTTGGCGTGATGATCGAGGGGAAACATCACCAACAGCACAAGGTTCTCCACGTTTTCAAAGTGCATTTATCTATGACTACAAAACTAAAAAATCAGCATATTTAGATGATTTGTATTGTAAAGGTATGGATGACAGTGATGTTAAATACAGATTTGCTAACGCGATCAGTATTAGTGATCCTGACGCCAATGGCAATGTAGTTGTCGTGTCTAATGCTTTCGATTATAAGAACATTGATAACTATAAGAATAGGCTCGGGTCTACTCCTGTCGTATTAACGATGACAATCAGTGCGGATGAATTGGCTAATTTGTCCACGACATCACAGTGCCCTATCAACACTGAAGAAAACTATTCACGTAGTGGCGGTAGTATGAATTGGTTCATATTGTTACCAACTATGTTGCTTTTATTCCGTCGTTTTAAACGTTAAACGCTAAATATTACGCTTTGTTTCATAAAGCCGCAGTAATTTCTTTACTGCGGCTTTTTTTATTTGATTTGTCGAATATCTTAACCTATTACTTAATAGAGACTTGGAAAGTCTCAAGTTTAAGTTAAACATTTTTTGAGGAATCTAGAATGAAGAGACAGAAACGAGATCGTTTGGAAAGAGCATATTCGAAAGGTTATCAAGCAGGAACAGCAGGTAGGTCGAATGAAGTTTGTCCATTTCAAAGCGCAGATTCGCGAGGTCAGTGGTTAGGTGGTTGGCGTGAAGCACAAGAGATCCGAAGTACAGGGCTCTTCATAAAATAATAAACACATAGTAAACACAAAGAAACCCCGTTGGCCCGCTGCTAACGGGGTTTTTCTGTTTAATAGCTCCGTTATATCTTTAAATCACTCATTACATTTTCTATCCAGCACCATCGAGGATAGCAATGGTGTTGGGTGGGGGAGTTTTAACCTAAAAATAGCAAATTAAGTATTAAAATTGAGTGTCGATAAGATTTACAATTAATAAATATTTAGGTAAGAAAAAACATTAGATAAATCTAATGCGTTGTTTCATTTAACAAAAAAATTATGGGCACACTACTTGCTGTAGGATAGTAGCCAACCGCAATTATCGCCACAATATTTACGAGAAATGGCAATAAAAAGCGGATTTACCTAGGAGCGTGAAATGAAACATATACTCTGTAAATCATTATTAGCGAGTACTATACTCGTAACCACATCTGCTTATGCAGTGCCTGTGGACCTTGATTTTTCAAACCCATATAACGTGAACTTTGATACGAACCCTTATTGGGACCCCTCTCATCCGGCAACAACAGATGGGGTTGTTCACTATACGAATGTCGGTATGAGTGGTGGTAACACTATTGATGCTAAGGTTACAGCTACCGTCTTTGGTGGTTATGTACCTGATTTCCAGATCCCAAATTATGAGAGTACAAGTGTTTCCGAACCAAATGGGGATCATGGCTTTCTTTATCGTCGAGATTCTTCAATACCGATAGGTCAAGCAGTAACTGGTGGACTAGAATTTGTTTTCGAATTATTTGATGGTTCCGGTGGCCTAACTAATACTTTTACAAATCCAATAACTGCCGATGAATTGAATATTATTGCTTATGACGTGGATGGCGAGCCACAACAAACGGAAAACTTACGGGTATTTAAAAGTGACGGCTTAATGTCCTATATCACGGGTACTAACCCTGCAAGTTTAGTCGCTACTGATATGGGGGCGAGTATTCTCTTTGAAGGTCCGGGTACTAACTTTAGTGAAACTGATACAACAGGCGCTGTGTTATTAAATTTTGCTAATACAGACAGCTTTACGTTACGATTTGAATCATCAACGATAGCTAATAATTCTTCTTTAGATAACCCTATTTTCAGTGCTATTGATGGGGATTTATTTATCCAATTTCAAGGTCCACCAGTAACGGTTCCTACACCCATTTCAGTTACATTATTGGGTCTTGGTTTAGTCGGTCTTGGTCTATCAAGAAAAAGAAAAATAGCTTAATGTTATATTTTCAAAATCCCCTGTATCAAGAGGAAGTTATTTTATCTTACGAAAAACATAGCGTTCCAATATCTACAGTACTTCAAAGGAATATTAATAATATATGATTATGTGTAGAGTTAAGGCTATGGTAAATAAAGTAATGGGAGGGTTAGCCTCTCATTACTACCTTCTAAAATTCAATGGTTAAATAACTAAAATATTTATTCTACTTTTAGTTAGTCATTTTCTTAAACCAATAGCTATCCATGCTAGTAACCCAAGTGCCATCCTTTCTTTTGGGGATTACACCAGTCCACATAAGTTCTAACTCTCGGTTGTATGAACCAATAGAGTGTCCACCATATTTCCCTTCAAAAGCTAACACCATAGGTACTTGTCCACTTACACCTGCTTTTCCTTCATAGCAGATTAGTTTATTTTTATGCTCCTGATCTAGAGTGTAACTCACATCAAGGGATATGCAGTTATCTCCACATAAATCGCTAGATGGCGAAATTTTCATCGTGTAGCTATGGGAATTGTCCTGAGACTTCCAGATACCACTTATGTCTTTACATGAGTAGATGTCAGAAGCGTAGGCTGTTGATGTTGATAAGCAAAGCAGACTAAGCGAAATTACACTTACTTTCATATGGTTAATTCCATTTAAAGCCAAAATGACCATGTTACATATATTGTAGTTTGATTCAACCATGTTTTACTTAAACTGATGTAATTAATGAAGTATTGTGTTGAAAAGGGTGTAATAAACTAGATTAATAGGCTAATCCTACGCACGTTTATTCCTATTCCGCACTACGTATAATTGTAAGTCATAGAATTCATCGAAAATCGCGATATAAGCAACGAAATTTATCTAACTTCGTTTCATTTTTATCGATAAATTCTTGTAACCTTCCAGGCATAGCGTCGGGCCAATCTAGACCATAACCTTTGGGACTGATTAAAGGCCCCCAAAAAGGACCGCCTTGAGTGAAGAAGGGGATTACAATTTTCGGTTCTGCTAATAAGGTATGATAACAATAGCGACGAATATGGACTCCAATTTCTACATCACAGTATTTTTCCCATTCTAGTGCTTTTTCTAATAGCTCTGGGCGCTTTGGTGACAGAGACTTTTCAGGATATTCGGCATCAAGATAATTTAAAATAGTGTAAATAATCTAGATAGTTTCATTTTGTATACTAGCAAGTTTTACATATCGAATATAGCTGTAAGCATATGTAAGCAGGTGTAAGGGAGCTTAAGCCGTCGATTTTAATTTAACCTATATTCGATATACTGGTCATAATTTAATATAGATAATAACTTGAGAGATAATATGTTTTTTAAAAGAAAGCCACCTGCAGTACTTCAGCCTACTTATAACGATAATATTGTCGACTCTATTAATAATTCAGTAGCAGCGATTGAATTTGATAAGAAGGGTAATATAAAAACGGCTAGCCCACTTTTCCTCAAAGCATTAGGCTATAGTCTTCATGAAATTGAAGGTGAGCATCACCGTATTTTTTGTAGTCAAGAATTTACCCACAGCCATGAATATAGCAACTTTTGGAATGACCTTTCTGCCGGTAAAGCCCTCTCTGGAACGTTCAAACGCTATAAAAAATCTGGAGAGGAAGTTGTTATTGAAGCTACCTATTTTCCTATTCTTAAAGAAGGTATCGTGGATGGTGTAATGAAAATAGCCAGTGATATCACTATTCAATATAACCAAGCAAAGACTCAAAAGGATTTAATTACAGCGCTTAATTGTAGTTTTGCAGTTATTGAGTTCGAACCGAATGGAACTGTGATAGATGCAAATACACTTTTTTTAGACACTTTTTCATACACATTGGATCAGGTAAAAGGTTCGCATCACCGCATGTTTTGCTACGATAGCTTTTACCAAGAACAGCCAGAATTTTGGGAAAAACTTTCTAATGGCCATACTTTTTCTGGCCGCTTTTTACGAAAAGATACGAATGGGAAAGAGGTATGGATCCAAGCATCGTATAGCCCTGTTTTTGATTCGAATGGCAAGGTATATAAAGTCGTCAAACTTGCATCAGATATAACTTCAGACGTTAAGAGGGAGTTAGAAATATCAGATGCTGCAAACATTGCATACAGTACTGCAGTCGAAACATCTCAAGTCGCTCTAGAAGGAAGTAAGGTACTTAATGATTCCGTCGATCTTTCTAATCAGATGCTGGGAAGCATAAACTTATCAATACAACAAGTTGAAGAGCTAGGGGTTTTGTCTAAAGATGTTTCTGAGATCGTTAAAACTATTAGTGGGATTGCAGCACAAACGAATTTACTTGCGCTTAATGCTGCGATTGAAGCGGCAAGAGCGGGTGAGCAAGGGCGTGGTTTTGCTGTTGTTGCTGATGAGGTCCGCCAACTGGCTTCTCGCACGTCAGCATCAACTGAAGAAATCAATTTAGTTGTAAGCAAAAATCTTATATTAACTAATGACGTGACAGACTCTATGGTTAAAATTGGCTCTGTAGCAGATGAGACTAATTTAAAAATAACAGAAGTATCTTCTATCATGAATGAAATTTATGAAGGTGCTGAAAGTGTATCAACAGCAGTTAATAGCTTTAAAGATAAGCGTTAATTATTGATACTATGCGTGACCTGTCCTGTTGTCTCAGCGGCGAAAAATGTTGGTTCGCAATGAAGAAAGCAGGGCAGTGAAGGGAATAAGCATAACTCAGTAAGAAAAGAGATGCTGTTTGTTGGATACTATTAACGCCTAAAAATATAATTCAAATTTAACAAACAGCGCATTATGAGTTTATATGGGCTGTCAACTAACTTGCTTTAAGCTTAATCGATTTGTTACAGTTATTACATTT
Source organism: Moritella sp. 28 (assembly GCF_018219435.1). Classification (NCBI taxonomy): domain Bacteria; kingdom Pseudomonadati; phylum Pseudomonadota; class Gammaproteobacteria; order Alteromonadales; family Moritellaceae; genus Moritella; species Moritella sp. 28. The sequence goes on along the minus strand of NZ_CP056121.1, from coordinate 2,654,857 downwards.
ATAGATACTACTATAAATTAGCTTTTCAAACCATTTTCTATTCACTTTTACCATTATTGATTTTTTACAGCACTTCATTCTTACATTTCCTGCGGAGACATCGTTAAATACAGCTTTCGGGGCAATGATAATCATTATCACTACTGTTGGCAATGGGTAAAGCTTAAAATATATGAATTACACTGTCTTACATTGACGCCGTTTACACGAGGTGAGTGAAACGGTAATCTAGTTGTTTATACGGAACTCCGTATAAACACTGTTATGCTTCTAGGATGGGTATGAGTAAATTTGTTGTAGTGTCTAAATATTCATTTCCTTTGGACGCAAATATAGCTAAAGCTAGCTTAGAAAGTGAGGGGATTCCTGCTTATATTGCGGATGAACACACAGTTAATATGCAATGGCTTTACTCCAATGCTATTGGAGGAGTGAGGCTATTTGTCCCTGAGGAATTTGAAACTGAAGCAAAAGCCATATTAGACATGAATTTTTCTGAGGATGTCGATTTAGCTTTTAAAGAAAAGCCCGAACAATGTGCTCAATGTAGTAGTGGTAATGTTGTCAATTACACGAAAGGTAAAAAGCCTGCATTCCTATTATTTATATTGTTAGGGTTCCCTTTGTTTTTTTATAAACATGGTAAAAAATGCATGGATTGTGGTTGGTTTAAAGAAACATAACAGGACATTTAGTCACAGACTTAATGCCGACTTTAAAAACGCACTTACTGGCTAATAGCCGATAAAGGTAAAACGGTGTTATATGCTGCGCGAGGTTAACGCATGATAAGAAAAGCCACACAAAGTGACTGTATCAATTTGGCTGTTTTATCGCTGCAGGTTTGGTAACACACTTATGCAACGCAAGGTATCAGAACAAAGCTTTCCCACTATGCATTGTCTACGTTTACAGAGCAATATTTTAATAATATGTTGGATGATTCAACGTGTAACATTTGGGTTTACACCAAAGATGAACACCTTGTTGGTTTTATTGTTGTCGATTTAGCCTCGACCTTTGGTTGCGCCATGAATGGATATGAAGTGAAAACACTATATGTGTCTGAACATTTTCATGGGCAAGGCATTGGTCGAAAATTGCTTGATAAAATCAAAGTTCAACATGGGTATCCATTTTGGTTATCAATATGGGTAAAAAATGAAAGTGCCCTTCGTTTTTATCGTCATTTGGATTTTACAACTATTGGTGAGCTAAACTTTGATATTGATGGTGAGCTTCACGAAAATCATGTTCTATCATATTATTGAGCACAACAAACAGGGAGTTCATATGGAAAGTGAAAGACTTAAGTTAGCTCCACCATCGTTGGAATTTTCCGAACCAATGTATGAAGTAATTGAGGATAGTAGAGCCGAGTTTTCTCAATTCTTGCCTTGGGTTACAGAATCTCTCACGAAAGATGATGTCGTCAAAAACACCCAAGAGGCTATAAGAAACTACGAGGCGTTTATTGGTGAGTTTTGGTTCAACATCATAGAGAAAGAAACTGACTCATTTATTGGCGCAGTCGGATTTATTGTTCGAGATGGATCTGTTCCTTTCTTTGAAATAGGTTATTGGCTACAAACCTCCAAAACGGGCACTGGTTACGTTAGTGAAGCCGTTAGACTAGTGGAAAGGTACGCTTTTCTTGAAAAGGAAGCTAAGCGAGTAGAAATTAAAATGGCGGGCTCAAATACTAAGAGTCAGTTGGTTGCGAAGCGCTGTGGGTATCAATTGGAAGCCCAATTAAACAACGCTAGGCGTCTGCCGTCTGGTGAGTTAGATAGTACGTTAATCTACGCTAAACATACTTAACGCGGCGTTATAAGCGAGTTCATTATGCGTGATAATATCATCGTTAGAGACGGAACATTAACTGATGCAAAAGCAATTCAGGCTATTGCATCTCCTATCATGAAGAGCTACGGGCTTGAACCTGACTTTGCAGTTCTTGATTATGAGCTTGGACAGTTTGGCAAAAATTATGAAGGCTCAATCGCACAGCTTGTGGCTTGCTTGGATAATGTTGTTATTGGTTCAATTATACTGAAAGTACATAAAGAAAATGTAGCAAAACTTGTTGGGTTTTATATTTCAGATAATCAGCAAGGTAAAGGCGTAGGCAAAAAATTATTGAGTGCTGCTATTCAACGTGCCAAGTTATCTGGGCAAGATGCCATCTACTTAGAAACATGGGATAAAATGGAAGCCGCTACAAGTTTGTATAAAGCAATGGGCTGGAAAAAAACTGAAGATCCGCATCCCGATAGTGGAGCTGAGCGAGCTTACTATCTAAATTTAAAGTGGGACTGCTAAACAGTTTGTTCGGTTTAGGTTTTATCTGCGTTTTACCCACAATTTCAATCCGTTTAATGCGGCGTTATGCGAATAGAAGATATAAGGAAATACTATGAAAGTTATAGTTAAGGAAGCTCATAAATCAGATTACCCAAATCCCATTTCTTTTATCGATGGTGAACCTCTAATTCTTGGTCATTTTGATACTGAATTTATCGGCTGGATTAGAACTATCACTAGTGATGGAAATGAAGGTTGGGCACCGGTTGATTATATTGAAATGAATCAATGTAAAGCCAAAGGAATAGCCAAGTGTAATTATAATGCATTTGAACTTGATACAGAAATTAATGAATCGTTAGAGGTTCTATCTGAATTAAATGAATGGTTTCTTGTGGTAAATACTCGTGGTGAGGAAGGTTGGGTTCCGGTTCAAACTGTCGGTATCACATAACATATAAGAATAGGTGCCGCGCAGCCGACATCTTATTCGAGTGTTGAGTAAGAATTGAGATAAATAATAGGCCTGTTATTTATCGATGATCTAGTTAGTTTTCATCATAAACGTTGAGACAACCGTTCGATGATGAAATACCAATTGAGGATTATAAAGTGAAAAACATCCTATTTATATGTAGTCGTAACCAATGGCGTAGTCCTACTGGAGAACAAGTTTGGAAAAATCACTCCGAACTAAGTGTTAGATCCGCAGGTACGAGCCCTAAAGCTAAAAGAACAGTAAACGCCAAAGATATTCAATGGGCAGACGTGATTTTGGTGATGGAAGAAAAACATAAAAACAGGCTTAAAGCAGAATTTACGAGGTTGCTTAATTATAAAGATATTCAAGTATTAGATATTCCTGATGATTATCAATATATGGATAGTGAGTTGGTAGAAATTATGCAACAAGCAGTGGGTAGTTACTTAAGTATCAGCTAACTTTGATTAGCTACCATCCTAACGCCGTCGGTGATTCTGCCACACCCGATGCTTTATTCTATACGCTAACTCTTCTGGTTCGGGCACGTAGATCACAGCCAGGTCTTCAGACTTGAGTCACTTAGCAACAATGGCCTAGCGATGTGATCAAACGGTAGATCAAATAACCACAAGGACCGGCTTCATAAACGAAGTGCAGCGTTGCATGTGGGTATTTTGATTCGAACCGACGCACCAATTTTGTAACTGATTGTTTAGTTAATGGATTCTTACCCAGATGAATTGGTTTGACGCCACGCACATCTTCGATATAAACGACCTCAATAAATGATTTGTGCGTGTCCATGCCAATAAAAACTATGTTATGTTTACTCATGCTAGTCTCCAGTTTTATATTTTTGACAAATATATTATGGCTCTGGTTTTTAAAACTAACCCACGAAGTTGGAGGCTAGCACCTTGTGGGAGTCATTATGTCTATAAGTCAACTCAGGATTGGTGATTAAATTGTCAAATATAGGTCATGTTCAATATTCAAAAGGTGATGTCACTGGCGAGCTAAAAGCAGTTTGGGTGCACGATGATTATGGAAGAGGCACAGGTTTAGCTACTGGGAATGCAAATTCTGAATTCGAGGGCAACTACCAAATCAAGTATTTTGATGAAAATAGCATTTTTCTGGCTGAGCTAGATTTAGAGATTATCAATAATGGTAGTAGCTATAATGTAACTTGGAGTAAGAGTGGTCGTGTTACTAGTGTTGGTATAGGAATGGAAAACGCTAGCACATTAACTGTAGGTTACTATGATGTGTAGTGACTTATAATAAGCTAATTAATAAGGACAAAAAACAGTGACTGTTTTCGTTCTTCAATATTTAGCCAACAATTTTTGGCCCATTATTTGGGCGTTTTAAGCCAAATCGAAAGTATAAGGAAAATATGACGATAGTTGAACAAATAGTTAGTCGTGAAATAGACGCTGTTATCATTTTTGAGTCAGCTAACGTTATTGCTTTTGCGGACTATGATCCTATTAACTTTGGGCATTTACTTATAGCCCCAACGTTTCCCTATGAAAATTTCATTGATGTTCCAGAGTTAGTATTCAAAGAGATAAATGAAGTGGCTAGAGATTTATACCGTAGGTTGGATTCTAAGTTTAACCCTGACGGCATCAGCTTTATTCAAAATAATGGTAAGTTTAATGATTTAGGGCATTATCATCTTCATGTGTTCCCACGTTTCGAGGGTGATAAGTTTGGTTGGCAAAGCAGTAATTTGGGAATTCAAAACATAAATGACTTACGCAAGTCGTTAGAAGGCTTATAACAAGCCTCTGAATTAAGAGTCACCAAGGCTGTCTGCCATTGCTGTGCAAATCGTCCACCAGCATATAGTTAACTTATTAACTTATTAACTTATTAACTTATTAGAGCGGTGTTTATGGCAATAGCACTAAGTATCGAGCCATTCACCTATTATTGAGGCTTGTGCTGAAGAGGAGCTAGTTTTATGCCTGAACCCAATCCAGCGAAAATAATGGCCTTTGCATCGCCGAAAGATCTTGCCCAGTGGCTTAAGGTGAATCATGTCATCGAAAGTGAACTGTGGGTGAAGATATTCAAGATAAAGACTGGGATTCCGAGCGTGACTTGGAACGATGTCGTTATTGAGGTTTTGTGCTGGGGTTGGATTGACGGTATTAAGAAGTCAATTGATGACCAAGCCTATCTCCAGCGAATTACTCCTAGGAAAGCGCGAAGCAACTGGTCAAAAAGGAATAGAGAGCATGTGGAGCGTTTGATAAGCGAAGGCCGGATGACGGAGCCAGGACTCGTGCTTGTTCGTGCTGCTAAAGCAGACGGCCGGTGGGAGAACGCCTATGTGACAAGTGAAATGAAAGTGCCGATGGATTTCCTAGCAGCATTAGAGAGTAAGCCGAAGGCTAAACAATTTTTTCAAACACTTAATAAATCGAGTCATTTTGTCATTGCGTATGGATTGACAAGTGCGAAGAAACCCGAAACCAGACTAAGGAGATTTGAAAAATTCATTGATATGCTTGTTAACGAAGAAAAGCCGACTTAAGTCTTTAAAACAAATGTTATTAATTGGGGAAAATAGAAAGGGACAGTAATGATTCGTAATTTCTACAACTGTGATAAAGAAGTTGATCACAACAGCCATGATGGTGTTGGCTCTATTGATATTTACCGTGTATTTAGACGTAAAGACTTTGATGGTGCTTGGGATTTTGCTATTCGTGTCATTATGCCGCCAGGTAGTTCAATGGGAGAGCATTCTCACGGAGACGATGAAGAAATGTATATCATCCTCAAAGGTGAAGGCTCAATGATTATTGAGGGGGAAAGCAAACGAGTGGTTGCTGGCGATATGATTGTGAATAAACGCTTTGGTACTCATGGTTTATTAAATGATTCAGTTGAAGATATTGAATTACTCATTATTCAAGCAAGTTTAAAGTAATGGCTATTTTGCTTACTTAAACTGCGTGTAAGACAATTACCATAACAATCGTATCAACACGATTTGAAAGCGGCTGGGTTGACCGTTTCTGCACAGTGAAACGGTGTTAGACCTGTACCCAACACTACCCATCCTAATGCCGCAAAAGTTCCGCCGTTCGCACTTTCTAAGAATCTGCTTTAATATCACATTGGTATTTTATCTTATTTTTCATTTGATTAGTCGTTATTGACTAGGCCGAATAGATTTGGAAAGTCAAGAGTCCTGTTATACAAATTTTATGTGTAGATCTAATTCCCGAGGTAGTATGAAATTACTTATTGCAGGTTCAAATGGATATGTTGGAAGTCATGTAAGAGATCTATTCAAAGCTAAAGGTGTTGATGTTTATGTCTATAGCCGAGATGGTACTAGCGATAAATGTGACAATAGAAATATTTCAAGTAAAAATACTGAAATGCACGGGAGCTTTGATGTGGTCATTAATTGCGCCCGTGCACATTGGAAAAGATACACGCCTGAAGAGATTAGCCGGATTGAGAGAGATTTACTTTCAAATTTAAATCTTTTTGCGTCAGAAACTGCAAAAAAAATACATACGTCAGGTGTTTGGCTATTTGGTAATGCAAATGAAAAAGAGCTAAATGATTTCACCTTACGTCCTTTCGAGATGGTCAAAGATGACGAACAAACCATACATGATTCTTTATCTTTAAATTGGAATGTTGTTTATTGCCCGAGCATTATTTATGGTGGTAAGTCGTGCCAAATGCGCCGTATTATTGAAGGTTGGAAAAATTCAACTGTTACAGTGGCAATTCCTAGTACCGGTTATAATCAGTATGTTCATGTATTCGATGTGGCAGATTTTTATTATACATTAGTGTCCCAAAATAATATTCATCCACGCCAACACATCATTGCAGAAAGAAAAGGCTATACACCCGAGGCGTTTGCAGATCTACTTTATAAGAATTCAATTATTGAACGTGTTTGCAAAATCAGTTGGGACGAGTTTGAAATACATAATGGCTTTGGCGCTATAGATATTGAAAAACTTAATCTTAATTTACCAATTAGTCCATATTTCGCAGAAAAATACACAATTAACGAGTACTTCGAGCAATACACATAAATAACGGGGTAAGATACAAAGTATTAAAATTTATCTTTATGAGCTTGGTATAAACCATTATGACAAATCGACTCCCTCAGAAAACGTCCTCGACTATATCAACGCTTAGCGATCTTGCGAAGTTGGCTAATTATTCCCTCATGGACACGCTCAACAGTGATCCTGATGCGACAGAAAACGGAGCCGACCATGCGCCGCGACAAGTATTCACGGGTCATTATGTCCCCGTCAACCCTACGCCAATCAAAGACCCAGAGTATGTTGCGCACAGCAAAACCTTTTTTTCCGAGCTTGGCTTCGCCGACAGTATGGCAGAGTCCTCCGACTTCGTTCGCATGTTCTCCGGGGACATTTCTCAGGTTCCAGAGCCGATGCGCAAGGTAGGTTGGGCGAGTGGGTACGCACTTTCCATTTACGGCACTGAATACATCCAGCAATGCCCGTTCCAAACCGGCAACGGATATGGAGACGGTCGTGCAATTTCTGTGCTTGAGGGCGTCATCAACGGTCGACGCTGGGAAATGCAGCTGAAAGGTGGCGGCCGCACGCCATATTGCCGCGGCGCGGACGGTCGCGCTGTCTTGCGGTCTAGTATCCGTGAGTTCTTGGCTCAGGAACACATGCACGCACTGAGCGTACCCACATCACGGTCTTTGAGTTTGTACGTTTCAAAAACGGAGAAGGTAAAGCGACCGTGGTACTCGCAGGGCACGCGCTCGGAAAATCCCGACATGCTTATATCTGAAGCCGTCGCTATCTCGACACGTGTCGCACCGTCGTTCATCCGTGTAGGCCAACTCGAACTTTTCGCTCGCCGTACTCGTCAAAACGAACACCTGAACGCGATGGTGGAACTCGAGAAGATAGTGCTGCACTTGATTGATCGTGAGTACGCTGACGTTGTCGATAGGCAACTCACCACCTCAGAAAAAGTGGTGTTGCTGGCGCGTGAGTTTCGTAGCCGCCTCACGTTGCTGGTGGCGAATTGGATCCGCGTCGGCTTCTGTCAGGGTAACTTCAACAGCGATAACTGCGCAGTCGGTGGCTTTACACTTGATTATGGTCCCTTCGGCTTTTGCGATGTGTTTAACCCGTACTATCAGCCTTGGACGGGTGGTGGTGGTCACTTTGCGTTCATGAACCAACCAAACGCAGCGCAAAGAAACTTCGACATGTTTTGTTCGGCGTTACGGCCGTTGCTGGCGTCGCATCAGGACTATTTGCTCGAGCTCGACGAGATTCAAAGTGGATTTTCGAAAGTCATGCACACGCAAATGGAAACGATGTGGGCTGCCAAGTTGGGTCTTAGCACTTTGAACACCGCATCTCACAAGGCTCTTTGTAACGTACTGTTCAGAGAGCTAGAAACGCTCATGATGCAAACTCCAGTCGATTACACTATCTTCTTCCGTGAGCTCTCGTCGATACCCGACGAAATTGGCCAGCTCAAGAAAAGCTTCTACAATAATTCGCCGGATGATACAGAGTCCAAAGAGATGGACAAGCGCTGGGCAGTGTGGCTCGAAAAATGGAAAACCCTCCTCAATAGCGCCTGTGATGCTAATGCTAGATCGCCCCGAACCATTGAGGAAATCTCTAGGCAGATGAAGCTAGTCAATCCAAAATACATTTTGCGAGAGTGGTTTGTTATGCCTGCTTATCAGCAAGCAACTGCGGGAGACTACGCTCTAATCCGAGAGCTTCAGGACGTGATGACACAGCCATATGCAGAGCAGTCGAAGGACGTGGAGGACAAATACTATAGGTTGAAACCGCCTGAGTTCTTTGAGGTGGGTGGATTGTCACATCTTAGTTGTTCATCGTGATTTTTTGGACTTAAAAAAGTAGCGCCAGAAACAACTTAATAGTGAAGGCTAGGTTTTTATTGATAAAAGATGGCTAAACTGCGCCGTTTAGCTTGACGTTGGTGCTTATGAGAAAAGGAGATTCAAGTGGATATTCGAGAAGTTAAAGTGAGTGATGCTCAATCTATGTTAGAACTGATGCTGTATCTGGATAGTGAAACACAATTTATGTTGCTTGAGTATGGAGAAAGGACTACTACGATAGAGCAACAAACTAAGATTATTGAATCATTTAGGGAAAGTCAGTCGCAGTCTATGTTTGTATTAGCGAACTCCTCGGGCATTAATGGTTTCATTGTTGGTATAGGCAATACTACAAATCGAAATAAGCACTCAATGTATTGTGTTATAGGTATCAAGCACAGTGCCTCTGGAAATGGCTACGGGAAGCAATTATTAGAGCATCTTGAATGCTGGGCTTCAGAGCATGACTTTACGAGACTAGAGCTTACAGTTATGTGTCACAATGAGCCCGCGTATAATCTCTATTTATCTCGTGGTTTTGAGGTTGAGGGTGTCAAGCGACGCGCGATGAAAATCGATGGCCAGTATGTCGACGAATTTTACATGTCCAAATTACTAGGAACCTAACAAGCTGCCTCCAACGCATGGCACTTTTGCTTTGCAAGTGTAGACATATGTTGGAGGCAGCTTAGCGAGGCGTAATGCGTAAAAGGAGAAAAGATGAAAAATCAGGGAAAGCTGTTCTTCTTCTGTGGCAAGGTGGGAGCGGGTAAGGCAACGAAATCCAAGGTCGTGGCTATCGAAAACGATGCTGTTTTAATATCGGAAGATGAATGGTTGGCAGCTCACTTTCCGAATCAAATTCTGTCGTTTGATGACTACATCAAGTACGCTAACTTAATCAAACCGTTTATCAAAAATCATTTTCAAAGCCTTTTGAAAGTTGGGGTAAATGTTGTCATGGATTTTCCTGCAAACACGGTGAAGCAGAGGTTGTGGTTCTCGTCACTTTGTAATGAATTGGGATGTGACCACGAATTTTTGTATCTCAAAGATGGTTAAAGGTTGGAAGCGTTTCGGTGAACATGCGTGCCCACAAAGTATTACAAATGCTTACATTTTTTTGCCTGTATTTCTTAACTTAGAAGATATGATACCTATCCATCTTGTTAGTATTGAAAGCTGTTGTTTAAGATCTTGCTGCTTATACATTACTAAAATCATCGAGATCACAGAATATGGACTAAATTTTTGAAGTGAGCACCTGCTATAGAATGTTTTTGGTCGAAAGCTAGTTTTAGTTCAGTTTCGCCCCAAGTTCAAGCTAATAAATTTTAATATAGGAATAGGTAAAATGAAAATCAAGACCAAACAGTTCAAAAATAATCTTGCTTTAGGTTTGATAGCTATGGCTTTGACAGGTTGTGGTGGCAGTGGTGGTGGTTCTACGACTACAGTTACACCCGCTGAGCCACAGAAACCATATAAGCCAGAACATGCCGTTAACCTTGATATTCTAAATTTAAATGATGGGGGTAATGTCGACACGGAGAAGGTTGAAAACACAGCCAGGTTAGTATCAGCTTTTTATGATCAGGTTATAAACAATATCTTTTCCGATCTTAATCTTCCAGAAGATCCAAGTATAGATAACCTAAGAAACTATATGGCAGGAAAAACTAACGATAGCCAAGATGCTTTATTCAGAAGTTACGTTATAAATAATACTTCCGTCCATATTGTAATGAAAAAAAATAGCCCAACAAATTTAGCCTCTAAGGATATTTTTGAAGATCAATCTAATCAGCTTGGTGATCGTTACTATGGTTTAGGTGGTTTTGTTTCGTTTGATAATGAAATGACATGTCTACTGATGTTTACGGGTGGTCACGAAATTTTAAGATGTGGTAATGGAAGCTCAGCGATGGAACTTACTTATCGAAAACGACCATATGTGAATAATTTTGATTTAAAAATAAATGATTCAAGCTTTTCTTTTCCTAAAACCTCTGTCGAGTTTGATCCTAATACTCGTTCAGTTACCCTAAATACTAACAAAAAAGCAGCCTTGAATAGCGATAAGACCCTTAGTTGGGAACCTTAGCACTAGGATTTTGATATAATAACGCCTCCCATGTGGAGGTGTTTTTCGTTACTGAGCTCGTTAAAAAACCTTTATTAAAACCCAGAGTATTGCAGTCTGATATTTTGAAATAAAAGCGATTCCAATTTGTCCTTAAGTTGATATTTTTAGTCCTCATGTTATTACTAAGCCATTCCTATGTCCTATATACTTTACTAAGTTTCACAGGATCAATTATAAAAGCTAATCACACTTATTGGTTGAATCTATATTTAGAAAGGTCGTATATGTATAAAAAACTTAGTTTAATTTTATGTGTTTTTGTATCACTCTTATTAGGAGGATGTGGTAGTGATCATGGAACTGATGATGGGAATAGTAAAAATGATCCAGTGTTAGAAGACATAAAAATCACACCTCCTGCTATAACTATTCCTAAGGGAGCTTCTCTACCATTAAAGGCGACAGGGTATTATAGTGATGGTACAACAGCAGATATTACTCAATCTGTAGAATGGAATGTTAATGACGATGGGAAGGATATTATTAAGGTAGATAAGCTTCTTTATAATATCGTATCGGTAAAGGGGATCACTTCTGGTGACGCTGTTATCTCGGCAACAATGAATCGAACAGTAAGTTCTGAAGTAGCTCTAAAAGTTACTGATGCTAAATTAGTGCAATTAGAAATAAAGCAAGCATCTGTAGATGCCGATGCTAACATCGTTTTCCTTAATATACCTAAAACATATGAAGTTTTATTACATGCTATCGGAAAATATGATGATGGCAGTAATCTTGATCTTACTCCATATGTCACGTGGAAATCTGACAGCCCGAATGTTATTAATTTTGATAAGAATCTTTATAGTAGTTATTTAGTAGCAAGTGGAGAAGAGGTTGGTCACACAACTATGCGTGCTAAGTTTGAGGAAATTAGCTCATTTGTTTCTGTTGACATCACTGGTACTGAATTGACGAATATTAGAATTGAGCAACTGGGTTCATCAAACCATGATATTTCCGTAGCGGTAGGAAACACAGCCATATTAGCTGCAGTTGGTACATTTCAAGATGGTACTAGTCTTATTTTATCTAATAAAAAGCTCGCATGGAGCATCGATGATCAAGCTATAGCCGGAAGCTATAACTGGGGTCGTTATTTTCTTTTAACTGGGAAAACTGCAGGTAAAACTTTTATTAATGTAATACGTGATCAGATCAAAGATACACGAATCTTAACCGTGACTAATGCTGGTCTAGAAAAATTAGAGATTACTTCTGGTGGTAAAGAAGTGACATCTATGTCTATAACTGCTGGGGACGAGACACTATTGAGGGTCCGTGCGACATATGATGATGGAACTACTAGGCCTGTGTCTTTTTCTTCTTCACTTTATGTAGATAATCCTGATGCCGCCTATACAAGACAGCCAGTAGATGACTATTTTGAATTAATAGGAGTTAAAGCAGGCTCTACTACGAATCTTCTCGCAACATTCGGTGGTTTAAGCACTCCAACAGTAAGAATCGAAGTGGAAGAAAGAGAACAAGAATTTTCGGGTATAGAGATCACACCTAATGAAGCCATGTTATTTTTTGACAACACTCCATACATACAACCAACCGCGATAGGAATAAAAAGTAATGGTACTAAGATTGATATTTCAGATAGAGTCGAGTGGGTTTCTGAAAACCCAGAGATAGTGGATATGCATGGCGGTTATCTCTGGCCTAGTTCTACTAATTTTGGAACAACAACGGTCACAGCAAAAGCGGGGGATATAGTCAGTATTAATCCAATGACAGTTACTGTGGTATTGCCCAGAAATTAACTAGTCTCAGATAAGTTAAGCCATTGCTATTAGCCATTCTTTTCTGAATTGGTAATAGCGATGGTTATTTTGACCTGTCTTGTCTACGCATTTTTTTTGACTCTTTATCGCACTCTTCCAAATGTTGCCAAAACTGTTTATTCTTTTTAAGTAAATCAACCCATAAATGTTTAAACATATTCGCACCTTTGTTGAATTGTATCCATGCATACAAAGCGTTGTTGATTTGTATTTACGTGTACAAAGTATTGTTGAATTGCATCTATGTGTATGAAGTGTAGTAAAGTTATGCGTTTATGTGGGAAAATATTGAAAGGGAGCTATTAACTTAATCATCAGTCCAACCTTTATACCCAAGACGTTTTTTAATTACTCTGATAGGATAAATAGGAAGGACTTTTTAGTTTGGCGTTAACTTACATTTCCAAGTCTATAACGCTGATAATATCATCTTTATTAATGATACCTAAATAACGGCTATCGTTAGCAACATCTCGATTGTCACCTAAAACGATGTACTCATCATTTTTCAAATGCCATTCCCAACTATCATTTCGAATATCGAGAGGTACTATCTTTTGATTGAGAAGTTGAATGTTATAGCCAGTCTGCTTACCTTCCGAAAAGATAGTGTTATCATTAGTGCTATAAAGAGAATTCTTCTCTAAGCACTTTGAATTAATACATAGATTGTTATCAATGTAAGTTATGTAGTCGCCTGGTAAGCCTATTAACCGTGCTATGAACGCATTATCTTTCGACTTAAATAGCACAGACACAATATCGAATCGTTGTGGTTCTCTAAACTTATCAGCACCAATAATATCACCTACTTGAATAGTCGGTAGCATTGATGACGAAGGTATTTCGTAATATTCATAACGAATATAAGTATATATAAACGTGGCAAATAAAATCCCCACAATAAAGCTTATTACTTTTTTTTTCATAATATAGTTTCTTTGAATTACAGATTTATTTTTCGTAATATATATTATCTATAAATATTTTGATGTAAGTGATTGTCAACTATGTAACATTTCTCTTGAACAGATAACTTCAACAATCAAACTGAAGTAACTAAATCTGTTGTTGGATAGGAATATAATTAAACAACACTTTGTATATATAGATATAATTCAATAAAAGGTGCGAATATGTTTAAACGCGTATTGGGTGGGTTACTAAAAAAGAATAAACAGTTTTGGTAATATTTGGCAACATTTGGAAGAGTGCAATAAAGAGTCAAAAAATGCGAAAAGAAGGCCAGTTAAGGAGTTAACCCTGTATATGGGTTAACTCTATCGAATTAAAAAAAGCTACGTAACGTCCATAGCCTATGATTTGTTTTTATAATGGCCTGCTTTAAGTTTAATCTTTTTTCCACAGTGATTACACTTATAAATACTGCCATAAAATAATTTTTCAAACCAGTTTCGATTCACTTTTCTCATTGTTGAGTCTTTACAGCACTTCATGATTACTTTCCTGTAGAATATATCTAAACACATCAGGATTAATGCTAGCGCTAACATTAATGAAAATGACAGTTATTATCAAGCGTGGTTTTGTAAGAAATTGTAAGTAAATTAGGTGGTTATTCAGTTAAGTGGGGGTTTATATGTATAGCGATAGCTTTTGGTTATAAGGTTTTTATTAATTGGTGACCGTGTGGTCAGTATATGGACGTTATTAAATTTAAATTGTTACATTTCAGATTCTTATAGGTAAATAAAAGCCTCCATAGGGAGGCCTTTAATTACATGTTTTTCAACAAGTTAAAATACGCTTGTATCTTGGAACAAGCCTACTTTAAGATCTTTTGCAGTATAAATTACTTTACCATCTACAAGCATTTCAGCGTCAGCAATACCCATTACCAAACGACGAAGTACAACACGCTTCATGACAATTTTATAAGTCACTTTTTTATTTGTTGGTAATACTTGACCTGTGAATTTAACTTCACCTACACCCAGTGCACGTCCTTTACCTTTAGCGCCATTCCAACCTAGGAAGAAGCCAACTAATTGCCACATTGCATCTAGGCCTAAGCAGCCTGGCATAACAGGATCACTGTCGAAGTGACAGTCGAAAAACCATAAATCAGGAGTAATATCGAGTTCTGCAATGATTTCGCCTTTACCGAATTCACCGCTTGTACTATCAATGTTTAGAATGCGATCCATCATTAGCATATTGTCTTTTGGAAGACGAATCTCAGAATCAAATAACTCACCGTTACCACATTTAACTAAATCTTCTTTATCGAAGCTGTTACGCTCTGTTGCTGACATAGGTACCACTTGAACCTCTAATTCATTTATCATAATAATATCCTTGTTATTTCGGAGCTATCTTAGCGTACATATGTACGCCTAACAAGTCCAATCAGTTGTTACGTCCCTGTTTAAAGGTTATTCTAGCGTACAATTGTTTAAGTTTGGTTACAAAAACAGATTCATCGTCTTCTAATTTTTCATCAATCTCTTCGGCGAGTTTCTGAATTATACTATAGATCCCTTCATCTTCATCAAGGTCACCAGCTTTGATATCCATTAACAGCTCTATAGCTTGGTCAATGTGCGTAATAGGATAGATTGCCAGTTGATTATCGTTCACTGCTGTTATGAGCTTATCACTTAAATTCAAATTTACAATATTAGCCGCAGGAATCAAGACGCCCATATTGGTTTGTCCGTTCAATTCACAGATACGCAGGAAACCTTCCAGCTTTTCGTTAATCCCACCAACTGCAAGCACAGTACCAAATTGGTCGATTGCACCGGTAACAGCGAGGTGTTGCGCAATCGGCTTCTGCGCGAGTACAGATAGTAATGCGCAGGTACCAGCTAATGCGGCGCTATCACCATCAATTTCGCCATAGGATTGTTCAAAGACTAAATTGGCACTAATAGGAAGTGGCATTGGTTTAGCAAACGTGTGTGTAAAAAAGCCCTGAATAATCATCATGGATTTAGCATGTATATTACCCGCTAACTCGGCTTTGCGTTCAACGTCTGAGATATCACCGTCACCATTTAAATGTCCTGTTGCTGTAATACGAATAGGTTCACCAAAGCTTTCTGGGTGACCATCTATCTCAAGAACAGATAAACCGTTTATTTGACCTATTCTAGCGCCATTGGTTTCTAAGATAACTTGTTTTTCGATAATACCTTCGTTACTCAGTCTAATGTGCGAATTTAACGCTTCATGTTGCAGTGTTAACACGGTATTTAAGGTATCACGGTCAATCATGTCTAACTTTTGTTCAGAGGCAACATGATGGCAATAGCTCAACAATGTCATTAATTTTGATTCATTTAAGCTAAGGTAGTTATTATGTTCACACCAACGACTGCTTAGTTGAAGTAGACGTGTTAGCCCACTTGAAGACAAGGGAAGTAACTGAGACTCAGTAATTAATGATTTAATATAACCGATGTATTTTTCGATATTTTGATCTGTGACATTAAACTCAGCAGGAAAGTCGATAAATGAATTTGTTATATTCGTCAGTTCTCTATCACCTTCAGCTAATTGGCTAATGGCAAGTCGGTCACCGAGTAAAATGACTTTTACATCGATTGGCGCTGGATCTGGTTTTAATTCCGTTTGTACTGCTTGGTTACTTGAGCGCCAATCCAATTTACCTTGTTTGATTACTGCTTTTAATTGAAACCATAGGTCAGGATTGTTAATTAACTCATCAATCTTGATTAGGATATAACCACCATGCGCTTGGTGTATTAGTCCTGGCGTTAATTGAGCGACATTACTGCTGTAACTGCCGTTTGTATAAAGCGTGTCTTGATTACCAAATAAAGTAGTTTGGGTAAGGTTATTTGCATCAACGAGATTCGGTGTTGCAGTCTCGCCATTGGTAATGATTTTAAATGCCTGTTCAACATTAAACTCATTGAGGTTCAATAACAGCGGAACAAGACACGGGTAGGGCTTAATGATACACGAGTTTAACTGTTCGTCCGCACATTTACCTGTCGTAATAATGTTGTCAATAACTTGCTTGAACAAGACTGTTTTGTCTCGCCAAATTTCAAACGCATGTGCACGTCCTATTTTTGTTACATCTTCGATATAACAAATGGATTTAGCACGTTTAGTCGACATAGAGGACAACATATCTGAAAAGGATTTAGTATGTTCAAAGCCTTCAAAATCGGTTGCTACAAGTAGTTTAGCGCTTACTGTATTGTGGAATAATGTGAAGAGTCGATTATTTTGAGGATATAACTGGTCTCGCTTTACTGTATCAAACTCATCGAGTTTACAGCGCGAACCTAGATCAAAGGCAGGGACTAATTTATCAGCAACAATTTTCTCAATTAACAAGGCTATCACTCATTGGAAGGTAGATAGTTAAATTATATGAGATTGTCGTATAAACAGATAGGATTATTCACATGTTGTCATGAATTGATGGTTTAAAGCGGAATTAATAACCAGAACTGACGGTGTTAACAAAAATGGTCATCATTTTATAAGTGGTTATATTTACGATTATAGTCCAAAACTAACCCCATAAAATGTGTATAAGCTGATACACATTAGGGGTTAGCAGGACGCTTGATTAATGTTCTCTGATTACCACATTAGGTCATCAGGGATCTGGAAATCAGCATATGGGTCGTCTTCTTCAACTTCCGTTGCGGTGTTTTCATTCAGTACCAGTACGTATGCTTCATCAACGGCTCTAATTTTGTCGATAGCAATACTCGGCATAACATAAGATTTACCTTCAAGCACACATAAGCCAATTTGACCTTTGGTTAATGCGTTATAGCTTGGTTGATCGACAGATAGTGTCTTAACCTTGTTATCAAGCACGTAGTTAAACGACAACTCACCAGCGAAATCGGTGATGTGAAGTTGTTGAATCATTTGCTTCACTTTACCATGCTCGGACTTAAGCTCAATTTTTTCTTGGATCACTTTATTTCGATCTGCATCTAACTGTGCTTGAGCTTCTTTTTGGGCTTTAATATCATCTTGTAGGCTCGTGTCTGCACTTGCCTGATTTTTGCGTACGGCTTTATTTTTCTTGTTTTTTTCTTTGCGGATTTTTTTCGCTTTTTTCTCATCGCCTAAACCGGCCTTTAAAAGCTGTTCTTGTAGTGATGCCATGGTTATGAATTCCTGTAGTTTTCGTTTATGCGCGGATCATAGCAGTGTTAACTTTAATTCGCTAGATCCAAACACGGATAGACATTGTCATTGATTTTAGTGATCAAAAAAGGCGGTGATTAGCCGCCTTTTTAATATCAAATTAGGTAGTAAGCGTGTTTATTGCTCGATACCTGTAATTAACCATGGTGCATTTTCTTGTGTCAGGTTACGTTCTAAATGCCACACTTCGTTGATGTCTGCTTCTACATCTTCATGGCTATCACGGTAGCGACCACTAAATTTAACACTTACTTGCGAAAGTGATGCTGTAGATTCTGCACGAACTAACTCTGCGTCAAGGAACATTACTTCTGTATGTTGCTCGCCTTCAAGTTCTTTACGTTGTACACGTAATTCGTTGTATAGCTCGATGGATACGTATTCTTGGATTGTTTCTAAATCATTTTCATTCCAAGCTTTCTGTAGTGTTTTATAATGACTACGCGCACCTGTTAAGAAATTCGTTAGATCAAAGTCTGCAGGTAGGTTAAATGGCACCTCATTGCTTGAACCAGAAAAACCGCCTTGGCTTGCAGTGTTAAACGTTGCATCCGTTGGCGCTTCTTGTCTAAATACTGGCCCCGATGCTGTTTGCGGTGAGCCTTGTTGCGATGCTGCTTTTGCGCGCATCATGCCTTTGAATAGGCGGAATAATAAGAAGGCAACACCGGCCATGATAATCATGTCCATGAATTGGAAACCTTCAAAAGCACCACCAAACATAGATGCGATTAAGCCACCAACGAGTAGGCCGCCTAACATACCGCCTAGCATGCCTTTTTTGCTCATTCCTTGTTTAGCAGGTGTAGCAGCCGCAGGTGTTTGTTTTTGTGGTGCTGTCTTGTAGCTCTTGCCAAAAGACTTACTACCACCGAATTTTTTAGCGTGTACTTCAGGCGCCGCTAATGAGAAAGCGAATACCATCATTAGAACAGTTAAAATATTTTTCATTATATCCCTTCAATTAATACAAATGTCGTACGCGTATTTTACGTAACTGCATCATAGCAATGGTGTCGCGGGCGTCAATTGCCTTTGGTTACTATTTACACTAGTTGACATAAAATGTCGGTAAAATTATTTTATTTAATTAATAAAGTGATCTGTGTGGGGTTTATTTATTCTGGATATAGAATACTTGGTTATAATAAAAAGGAGTGGAACACTCATTACAATGAATATATAGCGAATAGTATGAAAGCAAATTTGAGAGAGATGAATTTTGATACTAGCGAAAATAATAGCAATGGTCGGTTTATCGGTCTCATTAGGTGCATATGCTAATGAGACCGATATCAAAACGACAACCCCCGAGATTAAACCCTTTGTAGTTGGTGGTGGTGATGGGAAAGCATCAGAATTACCCTGGCAGGTATATCTAGAGATAGAAAAGGGCGGTACCACCTATGCTTGTGGTGGTACGTTAGTGACTGATAGGTGGGTTGTCACCGCTGCTCATTGCATAAATAGATTTGAGAGTAGTTCAGTGTTTAGTCCTGTTCATGCAGACCAACTCACCGTTTACTCCGGTGGGATAGATCGGTCATTGAAGGATGACATGTCGAATAATAGTGTTATACAGGTCGTTGCTAATCCACGATATGATCATTCAACTCACACTGGGGATATCGCGTTACTTCAATTATCTAAACCTGTAGAGCTACCTGCACAAGCAATTAGGTTAATGGACGACGCATTGCAAGTGGATGCGGACTTAGAATTTGATCATGGCGTTAGGAATAATGTGGTCTTATCCGGTTGGGGACGTACATCCACCGATGGTATAAAAAGTACGAACATTTTGCAAAAAATAGTGCTTGATGGCACCGATGATGATAGCTGCGCTCTCGCTTGGGGCTGGTCGGGTTTTGAAACAAGTTTTATTTGTGCAAACGCATATAATAAAGGCTCTTGCAGTGGCGATTCTGGCGGTCCGCTCATATGGCAAGATAAAAATGCGATAAGCGATAATGATCGAGGTTACCGATTAGCAGGTGTCGTAAGCTTTGGTAATGCACAACAATGTGCTTTAAATTCATTACCTGATGTTTACACCCAAGTTAGCAGCGTTTATGACTGGATTGTAGATGAAATTAACAAAACGTGTGTATATACAGAACCGGAGTCTTCTTTTACACAAGATATATTTATTGTTGAAGCGGCACCCCTGCTACAAAGTAAACAAGGTGGCGGGATAGGTTATTCATTCCTATTTATATTAACGAGTTTACTGCTATATCGTCGAAGAAACTAAAATTGAGAATATCTCTATCTAATAGGCCTATACTTACGCTATAAGATATTTATCTAGGGTGTAAGTATGGTTAACCTAAAGCTGAATCTTAACCGCCTATCAATTTTTTTCATTCTTGTCATCCTATGGTCTAAACCTGTTCTTCCTCAACCTTACGCTATGCCCATACTCGGTTCAAGGCTCATTGGTCAGCCGATACAATATACAGTGAAAGTGGGGGATTATTTTCATGCGATTGCGGAGCAATACAATGTCGGCATGATGGCGTTAATGGCATCGAATCCGACTGTTGATCCCTTTTTGCCCCGGCCAGGGACTGTGCTTGATCTTCCAACCAGCATGCTGTTGCCTGACGCGCCATATAAAGGGATAGTGATTAACTTACCTGAGCTCAGGTTGTACTACTTTCCGCAAGATAAAAACATCGTGCACGTATTTCCCGTTGGTATTGGGCGGGAAGGGCGTAAGACACCACAAATGAACAGCTTTGTTAAAGCAAAAGTCAAAGATCCTATCTGGACTCCAACGCCCTCTACGCGTGCTGAGTATCTAGAAAAGTTTAAAACTGTGTTACCTCGTTATGTTGAGGCTGGTGAACATAATCCATTGGGGCGTTTCGCCTTGCAACTTGCTTATGGGCAAAGTAACTATCTTATACATGGCACGAATCAAAGTTTTGGCATTGGGATGAGGATAAGTGCGGGTTGTATTAGAATGAATCCAGATGACATTGAGTTGTTATATGCTCGCGTAGTGGTAAATGAACCTGTGAGGATAATAAATAAACCAGTTAAATTCGCGGTTGAACCGAATGGTCAGTATTTAGTTGAAGTGCATACCCCTTTGTCTTCTGAAACATTGGATGAAGATTTTAACATGACTGAGGTTCTTGATAGATTTGAAGATCATAAGCTTAATGAAGAGGCCCTCAATAATGCGTTACTGCTACATTACGGGTTACCTGTTAATGTCAGTATTTAATACGAGGTGAATTGTTAATAAAGGGAAATAGGTCAACGCTCACTATTGCTAACCTATCCAATGTATCGACCACAACAAAAAACAATGTTGTTAATTATTTGCTATAAGATGCGGCGATGTTATCGATGCGTGAGTTCGCTCGTTGTGCTTCTTCCGAAGCTTGTAGAGCCGCTGCTGCGTTAGATCCAATGTCAGACTTCATACTTCCTTGTTCAGATTCTAACACTTTCACTTGGGAGGTTAATTTACTGACTTGAGATGTCAAACTACCAACACTATTTTCTAGGTCGGCGTGATTTGCACAACCTCCAATGAGTGCTGAACTTACAATCAATCCAGCAATAAGTAATTTACTGTTCATGAAATACCTCTGTTTGTTAGCTTCGGAACATGCATACAACATTTTCCACTATCAGAGTTAAGTATGTCAGAGGTTAGATAATTTTCCACTTAACACTCTATTGTTTTTCCAATTAACAAATATTTATATATTATTTATAATTTCAACTGCCTCTGTTCATGTACTATTTTAATAGTTAAATTAGTTATATATGTCTATGATGACATCTAGTTTATTGATATCTGAAGGAGGTGGACGACTATCAAGTATTTAACAGGGATTGTTATAACTACAAATTTATTCATGGCTCATCATGTAATAGCTAAAGACTATTATTTTACTTTTCCGCATGAATTAGCCTATTTTAGCTCAGAAAAGCAAAAAGAAGATCAGATTGATGCGTGTTTGTCATCGAATGTGACCTCTGCAGAGGGAACTATGACGGTTGAAGTGCTAAGAGAGTTTTGTGATGAGGTTCAACCTAACCCGCTTAATCAGCGTATGGAGTTAGAAAAAAGCGCAGACAACAACCCATTTGCTTTGATTCCGTATAAACCAAACTATATATTGCCTGTTACATATTCGCAGGGAAGCAATGACCCTTATAAAAGCAATAATAAGGAATATGATTTTGATGATGTAGAAATCCAATTCCAAGTTTCATTAAAGTATATCGTCGCTGAGGACGTTATAAAGTCCGGGTTTGACGTGCTGCTTGCTTTTACTTCTGTGAGCTGGTGGCAAGGGTATAACTCCGACAGTTCATCACCATTTAGAGAAACAAATTATGAACCTGAGATGATATTTCAATATAGTGAACCTTGGGATTTGTTTGGATTACCTGTAGCTATCACTGCGCTTTCTTTAAATCATCAATCTAATGGTCAATCTGGCAGTTTGTCTCGAAGTTGGAACCGTATCATAGGGACGATAGCATTCGCTCATGATGATGTTGTTTGGGCTGTTCGTGGCTGGTGGCGTGTACCTGAAGACGAGAAACTAACTCCGGATTCATCACAAGGTGATGATAACCCAGATATCGAAAAATATTTAGGTTATGGCGATTTAAATATGGTTTGGAAACTACCTTATAGTAATAGTTTGGATTTTAAATTACGAAATAATCTAAGATCGGATAATAAAGGTTCGATACAAGTAGGCTGGTCATTTCCGTTGAGTAAACATTTATTTGGTTATGTCGAGTATTTTAATGGCTACGGCGAAAGCCTTATATATTATGATCAACACGTTTCGAGAATTGGTGTCGGTTTTAGATTAACGAACTGGTTATAATTTGGGAATGGAGTGAGCAAGATGTTCTATATCTCGATGCAAAAGTGATTCATCGGCTAAGTTTAACTGAACTAAACGACGAAGTTCTGAAATACTATTAATATCAATTCTCGTACAACGTAACCCTAAAACATGCTCTTCATTATGAACTAGAATGGCTTCCATAATGATGACTTGTTCTTGGGTTAGGCTGATTGACAGTGTCATTAGCTGATTAATATTGAACTTTACATTTCTTGGTCTGGTACAGGATAGTCCACGTAAAGATAAATCGATTACATTTGTTGACCATTGATGCCCATTACAAGTTAACATGGCATTATGATCAAATAGTATTCGTTGAAAGTGACGCTTATTATTCATAATACTATCCTTAATAATTCTCCTGTATAACTTAATACTTTAGAGCAAAATGATTCATTTTGCTGAATTTTTTAGTACTAATTACGTATCTAATATGATTTTATCATAGCCCCATTTGAGTTGGAGCCAATGAAGTGTCGCGTTTCCTGTTTTTTTTCATATATCATCGTTTATTAAGTCTATAACAGCTTGTTTGTTTAAAAAGATCAAGGTATATATTTGAAGATATGTCATGAAGTATATGGCGTAAAGTAACTATTTTATTAAATACAATTAAGCCTGGTGTTGATTTGAGTATAATAAATGAACGAAAAGGGTTTATATTGTCTTATTTCACTCTAATCGTACATATTTATTAATATAAGGATAATTTCCAATTTGTTACTGTCGGACTATAAAAGTAAATAAATAACAATAATGAGAGGTTATTCGTATGAACAAACATTTATTCGCGGCTATTTTTAGTGCTAGTACATTTATTTCTACAGGTGTGATGGCGGCAGATGTCGATTTTCCTCATTTAGAAACCACAGGTATGGGTGAAGTGATTGCTAAGCCAGACATGGCCGTATTCTCTGTCCAAGTATCTGAAACGCGTAAAACAGCAAAAGAAGCAAAAGAAGTTGTCGATAATGCAATTGCTGCATTTAATGGGCGCTTGAAAAAGGAAGGGGTGGCACGTACGGATATTGAAAGTTCTAACATTTCACTTCGTCCTGAGTATCGCTACAAGAGAGATCAGGAACCTAAACTTATAGGCTATCAGGCAAGTAGACAGGTGACAGTAACTGTCAGAGATTTAAATAAACTTAATAATTATTTGGATGGTGCGCTTGGTGATGGTATTAATAACATTAATAATATTCAACTGAAAGTAAGTAACGAGCCTAAATTTATAGAACTAGCACGACAAGCTGCAATCTTAGATGCAAAAGAAAAAGCACAGTCACTTGCGAAAGGGTTTGATGAAAAGGTTGATGGTGTTTGGAAAATCACTTACCGCTCATCACAACCTCGTCCAATGTTAATGAGGTCTATGCTTCTTGGCGCAGCAGCAGATGTAGAATCATCTTATCAAGATGATAAAATTATTATTCGAGACCAAGTTGATGTGGTATTTCGCCTCGAAGATTAATTAGCTATTCAGAGTAACAACTTTATTTAGCTTAGGATAGACTCGTTTATCCTCGATTAAATGAGTGTTACTAGCCGTCAGTCTCGATTTATGGCTGACGGTTATATCGTCTAGTCTTTATAAATAAACGTCCTATTATTGACGCAAGTAACATCTAGGTCATTTAGCTTCGAGGGGTCTCCAACAAAGGTTTTGATATTTTGCTTAATACAGTCCCCATCTTCAGAAAATAGAACAACATGATCAAGCGTATCATCTATAATAACCCGGCTGTTTGCAAAATCTTTTTTGATCAAATATCCCCATGCTAACGGTGTCTTGTAATCATTAGCACCTTGAGTAATCAGCACAGGGACACTATCATTTTTAACTGCTAAGGCTTCCTCTTCATCGGCCTTTTTTACATCCCATATTTTACACATCAGTGCGGTATAGTCCGCTTGAAAGCCAATATCGAAGACCTGTTGTACTTCTCTTGGCCAGTTCACTCTTTCTGGGTTCATTTGTTTGTAGTAAGCAGGAAATCCATATTCTTCAGAACAATATACTGTTAACAGCATACCAATAAAATCATCTGGTATGTCAGTCTCCTCGTCTTGAGCGGATTTGCTCCTCTCTATTAACTCCTTTACTTCACTTATTGGTAGCTTAGCGAAAGCTGGAATTGTATATCTGAATTGCTTCTCTTCTGTTCTTTCGTAGGCAGTGAAATCTAGCAGTAGGCTTAAGTAGTACTCATGATCTTCTTGGGACAATTGAATAATTTGACTTTGAATCTGACTTTTTAGTGTGTTTGAATCACAGACTAAAGGAGATCGATTACAAACCTCAATAATTCGTTTAAGGTTCTCATAATTAACCCATGGATCGTCATAAAGTCCGTTAACTTGGATTGGGAAGATGCCGTCAAGTACCATTGCTTTAATCCCTGACTCTGTTTGAAAACCTTGTTTTATCAGGCGGTCTTCCTCACGTAATATAGTTATTGCTAATCTTGTGCCGTAAGAGATACCAGCTAGCGTCCATTTATCTTTAAGCTCTCCTATCGCCTCGAGTTTTTTACGTAATACAATAAAATCTAAAGCATTGTTTTTACTATTAAACTGGTTTAAATCTATGCCTCTATTTTCAAATTTTGATTTACAAACTGTTATATTTGTTTCATCGTTACTGCTTTCAAACTCACAGTATAGCGCTGGAGATGAATAACCAGTTCCTCTTTGATCAACAAAGTAAATATCATTTTCATCACGAATAGGACTTTCACCATAGAACCATAAGTCTGTAATGACAGAGCCTCCTGGACCACCTTGCAAAAAGGCAATCGCGCCTTTTTTACTACTGTTAATTGAGTTGGCTCTAGCGACGGCTAACTTAATCATTTTACCATTCTTTGGATCAGAGTAGTCCTCTGGTACAGTCAAAGTCCAGCATTGTTTGACAAAGTCTGGAGGGGTAAAGGATGACGTTTTTAGTTTAAAGTCGGAACAAGGTATTGAATCCAAATGCGATATGGCTAAAGCAGATGTGAAATTTTCGAACGGAGAAGGCGGCTTTTCAGCGCCACTATCACCGCCACCAGAACCGCCACAAGCGACTAAAGAGCTCAAGATAACCAATGTAAGAACATATTTGGCTGTGGATCTCATAAGTAATTTACCCTAAACGTGAGCAATAAGTCTTACTAGTTTAGCTTATAACTTACAGGTTTCTTATTTAACATTATCAAACTATGCTGTCGAATCTGGATCTACAGCCCATAGAATCGGTGTGGGGATTAGGTCAACTGTGTGACTAACCGCCAGTCAGGACTCATGACTGACGGCTATATCGTCTAGTCTTTATAAATAAATGTCCTATTATTGACGCAAGTAACATCTAGGTCATTTAGCTTCGAGGGGTCTCCAACAAATGTTTTGATATTTTGCTGAATACAGTCCCCATTGTCAGAAAATAGAACAACATGATCAAGCGTATCATCTGTAATAACCCGGCTGTTTGCAAAATCTTTTTTGACTAGGTTCCCCCATGCTAACGGTGTCTGGTAATCGTTGCCACCTTGAGTGATAAGTACAGGGACAGTATCATTATTCACTGCTAAGGCTTCCTCGCCAGCGGATTTTTTTACATCCCATATTTTACATGCGGTAGGGGTAAACTCCATGTGAAAGCTATTATCGATGACTTGTTGTACTTCACTTGCCCAGTTAGCTCTTTCTGTATTTATTTTTTCGTAGTAAGGAGGAAATCCATACTCTTCAGCACAAATAACAGATAAGCCCATAGCATAAAAATCATCTGGTATATCTTCCACCTCGTTTAGAAAGTCTTCGTAAACCTCCAGTAATATCTTAACTTCACTTATTGGTAGTTTAGCAAAAGATGGTATTGTGTATCTAAATTCCTCCTTTTCTGTTCTTTCGTATTCTATGAAATATAGCAGTAAGCTTAAGTAGTACTGATGATCTTCTTTGGGCAAATCAATAATGTGACTTTGAATCTGACTTTTTAGTGTGTCTGAGTCACAGACTGAAGGAGATCGATCACAGACCTCAATAATGCGTTTAAGGTTCTCGTAATTAGCCCATTTAGCGTCATCAACCCCGTTAATTTGAATTGGGAAAACGCCGTCAAGTACCATTGCTTTAATCCCTGACTCAGTTTGAAAACCTTGATTTGTCAGGCGATCTTCCTCACGTAATACTGTTATAGCCAACCTGGTACCATAAGAGGCGCCAACTAGCGTCCACTTCTCTTTTAGCTCTCCGGCATCCTCTAGTTTTTTACGTAAAACAATGAAATCTAGCGCATTATTTTTACTATTGAACGCGTTAAAATCGACGTCATTATTTTCAAAATCGGACTTACAACGTTTTAACTTTTCTTCCTCGGTACTAGTACCTGACTCACAGTATAACGCTGGTGTTGAATAGCCAGTTCCTCTTTGATCAACCAAGTAAATATCATTTTCATCACGGATCGACAGTGTTTCGAAGCCTTCGGAATCAATTACGATGTTTCCACCTGGACCGCCTTGCAAAAAGGCAATCGTGCCTTTTTTATTATTATTAGCTGAATTGGCTTTAGCGATGGCCAACTTGATTGTTTTACCGTTTTTTGGGTTAACGTAGTCCTCTGGTACAGTCAAAGTCCAGCATTGTTTGACAAAGTCTGGAGGGGTAAAGGATGACGTTTTTAGTTTAAAGTCGGAACAGGTTATTGAATCTAGATGCGATATGGCTAAAGCAGATGTGAAATTTTCGAACGGAGAAGGTGGCTTTTTAGCGCCACTATCTCCGGAACCTGTACCCCCACCAGAGCCGCCACAAGCGACCAAAGAGCTGAAGATCACCAATGTAAGAACATATTTGGCTGTGGATCTCATAAGTAATTTACCCTAAACGTGAGCAATAAGTCTTACTAGTTTAGCTTATAACTTACAGGTTTCTTATTTAGCATTACATTATCCAAGGAATCTCCATCTACAGCCCCGCGGTCACTACTACCGCTACTTCCTTTTCATTGAATGTAATTTACGCAGAAAAAAATTGACCTTGTTAGATAACAAGGTCAATTTTTAATTAATCATTTAGGGGATTATTTTGAATAGCTAATCGGTTTTGTACTTAATACTACATGATCTAAATAAGCTGTTGAATCACGATCTACAGCCCAGTCGTTACTGTTGCCACCGTGCCAAAGCTGGAAGTATTGATAGTTGATCGCATACTTTCCATTTTCAGAGAACGTCATATCCGTTTTCTCAAGTACTTTAAAGCCATTTACATATATTGTTACAATACCATTTTTCTGGTTTGCATTATTTATTTTTACATATTGTTCGATAAGGTATGTTTTTTCACGTTTAAATGAGAAGTTCTTACCTTCATGTTGATAATCAATTTCATCACCACATTTGTTGGTCTTATCTTGGTGATAGAAATAACCTATCGCACGACCATTTTCACGAAACATTGATCGTAAACTGAAACCGTCGTCTTTGCCGACAGTATTACAAGCATCAGGTTTATTCTTTATATCCGGATTCAATCCTGCTAATCCAGGTAATTTACCGCCCATAGAAAAGTCATAATTTTTGCCAAATGTAATTTGATATGAGAAATACAACTCATTATATTCGGTTAATTTTTTACCACCCGAAATCCCTTGTTTATAGTGATCTTTAGGGTGGGTAATAGCTAGCTGTTGTGAACCATTTCTTTCAACAATATTCGCTCTGCCAGTAATTTTACCCCATTCATTGTTAAAATCGCTCTTGAACAAAGCTGCTGTATACGCACCATTCTGATGATTCTCAAAATTAATATCATTGATAATACCAGATGCATTTTTGTAATCCACATTTGGCACAACATCATGAATCTTACTTGGGTCTAGCTCTGGATCTGGAGTTGGGTCTGGAGTTGGGTCTGGAGTTGGATCTGGAGTTGGATCTGGAGTTGGGTCTGGAGTTGGAGAGGGATCTTCTGGATCTGGTGTTGGAATCGGAGTTGGAGCTGGCTCGGTTTGAGTTTTATCATCTGTTGATGAAGACCCACCACATGCAACTAAAAAGATACTTGTAAAAGCACAAAGTAATAAATTTTTCAAATCTGAACCTCTTGGCATTTGTTAGTTATGGTTAATTTATACAGCTACTATCTATTCACTAGATATAATTTACACAGGCAAAAATTAACCTCGTTAAATAACAAGGCCAATTGTGAATTAATAAGTTATGGTTTTATTTTTAATCGCTAACCGCTTTGAACCATTTCTATCTAAAATATTTACTTTAGCTAGATCACCTATAGTTCCCCATTCATTGTTAAAATCTGCATTGAGTATCCCGGCTGTATATTCGCCGTTATGGCGGTGCTCAAAATCGATGTATTTTGTGTCATCTACGTTTGGCACAAAATAATAGATTTTTCGAATGAACACCTAGCCTATCTCTAAATGATTTTCAGCATACTAACGGCATTATTTGACCAGTACAAGTGGCTGGGTTTATGCTGTTCGATACTTACTGTTCGTAAGTGATTGGTTTAAATTTCTAAGTATTTGATAAGAAAGGACTCGAAATTAATTGAAAAAAATATCAATTTATAGTGTTAAATCGTAAAAATGTGCTATGGAGATTTCAGCTGAATTTGCGGGAAAAGTCAGTATAAAATTCGAGCTAAGCAGTATTCATTATAGAAAAATGACTACTGCAGTAATTTAATAATTTTGCAATAGGGTGAGAGATATTGAGCAAGTAGTCGCTGAATATACGTAAAATAGTGCTGCTTCTCAAGTAAGTAATAAGCGATTAAATGCAAACTACTAGCTCCAACCTGGGAATGCTAACTCTGGTTTTAAAAAAGTAATAATCGTTATTCTTCCTTTCCTGTAATTCTTCGTTATTATAGAAATAACAAATCCTAATAAATGTAATTAATACTAATGATTAAAATAATATAAACAAAATATGAAAAGTAACTAGGCTAAAAGTATGGGTTAATAAATAAATAAAACATTTAAATATAAACTAGACACCAATGTTTTATTTATAACATAAGAAAAATAAACCAAAGTCGACATTATAATAATAAATAGATATATCATATCGACACTGTTTTATAATATATAGTTTGTTTTATTCATTGTTTTTGATTTAGGTCTATACTAGAGATCTATTGTTACAATATAGAAAAAGTTAATTACCATTTAGAGTATTATCATTTAATTTTTAATCATTATAATAGATAACATTTAAATTTTAAAAGGTATTAATTTTGTTAGCTTTTTTACTTCGAGTAAATGAAGGTTCAATTTTTAATTTGCGAGATAATTATGATCGTCCGTGATAACCCAAGTGTATTTAGGCTTTTTTTCATTCTTAAAGGCTCGGTTATTCCGCTGATATTTCCACAGGTTCTATTTATTACATTACTTAGTACTTTAGTTGCAATCGCACATTTTAAATATCCGATTATTCTTCCTACATATACTGTTGCACCGTTTACCTTATTAGGTGTCGCGCTATCGCTGTTTTTAGGGTTTCGTAATAATGCATGCTATGAGCGTTGGTGGGAAGCAAGAAAATTATGGGGACAGCTAATTGTTAATTCACGAAGCATAGGTAGGCAAGTATATTCATTTATAGATAATGATAAAGAAGGTGGTGAGTTGATGCAGAGGCGACTAATCAATCTGACCATAGCTTTTAATCATGCATTACGGCATCATCTTCGCCATTCAAAACCTTGGGACGATATTGGAAAATATCTTGAGCCTGAAGATTTAGCGTGGCTAAAAAAATCTAGAAATGTACCCGACTCGATATTACGACTAATGGGATTAAAGTTAGGAACTTGTAGACATAAAAAACTATTGTCTGATTTTTTGGTTCAAAGTATCGATGAACACATAACATCAATGACTGCAGTGCAAGCGGGCTGTGAACGAATTGCTAATACGCCATTACCTTTTGCATATCGATTACTTGTGCAGCGTACCGCATATTTATATTGTATCATTTTGCCATTTGGACTTGTTGCTTCGCAAGGTTTTGCGACACCACTATTTTGTGCCATTGTTGCTTATACTTTTTTTGGATTAGATGCGTTAAGTGAAGAGTTAGAACAACCATTTGGGCTATCTTTCAATGACTTACCTTTGCATTCGATGTCTATAAATGTTGAGATTGGTTTACTTGAGATGATGGGGGAGACAGACTTACCTGAACCAATAAAAGCGAAATCACATTTGCTAGAATAACATTGGATAATGAGATGATAACAAGAAGGTTTGTTATCATCTCAAATTATTTTTAGAACTTGTAAGTTGCAGCTACGTATGCAGAACCAATCAGTACGTCTGTATCTTCATAGCGATTCGTAATAGTATTAAACTCTTCAATTGCGAAAGCATCTGCTTCATAACCAACACGGAAACTTACACCAGATAATGCAGCTGGTGTATATTCTAGACCTAAACCAATGTGAAGAGCTGTTGCTCTATCATCTTTAAATGTTTTAAATGATTCATCTAAATCTAGACTTGAAAGACCAATAATACCAAATGGACGTAAACCATTCTGGAAAGTGTAACCAAGGTTAGCAGATACAGAAAATGATGTTGCATCCCACGTATATGATTTAACTTGTTTAATCGGTGTCACTTCACCATATTGTGTGTATTGTGCTTCAATTGCTACGATACGGTTAAATTGATAGCCACCAATGAACTTTAGCGTTGTACCATCTGTGTCTTCATCGTAGACAACGCCAGTTTCATCTAGATCCGCAAGTGTTGAACCTGCACCACCACCAATGTAGAAACCTGAAACATCTTGATTTGCTTGAACACTTGCAGTTAATGCTAGCGCAGCTAAAGCGCCTAATACAGTAATTGATTTCATTTTTTTACCTTTATTTTTGATTATATATAATATGATAACACCTTAATTATATAGGATAGTGAGTTTTACACAATGCTATAACCCTTAAGCAATATAAATGCATGCAAGGTACAGCTGGTTATGTTGACATATTCAGATTAATTAACTAATACATTAATGCTTGGTAAAAGAGGCTAACTTTGGACCTGCACGATAAATTATCAAAGCAATAAAATTAAGACATAACTGACTAACTTTGTTAATTCCATTTTTCGCCATACTTAAAACAACAGTCCAGGTTGTTTCTAAAATCATAATAATCGCATGTCGTATTCTTTGACCTGCAGTCTGAAGAATTATGGGGGCAACTAATTCTTAATTCACGAAGTATAGGTAGGCAAGTATATTCATTTATAGATGATGGTAAAGAAGGTGGCGAGTTGATGCAGAGGCGACTAATCAATCTGACTATCGCTTTTAATCACGCATTACAGCATCACGCATATTTATATTTTATCATTTGGACTTGTTGCTTATACTTTTTGGGATTAGATGCGTTAAGTGAAGAGTTAGAACAACCTTTTGGAATGTATTTCAACGACTTACATTTGCATTCGATGTCTAGGAGTGTTGAGATTGGTTTGCTTGAGATGATAACAAGAGGTTTGTTATCATCTCAAATTATTTTTAGAACTTGTAAGTTGCAGCTACGTATGCAGAACCAATAACTACGTCTGTATCTGCACTTCGACCGTTATCAATTGTGAAAGAATCTGCTTCATAACCAACACGGACACTTACACCAGATAATGCTGCTGGTGTATATTCTAGACCTAAACCAAGGTGAAGAGCTGTTGCACTATCATCTTTAAATGTTTTATATGATTCATCTAAATCTAGACTTGAAAGACCAATAATACCAAATGGACGTAAACCATTCTGGAAAGTGTAACCTAGGTTAGCAGATACAGAAAATGATGTTGCATTCCACGTATATGATTTACCATTGACTTTATAATATTTATCAGGCGTGATTTCACCATATTGTGTGTATTGTGCTTCAATTGCTACGATACGGTTAAATTGATAGCCACCAATGAACTTTAGTGTTGTACCATCTGTGTCTTCATCGTAGATAGCGCCAGTTTCATCTAGATTCGCAAGTGTTGAACCTGCACCACCACCAATGTAGAAACCTGAAACATCTTGATTTGCTTGAACACTTGCAGTTAATGCTAGCGCAGTTAAAGCGCCTAATACAGTAATTGATTTCATTTTTTTACCTTTATTTTTATTTATATATAATATGATAATAACTGGATTATATAGGCTTGTGATCTTTATACAATAGTATACCTATTAAGTAATGTAAGTGCATGTAAGCTATAGCTGTTTATTATTCAGGTTAATTAACTAATACATTAATGCTTGGTAAAAGAGGCTAACTTTGGACCTGCACGATAAATTATCAAAGCGAATAAAATTAAGCTACAACCGGCTAACTTTGTTAATTCCATTTTTTCACCATACCAAAGCATACTTAAAACAACAGTCCAGGTTGGTTCTAAAATCATAATAATGGCAGCATTTGATGTTGTCGTATTTTTTTGACCTGCAGTCTGAAGGGCATAGCGTAAACTTGTTGCAATTAATACACTCATCGCAAGCCAGCCCCAAATTTCCAATTCAATTTGCTGAGGCCATGTTTCAGATAATAGTGATAGGAGTACTCCAAGAACACCGGTGACGAATAGTTGGATACAAGTAAGAACCAGTGTCGGAATTTTTTGTGCAAAATGGCTATTTAAATTAAATTGCATGGCAAGCATAACAGCCGAAAACATAAACCAAATTTGACTACCTGAGATAGTCCAACTACTCCCTTTTGACAAAAGAATTAAACCAAGTATTGCAAAGGGTAGTGAAAACCAAAACATTCTAGGAGGTCTGTTTTTAAAAAAAATCCAAGCGATAATAGGGACAAACAACATTGATAAGCTCATGATGAATGCGCCTTCACCTAGTGAGCCACTATTGGCGATGGCATAAATCCAGATTAAAATTGCAGAACCAAGAAAGCAACCGACACTTGCAGCTCCAAGTAAGGTTGCCCGATCAATGTTAAAAAGTGTTCGATAACAAAATGGTAATAATAGTATGGATGCAAGAATAAATCGTAATCCGATGAAACCAAAAGTCGGTAATCCTTGAATCGCCTCTTTAGAAAATATCCATCCAGCTGAAGCAAGTATTGTTGTAATGACAAGGATTAAATCAGCACGGCGGTTATTGGTCATCTCATTCCTAGAAAATTTTAATCGGGATATTATTCTAGCTACATTCTATCGTTAAATAGATATTCATCCCACAAAATACAGCGCTAATATTGCTATTTATTACATTATATTGGTTTAAATCTCGTTATTTATCAAGGCTACTGGTTTATCTCACTTAATTTTAATGATTCACTGAAGTTTAATCATCAGACCTCAACGACAAGGTAAGTTGTTGATAATCATGGGTTTATGTTGATTTTAGTGTGCTAACTACATTTTATACATTGTTTTAAACCGTATAATGACATTCATTTTGTCTCATTTTTATGGGGTTAGATAAATAGCTGTATATAAACACAGTTGTCTATTATCTTGTTAAAGAGCTATATTTCACTGGAATATACAATGACAGTCGTTATTTTGCTTTAAAATGGTGTTAAATACGTCATTCATAATGCCTTTAGTCGCACGTATCATGTTGATTAATATCGTTAATTTCGCCTTTTGATGGTTTTTTGGTGTGCTGTATGTGAAATCTATAGTTTGGTGGCTAAGATTATCTGTAAATATTAAAAAATAGGCCTAAAACTCTATTGTACGAAATGATATTTCAGTGCTAATAGACGCTTATTAATTAATGTATACATCATTTAAGTGCAGATATACATTCTATTTATTTTGATTAATAAATCTATTTAATTTCAGATCTAATTCCATCATTTCAAAGCTGTGTAATCGTTATTGCTCTCACTATACGCATCATTTAATGAATTTAAATTAATAAAATAAAATTCAATGTGCATTCAACACTGGTCTCTTTATTTCGTATAATGACCGTTAAACGAAATAAAGACATTGATATCATTGGTATTTATAGGTGAATTATTAGTTTTATATATAGGTAGGTACTTATATGTTTTGAATAGTCACATTGAGATTTCACATGTATTGATATTAACATTCGTTAGATGAACTCAAATAGCGTTCGAAATTGACCCTTCTATTGAACTAAAACGATGTTATAATAAATTCAATTAATTTCTTATTTTTAAAGAAAACATTCTTCTTAACTTAATCCGTGGTAAATATTATGAAGATTAAACCAGACGCAGTTCGAAAAAACAGTACGATAAGAATGTA
This sequence comes from Moritella sp. 28, assembly GCF_018219435.1. Taxonomy (NCBI): domain Bacteria; kingdom Pseudomonadati; phylum Pseudomonadota; class Gammaproteobacteria; order Alteromonadales; family Moritellaceae; genus Moritella; species Moritella sp. 28. The sequence goes on along the minus strand of NZ_CP056121.1, from coordinate 2,619,881 downwards.
CGAAAACTTACTCGAAAAATTAGAAAGCATAAGTGATCAATGTAATGTTTCTAAGAGTCAGTTTGTTGAAGGTATGCTTGCAGACGTTTTTGAAAATGGCATGGGTGATTTATTATTAGGGACGGGGATTATTACTGTTCATCTTAGTAATAAAATAACGAAGAGGCATGTTGAAAATGTGTTGATCGAAAATTATCCTAAAATAAAAAATACACTTTATGTCGAGACGGATAATGATGAAACAGAAATTACAGTTAACTTAAACGGTAATGAATTTAGCCATCATGATACAGCGTGCATGTTTCATTCAATATTGAATGAGATGGTAAATTTAATTGATGGTTAAAGACTGTTAATTATAATTGGAAAGGGCATGACCTTTCCAATACATATTAATTTTAATTTTAATCTGCTGTCATCTCTTCCAATCTTTCTCTGAATTCACGTACTGTCGCAAATTTATTATTCACACCTCGGGTGTAAAGTTCAACCATGCGTAAAGTTTTCCAACGACCAGCTCGCATAACCAACGAATCATCAAAACCAGCACCGACAAGATCACAAGATGCACCAACTCGAGCAGAGTGGCCACTAAAAGGCCGTTCGGGTAAGTCTATATGTAAATCAAAACTGACAGATTCATTATACGCATTAATTTGATGCCAGGTATTTGCAAACACAAGTTCAACCGTTTTCGTTGATATTGGTTTGTCATTTGGGTTTGGTGATAGCGAACTTGGTTTTAGCCTTTCTAGCTTACCGCCTCGTGGTGTTGTTCGTTTAAACAGGTATTGCCCATGATGTTCGGTTATTTTTTGAAGGTACAGTGGTAATAGCTTTGATGTGAATTTACTCAAGTGAACAATTGAACCATCTAACGATTTATCTGTTTTCGTATTCGTGATATTAACAGTATAAAGGCCGTTGGTTTTATGTAGTTGATCTATGAACAGATGACAGGCTTCACTTTCACGGAGCAATCCATCGTAGCAAATGTTGAGTAATAATGTATTTCGGATAGAGATCAAGGATGATATATCAAGTCGTTCATTTACAAATTTAAGGTGCTCATAAGAAAACGCCACAGCTTGCTTACGTTTAACGCCCAGCTTTACCTCTTGTTTCGAGATGATTTTTAACCTAGCTGTGATCACTGTTTTGAAATAAGGGATCTCTAAACCTGCTAAAGCATGGACTTTTGATACTGCCCATGCGTAAATTCGTAGTGTTTGAGCTTTGCATCCTCGCTCATTTTCCTTTATCAGAAATGCTTCAAGCACTGTCGCATCTTGTAATGGTAAAGGGATAATATTACAACTGAGGCAATATTCATTGAATTTATTCACATGGAAATGCAGTGATTTAAGTGTGTTTTCTTCTAACTGTTCTTTACGATCACTAAACCTGAGTAGGTTTTCGATGTGTTCTTCACTAAGGTTAGTTAATGGAATTATTGAGTTATTACCTATATTTATCAATGCTTTAGGCATTTTAATCCCATTTGGTTGCTTAATCTAAAATATTAACGTGGCAATTATAACATCTACAACTGTATAAGCAACCAGTATAAATGGTCTTTATTTTCGTGCGCTACGTGAAATCTGAAGATGTAGTGGGGAACCTAGCTAGTTAAATTCACGTAGGAGCGATAATTCAACAAGTTAAAGTCGCATTAAACGAGATAAATGTGTTTAATCCAGTAAGTTTTAACAAATATTTAAACTATTATTAAAATATAACTTGCAAGCATACCGCTCGGTCGGTATCTTATATGTACAAGGTTTAGATAAACTTATTTATCAAACGCAGTCTTTGTAATATGGGTAGATAAAATCTATGGTTGAAATTAGAGATTCAGAATTAACGAGACAGACTATTTTAGAGATCACCGCGGCTGAAATGTGGAAAAATGGCTACAAAGCCACGAGTTTGTCGGACATTATTTCGAAAGCAAATGTGTCGAAAGGCGCGCTTTACCATCATTTTAAAAACAAGCAAGCATTGGGTTATGCTGTTTTTGAAGAGATTTTTGCTGCTCAATTTTACGCAATGTTTGAACCAGTTTTAGATCAAGAAGATGCTATTACTGCATTATCAGAACTTTTTTCTGTTATACCAACGATGGGTTGTGAAGACGATATGATTGGTGGTTGTCCAGTGAATACCATTTCACAAGAAATGTCTTCGCAAGATGAAGGCTTTCGACAACGTGCAAACACCATCTACCAGAAGAAAGTTCAGATGTTTGCCGAGGCTTTTGAGCGTATGCAACAAGCAGATAAAATTAAATCCGAAGTCGATTGTCGAGCATCTGCTTTACTTATTGTTTCATGTTTTCAAGGTATGATGAGTTTGGTTAAGGTCTCTCGTGATCGACAGCAAATGATTGATTTACTTGAAGGTATGAACAATTACTTAGGCACTCTTCGAGTTTAAGTAATCGTAGATAGAAAGAATAATACTCATATTTATTCGCAAAGTGCAGTATTTATGTCTATTATTTACGGTGGAAATGAGGTTTAAACGTTACTTTAAGAAGTGATATTTGAACCTTTTTTTTAAATATAAACATACCGAGCGGTCGGTATTTCTGTGCGGGTTTACTCGTTTAACTTATAAATTTTATAAAAAGGAAATAAAATGAAACAACAAAAGGACGTGACTAACGATAAATTTAGTCGTTATGCTGAATGGGTAGTTAAGTGGCGTTGGTTATTAATTATAACGTCAGTACTTTTTGTCATTCTGCTGAGTAGTGGTGCGCGATTACTTGCATTCAATAATGACTACCGTGTATTTTTCACTTCAGACAATCCACAGCTAATCGAATACGAAAAGTTACAGCGTACATATACTCAAATCGACAATATATTATTTGCTGTCGTCCCTGATGATGGCGATGTATTTTCGACAAATGCATTGTCGGCGTTAGAAGAGTTAACCGCTGAAACCTGGCTATTACCTTATACCTTACGTGTTGATTCTCCGACAAATTTTCAACATACCAGCGCTGAAAATGATGACCTTTGGGTCCGAGATTTAATCACTGAAAGTGCATCAATGACAGACTTGCAACGAAATGAAGCTCGGTCTATTGCATTGGCAGAACCATTCTTGAACGGTCAATTAATCAATTCATCGGCATCAATCGCTGGTGTAAATGTTACGTTTCAGCTACCACAAAAGTCGTTAGATGAAATCCCTTTACTGGTTGGTAAAGCACGTAAACTCGTTTCTAAAATTGAAGACAAGTACAAGGTTAAGATCCATTTGGCTGGCATGATCATGTTAAGTCATTCATTTTTCGAAGCGGCAATGCTTGATATGAAAACTCTCGTTCCCGCGATGTATCTCATTATTCTACTTGTTGCTTTACTCTTGTTGCGTTCATTTACTGCAATATTGGGTACATTAGTCGTGATCATGTTTTCAATTATGTCGGGTATGGGAATGGCAGGTTACATGGGAGTTCAATTAACGCCGCCCGCGTTGGCTTCGATGACTATCATCATGACCTTATCAGTCGCAGATTCAATACATTTATTAAGTACGATCATCGTAAGTATGCGATCTGGTATGGATAAGTTAGCAGCGATTAAAAATAGTGTGCGAATAAATGCGTCACCGGTGATTTTAACATCTGTTACGACAGCGATTGGTTTCCTTTCTATGAACTTTAGCGAATCCCCCCCGTTTCATGATTTAGGTAATATAACCGCGATAGGTGTTATGGCTGCTATGTTGCTCTCGTTAACCTTATTGCCCGCGATGATGTTAGTACTGCCTTTACGCGTTAAACAAATTAAAACAAAATCAAGTAACAGAATAGAAGCGTTAGGCCGTTGGGTTATTCATAAACAAAAAACGATTTTAATTGTATCAACATGCGTATCGGTACTGCTGTTATCTTTAATCCCTAAAAATACGCTCAATGATAATTTTGTAGATTACTTTGATAAGTCGATGGCGTTTAGACAAGCAAGCGAAATTATTGATTCCGAATTTACAGGTGTGTATCAGATCCAATATTCACTGGATTCTGGCGAAGTAAATGGTGTCAGCAATCCTGAGTTTATTCAAAAAGTAAGTGATTTTACAGACTGGTTACGCGATCAATCTGAAGTTAGACACGTTAATACTATTACAGATACGTTCAAACGTTTAAATATGAATCTGCATAGTGATGATAAATCGTACTATCGTTTACCTGAAGATGCAGAGTCAACAGCGCAATATTTATTACTTTACGAACTGTCGTTACCTTATGGATTAGATCTAAATAATCAACTGAATGTAAGTAAGTCTTCGACACAAGTCATTGTTACAGTTAGTAATATGCCATCAGGTAGTCTTATTAATCTTACTGAGAGAGGAACCGATTGGTTAAAAATCAATGCGAATATCGATGCAATCGGTGTCGGTCCAGCTGTCATGTTTTCACATATTTCAGAGCGAAATATACAAAGTATGATTGTCGGAACACTGCTGGCGGTTGTGATTATTTCCGTACTCATTGGGTTTGCATTGCGCAGCGTTAAGTTAGGACTTGTCAGTTTGATTCCTAATTTATTACCGGTTGGTTTAGCGTTTGGTTTATGGGGACTGTTTATCGGTGAAGTGAATCTTGCTGTTGCCATGGTGACAGGTATGGTTCTTGGGATTGTTGTTGACGATACCATTCATTTCTTAAGTAAATATCAGCGTGCACGTAGTGAAAAAGGCTTATCTCCAGAAGCCGCTATTTGTTATGCATTCTCAACGGTGGGCACTGCTATTGTTGTTACTTCATTTGTTTTAATTGCCGGATTTAGTGTATTAGCACAATCAAGTTTTGGTATGAATTCTAGTATGGCGATCTTAACTGCCATTGCAATTGCTATCGCTATGATTGCAGATTTCTTATTACTTCCTGTCTTGTTACTAAAAATAGAAGCGTGGAGTAGTAATAGAAAAAGCACTGTAATACGTTAAAAAATCGAAAGCTAAATTAGCATCAGCATAATATAAGGATATAAATAATGAGCATATTTTACAGTACAAACAACAGTATCTATAACAATGAGATGAATAACAACAAAAATAAATCAGTAAACAAGAACCGATTACGTTGTTCATTACTCGCAATATCATTACTTAGTGTCGTGAATATACCAAGTGTTTTAGCTGAAACGTCACAAGAAAAAGGGTTGGCGATTGTTGTTGAAGCAGATAAACGTGATCAAGGATTTGGAGATTCTTCTGCATCGATGGAAATGATATTAACCAATCGACATGGTGAGCAGTCGATACGCATCATGCGCAATAAAACGCTAGAACAGGAAAATGACGGTGATAAATCCCAGATTGTTTTTGATAATCCAAGAGACGTAAAAGGTACCGCTTTTTTGTCATATACACACCGAGAAGGCGCGGATGATCAATGGTTATACTTACCTGCCTTGAAGCGTGTTAAGCGTATAGCATCAAGCAACAAGTCTGGACCATTTATGGGCAGTGAGTTTGCATTCGAAGATATAGCGTCACAAGAAGTGAATAAGTATACTTATAACTATTTGAAAAATGAGAGTTTTGATGGACGTGAACATTATGTCGTAGAGTTTGACCCAAAAGATTTAAAGTCAGGGTATTCACGTCAAGAAGTCTTCTTCGACACTGATGAGTATCGAGTCTGGAAGGTAAATTACTTTAATCGTGGTGGTGAATTACTTAAAACGTTATCAATAAGTGATTTTAATCAGTACCTCGGTAAATACTGGCGTGCTGATACTTGGACCATGATAAACCATAAAACAAGTAAAAAGACGGTACTCAATTTTCAAAATTGGACATTTAATAATAACTTTTCTGACCGCGATTTTAGTCGTAATAGCTTATCGCGCGCGAGGTAATAAAGGATGTATAAAATATTACCTTTACTTACAACCTTCGCATTAACGGGATTTATACCAAATGGAATCAGTGGTGAATTTTCAGGACATGTAGGACTTGAGGCTACTGCATTTTTTGAGCCTGCAATTTACGAAAACCAAAAAGACACTTATGCGTCGTTGAGCACTAAAGTCAATTATTACCATGATTGGGATAATGGTTATCAGCGTTTTGAAACGAGTATATTTGGTCGTGTCGACGGTGATGATGAACGAACCCATGCTGACATACGAGAGCTATATTATTGGCGTGCTTTTAATCGAATTGAGTTATACATCGGTGTTCGTCAGGTTTTTTGGGGGGTAACCGAATCTGCACATCTTGTTGATATTATTAATCAAACTGACTTAGTAGAAAGTATCGATGGTGAAGAGAAACTCGGACAAGCTATGATTAATACATTTTATGAAACAGACTATGGTGCTTATGAATTGTTTGTTTTACCGGGTTTTAGAGAGCGTACCTTTACGGGTGAAGAGGGGAGAATAAGGCCAAGTGTTATCGTCGATCAGGGTAACGCTACATACGAATCAGATAAAGAGCAGTCACATATCGACTATGCTTTTCGTTGGAGTCATGTTGTCGATGTTGTTGATATAGGCCTGAGTTATTTTAATGGTACCGATAGAAACCCAACACTAACACCAAATTTTGGTGGTAACGGCGTTATCGAATTAACACCTTATTACCGACAGATCCAACAATATGGCCTTGATGTTCAAGCGACGATTGAAAGCTGGGCTTGGAAAATGGAAACCATCGCCGTGATCCCTGATAGTGATGATAATTATTTTGCTTCTGTGTCTGGCTTTGAATATACCCTTGTTGGGTTCTCTGGTAGTAGTACCGATTTGGGACTTATTGTTGAATATCAATATGATCAGCGTGATGCAGACTCGGCGAGTTTACAACAAAACGATATTGTACTGGGGACACGTTGGTTACTAAATAATGCAGACAGTACTGAAATATTATTAATAGGCAGTGCGGATCTGGATGACAGTTCAGTCATTATGTCGGTAGAGGCACAGCATCGATTAACAGATAATTGGAGCGTGAGTGTTGAAGCGAGATATTTTGGAAACGCTTCATTAGGAGGTGCGACTTATGATTTACGTAAGGAGAGTTATGCAAGAGTCGAATTTAATGGATATTTTTAAATAGCTGGTTTTGGTAGTGCAGTAAGAGAAAAGTCACTGGCAGAATCGTAACATATACGAATAGTTATGTAATAATAAGGTTCTTGACTCGACTCTTTATAGATAACAAGGATCTTATCAATGAATCAACCCACCTCTGAAAATGGATATCTCCACGAACATGCCGATCTATTAATATCAAGTTATCAACGCCTAACGGGTAAAAATCTCATTGATAGTCGTTATGTCGATATTGGCAAAGCTTTATTTTACGCTGACTTTGTCGTTGTATCGCATGGCACCGAAAGTGATCCGATATTTAATTATGGCAACAAGTTGGCATTAAAATCATTTGAACTTAGCTGGTCAGAATTTGTCTCTTTGCCATCGAGAAAGTCAGTGAAATCTCTAGACCGTGATGAAAGGCAGGACTTGTTGGAGAGAGTCACAGCGTTTGGTTTTGTTGATGGTTATCGCGGTTTACGTATTTCCTCTACGGGACGTACTTTTTGGATAGAAAATGCAACGGTGTGGAATCTTATTGATAACAGTGGGGCTTTTCGTGGCCAAGCTGCTATGTTTAAACCATAGACTTGCTAAATTACATTCTGTATAATCAGTTTCAAGCTAATTCAGTATTTCAATTTTGCAATTAGTTTCCCTTCGTATAACCCTAATGATATGGATTAGGGGTCTCTACCAGGAACCAATAATTCCTGATTACGAAGAGTTTAGTACTTTAGTACTTTTCTCTTTGTAGTGTCTTTTATTAAAGAGAAGTACTTAATAAATTTTATTAGGAACTTAATCATGAAACAATTTATTCAAAATTTACCAAAAGTAGAACTTCATTTACACATCGAAGGTACGCTTGAGCCAGAGCTTATGTTCGAACTTGCCGCACGCAATAATATCGATATTCCCTTCAAGTCATTCGAAGATGTGAGAGATGCTTATAATTTTCATAATCTGCAATCATTTTTAGATATCTATTATCAAGGGGCGAATGTATTAATCACAGAACAAGATTTTTTCGATCTTACCTGGGCTTATCTAGTCCGTTGTAAACAAGACAATGTTGTTCATACCGAGGTATTTTTCGATCCACAAACACACACCGAACGCGGCATTAGTTTTGATACTGTTGTTAACGGCATTCATAACGCCTTATCAACAGCTGTTGAAGAACTCGGCATTACAAGCCAATTGATAATGTGTTTTTTACGTCATCTCGATGAAGAGTCGGCATTTATAACATTAAATAAATCACTTGAGCACAAAGATAAGATCGTCGCCGTCGGGTTAGATTCGTCAGAAAATGGTAACCCGGCCAGTAAGTTTGAACGTGTTTTTAAAGCCGCGATTAATGAAGGTTTCTTAACAGTTGCGCATGCTGGAGAAGAAGGCGAGGCGAGTAGTATTCGCGATGCATTAGCGCTGTTGAAAATTACGCGTATTGATCATGGTGTACGGTGTTCTGATGATGAGATGTTAGTTAAAGAGTTAGCAACACTGCGAACGCCGCTAACAGTTTGTCCGTTATCAAATATCAAGCTTAAGGTATTTGAAAAAATGGAAGAACATAACATCGTTGAATTATTACGAGAGAATGTATGCGTTACGATTAATTCTGATGACCCGGCATACTTTGGCGGTTATATGACAGATAACTTCATAGCAGTGAGTAATGCGCACGACATGTCAAAATCAGAAATCGCACAATTTACTTTTAATGCCATTGAGGCCAGTTTTATTTCAGAGGATGAAAAAGAACGTTTAGTTGCAATGAATACAGCCTATTTAGCACTGAATCAATAATAAAATCCCCGTAGAGGTGTTACTTTTACGGGGACTTAAATATGACTGTGTTTATATACAGTTGTATTTTAAGCTAGCTTAAATCGATACTTATCTTCTTAAAACCAATCTTTTGTGCATTCGCTGCTGCGGCATCAATACTCTTAAATGCACGTGGTGTATTTGATTCTTCACGTTGCGACGTCATCACATGTACATTCTTATTTGTCGTGTTTGCAATTAAGATATAACCGTCCATTAATGGTGCGCGTTTTATAGTGACCGCTTTAAGACCACCATTATCAAACAAAACTTTCAATTCTTTGAGTTCCAAATCAATATATACCGTTGATTAAATGAAATGATAGGTACGTATTATACAATCAAAAACAACAAACGAACAATCAAATATTAAATTTGATTGTTCGTCATTCGTTTTAAATTAGTGATTTAGTTTAGTGTATGTATTTGAATTAATAATAGTTGTAGTATGGTGAGGTCTTTATCATGCAATCAACATAGATATGCTCTGCCATACTGTCGATCGTCCTTGGGAGTCCAGTAATTCGAGCACGAACTCCAGCATCAACTAGTCTTTGCTTAATAATATTTAATTGCAATTCGACTGGTTTATTTCTCGATTCCATACCAAATGCCTTAACTGACTCATTAACACAGTATTCATAATCTGGATTTGTTTGGTTTGTATTTGCATTTGCAGTACTTGCTGAAAGAACTATCGCCGGTATCCATAATGATTTAATTATTACTTGCTTAATATTCATCTCTTCGTCCTTGTAGTTTGAGTTTTAAAGCTAATTACCATACGGTTAGCAGTGCATGTATATCTATACATATCATTAGCTTACAATATTTTTTTTGCTGTTTTGTTACAATAATGAATATTTATAAGAGTTACATAATAAAATTGTTTATGGAGTGACTTACATCTTATTTTGGGGGGGGGGCAGAGTGATGCTGAAGCGGTTTATAATTTACTTTTCACATGACGTAAATGATTTCAGAGGATGAAAAAGAACGCTTAGTTGCAATGAATACAGCTTCTTTATTGAACAGAGTAAAAGAACATATTATACAATCAAACTCAAGTATTAACCAATCAAATCAGGAATTTGATTGGTTAATTTAAACCATAACAGGCTTGCTAAGGGGGGGCAACCGATGGTATATAGCTAATCGTTTGTGCTTATTAATTTATGAAGTTCGCCTACACGGCTTTTGTTATTTAATGTCACAAACCAATTAGAATTTTGGCTCATCATGACTAGACTATCAATACCATTGCAATTATCTGGAGTGACATTGATATTGTCTATTGAGTAAGTTGTAGAAATATCAAGAAATGTACTTCCAGCACCTTTAACTAACTTACCAGTCACGTTACAGCTTGAGGTCGAAATTTCCACATTTGAGTTATCGATTGTCATGCGGACATCATTATCATCTTTCCAAGTGCCAGCTACAGACGTGACCGGAAAATCTTCTAGAGTGCTACGAGACATATTACCTATCGTATCAGCGCCAAAACTATGGCCATCCCACTCGAGACTTAATGGGGATGTACCTGTTATGTTTATTTGAACAGGTACAAACTTATCTTTATCTTGGCTATTAGGCATTTTGAAATATGCTATCGCCAATATCAATGATTGATCTGTTATCTCCTTATCTTTATCGTCAGATAATATGCCAAAAGAAACTAACTTTCTAGTTTTTACAGTATCCGAACTAAAGTCTTTATAGCTAAATATTGCTGGTTTCGTTTTATCTTTTTGAGAAACCATTAAAAATGCTTCCTGACCATCCACTTTATACAAATCTGATTGGATGACTATAGGTTTAGTTGGTGAGACAACTTTAGTTGAAGTGCCACCACCACCACCACCACCACACGCAGATAATAGGATAGTAGTTGATGCAAGTAGTACACATTTAAAGATCGTCTTCATTTTATTACCTGTTTAAATATAATTATCAACAACAGTCATGAAAACAATGTAAGTAATTTTCTTATGACTTTTGCTTTACGCGTAAAGAAAGCGTCGGGATTATATTCCTCAAAAATTAATATAACAATAAATAATAGCGCTATATATCGAATCGGTATAATAGAATTAATCTTATAATTCTATTATCTAATGTCCATAAATATGTATTTCTAAGTAATTATAACAGTTATAAGCACCTATAATTGATTTGTTAAAGCATGTGTCACACATATAGTGGGTTATTATTTGAGTGGTATTTTAGAAGTGATTGTTTGTGTTTATATTTTAGATGTAAATAGTCCGGTTGATACTATTAACCGGACTATTAATTATTTAAAAAGAGGGGAGACTTATTAAATTAGTTATTTATCTCTTTTGAAACCAGTACACCTTCTTTGCTGTAATCTTTGATTTCGCCAGATTTAACTCGAGCAATAAACGAATGTAGCTCTTTTTTCACCACTGGCATTAAGAAATACAAACCGATGATATTGAAGATAGACATTGCAAAGATAGCCGCATCAGAGAAATCAATTACAGCGCCAAAGCTAACACTTGCACCTATGACCACAAAGCCACAGAACATAATTTTATAGACAAGTTCCGTAGTTTTGCCTTCACCGAACAGATATGTCCAAGCTTTAAGCCCATAATAAGACCATGAAATCATTGTTGAGAAAGCAAACATCACCACCGCCACAGCAAGAATATACTGGAATATATCTGCCGTTTCAGTAAATGCTGCAGCTGTAAGCGTTACGCCACTTAGCTCGCCGTTGTTCATACCTGAAATTGTGATAACTAAAGCCGTCATGGTACAAATGATCACGGTATCAATGAATGGTTCAAGTACTGAAACTAAACCTTCAGTCACAGGCTCTTTGGTTTTTACTGCTGCATGCGCAATGGCTGCTGAACCCACACCGGCTTCATTTGAGAATGTCGCCCGTTTCATACCTTGGATTAATGCACCAACAAAACCACCGGCAACACCAGCACCAGTGAAGGCACCTTCGATGATTTGTGCAAATGCATCACCAATCATAGATGCGTTAGATACCAACACAATAACCGACATGCCTATATATAACAGAGCCATTGCTGGAACTAATTTACTTGTTACTTTCGCAATTGATGGCATACCACCAATAATAACCGAGCCAACCATCATCGCTAAAATAACGCCTGTAACCCAGCCATAGCCGTCAGGTATACCCAGAGCTTGTACGATCATTGCGTTCGCTTGGTTGCCTTGGAACATGTTGCCGCCACCGAGCGCGCCTAAAATAGTCATAATTGCAAAGCCGACAGCCAGGAATTTACCTAGACCAGCAAAACCACGTTCTTTTAAACCTCGGCTCAGGTAATACATTGGACCACCCGATACTTCACCGTTTGGTAGCTCGTTACGATACTTAACACCAAGTGTACATTCACAGAACTTTGAAGCCATACCAAGTAGGCCACACAGGATCATCCAAAAAGTGGCTCCAGGACCACCAATGGCGAGCGCTGCACCAACGCCAGCAATATTACCAAGTCCGACTGTACCAGAAAGTGCTGTTGTTAAGGCTTGGAAGTGAGAAACCTGGCCAGGTTCGTTCTTGTTCGGATCTGTGAAGTCACCTTTGACGATCTTAACCGCTAAACCAAAACGTTTGAACTGAACAAAACCAAAATAAAATGTGAAAATAATAGCCGCAATAAATAACCAGCCTACAATTATGGGGAAGTTTGTCCCATTAACAGGAACTGAGGTGAAAATAGTGTTAGCAAACCAACTGAGGTTTTCATTAAAGAACTGATCAACAGCCTTATCAAACCCGACTGGTTCACTGGCGGCAAAAGCCGAAGAGGTAAACATGCTTAATATTACAGCAAAGTAGCAACTAACCTTAGAGATCATATTCAATTCCATCCATGTTTTATCTGATTTAAGCGATACCAATAGAATAATTCACTATTCAATATGGTATTTCCCGCTCCATGGCAAAATAAATTAGCAATAAATAAACATTTACTCAACAATCGGCGTTAGCATGTGGTGGTGCCTTGCGCTGCAAAAAAGTTAAATTACCAGCGTTATGGACTGCCAATCGGTGCGATCACCAGTTAATGCCACTGGTAAATGTTGTGTGGCGGATGATATGCGATTAACATCATGTTGATTACAATTTGTTAACTTTGTCACCTTTTTTCAGCATATTACTCTAAAATAGTTAGTTAATTTGGACGTAAGTACTTACAAGTGGTTAGTCAGTTTAAGTTCTTAAATCTGGTTTTTTAAAGGCTGAATTATACTTAATATACAAATTATCAGATTGCCTGATCCTGTTTTATTCATCGATATTTATAGCTTAATTCGCCTCTAAAATTGATTAAATAACGTATAATTAGTACGGCGTTATTATTTTAGTGACACATCTCACCACGAGAATGATTTTGATTTGCAATTGATATCAATTCTCATTAAGATTGATTTATCTTATAAATTTGAGGTCGATTATGGAATTGCAGCAATGCTGGATGCGTTATCTGAGGGCTGAAGAGCTAATGGAACAGGGCCATTGGCCTGAAGCTCATCAACTATATGGGGAGGTTTTAGACAATCTGCCCATACATATTCATCAGGCTTTAGAAAACGAGCATATTAAACCATGCCAGTTTTCATGCTTGTTATTAGGATTAAGAGATGCCACTGTCGCACAGTCTGAAATTCTCAATCAAATGGGGCAGCAGAAACGCGCATTTGCAACATTAAACCAGTCTTATGCGCTATTTCAATTTATTTCTCTTGAAACAAGTGATCTTGTTCAACGAACAATGACACTTATCGATAATAAAAGTGAAGATATTTTACGCCATATGGCCGCTTTTTGTCACGCTCAACATGATGATCAGTGGATGCTTCAATACGAGCATATCCAAAAAGCGCATCATCACTTTGCTAAGTTAAGAGTGACCTCAGACTCACACCATTCAACGCATCTCTTAAATTGATAAGGACCTATCATGCTAAACCAACCTATTCTTCAAGTTCGTAACCTTTCCGTCAGTTTCACAACCAATGACGGAATGGTTGATGCGGTGAAAAATGTTAACTTTGATTTGAAATCTGGTGAAACGCTGGCTATTGTCGGCGAATCGGGTTCGGGTAAGTCAGTATCATCCAATGCTTTGATGAGCCTATTACCGGATAATGGGACCGTCTCATCTCAATCTAGCATTATTTTTGAAGGCCAATCGATCTTAGATAAAACAGAACGTCAAATGCAATCTATCCGAGGCGACCGTATTGGCATGATATTCCAAGAGCCGATGACCTCTCTGAACCCATATTTAAGGGTAGGAACTCAGGTTGCTGAAGCCATGATCTGCCATCGAAAAGTATCGAAGAAGCAGGCTAAAACACATGTTTTGGAACTTTTTACTCTCGTTCGTTTACCAAATCCAGAGCAAGCTTACAGTAAGTTCCCACATGAATTTTCAGGCGGTCAGCTGCAACGTATTATGATTGCAATGGCACTTATCAATGAACCTGACATTTTAATTGCCGATGAACCGACTACTGCGTTAGATGTTACGGTACAGGCAGAAGTTCTGGATTTAATTAAAGAGATCCAGAAAAAAATGGGCATGGCTATTTTGTTTATTACACACGACCTCGGCGTAGTTAAACACCTTGCAGACCGAGTACTCGTGATGTGTAAAGGTGAGATCGTCGAAGAAGGAGAGACCAGACTACTTTTCCGAGAACCACAGCATGAATATACAAAAATGTTGATAAACTCGATCCCGAAAGGTCAAAAACAGCCAATCAAAGCAACGGCGACAGAGCTGCTTAGCGCTGAAAATATTCACGTTCATTACCTGATTAAATCTCACTTCATCCCAAGTAAGTGTGAATATTTTGAGGCGGTGAAGGGAATTTCACTCACACTGAAGCAAGGTGAAACCTTGGGTATTGTCGGTGAGTCTGGCTCAGGTAAATCGACTCTAGGCCGGGCTATCATTGGCTTGTTACCCTTTACAGGTAATCTCTCCTATAAAGGTCAAGATCTCAATTTACTCACTGATAAGGAAAAATTTGAACTCAAAAAAGACGTACAGATGGTTTTCCAGGACCCGTACGGATCTTTGTCTCCGCGTATGACAGTTGGCGAAATCATTACTGAAGGATTAAGGGTGCACAAACCTTTGATGTCCAAGCAGGAACGCTTACAAAAAGCCTGTCTCGCGCTCGAAGAGGTACGCTTAGAACCAAACTCAATCAATCGTTATCCGCACGAGTTTTCAGGTGGTCAGCGTCAACGAATTGCAATTGCGAGAGCACTGATCTTGAATCCGTCTTTTATTTTATTGGATGAACCTACCTCTGCGCTTGATCGCTCTGTTCAGCTCACCGTGATTGACTTACTTAAAGAGATCCAGGTAAAACATAACATTGGTTTCATCTTCATCAGCCATGATCTTTCAGTCGTCAAAGCATTATCTGACCGGGTATTAGTGATGCAAAAAGGCTGTGTTATGGAGCAGGGAACGGCTGAAGATATATTTCATAATCCTCAGCATGATTACACTAAAAAACTGATTAATGCTTCCTTTGACTTGGATGAAGAACCGGTAGAGGTGGTCGCTTAAGGTGTATTAAATCAAAAATAAAATGCCCCAACTCTGGGGCTATACGAAACCCTCTAACGGCCTAACTTTCGATAGCTCCTATCACTAACGATCTCGTCAAATATTGTAAATACAGAGCCTGCTTGTTTACACTGAATGCTACAAGGCCCTTGACGAGTTGGACTACACTTTCAACATATATTGCGGCTAATGACGTCGATAATACACTAATAGGGATCTTCATTGAGCAACCGTCTAAAGCGTTTGCTAATTTAACCGCCATACAATTAGCAAGTTTTGTTTTTAGTTGTAATAATGCTTGTGGCCAATCTTTATCGAGCTTAAAATTCATCGGGCGTCTAAAATTGCTATTATTAGAAAATATATTCAGCATATAACTTACAGAAGGGCGAGCCTCATTAGTTAACCAGTCATCTTTACTCGTTAAATCCTGAAGTAATTGATCAAAAATACCGTCATGCATGGCCAGTAACACTTCTAATTTACGTTGGTAATATCGATAAAAGGTTGTCTTGCCAACATCAGCTTTCTCAATAATCATCGCAACAGATATATCGCAATAATCTTTTTCCCTCAATAATTCGGTAAAAGCCTTAACTATGCGTTTTTGACTACGATTTAATGTTAATTTTTCTTTCTGCATAATATTTACTTGGTTAAACCTAAAGTCACTTCATATCAAAAATATTTTAACGTATTTAGCAAATAAGTTAACTATCCGCGTGGGACGTTTACCCTAAATAGTTCCATTTGGAACATATTTACTACATTGTATCTGAAAACTTGAGTGTAAATTTGTAAAACTACAGCTAAATAAACAAATATGGAAGGCATAATGAAAGAGACAGATAACAGACGTAATTTCTTAAAAACAGGTCTAGCTTGTTCTATGGGGCTAGGTGTAATGGGCACAAGTTATTTTACCAGTGCAGCACAAAACAAACCATTACTGGCACATAAAAATGCTAAACAGAATCTTAGTACGACTAAGCTCAATGTTGGCATATTTTTATATCCAAATATGACCATGCTGGATGCTTATGGCCCCTTGCAAGTATTAGCTTTAGTTCCAGAGTTAAATACGTTTACGTTTGCAAAAACATTCGGGCTTTTACCGTGTGATGCAAAAATACAGCTACTCCCTAACTATGGATTCAGTAATTGTCCTCCCATCGATATTTTGATTGTGCCAGGTGCAGCTAACCCTGCAGAACAAATGCAGGATGAAGTTGTTATTGAATTTTTACGGCGCGTAGGAAGTAACGCTAAGTATGTCACTTCTGTGTGTACGGGAGCATTGATCTTGGCCAAAACGGGTTTAATAGATAATTATCAAACGACTATACACTGGGCATATGCCGAGGCCCTAAAGGCTTTCCCTAAGGTTACATATGTCGATAGTCGGGTTGTCATTGATCGTAATCGTATTAGTGGTGGCGGTGTAACTTCTGGTTTGGACTTTGCTTTTAGGTTAATTGGCGAAACTGTTGGAGAAAACCGCGCTAAAGCGATGGAATTACTACTTGAGTATGATCCGCAGCCTCCTTTTAACAGCGGTGATCACAATAATGTTGCTCCCGATTTAAAACGAAAAGTTCAAGAAAAGGTTTACGATATTGCTGCAGAGTTATTTTAATTGGTAACAAGGAATTACAAACATTGACAAAGCAATGATTGCCTTAAAATTTAAAAATAATTAAAATTGATACCGTTTAATAGTAAGCCAAATATAAAAAGAGTTAGTTATGTTGAAAAAAATATTCGTTGCCGTATCGACTGCATCACTTGTTGCTTGTGGTGGCGGAGGCGGCGATCAAACACCACCTCCAGCTAAACCTAAAGTTAGCGTACCACAAATGTCTTTATCGGCGGTTAAAGGTAGCGTTGCTAATCCAGATAGTTCAGCGACAAAAGCGTTAGCTGGGTATGCAGCAATGCCACTCACTGACTCGTTTGATGCTCGTTTTAATACCACAAATTGCAGCAGTGCGCTTAGTCTTTTCAACATCTACTCTTTAGGCTGGTCCGATAAATTTAAAGGTGGGCTTACACCGAAACAGATCTTAGATATGAAAGGCTTCTATGGTATTAGTGGGGCTAACGGTATTGTAGATTATTCCGCTTATAGTAAAGAAATGATCGAAGCTAAAGACTGGATCAGCTATTTCTATTACGGTGCTAACTTTCAAGACTGTGAAGCTAGACGTGATAAGGAATACGACAGTATTAATAAAGAAAGTAACGACATTACTGAGCTACGTTATCAAACGCATACAAAAGCAGAAGCGAAAGATAACACACCAGAACAGACCCGAAATAACTATACGGCCTGGCAGATAGATAAAACAAATAACACCCTTGTTGGTCTTATTAGTAATGTTACTCACTTCACCAAAGATGGCGGTAAAATCAAAGAACAGCTGAAGAGTTACCGATGGGATACAGGTCGCGCTGTTGATTCTATTTCTATTGGTGATATGTTCGTTAATAGCTATTTCTTAGAGTCTATTGACAATAGCACGCTAGATTATCAGGTGGTTGGCGGAAAGGTTATTGATAAATATGCAAAGCCAAAGAGCACAGATATAGACCAATACTACGCGGTCAATTTAATCTCAGCTCATTTCCCTGGTATTGGCACACAAGTAAATTGGTGTGTTCGTGGCAGCCAATTTGTAAAAAATAAAGAAACACCAATTACAGCTGAAAAATACAAAGAAATCATTGATAGTGGCGATCTTGATACTGCTTACTGTGACCCGTTTGATGCTAAGGTTGGTCAAGTTCGTTACTACGATACTAAGGGTAAAAAGCTAACTGATAGTTCAAGTATTGCAACTGAACTAAAAGCTAAACTAGCATCAGGCAATGTTGTTAAAGATAAGCTCGATGAATTAGTCAATAACAAAAAACTGTACCTTGGTAAGTCACAACAAGAGTACTTTCAAGATCTGTCTTTATCTAATCAAGTCGATCAAATTAAAGTAGATCTTAAGCCTTAATCATAGCTTAGATCTATAGCTGAACGTAATCGAAGGGTTCATCCTACGTGAGCCCTTTTTAGTTTAAAACAACAAAGTATTTCCAACTTCATTTCTCAGTTATAAAACCCCATCTTTTGCATTTTAGTAGCGAATCCCTCTGAACTTAAAAATCTATATTTCACATTGTTTTCAAAGGCTTAGTGTTAATTTAAGAATATTCATATTTATTATTGATTAACTCCAGTATACCTTACCTATATAGCTCTTTTAATATTATAAAAATAGCAAGGTTAAAACTTATGTTAGTAGGAGTGATCATAAATACCATCATACCAATTTAGAGTGTTTTAAAATGGATTAGCTTCGCTATTATAGAGTCGTTCTTAAAATAAATCATTCGAGAACGGCTCTTATTCACTAATACAACTAGCCTAATATACTGTAGCTAGAATACAAACACTTATAAGGATATATAGTTTGAAAATTAATAATATAGCTAAGATATGTATAATTTCTGCCATCGCAGTTTCATTTAACTCTGTTGCAGCCCCTAATCATTGGAGTGGAAGCATTGACGGTATCGGGGATAAAGTGTTGCCCACTGGTATAATAAATAAACTGTGTAATGATATTGACGGTTGTGAACTAAGATTTATATCTAATAAATTATCATCAGGTGCTACGGAAAGAATCAATTTAGGACATATAAATTTTGGCGCTAAAAATGATTCATTGGATAGCACCTCTTTTTATTTTAAAGAACTAAATTCTAGTTCTTCATATCATGTGACTTTAGGAGATGGTGTGCTAGCTCCATTTAACTTCTGGGGTAAAAATTTAGAATGTAAATTACAAGATGGACTCGGTGATATTCAAGGCTCAGGCCATCAGACTGACCCAACGACGTACGAAAATAAATTATACCTATCGAATAGGGATGAAGATACTCAGTGTATTGTAATGATTAGAGATTAGAGATTAGAGATTAGAGATTAGAGATTGTTAAAAAGGCTTTAACGGCTTCCCAAGATGATTCTAAGTCGTTAAGGCCTCAAACCGTTAATTTAGCGACTTTACAACCAATCATCTTCATCGCTATAATGTATTAATCATTTCTACTGGAGCTAACGCCATAATGAACAACTAACTTCCTGACATCCAATTAATATCATCATTTGGACACTCGGGGTTAGTGGGCGTTACTTTCGTCATCTCTTATCTTGCAAAAATTGCATATATTATCGTAATTGAATTTCTATTTATCTACGATGATCGTATCTAAGTAACGTCTTGCCAATCTATCTTTATAGAAAGGCGAACCCCTATTACATTTTATTACGTAAAGGGAGGCATTTTCATGCCTGTATTAAGTACACATCAACTGTCATTTCAGCTCGATACTGGGGAATGGCTATTTCAAAATTTAAACTTCAGCTTAACCAGCCGTCTTACAGGATTAGTGGGGCGAAATGGCATTGGAAAATCAGTATTCCTTTCTCTATTAATGAGGAAACTAACCCCGGTTAACGGTTATGTAACGAGCCAAGGTAAAATTGCTTATTACTCACAATTATCTTCTCACCTTTTGGATGGGGACTTACGTATTGCGGACTTCTTAGGTATTAGCAATAAACTATTGGCTTTGAAAGCGGTTGAACAGGGATATTGTTTGCAAGAATATTTTGATTTAATTGGAGACGATTGGGATATAAAAAATAAAACAAAACATACATTAAAAAACCTCAAGATCGACCCTAATCTTAATGCGTATTGCCATACTTTGAGTGGAGGGCAATTAGCACGCCTACAACTGTATCAATTGTTTAATTCGGACGCCGAAATATTGTTGCTAGATGAACCGTCTAATCATCTTGATTATGAAGGTAAGCAATGGCTAATTAATCAACTTAAACAATTTTCAGGACAAATACTTCTGGTGAGTCATGATAGAAGTTTGTTAAGTCATGTGGATGGTATTTATCAGTTAACGAGTCTAGGTCTCGGATTTTTCAAAGGGAATTATGATGCCTATTCAGCGCAATCCTCTACACAGGCTGAAGCATTAGAGAGACAAATTACTCACGTTAAAGCAGAACAAAAAAGGGTGGAGCGTCAAGCACAAACGAATAAAGAGAAGGCCCTGCAACGGGAACGTCATGGTAATAGAATAAGGAAATCGGGTAGCCAACCTAAGGTTCTGATGGATGCGAAGAAAGATAAAGCAGCACAAAGCCGATCTGCGGCAGTGATTAATCAACAGAATCATTTACAACGAAATCAAGAAAAATTACGTGTTATGGAACAACAGAAAGAAGTGTTGAAACCACAAGTGTTGTATCTGCAACAAGCAAGTCAAATTAAGAAGAGAAGATTATTGAATATCGAAAATTGTCAGTTGTATTATGGCTCTGGGAAACCGGTTTCACTCATTCTATTTCACGCTGATCGGTGTTATTTAAATGGCGCTAATGGATGCGGAAAATCAACTTTATTGAAAGCAATACAAAATAACCACTTAAACTATTCTGGTGTAATAGAACTGAATGTAAAAACAGTATATTTAGATCAACACTTTGGATTACTGAAGCTTGAAGAATCCATGCTAGATAGCTTAATTAAAAGCAGTGAAGAACTGACTGAAAATACTGCCCGGGTTTTACTTGCTGGGATTGGGTTTCGGCGCGACTCTGTATATCGAAAAGTAGCTCATTTAAGTGGAGGTGAAAAAATGAAGCTATCAATGCTGGTGGTTAGTCACCTTACTCATTCACCTTTATTACTGCTAGATGAGCCAGATAATCACCTAGATATTGAGTCTAAACAAACCTTGGCAGCGGCATTGAATGCTTATAAAGGGGCATTCATTTTAGTCAGTCATGATGAGGATTTTATCGCAGAGGTTAGAATAAACAAGTATATCGTGATGTGATCTTATGATATAGCAAAGCCAACACAGCGGTGAATAAATATTGAAAAGATGGTAAATCGTTAGGCGTTACCATCTTTAAAAAATTAATTTATAACATGAACTTAGGACCATTAAACGTGTTAACTGGATTACCACGTTCGAGATCCCAGTGCTGTTGCCAACGCTGCTTTTCTTGTTTTGTCATATCATCTAATTTTTTAGATTCAATTTTTTGAAATAGTAATGCTTTGGCCAAACGCTTATTTGCATGCTGACTGCGTTCGCTCTCTATACGGACTGATAAGCCGGTAGCGATATGAGTTGCTCTAATTGCGGAATCTGTACAATTAACATGCTGTCCTCCAGCACCTGATGCTCTACAAGATTGAAACTTAATTGTTTGATCTAATTGTATTTCATTTACTTCGAACATTTTACCACTAAAGAACCAATTTTTACGTTTGTGCTTGGGGCGATAAGGACTTTGACAAACCCATTGCATTACACCTTGCCAAGATATTGCAATTGCTTTTGCTTGGGCTTGACTCTGATTATCGCCAAGTTGGATTAATACTGATTTATAGCAGCCTGATTTTGAGGTTTTAGTGATATCAATAACATCAAATTTAAGTTTATCAATATCACATTGCTTTTCAATCGAACGAAAAGCCAAACCAACGGCTTTACTACATTCCAGTGGCCCTTGGCCTGCTGATAATTGCAATAATATCATGATGAACAATCTCCATTTGTTTTGAAAGTGAGTACTGGGCGTAGTTTTGCAATTATCTTAACTAATCCAGCATCGACCATATCTCCGACAACACTGGCACAATCCTTATAGGCCTGTGGTGCTTCATCATAAAGTAATGTTTTATTGCCACAAATAACATGACTGCCTAGTGCTGTTCTAATCATATCATTACGCTTGTATTTATGGCTTAAACGTCCTTGGCATTCACCACGCTTCCATTTTCTTCCTGCACCATGTGCTAATGAAAACAAGCTTAAGTTTGATATATCAATATTTGATAAAAGTGGCTTTACAAGGTAAGTGTAGTCGCCCCGGGAACCTGGTATTACCACGCAGCCTTGATCGCTCGGGGTGGCACCTTTACGATGTAACCAGCCAGATTTCCCGTTGATATTTTTGGGTGACACCAAATTATGGTTTATATCAAGGATACAATGACCTTGAGATTTAATTGCTGTTAAGAAGCGTTGTGCAATGAGCTCTCGATTAAGCTCTGCCCAGCGTACAGCTTCATTGTGCTGTGATAAATAATGCTCGAAATCAGGACCGTGTGTTACAAGACCATCGTGATTACACTGTGTTATATGTTCAACTAATATAGATTGACCAACCCCCCTAGAACCTGAATGAACAAGTAGCTGTAAGTGCCGCTTGTCTAATCCCAGAGTATCGAATATTTGTTGATCATAAATGTCTTCAATAGCCTGAAATTCAGCAAAATGATTACCTCCTCCAATGGTTCCAAGGGCATAGTCAAAGTTTGATGTCTTAATTGATTTGTCATTTTTCCTGGCTTCAATCGTGGAAGACCAACTTTCGTCTAGTGGCAATTCAATGTTGGCAAACCGCTTTGATAGTTTGGGTAAGTTTATTTTTGATACTTTTGCTGACGTTTGCCAAAGTGACATGCCACAGCCTATATCATTACCTACTAATGCTGGATAAATTTTGTTTTGAGTGTAAAAGGCTGCACCAATTGGGTAACCTCTACCTGGGTGTAAATCAGGCATACCTGCAGCTTGAAGCATGCCTGATAAAGTTGATGTTTTAACAAGCTGTTCGATCGCAAGGCCTTCAATCCAAGTATTTTTGGATGCAATAAGGCTAATATTGTCAGTAATTTTTTGGACGGATTTGCCCATAATACCAATTCCTTTAAATAGGATTTAAACGTAAAACGAATTGGCAGGTCTGGTGTTTTTGGTGTGAACTGAAAAACAGATATTAGGTATTAGACTTTCTTAATGTAATAAGAAATAGCTAAATAAACCCGCTATCGGATAAGACCTGCAAAGGATGTCGATGTAATTGTCATAATATTTCTCCTTTACAGTTGAGTGGGGAATTTAAATAAATAGATTTTAACGCGGAGATGATAATCGGTTTACTATAATAATGCAATACTATTATTTTCAATTAGTTAGTAATAATAAAAGAGTTAGTGCATATTTTTTTATAAAGATGATTTTTACGTAGTGCTACGTAGAATCTGAATGAGCAATCAGTATCCTAGTCAGCAAAATTCACGTAGGAAGGTTTCAATTAAATATATGTAACAAACACTTACAAAATCTTTATTGCGCTTTAATTGTAAAATAATTAGAATGCATGCTGTTAATAGTAAGCGTGCATCGAAGTATATGGGCATCATCTATTTTTGTAATGTTTTTATCCTACCGAATACACCTAGATGATGATTATGACCTCGGTGATTCAATTGAAAAATAAAAAGAGTTAATCATGTTGAAAAAGATATTCGTTGCTGTTTGTAGCGCATCACTTATGGCTTATGCCGGTAGTGGAGACGATGCTATAACTCCAACAAAAAAATCATCAAAACATGAAGTATCAATTCCTAATGACGCAGCTTGTACTCCAGAAGAAACTGTCAGGGCTGTGAAAGATTCAAAGCCACTCGCAATGGACATTGAAATACATGGGGCGCGTTTTGGTGGGCATACTCTATATGGACAGTATAAATACTTTGATTTAAACAACGACCCTCAAACTAGTAGTCTATTTGAATGGAGCGTGATTAAAAATAACCTTGATACTGTTGTTAGCCGAGAGCAAAGTTACACTCTACAAATGAGCGATGAGGGTAAAGGTAATCAAATTCGATTCTGTGTTACAGCATTGAATGCAAAAGAACAAGGCGATATACAATGTGTTACTGAAGATATTGCATGGTTTGAAGGGTTCGGTGAATTTAAAGAAGGCGGGGTGATAACCCCTTATTTAGTAGGCTATCCTAATTTTAAACTTTCATATTGGAAGTCAGCGTCCAACATGTTGACGGCCGCAATTGCATTAGATCTTATACATAATAAAGTAAAACCATTAACTATCGATACTGCAGATCCTAGCTTTAGTAACCTATATCCAATTTCGCTTTGTGTGTCACTCGATCATAACATTCAAAATGATGATGATATTTGTCGAGAAATGAAAGCGAGCAGCAATCTAAATGGCGGAATGGTATTTGACTTTAATGATACTAGCCGAGTCGCAATGAACTACAAACGTGAAGTCAATGTGACGGTCGCAGGACAAAAATATCGTATTCGACGTCCATATACATGGGCCGAATTTCAAGAATTGAATTTAGATAAAAATCCCGAATTCCTTTCAGCCGAGCCAAGTATCATGCGTGAAGGATTCAATACGGTAAAGGGGGTTAAAATGACACCGATACAAGCCAATAACTTTTGTTTACGAGCCTACGGTGCCCCAGGGCTGATTAGTTCATCCATTAATCTTAGTGACGGGGTTATTCCGTCAGGCAGGCACCAATGGCCGATTTATCTTGCGTTGCAAACGTATGTAACAAAAGAGCCTAATGGTAAGTTTGTTATTGATTCGAATAAACACATGCCTGCAGATATGAACAGTAAGTATGCTTTTGCTTGTATGGCTGCGGTTCCGTAGAACGTATAAGCGCTGTCATAAGGCTGAATACTATAATATTTAGCGACACACATCCTGAAAAAGCTGTTCAGCTAACTGCTTTATGGTATTACCTTCAGGGTGTGTGTGTGCGAATGTTCTTAATCCATATATACCCATCATCAGATAGTGAGCGCGTTCATCAGCGTTGCGGTCGCTGACAATTTCATTTTTATCAATAGCCTTTTGCAATACTAAGGTAATAGCTTGTTGCCAGTTAGCGAGATGACGCGTGATAATGCCATGCACTTCTTCATCTTGTTCTGCGACTTCATTTAATGCCTTAGTCAGTAAACAAGCTCGTGATGCATCACAGCTCTGACACTCTAAAACGATATGATCCAGGTAACATTTGAGCTCAGCAAGCACCGGGCTTTGACCGGAAAAAATCCCGGTGAACTCTGCATTTCTATCCTGATGGTATTGCTCTAATGCGGCTAAGAGTAAGCCTCGCTTATTTTCAAACGCACAATAGATAGAACCAGGGTGTAAACCAGTGGCCTTTTTTAAATCTTGCATACTCGTTTTACCGTAACCTTTATCCATAAAGGAGGTCATGGCAGATCTCAGTACTTTCTCTCTATCAAATTCTGCAATACGCATGGCTAGTCGGTAACTCTTCTTGAGACTCTTTTTATCGCTGAGTCAAATTATCTAATGAAGTCTATTATAATCAATTTTGAATTTTTATTCAAAAATAGATCTTGAATGTTCATTCAAAAAAGAATATCTTGAACGTACATTCAAGAAACGGGCATCGCTATGACTGACAATTTATTTCAAACTTATGTGCTTAATGAGACTCTATCTTTAAAAAATCGTATTATTATGGCTCCTCTGACTCGTTGTATGGCTGATGATGAGTTAGTTCCGACCCAAGATATGGCTGACTACTATGGTCGTCGCGGCGGAGCTGGTTTAATTATTTCTGAAGCCGTGATTATACGTCCTGACGGTCAAGGTTATCCAAATACTCCTGGTTTATTCACGCCAGCTCAAATTGATGGATGGAGAATGGTAACTGATGCTGTACATCAAAATGGTGGGAAAATATTTGCGCAACTTTGGCACACCGGTCGTGTAGCACACCCACATTTTTACCAAGCAATTACGGGGAACCGGGATGTAATAGCGCCTTCTGAAGTAGGTGCTGATGGTACTGTACCAAGAATGCGCGAACTGATTTATCAAATACCAAAAGCTGTATCGATAGAAGAGATTGCTCAGCTTGTGAGTGACTATTCTCAAGCTGCGGCTAATGCTATAGACGCAGGTTTTGATGGTGTTGAAATACACGGAGCAAACGGTTATTTAATTGATCAGTTCTTACATCACGACAGTAACCACCGCAGTGATGAATATGGTCAGACACCTGAAAACATGTCCCGTTTCGCACTTGAGGTTGTTGATGCAATCATTGCTCGTATTGGTAATGAGAGAACGGCACTGCGTGTATCGCCGGGTGCATACTTCAATATGACTGGTGACAGCCGTGACCGTACTGTGTTCGATTATCTAGTCCCTGAACTTGAGAAACGTGATTTAGCCTTCTTACATATTGGTATTTTCGATGATTCGATGGAATTTGACTATTTAGGTGGTCGAGCATCAAGTTACGTTCGCAGCATTTATAACAAGACATTAGTGGGAGTGGGTAGCTTTACCGCTGAAGCTGGTAGCAAAGCGATTGCGGATGATAAATTTGATCTGCTGGCGATAGGTCGACCATTTATTGCCAACCCTGATTATGTCGAGCGTGTTCGAGATGGTAAGGAGTTAGTTGAATATTCAACTGAGATGCTGACGAGTCTAGTATAAGACTGATTGTCGATAGCAATAAATAATAAGAGGGTTAGCATTGTGCTAGCCCTTTTGTATTAAAGCGTTTACTTGAACCATTGTTTAGGTGAAATACCGAGTTTTTTTCTAAATACACGCGCTAGCGCTGAGCCATTTTCATAGCCCACCGCATTAGCTACAACGGCCACAGGCTTGTTTTGAAGTAGCAGACTCTTAGCGACAATAATACGCCAATCAATTATATAGTCGCCAGGGCTTTGACCTACCGTACGCTTAAATATGTCGGCAAACTTTGATCGAGACATAAGCGCTAGTTCAGCCATCTCTTCTAATCCCCATTGTCGTTCAGGTGACTCGTGTATAGCCAATAACACTTTAGATATTTGCGGATGTGCTAATCCTGCGAGCAGACCATGCTGGATTATGTTGTTATCAATAACATGGCGTAGCACGTAAATAATAAAGATATCCGTCAACGAGTTAATCATTGGTAGTCGTCCGCTATCTTCGTTAAATGCCTCTTCAAATAACCATTGCGCGGTTTTCATCAGCGCTTCGTTTTCACTGAGTTTGAAGCACAGTAATCTTGGCAAGGCATTTGCGATAGGATTCGCTGTATTTTCATTATAAACGATGCTCGCACAGACTAATTTAGGCGGATTTTCTTCACTAGAAATCACACGGTGCGCATGTTGTGTGGGGAAATACATCACTGTGGGCTCATTGATTAAATGTGAGGTTCCTTGCTCATCAATTATTGTGATCTCACCACTTTGCAATAGATGTAAATGACCTTTGTTTGGTTCTCGATTGAAATTAGAAATACCACAAAGATGACCGGTAAAAAACACTTCGGTATTCATTGAGAATCGTTGAAGAATGACTGATAACGGATCCATTATTACCTCATATAGGACTTTTTTGGACGATTGGGTTTAATGTTAGGACTATCTCATCCCTTTTGAATGATTGAAAGCACTATATTTACAACCAAGGAAAACAACCTTCGATTGCGTAACTGGTTAGCTGGTTAACATAAAAATTTTCATAAAATACGGAGAATACTATGAAGTTTTCAACATTTGTAAAATCAACATTCATGACGACAGCACTTGTCGCTAGCAGCTTAACTTTTGCTGCAAACATTGAAGTAAATGCGAACAGTAATGATATCGCAATCAGTGGTTACGATACTGTTTCTTACTTTACAAAAGGTACGCCAACTAAAGGGTCGAACAATTTCACGGCCGCTTACAATGGCGCCATTTATCAGTTTTCATCTGCCAGTAACCGCGATTTATTCAAAGCAGATCCAAGTAAATATGCACCACAATATGGTGGTTTTTGCGCGATGGGTGTGGCATTGAATAAAAAATTAGATACCGATCCAACTGCTTGGCATATTCGTGGCGATAAATTGTACCTGAATTACAACAAGGCTGTTCAGACAAAATGGAACACTGATATTCCTGGTTATATCGAAACAGCGCAAGTTAACTGGATTGATATTAAAGGATTAACTGAAGATCAAATCGAAAAAGTGTACGACTAATATTAAAACCTTGGAACGCACTAATGACGCTTTAACGATATAGGAACCATTATGAATAATAAATTAATAGCAAGTGCTGCATTAGCTGCTGTGATGTCTACAGGTGTTATAGCCTCTGCAGAAGCAGC
This sequence comes from Moritella sp. 28, assembly GCF_018219435.1. NCBI lineage: Bacteria > Pseudomonadati > Pseudomonadota > Gammaproteobacteria > Alteromonadales > Moritellaceae > Moritella > Moritella sp. 28. The sequence continues at coordinate 2,591,295 of NZ_CP056121.1, read as the reverse complement.
AAGTAAAAAAGAAAAATGTTACGGCGTTGCGAAAGCGGGTCAAAACGATTGCGCGAACTTAGCCGGTACACATTCATGTGCAGGGCAATCAAGCCTGAGTAATGACAAAGGTGAGTGGAAATTAGTCACAAAAGGTACCTGCTCAGAATTAGGGGGATTGACTAAGAAGGAAGCCAAGCAGTTATATTTAGCATCTAAATAAGATTGAGGAGAATGTGTATGTCGGTAAATAGTAAAGATATGTTGGCAAGCAACAAGGATATATTAGTGGGCGTTGGATTAAGGCACCCACATTTTACCGACATATTAGCTTCGGCTAAGCAAGTTGACTTTGTCGAAGTGCATTCAGAGAACTTCTTTGGACAAGGTGGCGCTGCTTTATCTGTCCTTAATCAAGTAAGAGAGGCCTATCCTGTTAGTTTGCATTCAACGTCTATGGGTCTTGGATCGTTACAGGATATACCTACGAGTTATTTAACGCGTTTAAAGCAATTAACGCAAACCATCGATCCATTTCTAATGTCTGAACATGCTTGTTTTACGTGGGGACTATTACAAAATCAAATGCATGGGCAAGTGATACACAGCGGTGACTTATTACCGATAGCGCATACGCGTCATAATTTAAATCGAATGTGCGAGCAAATAGATAAAGTGCAATCGTACCTAGGACGTGAGCTAATTATTGAAAATGTGTCAGCTTATGTGAAATTTGATGAAAGTTATCTTTCTGAAGCCGAATTTCTAACGCAACTGTGTAAACAGACTGGCGCTAAAATACTGCTCGATATTAATAATATTGCGGTGAACAGCTTGAATTTTGAAGGTGGAAATATTCAGGAATCGGTCAATGATTATATAAATATTTTGCCAGTGAATAGTGTCGCGCAAATACATCTCGCGGGTTGTAGTACGGTTCCAGATGGTCAAATGGTTATTGATGATCATGCGCGGCCTGTTTCTGATGAAGTTTGGCAAGGGTATCGTCAAGCATTAGCGCGCTTTGGTGCTGTGCCAACACTGGTTGAATGGGATTCAGATTTACCAGAGTGGTCAGTGTTAATTTCTGAAGCACAAAAAGCACGTGCTATAGCTAATACCGTATTGGGGGCTCGCGATGAATGATGTTTATATCAATGAGCAGCAGCGTCTATTAAATGCTATTTGGAGTGATGGAGAGTCAGGCACAGATCTACATGGGTTTAGTGCTCAAGGTATCAGTATTTATCGTCGTAATTTGTTGGCCAATGCTGAACGCGCATTAAGAATAACTTTTCCTACAGTCTTTGAATTACTTGATGGTGATATTAGTACCTTCCTGGTCCATAAGTTTCTAAAATCATCGCCACCACTTCAAGGTGATTGGGGGCAATGGGGGCATGACTTTTCTGACTTTATCGCAACAACTGAAATTGGTGTGGATTATCCGTATCTTGCTAGTTGCACGGCTTTGGATTGGCATGTTCATTGTACGTTACATGGTCTGGATCAAACGTTAGATCAAGCGTCATTACAATTACTGGTTAATTGCGAACCCGAACATGTCTTTATTACATTTAACAACAATGTGAAATTGCTAAGCACAAGCTATCCAGTAGCTGACATTTTTGACGCACATAACCATGATGAGCAAGCGCAACGCGACATTGCGTTTAATCGTGCTAAGCAGGCCTTATCGTCAGTGCTGGTGGAGCATACTGTCATGGTTTACCGACCTCAATTTCAACCCCAAGTAACCAAGTTAACAGAGAGTGAAGGGCGCTTCACTTTATCTTTAATGTCGGGAAATTCGCTCGCTCAGTCGCTTGATACTGTAAGGCATGATAGTCGATTTTCATTTCAAACCTGGTTGATTAGCGCCATCGAACATAACCTAATTCATTATTTTAAAGAGAGTTAACCATGAACACTTCAAACTCATTGCTGTTATCAGCCAATCAAATCTATCGACGTATTACAGAAAAAGTAAGTATGTTAGAACCTGTTGCATTATTGGCCGCACGTTTTTATGTCGGTTGGGCTTTTTTTTCATCTGGACTGACAAAGCTAAATAGCTGGGACAGTACGTTATTTCTGTTTGAAGAGGAATATCACGTACCATTATTACCTTATGAACTGGCTGCTTATTTAGGGACTGCTGCTGAGATTATTTTACCCTTGTTATTGATGGCTGGATTAGCAAGTCGCTTCTCTGCATTAGGGTTATTTTTCGTCAATATTGTGGCCGTTATTAGCTTAGAAGATATTGCCGCTGCAGCTTACGCTCAGCATATATTATGGGGGACTCTATTGCTGCAAGTTGTTATCTTCAGCGGAGGTCGTTTTACTTTCGATTATGTGGTTAAACGTAAGGTAGATTTAACGTAATCAGCGGTAAGTACTCTGAAAGTAATCAGAACTTATGCATTATGGCACCGTCTATGGGTTATAAAACGACTTGTTGAGGCTGTATAGCCTTAGCAAGTCGTAGGCATGAGATCAGAATTTCATTTTACTGACCAATAAGCGTTTATTTTTTTTGTACCATAAAATGAGTAATAAGCTCGATATAAGTAACAGACCTGTTGCTGGCGCTGATACTGTTAAACCAACATCCCCATCAGTAACTGCCCAAGCATAATTGTCATTCCATTCATAATCACTAACAATATCACCCCATCGCAAACTAAAATCCCAATATTCCGTTAAGCTTGCTTTTGGTAAAGTACCATCCCAATAATTATAGTTTTGCATGTTGATAAACATATTCATGTTGGCGACGCCTGCCGCATCTGTTGCCGAAGGGTCTAAGCCGTCTTCAGCATCCAAACCAAAATAATTGTAATACAAATAACCTAGTTCACTTCCCGTACAGCCATCACCTGAAGTATAGCCTGTGCCGGGGTCGGTATAATCACAATTAGGATCAAATAAATCACGGGTAAATAGACGCCAGTCATTTACCCCTTGAAATACTAAGCCTGTTGCCCATGTATTTGCCTCTGCCCATGTCATCAGACCATCAGCATCATAACCACTAGTTTGTGAATAGTTAGCATCTTGTAACCAAGTAATGTCTTGAACATCGTCATATATTAAGCCATTTCCTCTATCAATTAATAATGCGTGAGACATGTTGGTAAAAAAAATCAGACACATAAAGATTAAAGCATGAATATTTATAGATTTATAAAATAGTTTCATCACTGTTGTTTCCCTTAAGGTTATTGGTTTTGTCACTATCGTTCTCCTTAATATAAAGTTGCCATTTTTTAACTGGTACTTTCATAGATGCATTAATTAATCCAACTTATTTATGTGTATGTTTATTAAAACCTTTCATATTTAATAAATAATGGCCTAACTAAGATGTGTTAAATTTTCTGACAACAGGAGTTTCGTAGGGGGAGCTTAAGAACTATATGTTGCGCCAATGTTAATTTGTTGTTAATTTATAATGGCAACCCTAATGGGGTAGTATCTCGTTTGTAAAAACGCCACGTTTAGTCAAAATTCAACGATAGATAAAGCTATCTTAGATAACTAAACGAACCATTATTATTTTATATAAGGTTTTAAATATGTCTCTGTCTACTTATTTTTATTTGAGTCTTCCGCTTTTACTTTCTGGATGCTTTGATTCTTCCCCTTCAACTGGTAATAATAGCCCTGAGTCTATTATTGAGGTATCTGGCCATGGAGGAAATGGGGCTACGGGAATTTATACTTATGGTCTTGATGAACTTGCCGATAAGCCATTAATAGTAACCAAAGATCATACTCGCGATAACTGTAAAATGAGCAATGAAAACTTTGAATTAAGAAATGGGTGGGAAAGTGCGTCTACTCACGCACCTATTGACGGAGGTTTTTGGAGTAATTATTATCCACGCGAAACTTTAACTTTTCCTTGCCCTACAAAGAATGAAATTCTTCAACATGAGCAAGACCAAAGAAATGGCAGCTTCTCGCCGATTAATGATGCTTGGTTTGTTTTAAATAATGCAGTGCCTTTTTATGAAGAATTATCAGGCGAGCTTCCTATGTCAGAAAAAATCACAATCATCTCGCACTATCAGTTTGGCGCTAATGCTCAGTATGTTCGCCCCGATCATGAATTTGCACCTGATCAGTTTAAAAATAATATCTTAATTTCCGATGGTATACATCGCGATGGTAGTGGAATTGAATATACTTATTCATTTGCCACAAGTGATATCTTAGTTCATGAATTGACCCATGCTTACACAGGTAAAAAGGGGCATTCATTCGAAAAAATAAATGATTTGAGGGATAGTTTAGGTGGTTGGTCGGAACATTTCTCAGATATAATAGCTGAATACTACCAGTTTAAAACAACGGGTAATACAGATCTTATTCATGGCGCTGATCATATGAAATGTAATATATCTGAGTCTGATTGTTCTAAAAATGTTAGAGATTTTAAAAACCCGCAATATAAAAATGTCATTGATGCAATCTCTGATCAAGGTAAAAACAGTCTGGATGAGCTAGAAGTACATATTATTGGAGATACTTTAAACTATTCCTTCTATCTTCTTCTTAAAGATGATAATTATGGCGTCTTTACTCTTGATGAGTTAATTAAAATTTATATAGATGCTGAAAAAAATGCTTGGGAATTAAATGCCTCTTCAAGCAGTAAAGACCTCGTAGACGGATTGATATCCTCAGCATCCCATCAGCGTTACTCTAAAGAGAAAATTTCAAAAATAAAAGAAGTTTTCACACAAACCGGATTTTATTCTGACTTGCCGTTGTAGCGACATGTAGATTAATGAGGTGTTAATCTCAATCAATACATGCTTTTTATAATACCCATAAACCTTGTTAGAGTCAGTAACCTAACAAGGTTTTTTCCATCAATGGCTACGAACATCTCTTGCCAACATGTGAAGACATCATCCTATATCCAGATATCGATTCGCCCTCTATCCTTGTTGCAACAAAGCCGCTAAGACCAGAAAACCATCGCTTAACATTATCAATTATGAAAATAATGGATTAATGACTTAAACCGAACTGAGACTAATTAGACTAAAACATACCGATTATTCAACTCAGTTCAATCCACCAATATTGGTTTGATATCAACATATTAAACCAATGAAATCCGTTCCTACATCCGCCCCCAAAGCAACCTAGCAGGTTAAAAAAAGAAACAAGAATGTAACACCTTGGTTTTAATGTTGAATTATTTGTGATCTAGATCTAAAAAAATATTCAAGAAGTGAGATAGGATTCAAATTAAATAACATCTCATTAACATCGGCAACTATCAACATCAGTTACTTTGTCACAACATATAATGCTTGGAGGGTCCGGTGCGCACTATATTTACGCTACTAATATCTGCATTTAATAAAGGCTTTACAGTTTTAGCTTTCACTATTTTATTTTCAACTGTCGCTGTTGCAGCTAGTTATATACCGACTATTGCAACTAGTCATATACCGCCTGCTGTCGATATAGTCACAAGCACAACTCATCACTTTAATTTCAGCGATAAAAAAGAAGTATCTGCGATTTTTTCGGTGAAACCTAAGGGATTAACATTATTATCCGCTGTTGTTCAGAGTGAATCAGTGGAGGATCCAGATCAAGTTAAAGAGTACAGACTTGATAATATGACATTTTCTATCGCTGACGATGAATATGTCTTTAAGAATGCAACACCACAGAAAGTGAGTCAGATCACGGTAAATTACAATGATGGTATAACGAATGATAACGTTGCGTTATTAAGATTTGATACCGTTGTTAAACCCTTTAGCTCGGTTGTATTTGAACTACCAGGGTTAGCACTCAGCAATATTAGTCATAATGACCAGATGAAGCTATTTTTGCCTCAAGTCATCTTTCCACCCAAGGATAAGTCTTGTGATAGGGTGCCAAGATATTGTTATCTGCCACCTAATCCAAAACAAAAAACAATATATAATACACATATAGTGATGTTGCACAATGCATTGAATACCGTTGCATTTCCCCCATTTATAACAAGAATAATTAATACATATTGCCCGTTTTTTAAGGAGTGTAAAAAGTATGGTACTCAACCCTTGTCATATGCATCACGTAATATGCTTTCATTAGGCGCTGAGGGTCATACGTTTAACATACGAGTATTGGCGGGCAATTATTTTTCAGCTGGCAGGGGGGGTGGTGATAGACCTTGGACTAATAATAAAAAAGCAGCGAACACCTCAGGTAAAGCGGCAGTTTACGAAGGTTATATTACAAAAGGCTCTGGGAGTTATAGACCCTATCATCAAAGAACCTATAATACGTTCTTTCATGAAACAAATCATGCATTTGGTTTTTCCCATGATTCAGCAATGACTTATGGCTTAGGTGTTCCGTATAGCCAAGTCTTTATTACTGAAAATTTTTCAGTAATAGACAGAACAACGATCGGTGAAGTAAACGTACCGTCTGTATTTGTGACAACGGAGCTTAACGCAAAAAATGAAATGACATTGGCATTTTATTATTTACCTGATGAAAAGGAATATGAACAGGTTTCACTTACGATGCTGGGATTATCACTTAATAGCGGTAGTATTGCTTATAAACTCGATAGTAAAAACAAGCCTGTTGATAATACCTTAGTGTTGCATTTTGATACATTACCCACCGCAACGACATATATTCGTACCCATAATACCGACACAAAATATTTATCGACCATTAAACTCTCTCCGAGTGAGCTAGTGCCAGTTGTTACCTATAATATCGAAGGCAATGACTATGGTATTCTCGATGATAAAGAGTTACTTAATAAAGATTATGATGGTAGGCAGAACCGAAATCTTTGTACAAATATGGATGGGTTACTTGCAACGAAAGATGAATATCAACGTCTTTGGAACTATTTAAAAGAGAATGATAAATTGAATCTATTACAGGAACGCGTATTTTTATCGAGAGATGAACCATCGAATAATACAATATGGAAATTAGAGTTTAATGACGATGTAATGTTAGCGAGTCAGCATTCTATAAATGATAAACTAGGCACTGATAAATCGCTGGTTTGTGTTAATAATAATTGACCGATTGCGTATTTTAATAACGATGTTACGCAGTTAAAGCCTGCATTTGTTTACAGGTTTTAACTGCTCCCTCGGCGTTGCGCATACAGTTGGTTATGGTTATCAAGTATGGCTAGGAGGTAGAGTCATCAATTATATACTCACATTGGCTCCATGCCACAACTGCTCACGTGAAGTAGATTTATAGTTTGTTTGGATAAAATCAATGAAGCAATCTGCCATCGAATATTGGGTAACAATCCCATCACCTTCCATCATGGTTAGTGCTTCATAACCTTCTTTACCTTTCATTGTATAAGCGGAAGAGGTTCCATAATAAATCATTTCATGATCGATATCGTTCCAACCATCTTCTTCCGTATAAATAGTAAGTTTAGCAATTCGCTCACCAAGGGGGCGTTCGCCGTAATAGCTAAAATTCAGGTTATAGGTATAAGGGTAGCTTCCCGAGCCAGAGCCTAGAACCCCATTATTGGTGGCGTTGTTGATTGCACCTTCTAGTGCCTGTGCGATATATTTGCCTTTGATACGATAAACACCAATGGGAACGACAAAGGGAAGTAGCTTACCTGCAATATCACCAATTGAAATATTACCCTGGTGTAAAGACGTTCTCACACCTCCAGCATTATGAATTGCAAAGTCGACGCGATGACCATTCTTATTCATCATATGAGCAAAAGATTCGGCTACTAGCGGGGCAATAACACTGCCACCCTTCTGATCAGGAATGCGGACATGTCGCATATTCTCTGCTAATTTAGCAATCACGGTATTTTGTAGCTTACGTACTCTAGGGATATATTTATCTTGTAGCAAGCTTTGTAGTGTCGCATCTTTTTTACATACAACTACGTTTTCGTGTTGAGTGAGGTAGAGGCTCGCCTTTGCATGGATTTCGTCATCATTGGCTGTTAACAAGCTTGCATCAAGACAAAGTCGGCGACCAATAAGCAGCTCATTTTTGCCCTTGAAAGTGTTAACCGAACCATCGGCTGCGAAATCAATCTCACAGTGACCAAGTGCCTGTGAATGAAGTCCCGCTTGAACAATATAAGTACCATTAACCTGATGCCCGTATTCAGATTCTTTTTTCAGACCTAAGTCACTGAAATCGCCGAGAAGCGTGTGGCTATGACCGCCAACAATCAAGCTGATACCATCCACTTCTTTCGCTAATTCACAATCACCATCAAAACCTAGATGACTCACTAATATTATCTTATTGATACCTGACTTTCGGATAGCTCGAACAGTATTTGTGGCTGTTTCAAAGGCATTAATAAATGGCGTGTCCGGATCTACATTCGCTATATCGGCCATCTTATCCAATGATACCCCGAATATTGCAATGGACTCGCCATCTACAACACGAGTCATCCAGCGTGCAGTTTTCTCATCAGGTTGATAAGAGAACAAGTTTGAACGACCGTTTAAATAATGAGATTTAGTTTGTATTTCGTTAGAAAGGTCCCAGTTACCAGCTAACAGTGGAAACTGAATACGATCTAAAAATGCAGCCACAGGTTCATTACCCATATCTAGCTCATGATTGCCAATTGTCATCACGTCAATGCCCAGTGCATTGAGCATATCTGAGTTGGCCTTACCTTTAAACAGCGAAAAATAGAGCGTCCCCTGGAAGCAATCTCCAGCATGAACAAATATAAAATCTCGATTATTTTGCAGGGCTGTCGCTTTAAGTTGTTTCGCTCTGGTCGCTATACGGGAAAACCCGCCATTACTAACATAAGGCGATATACTTTTTCCCTCAACGTTAAGCTGTAACTGCAGTGACTGAGGTTCGAAGTAGGAGTGCGTGTCATTTATATGTGCGAGAGTTATTCTAACTGGCTTATTATTCTTTATCATTATTTAACTAGACCTTGCCACCTAATTAGTGTCAGAAGAGAATGAGATTACTCAATAACGATAGCATGCCACTAAGTGTTGCATGTTTCACTAAATAATATACTAAACTTGACGATTTTAGTGCTAGATCTAAAAGCCTCCAACGAGGAGGTCTACCTCAATGAACCACGACACTGATAGTATTCGATTAAGCCATGGTTATGAAAGATAATCACGTAGTCCTTTCTTATCCAGCCTAAAGGACTCGCTGTTTTACTTATTATCAGGTTTTTGCGCCGTAATCCACAAGAGTGTTTCATTGCAGATTGTATGATATTCCTGAGCCTCAATTGTAAATCCGATACGTTGTAAATCACAAAATAACTCAGCGGGTTTCTTGTGGCTGTAATAAAACTCAGTATCCATGAATTTGATATAACCGCTAAACTCTTCAACCCCAGTAGCTTCCTTCGTTGCATAAGTAAATAGAAGTTTTCCTTTGGGTTTTAACCACTTAAATATTTCGGAAAAAAGATCGACATGAAGTTCAGATGGAATGTGAAAAAGGCTATACGTTGCTGTTACTGCATCAAACTCATTTGACTTAAATTTTACATCACTGATATCACTTCTAACAGCCTTCATTTTAGGCGCATACTTTGAAGCTAACTCGAGCATACGTTCAGAAAAATCGACACCTGTAACTTGCCAGTCATTATCTATAAAATAGCTGGCAACAGGCTCTCCAGCACCACAACCAAGATCAAGTAATTTTCCACTCTTAGACGCTAAATTAGAATAAAACGAGTTGAGGATGTCAGATATATCAAAAGCCCCTCTATTTACGTCATAAGTATCTGCAAAACTATTATATGTTTCCCGTAAAGAATTATTCATATTGCTCTCATATTTTGTGCTAACGTTTGTATAGTAAGACGTCTCGATTCAAACCCTGGTTCCACCTTAGCAAGATGGCAACCTCCTCAATAACTATTATCCAGTGCAATATCCTTTGAAAGATATTTTACACCCTCACAGGGTACCCCTTAGTGAATACCTTGTAAATTGTGAAACGTTATAAATAAATTAAAGATATGTAATTAAATGGGATATAAATCAAAGTGATTCAGCTCTACTTGCTTTAAACCTCCCTCAAAGCCTTGATCGCAATTAGGTATCATAAATCTCTGGTGGATAGTGTTGCCCTGATATATTGATGCCCATGTTGTCATGCCCATGTTGTCATGCCCAGTAAATTATCAACACTTTGATTTATATCGCTAACTTTTCTATACAACCGGAAATACTAATTGCTAATTCTAATAATATTGCTCATATTATGAGCATTACTACAAGATTAAAACGAAGGCTCGATTATCGAACATATTATTTACGACTTAAAACCTGATTACGGCATCCAAAGCACCAGTGGTGAGAGCCTTATACGCTCAACATATCAATCCCACACCTTTTTTCACTACCTCAATAAGTTGGGAAGAGTATGATAAACAAAATCAGCCAACACTATCTCACACCTACGCTCATACCTGCGTTGCAACCAGCCATCGCCAAACTTATGCTGGGAACCTTTGCTGAAGTGGTTGCTGCACTCGCAAAAATAGGCGCACTATTGTGCTTAATACAATTAATTGACGACCTCTCGAGTAAATGGATTTTCAGTGCAATCGGCCTTTGGATCGTTAGTGCTGCCGTCTCTTCATTAGCATCCTGGTGGGTTCATGAAGCTGAATCCCAATTTGCCTCTCAACTACGCCGTCAAGTGGCTCAGCATCTGGCTAGGTTACCAAGCAAAACCGTCTCTCGATATGGTGAGAATCAACTTCGCCGGTTGGTTTCGGAGGACATTAATACACTGCACCATATGATTGCCCACTTACCGTCTGAATTTGTCACGTTTATGTTGGTGCCATTAGCGTCCATTCTCATCATGTTGAGTTTGGCTGGGCCAATTGCGCTTTTAGCCCTTATCCCTGGTCTTATCGCCTCACTTTACTATCTGCTGTTTCTACCCAAGTATGCGGCCAAATATGGCACTGAACGCATGAACATTATGGGTGAGATTGTTACTGCAGTGAACGACTACACAAGGGGCATCCGAGTCAACCGTATTTATGGTACTCAATCGGGCGCCATTGCCAATTATCGACATGCCACGCAACGCTTTACAGACGGTATCGTAAAGTGGGTGAGCAATGTTGCACTTGCTGCTGCGGTTTCTGTCGCGCTGCTACAAGCGGTCGCCACTTTAGCTATCGCTTACACGATTTCCTATGAGTTAAGTCCTTCGGCCATGGCTTCGGTTTTCTTTTTTGGCCTTGCCATCGTGACACCCGTGCTAAAGTTGGGCCACGGCTTAGACTATGTAACGGCAGGTAAAAACGCCGCAAAACACATCAGCGACTTTTTACAAGAAAGCACCATCGCTTCAGGCCAAGTCAAGCGAGAGAGTAAATCAGACTCGTTACATGCCGAACACATCAAGGTTGTAACCGAGCAAAAAACGATCATTAACGATCTTTCTTACTCTTTTCTTCCGGGCTCTTTTACAGCCATTATGGGCCCGAGTGGTGTTGGTAAAAGTACTTTTTTACGTATCTTATCCGGTTACGAACAGCCTTCATCAGGGACCGTTACCCTAGGCCATGATGATATATCAGACCTTGATGAAATATCGCGACATAATGCAATACGCTTCGTACCCCAAAACACCGGTGTTTTGAAAACAACGGTGCGAGAGAATCTGCAATTGGCTACACCAGATGCGACTGACGATACGTTTCGCGATGCACTGAGCCGCGCCCAGTTGATTATTGATCTTGCAGCGGACGCATCCTCTCTCTCAGGCGGGCAACAACAACGCATCTCGCTTGCTAACGTGTTCTTAAGTAACGCCAACATCATCTTACTTGACGAGCCTACTAGCGCCCTTGATAAGGAAACTGCGCTGCTTGTGATGCAAAACTTGTGTTCACTGGCTCACCAACAAGGTAAAACCATTATTGTAGTAACCCATGACTCTGACCTCGCTAAGCAAACAGATTTTACGCTGACATTAACTCGAAACGCTGACAAACAGGACGAAGAAGTATGACGAACAACAGCACTAATTCCGCTAGTAACGTACTTCCAGAACAGGCAAAACGTCGGCTGTTCCTTGTTGGCACTGGTTGGGTTCTCGTTGCCGTACTGGAAGCTGCAGCCTACACTGTTTTGGCCCTAGCCATAGTTGAACAGCGGCCACCTATGTATGTTTTGGTGGCCGCGGCTACTGCAATCTTGGCAACTGTGATAGTCACTCGATCTGGATTTTTGTCCGGAGCAAAACTTACTGGTGATCTCTATTCAGCGCTTGGTAAAGCACTTAGCCAAGCAAAGCTAGCTTGGTTTACCGACCATCACAGAACGCAAACAACTCAACTAGCAGAGCGTGGCATTCCTGGTTTTATGAGCATACCAGCTCACCAACTGCAAACCTTCCTACACGCGCCACTCCTACCTTTATTTCTGGTGGTTGGAATTGGTCTAGTTGATGGTTTAACCATAGCGGCGCTGAGTGCAGCATTACTCGCAAGCGCGTTATTCATTCAATATAAAGCGCAATTGGCACTGATCCATACCGATAGCGATCGACACAGCGCAGATGTGAATGCCACCAAATACACTCTCGAACTGATCGACCACCTCGATCTACTGCGCGCGACCGCGGGTCCAAAGCGGGCAGTTGAACGAATTGAAGCAAGTTGGACTAAGCAAGAACAAGTTCACAAAGGCATCAACCGTGCCGCATCTAAAACCACATTTGTATCGACGCTCGCGACAATTTTACCGCTGGCAGGTATGGCGACTTACTTGGTTGTCTCTGGTACAACAGAGCCACTATTGATTTTATCGCTTTTGATACTCATCACTAGAGCAGCAGCGCCTTTGGGCGAGTTAGCATTGGCTGGGTTTGCGATTAATGATGTGCGCGCAGCGATTAAAGACTATATTCATTTATCCACGGTACCAAGCTTGCTAGAGCCTAAACCAGAAAATGCTCAGCAGCCAAATCATCACAAATTACAGTTACATAATGTTGGCTGCTCAGACATTTTTATTGGTGCAAACGCAGAAATTTTAGAAGGCGCGAAAGTTGTGATTAATGGACCAAGTGGCGGTGGTAAGAGTACTCTGTTAGGTTTGCTGATGCGATTTGATGACCCTACACAAGGTCGAATTACCCTGGGTGGTGTCGATATAAAACAGACCCGTTACGACGTGCTCACTCAATATTTTTCTTACGTTGCACAAGATCCTATTGTTTTCACTGGGACTTTGGCAGACAACATCCGCTTAGGTAAACCCGATGCGAGCGATGAAGAAATCGAGCGATGTGCAAGGCATGCTCAGTTAAGTGAGGTAATAGATCGTTCTGAATTAGGTATTCATCAACTTATTGGGCAAAAAGGTGCAGCGTTATCCGGTGGCGAGAAACAAAGGTTGGCTATTTCACGCGCTCTAATCAAGCAAGCACCTATACTGATTTTTGACGAAGCCACGTCGGCACTTGATGATGCTACCGAGAGACTTATCGCAGAACATGTTCATTCTCTAAAAGCGACAGTAATTGTGGTAACACACAGAGAAGCAAGTATCTGGCAACCGACAATGGAATTTAATATACAAAGCCAAACTGTCACCCATCAGTTACACAATACTAAGTCCAAGCCGAGCAAAACGATTGCATCGGAACCAGCATAGTACGATTTTGTTTCAAAAGAGGTCACACAGGATTGTTTACATTTAGTGTGAAGGGCTTAAAAGGTGCAACCAAATATTCTGGTCGCACCTTTGTGATTAATTCCTAAATATTAAGCCTTAGGTTTGACTCGACTTCATCTATTAACGATAGCGGGACAGCTTGTTCGGTAGCGAGTGTACGCCACGTAGATACATGTTGTGTGATCTCGTCGATGGTTTCGTCTATGAGTTTTTTAGTAAATAGGGGACTTAGTGTACTCAGGCTATAGAAATCACTACGCTCAAAATTATCACGCTTACCGTTGAGAGTCATCCAATGACAACTGACCCAGTCGCTATCTGGCTTGTATGAGTATGCAATGTCGTAAGCCGGAGAAAGAGACCAGGTACCGGCATCGCTCATCATAAATCCAAAGTTCTTTGAGTGGTCGTCATGGTTACGCGATACGATATTAAAGATTAAGCGTCTTAATAGCTGCATAGCCTCTGGCGCTTTCAGTCTTAGTTGACGGACGACTCCAAACAATTCCTCATACGAGTATGAGCCCGCTTGCTTGTAGCTAACATGTGCCATTGCATTCAGGGTCTGCACGTGTACGCGCTTGTTTCCGATTCTATCGAAACGTTGAGTGATAAAGTGGCGACGATCACCTTCGTTCAATAGTTGAGTTGGCATCATATCAATACCGCAAAGCTTATTTGCCATGAGATAATACGTATATTCCATCGCGCCGTAACCTAGTGGGTCACCAAATGTCTCTTTGTTCTTGTTATGCTCACTGACACCATCAAATTTCATTAAGTAATGGGTAAATCCGTCAGGGACTTCAACTTGGCCGGATCTAACTTCGCTAAAACTCTCGTTAAATGCCAAAACTGCTTTAGGTCTGGCACCACCTGCGCTCATTCCGACAGACATAAGTTCTAACATGGCGTCTTTGTTTTCACGGCCAGCATGATCAAGTTCAACGCCAAAGTCTTGTCTCTCAGAGAGAATGTTTTGAGCGACAGAAACCAGAGACTTGATCTCTATCTCTTGCGACTTATTGAAAGAGTTACCGTATTTCTTTGGCGGAGAATAAGACAATGCACCCATTCCTCTCGCTCCCGTATACTTTAAACGTTCAAGCGGGGTTATTTCACTGGGTAATCGTCCGTTTCGAGCTACCCAAGCATTGAGGACTGTATTACCGAAATCATCTGGTAAAGAGTCAGCCAAAAGCCCCGAAAGACCTTTAAAAGTAGCATGATCGATTGATGGGAATGAATAAATTTTCTTAGAGAGTGGCATCATTAGGGGAGATAGTTCAATCCCACTAGAAATGAAGCTAGGATCGTACTCAAACGCGCTTTGCTTTGTCACTGGGTCGTAGCTGGCAGCGCCGACAGCAAGGTCGTTGTAACTGACCTCAATAACTTCTTTTACCATCCTAGGTTATCCTCGTTTTCAGGTTCTTGTTTTTGTTGTTCTCTTGGGCTAGATGCTCTTTTTCGTTCATTCCCATGTAGCTGGGCAAGCTGAACCGGTGATATCTGAGTTGCCGGAAGAAAAATATCGATTTGGTCTATAACGTCTAGCGCTTGCATAATAATAATCATGGTTTCGAGTGAGCATTGCCCATTCTCAGCATTGGCTATCTTTTTACGGGTTAATCCTACGTCTTTAGCGATTGATGCTTGGGTCTTGTTCGCGTTAAGGCGGTAGGTTTTTAGCCTTTCACCAATCACAGTGGTGATTGCAGGTGCTGTCATGTTTGAATAATTCATATCAACCCTTTAATGTTCTGTTATACGTACATTATAGGTTAAAAATCACATTAATGCTCTCTAAATGGAACATTAATATGATTTAACTTAATGTTCCATAAATCATCCGTTAACGGCTTGAAGCACCAGTAATGTTCCATATATGAACCATTATTTTAAATGGTGAACGATGGTGTCAATATAATTTTATACATTATTCACAATGGCCTAACCCTGTCGTTTATTCTGCTATTTTACACCCCCTTACATCTCTTACGTTTCTTACATTCATTGTGTTGATGTGCCATATTTAAGTGTGTAATGTGTTAATAATCAAGGATACGCAGAGTATTAACCTACACTTTATGGTTATAAAAGATGTAAATATAATTCTATTGAATATGGAAAAATAAGAGAACTTCGATGAACAATCAAAACCTTAGCAATTTAGACAATGCTCAATTAACTTATGGGGATAATCTAAACCAGATTCAGATGGTCACCAACATGAATACCGGCTTTCGTGGTCCAAGGGGTCTAAATCGAACTGAAGGTGTTAATGTATCTAAATTAGATAACTGGATAAAGTGTCTATCAGATAGAGGTGGTGTGCTAGCTGAAAGGCCTTTGGCTACTTACACGTTACCAGGGTCACACGATGCCTTGACCTATAGGTTTACGGGTGGGGTCATCAGGAGGCTCGCGAGAGGAGGGACGGTCACTCAGGAGTTGAATCTTACCTCTCAATTTAATGCAGGGATTAGATACTTTGATATCCGTGTCGGGGTTAAAGGCGGTAAGCTCATTGGTGTTCATGGTCCTATCAACTTACTGGGAGGCGATATAGAGTCTGATATTACTAATCTTTTAATATTAGCAGTACAGAACAAAGAGCCAATCGTCATTAAATTTGATTATAAGGGCAAAGCCTATTCTATCGTTAAAAAGATAGTGACAATGTTCTCTAAAAGTATCATGCCAACTTCTGAATATTGGAAGGTTGGCGTCGGTGATTGTATTCGCCAAGGTAAAGTATTGTGTTTATTTCACAAGATTAAATCGAAGCAAAAAGAGACATTTAAAGATGCCTCTGAAATGTTTGGAGACTACTCTAAGCACAAGGCTGGCGGATTTTCAAATAAGCACTTTATGAAAGGGCACAGAAAGTACCTTGAAGACTTAGTAGATGAGGCTTATACGCTAGATGAAGAAAGACTTAAAGTCATGTCTTTCAATATACCTTGTACCCCTACAGGCGGCTATACTGCGCTTGGCGTTGCTAACTTTTTTCTCGGCTCGATTCCGAGCAAACTATGCCTAGCGGCACAAGTAGCGGTAAGAGTGAAGCGTGAAAATCGCTGGTTGGGCTGTTATGAAAGTGTCTCTAATATAGAGCAGCGTGAGGTTGTTAAAGATATAAACTTAGGCGTTGTACAAAAACTAACTGATGCGGTTGATTCGTGGTATTTTATGGAGGAAAAAGAAAGCAATCCGATAGAGAGTGCCCTTCACGGAGAGAAGGTGAGTCAACATATTGCAGGTGCTGTAGGTATGGATTTCGTTGGTCGTAAACGGCAGTTAATTCTAGAGCTTATCGAGTTGAACAATCGAGATTACTAAATAACCTAAGTTCGGAATAAGAAAAGATAATTTAAACTCAAAGCTAGCTCTACGATTAGATCTTTCAAGCAAGAAAGTACAATCGTAAGGAGCTAGCTTTGAACAAATAGGGCAAGTTTCATATTGAGACTACCCATTAGTCTTTTAACTTTAATCTATCTATAGCCTTTGTAAGTAATTTCATCATTGTGAAAGCCTATGTCACGTCTCATTTCACTGAGTAATTTAAGCATTTTGGCGCGGAACACTTCAAATTCGAATTCATCGATAGTACTAAATTGTACTTGCGAGTTATGGATGTAATCGACTAATTCGGTGAACTTATCAAATACATCACTTGAAGCAAATAAAGCTAAGTGTGCAGAGACCTCTAGTCTTTCTTTATCAAATTGGCTTATATCATCAAGACTTAATTTTCCTTCTTCAGGAATTTTGGCCGTTAGGTCTGTTAATGGTTTTAAGACTGTTTTATATAGTTCCAGTTTTCGGTAATCACTGTCTTTTTTAATACGAGTTAACTCTTCTAACTTACTTTTGTGAGTCTTTATTCTTTTATTGGTTATTATATTTGAGCATATAGCCCAGAGCGCAGCTAGCAAGCTTATAATAATGGCGGTTTGTCCACCTACATTAGATATGAATTCTTGAACGTCCATTAATATTAACTCCAATACACTGTCATAATTTAATATTACATTATAGCCAGCCTGAAACATCTTGCTAGCAGTAAAAAAGGATAGGGGTCTTGTAACAAACGTTTCTAAACTACAGTTAAAAGTCAGGATTTTACGGGGGGAGGTATTTAACTGTATATAAACACAGCGTTAGTTGAGGCTCCGTAAAATCGAGACTTTGAAATTATTATTAACAATAAAATCAATAGTATAGACATTTCACATAATACTACGTTAAGTCTGAAAACATGAAATTTCTAACGGTGGCAATCCTGACACCTCTATCTGGGCTTATTACATCACTGCGCATAATAGAAACGTGATTATGTTGAATAAGAATCCGTTTGCAATACTGGAACAGGCAGACAGGCCGCAAAGCGGTATTTATACATAATCCGAATTATGCGAATTGATTATTAAATTATCTTATCTTATGTATCGAATAGGTAATTCTTTTTTTAACCAACTGCTAATGTCTTCATCACCGTTAAATAGTGGAGAGTGCTCCACTATGCGTTGAGCATTTTGGTGTTCAGGGGGGTATTCAGAGCCCATTTCAAAAGAGTATAGCTCTAAAATTATATGAAATGCGTTTGATGTTATGCCAATAAGTTGATTTTCATCATTATCAAGCGCGTGCTCTAAGTCTTGTTTTAACTCTTTTAAGTGAAATGTTTTAATCAGTCTATTTAAATCGATTAGCCACTGCTCCAAATCTTTTTCAGAGGGGTTGGCGTCAATAATTAACTTAGTTATATTATTGACGCAATGTCTAAATCCGTCTAAATTCTTCTTGCTTATATTGTAATTACTTTTTAAGTAATCAGGCCATAATTCATCATGTATGCGTTTTACTGTGTTTTTTTCATATGTTTTCTTGAGTATTGCACTGTTTTCAACAAACAATTTGAATTCATCTAAGTGCCTATAGTAACAAGAGATATTATTTTGATACGTTGAAATTTCAATTTGTTTTGCGGTCTGAGCTGAGCGATGAATGGCAGCAACTATTGCTAATAAGGAAATGGTTACAGCTACCGCTGAAAGTGGGACCTTTAAAATATTAAACACTAAATCATTAAGATCTATGCTATTTGTTAAGTGGGGCCATTGAACGCAAAAAAATACAAACGAAGATATTGTTCCAAGCATGAATATAATTTTGAAGATCGCTAGTTGGTGTAGACTTTGCTCGGGTTCTACAAGATAGTTTTTCTTTGTGTGCATTTTGTAAAACATTCCTTTGATGTTAGGTGGCATTATTTTTAATAATCTACTCTTAATAAAATTAGAATCTAAAGAGTGTCTTTGTTCTATGCAGTAATATCAAAGCCCTAAATTACGCCATAAGGTTCTAAATTTGATTCGGCTTAGTTATGTGTTCTACATACTCATTATACCGCAAAGTAGTTATAATGAACCTAAAATGGCGCATTAAATACAACCTTGTTTAATGAGTCATAAATCAACCATTAGGCATGATTAACGCTATTAATGCACCGAAAACGAATCATTATACACAATCATTCTTATGTCCAACCTTAACATTTAAACGTCTTATCAGCATAAAAAAAGGATAGGGAGCTTGTACCAAATATTTCTAAACTATAATTAAAAGTCAGGATTTTACGGGGGTAGATATTTAACTGTATATAAACACAGTGTTAATTGGCGTTCCGCAAAACCGAGACTTTAGCGTTATTATTAACAGTTTAATCAATAGCATAGCTATTTTACGTGACGCTACGTGAAATCTGAATCAGTAAGTAACATCCTAGTTAGTAAAATTAACGTAGGATCGATTCAAAATAGCATCTTAAATTCCAATTAGTATATTTAGAATTAGATTGGTTCAGTCATATTGATCTAATTCGCATTGAATGATGCCAGGTAAACAAAATCATATTTAATGGTCAGTTAGATTAAAGCAAAATTATTACCAGGCTAAGAACTGTAAATCCAAACTTAGCTAATCGATTCCTAAATCAAAAACAGACAAGTGATCACAGAATCTATTTATTGATAATACAAATCTATAATGAGCGCTGTGTAAATCACGTTGGTAATCACAAGGAAAGCTAACTTAGATTTTACGTAGCGTGCGTTATTGTTATCACAAGATATTGATGACGGTGATGAACGAAACTTGATGGCTATGCAAAAATATTCACGCGCTTAAAAGAACTCGAACATTTGAAGTCAGCTAGGTAATTTTAATAATCAAACCCGAAAATAACATGCGCGCTCTGTGAAATCTGCTGTAACTATAGTGGCAAAACATTTCAGATTTCACGTAGCGCACGGTAATTTTGTAGTAAATAGAATGGTTTGAACAGAATAATGGCTAATGAACATGACATTTCTAACGGTGATAATCCTGACGCCTCTAACTGGGACTTATTACAACACTGCGCATAATGTATATTATGTTAAATAGGGTTTGTGGTGATCTGAGATAAGACCCTATTTGATGGCCGGTTGTATTATTTGATAGGCAGTGACAGTTTTAGATGTTGTCAATTTAACACTTGGGTTATTTACCATAAAGTATATGATATGCATCTAAATGATTTGATCATATTTTATCCAAAATATGATCAAATCAAATATCTTCACACATATTAAAACACCAAAACATAAAATCCCCGTTAACTAACGAGGATTTTAGATTTAGACTAACTTATTGGCAGGATATTTCGTCCCACAGGTTGTTAGAAACCGCTGGAGTATCCCAAACGCCAGGAGCATTTTTAGCAATAAAACACTTACCTATATTTGTTACCTTGTCACCGCTGGCTACTTGAGACACACCATCTTCCCAAATAATGAAATTAGTTGGAGATGAATCAACTGAGGTCGCAGTTACTGGACTGACTGTTACAGCCTTAATGAATAACCATGGTCCACCTGCGCCAGGTAAATCACCTTGTGTCCACCACTTACTTTCATAGATAGACTCTTTATAACTAACTTGCTCACCAGCCGAAGCATAAACTTTACTGGCATCCCAAGCCGCTACACCACCTGCACCGGGATCTGTCGGTTCAGTCGGTATAGTTGGCATTTCACTGTCAGGTACTATACGAACTTCAGGCCAACCTGCATGAGAGCCAAAGAAGTTTGTGACACATTTTCCATAATCACCTGGGACCAGAGCTGAATAAGCAGTTTGAAAGCCAACTAATTCACACTCAAAGGAAGCGCCACCTGGACGGTCCGCGTAATATTTCCAGTTACCATCCCAGTTTGTGTAAAGCACATCAGTTGCGCCATTCAGATTAATACTGCCGTAGGGTGTTTGTTGAAAACATGTATTTTTTTCATCAGACTCAAGAAGGATTTGGTAGTGTGCTGATAACCCTTCCCAGTAACGAATTCGATTAACTGGCTGTCCTTTAGTTTTGTTTTGCTCTCCACACTCAATCCCGCCATTGATAACGTTGATTGTGGTACCAAAACCATAAGTAATTCCGGCATCTGCTTCACGCTGTGACGGAGACCATGTTCGGTCAATAACATGCAACATTGCTGGTTTTGGTGCTTGTGGAGTTAAAAAGAACCAAACAGCAGACGCCAAATTTAACCAAGAATCAGCAACTATACTTGGATTATTTAACAATACAGTCGCATCACCGTCGTACATGACTTCAGAGAACATGCCATAGTTAAAGTGGTAAGAAAGTTGTTTAGCACCACGACCAAAATAACCTTGTCCTGCAGAACATGGCCAACGGGCATTTTGCCAATCGTTCTGACCACAACCTGTCGTGTACCCTTCTTGACCTTCAGACCAACCCATCTCACGAACGTGTACAAGCGCTTGCTGCCACTCTTCTAAGGCTTGCGGGTTGTCTGAGATATTGTCTTTAGCAATATGCCCACCCGTTTCTTGTGAAAAATGAGCAAATGCAGTAATGATTGATTTATTACAAATTGCATCTGAGTTACGGCCATCTGTGTATTCACCACAGAATGCAGGAAACTTACCAACAGCACGTAATAAACGAGTATAGGTATATTCAGGAGCGGCCATCTTCGTTAAGAAGTCCCATTCAGTTTGTGGGAAAACACGTTCTAAGCGTTTAACATTGTCTGGATTTGAAACTAAACCAGGTTCAATAACGTCGACCACAGCGTTAGGTTGTGTGCGTAATGCTTGAGCCCAAATATCATACATAGGGTCTAATGTTTTAGCATCTTCTGCAGCTTTAACTTCTGATTGAGAAACGATAAATCCGGTTGGATTCAGTGGGTCTTCTTGTGGGTTCATTGCATAACTGTTGAGTACAACACTATAGCCTATCAAAGTAGATAGAAATGTACGTTTAAACATGATTTATCCTTAAATAATGCCAATCCTAGGCATATATCCATCATTTTTTGGTTCATTGAAAAAACCAAAAATCCATTCCGGAAAATATCTAATTATTTGAATTAAGCGAAATAATCAACTCAATATTTTCTGGATGATGCATAATTATCACAACTAAATATCATGTCAATAATTGTATTATCAATACCTTGCACGTGATGGGTTATCACAAAAAGGTCCGATCTGTTAGAGGTGGTAACTGATGTGACTGCCCTTTTCTCTTTATTAACTTAACGCTCTCATGCTTGATTAATCGTGTTGGCTATCTATTTTTCTGCCTTACATAACATGCGCTATTTAAGATGAGCCAACTTAGCTTGTACCTAAGTTGGCGATGTCATTGCAGACACCTATCATTCTCACATTATCGTATAGGTAAGAGTATTTTGTCTGCCTACAGGCTCATTAGCGCCGGCTATTTGAGTAAAGATCGCCATACCATATTTATCCGTTAAGCATTTGAAGATAACTGTATGTGAGGGTTTGTTCAGTGGTTTTGTTTCGTCACCCAAATAGATACCGACACCATTTTCATCGTCGAGTACTTTATAAGTATAAGATCCAGTGAAAGGACCAATTTCTTTATTAAGAAATTCGTTAAGATAACGATCTGTCGTATAGGTAACTTTCGATATAGCTCCTGCATTCGGATTCGTTGCACTGTATTGGGATTCAACATGATTGATCAACGTCATATTTTCCAAACTATTGGGCACGCTACAGCTTGCATAAGTAAACCCTGAAAAAATGACGGGGAGACATAATATTATTTTCTTAAACATTAACGTTCCTAATTG
The DNA here is from genome assembly GCF_018219435.1 of Moritella sp. 28. NCBI lineage: Bacteria > Pseudomonadati > Pseudomonadota > Gammaproteobacteria > Alteromonadales > Moritellaceae > Moritella > Moritella sp. 28. Next base: position 2,568,419 of record NZ_CP056121.1, on the reverse strand, counting down.
TTGTGTTAAAAATAGAATTATTGATAATACCCAACAATGGGTATTTCGTCTAGCCAATTTATTATGAGTGCTCAAGGTTTAAAAGAAATGAATAAGGGTAAAGATGATGTGTTTACACACTACCCCTTTTGACTATAATGCTTAGTCACAAAATTACAAAATAGCTAATGTTTTAAAAGGGTTAAAATCGATCTACGTTTAAAACGGAACCAATAACTGGACAATTAATTACACATACTTCAGCTGCAAATGAATGCGCACAAATTTAAAAAGGATAATACATGTTAAATAGAATTACAGCTCTTTTCCCGCTATGGGCACTTTTGGGGGCTATTTTCGCCTATGCTCAACCCGACCTTTTGATTCCTTTCAAAGGTTATATTGTTCCATTATTGATTATCATTATGTTATCCATGGGGTTAACACTTAGTTTTCGTAATTTTATCAATGTGCTTACGTATAAATATGCGGTTGGTGCTGGAGTATTACTACAATTTACTATTATGCCTTTGGTCGCGTTAATGATTAGCTTATTTATGGGTTTGGATGAATCTCTGATGATAGGTATGGTATTAGTTGGAACTGTAGCAGGTGGAACTGCGTCGAATGTAGTGTGCTATTTGGCTAAAGGCGATGTTGCTTTATCTATCACCATGACGGCAACGTCAACACTGCTTGGCGTCGTATTAACCCCCTTATTGGCAGAGTTATTGATTGGCCAAAAAGTAGATATTCCAGTGGCTGTGATGATATGGAGCCTAGTTAAAATTGTATTATTACCTGTGAGTATCGGTTTGCTAATAAATCAATTGATAGGAAGTAAAATTACTCGTATTACTCCTGTATTACCTCTTATCTCTATGCTATCGATTGTCACCGCAATTATGATTATTGTCGCACTTAATGCAAAACAATTTGCACAGCTTGGTCCCTTGATTGCACTTGCTGTTGTTTTGCATAACAGCATTGGATTATTGCTTGGGTATATCTGTTGCCGTTTAATGGGATTCAATAAAACGATTTGTCGAACCATTTCATTAGAGGTCGGATTACAAAATTCGGGGTTAGCGACCGCGCTGGCGATGAAATTCTTTACTCCGCTGGCAGCTTTACCTGCGGCTATATTTTCTGTGTGGCATAATTTATCCGGTGCATTATTGGCTGGATACTGGTCGCAGCGTGAGGAGACACCTCCTACCCCGTGTAATGATAAGGGATAAATAACGCGATCTCTGGTAACAGGTAGATAATCAAAACCGCCAATAAAATGAGTATGAAAAAAGGAGTTACACCTTTAGTTATATCGATTATTGGGCTGCCTGTTACTGCTTGTATCGTAAATAGGTTTAAGCCGACAGGTGGAGTAACCAGAGCGCATTCAATCATCATCACGAATAATATCGCGAACCAGATAATATCGATCCCCATTAGCTGAATAGTGGGCAGTAATACAGGCATCATCATCAGCAGCAACATGGATATAGACTCTAGAAATAAGCCGATAATAAGCAGGCTAAAACAAATTGACAAGATAAATGCTGGAGGGGTACTGAATGATTCGGTTAATGTTAATGAGATACTTTGTGTAGACGTTTTCTTGATCTTATCTAAAGCTGCATGTTCTTTTTCCGCAATATTCCCACGTAGCTCTTTTTCTACCTGATGTGCAGCAACCGTTAATATTTGTTGCTGTTTAGGTGTAAGACTGAGCCAGAATTCATCATTAATGAGTACAACAAATTATAATGCTCTTAAACATTAACGTTCCTAATGATTGTGTTAAAAATAGAGTGTTTATAACAGCATTTATAATGCTGATTTTGTACTGTCGGCCTTTTTTACAAAAAGGTTCATAAAATATTAAGTTATGCTTCAACCATTTGTTATTACTATTATTTAATTTTTGGTGTGTTTATTGCTGCTCTATTAAAGTGCTATTGCTATAAGCAACAAAATACGCTTACCAAAATAACTAAAAGATATTAGGTATCAATAAGGAATGCATATGAATATAAGAATGTTGAAAACCAGTTTAGCTGTCTTATTTTTATCTATGAGCAGCTTTGTTAATGCGGGATTGCTTGACTTAAACACCTGGACACCTACCTCTGGAGGAACTTGGACCGTAGATGGCACAGGAACAAGCGTTTTACAAACCACAAACGGAGATCCAACTTTCTTTCTTAGTGACTCGAACTATATAGATAGTATATTTGAGGGCTCTTTTGGAGTTGAAACTACAAGTGACGACGACTATATAGGTTTTGCTTTCGGGTATAATAATAGTAATGATTTTTTACTTTTTGATTGGAAGCAAGGTACTCAAAACTCTTCATCGTGGGGATATGCTCCATCTGGTTTTACGCTGTCAAAAACTAGCGGTCCAAATGTAAATTATTGGGATCATACAGGTTCAGATATAACTGTCCTAGCATCTGACTATGATCCAAGTAACGGATGGGCAGATAATACTGTTTACGATTTCACTTTAGACTTTACAATGACTGGAATTAAAATCGGTATTGATGGTACGAATATCTTTGATGTGTCAGGGAGCTTTAATACAGGCAAATTTGGTTTTTATAACTTTTCTCAATCACAGGTTCGCTATGCAGGATTCGAGGAAGAAGTGAGCCCGTCAGTACCTGAACCATCTTCAATCGCCATTTTAACATTAGGGATAATATTACTAGCATCTAAGAATTTGTGTAGACTACAAAGGAAGAGAGATGAGTAAACATCTAATTTAACGTATAATAAAGCCGCGTTTGTCGCGGCTTTATTTGATGATTATGAGCTTAATTATTCAACCAATGCTGCAATATTGCTATTAGTTCGTCCACAACTACAACTAACTTGACTATTTTCTTCTGATGTCATGCCTTCGCTTTCAAAATCTTGCACTGCAGACGTCGTTTGATAATTAATTTTTGATACTAGATCTTGATGATTAGAGAATTTCACATCTTTATAAGTGAATACATCGGCACCTGGAAATACAAAACTTTCAAATGTCTTAGTTGGTATTTGTTTAAGGTGTGTATCGACCAATTTCTCAGCTTCTCTTTCGATATCGTGGACTAAATCAGATACATTACCGAACGTATACCAAGCTTCATCAAAATTAATATCATCAGGTTCATTTTTCGTTGTCGATTTATGCTTTACTTTAATCTGGCCAGAATGATCAACATAAAGCTCATGCTTTTCTGTGATCGTTTTATTAATGACTTTGCCCTTTCCTACCGCATCCATATGTTGAACTGAAACATACATTGTAATATTTTGTGTTACTGTCACTGTATTCCCATTGACAGACAAGCGACATTCATAATCAGAATTAATTGTTAACTGACCATAATTAACAGTATATGGGAACATACTAATATGGACTTTCATTTCATCCGAATCTTTTCCTCTATACTTAACAATAAGCAGATCTTCACCTGTCTTTGGAGTGAGTATTTCTGTTGGTTTCTGATTGCTAGCTAACTTCCATTTAAAAGTCACATCCCCAATAGCAAAAAAGCCGCACTTTACATCAACCGAAGGTGCAATCATACTTGATGATGCTAAAGGAAGAATTAGCCCTTTGTAAAACGTAGTAATGGTATCGCGACTCACAGCAATCACACCATTATCCTGTACTGCCTCTTCTTCATTAATCCAATTCCAGTCAAGCGTAGCTGGTGCAGGTAACTGATGATCACCAGTTACACACATATAATTGAATGTAGAGAGCGCTTTTTGAGCCGGTGTTGGGTGTACAACAGGTAAATGTGTACTCTCATCAACATATTTTAGACCCGTTCTTTGTACGCCAGTTAATTTTAAACTCGAGTTATGACGATTATCTGCGGCACTAAGAGAAATAACAGGCTCTCCATTATCTTTGAGAATTTTATCATAATGGGGCTGAGCATATTTCTCAATATAGATCTCCATCATTTCACTGACCCCTTCAATGCCTTCTATCTTTTGATATTTAGCATTCGTCAAATCAAGGTATAATTGTTCTAAACTAAAGGTGCCCTCTTCTAATTGATTTATCTTCTCAAGAATTGCATTTTTCTGCGCTGGACGATTATTAAAGTATATTGTGTTTAACGCTGGATCAAGATTCATTGTTTCTAGATTTACGGTTGTAAGTAGTCGCCATGCTTGATTCTTTTCTTGATAATTAATATTAAAAGAATCTTCTATGTATGCACCAGTGACAATTTCAACGACTTTGAACTCAGAAAATAATAAATTGCAGCTCACTGTCGCCGAATTATCAACAAAAATTTCAATGATGTCTGGTATATCACCCGCCTCCATGTCTGGCAATCCAGGTATCATCTGAAGTCCACCGACAAATTTAACCCCAAGTAAGGCCTGTACTCTGCTGTCTCCAAATTCAATACCTTCAGGAAGCTCAAAAGGATTTATGCCTGATTCTGCTATAATATCATCTAATGGTTTTATAACCGGATGACCCACTTCCACTGAAAACACAAAACAAATATATTTTGGTTCGGCTTTTATCGTTCTCATGTATCGTTTTAAATTTGCATTAATACTTTTTTGTGTTGTTGCAACCATTACATCAAACTTATAATCAGATAAATTAGTATCATTTGCACTCATAAAAATATCCTTATTTTAACTTAAATTAACAATTAACAAGCAGCAATGCTGTTAACGTGGTTTTTTTATATCAGAAATAAGATTACTAAGAAATCAAAAATATATATTCAATATGATTGTTTTCTTTTAAATAAATAACCATAATTAATATTGGATATAATTGAAATCAAAAACCAACCAAAACTGTAAGTCACTGTTTAAATTGTGATTTTAGTCATAATTAAGTTTACTTTAGTTAATGAGTATCACGTTATTCTATATATAGTAAATGGCCCTCCTCGTCCGAAATTATAGAAGATGAGTAATACCAAAGGCATTATAAGTGATCAATAAATTTGGCATAAAAAAGCCCGCTCATGTGAGCAGGCCTTGGCTTCATACCGTAAAGAAATGCTAACTAACCGCACTTAATCGTTTGAATTCACTCAGGCGATTTGTACCTGGGTTAATAACTGTTTTAATCACAGATAATGACTCCGCATAATGATTAGATTGGTCTGCAATAATACTTTCAGACACTTGTAAACCACTAGCTACTGCTGCGGCAATAGCCATAACAATAACGGCCAATTCTTTCGTTTCTGTTTCTGGATCATTAACGGCAAGCGCATAACATACACGTGCCACGTAAGTTTCAAGGTTACAGGCTTCATCAATAACAGCAAGTGTTTTATCTATACTTTCATCTAGTTGAGATAATTCATAAAAATGCCATGCAGTACAAGCAAGAGCCGGTATAACAAGTATGGCATCAACAATCGAACCAGCTGCACGAGGATCACCTGGTTTTAGGATTTTAATACCTAAATTATCTGGTGCACCAAATTTATCTTGAATAGCACTATTAAAGGCCCCCTTAGATAACATCCGAAGAATAAGCGTTAAATTACTCACCCACTTGACTGCTGAATTTTTAATTGGATGCTTAGGCACTAATTGATTGGTCACCCCTGTAACAGCACCATTAAATATAGCCAAGCCAGCTGAGTATTTACCAAATTTATTTCCTGTTGCATTATTTGCTTCTAATGCGCTAATAAACACAGAGATATAATTAGTAAAACCAGCAATAGCACGACCAGCAACAAATACACCTTTTTTGGTCTCATCTGAAATGTTAATAATGGCTGTCGGTTTATCACAAATAGAACATATACTTGCTTCTCTATTAAATCCTTGCTGTAGGATCTCTAGATTTTCAGCGTGAATCAGGAAGTTTGTTTCCTCTGAATCGACAAATGGGGCTTTATTATGTGTTATTTTATAGGTGACAGTATAAGCAACAGCAGAAATCCAGCTTAATATATCTAAGATAGAAAATGAGCCTAGGTTTAAAATATCTGAAATAACAGGAATATGGAACTTTGTTTCCAGCATGTCAGTGATAGAACCCATACAGAAAGCCATAATGTCAAATAACACACTGACAACCAAACTCGCCGCGCTTAATACACTATTTGCTAGGATACCAATTAAACGTTTAAGGATGTCACTAAGACTTAATGAATGTATATCTTTGATTAACGCCCATAAGTTTGTTATTACTTCATTGAAATCATCTGCACTATTTTTAAGTTCATTATGTAATTCCTTAATTAATTTCTCGAGTGAATTAGAACAAAAGTTGGCCGTTTGTGGTACAGACACAATATCGATATTATCAATATTATTGTTAAAATGATGTAATAAATGCAGTGAAGCCGCTGTATGCTGTTTGAGAGGATCTTCTGCTTTATAATCTGTAGGATAAGCAGCGATTGGTCCTAGATTATTCGACCAACTATCGTACTGAGACCATTCATCAATCTGCTCTTTAACCTTATCTATTTCTTTATTGAATTGTTGCTTCATTGTACCAATATTTTGGACTTGATAGTCTAGAAAACATCGAGACAAATTATGTATCACGTCTTTAGTACGTTTAATGTCATCCCATTCAAAAAGAAACTTAACAAAAGCAATAACGTCTTCTACAAAAACTTTAATTGCATCAAACACCCACTCGAATGCTTCAAATACGGCTTCAACAGTATCAATAACAGCATGATATATTTTATCACCAATGGTTACGGCGAAATACCAAATATCATGTGCAGCATTTCGAACCAATTGGATGACGGCTTCTACACCTGATTTTAACCAGTTAAATATATCACCAATCGATACACCAAAAATATTAATATTATTCGTGCTAGCTAATTGATTAGTATATTCTACGGCATTAAATGGACTCGCAGTGCTGCTCTGATAAGAACGTGATTGTAATTGGGCGGCCGTTTTGTTCGATACATCTTGATAACAGGTCGTAATAGCCTCTACGCTTGCAGCGGCTAATTTTAAACTGTCATAAGAAACATCCTCTTTGATAAGCGGACTTATTGTACCGTCTTCCTGCTTAATTGTTGCACTTCTTAACTTATCTACCGTATTAAGGGCTGCAAGTTTACTAAACGCCTGATCCATCGGGTTGATAATAGAGAGTGATGACTCATTTGTCTCTACCGTGAACGTTGTTGCATTGAGCAAGCCTTTTATAGGCTCTACAATGGTAACAATACCCAGCTCATCAGTTGTTAATCTTATTTTACGATCGTTAAAAACATAGTACAGTCCATTAATGTAAACACTGCATGGTGCACTTGCACTCAAAGATAATTCTTTTTTATTACAAGGTTGACCTTGCTTGGTAGATAATTTTATCGTTGTGGTATATGAGTCAAATGATATTGCTTTAGCGCCCTTTTGCACTGGCAGTGTTATATCGGCCGTTTGCCATAATGACGAATGAGGTGAACGTGTTATTTTTTGTATGTGACCATTACCCGCCGCAAATATTGTATTACCGCCATCGACACAGTTAATGTATGCAGATATTTTCTTAATACCGAATAAAATAGGAACAGGTAGGCTCCAGGCCGCAGGGTTATCAAGTTTTGAAAAATCACAAGAGGTGTAATAAACTTGTTTGCTACCATTTAACCCCCATAGCGTTATCCTTTTATTTTCACTGTCACTCATCGCGATAAGTTTACGTGTATCAGACATAATTGGGTATTTAATCGCGAATTTACCTGTCGCGTCTTTACCATGATTGGAAGGTGAAAAATAATATAATGTGTCATTACCTATTGTAAATAAATGAGAATTTTCATCCTTTTGTCTCTTTATTGATGCTATTGCATCAGGCTGCACTTCGCTTGGTAATCGAAAGTGTGTTGAAGGCGCCGTATCTTCAGGGCTGTATACATCAATCACAGGTGTATAGAAAAATTGAGGACTGTCAACTATATGTCCAATTGTATATAAACCATCAACGGAATCTTTGTCTCTGTGACCCCAACAGCTTGTATATTTATCTGTTTCTAAATCAACCGCTAAATTATGGAGTTTCCAGTAATAATTTGTTTTAGTGTCAACATCAATATAGAAACGTCGAACGAGTTCAGCTTTATCAGTCGGATCACGGACGATATCTACAACTATGTATTCCCTACCACGTCTCGTTTCACAGAAAAGTATATCCACGATATCTAAACGTGATGGTTTAATATCTGTTTTAGGATTATCATATTTGTATTTAATCCAGTCAGGCGCATTGGCCCAGTAAGTTTCTGTATTTGAATTATTTAACGATAGATATAAATGATCCCCATCTTGCGCTGTGATGACCATAGCAATACCAAATGAACCATTAGCCGCACTTTGGCCTACAGCAAAAGTATCACACACAGCAGTGTTATCATGCGAAAAGTCTCTTTCTATTATGACACTACTTAAATCTGTTTTAGTCCAACCAGATACTGATTTCCCACTATCTTCTTTGATTAAATTTAACCCCCCACCAGTACCAATAGAAAATAACAGTGATTGACCTGTACTTGTTTGCAATGCTTGAAACTTTTCTTGTGGTGATATTATTTCGGCATGTAGATAGTTAACCATTACTTCTGAAGATGATTCTATTTCTACACTTTCTTGCGACGAATGAGGTATACATGTCATGCTGCCAGAATTAGGCTTATTTTCTTTAACTGCATTAGCATAGTAAATCCATCGATGTGATTTAGAATACAGGTGCTTCGGAACCAGTTTAACCAGTGTATAATCAGAATAGATAAGGAGGTTTTTATTATATAATGATTGAAAATCTTCTAATGAAATATTCTCAGGTGTGTCAATAGTTACCTTTATTCCCATCATAAAGCCGGCTTGATATAAGGCTTCAAGTTCAGGTCCATTAACATCAATATTTTCATCTAATTCGAATGGATTAATACCTGTTTTTTGGATTAATTTATCTAATGTTATTGATTTAGGTTTATTACTGTTTTTATCCACTAAAAAACAAACATTTTTAACAGGCTTATTAAATTGCTTAATATATTGTTCTAATATCAACGGCTTATTTTGAGCGTTTATCGCGGTTACGAGTTCCATATCAACATTGACAGAATCGTTTAACTTATTTAGTTTCATAATAATACAAATCCTTTGTCTATTAATTTAATTGTTCATTAATTTAGTCTACCGTTGCGACTATATTGCGACTGCCGCGTTGACCATGACAATTGCAATGACAATTTTCTTCTGATGTTGTGTTTTCAACTTCAAACTCTTGTTCAGCAGAAACTGTCTTGTAGTTAATATTTGATACTAAATCTTGATGCTCAGAGAACTTTACATCTTTATAACTAAATACATCACCACCTGGAAATACAAAACTTTCAAATGTTGTCGTTGGTATAGTCGTTAGCCTTGTATCTACTAATGCTTCAGCCTCTTTTTTAATATCCTTGATTAAATCGGTTACATTTCCGTAAGGTATCCAAGATATATCGAATTCAGTTGTATCAGCTTCATTTTTTGTTGTGGATTGATGTTTTACTTTAATCTGACCTTCACTATCAACATAAAGATCATGCGTTTCAGTGATGGTTCTATTAATGATGGTTCCGTAAGCGGAATCTGCCATATGCTCGATTGTAACGTTAAACTTCATATTTTGAGTCACGATGACAGTATTACCACTGACTGATAATCGACATTCATAATCTGAATAAAGCGATAATGCACCATGATTTTTAAAAAAAGGCAATAAAGGATTAACAACAGGTACAGTCATCCTATCTGATGCCTCCCCGTGGTATTTTATAATAAGTAGATCGCTGCCTGACAGCGGGGTGAGAATTTCTGTCGCTTTTTGACCAGATCTAAAATTCCAATCAAAAACAACATCACCAAGATTAAAAATGCCACATTCCACATTAACCCAAGGTAAGAGCATACTATTTCTTGCTGTAGGGATAATCGCATTTTTGTAAAATTCGGTAATAGTACTGCGACTAATTGCGATAACGCCATTATCTTGTACACTTTCGGATTCTGAAATCCAATTCCAATCGATTGACGTAGCTGCCGGTAAATGGTGGTTACCTGTTACACACATATAGTTGAACGTAGCGAGATCTTTTTGGGTTTTACTTGGATTATTAACAGGTAAAAGTGTGTCTTCATCTAGATATTTTAAACCTGTTCTTTGTACACCCGTTATATTTAAACTTGGCTTATGCGTATCATCTGTAACGCTAAGAGATATAACAGGTTCTCCATTTAACTTTAGTACCTTATCATAATGAGGTTGAGCATATAGTTGGATGTAGAGTAGCATTTCCATACTTAGCCCTCTGGCACCTTCTATTTTTTGGTATTTTGCGTTCGTTAAATCAAGATATAATTGCTCTAGGCTAAAGGTATCGTCTCCAAAATGACTTATTTTATCAAGAATTGCCTTTTTTTGTTGAGGGCGCTTATTAAAGTATTTTGTATTTAGATCGGGTCCAACCTTCATTGCAGCTAGATTTACGCTTGTACACAAACTCCATGATTCGTCCACACCTTGTGATATAATACTGATTGTACCTGATATGCCATAAGCACCAGGGTTAAGGTCAATTGTTTTAAATTCAGAATACAATAAATTACATTGAACCGTCGAAGAATTAGTCGCCGCAATTTCAACCATGTCAGGTATCTCACTCGGCGCCATATCTGGTAACCCTGGCTTCATCATAATTGCCGCCATAAACATATGCTGGTAAAGCGCTTGTACATCCGGATGCTTATAATCAACGTCATCAGGAAGATCAAAAGGATTAACACCTGATTCGTTTATCAGCTCATCTAAAGGTTTTAGACATGGTTTTTGTTCGACGGGATCCATCACAAAACAAAGATATTGTGCTTCAGCATCTAACCCTTTTAAATATCGCTTTAAATTTGCATTAATACTTTTTTGCGTTGTTGCAACCATCATATCAAAGCCATAATTAGATAAATTAGTATCTTTTGAACTCATAAAAATTTCCTTATTTTTATTCACTTAAAAAGCTAACAGCACCAATACTGTTAACATTAAAATTATCTTATCTCAGAAATAACAGAAATAATAATGTTGAAAATATTAAAAATTTATACTTAATATGATAATTTTGGTTTTCAGAGGAATAGTGACAATTAATATTGAATTAAAGAAATCAAACAGTTAATAATATTAAAAACGATTAAAAAAAAAACAAAAAATAAAAAACGGCGTGATACGTAAGACCTTGTTTTAAAAGGGTTTATTGATCTACATCATGTTAGCGCTATCACTTGGGTATATATAACATAACAAATGACCAGCAGGTAAATTATTATAACGGGTCTGGATAAGCGGCTAACTTTGCTTTGATGAAATCTGAATGTGTAACGTAGATAAGTTCTGATACTTGCCTGATCAAAGCTTCTTCATATGGGTCAAGAGCGCCATCGGCATAAGCGACATGCCACATAGCCTCTGTGAGTATATAGCGCTGTGCATAATCGATGTTGCGTAATTTAGAGGTGAACTCATAAATTGATACCGATTCGTCACTATTTCCCTGAGCAAGAGTTAACAATTCATTAGCTCTTTCAATATTGATATCGAGTAACACTGCAAGTTGGTGTGACTTTGCATTTTTTTCTTTTTCACTTATGACACTGTCAGCACTGGCAACTTCACATAACAATGCAGCCATTGATAATTCAAATTCTCTAGTATTAGCAGTGCCTATTGAAGCGGTTTCATTAGTGAATTGTTTAAGTAAATTTTGTAATGTTTTAAACATAAAATGCTTCGCTCTTATTGATAATGATGAAATAGTTATCTTGGGTATTAGGGTGAGACAACAATTATTGTAAAAAGTTGGTATCTATTTATCGCTATAATCTTAATTAGCTTAATACAAGTCTGCTATTCTGATTAGCAATCAATCTAAAGCGAAGGTAAATTTAATGAGTGCAAGATTATCGGGGAAAATAAATAAGACTCAGGCATTTACGAGTTTATTGCCTATATTTGCTTTCATTAAACCTTATAAACTGATGGTAATATACGCCCTACTTGCTCTTTTTTTGACCGCGGGGGTTAACTTATCAATAGGCCAAGGGGTTAGGTTTGTGATTGATAATGGCTTTATTGAAGGGTCAGAAACACAATTAAAAAACGCCATATTTGTGCTTGTTGTACTCATCACATTACTTGCTGTCGGTACATTTAGCCGATTTTACTTAATGTCATGGTTAGGTGAACGAGTGAGTGCTGACATACGAAAAGCAGTTTTTAATCAGATTATTAAGCTTCACCCAAATTACTTTGAAGAAAATCGAAGTGGTGAAATAATGTCAAGACTAACAACTGACACCACACTACTTCAGTCTATCATTGGTTCTTCGTTTTCAATGGCATTACGGAGTGTGCTCATGTTATTTGGTGGTTTGATTATGTTATTAGTCACTAATTTAGGACTGACTTTATGGGTTGTTGCTTGTGTCCCTTTTACCCTTATTCCAATACTTATCTATGGTAGAAAAGTAAGAGTATTGGCTGCAAGTAGCCAAGATGCAATTGCAGACATTGGTACATATGCCGGTGAAATAATTCAAAACATTAAAGTCGTACAAAGCTATACGCATGAAGAAAAAGAACAATTGTCGTTTGCTAATGAAGTAGAAAATGCATTTACAGTGGCAAAAAATAGAATTAAACAACGTTCGCTATTAATCGCAATTGTTATATTTCTTACGTTTGGAGCCATCAGTATCATGCTTTGGGTAGGCGGTATGGATGTACTCGAAGGTAAAATGACGGGTGGTGAATTAGGTGCTTTTGTTTTCTATGCTGTAATGGTCGCAATGTCGGTCGCTACAATTTCCGAAGTATATGGAGAATTACAACGGGCAGCGGGCTCTGCCACACGCTTGTTAGAATTACTTGAAGTCACAAGCAAGATACAATCACCTGATACACCGAAAAAACTAACTAAACAACATGACAATATTATTGAATTTAAAAACTTGGATTTTTATTATCCATCACGCCCAAATACCGCAGCTTTAAAATCAATTAACCTTAAAATCCCGAAAGGTAAAGTCGTCGCACTCGTTGGTCCATCAGGCGCAGGTAAAACGACCCTGTTTGAACTGTTACAGCGATTTTATGATCCACAAATTGGTCAAGTATTGTTTCATAATATCAACCTTAATGAACTAGAACTGAATGATGTCCGAAAACGTATGGGAATGGTACCTCAACACCCGGTCTTATTTAGTTCTGATGTTTGGCATAATATTCGATATGGTGACCCAACAGCCTCAGATGATGATGTGATAAAAGCTGCACAATTAGCCCATGCGCATGAATTTATTGAACAACTTCCTGAAGGTTATAAGAGTTTTTTGGGTGAGCAAGGTGTGCGTTTGTCCGGTGGTCAAAAACAACGTATCGCCCTCGCCCGTGCGATTTTAAAAGACCCTGAGGTATTGTTACTTGATGAAGCAACCAGTGCCCTCGATGCAGAAAGCGAACATCATGTACAAGCAGCACTTGAGAAATTAATGGAAAATAGAACGACACTTATCATTGCCCATCGGTTATCAACGGTAGTGAATGCAGATCTTATTTTACTTATGGATAAAGGGGAAATTGTTGCACAAGGAACTCATACTCAATTGATTCATGAATCGACTTTATATAATCGTCTTTGTGAACTGCAGTTTGATAAGTCTATGTATAAGCATAGATTGGGATAGTCTTAATTTTTAGTATAAATTAATTTATCAAACTTGAAGTTAATTACCTACTGTCTACTATTACATAGTAGAGGATGATACATCTATGTATCTACTTAAATAAAACAGTAGGAATACTATGAAACAATTAATTTTATTGATGGTGATAGTGATACCTTCAGTTACACTTTCAGTGAGTGCAACCGAAGGACAAGGCTCTGGAGTATTAGGGCCGGAAATGCAATGTAAATTACAAAGCGGTTCTGTTATTCAAACATTCGCTCAAATATGTATAGCACACAAAGGCAACTCATTATAATCACGGCATATTAGTACAAGCTTACAACCTTGTACTAATTATTGGCTTTAATCTCGGCCTGCACATATTGATAACCTTTCAGGTATTCTGTAGGCAGCGTGATAAGTGGACCGTGCTTACTCCCCCGTTTTTCTTGTAGTCTAATGGTCAGATCATTATTACCTAGGTCTTTTGGTAACGAAAACGAGAACATTTGGTCGTAAACACATAACTCATCACATGTTCTAAATGTTGCTCGTTCTTGTTTAATCGCGACAGATTGCTGTCCATTTAAAGACACAAAGCCATATTCAAAACCAAAATCAGTGTGCTTAACAAGTAGGTTAACGCGCGTATTTATTTGATGTTTGTCGTTCTTACTTTCTCTGCCATACATATAGGCATCAGCGGTGAATAATGCTTGGCTGGTTCCTGCTTGTGGCTCTAATGTGATTACTGGACCAGTTAACCTTTTACCTTCCCAAGTTTGTTTAATTGAGACCATATCTTTAAATTGCTCTGCGTTCGCATCTTGGTAAGTATTTGTACAGGCTGATATTGTAAGTGGTAGTAATAGTGGCGCTAAAAATTTAAGTTTCATCATTGTTATCTCTTGTTATTCCCTTAAGCCGCGTCTAATAATACGCTTTAATTCATTGCATCATGATAAAGGTGATTGAATACAATCACCTTTATTTACTATTAGAACGATGGTTAATTATTTTACGCTTGTGATACGACTGAAACGTTTACCATCGGGAGATACCGTTCTTAGTTCTGCTGATGTAAGCGCAACAGGTTTAGTCCAAGTTACCCATGATGAACCTGAGTCTGTGCTGTATTGTACCTCTAGACCAGGGAATGCAACGTTAGTAACCAGTTTACCTGACTCTATTTTCCCACCAGGTACTGGTAAACGATATTGAATACCGGTTGAATCTATTTTAGCCAGTTCGCGTTGCCCAATGATGTTCGCAAACTGAATCCACTCATTCTGCTGCTTGTTCGTGTCGACAAATTTTGTCTCGCCACCTTTGAATTCGCGATCTTTGACATAATCAAGTTCCCATGATGCTTTATGCCATGCACGTTCTGCTAATGGTAAGATCCGTGGGAACACCATGTACTCAAACTGTTCATCTGTACGTACCACCTCACTCCAAAGTTGACCTGAAATACCATTGTAACCACGGTTTTCACTGTCACCTTTTATGTTAAAGTTATTACCATCACGGTCTTTAGATGTTTCAGCATTCTGAGGTAAGTTGTTCGGTGAGAATTTAAATACCTTTTTACTGTCTGTGTAACGTGTTGCCCAATAATAACCACGTTCTTTCGGGTTCACTTCCTGAGGGAAATCGAAATACAAATAATCAGGATGTGATTGTACAACTTCAAATCCTTGTTCTACCATGTGATTTGATGTGTTCGCACCACCCCAATATAAGGTTTCCCAAACGTTAGCAACGGCGACTAATGGCAGATCTTTGGGATCAACATCTTTAAGCCCATCTTGCCAGAGCTGTGTTTTTTCAATGCCTGCAGCAGAAATGATATTTGCTACTTTTTTAACAAACATTGGGCCAAGATCATGCGCTGTTTTTAAGTTATCATCTGCGGCTATTTGCGCGACACATTGTGGTGATTTAGCCCACGGCATTGATTCTTTCGTTAAGTCTTTATCACCTTTCCAAGCTGTTGACCCGCCCGTCTGCTCATAACCATTACCTAAATGAATATTTTTAGCTTCATCACCGCCCATGTGCCATGTTTTTAATGGCTGGCCGGCTTCTAGGTGCATTAACTGAACTTCAGAAATAACTTTACGAATGAACTTATAAGTTGAATCCATACAAGGATTTAAAATACCGTCATTGTAGAATTGAATGGTTGTATAAACGGATTCATCATCAGGATCTGCTAAGCGGTATTCATTTGCTTTTGTAATATCGGAATCTTTGTATTTGTTGTAACGAGCTTCCATTGAAACCACACCAGCACGCGCGTGCGCAGGCATATCAATCTCAGGAATAACTTCAATATTACGCGCATCAGCATATTGGACTAATTCGATGTAATCGTCTTTAGATAAAAACCCTGAACCGGGATTATCTGATGTAGGACCAGACCCTAGTTGAGGTAATAAACAGTTGTTTTCGTCTAAATCGTGGCAACGCTGTGAACCAATATCTGTTAATTCTGGTAATCCAGGGATAGCTAATCGCCAGCCTTCGTCATCAGACAGGTGAATATGGAATTTATTCAGTTTATACGCACTCATTTGATCGAGTAAACGTAAAAGCGATGCTTTACTGTGGAAATTACGTGCAATATCAACTTCCATTCCACGGTACTCAAAGTTTGGCGCATCTTTAACGCTTACTTGTGAAATGGTTTTATTAGACGAAAAATCGGATGGAATTAAGGACGCGATAGATTGTAAAGCGTAGAGTGCACCAGCATTATCAAACGCAATAATCTCGGCGCTGCTATCTGAAATATCAAGGCTGTAGCCACCTGATTTAGCATAAGCAGTATCTAATTGTAGAGGTGCAATAGTCACGTTTACTGGGTATTTACCTGAAACATTCACACCGAAATCATCAAATCGGCTTGTAACAGCAGCAAGTGACGCAGTATTCATGGCTGGAGCATTAATGTTAATGCCTTTACTAAGGTCTGCGCTTCCTGTGATCGCGATATCTTGCCAAACAGGGGTTGGTAAAATCTTGTTTGCAATTGTAGATACTGACAGTTGTGCAGTCGCTTTGTTTTTATCAAACCGCGTACTTGCATTCATTACTACATTGTTATCACCAGCATGACGCTTTAAGTTTTCGCCCGTTAAGGGGGTGATGATCTTTGACATATCTTCGGTGTCAGTACTTGCGATGACTTTTGGTTCTGCATTTTCGGCGGTGACGTAATAACGTGGGATCACATCGGTTTCAAATAAAGACCAATATTCTGCAATGAAGTTTATCTCTACTGTTGAGTTAGCTTCAAATCCTTTAAATTCAGAAGTCGGTGTGATTTTATGTAAATCACCACTAATATGTTCAATCATAAATTCAGGTGATTTCACATCTAAGATACGACGAATACTGTGAAAGTATATTTCCCACTCACTGGAATTAATTGCATCGCCGTTATTGGTTAGTTCAATGGTCGTATCTTGACATGCAGCCCATTCAGCGCCAAGTGCTTTACATATTGAAGCCGAGCCACCTTCAAGCTTTTTATTTACCTGATAAGTAACTTGTACAGATGAAGATATTGCATCAACCACCATTTGTGTCGATAACGTTTCCAAAGTTGTAGTACAACCTGCCAGTGCAACGCTTAATCCAAGTGCTATTGCTGTTTTTTTCATATCCACCCCTTCCTTTGCATGAAATCAGTTTGAACCTTAAACTTAATTTGGACTATAAAATAATTAACTGTATTTACCAGCCGGATTTCTACTCGATGTGACAAAAATCACTTTTATAATGAATTTTATGGATGTTACGTGATTAAAGTCATTATTAATGAATAACTAAGCGTGAGGAATAAATTAAATAATCACAGAATGAGAAATAACAAACTAAAAACCACCTCTGATTAAATGAAGCATAATCATAATTAACATAGTTATCGCAGCCCCACTCTTAATGAGAAGATATTAATATTACTATAAATCAGCAATCTACGGGCAAACCATTATCATTTCAGTCTTTGTTGTTAGAGGCGTAATGAAAGTTCATTTCATAAATAAATCCAGACCACATAGTTTCCTATGTAAATTATTACAGTGAATTAACGGGAGGCTATGGTTATTAATGAGATCTTAATCATTATTTATAACTTTATATTAATTATATTGTGATTTTTATCACGTATGAAAATAACTTAATTTGTAACGCAAATTTAATTGAGTAGACTCAAAATCAACAAGTTATAAAGTTCATTATTATTTTACGACAAATAACAAACAGCATTTACATCTACTAAAAGGAATTTAGAATGAACAAGTTAAGTCTATCGGCAGTATCCCTAGCGGTATCAACTGTTTTGTTTTCAACTGGTGCGAGTGCATATGTATTAGGCACCGAAAATACAGGCAATGTAGAAATCTACGGTGTCGTAGCAGTATCTACTTATGGCCACACGGGTGATGATACGAATCTTGCAGATTACAGTATTGATAACGAAACACGTGTAGGTTTTCGCGGTAGTAAGCAAATGACAGATGAGATAAATGTCATATTTCAAGTTGAATCAGGATATACAGATGTAGATGACTGGTCTGGTGGCGGTTTAGGTTTCCGCGATACATTCGTGGGTGTTGAAGGTGATTACGGTAAAGTAACTGTTGGCCGACAGTTAACGCCTATGTACGAAGTTGTGGACTGGCCTTTTACTAACCCTGGCTTAGGCCGCGTATTTGACCCTGCCGCAACAGGAGATATTGCTTACATGTACGATCGTACGGAGTCTATTCGTTATTTTGCCCCTGCGATGGGAAATCTGAATGTTAATGTTGCAACGGGTCGTGCTGGCAGTGATGAAAATGGCCATTGGTTCGGTGGCGCAGCTAAGTATAAAGCATTTGATACGGTCACATTACATGCAACGTTTGAGTATGCTAATAGTAGACAATCAAAAGCAGCTGTAGATGGTGTCGCAGCAGGACATAAAATTGATGCGAATGGTGTGATTGTACCTGTTGCTGCTGTAGATCCAATAGACGCAGTTATAACGGACACTTTTACCTATCTCGTTGGTTTTGAAGCACCAATTTTAGATACTGGCATCAGCATTGCTGCCGCGTATAAATACGGCCAAGCTGAGAATATAGCGACTAAAAAAGTTGACTCACAAGGTTCATATTCTGTTGTTGCGCAATATTGGAATGGCCCACTGGGTATTAAATTAGGTTACGCGGCAACGGAAGACGTAGATTCAGAAGACAACTCAAACGAAAGAAAAGGCTCTTCTGTAACATCACTACAAGTGATGGGTGTTGTGAACGGTTTTGTTCCTTATGTGCGAGTTGGTATGACAGACAAACTTGGCTGGGGTGCAAAAACTTCTGATAGCCAAGAAACATTTGCTCGTGTAGGTCTTGAATACGGTTTCTAAAGTTAATACCTTTATATAGTAAAGAAAATAGATAACAGGAAACCAGCTGCAGATGTTAAATTTGTAGCTGGTTTTTTTAATTCTACATGCAGATGTTACGCATTACTTAGCTTGGTGTTGATTTCATGAACCGATAGAGTAATTACCTGTACTTTTTATCCGTAAATTAGCGTTTGATCAAGACGTTATTGATTTTTAAATCTAGAATACGCAGTGTATTTCATTTTCTATTTAGGTTTATTCATGAAAAAATTAGTGACAACAAAAAGTTTAGAAATAAAAAAGAAAAATAAAATAATATCAATGGCTATATTATGTATAGCTGTTGTAATCAGTGCCTTTACATTTATGACTCAAGAGACAACTAAAAATATAGATCAATATCTCTATAGTGAAAATGCACTTATTTTTGGTAATCAAAATGCCAAAGTGACTATTGTTGAATTCTTTGACCCCGCATGTGAGTCTTGTCGAGCCTTTTACCCTCTCGTTAAAAGCCAAATAAAGAAATATAAAGGCAAAGTAAACTTAATTGTTCGACCAGTGGCATTCCATAAAAACGTAGGTCCTGTTGTTACCGCATTAGAGGCAACCAAAATACAAGGTAAATACTGGGATGCACTGAGTACGACGCTATATAATCAAAGTCGTTGGGCAATCAATCATACTGCCAATGTAGAGTTGTTATATCCATATCTGCAAGACGCTGGTATTGATATTGAAAAGCTTAAAATTGATATGACGAAAACAGTTATTACTGACAAATTAGCTCAAGATACACTAGATGCTAAAACGCTAAAAGTATTAAAGACACCGACCTTCTATGTTAACGGTGTGAAACTGACAACTTTCGGCGACGCACCATTAAAAGCGCTTATCGCAAGTGAAGTAAAAAAAGCATATCCAGACAATTAATTTATAACGAAGTATAAAAAAGCCCTCAAATTGATTGAGGGCTTTTTATTAGAAGCTAATTACGTTCTATACAATATCTTAACGATGTGCCAACCATGCTTGGTCTTCACAAGATGTGGAGTAAGAATTTCGGCATTGAAACAAACCTTATCGAAGGCGGGAACCATCGCACCTTTTCTGAACTCACCTAAGTTACCACCATCCTTCTTACCTGATGGGCAAAGAGAATGTGACTTAGCTAGCTTTTGGAAGTTGCCACCTTTTTCTAGCTGTTCTAAAATGTCATATGCTTTATCTTGGTGCTTTACTAAGATATGTAATGCTGCAGCTGTACGCGCCATAACTAAATTAACTCTAAATAAATAATTTACAATTGCACATTTTAACACAATCGATACACCAATGCCTATAGTCTTAATTCACAGCTGCTAGTCACTGGTTATAGAAAGCGCAGAAACAACAGCTAAGACCAGTTTTTAGTCATTTCAAAAGAAACAGTGTGCCACTATTAACTTATAAGAGGTATAATGGTAACAAATAATCGCTTTCATATATTAAGGAAATAATTGCACATGGCAGTTCACCCAAGAGCCGGACAAAAGGCATTAAATTCTGATCTTTGTAATATCCCTGCACTTGTCTCTCATTA
The DNA here is from genome assembly GCF_018219435.1 of Moritella sp. 28. NCBI lineage: Bacteria > Pseudomonadati > Pseudomonadota > Gammaproteobacteria > Alteromonadales > Moritellaceae > Moritella > Moritella sp. 28. Next base: position 2,547,714 of record NZ_CP056121.1, on the reverse strand, counting down.
TTACATCAACAAACCTGATGTGAGTAAAATTGCTGAGCGTGTTGCATTTGGCACATCTGGTCATCGTGGTAACGCTTTTGCGTCTTCTTTTAATGAAGACCATATCCTTGCTATTTCTCAAGCGATTGCCGAATATCGCCATGAACAAGGCATTACAGGCCCTTTATTTATCGGTAAAGATACACACGCATTATCTGAACCAGCAAATATTTCAGTTATCGAAGTATTAGTTGCAAATGGTGTTGATGTACGCATTCAAGCGGATGATGGTTTTACACCGACGCCGGTTATCTCACATGCAATTTTAACGCATAACAATAACAACACAATTCAAGCTGACGGTATTGTTATCACGCCATCACACAACCCACCACAAGATGGCGGCATTAAATATAATCCGCCACATGGTGGCCCGGCTGATGGTGATGTAACGAAAATAATTGAAAACCGTGCCAACGATATTATTGCAGAAGGCTTAACTGCTGTTAAACGTATTAGCTTTGCTATTGCTATTGAGTCTGCTCATTATCAAGAAATTGATTATGTAGCAGGCTATGTTGCAGATTTAGAAAATGTGCTCAACCTTAAAGCAATTTCAGATGCAGGCATTAAAATCGGTGTCGATACGTTAGGCGGTTCTGGTTTTGCATACTGGGAAGTGATTGCTGCGAAATATAATTTAGATATTGAAGTAGTAAACGACCGCGTAGATCCAAGTTTTTCATTTATGTGCCTAGATAAAGATGGCAAGATCCGCATGGACTGTTCATCACCCTATGCAATGGCAAGTTTGATCAACTTAAAAGACGATTTTGATATTGCCATTGGCAATGATCCCGATTATGACCGCCATGGTATTGTGACGAAAAGTGGCTTGATGAATCCGAACCATTACCTTGCAGTCGCAATTCAATACTTATTTAGTCATCGCAAAGATTGGCCAGTGAATGCGAAAATAGGTAAAACACTTGTATCAAGTTCTATGATTGATCGTGTCGCAACTAAGATTGAACGCCCATTATGTGAAGTCCCTGTTGGTTTTAAGTGGTTTGTTGACGGTTTACATACTGCCGATTTTGCCTTTGGCGGCGAAGAAAGTGCGGGTGCATCATTCTTACGTAAAGACGGTACCGTTTGGACTACGGATAAAGACGGCATCATTCTAGCATTACTTTCTGCAGAGATTCTTGCGGTAACAGGTAAAGATCCTGCACAACTTTATGCAGCACTGACTGAAGAGTTTGGCTCTCCCGTTTATAACCGCATCGATGCGCCAGCTTCATTTGAAGAAAAAGCGATTCTTTCGAATTTATCACCAGAGTCGGTTCAGGCTAAAACATTGGCCGGTGAAACTATCACGGCTAAATTAACAAACGCGCCAGGCAACAATGGTAAAATTGGTGGTTTAAAAGTAACGACTGAAAATGGTTGGTTTGCTGCGCGCCCATCAGGCACAGAAGCTATTTACAAAATTTATGCAGAAAGCTTTAAAGATGAAGCGCATTTAGCGTTAATTTTAAGCGAAGCACAAGAAATTGTATCAGCAGCATTAAAAGCTTAAGCGATTAATTAACACGTTTAATCTCATACTTAAATCTAGTACGAGCCAAAAGGTTGTCTAACTCTCTTACTACAGCAGAGCTAAGCAACCTTTTTTATTAACAAGCTAATAACCTTATGTTGCACTAGGCCCAAAAAGAACACGAATCATTTTACACCCTGTTATGTTCTTAGCACTATTTTTGCTTGATTATTATCAATTCAACATTGAAAAATCTATTTTTAAATACAAATTGATTGATCTAAATCAATCAAGTCAAATACACCTATTTATAGTGTCTTTTTAACAAAATAACAAACAAATTCCGCTGTTAATGTTACGTAAAATCGCGTAATATCCCCATCTGAGTACGATAGTCAATTTATAAAACCTATATTTACACGTACTTTTTTGGGTATTCACGCATCGTAAGATGTTTAATTATTCGTAGCACCGGAAGCAAAATATGAGCTCTCATTCACCTATAAAAACTGACTATAACTATAAAGTTGTACGACAGTTTACTGTGATGGCTGTTATCTGGGGTATTGTTGGTATGTCAATTGGTGTGCTAATTGCAGCACAGTTAATTTGGCCTGCACTAAATTTCGATACACCTTGGTTAACTTATAGCCGTCTTCGTCCCCTACATACCAATGCAGTAATCTTTGCATTTGGTACTTCGGCCCTAATGGCAACATCTTTTTATGTTGTTCAACGTACCTGTCAAACTCGCTTATTTGGCGGTGTTTTACCAGCAGTTGTATTTTGGGGTTGGCAACTTGTTATTATCTCCGCCGTTATATCATTACCACAGGGTTATAACACCTCAAAAGAATACGCAGAACTTGAATGGCCAATTAGTATTTTAATTGCAATTGTTTGGGTTATCTACGCAATTGTATTCTTTGGCACAATTGTTAAACGACGTACGTCACATATTTATGTTGCGAACTGGTTCTTTGGCGCATTCATTCTAACTGTTGCTATTCTACATATAGTGAATAATGCTGCAATCCCACTGAATATGATGAAATCCTATTCTATCTACGGTGGAGCTATTGATGCAATGGTTCAGTGGTGGTACGGCCATAATGCAGTAGGTTTCCTTCTAACGGCAGGTTTCCTAGGCATGATGTATTACTTTGTTCCTAAACAAGCGAATCGTCCTGTTTACTCATATCGTTTATCTATTGTTCACTTCTGGGCATTAATATCGCTGTACATCTGGGCTGGTCCTCACCACCTTCATTACACAGCGTTACCTGATTGGACTCAATCAGTTGGTATGGTCATGTCGTTAATCCTATTTGCGCCATCTTGGGGTGGTATGATTAATGGTATCATGACGCTGTCAGGTGCATGGCATAAACTACGTTATGACCCTATCCTGCGTTTCCTTATTGTATCTTTATCTTTCTACGGTATGTCTACGTTCGAAGGCCCTATGATGGCAATTAAGAGTGTAAACGCATTATCGCATTACACTGACTGGACTATTGGTCACGTACACTCTGGTGCACTCGGTTGGGTTGCAATGGTCTCTATTGGTGCTATCTACCATTTAATCCCTGTGTTATTTAACCAAGGTCGTATGTATAGCGTTAAGCTTATCAATGTTCACTTCTGGTTGGCAACTGTCGGTACAGTTCTTTACATTGTTGCAATGTGGATCTCAGGCGTTATGCAAGGGCTAATGTGGAGAGCGGTAAATGCTGACGGTACTTTAACGTATAGCTTCGTTGAATCACTGCAAGCTTCATACCCATTCTACTTTGTGCGCTTCATTGGTGGTGTGTTCTTTGTAACAGGTATGCTTCTTATGGCATATAATGTCTTTAAGACAATCTCTGCCGCAGATCATTCAATCAAAGCTGATGCTGAAGCTGCATAACTTAGGAGATATGTTATGAAACATGAATTAATTGAAAAGAACATCGGTTTATTAGCGATCTTCATCGTCATTGCTATCAGCTTTGGCGCAATGGTTGAAATTACGCCACTGTTCTGGCAAAAAGATACCACTGAACCTTTAGATACTCTACGCCCTTATACGGCGCTAGAGATGGAAGGTCGTGATATCTACATCCGTGAGAACTGTTCAGTCTGTCATAGTCAAATGATCCGACCTTTCCGTGCAGAAACAGAGCGCTACGGTGCATATTCTGTTGCTGGTGAGTCTGTTTGGGAGCATCCATTCCTATGGGGTTCTAAACGTACTGGCCCAGATCTAGCGCGTGTTGGCGGTCGTTATTCTGATGATTGGCATCGTGCCCATTTACTTGACCCACGTAGTGTTGTTCCTGAATCAAACATGCCAGCTTTCCCTTGGTTAGCTGAAAATGTATTAGATGGTTCAGAGTCTGCTAAGAAACTAAGTATCTTCAAAAACTACTTTGATGTTCCTTACACAGATGCCGATATTGCTGGTGCAGAAGCCGCGGTTAAAGGTAAAACTGAACTAGACGCTTTGGTTGCTTACCTGCAATCATTAGGTCATGCATTAAAATAGGGGTATAACGTATGGATTACGGTACATTTCAAGGGGTTTATACCCTAATACTAATGGCCATTATTATCGGTATTATTGCTTGGGCTTACAGCAAACGTCAAAAACGTTCGTTTGATGAAGCTGCTAATTTAGTATTTGCTGATGAAAAAGTCCATAGTGATTCACTTAATGGAGAGCAGAAAAATACATCTGCTCGTATTTAGGAGTTTATGATTATGAGTACTTTTTGGAGTATTTGGATCACAGTGATCACACTAGGTAGTATTTTTGGTTGCCTAGGTCTGCTTTGGATGTGTAACAAAAACGACACCGGAGTTAAAGAAGGCGAATCAATGGGCCACTCTTTCGATGGTATCGAAGAGTTAAATAACCCATTGCCAACATGGTGGAAATACCTGTTTATTTTTACTTGTATAGGTGGTTTCATCTATTTTGCACTTTACCCTGGTTTAGGTGCCTATAAGGGCCTATTAGGTTGGACAAGCACTAATGAATACCAACGCGAAGTGTCGTCTGCAGATGACAAATATGCAGCTGTATTTAACAAATTAGTTAAAACAGAAGAAAGTAACTTCACTGAATACCGTGAAATTACTGACATCGCGAAAGACCCTGAAGCAGTAAAAGTAGGTCAACGCCTATTCTTACAAAACTGTTCACAGTGTCATGGTTCTGATGCACGTGGGGCTAAAGGCTTCCCTAACCTAACGGATAACAATTGGTTATACGGTGGTACTACTACTGATATCAAAAATACGATCATGCATGGACGAAATGGTGTAATGCCAGCTTGGTTATCGGTTCTCGGCGATAAAAAAGTAGATCTAGTAACAACTTATGTTGTTGGTCTATCTGGTCGTAGAGTGAATGCGCGTGACGAAGCTGCAGGTAAAGAGATATTTCTTCAAACTTGCGCAGCTTGTCATGGTCCTGATGCTAAAGGCATGACTATGCTGGGTGCGCCTAACCTAACGGACAAAACTTGGTTGTACGGTGGTTCAAGAAAAACTATCGAACAAACAATTAAATACGGTCGTAATGGGGCTATGCCTACATGGAGTAAAATCCTTGGTGAAGACAAAATAACGCTATTAACCGGTTATGTTTACAGCTTAAATGTAAAGTAACGTAATAGTGGTAATTTAAAGCTCCATTTACTAAATGGAGCTTTTTTTTTAGCTGTAACTTTGTTAAATTTCGCTTTTCCCTTTTTGGAGTTCACAATGAAATCTTATTGGTATAAAGAACCTTGGTTCTGGTTCGTTTTTTTCTTTCCTTTTTTGTCTGTGGTTGCTGGTACTTCGACATTTATTGTTTTTCAACATAACCAGCCAAACATGGTTTCTGAAGATTACTATAAAGATGGTAAAAAAATTAACCAAGACTTAACTAAATACCATGAAGCGTTAGCTCGAAATATTACATTCAATTTAAAATTCGACAACGGCTTTGCTGTGTTCACACCTGCCACAGGTGATATGACAGAGAACGAAGCGCTTAACATTTCATTTTTCCACGTAACGTTGGCAAAACATGATATTTCAATGTTAGCTACAGCAGCGGCTGACGGGAGTTACCGTGTAGAAATACCAAAAGATATGCTACAAGGAAAATGGCGTGTGCGTGCAGAGTCTTTTGATCATACATGGCGTGTTCAAGAATACGTTCAATATCCAAATACTTCTGTAATTAAGTTAGACGGCGAGCAAGATTAATGTCAAACGGTACTAATTGTTATCACTGTGGCGAAGATGTTTTAACTGCAGATAAAAATAAATATAAAGTGTATATCGCACCTGAAGAACGTGAAATGTGTTGCCCAGGTTGTATGTCTGTCGCTGAAATGATTGTCGGTTCAGGCTTAAGCTCATATTATGAACACAGAACTGATTTATCTCCCACAGCAAAGCAATTAGTACCGGATGAGTTATTACGATTAGAAATATACGATGATAATGAAATTCAAGATGAGTTTGTTTATCAAGACGGTGAAATAAAAGAAATCACCCTCACCGTTGAAGGATTAACCTGTGCCGCTTGTGCTTGGTTAATTGAAAAAAGTTTACGTAATACCCAAGGTATTCACTTCATCAACGTCAACGCGACAAGTAATCGCATTACGCTCAAGTGGGTTGATGAAGAAATAAAGTTAAGTGATATTTTAAAACGAATCAGCAATTTAGGTTATAGTGCATCGCCTTTTCAAGCAGACCAACATGAATTGATGTACAACAAGCAACTTAAATCTTATTTCAGACGATTAGGGTTAGCTGGGTTAGCAACAATGCAAGTAATGATGTTTGCAGTAGCGCTCTACTCTACTTGGTTCGGTGATATGGAAGAGATGTATCGCCAACTTTTCCGATGGGTAAGTTTGATTGTTGCAACGCCTGTATTACTTTATTCCGCGCAGCCTTTTTATTCTAATGCCTTACGTAATTTACGTACCAGAACGCTGGGTATGGACGTACCTGTTTCAATCGCATTACTTGGCGCTTATTCAGCCTCTGCTTATGCAACCATGACTGGAACAGGCGAAGTTTACTTTGAATCTATTTCAATGTTCACTTTCTTCTTATTATTTGGTCGTTATCTAGAACTAAGAGCCAGAAAGAAAACGTCCGAACTGAGTGCAAACATGGCAAAGCTTATTCCAAATATGGCATTGCGTGTTAATAAAGATAAAACTGAAAAACTAATTCCTACAAAACAGCTTGAAATCAACGATCTCGTCATTGTCAAAATCGGCGAAGTGATCCCTTGTGATGGCACCATTGTAGCAGGTGAAACAAGTGTAGATGAATCAATGCTAACTGGTGAGTTCTTACCTATTACAAAATCGGTTGATTGTGGTGTGTACACAGGTAGTCTTAATGTTGAACAAACAATTAAGGTATGCGTTACTAAAACACACAAGCACAATTTGATTTCAGAAATTATCCGCTTACAGAATACAGCGCAGTCATCAAAACCTCAGATTTCAATCTTGGCTGATAAAATATCACGTTATTTTGTTCTCGCGCTATTGGTCATATCCGCAAGTACTTACCTTTTCTGGTTGGGTTATGAACCTGAGAAAGCGTTTTGGGTCACCTTGTCTGTTCTTGTAGCTACCTGCCCTTGTGCTTTATCATTGGCAACGCCAACGGCACTAACCTGTGCAACCAGCTTCTTATCTCAACGTGGTATTTTAATTCGTAAAGAACACGTGCTTGAATCGCTAACTAAAGTTGATGAAATCGCATTCGATAAAACAGGAACGTTAACAAAAGGTTCATTCTCGCTAACGAGTATTAAATCGGACAGTGAATTACAAGAAAATGAATTATTACGCATAGCAACGTCTTTAGAGCAACACTCAACACACCCGATAGCATCTGCGTTTAAATCGAATATAGAAATAATTCAATTTGATACAACACAAAATCATATTGGTTTAGGTATTACGGGAACACTTGGCGAGAATACTTACAAAATAGGTTCTTCTGCCTTTACACAGCAAACAAGTTCAACATCAGATGGTAAAGAAATTGTTGTTTATTTAATTAAAAATAATCAGTTAATTGCACGTTTTTATATTCAAGATGAAATGCGAGAGAACGTTTCAACCACATTGGATTATATTGCCAATACTGGCTTAGACGTGACCCTGCTTACTGGCGATACAGAAAACAACACGAATAAAGTGATCGACGGTTTGGCAATAACAAATATAAAAACCAGCCAATCACCAGAAAGTAAACTTGCCTACATCAATCAACAACAAGCACAAGGAAAATTAATGCTAATGGTTGGCGATGGGGTTAACGATGCGCCAGTCCTCAGTGCTGCGACTGTATCAGTTGCAATGGGTGAAGGCTCTGACCTTGCGAAAAACAGTGCAGATGTGGTGTTATTAACTACTGATTTCATTGCGATGAAATATATGCTGGCTACTGCGACAAAAACATATAAAATAATAAAACAAAACTTAATGTGGGCGCTTGGCTATAATTCATTAATTTTACCGTTGGCAATGTCAGGAAGCGTACCTCCGTATATTGCGGTAATTGGAATGTCACTCAGCTCACTGCTCGTTATTGGTAATTCATTAAGGCTGTTAAAGTAATGGAAATTATTTTTATGTTAATCCCGATTGCGATAATTTTTGTTGCAATCGCTGTAGGTATCTTTTTTTGGGCCGTTAAGTCAGACCAATTTGAAGATTTAGAACGTGAAGGCAGTAATATCTTGTTTGACGAAGATAATAATAACAACGAATCACCGGTTACTAAACCAGTTGTCAAACATGATAACTAGTTTTTTCGCTGCTTTTATGATTGGTATCTTAGGGGCTGGTCATTGTATTGCGATGTGTGGCGGTATTTCTGGCGCAATCGCACATGCAAACACGCAATCATCACCTCAAACTGCATCACTCGCCCCACTATTTTATAATCTAGGACGGATCTCTAGCTACACGCTAATAGGCCTAATTGTCGGTTATACTGCACAAATTGGCTTGAATTTTGGTGCTGGCTATGACTTATTAGTGATTTTACGCTTTGTTTCTGGTATTACATTAATATTGATTGGGTTATATATTGCGCAACTCAATTCAGCGATTCTCCAACTTGAAAAAGTGGGTCGTTTAGTCTGGCGATATATTCAACCTCTGGCTCGCCAATTTTTGCCATTAAAAACACCTTATCACGCCTTCCCGCTCGGATTCTTATGGGGTTGGTTACCGTGTGGCTTAGTTTATTCAGCGCTAACTTTAGCTTTATCAAGTGGGTCCGCATTAGAATCTGCATTAACTATGTTTTCTTTCGGGCTGGGAACTTTCCCCATTATGTTTTTAGTTGGAAGTTTGTCGAGTAAATTTAACAGCTTAATACAAAACGCAAAGTTCAAAAAAATGAGCGGTTTATTACTCGTTTTATTCGGTTTACATATTATTTATATAGCATTAGTACAATTAAGTGCTTCTGGCATTTAATTTTGCTACAATATTGACATATATCAAAAGAGTTTATTGGAATTATGGCCCTAGATAACAAGATCCCAACACGAGTTGCGACTTCAAAGTGTGAAATCCACTGTCAAAACTGCAGCATTAGCCAACTTTGCATACCATATTCTTTGAATGATTCGGAGCTAGATTCTCTCGACCAAATTATTGAACGCAAAAAACCTTTTCAAAAACACGATGAAATTTTTAAAGCCGGTGATAAAATTAAATCACTTTACGCTATCCGTTCAGGATCTGTAAAATCATATACAATTACAGAACAAGGTGATGAGCAAATTACAGGTTTCCATCTCGCTGGAGACTTAATCGGTTTTGATGCATTGAGCTCTGGTATTCACCCAAGTTTTTCTCAAGCATTAGAAACGTCTATGGTTTGTGAAATACCTTTTGACACCCTTGATGACTTAATTGGCAAAATGCCGATGTTACGTCGCCAAATAATGCGCTTAATGAGTGGCGAAATTGCCGCTGATCAAGAAATGATTCTTTTATTAAGTAAAAAGAACGCTGAACAACGTCTTGCCGCTTTTTTAAATAACCTTTCAGCGCGTTTCTCTGAGCGTGGATTTTCGCCTAAAGAATTCCGATTGACCATGACACGTGGTGATATTGGTAATTATTTAGGGCTTACGGTTGAAACCATCAGCCGCCTACTTGGTCGCTTCCAAATAAGTAAAATGATTGAAGTTAAAGGAAAATACATCACTATCTTAGATCGTGAGGGTTTAGCTTTACTCGCTGGTAAAAAATAGTCTTAATTCACAGCGCTTAACTTATAGCCCATAAAATGCAGTACATTTATGGCATCTATCACAAATTGAGATATAGTTAAATAAGTAAAATTGTTGATTGTGTATAATCGATATAAGAAACATATACTTACTCTACATTCAATTTGTGATGAAGGTGCCTTATGAATAAATATAAAAATATTCTAGTGGTTGCAGATCCCGTTAATACGCCACAAATCGCATTATCCCGTGCGCTGTATCTTGCATCTCAACAAGATAATGTATCAATTACCCTTCTTCTTGTTATCTATGACCTTTCTTATGAACTAACGTCTCTATTTTCGAGTGATGAACGTCAGTCAATGCAAGATGCTATTGTTGCTGAAGAAAAAAAATCATTTACACAGCAATTAAAACAAGATTATTCCGGTATAGATTTAAAGTTAAAGCTTATTTGGCATAAGCGTCCTTTCGAATCAATCTTAGAAGAAGCTAAACTCAATAATCACGATTTGATTGTAAAAAGTACACACGATCATAATAAGCTAAGTGCAGTTATGTTTACACCAACTGATTGGCATCTGTTGCGTAAAAGTCAATGCCCAGTATTACTTGTCAAAGATCATGAATGGCCGATTGGTGGTAATATTGTTGCCGCTATTCAAGTGCTTGAAACAACGAGCCTCAGCTCAGAAGATGATAACTCCATTAATGAGCGTATCACGCAAGAAGCGATACAGCTAAAAGAGTTACTTAATGCAAATATACATTTAGCAAATGCTTATCCAAGCACACCTGAACATATATCGATAGAAATCCCTAATTTTGATGCGGTTGCATATAATCAAGAGATTGAAGACCATCATAAAAATTCGATGTATATCCACGCAGCTAAGTTTGATATTGCCAAAGAAAATGTTCATATTCAATCAGGAGCACCCGAAGACGTGATTGTTGACGTTGTTCAAGCAGTAGATGCCGAATTAGTCATACTAGGTGCACCGACTCGTAATGGTCTTTCTGCATTTTTAATCGGGAATACGGCTGAGATGGTGATTGATTCAATTAACTGTGACCTTCTAGCGTTAAAATAACTGTCAATTTCTAATGTGAAATCTTACGGTAACACTCTGCCCTTGCTCTGGAACTTGCTTTTCCGGCTTGCTTGGGTATACTGCGCTGCTTACAGCAATATTTACCCTGAGTGTCCCAATGAATCCTGAAAACCTTACCGCTTTAGAAAAAAAGCAATTTGCTAAACTGCAAAAAAAACTGCGCCATGAAACAGGTAAAGCAATCGTAGATTATAATATGATTGAAGATGGTGACAGAGTCATGGTTTGCTTGTCTGGTGGTGCAGATAGTTTTACAATGCTTGACATTTTAATTCAATTACAAGCAGCTGCACCGATTAGTTTCGATATAATTGCGGTTAACTTAGATCAAAAACAGCCGGGTTTCCCTGAAGATATTCTTCCACGCTACCTTGACAATCTTGGCATTGAATACAAAATTGTCCAGAAAGATACTTACAGTATCGTTAAAGATAAGATTCCAGAGGGCAAAACAACGTGTAGCCTTTGTTCTCGTTTACGTCGTGGTATTTTGTATAATGCAGCGGTAGAACTTCGTGCAACCAAACTTGCACTTGGCCATCATGCTGATGATATCGTTGAAACATTATTCTTGAATATGTTTCATGGTGCTAAAATGAAAACAATGCCACCAAAACTAATTTCTGACGATAAGCGTAATATTGTTATCCGCCCACTTGCATATTGCCGCGAAGCAGATATTAAAGCTTACTCAGCCTTTAAAGCATTCCCTATTATTCCTTGTAATCTATGTGGTTCACAAGAAAATTTACAACGCCAAGCGGTTAAAGCAATGCTAGCACAGTGGGATGAAGCAAACCCTGGTCGTGTGAATAATTGCTTTAATGCCATTCGCAACATAGTGCCAAGCCATCTTGCAGACACCAACGCGTTTGATTTTGTAAATATGGATTTAGAGCGCGCTGATGAGTTAACTGAACTCGATACAGCGTTTGATAATGAAATTGAAATGGTTCCTGTTGAAAGATCTAAAACAGGTGTAGAAAATTTTGATCCAAACGACGCCATTACTGTTCTGGAATTATAAACGTTTACAATTTTAGAAATAAAAAAGCACTGCATTATCGCAGTGCTTTTTTTTATCTAATGTTTACTTATTTAATTCTCTGATTCAGAGCCAATCAAATTTCGGTTAGCGGTACGATACGTAATGGTTGTTTACTGAATTTTATTCCCGCAATTTTATCGCGAATAATTTCATCCTGAGATAACGAAATTTGTTGACCACTTTTAAATAAATTTCCGCTGGTGGTATAAGCGTCGACAGGTTCATCAAAAATAAATTGTACGCCTATAGTTGCAGGTAAATTCATCCGACCAAAGTAACCAGCCATATTTCCTAAAAACAGATCGAACTCTTCAATTTGCTTCACTAAGGATAAAGTTGAATATTCAACACTGTTATTTTCTGCAGCCATAATTTGGAAAGCAAGGTCACATGACGCTATATCAGTCACATTCACGTGCACTTTTGCTTTATTATCACGTAAATCTTTATCGAAAGGAAGCAGCAGCTCAGAGTCAGTTCCAACTTCAACATCAGTGATCGCGCCTTCGAAATTAATAAATGCATTTTCGATCTGACAATGTTTACCTGTCTGACTATTATTAAGGAAAACACCAATTTTTGTATTAACGTACTGTTCTTTTTTACTATTTTTTATTCTGTTATAAAAACCATCATAACCAACGACTAATTCTTGGGCGCTTAAAGAAGGGACAAGGAGACTTGAAAGAAGCACCACTTTGATGAAATGGTTATTAAACATGATCTGGTTCCTTAATAAATTAGTAAGTAAAAGTAAGAGGTATTATTCTATCGCTGATTATACCTAAAATAAGTCATAAATTAGAGCACATATTCCGACTTTATTACTTTTAAAGTTTTAAAAATGACCTGAATATGTTTTAAATGCATTATTTTTATTGAAGTTCAAATTTATGCTTCATTTCTGTGAACTATAGCATTAGAATTCAGGCAAATTGTTCATCTTACTCGATTAGATGGACCTCTTATCATTTAGGTTTATTGATGCTTAATAAAAATCAAAACTCAATCATTAGACTTGCTAACGCAAAAAAGTCATTTGATAACAAACTTATTATTAATGACTTAACATTAGATATTTATGATGGTGAATTTGTCACAATTTTAGGCCCTTCTGGCTGTGGCAAAACAACTGCATTGCGTGTGCTTGCTGGATTAGAAACGCTTGATAGCGGTGATGTATACCTTGAAAATACATGTATCACAGATGTCCCGGCAGAAAAGCGTAATACCAATACCGTGTTTCAAGGCTATGCACTGTTCCCACACATGACAGTGTTTGAAAATGTAGCCTTTGGTTTGCGTATGAAAAATATTGCGGAATCAGAAATCAAACAGCGTGTTAAAGATATTCTAGCCGTCGTAAAGCTAACCGACTTTAAAGATCGCAAACCAGCTCAACTTTCAGGTGGTCAACAGCAACGTGTGGCAATTGCACGCGCTGTGATTAACCAGCCAAAAGTGCTGTTATTGGATGAATCGTTAAGCGCATTAGATTATAAGCTGCGTAAAGAAATGCAGAACGAGCTTAAAATGTTACAACGAAAATTAAATATTACTTTTATATTCGTTACACACGATCAAGAAGAAGCATTAACAATGTCTGATCGTATTATTGTAATGAACAAGGGTAACGTTGAACAGATCGGTACACCACGAGAAATTTATGAAACGCCGATTAACTTATTCGTGGCTAAGTTTATTGGTGAAATTAATATCTTCCCTGGTGTTATTGAATCATGCCTAGGCGAAGATAAATACATTGCCAATGTACATGGCTGTCAGTATACGATTTCAACAGCGCTATCGCTACAACTCGATCAACAAGTCAATATTTTATTACGACCAGAAGATTTAAGAATTAAAGAAATAGACGCTAAAGCTACGTCTGCACAGATTACTGGCCATATTATCGAACGAAATTACAAAGGGATGACGCTAGATTCGGTTATCCGCTTAGATTCAGGTGAAAGAGTACAAATCAGTGAATTCTTTGACGAAGATGATCCCGATTTTGACCATAGCCTAGGACAAAAAGTGGCTGTTTCATGGGTAGAAAGCTGGGAGGTTATCTTAAAAAATGATTAATTCGTCGCTTTTTAAGCGTTTCTCTATTGGACTTTTACTTGTTTGGCTAAGTGTCTTCGTTTTAGTGCCTAATTTGATGATTATCGTCACCAGTTTCTTAACACGTGATGATGCAAACTTAATAAGCTTAACTTTTACGTTAGACAACTATGTGCGTTTATTTGATCCCTTGTACTTTAAGGTATTAAGTCATTCAGTATATATGGCGAGTATAGCAACATTTGTCTGCTTAATTATTGGCTACCCTTTTGCTTATACGATAGCCCAGTTACCTAAAAAAGTACGACCTGTGTTGTTATTCCTAATTATTGTCCCGTTTTGGACCAATTCATTAATTAGAACATACGGAATTAAGATCTTATTAGCTAAAAAAGGTCTACTTAACGCTTTATTACTCAATTTACATCTCATTGATAAGCCATTAAAGCTGATGTACACCGAATTTGCCGTCATTTTTGCTTTGGTCTATATATTACTGCCATTTATGATTTTACCTTTGTATTCGAGTATTGAAAAAATAGATAAAAGCTTGATTGAAGCAGCGAAAGATCTTGGTGCTTCTAAGTTTATTACTTTTTTAAAAGTTGAATTACCTTTGACTATGCCGGGGATTATCGCTGGTATGTTATTAGTATTTTTACCTGCTATGGGGATGTTTTATATTGCAGACCTGGTCGGGGGAGCTAAAAACTTACTGATCGGTAATACGATCAAAACACAATTTTTGAATATTCGAGATTGGCCGTTTGGTTCTGCCGCAAGTATCACATTAACAGTGTTCATGGCGGGCTTACTATTTTTCTATTACAAGGTAGGTAAATCGATTAAAAACAGAGGTAACAATGCTTAAACGTCATATATCCAAAGTCTTGTTGCTATTAGTATATATATACTTGTATACACCCATCTTTATTTTAATCGGAAATTCGTTTAATGCCTCTAAATACGGCTTAAAGTGGAAAGGATTGACAACAAAGTGGTATGAACTACTTTGGAGTAACGATACATTACTCCAAGCGGCATTTAACTCGATAACAATTGCTGTTTTTGCATCATCAATTGCCGTCGTTATAGGTACATTGGGCGCTGTCGCTTTATTTAAGCATAAGTTTAAAGGTAAAAAGTTTATATCTGGGCTACTCTTTGTTGTGATGATGTCTCCCGATATTGTGATGGCGATTTCATTATTATCTTTATTCATTATACTTGGTTTAGATCTTGGCTTTGTTACCTTACTTATCGCTCACATAACCTTTTGCATCCCGTTTGTTGTCATCACGGTTTACAGTCGTTTAAGTAATTTTGATAACGCGATATTAGAAGCTGGTAAAGATTTAGGCGCAAGCGAAGCAACAATCTTTAAACGTATTATTTTACCCATTGCTAAACCGGCAATTATTGCGAGTTGGCTATTATCATTTACCTTATCGCTTGATGATGTAATAGTGAGCTCGTTCGTGACAGGCCCTAGTTTCGAAGTACTCCCATTGAAGATATATTCAATGGTTAAAGTTGGCGTTTCGCCAGAGGTTAATGCACTAGCTACTGTTATGATTTTAATATCGATTTCGTTTGTTATTGCCGCAGCCCTTATTAATAAAGGTGAAAAGTAGATTCACTAGCATCGCTTTTACTTGTTATGCAGCCTTGTGCTGCTGTTGTTTACTATTAAATAAAAAGAAGAAGTCAAATTACTATGTTTAAATCAACCGTAAAGTGTATAGCCGCTGCCCTACTTTTTAGTAGCTCAGCTTACGCAACGACCATTAATTTTTATAACTGGTCAGAATATATCCCGCCAGGCTTATTAGCTCGTTTCACTGAAGAAACAGGTATTAAAGTCGTTTATTCAACGTATGAATCTAATGAGTCAATGTACGCTAAATTAAAAACGTATGATAAGAACGGTTATGATCTTGTTGTGCCGTCAACTTACTTCATTAGTAAAATGAAAAAAGAAGGCATGCTTCAAGAAATCAATCATAAGAAGCTAACCAATTTTGGTAACCTAGAACCGTCTTTGTTAAACAAAGAATACGATTTAGGTAATCGTTATAGTATTCCATATATTTGGGGCGCTACAGGTATTGGTGTTAACACTGCAGATATTGAATTGTCATCAGTAACAAGCTGGAAAGACTTGTGGGACCCAAAATGGAAAGGTCAATTACTATTGACTGACGATGCTCGTGAAATTTTCCACATGGCATTAAAAATACAAGGTCACTCGGCTAATACACAAGACAAAGAAGAATTAGCACAAGCATATGAATTATTAAAAAAACTGATGCCTAACGTGCTTGTATTTAACTCTGACACACCAGCTAACCCTTATATCGCAGGCGAAGTAGAGTTTGGTATGATTTGGAACGGCAGCACTTATATGGCGCAACAAGAAGATAGTGATATAACCATGGTATATCCAAAAGAAGGGGCTGTATTTTGGATGGATAGCTTAGCAATTCCTAAGAATGCGAAGAACGTTGATGCCGTACACAAGCTTATCGACTTCTTACTGCGCCCTGAAGTTGCTGCTGAAGTTGCTTTAGAGATTGGTTACCCAACGCCTAATAAGGCAGCTAAAAAATTACTACCTAAAGAATTTACTGAAAACAAGATTGTATTCCCTGATGCAGAAACAATTGAAAACGGTGAGTTCCACTCAGATGTTGGCGAAGCAAATATAATTTACGAACGTTATTACGAAAAGCTAAAAGCGCAAAACCTGTAAGGTTAGCTGCGATTTAGTACTGATACTAGATAATAAAAAGGTGCATAATTTTGCACCTTTTTGTCGCGTTCAATTTTAATTGATCATTTAAAAAAACTGTTTATCTCTCGCCATTAATTCATCAACCAACTCTCTCACTTCATCAGTTGCTTTACCGATTCGGTGCTCTTGAAAATTATCCGAGATATGCGTAGAGTCTAAATTTATTTCGATGGTATGCGCACACGCTTTATGTGCTTCATTAACAAAATCAGCCGCAGGGTAAACCGAGCCTGATGTACCTATAGCAATAAAGAGGTCTGCAGTGCTTAATGTTTTATAAATATCATTCATAAATAAAGGCATTTCATTAAACCAGACAACATGTGGGCGAAGGTTACCAGCTTCTTTGCAACACGGGCATTTTAGTGTCTTATTTAATTGCTTGTAGGGGAATAATTTATGCGTCTTTTCACAACGTGCTTTGATTAACTCGCCATGCATATGAATAACATTCTCCGCCCCCCCACGCTCATGTAAATTATCTATATTTTGCGTGATAATACTAACGTTACCAGAATAGTTTTTTTGTAGCTCAGCTAATGCTATATGTGCGTCATTAGGTTGAATGCTAGGCAAAGATAATTGGTTAAATCGTTGATTATAAAAACTATAAACTAACTCAGGATCTCGACGATAGCCATCTAGAGTGGCAATATCATCTATGTGATGTTTAGCCCATAATCCATCACTTGCACGGAATGTTTCAATACCTGATTCAGCAGAAATACCTGAACCTGTAAGGATCACTATGTTGTTATAGTTGTCGAACATTTAACTTCTCTTTGTAATAAATCTTATATTGACCATAACATTATTGCGTCTTTGCCGCACGATGAAATACCTATTTTAGGTAATTTATTTGTGTTATGTGATACGAATTAATGTTGGATAATTTGGACTCTATTATGTGATAAAAACCGGTGCTAACTATATGGAAGGCATATATAAATAAGGGAGCTATATGATTACAGAGGTTGGCATACTTGAAATAATAAAATCTTATTGTGGCAGTCCTGCCTACCACCACAATAAGTTACACTACATTATTTTTTTTTCGCGACTGCTTTTTTAACACGTTTGTTTGGTACTTTTTTTGACGCTTGCTTAACCGATTGCTTAACCGATTGCTTAACAGTTGCAACAGCTTCTTTTGCAACTGGATTACTTGTTGCTGGCGCAATAACGTCAGCAACAGTTTCAACCGCAGTGGTCACTTGAGCGACAACACTTGAAGTGCTTTCACTTGCTTGTACAACAACTGGATTACTTGTTGCTGGCGCAATAACGTCGGCGACAGTGTCCACTGCAGCGGTGACTTGGGCAGCCACACTCGCCACTTTTCCCGTTACAGCAATTTCTACTTTTTCAACAACGTCTTTAATTGCTTCAACTTCGACGATTACGTCTTTATTCTGCTGTGCTTTAGCTTCTGAAAGTGCCTTTTCGATTTGATCAATTTTATCAATAATATTATCGAATGTATTAACATCAATATGTGTCAAAGTTGTGACGGCCTTATGCACTTTATCTTGTAGCGAATCTGTAGCGCATTGACCTGCTGATGTTAATTTATTTTTTTGAGATGTAAGAGTTTGTGTTGTGTCTGCTTCTAACTTACGGCCTCGCTCAACTAATTCATCGAAGATTGATTGGCTTTTACTTACCGTGTTTGATGCTGATTCATAACCTTTATCATAGGCACCTAAACCTGCTAACCAGATATTACGTGTGATTTGATCTTTTGCAGACCATACTTGTTTTGCTGCAGTAATTACTTTCGACATAAGAAACCCTTTTTGAAGCCGCTAATACAATATAAACTTTATGATTTATATATTATCGAGGGAAATTAGAAGTTACATTCCAAAATTTAAGTTACTTAAGTGGTCTCTCACACTACAAACAACTTTTAATTTAACAAGTCACCAACAAATTTCAATTAAATTAAAAATAACCAACATTTAAGCTAACAAATTAACTTAAATGGAACTAAAATATAGCTCTTTTTGCATCTCCCAGAATATAACTATGCACAGTCAGACATATAAGCTTCAAATAAATTTTATTATTAAACTCGGGCTCGCATTACATCGTTGTGGTGCAACAAGTTATCGAATTGAAAATCATTTAATAAATTTAGCTAAGTTCTGGAATATTGAAGCAAGTTTTCTTGTCACTCCGACAGCGTTTACATTCATATTTTCAAGTAATCCAGACGATCAACATACGCATATTGCACGCGTTAAACCAGCGGGTAACGACCTTGGTAAACTAGCAACAATTGATGAGATTGTCGAAAAAGTTGTAGATTCAGAAGTTACGTTGGACCAGGCTATCGATTTATTGATTGAAGCGAAGCAACAACCTGGTTTTTATGGCGTAAAAACTGAAGCGCTTGGTTGGTGTATGACCGGTGGCGCGTTTGCAATGCTGCTGTCTGATTCAAGTTTAGACATTGTAAGCTCATTTTTCTTTTCTTTTCTTGTCTTTATTTTATATAAACTATCTGCGCACTCGTCACGACTTGCTTCAATTGTAGAGTTCTTCGCACCTTTTATTTCCGCGCTGTTGGCATGTTTTTTCGCCAGTCTCGAGGTTAATATTAATGTTCCATTTGTCATATTATCATCCGTTATTATTTTCATTCCAGGGTTAGCCATTACCGTTGCGCTAAGTGAGATCGTAAACAAAGATTTGGTTTCAGGTACTTCTAAACTGGTTGATGCCATTATGTTGCTTTTTAAACTCTATTTCGGCGCTTTACTTGGTATCACGTTAGGGAACCTCATTTGGACAATTGACCCGCTAATGCTTGATATGAGTTACTCGTTACCCGATTGGAAAAACTACGTCGCCGTAGTTGCGCTTTCAACAGGCCTTGTCGTTGCGTTTAATGTGCATAAATCTGACATGCTTTGGGGGATTTCAGCAGGTCTTATTGCTTATGTTGTTAGTACCTTTGCCGCCCAATACTTAGGCTTCACTTTAGGTACTTTCGTCGGTTCTTTCACCGTCGGTTTATTTAGCAATATATATGCGATAATTAAAAACAGACCCGCATCAATAGTCTTGATCCAAGGTATTGTATTGTTAGTTCCTGGTAGTAGAACTTATATGGAATTAAATACTTATATTTCAGGACATGAAATATTAAATAATATTAATGACAGTGGTTTTGTTTTCATGATCTTTATTGCGATTCTTGCGGGTATGATTTTAGCAAACGCAGTATTACCAGCCAAAAAGAGTTTGTAACTTTATCAAACGAAAAACAACTGTATAAACATCCAGACACTCATGCTATTATTATGGCATGAGTATTTTTTTATAGTTAAATCATGGCCAAAACTCCCAAAACAAAAATAAGTTTCCTCTGTTCAGAATGTGGCGCTAACTTCCCTCGCTGGCAAGGCCAGTGTAATGCCTGTAAAGCATGGAATACATTAGCTGAATTCAAAGAAGCGACATTACCGAGTCAACAACGTGCAATAGCATCTCAAGGTGGTTATGCCGGTACACTCGGCAATACCGTTAAAAAGATGTCTGAAGTATCACACGTCGCATTAAATAAAATTGATACAGAAATAGGTGAATTAGACCGTGTACTAGGTAACGGTCTAACCGTCGGCTCTATTGTGCTGATTTCTGGCGATCCAGGTGCCGGAAAAACGACGATATTGACACAGCTCTCTGCAAATATTAGCAAGCAGATGGTTTCGATGTACTGTACTGCGGAAGAAAGCTTAGAACAGTTCAAAAGTCGCGCCATAGAACGTTTGAAAATTGATTTTGTAGAAGAAAACTTGTTACTGATGTCTGAATACATTGTCTCTAACATTATGGAGCGGGCTTTAGAGGCTAAGGTTAAATTTTTAATTATAGACTCTATCCAAGCTTTAGAAAGTGAACATTGTAACGGTAGTGCCGGTTCTGTTAGCCAAGTTAAAGGCTGTGCTCAAGAACTGAGCCGATTTGCCAAGCAGCATGGTATTACACTTATCATTATTGGCCACGTAACCAAAGGCAGTGACTTAGCGGGTCCAAAAACCCTCGAACATATTGTTGATACCCTGCTCCATATTGAGGTTAACGACAGTATTATTCGTACAATACGTGCAAGTAAAAACCGTTTTGGTGATGTAGACCAAGTCGGTATCTTCCAAATGCACAGTAAAGGTATGCTCTCTGTCGATAATCCAAGTAAGTTGTTCCTATCTGGTGCCGACGAGCACGTAGCAGGCTCTGCAATTACTTGTATTCGTGACGGTAATCGTAATTTATTACTTGAAGTACAATGTTTAGTCTCTGAATGTGAGGCAGAAAATCAACAACGCGTGAGTATTGGTCTTAGTTTTAATCGATTAAAAATGATTACCGCAGTGCTACGTAAACATGGACGAATTAAGCTGTTCCATGATGTTTATGTCAACTTAGTTGGTGGTTTAAAGCTACCTGAAACAGATACAAGCGCTGACTTAGCCATTGCTGCATCATTAATTAGCTCTCTGAACGATAAAGATATGTCTCGTAAACACTGTTTTATGGGCGAAATCTCGTTAAGTGGTGAAGTTAGACCCATTAATGGCGGTGTTCCGCGCGTTAACGAAGCAATTAAACACGGTTTTGATGTGATCTATATACCGAAAGCAAATTACCACAAATCAATGGAAAATAATGGTGCGAAGATAATACAAATCGAGAAGATTGGTGATCTTTTAGAAGCTCTTAATTAATTACCCTGTTCAACTTTGTATAATTTAACGTTATAGCATTACTTAAGTTGTAGCGTTAAATTAAAGTCTGCGCTTATTTAGAATATAGAAACACTCCTGCATGATGGTCTAAGTCATTACCGGAGTTATTTAAAACGATAATGTTTTCTCTGACTTTGAGAGATTCAGAGGCTAAAAAGCCCCTGAATCATTATTTGTTTTTACACCCACAACTCGTTTCAGCAACTAAAAGATTGTATCTCTCAACAATGCGACCTTTCGTCATCATGTTTGCTAGTATTTGTGTTTTATCCATGCCTTTTATTTTGCATGTATGAAATAAATCTTGAGGAAATTGCTTACCTATAAGATTTAATAGTTCAGCCTCTTTCATACCCTGTGACTGCGCAGCTAATAGCGCTACGATTTCTCTACCATGAATAGATTCGCTCATCTTATCCTCAATAATTACAGTTTAAACGTTATGATATGGTCTTCTAAGTCACCTGCTTGTGATTCAGCAACGGCTTTACCACGAATTGAATAACCTAATTTATGCATCTCAGATTGACTACCTGTAATTAGCGGGTGCCATTCAGGAATATCACTCCCTTCAAGTAAACGCTTGTAAGCACAAGTTTCAGGTAACCAATGGAATGCATCTATATCATCTAATGTCACCTTAAAACAATCTGAAACATACTTAAAACGTTTCTCGTACTTCTTACAGCGACATGATTTGGTATTTAATAATTCACAAGCAACATTGGTGAAATGTATTTCATCCGTTTCATCTTCGATAATCTTATGCAAACAACATTTTCCGCAACCATCACAAAGTGACTCCCACTCTGTATCAGACATTTTAGCTAGTGTTTTAGTCTGCCAAAATTTTTCTACCATTTCATTAATCTCTAAATAATCTCGCAGCCGAACTTATAACGGTTTGCTAGCGTTAATGCAAGTTTATCTCCGCTATTTAGCACGCCGACGCCTGCAGGTGTACCTGTGAGCACAATATCACCGGGTAGCAGTGTAAAACAGTCCGTAATTTCAGAGAGCAATGACTCTATTGAACGCATCATTTTAGCAGTACTGCCCTGCTGCCGAGTTATATTATTAATGATTAAACTAAATTCTAGCTGATTCAGATCATGAAATTCATTAATTGGAATAAATCTTGATATCGGGCATGAATAATCAAAGGCTTTAGCCCGTTCCCACGGCTGTCCTTTGTTTTTGAGCTTTGATTGTAAGTCCCTTAATGTTAAATCAAGGCCAAGCCCTACTCCCCATATCATTTCTGTGATATTTATATCATCACCACGTTGAATTGGTGAATTTATCAATAAAGCGACTTCAAGTTCATTATGACATTCACCAAGTCCTGCTGGTAATAGTAATGGCTCATCAAGACTAACAAGTGCTGTAGCGGGTTTCATGAACAATAATGCTTGATCGGGAACTTCGTTATCAAGTTCACGAATGTGGTCGAGGTAGTTTCGACCGATACAAACAACCTTACCTGTGGGTAAGTCTAACGTATTATCACTGATGCTCTGATGCTGATAAAGGGAGTAGCTCATTTTCAATCCTTGAATTTTATTGCATCAGACAAGTGTGCAACAGAAGTAGCAAAATAATCAGAACGATTCCAACGCATAATGCTTTTGTAGTTGTTATAGACTAAATAAATACGACCATCTTCACCGTCAGGCATAATAAGAGATGCATCTAAATCCACTTTAGGCAGGTTATTCCCTTCATAAGTTCGTATGCCCAGTGACTGCCATTCATTTAATTTCTTTGTTAACTTAAGGCCAGAAACTTGAGCATCATAATTATCAGGCAACAGAACTTGTCTACCCCAAGTATAAGTGTCATCCCACTTTGCTTGTTTTAGGTAGTTTGCAGCAGAAGCCAAAGCATCGGCTGTATTGTTCCAAATATCCTTTTTGCCGTCTTTGTTATAATCAACCGCATACGCATTAAATGAAGATGGCATGAATTGAACCTGCCCCATAGCACCGGCCCAGGACCCTTTCATATCAGCGGGCGTAATGTGTCCTTCATCAATAATCTTTAATGCAGCGAAGAATTCTTTTTTGAAAAATGTTTCACGTCTGCCATCATAGGCCAGTGTCGCAAGTGCAGACAATGTTGAGAAGTTTCCGGTGTAATTACCAAAGTTTGTTTCAACTCCCCAGAGCGCGACAATAAATCTTGGTTGAACACCAAAATCTTTTCCTATTCTTTCTAATAATTCTTTGTTTTCTTCGTATAACTTACGCGCCTTCGCTATTTTCCATTCAGGAACAGCTCTAGGTATATACGCATCCAGTGTTATTTTTTTGCGTTCTGGTTGCGCTTTGTCATGTACGATTGTTTTTTTTCTATAGTTAATAGTACTAAATGCATCATTAATCGTTTGTTCACTGAGGCCTAATAATTCGGATTCAGTGCGTAAGGTCGATAAATATTCATCAAATGTCGGTTTGGCATACACAGATGTTGAACTTAAAGCTAATAACACTAGTCCTGCTAATTTCATTTTATTTCCTTATGTACCCTTTAATGACGTGCTATTTGTTTTCATCACGCCATTTTTTATATTCATCTAAATGATTTACAGGCGGTGGTGGCATCTGTAAATAAAAGCCCGTTGTTGTTAAGTTATCTAATACTTTCTTTGTATCAGCAAATGGCAACTTTCGTGTTTCAGTCAAATTCATCGTGACAACTAACTTAGGTTGACCAAACATACCTAATAAAGTTTCAGGAACTTGGCTAAAATCGTCACGGCGGGAAATAAATAAATACATCTCTTCTTTTTTATTAGTTTTATAAATTGAACACAGCATTGTTTTTCTCTTTAGTTATGAACTTGCCTATTTTGCAAGTAAAATATAACATGGCATAATGAATTATCTAAGTGCTATAACAACAAATGCAAAAACAGGCATGAAAACTAAGCAACCAGGGAAAAATGATGGCAGATCAGTCAATAAAATTTAAAGGGACTAGCTTTACACTTTCAGTAATTCATATCGAGAATGATGCTGCAATGGCTAATCTTCATTCCTTTATTGCCGACAAAGTATGCCAAGCACCTGCATTCTTTAAATCTGCACCGGTTGTTGTTAACGTGGCGAACTTAGCCGACGATATCGACTTTCAAGCTATCGAACATGTCATCACCAATAATGGGATGAATCTTGTCGGTATTGAGGGTTGCAAAACGGCGGAACAAAAACTAAGTGTTCGGGAGGCTGGTCTTTCCGTTATATCGAATACAGCTAAAAAGAATACAAGCACATTTGTATCAACGTCAAAAATAAAACCAGAAATTCAGACAGTTATTGTTGAAAAATCTGTAACTAAGACCATAGTTCATAAAGGGCAGATACGATCTGGGCAACAAATTTATGCTCAAGATGCTTCTTTAACCGTTTTGGGCAATATTAGTGCAGGTGCTGAAGTTATTGCAGATGGTTCAATTCATATATATGGTGCATTACGTGGCCGTGCAATAGCTGGTGCTAAAGGTGACGGTAGCGCACAAATTTTTTGTAACAAATTAGACCCAGAATTATTATCAATTAATGGTACTTATATTTTAAGTGATGCCGTGCAGTCAGAATTTTTAAATGCTCGAGCGCAAATCAATTGTATTAATAACAAATTAGAAATTACAAAGTTCGATTAAATTCAAGGAATTAAAATGGCTGAGATTATTGTCGTAACATCCGGTAAAGGTGGTGTAGGTAAGACGACTACAAGCGCCGCTATTGCAACTGGATTAGCAATGCGAGGGAAAAGAACTGTTGTTATCGATTTCGATATCGGTTTACGTAATTTAGACTTAATCATGGGCTGTGAACGCCGTGTGGTTTATGACTTTGTTAATGTAATCAACGGTGAAGCAAACCTGTCGCAAGCTTTAATTAAAGATAAACGCGTAGCGAACCTGAATATTCTACCCGCTTCGCAAACACGTGATAAAGATGCACTCACAAAAGAAGGCGTTGGTAAAGTATTAGACCAACTTGCTGAAAATCATGATTACATTATTTGCGATTCACCTGCAGGAATCGAAGCAGGCGCTATGATGGCATTATACTTTGCAGATGTCGCGGTTATTACCACAAACCCTGAAGTCTCGTCAGTGCGCGATTCAGACCGTATTATCGGTATGCTACAAAGCCGCTCTCGTCGTGCCGAACAAGGTCTAGAACCGATTAAAGAACATTTGCTTATTACTCGTTACGTACCAGAACGCGTTGCACGTGGTGATATGTTAAGTGTTGAAAACATCACTGAAATTTTAGCCGTACCGCTTGCAGGTGTCATCCCTGAATCGGCAGCCGTATTGAAAGCATCCAACTGTGGCCAACCTGTGATCCTTGACACAGAAAGTGATGCAGGACAAGCATATGCAGATACTGTTTCTAGAATTTTAGGTGAAGAGCGCGAATTTCGTTTTCTTGACGTAGAAAAGAAAGGCTTTTTAAGCAGAATTTTTGGAGGTTAAATGTCGTTACTTGATTATTTTCGCACATCAAAACCGGATGTGTCATCTGCTAATTTAGCGAAAGACCGCTTACAAATAATTGTTGCACATGAACGTAACATACGTGACAGCACGCCAGATTATTTACCACAGTTAAAGCTGGATATACTTGAAGTCATCAAAAAGTATGTAGCTGTAACATCAGATCAGGTTAATGTTCAACTTGACCAAAGAGACAACAATCTTTCAGTTTTAGAACTGAACGTGACTCTATCTGAAGACCAGTAAGCATTTAAGCAAGTGTACAACATTCATGTACACTTGCTATTACTTATTACTTATTACTTATTACTTATTAGCCATTAAACCTTCAAACAAGTTATTACCGATCAGTTCTGCACGCCAATCACTTAACAACACAGGCTTACTACCGCTAGCACGCTCCTCCTCTGTCAATTTCCAGACCCAGTTTAATAATTCATTAATAATTTTCTTTGAGCCAATTAATTCTGCTGGAATATTCGTTTTATCGGCAACGATAGCAATCTTATTACGTATTCCTTGTACTATTTTTTTATAGCCCGGATAATCAGAAATTCGCGTTAACTGTTTAGGCAACTCTTCATCTGAAAGGCTTTGAGCTTGTTTAACAAGATCGATGATCTGTTTACCGTGACGCTTAATCTCGATAGGAAGTAGACCTAACTTATTTAGATCTCGTAATGATTTAGGCTGCTGTTTCGCGATTTCCAGAAGGTGGGCTTCTTTAACCACAAAATTGACAGCCATATCACGGTTAACCGCATTGCTCTCACGCCACTCGCCCAGCGCTTGTAAGATTGCAAGCTCACGAGGTGATAAAAAAGATGCATTTTTGAATTGTTTATAGACTGTTTTAGGATTCTTATTGATCATTTTTCTGCGACGTAAATTATCTAACTCTTGCAAATAAAAATCATAATAGCCTAGTTCATCAAGTTTGGATTTTAATTCATGCCAGCATGGCAGCAAATGATACACATCAGCAGCGGCATAACTTAGCTGCTTAGGTGTTAATGGACGTGCTAACCAGTTAGAACGAGACTCACCTTTATCTAACGTGATATTTTGAAATTCAGAAACTAATCCTCCAAAACCGAGAGAAGAACCTAGTCCACAAAATGCAGCTGCAATTTGGGTATCATGGAAAAAATCGGGAAATTTATTTGCAACCGTCATGAATACATCAAGATCTTCAGAACAAGCGTGAAGAACAACAGGTTGACGATCGAGGAGTTGCCATAATGCGCTAAGGTCATCAATAGCGAGTGGATCGACTAAATACGTTTCAGTACCATTATATAACTGAAACAATCCTAAGATTGGGTAATAAGTACGCTGTCTGATAAATTCAGTGTCGATAGCTAAAATTTCAACTTCCGCACATTGAGCTATCATCTTCTGCAATGTTATTTGATCTTCAACTAAAATATATTCCACTTATAACCTCAAAAAAAAGCCACTTTCTTACAATTTAGAAAGTGGCTTAATTTTAGCGAAATATATTACCAATGATAAGTGTTTTATTACTTTAAATTAGATCTAGTACTAATCGCGTAATTCACGGCGTAAAATTTTACCTACGTTACTCTTAGGTAATTCATCACGGAATTCAATAATACGAGGAATTTTATACGCAGTAAGGTGCTCACGACAATGCGCAACAATCTCTTCTTTCGAAATTTCACCTTTCTTCACAACGAAGATTTTAACTGTTTCGCCTGATGACTCATGAGGAACACCAATAGCAGCGGCTTCAAGAATGTTGTCATTTAACGTTAGTACGTCTTCAATTTCGTTAGGGAATACGTTAAAGCCTGACACAAGGATCATATCTTTTTTACGGTCAACTATGTAGAAGAAACCATCTTCATCCATACGTGCGATATCACCTGTGTTTAACCAGCCATCGGCAGTAATCACTTCGGCTGTCTCTTGTGGACGCTGCCAATAACCCTGCATGACTTGAGGACCACGAACTTGCATCTCACCAACTGCGCCAGGTTTTGTTAAAACGCCACCGTCTTCATCAATGATACGAACATCCGTCGATGATACAGGTAAACCGATTGAGCCATTGTATTCATGCAGATCGTAAGGATTTACAGTTACAAGTGGTGAACATTCAGTTAAACCATAACCTTCAAGTAAGTGATTACCAGTTATCTTCTTCCATTTGTCCGCAACAGAACGTTGAACAGCCATACCGCCACCGACTGAAAGCTTCAATGCAGAAAAATCAATCTTTGCGAATGTTTCATCATTAACAAGCGCATTAAATAAGGTATTTACACCAGTAATTGCAGTCGGTTTATGGTCGTCAATTTCTTTAATTAACGCAGGAAGATCGCGAGGGTTTGTAATAAGAATATTCTTACCACCACTCAAGAAGAACAACAAACCATTCACTGTTAAGGCAAATACATGATATAGCGGTAATGCTGTAATAACGGTTTCAGTTCCACGGTCAATAATACTACCGTATGCACCTTCTGCCTGTAATACATTTGCAAGCATATTTTTGTGCGTTAATACTGCACCTTTAGATACACCTGTAGTACCACCTGTATACTGAAGAAAGGCAATATCATCAAAGCCAGTTTCAACTTTGGTAAACTTCATTGAACGACCTTTATTCAACACACGATTGAATGGGATCGCATTTGGTAAGTTGAACTTAGGAACCATTTTCTTCACGTACTTAACAACTAAGTTTGTGATAGTACCTTTAACAGGTGAGAACAGATCTCCCAACTGCGTCAAAATTACATGTTCAACTGGTGAGTCTTTAATCACTTTTTCCAAAACGCTTGCAAAGTTTGAGATAATAACAATTGCTTTGGCACCAGAATCGTTTAACTGATGTTTTAATTCACGCGGTGTATATAAAGGATTTACATTAACAATCACCAAACCCGCACGCAATACACCAAATAAGGCAATTGGGTATTGAAGTAAGTTTGGCATCATTAACGCGACACGGTCGCCTTTATTTAATTTAAGCTCGTTTTGAAGGTAAGCTGCAAAAGCACGAGATTTTTCTTCGATTTCACCATAAGTTAATGAACAACCCATATTTACATATGCAGGGTTGTTACCAAATTTTTGAACTGTTTGATCGAATATATCGTTCAAAGAACGAAATGAACCAAAGTCAATTTCTGCGGGGACATTTTCCGGGTATCTATTTAACCAAACCTTTTCCACCTTACCACTCCTTTTTATTTAACTTATTAATTTAACAAAACGACTAAGTATTATTAATCCATTTATAATATTTAGCCGCTATTGATGAAATTATTTATTGTGAACAGATCTTAATTGATTAACACTCAATTAACAAATGAAATATCTATATTAGACGCTTATTTAAATCTTCATTATTTAGAATTAGATAATATAAACTCTATTTTTATCGATTAAATAAACTATTATTTTAATTTATCAACAAATTTAACGATAGCACTTGCAGTTTCGACAGCATTATCCATATGAACATGATGCCCACCGGTAAGTGTCAAAATATCAAAATTTTCTTTATTAAATATGTCTAATTTCAATTTCTCAACAATTAAAGGATAACCTTTATCACCAACAATAATCAGGCACCTTGTTGATATAGATGATAAAACATCAATAACCTGAGGCTCTGTCAACCTAACCAAAGATCGCAGTTTTAGCTTAGGATCAGATCGCCATGTTATTTTTTCTGTATTAATAATTAAATTTCTTCTACATATCAATACAGCATTTTGCTCCGTCAAATCAGAAACAAAACAACGTGCTTTAACGACTTTTTCCAATGTGAAAGCATTAGCACCACAAGTAACACTTTGGTGGTAATTATAACGACTTTCTATCCCTTTGCGCAATAGGTTTACTGTTTGTTCAGCTTCTGCTGAAATTGCGCCCAACCCTTCGATTAGTATCAAACGATTAACAAGTTCTGGAAATGTCGCTGCAAAAATGGAACTTATCATTGCGCCCATTGAGTGCCCAACTATACTGACGATGCCCCAATGCTGTGTTTTAATTATTTGATAAAGATCCTCTACCCATTCAATGAAATTGTAATGACCTCTCTTATGATCAGAATGACCATGACCGGGTAAATCTATCGCAATCAATTGATAGGGTAATGAGCCATCATCTAAATTACGCTTTAGTTCTTCAACAAGAGGAATAAAGCTTGCAGCATTGTCTAACCACCCATGAACAGCCAGTAAAATAGGTTTGGACTTATCACCATAGCGTAAACCAGCAATAGTTTTACCATTGACCTCTATACTAAAGCTATTCATTAGAATTTACTCTCTACCCGGTAGTTTTTTCCAGGTTACTGTATCGCGAACGTAAACAGGCATAGCATCTTCAACTGAAACCGCATTCCCTTGTTCGAATTCAGCCGCTGCAATAATGAGCATATCTTGTGAACTTGGGAACTGTATACCTTCACATGCTGTTAGTTGAGCAACGCTTAAATCAGCAAGTTGTTCAGCATAGGTAGACCAACCCGTTCCAAGCGTATGGAATGCAGTTTCTGATTTATTAAAATCAGCCAATAGCTGATCTGGCGTAACTACAATTTCTTTATCAACTAGTGTCATTACGCCCGCTCCATTGAGCTTGTAATGAGCAAAATATATTTCGCCCATACGTGCATCAATTGCCGGTAATACGTCAGTTACATTGTGTAAACGATGAGCACCTTGCGCCATCGCTGCCAGGGTTGAAATTGGTAGCATTGGTAAATCAGCACCAAATGCTAAACCTTGCGCAATCCCCGTCCCAATACGAACACCGGTAAAGCTGCCTGGTCCACGACCAAATGCGAGTGCATCTAAATCTTTTAATTTAACCCCTGCTTCAGTCAATAAGCTATCGACCATAGGCAATATACGCTTAGTGTGCTCGCGTGGGCTTTCTAGCTCTCTCACTAATACCTGGCCGTTAATGCTCAATGCGGCAGAACAATTTTCTGTTGATGTATCTAGTGCTAAAATATTACTCATAAAATTCACTTTCTAATTGTTAGTTTTCTTAATAAAAGATAAAACGCTATTTATATCTCTGGTTCGTGGCATATCGGGTAAGCTATTGATAAACGTTGCGCCATATCCACGAGAGACGATACGTGTATCACAAATAATAACACATCCAGTGTCTTTGACATCACGGATTAAACGCCCTACTCCTTGCTTTAAATTAATAACAGCCTTTGGTATTTGCAATGCAGAGAAAGGATCTTCACCTTTACGCTGGCAATCTTCAATACGCGCTTGTAAAAGAGGATCATCTGGTGACGCAAAAGGCAATTTATCAATAATAACACAGCTTAATGTTTGCCCACGTACATCGATACCTTCCCAGAACGAGTATGTCCCAATCAGTAACGCATTACCGTGCTCAATAAATTGGTCGAGTAAGACTTGTTTATTATCTTGTCCTTGGACAAAGATCGGCATAGTCAGCTGTTGTTGTAATAAACTCGCTACTTGCCTAATCATGTAATGACTTGTGCATAAGAAAAAACAGCGACCTTTATTGGCTATAATAATAGGTGCTAATTTTTCAACCAGTATACGGGCTATATTTGGATCATTTGGCTCAGGTATATTACGCGGTACGCACAACATTGCCTGGTTGTGATAATCAAATGGGCTTGCTAGAATTAACTCTTTCGCATCTGCGAGTCCCATTTGTTGGCGATAATGTGAGAAACCATTATCGACAGCTAATGTCGCAGAAGTAAAAATCCAGGTTGATTTGCTTTTTTCTTGTTCAGCGCTAAAACGTTCTGCAATATTAAGTGGCGTTATATTTAAAGTAAAGTTTCGCTTAGTGCATTCATACCAATAGCTCTCGCCAGTATTATTAACCGCCATTATTTGTTGAAATGTTGCTTTAATTTCCACCACGCGATCAAAGCATTGATCGACAAGTTCCGTTCGACCAAGATTAAGCTTGATCACTTCATATATGAAGTCGAGTTGATCTTGAAAGCGTATAATCGTTTTCATTACCGCTTGTTGACTGAATAAATGCCGCCAATTTCCACGTCCAGATTCCATCGAAAAACTCAATCTTAAATCTTGCGTAGCATTCGCTAAACCATTCGCAGCTTTAGTTACTTGTATTGAGTCCTTAAGATCTGTTCGCCCTAAATACTGCACATCTTTACAAAGTGCTTGTATCTGTTTACTGGTGATTCTTTTACCAAAATACTCTGAAGCAATATCTGGTACTTGGTGAGCTTCATCAAAAACAATCACATCAGCGTCTGGTAAGAGTCGACCAAACCCTGAGTCTTTAACATTCAAATCAGCAAAGTATAAATGATGATTAACAACCACTACATCCGCTTCAAGCGCCTTACGGCGCGCTTTGACTAAAAAACAATCGTCATAGTCAGGACAATCTCGCCCTAAGCAAT
Organism: Moritella sp. 28; assembly: GCF_018219435.1. Classification (NCBI taxonomy): domain Bacteria; kingdom Pseudomonadati; phylum Pseudomonadota; class Gammaproteobacteria; order Alteromonadales; family Moritellaceae; genus Moritella; species Moritella sp. 28. Next base: position 2,515,202 of record NZ_CP056121.1, on the reverse strand, counting down.
TATCATTAGTAGAGGTAACTAAGGGTAAAATTTCTGCGTCGTCTTTAAGACCCGGCACTGAACTCATATCACCGCTAATAGTGATATTGGACCAACCCTTTACTTTAACATAATCACTTAATATAGTTTGATTTTGATATTGAGTTTCTCGCCCTAAACGAGCTAAACGGTCTGTACACAAATAGTTATTACGTCCTTTTAGTAGTGCCGTTTTAGCTTTGCTGTTTAATGCATCAATAATAAAGGGTAAATCGCGATTGAATAATTGCTCTTGAAGATTTTTACTACCCGTACTTATAATTGTTGTTTTATCATTAATCAATGCTGGTATTAGATAGGCAAACGTTTTACCAGTCCCCGTTTCAGCTTCAACGATTAAACTTCCCTTGTTTGTGATCACTGAATTAATGGCTTTTGCCATATCTATTTGTGGTTGACGAGCGGTATAGCCATCGATGACCTTGGCTAAAGCGCCACCCGATAAAAAATATTGCTCTATCACAAACAAGTTTCCATATAGTTTTATAAGACAGCATTTAATATCATCACTCGTCGTAATAATCAAATTGATGTTTTATAAAATCGAGTTTATGGTTATTTTTCGACCCTATTTTAGAAAGTCACCTCCTTATACTTTGTTCTTTTTAACAAAATTAATCAGTAATAGTGGCATCACTCTCCACATCTGGTAAAATCGCCGTCAAATCGACAGCAACACCTCGAATCTAGCTAAATTAGTCCAAAGTAACTTGGAAGAGCCTTCAGGGAAAATGAAAGAAACTCTTCCAAGTTACTTAGGTGTAAGTTTTATTTAAACGATTAAACTCAATAAGGATAGTTAACAATGAGTCTTGCTGATAAAGTATTAGCTGTAAACAATGATTTACCGATCCGTACAGATAAACCTGTTCACAGCGGTAAAGTGCGTTCTGTTTACTGGTTAACTGAAGCTGACAGTCGTCGCTTGATCGAAGAAAAAGGTTACGATGTAGCGGCGGATGCACCACTTGCAATTATGGTTATTAGTGACCGTATCTCTGCCTTTGAATGCATTTGGCACGGTGAAGGCGGCATGCGCGGTGTACCTGGGAAAGGTGCGGCGTTAAACGCAATTTCAAACCATTGGTTTAAGTCTTTCCGTGAAAACGGTTTAGCTGATAGCCATATTCTTGATATCCCTCACCCATTCATTTGGATCGTTCAAAAAGCCAGACCAGTAATGATTGAAGCTATTTGCCGCCAATACATCACAGGTTCTATGTGGCGCGCTTATAGTCAAGGCGAGCGTAATTTCTGTGGTATTGAACTACCTGAAGGTTTAACTAAAGACCAAAAATTACCAGAGCTACTCATTACACCGTCAACTAAAGGTATTTTAGAAGGCATTCCAGGTGTTCCAGCTGTCGATGATGTTAATATCACTCGCAAAAACATTTCAGATAACTACGAAGCATTTAACTTCAAATCGCCTGATGATATTACTTACTACGAAAAGTTACTAAAAGAAGGCTTTAACGTAATCAGTGATGCATTAGCGGATGTTGACCAAATGTTTGTTGATACTAAATTCGAATTTGGCTATGTAACAGACAGTAAAGGTCAAGACAAGCTTATCTATATGGATGAAGTTGGTACACCGGATTCATCACGTATTTGGGATGCAGCCGCTTTCCGTGAAGGTGATGTGGTTGAAAACTCAAAAGAAGGTTTCCGTCAGTTATTACTTAACCACTTCCCTGAGCCAGATATTTTACTCAATAAAAACAGAATGGATGAACGTTTAGCGCTTGCTGAACATAATGTATTACCGACATCTGTATTAATGTCTGTTTCTGAAACTTATTTGAATATCGCAGAGAAGATCACTGGCGAAAAGATTATTTTATCTGATAATCCGAAAGCTGAAATCATTGAAATATTACGTAACGATTATAATCTTATCGACTAATACCTGCGGGTATCAAATCGCAGATTGATTAAAACGTTAAAATGAAAAAGGAGAGCTAATTAGCTCTCCTTTTTTAATACCGATTTTCTAAAACTTATTTAAACTCACTAAATAAGTAATTAAGCTTCTTTTACAAGCATAGAAAGCGCCATTGCTTCCGCTACTTTAATGCCATCTATGCCCGCAGATAAAATGCCACCAGCATAACCAGCACCTTCACCAGCAGGATATAAGCCTTTCGTGCTAACACTTTGGAAATCACGACCACGTTTAATACTTACAGGCGATGATGTACGAGTTTCAACACCCGTTAGTGTTGCGTCTTTCGAAGAGAAACCTTTAATTTTCTTTTCAAAAGCAGGAATGGCTTCACGAATAGCTGCAACAGCAAACGGAGGAAGAGTTTTGCTTAAGTCTGTGAATTTAAGACCTGGCTTGTATGAAGGAACCACATCACCAAACTCACCTTCGCCACGACCAGTAAGGAAATCACCTACAGTTTGTCCTGGAGCGTCGTAGTTGCTACCACCAATAACAAACGCATTTCTTTCCCACTTACGCTGTAAGTCTATACCTGCCAATGGGTTACCTGGGTAATCTTCTGGTGTGATACCAACAACGATAGCGCTGTTCGCATTCATTTCATTTCGTGAATATTGGCTCATACCATTGGTAACAACGTGACCCTCTTCTGACGTTGCAGCAACAACAGTGCCGCCTGGACACATGCAGAAGCTATAAACTGAACGGCCATTCTTACAATGATGAACAAGTTTATAATCGGCTGAACCTAGTAGTGGGTTACCCGCATTTTTACCGAATCGAGCTTTATCTATTGCTGATTGTTTATGTTCAATACGGAAACCTATTGAGAAAGGTTTAGCTTCTAGATAAACACCACGTTTTTGTAGCATTTCGAATGTATCACGCGCACTGTGGCCAATAGCCAGAGAAACATGGTTTGTTTCAATAATTTCGCCACCAGCAAGTTCAACACCTGTAACTTGATCATTTTCAATTAAAATATCATCAACACGAGCACTAAAACGAATTTCACCGCCTAGCGCAATGATATCTTTTCGCATACGCTCAATCATAGTAACCAGTTTAAATGTGCCAATGTGTGGCTTACTTAAATACATGATCTCTTCAGGTGCGCCTGCTTTAACAAATTCAGTTAAGATCTTACGAGCATGAAATTTAGGATCTTTAACTTGGCTATACAGTTTACCGTCAGAGAATGTCCCCGCACCGCCTTCACCAAATTGAACATTCGATTCAGGGTTTAATTCACGCTTACGCCAAAATCCGAATGTATCCTTCGTTCTTTCACGAACTTCTTTACCACGTTCAAGTACAATTGGTTTTAATCCCATTTGAGCAAGAATTAGCGCAGTAAATAAACCACATGGGCCAAAGCCAATGACAACAGGACGCTGCTCTAGCTCTTCTGTTTTTTCAGCAACAAATTTGTATTCCATATCAGGGGTAATACGAACATGTTGATCTTTTTCAAACTTAGCCAGAAGCGTTTGCTCATCTACGCTATCAGCCAACGTAATATCTAATGTGTACATTAAGATAATCACATCACGTTTACGTGCATCATAACCACGACGAAAAACAGTATATTCAATCAATTGTTCAGGTTGAAGTGACAATCTCTGTAAAATATATTCATTAATAGCTTGATCATCATGATCTAGCGGAAGTTTTACATCGGTTAAACGTAACATAGAAAATTATCCAAATATCAAAGTGCATCGCGCTGTTAGAGCACTAGCCAGAAAACTAAAATCTTAGGGCGGGTATTTTACGTTATTATTAATAAATATGCATTTTATTATTTGAAATTAGGTTGTTTTTCAAGCCTCTTTTACTGCCTTTATAGGATGTTAATTGCTTTTAAGTCGTGCTTACGTATAATGCCAGCACTTTGAAAATTGAGGAACAAGCATCATGGCTTTTGTCGTAACCGAAAACTGTATTAAATGTAAACATGGTGATTGTGTCCCTGTATGCCCTGCTGATGCCTTTCATGAAGGACCAAACTTTTTAGTCATAAATCCGATAGCCTGTATTGATTGTGGACTTTGCGTACCAGAATGTCCTGTCGATGCAATTTTCCAAGAAGATGAAGTGCCTGAAGATCAAGAGATATTTATCGAATTAAATGAAGAGCTCTCTGAACTATGGCCTGTAATCACGGATAAATGCGAGCCACCAGCAGATGCTGACGTATGGGATGGCGTCGAAAATAAGCTGTCCTTACTCGAGCGCTAATAATTGCTATACCCTATCATGTAACCCAAATCCATCTATTCTAACCTTATGAAAATAGTGTACCCAGTAAATTAGGTATATAAGGACGAAAAATTCAGCTAACTGATGTTGAATCACATTTTTCAATCTTAGTCATATAATCAATAGGTTAGGAGTTATTCTTCGTGATATATTCAGCACGTTAGATATTCTCACTAAAATTAAGGATGATTAAATGGCTGATATTTACAAAAGTGATTCAGGTTACTCAGAAATGGTAGGGGTCTTTGAAACTGCACATTCTACTAGTTACAGTGGCAAATGGGGCAAAGTGTACAAAGGTTCAACCGAAGTTGGACAATGCGAAAGTCAATCAACAACAGGTTACAATGCTAGATGGGGCAAAGTATACAAAGATTCAAACGAAGTTGGAAAATGGGAAAATGAATCAACAACAGGTTACAGTGCTAAATGGCACAAAATTTATGATGTTTTTGGTCAAGAAGTAGGTCGATACGAATGTGCGAGCTCTACTAGCTATAGTGTTAAGTGGGGCAAGGTGTATAAAGGTAATAATCCACATTCTTTACAAGAAGTCGGTGTGATTAAAAACGCTAAAGATGATGATGAAGCTTTACAAACAGCAGCTGCGGCCTTGTTATTAGGTCTTTTAGATTGATACTATAGTCCTTCTCCTCTTCATAATTTTATGGAGAGGATCTCAGCGGCCTGTTAAGTCAGCTTTAAACACTTTTTCAAATAAAATCTCTTATGTCCATTTTTATAACCATCAAGCTTACCAAAAATTTCATATCCTAACTTTTCATAAAACTCTTTAGCCTGAAAATCGAAGGTATCAAGTTGAGCGTATTTACAACCACGGTGAATAGCCTCTTCTTCGGCCTTTAAAAGTAACTCTCGGGCAATACCTTTACCCCTGTGTTCGGAAGACACCCACAAATAATCAATATCAAGCCTTTCCCAATATGTCTTTGCAGCTAACCCCGCAATTAATACTCCCTGACTATCTCGTTCAAATACAGCTAACTCACTGAAATCATTTGGCATGAACTCTAGATTATAATGCCTTACATTCGAACTAATAATGCGTATATCTTCTTCTGTTGGATTGTCTGTGATTTCCAATGGTTTCCCCTAGAGCTTAACAGGTTTCTATCGCGCCTCTCGATAAAAATATTCCTAACTTATAACGAGACTACACAGCATAACAGCAGGATTCAATTATTTATTTTTAATCGGAGGGGAACCGATATGCTTATATGTGAGTAAGTAACTTTGCTAACACACTTTGGGCAACTCGGATTAGCATTATTAGACTAAGCCAGAACTGGACAGTAATGGCTTGGAGTTATTATACTAGCTGATGGTAATACACATTGGATTTTGTAGGGAAATTTAAGCCTATTTTAAATCAAATAATTACGCGGCGTCCTGTTGGGAAGTACTCAAGGGAATCACCAAGTACACCTTTTAATATTTCATAGGCTTTCATACCTGTACAATGGCCAGTATAGAGCTTATCTATTGGATAAGTGAGCATGGTTTCACCAATTGCCTCTATGTCTTTCTTTGTTCCGCCAATACTATTAAATAAAGGCAGTCCGACCAAATGAAATCCACCGACAACAGCCTTAACTCTCGTGTTTGGAAACAATTCAATAGCGGTTTCAATCATATTGAGCACCCCACTATGAGCACAACCAGTAAATATTATAAGACCATCATCTTCTTTGATGACTAAGAGTAACTCATGGTCAAATGTGTCGGGTTTACAGCCATCACCTGAATCAGTAAAGAGATATTTATTACCTTTTGGCTGTTCATACTTACGACTCAGAGTTGTAATAATAAAAATATTTGGCCGTATCTCAGTAGTTTTATTAATGAAGCTGAATCGACCACTAGCTTTGTTTAATAATGCTTTATCAATACCCACATTACTTTTGAAACCAAACGCTTTGAAACTATAATCAGTTTCTGTACATTCGCGGAAATAGACCTGAGCCTTAGAATTTCGGTCAAGGAAATGAGTGACGCCATTACAGTGATCATGATGACGGTGCGAAATAATTGCAGTATCAACATCTTCCATCTTAATGCCTAATAAAATGGCATTATCACAAAAGGCTTTACTGCTACCAGCATCAAACAGAATTTCTTGCCCCATCGTTTTTATATGAAAAGATAACCCTCTTTCAACCTTAAGGTCTGTTCTATCATCTAATCGAGTATTATCAATTAACGCTGTAAGTATCATATTGACTTCCTAAACCATTGTTTAGTTAAGTCTACTATACCTGAATTTTCAGGTGCCATTATTTACACTAGTTTATTAATGTTACTAACTACTTAACAGCCATTTCACCACTCAGATAAAAGCCCTCTTTAATGCTTTAATAATATGGGATACAGTCGCATGGGGGAAGCGCTTTGTATTATATCTAATCAAGGCTTGCCTTCCTATTGAGCTCGCGTGAGCAGTTGTGATATGACAAATCTATCCCATTCCTTACATGATAAAATGTATGGCGAAGTGTCAATATGAATGAGTAGAATCTCTAACGCAGAAAGGGGCAGAATCGAGTTAAAGTTATTGTACTAAGGCGCATATGGACGCCCCCTGTTTTATAACCATACAGAGTTAGCTATCAATGTTTGATAAGAAAGAATTGCAGCCTTGGACATCACCAACCTAGTGGGAAGCTAATATAAGCGCGGATCACCATATCATTATCCCAAGCCAATATCGCTTGATAATCAGGTGCACTCGCGGGTTTATTATCATAAGGATCTAAATTATATTTTGTGTACACGGCACTGATAATAGTGCTGCTCTTTTTAATCCAATCAGTTGTATTATAAACTAGGCTAAACGCATATTGATTTTCAAGCCAGGCATCGCCATCATGCCATTGTTGCACTGATGCGTTCATTTCCAGCTTTTCCCCTAAAGCAAAGCGCACATCCGCACTGAGTGACATTGCCCCGCTTTTATTTTGCAAATCCTCTCGAGCGTAACCACGAGGTTTCGGCGCATCATCATCTATTTCTAAGAAGTAATAGCCCGTTAAAAACGTCGAGGCTATAGACAAAGAAGGTGAGTCGTACTGGAGATTAACTCCCGGCATCAACTTAAACTCTTGCTCTACTGCACTTACTGTATTGCATCTCCCCTTGATGTCTATTAACCAATTAACCGATACGTCTTTTGAAAGCCGCGCGAGTAAGGCTTTACTTAACAACTTAAATTGATACCAAATAGGAATATGGTCTTGATCAAGCTCATCCTTATCTCGATCAATAAAAGCATCAACACTTCCAGTTAACAGAATCTCATTCTCTGTTGTGTGTAATACGACAAGTCCAACCCCAGCACCGAACGTATGCGAGCTCTCCTGAGCGACGAAAAAATCATGCACACCTACATTCATTTTCCAGTCGGCGGCATAAAGCTGAGTTGTAAAGGGGCATGTCAGGATGAATAAACGGGTACACAATGTTGTATTAAACATCTTAGTTATCACCATTTAGTTATTTTATCTGCTAAGTGTAGGCGAATAAGATTAAATTAGATGGTTTACAGGACTATTACTGTCGGTACACATAGGTAGGATTTTAACAAGTGACTCACTTAAAGCTTGTAGTGCTATGTAGTGGCTAAGTAATACTGTTCCACGCTCAGATATGATCTATACGACGAAAAGCAATACCATAAGTCTTTACAATATTGCCTAATAAAATTGATGACCTTGATTGCTTGTTATGAATATTTTTCAATAGCAACTACAGGACCCTGCTTGTTTTTGATTGTCATTACATAAAGCCCAATAGCAGCAACAATTGAAATTGCGATCACACTATACCAAGTAAAACGGTAACCATAATTATCGATAAAGTAACCGATAACGATAAAACTTGGCATAACCAAAACACTTCGGAGCGTAATCAGTACACCTTGGATTCGCCCTCGATGACTAGATGGAGAGTTATTAGCTAAATATATGCCCTCTTTCGTCAACAGCAGGACTTCACCGGCAGATAGAAATAACCAAGCGAGAAAATGCACGGGAATATTTGGGAACAGCATTACTAGCATATATCCAAATGCAAACATAAAACCTGCATATGCCAAGCTGATTGTTTCAGCTTTATTTGCCGTAAACTTCATTAACATTGGCGTAATAAATACAACTAATACACACGCATAGGTCATTAGCTGCCCAAATACAATGGGCCCCTCGTCTCCAAATATATGGCTCAAATATAGCGGGCTTGCCATCGTCATTTGATTTAATGAGTACCACAATAATCCGCAAAGGAAAGTGAAAAACAATAGTCTTGGTCTTGCCCTCAGGACAGACCAGACTGAGCCAGAAACAGGTTTTTCTAACTCACTTTCCTTTATAGGTTCAGTTTCAGGTTGTACCTGAATAAACATAGCCACAATCAAAACGCCAAACAATGCGGCGAAACCATTACCAAAGAATATCCATTCGGTATAATTCCAGAATAAATACCCCGCCATAATTGGACCTAAAGCTGAACCAAAATTATAGGCTAGATAGCTCAACGACATGACCGCATCACGATTATTCGCATTTGATAGATCTGCGACTAAAGCGTTACTTGCTGGTAATGCCAAACCAATAAAGAAATAAGCACCAAATAAAAATGCTGGCACCAATACAGGAGCATCAGAAAAGAAACCACAGAAAATGAGTAATAGAGCCCCTATAAACTCACCGAAAACCATGACCAGTTTATACCCTAATATATCCGATAACTTCCCACCTAAAAAACTACCCAAAAGATAAGTCCCAGTAACCCCCATAGCTAGAGAGCCTGCGACCGTAGCTGAATAACCCAACTTATCTGTTAAAAATAAAACTAAAAAGGGAATGATAAAATTACCCATTCCTAAAATCATTCTTGCGACCGCTAGATAATAGATATTTTTCGGTAAACCGCGATAAATCGAAATCGCTGACAAAAACTTCTGAATCATGAAACGCCTAAAATATTTGGAAAATGTTTTCATTCCGTTTTTAAACTCTGGTTATGCTAAAGGGCAAGCTTGAACTTAAGGTAAGCTCCATTTCTATTAACCCATTCACGTCTACGGTTTGAGTAAACTTTTTTTCTTTATATAGTTTGACGGCTGGGTTTTCACTAAAAACGCGAAGAAGTAACTTTGTCGATTTATGCTGCCTTGCATGTTCAACAATAATATCGAGACTTTTACTTCCAATTCCCTTTCCTTGAAATTCTGGACTTAACTGTAAATCTCGTAGAAAAGTGGTTGATTCGTTATAACTAAAACGAACAACACCAACACGAAGTCCATCCGCGAATATGTCAAAATTATCCAATTGGGCCCAGTTATTTTTATACAAATTGCTATCCCAAACGATATTCCGAGTTAAATAATAACGAGACATATTGGACTGAGTTAGTGACTCTGCATATTTCATCTCAGAAGCACTTTTAAACTGGATATCCATACTTACCCCTTGAGAACACATAGACATTAAGACGCTCTAATCCGCTGTATTCAAGCGTTTGTTAGGCAACATTAGTACACAATTTCAATCTCATTGGTTGAACAGACAGCACTGATATTTCTCGGAGCCTTTCTAATGACCCACAAGGCTCAAACCCAATCGTTTTATATAGATGAACAGCGGCCATATTGGTCGTTGTTACTGCTAAAGAAATATAATCCAAACCACAGTTTTTTGCCCATTCAATGATTTTGTTAAGCAATAATCGACCAACACCTTGACCACGAACACGAGAAGAAACCCACACTTGATAGATATGGGCTGTTTTATCGCTCGGACTGTGAAGCATTCCCCAAGCTAGACCTATTGCAACACCATTTAGCTCTGCAATAAGTGGCCGTGCATATTTCGCCCGATTATCAGGATCAAGACGAGAAACCCACTCTTCATTAGGAAACTGAACCTCATGTTCATGACTACTGCCAAACGAATCTGGCGAGTCTTGTAGAGATAAGAGGCGGAGTTCTTTATAAATTTTCCAGTCTTCCTTATTTAAAACTCTTATATTCAGACTACTCATGTCTATCCTTTGATGCCTAATGCCCAAATAATGGGCTAAAAATATATAGCGAAACGTAACCAACTGTTACGTGCCCTCGTTTATTTTCTTGTTATGTGTCGGTTAACGCCATATGGATTAACGGGAAAGGATGACCTTGCCCATCTAATGGCGAACGACCGATAACGCTAAAACCTAAATGAGCGATTTGGTGAGGAATGAAAGCGATGAATCTAAAGGGTAGTTCTCCAACACCATTTGACATTTGTACCCATGCTTTTCATAAAAGGGTTTGGCTTGGAAGCTTAATGTATCAACAAGTGCTGACTTACACCCTTCTGATTTTGCATACTCTTCAATAAGATGAAGAAGCTCGCTACCGACTTGTTTACCTCTCATGGAATCATCAACCCAAAGGAATTTAATAAGTAACCAATTCCCCCAAAGGTCAGCGACAATACCACCCATTTTTTTGTCCCCCTCTACGGCGTAGTAGCTAACCTTTGACTTGATAATACCGCCCAAAAATGGAGTGTTATGCTTGATTAAACCACAACGGATCTCATTGATATCATTATCTGATGGCTCTATATCTAATTTATATTCCATATACTACCTAAACTCGGATTGATTGGTTGTGCCTGCGCTAAGACGTGCTCTACAAAGGCTGACTTTTTTAAGCGGTACTCAGATGCCTCAATATGCTCAATAACTGCATCAGGAAGCAACGTCAGTATCTCCCGGTGGTATCGCTGAAACTGCTCTTCACAAGATACCTGATATTCTTCAGCACGATAAAACTTCATGGAATCTCCTGAAAGACATAGACATAATGACTCCCCACTAGATGCTAGGTGGGTATATTTTAACTAGTTCCATGAATCTACTCCGTGACGCCTAACGTCCACTTAAGCTGACAAAATAGTTGGCTAAAATAGTACAACGAAGTGAAACATAGACAACTGTCTTTGTTCCGTTGTAAGTTATTGTTATATTTCATTTTCCACAGATGCCATTTTTATTCCTGCAAAAATAAGCATCATTCCAGCAGAACGATTAATAAATTTAATAATCGCAGGTTTTACACCAACACTGATTGATTTGAACCCCAAATATCCATAAAGAGAGTAGCAAAAAAGATCTAAAATAAGCGTAATTAAACATAGTAATGCTAACTGAGGCAGGATTGGATTAGATATGTCAATAAACTGGGGTAGCAACGCCGAAAAATATAAAAGAGCCTTAGGGTTAGATAACTCTAAAACAAAGCCTTTTAAAAACACTTTATATCCACTGCCTTTTTTATTACTGGATGTATTTATACTCAAAGGTCCCGCATGGCTGAAAATAACAGTGAAACCAAGATATAGAAGATATGCAACGCCCATCCATTTTATTATAGAAAAAAGAGTATGCGAGGCAATTAAAAGCGCCGCGATTCCGGTTGCTGACAAAACGAAAAATACAACGTTTGCAGTGGCAATACCTAAAATTACTAAAAAAGACCTCTTAAACCCATTAGATACAGATTCGGCTGTTACTGCAATTGCCGCAGGTCCAGGCGAAAGTACAACCACAAATGTAGTTACGAGAAAAAGCATTAGTGTTTCAAATGGAATCATCAGATCTTCCTTGATAGATGTAAATATAACGCCCTAATACTGAGCAAATATCAGTTGGTTAAAATACGCGACGAAGGAGCAAAAACCAACTGTATTTTGTCTTTGTTTAACAGTTTGTTAAGTGTTGTATGCATAAAAATGCCAATTACTCTTACTAGCATCCATTGAGTCGTAAAGCTTTTGTGCAACCTCATTATCTGGAGCTGTTACCCATTGAAGCCTTGACGCATTATTTTCAGATGCGTATTTATGACAATGTTCTACTAGTTTTCTACCGACTCCCTTACCTCGTAAGCCCGACACAGTATATAAATCATTTAATACAGCAACCTTGGAAATAATACTTGAAGCGTAAGAAAAATATACTGTAGCAAAACCAACCACGATACCATTATCACGATAAATAAACTGACAACCCGCAGGGTTAGACTCGCCAAATTGAGAGAAAAACACTTCATTTTTAAAATCTGAAATATCAGCGACATTGTAAAACTCTTGATAAGCACGAATCAAAGGTAATACTTCCATAATATTATTTTTAGATACAATTTCGATCACACTGAACCTCGTAGATAGATGAAGACACTTAACTCTTTTGTAATCAGTTTATTTTGTCGTACGGAGCACCGGTAAATAAATCTGCGTTCACAAACTTGTTATGTATAGTTCGGAAACTGTTTATGCTTCTCAAGATCATCATTAATTTCATGCCAAGGAGCCTTTGAATCTGTAAACATATGCGACCTAGCTTTAAACCCTGGATCAAAATCTAAACTTCCAGCTGAAATCCATATCGATTTTTCTAATTTGTGTTCAAATATTATTTTAGAACCACAGTTTGAACAAAACGAACGTCGTACATTTTCAGAGGATTGAAAATAGCTTAAACATTCACTCCCTTTAATAATATTAAATGAACTGGTTGAGAATGCTGCGAAGGCAGAAAATGGAGACCCGTGAATTTTTTGACATATACTGCAATGGCAATAACCAATATATTTTGGTTTCTCTAGAACTTCAAAATGTATATTCCCACAGCAACAACTTCCCGTCATTTTCATTCTTTAATCCTCATAATTTATTCCACATAGACATAATTACTCCCACGAGGTGCTAGCCTCCAACTTCGTGGGTTATCTTTTAATACCAGAGCCATAATATATTTGTTAAAAAATATTAATGGAGACTAGCATGAGTAAACATAACATAGTTTTTATTGGCATGGACACACAAAATAATTATTGAGGTCGCTTATATTGAAGATGTGCGGGGCGCCAAAAAAAATCGACATAGGCAAGAATACACGACTAAACAACCAGTTACAAAATTGGCTCGTCGGTTCGAATCAAAATATCCACATATAACCCTACACTTCGTTTATGTGCTTAGACTCTGGGATTTGGCAATTAATAGTGGTTAAAAAAAAGTATAAACCGGAGTAAATAAAAAGTTGTATTACACAAATTTTTATTTAGCTCTGAGGTTTACATTGTCATTAACTCGCTTTGTTCGTTGATGTGTTTTGCTCGAAATCAATGAACTCAAAAGTGATATATGGAATAAAAATCAATAAACTTGATATAAAAGCAAGGTTATATATACCAGTAAATTGTTCACTCGAAAACGCTATATATCCGAATGAAATTGCTGATAAACAGCTGCTTAAACTTGACATCGCAGGCCATAATCCTCTTGGTTTTTCATTACCTAAAAGCATAGTATCATCAATACTAAACAGTAAAGCTAATATGAAAGTGATAGGAGTAATTATATATAGCAAACACTCACGCTGAAGTGATGGCATTAAACTCATCAATATATATGATATAAAGCCGAGTAGTGCTCCAAGCCCGCTCACAATAGATAGTTTATTCTTTATACATAACTGCATATTACTTTCCTTTATTATCTTTGTATTTGATTGATTGGTTCTAATGTTGCCGTATAGATATTAAAAATACTAATAAAGATCAAAAAACAGTAATAAAACCAAACTAAATAACTAACAAAAGCTTATTTAAATGTTTGTATTAGCTATAAATTAGAAATCTAGCATTGTATTTTTCTTGTTAATTGCTTAGACATAATGACTCCTACAAGGTGCTAGCCTCCAACTTCGTGGAGCAGTGGTGGCAGTCGTAAGTTCGGATCTATCACCAAGAGTGGTAATTGCTGGTCGAAGGGGCACACCTATCGTTTTGCAGCAAACATATCCAAAGAGCTGTAACTTCGACAGGAAGACCTAGGTAAAACCATTGTTGATATCGCATGGAAAGTACAGCTTAGGCTGTGGCGTCGAGGCAACACGATAACGTGATTATCACGGCAATACCGCGGGAGATGATTGCCTATATCAGGGCGATATCGCATGAAATAGTGCTGACACCCGTAGAGCCTAAATTAAGGCTATCGAGAGGGCCTGCATGATAAAATTGTTGAGTTAGCGTATAGGATCAAGCATCGGGTGTGGCACAATCACCGACGGCTTATACCTAAAAACTATACAAAACTTATGTTTGCAACCTTAATAACTTCACCTGATATCCAAATGTTGGATATTGAATTTTCTTTAGTTTCCACAAAAGCTTCTATTTGACTAGGCCTTCCTAAAAAGCGACCTTGTGATATGAGTACCGGCTGCTCTGAAGGCGATAATAAATGTTTAGTCAGGTATGCGGCAGCTGGTCCAGCAGCGCTCCCTGTTGCAATATCTTCTACGGCACCATCATTATCCCACGTTCTACCTTCGAAATTGATTATATCAAAAACATATACAAACTTTGCTCCAAAGCTTTCTAATAACAATTCAAAATCAGAGACCAAAATTTTTGCATTGTCTATACCACTAGATATTGGAACAATTAGATAAGGTAGCCCTGTTGAAATCACTTCTAATGGATAATTAGCCACGTTTTTTTGTGTTAAATTTAAAGCTAAAAGAACCTTTTCTTTTTCGTCATTATTTAGTGTACGAATAAATTCAGGCTTTCCTTGTGCCATAGACGCATAGAAATATTTAGCAGTCTTTTTAGTTTTTACATTAATAGATTTTTTGTTTAAATCTATTTTCCACTCTCTTGGATTACAGTCGCCTGACTCTTCATGTAAATGGGCAGCTAAACCGATAATGGGATGACCAGCAAAATCTAATTCTTCCTCTACAGTAAATATCCTTGCTCTAACGGATAGCTCATCGTCATTTACTGAAACAAATATTGATTCAAATTGGCGCATCTCTTGTGTTAGTGAAAGCATTCTATGATCATCTAATGAGTCGTAATCATAAAATATTGTCAATCCATTACCAGAAAGCTTCTCTTTAGCAAAAACATCCACTAGTTTACACTTCATAATTTATCACTTATTCCTTTAAGATTGAAAAGAGCTCTCAAAGAGTAACCCTAACAGTTTGTTATACAGAATCCCGTATAACATGAATTCCAGTTTAATTTAATTATTATAAACAGTACCAAATATACTATTAATTACAAATAGATAATGGAAAATAGCGGTTTTAAATCAAATAAAACCAGGTCACAGACCTTATCGTGAAATGTATCCACAACAACGTATATGGGAAATTGATATGAGTGACGGCGCTAAAGCGGTTGGTTTGATCCTACGATTGAATATGCACACAAGTCCCTATATTGCCTAATTAAGATAATGCAATAAATAAGTACTTTTAATACTAAATAGCAGTAATGGAAGATAATTTATAAATAATTCGCCAAAAAGCATTGCAATTTTATCCTAGATTGTTATTGTGAACTCAACCACACTTATTAGTAACAATATACTAACTGGAAAAACATTATGAATAACAACCTGAAAGTAAACGTGCATCACCATCATCATATTTGATTAGCTTTCAGGCTGTTGACTGGAGGTGTATGCATGCAAACTTCCGGAACTCATTTAGAAAAACCCTCGGAAGATTGAACTTCCGGGGGTTTTTTCGTTTATAGACAATTATTTTGACAAGGTTAAAGGATTACTATGTTAGAAATCAAAAATGAACAACCAAGACTAAGAATCGCAATTCAAAAATCAGGCCGTCTTAGCACTGAATCCCAAAACCTACTTAAAGCAATGGGCCTTAAAATTAACATGCGCGAACAACGTCTGATCGCACACTGTGAAAACATGCCCGTTGACCTTCTACGTGTACGTGATGACGATATTCCCGGTTTAATCATGGACGGCGTCGCTGACCTTGGTTTCATTGGTGAAAACGAACTAGAAGAAAAAGAACTAGAACGTAAACGTCTTGGTGAACCCGCTGAATACAAACTGCTTAAACGCATGACATTTGGTGGTTGCCGCTTATCTATTGCTGCAACAGAAGAGTTTGACTACCAAGGCCCGCACTCACTAGAAGGGTTACGTATTGCAACATCATACCCTGAACTACTAAAACGCTACTTAGATAAAGAAGGCGTTAATTTTAAATCAGTCATGCTCAATGGTTCAGTTGAAGTTGCTCCTCGTGCTGGTATTGCAGATGCGATTTGTGACCTAGTATCAACCGGTGCAACACTTGAAGCTAACGGCCTGAAAGAAGTGCAAGACATCTTCCACTCTAAAGCCGTGCTAATCCAAGCAAAAGCAGCCTTATCTGAAGAGAAGCAAGCATTGGTTGATCGTTTGATGGTACGTGCTCAAGGTGTAATGCAAGCAAAAGAAAGTAAATACATCATGCTACACGCACCAAAATCACAACTCGATGCGGTAATAGCCCTACTTCCAGGTGCAGAAAACCCTACTGTATTACCACTTGCATCGACTGACGATACAGTTGCAGTACACTTGGTAAGTACCGAAAAGTTATTCTGGGAAACAATGGAAGAACTTAAACAGTTAGGCGCAAGTTCAATTTTAGTATTACCAATTGAGAAAATGCTCGGTTAGTAGCAAGCATGCATAAGCAATGTTAAGGGAGGATCAAGCATGAAGACAGTAGTATGGGATCAACTTAGTCAAGTAGAACAATCAGCATTATTAATGCGACCTGCAATATCAAACTCGGCAAAAATAGGTGACATTGTTACCGATATAATTGCCCAAGTAAGAAATGAAGGTGATACCGCATTAAAAGCATTAACCGCAAAACTTGATAAAGTTGAAACGGATTGTTTACGTGTGACAACGGCAGAAATTGAAGCTGCAAGTCAACGCGTAGACGATGAAACTAAACAAGCTATCAAACAAGCACAGCAACACATTCATCTTTTTCATGAAGCGCAAGTACAAGATACGGTTTGTGTAGAAACGATGCCTGGTGTTATGTGTGAAATGCATACGGTTGCGCTTGATGCTGTTGGTTTATATATCCCAGGCGGCACAGCTCCACTACCATCAACTGTACTTATGCTTGCTACACCGGCTAACATTGCAAATTGTGAACGTATTGTATTAACAACACCACCACCGATTGCCGATGAAATTTTATTTTCCGCCCAATTATGCGGTGTCACCGAAATTTATACACTTGGTGGTGCACAAGCAATCGCAGCCCTAGCCTACGGATCTGAATCTATACTAAAAGTAGATAAGATCTTTGGCCCTGGCAATGCTTTTGTTACGGAAGCTAAACGCCAAGTAAGCATGGATATTAAAGGGGCTGCTATTGATATGCCCGCAGGACCATCGGAGGTATTGGTGATTGCCGATGCTGACGCTGACGCTGGTTTTATCGCAGCTGACTTACTTTCACAAGCTGAACACGGTCCCGATTCACAATCCATACTGGTTGTATCATCGAGCAAGTTAGCGGCAGAAGTTGCTCAAGAAGTTCAGCAACAATTAGCGTGTTTGTCTCGACAGGAGATAGCTGTACAGTCTATTGCATCAAGTTTAATTATTGTGACCAATGATATAGACACATCAATTGCAATTAGTAACCTCTATGCACCAGAGCATTTAATTGTTCAAACTGAGAATGCACGTAGTCTGTTGCCGAAACTGAAACATGCGGGTTCAATTTTCTTAGGTGCTTGGTCACCAGAGTCTGTCGGTGATTATGCAAGTGGTACTAACCATGTATTACCAACCTATGGTTACACCAAAACCTATTCAAGTTTAGGTCTTGCAGATTTTACTAAACGCTTCACTGTTCAGGAGTTAACCCAAGATGGTCTCAAGAGCTTGGCGAAGACGGTCACTTGTCTGGCTGATGCAGAAGGACTCGACGCACACAAACGTGCCGTCACAATCAGAATCGATCGTTTGGGAGCAACGCTATGAGCAAAAAATTAACGCAACTCGCAAGAAAGAGCGTACAAGAACTAACGCCATACCTATCAGCTCGTAGAATCGGTGGTACAGGTGATATTTGGTTAAATGCCAATGAAGCCCCTGATTCAGGCCACTATTCATTAGACTGTAGTCGCTTAAATCGCTATCCCGAGTTTCAACCCGCATCAGTAATTAATGGTTATGCCGAATACGCGGGTGTAACACCAGAACAAATTATCACTACACGTGGTGCTGATGAAGCGATTGAACTGCTGATTCGTACTTTCTGTGAGCCAGGTAAAGATAGTATTCTCATTAATCCACCCACTTATGGCATGTATGAAATCAGTGCTGAAACGTGTGGTGTAAATATCATAAGACAGGATCTAGATGCGAATTTCGACCCTGATTATGATGCGATTAAAGCACAGCTAGACACGGTAAATGTTGTGTTCTTGTGTGCACCAAATAACCCAACGGGTAATCTACTTAGTACAGACCACTTAACTGATTTATTGAACGCAGCAAAAGATAAAGCCATTATCGTATGCGATGAAGCTTATATCGAATTTTGCCCCGAAGCATCACAAGTATCATTGTTGCAAGACTTCGATAACCTTGTCATTTTAAGAACACTATCAAAAGCATTCGCGTTAGCATCATTACGCTGCGGTTTTGCATTAGCCAGTAAAACCGTTATTGGTTTACTGTCAAAAGTAATTGCACCTTATCCAGTACCTGAGCCTGTGGCACAAATTGCCACTCAAGCGTTAACAGAATCAGGCATTAGTACGATGCAAGCCCGCGTAACTCAGCTGAATGGTATGCGCAGTGCATTTATCGACGAGTTAAATCAGTTGCAGGGGGTAACAAAAGTATTCCCAGCCACAGGTAACTATGTATTAATACAATTTAGCGATAGCCAAAAAGTGTTTAGCTTATTAGGCGAACAAGGTATTGTATTAAGAGATTTTAGTTCCAAAGTAAGATTAGAAAACTGTATTCGAATCACCTTAGGCAGCGCGGCTGAAATGCACAATACATTAGCCGCTTTAAAGTCCGTACTCTCTTAATATAAGAGCATTAAAAAATAAAAATACACAAGCAGGAGCCCGATGTGAGCAAGGAAAAATTCTTATTTATTGATCGCGATGGTACATTGATTGATGAACCAATTAGCGATAAGCAAGTCGACAGTTTAGAGAAGCTAAAATTTGAACCTCTAGTGATCCCAGCACTACTTAAATTACAAGCTGCGGGTTTCACACTGGTTATTGTGTCTAACCAAGATGGTCTCGGTAGTGATAGCTATCCACAACGTGATTTTGATATTCCACAAAATGCCATGATGGAGTTGTTTGCTTCACAAGGGGTTAAATTCGAGTCAGTATTACTCTGCCCTCACTTTACCGAAGATAACTGCAGTTGCCGTAAGCCACATTTAGGCATGGTAAAAGAATACTTACAGTCAGGTCGTATCGATTTTACTAATTCATATGTTATTGGTGATCGTATCACTGATATCCAACTTGCCGAAAACATGGGCATTGAAGGGATTTTCTATAACAGAGATAACTTGAATTGGCCGATGATCGAACAGAAAATACTGAATAAAGGTAACCGCGTGGCGAGTGTAACCCGCACCACGAAAGAAACTAATATTCAAGTTGATGTCGACCTCGACAGCCAAGGCGGTAATAGTATTGATACCGGTATGGGGTTCTTTGATCATATGCTAGATCAAATTGCTACTCATGGCGGTTTTCAACTAAAACTGAGTGTAGCGGGAGATCTGCACATTGATGATCACCATACCGTTGAAGACACAGCACTGGCGTTAGGTAATGCGATCAATCAAGCATTAGGCGACAAACGTGGTATTGGCCGCTTTGGTTTTGTATTGCCAATGGACGAATGCGAAGCATCTTGTTCTCTGGATCTATCAGGCCGTGCTTACTTGCAGTTTAGTGGTGACTTCCCTCGCGATCATATCGGCGAATTTGCAACCGAAATGGTACCGCACTTCTTCCGCTCTTTAAGTGATGGCATGGCGGCAACCCTGCACCTTAAGGTCGAAGGTAAAAATACCCATCACCTTGTTGAAAGTCTATTTAAAGTATTTGGCCGGACACTGCGTCAATGCATTAAAGTCGAAGGCGATGTACTACCAAGTTCGAAAGGAGTGCTTTAATGGATCAAGCAAATAGCAAGGTTGTTATTATCGATACGGGTTGTGCCAACCTCTCGTCGGTAAGATTTGCCGTTGAACGTCTTGGTTATACAGTAACGGTAAGTCGTGAATCCGACGTATTACGCAACGCGGATAAATTATTCTTACCCGGTGTTGGTACTGCGCAAGAAGCGATGAAAAACTTAGCTGACCGCGAACTCATTGAGTTAGTAAAAAGCCTCACTCAACCTGTGTTAGGCATTTGCCTTGGTATGCAGTTACTGGCTGAATTCTCGGCTGAAGATGATGTTGTAACGCTTGGCTTAATTAATGGCACTATTGACTCAATGCCAAATGAAGGTGTTCGACTGCCTCATATGGGCTGGAATCAAATAATACCGCAACAAGATCATCCGTTATTCAAGGATATTCCAAGTGGCAGTTATTTCTATTTTGTACACAGTTATGCGCTTGCCGTTGGCAGTGACACGATTGCAACCTGTACGCACGGCTCACCGTTTACTGCTGCCGTGCACAGAGATAATTTCTACGGAGTGCAATTCCACCCAGAGCGTTCAAGTAAAGCGGGTGCACAATTAATCAAGAATTTCCTGGAGATGTAATATGTTAGCAAAACGCATAATACCGTGTTTAGATGTTAAAGATGGTAAGGTCGTCAAAGGGGTTAAATTCCGTAACCATGAATTGATTGGCGACATAGTTCCACTTGCTAAACGTTACGCTGAAGAAGGCGCTGATGAATTAGTATTTTATGATATTACAGCCAGTGCTGACGAACGAGTTGTCGATAAAAGTTGGGTTAGCCGCGTTGCAGAAGTAATTGATATTCCTTTCTGTGTTGCTGGTGGAATAAAAAGTGAAGAAGATGCAGCGCGTATTTTAGAGTTTGGTGCTGACAAAGTATCAATCAACTCCCCTGCACTTGCAGATCCAAGCTTAATTAACCGCCTTGCAGCCAAATTTGGTGTGCAATGCATTGTGATTGGTATCGACAGTTATTTCGATGAAGACACCCAAGAGTACAAGGTATACCAGTTCACAGGCGATGAAACACGCACGCAAGTGACTAAATGGACAACCTTTGAATGGATCAAAGAAGTTCAGAAACGTGGCGCTGGTGAGATTGTGCTTAATGTAATGAACCAAGACGGTGTTCGTGGCGGTTATGACACTGTGCAATTGTCAAAAGCCCGAAAAATTTGTAACGTGCCATTAATTGCATCTGGCGGAGCCGGTGAAATGACTCACTTTAACAGCGTATTTAAAGATGCCGACGTTGATGGCGCATTAGCTGCAAGTGTATTTCATAAGCAAGTCATCAATATTGGTGAATTAAAAGAATATCTACGAGATCAAGATGTGGAGATCAGAACATGATAACAAACGAACAAATTAACCAACTTGATTGGAAAAAAGTAGATGGTTTAATGCCGGCAATCATTCAAGACTCAGTATCAGGTGAAGTACTGATGCTGGGCTATATGAATGAAGAAGCTTTAACGACAACACACGAATTAGGTAAGGTGACATTTTTTAGCCGTACTAAACAACGTTTATGGACAAAAGGGGAATCTTCTGAGAACTATTTATTAGTGCAAGAGATCACCAAAGATTGTGATAACGATGCATTACTTATTACCGCTAAACCTTGTGGTCCTACTTGCCACCTTGGCACTGAAAGCTGCTTTGTAACAGAAAACAAACCTGCACTTACTTTTATCGCACAGCTGGATAAAGTATTGGAACAACGTAAGACAGCGGATCCAGAAGAAAGCTATACGGCAAGTTTATTTGCCCGTGGCACGAAACGCTGCGCACAGAAAGTGGGTGAAGAAGGTGTTGAAGTTGCTTTGGCTGCCGTTGCAAAAGATCGTGACGAATTAGTGAATGAAAGCTCAGATCTCCTATATCACCTACTCGTACTGCTACAAAAAGAAGATGTGCCACTGACTGAAGTGGTTCAGTGTCTAGAAAATCGTCATAAATAACGTTTAAACCGACACTAAATAGGTATTTAATCGACCTGAATCAGTTAAAACTCAGGATTTTACGAGCCTTGAGTTTTAACTGTATATTTAAACAGTACTTTTAATTACCGCCAAAGGCAGCCGTAATACAACAATTATTTTTTATTAAGCCGTTTGTGTCACTTGCTCAAATAAAGCAGCAATCAATTTATTCTCTAACTCAAAACGTTGATCAAGACCTCCCATAAGTATCGCTAAATCACTATCTAATTCATTCAATAGTAAATCAGATAGTTCTGAATATTTATCAGTAAAGTATAAGAGAATAGAAGTTGTCTCACTGATCTGAAGCATAATTAGTTGAAGCTCTTCAGGACATAATTTACCGTTCATTTCATATCGTGCAATCAGAGCGTCATAAATTTCAAAGTGCCCCATCGAAATATAATCAACTAATGTATTGCAAAACTCTTCAATTGCAAAACTAGTCGGTAAAGTTCGCTTATCTTGACTAAATGGCGGTAATCCTGCAATTTTATAGTAATTAACGATCAGATTATGGCGCCTAGATAGTAAAAAATCTATAAGTTCGTTCTTCCCTTCCCATTGCAGAACTGCCTTTTTATTTCTAGTTAACATTTAAATACCCCTTTATAAGTGGTTGATTAGTAAACCTATTACAGAAATGACGATCAATCAACTAACAGTATTTAGAAATATGATTTAAATCCTGTAATTCAGGTTAAAAGCTAAATGTACCGAGGAGGAGGTTACAACGAATCAAACATCATTAGAGTCATGATTATTACGGTGGAAGCTGTCATAATGGCCACGAATATTGTAGTGGCCATTCTTTTATAACGCGTTAGCTGTTAATGATTATGCGTAATGGAAGAAGAAAATATCAGTAACCAATATTCATTTAAATTTAGCTAAGCAATACTTCTCTTTAAATTTCGGTGTAACACCTTTAAATACCATATCAATTGCCGCTAGATCTTTTTCAATATTCCCAGTGACCTTTATCACATCACCTATGGTTACGCGCTTATTCTTATAATCTAAACGGTACAAAATAATTGGCACATTTGCTTCTAGCGCAATGTAATAAAACCCTGAACGCCAAAAATCTTGATATTTCCGAGTGCCTTCAGGCGACATCGCATATAGAAACTGCTCTTGAGTATTAAAAATATCAACAACACTCTGAACCATATTGGTCGACTTTGAACGCTCAATCGGCACTCCACCTAAAAAAGTCAGTATATTTTTAAATGGCCAACAAAACATCTCTGATTTTCCTGCCCACTGCACATTCACTTTATTAGCAAATCGCGCGCCCATCAATAACGGAAAATCCCAATTAGACGTATGTGGAGCATAGGCAATGACTGCTTTTTTATATTCGTGTGGGATCGGCTCGCAATACCAGCCCGTTAAATCAAGTACTTTTCTTGCACACGCACTAAAAAACGAATTCTGAGAACTATCCGTACTTATGCTTTTATCGTTTTGGCTATGTACAGGTTCTACTGGGGGTGTACTTTCATTATTTATTGGCATTATTTAATCCTTTACGCACAATTTATATACAGTCGATTGATTCACATAAGAACAGTTGAATATCAGGATAAATAACATAGATATTAACCTTATGTAAATTAACTTAATTTAAAATACTTTATAGCTGCATTAAGTTAGTCTAAATCACAATCACTTACTCGAAAAACACAGGGTGTCATTAAATGCTGTTTATAACAAGTCTTTGATAAATCTAATCCTCTATATAGCGTTTTGATATAAATCAACAAAACTTTACACTTATAAACGTATTTATACAGAATTTGACCTTGATCAAATACAACTAGTGATTTAAACTTTCAGAAATTTCTGAAAGTTCGTTAGGTAGCATGTGAATATCTCCGCACAAAACCAATCTTTTGTTTATCACTTCGGTGAAATGGGCAGTCGTTGGGGCTTTAACCGTACGGTTGGCCAAATGTATGCGCTTCTTGTTATTACAGAAGAGCCTGTCAGCGCAAATGATCTTGCCAGTGGCTTAAATATTTCTCGTGGCAATGTAAGTATGGGCATTAAAGAACTGCAATCATGGCAGTTAATTCAAGTTAGCCACATTCCTGGTGATCGTAAAGAGTACTACAGTGCCATTGGCAGCATTTGGGATATGGCCAATACTGTATTCAAAGAACGCCGTAAGCGTGAAATTGATCCAACGCTCTCTTTACTTCGCACTTCTTTACTAGAGAAGCCTACCGATACTGGTGATGAGTACGCTCAAAGTAAAATGCAAGAGATCCATGACCTACTGGAAATGGTCACTGAGTGGGCAGCAGAATTACAACGGCTTAACCCAGAACAACTCAGTAGATTAATGAAGTTGGGTGCTGGCGTATCCAAAATGTTATCTGTAAAAGAGCAATTGTTTCCAAATAAAAAAAAATCTGATTCTAATTAATCTCGAGGGGTATTACAACAATGATTAATGAAACCTTAGTAGAGTTTTCTCGTTGGCAATTCGCCATCACAGCTCTATTCCACTTCCTTTTTGTACCATTAACAATCGGTATGACTTGGATCCTGTTTATCATGGAAGCGGTATACGTGATGACAGGACGTATTATCTACCGTGATATGACTAAATTCTGGGGTAAACTCTTTGCTATTAACTTCGCGATCGGGGTCGCGACGGGTTTAACAATGGAGTTTGAATTCGGTACCAACTGGTCATATTACTCTCATTATGTAGGTGATGTCTTCGGTGCACCGCTAGCGATCGAAGGTTTGATGGCCTTCTTCCTCGAATCTACCTTTGTTGGCATGTTCTTACTCGGTTGGGATAGATTAAGTAAGCGACAGCATTTAGCTGCTACTTTCTTAATGGCAATCGGTACTAACCTATCTGCAATGTGGATCCTTGTTGCGAACGGTTGGATGCAAAACCCTATAGGAAGCGAATTTAACTACGCAACCATGCGTATGGAAATGGTTAGTTTTTCTGAACTTGTTTTCAACCCTGTTGCACAAGTTAAATTCATTCACACTGTCGCGGCTGGTTATGTAGCTGGCGCTATGTTTGTAATGAGTATCAGTAGTTACTACTTGCTTAAAGGGCGCGACGTTGCATTTGCAAAACGTTCATTCTCTGTAGCCTGTGGTTTCGGTGTTGCAGCCATCTGCTCAGTGTTGTTACTGGGTGATGAATCTGGTTATGAAGTCGGTGAAGTGCAGCGTGTGAAGCTTGCCGCCATTGAGGCAGAGTTCCATACTGAACCCGCACCTGCCGCGTTTACGTTAGTTGGTTTACCCAATGAAGAAACGATGGAAACAGATTACGCGATCAAGATTCCTTATGCGCTCGGTATTATCGCAACACGTTCTTTAGACGGTCAAGTGACAGGTATCAGTGATCTTAAAAAAGAACATGAAGCACGTATCCGTGAAGGTATGATCGCTTATGACTACTTACAAAAGCTGCGTGGTGGTGAAGAAACGCCTGAAAACATTGCCCGTTTCAATGAGTACAAAGACGACTTAGGCTATGGTCTATTGTTAAAACGTTACTCTGAGAATGTCATTGACGCAACTGAAGAACAAATTCAGATGGCCGTTGAAGATTCTATCCCACCTGTTGCGCCAATATTTTGGGCATTCCGCATGATGGTTGGTAGTGGCGTTGTTATGTTTGGCCTATTCATCTTAGCCTTCTACTTTAACGCACGTCGTCAAATTGAGCAGAAACGTTGGTTATTAAAAGCAATTCTATTTGCCCTACCATTACCTTGGATTGCAATTGAAACAGGCTGGTTCGTTGCCGAAGTAGGTCGTCAACCTTGGGCTATCAGTGAGATTTTACCAACGTTCATGGCGACTTCAAGCCACGAAGCAAGTTCAGTACTCTTTACGATGATCTCATTCATTGCTGTTTATGCCATTTTGTTCGTTATTGAAATGTGGTTAATGATCAAGTTTGCGAAAATTGGTCCAAGCGCGCTACACACTGGCCGTTACCATTTCGAAAAAGAACAGCAACAAGCATCACCACAATTACGTCAAGACAAATACTAAGGGCTTAGATTATGTTTGATTATGAAAGCTTAAAACTTATCTGGTGGTTAATCATCGGTATTTTACTCATCGGTTTTGCAGTCACCGATGGGATGGATATGGGCGTGGGTGGCTTACTGCCCTTCGTTGCAAAAGATGATACTGAACGCCGTGTTGTGATCAATACGATTGCCGCTCACTGGGACGGTAACCAAGTATGGTTGATTACCGCTGGAGCGTCGTTATTCGCTGCATGGCCAATGGTATATGCAACCGCATTTAGTGGTTTCTATTTTGCCATGATGCTGACACTTTTCTGCTTATTCTTACGCCCACTTGGCTTTGATTATCGCAGTAAGATTGATTCACCAAAATGGCGCTACAACTGGGATAAAGCCTTATTCGTTGGCAGCATGGTCCCAACATTAGTGTTCGGTATTGCGTTTGGTAATTTATTGCAAGGTGTACCATTTAACTTTGATGAATTTATGCGTGTTACGTATACAGGTTCATTCTTTGCTTTATTCAACCCGTTTGCGCTACTTAGTGGTGTAGTCAGTGTTTCTATGGTGTTGATGCACGGTGGAACTTGGTTATCAATGCGTACAGATGAACATGTTGCCGCTCGTTCAGCAAAAGCTGCACAGATATTTGCAGCTGTACTTGTTGTTAGCTTTAGCCTTGCAGGTCTAATGATTGCCACTTCAATTGATGGTTTTATCATTCAAAGCACGATAGACCCATCTGCCCTTGCACAGCCAACAACAAAAGTTGTAACAACAGCAACTGGCGCTTGGTTAAATAACTTTAATGCATATCCTGTACTTTGGTTATTACCAACAACCGGTATTGTTATGGCTATTGTCGCGGGCTTACTTGCACGCTTCAAGCCGGGTGGTCTAGCGTTTACTGCAAGTGCATTATCAATTGCCGGTGTAATTTTCACTATGGGTGTATCTATGTTCCCATTTGTAATGCCTTCAAGTAGCACACCAAATCACAGCTTAACATTATGGGATGCGGTATCGAGTGAAGGTACGTTAAACTTAATGTTGATGGTTGTTGCAGTATTCTTACCTATTATTCTTTGTTACACCATCTGGTGCTATAGCAAGATGTGGAGAACGGTAACTCGTTCAGAAATTGAAAATAATAATCATTCATCTTATTAAGGAGTAAACCATGTGGTATTTCAGTTGGATTCTAGGTGTTTTACTGGCTGTTTCGCTCGGTATCATTAATGTAATGTGGTACGAAATGGAACAACACACGGATAACATCGCAAAAGATCAGGACGATCAAAAGAATAAAAAGTAACTAAGCATAATTAAAGTTATAAAAAGTAAGGATTAAGCTCTGCGCCCAAGGACGGGCGTCTGTTTCTAAACCTCCAATTTCAGGGTCTATTCTTTCAATATTCCTCCAATTTCAGGCTACCCAATGACAGAATCAGTAAAAACAGATTACACACAAAAAGAACTTCTAACTTGGCTAAAAAGCCAGCGAACCCACGCCCAAGGTCGTTTAAGCAGAGCGATTGCATTAGGCTCGTTGAATGGCATATTAATGATCGTTCAAATGGCTATTTTAGCTGGTATCATCAACGAAATTATATTCTCAAACAAAGCTATCGCAGAAATAAAACCATTATTATTTGGCTTAGTTGCCATCATCATTATTCGTACTATATTCGGCTATATCAGTGAGCGATACAGTCGCCATGCAGCCATGCTAATCAAAGTGTCAATTAGACAACAGTTGTTGCAGCACTTGTTCGCAATGGGTCCCGCAAAAACACAAACTATCGGCAGCGCTAAAATAGCCCAACTGCTGCATCAAGGTGTTGACTCACTCGAAGATTACTTCTCCGGTTACTTACCTATTGTCGCTTATTGTTCGGTGATCCCAAGCGCTATTTTATTTGCCGTATTCCCGATGGATTGGCGTTCAGGTTTAGTCTTAATGTTAACAGCACCAATGGTACCGATGTTTATGATCATCATTGGCCATAAAGCACATGATTTAAACCAAAAACATTGGACTAAACTACTGCGCATGAGCAGCCATTTTCTTGATATTATTCAAGGGCTGACTCAGCTTAAAATATTCAACGCATCGCGCCAAGAAATGGCTGCAGTAAAAACCATTAGTGAAGACTATGGTAACCAAACCATGGGGATCTTAAAGGTCGCCTTTCTTTCTTCATTCATGTTAGAGTTTTTGGCCTCTATTGCCATTGCGCTTGTTGCTGTGATCTTAGGTTTTAGACTTTATTATGGTGGTGTTGATTATTTATTAGCGCTGTGGGTATTGTTACTGGCCCCGGAATTCTATTTACCATTTAGACAATTAGGTACTCAGTATCACGCCAAAATGGCGGGGGTTACCGCAGCCCAAGATATGCTACAAATTCTCAGTACACCAATTAAAGAAAACCAAACTGAAACGCAGTTTAAAGCACCTTTCGATATCACCTTAGCAGATGTTAACTTCACCTACTCGGGTCGTAAAAACACGCTTAAAAATATTAACTTAACACTATCTAATCACGGTTTATATGCTGTTATTGGCGAAAGTGGCGCGGGTAAGTCAACGCTGATCGATACCATCTTAGGTTTTAATACCCCTGATAGTGGTTCAATGACGATCAACGGTACTAAACACACATCCGCAGAGCGTGATGCTTGGTTAAATCATTGTGGTTGGATCGCACAACAAGGCCACGTTTTCTACGGCAGTCTTGGTTTCAATATTGCGTTAACAGAAGACTATGACGACGCTAAAATACAACAAGTATTAACCAGTGTCGGCCTTGCTGATTTCGTATCGCAATTAAAAGACGGGTTAAATACCCATGTTGGTGAAGGTGGTGTTGGTATTTCTGGTGGTCAATCTCAACGATTAGCATTAGCACGCGCATTTTACCACCAGCCGGATGTACTCATTCTTGATGAGCCAAGCAGCCATTTAGATAAAGATACCGAACAAATTGTCAGTGATAGCATCGCTGAATATGCAAAACAACATTTGGTTATTGTTATTGCCCATCGTTTACATACCGTGATTGACGCGAAACAGATCATTGTATTAGAACAAGGTCAAATTATCGAACAAGGTAGCCACACAGAATTACTTGAGCTAAATGGCAGCTATGCAAATACTGTTAACATCGATATGGAGATAAACGTATGAATCCATTAGTTAGATTGATGAGACTCCTTAAACCACAACTCCCTTTAATGTTACTTGGTACCTTGTTGTCTATTATTACCGTGATGGCTAATATTGGCTTACTCGCGATTTCCGGTTGGTTCATTACCATCATGGCCATTGCAGGACTGTCTGGTGTAACAGCTAACTATTTCACGCCTGCCGCCATTATCCGTTTTTTAGCCATCGTACGTACAGCAGGTCGATATGCTGAACGTTTGTTAACTCACCGTGCAACATTTAATACTCTTGCTGCATTACGTTACTATTTTTATACACGCTTAGAGCCTTTATTGCCCTACTACCGTGTTAACTTTAAGTCAGCAGATATCCTTGCTCGTTTGCAGCAAGACATCGATGAACTTGATAACTTTTACTTAAGAGTGTTACTACCGGCATTACTTGCTATTTGTAGTATTCCACTTGTTGGCTTGGGGGTGAGTTTTATTTCATCCGATCTCGCGTTTGTTATTGTCGGAGCATTAATTCTTGTCGGTTTTATTTTACCAATATTCATTTTATTATTAAGTAAAAAACGCGCACAACAACAAGCCAAACTCTCGAGTGAGCTAAAAGTTGAATTAGTCGACGGCATGGCATCAATGCGTGAATTATTGGTTTATCAAATATCACTGCAATATCAAAAGTCGATTCATCGTGTGTCTGGAAACTATCACCGCGCTGAATTACATTTACACCGCCTGCATGCATTAGCCACTGCTTTAACATTTTTAGCCATTAATACAACCGTGTTGGCAAGTATATATCTACTCGTACCTCTGGTACAAACTGGCGATTTAAAACCGGAATTTGTTGCCAGCGCTGCGCTACTTATTCTAGTCTGTTTCGAAACAGTCATTAATATGCCCCTCGCCTGCCAGATTTTACCTAAAGTGCATGACAGTGCCGCTCGCTTGTTCGAGATTATTGATAAACCTATCCCCGACCTAGGTGGTGATACATTAGTAACAACAGGTCCAATTAAGTTTAATGATTTGAGTTTCACTTATCCTGATGGTCATGACAGTGTATTAAAAGATATTGACCTTACCATTCAACAAGGTGAGAAAGTTGCGATTATCGGTGCCAGTGGTGCGGGTAAATCAACCTTAGTAAATCTATTAATGGGATTCTGGCCTATTCCCCCATCGAACAATACACCAAGTTCGGATATGGTCAGTAGGCTACAGCCAGGTATCACCATTGATGATATTGACTTAAATGAGTTGAATACAGAATCATTACGTGAACACGTTGCATTAATGAGCCAAAACAGCCATCTTTTTCATGCAACGATTGGTGATAACCTTCGCTTAGCAAACCCGAAAATAACAGAGTCACAAATGCGTGATGTATGTCAGATTGTGGGGTTAATCGATTTTATTGATGAACTAGAAAATGGGTTTAGCACTTGGTTAGGAGAAACAGGCTCTGGTTTATCTGGTGGTCAAAAGCAACGTTTATGTTTAGCCCAAGTGTTATTGCGAAATGCAAAACTACTCGTTCTCGATGAGCCAACCAAAGGACTTGATCGTCATAGTGAAAGAACAATCATTACAAGCCTATTTGAACAGCTTGAGCAATCACGACAAAGTTTACTTCTGATCACGCACAAACCATTAATGTTACAAAAAATGGATAAAATCATCGTCATGGATGCAGGGACTATCGTTGCCCAAGGGGATCATAAAACCTTAATGGAAACCAATGATTATTACCGAAAACTGCTAAATTACTTCTAAGCACAGTTCATTAATATGTTATAGCAACAACCTATTAATCAAACAAAAATGGGTAATACAATTAAATGTATTACCCATTAATCAAATTGGCTTAGGCGCCTCACTGACTAACCCTTTATCATTCAACGTCTTATATAAATCATCAACACGCTGCTTATTCACCCCAAAATCTGACTTACCTAATCTCGATGCTGACCTAACCGCAATGATGCCATCTTTCAAACGAAGATGAAGTTCAAAGTCATCGACAAATCGCATTAAAGTACTCGTACTTTCGACATAAATATAATCGGTCGTTTCTATCATAATTTCCATATTGTGTTGCGCATGTAAATAGGATTTAATTTCAGACCAAGCCAATTCCGCACTCGCTTCTAGTTTGAAAGCTGGCACATAATGACTTTCGTCTAAACTGTCACTTGATACGCAATTCGGTGATTCAGGGCAAGCAGCTAACTTTGAGTTCACAACACCAAGGTTATCAGGCGGAGTACCTGTACAAGCGGCCAGTAATACACTCCAAGTCAGTACGAATATAGAACGAGTGAACATGCGAGAGGTGAACATTTTAATCCTTGTAGAGTAATTTATAATTTACACCATTTAACCATAAATTGAATAAACAGCAAACACGTCATATTTATCCAAGTGCTTGCTGTAAATATTAACTCACTGATTAAGATTGGGATAAACTATGACTTAGTCGGTTTTTCTGCATAATCATTATCACTGTAATAACCGTAATAATATTCAGAATCAGCAACACCATCGGTATTAACGTGGTTCATCACAATCCCGACTAAATTGGCGTCTACTTTAGCAAGACGACGAATGCCGTTTTGCACTAATCTTACTCGTGTCGCTTCGCTTTTAATGACATAAATAATCGCGTCTGTGTGTAAAGATATAATCAATGAATCACTGACTGCTTGAATCGGTGGCGTATCAATAACTATCCGATCATAAGATTGTCTGAGGCTTTCCAATAATTGCTTAAAACGTTTTGAGGATAGTAATTCTTGCGCATTCTTCGGTGTTGGGCCGCACGTCATTACATGAACACCCGAGGCTGGATCCACGGTAATACAATCAGATAAATTAGCATTACCCGTTATCACTTGTGCAAGTCCAGGTTTATCTTTTGGAATACGAAAGTTCTTTGCCAAACTTGGTTTACGCATATCAGCATCTATCAGTACTGTTTTTTCGATCTGAGCTAACGAGAACGCAATATTTGTCGCGGTTGTAGACTTACCTTCATTAGGTTGAGATGAAATGATCCCAATCACTTGATTAACCCGCAGACCCTGTGCAAGTAGGAAACTCGTGCGTAATGTCCGCACTGATTCAGAAAACTGGCGGCCATCGTCATTAAAAAAATAATGTAAATCTAAATCTTGATTTCGTTTTCTAGCAACCTTGGGTAATACACCTAACACAGGTAGTCCAAGCTTAGTTTCTATATCTCCCACAGAGTTGAAGTTGTCGGTAAAATATTCTTTAATGAGTAAATAAGTGATATGTAATAATACCGTTAATATAAATACAATAATAACTACTATTTTAGTACTTAACGTAACCGGTTTATTTGGTGCTTTAGCTCTGTCAGTAAAACGTGCTACAGCTGCATTAAAATCACTCGTTAGCGCCGTTTCTTTAGAGCGTTCTAGAAACGTATTATATAATTTCCGGTTACTTTCTACGTCTCGCACTAACTTTTGATATTCATTATCTTTACCGATAACATCTTGAAATTGATTCTGAATATTACTGTATTGCCTTTCTAATGCCGAAACATTACTTTTCTTGGTTTTTAGTTCTCTCTCCAAACCTCTTACTAATTTAGAAATTTGTGTTGTCAGATGCTTGTTCACCGTATAGAGCTCTGATTTTGCTGCAATAAGATCGGGATGCTTACTACCATAAATTTG
The DNA here is from genome assembly GCF_018219435.1 of Moritella sp. 28. Lineage (NCBI taxonomy): Bacteria > Pseudomonadati > Pseudomonadota > Gammaproteobacteria > Alteromonadales > Moritellaceae > Moritella > Moritella sp. 28. Next base: position 2,481,946 of record NZ_CP056121.1, on the reverse strand, counting down.
TGATAATTCCGAAACTTTTAATTTAGCTTTTACCTTTAAACTTTTGATACTTTGAATGACCGGGTGTGATGTAATCTCTGGTATTGACTCTAATCTCTCCAGGTTTTTAACCCCAAATTCATTAATCGCACGAACAATACTCCGTAGCTGATTCACCTCATTCTTAGCTTCAACTAATTGATAAGACGTTTGCTCAAGTTCATTACTCACTAAACCGGTTAATCCTCGTCCACCTCGATCTTGTAAATCAATGATATTTTCATCTTTACGATATGCTTGTAATAGCGTTTCAGATTTATCAAGACTCTGGCGTAAACCCTCAAGTCTTTTTGTTAACCAGTGAGCTGCATTTTTATTAATAGATGATTTTATCTCAAGGTCTTGTGCTATATACGCCTCGCCGACAGCATTGGCAATCATTGCAGCAAGTGCGGGATCTTCACTCTCAAATGAAAGCTTAACAAGCTGTGTTTTTCTAATTGGCGTCACGGTTAAACTTTTTGAAAACTGCCTTAAACGCGAAATTTTCACTTGTTGACTTTCAAGTTCTTGATTACCTATATCTGTCGCTGATTGTGGTACGCCACTGATATAACCCGCACCAATGTTCTCCGCAAATTCACTATCAATATTCATAATAAATGATTTAAGCAGAGGTGAAGCATCAAGAATATACGCGACGGCTATATCACGCCAACTCTCACGTTTTTGAAATGATGGTTGCTGTTGTAAATTTAAGCGGTCAAATACAGTTTCCGCAATTGATCCCGATTTAAGAATCTCAAACTGAGTTAGATAATACTCTTTTCTATTTGAATCAAGACCTTGCACTGAATCAAACGAAACAGCTTGCGCTTGATTTGCTTCGATTAATAACGTGGCAGAAGCGCGGTATAGCGGTTGTTCTTTTGATAAATACAACGCGGCACAGAGAGAGACAAAGACAGACAGTAAAAGAATTCGCCATTTATAGCGCTGGATAACATGCCAATGTGGTGAAGGTAGCACAATGTCTTTATTGACCGACGATTTATTGAGACTCTGTTCAAGTTTATCCATTAGAAAAACCTTTGCTTAATCAAAATGGTATCACCAGCATTAACTTTATACGTTAAGCTTGCGTTTATTTGCGTGTTTTTATTCTTTTCTTTAAATAAATATATTTTTTGTTTTGATGCGCGTTCAGTTAGTCCGCCAGCCAACGCTATCGCTTGGTTTACCGTTAAACCAGGCTGATATGAATAACCTCCAGGTTTATTAACTTCACCGTGTATATAAAAAGGTCGGTACTCAACGACATGAACATAAACATTTGGATTAACGAGGTAATCTCCTTTCAAACCGTTATAAATCAATTGTTCAACTTGCTTAACCGTTAGACCTGTTACCTTTATTTCGCCAAAAAACGGATAATTAATTTGACCACTATTACTCAGTAACGTCTCTACCGTCAGATTTTTTTGTCCGAAAACTTTAATTTCGACCTTATCACCAGGCCCTAAAATATAAGATCCCTTTGCCAATACAGGTGTTTGTATTAAGAGCAATAATATACAAAAAAAGATACTTTTCATTACACTGTCCTTTAAAGCGTCAATGTTAAACTAGCGCCGACAACATTTTTATCATATTCAAATATCGTATTTGTTGAAGTATTTCTATCCCAAAGTCCAAATAGGGTGATGGCAATATTATCGGTAAAGTCATAGTTAAATTTAATCTTGTAACCGTCCGTATCATCAACTCGAGATATACCACTGTAATCGTCTGTGAATTTATAAACCCCTACAGATGAATAAAAATACGATGTCCAGTTATGCTTCCAATCAAGCTTGTACTTTGTTTCAAGCACATAATCTCCATCAACATCAGGGTCTTTCGTTGTTTGAGACGTTGACAACGTAATTTTTGAATAAGTCAGCGGACGCCAAACACCACCAATATTCCAGCTAAAACCCGTAAAGTCTTTACGGCCTTTATCATCAAATTCTTTTGCTTGTCCACCCAATTTAATGAACCCATGGACGACGGAAGATGCTTTCCACTGCATACCTAACAATGCAGTATATACATCGGAATCGCGATTTAGATCCCCAGGTTTGTTATAATCATAACCAATAGTTTCGGCATTTATTTCAATAAATACATCGGTATGTGCTCTTGTAGAATAGAAAAATATTGAGCCCAATAACAATGAGTCGTGATTACTTCTTCGGGTAATAGTTTCAAAGTTAGAATATTCTTTTTCGTAAAATTTTGCGTTAAATGCAAGGCGCCCTTTTGTTTGCAAGGCGCCATATTCATATTTTGCAGACAGCGTCTTTTTACCATATGTAATAGGTTCGTTAGTTAATTCATAATTCAGCTCTGTCAAACCACTGCCGCGCGGTTCCGCTAACCATTCAGCTTTAAGGTTTATGTCTAGACGGTGCGTGTCACTGGGTTCTAAATGCACATTAAAACCCAACAATCCGTCCATATAATTATCAGCAGAGCTTGCTTCATAGATACCTTTTTCAGCTTTAGCATCAAGGCTAAAGTAATTAATACCATCATCAAGTTTTAAATTTATCATCGGAATAACTGTGATGATAGAGCTACTTGTGCCGTTATTTTGTTGCTTATAAATATTATCATCTTCTACAATACTCACTTCCAATGACGGTTTTACAAATAGCCCACCATCAGTAATGTATGTATCTTGGGTGTATGCAACAGCCCCTCCACTCAACAAAACTAAGCCTAAGCCTAAGCAATAGTAGTTATCTTTGAATGCTTTCATTCTGGCTCACCTCGTAGGTTGATATACCGAGTTTTGTTCATACTTTACCTCTCAAATAGCTAATATGTGTTCTCGCTTTTTAAGCAGGTCAATACAGTTAAAAGCATAATTTTGAAATCAAACCAAATTGACCATTGCAAAATATAATAAAGATCAAACTCAATACGTTTCTGCATTTTATCTAATGTATCAGTTTCCCCTCGCCACCCACTGACTTGGGCCCAACCGGTAATACCAGGTTTAACATGATGTCTTAACATGTAAAATTGAATGAGTTTACGATATTCTTCATTGTGTGATACAGCATGAGGCCGAGGGCCAACAACTGACATGTCTCCCATCAGTACATTAAAGAATTGCGGGATCTCATCAAGGGAACTGCGACGTAAAAAACCACCGAAAGGGGTAACACGTTTATCGCCTCTTGTTGCCTGTGTTAGCTTCCCGTCAGACTCCATTACTGACATACTTCTGAATTTGTATACAGTAATTTTGTCACCGTGTAGTCCATAACGACTTTGCTTGAACAATACTGGACCAGGGGATGTAAACTTTAACGTTATTGCGATAGCAAGATACACAGGGGAAAGTACTATTATGGCGATTAGACTTACTAAAATATCTTCAAATCGTTTTAACCAAACTTTGGCACCTAAATAAGGGGATTCAAAAATACTTAGCGCATCAACTTTACCAATATGGGTAACACGGCCATGCATAACATCAGAGAGCATAAATGCGGGTAAAACATAAACATCGACAGTTGTGTCTGATAATAAGTTAATAATTTCTGCGATACGTTTCTCGGCTGAAATAGGTAAAGCAATGAACAAAACGTCAATTGAGCCATTTTTAGCTTCAAAAATACCCGCAGAGATACTACTCACTACCGTCATGCCTTTAGGTAAACGTTCTGCGTTTCTATCATCAAAGAAACCCACAAAATCAAACCCAAGTTCATCACAATGACGGATCTCATGATATAAATTAGCCCCTGTTGACGTTGCCCCTAATATAGCCATTTTTCGTAAGTTTATGCCCAATTTACAGCGTACAACAGACCATTGATACTTCAATACTCGCCACGTAAAACAACACAAAAATGCCACAAAGTACCAGACATTTAAGACATAACTCGGAAACTCAAAGGATGCTTCCAGCCATGTACCAATACCAAACAATATTAAAAATGAAGATATAAACACAGCAACGACAGTCATCAGGACTGCAATAAACCTGCCTACACGCCATGATTGATATAAATTAAGCGCTTCTGCAATATATAAAAAAACGACGGCAGTCGTTAACGCTATAATTATATATTCTTGTGTCATTCGAAGGTTATAGCTGTGAATTACAATAAAAAAAGAAAACGTAACACAACTTAAATCTAAGAAGCGATAAACAAAAGAATAATTGGCAGTACTTACCTTAAATGTATTAATAGGTTTCAAAATACGATTCCTTAACAAATTTAAAGTAGTCACATTTTGAAAATGAACTACCGAGCTAAATAAATAATTCGCTCATCCAATGAATATGTCATTGATAATCCATTAATTATTTTCTTCAATGAAGATAGTAGCATTAAGTTTAAAATACTAATTAAGCATCTCACTAAATATAGCAGCGATTTTTTTTATGGCAGTAGCATATATCACTTTTCATAAGAATATATGTAACATCAGCAGCCTGGGGGCAGCATAATAATTCAGAAAGAAAAGATAAAGCAGTCGATAACTTTATATAATCAGTGACTCAGCTATAATCCTAAGTCCGGTATTAAGAAAAGGATTTAATATGTTTATAACTTCTTTTCACTACTTTCGAGGCTTTGCCATATTAATTATCATCGCAGGACATGTCCATGTAGGTAATAGTGAAGCGGATTATCCAATATTCACGAACCTAGTTTCAGGGTCTACAGCTTTATTTGTATTCATTAGTGGTTATTTATTTCAACATTTACAAAAAGGTGTGTTTAACTATCCCTTGTATTTAAATAAGAAGTTTAAATATGTAATTCTGCCATATTTAATCTGCTCCAGCCCAGCTGTTATTAACATAGCAATGACTGGTAATTTTCACCCACTCCTAGGAAATGTAACGACTATCGAAGGCAGTGCAATAAATATATTAACAGGTAGGCATGTTACTGCGTATTGGTACGTCCCCTTTGCTGTATTGCTATTCATGAGCGCACCAATTATAGTGAAGTTCTCATCATTAAAACATAGTATGCAATTATCAATACTCTTTATATTTTCAATTATCGCAGTCTATGCTCACCGTCCTATAGGCGGACTCAATCCGTTTCATTCTTTCCTCTATTACATCCCATTTTATTTATTTGGAATTTATGCGGTGGTAAATCGGCACCTAATTTCAAAAATAAAGAAATACAATATTATTTTTTTCATAACAACGGTACTACTCGCTTATTTTCAAGTTAACGTCATGGATGTAATTGGTAGTAGCCATAAAGACTTATTTACATTCTCAGGCATTGATATTATGTATCTACAAAAGGTTTTTTTATTGTTGTTTGTGATGACATCGTTAGACTTAATTGAAAATAAAAATGTTAAACCTCTTTCCTTCTTTGCTAATATATCTTTTTCACTCTATTTCATTCATGGTTATGTATTAATATTGTTGGCACGTTTATCTATCAACGACATATTGTTAAATTATGGTTTCAATGAAATTAGCGCGATGCTTATAAAGTTCACTCTTGTAGTTGCAATAAGTTCGTTATTATCTATTAGTATCATTAAACTATTAGGGAAACGAAGCCGGTATTTTATCGGAAGTTAATATATATTATAAATAGTCATTTAAAAACAACCTTACTTTTCTTCTTATAATAAAAACGAATAGAAATATTAAAGCCAGCGGCACGATTACATTCGCGATATTATAAAAACTGTCAGCATAATTAAAACTATCAGGCTTTATGCTTTCTGTTTGACCAAAAAAAATATTGAGTAAACTAGTTAACACAAAAGAAGATAAAATAATGAAAGGCTTCAACCTTTTAACCTTAAATACAAAGCGATGTAATACATAGAAACATTGTATGTAGTTGAGGATAAAAGCTGCCACTAGACTGGAACACAATACGGTCATATCCCCGATATAAACACCGAATATAATGGCAGACACATTTACAACCGATGAAAATACACCACAATAAAACATATGTTTTGTAGCTCCCATCGCTTGGTACAAGCCTCCAGTAGAACTTAAAACCATTTGCACAGGGATTGATAAGGCTAATATTTTCAATAGCTCACTCACTGCTAACCACTGAGAACCAAATAGAATGAAGATAATATCGTTTGCATACCAAAACATGATTGTAGCCGTCAGTATCCCCAAAAAAGACAATTTATAGGCCAATTGGTAGTAAGCAGTAAAAATTATATCAGGCTGACTTTTATATCGTGTCAGTACGGGTTGAAGTGCAGGTGTGATCGCAAAAGTAAATAATTGCAATGGATAACGCATAATTTGGTATGTTTTTTCATAGAAACCAACGGTCGTAACACCAAAATATTTCGCCACTAATAAAGTATCTAAATTTCGCGAGAAAAAATTAAGGATATTAAATCCAAGTTGAAATTTAGCTATCGCAAACAAGGGTATAATACTTGATATTTTGATGCCTATTTTGGCTTTACCTATTTCAGTATTATTTGAAAAACGATGATAAAAAATGAAACGTCCTATTGGCGTAACTAATATTTTTATCGCTAAGGCTACAACCCCTAGCCCCATAAAATAAAGTAGAATACAAACCATTAGTGCAATTAACTCTGCCATTATTTCTGCTTTCCCAATAATAATAAATTGGGTGTCCTTTTGTAACGATGCCAATGGCAGCATTGAAATTGCAGAAAAAAAGACACTCAAGGCTAAAACATATGTGAGTAAATTGACATTCATTAACTCAAGCCAATTCGCTAGGACAGGCGTAATATAAATAAATAATAATGACAACATAAGACCAATGATTAATGTCGCACTAAAGATACCATCACGCTCTTCATCATTAATCGAGTCTTTGTGTATAATTGCAGGCCCAAGACCTGATGTGGCTAACAGTTGAAAGAATAAAATAAGAACTTGTAACGCAGCTAACGTACCAAAGTCATTGGGAGTGAATAATCTTGCTAAAATAGCCAGAGATGTGATTTGTAGGATATAAAGTGAATACTTGCCTATCAGACTATGAAGAATACCTTTGTTTAATTCGTTATTTATTTTACTCATAATGAGATAAACCTATCACTAAGTGAGTAATCGGTCACTCAGCACCGTGAATTACTTCATGCTCATTGATAACTTCATCCCTAATCATATAAACACCAGATGAAATAACAATCATCACCATCAAAAACCACGCCATGTTAGCGTCCCTAAATATACTGGACTCTGTTACATTTTGTAAAATGGGGATGATTAATGCCGTATGGATAAAGACACTATTCGATTTCAGCATTGAGAGCACAAAAAATATAAAGATAAGCGATGAACCAACAACGCCAAACTGTAGAAGTAATTGCAAGTAACCATTATGAGCCGATGATATATATTGTAAAAAGCTATATTTATCATCTAATACAAAGGGGATTACACCTACTTCAAAGTAACTACCGTAGCCATAACCAAGTGTCATTTTGTCAAAAAACTCAAGATCATAATACAATGAGTCCCAAATAATACCCCGGCCAGTAAAGAAATCTGCATCAACATATAATGCAATATGCTGATAATCATTCATGTGATAACTGACGCCCGGTATAAAAATAAACACCGAAAAAAACGTAATCGCGAGTATCGACATTACTACTTTTATTTTAAAAATACTAAGTTGAATTAATATAAAATATGTCATACATAATACAATACTCGTCTTACTTTGGGTAATTAATAAAAACGCAAACAAAATAACAAGTAAAACGTTGATAGAACGACTATTTACATCAAAAGACTTAATCCACATATAGCTAATAACAATCAGCACAGCTAAATTGACGCCCATCGTATTCTTGGACTTAAAATAGCCTGCCAAATTTAAACCATCATTAAATCCGGCGCCTTTAAAAATAGAAAAAATGATCATTAAAATACAGATGACGATCGCGACTTTAAGATTAACATCAATACTTTTGTGATAAAATGAAAAGCAAAATGCAATTGATACAGACGCACAAAATACCATTTGAAATATAGCTCGCTTCATTGTTATTAACGGATAACTTGACCAACTAGCACTCAGCAAAGCAATGAAACAGATGACTAGTAAAATAGAAAGCTTGTTTATCAACACCAACTTAAGATTATTGAATTCTTTATTTATAAAAAACCGAAACGAAAAAAACAAGAACAGAGAAATCCAAAAAAGTTGTTTAAATATATTACTCTCTGCAAGACTACCAGTAACCACGTCTAATTCATGATCCATCATACTAATCTTACTTGTAAAATCAGGTGTGAAAACACCTAAACAATACAATAACATAAACAACAAACCATATTTTTCAAGCCAAATAAGCACATTCATACAGAACCAACTAGGACGTTATATCTAAAGCAAGAGTAGATAAATACATTTAAGGAGACAGATATCAATTATTTCAGCATAAATATGATATTAGACGTTAGGTATGATTTTGGCATCAAACTAAAGCCAATGTGCAGCTAATACACTATTATTAACACAGTTACATTACCGATAAACAAGGTTCTGTATGACATATAAGGTAATCAATAAGCAAAATAATATCGTCATTATTTTTATAATGGCTGTATTCATCAACACAGCTAAAGCTGAATCAAATCCCACGACACGTAAGTGCACAAAAATAATTTCAAATGAAAAATTAGCAAATCTCATCCCTACGTATAAAAATATCAATAACGCCTTAGAAAAGTATGTAGACGGTGATGTCATATGCCTAGCGGACGGCGAGCAGCCAGCGATAACAATTGAAAATTTTGATAGTGGAAGCAAGCCGTTAATAATACGCCCATGGCATTATTTAAGAACAAAAATAAAAAACAGGCATTATACTGGCACTGGAATAACAATAAAAAACTCACAAGGAATAATTATTAAAGGGTTAATCATAACAGGAGGCTTAACTGCAATTTTGGTGCAAGATTCATCAAACATATCAATTCTATCAAATAAGGTATTTAACACGGGTAACCAAGCTATATCGATAAAACCACGCCATCATGGTGGTAGCCATTATTTAGTTAAAGATAACGTGATTTTTAACACCGGACTTTTAAACCCACGCTATGGTGAAGGATTATATATTGGCGATGGTTCGTATACTGAAGATAAGAGCAGATTGAAAATACAGTACACTGTTGATGACGTTATAATAAAAAACAACATAATTCATCATACTAGAAATGAAGCTATTGATGTAAAAGCAAACGCATACAATGTTAAAATAATCAGTAATAGCATCAACGATATAAACTTAAAATTCAACGCTGCGATCACCATAGCAACTGAGTCATCCTTTGCTGAGCTAGGAGGCTATGAGATAATTGATAATGTAATTACAAATGTCGTTAACCGTTCTGGTTACCGACCTATTGGTATTGCGGTCGGACACGGTGATACGCTAATTAAAAACAACTTGATTATCGATAATAATGATAATGATAATTTTCTTGCGACTTGTCTGTTTACTACATTTCTAAATCCAAAATTAAATAAAGTAACATTAGAGAATAATCAATTAATTGGTACGGGAACTCCGTTTTCTGCAGGGTGTAGAGGCGGAACAAATGATAACGCGAAGGCAGTTGTCCTATTCAAATAAAATAACTGCCTATCGACACTCCTTTCACGATTAATTCGGTTACGCCGATTTGTAAAACAAAACTACCAAATTCTAACAGGACCTGTATCAACATGTACAAAACCCGACTTAGGGTAATAACCTACCCCACCTAATTTTAATGAGATAGCAGCTTCACGTAAATGAAGTAATTTAACATCTGGGATAGCAATATCAATAGCCATGCCTCGCATATGGTAGCTATTGGTTGCTACTTCATTGCTCTTACCCGCTAACATCTGGTTAGTTTTAGGTGAACGATAACCAGAAATAACATGGAACTCTTCTGATACATTCAGTGTTCTGTTTAATCTATAGAGTAGGTCGTATAAACGCTTGTCCATAGGTACAGACAAGTTTTGCCTATGATCACGTAATAAATGGCTGAAACTTTGAAGTGTATCTTCTTGATACAAGCCATCTATCCAGTAATTACCTTGGTCATGCTCTCCCGTGTGTATGTTGTAAAAACCGAGTTCTCTCATGCCTAACACACCTTGACTTGCTTGAACTTTAACTGGTGCAACAGAGTACGCCGCTAACCCCCCAAGACTTAATAACACTTTTCTACGTGTTGGACATTCTATTGACACTACACCACCACCGATCACTTTTTGTACAGAAACAGGGGAATCTATATGCTAGGAAGTATTAAATCAAGTTTTATTTCTGTAATGCATATATATCATCGCGAAATTGGCTTAATCCACTGTCGTCAATCCATGCTGTCCAATACACCAAGTGAACCGGTAGTGCATCATTCAAAGGGAACCATTTTGTTATATCTCGACTGAACCTTAGTTTTGACCACAACGACTTATTATCGACTAAACTATGTGCAATCCAATTAGCCAATTCATCCACTTTTTCGATACGAATACAGCCGGAAGACAGCGCTCGATTCGAATGACTAAACAATTTAGGATTGGTTGTATCATGTAGATAAACACTGAAGTTATTAGGAAAATAGAATTTATAACGACCTAACGTATTCTTTACACCAGGCATTTGCTCAAGTCGATATGGAAATAGACCATTTGCTAGCATTTCCCATTCTTCAGGTGACTTTTCAACTCTTTCATTTTGATAATTGTAAACACTAAAATCGCGCTGATTAAAGAAATCACCATTGAGTTTTACTTTTGGCAGTAGATCATCTTCTAAAATACTGCGGGGTACACGCCAGATTGGATTTATCACCATACTTTTAATTTCACTGGTCAGTATCGGGGTTGGTTTTTTAGGTTTACCGACGATAACACGTGAGCGCAGTGCAATTTCACCATTATCACTCAGTAATAATTCGTAAGCAGGTATATTAACTAGGAGATAACGAGCGCCAAGATTAGCCATGAAGTTAATCTTTCGTTGCATATTATGAGTGAGTAATTCTGCTCTACGATGAGGATTTAAATTTAACCACTTTAATGTATTTGGACCAATTATAGCGTCAGGGTTAAGGCCGTGTCGACGCTGAAAACTGCGCACTGCACTGGCTACTTTATCTGTATAAAGATCTGACAATTCTACCGATTCATCACTATCGCCAAGTAATATTAATCGTGAATGTATATCATAAATCACCGCGTCACGATCACCAACACGTAATAACCTTGATATCTTGATTTCATCCCACGTATATTGCGAGGAGAGCCTACTGAGATAGGTTGCACGACTCAAAAATTGCAGTTCTGTTTTAGACATAGGCACAAAGATATTACCACTCATAAAAGGCAATACACTGTGCGGTTGTAACTTACGGTGATTTACAACCGCATACCGATCATTTATGATTTCATTTGTACTTTTTGATTCATTAAAATTGGGCCCAACAATCGAGATCTGATGTAACGGCAAAGCAGATAAAGAATGGTAATAGACTAACAACATTACGAATAGCAGTGATGATGTTATTTTATTTTTAAGCCCACTTCGAAGTACATATTTCAATCCCTTAAAGGGATACCTTTTAAACATGGTAATCCCTCCACTGAATATAATTAAGTATGGTAAATAAATACCAACTGACCAACAATTTTGGTTGTTAATACGCTAAAATGAAGTTTATTAAACTAACGTGAAGGTTATATGCAAAACAATATTACAATTTGGGTTGACGCAGATGCTTGTCCGATCCCAATGAAAGAAATACTTTTTCGTGCAGCAGTTCGCGTTAAAGCGCCATTAGTATTAGTTGCAAATCATTGGATACGAGTCCCTGCCTCTCCTTATATTTCGATGACACAAGTACCTTCTGGTTTTGATGTTGCTGATGATCACATTGTCTTAAAAGTAGCGAAGGATGATCTTGTTATTACCTCTGATATACCACTTGCAGCAGAAGTCATCGAAAAAGGCGCACATGTAATCACCTCCCGAGGCGAAAAATATACATTAAGTAATATTCGTCAACGTCTTAATATGAGGGACTTTATGGATACGATGCGAGCAAGTGGTGAAATGACTGGTGGCCCAGCGGCTTTAGGAGCAAAAGATAAACAGGCGTTTGGTAATGCTCTTGACCAATACCTTGCTAAGTATGCGAATAAATCATAACTCTCATTAATATCGAACCCTAGGAATCATTTGTGCAAAAAATTGCTGTGTTTGTTGATGTTCAAAATATCTATTACACCACTCGCCAAACTTATGGTCGCCAGTTTAATTACCGAAAACTCTGGCAACATTTATTATTACAGGGCGACGTAATAACAGCGTATGCTTATGCCATAGATAAAGGTGATGATCAGCAACGTAAATTCCAAGATGCACTCAAACATATCGGTTTTGACGTGAAGCTTAAACCATTTATCCAACGCAGTGATGGTTCGGCGAAAGGTGACTGGGATGTAGGGATCACAATCGATGTACTACAAGTCGCAGAATCGGTCGATACTGTTGTCCTGCTCTCTGGAGATGGTGACTTTTCTATCCTGCTTGATACGATAAAAACCCGTCATCAAGTGAGAACTGAAGTTTATGGTGTGCCCGCCTTAACCGCGAATGCTTTAATCAATAGCGCAACCGTATTCAATCCTATTTATGAGGATTTTTTATTGTAACATCGGGGGAAATTTTCGAACATCTATTTAATTACTCACAATGAGTGCCATTGTGTTATTTACATTTTTCGACATGTTTAGTGCTAGATTTTATATTTGTAGATTTATTGGCGTGCATTAAACATGAATACCAAATACATTAAAGCAGTAAAAAGCAAATTAAACGCTAATCCTAGCTTGATTTTTGTTAAACCAAAGTCTAACAATTTTATAAAATAGGCCAAAATGGCCTACACTGAAAGTAGCATAACGAACTGAGTAACAAGCATGCATATATTGATAACGGGTGGCACCGGCTTTATTGGCCAAGCATTTGTTAATACTTTCCAAGCTGATTATGACTTTACTGTATTAACCCGTGATATTAGCAATGCACAAAATCTCTTTTCACATATTTCTTCGGACAGCATCAAGTTCATCTCGGAGTTACATGAGTTACCCAGTGCAATCCATATCGATGCAGTGATCAATTTGGCTGGCTCCCCTATTATGGATAAAATGTGGAGTGCAAAGCATAAACATGTTTTAGAGTCGAGCCGCTGGGAAATCACACAACATCTGGTTGATTTAATTTCAACAAAGACGATCACACCCGACGTCTTTATCAGTGGTTCAGCCGTTGGCGTTTATGGTCGACAAGGTGATAGCAGCATTGATGAAAAGCACCTCAATCATTATCCTGAATATGCGAGCAAGCTATGTGAACATTGGGAGGAAATAGCCCGTACGTGCTGCCCGTCGACCCGCACTGTTATATTACGCACGGGTATTGTATTAGGTAAAGATAAAGGAGCATTACAAAAAATGGCATTGCCTTTTAAATTAGGACTTGGCGGTCCAATAGGAAAAGGTCATCAATACATGTCATGGATACATATTGACGACATGGTTGCTGCAATTAATTATTTATTACAACATGAATCAGCCAGTGGCGCCTTTAACCTTACCTCACCAAACCCGGTGACGAATACTGATTTTGCCCAAAAATTAGCCGCTTGCTTTGGTAAAAAGGCGCGTTTAACGACACCAGCGCTTCTTTTACGATTATTACTGGGCGAACGAGCCGACCTCCTTGTGTATGGTCAACGCGTATTGCCAACTCGATTACTCGATGCTGGTTTTACGTTTAGTTTTGATGTACTAGATCAAGCGTTTTCAGCTATCTATGATGCATGATTGGCTAAATATTGATGAAATTTATTCATGCCCAAGTTTTCTTGCTAATCTAATTGCATCCAATATATTAACAAGCCATACGCAGAGCAACACAATGGTTGCAAGATGCATGTTTTGTGTATCTATAGATGCCGCCTGCTGTGTAACTAACTGGTTAATATTTAGCAAATCGATATTACCACCTGATAACATCACTTGATCTACAATTAATTGCGTCTGCGTTATAGTGATATCCATAATGTAATACAGTGGTAGCGCTGCTGCAACGGCAAAGACAGCCGCCGCCATATACTTCTTTAACCACAAATGCCCAGCTCCTGGAAATAAGAACGCGGATAATAGGCCTGCTTTAAGGGTTTTATTCATAACATCTCCTAACTCAATATATAGCTATAACAAACTAAGGGTAATAATAACAAGGATAAAGAATGAAATGTCACTTGTAACGGTTTAAATAGTAAACCAGCCATCAATAATATGAAAATGAGCAACAAACAGTTATAAAAGACCGTATTTAATTCCGCTCCAACATCAATCCAAATAACGTCATTAGACGTCAATTTAACCCATATCTCCTGAATGATATTCAAGAATCTATTAACAGTGCTCATTAATACACGACTAATCATCGGCATGACAGGCAATAGTATGACTGCAAACAACAATGCCGGTAATATTAATACACTAAATACGGGTATGAAAATCAGATTTACGACAGCAGACAACCAACTAAACCCTGAAAAAACAGCAATTTGAATGGGAAGCAAGAGTAATGTTAACAACATCTGGTTACAACATACAGTTGTCAATTTGCGGTAACCATTCTTTAACGCCTGTTTAATTGGGCTCTCATCCCTGATTTCAGTCTCTTTTTGATAAATCCAAACTAACATAAATACGGCAGCCATTGCTGAAAATGATAGCCAGAAACTAATCGAAAATGCCGTTAAAGGATCAAGTAGTAAGGTAACTAAGAGCATTGTTGCGAACAATTGAAATAGTGTCACTTTGTAATATTGAATGCGATATAAACAATGTATACACAGTAAAACAATAGCCCGTAGCGCAGGTAATGAAAAACCCGCAATCCATGCATAAAAGATGGCTGCAACAAGACTTATCGATAAACTAATCACAAGATTATAAGGGGGCTCAAATAACCTCAATAATCGCCGTGAGCAGAGATAGCAAAACCCAAAAATAAGTCCAATGTGCAAACCTGATATTGCAACTAAGTGGCCAATACCGAGTAATTTAAACTGAGTCCAAAGGGCATTATTGATATAACTGCGATCACCAAATGTTAATGCGTACAACATAGGGTTTGCATTAATCGGTGATACCGATTTAAACATCTGATACAAGTCACCACGTAAATTTAATTGAGGTCGAATCACCTCCCCCTTTTCAATTAAGCCTATATATTGAATATGCCGAGATAACAATCTAGATTTAAAGGAAGGGAAAGTATTATCATCCGCCTGAGTCCTTGACTTAATTAATCGTACTTTAAACCGCCATACTTGACCGATACCCAGTTCCCCTGGATAGTAGTATTCTGGACTTGGCCACTTCAAGGCAAGTTTAGGTTGTATAAAAGACAACACTGTATTATTGATCTTGATAACCTTTACATCAAACGAAAGTAGGTTTTTTTTATTTACTAATGTTATTACCTCAGCTGTTATGATATTGTCTTGTGCAGCTTCCACTTGTGGTTGTTTGTGTCGCGATGTCGTATTATTAAATAACGTATTCGCTTCATTTATTACGCTATTTTTATACAAAATGGACCAGCCCAATGTAACAAACAGAAGAACTAATATAGTTGGTACTTTCACATAAACAAGGATAAAGACCGCGACCGTCATTATCGTTAGAAATTGAATACGTTCAAGATCAACAAAGAACATACTTATTAATATGGTAATGGAAAGTAGTATGGCCTTAACGGTCATTCATTACCCCTGAGAATTGATTAGAATTATGCCTAAGAATTTAATTAAGAAATATCTCCCAAACCCAGAATCAATCAAAGAACATAAGCACCTTAAGATCTTTGGTGATCTGTTACACAACCCAAACCTCTGGCACCTAAATCGCCGCTCTGCAGCTGGTGCTTTCGCTGTCGGTCTTTTTATGGCGTTTGTTCCCGTGCCTTTTCAGATGCTATTAGCCGCTGGTTTTGCCATTTTATTCCGTGTAAATTTACCATTATCAGTAGCGCTCGTATGGTTATCAAACCCCATTACCATGCCACCAATGTTTTTTGCCACTTATGAGTTAGGTGCATGGATATTGCAAGAACCAGTCCATCCATTCTCATTCGAACTAACAATAGACTGGTTAATGCAGGCGATAAACTTATATGGTCCTGCATTTCTACTTGGCTGTTTTGTATCCGGCACACTCTTTTCTATTGCTGGTTATTTTAGTATCCGCTGGTTATGGCGTTGGAAAATTATTAATGCTTGGAAGAAACGTAAAGCATCACGCACAAAATAAGTGTTAAAAATGAGAAGGCCACATCACTTAATCAGTAATGTGGCCTTTTTTATTCTTACCTATTTCTATAAACTGCCAACAAGACAGAATTGTACGGGTTGCCCGTAATCACCTTCATCCCAAGAGCTAGGAGCACTGACACAGAGTCAAATTCTTCTATGCACATCTCTTCATCCGATTTTCTTCCAGAACAAACCATTTGTACTATAAGAAGTACGATACCAATACACTTTCAACACTGATCGGTGGCGGTATTACATAATTAAGCCCTCACTATTTACCCGATACTGGCTAGTATTAATGTAAAAGCTAGTACAAATCTGATATTCATATCGACCTCAAATATGGAGAGTTAAAACAACTTATTGTGGGTTTATCATTTAAGCATGAATTCGAGACAAAAAAATACACCTCTCGAGGAAGTGCATCCAATTACTTGTTGATATATAGCGAATTTTATTTAACTACTTGTTTCCGAGTTCACGCGCAGGCTGTACCGAACACGCTTTATTTGCTGGATAGATAGTTGCGAGTACACTCATAGCCATAGCAACTCCACCAACCACCAGCACATCATTTACTGACAACTGAGATGGTAAAAAGTCGATAAAGTAAATGTCACCTGATAAAAATTCATGACCGATTAAGCCTTCAATAAATTTGATAATCACAGTTAAATTCTCTGAGATTAAAATACCCAGTATCGTCCCTGAAACAACACCAAGAATACCGTTAATACCGCCGTGCACGATGAAGATCAAACGTAATAACGTATTTGACGCCCCCATCGTTTTTAAAATGGCAATATCTGCTCGCTTATCATTAACTGCCATCACTAATGTGGTCACAATATTAAAACAAGCCACGGCAATAACTAAAATTAAAATTACGTACATCAAACTTTTAACCATCTGAATATCTTGATATAAGAACCCCTGACTTGTCATCCAACTGCGAATGTACAAGTAATGATTTAACTTATTACCCGCTTCACGGACAATACGGTTCGCCGCAAAAATGTCAGTCACTTTAATACTCAAGCCATCTGCTTTAAACGCTTTATCCTGAATATCTTGAGCTGCACTCAAAGGCACATAGGCAAGGTTGTTATCTAATTGACCACTTAGGTGAATAATACCTGATACAGTAAAGTTAAAACGGCGTGGTGCTTTAAAGGATTGCCCTGATTGCTGCGATAATAATACCGTGACCGTATCTCCAAGTGCTAACTTAAGCTCTTTTGCAATGCCTCGACCGAGCACAACTTGTCGGTTATTAGTCGGGTCATTAAGACTATCCCACGTCCCTTGCGCAACATACCGGTATACTTCAGAGACTTGCTTTTCAGCCTCACTGTCGACCGCGCGAAGTTGAACCGCCTTTAACTCATGACCTTTTTGTAATAAACCATTCAGTTTGATAAAGGGTGCTGCGCCGACAACTTCGGGATGGTCGAGTAATGTCTTCTGTGCACTTTGCCAATCATCAAAAGGTTCACTCACCCCTTCGAGCTCACCATTAGGCACAACCGCTAAAATCCGGTTTTTAAGCTCATACTCAAAACCGTTCATTGCAGATAAACCAATGATCAATACCATCACACCTAATGCAATGCCTACAGTTGAGGATGCTGAGATAAACGCAATAAAGCCATTTCGACGCTTAGATGATGTATACCTCAATCCGATATAAGCCGCTAACGGACGAAACATTACACCTCCTCCTTGACAGTACTTACCTGCAGATTTTCATTCTCGTTTGTTAATACGCCGTCAGCCATATGCAAAGTACGCCCTAACCGATTAGCGAGCTCTTCATCATGGGTAACGATAATAAAGGCCGTATCACAAGTCTCATTTAACTCTTTAATCAAATTGAAAATCGTTTCAGCACTGCTTTGGTCTAAGTTACCCGTTGGTTCATCCGCGAACACAATATTAGGTTCGTTAATCAAGGCACGTGCAATCGCAACACGTTGACGTTCACCACCAGAAAGCTCGCTTGGTTTATGTTCAACACGATGAGATAACCCGACTCGATCTAATATTGCCAATGCTTTTTGTTTCGCTAAGGACACTTTCATACCGGCAATCAACAACGGCATACACACATTTTCTAACGCCGTAAATTCATTAAGCAGGTGATGAAATTGATACACAAAACCCATGTTCTGGTTACGCATTGCCGCTTGTTTCTTTTCTGACATGCTGTGAATATCAACACCGTTAAGGTGTACCGAACCAGAAGTCGGCGTATCTAACGCGCCCATCAAATGTAATAATGTGCTTTTACCAGAACCTGAACGACCAACAATCGCAACCAACTCACCTTTTTCGACCGTTAATGACACTTGCTTTAATACGTGAGTATCAAGATTACCTTCTTGGTAAATTTTTTCGAGATTATTGCAAACTAATAAAGAATTATTCATAACGTAATGCCTCGGCAGGTTTAATATTTGCCGCTCTAAATGCAGGATAAAGTGTTGCGAGTAGACTTAATGCAATCGCACCGAAAATTATGGACGCGATCTGCGACCAATCAAATAAAACAGGTAATAAACGCGCACCGCCAGATGCTTGCGCTAAAAGATTAAGACCAATAAGGGACATAAACTCATTTAAATTAGCCGCTAATGCAATGCCCATAATGCCACCAACCATTGCGCCCAGCACACCGGTCCAAGCACCTTGGATAATAAAAATTTGCACAATAGTCGGTCGGTTCATACCTAAGGTTTTCATAATAGCAACATCCGTTTCTTTCTCTGTGACCAGCATAACCAGTGATGAAAGAATGTTAAACACAGCAACGGTAATGATTAAGAACAGCAATAAGCCAATCATATTTTTTTCCATTTTCACTGCTTGGAATAACTCACCACGCGCAGTCTGCCAATCCATTGAATCAAAATCATTAAAAAAGTCCCGACTGGCTAATTCATTAACAGAAAACGGATCAT
Source organism: Moritella sp. 28 (assembly GCF_018219435.1). NCBI lineage: Bacteria > Pseudomonadati > Pseudomonadota > Gammaproteobacteria > Alteromonadales > Moritellaceae > Moritella > Moritella sp. 28. Next base: position 2,462,593 of record NZ_CP056121.1, on the reverse strand, counting down.
GAACAAACACACGATGTTGCATCGGACTCGAGGGTTTTAAGCGCGCCAATTTACCCGCATCGGTAATATTAACCAATACCTGCGTGGCTTCAACATCAGAGCCGACAGAATAAATCCCAACCACTGTAAATTTGCGTTGGCTCGGCACACGTCCCATCGGCGTAAAGACACTGCCTTTAGTTGAGATAAGCCTAATTTTATCGCCAAGCTTAACATTTAATGATTTTGCCATGCTGCGGCCAATAATGATGTTGTACTTACCCGGTTGCAATAATGAAATATCACCAATGAGCATATTCTGACGAATGACATCCCATTGCGGGTAGGAAGATGGGTCAATTCCCTGCAGCTGTGCACCTTGTATCTCACTTTTACTTTGCACCATAGCATCAGCTTGTAAAAACGGCGTAACAGCGGCAACCAACGGATCATTAGCCAATGCAGACAAACTTTTTTCTACATCAATCGCATCTGTTTTTGGGGTGACAATTACATGGGGAACAGCGCCAAGAATACGGACTTTCAAATCTTGTTCAAAACCGTTCATTACCGATAAAACAGTGATCAGCGCTAATACGCCAATGGTGATACCAGCTGTCGAGAATAAAGTAATAAATGATACGAATCGATTGTTGCGCTTCGAGCGAGTATAACGCAAGCCGATGAATAAACTTAGAGGGTGATACATAAATATAATTAAGAATACCTTGCTAAAAACTGTCTTTCATTCTAAAGACATGACCACTAATGAGCAAGTAAAATCACGTCTTCACACCAAGTTGTGATCGATTAGGTATTCTGGTTTCAAAGCAGCGTCTTAAAGTGCAATACAATAAACTAAACAAGATAAATAGAAATAGATATGCCACAATAACAGGTTCGTAATCTCGAAAAGGATGACAGCAAGTGGCTCAACAATATTTTTCTATTCAGCATAGTTTATCTGTCAATATTGAACCTGTTTCTATTGATCAAGTCCCAACGTCTCGATTGGCGCTCGAAAACGAAATGCCAGTTCCATTTAAAATGGCCAATGACGTTGCCGAAATCGACAGTAATTCCTTACGCTCAATTCGAAACATCGGCGAACAAGCTGACGCACTTGCTGATTTTTTACAGATGCAAAATAATAAAATAAATTTGATCATGGGTTATGTTCTCGCACAACAAGATCACCCTGAATCTCGCTTTAACTCAACCATGTTTGGTGCGGGTGAAGTCAAGTTTCTAGCGCATACTGATTTAGCACTCGAGCAAGCAGTACGTATTAAGATATTCTTACCTAATGACTCTTCGGCTATTTATTGCTATGGCGTTATCTCTGAACGTGAAGAACAACATTCTGCACGTGATGAGCTAGACACTGATGATACCCTCATTGAATATACCGCATCATATACTAGGATCCGTGATATCGACCGAGAAATATTAATCCGTGCGACATTGCGAATTCAGCAGTTACAGCTTAAACAACGTGCCGAGCTACGCCAAGAAAATGGTCAATAAATAGACTAAAACACAATCCCTAACAATTCGATTAGATTACTGATAACTATGAAATCAACAGCTATTCTTTCTTTACCGTTACCGAAAAAACAAGGCGATAAGATCGCCTACGGTAACCTTGTTGGCAGTAGCCTCGCATTCACACTTGCAGAGCTCTGTTCACAAACAAATACCCCTATCCTTGCGGTTGTTGCAGATACCCCAAGTGCCTTAAAACTTGAACAAGAAGTACGCCATTTTTTAGCGGATGATAAACCCTTAATCACCTTCCCTGATTGGGAGACATTACCCTATGATAACTTCTCGCCACACCAAGATATTATTTCGCAACGTATTCATGCCCTGCACCGTTTTCAGCAGACGACCAGTGGGCTGATCATTGTATCAGTCAATACTTTGATGCAACGTATCGCTCCGGTCAGTTTTTTAGCCCAGCATAGCTTGATCGTCAAAACTGGCGACAAAATTGATATGCATGCGATGCGCCAACGTTTAGAAACCAGTGGTTACAATGCTGTTGAACAAGTATTAGAGCACGGTGAATTTTCTGCGCGCGGTTCGATTCTTGATCTGTATCCGATGGGAAGTGATTCACCGTTCCGAATCGACTTTTTTGATGATGAAGTCGAAGAAATTCGTGGTTTTAACACCGAGACGCAGCGTTCAGAGGGTACACTTAAAGCCATTAATTTATTACCTGCGCACGAATTTCCAACAGATGATAAAGCGATTGAATTATTCCGTCAGCAGTTTAGAGCATTGTTCACGCCATCTCGTGAAGCTGAATCCATTTATCAGCAAGTAAGCAAAGGTTACTTACCTACAGGTATTGAGTATTATCACCCGTTATTCTTAACTGAAACTGCCACGTTATTTGATTATTTACCTAAACAACTTACGATTGCGCAAGTAGGTGAATTACATCAAGCATCAGAAGTGTTCTTCCAAGACGTTGAAAAACGCTACGAAGACCGCCGCCATGATATTCAACGCCCATTACTTACGCCAAACTCACTTTATTTACCTGTTGCAGAACTATTCCAAGCACTTGGCCAGTACAGTAAAGTAAGCTTAAGCAATGAATGTCTGAATGAAAAAGCAGGTAATACCAACTTAAGCTTTAGCACTTTACCTGAAATATCAGTTAACCATCAGAAAAAAGCCCCGCTTGCGCCGTTGCTTGAATTTATCGAAGGGTTTGACGGTAAAATAATTTTCAGTGTTGAATCTGAAGGTCGCCGTGAAACACTATTAGATCTACTTGGAAAAACCAAGATAAAGCCTAAAGCAATCACCAGTATCGCCAAATTTTTGAAAGCGAAACCTGCGATTGGTATTTGGGTGAGCCAGTGTGTAAACAGCTTTATTATTGACGATCTAAATGTCGCTATCATTTGTGAAAATGAACTGCTTGGTCACAAGATCATCCAGCGCCGTCGTACCGATAAAAAAATACAAGCAAACAACGATGCGCTAGTACGAAACCTCACTGAGTTAAGTATTGGTCAACCGGTTGTGCATATCTCTCATGGTGTCGGTCGTTATCTCGGCCTGCAGATTATTGCTAACGCTGGGATGGAAACCGAGTTTTTAACCCTTGAATATGCCAATGCAGCAAAGCTCTATGTACCGGTTTCTGCACTGCACCTTATCAGCCGTTATAGCGGTGCCGGAGAAGCGTCAGCGCCACTACATAAACTAGGCAGTGATAGCTGGGTAAAATCCAAAACCAAAGCAATGGAGCGTGTTCGAGACGTTGCTGCAGAATTATTGGATATCTACGCACAGCGCGCCGCTAAAAGTGGTTTTCAATATAAATGCGACAAAGAATCATATGCTGCCTTTGCCGATGGATTCCCGTTTGAAGAAACAGACGATCAGAAAACGGCGATTCAAGCCGTGCTGGATGATATGCGCCAAGACAAAACGATGGATCGTCTTGTATGCGGAGATGTGGGGTTTGGCAAAACAGAAGTCGCAATGCGCGCTGCCTTCATGGCAATAATGAACGACAAACAAGTCGCCGTACTGGTACCGACCACCTTACTTGCTCAGCAGCATTTCGAAAACTTCAAAGATCGTTTTGCTAACTGGCCTGTACGTGTCGAAGTTATCTCTCGTTTTAAAACAGCTAAAGAACAAAAGCTGATTTTAGCTGATGTAAAAGCCGGTAAAGTTGATTTACTCATTGGTACACACAAGTTACTCAGTAATAAAATTGAGTTTGCCGAGCTTGGTTTGCTTATTATTGACGAAGAACATCGCTTTGGTGTGCGTCAAAAAGAAAAAGTAAAAGCGCTACGTGCCGACATTGATATTTTAACGCTAACCGCAACGCCAATTCCAAGAACACTGAATATGGCCATGAATGGCATGCGTGATTTATCTATCATAGCAACACCACCAGCAAAGCGTTTGGCCGTTAAAACATTTGTCCGCCAGTACGAGGACAATGTGGTAAAAGAAGCAATCATGCGTGAGATCATGCGTGGTGGTCAGGTTTATTTCTTGCATAACAATGTCGACTCAATAGATAAAACAGCTGAAGCATTGGCGTTACTCCTACCGGAAGCGCGTATTGTTACGGCTCACGGGCAAATGGCAGAACGTGAATTAGAATCCGTTATGACTGATTTCTATCATCAACGTTTCAATGTGTTGGTATGTACAACCATTATCGAAACGGGTATCGACATCCCTACTGCCAATACAATTATTATGGATCGTGCAGATCATCTCGGTTTAGCACAACTTCATCAATTACGTGGTCGTGTTGGTCGTTCTCATCACCAAGCCTATGCCTACTTATTAACGCCGCACCCGAAACGCATCACCAGTGACGCTAAAAAACGTCTTGAGGCTATCGCATCATTAGAAGATCTTGGTGCAGGTTTCACCTTGGCAACGCACGATCTTGAAATCCGTGGAGCTGGTGAACTATTAGGTGATGAACAAAGCGGTCAAATAACCTCTGTTGGTTTCTCCTTGTATATGGAAATGCTCGACCAGGCAGTGAAAAGTATCAAAGAAGGTAAATCAGTTTCGCTTGAAGAAGCCCTTAAAAATCAAACCGAAATTGAACTACGTGTGCCAGCGCTATTACCGAATGATTACATTCATGACGTTAATATGCGTTTATCTCTGTATAAACGTATCGCAAGTTGTCAAAGTGAAGAGCAGTTACGTGAAGTTCAAGTTGAACTTATTGATCGTTTTGGATTATTACCTGACAATGCTAAAAACTTGATCCGTCAAACCGAGTTAAAATTACAAGCAGAGCCTTTAGGTATTAAACGACTTGAAATAGGTCCCGCTGGTGGCTATATTAGCTTTGGTGAAGATAATCAGGTTGATGTAGGCTATCTTATCCGTCTAATCCAGCAACAACCTCGTGTGTATAGCATGGATGGACCATCAAAATTGAAGTTTGCAATCAAATCACCGGATGCAAAAGATCGTGTTACATTAGTAGAAGCAATGCTAGTTGAATTTGCAAAAAATAAGATTGCAGGAGTTAAACGTTGAAAAAATCGTTAATCAGTTTATTAGTTGGTTTATCTGTTGGTAGTTCATTTGCAGTAAATGCCGCTGAAGAAGAGCGTTGGTTCGAAGTCGAAGTTATTTTATTCGAACGGAATGTCAACCCAGATAAAGTGATAGAGCATTGGGATCAAGCCGTATATCCAACTTATTCCAAACAGAATAAAGACCCGATGTCATTGTTCATTAACAATGACAATTTGATCACACCAAACGGCGATGCTAAGACCAATGCACAAGCTTTCGCAAACGATACAATAACAGCAGGCTTACAGCCTACGTTTATCGACGATAGCGATACGTTACCTATATACGGTGAAGATAGCGGCCAGCAGGCTGTCGCTAAAACAAATATAAACAGCGATTTAATTAAATCGACGCATGTTGTCATTGATGGTGCAAATTTGAAAGATAACATCAAAGACCCAGCCTTACAAATTGTGCCAGCAAGTGAATTGCAACTTAATAAACAATTTGCAGCACTTAACAATCATGCTAATTACAATGTTGTTTTGCATACAGCATGGCGTATGCAACCTCAAACACGAAAAGACGCAATACCAATTCGTCTGTTCGCGGGTCAAAATTACCAGCAACAATACCAGTTGAATGGTAATGCTATAATCCAGAACCTCACACCGACAGCCATTACTGCCAATGCAAGCACGATGACCAATGAATCAAATGTAATTGATTTAGATAGTGCAGCGACCATCAATGATGGCGTTATCATTCAAACAGACGGCGTTGAAACGATGACCCCCCCTGTTACACCAGTAGAACCGACAACTCCTGTTTGGAAGATTGATGGTGAATTAACGATATACCTAGAACATTATCTTTATGCAAAAACAAACTTGTTTGTACGTAAAGAAGGTACTAAAGTTATTCCTGCAACTCAAATTGAAGGTGTAAAAACAACTGAAAAAGTAACAACGAACGCTGAAAATGTCGATTTATTGAAACTACTCGATATTCATTTAAAACCTAAGCAAGCAAAGCACAACGAAATAGCGTTAACAGATAAAAAAATTAAAATCAATGATGATACATCACTTGGCGAAGCCGTTAACAATGTACAACCACGTGATAAAACGGTGCCTTTCTTAAATAGCTATCCAATGCAACAATTACGCGTGATCCGCAGTGGCGAAATTCACTACCTTGATCACCCTATGTTTGGCATGCTAATTCAAATCAGAAAGTATGAGCCACCAGTACCTGAAAAAACAGAGGCGGCCCAATAAGGTAACGTTTTTAGTGACCTTTGGACCTAACCATAGTTAAAAAGGTTTTTAATATAATAATCGTATCTGCTTTAAGCCAGCGACTAAAACTCGTTAGGTTTAAAGCATATGTATGATCCCAATAGAGCTTATTTTGCACATCTTCTATGCAAGTATCTGCACCTTGAGATATTTGTGCTAACCCGGTTATACCCGGCCTAACACCGTGAGTACGCTCTAAATAATACGGGATTTTTTCTTCTAATTTACCACAAAAAATAGGCCGCTCAGGTCTTGGTCCTACAATCGCCATGTCGCCAAGTAACACATTCACCAGCTGCGGTAGCTCATCTATCCTCGTTTTACGTAAGAATCGACCTACAGACGTAGCTCTATCATCTTGTTCTTGTGCCCAAACAGGACCTGATTTCGATTCTGATTCTAGCACCATCGTTCTAAATTTAATGAGCATAAACACTTCTACATATTCATAACGAATTTCACCGACGCGTAATTGACGATAAAAAACAGGCCCTTTAGAGTTCAATTTAATGACGAGTGCTATAAATGGCACAAAAGGGGCGATAATACACAATGAAACTATCGATATGAGCATGTCAGAAATTCGTTTAGGAATAACCACGCTTTTTCTCTGAAAATCATTGCCATGATCTTGCTCACTGTTAATTTTAACCCAAGCCCCTCGCTCTAAACCAAAGATATAACGAATTCCACCATAAAAACTAGCCATATAACCTACTGCTATATAATAAAGTGATGCCCAAGGTTGACGAACAGGCGCGATATCAAACAGCAAACCCACAGCCGAACCACCATACAAACAGCATTGACTAAAGCATAAGAACCAAGCTACGTTGGCAACAATGACATATTCACTATTTGTTAGAAAGAATGTAAACACAAATAAAACCAATAAATTAAAAGGCATTAACGTCCGTAAGAATTTACCACTAAAAAAGTTAAACCCCGTCAGTCCATGCCCTGATGATAATAAACTACTAAGCCGAAGTACTTGTTGAACATTACCAGCGCCAATGCGGGTACGTCGCGAAAAATCATCAGACTCACTTGTTGCCTCCATTTCAATAATCGAAATGCGTTCATCCAATACAGCCCTATATCCACGACTTACTAATAACATAGGGAAGACAAAGTCATCATTAATGGTATCAAACGGGATCTCTTCAAATAACCTAGCTTTAATTGCGTATAAGGCACCAGGAGGTCCAATAATTGACCCCGTTACACTTTCTGCTTTACGAATATTCCGTTGGTACTTCCAATAATGAGTTTCACCTTTCGAACCATCCTCATATAGTTGATAGTCACCCGTTACAATCCCAACATCGTTTTCAGCCATCCGATAAGCAAATATCTGCATCGCATCAATGGAAATTAACGCACTCACATCACTCAAAACTAAAATATCGGACTTTGCTTTATATTGCCTTAATAGTTTATTGATAACATAAACCTTGCCATGATTTTCTTCGTGCACATCTAATTCAATGTGTATGTTATGCAATTCAAACTGATCTAAGTATTGTTCCGCAACTTGTACAGAATTATCTGAACAACCATCAAACCCGAGCACAACATGTAATTTATCGGCCGGATAATCAAGCATAAGTAGATTCGTCAGCTTGTCCCCTAAGTATTTAGCTTCGTTATAAACAGGCATAACGATCGTTATTATAGGAAGTTCATTATCAACATCATTTGAAACATATTTTCGTGATTTAAATGTGTCATTTTTTTTCCCTCTCACCTTACACTTTGCGTAGAGTTGCAAAATTTTAGGGTAAGCCCAGTGATGGTAAATGAATAAGTTAATCGATAATATTGCACCAAACAGAAGCCAATCCATAGGCTACTCCTCAATAAGCTTGTTATAAGCTTTGATCATCTTTTTAATATCAAAATTTTGCGTAATAAAATCACGAGGTTGATACTCACTACGCTGCTTTATCTGTGCTTTTATCGCAATATGAAATTCATTAACAGAATGGCGTTTAATTAATCGACCCGTTTGTTTACATACACCCTCATGCACACCGCCAACATCACTACAAACGACAGGAACATTACACGACTGAGCTTCTAATATTGACAAAGGTAGTCCTTCATTTGACGAAGTAAGTACGAATAAGTCTAACTGATGATAAAAACTAACTATATCATCTGTATAGCCAATGAATTTAACTTTAGTTGACAAGCCTAATTCCTGCACTAAATTAACAAGGTTATGCTGTTCAGGGCCATCGCCAGCGATATATAGTTCCACATTAGGAATATCCGCGATAGATTGAATTAATACGTCCAAGGATTTTTCAGTGACAAGCCTTGCTGCGCAACCAATTTTGAAAACACGGGTGTTATTTTTATAACGTTTATGATTTAGGCTAGGTAAAAATTTTTCTGTATCAATGCCATTTAAGATCGTGACAGGATTAACATTACTGCCAAGCATTTCAGATAGCTTTATTCCAACCGTTGACGCATCGGCAACTAACGTGATTCGACTTAACCGCAACATTAACTTTGTCATCTGTAACTGCTTATTATCAAGCAAATGCCACGTATCATGTTCTGTATGAATATGCTGTATGTTGGTTGATTTTAGCGTTGCCATACAACCATAAAGCAAAGGACCAATGTGATGAGTGTGTATAACATCAGCCTCTAATGTCCTTAATATTTTACGCAGTCGCCTTACCGTCGAGAGTGTAAACCCCGGTTTCTTGTCTAAAAAAACTAATCGTTCTTGATACCGTTTCAATGCAGGCCAGAGCGCTAAACAAGCCGACTTATCCCCCTCTAACGCTACGATGTAAACCCTAACATCTGAATCTTGTAATCGCATGATATCAATCACTAACTTTTCAATGCCACCCGGTTTTAGATGTTGAATAATTTCAACCATGATTTTCATTATCAACATCCTTTTCATAATCAATCGAAGGTAATCGAACGATAATGTCAATACCATCAAACAAGCTTATTTTTCTGATGTGCCATAACGTATCGTCTAATAACTCGACTATAACCGCCAAACCAATACCACCACCTATACCACTAAATAGACCAATAATTATGTATACGAACAGAGACAAATTAGAGGGATAACCTGGCGTAAAAGGCCTATCAATTACTTTAATTTTTTCAGGTTCTTCATGACGACCTAGCTCACCAGTCACTTTTGCCATCTCGTGACGGTTTAATAAGTCATGATATAATTTGGTGTTAACGGTCAGATCACGCTTTAGAGCACTCAGCTCTTTCGCCACATCCGCTTCCATCGCGACGTTACTTGTTAAATGCTCCGATTGTTGTCGTAACATTGCAACTTCATTTTCTAATTGTATAACGCGCGATTGAGCGGCTTGCAGATTCTCTAACTGAGATAATAACAATGACGGCACTTTACTTTCACCATTCCCCTTATCAGCAACAGAGACCAAATTCCATAGCTGTTCTAACTGTTCATCTGTTAATGCCACGTTTTTACTTAGTAATTTATTTTGCTCATTTCTTAAATTATTTAACTGCAATTCAACAGATTGAACTTTAGAATGGCTACGGGTGTAACTTGCTTTTAAGAGTGACAGTTTTGCTTCTGCTGCTACGATTTGCTCTTCAACTACACCGATCACGGGATTCGTTTGCGCCAATTTAAGCTTTAGGCTATTCAACTGACCATAAGCGCCTGACAATTCAATATTTTTCTCTCTAATTTCACTGTAAATAGAAAATAGCGTCTGATTATTTTGAATAAATAACTCAGGTAAAACTCCGATATGTTTACGACGAAATGAAGCCATTTTTTCCTCTGCTACGACCAACTTATCACGCCTTAACTCTAGCTGTGCAAGTAGAAATTCCTCTGATGAAACAATTGATGCTCTACTGGGTGCCATTAAACTATCAATAAACAATTGACTAACAGAGCTCAAAATCGATTCCATTTTATTTGGATCATCCCAACTCAAAGAGATAATCACCAGATCTGTGCCAGATAGCGTCAATAGGATTGCATCTGACAGTTGTTCAACAATTAAGTCTCTTTCTCGATAACTGCTGCTGGTATCGATTAACTCATTTTGCTTAGCAACGGTTAATAGTATGTGCCGGCTATGTACTAACACGCGTAAAGCCACGATCCTTTGTTCAAGATTAAATGATACTGATAAGTCTTCTAAAAATGGATTAAGCAATGCACTTTCCTGAACTAATATCGATGTGTGTGCATCGTATCGCTTATCCGTGATAACACTCATGAAAGATGCACTCAGCATTGCGATTACAATAGAAACACCAAGGTAATAACGTCGGCGCCACATTGTCTCGATAAATCGATAAATATTACCCCATACAATAATACCCATATTTACAGCCTAGAGTTCTCAACTAAATCCGTTTTTTTATCAGTATCTATACGTGTTGTTTGGACAATATTTTCTTTAACCACTACAGAGTCCGCAGCCAATTTCGGATCATAATTAACCTGACGTATTTCCTGGTTTTTAGCTAAGGCTTGGCTAACAGCTTGCACACGTTTATGTCCGATAAGCAAACCTGTATAGTCATTTTCGGCTTTTGCTTTACCATAACTAATGATCGCGCCGTGCTGCCAGTCATAAAGGTAAAGTAACTGATTTCGCTGCTCTCTGCTTAACTCTACTTGCTTGTATTCAAAAATAAAATTTAGTTTTCTCGGTTCTACTACTGCCGGTTTATCACGTTCTGATACCGATGCTATCCCAATCATTGCCATTGGAATAACCGTTGGTGAATTCGCACACCCGAACTGCGATATTAACGTGACGAATAGTAATGCTATTCCTCTATATTTATTCTGGATAAGTCCTTTCATAACATACTCCCAAGACCATTGTTAATTACATGCAATGTTGTCTTTATCTGTTAGTTTCTGCATTAATAACGTAGAAACATAATCACACCTCGCTTCCCAAGTTGAGCTTTCAACCATTTTCCGAGATACGTCTTTAAGCTGTTTAAGCTCTGCCTGCGATAAAATTAATGCTGTATTTAACTGCTCTAGCATCTGTTGCTGATTTTCTGCAATATAAATACATTCTGAAAATTCCATGACTGCTGGATATTTAGTGCTTAGAATTGGGTGTCCAATGGCTAGATATTCTCTTAATTTTAAAGGATTACATGCTCGAATCTGTTCATTATCAACGAATGGGATTAATGACACTTGCCAATTAGCTGCATATTTAATCAATTCTTCGTGAGGCATATCGACCAGATGAACAATATTTTCATACTCAAACATTGGACAATCGTCGATCTCAATTTTCCCAATAAATAGAAATGTAATATCGGGTCTAGCACGCGCGAGGAACGTTATTAATTCAAAATTTAACCAACGGGTAATACTGCCATAATAGCCTACGACAAGATCGGAGTCAGGATAATGATTCGGGCGTTTGTACACTGACGAAAAGTGCTTTAAATCTACGCCATGTGGTAACAAGTAGGTTTTATGCTGAGGAAATTGACGAGCAATATTGTCACTTGCGGCAAAAATAATATCAGCACATTTTACCAGTTCAACCTCTTCAAAATTAACCTTATTATGATCAACACCGTGCAACGCACTAAAGTCATCACCGACATAATAAACGACAACATCTTCTTCTAATGCATCGATAACACAACGCCCCGTCGGTAATGATAACCATAAAATACGCGATAAATTTTTATCCGTTACATGCCGACCCAACAGTGCTCGAATTTGATACGTTAATAACAAACGATTAATCACATAAGCGATATAACTTCCAGGCCAAGGTAAGGCGATTGGAGCAAGGATTTCTAACGGCTTCATCTCAACATTCGACAGCGTTTGATTCTGGTTAAAATCATTCGCACAGGCATCCTTCAGTTGTTTTAGTTTTTCAATAATACGTTTACCATCCGTTAACTTAGGACGTCTCAAACCTATTGAGTTAACCCAGTATACCTGATGCTTACGCGTGATTGATTTCATCAAATGCTGTGTACTGCTTGGGTGGCGCCCCCAGTCTTCACCAAATACAATCCATTGCCAATTGTTCATAGTGATTTAATTACCTTAGCTGGTATGCCACCAGCAAGTACACTTGAGGGTAAATCTTTGGTCACTATACTGCCTGCAGCAACAATTGTGCCTTCTCCAATAGTAACCCCAGCCATAACACTGACACCCGTTGCTAACCAAACATCTCGCTTTAAAACAATATCACCGACTTGATGTTCATGATCTGCTAATCCCGCAGCGCGCTCTTTTGCATCAACAGGGTGACCAGGGTAACCTGCCAAAAAAACCCGTCCTGCTAGCCTGACATTATCTTCAATCACAATATTACCACCTACCGCAATATTATTTTGCCAGTTTATATCGACATTGTTTCCGATTATTAGACGAGATGGCCGCCCGTCCATACTTCGTCCACTTAATGTTGAAATACCAGATACACGGCAATTGTCGCCCATTTCAATAGTTAAATGTCCCAATACCAACGGCATTCCTGAATATAGGTATAAGTTACTCGGTCTTGTTACTAAGCGACATTTAAATAAAGGGGTCCAATATAAAACCCGCAAGATATTTGCGAATAAGTGGGTAATAAGAAGGTGTATTCGAAGCATACAAGGATGAATAAAAGGAATAACGGGTATAGAAAAATGCATCAGTTCACGAATACAACGATGGCACGCTTTAGCTATCGCACTCTCGTCATTTTTTAGCCATAGCTTTATTGATCCAAGCATATCCATATAAGAGCTGTCCTTGTAACCGTTAACTATGTATCAAGACTAGACTATATAAAAACAATAGATTAAATATGCTTAAAAAATGTTCTATATTAAAAAGTACAAAATTGAAACACAGGTCTGCCGTAATTAATTAAATCGACTAAGCTATCTATTAATGCAAAGGATTTGTAACTTATAGATTCAGTAGGGGCGAATATGAAACCAACAGTGAGTGTCATTATTCCAAACAAAAATTGTCTTCCCTCTCTACCTCAAGCAATCGAGAGTATCTGGCAACAAAATATAGATAATATAGAAGTCATCATTGTTGACGATGGTTCAACTGATGGTAGTTGGAAATGGATTTGCCAGCTCTGCCGAAAACACAATAATATTATCGCCTTAAAATTAAATGGTGAAGGTACTTCGACTGCTAGAAACCATGCGGTTCGGGTGGCAAGTGGGACATATATTGCCTTTCTTGATGCCGATAAATTCTGGTATAAAAACAAACTACAACAACAAATTAAATTTATGAAAGAAAAACCACAGCTTGGTATTTGCTTTACTAACTGCGAATTAATAAATGATAAAAGTGAAGTAACCCATGATAGCTTTACCCATAGTAACTATTTTAAACAACAAATAGTCCAACATAGCGCGGATGCATTTGTCATCCCTAAAGGTGCTGCCGCGATCTTCTCCGAAAACATCATTGGCACATCGACCGTACTTGTTAGGCGAGATTTATATTTAGCACTAGACGGTTTTGATCATAATATAAAGCTGGTATCAGATTGGGACTTGTGGTTAAAAATAGCATTACACACTGCAATCGGTTGTATTAAGAAACCATTAGCAGCTTGCCTACGCAAAAAGACCATTATACCGAATCGAATTAAGCAGTTAAAAGCTGTTGAACAGGTTATCAGGCGCTACGAAAGAAAAATTAAAACCATTGACCCTTATGCGGTACGCTCTGCTCATGCACATTTATCAGAATCGTACGCAGAATATTACCGCCAAGTAGCGCGTCCAACTCAAGCATTGGCCTGTGATATCAAGGCTCTGTGTGAACAACCTGCATCACGCCGTTTTCGAAATATCCTCACCGATTTAAAACTGACTATCCAGATGTCCGGGTATGCCACAATCTAAATATGTAGTTTATACATACATAAAAGGCTTACTCAGCAACATATTTTGTTAATGAGTAAGCCCATTTAATTACACAGGATTATCAATATCAATAAAAGTTACGTCCAAACCTTTTTCTTCTGCTAACCATTCACCTAACGCTTTAACACCATAACGTTCTGTTGCGTGATGACCCGCAGCAAAAAAACTTATACCGGCTTCACGAGCCAAATGAATGGTCTGTTCGGACGCTTCACCACTGATAAATGCATCAATTCCCTGTTCAATTGCTAATTCAATATAACTTTGACCACCGCCAGTACACCAAGCCACCGATTTAATTGGTTTACCCGCATCAACAACCAAGGGAGCACGGTTAAGTTGGGTTTCGATACGTTGAGTGAGTTCTTCAGTTGAGATCTCATCTTCGAATTTACCCACCAAAGCAACACTCGCTTTATCCCACGGTTCCAAACCACGACGAACTGTAATACCTAATAGCTTAGCTAATTCAACATTGTTACCCAACTCAGGGTGTATATCTAACGGCAGGTGATAAGCATACAAGTTAATATCATGCTTGATCAGCGTTTTAATGCGATTATATTTAATCCCCGTAATCGCTGGTGATTCGTTTTTCCAAAAATACCCATGATGCACTAAAATTGCATCTGCTTGCTGCTCTACTGCAGCGTCAATTAATGCTTGAGATGCTGTGACCCCCGTGATCACTTTAGTCACTGTGTCTTTACCCTGAACCTGCATACCGTTAACGGTAAAATCACGAACACGATGTGGCTGCATAAAGTCAGTTAAAATATTTTCAAGTTTTTTATTATTGAGTGAGGCCATGCCCGCTCCTCGTTATTTGTTGAATCCTAATCTAAGGTTATATGTATACGTTAAGTTTGAGCTTGAAGCAAATAACATGCCGATAGAAAGTGTTTTAGACACCTATAACTATAATTTTAACCATCCGATAGTACGTGATCTAGCATGGTCGATTGCAAGTCCTCCAATGGTTAACGTAAAGAGCAACGTCCTTATTTCAACAGATTGGTTAGCTCAACAATACACAGACTACTTACCGCGGCTCTTTGCTTTAGATGTCGACCCTGCGCCATTACTCAATTTTATACGACCAGCTACAAGGTTAGGTTTATATTTTGAACAACTTTGGCACTTCTTTTTTACCGATAATCCAAACTTTGACGTGCTGCTCGCTAATACGCAAGTGCGTGATGATCATTTTACCTATGGAGAGTTTGATTTTATTGTCAAAGACAACACCACTAATCAAGTCACTCACTTTGAAGTCGCAGTAAAATTTTATCTTGGCTACCCTAGCACAAATAATGAACCACCATTATGGTATGGCGCGAACATGAAAGATCGTTTCGATATTAAATTTAACCATATGCTAGAACACCAGATTAAGTTAGGTCATCAAGAAGCAGCACAAAGAGTATTACGCGAACACAATATCAATATTGATGATGAGAAAATAATACTCAAAGGCCGTTTATATCAAGCACACCCTGCTCTTGAGCTAACAAACCAGTTATTACCGAATAGCTGTAATTGGCGTTGGATAACACATCATCATTTTAAGAAAGAGTCCATAGATTACCGTTGGTATCAAATTATGAAGCCTAATTACCTCGCAACACGGACCAAGACCGAACTTGATATTTATCAACACCAAACAATGGGCGAAAAAAAACCGCTACAGCTCCTTAGATATAATAATCAAAAAGAAGCAGAACGGTTAATACTTGTTCCCGACGAATGGCTAGCTAAGATTAAGCTGGACCGTTCAAAACAGGCTAAAATTAGTCAAGTGTAATTGGAGCAAAATCAACAATCGGATTAACGTCAGCATCATAATCAACGCCGTCGATACCAAAGCCAAACAATGCTAAAAACTCATCTTTGTAATACTGATAATCAGTCGTTTCAAATAAGTTCTCATCGGTAACTTCGTCCCATAGCTTCACGCAAGTAGCTTGAATGTCTTCACGAAGTTCCCAATCATCCATACGTAGACGATTTTCCTCATCTAATTTAGCATTGCTAATACCTTGTGGGTAAAGTGAGCCACGGAATAGACGTGAAATTTGCTCTAAACAACCTTCATGTAAACCATGTTCTTTCATCACACGGAATGCCATTGCGATATAAAGCGGCATAACAGGAATTGCAGCACTTGCTTGTGTGACTACACTCTTAAGTACAGCTACGTTTGCACTACCACCTTTTACTTTTAGGTCAGCATCGATCGCATGAGCAGCACGATCAAGATCTTGCTTTGCCTTGCCTAAGGCACCATCCCAATAGATAGGCCATGTAATTTCTGTACCGATATAGCTATAAGCAACGGTTTTACATCCGTCAGCTAATACACCGGCATCAGATAATGCAGACATCCATAGTTCCCAATCTTCACCACCCATAACGGTAATGGTATCTTTGATCTCTTGCTCTGTTGCAGGTTCAACACTTGCTTCAAATATTTTATTTTTATTGGTGTCAACCGCTTTCGCTGTATACGTTTCACCAATTGGTTTCAAGCAAGAACGTACAACTTCACCAGTGCTTGGTAACTTACGTACTGGTGATGCCAGTGAATAAACAACGAGGTCAATTTGGCCTAGATCTTCTTTAATTAGGTTAATTGCAGTTTCTTTTGCTTTGTCAGAGAATGCATCGCCATTAATGCTCTTTGCATATAGGCCTTCTTCTGCTGCATATTTTTCAAATGAAGCACTGTTATACCAACCTGCTGTACCCGGCTTTCTCTCTGTTGCCGGTTTCTCGAAAAACACACCAATAGTTGAAGCGCCACCACCGAATGCAGCAGTAATACGAGACGAAAGCCCATAACCACTTGATGAGCCGACTACCAGAACACGTTTTGGTGCATTTTCAATAGCACCTTGCTCTTTATTATACTGTATCTGTTCTTTAACATTAAAATCACAACCAGTAGGATGAGTTGTGGTACAGATGAAACCGCGAGTTTTTGGTTTAATTATCATATTATCTTCACAATGTTGAGACACAGTAGATAGGATAAAAGTTTATGAAAAATTAAGCACCTATTTTTTAACGTTTTTCATCTGGTTGGAGTTCTAACAACAAAAAGAAGACGCTATTTAAGCAAACAAAATAGGATACATTTGCATTATTGTACTTTTACACTAATATTGCAGCCTTATAACGCGTACTGCTCATTCAGATTTATCATCAACACACAAAATCCACGATTAATGCATTGAGCAGCGTAAAATTTGAGAAGAGTAATATGCAGAAAATTAACCAAGCCAATACTTACTTGTTCGATCTTGATGACACGCTTTATTGCCCTTCGTTAGGCATATTAAAGCAGGTCGAATCACGAATGCACCGGTTTATAGCTGACGCACTGTCTCTACCACTTCCTGAGGCCACACTTTTATCTAACCAATATTACAGACAATATGGCGGTACAGTAAAAGGGCTAATCAAACACCATCATGTGAATCGTGATGATTTCATCCATTATTGCCACGACATTAATATGACGACGCTGAAAGCACAGCCCAATTTAGGATTACAGATCGACCAACTGGCTGGCCGTAAAATAATTTATACGAACTCACCAAAACATTACGCGACTAAAATTCTAAAAGAATTAGCGTTAATCGACTGCTTTGATGATATTTTTTCATTAGAAGATGCAAATTATGAGCTAAAACCACACAATTCAAGCTATCAAACACTTTGTGATAAACACGCGATTGATCGCTACAACACGGTATTCTTTGATGACCAACTTCGCAACCTTAAACCGGCCAAAAACCTTGGTATGACTACGGTTTGGCTGTCTGGCTCAGAGCAAGTTGTGACAAATCTAAACTATAAAGCCGATTATGAAGCAAATAATTTAACTCAGTTTTTCAACCTGTTACAAGCAAGCTAAATATATATTGCCGCTTTTAATCGCAAAAGACGTTGTAAGTGGCTATAATCCGCCCTCAGTAACGGCTGGCTTTCTCTTTTTTTGTATTTATTCCAGCCGTGAAAATAGCCTTCGCAATTAACTTTGCGCACTAAAATTAATACCCAAGAGTACTTTATGCAAACTGCCAAAGATCTTTTTTCATATCCAAAATTTCAGAATCGGGTGACAAAACCCGCACCATTTTTGCCAATGACACGTGCAGAGATGGACAAGCTCGGTTGGGATAGCTGTGACGTTATTGTTGTTACAGGTGACGCGTATATCGATCACCCAAGTTTTGGTATGGCTATTATCGGCAGAACCTTAGAAGCACAAGGTTTTCGTGTCGGCATCATCTCTCAACCCGACTGGGAAAGTGCAGAACCGTTTAAAGAGCTAGGTCGCCCGAATCTATTTTTCGGCGTAACTTCCGGTAACATGGATTCGATGATTAACCGTTATACCTCGGATCTCAAATTACGTCATGATGATGCTTATACACCAGGTGACATCGGCGGAAAACGTCCTGACCGTGCCGTATTAGTTTACACTCAACGCTGTAAGCAAGCATTTAAAGATGTACCTGTCGTTATTGGTGGTATTGAAGCCAGTTTACGCCGTATTGCGCACTATGATTATTGGTCAGATAAAGTACGTGGTTCAGTGCTACCTGACTCAAAAGCCGATATGCTGATTTACGGTAATGCAGAACGCCCATTAATCCAAGTGGCACATCGTCTTGCAAGTGGCGAATCAATTAAAGACATTCAAGATGTTCGTGGTACAGGCGTGATGCTAAAAGAACCACTACCAACTTGGAAAGGTATTGACTCACGAACACTCGATACTCCAGGTAAGATTGAACCAATTATCAGCCCTTACACTGAAATTGATGAAACCTGTTCTAAACAAGATAATGAACAAGTGATTGATAATTCTGATGCAGATGTGGCGAAACCTATCGTAATGCAAGCGCCTAAGCAGATGCCTTGGCACGAAACTTATATTCGCCTGCCAGACATGGAAACAGTGAAAAAAGACAAAATGTTATACGCACATACGTCACGTGTATTCCATCAAGAAACAAACCCTGTTTCATCTCGTGCATTGATCCAAAGACACGGTGCGCGTGAAGTATGGTTAAATCCACCAGCAACTCCACTAGCAGAAGGTGAGATGGATGGTGTATTCGATTTAGAATACGCGCGTCTGCCACATCCAAGTTATGGTGATGAGAAGATCCCTGCATACGATATGATCAAAACATCGATCAATATTATGCGTGGCTGTTTTGGCGGTTGTTCTTTCTGCTCAATTACAGAACATGAAGGACGTGTAATTCAAAGCCGTTCGGAAGACTCTATTGTCAAAGAAATGGAAGCAATCCGCGATAAAGTGCCTGGTTTTACCGGTGTTATTTCCGACCTTGGTGGACCAACAGCAAACATGTATAAGTTGGGCTGTATGAGTGCAAAAGCGGAAGCAACTTGTCGCCGCCTTTCGTGTATCTTCCCAGCAATTTGTACGCACATGGACACAGACCATACACCTACAATCGATCTCTACCGTCGCGCACGTAAAGTTCCGGGGATTAAAAAAATCTTGATTGCATCAGGTGTACGTTATGATTTAGCGATTGAAGATCCTCGTTACGTGAAAGAATTAGTAGAACATCACGTCGGTGGTTACTTGAAAATTGCGCCTGAGCATACCGAAAAGTCACCACTTGATATCATGATGAAGCCAGGTATGGGCACATACGATAAGTTTAAAGAAATGTTTGATCGTTTCTCTGCTGAAGCTGGCAAGAAACAATACCTTATTCCTTACTTTATCTCTGCACACCCAGGGACTAATGACAAAGACATGCTTACTTTAGCCTTATGGTTAAAACAGTATAAGTTTAAGCTTGATCAAGTACAAAACTTCTACCCTTCACCACTTGCTAATGCAACAGCCGTGTATCACACAGAGCTTAACTCATTACATAAAGTACGTGAAACAGATGGAAAAGTGGTTGTGCCAAAAGGCGCACGTCAACGTCGTCTGCACAAAGCGCTTTTACGTTACCACGATCCAGCTAACTGGCCAATGATTCGCGAATACCTGCTCAAAACGGGTAATCGTCATTTAATTGGTCGCGGTCCAAAACATCTAGTACCACCAGAAAGTTTGGCCGAAAAACAAGCACAACGCAGCAATGCAAAACCACATCTTGGTAAAGGTGGTGCTAACAGTAAGGGTAAGCCGAATACCAGTAATAAAGGTGTTAAACAACAACGTGCTCAACCAGGTACTAAGCAGTTCACTAATGCGTTAACTAAACACACAGGTCTAGCGCCACAAGAAGGTGTGGGTATTAACGAAAACGGTAACAAAGGTGGTAACAAAGGTGGTAACAAGCCGAACCGTAAAAAACCAGCTGTAGGTGGAAATAACAGCACCAACGGCAGTAAGAATGCAAATGGTAGTGTTAAAGGTGGTGGATTCAAGAAGCCATCAGGCAGCCGTCCAAGCGCTAACAAGTCAGCAAATAAAGGCGGTCAAGGCCAGCAAGCTAAACGCAGTAACAAACGTTAAGCATTAACGCACTTATTGCCTAAGTTAAATATGTAAATACTAAAGGGTAAAATGTTTATGCATTTTACCCTTTTTCTATTCCCCCCCACAGGTCAATACGTCATGATTTCTTTTACTGAGCTTATCTCGTAACCCGTCATTAAAATAATTAACAACTATAATTAAAGCTCCTAAACATTCTTGATAAATGTATTAGCGCATTAACCGCTAGGGAGGTTGATTATGCTCATGCGAAAAATCACCCATTATTTAGATCAGGCTTATATAAACTACCAAAGTGATCATCACCCACCCGGCTATACTGCTCAGCATGTTGCTGAATTTAGCAAGACTAACGGTATGTCTTTTGCTAAAACTGTCATAATAACAGCTGATACTAAGCTTGTTATGATTGTTATGCCCGCCCCTTACCTCATTGACTTCGATAATATTGCTTTTTCTATTGGCGCTCGTTACGTTAACTTAGCCTATGAACACCAGTTCAGTAGTATGTTTCCTGATTGTGAAACAGGTGCAATGCCTCCATTTGGTCATTTGTTTAACATGCCTGTTTATATGTCAGAAGAACTAGTGAAACAAGAGGAAGTAAGTTTTAATGCTGGCGATCATGCTGAAACCATTAAAATGAAAACAACGGATTTAATTGGATTAGTACAACCAACAATTATCAGTTGTGGTTTTCATAAATCTGGTAGTGGTTATCATCATGAACATGCTAGGCAAGGTAAATTAAGACATTAAAAACACGCTAAATAATTCCTATCAACTACCAGAGGAACTTTAAGTCATGAGGATTTGCGGCACGTTATTAACAAGTTCAGAAAGTACATTAGCTAAAATAAAAGGTCAATCAAACTGGCAACAAGAGATCGATGCACTTAAATCAAATTCTGATGAACAAGCGGTGATAGACATCATCACCGCCAATATAGTCCTCACGATTCAATGCAGCGGAATAACAATGATTGGTGAGCTATACAAAAATATAAACGCCTATGCCCAAGACGCATCACAACATATTAAAATTGATGTAGATAATGTCATTCACAAGGTAATGTGTAATCTATAGGTTTAGACTATAACTTTTCATCTGCCCAACTCATTGCAGCCATGACGCAGGGAAAACCCAATGTGCTTGTGAGCAGCAGTAATGCATGGCGAATTTCATCAACGCTTGCGCCAGCTTCAAGCGCTCTTTTGGCATGGCTATGAACAGCACCTTCAGAACGAATGGCTGCAGCGGCAGCTAATTGAATTAACTGTGCGGTTTTTTCATCTATCGGTCCTTCCTGTTTTGCCACTTTACCAAGAGATTCGACAGCGCTAATCAACTGTGGGTGTCTTTGTTTTATCTTTAAATATTGAGTAGATGGATTTGCGGCCATGAAGTGATCCTATATTTATTATGGTTGGTATCACTACAAAATTAGTTCAAGATGCAAAAAAGCTAAACCCCTTACACTAAAAAACATTACAGGCGATTAGCGACAGCTAATCGTCGACTTTCATTGGGAGATTGAATAAATGGTCTATTATTTCGCTTTTGGGCGGAACGGTTTAACCACCGACTCATCACATTCAAGAAAAGGGCCATCCATCAAATCAATACAATAAGGGATCGCTGGAAATACAGCATCTAAACATTCCCGGATTGATTTTGGTTTACCCGGCAAGTTAACGATTAATGAATCTGCACGTAATCCTGCCGTTTGACGAGAAAGAATTGCAGTTGGAACAAATTTTAGCGATTCTGCACGCATTAACTCGCCAAATCCTGGCATCATGCGATCACAAACAGCTTCTGTCGCTTCTGGCGTTACGTCACGCTTAGCAGGGCCTGTGCCACCTGTAGTAACAATCAAACTGCAGTTTTGCTCATCGGCCATTTTGATCAATGTTGCTTCAATCACATCTTGCTCATCTGGAATAACTTCATAAACAGGTTCCCACTCAGAAGTCAGGTACTCATTCAATACAGAGATAATGGCTTTACCAGAAAGATCTTCATATATGCCAGCACTGGCTCTATCACTTACTGTCACAATACCGATTTTAGCTTTAGTCATGTTTATTCCATATAGCCTATTTGATTAATGCACTAATTTTAACCGAAGCTAATGAGTCTGTAAAATCAACGAATTGATCTGGCTCAAACTATCCTTTGAGAGTTTATTAAACCCTGATTTAGATCATGAATAGTGGTGTTAGCTATCGCGATGACATCTCTTTATAGGTACATTCAGCTGCAAAGGAAACATTATTTCAAAGGTTAAAATAATGTTAATTACGCATTTGAATACAATAAAGAGGTTTCAATGTTAGAGTTATTCATTGGTTTAATCGTGACTGTCGGTGTCGGTTACTTCATCGTCAAAGAATACAAGGCAACGGGAGTATTACTCACAGCTGGTATTACACTACTTATCATAACAGGCTTACTTGGCAAGACAATTCTCCCTTCAAGTATAACAAGCACAGGGAATACCATTACAGACTCATTAGAATTTGTTAAATATATGCTGCAATATCGTGGAGGCGGCTTAGGCATGCAAATCATGTTGTTATGTGGTTTTGCAGCTTACATGACTAAGATTGATGCCAACAATGTTGTTGTTAAACAGTTTTCAAAACCCCTATCGTTTATCAAATCACCTTATACCCTACTTGTTGCTGCTTATATTGTGGCTTGCTTAATGTCACTAGCGGTAAGCTCTGCAACTGGACTTGGCGTATTGCTCATGGCCACTTTATTCCCAATGATGACTGCAATGGGGATATCAAGACCAGCCGCAGTTGCTGTTTGTGCATCGCCTGCTGCTATTATTTTGTCACCAACATCTGGCGATGTTGTTGTTGCCGCAGAAAAATCAGGATTACCACTACATGTGTTTTCTGTTGAAACCGTACTGCCCGTATCAATTTGTGCCATCCTAGTGATGGCAGCTGCGGCATTTTTCTGGAATCGTTATTTAGACAAAAAAGAAAACACGCCAATGGTAAAAACTGACATATCAGAAATAACAGTAACTGCGCCGGGTTATTATTCCATCTTACCATTCCTACCTATCATAGGTGTTTTTGTATTTAATGGCTCAACAATTAAAGGTCTAGAACTTGATATCTACACTATCGTAGTTTTTTCCATTTTCATTAGTGCTGTTATCGACTTTATCACTAAACGGTTAGATGGGAAGGCAACCTTAGAAGACTTAGAGTCTTGCTATGAAGGGATGGCAGATGCTTTTAAAGGTGTCGTCATGCTATTAGTTGCTGCAGGTGTCTTTGCACAGGGCTTGATGTCGATTGGTGCTATTGATAATTTAATCGCCCTTGCGGAGGCAGCTGGTGCAGGCGGATTTGCATTAATGCTCATTTTAACAGGTCTCACTGTAGCTGCAGCAATAGCAACAGGCTCAGGCAACGCCCCTTTCTATGCATTTGTTGAACTTGCTCCTACACTGGCCGGTAAAATGGGCTTAAACCCAGCGTTCTTAATTATCCCGATGCTACAAGCATCGAACCTTGGTCGTACTGTGTCTCCGGTAGCGGGTGTCATTGTAGCGACAAGTGGTATGGGAAAAGTCAGTCCATTTGAAGTTGTTAAGCGAACGTCAGTACCCGTATTAGCAGGTCTAATTACCGTTATCGCAGGTACTATGGTTCTTGTTCCTATGTATGCTTAGCTTGAAGCCTTCATTAAAAAAACAAGATAATAAAAAATTAATTTATCAAAAGGCTAGGATAAAAAACCTAGCCTTTAACTTTAATTATTTATGCTTAATTGTTAAAGGCTCCCCTTCAACGCCAGCATAAAAAACAACAATTTCAGCTGGTACATCACCTTTATTTATTCCGTAATGCCATTTGTTGATAACTTCAACAAGCGTATCGCCTGCTTTAAGCTCCAAAACCTCACCGTCTTGAGTTACAACCGTTAATTCACCACTCACTAAATAACCAGCATTAATCACCGGATGCTCATGCAAAGGCAACTTAACACCAGGTGCAATATCAATTTTTAAGATCGTGACTTCCGGCTTACCCTTTGGGTAACTCGGAAGCATAGAACCGTCCCAGCTCGTTGTCGACTTAGCTAATACTTCAACCGCCACTGGTTTGGATTCAGTTGCTGATACATTACCAGCAACTAAGAGCGCCAAACATAAACCACTCATTAAACCTTTCATAAATTCCCTATCATTCAAATTGTTAATATTGTTCTAGTCCATTACGATATTAGCGATACTTTATAGGTAGTACAAACAGTATGTGAACTTAATTATCGCAATTAGATTTGTTATACTCATTTCATTAAATAAGTTGTCATCGATATAGGATACATAAAGTGAATTACCAAGCAGCTATTTTTGATATGGATGGACTTCTTCTCGACACAGAGCGTGTTTGCAAAGGGATCTTTGAAGAAGCATGTGCATCATTATCGATTCCATTTTTAGAAAATGTTTATCTCGATATTATCGGTCGTAATTCTCAAGGCATAGAAAAAGTAATCCGTGCGGGTTACGGCAGTGATTTAGATTATCCAGTACTTCATGATGCATGGCGTATACGTTACAACGCGGTCGTTAAACACCAAGCTATTCCAGTTAAAGACGGTGTTGTTGAGTTACTCACTTGGTTAAAAAATAATAATATTCCTACTGCGGTTGCGACGTCAACACAACAAGATGTTGCAACAATCAAATTAAAGCTTGCTGGCTTAGACCACTTTTTTGATAATTTGACAACAGGATGCGAAGTTAAGAATGGCAAACCCGACCCAGAAATTTACTTGCTTGCAGCAGGTCGTTTAAATATTTATCCGGAGCAATGTTTAGCCTTTGAAGATTCCAATAACGGCGTTTTATCTGCCGTAAGCGCTAA
This sequence comes from Moritella sp. 28, assembly GCF_018219435.1. Lineage (NCBI taxonomy): Bacteria > Pseudomonadati > Pseudomonadota > Gammaproteobacteria > Alteromonadales > Moritellaceae > Moritella > Moritella sp. 28. Next base: position 2,436,949 of record NZ_CP056121.1, on the reverse strand, counting down.
TATGCAAACATTTCAAATCCCAGATCTCGTGCAACCAAGTGCTGAAGTTTTAACATTGGGTCATACTGTAAGCGCATCTTTATTAGACGTTTTAAAGATTCTAAAACAAAGTAAACAAGGGGCTTAATCAATATAGTTCAATTATCAGCTCTACCTCTAATAACGCTTCTGTCTAAAATCAACTAAAATTATTAATATGCAGGTTATTAGAGGAAATCAATATGTCAGTGTTTAACGAAGCGATGCGCCAGAAAGGCCAAGCCGAAGAAGATATGTTCTATGCGAAGTTAGATCTGGAACTTATTGCCGCGCTACATAAAAAATACGATAAAGAGCAGCGACAAGTATTACAGCAAATACCAACGAATTCAGGTTACGATCGTTAGCGCTTAAATCAACAAGACATTATACCGAATCAAAAAATAAAGAGACCAATGCTTTTAAAGCACCGTGATCGACTAGTGTAGCGCTACCAAATAGAAAAATAATCATGCCAGCAATAACATATTTAAATAATTGATGGACACCATTATCTAAAATAACTTCGGGCGTTGTGTTTTTTAATTGCACTTGGGCTTGCTCCCTATCCACACTCGTCAATATTTTTTTCTGCTGTAAATACCGGTGCAAATTGAATCTCGTGATAGCGGCAAATAAAAATCCCGATAACATAATTACACCCAACATCCATTCTAAATCAGCCATTACTCTTCCTTAAGTATCGATAACAACACGATAAGATTATTTAATAATAACAATATCATTGAGTTATAACACCATTGAATTATAAATGTATGACACTGGGACTAATAAATGACTAATCGTCATTTTGTAATAAAAAAAAAGGCTGAAATGAATAATCATTCCAACCTTTACTATTAATACGTTATTTACTGCTAGTTAACTATTTAAATAAAGTAACTATACTAAGTATTTACAATGCAGCTTCTAAAATCTGACGGCTTACTTCCAAAGTGATATTTTTACGTTCACCCAGTGCCACCATACCGTGTGTCTCTAATTTAGCAATTAAGTTGTCAATATCAGTAGACGTAATACCCGCCTCCGTAAGCGTTGTCGGAACTTCCATTGCTTTAAAAAATGCTTCTGTTTTTGCTATCGCTTGATCGATTTTTTCATCTTCATCGGCAACTGTAATATTCCAAACACGTTCAGCATATTGCAGTAATTTACTGCGCTTGTCTTCACGTAGTACTTTCATTACTGCAGGTAACACGATTGATAAACTACGCGCATGATCAACACCGTGTGCAGCTGTTAATTCATGACCAATCATGTGTGTTGCCCAATCATGCGGTACGCCGGCACCAATAAGACCGTTTAACGCCATCGTTGCCGACCACATAATATTACCGCGGATCTCTAAATCATCTTTAGTCTCAGGTTTTAATGCTTTTGGCCCTTCTTCGATCAGCGTCAGCAATAGCCCTTCAGAAAAACGATCTTGTACTTTCGCGTTGATGCTATATGTCATGTACTGTTCCATAATATGAACAAATGCATCTACAACACCATTACTAATTTGACGATCAGATAGGCTCAAGCTCACTGCAGGATCTAAAATCGCAAACGTTGGACGAACTAATGGACTACCAAATGATAACTTGCTGCCATCACGTGTAATAACAGCACCACCATTTGACTCTGAACCCGTTGCAGGTAACGTTAATACTGCACCCAATGGTAATGCTTTAGTAATTGGTGCGTATTTACTTAGGATATCCCAAGCATCATCGCCTTCAAATACAGCTGCAGCAGCAATAAACTTACTGCCATCAACAACAGAACCACCACCAACTGCAAGAATGTAATCAACATTGTGCTCATTAATAACATCGACAGCTTTAATTAATTGGTCATAAGTTGGGTTTGGTTCGATACCTGAAAACTCAACCCAGTTATGTTCAGACAATGCCGTTACAACTTGGTCATATACGCCATTTGACTTAATTGAACCACCGCCATAAGTCACTAATACTTTAGCGCCTATTGGGATTTCTTTGCTGATCGCTTTAATCTGATCATCACCAAAGTGAATGCGAGTTGGGTTTTGAAACGTAAAATTCAACATATTTGTTTCCTAGTATTAAGCGTGTGCGATTAGTTTTTCTGCGACTAATGCTGAAGACGCTGGGTTTTGACCTGTGATGATTAAACCATCTTGTACCGCAAGTGGCGTCCAATCAGCAACTTTCTGATAGTCTCCGCCACGCTTTACAAGCTCATCTTCTAATAAAAAAGGTACGATATCAGTTAATTGTACAGCATCTTCTTCTGTATTTGAAAATCCTGTTACCGCTTTTCCCTTAATTACATACTCACCTTCAGGCGTTTTAACGTTTAGTAGCGCCGCACTTGCATGACAAACAGCTGATACTGGTTTGTTATTCGCAATAAACGCAGCTAATAAATCAATTGAAGTTGTGTTGTCAGTTAAATCCCATAATGGACCGTGGCCTCCAGGATAAAATACCGCATCAAAGTCTTGTTCTTTGACATCCGTTAATTTAACTGTTGTCTCTAGGGCTTTTTGTACGACATCATCAGCATCAAAGCGACGAGTTGCATCCGTCTGCATGCTCTCATCTGCACTTTTAGGGTCAATTGGTGGCTTACCACCAGCAGGTGATGCCAGCGTAACAGTCATTCCAGCATCAACAAATACATAATAAGGTGCAGCAAGTTCTTCAACCCAGAAACCTGTTTTCTCACCTGTATTGCCCAAATCTGCATGTGATGTTAATACCACTAAAATATTCTTACTTGTGCTGCTCTTATTCATGATAGTTCCCCTCTCTGTCTGAGCTGCTATGCATACTGTATGCGTGTTAACAACGAATAGAGACAGTTTATATCTGAATGTAAAATCTAACAATGCAGAGTAAATCGATTACACTGTTCAGAATTTTGATACAATCTATTTATTATCATTATAATTATCAGGATTCATTTATGCATGTTTCTTTTGAGCAGTTAAAAAGTATGGTTGTATACGCACAAATTGTCGAACAAGGCACCCTTTCAGCGGCCGCTCGGCATTTAAACCTATCTCGGGCTGTCGTCAGTTACCATCTTAAAAAGCTTGAAACTCAATTAGGACTCAAGCTGCTTAACCGAACGACTCGCAGCTTTACACTCACCGAAGCAGGACAACAGTACTATCAACACTGTCAAGAAATAGCGCAACAAGCTGAAGCTGCAAATCAACAAATCGAGAATTTAAAGCACGAACCTGAAGGACTGATAAAAGTAACATGTCCGGTTAATGTCGGATTACAGATAATTGTCCCAGCTTTAAACATGTTCAAGGTCCAATTTCCGAAGATTGAATTGGACATCATGCTTACTGATGATATCGTTAACATTATGCAGGAGGGCATTGATTTGGCGATCAGAGGCGCCCCGCTTACTGATTCAGGTTTACAAGCTCGTAAATTAATATCGATGAAAACCTGCCTATGCGCATCACCTGATTATTTAAACAAGTACGGTCGGCCAACAACCCCTACCGAACTTGTCGAGCATAGCTGGGTGTTATACAAATTAAGTTCAAGTACATTAACACTAACGAAAGGAAGTCGAGCTTACAGCGTAAAACCAAAAGGAAGTGTTAGCACCAATAATGCAGCAGCAAGAACAGCGTTTGTAGAAGGCGGTCATGGCATTGCACGTATTCCTTTCTACGATGCAGCCCCAAAAATCGCAGCCAACAAACTCGAACAACTGTTGTCTGATTATGAACTCTCGAACATTGATCTATATGGAGTTTTTCCACCAGGAAGCGCGGGTTCGAAAAAACATAGGGTGTTATTGAGTTTCTTAAGGGAACATTTTAATCATTTGGCGAAAAAATGTGACAGCGATCGAACTATTACTTTTTAGGCATTATTTGTACGGTCTAAACCTCTCTAAAAGAAAGTTTGAGGCTAGACTTAAAATTAGTTTTAAACATAAGTGGAGATAAACCAATGCAAGCAGTAGCATTTATAAATGAGAAATCTTTATTATTAACCGACAATGTGAATAAATTTCTCATGCATAAAATCAGTTACAAAGTATTAAGTAACTTGGTGTGGGATGTTTTACAAGATTGGCAATCTCTAGATGTCATCGACGAAAAAGTATCAGGGGAGAAAGAGCATATATTTTGGTTTCTAATTTTTGAATTACACTATTGGGAGGAGAACAAATTAATAAAGGATGCAGAACTGCGTAAAAACTTATACGCCTGTGCCTTGTATCTAGAACGTGAGCAAGATTTACCTAAATTCTGTGTTGGTTTACGCCCAAATCGATATGTGTCAGAGGAAAGCTTAACAAATATGGAGAAAGATATCGTTACATCAGATTAGATTGAAAACATAAGCAGCTAATAAATATGTCTAATAATAGAATGAATACATTAAAAAACCCCTTAGTTTTAATTAAACGAAGGGGTTAATGGTTTTATTCGACTTCTTCTTCCGCAAATTGAATACGCGCTAAGCGTTCCAATTCTTCTTCTCTTGCCGCATTGATTTCATCTAAAATACCATCTACATCTGCAGATTCTGTATTTTCAATAAACTGACCAGTCAATTCAACATCAACTGTGAGCTCTGCAGCTTCGTATAAAGCCCACATTTCTTTTGCATATTTTGTCTTAAGTAATTCTGGTGCATATTGCCCGTAATATTGTCTCATATTATCAACATCACGTTCTAACATCCATTTCGCATTGTTGTTTGCAGACGCATCAACCGCTTGTGGCAAGTCAATAATAACAGGACCATATTCATCGACAAGCACATTAAATTCGGATAAATCACCATGAATAAGACCCGCACAAAGCATCAATCTTGCGTAATGGATCATTTTTCCATGATCAATCACAGCCTGCTCTGGCGTTAATGCAACATCCGCTAAACGCGGTGCAGCAAAGCCATCAGCATCCGTTACCAACTCCATGAGTAATACACCGTCAAAACAACCATAAGGTTCAGGAACACGAACACCTGCATTATCTAAGCGATATAACGCATCAACTTCGGCATTTTGCCATATTTTTTCTTGTTCGTTACGGCCAAAGTTAGAGCCTTTTTCCATTGCACGAGCACGTCGACTATTACGAACTTTACGACCTTCTCGATATTGCACCGCTTGTTTAAAACTGCGGTTCTCTATGTCTTTGTAAACTTTCGCGCAACGGATCTCCTGACCACAACGCACAACGTATACCGTCGCTTCTTTACCACTCATTAACTGACGTAATACTTCGTCAACAAGCCCGTCATCAACAAGAGGTTGTATTCTTTGAGGCACTTTCACTAGTTATTATTCCCTAGTTAACCGTTACATGAACCTAGGATCATAACATTAAGTGAATTTGTTTTAAAAGACTACCGCCTAATTTATAAACGGTCATCATCGTATTTATTCACCAACTCGCTCAAATTTACCTTCGTAGACTTCGCCAGCCTTGGGTTTTGTCGTACTAAGGCAATAAAATGTCAGCCTTTCCACTGAGATAATACGGCCGGAGGCATAAATTGCGGACCAAACTGCTCATATAATTGCTCTGCGCGCTGCTTAAATTTATCCGTACCATAATGGTCAACGAATTGTAAGACACCACCGGTCCACGCAGGAAAACCTAATCCCATAATAGAACCGATATTAGCATCACGGCAACTGGTGACGACACCTTCATCATACGCTCTAAGCGCTTCGAGTGATTGCACGAATAATAATCGCTCTTTAACAATATTAATATCCCAGTCATCCGTTGTCGGAAATAAGTCGACTAAACCAGACCACAACCGCTTTTCCCCTCTTCCAGTATAATCATAGAATCCAGCGCCAGTCGATTTACCGAGTCGTTTTAGGGCAAGTAATTGATCTAACACTCCATCTGCAGGATTATCAAGTCGTGTTTTCCCCTTGGCTTGTAAATCAATTCGAGCTTGATTACGTACATTATCAATCAGTGACAAGCTAACCTCATCAAGAATGGCTAAAGGCCCTACGGGTAACCCTGCTTGAATTGCTGCATTTTCAATGACTTCTCCTGGAATACCTTCACTTAGCATGCGCATACCTTCCGATACATAAGTAAAGAATACGCGTGATGTAAAAAAACCACGAGAATCATTAACGACAATGGGGACTTTATCAATCTGCAGCACTAAATCATAAGCAGCGGCCAAAGTAGCTGATGATGTTTTATCACCTTTAATGATTTCAACAAGTGGCATTTTGTCCACTGGAGAGAAAAAGTGCAGACCAATAAAGTTTTCAGGCTTAGTAGACGAATTAGCTAAACTGGTAATCGGCAATGTTGATGTATTGGATGCCATAATAATATCATCACCAACAGCTTGTAATATTTCAGTTGTTGCTTGTGACTTTACTTTGCGATCTTCAAATACCGCTTCAATCACCATTTCACAACCAATTAAGTCAATGGGATATTTTGTTGGAATAATACGTTGTAATATTCTACTTTTCTCTGCATCAGACAATTTACAATTCGCTAAAATAGAAGCTGAATATGACTTGGCAAATACTGCTTTTTCAAGACTAATATCTTTTAGTATGACAGTAATACCGTGGCTTGCTAAAGCATAAGCAATACCAGCCCCCATCATCCCCGCACCTAATACACCTATTTTACTGAATGTCGTTAACGCATGTTCCTTTGGTCGCGACGCACCGGCTTTAATCTCGTTATACTGATGCCAAAACGTATTCATCATATTTTTAGCGACTTGACTGCGGATGACATAAATAAAGTATCGTGTCTCTATCCGTAATGCGGTGTCAATATCAACGTCTGCTGATTCAATCATCACTGATAATATCGCTTCAGGTGCGGGTTGGTTCCCTTGTGTTTTTTTCTTCAGTATTGCAGGGGCGGTAGCGATAACAACAGCCATATGCGGATCGCTAACATCACCGCCTGGCAACTGATAACCCTTATTATCAAAACATTGTCTCACTGGCAGTGATTGCGACAAGATCCAGTTTTTTGCTTGCGCCATCATTTGAATATTTGATGTCGCTATTTGATCTATTAATCCAAGCGCTAAACCCTCTTGGCAATCAAATAGTTTACCCTTGAGTAAGTAAGGTAATACAGCCTCGACACCCAGCAGTCGAGTCATTTTAACAACACCACCAACACCAGGCATTAAGCCCAATGTAACCTCTGGTAAGCCTAGTACTACTTTTTTCGATAATGCTATACGATGGTGACAGCCTAACGCGAGTTCCCAACCACTACCAAGCGCTGCACCATTAATGCATGCAACCAAAGGCTTACCGCATGTTTCTAGCCATCGCATTTCCGCTTTCAGGGAAGACAATAATAAGTAAGTGTCCTCCACACTTTGCTCTGCACATGCGCTAAGCACCGCTATATCGCCACCAGCAAAAAAGCTTGATTTTTTTGAGCGTAATATAACCCCTGTGAACTGCATATCCTTTAGTTTATTAATCGTCACTATATAGTCATCAATAAACACACGATCAAGTAAATTAACCTTTGAGCTAGGCTTATCAAAAATCAAATGTACTATCCCTGCATCGTCTTGCTCTAAACGGATTGATGACATACTTTACCCCTCTACACGTTCAATAATTGTTGCGATCCCCATGCCGCCACCGACACATAAAGTTACAAGGCCACGTTTCAAGTCACGCGCTTCTAATTCATCTAACAATGTCCCTAAGATAATAGCCCCCGTAGCCCCAAGTGGATGCCCCATGGCAATAGAACCACCATTTACATTGACGATATCTGGCGAGACATTAAGTTCGTTCATAAACCGCATCACAACGGCGGCAAAGGCTTCATTGACCTCAAATAAATCAATATCGTCTATGGTTAATCCTGCCACTGCTAATGCTTTTTGGGTCGCGGGTACAGGTCCAATCAACATAATTGTGGGATCAGCACCAACAACTGCAGTAGCAACGACTTTTGCTCTTGGTTTTAATCCCCATTTAACGCCGACTTCAGCACTACCGAGTAAAACCAACGCCGCGCCGTCGACAATCCCAGAGGCATTACCTGGAGTATGCACATGTTGAATTTGTCCTACTTGTGGATAATGACGTTGAGCAACACTATCAAAAACAGTTTGACCAAGACGACTAAAAGAAGGGTTTAGCTTTGCTAATGTAGCGAGAGAACAATCTGGACGAACAAGTTGGTCTTTATCAAGTAATAACATACCATTACGATCACATACAGGAACAACTGATTTATCGAATGCGTTATGCTGCCAAGCCGCTGTAGCACGTTGATGGGAACGAACAGCAAAAGCATCAACATCTTCACGACTATAACCATCAAGTGTCGCAATAAGATCAGCACCAATACCTTGTGGCATATAGTCTGTTGCTAGGCTGGTTTCAGGATCCATCGACCAAGCACCACCATCGCTGCCCATTTTTACACGCGACATAGATTCAACACCGCCAGCAATGACGAGGTGCTCCCAACCCGATCGTATTTTCATTGCTGCTATATTGACTGACTCTAGGCCTGACGCACAAAATCTATTTAAGCTAACCCCTGCAACGTTATCTTTCCAACCAGCAACTAATGCCGCTGTTTTTGCAATATCAGCACCTTGATCCCCAATAGGCGTAACACAGCCTAACACTATGTCGTCCACCGCATCAGTATCAAAACCATTGCGAGTCTGTAAATGATTAAGTAAATCAGCTAACAGGTTAACAGGCTTAACTTCGTGTAAAGCCCCCGTTGGTTTACCTAAACCTCGTGGCGTTCTGATCGCGTCATAAATGAATGCTTGGGGTATCATTAATAACTCCTAAAATGCACATTGTTACTTAACCATAGGCACTAAATTAACAATACGTTAAGGCCGACTTCAAAAATAATAAAATACCATCACAATTTATACCTTATGTAATAACACTATGAATTTTAGCTCAAAGATATTTCTCTTTGCGTTATACTGTATTTCTCTTTATGTCCTAACCTAATAACGATAGATTCGATATGCCTCTTCGCGATTACCAACAAGCAGCAGTAGATGCAGCTTTAGCTCACTTTAGAAAATCAGACCAGCCCGCAGTTATCACCTTACCAACAGGCGCAGGAAAAAGTCACGTATTGGCAGAATTAGCACGTCTAGCGAGACATCCAGTACTTATCCTTGCCCATGTAAAAGAACTGGTAGAACAAAATCACAGTAAGTTTGAACATGATGGTTTTGAAGCCGGTATCTTCGCTGCTGGCCTAGGTAAAAAACAAGATGAGTTTAAAACAACGTTTGCAAGTGTGCAGTCTTTAAGCCGTAATCTAGATAAGTTTGATGGTTTTTACTCATTACTCATTATCGATGAATGTCATCGTGTTAGTTTAAGTGAAGATAGCCAATACCAAAAAGTCATCAACCATTTAAAAAAGACTAATCCAAAACTGAAAGTACTTGGCCTCACAGCGACGCCTTATCGTTTAGATAAAGGCTGGATATATAAAAAACACTATCAAGGCTATGTAAGGACAGAAGATGAAACACCCTTTGAAAGTTGCATATTCGAGCTGCCTTTACGCTATCTTGTGCAAAAAGGATTCTTAACCACACCCGCAGTGATTGATGCGCCAGTTGCGCGTTATCAGTTTGACGATTTGCCACAGGAATATAACGAAGTTCAATTGGATCAATTTTTAGCCAAGAGTCCGCGCGTAACACAAGCTATCTGTAAGCAATTGATCGAACTTGCCAGCAATCGAGAAGGCATCATGATCTTTGCCGCTAGTATTAAACATGCTCAAGAAATATTTAAGCTATTACCAGACGATCAAGCAGCTATTATCACAGGTAAAACCGCCATTAAAGAACGTGATGAACTGATCCGCCAATTCAAAGCTAAAGAAGTGAAATACCTCGTCAATGTATCTGTATTAACGACAGGTTTTGATGCCCCACATGTCGATGTTATTGCCATTTTACGCCGCACGGACTCAGTAAGCTTATACCAGCAAATCGCAGGTCGAGGTCTACGGCTTGCGGAAGGAAAAACAGACTGTTTAATCATTGACTACGCCGGTAATGGATTTGATTTATATCAGCCAGAGATAGGATCAACCAAGCCAAATAGTAATAGCGATCTGGTACAAGTACCCTGCCCGAGCTGTGATTTTGCCAACTTGTTTTGGGGGGTAACGGATTCGGACGGTGATATCATTGAGCATTATGGTCGGCGTTGCCAAGGGTTAGTTGAGCTCAGTAATGGCAGTGAAGTACAATGCAATTACCGTTTTAAATACAAGCAATGCCCACAATGTAATGCCGAAAATGATATTGCCGCTCGCGAGTGCCAACAATGCCATGTCGATTTGATCGACCCTGATAATCAATTAAAAAAAGCGCTGCAACTTAAAGACCGTAAGGTGTTACGCTGTTCGGGTATTTCAGCGCTAGCTGATGGCGACAAAATCAAAATAAATTACCATGATGAAGATGGCGATGTTGTCAAAGAGACCTTCTATTTCAGTAATAACAAGCAACGCCAACGATTTTTCAGTATTTTTTCTAGAACCGTTACAGGGTCACCGATTAACGCGACCACTACCGAGCAAATAACAGCCCAAATTCAAAGCTTTGTCGCACCGGATTTTGTCATTGCAAAAAAAGAAAAATACTTCTGGAAAATCGAACATCGTATATTTGACTACAAAGGGAACTACCGAAAAGCCAATCAGCAGTAAAGTATTCCTAAGTCACAAAAGATTGAAAAATAGTCATGAAAGTTTAAAAAGAAAGCAGTCGGCTGTCACTCTTTTAGAGGTATTGTCAACAGAAAAAACTACTAAAATTACCGATTTGGTAAATATACGTAAATAAGCACTTTTAATCTACAAAAGACTTGATTGGGACCCGTTAACATCTAGAATGAATAGAACAAATACATCATCTGAACGAGCAATGGTAGATATTTATAGACCAGCGCAGTCTCACCTCAGAGCTTATATAACGTTTATATAAAACCCCGGAGTTTATCAATTCATGAAAAAGTGGACCTTTGCCATGTTACTAATCGCACTAGCCTTATTTGGTAGTGTAATTGGTTTTAATCTTTTCAAACAAAAAAAGATTGCAGAATTTATGGCCAACATACCTGAAGCGGAATTCCCAGTCACTGTTGTTAATACTAAAACAACTAATTGGGTCCCAACAATTCAAGCTATTGGTTTCATTGAACCTAACCAAGGTGTAGATATTGCTAACGAAATTGCTGGTAAAATCGATCATATTGCGTTTGATTCGGGAACTAAAGTAACCAAAGGCCAATTATTGGTTAATTTAGATTCGCGAGTAGAAAAGGCGAATCTAAAAAGTTCACAAGCAAAACTTAACGCAGCTGAATCTAAATATTTACGATACAAAGCACTTTACAAGAAAAATGCGGTGTCTAAAGAAGCATTGGATGAATCAGAAGCGTCTTACTCTTCACTACTTGCTGATATCGAAAGTCAAAAAGCAGTGATTGAACGCCGCCAAATTACAGCACCATTCGATGGTGAAGTTGGTTTACGCAATGTGTTCTTAGGTGAGTTTTTATCTACTGGTACAACGATTGTTCGCTTAGAAGACACAAGTGTTATGCGTTTACGCTTCACTGTACCTCAAACACAAATATCTAAAATTTACTTAGGTCAGGTAGTTGAAATTTTCGTTGATGCTTATCCTGAAACAGCATTTAGCGGTAAAATCAGTGCAATCGAACCAGCGGTTAATTTCCAAAGTGGTTTAATTCAAATTCAAGCAGACATTCCAAATAATGATTCACAACTGCGTTCAGGTATGTTTGCTCGCGCTAGCATCATCCTACCAACAGTAACAGATCAAATTACACTACCACAAACAGCAATCACGTTCACATTATACGGTGACAATGTATATATCGTTCGTGAAGATGAAAACGGGGATCTACGTGTAACGCAATCTGTTGTTAAAGTCGGTGAACGTATTGATTCAATCGCTCATATTTTAGAAGGCGTTAAAGCAGGCGATAAAATTGTTACATCTGGCCAAGTTCGTTTAAGTAATCACGCTAAAGTGCGTGTTGTTGAAAACGACACATTGAATGTTCCAGCTGAAACACCAATGCTTTAATTCGGAGTATATATGCGCTTTACTGATATTTTTATTAAGCGTCCTGTTCTAGCGGTATCTATCAGCTTTTTGATTGCTTTGCTTGGTGTACAAGCAATTTTCAAAATGCAGGTTCGAGAATACCCTGACATGACCAATACGGTTGTTACCGTGACGACTGGCTACTACGGTGCCAGTGCCGATTTGATCCAAGGCTTTATTACTCAGCCCTTAGAGCAAGCGGTTGCCCAAGCCGACAATATCGACTTCATGACCTCATCGAGTGTATTAGGTAGTTCAACTATTACTATTACGATGAAACTGAATACCGATCCTAATGCAGCCTTATCTGATATTTTGGCTAAAACGAATTCAGTTCGCTCACAGCTGCCAAAAGAAGCTGAAGATCCAACCGTAACCATGTCTACGGGCTCAACAACTGCGGTATTGTATATTGCTTTTAGCAGTGATGAGCTATCTTCAAGCCAGGTAACCGATTATCTTGATCGTGTAATCAATCCTCAGCTATTTACTATTAATGGTGTTTCTAAAGTTGACATGTATGGTGGTATTAAATACGCACTACGTGTTTGGCTGGACCCATTAAAAATGGCAGCTTATGACCTTACCGCTACCGAAATAATGGGAGTACTGAATAGTAATAACTATCAGTCAGCAACAGGTCAATCGATTGGTGAATTCGTTCTTTATAACGGTAATGCCGATACTCAAGTTAAAGGTACTGAGGACCTTGAACGCCTTGTTGTTTCGACTGATAAAGGTCAAGTTATCCGCTTAGCAGACATAGCTAAGGTAACGTTAGCAAAGAGCCATGATGTTTATCGAGCCTCAGCGAATGGTAAAGAAGCCGTTGTTGCTGCCGTTAACGCAGCACCAACAGCTAACCCAATTAACATTGCGGCTGACGTATTAGAATTACTACCTGAACTTGAACGTAACTTACCGACTAACATCAAAATGAACGTGATGTATGACTCGACAGTTGCGATTAACGAATCAATTCATGAAGTAATTAAAACGATTATCGAAGCAGCGCTTATTGTGATCGTGGTAATTACCCTGTTCCTTGGTTCATTTCGTGCGGTAATCATTCCTATTGTAACGATTCCATTGTCACTGATTGGTGTTGCAATGGTTATGCAGATGTTTGGTTTCTCATGGAACTTAATGACACTGCTAGCAATGGTACTGGCAATTGGTCTGGTGGTAGATGACGCGATTGTTGTATTGGAAAATATTGACCGGCACATTAAACTCGGCGAATCCCCTTTCCGAGCAGCCGTTATTGGTACACGAGAGATCGCAGTCCCTGTTATTGCAATGACATTAACACTAGGTGCCGTATATGCGCCAATCGCGTTAATGGGTGGTATTACTGGTGCGTTATTTAAAGAGTTTGCCCTTACTTTAGCGGGAGCTGTATTCATTTCAGGTATTTTAGCACTGACATTATCGCCAATGATGTGCTCTAAAATATTGTTAGCAAATGCTAAACCAAGCAAGTTTGAACGCACTGTTCATGCTTTCCTTGATCGCATGACCAATGGCTATGAAAAAATGATCAGCGCAGTAATGCAAAAGCGCCCTGTCATGATCGCATTTGCAATTATCGTATTTGCTGCTTTACCTATGCTGTTTAAATTTATTCCAAGTGAACTTGCACCTGCCGAAGATAAAGGTGTAATGATGATGCTGGGTACTGCACCATCAAATGCGAACTTAGATTACATTCAAAATTCAATGAATGAAGTTAACGAAAAACTAAACGAGCAACCTGAAATTGCCTACGCACAGATTTTCTCTGGAGTGCCGAGCTCGAACCAAGCACTTGGTATTGCATCTATGGTGCCTTGGAGTGAACGTGAAGCAAGTCAAGCTGAAATAGTTAAACGTGTAACGGGCTTAGTTAAAGATGTACCGGGAATGTCAGTTATTGCTTTCCAAATGCCTGAGTTGCCTGGTGCGGGTTCGGGTCTGCCTGTTCAGTTTGTTATTACTACACCGAATAACTTTGAAAGCCTATTCCAAGTAGCGACTGACGTATTGACAGAAGTACAATCTAATCCACTCTTCGTTTATTCTGATTTAGATCTTAACTTTGATTCAGCAACAATGAAGATTAACATTGATAAAGACAAAGCCGGTGCTTACGGTATCACCATGCAAGACATTGGTATTACATTAAGTACGATGATGTCTGACGGTTATGTTAACCGTATCGATTTAAATGGTCGTTCATACGAGGTTATTCCTCAAGTGGAACGTAAGTATCGTTTAAACCCAGAATCAATGAACAGCTACTATGTACGCGCAGCTGATGGCAACGCGGTTCCACTAGGCAGCCTAATCTCTATTGATGTTGTAGCAGAACCGCGTTCTCTACCTCACTTCAATCAGCTTAACTCTGCAACTATTGGTGCAGTACCAAGTCCTGGTGTTGCGATGGGTGATGCGATTAGTTGGTTCGAAAACATTGCAGCAACTAAATTACCAAAAGGTTATCGTCATGACTTTATGGGGGAATCTCGCCAGTTCGTAACAGAAGGTAATGCCTTGTATATGACGTTTGCACTTGCACTCGCAATCATTTACTTAGTACTAGCTATTCAGTTCGAATCTGCACGTGATCCATTAGTGATCATGGTATCTGTTCCACTTGCGATATCAGGCGCGCTAATATCACTAGCTTGGGGCCTTTCAACCATGAATATCTATTCTCAGGTTGGTTTGATTACCCTTGTCGGTCTTATTACTAAACATGGTATTTTAATCTGTGAAGTAGCAAAAGAAGAACAGCTACATCACGGAAAAAGCCGAACAGAGGCTGTGATTGAAGCGGCTAAAGTACGTTTACGCCCAATTCTAATGACAACAGCGGCAATGATTGCGGGTCTTATTCCGTTAATGTATGCAACTGGTGCAGGTGCTGAACAGCGCTTTAGTATTGGTCTTGTGATCGTATCTGGCCTTGCAATTGGTACTCTGTTTACACTATTCATCTTACCTGTAATTTATTCATTCCTTGCAACGGAACACAAACCATTACCGGTTTTCGTTGAAGATGAAGAATTAGAAGAAAGTGATAAACAGCATGCAATCGCATGTGCTAAAGCAGCTTGTGAAGAAAAACCAGCAAGTTAGTTTGTACATATAATCGGCAGCTAAATCATGCTGTAATCAGTTCTAAATCAATATCTATGTAGAATTGATGTAAAGAGGTCGCTTATGCGACCTCTTTTTTTACCTATAACCTAAATTAAAAGGTATATTAACTATCTCCGTTAATTTTGTCTTCTTCATCCTGTAATTGAGTA
The DNA here is from genome assembly GCF_018219435.1 of Moritella sp. 28. Lineage (NCBI taxonomy): Bacteria > Pseudomonadati > Pseudomonadota > Gammaproteobacteria > Alteromonadales > Moritellaceae > Moritella > Moritella sp. 28. The sequence continues at coordinate 2,421,480 of NZ_CP056121.1, read as the reverse complement.
TTCATCATGACTTCTTTAGAACACTTCCCTATCCCGTTACTTGGCTTTGCTGCGTTTAGTGGGACAGGTAAAACAACGTTAATCACCCAGCTACTACCCGAGTTAACGAAACGTGGCCTACGAATTGGCATGGTGAAACACAGTCATCATGACATCGAAATGGATAACCCTAACAAAGACAGTTATAAATTAAGAAAGGCTGGTGCTTGCCAAATGGTACTCGCATCGCCACACAGAACTGTTTTATTTGTAGAACAAGATGAGCCTACAGAACCCGCATTAATCACTCAGTTGAATTGGCTGAACACCAATGAATTGGACTTGGTATTAGTCGAAGGATTTAGGCATGAAGCCTTTACCAAGATAGAACTCCATCGCCCTAGCTTAGGCAAACCTATATTAGCAAGTGAAGATAAACACATTATTGCCATCGCGTCAGATACAGCCAAAAATGAATTAATATTAAACAATATAGAATTAACCAGTAAAAATTTAGACTACTTAGACATAAATGACATTAACCAGATTTGTAAGTATATCATTAATTACATTAAGCGATAATGCAGTAACCATTGATAAATTAGCCTCTTACGAATATAATACGAACAGTTATCATTTAGATTAAATTACAAGGAATGTTGATGTCTACGATAATAAAAACCAGTGCAATACTTGGGATAGTTGCATTAAGTGGCGTATATTTTGGTAAACCAGCCTATGAGAGTTACCAGATAACGAAAGCCTTAACACAACCCATTAATTTTGGTGAAACCTTATTACCCAAAATAGATAAACTCATCGCTGATTATGATTATTTTCCGACTACAGAAGACATAGCTAAAGCCGGTATAAATAGTAGTAAAATACCGATTGTCGCCTACATATCTTCAACCGGCGATACATTAAACACCGAAGGACAACTCAAGCTGGTTCTGATCAATGATGGTATAGATCCCGAACTCATTAACCAAAAAGTTATTTTTGTGAAAGACACTAATGGCGAGTGGACATGCTCCATGACTGTTGAAGAGCAATATAGACCAAGTAACTGTAGTATAAATCCTCCTCCACAACCTGTTTACGCTGGTTAATAACTTGCTCGACGATTTAATAATACAAGTAAGCCTACTGCATGATGGTAGGCAAGCTACTTATTGGCTTTATCTTCTTTCGTCCCTTTTAATCGCCATTATATATCTCGAACCTAAAGCCAAATTGAAAACTATTCATATACTTACACACAGATCTGCCAGAAGAGATTATGGCTGGTTCATTATCAATAACATATTCACACTTTTCTTATTACTGCCTTTAGTATCTGGATACTCACAATTTATCGTTGCTACATTTGATGAGTTCCTACCATTAAGAACAAACACTTTACTCAAAAGCACACCATCAATCTGGATTGACTTAATTTATACATTCACTATGTTTATTAGCTACGACCTGACTTACTTTTGTATTCATAAGCGGTTTCACACAGACCCTATGTTATGGCTTTTCCATCAAGTTCACCACAATGCCGAAGTACTTACCCCTGCGACAGTATTTAGAGTACATCCCGTAGAAACACTTATAAAAGTCATCTGTATAAGCACTGTGTTATCACTTACCCACCACCTATTTTCTTATATTACAAACGACACATTAACCTTGTTTAGCATTACAGGCGCCAATGTATTTCTCTGGTTGTTTTTTATTAGTGGCTATCACCTAAGACACAGCCATATAGCGGTTCATTATCCTCGTGTTATCAGTTTTATTTTAATGAGTCCAATACAGCATCAATGCCACCACAGCAAAGTAAGGAAGCTGAGTAATTGTAACTATGGTTTTGCACTGTCTATCTGGGACTCACTTAATCGTAGTATATACATCCCTGAAAAAGGGGAAGTTGTCGAACTTCCCCTCAAAAATATATCTGTTAGCGAACAATTGAGTTTACCGTGTAAAACAGCAATCAAACACTATCCTTTAAAAGCGGTGTTTCTATTTTCGTGCCTTTTGGCGCCAGCGATAATAAGTATTTATCACCAATACCATCATGAGTAAAAACAAAGCTAAATCAAGTTAGTCATTTCAGCCACACCTATTCCATTTTTATTCATATGAGCCAACATAAACTGACCATGATTGTGCCCCCTTTCAGCCGCCTTTTCATACCAGTAATATGCTTTTTTTAGGTCTTTATCACGCCCAAGTCCTAAAAAATAAAGCTCCCCCATTAGCGTCATTGCGTTGGGGTTTCTTTCAATAATTGATTTTCCACACCAATAAAAAGCCTTGTCATAATCCACAGCAGCATTGTAATCACCATACATATATTGATAACAATATGAATGTGTCATCTGTTGGTGTAGCGTGACTTCAAGCTGTGTATTTGTGTTGGACACACTTTCGCAACCACTCAACATCAATAACCCTAATAATAAAGTCCGTTTTAAAATTATATTCATGATATCCCTATCTTTGTTACTCTCTATTTAGCGGCATAAAAGTACGCATTGTAATGCTAAGTCTTCTAGCGATAATTGCTTACCTTCCCGTGATAAATTATTTTTATTAAACTCACCCTCTTCAGGAGAAGTCAGTAACCTCGGCGTAATTAACAAGATAAGTTCACTGCGTTGTTTCTTATCTGAGATCGATTTAAATAAATTCCCCAAAAAAGGAATATCGCTCAAGAAAGGTACTTTAGTTTGATCATCACTGATGGTTTCTCGGATCAATCCGCCAACCGCAATTGTGTGATTATCTTTGACAATAATGGTGCCTTCGAGCCTGGCTGTATTAATCGTATCGATAGATAGCACCTTAATTTCACCTTGAGCGTTAACTAAACTTACATGCGCACCCGCTTGTCTAATAGTGGAGTTTTCTTGTTTTATATTGAGTGTAATAGAACCATCTAACATATTAATAAAAGGCGTTATTTCAATACTGTTACCCACCTCTTCTATTTCTGTCAGAGGAATAATTCCACTGCTACTTGCCGTAATACCATTCGTTGTCGTTGTCGTTTCAGAAGATTCATAACCTTTAACAAGTAGCTGTTCTTCACCCACAAACAACTTAGATGGTCGATTATTTGATGCTAGAATCATTGGCGTTGACAGCACATTTACTTTCTTGTTTTTTTGTAACAACTCAATGTTTGCTTTAAGATAATTGTTCATATATTCAAAAATAAATGAACCACTGTTTGTGAGTGGGTTATTCCCAATCAATATCGGTGCTTGGCTTTTTCCTTGGATGGATACACCATTAATGTCAAAGTTAAATACCGAGCTAAAGTTATCGTCGACAAGTACATCAAGGATCTTCATTTCAAGAAGTACCTGAGGCACAGGCCTATCTAACTCTTTTATTAATTTACCTATTTGTTCAAGAGCCCTTCGATCCCCCGTGCGAATAAGCACCAAGTTGTGCTCCTCAGCAACAGTGACATAGATAGGTTCTTGCTGATCAAATAGCTGTTGAACCTGACTTGCCGAAATAACATTATTACCTAAACCATTTGTTTTAAGTGAGGATAATTGGTCGATACTGAGTTCACCTGAAATAGTATTTTTAGAAGACGAAGTACCTTCTCCATCTGATTGGCCTTCGATACCACGCCCTGTAGAAAACTGTTCTCCGGAATTACTTCGTTTAACTCGCTCTCCGTATAAATTTCCAATCGCATCGGCAGCAAGGTTCACGTTTAAATTATTAAGGTTAAATACCTTGGTTTCTTCATCTCTATGGATCACTAAATCCTGCGCGTACTCTTCGTTTGTCATAATACGATATGTTTCTGTCAAATCCTCTTTTCGATACCACAAATTATTTACACGGCAAATTGTTTCAATTGCATGTTTAACACTGACATGACGTAAAAACACCGTCACTTCAACTTCTTTAGCGCCCGGTGTTATCACAATATTCACATCCGACAACTCAGATATGATCCGAACAGCATCGATTAACGCCGCCCCTTTAAACTCTAACTCTTCCAATATTTGTTCATCATTTGGTGCTGCGGATTTAGCTGGACACGTGAAAATAAACAGTGTTAAAACGAACGTCATTACCCCGGTATATAATTTTTTCATCATCATATTCATTATCTCACCACAATTAAATCGCCGAGCGTGCCGACTTCGACAATCACATTGAGCCGACTGATTTTTTTTATTTTTAACACTTGTTTAGGCAAGGTGGGATTAAATCCAATTTCATCGCCAATTCTAACCATATGAACACCATGTCCGCCTATATCAAGCAAGGCTAAAGGTTCTTCAATATTTTTCTTAAAGACCACGCCTTTTAAAGTCAATTTTGGTAATGACATAGAGAATTCACTATTTTTAAAATCGTATCCAGCATAGGATGTGTCTTGTGCTACTGATTTTTCAGGTTCTGTTAATTTGGCTAATGATTTAGTCATCGAAAAAGGATCTCTAACACCATCAAGAAAAGCGTTAATATTTGCTGTAAATCGTGCAGTATTCGGTTTTAAATGCCTTTGAATTTCAGGTTCGGCGAGATCTCTGTTGGACATTTTATCTTTAAGTATTGAATTATGATCTTCTATAATCTGAAGTAATCCCGTCACTTGTTCTTTTGCTGTTTCACCATGTGAATGAGCACTCCAAAACAATCCTAAGATAACAACCAAATAAACCCATAACTTGTAGGTAAACAAAGTGGATATTATGGCATTCATACTAGGTCGATGCCCCCATCATGGCTTTGAAAAAGCCGATATAAACCGTCATCACCATACCGCCAATCAACAAAATGGAAGCTGGTTCAACAAGATTTGCCATTGTCTTGCTTAATGCCTTCAGGCCTTCTTCATAAAAACAGCCCGCTTCAAACATGATTTCAACCAAGCCACCCGTTCTTTCCCCCACGGATGCGAGTTGTGAGATGAGCGGATCTATATAAGGTGACGTTAGACTTGAACCTAGATCTCGTCCAATAAGTACATTGTCTGTCGCTTTTTTAATTTCTAACGCAATGACTGAGTTTGGAATAAGTTTCTCTACAATTTTTAGTGCTTCAACCAGTGTTAAACCACTTTGTAATAGCATCGATAAACCCCAACCAATTTGTGACATAGCGCCAACTCGGACTACTTTGCCAAACACAGGAGTCATAAGGACTATTTGATCGGTAATATATCGACCTTTTACCTTTGTTCTTATGTAATGAAGTAATGCAAAACCTGCCGCGACACCTAAGATTATGAACAAGCCATAGGCATTAATGAAGTTAGAAATATCAATTAATCGTTGTGTATCAGGCGGGAGTTTTTTACCCGAATTTTCAAAAATTTTGGCAAACTTTGGGATCACAGTGGCAACGAGAAAATACCCCATAAATACCGCTATCAGCATGGTTATTCCAGGATATAACATGGCGGCCATCATCTGACGTTTCATCTCGGCTTTACGACCCAGATCATCCGCGACCCGTCCCATTACAACATCCAGCTCACCTGTGGCTTCAGCACTCCGGATCATATGTTCTGACATACTAGGAAATACACCCGCTTGGGCAATACCATCTGAAAAACTACCACCGCTTTTAATGTTATTGCTGATATCGGTGACAATTAACCCAATTTTTCCGCCCATGATATTCGCGACCATGTCTAAACTTTCAGTGAGCGCGAGACCAGAACGGAGCATTAAAGCCATTTGTCTAAAAAAGAATATTTTCTTATTGCTTGATACAATACCGACTTGTGCCAAGAGTTTACTTAACTCACCTTTAACGCCTGCATCCACTTTTGTTTCTGCATCATGGGTGACTTCTAATCCAAATAGCCCAAGTTGGCGTAACTGTGCATTTACATCACGTTTATCCTCGGCTTCAAGTGTACCAAACTGCTCATTTCCTTGTTTATCAAGTGCGACATAATTAAATAATGGCATTAGTTAATCGCCTCTTCACGACCTAAAGACAAACGCTCAAATTCAGCAATGCTTGTATGTCCTGCTCGTATTTTTTCTCGGCAATCATCCGCTAAACTCACAAAATCAGTAGCATTATCGAGAATTTCTTTTTCAGTCGCACCATTACCAATCACTTGCGCTAAATGATCGTCAACCCACAGAGTTTCAAACAAGGCTATTCGCCCTTTGTAACCACTGTCATGACAGTTCGAACAACCCTTCGCTTGATAAACCGTCCCCTCAGCAAAATTCACGTCATCAGCCTTAGTTTCATCCATTTTGTTTTCATTAACATAGCCATTCTGCTCATGAGTTAGGCGTAATAACTTTCGATCATCGTCAGAAAGTTCAACTGATACTTTACAAAAAGCGCATAATCGACGCACCAAACGCTGAGCAATAATACTGACTAACGTTGAACCGATTAAAAATGGTTCTGCGCCAATATCGACCAAGCGACTAACGGTTGAAACAGCGGAATTGGTATGCAAGGTTGAAAATACCATGTGACCAGTCAATGCGGCTTTCATGGCAATCCCCGCCGTTTCACCATCTCGAATTTCCCCGACCATGATCACATCAGGGTCATGGCGTAGAAATGATCTTAACGCACTGGAAAATGATACTTTCGAGCTGACTTGAACCTGAGAAATGCCTTCCATCACATATTCAATAGGGTCTTCAACAGTCAGCACATTGATATCGTTACTGGCAATTTGCTGTAGCGCAGAATACAAGGTCGTTGATTTACCCGAACCCGTTGGACCCGTGATTAAAATCATGCCATGAGGGCGTTTGATGACGTCTGAAAATCGTGCTAAAGCCCGTTCAGAGAACCCTATTTTCTTCAACGATAATGCTTCACTGTCAGAGCCTAATAAACGTAACGTCGCCCTTTCTCCAAACTTAACAGGTACGGTTGCGGCACGAATGTCAAAAGCAATATTATTATCTAATTCATAAGCCATCCCGCCATCCTGCGGCATACGTTGTTCTGAAATATCCATACCTGCAAGTACTTTCATACGACTCATGAGAGCTGCGCCTTGCTCTGCACTAAAAATCTGTGCGTAAGGCTGTAAGCAGCCGTCAATTCTAAATCGAATATGGAATGTTTCTTTTGCAGGTTCAAAATGTATATCCGAGGTACGGTACAAATAGGCTTCACGGATCATCTCATCCAAACTAATAACAGGATCAAACTCAGGTGGTTCCTCATCGTTTGTCGCTTGTGTAACCCGAATAACGAGTTGCTGTAATAAATTCGGATCCGTCATACAGATTTCTATATCTGGCGGAAGTAATCTTTGTACCTGAGATAACCCCGCTCTATCTTCAGGATTATCCACCAGCAATAATGCGGTCTCGTCGATAGGCATTAATGGAATAACTAATCGACGCTCAATAATTGAAGGCGATATTTTTCTTAGTAATTGTGGATCGACACGTATTTCATCATTAGTCAAAAATCGAATACCTTGCGTTTGTGCATAGGCCCGGTATAGATCGGCAATAGGGAATCGTAATTTATAACTTAACAAATACAACAAATCGACACGTTCTCGTCTTGCTGCAAGTTTGTATTTCGCAATCTCAGTTTCATCTAACATGCCAGTTTGAATACCCGCATTGATTAATACGTTATCTCTGATCATTTAGTTATATCCCTTTAATAGTTGATTAACTAACTCATTAAACGCATGCGGTTTTCGGGCAAGTCTAACGCCTTGATCTCGCGGGATTAACTTTTCTTTCACCCGCAATGCCAGCGCATAATCGTGAGTTTGATTACCTAATGCACGACCCGACTCCATGACAGAATAAATTTGTTCCGGTTTATGATTTCTGATCAAGTTAGATACAGCTGAATTTACAATGAGGATTTCATTAACAGGTACACGCCCTGTCGCGTTATCAGGGCGTACTAAGGTTTGTGTGACCACGGCTCGAAGTACCATTGATAATTGTTGACGCACCCCCGACTGTTCCTCTCCTGGAAACGAGCCAACTAAACGGTCAATAGCACCTATCGCATCATTGGTGTGTAACGTAGAAAAAACTAAATGACCCGTTTCAGCCGCCATTAACGCTGCGTTCATGGTTTCGAGATCTCGCATTTCACCGAGTAAGATCACATCAGGATCTTCACGCATAGCGGCTCTGATCGCATCAGCAAAACAGTTCACATCTCGGCCTATTTCTCGTTGATGTATCATTGCTTGTTTATTGTGATGTAAAAATTCCACAGGGTCTTCAATCGTTAAAATATGACAGGGTCTGGTTTCGTTTATCTCGTTGATTATACTGGCTAGCGTCGTTGACTTACCACTGCCCGTCGCGCCTGTGACTAATACTAATCCATCTTTTAATTGCGCTAATTTTATTAGTTGTTTTGGTAATCTCAACTCTTCTAAACTATGAAAACTGCCATCTAACCAACGTATTGCAAGGGCTGGACATCCTCGCTCAAAATAGATATTTACACGATACCTTAATCCCGCTTTACTCGTAAATGCGAGGTCTATACTTCGATGTTCAACTAACTGTTTATACTGTCTATCATCGGTAATGACTTTACAAAAACCTTGTAGTGTTATCGGTGACAATTGGTCTAAATCCGTCTGTTCAACTAAACGACCAGAAAGCCGAAATGTAGGGTGACAGCGGTCTGATAAATGAATATCTGAAGACTGTAATTCATCGGCGGCGATTAGAATTGATTCAAAATATACTAATTTACTCATAAGTTAAAAGCTCAAAGTCAGTTGAATAAGCAGTTCTTTTCGTCCATTAACTGCTTGAAATGTATTACTGCGGGAAGACAATGAAAAATGCGTTACGACAACTCGGTTAGGTAATGAATCTAGCTGCTGAATAAAATCAAGTAAGTTGTGATAACGCCCATAAAGCTTTACATTGAAAATCGGACGTTCTAAAAAATCAGATAATTTCTGCTGATTCGCCTCCGTAAATTTAGTGAGATCTTGATTTGACCGTGCAACGCCTGCCATTTGCAATGAATGATTCAGTAAGAGTTCAGTTAAACGACTGCGCATATCCGCAACCGCTTTTTTACTGTTTAAATCAATGAATCTCCCTTCTATACCGGTTACATTATCTTTCGCTTTGTTTATGAGTAATTCAATTTTTTTATTTTCTTCCGCCAATTTATCTGAATCATTGTTATTCGCCCTATGTGGACGCGCAGATTTACGATCATCCTGACTATCTGTTAACTGCTCTTGCCAAACTTCACGTTGGGTTATTTGCATTTTTACACGCAGCATTAAATAACCACCGATAATACAAGCTATAACAAGCACACCAATTAATAATTTTTCGCGGATACTTATCGGCTGCTTTACTGATTTTGTTGTTTTATCCGTCATAATCCTGCAGGCTCCAATGTCATCATAAATTGGTAACCATCAAAACCAAAATCACTACGACCTTCTCGGCTTGAGCTATTTGTTAACTGCATGTTCCAAGGTTCTAGCTCAGCCGTAAGTTGTTGATTAAAACTATCAATGGCAAGCTGATCTGACGCCCAACCACTTAATTCAAAATGATACCAGCTCCCTTCTTCAACCATTTTCAATATCAATTGGTCATTAATACTACGAGAAATGAGCGGTAATAAATTAGCAATGAACTCCTGCCTTTTAAGTAATACTGTATTTAATCCTTGTCGACGAACAGAGAGTACCTCAAGCTTTTCTTCTAGTTGTTTTTTTTGCTTTTTTAAACGAATATATCGTTCATTTTTGCTATTAAGCTTTTCATTTATGTCGTCTATTTTTTCAACTGCAATCTCATTCTGCTGAATTTCTAAGAATACACGTTGCTCGGTATAATAATAATGTCCTTCATTTGCAGCGATAAAGGCGAATATGCTGAAACAAATTAACCCACCTTGTACAGATGTGTTTTTATACCAAGCGGGTGGCGGAGGTGTGCCAATTAACCGACTTTGCTGCTGTAAAGAATATTGATTAAAATAATGATTTGTAGCACCGACTATGGCAGCATCGCCAACAATTAATGTTTGTTTATCTTTCGCTAAGACACCATCTAGACATATCCATGTAGCATTTAATTGCGGCATTACTTCAGTAATTAAGTCGTTTATCTGAGGATGATAGCCACTATAATAGATAGCACTCGATTCATCCGCTATATCGGTTTGAAGTTGAACGTTTAAATGCTCAATTAATAAAGTAATGACTTCATCACTCGTTAATGCATGATCACTGCATCTATACTGCTTAGTTGCTGTCACTAAATTATTTTTAACAACAATGCTAGTAACCAATCCCACATTGAGAATGACAAGTAATTGTTCGTTTTCACTTATTGGCAGCTGGCTAACAGCACTGTGATGTTGCGAATAAATACCCGAAAGAAATATCTTGTTATGACTAAATGCATCGACCCATTGTTGTCGAATTGGCGCACTCATGGCCGCACATAACCAGAGCCCCCCCTGTTGATCGGTTGCTATCGGTTTATCACTCCAACTACAGTCAATCGTTGGATCTAATAATTGTGTTTCTTCATGAATACGTAAACATTCATCAAGTTGTTCCTTAGTAATATATGCAGCTCGAATGGCCAGTTCACCAAATCGTGCAGGTGCACGCCCTCCTCTGCCTGCTAATTTTTCCTTTTGTTCACCAAGGTCAACAAGCAATTGCTTACGCTGAGATTCAGCTAAGTAACCTTTGGCGATTAATAATCCCCCAATAGTCCAATAGGCGATGAGTTCGTTAAACAGTGGTTCCATTTCCCAACGAACAAGTTCTAACATCTGTTGATCTGACAATGTTTTATCACCGTCAATCGGCAATGAAATTAATGCTGCTGTCACAGCGCCTGACACCAGTAATGCTTTTTGAGGAATTGCACAGCCTGCAACCGTTAACTGTTCGCAAATTTCAGCTAGTGACTCATTACAGCTTGCTATTTTGTTATGCGCATATTCAATTAATGTTATTGCATCGCCACGGCGTTCAACCACATAGGCATTAATACCAAAGCCACGACTTTCAATCACCAAGAGGCGATTAGCGCCAGCAGACATTTTACCTAAAAACGAACGACTTAACGCTTTACTTTTATTTCCAACTAGCTTTCCGAATAAACTGCGTTTTAACGGCGATTGACTCATAATAAACTCAATATAATAGGTTCAGGTGATACACCCGGTAATAGGTTCACATAGGTAAAAGTAGGACTTTCAGCATTGTATATCTGCCATGTATTTGAACTGGGCGATATTTCTTCCAGCAAGATGACAGCATGACTACCCACTGTAATCTTTGCTTCACCATGTGCAGAAAAATCAAATTCGGTAACTTGCGTTGGTATTACCGCTTCGAAGTGCCACTGTTTATTAGTGCTATCGCTAAAAATGAGCGCAGTCATTTTTTGGGTGCTTATATTGCTAGGCCCTGGCGTAATTGATTGAATTTTATTAGCGTCATCGACAAAAATCGAATTATCGTCACCGGTTTCAACTATTTTGAATAAATTATTAAAAGGCGCAGATGAAGCTGTATTTACATTACTTTTTAATGTTTGCCAACAGCGTTTAACTTCCTCATTGTTACCATTACAATCGGTTCGATTAGTAAAGGAAATCAATGCAACTTTAAAATTGGTTGTTGTATCGGGTAAATTTTTTACCGTAACAGATAATTCATTAACATGAATAGATTTCTCGATATTGATACGATGAAAGTTATCACTGACATTTTTATACGTCGAACTTGCAGCCGAAATCGCCACGCTAAACGCAGTGTCATTATTGGTTACCTGAATATTAAAGGACTCACCCCAACTGTCTTTTATTTTTCCCTCTCCATCACGATATTGACTAAGATCGAATAATCCAGGACGACTGCCTTTAAATAACTGGCTATTAGTAATAACGTGTTTGTTATTACCATTCGCATCACTCGAATCATCGGCATCAAGATTGACGAAAATAGGCGTTGCAGAGTAAACATAATAATCATCTGCCGATGTGTAGCCGAGGAGCATATTCATTAACTCATTATTTAGTCCATTATCAGCACTGAATCCACTGTTAATTAACTGCCCTTGATAAAGGTGTACAGATGATATAAATCGTTGGATCATCTTTAACTTTTCAACGGATTGCTGGTAGCGTTGTTGGCTGTCTTTTTCATCAATAAAAGTTAATGATACAGAAGCCATCACGCCCATAATGATCATCACTAAGACCAGCTCGAGTAATGAAAATCCGTGCTGACTTTTTCCCAGTAGCCGATTGTTACTTAAATTAGCGCACATTAACTTCGCGCCTTTTACGTTCAATTAAAAATCGTTGGAACCAGTTAGGTTCTACTTTCTTTTCCCAACTATAAATCAGTAATCCTGGTCCATAGGGAGAATTGTAAACATGGTATGATTCGAAAACGACATCATCACCAATTGATAAATGCTCATTCATTCCACCCGCTAACTCATCAATAATGTAAACTGATAATGTTTTTTGCTGTTTAGAGGCAAGAGTTAACCCTTGAGTTGACACAACATTAGACTTAGGCGCGATGTCACGTATGACTTGATCTAGATATGCGTGTTTTCGTTGATAAGGAAGTTCAACGACCTTACCTTCGAATTTTATTTTTCGAAATAGTGATAATTCAACAGTGCCTTCACGCGTTGCTTTAAACTCGATAAGCATTTGATCAAGTTCATAAAATGGTATTTCACTTGAGTCTGTTTCAGACGCCATCAGATGAGTTGAAAATACGATTAAAATCAAAAATGAAACCAAATGTAATCTAAACAGTAAGATATTTAAACGAGCGTTATTCATTAATAACTCCTTTTTTAATAAATACATTTTCAGTAAACACATAACACGAGATCATCACCAAATTGGGTACGACATGTTTCATCACTCGTTAATGCACGACCGTCATAGCGGCCATTGGCTCCCATACTCACAATTCTTGCGTTGTCTTTTGTATTGAGATCAAACAACAAATAAGGTCGACCATATGCTTGATGGGGTGTTTGATAATTACTTGTTGTTGTACCAACGGCCCACCATTCCAATACACAATTATGTGTGTTCGGGTCGGGGTCACTACACGCTTGGATAGTAGGCGTATCTTGTTTAAATTTTTGAGGCTTAAATTGAAATGGGTCGGGAATAGCGCGAACTATACTGCTCATGTCGCCAAACAAGGGACTGCCCGAACCGTCTGAAATTAATTGGTTTCCTATATCAACTAAGCCGCTATCACCGCCACTTAAATAAGGGCCACGCCAACCACGTTGGTAATCATTATTCCACGGAATTTGAATTATGCCGTTACTGTCCATGCTTGAGTATAAAAACAATAAATCAACAGGAGATGTCTGATTTGGAAATGAAAAATTGTCTTTTTTATAAGTTAATAACGCATTCCTAATATTAAGCATTTCAGTTTTAGCTGTTGCTAATTGACTCTCTTTAACCGCGTTTTGATTAAACGAATACATAGCGCCACCAGCAAGTATTGCTAATATGCCCACTACAACTAATAATTCCAACAAGGTAAAACCACGATGACGATGAACGGTTGGATAATGAATTAGAGGTAAAATATTAGATGATATTAGTGAAATATATGTCATAGGTAACAACTAGAATAAGCAGTAAATATAAAGAAACAGAAAGTAGAATTAATTCTATGTTAAATAGACATAACCAAGAGGTATTCCCCCTTGATTATGTGCTTAGCAAACTAAACGAATTAATTAAATTTAACTAAATACGATTAGATTTTTTGACCGTTAAATTCAGCGATTTCTTCATCTAGGAAGTCACCACGCGCATCAACAACCGCTTGAACTTGTGCTTCACCGTTAGTAAACTCGTCACCTGCTGAACCCACGTTTATAAGTGCAATGTAATGAGCGTATTTATCTTTACCGACTTGACCGTAGAAAGGTGCTTTACTAAATGCAGCATTAGGACCTGTACCTACTAAGTCAGACGCTTGGCCAAGGCCCATTGCGATAAGCACATCGTTTTCCGCTGCGCCAAGTTTAATGTTGTTATAACCACCGTCACCTTGTTTCCAAATTAGCACTGGAGAAGCAGTTTCAATCGTACCAGCAAAACCAATACCACGGTATTTATAGCCTGTTTGACCATCTGGGCGTAAACCTTCAAATGCTTGATTTGGAATATCAATACCAACTAGACCCTCACCGCCATCACCAAAATCAACTGATGTTGTACCATCTAATGCAACTATTGACGCTTTAGTTGCAACATCTGTATCACATGCTTCAGAGATTGCATAACGCATGCTTGTAATACCCACATCGTTCAGTGCTGCTGCTTGCTTCGCTGTTAGTGCAGCAATATCGAATTTAGCCGCTAGTTTTTTAGTCATACCGCCGCCAATACCCGACGCATTTGATGTGCCACCGTATTTATAAGACGTCGTTGGAGCCGCTGTTGCAGGAAGTACACCACCATCAGTTGCTGAAGGGACTGAAGTTGATACCGTACCAGCGGCATCATAGTTGGCACAAACAAGAGATTCCATGTTGTTCGGAAGCGTACCTTTAGTCGTAGCTCGGTAGATACGAGTCGCATCTTCAATACCTGCGATTGCGCTTGTTGCAACACCACGTGCAGCGGTAGCTTCTTGACCACTGAACGATGAAAGCATTGCGCCACCGATGATTGCGATGATACCAACAACAACGAGTAGTTCTAAAAGCGTGAAACCGCCTTGATTTTTGTTTACGAATTTCATTTAAAAAATACCTATACTTGTGATTGTATAGAGTACACAGGCCTCGCGCCCGCTGCGTTCTATGAGATTTGAGTTTGTAGTTAAATGGACGACCTCTCGCCGCTCCATGGTTCCAGTTAAAAGCAGTTGCCTTTAACTGGGGGTTTACTGGATATAATCAGTCTTTCTGAAAATCCAAAGTAAATCTGTACTGTTTACCGCAGTGGATAATGATTTCTTTTTGATTACGCTTCAATATTTTCATTTCAACTCTAAAGTCACCGTAACCATCATGTTCAAACACTTCGTCAAACACTTCATTCAATTTTTCTTTTACTGATAGATCACTCATTCTTAGTCCCTTAAGTTGCGCTAACCACATCTTGTGTATTCATCACTCGGTCGACTAAATTAAATAGATAAGCAGGTAAGATAATTGATTTTTGTTTCGCTAATACCCGCTTTAGCTCTCGAGTACCAGTACCATCGACTTTAATTTTTGACCAACTAATAATCGTGTCAGTACCGCTAAAGTGAACGCCATAATTAATCACGTTAATTTTATTCAGTTGTTCATCACGAACCAATTCAATAACAATACATCTACTTTTTTTATTTATCGAAAAATCAACGACACAACCTGCATTTTTAGGCAATTGTTTATTGAGTAGTATTAGTACTGGCGTCTTTTTACTAATAACACTTTTTTTAAACCGCTTAAGCCTTGACACAAAACCAAACATAAACAACCCCTTACAATCAACCTACGAATGCGAACCATTCGCATATCGATGAGGGCATTCTAACTAAATTTATGATTATTGCAACATTGCTCACAATTAATTAGGCTTCAAAGTATGTTGGAAAAATGTAGTGACTGTAACAAAAGTGTCACGCTGGAAAATGTAACGCTAAATTTGACTCTTAGGATAGTGATAATTATTGCAGGGGGAGTAGTTTTCAGCTAAAAAAATTAATTTGAAATATTGACTAAAATATCTCTTAATGGATAACAAAAATGAGTAATTGATATGAATTCGGATTAAGTAATTACAGACTATTATCAATTACTCGTACATTTTAAAGATCTAATAATCCCGAAACATAGTCATCATAACTTGACTCTATATCCAAATCGCATGCGGATAAATCTTTCATCGCTATCTTTTCTAGCGCTTCTAGTTCAGCTATATTCTCTTGTAATGCAAGTTGCTGCTCACGCAGTTCATCTAATCTTGTACGACTCTGGTGTAACATATACAACATACGAGGTGGGCTATCCGGTTTGTCATCATACAGCGCCAAATAATGCTTTGCTGATGCCAAGCTAATACCTAGACGTTTGCTACGTAAAATAATAATTAAACGGGCGCGCTGACGATAATCATAATACATAAACCGTCCTCGACGTTCGGATTGTAATAATCCCTTCGTCTCATAAAAACGAATAGCTCGTCGCGTGATCGAGAACTCTTCAGCAAGATCCGCCGCGGTATAATACATCGTCATTAATTAAACCCTTATTTAAAAACTGCCCTATGCTTCGCATACGAATAATTTACCACAAATTCACCCTATTGCTTAATTTAAACCATAATTAGTGTTGCAAAGCTTATGTAATGCGTCGAGGTTAGTTATGCGTATCCCCAAATTACAATCAAGCCAATACTCGTGGTTTATACGTCCGATCTTGTGGTTACTTGCGAGAAAACAAAATAAGACCTTAAAACCCGCACAAATACTGGGGCGTAAACCTAGGCTATTCGCTGCCGTCTTTCTATTATATAAAACCATTAATAGAAGAAGTTCCCCTATTCAACTCTATATTCACGCACTCATGAGTGTACGCGTGGCACAGCTAAATCAGTGTGAGTTCACCATCGAGCATGACTCTAAAGTATTACGCAGTCTTAAAGAAAGGTTGAATAAAGATAAACTATTAGATTGGCAAAATTGCAGTGATTTCAAGCCTCAAGAATGTGCAGTACTGGCCTATACCGACGCAATTACAAACACGTCGTTACACGTGACTGACAGACATATAGATCAATTACGTTGTTATTATAATGATGATGAAATTGTTGAGTTAACCACTATTATTGTATTTCAAAACATGACCACAAAATTCAACACTGCATTTGATGTCTGCAGAAAAACAGTTTAGAAAATTCAATCCTAGCAGTCTCGAAAAATACGGGCTGAAAACGAAAAACGAGAGTGTTAATACTTTTATTAAGTACTAACCCTCTCGCTATAATTGTAATACTAATCAAACAAATTGATTAAAATTAACGGCCCATACGTTTCAATGCTGACGTAGAGAAATCTTTACGTTTCGCTTTAACGTCGAACTGAATACCTTTGCGCTCTTCATTATTCAGACCAGTCACAAGGTAACGACCGGCGATAATATCATAGAGCGTTTCTGCTGCAAACCAGTTCACATCAGCGTTATAATATTGAACTGAATGTGCTTCTGCAACACGCCATAAGTTACCACGTGCATCATAATGGTCAATCACTCCTGCTTGCCAACTATCCTCATCAATAAAGAAGTTACGCTGTGCATAAACATGACGTTGGCCATCTTTTACTTTTGCTTGAACTTCCCACACACGATGCTTTTCGTAACGTGTGTATTCTTGGTTGATATGGCCAGGCTTCACAATATCTTTATATTCAAGATCGGTAGAAGAAAGGTTGTAAGAGTTATATGGAATATATAGCTCTTTTTTACCAACCAGCGTCCAGTTATAACGGTCAGGAGCACCATTGTACATATCATAGTTATCTGACGTACGTGAACCTTCTACGCCAATCCCTTCGCCATCATACGATACGTTTGGAGCACGACGAACACGACGTTGCCCTGAATTATAGATCCATGCTTTACGTGGTTCTTTCACTTGGTCAATAGTTTCATGTACAAGGGCAATCGTACCCGTTAGACGTGCAGGTGCGATAATACGCTGCATGTAATAGAACAAAATATTGTCATCTTTCTTCGCATCACGACCGCCTTTCAGCGCTTCAGGAATATAAAATTTATCCTGTACTTTTACCGCAGTATAAGCGCCATTTCGCTGCACTGGAATGGTGGTAATGACACGTTCAGCGTGACCACCACGATAACGAGTAATGTGATTCCAGATTACTTCTAAACCATTTTCAGGAATTGGAAACGGAATTGATATTTTAAAATTGTTTAAACCATTACCACCCGCCGAAAGACTCGTATTTAAAGCGTTATCTTTAATTGTGGCATAGATATCATCTGGCTGAGCAAAACTACGGCGCGTTTCATAAACAGGCATCTTATAAGTATCAGGATACTTCTTAAACATAGCCAACTGGCCAGGCGTTAAATTGTCTTTGTATTTATCAACATTGGCCGCTGTAATAACGAACTGCGGCTTATCCGCTGCGAATGGATTCGTCACCCTATCATTTTTACCAATGTCTGTCCCTAGGATTGCGTTAGTAATGCCGCCTGTCCATGCAGGAATGGAACCGTCAGCATTACCCGCTTTAACCGCACCGACTGGTGTTAACTCTTTCCCTAATTTAGCCGCATCTGCCTCACTTACTTTTGCAAGTGCTGATGCCGAGAATGCCATAGCTACTGAAATCGCAGCTACGCTATATGCTTTATTTAAAACTTTCATATTAAAATCCTTTTCGATAACGTCTATTCGCTCTATCCGAATTTACTCTCTAAAACTTAATATACTTATCAATGCCTAATTAGAACGATATACCAACTGCAACAGAAACATAATCACGATCAGATAGCGGGTTAAAATCACCACCAAATTGGGTATAGCTCACTGACGCATTGTATTTTTTTAGGTAATCCGCTTTTAAGGCAACATTGATACCTGTACGACCTTCCTGGAATGTACCTTGTGGTTCAGGGCTGTAACCATAAACGTCATGAGACCAAGCTACAGACGGTGCTAAATCAACACCAGCGAAAACATTACGGTAATCGGCTTTTACTGCTAGACGATAACCAGCACTGTCAGACGTTGTAAAGCCATCTTTATCATCACCTAAACCATCAAAACTAACGCCATAAACCGTTGCACGGCCATATTTAACAGCACCATCTGATTCATCTAAGTCCCATACGTGACCATAACCCAGTTCAGCAACCGCGGTAATTCGATCGGTACCCAGTGCTTTATCAAAGAACTTAATAAACGTCAGTTGCGCTTGGCTATAATCAAAACGCTCAAAACCATCGACAGTATCACCAGCTTTTGCCTTTCGGTATTCTGGCGTTAACGGTGAGCCATCGGAATCAGATAGTGCTGAAGCGAGAAGATCTGCGCCATTAATTTGCAGTGGCATATCCAGACGATGACTCACTTCACCTGATACCGCCCATTCTGAGACAGTTGTATTAAAACTAAGACCAAACAACTGAATATCTTCTGGATAAACAGTATGATAATGAGGGTTATACGCATCTACGCCAGGAATGAATGGTAATAAAGCTCCAGTAGCAGGATCACTCTTTGGTGCAGTGTTATAAACACCAGCTTCGGCACTCGCATATGGTAAACGAGAGTGGTAGTTCATATAATAGAATCCAAATTCGGTTGCATTTAAGCTTTCTGCATAATATTTAAATGCAACACCGAATTGACCATCATCAGATGCCATTTCATCCGTACCACGAGTTGCATAAATACCTGCATCATATAGACCTTTATCTGTTACACCAGTGCTAGGATCAACAACTAACGTGTTGCAACCTTCAGCTAAATAATCCGCTGTCGAGAAATAAGTACCACAACTATCAATCACTGTTGGTTCAAATTCCAATTGATAAAACGCTTCAATACTTAAATTATCTGTTAAACCCACGTTAGCAAAAATCATGTTTACCGGTAATAAACCTTCTTTTACTTCAGCTCCCGGACGACGGAAAGCGGCCGCATCAACAGGATTGACCGCGTTAATACCGCCTTGAATGAATGAACTTTCCCCCCAGTTAACGACTTGCTTACCAATACGTAAATCAACAGCTGTGTCACCTAAGTAGAAGCCAGTGAAGACATAAGCATCAAGTAATGCGACACCTTTCGATTTAGTTAAATCATTAAAATCATCATCATTAATAGGCTGATTAGCAACGTAACCATTTGTACCACTACCGTGTATGGCATCATTTTTATCTAATGCATAGTCATACCAATACTTACCACGAACAAAGGCACCAAAAGTTGTGCCCTCTTCTGTTTCATACGTTAAACCAAGATCATGAATACCTTTAATAGTTTGAGTAAAAGCATCACCTTTATCATAGTTTAAATTACCGTCGTCACCCGTAGGTGTATTACCCTTAAGACCACCATTGCCGACACCGACATTTTTGGCATCTTGCTCTTGAACACGCCAGCTTGAACCCGCAGAAATTTGTGAGTTAAATGAACCTTCAACATCACCCCAGTTAAATTCAATTGCATGTGGTGCGGCTGTATAGCCTGAGACGATTAGTGCAAGAGCAATTGGTGTTGTTCTAAAAAATTTCTTCTGAGTTGTATTTTTCATAATAGTATCCATGCTACACCTTTAATTTGTTTTCATTCCATTAACAATTAGGTTGTAAGTATTATATTCACATAATACTTTTACTACACAGTCTCAGGTATAGGCTAAACGTGCCAAATTACTGTCAATCCAAGCCAAAAAGATATTTTATGCGAGCTATGTCAAACAATTAAAATAGATATAGAAACTTTACATCAGGGAGCCGCCCCCCTAAAGCGGAGGTAAACAGAGAAATAGTATTAGATAAGTGGGGGAGATATGAATGAATTAATATACATGCTTGTCAGTTTTTTGTTGCTTGGTGGAATTGAAGCCGCCATTGTTGGTTGTTAAAACGCCAAATTGAACTACGTAAACTGCCTGTTTCTTTTACCTTACCATCGTTAATCGAATTCGCTTGATAACAAACCAGCATTGTATCTGCAGCTAACTCAACAACTTTAAACTGAGTCAAGCTCCAACGTTGCGTCGCTGACTTGGCTAATAACCATGCCACTATCTCGCTACGTGAAGTATAAGTTCCTATTGGTGATATCTCAAATAACTCAGGGTGTAAGACCTCATCAAGCCGCATCGGAGATTGTGAAAAATCACTATGTAATAAGGTTTCTTCACGTTGTTTAAAGCGATCGATTAGTCCGGCGTCTGATGTATCAAAATGATTCATACCTGTCCCTACTTTCTATTAATACTTATTGATACTAGATGGCGATGATTTTGTCATGCCAACTTGATTTCTATTTTAGCGATGCGTTATGCCGCCATCCCCTGCTACAGATAAATAGAGCAGAAGGTAGGCAAATATCAACACATGTAACACAACTTAATCGATAAAGATGTATTTATGCATTTGAACAGACAGTTTCCAGTTACGTTCAATACATAGCTTGATCGCTAAGTCTGTTGCACGTTTTTGCTGTGAGATAGGCTGTAAACACATAATCTTGTCCGTAGTGTCTATATTCGCAATTAGCTCGTCCAGCTCTTCAATGTGTTTTTCCATTGCGATCACATGTTTAATTTCATTTGCACGACGCAGTGCACTCTGTAGAACCGGTAGCTGACCTTTCATCTGGATCTTTGGTGATACTGTCACCCAAGTCGTGTCTGTTGCGCGAACTTCGGATGTTCCCGAAGTCTCAATTTGGCAGAAATATCCTGCTTGTTCTAATTCACGCGTTAATTCGACAAGGTCATATTGGCAAGGTTCACCACCCGAAATCACAATATGCTTTGCAACAAAACCGTTTTTTTGTATCATGGCAATGAATTCTTGTGCAGTAAAGTTCGCCCAATGTGGTTTATCATCGCAAGCTTTGTTCACCGTTTGTTGTGACACTTGCATCTCGGGATCAACAGCCCAAGTTTGTTTGGTATCACACCACGAACAACCTACATCGCATCCTTGTAGGCGAATAAAGATAACGGGATAACCAGTAAAATGGCCTTCACCTTGTACTGTTTCAAAAATTTCATTAACCGGATACTGCATTTTTATAACCTAATAAACTTCAAGTAACGTTTATTGTATCATCTGCCCTGTATATTTTTAACATTTTATATAGGGCGCTTTCGATCGCACAGTAATTGCTTAGCAATCGCATAATTAGTAGGTAGGTAATCAATGAAAATATGGCTGTACAATATTTTCACCATTTTTTGTTTTGTGGTTTTAGGGCGTGTTATTAGCATGCTATTACCCGTTGAATTTCCCTCAAGTATCATCGGCTTATTACTTTTATTTATCGCATTAAGCAGTGGCATGCTAAAGCAAAAGTATGTAGCAAAAGTATGCTTTCAACTTAATCGTCACATAGGTATCTTATTTGTACCTGCAGGTGTTGCCCTCATGGGTTACTTTGATTTAGTGCAACAAAACTTGCTGCCCCTCATCATGGCGAGTTTCATTGGTACTGTTGTTATCTTTTTTACCGTTGGACATACCTATTGTTTTTTTAATCGAGCAAGTGCCACCAAATCAAATAAAGCACTAAATAAAAAACAAGGTGGTGATAAATGATCGTATATTTAGCTATCCCATTAACCCTTGTTATCTATTTTTTTGCGCAATGGATTTATAAGAAAACCGCACTTGCGATCTTTAATCCAATCCTGCTTTGTATTGGCATGTTAATTACCATCATGATGGTATTTGGATTTAAGCTTGAAGAATACGAACAAGGTACAACGATATTAACGCGTTTGCTCGAACCTGCCGTTATTGCCCTCGCCTTCCCCTTATATCAACAATTTGTCCACGTTAAGGCAAAAATAGTACCCATATTAATTGCCTGTAGTGCCGGCGTCATTATCGGGTTGGTCGTTACCGTATTCGTCGCCATTAGCTTTTCAGCGCCACCTGAAATTGTGGCCTCAGCAGCACCTAAGGCAGTAACCATGCCAATAGCAATGGCAATTAGCAAAACGATCGGTGGGATCCCAGCTATTTCTGCGATCATGGTTATTATGGTCGGTATATTTGGTAACGTCTGCGCACCATTTTTATTGAAACATTTACGAATTCACACCCCCGAAGCCCAAGGACTTGCTATTGGTGCAGGTTCACATGTTATTGGCACTTCTAAGGCGATGGAACTGAGTCATACTCACGGTGCGTTTAGCACCACAGCATTACTCATTAGTGGCGTATTAACATCTATTATTGCGCCGATGCTATACCCTTACCTACTCAGTTGTATGCTCTAGTATAACCACATAACATCCATTTTTTGGTACTGATATCGAGATATGTCAGTACCTATTTTCATCGTTACCCATGCCTACTCCAAACATGCAAAAGTACAATCTTCAGCTAAAATAAGCTTAGAGGATGCGATATATAACCTGCGGAGGTTATCATGAAACAATTTTCCCATAGAACAGTTGTGTGTCCACATTGTGGTAAATTTATCACGGCTGATATTGATGCCAGCAATGGCGAGCAAGATTTTTATGATGAGTGCAGTGCCTGCTGCAATAGTATTCACTTTAAATTATTGCATGATCAAGCTCATGAAAAGTTTGAATTATTTATTGATGCGGATGATGAGCAAATATTTTAAATCAGATTCTTTTGAATACAAATTGTATAAATAAGGTCGTATTAGAGAATGTGTGAATTTAGAGCGATGCGGCATGTTTGAAAAAACTGCTAAGCCTGAATATCGCTCTTATGATGCTATTTTCTATCAACTATAAGGTAACGTTAATTACTTATTTGCCATCATACGTTCGACAGTATCAACAATCGCTTGTGTCTGGCTGTCAATTTCAATGTTTACAAACTGACCAATACGACGACTGCCTAGGTTCGTTACGGCTAACGTTTCTGGTATTAAATGAACCCAAAAATGACCGTCTGCTACATCACCTAATGTGAGGCTGATACCATCAATTGAGATGAAGCCTTTTGGTAATACGTATTTTTGCCATTCTTGGGCTATTTTAAAGCAGATATCGCAGTTAGTTTCAGTACGATTAATGGTGACAATTTCAGCTTGTGTATGTACATGACCCGACAATAGATGCCCGCCAATCTCATCACCAAATTTTGCAGCGCGTTCTAGATTAACTTCATCGCCTACTTCAAGGTCGACAAGATTCGTTACTTTAAGTGTTTCTTCAATCACGTCAAAGCAAACACTGTCATCATTCATTTTTACTACCGTCAAGCATGTACCGTTATTCGCGATACTTGCACCGATAACTAAACCGTCTTGATGTACTTTATCTAGCGCAACTTCTAACGTATGTAATTGCTCTTTTTTTTCGATACTAATAATCTTTGCTTTTCTTTGTACAATACCAGTAAACATAAATGACCTTTATCACTACTTAAACGAATATACCTAACTATATCGTGTTAGTTTAGATAATTCATCTAGTTAATAACTTGATGTTAATATCGAATAAAATAAATTTAAATACATCTTTAAATGCTAGCCATAAAGGATTATTATGCTTCTAGCTGGATCAGGTATACCCTCACGAACGCGAATATCACAACATTCATAATCACTTCTTTCGTTTTCAGCAACATCAATTCTTAGAATACACAATATAACAACCCCAAAAATATTCGGAGTAGCAGTGCAGAAATATCGATCTGAGGTTTCTAAATTATTTAAATTAATGGTTCCAATTTTGATCGCACAACTTGCGTTCACTGTCATGGGCTTTGTTGATACCGTAATGGCTGGCGCAGTAAGTGCAACAGACATGGCGGCGGTCGCGATCGCCAACAGTATTTGGTTCCCAGTACTCATGTTTTTGATCGGCATTTTAATGGCGGTCACCCCTATCGTAGCGCAACTTTATGGCGCTAAAAAGAAAAATCAAATTGCACAAGTGGTTCAACAAGGTATCTGGTTTGTATTAATCACCTTTCTGCCTATGATGGCGCTACTGTATTACAGCCCTATGATCCTTGAATTCATGCATGTTGAAGATAGATTAGCTGAGCTAACAACAGGTTATTTACGTGTTATTTCATTAGCATTGCCTTTTGCATGTGGTTATCAAGTATTTCGTAGTTACCATGAAGGTCTAGGCATTACCAAACCAACCATGGTGATTGGTTTAATTGGTATCATGGTAAACGTACCTGCAAACTACATCTTCATTAATGGTCACTTTGGTATGCCTGCACTGGGTGGCGTTGGTTGTGCTGTTGCATCTGCATTAGTATTTGTTGCTATGTTTTTTTCGATGATTGCTTATAGCTACTTCCATAAAGACTTTAAAGAGATCAAATTATTCGATCAAGTTTATGGTATCGATAAAAAAGAAATGTCGCACATCATTAGTGTTGGTTTCCCAATTGCCGCATCTATGTTCTGTGAAGTAACTTTATTTGCAGTTGTGTCTATTCTGTTAGCACCACTTGGCGCGATTACGGTTGCAGCACATCAGGTTGCGTTAAACTTCTCATCAATGGTCTTCATGCTACCACTTAGTATTGGTATTGCAGCGACAATTACCGTTGGCCAATATGTTGGGGAGAAAAAACCACTACAAGCGAAGTTTGCCAGTATCACTGCGATGTGGATGGGTGTTGGTTTTTCTGTGATTACTGCGATCTTCACCATTATACTGCGTAACGAGATTGCAGAAATTTATACCGAAGACATGACCACCATTAATATTGCAACAGGTTTAATGTTGATTGCCGCTGTGTATCAAATTTCAGATGCAGTTCAGGTTATTGCTGCTGGTGCATTACGTGGTTATAAAGAAACAAGTGTGATCTTTTACATCACCCTATTCTCTTATTGGGCTGTGGGCATGACTATTGGTTATACGCTGGCATTAACAGATTTAATTGTACCAGCAATGGGCGCAGCTGGTTTCTGGATTGGATTTATTTCAGGTCTAACAATGGCGGCAATATTGTTATCGATTAAACTTGCAAGTGTTTATAAGAAAACAACGCAAGATCATACAGTTGAGTTAGCGACAGCAGCCTAATCAATATTGCTGTTTGGTTAGTACTAAACATAATAAAATAATTAAAAGGCGGTAGTGATTCAGATCACTACCGCCTTTTTTATACAACTTCGATGACGTTTAATCAAGTAAACGCGATGGCTTACTGAATATCAAGTCGCTTCATCAAGCGATGTAAATTACTTCTATCAACCCCAATCGCGCGTGCCGTTGCCGCCGAATTACCATTATTTTCAGCTAACATACTTTTGATAAACTGAGTCTGAAAATCGTCGGTTATTTGTTTTAGGTTATTATCATTGGCACTCGGGCTAATCACAATTTCGCCTTGTTCAACATTGCTATCAACCGACATAGCAGCCGATCTATTCATCGATAAAGAAGACGTTAATTGATTACTATCATTGGCTGTTTGTATATCTAAATCACTGCTTTCGAGTATCACAACACGCTCATCTTTGCGGTTACGAGCTGCTGCACGTAACGAGGCTCGACTTAATAGATGCTCAAGCTCACGCACATTACCTGGCCATTCATACGCCAATAATG
Source organism: Moritella sp. 28 (assembly GCF_018219435.1). Lineage (NCBI taxonomy): Bacteria > Pseudomonadati > Pseudomonadota > Gammaproteobacteria > Alteromonadales > Moritellaceae > Moritella > Moritella sp. 28. Next base: position 2,395,211 of record NZ_CP056121.1, on the reverse strand, counting down.
CACGCTCTGCATCTTTGGCTAACGTTAAATTATTAATACCGACTTTACGTTGGATCTTAGCAAGGAAATTACCTGCTAATAACAAAATATCGTTACCACGTTCGCGTAAGCTTGGTACTTTTAAGGGATACACAGTTAAGCGATGGTATAAGTCATCTCTAAAACGTCCTTCTGCAACCTCTTTCGCTAAGTCTCGGTTCGTCGCTGTAATTAAACGCACATCAACCTTATGTGGCTTATCACTGCCTAAACGTTGGAGTTCACCAAATTGAATAACGCGTAATAATTTGGCTTGAATAGACATAGGTAATTCACCAATTTCATCTAAAAATAACGTGCCACCATCGGCAAGTTCAAATTTACCCAAACGGTTTTTAGTTGCGCCAGTAAATGCACCAGCGACATGGCCAAATAGCTCACTTTCGACCATGGTTTCGGGTAATGCAGCGCAGTTAACTGTAATTAATGCTTCATTGGCACGTTTTGATGCCATATGAATTCGACGCGCGACTAGCTCTTTACCCGAACCAGATTCACCATATATTAATGCCGCTAAGTCAGAGTCAGCCACTAAGTCTATTTCTAAATTAAGCATGTTCATCGCTGAACTTGAGCCGATCATTTCCTCACTGAACTTCTCGCTAATTAAACTCGCAGTCACTTGCTCTTGGCGTTGCACTCTTTGGTCTAATGCAAAGATTAAGTTGGCGGTTTTTATCACAGCTTCGGTCAAGCCAATCATGGAATTCAGGATTTGTGGGTCGAGAGAATCGAAGCGTTGTGGATTAAGCGCATCCATAGTGACAATACCCCACGGCTTGTTATCAATCACTAAAACCGCGCCCATACAATCGTGGACATTAAGTTGTCCATCTGGCGTTTGGATCAAGCCGTCATAAGGATCGGGTAGATCACAGGCAGCATCAAAACGGAGTACTTTTTTTTGTACTTCATTTTCGTAGTTAGCTAGAATCTGCTCAAATCTTGGATGTTCTGCAATGGGAAAATGTCGCCCCATTGCTTCTATTTGTAAACCGTTAGCCGATTTAGGCACCAAATTATCGCCTTCCAGCTTGAGTAATACACACGCGTCACATGAAAAAATATCCCGCCATGACTGCAATAATCGGTTATATCTTTGGTGCTTAGGTAGTTCTCGAGAAAGGTCATAGATAATCGTATCTATGCTCTCGATAAAACGGAGATTTTCCATTGTAACTAGTCCTTAAATCGGTCATTCAATAAGTATTAGTTATAGCACTGAGTAGTCATAGTGACAACATAAAATACTACAATTATATTTTTATAAAAAGCAAGGAGTTAAATAACCACCTTAGAGCTATAAATCCACCAGCCTAGCTTGATTTATATCAACTATATTTATCGATTTACTTAAAGATTTTAACCAAGTATCGAACATGTGATAAAATCAGCATATAAAATATTTTACTAACTCAATCTGCCGAGCTAATACTCGATATAATAAGGAATTTTTGTGTCTTCAACACAACCAGCACATGTCGTCATTATTGGCGCAGGCCCTTCAGGCTCGCTCGCTGCTGCACTACTAAACAAGCAAGGCATTAACGCAACTATTATCGAAAAATCTATATTCCCACGTTTTTCTATTGGCGAGAGTTTATTGCCAGCGTGTATGGAATCACTTAAAAAAGCCGATATGTTTGATGCTGTCAACGCTGCTGGTTTCCAATTTAAAAATGGCGCTGCTTTTCATGCTTCTGGCAAATACACCGAGTTTGATTTCACCGATAAATACACCGCAGGTGAAGGTACTACATTCCAGGTACAGCGTGGACACTTTGACAAATTGCTTGCCGATTGTGCAGAGCAACAAGGCGTCACGATTAGCTATGAGCACGAAGTTAAAAACGTTGATATTAGGAGTGAAAAACCATTATTAACCGTCTTAGATAAAAATCAAAATAGCTATGAAATAGAAGCTGATTTTATCCTTGATGCCAGCGGTTTTGGTCGTGTATTACCTCGCTTACTCGGACTGGAAGAACCATCAACTCTGCCTCCAAGACGCGCTATCTTTACCCATATTGAAGATAACATTACTGCCACTCACTTTGACCGTAATAAGATCTTAATTTCCGTGCATCCAGACGACAGTAAGGTTTGGTATTGGCTCATTCCATTTAGTAATGGAAGTTGCTCGTTTGGTGTAGTAGGTGAACCAGAATTCTTTGCCAACTATCCTGATGACCACATTGAAGCGTTAAAGCAATTAGCCAAAGAAGAACACAACCTAGCGGCGTTACTTGCACAAGCAAACTACCCTAACGCTTGTGGCTCTATCATGGGTTACTCTGCTAACGTGACTAAGTTGTTTGATCGCCATTATGCTTTGCTTGGTAATGCGGGTGAGTTTTTAGATCCGGTATTCTCGTCTGGTGTGACGATTGCGATGAAATCAGCTGAGCTTGCAACTGACTTATTGATAAAACAGTTCAACAATGAAACCGTTAATTGGCAAACGGAGTATTCAGATACGCTCATGACCGGTGTTAACGCATTCCGTTGTTATGTTGAAGGCTGGTATAGTGGTGAATTCCAAGATGTGGTTTTACACGAAAATCCTAATCCGAAGATCAAACAAATGATCTGTTCGATTTTAGCGGGTTACGCGTGGGATAAAACCAATCCGTTTGTCGCAGAACCAACCCGTCGATTGAAAGTCGTTGCCGAGCTTTGCAAGTCTTAAGTCAATAACGAAACCTTCCTCTGTCATTGAGGAAGGTTAATAATTGAACTCAACAATAATTGAGTCCAAACTTTAAAATTACCCTACAAGAGTTTTTCTATAAGCACTTCATCTATATATTTACCATCTATCTTAGCGTGTTTTTTAGCTATGCCAATAACTTCAAACCCCTGTTTTAGATACGTTGCCAATGCATCTTGGTTATCATTCCGAACATAAGCAAACAATTTCTCATAACCTTTGGATCTTGCTCGTTCAAACGTGGCGTTAAATAAGCTGGATGCAATCCCCTGTCTTCTATAGCTACTATCAACATAGGTGCCGATGATGCCAACATGATCAAAGGCATGGGTATACGTTGCAAAAGGTTCTACGTTTTGAAAGCCTACAACGTTTGATTCTTCTAAGCCGACTGCAACATTAAAGACCCCTCTTTCAGGGAAGTCCTGGACAAATTTTTCTTCCTCTTCAAGTGAAAAGGTTGTGTCGAGAATCGTATAAAGACCAGCCTCTACGATAGGGTTCAATATGTTGATGATTCCTTGTGAATCTTCTTTTTGAACGTCTCTAATTATCAATTTCATTTTGTTCCTTCGCTGTATGAGGTATCCGGCCAAAGCAAAGTAAGTCAACCATTACAGGTGGTTATTAGCGCTTAAATTATCGATGCGTGATACCTATTATTATATGTCAGGCTTGTAATTGCAGCTGGTATATATGTAAGTCCTGATTTTCATTACCTGCATTCATGTAGTTAGGTATTGAACCCACTAACTCCGCACCCGATTTTTTTGCCACACTAATACTCGCAATATTCTTTTCAAGACACCTAAATTCAATTATTTTTGCATCAGTACTCTCTAACAAAAAAGAAGGTAAATGGGCAATGATTTTAATCATGATTCCATTACCATGCACAGCATGTGATAGCCAATAGCCGACCTCAGCAACACCACTCTCAGTTGAAATAGACTTAATAGCAAAGACACCACAAACTTGTGCATTGAATTTTATTTTAAACCATCGAGAACCTGGCAAGCCACTATGTAAACGTTCTACTATGTATTTATGAGCGGATACTTCATCTCGGACGCCATCAACCCAATAGAGATACATCCCTAATTGGGGTCGACTGGATTCAACTAAATTTAATATAGTTAAAGAATCACCTTCCTCTAGAGAAAGTAATTCGATGCCATCTGTAACATTCAATTTCATCTTAACTCCTTTATGAACAACATCTTAGCAATTTCAGGCAACAAGGTAAACCGGGTGAACATTAAACTTAATTCCATTTAGTTCACACACATGCAGTTGTCATTTGGACACCGCGTTGTGTTATTGACAACTAAATACGCGTGTCATAATAACAACGAACTCATAGTAAAAACAATAAACCAATTAAAAACAACAACTTAAAAACTTGGCACGACTACTGCAATAGAACAAACATAAAGATTGATGTAGATCAATTTATTTCACTAACCTATACAAGGTAGCTAATATGTTAACGCAACACACTATTGATATTATCAAAGCGACTGTCCCTGCTGTTTCTGTTCATGCCAATGATATTACAGCGCATTTTTATCCTTTGATGTTTAGAGAATATCCAGAAGTAAAGCGTTTCTTCAACCAAAAAAACCAAGCAGGTAATGCTCAGCCTAAAGCATTAGCTAATGCACTTGTTGCTTATGCAGCTAATATTGACAATCTTTCAGTATTAGAAAAAGCGGTAAGTGTAATTGTAAATAAACATGTTGTTCTTGATATTCAACCTGCGCATTATGAAATTGTTGGCGAATGTTTATTAAAAGCGATCAAAGCTGTTTTAGGTGATGCCGCTACAGATGAGGTTATTGATGCTTGGGGACTTGCATACTGGCAACTCGCTGACCTACTTATCGGGGCAGAAGAAGCTGTTTACTCTGCTAATGAAGAAGAAAAAGGCATGTGGCGTGGTGAACGTGAATTTAGAGTAACTACAAAAGCAGCTGAAAGCGATAACATTATGTCATTCTACCTGACGCCAACCGATGGTGAACCAGCGCCTTCATTCACACCGGGTCAATTTTTGGGCTTAGTATTAAACATTGATGGTGAAGAAACACGTCGTCAATACAGTTTATCTGATTCACCAAACTCAGAGTACTTACGTATCAGTGTTAAACGTGAAGAAGGTGGCGCCGTATCGAACTACCTACACGATCGTATTCAAGCGGGTGACACACTGCACGTATTAGCACCTGCGGGCGACTTCATCCTAAAAGACAACAACAAACCGGTTGTACTGGTAACAGGTGGCGTTGGTATTACTCCAGCAATAAGCATGCTAAATAGCTTAAAAGGCACAGACCGCCCTATTCACTTTATTCATGCAGCAATGAACACCAAGGTACATGCATTCCGTGACCATGTAACAAACCTTGCAGCTGAAAACGAAAACATCAAACCCTACTTCGTTTACAGTGATGCAACATCAGAATGTAAACCAGATGCAACAGGTTTCATCAACTTAGCCATGCTTGAAGACAAAATCGGTGATGATCGTGATGTAGAATTCTATTTCTTAGGTCCAAAACCTTTCATGCAAGCAATGAATGGCTTCGCACCAAAATTAGGGATCCCGGCTGAAAATGTCCATTTTGAATTCTTCGGTCCGTCAGAAGATCTAAATATCAACCCAACTGCTTAGTTTTAAAGCAAAGGACTGATATTATTTAAAAAAGACTTGCCGATAATTTGGATGCGGGCTAATATTTGTCTCGTCTTAACGACATACCAAATTATGCTCGCTTAGCTCAGTTGGTAGAGCGCTAGCTCGACATGCTAGATGTCACAAGTTCAAATCTTGTAGCGAGCACCATTTTTTAATGGTACAAACAACGCGTCCTTAGCTCAGTTGGTAGAGCGCTAGCTCGACATGCTAGATGTCACAAGTTCGAATCTTGTAGGACGCACCAAATAATGAAGCCTTGCTCAATGAGCGAGGTTTTTTTATATCTAAAATTCAGAGTTTGTTATATTTGAAGTGCATCGAGAATAGTTAACATTAAGCTTGAAGGCATTACCACCACAGGTTTTAGCAAAACCCATACACAGCAAACCCGCTAAACCAATTAATGTGCAAACCGGCTTAGCAAAGTTTCAATACTGATCAACACTCTTGGTATTAAGTGTTTAAATCCCGCGCTTTCAAAGCTCAGATAAACAAGAACGACTATCAACACCCGCATCGTTCAAAACACTTAACTGATTAACAATAATCGCTTTTAGTTCAGACACCGCAGCGACATAGTCTGCATCAACGTGTTGCAGAGCTTCATAACCAGGGAAACTTAATCTTAACTTACTCATTTGCTTATCTATGCTGTTAATCACCAAGACTGAACTTGCGTGATAAATTTTAACTAGCTTATCTGCTTTCTGTTTATCAATAATAGATAAACCCTCTAAGATCCCTGCTTCACCCACAAAATGCTCCGCCATTGCAAACTCAACATCTTTATACCATTCGCGCACCGCCAGCAGGGGCACAACATCAGTATTCAACCCCTTGTGATACGTTGCTAAGATCGGTGCTTGTTCAAACAGCTCATCAAAGTGTGCTTGAGTATTAGCGTATTTGATCATGGCTGGAAATAACAGCTTAATGTCATCAAGCTTTAGCTGTTCATTTGTTGCGAGGATTAATGCTTGTTGCTTAGCATTACGCCATTTAGATGAGAACCAACAAAACATCCCTGCATTATCTAAACAGCATTGAAGATTTCTCAGTGTACTCGCAGACCCTAACTTATGAGTATTTACAAACGGCGCGAGTTTCTTATTTAACGGTTTTAAAATGGCTAACAGCTGTTGTAATTCAGCCAAACGAAAGTCCATTTCATAACAATTAAAACTATCATCCCTTAACGACCACAGTGCTTGTGGCGCACTTTCGATAATCTTCACCAATGCTGCAAGCTGTTCGCGACTGGTTGCAGAACCTTGAAAACAAATATGTAACCTTGATGGTAAACTTGTGATTAACGGTGAATAGCTATCTTGCAATTGCTGACAGCTAACGAGAACAGCATCAAGTTCAAGGATCTGGAATTCTATCGCTTCAAGTGTCATCAAGCCCGAGATACCCAAGTTACTTAGCTGTTTAACAGCGCAAGCATGTGAATCGTCGTTTAGTATTTTATCTTGTAGTAAACGATTCGTTTCCAAAGATGACATTATTTTATCCTACTCAATATTAGATTATGCAAATTAACCACATGTTAAGCTTAACATAATCAACTTCAAATATTTAACAGGCTTCAGCTTACCTTATTCCTAACACTTAATCGACCTACTTCATCTTACCCGCTATTCAGTAGCAGAAGAACACACAGCCCTAACACGTCAAGAACCCATTAAATTATTAGATCCAGATCAATTAACAAGAAATAACTAGAACTAAGACTGGCATAGTTGTTGAATGTGAATAATTAGTTATTTAAATATTTATTAAAAACTGTTTAAATGTTGTAGTTATTATTGATGATATAAATTCAGTGAATTCAAAGAAAGTGGTGATCTATGAAGACAAAGCCAGTATTAGACCAATTCATTCAGCGCCACCAGTTGGATGCAAACTATTTAACCCATGCATCAAAAAATTTTTCGAGTGCACTGTTAAGTATCGTAGCGCACCAAAAACAAGCAAAACAAACCTTCCTCGTTGGTATTAATGGCTGTCAAGGTTCAGGTAAGTCAACGCTTGCTGATTATCTAGGTACTCGCCTAAGCACAGAGTTTGACTTAAACGTCGCGGTATTATCACTTGATGACTTTTATTACAGTCGGCATCAGCGCAACGAACTGGCCAACCAAGTTCATCCTTTACTGCGTACCCGCGGTGTTCCCGGCACGCACGACATGAATCTTGCTAATGTGACATTAGATAAGCTGTGTGCAGGCGCAAGCGAAAGCGAACCAGTAAAATTACCGAGATTTAACAAGTTTGCAGATAACCCTTACCCACAATCACAATGGCCAATTGTTGACCGCCCTATTGATGTGATTATATTGGAAGGTTGGTGTTTAGGTGTGCAACCCCAGTTAATGAAAGAGCTTATTTATCCGATCAACAAATTAGAAGCAATAAAAGACAAGTACGGAATTTGGCGCAGTTATGTTAACCAACAATTAAAGCAGAACTACCAGGAATTATATCAACGTATTGATCATTGGATCATGCTTAAAGCACCCAGCTTTAACAGTGTACAAGCATGGCGATTAGAGCAGGAAAACAAACGTCAAACACTTGAAGAAAATACTGGCCATAAGCAAAAAGAAACATTCATGACAAGTGCAGAGGTCCGTAACTTCACCGCTTATTTCCAGCGTATTACCGAGCAGTGTTTAGCCACGCTTCCCAATCAATGTGATTGGGTATATGAGCTAGATAATCAGCGTAACATCGTCAATATCGTGCATCAACAATCGCTAGGCGAAACTGCTACAGATTCAATTTAGCTATTTGCTCACTCAATTTAACTGATTATCACTAAATCTAACAGATAGTAACAAAAAACAGAATAACCGTATAAACGAGTCCTAAACCAGCAAGTCCCATGATAAGTCCCACTCTTGCCATGTCCTTGCTGGCAACTAATCCAGTTGCATACGCCAACGAATTAGGAGGCGTTGAAACAGGTAATATCATTCCTAGTGACGCAGAACAAGCCACCACAACCAGCATCACCAATAATGATAAGTCATCCATCGATGTTGCGACCGCTGCTGCAATTGGCATTAACAAATTCGCAGTTGCGGTATTTGAGATAAAATTTGCCATCAACCAACACACAAAAGACATGACCAAGATAACTAACAAGGCTGGTAACACGGAGTAATCAATCGCATTTGCCATCACTCCCGCTAACCCTGTTTTATCTAATGCAATACCAATCGCAATACCACCAGCAACCAGCCATAACACATCCCAATTAATTAACTTCAATTCTTCTTTACCTATGATGCCAGTTAACGTAAATATCGCCAGTGGCACAATCGCGACAACATAGGTATTCATGCCATGTAGAGCAGTACTCATCCACAAGATAATCGTTAACGCAAAGGTGATATAAACCACGATGGCTTGCCAACTACGTTGAAAGTCACCGCCAAGCTGTAAATGTAAGCTGTCACCGCTAAAGGGAAACAGTTTTTGTAATAACCACCATGCAAAAGCCAGTAGCACGATGACAAAGGGCAAACCAATCATCATCCAATCCAGAAAACTGACATTATAAAGACGGTCTAAATACTGCAGCGCAATTGCATTCGGCGGCGTACCAATCGGTGTCGCGATCCCGCCAAGGTTAGCAGCAATCGGCACACTTAATACTAATGCTTTGACACCCTTTTCTTCTTTCGGCACAGACATCAGGATTGGTCCTAACAAGGACAGCATCATCACCGTCGTTGCCGTGTTTGACATAAACATAGAAAACAACGCAGTGATCATCATCAAGCCAAGCATAATCATAGCGGGTTTAGTGCCAAACGGTTTTAATAATACGTTAGCTAGATTTGTATCCAAAGCATATTTATTTGCTGCAATTGCAAGTGAGAAACCACCTAAAAACAACACAATAATCGGTGACGAAAAGGCAGCGAAAATATCGTTATAATGCATCAGCCCCTCGATATTAGTGGCGGGTTCGATGCCATCATTAAAAAAACGAAAACTGTAAAGCCCTTGATCTGAGAGCATCACTAACTCAAGCGTTATAATTAAAATCGATGTGGCAAAGACAGGCACAGGTTCGAGGATCCACAGCAAGGCAGCAAGGACAAAAATGGCTAATAATCGATGTTGAATAATACTAAGGTTATCAAAGGGTAATTGTGAGGTGGGGACAGAGAGTAAAAACAGCGGAATGCCAAACGCAATGAATAGTTTAACTAATCTAATCATTAACAAATGGCGACCGTTACCGTCAACCACAGGTACTTTATCTACAGTTATGTCCGTCATTAGCTTTAACCTCATAAGCCACTAATTCATAACATATAAAATACACTTTTTTGATATTTATTATTCGTTTGTCTATCACGTTTTAAACGTATAAAAACATTTAATTAACCATAAAGAGTTACTTTGGTTAATTATCTTACAGAAAACAAAAAAGCCCCAAAGGTATAATCTTATTTTTAGTAAGACTATCAATGGGGCTAACTTAGTCATCAAAAATGACTATTTATACGTCCGTAAATTAAAGGTTACGTAATGCGTTAATACGGTTTTGAAGCGGTGGATGGCTCATTAATAATTCCATCATCGTCTTCTTACCTGTAATACCAAACGCCATCATCGAGCCTTCAAGTTGTGTTTCTTGACTTGTTTTTAGACGTTCTAGTGCAGCAATCATCTTCTCTTTACCAACTAGCTTTGCTGCGCCAGAGTCTGCTTTAAACTCACGTTGACGGCTGAACCACATTGTTAAGAAGCTTGCTAAGAAACCAAATAGCATTTCTAACACCATTGATACGATGAAGTAAGTCATAAAGCTACCACCTTCACCCTCGCCTTCTTCATCATCCGATGTGAAACCACTTACTGCATTAGCAATAATACGTGATAAGAAGATAACAAACGTATTCACAACACCTTGCATCAAGGCCATTGTGATCATGTCACCGTTAGCAACATGATTGATTTCGTGGGCAACAACAGCTTCTGCTTCATCACGTGTCATTTGTGCTAATAGACCCGTTGATACCGCAATTAAGGCGTCATCGCGTTTAGCACCTGTTGCAAATGCATTCATCTCGGCAGCATCATAAATAGCAACATCAGGCATGCCAATACCCGCTTGTTTTGCTTGTCGAGTAACGGTTTCTAATAACCAATGTTCATTCGAGTTACGAGGCTCTGTGATGATCTCGCCGCCAATTGAACGTAGCGCCATTTTCTTCGACATCATTAATGAGATTAATGAACCACCAAAACCAAACAATACCGCCATCACCAACAACCCAGAAAGGCTACCTGATTGAATACCGGTAGTTGCATAGATAATGTTTAATACAATACTAAAAACCACCATTACGGCCAGGTTGGTTGCAAGGAATAGCATAATGCGTTTCATATATGTGTTTTCTCCAATCAAAATAGAGTGACATAATATGACAAAATTCAGAAAACGCAAAGAGATGACACTGTAAAGAGGAGTAAAGAATAAAAAATGACCTTTAAATGCTTAATACATCTAAAGGTCCAAAATACAAATGTCGCTGAGTGATGACACTGTATGTACTACAAAATAAAAAAGGTTAATTAACCGCTATATGAATAAGGTCAATAAGCTCTGTTTCTGTCGCAGGTTCACGAGCAAGGTCTAACTCGGGAGCCGCGCCACCACTTAGAGAGTAAACTTTCGAACCACAGTGATCGTAATGATACCAGGTACCATCAATACACACGTCCGTGTAACATTTAGGATTGCGTAATAATTCCATCTTACCGCCTTTTACTCATGTGTGAATCACTTTACATGCTGTTCACATTAACTATAAACGCATAGACTGATACCAGCCATTGATACAGATCAAGTTACAATTAGTTTAATGCTTTGTTACCATTTTATTTCGCTAACTTGCAACACAGGCACGCGTCATTTATCATCATGGTGCTTAATATCCCACTATACACTCACTAAATACGATTACCTCATCAGTGAACTAAGCTTAGACATTAGGGCTTACAAGGCTATATAAAAGGTTAAAATACGATGGATATTAATGGTACCTGTATTTCACACACTGTCGATGAACACGGTCCTATCTACGTTTATGAAACAAGGACGAGCCGGATCCTCAGCTTTGATAGGAAGATCTATCAAAGCTACATGAAGCTGAATAATATTAATGGATTAGCACTCGGCTACACACAGGCTATGATGACGGGTTTATTGTTTATCCCTATACTAAAAACAGTCTCGATTATGGGACTCGGTGCAGGCTCAATGGCAAAGAACCTACTCAGTAGTTTCTCCGACTTAAACGTACACGTGGTTGAATACCGTGAAGCAGTAGCGAAGACCGCAAAAAAATATTTTAGCTTGCCCGACACTGACCGCCTCTTCATTCATATAGACGATGCTGTTAACCACATGAAAAATACCAACATGAAAAGCGACATTATCTTTTCAGATCTATACAACTCAGCAGGTATGGAACCAAAGCAAATACAGTCATCCTACTTGTCTGATTGTAAAAGTGCACTCAACGAACAAGGTGTCCTTGTACTCAATATTTGGCATACGACTCTTAAATCACGTCAAGAGTTAGATGAATTACTCGCACTTGAATTTGAAGGCCGACTACTCAGCTTCGAAGTCGAAAGTGGAAATACAATCGTACTCGCATTCAAAAACAACATCCCTTCAATAAAAAGAGCAGAGCTACTGACTAAAGGTAAATGGCTGCAGGAAGAAATGAACATTCCGATGGAACGTTATGCTGAATTACTTTGGGATACGCAAAATTTATCAGGATAGCAAGCTAACAACACCCACTATGTATACAAATAGGTGTCGCTGGATGACACCTATTCTTATACTAAATATAAGATTTAATGCTGTCTGTAACCGATGTCGCGAGCTCACGGATTAGGTAGCAAAACGATTAACCTACTTTAAGCACACCAGTTTGTACAAGATAACCTGCAAAACCAGCCCAGCTTAGTGCTAATAATGCCCAAGGTAATCGACTTGAACTTGATTTTGTTTGTTCAATTTCAATCTCTGCTTCATTTTCTTTTGCTACTGCCGCGGTATTAGATCTAATTTTTTGTTTTTTCTGTTTATCAAGTTGGCGAACTTTAGCTTTATGCTGTTTTTTGTATTCGGCTATTCCCTTTTCAATACCTGCCGCGATCAATTTAGTCTGCTCTCTGCTTTGACCTGGTTTTTTAATACCGTTAGCAATGCGTGTCGATTCAGTTTGCACTTCTGTTGATACTTTCTGTGTCATGGATTTTTCACTCTTAATTCAGTTACCTTGATGATAAATAACTCAGGTCCATGTTGCAAGTTTGCAAGATTACATTCCAAGTTTCCGATGATCTATTTCTGGAAAACCGTGCAGTCATGCTCTCATGGAATATGTTGAAAAAAATAATCAAGTTTTACCAAGTTAACTTATTAAGGGGTCAATTCTGCTTAGAATTATTGCTTAGCATTATTGCACTAAGCCATTGTTGGACATAAACGTGTTAGAATTATTGTACTAGCTGATAGTAATACTCATTATTTTTTGTTGGGTAAGTAAAGATACTCAACAGTTAACTATAAAATTTTAATTGATGTTTTATATGAGTGATGTTGTACGTTTAAAACGGAAGTGACATAGTTAACATAAATAATTTGCGGATTCCGTAGCAAAAGGGGAAGTTATGTTTCTTCTAGGATTGTATTTATTTATTGCCTTATTTTTTTCATTCTTGTGCTCTATTGCTGAAGCTGTTTTGTTGAGTGTGTCTCGTGTACACATTGCCATAATGGAAAAAGAAGGGCATAAAGCAGGTGGAATTCTACACGTATTAAAAGAGGATATTAATAAGCCGTTAGCAGCGATCCTAACTCTGAATACAATTGCGCATACGGCAGGTGCCGCAGGAGTTGGTGCTCAAGCAACAGTGGTTTTTGGAAACTCTTCACTGGGTATTGTTTCAGCGGTATTAACTTTACTGATCCTCGTTTTTTCAGAGATAATTCCTAAAACACTGGGCGCTTCGTATTGGAAGGAGTTGGCCCCAGTCACCGCTTACAGTCTGAAGTTTCTGATTTTTGTATTGTATCCGTTTATCAAAATGTCGGAAATTATTACCCGTAACATTCAGGGTAAGGAAGACTCAGCAGGTTTTAATCGCAATGAATTTACCGTCATGGCACAGTTAAGTGCCGAGGAAGGTCATATCGATAAGGAAGAAGCCACCATATTACAAAACCTGCTGCTATTACAAAAAATTAAGGCCAATGATGTGATGACACCAAGCACAGTGATGCTTTGTGCTTCCCAAAATTTAAAAGTAGAAGAGTTTTTTCATAAATATAAGAAAGCTCGATTTACCCGAATACCCATTTATGACAAAGATCCAGATGACATTGTTGGTTTTGTTATCCGCTCTGATCTGCTATTGGCGCAGGCTCGCGGCAATAAAGATACCCGATTAAATAACTACCTCCGAAAAATGCCAACTTTTCTGGATGTTATATCTTTATCTCATGTCATGAAGGAATTATTATCTGGTAAAATCCATATTGCGCTAATTGTAAATGAATATGGTACTGTTCGGGGAATATTAACACTGGAAGATATCTTGGAAACTCTGATTGGTCGTGAAATTATCGACGAAGATGACAAAGATATTGATATGCAAAAATTAGCAAAACGCTTATGGAAAATCAAAGCTAAAAAATTCGGCATTACACCAGGCAATACCAGAGCTGATTAGATTATCTATTCATCCCCACTAACCATAAGATCGTTATTCGCGGTGGTAATGTTGGAGCAGTAAATCAAGGCAAGTTTATCTCGGGATTAAAGATATCAACAATGTGACATTTTAAACTTGCCTTAACATGGTGAAACATGCGGCCCATACGTGTTAGTGTTAAAATAATCTGACGAAAGGGTTATAACGCGATTCTCGTCGTTGGTTTACATAAAATTGACCGTATCAAGGATCAAATTGAATAAATTGTTACCTTTAACCTCTACAGCCATATTTTTAGGATAATTAAGAGAAGCGTCCCAATCAACAGATGCTTCAACACCATCAGTTTTAAAATACAGCGCCCCATTAGCAACAAATTCACCATAATTGCTAGATGAAAGGTCAGTGTCACGAACTTGTACCGAAATGTACATATCATGCTCGGGAGTCATATCCCCAACAGCAATATAATCATTATCATTAGACGTTGTAATGACTTCAGGCATAACGCCAATGCTACCTGCGATTTTAGCGAACAAGGTGTATTCGTTAGAATTAGAGCCTGAATGGTCGATGAGACGAATTTTAACCACTTGGTTTTCTTCTGGAACAATTTTAAAACAAGAGAGTCCTTGGAGTTCATTTATATTAGCCTGGTCTTCGTTGTACTCTCGATAAACACCCGCTGCGCCTTGGTGTTGCCAGCAGTGGAGAGAGCAAGCAGATCCAACTTTAACTGAATAAGCTTTGTCATTGAAATCTTCTTTAACACAGTCATACACCTTATCAATAACCTCATAAGGACCATATTGAGAACCTTCGAAACTAAAATCTGAAAAGAATAATACAGTACGAGCAGTAATTTTAGTGTTTTCCATAATATGTGTAATTTCCATTTTATATATTGAAAGAATGTCTTAATTAAAAGCACAATTAAATATAGCAACACTAAAAGAAAACTAAACCACCACGTAACACTTTAGGGATACAAATCACATAAGGTAATTGCTTATTCAATAGTACAGGCACAGAAATATTACTTAGTATCAATAACTTTTTGTCACAATAATCATTATTCATCTGCTAAGTTGAAGCCCCCCACCTCGCTTCGCGCCCGACAAGTCAGGTTTTACTGCGCGGTTATTGTCTACATTAAATCGACTGTCTTCTACGTAACAGCTTAGCTATCATGCTCAGTGCCATATCGGCCTTACTCATTTTTCCTGCTTTGTTTTTCCTTAGTGCCACTATCGCGTGTTTGAATTTACGCCGAGCATGAGCCAGCAGCCCACAAGTTTGTTGCTTGCCTGCTGATAAGCCGCGTAGCCATCGAGTTTAAATAGCCATTAAACAGAAAGCGTCCTATTCGACTTGACTTGACAATACAATGTTAACGATAATGATAAAGCATTGATAATAATTAAATATTGATACGGTTTTGTGGCTTAGAGTCCACGTAGTCATATATATTTCAACTTACAACAGGGAATTGTTCATGAGTATACAAATTAATGTAAAAAAGCTAGCAGGATCTAACCGAGTTTCAACTTATGGTGTAGAGCTAACGGATACTATTAAAGTACTGAAATTGAAGATAAAAGATAAAGAAGGAGGGATACCACCTGAAGCGTTTCGTCTTATATATTTAGGGAAGCAAGTTGAGGACAGTAAGACGATTGCAGACTATTCTGTTGAAGAAGGATCAACTTTGTATCTCGTACTTCGATAGAAAGCGGCTTGCTCCCGTAAGCTCGCTAACTTTTTTAAATCAAAAACCTTATTCAGTTTGCTTGTCTTTTAATCTGCGCAACTGATTTTGGGGAAAATTTGGCTTAGCGCAATTGCTGTGATTACCGAGGGAGTGTGACGGAGTAATTACCGTGGGACTTTGTCGTTTTCACTATAAAGTCTAGCTCACCCCCTCTCATTTTCACTATGGTGTTTTTGCTAATGCCTCTGAACGCTCGATCCGTAACACCTTTGTATTCAGCTTTTCTCTTACCCAGATATTTCTAATTGTCGAGTGACTGATTGATATGTTGTGTCTTTTCATCATTTCACTACTGATAGGGATTTGGGTCAGGTGAGGTTTTTCTAATGTCAGTTCGATGACTTTATCTTCAACATCTTGGTCTATACGATTGGTATGATGAGGGATACCATACATTCTTTTCAGTGCCAGAGGCCCCTGAGTTTCAAGCAGGCGTCGATTATTGCAGATGCTTTCCCTTGAGCAACCGCTGATTCGAGCTGCTTCAGATAAGTTACCTAGCTCTTCTGCCAGGTCGATGGCATCGATTTTTTTCTGCACTTCTTCCCCGTATTCAGTTAGCTTGCATGGTTCCTTGATTTCAGCGATGGTGAGCTTACGATCGGCAAAATAAGCGGCAAAGCCGCCACCCAACTGTTTCCGTATTTCTACCTTCTGGTTCACGATTGAATGTCTTAAGGGGGAATCTATTATATACATGGTATTGTTGTAACTGAAGGT
Source organism: Moritella sp. 28 (assembly GCF_018219435.1). NCBI lineage: Bacteria > Pseudomonadati > Pseudomonadota > Gammaproteobacteria > Alteromonadales > Moritellaceae > Moritella > Moritella sp. 28. Next base: position 2,378,513 of record NZ_CP056121.1, on the reverse strand, counting down.
ATGATCACGACGGATTTTTCTGTATTCCTTCTGAACGCAGATAGCATCAAGGTTGATATACGCTGGGACAGGTTTAAATTCCGAATGAATATTCTTTGCATGAACAGTGAGTTGTTTCAACCAGTAATCTGGAATAAAGGTATTTTGAAGATAATGATTAGCGCTGTCCATGTCCGTTATTTCTGCTATACGAAGCTCTGGAACCAAGCGGTCTTGGAAGGTATCGAACGCGCGTTCAACCCGGCCTTTACCTTGAGGTGAATTGGCAAAGATGATCTCGATCCCAAGCTCTTCACATGCCCTTTGCATTTGTGAGAAGTTGCAACGCTTCGGTCCACCAAAGATGCCAGCTCTATCAACGTAAAGCGTCTTAAACAGCCCTCGCTTCTCGATATAAGCCTTCATTACTTTCATGCAACCTTCGGTAGTCTCGGACGGAAAAAACTCAGCATGGATATCACTGGTCGCATCATCGATAATGGCGATTAAGCAAGGCTTCTTATGACCGTACCACAAGTGTGGGCTGCCATCCATTTGCAGCATTAATCCCGATGATTCCATCCGTTCACGCCTTCTTCTCACTTTTGAGCGACGATGCTTAGCCCGTTTCACATGGTGAATAGCATGAGCCCAAGAGCGAAGCGTTTCACGCTTCACTTGAATTCCTTCTCTCACCCTCAAAATATCAATAAGGTGCAATAGATTGAAATCATAGTACTTCTCTTTAATAAGTAACTGTACTTGTCGCTTCAATGAGTCGGGTATCTTGTTGGTTGGTGTTTTCCCCGTATTGCCATGGATAACAAAACGAATGCCATCTTTTTTATATCGATGGAGATAACGTTCAATGGTTCGACTGGACTTATTGAGCAGTTTTGAGGCATTAAGAATGCTGATTTTACCTTCAGCAACCTTAGCAATCACATCAACAGTGAGCTGGGATTGGGAATTCATCACGATCATCCTTAGTAACCTCTGAAAAGTACACGGTGATACTCAGAGGATTACTTAAAAATTTGATCCGTCAATTTCCCTTGGTAATTATAAAAACGACAGAGTCGCTTGGTAGTTATGGTACGACAGAGTCCCTTGGTGTTCACAATGGCTTAACGTAATTCACTAAGCCATAGCTGGACATAAATGGCTTAGAGCTTATGCTTCAAAGAGGACATTCCGCATTACTGAAAGTATAGCGAAATTGACATTAACGCCTTGTTAGGTGATTTTTGCTTGCTCAACCCTCTCCATCAATTCCAACACCACCGGATTTTTGTCTCGAGAATTGAGCATGATCCTACCTATAAGGCAAAAGGCAAATTCAACCTCAGCACCAGTTGTCGAATGGGCAATGATTTTTACTCTTTCAGGTGAGTGACAATGAGCACAATCAATACGAATGATATCACTCAGCATTACTCTAGTTTCATTGCCATTCGAACGGTAAATTAAGCTATCACCGCAATCAAATGCTTCATCAACCATATCCCATGCTAATTTTTTGAAAAAGAAGAAGACATAAACCATCATTGCTACTATTGCCGCAAGCCCTACTGAATTATCAGAAGTGATGCCGTCATGTACGATAGTAAGAGTGATACAAAAGATGAAAAAACCAAAAACAAAGGTAGGAAACAGTTTCTTATAGAAGAATGTAGCTCCAGAGATTTTTGTCATACCAGATACCTCACCTAACGCCCGGCTAACCGCGCAAATTTTTGATAGCGGCTTTTGTGCGTTTTTTTGCACAAAAAGTGACAGCGAACATTTGTCCGTTTGAGCCGTTGGTTAGGCAATTTGCCGCACCCTAATTTCATCACCAGATTCCATATATTTAAATTCATCAACTAGATCTTTATGTACCAAATAACGATCTTTTAATACGTCGTTATTGTGTAGTTCGCAGACAAGAACCTTACCTTCCTTAATGCCTGACACTACATCGAGATAAGTCATCTCAATGTATCGACCCTCTTGACCAGAAAACATTATATCTCCATGGTTATGCCATGGCGTGTTCGAGAAGCCCATTAGCGAATCAGTGCAGTTATCGATATTTTGAAATACCAGCTTAACATTTTTAAAAAGTTCAACTTCCACAGTATTTGATGATGATTCCACTTTCTCGTATCCGAGTTCGTTACAAAATTCAGCTATCAGCGGTAAATCGTAGATCATAGTTTTTAACGCCCTAATAATAGGCAAAAAATTGTTAGCTAAAATGTTGAGGAACGAAAACAGCCAACTGTTTTTGTCCTTATTTATTAGCTTGTTAAGTGGCATTTACTCTATACCAGTTTCAATATCTTCACTAGCCCATACTTTATTTATTTCTGGTTCAGTTATAACCCATTTGGAAAATATTGCTCTATGAAATAAAGCTACCTCGTGCATAAAGTTAACCCAATCAAATATCTCTGAGTTTTCTAAATGAATAGCATATGGTCGTGTTGTTACTTCAATAAACCAGTAATCATCTGACTTTTTGATTTTAACTTCATAGTTTTCACTTAGCTGATTTTCTAAACCTTTAACACCAGCTTCGTCGTTAGAAAAAAATGTAGCATCAATAACTAAAGCATTCTCTGAGTTAATGTTTAAAGACTTCAATTCTCCAACAATAACTTTTGCTTCAGCTTGTCGTTTACTGAGAACTTTCTGATGATATTCATCCCAGATTTTTTCAGCTTGTGCTTGATCCATTTTCTCTGCCTTTATAATTGGACATACTGCGAAAGATACGACCAAAATTAGAATTATTCTCGATAGCATAGTTGCCACTTAGACATAATGACTCCCACAAGGTGCTAGCCTCCAACTTCGTGGGTTAGTTTTAAAAACCAGAGCCATAATATATTTGTCAAAAATATAAAACTGGAGACTAGCATGAGTAAACATAACATAGTTTTTATTGGCATGGACACACACAAATCATTTATTGAGGTCGCTTATATTGAAGATGTGCGGGGCGTCAAACCTATTCACCTAGGTAAGAATCCATCAACTAAACAATCAGTTACAAAATTGGTGCGTCGGTTCGAATCAAAATACCCACATGCAACCCTACACTTCGTTTATGAAGCCGGTCCTTGTGGTTATTGGATCTACCGTTTGATCACATCACTCGGCCATTGTTGTTATGTCATCGCGCCTTCGCTTATCCCCAAGAAACCAGGCGATAAAATAAAAACCGACAAGCGTGATGCAATGAACCTCGCTAAATTGCTTAAATCAGAAGACTTAACCGCTATTTACGTACCCGAGCCTGAAGATGAAGCGGTACGAGATTTATCTCGTGCTAGAGAAACGGCAATGAAAGATCTTAAAGATGGTAAATATCAACTTAAAGCCTTGCTGCTGCGAAATAATGTTACAGCAAAAGTGAAAGACAATTGGTCAAAACAACATTTACGCTGGTTAACCGAATTGATCTTGCCGCACCCTGCTCAACAGATTGTTTTGCAGGAATACATACAAACAATAACTGAGCGTATGAATCGATTAAAACGGCTCGATAATGAACTTGAGCATCATGTGAAAAACTGGCGCTATTACCCCGTGGTAAAAGCGATCCAAGCGATGCGAGGTGTACGCTTACTTGTAGCAACTGGTATTGTAGCAGAGCTCGGGGATCTAACCCGTTTCGACCATCCAAGAAAGCTCATGAGTTATCTTGGACTTGTCCCCAGTGAGCACAGCAGCGGTGGCAGCCGTAAGATTAGTTCTATTACCAAATGTGGTAATAGTCGAGCAAGACGCTTACTTGTTGAAGGAGCACACACCTATCGTTTTGCCGCAAACATCTCCACAGAACTGCAACTTCGACAGGAAGACCTAGGTAAAACCATTGTAGATATCGCATGGAAAGCACAGCTTAGGCTGTGCCGCAGATATCAAACCATGTTACGTCGAGGCAAACACTATAACGTGATTGTCACGGCAATAGCGCGAGAAATGATTGCCTATATCTGGGCGATATCGCGTGAAATAGTGCTGACACCCGTAGAGGCAAAATTACGGCTATCGAGAGTGCCTGCATGATAAAAGTTGTTGAGTTAGCGTATAGAATCAAGCATCGGGTGTGGCACAATCACCGACGGCGTTAGGATGGTAGCTAATGAAAGTTAGCTGATCCACGAACATAGACTGAAGACAGGAGTCACGACGCCTCTTGATTCAAGAAAAGTAGTAAGGTAGGCGCTGCTTGCGAAAGCAAGTCATCCACGAATATCAGCATGATAACCGACGAATATACTTGCTTCATTCTTACGTTAACTCACTTTATTTAATGAAAGTGAATTTATGGCTATATTTTTTAGCAAGGATCTCTGCGTTTTACTTGACGTGGGGAGTCATACCAACGCCACCAACACCGGAGAGCGAATAGGTTCCGGTGCTTGGTCTTGTTAGCCCTATGCCCAAAGGCTATCTGCCTCTACTGCTACTATCTTGACACCGAAACTCGAAATATTAGGTAACGTAGCATTATGGTGTGCTCGAATTTGAGCACCACTGGCGTGCGCCTTATCGTGCGTTGTATGAGCATCCGAAACCACAGTCACTGGATAGCCGAGTCCAGCAGCTCTGCGTACACTTGTATCAATACAAAACTCAGATGCATAGCCACACACAATTAAACTATCAACGTCTAGCTCTTTTAAAAGACTTTGAAGGCTCGTATTCAAAAACGAGTCTGGCGTTGTCTTACACACAAAATGATCACCGCTTTGTGTAACTAGGTTCGACTGTAAAGCCCAGCCTTCACTACCATGTTCCATGACAGTATCAGGTTGTTCATGCTGAATAAAGATGACTGGAACTGACTTAGCACGCGCCAATTTGGTAACGTCATTAATTTTGTTGAGTACCACTTGTGATTCAAATGGTTGAGGTTCTGGGTCGAACAAAGTCGACTGAACATCAATAACTAATACCGCAGATTTCATGATATTCCTCTGATAGGGCTAACGACTTGTTAGCTTCTGTTAACTGGTGCTGACTAAAGACCTTAATACCATTACTTGTTAATAATGCAGCAGTAACACCAACTCCATTTACTTTGCGTCCTGAAAAATCTCCGCTATATACTGATGAGCTTCCACATGAAGGACTAAATTCCGCTAGAACCGCAACAGTTATTTCGTTCGCTTTGCATAACTTCAATGCGTTGTTAGCACCCCTTAGGAAATCTTCGGTGACATTATTACCGGTATTTTCCATAACCGATATTATACCCTCAAGTACATCGTAGCCATCACCGCCATTTATTTCAGCCGGGGCTCTTGGAATGCTCATTCCAGAGCTTACCTCAGGACAGATAGAGATTATTCTCCCCTTATCTATCCACTCCTGAAGTATATCGCTTGATGTAAATAGTGACTTACCATCATAGCGAACTTTATCTCCCAACAAGCAGGCGCTAATTAAAACTTTATTCATTCAATACTCTCAATACTCTCAATACAATTAGGAAACTAACGCTTTGCTAAGTGGAAAATTAGCGGTTGCTATAATCGCAAAGCGATGACAAGCGGTAATTATTCCAACTTTAGCAACTTGTTAGGAGTTTAATAACAGAAGACAAATTTAACCATCATCTGAAGGCTTTCCAGTGATTTGATAAGTTGTTCCCGATTTCACATCAATATCTAAGTCACCAGGTAGTATCACAGTACCCCATAAGTAAGTAAACGGACACATAATTGATACGCTATGTTTACCAATTTGAATTGGGGCTGTTGTTCCCATTTTATAAATGCAACAACGCATAGTAAGATGCCACGCGTTGCGGATAATTTGTTATGCGGTTTAAGGCGCTGCAGCAAACGATAGAAACGATTCTGCGATTGCTAAAGGGGTTTCCACCATTGGCAAATGACCAACATTTTGTATTATTTCAATTTTTGCATTAGGTATAATTTGCTTTAAAACCGCTGCTCCTGAGACATGTAACACTCGGTCTTTTTCGCCCCATGATATTAAGACAGAACCATTGTAGTTTTTTAAAACACGATCAAGTGGAGAGTCTGGTTGTGGTTTCCCCTGATTCATTCTATGTATTTGGTCAAAAATTTTCGTGTTAATTTTGACCCTTTCTTCAGATTTTAATGCTAGATGTTGTATAACAACAGAGGGAATAAAGGGAGGGTTAACAAACAAAAAATCGAACAATTCCAAAAACTCTGTCTCTGTTCGTGGTAAAACAACGGGGTTTATACCTTTTTGGGTGGCTGTAAACATTTCACTTGTTTCTGAACTCGCAACACCAAATGGGCTAATAAGCCATAATTTTTTAACTTTACGAGGGTATTGAGCTGCAAAATTTCCCGCAATATATCCGCCCATAGAGCTTCCGGCTAGATTAAATTCAACGAGATTAAGAGCATCAGTTATCTGTTTCAACCTTGCTACTTGTGAGAACACGTCATAATCTAGTTCAATATCTCTTGTACTATTCCCAAAACCCGGCAGGTCAATCGCAATAACATCAAAGTGCTCGACAAGGTATCCTGAGATTCTATTCCAGTTATCCTTGTCAGCGCCAAAGCCATGGAGCAAAACTAATGGGGGACCACTTCCACCACGAAGATATTCAATTTCTAACTCATCAACTTTTATGCGTTCTAGTTCAAGACCAGCAACACTCCGTTCAGAACTAATCATGTATCGAAATAGTGTTGAGCTCGGTGTAATTACATATATAAAAGTGAATAAAAATATGAGTGCTGAAAACGAAACAATTAGCGTTTTTTTCACGTATTGGTCTCCTTTTTACTTGTTATATAATACGAACCACAGTCTAATCGCATAAAACAGTTCTCAAATTAGACCAATGAGCCAACCAACCTTTTGACGTCACACGTTCACTGAAGGTTTCCAAAGAACGCTTAGGATTACGCGTAACGTGTAGATTAAACAACGATTCGAAACCAAAAGCAGAAATACATTCATAGTAACCATTATCTAACTTTCGTATAGCAACAGCTGTTTCCTTTTCTGGCCAATAACTCATCGCGTCAATGATACTTAAATACGGTTTATCGCCATGTCGTTTATGCATAATAGCTTGATTACGCACTTCCCAGTTTAACTCTGGCATCAGCACAGAAAGCTGAGATTCTATGAATTTGTAGTTTTCAGAGTTAGATTCAGTTTCATCGAAATAGATAACGTCAGCGTCATTCAAAGGCGTTGATGTTGATTTTTGGTGCAAGTGGTCCCACACCAAATTTCGGACAAAACCAGCCGCTAGATAACAATAAGGTAAATCAAGTTGCTGAACACAATCAAGAGCTTTAACCCTCAATTCATCTTTTTCAATTAATGTGATTACCCTATCCATATACACCCTGCTTTCTAACGCTTTGCTAATAGGTCTGCGTCCTTTGCACATTCTAGTGAGTTTACAATTACGCTCAAAAAAACGGGAAGAAGACAAGTCTAACCTACTGTTTTAAATCAAGTTAAATTGCACCCTATGTTTTACCAGCATAGTTCATACGAACCATTTTTGTTTTCAATTGCTAGATCTGAAAAGCCGTCAACGATTAAATCAGCTAAAACTAATTCAGATTCTTTATGGCTAGTTAAGATAGCGACGGTAAAGCACCCAGCTTCTTTAGCTGATTTTACTCCAGCAGGCGAATCTTCAAAAGCAACACAACTCACCGCTTTTAAACCTAAATTCTTAGCAGCAAGTGCAAATGGTTCTGGGTGTGGTTTACCAAAAATTACATCTTCGGCACACACCATATTCATAGGTAATTTAAAACCAGATGCAAGTAAACTTGTCTCAGCAACTTTTCTTGGTCCACTCGTTGCTATTGCCCACGAGCACTTAGGTATATTTTCTACGAAACTTAATGCTCCATCAATTTCAGTAGCTGATTCCATAGCTTCGATTGCAATTTTTTTTACTACATTTTCTTCATCAGCATTTGCGTATTGCGAACCAACTAATTCGAGTGTTTCACTAATTTTTCTACCGTGCACGTGTGGATATACAATTGAAAAATCGATTCCGTTTTGCCCGGCCCACTTTTTCCAAATATTGTTTATAACAAGAGTGGTGTTTACAAGTGTTGCATCTACATCAAATATAAAACCTTTGCATGAATATCTATTTATCAAATCTATTCCTTAAATTCGCATAACGCAGCGCTAAGCTGGCTCCAACACATTTCTACACTTTGCAAAACAAAAATGCCATGTGTTGGAGATAAGTTTGAGCACCTTGTTGAACGAAGCCGCTGCGCGGCAGAGTAAACAAGCCTGCGTTCATACTAATAACAGCAACGATTTAATTATCTTTATGAACAACACCTTACCAATTTAAGGCTACAAGGTAAACGGCCAGCAACCATTGATGGCTATTCTCGTGCGGTTCGACGCATTTCGGCTTATTTTGATAAGTCCCCAGACACATTAACTACTGCTGATTTAAAAGTTTATTTCAATAGCCTGCCAGGCCCACTTCTTGGAGTACCGTTAAATTAGACCGTAACGGTTTACAGTTTTTCTACCGCTACACGCTTGATAAGCAATGGGACTAGGAAGCAGCGCTACCAAGTATTCTTTCTCACGCTTTACAGCATGGGACTACGATTAAGCGAAGGCTTAAACCTGACAGTTCATGATATTGATAGCCAAACCATGCAAATACATATTCGTGATGCTAAAGGCGGTAAAGATAGATTAGTTCCTCTGCCAAAGCGTACTTTGTACGCACTGCGCAGTCATTGGCAAACGCATCATCATGCGCGACTGATTTTCCCAGGATTGGGAAATGGTATGAACTCGCCAATGGACAAAGGCGGCATTCAAAAAGCCATCAAACAAGTTTTACGTGATTGTAATATCAATAAACTCGTTAGCCCGCATTCGCTACGTCATTGCTTTGCTACTCATTTACTCGAAGGCGGATTAGATTTACGCTCACTGCAAGTCTTACTCGGTCATGCCTCGCTAAACACTACAGCGAGATACACTCAATTAACCCAACTCAAACAAAAGGATGCGGCCGTTGCCATCAATCAACTCGCTGACAAGTTAGCGCTAGATTGGAGTTTAAAATGAGTACCTTCATTGGTTTACTGCGCATTCATCATGACGAGCGAGAATGATTGATACAATCAATCAGCACGCTGATTTATCGCTAGCGAACACTGACACATCCAATAATACCGTTACCTTCAGATATAAAGACGGACAAACTCAAGCAACTAAAACCAGAGCCTTACCGACATTGCAATTCCTCTGGCTTATCTTGCAGCATGTGTTGCCGAAAGGGTTACAGCGGGTGCGCGATTACGGTTTTTTACACGGTAATGCCAAACGGCTGAGAGTACGCATTAAAACTATATTGCTACATCTGTTCAGTTGGAAAATACATGAACTCGTCGCAACGTTCACTGCGAAAGCCATCAGGATTTGTCCTTGCTGTCAGCATGAAATGAGGTGTGTTGGCATTACACGAACGACCTAGCCGAAAGGTGAACATAATAGGAATAGTGGCATTAACATTACAGTTGGAGATATTAAACTTATGGTGAACACTCGAATAAGGTGTCGGCTGCGCGACACCTATTCTTATATGTTAGGCTTTTTGTTTCGCAGAACTTATTGCTTGAACTATTTTAGCTCTATGGTTCGCTTCCCACTCAGATAGCGTTAATGAAGCTTCTTCACATGCTTTCTTTGAGGCTAATAAAAATACTTCCTCTCTTCTTGCTTTAGGGATAACCACAATACCCTCTTCATCTGCAACAATTACGTCTCCCGTAGAAACCTTTGCTCCCCCACAAGTAATTGAAACACACAACTCAGTATAGACCTTCTTCTTACCTGGTACAGGGTAAACACCTTTCGCAAAAACTGGAAATTTCATATCTGAAATTTCACCCAAGTCCCGAATTACACCATCAATAATGAAGCCTTTTATCCCTCGATTATTAGCGACTGCGCATACGTTACCGCCCGCGACTGCATACTCGCTATCAACGCCGTCCACAACGATTATGGAGCCTTCAGGTGCTTCGTATATTGCAGAATGAAGCATTAAATTATCACCTGAAGCTAATTGAACCGTGAATGCCTCTCCGCAGATTCGCGGCATACCCTGCCAAAGAGGGCCGATGTTGTAATCAATAAAGTGGTCATTAGTTAGTATGTTTCCGTACTCGGTTGTCGCCAATTTAGAAAAATCTTGCTTCATATTTATACTCCATGTTCGAACAAAGCATAACGCCCAAATAACAGGCTAAGTAATGGTTGGCTAAAATTGTGTAGCGAAGCGAAACGTAGCCAACTGTTACGTGTCCTTGTTTATTTTCTTGTTATGTTTACTGACTCTTAGCCTGTAAATGAACAATGATTTTTGGCGTTAACTCATTAATTAAATTAATAATATCATCGTGTGATAGATTTAATAAAGCCCAACCATCTGTGCCCATAACTTCAATTGATTCGATAATAATTTTTGAGGTTTCTAAACGTTCATCACAGCAAAATCCTGAAATACGAAAGATCCCTAAATCTGTATTAATACGACTAATATTGAAATTATTCACAAAACCTCAGGTAAACATAACGCCCGCATAAAATGCGATAATGCTTGGCTATAATTAGCGAAGAATGAGCGTCAGCCAAGCGTTTGACGTCATTTTTGATGCGTTTGTTGAACGAAGCCGCTGCGCGGCAGAGTAAACAAGCCAGCGTTCATACTAACCAATAGCATCACCATTATGGTGGTGCCTTATTGGGGTTATTAGTATGAATCATTCACAACAGCAACGATTTAATTATCTTTATGAACAACACCTTACCAATTTAAGGCTACAAGGTAAACGGCCAGCAACCATTGATGGCTATTCTCGTGCGGTTCGACGTATTTCGGCTTACTTTGATAAGTCTCCCGATGGATTAACTACTGCTGATTTAAAGGATTACTTTAACAGTCTTATCCAAACGCACTCATGGAGTACCGTTAAAATAGACCGTAACGGCTTACAGTTTTTCTATCGTTACACCCTCGACAAACAATGGGAGTGGCTCAACATCGTTAAACCACCACAAGTTAAGCGCCTGCCTGATATTTTAACTCCAACGCAAATAAGTAAAGTCATTAACGGCACCAAGAAGCAACGCTACCAAGTATTCTTTCTCACGCTTTACAGCATGGGACTACGATTAAGCGAAGGCTTAAACCTGACAGTTCATGATATTGATAGCCAAACCATGCAAATACATATTCGTGATGCTAAAGGCGGTAAAGATAGATTAGTTCCTCTGCCAAAGCGTACTTTGTACGCACTGCGCAGTCATTGGCAAACGCATCATCATGCGCGACTGATTTTCCCAGGATTGGGAAATGGTATGAACTCGCCAATGGACAAAGGCGGCATTCAAAAAGCCATCAAACAAGTTTTACGTGATTGTAATATCAATAAACTCGTTAGCCCGCATTCGCTACGTCATTGCTTTGCTACTCATTTACTCGAAGGCGGATTAGATTTACGCTCACTGCAAGTCTTACTCGGTCATGCTTCGCTAAACACTACAGCGAGATACACTCAATTAACCCAACTCAAACAAAAGGATGCGGCCGTTGCCATCAATCAACTCGCTGACAAGTTAGCGCTAGATTGGAGTTTGAAATGAGTACCTTCATTGATTTACTTCGTCAGCATCATTACGAGTTTGAACGCCAATTTGGCAATCAACTTTCTCATGACAGCCACCGCGCAATCTACGCCATGCTCGGTTGTAAAACTGGGCATCAAGGTTGCTCACAATGGTTTTGTAAACACTGCAACCACGACGACAGACTGCCACTGTCTTGTGGTCATCGACATTGTCCGCAATGCCAGCAATGCACGACTTCTGATTGGGTTGAGCGCCAGCAATTAAAGTTACTACCCGTGCACTACTTTATGGTCACGTTCACTTTGCCTTACGAGTTACGAGCGCTTGCGCGTTCGCAACCCAAGCCACTCTATCAATCAATGTTCTCAGTCGCAGCAAGTGTGTTGAAGGATTTTTCCAGACGTAAAAACGGCGGTGAAATTGGCTTCACCACCGTTTTGCATACTCACAGCAGGAAACGTAATTTACATCCCCACTTACACATTATAGTCGCTAATGGCAGCTACAATAAAATGCGAAACCAATGGCATAAAGGTAAGAGTAACTATCTGTTTAACGCCTTTGCACTAGCTAAAGTCTGGCGAGCTAGAATGATTGATTCAATCAATCAGCACGCTGACTTATCACTGCCAAACACTAAAACATTACCGACTAAATGGGTCGTTGACTGCCGAAAAGTCGGTTACGGTCTTCCCGCCTTACAATATCTGTCACGCTATTTATATCGGGGCGTATTACCTGATAAAGACATCATCGATACAAGCAATAATACCGTGACATTCAACTATAAAGATGGACAAACTCAAGCAATAAAAACCAGAACCTTGCCGACGCTGCAATTTCTCTGGCTCATCTTGCAACATGTGCTTCCCAAAGGATTACAGCGAGTGCGGGATTATGGTTTTTTGCACGGTAGCGCCAAGCGGTTACGCGTGCGTATTCAAGTCATATTACTGCATCTGTTTAATTGGAATACGCCTAAGCTCATCGCAACGTTCACTGCGAAAGCAATCCGTATTTGTCCTTGCTGTCAGCATGAAATGAGGTGTGTTGGCATTACACGAACGACCTAGCCGAAAGGCGAACATAATAGGAATAATGGCATTAACATGACAGGTTGGAGATATTAAATTTATGGTACAACTAGCTAGTTAATTGATAAATAACAGGTCTGTTATTTATCTCAATTTCGTTCGTCTTGGGTTTAACCCCAAGACAAAGTCCCCACCAAGATCAAACACGTAATTTACTATATAAAGAAGGGCTCGGGCTTGCTCAACACTCGAATAAGGTGTCGGCTGCGCGACACCTATTCTTATATGTTATATTTTTATTTATGAATTCTCACTCGGGAGACTGCAATGTACTTATTTCCATCAGATGAGCACGTACTTGAGTTAACACCTACTTGGATATTAGCACCTGATCTTTGTGCAGCTAATAATACAGATAATATATGAGCTACTTCAGCAGTGTCAGATTTAACAGAATAAAAGCTAGCATTACAGCTTGTGTTAGGATTGTTATGCGCAGCAATAGTTTTAAATAAAACCATTCCGCCTTTATAACCTGTATTAATTTCACCAACTTCTGTTGGGACGCTCCAATCACTAGCATTAACCGATGCTGAAAATAAAAGTATCAGTGATAAAAGGTTTTTCATATTAACTCCAAAAATATAACAGTGTATTTTACGGAATTCCGTATAATACCTAGAAAATCACTAGCGTTAAAGGGTTGGGCATTAAATTATTGTTCAATAACAATAATTTACATCATATTTATCATCGGTTGGTATTATCTCTTATTTGGATATACAGAATGCTGTTATTTATACAGGTCCGTATAAATAATGATAACATAGATGTATGACATATAAATCAACGGCTTAATTTTAAATACGCTTACAAATAAAGCCAATCTAGGTCTGTTGAAGTTACTAAACATTTATTTAATAGAACCCATAAACAAATGTATGTGATTACCGAGGGAGTGTGACGGAGTAATTACCGTGGGACTTTGTCGTTTTCACTATAAAGTCTAGCTCACCCCCTCTCATTTTCACTATGGTGTTTTTGCTAATGCCTCTGAACGCTCGATCCGTAACACCTTTGTATTCAGCTTTTCTCTTACCCAGATGTTTCTAATTGTCGAGTGACTGATTGATATGTTGTGTCTTTTCATCATTTCACTACTGATAGGAATTTGGGTCAGGTGAGGTTTTTCTAATGTCAGTTCGATGACTTTATCTTCAACATCTTGGTCTATACGATTGGTATGACGAGGGATACCATACATTCTTTTCAGTGCCAGAGGTCCCTGAGTTTCAAGCAGGCGTCGATTATTGTAGATGCTTTCCCTTGAGCAACCGCTGATTCGAGCTGCTTCAGATAAGTTACCTAGCTCTTCTGCCAGGTCGATGGCATCGATTTTTTTCTGCACTTCTTCCCCGTATTCAGTTAGCTTGCATGGTTCCTTGATTTCAGCGATGGTGAGCTTACGATCGGCAAAATAAGCGGCAAAGCCGCCACCCAACTGTTTCCGTATTTCTACCTTCTGGTTCACGATTGAATGTCTTAAGGGGGAATCTATTATATACATGGTATTGTTGTAACTGAAGGTATGATCACGACGGATTTTTCTGTATTCCTTCTGAACGCAGATAGCATCAAGGTTGATATACGCTGGGACAGGTTTAAATTCCGAATGAATATTCTTTGCATGAACAGTGAGTTGTTTCAACCAGTAATCTGGAATAAAGGTATTTTGAAGATAATGATTAGCGCTGTCCATGTCCGTTATTTCTGCTATACGAAGCTCTGGAACCAAGCGGTCTTGGAAGGTATCGAACGCGCGTTCAACCCGGCCTTTACCTTGAGGTGAATTGGCAAAGATGATCTCGATCCCAAGCTCTTCACATGCCCTTTGCATTTGTGAGAAGTTGCAACGCTTCGGTCCACCAAAGATGCCAGCTCTATCAACGTAAAGCGTCTTAAACAGCCCTCGCTTCTCGATATAAGCCTTCATTACTTTCATACAACCTTCGGTAGTCTCGGACGGAAAAAACTCAGCATGGATATCACTGGTCGCATCATCGATAATGGCGATTAAACAAGACTTCTTATCACCGTACCACAGGTGCGGACTGCCATCCATTTGCAGCATTAACCCCGATGATTCCATCCGTTCACGCCTTCTTCTCACTTTTGAACGACGATGCTTAGCCCGTTTCACATGGTGAATAGCATGAGCCCAAGAGCGAAGCGTTTCACGCTTCACTTGAATTCCTTCTCTCACCCTCAAGATATCAATCAGGTGCAATAGATTGAAATCATAGTACTTCTCTTTAATGAGTGACTGAACCTGTCTCTTTAATGAGTCGGGGATCTTGTTGGTTGGCGTTTTACCCGTATTGCCATGGACAACAAAACGAACACCATCTTTTTTATATCGACTGAGATAACGTTCAATGGTTCGACTGGACTTATTAAGCAGTTTTGAGGCATTAAGAATGCTGATTTTACCTTCAGCAACTTTAGCAATCACATCAACAGTGAGTTGGGATTGGGAATTCATCACGATCATCCTTAGTAACCTCTGAAAAGTACACTGTGATACTCAGAGGATTACTGAAAAATTTGATCCGTCAATTTCCCTTGGTAATTATAAAAACGACAGAGTCGCTTGGTAGTTATGGTACGACAGAGTCCCTTGGTGTTCACACCCATAAACAAATGTATGGCAAATTGATATGAACATATTGTGAGAGAGTTTAAGCTCTAAATTGGTTTGGGGCAATTTTGAGTTAGCAAGGCTAGCTAACTCATTCTTGGACCGAAATGGCTTAGAGCTTATGCCCAACAAGATAGCTTTGGTTAACGTTTCTATTACAAATCCAACAGATATATTCTTCGAGTATTATAAACTAACCTTGACTCACTAAATAGCTATGACATACAATTCATATACATTTTATATACATTTTATATACAGACTATATATCGATGGGCATTGTAAAAATATCAGATGAGCTTCATTCAGAAGTAAGAAAAGCCAGTTCAGTTATGTCACGTTCTATTAATTCACAAGCTGAATTTTGGATGAAAATTGGCATGCTAGCAGAGCTTCACCCTCAACTTTCATTCAATCAAATCATCGCTGATCTTATGAAATCAGCAGAAGTATCTATTTCAAATCTAACAGTAGTCGAAGGATCGGATGATGAATAATAGCGTGAATATTAAAACAACGACTGAAATAGAACTAATGCGAAATTCAGGAAAGTTACTTGCTCAGGTTTTTCATATGCTGGATTCTTATATTAAGCCTGGCATTTCAACAATGGATATCAATAACAAAGTTGAAAACTTTATTGTTAATGATTTAAAGGCTCGCCCTGCGAGTAAGGGACAGTATGACTATCAGTATGTTTTAAATTCATCTATCAATGAAGTTGTATGTCATGGTGTACCTAAAGTAACTCAATTTCTGAAAAATAAAGATATCATCAACTTAGATATTACTTTGGAAAAGGATGGTTTTATTGCTGATTCAAGCAAAATGTTTGTTATGCCAGGCGCATCTCCTTTAGCTAAAAAACTTGTTGAAGTCACGTATGACGCAATGTGGGCTGGTATCAAACAGGTAAAACCAGGAGCCAGACTTGGCGATGTCGGATATGCGATTCAACGTTATGCTGAGTCTTATGGTTACAGCATAGTAAGAGAATATTGTGGTCACGGTATTGGCAGAGAAATGCATGAAGAACCACAAGTTAGTCACTATGGTTCTCCAAACCAAGGTCTTCTACTCAAGGAAGGCATGGTGTTCACCATTGAACCAATGGTGAATCAAGGCTCAGCGAAAATAAAAAACAAAAAAGATGGTTGGACAGTAGTTACTCGAGATAAGAAACTTTCAGCTCAATCTGAGCATACGGTATTAGTAACAAGTTCAGGTTATGATGTCCTAACTTTACGTGAAGAGGAAAAGTATCCTGCCAATTAATACTAGCCACCGTTTTCAATCCGTAACTATAAATCATGTGATATGAGAAAGCACCAAACTCCTCACATGAGAAAATGTATGACAAGTTGATATGGATATTATAAGTAAGTAACGACTCTAAGCCTAAATGGGGCAATTTTGAGTTAGCAAGGCTAGCTAACTCATTCTTGGACAGGAACGGCTTAGAGTTTATGCTTAAAAGGGTACGGTTCGCATTACAGAAAGTATTGGTAAATGAGATTAACGCCCCAATAAAAGGACAAAAACCAGCTGTTTTTTGTCCTTTGAATTGGCTTGTTAACTTAATATACTACCAAACCAATAATCAATCACAGTTTCATTTAAACCAAAGCTTGGTTTCCACAAATCTGTCGGGTATGCCCAGTCTGACTTAGCGTAATCAGAGTTTCTACGCTCAGAGTTATTAATATATGACTGAAAGAATTTTTTCTCATTTGGTACTTCAAGTATCCCACAGTAACCAAGAGTTGAAATAATTCCTTCCCTTTCTGTTTTGTTGCTCTTAATAAATTTTAGAGACTTCTCTGCACTTGAAAGTTTATCGTCAGGAAGCTCTTTCAACGCAACCATAATTTTTTTTAGTAGTTCCAAATCATCTACTGTTGGGGAAGAGGTTTTCTCTTTTTGAAATAACATTAGGTCTAACCAAATGTAACTTGGTTCAAGGTGGCGAACACCGCCAAATTTAAACCTCTCAAAATTACGTATATTTAAATCAACTTTGTCGGTCTGATTATAAACACCACATATGGAACAGGACGTTGAATATTCTAATAATTCAAATTTATGAGCGGGAAGGTTCTGACCACACGCATAACTACTTAAAGCAGACCTAAGATCCAACCTTCTCGAAGATAAGCTACAAACAAAAGCGTTTACTACATCACTTTTGGTTAATCTATTTAAAGCTTCCATACTCAGTTTTAAAGCCTCATCATGCGTTATAATACGATCTTCAAACATATAGCCAGCGTTTTTAGCGTATTCAAGGGCTTCATGATCAACAACCTGGTTTACCCAACCTTTTGAGCTACTCCAGTATTTGTTATAAAGAGTTTTTAAAGCTAATTTATCGAGCACACGATTCATCCCATTAAGCTAACGCCCACACACCGGACGGCTTTTAAGTTGATGTAGCGAAGCGGAAGCAGCTTAAAACCGGTTCGCGTGATTGCGTTTGTTAAGCATTGGACTTTGCCCATGCTAAAAACACAGTAATAATTTCTTCAAGCTTATGAGGGCCACCATAACCTTTGAATGTGTTTGACTCTACCTTTGAATCAAGCCATTCATTGCCGCTAGTGTCAGCATCAACCCCCATTCCATAACAAAACTCTGGATACTTGATATCTTCCAAGTAAGTATCCGATAACTCTATTGAAACACTCCAGCCTGGATTATCTAGAGTTTCAATTTTGATGCCATAGCAATGCTCCCAGTCCTCATTGCACTGGGATAAATACCAATTTTGTAACTCTATCATTTTGGACATAATTAATGCATAACGCCAATTTAATTAGTGAAGCACGTTAGCTAAGCTTTTTGCGGGTCTTTGCAAAAAGTGTGACAACTTGCTGAGTGCTTTTAAGTGACTTGTTATATGCCTGTGCCACCATACAAAACAGTCTCACTTTGACTGTTATTTATTAATTTTAATAGGTTACCAGAGAACTCTTCTATTTTATGGTTTCTTAGCTGTAATTCACCAGATAGTTTACGAATCTCATTATTACGACAGTCACTATATGGGTAATCCGCCAGTGTTACATGAACACCGATAATTCCATTCAATTTAGACGCTGACAGCACATAGCACCGAATTGAAAATGTTTCTAAATACTCGCTACCATCAGGTTTAGATTGAGAGCCTACTAATTCGGCTGTTCCTGCCATTTCAGAGGCAAGTTGCTTTAGCTTTTTACAAAAAACTGTGACTTCATCTAAGTTAAACCATGCCTCACCAAATCCAGAGAAATCGTTGAGATTTGCCTTACCTGTTAAACCTACCGAGAAATCATCAAGGTCTGCTGTGATTATTAATTGCTCCATCGTTTTCCTAAGGCATATTACGCCAGCATTTACGGATGCTCTGGAGCGGAGCGTAAAACCAGTCCGACAACATGCTTTTGTTAGTTTCTTCTTCTAAGGGGTAGAGCTTCCACATCCCAAAAGGATTATTGAACAACGTATTTTCTCCATAATCAATAGTGGGATGTTTGGTGATTTTATACGCCAGAGATTCCGAATCTACTGAGAATGTTTGACCATCATTTATATCTGGTGATTCAGATAATATGTATTTTGTAAAAGCCCTGAGTAATTCAGAAGCATTATCAGAGTCTGCGCTATTAATAATTGCATCGGGAAGACCGAAATTGTGCATACCACAGGAATAAGTCTCATCAGAGGTTACATAAACAACGTATGATGAGTGACTTTTGAATAAATAGCTGTATTCACATTGTTCTCCCCAGTCTTTAGCCGAGTGAGCTAAGCCTGTACTTTCAACTTTAACACCAAGTCCCCCTGCTTTTAGTAACGCATTAGCCGCGTTCATTATTGAGTGGGCAGATTCAATTGAACCGCCTTTAGAAATTAGATAACAAACGGATTTGTGGGATGAGATCAGATCCATTTCAGGCGAGTTATTCCAGTGAGAACCAGCAGATTCAAAAGCAGATAGCATCCGCTCGTCTGAATCTTCAAATTCAAGCTCAAAAGATTGATTGGTTTCCATGTGCATTAGAATCATACCTGCAAAGATATAACCCTCACTATCTTTAACAATGCGCTCTACTAAATCACTCCGGTCTACCCATGGACCAGGAACACATAATACGATCTCTACTTCTTTCTCAGACATGTACCTATCCATTTTTGAAAACTAGCGTTTTGTATAACAGGACTCTCGATTTCCCAAATTCATTACCTCAATAAAAGTAGATTAATCAAGTGAAAAATAAGATTATACTTCAAATTTATTAATTACATGTTTATCGGAAAGCGAGCTGTCCTGTAAATTATTTATTTAGTCTTATAAGTTATATACAAGGCTCGCTATATTATTGAGTATATTGATATTAATTTTAGGCTACAAGATAAAGCTGACGGCCTTTTGACAAATCGAGACTGGGTTCACCAAAATACCAATAACACTGTATAAAATCAGCCTATCTAGTCATTTTATTACACATAAGTTGGATTAACTTAGTTGATAAATTTTGCTTAACGTAATTGCACTAAGCCAACGCTGGACAAAACCTTGATAGAATATAATTACTAAATCACACACCCCGAATTACAGAACGTATTACTCAATTGAAATAGTAACATCCTACACAAGATAGCTTCTTTTCTTTCCGGTGAATATAGAGTCATTTCAGCCCCCTATAGTTGACTGAAAATACAGGGGTAAGAACACTGATTACTGAACTGTTTTTGTGAGATATTTTGTAGGTATTTGTCAGAAAAAGTCATCTTGAATACGTCTTAAATATGTTAAAGCATTCTGTTAGAATAATAGGCTATTGATTAAAGAATACCGAGCCAGCATGTCAGAGTTTAAAGAATTTTCACTTTTAGAGTCAATTATTGACCGCGTTAGTCTTAAAGGCTATAAACAGCCCACACCAATCCAAAAAGAATGTATCCCAGCTCTTATTAATGGGAATGATCTTCTTGGTATAGCGCAAACGGGAACAGGAAAAACGGCGGCTTTTTCATTGCCTATTATCAATAATTTTGGGCGGAATAAAATAGATATCAAAGCTAAGAGCACGCGTTCGCTCATACTAACACCCACGAGAGAGCTTGCCTCGCAAATAATGCAAAACATTGATGACTACTCTGATGGTTTAGGGCTTAAAACTAAGGTTGTTTATGGTGGTGTAGGAAGACAAGATCAAGTTGACTCTATCGCACTTGGACTTGATATTTTAGTAGCCACCCCTGGAAGGTTATTGGATTTAATTAAAACGGGCGATATAAATTTTAAGGCGTTAGAAGTATTTGTATTAGATGAAGCAGATACAATGCTTGATATGGGGTTCTTTAAGGATGTTCAAAGCATCATATCTAAACTGCCAAAGAACCGACAAACACTATTGTTTTCAGCTACTATGCCTCCTAAAATAGAGATACTTGCAGAAGCAATATTAACGGATCCAACAAAAATTCAAATTACTGCTAAAACGGTTACTATCGACTTGATTAATCAAAGTGTATACCATCTTGAAAAATCGAATAAAGTACCTTTACTACTTAATCTCCTGAAAGAATCTGACTATAAAAAAGTGCTCATCTTTTGTAAAACCAAGCCTGGCGCAGACATCATTGTTAACACACTCGAAGAAGCATCCATAACTGCCGCTAGCCTTCACAGTGGTAAAACACAAGCAGCGAGAGAGGAAGCGTTACAGCACTTTAAAAACGCTAGTTTACGCGTATTAGTTGCAACGGATGTTGCTGCTCGTGGCATTGATGTTGATAATATTACTTTAGTCATTAACTATAACCTGCCTGAAGATCCAAGAAACTACATACACCGTATAGGACGAACTGCACGTGCAGGGAAAAGTGGAATGGCCATTTCATTTGCTGTCGAAAATGATATAACGCTATTAAAGAGTATTGAAAAGAGCATAGGCCAAGTCATTCCTGTTGTTACAGAACAGCCTTTCCATAAAGAGTTTGCTGAAGCGCCTAAAAAAGCCAAGAAAAAGGTTAAAAAAAGAAATAGAAGGTGAGAATATCGAGTCTGAGTAAAGATATCGTAATAAGCGCCTGTTGAAGCTCACCCAGCTAAAGCAAGGTGATTCTTGTCGTCAACGGTTTAAGCATTGTGATATTAAATCACTTTAGACTTCTAAAACCTCTTACAAGCATTTAATGTGTCGGTACTACCTACCGCCACAAATTATTTAAGCTGCTATCCTCAACCCTTCATTGTGAATATTGATAGCAGCGTTATGATCTCTGTCATGAGTTGCACCACACGAACAAGACCAGTTTCTTATCGCTAATGACCACTCACCTGAATACAGCGAGCCACATTCATTACACATCTTTGACGATGGGAACCACTGGCTAATAGCTGATACTTTACGCCCGTACCAATCCGCTTTATATTCTAATTGCCTTACTATTTCACCGAAATTAGCATCGTGGATATGTTTAGATAGCTTACGGTTCTTAACCATATTTTTGACTTTCAATGACTCGATCCCTATCACTTGGTTTTCGTTTATAAGTGTCGTCGTCATTTTATGGGTAAAGTCTTTACGGCAATTTGCTATCTTTTCGTGAATCTTAGCAAGGGTCAATTTTTGTTTATTGAAGTTGTTAGAGCCTTTTTTCATTTTGGCTAATCTGCGTGATGCCTTGGCGAGTTTTTTCGCGTATTTATTGGTTAATCGTGGATTATTGAACTTTGTTCCGTCCGAACAAATCGCTAAGTCTTTAATACCGACATCAACACCGACGGTCTTATTCACGACTGGTAGCTGCTTAACATCTTCTTTTACAAGCATTGATACAAAATATTTACCTGATGTTGTCTTTGATACCGTTAATGAGCTGGGTGTACCAGTAAACGGCCGTGACCATTTAATCTTTAATGCTTGCTTCATTTTGGCGAGTATTAGTAATTGCTTGTCCGCGCTCCATTTGAAGCCGTTACTCATATAGCTAGCAGATTGATTACCGTGTTTATGTTTAAACTTAGGATAACCAAAACCTGATTTAAAAAATGACTTAAAGCCTTTATCGAGATGCTTTAGTGATTGTTGCAATGGCACGCTAGAAACAGCTTTCAACCATGAAAAGTTGGGATTCTTTTTAAGCTGAGTGAGGTTTTTACTCCAATCGTTATAATTGGTTTTATTACCCAATTCGTATTGCGCTTTAGAGAAGCCAAGCGCTGAATTGTAAGCGAAACGAACACAACCAAATGTATGAGCAAGTATTGTTACCTGCTCATTGTTTGGGTAGAACCTGTATTTATACGCAATAAGTTTCAATTTTCAGCACCTTACATGACTGTATATATACACAGCACTAAGTTCTAAACTTAGACTCTATGTGCAAATATGTCAATATTAATAACAAAAAAAAGTGCTTATTGCTACGCAATAATGACTTACATCACCGCCCTAAAGGACAGTGTTTTTCGTCAAAGGTGATAAAAAAGGACTATAACCGTGGTTATAATCCTTTAGGAAAGTCGTAAAACAAAAAAATTAATGGAATGGGAAGAGGTAATTCATCCAAGATGCCATGCGTAACAATATTTTACGCATGATAGCCACGTGTTCAAAATGCTCTGAATAGATTGCTGTCTGACCATACGCGCCCCCCATCATCACATCACTGTATTGCTCGAAGCGTGGATCATCGATTTCAAACAATACAGGGATACGGCCTGGAATTCGCGCAGTCTGAACTGAAATTAACGTACCCGATGCTTGAATTTGTCCTTCAGGGATCGCAGGAATAGCACCGATCACCCTCGCGCTAAACACCTTACCCGGCAGCCCATCAAAAATCACTTCAGCTTTCGAACCTTTCTTAAGACGCAGCATACTGTTTTGACGATACCAACCGACCAGATTCTTATCGCCTTTATGTTTAAACACCATCACAGGTCGCAATGGTATACTCACTGCACGCATCCCTGGACGCAATGCTTGTTGTACGACATAACCGTCCGTTGGTGCACGAACAACTGTATTATCAAGGTCATACAAGGCTAACTCTCGCTTAGCCGTTAAGTCATCAACTTGGCCACGAGTCAGATCAACATCTCGTTGCTTGCCAATGCCTTTACGATACAGTTCTTCCGCACGTTTAAAGTCTGCGGCTGCAACCACTAAATTAGCTTCAATTGAATCCAGCTTGTCTTGAAACGGTTTAGGATCTAACTTAAATAACACATCACCTTTGTTCAATAACTGATTCGGTTCAACTGGTACTTCAATCACAGTACCGCTAACAGCAGGCACAATTGGCGTAGTAGCATAATACTCCCGACTAATCTCTGAAAATGGGTGATTGTAATTCATGGTGAACACCAGTCCACCAATTAGAATGATGCCACCAAGTATCGCAGTTGGTACACTCCATTTATTTAGTGGGATCTTGAAGATTTTGAATATCGCGATACATAAGGCTGTATACGTTAATATGAGTAATAAATCCATTATTCACTCTCCCCTTCTAACGCATTAAGACGTTGTTTAACTTCGGTTAGTTCAAGTTTTAATTTTTCGATGTGCTCTTTACTTGAATGACCATCCGAGAAACCCCAACCACGATCGGTTCGGTACAACGTCGCCCAAATCCACAAAAACGGCCAAAGTACATGTAAGGTGAATAGGCTTACCCAACCTGCAACATGGATGGCATCTTGGTGTGGATGATTACGATGAACAGCAATTTCATAAGGAATATCATGTATAACGATGACACCATAAAACAGCAAAATAGCAACAAACACCAGTAACCCGAGTGCAACGTATTCCAACATAATAACTCCTTTGACCGTTGAAAATATTGCTTACTGCCAGTGAGGAGTCAGTAAGCCTATCATTTAACTCTAAAAATAATACAATTCGTATACAGAGCTTCAATGATAGACTACGTCTGTGGGATTTAGCGGGGAACGAACCCATTTATATTCGAGAATTTAACCATTCATACGTTGTATTATACGTTTTATAAAATCTTTCAATTTAGGTTTGTTCTCTGGTGAAAAACTAATAGGTCGACATGCCGCTACAGCTGCTAAACCAATACGTGCAGTATATACGCCAGCACCAACACCTTGGCTTAAACGAGCACCTGTTATTCCCGCTAAACTTGTTGTGCCAAATTCTTGCAACATTTCATCAACTGCAAGTTCACTTACACCAATTAATGCCAAGTAACGGAGCACGCTCTTTAATAGCTTGTAACGGTTGGCCAACGAAGGACGCATGCCATATACCTGCCCTACCTCGTCAATCATTTTCATACTACGCCATAATGCTAATAACATATCAACAGTTGCCCACGGACTCGCAGCCACCACCATACCCGTTTGTAAACTGTGCTTAGATACACGCCGTAACGCTTCTTTATCCAATGGAGCTAAAAACACCTGTTCAAGATGCACCATTGCTTCTTTATCACTGCTGTAATCGGGCATAGTTTTAATGCTTTTAGCTAGCAGCGCCGCTTGTGGTTTGCCTTTATAAAATTGCGTTAACTTAGCGATGAAGCCTTTCGCTTGACCAACATCATTGGTCATTTTTAATTGTTCGGCCTTATCTTGTAACCCTGCTAATGCCGCCATATTTTCTTTATCAGACATAAAGCTAAACACGCTACGTAATGCCAACATAGCAACGATGATAATCAATCCTGCAAAACCTGCAGCAGCGATCCAATGTAAGGCTAAAGCACTTTGGAATATGGTATACATTTGCCATAAAGACATCACACCAAAGATACTCGCAATACCGATAACAAACGACTTTAACCCTTTGATTGGTAATGCTTCGAGCGTTAACCCACGGTAAGTATCATCAACCACATCTTCAGCAGTAATTGATGCGGGGACTTTACTCAGGTCATTATCGAGATCGGGCATAAATATTTTTGCTTCACGGCTCACCGTCACCACAGCCTCTTCGACTTGCATGTCGATGGTTTTACCTTGATTACGTGTTGAGCTGCTATTCGCTTGCTTGGTCATAGGCATTTGTCCCCTATTAATTCATTTAAAATAGTATCAATTCGAATATGTGGTAATACATCCTGATTACTGTACGACAGCCCTTGTGGTGGATTTAACAAGGGTATTTGCCAATCTAAAAATGGCTGCCACTGTTCCCCCTCGGGGATTCGTGTTGGTATAGTAGGATGAATGTAACCAATTGGTTCACCATTCACACCTCGTCCAGTAATACCACGATCGCCTTGATGCTTTATCTCTTTAGAAGAACGTACTGCAGCCGTTGCTTCACAGATTGGTTGTACCCCTTCATGCTGCGCACTCTTATAGGCTTGTTTTACAATTACCCCCAGTAGTTGACGCACTGCATCATGGTCTTCACTTAACACCTGATCAATTTTAGTTGCGGCAAACACAACCTTGTCTATTTTAGGCTTAAACAATTGCACTAACCGATTTTGGCGACCATACGAAAAGCTTTCAGTAATACTGGTTAACGCCTGACGCATATCATCAAGATATTCAGGCCCTGAATTTAAGGTATTAACCACATCCACCAGCACTAATTGTCGGTCAATACGGCTAAAGAATGTTTTGTAAAATGGTTCAACCAAATGCTTCACATAGCCTTGATAATTATGTTGGCAATGCTTGTAATAACTGTTGTCAGCCGCACCATTAAGCACATCGTCACTGTATTTCTGACAGCCAAGTAAAGGCACGAAGTTCAATAGTTCTGTATTCTCAACCGTACCCGGTAATAAGAAACGCCCTGGTTGGATCAAACTTAAACTACTGTGTTTATATTTACAGTCATGAAGAAACTGTACAAATTTAACGTTTAGTGATTTTAGAACGTCTTCGTCAACGACGGATAATGGGTCTAGCTGTGATAATTCGTCGAACAACTCCCCCATCAACGCCCGTCGTGGTGATACTTGGTACTGCGCTTGGCATTGTTCGCTCCAACGTGCAAAGCTCATGTCACGTAAAGGTAAATCGAGTAGCCACTCGCCCGGATAATCACGAATTTCAAGAAACAAAGAAAACTGCTCTGCTTTTAACGGATTTAAACGTCGTCCCGAACGAGATAGTCTTAATTCAAGTAAACAACCGCTAATATTAGTGGTTGATGCAGGCCATTTTGCTTCAGCTTGCGTTAAACTTTGGTAGTTCTTGTCATAGGGAAATACCGGAATATCTGCATCTGCTAGCGGGTGCATTTTTACACCCAACAAACGTTCACTTAATACGGGTGAAAATCCAGCTAGGCTCGCATTCTCGTGATGCATGAGCTGGTTAATTAAGCTGGTGATAAAGGTTGATTTACCACTTTTACTTAAGCCTGTAATACCAACACAAAAGTAACGGTTCTGTAATTTAGCAATGCTCGCCAGCCCGTCAGCTTTAAGAGACGATGCTTTATTCATTAACTTAGAAAACTTTTTGTCTGGGTCTCGCATATACCTACTTCATGGTTAAAGGAAGAAGAACAAAGATTATTTATTATAAACAGTGAGCTTACTATAACTTAAATAAACTGAACAAGAGAAAAATTAGATCGATTAATGCGGCACGTTTTTATATTAAAAGGATAAATCGCTTAATACGTATGTAGTGTATCTTGAGCAAGGATCACTGGGTTACCCTGTGATCCTTTCTTATAGCTTATCATCTATCTAGATTATGGTTCAGCCGCGAGCCTGACTGGAGACCGTAACAGACTTCTGTAAATTTGTGTTAAATAATGGAATACCATTACGGACTTCAAGTCAACTGCTAGCCCTAATTCGAACTTCCTTCAGTGAAAATAACAGAATTACTGACAACTGCCACTGCTGGCAGCCACTGCCGTTGTCGTGATGATAAAGATCAACGATTCTCCCGTCTCCTGTGCAACTTAGGTATTTTTCACCTTGATGCGTACCTCCCGAAATCTCAATATTAAAAGAACCGTCCGGCAATGGATTCAGCTTCCACAGTTGACGCCCACTACTGTCAACCTCATGATACAAATCAACTTTTCCGCCAGAAGTACAACTCAAATATTTTCTTTTGTTTGTTACTCCGGCGAACACCTCAATCGTGTAGAGACCTCGTGAAACCTCTATGAATCGCCATCTTTGACGACCGGCATGATCATCGTCATGCCAAAGATCAACCTTTGAGCCATCAGATGTGCAGCTCAGTAGTTGACGATTTGAACTTCCGCTAACGGTCTGCACATTGTAAAGTACATTTGCAATTGGCATTTGTGACATTTTTAGTTCCTTTTTCTAGTTTCAATGGGAATTACATTTTGGTCATTTTCTCCAGTCCATTATATTTTAGCTAAACTAAGCTAAACAATTTATTGAACAAAGCGACTGTGTGGCAGAGTAAACAATCCAGTATTTGTTATAATTAGTATTAGTCATCAATTACTTAGAAGCACCTGATAACAATATGTTAACAATTCGGAAACGCCAGATAAAGACCCAAATACCATTGATGGTTATTCTCGTGCAGTTCAATACATTTCGATGCAATCTAGCTTGTTTTAAATAAATATCCCGATGATTTAACTACTATTTATTTAAAAAACACGTCAATGTTCGGATTTAAACATAGACGTATGTGTACAATTAAAGCAGGCTTACAAGTGGAGGGGGAAATTAAGGTTTACAGCAGTCTCATTTACATATTTTGGTTACGTATGGTAGTTAGAATACAGTGAAGAATGTTAGATGCCATAAATCATAGTGATTTATCACTATCGACATCAATCCCAGGTAAATGTTTTCAAAAAACGCGGGTATCTTACAAGGCTATTCTGTAGAGACCACCACTAAGGAATGACGTAACCACTAGATTTCCTTCATTAAATAAAGAGTTACCTTCAGGTAAGTTTGGCTGATAAACAATACTACTCGGTATCACTTTCATGCGGATGCTTGAATACTTTTTAGCTTTATCTTCAAATTCAGCTGGTGTCAAGATAACAACAGCACCTGGTACAGAAATTTTAGAGTACGCTATATAGCCTTCATGAATAGCAAAGTCATCAATGGTCGCAAGTTTTGACCCATTGTAATGAACATTTACGTCACTCGCCGAAAAATTTGGATTTATTTTAGCTTTGAGGATATTTGAGCCTCCCGTATAATAAAGAGTATCCCCTTCTATTTGCAAACCATTAGGGAAGAGCTCGTTTCCTGAGATCCACGTTTTATGGCTAAAGTCCAAAAAGCTAGTATCTCCATTTTCTGTGATCGTGACTTGCGAGATTGTATCTCCGTTAGGTGCAAAAAAGGCCTTGATATTACTGATATAAAGATGCCCTTCACTATCAACCGCCATACCATTTGCCATAAACCAGTTTGGGTCGAACGATTTTTCAGCGTCCCCTTGAATGAAATTTCTATCAGTCATATGACCTGTTTTGATTCTTTCACTGTTTAGCGTAGTTTCTACTTGGAATAAGGACACTGCTTCAGTCCTTAAGCCTAATAAGCCACTCGTCTGGATGCAAGTAGCATAAAGCAATGAGCCACTAGCCGTTAACCCAGTAAAAGTGCATTCTTCGCCATCAGGAGCGTCATTGATACCACCTAACGCTGTCCCATCAACCGTTCCTTTAACATAAGGCGTATGCGTATATGAACCATCAGCATTTTTAATAATTTCAAAAATCCAACTTTCTTTATATCTATTTTTTCCCACAACAAACAAGCGACCATCTGTTGTAAAAGCGCTATTCTCAGTTGCTTTTATCTCTTTATCTGAAACTAGTTCAGAAACGATACAACCCTGCAAAAGGCCCGTGAACATTAGAATTAATGAGAGTTTTATTATATTATCCATTCTTATTTCCTTATCATAGGCAAAGAAATAGGTATATAAAGCCAAATGCTTGCTACCCTTTTATTTTTACCTTACTAGGACTTAGTCTCTTTTTACTATTTAGCAAAAAAGAAGCGAACGCACATAAGTACAACGTCTTCATGTTGCCAATTTTTTCGACTGAATCCACCAACAAATAGGGTATATCCTTCAATTTGAGAGCTTAGTCTCAAATCATAGGCAGGTTCTTTGAAAAAGATAGAGGTTGTAGCTTAAATTCGAAAGGACAATATGAAGGGTTCAAAAATGCTGGAATATTGACGACGTATTTCATTTACCAAGTAATGGCGAGAGCTTGTTATGGTTAGAAATCGAGGAAAAAAATGGCTAAGGTCTTTCAACTTTAGCCATTCATGAACTAAAAAGTGTATCCAAATTAATTATTTGGCTTAACGTCTTTTTTCGCTCGATTATTTGTTTTCTTACCATAAGAACGATTCTTAGCACGACGTTTATCAGCAGTACGACTGTTGTTATTACCTTTGCTACCACCTTTACCACGGCCATCATCAACAGGTTTACTTAGATCAGGTTCATAACCCGGTAACCACTGCGCTACTAAACGGGTATCAAGCAGTGTTTCGATTTCTTCTAATAACCAGTTTTCACCAATACTTACTAACGACGTAGCAGTACCTGATAGACCTGCACGACCGGTACGACCGATACGGTGAATATAGTCTTCTGCTTTAAAAGGTAATTCAAAGTTAATTACGTGTTTAAGCTGTTCGATATCAAGACCACGGGCAGCAACATCTGTCGCCACTAATGCGCGTATTTTACCATTTTTGAAATCTTCAAGACCGCGTTCACGTGCGCCCTGTGATTTGTCACCGTGCACAGCGATTGTCTTAATACCATCTTTACACATTTCTTTTGCTAGGCTATCTGCGCCCTGCTTAGTACGGGTAAAGATAAGTACTTGATGCCAGTTTCGAGAACCGATTAGGTAAGACGTTAATTCACGTTTACGATCAGTATCAACCGCATAAACAATTTGTTCAACTTGCTCAGCCGCTGCATTACGCGTATCAACTTCAACTAATAATGGATCGTTTAATAAGCTCTTGCTTAGTTTAAAGATCGCATCATCAAATGTTGCCGAGAACAACATAGTTTGACGTTTTTTCGGTAGGTGTTTTAGGATACGACGAATTTCTTCCATAAAGCCCATATCGAGCATACGGTCAGCTTCATCGAATACGATCTTTTCAACAAACTCAAGTGTTAGCGTTTCACGATCTAATAGATCCAATAAACGACCTGGTGTTGCAACTAAAATGTCAGCACCTTGTGCAAGCGCTTTAACTTGTGGGTTAATACTCACGCCACCGTAAACAAGTTCAGCCGTTAATTCACTGTCTTCACTATATGTAACAAAGCTTTTGTGTACTTGCTGTGATAATTCACGCGTTGGCGTTAATACTAAAGCTCGAATTTGTTTTTTAGCCGTTGACTCTGTTGAGTTAGCGGTTAACTGCTGGGCCATTAACTGGTGAATTATAGGCAATGCAAATGCTGCCGTTTTACCTGTACCAGTTTGAGCTCCACCCATGATGTCACGCCCTTCCAGAATTGCCGGAATAGCCTGAGCTTGAATTGGTGTAGGCGTTTCGTAGCCTAACTTGGTAACAGTATTAATTAAATTTTGATTAAGATTTAAAGCAGAAAAAACCATAATGACCTTACTAAACACAACAACAAAAACGATATGCCGCGCAGTTTAGCAGAAGTATTACAAGATTGCAGATAAAGTCGGTAAAGCAATGATTTTAAGAACTAGAGGCAAGTTTCTGCATATAAAAAAGCCAACCGTGTATACAGTTGGCTATCACTTAAAGCGTTAGTTAAATTTAAAACTTATATGCAATCGAAATCTAGATTGAACGAGTCAATTAAGCTTTAGCTGTTTTACCTGTAACTGTTGTCGGTTTACAACTTCTTGGTTTACTACAGGGCGCTCTGCTTTTGGTGTTGAGTACCAGTAACCTAGCCCCATGAATGCAGTACCAGAGATGATATTACCCAGTGAAACCCATAATAAGTTATGACCAACACCAACAAGGTTGAATGCTTCTTGGCTATCACCAAAATAAGACATTGCAAAGATAGTCATGTTAGCGATTGAATGCTCGTAACCAGACGCGATAAACGCTAATAGACACCACCAAATAGCGATAAATTTAGCTGAACCTTCAACACGTTGACACATCCAGATTGCAAGACAGACTAACCAGTTGCATAAGATACCTTTGAATAACAAAACGATTGCTGGTGCCGTTGTTTTCGCTAACGCAACTTTGTGCACTAAACTTTCTGAGTTACCTAATAATTTTCCGCCACCAGCATAATAAAATAACGCTGCAACTGCGATTGAACCCATAAGATTATATAACCATGTTTTTGGTAATATACGTACATTGTCAGCCCAAGTGATGGCCCCTGTTTTCGCTCCTAGTGCTAAAAACATAGTATGACCAGTGAACAGCTCAGAACCCGCAATAATAACTAACGTTAATGCAATACCAAATGTCGCGCCCATCACTAATGGACGAATTGATGGATCAACCATGTTACCTAACGTGAAGATCAAGATAATACCAAGACCCACATACGCACCAGCCATAGCACCGCTGATAAGAAAGCTAAGTGGGTCTGTCTTGTCTAGTTTTACAATGCGGGCAGCGTTGGCTGAGCATTTTTTAATTGTGTCTGCATACATAAGGGACTTCCTTTTAAACTAATCGCTAATCTCAACAGCATCTTTGTTCACTCTAATTTTATACGTTGCAAGTGACACAACATCGTTTTCTAA
The DNA here is from genome assembly GCF_018219435.1 of Moritella sp. 28. Classification (NCBI taxonomy): domain Bacteria; kingdom Pseudomonadati; phylum Pseudomonadota; class Gammaproteobacteria; order Alteromonadales; family Moritellaceae; genus Moritella; species Moritella sp. 28. The sequence goes on along the minus strand of NZ_CP056121.1, from coordinate 2,346,438 downwards.
ACATTGCCCTGTCGATAAATTAAAGCGCTGTTTCTTCAACGGACTTGCTACCCAAAGCTGCTCGTCATGTTCACAAATAAGACCGCGTGAAAGTACATTTGATTTAGCAAACGGGTCCATATTGTCTATCGCAAACAACTCATCGTTGTCACGTGGACGAAAAATCGCAACTTGCTTACCATTAACCAGTGCACACACACCTGTCTTTGGGTTGATATCGTTTAGTTGGCAAACGCCAATCCATTTACTCATGCGTGTTCCTCCACTGTGATTGTATAAGTATCCGCTTTCTCTGCAATTGAAGCAGGACGATGTTGGTCACGTGCACTCACAAAGCGCACATTGCTGTCTTGCTCATCGCTATTAATAAAGTGAGCGAAACGTTTTTGCAGCTCTTCACTTTCGACTACTTCAGACCATTCACATCGGAATTCATTAATCAGTTTATTAATGTCAGTTTCTAGTTGTTCATTGATACCCAGCTTGTCATTAACAACCACTTCACGTAGGTAATCAACACCACCCTCTAGATTATCCATCCATACCGAGGTACGTTGTAGCTTGTCTGCTGTGCGCACATAGAACATTAAGAAACGGTCAATATATTGAAGTAATGTTGCTTCATCTAGATCCGATGCGAGTAAATCTGCGTGACGCGGCTTCATGCCGCCATTACCACACACATACATATTCCAACCAGAGTCTGTCGCAATAAGACCTAAATCTTTACCCTGTGCTTCAGCACATTCACGTGTACAACCGGATACACCAAACTTCATTTTGTGTGGAGTACGAATACCTTTATATCGGTTTTCAAGTAACACACCGAGACCGACACTGTCTTGCACACCAAAGCGACACCAAGTACTACCAACACAGGTTTTAGCCATACGTAATGCTTTTGCATACGCTTGACCCGTTTCATAACCTCCAGCAATCAGTTTCTTCCAGATTGTTGGTAAATCACCTTTATGAGCCCCGAACAAACCAATACGTTGTGCGCCAGTGATCTTGGTATACAAGTTATATTCAGCAGCAACATCAGCCAGTACAGCCAGTGCTTGTGGTGTTACTTCACCGCCTGCCATACGTGGAATAACTGAATAAGTACCGTCTTTTTGCATGTTTCCTAAGAAGTTATCATTGGTATCTTGCAGGCCAACATTATCACGACTTAATATATGCTCACCCCAACACGATGCTAAGATGGAACCAACAGTTGGTTTACACACTTCACAGCCGTAACCTTTACCGTATTTAGTCAATAATTCGTCAAAGGTCTTAATACATTCAATGCGGATAAGGTGGAATAACTCTTGGCGAGAATATTCGAAGTGACAACATAAATGGTTTTTCACTTCAATGCCTGATTTAGCCAGTTCTGAATTCAATACCTGTGTGATAAGTGGTAAACAACCACCACAACCTGTACCGGCTTTAGTAACCGCTTTTATTTCGCCTATTGTTGTGTGGCCATCGGCAACTGCGGCTGCAATTTTACCTTTAGTGACATCAAAACAAGAACACAATACTGCAGTATCTGGTAATGAATCAGCACCCATTGCTGGCTTATCGCCACCTGCATGCGCAGGTAAAATCAAACTATCTGGATGCTCAGGTAGATCCATGTCATTCAATTTAAGTTGTAATAAATTACCGTAATCAGATGTATCGCCGATTAATACTGCACCCAGTAATTTTTTGCCGTCTTCAGAAACAATAATACGTTTGTATACTTCCTCTGTTTCATCAAGGTATACGAAGCTCTTGCAGCCCGGTGTACGGCCATTTGCATCACCGATACTCCCTACTTTTACGCCAAGCAGTTTGAGTTTTGCACTCATGTCTGCGCCTTCAAATACACTTTCATGACCTAACAAGTGGTCAACAGCAACTTGTGCCATTTTGTAACCCGGTGCCACTAATCCAAAGAATTGTTCGTTCCAAGATGCGCACTCACCGATCGCATATACATCGTTATCGCTCGTCACACATTGGTCAGTAATAGTAATACCACCACGGCGGCCTGTTGCTAAACCTGATTGATGAGCCAACTTGTCTTGTGGGCGAATACCGGTTGAGAATACGATAAAATCAACTTCAAGCTCGGTACCATCAGCAAACTTCATGGTATTACGTGCCGTTTCACCTTGCGCAACGATTTCTAATGTATTCTTACTGGTATGCACTTGCACGCCCAGTTTTTCAATTTTTTTACGAAGCTGTTCACCACCTTCACGATCTAGTTGCTCAGCCATTAATACCGGTGAAAACTCGATAACGTGTGTTTCGACACCCAGCGCTTTTAATGCGCCTGCCGCTTCTAGACCTAATAAACCACCGCCAACAACGACACCGCTTTTACTGCGTTTTGCCGTTGCTTCAATGGTTTTTAAATCTTCAATAGTACGGTAAACAAAGCAATCTTTACTTTCGTTGCCTTTAATTGGTGGTACCCAAGGTGTTGAGCCCGTTGCCATAATCAATTTGTCGTATTTTATTTCACGGCCTGAGTTTGAATAAATGATCTTCTGTGAGCGGTTAATATTGATAGCACGTTCACCAATTAATACATTGATATTATGCTTGCCATAAAAACCTTCTTTTACCAGAGATAATTCATCGGCAGTATGATGGGAGAAATAAGAAGAGAGATGGACGCGATCATAGGCAACGCGGGGTTCTTCACAAAATACCGTTATATCAAAATTTTCGATTTCAGCTTTTTCTACTAAGTCTTCGATGTAACGGTGGCCAACCATACCGTTACCAATAATAACCAGTCTGACTTTGCTCATAAGTATTCCTATATATTTATTATGTAGGTATTTTGAGGTATTACTTAGGAGTTAATAATGATGCAGATCAATTTTAATTATGAGGTAGCATGAAGGAGATCAAAAGTGTGAACCGGAACGTAATTATATAACGTAATATAGCGTTTAATAATTGAAAATTGATAAATACTGCCATTATTGTAATTTAAAAACAACAAAAACACCAATAAAAATACTCACAAATAGGTATTTGCGAGTATTTTGTTATTTAATTACAAATGTGACAAGTCGCTAATCGGTGTATTTATATCGATTATTTTTTGATATAAATAGCTCTAAGCCCATCAACATCGACAAAATCAAGTTGTTCAGGTTTTAAGTATTCATCCGCATAAGATTCGTAGACGCCTTTTGTTAAAAACAAATCAAACACATCATGATCAAGGTGCTCGTCTTTTACCATAAATGCCATTATTTTTAATGCTTGGCTTAACTTTTTAGCGTCTTTATAGGGACGGTCAGATGCTGTCAGAGCTTCAAAAATATCAGCGACAGCAATCATACGACCACCCATCGGGATGTCTTCCCCTTTTAATTTCAGAGGATAACCTTCACCATTCATTTTTTCGTGATGACTACCAGCAATTAACGGAACATTCTTTAAGTATTCAGGATACATAATCTGATCTAGCATTATGTATGTTTGCACAATGTGATCGTTAATGTGGTAACGCTCTTCCTCTGTTAAGGTTCCGGCCTTAACAATAAGGTTATGTATTTCACCACGGTTAAAGCGGTGCGCGGGTTGCAGTATTTTAAAATCACGTTTACTATTCTTATTCTGCTTTTGCTTTTCTTCCCATGTACATAAATGTTCTAGTTTGTCCGCTAACACATTCTCAATGGCAGGCAGCTGATTCAAACCCGCAGGTTTTTTCGCTAACGCTTGTTGAGAGATACCAATATCATCAGGCAATGTTCTTAACCAAGTACGTTTTGATATCTCGGTTAATCGTTGCTGTTTTTCCGGTGCTAAAAATTCACTACCCGGGTTACAACTTGCTATAAATGCAAATTCTTCATCTAATTCCGCTTTTAGCTCGTGGCAAACTTGCTGGGCTCGAGACTTATCCATCCCCTTTGCTATCGACTGCCAATATACAAGGTCAGCATCTCGTTTTAACACTTCATAACGCATACGTATTTCATGAATACGATCATAAATAGTTTCAAGCTTCGTTGCTTTATCCATCACATAATCAGGCGTTGTGACTTTACCGCAATCATGTAACCAGGCGGCAATTAACAGCTCTTCCCTGCTTTTTGAAGTTAGCGAAAAATCAGCAAATAGGCCCGTATCTGATTCAGCCGCCTCGGCGATTAATTTGGTAATTTCCGGTACCCGCTGACAATGACCGCCAGTGTAAGGGGATTTTGTATCTAACGCGGTCGCTGTCATCATCACAAAAGAATGGAATAATTCCTGCTGTTCCTGTTCTTTCTCTAAATGTTCTAATACTATTTCGTTAAAACCAATAAAATTTCGTACCAAGCGAATTCGATCGTAGGCGGTTTTATCTATTTTGTCTTTAAAGCCGATCACTAAAACACCGATATTTTCTTCTTTACGGTTCATTAAAGGAATAATAAAACCTGTTTTACACGGCCCACCAGAAAAAATAGCTTTAGCACCTTCCCCTGATAATTTATGCACATGTTTATCAAATACGTCTTTATTGTCATGAGCGAAAGACTGAAGTTCAAACTCAGGAATAGAACCCGAATTGGCTGCGAGATGAAATTTTTGTCTATTTGTTCTATTCGTGATGAACAACTGGCAACTACTTGCAGATAAAATAACTTCTGTCTGTTCAACAATCGAAGCGGATAACTCTTCAGGCTTAGATGAACGAGCCACATGGTAAAGGTTATTAAAGAAATCAACGAGCACGCTTTCCATCAATAACATGGTTTCATTAAGTTGATCGATCTCCGCAATATTTGAGGGTTGATATTTCTTATGGCGATACTTAAATGTTTGAATATTAGTTAAAGATTTATTTAAATATATAAGCGGCCTCGCGATCCGCCTAGTCGACAAAATACTAATAATAAAAAATATCAGCGTTAAAAACAGCATATTTTGAATATTGAAGTGGGAACTAAAATAGGCTGACATAGCTAAAAACTCTTGTTCTTTAATCAGATTAACAAGATAAATAACGTGTTCGTCTCCAACATTCAACGGGGTTATTAATAACCGAGAGGCTTGACCGTTATTAGTAATAGATTGCATTACCGTTTTAAAGGGGACTAAACGATCTAAATTTACCAGCGCTTTCACTAGCCCTGGTTCACTACTTTCTAGTAAATAGTCATTATCTATATCAATGTTACTGGCAATGACATCTTTCGTTGGGGTTAATAAGAAAGTCTTCGCATGTTTCGAGTACTTCATGTCCTGAGCTACTCGTGATAACGACTGATAATCAAAGTCGACACCAACAACACTTTTACCGTCATAGGCACGACGTGAAAATGTAATACCTAAATGTTGAGAAGGGTAAAACTTATACGGCTTAGAAAATAAAATACTGCCATCAAGTTTTGTGTTTTTAAACCAAGGGCGAACTCTTGGCTCATAACCACCATTGTCATAATACTCCCAAGAAACAACTTCTAATTCCTTATTCAAAAATACACGACGTTGCTTTCCACTTACCTGATTGAAGTTAACACTGAATACAGCATTAGCTGGCAGCGTATGCTCAGAACTACGCATATCTTCTGTGATTCGATAAATAAAAACCGACTTGCCATCTTGATTCGCTGCATATAGGGAGGTCATATACGGATTTTTAATTAATGTTGTCGCTATAGGTGCTAGCCATGCTAAATCTTTGTCGTTATTTTCAACTAAGTTAACGACTATCAACATATCAAGGGAAGTGATCGCAGGGATCGAAATAAGTTTAATTTGGCTTTGCAAACTGCTGGTATATTTCTTTACATACTCGTTTGTAAAATTCACTTTTTCTGACTCCATATGGCTTACCCCTGCCACTATCGTCGTTAAGCTAAATATACTAAAGAGTAAAATGAAAATGCCAGAAATATAAGTTCTAAACGAAATAGGTTTCATAATCCATATAATGTTGTAAATATTCTGTGATGACATTGTATCGTTAAAATGACGATTAACGAGGAATATTAAATCCGCTAAGTTTTCCCCTTACAAATCTTACAAATAAAGTGATTTATCGCTCTAATTTTAGACTAAGTGAATACCAAAAAAACACTTGTTTTAATCAAGGGTTTAGCTTGTTAAGTAAATAGCCCGTAATACATCAACATCAGCATCAGCATCAGCATCAGCATCAGCATCGTCAATTTGCTCTGCGTTAAGTATTCTTGATATCTGTCATCCACTCATCTGTCCAGATAATTAATATTACTAATTGGTTAGTTTTTAATTAGAATATAACTGAAACCTCATTAAGCATAAGAAATGACGCATTGTTACGAATGAAACCAAGAGAAGGTGACCTACGTCACAACATGAATGATAATAGCTTTAATTAACATCAAACCTTAATGATAATACCCACATATGGTTACCCAATTAGGTGGATAAGCTTAATTTAAACGTGTAAGCGAAACAGGTTTGATTTGTTAAACCGATGACATACGACAAGGAAGATAACATGTTAAAAAAACGTTTTTTTAAAACAAAAGCCGAGGCCGATGTTACTTTTGAGTTCGCCTGCGATACCAGTACATCATTAATTAACAGTGATATTGTCGAACTCCATGCTGACTTTAATAATTGGCAAGCAATACCAATGAAGTACATAAAAAAAGATAACGTTTTCCGCACTAAAGTTCGTTTACCCATAAACCAGCATTTTCATTTTCGCTACTTAATTAATAGTAATGAATGGCATAACGATCATAAAGCCGATTTATATTTACCTAATACCTACGGTACAGATAACAGCGTTGTATCAACGCTACGTACTAAATAGATAACTAACAATACGTTTAATCCAGGATGGATCATGAGTAACATTTCGACTACACCAACAATAACAGGGCGCTTTGAAGAACGCTTTAGTCATCAAATCGATGCGCTAAACCAAGGTACACTCGATGACCCTTTTGCTTTTTTAGGTCCACACCAAATCACCAGTGATAAGTACGCACTTAGCGCTTTCATTCCCGGTGCACAACAGGTGTTTTATCAAGATAAAAACCACCAGCGACGTTATCAACGTGTTGGTACCAGCGACCTGTTTGTTCTTAGCTTGTCAAAAAAACAATACAATGCTAATTATCAACTCACAATCGCATATCCATTTTCTACCGTAGTCGAGCAAGACCCTTATAAATTTGCATCAACCTTAGATCCAAAAGCCGTTTACTTATTTAACGAAGGTACGTTAGAACAAGCCCAACGCCATTTAGGTGCGCATTGGACTATCATCGATAATGTTGAAGGCGTTCGTTTTACGGTATGGGCACCAAATGCAAACTCAGTCAGTTTGATCGGTAATTTTAACCATTGGAATCCAACGCGTCACCCAATGCGTAAACACCTTGGTGCAGGTATCTGGGAAATATTCATTGCCGATATTACTGATTCTGATACCGACAATAATTACAAATTCAGTATCATTACCGAAAATGGTGAGCGCTTAGAAAAAGCCGACCCATTTGCCTCGTCCATGCAGTTACCACCGCAAACGGCATCATGTGTCCCCACTAAAGCAAACTCTGGTGCATGGCAGCAGTCTCCAGCGAAAGCATGGGCACAACGAGCAGAACGAAACGCGATTAACGCACCTATTAGTATCTATGAAGTGCATGCGGGTTCATGGAAACGAGACGAGAATAATCAGTTCTTAAGTTATAAAGCATTATCCGAACAGCTTGTACCTTATGTAAAAAATCTTGGGTTTACGCATATCCAATTAATGCCAATCAGTGAATTTCCGTTTGATGGTTCGTGGGGTTATCAGCCTGTTGGTTTATTTGCCCCGACCAGTCGTTTTGGTAGTTTGGCAGATTTCCAATTTTTTGTTGACGCTTGTCACGAAGCCAACATCGGTTTATTAATCGATTGGGTACCTGGACACTTCCCTGCTGATGCACATGGTTTAGCACAGTTTGATGGCTCACATCTTTTTGAACATGCGGATAAACGTCAAGGCTTCCATCCCGATTGGCAAACCCATATCTTTAATTATGATCGCGCAGAAGTACAAAGCTTTTTAATTTCAAATGCACTTGCTTGGTTTGATAACTTTGCCATTGACGGTCTACGTGTTGATGCTGTGGCATCCATGTTGTATCTCGATTACAGCCGTCAAGAAGGTGAGTGGATCCCAAATCAGTATGGGGGCCGTGAAAATCTAGGTGCCATTGAATTATTAAAACAAGTTAATCAGCGTTGCTATAAAAATCATCCAGGCATCATGATGGTTGCCGAAGAATCAACAGCCTGGCCAGGTGTGACAGCGTTCACTGACCAAGGTGGTCTTGGGTTTGGTTATAAATGGAACATGGGCTGGATGAATGACAGCTTAGAATACATGAGCTGCGACCCACTCTATCGCCAGCATCACCACCATGAAATGACCTTTTCATTAGCTTATGCATTCAGTGAAAACTTTATTTTACCGCTAAGCCATGACGAAGTTGTACACGGTAAAGGCTCACTGCTTAACAAGATGCCCGGAGATGATTGGCAAAAATTTGCTAATTTACGTGCCTATTACGGTTTCATGTGGGCACATCCAGGTAAAAAACTACTGTTTATGGGTTGTGAATTTGGCCAACGTGCAGAATGGAATCATGACCAATCACTCGACTGGCATTTACTTGATCAACCAGCGCATCAAGGTGTTCAAGCGCTCATAAAAGCCTTAAATAACAGTTACTGTCATCAACATGCCTTATTTGAGTTAGACACTGATCATCAAGGTTTTGATTGGATTGACGCAAGTAATGCCGAGCAATCCGTGTTTAGTTTTTTACGTTATAACAAAGCAAAAGATGAACATGTTGTCGTGGTATCGAATATGACACCTGCATGCCACTCAAACTACCGCATTGGCGTACCAAATCTCGGTGAATATGAGGTTATCGTTAATACCGATGATACTGAATTCGGCGGTAGCGGTTTTGCAAACCAAGCGAGTTACACTGCCGAATACGTTGAATGGCAAGGATTTACACAAAGTATTTGTATAGCGCTACCACCGCTATCAACGGTGTACTTAGCACCCCAAAAATAGCAAAAAATAACCACAGTAATAAAAGAATAGTTAGCCCAAATGTCATAATAAAGGAAGTAATATGTCATTAAAAAAACATAAATCTAAAACAAACAAAGTTTGTACGTTAGAGACAAATAATGGGCCAGTGGTGAATGCCAGAACCTTGCCTGAAGATTTAAAACGTCATTTCCATTATACCCTTGGTCGTGATGAAGTCGGTGAATCGCCACAATATCTATACCATGCTCTGGCATTAACAATCCGTGATCGCTTAATGGAAAAATCACGCGCGACAAAAAAACGACAGCAAACGCAACCAACACGTCGTGCAGCTTATATCTCATTAGAATTCTTAATGGGTCGCGCATTAGGTAATGCGGTGCTAAACCTTGATTTAGAAGACAGTGTTCGTAAAGGCCTGAACCATTACAGCTGTGAATTAGAATCCATTGCAGATTCAGAACACGATGCCGGTTTAGGCAATGGTGGTCTAGGTCGATTAGCTGCTTGTTTCCTCGATAGCTGTGCAAGTTTAGCACTACCGGTGACAGGCTACGGTATCCGTTATGAATACGGTATGTTTAATCAAAGCATCGAAAATGGTCATCAAGTAGAACACCCAGATAACTGGCTACGTGATGGCCACCCTTGGGAAGTTGCCGCGCCAGAGCATAACCGCCGTATTAAGTTCTTTGGTCATGTAGAAACCTATCAAGATAAAGAAGGTCGCACTCATCACCAATGGGTTGGGACTGAAGATGTACTCGCTGTGCCTTATGATGTACCCGTTCCTGGTTATCAAAACGGTATCGTTAATACGCTTCGCCTTTGGAAGTCAGCGGCAACAGATGAATTTGATCTCGGTGAATTCAACGCTGGTAGCTACACCGAAGCGGTTGCACGTAAAAATTTAGCTGAACAAATTACCATGGTGCTGTATCCAAACGATGCCAGTGAAAACGGTAAAGAGCTACGTTTACGTCAGCAATATTTCCTTACGTCTGCTAGCTTACAAGACATCATTGCTGAATGGGTAAAAGTACACGGCAGTGATTTTACTGATTTTGCTAAATACCACGTGTTCCAACTTAATGATACGCACCCAAGTGTGGCGGTTGCAGAACTGATGCGTTTACTACTGGATGAGCATGATCTAGATTGGGATCTCGCGTGGCAGATCACAACGTCTACAATGGCGTACACCAACCATACCCTGTTGCCAGAAGCATTAGAAAAATGGTCTGTACGTTTATTTTCACACCTATTACCCCGCCTGCTTGAGATTATTTATGAAATCAATGCGCGATTCTTAACGGAAGTCGCTTGTCAGTGGCCAGGTAATGTTGATAAACAACGTGCGTTATCAATTATCGAAGAAGGCGATGATCCACAAGTCCGCATGGCTTACCTTGCAATTGTGGGGAGTTTCTCGGTAAACGGTGTTGCCGCATTGCACACCCAGTTATTGAGTGAAGGTTTATTCAATGATTTCTATCAGCTGTCACCAAACAAATTCAATAACAAAACAAACGGTGTAACGCCACGTCGTTGGTTAGCACACTGTAATCCAAAACTAAGCGAACTGATTAGCGACAAGATTGGTCATAACTGGACCCGTGACTTAAGCGAAATCAGTAAACTACGTCGTTATTATGACAACGCTAAGTTCCATGCCAAGTGGCAAGACGTTAAAAAACACAACAAACAAAAATTAGCGGATTTAGTCAAAGAAGCATGTGGGGTTGAATTCGATACCAACATGATGTTTGACGTTCAAGTTAAACGTATGCACGAATACAAACGCCAGTTACTTAATATTCTGCATGTTATCCATCTTTATGATCGCATCCGTCGTGGTGATACCGAAGGTATGACACCACGCTGCGTATTAATTGGTGGTAAAGCGGCGCCGGGTTATTTCATTGCTAAGTTGACGATCAAATTAATCAATAACGTTGCCGCAACGATCAATGCCGATCCGCTAGCACAGCCTTGGTTACGTATTGCATTCTTACCAAATTACAACGTAACAGCGATGGAAACTATCTGTGCAGCAACGGACTTGTCAGAACAGATCTCAACCGCAGGTAAAGAGGCGTCTGGTACAGGCAACATGAAATTCATGATGAATGGCGCTGCCACTATCGGTACATTAGACGGGGCAAACATTGAGATCCGTGATGCTGTCGGTGCAGATAACTTCTTCTTGTTTGGTGCTCAAAGCGAACAAATCACCGATATCCGTGCTCACTATAACCCTGAAAATATCATTGCCAATGACGACAAACTAAACAGTGTAATGACATTACTCAACAGTGGTCATTTCAACTTATTTGAAAATGGTTTATTCCAACCATTAATCGACTCAATTTTAAACCCGCATGATCAGTGGTTAGTCGCCCATGATTTTGCAAGCTACTGTGAAGCGCAACAATCAGCCGCCCTCGCCTATCAAGATAAAGCAGCATGGACACGATTAAGCATTCTGAACACCGCAGCAAGTGGCACGTTTTCAAGCGACCGAACAATTAATGAATACAATCAAGATATTTGGAAGCTAACACAGCTGGACGCTTGATTTAACACTATTTATTAAGCCCTTGATTACTCTTGGCCTTACAATGAAAGTAACTTAAAGCATTGATTTAATAGTTAATTTCAAGGGTTGATAATTAAACCTAATTTCGACACAAGCTTATGGAGAAGTAATATGTCAAAAGGTACACATCGTTATATTAGTAACTTAACTAAAGATACTTATGCCTTGATCCTTGCAGGCGGCAGAGGTAGTCGTTTACATGAGTTAACAGATTGGCGCGCAAAGCCAGCTGTATTTTTCGGTGGCAAATTCCGCATTATTGATTTCCCATTATCTAATTGCATTAACTCTGGGATCCGTCGTGTTGGTATTGCAACTCAGTACAAATCACATTCATTAATCCGTCACGTAAACCGTGGTTGGGGACATTTCAAGAAAGAATTGTCTGAGTCTGTCGAGATCTTACCGGCATCACAACGCTACGGTAACGATTGGTATTCAGGTACGGCAGATGCTGTATTTCAAAACATCGATATTATTCGTTCAGAAATGCCAAAATACGTCATGATCTTGTCTGGTGACCACGTGTATCGTATGGATTACGGTGATCTACTTGCTAAGCACGTTGAAAATGGGGCTGACATGACGGTATGCTGTATCGAAGTCGCAACAGAAGAAGCGGCTGGCCAGTTTGGTGTAATGACAGTAGACGAAGATAACCGCGTTAAGCGTTTCGACGAAAAACCTGCACAACCAAATGAGATCCCAGGTAAACCAGGGCAGTGTTTAGCATCGATGGGCAACTATGTATTTAATACTGAGTTCTTATTTGATCAACTAGAAAAAGATGCGACGCGAACTACATCTGATCGTGATTTCGGTAATGACATCATCCCCGCAATCATTGAAGATCATCAAGTATTTGCATTCCCATTCAGCGATCCAAATAGTGATCAACAACCGTACTGGCGCGATGTAGGCACGCTTGACTCGTTCTGGGAAGCTAACATGGAACTGGTGACACCTGAGCCACAACTTAACCTTTATGATTCAAGCTGGCCAATTTGGACGTACCAAGAACAACTACCACCAGCTAAATTTGTTTTTGATAACGATGTGCGCCGTGGTATGGCTGTTGATTCGACCGTTTCCGGTGGTTGTATTATTTCAGGTTCAATAATCCGTAAATCACTGCTATTTTCAAATGTACATGTGCATTCATACTCAACAATTGAAGAGTCGGTAATATTACCGGGTGCTAATATCGGCGAAAATTGTAAGTTGCGCCGTACTATCATCGACAGCAAATGTGTATTACCAGCCGGATTGATCGTAGGCTATGATAAAGACCAAGACTTAGCAAACGGTTTCCGCGTATCCGCAAAAGGGATCACCTTAGTAACATCGGATATGCTTAAAAGAATGGCAGAAAAGGGCGTTAAAGCAGCACTAGAAAAAGCCGCTAAACAAACTGCAGAACTCGTTTAATCGATAACTGAAAATCAATGTTTTATAAGCAATAAGTCTCTTAACTAAGTGACTTATTGCTATTTTTGTTTTATAACAATAAGTCTCTTTAATTCCACGATTATATTTCAATCAGACAAGTTTAATATTCTGCTTTAAGGACAATTTATTCATGCACGTTTTAATGATAGCCGCCGAAAATGATGCGATACCAGGTGCTAAAGTTGGTGGCGTTGCTGACGTAGTTCGGGATTTACCAAAAGCTTTGCCTAACCATGATGTAAGCGTTGATGTTCTGATCCCTGATTATGGTCATTACGCGAAAAAGTTTGAGTCACGCCAACTTGCAAGTGTAAAGGTTGAGTTTGCAGGACAAAGCGAAACCGTTACCTTATTCGAACTGTTTTTACCCGAAACACCAAATAAAGTACGTCAGTTTGTACTACAACATCCCTTATTTAGTCAAGGCGGCCATGTGTATAGCCATGACGAAGGCAACCGCCCTTTTGCTACTGACGCAACAAAGTACGCCTTGTTTAATCTTGCTGTATGCCAACTTCTTATCGAGTCAAAATTAACCCGACCTGATGTATTACACTTACACGACTGGCACAGTGCAACAATAGCCGTATTAGCCCAATATACACCGAAATATAAAGAACTTGCTAATATCCACTCGGTTTACACCGTGCATAACATTGCCTTGCAAGGTATCCGTCCTATTACAGGCGATAAATCAAGTTTACTACACTGGTTCCCAACACTTAATTTTGATAAAAATGCCATTTGCGATCCGCGTTATAACCACTGCTATAACCCAATGCGCGCCGGTATCAATCTGTGTAACAAAGTCCATGTGGTATCACCGACTTATGCAGAAGAAGTATTGCACGCCAGTGTTGCTAGCAATGGTTTCTTTGGTGGCGAAGGACTAGAACAAGATCTGGCAAACGCAAAACAGCAAAATCGTTTAGTCGGTATTTTAAATGGCTGTGAATACACAGACACAGTCAGTAAAAAACGCACGAAACCAGCTGCACTAAGTACCTTCTTGGCCCCAGCACAGCAACAAGTTAAGCGCTGGTTAGCACAGTCTGAGCATTTAAAAACGGTACACTACCTTGCGAATGAACAGATCAATAGCTGGAATAGCCAAGCACCTTTCACTGATTTTTTAGTGACTAGCATTGGTCGTTTAACCGATCAAAAAGCACTGTTATTACGTCAGCCTTATCAAGGTAAAACAGTATTGTCTGTGTTACTTGATGATCTTGCACGCATGAATGGCCGCATGATCATTCTAGGTTCTGGCGATACTCGCATTGAATTTGAATTCATGCAGCTAATGGCAAGTCACGATAATTTCTTATTCTTAAACGGTTATGGCCAGACATTATCCGATCAAATGTATCTACATGGTGATCTGTTCTTAATGCCAAGTTCATTCGAGCCTTGTGGTATTAGCCAAATGTTAGCTATGCGTGATGGTCAACCTTGCCTCGTTCATGCTGTTGGCGGTCTAAAAGACACTGTTCAGCATTTAGAAAATGGCTTTAGCTTTAACGGTTCATCACTGCAAGAGCAAAGTGATAACTTGATTAGTGCCTTTAACGAAGCAATCAAACTCTATGCGAACAAACCTAAAACATGGGCTAAGATTGCAGACAACGCAAAGTTGGCTCGTTTTAGCTGGCAAGAAAGCACAAAGCAATATCTAGAACTGCTCTATACACACGACTAGACTAATACAGTGATAAATATCTAAACCACCCTGCTTTGCTCGGTGGTTTTTTTTCGATTAAAAATCAATACCTCACAGAGTATCACCCCAATCTTAGTAAATTAAAACACCCAAATAAGATCTTAACTTAATTCATAACACTAAAAATAAGATATAACCCATTCGATCTCGATCTATCTCTATCAATAACTAGTACTAATTGACATAAACACAATCATTTTGATAATGATAACTATTTTTATTTGAGCGTACGCTATTATGAATATGTTCTAGGAGAAGAACTTAAATTTGTCATTACAACAAAGGATTAACAATGATTAAAAAATTATCGCTATTGTGTATTTCGGGTTTTATCGCAACATCTGCACAGGCTGGTGTAAACATTAAGTGTCATAATACAGTGGAAAACCTACCGGTATCATTCAGCATCAGCAGTTCAACGGCCGGGTATGAATTAACTGCAACCAATGCATTAGCGACCCCTACACATTCATCTTATACGACAAGCTCTCACGTCTCAGGTATTCATCAAGCAACAATAAGACTATTTAGCGGCACAAATAATGCTGATGTTGAATTTGCTCTTTACTACCCATCAGTTCATGAAAAAATAAAATCTCATCATGAAGGTACTCCTGGATATCAGTATGATGTTGCTTCGCTATTCAATAACTTTACCGTGACACCTCAAGATCCAGAGAAAGTTCACGAAGTGCCCGCGAAAACCTATGACACAACTTATTATAAAGTCAAAAGCTATAATCTAGCATCTGTGCGATATTGGGATGGTAGTCAAGGCCATTCTTATTACGGCTGCCATATTGTAAATAGCCCAGTGACTGATCATGTTAAAAATAGCTAATTAACCAAATTTAACTTAAAAATTAAAACCGTTAAATAATACGTCCTAGCCCGACAAGTCATGGACGTATTATTTATAAAAAAACATGTGATCACCATGAATAATATCGCCAAGCTGAACGAATCCACTCAAACCCGAAATTATCAAAGAAGTACAACCTTTTGCGGTGTTTTTCTATCGGTGTATCAATACTTCGCTTGTATCCATGCTTCACTAAGTCATTTTCGACTTTCAAAAGATCATCAACGTTCAGCATTTAGAAAATGGCTTTAGCTTTAACGAAGCAATCAAACTCTATGCGAACAAACCTAAAACATGGGCTAAGATTGCAGACAACGCAAAGCTGGCTCGTTTTAGCTGGCAAGAAAGCACAAAGCAATATCTAGAACTGCTCTATACAGTGGTTATATGTAATTGATGTATGTCCACTTTATATTTTTATAGGCCAATTCTTACATGACCTGACAAAACCTTACAAGTGACCTCTGCTGCTAAGTCAATTAAAAATAAGCTATTTCTATAATTACGACCACAAATGAACATATATGAATACCGCATGATTAGCGACAATGAAAAATCACAGTAAACAGCTGAATTTAAAATAAATATTACTATTTCACTTGTTCTGTTTAAACTTTATATGTTTATATTCAAGCCTTTACACTACCTGACAAAACCTTACAACTAACCAGTCTTATTGAATTGTTTAAAAGTGAACTTTCCCTATAATTGCGGCCATAAATTATTATATAGCATAGGAAGAGACGACATGAAATCGATTATAATTGCAGGTACTTTAGCGGCACTTTCATTAACAACAAGTGTTCAGGCAAACCAAGATGTTTCAGGCTTCTACCTTGGTGGTGGTGTTGGTAAATCAGCAATCGGCACAGATGCAAAAGGGGTGAAGAGCAAAACAGATGGTACTACACTAAAACTTATTGGTGGTTACCAGTTTAACCGTATCGTAGCAATTGAAGCTCAATATACAAAGTATGGTAGCATGACGCCGAATAAGGCGAATAAATCGAATAAGTGGGATCCAAAAACTTTTTCTGTAGCTGCTAATCTTGGTTACACTTTTCAAAACGGTTTACGTCCTTTTGCTATTCTTGGTCTTTCATCACTAGATCTCGATCAATCAGTAAAAATATACGACGATAAAAATGCACAAGCTATACACTGGGGCGCTGGTTTAGAATATACACCCGCTGCATTTTCAGATATAAGTTTCCGTATTGGTTATGAAGCTGATTCTTTTAAACTTGAACAAAAAAAGGCTAAGGATACTAACGTAACGATTGCTTCTGCATACCTTGCTGCAACATACAAATTCTAATTTTAGCCGGTAAGAAAGTACAAAAAAATATTTAGAACTATTTCACACAAATTAATTTCTGTAAACGAGTTCAAAGCCACCTAATATTATTAGATGGCTTTGAATCGTTATTTAACGCTAGCTATAGAGAGCGTAAAAAGGCAATCAAAGCTTGCTTATCACCCCTTGATAAGTTTTGATAATTATCATTGGATGTTTGAGCTTCACCGCCGTGCCACAGAATAGCTTCGTCGATTGTTCTTGCGCGACCATCATGTAGATAACTTGCATCTGGTGAACAAACTTCATCGCCCCGCTTATTGCGGTCGACATCAATCACACCGCCTGTAACACAAGCTGAAAGACCTAGCCCCCAAAGTGGCGCAGTCCGCCATTCTGCTCCTGTAGCTTGACCCTCACCTAAGTTATCAGCCAAGCCAGTCCCCATATCATGAAGTAACAGATCCGTATAAGGATGAATAGTTTGGTCTCTAAGTTCTGCAAATGGTGCATATGAACTCGTTTGCATTGTATCTCGGTGACAACTTTCACAACCAATAGCATTGAACTTCTGCTTACCAACAATGACCTGTTGTTGCTCAATATCACGCTGAGGTCTAACACCTAACAAAGCAATGTATTTAACTAAATTATCAAGATTCTCATCAGATAGCTCAGCCCCTTGACTATTGTTACAATTTTTCTGCTCTGCTCCACAATCAGGATTAGGTAGCACACTCGTCATCACCCCCATATCAGTATTTAAAGCACCTGCAATTTGATGTTTCAAACTAGACGCTCCTGCTTTATAACCAAACCGGCCTAGACGAGCTTCGCCAGTAACGGGGTCAGTTACCTTTTGAGGTCGACCTGAAATACCATCTTGATTTGTATCTTGAGGATCTTCACGTTGTAAAATAACCTCCTCACTAACAGCTTCAAGTAAGCCTAAGCCTACAAGTTGGGGTGCAAGTCGTGCAGAAAGTTTGGCTGGTCTATTTTTAGAAAACTCATAATTTGGAGAGCGTAAACCATTAGATTCACTCCAAGCACCAAGAACAACACCACCTTCACTATCTTGCTCTGCAATTCCAACATTGTTTGGCTGTAGTACGGACCCAATAAGCGGATGTGGATTTCCATTGCTATCCGCAACTTTAAACACCCATTTGTCTAATACCTCGCCAACGTCAGCAACAGGTGCGCGACCATTTCTGGCATGGCAAGAAGAACATGAGCTGTTAACATAATGTGTCCCAGCTATATTTTTAAGCGCATCAAAAACACCATTTTTTACTGACTCATCATGCATCCCTGTAATCATATCAGTATGATGAACACGACGGCCTAAAACAAAAGGTTGGCCATTAATGCTCGATAGGTTTGTCGCCATCTGCATAAAGTGATTATCTGGTTCGGCAGTGTATTGATAAGGTAGGGTTGTTTTACCACCTAGCCAAGCAGACTCATCGATAGGATAAGAGTTTTCACGTTCTGAAGACTGGTCAGCAAAATCACCTACCGTTTTCCAAGGAATCATACCACCAACACCGACTTGATAAAGGTAAGTTGTACCATAATAATTGTCACGGCCTTCTGGCGCATTATCAAGAAATTGACTCACTTCAATCTCCATATACTGACCGACCGCTAAATTACGTCGAGTACCATCAAGTGCAACGTATTCATCAATAGTAAGTCGATATTTATACTGTTCCCCATCAGTACTTATCAACTCCAGGTTATCATCAAAAGTACCTTTCGCCATTTCTTGTACATGATCTTCATAATTACCATGATATTCAGCTACAGTACCAATTCCTCGATACCAAGCTCTAAATTCTTTAACACCAAGCTTCCACTCTGTAACAAAAGTAATTTCAATGTTATTGCCACCTTTACTTACTGTATCAACAAATTTAAAACGTGCAGTTCTATGAGTCCAATAATGTGAGAGGTAATGATCGTATGCTTGAAAATGATCTTCTTTTGCGTGACGATCGCGACCACGATCTGCAAAACGAGTTATTACGGCATAACTAGTCTCTGAAATAACACTTGGTTCCAATACTGTGTCAGCATTAAATAAAGGCGTGATATCAGTGTCATTGATAGGACAACCGAACTCATTGACTGGAGTACCAGTTGGCGTATTTGCACACTGATCTATTGCATCGTTAATACCATCTCCATCAGAGTCAATTTCAGGCTCGACTTCACAACCAACCTCATTAACAACTACATCTGGTCGAGTATTAGGGCACAAATCAATACGATCAATTACGCCATCGCCATCAGTATCATTTACAGAACTAGATTCAAGCGTATAAGTTTTACTTTCAGTGTCAGTTGCAGACTTTCCAGTCCAGTAGGTAAAGCTATAAACAATCGAATCACCAATAGACAGGTTATTTAACTGAAAGTGATTACCATGTCCAGATTCAAGCATGCGAATATTTCGCTGTCCTCCTCCGTTGACCTTGAAATGAACGTCAGCCCAGGCATTATTATTCACATAAAAATTAACAGTATCTGAGCCAACTTGTTCGATCCCTGTCATTTCAGTAGCCACTTCACAACCATTTGTATCAACAGCCTGACCACTTTGAGTATTTGGACACTGGTCTAAACTATCAACCACACCATCGTTGTCACTATCAAGTTCACAACCAACGTCATTAACAGTGGCTCCTTGACGAGTTGCCGGGCATTGATCAATGCTATCAACTACACCATCATTATCAGTATCTTTAGCTTGATCAGATTGGAGCGTATAATTTTTAACGGAAGTAACAACCGCGTGCCCTTCACTTCCCCAATAAGTAAAACGATAACTAATTTCGTCACCGCGAGATAAATTATTTAGCTCGAATCTGTTACCATTTCCAGATAACTCCATACGAAGATTTCTTTGCTTTCCACCGTTAATCTTATAATGGACATCAGCCCAGTCATTACTACCAACATAAAAGTTAACCGTATTGGAACTAACTTGTGTGATACCTGCTATTTCAGTAGGTATTTCATCACCAGCTCTCACTTGATTTACATTTAAAATTAACATCCCCATAATGAAAAATATTCGAACCGTCATTCTATTTATTTTTTTTATTATATTATTTTTTATCATTACTCACACTCAGCCTAAAAAGTGGAATTCAGTCATTCATTGCTAATAACTAAATGTATTTAAAATTGCTAAATCACTTACTACACAGGGATCTAGCCGACACCAGATGACGCTAGCTTACAGTAGCTAACATTAACTGACACTAACTGACACTGGTGGTTTTTTTAAATTCACTTTATTTTTAACAACATTCTTTAAATTTTATCTATTCTTGTCCAAGTGTCGGTAGACCTTCCGACTTAAAACGCTACTATTGTGTTGTTATACAATGATATTTGAGTACGAATACAACAAAAATACGTCAATAAATAAAAATAAAAGAATTGTGAAGTCAATAATAGCCGTAAAAATATACATAATATTTTCACACTAAAACTAAGTTTCCTTCAAATAAAATAGCAATAGAAAACCAAGCTTACTGAAACCTTTAAAAATCAGTAGCATCACAAGATCGATCAACGAATGAGCAGCGATGATCACATAGCGATCACCTAATTAGTCACGCTATTGCATGATGGTCTACTCATTACTATGCTAGTGATTAACGATAATTATGGTTAACACTAGGATTAAACATGACTGATATTAAAAGCTTATTTGATCAACTCACCGCAGATTTAGACCTATTAAAAAAACTGCTAGGAAACACACAGCCTGTGCAGGCATTAGTTAGCCGGATCCCAACGGTACTAAAAGGCCAAGAGCAAGCAATAATAAACGAAATCATTCCCGAATTAACGACCGATATGTTGGCAATGAAGTTAGCAGCAGAAGCCTTTAAAGACATTCACATTAAACACCCATTTTCGCAAAAATCAGCCCGCCGCTATGTCGGTATTATTCATTTACACCCAGACCACGACAATACAGAGAAAATAGTTACACAAATTAATGCCATTAATACGATCAAAGCGAAGATAGAACAT
Source organism: Moritella sp. 28 (assembly GCF_018219435.1). Classification (NCBI taxonomy): domain Bacteria; kingdom Pseudomonadati; phylum Pseudomonadota; class Gammaproteobacteria; order Alteromonadales; family Moritellaceae; genus Moritella; species Moritella sp. 28. The sequence continues at coordinate 2,325,400 of NZ_CP056121.1, read as the reverse complement.
GCTGTTGTTAGCGAGAATGACACACGCCAAGCGCGATTCAGCGCAATACACGATAATTGTCCTGGGGTAATGACTGTACACCTCTATCGAAAAATACATTGTGTAGATGATGAGTTAGTTAAATCAGTGCGTTTTAGTTGGCAGCGTAAAGATTCATTACACCAACCCGATAAGATAAAGTTATTAGCACAAATCACGATTGAACAAGAAAGAGCGACACTAGATAACCAATTAGCACTAGCGCAGTTATATCAAAAAATAGCCACGACACCAGAGCATGCATTACGTATTCGCCGACCAGTCAAAGTACAACCAGCAGCGAATATTGTAAAAGTAACCGGATTAAAAACAGTCACGGCACCATTACCAATAATTGTGGTGCAGAAAGAACCATTAGAAGCAAATGAAGTGGCAGATTTTGTTGCATCGCAGGTGCGAAAACAACGTTCAGATAAGCGTAAAAATACAGTATTAGGAACTCTGACTGGACATACTATTGAGAAAATAACCGCGGAATGATAACCCTGATAACTAGAACCAAGGACGGCTTTCTAATACATATTCTTGTTCAAATTTAACATCTGACTTAAACAAATAGATAACAAACTCAACCAAAGCAATAATCGCAATGACCATCGAAGGTAAACCGAGAAAAACATAACCTAATACAAACAACACCAACATGCAAATACCTTGTTTATGGTACCCTAAATAAAATTTATGGAAGCCTAAAGCGCCAAAGAAAAAAGCAAATAATACCGCGCCCATTTTCTTTGATTTCCCTACTGTTGTCATTGTGACTGAAACAAGTTCACCGGACTTTAAAGTGAAGTAAACTCGACTACCTATCTGAGGTAGTCCTTGGTACATCCACTGATTGATATTAAATAAATAACGACATCCATCCTCACCAGAAATAACGCCGTTCTTACTTCCGATATCAAATTCAAGGATCGATCCCTTCATCACTAACTCCATCTATAAATATAAGTGGTTAAATTATCACATTATTATTAACAATAACACCAAACTGACATACTGTTACATTACGAAGCGCAATCAATAAAGAACTATAAAAAATATTAGTGCCAAACAATGGTTAACATTTTTATATGCACGATCGGGAAGCCATTATATTTATTGAAACCAAAGCAAACAACAGTAAAATTTATTTTATATTATTAATATGCATATTTAATTAAAAGTTAATGTTTTTGGTTAATTATCACTCGAACTTATTAAAATAAAATTTAAATAATCAACACGATTGCTATTAACTTGCTGATAAATTGAATGAATTTATAGTTATTTTAATCTTAACATCGCATTCTATTCACATTTGGGTATACTAAATAAATCAATACAACATAACACAGAGTTAATATATGAAAGTAAGAGATATAATGGCAGACAATATTGTTTGTATTAGCCATAAAGCCAGTTTAAAAGATGCGCATGAACTCATGCAAACTCGTGGTGTGCGCCATTTACCCGTTATCTCTGAAGACGATGGCACGCTGGTTGGTATTCTGACTCACAAAAAAATGATCAGCACTGTCATTTCAATGATGAACAAATACGGCACTGACATACTCGCAAGAAAAGAACGTGGTCAGTTAATCGAAGATTTAATGGAATCAGACTTTCAGAAACTAACCGAAGACGAACCGCTTAAAATTGTTGTTGAATACTTTATTGGTAATAAACTTGGCTGTCTTCCGGTCATCGATAATCAGAACAAAGTCATTGGTATTGTTACTTCATCTGACTTTGTGAAATTATGCGCGCAATTACTGAATGAATAATAATACAATTTATTTGTCTGCTGTAAGCAAGGAGGCTGGTAGTTCCTTTCTCAGCCCTTGCTCAATGTTGTTATGACACAGTTTTACGAGAATAGGCTGCGGCAATTGTGGCCCCCGTAAGCGCTATCATAGACGAAAGCAGCATCATGATAACGACAGGTTGCACTGAACCCAGACTTATAAATGCAGATAGTGCACTCACAGTCCCACCTATTGTATATTGAGTTGCTCCTAATACCGCAGAAGCAGAGCCAGCATTACGCCCAAAACTCTTCATAAAACATGCACTTGAATTTGAGATCACCGCACCATTTGCCGAAATAGCAATAACAAACCCGACGGCAGCCACATATAAAGCACCAGGTACAAGCACAGATGCTGTCACTAATATTATGCCACCAAACACTTGCAAGCTTAGAAACGCTTTTAATAAAGCTTCAGGTTCAAACCGCGATAATAAAAATGTATTCGCGCGGTTAACAACCACCAAACCACAGATATTGGCAAAGAACAACATTGAAAACTGTTTTGGCGTTTGACCAAACACTTCCATATACATCATCGACGCATTCGTTAAAAATATCATCATCACTGAATAAGCAAACGCTTGTGCAACCATAAAGCCTAATGCGCGCTTTTCACTAAATACCGATAATAACCCGAACTTTTGCTGTATTTCTGAAGATACGGGTTCAAGTGTAACCTTTTCAGTTGGCTCAGGCATAAAGCACATAACGAGAATAGCCACCAGTACAGCCATGATCGCAAGTGTATAAAAGATCCAACGCCAATCAGCTAACGACATAATGATGGTACCCACTGTCGGCGCGATAGAGGGTGCAATCATCATAATGAGCGCAATCAACGAAAATAACTTAGCGGCTTCTTTACCACTGGTCGTATCCCGAATAGTTGCAGGGACACCAACAACAGCCATACCACCACCGATAGCTTGCAACACTCGCCATAACCACAAGACTTCAATTTGATTTGCAGTGGTTAATAATATGCTCGCAACCGCAAACACAGCTAAACCAGCAATCATAGCAAAACCACGGCCTTTCTTATCTGACAAGGGCCCACCGATTAACTGCCCTATAGCCAGTCCAAAAATGTATAAGCTTACCGTCACTGACATCAAAGAAATATCAACGCCCATTGCGTTCGCCATGGTTGGCATTGCTGGCAAATAACTGTCAATGGTAAAAGGGGTTAATGCAAATACTGCAGCCAGCGTTACAATCAATGTCTTATTCATTTTTCCGGTATTATCTATCGTATCAATTTTTATCTCACTCGTGGCAAGTGAAGATCCATTACTCTGTGTCATTTTAACGCCTCCAATTTATCTTTCCAGAAAGATAATAACTGGACTTTAGCTTTCTGGCAAGATATATTATCGAGGCTACTAACATAGATAGGGATTGAATGATGACTAATAGCATTAACGACATACTTGAAGCAATGAGTGAAAACTGGCCCCAGTGCGCTGACACGGTTTCTCCCGCATTATTACGCTTACTCCGTGTCAGTAATCTATTTCACAATAAAATGGAAACGCTTGTTGAAAGCCATAATTTACAACGCGCAGAATTCAGTGTATTAGCGACATTAAGGCGGAACCCAATACCTTATTGTATGTCACCCACGGCACTATATCAGTCAATGATATTTAGCTCTGGTGGACTGACCAAAGTATTGAATCGTTTAAACCAAGCAGAATTGATTGAAAGGGTTGATAACCCAGAAGATAAACGCAGTAAGCTTGTACGCCTGACAGCGACTGGCAAGCAATTAATTGAAACTGTCATGCCAAGATTACATCAAAAAGAAAGAAATATATTAAGTGTGTTATCACCAGATGAGCAACAACAACTTGACTCGTTTATGCGACGTATTTTAGAGGCGCATGAGCCGTAAGATAATAACAGTGCAGGATTACGATCACCCTGCACTCTTTATTTTTACGTCACCTAAAATGTGCCCATACTCATCTCTACGCTGGCATTATGGAACACCTGTAAAGATGGTAATTCAGGGATTTCCATGGCTGTCACTTTATGTTTGATAAACAAAGAAACTGGAAATTGTTTAGCCGATGCAAAATAAATTGACAATAGATGTAGTCCATTCTCATGATGTAGCGGTTGGGTTTCGAGTGACAGCGCTTCCAATTTATCCTCATTTTCGAGCCAAGTTAAAAAAGCTTTAAAATCATCCTCTAGCACGTCTTTACTAACAAAGCTTATACGTAAAAAATCCAATTCAAGAAATGACCATAAAGGCTCTAGTTCTGATTCGTCACACATATCTATTTCGATATTAATACCATTAATACAATGGCCATAATGTGTCAGGTGCTTGATTTTGCTTATATCACAGGCATGCTTAGTATTAGCAATATTGATTTTAGCACCAGGTGTTTGTTGTAATAACGTTTCTACTTCCTGCGTGGTTGGCACATATTCGAACATGATTTCTTTGGGAGGCAATTCCATTTAGACACCTTATTTATCCATATAAACGGCATGAGTAACCAAATAAAAACACACCGTCTTATTTTGACATGACTATTACACAGATAAAATGTCATAAATATGCCATTTATAAAAATATGATCTAAATGACACAAAGGTGGAAATAAAGAGGTAGTTTCGTGATAAATTCTAAAATAAAATGAGTCCCTACGTCAAGGGTAAACTACAAAAACATAACAAATAAGAATAGTTAAAATGTTAATATGTTAATATACAAGTTGATACAAATCTAATTTACCACCGACCTACATTTTTACGTTTTTGTAACACCCAGTAATTCTTATTCGACGCGGTTATTTATTATCACCTAATATTTGCTCCATGACCCAACTGGTATGTAAAGCCGTTTCACCGCTAGATGGGTGGTCAATGTTATTAACAAGATGCTCCCGCATATTCTGCACATGATAGAGTTGAATATTTTCAGGGTTCTCAATGATAAATTCTTGGCGTTGAGCAAGTGTTTGCAGAATAACGGCGGCTTCATCAAAAATAGAAAAACGGATTTCACCTTTACTGCCAGTGATCACAACCCGATCTTCCCGTGTACAACCACCAAAATTCCAACTTCCAACGCCTGTCACGCCACTTTTATGTTGCCAGCATGCGGATACCGAATCTAACGATGAATACAGCCCTTGCTGATTGGTTCCAAGCCCCTTAACAATATCAAATTCACCCAGCAAATAAGCAAACAGATCGAGTCCATGACTCGCTAGATCGTCAAAGTAACCACCAACAGCAACGTCTTTATCTGTTCGCCAATTAAACTGACCCGATAAATCTAATGCATTGGCGGGTTTATTCAAAAATGCATTAATCGTTCTTACTTGGCCAATAGCGCCAGCTTCAAGTAAGGCTTTCACTTTATTAAAACGTGGTAATGAACGACGGTAATAAGCCACAAACAAGGGAATATTCTTATCATTAAACGCATTATAAATGTCGAGGCTATCCGCATAATTTGGTGCTAACGGTTTCTCGATACAACAAGGTTTACCTGCTTGTGCAACTTTCAAGGCATAAAGCTTATGACTATCGGGAGGAGTCGCGATATAAACAGCATCAATATTATCGCTATTAATAATATCGTCCGGATTTGAGGAGTATGCTTCAACCTTATGTCTTAAAGCATAATCTTGGGCAAGATCAAGATTACGTCGCATTACAGCCGACAGTTTAAATCCCGCTACTTTTTGATATGCAGGACCACTTTTTAATTCCGTTACATTGCCGCAGCCGATAATTCCCCAGCGAATCGGTAATGTCATTTCATTTTTACTCTGCATATTCTATCCACGAAAGGTTAAATTGAGTCTAATACCCATCTATCTATTGTGATGAGTATAATACCTCAGAGATATGAATATAGGCTATTAATATTAAGAAAAAGAGGATTAACAAGGAAAGGAAAAACATCAAAATTGGCTATACGCATTTCCACATGCATACAACCGTTCTGATCGATAACAATTAAACTGTTAGTGTATGCAACCGTTTAAGGGCCGCATCAACACCGACGTCAATTTGCTTAGTACCTGCGAGATAACGTTCACGGAAAACATCAAACCAGCAAGCAAGAATGTCAGCATTCAATGCTTCACCGTGATGACCGAGAACCAGTGACGCAACTTCAGCCGTTGCGAGCTGATTGTCTTTTGCAGCCTTACGGATCTGATATTGGGAAACCACGTCAGGATCAAATGAGATGACCGGAATATGTTCTAACCAGGGGCTCTTTTTGAACATCTTCTTCGCTTCACGCCAACTGCCATCGAGTAAGATGTATAACGGTCGTTTACCCGGTTCAATTATTAATGGCCCTGTTTGTACCCGCTCACGCTCAACCACATACTCTTCAGGGAAGATAATGAATGGTTGCCAGCAATCAGTATTGATGATGTCGATCATCTCTTGATTAGGTTCAGTGCGCGACCATTGATAAGCAAACGTATCTTCAACCACATCGGCAATCAAACGACCCGTATTGCTTGGCTTAATCATTTCATAATCAAACATCACCAGCATAAAACCAGCTGTCGACTTAACGAGTGGTTGATGCTCACAAATACAAAACTGTTTGCCTAGCATGCAATAATCGCAACGACGTAAGCGTCCGCCACGGGCTTTAAAAGGTTTAGTGCTGTCAGCTAAACGCTGTGTCGCTAATCGATGAACATTATGAATGCGCATAAAGTGATACCACTTAGAAATAAATTGCTAAATTGCAGATAAAAAAATGACCCAGTAGCAAGTTCTATCTCCACCGTCGTGGGATAATACCTGCTACTGAGTCATTCACATATTTAGGTACGCGTTTAGCGTCACTTAATTATGGTGCTTACGATCTTCCAATTCAGATTTAGTCGCACGAACCTGACGCATAAAGAAGTTAGCCATCGATGCTGCAGCAGGTTTCTTTTCTGGTGCTGGCATTTTTGACGTAATTACGCGTGGTTTCGGTGGCGCTACTGGTGCAGCAACAACAGGTTTTGCAACTTCCGGCTTAATTGCAGCAGGTGTTGCAGTTGCATGTACAGGACGAACCTGGCTTGTCGCAAATTGTGACGATGCAACGTGTTGTCTTTGTTGTTGTGCTTGTTGCCCATTCACTTGTGGACGCGTTCTAATCACTTCTATCGAGTAAAGTTTACTTGAGATAGAGTTTGTAGACTGTGAGACTTGCTCACGACGTAAACGTTCACCCGTTGATTTGAATTCTTGGTATTGTACTGCTAACCAATTCTTCAAATGCATTAACATACCAGCTTCAATTAACTCTAGGCAAGTTCGGTTGTTATACTCAACTAGTTTCGTTTCTGAAAAATACGTCTTGGCTTCTGCTTCTGAGCCGATGCGTTCGACTAGTTCGAACCATGTTGATAAACCTAATACTGTGTAATGACTCATTGTCTACCTTGCAGATAACCTGCTACATTTTAGTAGCTTTCTCGAAAAATTAGGAGGCGGATTCTATACCTTTGTCGCTGTGATTAAAAGCATATTTACGAAAAAAACTTAAAAATAATGTGATAACTCATAAATGTGCAGTTTCAGCTCCATTTAGACTAGACTAAATTAATTTTTTAGTGTTGGAAAAAGCTAAAAATAATAACATAATTTTTTTAACCTAATGAGTGCCGATTAAAATCTAGAAGCGATTATATCAGATGTTTCTGATTATCCTTGAGGTTTCGAGTTGCCTCTGTGAGAATGATCAAACTAAATTTTATTTATTAAAGGAAATGTGAGAATGCCTGACTCTTTATTACAAATCAGCCGTCAAACACACAAGGTTCAAATTTATATCGGTCAGGTTAAGCATCACTACGGTTTTGATTCTGCAATTGATAAAGAAACGGTCAACACCTGCATTTATCTTTCTGAACTTGGACTCGAAAACGATACGACTGCCGATAAAAAATACCACGGTGGTCTTGAGCGTGCTTTGCATCAGTACCCTGCCGAGCATTATTCATTCTGGCAGCAAGTATTTTCACCACGCAATAACAAGCAACCACGATTTGAAGCGCCCGGCATGGGTGAAAATATCAGTGCAATAGGTATGACAGAAGAAAATGTTTGTATTGGAGATCAATATCAATGGGGCGAAGCTATTATCGAAGTGAGTCAACCTCGCCTACCTTGTTTTAAATTAAATACCCGTTGGAATGTCTCCGACATTTCAGCTCAGATGCAAGCATTAAGCCGTTGTGGCTGGTTATATCGTGTTATCAAACCGGGTATGATCGCCCAAAGTGATGAACTACACCTCATTAAACGACTTGAATCTGCAACCACAGTTAAACAAGTATGTGAATTATTCTTTAGTGAGCCATTAAACAAAGCTAACCTAATTCGATTGATAGAAATGCCAGCGCTGACACCTATATGGGGTGAGGCCGCAAGCAAACGCTTAGAAACCAATACCGTCGAAAATTGGAACTTTAGATTACTCGATCATCCTTAACCACTAGAGAAGCAAGGTAGACAGTATTGTAACTCGCCATCTACCTGTGCTTAACTCAAACATGGATTAAGATCTTGCTATACTTCCGTGCCACGTAATTTTACTTAATAGCACTTTTCAAAATCGAATCAAAATCACGGATCCATGGGTAGTTCGTTTTCAGGCGAAGTGGTAAAACACTCATTGCAACCTGCGCCTCAGTAAAACTGGCAAAGTCACCGTAGTACAAATTATACCAATCACGCTGAATATGCAGGCTCTTATTAAAAGAAAGCAATTTTCCACTCAGCCCTATTTCATTTTGATTCACATAAGAAATTAAGTAGTTTTCGTCATAAGCACCCATCAACTGAATCGTATAATGAGCAGGATTACGCTGGGCTATCCAGCCGACATTATTGAGTGGTACTAACGATTGAGTTACTGCTCCATTTTTATTTCCTGGGCCTTCGACCTGAAACTTCAAGTCATCCATACCCGTTTTAACCGATGTGAGAGTCGCTGTGAGATGACCTAGCTGAGCAGTGCTCTTTTCTATTTGGGACTGTAATACTAAACGCTCTGCACTACGTCGTTCATCGATGGTTTCAACCTTGGCTTCGAGTTCAGCAAATTTTGTCTTCACATCTGCAACATCACCTATTAATTCGGTACCAATTTCTGACTGCAGTGCCGTTTCAGTTTTAATCTCGGTCACTGAGCTATTAAGCGTCGATAACGATGATGTCAATTCAGACAATTCAGTTTTTACAAACTCAGGGACAACGGTAGGATTCAGTTCAAGCAAGGTTATCGCAGAGGCCAGAGCAATAGTCACCCCAGTGCCTACACCCGCAACAACTTTAAACCCTTTGCGCGTGTAGCGCTTCAAGCTGCTCGCATTCAACTCGATGCTATAGACTTTATCAGCAAGATCGTTAACTTGGCCTTTCAGTGATTCATGTTCTTCGGATAATATGACAAGTGATTTTTTCTGATCTTGATGCAGCGCTTTCAACCCTTCCACTTGGGCTTTGTTCGCCTGAATTCTTTGATAGGATTCCCGTGTGTGAGCTTGCAGGACCTCGTCGGTATCATCGGCATTTTTTTCAAGTCGCTTTTGCATTTCTTCAAAAGCAGTTTGAACCGTGAACAAGCGCTTGAGCTGCTCACCCTGCTCAATAATGGATTCATTCGCATCCTCAAAACCGCCCGTTAACGCATTCAGTTTAGCCTGTATACGCTGTTCTAGATCATCCGATAACTTAACTTGTTCCAAGGTAGATTGACTTAAATTAGAACCTACACTTTCAATCTTCTTATCAAGTTTGGCGTTGCGACTTCGTAATGAACGAATAGTGGCTCCCAAGTCGTCTTGAGCTTCAGAGAAATCTTTAGTTAACGTGTCAAAATGGATTTCGAAATCACCCATTTTGCTATTAATATCCCTCGCAGAAAGTAATTTAGTGTCCTGATCAGGAAGCTCAATAATGCGTGAGTCATCTTGACCCGATATTACAGGTTCTTCTATTGTCACGGATTCAGGGGAATCGAATTTTTTTTCAGCAGACATGGTAAACCTCCAACCTTGGAAAATAAGTCATTTTATGAATATTTAATATTCGACATTTAAGGTAGGACCTCACCTACCTACAATAAAGACACTCGTAATCACACCCGAAGTACTTCAAAGTTTTGGCTATCAATACACCTTAGATTTATCCATTAACTGCTCAGGAATTTAAAATCTGAACCTTTTCTTCGTCGGCTTGTTACTCGTACCCTCGATCAACACTTGGCCACATCAACACTAGGCCAATAAATTAGAATATTCATCCAACCTTGGAGCCTATATATTACATCTCACAACCAAACATTTCGTATTAATGATTATTCTGAATAAGATTTCGGATCATTACCATCAAACATAGATTTACGACGCTTAATAACTTGCTCTCACGCTTCGCTTAGCTTAATCTCTGGATATCATCCTAGAGACATTCTAAAATCACTAGAAACGAAAATTAAACGTGATGTAAATTGTAATGCAAGTTTCTGAACCAACTCAGCATAACAATAAAAAATAAACATCTAATTAGATAAAAATGAATAAGTACAAGGCGTAGTATGGATAACAATTCAAACAAAACAGCAACAAATCAGCCGACTTTTTACTGGCATGATTATGAGACTTTCGGATTAAGCCCGTCACTGGATCGTCCTTCTCAATTTGCTGGTATTCGCACTGACATGGACTTTAACGTAATCGGCGAACCAGATATGTTTTACTGCCGTCAATCAGATGATTACCTTCCTTCGCCAGAAGCTGCCATGATCACAGGGATCACACCTCAAAAGACCCAAGCAGAAGGTGTAACGGAAGCAGAATTTAGTAAACGTATTGAAGCGCAGTTCAGCCACAAAAACACGTGTATCATTGGTTATAACAACATCCGCTTTGATGATGAAGTAACACGTAATATCTTTTACCGTAACTTCTACGACCCATACGCACACACCTGGAAAGATGGAAACTCACGTTGGGATATTATCGATTTAATGCGTGCTTGTTATGCGCTGCGTCCAGAAGGTATTATTTGGCCAGAAAATGACGACGGCCAGCCAAGTATGCGCCTTGAGCTATTAACCAAAGCTAATGGTATTGAACATGCCAATGCACACGATGCAACCTCTGATGTATATGCAACCATCGCGATGGCTAAGCTGGTCAAAGAAAAACAACCTAAACTATTTGATTTCTTATTTAACCTGCGCAGCAAACGTAAAGTTGAATCGCTGATTGATATCATCAACATGACACCATTAGTGCATGTAAGCGGTATGTTTGGTGCAGATCGCGGGTTCACTAGCTGGGTTGTGCCACTGGCTTGGCACCCTAGCAACAACAACGCGGTTATCGTGGCTGATTTAGCCCAAGACATTACGCCGTTATTAGAGTTAAGCGCGGACGAACTACGTGAACGTTTATATACACCAAAGAAAGACCTAGGTGAGCTAGCTCCTATCCCGCTAAAACTTATTCATATCAATAAGTGTCCAGTACTAGCTCCGGCTAAAACTTTATTACCTGAAAATGCAGAACGTTTAGGGATTGACCGCAACGCCTGCCTTGCAAACCTAAAACGTTTAAAAGAAAGCGCAACACTGCGTGAGAATGTTGTGGGTGTTTATCAAGTCGAACGTGAATATCCAAAATCAACCAATGTGGATGCAATGATCTACGATGGCTTCTTTAGTGCAGGTGATAAAGCAAACTTTGAAATACTACGCGAAACAACACCAGAGCAACTTGCAGGACTGCAACTGAAAGTCAGTGATGCGCGTTTTAATGAATTGTTCTTCCGCTATCGAGCACGTAACTTCCCGCATTTATTATCAATGCCAGAGCAACAAAAATGGCTTGATCATTGTCGCACAGTACTAGAAGACAGTGCGCCAGCCTATTTTGCACGTTTAGATGCATTAGCAATCGAAAACAGCCATGACGAGCGAAAAATGAAATTACTGCAACAATTATACCTTTATGGTCAGCAGATCATTGGCGGCTAAGTAAAAAATTAAAAATAGCGTATTAAAAAGCCTGTTAGTGATCTCACTAACAGGCTTTTAGGCTTAACTAACCAAACTTAAACTACTAATCTTAAATCTCAGATTAGAATAGCTTTTTCAAACCTCTAAATATTTCATTCTTAATCTTGTTCTTGTCTTCATCTGACCCAAGATACTTATCAATCAGTTTATCTTTTTCAAGCTCTATCACTTGTTTAGTAATATCACTAAAATCAAACTTGATACGTGGCGCTGCAAAGCTGCCTTTCACTTCAATAGGAAGACGTAAATCACGTACAGCCTTCATCGTTGAACTTGATTGACCACCAATGTTTTCAGCAAGCGAAGCACCAAAAGTAAAATCAAGCTTTTCACGCATCAGATCTGCATAGCCCTTGCCATTGACATTGATCGCAGGTGAAGCCAAATCGATTTTCGTCGATGTTAACTTACCGTCAGTGAGTTTAAAGTTTACAACCATCGCGCTGAAATCAGTCTGTTCACTTTGATCCGTATTATCGGCAGATTTCTTATCAAGCATAGCAATCGCTTTACGCACTTCTTTTGCTACATTAACCCCTAACAGCGCACCGTCAGAAAAGGTTGTATTAATCGTCCCTCTCGTCGCAGACTTAAGTTTAGTCATGGCTAAGCCTTTACCACTTAAACGCACGTCAACATCAACCAAACCCGTTAACAATTTTTTACCTGCAGCGATCGTGATCAATTGTTCTGACTGTACTTTTTCTAACGTACTATTCAAATTAAATGTAGCGGGTTTCTTGTTACTATCTAATAACGCTTTAACCATTAACTTCCCTTCATAAAGATCTGAAGATAATTTGGTTAACTGGAATACGCCGTCTTTTAACTCACTCTGAACCTTAACATTATCCAAGACATACTCGCCTTGTTTAATTTGAGTAATCGTCAATGACCCTTTTTGATTCACACTTGATAATGCACTCAAGTCAGGCTCTACGTCTGCAGCGGCTTTTTTACCCTGCTTATCTGTCGAGGTTTGAGTCACTTTTTTATTTGTGTCTGTCACTTTCGATTCAGTCTTTTTATCTACAGACTCAGTCTTAGGTAACCAATCATCAACAACAAGTGTATTCATGGCTAAGTTGTATTCAAGACTCGGTTTTGAAAATACATCAACAGACAGATCGCCAGTAATACTAAGTTCATCAACGTCTAATTTAAGTCCTGCCAATTTCATTTTTTTGTAAGCATTATCGTATGTCATGTCACCTTGCAATGAAATATTCATTTCTGGTCGCGGTAATAACTTGCCCGTTAACGCGAGTTTATTATCAAGCTGCGCTAATTTTATTTCATTAAATTGCTCGTCAATCGTTAATATCATGCTTGTTTTTAGTTTAGCCGTTAACTCATTGGTTCGGTAATTTGCAGCTAACGTAATCGCAACAGGTTTGGCAAAGGCAAACTCACCGACGGTTAAGCTACTGTCAGACAGTTTATGGTAGGTACCATCTTGACGATTATTCAATGATAATTGTGCGTTGGTTATATTCACCCCTTTAATCACAAACTTATATTCGCTCTTCGCAATTTCACCTTCTGGTGTGACTTTAATCGCTTGAATATCTTCGTTTGATAATGCCTTTTCTGGTGGTGATAATGTGGCAAGTAATTCATCCATGTTATTACGGCCATCGGCTAATGTTTCGACATTAACGGTTAGACCATCCACTTCCACATTTGTTACCACTATCGTTTTGGTAAAGAGTGACATCAATTCGACAGCGACCTGTACACTTTTAACTTCAACTTGTTTTGAGTCCGCATATTCATGCTTATTGAATAAGGTCACTTTACCTAGCTCAAAACCAATTTGTGGATAGAAAGTTAGATTTAAATTACCTTCAATTGTGACGTCTTGTTTAGTGAACTGCTTTGCTTGCGTAATTAAATTATCTTTAATTAACTCCTCATTAACTAAAAACTTAATTGCAATAAATCCCACGACGATAATAATCGCAATGAGCCCACTAATACCAAGAAGTATTTTTTTCATCCTGAAACCACCTTATAGAAATATATCTTAATCAGCTAAGACAACACATAGAAGATTATGTTTACACTATCGACTCTAAGAATATCATGTAATTACCAGAAACGCAGAAAGATAAACAATAAAACACCTAACATAGATAAAAGCTAAGCAAAGTACATTTAGATTATAGAATAGAACTCATTATATTCAGCGATGCGAAAAAACTAGCTTAAAAAAAGAACATAAAATCAACTTGGTTATTTACAAATTATTCACAAATACAGACAAAATACGAAAATATAATCACGTTTACTGCATATCTATTGATTTCCGATATATAAAACTAGAAAAATCACACTAATCAATATAATCAGCCTAAATCAAAATCTATTTATGTGACATTAAACACCTAAAGCAACATAAAAAATTTTATTTTCATGACAGCTGACACATGGTGTTAATAATATGTTTCTCACATGTATATTCGCAGTTACTATCTCCAGCAATTAAGTTTACGGCAATTAAAAACACCTAATCTTAAATAAAATGGAAGATGGAATACTTAGTGACAATACTGTTATACCGAACTGGTAATCAGTAATTAGTCCTATAAAAGGGAACAATTCAATGAAAGATAATAATATTTACGCGGAATCACCGCGTAATCTAAACAAAACAAACACAGATGCTCAGACACACACAGGTAATAAATCAATATTACGATTTTTACTGCCTTCATTAATCGGTTTATTTTTATTTATGACCCCGGTAACCTATGAAGGTGACATGACGATCCCCGTCGCATTGTTAGCAAAAGTATTAATGGCAGCACTGGACGGTTATTTGCTTCATATCATTACCGTCATCATTTCATTTATGGCGGTGGCATCAACATTAGCGGTTTTACTTAAGCCTAAGTTTATTACTCAGAGTAAATTCCTTCATGAGTTATTTATACCGACACCGCTTTGGCTAGCCGTTCGAATTATCAGTTGTGCGTTTACTATCGCGACTGTATATCAGATTGGTCCAGAGTATATCTGGAATGAAAATACCGGTGGCCTTGTGCTCAATGACTTACTGCCGACTCTATTTGCAGTATTCATCTTTGCAGGTCTGCTACTGCCTTTATTGCTTAACTTTGGGTTGCTGGAGCTGTGTGGTTCCCTATGTACAAAGATAATGCGCCCAATTTTCAATTTACCAGGACGTTCAGCGGTTGACTGCATCGCCTCTTGGTTAGGTGATGGCAGCGTAGGTATCTTACTGACCGATAAACAGTATCAAGAAAAATTCTATACTCAGCGTGAAGCAGCCGTCATTGGCACCACATTCTCGGCTGTATCGATAACATTCAGCCTTGTTGTTATCGCACAAGTGAATTTAGAGCAATACTTCTTACCTTATTACTTAGCAATTACATTATCGGGCATTGTTGCAGCGATTATCGTACCTAAATTACCGCCATTATGCTGGAAGAAAGATATCTATATCGATGGAACTGAAAAACACCATGATTTAGAGTCTATTCCAGCTAACCATAATGTTTTCTCATGGGGTATTGATCAAGCCATTGACAGAGCATCAAAAGTCACATCATACCGTGCTGTATTCATCGAAGGCCTAAAAAATGCCGCACATATGGTATTTGGTATTTTACCGGTAGTGATGGCAATAGGTACAATTGGTTTGTTAATCGCAGAATACACCTCGCTATTTGCGATTCTTGGTAAACCATTTATGTATTACCTTCAATTCATGAACGTACCAGAAGCTGCACTAGCATCTGAATCGTTAGTGGTTGGTTTTGCCGATATGTTTGTACCAAGTATTCTTGCTACGTCACTCGATAATGACATGACTCGTTTCATCATTGCGGGTGTATCAGTGTCGCAACTTATCTACATGTCAGAAGTCGGCGCATTACTGCTAGGCAGTAAAATCCCGGTTAACATCGTTGATTTGTTTATTATCTTCGTACTACGTACAATCATAACACTACCGATTATCACTGGTGTTGCACATCTTATCTTCTAATTACGACTAGCTAAGAAAACGAAGTAAAACCTAGACAAAAAAATGCCCATCACTTTAACGGTGATGGGCATTTTTGTATTTTAATTTAGTGAGATATTAACTGCTATACCAATTAGCTACTCATTATATTACTGAGTAACCATTATGCACTCTGATTGTCATTATCATCTTGGTTAATACGACTTGAATCAGCACCATGCTGGTTTTTGTACTTGGCATCTTTACGTTGATTGTAAGGACGTGCAGCAGGCGCGGTCAGTGTTTCAAAGTTTAACGCTGCAATAGTCATTTTCGGACGTAGTGCTAGCGGCAACTTACCACTGTTATAAAACTCAAGTACGATACGACCAGACCAGCCTGGGTCAATACGGTGTGCTGTTACATGTACCATAAGACCAAGACGCGCTAATGATGAACGTCCATCTAACCAACCAACGATATCTGCTGGTAACGTTACTTTTTCAAACGTCACAGATAAAGCAAATTCACCTGGATGTAAAATAAAGGCTTCACCGTCAGGCACTACAATTTCATCACTCATTACTTTATCAAGTTGGGTAGCCACTTCTTCTTTTGGACCACTCAAATCAATGTAAGGTGCGTTATGTGCTTGGAATACTCGGAATTCATGACCTAAAGTAACATCAACGCTTACGCCACTAATTTTACTTTGTTCAGGCCTTGGTTCTATCTCAATTCGACCATCATCTAAGTATTTTTCAATATCTGTATCGCACAGGCGCATGTTTTCTCTCTTTAATGGATGCTGTGTTATACCAATTACATTAAATAAGTGATCAATTATTTCGCTGGGAAAATTGACAATAACAAGGCGTTAATTACCGTAACTAGTTATTCTAATTACAAAATTAACAAGACTGTTAGTGTCTGTTTTAACCAGAAAGAATGATCATCTATTAATTGTGATTGGTATTAATTATAATGCTTTTCGCGTTGATACTACAAACTACTTAAATTAGTCGTTTAATAACTGACAAATTTTTGCTTTTAATGTATCAATCGCGAAACGATTCTTACCACCACGCGGAACAATAAGATCCGCATATTGTTTTGATGGCTCAATAAACTGTAAGAACATTGGACGAACCGTGTCATTGTATTGCTCAATTACCGATTCCATTGTTCTGCCACGTTCAGCAACATCACGCTGTAAACGACGTACAAAACAGATGTCTAACGGTGTATCCATAAATACACTTGCGTGAATAATGCTGCGGATAGCTGGATCTGTCAGTAACAAAATACCTTCTAAAATGATCACTTTTTTGGGTGTCAACTTAGTCGTCTCAGCCATACGCGTATGTTCTGTATAGCTGTACGTTGGAATTTCAACTGCTTTGCCGTCACTCAAACCCTGTAAATGACTGCACAATAATTTATGATCCATCGCTTGTGGATGGTCATAATTTGTTTTAACTCGGTCTTCCATCTCGAGGTGACTTTGATCACGGTAATAACAATCTTCAGTAATGACTGCAATTTGTGACTCGCTAAACTCTGCAACAAGTTCGTTGTAGATTGTTGAAGAAAGTAGGCTTTTTCCAGATGCAGAGGCACCTGCGATCGCGATGATCACACAAGAGTTAGATTTATTATTCATTTATAAAATGATCCGTTAGGGCTTAAGACTTGGTTATTATAGAAATTTATAGTCTGTCATTCTAGAGCAAACCGAAAAATACCTATAATAAGTTATAAAAGTACCTATATCACGTTAGCTTAATTGGTATCTCTGTTGATATTGTGTGCGTTTGAAAAAACATTTTACTGACAATATCATTCGCTAGTTGCGCATAAATAGCAGAGAATGCAGAATTAGGCTGTGCAGCTACTGTTGGTGTACCCGCATCTATATCCGCACGCAAGTCAATATGTAAAGGTAGTTGAGCCACACATTCGGTGTCAAAACGTGCGGCCATTTTAACCACACCACCCGTGCCAAAAATTGCTTCTTCGTGCCCGCAGTTACTGCAGATATGCGTACTCATGTTTTCGACAACACCCAATACAGGGACTTTCACTTGTCTGAACATGCTAATACCTTTGGCAGCATCAGCAAGCGCAACATCTTGTGGTGTTGATACGATCAATGCACCCGTTACTGGAATATTTTGACTCAAGGTTAATTGAATATCACCCGTACCCGGTGGCATATCAATAAATAGATAATCAAGTTCGCCCCAATGTGTTTCACCGAGTAACTGCATTAAAGCTTTACTTGCCATTGGACCACGCCAAATCATCGCTTGATCATTTAGTGCAATAAAACCAATACTATTAACCGCTAAACCATGGGCCTTAATCGCAGTCATGGTATTACCATCGTATGCTTCAGGGCGAGATTCGCTTACACCAAGCATGAGGGGAATTGAAGGACCATAGATATCCGCGTCCATGATACCGACTTTTGCCCCCATTTTAGCCAATGCGAGCGCTGTATTAACGGTTGTAGTTGACTTACCCACTCCACCTTTACCAGAGGCAACCGCAATCACATTTTTCACACCGTGAATAGCTGGCGCATCGTTACAACGGGCTAAGGTCGCAATATCTAATGTTATCATCCACTGAACGCTTTCCACGCCCTTCATGAGTGCTACTTTTGGTTCTAACTTGGTTTTAACTTCGCTTTCAAAATCCAACGATGGAAACGGTAACCGTATCTGGATCTCAACACAACCATTCTTGTTGGTAATTGTTTCTAATACATTACTGTCAGCAATATTTTTCAACCAATTTTTAGGTTGAAAAATGCCAACGAGCTGCGTGATCTTTGCTATATCCATAACCGCCTCTTGATTTGAGCTTGTAAGTGTTTAGCTTTTAAGCATTTATACTTTATTAATCTACTATATCAATGATAAAGCAAAGAATCACAAATAAATACGCTAAAAAACGCAGGGTTTTTAGCCTAACATCTATGCTTTAGAAGTCGTATCAGGTAACATCGGATAACTTTATTTTTCACCACAAGATGAATCAGATTTTTATGACATCAGAACGCAAAATCTTAGTAACAAGCGCATTACCCTATGCCAACGGTCCTATTCACTTAGGTCATATGCTTGAGTATATCCAGACTGACATCTGGGTTCGTTTCCAAAAGCAACGTGGTCACACATGTACATATGTATGTGCAGATGACGCCCACGGCACGCCAATCATGCTTAAAGCGCAAGAGCGCGGTATTACGCCGGAAGCAATGATCGCGCAGACTAAAATTGAGCATATGGCTGATTTTGCTGATTTCAATGTTGGTTTTGATAACTATCATTCAACGCACAGTGATGAAAACCGTGAACTTGCAAGCATGATCTACACGCGTCTACGCGACAATGGTCATATCAAAACACGTGTAATTTCACAGCTATTCGATCCTGAAAAACAAATGTTCTTACCAGATCGCTTTGTTAAAGGTATTTGCCCTGAATGTAAGAGTGAAGATCAAAATGGTGATAACTGCGACAACTGTGGCGCAACGTACTCTCCAACTGATTTAATCGCTCCAAAATCAGTCGTTTCAGGTGCAGAACCAATTCTTAAAGATTCAGAGCATTACTTCTTTGATCTACCTGCATTTGGCGATATGTTACAAGCATGGACACGCTCTGGTACATTACAAGACGAAATCGCGAATAAACTTGCTGAATGGTTTGAAGCTGGCCTTCAACAGTGGGATATCAGCCGTGATGCACCTTACTTTGGTTTCGAAATTCCTGATGCACCAGGTAAATTCTTCTACGTTTGGTTAGACGCGCCGATCGGTTACATGGGTAGTTTCAAAAACCTTTGTGATCGTAGTGATGATCTTGATTTTGACGAGTACTTCAAAAAAGATTCAACAACTGAACTTTATCACTTCATTGGTAAAGACATCGTTAATTTCCACAGCCTATTCTGGCCAGCAATGCTTGAAGGCACGGGTTTCCGTAAGCCAACAGCTGTATTTGCACACGGTTTTGTTACTGTAAACGGTAAGAAAATGTCTAAATCACGCGGTACATTCATCATGGCGCGTACTTACCTAGACAACCTAAATCCAGAATACCTACGTTATTACTACGCAGCAAAACTAAGCAACAAGATTGTGGATTTAGATTTAAATCTAGAAGATTTTGCACAACGCGTAAATTCTGACGTTGTTGGTAAAGTAGTGAATCTTGCAAGCCGTACTGCTGGTTTCATCTACAAACGTTTTGATGCAAAACTAGCAAGCGAAATTTCAGAACCTGAATTATTAGCTGAATTCGTTGCTGCTGGCGATACTATTGCTCAATATTACGAAACGCGTGATTTTAGCAAAGCAATTAAAGAAATCATGGCACTTGCTGATAAAGCAAATGCTTACATTGCAGACAAAGCACCGTGGCAACTTATCAAGCAAGAAGGTTGTGAAGCAGAAGCACACCTTGTTTGTACTATGGGTATCAACTTATTCCGTATCCTATCAGTTTACTTGAAACCTGTATTACCAGAAATGGTTGCTGAAGTTGAAAAATTCTTAAACGATGATTTTAACTGGGATAGCTACAAAACAGTATTAACAGACCACGAAATCAACAAGTTCAAGCCGTTAATGCAACGCGTTGAAATGGACAAAGTTGAAACTATGGTTGAAGCATCTAAGCAAAACTTAGTCGTTGCTGAAGAAGAGAAAGAAGAAGTTGTTGAGGAAACACCGCTTGATCTTGCTTCTGATAAGCACCTTAAAGATGAGCCAATTGGTGAAATGATCGCATTTGATGATTTTGCAAAAGTTGACTTACGTATTGCTAAAATTGTAAAAGCTGAACATGTTGAAGGCGCTAAGAAATTACTTAAGCTAACCTTAGATGTAGGCGGCGAAACGCGTCAAGTATTTGCTGGTATCAAATCAGCTTACGAACCAGAGCAACTTGAAGGTCGCTTAACGGTTATGGTTGCTAACTTAGCACCACGTAAGATGAAGTTTGGTATGTCAGAAGGTATGGTACTTGCTGCTGGCCCTGGCGGCAGCGATATTTTCGTACTAAACCCGGATGAAGGTTCTGAACCTGGCATGCGCGTAATGTAAGACGGTTTAGTCATAAAAATAGTGTTTCATCGCTATTATTATCACTAACTTTAAAGGGACTCACACTGAGTCCCTTTTTATCTATCTACTATAGAAGAATAAGAGATTTAAATGACAGCTCAAATTATCCTTGCTAAAGGCAAAGAAAAAGCACTTAAACGTAGACACCCGTGGATCTTCTCTGGCGCAGTTTCAAAAGTGAAAGGCGAAGCAACAGCTGGTGACACAGTTGATATCATGAGTGCCGGCGGTGAATGGCTAGCATCTGGTAGCTACTCTCCAGAATCTCAAATTCGTGTACGAGTGTGGCATTACGACCGTGGCGTAGAAATCGATCAAGCATTCTTTGAAAAGCGCATCAAACAAGCGCAATCATTACGTGATGAGTTAATCGAAGAAAAAGGCCTAACTGGCTACCGTTTAATCGCAGCTGAATCTGATAGCCTTCCAGGTATCACAATCGATCGTTACAACGATTTCTTAGTATGTCAGTTATTATCAGCAGGTGCCGATTTTCACCGTGACACACTTGTTGCAGCATTAAGCGTTCTTTACCCAGAGTGCAGCATCTACGAACGTTCAGATGTAGCAGTACGTAAAAAGGAAGGCCTAGAGCTAGTACAAGGTGTTCTTAAAGGTGAAGAGCCACCAGAAGTAGTGATCATTGAAGAAAATGGCGTTAAAATTGAAGTTGATATTAAAGGTGGCCACAAAACTGGTTTCTACCTTGATCAACGTGATAACCGTAAAGCAGCTGCAAAATATGCAAAAGGCAAAGACGTGCTTAACTGCTTCTCTTACACGGGTGGTTTTGGTGTTTACGCGCTACAAGCTGGTGCTAAGTCAATTACCAACGTAGATTTATCACAGCCTGCACTAGATATTGCTAAACGTAATGCAGAGCACAACAACCTTGACCTTTCAAATGCCTCTTTTGAACGTGCCGACGTATTCAAACTATTACGTAAGTTCCGTGAAGAAGGCCGTACATTTGATACGATCATTCTTGACCCCCCTAAATTTGCAGAAAACAAAGCGCAAATGAAAGGTGCTTGTCGTGGTTATAAAGACATCAACTTTGTGGCAATGCAAGTACTTAAGCCAGGCGGTACACTGTTAACATTCTCATGTTCAGGCCTTATGGAAGATGGTTTATTCCAGAAAATTGTTGCGGATGCAGCACTGGATGCTGGTCGTGATGCTTATATCGTTGAACGTTTATCACAAGCAGGTGACCACCCAACGGCTAGCTTCTATCCAGAAGGTTATTATCTAAACGGTTTAGTACTAAAAGTTTTATAATTTAGAGCTTTGATCTTGTAATAAATTGGATTTAGTTGCAAAGTGGCACTCAGATAGAATTTAATTCTCTATTCAGTGCCACTTTTTAATAAGGCCAATTTTTATGAAAAAAAATCTTCAAACAGCACTTTCCAGTTTACCGAAATCACTTCAAAGCCATGTTCTACCTATAATCTCTAAACCTGATTTTAAAGGTATAATTAGTGCTGCCGATGTCGACTTATTACAACTGCATTCAGCACTTGAAACACCTGAATTATTATTCAGTTTGTTACCCCTCGCTGCTGCCTATTCTGTTGCACCGATCTCTGAGTTTAATGTCGGCGCAATTGCACGAGCAGGATCTGGTAATCTGTATTTCGGTGCTAACTATGAATTTTCGAATCAAGCATTATTCAACAGTGTTCATGCTGAACAAGCCGCTATCAATAATGTATTTAGTCACCATGAAACAGAAATTTTAGATATTACAATTACCGCAAGCCCCTGTGGTCACTGCCGCCAGTTTATGAATGAATTAAGCTGTGCTAACGAATTAATTGTGAACCTTGAAGCCAGCGGTAGCAAACCACTGTCAGCCCTATTACCTGATTCATTTGGCCCAAGTGACTTAGGTGTAACCTCTCCCCTCCTTACTGCAGAAGCGGTATCGTTGACACTTAGTAGCGACTCAGCATCCGCAATTAGTGGTCATAACTCAACACTTACTGAGGTCGCACTTCAAGCAGCAAATACAAGCTATGCACCCTACAGCCATTGCCATGCTGGCATCGCGTTAAGAACAACATCAGGTACTGTAATTACAGGTCGTTACATTGAAAATGCGGCATTTAATCCATCGCTATCACCACTGCAATCCGTGTTAATTAATTTGAATTTAGCGGGATTTGAATTGGCCGATATTGAGGCGATGATCTTGGTTGAAAAAGCAGAGACTAAGATGAGTCATGCACAAGCAACACAAGTACTGGTATCTGAAATAGGCGTAGTGAACTATCAATACTTATTAGCAAGTTAAACAATAAACGAAAACATCAACTATCCGAGCAATACTTGATGTTTTCGTTATTAAATACTTTTAGTCTAGAATGTTAAAGAACACCTAGCTCACGCAGTCTTTCTGTTAAGTATTCACCTGCGGTATAACGCTCTGATAATACAACCTCTGAATTAGGGTGTAAAAATAGCGGTAGCGAAACACGCGCTTTAGTCATATCAGCACCTTCAGGGTTTATCACTCGGTGCGTTGTCGATGGAAAATACCCACCCGATGCTTCTTGCAACATGTCACCAATGTTAATAATGATGTTACCAAAATCACTTGGTACATCTAACCAGCTACCATCTTGTTTCTGTACTTGTAAACCTGGCTCATTAGCAGCAGGTAAAACTGTTAACATGTTAATATCTTCATGTGCCGCTGCTCGAATAGCACCCACTTCTTCATCGCCCGTCATTGGAGGGTAATGCAATACGCGTAGTAGCGTAAGCGAGCTTTCTTCAACCATTTTTGACAATGGCATGCTGTATGTGGCAGACACATCGGCAGGTGAAAATTCTTCAACCCAATCAAGTAGCTCAGCGGCAAGTGCATTTGCTTGCTCGTAATACGCTAGAATATTTTCTTTTAATGACTCAGGAATACGGCCCCAAGTATATACATGGAAATATTCTTTAATATCTTTAACACTGTGGCCTTTTGCTGTTTCAGAAACAGTTGCAGGGAAAAAACCATCTTGCGTTTCTGGTTTAAACAAGAAATCATGTTTTTCTTCTGTTTCGAAAAACGCTTGCCATTCAGTATAAATAGTTCGAACTAATTCCGGATTAATCGGGTGATTAGTTAATACACCAAAACCTGTTTCACGAAGCGATTTTACAAACGCTTCAGCGCTGTTCTCTGCGCGGTAATCAATTGCTGCTAATGTCATTGCATATACTTCTCTGTTTAATTATTACAGAGAATAATAAAATTCATTAAACATAATGTCTACTGTTATCAACCATTTTTACCATATTATTTATCAAATGAACTACAATAGTACCTGCTTGCCGTCACAAACAATACTATTAACCTTTGAATGAAAGTCGATATAAAAACACATAATATACAACCATTCGATATTTAACCCTGAAAAAATACAAAAAAAAGAGCCACATAAATGCAACTCCTCAGTATTGATATCTGTTATATGATGTAATTAAAGGCTATTGCTCTAAAGTATTTAAGTAAGAAATAGTCGCAGCCAGCTCTTTTAATGTTTTATGCGCACCAGAATTAACTAAGTACTTACCTTTTACTAAGAAAACAGGTACAGATGCAATATTAGCGTTAGTCACAACCTTTTCTGCTTTAACCATTTGCTGATATACCGCTTCATGTTCAGCTTCGTTTAAATCGATTGGGCTCTTCATGTTATATTTTTTAAATATGGCTATCATCTGTTCTTTTTTCTGTGCTGGCGTCATATGTTCAGCAGGTTCTTC
This sequence comes from Moritella sp. 28, assembly GCF_018219435.1. Lineage (NCBI taxonomy): Bacteria > Pseudomonadati > Pseudomonadota > Gammaproteobacteria > Alteromonadales > Moritellaceae > Moritella > Moritella sp. 28. The sequence continues at coordinate 2,300,619 of NZ_CP056121.1, read as the reverse complement.
ATTCTTTTGACCTTCACCATGATCATGATTATCCGCACCCGTACCAGTTTGCGTATAAGTAAACAGATCAGCCATCATCTCTGAACTCGGTTTACCACCATTTTGATTTGCTGCTGCATAATAAACATAAGCCGAACGTTGCGCACTTTCATTAAACGTTACGTGGGTTTTGGCAAAATCGATTTTGGTCATATCTTCCATTACAGGAATCATTGTTTCCATGTTCTTACAATTGCCGCACGCAAGGGAAAAAATCTCTACAACATCAGGCAAATCAGACATAGGCGTCGGGATAATGGTATATTCGCTCCCTTCTTTTGGACTATTGTCCTCACTGCAGCCAGCAAGCGCAAACAAAGAAACAAAAACGAATAATAACGGCTTAAAGATAGATTTCATAATAAATAGGGGACCATAAGTTGGAAATTTTTAGAGCCTACAATGGATTATTATCAGTGTCGAATAATATTACTTAGCTTTACTTTCGGTATGATATTGATCAATTAAGTGACGCCATAACGACTATCAAGATAAATAAGTTCATAACACTATTACCACCGACTTTACAGGTCATAAAATAATGATAATTACCATAATTACAAAATTAATAGGTAGTTAACCGCAATTAAAGTGATCTAGATACAGATTATAATATAAAGAAATATACAATAAAGAACCATATGGATATGGTACCTGCGGGCTATGTCTTCTACCCTTCTACTATCAATTAATACCGTTATGTAAGGATTAAGTTAACGTGAATTTTTTATCCAGTTTTAAAGGCCGTATCATTACAGTAGTGATATTACTCGTCATTTCCTCACTCGTGATATCGAGTTTTATTTCTTACCGACAATTATCTACTTCTATCGTAGGTAATATTGATAAATATTCACAGCTACAAGTCGATAGCACAGCCAACAAAATTAACAGTTGGTTTCAAGGCATCAAAAAAGGTTTAGCTGCAACAGCGCCTGATTTTGCAATCCCTCGTGATGATGAGCAATTATTACTCATGGTGAAACAAGTATTTCTCGCTACCGACGCAAATGATATTTTGGCTGCTTATGAAGACGGTAAAGCAATTACAGCCATAGACGGCAAGCTAAGTTTAGAAAGCTATGATCCACGTACTCGCGACTGGTATAAAGATGCAAAACAAAAAGGCGCTACAATCATTACCGGTATTTACAGTGATGCTACAACGGGCGGATTGATGATAAGTATTGCTGAACCCTTCTATTATAATGGCCAATTTTCAGGGGCATTATTAGCTGATATTCGCTTAGAAACAGTCAGTAACTTTATTAAGAATTCATCATTTGCAGATACCACGCTTAATTTATATGACATGACAGGCATGACCATCGCGTCAACAGATGATAGTCAAATCGTAGGTAAGCCGATGGACTCAGCCAATGCGACATTGACACCACTTAAAGACATGATCTCAAGTAACCAAGAAGGTACTTTCGAATTTAGCCAAGATAAGGCAACAACGCTTGCGTATTTCACGACATTAAACCTTAACGATACTATTTCTTGGAAAGTGGCTATCACAGTAGACAAGTCTTCTCATTTTATCGAGATTAAAGAAGGCTTAGACAGCGCACTTATCACTGGACTCATCCTCGTTATTCTGGCGTCTATGATTAGCTTATTGTCCCTAAACCGTTTATATCGCCCTATCCTCACGCTAAAAGAAACCATTGTAGATCTTGCTAATGGTAATGCTGATTTAACCCGCCGTATCAATGTTCAAAGTAATGATGACTTAGGTCTGATTGCAGACGCGGTGAATAAATTCACGCTTAATTTACAAGGGATGATGTTAGATATATCCCAATCAACAGAGTATATCTCAGACGGTATTGAAGCACTTCGTTCTCAGACAGTACACAATAATAATGTACTACTAGAGCATGCGGCTGAAACAGAACAGATTGTTGTTGCGATTACAGAGATGAGTTCAACAGCAGATAGCGTTGCTCAAAGTGCTGCTCAATCAGCAACTTTCACACAAAAATCAACAGATGAAGCAAGACGTTCGAAAGAAGTGGTTAAAGGTGCGGTATTCGGTGTTGCAGAGCTCGTTACAGAAGTTGATAAGATGGCATTGAACATTCAAACGATGAATGAAGATACCAATAAAATTAATTCAGTATTAAGTGTCATTGGAGAAATTGCAGACCAAACGAATTTACTCGCATTAAACGCCGCAATTGAAGCTGCTCGAGCAGGTGATCAAGGTCGTGGATTCGCAGTCGTCGCAGATGAAGTGCGTACATTAGCAGCTAGAACACAACAAAGTACCTCTGAAATTAACGATATGCTAACCCGCTTATGTAACGGTGCGGACTCTGTTGTGCAAGCAATGAAAACCACAAAAACGAGCTGCGAGCAGACAGCGGAAACAACTGAAAGTGTGAATGAAAGCCTAGATTCAATGACAGAGTCAGTACTTCAAATAAACGATCTTGGCATTCAAATCGCCACAGCGGCAGAAGAACAAAGCTCAGTAACGGAAGAAATTAATCGTAACATGACCGCGATTCAACATATGGTACAGCAATTAACAAGTAACAGTGAAAAGACACTCAATAGCACCCATGACTTAGCAAGTAGTAATACACAGCTAATGAGTATTGTTAGCCAGTTCAAACTGAAATAAATAAACCTTTAAGCAATGCGTTGAACCTTATTCAGCTTTGGAACAACGCATTAATTCATTGCTAACGTCCCCTAAAGCCACACACGTATCACCACTCTAAATCCCTCAAGACTCAATCTAACCCAAGGTATGCATTAATACTTAATGATTAGAGATGCTAAAATTTAGTGACTAAGATCAACTATTGGGCATTAAAAATGCGATGTCTATTTTCCCTGCCGATAAGCTAATAACAATGTAATTACGATAGTGTTGTCGCGTTATCATGCGCATTAACACTCCCGATACTAATGATTATAAGGATGTACCCACGTGAATTTCTTATCAAGTTTTAAAGGCCGGATAATTACAGTTATTATGTTACTGCTTATTACAACGCTAGCAATTTCGAATTTACTTTCTTATCGTCAAATGTCTTTATTAATTAAAGACGATATCGATAGCTACTCAACACTAAAAATACATAGCACGTCAGACAAAATAAACGCATGGTTTCAAACTATTAAAGATGGTTTAATCGGAACAGCTCCTGACTTTGCCAAACCGCATAACGAATACCAAATTAACTTAATGGTTCAACAGATTAATGCATCAACAAAAGCAACGGATATTCTTGTTGGGTTTGAAGATGGCAGCTCGTACAGTGCTATGACAGGCACTCGTTATGTCGCTGATTACGACCCTCGTTCTCGTGCTTGGTATGAAGACGCGAAACGTACAGGTACAACAATTATAACCCCGATGTATAAAGACGCACTGACTAATAATTTATTAGTGAGTATTGCTGAACCTTTCTATAAAGATGGGCAACTGGTCGGTGTATTACTTGCTGATATCGAGCTAAACATACTTGAAGATATCGTTAAATCATCAGCATCTGACCATGCGAGCACTAGCCTATTTGACGAGGCTGGCACTATAATCGCGTCAACAGATAAAATAGAAGATCCAGGAAAATCAAAACTTGCAGACAATAGTGCTCTAACAGAACTACAACAGACAATGCTAACAGGAGACGCTGGTAAGCTAACCCATCCCGTTAATGGCAAAGAAAAAATCAGCTATTTTGATTCAATTAAACTTGATAACCAGCTAAGCTGGCATATATTGGTAACGGTAGATAAAAAGGCTCACTACGCTGTGATCGCAGACAGCTTAGAGGATTCGCTTATCACTGCTATTATAATGACGCTTATTGTGACCTTGTTAATATTCATTTGTCTGAATAAACTCTACCAACCAATCATCGCACTGAAATCGACGGTTCAAGACCTAGCGCAAGGTAATGGCGATTTAACTCAGCGACTTGAAGTAACAAGTAAAGATGATTTAGGGCAGATTGCTGAAGCGGTAAATACCTTTATTGCTAATCTCCAAACAATCATGTTAGAAATATCGCAATCAACAACACATATTTCTAGCGGTATTGAGCAACTTAGATCCCATACAGAACACAATAATACCGTATTAATTGACCACGCAAGTGAAACAGATCAGGTCGTTGTCGCAGTAACAGAAATGAGTTCGACAGCTGACAGTGTGGCTCAAAGTGCTGCGCAAAGTGCAACCTTCACACAAAAATCAACCGATGAGGCACACCAATCTAAAACGGTCGTTCAAGGTGCAGTAAACGGAGTTGCAGACTTAGTAAATGAAGTTGAAGCAATGGCGTTAAACATTCAAACTATGAATGAAGATACTCACAAAATTAGCTCGGTATTAAGTGTGATTGGTGAAATTGCAGATCAAACTAACCTACTCGCGCTAAATGCTGCGATTGAAGCGGCACGTGCAGGTGAACAAGGTCGAGGCTTCGCGGTGGTTGCAGATGAAGTTAGAACGCTAGCCGCAAGAACCCAGCAAAGTACCTCAGAGATTAATGAGATGCTAACTCGCCTACGCAGTGGTGCTGATACCGTTGTAAAAGCCATGGATGCAACGAAATTGAGTTGTCAGCAAACCGCAGATACAACAGCAAGTGTGAATGAGAGTCTTGACTCTATGACGAATTCAGTTATGCAGATTAATGACCTCGGTATTCAAATTGCAACGGCGGCAGAAGAACAAAGCTCTGTAACAGAAGAGATAAACCGTAACATGACAATGATTCAAAGCATGGTTTCTCAGCTAACCGAAAATGGTGGAAAAACCATGGATAGTACACATACCCTGGCAAGTACGAACGATCAACTGCTTACCATTGTTGGACAGTTCAAGCTGCAATAATTTGATTTGATGTAGGCCTTCATCATTTTGAAGGTCTACCGATTTAATAATGGCCATTTAAAAATGATTATTGTTTAAAGCGCTTCTTACAATTGTAAGCCATCGTAAGTTTTCACTGAATTGTCGACACTAAGTATATACAACAAGTTATCTTATATATATCATCCGCTGACTATCACATACTAATTAACATTTATACAAAGTTAATACGTACTTTTAATCATTAAAATACACAAAATTATAATTTCAAAGGGTTTTATTTAATGGGCTTTATGGCGAGTTTTAAAGGAAGAATCATCTCGGTTGTTATTTTATTATTGATAACCTCACTGACAATTGCGAGTTATATTTCCTATAAGCAATTATCAAATTCAATGGTAAATAATATTGATCAATACTCAAAATTAAAAGTCCAGAGCACTACTGATAAAATTACCGACTGGTTTGAAACCATTAAAGATGCATTAACTCAGACGGCACCAAGTTTTACTATAACGAGAGACGATGAACAGACATTACGCATGGTGAAACAAGTTGCGAATGCCACTAAAGCTACTGATATAATTGTAGGTTATGAAGATGGGCGTACATTTAGCGCATTAGAGGGATTTATTCCATTATCTGTCTTAGATGCAAGAACAAGAGCTTGGTATAAAAGTGCACGCCAAAATCAAGCGACAGTAATCACCGACATTTATAAGCATGCTATCTCTGGTGAACTGCTCATCAGTATTGCCGAACCTTTTTATGAAGATGGCCAATTTAAAGGTGTACTATTAGCTGATATTAACTTAAATATGCTTAAAGATATGATCAACAAATCAGCATTTTTTGGAGCCACTACCAGTCTATATGACATCAATACGATGACAATCGCATCGACAGATGAACGAGAAGTCATTGGTAACAAAATGCAATCTTATAGTAGTGCTTATACAAGGCTTCAAAGAGAAATCTTTCAAAAAAATACGGGCTCATTTGAACTTGAAAACAATGGTGTAAACCAAATTGTTTACTATACAAGGCTACACTTAGATGATAAATCAAGCTGGAGAATTGTTGTTACCATTGATAAATCAGTGCTTTTCTTACCTGTTCAAAACAGCCTGAATAACTCAATCATAAGTAATGTATTACTTGTCATTCTTGCCTCGATTATTATATTTATCGCCCTTTCACGTTTATACCGACCTATCCTGGCTTTAAAAGCGACTGTTTATGACTTAGCACAAGGCGATGCAGACCTGACTCGACGCTTAGCGGTGAATAGCCGTGATGACCTCGGTCAAATTGCCGAATCAGTGAATGCGTTTGTCAGTAATTTACAACGTATGATGTTAGAGATATCAGAATCAACAGACCATATATCAATGGGTGTTGAGCAATTAAAAGCACAGACAGAGCGTAACAATTCAGTACTTATCGATCATGCAAGTGAAACAGACCAAGTGGTTGTTGCGGTAACAGAAATGAGCTCAACAGCAGATAGTGTTGCTCAAAGTGCCGCGCAATCTGCCACCTTCACTCAGCGAACAACTGACGATGCTCACAGCTCAAAAGCCGTTGTCGAAGGTGCTGTACATGGGGTAGCAGACTTAGTAAATGAAGTTGAAGCGATGGCGCTTAACATTCAAACAATGAATGAAGATACCCATAAGATCAGTTCAGTATTAAGTGTGATTGGCGAAATTGCAGACCAAACTAACCTACTTGCATTAAATGCTGCAATTGAAGCTGCGCGTGCAGGTGAGCAAGGTCGTGGCTTTGCCGTGGTTGCTGACGAAGTACGTACACTTGCAGCAAGAACTCAACAAAGTACATCTGAAATTAACGAGATGCTTACACGCTTACGCAACGGGGCCGATATGGTTGTACGTGCGATGGACATCACTAAAGCAAGCTGTCAACAAACAGCCGCAACGACAGCAAGTGTCAATGATAACCTCGATTCAATGACAGACTCTGTCATGCAAATTAATGATCTTGGCATCCAAATAGCAACCGCAGCTGAAGAACAAAGTTCGGTGACCGAAGAAATTAATCGTAATATGACGATGATCCAAAGCATGGTTAATCAACTTACTGAAAATGGCGAAAAGACCATGGATAGCACACGTAATCTAGCAAGTTGCAATGAACAGCTACTAGCTATTGTTGGCCAATTTAAACTAGAATAGCCACAATATAAAATATTTAACTTTGTGGCGTTTATAGCCACAAAGTTTTATATTGAATCATAATCAAGAACTTCACGCCAAAACTAACGTTACATAAGCTTACAAAACCCTACCGAAACCTTCATATGAATGATAGGATGTTCAAAAAATTGCCATAATCTGAATATATATTGGCAAATCAGTTGAATAGCAAGATTTCTAATCATTAAAGGGTATTTATTCACGTGGATTTTCTATCAAGTTTTAAAGGACGAATAATATCTGTCATTATTCTGCTCTTAATAATCACCTTAACTATTTCTAATTTCTTTTCTTATCGCCAATTATCTTCTTCAATGTCGAGTAATATCAACGATTACTCGGCATTAAAAGTAGATACCACATCGGCAAAAATCAACACTTGGTTTCAGACTATTAAAGAAGGTCTGATTGCGACTGCACCCGATTTTTCGAAAACGCGTAATGACGAGCAATTAAACCTCATGGTTCGACAAATCACCGCGGCGACAAAAGCCAGTGATATCGTAGTCGGTTTTGCAGACGGTCGTTCTTATGGCGCAGCAAGTGGCAAGCGAGATTTGGCAAGTTACGATCCTCGTACACGAGACTGGTATACCCTAGCACAGCAAAAACGCACCACGATCGTAACTGCAATGTATAAAGATGCGCTAACTAAACAATTACTTATCAGTATTGCTTCACCGTTTTATAAAAATGGTCAACTTGAAGGTGTATTGCTTGCCGATATCGAGTTAGGAGTGTTGAATGAGATGGTTCGTGCATCAGCATTTGCCAACGCGGTAACAAGCTTACACGATAACCAAGGCACCACAATCGCATCAACAGAGCAGATCCGTAATCCAGGACAAAGCAGGCTAGCTGATGACAGGGGTTATTCGCAACTACAACAAGAAATGCTAAACAAAGATGAAGGCGTAACAAACTTCACTGTTAATGGTGCTGATAAAGTAAGCTACTTTGAAAGCATCAAGTTAGATGACTCGATAAGCTGGCATTTACTCATCACAGTAGACCAATCTGCTCACTATGCAGCAGTACAAGCGCTATTAAAAGACAGCATACTCAGTGCCCTGCTCCTTATTCTCGTTGCATCCGCTATCGTATATGCCGCACTTAATCGATTATACCGTCCAATTCTGGCGTTAAAGTCAACGATTGTAGACCTTGCTCAAGGCAACGCTGATTTAACACAACGCTTAGCAGTAAACAGCAATGATGATTTGGGTCAGATTGCCGAGGCGGTAAATCGATTCGTAAGCAACTTACAAGAGATGATGTTAGAAATATCACAATCAACAGATCATATTTCCTCAGGAATTGAGCAACTGAGAACACAGACTGAGCACAATAATACAGTACTCATCGATCATGCGAGTGAAACAGACCAGGTTGTTGTCGCGATAACAGAAATGAGTTCAACCGCTGACAGCGTTGCCCAAAATGCGGCGCAATCTGCAACCTTTACTCAGCAATCTGCAGACGAGGCACATCAATCAAAAGCGGTTGTAGAAGGTGCTGTGCACGGGGTGGCAGACTTAGTTAATGAAGTTGAAGCAATGGCCCTGAACATTCAAACAATGAATGAAGACACCGATAGGATCAGTACTGTATTGAGTGTTATTGGTGAAATTGCAGACCAGACTAACTTACTGGCATTAAATGCCGCGATTGAAGCAGCACGTGCAGGTGAGCAAGGTCGTGGTTTTGCCGTTGTCGCTGATGAAGTGCGTACGCTAGCAGCACGCACACAACAAAGTACGTCTGAGATTAACGAAATGTTAGCCCGTCTACGTAACGGCGCAGACATGGTTGTTCGTGCGATGGACATCACCAAAGCCAGTTGTCAGCAAACAGCAACGACCACCGCAAGTGTTAATGACAACCTCGATTCAATGACCAATTCTGTCATGCAGATTAATGACCTAGGTATTCAGATCGCAACCGCAGCCGAAGAACAGAGTTCAGTAACGGAGGAAATCAACCGTAACATGACCATGATCCAAGGTATGGTTAATCAACTGACCGAAAACGGGGATAAAACCATGGACAGTACACGCAATCTAGCAAGTTCAAATGAACAATTAGTCGCTATTGTGGGTCAGTTTAAGCTGAGATAAGACGTTGTAAGTAACAAGCTAAACTACACAAACAAAAAAGGCCTTAAGCATTGTTTTATACAGTACTAAAGGCCTTTTTATTAAGTTGAAATGTTTGCGATACCTATTTAACCATTACCATTAAGCATTAACCAACTGAGTTAACCGCATCCGTTAAGATAGCGACAACCACATCAATCTCCTCAGCCAGGATAATCAGTGGCGGTAACATCCGAATAGTTGAACCAAAGCGGCCGCCTAATTCGATAATCAAACCTCGGCGTAATGCCGCTTGTTGAATACCTTTCGCACGTTGACCATCTTGCGGTAGATTACCTAACGCATCTCGTTCGCCATTAGGATCAACAATTTCGATACCTAACATCAAGCCACGGCCACGAACGTCACCGATAACATCACTTTCAATCGCTTCTAAGTCATGTTTTAACTTAGCGCCCATTGCACCCGCATGTAAGTGCAGTTGGTCTTGCGCAAGGTGACGCATCACCACCAACCCCGATGCCATAGCCAATTGATTACCACGGAATGTCCCCGCGTGTGCACCTGGTTCCCATTTATCAAAATCACTGTGATAAATGACTGCAGCTAATGGTTGGCCACCACCTAGAGCTTTAGATACCACGATCACATCAGGTTCGATATCTGCATGTTCAAAGGCAAATACTTTACCCGTACGCCCCATACCCGCTTGAATTTCATCAATGATAAGGACAATACCGTGACGTTTAGTAATATCACGTAAACCTTTAAGCCATGTTGGAGCTGCAGGTAATGAACCAGCTTCGCCCTGCACTGCTTCAACAATGATTGCAGCGGGTTTAGCAACACCCGACTCAGGATCTGTTAGCATAGTCTCTAGCTGATAAAGACTGGCTTTAATCCCTGTTTCACCTAATCCATAAGGACAGCGAGGTGCATACGGGAATGGCATGATTTGGACATCAGCCCCTGTCATACTCAATGCAGATTTAGGTCCTAAATTACCCATCATAGCTAACGCGCCATGCGTCATGCCATGATAAGCACCCGAAAATGCCAGTATAGAACGACGACCAGTGGCAATTTTAGCCAATTTTAATGCAGCTTCAACTGCATCTGAACCACAAGGGCTACACATTTGAATGCGTGCATGTTCAGCCATATTACCCGGTAGCAGATCCAATAATTGCGTCATAAACTGATCTTTAACAGGTGTCATCAGATCTAACGTTTGCATTGGTACTTCTGATTGCACAGCTTGTATCAAAGCTTCTGTCACATCGGGGTGACTATGACCCAGTGCTAACGTACCAGCAGCAGCTAAACAATCAATAAAAATCTGTTGTTCAGTATCTTCAACAAAGATACCTTGCCCGCGTTTTAACGCAAATGGCAAACGACGCGGATAACTGCGTGCATTTGATTCACGCTGTTCTTGGCGTTGTAAATAGCTATTAGTCGCTAGCACACGTGCTGGCTGACTCAGAAACGAAGCAAGATTTAACACAGCGGGCGTTTGTGGACGCATCACTGACTCATCATTATTCATTTCTGTCACATAATTTAAAACTTCGCTCACGTCGTTTCCAACCTTCTCTGATCTTTTATTCATAATTGCCACCTTGTGAAAGGTATCAGTCATATTGTTACTTACATTCGGCAAGATTAATCTTGACCCAACGTGGCCTTGAAATCCTGATAATCAAATTGATTCAAGGTTTCTATTTTACCTTCAACACGCGTCCCATTAACGTCATCGCTAGCAATACGCTTGTAGTAGATACTTGGCATTTTAAGGCCATTAAACCAGTTCAGTTTCACCATGGTGTAACCCGCTGAATCCTTAATAGTTAAACGATCACCGACTTGTAATGGCTGTGGAAAATTGGCCTCACCAAATATATCCCCCGCCAGACATGAACAGCTGCCAATAATGTAAGGATGTTCGCCATCTTCTCTTGCTTCAGCAAAACTCGCAGGCTCATTATAGATTAGGGTATCTAAACGATGTGCTTCAGTTGCACTGTCTACAATCGCGGTTTTTTTATCATTTTCAACAACATCTAATACCGACACAACTAGATCTGTCGTATCAGTAATAACCGCTTCACCCGGTTCCAAATAAAGCTGTACTTGGTGCTTCTCAGCAAAGGCTTTAAGCGCTAATGCTAAGTCCGCCACAGGGTAACCCGGATAAGTAAAGAACAAACCACCGCCTAAACTAACCCAAGATACTTGATCTAAGTGCGCAGAAAACTGCTCTGAAATTGTGTTCAGGATAGCGTTATAAGCAACAAAATCCTTATTTTCACAATTCATGTGGAACATCAAACCATCAAGTTTAGACACTGTTTCAACAGTAAGACCCGCTTGTTTAACGCCTAAACGAGAATAAGCGCGTGCAGGATCAGCAAGATCTTGTCCCGCATAACTCACTTCAGGGTTAATACGCAGACCAACGCTGCTCGCTGCGTTAAGCAAAGGCAGCATGCGTTCGAGTTGTGATACCGAGTTAAAAATGATTTTATCGGCAATATCACGCACAGAAATCACGTCATCTTCGCTGTAACCTACACTATAAGCATGTGTTTCACCGGGAAATGTTTCGTGACCGAGCTTTACTTCGTACGGTCCACTGCTGGTTGTACCGTCTAAATATTTACTAATGGTGTCGAAGGTTCCCCATGTCGAGAAACACTTCAACGCCAACACCAGTTTCACGCCAGAAAAATCTTTTAACTGCTTGCAGATCTCAAGATTACGCAACAGTTTATCTTCGTGGATCATGAAATACGGTGTTTTCAGGTTCGTTACTTCAGTCGTCGACATTACTCGCAATCCAACTCTTGAACTTCCCACGTTAGACCAATGCGTGGCATCAATTCTAAGAAGTCATCTGGATTAAGCTGCTCTACATTGAACAAACCAGCATCGCTCCACTTACCTTGGAAATAAAGTAGTGCGGCAGTGATTGCAGGAACACCCGTTGTGTAAGAAATCGCTTGGTGCTCAACTTCTTTGTAGGCTTCTTCGTGATCACAGATGTTGTAAACGAATACGCTACGCGGCTTGCCAGCTTTCGTACCACGTACCCATGTACCGATACAGGTTTTACCTGTGTAACCAGCAGCAAGTGATGTTGGATCCGGTAAGATCGCTTTCAATACTTTCAGTGGTTCAACCGTAATACCATCCGTTGTCGTTACTGGTATTTGGCTTAATAAACCAATGTCACGCATTACGTTAAAATAGTTTAGGTAGTTATCAGAGAAACCCATCCAGAATTCAATGCGTTTAGCAGGAATGAATTCTGCTAATGAACGTACTTCATCGTGCGCCATTGAATACACTTTTTGTTGACCAACAACTGGGAAATCAAATTCCATTACACGGCTGTGGCAAGGCACTTGATGCCATTCTTTGTTTTCAAAGTAGAATGAATCACCTAAGATCTCTAACATGTTTGTTTCTGGATCGAAGTTAGTTGCAAAGCGTTGACCGTGATCACCCGCGTTTACATCCATAACGTCAATGCTATCGATTTCGTCAAACAAGTGCTTATAAGCATACGTTGCAAATACGCTTACTACACCTGGATCAAAACCTGCACCAAGAATACCTGTGATATCGGCTTTTTCGAAGTCGTCACGGAATGCCCATTGTGGATCATAAGCCTCAGGTACTTGCTGACCTTCACTGCATAAATCCGTTGCAACAGATGTATCAAGGTAAGCCGTTTTAGTTGCTACACACGCAGCCATAATTGCCACGTTAACCCATGGAGGACCGGCATTGATTACAAGATCCGGATTCACTTCTTCAATCAGTGCAATTAGACAATCTTTGTTATCAACGTTGATTTCACGTGATACTAAGCTGCGAGTCTTGTCTTTTAAGTTGTCGCGATGATGAACACTTGTGATGATCTTGTCACATTTAGCGATTGTACGTGAAGCGATTGTGATATCACCAAACACGTCATTGTTTTGAGCACATTTATGCGCAATAACCCAACCAACACCACCAGCACCAATTTGTAATACAGACATATCTATTCCTTAAACTTATTCTTTATTGTTATTTTATAAATGGCTGATCTATTCGAAACAGATCAACCACTGTTATATTTATTGCTATAAACGCTAAGCTAGCGTTATTTGATATAGCTCTAATTGATATAACTTTGAAGTTCAGCAAAATCAGCGATCTTACTAAGCAGTCCTTCAAAATCACTTAACTGCAAGCATGGGTTCAAAATTGTCAGCTTTAGGCAGGTATAACCATTAATTTTGGTTTCGCCTAATACAGCCTGCCCTGCAGTTAACAGGTCTAAGCGTAAACGCTGATTGATCATGCTGATTTCTTCTTCATGCTCAATGCTTACATCACTGTTTGTAGATAAATGGTTATATCTAAATAATACAGTGCTTAATTGCGGTTGCGCCAACAGTTCAAACTTATCTGTCGCTGTCACTAACCCGCCTACATCTTGCGTTAAGCTGATTAGGTGATCGTACATCGCACCAAATTTATCAGTCCCTAACGCTTGCATAGACATCAACAGTTTCAACGCATCAAAACGTTTTGTTGTCGCAATTGATTTATCCACCAAGTTTGGTAGTTCGTCAGTTTCACGATTAAGATAGTCCGCATGATGCAGCAGATATTTGAAGTTGTGGTTATCACGAATCAATAATGCGCCACAGCTAATCGGTTGGAAAAACAACTTGTGGAAGTCAGTACTGATCGAATCGGCTAGCTCAATACCAGCCAGACGCTCTTTGTGTGAGCTTAGGATCAATGCGCCGCCATAAGCACCATCAACGTGGAACCACATATTATGCTGCTCGCTGATAGCCGCAATCGCTCGCAGATCATCAATCGCACCAAGGTCTGTCGTACCCGCCGTACCAACTACACAGAATGGGATCAAGTCTTGCGACTCTAGATCTACAATCGTTGCAGTGAGTGCGTTAATATCTAAACAACCAAACTCGTCGGTCTCCACAGTAACCACTGCACGCTCGCCAAGTCCCATTAGGGATGCTGATTTTTGCACGGTAAAATGACTTGTTTGTGAGCACAGGATACGGAGCTTTTTCGCGTAACTTGGTAAACCGTCTTTTTGCACACTTTCACCTGAGATTTGTTCTACGGCACGGTCACGTGCCAATAACAGACCCATTAAGTTACTTTGCGTACCACCACTGGTAAAAACACCATCAGCGCCATTGCTTGTTGCTGACTGCTCAAGGTTATAACCGAATAACTCACACAACCAATCTGTCATTTTTTGTTCTACGTAGGTAGCAGAAGACGCTTGGTCCCATGAATCCATTGATTGATTTAATGCCGATATAATCGTTTCAGCAGCCAGTGCAGGGATTAACGGTGGCGTGTGTAAATGCGCAATACAATGCGGGTGTTGCACGATAATTGAGTTTTTACCAATGAGGTTAACATTGTTAGAAATGATTTCAGCCAAGGGGGCAATCGGCGACTTACCAATTGGCATCGCCATGATTTTTGCATTTAACTGCGCAGGTTCAAGCCCTGAATACGGTGCGTCAACAGCAGTAAACATCGCTGATAATTCGCGTGCAGAATGCTCGATAGCGTTAAGATAATGCGGTTGTGCTTTAGGATCAAGATGTACGAATACATCAGACCAATCACTGTTGTGATTTGAGTTTTGGTTTGAGTTTTTCATCATTCTTCAAATTTTAAATAAAAAAATGCATATTCGAATGTTTAATCGCCTAAAAACGTTTTAATCACGCTAAAGACAAGAGTTTAAACAAGCGAACAGATAGCTGCGTTGAGCAACAGATAGAAAATGCTAAATTTTAGGCAAAGCGGTAAAGCGCTCGCGCTAATCAGAGATCAGAAGTACGGTAGGGAAATACGAAATGTGTGATTAATGATTTGTATCACTGTATTTTAAAGTCCATATAAAAACAAAATAACAAAATAATCGAGGTGCTCGATTTAATGGCGACAATGTAATTTAAATGTAATTTAGATGCAAGTGTTTTATGTCACGGTTATTATAAATTAATCTGTAAATACAAGATCATTTGGTGATAACAACCAGTTTGATAACAAAGCATATACATATTTAGACAGCTTAACACTACTGTTTATTTAAGATAATATAGCCCGTATATTGATGTGCGTGGCATTAAATAAGATTACTCGCTACCAAATTTGGCGTTATACGCTCGTATCTAGGAATAAAATTGATGACGAATATTGTTTTTGAACAAATACCAATACAAGAAAACGGTGAACCTCTGCTCTGCCTTGCCGAACTCGGCTTCATCCTTGAACCAGCCTATTTCAATATGGGCCTTTCAGATGACCCAAATCTCTATGCTAGAGAAAGCGTTGTAAACAAATTGATACAGATTAGTAACCGCCTAGGAGAATACCGTTTCAAAATTTGGGATCCTTGGAGATCAAGAGAAGTCCAAAATAATATTTATAAAAAATATTGGTCAGAGCTCAGCACAGAGCACCCCGAATGGGATGAGGATCAACTGAAGGAGGAAGTTGGAAAGTTTGTCACTGTTCCAGATAATCCTGAACGCGTTCCACCTCATGCGACTGGTGGTTCTGTTGATCTGACATTAGTTGACTTAGATGGAAACGAACTTGATATGGGGACTTGCTTCGATCACTTCGGAGCTGAAGCTGCAACGCTTTACTACGAAGAAGATGGAAGAGATATAGCGATAAGAGATAATCGCCGACTGTTGCGCCAGGCTATGGAAAGTGCAGGCTTTCGATCTGACGAAGATGAATGGTGGCATTTCGATTACGGAAATCAGCTCTGGGCAGCTCAGTTTGGTTATAGCTTTGCTATTTATGGCGAAAAATAAGCTTTCGTTTTCCACACCCCATTCCGATTAATATGGGGTGTAGAACGAAGGTAACAACATGACGCAATATGACGCTATCGTTTACGGCGCAGCTGAACTCTGACTTTCTAAAGGTGAGATATCTATGTATATATTAACAGCTCTCACCTTGTTATCACTGTCATAGATAAACGTATCGACAAATGGGATAGACACTTGTCTATTATCTTTTGTGGTATAAGTCACAACCCCCTCTGCTGCTACATTACATTCATCTATCCAGATACGCTGCAACTTGTGACTCATCCCTTTAACAGAGCTAAAGAAATCTTTTTGTGCTTTGCGAATAGCCTCTCGCCCTTTAGAAGCGGGCCAATTAGCAAATTTAAACGTTGAATCATCAGTTATAACGGCTTGATACGTCTCAAGGTCTATACGTGCAGCATCAATCGCGGTAAAGGTGTCATACACAGTACTTTTAATAATGTTGCATTGATTCGCTGCTACGGCCGGAAAACTCAAAGCCGATACCAAGCAAATAATACCGATTTTTTTTATCATAATGTTCTCCTTAACCCTTCGCACTCTCGTGTTTAATTATTTTAATGAGTCTAGTTTAAGCGCAGGATTAGGGCAAATAGTAATGTTAGATAGCGTATTGAGCAGAGATTTTTTATCTCAAACATCTTGAAGCTCACCCAGCTAAAGCAAGGTGATTCTTGTCGTCAACGGTTTAAGCATTGTGATATTAAATCACTTTAGACTTCTAAAACCTCTTACAAGCATTTAATGTGTCGGTACTACCTACCGCCACAAATTATTTAAGCTGCTATCCTCAACCCTTCATTGTGAATATTGATAGCAGCGTTATGATCTCTGTCATGAGTTGCACCACACGAACAAGACCAGTTTCTTATCGCTAATGACCACTCACCTGAATACAGCGAGCCACATTCATTACACATCTTTGACGATGGGAACCACTGGCTAATAGCTGATACTTTACGCCCGTACCAATCCGCTTTATATTCTAATTGCCTTACTATTTCACCGAAATTAGCATCGTGGATATGTTTAGATAGCTTACGGTTCTTAACCATATTTTTGACTTTCAATGACTCGATCCCTATCACTTGGTTTTCGTTTATAAGTGTCGTCGTCATTTTATGGGTAAAGTCTTTACGGCAATTTGCTATCTTTTCGTGAATCTTAGCAAGGGTCAATTTTTGTTTATTGAAGTTGTTAGAGCCTTTTTTCATTTTGGCTAATCTGCGTGATGCCTTGGCGAGTTTTTTCGCGTATTTATTGGTTAATCGTGGATTATTGAACTTTGTTCCGTCCGAACAAATCGCTAAGTCTTTAATACCGACATCAACACCGACGGTCTTATTCACGACTGGTAGCTGCTTAACATCTTCTTTTACAAGCATTGATACAAAATATTTACCTGATGTTGTCTTTGATACCGTTAATGAGCTGGGTGTACCAGTAAACGGCCGTGACCATTTAATCTTTAATGCTTGCTTCATTTTGGCGAGTATTAGTAATTGCTTGTCCGCGCTCCATTTGAAGCCGTTACTCATATAGCTAGCAGATTGATTACCGTGTTTATGTTTAAACTTAGGATAACCAAAACCTGATTTAAAAAATGACTTAAAGCCTTTATCGAGATGCTTTAGTGATTGTTGCAATGGCACGCTAGAAACAGCTTTCAACCATGAAAAGTTGGGATTTTTTTTAAGCTGAGTGAGGTTTTTACTCCAATCGTTATAATTGGTTTTATTACCCAATTCGTATTGCGCTTTAGAGAAGCCAAGCGCTGAATTGTAAGCGAAACGAACACAACCAAATGTATGAGCAAGTATTGTTACCTGCTCATTGTTTGGGTAGAACCTGTATTTATACGCAATAAGTTTCAATTTTCAGCACCTTACATGACTGTATATATATACAACACTAAGTTCTAAACTTAGACTCTATGTGCAAATATGTCAATATTAGTAACAAAAAAAAGTGCTTATTGCTACGCAATAATGACTTACATCACCGCCCTAAAGGACAGTGTTTTTCGTCAAAGGTGATAAAAGATATAAATACATCTTTGATTAAAATTTCATACCCGGTTAATTCTCAAATATGATAATAAGATAAAATAACTAAATATGCCCTTTATGCTCAGTTATTTTCACGCATACCCATTCTCATAAAGTCTTCATAAATAGATTAAATCAGAACCACTTAACACTATAATTATTATAATAAATATTTGATGTTTTTATATGAATACCCGTATGTAAGTTATAAGTGCTGTATGACACTATTGAAATACAATAAAATAATAAACGATGGACTCAAGTGAATATTAAACATCTAATTTTAGCTGCACCTATACTAACAAGCTCGATGATTAACGCCGAGGAATACACGGCTCCACCTAAAATAATGAGTTATAACGTGTATATGCTCTCAAGCACACTATTTCATACCAGCCAAACGAAAAGAGCGGAACTTCTTACACAATCCAACATTTTTGACATCACAGATATTGTTTCTTTTAACGAAGCATTTGATAATGAAAGTAGTCAAATTATCTCTGATGGATTAAAAGAACGCTTCCCTTATTACACCCCTGTTCTAGGTCGACAAATAAATGGTTGGGACAACACAGACGGAAGTTGGAGTCCGTCAACCCCCGAAGATGGCGGTGTATTTATGATGAGCCGTTATCCGATAATGTACAAAGCACAGCATATATTTTCCAATGCTTGTGGCGCAGACGGTCTATCTCAAAAAGGTTTTGTTTACATCAAAATTAAGAAAGATAATAAGTTATTCCATATTATCGCCACACACGTACAGGCAGATGATCCCGGTTGCTCAAATCCAGCCTCTATACGAGCTCAACAATTCGAAGAAATTACCCAGTATATCGCCCAACAAAACATCCCGAATAATGAAATGGTCATCATTGCAGGCGATTTGAATGTAGTCAAAAATTCAACTGAATTTAATTCAATGTTATTAGCTTTAAACAGCTCTGAACCCGACAGTTTTGCTGGTGCTGACTATTCATGGGATCCAACTGTGAATGCGTTAGCATACGACAGTTATCCCAACCTAAAAGGTCAATTACTCGACTATATCTTGGTTGAAAAGAATCACCAACAACCTCAATTTTGGCACAACCAAATACTCGATGTGATATCACCGAAAGTAGAAATATCGGGCACACTTGACAAATATTATGCTTATGAATACTCAGATCATTTCCCTGTAACCGCTTTTGAATATGCTGATAACACGACACTAGCCCAAAGCTTTAGACCAAGCAACACACCGTACAACAATATCAAAATTGAACACGTAGATACGGGTAGTTACGTTAAAGCTGATACTGAGCAGTGGATCACAACCGCCGATATGAATAATCCGTTATCGATAGAATTTAAACTTGATACTTGGATACCTAAAAATGCATTTTGCGTACATGATGATGATTACATCCAACTATCACTCACAGGTAACTATTCGAATTACTTTTGGAATTGGAATTTGTCGGGTTATTACTACGCACGAGAAAATAATGCCGCTGATTACTTAAAAATACGACGTAAAAGCCCGCAAAGCGGCTGTATCAAAGATGGTGATGAAATCTATATGTATGATCATTCAGAATTAGGACCTGATGAGTACCTACTACCCGATGGACACGGATGGATGATTTCAGCAACAATGCCATTTAAAAACGATGGTCTATTTGTAATAGAAATGCCTGAAGCTACCTACACAGATTGGTCGCATGAACTGTATTACCGTTAGTCAATAAACAAAAGGTGACGGTGAAGTTTATAATTTGAAGGCGTTGAATAAAAAAACCACTGCTAAGCAGTGGTTAGAAGTACAGTTAAATTATAACTTAGTTAATATGTTTTGAGATCACACTAGATAACACAGTAGCAACTTTCATATCAGCTGTATCTTTACCGACATTATAAGTATTAATTTCTCTTGTTTTTAAATCATGAATATTACTAATTGCAATAACATCACGTTGAACACCAAAACCAAAAAGGTCAATCATTAATGTTTTATTGTTTGATTTATCACCAATGATAACAATAGCGTTATACGCAGATAACATCTTTTTAGTCAGTTGATCAGCTTTAGTAATATTACTATCAATAAATAAGATGTCGGCATTAACAACACCCCGGCTTCTGGGCTTACCTTGCTCAAGCTGTAATTGTTGCATAGCAAGAAAAACACCATTATTTTGAGCGCTAACAGAATCTAAACTTGATGCATTCACGCCAGATGTAAGTAGTAGCATGCCTACAGCAATAGTATTTTTAAATAAATTCATCTCGATCACCCTATTATAATAATGTTTCTTTTTTAAGACGGAATGTTTGACCTTTTTGGTCAGTTGTACATTCTGTAGCAACCACAACACCGTAATCAGCATCCGCTATTTTTGTATCTTCGTCTGCAATATCCCAATTAGAGCCATACATATTTAAATGTGTACGAGCAATTTTAAGTGAATTACCAAAAATAAGGTTTTGCGACGTACAAGAACTAGAATCCTCTGTGTAATTCTCTTGCCATGCTTCATAACTTGTTAAAGGATAGCTACGATAAAGGTCTTCACCCCAAATTTCTGCCGCATTGACAACACGATTCCAGCCATCATTACTAGCCTGATAATCTTCAGCAGCTGCCCCTAACGCAAGAGTATTGATTTTTTGCGTAACAGCAGTACCAATGTCATTACCTTGACCTACAGATTTCAGCGTCAATACATTATGTGTTTGAGATGAGGATGTCGTTTGATCGAATCCAAAACCAACGCCTAAACCAGCAGAAGGTCCATCTGATTTACTCGCCTGAAAATCACCAGTAATATTAAAGCTGAAAGAGGTACTATTAGCAATATCAACCGTATTTCCAGCCGCATTGGTTGATGATGGAAATGTTTCAGTACCAATTAACTGGTTCCCAAACCCCTTCCCTTGAGGAATACAGCTTGCATTTATAGCACCATCACCGCATGTGTCAGCTAAATATTTCCAAGTTAAACGCTCAATTTCCGAGTCGTCATTAGTCTCTTGCATAGCTTTAAATTCCGCCGAGGCATATGCAGATTCACCAGCAATATAATTAAACTGAGAATTACCATGGAAAACTTGCCCAATATATCCTTCCCGGTACCAAAAGAATGGAAGAACATTTTCGTCATACCAACTTATTTCACCACCGTAATTAACAGTCTGTTTTGATACATCGACAGAACCATCAACAATAACGACATAGTCTGTTTTATTCGATTGCGAAAACATTAATAAGTCGATGGTACGGGCAACATCAAGTTGCTCCGTAACAGGGTAACTATTGCTGCCATCTTGGTAAGCGCCATTAACAGTCGTCAAATAGTATGTATCTTCAATTTGACCATCAGTAAACCGTACGGCTTGGCATAGGTTGCTAATATGTCCAGCACCTTCAGTCTGACTAAGTACACTATTAATATACTTGACTTTCTGATTGAAAACATCGCATGCAGTTCTTGGGTCTTTATATGCTTGAAATTGATCAGCACCGTGGAAATAAGCATCATCAATACCATCAATTGGACTTGCATTAGCTAAACCAGATGCAACGAATAGAGCTGCATAGCTCATTTTAAAATATTTTTTATTCATGAAATTCCTTTCCTTGTATATCACTATAAAAAGATCGTAATTAAACACAGTTAGTTAATGTTAAGTACTTGTCTACCTAGCGTTAATAGCTGACATTTAACACTCATGAAAGTTAACATTTAAGATCTAAATAAGCATAAAAACACCATCAAACTTATGTGAATAAAAAATCAAATTAATATAAACGCATTATCAAATAGAACACACATTATCAACCGTGCTAAAAAACCAACAAAACAATGTTTTGATACTATCAACGTGACTTGGTGATACGAATGTGCTGACTCGCAATGCGAAATAGATTTAATAGATAGATTATTTCAATATAGGGGACATTCGATACGCGCTAATTTTTAAATCCTGGTACTTTAAAGTAATTCGCAAGATCAAAAGGCGTTGTTGTCGCTACCATCTTAAACGGTTGAAGCTCTTCTGCAGGATAGAACATTTGATCGAGTGTCGCTTGCTGCTGAAAACGAAAGTACAGATTATCAACTTCCTGATAGAACTGCTTACTGCTAGACGCACTCAATAATCGACTAGCAGAGTAAAAGGGATAATTACTGCCGGTATGTGCAGTGATGGCTTCCTTGATAAAACGTTGATTTACCCTAACTAAAGTACTGTGCATCGGTCCATCAGACCGCCATTTAATCGGTCTGTTTACCACAAAGTAAAAGTGATTACCCTGCCCTAATCGAATCAAAGACAGTTTTTCTAATTCACGTAAGTACAGATATATATCTGTCTGCAGTAAGTCATTCTGCTTCGCGATTACTTTTAAATCAAAGTCACTTATCAATAACATAAAAAATGACATTAATCCGTTATTTGCCACCAGCGCAGATTCTATTTCAATAGGTAATACAGTTGGTTCTGTTGGGCTGTTAGTCGACAGTTCGACTAAGTCACCAAAGTTAACCCCAATCGCTTTGCAAATATCCATTAACCGACTTAACTTACAATCCTGATCTTTAAATAACCGCTTAATCGTGGGTTCTGACGTATTCATTAGTTCAGCAAGGTCACGATAACGTAGTCCTTGTGACTTTAAAACCTGTTTAAGCGTACTGAATAGCCCAGTACGTTGTCGTTGTTCATCCATGATCTGATCCTAAAGTTAAAAATAAGTATCAATTCCTAATACTCAACTAAGCACACATTGAATTGTGCTCAACTATTGATAACCTAATTGGCGTGCTTAATCAACAAACTAAAGGGAATTGAACCATGAGCCAATGGAATAAAATAAAGAAAACAGCATTAACCCTCACCGTTATTACAACAGCAATCACGAGCTACGCCGCAAATGCTAAACAGCCTGAGTGGACAATAAACAACTTAGACCAACCGGAGTCGGTAGTCGCCAGTACTGATGGACAATTTATCTATATTAGTAATATTAATGGTCAGCCAATGGAGCTTAATGGCCAAGGTTACATCAGCATCGCCAATGTAAACGGAAGAATGGTTGACCAACATTGGCTTAAAGGATTAGACGCGCCAAAAGGATTAGCGGTATCCGGTCAGTATTTATATATCGCAGACATGCAGAAACTCGTCAAGGTAAACACCAGTACAGGTAAGATAGAGGATAGCTATACAGCACCAAACGCTAAAATGCTTAACGATGTAACAGCGACAACTGACGGTACGATTTATGTTAGCGACTTGCTCGAAGGCACTATTCATCGACTCAAAAATGGTAAGTTTGAAGCTTGGTTCAAAAGCACTGCATTACCCCATCCTAATGGCTTATATGCACAGCAAGGTGAACTGTTAGTGGGCAGTTGGGGTAAAGGCATGAACAGCGACTTTTCGACCGCCGAACTTGGTTCACTATTACAATTAAACATTGTAGAACAACAGTTATCGACAGTGCCGACTGGATATAAACTCGGAAATCTCGATGGGGTCATAGTGACAGAGGATGATTCGATCTATGTCAGTGACTGGCTTTCTGGTGAACTGTTTAAACTGCAAGGAAAAGAACGTAAATTGGTATTAAGTTTAAAACCGGGCTTGGCAGATATCGGTGCAAGCAAGCAATACTTATTCGCCCCTATGATGATGGATAATGAAGTTAGCGCATGGAAATTCAGTGACTTTTAGTCATGAGCATCCACTCGCTTATTAAAACGATCAACTTGTTAATTCAAAGCTATACAACGCCTCTTTTTCAGTACTGATCTTGCTTTCCTGGCCATTAATAATAATGGCCAGTTTATGCATGCCTAAATGAAACACACGGGTACTGATCACTTTAAAGCTTTGATGACGCGTTATCTGTTCTTCTGTATTCCCTGCAATAACGCGTTCAGTGATTTTAAATACTTTTCGAGCCAATGTTCCATTCTTTTTAAGATAATACAGCCCGTATTCCAAACGTAATTTTTGTGGAGAACCGCTCGTGTTATCAATCGTGAAGTTAAACGTCAGCTTGCCCCCTACTTTTACAACCGGTGTCGTGATCGACATTTCAGTAAGCGTGATTAGGTCTTGTTGAAAGCCAAACAGTGCCATGATCTCTGGCTGAGCTTGCTTGAGTAAAGTACGACACGCATGTTTGACAAGTTTATCTGTCAGTGCGTTATCTCCTAACCACAGCGTTGCTACATGCACTACTACATTGCTGTTATCTTTAGCAATGTCATTGAGATTATTCGCTACACTGCGCCTCACAACTTCACAGTCATCGTATTTCAATGCTGTTAAAATGGGTAACAAAGGCGTCGGATCTTTTTTAAATGCTGGCAATGCCATCGCCCAAGGTAATCTCGGTCGTGAACCTTCGCTGGCTAAGCGGCGTACATGGCGACTCTCGTGTGTAGTCCACGCCTGCAGCTGCACTAACATTTTAGCAGGATAACGTATAATGAAAGGTCTAACAGCAAATTCACAGCTGGTGTATTGGGTTACATATTCAAAGCAATCGACAGCACTGTCGTAATAGTCCAATCCATATGTCTCGATATAATCAGGCAAACACATATATTCAATACTGCGTTCTTTAATCCCCTGTCCACGCAGTTCATCAATAATGCGTTTGAGAGTTACAACAGCAGAGCTAAAATCTTCAGGCATAAAATGATCTAAGACTTCCGCCGTATGATGCATACGCTGCTTTAGTTCATAATCAGCAAAGCGTTCATTAAAGATCATTTGGTTAAATTTAATGGAATCAAAGTCAGGTAATACCTTAATTAACACACCCGAAAATTGCTCATAAAATGCAGGGCAATAAACGTCCTTAAATAACTCAGCCATAAGTAAATTCTCATCCTAATGGTAATCAATGCGGCGATTGATAAAACTGTATGGATAAAACTATATAGCAAGAGTGGATTAATTTAAATGATTTGGGCTAGTGTGATAACTAAAATCTCCAACTAGCATTACCTTGCTAGGATCATTTCATATTCAACCATCATATCGGCCATACCTAAGCGTTGAACATAACGTAATGTACCAGTGGCAGGTTTAACTTCTACATCAATCAAAAATTCTTCCCATACTGCCGCGATTTCACCAAATTGCTCTCCACTGACTTCATTAACGAATGTCCAATCAGTGCGCACGATATCATCGATGCTGAATCCTGCCTCTTCTAGAAAGTCCTTCATTTGTGCAAGAATAAGTCGTGTCTGTGCAACTGGATCACCTGGATGTTGAGTTATAAATTGCGGGTTACAATCGGCATGACCCGTGACAAAAAATATCTCCTTGAAGTCACTCAATTTCAACCCCCAACTGAAAGCATTACGCATGTCAGGTAAATTTTTGTTATGAAATCCTTGTTTATTCGCCATGGTATTTTCCCTTATGTTTTATCCGTTTAGTCCTTGCAGACCCGATAACGCTACTTTGCCAAAACTAATACATATAGTCTAATTGATGATTTATATAGTATTCATTGATAATATGAATGTGATTGAGAAATACGCCTATCATCCCATATAAAATAATCTATGTTTGGCCTACTGTTCGAGTTAATACCGCAACGGCGTTTACTGCAAAATGATGTTATTCTGTATACGAGGCATGCAATAAGTATAAATATGGCATTTTAAAATATATCTTGATGATAGAAGAACATGACGGAGCAACAATTGATCACGAGTGAATATGTAACAAAGAAACCAGATGATACCTTACTAACCTTGAAAGTTTGTATTGGCACTCCAGAACCTGATGGTGCAGATTACCGCTGTAAGGTTGAAATTACAGCGCTGTCATTTTGTGAATATGTCTATGGCATTGATGCTCTGCAGTCGCTCTGCTTGGTTGTTCAATGCTTAAAATACGTTTTTGAGCCATTAGTCCGAAAGGGATGGACGTTTTATTTACCTCAAGACTTAGAGTATGAATTAGACATATTATCAGTCTACTTTCCAACGCAATCTACAGCGAGCTAATCGCTACTTAGCAATACTTTCTGACAAATAATAAATACATCAATAATAAATTGAATCATCTGCTCATCATGTGTATCTTGTTTTCATTATAAAATTAAGACGAATTTAATCGTAATCACGGTAATAGTCCGTTAGCGATTTTGGAGTACTTTGAAATGAATAGCATTGATACATTTGTAAAAAACTGGGGCAGTAAAAACGCCATGGTACCAATCAATACTCAGGATATTACAGAGCTTGAATCAAAGTTGAAGGGAATTTTACCGGACTCATATAAATATTTAATCTCTACCTATGGCTTGGTTCACACGCCAAATGTATTAACTAAAATTTGTGATTTGAATTCCGATATTTCTGAAGTACAAGATTTTTTAAGCCTGGAAGATGTCGCTTCGCTATCACAGCTATATGAAATGAGCGGCATGCCAAAGGGGCATATTTTGTTTGCGTCAGATTGTAAGGGCAACATGTTTTGTTTCAAACTTAGCGATTGTGCAAGTCAACAAACAGATGTGCCGGTATGGTTTTTTAACTATGGTGCTTGCAGTGTTACGCAAGTATCTAATTCTTTCACCGAATGGCTCGATGAGTTCAACGAGCTTTAAGATGTCCTACAATAAAGTGAGTAATATCTATCAATATTGATAGATATTACCTCCAAAAATTTGGATTTACAATTTTTCAATCGCATCATTAAACTTCAAGCTTTCTATTTTTTGAAGCGTTACCTTTCCATCACCACTATCTCTATGATCTTCAACTAAATATGAGTTACCACTTAATTTAGTTATTGTATAATTGCCTACATCACCAGAAAATATAACGGTATTACTACCTGAATTCCCTGTAATGTTATTGTCGAGTTCATTCACAACAACATTCGTGTTTTTATTACCCGTTAAACTAACGTCTTTTAAGTATCGAGAATGGTTTGTGTACGGCTTTAACTCATTATACCTAAGACTGAATGTCCCATCGAAACTTTCATCTATTCGAGCATTGTAAGTTAAATAAGGGTGGAAAAAATCCCCTATTAAAGCAGCACCTAAAGGATCTTTTGTTTTAATATCGGCTCTTGTTTTTGCTAGATATATTCCCCACATTCCTCCACTGTTCAAGTCTTTCTGTTTCCAAGCGCCCCATAAACCATAATAAGAGTCGATAGCAGCTGCAAAATACTCCTGAGATAAACTATTTTCAGCTGTAAGTTCTACAATCCAATCTTTATTGTCATTGCCCAAACCCCATATACGACCTGTCATAGCCCCGACTTGCGCGCTTCGAATATCGCTTTGATATGCAGGTAGTGAACCTATAAACCCTTCATTTTGGTCAACACCAATACCAGTGTCATGAACCAGATGCAAAATTTCTTCAAATGTTGCATCTCGGTGTTTATAATCTTGCTTGATATACCACTCATCTCCTTCAACTTGTATCTCATTTTGATAGAGCGGTTGACCATCTAATTCAGCTGCCGGATTCTTCCCATCATCACTTCCATTTAGTAATAGTAACGTCGCACCATTCCCTGCCATTTTATTAGCAACCGAAGACTTATCACTCCCATACTTAGATGAAGTATAATTCGTTAAATAATGAGCTAGAACCGAACGAGCTCTGACTATTTGGTTATTGCTTAACTGATCTTGAGCAATAATATGTATTGCCTGTCCATTTGGTGTAATTACAGCAGTATATCGGTCAAACCTAAGCGCTTTCGTATATTTATCTGAAAGCGCTTTAGGTACTGATGAAATACCAACGACTGTCACTGTTGATGAAGTAGAAGTAGAAGTAGAACTAGAGTTACAGCCAACTAATAAAGAAGTAATAATCATTGCGGCTATATACGATTTTTTTATTGCCATAAGGTGTTCTCGTTCATGTAAATATTAGAAATGAAAGTATCAAAAATAAAATAGGAATGCTTTATTAGATCTCTCAATTTTACACACGCATACATACCTTATACACTCTCTTACATACCATAATTGAGCAAGTAAATGGATTTTTAATCCGTTAATTAAAAGCTATACAGTGCCCCTTGGTCAGGACTAACCTCGCTTTCTTGGCCATGAATAATAATGGCCAATTTATGTATGCCTAAATTAAATATCAAAACTATATTAATTAAACTTTAAATTTATCAAAAAATTCTCAAACTCATGATTTTTAGGGTTTATGCTTTCAATTTATCGCTCTCTGTAATAGTCTATGCCCACTCTATATCTACACCTTAATTCACATGAAAAATTAAGTTATACTTTTTATGATAAATAACATATCGGCGTGTCTATGTATAAAGTAAAGCAGTGGGTTCTTATTTCAGATTACTCCATGTTGAAAAACACAATCACAGATGAAGAAAAACGCATAGGGAGCCACGACTTTTTAGTCTTGCTTCTATTATGTGAAAATTCGGGAAATATTGTACATAAACACAAATTATTAGAATATGCTTGGGCTGGAAAGCATGTATCTGAAGGTTCAGTAGCACAAGCTATTAGTAATATACGCAATGTGATTGACGATAATGGTAAAGATCAAAAACATCTAAAAACTATCCC
Source organism: Moritella sp. 28 (assembly GCF_018219435.1). NCBI lineage: Bacteria > Pseudomonadati > Pseudomonadota > Gammaproteobacteria > Alteromonadales > Moritellaceae > Moritella > Moritella sp. 28. The sequence goes on along the minus strand of NZ_CP056121.1, from coordinate 2,271,881 downwards.
CAAAATAGGTTATAAGCTAGACAGCTGTGTCGTTGAGATCATAGATGATCCTACTTTTGATCGTACTCTAATCGAAGAAAAAGCTGAGGGTAAAATATTATCCCCTGATACAAGTGAGCAAGAAAAGAATACTCACGATGCCTCTATCCCAGCTCAAAAGGATATGGCTAACCATTCAATAGACAATAAATATAGTTGGCTACACTCATGGCAATTTATTAGTGGTGTTATTTGTCTGCTTATTGCTTTCATTTATCCATCGATAAGAAAGCATGACATCAATACTCCTGATACCACATCGATAATCGTTCCAGAAACGATAACAGATAGTGCCAGCCTCACCATGTTTTGGGATAACAAAGAGCGAGGGGAAATAGTTTCACTACGCTTACTTCCCTATATAGAGGCATTACAGAAAACGCATCCCCCTATTAGATTGGTTATTATGCACGTAGAAAACACACTTTCTCTCGTTATATTAAAAGAGTCTCTCAAACCAATCAATGTCATTTTCATGTTAAATAGTGGTGATGATGTAGAATTAATAACTCAGTTAATCAAGGACGAAATTCAATATCATGAACATTAGGACCGCATTTTTTTGTTTTGGCTTCATTATTATGGTGACGTCCATTATTGTCAGCCTAAAAACAGGCCCTAAGGCAGCAATTAATGGAGCAATGTTCATCCACTCTTCTGATGGATCTTACAATGCAACACGTCATTTTGAAATGTTTGTGAAAAAGCATAGCTTTGAGTCCAATGTCATATTTACGGAGACAGGACTGAAAAATATCATTGAGGCTAAAAGTACTGGAGAAATAAATAAAAATGCACCGGGTCAATACACAATAACTCTCTTTAATGAAACAGAGAATCGAGCATACATCAAAGATTACAACAAGATCCCTTTATATAATGAGTATATCAGTGCTAACCGTAAATTAGCTGACTATCAAAAAATCCAATTAGTTGAAGAGTTAAACAATGATTATATGATCGTCGCTACTAATGGATGGGCTCCCCACATGATAGCGATTCAAGTGGTGGTAAAGGAGTGATCGTTAAAAACATACCGAATTCTTTCAGTGAATAGCTGAAAGAATTCAACAAATTTTAAGTTAACAAAAATAAAGAAAAGAGAAAATCACACCCTAGTACTGGCTAAACTCACGCCAAAACTAACAAAGAGTCCACCGCTAACATAGTTTAACCACTTCGCTATTTTAGGTGTTGTCAGCAACGCTTTAAGCTTCGTAGCAAAAATTATGACCACAAGGAACCAGCTAGCCACAACCAACGCCTGAACAAGCCCTAGCATCATGCTTTGTTCTAAAATATGTTGTGGCGAAATAAATTGGGGGAAGATAGACAAATAGAACAACACAATCTTGGGATTGAGTAAATTGGTTAACAATCCTTTTGTAAAGCTACTAAGTAAAGACGGATTAATCGCGCGTTTATTCGGATCTAATGTTAACTCAGACAGCTTTAGGCCGTTTTTGATATTACTCACGCCTAGCCACAGTAAATAACCGACCCCTAACCATTTAAAGAGATTAAAAGCCACAGCAGACTGTGACAGTAACAGGCTTAACCCTTGCGCTGATACAAAGGCATGAATCAGAAAACCGAAACCGACACCGACTATATTAACGAACGCAAATCGCTTACCTTGAGCCAATGAGGTATACAAAATGAGTAATGCATTGGGGCCAGGGATAATAGCCAATAAAAAAACAATGCCAGCAAAGGCCATCAAGGTATGAATCGTCATATTTAAATCCCAATAAAAGTCTCGGCAACATGCCAAACAAGCTTTGTAAAAGCGTATTATAGCGAGATTAATCGTTCAATAGCCAATTCCTCTTACCTGAACCAACTCGCATTCTATAGACACCTAGGCTATGCATTGATTGAAAAACCTAACATTCCTCTGTTTCACCCTTGCTTTGTCACATCAAATCGCCTTATTTTTCGGCTAAAGTGTTGCAACTGATATGACCTTACGTATAACGTTATTGACAATAAGTGAATGAACTAACTAAGTATCCCATCCTATTGGTCATCGGTGTTCCGAAATCAACATGGCACAAGTACTTTCGTCTAATGCTTCAAACATATGCGGCAAGTCGCCGGGATAGGTAATATAGTCCCCTTCAGTCAGAACGTAAGCGTCTGATTTTAAACCTACTCTGGCACGTCCTTTCGTTATAATCACGTGTTCTATGACTCCAGGATTGTGCGGTTTTGAATAGAAAGGTTCACCTAGACTCACTTCAATCCAGTATATGTCACGACTTACATTGGCCGGACACGAGGAAAGCAAAGTAGCTTGGTAGTCTTTACACTTAGAAAATACGGATTCACCTTCACCATAGCGAATGACTTTCGTCTTTGGTGTTGGTGATTCGATCAGACGTGAAAAAGGGATATCCAGCACCACACAAATGGACCATAGGGTTTCAATACTAGGGTTACCTACTCCATTTTCTAATTGAGATAAAGTTGATTTGGCTATGCTTGCACGTCGAGCTGTTTCCGCAATGCTTAGTCCTGAGCGCTGTCTTTCTACGCTAAGTGTCGCTGCAATTTGCTCAATAGGTGGTTTATTCTTTGTCATGACGGTTGATGTATCTCCTCGGTGAATCCTCACCGTTCATTATAAAAAACGATAGACTTGTTTGACAAACGAACTTTTCATGTTCATTATAAAAAACACTCGTTCAATATATCATATAAAACGAGTGGGTTTAAATACAGTGTTGCAATTACATGGAAGTATCAGAAGGAGTTAAGTTTGGAATACTTATTGTCTGTGGCATTATTTGCCATCACATCTTCGATAACACCGGGCCCGAATAACATCATGGTGATGACATCAGGGCTAAATTTCGGTATACGAAGAAGCCTGCCCTTACTGACAGGGATATGCGTTGGTTTTGCGGTGATGCTTTTACTCGTCGGACTCGGTTTTGGTCAACTGTTTATTTTATTTCCCCATTTGGATTTGGCCATAAAAACGATAGGTACCGTATACTTACTTTATTTGGCGTGGCAAATTGCCAAAGCGACTGACGTTGGGTCAGCCGACCAGCAAGCGAAGCCGTTTGGGTTTATAAAAGGAGCCTTGTTTCAATGGGTGAATGCTAAAGCCTGGGTGGTGGCCATTGGTGCTATGTCTGCGTTTACCACAGTAGGAGACAGCTTTTTATCGCAGAATGTGACCATCGCGTCTACCTTTTTTATCGCTTCTTTCCCGTGTGTTGGTATTTGGCTAATATTCGGAACCTGGCTACATGAATGTCTTGAAAATAGGGTTTATCAGCGCTGGTTCAATATGATTATGGCCATTTTGTTGGTAGGCTCTATGCTGCCCGTTGTCACGGATATTTGGCACCAACTCTAATTTGTGAAGGTATCAATTTGATCAAATCACGGACTAATAAAGCAAGCGGAAGAGCCTAATACGTCTATATATCGACTTAGCATAGTTTCTGTAATGCGAATAATAGGCACTGAATCTTAAGCTCTAACACGGTTTTGTCCAATAACGGCTTAGCGAATATAAAAACAACCAAAACAGCATCTCGTTTTGGTTGTTAAGTTAGGCCCTATTACATCCCTAACAAACCTGGCCATGTACTATCATTGTTCGGTTTAGGGTAACCACTATCAGCACGATCACGCGTTATACTATAGCGAATATAACGTTGACCATCCAAGAAGAAATATGCTCGGGTATCATCCCAATAAATGGCAGCCGTAATCTGTTGTGCATAAGCCCCCAGACCAGGCCAAGTTGAATCATTTATCGGTTTTGGATAACCACTGTCAACGCTATCGTTAACTAAGTCATAACGTAGATAATTTCCATCATCAAGGAAGAAATAAACTTTATTACCTTTCCAGCGTAATGTGGCAACGATGTTGTCAGCATATGCTTCAAGCCCTGACCACGTGGTCGCGTCAACCGCTTTCGGATAACCGTCTCTCACTGAGTCTGTATTAAGGTCGTAAGATAAATATTGTCCATCGTGAGTAAAGAAGTAAGCCGTGTCACTGTCTTTATGGAAACTGGCGACAAGGTTTTCACGATAAGCACCAAGACCAGGCCAATTACTCTCATTCACCGCGCGCGGGTAACCATCTGCTGCTTTATCCAATACTTTGTTATAACGCACATATTGCGTATCACTGCGGAAGAAATAGCCTCGCGATAAGCTCCAACTTAGCCCAGCATTAACATCCATCACATTATTTCGAAAAGCGACTGGATTAGCGTTACTCGAAAGAACATAATCTACTGTACCCAACCGAGTATTCGCATTGTCTTGCCACGAATTATTTTGCGCAGGCAATACATCAACCAAAATATCATTACGATAAATGTGAATATCATCGTCACTCTCATTTATCCACTGTAAATAACCATCAGTACTTACCACTAATTTTCGAACACCTAACTCACCGATAAGTGATGGACCATCCAGTTTCCATTCTTGCTCAACCTTAATTCCCAAGTGGGTTAATAAAGTCGGTACAATCGACGTTTGTGCCGCGTAACCATAAAGTCCTGAAAAATCATTATTTGCACCAACCGATTTCTCGGTAAGCTCAGCATTAACGGGTTCATTACTGCCGATAAAGATGGTTTTTTGATTCAGCTTCTGCGCACCATGACCACAACCTAAGCTGTCACGACCATGATCTGTCGTTACCATTAGCAGCCAATTATCGCCACTTTGTTTTTCAGCCGATTCAATTGCGTCTAGGATTTCACCCAATTGCTGATCAGCAGTAATAATACTCTTGTTATAAGCGCTACCAAAACACGTACTGTGCCCATGATGGTCAGGATCATCTAAGTGTGCAAATACAAAATCAGTGCCTTTATTTATTTCACTAATTGTCGCGGACGTTACATCCGCATCACTAATGCCACTTTCGACCCGCTCAACATTAGTAATATCTTGAGTGAAAAACTGCGTATTAATCGGAGACCAATGCACTAATGACGCTTGAGTTAATATCGGGTTCGCATCATTAATGCGTTTAAAAATACTGGGGAAATCGGCATTAGCCAAACCTGCACTGTTAGTATCAACGTTATGTTTATTAACCCAAACACCCGTTAAAATTGTCGCCCAGCCAGGTCCACTTGATGTTAACTGCTCATTGTCATAACCTTTCATACCACCCGTATACGCTTTGTTTATATTTAAGCGATCAAAGTTTGGGGTATTTAAAACTTGTACTTTTTCCCATTGCACCCCATCAATACCCAATAACACGGCTTTATTGGCCGCTAATACAGAGGGTACTTGCATCCCTACCCCAACAGTTAATAACGCCATTATCATCGTCTTCTTCATGGTCATCTCCTTGTCGACTTCACAAAATTACATCTGGTATAGCCCAGATGTTAATCTAGTCTGCACCGTTAACATGAAGGAAACATGACTTTTTCATTAAGCTTTTTAATACAAACTAAAAACTAAAAACTAAAAACTAAAAAAGTTAAGACGATATTGATATAAACGTTCCGCTTTATAAACCTGCCAATCTTCATCATTCATGGTTTTCTTTGATGTTGCTCGTTCATTAGCAAGTGTTACCTCAAGTTCATTTAATCCTTGCTGGTAATCCGTTATTTCTTGCTCTTGCTTATCGACTTGCTGCTCTCGGTTAACAATAGATTGTCGTTCGCTAGCGGTGAGATATTGCGAAGCCAGATCAGCCTTGATTCTGGCTGTTTCATCTTCAGGCATAGACGATGGGATTAACTGCAATGCCTCTTCATATTTGGCGGTATCAGAACTTAACGCAAAGCTATCTAAGTCATTAGCCCGTTCTGCCAACATAGTGTTGTATTCATTGATAAAATCATCCGCGTTCTGGGTCTGGTTAAATCGACTATCAGGATCCGATAACGATAAAAGGTAGTCATAATAAGTATCTTGCTGCTGAAATAACAGCGCTGCATCATCACCCCACACCTGCTCTCTAATCGCTTTAACATTGGCGATTTTATCCGCCAAACTTGCATCCTGACTGATTAACGATTCCCCCATCAGACGTTGCTCTTCCTGCAGGTTCACAGGAAAGTTAATTAACAACTGATAACGATCATCGTCAAGTAGCAACCGTTGTTCGGCTAACAATTCATCACAATTATTATGTCTGCGACATTGCTGCCAAAATGACGTTATCGCCGCCATTAGCGTCTGACCTTGTGTGTCTTGCAATGAGGTATCTTGCTCGGGCATATTTTCATTAACTTGCATCTGTTCTTTAACGTGCACCTGTTCTTTAGCTTGATTCGATGCCATGTCTGTCGGTTGTATTGTTGAACTTACGATTTTAGATAATGCACTTTCTTGCTCAACTGAGTTCAGTTTATTTTCATTGGTGATGAAGAAATAAACGCTGCCCATAAAGGCAACGCTTATTAATAGTAGTGGCAATCGCATTAACGTATCACTGCTTTAACAGGGAAATGGTCGGATAGATTCCAATGTTTCCATAAACTAGCAACCGTTGTACGCGGTATTTTGACAGTATTTATGTTGTCATTTCGCTTAGCAAACTCATTACTGACAACAACATAATCAAGATATTCGATATTTTCACCACCCGATAGTGCACTCCCTGCATAATCATTAATACGCGGGTCGAACGTTGACTCTGTATAACCTGCATATTGCGGTTCATCAGCGCTAAGGTTCACAAACATCTGGTGATAGTCAGTTGGGAATTTAAGCTTGTTCACATTAAAATCACCACCGTAGACAACTGTGTCAGTGGCTGGAATATTCTGCGCTTGTGCAAAATTGCGCATCTGGCGGAATTGGCGTTGGCGATATTCACGTGCGGTATCAGTATCAAACGACGCGGTATGGGTTGCTAATACATGGTACGCCTGACCATTTTTGATCACTTCAGCATAATTTACGCCTTTATCAGCAAAGCAGTCTGTACCAGAGCAATCAGGATAGACGTACTGCCCTTCATTAACAATTGGATAGCGACTCACAATAGTCACACCACCATCGTAAACATTAATCCCAGGAGAATCTAACATCTTCGTTTGATACGGGTATTCTTTAGCAAGATCTCGCAAAAATGCATCACGACCAGAAGCAAAGACTTCCTGTAGCATGAGTACATCATAGCCTTTTAAATGCTTCGGAATTTCCTGAAAACGGTCACCGATGTGCTTTGCAATCACAGGCAGAGCCCAGACATTATATGACATGACTTTGAGTGTATCTGCGTCTGCTACAGGCTGTTCATCAATTTTTTGCGGTGTGATACTGTAATAAATATCATCATAACGGCCAGTTGCACTCGCTTTAAACGCGATTTCAGTACTCTTGCTGTTACTGTTATATTGCGATTGATAGCGGTAAGTATCACGATCATCCGCCCATTTTAGCGCAACATCATTGGCACTAGCACCATGATCAAGTGTTGATTTATACCAATATCCTTTCACTTGTTGTAGCAACGAAAGCGACTCGCCATTTTCATTAGTTACAAGTGTTTCGAACTGATAAGTATCACCTGACTTAACCCCTTTCCAGCGATTAAAACTTAATACCATTTTAGTTTCCCATGGTTTAAGTGTTTGCACATATTGTTTCCATTCAGAGCCTTCTTCAAGTAAATCTGAACCGGTATGGTTAACTTGAATAGACATAGTCTGGTTAGAATTATTAGTAAGGTAGATATCACTGTCGGCAAGTGCAGACGCACTCATAACACAAGTGAGGCAAGTTGCTGTTATTACATTTTTTAGTATATTCACATCAAATCCTTTGATTGTTGTTATAGCGGATCTGAGGTTAAATTAAGAATATGACATTTAGAATACAATAATATTAAATATTTAGTTGGGATCACAATTAAGCATGAACATAGATAAAAAGCGTGATCACTGATAATAAACACCAAAGTAACCACAAAAATAATCCGTTTTATAACTTCACATAAAACCGACGACGGATCACACTTATATCGATTTCTATATTTAAGCTTCGATCAAGAAATAACGTGTAAGACTATTTATGCGAAATGGAAAATGTATTTACGATAATGACATATTTTCACTAAAACAGTTTATAATGCTGTTAAATTTGACCTTTAATCAATAAATTATACGGAGAATCATGAGTAACGTTTCTATCTTTATAAAAGGCATGGCGATGGGCGCAGCAGACGTTGTACCAGGTGTATCAGGTGGTACAATTGCCTTCATTACCGGCATTTACGATACTCTGTTAGGCAGTATTAGTCGTATTACTCCAAGCCTAATCGGCATGATTAGAAAGGATGGTCTAAAATCGGCTTTTGATTATATCAATGGTACATTCTTGATAGTGTTACTAGCGGGTATTCTGACGAGTATTTTTACATTAGCGCGTGTTATCACTTGGATGTTACATACGCATCCTATCCCACTGTGGTCTTTCTTCTTCGGTTTAATCATCATCTCGGTAAACCACATGTTTAAGCAGGTCGAATACTGGAAAGTCAGCCGCTTTGTAGCTGTCATCATCGGTATCGGTTTTGCTTATAGCATTACCGTACTGCAACCGCTTAATCTTGAGCCAACCTCGATCAATATTTTACTTGCTGGCTCAATTGCGATTTGTGCCATGATATTACCGGGTATTTCAGGTAGTTTTATCCTGTTAATGTTAGGTATGTATGCACCGATCCTTGCTGCTGCTAAGTCTATCGATATTGTCACCCTAGGTACGTTTGCCGCAGGTTGTGTCATTGGTATTCTTACTTTCTCGCACGTGCTTAGCTGGGTACTAAAACACTACCGCGATATCGCACTGACGTTTTTAACCGGATTAATGATAGGTACGCTTGGTAAAGTGTGGCCATGGAAAGAAACGTTAACTTGGCGTACTAATTCAAGTGGCCTTGAAGTGCCACTGCTAGAACGTAACCTTTCACCCTTTAGCTTCGAACAAGTAACAGGTCAGCCAGCATTGTTAGCGTATGCTATCGTCGCGATGCTTGCTGCAGTTATACTTATCTTGGCCTTAGAAAAGACCGCAGAAAAAGCATCCTAGTTCAATATCGAGTAAAAGTGAATGCGGCTGCTCATGTTGTCGTATTCACAACAGTTACTCCTAATCCTGCCATAGCTAACAATATATTAATTACTGCTTTGATGTTTGTTCTTTACTTAAAAACTATGCATGATAAAAATAAGATATGCATAATACTCGATGATTAAATATTGTGATAAAACAAGAACTAAATACATAACAGGGTTGAAATATAATAATTTTAAGTGTAATTTTCTTATGAAATAGTTGATATCTTCGTAACTGAAAGTTCATAAAATATGAGTTGATCTCAAATAAGCACTTCTCGTAAGCTCTCTCGCGAAATATAGCTAAGAATCATAAAAACAACTCGCAGATTACTTGGAGATAAAATGGATTTATCCAAAAAAAAAACAGCCATAGCAACAGCACTCTCGTTAATATTATCAGTACCTTCCTATGCTGAACTTGCAACCAATACGACACATAATGACTTTCGTAGTTCTGTCAAATTAGACGTTAATCCAATACAGCAAACAAATAAATCAGCCTATACAAATGGTTTACCAATACGTCAGCAGGATATAGCGTTCCAATATCTCAAGGATAATAAAAAGCGATACCAGATTGAATCAATCATTAATAGCTTGAAATTAACCTCAACCAAATCAAGCCTAATATCTAAGCATTTTTACTTTAAACAGTTTGTAAACGACATCCCAGTTGAAAGCAGCACAATAATTGTATCCATTAATAAAAATAATCAAATCACTCGTGTCTACAATAATACTTATCCAGTCTTTAAAAAAAGCAACATTCATAGTAAAAAGAATATAAGTGCGGATATGGCAATAAAGACGGCGTGGGAATTTCTACAAGCATCTGGAATTTTACATATCAAGCCAACATCCCAATTAACATATTTAAATATGGGAACAACCTTTCAGCTTTCTTATAAAGTGAATATCTCGGTCTCAAACCCACAAGGAGATTGGGAATTTAACATTAACGCAAAAGACAATAGCGTTATAAATGTTACGCGTATTGATCTACCTATTAATAAAAATGCCAACTCAAATTCAAATAATGGGAAATGGTCTCCATTTCCAATAAATAAGCAGCATAAAACATTAGATGATGCGTTAGCGGAACTACATCAGGATAATAAATCAAACGCTTATAGTGCAATATCAACATCTATAAATGCCCAAGCTTTAGTATTCTCCTCTAATCCAATTATAGATTTAAAAGATAATACGATTGAAGATAATTCATCGGAAAATAGATTCTCGTCCGCTTATGTAACAAGGTCGCTTAACGAGATAAGCTTAATTGATGGGCGCTATCACCTAAGTGGGCCATGGGTTAAAATCGTAGACTGGGATGCTCCAAACACAGAACCAAGTACAACAGAAAGTGGAAACTGGACAGCCAAACGAGGTGATAATGCTTTTAATGATACGATGACTTACTATCACATAGATCAAAGCCAACGTTATATTCAAAGTTTGGGGTATTCAGGAGAGAAAGGCATACAGTTCAATGCGATTGCTGTTGATACAAACGGTGCCAAAGGAGCTGACAATTCTTATTTCTCCCCAGGAACGAATCGTTTATCATTTGGCCATGGTGGCGTTGATGATAATGAAGATAGTGATGTAATTCTTCATGAATATGGGCATGCCATTAATAAGTCTATAAATGATCAATGGTCTGGTGGTGATACTGGTGCAATGGGTGAGGGATTTGGTGATTACTGGGCAAACTCTTACCGTTATTCAACGACTAACGGGCGTACTTTTAAACCTGAAAAAGTGTTCTCATGGGATGGGATTTCATGGGGCGGACGTCGTTCAGACAGAACCACATTTCGTTACGACCCAACAAAAACTTATCCAGCTCATACCAGAGTAAATGGACAAAACGGTGATGAACTATGGTCTACACCGCTTACACAAGCTCACTTAGAACTATTAGATCTCGGGATCCCCAGATCCGAAATTGATACTATTATATTAGAATCACAATTTGGATTGGGCCAGGGTTTAACGATGCCAGATCTAGCGAACTCAATCGTAAGCACAGCTCAAAAACTCTTTCCTTCTAAGCCGCACGCGAGGGTTTTCTTTAAACACTTTAGCCAAGTAAATATACTTGAAACCATGAAGGCTAAACCCGTTATAATCCTCAGTTCAGGTAACGATGTAACTGCCGAACCAGGTGAAACCGTTAATATACAAATTCCATTGAATAATAAGTCACCTGCAACACTATCTGGTATAATTGGCTCATTATCTAGTTCATCAAATATAGATATTAATCAACCTTCAAGCCGTTATCCTGACTTAATCGCTAACTCTATAGATAATAACCTAAAAAATTATCAATTTACAATTCCACATAACCATATTTGCGGTGCAGAAATACCACTTACACTATCTGCCCAATATCAATATAACAATAGTCCAAGGACCCACAATTTTAGTTTCTTGATTCCTACAGGAAAACCTGGAAAGCTTGTCTCCCAACAATCAACACCCAATAAAGCCATACCAGATAATGATAATTCAGGTATCAATGATCAACTCACGTTAACAAATAGCGCACCAAATAGTTCCATCTCAGTGGAGGTTAATATATCTCATCCTTATTCAGGGGATATAACACTACTCTTAACTTCTCCTCATGGTACCCAAGTTAAATTGAAAGCCAGTAAGTCTGGTGATTACAGCGCAAATATACAAGGTAATTACCCATTAACACTAACGCCAGTTGAAAGTCTCTCTGTATTTCGAGGGGAAGACACGAACGGGACTTGGACATTAAATGTTGCTGATATTGACTCAATCGGCACAGGTGAATTAATTAGTTGGAAGATCATTTCCAGCGCTTTTAGCTGTAAGATGCCAGCAAACCAACCACCTGTGATAAATATTCCGGATCTCAACATTTCAATTCACGAAAAAGAAAATGTTGTATTAGATGCAAGTAATAGCACTGACCCTGAAAATAGTGTACTAACATTCAATTGGACACAAATTTCAGGTCCTGATGTTGTGCTGATAAATGCAGACAAAGCCAGAGCCAATTTTATTGCTCCTGACGTGTCAGCCTCTACTGAACTCATATTCGAGATAGTAGTGTCTGACTCAAAAAGTACTATGTCAACTGAAGAGATCACGGTTAAAGTCAATAATATCAATACGATGACACCACAACCAGTAAAGCTAGAAGAAAACACGAGTGGAGGTAGCTTTGGGATATTTAGTATACTAACTCTCGGCTTACTTACATTATTTAGACGTAACAAATAGCGGTAAAAAAGCCAAGGCACTGTCTCTTTACAGTGCCTTGATTACGATAGAAAAGGTGAATAATGAAAAAAAAATATTGGAAACTAACCCCTATTTTATGTTTTTCAATCCTAATAACAGCGTGTCAATCAACACATTCGGTTGTTAATACGTCGACTAAAACAGTGACCATATACAACCTAAAAGGAAAGGAAATAAAAGAGCTCGTTGATCCTTCAATTATACAAAAATTAGAAATTAATTTATCTAAAAAAGATCGTATCTTTACAAAGCGTAGGCCTACATTTGAAGCAAAAATAATTATTAAAAACTCAAATGCAACGATTAATGAATGGTTTTATTCAAGTAAAGGCTTTGCCACATCAGCAAACAAAAAAAATACTGATATATATAGGGTATTCCTGCCGAGTATAGATCTTTATTTAAAAGCGAATGAAGATTAGTATAAATCATGTAGCTCCACTTCTGCACAATAAGAAGGGGAGCCCTTTATATAAATGTTACTTTAAGCTACGGTGCTTAATTGTATATTGCGGTTTAAACGATATGAATATCCGTTTCAGTGACGGGTAAGCATTAGCAAAAATGACTCCGACCGTAATACAGGTAATCCCAGTTAACTGTATTAGATGAGGCTGCGTACCCATGGACATGCTAATCAGTAAAGTAAACATTGGAATAAGGTTAAACATAGATGTTACTTTTTGTGGTCCAATTGTTTGAGTTGCCTTCATCCATAAAAAGTAAGCGACTAAAGTACCTAAAATCCCCATGTAGGACAGTAATACGAGATCCTTCAGTGTCATGTTTTGGTAAGCATCAACAGGGGATTCAAGCCAGCAAGCAGTTAATAACATTTGTATTAGTCCGAGTCCCAATGTCCACCTGACAAACTGAGGTACAGGTACATGCGGTACCCATTTTTTCGCCAGAATTGTATACAAACAACCACCAGCCAAGGCTAAAACAACGAGAAGATCGCCCTTCCTCAAGTATATCTGGTGCCAGTTTCCATCGGTGATCACCAACAACACACCAAACAGACTAATACAGATACCAACGATATGGTAAAAGGTGATCCGAGTACGTAATAATAGTGCAGAAAGCAACAGACCAGCGAGTGGCATGTTCGCCATAATAACAGATCCGTTGACAGCCGAAGTATACCGCATCGCCAAAAACAAGGCGCTGTTTTGGATGAACACCCCAATAATAGAGAGTAACAGCAGATAGCCTTTGTCCTTATTTGACAGTATCGATTCAGGATGTTTCGATAATAAGCGTAGAATAAGGAGGGCCAACACCGCTATCGAAAAACGAATTGCAGCCGCTGTGATAGGGGTTAATTCTGGGCTTAACGCACTAATAGCATTAAAGTTACTCCCCCAGAAAAAAATAGCCAATACCGCGCCCAGCCAGATTTTATAATTATTTCTCATTGTGTTACCTATCTAATGACTTGTGCGAACAGAATATAGATTGCATAATTGTTTGTTAATAGACAGATTTAAGAGCTTAGTTATCAAAAATGAGAAATCACTCATTGGATGATTTGTACCTTTTCGTACAAATCTCTCAGTATCAAAACCTGACCGTTGCAGCAAAGAAACTAGACATACCATTGGCTACCCTCAGTCGTAGGCTAAAACGGTTGGAGCAGCAACTCAACTGCAGGCTAATCGAAAGGAGTGCTCATCATTTCTCCCTAACCAGTGATGGCATCCGCTACTGTCAGTTATGTCAGCCATTTATTAATGGATTACATAATGTGAAGCAACTTATTGAAATTGACCGGCAGCAACTTGAGGGGCACATTAAAATTACAGCGCCAATGAATATGACACAGGCCTGGCTCAAACACTGCATCTATGATTTTTACCTGAAACATCCGTCCATCAGTATCGATTTACAGGTACAGAACGAAAAGATTAATCTCACCACCGAGCAAGTCGATGTCGCATTCCGAGTTGGAGATGCTCAGGAGCCAGACTGGATTGCTCGTGATCTCTGGCAAAGCTCATTTGCTCTTTGTGCATCGACCCTTTATCTGGACCAACACCCCACTATTCATCACCCTTCAAATTTACTGGATCATAAATTACTGTCAGTCAGTACCTCCCCCAGTTGGATTATGCGTCATAAGCAAACTGACGAGGTTTATGAGATCAGTACTGAGTTTTCGTTTAAATCAAATGATGTGTTGTTGGTCAGAGATGCTGTTAAAGAAGGTATGGGAATCAGCTGGATGCCACCTTATTACTTTAATGGAGAACAGCATAAGGGTCATGGCTTGGTACCGATACTACCAGACTGGTCTGGCCAAGATCGCCAGGTTATTTTGATGTACCGGGATAGAGACAAACAGCCTGCTAGAGTTCAGGCATTTATTCAGCATGTGTTCGACTGGAAAGCAGAGCAACCAGCTATGTATTCGGTGAACTAGCACCAAATAGCTGGTTTATAATGGTATATGATACTCGACGAGTAAATCTACAAATAAAACAATTACTCACAAAAGACCTTTCGCATTTATTAATGACTATGATTCTGTATTAACATCATGAATCCGTTCCAACGCTTTAATCCGGCGTTGTTGTTGAGAAGAAAAGTTAGCCTCACGTAAGTCTGTTATCGCGAATTCTAGCTCTTCATCCGTTAAGTTGTCATCCGCCATTAGCACTTGGCGCTCAACAAAATAATCATCAAGCTGGGTACTGAACGTATTATTTTTTTCATCTAATTGAGCTAAACGCTGTGCCCCTTCAGCTCCGACTAGCTCTTGACGTATTAAATACTTTTCTTGCGTATCCAACCCTTTAGTATCTGCTAACGACCCCATTAAGGCCGCATTTTTATACACTACCTGCTCTTCTACAGGAAGCAACTGTAATTCTTGTTGCCATAGTACATTAAACTCCTCTTCCGACGCTGCAACTTGCTGAAGCTCTAGCTTTTTCAATGTCATCGTTCTAAGCTGGTTTTCTTCTGCGAACAGATCTTTTTGTTGTTCCGGTGTAAAAAACTGAAGCTGAGCAGCAAGTAATAGATCATTTAACGCTAACAGATCCTCTAAACCAAATTCATCAGAGCTAGCATTAGATTCTAGTGTCTGTAAATAGGTCTTATAGTTAATATATTGCTGAAATAATACCTTATCTATTTGTGAGTCAGCAGGACGCTGCGAATTAAACTGTATAAATTTCGCTTGTAAATCATCCAACTCAACCTCACCTAATCCCGATAAAAAATATTCAAATGTATCGCGATCAAATTTTGAATCAATAGCAGTATCCTGCTGCGATTTTGACTGGAACGATTTCGCTTGTATTTGCTTATTAGTGTTGTTTTTATAGATAAAGATCGCAGTAACGACTACGATTAAAACTACCAGCGTTAATACGATCTTTTTCATTTCTATAAACCTTGTAGTTTTAAACGGTTAGCATGTTGACGATATAAAGTTTTTGGATCAGTTTCAAATAAATGATGAAGACCCAAAGTTTGATTAACTTCATCCATATGATTCATTCTATAATTATCGCGAATTACTTTACCTAAGCGTGAACTGCACGAAGAAACAAGACCATCATTTGGAACATTAAAAGCCTTACCAGTCAGAGTAAGCGCTAAATCCATTGGATCTAACACATTAGTAAAGTTAGAACTACCGCTCCATGAGTAATAGTAAACCCCATTTCCAGCAACATAATCACCTTCACCACATGCGGTTGTAGGCACACCTTCTGGATACGATTCATTAAATTTTAGTGAGTTTTTAGTTGTTAACGCTTCTAATGCAGCAACTGAATCTTGTGGTAGCTGCCCTCCACGAGAAAGAAAAGTAATTAACTTACTTAAACCATTAGCCATAGAAGATATTAATTTTTCAGATACCGACCCCTCTGGCACCTCACCACGTAAAATATCTGCAACACGAGATCCTTTATTCACACCACCAATGCTCGTTACTGACGCCACGTATTGTGGCGCTACAGATGCCACATAACGTGATGTCGGCCCGCCATGGCTATGACCAATTAAGTTAACTTTATCAGCACCAGTAGCTGCTAAAATCTGTTCAACCTGTGCTAATAACTGCTCGCCACGAACTTCGGTAGTATTCGCCGCAGATACTTGAGCCACATACACCTCAGCACCACTTTTACTTAGAGCACGGGTAACACCATAAAAATAATCAATACCCAAAATGGAATCAAAACCAAACAGCCCATGGACTAAAACAATGGGATATTTCGTTTCTGTGTAGCCCTTATAGCTCGAACTATTCATGAAGCCTTTAGCCTGACTACTAAATACAATTAAACATAGAGTAAAAAATGTAAGAATCCGTCTCATTTATCTATCCTTATTATTAAATTTAAGTTAACAAATCAGTTCAGAGAGCCAGAACTGAGCTTTAGTGAATAAATACAAATAAACGATACAGGTAGTCACGTCATATAAATGTGATTAAGATCAATGTATTAAGAGAATATTTTTGTATATGAAAGTTTGATTTTTAGCGTTTGATTTTAAATGTGGAATTTTAACCTAATTAGAGATTAAATTATAAAAAAAACAATATAACCAACCTTTAAGCATCTCTTAATGGGTATTTAACTCTAAGTGATTCAAGGTTTAGAATTAATATATAAGTAAAATAAAATTAATTAGCTATTGATACAGTTACTTTTCGATAACCACACCAACCAAATAACATAATAAGAAACAAGGGTCCAAGCCACAATACATAAGTTCTCGGTTCAAATTTAGGTTTATACAAAACCACATCACCAAAACGGTGAGTAAGAAAATCTATCACTTGTCGATCGGTTTTCCCTTCATTCACCATCAAATACACTTTAAGTCGCAAATCTTTGGCTATTGGGGAATTTGACTCCATCAGGTTCTGGTTTCGGCATTGAGGGCAACGTAATTGGCGTGCTAAGTTAATGGCCCGATTTTGAGTACCAACAGAATTGAACTCAAATATTTCTACCGATTGCTGTGATTCAACACTCGATGATATGTTATTTTCTGTTTGTAACTGTGCAGATAGAGGCGATACAACTAGTATGATAAAAATAAACAAATACACCGATGATAACTTCATTTTACTTCGTCCTTATATTGATTATTAACTTACTTTTTATTATTTAGCATAACGTTGTCCTATTGCTAACAGGCCACCAAGCATCATCATTATACTTCCCGTCCATAGCCAATTAATAAACGCTCTATTTTGTATTCTAATTGCATATGAATGACGGCCTATTTTCTCACCCATGGTGATGTAGATATCACGTAGCCAACTAGAATGAATAGCAGGTTCACTCATATTCATCACTCGGACTGGATAATAGCGTTTTTGTGGTTTCAATTGTACAATATGCCCGTCCTTATCAACGACCTCAAGTACCGCCTGCTCTGCGGTATAATTAGACGCGACCAACCACTCAGTCTCTATATAGTTAACGGTTATATCGCCTAAAACTACAGAACTACCAGGACTCATTTTGGCACTTACTTCTGCCGATTCGTAACTGACAAGCAGTACTCCAAC
The DNA here is from genome assembly GCF_018219435.1 of Moritella sp. 28. Lineage (NCBI taxonomy): Bacteria > Pseudomonadati > Pseudomonadota > Gammaproteobacteria > Alteromonadales > Moritellaceae > Moritella > Moritella sp. 28. The sequence continues at coordinate 2,253,936 of NZ_CP056121.1, read as the reverse complement.
AGCTGTAATAGCGACACCAACATGCGCAACAGTCATGCCTAAATGGCGAATACTCACGCCGCCAAATAAACTCGACATAGCCACTGCAGCACACAATATCAATACCAGTGATACAAACACTGACAAGCTATCATTAAATAAGTAACTAGCCACAGAGCCGACGACAATAGAAGATCCCCAAACTAATACCAGCTTCGTGTTTATGCCATTAAAGTTGGTTTTTTTCCAATGTATAAAGGGTGAAACACCCATTAACACAAAACATAACAATGCCAAGGGGACAAATACGGCATTAAAGAAAGGCGCACCAACCGAAATACTCGCAAGATTAAATACTTGGAATACCATCGGATAAAAAGTCCCGAGCAATATCGATAATGTTGCAACCACCAGCAAACTATTTAGCATTAAAAACAATACTTCTCGACTAACCATACTGCGTAATCGCAAAGGTTTAATCTTACCGTTTTGTAACATAAACAAGGTTAATGGTACCACCACGCAAACACCTAGGATCACCAAGAGTACAAGTCCACGAGTTGGATCTACTGCAAATGCATGCACTGATGTTAAGATCCCTGATCGAACCACAAATGTACCCAGTAAACTTAGGCTAAATGTAAATATGGACAGTAGTAAACTCCAGTTAATCAAGGCCTGACGCTTTTCACTGGCTATCAATGAATGTACTAATGCAGTACCTGTTAACCAGGGCAGCAATGACGCATTTTCAACCGGGTCCCAAAACCACCAGCCTCCCCAACCCAGTTCATAGTAAGCCCACCAAGCGCCAAGTGCGATGCCTCCCGTTAGCATAACCCAAGCTGCAAGCGTCCAAGTTCGGCTCCACTCTGGCCAAGGGATATTAATATCTGGCATCGTTAACGCAGCGACCGCAAAAGCAAACGCACCCGAAAATCCGACATAACCCATATACAACAGTGGTGGATGAAAAATAAGGCCAATATCTTGTAACATCGGATGTAAATCTCGTCCTTGCATTGGTACAGGAAACAAACGTGAAAACGGGTTTGAGGCCAACAAGGTGAATAAGCCAAACGCTGCCGTTAATAGGCTTAAAACAATTAATACTCGACTGATAAAAACCTGGTTATGATTACGGTTAACGAAGGCAATAGCCGCAGACCATACAGACAGAGAAAACACCCAAAATAATAATGATCCTTCATGCCCACTCCATACCGCGGCAATCTTAAAAAAGACGGGCAGCTGTGAATTAGAGTGTTGAGCAATATAACCAACAGAAAAATCATCCACGGTGAAGCTATAAGCAAGTAGACCAATTGACGTCGCCACCGCGATAAATGCGCCATAACTCAGTGGCCATGAATAACGGCTAAGTTGCGGTTGTTTACTCGCAATGCCAAACAAAGGAATAGCGGCACCTAAAATAGCGCATAAGGTACCAAGGATAAGCGAAAATAATGCAATTTCTGGGATCATAAATGGATCCATTAATAATAGGAAAACAAAGAGAGCCCTAATGAACCCTCTTACTTTATACTCAAGTCATTAAAACACTCGCTAAACGACCGTCATCTGTCCCGCATACAAAATAAACGTACGTAGCATTAACACACCTGCAAGACTGAGTGATGTCACTAACAATACAAACACTTTGTTATGACGCGACTGAGCTGGCACAAAAAAGTTTAACGCGAATGGCATCAACATACCTGTGCCAACTACCCCGTACCAGAACCATGATGCCCAAAAACCACCACCAATTGCAGCCATTGCCGCCGCTTCTTTCTGACCACCACCAAAAATAAGACCAGTGAAGAAAGTAAGTAACACAAACAATTCGAACACAACAACTGGACGTTCAATACTGTGGATCCATTTAACGCTTTTACTATGGAATGATTCTTTAAAACCAACAACACCCAGCATTAAACACGCCGCAGCACCTGATGACACACTCGAGAAGATAAACAGCACTGGTAATACAGGGTTGTTTAACATCGGATAGCTTTTCAATGCCGATAATAAAAAGCCAGTATAAGCGGCTAACATCGCAGCAAGCAGTGCTAAAAATAGCTCTAACGCATTCTCGAATTTAGCGATTTTATCTACAATGGGATTAACAAAAGCAAGGCGATCTTTAAATAGCTTCTGAAGTAATGTCGCTAACTCTTCTTTGAACATCACCGCGATCCAAGTAAATAGAATAACCATATAAACTTGGAATAAGATCACGCCCATCGACATAACAGAAGTTGGGTTAAAGTAAACTAAGATCTTCCAAAACGCTAAGGGTTTAGTTAAGTGAAAGATCAGAATGGTTAAGCCTGACATGATCCCCAACGGCGCTAAAATTGCGGTTGCTTTGATAATACCATTAGCTGACGCTTTACCTTCAATCACCTTACGTTTCAAATGGATAGAAATTAATACCATCCCTGCTGACATGCCGGTTAAAAACAGGTACACAGCAATGATCCAGTCCCATACTAAAGAATCAAACGTAAAAGCACTTATAAATGTATTCATCGTTTTATCTCCCCTTTTGTGTCTGCCACTTTATACAGTTTCGGTTCGGTACCGAGCTCTACTTTCGAACGGTAAACAGCGTTACTTGCAATCACTTTGTTTATCTCACTCGTTGGATCATTAAGATCACCAAAGGTCAGTGCGTTAGTCGGACACGATTCCACACAAGCAGGCAATTTACCGGCTTTTAGGTTGGTATCACGACAGAAGTTACATTTATCTGCAGATTTCGTTTCAGGATGGAAGAAGCGCACTTGATACGGGCATGCAGCTAAGCAATAGCCACAACCCACACACTTATCGCCATGCACATCAACAATGCCGGTTTTTAGATCAACATACGACGCACCCGTTGGACAAACTGTCACACAGGGCGCGTTATCACAGTGTTGACACGAGATACGGCTAAATGTGTAGTCAACATCTGGGTACTCACCCATCGCCGCGCTACGTTCTATTTTTAAGCGAGAAACACCTTCTGGCACATTATTTGTTTCACGGCAGGCATCTGTACATGCAGTACAACCAATACAAGCCGTTTCATCAAAAACCATACCGTAGCGTTTATTACCATCAACTTGTGTGGCGACTAATGATTTTTGACCGAACGCGACTGTAGATACGCCAGTAGTAAAAATAACCGCACCAGCACCAATTAATAAGTTTCGTCTAGAACAGGCCATATCATTCTCCCTTATCTTTTTTAAAGTTAAAGTCTTTATGACAATCGACGCATTGCGCAATTTGAGCCTTACGTTCTAGCGCTTGCATGCCTTCTTTTTCACCATCGGCATGAATCACATGACAAGATGAACAAGTGGCTTTCTTCGCATGTACGTCATGCACCCAGGTCTTTTCTTGTAATCGTTCTGATGTATGACATTCAGTACAATTGCCTGTTGCTTTTAAGATAGCGTCAAAATCTAGCAGGGTTTTATGTGTGCCGATTTGAGATTGAGCTGCAGAGAACTTGGTAACTTGAGAGGGATTTTCGCGGTGGTCTGGACCAATCGAATTATGGCATTCAACACATTTAAGGTCTCGGCCAATTTCTGCGACGACTTTTTCACCATGCGTACCTTGTCGTGTTTCTTTCGAGTCTTTATGGCATTGCGTACACGCATAATCACTGTCACGAATAAACGTTACTTCATGTCGGCTGTCAGTATTCGGATCAAGGTTCTGACGATCTGACGACTCTGCAGTAACACTGAAATTAAAACCATAGATACATATGAACAGCAGAAAGCTAATCGTTGTACGTATGGCTAATTTTACATTACCCATTTTGCATCCTTCTATGAGAATTATAAAAATGTACTTAAATTAAAATACATTTTAATTTTCGTTAGTTTAATCATTCAAACAAAACAAAGTTTTTAAATTAAAAGTAATTTTAACTTAACAATTATTTATTTTACTGAATAACACTAATTCTAATTAAGAATAATTCTTATTTATATATGCCAGCCACAACGCTTAACGAATTCACTATATTTTAAAATAGAAAAATTAAAAACAAATAACACATACCTATAACGAGTTAATGCTATATTTGAGATATACATCAACAAAGCTGTAACCCTTTGTTTTAAAGGCAGCATGAGTTGTTATTTAAATGTAAATAAATGTCAACGTGTGTCATTTAGTGTATAGCACCCATTCCAAGATTATATTCTTATTATTAATTCGCATCACAAGGCTTAGCTTTAAGCATATTGATCAAAAACAATAAACACGACGGTAACGTTCGATTTGTATTTATATATAGGTAGGTTTGAGATATTTTAAATAACGTCATTATATGTTTTAAAATAACCCTTCAGATATGAAAGGTTAAATTAAAATATATAACTACATTTCCAATTCTTATTTTATTGCCACCCTCACAACGCTTGGTCAATCTAAATAATTAATAATTGGAGACAACATGGCTAGTATATATAAAACTCTAAAACCAGCCTCAGGCGTTGCAGTTCTGCTCGTGACATTATTGCTTGGTGCTAGCAGTAGTACTGTATTTGCTGCTGGTCAAGTATCAGAAAGATTAGAACCACGTAATGAAAAATTCGAACAAGCCCATCCAGATCAGTATAAAACCTGGAAAGCGACCAGCGAAAGTAAAGAAATAGAAGATGCATTACAAGATGATCCGAATATGGTCATCATGTGGGCAGGTTATGGTTTTTCTAAAGACTATAATAAGGCTCGTGGTCATTTCTATGCAATTGATGACATTCGTAATACCTTACGCACAGGTGGACCAACGAATGCGAAGAGTGGCCCAATGGTCATGTCTTGCTGGAGTTGTAAAGGCCCTGACGTAGCACGCTTTATTGAAGAAAACGGTGAAAATGCTTACTTCTCGGGTAAATGGGCTAAAGGTGGCGCTGAAGTGGTCAATGCAATTGGTTGTGCCGATTGTCATGATACCCGTAGTGACGCATTTAAAAATGGTGAACCGGCGCTAAAACTGACTCGTCCACACGTTGAACGAGCAATGGAAGCAATTGGCAAGCCATTTGCAGAGCAAGGTCGTCTTGATCAACAAGCGCAAGTTTGTGCGCAATGCCACGTAGAGTACTACTTCACTGGTCCAACAAAAGCCGTTAAATTCCCATGGGATAAAGGTACTTCTGTTGACAAAATGGAAGAATATTATGACGAAATTGGCTTTAAAGATTGGACGCACAAGCTGTCTAAAACACCAATGTTAAAAGCACAGCACCCTGGTTATGAAACATGGCGCGAAGGTATTCACGGTAAAAACAACGTAACATGTGTTGATTGTCATATGCCTAAAGTGAAAAACGCAGACGGAACAGTGTTCACGGATCATAAAGTGGGTAACCCATTTGACCGTTTCCAAGATACGTGTGCAAACTGTCATACACAAACGAAAGAAATGCTACAAGATGTTGTTAAAACGCGTAAACAGCAAGTTCAAGAAATGAAACTGCTGGCTGAAAAACAAATCGTTGCAGCGCACTTTGAAGCAAAAGCAGCTTGGGATGTCGGCGCAACACAAGCTGAAATGGATGAGATCCAACTTAACATCCGTCATGCACAATGGCGCTGGGATTATGCAATTGCCTCTCATGGTGTGCACATGCATGCTCCTGAAGTTGCATTACGCATATTAGGTACAGCGTTAGATCGTGCAACAGATGCACGAACTCAATTGGTTCGCTTACTTGCTAAGAAAGGTATTACAAAACCAGTAGCGATCCCTGATATCTCAACAAAAGAGCTTGCACAAAAAGCTCTTGGTATGGATATGGACAAGATGAATAAAGAGAAAGCTGAATTCTTGAAAACACTTGTACCAAAATGGGAAGCTGAAGCAGAAAAACGCGAAGCGACTTATTAGTCATTCGTAAAGTACAACAAAAATGCCAACATAATGTTGGCATTTTTTATTTAATAAATACTATTTTATCAGTTGTTATCGAATAAATTGTTTAGCTTGATTAATTGAATTGATAATTGATACTCTATCTAACCCTTGCTGATCAGAGTCAAGCAACTGTACCCAAAGGTCGATTGCTTGTTGATAACGCACATTCATAAATTCATTTGACGCTAACATCATTAATGCCGTTTGATTATTGACTTCGAGTGATAATGCTTGCTCAAGTAATGCTTCAACCTCTACCGTTAAATGCTGTCCTCCCGCATAATATAATGCAGAAGCCTTTGCTGAATACAGCGTGGCCGTTGGGCTAGGTGTTAATTTTATTGAATAATCAAACACTAATAAAGCATTGTCATATTCGCCGTTATACAGGTAAGCATTACCAAGTTGAAACCAAAGCGTCGCATTTTGCTTATCATCATAAAGCTTGTCTTGAAGGTTTAAAATACGCTTATCACTTATTTCTAGCACAGAAAGCTGCTCGAAAGGGGCAGCAGCGATTACCGCTTGCTGCGTCTCTAAGCGCTGATAATCGCTCAATAAATAATAACCCCCTAAGCTACCTACAATCAGTACAGAAGATATTAATGGCGTCCACAAACGTCTATTCATAGTCATTATTTCATCTGTTGATAATGATGCGATCAGTTTAACAGATCTACCCATTAATACTTACTTATAAAGCTAAATAGTGAGGTAAACATTGTTAAACTCGCAATAAACTGCTTAGATACACCTACAAATGGGTACTTGGTATTAATTAAACAGCTCTGCAAGAGAGAGACAGTCAATGAACACGAGCCAACCACAAAATTGCAATACTACAATGATCCGGACTCATGCCCTACTGAATATTGCTAAATCAATTCGGAGTATTAAAGAGGCTAAAAACCAAGGTATTGAATATTTAGAACCAAATATTGATCTTGTTGCGATTCAACGTAAATTAGATCAACTTGAAAGCCAATATTACTTTAATCATCCAGGTTACGTAACTAATCTAACTGACACGGTCGAATCGACGAAAACAAATCCATACACTGAAGAATGTAAATTACTGAGCCCTGCAGGCAATAAACGTATTTGGCATTACAATGAAGCCGCAGCTCTACAATTCATTCCGACAAAACTTGCTGTCATTGGTGCAGGTATAGACTCGATTGAGATTGCGACCATCTACCAAGCATTAGGCTCGAACGTTGATATCTTCATTACTGGCGATGAAGTATTTCCAGAACTAGATAAAGACATCAATAAAGCCTTTCAGCGTTATGTAAAACGGCTTTTCAAAATAAAACAACAAGCAGAAATAACCGCTTTTAACTGCACGGATCATCATGTTCAGCTATCCGTAACCAGCAAAAATAAAATGCTGAAGGACACGGATTATGATGCGATATTTATTACTGACGATACCGACTCACAACTCGATTTATTAACCCATCCCTTCATGGCAACCTGCTTCCCGACAGTGACATGGTTAGGCTGGACAGAAAAGCAACTCGCTAACTGTGAGTTAAATTATAAAGTGATCAACATACCATGGCGTTCACTTGGTCGCGCGAATACGGACGTAAATACCAATGGTCTCACTAAATTAATCTTTAATACTGATGACAACACATTAATCGGTGGCGGGACTATGGGTAACAATGCCGATGAAATATTTGGTGAGATTTGTTTAGCTATTCACAACAAGTTCACGGCAGACAATATTGCGCATACAGTACATGCCCATCCTACCCTGCATGAATCCATATTACTGGCTGCCGAGGTCTACAATGGCACAGCAACAGATGTATTAAATGAAGGATAGAGGACGATTAAATCAATCAGCATTAATTGTAATTAATGCTGATTCTTTATGACATCTTCATTAATAAGCCCGCACAAGAGCACCAGTTGCTCTCTCAAGGCTGACGATTGTGCTTGTTTTTCAGCACTGTCTTTCTCATTTTTAACAATCGGCCAGCCTATGTTTAATCTTAAGCAGTTTTGATAATAATCAAGCGTGGTAAATTCACTCCCAGCACGAAAAGAAATCCCTTTTTTCAACGCTTCATTTAATACGCTTTGACTATCCATATTATCGAGTTGTAACCAAATAACCATACCACCTTCGGCAACACTGATTTTAGTATTTTTGGGGAGTAATTCCCGTAGTAAACTATGGTACTGCCGTGCATGTGCCGCTAGGGTTAGCGTTAATTTTTTAAGGTGTTTTGCATAATTCCCTGTATTAATAAACTCGCATACCGTATGTTGAACGATATTATTAACACCGAAAAACTGCACACTCCGCAAGTGTAAATACGTATTAAAAAAACGCCCGGGCTCACACCATCCCAAACGATACCCTGCAGCAATCGTCTTAGATACCGAACTACACCACAATACCCAGCCAGATTTATCCCAATACTTAATTGGTAAAGGCGTAGTATTGGAATAGCTTAACTCCAGATAAATGTCATCTTCGATAACAGGCACTCGGTAATCAGCAGCAAGCTCAGCAATACGTTGTTTTTGTTGATTACTTAAACAAAACCCTTGTGGATTTATATGGTTAGCGCTAAATAAACACGCAGAAATACGCTTAGCTTTGAGTATAGATTCAAGTTGTTCTAAATCTAGCTGTGATTGATAACAAGGTATCTCAAGCACTAGTCGCCCCATATTTTCAAGTAAGTTCAATAAACCATTAAAACAAGGTGATGAAATCGCGACCGTGTCCCCTGGATTAGTCGTGACTTCAATGGCACTACGCACAGCATCGATACAACCATTGGTAACAACCAAATGATCCGCCGTTAAAGGAAAGTGCTGTTGCGTAAAATGATCGGCTAATGCGGTACGTAAGCTCATGTCACCTTGATAATCAGGGTATGCAAATAGATCTGAACCAACTTTTTGGTTGGCACGTCGCAAACAGCGATTCAAAATGTCTTGAGGTAACAACTCAGCAGGCAGTTGCGCGGTATAAAATGGACCACGTAATCCTTGATCAATGAATTGACCAACTTTAGGCTTTGCAACTTGAGCGTTGAATTGAGGATATATTGGGGTATTTTGTTTATTCAAAGGCTGAGTAATAAAATAGCCAATTTGCGGCTTTGCATGCAACCAACCTAAATCGAGTAAACGCTGATAGCAATTATTCGCTGTTGTCATACTCACATTATGCAACTGGGTAAACTGCCGTAACGACGGCATTCGTTTATCGACAAGTAATATACCTTTATCAATGTCGTTAATAATATTATCTGAAATTGTAATATAACGTGCGGTCATCCTTCCCTCCCCATCAAAATTAAAACTGTACTCTAAAAAATAACAAAAACTGCATCTGTTTATTATTTGTGAAAGCAACATACTAGTCAAACAATAAAACAACGGAGTATTCATATGCACGGAAGATCAATAGCACCTATTCACTTATTCATCATTATCGCGGTAACTTGTCTATGGGGGTTCAATTTCTCCGTGATTAAAGCGGGTGTGGACAACATAGACCCCTTTATTTTAACAGGGCTACGTTTCACCTTTGCAGCATTTCCAGCGGTCTTGTTTGTTCATAAGCCGGATGTCAAGTGGCGTTATCTCGCACTCTATGGCATTACATTTGGAGTTGGCCTGTGGGGTATGATGTCTATGGCTATTTATTCAGGTTTATCGGCTGGAACAGCGAGTTTGATACTCGAGTTCAGCGTATTTATTAGCGTACTGATGGGTATCGTCTTTCTAAAAGAGCGCATTAATACGAGTTTAAAAATAGGACTCGTATTGACCTTAGTGGGACTTATCTTTATTGCCAATATTACTGATGGTTCGGTTACCTTAATCGGTTTTGTATTTGCACTCACTGGCGCCCTAAGCATGAGCATCATTAGCTTAATGGTTAAAAAATTGAATATTAAAGATATGTTTGCTTTTGTCGCTTGGTCTTGCCTTTTTGCACCGCTGCCGTTATTTACTATGGCATATATCGTCAATGGCGTTAATCTTTATAGCGAGTTAAGCACGAAACTCAATCCAACAGCTTTTGGCTCTGTCTTGTTTCAGGCTTATCCAACAACCTTATTAGGCTATTGGGTATGGAACAAAATGCTAATTAAATACCCGCTCAGTATGATGAGTCCATTTAAACTATTAGTGCCTATTTTTGCTCTATTAGGATCGGTCATCTTTTATAACGAACAATTAGGCATAAACAAGATGATTGCCTTTTCGCTCATTATCGTCGGGATATTATTACCATTAATAACACCGTTATTAATGCCATTCATAAAACAACTACGGTTTAAAAAATTACAGTTATAATCTAACGGTTAATCAGCATTAACTGTGATTAATGCTGATTTTTCTATCTTAGCGGTACGCGTTTTAGTTCCTTCGCAATCATCACTATTACACTGCCGTGTACATGATTTAGTACAATGCACTCGTTTATTACAGCTCCATAAACAAAGCTGCCAAACTTGCCGCTTAGACTCTGGGTCTAAACAGTTGAGATCAGCCGCACAAAGATGACCCGCCTGAATCAGCTCTGCAAGTTTCGAACTCGATATACTTAAATTAACCTTAGAAGACATGATTTAATCCCTTATAAACGCGCTATAGCTCCATATATTCATAATAACCCCAATTGAGAATGATTATCAATAGCGATTATTATGTTTACTCACACTAAATTACAAAGCGTTTAAATAACAATCTAAGATGATAGCTAGATCAAAGTAAGTACGTATATAAGTGACTATTTACATAAGAATATTAGCGATACAAATCATGAACGATTAAAGATCACTGGTTATAAAGATCAGGGTATAAAAAGGGGGCCATTGCTAATGTCAGTCCTTGGGTATAATTGCTTTCGCGGGTTGCATGCCCATTCGTTAACAAACCAATCGCCCCTCCTTTGTGTTTAATGTTGACTGTCTTAAACAATTTATCCATCACTGGTCCCAATTCTTCTCCGTTTAATAATGATTGATAAATGGGTGCAGGTAATGGTAACGCAGCGCTACGTCCTACCGACTGTTGTTCTTTATTAGCAATAACAACATATGCGAATGTTGCAGGCCCATCGTCGAGTAAATCAACGCCACCTTCGATTGCAATATAAAAATCGGCATCTGCATTCTGTTTACAATATTTAACGCGGTTAATAGCCCCTTCACGTGTCTCAGAGGCATCCATGGGCTGGTCTGGGACATTCGAAGGTGCGTCGATACCATCACATTCCACAATATGCTCGGGATACAGTTGAGCAATAACAGTACGTGAAGCATTTACCTTCACTGGATTTTTAGACCCAACAATAACTTTAATTAATTTCTGTTCCATCATTTATAAATCAACTCTTCTTGATTGCCAATAGTGGCGGTTCCAATATGGATTATCCAAACGAGATAAGATTACCCCACGGCTACTGGATGCATGAAAAAATTGCAAGTCATCAACCATAATACCGACGTGACGTACATTAACCCCTGTTTTAAAAAACACGAGATCACCAGTATTTAATTGCTGGCGTTTAATTGAATACCCGACTTTTACTTGTTCGGCAGTCGTACGAGGAAGATGAATAGAAAACTGCTGTTTAAAGATCAGCTTAACTAAGCCAGAGCAATCTACCCCACTCTTACTTATCCCACCCCATTGATGAGGCGTCCCATACCAATCTTTATATTGTGCGAGTAACTGACGTTGAACATAGTCGAGTTCTGGTGTTGGTCGATTAACTGCAATTGTAGGATCTGAAGGTTTTATTGCTACCTGCTGACTACAACCTGAAATTAATACCAACAACATAAAACACAATAAAGACTTAAACACTACAACATCATCCATTACGAGCCATTTCCCCTCGCATTCTACCTTTACTCATTGTTTCAAAACAACCAACTTATAACGCAATTTATAGATCGAGTCGGTTTCCCAACTTAAACAGCTCGTCAATAGGATTCAATAAAATAATTATTAATATTTACCAGATACCTCACTATGTTACAAAGCCAACTATGTTACCGCTAACATATGGAAGTGTTATTAACACTATCAAGCTAACCCTTTTTATATACTGCCTTCGTGGTATATCTCCAGCGAATTAAGATTTAACAAATCGCCAATTAAAAAGTAGGTGTAACACAAAAAATAGTACATTTAATACTATTTTCATATGCTTAAGATTTAAGTTAACACTTTGTCACTATTTACAAATGTAAGACAAGGGACTAACATATACCCATATAGTTATAGACAAATGAAAAAGTAGAGCTAAATATCTAAACACTCTATTTTATGGATTTACTGCATAGGGATTAGATAACATGCAAGCACTAACGCTAGTTGATATGGGTTTCTTGTACACAGAAACAGTTGCCAGTCCTAAACATGTAGCCGGATTACAAATTTTTACCGCGCCTAAAAATTACGAAGGCAACTTTACTCGAGATCTGTTCGACACCTTAATGTCGCAGGACGAAATTAAGAAACCGTTTAATTTAAAACTGAAAAAACAGCTCACTGGACAATATTACTGGAAAGAAGATGACAATATTGATCTCTCTTACCATGTACGATTTGCAATGCTACCGCAACCAGGCAATGAAAGTCAGCTGCTTCACTTTGTTGAACATCAGCATGAAACACTATTAGATAGAAATAGACCTTTATGGGAAATGATTCTGATTGATGGCTTAGAAGATAACAAATTCGCTATCTATTTAAAAGCACACCACGCGTTCACTGACGGCGCAAAAGCCAATCAACTATTAATGTCGTATTTAAGCCAAGATACTGATGCGCAAATGACAGCATTTTGGAATATTGAACTTGAGCAGAAAGAAAAACAGCTTGATAGTATGCTTTCGTCACTCACAAAAACGTCCAAGAAACTGGCAGGCCAAGTTAAGTCAATCCCATCACTGACTAAACTAACAACAAAATTGCTTTTCCAAGCCGCAAATGTGTATAAAGCGGATATGCCAACACCGTTTATGGCGCCTAAAACACCTTTCTCTGTGAGTCCCAAACGTGCGCGCCGTGCAGCTGTTTCAGCTCTGTCGTTAACACGTGTTAAACGCATAGGTAAAATGACAGGCGCAACAATCAATGATGTAGTTGTAACCATCTGTGATATGGCTATTCATAACTATCTTGAAAGCAAGAGTTTTAAACTTAAAAAACCGCTTGTTGCACAAATGCCAATGAGCTTACGTGACGCTAGCGATACCGTAACCAACAATCAAGTTGCAATCAGCTTAGTTGAATTAGCTTATCATGGTGAATCACCGCTTGAACGTTTAATGACAATTAAAGATTCGTGTATCAAATTAAAAAATGAAACACGTTTACTCACAAAAGAAGCACTAACAAGCTATACAATGGCAAGCCAAGGCCTTGCTGTCGTTAGCGAATTTTTCAATTTGGATACCGTATTACCGCCAATGGGTAATGTGCTAATTTCAAATGTTCCAGGCCCACAACATCCCCTATATATGATGGGTGCGAAAATGGATCAATGCTTCCCTATTTCGGTACTTCCACCAGGAATGTCTTTAAACATTACGTTATATAGCTACAACGGATTGATCAATGTCGGCTTAGTATCATGCCGTTCTGCGCTACCTGATCTAGCGGATCTTGCTGATTATATCAATAAAGCATTTATTGAACTTGAAAACGAAGTACTAAAAAGTGCATCAATCTCGGTTTCAGAACAAATTGCACTATTAGCAATAGCGAATGCTAACTCCGATATTAAGCAACAAAGCTTAGCTGTGATCGAACAAATATTAGCAGACGCACAAAATACTACCGATATTGAAACTCCGCCGGTAACACAGCAACCAAAAATCAGCCGTGTTGATACACCACCAACCGACATTATTTCTACTGATACAGAGACTAAAACTGTATTAGCATCAGTTTAGGAAAAAGTGATGAAAACACGCGATAGGATATTACAGTGTAGTTTAGAAATGTTCAGCCAATACGGACACGTCAAAGTGTCCACGGTTGAAATTGCCAACGCTTTAGAGATCAGCCCTGGTAATTTATATTATCATTTCAATGGCAAGGAACAATTACTCACCGAGTTGTTCTACGAATATGAAGCAGCAATCAATAAACTTATGTCATTTTATGAAGATGATGTACAAGCATTTGAAGATTACTGGGCATACTTAAATGTGTACGTCGGTTTGATTCAACAATACTCCTTCTTCTATCGTGATATGAAAGTTATTTTTGATGAAAACAAATTGCTAAAACGACGATTTATGCGTTTAGTTCATAACCATCACAGCTTTTTCTTAAAAATGCTTGTGTCATTAAATGAGAGCAGTGAAATAAAAATGACAGAAGCACAGCAAAGTTCGATGGCTGATACGATCTGTTTAATTGCGACGAACTCATTAGATACGCAGTTAGCTGAAGAAGATTACGATCTTCAAGAAATTACACAGCGTATCGTATTGCGTATTATCATGTTAGTTGAACCTTATTTTTCTCACGAATCTAAAGAAAAATATTTATACGAAGTTGAGCAAAACCCTGTTGAAGCAACAAGTTTGTTTAGCTAAGTAGCGAACCTTACAAGACCAGCTTAAATAAAAACCTAGTGATGATTAATTCACTAGGTTTTTTAGTATAAGCATTATTTATCTGCGAGATAAATCTCTCACCAAGTATCCATAATTTACAACATTTTTTATTAAAGACACCAATCAGTTACTTTCACGCAAATAACACCGCAAATAACTATATAAAATCATCATCAAAATCTTATACACTACAACCATCTTAAACGACATAACCACATGATTTAAATGGATTTGAGTTCATTGTCACAACTCTTGTTTATTGCTATTGTATATGAGTATTAGAGTAAAAACTCTCTTTGGTGCTGTTTGCTGTCAAACTAATGAATTCATTCAACAAGGACATTTCAATGAAAAATTCGATAATTAAAACCAGTTTATTAGTAGCAGCCCTATCTTTAAGTGGTTGCGATGTCACTTTCATTGCACCTGATTGGGTTAAATTTTACGACAACAGTAAAACGGAAGAAACAACAGTAGAATGGTTGTCTGCACAAGCGATCGATAGTGCCGGTAATATAATCCAAGCTGGAGAGACGATTAGAACAGGCAGTGATCGAGTTCAAAACATGCTATTAGTAAAATACGGTACATCTGGTAACACACTATGGACGGTTGAGCATGATGTGACTCACGGATTATCACGCAGTGATGAAAATATAACGGCGATGGTTGTCGATGATGAAGACAACATCTATATCACTGCAACAGCCTATCTACAAAACAATGCCCAAGGACCTCGCGCATCACTGCTCGCTAAGTTTTCTACCGATGGAAGCTTAATTTGGGAACAAATAATCAGTAATGAATATGACGTTCGAGATCTTGAGCTTAAAAATAACAAACTTTATGTAACAGGGCTTAATACTCAGATCTTTAATACTGACGGTGAACAACAATTAAACATCGAACATTTAGACCAACAGGCTTGGGATATTGAACTCGATACAAATAATAATATGTATGTTTCTGGCCGTAAAGGCGTGAGTAAGTACAATGCATTAGGCCAATTAGAATGGACACAACCACAAACTGAAGACACATTTGCAGAAGCTGCAACCACTGTTTTAGCTGACGGTTCTATTATTTCGATCATCATGACTAAAGATCGCGATCTACAAATTCAATCAATTGATACTAACGGTCAACTATTGTGGCGTAATAACGTATATGGTAACCAGGACAGTTATGCGCTACCTGGCCCTGTTATTCTCCAAAAGAATGCACAAGATGAATTATTTATCGCGTTTTCAGATGCCTCAAATAGAGATCTCATTAAGATGCAAGCGAACGGCGATATTATTTGGCATGTGAGCAATCAACAAGGGGAAATTAGTGCAATTAACCTTGACGATAACGGGGGAATATTTGTTGTTGGTAATGGCAATAATGAAAAATATACTAACGATGGAGTATTAATAGCGGTTGCGAATACCGGATACGAAGTGCAGCAACGCACAGGTAATATTGTTCGTAAAGGTAACGACGTTTATGTTGGTTATAGTACTTTCATTAATAATAATTTTGATTTCTATCTTGCTAAATACACTGATAGATAACACCTAAAGAATCTTGTCGTCGATAAATAGTCAGGGATGGTTTCAAATACTGAGCCATCTCTGAAAATAGATCTTATTCAATCTTTGACATCTTAGCTACTGCGACTAATAAAATCGCCATAACGACAAACATAAGCCCAACATCGAACCAACGTTCATTCACTAAATCATTGACAAAAATAAAGCCAAAAACAATACCGACACCTTGAAAACATGTATACAAAGACTGTTTATCTTCCATTATACTATCCTACATATACCTCATCTAATCTTACAAATTCATCATAAACGGAATTCATTCAGAATTAGAGTCATACATCGTTATTACCTTCTATTATAGTCGAGGAATAGTAATTGTATGGCTTTAAAAAATGTAAAACGACATAAATAGGCTCTATTGCCATCACCTCATATACTTTAAAATCAGTTCTATAACCCATGCTTACTTTTCACATCCGCCGTATATCTACACAATAAACGATTAAAATGTTAAATAATTGAGAAAAACAACAATTATTTCCTTAATAGTCTGTATTCCTGTACAATTCGCACCTTTAATTTTTCGTATTAATTTATCCCAAGGCTTATTATGAATCTTTCAGCTAAAACGGTTGTTGTGATTGCAATTGGTGCTGCTTTATACGGCATCGGCGGACTACCTATGTTTGGTATACCAGTGTTTGCAAACACTACGCTTAAACCTGCGATGGCAGTGCTTGCTCTCTTCTCGGTATTATTTGGTCCATTTGTTGGTTTCTTAGTAGGATTTATAGGTCATTGGGTTACTGATTTATTCTCTGGCTGGGGTGTTTGGTTAACGTGGGTATTAGGCTCGGGTATTGTGGGCCTTATCATCGGATTATTCCCTAAACTGACAAAAGGTCGTTTAGAAAAAGGGCAATTCTCGATGAAAGATATGGCACTCTTTGTTGTACTTGCCTTAGTCGGTAATACCGTCGGTTATGGCGTATCAGCACTACTCGATAGCATTCTTTACGCAGAACCGTTCAGTAAAGTCATGACGCAATTAACGATCATTGCAGCAGGCAATACGATATTAATTGGTATTGTTGGCTACATTCTACTGACTGCGTTTGCAAAGCGTAAAAAACAAAGCCGTAATCTGACCGAGGATTAATCAAAAATGACTATCGAATTTTCTGACTTCTCTTTTAAATATGCTTCGCAGGAAAAAGCGACACTAAAAGGCATAAATCTAAGGATAGAGAAAGGAGAGAAAATCGTCATTATTGGTCCAAGTGGTAGTGGTAAATCAACCCTTGGGCAATGCTTAAACGGTCTGATTCCGCATGCGATAAAAGGTGACTTGTCTGGTACCTTAACCATCAATGGTACGCAGGTATCAGGGTTACGTATGCAGGATTATAGCGAGGCAGTGGGCACTGTATTACAAGATACCGACAGCCAGTTTGTCGGTTTGAGCATTGGTGAAGATATTGCATTTTCGCTTGAAAACAACATGATTTCTCAAGCGGAGATGTTGTCTATCGTGCAGAAAACCGCCGCGATGGTTGATCTTGATGAGTTACTTGATCATTCACCGTATGCATTATCAGGTGGTCAAAAACAGCGTGTATCATTAGCGGGTATTTTAATTGATGATACAGACATTTTGTTATTCGACGAACCCCTTGCTAGCCTTGACCCAAAAACAGGTAAAGCCACTATCGAAATTATCGATCAGCTGCATCGAGATACTGGCAAAACCGTTATCATTATTGAGCATCGTCTCGAAGATGTACTACACCGCCATGTCGATCGCGTGATCTTAATGGAACAAGGCAAAATCATTGCCGATATGTCTCCGGACGAAATAATTGTTTCGCCGTTACTACAGGTTCATGGTATTCGTGAACCTCTCTATATCTCGGCATTAAAAGCAGCAAACTGCCCTATTCTAACGACTAATAATCCAGCTTATATTGAAAAGATGGATCTGAAACAATATCAAACGCCATTAACCAATTGGTTTCATGCGCAAGCCCCTATTGTTCACCCCCATATAAACGATACATTAATTGAAATCAATGATTTAACCTATTCTTATACTGGCGAAAAGAATGCCCTTGAAGGTATTTCGTTTAGCATTAATCGTGGTGAATTCGTTTCTATTTTAGGTAAGAACGGCTCGGGTAAATCAACCATCACCAAACTGATTATGGGCGTTATCGCACCAGATACCGGTAGTATTAAGCTTAATGGTGAAAATATTGCTGACTTATCTATCTTTGAGCGGGCTCAAAAGATTGGCGTTGTGATGCAAAATCCAAATCACATGATCTCTAATCATATGATTTTTGACGAAGTGGCGTTTGGTCTACGTAACCGTGGTCATGACGAAGCATTTGTTGAAGAAAAAGTATTATACGTACTGGGTTTATGCGGCTTAATTAAATACCGTCACTGGCCAATTGAAGCACTTAGCTATGGTCAGAAAAAACGCGTAACCATTGCCTCTATCTTAGCATTAGAACCTGAATTACTTATTTTAGACGAACCAACCGCAGGACAAGATCATCGTAACTACACATCGATGCTGTCATTTATTAAGACACTAAACAAAACGCTGGGTATTACTGTTCTTATCATCTCTCACGATATGCACTTAGTGTTAGAATACACCACGCGTTCGATTGTTATTGCAGAAAGCAAATTAATTGCCAATGCCCCGGTTTCTCAAGTGTTCAGCGACCCTGCGCTACTTGACCGTGCAAACTTAAAAGTAACGAGCCTGTATACCCTTGCAAATGCTGTTGGTATCAAAAATACAGATAGTTTTATGCAGCAATTTATCAAATCTGAAGTGACGCCTTCATAATGACGCGCAACACAAATAATAAAAACAATATGAATAAAAACACGATTAAGAATACTTTTCCTAACAACAAAAGTAACATCAATAAAACTAAAAAAATCGATTTTGGTATTAACTATGTAAATACCAATTCAGCCCTACATCGGCTTAATGGTGTCACTAAGTTCGTCTTGTTTTTAGCTTGGGTAACAGTGGTGTTAACAACCTTTGATTTACGCCTTATTCTCGCGCTAATCATTACAGGTTGTACCTTGCTTAAATTAACTAAGGTGCCTTTTCCGGTTTACAAACCTTTGCTCATTGCCACGGCAAGTGTGCTCACTATGAACGCATTGTTTATGTTCTTATTAGCACCACAGCAAGGCGTTGAATATATAGGTTCAAGTACCGTTTTGTTGTCGCTCTGGGGAAATTACTCCCTGACACAAGAAACCTTGTATTACCTGCTGACGGTAACGCTGAAGTATTTCAGTATGTTCCCAATTGCGTTGGTATTTGTCTTTACTACACATCCGACTGAGTTTGCTGCAAGTTTAAACCGCCTTGGTGTACCGTATAAAATTGCCTATGCAGTAAGCTTAACATTACGCTATTTACCTGATGTGAAGAATGATTTTGTTAACATCATGCATGCACAGCAGGCACGTGGCGTGGATTTATCAAAGAATGTATCTGTACTGTCGCGTATTAAAAATGTGGCCAAGATCTTAGGGCCATTAATTTTCTCAAGCCTAGATCGCGCAGACGAGATTTCGAATGCAATGACACTACGTGGCTTTGGTCATAATAAAATGCGTACGTGGTACAGCTTAAAACCAATGTCTAAACAAGATTACATTGTGATGGGGTTAATTACCTTGGTAGTAACGTTAGCGATTATCAAACGTGTTATGGCAACAGAATTGTTCTGGTATCCATTCTAACGGTACTTTTTCTAGGTACTTTTTATAAACGAATACGAGCTAAAAGCTGTTGATGGCTTTTAGCTCTATTCTCTCTATCTTCCCTGTACTCATGCCTTAATGCATCCACCAATACGAAAAATATTGCCAACATTGGGAGTAGCACAAAATCAAGGTTGATTTATGTTCATTATATATATCATGATAAGATAACTAAATTAGTTCACACCTCGTCACTCAATGGAATAAATAGTGCTTTCAACAGATCAACTAACATTAGATACGAATGAAATTCACCTGTGGTCAGTAGACCCGAAAAGAATCCAACAACCTGAATTATTACGTGCTTATAGTCGCCTGTTAGCACCAGAAGAAACGACAAAACAGCAACGATTTCGTTTTGAAAAAGATCGCCACAGTGCATTAATAACCCGCGCTTTTGTCCGTGATTTGTTATCACGTTATGCTGATGTGCCACCCGCAGACTGGAAATTTGTCAAAGGTGAAAAAGATAAGCCCGAGATTGTTAACCCACCCCTGCCATTACGTTTTAATATCAGCCACACCGACAATATGATCATTTGCGCGGTAATGCTTAATGACGATATTGGTTGTGATGTAGAAAATACCAGCCGAACAAGTGATGTATTAAGTATTGCGAAGCACTCATTCTCTCAAGTTGAGGTCGAGGATTTACTCACCCAACCAATAGCGCAGCAAGCGAGTCGTTTTTTTGATTATTGGACATTAAAAGAATCTTACATCAAAGCGTGGGGGTTAGGTTTGTCGATCCCGTTGAAAGAATTTAGTTTCAGCCTGCCGGAAAACTACCAGGAGAAAAACATCAGCTGTATTGAAAACATTAAATTAAGCTTTGCAGCTCACCGTATTGACGATGCGAATACCTGGCGCAGTTGGTTGTTTTATCCCAACAACATTCACCGCGTCGCACTGTCAGTTCGCGCGACTTATAACAATCAAGATACAGATTATAAAATGCGTTTTTTTAATTCAATACCACTCATTAAAACGACTGAAACGACAAGCTTTAGCCCTGATGTGAACACTATGATGGATTAAAGGTTAATGACTTGGCCTATCCAGTCGTTATCCTTCCGTTCAGCAATGACAAGTGCATTTTGAGTTTCATCAGCACAAATGAGTTGACCTGACTTTGTCCAAATCGCACTCTTGCCTACTGGATCCCAATTACCGGTAGGTCTATTATGATTAGCCATTGCTACGAGCATATTGAACTCCCGAGCATAGCTGCTCATCAACTGAGTATCGGCGTCATAACCCCCCGCCGTGATTAACACACTCGCCATATATACATCAGCACCGAGTTCTGCACACCCTTTAGCATGTTCAATATGATTAGTATCAGCACAAATAGCATTAGCGACCGTTATATTACTCAGTTGAAAGCTATGTCGCTTATCGCCAACTGAAAAATACGTCTCTTCACCGGAGTGTAAATTCATTTTGGCGTAGCTTTCTACTCGTCCTGTTGGATAAATAATAGCTAAACCAATATGTGGCAGTCCTGTCGTTAACAGCGGTAGACCAACCCCTATTGTTATCTTGTTTAGTTTTGCAATATCAATGAGTGGTTGAAGGCGCTTATCGTCAACAGTAAAAGCAAGATTGGAGGCACATTCAGGCAGGTAACCTGTCAGTGATAACTCAGGAAAAACAATATATGAAACACCTACAGATGCAGCTTTTTCAATAGCATTCATATGAACAGCTATATTTTCCGCTACATTACCGTCAACCGAAGCGATTTGCGCAACAGCCACTTTTATATTTTTCATTAATCTTCCTTTAGAGGTTAAAACTAAGTATTACAGCTAACGCTATACTCCGATTCCACCAGCGCTTTTATTTTCACCGCTTTCTCAAAGTGATCCAATTTATGCGTCATGATCCACCATTGTGCAGCTTCCATTAATAACGCTGGTTCATCATTCTTATTCGCGAAGAACGCATAAAATGAGAGGCCAACATTCGTCCCTTTTTTTTCTATTTTATTTTCACAAACGGCGATTATTTTATTTCTTAATATTTCTCTCATATACCCTAGTGATATCCATAAATAATGAAATAAACAATACCACATCTGTTTAATAATAATCCCAGCTTACTACTCAAAGGGGTTAAAAACGTCACTATCTCAATAAATTATAAATATTTATACAATTGATTAATACTTCAATTTTTTAGTTCTTTAATAAATAATCAAAGAATTTACATCATTTTATCAAAATCCTTCAATAGCATTAAAATCTAGCCATCAACAAAGTTACCGATAACAATGTAATCGTCAACGAATATATATAGTTCATTATGCCAATCAACCTTCAGCAATAACAAAAAAACTGCTACAAACATTCAATCATGAATCTAAAAAACACATTAAAACATTAACAATCAAAAAGTTAAAAACAATTAAAGTACTATAATAAATCGTGAAAATATTTCATTTGCGTAAATTTATGTCACAATGATGTATCTCTTTGTGAGTACTCATGTACTATACATATAACTTTAACATCCGTGACAGCAAGTCATAACATCACAATGTGATGATATGTGCGGTACGACTTAATCGGGCGCAATCTATCAATTACATTAGGAACATTAGAAAATGACTATGCAAGCACTCTCGTTAGTTGATATGGGATTTTTATACACAGAAACGGTGACTAGCCCAAAACACGTAGCAGGATTACAAATATTCTCAACACCAGAAAATTACCCAGGCAACTTTAGTCGAGACCTATTCGATAACTTAATGTCTCAGCAAGAGATTAAAAAACCATTTAACCAAAAACTAAAAAAACAAATCACGGGTCAATATTTCTGGCAAAAAGATAACGACATCGATCTGTCATATCATGTACGTTTCGCGATGCTGCCACAACCTGGTAATGAAGATCAGTTACTCAGTTTTGTTGAGCACCAACATGAAACATTACTCGATCGTAGTCGTCCATTATGGGAAATGATTTTAATTGACGGCTTAACAGATAACAAATTTGCGATCTACGTTAAAGTGCACCATGCATTCACTGATGGTGCTAAAGCAAATCAACTAATCATGGCTTATTTGAGCAAAAATCCAGAATCACCAATGACCGCCTTTTGGGCTATTGATCACCCACAAAAAGCAAGAACAGAAAAAAGTGCATTGTCACTGCTATCTGATACTTCGAAACTTGTAACCAGCCATGTGAAATCAATTCCATCATTAACTAAACTCACCACAAAACTACTTTTTCAAGCTGCAAGTATGTACAAAGCAGATATGCCGACACCTTTTATGGCACCTAAAACACTATTTTCAGTTAGTCCAAAACGTGCACGTCGTGCGGCAATGACATCACTGTCACTCTCACGAGTTAAAACACTTGGCCGCATAACTGGTGCCACAATTAATGATGTTGTTGTGACTGTTTGTGATATGGCTATCCATAACTACCTAAAAACACGTAACGTAGTACTTAAAAAACCATTAGTAGCGCAAATGCCAATTAGTTTACGTGATGCTTCAGACAAGGTGTCTAACAACCAAGTAGCGATTAGTTTAGTCGAGTTAGCTTATGCCGGTGAGTATCCACTTGAACGTTTGATGACAGTCAAAGAGTCATGCGTCAGATTGAAAAATGAAACGAGACTATTAACCAAAGAAGCATTAACGAGTTACACATTAGCAAGCCAAGGCCTAGCCGCTGCGAGTGAACTATTGCACTTGGATACAATATTACCGCCAATGGGCAATGTACTCATATCTAATGTGCCAGGACCAAGCACACCGTTATATATGAAGGGTGCTAAAATGGATAAGTGCTTTCCAATTTCAGTACTACCACCGGGCATGTCTCTGAACATTACGCTATATAGCTACAACGGCTCTATTCATGTTGGTCTTGTTGCTTGTCGCTCTGCGTTACCTGACTTAACAGAACTCGCTACCTACATCGATGATGCTTTTACAGTACTTGAAAATGAAGTGCTAGTCAGTGCCATTGAGACGGTGTCAGATCATATCTATTTATTATCATCGTCACAACATAGTGACGATATAAAAAAAGAAAGCGTTGAAATTATTAGTAATATGGTCAACAACACATCGATACTAAGCCCTCGACCGGACGTTGATATTGAAGACTCTCGATTATGTGAAACAGCTTAGATCAGTAGGAAAATAGAAAAATTGCAGTTAGTAACCTATATAACAGCGGCTAACTGCTTTAGATAATAGCATTATTGATTTAGCTTAAAGGTGCTAAAACTCGGTGTAGATGATCTGCTATTTCAATACCGCTATCGGTTAAATACCCACCGTCGTCTCGTGTAATAAGCCCTTTTTCAAAAAGTGATTTCGCAGCACTAATAACAGAGGGGCCAGCTTCACTATGAACCTTAATACCTTCTAAATAAGATTTTGTTGGGAATTTAGCCAGTAATTTCATTTCTTCAAACAGTGTATCAGAATAATTGTTAGTCATAATTGCTCGCTTTCTTAAATAGGAGAAGTTTCATCTTAGGAGCTTCAAATAATATTGCAAAATTAATAATAGAGTTAATAGGGGTAGATCAAAAAAAAACTAAGAAAACGAACACTCAAGGGCCAATAGGTCAGTATTTATGCACCAATGTGTATTACATAAACACTTTATGCCTGTTTAATGCTTAAATATTGAGATTAGATAACAACGACGAGCTTATTACTTGATATAGCAACTCATGTCCCGCGTTATTTGGGTGTAATCCATCGGCCGCTAAATAGGTTTCTTTACGATCATTGAATGGCGTGTAAACATCAATCAAATCGACACTATACTTCACCGACAAAACCAACAATGCTTGGTTATAACGACAAATGGTTTCATCATGGCGAATACGGTTATTTATATTCGGAATACCATCAAGCAGGGCTGAAATTGGCGTGACATTAATCAGAACAACATTAGCTCCCTTCTCAATTGAAAACTCAATACAGCAGCGTAAGTTGTCAATATACGTTTCAATATCAACAAGGTAGTTACCGTCTTGCTTAGCAAGATCATTAGCGCCATACCCAAACAGCACGGTATCCTGTTTATCTACGGCTTGTCGGGTCAAAAACTCATGTTGAAAACGTTGGATTAAACCATTTGTCGTTTCACCACTAATGCCCATGTTAAAGACACTTACCTTATCTTTACCCGTTTCCATAAATTGTTTAATTAAACGCGTTTTAATTCGGTCTGCCCAACCACCATACACAGCATCACTTTCGCCACGTGTAATACTATCACCAAAACAAATTATACTCGCCATATACCCTAGCTCCGAAAATATTCATAAATAAACTATTGAAAGTAAACTACTACATATCTCAAAAAGTTAACAGCATAACCTAGCCTGTAGTCAATGCACGACCAAAATGCAATTGCGAATGATTTTCAATTGCGATACAATCATTAGCTACCGTCACTTCCGAGTGCTTATATAAATTAATTCGCGAATAGCTGCCATGGAAAATACATCATTAAACCGCGTTAAAAAAGCTTTTACCCAAGGCATTTGGGTTACATTAATTAGCATTGCTATCGGCTTTAGCTTTAAGGTTTGGCTGGCACACTGGATCCCAAAAGATGACCTAGCCCTCTTTCATAGTGTCGTTGATATCATTTCTTTATCGCTAATATTAATGACTGGATTTCGCTCATCCATGGTAGTGACTTATTCACAAACTCAAAATGACCGCGATATTATTAACATCTTCCGATATAGTTTAATCACCATGGTATTGATCACTTGGGGTTTGGTTATTCCTTATATTAAACATCAACTGCATATTGAAGTAAGTTATTACCAGTTGGTTGGTATCATATTTGGCATGGGGTTAAAAGTATATTTCACCAATCTTATTGCTATGTATCGACTATATAATATTTCCAATAAGGTAGTATGGCTGGAGCCCCTAACCAATGTGATCATGTTCTTCACTTGTTATT
Organism: Moritella sp. 28; assembly: GCF_018219435.1. NCBI lineage: Bacteria > Pseudomonadati > Pseudomonadota > Gammaproteobacteria > Alteromonadales > Moritellaceae > Moritella > Moritella sp. 28. The sequence goes on along the minus strand of NZ_CP056121.1, from coordinate 2,228,099 downwards.
ATCTACTTGGCCTAGACGCCCTTATTTCCCTCTTTTCAGGATTAACCTTATCATCACTCGCGATTGTTGTTTATATGTTTAAACATCGTCGTAAGGATATTTCTACACGCCCATTATCGAGTGTACATCTTAATCCCAAGTTACTCAGCTTTGTAAAAAAGAGTTTTACCGCATCTTTAGAAGCGGGCGCAAGTATTTTAATGATATACATAACCGTACTGCTCACCATTCGTCATTTTAGTATTGACGAACTCGGTGATTTCCAAGTTGTTGTACGACCGGTATTTACCTATCTAACATTACTGTTTGTTTTTCCTATTTATCGTTTTGTATTACCCGAATTAGCGGTTTGTGTGCGCAATGGTGACCATCAACAAATTAAGCTTATTCGTAATTGGATATTTAAGATATCAGCCCTTATAAGTAGCAGCTTTTTCGCGATTATGCTGCTGTTTGGCAATACGTTAGTTTTAACAATTTTCCCAGCAGAATATGACGGTGCTATCCCTGTCCTATTGCATTTTTCGATGTTTTTCATCTTCCTTATGCTTAATGCTTATCAACTATGCTACATAAAAGCACATGGCCGTTTCATGCACAGTCTGTGTATTCGCATCAGTGGTATCGTCACTTTGGTCGTTTCGTTCGAGCTATTCAATCAGTTTACTGACAATGTAGTAGCCATTATTGTGGCACTTTGTTGTGGTTACTTGATGATGTTCATTCTATCCAGTGTTGTTGAACGACAAATACTGAAAAGTTATAACATCACGATTTACCGCCAGCCAAGTCTCAACTAAACACCCGTAACCAACACGGTAACCGCCCTATTACGCTATGTTTATTTAACTAATTTACTGATCTCTTTAAAGATTGGGTTTTTAGCATTCTTTGTCAGTTCAAATAGAATTGATTCATACGTTGTTGGTATAACACCCGCCTGAATTAATCGTTCAATCGCCATTTTAGAATCCAATTTAGAGCGAGAGCTCACACAGTCTGTTACAAGAACAGGCTGTAACCCCTCAGCAAGTAAATCTAAACACGTTTGTAATACGCAAACATGCGTCTCTATTCCTGCAACAATTACCACTTTTTTATCCGTATTTTTAATCGCTGCCAACGTATCTTCATTACCACAGCACGAAAAGGATGTTTTTTCGAAATGAGGTGCCGATTCAACTGATGTTTGTAACGCAGGAATGGTATCACCGAGACCTTTCTTATACTGCTCATTAATAATCAAAGGCACATTATTAAGCTGTAACCCTTTAATTAACGTAACTAGATTTTTTTCCACAGTTTCTTTATTTTTCATGTGTGGAAAAAGCCTTTCCTGAACATCAACTAAACAAAATACGGTATCTTGTACATTGATTCTCATATTATTCCCCTCAATAATTTTTAAGTGTTTCCATTCAAATATCATTTAAAGAATAAAAGCTCCTGTCGTTAAAGTCGAGCTACGTCATTTTAAAACAATGGGTATCTCACTAGATTTTTTATATCTGCGATCTGCAGACTAAGCTAATGTAAATACCAAAACGTCCGCAACAAGAAACTCAGATTGTAAAAATAGACAAACGAAGAATTTAATATCCTGAATATGAAATTCAACATCAAATAAATTAAATAAATCAGCGATAAATAATTGATAATAAAATAAAAATAAAAATAAATTATATTACCCTACAAATACGCAACTAAGATGCCCAATTAAATGCTATCTTGATTCTTTACCTTATATTACACAAGCTTACATTGACTTACACTAGGTTACACTGGATGTAGTATGGAGAGAACGATGGCAGTATCAGTAGTAGCAACAACAAAGCAGTACAACAATGAAGTCGATTACTCAGAATCAGTAAACCTTATTTCAACAACTGATCCGCACAGTAACATCACGCACACAAATCAACATTTTGCTGATGTTGCTGGCTACACAGCGGATGAGATGTACAAGCAACCGCATAATTTAGTACGTCATCCAGATATGCCAAAACAAGCCTTTGAACAACTATGGCAATATATCGGCACAGGCAAAAGCTGGATGGGATTAGTAAAAAACAGCTGTAAAAATGGTAATCATTACTGGGTATCCGCTTTTGTCACACCAATTAAAGACGCACAAGATAAAGTAATAGAATATCAATCAGTTCGCAGTAAACCTGATCGGGAATCAGTAAACAGAGCGTCAAAACTTTATCAAGCAATGCAAAAAGGTAAGGTACCCTCACTTTTTGACCTACGTTGGAAACAAAATACAATGTTGCTTGGCCTCGCAGGTCTCAGTTTGTTGCTTTTAGCTGCACAATTATTTAATTCAGGTATCACATTGTTAACGACAGCGACAGTAGCAGCTGTCTTATGCTCATTTTTAATAATGTGGTACACACAAATCAGAATTAAACATTTAACTAAACTAGCTAAGGATGCATACGATAACCCGTTAATGGAATATGTTTATACGGGTAAGAAAGATGACTTTTCAACAATAGAATTAGCCTTAAAAATGCGTCAAGCAGAGCTACGAGCTATTGTCGGTAGAGTAAGTGAAACATCGACAGATATTCTAAAATCAGCTGAAAATGAGCTTAGCCAAACCCAGCGAATACAGACAAACCTGCGCCAACAAACTGAGGCGACAGAACAGGTCAGTGTTGCGATGGAACAAATGTCATTATCTGTTCGTAATATATCAGAAAGTGCCGTACAAGCATCATCATTGACTTCTGAAGCACAGGAGATGTCAACTGAAGGGCAGCAAAGTGTTGAAACAACGATCAATTCAGTTCATTCATTACACCAAGAATTAGATAATTCAAAGCGAGTCATCAATGTGTTATCAGAAGACTGCCTACAAATAGAAACGATTCTAGATGTTATTGGTGCTATCGCAGATCAAACCAACTTATTAGCCCTAAACGCTGCGATTGAAGCAGCACGTGCAGGTGATCAAGGTCGTGGTTTTGCAGTCGTTGCAGATGAAGTGCGTTCCTTAGCTAAAAAAACGCAGGAATCAACAGGTGAGATCCAGCAAATGATAAGGAAACTACAGCAATCAGCTAATCAAGCGGTTAATTCCGTTGATCATGGCGTAGAACTATCACGCCAATGTAACAATCAAGCCGCTGAAACTGGTGAACATTTGGCTAAAATTAATAATAAACTAAGATTAGTCACAGATAGCAGTCACCAGATAGCTTCCGCTGTAGAAGAACAAGCGAGTGTTAGTGATGAGATTTCACGTAATGTTGAGCATATTGGTCAACTAAGTGCAGCAACTTCAATAACCAGTAATGAATCTGTTCAAAGTACTCATGAGTTAGTTAATAGATTAGAAGCAATGCAACGCTTAATTAGTCAATTTCAAAAATACTAAAAAAAGGAGCCTATAATGGCTCCTCCTTCATTTTCTCATCACGCTATTTTTCTATTATTTGTAATCTATGGAACATACTATATAACACAGGTACAACAATCAGTGTCAGTACAGTAGCAAACCCTAAACCAAACATGATAGTGACAGCCATAGGTTTGAAGAACACATCGGGTAATAACGGGATCATACCTAATACCGTTGTGATTGCCGCCATACAAACAGGACGAACACGGCTAACAGCTGCATCAACAACCGCTTGATATTTTTCTTTACCAGTGTGGATCTCGATCTCAATTTGATCAAGCAATACAATACCATTCTTAACCAGCATACCTGACAGACTCAAGAAGCCCAACAGTGCCATAAAACCAAACGGTGTATTTAGCGCGAGTAGCCCTGTTGTTACACCAATAATAGCTAAAGGTACGGTTGCCCATACAATCACCGCATTTCTCACATTATTAAATAAGAAGACCGTAATTAAGAACATGAACAAATAGCCCATAGGCATCGTTTGGAATAATGATGCTTGCGCTTTCGAAGACGATTCATATTCACCACCCCACTCGAGTGAATAACCCGGAGGGAAATCGAGACCTTCGACTAACGGTTGAATACGTTTTTGCAACGTTGCTGCAGTTTCATCACCTAAGGGATCGGGATCAGCAAATATGGTCAACATACGTTTACGGTTTTTACGCACGACAATCGGATCTTCCCAACGAATATTAACCGCTAATACCACTTGTTGTAGTGGCACATAACCTTTCAATACAGGACTCCAGATCTTCATACCTTCAATCGTACTGATATCCACACGTTCTTTTTCAGGTAATCGAGCAATAATGGGTAACAGGTTTGTACCGTCACGATAAATACCAACGGTAAGACCAGAAAATGCCATTTGCAATAAATCGTCAACGTCTGATTTAGTAATACCATATCGACGAGCCTGACTTTCGTTAAATACAGGCTCAATCACTTTAGTACGTTCACGCCAATCATGACGCACGTTAAATGCCCCAGGATCGGCACGCATAATATCAGTTGCTTGCTGTGCTAAGCCACGTAATACCGTTGGATCTGACCCGACTAAACGCGCTTCGATTTTCGAACCAGATGAAGGCCCTAACTCAATACGTTTTAGTTTATATTCAATATCAGGGTGTTGTGAGTCAAGTTGCTCACTCACTTTACGTAACATTGGCATGACATCGTCATAGTCTTCAACACGGATAATTAACTCACCGTACGCTGCATAGCTTTTCTCTGGTGCATAGGTCAACATAAATCGCTGAGAACCTTTACCCGTGCTTGAAGATACATGTGATACACCCGCATTGGCCCTCACCATCACTTCTAATTCACGTAGCTTTTCATTGGTAGCACGAATATCAGTACCTTCCGGTAGCCAAACATCAATCATAAACATTGGTGTTGTTGACGAAGGGAAAAATGATTGCTTTAACTGCGTAAAACCATACAAACTTGCCGCTAACATTAAGATTAATGCGAATACTGTTGTCCACGCATTTTTCATGCATGCTTCTAATGCGCGTTTATAAACAACAAAGACAACCCCTTTATATGGGTCATTTTCTTCACTTTCGGCATCAACTTTAATACCTTTAAAGAACATATCGGCAAAAAATGGCGTCAGTGATATGGCCGTAAACCAACTTAGCATCAACGAGATAAGTAACACACTAAATAACGTTTGGGTATATTCACCCGTTGAATCTTGTGATAAACCAATAGGAGCAAATGCAGTGACAGCAATAACCGTTGCACCTAATAAAGGCCATTTAGTCTGCGTGACAATGTCGGTTGCCGCCTGCAAACGCGTCCGGCCTTTTTGTACCCCAATTAAAATACCTTCTACCACGACGATGGCGTTGTCCACCAGCATACCTAATGCAATCACCAATCCACCAAGTGAAATACGCTGTAGATCAATTGCCATCATATTCATGAATACAAACGTACCCAAAACGGTAAGCAATAAAATTAACCCAATTAAAACACCAGCTCGAATCCCCATGAATAAAAGTAAAACAATGATAACAATACCTATCGCTTGACCTAAGCTGATAATGAAGCCTTTTACTGACTTATCAACTTCATCGGGTTGGCTATATACAATATCTATATCGATACCAATCGGTTGTTGCTCTTTAAGCTCTGCGAGACGTTGATAAACCCCTTTGCCCATTTCGACAACATTAACACCAGAAATAAATGACACGCCCACATTCAATGCGACTTTGCCATTAAAAGTCACTAAGTTATCGGGAACTTCTTTGAAACCACGCTTAATCGTTGCTACATCACGTAGATAAATCAGCCCCTGTGCACCATTTTCTGTAATAATTAAATCGCCTAGCGAGTCAACATCGGAAAACTCGCCCGTTGGGTGAATACGGATGTATTCAGTACCCATCCTTACCGCACCAGCACTGGATACCAAGTTTTGCGCTGCCAGCGTATTGTAAATAGTCGTAGGAGAAATACCCAAACTACTTAAACGTTGCATCGACATTTCAATAAAGACCTGCTCTTGCTGCACACCAGATACAGATACTTTACCAACACCATCGACCAACTCGATTTCTCGGCGTAAATAGTCTACATAGTCATTCAGTTCTTTGTAAGAATAACCATCACCCGTTATCGCCAGCAAAATACCGTAGACATCACCGAAGTCATCAATCACTGACGGTTCAGCCACACCAGGCGGTAAACGGGATTTTATATCATTCACTTTCCGACGTAACTCATCCCAAATTTGTGGTAAATCATCCGGACCATAATTATTCTTCATCGTCACGGTAATTTGTGACAAACCGCGGCTCGAAATAGAGTTTACCTCATCAACATATGTTAATTGCTGAATTGCTTTTTCAAGCGGATAAGTGACCTCTTCTTCAACTTGTAATGGCGTAGCACCCGGGTAAGATGTCACGACCATCGCATCTTTAATTGTAAATGCAGGATCTTCTAATCGACCTAGTCCGAAAAAGGCCATCGTACCGCCAATTAAGAAGATAAGCGTGATCATCCAGCTGATCACTTTATTTTTAATAAAATAGGCGGCGATATCTTGTTTCATTATTGTCCTGCCTCTTCAGTATCCGTTGAATTATTTATTGAGTCATCGAAAATTTTGATCGATTGACCTTCACGTAAACGGTTGCCACCAGCAACCACAATTTTCTCGCCGACTGATAAACCCGAGCTTAAACGAACACCGTCATTGACCACTTTCCCCGTCACAATTTGACGCTTGCTCACTGTATTATCATTGCCCACAACCCAAACAAATTTTTGCGTTAAATTCAAATCATCGCCATCTTCATTTAAAATAGCTTCAAGCGGAATATACGGTTCATTGGTCTTATAAATATTTAGCTTTTGAGCATCAGCCCGTACTTCAACAGCCATCCCATCAAGAATAAATCTATCTTTAGGCATTGGCATCGTCAGTGTAACGACAAATGAGCCCACTTTAGGATCGGGTTCTGTAGTGAACTCTTTTAAATGCGCATCATACTCTGTTCCATCAGCCGTAATGATCTTAGCGCCAGGTCTAGAGGCTTCAACTTGTACTGCTGAACTTTTCGAATAAATAATGTCCGGTGCTTGTAATTGAATATCGACCGTCGTGATGCTATGAATATTCATCACCTGCTGACCCACTTGCACATTTTCAAACTGCTGAATTGGTACATGTGAAATAACACCTGCAAACGGCGCTCTCAACGCCGTAAAACTTAAATTTAACTTGGCTATATCCAGCCTTGCTTTCGCAATACGACGCTGCGCTTTAAGCTCATCAAATTGAGACGGCGCAATATAACCTTGATCAACCAGCTTTGCCGAACGACGATATTGGCTATCTGTAATCGCGTATTCTGCTTTTGCGTCATCAACTTCTAAGCGGTAATAAGTAGGATCAATTTGAGCAAGTATTTGCCCCTGAGTCACTCGATCACCGGGACGAACCGTCACAGATGTAACTTCGCCTTGCAATCGGAAAGACAAACTTGATTTATCCGCCGCAACCGCAACCGCAGGAAACGATAACTTCGCCGTTTCTTCCGCTAATTTCACGGTATCGACTTTAACTAACTGCACTTTTTGCCTTGGTTCAACAATTAGTTTTTCACAACCTTGTAATATTGTCATCGCACTAAGCGCAATAATAATAGAGGGAAGTTTTTTCATGTTACAGTCCTCGTTCCTTGACCCACGGTCTCACTTTCTGACCTTCGCGCAATTGATTTACACCCGAGATCGCAACGTTATCACCATCGTTCAATCCCTTCGTAACACGCCTATTTTCATCTAATTCGATTTCACGCTTGTGCACAATACCTTGATCATCAACCTGCCATACAAAATATGAACCTCCCTTTTTCATTAACGCTTGTGGTGAAATAGTACCAACACTGCCTTTTGGAAGCGCAATCCGGACTGAACCAGCCATCCCAGGTAAAATATTCTTGCCTTCAGGACGATCCATAAACAAGGTTACTTTATAACTGGAATTTGTTGCATTGGCTTCGGTATCAATTTCTTTAAATTGAGCAGGAAATGCTTCGCCTGGGATAGTGTCGAAAATAACGGTAGGGTTACGACTATATTCATTATTGAAACGCGTAAGTAGTTGTTCAGGCAATTGGAATGTTACATTGATAATACCCGCACGCTGAATATGCATCACAGGTTCTTTCGCCATTACATATTCATGATTTTCCTTTAAAGATAAGGATAATGTACCATCATAAGGGGCTATTAAGGTCGCATAACCGAGGTTGGATTCTTGTTTGCTTAACGCGGCTTGCGCTTGGTTGCGCTTTGCCTTAGAGGTATCGTATGCTAATTCAGAAACAACATTGGTTTTACGCAATTTAGCATCACGTTTAAACTGTACCGAAGCCAATTCATAATTTGCCTGTGCCTGTTCGACTTGTAATAAAAACTCATCTTGGCTCAAACTAGCAAGCTTTTGCCCTTTCACAACATTGTCGCCGGGGTTGGCATCAACCGAGGATAAAAGACCTGAAACACGGAATGCAAGTACCGCTTTGTCGTCGGCTTCAACCACACCAGGAAAGGTACGAAATGTATCTTTAATACCGACATCAACCGCTTGTAACTTCACAGGCCGGGAGTCTGGTTCAGGTATAACAACCTGTTCCTCACTGCAGCCAGATAATAGCAAACTGGTAATAATTGTAGTTGCTAAAATTCCCTTCATATACTATCTCCAATAAGACACTAACACTTACGTTTTTCAAGTAACGTTAAAACAAGGCAAGCCGTCACAATAAACTCTTACTCAATAATAGCCTTGTAAATAGTATTTACAACGGCTTATCTACTATATGCATATATCAAGCGTATAAAATCACGTCGATTAATAAAATGCTTAATACAGACAATGGAAACCATTAAATGATTCAAAAAATACCTCAATGTTAAACAGTGTGTGCAAATACCGTACACTAATGACAACTCAAAATGAAAAAATTTGGATTATCGTTACTCACTTGCAGTATTTTACTCGCAGGCTGCGATGACAGTAACAAGCTCTTTCACCGGGCGATGATCAGTTGGAGGTATTTGATGGGGACAATGGGCGAGGAAGAATAAGCTAACAACCCGAATCTTCGAAACCAATCACAGGCTGAGAACCTTCAATTTCTAAATTAGCGTAGTAGGCAAAGCAACTTCCAAGTACATGTCCATTTGGCCAAAAGAAAACAACATGCCCAGATGTAACTGCATCAATAACCGGTTCATTCGTATAACTGCGATTACCAAGAATACAAAATTCAGAGTTATCACAAGGTACGGTTAACCAACTTGGCGTCCAAGTTGAACTCGGTAAATCCATATTCAACAAATAGCGCATCTGTCTTGCATCTGGCTTAGGATTACCTGCCACTAATGTGACCGTATTACCATTATAATCGACACTCGTTTCTGAACCGTCAATTTCTTTACGAACATTGACCAAGCCTATTGCCGCTTTCAACGTCGCACTGGCGCTCTGCACAACGGCACTCGTTGCATCGTGCTTCATATTAATAAATTTAGGGATCACTGTCGCGGCTAGAACACCTAAAACGATGATCACTATTACTAATTCAATTAATGTAAAACCGTTATTGTTTTTCATAACATCAACTCATTCTAGCTTGATCGGAAACACGATATAAATATAGTGTTAGTACTCTAACTTGTTAACAAAATAAATCAATACTCTAATTCCATTGGCATATCTTTAATACCTGCTCTTTCCCGAACGCCACTCACAGGCACAAAGCCAAATTTTAGATATACGTCTGTCGCATTTAAGGCTGAATTAACCGTAAACTTACCTTCGTTACCATTAGCCAAACATACATCTCTCGCCAGTTCCCATAATGTTCTTGATAACCCTTTTCCCTGCTGCGAGTCTGCAATAAATAAATGATATAAATGCGCGTTTTCTTTCATTCCGACAACACCAATTAATTCGCTATTTAACTCAGCAACATGATAAACATGGCCTGCATCTAAATAGTTAGATATACAATTTGGCGCCATAGAATTAAGAATTAACAGCCCGCCCTCTTTGCTACAAGTAGGTAAAATGTATTTAATGACAAGTGGCGTGATTAACTGGCTGATCGCTTCAACATCATCTAATTCGGCTTTTCTTATTATCATTAAATATCCTTAGCGTGTAGGTTTGTCTATATCTAACGTACACACTAAGGAGTTGTTATTCAACACATAATCCTAGGTGCTTAATCGATCTTTAATCAATAAGAAAATAACTCCCTCCGATAAGATAAACCAGAATACCAACAGCAAACTAAGCAGGATACTATTTATTAATCGCAACTGGCCCTATTGAAAACAAAATTAACGATTAAAAGTTGAATTTCACGTTAGCTGTAATATCACGTTCAGCACCAAACCAGCAATTGTTCGTGTCATAACAAGAATAATAGTCAGTTCCAAACAAGTTACTCGCCACCACAGAAATACTTGAACCATCTAAACTGTCGCTTAAATAAGACAGGTCATAAGAAACTGACAGATCAACTAATGTGTAATCAGGGACTTGATCGCTATTCAGTGCATCAATCTGTGTTTTACCCACATAACGGATACCCGTACCGATAGTCGTACCTGCAGCCATTCCGTTATAAAGATAATAATTTAACCACACATTAGCAGCATGTTTCGGTACCCAAATCGGCGTTTTACCTTTCAACCCAGTATTATCCTCAGTCACTTTCATGTCCATATAGGTATAACTCGCCGCAAGATCCATATTGTCGGTTAGCATTGTATTCACTTCAACCTCGACACCTCTAGACTGAGTTTCACCCGTTTGAACTTTATCGTATGGTGTGCCTGTCGGATCACGCGTTAAATCATTCTGCTTGGTAATGTTAAACAGTGAAACAACAAACGTTTTACTCATATCTGCAGATTCATACTTCAGGCCCGCTTCCCACTGTTCACCTGTCGATGGCACAAAAGCATTCCCTTGACGATCTTTCCCCACTACAGGCTCAAAGCTCTGTGCATAGCTAACATAAGGTGCTAAGCCATTATCAAAGTTATATAAACCACCTAAACGGAAAGCAAAGTTATCTTGTTTAGTGGCTGCTGCAGTATCAACCCCTGAAGCATGATCTGTTGATGTTTGTTCATATTCATCATAACGGCCACCAGCAATGACAACCAAATTACCTAATACCAGCTGATCTTGTACATAAAGCCCGGCTTGATTACTTTCTAGATCAAAATCTGTGGTGTAGGTGAAATTAAGCGAGCTACCATCAATTTGTTGATGATTAGGGTTGAACACATCAATCAATGGCGCACTGGCATCTTTATAAATAATACGCGAATCAAGTTGCTGATAATCAAACCCTAATAGCACGTTATGTTCGAGTACGCCGGTATTGAAACGACCTGAAATTTGATTGTCGATAACAAAGCTTTGTGATTTTTCATCCGTAAGATACGCATTACGGCCAACGGTACGCATATCGCTCTGCAGCGCACCGTTATAGGTATTTTCTTGGTAAGCATCCGCATCCATGTAACGAGCATTCATCAAGAAGGCCCAGCGATTATTAAATTCATGGTTAATTTTATAACCGAGCATTAATACTTCACGCTCGTAAGTATTCCAGTTTTCATCACCTGTGAAAGTACTCGAATCAAGTTGCCCGTTAGGATTTGATAAAACACTTCCCGCCCCAGGTACTGACGTGTAAATACCTGCTGATGGATCATTTTGGTAATAAACATTAAGATTAACGAGTGTCTTATCGGATACCTGCCAATCTAAGGACGGGGCAAAAACATAACGTTCTTCTTCAGAGGTATCAGCTTGTCCGTCTTTCTTACGCGCTAAAGCAACGACACGATAAGACAGGTTTGAATCAGCTATCTGACCAGTAGAATCAATAGAAAACTCTTTGTGGTCATGGCTACCACCAGTTATCGTCACATCGGTACTTTGTTCTTGCTGTGGTGATTTAGCAATAAGATTGACCATACCGCCCGGTGGGATATTGCCATACAAAACAGAGGTTGGTCCCTTAAACACTTCGACTTGTTCAAGTGCAATTGAATCAATTTGTGGCTGTAGGTTCCAGCTATTAAACATCAGCGGCAAACCATCATAAAAATTCTGATAGTTAATAAAACCACGAATATTAAATAAATCTAATCGAGAAACTGCGCCGCCCCTTAGTTCAGTATTCACAGCGGGTACGTAACGTAGTGCTTCAGCAACCGACTTAACTCCTCGTAAGTCTAACGTATCTCTATCAACATCAGAGATTGCTTGAGGTGTATCCATAGGCGCTAGGGCTGTTTTTGTCGCTGTATTTCGATAAGCTTTACCAAAGACAGTCATTTGCTCTCCAGTATTATCGCGACTAGACTGCTCGGCAAAAGCTGAACTCGATAACGCGCAAATAATGGCAAACGCCACTGGGGATAATATACGGGCAGGTTGGTGCTTCATTAGGTCTCCAAACTTTAATTTATGCAAATGATAATTATTATCGTTTGCATTGTATAGAGAGATTTAGAGAAAAAATTAACAATTTGGTGCAATAATTAAAAAATTCAAATTATTTTAGCTTCGAGCTTCGATTGGTAACCAGTATTCCATATAAGAAGATGAGTCCTCAGGGTCATAATTTACCGGATAGATCTCTAATTCATAACCATCAACACTGTCATAATTTGAATCAGGTATCCAATGTGAAAACAACCAAGCAAGTACTTGTTCTAATTGTTTAATCGGACCTGTAAATGGAATAACGGCATACTCTTGTGCAGGTACATCTATAGTATCTAGTGACGTGGAGCCGAGTAAAGCACCCGCAGTGCTGCCCGCCCAATAAGGGATCGCATCTATATCATCATTGGCTTTAATCACTCCGATAACACCAATCAACTCTATATCTGCAGCCAGTGATGAGCTTTCACTCAATACGGACAGCATTTCAGCTTCAGGCAAGTTTTCAACAAATTCAGACCAAATGAGCGGGACTTGCTGTTGATAATTAGGTGTTAATGAAAACAATCCTGAAATAATGCCAGATGTGCAGTGAAGCGTAAATCCTGGGCGGGTTTCAATACGGATTTGTAATAATCTAGCCTTCAAATCAAAACTATCTAACACTCGAGAACAGAGTTTAATTGGGGTGCGTAAGCCAAGGCGTTTACCACGGCGTCGATACGCCATTGGTGAATACGAAAACATATTTTTAAACGTACGACTAAAGCTAATCTCAGAACTAAAACCCAATGCAATCGCGATATCAACAACCCGAGTTTTACTACTTAATAATTGCTCAGCAGCTAAACTCAACTTTAGCTCTCGCACATACTGTGCAAGGTTCAGTCCCGTTTCAAGATGAAATACGCGTTGTAATTGCCAACGCGACCAGCAACTTTTATCCGCTAGTAGCTCAACAGATAACGGTTGGTCTATGTTTTCATTGATAAAATCCAACAACTTTCCGATGCGAGTAAAACGGTTAACTTGTTTTTGGTTTTCTTTTTGCATCGTACGTACAATACCTTTGGTAAATGACCGAGGAGAATAAGAAAATTCAGATAATCATTATAAGAATAATTCTCATTTGTGCAATAAAGCGGAAGGATAAATGGTGATTGATACACGCATTAAAATAGATACACTAAAATGGGATGTTCGATATAAATACCGTACGCTCAAAACTTAACAAAGCGTACGGTAAATTAAGAGAACTAACTATCAAAGTTAATGATGCATTCCTTTTCTGCATGAACATACATATTCTAGTCACTCTTAGTCAGCCTAACATTAACTACAGTCCACTCGTGGAGTTTCGACGCAGGCTCTATCCCACCTGTACACGTTGAGATGTCGGTATGATAACAACCGCCCCATAGTGTCGGTATAAACGGATGATTGGAATGGCGGTAAACTACAAAAGGCGTCACTATTTCCCAGTCTCCAGAGGTGAGAGCGCCAGTATTTAAAAGTGTAAAAACCAGCCAACGGTTATTCCTCGAACCAAAAGAAGAATCACAACTAATGTCTTTATCCATTGACACAGCTTTTGCCGAACCATCCTCAATACTTTCTCGAGAATAATTCAACCGGCAACCATCAAAACGTTGGACATAGATCTTCACTTGCTTAATATTGTCGCTACTGACTTCCTCTCCGACCGGTTTCATATTAATTAACAGAATAAGTCCTTTGTCTTCAGTTGTCGCTTTAGCGGTTTCTACTCCAGCAAAACTAACTCTAGTCTCTTTCAAATAGTCAAAAGTTTCGCCGTTGAGACGACTGCCGTAAAACGTTCCACCTGTTATATTTAAATCTACTCGTGAAACACTCACATCCAAATAAGCCTCACTTGGCGGTTTGATATTAACCCGTTTAATGGCATCGTCCTCAAGGGCCTTGTAGTTTTGGCTTGCTGCTTCACTGATATTTACTACTAGTTCTCCCCCTTTTTCTAATCCACCAACATAATTCAACAGGGTCAATTCACCTGTATTTGGATCGACTTTTGCCAAGATACTTTCTGGATCACTCAAAGAAAAAACACGATTACCAATCGCTGCTGGTATATCCTGATTCAAATTGTATTTTTTCAATGGCCTATATGTGAGATTAACTGTTGATGTTTCGATACCAGGATGGGGAGCCTTTTCTACATTACCATTAAAAGTAATTTTATTTTTCTTATAGTTACGTGACCAGGCTGTAACGTTCAGACTGTACTGCCCAGCACCTTTAATTTTCAGCTCGCCTGTACTCTTCTTAACTAGCTCTACCGTTTGATAGCCACCAGTTAACACGAAAGACATATTCATGCCCTTCACATTATTGTCAACCTTGGGCAAGAAGCTCTTATTCGCGCTAAACACTTCTGCTAGATATTTAATCTCTAGTAGGTTATCAGCTTTTTCAATTGTGACGTTGAAAAAGGCAACGGCACCCTTCTGCTGCTCGGAGCCACTATCTGTGACTTGGATCGTTGCAGTACCCGCATTGAGCACTTTCATCTGACCACTAGATCCGACATCATCTAATCCAACAACGTCTTCCGCTGATCCTTTTGCAAATTCAAACAAAAGTGGACGGGTAACAATACCGCTAATTACCGGTATTGCTACAAGCGCCTGACTCACATCGTAGACAGCAGTAACATCATTAGCCGTAAGAGTTCCATCTATTTTCTTGACGATCACAGGCAGGTTTACAGACTTAGACTGCTTATAGTTTACACTCACTTTACTATAGACAGTTAGTGTTGTGGACCCCGCCTTAAGCACATTGATACAACCCGATTCTTTATTATACTTAGCAACATTAGAATTGAGGTTTGTTGTTACCGTAAGCTCGCCTTTGTTACCTTTTACATAATCACTAATAGGAAAACAACGTTGTGCATAATCGGTAGTCAGTGAAGTCACCTTAAGCGCAGGATGCTCACCAGGAGTAATATCTAAAACGAGTTGTACAGTGTTAGAGTCAAAATAAAGATCATTACCGAGATCCTTGACGGAAAGTTCAATTTTCCCTGCCCTTTTGACCGTAATTGTCTCACCAGAAATCGATACCGCTGAAGAATCGCCAGTGATTTTCAGACTACCCTTCTGTCCGACAATATCCAGATTAATTTTTAATCCATCGGCATAACTATGTTTAATTTCAGTACTTAACTTAAGTCCGGGATGTACAGCTTTAGTAATGTTATAGATGAATTCATTATTTGAACTTTCATAATTCGAATTGCTATCATCGATGACACTCAGATTGGTGGTACCTACGCCGATTATCTGCGGGTAACCCAATGTTTCGTTGATTTCAATAGCATCGCTGTCACCTTTAACCCTATAACGTGGATGACCAACTTCATGCCTGACATCCGGCGTAATAATTTGCCCCTCGGAATAGGGAAACTCCTGATTTTCAACACTAACAGTCTGACGCTTTCCCTTCAAAATGTTGACATGAAAATAAACCATTTCAGGGTCTGTATTATATATATCGTCATAAATAACCGTAACTTCAACAGTTGCTTTTCCAACTTTTAGGGCCGTGATCAACCCGCTATGCCTGTCGATATCAATCACGTCTTTATGGCTACTAGAAGCCACTTTATAATTATATTGGACATCATCACTACTCATGCATTCAGCCGAGAAGGTATGTCCTTCAGAATATGGAACACCTGTGAAATTACTACATTGAGGTTTACCTGGAGTTAACGCCTTAATCTGAACATCAACACGAACGCTCGCAGCCGCATATTTTTCATTACCAGCATCTTCAATGATAACAATTGCGTCTCCTACACTCAGGGGCTCAAGTTTGCCACTTTCAGAATTGATATTGAGTCTGCTGAGGCTTTCATCAGCAACACTATAAGTCACTTTCCCTTTATAATTTTCAGCCTTAACGAAGTCATCGTTACTATTGACAGATATATGTTTAGGATCAGCACTCAATTTAGAGTTAATCCCCTTATTGATAGTAATAATAAAACGGTCATCTGAGTTTTTATACACCGTGCTGCTATCGGTTACTTCAACAGTGAGTACTCCCGGAGAGAACACAGTGATTTGACCGTTCGGATCAATAGACGCCATATTTTCAGGGATGCTGTCAATGACACTATAAGTAAGTGAGCCCATGACGTTTTCGATATGCGGGTGAATGATCATCCCATCATCATAGTTTTTTGTAGTATCTTCAGCTTCGAGTGCGTGGCGTTGAAGTTGATCAGGTTTTTTAGGAGATGAAGAACTTTCCTCACCCCCACTGTGACAACCAGATAATATAATCGCAGCCAGCGCAACAGCTAAATAAGGAATCATCGAGGTGAGTTTTTTATGCATTATCATACACAGACCCTAGTAATAGCGCTCCGTGCTAAATAAGTTGAACCATCTTACAGACATTAAAAGTATAGACATAACAAACACCACATCAAGTATTTTATCGCAACAGTTTATTTCGTAAAATCAATCATAGCCGATACGCACCAGTAATATGTTAACTCAGCAATAACTATTACTCATTTAGATAATAAGGTCGATCAATTATCATCCCTATTTATGCACTTTCTATTATGTATCGTTTTCATTTTTATGTTCAGCACCCGCTTTAGCGCGATCTAATATCTTAAAGGTTTCTCGAATAATAGCTTCAACATGGGATCTACTTTGAATTTTTTTAGGTAATGCAGCACGGTCTGCTTCAACACCTTCAATAAGGTTATTGATTAACCCTTGATTGTCCTCTTCGAGTCTCTGGATTATCATCGTTATCAAATATGAGCACGCATCTGCTTTGGGGTTCTTCATACATAGCCCTTTTTAACTTTAAGCTGGAAAATTAGAAACATAATTCTATATACAGTCTAAATGAAACAACCGCACCTGCCCAAGCATACCATGTAAAAACAATAACTTAACACACTTTGGATTTACGTATTTAATCTGATATATAAACGCATAAAATCATGAATTATCAGCATTAAAAAATATGTAAAACCTTAAACCGTAATATATTCTAATGGTGATTTACCCATTATTTTACGAAAGGCTGCGATGAAAGCACTCGGTGTGCTATATCCTAATTCTAGTGCGATGTATGTTACCGATTTTCCATCGTGTAATTGCTCAATGGCATAAAATAACTTTACTCGCATACGCCATTCTGTAAATGTCATACCGAGCTCTTTCTGGAACATTCTTGCTAATGTCCTTGGACTAACATGAATCGCCTTAGCCCATTGTTCAATAGTGTCTGTATTACTTGGTTCTTTAGTCAATGAAAATAGAATATCATTCAATTTATCTCTATTTGACCATGGTAATGATAATAAAATATTCAGATAAGGAATAAACAATGCGGGATCAATATATAAATTGGATATGTCTAAAGCACTTGGGGAAACTAATTCATGGGTGACATTCAGAGGACGCTAGCATACTTGCTAGGGTGGAAGCCCACCCTCAGTATAAGTATGGCCTAATCACCTTTTGGCATATCAAAACTAATGCCTTGCGCCAAGGGTAACTCACAGCCGTAATTAATGGTATTAGTGGTGCGGCGCATGTAACTCTTCCATGCATCGGAACCACTTTCTCGACCGCCACCCGTGTCTTTCTCACCGCCAAACGCACCACCAATTTCCGCACCGGACGTACCGATATTGACATTTACAAGCCCACAATCAGAACCTCTTGCACTCATAAATATTTCGGCTTCAGCCATGTCTTTAGTGAAGATAGCGGAAGATAAGCCCTGACTTACGCTATTTTGAATAACAATAGCTTGCTCAAGTGAATCATAGCTGTGCACATAAAGTAAGGGTGCAAATGTTTCTTGCTGAACAATCTCTGCCGTCGGTTCAATATCAATAATGGCAGGCCTAATATAAAAGCCGCATCCTTTTGTACCTTTGCCCTTTGAGTACTCCCCTTCATCGCCACCCGTAATGAGTATCCCTCCTTGCTCAATGGCCGTACAAATACTTGCTTTCATCGCATCAATGGATTTCTGGTTAATCAAGGGGCCCATTAAATTATGTTCATCAAAGGGGTCGCCAATACTCACTGTTTTATAAATCGCCTCAAGCTTGCTTAGTACTTGATGTTTAAGGCTACTATGCACAATCAACCTACGCAACGTTGTACAGCGCTGCCCGCTCGTGCCCAATGCTGAAAACGTGATAGCCCGAATAGCTAACTCAAGATCCGCACTCGGACACACAATCATGGCATTATTACCACCAAGCTCTAGTAATGTACGCCCCATTCTCGCAGCGACACGGCAATTAACCGCTCGCCCCATGGCGCATGAGCCTGTCGCTGATACCAAGGCAATATCCTTATGATCAACCAATTGTTCAACCTGCGTTTTCTCACCGAACACGATACTACTAAGTTCCTTGTGCCCCCCAAATTGTTTAATGGCTGACAATAATAATTGGTGGCAAGCTAACGCACTGAATGGGGTTTGACTTGATGGTTTCCAAATGATGCTATTACCACAAATCAAACTCAGAGTAGCGTTCCAAGCCCATACCGCCATGGGGAAATTAAACGCAGTAATGATCACAACAGGGCCAATAGGATGCCATTGCTCCATCATTCTATGATTAGGTCTTTCGGTCGCAATGGTTAATCCATAGAGCTGTCGCGATAGACCAACAGCGAAATCACACACATCAATCAGCTCTTGCACTTCCCCTAGACTTTCTTGAAATGGCTTACCCGATTCAAGGCTAATCATGGTGGCTAATTGATGCTTTGCTGCACGTGCTTTTTCGGCAAACAGTCGTACTAATTCACCACGCTGTGGAGCAGGCACACTACGCCAATGATAAAATTCAGTTTTGGCATTGCTAATGACCTGTTTGATCACATCGGGTTCTGCGTGACTTATTGAAGCAAATGATTGACCATCATTAGGGCTAACGACCTTCACACGGCTATCACTATCAAAACGTTGACCACCAAGATAAGCACTACCGTAGCACTTATCGTGAGCATAAAAACGACCAAGTACTGTTTTCAAAATTGCCTCATGCATGTGATTCTCCTCGTCATTACCGTTAAATACTTAATTCCGCGTCTCGATAAGCTTTCGCAAACTCATTGCCCAAAAAGTCTTCAATGTCTAACGTCTCTTGTTCAACGAAACCCTGTCTTGGTTCACGACTATTTAAAATTAAATCCACCGTGGTCACTGCGGCGCTGGCTGTCGATATTTGGATCGCGCTCTGTTCAGCAGTATGTCTAAGTAAAAAAGTACGACTACACTGCCTTAATCTTTCGTCAACATATCCAGTCGCTACCACAGAGATCAACACTAGATCTTGCATAGTGGTCGCGACCGAGCTTTCAAATATCTCCATTAACATGCCTCGACGCTTCCCCTCCTCCCCTAACCGCAAGTCATGGAATAAGAACTTCATCAACTTACAATGCCCTGGATAACGAATCGTTTTATAAGTCAATTCTCGCAGTTGACCATCTAAGGAATAACAAAGGTTAGCCAGGCCTCCAGAGGTATTAAACGCTTCATATTCAACACCTGATATAGAAAATACTTCTCTGCCTTCTAACGGTTCTGTTAATGTCGGAATATGATTTTTGATGGATTCACAGGGATTGGCATATTCGTTAATTAACCCTTCCGTTGACCACGTCAGGTTGTACATCATTTGATTGGATGGGTATTCAGGTAAGGCTCCTACACGTAATTTAAGGCTATCTAGACGGTCAAAGCTATGTCTAAAGCTGTAACCCAAAATGCCAATAAACCCCGGCGCTAAACCACATTGAGGCATGAATACCTGGCCCGGTGCTGCGGCTAATGCAATCTCTTTAATCGCTTGTGTACAACGTACATCTTCGGTTAAATCAAAGTAGCTACAACCATTGGCTAAGGCTGCCTGTGCAACGTAAGGATTATCATTGAATGATAGCGCTGAAATAACCGCGTTTTGCCCTGCAAGAATGTCATTATAATCGCGTATTTCAGAGGATGTTTTTGATAATAATTTAGTGGGGAATTGATGACTAAAACGAGCCACGGCATTCGGGTTTATATCTGCCCCTGTGACCTCATAATCGTCATGACTATGTAAAATTTGGGCAATTGCACCACCAATACGTCCAAGCCCTAAAACAACAATTCGTTTTGCCATTTCTAACTCCCTATGACTGACCTCTTATTGATAAATTAGTACAGTCTTATCCGTGTTCCATTTTTACTGATTCAACCTCGTTACCGATGAAATTACTTTTCTGATAAAGCAAGGCTACGAATAAATAAGTACGCTGTTCACGCCTAACTTTTATCATCGGAGGTACCACTGCTAAGTATCGATTTCATATTCGTCGATTCAAATATTTTATCTGCACTCATTGGTACAAACCCTTGGTATAAGTCGCCATTTTCTTGGTTAAAGCGCTGTGCAAATTCGTAATAACAACTACTTATTACTTGCTCTCCCGCATCTTTAAAATCAACCATGCAAGTATCAGCCATGGTTGATGCTTGAATTAATAAATCCGATGGCGTGCCTTTGATCAAGCCACCAGCATCATTAAGTTGATAACCTTCTTGCTGTAATAACGCCACGACTTGTGACAATTCAGGGGAACTTTTTAAGTGATTTACAAATAGAGTGAAATGGTTAGCACGTAACCCCCAGACAGATAACCAAGCGGCATATTCCGATTCCGCCAATAAGGTTTGATAGTCTGCATAACTGGGTAACAGCCACAACCGGCCTGCACTTAATAATGGGCTGAGCCCCTTGCTCGATTGCTCAAGTAAAGGGGACTTTAATGTCGCTTTTACCTGTTCGATAATGTCTTGAATAATGGCCTGAGAAGTCTCGGATAAAGACTGCCAACGCAGTTCACTAATGAATATTTTGGTCGGTGACTTGTCATGCACATAACAACGAGCATCTAACTTTTTAACGTCGAACTGGTATGAGTCAAGGTGCCGATAACCGAGTGCTAATATCTCATATTCTAATATATCTATGCCGATATGCGAATCGGCGAAGGTACGGAAAGCAACATGATCATTCACTAACTCTTCACCTCGACTTTCAAACAACTGATGTATATCGACGGCTTGTGGGCTTATGACGCTGTACTGCTGCCAGAGTTTGGTAAAAAATGCATCTAAAACAGACATGGGTTATCCCCTTAATTGCATTACCGTTATGAGAGGTGGTGTAATACTAAGATAGGTGATGAAGTCAGCTTTAGCTAGCAAGCAAGACGAGGTAAGAAACCTAGGAAGGGCTATGAACTTATTCTACGAATAAACAGTCTACAACGAAAAGTAGACTGTATTCGCTATCAAGGTTTTCGATTAACGCAGCAGGTCGAGGAATTCCACTGGTGCAGGCGCTTCAAAAGTCAGTCGTTTACCAGTATTTGGTCGCGTAATACTTAGGCTCAACGCATGCAGTCCCATACGCGGACCATCAGTGCCATAACGGGGATCACCAATCACCGCATGTCCTAACCAAGACATATGAGCACGGATTTGATGTTGTCGACCGGTCTCGAGTTTAACTTCAACCAGTGTCCGATCTTTTACAGTGCGCAAAGTTTTAAAATGCGTGACGGCATTTTTGGCTTCCGAATGTGGGCCAACAATCATTTGATACTTCTCTGGATCCATTCTCAAGGGCTGGTCAATGCGCCCTTTACTTGGCTTAGGGCTACCTTCAACGACTGCAAGATAGGTTTTTTCAGCCTCTGACCAACCCGCATTAACGGCTTCACGCATCTCACGAGACGTTGCAAACATCAACACACCCGATGTATCACGATCGAGGCGATGAACAGGCCATAAAGCAACAGAGTTTTTTGCATGTGAGAGTTGCTTGCGAAGAATAGCAAGCGCATGCTGTTTGTTTTCATTGGCTGATGCCACTGACAACAGGCCTGCAGGTTTGTTAATAACAACAAGATCATTGTCCGAATACAAAATTTCGAGGTGCCGAACACCCTGTTGCGTGTTCTTTCCCGCTGCTCTAACCTCTACATTGTCGCCAACTTCAAGCTCATGGTCATGCTTCATGATCTGCTGTTCGTTGACCAGTACGCAGCCTGTTTTCAGTCGCTGTTTTATGTTTTTTCGACTCCAGCCTTTTAGCTGAGTATTGAGGAAAGTCAGTAGACCAGAGGCCTCTTTCACTCGAAATCTATCAGACATAGTAAGTTATTCTCCAACCTGCTTTTTCCAGTAATGTTTTGAACATAATAACCATCACTTGACATTTATATAGTAGACGTCTCGATTTGATAAAACGAACCGACCTGTAAATTATTTGTTAACCTTTTAGGTTATACACTCAAGTTACTTGAGCATATGCAAGACTAATTATGAGCCTGAGTATATTGATATTAATTTTCAGCACAAGATAAACATGAGTGTTTGTCCAGAATACGAATAACACTGTATAAAACAATCCCACTCAGTATTATACGAAGGCACAAGCTTAACCCCTTCATCAATCATTCAGTGCCAAAATACCCACAAATATCAAGTGTATGAATTGAAGTTCACCCAGCTAAAGCAAGGTAATTCTTGTCGTCAACGGTTTAAGCATTGTGATATTAAATGACTAAAAAACACTGAGTAGTGTGTTGCAAAAATACCCATGTAAATACAGTATTCACATGGGTATTTTTATTTTAAATAACCGTTTCACTAAGCTTGAAGTGCGATGGAAGCCATTTTCATGATGCTTTCAAATGATTCAGCACCCGCAATAAATAAACCGTTATGACAGAACATTGCATCATCAATACCAGTCACTTCTTTAAACGCCTTATCAGACAAACCAGCCCATGGTTTAGGCAGTGATTTTCTGTCTTCAAATGAACCGAGTTCAACAGGTACAGCTTGAATTATCCATTTGCCAGATTGAGATGGGTAAACCATAAATAAAGCTTCTGGCGCTAAATTTAAAACCGTTGTTTTCCACGGCGTATATTGCGCTAATACAATCACTCTTGGATCGTCGGCATTATCAATTGCTTTAGCGACAATATCTTTCGCATTAATGCCACCAGCCGCAGATGCAATGAATCGCGTTAAAATGCGCGACGCAAAAGCAACCGCTTCATCAAAGCATGCATCCAAGTCACTGTCTTCTTCCCAAGTAGGGTTAAACATTGAAATAGTTTGGCTAAGGCTAATACCTTGAGCGACACCTTCAACATGACCACAATCAACCGCGTCAATAGTAGACACTAAACCAGCATCCACTGCATCTGCGATTTCTTGGTTACCTTGGCATATTTCGAGGCCGTACTTCTGCCAAATTAGACCAAATGATGAATAAGGAATACCATTTTCGCGCTCACCCGCTCCACCACGCTGGTGATGGTCAAAACGCCCTGTATCTGGATCATATTCACCACCTACATCGACCACAATATCAGCTTCGCCGATTATCTCTAAATCACGTGTGCGCACTAGCTTAAAAGCAGGCAAAATGTTTTTAAGTGCAGCGATACTAAAAACATCATCTGCATGAAACTTACCATTGTGCGTTACTATCGTTTTATCATTCATTTTTTATGTCATTTTAGAAAGGGATAAGAAAATGTTAATCAGTAAAATTATATGGCGGATTCTATACGAAGACGGCTAACAAAAATAGCTGATTTTTCCACGGACGCCATTTTTAGCTACGTAATAAGGCGCCACCTGGAAAACAACCTATTTTATTTCTTCTATCTCTGAATTATCGGAAATAGAGCCTCTGTACTGAGCAAAAAAGCACTGTACACACAACACTTCGAATCAAGTCCATTTTTTCAGGCGCCTAATATGAATGAATAAATTACTTGGCTAAAATACGCTTTGTTATGACTGACTTTCGAAGTATCCTGAATTCACCAAGTCATCTGTTTCCGACACACCTGGAACGATTGTAGCCCAGCCTTCCGTGATACTATTTCGAAACACCGAAACCGCTTGATGTTCTTCGGAATAATACCACTGTTTGGCAGCCTCAAAACTCTTAAATTTGTAAATAACCATACCTGGTAAAGTACTACCTTCAACGGTTTTTACTGGACTACCAACAATAACTTCTGCTTCATATTTTGCATTGATAGGTTTGACTAATTCAGTTAACTCATCGATTTTAGAACGATCTAATATTTTATAGTTGAACACTACATATGCAGACATAATTGATTCCTTTCATGTTTATGGGATATAACTCCGTGCCCAGCTTGCTGAGTATTAAATAACTGTACCCTGCCGACCATCTCGTCAATATGTTTCTGTTGATGCTCCATAACATCATTAGGTAATGTACTTTGACATGACAGCCGTAATACGCCCAGTGCTACATTGTCCGTTTAAATTTCTTGTCAGCTATTACAACCGTTTTTCTAAAAAAACTATCGTTGTACTACCGAGTTTTTTTTGCTTAAACGGTTTGTAGCCTCTATGGCTGTACATAGTCAAATTTGCGGTGCTGTTTATACCTGTAAAAAGTTCAATCCGGTTTGCTTCACGAAAAGATAATTCCAATTCAGAAAGTAACGTAGAACCAATCCCCTTACCTTTAAGTTGAGGTGTTACAGCCATGCGGCCAATTTGACAGGTTGAATTAAATAATGTTGCCTGACCACTCGCGACAATTTTACCATCAATAACAATTTTGACTATTCGTCTCTTACCAAACTCAGCCTCTAACTCTGCTAAAGTTTGTGTCAAAGGTGGAATCTCAAAGTCATCATGCAGCTGAGCCTCTGAAATGTATGCTTCTTTTTGAATTGCGAGAATTACAGGCGCATCTTCAACAGATGCTTCAAATACTTCCATGTTGATTTATATTCCTTTTGGCCGTTTGTTATTAAGTGTCAACGATAAAGATAGGAAGTTCCCATCATTTTCAACCACTCCATATCCAAGTCTTTTATAAAACCTCACCGCCTTATTATTACGAACAAAGCTTGATAAAGTTATACTATTTCTGTGGATGCAGCGTAAACCCAGAAAAACCAATTGGGTTCATAATCTGCAATTAGACGATTTCGCTGATAATCATCACACCAACCAAAAACCGAATCTACATGAGAATACAGGCCTTCTTTTACCACCAAAAACAGCGACTCAAACTCACCTTCTAATATTGATTCTAACTTGATATCCATATGCGCCATAACGTTGTGCTTGCCTTGTTAAGCTTGTACATTTTGACCGAAACGCCATAGCACACCGCTTGGGTCGTAAAGTACGAAATCTAACATCCCCCATGGCTGCTCACTAATTTCAGAAAGCGTGATGCAGTATTTTACTTCGACGCCTGAACTTTTTACGGCTTTATGCCAAGAAGCAATATCCTCTACTAGTAGGTGCATAATTAAGTTTTCAGCAAATACTTTCTCGTAGAAGTCTTGAAGTAAGAAGCTACAATTCCCGTAGTTAAAATAAGCGATACCATCTGAATCAGATGCTTTGCTAAAGCCTAAATCTAAATAGAACTGCTTAGAAATTTCGAAATCCTTTGCTGGAACAAACGCTTTAAGTTCAATGGTATTTAGATTGCTCATGTTATTATGTCCTTGAAGGCTCTCCATTCGTGTTTAAAAAGACAACATCACATAGTATTACGATTACAATAAGTCGCTTTTTCAAACTCAGCGACATTCATGGTTATGTGTGAAAAACCGGGGAATAATTCAATGAGCCGAGTGACAAGAAGGCGTGATAATGCGGCTTTTTGCTCTGTTGTTCGCCCTTGCATAATATGCGAAAAAATATGGATAAAATCTTCACGCTGGTTAGCCACTAAATAAGTTGAAAACGGATTCATTCTGACTTTAATATCCTTTTCATTAAACAACCCAGAACTATTCGCTAATACATGGATTTGTTCAAGAATATACGCTTCGCTGTAGTGTTCTAAAATGCTTTCCGAACAATCAATTACAAAATGTGGCATTACGAATCCCTTAAATAATAAAATATAAGCAAGTCCCAGCCTAACCTAATTAATAATTAAAACCAATAACTTAGTATTAAATCACAGCCGTTTACTACACCAAGCATGAATAAGTAATGTTTGTAAAAATAATATCGGTGAATCAAAACCACTTACGGCAAGCATTTCAGTTATCTCCTGTTGCGATAAGACAGCAATATCTTTACCAAAATTATCCTGATAACCTTGAAGTTGCTCTGCTGACATACCTGAGTATGCTAACATTTTCAGCCATACTTCAAATAAGCGCTTAAATTCAATACTTGCTGTATCTCCCGATAAATCTGCCGACACCAAAATCCCACCTGGGTATAACCGTTCCGCTATGTTCGCAAATAACGCCCTACGTTCTGTTTTGTCTAATATAAATTGAGAAACTAACAAACAAGTCGCGGCATCAAACAGCTCGTTACTCGGTAAAGATCCCAAGTATCCAAGATGGAAACAGCATCGAGAAGTAATACCGTTAACCTCAGCTCTTTGACGGCAGATATCTAGCATTGCTGGAGCAGGTTCCACGACAGTAAAACGCCATAAAGGAAATGCTTGCGCAAGATACATTAACTCCGCACCAGTACCAGCGCCAACACAAAGGATATTCGCGTTTTCAGGAAGATCTGACAGTAAAACTTGAATACTCAAATGAAGCACATCTTTCATCGGCGCTAATTTTGAAAATTTTTCATCATAACTCGCAGCTAAGTCTTTACTGAAAATAGCGGATAGTGGTCCATCACTCATAATATGATCCCTTTATACCTGTAATATATTAAATAAACATACGTGAATAAAGAATATAACAATTTATAATCAATCATATAGGTTAAAAAAGTATGGTTAAACTTACGATTTATCCGCCTAAATGACTTTGGTCTTTTGCTATGAGAACGTTGCTAAATTCTATTAAAGGTAAGGTAATTTATTGTTGAACACTATTTAGTATTAATGTCTACTGACTTGCTTAATTTCAGCTCCCTATCCTATCGGTTGTTTCTCTATGGTTGTTAGCTCTGTATTTTTGTTATTTTATATCAAACATGGGATGTTTGATAATTATCACCCTTGTGGTAGTTGTTAAGCATAATAATTAAATTTAAAAAACGTAAGCAATTGCCATACTGTAGCTGGTTAATCACGACTCTCGCCTCCCTCAAAACAACGCTAAAAATACCAATTAAGTATAGATGAAACGGTAGGACGCCAACCAAATGTTACACCAATGTTAACAACTTGTTGTTGAACTGGTGCATTATGTTTGCTATATTTTTTGGGCTTTCTCTTTAAAATCAACAGTAAATGGACGATTTACACTATCACTACTATATGGAGTAATAAATAATGGAAATACGCTATGCAACATATTTAACCACGTTTACATGTATCACACCTGAAGATACTATATCCGATAATACAAAACTTGCTTGTAGAATCGATGGCGGTGAGTGGGTGAATATTTTCGACCACGATATGGGCCCAGGTATGGTATGGACGTTAGACAAAAAATTAGTATTTAAGCACCAAGTTGAACTTCGACTTAGAGATTACGATTTCATAGGTTACGACGATGAACTCGGTACTGCTGTCATCGACCCAGATGCTTTCGAGGGACAAGTAGCGTTTACAGGCGACGGTGCTCACTACACACTTGACTGGTCCACTGAACCGTACCTAATCGAAGAGCTGGAAGCGGGAGAAGAAGACTTTAATCGCCGCCCTCTTCAACCGGATGCTATGCAAACCGAAATAGAAACAATGACGGATTTGAATAAAAAGGCATTGAATGCGTTACCATCCCTATTTTCAAATGGGTTTGTGGGCACACTTACATCACTTTTAGCAACGCACGCAAGAATGGGAGCCGGGGAGGAGGGTCTAGAACCGAGTCGTTTGGAACAGGCTAGAACGTTGCTTAGTAAACTTGAAATTAGTCCAATAAGAGGACTTATCAAGGAGTTTAAAAAGGAACAATATGGGACAATCATGCTCTGCGGGGATATAGATACTAGTACACTCCTCCCTGCCCGTATGGGTATGGGCTATGGAATAGCCATTAGCATTGATTTAAAATGGTACCGCGTGTTCGTAGACGCGGGTATCGGATTTGGTACGAATGTGGGGGCAAGTGGTAGCTTTTGGTTCGGGTTTAATCGTAACACACCAGATAATGTGGGGGGAGCAACCTTTGACGTCGTTAGGGGTTTCAACTGGGGGGGACTAAATGGGTCAATTGCTACGTCCTTTGACTTAGCTTTATCAGCTCCAAATATCCAAGAGGTGTGCTACGGTATGCAGGCTGGATCACCAATGGAGAGAAGTGGCGGCTTAACATATTGCTATGTATTTACTAAATACCTTATGTAACAAACACCTGATCGTATAACTTATTAATTTAAAATAAAAAAAGCCAGTTTCTACTGGCTTTTTTGTTTTGTTATTCTGACAGTACAACTTGAATACTCAAATGAAGCACATCTTTCATCAGCGTTAATTTTAAAAATTTTTCATCATAACTCGCAGCTAAGTCTTTACTGAAAATAGCGGATAGTGGTCCATCACTCATATAGGTTAAAAAAGTATGGTTAAACTTACGATTTATTCGCCTAAATGACTTTGGTCAATTACTTGAGTAAAACACTTGGTTATAGTGAGTAGGTATTTTACTTAACACTAAATTAATCGACTAAAGAGGATATTATTATGAGTTGTTGTGGTGGCTGCGGCGGACAAGATTTAGAAGACACGAAAAAAACTGAAGAGACTGAACAGGATTCAGAATAGTCAGTAATACTGACTCGCTCAATAAAGGCCTTACTTAACATCATTAGTAGGGCCTTTTGCTATAAGAACGTTGCTTAATTTTAATTCCCTATCCTACCAGTTGTTTCTCTATAGTTGTTAGCTCTGTATAGTTGTTAGCTCTGTATTTTTGTTGTTTTATATCAAACATGGGATGTTTGATAATTATCACCCTTGTGGTAGTTGTTAAGCATAATAATTAAATTTAAAAAGCGTAAGAAATTGCCATACTCTAGCTGGTTAGTCACGACTCTCGCCCCCCCAAAATGACGGTAAAAATACCTACTAAGTATAAATAAAACGTTCAAGCGTTAACCATGCGTTACTCACAGGCTGACCACGCGCCAACAAAATGCCAACCACATGTTAATCAAATGTTAACAGTAAGTTGTTGTACCAGTGCGTTATGTTTGCTATATTTTTTGGGGTTTCTCTTTAAAATCAACAGTAAATAGACGATTTATACTATCACTACTATATGGAGTAATAAATAATGGAAATACGCTATGCAACATATTTAACCAAGCTTGTATGTATCACACCTGAAGATACTATATCCGATAATACAAAACTTGCTTGTAGAATCGATGGCGGTGAGTGGGAGAATATTTTCGACCACGATATGGGCTATGGTATGGAATGGATATTAGACAAAAAATTGGTATTTAAATACCAAGTTGAACTTAGACTTCGAGATTACGATGATATAAGTGCCACCGATGAACTAGGTACTGCTGTCATCGACCCAGATGCTTTCGAGGGACAAGTAGCGTTTACAGGCGACGGTGCTCACTACACACTTGACTGGTCCACTGAACCGTACCTAATCGAAGAGCTGGAAGCGGGAGAAGAAGACTATAATCGCCACCCTCTTGATGCGGATAAGATGCAAACCGAAATAGAAAAATTGAGGAGTTTGAACACATCGGCAATGACGAGTTTGCCCTCCCTATTTACAAATGGATTTGTGGTCGCACTTACATCGCTTTTAGCAACGCACGCAAAAATGGCCGCCGGAGTAGATGGTCTAGATGCTATTCGTGAGGAACAGGCAAAATTGCTGTCAAGTGCTCTTGATCCAGTAAGAGGACTTATCACAGAGTTTTCAAACGAACAATATGGGTCAATAATGCTCTGCGGTGATGTAGATACCAGCACCCTCTTCCCAGCCCGTATAGGTATGGGCTATGGAATAGCCATTAGCATGGATTTAACATGGTACCGCGTGTTCGTAGACGCATCTGTCGGATTTGGTACGAATGTGGGGGCAAGTGGTGGTTTTTGGTTCGGGTTTAATCGCAACACACCTGATAATGTAGGTGGAGCAACCTTTGACGTCGTTAGGGGTTTCGACTGGGGGCATCTAAATGGGTCAGTGGTTACGTCCTTTGATGTTAACCTTGACTTAACTTTATCAACTCCAAATTTCCAAGAGGTGTGCTACGGTATGCAGGCTGGGGCTCCAATGGAGAGAAGTGGCGGCTTAACATATTGCTATGTATTTTCTAAATTCAGTATGTAACAAACACCTGATCGCATAACTTATTAATTTAAAATAACAAAAGCCAGTTTCTACTGGTTTTTTTGTTTTGTTATATAGGGAGTTCTGTAGTGATATTACTTTAATGAAAATAACTGTTGGAATACCTTTTAATAGTCAGTAATACCGACTCGCTCGATGTTTGATAATTATCACCTTTGTGGTAATTGTTAAGCATAATAATTAAATTAAAAAAACGTAAGCAATTGCCATACTCTAGCTGGTTAGTCACGACTCTCGCCCCCTCAAAATGACGGTAAAAATACCTACTAAGTATAAATAAAACGTTCAAGCGTTAACCATGCGTTACTCACAAGCTGACCACGCGCCAACAAAATGTCAACCAGATGTTAATTAAATGTTAACAGTAAGTTGTTGTACCAGTGCGTTATGTTTGCTATATTTTTTGGGCTTTCTCTTTAAAATCAACAGTAAATGGACGATTTATACTATCACTACTATATGGAGTAATAAATAATGGAAATACGCTATGCAACATATTTAACCAAGCTTACATGTATCACACCTGAAGATACTGTATTCGATAATACGAAACTTGATTGTAGAATCGATAGCGGTGAGTGGAAGAATATTTTCGACCACGATATGGGCTATGGTATGGAATGGATATTAAAAATAAAATTGGTATTTAAATACCAAATTGAACTTCGACTTCGAGATTACGATGATATAAGTGCCACCGATGAACTAGGTACTGCTGTCATCAGCCCTGATGATTTCGAGGGACAAGTAGCGTTTACAGGCGACGGTGCTCACTACACACTTGACTGGTCCACTGAACCGTACCTAATCGAAGAGCTGGAAGCGGGAGAAGAAGACTATAATCGCCATCCTCTTGAACCGAAGCTAATACAAACCGAAATAGAAAAATGTAAAAGTTTGAATAAAAAGGCATTTTTAGATTTGCCATACCTATTTTCAAATGGATTTGTGGGCACACTTACATCACTTTTAGCAACGCACACAAGAATGGCAGCCGGGGATGATAGTCTAGAAACGAGTCGTTCGGAACAGGCTAAAGCGTTGGTTCGTAACCTGCTCCCAGTAAGAGGACTTATCAAGGAGTTTGCAAACGAACAATATGGGACAATCATGCTCTGCGGTGATGTAGATACCAGCACCCTCTTTCCAGCCCGTATAGGTATGGGCTATGGAATAGCCATTAGTATAGATTTAAAATGGTACCGCGTATTCGTAGACGCATCTGTCGGATTTGGTACGAATGTGGGTGCAAGTGGTAGCTTTTGGTTCGGGTTTAATCGTAACACTCCAGATAATGTGGGGGGAGCAACCTTTGACATCGTTAGGGGTTTCGACTGGGACTCACTAAATGGGTCAATTGCTACTTCCTTTGATATTAACCTTGATTTCACTTTATCAGCTCCAAATATCCAAGAGGTGTGCTACGGTATGCAGGCTGGAGCACCAGTGGAGAGAAGTGGCGGCTTAACATATTGCTATGTATTTTCTAAATTCACTATGTAAGAAACACCTAACCTTATAACTTATTAATTTAAAACAAAAAAGCCATTTTCTACTGGCTTTTTTATTTTGCTATATAGGGAGTTCTGTAGTGATATTACTTTAATGCAAATAACTGTTGTAAACGCGCAGGTTCTCGATCAATTTGTTTTAATGCTTGCTTGAAATTCTGTTTTAAATAACTTTTCAAATTACGTGTCGCGTCCCCTATTGGAATACCTTTCAGTCGACAAAACAGCGCCAAGGCAAAGATGACATAGTCTTCAGATAAGGTTGCCTGTCGATTTGCTTGCGCGTTATAGCAACTGCCACATCCGCCTCTAAAAGTATAAGCTGAATTAGCCATCATCACGCCGAAACCCATAAAAATGGCAACAATTTCGGTACTCGCATTAAAATACTCAGCCCCACCAGGAGGGCGTTGTTGTGATTGTGCCACCACATGCTGGGCTAAATGATGCGCATAACTCGAAGCTAGATCGCCCGGTTTAGCAGCTTGCTGTGGATTATAAGTCATTGCTAAAGGCTGAGGTGCAACTAACACAGGTAAGGTATTCGCAGCTGAAGAATCTCGTTGTACTGCGGATAAATCAAGTAATGCAGGAGGTTGACCATTAAAAAACTGGGGCGCTTGTAACTGTAGTGGCCAATGACTCAATCCGGCATATTTAACCACATGATTAAATATAGTTTCAGCCATACCGTGTCGACTATCAATATTACCGGGAAAAAAATCATTCGTTGGTTGGATTAACCGAGTACGCAGAAAGAACTCTTGATGATCAAAATGTGTTAACGCCCACGCAAATGTGTCAAACATCCATTCACAACTGGCATCATCAATTAGTGGTTTAGAACGGAAAAAATTCAGCATAGGTTCATTTCAAAATATAGGTTCAGATAGCACTATCATATCCTAACTATCAATACCCATCTATAGCCAAACAACTTCAGGATGGTAACCGATGCCACTATTTTATCAATTTACGCCCTAAAGTTGCGTTACTTTATAACCAGCCGCTTCTAATCGTTGTAATAGTCCATCCTTTCCGACTAAATGCAATGCCCCCACAAGTACGAACTCCGTACCTTTACTGTCAAACATTGCTTCAATCTGAGGTAACCAATTATTATTACGTTGCACTAATAATGACTGATAAATATCAGGAAAATCTGTAAGCAAAGGGGTAATCGCAAGATCAATAAGTGCTTGGCGATTACCATGACGCCAAGCTGTTTTCATCTCATGCATAAATGTGGGTAATGTTTTTATATCTTCTAAACTATAACGAATGAATTCATCTTCCTTACCTTTACCCATACCCACAATAAACGCTAACTGTTGTTCTACTGTTTCTAGTTTACCGAGTTCTTTAGCATCGATAACCGCTTTACTGTTGTAATATTTATCAACACCAAGACCCGTTAAATTAAGGCGTTGTAACTCTGCCATTGTTAACATCAACGAAATCATACTCGGTTTAAAATTATTAATAACCTGCATACCAATACCCCGTGACTCACAATACGCTGCTAACATCTTGTATGTTTCAGGTGTTAGGTTTTGCGTTAAGTCTTGCCCATCCGGGTATCTAAGCTGACTTAGCATAGAATTCTGAAATTCAGGGCTTTCTAATTTTGTCATATCCGTTTCGAATACCAAGGTCTCAGCCAACGCATACGCACGATCAAACTCTGCCGGAAACGGATAATCATCAAGCGATAAAACATGCACTGTTCCACCTAAATATAAACTGTGTTCTCCATGACTCACTTTCCATACCGACGATGTAGCATGTGCCGTATTAACTACACCCAAGATCAATATAGAAAATACATAACAAATTTTAGCCATTTTCATTGTAACCTCTATTTTATAATCGTGTTTACCGACATGCTAATCAGTATTACATAAATCTTGGTATTTTATAAATCTTGTCGTTGATAACTCATTGCTTTGTTGTCATTAGCGGCTTTATCAAAGATAAGAAAAATGCCGCAGAAATCACGGATGAACCAAACAGCATGCACATAATCATAATTTGGTATCGCACTGCAATGAATGGCGATACGCCGGATAAAATCTGGCCTGTCATCATGCCTGGTAAAGAAACTAAGCCAACAGCAAATAGTGCATTAGTAATCGGTATTAACGACGCTCTTAACGCGATACGTCGCGCAGTAAAATAGTCATCGCCACGCGTCATTTCCGCATGTAAACGTTCAGCAGACAAACTGACACTATTCATCGCATTGGCAAATGCCATCCCAGCAAGTGGCACCATATATTGCGGATTGTACCAAGGGTCTAGCCCCAGTACGCCAATACTCATCACAAATAAGGTAAACCCGCCCCCAAGTGCTACTGCGATTAATGCATATTGATACATTTCCCAGCGCTGTTCAGGCACTGCACCTAAAGCAATCCAGCTCGAGGCGACAACCATAACGATAAGCACGACAACAACAATGCCAGCACTATGTGACTCAAAAATATATGACAGGAAATAGCCAATTAACAACAATTGAATCAGCATACGTGATAACGCATACAAGCCATTTTTAATCGGTAATCGCCATTGCAACAAGATCGCCAGCGCAACTAACACAGGAATAAAGGCAAAGACCAAATGAGAAAAAGAAATCACCTGCACCGCATTACTCACCGTTTAGCCCACCGTCACTGATTGTACTGGTATATCAGCAGCGGCATACAAGGCGTCAATATTTACAATACGAATATGCCCTCTTTTTTCTTCGATCAAGCCTTCTTTGGCCAGTTTTTTGAGTAAACGTGAAAACGTTTCTGGTTGGATCGATAATAATGAAGCAAGTGTTCGTTTCGGTATATCTAATTCAATCACACCTTCATTACCGTCTTTGTCTTGAATATTCTGCATCAAGAATAACAGTAAACGGTTTTTGGCATTCTCGACCGATAACATTTCAATTTCGTAAAGATCATGATGTAAACGAATACTCATATTCGCCATAATTGAGATACCCGCCTCAGGGTTATTTTTTAGTATCTTTAAGTAGGTTTCATTATCAAATGTAATCAGTTCACTGGCTGATACCGCTTGCGCGGCCACAGGATAAAACGGTTTGTTATTAAACATTAATGCTTCCGCAAAGGTATTACCTTCACGCATCACTTCGACAACCTTCTCTTGCCCACTTGGACTGGTACGGTAAAGTTTAAGGTGTCCGCGTAGCACTAAATAAAATCGACTGGCTTTATCGCCTTGATGAAACACATTCTCTAGTGGTTCTATTTTACATGTTTTGGCGGTACTAAAGAGTTGTTGAAACTCAGCATCCGTAAGAGCTGAAAACAAATGATGAGCTGATACTGTATCGATGATATGACTGTCGGTGATCATGAAATCCAACTTTTAAATGCGGTAGTTATCTGTATATACAGGGGATAGCGTTAAATAAATGATAAGCACCAATATAATGCCATGATTTTGGTTTTAAACAAGCACGATACGTATCATATCATGAGCACAAAATTGACCCGCTGCCTAAAAGTTGGGGTTTTATCTATTTTTAATATCAATGGTATAAACTTTATGCTACCGTCCAGCCGTTTATTTAAAAATGGAGATAAAAAAATGCAAATTTTGCAAGGTCTGCAAATGCTATTCGTCGCATTTGGTGCCCTCGTATTGGTTCCACTTCTTACTGGTTTGGATCCAAATGTCGCGCTTTTCGGTGCTGGCCTCGGTACTTTAGTGTTTCAAGTTATCACTAAACGTTCAGTTCCTGTTTTTCTCGCTTCTTCTTTTGCCTTTATTGCTCCGATCATGTTCGGAATACAAACCTGGGGCATAGCGAGCACTATGGGTGGCTTGATGGCTGCTGGTTTCACTTATGTATTATTGTCCGCTGTGATTAAATTCCGTGGCGTAGCAATTATCCATAAGCTACTGCCTCCCGTGGTTGTAGGCCCAGTGATAATGGTAATTGGTCTTGGTTTATCACCTGTTGCAGTCAATATGGCCATGGGTAAAACAGGTGATGGCGCAATACAGTTAATTAATAACGACGTTGCAATTATCATTGCTTCTATCTCATTATTTACCACCATTATAGTGAGTGTTTTTGGTAAAGGTCTACTTAAACTGATTCCAATTATGGCGGGTATTATCGCCGGTTATCTTGCAAGTCTTGCTTATGGCATCATTGACTTTGCTCCAGTTGGCCAAGCAAGCTGGTTAGCACTACCAAACTTTACTTACCCAGAATTTAACATCAATGCGATATTATTTATGATCCCGGTTGCGTTAGCCCCTGCGATTGAGCATGTTGGCGACATTCTCGCGATCTCGAATGCGACAGGTAAAGACTACCTTAAGAAACCAGGTCTACACCGGACGCTTGCTGGTGACGGAATGGCGACAATGGCTGCGTCTATGTTTGGCGCGCCACCAAACACCACCTACAGTGAAGTAACTGGTGCAGTAATACTAACTAAGGCATTCAACCCTGTCATCATGACATGGGCAGCGGTTATCGCAATCGTGTTGGCTTTTGTGGGTAAACTCGGTGCGTTACTGCAAACCTTCCCTGTGCCAGTGATGGGCGGCATCATGATCTTACTGTTCGGTACAATTGCAACCGTAGGTCTTAATACGCTTATTACTAATCGTGTTGATCTGCATAAGTCTCGTAATTTAATCATTGTTGCGGTGACATTAGTATTCGGTATTGGTGGTATGGCATTTGGTATCGGTGATTTCAGCCTTCAAGGTGTGAGTCTATGCGGTATCGTGGCGATTATTCTTAACTTAGTATTACCACATGACTTGGGTGATAATCATGTTGTTGATAATGTTGAAGTGAATTCAGATATTAACACTAAGTAATAATGCTTCTGACTAGGTAAATAATTAACAAGTTATAACGGATGGCTTATCGGTTATAACTTGTTAATTCATTATTATGCCGCTACTGGTTTTGATGTATCGTAAACCAACTCATAATAATGATTGTTATTATATTCAAACTCTTGAATAACGGTTAACCCTAATTTTTTAGTATGCGCCGTATAAGATCGTGGATTAATCTTATTAATAAAGGTCACTAAAATAGGAAAACGTTTCGCCATATGTTCTCTCGAAAAATCAAACATTGTTTCTAATGCGCCTGTACCACGAATACTTTTATCAATGCAAACAGGGCCATATTGATAAGAATTATCGGTTGTTAATTGCTGACCTAAATATTCTAAATTAGGTAAATCTTTAACCATATGAGCAAACATTGGCCAGTTTGACCAAAACGTCCAAGAGGCAGCCATGACATAAGCGACAACCTTACCGTCTTTACGCGCAATAAATAGCCCACTTTCTTCCGTAATTAAACGAGTTAATTCTTCCTTGGTGAAAGCCGTTGTGACAAAACCATCCGCTTTGTCTTCTGCTGTAATTGAATCCACTTGGTATTTATAATGCAGTGTTAAGGTATCTTCAATATCGCTTAATTCTGCCACTTTTAACTGCATGCTTACGCTTCCTTCTATGACTATACCCAACGAATTACGCGAATATAACATCAACCTTATAATGTGGTCCAGCGAAAAAAGGCAGGCTAAATGAGTAAATCATCAAGCAGTTGCTTGGGTAAAACTCTTACTTTGGAAACCCTGCAAACGTCGGGGCAGCTAAAGCCGCATCATACCAAGCCGCACGCTCATGCCAAAATATATTATCTTGCGGTGCAACGTTAAACACCGTCTCTTCGTCTACATCCAATGAACCCGCAGGTACGATTAAGGTTTTACCTTTATTGACTAAATACGGCAATCCAGTTCCACACTCAGTGCAAAATACACGCGCAAAATGACGATTTGGGTAATCGAAACGTTTAGTTTTATCCATACCAGCCAACCACGTAATGTGTCCGGATTGGCAAAATAAATTAGATGCATGAGCAGAGCCGGTTATTTTTTGGCACTGCTGGCAATGACACAAATGAAATTGACTAAAATCATTGGTAATTTCAAATTTAACTGAGCCACATAAGCAGCCCCCTGATATTTTACTCATCGTTTACATCCTTATAAATCAATTTATTGAAAATTTAGCTGTCTCCGATACGGAAACCTATTTTCAGCGTCACTTGAAAATGCCCAACCGCACCATCAACAATATGACCACGGGTTTCAACCACTTCAAACCAATCCATATTCTTTACTGTTTTACTGCACTCTGCAAGTGCATTATGGATGGCCTCTTCAATACTTGTTTTTGACGAACCAACCATTTCAATTTTTTTGTACGTATGATGATTTGACATAACTTACTCCAATTAATCATAAAATAGCCTAAGTGTAAATATAGTTCGATATTTGCATTCCATAACAAGATTACTAAAATTGATTATATTTATGGCTTTGGGCATAAGCGCGCAAATTAATCGCCGCCGTATTGCTATTATGATTAAATCAAGGAGGTGGTATGTTCAAATTATTAAACAAATTATTAACGAGAGCAGTTTATGCGCCGATCATTATCGCACAAGGGCAATATGTAAAAAAAGTAACACCAAAGCTACCAGAAGCTGCAGGAGAACGCTCTGGAATGGCAGGAAAAGGACAAAAAATACGACTGCTTATTGTTGGTGATTCTGCCGCTGCTGGTGTTGGTGTGGATAACCAGTCACAAGCGTTAACAGGACATTTGGTTTCGGCGCTGGCCGAGTGCTACCAGGTTAATTGGCAGTTATTGGCGAAATCGGGCCATACCACATTAGACAGCCTACAAATGCTATCGAAACAACCGCAACAAACCTTCGATATTATCGTGACCTCATTAGGTGTAAATGATGTCACGGCTACACTAGCAGCATCAACGTGGTTAACTCAGCAACAAGATTTGATCACGCTATTACGCGAACAATTTAACTGCCAACAAATCCTTATCACACAAGTCCCTCCGATGGGACAATTCTCAGTACTACCACAACCATTACGACGTTATTTAGGCGCAAGAGCAGCTCAGTTTAATCGTAAACTAGCAACCCTAATTGAAAGCCAAAGTGATTGTCAATTAATCGATTTCAATGCTGAATTAAATGATAAGGATATGGCTGAAGATGGATTTCATCCAGGGCCAATTATTTACCAGCAATGGGCTGATATTGTTGCCGATAAAATTAAATCACAACATAACTATGAATAATAAGCACAGGGATTATTTGTTTTCTCGCTATCTTGTTTTTCGAGGTCCAAGTGGCGTACATAACTCCCGCGATGATTATAAACATTTTTAAAAAGCTTGTGAGCCAGTACTTATATTGAAAGCTAAAATGTGACCTAGAACTTTCCATTTATTAGCGCTGAGACATAGACTAGTGACAGCATGAATTATTCAGCTATGGTTACAGGTATGCCTATGCATCTTCAGGATTTCGCGCGATTTAAAATCACCTTTACTCGCTTTTTATCAATGCCAACTACGTGGATGCTGTAATGTTACTCAAAAATAAGATCGCATTATCATTTATCGGATTAATTTTGTTTTTTTGGCTAACGACCACTGGCATCATGTTCTATAGCATGCAAAAGCAGTTTGAAATAAATACCGGATTACATTTACAACATAATGTTGAGAACGCAGCAAAGAAAGTCGATAACTTTATGCTTAAAGTACAGCTTAACTTTGAGCTACTCAGTAAAAGTCCGCTGTTCGCACTTGCCGACTATGTCGAAATAACCAATCATTTTGAAGACATCATTGACACCTACCCTCATTACAAATCAATATATTACGTAGACGTAAAAGGCAAAATTATAGCGGCATCAGAAAGCCATACAATTAACGACAATATTTTTTCCTATGCCGAAAACATAAAAAATGAATTTAATAAGGCACTCGCCGATCCATCCCATGCATATATTTCTCCTTTAACGCACTTAGGTGGTGAAACTAATAACCACTTTCAGCAACGTCATTTTGACTTTAAATTTGTGAGTGCGGTATTCGACCCTCGAACAGCGAAAGTCATCGGGGTTTTAGTCAGTGAAGTTAATATCACCGAATTATTCGATATCGTTGCTGACATAGACCAACAAACAATTGGTAATGAATATACCTATTTAGTCGATGATCTAGGGAATGTATTAATCACAACAGATCCTAATACGCGTTTATTAAGACCACACAAAGACTTAGCAATTGAATCACTACAAGCCAAGCTCGAAGGAGATATGGATGGTTATGCGATCTACAACAATGCCGATAATCGTAAGGTTATTTCTGGTTACGCCGATTTAGGTGAATACGGTGCCGAGATGACTGGCGACTGGTCTTTATTAGCCACGGCGCCTTATGACACCATCATGGCGCCACTATTTGATCTGTTTTATAAATTACTCTTTCTCGTATCTTTATGTATCCCTATTGTAGCTTGGATAAGTTATGTTATTGCTAAAAATATTACTGGCCCACTCACTGACCTGACTAAATTGGCAAACAATATTGGTAAAGGTGATTTTATCGATAAATTACTCATTGATCGCAATTGCGAAGTGGGTACCCTCGGTAATGCATTACTCAATATGAGCCATTCATTAGAGCATAAAACGCTAGAATTACAAGAAGCTGTGGATCATGCCCGCCACAGTGAAAAATCAAAAACCCGATTTCTGGCAAATATGAGTCATGAGATCCGAACCCCTATGAACGGTGTGTTAGGCATGGGGCAAGTTTTAACTAAAACTCAGCTTACAGAAGAACAAAGCGCCCACCTAAAAACCATTATGGATTCGGGTAATCACATGATGGCATTACTCAATGATATTCTGGACTTTTCTAAAATCGAAGAAGGTCAATTAGATCTAGAAAACGCAAACTTCAATCTATCCGAAATTGCAGATTCTTTAGCGAGCACTTATTACACACTCGGTATAGAAAAAGGCATTACATTCAAAGTGATTAATAGTTTAAAACACAATAGTTGGTACTTAGGTGACAAAGCCAAAATCAGGCAGATCTTGTTTAACTTAGTTAATAACGCACTTAAATTCACAAAACAAGGCGGTGTTACTGTCTCTTTTAATGAAACAAAAGTGGAAGGTAATATACACACCATTTCCATTGCCGTCAGTGACTCTGGAATTGGTATTTCTCGCTCACGAATGACAGCAATTTTTGACCCATTTACACAAGAAGAATCCTCAACAACCCGACGGTTCGGTGGAACGGGCTTAGGCTTATCGATTGTTAAACAATTACTTAATTTAATGGACGGTAATATCAAACTAGAAAGCGTTAAAGGACAAGGCTCAACATTTACAGTCGAAATTCCGTTAGAGTGCGGCGAAGAAACAAAGATTGTGACCCCACTTAACCATGACATTACTGACTTTTCCGGCTTACATGTACTGATAGCCGAAGATAATAAAGTAAACCAACTTGTCCTGTCTTCATTCTTGAAACTCCGACAAATCAGCAGTGATATTGTTGAAAATGGCGCTCAGGCCATTGCAAAAGTACAGACTCAGCATTACGATTTGATCTTAATGGATAATCATATGCCTGTTATGAATGGTATTGATGCGATAAGCGCTATACGTACATTACCACTCGATATTGCAACCTTACCCATATTTGCCTGTACTGCGGATGCCTACGAGGACACACGTATCCACATGCTTAACGCAGGTGCAGACTACGTATTAACAAAACCATTAAAAGAGGAGGCGCTATTATCAGCACTCATGCAGTTGAACAACCGCAACGGCTTACTTTTAAACAACCCACGCTTAACCCCCTCGTTTGACCTTCCATTGTAAGTTCATCAATAACCTGCTCTAAATATAATTGATTAACCCACGTAAAAGCACTGTATGTAATACTGTATAAGCCACCAGTAATAAACGGAGTTCAGTTTGTGTATATGGTGATAGTCCCACTAAAGTGATCGTCCACAAAAACAACAACCAAACAAAACAGCGTGAAATCAAGAGGTTATACAATAGCATTTCAGATTTACTCATTTAAAAGATAATAAATGCTTGCAAATATCACAACAAAATACTACTGTATGTATAACCACTGGATATAAAGACAGGCGCACGACCATGCAAACTAAATCTTTTATATATAACGCGAATACTTCTACACAAAATAAGCCTTTGACTCATGTTGATGAAGCCGTAATTGAAGATAGCCATGGTCACTGGACTGCAATCATTGCACCACCAATGACACTGACTGCCGCATTATTATGGCAACATGGGATTAGCGCAGATAGTGCACTCATCATCCATAAAGCTAAAGTGAACAATAAATTTCATACTCTATTAAAAGCAGCTCAAAGCCCAACTATTTCAGCTATTGTAACTTGGGATGACGAGCTAACAGCTGACGAAATATTTCAAGTTAAGGCAACGATGAAGACGTATAACACTAAGTGTGTGATACAGAGCAACAAAAGATTACACTAACTAAACTGATACTTGCTATATTTAGTTATCAGAACCGTATTTATCGGACAACGACTAAAAAGAGCAAGGACTGCCGATGAAGATCCTCATAATCGATGACTCCAAGATTGAACGACTGATTATTCGATCTTACCTACAACATCTTAATCACGAAGTCTTCGACGCAGAAAATGGTGAAACAGGCATCGCACTATTTTCAGAATGTAATCCAGATATTGTGTTACTGGGTGTTGTGATGATAGGTATTAACGGTTATCAAGTAGCAAAACAAATTAGGCAAGAATTTACTGATTGGGTGCCCATTATATTTCTCAGTGGTAAAACTGAACCAGAAGATGTTATGGTTGGTATTGAAGCTGGTGGTGATGACTACTTACCAAAACCCATACAAAAACAGATTCTTATCGCTAAAATGACAGCGATGGAGCGCATTGCGACAATGCGTTCACAACTATTAAAAACCAAAAATGATTTGGAATTGGCAAATGAAGAATTAGAGCGCTTGGCCACGCTTGATGGCTTAACTGGCATTGCCAATCGTAGACACCTAGATGCTATGTTTTCAAAAGAGCTATCACGTGCCAAACGCCATGCTCAACCCCTTACCTTTATCCTTGCTGATATAGACTTCTTTAAAATATACAATGATCACTACGGTCACGTCCAAGGTGATGAGTGTTTAAAATTAGTCGCATCCACACTTAACAAGTCCCTGCGAAGACCTTCTGAGTTAGTCGCCCGTTATGGGGGAGAAGAGTTCTGTATGTTATTACCAAATACAGATACAAAAGGCGCTAAATTAGTTGCTGAAAAACTCGTTAATGTAGTGAGATCATTAGAGATTCAACATGCTGGAATCAATGAACATGCCATAATCACCATGAGTTTTGGTGTCGTCAGTGTAATCCCTGATAGGAAAATAACGGTAAAAAGCTTAATACAGCAAGCAGATAACAAATTATATCAAGCGAAAAAAAATGGCCGAGACCAATGGGTAATATAAACAAAAGGGAAGCCATATGGCTTCCCTTTTTCATTATAACAGTCCAGTCCTAAATAGAATTAAGTCCACTACAAACTCGCTTTAAACTCTGCAAATGCGATTTTTACGCGCTTAATAGATACAGGATAACTGGTCCCTAATTGTTGAGCAAATAACGATACACGTAGTTCTTCTAACATCCAACGCAGTTTTAATAACTCACTTTGTTGTGCAAGTGTTAATCGTGGCATCTTAGTTAACTGAACATAGTTTTCCAATAGCGGTTGCACTTCAACTGAATTACCACGATCACGAATAGGATCAATCTTAAGCTTATTCAATCGATGTTCAATCGCAGCAATGTAACGTTGTACATCTGCTAATTTTTTAACACCTGTATTGGTCACAAAACCACTGTAAATAAGCTTCGCTAATTGCGCTTTGATATCACCATTAGCCACGATCATATCAAGAGATACTTTGCCTTTAATCTGTTTATGCACTTGATGCGCGGCAGTGAGAATCTTCTCAACCTGCTTTGCGACTTCAACCGTCTCATCTGCGATATTGGCACGAACCAGTTCTTTTAATGCTTCAAAACTTTCTGCATCACTCGGAGCAGGCTGTTTTGAAATTATGCTATCAACAGCACAAGAAATACAATCGTGGATCA
This sequence comes from Moritella sp. 28, assembly GCF_018219435.1. NCBI lineage: Bacteria > Pseudomonadati > Pseudomonadota > Gammaproteobacteria > Alteromonadales > Moritellaceae > Moritella > Moritella sp. 28. Next base: position 2,183,671 of record NZ_CP056121.1, on the reverse strand, counting down.
GATCAGTCACTTTACCAAACGGATTGAAATACAGTCCAAGTTTCGCTTTGTTTGGTAGTTTCTGTTCAAGGTATTTAATCGGTGACGGTACATTAAGTAAGATCAAGCGACGCAAACCCGCTTTAGCAGCAACAGCAGCGTCTTCTTGATGATCAAACAGCTTAATTTCAACCGACTTTTTATTATCAACTAAAGCGGGATACGCTTTAACTTCATAACCGCCATGTTTTTGTTTAAATTCAGTCGGTAAATGACCAAAGTCCCAGGTAATAAGATCTGTCTTCTCAATACCTTTGTCAGCCACCTTCACTAAGGTTTCTTGAATATTACCTTGCAGTTGCTGTTTTAATGCACCTAAGTCATCACCAAAACTAATTTGTTTTAGTTTTTCATCAACAACTTTAAAATGAATTTTAAGGTGCGTCGGCAGCGTCAAGTGCTCCCATACATCTTGATCTAAACGGACACCCGTCATGCGCAATAACTGTTTGTTCAGACTTACAGCTAATTCACCTTGGCTAGGGTCCATATTCTCCAGTGCTGCACCCGCATAATTTGGCGCGGGTACAAAATTACGGCGCAGTGTTTTTGGCAGCGCCTTAATCATGGTGATGATTAATTCCTCACGTAAAGCCGGAATCTGCCAATCAAAGCCTTGTTCATTGACTTGATTGAGGATCGCTAATGGAATAATAACCGTGATGCCATCTTCAACAGTACCCGGTTCGAAATTGTATTCCAATTTGAATTTAAAGCTGTTTTGACTCCAAAACTCTGGATAGCTATGTGCAGTAATCGCTTCTGCATTATGCTTCATCAAACGAGCTTGGGTTAGCGTTAATAAATCAGGTGTTTGCTTGCTCTCTTTTTTCCACCAGCTATCAAAGTGACGGCCAGAGCAAACGTGTTCAGGAATTATATCCGCATAAAAACCAAACAAATCATCGTCACTAACCAAAATATCACGACGACGCGACTTATGTTCTAACGCATGAATACGCTCGACTTCCGCCATATTGTGCTTAAAGAACGCATGTTTAGTATTAAATTCACCTTCAACTAAACCACTACGAATAAATATTTCACGGCATAATGCCGGGTCAATTTGACTGTAGTTCACCATGCGCTTAGCAACAATGACTAAACCATACAAAGTTACTTTTTCAGCAGCAACTACCGCACCACGGCGTTTTTCCCAATGCGGTTCGCTGTACGTTGATTTGTTTAAATGTGTAGCAAGCGGTTCAATCCATTCCGGTTGGATTTTCGCTGCGATACGGCCGAACAAACGTGACGTTTCCACCAGTTCCGCAACCATTACCCACTTAGGCTGTTTTTTAAATAAACCAGAGCCAGGGAAGATATTAAACTTACTGTTACGTGCACCTAAATAATCTTGGTCTTTATCTTTAAAACCAACGTGACTTAACATACCCGACAATAGCGCTTTATGAATATTATCGCCGTTACTGATCGCGCCTTCTTCATTAACTTCAACAGGCTTAACATTAAAGCCGAGTTCTTTCACCACTTGTGACAGCTGCGAGTAAATATCTTGCCATTCACGTACACGCATATACGCAAGGTAATCTTTCTTACATAAGCGACGGAACTGTGATGACGATAACTCGTCTTGTTGCTGTTTGACGTAATTCCAAAGGTTCAAGAAGGTGATAAAATCAGATTCTTTATCATAAAAACGACGATGTTGTTCATCTGCTGCTTGCTGTTTTTCTATCGGTCGTTCACGAGGGTCTTGAATCGACAATGCCGCCGTAATCACCATCACTTCATTCAAACAACCATTGGTGTTTGCTTCCATGACCATACGAGCAAGACGCGGATCAATCGGCAGTTTAGCCAACGCAACACCAATAGGCGTTAGGCGTTTATTATGATCAGCATTACTGATATCAATGGCGCCTAATTCTTCAAGCAGTTTTAGACCATCGGTAATGTTACGGCTGTCTGGTGGCTGTACGAATGGGAAATTAGCAACATCGCCTAATCCCAATGCATGCATTTGTAAAATAACAGAAGCAAGGTTAGTACGCTGGATCTCAGGATCCGTAAACTCAGGACGGTTATTAAAATCTTCTTCACTATAAAGTCGAATACAAATACCCGCACTAACACGACCACAACGGCCCATACGCTGATTTGCACTGGCCTGTGAGACAGCTTCAATCGGTAAGCGCTGTACCTTGGTACGATAGCTATAACGGCTAATACGCGCAGTACCTGGGTCAATCACATATTTGATACCCGGTACAGTTAACGATGTTTCTGCCACGTTTGTCGCTAATACCACTCGACGACCAACATGACTTTGGAAAATACGGTTCTGCTCGGCATTCGTTAAGCGCGCATACAAAGGCAGTACTTCGGTATTTCGAAGTTTTAACTTGTTTAACGCATCTGCAGTATCCCGGATCTCACGTTCACCGTTAAGGAATACCAAGATATCCCCAAGGCCTTCGCTCTGCAGTTCATCGACAGCATCAACAATGCCTTGGATTTGATCACGTTCGTGCCCATCTTCTTGCTCAGCTAACGCGTTATAACGCACTTCAACAGGATAAGTACGGCCAGACACTTCGATCATAGGCGCATTATTAAAGTGTTTAGAAAAACGTTCTGGATCAATCGTCGCAGACGTAATAATCACTTTTAAATCGGGGCGACGGTTAAGTAATTGCTTTAAATAACCGAGGATAAAATCAATATTTAAACTACGTTCATGGGCTTCATCAATAATGATCACGTCATATCTACTTAAGAAGCGATCTTGTTGGATCTCTGCCAGTAAAATACCGTCGGTCATCAGTTTTATGTAACTTTTCTTGCTGACGTTATCGTTAAAACGGATCTTATAACCTACATGCTCACCAAGCTCTGAATCAAGCTCTTCAGCAATACGATTCGCAACCGTACGAGCTGCAAGTCGTCTTGGCTGTGTATGCCCTATCATGCCATCAATACCTAAACCGAGGTCTAGGCATATTTTAGGGATCTGAGTGGTTTTACCCGAGCCTGTTTCACCTGCAATAATAACCACTTGGTTATTTAAAATAGCATTAGCGATATCATCACGCTTTTGACTAATAGGCAGATCTTCAGGATAAGAGACTACTGGTAAGTTATCAATACGCGACTGACGCAGGCTCGACGATGCCGCAATATCTTGCTGCAGCTTATCAATAGCTTTTTCTTGCTTTTCAGAAGGTAATTTTTGCGCTGTTTGCAAACGACGTTTAAAACGAAAACGATCGGAATGCATACAGTTAGATAGTTCAGCTGTCAGGGATTTTAAGATACTCTGCATAATAGTTAGAAAGCGCCCATTAACTCTAGTTTTAAAAGCGAAATACTATGCCAGTAGCTCTAGAATTTCAAATGATTATTGGATTTCAAATGAAAAGTACTTCAGTCGCCTCGCTATAACCTCGATTGGTCATCGTTATGGCACACTTTTTAGGCTATTAGCTAAACACTGAACAAATATAAATTTAATGAAATATATGGCACAGATTATTTACACAACTTGACATACAAACCCGAAAAACAACGACACCACCACTAAATGAGTAGTAACTACCTAGATTAACACCCTGTCACGATTTATTTACAAACGCCAAAACAAGTAACCAAATTACATATGCCTATCCACATGTATTATTTATTTCATTCTAAAGATATATTTATGTGATCCCCGTCACACATAAAATAATCGAAAGAAAATAAAATCGACACGATTTTCGCTCGAACGAACTTCAAACCCTATAAAATGGTTATTTAAAACCATCAACACGTTGAAACTCGAGGTTATAAATGTTTGGTATTTTCAAACCGAAAGAGCACATTGCTCGTTTACCCGCAGACCAAGTTGACTCCACCTATAAATATTTAAGATGGCAGTTATTCTTTGGTATTTTCTTTGGCTATGCAGGCTACTACCTAGTTCGTAAAAACTTCAGTTTGGCCATGCCATACCTGATTGAACAAGGCTTTAGCCGTGGTGATCTGGGTGTTGCTTTATCTGCAGTCTCTATTTCTTATGGACTATCTAAATTCCTGATGGGTAGTGTCTCTGACCGCTCTAACCCACGCTATTTCTTAACCGCTGGCTTATTAATGTCAGCTGCCGTTATGTTTACTTTTGGCTACATGCCTTGGGCAACCGGCAGTATTACTGCGATGTTCGTTTTACTATTTTTAAATGGTTGGTTCCAAGGCATGGGCTGGCCAGCTTGTGGCAGAACCATGGTTCACTGGTGGTCTAAAAAAGAACGTGGTGAATTAGTCTCGGTTTGGAACGTTGCGCATAACGTCGGTGGCGGCTTAATCGGCCCTATGTTCTTACTTGGCTTATGGGCATTTAATGACGATTGGCATACCGCATTTTATGTACCAGCTTTCTTTGCTGTACTCGTCGCAGTCTTTGTCTGGCTCACTGTGCGTGATACTCCGCAATCTTGTGGGTTACCACCAATCGAAGAATATAAAGATGATTATCCAGATGATTACAGCACAGATCATGAACAAGAAATGACGGCAAAAGAGATTTTCTTAAAATATGTTCTTAATAATAAACTGTTATGGTCTATCGCAGTTGCTAACGCCTTTGTTTATATGATCCGTTACGGTGTTTTAGATTGGGCACCTGTGTACCTGAAAGAAGCAAAAGGTTTCACTGTAGATGGCTCTTCTTGGGCTTATTTTTTGTATGAATGGGCGGGTATTCCAGGCACCCTACTTTGTGGTTGGATTTCAGATAAATTATTTAAAGGACGTCGTGCACCAGCAGGAATACTATTTATGGCGCTAGTGACGATTGCTGTACTTGTTTACTGGTTTAACCCGCCAGGGAACCCAGCCATCGATATGGCGGCATTAATTGCGATTGGATTCCTGATTTACGGCCCGGTTATGTTAATTGGTCTATACGCACTTGAGCTTGCACCTAAAAAAGCGGCAGGCACAGCAGCGGGTCTAACAGGTCTATTCGGCTACCTAGGCGGCGCAGTTGCTGCCAATGCAGTACTTGGCTATACAGTCGACCATTTTGGTTGGGATGGTGGCTTCATGGTTCTCGTCGCCTCTTGCTTAGCTTCTATCATTTGTTTAAGTTACGCTTATTTTGGTGAAAAGCGTTTTCACGCTAACAAAACTGGTGATACTGCGGTTGCATAAGTAAAAAGTATTAATTGATAGCTTAGAGGCTGCAATCGTTGTAGCCTCTTTTTATTGCATTAGGGCTAGCTAAATATTTGCGGCATTTAAATAACACGCTTGTTGTTGTTTATCCATTGCTTTGAGTACATTTCGACGAGAAATGATCCCCACGAGTAAGCCTTCATCGTCAATCACAGGATAAACTTTAGGCTTGGCTTCTAGCATTTGCTGCGCGAGTTCAATAATACTGTCCGTCACCCGAACTGTGAGCACATCCTTTCTCATCAAGTCTTCAACTATCGCGACCTCTTCACAGTAATAACTCGATTCCAGTAACGATGCTAAGCAATCCTGTTCAGAAATCCAGCCAATGAGCGTATCACTATCATTCACCACAGGCGCTCCAATATGAGTAGATCTTAGTAATCTATCAACTGCCGTTGCCACAGGCATATCTGCAGTCAATTTAACTGGCCGTAACTGCATATAGTCAGATACCTTTAAAGAATTCATTCCCTCACTCCTTTAATCATTGATCTATTTAAAATAATACATGGTTACTACATCTTCTAAGCATAGGTTATATGGTTATTTCTACAATCATGACCTTAATATTGTAGAAATAACTTTATTTACCACGTTGAAAAACTAAAAAGTCGAAATATTAAACATATTATAAAAAACAAATAACCCCGCCAATGGCAAATATAGCAATGCATAAAACTATATATTTCAAATTAAACAGATTTATACTCCAATAAAAGTCAATAATGACAAACAATAACAAATTGGATATTTATAATTCCAACTATTTATGAAATTATGTTCTTGAAGAAGGTCACACAATTGTCATAGTATCAAGACATAAGAAAGTATAAATATCTCGCTTGATGGGAAGGGAAGCAAAGCAATGAAAAAGACAATGTATGAAAAAATTTGGGATTCACACTTAGTTCACGAACCAGAGAATGGAACCCCGCTACTCTACATCGATCGTCACTTGATGCATGAAGTAACAAGTCCACAAGCATTTGAAGGCTTAAAAGTACAAAAACGTAAGATCCGTAATCGTCATAGTATTCTAGCGACAATGGATCACTGTGTACCAACCGTTGACCGTCATCTACCAATTAAAGATCCAATTGCAGCAAAGCAAATTGATACGATGGCAAACAACTGTAGTGAACACGACCTCCTTATTTACGATATGCAAAACGTTAATAATGGTGTTATTCATATTGTTGTACCTGAACATGGTTTTATCCACCCAGGAATGACTGCTGTTTGTGGTGATTCACATACTGCAACACATGGTGCATTTGGTGCGTTAGCCTTCGGTATAGGTACGTCCGAAGTTGAGCATGTAATGGCCACTCAGACGCTACAACAGAAAAAATCTAAAACTATGCTAGTAAGTGTAGAAGGTACACTATCGAAGTATTCAACAGCCAAAGATATCGCGCTTGCTGTTATCGGTAAAATAGGTACTGCAGGTGGTACTGGCCATGTAATCGAGTTCGCAGGTTCTGCAATTCGAGACCTTACAATGGAAGGTCGCATGACCTTGTGTAACATGGCAATTGAAGGCGGCGCACGTGCAGGCCTTATCGCACCAGATGAAACAACATATGATTATCTGGAAGGTAAAGAGTTTGCACCACAAGGGGATCACTGGGCTGCAGCACTTGCATACTGGAAATCACTACCAAGTGATGATGGCGCTGAATTTGACACTGTTATCGAACTTAAAGCTGAAGACATTGCACCACAAGTTACTTGGGGTACGTCTCCAGAACAAGTAGCCGCAGTAAACTCAACGGTTCCTTCACCAAGTGATTTTAGTGATGAAATTAAAGCTTCGGCATGTAAAGGCGCCCTTGCCTACATGGACATTGAAGCCGGTGCAGCAATCACTGATATTAATATTGATCTTGTGTTCGTTGGTTCTTGTACTAACGGTCGTATTGAAGATTTCCGTGCTATTGCTGAATTAACCGTCGGTAAAAAGGTAAGCGCTTCAGTACAAGCAATTGCAGTTCCAGGTTCATACCTTGTTAAAGAACAAGCTGAAAAAGAAGGTCTAGATAAGATCTTAGTTGATGCAGGTTGGGAATGGCGTGAACCAGGTTGCTCTATGTGTCTAGCAATGAATGGTGACCAACTAAGCGAAGGTCAACGTAGTGCGTCTACGTCAAACCGTAACTTTGAAGGTCGTCAAGGTAAAGGTGGTCGTACACACCTTGTATCTCCAGCAATGGCTGCAGCAGCGGCAATTGAAGGCCACTTTGTTGACATCCGTAACTGGGCATAAGCTTTAGCACATTAGTGATCAAGGAATTAAAATGAAAGCATATAAAAATCATACTAGTGTTGCTGCATTAATGAATCGTAGTAACGTAGATACAGACCAAATCATTCCAAAACAGTTCTTGAAAAAAGTAGAACGTACCGGCTTTGGTATACACTTATTTCATGACTGGCGTTTTCTTGACGATGGTTCAGAAAACCCTGAGTTTGAATTAAACAAACCAGCATTTAAAGGTGCTAAGATTTTAGTTGCTGGCGACAATTTCGGTTGTGGTTCATCACGTGAACATGCACCCTGGGCAATTGAAGACTTTGGTTTCAATACCATCATTTCAACTAGCTATGCAGATATTTTCTACTCTAACTGCTTTAAAAACGGTATTTTACCAATTCGTGTAAACAAAGATGTTCTCGCCGCATTAATGGCTGAAATTGATGCTAACGAAGGTGTCGAGTTTACTGTTGATCTTCCAGCACAAACTGTGACAACACCCGGTGGTATTGTTATTAATATTGAGGTTGATCCATTTCGTAAGCAAAGCCTTATCGAAGGCGCTGATGATATCTCATGGACATTAAAACATGAAGCTAAAATCTCTGAATTCGAAGCTAGAAATAAGCAACAGTTTCCATGGTTATGGACTGAAGCAAGCTAACTTTTAGTATTGCTCTATTATAAAGCAAACTAAGAGACGGTTTAAAAGCGGATAGTCATCTTCTATCCGCTCTTTCCCTACAATTTGAAGCAGGTAGCAAATATGGAAATCATGCGCCCTCAAGTCCAATTAATGGACACAACTCTTCGTGATGGAGAACAAACCCAAGGGGTCTCCTTCACCCCCGACGAAAAAGTTAGTATTGCCAAAGCCCTACTCCAATCTCTTAATGTTGACCGAATTGAAGTCGCATCTGCGCGCGTTTCTCTTGGCGAAAAACATGCCGTATCCTCATTAATGCAATGGGCAGAACAAGAACAAGTGGCAGGGCGAATCGAAATACTGGGTTTTGTCGATCATACCAAAAGCGTTGACTGGATAACGTCCAGCGGTGCCAAAGTGATCAACTTACTCACAAAGGGCAGTGAAAAACACTGCACCGAGCAACTCCGTAAAACCCCTACGCAACATATTGAAGATGTCAGAGAAACTATTCACTACGCAATAGAGCAAGGGTTAGCGGTTAATATTTACCTTGAAGACTGGTCTAATGGTTACAGTGACAATCCTGATTATGTTTACAACATGATCAATGCACTTGTAGATTTACCAATCCAACATTACATGCTGCCAGATACACTCGGTGTAATGTCTCCAGATGAAGTGTATGTCAGTCTGTCTGATATGATTGGGCGTTATCCGCAACAGAAATTTGATTTTCATCCACATAATGATTACGGTTTAGCCACAGCAAATGCGCTCGCTGCAGCAAAAGTCGGCATTAGCGCTATTCATTGCACTGTAAACTGTTTAGGTGAACGCGCTGGTAATGCTTCACTTGCAGAAGTTGCAGTGGTCCTTAAAGATAAACTCGGTATCGAATCATCAATCAATGAACAACGCATCCATCAGATAAGCCAAATGATTGAAAATTTCTCGGGTAAAATAACGCCAGCAAATGCGCCTATTATTGGCGCAGACGTATTTACTCAGACTAGTGGTATTCATGCCGATGGCGATAATAAAGGTGGCTTATATCAAACGGTGTTAGGCCCTGAACGGTTTAAGCGTACCCGAACCTATGCGCTCGGAAAAATGAGCGGTAAAGCATCGATAGAAAAAAATCTTGAAGAGTTAAGTATAGACTTAAGCCCCGAGCAAAAGACTAAATTGCTCGAGCGTATTGTCACTTTAGGTGATCAAAAAGCAATTATAACACCTGAAGATTTACCCTTTATTATTGCGGATTTACTGGAAAGTAAAGATTACTCGCATATTGAACTGCTCAACTGTTCGATTACATCTGGACTCAATGTTGATTCCACCGCAAGTATCCGTATTCGCATCGGCGATGAGATATACAAATCAGCGGGATCCGGTAATGGTGGCTTTGATGCGTTTAGTATGGCAATTCAAGCCATCATGCACAAAGTTGGATTTGATTATCCAAATTTAGAAAACTATCAAGTACGTATTCCACCAGGCGGTAAAACCAGTGCATTAACAGAAAGCTTTATTACTTGGCAGCAGGGCGATCGAAGTTTCCGAACCCGTGGTGTTAGCTCTAACCAAGTATTCGCTGGTGTGCAAGCAACAATGCGTATGTTAAATAAATTGCTACATGAAACGATAACAGCATAGCACTTCCCCAAACAGGTTTACTTTAAACCCCCTTAACGTAAACCTGTCACTAAAATAATGCCCCCCTTTATAGCAAGGTCACCATTATAGCGATGTCACAATTCGTGAATATCAATTCTAAATAATATTTAATCACATCTTGATTAGACTATACTTTGTTTATATATTGTTATATCAATAAATAATAATACAAAATTCCGCAAAACAACTCTTACATCTCCTCATTCACTAATAAACGCACGATTACCTTTTAAAAAATATATTGCAGCCATAATAAAAAATTAATAAAACGCTTATAAAACCGCAATTTAATTGCGCAATTTTAAAATCAAAGTCTAAATTTAGATTAGAAGTGAGAAATACTTCAGACTTGTAGATGCTAATGTTTGCGGATGCAAGTAATTACATTTTGGGGGTAACTATGAGTATTTTTGAACATTACCAGCAAAGATATGAAGAAAGTCGTGAAGAAGAGTATACCATTCAAGAATTCTTGAATTTATGCCGTGACGACAGAACTGTATATGCATCTGCAGCTGAAAGATTACTAAACGCAATTGGTGAGCCTGAAATGGTTGATACCGCAACCGACTCTCGCCTAAGCCGATTATTTTCCAATCGTGTTGTAGCACGTTATCCAGCCTTTGAAGATTTTTATGGTATGGAAGATGCCATCGAGCAAATTGTCGCCTATTTAAAACATTCTGCTCAGGGCTTAGAAGAAAAAAAACAAATTCTGTATCTACTTGGCCCAGTGGGCGGTGGTAAATCATCACTCGCCGAAAAATTAAAAGACTTAATGCAGAATTTACCAATTTATCGCATTAAAGGATCTCCCGTTAACGATCACCCCTTTAGCTTGTTTGACGTGAATGAAGATGCCAGTATTCTGCGTAACGAATACGGTATCCCAACCCGCTGCCTTGGTCATGTAATGTCACCTTGGGCCGCTAAACGTTTGAAAGAATTTGGCGGTGATATAAGCCAGTTTAAAGTAGAAAAAGTGCGCCCATCTATACTCCATCAAATTGCCATTGCTAAAACTGAACCCGGTGATGAAAACAATCAAGATATTTCCTCGTTAGTCGGTAAAGTTGATATTCGTCAGTTAGAACATTTTTCACAAGATGACCCCGATGCATACAGCTACTCAGGTGCACTTTGTAAAGCGAACCAAGGAATGATGGAATTTGTCGAGATGTTCAAAGCTCCCATCAAAGTGCTACATCCTCTACTCACTGCAACGCAAGAAGGTAACTACAACAGTACCGAAGGACTATCAGCCCTGCCTTTCGAAGGTATTATCCTTGCTCACTCCAATGAGTCTGAGTGGCAAACATTCCGTAATAACAAAAACAACGAAGCCTTCTTAGACCGTGTCTATATTGTTAAAGTACCTTACTGTTTACGCGTGAGTGAAGAACAATCTATATACCGTAAACTATTAGAAAACAGTGCGCTATATAATGCAAAATGCGCACCGGGTACACTTGATGCGCTGTCTCAATTCACCGTTTTATCGCGCCTTAAAGATCCTGAAAATTCATCAATCTACTCCAAAATGCGTGTTTACGACGGCGAAACGTTAAAAGATACCGATCCAAAAGCAAAGTCATATCAAGAGTATCGTGATTATGCAGGCGTCGACGAAGGTATGTCAGGCCTATCAACCCGTTTTGCTTATAAAATTTTATCAAAAGTATTCAACTTTGATCATGCGGAGGTTGCAGCAAACCCAGTTCATCTTTTTTATGTATTAGAACAACAAATTGAACGAGAGCAGTTCCCTCAAGATATTGCGGACCGATATTTAGAATTTTTAAAAGGTTATTTAATTCCCAAATATGTGGAATTTATTGGCAAAGAAATCCAAACAGCTTACTTAGAATCTTATTCTGAATATGGCCAAAACATATTCGACCGTTATGTAACTTATGCTGACTTCTGGATCCAAGATCAAGAATACCGAGATCCTGAGACCGGCCAGCTATTTGACCGTGAAGCATTAAATAATGATCTAGAGAAAATAGAAAAACCAGCAGGTATCAGCAACCCTAAAGACTTCCGTAATGAAATAGTTAACTTTGTACTCCGTGCCAGAGCCAATAACAGTGGTAAAAATCCGTCTTGGGTTAGCTATGAGAAACTCCGTACTGTAATCGAAAAGAAAATGTTCTCCAATACAGAAGAGTTGTTACCCGTTATCTCATTTAACGGTAAAACATCCACAGACGAACAGCAAAAGCATGACAACTTTGTTGACCGCATGATGGAGAAAGGCTACACCAAGAAACAAGTTAGACTATTGTCAGAATGGTATTTGCGCGTACGTAAATCATCATAACTGTATTCTTTAGGGGGATGAGATGGCACATTTTATTGATCGCAGATTAAACGGAAAAAATAAAAGTACCGTTAATCGACAACGCTTTATGCGTCGTTATAACTCACAAATAAAAAAGGCGGTATCTGATGCTGTAAACAATCGTAGTATTCAGGATATTACATCTGGAGAAAGTGTCAGCATTCCAACTCGTGACATCTCGGAGCCAACTTTTCACCAAGGTAAAGGCGGCAAACGTACAGTTGTTCACCCTGGTAACGACCAATTCATTACTGGTGATAAAATTAACCGTCCACCACCAAGAGGCGGTTCAGGTTCTGGAGGAGGAGAAGCCAGCGATAGTGGTGAAGGTAATGATGATTTTAATTTTAAAATTTCAAAAGACGAATACCTTGATCTTTTATTTGAAGATTTAGAGTTACCAAATTTACAAGAAAATCAGTTTAACAGTATCGTTGAAATGAAAACCCGCCGTGCAGGTTATACTTCACATGGTAACCCCGGCAATATTTCGATTATTAAATCATTACAAAATTCATTGGCGAGGCGTACTGCATTATCCGCTGGCAAAAAAAGACAAGTAAAAACGCTGCAACAGCAAGTTGATGAATTAACGAATCAGGACGAAATTGAAGGCCAATTTGTTCACGAATTAAAAAAAGAAATTGCGGAATTGAAAGAACGGATCAGTAAAGTGCCGTTCATCGACACTTTTGACTTACGCTATAACAATTTTGAACAATATGCAGTACCAAATAGCCAAGCCGTCATGTTTTGCCTAATGGATGTCTCAGGCTCGATGGATCAGCCAACTAAAGACATGGCTAAACGTTTCTATATCTTACTGTACCTGTTCTTAACACGTACTTATAAAACGATTGAAGTAGTTTACATCCGTCATCATACCCAAGCAAAAGAAGTCGACGAACATGAATTTTTTTATTCACAAGAGACGGGTGGCACAATTGTATCGTCCGCTTTAAAACTAATGGATAAGATTGTGACCGATAAGTATCCCGCGAATGAATGGAACATTTACGCTGCACAAGCTTCTGATGGTGATAACTGGGCTGATGACTCACCACTATGCCGTAAGCTATTGCTAGATAAAATTATGCCAAAAGTCCGTTATTTCAGCTATATCGAAATTACCAATCGTGCCCATCAGACTTTATGGCGAGAATATGAAAAAGTAGCAAAAGAATACTCACAGTTTGCCTTACAGCATATTCGCCAACTGGAGGATATTTACCCTGTATTCCGAGAACTATTTAAAAAACAAGCCGCTTAGGGAGAGTCTATATGTTAAGAGATGAAGTGAAGCAGCTCAACGATGGCCCCGATTGGAATTTTCCACTACTAGAAGAGTATCATATCGAAATTAAACGTATTGCAGAATACTACCGACTTGATACTTACCCCAATCAAATTGAAGTCATCACAGCAGAGCAAATGATGGATGCTTACTCTTCTGTAGGGATGCCTATTGGTTATAATCACTGGAGTTTTGGTAAGAAATTTATTCAAACAGAACAAAGCTATAAACGTGGTCAAATGGGGTTAGCATATGAAATTGTTATCAACTCTAATCCGTGCATTGCTTACTTAATGGAAGAAAACACCATTCCAATGCAAGCATTAGTTATTGCACACGCCAGCTATGGACATAACTCTTTCTTTAAAAACAATTACTTATTTAAATCATGGACAGATGCAGATTCAATCATTGATTACCTACTATTTTCCAAGAATTATATTGCTGAATGTGAACAAAAATACGGTATCGATGCTGTCGAAAATATTGTCGATTCATGTCATGCATTAATGAATTATGGCGTTGATCGTTATAAACGCCCAAGTGAACCATCACTCAGTGAAGAAAAACGACGCCAACAAGAACGCACAGATTATTTACAAACTCAAGTCAATGAATTATGGCGTACCCTCCCCCAATACAACCAAAAATCAGAGCCTGTTGAACCAAATTACCCAGTAGAACCCCAAGAAAACATTCTCTATTTTGTAGAAAAAAATGCGCCACTGTTACAATCTTGGCAGCGCGAAATAATTCGTATCGTTCGCAAAATCAGTCAATATTTTTATCCACAAAAACAAACTCAAGTCATGAATGAAGGTTGGGCAACATTCTGGCATTATACCATCACTAACCACATGTATGACGAGGGATTGGTGTCGGATAAATTCATGTTAGAAATCTTACATAATCATACTAACGTCATTGCACAACCGGCTTATAATAGTCCGTATTATTCAGGAATGAATCCTTATGCATTAGGATTTGCCATGTTTACAGATATTCGACGAATTTGCGAAAACCCGACCGAAGAAGATAAAGCTTGGTTCCCTGATATTGCGGGTAGTGATTGGTTAGAAACCTTGCATTTTGCAATGCGAAATTTTAAAGATGAAAGCTTCATTAGCCAGTATTTGTCACCTAAAGTAATGCGTGACATGCACTTTTTTTCAATCGAAGATAACGAAAACAGTAAATATATTGAAGTATCTGCGATTCATAATGAAGAAGGGTATCAACAATTGCGAAATAAGCTATCAGCCCAGTATAATCTCAGTAATAACGAGCCTAATATTCAGGTATTTAATGTCGATAAAAAAGGGGACCGTTCTTTAACACTACGCTATGTGCCTCACCAAGAGATACCACTAGACGCGAAATCAGCACAAGAAGTAATAAAACACCTTCATCGATTATGGGGCTTTGATGTTCGGTTAGAACAAGTTCAAGCTAATGGCAATGTGGAGATTATCAGCCAAAGTTCCCCCCCTAAGCTATAAACTGTCCCGCGGATATAAAAAAACCAGTCAATGACTGGTTTTTTTAGAAGATTATTGCGTAATCATTATTTAATACGTTGTTCAAAAGCGACGCAAATATCATCCCATGTTTCATCACGGTACTGCTGCCAAAGTAGGCCTGAGTTCATACCATAGTTACGGATAACATTTAAACTCTCATCCGCTTGATTATTTTGGGCTATCTCTTTCAATTCTCTGTAGAAATTTCGTGCTAATACACGAGCTTCGGGATAATCAAAATAAATTTTACCCAAAATACGGTACATATTATCAAAACCATTCAGGATCAAAGCATAAACTAAATTACCTGATAAAAAGGCCAATTTATGTAGCATACTATAATCATACGCAGTAAAGGCTTCTTTATCATCAGCAAGTTCTTCGGCTTCATTTAGAATTTCTACAACACGTTCAGGATCGCGTTTGATCGCAGCTCGAATAAAAATAACACTAATATTAGTACGGGCAGATAATAAATCACTCACCAATTCAGGTAAACGCTCAGGGTCCAATCGCACTAAATCTTCTAAGATAGACAGGCTCGACGTTTCCCAAAAATTATTAACCTGAGTTGGTTTCCCATGACGGATAGTCAGCCAACCGTCACGCGCTAAACGTTGTAATACCTCACGTAGCGTAGTACGAGTAACACCAATAAGCTCAGAAAGTTCTCTTTCTGCTGGAAGAATTGAACCTGGAGGGAAGCGATTTTTCCAGATCGATTCAATCAGATACTCTTCGGCAAATCCAGCTGGGCTTTTCGCCTTAATAATACCGTCATTCTGACGCTTTTTCTTCGTTGTTTTACTATCAGTAATATCCATTTAACTTCTCATTTGGAAATATAACAGGTTGTGTCCATTAGAATCTTAGCATCCTGATGCAAGTCCGACCAGATTTTAATTAGATACTATCACTAGAATAATTATTTTCCGATTTAAATAGTAAAATAAATTTAATTGCTATAACAATAATCTGTATCAATAAAAAGTATGGCGCACCACACGGAATACGCTTAGAATATCCCCGTTTTTAAATCCCTTAAACTTAATCTTAATAAAATATTGGACAAGCCCTCATGGACATAAGCCTTAGTACGGCGGCAAAATTAAACTTCTTAGGTAATTCACCTCAGTGGTATAAAATTGCAATCATTGCATTCCTCATTATTAACCCGATTGTTTTTTCAATTGACCCGTTTATTGCTGGTTGGTTATTAGTTATCGAATTTATTTTTACTTTAGCAATGGCCCTAAAATGCTATCCTCTTCAACCCGGTGGCTTGCTTGCTATTGAAGCGGTTGCCATTGGCATGACATCTTCCGAACAAGTCCAGCACGAACTTGTGAGTAATATCGAAGTATTATTATTATTAATCTTCATGGTTGCTGGTATCTATTTCATGAAGTCATTATTGTTATATGTCTTCACTAAGCTATTGATTAACATTAAGTCTAAAGCATTGCTGGCTTTATCATTTTCAGTTGTTTCAGCTTTTCTTTCTGCATTCTTAGATGCACTAACTGTAATTGCAGTTGTGATCAGTGTCGCGATTGGCTTCTATAGTATTTATCACAAAGTAGCATCAGGCCGTGACTTTAAACATGACCATGATCATACCGACGATGCAAATGTGAATGAGCTCAAACGTCAAGATCTTGATGAATATCGCGCTTTCTTACGTAGCCTTATGATGCATGCAGGTGTTGGTACTGCACTTGGTGGTGTATGTACTATGGTAGGCGAACCACAAAACCTAATTATCGCTGAACAAGCAGGTTGGGATTTTATTGAATTTGCATTACGTATGGCTCCCGTAACGGTTCCTGTATTCTTTTTTGGTCTATTGACTTGTGTTCTGGTCGAGAAATTAAAAATATGTGGTTACGGTGCTGAATTACCAGCAGCAGTACGTACTATTTTGGTTGATTTTGATAAACATGAAGATGCAAACCGCAGCCAACGTGAACGTGTAAAACTTTATACGCAAGCGGCTATTGGTGTTTGGTTAATCATAGGCCTAGCAATGCATTTAGCTGCTGTAGGCCTCATTGGTTTATCTGTCATCATTCTTGCTACTGCATTTAACGGGATCACTGAAGAGCATGCTTTAGGTAAAGCATTTGAAGAGGCATTGCCTTTTACTGCATTACTTGCGGTATTCTTTACGATTGTTGCTGTAATTATTGATCAACAGCTGTTCATTCCATTGATTAATTCGGTTCTAGCTGCAGACCCACATCAACAGCTACCACTATTTTACTTAGCGAATGGTATCTTGTCGATGGTGAGTGATAACGTATTTGTTGGTACTGTTTATATTACCGAAGTAAAAGCTGCTCTGGTAAACGGCACTATCACACGAGATCAGTTCGACCTACTTGCTGTCGCAATTAACACAGGTACAAACCTACCTTCCGTTGCAACGCCAAATGGACAAGCTGCATTCTTATTCTTATTAACGTCTGCAGTAGCGCCACTGTTACGCTTATCGTATGGCCGTATGGTTATCATGGCATTACCATATACGATTGTGATGACGTTAGTTGGTCTTGGTGCCATTATCTACTTATTAGAACCAGCAACAGCAACGATGCTTGATATGGGGTTAATTACCGCCCATGTAGAATCTGCAGCTGAAGCGGTTAAATCAGCTGCCCACTAGTCTAGCTAAAACATAAAAAAACGCCGCTATTAGCGGCGTTTTTTATACAAGTAATCACTTTACATAAGCATTTATTTTTACACATTTTTACACTCTGCATCTCATATCTAGCGCCACAATATGTTATAAAAGTAGATAGTTATTAAATTCATTTGAGACAATATATGTACCAGTTTATTTCTAACCTACCAAAACAACGCCTTCCTTGGGTTTTACTCGCTCTAACAGGTTTGGGGTTAGAAGCATCAGCCCTCTTCTTCCAATACGTGATGGAATTAAGCCCTTGTGTATTATGCGTATATGAACGTGTAGCAATAATAGGCATTATTATTGCGGGCTTAGTGGGTGCGATAGCCCCTGCGAATCCAGTGATACGCTTAAGCGGTTTTACATTATGGTTTGTCAGCGCGGGTTACAGTTTAAGCCTCGCAATTGAGCATACCGACATTCAACTGAACCCTTCGCCATTTTCAACGTGTGACTTCTTCCCTAATTTCCCGACTTGGGCACCGCTCCATGAATGGGCTCCTGGGTTGTTTAACCCAACCGGTTTTTGTGATGAAATTAACTGGCAGTTCTTATCGTTTACAATGCCACAGTGGTTAATTGTAGCCTCTTCTATTTACTTAGCTGTTGCAGTTATCGTTTTAAGTTGCCATATTACAGGGCTGATTAAGTCAGCGAAATAACAAGGAATTGATAATGAGTAAACCAGAATTAACTCAAATTCAACAAGATCAGTTGGACGCGAAAGTATTACAACGTTTATTAGCGCATTTAGATGATAACAAACAAGTTCAAAATATTGATTTAATGATCTTGGCTGATTTTTGCCGAAACTGTTTAGGTAAATGGTACAAATCTGCTGCAGATGAACTGGAACTAGACGTGACAGATGAACAAGCGAGAGAACGCATCTACGGTATGACTTATGCTGAATGGAAAGAAAATCACCAGCTTCCAGCAACTGAAGAACAACTTACAGCATTCAATTCGAAACCAAAAAAATAACGCTAATTAATTTAATAATAAAAAGGGAGAGTGAACTTGACGTTTACTCTCCCTTTTTCACAAACCCATTAACCGTATTGGCAAAGGTACGCAGTTTCTTGCGCTACTTTAACTTGAAACTGACTGTCGCTAGGTACATTAAACTGTTCTCCAGCATTGAATGTTTGCCACTCAGATTGTCCAGGGAGTAACACCGTTAACGCACCAGTAATCACAACCATCACTTCCGCTAAGGCTGTACCAAACTCATACTCACCGACAGCCATCACGCCAACACTGGCTTCTTTATCCGCTTCTTTAAACCCAATAGAAGCAACTTGACCATCAAAGTACTGATTTATCTTAAACATTTAAAATCCTTTTATACGATTAACTAATCTTTTAGAGCTCAGAATAACCGAAAAAATGTCTAATTAACAGCATCCCCTATTGCTAAGGTAAGTAGTGCAAAGGTAAATACTTCATATCAATTAAAAATTATAATAACCAGTCAATTGGATCATGTTGTCATCGTTATAACTTTTATTCGCATAGTCATCATCATTGATATTAAACCACCAACCTTCAACGCCAACAGAAAGTGCTTTCGTCACATTCACTTTTGCCTGAACAAAACCATTCTGAGAGCCAAAGTCAAAATCATAATTATGGCCCATAAGTAATTCGCTATTGTTTAAACCATTCAAAGTAACTCTTACACCCGCGAATATGTCATTTTGAAAACTATTATCAAGTGCTTTTTCACCATGTTGATCCCAGCTATATTCACTCAGTAAGTTAACACCAATATTTTTAGTTTGTAGTAAACTAAACTCCGCACCTAGTACCGCAGCACGCGTAGATTTACCTTCAACGATCTTATATAGCACTTCACCTTTTAAAATAATCTGGTTCAGATCAGCTTTAATATCTATTGATATCTGGTCAACTAAATTCACATACCAAATTGGTTCGCCCACCGCTGAATTTCGCAATTCGGGGGTACGTGTATGTCCGCCAAAATAACTCACACCAACATCAATATTGTTGACACTTTTACTGTAGCGTAATGCAACATCTGGGTGATACTCTTCGCCCCAACCCGCATATTCATAGCGATAATCATTCTCGAAACTAAAACGAGCGCCAAGTGTAGGTAAGGCTGGTTCTCGGTAACCCACCAGCAGCATGGCTTCCAGTAACGCACCTTTTAGGTCTATACCCAGCCTAAGCATAGGCTGACCTAGCTTATCCTCTCCATTTGGTGATTCGAGGTAATCCGTTTGATTCACAATATCAACTAAATGGTGGTTTTCCATCACCCCCCAATGAACTTGATCAAAACCAATAGATGCTTCCCACTTTTGAGTGACAAGCGCAGCTTTAAACTCTCTCAAATCAATATGTGAACGTTCATCATCACGTTCATCAATACGAACAAAGGGATGTACTGTATATACCATATTGTTTTTTTTAGATGACGCTTCTATATGCGGGGATAAAGCCGCTGATATTTGATGATAAACAGGATAAGGGTAATCATTCACTGGATATGTCGGTTGTTCAGGACTATCTAGGAAAATACGCTGCTCCAAGCTCGCACTACCCTTTACTTTTATTTCAGCATTCACATTTGTCATAACGCTCGACGTTACGAGGCCGAAGGTGATTAAACCACAGCATTTTATTAATGATTTCAATTTCATTCCCCATCAAAGAAACCAGTAACTAGGGCGAAGTAATAAACAACGGTCCTTGTTGTCTCATTAGTATGTCTTTGTATGTTGATTCGAAGCAATTTTTTTAGCCAAAACCATACCTAATAAGTATCAAATACTAGAACCAAGTAATGAAAACGCATTAGATTCACACCAATCAAGCATTAAATTTACTCGTAACTCACAATGCTGGTATAATTAATGCTTAACCTATATTTATTCACATTTTCAATCAATAACGACATAAGAATGACAATAATGACAATAAGGAAAACACATGCGTTTTAAGTTATGCAGCATTATTTTACTGACTTTAAGCCAAGTTAACCCAAGCTTTGCAAGCGGCTGGTTATTTGGTATGCATAATGACGTGATCTCAAATGAAGATGGTAATTACACCAATGCTGTTTTCATCAATTATACAACTGAAGAACCCGCATTAAATAACCGCTTCTGGCAAGCGTTAACGCCGTTTGATCCAAACCCACTGAAATATGCCGTTAATTACCAAATTGGACAACAGATGTGGACACCGAGTGATATTTCGGCGACGACACCACAACCAGATGAACGCCCATACGCAGGGCTATTATTTGGTGAAGCTAGCGTATTAGGCTATAGCGCCGTCAGCTCTTACCGACTCTCTTTGCTACTGGGAACAGTCGGAGAACAGTCAAAAGCAGGTGATACACAAACCAAGGTTCATGAATGGATTGGTGCAACGCCACCACAAGGCTGGAAATATCAAATTGAAGATGAAGTCGTATACCAACTCACAGTAGAGGCGGATCAACTTGTCGGCCGCCCACAAATGCTTATTGGTGAATCAGATTTGTCAGTTTATCAACGCTTAGCTGTAGGTAATTTTCAAAGTGAAGTCGCACTTGGTTCGACAGTACGATGGGGACCAGATTTAGGCGCTAACTATAATAACCTAAGCCTACACCCTCAGCGGCTACAAGGCATGCTACTGGCACCAAACAGCTCAGGTATTATGCTTTATGCAACGGCCGAAGTTCGTTATCGTTTCAACGATATTACGATTGAAGGTTATACACCTGATGAAGTACCGGACATTACGTTAAATAACGTACAAGTAACAGTTGCCGGAGGTTTACTTGCTTATTACCACAATATCGGCATCAAATTTAGTGTCGTGGCAATGAGTCCTGACTATGAAGAAGACGCACATAAAGAATACGTAGTCGGTAGCCTGGGATTATTCTGGCAATTTTAGTAGAATCTCCTCACAAAGTGGTCGAAATATGCCCGTTTCTTAAAATAGCTAAAAGTAGTTATCTGTTACTAATTAGCCGTGTTAGTATTCCGGTAAATTAGTCACTTTTCTGCTTTAAGATACGTTATGCATGATTCTTCATTAACATATACACGCCGCCCTAAAGGCACACTTGCCATATGCAGCCTGTATGCCTTTACTGGCGCAGCCATCACTGCGTCAGTAATATTCTCACTGCTACTCTTTTTATCTATTCACGATAAATTACTCATGCAGATTTTATTCGGCAGTTTGGCCGTCATTTTCGAACTCGGTAAATTTTTTGCTTGGTATGAATTTGGTGAGCGTATTGCTCGCAAAGCATTTCATGCCGCATTTATCGCACTTGGATTCTATTGTATCCTTGCCATTATTTCGATAGGTGGCAGTATTGGCGGCATTAACAGTGCAACCAATGTGGCACAACAGTATGTTGATCAACGCGATAACAGAGTAAATGCAATTACTCTGCAAATTTCCGCGATCGACGATGAAATTGCACTTAATAATAAAGCTGCAGATAAATACCTAGAGCTACAAATGATTTCGCTTGGTGTCTCTCGGATCCAGAAAGAAAATCAAGTTCTACGTGAAAAGCAAACACAGCTTAGAATTGAGCGTGATAGCGTTCCGGTCTCTGAAAAAGGGTCTGTTATCAGTTTGATCGCAAGCCTTGCAAAAATTCTGAATACGACAACAGAAGATGCACAATCATGGTTAGTCATATTCTTATCGGTATTACTTGATATTTTTGCAGCTTTCTTTGTTGGTTTAATAGGTGAGGAACTGCGTTTCCGCCATTCAATTAGCCGTAAAAAAGAACAAGAGAAAGCAGATAAAGCTGAGCACTTACGTCTTTTAGCAACGCAAAGCTATATTGAAATTGAAGCGCCACCTCAATTAGAAGATCAGTCCTTATTAATTGAAAAACAAATGTCAGTCAGGTCTTCTGCCATCTTACAAGCTGCGCAAGAACAAGATTTAAAATGCTCGAAAAAATACATTGCAGACATACTACAACTCAGCATAGAAGAAATCGATCACGCTTTCGAAGAGTTTCTATCGTTTGGTATTGTTGAGAGAAAACGGAATAACCATTTACGTTGGATAAGACAAGCTGACGTAGCTTAACGCCTCGACTCTTTTCGATATAAAACCAACACAGTGATAGCAACTGCTGCTGTGTTGGTTTTATTTTTAATCAAACATATACTTCAAGATCAACACTTCCCGCCATATTGACCTGTTATTAAAAAGCTTAAGTAATATGAATCTCGACAGGGTTGCTAAAGGCTGTATTAATATTTTTATCCTTGATAACATAGTACTATATAGAAGCGTACCTCCCTGTTATCGACTTATGAGTTAGTCCGAATGATAAAACAACAATTACATATTGCCCTCGTTGAAGATGAAATCAATATCGCAGAAAATTATCGTGATGCGTTGCAACGTATTGGCTATCGGGTTTCACTTTTTTATAACCGCCAAGACGCACTCGCTGCTTTTACCGTTGCGTTACCTGATATGGCGATTATCGATGTCGGTTTACAAGATGAATACGAAGGCGGTTTTGACCTCTGCCGTACATTACGACAATTATCAGAGACGCTTCCAATTATTTTTTTAACCGCGCGCAGCAGCGAGTTAGATGAGATCTCAGCATTACGCCTTGGTGCTGATGATTATTTAACAAAAGACGTCAGTATTCATCAAGTATTAGCGCGCGTTTCTGCATTATTTCGTCGTATTCAAGCACTGAAAAAGCCACAATCCGCAGATGAACAAGTACTCAGTAGAGGTTCATTACGCATCAATATTGAACGTATTGAAACTTACTGGCAAGAGCAGCCTGTGATACTCACTTTAACCGAATTTTGGATTGTGCACACACTTGCTAAGCACCCTGGCCAAGTTAAAAACCGAGACCAGCTCATGGATGCTGCACATGTGGTATTAGATAACAATACGATCACAACGCACATCAAACGTATACGTAAGAAATTTAGCCACATCGATAGCGAATTCAACGCCATAAAAACAGCTTATGGTATGGGTTATCGATGGGTCATGGAGTGATAATTCACTTTAGTCTAAAAACTCAACTGCTACTTGTTGCCAGCTTAATGCTATTACTACCATGGGCGGGCTGCCAAAGCGTGAGTGTTTTAGAAACGAGTTTACGTCAAAGTCATAGTCAGTTACTTGATGTAAAAATGACCGCCGCCGCACAGCAAATAGAACGTAAACTTAATCAATCACAATACCCTAACCTTAATACCAACCAAGGCAACTATTACGCCCCGCTCACTGACAGTAAAATGTTATTAGATGGGTTTGATGGAGAAGAAAGTGATTGGGAAAATATAACCACACCTTGGTTTCAACTTAATACCTATAATTATGTAGCTGGGCTATCAACAGAAGCCAAACCATCCACAACAGTTAAATTTAAATTAGCTGCAAATGATAAATTACTCTACATCTTAATTCAGACCTCCGCTCTAACACCGCATTATTTTAACCCTATGCAACCAAAAAAAATCGCAGACCAGCTCAATATTCGCAGTATCAATAATACCGGGCTTATTTCACGTTGGCAGATCAATCCGCAAGGCTCTGGCCGGGTAGAAATGCATAATATGAGTAAAACGATGAAAACAAGTCGAGATGCAGGTACATGGTTATGGCGAGATGGTCATTATAATATTGAAATCGCAATACCGATTAACCTAGCAAGCAATGCGATTGGGTTTGATCTCGTGCTTAATGACCAACAACAAAATCAACACTTTAAATCGAAACCAGCGACAACGTACGAGCGTAGTTTAGTCCGTGAACAGTGGGCATTAAATCAGCAACTCGCTAACTATATACAACCGGGTCTCAGTTTATACCTACTCAATAGTCAATATTGGTTGGTTGGCCAACTAAATGCAGAGCAAGTAACAGACGATAGTTTAGAAAATGACGATATCCAAGAAGAACCATCTTGGTTAATGCACACCATCTACAATAAGTTGTTCACTTCAGATTCCTTACCTTATTGGCGAGAACCAACTAGTCTAGGCCGCTGGAGATCACCACAGCAATTAGAACAAACAGCTTGGTATCAAGACTCACCGATTAATAAGCAACTTAATAGTAAAGTGATTATCGTTAATGGCCAACAATTCTATGTTGTTGCAGTACAAGATTCACGACAAAGTTTACTCTCTGCCAGCGACGCGTTAAACCAGTTATTGATATTACTGTTTACTATCATCGCCGTTATTGTGACTGGCTTATTTGCATTTGCCTCGTCTTTGTCTTGGCGTATTGTTCAAATGAAGAAACACTACCGCGCAGCAATCGATAGCGACGGTAAAATAATGGCAGTGCCAGCCGCCAGTCGCCTCCCTGATGAATTGGGCGATTTATCCCGAGTGATGCAACAACTGACTATTAATCAAGGTAAGTACACTGACTATCTGGCCACATTGGCAGATAAGCTTTCTCACGAATTGAAAACACCTGTTGCCGTTATTCGAACATCACTCGAAAATATGGAACTATCAAATTTAGATCCAGAAGCAACGAAATATCTCACTCGCGCAATGCAAGGTACTAATCGCTTAAGCCAGACATTAAATGCCCTAAGTGAAGCGAATAGGTTGGAACAAAGTTTAGAATATGCGCAATGGCAAATCGTCCCATTAGACGATATGTTAGAAGAGTTAACGGAAGCTTATCGACAGGTTTATAACAGTTATCAGTTTCAATTAAAGTATGATAATAACCTTGAGTATGCTATCAATTTGGCACCAGAACTCATCGTACAATTACTTGATAAACTCATCAGCAATGCCGTTGACTTCTCGCCAGTCAATGACGCCATTGTATTTACCCTAACCAAACAAGATAAACAACTAAAATTAACGATTGAAAATCAAGGTCCACATTTTAGTAGCGATAATATCTCGCAGCTATTTGATTCTATGGTATCCATACGCCAACAATCTGAGACACCACATCTAGGTTTGGGTTTACATATTGTCAAGCTAATTAGCGACTTCCATCACGGCAACATAAATGCGAAAAACTTATCGGGTGATAAAGGCGTTATATTTGAGCTATTATTACCTATAGAAAACAAATAATAGCGTTTAGCGAGGAGGAACCTCATGTTAATACGGCCTATCGCAAAACGTAATGGCATAACAGTGACGATTATTGCAGCCCTGTTAATTTTCAGCAGTATTATTTCGTTGTTAACTACATCCGCAGACACAGGCAATTACCTCTATTTTCCTCTGGCAGCAGGGGCGCTTATTATTGGCATATGTTTGTTAATTGTCGGCATCGTGAAAATTAATGACCTATATTACCGTTTCTCACTGACAAAAGAAGGGATTCATTATTTCACCTCACGAGGTGGTTTTACTATCCTTTGGGAAGATATACAACGAATCGATATACCAAAGATAAATGAGGGATTAGAGTTAAAAGAATTACCCTACATAGGTATCCGCCTCAAACACCGAGAGCATCTTATCAATAGCGCGTCCCTACCCACTTTATCTCACATGTTACTAGAGCAAAGAGCCCTTATCATGCTCACAGCACCCAACTCGACCCTCTATGGCAATGCCGATAATATGCTTTATCCAGACGTAAAAGTAACCCATAATTATCGAGGACTACAAGCCATGTTTATTAACCGAATGCAGTACCTCCATAATACGCTTGGTTATGATATTTACTTCCCGAACGATGATCTCGATCGCGCACCCACAGAATTTGTTCAACTATTACGCGAGTTTAAAACAGATTGCTCTAGATCATTATAAATAGTAATTATTATCAATTAGAGTTGCATTTGGTATATTTATATGGATAATACGAACTATTCTCATTAAGACATAGTCTATTTTTAAAATAATGTAGTCTATATATAAAAATAAAAAGGATTTGTTGTGAAAAAATCTGCCCTTTGCTTTGCCATCTCTTCAGCGTTACTTACTGCTTCATTTGCATCACATGCTGCAAATGTAAAAGTACTTGATAAAACTCTTTCTCCTGCTGCAAACTTTCTTGCATATACAGAATTTGAATTATCAGGTGAACCACTTGCTGAAGCTCTCGGTTTAGACCTTGATGTTTTAGATCCGAACCAAGTTGATCAACCAACTGCATTCGATTACGCAGCGGGTATTGAAAGCTACGAGTATTCAGAAGAAGCGATGTACGCGTTAAACTACCAGTCTACTATGGGTCCTCACCTAGTTAATGGTCCCGTTAACCAAGCGCGTGGCGGCTCTCTTGCTGACTTAGGTAAACGCTTCATCTCACTTGCTGACGCAGTTGGCTTCCCAAGTGGAGAGATTCCATTAAACATGTATCCTATTTCGGTACCATACGTTTCAGGTAACCCTGAATTTGTAGGTAAAGTAGATATAACAAAAGTGGGTGGTGAAGAAATTGAAGTGTTATCTGCAACAGGTGTCGCAGCAACCCATAAAACAATTACTCCAGCATACTTCCGTGATTACAAAACACTAGCGTGGGACAGCGCAAGTTTCGATAAAGCCTTAAACCCAGGTGCAATCGGCAGCATTTTCCTTAAAGAAGTCATGTGGTCACAAGATTTCTTAGGCGGCATGCACGTTACAGCAACAGATGAAGAAGTTGAAGCAACATCAAGCACAATGGATCAAGACGGTAAACACAGTCTTGGTGTATCTGCTGCCGATGGTTTCAACGGCATGATATTAACTGAAATGTCAATCGATAAACTACTCATCCTTCAAGAACAGCTTGGCTTTGACGGTAAAAACTTAGGTGTTAAATTCGGTCCTAACTACGATGCATCTAAAAACCCAATCTGGTTTGCACACAAAGTAGCAGTTAAAGAAACACAAAAGAACAACGCAAATAACATCGGTAAATTAACAGTTACAGATGGTTCATCATCACTACGTGATACTTGGATGTTATTATGGCCTGTAAGTGAATTCTATGCATTTACTGACCAACGCACAGCGAATACTGCACAGAATCCAGCATTTAAAGCTGTATTTGATGGCAAGCCATTTGCTGCAGCACCGAAACAAAATATCGATGGTAAAACAAGCAACAATGTAGCTGCTGACGATGCATTTTCTCTTGCAAGTAACATTGCTAACCTATCGTTCCAAAATTTAGAAAATCTACACTTCAATAAGAAAGCTGGTACGTTTGTAACTAAATACGATGGCAAACAAAATGCAAAAGTTGAGACATTTGACGCTGCATACAGCATCGTAGCACTATCTATTTACCAACGTTCACAAGATGCACTACCTGTTGGTTATGCAGCTGCAGACGGCGGTGATGTTGACCTAGAAACACCTCAAGGTAAACAAGCACTAAGTCTAATAAAAGCACAAGCAAATTACATCGTTAATACATTAGTTGCGAAAAACGGTCTAGTATACGATGGCGCAACAGTTGGTAAATCAGTAGATAAAAACCAATCACTTGATGCACAATTTGCTGCAATCCGTGGTTTAGTTGCTGCTTACCTTGCAACACAAGATGACACTTACAAACAAGCTGCACGTTCTATCTTCCTAGCGGTAGAGAAAAACATGTTTGATTCAGAGTTAGGTACTTGGGCACAAACGCCAGGTAAAGCAACAATCCACACACCGTTAACTGCTGCGGCAATATCAGGTGGTTTACGTGAAACTATACTTCACCTTGCAAATGAAGAAGGCGAACATGTTCCAGCACTAGAACTACAACACTTAACAGAGCGTTATACAGCTTGGTTCAAGAAAGTAGTAAATGGTGGCCAACAATTAGCTGAATGGATTGGTGATTCAGGTGAAAATATGTTGGAAAACAGTACAACTACCGATTCAGATAATGACGGAGTACACCAAATCACAGGTGCCGGCGGTAAATACGGTACAGCACAAACAATGGCAGCAAAAGTATCGGTTAGTGCAAACTAGTCTCACCCTTTTGGCAATGAACGCCATCTCGCAACACACTTGTTAATTAACTTGTTTTGACTAATGAAAGTGTTGCGAAATTAAAATAAAAGTTGTAAAAAGGGATGAGAATTAACTCAGCCCTTTTTGCGTTTTCATTACGTCGATATGAATAAGGTTTTATCATGTCAGTTCAAGTAGCAACCCCAATCGGTGATAATATCTGGTCACGTTTACAGTGTCATTTTAAACGTCTCGCTTTTCATCATAAGAAAGCCGAAACGATATTATATTTGATGTTCCTGTCAGGACTTTTACTGTGGCCATTTATTACTATTCCATGGCAAATAGAGCGTACTGTATTACTGATGCATATGCTTGCAGGTATCAGTATCTTCCCTGTTTTTGTTGGTAGTTTCTGGCTCTCTCACCGAAACCTTATTCAAAACAGTAAAAAGAAATTCTTACGTCAAACCGGTACCATTATCGAATATTTGCTCATTGTTTGTACTCTTACCGGTGTCTATCTTACTTTTTGGGGTAACACGGGTAATAATTTCAGTATACTCATGCAAGATGTTCATTTTTACAGCTCATGGCTACTTGCCCCGCTTGTTCTTCGCCACGCTTGGCGCTGGACTGTAATCAAATTCTTTAGGAAGTCTTAATATGTTTGCCAGTTTTTTAATCACTTTTCGTGAAGGACTTGAAGCCTTCCTACTCGTTGGCATTATACTTTCTTACTTAGCAAAGCTTGGCCAATCAAAACATAACAAACTTATCTATCTAGGTGTTGCGCTCGGTTTAATTGCCTCATTAATTGTCGCTTTCATTTTCCAGTTCGTTGTCGATCAGTTCGACTCGCATGAATATCGTAATTTATTAATGGCGGGTATTTTAGGTTTCGCGACCTTGGTACTCACCTACATGGCCATTTGGATGCAACGCCAAGCCAAAACCCAAGTCTCTAACATGCAAGAGAACATTCGCGAGATCTTAACCACAGGTAATGTCTTTGGTTTAATCTTTTTAGCTTTCCTTGCGGTAATGCGCGAAGGATTTGAAACCGTGCTATTTTTCTCGGCGTTAATGTATTCAGGTCAAGGTGATTTCTCACTACAAGATGGGTTGATCGGTGCTGGCGCAGGTTTAATCGCATCGCTGGTATTGGTTGTCGTACTGATGCGTGGTAGCCGCAAAGTGCCACTACAAGCATTCTTTAAATGGACAAGCTTGTTGATTATCATTATTGCCGCAGGTCTATTGTCTTCGGCAAGTAACATGTTACAAAGCGCAGATGTATTACCGGTCTTCCAGACTGCCGTGTTTGATATTAGCCATATCCTTGATGACCAAGGCGTATTTGGTACTTTCTTGCGTGCTTTATTTGGCTATAATTCATCACCGAATTTATTACCGCTTGTTATTTGGTTCGCTTATTTAGCGATATTCACTGTGTTTTGGCATCGTGGATACCAAGCGCCAGCTAAAACAGCCACAACTTAGTTTTAAACAATAAAATGAGTGGCGAACATAAATACAATCTCTTTATGTTCACCATGTAAGAATAAAAAGCATATTAATCATTGAGTAAATAATGTCGAAAGAAATTGTAATTTTAGGTGCTGGTCCAGCCGGACTAATGGCCGCATGGGAATTTAATCAAGCTGGTTACCAAGTAACTATCTTAGAACGTGAAGAGTTTGTTGGCGGCATGTGCGCAACGCAAACCTTCCAAGGTGAAAAAGGTGAATACCGCTTTGACTATGGTGGCCATCGCTTTATTACTAAAAACCCGAAACTATTACAGTTTATCGATGACTTAATGAGTGACGATTTGCTGTATGCAGAGCGTACCAGTGTGATCCGTTTTAAAGGACGTACCTACAACTACCCGCTTGCAATTGGCAACTTATTACGTAATGCACCGTTAAGTTTATTAGCTGGTGCGGCTGTAGACTTGGTATTCAAATTACCCTTCCAAAAACGCCCAAGTGAACAAAGTACCAGTAACTTTGCAGAATGGATTGAAACGCGCTTCGGTACCACCTTATACAAAAACTTTTTTGAAGGTTACACCGGTAAACTATGGGGTATCGACCCACGTCAATTATCAGCCGACTGGGCATCGCAACGCATTAGTTTGCTAGATTTAAAAGATGTTGCTCGACGTTTAATACCAACGCGTGGCGCAACACCGCGTACTTACGCTAAAAAATACCGTTATCCTAAACTCGGCTTTGGCCAAATGTACACCAAACTTGCAGAAAGACTGCAAGAACAAGGAGTAACGATTGTTCGAGGCGCTAACATCACCGCATTAGAACAAGGTCGAAATGCGCTTAAAAATAATCGTAGAATTGATGCCGTCACTTATGAACTTAACGGTGAGACACACTCAATTAACTGTGATCACGTTGTCGGCACTATTCCTTTACCTGTGGTTTGTACTTTAACAGGATTTGATTCTGGCCTAACTTATCGTTCATTGCGCTTCTTCAACATGCCTATGGCAACAGAAAACGTGTCACAAAATACTTGGCAGTACCTGTCTGATCCAGAGTTAATCGGTACGCGTTTGCAAGAACCACGTCGTCGTTCGCCATTCATGGCACCCAAAGGACAAACATCGGTGATGATCGAGATCCCGTGTAATAAAGATGACGATGTTTGGCACATGGACAACGACAAACTATTAAAACGCGTAAAACAAGATCTTAATCACCTAGGAGTGCCAGATGTAAGTACCGGTGAGTTTTTTACCACTTACACCGAATACGCTTATCCAATGATGGACGTGAGTTATAACGCCAAACGCGAAGCCGCAATTACGCACCTTCACCAATTTGATAATTTAGTGATGACTGGACGCCAAGGTACTTTCCGTTACATCTTCACCGATACAGCAATGGAAATGGGCTTAATGGCGGCAGAAGGTATTATTAAGGGTGAAGATAATCGTCGCCAGATCTTTGATCACCGTAACGAAAAAACAGTGATTGAAGTACAAAGCATTATGGATGATAAAAAAACGCCAGAGGAAAAAAATGTCGCTTAAAACAATCAATAGAATTACGGTAAAATCATTTATCTTAAGCTTATTCGTATTATTATTTAGTGCGCAAAGCTTTGCTTATTCTTATGCTGCCGCAGGTAAAGAGCCATTAATAGAGGGTCGAGAAGCCTTGTTAAAAGCGTTATCGGCAAATGATTATACTGCAGTACAAACTGCCTATGATTCGATGCAGAAAGAATTCGTTTATTTCAACGAACACCATGGGCTCGCTGTCGATCAACAAATGCAAACAGCAATCACCAATAAAGATCAACAAGGTGTTACCACAGCATTAATCACCACGATAAAAGCAGAAGTTATGCGTCGTCTCAACGGTGCAGAGCAAAACATTAATGACTACCAAGTGGCTAAAGTCTTAGTGGTGAAAAGTAAATTATTTATTGATTTACTTGCTGCCGATTTAACCGCTGATAATCGTCAACAGGCCGATATTGCCATTCGCGGTGCCCTTGCGTCGATTGGTAATCCAGGTGTATTTGGTGTAGGTCAAAAGCCTGCAGATGTAACGCGCTACATTAAATACCGCACTAATTTACAAGCTGCATTACAATTTACATTGCCTGATGCTCCAACAAAGTAATAAACCTTGGCACCCTGGTTTAATCGTTAGTATTAGCTTAATAGCCTGCATTGCAGGCTATTTTGGCCTGCTCAATTATTATAGCTTTGATATTAGCAGTGATGATGCGCTTTATTTTCAGCGTGCGCTGAGCCACTTTTCAGTATTAGAATTTAGCCCTCACTTTCCCGGTTACCCTGGTTTTGTTTGGCTAGAACGACTTATCAGTGCGATAAGTTCACATCCCAACAGTAATGTCTTACTCAGTTTCCTTTCTGCAATAGCGTTAACCTGCATTGTTTTTGTGTATTGCTATCAACGTATGCGAATAAAATCATTTGCATTATTCGCAGTTGTACTTTTTTTACTGCAAGGTAACATTGCAGAATTAGCCTTAAACGGTTTATCAGACGCTTCCGCTCTGTGGTTCTTTAGCTTATATTTATTATTAACCCGTTTTCATTTACCGCTCGGCTCAAACCTTTTATTAAAGACTAAATTACACCGTGTATTACAGCCTCTTTTACAAAGTCAAACATTCAGCGCGATTATCAGCGGATTATTACTGGCTGCATGCCTAGCAACCCGGCCTTCTTATTTACCCTTAGTCGCCAGCGCGCTCCTGCTCGCTCTCTGTTACAACAGCCAGCGATACTCAAACTACAAACGACTCGGTTGGCAGATATTAAGCATTACCCTGGTAGGCATCATTTGTGCGCTCTACGTATTCATGCAAGACGGTTGGGCGTATATAGAGGAAGGACAGCGATTCACCCAAGGTCACTTCACTATTTGGGGTAATACTACAAGTACAACAGATTCGCGACTGAGCCAGTGGCTGACGACATTAACAAATACCTACTCCACTCTCGGGGTAATATTATTAACTTCGATGCTTACCATTGGTTTATATCTACCAAAAACCCGTGGATTAAGTATTCTCGTGTGCTGTTGGTTTGCCTGGATCATCCGAGGCCAGAATCCAGAGAATATCCGTCACTTAGCTGTTTTTAGTTTATTACTACCGATTATCTGCGCGCAACTCTTGGAACACGTTTACCAAACGCAGCGTATTCGACCCGCTCTATATATATTAAGTATTACCTTACTCGTGACACTGGGTTATCACAGTATCAAACAATTCACCCAACAACAAAATGCCCCAGTATTACAAGCGACTCAGTTCTTTAACACAATAGATAATCAGCAAATTATCATCAGTAATTATAATATTGATAATTTACGGCATAACCTACCACAACATGTCATCTTAGACCGTCATTATCAGAGCAGTAGTAATTATCAAGCCCAACAGCAAGGCTACTGGCGACTAAGCAGTAATAAGCTAGGTACTGATAAACGCGTGGATGACGATTTAGTGGCATTATTTAAAGGCCGCTTTCTTGGCGAACGAAATTTATACTTATATTACTTTGATCTAAATCATTTAAATCCGCGATCATAGCTACAAATATTGCACTATGATTTCAACTCGATATAATGATAACCATTCTTAATCGTAATGCCACCTTTCCCCCACCAAGATGCCGTAGATCTATGAATATAAATATTTTTCCTAAATTAATGTTCGCCTTGTTACTCTTAGCAAGCCACTCGCTTTATGCTAGCACTACTTATTCAAATACAAAAAGTAACAGCTTATTACTATCTATAGATGGTACGCAGTTTATTAGTGCAAACATGGACGCTGGTAGCGTCAGTCTTATTAATGCAGAAAGCGGCAAGCTAATGGCTGAACAGGCCCTCGGTAAAGACCTACGTCGACTTGCATTAGACCCAATAAATAATCAATTATTAGTCAGTGATTATCTTGCCGATCAACTGTACCTCATTGATGCTAAAAGCCTGAAACTCATTAAAACAATCAAAACAGGCTATCGCCCGTTTGGTATTGTTTATGATGGATATAATAAACAATACTACGTCACATTGTTTGAAGCGAAACAGCTAATAACCGTTTCAACCGACGGTAAAATAACCGCAACAACACAAACAGCAGATACACCGCGTGGTCTTGCATTAGCAGGTGATGGGCGTTTATTTGTTACTCACAGCATGACCGGCCAAGTGTCCATCTATAATACGCACACACCAAACCTCGAATTAAACAAAATAATTCAACTTGCCGATACCCCAGAACATAGCTCTCGTGCAACACCACAAGGTAAACCGCGTGTATTAGATAACATTGCGATTTCTCCAGATGGCACACAAGCTTGGTTACCCCATGTACTGTGGTCATTTACACAAGACTTTCATTTTCAATCGACCGTCTTCCCAACGATTTCGTTACTTGATCTAACACCAGGTAAAGAAAAAGAACTAGTCGATAAACGTAAACAATTATTCAAACAAATAAACATCATTGAAAACAACAATACCACGCGTATTGTGTCTAACCCACATGACGTGGCGTTCCGTGAAGACGGCAAAAAAGTATTTATTACTCTATCTGGTTCAGAAGACCTGCTCGTGTTTGATTTATCTCGCCAAGGTAAAATAGGTAAAAAACCTAAACGCCATCGCCGTACCAAATTACAAGGCGGTGTGAAAGCGACACAAATTTACCGCCATATTCCCGGTACTAATCCGCGTAGCCTGATTGAAAAAGACGGTACACTCTATGTTCAAAACGCCATGTCTCACGACTTAGTGAGTTTTGATGTGAGTGGTAAAGGTCCGTTTGCTAAAGTTAAACTGGCTAATGCCCAGTTTTCCCAGTTAATTAGCCAAGATCCCATTGCACCAGAACTACGCTTGGGTAAAACCCTCTTTAATCTTGCAAACAGTGATAAATTTGAAAACAGTGCCATGGCAGGTGATTATTGGATGAGCTGTAACTCTTGTCACCTTGACGGGTTTAACTTCACTAACAAATACTTATTAGCCGACGGAACCAAAGACGTTAAAGAAAATGCCATGACGGGACATGTAGGTTTAGCAACCATGATCGCTGGCGATCCTATCGAAGCTTATATCGATATGATTCAAAAAACTCAAGGTGGTATGGGAACCGACCCGAAAAAACCAGAACTACCTAAAGTTGATCCTAAATCACCGTCAGCAGAGATCGTACGCTTAATGTCAGCATTAAACATGTACGTGACAACAAAAGAAAACTTACCTTATCTATCAATCTGGTTACGTTTTGATGACGAACGTAAGTTCACTCACAAATCTGAATGGTTAAATTCAGCAAGCTGTGAATCATGCCATAGCACCCTCTACAAACAGTGGGCAGACTCTAACCATGGGATGCACATGGATAGCCCTTATTACCGCTTCCAAGAAAACTTAGCCGCAGAATCAGAAGGTGAACCATTTAGAAACTTATGCCGTGGCTGTCATGCACCGCAAACCTTACTTAACAACAATAAAGCACCCTTGACTCATCTTAACAACATGTATGAAAAAGAAGGACAGAGTCTACGTGATGCACTAAAGGAAGGTCTACCTGTTGATGAAACTGGCACCAGTTGTGTTTTCTGTCATCGAATAACTAAAGCGGAAGACGCTGGCGGTAATACCGACCTTACAGTTAACTTAAAAGATCGTGCTGAATACCTGTTTGAATTCTCAAGCAATCCAGTGCTAAAATTCGCTGCTGAAGCACAGATAAATGCATCACCACAGCAGCACAAAGACAGCTATTCGAACCCAGAACTGTACAAGAGCTCACTATATTGTGCAACCTGTCATAATGAATTCACCCCCGGCCAAGGTGCTAATGTGAATAACAATTATGGCGAATGGCAAGCGTCTAAATTTAACGCACCGGATAATCCAGAACAGAACAAAACCTGCATTGATTGCCACATGCGTATGGATATGACTGATTTTGATAAAAAGGTACCAGGACAAGCCACGGATAATGGGCCAATTAAACCAAACTTGATTGCGCATAACTTTATTGGTGGTAACTATTACTTCTCTGATATGCGCTCTAAAGAGCATGGAAAACTCAGTCGTGATATCTTGCGTAACGCCCTACTACTCGACGTTGAAACCAGCGAAGATGGCGGTACTATTGATGTAAAAATCACAAACCATAATACGGGTCACAAAATGCCAGGTGGCGCACGTCGACAAGTATGGGTTGATCTTGTAGTAACAGATAGTAAAGGCGTAGAGCGCTTAGTGAGTGGTCAGTTAAACGATGGCTACTTACCAAAAGACAGCCGTGTGTTTGCTAAAAAGTCTGGTTACATGCACGGCGAACCCGTTGGTCTTAAATTCTGGCGCGTCGAGAAGATTCTATCGGATACCCGTATCTCTCCTGATGAAACTCGTGTTGAATCATTTGAACTACCTGAAGGTATCAGCTATCCAATCACGGTAGTCGCTAAAATTAATTACCGTTCGTTCTCAAAACCACTAACAAGTAAGGTCCAAGCAGCCTTCCCTGAGCAAAATATTCCTTTTGCTGATGTGATTGAATTAAATAAAGTCACCAAGGTTTTTCCGTAACAAATAACATCTAACCACACGATTAGAATTGAGGCTGTAATCCTATTTTACAGCCTCAAATCAAAGCAGTAGTTTTACTGTATGATTCAATCACTATCTAACCTATGATTCTCCTCATCATCTAGGTCTATTTATAATATCCTTAATTTAGATGACCTTACTCGTGAAAAGTACTAACTAATTATTATTTTTATAACTTTAGCTTCACGATCCCGTAGAAAAATGAAAACAAATTTCATCAAGGTTTCTTATGTTTTATACAAAAATAAAAAATAAAAATTCATTCATATTGAAAAACACCACCAATAACTCCTCCGCTGAGTTCTATCTTGTAGCGCAACCCATTGTTCAACCTAAAAGTAGAAATGTGGTTGCAATTGAAGTATTGACCAATTTGATTAGCAGCTCGAATGGGACGATTCACGCTGAAGATTTTTTTAGTGACATTTCAAATGAATTTATAAAGTCATTAATCATGATTCAAATTGAAGAATTAAATAATATAAAGATTGCAATAAATAGTAAAAACATAGTTGCATCAATTAACATTCCATTTGATTTACTTTCTGATATCGAATTAATAAAATCAATCATTAATAAAAGTCAAGTTAAAATTGCGCTCGAGGTAACAAACTTCAAAAATTCAACCGTGATGACAGACAATATAAAAAAATCTGTCTCAATCATAAAAGAACATGGCTTTGAGCTGTGGTTGGATGATTTCACATCTGAAGATATACCAAGTAATGCGCTGTATTTATTAAAATGGGATCGAGTTAAAATAGATAAAACTTTCATCTATAGGCATATAAACAACCATTCTTTAATTTCAGATTTACTGAACTACATTTCTAATTTTTCATTTAATAGTATCGTATTCGAAGGTATTGAATCAGATTATCAGAATGATCAAATATCAAAATTTAACTGTCTCTGCCAAGGTTACCTTTATAGTCGTCCGTTAAGACTATCCCACATGGTACTGTAATTCTCTTATTAGGCTGCAACACCTAAAAATTGTAAATAATTATTTATACGCAATTATTGTTTGAAAACAAACTGTTAAGTTAATGCTAAGTTTTATGTAATTAAACACATCTATCATGTATAAATATGTATTTGCAGTATTTTTACTCTAGTACTCACCATTTATTTCAATAAAATACTTTAAACATTACTTATGTTTAGAATGAGATTTAATATGTCACACACTCAACACTCTAGCTTTGAAAAGTTAATGATTGATCAGTCAAACGCTTTAATGTCTAGTGACCCTAGAAAATTTATATCAACTTGGCGTAATACCTCTTTAAACGTTATGAATTGGTTTAATATTGATAGAATATGTCTACATCCGAATACAAAAGTATTAGTTAATAATTGTAAGGTAGAATCTGTCCAGCGGGATGGCATACCGCCTTTAAGCTTGGGTAATTTGATTGAAAGTGATTATTCCGACTATTTTAAATTATTTAGAGAAAAAAAAGATTGGGTAATTTTTAATGCCCAGGAGCTTAAAAAGCATAAAAACAATGTCTTAAGTAAGCTATATCAACAAGGAGGTCGTTGGCATTGCATCATTCTTTTACAAAGTTTCGGACAAAACTGGGGGCTTCTAACCGTGACTTGCTTTGAAAATAATAATAAAAAATTCAGCGCAATCGATCTACAACGTTTAAAATTATTATGTGAACTTTGGTTATGCTATTGGCAAAATTCAACATTAATACGAACTTTACATCAAGGTGAAGTTGTATCAATAAATGAAAGTGAGAAAATTTTTAGACTGACTAAAAAGCAACGTACTGTGCTTACATTACTGGCTCAAGGTAACACAGCAAAACAATGTGCAGATAAACTTAATTTGAGCTCTCGTACAATTGAATCTCATAAATACCGTATGCTCGATATACTGAACTTAGATAAGCACTCAAAATTAATCCAGTTTGCATTACGTAATGGATTAGGAATTTCAGAAGATTAAGTTATGCTGATGCGGTAAACTACTACTAGCGGATATAATTACCGCTATTACTCAAGCATAGTACCAACCAAGCGCTAACCCATAATGTTGAACTTTTACCTATATTTGCTAATTAATTCGCCTTTTTGATTATTATGCATAAGCTTATAGATATATTTGTAAATAAAGTAACCTCTATGCACGCATATATCGCTAAGCAACCGATCCTAAATAGCGCTCGTCACGTAGTGGCTTATGAACTTTTATATCGCGATAGTTTAGAAAATACATTTCCACTTATTAATGCAGAAGTTGCAACAGAGCGGTTGGTTTATGATCATTTGTTAAGTTCCAACATCGATAAATTAGTTGATAACAAGCCTTACTTTATTAATTTCACTGAAAAAAGCATTCTCAATGGTTTACCCAAAAAGCTCATAGATAAACCGATTGTAATTGAAGTACTTGAAGATGTACCACCTACACAATCTGTATTATGGGCGTTAAAGAAATTAAAAAATGATGGATTTACGATTGCATTGGATGATTTTATTTATTCTGAAGACTGGCTACCATTTTTTGGTGTTGTCGATATTATTAAGTTTGATATTACCCTCACCTCATTTAACGAGATAAAAGAGTTAACACCATTATTAGAGAAATATGGAATCAGTATACTAATCGAAAAAATAGAGACTGAGGAGCAATTTAAACAAGCTAAAAAACTCCAAAGTACATATTTTCAAGGCTATCTGTTTGCAGAACCTGAAATTGTGCTAAACGATATTAATAAACCTAATTTAGAAATAATTAGCGTTAATTAAATCGATTAACGGCTCGCATTACCATTCATGAAATGTTTACGGCACAGTGAGACGTAACGCTCATTACCGCCAATTTCAACTTGTTCACCTTCTCTTAGTACCACACCACTATCACTTACTCTAGCATTCATGTGTGCTTTATTTCCGCACCAGCAGACAGTTTTAAGCTCTTCAACTTTATCCGCTAGGCACATTAAGTGATACGAACCTTCAAACATCTCTAATTTAAAATCTGTTTTCAGCCCATAAACAATCACAGGAATATTAAGTTCGTCGACAACACTGGCTAATTGGTAAACCTGAGCTCGAGATAAGAATTGACCTTCATCAATAATAAATACATCAATCTTTTGATTTTCTAATCGTGTAGAAACAGTGGTAAATAAATTGGTCTCTTTCTCAAATACATCAACTTCTAGTTTTAATCCAACACGCGCACCTATAACACCCCTACCGTAACGACTATCACACTCAGGCGTCATCGCTAATGGGTGCATACCACGCTCAATATAGTTAAAGTGAGCTTGGATCAATTGTGTTGATTTACCTGAATTCATTGCTGCAAATTTGAAATGCAAAGATGCCATTTTATACCCTCAAAAAAAACGCCTGTATCAACAGGCGTATATAATTACTTAACATTAATACCATTCATTATAAACAGCGTGTTATTAATGTCTTATTTATACTTTATGACTTAAGCGCGACATAATAGCAACCACAATTATAAATGCAATTGCTGAAGCGA
This sequence comes from Moritella sp. 28, assembly GCF_018219435.1. Lineage (NCBI taxonomy): Bacteria > Pseudomonadati > Pseudomonadota > Gammaproteobacteria > Alteromonadales > Moritellaceae > Moritella > Moritella sp. 28. The sequence continues at coordinate 2,143,450 of NZ_CP056121.1, read as the reverse complement.
TAAAGCCTGATAGAACAGAACTTGTTATACCGAGTACCAAATAACCAATCGCACTTACTAACGCAATTGATAGCGCATATGGAAGCTGTGTCATTACGTGATCCATATGATGGCAGTTTGCCCCCGTTGACGATAGGATCGTAGTATCAGAGATAGGTGAACAATGATCGCCAAATACAGAACCCGCAAGCACAGATGCTAACATAGGTAACATCAACGAAATTTCAGTACCCGCAGCCATATCTCCCGCGATTGGTAACATGATACCGAATGTGCCCCAGCTTGTTCCCGTTGCAAATGCCATAAAGCCAGCTAATACAAACATGATAATCGGTAATACACTCATTGGGATTGAATCACCCACTAATGCAGCAAGGTATTTACCCGTTTCCATAGAACCAATAGTTGAACCAATAGCCCATGCGAAGAATAAGATATAAACCGCTGGTAGCATTGATTTAGCACCGTGGAAACTTGCTTGTGCGAGTAATGAAATAGACACACCAGAAATAAGGCTCAGCACAAGTGCCACAGCAAGACCAGATAAGGCACCATAAACTAAAGAACTACCTACATCTGTATTTTCAAATGCGCCGAGAATATCAAATGCTTTGCCATCCGCTGCTAGCGCCGATGCGCCCGAGTTCATCATAAAGAAGATAGTCGCAAAGATGAGCACTAAAATAGGTAAAATCAAACCTGAAATATGACCACCTTCAGCTTCTTCTAATTCTATTGTTGAACCCGCTGGATTACCCTTTTTAGCATCAAACAACTCACCATTTGTTGCCGCTTTTTCTTCTTTTGCCATCAAGCCAAAATCAAGGTTGAAGCAAGCAACCGCAAATACCATGGCAATAGCAAAGATAGCGTAGAAGTTCATTGGTATCATTTGAACAAATGCCGCTAGAGGACTGATATCCGTAATAGCGTGACTGGCTAAAATACCACCGATAACAGCAATGATATAAGCACCCCAACTTGAGATTGGCATTAAAACACACATAGGAGCTGCGGTAGAATCAAGCAGATAAGCTAATTTAGCACGAGAAACTTTATAATGGTCTGTCAGTGGACGACTTACGCTACCCACCGCAAGGCTATTAAAGTAATCATCAACAAAGATGAAAACACCTAAAAAAGCTGTCAGTAATGTACTACCACGACGAGTCGTAATTCGCTGTTTTGCCCAGTTCGCAAACGCACTGGTTGCGCCGCTTACCATCATAATACTCGTTAACATACCCAGTATGAACAAGAATATGATGATTGATAAGTTCCAAGTATTGAACGAACCCACGTCCCAGAATGAGCCTTTGCTCGCATCACCCGATTCCCAAACCAAACTTAATGATAAGTCTACAAGGTGTTTAGCTGCACTAACAACATTAAAATCGGTTAGAAATAGTGCGCCAAGTAAGATACCACAACCAAGTGATAACAATACTTTACGTGTAAAAATTGCTAATGTAAGTGCAACTAGTGGTACAACTAGCGATAACGCTGAGTCAGAATAATTAATGAGTTCCATGATCCCTTTGACCTAATAATTTTTACAGGGAACGACTAAACAAGACAGATGAGATGTGCAATAAGGATATTTACAATATGATAGATGTAAAGATTACCCATATTCTCTTCTATTTCAGTAGCGCCCCATAGTTAATATAAAATTGACTATGACAGTGATGTCTCTATTCGAACACATCCCCAGAATGAATATCTTTAGCTTAAATGCTCATTCTTCGGCGCAATTCCCTTTTGTGTCGTTATTACCGGAGCTACCTAAACAACACTACTTATGAATTGCGCACCTCTACTTAGGAGGAAGCACAATAGTAGCAGGTAATTTCACCAATTCAAGACCATATCAGTTTCAACGTTCACAAAACAAACAAAAACCAATACAAAAATCCAATTGACAAACCCGTTATTACTAATGATAAGTATATCGACTTTAAATAATAGACCATTAAATAGTTTAAAAAGTTACATGGCTAAACCTATTTAACTTACTTATTCTATTCTAGATAAGTTTAATAAATTAGTGTAAATAGATTATTGGTATTTATTTAACTATTGTATATTAACGGCATTAAAGTATATTAATATTATTGCAGTTTATTAATCCCACCATCTATATTTAGGTACTAATTATGAATGATTTTATTAAAGTGTTTTTAAATGCTCGTAGCCTACGCGCTGTAACAAAAGAATTAAGCGTTGTCCAACTTGAAGATGTTTTAATTAAATTCACAAAGATTGTTGAAGATAGAAAAGAGTCTGAAGCCGCTGAATTAGAAAAGCAGCAAGAAAAACAAGTAATGATGAACGAAATACTATTACAACTGAAAGAAAACGGTATCAGCCCTGAAGAATTAATGAATTTAACTGATTCAACAATTGAGAAAACAAAGACTAAACGTGGTCCTCGCCCTGCAAAATACTCGTATGACCTAAACGGTGAAACGAAAACATGGACAGGTCAAGGACGTATGCCCTTGCCACTTCAAGAAGTGATGAATGAGAAAGGTTCAATTGAAGAATTCTTAATATAGAGGGATTCGCGTGACTCAGTTTTTATTGCATCCACAACTTGCAGCTGATACAACCTTAATTGGTGAGTTCCCGCTATGTCAGGTACTGTTAGCAAACGACGGTAATTTCCCGTGGTTAATTTTAGTACCTAAAGTTAATGGCATCACTGAATTTCATGAATTAACAGATGAGCAGCAGGCTCAATTTTTAATTGAATCAAATACAGTAAGTCGGTTATTAAAAGATAGGCTAAGTGCAGATAAAATAAATATCGCAGCATTAGGGAATATGGTACCGCAATTACATATTCATCATGTTGCGCGTTTTAAAGAAGATGCTTGCTGGCCAAAACCGATTTGGGGTCAACTCCCTCCAATAAGCAGAACACCGCAGCAAGCAGCTCAGCTGATAACGATGATATCAACTACGCTGAAAGCTGGATTTATCAGCGAATCAAATTAATTGTTGGTATAACCATCCGGGTTATTTGATTGCCAGCGCCAAGTGTCAACCGTCATGTCTGATACTTGGCGTGTTGCTTTCCAACCGAGTTCTCGTTCAGCTAGCTCTGTCGCAGCATAACATTTTGCCCTGCGGAGAATAACTCTAAAACTGTATGGCAACCAATATACCCAACCCCACCAGTTACTAAAATTGCCATTCTAAATTCCTTTTTAAAGCGTAAATATTAAATAAAGGTTTACTGCCCTTCGCTATTTAAATATTTCGATGGGCGCTTCAACAATGGCGCTAGCATAGACTCAAGTCCATTTAACTTCACTTCGTATATTAGTGCAAGTTGTTGCCCTAACTTAGAATCAGGAAAGCCGTTACTGTGAAACCAAACTAAATAAGGTTCAGGTAATTCAAGTAAAAGCCGTCCTCGGTATTTACCAAACGGCATCACAGTATTAATTGCTTCAATTAACTGTTGTTGTGACATATAAAATCCAATGTTAACGAATGATCTAGTGTAATACGACTCATTTAGCCATAATGTTTCACATTATTAAGCTGCTTATCTGACTGAGGTACTTTTATTTTATCTGAGAATATCTAAGACTATTTATAATTTTTATTAAATAAACCCGCTGGCATCTGTGCAATTTGAAAATTAATCATATATTCAAATGCAGTCAGCAAAGGCTGATATTTTATTTTATCTTTTTCTAATGTTGAAAGTAATAAGTAACCGGCTTCAACCGTCGATAATCCCCCTTCGATCGAGGTTTGTCTAATTGTATATTGGCTTTTTTCTTCAGCGCTCAATCGCACAGCAGGTATACCTTGTAAATTCATTGATGTTTGATACATTTTAAATGCTTTACGCCATGTACCATCCAATAAAATAAACGTGCGCTTCATGTTATGCTTTAAAATTGCACTGTTACTAACCATATCACTGCTTTTTGTAAGGCTCAATCGCTCTACCTCAATACTCTCTTCACTTGGGTAGAGTAAATAACATTGACGCGTTGGATCGTTTAATATTTCATTTAACTGCGTATTATCAGTAAAGTTCTCGCCAATTATAATTTGACATTGTGGTAATGAAAGATTGAGAATACGGGCGGTTCCGATCGCATTTTTAACTTCACCTGGGTGTTGTAATATAATTAATTCAATATCAGAATCAATAACCGTTATGTGCTGACATATACAGGCTGCTAATGCTTTATCACATACAGTACACTTTTTTCTTTTACTCACGACAAACCTAAATATTATGGATTGATAAGATATGCTAATTCAACATAGATGGCTAAGCTGGCTCATTCTCGGACTGTTATGCCTTATTATTTATGCCTTATCCACCGAAAATATAACCGCCTTAGATTATAACAGGGAATTGATTATCGATGGTGAATTATGGCGTTTAATCACTGGTAATTTTAACCATACAAATATCTATCATGTACTGCTAAACGTCTGTGCGTTGGCTGTTATTAGCGGACTACATTACCGTTATTATAGTGCGACGGTTTACCTTAGTTTAATTTTATTATTATCAATTGGCGTTGGCGCAGGTATATTCTTGCTATCGCCTAGCACGCATTTATATGTCGGATTATCAGGTATACTACATGGCATTATCATTGTCGGCGCGATTATTGACGTAACGAAAAAGTATTATTCCGGTTACATTTTAATTGCAGGTACGATTATCAAAATCATCAATGAACAATTTTTCAATAGCCCAATAGAGATGAGTAAGTTAATTCAAGCCCAAGTGCTCACCGAGGCGCACCTGTATGGTCTTGTAACAGGATTAATCATTGCCCCACTGTTTGTTTATCTAAACAAAAAAAAGAGCGCCTGAGCGCTCTTATCGAGATATATTGAATCAAATAAGAAGTTTAGCTCGCTAAACTTTCATTAATGTCAGTTAACACTTGCATTGGTGATTCAGCTTGTGTAATTGGTCGACCGATAACTAAGTAATCTGAACCAGCAGTAACCGCTTCAACAGGTGTCATTATACGACGTTGATCTCCAGCAGCACTACCTGCAGGACGAATACCTGGCGTGATCAATAAGAAAGAATCGCCCAATTCTTTTTTCAGCATTGATGCTTCTTGTGAAGAACACACTACACCGTCTAATCCACTTTTGTGTGTTAGCGTTGCTAAACGGATAACCTGTTCGGCTGGTGTAATATTAACACCCATTTGTGCGAGATCTTCTTGCTCCATACTTGTTAATACAGTAACAGCAATCAGAATCGGTGCTTTATCGCCATAAGGAACCAGCGCTGCTTTTGCCGCTTCCATCATACGTTGACCACCACAAGCATGTACATTCACCATCCACACACCCAACTCAGCAGCAGCAGCAACAGCTTTCGCTACTGTATTTGGAATATCATGAAACTTGAGGTCCAAGAATACATCAAAATCACGTGCAACTAATTTGCGAACAAATTCTGGTCCAAATAACGTGAACATTTCTTTGCCTACTTTCAGACGGCATTGGCTAGGATTGATTTTATCAACAAAATTCAATGCACTTGCTTCATCAGCATAATCAAGTGCGACAACTACTTTACTCTCTTGCAACATATTTTTTCCTAGGTCCGAGTTACTCATTATCGTATTACAAATTCGTTCTATATATACTATTCGCCATCTAAGCCTCGAATAGGTTTCACACTGCCCCAACGCTTACACGATGGACAATGCCAGTATATTCGTTTAGTACTAAAGCCACATTGGCTACATCGATAAATAGGCTTCAACTTAAGCTGTTCACCAACAAGATTGCGTAGCATAGCTAAACTTTCTTTTGCCTTACCTTCTTCTGCAGCTTGTTCTTGATACTGCATTAGATGATAAAAGCCTTTCATTGTCGGCGTGCGAACAATTTGATTTAACATCAGCTTTTCAGCTGGCTCTAACCCCACACTGCTCACTGTAAAATCAGCTAATGCAATCGCAACACTAATACCCGCTTTATTATTTTGGGCGTCGTTAAGAAAGTGAATAAAACCATCTTCATTATTAATTTCAGTGTAACAATCTTTTAGTTTCTGTAAAATCTCGGTGACAAAATCAATATCCTGAGTCATTACATGCTCAAGCCAGACAATGGCCTTTTTATAATCGTCTTGCTCAATGTAAAAATCTGCCAGCATGATACTCGCTCTGACACATTGCTTATCATACTGTAAGGCTTTTTTAAGACTCGCTAAACGTTTTTTAGGTTCATTTACTAATGATGTAGAGGCTGCTAGCGCACAATGAAAATGTGCAACTTTACGTTCAACTTTCGTATCGCCCATTTTCTTTAATCTAATTCCAATCGCAATGGCTTGCTCCCACTCCTTGGTCTGTTCATAAATAATAATAAGTTGTGATAAAGCGGTTTGACGGTGATCAGGTTCATCAATCAATTTCAAAAATAATTCTTCAGCGCGATCAACCAAACCCGCAGCAAGATAGTCACGCGCAAGTTGTAATAATGCAAGGTTACGCTGTTCATGCGTTAATGAAGGCCGTGCAATTAAATTTTGGTGGATCTTAATTGCACGTTGTACTTCACCACGTTGGCGGAATAAATTACCGAGTGCCAAATGCGTATCGATCGTTTCACTATCAACATCAAGTAAATCAATAAATAAATCCACCGCTTTATCAGGTTGGTCTGATAATAAAAAGTTAAGCCCCGTCACATACTCTCTAGACATAGTATGTTGCTTATCTTGTTGTAAATAGCGGCCATTTCTTCTACCCATATACCAGCCATACGCGGCGGCAACAGGAAGTAAAAGAAATAAAAGTTCAAACATACAGTAAATTAACCTTTAATATCAGCAGCACGTAATCGTTCAAGCTCTGTAACTTGACGTTTTGATTTACGTTTTAATTTCGACAGTGATAATTTTAATTTCATTAACAACAGCCCCATACAGACACCAGCCACGACTAAACCAGAAACGAATGCACCAACAAGCAGAGAAGATAATTTAAACGAATCTAGCGCAATTAGGTAATTAAAATCAACTAACTGATCGTTGCTAGAAGCAAATGCTGCAGCAAGCGCCAGTGTGCAAGCGATAATAATAAAAAAGATAAATGATTTCATCGACGTCCTCTGTGATATAAATAGCAATAAAGGGATTATCGCCAATTAATGGGCCAAGTGCTAGTAATATATGGTGTAATCCATAAACTATGGGTCCGTGTGAAAAAAAAGCAAAAAAAAACGACACACCAAAGTATGTCGTTTTTGCAAGTATCAACGGCTATAAAGAAGCGTTAACACGATCTCGAAGTTCTTTACCAGGTTTGAAATGAGGTACATATTTTCCCTCTAATTCAACCTTTTCACCTGATTTAGGATTACGCCCAATTCGAGGTTCACGGTAATGTAGAGAAAAACTTCCAAAACCCCGAATTTCAATTCGATCACCAGTTGCTAAAGTATCTACCATCTGATCAAGTATAGCTTTCACAGATAATTCAACATCTTTAGTCGCCAGCTGTGAATTTGCAGAGCAAAGACGTTCGATAAGTTCTGATTTTGTCATATAATCTCCATATAAGAATATTGTCGACATCGTACTAATGAGGGATGAATAAACATCCCTCCGGCTGATTATTCGCCTTTAGCAGCTTTAAATGCTTCTGCCATAGCAGATAGACCAGACTCTTGCGGTTGGCTGTTAACACTAGCCATTGCTTCTTTCTCGTCAGCTTCATCTTTAGCTTTAACTGAAAGACTAATTACGCGGTTTTTACGATCAACACCAACATATTTAGCTTCAAGTGATTCGCCTACAGATAATACTAGGCTTGCATCTTCGATACGGTCACGAGAGATATCGCCAACACGGATGTAACCTTCAACACCTTTAGCTAGTTCAATCGTTGCGCCTTTAGCGTCAACAGAAGAAACTGTACCATTAACAATAGCATTCTTCTTGTTATTCGCTAGGTATTCGTTGAACGGGTCTTCATCAATTTGCTTGATACCTAAAGAAATACGTTCACGCTCTGGGTCTACTTGTAGAACTACAGCTGTGATTTCGTCGCCTTTTTTGTACTCGCGAACTGCTTCTTCACCAGTAGCATCCCAAGAGATGTCTGAAAGATGAACTAGACCGTCGATGCCGCCGTCAAGACCGATGAAGATACCGAAATCTGTAATAGATTTGATCTTACCAGTAACTTGCTCGCCTTTGATACGTGAAGTTGAGAAGTTTTCCCAAGGATTAGCAATACATTGCTTAAGACCTAGAGAGATACGACGACGTTCTTCGTCGATATCAAGAACCATAACTTCAACAGAATCGCCAACGTTAACAACTTTAGAAGGGTGGATATTTTTGTTAGTCCAATCCATTTCTGAAACGTGAACTAGACCTTCAACGCCTTCTTCGATTTCAACGAAACAACCGTAGTCAGTTAGGTTCGTAACTTTACCCGTAAGCTTAGTGCTTTCAGGGTAACGTTTCGCGATAGCTACCCATGGATCTTCACCTAGCTGTTTAAGGCCTAGAGATACACGTGTACGTTCACGATCGAATTTAAGAACTTTAACATTGATTTCGTCACCAACATTAACGATTTCACTTGGGTGCTTAACGCGTTTCCAAGCCATATCAGTAATGTGAAGAAGACCATCAACACCACCAAGATCAACGAATGCGCCATAGTCCGTAAGGTTCTTAACGATACCTTTAACTTCTTGACCTTCTTGAAGGTTAGCAAGAAGTTCTTCACGTTCTGCACTGTTTTCAGTTTCGATAACTGCGCGACGAGAAACAACTACGTTGTTACGTTTTTGGTCAAGTTTGATTACTTTGAACTCTAACTCTTTGCCTTCAAGGTGAGTAGTGTCACGTACAGGACGAACGTCTACTAGAGAACCTGGTAAGAATGCGCGAATTGTGTTCACTTCAACCGTGAAACCACCTTTAACTTTACCGTTGATAACACCGATAACAGTTTCTTGATCTTCGTATGCTTTTTCAAGCTGAATCCAAGACTCATGACGTTTAGCTTTTTCACGAGAAAGTTGAGTTTCACCGAAACCGTCTTCAATTGATTCTAGTGCTACATCAACTTCTTGACCAACTTCAACTTCAAGTTCGCCAGCAGCGTTCTTGAATTCTTCAGCAGGAATAGAAGATTCTGATTTAAGACCAGCGTCAACTAAAACGTAACCGTTTTCGATTGCAACAACAGTTGCTTTGATGATGCTACCAGGAGCAGCAAGTTCTTGTAGTGACTCTTCAAAGAGTAAAGCGAAAGATTCATTCATAATGAGTTATTTGTACTTATAAAACGTTCACATAAGCAATCCGGCTAATGTGGGTTGTTAATCAAAAGTCATCATCATCCTTGATGCTTGACCGCTAAATAATCGATAGAATACCGACTACTTTAAATTTTACCTTCTGCAAAAGCCAACACACTAGCAAGTACGTCTTCGATCAACATAGATGTCGAATCGATAACAAGTGCATCATCTGCAGGCTTTAGTGGAGCGACCAATCGGTTGCGATCTTGATGATCACGTTTCTCGATCTCCTCCAGAAGGGCTGGCATGTTAACATCGAAGCCTTTGTCTTGCAACTGATTAAACCGGCGAATGGCTCTTTCTTCAGCAGAAGCATCTAAAAATATTTTCACACTGGCATCAGTGAAGACAACAGTGCCCATATCACGGCCGTCGGCAATTAAGCCAGGCGCAACACGGAAGTCACGTTGACGTTGTAACAACGCTGCACGAACTGCCGGATATACCGCTGTACGAGAGGCTGCAAAACCCGCTTCTTCTGTACGAATTTCACGTGATACATTCTCGCCTTCAAGGATCACTTGCAAGCCATCATCCGTTGGGACAAAACGTACGTCTAAGTTTGCAGCTAATGCAGTGAGTGCTTCTTCGTTATCTAAATTCACGTTATGGTGCATCGCAGCTAAGGCTAATACACGATAAATAGCGCCACTGTCTAGTATATGCCAACCTAGCTTAGCCGCAAGTAATTGGCATAAAGTACCTTTACCAGAGCCACTCGGCCCGTCAACTGTAATAATTGGTGCTACTGCTGTCATAAATTCTCCAAACTCGATATTTAACATACAACTTTAAACAGTGCTGTATGGATCTGGCCGCGATTATAACGGATCTTCATGAAAATAGTATGAAATAATAACCGCAAATAAAAAATAGCGAGGCATCACCTTATCAGTAATACCTCGCTATTTAAGAACAACGCTAATAACAGCATCAAATAGGGCAACGCTCAATTTAAGCTTGAACTAAACCTTTAAATTGCTCAAAATAATCTGGGAACGTTTTTGATGTACAGCCTGGATCATTAATCGTTACAGGAGTATCACTTAACGCAACTAATGAGAAACACATAGCCATACGGTGATCGTTATAAGTATCAATAGCAGCGTGAATCAATTTCGCAGGAGGGGTGATTTTAATGTAGTCATTACCCTCTTCTACTTCTGCACCCACTTTACGTAATTCAGTCGCCATTGCCGCTAAACGGTCAGTTTCTTTCACACGCCAATTGTATACATTACGAATAACCGTTGTACCTTTTGCAAACAATGCGGTTGTCGCGATTGTCATTGCTGCATCAGGAATATGGTTCATATCCATATCAACGGCATTTAATTCGCCGACTTCAGCTTCGATATAACTATCAGCCCAAGTGATTTTACCACCCATTGCTGCAATTACATCTGCAAACTGGATATCACCTTGGATTGATTTTTTACCAATACCCGTCACACGGATCTTACCACCTTTAATTGCCGCTGCAGCAAGGAAATAAGACGCAGAAGAAGCATCACCTTCAACTAAGAAGTCACCCGCGGCTTGATATGTTTGCTTACCTTTAATACTAAACGTCTGATAATTGTCATGACTTACCGTTACACCGAATTGCTGCATGATATGCAATGTAATTTCAATGTAAGGTTTAGAAACAAGCTCACCAAGGATCTCTATCCTTGTATCATTTTCTGCCAGTGGTGCAGCCATTAAAAATGCAGTTAAGAACTGGCTAGATACGCTGCCATCAATCTTAATATTACCACCTTTCAAGCCAGTGCCTTTAATAAGCACTGGTGGGTAATCTTCATTTTTCAAATAAGAAACATCTGCGCCAGCTTGACGTAAACTGTCAACTAAGCTGCCAATTGGACGCTCTTCCATACGTGGTTCGCCGGTCAATTCAAACTCACCTTCGCTCAAACATAACGCTGCGCATAATGGACGCATTGCCGTACCTGCGTTACCTAAAAATAGCTCAAGTTTTTCTTCTACAGAAAATGCACGACCCAAGCCAGTTACTGTACAAATTGTTTTACATGTAGACAGATCATACTGCACACCTAATTTTGTCAGTGCGTTTAACATATGACGAATATCATCACTGTCTAATAAATTTGTTAAACGCGTTGTGCCTTCAGCCAGCGCAGCAAGTAGCAATGCACGGTTTGAAACACTTTTAGAGCCTGGTAAGTTAATAGTACCTGATACTTTACCAATTGGTTGTAATGTTAATTTTTCCATAAATTTATTCACTTAATTTTTGATTAATACAACGAATAGTCGCTAGCGTTACTTGCTATGCGTCTAACTCAACCAACACTGTCAGTAGCGCCTTCATGAAGGTTTTATTTTCCCGTTCAGTGCCAATGCTCACTCGCAAATGCTTTGTTAAACCATAACCCGCAACAGGACGAACAATTACGCCCTTATGCAATAATGCTTGGTACACAATAGCCGGATCTTGAACAAGTTCCACGGTAATGAAATTACCTTTAGACGGTATATAACCAATACCCTGCTCACTGAAAAATGTTTCTAACACAGTCCGTTGTTCATTATTTAACGCCACACTCTCGGTTAAAAAATCATGATCAGACAATGCCGCTTGCGCAGCCGCTAATGCAAAACTATTACAATTAAATGGCTGACGAACGCGGTTTAAAATATCCGCTATATCCGGATGTGACATGCTATAACCAACACGTAAACCCGCAAGGCCATAAGCTTTAGAGAAAGTACGTGTGATAATTAAATTTGTAAACTGATTTAACCAAGTAATTGACGGCGCTTGTAGCTCTTTATCTACGTATTCAAAATACGCTTCGTCCAATACAACAATCACGTCTTCTGGCACTTTGCTTAAAAAGTCATATAAGGCTTCAGCTGTTAAAAACGTACCCGTCGGATTATTTGGATTTGCAATAAAGATAAGACGTGTACGCTCGGTAATTGCGGCCAGCATTGCAGGTAAATCATGCCCCCAATTTTTTGCTGGTACAGCCACTCCCCTTGCTCCAATCGCTTGTGTCACTAATGGATAAACCACAAATGCGTGCTGCGCAAAAATAACTTCATGCTCTGGCGTAACAAAGCTGCGAGCGATGAGTTCCAGTACATCATTTGAACCATTACCTAAGGTAAATTGTGCTGGCGCAAGATCGTATTTATCTGCTAACGCTTGCTTTAGATAGAAGCCATTCGCATCTGGATAACGGGTGATACCCGATAGTTCTTTCTCTAATGCTGCTTTAACTAATTCACCAACACCCAATGGATTCTCATTCGATGCCAATTTAACAATATCTGTTAGCCCTAGTTCACGCTCTAATTCATCAGTCGGTTTTCCCGCTTGATAAGGGTGTAAACCTTGTACCCCTGTATTTGCTAAAGCAAAAAAATCACAACTCATAATAAATCCTTGTAGACGGCACTCTTATTTAGTTGGCACGCTTGTCATCGACATTAACCATGCTCAACACATTTTTCCATTGCCTTTAAATACGTATTAATTGTTCTATTGCTAAGAACGCTTTCTTATCTATTCGCGATTAACGCTGTTGACGTTCAAATTTTTCCATAAAGCCAATAAGTGCTTTCACACCTTCGATTGGCATCGCATTATAAATACTTGCGCGCATACCACCGACAATACGGTGACCTTTTAATGCCATTAAATTCGCATCTTGAGATTGTTGTAAGAACGCCGCATCCAGATCACTTGATGCTAATGTAAACGGCACATTCATTTTTGAGCGGTTACCCGTCGCTACGTTGTTACTGTAGAAATCGCTGCTATCAATATAGCCATAAAGTAGCTTGGCTTTTTCTGCGTTAATTTCTTCAATAGCAGACAGACCACCTTGTGCTTTTAACCACTTGAACACAAGTCCTGCTAAATACCAAGAATAGGTCGGCGGCGTATTAAACATCGAGTCATTTTCAGCCATCAGCTTATAGTTAAAGATTGATGGGGTTTCTTGTTTGGCTTTACCGAGCAGATCATCACGTACAATCACGACACCCAAACCTGATGGGCCGATGTTCTTTTGCGCACCCGCATAAATAATACCGAACTTGCTAATATCTAATGGTTTAGAAAGGATATTTGATGACATATCAGCAACAAGCGGGATATCACCTGTGTCAGGGATATCATTAATCTCAATGCCTTCGATAGTTTCATTCGGGCAGTAATGTACATAAGCCGTGTTTTTGCTTGATACTTGCCATTGTGATGCAGGTTTAACTGCAACAATACCATCGGTACTTGGCATTAGAATATTGGATTCATTAATCTGGCAGTATTTCTTACCTTCAACAACCGCTGATTTTGACCACTGGCCAGTTAATAGGTAATCAGCTTCAGTTTTATCACCAAGGATATTCAGGGGCACAGCAGCAAACTGACCGCGACCGCCACCTTGTGAAAAGATAACCTTGTAGTTGTCTGGAATGGCTAATAGATCACGTAAGTCTTGCTCTGCGGCAGAAGCGACAGCCATGTAGTCTTTACTACGATGACTGAGTTCCATTACCGATACGCCGGTATTATTCCAATTAATAAATTCTTTTTGGGCTTGTTCCATCACTGCATGTGGCAACATTGCGGGACCAGCGCAAAAATTATAAGTCTGACTCATATCCATAATCCTTGTTAACAAAGCAGCTTAAACGTTTTAAACCCTTATTGAATGACTATCTAATGTAAGCCATTAATGTTGTTTTTCAAAGCAATTATTTAATTACCTTTATCGCCTTCTTAGGCAAAGCTGATCTCGCGAAAAAGATAACTATTGTGCCGATAGCCATTGATAACATAGCCAATCCAAACTGAGCGTCACTCCCTATTCCCATTATGAGTAAAAACAGACCGATAACAATAAGTAATGAGCCAGTGAACATAGATACACGAGGATGTGTACTAACAAAATCAGTCTGTTTAGCCGATGCCTTTAAACCTTGATGTTTATGCGAATGCTTTGCTGCTTTACGTTTATGCTTTCTTGTTGACATAACACACTCCAAAATTAACGAATTTAATATGCTATTAATTACTTAAAATAATGATTATTTAAGATAGTCATGGTCTTTACAGTCCTTTTACTCCCTCGATGATATCCATTGGTGTTAAAGCGTAATTATTCTTAGTATAGGTTTTTGCTGACATAGCGTGAGCGAGACTTGCCGTAATTGTCGCATTTATGACACTGTACCTTTGCGCTAACAATGCCGAAATCAATCCCGTTAACACATCTCCAGATCCACCTTTACTCAGAATATTACTTCCCAAAGGATTGATGTAAATAATATTATTATAGGTGATAAGCGAGTTCGCGCCTTTTAACAACAGCACAGTTTTGGGATAATTTATAGCAAAGAGTCTTACATACTTGAATCTATTATTTTGCAGCTCTGCTACGGTTATTTCTGCGAGATTGATTAACTTCAGCAGAGAGCAGAACTCTTTAGGGTGTGGCGTCAACACCACATTTTCATGATTTAAAACCGTTAGAATAATCTCGTCATGAAATAAATCTGCATCAACAACTTTTGGAATATCAATATCTAAAATCTGTTCTATTTCCGCTTTTATAAATTGGCCAAGTCCCATACCAATTGCGATCGCAGTGCATTTTTCAGGCAGGGTATGCTGTCGCATAATATGAAACGGTATATTTACATTTTCGTCTGTAATCACAGTGACCAAACCTGCACCAAATGCAAAAGCGGCTTCAGCTGCAATGATCCCCGCCCCTGTTTTATTACCGACAATGACGCTTAAATGCCCAAATGACCCTTTGTGCGAGTTTTGTTTTGTACGTAATGGCAATTGCATATCAAAGGGATCTAAAAGATAGGTATTAGTTGTCGTTTCATAAATACTGCGATGCACACCTAAGTCGCTGACAATAATATCTCCGGTATAATCCTTCGCGACATCACTGTAAAGTTGCGTTTTTAACGCCCCCATAGTGATGGTTATGTTCGCGCAAAAGCCGACGGTGGTTACTTTTCCCTGCTTATTTATCCCTGAAGGAATATCACATGCAATTTTATGCCCAGGCCAAGAATTTATTCGTGTGATCAGACGCTGCGACTCGTTATCCAGATCTCTGTTTAATCCGGAGCCAAAAAGGCAATCGACAATAACATCGGGCGTGTGTTCAAGTGCTAGTTCAGATAAGCTCTCGATGATCTTAACACCTAAAAGCTTGGCTCTTTTATATTGCAATTTTGCCATCGCAGATTTCACATGATACGGCATAAGCATACAGACATCGTATTGAGAGTATAAAAGTCTGGCAAGCGCGATTCCATCTGCACCATTATTTCCTGAACCGCAAACGATAAGTACCTTTTCATTACTTGAAAACTTACCGTGTATATATTGCATCATCGACGCAGCGGCATGCTCCATCAGTAAATCTTCACTTAACCCAAACAGATCAACACATCGCTTATCTAAAGCGTTCACATCATCAAATACCTTTTGCATTCGTTACTCCATTATTGAACGTCTTTAGACAAGTATGCTTTATGATCAGCCTGCTTGCTTGTGTTTTATTGATCTTCGATTAAGGCTACCAAATGCGTTAATTAACGCACCCAGAATAATTAAACTGCCTCCAAACCAAGTCCACAGGGAAGGTACTTCACTAAACAATAACCAACCGAATATAATTGAGAAAACAACTTGCACATAAGAATATGCCGTCGCTTTGCTCGCTACTTCTGTTTGCATTGCTTTGGTTAACCCCAGCTGCCCTATTTGAGTGAAAATACCAATAAAAATCAACAATACAAACGCTTCTGTATTGGGCAGAACAAAATCATCACCAAGTAAGATTAATGACAGGGGTAATGCAACAAGTGGAAAATAAAATATAATCACAGAACTATCTTCGGTACTACTAAGACGCTTAACAATCACATAAGCAATCGCACTCCCCAACGCACCCAGCAGTGCAACTGCAACGCTGAATAAAGGTAACTCGGCAGTCCCTGAAAATGTCAGGCTTGGGCTAACAATAAGTAATAGCCCTATGATGCAAAACAGAATGCAGATAATAGTCGAGCGTTGAATACGTTCTTTAAGAAAAATCAAGGCGAGTATTGCCGTAAATACGGGATGTAAATATTGTAGAATAGTGGCCTCAGCTAAAGGCAAAGTCGTTACCGCGAAATAAACACAGATGAGGGCTAATGAACCAACAGTACCACGCGCCATAAGTAGTTTTTTATTATTGCCCCAAACGGATATGCGTTTACGACGCACGTCCACGTAACTAATAATTAATGAAACAATTGCTCTTGCTGCAACAATTTCAAAAACAGGAATACCATAAGTACTGACTAATTTAACAAAGCTCGTCATAATCGAAAAAGCCAATGCTGACATCAGCATGAACCTTACACTAACAGGAATATTTTTTATAAATTGAGCTGGCATAGGGAGTGATTAACTTCAGATGGTTAGAAAAAATGATCTTATAAAAGAAATTGCTTAAATGAAAGTAGTTTTAAATATTCACGACTACAGTTTAGCGTTATGTTTGCGTATACTGCGCGATTAAATTAATACCAACACTAATACAAAGATGGTGCAACAGAATGATTATTTTTACCACAAACTTAGGTGACATCGAAATTGAACTGAATATGGAGAAAGCGCCAGTCACGTCAAAGAACTTTCTACGCTATTGCAAAGAAGGTTTTTATGAAGGCACTATTTTTCATCGCGTGATTAAAGACTTCATGATCCAAGGTGGTGGTTTTACTGAAAAAATGCAGGAAAAGAAGACTCGCCCAGCCATTGCTAACGAAGCTAATCGAGGCCTTAAAAATGTGATTGGTTCAATCGCAATGGCGCGTACAGATTCACCACACTCTGCGACAGCTCAGTTCTTTATTAACTTAGATGATAATGATTTTCTTGATCATACCGCAACGACAAACGCTGGCTGGGGCTACACGGCATTTGGTACTGTTACCGCGGGAATGGATGTAGTTAACATGATTGCATTTTCAAGAACGACAACAGTAAAAGGTCATGAAGATGTACCGAGCGAAGCTATCATTATTAAGAAAGTAGTTATTAAATAATGCATTAGGATGCCATAAATCGTTTATGGCATCCTTCGTTATAAGCTAGAACGGACGCAGGTAAATCCTTATCACAGCATTCGCAATTCGGTCTCAGTACTAATATTTTGACGTCCTTATCTAAATATCAACCAAATTCAAGTTGCTGAGGTAGATCATCAGTGATGTCATGCCATGCAGCCTTACTCCCCACGTAAACATGTCGTGTTGCTTTGACTTTTGGATCGGTATCGAGCGTCCCAAAAGGGAAACCAAGTATGTCAGGGTAAGCATCAAATTTTGTAAACAGACTCGAACCACATTCAGCACAGAAACCTTTATGTTCACCAGGTGAAGATTCGTAAAACTTAATGAATGTTTCACCTTCAAGAGTTTTCCAACTCTCGGTTTTTATCTTGGCTCTGGTTCTAAATGCCGACGCGTGTAATTTACGGCACATACTACAATGACAATTGAGTACATCGTCAAATTCGCCATCAATTTCGTATTGCACTTTATTGCACAAACAACTTCCTTTGTTGATCATCATTCTTCCTTAAATTTATAGATTACATAATTCACTGAGGTGTTTAATTTGTTGATAATGCCCCGTATTTTCTCCACCTGATGCATCAGGGGTATACCAAATCGCATTCAATCCGGCCTCAATGGCAGGCTCTATATCGCGATGTAATATATCACCGACCATGGTAACTTCGCTTGCGTCAACACCAAGCGCTTCTACCACAGCTTGATAATAAGCAGCGGTTCCCTTACCAATACCTAAATTTGATTGGCAAAAAAACTCTAATATGTACCCAGCAAGCCCTACGCGTTCAAATGCAGCTTTAATATCCTCTTCACTTGAGTCCGCAGCACCAGTCGCGACATAAAGTTTACAACCCTGTTGCGACAGTAAAGCCAACGTATCATGTGCACCATTTATCGCTTCAACATGCTCCCAATTACACATTTTTCCTTTCATATGCGCTGGATTAACCATTAAGGTATCACCCCAATCAAACAGATAAATCTTAGCCATCATGCACTCCTTTCCGTTTAATCGTTTCGTGCTTATTCTTTACGATAGAGGGTATATTAATCTTTACATACAATAACATGCACAAGCTTATCGACACTCTCACCAGTATTACTTAAACCATGTTCAGTAAATTCATGGACACTTTCAATGTTAAAACCCACTTCGCGTAGAAGATTACAAGCACTAGAGTCATCATACAATTCAAAACCATATTTCACAAAAGGAAGGTTTTTCATAAACTCTCGGTTTCCAAAAGCAATACAGAAAGTGCCGGATGGCTTCAATACTCGTCTAACTTCAGAAAGGTGTTCATAAGGATTTTCCCAAAAATATAAAGTGTGTACCGTAAACACCTTGTCAAAGTAACCAGCTTCGAAAGGAAGATCCGCTGAGTCACCACACTCAAATTTGGCAACCCCTTTTCTAACCTGAGAGTCATTAAGCCTGCTAGCCTCGGCAACGAGCGCTGTTGAAATATCAATTCCCACATAATTAATGCCTTTGGCTTCTTGCAAGACTTCCTGCACGAATGCCCCATTACCGGGTCCAATTTCTAGCACCCTATTGTCGTCATTTAATTCTAATAGGTTTATGCATTCTCGATTAAGGTTATAATTTGCCTTATTCATACTAATACCAACTTCAAGCGCTTTATCTCCGCTCGGACATCGAAGTTGAGATGCTAAATGTTCAGGTTCCATATTGAACGTCCTTATAAATCATCAACAAAGTTTAAGTCTGCTTTACCGCAATCACTGAAAAAGTATGCCAATGCTTGATTTTTCCTATGGCCGTTTGCCCTTTTTCATCACGCTCATGAAACTCTATAATTTCAAATTCGCCAAACAAATTCAAGACTTGTTGCTTGTTCATCGGGTTTGTTGCACTACGATACCCTGTAGCCCAGCTATCATTTACCCCCATAAAGTCGCCAGCAAACACGCCACCTTTGGCTAAGCTAGATGATATTTTTATCCATGTGTTTTTAAAATCGCTAGGTTCGGCAAAATAAAGACTAGAGTGAGCTAAAACCAGACCATTTTTTGGGTAGTCATAGTCCTCAAAACTATCACGTGATATTTCAACCATAGCATTATCAGCAAAACGTTCATGACAAATTGCTAACGCATCTTCATTAATATCAAAACCAGAAACTTGATAGCCTAAATCACTCAGGTAATGAATATCACTTCCTATTCCGCAGCCACAATCTGTTGCTGTTTTATAATTAGATGTGTTTAGCTTCACCGCGGATTCAGTGCTTGGTCTATGTTTACGTATTAACGCCTTTTCGTAATATTGACACCAAATATCTGCATTTTTTTCCATAAAGTCTGCTTATTTACTCTTGTTTAAGGCCATTATCATAATTAAAAGATCATAACGTGATCGACGACTCAGTGGACACAAGAAATCGAGTTAATCATTACTGTCGGCTCTGTATTCAAAGTTTGTTCTTATGATGATTACTGTTATTTTTGTGTAAGAATCATTGAACTGAAATATATCATGGCAGTGCCCGAAAGCCTTTGAACCCAATTCCCCATTCTGGTATTTTTAGCCGATGATTTTATTTTCTCTATTGCTAAGGTTACGCCGACAAACCACATAAATATGATGCTTGCATGAATTGAAACTAACGAAAATGCATTTAAATATGAAAAATTGTCGGGCGATATAAATTGAGGAAAGGCCGCTAAATAGAACATCGACACTTTAGGATTTAGGATTTGAGTGATGAACCCTTCATTAAAATAACCAACTCCGTTCTTCTGAGCATTGATTTTTTTATTCGTTTCGGTATCGCTGCTCTTTGTTTTGTAAGAGCTAATAATTGCCTTTACGCCGATATAAAACAGATACCCAGCACCGAGTATTTTAATGATGAAAAATAACTCTGCTGATTGCATCAATAATGCAGAAAATCCGAAAATAGACAGCGCGCCATGAAAGAAGGTTGCCGTGGTTAATCCGAAAATATTCAAGATGGAAGCTCGCTGTCCCTGTGACGACGCAGTTTTTAAAATTAACACGCCATTTGGGCCTGGTGATACAACTAAAAGTAACGCGATCAAGCTAAAAGCTAATATATCATTCACTATTATTTACTCCTTTTTAGTGACTATAAAAATATTCCTTCAATAACCAGTACACTTTGTAATATCGGTCTTCTAAGATAGGACGTTAACTAACGTCTTTACAGCCGGACTCAGCTGCAAGTTTCAACCCCCTAAGGGTATGAGGTAAGCCTTTGCTAATTCCAGTTCCGATCAAACGGCCAAATATTGGGGATAACAACCCTGTAAAAGACACCTTATGTAAAACAGCTGTATCTTTACCATTAGGTTCCAGTACATGCTCAAAGGTCATTTTACACAATGGCAAACGGCTAGTTACTGTGAATAATTTATCTTTCACAACTTCCGTGAGTAATATTTTAGATTCAGGACCGTTTATAGGTTTTAATTTACCCATTGCTCCAGCTTCAAATAGTCCATCGATAGATGCACTTTTAACATCAGGATCCCATGATGACCAAGCGTCCACATTTTCATAAATCGCGAATATATTTGCAGCCGATGCATTAATACTTATTTTATGTTCAAATTCCATTCTGATTCCACTTGTTAATTTTTAGCTGTAATAATCTCTGTCACAATTTCAGTTTTGACCGAATTGGCGATGAAGCACTGTTGATGCGATTGATGATGCATTTTTTCAAGTTGCGCTATCGTCGGTTTTTTATCTCCCGAAAACTCAACATAAGGTCGAAGTGTTACCTTTGTCATGGAAATATTACCGTCACTGTCTTTACCCATTATTCCAACAGCATCATCTATATATGAATCGACTACATACTTTCGTTTAGCTGCGATAGATAAAAAGAACAACATATGACAGCTAGAAAGGGATGCAACAAACGCCTCTTCAGGGTCTACATTTGCTTCGACAGAATAAGGTAAAGGTACAACGTGAGGTGAAGATGAGGCTTGAACAACTACGCCACCATCAAAGATCCATTCATGCCCTCGGCTGTATTTGTTATCAACATAACTTTCATTGCTATCTCTAACCCAATTGATTTTGGCAAAATACTCTGACATTTTAACTCCCTGTAAATAGTCCTATACAACTTCCCGTTGGATCCAATAATACATCACAACACAGTTATTCATTTTTTAGTTCGTCGATAAAATTAACAACTTGCGTAAGTAAAACATTCACCGTCAATTCAATGCTATCACTTTGGCTCTGACTAACATGGAAAAAACCACCTTGGATTGATAACTGTCTTACCTCGAGTTCTTTTACAGATAACTTATTTAACCAATATGGCGCTAATGAACATTGAGCTGAACCCGTGGCAATATCTTCATTAATCCCGATTTTAGGAGGAAAATACCTAAGTACATAACCACCAGCGCCTTTTTGAGCCGTTATGATTACGGCATGGTACTCACTGATACTTTTTATAACATCGAAGTCAGGTTCGAAGTCACGAACTTGCTCTTCACTATCTAGCACTAAAACCAAATCCCTTGTGCTGAATACATCAATAGCTTCCAAACCAAGTAATTTACTGTATTTTTTCAATTCGGGATTATGTTCTGACTGCCAGCTTGGCATAGTCATCGTATAACCATAAGTATATTTCTTGACTGAAATCACACCGTGCTTACTAACAAACTGGATATCAAGATCATGGTCAGGATCCATTTCGAAAATAGCGGCTGCAGCGGCTAAGCTACCATGTCCACATAGATTAATTTCGACACAACCCGCAAACCAACGGATTTCATAACTGTGTTTGATATAAACAATAAATGAAGTAATAGGTTGACCCAAGTTACGCGAAATAGTTTGTAACTCATGCTCTTGTAACCACGAAGTGAGTTTTACAACAGCTGCAGGATTACCCGTTGCGTTGTCACCAGTAAATACATTCAGTATATGTGCGTCGATAATCAATTCCTCCAATACATTAATGCCCAGTTAAATTATAAATCAGATACAAGCTTCCGATCAGCTGGATGGTTAACCCCATCATTAGTGACTATATCCTCGATATCAAAAGGATTAACGCCCTCGAGGCAACCAATGTTAAAACCATATTCACTTGGGTTAGAACGGCGTTGATGATGTGTATAAATACCACAATTAGAACAGAAATAGTGTTTAGCCGTATTGGTATTAAATTGATACAATCGCAGATCCTCAGCACCTTTAATAATACGAATACCACTAAGATCGACAGACCCAACAATTGCACCTTTCCGACGACAAATAGAACAGTCGCAACGCCTAGGTTTTTCAATGCCATTAGGTAACGACAATTCAAGCTCAACAGAACCACAATGACAGGTTAATTTATGCTTAGGCTGAATCTTAGCCTTCCCTACTTGCTTCAACATATTTAGAATTTCCCTATAAAATTAATACCGATGACTTTATTAACTAACGACTTCCATATTTAGACAACAGCCAAACAACAACGCATCACGCAATATTTAATCCAATATGATTTAATAACTTATCAGCATGCTCTTTTTCAATAAAGTCATCTTCACACGAGCAGTAAAGCATTTTTTGATAAGCCATACCGAGATATGCTATTGATACATGATGAAACACCAACGGTTCTCATTGGCCCCTCCTGTAACACTTGTATTTTTACGATAAAAGCCCCTCAGTAACAATAATCTGAGGGGCTATGTCAGTTTTCGTTACTGACTGTTAGCCTGAGGATATGTATTTGGTGTTATAAATGCGGGTGACGTCGTCACAAGTCGATTTGAGCCATCTTCATAGACAAACTCAATAAAACGTGAGGTGTAACCTGTCTTAGTCGTAATTGGTGCTAATTTATAAACACATTTTTGTTCAATACAAACACCTGCAATTTGTGTTTGTTTATACTCCATTTTTGCTGGATAAATACGGAAATCTCGATCCTTTGGATTATAACCTTCCCATAACGTTGCTTTAATTGGCTCAAAGTCTGTCGTTACGCTAATAACCTGATGATCTTTACTTGCATTCCAACGCACATCAGGCCTAGGAAGTTTATTAATAAACAAGGTGTAATATTCAATAAGCGCCGGATTCACGATCGAAT
Source organism: Moritella sp. 28 (assembly GCF_018219435.1). NCBI lineage: Bacteria > Pseudomonadati > Pseudomonadota > Gammaproteobacteria > Alteromonadales > Moritellaceae > Moritella > Moritella sp. 28. The sequence goes on along the minus strand of NZ_CP056121.1, from coordinate 2,119,874 downwards.
AATCAATATAATGACGCTGATTAGGTAAAATCCGAAGTACGGTTTCTCCAGGTAAATCTTTCGCGTACTGTAAGTATGAATCCGGAACAAAAAAATCATCTGACGATGCGTTAATAATATATTTAGGCACAGCCAAACGTGAGGCATATTTTGAATAAGATAAATAAGCAATCGGATCTTCGATGCTCATTAATTTGTCGAATTCAAGACTCCCCATACGGTCCGTTACACCTTGCGCTTCATAATCATGAAATGCTAATGGCCAACCGTTTAGACTATTTTTTATATGAAGTAGGTTTTCTTTGGTGTTCAGAATATCGATAACAATAGGGATAATACCATTGACTCGGTCATCTACGATCGTTGTTAGCCACGCTGTCCAACCACGTTTGCTGGCACCCGATAACACAAAATCAGTCGGTTTTTGGTAATGACGTATATCGGCTTCCGATTGAATCATGTCCATTGCCTTAACAACCGCTTTCGTCATCGGTAAATGTGCAGGCCAATAAGCATTGTTTTCCGGATCATCCATGTATTGATTCCAAGTATAAGCAACAATATCGTCTTCACGTCTTGCTATGTCATCATCAAAACTTAAATACTGATCGGGGACATCTTGTAGATCTGCAACAACAGATTGAGTTGCCTTTACAAGCCCCTCAAAATCCACCTTTGCTGGTTTAGGGTTAGATTTACCCTTTTCTTCAAACCGCGTGCCACCATTAATATAAAGGAATGATTGCGATGAAGTGACATGATCTGGTACATAAAGCACTAGCGTGTGCTTCCAGTCACGTCCAGAGTTGCTTATTGTTTTATCAGGCCAAAATTGGCTCGTTAATGTATAGGTATATACGGTTAAAGCCGCTTCCTTTCTATATTCACTCTTTTCTAGCTTCCAGCTCGCCGGTGTCGACGAATCTGAATTTACAAAACACGACAACACATTTTGGGGATGCGTTTTTAACTCTGATTTTAAACATAACGTATTTTCATCCGCAAATACTGCGCTAGATATTAAACTAAGTGCACACCCAAATAGGAAACCTTTACTCGCTTTTTTTGTAAAACCAATGCTATACATTTCTGCATCCTTTCAAACATCAAAAAATAAAATAATTATCTAGCTCGGTGAACTAGAGCATTACGTTAACTTAAATCCCAAGACTAGTGATAAATAACCATATCACTAACGGAATAATAGAATGCTAAGATTGCACTGAATAACGATTTTAATCAATCAGTTATTTACTATTGTTGAGGTTCACCCATTCGTACATCTCCCCTCTTCAAACTTTATATTATTCTTTAAAACGTATCCAACCTGGTCTTATGTGTTAAGTTCGCATCACGAAAGCCATTTGAATCTCACCATTTTGACTACTGATTACGTCAAACCCAGCATCTTGGTATACTTTTATTGCACTTAAATTCGTTTGATACACAGTTAAAATAAGCGAATTACTGTTAAAGTGTTTGAGATAACACTTTGCTAAATCAAGTAATTTAAAAGCAATCCCTAGTCCTCTGTTCTTTTTTACTACGTACATTTGGATTATTTCGATTTTTTTCGATGTTGAAGGAGTTAGTCCACATAAACCAACCAACTCGTTACCAATAAATGCACCTAACATAGCACTATTTTTGCTTTCTTCTTCAATGAGCTTTTCAAAGTACAATTGAGGTAACTTAACTTGTTTTTCGTATCCCGAACCGAAACATTCAGGATGCAATTTCAAACTTTCTAATCTCAATTCACGATATGCACGGCTATCCTCAGCCTCCAACACTCTACAATATACTTCCATATAACCTCGTTAAATACTTACCAACTCAACCTTATCACCATCTACCAATATCACTTGCGCATTACTGAAAGGGATAAGATTAATCGCATCCATGTAATTTGACATTATTTTTTGCGTACTTTCTTGAAACGGAAAGTTTGTATAATGCGGTAACGGGTAAAAATCAATGACACTTAAAGAAGAAAAAGAGACTAGGTCTGCAACAGCGTTAAAGTCATCCATCTCTTTTACATATTCAATATTTGGAGACAGGATTACTGAACCCGCAGATTCGCCAATATACGGTTTACCTCGGTTAATTTGTTCCTTTATTAATTCATCGGCACCCGTTCTTCTTAGCTCTTTAAGCAAGAAAAATGTATTTCCTCCACTGATATAAATAAAGTCATTACTTTCTAGCTTACTTGATATTTCGTTTTTTGTAGCTGTAGAAATTTCTAACACATCAATAATTAAACCTAGATCTTGCAACACCTTTTTACCTGCATCCACATAAAAAGTGACTTCTTCATGAATACTCGCTGTAGGGATGAATGTAACAGTCTTCCCCTTTAGCTCAGTTTTTTCCGATTGAACAAATAACTCGACTACATCAGTAAACGATGATGCTAAAAACAATTTTTTCATTACTTTTCCCTAAAACTAAACAAGATAATCCAGATTAAAACCGAACGCATGACTAATTGAAATGATTACTTCGCACACAACCATGAATATTATCAATAAATTCAGACACTTGCTATACTGTTACATTACTTTCTATAATTTCATTTAATAACGCTGGGAGCCACTCAGGTTTAAAGCTGTCGTGACCTGCTACGCACATCTATTCTAAAGACCACCACTTCCATTTTTGAATCGTGCTTTTTTCTTCTTCAGTCCACAGTGCTGCAAAAAAAACCTTAAACACTCGGTACAACGGCTTCTTCACTCTTTTGCCAAATTTGATAGCAATAGTTAATATTCGATTCAAATTTTTGCTCAAACGCTAAACTAAATGAACCAGGGATTTCAGGAAAAACAATATCCCCTTCAGTTTCAATATCAATTGTTGATATATGCAAAGTATCAACTTTAGAAATCAAACTTCTATAAATCTCGCCGCCACCCGAAACAATAACGTGATCGGTAATATCTTCTAACTCTTTTAAAGCACCCTCAATTGAAGAGAAAACCATTACATTTTCATCCTCTGAAACGAAATCAGATCGTGATATCACGGCGTACTTACGATTTGGTAGCGACCCCATAGACTCAAAAGTTTTGCGTCCAACTAAAAGCCATTGATTATATGTCATGGCTTTGAATAAAAGTTGCTCACCTTTAGCTCTCCATGGAATATCAGGACCATTGCCAATGATGCCATTCAGAGACTTTGCAGCCATTAATGATAACTTCATGATTAACTCCTTTGGTTAATACCTAATTATGCTCTACTAGAATTTTTTGATAACAACATGGGCACTTTTGAATTAAAAAAGAAGGGATTACAAAAATACACCTTTACTTACAGTACCTTACTCTACTTTAACCTAGTTGTATTGTTTTAAATTTAGTGTCATTTATAATCCAGCCATCAAAATAATCAATAATAAATATAAAGGTAAATAATGAAATCTATAACTGTACTTGGTGCCTTAGCTGCAATCGTATTAACGACACATGTTCAAGCAAACCAAGACGTCTCAGGCTTCTACATTGGTGGTGGTTTAGGCTCGACATTTAGTGATTCTGATAGCAGCTCATTTTATTCTGATACCCATGGTAATACACTAAAATTTATTGGTGGTTACCAATTTAACCGTATCGTTGCAATTGAAACTCAATATACAAAATACGGGGATGTCACACCACTTAACAACAAAAATGGCTATAAATGGGCGCCTACTACTCTATCTCTAACCGCTAATCTTGGTTACACTTTCCAAAATGGCTTACGTCCTTTTACTACCATTGGTTTGTCATCACTGGATCTACACCAAACAACGAAAAAAATAGACGATAGCAGTGCTACAGCCGCACGTTTAGGACTAGGTTTAGAATATACACCAGCGACTTTATCTAATATAAACTTCCGTGCAGGCTATGAAGCTGACGCTTTCACACTTAAGACTCCAGGTAAATCTGATACTGATGTTATTTTAAGTTCGCTATACCTAGCTGCATCTTACAAATTCTAACCTTGTAAATTTATTGTGTTGGGCTATATCTAGCTAGTCCGATTAAAATGATATGATAGTCTACAACGACAGTAGACTATCACTCTCCAGCTCCTTAAGCCTCCTCTTATTCTTTTTATAACCCATTTATAGCCCCCATAAATTTCATCCCCCTTCCATGACGATGAAGCCAACTAGGCTCACATTTAAAGCTATCTTGAGAAGGTATGTAAATAAAGTAAACAATGTAAAGTAGTGTAATGTAAATAATGTAAATGATAACAATTACCATTTAGATATGGTGCTAGAATGCGCGTCTCAAATATGACATACAACGAGACAGATAATAATATGAAATTAAAAGTATTACCTTCGGCAATAGCCATTGCGCTAACATCATTTTCAGCATTTTCAGATGATGGAAGTATGGTTGTCACAGCAACAGCTTTAGATCAGCTGGTTCAAACTGAGATTAACGCAACAACATTAGAGCAAAAACAAGCTTCCGACATCAAAGATATTCTAAACACTATGCCAAGTGTTACTGTTGATGGTAATGCTAGGTACTCACGTAAAGTATTTATTCGAGGAATGGAAGACAAGTTCGCAGTTGTAACCATCGATGGCGCTCGTCAGGAAGGTCAGCTTTTCCATCACTCCGGTGACCAAACTATCGACCCATCCCTTTTGAAAGTGGCTAAAATTGAGCTAGGGGCCAACTCTGCACTTAATGGCTCAGGTGTTGTCAACGGTTCGTTCAGCTACGAAACAAAAGACCCTGATGATTTACTTCAAGGCGATGATAAATTTGGTGCTCGTATCAAAACGAGTTACCAAAGTGCATACGAACGAAAAGGTGTTGACGTTGCCGTATATACAAAGCTGAATGACAAGCTTCAGTTTATGGCTATCGCAAACTATTCAGAAGATGGCGACCTACATATTCCAAACAAAGACGATGTTAGCTCTAAACAAGGCGAGCTAAAATCAGGTTTGGCAAAAGTCGTCTTTATTCCAAATAACAGCAACGAATTCAAACTAATGATAAACCACTATAGTGATGGTGGTAAACGTCAACTTTCAGGTGAAAAAAACGGCGCTTTATATGCAGACAAAGAGCATAATTACAATTCTATCAACCGAGATACAGTAACGCTTCAACACGCCTACAATCCAGACAATGATCTCGTTAATTTAAAGAGCAATCTATACTATAACCGCCAGTACATGAAACGCGACCCGCTGACAGATAGCATTTGGAAAAAAGATGCTAATGGAAAATGGATCAAAGATGGTCAAGTATCAATCCCAAATCGCGAATATAATGTAACAACTATCGGGGGTGATATTCGTAATGTTTCTTGGGTTTCTGATCACGAGTTAACATATGGCGTTGACGGTTACACAGCAAAACAGTGGATTGACGCCGAGAATGGCGAAATACTCTCGGGCCCACAAAAAGGTGAAACTAAAAAATATGGTTTTGATGGCGGTAAGATTACAGCTTATGGTCTTTACATTCAGGATTCATTCGAAATTAACGACTTCCGTTTAACGTCGGGACTACGTTACGATATTCATCAACTTGGTGGCATGTACTCTGGTACGCTAGACCAACTTTCACCAAAGTTCAAAGGTGAATACCAAGCAACAAATGATCTACGACTACGTGTAGGCTATGGTCGTTTATTCAAAGGCGCTTCATTACCAGAAGCCTTAATGATAGGAGACCCGAGTAAGGTAACTCAAGGTGATACAAAGGCCATGACGGGTAACAACTATGAAACGGGCTTCGATTACGATTTATCTAACTTACTTGGGGCTGACAACTCAATCATTGGGTTCACGGCGTATAAGTATAACCTTGATAACCAAATGCACCCAACTAAGAACACTAGTTTAACTAACAAGAACGATGCTGAAGTATGGGGTATCGAAACTGTATTCACTTACAAATTAGAAGACCTTAGCATTTATGCTAACCACTCGTATTCAGATGGCGATCAGAAGAACCTTAAAGACAACACGACTAGCGATATGAATAAAACAGGTATTCATAATATCAAGGCTGGTTTCAATTATGGCCTGAGCGAAGAGATCGTGTTTGGTTGGGATTCACGCTTCGTTCTAGGTAACGAATATACAGATGAAGAAAATGAAAAGATTAGTCGCCCGGGATTCGGTGTTCATAACATGTGGGCAGCCTATAACCCTACGTTTGCGAAAGATCTAACTATAAATCTTGGCGTAGACAACTTATTCAACAAGCAATATGCAGAACATACAGGCTTCGGTATTTCTTGGGGCTCAGATAAATACACCAGCTACGAAGTCGGCCGTAACTTCAAAGCAAGCCTTGCCTACGCGTTCTAATAGCGAAAGGTCTTAAATACAAGTGTGATGAAAAACTAAGTTTACAGACATATGTATACTTATAAGGTAAGTTAATACTTGAATTTGAGTTAATACCCCCTTCTACTCATGCGGAAGGGGGATTTCATTCATTTCAATACGGTCTAATTTTTTATTTCAAAGACAACACATAGACATCTTCTGCAGGTACTACTACCAACAACTTTCACTTATTTTCTTTGACATATTATAACCACTAATAGCAAAACCAACTTCCTGATATAACTTTAAAGCCCTTTGATTGTGGTAAGCAACTCTTAGTTTTATTTGTTCAATGCCAATTGATTTCAATTGTGATTCAAGCGCCTTAATTGCTAACTTTCCATAGCCGTTATTACGGCTATTAGGGAATATGAAAAAGTCATAAATAAATGTGGATTTATCACTTACCTTAATCGAGTGCCATAAATAGCCAACAAGGTTCGATTCTGATTCAATACACAGCAACTCGTGTTCATTGGTTTCCAATCCATTAGGAAAACAACGTATTAGGTCTTGCTGAGCTAATTCGACAGCCCGCTCCATTGAGTGACCATAATTTTTAGAAATCTCATGGCTGTAATCGTCAATGAAATAATCACAATACGCGGGATATTCATCTAATGTCATTGGCCTAATTTGGATCATGCCAGCTCCTATTCAAAAGTGATTTTCTGCAAGTCTTGCAGTGGCAATGTACTAAATCACCGACTTTTCCTGATATTTCGTCTTTAACTTAGCCACTCCCCGACTGCGTCACCCATAGTTAATCCTTGCGCACCTTTCATCCACAGCATGAAATTACGATCAAACTTAAAACTTTCGCCACACTTTAACTTAAAGAACCGACGAACATTTTGAGTGTTCTTATAAGACGATGTAATCAAAGTACTGTTAGAAATAGCATCTTTATGCCAATCAAATTCATTCACGTTACATCCTTAGGCTTTTCACCCAAGTGTTGAGTAAACCGTAATAAATAACCATCTGGGTCTTGAATCAAAAATTCACGCTCTCCAGAAAGCTTACTCCCGATGTCATACCACGTTTCTTTCAATTCACGATAATAAGAAACCTGATACTGTTCAAGACGGCCTATAAGCGGGGCTAGATCAGGTAGTTCGATTTGAAGGTTAATACCTCGGCCTAAGGGAGCAACGAGTTCACCCGTTACCCAAGCCGTCTCATTAATCTGCTCAAGCATAATTTGAACCTGGCCTTGCTCTAGATACACAAAATCGGGTTTGTCTCGCCTAATTCGAATAGAGAAACCTAACACTTGTGTATAAAAAGCTAACGACTTATCAAAATCAGTAACGAGTAATTCGGGAACCATCGGATTCCAATATTCTTCCATATCAATACCCTATTATTAAACTGATTCAAAACGCTATGCGCATAACATCATGTTTATTCAACTAATCCTATTCTTATAGACTATATCCGTTGTTCAACATTGAGTTCCATAGGCACATAACGAATGCCATTTATACTCAGCTCCTCCGACATTGCTTTAAACCCGACTTTCCCATAAAAACCAAGTGCATAAATAGATGCTTTGACTCGAATCAACCTTGCGCTACTAATTTGCTTCATTTCTTCGACTAGTCGTTTCGCTACACCAAAACCATGATATTCAGTTTTAACATAAAGATGACCAATGTAGTTCTCTTCCCGCCAAGCTATATAACCGATAATTTCGTTACCAATAGTTGCTTTAACTGCCGAATAAATGTCGGGATTTTTCACCTGTTCAATATCAGCCTTAAACGCAACTCTAATCGCCTCCTGACCTTCTGCATTAAGTAGAGGCACGACATGTTCTTCATTAACTGACTCACCTAATTTAAGGATTAAATCTAGATCCCTGAGAGTCACTTTTTCAAAAGTAAATTCCATTTTTTTCCTAGTACATAACGTCCAAATACCCACAATCAGTATCATATCCCACCGACCAACACAACCACTTTAGAGGTAGTCTATGTTAATCCAATTCTAGTTAGAGTCCGCGAACACCTAGCCGAAAGGCGAATATAATAAGGATAATATAAATAACAAAATAAAAAGATTTATGACAAAAACAATTCCGTTATTAAGTTTCATATTAGGAATATCGGCTGCGATATAGTTCAGCATGTTCGATGCAATACTCACCTGTAAGTTCAACTTGAACCTCTCCAGGAACGACCATTTCCGGTAGTTTTACATAAGCAAAAACACTCAGTTCCTCACCGGATACTAAACAAGTAACCCATATCGTAATTTTACGATAGCCATCAGGTTCGTTAATTCGCTCCAGTACATCCATTAACTCTAGAGCATCGTTTGTCACTTCAAAAACTTGCCCTCTAACAGGCTGACCTTTACCTGGATTTAAAATCAACCAAGGCGAAAAACGCACACCGACTAAATAAAGTGGATAACTTTCCTTAGTATCAAAGTTTTGGCGATAACGAATTCCTTTATTGTTTTTAAAATTTGGGAAACCTTCTTTCAAAGTTCCAAATACGAAGACTTTGTGCACGAAATGCTCCCTACTCCTAGCACCAAAATAGCGGGCTAAGTAGTGCTTGCTAAAATGTTGAAACCGAGCAAGCTCTATGTGTCCCAGTTAATTGTCTTTGTTCGGCAATCACAACTTGTAGTCATTTTTATAAGAAACCTTATCTGATAAAACTTAATAACGCCTTGTTGAATCTTAATTCAGAGGCTTGTTAGCAGACAACTTACAACGCCAGTTTGAACCCTTCGTGAGTTGCTATAAAACCAAGTTTTTCATAAAACCTAATAGCATCAGGACGTTGTTTATCGCTAGTAAGTTGAACAACCTTACAATTCTTAGTTTTCGCTAGCTTAATGGCATGTTCAAACATTTGCTCACCGAATCCTCGACCACGAAAAGACTCATGGATTCGAACTCCTTCGATAAGACAACGCCAACTACCAATATGAGTGAGGTAAGGGATAAAAGTTAGCTGGAGCATACCGACTAGCTGCTCATCAACCTCGACTATTAGGAGCTCATTATTAGGGTCAACATCTATCGCTTTAAATGCGTCAACATAAGAGCTTTTCAATGGTATTGATGCGTCCTCCCTTTGGCTTCCAAGCGGATCTTCGATAAGTAATGACACGAGATTTTCCAAGTCATTCATCTTTGCTGAACGATACTTTAATTCCATAGATACATCCTTTTTACCTCGGTCTACTAACCAATAGTAACGATTAATTTTCTTTATGAACAACATCTTACCAATTTTAGACTGCAAGGTAAACAACCCTATAATCGTCATAGTCGCATGAACTAAGCACCTTAGATAACTGTATCCATATACAGCACTAAGATCTAAACTTAGACTCTATGTGCAAATATAGCAATATTAATAACAACACAGAGTGCTTATTGCTACGCAATAATGACTTACACCACCGCCCTCAAGGGCAGTGTTTTTCGTCAGAGGTGATAAAGCTTAAATAACAGGCTTAAAACTGTTGATGAAAATTAATGACTAAGGAGAAAAATAAACTTTTTTTGCCCTTGTTTAACGCTTTATTAGGCATTACTACAATTTTGTAAAAACGGTTCAACCTCAGTTAGAAACAACTCAGGAGCCTCTGCAAAAGACGCATGCCCACAAGGTAACACAACGAACTCTGCAGACGGCATAGACTTAGCAGCAACTTTTCCATCTTTATTGGCTGAGACTGCTAGATCATGTTTACCGAATAATAATAAAGCAGGCGCTTTAATGTTAAGTGCAAGTTCTCGTAAATCGCTCTCCGGGCGAGAAAAACTACGCCACATGGAGCGATTGAGTGTAATACATGCATTAGTAGCTTGAATTGTAGAGGCTCGTTGCAACATAGCCTTTGCCGTAGAAGTACGCCGTTTAAGGTACATACTGGCAAAACGATGTGGAGAAATTGAAAATCGACTGCCTTGGATTTTGCAAAAAGAACGGCTCATTACGTTGTGCGGAGTAAACCCACCAGGAGAAACCAACACCAGACCACGCACAAGTTCAGGCGACTCACTAGCTAAACGAGCAGCAACATTACCACCAATGGAGTTACCTATAAAAAAAGCTGAAGGTAATGCTAACTCAGCCAAAAATTCGCGCAGAACGTCGTAGAAAAAAAGAACGGTTGCTAACTCAGGACGTTCTGGTTTTGTAGATTCACCATATCCAGGCCAATCTAGTGCAAGTACTCTATAATTTTTTGAAAGCGCCGGAATAACAGCCTCAAAATCCAGGCTATCACCAGGATTTGCATGAAGTAAAACCAAAGGCTCGCCCTGCCCATACTCAGAGTAATGAACTGAACCAGAAGAGATAGTAATTGAAGGCATAAACTACTCCGTTTTTAGGCCTAACGCCCATTTAAGGGGCAAAATAGGGTTGGCTAAAATTGGTGAACGGAGTGAACAAAAAGCCAACTGTATTTTGTCCCTCTTTAAATTATTGTTAGCAGGTTTACTACCAAGGTTGAACCGATATTGACGGCTCACGCTCTAATAAATTATTCCATATCAACTGAGTGATTGAACCACCCGCAATATAGAAATTCGGTAAACCAATACTTTCACATACCTTAGCTGTCTCTATTAATTCGGGAACTGATTCTATTAAAATTTTTAAACTATGATCCATATGACCCACTAACTGCTAACCTCGCGCTAAGCGGAAAACATTTTCACCACCGTTTTACATACTCACAGTGGCGATTAGCTGCTTAATAGTTATGTACTTCGGCCTTGAATCCGCTGGTTTTGAACCACTTTATTTTGCTTGTTGATAAAGGGAGTTCTATCGGATATGGTTCTGGAATGTATGGTTCTACGGGATGTGGTACTTCTATCGGATATGGTTCTAAAGTGTCAGATTCTATGGGATATGGTACTTCTATCGGATATGGTTCTGGAATGTATTGTTCTACGGGATGTGGTACTTCTATAGGATACGGTTCTAAAGTGTCAGATTCTATGGGATATGGTACTTCTACCGGATATGGTTCTGGAATGTATGGTTCTGTAGGATTTGCCAGTCTAATAAAACCTATATGTCTTTTAGAACGTACAGACGAGCTATCTTGCTGATTAACTAATTCATTTAATTTTTCTAACATTTCTTTTTTAGTAAATGACAAGTGATTTGAATTCATGATTATTATCTCCAAAAATACCATATGCTTAAAATTGTTAAAAGAGTAGTTGATGTAATTAAAACTACATCAAGACTATGTTTATATTGCATCAACCACACTACTACACCTTTACCTTTTTGTAACAAATAGTTAACAATAAAATTGAAAAAGCTATCAACAAAGACATCATCGGTACGAGCCATAATACCGTGACATTCAAATACAAAGACGGGAAAACACAAGCAACGAAAACCAGAACTTTACCAACGTTGAAATTTCTCTGGCTCATCTTGCAACATGTGCTTCCCAAAGGATTACAGCGAGTGCGGGATTATGGTTTTTTACATGGTAATGCCAAACGGCTGAGAGTGCGAATTCAAGCTATATTGCTGCATTTGTTCAATTGGAAAATACCTAAACTCGTCGCAACGTTCACTGCGAAAGCCATTAGAATTTGCCCTTGCTGTCAGCATGAAATGAAGTGCGTTGGTATTACACGAACGACCTAGCCGAAAGGTGAACATAATAGGAATAATGGCATTAACATTACAGTTGGAGATATTAAACTTATGGTAAACACTGGCTAGTTAATTGATAAGTAACAAGTCTGTTATTTATCTCAATTTCGCTCGTCTTGGGTTTAACCCCAAGACGAAGTCCCCACCAAGATCAAACACGTAATTTACTATATAAAGAAGGGCTTGGGCTTGCTCAACACTCGAATAAGGTGTCGGCTGAACGACACCTATTCTTATATGTTAGCAAGTTGTAATTAACAGCCTGAACTAATGGTTGTTAATAAAGGCTCACCGGAAGCTTTCCAATGATATATAAAATAGCAATTGGTTGTTTTAACTTCACTTTCAGTCGGTTCAGCTTTATCGAGTACATTTCTCGGTGTGGCAACAACAGCATAACTACCACTTGATACATGAATACGATAAGCCCAGTCATCAACATTTAGCCCCGCCCCCTCGAATATTTCAGGAGGTGATGAGTAGTCTGCCGAAAAGCCTGTTGCAGTTGCTGTGGCCGCCCAAGGTTGATAATTACTACCTTTAACTCCTGAAAATTCTACTTGAGTCTTAAACTCATTTCCAGAAGTAAGCGTCTTACTCTTAAATAAAGAAACTGATGATTTAATTGCACCAATAGCACCTGATATTTTAGCTATATTGGCATCTGACTTTATATTTATATATTTAGGTAGAGCAGTAATAGACAGAATACCCAAAATGACAATTACAACTACCAACTCTATTAATGTAAAGCCAGAGCTTTTGGACAATAATAATTTTTTCTTAACTTTAAACACACTACTTCCTAAAATTAACGAGTAGAACAGAAATAACCTGACTAGCTAACGCCAACATAATATGTAGAGTAAGCTTGGCAGTTTTATTGCGCCTTTTGCAATAAGATTTGTCAAACTTAAGAAATCATAATTTATGTTCTTGTTAGCTCTGACTCAAGATTTACGTTTTAATGCTTTTGCAGCACAATAAAACAATATGGTTATAATTATCGCCGAGACAACATATGCAGGAAACGTTGTTTTCAACATCAATAAACTACTATCAATCCTCTGCTCTTCATGTAGAAAAGGGGTCGCTTGTGAATTAAATGAATAGTTATAGATAGTGAAATTAACGATAAAATTGACGACAGCTAAAGTTATATAAATTAAGAGTGATTTCATTCGCATCTATTTAACCTCCCAAAACCAAACTTCTCGGGATTCATTTAGATCACTTACGCGCCCAAGAAACTCAAGAATACCTCTTGTAAACATTGATGAACTAGTTATTTCATCTTTGTTCCACAGATCAATATGATCTCCACTTCGATTCGGGAAAGATTCATTTCCACGTTGCCAGTAGTCTTTAAAGAAAATAATGCCTGTTTTACTATCAAGATCATCTTGAAATGAAGCTGGGCTAATCTTTTCAACTTTACCTAACCAGTTAAAGCTAGATTTATTAAGCCAAACAGCCATCTCTTCAGCAAGAAGAATATGTTTCATACCCTCATGTCCCCAGCATTTTTTGACTTTGGCTCCGACGGTTGATACACCAGACTTAATTAAGGCATCGCTCAAGTTAATTGCGCAATAGTTTCCAAATGGACTAGATCTGGTCGGCTGCTTATTCTGACACCTTGCTCTTATCAGGCTTTTCTCAGGAAAGTTCTTCCATAATTCATTAAATTGAGACATCGTATATCCTTATACTTTAGATTTATGGTTGCTAACGCCGTTTTAAGCGGCGAGAAATAGTTGGCTAAAATAGTGAGGAACGGTAGCCAACTGTTAGCAGTCCTACTTAAAAACCCTTGTTGAACGAAGCCACTATTCGGCAGAGTAAGCAAGCCAGCATTCATACTAATAGCACCGCCATTATGGTGATATCTTATTGGAGTATTCAGTATGAATTATTCACAACAACGATTTAATTTTCTTTATGAACAACACCTTATCAATTTAAGGTTGCAAGGTAAATGCTCAGCGACCATTGATGCTTATTCTCGTGCAGTTCGACGGATTAGTGCGTATTTCGATAAATCTCCCGATTATTTAACTACCGCTAATCTAAAAGACTATTTCAATAGCCTGATCCAAACGCATTCATAGAGTACGGTTAAAGTAGATGGGAATGGCTGCAAGGGTAGATTAACCTGCCAAAGCTTGGCGCTAGAATGCTTGATGCTATTGTACAGCATGAGAGTTTATCTCTACCTAACCTAAAACAGAAAAAATGGGTCGTTGATTGCCGAAGAGTCGGTTATGGTCTGCCAGCGTTACAATACCTATCACGCTATTTGTATCGAGGCGCATTGCCCAACAAAGATATCATCGACACAGCTAATAACACCGTGACATTTAAATACAAAGACGGAAGTAGAGTAATACGGATTTGTCCTTACTGTCAGCACGAAATGAATGTCCGGAAATAACTTTAGCAACTAAATCTCTACTACATTCTCCCCTAATAGTGATAAAATCTCCGCACCAAAATAACCGAGAAACTCTATGTTTATCCATCATGTTAACGGCATCGACTGGCTGGTGATTACAGCTTTTGAAGAGCTGAAAACTATATTTATCGAAGAAGCCGGTGCGATCCCCTTTTGCTTATCTACCGCCAGCGACTTAAACCTGATTGATCAAACCAAGCGCACTTATGGATATTTGCCTACACTCAGCGGCGTAATCACCGATACCGGCACTTTTCAAAGTCAGGATAATGAAGAAGATTTGAACCCACAGCTTGCCTGCCTAGTCGAGGGGCGTGGTCGGGTATTTATCTATCACGGCGGCTTTGTGGCTTTTGTGGATGACGAGCAAACCTTTATTACCCGAATGGACTGAAAATTATTCAGTAAGTTGAAATCGGCGAGCTGCATCTCTAGCAAGGAATTGGGCAATTTTGAGTTAGCTAGGCTAGCTAACTCGTTCGTGGACAAAAATGCGTTAGATTTAATACTCTAACGCACTAAACTTAGATTAGGAAAAGTATCCTGAAGTATTAAATTTTGTTAGCTAATACTAATTGCGGGAAGCACTTCTGCGAAATCATTATCCAGCATATCTAATACACTCTCATAACCATATTTCGGCTGCCACCCTAATTCTAATTGCGCCAAACTAGAGTCATAAACTCGGTCGAGACTTTTAGGTAAATGCCAAGTTCGATCTGCGAAGTCTTTTACAAGCTTCGCAGCATACTCTTTTACGACATCATCAGCGTTTAGATAAAGCTGCTCACAACATGTCTTATTAAATGGTGTTTTTCCAGAAATAATATAACGCCTGAACCCCGAAAGACGTTTTTCGATGGCACAAGCATGAGCATTCGCTACATCTCGAGCATCAATACCACGCGTAAGACGATAGAGAGCCATTAAATTTGCAGGTTCAGGAAAGCAGCGAGACATTTGAAGTACAGTGACAGGTAAATTAAACAAGTTTGAGATATTTTCCAAAATCTGCTCTGCTTGTATCTTGGATTTGTGGTAAATCGTTTTAGGTCTAGGAGTAACCGTTTCATTGACCCATCCTGCAACGCCATCAGGCGTTGAAGAAAAACCATAGAGGGCTGTAGTGCTCGTAAACACAAAATGTTTAACCCCTTTTTTTACTGCTAATAGTGCTAGTTGCTCCGTTGCTTTTATGTTGATATCTTCGAATTCGTGGTCAGATACCAAGCCTACATGCGGCGCATGCAATGCAGCTGTATGAACAATGACATCCACATCCTCTACAGCCTCAGTTAACAAACCAATATCACGAATGTCTCCAACATAGTTTACTGTAGAGCAAGGAGTTTTATCTATTCCTACGACTTTGTGAGTCTTCATCAATTTTATATAAATTGCACGTCCTACTCGACCGGCTGATCCTGTAACTAAAATTTTCAACTTTTACTACCTGTTTGAATCCAAGAGTCTATTCTATCAGTTTACGAATGGTATGGTCTTCCTCTTCGGTATTGCATTGACCAAAAAATACCGCAAACAAGTATTTATGAATTAGAAAAATTCAGTCAAAATGCTGTTACTGGATAATGTGTGAGTTTTAACCCTAAGACTAAATGGGGCAATTTTGAGTTAGTAAGGCTAGCTAACTCATTCTTGGACATAAGCGTGTTAGTTGGATCCGATGTGGGCCACTATGTATATAAGACTCTGTTGTATTTGTGTTGCTATGGAATAGTACAACTAAATTATGCGCTTTAATGTCAGGAAAGGATGTTGTGGATTTAAGGTTCGCTGTATAGCTTTGTCTATCTCTATCGCTGAGATTTCCATCTCCAAGCTGTGATACATAATAGTTTACATTACTCTCAAATGTATTTTGATCTGATTCCGCACTAGCCAAATTATAATATGGCGTATACCCCAATAAGAATTCGTTCGAAAGATCTGCCGGACATACGTTATTATAGCTTTTATTTGACTGGCCAACTTTTAAAATCAACCACATATTGGCCTAACGCCCCTCTAATAAGTAAACCACGGCTGACGGGCGGGCGATTTGCTCAGCAAATGGCGTGTCAGCCCTGGCGAATCTTAATTCAGCAACTTTTTATACGATGATTTCATCATCACGCCAAACATCTTCAAATCCATTACGATCTATCATTATTCGATAACTCGGTTCTAAAGCTAAATATTTCATAATGTACGGACAATATTTTTCTAAATGTATGCCGCATAATGGATCAAAAAAATCATCTTTTTCTGAAAACTCTCCACACCAAATATACCAACCTGAAGTGCCATTAACATCTTTGGTTCTGACTGCGTGTAAAGGTTCCTGATTTAAAGTTGATAACGCAATACCAACTTTTAAGCTTAAATCAATTCCGTAAAATTTAGAGCCAAATTTTTTACAAATTTTAGATTGTTCACCCATCGCTGGAGTTTCCTGAATCGTATAACATTTGTTTATGTGAATTTAGTAATCACCGATCTTCTGGTTTTATGTGTTTAGCTTTTGCTGAGAACTCTTTAAGTTCTTCAATACTATATTTGGTATGCACTCTTTCAACTGAAGGAGGCTGATGGTTAATACTTACACCTGTACGCCTTGCCACTTTAGGCCGTATAGGTCGAGGGACAAAACCACCACCGCAATTTGGGCATACATTTTCTAGTATTTCATTTACACATGTTACGCAAAAAGTGCATTCATATGTGCAAATCATTGCTTCAGTAGAATCTGGTGCTAAGTCTTTATTACAACATTCACAATTAGGTCTAATTTCCAGCATATATCAAACTCCATTTTGATTTACATAACGCCCCGCTAATAAGTGACCAAATGCTGGCGGGGGATTTGCTCCGCAAATGGCATGACAGTATTTGTGAATCTTGATTTATTTTCTTGTTAGCTATGTTAACTTCTTAGTGCATAACTTGTTAAACACTTTTTTATATAAAAATAATGACAGAATCGAGATCAGAATAAAGCAAGGTAATACATATAAAAATATATAGGGTGCATTTTCCACTCTTTGTTCTTCATGTAGAAATGGAAAAGCAAGTTCTTTGTAAGCTTCTAAAAATACAAAAAAGTTCAAGCTTGAACTAATGACAATACCAACAAGATAGGTAAAATATGGTTGGATTTTTTTCATATTATTTTATCTCCCAAAACCAAACTTCCTTGCTTTGATTAAGATCAGAAACGACTCCAAAAACTTCATATACAGCTCTAGTCGTCATACTACTACCAGTTGTTTCATCTTTGTTCCACAGATCAATATGATCTCCACTTCGATTCGGGATAGATTCATTTCCACGTTGCCAGTAGTCTTTAAAGAAAATAATTCCTGTTTTTCCATCAAGGTCATCTTGAAATGAACTTGGGCTGATCTTTTCAACTTCACCTAACCAGTTGAAGCTAGATTTATTAAGCCAAACAGCCATCTCTTCAGCAAGAAGAATATGTTTCATACCCTCATGTCCCCAGTATTTTTTGACTTTGGCTCCGACGGTTGATACTCCAGATTTAATTAAGGCATCACTCAAGTTAATTGCGCAATAATTCCCAAATGGACTAGATCTGGTTGGTTGCTTATTCTGACACCTTGCTCTTATCAGGTTTTTCTCAGGAAAGTTTTTCCATAATTAAATTGAGACATCGTATATCCTTATACTTTAGATTCATGGTTGCTAAAATTGTGTAGCGAAGCGAAGTGAAACTGAGCAGACTGTTATCAGTCCCACTTTAAATTCTTGTTAGCAGAACTTTAACCGCGAACTGCTGTAACAGTTACCTCAATTAAAACTTGTCCTTCGAGATCTACACCTAAACATGCTCGTTGAGGCCAATGCTGCGGATTTATTCCAAGCCAAGTTTTCCAAACAGAATCCATGATTGGTTTATCCGACATATTAGCAATATACACTTGAGCGGAAACTATTTGAGTTTTATCTGAAGCAAGCTCCAACAAGTTGCTTTGAATTGCATCTAAGGTGAGCTTTGTTTGCTGCTCAATACCAACTGAAGTATCTGAAGAAGTTGCGACAGTCCAAACTAAATCTTTATAAGCAGATGACTTGCTACGTCCATCGTAAATCCCACCTTTTCTCTCGATCATAGAGACTTCCTTGTGCTGCTAACGCCCAACTAACCAGTGCGGTTTGCAAAACGCGTTATTGTAAACTGAATCTGCGTTCAGTTGCTTGTTAGTAGGTCAACTCCAAGGGAGCACCTTTACTTGCTGCCACCTAGCCTTATAGCCAGCGGTCATTTTGTTGTAATTTGCTTCCGTCATTGCTCGCTTATTTGGTTTTATCAACATATCAAATGCATCCTCTACTCCATATGGTGCAAACAACTTGATACTGCTCGAACTATCCAGAGTAAACCCGATGGCAAATGCAGAAAGCCAAGATTCTATGCCTTGTTCGACACGTTCGTATGCCTGAATGGAGCAATCGAACTTCTTGGAATAGCGCTCATGAATGATCGCTTGGTTCTTTACGTCAACGTCTACACAATGACTTAACCGCGAACTAATACGGCTTTTGAACTCATCTTCGGTGAAGATGCAAGTACTGTCGAAATAAACAACATCAAAGTCTTTAACTTGCTCAAGAAGCGGTTTACTTTCGATACTATTCCAGATTATTTGAGTAATAGCACCGCCTGCAATATAGAAGTTTGGCAAGCCTACTTCACGACATGCTTTGGCTGTTTCGATTAACTCAGGAACTTGTTGAATTAGGTGCTTTAGTTTTTGTTTAATCATCCTGACCTACTAACGCCTGCCTCATGTGTCGCAGGTAAATGCAGGCACTTGTTATGTGTAAAACTCTTGTGAATCGCCATGTTCGACATAACCCCAAACCCTGACTCCAGAATTAGTTAAAGTAAACTTTGCCTTATTAGTCAGACAAATACCAATAATTTTCTCGGTTGCATCGATTAGATCAGGTTTCACTAGCTGGCCTACCGGTTTTTCTAATTTAGTGACAATTTCAAACCACATCATAGATTTAAAATCACCATAATATTGTTCAATTTCAGGTGTATGTGTATAACTAAATTCTTCGTCTGGAAAAATGATCCATCAACATTTTTAGACCGAAACAAGAGCATTTCATCAACGTTTTTCAAATCTTCAAACAATGATATCCATCTTGAATTGTTTGATAACGAAATCAAATTTTTCAAATTACTGTCCACACCAAAATTACGTATAACGCCGCAAACACCGACGGCGTGCTGGCGCAGTTTTTTGCGCTTTTTGTTGCGCTTTTTGTTTTAGCAAAAAATGTGACAGCTTTAGCCGTCCGCGTGATTTGCCTTGTTATGTGAATTCTCGATTGAAGCGCCGAACTTTTGTGCGCATATTTTTCATAGGTGATGACGTATTAAACTGAATCATGCGCCCTAGAGTCCATCGCTCATACCACGCAACACCATACAACTCATGGTTACTTAAATTTGAAATAAGTAAAAGTATATCGCTAACCGTAGACTCTAGCTCAACAAGCAGGTCATCGTATTTCCAATCATGATATTCTTTGTGGAAACATTCGGCAAGTAAGCCCAATTGATTCCATTTATAACCCGTTTCAGGAAAATCAACATGCTGGTTTTGAGATTTTAAGTGATGCCATTTTAGGACAAGCTTGCCCCATCCAATCAAGTAAGCAACCGTGTCACTAACGCTAATGGTTGTACCTTTGATGTTTCCCTCTACACCAATTTTACGAGTGTTGCTTTCTGGAATTGAACGATAATCAGCCATTAGCTTGGGAACGATTGAGTTTATGGCTAACTCCAATTCATCCTTATTTTTTGGTACAGAAGACAATATCAACCTCCATTCACATAACGCCTCAATAATAAGCGTTTTTCGTCCATTTAATTGACTTGTTATAAGCACGTTAACTCTTTGAAGTCATTAGCTACTTTATCAAACTCACCTGTTTCATGCGACCAAATATAAATAGAATCTGTGTAACTATTGCTTTGTTTAATTAGGACAAGTTGATCACCACACCCGTTGCCAGCAATGGCAAGTGCGTTGTTTGGAAAATTTACGAAATCTTCGCAAGATTTAGTTTCTGCGATAATGTGATTACAAGTACGAGCTATACGTTTCCTATCCGACTTATCGAAAATAGGATATTGCTCCCATACATCACCAGCAACTTCGATTTCACCGCCATTGCTTTTTTGCATTGAAGTTTTGTAGCTCTGAGGAAGAACTGCATCCAATTCTACTTCAGCCTGAAGTACGAACTTTTCTTCTAGGTTGAATGCCACACTTGACTCCTTTAGTACTTATAACGCCCGGCTCACCGAGCAAATTTTTGATGGCGGCTTTTGTGCGAATTTAGTGCACAAAATGTGACAGCGGAAATTTGTCCCGTGCAGCCGTTTGTTATATTGCTTATTGATGAACCACATGGAATTGCTCTAAAACAAGCATCATATCTTCACATGGTTTCATATTGAGCTCTTCACACTCTTGTGCAAAGAAATCCCAATGAGCTTTGCGCCACCAATCTAGTGAACGATCACCTTCTCCTTCCAGATAAGCAAAATCAGCTGAAACATCGGAATACTTACATTCTTCAACAGACTCAATTTCAACAATGCAAACAGG
Source organism: Moritella sp. 28 (assembly GCF_018219435.1). Taxonomy (NCBI): domain Bacteria; kingdom Pseudomonadati; phylum Pseudomonadota; class Gammaproteobacteria; order Alteromonadales; family Moritellaceae; genus Moritella; species Moritella sp. 28. Next base: position 2,098,742 of record NZ_CP056121.1, on the reverse strand, counting down.
CTTACCATTCCAATCGGTGACCACCATCAAGTGACCAACTATTGGCATTGATTCATCATCTGATTCATACCAATATTTCAGGCTACAGGTCGCTGTCTTTTGGCCAATACGAATTAAATCTGCACATAAATTGGCATTATGCTCATCAGCACAAAAGTAATCGGCGCTAAATGATTGATACTTTTTACGTTTAGGCTCACTTAATGAATCAAGGTATTGATTTAGATATATTTGTGATTTTTCTTCCATGATATCCTCTTAACTACTCTTGCAATATAACGCCTCAATCACGCGCTTGTCGCGTGCATTGCCTTGTTAAGTTTGATTTCCATAGGCTGATAAACCAAGCCTGCCGATTCGCCCACTTCACCACTACACTCAAACCCATATTTTTCATAAGCAGGAACTGAAGATAGAGACGCGCTGACGGTAACAGTTTCAACCTTCACATGATTCAAGACGGATGAAAGCAACTTTCTCCCAATACCGCTTTTTTGACACTCAGGACGGATAAAAAGCATTGCAACATGGCGACCTTCCTTTAATTCGATTACCCCTACGACTTTTCCTTCGTCTTCAGCAACCAGCATCAAGTTATCGCCCTTCATTCTATCGAGGAAAGCATTGCACTCAGATATATTTGAAAAGGTTGAAATCCCCTCATCAGACAATGTTCCTGCAACAGACTGCAAAAAAGAGTCCATGCAAATTGCACTGACAGCTTTAAGCTCCTTCTCTTCCATCTTCCTTATAATCATAAATGTCTCCCAAGAACTTAACGCCCTGTTAATGGGCAAAATATTGTTGGCTAAAATTGTTGAGGAACAAAACACAGCCAACTGTATTTTGTCCAGATTAAACAGCTTGTTGAACGAAGCCGCTGCGCGGCAGAGTAAACAAGCCAGCGTTCATACTAACCAATAGCATCACCATTATGGTGGTGCCTTATTGGGGTTATTAGTATGAATCATTCACAACAGCAACGATTTAATTATCTTTATGAACAACACCTTACCAATTTAAGGCTACAAGGTAAACGGCCAGCAACCATTGATGGCTATTCTCGTGCGGTTCGACGTATTTCGGCTTACTTTGATAAGTCTCCCGATGGATTAACTACTGCTGATTTAAAGGATTACTTTAACAGTCTTATCCAAACGCACTCATGGAGTACCGTTAAAATAGACCGTAACGGCTTACAGTTTTTCTATCGTTACACCCTCGACAAACAATGGGAGTGGCTCAACATCGTTAAACCACCACAAGTTAAGCGCCTGCCTGATATTTTAACTCCAACGCAAATAAGTAAAGTCATTAACGGCACCAAGAAGCAACGCTACCAAGTATTCTTTCTCACGCTTTACAGCATGGGACTACGATTAAGCGAAGGCTTAAACCTGACAGTTCATGATATTGATAGCCAAACCATGCAAATACATATTCGTGATGCTAAAGGCGGTAAAGATAGATTAGTTCCTCTGCCAAAGCGTACTTTGTACGCACTGCGCAGTCATTGGCAAACGCATCATCATGCGCGACTGATTTTCCCAGGATTGGGAAATGGTATGAACTCGCCAATGGACAAAGGCGGCATTCAAAAAGCCATCAAACAAGTTTTACGTGATTGTAATATCAATAAACTCGTTAGCCCGCATTCGCTACGTCATTGCTTTGCTACTCATTTACTCGAAGGCGGATTAGATTTACGCTCACTGCAAGTCTTACTCGGTCATGCTTCGCTAAACACTACAGCGAGATACACTCAATTAACCCAACTCAAACAAAAGGATGCGGCCGTTGCCATCAATCAACTCGCTGACAAGTTAGCGCTAGATTGGAGTTTGAAATGAGTACCTTCATTGATTTACTTCGTCAGCATCATTACGAGTTTGAACGCCAATTTGGCAATCAACTTTCTCATGACAGCCACCGCGCAATCTACGCCATGCTCGGTTGTAAAACTGGGCATCAAGGTTGCTCACAATGGTTTTGTAAACACTGCAACCACGACGACAGACTGCCACTGTCTTGTGGTCATCGACATTGTCCGCAATGCCAGCAATGCACGACTTCTGATTGGGTTGAGCGCCAGCAATTAAAGTTACTACCCGTGCACTACTTTATGGTCACGTTCACTTTGCCTTACGAGTTACGAGCGCTTGCGCGTTCGCAACCCAAGCCACTCTATCAATCAATGTTCTCAGTCGCAGCAAGTGTGTTGAAGGATTTTTCCAGACGTAAAAACGGCGGTGAAATTGGCTTCACCACCGTTTTGCATACTCACAGCAGGAAACGTAATTTACATCCCCACTTACACATTATAGTCGCTAATGGCAGCTACAATAAAATGCGAAACCAATGGCATAAAGGTAAGAGTAACTATCTGTTTAACGCCTTTGCACTAGCTAAAGTCTGGCGAGCTAGAATGATTGATTCAATCAATCAGCACGCTGACTTATCACTGCCAAACACTAAAACATTACCGACTAAATGGGTCGTTGACTGCCGAAAAGTCGGTTACGGTCTTCCCGCCTTACAATATCTGTCACGCTATTTATATCGGGGCGTATTACCTGATAAAGACATCATCGATACAAGCAATAATACCGTGACATTCAACTATAAAGATGGACAAACTCAAGCAATAAAAACCAGAACCTTGCCGACGCTGCAATTTCTCTGGCTCATCTTGCAACATGTGCTTCCCAAAGGATTACAGCGAGTGCGGGATTATGGTTTTTTGCACGGTAGCGCCAAGCGGTTACGCGTGCGTATTCAAGTCATATTACTGCATCTGTTTAATTGGAATACGCCTAAGCTCATCGCAACGTTCACTGCGAAAGCAATCCGTATTTGTCCTTGCTGTCAGCATGAAATGAGGTGTGTTGGCATTACACGAACGACCTAGCCGAAAGGCGAACATAATAGGAATAATGGCATTAACATGACAGGTTGGAGATATTAAATTTATGGTACAACTAGCTAGTTAATTGATAAATAACAGGTCTGTTATTTATCTCAATTTCGTTCGTCTTGGGTTTAACCCCAAGACAAAGTCCCCACCAAGATCAAACACGTAATTTACTATATAAAGAAGGGCTCGGGCTTGCTCAACACTCGAATAAGGTGTCGGCTGCGCGACACCTATTCTTATATGTTAGGTTGTTGGTATCGCGTTCTTTATCGCTTCTGCTAGTCCATCTGCGTTTTCCCACGCCATCGAATGCCCAGCATCGGAAACAACGCTAATCGTTACCTCATGCTCATTCAACTCTGTAGAGTCGGGATCAGGCAAAGATTTACTACCAAATATGTACGTTCTGTTTGTGTCCAGAGAGTAAAACATATCACGCCAACTTGGATTCTGTCCTTCGATCAACGATAAGGCTTGCCTGTGCGTAGCAACCGATGAGTTCACGATCAAGCTGGCAGCCCATTGAGTATTCAGATTACTTATACTCTCCTGCACTATCTGGTCATGCCCGTTGTTTTTATATTCAAGTTCGGTATAGCTAGCAATTTTTTTGCTAAAAAATCCGCCTCCGCTATCGAGGTTAGCCTCACTCAACACCAGTGCTTGTAGCTGATCTTGAACTTTCTCAGCCAACACAACTGATACTGCCCCACCCATACTGTGACCGAATATTACAAATCTATCCAAACCCAAGTATTTAATAAATTCTTCAAGATAAGTCGCGTGGCTACGTATAGAGTAATCAAATTGCTCCGGTTTATCACTAAACCCCGAACCTAGTAAATCAACAAGAATTCGCCTGTGAGGAAGCAACCAATTACTCGACACTACTTGTGGGTAATCAAACGAGGATGCACAACCAATCCCATGTATAAAAATAATTGGAACTTCCGAACCGGGAAGGTCGTGGTATCTAAGAATTGCGTCGCAACTTTTTACCTTAAACTCTTTCATTCATTCCTCTGCATACTAGTTTGAAGGAGCACCGCACCAACCTAACGCCTCAAACACCGGTTTGGGAAAATTGGCGGATTTTTGGAACAAAAAAGGTGACAGCTTTGCCAAGTCCGAGTGCTTTGACTTGTTATGTTTTTGCAGTTTAAGCACCTTTAGTTCGCTTTATTCGTTTTATTCGTTTTATTCGTTTTATTGTAAATATGGACAACAATGAAACCAGCAAGCCAATTACAAAGTAAATTGCGGTAAGAGCTGGTGTGACTACCATGTATAGCTCGTGGTAGTTTTCATCAAAGCATGATCCAGTTTTTTGATCAATAGCACCGCCCATATCCAAGCAGGAGTCCACGATTAGAAAATTATGAGAGGCATAGATAACTAACAGGCCTAGGCTAATACTTAAAATAATATCTATGATTCTAGCGTTCATACTTCCCCTGAAACATAACAGTATTTTACAGAATTCCGTAAAACACTTTTTTAAATTAATTAAAGAACTAAAATACTAACAGTATAATCCATTAGTTACAATTACTTACAAAACAATTAATGCGATTTAACTTGTATCACATACACAGAATGGAATTATTTATACGGGTCCGTAAAAGTAAATTACGAGTACAAACAAAAATAAAATAATCAACACATTAAAAATATGACAAGGTTCAAAGAAAGCCAATTTCACTCCGTTAAAACCTCATATTGCTTCTCATATAAATAATCACACGCTATAACTGTATATAACACCAGTTTAAAAGCGTATTTTATATGACAGCATCACCTTTCTTAGAATCTATACGAACAGAAATCAAAACTAAACATTACAGCTATAAAACAGAGAAGGTTTACATTTATTGGGTTAAACAATTTATTATTTTTAACAATAAACGACACCCTGAAACGATGGGAAATACCGAAATTTAAGGCTTCCTCAAACATATGTCAGGCCAGTACTATTTGATTACAGCATTACTCTATGGAGGTGGATTCAGACTGAATGAAGCTTTATCACTTAGAATCAAAGATATTGATTTAATAAATAAATCTATATTTATATTCAAAGGGAAAGGGAATAAAGATCGCTATACACTATTACCAGAATCATTAATTCCAATGATAAAACAACAGATGGAACACGCAAAAGCTATTCATGAAAAGGATATATCTCACGGTTTTGGAAGTACGTCTTTACCAACATCATTGCATCGAAAATATAAGTCATCATTACATACATATACTTGGCAATATCTATTCCCTTCAACCACAAGGTGTATCCACCCACACGACAATTATGTCTGCCGTCATCACATTCATGATACAGCCTATTCAAAAAAATTAAGAGCAGCAGTAGTCACAAGTAAAATAACGAAACGCGTAACAGCACATACATTCCGTCACTCATTTGCAACGCAGTTACTCAGCTCTGGTAGTGATATAAGAACAGTGCAGGAGTTGCTAGGTCACTCTGACATCAAAACCACAGAACTGTATACCCATGTGATCGGTAATAAACGAGCTGGGACACCAAGTCCAATAGATACATTACGATTTTTATAAAAAAGGCCTGTTACTCTAGGAGTAACAGGCCTTATGAAGTTAATTCTCGTTTAGTACATTACTGCACTACCCTTAATTACTCTTCAGTAGCTTCTTCTGCGCTATCTGCAGCATCAGTTGGAGTAGCTGGAACTTCTGTTGGTGCTTCTGCATTTTCTGCATCAACAACAACTGCGTTCTCGTCTTCTTCAACTTCATCGATACGTTGTAAACCAACAACTTGCTCATCTTCACCAGTACGGATCAAACGAACACCTTGTGTATTACGACCAACCATAGATACTTCAGTTGCACGTGTTCTTACTAGCGTGCCGCCATTAGTAATAAGCATTAGCTCATCACCATCAAGTACCTGCGTTGCGCCAACAACTTTACCGTTACGTTCACTTACTTTAATTGATACAACACCCTTAGTACCACGACTCTTCGCAGGGTATTCTTCAAGTGCAGTTCGTTTACCGAAACCGTTTTCTGTTGCTGTTAAGATTGCACCATCGTTCTTCGGTACGATTAGCGATACTACTTTTTGGCCTTCATCAAGTTTGATACCACGAACACCCGTCGCTGTACGACCCATAGGACGTACACCTTTGAACTTAACTTCAGGTTTACCGTTTTCATCTAGAGCCGGGTTACCGTCTTCATCAAGTACAGGCGTTTCTTCAAACTCGCAGAAACGTACTACTTTACCTTCATCCGAGAACAACATTATGTCGTTAGTACCATCAGTGATATCAACACCAATTAGTTCATTCCCTTCATTTAGGTTAACAGCGATGATACCGCCAGCACGAGGCTTGCTGTATGCACTTAGTGCTGTTTTCTTCACTGTACCGTTAGCCGTTGCCATGAAGACAAACTTATTATCTTCAAACTCAGACACAGGTAGGATAGCAGTAATACGCTCACCTTCTTCCAGTGGTAGTAAGTTAACAATTGGCTTACCACGGGCTTGACGACTAGCTAATGGTAATTGATATACCTTCATCCAGTACAAGCGGCCACGGCTTGAGAAGCACAGAATATGATCATGTGTATTAGCAACCAACAGACGTTCAATGAAATCTTCTTCTTTCATCTTCGTTGCTGACTTACCTTTACCACCACGACGCTGCGCTTCATAATCAGTAAGAGGCTGATACTTAACATAACCTTCGTGAGACAATGTTACTACAACATCTTCACGTTCAATTAAGTCTTCCAAATTAATGTCAGCACTGCTTGCCGAAATCTCGGTACGACGTTCGTCACCAAAGGCATCTTTTGAAGCTTGTAGCTCTTCAGTGATAACTTCTAGTAAACGCGAAGGCGTATTAAGAATATGTAATAGTTCAGCAATAACTTCGAGTAGTTCTTTGTATTCGTTAAGAATTTTCTCGTGTTCTAGACCTGTTAGTTTGTGTAAACGTAAGTCTAAGATCGCTTGTGCTTGTATCTCTGTTAAGAAATACGAACCTTCACGAATACCGTACTCAGGTTCTAACCATTCAGGACGCGCAGCATCATCACCAGCACGCTCTAGCATTGTAGCTACATCACCTAACTGCCAGCCGCGGCTGATCAAGGCTTGTTTTGCTTCTGCAGATGTTGCTGATTGCTTAATTAGCGCAATAATGTCATCAATATTTGCTAATGCAATCGCTAACGACTCAAGGATATGAGCACGTTCACGAGCTTTACGCAGTTCAAATACTGTACGACGTGTAACAACTTCACGACGATGACGTAAGAACGCATCTAGCATTTCTTTTAAAGTAAAGATTTTTGGTTGCTTGTCGATCAGTGCAACCATGTTGATACCGAATACAACTTGCATTTGCGTTTGAGCGTAGAGGTTGTTTAATACAACTTCGCCCACCGCGTCACGCTTAACTTCAACGACCATACGCATACCATCTTTATCAGATTCATCGCGTAGGGCACTGATGCCTTCAATTTTCTTATCTTTTACAAACTCAGCAATACGTTCAATCAAACGTGCTTTGTTTACTTGGTACGGTAGTTCATGAACAACAATCGTTTCACGACCACGGTCATTGGTTTCAATATCGGCGCGAGCTCGGATATGAACTTTACCACGACCAGTACGGTAAGCTTGCTCAATGCCCGCTTTGCCATTAATGATACCGTTCGTTGGGAAATCTGGGCCTGGAATGTATTCCATTAATTCTTCAAGACTTAGGTCTGGATTTTGAATTAATGCTAAACAACCATTGATAACCTCATTTAAATTATGAGGTGGGATATTCGTTGCCATACCCACGGCAATACCTGACGAACCATTAACCAATAGGTTAGGGATACGTGTAGGCATAACTTCCGGAATAAATTCAGTACCATCATAGTTAGGTACGAAATCTACCGTTTCCTTGTCTAAATCAGCAAGTAATTCATGCGCGATTTTTGACATTCTGATTTCGGTATAACGCATTGCGGCTGCAGAATCACCGTCAACAGAACCGAAGTTACCTTGACCATCAACAAGCATGTAGCGCAAAGAGAAAGGCTGCGCCATACGTACAATAGTGTCATAAACAGCTGTATCACCGTGTGGGTGATATTTACCGATTACGTCACCAACAACACGTGCTGATTTTTTATATGGTTTGTTCCAATCATTCTTCAATTCGTTCATCGCGAATAAAACGCGGCGATGAACTGGCTTCAAACCATCGCGAACATCAGGAAGAGCACGACCAACAATAACGCTCATAGCGTAATCTAAATAGGAATTTTTTAATTCTTCTTCAATATTGATAGGTGTGATTTCTGTGGCTAAATTACTCATATAAGCCTTTACCCCTAAGTTTTAAAGTGCTTTCTATTATATTTTTTAGAGAAAGCATTCTAGCATAATATTTACCAGCAAATACAATATATAAGAAAATTAACTCACTTGAATACAATTTTATTAGCTATTTATTCACTCATCTATAAATAATACTTCTGAAATCGTTTTCTCGTTATATACTATGCCCATATTTTTATGTTTCACCTTATTACTTTTCACCTTATTAACGTATCAAGAAGACATTGTATGAATGTAGATAAACAGGAAATCGCTAAATTTGAAGCCATGGCCAGTCGTTGGTGGGATCCAGCTGGTGACTTCAAGCCATTACATCAAATCAATCCATTACGCTTAGATTACATTGATGAGCGCTGTGGCGGCTTATTTGGCAAGAGAGTTCTTGATGTTGGCTGTGGCGGCGGGATCTTAACTGAGAGCATGGCTCGCCGTGGTGCAAAAGCGCTGGGTGTTGATATGGGTAAAGAACCCCTCAATGTGGCAAAATTGCATGCGCTTGAATCTGGTACTGAAGTTGAATACCGTCAAGTATTAATTGAAGAGTTAGCTGAAGAGCAACCAAACAGCTTTGATGTGATCACTTGTATGGAAATGCTAGAACACGTGCCTGACCCTGGTTCTGTGATTAACGCTTGCATGCGTCTTGTAAAACCAGGTGGCCATGTATTCTTCTCGACAATCAATCGTAATTTAAAATCGTATTTGTTTATGATTGTTGGTGCTGAGAAAGTCTTAAAAATGATGCCTAACGGGACCCATGACCATAAGAAATTTATTCGTCCATCAGAGCTATTACATTGGGTTGATCAATCGGGTCTATTCTGTCACCACATGACTGGCCTGCATTACATTCCATTAGTAGACCAGTTCAAGCTAGGCGAGAATGTTGACGTTAACTATATGCTACACACACAGCTTATCGATTAATGTAACAATTAATATAATTCTCCTTTTACCTAACAGCGCCTTTGCTGTTAGGTAAATAACTCAACACCTTTTTTCCTGCTTTAAATTCACTACCTCTATATAGCCATTTACAGTCATTTAACCCAAATAACTGGGCCTACTCTAATCAACACGCGCAAACAAAGTTATCTACTTTATAGGTAATATGAAACTTACTGCGTATAAAATGACGGTATTGTTTGTAATAACAGCCAGCTCAAAAAATAATAAATTAGTACTTGCGTGGTAGTTTTATAATCGAATTAGCTGTAAATATAATCAAAATTATTGAGGATCTCCTCACAACCTTGGCAACACTTTTTTTTCTTTTTTTTTTCACTTTTACTGTTGATTTTTGCTAACCGTAATTGATCACTGAGGCCAGAATGAAAGTCGCCACTAACTCACTAAATTATCCACATGTTGTTCAGTTTAGTGCTACTTGCCAAAACACGATTATCACACTATCTTGTATGCATAAATACAGGACAACACTACATCTTGTGTATTAACAAGAATATCAATACTAGTGTTGGTGGAAATGTTCTTAACATTGTTTTAAGGTCAGTCAGCTAAATGAATAAGAATTTACTAGTTACAAAACGCAGCGGTAAGCAAGAAACGATCGATCTTGAAAAGATCCACCGCGTGATCAAATGGGCAGCCAAAGGGTTGAATAATGTATCTGTTTCACTGGTTGAGTTAAAATCTCACATCCAGTTTTATGACGGCATACGTACTGAAGATATACATGAGACCATGATCAAAGCTGCAGCTGATTTAATTAGTGAAGAAGCACCAGATTACCAATATCTGTCTGCGCGTTTAGCCGTCTTCCACCTACGCAAGAAAGCATACGGTCAATTTGAACCACCTGCGCTTTATGAGCACGTAAAACTCAATGTTGATGCGCTTCGCTATGATGCACACCTACTTGCAGATTACACCGCGGAAGAATTCGCAGAAATGGATGAGTTAGTTGATCACTGGCGTGACATGAACTTCTCTTATGGTGCAATTAAGCAGTTAGAAGGTAAATACCTACTACAAAACCGTATTTCTGGTGACATCTTCGAAAGCCCACAATTTCTATATATCTTAGTGGCAGCGAGTTTATTCGCGACTTATGATAAATCTGTTCGTATGGACTACATTCGTCGTTTCTACGAAGCAACGTCAACGTTTAAAATTTCACTACCGACACCAATCATGGCGGGTGTTCGTACCCCTACTCGTCAATTCAGTTCGTGTGTACTGATTGAGTGTGACGATAGCCTAGATTCTATCAATGCAGTATCTAACTCTATTGTTAAATATGTATCGCAACGTGCTGGTATCGGTATCAATGCAGGTCGTATTCGTGCCCTAGGTAGCTCAATCCGTGGTGGTGAAGCATTCCACACTGGTTGTATCCCATTCTACAAGCACTTCCAGACAGCTGTTAAATCTTGCTCACAAGGCGGCGTACGTGGTGGTGCAGCAACATTATTCTATCCATTATGGCACTTAGAGGTTGAATCACTATTAGTACTTAAGAACAACCGTGGTGTTGAAGAAAACCGTGTGCGTCACCTTGACTATGGCGTGCAAATTAACCGTTTAATGTACCAACGCTTAATTGATAACAAAGACATTAGCTTATTCAGCCCATCAGATGTTGATGGTTTGTATGATGCATTCTTCCAAGATCAGGATGAATTTGAGCGTCTGTACACACTTTATGAACAAGACCCATCAATTCGTAAGCAAACAATTAAAGCCAGCGAACTGTTTGCTTTAGTAATGCAAGAGCGTGCAAGTACTGGTCGTATCTACATTCAACATGTAGATCACTGTAATACACACAGCCCGTTCAACCCAGCGGTTGCGCCTGTAAGACAAAGTAACTTATGTCTTGAAATTGCATTACCAACAAAACCAATGCAACACCCTGGTGATGAAAGTGGTGAAATTGCGCTATGTACATTATCAGCGTTCAACCTTGGTGCAATTAAAGACCTAAGTGAATTAGAAAACCTTGCAGACCTTGCAGTTCGCGCACTAGATAGCTTACTTGATTACCAAGACTATCCTATGCCTGCGGCTGAAAAGTCAACAATGGCGCGTCGTTCATTAGGTATAGGTGTGATTAACTACGCATACTACCTAGCGAAAAACGGTGTTAAATACTCAGACGGTAGCGCAAACAACCTAACGCATAAGACATTTGAAGCAATTCAATTCTACCTATTAAAAGCGTCAATGAACCTGTCGAAAGAACAAGGTCCGTGTTTAGCATTTAACGAAACAACTTACGCACAAGGTATCTTACCAATTGATACGTATAAGTCAGCGTTAGATGAAATTTGTGATGAAGAGTTACACCTAGATTGGGAAACATTACGTAGCGAAATTAAAGAACACGGCTTACGTAACTCAACACTAACAGCATTGATGCCATCAGAAACATCAAGCCAGATTTCAAATGCGACAAATGGTATTGAGCCACCACGTGGTTTAATCAGTATTAAAGCAAGTAAAGACGGTATCTTGAAACAAGTGGTACCTGATTACGAGAATCTGCGTGATAACTACGAACTACTTTGGAACATCCCAAATAACACGGGTTACTTACAACTTGTTGGTTTAATGCAGAAATTCGTAGACCAAGCGATTTCATCTAACACTAACTATGATCCACAACGTTTCCCGGGGCAAAAAGTACCGATGACAACGCTGTTAACGGACCTGATGTTAGCGTATAAGTACGGCTTAAAGACGCTTTACTACCATAACACACGTGACGGTGCATCAGACGTAGATGTAGTTAAAGAAGACGAGGGCTGTGAAGGCGGCGCATGTAAGATCTAAACAATCTAATTACATACACCAATATAAAAACCTACGCCCTTTCATTTGGCAGCTTAGGCTGCCAATTTAATGTATAAAATAGAGATGACCAATGAGTTACACTACTTTTTGCCAAACTAAAAATGATCAATTAAAAGAACCAATGTTTTTCGGCCAGCCTGTTAACGTTGCCCGTTTTGACCAACAAAAACATGAAATTTTTGAAAAATTAATTGAACGTCAGTTGTCATTTTTTTGGCGCCCAGAAGAAGTTGATGTAAGTAAGGACCGTATTGATTATCAGCAATTACCTGATCATGAAAAACACATTTTCATCAGTAATCTGAAATACCAAACATTATTAGACAGTATTCAAGGCCGTTCACCTAACGTTGCTTTTTTACCATTGGTTTCATTGCCAGAACTAGAAACATGGATTGAAACCTGGTCATTCAGTGAAACAATTCACTCACGTTCATACACGCACATTATTCGTAATATCGTGAATGACCCATCAGAAGTATTCGATGATATCGTTGCCAATGAAGAAATTCTAAAGCGTGCTAAAGACATTGCAGGTTATTACGATGACTTAATCCATGCGACTCAGCAGCTACACCTACTTGGTGAAGGCACACACGTTATTAACGGTGAAAAAGTTGTTGTTAACCAACGTGCTGTGAAGAAAAAGCTATACCTAGCAATGGTATCGGTAAACGTGCTTGAAGCAATCCGTTTCTATGTTAGTTTTGCATGTTCTTTCGCGTTTGCTGAACGTGAATTAATGGAAGGTAACGCTAAAATCATCAAGCTTATTGCCCGTGATGAAGCATTGCATTTAACCAGTACACAGCACATTCTAAACTTGATGGCTGACGGTAAAGACGATCCAGAGATGCAAGAGATCTCAATTGAATGTTTCCAAGAAACACTGAAAATCTTTACTGATGCAGCACAACAAGAAAAAGACTGGGCAGAATATCTGTTCAAAGATGGTTCAATGATTGGTTTGAATAAAGATATTCTTGCTGATTACATCGAATACATCACCAATACACGTATGGCAGCAGTAGGCTTACCAACGGCATTTGAAGTGAAAAGTAACCCACTACCGTGGATCAATGCTTGGTTAGTGTCTGATAACGTACAAGTTGCACCACAAGAGTCTGAAATCAGCTCATACTTAGTTGGTCAAATTAACGCCGAAATCAACCACGCAGACATAGGTACATTCGTTCTATAATGTCGATTACGCTGACAACTGATTCAGGACGCTATCAAGTTTCAACACAAGATAGCTCCCTGCTTGATACGCTTGAGCGTACTGGACATCAAATTGAATACCAGTGCCGTCAAGGCTATTGTGGCGCTTGCCGCACTACGCTCTCAAGTGGCACGGTTACTTATACAACCGAACCACTTGCAGCGGTTGCAGCGGGATCGATATTACCCTGTTGCTGTAAAGCAGATAGTGACATAACACTTGCCGTCATCGCAACAATAACGGTTTCAGCATAATATACTTATGATTAATTAAGTAACGTGTATTAACCCCCGTAAAATAACAAGCCTTAACAATATTCACTATGTTAAGGCTTGTTCATATTGTGATCCAACATCCATTTTGTCATCTCACAAAATCCAACTCTCAATAGCTTACGATATAGAATGTGATTTACTTTGCAAAACGAGTAAACCTTACCCATACTCCTTTCAATAACGTATAAAAACTTCAATAGCGTATAAGCACTTCAATAACGTATAAGTACCACGGCTTTAAAATAGGACAACTTTATGTTAGATGATTTAGTTGGGATCGGCATGCGTCCTGCACATTATGAGAAACTCACTAATAGCCAAGTCGATATTGGCTGGGTAGAAGTACACAGTGAGAATCACTTCGAGATAAACTCAGAAGCTACGTATTACCTGGATAAAGCCTGTGATCGCTACCCCATCAGCTTACACGGTATTGGTTTAGCGCTCTCTTCCAATGAGCTACTTGATACTATCCACATTCATAATATTAAAAAACTGGTTGACCGTTATAAGCCATTTCGAGTATCAGAACACTTGGGCTGGAGCTCCATTGCTGGGCAGCATTATAGTGATACACTAGCCATTCCCTACACAGAAGAAAACCTCAAGCGTGTGATCCGACGGGTTGAACAAGTACAACACATTCTAGGTCAAACAATTGCAATCGAAAATCCGGCCTGTTATTGCCAATATAAAAATAATACCCTGACAGAAGCCGTCTTTTTGACTGAACTACAAGCCGCTACAAACTGTAAAATACTGCTCGATATTAATAATGTTCATATTAGTAGTCATCAGCTCGAATTCAACCCTTATGATTACTTAACGTCAATACCAAGCAGTATTGTCAGCGAGATCCACCTATCTGGTAGCAATAAACAATTAAAGAATAACCACATAACCTTCGACCAAGAACATAGCCAAAAGGTAACGCCCGAAGTATGGCAGCTATTTGAGTATTATTTGCAGCATTGCAACACAATCCCGACCCTTATTGAATGGGATACTAATATCCCACAGCTCAATGAATTACTGCATGAAGCACATACAGCTCAAAAAATGATATTGAAATCACAGCGTTTTAAAAATACATGTTAATCAAATAGGTTCTCAAAATCACAATCGCAAAAATAATCTAAAAACCACCGGATGCCCCCCGGTATAAACCATGTTCATGCCCATAACAAATACCATGACATATTTGTGATAACGCATGCTCAGAACGGCCATTACTGCTTAGTTGATGTGGTATACGCAAAATAACTTCAACCCCCTCTTTATTACCCGCTAACGCTAAAAATAGCGCGGTTGTATTAAAATAAGGTGGAATAAAAAAAACACTCGAACAATTAAAACCAGCAGCACTGTACTCATCAACCTTAAGGAAACCCAAATTAGAAATAATGGCGGAAGTACGATATTGTCCTGTTTCTTGTCGTTTAAGCGCTAATTTGTCATTGCATTTTTTTAACCATGCCAATGGCACCCAATTTAATACATTGAGTGCAGGCACACCGGTAAAGCGAGGCATTCTTGCATGTTCATTATCCGCAAGTTTTAATTTAATTTGCTTAGCCCAATCAGCTGTAGTTGTTTCTGGGGATACTTGCATTAGTAGTCCACCAGTCAAATTACCCGTTGAGATAATATCGGTGTCATGCATACGTAAATCAACAGGGAGTTGAATACGTACTGTCGAGTCAGAATAAAGATTTGCTAACTTAGCAATACTAATACCCGCGTTAGCTAATATTTTCTTATAACTACCTGGCAGAGTTCTGCGTTGCCAAGAGGAACCAAAGTCTTGCCCAGCGGGAACTCCCGTTGGGGCTGAAACGGTATCGTTAATTTTGTCACTTTTTATCGACGTGACTGATTTAGCCAAATCAATATCGCGTACAAAACTATTATCTCCTTGTAACGGCTGCTGACGCAGGGCACGTAATACTTCATCAGCAAATGTTTTTGTACCTCGTCCATCCATTACCGCATGATGCGTTCTAAAAATAATATGGTGCTTATCACTTTTCTCACCAAGTACCAGCAATACTTCACAACCCGTACTGGTTTTTACATCGAGAGGTCGATTTAAAAATGGCGCTAATTTATCGCTCATGCCATCCCAACTTAGCCCTCGAATAACTTCAAGCTCTGTCGTTTGACCTGCATCAGCCCAATAGCTAAAACCAAGCTTCCCCGCGAGTTTAAACCGCGTTCCTTGTAATACAGCTGAAGCCTGGGTGACCGCTTGTTGCCACGCGGATATATCAATATTACCGTGGCCTTCGAGTACCATTTGATTGGCAACACAAGTTGCGGTTTCTTCGGCATTAAAATCATCACAACTAATATAAAAACGCTCTGTTGGTGAAAGTTTACGTTTAAACGTCATCGTTCCTCCTTGAACTGTTCGACGGTTATGCTGCGCTATCTGTCGCGCGGTTATTATGGCTAGCCATGTCTTGATGGTCATCAAACACTTAGGCTTCAGCACTTTGTTTTTTAAAAACTAGTGTCGTGACAGCGTTCACTACATCTTGAATTAATAAATACACGGCAGGCACTAATAACAAACTCACCAACGTGGCAAACAACACACCAAACGCGAGCGATATAGCCATCGGAATTAAAAACTGTGCCTGTAAGCTAGTTTCACTCATGATCGGCACTAAGCCAATAAAGGTGGTTAACGATGTAAGAATAATGGGGCGAAAACGGCGAATGCCCGCACTGGTAATCGCGGTTTCTAAGTCTTCACCTTGACTGCGTTTTTCGTTGATATAGTCAATCAAGACTAAATTATCATTGACCACGATCCCACTCACGGCAACCATGCCAATAAAAGACCACAAAGTGACATCAACCCCTAACAATAAATGCCCTAATAACGAACCAACAAGGCCAAACGGGATAGCGAACATGACCAAGAATGGCTGCGTGTAAGAGCTAAACAAAATAGCCATCACTAAGTACATCGCAATCAATGCAAGCAAATAACTGCTTGTTAATATATCCACAAACTCCACAATACTTTTTTGCTTGCCAGCCTTTGACCACTTAACGGCGGTAGTCTCTGTTAATTGCTGTAAAAAGCCAGCTTCTAAATCAGCGATAACGGCCTTCGTCCTGTTCTTCCCTGTATCAACAAATGCCGAAACTGAAATAACCCGATTTCGCTCATAACGTTTAATGTTATTATCAGCCGATTTATAACTCACATCTGCAATCGTAAAGAGAGGAACCCCTTCACCATTAGGTAGTTGAATATACATATTTTCCAAATGCCATAATGAGCTGGTTGCCTCTTTTGGATAACTCACCTGCACTTTTACTTCATCCTCACCACGCGGCATGCTTTGCACTTCAACACCAAGGTAAGCCTGCTGAACTTGCTGGCCAAGCGCACTCAATGTTAATCCCATATCACGCGCCACAGGCTTTAGCGCGAGTTGAACCTGTCTTGAACTGCGCTGCTGAGAATCTTGAATATCGTAGACACCTTCAAACCGAGCTAACACTTGCTTTAAGTTTTCTGCTTGCAGCGCTAAATCATCTAAGTTACGGCTCGACAGCTCAATATTAATATCTGCACTTGGCGGGGTTAGATCCGACACAAAACTTAATTCGATACTGTCTTCAATTTCGCCAACATCTTCTCGCCAGCGACGAATAATATCATGACCAGACATCACACGATCATTCGATACTGATAACTCCAGATACACTCTGCCAATATGATCATCGGCAGCCGCTTGTGCTTCACGTGAATATTTACTGATTGGCGCAACGACAGAATACACATGCGCAATCGCAGAAGCCCCGTTTTCATCGGTCAACTCTTGTTGCAGTAGTAATGCTTCCTGCTCAATCTTTAATATCGCATGCTTGGTTTTATCAGGGTTACTGCCTTCTGCAAAAGTGACATTGGCATACGCAACATCCCCTTCAATGGCCGAAAATAAGACCGTTCGTAACCAGCCACTAGAAAGTAAGGTTAAAGAGATAAAAAACAAGCCTATAAACCCTAAAATATAGCTCCAACGCCACACCAGCACATGATCAAGAAAAGGCTTATATCGGCGTATCACAAAAATTTCTAACGCGGCTGAAAATTGGGTTTGAATCCCTTCCAATATTCCACCAATTGCTTTTATTTTCCTGATTAATGATTTTTTATTGGCGGTATTCAGATTCGTTACCTTGGTCATATTTGGCTTTTCATTAGCATCGCGCTCGACAGGTTGATGACTTAAATGAGCGGGTAAGATAAACAATGATTCAAACAATGAAAACAATAATGTCGTGATCACAACAACAGGAATAACTTGCATGAGCTTACCCTCAGGTCCAGGTAAAAACAGCAACGGCATAAAGGCGATAACACTTGTTATAATGGCAAATATGATTGGCTTAGCGACTTTATGTGCCCCCTCAATAGCGCCCTCAACCCCCTTATTACCTGCTGCTTGCTCAGTATAAATACTTTCTCCCACAACAATGGCATCATCAACAACAATCCCAAGCACCAATAAAAATGCAAATAACGAAATAATATTAATCGAAGCATCAAATACCGGTAATAACCAAAAAGCACCCATAAATGAAATAGGAATACCCAGGCTAACCCAAAAGGATAAACGCCAATTTAAAAACAATAATAAAATAGCAAACAGCAAACATAACCCGCTAAATACATTGTTAACCAATAAGTCGATACGACTCATAAATAACTTAGAATCATCTTGCCAGACATACAAACTGACCCCCTCGGGCAGATACGTCGCAGGTGCTTGTACGTACTTATTTATCGCATCAGCAACATCAAGAATATTTTGCTCACCAACACGGTATACGTCTAAAGACACAGCCCGTTTACCGTCGAGTTGTGCCATTGTTCCTTCATCACGAAACCCATCGGTGATCGTCGCAATATCACTCAGTAAAACTCGTCCACCATCTTCATCCGCTTGCAGAATAATACTGGCAAAATCATCCGCACTTTCAATCAGACCTAAAGTTTGGATCAGTATATCGCCCTGCTCTGTCGCGAGACTCCCACCGGGTAAATCAAGCGCTGTCGCTTTGAGTATATTAACGACATCTGCAAACTTTAAATTATATTGCGCCAAACTGTCTTCAGATAATGCAATACTGATTTCGTATGGTCTGACATTTTGCAGTTCAATAACCGAAATAACAGGTTCTTCTAACAAGTCTAACCGGATATTTTCAGCTAAACGTTTTAACGCCCATTCATCACCTGCGCCAGCGATAATCAATTTGGCAACGCGATAACGCTCAATCAATTCGCTGACGACTGGCTTTTCAACTTCATCCGGAAATGAGTTGATACTTTCAATCCTTGATTTGACTTCATCTAATACAGCCTTGGTGCTATAACCGTCAGCAATATCAATGGTGGTATAACACGAGCCTGAACTAGCGAATGAGGTGAGATCGAGTGTACCTTCAATATCAAAAACGACCGCTTCAATACGCGTACAAACCATGGTTTCAACATCACGAGGACCAGCACCAGGATACAAGGTCGAGATCGCAATTCGCTCTAGCGACACACCAGGAATTAACTCTTTACGTGTTTCTGGTAACGCTAAACAACCGAGTGCGACAATCACCATCATGATCAGGTTTGCTGCAACCCTATTATGCGCAAACCAAGCGATCATTACTTTCATGAGCGTACCTCATGCTGCACAATCACATTTTGTAACCCTGTATCTAAGCGGATCACGTTTAACTTCATACCATTAACCGCAACATCAAGTGGAGTTAATATCAGCTTATCGCCCTTATCTAGACCAACATTGATATAAACTTGGTGTTTACCTTGATGTAATACACCGACCTTCACAATCTGCAAGCGTTGCTGTTCATCTAACAACCACACTTTATTATCGTTACGTAATGCCAAGCGAGGGATGATCACTATGTTCTCAAATTCACGTCCTGAGATTTCAGCTTTAACAAAACGACCTGGTTGTAAATATAACGGTTGCTCAGGATCGTTAAGCACTTCTGCAACCACATACTGCAATCGGTTCTCAGCAAGTCCCCCCTCAGTTCCCGTGATTGTTCCTTGCCATTGATAACGTTTGTTATTGACGCTAACAGAAAGTGTCACTCTTGGACTTGCAACGGATACAAGCGTATTTGAATCATAAACAAACGCATTTATTTGCTGTGGTAAATCCATCAGCGTTAAGTACTTGTCGGCGACAGGCAAACGCACATGCATTTTATCTAACGAGAAGATTTCACCGATTACTTCGCCCGAATTGACTAACTGACCGCGCCCAACACTCACCGCTTTAACTCGACCAGAAAATGGGGCTTTAATCACGGTATGATCTAGCTTTAAATTGGCTAAACGTAAATCAGCTTCTGCCGCTTTAACCCGACTTTTTGCATCATTAATTTGAGGGATGTGACGGGCGAAACTGGTCGCTTTACTCGACACGCCTCGTCGTGCAACATGCGCTTTAGCTTTACTTTCAGCTAAGTGTAATAATGCACCATCAACAGCTTGCTGCTTTTTAATTACTTCGAGTTTATAGGCTTCATCATCCATCGATAGCAGTACATCTCCGGCATTAAAATAGCCACCTGCGGTGAAATTATCTGCAACAGATTTAACTCTTGCAGTCACTTCAGAATTAAGGTTTATTTGTGTTTTTGCAGTAACGATCCCGCGACTAAAAATAGGAATAACGGCATCATCAAACGTTACGTTCATATAACGCACAGAGGGAAAACGATTAATCTCAGGACTGACTTGGCTTTGCGGTCTAATGGCTGATAGCAACGCTATACAGATAAAGGTAAGCACAATAATAGAAAGCGGAATGGATACTTTTTTATGACGGGAAAATAGCGCCTGCCCCTGTTGCCAATATGGCATTAATAGCCTTTTAGCTTGCTGGATTTTAGATAATAGCACTTGCTTAAATTTGTTTTTTTCTTTTGCGTCAGTGTTAGCCTCTCCGACAATCATAGCCGCGGCCGTTTCTTTCGGCGTCAGTAAGTCACCTTGTAACAAATGTTGTTTCCAACACTGCATCGTCGCTTGCGTTGTTTGAATATCTTTTGCAACATAAGGGTGTAATTTAAGTCCTAGCGACAATTGTTCATGCCACAATAATATACCTGTGGAGACAGGGTAATTCTTAGTACCGATACCACAGCAAACCCACATATCATCTTGATTAATGGGTGGGTTATTATCGTCTTTAAGTGGCCAATTACCTAAAAAACTGAACGAACCCGCATAGAATTGGCGCTCACTGACATATTGATAAATACGGCGTACACCATTCTCACCAATTATTTTACCAATATGTGCTTGCCACCAAAGTTGCCAATGACTTTTCGCTTTGATTTGTTGCTTCACTTGCCGCTGAATATCACGAGCCGTAATGGTGTTATTTAGCAATACATTAATCCCAGAAGAGCAGTTTCCCGTTTCTGATATATTGGGTAGTGCACCACGTAGATTCACGGGATATAACCAATAATAATCTTGCTGAGAGGCAAGCAGTTTCTCTGCAACTGCTCTGTTTAACGCCCAGAATAGATAAATATTCAGTGCAACTCGATGCTTCCTTGCTAACTTCTTAATTTCAATCGTTTCGGATTCAGTAAAATAAGCATTAACGATAGGCGCATCATTACTGTATTGAGTACGGTTTTCAGTATCAGAAAAATTTGTTGCGGCGTAATCTGGATAAGTCGTTTTCCAACGAATCATTTTTGGGGCTTTAGATTTGCCACCAGCAAAAAGCATTTTGATTTGCTGCCAATGCGATGGCGCAATTTTGTCTGCTGTTTTTGGTAGGTTTTCACACGGGTAATCATGCTCACGTAAAATAGTGGTTAATCCACCTAGCCCATCCATTTCACTGTGTGAAAATTCAAACCAATTAATTTCATCCGTATTTTTTTTTAGTAACCCAACATTCATTCGGTCACCGATCCCAAATGCTTTACGCGCTTGAAACCACATAGCTATATAGTCTTTCTTTTGGCTACTACTCATCGGTTAGCTTCCTTGTTAACCAAACTGAATGCCTCGATTAAATCGAAACTGTCCCTCTTCTCTCATTCAAATAATTAATCTGAAATTAGAGCCTTAAATACGGTTCATTCAATACCGCCGTATTTACAGTCTTGCGGGTTCTAAATACAGCGGATATTGAGTATCAAACTCGCCACGAGGATCATCATGATAACTGGCAATAAAATGCTTGCTTTGTAGTCTCTTAGAGCGATACTGCTCAAGAATTTGCTGACGTCTATCGAGCGCAGGTAAACCGCAGACTAACGCCTGATAATTTTGAGCTAAACAGGCATTGTAAATATGCTGTAATAACACTGAAAAAAGCTGTTCATCATCATTAACAACAAGCAAACTGTGTAATGAAACATAACTCAATTTCCCCCCTGCTTTAGGTAACAGCATGCCGCCAAATAACTTGGAATAAAGGTTATTAAATAAACGCGCCACAGACATTAATTTACTATAAGCAACAAAACGGGTCTGTTTAAAGCTGCTCTGATCCCAAATGCCTGCCATCGCCACTAACTTATTATCTTCAAACATCAAATAATAGTTACTGATCACCAATCCTCGATAATATTCATCACCGTGTAATAATTTAATAAAATCATAATGAGGATAAAACTGCTTTGTCTTAGCTTGTTGCTCAAAAAACGTTTGCATCAGTTCAATGTCGTTATGATGCGCGTTACGAATATGAAACTTATGCCCTGTACTTGGGCGAGATTTTGTTAAATACAGCATATGTGTTGTCATCTCACCAAAGTCATAATATGTAGGGGTAATACTTCGCCCACTTCCCATCGAATTTAATGATGCTTCGTTATCGCTCAAAATTACCGTTTGCATCCAATCTTTGCCCATCACTTTACGATAGCATTTAAGAAGATTGAATAAAGTGCGCCCACTTTTAAAATCAGGATGAATACGTAAATCATTACCATAGCGTACATTCTGACGCTCACCATTCACATAAACATCACGGCGACCAATACTAAAAATAGCCGCAACACGCTCGCTTTCACGCTCCACTGCGACCCATACATCCGGTGTTTGAGTCACTATTTTGGTGGCCATAAAAAAATCAGGCGTACGTTCAAAATTGATTGTAATTGCACCAGATTGTGGCGTAGCTGCAATTAAATCAATCAATTCATCAGAATCATTTTCTTGAGCTGGCCTTGTATAAAATCGACTTGCCATTTACCTTACCTCTACAGCTTATGAAGTTTCATGCGCTACGATTGCGCCACACGACAGCATGGTTACGCCGCAATTGCCTCTAAAAATACATCTGGCATTTCAATATCCCAAAGTATTAAAGGCTCTATTTTGATATTGCCAACAACCATGCCACGCGCTTCACAGCGTGAGTAATAAAGCTCACGGGCATTCTGGCTACAACATATTTTCAAAGTATCCAACTGACCAAGGTCTCTGGCCAATTGGTAGTGAAAGCAAGTGTTTAACTCGGTTTCTACATTCGCTGCAACCTGCTTAATTTCCAGTTCAGAAATATCGGCATTCGGTTCACAAAGTAACAGGTAAAATGGTTTATTATTTGACGTGTTAGCCGGGACAGCAAAAACAGTTATCGCGGTTAAGTCTTGGTCTTGCTCTGCCATTTTCATCACGCCTAGCGCGATCTCAGGACTCATCTTTTCACCGACAAGATCAATACCATCTAAGCGGCCTAAAAATTCAAAACAAGGGCAATCTTGCAGAAAGCCACTCACACGTAATTTGTCCTTCATTGCATAGCGCAGCAAGCCACTGCCAGTCGTTAATATAGGACGCACCAGTTGATCTTGTTTTAGTTTCCAAGCAGGTAGTACTTCTTCCGTTTCAAGATCAATAAATTCGTAAAAATGACTACATATAGCTAATGGATACTGATTTTGGAAAGGAATCGTCACCACACCTTCTGTTGCCCATAAACCTTTTCCTTGGAAGTCAGCCTGCGGCAGTAAACACTGGAGTGTATTTGCCCACGTAGCAGATGACGATGTATCCCATGCACTAACCAGCGAGAGTTTGGGCCAAATAAGTTGTAATAACTCAGCTGAAATCCCCCCTTTCCATTGTAATAAAATCTCAGCCACTCGATGCGATTTAGGACATCTTAAACCCGGTAATGCGGGCTTTCGTTCCCCCCACTTTCCTGTTGCAAGCACAGAAACAAGCTCCAATTTATGTTTAATAATATTATCAAACAATGTCAGTGCAAAAGTCGGACTCCACACCGACAAAAACGAGAGTGACTTATCTGCAAGCAAATAACACAAGGTGGCAAACTGAGAATCTTCCGATGAGTCTGCTAAGGAAACACCTTCTGGCACTGCACTTGTCAATCCCATAAAGATTCGTTTCCACCAAGGCAATAACTTCAAATCATCATTAACGGCACCAGACATAGTACGTCGTAATTCGGTTGGAACCCAAGATAATGACCAGTAATGAGTACCCTTTAACATCCCTGGATTATGTTTATACATATCCATCATCCAAGGTGAAATAGCAGCATCAAGTTCATTCAAAAATGACTGAGTATAAGGTATCCATTTAATTTTTGATGTTGAACCACTTGTTGGTTGAAAACGTTCATTTGCTTCCATACTCAATTCATAACGGCTGCCCGCTCTCGCTTTGTCTATTTGCGGAGCCCAATCATCATACTCAGTGATAGGGACCTGACGAATAAACTCTTCATAAAATAGCGAACTTGATAAATTATATTTTTTACCCGATACACTGGGGGCAATCACTTTAAGTAATGAATTTAATTTTTCACGCTGTACCGCTTGTGGGTATGCTAACGCTTTACAAAATTGCTTGTAACCACGAGCACTCACGCTCTGCGCCGATTTATGGGTAAATTTATGTGCCATTTTACGGGTGATGCCATTTAATAACGTCATAACATGCTCCCTATTTAACTAAACGTCGAGTTAAACTAATCAGGCCAAAATCCCAATTGATATTATTATTTTGTAACCTTTTACGTAATGCTTTTTGCGCAAAGAATGTAAACATTGATACGCTAATTTCCCCAACACAAGGTAATTCTTTACCCTCTCGCCATTTGGGGTTCCGGTCTTCAAAGAATTCGATTTTAGGTACGCTGATCTTCATTTCAGCAGTGATCTCTGCTACTTCACCGCGCAGCTTTTGATAATCGCCACCAAAGTCTAGAATTTGCTGCTGTTCATCGTAATAACTCGGGTAAAGGTGCTGGCAGTATTGCTCTACAACTGATGATAATTCACCAAACTGACCTTGATGGTGTGGATAATGTTTAGGAAAGTTATTGGCTAATAATAAATAGGTCTTATAGCCTTTAGAGATGAGCAACCAGAACAGAGGTGTTAATGGATCTTTTAACTTTTCTTTTAATAAGACTTTAACAAAACAGATCATCGCCTTATTCGAGCCCCAGTATTTACGTTCAATGATCGTATCACCACTAAAGATACCTTTAACTTCTTTCCCTTTGAGTTTGAAACGTAGTTTTTTAAGCGTACTAAAACCAACAATACGCTTAGATTTATTTTCTCGAATTAATATCAAGCCATCTTTTTCAGATAAGTCATCAAGAAATGTTGAAAAGTCAGCGTTATGATAATACTGAATAAACAGATTATGCATATCCTTAACTTGCTGTATAGAGAGACGATCTAACGTGATGTAATTTGCAAATATTTTCTTTTTTGTAGTGTCCATTTGTGATCCAATCCTTGGCAAATGTGTGAGAGTAAAGCGTGCACTCATCCAATCTCAAGCTATCCTTAGCTTGCTGCGTTTCAGAAAATCAGTTCATCGGATTAATCTGAAAGTAAAATTAATGTATCACTAAAATATAACCGCTTGAAGTAAGTAAAACAGCCATAAATTAATAACTAAATACAAGAAAACTGGATAATAACGTTAAAATAAAAAGTAAAATAAACATTAAGTTTCAAACGAACAAATTATATAAAAACAATATTTCAACTTAGACGATTTTAAAATTGTAGTTCCGACCATTATATCTGTGGAAGAGTGACCGATATCACAGGAAAATATTGATATGGATAGAATAAACGATCTAACTTTTAAACCATTAGTATGAGTATCTACTCGTGCTTTAAATTCTGGCATTAAAACAATTTAAGTCGTTGTAACGAAAGAGCATATCCAACGACTATTAATTATTTAAGCTATACCATAGGAGTATACCGAGGAACGATTTTAATCACTAAGACTAGGCGTTCATTTGTTCATCATTCTCAGATTGGCAATTCCAACAAACATCGAATGAAGCATCAATTTCATTACAGACTCCATTACTTAAGGTTTAGCCCTTATCACGAGGGGCTCCTTCATCACATTTTTTACAGTTAAGTTCAAAGCCTAGCATTGATTTTCGCCCCTCTAGTGTAACCACCCAAGGTCGACAAAACCAAGGTGGGTTGTGACGAACATGCTGGAAATGATCGCAGACCAGCTCGGCAACCCAATCATCTTCTTCATCTTTGTGATAACCAACTATTGGCTGCTTCATTTTACTCTCCATACTGACTCGACGAGTACTACATCGACAAGTAATAACAATACCGATCTTACTCATAAATTGAGTATACTAAAAAAGGATAAAAACATATTTAAGGTTCACATTAATTCCCCCCTATTTTACATTGAATAACACGCTATCGACGTAGAATGATTGAGTAATAGCTACATTATCAGTACAATAACACCCTACTTTCGAAAATGTTAAGTAATTACACATAACAGCGCATTAACGCTAGTTTTAATGGGTAAATGCCGCGTAATCGTATCAATTCCCTAGGATATAAATACATAATGCTTGTTGAAACTTTATTGCCTTTTATGGCGATTATTGCTGTGGCTACCTACGTACAGAGTATCGCAGGTTTTGCCTTAGGCATGATCGTAATGGGGACTGTCACAACTTTTAACCTAGTGCCTATCGCTTTTACATCCGTTGTAATTAGTAGCGTCACGCTAATGAATAGTATATTCATACTTAAAGGCTGTTTCGGGCAATTGAATAAACGAATAGTCATTATTACTGTAGCAGGCATGTTACCTGGCATGTTTATAGGTTTAACATTACTGGAATATCTCAGCAGTTCTTTTAATGAGGTATTACAAACGATACTGGGCATTGCGATTATCGGTGCAGGGATCAGTATGATCTTAAAATCGCCACATAAAGACCGTAAGCACTCTAAAGAACCCACGTTTTTCTGTGCAGGTACTGCATCGGGTATTTTAAACGGCATGTTTAGTATGGGTGGTCCACCACTCGTCTATATTTTCTATCGCCAACCTTTTACGCTTAATCTCATTCGTTTATACCTGCTAAGTATATTTTTTGTTAGTTCAATTAGCCGTCTAGCTATGGTTGGGCTACGAGGTGAACTCACATTAGATATGTTACTTTTTTCCGCTGTATGTATTCCTATCGTGCTCGGTGTTAGCTGGCTTGCTAAACATTATCCACCACCGATCAGTTTAGACATTATGCGTAGAATAGCTTTTTGTATGCTAATGGTTATCGGCTCTAGTTTATTGTTTAGATAACAAGATACGTTTTAGATATAACCTTTTGTATTTCAAATCAATACCCTAAATTATGTGCGAATATTGTATCGACCAACAAAACTAAGAATAATTCAGAATTATTCGAAATGAGTAAACTCACCAGTGATCAGTTTAAGAACATTACTCTGTTAGTGCTTCCTTTGCTTTTTCCATATCAATAGCATCAGAAGCTTTTTCCTTATCAAGCGACTCATAGGCTTTTTTGTAATCAACGTTAGTACCGTCAACTGATGACTTCAATTTTTCTTTGTCGACCGAATCGGAGGCTTTTTCTTTGTCTACAGACTCTGTCAGTTTATTAAAATCGACTGCCAACGCGAGTACGGGCATGGTTAGAGATATTGCGAATAATACAGATATGGTTTTCATTAGACCGATTCCTTGAGGATCCTATGGGTGACACAGTAAATATAGATTAGTGTTTCAAATGCTACAAAAATAACTTGAAGCACGACAACCTAAGTTGAAAGCTAGTCGGTATATTCGTTCCTCACAAGAAAAAGTAAATAAAGTAGAATAATTACTCACATTAATAATCGTTAAATTAAATATAAAATATATATTGACAATTAAAACCCAACATTTCGGTTTGTTTTATTTATTAAATATGCGTTAAAACATTTAAAAGAAATAAAACCAATACAAAATACTTAAATTCAACTTCGTTCAAAAAACAACCAAACAAAACTACATAATTAAATTATCATTTATGCTAGCTTGTGCATGAAAACACATAAATGATTTTTCCATTATAAATTAGTAAGTTAAAAGTGTATTTAACTACGTAATTAATATTGAAAATAATATAGCCAGACGGCTCTAAATATAGATACGCCTAAGTATCTTAAAATATCGAGTATAAAATATATAACATGAAGAATTTTTTAAATTTATTTTTTGTATTAATGACTTCTTGCCACGTACAAGCTAATCCTCTTTCGTCTAATTTGCGACAGTACATATTGAGTAGTGACTTAGGTCAATATCATGCGACTCTTTCTGCAGAAGATTCTGATAAGTTAATTCAGACACAACTGCAAGTCGCGACTGAATGCCTTACGGATGAGGGCCAATGTGAACATGCATTATATTCACTACGGACGACAGCCGAGATAAAAGCGAACCAATTGGGATCTCCGTTATACCAACAAATGTTCTTATTTTTGCAGGATTCATATACTCAGTTAGCGCAAGGTAATGGCGTTTTTACTCCGTTAAGAATACCTGTTGCGTTTGCTCAACAACGTATTGAATTAATGCGCCAAGCAATTATAAAAACAACATTAGCCCGTAATGGTCAAACAACGCCATTAAACTATCCAGGCTCATACCCCCTTCTATTGCAGCTATATCAGGCTAACAATCCCAGTATTCTGTATGTCAGTGAATTTGATGAATCATTAGATTTAGCTAACCCCATCACTCAATCCTATAAAACACTATTAATAGCGTTGTTAAAGCATCATGCCGAAAAAGGGGTTGGACGCACGGCACTACTAAGCCTAATGGGAGACATATTTAAAGATATTGTAAATAAACAAACTGGGCGTCAGTTATGTGAACAGTGCACCACAACTTTTATTGTTGAGTACTACAGCAGTAGCACGGAGCAAAAGTGGTATAAAGAGGTTGATGCGCTAGAGTATATCGCCTATCAAGTACCTGAAATTATAGAACTGGAACATCATAGAGTTGCTTTTCCACACTATTACACCCGTAATGTTGCTCAGTTCATTCTCTATTTTAAAGTGTTCTTTCATGAAAACGAATCGCTTTTTATGGTTGACCTTAATAACTTTAGTTCCTTAGATAAAACCGAACAAGATCTTATTCTTGATGATGTAGCACATCAGTTTAAACACAGATCAGTGTCTCCAAATTTTCTGCGAATATTACATACTACTTTTAGGTGGTTAACCGCAACGGGACAAATCGAGTCTATGCTATCCTCAGGTGCGGTTTTGAATGGACTTGCATCTAATCAATTTAATGCAGGTTCTCACAATAAAATCTTCGCGGTGAACATTGCAGCAAATGTCATATTAACTAAAATACCCAATATAATCTTAGGCGAAACACAGCGATATGGTTGTGCTTCTGATGAATGGGCACCACCTCAGCCATTCTATATGTTGCTGGAAGATAAGTGTGTTTACAGTCCGTCTTTTCAAACAGGTAAATTCTCAATCACTGCTTCGACGACCTATGGAGCACAAGATCAGTATGATTATGAAATATCTATTTATCATAAGCCAACTAACCAAACTCTGATGAGTAGAAAAGTCAGTAATCGGGAAGAAATTACATTGAAATATTCGACACTTGCGCCATTTAATTTAGACCAAATGGTCATGTATATTTCCAGTACCAATCCAGCTACACGCGGTGACATAGCTTCTATCCAGCTGTCTCCACAAATATTTGAAAAACAATATGGGGGGGTTATTAAAAACAATCGTTTTTATTTTGTGCAGGAATTACCAGAGCGTAAATTTTATCGACCTCGTGGGGATGAACTAGGTTGTCCAATGAGCCCACTCAATGAGTCACAGCAACAGGCATGTTTAAGTGAAAAGTTTGACCTCTATAACGCGCTCCCTGATTATTTTTATCAAAACATGACGCCTATCGGTTACATTGCGCCGTTACCAGCGATTTCTATAGAACAAGTTTTACAGCAGAGAGAAGCTGAAAGACTCGCGCTAGAGCAACAAGCCATAGAGGACGCAATGTCAGGTCAAGGATGGGGACCAGGTTCATGCCTAAGTTGTTAAACGCGAGTAGTACCAATACAAGTCTCCTCTAACGCAGACTTAAAACGGCTTACAACACTATATTCGTATCTCTTAAACATGAGGCAACTCGGTAGCTATTAGCTACTGAGTTGGGCTAAGAGATTACAACCCACATATATTTTATTATCGGGTTTTCCACATACGCGAATAACAATCGGCACTAAGCTATGTGTTAATATCCTGTGAACTAAAATATATAGGACTCAAATTTTCTTGTAAAATATCTTCAATTTCATTGCTTGGCACGGGCTTATAGAACAGGTAGCCTTGTCCATACTCACAACCTTCTAGATAAAGATCCTCATAATTTTCAATAAGTTCGATACCTTCAGCTACCACCTTCATACCCAGCCCATGAGCCAAATTGATAATAGTTCGAATAAAGCTCATATCTTTAGGAAGATTACTTAATTCTTGGATAAAGACTTTATCAATTTTTAGTTTCTGAAATGGCATATTTTTAAGGTGACTAAGAGAAGAATAACCAGTACCAAAGTCATCCAGTGCTAACTCAACTCCCAGATGACGTAACTTATGTAGTATTCCAGGTGAGCTTTCAATATCTTGCATTGTGGTGTCTTCAGTTATTTCGATTACCAACTGGTCTGCAGGCAAGCCAGTGGCGGATAACGTACGACTGACTATAGCCACAAGATCATATCGCGTATACATCGCAGGAGATATATTCACAGAAACTTGAATCCATGGTAGACACGCCTTTCTCCAGAGCATATTTTGTGAACATGCTTTTAGTAATACCCACTCATTTAATTTCTCTGCTAAGCCAGCCTTTTCCGCGATAGAAACGACCTCGGGCGGTGAAATATAACCATATTGCTCATGATGCCATCTCAATAAAGCTTCAACCAAAACAATTTTTTTCGTCTTGAGGCAAACTATAGGTTGGTAGACTAACTGAAGCTGATCGTGGAGTAGTGCGACCTGTAAACTTTCTGCTAATACCCTATAACGTAAAACACTATCATTCATTTGTTGCTCAAACAATCGATAGCACACATCAGCATCTTTTTTGGAAAAATACATGGCCGTATCAGCGTTATTCAATAGCTTATCAGGATGCTCTGCATCATCAGGAAAAACACTGATACCTATGCTAACATTCGGATATACTCGGTAACCGTGGATATTTATCTCACAATTAATCTGTTCGTGAATATGCTGCGCCAACCGAACGCATTCATCAGAACTTGTAATATGCTTTTGAATAATACCGAACTCATCCCCCCCCAACCGCGCGACAACATCTGACGAGCAAACACTCTGTGCTAAACGTGAAGAGATCTCCTGAAGCAGCGCATCTCCAACAGCATGCCCTAGTCGATCATTTACCTCCTTGAATCCATTCATATCGATCATGTGAACAGCCGCACGTGAATTATTACGTTGAGCATGAGTAATAGTTTTTTTCAGGTCACGCTGAAAAAAGTGGCGGTTTGCAAGGCCTGTCAAGCTGTCATGTAATGCTTGCTTACGATTAACAGCACTCTCACGAATTAGCAGCAATACTAGAATGCAACCGCTCAGCAATAGACCGAGCAAAAAAATGTTGGCGTCATTATGAAGACTATGAACATATTTTAGACCGGCCCAAGCTCTATCCCCGGAGAAACTATTTACGTTAAATTCTCTCACTCGTGTTTGTAAAGGCTTAAGCTCTTGCACTATCCTTATCGCATTTTGATTACCCATTTTGAGGTTTAGTACCTCTGATTCTATTTCAACTAAGCGCTGTTTGATATTTCTCAGCAGTTCAATTGCACCGGGCTGACTGCGAAAATCGCGGGTTTCCTCTCCTACCGATAACACCCCAACCCTGCTCCAGAGCAGTTCGAAACGTAAATGTAAGTCTTCAGCACTCATATCATTTAAGGCTGTTCTTCTTAATGCTTGCATGAATTTGAGCATTTCTAGTTCCAACTCAGAAGCTGTCCAGCCGACAGTTTTCATCGAATGAGTTAGAATGTCAGTAACCTGGGTATAACGTTGAGTGCTGATGACAGAACTAACAGCAAACATAAGTACAACAAAAATAAGGACAAAAAGTTTAATCCTCTTCATCAATACACTTCCAAGCTGCTAAGCTGCCAAATCATCTCTTCATAGCGTTTGGTAATATCGAGCTCAGAATAATCAGATAGAGGGTAGATAATCCAGATTGGTCCCTTATCACGCACACGCATAAGAGCCCCGTCAGTTCTTATTGCTAGAATTATTGGGTAGTCCTTGAGTGCTTCCAGATCAATTTCAGCATGGTAATCGTTCAAAGCTTTCCCGACTAACTTATGGCCCGAAGCCCCCACTTGTTCTAGAAGATCATTTAGTAACACACCTTCATAAACATGTAACCCTTCTGTCCAAGGTGTATAAGTAGTGATCTTAGTTTGTGGAAGTTTTTCCAGCATCTGACGATCAAAAAGAGCCTCACGATTAGCATTTGTATTTCTGATATTACCACTAATAGTAAGAATAACGGCGCCTTCTGGATTAGGTAAATCAGTGGCCATGCTTATCACCGGAAATCCTAGTAGTCCAATTAACAAAAATACCGTCACAATTTTTATCTGCATGCTGTTGATTCCTGACTACTTCAATTTCAAATAAAAGTGAGAAAAATCATACCAATGATATAGCGAAATACACTTTCATGGACTAAATGATAGAGTTAACATCCATTTATCCTTGATATTAAGAGTGTTCCGCTAGTGTATGAAAAACAGGTAACATTTTTTCATACAAGAAAAAGTAAGGCAAATCTAAAACACTAAACTGTGAATAAGGGCAAGTTTGAATTAGCCGTAGAGCGCTCGGTTCCAAGCCAGCGCGACTTGACGAAAAAAGAGTGTAATTCATTCGTTATAAGATTTTTTATCGGCCTGTAAATGTACCATAAATGCGTACATACACATTCCACAAATACCTCCCACAATCACCCCAATGGCAGAACGAACTGCGTACTCAATAATAACCGTCGAACCATGCACAATATTTGCCAATAAGACAAAAAAAGCAATGCTTATAGAATACATAAGCACACCTGCGAGTAACCGACCCTGATATTTTTCTTGGCGATTCTGACTGACCGCAAACACGTACCACACAAACAAAGCCGCGAGTCCAAATATACCCCCGCCGTATTGGTTCAACTTGTACATGGGCAACGAAAATATTTTTCTGTTCCAGAACTCACTGTTCACAACTAACGAACCGTCAAAATGACTCGTCGCATCCCACAGCACATGACTGTATGCACCGAGCAATACCCCAAACACGACTAAAAGATACGAAGACTTTCCGAATGACCAATCCCTTCGCGGCAACCGAAACAGCTCAAGAGTTGGCCCCTCGATCCACCGATACCAAACAAGTAACATTAAAAGTGACGGAAGAAGACAATAAATAAGCACCCCGAGCTCTGAATGCCCAGGCGCTTCTGTTGGACTAAGAGCGAAAAGATATGGGAAGTCTGGTGACATGCTTCCAACAACCATTGCAGCAAGCGGAACCTTTCCCCGCGCAATGACTGATACAGGTAGTGCGACTACTGCGTGTGATAATGTGTATGGCATCGTTTTATCCACCTAACAGGTTGTTATTCGGAATGACGTATAACGTGAGTTCCAGTTTAATTTCATTATCATAAACAGTACCAAATACACGATTAATTACAAATAATAACCTCAAACTGCAGATAATAAAAAACCGCGAGTAAGTTACCATTCCAAGTAACCTAACCAGCGGTTTTTATTCTAAGTGTTTATTGCTTATTTAAGTATTTATAACCCAAATATTACTTCGCGTTTTGCTCAGCTTTTTTCTTTGCTTTTTCTACGCGACGTTCATCAATGATGTGTTTAATTTCACCACCAATATGTGACTCACCACGTTTTTCAGCGAGTTCCATTTGACGTTCACGCTCAGCAAAACGGCTACGCTGTTCATCTGTCACTTGATCATGACAACGGTGACAGCTAAGACCTTTCACGTAATGCTCACTTTGCAGTTCATCTTGTGTTAACGGGTAACGACAAGCGAAGCATTGGTCACATTCACCTTGTTCTAAGTCGTGGTTTACAGAAACACGGCCGTCGAATACAAAGCACTCACCTTCCCACATCGTTTCTTCTTTTGGCACTTCTTCAAGATACTTAAGAATACCGCCATCTAAGTGGTAAACTTCGTCAAAACCTTGCTCTTTTAAATAAGCTGTCGATTTTTCACAACGGATACCACCTGTACAATACATCGCTACTTTCTTGTGTTTTTCTTTGTCCAAGTTGTTTTTCACATACTCAGGGAATTCACGGAAAGTCGCAGTATTCGGGTTTACAGCGTTTTGGAATGTACCGATCTCAATTTCATAGTCGTTACGTGTATCAATCAAAATCACTTCAGGATCAGAAATAAGTGCATTCCAATCTTTCGGTTTTACATATGTACCAACAACTTGGTTAGGATCAATACCTTCAACACCCATGGTTACGATTTCTTTTTTCAGCTTAACCTTAGTACGTAAGAACGGATTCTCATCGTTATAAGATTCTTTGAAAGAGATTTCGCCCAGACTTGGGTCTTGAGATAAAAAGCTTAATACAGCATCAATACCTGCTTGTGGCCCAGCAATTGTACCGTTAATACCCTCGGCCGCTAATAACAGCGTACCGCGAACATCTTGGCTTTCCATTTTTGCTAATAAAGGCGCGCGTAACGCTTCGAAATTCTCTAAACGTACGAATTTATATAATGCACAAACTGTAATTTGAGCGGTATTTTTTGTAGTAATTGGTGCTGACATTTGGTTATTCCCCATTGAGCTAACTAGAACGTAAATCCAGAGCTGTAGATTAAGGCGGCGATGTTAACAGAAATACCCTATAGCGACCAGAAAAATTGATGTAGATCAATAAATATCACCTGACATCCCTTATTGAAAAACTCTACCTTACACCTTAGAGGTATTTTTTATTAAATTAATCAATATGTGGCACAGTTATTGATTAACTTATTATAAGATTCGCTCATTCAAGGATGGCTATTATGATAACAAACCCGCAACTAACCGCATTTATTGAGCGTAATAAGCTAGAAACCGCTTATTTAACCGACGCTGCAAAATGGTACACAGGGCTAATATCGGCAATCAGAGCGCACCAGCATAGTGCAATAAACAGTGCAGCAACAGATATTGACCGCATAAATAAAAAACAAGCACCTGTTTTAATTGGTATTAATGGTTGCCAAGGCTCAGGTAAATCAACACTCGCCGATTATCTCGCGACCTATTTAACCAGTGTCTATAAAATGAATGTCGCGGTTCTCTCTCTCGATGATTTTTATTATAGCCACCAGCAACGTAAAAACTTATCTGAGCATGAGCATCACTTATTACAAACTCGGGGAGTGCCAGGAACACATAATTTATCACTCGCGCACAGTACCTTAGATAAGTTGCGATCTGCTAACAATAAATCAACACCAGTTGCTCTGCCTCGGTTTAATAAAACTACCGATAACCCGTACCCTGAATCAGAGTGGCCAGTAATTCATGGCGCTGTCGATGTCATTATTCTTGAAGGTTGGTGCTTAGGCGTACAAGCACAAACAGATGAGGCACTATTAGAACCTGTCAACAACCTTGAAGCGGCGAAAGACAAATACGGTGTTTGGCGTCGCTATGTGAACAACCAAATCAAACATCACTACGCTGCGCTTTATGAACGACTTGATATGTTAGTCATGCTTAAAGCGCCGAGTTTCAATACCGTTTACCAGTGGCGACTTGAGCAAGAGTTAAAATTAAAGCAGCAAGCACTGACACTCAATTCCCCACTTGACCGGGTCATGAACAAATCTGAGATAAAACTGTTTACAGCTTATTTCGAACGGCTCACCGAGCATGGATTAACGACATTACCCGCATTATGCAATTGGGTTTTTGAAATGGACAGTAGCCGCAACATAGTGCATTCATACAGTCCTCAGTCAATGCAGCTTAATCATTACCCTGCCATTTTTACAGATCTTGATGGTACTTTGCTCGATCATAACAACTACAGTTTTAAGCCCGCATTAAGTACGCTCGCCAAATTAAAGCGCGCGACAATACCCGTTATTCCAAATACCAGTAAAACTTATGCCGAATTACTCGAACTTAGAAAACAGTTAGATTTGAATGGGCCTTTTATTGTTGAAAATGGTGCAGCTATTTACATCCCAGTTAACTACTTTAGCCACCAACCTATCGGTACAATACAACAAGATGGTTACTGGGTTAAATCTCTCGTACATTCACGTGACCATTGGTTATCACTACTACCGACTGTGCCTGTCGAATTAACCGCGTTGTTTACCGGTATGAATACCATGACACTTAGCGACATTGTTGATGCGACAGGATTGGATGAGGCAAGCGCAGCGCTTGCAAGTCAAAGAAAATATGGCGAACCCGTACTCTGGAAAGGTAATGCAGCTCAGAAACAAATGTTCATCCAACATTTAAAGAAACAAGGCGCGACAATTTTAGAAGGCGGACGTTTCCTGCATGTTTGTGGCGATTGTAACAAAGGCAAAGCAATGAATTGGTTAATGAATCAATTTAAATTATTTAACCCACAGCAAATACCTTACTCTATTGCACTCGGTGACGGTAACAATGATATTGCCATGTTAGAAGCTGCGCAATATGCCGCAATCATTTTATCTCCAGTGCATACCCCACCAAAATTAAAACGTAAACAGCGCTTAATCACGAGTAAAAATACAGGGCCAACAGGCTGGGCTGAAGTGCTAGCAAAATTATTACCCAAGCTATTACCTGAGCGGCCACCCAAACTATTACCGAAGGTATTACCTGAGTTTGAACTAACAACAGTTTGAATTTTGAAACATCAATTCAATTCTTCGATTCAAATATTTAAGGAAGGTTTATCATGGCTGATTTTTATCAAAATGGTGTAATTACAACACTGCATAACCTAAACCAGCGTCCATTAGAAGCAATGGAAGCAGAACTCACTGAATTTTCAAAACTGCGTCCTATGTCGTTAATTCTCCCATCACTATTCTCAGAGTTGGAAGGGAAAGCACTGCCTAATATTATTAATCATTTACAAGATGTGCCGTATTTAAACGAAATTGTGATCGGCTTAGACCGCGCGAATGAAGAACAATATAAACACGCGTTAAAATTCTTCGGCGCATTGCCACAACATCACCGTATTTTGTGGAATGATGGCCCTCGCCTGCAAGCACTTGATGCTGAACTCGCAACACTGGGCTTAGCGCCCAAAGAATTAGGCAAAGGCCGTAATGTCTGGTACTGCATGGGTTACACACTTGCATCGGGAAAATCAGAATCAGTGGCGTTACATGATTGCGACATTCTAACGTACGACAGATCACTACTAGCACGTTTGATTTATCCCGTAGCTAACCCACAATTTAACTATGAGTTTTGTAAAGGTTTTTACGCTCGCGTTGCTGACGGTAAGATTAATGGTCGTGTTTCTCGGCTATTAATAACGCCATTATTACGTTCGCTTAAACGCGTTGTCGGCCATAACGATTACCTTGAATACATGGATAGTTTCCGTTATCCGCTCGCTGGTGAGTTTTCATTCCGTAAAGACGTACTTAACGATATTCGCATCCCAAGTGACTGGGGATTAGAGATCGGGGTATTGTCAGAGATGCACCGTAATTATTCTCATAATCGATTATGCCAAGCTGATATTGCTGATGTATACGATCACAAACATCAAGATCTATCATTGGATAATAAAGATGGCGGTTTGTCAAAAATGTCTATTGATATTACCAAGGCATTCTTCCGTAAGTTAGCGACCCAAGGTCATACCTTCACCAATGAAAATTTCCGCACTATCAAAGCAACCTATTACCGTATCGCCTTAGATTTTGTTGAAACTTATTATAACGACGCGGTGATGAATGGCTTAACTCTCGATATTCACTCAGAAGAAGAAGCGGTTGAAATGTTTGCGCAGAACATCATGATCGCAGGGCAAAACTTCCTCGAAAATCCAATGGAAAAACCATTTATGCCTAGCTGGAACCGCGTAATATCGGCAATGCCTGACGTATTAGAACGCCTCAAGGAAGCCGTTGAATTAGATAGAGCAGAGTTCATCTCTTAACTATAAGTTGTATCAAAATTAGAACATGGATGGTGACAATGTTAAATCCAAACGGCGACTTACAGCTACGACAACAACAGCAGCTACAACAGCGAGTAGAACAACAGATCAGTACAATTTATGCGGATATTAATTTATCCGTATCAATCGAAGTGCTGGCTGCAGAATTGATCAGCACAATGCGGCTAACCGACCAGTTTCATACGCCAACACCACAAATCAATCATTGGTCTCAAAAAGATACCATTTTGATAACTTACGGTGACAGTATCTTCAATCAGGATGAAAAACCCCTGCAGACATTACATCATTTTCTACACAGTTACTGCGCAAATACGATTAACAGTGTGCATATTCTGCCATTTTTTCCGTATAGCAGTGACGATGGTTTCTCGGTTATTGACTATGCCAGTGTAAACGATGCACTAGGTGATTGGGATGATATAAAACAGATAGCACAAAGCCATCATCTTATGTCTGACTTAGTCATCAATCACTGCTCTAGCCGCAGTAAATGGTTTGACAATTTCATCCGTGGCGAAGGTACTGGCTATGATTATTTTTATACAGACTCAACCTATTCGCTTTCAAACGCGACACTCTCGACTAATGGCGATAGCAATACCGAGCGTCACGATATAGAAGCCGTCGTTAGACCACGTACATCGCCCTTATTCAGAAGCACACAAACCGCCTCTGGCGAACAGCAAGTATGGTGTACTTTTAGCCATGACCAAGTTGATCTGGATTTTACCAACCCCAAGGTACTCATCAATTTCGTGTCCATTATCCGTCAATACTTAGATAATGGCGTGAAGATATTCCGCCTCGATGCGATCGCCTTCTTGTGGAAGAAAGCAGGCACACCTTGCATTAACTTGCCCGAAACTCACGAAATTGTGCGTTTACTCCGAACCTTAATCGAACATGCACGTCCAGACGCGGTGATAATTACTGAAACCAATATACCCAACAAAGAAAACCTCACCTATTTTGGTAATGGCAACGAAGCACATTGTATTTACAATTTCGCCCTACCACCCTTATTGGTTAATACCTTGATCACCGGTAATTGCCAATACTTGAAACAATGGATGATGAGCATGCCACCAGCACAAAATGGCACTGCTTATTTTAACTTTATCGCATCGCACGATGGTATAGGCTTACGACCAACAGAAGGTCTATTGTCAGATCAAGAGATAAATCAGTTAGTCACTACGATGCAAGAATTTGGTGGGAAAATATCTTGGCGAACAGTGACAACAGATACTAAACATACCGCGAATTCGAAGTCCGAAGAAGTGCGTAAGCCTTATGAGTTAAATATCACCTTATACGATGCATTAAAAGGAACAACAGCAGGTAAAGACGAATGGGGGCATAGGCGTTTCATCTGTGCTCATACGATCATGTTCGCACTGGAAGGTATCCCCGGGATCTACATTCACAGTTTACTAGGCACGAGTAATGATTATAAAAAGCTCGAACACACCAGTCATAATCGTTCTATCAACCGACATCGCTGGGCACTTGATTCACTCACGGAACAACTTGATGATCCCGAAAGCCAACATGCTCGTTCATTACATGATATTAATTACCTGATCACATTAAGAACTGCGCAACCCGCATTTCACCCAAATGCCACTCAATTCACCTTACAGTTAGGCGATCAAATTTTTGGCTTTTGGCGACAAAGCATAGACCGTAGCCAAAGCATATTTTGCATCAGTAATATTTCGAATACGCAACTTACATTACCGCTAGCCAATGTGAACTTAATCAGCAGCGATTTTTGGTATGATTTAATTACCGGCGATACTATCAAGAATATTAGCCAAATATTAACACTCGAACCCTACCAGACATTATGGTTGAGTAACCGATAAAGTGAACATAATTTAACGCTAGGGTTACCTTACAGTAGCCCTATTATTGATAACATTTATGTAAATAACTAAAGCATAGTAAGGGTTTTATAAGTCACTAACACCTCATCGAAAGCATAATAATAACAAAACAGTTAACCTCACAACTTTTAACGTCAAATTAACCACTATCACAAATACTTTCATTTACACCTTCAAATGTAACCTCCGATTGAAACCAAACTATTTTTTAAGTATTTACACTAGTTAAAAAACGTTTCGATTGATGATTTTTCAACCGAATAGAAACTTTATTTGAACATTTTCACTTTCGAATAGTGATAATTGTATCTATGTCACATTTCGTTTATATAATCTCCCCTATTATCCCGTCACAATTTTAGTTGCAAGAAGGTTAACAATGAAAAGATTGATTGCTCATCGTGGAATGTCATCGCTGGCACCAGAAAATACATTAGCCGCATTTTCTTTATGCAAAAAGAATAATATTCAATGGTTCGAATGTGACGTTGATATTTTAAAAGACGGTACGATTATTGTCTCACATGACGATACTTTAGATCGTTGTACTGACAAGAGTGGTCAATTATGCAAAATCAGTCATGACGATATCGCGAATATCGATGCTGGCAGTTGGTTTGCAGATGAATTCATTGGTGAAAAACTTCCGACCCTCCAAGAGTTAATTTCATTAGCAAATGACCTTGAGCTAAACATGAATATCGAAATTAAATCATGCGCAGCAAGTGCAGAGCTTAGCTATACCCTGATTGATAATTTAATTATTGGTTTGAAAGATCTAAACCCTGAGCGCGAATTAATCGTATCAAGCTTCAA
The DNA here is from genome assembly GCF_018219435.1 of Moritella sp. 28. Taxonomy (NCBI): domain Bacteria; kingdom Pseudomonadati; phylum Pseudomonadota; class Gammaproteobacteria; order Alteromonadales; family Moritellaceae; genus Moritella; species Moritella sp. 28. The sequence continues at coordinate 2,057,756 of NZ_CP056121.1, read as the reverse complement.
CCACCTTGCGCTAACCGAATTTAAACGTCGTAGCCCAGAAACCCAAGTTGCTTGTTTATTCGAAAGCCATACCTTATGGGACGATTGGAACTCAATTTTAGATTGGTGTAACGCAGATTACATCCATCCAGAAGACAAAGGCTTAACACAAGAAATGGTTCACAAATTTAAAGCCGCTGGTTTTAAAGTAAACGTGTGGACTGTAAACGATCTTGCGCGCGCTAATCAATTATTCAACTGGGGTGTCGACGGTATTTGTACCGATGTCGCCCATAAATTCCCGTCAAAATACAAAGTGTTAGGTAATAAATAATGAGTTTATTAGGAAAAATTGGCTTCGATTCAAAAACCCGTTTTTACGGTTTCTTATCTGTCGTGCTATCAGGACAAATCATTTACTCTGCTTTCGAAGCATTTAAAGGTACGTTTTATAACTTACTACTTGAAGTTTTAAACATAGATAATACACAGATGGGTGTGTTGTTTACCTTAATCGGTTCTGCAATGTTCTTCTACATTCCTGCAGGTTGGGTAAATAACCGTTTCTCTGTACGCTCGATTTTGATGACCAGTATGTTCATACGATTCTTGAGTATGATGGCTATCATCATCTTTCAACCTGAATTTACCTTCTTAATCATCATTGCCGGACTTTGGGGTCTGATTGACGCGATCTTCTGGCCTGCGGTTGTGAATGGCGTTAACTTAATGTCAGGCGATGACAACAAAGGCATGGCTTTTGGTTTATTAGAGTCAATCCGTCGTGCAACAGAAATGAGCATGAACGCAATTATCGTTGGTATCATGGCGCTAGTGAGTGGTTCAATCTTGATTTTCCAAGGTGCTATCGTATTCTATACCTTACTTATCCTGCCAATGATCTTCTGTGTATGGAAATTTGTACCAGACAATCAATTAGAAGTTAAAGCAGGCGAAAGTAAAAACAAAGCAGCATTACAAGGTTTATTCTATGTATTAAAAATGCCGACAGTATGGCTAGCTGCACTAACATCTCTAACAGTTTACTGGACTTACATTACGCTTATCTACACAGTGCCATACTTAGAAGCTGTGTTTGGTTTAACAACTGCAGAAGCGGCTATCTTCGGTATCATTAATACGGGTGCTATGGGTGTTGTTGCAGGTCTTGTTGCTGGCTCAATTGCTGACTTTGTGTTCAAATCCTCAATTAAAATGATGTTGTGTGCACTGGGTCTGACTGTTATCTGTTTAGGTATTACAATTTTACTACCAAAATCAGCTGAAATGTTAGTAATGAACATGATTCTACTAATGTGCTTCTCGTTTAGTATCTTCCTAGCAAAAGGCATCATCTTAGCGCCGATTGCTGAAGCTGGTGTTCCAAAAGAATTCAGTGGCGCTGCGATGAGTGTTGGTTCATTCGCTGCATACGCATCTGTATTCTGGGCTTACGCACTAAACGGTTGGATCATCGATACTTATCCTGCAATTGAAGCGTATCAAATGATCTTTGGTATTGGTCTAAGCGTATCAGCATTTGGTATGTTCACCGCGATTTGTTTACTGCTATTAAAACGTAAGCAAGCAGGTAATATCTCAACTGATGATGCAACACCAGCATAATCAAGGTGATTAAGACTCCTAATTAAGGTCGTCTAAGCACTGTATAATACAAACAAAATAGCCGCATCAATTGCGGCTATTTTTTAATAAGCATTCCCATCACTGAACAGCTATTTATAACACTCTATTTTTCGCTACGCAGCCATCGCTATATGTACTGACGTTTGAATTAACAGTAATAGCAGCACAAACAAAGACAGTGAAAACGCACGTAATCTATGCGGTACATAGTTAGTCCCCACATGCACATAAGCATGAATATACCGAAACACCACATAAATAACTGACAGTCCAATAGCAAAACTATTCACCGCCCCAACCAACACAGTGATAATGCACAAGCCATAGAACACCAAAGGTGATTCAAACTGATTATCTAAGTTATTGGATACTTGAACAACATCTTCTGGCCATGCCTTGTTATTCAACGCCGTTTTATTAAAATCGACAGCCTTTGCTTTTATTGCTTTTGATTTTCGTATTACCAACAAAATATACAGAAATATCACTAAAAGCACATGCGCAAGTAACGGGTATAAAATACTGATTCCATCCATTTATTTCTTCCTTTATTTAGTACCTAAGTTACTTCAAAATGAACAATCAGAATTTTGACGTAGTTTAGGTATCTAATGTAATTAATCTATCAACTAGATATAAAGCAAATAAGGAAAAATAGGAAATGTATGTTTTATGATTTGTGAATAGACGCACCATCAACTTCTATCTTTGATGGTGCTTAGCTAGCGTGGTTATTTATTCCGTGAACAAAGATCTAACGTCCTGTGCTGACAAGGCTTTATGATAAATTTTGACACTATCATATGCTTGTTCCAATGCGGATACACAAATTTTAGGGTCTGCCGAGGTCGCACCATCTTCACAGGTAACACGTGTATGCCCGCCCACTTTAAATGGCGAACCACCACCGTAACCTGAAGTATTCATCGCGGCAGTGATCGGGCTATTTCCCATCGGTAAATCACCTTGTAGATCAAACGGTGCACCATCAATATAACCCAGTAATTGCTTATTTTCCCGATCGATGACAACGGCTACATGGTGCCAACTGCCATCAACAATTGCATCCGGCTGAACTATCGTCACATTGTTCGGATACATAAAACGGTCGCGGAAATTAACTTGAATTTCTAAATCATGTCCACTCGCACGGATCTCCCAACCACCATAATTCATATTATTTGGGGTCTTAGACGATTTACCAATAAGTAGTTTATCACCGTCAGTTACCGTATATTTAAACCACATAGCCGCAGTAAAGCTTTTATGACCCGGATCTAATTTATGCTCCAATAAACGATCGCCTAAAGGATCATTCGTCATCTCCTTAGGTGCTAACAATGGAATAGTAATACCTTGAGCTGTTATTCCCACCGTTTGCATTTCAGTCAATTTAACACCTGCTGTTTCGGCCTGTAAGTCATTACTAAAACCGGACAGGTCTGTCACTTTATTATCGCGTAGGCTATCCATATCCCAATACGCGGTTAACTCAGGGGCTAAAACTTGAATCATCACTGGGCCACGGGTTTGATATTCACCATCTGTAGCAACATAACTGAATTGATCGACCCCGACAAAATCGACAGGTGGTGTATAGCGTAATGAATCACCATAAGCAATAACAGTGCCTCCAGCGAATGTTGCTGCGTCAAAACTCTCAATGGTTAATAGATCGCCATTTGCGTCATAATCATTTGCCAGTGGATCAACTAAACCAGATTCATTTTTATATACAGTTAAATAATCTTTGAATGTGGCTGGTAACATCGGGTCTGTTAATGCCTTCGCGGGTTTAAAGCGAGAGCCTTTTTGAATCCGACGCGTCGTATTCCATGCTTGCATATTACCCATATGCGTTCTTGGCTCTTGGATTTGATTATTATTATCGGTTTGTTCGCCATGGCCTAACCCTAAGTTATGCCCAATTTCATGAGTGAAGCCCCAACTCATGGTATAACCTGCGGTACAGCCAACCCAATAACCACCACCCCAACACTGCCCGCCATTCACCGGGTCTTGAAAATCAATGCTAAAGTTAGTTGCATCAGGCGCACTCGGACGAGTTTGCGTAGCCTTACCGATATCTCCCTTTAATTCGATAACTGCTTTACCGATATCCCAACGTAAGCCTGTCTTTTGTGCCCACATATAGTCGAGTTCATTAATGTGCCCTTCCATTTGCGCAACACCGTTGATAATGTTATTCCCTGCTGCTTTATCAAATTGATTTTCTTCAAATTTAAAAGCAACACGCGATAAACTATTATGGAAGTCATTTCCTGGTTGCGGTTGATATAAACGGCCATTCTCAATAGCAGGCAACTCGAAATCAATAATTAACTCTTGAGTATCTGTTTCATCATTACCTAACGCCGTTGGGGTTATAAACTCACTAACATCGACATTTTTCTGCCAAAATAGCATATCACCCTTCCACGCCGAGATATGAATAGTACCTAACGCATCGATCACACCAGTAACGGTTACCGCAGCATTGTTCGTTACAATGCCACGGTAAGTTCTAATTTCCGGCATTGGTGATACGGATTCATATTCTTTGACTCGACGAGAATCAAAGGTAAGTAATTGAAAATGAGGAGAACGAACCGAATGCTTAGTAAATTCTAATGCATAGTCAACATCATTAATGCTAACGTCGATATCAATCTTTTGCGGTAATGATTCGCCAGCAGTTTTATTTGGATCAATAATAACCGTACGTACAGTCGTCGCATTTTGGCTCCAACGGCTGCCCGTAGGTCCAACAGTCTCAGTTCGAATATAATACGTTTTGCCGGGATCAATTGGTGACAGTGTAATGCTATGTTCACCCGCTAACAAATCCCTTAACTTAACGCGATACTGCCACCCTTCAGCATTACTACCTGCATCCATTTCACCATAATAAACCCAAATAGGGTAACCCTCAGCGCTTTCATCCACACTAATATTAAGCTGAAGTTGATTCCCTTGACTGTCAAAACCAGTTTGTATTGCAGTATCAACTTTTACCGCAGCAGGATGAAAACGACTATAAGGTATCAAGAATTCTCCTGTCATTAAAGTACGACTCGGAATACCAGCCCCTTGCCATGCCACTGACATGTGATCACCACCACCGCCTTCTTTATGAAGCACTTCGATATAATAATACTGACCAGCATTTAAATTAATATTCGTTTTAACCTGGCTTCTATTACTCCACTGATCTTCACGAGTATAACCAGTAATATGCGCGACTAAATCAGCTTTATCACGCGTCATATCAGCACTAATACGTAATTCACTATTATCATCAGAAGCTAGCCAAAAACTGTAATCCCCACTCACAGGTACAGTGAAATAACCATATACTCGTTGGCCATAAGAAGAACCCATATTGGTGAGTGATTTAAAGTCTGTTAATGTACTTTGTTGGTTAATCGGCGCTAAGGTATTAATAACAGCAACACTCGAGCCAGATATTCCAGTCCATATTTCCTGTGACACACCTTGATAAAGTAATACATCACTGGATAAAACATTCACTTTCACTAGTGTAGAACTTGTTTTATTATCTTTACTTATCGTAACCTCAAGATTGAACGAACGTAATTCGCCCTCAATAATATGACGTTTCAAGCTCAACTGGCCTTGCTCATTGATGGCAAACAAGTCCGCATTATCACCAGATGCTATCTTAAACACCAATCCTTGCTGCTCAATAAAACTCAATGTCGCAAACGAATTATCTATAGAGTGATTAGCAGGAACCGCAAACTCATAATACGGATATTCGAATACAGGAGTATCTGCAACCAAGGTGTTAGTCTGTACCGATAGTCCATTTGATAAACCGCTACTGTTACCAACAATATCAATTGCTTCCAATGTAATATCGTAGTTTGTAGCAGGTAATAATTGCTTCAATTTATAATTCGTATCATAAGTTTGTGCAACATATTCACCGCCTTGATAAATACGGTAAAGTATTTGCTGCTTATCTTCATCTGTTGAAGCATCCCAAGCCAGATCAATAAAATTAGTCCCCTTGCCATTAACCCTAATGTTAGTCACCGCCGAAGGGGCTATAAAATCATCAATCACGATCATCAAGGGATCACTTTCCAGCGACTTATTACCGGCTTTATCCTGTGCTCGAATAGTGAAATCATAACGAGTGGCACTTTCCAAGCCCGTTAACGCAATCGATAGTTCGTCCTTACCTGTCGTTGCTAGTAACTTATTGTTTGTATTAATTAAGTAACGTTCTACATCAACATTATCGGTTGTCGCATTCCATTGTAAGATCAGCGTATCTTCTGACGTTTTTAGCCAATTAAAGTTAAATACAGGCTTAGGTTTTATTATATCAATAGGTAAACGTAGATATTCATTGCTAATAACGCCCTTTGAAATACCGGGCCCTTCCCAAGCGACGGCTAATAAGTCAGATCCATAGTATTCTGCCATTAACGCCTTTACGGCATATACTTGACCCGCTTCAAGATAAATGATGTCAGAAGCTTGACTATCATAACGCACAGGGTCCCATTCACGTTTTTTTGTAGCTCGATCTGTATAAGCAATTCGTCTTAACCCTTTGGTATTAACACTATCGCTTAATAACAGTTCAGATTGGTCATCTGAAGCGATCCAAAATTTATATTCACCAGTAACAGGTGGGACGACATAGCCTTCCAGAGTCTGACCATATTTGTTTGCAATATTACTTGGTGATTCGAAGTCGTCTACAACATTAATAGAAGTCGGTTTATCAGGAAATGTCGGTAATGCTTTAAGCTCAGAAAGTAAGCCTCTAACTTTATTATCTCGATAATACTTGCGTAACAGCCCCTGGTTTTCTAGTTTTGCCGCATACGGTATAAATGCCACCTGAAGCGGCACAGTTACCGAACTTAAACCGTCACTCACCTGTACAGAAATATCCATAATTTTTGATGACAATGCATTAACCGAAGCCGACACTGTTAATAAACCATGTTCATCAATCGCAAAATAATTTAATGCTTGCTCACTGGCAATTTGATAATGCAATGTATCACCATTAGCATCGCTTGCATTTATTTGAACGACAGGAGCACCTAATGTTGCGGTATCGTTTATCAACAAAATATCTGTAATAGGCGAGATTACTGGGCTGTCATTCTTCACTGTTAAAGCAGTGATATTACGCGGTTCTGATTCTCTGCCTTCCTTATCCAAAGCCAACACTGCATATGCATAGCTATGATTTTCTTGTAGGTTCGTATCAACAAAGCGATATAAACCACGACTAACCGTCGCGATTTTATTACCGTCTCGACGAATAATATAACCATCTGCATTGTGGTTACCATCCCAGCCTAGCGTCAGACTTGTTTGAGTAGTCGCGATTAATCGAACATTTTCGACCGCCATAACTTCTTTTTCTGGCGGTTCCGGTATAGGAATAGGTTGAGGTTGAGGTTGAGGTTGAGGGATAGGTTGAGGGATAGGTTGAGGGATAGGTTGTTGAGTTTCGGAATCTTCATTACAGCCTGAAACAGATAAGATCAATACAATCCAGAATATATACTTCATTCACTTTCCCTAAGTCCATTTAATAAAAACCATCATTTTTTGATGATTCAATACAAAATTACATTAAAACTTTAGAATTAATATTTAAAATACCAATTTAAACGATAAAATACACAATTGATAACAGATTAAGAAGCGCGGCGAGTATAAACTATATTCAATATCAATAAACGACACAATATTGCTTATAATTCATTCAAAATAGGGAGGAAAGTATGAGGATTAAAACCCCAGCAATGACTGAGGTTAAGGAAATAATAATGAACAGATATTATTACATTGTTTTAGAGAATGTACGGCTGATAACGTCTTGCTGTTGTTCTGATGTTAATGAATTAAAACGCACCGCATAACCCGATACACGGATCGTAAGTTGTGGGTAAGCACTCGGATTTTTAATTGCATCTTCAAGAGTTTCACGTGTTAATACGTTCACGTTTAGATGCTGGCCACCTTCTACTTTAGCAGGCTCTTCGATGGCAATATCACGTGACTCAAAGTTACCTAGCTCAGCTAAGTTAACAACCGCGTCTTGTGCAATCACATCATTAACAGTACCGATACACCTTGCTTGCTCTGCACTTCCATCAATGAGCCAAATTGAATTATTAAGACGCTGATCATCAGCTTTAGTGATTTGAATACCTTTTAATTTACTCATTGTATTACCTTCTATGTTGTAGATTTGAATCAACCATACAACAATAAACCTTATAAATACAAGGGTTATATAAATAATAATTAATACTTTATGGGTATGTGAAACCTATGTTAGAACAAGGTTAAATAAGTGGGAAAATGAACTTGAAAATCGATATGTAACTGGCTCTTGTTCAGGTTGGTCAACTTCCTTTCGCATCGTTATAACGCTGCCGTACTCGCTTAAAATCTTCAAATAAGAGATCCGATGATAATATTGCATTACCAAAAGGGTTGGTTTCAGGTTCGAGTACGGCTTGTAATTTCCCTTCAGGATTAATAACCATAAAAGCAAAACTGTGGCTAACGCTATAATTGTCATTAGTGGTTTCATATTCATAAATGGCAATAATATTTAAGCTATTTACAAACCCTAAATAAGTCACCTCCTCAACTTGCCTTAGCCCTATTATCTCAGGAGCGAAAAATGCCAAGTATTCAGCCAATACTTGGGGCGTATCACGCTGAGGATCAACGGTATAAAAAATAATATCAACGTCATCCTCAAATGCGCTTTGCTCTAAGTTAAGCTGGAACTGACTCAGTGCTAATAACGTCATAGGACAAATATCGCCGCAGTGCGTATAACCTGCAGCAACGATATGCCACTTGTCTAACAAGTCATCCTGAGTAAAACGATTGCCATGTTGATCTTGTAATACAAAGTCCGTAATCGGCATCGCGTCATTCAAGGCAACCCCATTAATTTTCGCGACGGGTTGAGATTGATACAACCCAAACAAGGCCCTTAGCACAATAAAAAAAATAAATATGATGCTTAAGCCCAAGCCTGTATATAATAATTTATTTATAAATGCCTACTTATAAACACATAACTGGCTTCTACATTCATTAAGGTAATAAAAATCAAGATCGCAATAGGGGGAATAAATAACAGTAGCTTGACTGCAAACCGTTCCCATTTTAGATGCATAAACACAGTTAAAATCAACCCCGCCTTCATAACCATAAAAAACAAGATAAGTGCCCAGCGTAAATAGCCTTGAACATGAAAATAATCCACCATATATGAGCAAGCACTTAAGATAAATAACAACAACCATGCTTTAAGGTAAAGGCTTATAGGGTGCACTTGACCAATTTTTTGTGTTTGTGTGGACTTCATTATCACACCTCACCAAAGATAGAAAAAAGCAAAAATAAATACCCAAACTAGATCAACAAAATGCCAATACAGTCCCGATATTTCAACCATTTGATAACCTTTTTTTTCATAATCCCCCGCACGAACACGCTTGGCAATCACTAACAAGTAGATAATCCCAGCGCTAACATGCAAACCGTGAAAGCCAGTGATCATAAAAAAGGTGGCACCAAACTGTGCCGCGCCTAACGGATTACTCCATGGTCTCACCCCTTCTTCAAAGATCAACTTGCTCCATTCAAAAGCTTGCATACCAACAAAAGATATACCTAATAAAGCGGTAATAAACATCAGATAACTGGCTTTGCGTTTATCGCCTTGATAGGCAAAATTCACCGCCATCGCCATCGTGCCGCTACTGGTAATAAGAATGAACGTCATAATCGCAATCAGCACTAAGGGCACGTGTTCCCCTGCGATCGTTAACGCAAATACTTCACTCGAATTAGGCCACACATCGACCGTACTCATTCGCACGCTCATATAAGCGGTTAGAAAAATACCAAAAATGAAAGTATCACTGAGTAAAAAGACCCACATCATAAACTTAGGCCAAGGCATATCAAACACGGTGCGATCATTCGACCAATCAGACACCACACTTTGCCAGCCTTTCTTTTCATCATCATTGTGGCTGTTATTATTCATGACCTTCTCCTAAAAACCACAAAGCAATGCAATCGTTTTGTAGGTATCTGGTGTTGCCGTTAACAACGCAAACAGCAACATCCATACAATAAACAAATAATGCCAATACCAAACACATAAACCTAAGTTAGCCGTCAATCTTTCACTATCAGTATGTTTAACAAATGTAATAACAACCCGAATTAATGCAATAAAGCCTCCCGCCAAATGTAATCCATGAATACCCGTAAACAAATAGAAATAACTGTTGGCTGGATTCCCATTTACCGCAAAGCCCGATACAGTAAGTTGCTGCCACACTAATAATTGCCCGATTAAAAACAAGCAACTAAATAACCCCGTCAGGCATAACGCCAACACCATACGTGTTTGACCTACCCCCTCATTAATCGGCTTAGTGTTAGCCGCAAAGCGAATAGAAATAGATGCTAATAATAAGAACGCGCTGTTCACCCAAAGGGTAATTGGATTACTAAAAGGTAACCAAGGGGGGCCCGCTAACGCCGTAAAATCGGGATATTGTGACCGAGATAAAAAAGTGATTGAAATCAAGAAGAAAACAACGGTCACCACCATCAAGAAAAACACCAGAGCCGTTTTTGTTGATTCGGTCTGGGTCACTTTCAAACATTTCGTCTGATTATATGATTCGGAAATATCAGCATCGTCTGATAACCAAGGCTTACTGAGTAATTGACGAACAATGTTCATTATTACCGCCCTCCCTTATCTGTTAATAAACACTCTGAATCCATTATATTTTGTGGGGTAAAATCAGTTTTGTGTCCAGGTACACTGTAATCATAAGCCCATCGGTAAACGACAGGCACGTTATCCCCCCAATTACCATGCACAGGCGGGCATTGCGGCGTCTGCCATTCCAACGACGTCGCTTGCCAAGGGTTAGCAACGGCCAGTTTACCCCGTCGTAAACTCCAGATTAGATTGAAAATAAAGATCAGCTGACCCACACCAACAATCAAAGCAGCAACAGTAATACCGGCATTGAGTGTTTGTGTTGAATCGGGAATGAAAGCAGTATCGCCCAGCGCAAAATAACGGCGCGGCACACCAAGAAAACCAAGATAATGCATCGGTAAATAAATCGCATAGGTGCCAAGGAAAGTGACCCAGAAATGTAATTTACCCAGCCCCGTGTGCAACATACGACCCGTCACTAACGGGAACCAATGATAGATGGCTGCAAACAGCACCATGATCGGCGACACCCCCATCACCATATGAAAATGCGCGACTACAAAAAATGTGTCCGACAACGGTAAATCAACCACCACATTACCTAAGAACAAGCCTGTTAGACCACCGTGCGTAAAGGTAAAGATAAAACCAATAGCGAAAAACATCGGCACCGTAAAATGAATATTGCCACGCCATAACGTAAGCAGCCAGTTATAGACTTTCAATGCTGTCGGTACTGCAATAATCAAGGTGGTGGTAGCAAAGAAAAAACCAAAATAAGGATTCATCCCACTGACATACATATGATGTGCCCATACCACAAAACTAAGCCCACCAATCGCGACAATCGCCCATACCATCATCCGATAACCAAATATATTTTTACGGGCGTGAGTAGCTATCACATCCGACACCATGCCGAATGCAGGCAAAGCGACAATGTATACCTCCGGATGACCAAAGAACCAAAATAGATGTTGAAATAAGATGGGGCTCCCGCCGGTGTAGTCTAAGTTCTCACCTAAGGATAAGATCGCAGGCATAAAGAAGCTGGTACCCAGTAATTTATCAAATATCATCATGATCGCGCTGACCAGCAACGCAGGAAATGCCAACAAGCCTAAAATAGTAGCAATGAAAATGCCCCACAATGTCAGTGGCATTCTCATCAGGGTCATACCACGAGTACGCGCTTGCAATATAGTGGTCACATAATTAAGTCCACCCATGGTAAAAGCAATAATAAAAATGGCCAGCGATAACAACATCAACAATATGCCGTTATCAGCCCCCGGTGTACCTTGTAAAATAGCTTGTGGTGGGTACAAGGTCCACCCTGCACCAGTCGGCCCTCCGGTAACAAAAAAACTGGATATCAGTACGATAACCGATACCAAATAAGTCCAGAAACTCAGCATGTTAAGATAAGGAAACACCATATCCCTAGCGCCAATCATCAATGGGATCAGGTAATTACCAAAGCCACCGAGTAATAATGCGGTAAGCAAATAGATCACCATAATGATCCCATGCATGGTGACATATTGCAGATAAGAGCTTGGGTCAATAAAAGAGAAATGATCAGGAAAGCCGAGCTGTAAGCGCATTAGCGCAGATAATACTAAAGCGATCAAGCCGACAAAAATAGCCGTGATTGAATATTGAATCGCAATCACTTTATGATCCAGACTCCACACATACTTAGCAAAGAAGCCTGATGGTTGGTGGTCGTCTGCTATAGGCTGCATTTCTTTCACTAAAACCTCCTGCCAAAGCTTATTTAACTGGCTGTAATATAGCGATATACGCGAGAACATCGTCGATAGCGCGATCGTCGTGCAGCAACTTAGACATCAGAATCATCTGAGAACCATACATATCTTGTGGATGTGTACCGCGAATACCTCTTTGATAATTCTCTAATTGACGCTTGAGGTAGCCTGTATGCTGTCCCGCTAATTTAGGTGCTTTCTGGGCATAATTGCCTTGAGCAAGTTCACCATGACAAACGGCACAATTCTGATATAGTTCTCGTCCAACCGACACATTACCTCGATGTTCCGTTGACTGAGTCACAGTCACAGGCGGCAACGAATTAAGGTAACGACTGATATTAGCCACTGCAGTATCGTCAGCTAACATTGCTGCAAACGGTAACATTTGACGGCCATAAATATCATCATCACTGCTACCACGAATATTATTACGGAAATAATGTAACTGCCGATTAAGGTAATCACGTTCCTGACCCGCTAATGCTGGCGCACCTATCGTGCTATTCCCTTCACCATTCGCGCCATGACAGGCAATGCACGTGGTATACATCTGCTGACCTGCCGAAATTTCACGACTAATACGAGCAAGGCTTTGGCTAAATGTTGGCTGTTGGTTAAGCCATGTTTGATAATCACGTTCAGATTCAACAACAACGTGTCCACGCATTGTATAGTGAGCAATACCACATAACTCGAGGCATAGAATTTCGAAACGACCAAGTAAAGTAGGTGTGAACCAAAGGTAAGATTGAGTGCCTGGCACCAAGTCCATTTTCACTCTAAATTGAGGCACGGTGAAATTATGTAACACATCTTTAGAGCGCAATAACACTTTAACAGGATGTTCGATAGGCAGATGTAATTCATTACTATTGATCAACACGTCATCTTGCCCATGGGGATCTTCTGGGTCGATACCAAACGGATTATTCTGATTAATTAACGGAATGGCTGTACGACCAAGTTTGCCGTCCTCACCAGGTAAGCGAAAATTCCAGTGCCATTGCTGGCCAACCACTTCGACCTCACTCGCATCAGCTGGCACATTGACAAAATCAGCCCAAACAAACAGCCCGGGTGTTAGCATAGCGATAATACCAATCGACGTTAATACCGTTAACCAACCTTCTAATTTACGATTCTCCGGATCATAATCTGCTTTTCTTTTTTTGTTGTAACGGAACCGATACACCACATAAGCGAGAAACAGATTCACGGCAACAAATACGATACCCGTGACCCAGAAGGTAATATTGATAGTTTGATCTATTGCTGTCCAATTAGAAGCGATAGGCGTAAACCACCATGGACTAAAGAAATGAAACAATAAGGAGCTAATAACCAGTAAGAGAATTACTACCGCAATAACCATAATTGAACCATCAATTATTGTCAGTTTTACAAAATATAAAACTAACTAGTGACCTGAAAACCAGTGTAATTAGTAAGCATAGCGCAAGAAATTTGAATTGCGTTGCGAAATAACTAAAGCCGTGTTTAAGGTGGTCACTTCATCATGCGGTTATATGTATCCTGACAACTCACGACCCAATGTGGAGAACCCGCGCCACAACCGACCGGTTTAACATCGGGGTGCGATCGCATGATCACGCCAAAATTATGCTCTTGTACCGGGTCCACATCGACAAATAAGATATGTTTCCCTTTTATTAATAGCGATTGAAAGCGAACAAAATTCGCATTCGGCTTCTGAAAACCAATGAATCCGCCTTCCCAAATACAAAACCCAAAACTCAAAATAGACAAAAATATAAAGGGTAACCAACCAGCCCCACCATTCGTCCATCCCATCATATAGGGTATCACTAACGCAAACATCGCAATGATAACGCCAACACCAGCCCCTATTTCTCCCCCTCGAATAACATCTTGTTTAAGTAATGATTCAACTTCATGTAAATGGTGCTGCTCAACATGGCAATCATCAAGACTTAATACATGAATTTGAGGTTCAGTAAATCCTTCTGCTTCTAGCTCCTTTTCAACAATCTCTAACTCATCAAGATCATCAGATACATAATAGTGTCTTAGCATAGTTACTACCGCCTTGAAAACTGTCGTAATTAACATACAGAAATACACAACCATGCTCAAACCATAGTCTGGTTATCTAAATAAGTGAATATAAAAAAGGTAATTAACAGTTTCATCTATCACTAATTTACACTTTAAAATTGCATAAATTTTACAAATTAGCGTTATTTTAGATATTTATTCCTTATTTATCGCATTGTTCTTCCATACTCATTAATTAGACTAAGTAATTCGAAAAACAAATTACAAGTGAGTGGGATCTGATATGATATTTAAAATAAAAAAATCATTAGCACTGATTATGATGCTATCTCTCGCATTGACATTATCAGGATGTCACCGCAATGATGGTAATTTAGGGGGGGCTGCAGGTGACTCTGATGACGACAGTACACAACCAACTGAACCAACTGAATTAGACATATTGCTACAAACACTCATCACCGAAAAAAATCTTGGCCGCTCAGCGACCGCAAACCGTGATATTCCCTCGATTAACTCCCCGCTTGCTAATTTAGGTAAAAAATTATTCTTTAGTCAAAGCCTCGGCGGTAATTTTGATAGCGCCTGTGCTAGCTGTCATCACCCGACACTTGGTGGTGCAGACGAATTAAGTCTCCCTATTGGTGTCGAATCAATAAATACGCAAGTACTTGGTCAGGGACGTAACAATAGTGAAGGTATACCCTTTGTGCCACGTAATAGTCCTACCATATTTAATATCGCTTTATGGGACGGTAGTTTATTCTGGGATTCTCGCGTCGAGAGTTTAGGGAAAGAAGTTGACAAAAATGGTACGGAATCGGGCATTAGTACACCAGACAGCGGCTTTGGCGTAACAGATAAGAATGCTGGATCTAACTTGGTTGTTGCACAAACTCGATTTCCTATTACGTCAAATCACGAAATGAAAACGGCTGATTTTGAAAATGGCAGTAGCAGAGATGTTATTCGTCATCACCTTGCCGCGCGTCTGGGCGATTATGACGAAGGCGCTGGTGAATTAACCCGTAATCAATGGCTAACCGAATTCCAAACGGCATTCAATAGTAATGCCGATACAGAGGATCTTGTCACCTTCGCAAACATCGGCAAAGCCATGGGGGAATATGAGCGATCTATGGTGTTTATCAACTCACCATGGCGTAATTATCTCGATGGTGATATTACCGCGTTAACAGAACAGCAAAAACAAGGTGCGTTGTTATTCTTTAATACAGCTAAAGACAATGGTGCAGGCTGCTCGGCGTGCCATAGTGGTCCGCTGTTAAGTGACGAACGCCATAACATTATTGCCTTTCCACAAATCGGCGTTGGCAAAGGTGATGGCAGTAATGGCGATGATGATTTTGGTCGTGAGCGCGTAACCGGTAATACTCAGGACAGATATAACTTCCGAACACCAAGCTTATTAAACATTGCTGTAACATCACCTTATGGGCACGCCGGTACATTTGATTCATTAGAAAGAGTGCTGCGCCATCATATCAACCCAGTCCGCAGTATTGATGATTATGTTAATGACTATGAGTGGTGTCAATTAGCACAATTCAAGAATATCGCAAATTGTACAAGCTTATATCCAAACGTTGAAGCTAATGGCGAACTTGCATTAGATAAACTTGAGCAAGAGCGCCAAAGTGGAACATCACGATTACCAATCTTGAACTTAAATAATGAGGAAGTTGATCAATTGGTGACCTTCCTTAACAGCTTAACAGACCCTTGTGTCAAAGATCGTGATTGCCTCGCCCCTTGGATAGCAGATGAAAGCACGGATAACCCCGATGACCAAGTGCTTATTGGAACGGACATAAATGGCAACCATTTATAGGCTCTCAGTATATATCTTTAAGATCGTTGGCAACATCTAATAACCAGCCTTTAAAGGCCTGAACCTTTTTTAACGCATCATGTTCAGGTCGCCAGACGATATAATAAGCCAATTCTGTACTGTTATTCAGCTCTGGAAATGGCCTCACTAATCGTCCACAAGCAAGATCATCTTTGACTAATACACTGCGGCCTAATGCGACCCCCTGCCCAGCCACCGCTGCTTGAATTACTGATGCTGAGTTGTTAATTTTCAACCCCTTATTAGTATCTACATCATCGATGCCCTGCTCACTCAACCAGCTAAACCAAGTCGGAAACCCTGAACTTATCGGCATAGAATGATCGTGTAATAACGGATAATGAGCTAAGTCGGTCGGTAACTTCAGCCCTTGTTCAACCAGATCTGGGGAGCACACCGGAAATATATCCTCATCCATCAGCAATGTTTGTGACAACCCCGGCCAATTACCTTTGCCATAACGCACTCCAATATCAATATCCTCAGCAAAGTAATCAACAGAACGAGAATTGGTATTTAAGCGGATATCATAATCAGGATGGTTAAGTTGAAAATCATCAATGTGCATCAATAACCACTTTGCAGCAAACGCAGGACTCACTGACACTGTGATGGCATTATTTATAATCGGTTTTTGCAATAATGCTAACCCCTGAGAAATGTGCTCTAAACCTAGGCTTATTTCCGGCAGTGCAAGCTTAGCCTGATCCGTCAACGTTAAGCGTGAAGCTCCGCTAGTGGCACGAATAAACAAAGTGATATCTAACCACTCTTCCAATAGACGTACTTGCTGGCCGATTGCGGCAGGCGTGACATTCAGTTCTTTTGCCGCCAAAGAAAAACTAAGATGCCTTGCTGACGCTTCAAACGCACGAACTGCATTTAAATGGGCTATATTTTGCATTTTCAGCGCTACCTCACTTTCACTTACCACTAAAGAAAAACTATACTGACAGTATAGAAGTAGTGCTTTGTTATATGCAAAGAATAAATCCATAATTACAACATAAAGACACTTAATCTGTGGAATAACGATATGAACATTAATAACGACCTAACCCAATCAGCGAAAGTATTCTTTAATGAGTCAACTTGGCAACCCTCTCCGCTTAAAGGTGTATCACGTAAAATGTTAGAGCGTGATGGCGCTGAATTTGCAGCAACGCCAACAACACTTGTTGCTTATGAGGCTGACAGTTATTTCACTAACCATGTACATACCGGTGGTGAAGAGTTCTTGGTGTTAGACGGTGTGTTCGCAGATGAACATGGCGACTATCCTGTTGGCACCTATAAGCGTAACCCTGTCGGTACAGAGCACGCACCGATAGTCAAAGACGGCTGCATGATCATAGTGAAACTGGGTCAGTTCCAAGACGGTGACGATCAAGATGTGGAAATAAATACCACTAATCAAGCTTTTATCCAAGATGAAGGCCGTACTGCGGTGCAATATCAAGCACTACACGCATTCAAACAAGAAACGGTACGTTTAGAACGTTGGACACATGACTCAAGTATCAGCCTAGACAATACAGGTGGTATTGAAGTGCTTGTTGTTAATGGTGAGTTTAGCCATCGAGGAGACATTTACCGACAATTTGATTGGCTGCGTTTACCTGTTGGTGAAATGTTAGATGCCACCACAACTTCAGATAATTGCATTGTTTGGATCAAAACAGGTCACCACACTTACCGCCTCTAACCTACACTTATTAAGGTATTAACATGAAAACAGAATTTGTCATTATTGGTGGTGGATTAAGCGGTTTATATACCGCTTATTTATTAGAACAGCTTGGTAAGAATTATATTTTACTCGAAGGTCGAGCGCGACTGGGTGGCCGAATATATACCGAAGACCAGTTTGATATGGGGCCTTCTTGGTTTTGGCCTGACATGCACCCACGTATTACCACCTTGATTAATGATCTACATTTACCGGTATTCCCACAGCATGATAAAGGCGCGTTCTTGTTTGATAAACACGAGAACAAACCACCGCTGCGCTATAAATCAGGTTACGCCGGTTCACCGCAATCAATGCGTGTTGCTGGTGGTATGCAAACTGTTGTTGATGGTATTAAAGCCAAGCTAATCAATGAGTGTATTATTCGTAACGCTAAGGTTACGCATGTCGCGCATACTGCGACAGAGCAAGATAGTTATTCTATCGTTAAAACCGAAATAGACGGTGAACCACAAACAATACAAGCGCGTCAGGTTATCTTTGCGATGCCATTACGCTTACTTGCAAAGAGTATTACGTTATCACCTGAATTACCGACGAAAGTACAGAAAAAGTTCACATCGACTGCGACATGGATGGCGGCACACGCTAAATTTTTTGCCATTTATGACACCCCCTTCTGGCGTGAATCGGGGTTGTCCGGTTCGGCCAGTAGCCAAGTGGGGCCGTTAGCAGAAATACATGATGCAAGTACAATTGATTGGACTATCGACGATAGTAATACCGCCAATAGTAGTAATGTGGGTACAGGGGCACTATTTGGTTTTGTGGGGATTGATGCACATACTCGCCAATCAGCAGGCAATGAGTTAATTAAATCGTTAGCAGTGAAGCAGCTTGTACGTATTTATGGTGAACAAGCCGCTCAACCTATTGATGTGAAGTTAGTCGACTGGAGCCAAGAAACCATGACAGCGACGGATGCCGATAAAAATGCACCCAATGCTCACCCACATTATGGGTTACGCGATGTTCAATCAGCGCTAGCGCCTATTTACCAACAAGGTTGGTACTTTGCGGGTACTGAAGCCGCAGAAGAAAACGGGGGTTATATCGAAGGCGCGCTAGAAGCGGCAGAAGCTGTAATCGCTCGTATTCCGACTTAAAAAACATTCGTATACAATACAGGTCTATTTACAGCCTTAGCTTACTGCAATAACTGACTACGCAATTGATCATGGTAATAAAATACCCGAGTCATGTCTTTCGGATACCAAGATATATTTTCCAGTAGGATCATGCTGGTATCTGATCTTGGGTAATAACTTAACGTCGAAATATAACCCAGAACATAACCGCTGTGACTCCATTCTTGCATCGCTGTTTTGTCTGATAATTGCAGACCAAAACCATAACCTAACTCACCCCAACGGTGTTTTCTGGTCGCCGCTTTAGTGACCATCTGTACATGTGATTGAGCTGATATCAGATCGCTATTATGCAAACACTGATTCCATGCCACTAAATCTTCGGCGGTAGAGATGATACCTGCACTTGGCGCTGAACTAGCAGGCAGGTCCTTAGTCATCGCCACCAGCTCACCCGGTAATTTTTCATGATAACGAAGCGCATTGTTGGTATTACTTGATGGATTGGTATTGTCCATACCACAGTATGCAAACATGTCTGACGCTAACGTTTCATAGTCTTTTCCTGATGTCGTAGCGACCAATTCACCTAACAAGTTATAACCGGTATTTGAATATGCAAACACGTCACCAGGGGCTGTTTTAAGTGGTTTATTCATCGCCACAATACCAGATAAATGATTAAGCAATTGCCTAACTGTAATAACCGCGTCCCACCTTCCTTTTAAGTAGTTAAGATACTGACTAATTGGCGCATCAAGATCGACTCGGCCTTGGTCTACTTCTCTCATAACTAATGCAGCAGTCATTTGCTTACTTAATGATGCGATCACAAAGGGGGTTTGTAATGTAAATGCGGGCGCTGCCGAGTCAGAACTTGCTGACTGAGATGCTGACGTATAACTAAACGTAATGTCATTACCTTTTGCAATAACGGCCACGCCACTAAACACTCGTGGTACATCGGTACTGGTAAATACTGATTTAAATTCAGTGACTTTATTCTGTGCAGCAACGCTTACCATTGGCAACGTCATCGCTAAGCTATACGCCAAACGAGAGACAAGTACATTGGTTTTCATCATTTTATAAATCCATCTATAACGGTGTGGGGAATAATCTAAACGCATTATTTATTGGCGAGACATATAAACAAATTGGTTATCACAGTCATCTATAACAAAGCCAAAACGGGCATATAGCTCACCGACTCGATTACCTTGTAAATGACTTAGCTTACAAGGTAATTGCTTCTCTTTGGCAAGTGTAATTAGCTGTTTTAATACCTTGCTACCAATGCCTTTCCCCTGATGTTCAGGTAATAAGAAAAAGCGACAAAAATGAATATAGTCAGCGTTTATTTCAATCTTATAGCTGCCAACAGCCATACCATCAATACAGATCAACATAGGTTTACCAACCGCCCATTCCTCTGCATGCATTTGTCGCTGTAGTTCTTCATCCCAACCAAAAATAGCGTTAATCGGCCCATATTCAGCGGATTTTTTTAAGTTAAACGCAAAATAATAATCTTGCTCGGTAGCGAGTCTGTATTCAAGGTTCATGGATTGTCTATATTTGAAAATGGTTGAAATAATGGATAGTACCTATAAGTGATTAATATAACAAGATCAATGAGGTGAACAGCGCCGTATCCTATTCTGTATAATCAATCATCATAATAGCGAATAGCGTCTTCCCTCACTACAATTACTAGGAGGCCATCACTTGATAGGTGAAAACAGAAATGCTGATATCTATTTGCATGTGCACATACCAAAGAGATCATGTCGTCGATACCCTGCAGAGTATTGCAGCATTGCGGCTACCCGAACATGTCAACATTGAAATTATCGTGGTTGATAACGATGAGCAAGGCTATGCCGAAAAGCTCGTCAAGGCACAAGCAGCCCTCATGAACATTCCTGTTTTCTATCGCCAAGAAACGGCGAAGAATATCGCGTTAGCACGTAACTGTTCAATAGCTGATACCAAAGGTGAATGGATAGCCTTTATCGATGATGATGAAGTTGCAGATCCCGACTGGTTAGCGCAACTTTTAGCAACGGCGCAGACCTATCAAGCAGATGCCGTTTTCGGTCGTGTTAAATCAACCTACCCGAACCACACACCGCAATGGATAATCGAATCTGGTGTATTTGATAGATCTGCGGTAAGTAATGGCCAAGAAGTCACCAGTGGCGCAACGAATTCAACTTTAATCAGTCAAACCGCAATACAGAAATACCAACTCAAGTTCGATTCTAACTATGGTTTAACTGGCGGTGAGGATGCCGATTTCTTTTATCGACTATATCAGCATGGCGGTAAATTGGTGTGCTCAAGTGAAGCGTATGTCAGTGAAGAAGTGGCAAGTAATCGATTAAACATACATTATTTATTAAAAAGAGCCATCCGAATAGGTGAAACATATACACGCTATCGTATACAGCAAACACCATTAGCAAATAAACTCACTTACTTTAGTGATGTATTAATAAAACTCATTCTATTACTCTTTATCGTGTTAATTAAATTACCTTTTGGCCAATCTAAATATGCAAAACCATTATTACAATTAGTTGATAAATACGGAAAAATGAAAGCATTATTTACCACCGACACCATCAAACTGTACAATTAAAGCAACCTAATCCGATTACGTAAATAGCCTATAGTCGACCTAGCCTCTCATAAACACAAGTCATAAACACAAAAGCAAGTCACTGGTAAAATGACTCGCTTTTGGTATTAACTGCGTCGTATATTAGCGCTATGAACCTAACCTAAATTAGCCCGTTTAATATCACGAGTATCTAATGGTCTATTCTCCAGCACCATCTCGTTAAATCGCTCACGTAATTCACAGCCATCTTTATGACCCTGGATTTCTACATGTTGAAATAAGATCGGGTCGCCTTTTTTAATATCGACTAATAACCTCGCTCCAATCGCTAAACCTAATGGCAATGCACTCTGTTCAACAGAGAACTCAGCGCCAGTCATTTCACCGTAATAATCATACCCTCCAATACAATCTAGTTGGTCTCCTTTTTTTAGGTCTCGCTTCGCACGAGTAATAACGTCAGAAACGGGAGCCCCTAATGGACGAACAATAGATTGATGCTCCACAACGTTAACATATAGCCCATATAAGGCTTCAATACCAGGCATGTGATAAGGTAAATACAACAGATAATTAGGACCATCACCCATTTTATAATAGGAAAGAGAGTGCAATATCTCAGGCTTGTCCGTGGTGATGACAGCAAATACCCCACCACTGGGTTCGACACCGCAGACAACTTCAATAACGCCAGTTCGATTCAAAATACCGCCATCTTTTTTTAGTTGCAGCAAATTGACAATATCTTCAAGCGTCCCCTCCGCAAGATGCATACCAGGGACATCAGCAACCAAACCTGTGGCATTCGAAACAATCGTCATTTCCATCGACATTTTAGAACCATCTGCAAACGAAGTGATCATCGTCGGTTTTTGCCCCGATTTTTCAGCCCAAGGAAGTACAGTTTCTGGAGTGGCAAACGAATCGTGAAAACCTTTAAATTTACCCACTGCGACAATACCAAAGCCCAATACATCCGCGTAATTATAAAGGTGCTTAATTAACCCAGGTTCATCACCCCACATATTACTGTAGATCAGGTCTTTTTCACGGAATAACTCAGCCAAAACAGGCCCAACTAATGCGTCAGTTTCGGCGCTGACAACAAAATGCTTATTAGCAGCTAATGCCGCCAGACCAAGCTCACACCCAAACTCGGTATCACCGGTCAACTCAATTACAATGTCTGCATCACTTCTACAGAACTCTGTAATATCATCAGCAATAATAGATAAAGGTAAGTTGGCATCTTTTAATAACGCAATAATAGGCGCTCGGGTTTTAGAGTAGATCGACACTACATCAATAAAATCAAGTAATGTGATCTGTTGTACCAACCCTTTACTGATATAACCCGCACCAGCAATGGCAACCTTAATGCTCCCATGCTCGATTTTATATGCGTCTAATAGATTTCTATTTATCATTGATGTCTCCCAACAATGGAACGGTTATGCTATTGATTTTTAATCACATGTTGTAATTTACCCCGCCAATCCGACGGTTTAAATATCGGTGATATTTTATGGCAATTTAAAATGCCATTTTCGGCCGCTTGGCAATTGAGGCATATTGTATTATCTAAATACCACGGCACCTTTTCTCTGATACCAGTCTCAAGTGTTTCTTCTGGTTGCCAGCCTAATTCACGTTTAATTTTACTCACATCAATCGTACGTCGAATATCAGATCGCGATAATTTTCCTCAACAAAACGGCAGGGACTCTCTATTAAACGATCAAGATAAGATTCAGCACCGCCAGTCACTAATATCTTCATATTGATGCTACTCATAATTAATGCTTGAAGACCCTTGACGCTGTAACTTTCGCGCGGTAGGTATTCTTGGCTTCAATAAATACTGTAAATTATAAATACAGGCGTCTCGAATATGAAAACGTAATACGCGATTACTGAATACATCATAAATGCCACCAGCACTGCAACGTAGTCCATCAGCACCGACGACGATGTCACTTTCATAATGTACTTTATACCCAAGTTCCCAACACTTATAACAGATATCAGGATCTGCCATAAAGATGAAATAACGATTGTCAAAACCACCTATTCGTTCCCAAACTTCACGACTGATCGCCATGAAAGATCCCTGTATCCAATCCACATTAGCTGGTTTAAAATAGTCAAATTCAGCATATTCGTAATACTCAGCGATCCCTTTCAGGATTGGCCAATTTCTAAGTGAGGTTCTGCGTACCACCTGTGCGATTAAATTAGGAAAACGCCGTACAGTGTCAGGGGTCGAACCATCATCATTAAGTTGTCGAGTACCCACAATGCCGATACCTTTATCACGTTGGTATATAGCAATAATATCAGCCAGTGTCGTAACCGATTTCCATTCAATATCCGGGTTTACAAAAAACAAATAGTCACCCCGGCATAAATCAGCACCTTGGTTAGAACCTCGGATATAACCATTATTGCGTTGATTAAAAATCAAGGTTACATTATCAGTATCTTGATATTGCGACAGTATTTGTTGATTGCCGCTATCCATTGAGTTATCAATAACGATCACTTCTATATCAAAATCACCTTGCTGAATCAGTACCCTTTCGACATTATCTACAACTCGTTCAGCTTTAAAAAAATCAACAATAACAACAGAAATTAATATTTTATTAGCCATAAGAATCTTCCCTTTGCTCAACGAATAGTTTTTTATCGATAACAGAAGCAAACGTATGATTTGTTATATCTATTGCCTTGTCATACCTTGGTATTGAAATTAGCTCTGCCACACTGTATTCAGGTAATAATTCATCGGGATAAACAACTTTCATATTAGGGTTGCATAACTCTTTCGCAATTTGTAATTGGTGATCATCAGAAAACTCGCCAAATCGCGCTAATCTCGGCACAAAGACCACTTGCTTCTGAAAGGTAAGCATGTGATTGATACTGCCAACACCGCAATGACTAATCACCAAACTGCTCTCTTTTACCAAGGCATCCATTTTATCCTTCGGTATCATCGCTGCAATTTCGCCATTAGCGGGCTTTTCTTCAACCTCAAAGCCACCGGTTTGAATAAACCAGCGAACATTAGGATCTTTGTAAATATCAAGCTTGGCCATTGCCTTAATCAAGCGTGGAAAAGGATAAGTATTTGTCCCCATCGTCACTAATACCAATGGTTTTTCAGGCGGCTGTAATGGTGTGATGACCTTGTTTGATTTACCTGCTAAATCAAATGTTTTGCCTTCATATTCCACGTTATATTCTCTAGCTATCCCTTCCCACTGCGACATAAATTCATCGTATAACTTATATTTATGAATAAATTTACCGGTATTAGAGAGCTCAACAACACGAGACAGCGTATCTAAATATACAAATTTTAAAGGTAAGAACTTACACACTAGCGCAAAAGGTAAAACGAGTGGCCCCCCCGTCGTAAATACTATCCGCGGTCTTTCTTTTAAAAGCACATACACGGCATAAAAAATATTTACAAAGTGAATAAACGCATTTTTTTGTGTTGACCACATAGTATAAGTTTTCTTAATTTTATCATCGTTACCGAGTGACATCGTTGTCACTAATACAATGTCCTTAACATGGCTACAAGCGCATAATGCTTGAGTAAGGTGTCCTCCTGCCGATGCAATGACAAGCACTTTTCTATTTGGCATTTCGATACTCCAGATTAAGGCCATCAACTAAACTTTGATAATGATTAACCACCGTTTTCTTCTCGAAAATGTCGAATGCATGTGTTTCAAATGCACACTTAATACGATTTTGAAAAAATTCATGTCGTACGATCAACTCTTCGACTTTGTTCTCTAACTCATCTATATCTTGATTACAAACCTTAATGCCCACATCAATGTCATCCAAATAACCATCAATACCGGTATTGGCGTGATATAAAATAGGTAAACCAGAAAATAGCGCTTCAACAAACACCATGCCAAAAGACTCATTCTTACTCGGTAATAAAAATGCCGCATATTCTGTTAATTTTTGTTGCAGAAGCTTATTATCAATGCAGCCTTTAATCGTAACCTTCTCGCTTAACGACAACGCGTTGATTTTACTCTGCACTATTTTAATCTTGCTTTCAGACCCTGAGCCATATATATCCAGCCTAATATCTGGATATACAACACTAAGTCTAGATATAGCCACCAGTAATGGCATTATTCCTTTTCGTTCATATTGCTCAAAACGAAACACGGTAACAAAGTACGCAGCTCGATTCCTCTTACTGATATCTGCTAGCTGACTCATTTCACAGGGATTAGGGAGTAAACTAGATTGAGCTGCCGATGTATTAATCGTACTTTTCAGCATTTTTTTAATTGGATTTTTCGCCCAAGAACTCACCCAAAATATATGTTCCGCCTCTTCTAAGACCTTTTTCCAACGTGATCGTAAAAAGGATTTACGTTGTAAAATACGTACATCCGTTCCTCCTCTAACGGATAGGAAATACGGAATGCCGATCTGATTCGCGATTGCAGCACCTAACGTGCCATCAATAGCCAATTTATGACCATGAATAAGCTGGTATTTGACCTGCTTCTTTTTGATAAGATTAAAAAGAAGATTACGAGCAAGAAATAAAGATAAAGTCAGCGCTAAACCAAAAGGTAACCCCCAATAATAAACCGAGTATAATTTAGGGTTATGCGAAATAACACGAACCTGCCAAGGCCATGGGGTACGATGAATAACAAATACGGTATTGGAGATGCCAGAGGTGGCGTCTAATAGTGATTTTACAGCAGGCGTGCTTTGATCATTGCGGCCATCGGGGTAATCAGAGTGTATATGTAAAATGTTCATATCATAACAACCTACCAGAACCCGCCGTAAATCAGCAGATAATCACCATTAAACAGGAATTATAGGCGTTAAATTCTAACATTGACCACTTTCTAAATGTAATAGAACATTGAAAATTACTAAGTACATAAAAATAAAGCCAAGTTTTACAGCATGTATTTTAATACAATTAGTAATACTTGGCTTAGATTAAATATTCAAGCTGTTGGGCTTATATTTTGTCGTTAACGCTTATAAACCCTGAGTACTTTTTCTTATAAACCCTGAGTACTGTTTTTATAAACCCTGAGTACTCTTTTTTATAAACCCTGAGTACTGTTTTTATAAACCCTGAGTACTGTTTTTATAAACCCTGAGTACTCTTTTTTATAAACCCTGAGTACTCTTTTTTATAAACCCTGAGTACTCTTTTTTATAAACCCTGAGTACTCTTTTTTATAAACCCTGAGTACTCTTTTTTATAAACCCTGAGTACTCTTTTTTATAAACCCTGAGTACTCTTTTTTATAAACCCTGAGTACTCTTTTTTATAAACCCTGAGTACTCTTTTTTATAAACCCTGAGTATATTGTGCATTAGTTGCCACAGGTACTAAGTTATTTAACGCTACTTTTGACGCGTCATCGCCTGCAAGTAACGCTTCAAAGTGTTTGATTAGCTCGACTTTGTCTTGCTCTTCTTTAGAGCCTGCACCGATGTTAGTGAGATCAATAAAGAATTCATCAAACAGATGAGAGAAGTCATTTACAGCATCAAAGTTTAAGAACTGCTCGTCATTATAAATACTTGGGTAGCCGCCTTTTTGTTTATCAACCGCAAACGAAATACCTTTAACATTGGTAATTGTTGTCGCTTTTTCACATTTCAGCATGCAACCATCTTCAATCGCAGGTTTCTTACAGCCAACCGTTTGTTGGAAGAAACATTGACGACTTGTCATCATCAGAATCGGATGGTAAATACTGTAGAACATTTTAAAGTTCTTTGGACGAGTGATGTTTCTAATTTGACCACGGTTGATCTCGTTAGAAATAAACGCACCAGCACAGTTTAACTCTTCTTTTAGGGTGATTAATGCGTGTGAGTTGGTTGTGTTTAAGAACGGACCAGCAACCCACTCAATACCCATTTCAAATGCTTTATAAGCAATACCAGTGTTGTTCGTCACGATACGCTTAGGTTTCACTTCTTCAAGGATCTTCACTGACTCTAGATAATCTTTACCAATCAGTACCGCTGGGAACCAAGGAATTAAGCGTGGATTTTCTTGCAATAGTTTAATATGTTTAGGGCAGTTCTTTTTCAAGCTCTCTGGGATCTTAAAGTAGATATCAGCATCTGTTACATCAGCAAGGTGTAAATCTTTTACGTTCGCAATAAGCAGTGATAGCTTAGGTGTTTGTTCTATTTTAGGGTGCTTAGGTAATGCAGGTACATCAACGTGTTTAACCACATCACGCGAACCATTCAATAAAAACGCCGCTTGATTTTTCAGTTCCGTTAATTCTTTAAACGGTACTGTTAGATTTGCATCAAAGTTGTCAAAGTTCATTGGCGCAAGATCAAACGTTGCATTATTGAAGCTACGGAAACGTTTCTCAACAGTTTCTGGTGTGATTGAAATTTCATCTGCAATACGTAATAAAGAATCACTTTTCACTTCAAACGACGTATTACCAGCAATAATGTTTACCGTTAACGGGCTATTTTCTTTTGCAGAAAAAGCTAACGTTAAAGCAATCTTATCAATGCTTAGGTCTTTAATCTTTTCTGCTAGCTCAGCACCTAACGCATTTTTATCAGTATAAAGTTCTTGCTTAACATCATGGATTTGTACTACAGAAATAGCATCGCTTTTTTCTACCGCGTAATTCACACTGTTATCACGTGGGTTATCAGTAAACATTCTCTTGTTTAGATCGCCCTGCAAGAATGAGTTAGTGAAGCTACGGTTAAACACTTTATGCAGGTTGCCATCGTCAGCTAATAACTTGCCAGACTCAACAAAATTATTGATCTGTTTACGCCATGTATCTACAACCGTATAAACATAGTGTGCGCCTTTAATACGCCCTTCTACTTTTAATGAATCAACACCAGCATCGACCAGTTGAGGTAAGTCATAGTATGCTGAGTTGTCTTTCAAGTTAAGCGGGAAGCGATGACCTTCTGCAGTCACTTCGTATTCATCACGACATGCTTGACTACAGCGACCACGGTTACCTGAGTTACCCACACTTACTGAGCTTGAGTAACATTGGCCAGAGAACGCGATACATAGTGCACCATGCACGAATACTTCAGTGAGTACATCATGGTCATGCGCAACTGTCGTTAGTTGTTTAATTTCACCAAGGTTCAGCTCACGAGATAAATTAACGCGCGTTGCACCAATTTTCTGTAAGAATAAGATCTGACCTTCGTTATGCGTTGTTAATTGAGTAGAAGCATGAATATCTAACGTTGGAAAATGCTTTTTAACAATATTGAAAACACCTAAGTCTTGCACAATGATGCCATCAATACCACTGTTAACCAGTTTATTAAGCAGGCGCACTAAGCTAACAACTTCGTGTTCTAAGATCACGACGTTAAGGGTTAAAAAGACTTCACAGCTGTGTTCGTGTGCAAGTCGTAATACGCCATTTAGCTCATCAAATGAAAGATTGGACGCACGGTTACGGGCATTGAACATATCCAAACCACAGTAGACAGCATTTGCACCAGCTACAATCGCCGCTTTAATCGCTTCTACATCACCACCCGGTGCCAATAATTCTATTTTTCTACTCATGCGAAATAACCCACTTATTGCTTTTATTGTAATTTTTTGAGGGGGCATTCTACCTGTATATGCAGGTCAATGCTATGAATTCGGGGGTATTGATCTAGATCAAGGTTTCTACATGCTCATTACAGGGCTAAATAGTGCCTATAATGTAGTAAAAATAGCGCAAGGTGAGATTGAGTATTACCACTAACATCCAGGGTATGCTTTTGTACCATTAATTATCGATACCGATAACTAAAATATGGTGAGTTAAGTCATTAACTCACCATCATCGATAAAACTGAACGCAACGCAACTAAAAGCTACTTTGAATCAGGTACTAATTGTTTTACCGCGCTAGGCAATACCGTTACGATCATGCCACGAACAGGATGCCATAATGCTGATAACAGTAATAATGCCGCCCCTATCGCAACACCAGTAATAGCAAAATTAGTACCTACGTCGCCATACATACTCATTAAGCTTGATAATGCATACAATACATATACCAGTGATGACACCATAAAGGCACGGCGGTCGATAATAATAGAAACCAGTGACATCAATAAGTACAAGGCAATAATAATCGCGATACTACTGATACTTTCATCGCCATTCAAAATACCAACACTTAAAAATATCGGGTGAATAATCAAAGGTGCTGATAATAAATGTAACCAGAATGCAGTATCAGTACGGTTAGTAACACGTTCACGATCAGAAGAGTCCCAATACATAGCAAACAAGAAAGTTAAAATACCACAGGTAAATATCACAACCAGTATCCAATCCGTTAATACATTGATCGTTTCAGCCGTCGTAAATGTTGATATGAATGAAGACACGATAAAGCCGATCATTGCAGCAGTACCCGCTGCAATCGTAATTGGCACATTGAAGCGACGCCAGTGACAAAAAGCTGCAATAACAGACGCGCCAGTAGCAACTACCATTGCTTGCTCACCCAGAGGTGCAAATACTTCTATTGATAACTTAAACACACCACCAATAAAGGCGAGTAATAACATAATAGCAGGAAAGGCCATTTTTCTTTTCAGAACAAAGAATTCCGCAAGCGCCCACGATAACGCGGCAAAAGTAGCTAAACCTAAACGCGGATCTATCGATTTAACCACCCACAGTGATGAGAATAATAACAACGCACAAGCAATAACAATAAAAATATCGTTAAACCCACCAATTAAACGGATATTTTCTTCATCTGCAATTGTCACGCGCTTGGATAACAACTGGTCACGTCGAAACTCGTCAACGGACGACGCAGTAAAAATGCCTTTATCTACCGCATTATTAAGGTCTTCATCTGTATACATAGTGGTCCTAAAAGTGTTATTAATGATATATATTACTTATTAAAGTACTAAAGTGTATTGGCTTTGCTTATACGAGACAAGAAATGAATCAAATAATTCCAGAAAACAAGTAGTAAATACAAGTTCCAGCAATCAATTTAGCTAAAGTGTGATGCAAGGTAAAGCGCAGCATATGAATGTAGGCGTATTATCTACTTAATTTATCTAATTTTTGACGAGTATCCTCTTTCGAAAATAATAACTATGGCATGAAATCAGCGAATGTATTCATTAAGTGCCTTTCACGCACTATCACCGTGATACGCTGTTTTACAAGGAGATGTTTTGAACCCACAAGATTATTTTAATCAACTCAATGATGATTATTTAGCACTACACCGCCGTAAAGAAGATCTATTTTGGCAAACTTACATGGGCACCAGCGATGACCATGACGGTTTTGCAGCTGCAGAAGCTAAACTCAGTGCTTTTATCTCAGACCCAAGTCACATTCAAGCAACACGCAGTAACCTTGACGTACTATTACAGCTAACCGATGATGATGAGCTGGTACAAGGACTCAAAGGTTGGTTAGCCTTTTTTGATGCCAATGCAATTGAAAGCGCAGAAGGCAGAGATAAAATGGCCGCCCTCATTCGCAGTGAATCGACGTTATTTTCCAAGCGTCAAGATTACCTAATGTATTGCAATGATGAAAACGGGGATAAGCAGCAAGCATCTTTAACCGTGCTAGCCGCGAATATTCGCACCAGTAATAATGAGAGTGTTCGACAATCAGCACACCAAGCGTTATTAGACCTTGAACAATGGGTGCTAAATAACGGCTACATTGACCTTGTTAAACAACGTAATGACTTTGCTCGTCAGCAAGGCTTCCGTAACTTCTTTGATTACAAAGTCAATAAAACCGAGCAGATGACTCCAGAGCAACTGTTCACTATTTTAGATGACTTTGAATTACGTACACGTGAACAAAACCAAAGCAGTATCCAAAATTTAGCAGATACTAAAGGCGACAGCGCGGTTCAAGGCCATAACTTTAGCTTTATGTATGCTGGCGATGCGGCTCGTCAACTTGACCCTTACGTGCCATTCTCAAAATCATTACGTCGTTGGATTGAATCATTCGGTCGTCTAAATATCGATTATTCACAAGCCGACATGACCCTCGATTTATTAGACCGCCCTGGTAAATATCAAAATGGTTTCTGCCACGGTCCTATTCCGTCGTTTTATGCAGAAGATCAATGGCAAGCCGGTAAAATCAATTTCACCAGTAACGCGAAGCCTGACCAAGTCGGCAGCGGTTATGATGGCATCAATACCTTGTTCCATGAAGGAGGCCATGCGGCTCACTTTGCCAATATTAAACTAAACTCGCCGTGTTTCTCACAAGAGTTTGCACCGACATCAATGGCGTATGCAGAAACGCAATCTATGTTCTGCGATAGCTTGTTAAACGACGGTGACTGGTTAAAGCAATATGCTTATAATGCTGATGGTGAAGTAGTACCAGACGAGGTTATCCAAGCATTGATTGCAGCAACACAACCGTTTAAAGCTTATCAAGAACGCAGTATCTTAGTGGTGCCTTATTTTGAATGGGCAGTGTATAGCGCTGATGAAGACGTGTTAACACCTGAATACATAACAACGCTAGCCCGTGATACTGAACAACGTATTCTTGGCCTAGCAGCAAGTCCACGACCATTACTCGCTGTTCCTCATTTGCTATCGCAAGAAGCCGCTTGTTCTTACCAAGGTTACCTACTTGCGCATATGGCGGTATATCAAACTCGTGCTTACTTTATCGAGAAATTTGGCTACCTAACCGATAATCCAGCAATTGGTCCGTTACTGGCTGAGCATTACTGGAAGCCGGGTAACAGCATTAGTCACGATGCAACCTTACGTAGCTTAACTGGCGAAGGTTTCTCTGCAACTTACCTTGCTGAAACCTGTAATAAAACCAGTGAGCAGGCTTGGCTACAAGAACAAGCAAAAATCGAAGCTGCGCAAAAAAGAACTCGAGTTCAACCAGCTGCATTAAACGCAAAAATCAGTATTGTTGATGGTGCAGAGACGATCGCTGACAATCATATTTCTGATGGTCAATTATGCGATAACTTTGAAACTTATATTACGCAACGTTACGGAAGTGACTGTTAGTTATACCGTGAGGTAATTAAGTATTCTATCCGTCCTCAAACAGGGCGGATAGTCATAACCTAGCATCTTGAAAATAACTAAAATGGCCCACAAACCAAAGCGCGTTTCACACCCGGCGTTAACTTATCAAGCCCATCAATCAATTTCTCACGACCAATCAATACATCGGTAATTTGTCCTGAATAGCGAACTGCTGTTTCACGCATCATGCCCATCATTGGCCAACCCCATAAAGATGAGATCAAAACACCGTCTTGAATAAAATAAGGCTGAGTCAAGAAACTACAGCTAACCACAGGTTCTACCGGACTACGGTTAGTCGCACTCCCCCCCACTAAATCAATAACAACAGAATTGTCAGGTATTAATTCTTTCACATGCTGGCTGCTGATTAAGAAATTCTTGCCTCTAAGCTCAGGTGACTGTTCAGCACCATTAATCACGATATCAGCCCCCTGCAACCAATAACCTATATTATCTTTGGCTGTTTGAGCGCGACCTAATACATGGATATGTTTGACACCTTGTTGATGTAATTCATCTAAAGCACCCTGCCCGACATTACCATAACCAAGGATCACCGCTTTTATACTGGCGACATCCACAGACGGTTTATATTCTTTTAACAATGACAACCCATATCTGGCACCGGCTTGACCTGTTTCGTGCAAACACTGAATACGACGTAAGCCAAATTCGAGTGGTGGATGGCTGTCTCGGTAAGCTGACATTGCTTGTTGTCCATACTCACGTTCAAATTCAGTCACATCAAAAAGATGAGTACCCGCATTGTGTAGCTGTAGCAATATGTCTTGTTGATCGTTAAAAGTCTGACTGTCAAAGAAATACAGCGCATTAGGGCCAACAGCATCGAGTTCATCATATGAAAGTGTCGGTTGAATGACCCGTAATGAACGCGGTGAACGATTTCCAGCTCGCTTGATACCTCCTCGTAATCGTTCACTCCAACCAATAACTCTGACTTGTAAATCACCGATACTTTGCGCATTGATAAAAGGGGTTAATGCGGAATTCATCGCTACACGAGCAAGGATCTTATGATCAGGTTCATACTTAGGTGACTCATGTATTTCTTCCATCGCAATAACGTTAATACGTTTACATTTCAGTAATTCAGCGCGACCTGGGTAGGAATGAAAATGAGCCATGCAGAACAACGTACAGCCTTCACTCATTTGCTCTACAGAAGCGATAGCTGGGCCTTTAAATTTAATAATTAGTGATTTATTCACATAAATTTGTTCCGCAGTTTGCATTATCGCGTTATTTGCTAAATATTCTTCATCACTAAAACCGACACCGTCGCCAGCACCAGTCTCAACATAAACTTTAATACCCGCTTGAACAAGCAGACCTACATCACTCGGTATCAAAGCAACGCGCTTCTCTAGCCCTTCTGGATTCTCAGGAGACTCAATTTCTTTAGCCAGTGCGATGGATGAATAACGTGCTGAATTATCTAACATAAATGTATATTCCCTAATACAACAAAGGAATATTAGTAGCATGAAAAATTAACGACTCAAAAGTCTCAACATCAAAAAACCACAAAAACATATTTATGCAACTTTTAACAC
This sequence comes from Moritella sp. 28, assembly GCF_018219435.1. Taxonomy (NCBI): domain Bacteria; kingdom Pseudomonadati; phylum Pseudomonadota; class Gammaproteobacteria; order Alteromonadales; family Moritellaceae; genus Moritella; species Moritella sp. 28. The sequence continues at coordinate 2,023,513 of NZ_CP056121.1, read as the reverse complement.
TGCAACACAGCAGGAACAACCGAAATACTACCCCTTTAGATGTATTCGCTCTTTTAGGTATTTGATAAATAACTGCGTACGAGTATGTTCATAATCAAGGGTTGGATAATAAGCACACACAGCGCCGTGATCGACCGTTACATCAGGTAATACTCGGACCAGTTCACCCACCTCAATTAAATCTTCAAGCATCTTTTGACTGGCGAGTAAGATACCCATACCGCACTTAGCGCCATAAAATAAAGCCTCAGGGTTGGTGGTGGCAAAATTCCCCCGCAAAGTAATGCGATTACCAGTCGATAGCTTCACGTCTCGTATTGGCCTTTCGCCCCAAATGAGCATGTTATGAGATTCAAGATCATCAATGGTTTCAGGCTTACCATATTCCTCGAGATAGTCTGGTGAGGCAAAAAATTGGGCGTCATTTTTAAACAGCTCAATGGCTTTATAATTATGCGAATTTAGCTGTTCCAAATCACGGCTAATAAAAACATCGACATAAGTCTCGGGCATTTGTCCTGGTGATGTGGTCAGTAATTGTATTTTTATTTTTGGATACATCAGTAAGAAGTCATTTAAGTACTTGATGATAAATTTAGAGCCTACCGCCGTTGTCGCGCCAATCTTTAATATCCCAGTCGGCGTTTGGTTTACCGAACGCGCTTCGTCCACCAGCGACATCCACTGATCAAGTTGTAATCGTGACCGCTGGTAAAATAACTGACCAGCTTCTGTTTGATCAAGCGATCGCGTAGTTCGCTTAAGTAACTGCACACCCACTTTCTCTTCTAACCAGTTTATACGCTTGCTGATTGCAGACCCCGTGGTATTAAGCTGATAAGCAGCACCGTTAAAGCTACCTTCTTCTACCACTTTGATATAAGTACGCACACATATTATCCAGTCCATCACTACCTACCCTTTCGCAATATCGCTATTGAAGTGAACATTCAATCCTAGTAAGACCTAATCTAGCATAAGTGGTCCTATTTATAGTGATAAAAGCTTTAGTTGAAGGAAGTGGGTTATCAAGGCGCGCCCTATACTTTGAATTTGTGATTGTGGGAATTGCGGGGTTAATACGTTTATTTCAGCGCTCTGTGAAAGTAAGAGAAAGTGATCTTAATTATCATCGGCACTGCATGTTAGGGGCAGTACCTATGTATTCGGGCTTAAGAATGTACGAATTTAAATAATAGACTGTTAGCAGGTAAAATATAGTTGGCCAAAATTGAAACGAAGTGATGATGCCAACTATATCTTGTCCTAATTTAGCCGTTTGTTAAATTAATCATTCGCAATACCTTTTATTTTTGCGATATATCCTTGAACCTTATCATCATCAAAAGTGGTCGTGCCATCATTTGTTACCACATAAGGAGTGTGGAATTCATAATTAACTTTTGAACCATTCCGGTATGGAAATACAGATATTTTCACAGAGAATTCTTTACCCTTTTCACCAATAGAAAAAAGCTTACCTTTCTCTATATCATACTTTTTGATATTATCAGACACGTTTTTATACTTTCCCAACAACCTTGTAAAGTTTGCATAAACAGATTCGTCGTTATATTGAACATTCACCTCGCCAGTGTATTTCTTGGTATCCTTAAAGATAGGCGATAACTCCATATTAATTTTCTTAATATCTGAAACTACTTGAGCGTTACTCAATAAAGGGTTTATAGGTATATAAAGTATATCTCTCCCTGGACGTAAGTTTATTTCGCTTGGGGTATATAGAGTTACAAACTTCTTTCCTTGTTTCGATTCGATATCAACTCTGTATTTTGCAACTATCTCAGTTTTGTGAGTTACATTCTCACTGGTATGAAAGTTTCCATTTATATAAGAAAGGTTTATGGTATTACCATCCCGTTCTACACTCAGTCCACTCAACTCATATAGTTCACCTGTTGTATGGGATGTTGATAACGCCCCAATTTTCGATTTTTTTCTTATCTGTTCAATAATCTTATTATATATTTTTTCATCGGAGATCGTTCTACCTGAAGGTAATTTTTCAATAAACACGAACTGTTTCACTTCGGGCTGAATGCTTACTAGCTCAGGCTTAAGCTCCAAAACCGAACATGAACATAAAAAAGCCAACATAAATAAGGCGATTGTTTTTCTAATCATAACGTCCATTTCATTCATCCTTTAATTAATGGAATTTTAAACTATAGTACCGCGCTAAAAAGACTCTTTCTAGTTGCCAAAAGCAACCGACACTAAATGTGTTATAAATTAAATAACCAATAATAACAATGCACTACACGACTTTTAGTATTAAATTTGTATTCCCTATTATTTGGGCATATAAAACACCTGTATTTATACAGAACCGTATAGATAATAACTACATATATAAATCACTTTATAGTTTACATTTTTGTGCGCCACACCACTTAAGTTACCGAGGTTATTTAAAAAAGTAGTAAGGTAGGCTATCCACGAATATCAGCATGGTAACCGACTAAACTACACGAACGACCTAGCCGAAAGGCAAAAATAATAAGGATAATGGCATTAATAACGCAGGTTGGAGAGATTAAATTATGGTGAACACAGGCTAATTAATTGACAAATAGATATAGAACAGTACGTGATTGCGTATACCGTAAATTCTATTTTAGTTAAAGAAAAAGGAAAGTTTTCATGTTCCGCTATGGTGAACTTGAAATCAATCCGGTGTTCCTCAAAAAGAGGTTCTAGCAAAGCAACAAGGTTATGAAGTTGAGTCCTTTTGGTCACCTTTACCTAGAGTGTCACTCATCTTGACCAATAGCCCTTCCAAATTTCCTGTTTTTGATTTAGCAGCGAGGACTATTTTTTTTACCTCGGACTTCACTAAGCGATGTTTTGTTATTTTCAATTTTGGTGTCAAAAACGTTTTAATAATTTTATTTCTTGCTGGTACAGTCACGAATCTTCCGCTGTTGGCCACATTCATGTAAAGATGTAACAAGCTATTATCAATTACATTTTTTAATTCGGTTTTGTCTGACATGTTTAAATCAAATCCCTAATAGGTGTAAGCGTACTGCTAGTGTTCATCTAATGCCCGTTAATCGTTAATTAACGCTTGAACATCTAAACATTTTCATCGCGGCCATGATTCTTAACATATCATCTCCGTCTCTATCAGAGATACTGCCGCCACCGCAATGAAGGTTGGCCCAGTGCCTATCCCTATCCAATTCATTTCTTAATAATTCTTTTTTCTTTTGATTTTGATTTTGATTTTGATTTTGTATTTTCATAACCCATCCGGTTCATCGTCTAAATATAATTTTTAGACCTTTGTATTATTATTTAATGCTGAGAATTTAGTCAAATATGAAAGCTGATTTATCAAAAAGCCCCCAGTACCTACTAATGAGTATTATCGATCAGTGTAGTATACTTTTCAAGAAACATTTGCACTGAACAAAAATTAATTCATATTTTTCTAATACTCAGCTCAAAATCAACCTTAAGCAGTCAACACTGGTCGCCGGATCTAAAATAGTCTTAATACACGATTAATGTTTTGTTGTAAGACATCACTTAACGGACTCATCTAATACCATCAATCTATGCTCTCTTTCTTGCTCTTATTGCTAGCCCTAAGATACCTAAGCCGAAGATAGCTAAACTTGATGGTTCAGGTACCACTGCACCACCTACACCCAGACCAAAAGAGGCCGAATCAAGTAAGTTACCCACAGAGATGCCGCCTACAGCGTAGACAGCGGAGTATGCAAATTTAATGTCGTTACCCAAAGCAAATATCCCTGAACCTGAATTCACTTGCCAAGAATTGATACCCGCATCGAATGTATCGTTGAACAAATCTGTATCATCAGAAGTCCCAAAGGTATTATCAAGACCCAAGTCTGTAATTTGTAAACGCATCGTTTCTAAACCGCCAGTACGACTGCGATGTGCGAATTCCCAACCAATCTCTTTGGTGGCTGCTATACCTGACACTACCTGCGACAAAGTGCCTGCGATATAGGCGTTTAATTCAACAAATTGATTTCCTGTATGCGAAGGAAAACCTAAGAATCCATTTGCCCACACTTCAAATGCACTATCTGTTGTTTCCCATCCTGGCATTGCTGCAGGGGTTACCAGTTGCATCTGACCAGTAATGACAGGCTCCTCAAAGCTGCCATTAATTAATCCCGCATTGACTGAAAAAGCAAATAAAAATGTAAATAATCCGATTAATTTTTTCATTTTATTTTCCTTATATTCATTAAAGACAAATAGCCCAGTTATATCAAAGCAAGAACCTTACCTAAAATGTTAATTTCCTTATAAACATCGAGTTAATATATTTTGTCATTACGTAAAGAATAGCGCCAATCACCTAATGTAAAAAAAGTCGACTGTAGTAGTTCGTTGAGATTGGCCTGCTTAACATGAAGGGATAATTATGTGGAACCAAGATATTGCTCTCAGTTACATTAACCAAATAGGGTTATGATACTTACATCTTCTAAAAGATAAGGGAACAAAATGGCTGACGTAATTGCTTATATAATTATTATCCTAGGTAATCCATTTGCATATAGAATTGGACGCCTAATCATTTCCATTTTAAGTATTGGTAAATTGTCCATTCAACCACTACCAACTAAGTTTCCAGCCAATTTCGTACAAGCCTTTGATGGAGATAAGGTTGTAGAAAACCAAGATAAACAACCCCATTCAGTATCATATGGGATTGCAATTTTAATTGGCTACATTGTAATCGTAACTATATTTGGAACCCTACTATTTTACTCTATCGATGGATTTGTAGAGGTATGATAACCACCCACGTTTTATATGTTTATTATTGCTAATTTTTTCATAATCACTATTTTGTATAAATAGCATAAGATAGCCCTAGCTTATTTGATATAAGACCTAATCGTTTCTCTAGTTTATTTAATCGTTTAGTGTTTTTTATCTTGTTCTCTATTTTCTGGTTTGTTTTAGTTTCATTATTTTCTACTGTTTTATCTATTGTTAATAATGTCATTCCTGTACCCTCGTATTAGTTTGTTGGTATATTTTGTCTATTAAGGAAACTAAAAACCAACGATAAGAACTAACAACTAATATAAGGAAAACTTATAGTAGTTCTGATTGGAAAAAAGAATAGAGAAAAAATATGGATGCCAGACTTAAACATTTAAATGCCTTAAGAACTTTTGAAAGCGCCGCACGTCACCAAAGTTACAGTAAAGCCGCTGAAGAATTATTTGTTTCACAAGCGGCAGTTAGTCAGCAAATTAGACAGTTAGAAAACGCGATAGAGGTTAAGTTGTTTATCCGTACTGGTCGTAAAATGAAGTTAACGCAAAGCGGTGAAAAGCTTTATTGCTCAACTCAACAAGCATTGTCTACCCTAATACAAGGATTTAATGATATTCAATGTGAAGCAATTGAAGGGAATATGACTATTACTTCAACACAGGGCTTTTCATCTTTTTGGCTAATGCCTCGTTTGTATAAGTTCTCGATATTACACCCAGAAATAAGCATTAAGATTGTAAGCTCTAGCGATATTGAAGATTTGCAACAAAATCATATTGATTTAGCTATTCGTTTTAGTGAGAACGAGAACATCAAAATCCCCGACAATTTAACTTATGTTCCATTTGGTCAAGACAATGCATATCCGGTTTGTTCACCAAAACTTGCCAAGCAAATGCAATTAAAAGAGCCTAAAGATATTTTAAATTGCTGGTTAATCAAAATAACAAAAGCAAGCATTGACTGGCCTGATTGGTTTGTCGAAGCTAAAATTAAGGATTTTCAGAAACATAAAATGTGGAGCGAAGTATCATCTAGTGACTTGGCGTTAAATGCGGTATTAGCTGGTCATGGTGTAGCACTCACATCAAAGGCACTCTTTTCACAATATTTAGAAAATGGGTTGCTTGTTATGCCTTTTGATATAAAACATCCTACCGTATGTTACCGTTTTCTTATTTTTGATCCAAATTCAGCCAAAAGAGCAAGAATTAAAGTATTTACTGACTGGATAAAACAAGAAATGGCGGATTATGAGCAAGGCTAACCACTATAGAATTAAACCACATCAAGCTCCCATATGAAGGACTTTATCCCTAAATCCAAAAAGCCTCTAGTTAAGAGGCCTTTCGAATTTTTATCTACTTGGATTTTCAAGCATCGCGTATTTTAACTTTTCACTTAAATCAACGGATGTACGTTTCTTCTTAAACATTTTAAATAAGAATGACATTATAACCCCTTACCTCTAGTACTTTCGATATGAAAGTACTAAATAAAACATATAAAACATAGCTTTACTGTGTAACCATTTGTAAGGAATGGCTAAATGAGCGACGAAGGAGCTGAAAATTTGTAGCCAATTGGTACCCTGTTAGGTGAAAGTTACGCTTAAAACCTTTTGTCTAGCGCAACAACCTGAAATTCGTCTTCGTAAAATACTTTGAATAATCTTTGGCACTTTAAAACCCGAACTTGTATTCCATGTTCCTTCAAAATTGTGATCAAGTTATACATCTGAGATACGAAAATTTGTGCTGTAACTTTGAACCATGAAATAGCATCTTCAGGCCAATTCCTTGATGTCCATGGAGGGCAAGGCAGTTCATGATTAAATTTTTCAAATATTGCCACAACCAGTTCCTCCTCATATGGCGCGAGTAAACCCTCTTCTCTTAGATGCTCAACTTCAGTAAAAGGGCCATGCATTTCCCTTGGGTCTTCGCTTTCGGTTCCAACAGCAAAACGGATATACATAGTATGTTTTCCTCACTTAACACCCAAATAATGGGAAAATATCAGTTGGTTCAAATAAGCGACGAAGGAGCAAACACCAACTGTTTTTTGTCCTGTTTTAATAACTTGTTATGAGTTACTTGCACGTTTCAGGTAACTCAAATGAATATTCTTTTACTTCACTAATGTGTATTAATCCATCGTAGTCATCAGCAAACCCATCTACCACTTCATCAAGTAAATGGCCTCTAAATTTGAGATACATTCCTTGATAAGGCTTTGTGCGATTCTTTTTGTAGTGCTCCTGCATATCAATCCCGGCCCAATTAAAGCTGACCCAGTATGATGGTTTCCCTCCACATAAAGTGAAGCTATTTACCTCTGGGCCCCAGTAATATTTACCTTCATATATCTTGTCGTAGTCCGCCGATGAAGAAAATGCGGAGAATGCAATAACTGCAATGCAGATGATTATTTTCATATAATACTCATGAGCATAATGACTTGCATGAGTAAACATAACATAGTTTTTATTGGCATGGACACACACAAATTATTTATTGAGCTCGCTTATATTGAGGATGTGCGGTGCGTCGGTTAGAATCAAAATATTTAATACCGCTATGTGCGTTATCAACTATATATTCAGATAGACCACTCAAGGACGATTTCATCTCGAAATAAAAAATCACGAGTAAGGGATTAACAGTTACAAATACTTACAAATAAAACATTTTTATTACAATTAATTTTTGTTTTAATAATTACTTATTTGCTTAGACCTTAGCACTATTTCACGATGCTAATTATCCAAAGAAGCCTCCATGCCTTTCCATTTCTATGCATTATTGGCTATTTTTATGATCGTAACTCCATATGTATTTTTTATTAAAAGTATTAAAACCAATAACCTCTCTTCAGCGAAGGATGTAGCAGAGTAATGCTAGTGGTATATCGGATTTGACAACAAATTAGAGGCTTAATACCACTACGCATACTATATGAGATAAGAAGCAAGAACCGTTAAAAATTAGTATTCGAAAAGATATATTAGAAAGTACAGATTCAGAAGATGAAAAGAAGGGTTAAATGACAATTTATAAAATAAATTATATCTGCTTTATCGTTATTTTTTTATATGTGGGTCAGGTATCAGCAAATACAAATAAAACTATTACATGGTACAAACCAGAATTCCCACCTTTAAGCATTGTTCATGGACCTTATTCTGGAAAAGGATATTCAGACCAGATTGAAAGTTACCTGATTAATCGAATGGAAGATTTTGACTCTCAGGTACTAATCTCACCGTTTAAACGCACGTTGCGTGATATGAAAAAGGGGTTAAATGCTTGTTCAGTTACTTTACTTAAAACTCCTGAACGTGAAAAATTTATTATTTTTAGCAAACCTGCACGACTGCTGTTACCCAACAGTCTTGTCGTACGTAAAAATGATTTACCAAAATTTAATGATTTTAAAGATAAATTAGGACGTGTATCCCTTGAAAAAATAATTCAATCTGGCGGGATGCGTCTTGGCTATTCAAATGGTCGTTCTTATACCAAACCGATCGATGCTCTTCTAGATAAATATAAAGGATCTGAGAGCATGATCGAAAGGGTCGGTAATGAAGGTCCAAAAGGCTTATTGAGAATGTTAATTAAAGGGAATATAGACGCCATGTTTGCTCAACCTGTTGAAAGTCAATTCCATGGGCGCGCCATCGGTGTATCTGATGATATAGCCCAACTGCCAATCAGTGAAATTAAAGATTATACGATCGGTTATATTGGCTGCTCTAAGACACCTTGGGGTGAGGCTGTTATAAAAAAGATTAACACTTTGCTGGTTAAAGCGGTAAAACGCGATGACTTTAGAAGTTTCTATGAATATTTTTTGGATGACGATTCAAAAATACGTTACCGAAAATTTTATAGTGATTTTTTAAACTCAGATAAAATTAACCTACCAACATGAAATTAAGATTACGAGACCACATTTGGTTTAATCAAACGATCTACACGCTTTCCGTCACCTTCATTTTAGGACTGTTCTTTGCCTCTGCAACCATTACGCTTGATCTGCTTGACGAACAAGTGAGCACTAGAAAACATGCAGAAAAAATGGTTAATGCAATGCGCTACCAAGCGGCTCAGGCCGTGTTTAATATTGATCCATTATTGGCAGAAAAGGTAGCGAAAGGTTTATCTGAATATGAGTTATTTCAACATGTGTATATTATTGATGATTTAGGTACATACCTTTATAAAATCGAACGAGCCCCCTACCAATCATATTTATCAGGGCTTTCAGAGCTGCTATTCAATTGTGACACTCCAATTGTCGTACCACTCACCTATCCGGGAAGCAAAATTGAGATAGGAAATATTGAAGTGCACTTGGATAATTACCTTGTTGCCGAAAAATTTTTTCAACGAGCTTTTCGTACTATTATCGGAAGTTTATTTCAAAATATGATTCTTAGTATCTGCTTATTGATTCTATTTTATTATACCTTGACCCGTCCATTAATGAATTTAGGTTGCCAAGTCAACGAAATAGATCCGAATAACCCAACTAAAAAATTAGTAGTTGGTAATTTGCATAGTAAAAACGAGCTGGGTGTAATCACTAGTTTGTTGAACCAGTTATTAGTACGTCTAAAAGATGTGCAAAACAAACACAAGCGTGCAGAACAAGAGCTAATTAATCAAAATGACACACTAGATTTTATGGTCAAAGAGCGTACTGTAGAATTACGAGATATGAATAATAAACTAAATTTATTGGCAACAACCGATCCTTTAACTGGTCTTTACAATAGACGCTTTCTTTTTGAAATAGGTACAAAAAGACTTCATCAAATGCAACGTGATCAACACTCTGTCGCAGTCATGATGTGCGACATCGATCACTTTAAACAGGTGAATGACAATTTTGGGCATGCTATGGGAGATAAAGTATTACAGGGCGTTGCTGAGTGTTTTTCATCGATTATCCGCAAAGATGATATTTTAGCTCGTTATGGTGGTGAGGAATTCGTTATTCTGTTAAGTGAAATATCACCTAAAGATGCTCAAGCATTGGGTGAGCGCCTATGCCGTAACCTTAACGATATGGTATTTACCCATGCAGATAAAAGCGTGAAAATATCCGTCAGCATTGGTTTATCCGTAGCCCCTATTCATTGCAATTATGACATAAATGCCTTAATTAATACCGCTGATATGGCACTTTATAAAGCTAAAGAACTTGGACGTAATCGTTTGGAAATCGCTAATTAGTCTCTGTTAGGTTCAGCTGCTGTCATGGTAAATTACCTGACATGTCTAGCAGGGACCGCATATTAACGATTTCATTTAAGATGATGAATTATATGACTTAGTAGCGTTTTCACTACCAACAATTAAAGAAAGGAGTAGAGCGTGCTTAAAGTGAGTATTATAGGGTTAGGAAGCCTTGGTGGCTTTATTGCAGCCCGATTATCATCTTTACCGGACATTCAAATCCAATGGGTCTACCGTACCTATTCTCTTAGGAAAGATAAGCAGGTTCTTCTTACTTCTAGTTCGATGTCCGAACCACTCGTTGGTTACGCCGATACCATCTCTTACAACTTGGAAGATGTTTTCGGTGAAATCGTCTTTATTACTACCAAAGCGTACGATAACAGCACTTTGCTTGAACAAACGAAAACGTGGAAACACAAAACGATTGTTCTACTTCAAAATGGTATTGGCGAAGATGAAAAATTAGCTCAAGGCCTCGCCCCAAACAACGCAATCGTCAGCGCTATCACCCACTTGAAGGCCAGCTACACTACAAGCCCTTATCAAGTGACTTTGCACAATCAATTAATAGATTGTATCTACGCCGTTTATCAAGGTCAGCCGAGTTCTTATTTAGATTATTTATTAAATAATATCTTTAATGATGTTGAGCGAGAATCAAGTAGTTACCATGTGAGGCTACCCAAATTATTGATCAGCTTTGCCGCAAACGCCGCGTCTTTCCTCTATGATTCGGATATGCGAGGCTTAGCCACTAACCCGAAATGTCGCGAGTTAATGCTAGAAATTGAGCAGGAGTTCTTACCACTTTTCAATGCCCTTAACCTCCCTGCACCTACATTCCCCATCTATAAGCTTATCTCACTACTTGACGCACCATTGTATGAGAATGCGTACTTCAGCATGAAAGAAGATTCCGACAACGGCAGGCAAGTAGAGTTTGAGGAGATTTTCAAAGCGTCTCAAAAACTCGCTAATCAGTACAATGTGCCGTTCATTCTAGGTCACCAAGTTTGCCAGCATATCAACAATATATTGCAAGGCGAAAACTTGTCATAGCATAGCTCTTTTCGCCGCAGTCGATGTCCCCTAGTTTTTTTGTTAGCTTTCGTTCTCAGATTTATGTTTTAGCTCTATATTAAACGGGAATGCTGTGTGAAAACGACTTATTTCAATGCTGTTTCCGTAGCGATTCCATTCTATCTGTAAATTTATGATCCCACTTCCACTTACTCCAAAGTTACCATAGCTCAATACAGCCCTCAGAAAATCATTATAACCTCGATTTTTATTGGGTTCTGGCCAAAACTTGACGTAACGGTATTGTTTTACATTTCGTGAAACTTCACCTAAATCCATAGATTTCAAAATCACCGGATTTGATTTTTCATTGATACTAACAATGAACAGATATTCATTAGCTCCCCAACTTGTTGGTGATAATCCCTCAGTCCAGAAAACAAGCTCAGGTTTACCATCAAAATCTAAATCAATCCAATGAATTGCGGACTCGTTAATATTCTTTGATATATTATCTAAACGAGGGAGGACTTCTTGTTGATAATATTCTTGAAAATCAACTTTAGTGTTTGATAATTCTTCTTTACTAAGTTTAACCTTAACATAAATCTCATTTTGCAATAGCTTTATGATTTCTCTTCCATTTTCAACATCATATTCTGTACTCGCAGAAGCACCATGCGAACAAAGAACAAATATGGAAGATACCAATAGGAAAAATACTTTCTTAAACATTACCTACTCCATGAAAGTGCTGATTGATTTTACGTTTTTGAAACATATTATTTGTATAACAGGACTTTCGATTCCCCAAATTAATTTATTTAGTCTTGTAAGTTATATACAAGACTAAATATGAAACTGATTATATTGATATTAATTTCAGACCACAAGATAAACCTGACTGCCTTTTGGCAAGTCGAGACTGGGTTAAGTGCCGTATTGATAAGTTTATAAGGGGACCTATCAATATAATTTTAAATGGTTTATTAATCCATTTAGCCACTATAAATAGCTGTGTTATAGGAGATCATTAGAAATAATAACTTTTAAAGATTTGTTCAACTCTGAGCCAAATGACAGGATATACCGAAGGTAAAATGCATCAATGTTTAGGATGGAAGTCTTGGATTGGTACACACTTCAATATTATCAGGTGTTGAAGTGTGTACCAAATTAAGACTTACTCAATACGAGTGATAAAGTCGTATTTATCAGAGTCTGCTCTAGTCATCCAGTGCGCGCCTATAGCAGGAGCAGAGTCTAAAGTAAAGATATAAAAATCAACCCCTTTATCTCCCATCACCTTATTAAAATAGGTCGCTTGCTTACGATGACTTTCGTTGGTGTACGGGAATTCTTTAGCTGTTTTACCGTCCTCCGCCCAACTATGCACACCCACTTGCTTATTAAGCTCAATGGCTTTATTGGTATCTGAACGTTGCAAAATTCGTGGGTTACCGGCTGCGAACAGATCCGTGCCTCCAGAGAAAACTGAACCCGTTGAGGTTACGATCGTCGTCATCTTGTTGCTATTGATCATAAGTCCGGTGTACATGTTGATCCCATCATCACCACTGCCGCCGACAAAGTTGTTAAACTTCAAGGTCATTTTACTGCCTAGATTTGAATTCACGATATCAGAAAGCTGGAAATAGGTTGACGCACCAAGAGTCGAAGGCATTTCAACACCAGGGTTCGCATCACGATAAAAATAGCTAAAAGCAAAGGAAGTGGTGATCGTTACTTTGTTGCCATTTTTGGCTTCACTTAAAATAGTATTACCAATAGCGGTAACGTATTCCGACATGTCATTATTATATTCAAGGCTGACGGAGAGATTTTTATCAATCGTCGTCGTAGCAATGAGTGTGGTATCATTAGAAATGGAGCGTATATTAGCATCACAATTAAACTTATCCAGAATCTTGCTTTCGGCGTAAATAATACAATTCTTATTATCCACTGCACCAGGAAGATAAAGGTCAACGTTTTTTAAACCTGAATTATCCGTAAGCCTAATTAATTTTTCAGAATCAGTAACTTCTTCAGAAAACTTAATTTTATCATACCGCACCCCATTATAAGTGAGCGCCATTGCGTGATCTTGGATATCTTGTCGCTCCCGCTTCACTTCATCAAGCTTATCCGGTGAAAATACGTAATCAGCCTTCGGTTTAACTGGCGTTGCTGGCGGGTTAACTGGCTTTGTTGGGGGGTTAACTGGCTTTGTTGGCGGCTTAACTGGAGCTGTTGAAGATGAATCTGATCCGCACCCAGAAAGGACGGTGGCAAGTAAAGCTACAGTTGTTATTTTTTTCATATTAAATCTCATTCATTAACAAAGTTATTAGAAAGATTAAAACAAAAAATAACGGTAAACAAAATGGTTAATTTGTAAGCGTTTGTTTATTTCATCATAGCTTGTTGAGATTAAAGATAAGGTAGTCCTATAATAATATTGGCAATGTTTCAGCTAAGTTAATACCAACAACAACACCGACTATTGCTGTAATTACGCCTGATATTAAAATGATTCGAAATAAAGATGTTATTTGCATTTCACGTCCTTGTTAAGTCCTAATAATGATTAATGAACTAAATATGCAACTGATTATATTACTATTTTCATTTATCTAAAGAGAATGGCAACCCTTTAGTGGTAAACTGTGATACAACCGTGAAATAGACGAATAACACAACATAAAAACGATGCGTTAAATTGAAATTTGTTTTAGATTCACATTGAAATAGATATTCACCAAGATGGTTCGAAATCATCTTGGTGATATGTGGGTTATTTAAAGGGGAAAATAGTAAGAAATACGGCTTAACATGGGTATAGAATTACTTTAATAAACATTCAGGGTCATCAAATAAGAAACTTGCTATTTCCATTAGCGTTTTTCGAGGGTTACTTGATGTAGTCCCAGTTTTTATCAAATAATTTAAGTATGCAGTAAATGATGCAGTAGAGGCTTTACTTTTATCACCGGGAGTAAAAAACAATTGACCAAACTTAAACACAGGCTTATAGCCAAATAATTTCAACCCTAGTAATTCTCGAGCAAATACACGAGGGACATTATATTTATAATCCCAAATATCTCCAATGTAACACTGGAAATAACATTTCCATTTATCTTTATCACTCATTTTATTCCTAATACTTGGATTGATGGTGATGCTAAATTGGTTATATCTAGATTCTGCAAGATGGAAATCCTGCAAACCTGTCACCCCACCTAAAATAAAGCAATCATTAAGAATAGGATTCCAATTTTTATCACTTAATACACTTCCTGTACTAACCATGGAATTGCTATTTATTAAAGGTGTCTGTTTTCGTAGTTCGCATCTTTTTTCTATAAGTCGCGAAACTAATGCGAGTTCTTCTTTTTCTTGCACACCTCCATGTGAACTAAGACCAAAGTTGAAAAGTAATGCTTCATCCTTTCTAATTTGAGTACCACCCAATAACAAGAAACCAAGTGAACTTTTCTTTGCATTTTTATATAGCCACCAAGAATTTAAAATATTATCAGATTGAGTCCAATCCCATGAAACCCATGAATGGTGTGCAATATAGCTAGGCGCGAGCTGTGTAATTTCTTCAAAGAATCGATTCAGATTATACATAGGTATTAACTCTTATATGTTATTAAACTTGTTTTGGGGACTTTTGTTACAGTTTATACAGATCTAATTGAATTAATTGTAATGAAAAGTAAGGAATGTCGTATTCTGCTGATTTCGCATCGATTATATTCTCAACTCTATTCCCGTGATCAATGAAGGTACTTGGCTTCTGACTGATAAATATACGCAACAACCGTATATTAGCTAAAATCTTTATTACCGTTACTTAAATTAGAGCAACGTTATGCGCGATATTATCTTTGTATTCGCGTAGCGCCATAAGATAATATTTCACCTCGAAATAAAAACCCTCCAATAAGGGGTAAACCGTTACAAAAAATTACAAATTAAATATTTTTTTCACAACTCACTTTTGTTTTAATAATTAATTATTATTATTTGTTATTTGTTATTTATTATTTATTATTTATTATTTATTATTTGGTTATATTTATAAATGAGTTAGACCTTAGCACTATTTCATGATTCTAATTATCCAAAGAGGCTTACATGTGTTTCAATATCTATGCATCATTAGTTTTTGTTATCCTCGTAATACCTCTCCGTATAACGCATGCTAGGTGAAATCTAACGAACGACTATTAACAAACCCGGTCATCCTTATTCACATAGTCACTTTTACAATAAGATACGTATCAATTAGGATGTGCGCCCCTTTTACTTACTGGATTACCACATGAAATATTTATTATCTGCCTTTGCAATTTCGATTGTTACATTATTAACAGGGTGCGGGGGAAGTGACGATTATGACTTACCGCCTCCAACCCCGACCCCAAAAGCACTCGAAGCATCGTCTGGTGGCTACGTGGCTGTAGGTGATAGTAATGAACATAGAAGCGTAGATTTGTCCATATACAACACTAAAACTGAATGTTGTAAGTTCGGAATGTTCACTTTGAAGGATTTAAATGGCAAAACTAGATTTTTTACTACCCGACATATTTACTCTGAATATCCAGAAATAAGGTTTGAAGAAAATATTTTCAGCCCCCCTTCTAGTTACATGGATTACGAATTTATTGATAATGGTAATAAACTAAAACTTACAATTAAAGAGCTAGATAAGTCCCTAGTAGATCTAGGGTTAAAGGTAGGTCAATCAATACAACTTAAACGAATTAGTCAGCATGAAGACTTCAGCGTATTAGAAAAGTTAGCTTTCTATTCAAAAGATAACAAATATGATTTAGAGCTAATTAAAAACAAAGACGGCACCGCCAAAATACAAGGAAATCAAACAGATTTAGGCTGTAAAATAGAAGGAACATTAAACTCAACAGATGCAAGTGAAGACGTAGGTTCATTTCGAGTTTCATCGCTTGATGGGAAATACAGGGATCTCTATACTGAGAATAACCTAAGGTTTTCTGGCTGCTCAGATTCGGATAACGATGGAATGTACTTAGCTGCGATATACACTTATGATAGAAACGGTTCACAACGGATAAAACTATTGATATCTAAACGTAATGTTAAGGATGCTATCAGTGTTGAATTGACGGCTAATTAAGTTGTTTTTTACGTAATGATACAGTTAGCATAATAGTTGAAATTCATACTCAGATTCACTGACTTTACTAGATGATGTCTCGTGACTTACAGCAAGATCAAAAGGATTGATGGAGGAGACAACAAAGAATGACGAAGGTAACAACTGTTACATAGTCATGAAACTTAAAAATGTTGATTTGCCGAACACCAATCTTCTTAATTGTTAGGAGGGTCTGTTTGGTTCCTGGGGATAACGTCAAATCCATGGTTGCTCTTTTATGCTAACGCCCAATTAACAGGCAAAAATTGTTGATTAAAATAAGCTACGAAGGACCAAAACCAACAGTTCTTTGTCCTTGTTTAATTTCTTGTTATATTTCACAGTACTCGGACTTAATTAAGCCAAAGCATTTAAGATCATGAAACTGATTTTTCCAGTAACCACTTTGACGCCTAATACCTTCCTCTTTGAATCCAACCTTTAGAAGAAGTGATTCTGATGCGGAGTTACCCGGAACAGTATCGCCTTGTATACGATTAAGTTTGCCGCAAGATAACTCACCTAAAAATGCAGCTTTTACTATTCGATGAACTGCTTCAGTGGTAAGCCCCATCCCCCAATATTTTGGTAGTAAATCATATCCAAGAACAGCATTCTTCATTTTGTGGTCCCAAGTATTAAAGCCACAAGTACCAATAAGTTCATTTGTTTCTTTCAGGCGAATAGCCCAACGAATTCCAGAGTTTTCTTTAAAGCGAGAGTTAAAGAGTTCTATTAAGTTGCTAGCTTGTGAAATATTAGTGAAAGCTTCCAAATTATAATATTCGACAACGGAACTGTCAGAGAACAACTCAAATAAGCTATTTGAATCTTCTTTAGATAATTCATCTAACCTTAAGCAATTTGTCTCTAAAACTGGAAATGACAACCTGAATCCTCCGTGAAATATAACATTTGTATAACAGGACTCTCGATTTCCCAAATTCATTCACCTCAATAAAAGTAGATTAATCAATTGAAAAATAAGATTATACTTCAAATTTATTAATTACATGTTTATGGGAAAACGAGCCGTCCTGTAAATTATTTATTTAGTCTTGTAAGTTATATACAAGACTAGCTATGCAACTGATTATATTGACATTAATTTTAGACTACAAGATAAACCTGACTGCCTTTTGGCAAATCGAGACTGCGTTCACCAAAATACAAATAACACTGTATAAAATCACTCTGTTTAGCCATAAGATTTAATCTCACTCACCCCCAGGAGGAGTTCAAATCCAATGGTGGAATAACCCCCACTTCTTGAGTTTTCCTTATAACTGGCCTAAAATAAACACTGTATATAACAACAGTGTTTATTTATGAATATAATTCCAATCTCTGCAAGTGCTGGTATCACTGGTTTTGAAAGTCCTGCAGCTGAATATAGCCAGCTTACATGTACCTTAGACGAAATTCTTATCGAGCACCCTAGCTCCACTTTTATTGGTAAAGCCTGTGGTGATTCAATGGAAGGTGTTGGTATTTTTGATGGTGACTTATTGATTGTTGATAGGCATGTTACGCCCAGGCTAGCGTAATAAACCCATTGTGGCTTTGCCTAATAATGACGGGTGTATCGCTGCCGCAAACAGACAAAAGAAGCCGGTGGGACTGAATAATGCGTTAGACCTTGCAGAATGCCCTAACGGGTTTAGCGCGCAAAGAGTTCTCGTATTGAAGTTGAACGCACAATATGAGAACTCAGTACCCGACAACAAGCCCTAAGTCAGCATGCTGGCATTAGCACGTCAACAATGGCATATTGACACTCAATCTCCATGACAATACCCAGTATTAGCGCACCGAAAGTTAATGAGCTGACATGGAGCCGATTATTAATCCTCAAAGGTTAGAAGGAACAAAATTCGGTAGTTGTTCTTCTGTCAATGCGCTGTTGTTTGCAAAGTCCCAGACGCGGCGGACCCAACTAACATCCCATCCTGTTAGGTCTCCTGAAAATGAATGAGCTTCGTAAAACATTTGTTGCATAAGGCCGACCCTAGAGGTGTCCCAGTCGCCGATGTCTTGATTAAAGACGACTGCACGCCTAAACATGGCGTCCATCCTGTTGACACTAGAGGTGTCCCAGCTGCCAATATCTTGATTAAAGACGGCATCAGTAAACATCCCACTCATAGATCTGACACTCGAGGTATCCCAGTCGCCAATATATTGATTAAAGGCGCTAGGCATACTTTCATGACCCGAAAACATCCAACTCATGTCGGTGACACTAGAAGTATCCCAGCTGCCTATGTCTTGGTTAAAGACGCCCTCAGTAAACATCCAACTCATGTCAGTGACACTCGAGGTGTCCCAGCTGCCAATGTCCTGATTAAAGGCGCTAGGCATACTTTCATGACCCGCAAACATCGAGCTCATATCGGTGACATTCGAAGTATCCCAACCGCCTATGTCTTGATTAAAGACACTAGACATACTTTTATGACCCGCAAACATCGAGCTCATATCGGTGACATTCGAAGTGTCCCAACCGCCTATGTCTTGATTAAAGACGCCCTCAAAAAACATCCCGCTCATATCAGTGACACTCGAGGTGTCCCACCTGCCAATGTCCTGATTAAAGGCGGCATAACTAAACATCCCACTCATAGAGATTACATTCGAGGTGTCCCAGTCGCCAATGTCTTGATTAAAGGCGTCGGCATCAGTAAACATCCAACTCATATCAGTGACACTCAAGGTGTCCCAGCTGCCAATATCTTGGTTAAAAGTGACGGCATCAGTAAACATCCAACTCATGTCGGTGACACTCGAGGTGTCCCAGTCCCCAATATCTTGATTAAAATCGTGGTTATTTCTAAACAGCCAGCTCATATCTGTCACACACCCCGTTTCAAAGGTGACTAGCCCATCCAGTAACAAATCTAAGGCAAGCCAGTTACGTATCGTCGCGTCGTCCACGACTAACTCTGGGGTATCTGATGGCGGATTACTGTACCAATCGTGGTCTATGTCAGTGTATGGCTTTCCTTTACAGGTTAACCTCTTAAAAGACTCACTAAACCGAACGTTATAAGCACAGTCTTTCGTTATTTTCTCCGTCGTATAAGTCACCACTTCCCCAGCTACTGCCCCGATTTTATCTGGCGTAACCTTACACAAGACATCGTCACTGGTGGAAACCTGCTGTATCAAAAAGCCTGCATTGGGCGTGACAATGAATTTCAATACTTCATTTTTTTCGACATTGCTTACGACTTTCGTACCAGCCTCTTCTGTGTTTGGTAGTATTTTAACCTTACCACTCATGTTATGGTTTATTGTAACTTTGTGCATCTTCATGAAGGTGGCGCTAATCGCGCAGTCGCTATCAATCGCGTCCGTTTGGTACTTAGTGGCAGTCATAGAGTCATAGGAGGTCTCATCGATTGGATGCACCACGCACTCACCGGATAAACTGCTCACCTTATCAATCCTAAATCCTGCATCAGGGGTCACAGTAAAATCAAACGTCTCACCTTCTGACACCTGCCCCTCATTTGGCGTGGCAGAGCCGCCCACCTCAGGCTGTACCATAATGGTATGAAGGTTATTATCCGGTACAATAATGACGTGAATCCCATCATCCTGTACATCCTGTACATCCTCAGTTCCATTACCAGAATGACATCCAGCTAACAGTCCTATCGCTAAGTAGGAGTAAAAGAAGAAAGCTATCTTCTTTGAATTTAACATCTTTATTGACCTTATTTTGTGTATTGATATTGAGGGGGTGATCAGTATCTTTGATACATACGGAACAGTACCAACGCTAACACATAACCATAAGTGAGTAGTAGTGCGTAGTTGTTTATATTGGATTTAAATAACAGTTTTCGAAATTAAAAAATCAATCTATTGATTAATACCTGTTTCATGTGTAACAGCTCTTATAAAAACTGCAGTGATTTTAAGCTGATTAATTTAATGCGTTAACCAGCCTTAAAAATTACCCCTTCCCCGATATCACCCTTGCTAACACTCCACTATAAACCCCTAAACAAAACAGCTTTAAAACCACTATTTATCAAAAGGTTAACTTAACCCCCTGCTATTCATACTGTAACAGAGCACGCTAAACCCAGCTCTCAAATCAACAAAATACTAATATATTCTAATTTACATTTTAAAGGCGCGCTTGTAGATTAAATAACTCAGGGATATATAACCGACAATTTAACCTATTTAAAATCAATAGTTTAAACCAAGTAATTTAATCCATGGCGACAAAGTGGCGATGGTTTGTATTACCATCCAAATCAGCCTGTACTTCCCTGCCGGACTGCCACGCCGACTTCGGTATTTTCCGTGAACTCATGAACAACGGTATTAGCAATCGCGTCCGCTAATATCGTTGTCAGGACATATTCACCAGAAGTAACAATACCCCCTTTATCATTCCGAGTTTAGGGTTATTAATCCTTATTAATGACTACGCCAAGGTCAAATGAATATGCGATCTCAGGCTCCTTCAATTTCTGTAATTTAATTTTATATTCATGGCGCGGCAGCGCAGTGCAGTGCAGTGCATAAATTGAAACGAAGGACTGCTATTCCGGTAAATAGCCTTGTTAAATAACCTTCACACGCATGAGCTTCGATGGCTTACTTTCAACAAAATTATTCCATATATGTTCGTAAAGTAATTTTTGGCCAGGAAATTCCGCGAGTTCAATAGCTTCACTTAACAAGCACCATTTATATTCAGTATGTTCATGATTAATGATAATCGTTTGATTTGGCTTACAATAGACGACAAAAACAGGGATCATTTCTATTGTATTAAGGCTGCTTTCATAGAATTGCTCTAGGTATTGTCCATTATATAATTCAGTAACCTTAATCTCAGTTTCTTCTCTAAACTCTCGAATTATGGTTTGCCAGCCTTTTTCATCGGGTTCAATGCTTCCAGCAACATGACACCAAAAGCAACCCTTAGACCTTTTCATCAAAAGCATTTTTGTTTGCCCATCAATAACAGACAAAGCGACGCCTGAGACAACAGCACTTCTAATTGGGATCATTTCCATTCCTCATATTATCCTGAAGGTCATTTAACGTCGCATTAAGGTGTGAGCAACGCTGCCACCTAACCCACCGTAAACACGAAACCCAACCTTGAACTGAAAATGCCAAGCGTTGGGAATCACCCTTAAATGCTATGCTATGTTATATTTTGTTTTCTACATAGCTTGGGACATCAACTTTTTGCCAATCTTGCGAAAAGTGATGATCAAATGCATAAGCTAGTTTCTCGAGCGGTGCTTCATTGTAACCGACACTTTGAACTTCAGATATGTAACGTTCCAAAAAGCCAATAGCGCCAAGAGACTTCCATTGGGCAACATGCACCAATTCATGAAAGTGTAAACGTAAATTTTGAGCGACACTCGGCACTATATAATAAGTGTTTTTATATGTAATACCTTGAAGTTCCATATCAAGAAAGTCGCCTAAACCAGCTTGGCGCAGTTCTGGAAAATCTGGCTTTGGAATACTATCAACGATTACAAAGTATGAATTAGATAGAAACTCTTCAGAGTAAAAACCAGCGAAATCTCGCGTAAATAACGCACAACTTTGTCGTTGATTAGAAAACCTTTCATTTGTTAAATCAATCCATTCTTCGATTCTATTTAGCATGATGAACTCCAATAAAATATAACGCCGCGCTCTGCGGAAAATTTTCCGACAGCAGCCCCTTGTTATAAGCCAATATACGCAAATGCTTCGTTTTGTTTTTTAAAGTTCATAATTGACTGATTATGTTCGATTTTATCACCAACTAAAACAAAGTTTACACCAAGTTCTTTACAAGCTTTCAAATCCCAACTTCCATCACCAAAATATGTGAATGATAAACGAGTGTCCTTAACTGCTCTTTTTTCAGCAATTTTCATAATCTCGATTCTTGAGTGATGATCATTAGCAGAAGCAATTGGAATGTTTGAAATATCAATACCAGCAGACTCCAATTTTAAAATAGCACTTTCATACCAACCACCAGTAGCAAACGAAATTGCAACATTCTGCAACTCTTTTAAACTGGTGATAAATGCAGCAGCACCAACTATTTCACTAATTGGCTTCTTTGCAATTCGAGTTTGTATTTTATTTAAGAAAACACTCTTAATGCTTTCATGTGCAATTTCGGTATTTTCAATGTTCGTTTCTTTAAAAAACTGATTAAGGATTCCAGTGTCCGTTACGTGTTTATAGCGAGACCAGTTGGTATCAATCTCATATCCAGTAACTTCCTTAACTGCTTCGGTAAAGCACTCAGAATCAAAATCATATGATTCGATAAGCGTTCCATCAATATCAAACATTACGTGATTCACAGTGCAGATTCCTTTGGCTTATAACGCCTAATTAACAGGCAAAAAATTGTTGGCTAAAATAAGTGACGAAGGAGCAAAAGCCAACTGTTTTTTGTCCTTGTTTAATTTCTTGTTATATGGGTTACTTGATACTCACATATTCTCTAGCTTGTGTTGTAAAAACGATAATACTACTATGTTCTCTAGCCTGAAGGGTTTTGCGTAACTCTTTATGCCTATACGTTGCCATAAATGCTACCTGAACAAATTTATCTTCGGTTTCAGGAATTGCGGAAAGATACACCAACTTAATTTTTGAATTTGGTGAAATTAACATTTCATCCACATCACCGTAGCTAAGCATAGCGTTGTCTATGAAAGCTTCATACCTTTGTTTAGATACAATCGTTGAATTCATTGTTTTGTTATCAGTAAAGTCAATTGTACTTAAACTTAATGATGGACTCTTAAACTCCACCCACACAGAATTATTACCTTTATTTTGTAGAGTTACTTCAGATTTCACATAATTACCCTCATTGCTGTTAATTAATTCTACTTTGATAGTAGATTCAACAATAGGCTTAGGATTAATATTTTCACTTTCCGTAACTGAGAAGGAATAAAACGCCCACACACCAGCTAAAACAATTGAAAAACATAATAAATATTCCTTAATAGTCTCCCCGATTAATTTAATTTGAATCAAACTCATATTCGAATGCCCATATAACGCCCGGCTCACCGAGTAAATTTTTGATGGCGGCTTTTGTGCGTATTTTTGCACAAAAGGTGACAGCGGAAATTTGTCCGGTGCAGCCGCTTGTTAACTGCTTTATGCCCCTGACTCAAATCGCTCATTGAACTCTATACCAATATCAGACTGAACAGAAAGCGGATAGATTGATTTGACTCCAAGAGCAATACAGAGCTCCTTTTCATCACTGAAATCCGAATCTGTCAGATTTATAACAAACTGCTCTTCATTGACATAAATAGTTACCGAGTTAACAGTGTTTTCCATTACAAATAAAGTGGAAAAAACTTCAATTGTGCCATTCACCGTTGCCCTGGCTTTGTACAAAGTAAATTCATACGGAGAAGGCTTCTCGAAGTTTACATATGGAATCAAATAACTATCAGAATACTCAATTCTCTTTAGTTCGCTTTGCACCTCTTCCCGATCAAAGCCATCCTCAACCATTCGATTCTCATCCTCAGGCTCATAATATTCAGCCCATACAGGGTGCTGCTTAAATAAGGCTGGAGATTTCTTTTCACAATGCACGAGTTCTAGTTTCATACTTTTACAGTTAACATTTGTATAACAGGACTCTCGATTCCCCAAATTCATTGACCTCAATAAAAGTAGATTAATCAATTAAAAAATAAGATTATACTTCAAATTTATTAATTACATGTTTATGGGAAAACGAGCTATCCTGTAAATTATTTCTTTAGTCTTGTAAGTTATATACAAGACTAGCTATGCAACTGATTATATTGATATTAATTTTAGACTACAAGATAAACCTGACTGCCTTTTGGCAAATCGAGACTGTGTTCACCAAAATACAAATAACACTGTATAAAATCACCCTGTCTAGCCGTTTTCTTAGTGCATAAATATAATCAACTCAGTTGGTAATTTTTGCATGGTAAAATATGTTAAGCCTTTGGATTAGTACTCAACCAAGGTGATTTGGGTAAATTGCAATTTGTCGCCTCATTAAATCAGAAGGGTTTGTCACTTAGTGTCAAAAGGTGTCACAACTTTGACATTAACGATCTTTAAATGATCGTCGCGATCCTTCACTGGCAAGGCTTTAGCTATAGTAGCGTGTCCATCGCCGTGTCCAAAACGTGAAAAAATTGCGAAAACGCGGTAGGCGAAGAGGAGTGAGTTTACCGGTAGTTTAGCCATAAGATTTAATCTCACTCTCCCCCAGGAGGAGTTCAAATTAAATGGTGGAATAAACCTCACTTCTTGAGTTTTCCTTATAACTGGCCTAAAATAAATGCTGTATATAACAACAGTGTTTATTTATGAATATAATTCCAATCTCTGCAAGTGCTGGTATCACTGGTTTTGAAAGTCCTGCAGCTGAATATAGCCAGCTTAGATGTACCTTAGACGAAATTCTTATCGAGCACCCTAGCTCCACTTTCATTGGTAAAGCCTGTGGTGATTCAATGGAAGGTGTTGGTATTTTTGATGGTGACTTATTGATTGTTGATAGGCATGTTACGCCCAGACAGCACGATGTTGTTGTTGCTAATTTAAATGGGGAGTTCGTTTGTAAGTTACTTGATGTTCGCCAACGTATGTTAGTGTCTGCAAATGATAAAGTTAAGCCTGTCTTCATTAACGATTTAGATTCATTTAGCATTGAAGGGGTTGTTATACGCTCTATTCGTTGCCATCGCCCTAGTTATCTATTGGATGATAATTAGTGTTTGCCCTCGTTGATGCCAATTCATTCTATTGCAGCGCAGAGCAAGTGTTTCGCCCGGATTGGCGTAATAAACCGATTGTAGTTTTGTCTAATAATGACGGATGTATCGTGGCCGCAAACAGACAAGCAAAAGAAGCCGGTGTTCCAAAGTTTAAGCCTTATTTCCAGATCAAAAACTTATGTGAAAAAAAAGGCGTTATTGCGCTCTCTTCTAACTACGAGCTTTATTCAGACCTCTCGGCAAAGATGATGCAAGTCATTGGTCGTTTTGCGCCTGAACAGCATATCTATAGTATCGATGAGTCTTTCTTGTCATTTAAAAAAACTTATCCCGCAATACCTTGCCTTCGAACCCATGGTGCTAAGATCCGGCGTGCAGTATGGAAAGAATGCCGATTGCCTGTATGTGTCGGAATTGGCCCGACCCTGACTCTTGCTAAAATAGCTAACCAGGCAGCAAAGAAATTACATCACTATAATGGCGTTTGCGTACTCGACAATGACGCAGAACGATTAAAGGTACTTGCAGCGATGAGTATCAGTGATGTTTGGGGTATTGGTCGCAAGCTATCAAAAATCATGACAGTGATGGGACTGAATAACGCATTAGACCTTGCTGAATACCCTGCGGGTTTAGCACGCAAAGAGTTCAATATTGAAGTTGAACGCATAATACGAGAACTCAATGGGCTACCTTGTAAAAATTGGGATACAGCCAGGGCTGATAAAAAACAAATTTACTCTACACGCAGTGTCGGCGAACGCATTACAGAACTCAGTACACTACAACAAGCGCTAAGCCAGCATGCTGGCATTGCATCGCTAAAAGCACGTAAGCAACATTCATTGTGTAAAGTAATGTTGTGCTTTGCGGCAAGCTCACCGTTTGATGACAAACCCGCGAGTTACCGCGCTATTCATCATTTCCCATACCCGACTGCAGATGTGGATCAAATAACGAAAGCTGCAACCCGATTAGCAAAAGAGCTGTTCCATAAAGATGTAAGGTATTACAAGATAGGTATCGGCCTGATCGATTTAGTTGATGGTACCCATGAACAAAAAGATTTGTTCAACTATGATCAAAATAACGAAGACCTGATGCAGGTGTTCGATAAGCTCAATCAGAGATATGGCAATAATACCGTATTTTTAGGCGCCCAAGGCACAGAACAAAAATGGGCCATGCGTCGTAAAATGCTTACACCACAATATACAACCAACTGGCAGGATATACCGAAGGTAAAGTGCTGAACGCTCTTCGTCATCTCAGTCAGTAAATAATGATTTTATCTAGGCTATGTTGAAGAATCTGAGTTGAAAAGAAGTAGACAAAGTCCCTTGCTGTTCCACGGCTTAGCGTTATTGCACGAATCAAGTTCTGGACATAAACGAGTCAGTGAAGTTACTAATTTAGCGACCATTATACCTAATCTCTTAATTCTCTGATCAACTTCACGATATCATGCAGGATGTCAGCTGGGTTAATTACACTGCCGGTGAACCCTCGCTAAATTGGTGGGATAATTATGAGCCTAATGCCATAATACATTTTACATTCAAAGGAAGGAGCAAAGAAGCTTGGCGGAACTAATAAATAATTCAGGGCGAAGTATTCCTACTTCTGACAGTACCGGGCGTATCTTAAACCTAATGTCTGTTTCTGTTCCTATGCAAACTAGCCATGTGTATCAAGCTGCCACTGACTATAAATTGGTTGATGGTAAGCTGGAAAACTTCAAAGACTCCACTGATTATGACGTTATTGTTGATGGCAGAAGATACCCACCAAAAGCTATATTTGGATTAGCACTATCGAGCTTGCTTGACGCTGACATTCTGCCAAAACACTTTGCCGGGGGTAAAAGCAGCGATTGCTTTAAAGTATTCAAAAATCTTGGTTTCGATACGATAGCAAAAGAAAATATTGAACCGAGAACAAAGCGTCAAGACGAGTCCTTTGAGTTTTCAAAATTTGTTGTTGGTGCTTCTTACACTAAGTTAGATGCCTTTAAATTTGGTGGGGTTAGAGTACCTAATCAAGCTCGCGACATACCTGGACCAAGTCGATTCAAAAACTGTGTGGTGCTGTTTGTTACTCTAGATAAAGAAAGTAAAGAAGACCAGCACAAGTATGAGGATATGTTTCACCTAGGTGGAATCATGTTTAACTGGGAGTCCCAGAATCATAATACACCTAAGACTCCTCATATGCAGATGATTTTCAATGGCGAGCCAGTTGTACTTTTTGCTCGTTTGCATGAAAAAATTAAAAGTAAGTCACAACCATTTGTCTACGTTGGTCAGTTGGGTTACGTTAAATATAGCTACCCTGTGGACAGTAAAGATATACCCGTCAAGGTGGTATTTGAGGTTTCGGACTTTCAGGATCCTCCATCTAACTCATTAGCGGATTTATACCATTGGAAGCCTGGTTTAAACTTTGATACCAATCCCCAGCTTGATGTATCAAGCGTCGTTCTTACTGAAGCAAGTGCTCCTAAGTCTTCTATGAGACCAAAGACCCAGAAAGGTAAACCCCAAAAAAAAATCAAAGGAAAAGTGAACTGGGCTGAAAGAGATGAGCGTAATCGTAATTTAGGTTTAGCTGGCGAAAAGCTAGTAATCCAATTCGAGAAACAGAAGCTCATCGACCTCGGGCTACCCGAGCTAGCTGATAAAGTGGAGCATATTGCTTTGAATTATCCTAGTGCGGGATACGATATTTATTCTTTTGACAGGCATGGTATTGAGAAATTCATCGAAGTTAAAACAACTGAACAGTCGAAAGGCACAGCCTTTTTCATCTCTAGAAACGAGGTTGAAGTATCTAGAGATCTTAGGGAACAGTATTGGGTGTATCGTGTCTATGGATTAAAATCCAAAGTAGAAAGTGTGAGCTTCTATTCAATCAATGGTCCTGTTGAAGACCACTTCGATTTAACTCCTGAAAGCTATAAAGCCAGACTCAAATGACCTAGTTAATTTGGACACCTAACTAGGGAATTATCAGTATCCTCCACTTTTAATTACCCCCATACCCTTCGCTACATGAGGAGAAATAGACCTGTACGTGATTTCATGAGTAGGTAATTGAAAGTAAGCTAAATCCCTTGATGTTCACACGCTTAACATTCTTGAGCTAAGCCATCGTTGGACAAAACATTGTTAGAGTTATCGTACTAGCGGATGGTAATACTCATTATATTTTGTAGGGGAAGTGAAGGGTTCTAGCAGACTCCCCCCACTCTCACTAACCATAACGTACTGTATGCGCAGTTGGGTTATATATTGGATTCTTATCTTGTGGCCAAATTAGCTATGCCACTACACTAATATTTTTAAAGTTTATCTGATTTTGCATGAGATTTTGCTTCAATAACAATATCTAAATAAAATCGCGCTCTGGAAATCGCAACATAAAGGTTTGTATCCAACCTATCTCTTGAGCTTGGCACAAAAACAATAACAGCATCAGACTCTAAGCCTTTAAAGGATGCAATATCGTATAAAGGTATCTCTATTTCTTTATTTGAAACGTCATAATAAGGTTTTATAATCGCTTCATTTAGGCTTGGTAATAATTTTTCCCACGAACCAAATTTAAAAAAATCTAAAAAATTATCCAAATTGATTTTTTTTGTTATTTCTTGATAAAAACTTTTTCTATTCTCATTAATAATTGTATGGCTAGTTGATCTTTTTTCTACTAAGTAGTTGGATGAGTTAACTAAATATAGTTTATTACCATTTGATCTCCACTTTAGCTGGTCTATATTGGAGCTGGAAATGTTAAAGGGATATGTAACTGTGCGCATAAACTCAGCAACATTTTTGATGTCTTCATTATTTGGATGTGGCTCTCTACTGAAGTTTGGAACTTTCAATGATTTTAATGTTAAAAGATGGGCCTCTAGTTGTTCTTCCTTGAATGATTTTGAAATCTCTATTTCACAAGCTTTATTTTTTTGTTTTTTCCCTGTTTTTTCTTCAACTACACATTGAGAAACATAATTTTTAGTTAGTCTTAAAATTTTATTTAGATAAGTACTTACTGCTTCATACCATTCCCATGGTGGCACTTCTTTAATTGTAAAGTTAGCTAATTTGCTATTACAAAGTTCTGATGTTTCGGTTGTTAAAATAATTAGATTGTCTTTTCCTAATTTATCTATACAACTACTTACACTATTTGATAATTGTGGTAATAACTCACTTGAACTTTTTCTATTTTCAATGTAAATACCTTTATCTTTTAAAAATGCAGAAGCATTAGGAGCATTAGGATAAAATTTTCGTACTACATCATATATATTTCCAGAATTTCGGCAGTTCTTTGTTAGTAACAATGGTTTTTCATTAATAGGGTAGTTACTTACCCTTGGCATAAGAGATTGATTATCATCAGATAAAATGTAAAATATGTTCGCTGAATTATCTTTAAATGCTGATTGTATGAGATCCCACCAATCATCATTAAAGTCTTGCCCCTCATCAACAATAATTGCATCATATATTTTTTTAACACCTTCTAAAGCCTCGATAATTTCTTCTTCTGTAGGCTCTAAATAATGCGACCAATTTTTTTCATTTTCTATAAGTTTATGATAGTTTTCCCGAGACTTATAAACCCATTCATTAAAATAATAAATATCAATATTAGATTCTTTTAATAGTATTTTAAAATATTCTGATAGTAAGGGGCTATTGCAGACTAATAAAGTTTTTAGTCCTGCTTTATCTAATCTAAGTGCTTTTTCTGCAGCAATAAGGGTTTTTCCTGAGCCTGCGCAACCATGAATAATCGCCTGATTATTACCTCTAAGTGACTGAATGACATTGAACTGATCTTCCGTTAATTTATTAATTATTTTACCAATAGATAATGCCTGCTGAATTAAGTCTGGTGAAAATTTGTCACTAGACATATCATTATTATTTAGCTCAATAAAAATGATAGGTAATAATTCTTCAATTAACGCCTTGTAAGATATATCATTTTCATCGTTGGGCTTGACAATGTTGACATGCCCTTTAAGTGGCAACATATTCCAAGATTTATCTTCAGAAGAGTGTTTTGCGCTATCACTATTAACTACTTTGTCTTCAACACCACCGTAATAGACTACAGGCACATGAGCTGGGATATCTAATAATTCCCAACTTTCATTTAGAGTTTTTAGAAAGTCTGACTTTTTACATAATTGTTTAACGTGGCGATGTCTAAAGGAGATGAGTTTTGAGATTGTAGCTAAACTAGCGCCATTATTTGGAGACGCATACATAACTAATTTTTCAATTTTAGGACCTTCTTGCTTGTTTTTAATTCGCTCGACTAAATATTTCCTAGCAATAAGCCCCCCTAAGCTATGCGTTACTAATATTATGGATGATAGACTCTGGCATTCTATATTTATCCAAGTTTTAAGGCTCTCTGAGATGTCTTCAATTGAAGGGGATTTACGACTAAATATAGGAAATCTAACAAGACTTGTGGGAAAGGAAAAAAACTTGATAGATATTGTGTCAATAAATCGAGAGTCATTCATCAATAAACGTGGAAAGTTACCCCATGTATCTTCTTCATCTCCTCCCAGTCCATGTATAAATACAACACCTAACATTTCTATAATCCTTTTATATAAGTTGAACTAAATTAAAATAAAATAAAATAAAATAAAATAAAAACATGATATTAAAGCAAATTTTAGTTTTAGTATATTTTTAGAGTAAAATGATTCTAAGATAATTTAAAAACAAGGTGTCTATAACAAATCAAGCATCCTTCATAGCTTGAGCGAATTGTAGTGGTACGGTGAATTAGGTCACTTGATAAGAGGTTAAATATCCACATTAACCATGAATGAGTTATTACTCTAACTGACTTTGGGACGAATCTAGCTTAGATTATCGACATCCCTACCATATCACCCGCCAGAAAATTAGCAGCCACGACTCCCAAATCATTTAACAACAGCTTTCACCTTGGCAAGTATATACCGCCACCACACCACTGTATAAAAACACAGTTAAATGCTGTATAATTTACACACCTGTTTGTTAACTAAGTGGATGTTTTATGCGAGTACTTTGCTCTGAGTGTGGTGATAAAAGCCGCATACAAAAAACGAATCGAATTTCGATTGAATACACAGATTTATATTGCAGCTGTACTAATCCAGAATGCGGCCATTCATTTGTAATGAACCTAAGCTTTAGTCACACATTAAGCCCGTCTGCAAAAAGCTCAGGTAAGCTGGCCTTTGAAATGCTTAAATCACTCGATCCCAGTCTGCAGAAAGAACTTAAGCAGAAGCTTTCAATGTTGTAATAGCAAAACTGGGTTATGAGGGTTTGCTATTACACATCTAAAATTGTTCACCTGGTCTAATCAATCGACTTATCTAAACGCTCGGTATTACAAGCACCATTCAAAACACCCATACGTCTAACCATTTCATTCATGCGCCCTGTCATTTGATTCATATCCCGCACAAGGTTTCTTGCCGCTTCAGAATCGATTAGCGACTTACCCTCTACATTCATCGTCTGCAGAGTTGTTCCATTACTATCAACAGTAATGAGATATCGCGTGATATGAGGGTCATCATTTAACTCTGTCACAATGCCACTTGTATCAAGTACCTGGTCATCTTTATTTTCTAATATTCGGCGCTGGAATATCTTGCTCAGACTCCAATTAAACTTAACTTTTCTCATATCTACCCATCTCCATAACTGTCATTCTATGTTGGAATTTATTAATAATATTCTTCAATTACCACACAACTGAACAGCCTATTTATGGCCTATTCAGTCATCTGATGTTTGCTATTCGTGTCATCGTCTTTCTGCTGAATACAACTTTAACGTGAACGCTAAAATCAATAATATGGGCTGCGGTTTTATAGGGCTGAATTACCATTTAGCAAGTACGACAGCATTAATGCTAACGCGTTAACTCGGCGCTTCTTCACCCGTGTCGTTCTGTATCAATGTTAATAAATACACGACGACTTCCTCGTTATTTTTAACCGTATCTTGCGCCGATGCATCAATGACAAAGTTCTCAGCATCTATTTGTAACTCTTTCATAATCCAGTCCTTAAAATAAAATAACTGGATAAGATTACAGTGGTTTTATTTACTTGTATATGTGAAAAAAGCACATTCCAAAAATGGATTATATAACGATAGCAGTAACCACTTTTAACCAGCACTAACCCCAATCCCAGTTTTCCCAATCTTCCCAACCAGGCACAAATTCTTGATTATTATCCACCTTGAGCGTTGGCGTATTCCAACCCTCCCAAATATTAAGTTCCTTAGGCCTCATCTCGACAAGTTCTGGCGGATGATATTTGCTGTCAGCGTAATACCCTCGCCTAAATTTCATAATTTGGTCTTTATCGAGCCGGATTTGGCCACCTTGCTCCATCGCATTGACCAGGTGATCATCTAAATTGATACCACGACTTTTCAAAAGGGTCTTAATTCCAGTATTTAACCTGTCGCTTTTAGAGGGCGTACAGTTAGTGACAGAACTCCGAGAAGCCCCTTCGGGACTCATTAAACCCTCAGCACCTTCGGTGCTACTGGTGCTCGCTTCACTGTCGAGCAATGCTTGAGACTTACGCTGGATCACCCAGTTGCGAAGTCGAGTCTTAACCGGTGTTTCATTGGTAACTTTAAAGCCTTGGATCTTACTTACGTACTCCCCGTATTCATTACCCATCTCGGTGCCGTCGTAATCATTACGAATGAGCAAGTTTTTACGCTTCACGAATGGGCCACCTTGCGCCATGACATACCCCGCAAAGTCGCCTTTATCCGCACACTTCATTGCTGTGGATGCGCTATCGATGTCTGTTTTTAATTCCACTTTGTATTTGCTGGTGAGCACATCCCAACGCTGTAACGAGTTCATTGCGGCATAGTTTAAACGTGGCCCCTGAAAGTCTAATTTAGGGCCCATAAGGTAAGGGTTTTGGTCTGGGAATAATTCGGTAAATAGACTGTATTGCTGTTTTGCATTGAGCAAGGCTACGTAGCTTTTGAATGTGTTTACGTCGTTGTTGGCATAACGGCGTAATTCTCGATACGTGGTAACCGGTGCCCCGCCAATCGCTTGAAACTGACGAATACGCCAACGACTTGCCCAGGCAGTAACGTGCGCCGCCATTTCTTTTTGGTCGCGCCCTGTCTCGTCATCTTTTTCGTCATCCATGGCATAACCATCAATGTTCTTACTGATGTATTTAGCAATGTAGCCGGTTGCAGAACCCAGTTCAGAATCGATAGCAACAATCTCGCATCGAGTACGCAAGTTCGGCGGCCCTACTGCTATTTCTTTCTTGTTTATGGTCGGGAACAGTTCTTTAAAATCTTCTTGTACTGCGTAATGCGTGAATACCTCACTCGCCCGTTTTACATCATGGGGCTGCATGAACAAGAGTAAATGCCAATGTGGCGTACCGTCGTGATGTGGTTCGACAACTCTAATACCAAATACTGAAATATCATCACGTTTGAATTGAGCGCGGATTTTAGCCCAAACGCTACATAAATAACGCTGTGCATCACGGGGACTGTTACCCATCCAGTGATCGATAAAGCCGCCCTTTTTGCGGGTGTGGTGATACTTGGATGGTGCGGTTAAGGTAAGGAACAGTCCTTCGCAACCCATAGCTTGGGCAATATTCTCGTAACCACGCATCCGAACCATCAGCTCGCAACGGCGAATGGCTGGATTACCCGTGGATTTATAGAACATTTCGGCAAGTGCTATTTCTTCGTCCATGTCTTCATCAAAGACCGACATGCCTTTGATGAAATCACGGTTACGTTGTTTTTGGTTCTTCCATTCGTGCAGACAGTCACGGGAACAGTACGGGCTTGCTGACTTTTGCACTTGGCCTACAGCTATTGCTAGGTGCTCACGCATTATCGAACGCTTGGCTTTTAGTTTACTTTCCCAGGCACGATTGCAGGTTAAGCGTAAAATGCCACATTCTGCTTCTGCAGCTGTTAAGTCAGATTGGGGTTTATCATAAGGTGGTGTGTAGCCAAACTTACGGCTAATTTCACGTAGGCCACAAAAGACCTGGATAATAGACTGATCGTAGTCTTGGGCTTTATCCTGCTCTGCAGCTTGGTCATCGAGTTGTACGGCAAAGAAATCTGCGTACTGTTGGGCTAATACTTTGAGTTCGCTTTTATCCATTTCTGCTAGCAGCTTTTCGCGGAACAAGTCGCCACTGCGGATATAAGAATCACGGTATTTAGCTTGCTGGTTATATTGTGCTAATACCTTTTTTAAACGCGGGTTAATCTTGGCTCCCACCGTTTTTCTTAAGTACTTGTTGGCGTATTGACGGCCATTACGTTTAAAGGCTTTGATATAGCGTTCGGCAAAATAGCGACTAAGGTAATGCGGCATGTCACCAAAGAACTGCTTGCGCCATTGATGGTCTTCGAGATCAGGGTTAGCCTGGAACATCGCGTTTTCGATTAGCGACATTTCAGGTTGTGGGAATTCTTTGCCTAGCGCGGGCATTCTGACTGGCTTACTGCTGCAGTCCTCCGCGCTTTCAATCATTTCTATAATGGTGCTACGGCCAGGTAATGACTTTGCTTTGTCTGCAGCTGACATCAAAACGGGATCTCATCTGCATAGTCATATACGTCATTTTTTTCAACACTAGGTAAATAACCAGGGCCTGCATTCCAGAATGTCTCAATAGCATCATTACTAAGTCTAGAATTACTCCGATGAATATCAGATGCGCTACGAATTACCCGTGGAAAAAATATACCGCAGACACAACTCAACATATCACTAAAATAGTTATCACTAGTTAAATTATCAATGCTATAACACAACGATGTAGCGTCTTCACATCCGGCTCGTCCCAGACGATGAGCGCGATAAAACGTCTTCCAAATTTGATTTGGTGTTACAGTTATATTGATATTGCCTAATGTCTTTTTATATTCAGTAATCCACTCAGCTTTATTATCAGCGGCTTGCTTTAATGCCAAGCGGCGTAGCTCTGAACGTGTTAGTGGTTTTGCGTCAGACTCTGATTTAGTTAAACCAATGGCTTCTTCAACCATTTCCATTGCATCACCTAAATCAACCACATGCTCATTAATGCGGGTATGTGCTGCTTTAATCATATGTTTAACCATGTGGTCATTCGCATCTAATCGTGGGCTCTGGTCAGACCGAGCAGCGTGATAAGCCATATTCCAAAAATCTCGATATGCTTTTGAGCGTGCAACTCTAAGCGCTTCACAATTTTGCTCTATTGCAAATCCTACCGTTATCGTTCTAACGCCATCTTCTTCACAAATACCATTACAAATAAAATTAAATTCATCATCCAAGGTATGTGTTATATAAATACTACTTGCACCAAGACGTTTAAATTCGTTTCTCAACCCTAAGAAATCATTAAACTCTGACTGCCAAATATGGATAAGGGCCGTTCCTTTGCCATTCTCTTCTTCAAATACACAAAGCTCACCAATACAGCCTTTAGACAAATGAACATTAGGAATACCGTTGTTTAGATACTGCTTAACATTTAGGTAAAACTCATCAAAGTTAAACTCTTGTTTTACTTGCATCGCTGCCTTCCTTGTCCGTGTCAATCTTTATAACAGTGGTATGCGCGAGAAATGCCTCTTTCGTTACAACCGCTGTTTTCCAGTCTTTAGCAACAAATGACTCATCATCAATTTCAAAATAAACATTACGGACTAAGCTTTTAAAACCAACCAAAGGCATTAGCCCAGAATCCAAATCTGCTGTATTTCTTGCTAGAATGACCTCTTCAACGGGTGCATCCCAATACCAAACATCACCGTCTGACTCTTGGGTAATACAAGTTGCTTTTTCACACCAACAACTGTCTAAGCGCTTAACGATATCGAGTAGTGTTAAATCGACCGTTGGTGAGTAAACTGTGTTGTCTAAATCAATAAATATGTCTGCCATTTTAAAAATCCTTTTATTCTCAATAATTCATACTTCCGCATATTCATGCGCGTTTAATACGACATAACCGCCCTGGCCTTTTGGTCGGCCAATGACACCACGAAACAACTGACGACAATCTAACTGCTGACAAGCGTTGTCGATGGCATCTTGTTTGGTTTCGCATTCGCCGATTTCGACAGTGCGCAGTTCGTGGGTTTTAGGGTGTTCGCGCATGCCGCCATTTGGGCAAAGCTCTATTGCTAGATACATCATGCGACCATCCAGATAGTTGTATTGTGAATATCGAGTGTCTTTTCCCACCACAGTTCTATACAGGCTACTAACTTGGTTAAGCCAAAGCCTTGCGCCATAAAGTACACAGAACGAATAGCTCCTAGGCCGAGTTGCTCTTGGGTAGAGCCTGAATCTGAACAAGCTACGACGCTTTGCCAAAAGGCAAATACAGTAATCAATACTTCTTCTTGCTTTAGCGTTGCGTAAAGGTTGAAATGAAAACAAGGCATTGCAAGTGCATCGCTACGACCGGCATCAACGCATTCAAACAAATCGATGATCCAATCCGCTTTGTCTTCATCGATACCAAGTGAGTGCAGCGCCGAACGCACATTTTCGACGGGGGCTAAAATACGTTTCATGCCGCCACCTCATTTTTTATCAAGTTGCTTAGTTCGTTATACGTAGAAGTAACTTGTCTAAATGCAGTTAAGCCATCGAGGTAAATGGTTTTATCCATTAGCTTGTGCGCTGACCAGGTATTCGGGGTTTGTATGCCACTAAAGTAGGCTTTATCAACGGCGATTACTTCGAGTGCATCAGCATGGCCAATATAGCGAACAGACACGCTGACTTTTTCAGGTTTGGCGATGGCAATAAACATGAGTTCGTTGATCACATCGTTCATTGTTGGATTTGCTTTAATCATGGTATTCCCTTACTTGTTAAATTCAGTTAATGAGTAACCAGCCATTTCATTGATTACCGGTGCTAAACGTTTTATGACGCAGTGGATCGCGGCTCTTTGAATTTGATTAAATTTTTGAAACGTAAATTTCATGTCACGCTCTTCCATTCCTGCTGCGAAACAGATAACGCGCTTTATCTCGTCACCTTGTTTGTTGTAGATAACAGCGACGCGGTTATGACTAAACATGTCACGGACTTGAGCGATGGCTTGAGCCGCGGTGTCTTGGTGCTGTGTTTGTACGAGTTGTGCTTGTCCCATAACAATTCCCTCTTACATACCTGGTAATGGCAATCCACCGATGACGGCATCTGTACACATGGACACGAACGGCCCTGCACCACCGCAGCGGTTTTCAACGTCTGACATAAGAAAGACCAGTTCACGAACGGCGTCTTGTGCCTTTTTGATTATTTGGTCTTTTTTAAATCGGGTTAGCCGGCGATCTGATTCGGCTTCTAAGATGTGACGGTTTATTTCACCGGCATGGCTGGTCACGCTCATGGCGCTGAGAGTGAGTGGTTTTGATTCACCTTGTTTGGGTAGGCGAACGGCGGTTAATCCGACTTCGAGTATTGCGCTGTTGATAATGTCGTGATTATCGGTTGCGGTGGTGATTTTAATTAACTCGCTAACGGTTAATTGATGTGGCTGATTGGGGTTGAGTTTGTTGCGTAGTATTTGCCCACGCATACCGCACTCGTTTGCAATCTGTTCTAAGTTTTCTATGTCTGCAAACCGGACACATGCAGACTCTATTGGGCTCTGTTTACTCTCATTTGACTCATACATTGCTAAAATCTCCTTATATGCAATGATTAAGTAACAATCCAAGTACGCAAATGAATATGATCGCTTCTGTTTTAACGATTAATGAGAAACGATACTTGCGTTTATTCACGCTTGGTTCGATGAATACACCTGCCGAAACCTCTATAAAGCCCTGTTGATGGGCGTTTATAGTGATCTCTGATTGGCTATTGGTTTGATTATGCAAAGCGTTGTGCATCTGCTTTTTTGAACAAGGCGACAAGATTGATGAGTACTGCACCTTTATCGCTGTCTTTTGGCATGATAGGTAGCTTTCCGCTTGCAACTGCCTGATTAATAGCGCCCATTGACTGGCCTGTTGCATCGGCATATTTCTTTTTTGTGCAGTAAGGCACAGGGAGCTGTATTGTAATTGACGACATAGTGGTATCCTTATGAGTTAAATATAAATCGCATTTGTTAATATTCAATCGCAAAACTAAACATCAACTAGATAGTAGATCGCAAATGAAACAATTACAAGCAGAAATCCCACCTTTTGAGTACCAGGGTGGTAAAGTTGTGACTGAAAAGCTGGTTTCAATAACGAACTCTGGCAATTTCCAAGGACTCACAACTAAATTTGGAATCCCAAAGTCGACCATAGCAACTTGGCATCAGAGAGAGATCTCACCTTTTGAAATCGCTGTTAGAGTTCATTTGGCTAAAGGCGTGTCTTTAAAGTGGCTATTACTTGATCAAGGCGAGGCTTTTGAAAGTGCAGGTGTTATGTTAAAAGAAAAACTAGTTATTGAGAAAATAACGAACGGTATGCTTGACGAGTCTGGAGAAATGAATCTAGATGTGTCGATAATGGAACGTTATGAATTAACGCCTTCGATTACTCGCGTGATCGATCTTGATGGTTCTTTGTTATTTGTTAATACAGAAGAAACCAACCCTAGTTCAGGCCGTTATTTATTGGATATTGATGGTTCGATTTCTATTAATGGTTTACAGCGTTTACCAGGTAAAAAGTTAGCCATGAGTTATGGCAATACATCAGTTGAAGTTGCAGAAGCGGATATTGTTGTATTGGGGCGTGTAGTGCTGGCGATGGAAAAAGAATAGAAGAGCTCTCTTGATTGGCTATGTAGACACGAATCCTCAATAGTCCTCTTAATTTAGCTTGTTAGTTAAGATACGATCGAGTCCCTTGGCATTAACACGAGTTAGTTAAACGAGTGAAATTTTCAGCTTATCATCGACCACTTGTTCAATATGAGGTTTAACATGGCACGTTCTATTTGGTTTATAGCCATTGCGCTTTATATCGGCACTATGATTACCTATCATCGTTTCGAAAACTCTAAGCATGTTCTAGATATTCTAGGTAATATACCGACATTTTTTGCTTCTTTGGCAGCTATAATCGCTGGTTTCATTGCACTTAAAACTTACACGGATAGTAAACGCAAGGAACCATCTAAAGCAGCATCAGATGCGTTTCAAGAATGTTTGAAAAGCTTGATTGAAGTTCTAACAAGCGATAAAGATAAAATGTATAAGCTTTACTACGTGGGTGTTTGTCACGAGACCTTAAGTAAGGTCGAGCTGTTAATTACTGAGCCTGAGCATAAAAGCGTAATTGCAGTTACTCATAATATCTTGAAGCATCATATTGAAATTCTTCTAAATACTCATGGCATTGAAGATTACTTTTGTTTCCATAAACCATATGAGAAATCATATCGTCTGAACATCTGTGATTCAGCCAATGCTTTGTACGAATATTGGAGAGAACACATTCGAGGAAATAGTAACATTTGCAAAATATCAACCGGAAAGGTTGATTTCTTCGCTTCTAGTCCATTTGGTATCGATGAAAAACTATTGATAAAAGCACTGGCATTGTATGCGAATGACCATTTGGATTTAGTAAAAATAACCGCAAGAATAAAATCAAAAATTCAACTTATCGAAACAGAAACTAAGCATGAACTAATAGATTTTGCTGAACGTTTTCCAGTTGCGATTGCGTATTTGCTTTTAAGGCAGCATACAAAGCCGTATAGAACAGAAAATGGTTTAGAGCTTGGTTTATTGCGCACATATAGCGATGAGCACTGGACGTGCTACAACATAGAATCTGACATTTGTCAAGTTGAAGAGATCCCGAATTTAAAAGTACTTACTTAATGAACACTTATAATCAAATAATTACAATGGGAGTTATTGTGTAAGAACCTTAACATTAACCCTTTTATAATATGGGCTATATATTGGCATTTAAGATGTTGTCATTGCGTAATCGGGGGCGTGTTACTACACAAAATATAATATTTATGTTTAAGCTAATTTAGCTTTATAGGGGTGTACCATACATTCAGCCCCATTTCGCGTTAAAGCAGTTACTCACTCATAATATAATATAATATAATATAATATAATATAATATAATATAATATAATATAATATAATATAATCATAATATTTTATATTTTATATTTTGTTATCGATAACCTAATTTCATATACACGTATAATAGGATTTAACAATTGTAGGTGGGAGTCGTGGATTTATACTGCCAAATGATCTTCATCTTACACTTTCTGAAATCGTATAAAAGTAAAATATTAAAACTTTATTTTTTGATTATACATTTACACTAGCTTATATAAATATAATTCTTTTTTTCCTCGCGTTGTTAATTTAAGCTATATATTTGTAATAAGTGATATATTTGGTACTGTGAAATGATATTCACGTTATACGGGATTCCGTATAGATAAGACGTTATATGTATGAGGTAAGTTTTGAGCTCTATTAATCACCATTATGTTCCACAACTTTACTTGCGAGGTTTCGTTGCAGAATCAGGTCGTGTTCAAGTCTTTGATAAAAAGCTGAACTCATTCAAAAAAGATAAACAGACTCCTCGAACGACTCTCTTTGAAAAGCATAGAAATACTATTTTTCGTGAAGGTGTTCCTACTGATGCATTGGAAAAGCTCTATGGTACTATCGAATCTCCTCAAGGTCAGTTCTTCGACTTAATTCGTAAGGGGATCCCTTCGGATGAGTTAATATCTAAAGAAGGTATATATCTTCTAAAATCATTCATTGCTTTTCAGTTTTGGCGTATGCCAATTTTAGATCCTATTGCAGAAGAGTATATTAAAAATTTAGATCTGACTAAGTTTGATGACAAAATCACCTTAAACGGTATAAATATCGGCAATTGTGATGAGATCAAGGTACTTATTGAAACCGACCAAGGCTTTAGACACTACTTTAGAAGTTTTATTTTACCTTTATTAACATTTGATTTAAGAGTCTACGAAGATGACTTAAAATCATGGAAAGTACATCATGTTTCCCCTGATGAAAATGGGTGGAACAACCTTTTAACCGGGGATAACCCTATACTTTTTGAAGACTTAATAAAAATGTTTGGGTTTAACTCAAAGTTTATTATGCCATTGTCTAATAATCGGTTGATCACTTACTCGCCTTCTGTGAATTCAGAGATGGATCTTTCACCACTTTTTACTACTTATCTTGCAATGGCTGTCTATAACCAATGTGAGCGTTACGTAGTTGGAACGAACAGAGAATATATGGCACAGGTAAAAGCATTTATGACCTCTTCGGGTACACCAGCAGACTTACGGGCGGAAGTGTTTAAATACATATAATCAACAAAGCATTTAAGAGTGATTCCCAACGCTTGGCATTTCAGTTCAAGGTTGGTTTTGTGTTTAAAGCGCAATAGTTTGGGCTCTGTGGTTAGCGTTGCTCACACCTTAATGCGACGTTAAAGTAACAAATAGATATTAATAGTGAAGTAGTATGTCAAAAATAATTAAATCGTGTTTTTTTATATTTCTAACAGCTCTTGTAATAGCTGCAACCAGTTTATATGTATATAAATTTGGCTTTGGTTTATGGGATGATCATGAAGACTGGGCATTTCTAGGTGCCTTTTTTGGTGGTATATTTGGCCCAATATTTACGCTTGCAAGCGTCTACCTGTTAGTTTTAACATTGAATGAGACCAAAAAGTCAAATGCAGAGCAAGTTGACTTGATAAAAAAACAGCATTTTGAAGAGTCTTTTCTGAATATCATTAATTCCATAAAACTATCACTTGAAAGCAAAAATTTGGTTAATCCAGAGAATCAAAACAGTAAAGATAATGACTTCTTTACCAATGCGACGTTGTGGGTGGTTACAAAATTCAAAATTGGAAAAGATACCGACATATATGAGGATGCATGGAATACAGCCTCAAGTTTCATCAGTAATCATCAAGGGCAATTTGACACAGAAATGTTTCTCCTTCAACCACTTCTACTTAAATTGCGTAATCTCTCTGACGATGACCGGGAGTACTATTACACATTGATTAAAGGAATGATTACAAATGATCAGAGATTTTGGTTAGAAGTGTATGCAGAAGTCTGGTCATTAGAAATAAGATATATCTTAAGGGATTTCCAGAGATTCTCTGAACTACCAAAAAAGGTAAAAGAACATATTGATTCATTAACAGAATATTAAGAGTGAGCTTAACGCCTAATTCAGGGGACTGTCGCCTGAATTAGGCGTTAATCTAAATTTCATCGTGCCCTCTACTCTAAGCTGTTTCTATCCAACTCTGGTTTAGTCCGATAACGCTTAGTCTAGTTTGCCCTAAACCAATTTAGAAAATCCACTCACTAACAATATATTCATATAGGTTGACCATATATATTTTTCTTCTTCACTTAAATAAACTTGAACACAGCATCAAGTATCTCAGTTATATCTAAACTTATACTCCATATAGTTGTACTACACCAACCTTTTGTTACAATGCTATCAAATAACAAAAATAATTATAGTTCATTGTTTAAAAAGGATTTATTGTATGATCGTAGGTTTGTTTGTTCGGCATGTAAAAGCTTATAAAGGTATCACTTTCGTCCCAATCGGAACCAAATATAAATTCGTTGCATATGTCGGAGAAAATGGTGTAGGTAAAAGCTCAATTCTTGAAGCCTTAGACTCTTTTTTCAATGGTAAACCATACCCAATTAATAAAAGTGCATTAAATGATGGAATTAAAACAGCTGGAAATGAAGCATTTATTACACCTATTTTCTTAATTGAAAAATCAAAAGTCCCTAGGCAGAAAAAAGAGTTTGAAAAAATAAGTACATATTTCTGGAATATTGAAAGAACAGATATAACAACTAAAGTCCGCGGTTCCATGAGAGAGTTTTTCATGGTTAGGGATCAATTGGTTAATGATGGTTATTCCAGCAAAGAGCACTATCTTATGCTTGTTGGAGAGTCAATTATAGATCGGGATATACTCCCAAAACCATATTTCTCAAGTTTCCAGGGAGAAGAGTCCTTTTTATTACACATGCTAGACCAAAATCAGGATGAGCTAAATGAATTAAGTCCTATAGAGAAAAAAGAAAAAATTAATGGGTTAAAGGATAAATTAAAAAAATCGTTACAGGTCCAAGATTGGAAAAAATTTTTTACTGAATTAAAGTCTATCTATGCATATGTGTACTTTCCTGTTGAACTTGATGTTGAAAGTTTTACAAAAATAGAAACAACAGAGATGCAAAAGATTTTTGATAAAAAACTTAAAAATGAAATTGAAAAATCATTACTAAATGTAAATCTAGACAGAAAAGACGGTATTAATCATGCACTTGATGGTTTTGTGTCCGAAATAGAAAACATACTGAATAATGAGTATTGCTACCATACGGGACAAGGTCGAAATAATGCTGTAACTAAAAATGATTTGGTTAATAAAATATTAGAGGTGTATTTTCAAAAAAGAATTCTCAATAGGAAAAATGACATTGGGTTAACAAAAGTAAGTGAACTGAGCGCTGGTGAAAAAAGACAAGCATTGATTAATGTTGTGTACGCTTTTTTGATGAGAAACTCTGAAAGAGAAAATATGGTAATTATTGCTATTGATGAGCCAGAAAGTTCTCTTCATACAGCTCTTTGCTATGACCAATTTGAAAAACTAAAAGAAATTTCAAAAACAAATCAGATATTAATTACAACTCATTGGTACGGTTTTCTTCCTATTGTAAGTGAGGGCTATGGCCATTTTATAAATATGAGTGAAAAACAAATAAATTTCGAAACCTATGATCTGTTCGATTATAAAGCAAAGGTAAAGCAAGATTGTGAAAAATCACGATATAATATTCCAGAAAATTTTGTACTTAAAAGTACTTATGACTTAGTCCAATCAATATTTTATTCACTTCGCAGTACAAAACCATACAATTGGATAGTTTGTGAAGGTATAAGTGAAAAAATATATTTCGAATACTTTTTTAAAAAAGAAATTCAAGAAAATAAGTTAAGAATACTTCCAATGGGGGGGCAGTCTATGGTCATCAGACTATACAAATATCTAGAAATCCCCATATCTGAAGATAAACCAAGTGGAAAAGTCTTTTGTATAGTTGATACAGACAGTCAGCGTTGTGATGAATTAAACAATGGTTATGCCAATTTAACTATCAAGCGTCTTTGTAACAGAGGTGGACATAAAAAAACGAGTCTACTGACATTAGATAACAAAACTACAGACGCGACAGATATTGAGCAATCATTAGACCCTTTTGTATTTAAGAAAACGTTAGAACTTATGACTCAAGAGGATAATTACCTTATAAGAGAAACTATAAACTTAGATGGTAATAGCGACTTTAGAGAAAATTTTAGAAGCTTTCATTTAGAACATTTCTTTAAAGAAAATAACGGTGAAAATAAAGTGTTATTTGCTAAACAGTACATAGAAGTATCTAAACTGCATGATAATGATAATGAAGTGATACCAACATGGATAGAAGAAATAAAAGATTTCTTCATGAAGAAATAACGCCTATATTAAAGTTATATAGTAAGCACTATCAAGTGCTATACTAAAATAGGTATTGATACATAATTTAAAGAGGTATAAGGCCTCTTTAAATTAGAAATTATTATTTTTACTTTTCTAACTTTTCTAACTTTTCTAACTTTCCTAACAATTCTTTAAAGTAAAAATCTTTGTTTTCAATATTATGTAAATATTCACTAATCTCATCATTAT
Organism: Moritella sp. 28; assembly: GCF_018219435.1. Classification (NCBI taxonomy): domain Bacteria; kingdom Pseudomonadati; phylum Pseudomonadota; class Gammaproteobacteria; order Alteromonadales; family Moritellaceae; genus Moritella; species Moritella sp. 28. Next base: position 1,978,623 of record NZ_CP056121.1, on the reverse strand, counting down.
TTAGTTCAGAAATAATGATCTTTAATTTATTTAATTCACAAGGTTTAAACATGTTTTCATCCACTTTTAATATAGATAACATGTAACATATAAACCAAATACAATTTTTATATGTTGATTCACTCTTGGAGTTTTTTTCTTTTAATGAAAGAATAATATCTTTGAAAAAAGTTGAGGGTTCCTTGGATTCCTTGGATAGCCTAGCTACAACGTCAGCTAAAGATGTATAGAGACCAGCATGAGTAATTGGTAATTGTTGTGTTATTTCGCTTTGATCTTTAAGCTCAGATAAGAATGTATTCCGGATCTCTTCTTGTACGTTCAGGGTGTTACACAAGAATAAATCTAAACTAGACATTCCTTTACCGCCTATAAAACTAAGTGTCGTCGGTACCTTTACGGCCTGTTTAAATAGTTGGACAGCATTTTCTTTCGTTAAAGATGCATTTAACAAATCATAGATAAATATTTGTATAAAACTATCATTTATCTTCATTTCAGCATATCTAGATTCATTAAATACGTCAGAATAATATAATTCAGTCATTTCCATATATATCTTTTCATTAACTGAACTAGTTTTTAAAAATTTTAAATTAAACCTTCTATAACTACTAATCCAATTATATGACATTTCTTTACTTTTAAACTTTGAAATTAGTTGATCAATAGAGGCTTGTCCATTACTAATTTTAGTTAGAAGTTCAATTACGATTTGATCCCTAATTTCATGACTAGGTACATTTCCCAATAACATCCGTTCAAAATAATCTATATAATCATCATTATTTTTAACACCTTGTCCAAGGTTGTTCGAACTCGAAAAAAAATATTTTAGAAAATATTTAACATTTTCAAAAATAAAATTACTTGAAACAAGATCCTCAAGTTTACTTAATAACGTTCCCTCTTCAGTCGAATTTTTTGCTGCCTTCATTCCTTTTATTTCATCTATCAATCCAGTTTTGTTCTTTATAATAAAATCAAATACTAAGGGAAACTCCTCTCTGATGATTTCAAATAAAAAGAGTGATTCAATGTTAATCTCCCCCATTAATTTATCATATTTCCAAGCAATATCGACTCGTCGACAAATATGTTTAAAACTACGCTCAGACGTTATCATACGATATGGATCAGAATAATTATGCTTATGTATTGAAAGAGATCTTTTTCTATTACCATCCAGAGGTACACATACTCTAGCACTATTCGCTTCATTAATGAATATATCAAAAAGTGTGAACACTTTTTCTTGATAACTAGCAGTTATCAGGTCTTCCCTATAATCACAAACTTTTCTTATTACTTCACTTACGTTGCTATCATAGCTAAGTGCAATTATAAAACTTATATTCTTTAACTCTTTAAGTTTATCTAGCAAAGCAGACAATTCATTACAACTTTTTAATGGGTGTGAACTTCGATCAAGATCTTGAATGGTAATAATCAATTTTTTATCAATTGTAGATAGAATATTATCTAGTTTAATTAACCCGGCTTTAGGATCAACAGACACCCCAGAAAAAACTGCCAGTAATTTTAACGGATTCCCACCAATCTTCAACGCATCAATATACTGTGAAGGAAGTTGTTTAAGAGCGCTGACATCAACATAACTAGATACATCTGAAATTACTTTAGCAAGTACAATACCATTAATACTATTAGAGTCACTTCCCCATGTATCAATATTACTAAATATAAATTCATTACCTAAATCTTTTTGTACACATTCAATTATACTACTTTTACCTGTCCCAAATTTTCCAAATAATGCAATATGAGAACCGGTATCAGTATCATTATTACTTTTGATTCGCTCTTTAATACGAGTAACATACTCTTGAAGTTGATAAGATAGCGAAGAACAATCAGAGATAGGTTTATCATTTTTAAACCACTCTTTATAGTCATTGTAAGTTAATAACCTTGTATCATCGGCTAAAGTATTTGAATCGGATATTGTTGAGGGGTATCGAAAAAGCATCACTGCCAAACCTAACATTATAGATACAATGATATAGGATATATCACTGATAAAATAAAGTCCTATACTGGTTGTATTCCCCGTTATATAAGAATTATAGCTAATCAATATTAATATTGATAATATGACAGACACCGTAATAGGTGGATAATACCACAACATCTTTTTTGATGAATTTTTTCCATAAACGTACATTACGCTAAGCCATTTATTTAAGACAAGTCCAATAAAAAATGCAAATAAACACTGAAAAATTAGATCGAAAGAATTAAATATAACGTTCCACCAATCAAACAACTCTTTTATCCACTTTATTTTTGATAAAATAACTACTATGAAAGGAGAAACAAATGCGTAAAGTAAAATACTTATCCATCGATTAAAAGTGTAATTTTCAGTCTTACTTAACATTTTATTATATATCCATATTTAATTTTTAGACAAATGGTTAAAACATTATTCCCATATCATGAATAATGTTTTCATAACGGCTTTATACGATTCATAATACTTTAAAATCAACTTACTACAAATATACAGTAGAACTAGTCACGTTTATGCTCTAACTAAATGCACTGAAGTTTATTTAAGCTTACCAAGTAACGTTGGTCTTCTTTCATTTTATAAGGTTATTAAATCAACTAGTATCACAGCTTAATACCTATAACGGTAAGTTAACTAACAACTTCACAAACCCCCACCCTAACTGTCATGTCAAATTTTACTTTGTTACTAGCTTTACGGTATACACGTAACCTAGGAAATAACCGCATTGCTAGACTTTATCATTCCCCATTTCATTTTAATAACACTCTACGTTATAGTTGATTTTATCCCGTACATTTGAGGTAGCCCTTTAAAAAAGGATCGCAACTCACCACCGACCATCTCTTTGCTATCCGCGGTCGTAGTATTCTTTATTTTGTATTGATGTCTGGGATATCGATATTGATTTGTTATCCGATAGCGTATCGTCAGGTTAATTTGGGGGGTTAAGTCCCCTTTCGCCAGTTAGATCAAAGGGGACGGTTTAGCTTTAAGAGATAAAAATGGTATTAACATCTGTAATAAAATATCCAAAGTTAAACGAATCAAACAGCCACATCTAAAACATCACTTTAATTATTTTGTTAACTATAGTTACCTATGAGCCTTAGGTGTTCTCTGGCATGGGGATTAAGTTTGAGTTTTCAGAATTCATAAAAAAAGTATTTCCTGATGGTGCTAGATCAGTAAAATACGCTTTTATTACTTCTACACCATAACTACATAGTTCCATTTTTAACTCAACAGTTAAGTCATCATCTATCTGAGCCTGATTTTTAATTATGTCGTCATATAACATTGATGTAAGTAGCTGGCGTATTTTAGCTAGGGATATGTCTTTTATTAGATCTTCCATATCCCAAGTCTCACCATAAGCTTTCACGATATCAGTAACCTCGAAAGCAATAATAGTACTCACAGCTATAGACCTATTATCTTTAGTTACTAACGCTTGGTATTGTAGGTTGCTGGTTTGCCGAGCAGTTGGATATAACTCTATGTCTGTTAGTAATTTGTTGTAAATACAGACACCAGGCTTAATTTCAAGAACGCTAGCATCTTCATGCGGTACAAATGGGGGCAACAATGACCACTCAGAACGTTTCAAAAAATATCGCCAGCAAATAACATTTGTAAACTTTACGCCACCATGAGTTCTTCTCACAACACGTAATCCAAAAATCTTAGGGATGAGCCATACGATTGGTATGAACCAGATAAGCCAGCTAGGTATCTTATCCAAAATTAGTACTAGCGCAGATTCCACTGAACCTCCAAATTATTACAATTAACGTCGCATTCAGGTGTAAGCAACGCGTCCACCGAACCTAAACCATCGCACCTTAAACACCCACCCTACTTTGAAGTGAGAGTGCTAAGCGTTGGGAGTCACTTTTATATATTATTAATCGTTTTCTCCAACAAATTCAGAAAACCTCATTGAACCTTCTTCGATCAAGCCTTCAGCTAGCATTTCACTAAACCAGTTATTAAGAGCTTCACGTACCAACGACATTGAAGAATCACAAACAGGTTTCATGTGCTTAACCCAAAGATCTACTTCTTTTTTGGAGTAGGTCCGCTCTCTACACAAGGCGCTTGCTACTTTTAGAATACCTTCAGCCGCTCTCTTATCGATTACATCATTAGGAATTGACCAATTTCGATCACCGAGACAATCCGTATAAAAGCCTATTTGTTTAAGATCATCTAACATCATTGAATGTTCAGAGTCTTTAGAAAACAACTCCTCAAAACTCTCTAATGTTCTGTGACCACTTTGAACCAGCGACGGGAATAACCACATTACATTTTTTTTCGTATGCGACCGATAAGCCTTCCACGCCTCTTTAACTTCTTTACCATCCCTTGCAACTGCTAGTTGCCGTAAAATGGACATTTTTCCATCTTCTTCAATTGCTAGAACAGCTATTGAGTACGCAGTTGGGTAACTACCGATCTCAAACAAAGCTTCAGCATCTTTTAAAAGGCGAAAGGAGTTCGCTGTAGCAGCATTCATTCCTTGCGAGATTTGCTCAGAAGTAAGGGTATTTTTCCACTGCTTCAAATTTTTACTCACAACGCCTCCTATAGAGTTGTAACATTTATACTACAAGACGTTCTAATTCCCATAATCTGTTCACCCTAGTCAATAGTAACTAATCAAATGAAAGATAGAATAAATGCCAAACATGCATTAAAGTCGATTCAAAGAAAGTGTGTAATACTGTTATTCTTTAACATTAACAATATTTTATATAGGGTTTATTCTATTATGGTTTTAACTTAATACAAAGATATTCACTACTCTTTAGTGGTAAACCGTGATACAACTGAAAAATAGTCTAATAACACAGCATAAAAGCTATCCGACAGGAATGTGGAATAGCTAAGTATTAAAGCGAGAAGTAAAAACTAAGCAAATAAATTAAGTTTTGTGAATCCCATAATTTACTTAGGGCCGATAGTATGGGGGCTTAAAGGTAAGATAAGCGGTTAAAGACCTGAAATCATCATGAGCTATTCAAGTACAGATGTGCATAAAATATTGGGGGTTGATTTAGATTTAAATCGATATTCACCAGAATGGTGCGAAATCATCTTGGTGATATGTGGGTTATTTAAAGAATTAAACAGCAAGAAATACGGCTTTAACATGATATTTTAATCAAGAACAATTTTAGCTCTAGCTCTAAAAAACCTCCAATTAGAAGGCCAAATTCAATGAACCACTACAAAGCAATATATTTCAATTAATTAATTTTTTACAAAAGGGAAACTGAGACTATTTGGCAATATAAGTAACCCATCTTTAGAAAAAGATGACTAAATTTCATTATGCCTGTATACAACGCCAGTTTTAACGTAAGGATAAACACATGAATCTATAAATTAAAATCTTGCTTTGGCTAACTAACACAGGGCTTGTTTTCAACTAATTCACAAAACTGATGCATAATAAAATGGATGGAAAATTGCTATGAACAGATTTTGAATGAGTAAATGCACATAAAACTTTGGGGCAATATTAACTTAGATCAATCATCCTAAATATAAATTAGAGTTCAAGCTTAAAAGGATACTATTTACAAAACTCAGCTTTGATTAATCCACTTTCAGCATATTGCTGAATATGCTTTCCAGTATTGCTCTTTTGTATTTTGTGTCTAGTGACATGATCCTGTTCCTTAATTTAGTTAGGAACTCATAATGCTATATTTGAAAGTTATTGAAATGTCCGGTTAATTGAGCGCTTACATTTAAAACGTATAATTAAGTTCTTTCAAAAAGGTCATCAATTTCATTGAATTCTATTAGTGCTGGCGATGTTGCTTCCCCATCATCAGCATCATCTTCGTAATCATTCCTAAGTTCTTGCCTTATTACATCAAAGTCAACATGTTCCAGAAGTTCCTTTGCTGTGAAATTCAACTCGATTTTATATTCCTTAATCATCTCGTCTGCAAGTTTTGAAGCATCGTCGTCTACACTTTCAAAATCACTCACACGCTCGGAAACAAAATCATGAATATCGTCTACACAATGTTCCCATGTTGATTCCTGAGCTAAAATAATGACATTATTACAATCAAGGTCATGATGCTCATTAAGCTCATAAAGAAGCTCTGTTACTTCTTTTAAGGTTTCATTGGAGGGGTAAATATCTATTACATCGTGAATCAACTTTACCCAATTAAGACTATCAACTGTCAAATCACCCAATTCAACTAAGTATTTCAATAGTGATATAGTTTCTCGCCCTACTTTTTCAGAGAGCGTATTGGTTGTAACTGCGTCTACTAAGGCAGATATACACTTAGACTTTGTATCATCATTAATATCATATAAAACAGCATCGTCAAACACAACGACAAACAAATTAAAATGTGAGAGAAATGAATCTGCTTCTGAAATCTTGTCCAGAAGCTTAAGCTTAACCCTTTTATCAGGAGATGGGATGTTACTCAAAAATGAAAATAGATAAGAGAAATTATAACTTTTATATGCTTTTATAGAGTTCATCTCAAATAAAAGCTCCGCTATTAAGTCAATATCATCCTTACAAATAGAAATAACATAATCCTTTATTGATGGATTGAACAAATCAAATTCAATAGATTCACCACCCACGATCCTCGTTATTAACGAACCCGATAAGGTTTTAATTGCCTTATCAAATTGAATGTTAGTAGTGAATACGCCTTTACTTTTAAAGTGTTTCTTTGCTATAACTTTAAGAGTTTCTTCATCTATGTTACTTCCAAAATAAACAATAATAAAAATGAGAATCCTTTCATATTCTTTTAATTGATTATGAAAAACATGCTCCCAGATATCTTTCGGGTTATTGATACTTTCCTCAACCTTATTCCAATATTCTGCAACGCTTATTAATTCGAATCGTTGTTCATCAGTAATAAACTCGATCAACCTAGGGTTGAAGTTTTTATGTTCTATAATTTTCAGGTATCTTTTATCAATGTAGAGTTGTTCAACATAGGCCTCGTTAAGCGACGAGAAATATATGTGATTATAAAGTATTCTTGCCTTATCAATATCTTCAAGCTTCGTTACATCTAAGACATATTCACGCTGTTCAATTTTTTTATTTTTGAATATTGCTGAAATGTTTTTTCCTTGATTAAGTATCGAAGATCTTGATGTTAAAATAAATCTTTTGTCATTGTCATTTTTGATAGCTTCAATGAAATTCATAATCTTTGAATCTTCTTTATTTTCTATTCCTTCTAAGTAATTACTACCCAAGAAGTCATCAAAATAAAAAATTTGCTTACTCATTTTATTAAATACATTTTTAGCATCTTTTATGTCATCTTCGATGACAACTAACTCAAATCCATCAAGAACATATTCAAGGCATAATTGTTCTGCCAGAGTAGTTTTTCCTGCACCTGGTTCACCTGATATAATGACGCTATGAACTTTTTCTAATAATTTTCTTGCCTCATCATGGTTACTTGTTTTAGCATAATACTTACTACATTTTTTAATTTTTTCCAGCCCCCACTCACTGTCTAAATAGGTACTTTGATTTAATAAAATCTGTAATGTATTGGTACTTGTTAACCACAATTTATAATGATTACGTTCAATATCAGGATACATTTTTATATAGTCATTTAACTCTTCCTTACCATAAACATCACGTTCTGTTAAATATGGAGAAAATACACTTGCAAGCTCACTTTTTTGCTTGCGACTTAATGGTTCTGAACATACGAATATATATCTAGATGGGCTAAGTTTTTCTACTTTGGCTGCTTCAACATTTTGACAGTGACGTAGTAGCTTAGTATAGCCAGATTTCAAATAATGTTTTGATTGGATAATAATTTCATTGCCTGAACTTTCAAAAAATCGCCCATCAACTCCACCATCTTTGCCTGGTTTAAATCGCTCAACCTTTACATTCTCACTTTTGGAAATAATATCATTAGCAAGCTCTTCAAACTCTTTATCATGAAGGGCTTCAAAGTTGTAATCTGGCATTTGATTTATGTTTGTTGTAAATTATAGGATTTCTATATATTACTATCTTTAGCTCAAATAGCACCAATTTAAGTATACTTTTCAAATTGTTATTTAAAAAATAACGATTCAAGCGAATACCTGTACTACGTGGAGCAGTTGATCACTATAAGTAAACTTGATAAAGAACAGAAGCTTTTTACAAAAAGTGAAACTGAGTGAGACTGTTTAGAAACAAATGCTAGATTTCATTATGTCTGTATGCAAAACCAGTTTTGACGTAAGGATAAACACATGAATCTATCGATTAAAATTTTGCTTTGGCTAACTAACAATGGACTTGTTTTTAATTCATTCACAAAACTGATGCATAATAAAATTATGGCGAAGCTGAGATTAACTTCGCATTTAAGTATGAGCAAGGCTACTACTAAACTAAAGTATTACGCCAAACATGAAACCCAACCTTGACCTTAGAATGCCAAGCGTTGGGAATCCTCTGATACGTTATCTTTATTGTTCCACTAACCACCCTTTATGAGAGCATTTTGAACAACCAGCTCCTTTGCATCGAGAGCAAATAACAATTTGATTAGGGTCAACACCTTCTGACATAGCCCTCTTAACTGTTTGTCTAACGATTTCGTCTACCGCAGTTTCGACAATTTTCCTTTCAATCTCTTTATCAAACTGTTTGTTTTTTCTTTCAGACAAGTTTTGCGCGACAGAAACACTTAATTCTTTTGCTTTCACCTTGGCGACACGTAGTTTTATAACCGCAAACTTAATAAAGAAGAAAGCAAAGATCACACCTATTAGTCCAGCTGCACCATAAGCTGCCCATAAAAACATTTCCTCTCTTTTCTTCTCTTCGAGTTCTATACTAATATTTTCTTTACATTCAGAGAGCAGAGCTTGGTGCTGTTCAAGAAACGGTAATACTCCACGAAGAGATAGTTCACCACTTTTCTTACCCTCATAGTTGTACAGGTTTAGACCAGTAGAATGTAGTGCTGATTTGATTATTTCTTTGTCAACCTGACGTGAATTAAACCTAACACTGTGGTCCTCTTTAAGTGATATTTGATTCACTTCAATACTAAAATTGTTTTCAGTAAACGATATGATTTCTGGATAATAAGTATCTGCACTACATGATAATACATAGCTGAACATACCACTTGAATTAGAGAATCTATCACGCACTTCGTATTCGCGTTTAATTACGAGAGAGTCACCATTAGCCTTATCAATAAAAAAGTTTCCACTCCAACTAATGTTATTAGAAGATTTTGCATGAGAGGAGATTGACAGTACAAGCGCAAGAAGAGAGCAAATGATTAGGTATCTGTTTTTCATTACTGAGCCTCAAATTTTCGAATGTTACCACATTTGTAGTATGAAATAAGCATGACATTTGTATCGTATAACGTCGTGAGATCCCAAATCCACTAATTATCACACAGAGGGGTAGTTAACACATTGAAAGAAGGTTTTATTATAAATGGTTTTTCTTTCCTGCCTCTGAAAAATAGATATGATCAACTCATTTGATCAATTTTGCATAATAAAATATATGGCAAATCGACATAAAAATATCGTGAGATAGTAATTGAACGAAGCTAATTTGGGGCAGAATTTAGAGTTAAACCTAAAATTTTGGACAGTATTTATATGCATACCTTCACTACATCTAATACCCCCCCCCTTTTTTTTATAAAATCATAAGCTTTCCATAAAAAGGGCTAAACATAAGCCGTCTATGTTTAATCCTGCGTGATAAAACATATACTATTGCTACAATTTATATAACTGTATATAAAAACAGTGCTTGTTGTTTTATAATGGTAAAGACGCCATAAACAGTTATAAGGAAATTCACCATGTCTGTTCGTAACCTCAAAGACGGCCACAAGAAACCTTGGCTTTGTGAATGCTATCCACAAGGCCGTAACGGAAAGCGTATTCGCCAGCGCTTTGCCACCAAAGGCGAAGCAGCAGCCTTCGAACGTTACACAATGAACGAGGTTGATGATAAGCCCTGGTTAGGTGATAAGCCGAATACACGGAAGTTATCAGACTTGATTGAACTGTGGTGGCAACTACACGCTAAAAACCTTAAAAGTGGCGCACATGCACACAGACGTATGATTATAATTTGTGAACACCTTGATGATCCTATCGCAACGAGTATTACCGCCAGGGATTATGCTCACTATCGGGCAAACAGACGTATGGTTGGTGCGAGTCAGCGGAATGGAATAGAGGAGCTGTCTGCAGCATCACAAAACTATGACCTGAAATGTATGCGGGCAATGTTCAATGAGTTGATCAGGTTAAAGGAATGGAACTACCCTAACCCACTTACCAGCATTAATCTTATTCCAAAGTCAGAGCCAGAATTAAACTATTTATCCCAACAACAAATAATAACGCTGCTAAGCTTTGTTCAGGGTCAGTGCCACGCAAAACAATTGACGCAGATAATTAAGATTTGCCTAGCCACCGGTGCCCGGGTGAGTGAAGCAATGAACCTTAAAGGGTCACAGCTATCCAAATATAAGATCACGTTCTCAAACACAAAAAGCCGTAAAAACAGAACAGTTCCTATCTCGGAATCGCTTTACAACGAAATTTACCAGGATAGAAATGACAAGCTATTTACTTGTAATTACGTGGCAATATGGAAAGGTGTTTCACATTGTTTTACCGATTTACCAAAGGGACAAGCAACGCATATTTTACGTCATACATTTGCCAGTTATTTTATGATGAACGGGGGGAATATTCTCGTTTTACAAAAGATATTAGGCCACGCAGACATAAGCCAAACAATGCGGTATTCTCATTTCTCTCCAAGCCATTTACAAGATGCTGTAAGCTTCAACCCACTCGTAAACCTAGCACTGTAACGTGGCGATAAAGTGGCGACAAATAATATTGGTATGCACTCATATTCAGAATTATTTAAAAACTGGTTAATTTAATGCGTTAACCAGCCTTGAAAATCTCCCCTTCCCCGATATCTCGTTTTGCTAACAAAGCACTATAAAAACCTAAACGAAATAGTTTAAAAATCACATTATATCAACAATTTAACTTTAACACCCCTTGTTCACACGTAACAAAGCATGCTAAACCCAGCTCTCAAATCAACAAAATACTCACATCTTATGATTTACATTTTAAAGGCGCGCTTGTAGATTAAATAACTCAGGGTTATTTAACCAATTTACACTTTCTAATGACAAATACAAAAGGAGTTGCAATGAGTTATACAGTGATAACAGGGGCAAGTGCTGGTATCGGTAGTGAATTCGCGAAACAACTGGCGCAGACAGGTCAAAACTTAGTATTAGTTGCTCGCCGTAAAGAGAAATTAGAAGAGCTAGCGCAAACGCTACAAGCCCAACATGATATTGATGTTAAATGCTTTGCGATTGACCTTGCAGAGCCCACTGGAAGTGAGATATTAGCGACTGAGATCCGCATTAACCACCTTGCTGTCAATGGCCTGATTAACAATGCTGGCTTTGGTGACCGCGGTAACTTTGCAGACTTACCACTGCAACGCCAAATGCAAATGATCCAATTGAATGTAAGTACCTTAGTTGAGCTTACCCACCGTTTAGTGCCAAACATGCGTGAACAGAAGAAACCGTTCATCATCAATGTCGCGTCAACCGCTGCATTCCAAGCGGGTCCTAATATGGCGGTATACTATGCGACAAAAGCTTTTGTACTGTCTTTCTCGGAAGCGATACACGAAGAACTTCGTCATCAAGGTATTGCAGTCAGTGCGCTCTGCCCTGGCCCAACCTTGTCTGAGTTTGCCGCAGAAGCCAATATTACCGATTCAAACCTATTTAAAGCCGGAGCAATGACATCAGCAGATGTTGCAAAACAAGCGTTAGCAAACCGTCACAGTGCAATTGTGGTTACAGGTATCAAAAACCAAGTTGCTGTATTGGCTGGCAAAGTATCACCCCGCTTCATCACGCGTAAAATTGCGGGATGGTTACAAGCATAATGCAGTGTATTATTAAACGCCGCGCGACGACACCAGAGCAAAAAGCGTTACGTCTTACTCAGATCATAGACGTAACCGCCGCTCGTTTTACAACGCTCAGTTATGAAGACGTTAACCTAAAGCATATCGCTGCCGATGTGGGGATCACCAAAGCAGCCTTATACCGTTATTTTAGAAACAAAGAAATCTTGTTCCTCGCTGTGTATACACAAGAAATAGCATGCTTAGCCCAGACAGCAGCCGGTGACATGGGACAGTTGCCACTGACTGATTCAATCTGTAATACGTTAATTAAGCACCCGTTATTTTGCAAACTCAGTGCGATCATGCACACAGCCCTGCAATGTAACTTAACGCTAGACGAAGCACGTCAATTCAAAAGCACGTTATTACAATTCATTGAGCAATATGCCGCAATGATAAGTGAACATTATGCTCTGAGTATCGAACAAGCGACCGAGCTGTTATTGCAGGTTCAACAGGTAATAATTGGTTGCTGGCACATGAGCCATTCAGTGGGTTCGGTTGCAGAGGTCATTAAAGAAGGACCACTACAGTTATTTGAGCTTAATTTTGCAGACATATTACGCTCGCATATAGCTCGGCTTGTTACTAGCTATCAACAGCAAGCCTAGGTACGCCGAACATTAAAATTTATCCGTCATTTAAAACCCTAAAACGTATGAAAAATAAGTTTTCTTCTGCCGGATAAATTTTACGAATGATCCACTTAAGAATACACACAAACGGCAAATTTTCAGCTTTTGCATGTGTCCGATTTAATTCACTAAATTTCACAGGCTCAATACTCAAAATTTCAATTTGGCATATTTTACGACTATCTTCGTGAGTACGAGCATCTAGAACCTGACCAACTGCATAATGGCTATCAAACTTATCACGGATCGTCGCGGTCTTTTTACCCGACAGAATTGAATGTTCCAACCGCTGGAAAAACGTCATGCAAGGACTCATCAATGGCACCTAACTTCTTGTTCTAAGTGACATCAAAAAATTCACTTGCCGATACATTCCACAGCTGTGATGCAAGGACCCCTGTTTTGTTTATGTATTTTGAAACAATATAATAACCCAGTGTATAGCCTGCATGCAGAGGTATTGCATCAGGTTCAGTTCCAAAAAACCAAGCATTATGATCGTAATTTAAATTAGCCGTTTCACTTAGCATTCTTGAATGTAAAACATCAATCATATCTTGGTTGATTGCGTTGGCGTAAAATGGAATATCACCATTTCTAAGCTCAGTTTCAAAGTGGCAGGCTAGCCCTTCGCTTATTAACGCTTCCCGAAGAGTGTCTCCATACCCTACCCCTTTATGTCGAAAGCAATGATGAATCTCATGGCTAAGGCTAGGTATGAACTCTGTATTAAGCGCCGAATTCAAGTTGTCATTATTCAAATCAAAGAACAACATTATTTGTTCAGATGATGGACTGTAACCGCTAAAACCAAATTCTGGTATGACAAAGTTACCTTCAGAAATCACCACATCAATATTGATTTCATCCAAAGGCAGTTTTTCACCAATACATTCAAGTGCTTCATCAAAAAGACTATCCAGCCGAGTCAAAAGGTCATCAAATTTTCCATGTGCATTTAACGTATGCAAGAAGATGTTCATATATCCCCTAAGCTCAGCAGCTTATTATAGCGATTTACTTTAAAATCAATAACACAAGAAGGATGACATGGTGAAGCCTCTGAGGCCCACCACTTATTCTTTTAACGAACTAAATAATATCTAAAAGTCTTCTAAGGCAGCGAAATACGCCATCACTTCATCAATATGAAATTTACCATCTTTGTTTGTATCAGCATTTTCCATCATAAATGCATCAAAACACTCTTCCCAATATACAGAAATGCTTCTTAAATACTCAAGTTCCATACCATCATCAGGATCAATGAATCCCGTTTGATCGTAGTCGTAGGTTTCCAAGTACGCTTTAATCTGTGTTAGTTCTTCACTTGTGAAGCGAGCTGTATCATTTGAAATGATTCGGCGAAGTTGGAAATTAAACACTGCACGCCCTGCACCATCTAAGGTTACAGACAGATTTCGTTCTGTTTCATTATTTTTGATACCGAAATTGTCAGCGCTCTTAAAAGTAAGGGTTTTTTCACCAAAGTCATCATCACCACCATTGAGACTATCATCTATATCTTTCATGCTGCATCGGATAGACACTTCATGAACAGCTGGGATCTGAAAAGTATCGGTCAAATTTTTATCAAGACAATCGATGGTTTCACCACTGCTTACGCTATGGGTTTGAGTCAAATATGCACTATTATGTGATGGATCCACTTCTAAAAAGGCAACGTGGCTTGCCAGTGTTAGCATTAAATTATCTCGGTCATCTAAAGGATGCCCATTCGAAGCAGAATGCACAGCCCATTTTAAATCACCTGAGCTCCAATTATCAGAATCGTCAATAAGGTTAATTGACATTAATTGGATTTGAAATTCATTTTTCATCGTTTATTCCCTTAAGTTAATGATATATAACTTTTAATTGTTAACATTTAACTACTTAGGTGCAAGCTATCAAACTTAATTATTAATTAATAGTATTATTTTTATTGGTTTAAAAAATTTTGATAAGGCCGTGATTACTCATGACCATAAATGGCGATCCTTCATAAATTGTTAGCGACTGTCCGTAAATATTACAGGTCGAACACAGCGTCACTATGCAGAAACGGTCAATCCAGACGCTTTCAAATCAATGTCCTTACCTCTAACTTTTAATACAAACAAAAATGAAACTGAAACGTCACAATATTCACTTACAATTGCCACCTTAGTGCTGCTTATTTAAAAAGGACGATATAAAAGTGGCTAGTTGTAACTTACTTAAGTTTTCAGAGTCAGTCGGCTATGGATGTAAAACCCCTCCTAATATGTTGGTAAAAATGCTAAAAACCACCAGCAAAAATAATGCTTCTGATGATCATAAACTGCAATTTTTAATAGCAGACAGACCTGAACAATTTTATATTATCGGTAAGGTAAATTCTTGCTCAGCTGCAGTGCCCTTGATTGGTATTTTTGTCGGCGCAAAAATAGGAGCGATGATCTCATTAAAGCTCAATGAAGTTGTTTTAAGAAAATGTATTAATGTATTTGTTTTTCTAAGCTCAATAAAAATTATCTTTATGGCTTTTTAAGCAAACAAATACGTTCAATAATTTATTACAGCTTTCTCTAGAAGGCATTTTTGAGAAAGCTGTAATATGAAGGAATATGATGATTAACGCGGATTTTAATCTAATGAAATCCATATCTTATTTAGTTCACTCCAGCCATATCCATTCACGTTAGCGCCATTAATTTGTTCAGATAACGCGAGTACAAAAGGCTCATGCTTTAATTCTTTTACTACGTTTTGCTCACTTAACCAAGAGAACAATGCGGCCAATAAGTCTGTCGCTTGATTGAAGTCTCTCTCGTTCCGAATTGACGTAAGAGATGAGTCTAAAGCCTCGAGTATTCCAACATCCAACTCATGATTTTCAAATGGATACTGTAATAAAAAACTTAACCAAGCACTAAATGAATCATTTTCTTCAATAACACTACAAATACTGACTTGTTCAGATTGACTGTAGTCCCCATAATCCACTGAAATACCTTGGTCATTGTCAGTTGATATACTGCTAAACAGTTTCTTGCATTCCGCTGTATCTTCAAAAGTAATATGCCGTTTCATCATCGATTTATGAGGGTTTTGGATCATTAAAAAGAAGGCCGATTTGTCACTTTGGCTCGTAACAGTCGTATCTGGTACCTGAAGGCAAATCTGATTTTGTGCACACGCTTTGCTTTGTGCCCATTCAGGGTAAACCCACAGCTCAACCCAGTCGAGGATAGAGGTCTCACGTGAGTAGTAAGCATTACGACTTAATCTAAGCATTTTAGAAGAGAATACTGCCAATGAGAAAGGCCCCGAACCAATAAGTCGCGTGGTCGTCGAGGTCATCTTAAATATTGACGACTCTGCCCGAGAAAGTAATCTGGGTAGATGCCAATCAGGCTGATTTAATTTAATCTCCAACTGCTCATCAGAAACAGCATTCACTTCAATAATATGGTTATAAGTCGAATGCCAATATGCATGTTGGATTAACCTATTTAGACAATGAGCAACATCTTGTGCTGTGAGTATACTTCCATCATGAAAACGTACCCCTCTGTGAATTTGAAATTGCCACCTTGTAGCACTGTCATTAGAAACCCAGTGATAAGCTAAATCACCGACTACACTCCCTTTCTCTACTGACGTCAAACATTGGCAAATTTGAGTCACCAAAAAACGTTCCGTACGCCGCTTCACCTTATGAGGTTTTAGCTCTTCTAACTCTCGATGAAAAGGCATATAAGCAATACGACGAGCTGACTGACTAGCGTCATTTAAATATGATTGAAACTCCCTTCCTGCATCTCTACCACCAAAACTAAGGATACTAAGTAACTGATCTAAGTTTCCTTCATCGGCTAGTCCTCTCGCGGATTCATAGCAAGCATCAATGGGCTCGACTTGGCAAGTAAGTATCGCTTTTTTACTTCTTCCAGAGCTTGCCTCCCATTGAATCCAACCAACACTCACCAATTTTTTTAGTATAGTTTGAACATGTCGTTCAGTGACATGCAGCAGAGCCGCTATCTGGCTTATTTGACAAGTCGATACTCCAGGACCAAATGTTTGAAAGATTTGTTCGTAAATTTCAAGCTTACGCTTTAAGTTTGCCATTCAGTGTTCCAAAGCCCCCTAATTGAGTTAGGTAACCATATCCAGCGTTAATTAACCCATGTTCCATAATCGATTGGACTTGAGCTGTTACTTCTGACAATAGGATGTCAGATTCAGTTTTATTTTCAAGCACAAGCTGTGAAAAGTGATCGATTTCAAATTCAAAACCATTCCCCTCTACTGGATGATCGATGGTGAATGTTTTTCCTTGATATTCAATATCAATGACACTGGGATTCCACCATTTTTCTCGAATGGTAATGGCTAATTGATCACCACGTAATATCGCGACCCGTGGTAAATTTTTCACAATTGAAGCTGATATTTTTCCGTTAACCTGACCTGTAAAAGTAAAACAAGCATCGGTGTCAACGTATGACTCGGCCACCAGCGTTGACATCTCAACAACAGGTTCCGGGACATTAACCCCTAACGACCGACATAAGTCACAGTATAACCAAAGCCCGTAAACCCCTACATCGAGCGTTGCACCGCCCGCTAAATTTGGATTAAATATGAACAACTCGGGATCATATTCGTGCTCATTACCAAAGCTCGCTTCAATTGAAGTCAGTTTAAGGTTATGCCTGATCAGGTAGTTCTTCAATTCTTGGTAAGCTGGAAATGCAACGGTTTTCATGGCCTCTAATAATATCACCCCATTTTTTGTTGCTAACGCCTTCATAGATAACCAATCCTGTAGGTTGGTGAACGCTGGTTTTTCAACAAAGACATGCTTCTTATGGGTTAAAAATAGTTCAACTAAGGGATAGTGGTACGGATGTACCGTTGCAATATATACAGCATCAACATTAGGATCCTTTGCCATATCGTCGTAACAGCCATAGCTCACGTTACTTTTAAACTCTTCACCAAATTGTTCAGCGCGACCTAAATCTCTGGCGGCGACAGCATATAACTCGCCATATTGACTATTGTAATTCAAAGCCGTAGCAAACCGCCTCGCAATATTGCCTAATCCAGCGATTCCCCATCTTACTCTTTTGTCTGTATTAACCATGATTTCTCTCACTATTTAACTTGGAGTTAAGAGTTTATAGGCAAAAGCATTCTTTAAATATGGAACAGATAATAGAAGTTGTTCATGATTTAGGGCGAGAACTGAATGATGTATTTTATTGTACATCGCTATAAACACATTATTTTCGACAGACAATTAGGTCCCAGAAGGACTTAATGACGTTCCAACAAAGCTTATTATCATTCATATAGCCTTAATATACACTGGCTACATGAAAATAAATCAAACGCCATTTAACAAAATCCCACTTGCCTTAGCCATAATGATCATTGCTACAGGACAAGTCGGTGTCAGCATTTACCTGCCGTCATTACCACTGATAAGTCGTGATCTTGGTGTGTCCCAAGCCGACATACAGCAGCTTGTCACCCTATTTTTAGTCGGCTTCGGATTATCACAGCTTTTCTATGGTCCGTTGTCAGACGCTATCGGTCGTCGTCCGGTATTTTTACTCGGTCAAGGTATCTATTTGGTCGGAACCTTAATCTGTGTGCTACTCCCCGACAGCTATACTGCACTGATTACAGGTCGCTTATTACAAGGTTTAGGCGCAGGTAGCGCATCTGTATTAAGCCGCAGTGTCCTCCGCGATAGTTACAGCGGTAGCCAACTCACGCAAGCGATGTCCTATATGTCCATAACAGCATCTATCCTGCCTATTTTGGCTCCTGTTGTCGGCGGCTGGGCCGCATGGCATTTTGGCTGGCAATCCGTGTTTATCTTTGTATTGCTTTATCTATCGGCCATTGTCACTTTAGGATACTTTGTCTTACCTGAAACGTTACCACATGCAGTGACAACATTTAAAATAAGAAAAACACTACGTGGCTACTGGCATTTATCACGAAACTACCAAGTGATCTCATCAGCAAGCTATAACTGGGTCGGCTACTTATCAACGCTGGTATCCGTGTCACTGCTACCCTTCTTATTACAAGAAGGATTAAAACTCAGTGCAGCAGAGTACGGAGAAGTGATGGTCATCCCATCTGCAGGATTATTAATGGGCTGCTTGATCTTAAATAAACTCAATAAACGCTTCACTACCAATCAACTAATATACTTAGCATCGAGCATTATGATGATGGCTGGCTGTTGGTTAGTGTTTAATGAGATGTCGTTGCCTAACCTGATATTTGGTTTTACTTTACTATCCATAGCACAAGGGATCTGCTTTCCATTATCGATGAGCATGTTACTGGCACCACACAGTAAGCAAGTCGGGGCGGTATCTGCATTATCGGGATCGGTACAGATGTGTATTGCCGGGCTGCTCGGTGGTTTTTTAATCAAACATTTGATCAACAATCAAACAAGTTTGGGGGTTTTCTATTTACTCACAGGTTTAACCATCGCGCTGATATTAACGCATAGCCGACATCGGCATATGAACCAATCCTATTTACCCTTAAACTCGCATGACTCGAAATAAACTTTTAGTTGTATCTACACCGCTTTCTTGCTCAAATAACGTTAACGTAATTTATGTAATTAAAATAAGGCGATAATTCGCCTCAATTGAGCAAAATAACCTAGCCATGAAATATAACCGCGTTTTTATTAATAGCCTGACCTATGAACTGGCTCCAGAGATCATAACAAGTACAGCACTAGAACTCCGCTTAGCTCCTTTATATCAAAAGTTACGAATTCCTGTCGGTCAACTTGCCGCACTCACTGGTATTAGCCAACGTCGCTGGTGGCCAAAAGACTACATGTTATCTGATGGCGCATTAACTGCCGCACAAAAAGTCCTTGATGAAACGGGCATCAATGTCAGCGATATCGGCGCTGTGGTATATACCGGTGTCTGCCGTGACCAGCACGAACCAGCAACAGCATGCCGTATCGCCGCAAAATTGGGCGTATCTAATAACACCGCCATTTATGACATTAGTAATGCCTGTTTAGGGGCCTTGTCCGGCATGTTAGATATCGCCAACCGCATCGAATTGGGCCAGATAAAAGCGGGTTTAGTGGTATCTTGTGAATCTGCACGTCATATTGTTGATGTGACTATCGATGATATGCTAGCCGATCCGACCATCAGAAATTATGCCACATCACTGGCGACCTTAACTGGCGGCTCAGGTGCCGTTGCTATATTACTTACCGATGGCAGCTTAAATTTAGCTGGGTCTCGTAATCACCAATTATTAGGGGCCACGCACTTATCTGCGCCAGAACATCACGATCTATGCCAGTGGGGATTGAAAGAAATCGATACTCAGTTATACCGTGAATATATGCGTACCGACGCAGTCAAATTACTCAAAGAAGGCGTCGCACTGGCGCAAGATACCTGGCAGCAATTTTTAGAGCAACGCCAGTGGACCCCCGAAGATGTCAATAAAGTAATTTGTCATCAAGTGGGCGCAGCCAACCAAAAGAAAGTACTAACCGCCTTAAATATTCCGGTTGAAAAAGAGTTTCCGACCTTCAAATACCTAGGGAACATGGGCACAGTATCACTGCCGGTGACCGCAGCGATGGCCGACGAAGAAGGCTTTTTGAAGAAAGGTGACAACGTGAGCTTCTTAGGAATAGGCAGTGGCTTAAATTGTATGATGCTTGGATTAAAATGGTAACCCTATGTTAGATAAATTATTCCCGTTTAAACGTAACTACCTTGATCGTAACGGTCAGCAATATCATTACCTCAATGAAGGAACCGGAGAGCCTGTCGTTATGGTTCACGGCAACCCGAGTTGGTCGTTTTATTATCGTAATCTGGTCTCGGCATTAAGCACCAATTATCAGTGTATTGTACCCGACCATATTGGTTGTGGTCTTTCTGATAAGCCCGATGATAACGATTACGACTATACCTTAACCAGCCGAATTGATGATCTGGAAGCATTACTTGAGCATCTGGATATTAAAGAAAACATCACCTTAGTCGTCCACGACTGGGGCGGCATGATAGGTATGGGTTACGCAGCACGATATCCAGAACGGATCAAACGCCTGGTGATCTTAAATACAGCGGCTTTTCATCTGCCTTTATCAAAAGCGTTTCCGCTACCATTATGGATCTGTCGTAATACCGTTGTCGGCACGTTTTTAGTGCGTGGTTTTAATGCCTTTTCATCTATCGCTTCGATTGTTGGCGTTCGTCGCAAAGCAATGAGCCAAGATGTTCGCCGCGCTTATGTGTCGCCTTTTAACTCTTGGCGTAACCGTATTTCCACCTTACGTTTTGTGCAGGACATTCCGCTAAAACCTGAAGACCGCAATTATCAGCTAGTCTCTGATATTAGCGATAGTCTGGCTAAGTTTTCGACTGTGCCAACCCTGATTTGCTGGGGATTAAAAGATTTTGTGTTTGATAAACACTTTTTAGCGCAATGGAAACAGCGCATGCCGCACGCCCAAGTGAATGAATTTGATGACTGCGGTCATTATATTCTTGAAGACGCCAGTGATGAAGTTATCGGGCTAATTACCGATTTCATGACAGATAAGGGCTGAATTGTATGGCAATTAGCGCAACCTCAGAGGCGATGAACTTCTGTCGCCATCTCTCCCACGCAGCATTCGCGACCCCCGACTCTCTCGCTGTCGCCGTGCAGCGTAGCAGTAGAGGTCAATTGGTTTATGACGAAATTAATTTATCGTCTCTTGATCAGCAAAGTGATGAACTCGCCTATGCGCTAAATGCTTATGGCATAAAACGAGGAATGAAAGCCGTATTAATGGTCACGCCAAGCATTGATTTCTTTGTCTTGACCTTTGCATTATTTAAAGCGGGTATCGTGCCGATCTTAGTTGATCCAGGAATGGGGATCCGCAATTTAAAACAATGTTTTAGTGAATCGGCTCCCGATGCTTTCATTGGTATTCCCAAAGCCCATATCGCGCGTAAACTGTTTGGCTGGGGTAAAGACAGTGTCAGATGTAGCCTGACCGTCGGCGGCTGTGAAATACTGTCTCGCCTCACCGGACAAATGAGCTTACAGCGTTTATTAACTGAGTATCGTGCCAATTTAACCCCAAATAAACATCAAAATGAGCAGGTTAAACCTTATCCTATCGCCCTATTTGATAACAGTGAATTGTGCGCCATATTATTCACCAGTGGCAGTACTGGCGTACCTAAGGGCGTTGTTTATAGCCACCAAATGTTTGAAGGGCAAATACAAGCGCTCCGCGATGATTACGGTATAAAGCCCGGAGAAAGGGATCTCAGTACCTTCCCGTTATTCTCGCTATTTGGTCCAGCACTGGGCATGGCGTCAATTATTCCAGATATGGATGCCAGCAAACCGATAACCGCTAACCCGAACTTTATCTTTGCTGCCATTGAAAAATACCAATGCACTAACCTGTTTGCTAATCCGGCATTAATCGAGATCCTTGGTCAAGCAGGCTGCAAACACGGTCAACCCCAGATATTAACCAGCTTGAAACGCGTGATATCTGCTGGAGCGCCAGCAACCTTATCGTCAATTTCACGCTTTACTCGCTTGCTTAAAACCGATGTAGAAGTATGGAATTCTTATGGTGCCACAGAGTCATTGCCCCTCACTAAGATTGGCAGTAAAGCACTACTAACCATGCAAGACATTACCAATAATGGCGGCGGGATCTGCGTTGGCCAGCCAATCAAA
The DNA here is from genome assembly GCF_018219435.1 of Moritella sp. 28. Taxonomy (NCBI): domain Bacteria; kingdom Pseudomonadati; phylum Pseudomonadota; class Gammaproteobacteria; order Alteromonadales; family Moritellaceae; genus Moritella; species Moritella sp. 28. The sequence goes on along the minus strand of NZ_CP056121.1, from coordinate 1,956,140 downwards.
GATGTTGAGATCGCTATTATTGCGATCAGCGAAGACGTCATCACAGATTGGGATAATGACTTAACCTTACCAACCCAACAAATTGGTGAGATCGTCGTGAAAGGACAAGTGGTCAGTCAGCGCTATTATCGCCGCGACGTCGCCACCCAACAAGCCAAGATCAAAGACCCAACGAGCACTGAATCACAGCCAGTGTTTCGACACCGCATGGGGGATCTGGGATATGTTGATGAACAAGGTCAGTTATGGATGTGTGGACGTAAAGCGCACAGCGTAGCCACGCCGAGTCAACGCTATTTTTCGATCCCTTGTGAGCGAATATTTAATACCCACGAACAAGTGAAACGTACCGCACTGGTGGGGATCCAATACCAAGGTGAAACCATACCGTTACTGTGTGTCGAATTAGAAAATGATGCTGTCATCTCGACTGAACAGTTATTTAACGAACTTAACGCGATTGGCAATAAACATCAGCAAACATCCGCGATCAACGCGTTTTTAATTCACCCTGATTTTCCTGTCGATATTCGCCACAATGCCAAAATATTTCGTGAAAAATTAGCTATTTGGGCACAAAAACAAGCACCTTATAATCGTTAACAGTATGCTAAAACAAGGTCTTAATATGACGAATTTCAGTTTACGTCCGCCCGCAGAACAACGTGCACTTACTGCATTATCTGCGACCACCAAACATGTATTTGTCACTGGTGCTGGTGGTTTTTTAGGGACCAGTATCTGCCTAGCATTAAGTGCGGCCGGAATTAAAGTAACCGGGTTCGCCCGTGGCCATTATCCGCACTTATCAACGTTAGGTATCAACATGGTGCAAGGCGACATCAGCGATTTACCGGCGCTCACGGCGGCGATGAAGGACTGTGACTTGGTCTTTCATGTCGCATCGAAAGCAGGTGTATGGGGTTCGAAAGCTGATTATTATCAACCTAATGTGGAAGGTACTGCCAATATCATTCAGGCCTGTCAGTCACTGGCTATCGAGCGCTTAGTATATACCAGCACCCCAAGTGTGACATTTACGGGCGAAGACGAGGCAGGGATCAATGAATCGCAACCTTACGCCCAGTCATTCTTAAATTATTATGCGCAATCCAAAGCGCTTGCCGAGCAAATGGTACTGGCCGCGAATAGCGATAGACTCAAAACTGTTGCTTTAAGGCCACATTTAATTTGGGGACCCGGTGATCCGCACCTAGTGCCACGCGTCATTGCTCGAGCCAAACTCGGTCGATTAAAATTAGTCGGTAAAGAGGATAAACTGGTTGATACTATCTATATCGACAATGCCGCCTATGCCCATATTCTGGCGGCGCTAAGGCTCGCCGAACCCACGCCAAGTTGTGCCGGTAATAGCTACTTTGTTAGTAATGATCAACCTATCACGATGGCCAGCATGCTCAATAAAATACTCCATTGTGCTGATTTACCACCGGTGACGAAACGCGTACCAGCACTACTGGCCTACTTAGTCGGCACCGTACTGGAGAAGATATACCTGTTGCTTGGCAAGACCCAAGAACCAATGATGACGCGTTTTGTCGCACGCCAATTATCAACCAGCCATTACTTTGATATCAGCGCGGCTAAAGCGGACCTGGGTTATCAACCTCTGGTCTCTATTGACGAAGGTATGCAGCGTCTGAGAGCCTCTTTATCAGGAGACATCAAAGTTTGACCGTTTTTAAAGTTTCGTCTCTTTAAAGATGACTATTAAGCGCCTTTGGGGAAGATCTGAGTCAGTCTAGTTTAGCTGACTCGATTCTCCCATTCACTACGAAGGATCCCATATTTAATCGAATCATAGTACTCTCCTTGGTAGTAGCGAACCTTACGTAAGCAGGCTTCTTGTTGAAAGCCTAACTTCTCAGCACAAGCCATCATCCGAGGATTTCCAGACCAAGTAGTTAAACCAACCCGCTCAATATCCAAAATAGCGAATAAGTAGCGGGTCCATTGTGGTAGCGCTCTATAAGCCAAACCTTTACCCCAAAAATTAGAGTCGTAGATTACAATCCCCATTTCTAGCCAGCGAGTAGACTCACATTCCCAGTAATAACTAACAGTACCAACTGGCACGTCATTTACTGTAACTAATTGGATATCTGAACCATCGCATAAACGTGAGAAGGTATTTCTTGAAAACTCGTTCAATGATGGCGTTGAATATGGAAAATAAGGAGCATTAAACTTAGTCCACTCTTCATCGCAAGTTATCAGGTGATAAATTGATTCCAATTCACTAGGCTTTGCCCTACGAATTTTAACTTCATCAAGTTCCATCATAGTGTGCTTAAACCTTTTCTGAAAGTAATCGTACTTCACGTTGTGGAAAGGGTATGGTGATCCCGTTTTGTTTCAATGCCTGAAACATCTTTAGGTTAGCGCTGTATTTCACTTCAAAATAGTTTTTCGTCGGCACCCAGAAACGTATGCCCAAATTAATTGAACTATCGCCAAAGGCTTCGATGCCAATTTGCGCGGCAGGATCTTTGGCTACTGCATCTATGCTAGCCAGCACTGTACCCAAAGTGGCAATAGCCTGTTCTGGATCATCGTTGTAACTAATGCCGATGGAGGCTTCCACCAACATGTATTCGAAGGAATTATGCAGAATTTCACCAACGATATGCTTGTTGGGGATACTGATTTCATCACCCTCTTCATTCGTGAGGATAGTCATCCCGAGAGTGATCTCTTTAATCACGCCAATGACACCCTGTATTTTGACGGTATGACCCACCACAAACGGACGGGTTAAAATAATAGTAACCCCCGCTGCATAGTTTGACAGCATACCTTGCAGGGCCAAACCAGCACCCAATGCCAACGCACCGACGGCAGCAATAAACGGCGCCACACTGATCCCGAGTTTGCCCAATGCAATCACTGCGACCATCACAATGACGAGCATGCGCACAGCATTGGAAATAAATCCGCTCAGGGTGACATCAACATCATGCTTTAGACATTGGGCTGCAATAAAGCGTTGAACTTTACCAGCCACCCACAAACCGATGATGAAAATAATCATCGCACCAAAAGTCTGGAAACTGTATTGCACCACAAATTCAGTTATGATGGTATACACGTTCTGCAGTTGTTCTAGCTCTTCTTGTAACGCGATCTCGTCCATATTGTTGTCCTTTAGTCCTTTAAATTCCCTGAATAATGATATTGCTTGCCAATGCTCATTGGCGTTCGATCGATTACGTCTATGTCTTACCTGTTTATCTCATCACCGCTATGACACGGAACTCTGTATATAAGATTAGGTTATCGATAACAAAAGAGGTTATTTTCCGCTGACATGAGCGTGATATTTAGATAGTGAGTGTGACGTCGTCACACTCACTATCTGAAAATAATAAAGAGCCCCTAGAATTAGAAGCCTTAAATATTATATTTTGAATGAACCTACATGAAGGTCTAAAGTTTGAGCAAGCTGCTCCAGAGTTTTACTAGACGCTTCTAGCTCTTGGCTAGCGATCAAGCCTTCTTGAACAGAGTTATTGACCGAATCCATATTCATATTGATTTCATTTGCTACACAAGATTGCTCTTCGGTAGCAGTTGCGACTTGGGTATTCATATCAAGGATAGTAATGACTTGCACTGATATGTTTTCGAGAACTTCCAGAGCTTGCGCTGTGGTTCTTGTACCCTCTTCTGTTAAAGATCGACTACTTTCCATCGCCTCTACCGCATTTTGGGCCTCATGCTGCAACTGATTAATCATACTTTGAATTTCATCGGTTGACTGTGCGGTTTTAGTAGCAAGATTTCTGACTTCATCAGCGACGACAGCAAAACCTCGGCCAGCCTCACCCGCTCTGGCAGCTTCAATTGCGGCGTTGAGAGCAAGGAGATTAGTCTGCTCTGAAACACCTCTGATCACGTCGAGTATAGACCCGATTGACTGTGTTCTTCCCGCTAATGCTGTGATAACCGATGACATGTTACTCATTTCACCACCAAGGCTATTGATGGTATTAGATGAATCTTGTAATGTTTTACGCCCAGCTTGAGTTTCGCTATTTGCACCATCAGCCGAATTTGCTGCACCCGCAGCATTTTGCGATATCTCATTAATAGTCGCGATCATTTCATTTATTGAAGTTGCGACTAATAACGTTCGATCGCTTTGCGCTTGACCTCTTGATAAACCAAGCTGAGATTGACTGCGAAGTTCAGTCGCTGAACGACCTATACCTAACCCCGTATCTACTACTTTGGAAATTATTTCATTAATATTACCCACAAAGATATTGAATGCTTTAGAAATATGGGCAATTTCATCCGTTCCTTGCACAGGTAATCTAACGGTAAGGTCTCCATCGCCTTTTGATATATCGTCTAATGCCTGTTGCAAGCCAGCAAGCGGTTTGAAAAATCGACCCAGTAGCCACATCAACACGCAGGCACATATCAGAAAGATAACAATGATTGCGATTAACTGAGTCATCACAATATCTGCTACAGCATCATCGACTTCTGAAATTGGGATACCAATATCAAAACCACCCAATAACTCACCATTCTTATCATAAACGGGGACGATTATGTCGTACACCCACATGTCTTGCACATCCGCATACCATTTAGAGTATTTTTGCTTGCCTTTCCCTGCAGCTTCTACAGTGTAGCTATCTTTATAGATCTTATTTAACTTGCTTATATCGCTATGTGCAACGGCTTGAATGTTTCGGTCTATGAAAATCGCGTAGCTAATATCTGAACGTTCTGAAAGTGACAGTACTAACTCTTGTAAATCAACCAATGGCTGGGAAGACTTTTGTAATACATACTCAACGTTTTTAGCAATGACTTCAGCCTTTGCTTGGGATTTTTTTAATATAATGCCATCAATTTTTTGATTCGATATATAAGCAGTAGAGGTGATACTTGTTATGCCTGCGATCGCAAACATAACGAATACCGTTATTAATATTAAATTTTTCATACACGACATCCTTGGTGTTATCATTCAGTTACAGTAATTAAATACCATGTATTCATTCCACTTGTTATCATCTAGAATCAGCAGACTACAATAACTAAAATATTCTACCCCCGCTTTTAAATCAGAGCATAGATTGAAAAGTCAGAATACCATGATGCTATGTTACAGGACATTGAAACTTGTTCATTTAAGGTGAGGTTTACCGCTATTTAATCTACTTTTTACAATTGTAATGGCTCATTGGAGGCTTTCTTTATCTAGAAAGAAAATCGTCGATATACGGCCTATTGAAGATGAAGATGCTAATGCGCAGGTCATGACTATGCAGGAAAAAAGTCCTCTCTAACGCTTATTCTACCCCTTTAGAATCAATTTTATCCCGTAATTCTGGATGGACCATTTTACACTGCGTTAGTGAATCCCACTTTCGCGTCGATTCTAATGGAAATACTTATTTCTAATACTTTTGTAATATGTGATACAAGTCACCAGAAAGGGAGTTCACCTTGAATGATATTTAATCTAATCAAGGCTAGATCACAATTTAATTCGTTATACAAAAACTGCCATTAAGCCAGTAAGTAGCTGTATTGGTATTGCTGGCCACGCCATTAACAAACTCAAATAGTTCGTCCATTCAGATTGAAGGTCATAAGAAGAATTTATTTGACTATGCTTAAGCATTTGGGATTTAAAGGCCCTTGTTATGTGCTGATTACTTTTCGCATTTGCATCAATCATCTGTTTGTAGCTTTCCTCCGTGTCGTAGCTTTAAGCCTGCTGGCATATCACGCCGTTTGTTTATGTCTAGTTGAAGCTCCCCTACCTCGCTTCGCGCCCGACAAGTCGGGGAAGGAAGGGGATTCTTGTCGTCAACGGCTTAAGCATTGCAATATTAAATTGCGTTAGTCTTCCAAAACCTCTTACAAAGCGTTTAACGTGTCGGTACTACCTACCGCCACAAATGACTTAAGCGGCTAGCCTTAACCCTTCTCTGTGAATATTGATAGCCGCATTTTCGTCCCTGTCGTGTACTGCTCCGCACTTGCAAGTCCAATTTCTAATCTTTAAAGACCACTTGCCAGAATACAGCAACCCGCACTCATTGCACATTTTACTTGACGGAAACCACTGGCTAATAGCTGATACTTTACGCCCGTACCAATCCGCTTTATATTCTAATTGTCTTACTATTTCACCGAAATTAGCATCGTGGATATGTTTAGATAGCTTACGGTTCTTAACCATATTTTTGACCTTCAACGACTCGATGCCTATCACTTGGTTTTCGTTTATAAGTGTCGACGTCATTTTATGGGTAAAGTCTTTACGGCAATTGGCTATCTTTTCGTGAATCTTAGCAAGGGCCAATTTTTGTTTATTGAAGTTATTAGAGCCTTTCTTCTTTTTGGCTAATTTGCGTGATGCCTTGGCGAGTTTCTTCGCGTATTTATTGGTTAATCGTGGGTTATTGAACTTTGTTCCATCCGAACAAATCGCTAAGTCTTTAATACCGACATCAACACCGACGGTCTTGTTCACGACTGGTAGCTGCTTAACATCTTCTTTTACAAGCATTGATACAAAATATTTACCTGATTTTGTCTTCGATACCGTTAATGAACTGGGTGTGCCAGTAAATGTACGTGACCATTTAATCTTTAATGCTTGCTTCATCTTGGCGAGTGTTAACGATTGCTTGTCCGCGCTCCATTTGAAGCCGTTACTCATATAGCTAGCAGATTGATTACCGTGTTTATGTTTAAACTTAGGGTAACCAAAACCTGATTTAAAAAATGACTTAAAGCCTTTATCGAGATGCTTTAGTGATTGTTGCAATGGCACGCTAGAAACAGCTTTCAACCATGAAAAGTTGGGATTTTTTTTAAGCTGAGTGAGGTTTTTACTCCAATCGTTATAATTGGTTTTATTACCCAATTCGTATTGCGCTTTAGAGAAGCCAAGCGCTGAATTGTAAGCGAAACGAACACAACCAAATGTATGAGCAAGTATTGTTACCTGCTCATTGTTTGGGTAGAACCTGTATTTATACGCAATAAGTTTCAATTTTCAGCACCTTACATGACTGTATTTATATACAGCACTAAGTTCTAAACGTAGACTCTATGTGAAAATATGTCAATATTAATAACAAAACAAAGTGCTTATTGCTACGCAATAATGACTTACATCACCGCCCTAAAGGACAGTGTTTTTCGTCAAAGGTGATAAAATCTGGTTGATAAACAATGCACAAAGAATCATAAGCAGTGCCACCCATGTATTAGTTTGAATTGAGTCATTCGTTACAAGCGCACCAATGAAAACACCAACTGCAGGTACAATGTAGTTAGTCATTGAGGTAAACACCGAGCCTGCATTTTTAATACACATCATATATAAGTAATAAACAACGCCAGCGCATATCGTCCCTAAATAAAGGATCGAGAATATAGCGGTTGTCGATGCAACTTGATATTCAAAAGGGGCAGTGATAAGTGCAATAACGATTAATTGAATACTTGCCGTCAAAAGTACATTTTGAGCAACAATTAAAGGATGCTCATCCCTAACGCGATTAAGCAATAGCAATGCAATGGCAAAGCATACCGCAGCGACGATAATAGCCGACGCACTGACTAAGTTTATTTCCCCAGCCCCTGAAGATAACTCAGGATAAAATAAGACCAACAACCCACTAAATCCGACTATTACACTAATACTATTGCCCGCATTAATCGTTGCCCCTTTGACAAAAATAGGCGCTAACAATAATACATAGAATGGTAGAGTTCCCATCAATATTGCGGCAATCGAGCTATCTAAATCTTGCTGTCCCCACGGCACAAGCACAAACGGGATTGCAGCTTCAAGTAATCCGATAACGCTAAATAAAACCCATTGATTACTTGATCTTTTAACACCCAATGACTTACAAATAACAACCAAAGTGATTGCACCGATAGCTGCACGTGTGGCACCAATCCAAATAGGCGAGAAACTCACTAGAGCGATGTCCTGAAATATAAATTGAGATCCCCAAATGAATCCAATCGCTAATAACGTTAAATAATTTTTAAGAAGCATGAAGGTTAACCTCAATAATGTTTGTAAGTTGGTATTTAATCAACAACAGCTATACAGCATGCTTTTAATATGTGGTGTTGTAGTTCTCTGATTTGAACGCGATGGCCTCAACCTCTATTTGCATCCCTTCAAGCGCAAGTGCTGATACCGGGATTAATGTACTGGCTGGTAATGCATTAACCATCCAGTATTTATTCATTTCTTCACCCCAGATTGATAATTTTTCGACATTATGATCAACAATTAGAATGGTTATTTTCATTACATCTCTGAAGCTTAATTGATGGGATTTCAACGCAATCTCTAAATTTTTCAATAGCGACTTTACTTGATGGCGAAAATCTTCGCTTAATGTATGGTTTATTCCTTCTCCGCCACTTTGACCTGATATATATACGAGTTCTCCATTTGAAGGCGCTTTTACGGTGTGACAAAAGCCATAAGGTGTTGGGTCAAATAGTTCAGAAGGATTGCTGAAAGAAAGTGTATTATTTATCATATTATGAACCTAATAGTCGTTGTTTTTTTAATGAGGCATGCAGTATAATTGTTAAAGTTAACTTTAAGTCAATGCTTTAATTTAAACTATTTAAACATCCCAATGGAATGGTACAACATCATGATAAATAAAAATTATCTAACCGTCGGTCAGCTATCTGAACGAAGTGGAATTGCAACCTCGGCACTACGTTTTTACGAAACAAAAAATTTAATATTATCGTTCCGAACGAGTGGCAACCAGCGTCGGTACAACACATCAATGTTACGGAGAATTTCATTAATTCAAGTAGCACAATCTGTCGGTTTTACGCTTGAAGAAATTACACGTGAACTAGAAAGCCTACCGATGAACAAAACACCCACTAAACAGGATTGGGAGCGAGTAGCCAAGAAATGGGAGAAAGATCTCGATAATAAAATGAAAAAGATAGCATCGTTAAGAGAGAATCTGACAGGTTGTATTGGCTGTGGTTGTTTAAGTATGAAGAAATGCCACTTACTTAATCCCGATGATATTCTTCATGAAAATGGGGATGGTGCACAGAGGTTAGTGGATGGATAATTAACCATCATTTAATGGCTGTGAACTAGATAGCGAAAGGATCTCGTCATTCCCTCCACTAACCATAACGTGCGCCATGTGCACCAAAAGCGACATTTCTATCGGTGAGAGCACATGACATCTAAAATGGTATTCATTAAAATCAATTCTGAACAAGAAATGACACTCATAATGACATAGCCGATTTTAGTTTAGTATCATTTAGAGTGACAGAGCAATTAACGCTGCTCTAAAGGATATGAGCGATAGCTCCACATACCATATACGCGTAAAGCATCACGGTAAATACCTAATAATTCACCATCACTTGGTACTTTAAGCTCTTCTAATGGTCTGTCATTCGCAGCATAAGTGTCAAAGGAGATACCTTTAGGACCAGTCTGCCAGCTTGCTACTTCAAATAATGTTTGTCCGCGGCGAACATGACTTGCAGAACTGATAATCGTTGCATGATCAATATTATGACGAGCCAAAGCGTAGCTGCTATACAGTGCATTTTCTACCGTACTTCTCGCGTAGTTATCTTCTATAATACGAGATGAATCAATACCATGTTTCACTAACCAATCAGCCATTAATTTACCTTCGGTTTTGTGGTTTTTAGGCACGCCACCAGTAACCACAATATAGGACTCAGGGTTCTTTTTCGCCATAGTCAAGGTTGCGTTAAGTCGGTCAATTAAAATTGGGTTCATGCTACCATCTGGATTTAGCGCGTAACCTAACGTTATGATCGCGTTATTACCTTTAGCTGATTTTTTGATTTTATTGCTTAGTGGCGTTTCGACAATGCGGTCAATGGTAGATATGATTTTCTTCAAGTCCGCTACGCGTCCTTTATTCAGTCCTTCTAATGCGTTTAGATGGCGAGAAACTTCACTTTTGTTGCCTTTAAAATTCTGCCAAATAACTAAATAAGAGTGTGCATCTACGTCATCTGGAGCCACGCTTAAAATTTGGGTGAATAATTCAATCGCTCGGTCTACATTCTTGTTATAGATCTGAGCATTGGCTGCAGAAAATAGCAAATCGATTCGGTAAGGTTCTAATTGATAAGCATCAAGCAAGTTATTGGTGATGATTTCCATATTGCTTGGCATTTTTGCCGTAAAACCAGCATGAGATATACGAGCTGGATTTTTGAAGGCTTGATAAGCATCGTTAAGTAGTTGATCGACTACTTGACGTTGGGATGTCATTTCCGTGTAATTTGCTCGCGGCTGAATAACATCTGACGCAGCAACAGTTTGCGCTGAATAAATAGAACTTGAAAGAATAAGTGCAAGGGTAAGTGTAGATAATTTGCTTTTCATGGTTGTACCGAATGTATAAACAGGTGTCTTATCCTACAGTGATAAAGCTTCGGTATAAACCCAAAGAGTTTCTCCGATTAAGAAATCACCTTAATAGTCGCTATAACAGAAGTATGATGATGAATTATATTGTATTTTTCAATCAACCCTATAACATACATTTAAAATGTTACTTATATGAGTGTACAGACTCAGCGAACTTGTAACCATACAATTTATAGGAAAAATTTATGCGCTCACTATTTTTACGAATGCGTTTTATTCACTGGCTGGGTGCTGTTGCACTGTTTATTAACGCGCTATTTTTAACTGATAATCTAACTGCACAGATCATTCAATATATCGTTATAGTATTTTTAATCCTCCACGACATCGATGAAAAATACTGGGGAGTAGACTCATTAGAAAATGTCACTGGATACATGAAATCTTTTGAGAAAAAAGATCTTTCAATCCCTTGCGACTTAGATAGCCGCTACAACAGTGAGATTGGTAACGTGCTAGATGTAATCAACGCCTTCCGAATAAATGTGAAAGATGCGTTGGTCGATATTCAAGATCAAGCGAATACCTCGGATGATATTGCAGAGCTCCTTAAACTAAAAGCACAAAATATCTCTTCACGCATTCAAGAACAGGATAATCATGTTGGTTATCTGACGGATAGAATCGACACTTTGGACAGTACTTCTGTTGCGCTACAAGAAAAAGCAGAAGAAACGCGTTTGCAAGTAGAACGAACCCACGCAGGACTAATTATATCCAACAATAATATGGGGTCGATGTCCAAAGGACTGAAATCATACATCAAAAGTAACGACGAGTTACACAGTAAATTCAACCTGCTTTCAGAGCAAACGAAGTCTATCGAGAATGTGGTATCTGTGATACATAATCTAGCCGATCAAACAAATTTACTCGCATTAAATGCAGCTATTGAAGCAGCACGAGCAGGTGAACATGGCCGAGGCTTTGCAGTAGTCGCTGATGAAGTCAGAAACTTAGCTATATCGACTCAACAAAGTCTGGTTCAAATTAACCAAATCATCGCAAATATTTCTGCCGCCGTAGTCGATGCTGGTGAACAAATGAAAATACAGTCATTAGCCATCACTTCACTATCGGAACACACAGCTTCGAGCCAATCAGAATTGGAGCTCGCTTGTAGTAATATAGATGGGATTTTGTCATTAATCGGCGAAAATGAAACTAAAGATAATGTAGATATTCAATATATTAATCGCTTAGTGAGAGATGTTGCAGGCGAAATTGAAAAACTTAAAAACCTCTCGGGTTCCAATGCTCATGACAGTAGCGAATTGGAACAACAAGGCCATCGTCTAAGTGAGGCTACAGCACAAATTGTAGTACAACTTGGCAGTTTTAAAACTCGCTAACGCCAAATTTAATTTCACCAACGCTAGCAGCCTAGAGTAAGCTTTAATAGAGAGGCCACATGAGAATGACTCGTTTCACCGATTATAGCTTACGCACCTTGCCAAATGCGGTTATGTGTAATTTTCCTGTAATTCGAATACGCTATTAGGTTAAATTACTGCTTCCCATAATACCGCGCCTTTGCCTGTCTGAGCTAAGATGTCTTGCGGATTTCTTAGTTTGCACTTATTGATAGATAGACAACCACAACCTTGCCCAACACTCATTTCCATCTGATTTCCCTATCTAATTTTATATTTAAGTTTATGAAAATAGGACTTTACCTCAACATAGGTTGAGGTATTAGACTAGCACTAATATAAATAAAAAGCATGGAGCATAAAATGAAAAATAGAACTATTCCCTATCTATTCGCGCGATTTTTTGATGGTATTTCATCTGGAATGTTTATGATGGCGTTACCATGGATCATGCTTTCAGAAGAAGGGATGGGGTTGTTTGTGGCGATTACGGCATTGGTCTGTACCTCTTTATCATTTGTTTTCACACCCTTTTTTGCCACTTTGATAGATCGCCATTCTAGAAAGAAAGTGTTGGTCGTCATGCAGTTAATACAATCAAGTACCGCATTGATGGTGTTCATTGCTTATTACAACGGTATGCAGTCTCACTGGCTTTTGGCTTTTGCTCAGTTAATATTTTGGTTAAGTAATGATTTAGCTTGGAGTTGTAATAATGCTTTCACACAAGAAAACTATCGCCAGGATGAATACGCGAAAATATCCAGTTATCAAGAAATCGTTATGCAAGTCACAACACTTGGTGCGGGCGCATTAGGGATTATTTTACTTGAATACTGGTCAATGCTTGAGTTTTCATTTTTGGCTACATTCGCTTCACTCCTGTCTGGATTATGCTATATAGCGATCCCTTACAAGCGCCAATTCAGTCCATCCTTAAAAGAGGCATTCTTTAAGCAACTTGTCGCAAGCAAAAGCATATTTTCTAAACAAAAACACTTTTATGCATTTTTGGCATTATCTTGCTTATCTTATCCAGTATTGACCTTTCTGGTAAAACTTGTCCCTATATATTTCGCAGAACAAGGCATCAGTGGTAGTTGGTTTGCGGCATGGGAAATGAGCTATGGCTTAGGTGCGTTACTAAGTGGATTGCTGATTGCTCGCCTTTTAAGGCGTTATGAGCATGAAAATGCAATGATAGTTTCAATTCTAGTGATGGCGATCTTACTTCTTTTGATGGGATCTTACCTTTCCCCTACTTTGATTATATTACTTACTATTGGCCTTGGTTTTTTCAATTCATATAATCGTATTGCAAGAACCAATAAGATGCATCATGTCATTGCGATGGAAGAAAGAGGACGCGTTGAAGGTGGATTAAAACTGTTCTCTACACTAGCGCAAAGCTTGAGTTACGTCGTTATTGCGCTGTTAAGTTATTTACAACTCACAGCCTTAGGTTTCATTATTATCGGGATAGTATTGCTGATCGCAGGGGTGATAATGCTGCACTTAAAACAGCGTTCAAATATTAAAACATTTTTGAATCAAGCTGAAATTATCGGTCACTAGTCTATTGATAGAAACTATACGACCGTCGTTGCTTGCTGTATTAAAATTTAACGAATATTTAAGTACCACTACTAGACAGTAGTGGTACTTAATAGTGGCAGAGCTCCCCTTGTTAATCAGCCGAGTATTACAGCTGCCCAGCAAACAATTCAAACACGGGGATTTCATTATCGTCCAGCATGCCCATGGCTTCGGGGTAGCCCACCACATGCTGGTATATACCTTGCGCCAAATAGTTATACAACAAAGGCTTAAATCGACCTTGTATAGGCTCAGCGTCAGCCTCAATTTGTTGATAGCCTTTATGCCACGACAAGGCTAGCATAGCCGAGATCATGCTTATCACAAGCGGCCCAGGCAGCAGAAAATGGGACTTGTATAACAAGAACAACTTGCGCAGAGACTTTTGATTCCAGGCATGGGGGGCTACATCTAAGGAGTTAGCTACACGAATACACTCGCCCTCTGCAAAGCGCTGATCGGAATACGTGGCGAAGTCTTTATTACCTGCGGAAGGGCCCGCAAAAGCAACCGTCGATATTTTTGCGCTCTCAGGCAGTTTTTCGCCCTGGGTATCCTTCAGCCACAAAGCCAGTGTCGGCGCTAAAGCACCACCTAGACTGTGCCCCGTCACGCAGATATCAACGGCGTCTTTACCCTCAATGTCGCCCTGCAAAAATTCTAATAAGCTCTTACCCTCTCCTGGTACGCCGGGTTCCGCAATCATTTCCTGTAACTTGGTTATCCCAATTCCAATGCTCTTAGAAATTTTTGGTTTCAACTTAGCTGCAGGTTTTCCGTACTGCCACGGCACCATGCTAGCCACTTGAAAATCTTCTATTAACCAGTCTTTCAGCCCCACCGGGTTAGTGCCGCGTATGCCTATAACATAACGTGACGGATCTTTAATATTACGCACCAGGTACATTAAGTTGTCATCAAACAAGGCATTGTCGAAGATAAATACTCCCGGCCCCCAGACCAACTCCCATTCATCTTTAACAGGTGCCCAGCTGGTTAAGGCATGCTTAATATCTTTCTCAATTTTTTGAGCATTACACTTATCGGGACCAATTAAATCAAATCCATAGTAAGACATATAAGCAAAGGCCAACATGGTTTGGCTTTTTGAATAACTCATGATCTATTTCCTTTTCATTCGGCACGGTAAACCCGCCATCAAGCAAATGCTTAACAGAGGGACTTAATTACCGCGTTAATTAATAACCAGGTCCGGTATGCAGTACTGAGGGTACTGAACGGAAATAGTTGTAGTTGTGCTGCTTATCTTCTTCCGTAGCAGTCCACTCCGTCTCTAACTTAGCAAGATCTTCTTGCAGCTGGTCAAACACCTTGTGCATATCGTCCTTATACTTCGCATCGACACCATTGAGCAGGTTAGTAAAGTCACCTTGCAGTAGCGTGAATCGAGCCTTGCCGGTTGCCAATGCCACGAATGCCAAAGAACGCCATTCATTTATAGCGGTAGTGCCGCCATCCATAGGCACTTGAACCTTGCTAATGCGAGGGTCCAGAGCCGCACGTATACCCGTTGTGCCATAAACTTGATGACGAATAACCGTGTGGTGAATAGTGTCCGAAGCAAAGCGTGCAACACCCGCCTTAGTCTGGAAGCTCTCGTAACGTGCAGGTAAACCCTTGACCATGACCTGTAACAAACCAGCGTGGAAATCTTGTAAGTACTTATCCGCTTGTACCGCAGCATCATTCGTATAAATAATATCGATCAATGCCGTGGTATAGCCATTCCAGATTTTAGCGTAATCTAACTCCCACTTAATACAGGCATTCGGCAATAGCTCGCCGGGCTTACCCGCAGAACCCTGCATAGTTAGCATCGCAGCACGCGCTTCAAAATCTTCATCTGCGCCATACTCGAAGTTGGAGTAGCAGTCGTTTAAGTGGTGCACCAAGCTATCATGGGTGGTCGCAAAAATTTGACTAAATACCGCGCCCTCTTGAACCAAGTGTTCGGTAGTAATCCCTTCCGCCAATTCATGGGCAAAGAAGTGCAAATACATGAATGTTCTGAATGGATGCGCCCACTGCCCTTGCGCCTCAAAGGCGTCATGCATCGCCACTTCAACCAGGTTATAAGTCATATGTATTTCAGCCAAGTGCTTACCGCTGATCACTTGATAATACATAGAAGCTAATACCAAGCTTTCCGCACGACGGAAGCTAGGGCTGCGCGGGTCTGCTAGCAATACATCAGTGGAGTGAGGCGCCACGACAGAAATCAATTCCAAACGCTTCTTTGTGCTGTTTACTTTAAAGTAAGCCGCACCGCCATAGGACTCATAATCAGGCTTGGTTTCATAGTTCTCTAAGAAGCGGAAATCAATGGTCAACATACCCTCGCCCATTTCTGGAGCAGGCTTTAAGAAAGGCGATGCCACACCAGACTCGGCCAAATACCCCAACAACTGGCCTTCTTTAAAAGCAGCAATCGCAGGCTCAGGCGCTGTGTCCACCTTGCCGCCGTCGGGTAGATGTAAACCAAATATTTTCTTCGTAAACAAGCTAGGCCAGTATTCAGAACCGTCGCTCCAAATAGCCATACGCTTTTTATTGGTCAAGGGAATTTTAACATTCGCTTGAGGCAGGTAGTGATCCAGTATCGCCATGACAGAGAAAGCGGTCCTTGCTGTCTTTATCAATTTTTTAAACAGAGTGACTGATTCCTCTATATTAACAACGGCAGGAATACTCAAACGCTGCAGTAAAAACTCCGGGTGCACTTGATAGTATGGCTTCAAGGTGGTTTTTGAGGGTGGCTTTTTACCACCATAAACTTCCGTCAAATTAAGCGGATGAGGAAAACGGTCTGCGCTAACTAAAAAGAAATACACCGGCGACCAAATCGTATTACTCAACATGACGAGGAAACCACCGAGGGTCTTCGGCAATAAAATCACCGTCAATACCAAACCTGTAATACAAGCACCCACAAAACCCCATAGAGCCAAAGAGCCCTCTGGTAGCACCACTGCAACTGACTGAGAAAAGCCAATGTCTGCAGCCGTCACTTTTAAGATTGCGCTGTACAGTAAAATACCAGAGATAGTACTAATAGTATGGAAGGCTGTGCTCCTCCAGGGAGTAGCAGTACCGATCAACAATGCCGTTAGCTGCGATGCAGCCTGCCCCACTAGCAACCACGCAATGATTTCTCCGCCTGCTGGGATTGTACCAGTTAGCACCATGATTATTTGAGCAACCTGAATACCCGCCAGCGCGAATGCCACAAGGGCCTGTGCACCGCCAAAGAACAAGGCGAAACCCAAACCAAAACAGGCGCCGCCCGCAAGATAGAGCATGGCAAAGCGCATGTCTGCATGAGTCACAACCATACAAGTAATAAAAAAGAAGATGGTAGTAACCACAGGGGCTAAATTTAATAGACGAAGATTTAAAATAAATACGCCAAACTTAGTTCGCGTTTGCTGAAAGGCATGACCGCTCAGTAACAAACCCAATTCAAACAACATACCTAAAACACTACCAATGATAGTGAACAAGAAAGGTAGCCACATCCATGCGGCCATATTCGCCCCAGCCTGAGGCGGTTTCAAAAAGGTAAACAAATCACCCAGCCAAGCCAAGCCCGTAACAGAGGGATTGAGCAGCTGAATAAACATAACGCTAGACAACGCTGCCATAAACAACAAACTCAATATAGAAAAAATTGAGGGCAAGGTTGCATAGGTAGGCTGTTCTGGCTTTTGAAAGCGGACTTCATCCGCATATTGAATAGGTATGGGGGTAGGTATAGGTGATCTTTTTATTTGTCTGACGACCTCGTTACCGCCTCTTTTAATTGATGCAGGATCCTGTCCCGCATCATCCTTCAGTTGAACTGCAGTTTCATTTTTCATATTTGCCCTTTTTGCTTATTTATTATTTAAGTGAGAGTTTTATTCGACATTCCGCACGTAGTTTTTTTGTGATTTTCGAAGGAGTTGCCTACACGTTCGTAAAAGATACGATTGTTGCCCATGATAGATTTTTAAATGTGAATAAGAATGTAATATGAAATTTAAGCAATGTACCACCTCATCAATAATTCAGAAGAAAGACAATATTAATATGGCATGGAAACTTTTTAATATTCAATAAGTAGTAATTATAATTACACTTACTGTGATCTACTCAGCAATAAGTATAATTATTTAGGGGTACGGTACGTAGGTTTTATAATTATTACTAACAAAAAACTGGACATTCGCCATTAGAAAAATTATTGCGACCTAATTAAACGGTCGAAGGATACTAGTTTGCTAACGCAGAAAGGGGGAAATAACGCCAGAGGTTGGCATAGCTGGTTTGGGAGCTTATGATTGCTTTGGACAATAATGTGCATTGCGCAACAAATTTTTAAGCACAATTATTGAGTGATTGATGTATCAAAGCTTCTTTTTTCAACCATTTGATAAACACAGAAATGCGAGACTTTCTGATTGAACCTGAATGATATACTGCTGAGTACTCAACTCCTGGTAGTAGGCTTATATCAAATGGCTTTACGAGTAACCCTCTTTCGATAAAGTCTCCAGCTAGGCTATCTGTTCCTGGACAGACACCATGGCCTGCAATTACCGCATTTAACCCCATATCTATTGTTTCAACTTCCATCGACTGAAAAGCTCTTTTTTTAATATCGACATTCGCTTTTTGGAACCATTCTTCCCAAGAGAAGTGGTGATTGCGAATCCCTTTAATCAACCAACAATCAAGAAGATGCTTAGGCTCGGTAAGTTTCATATTGTTAGCAAGTTCTGGAGAGCATACTGGAAACACTGGCTCATCGAACAAGTGCTCTCTGACGAGGGATGAATCGTCATTACTTCCAACCTCACCGATTGCTACATCAACTTCACCTGCAAGTCCTACTTCCGGTTTAATAGAAGAGCTAATACGTATGAGTGTTTCGGGGTACTCTATAGAAAATTTCCACAGCCTAGGCATTAGCCATCGGGAAGCAAAAGAAGGCGTTGTAGCAACCGATAGTACACCTGCTATCGGCTCGGGCTGAGTAGCGTTTAATCCCTCAGTAATTATTTCGAACGCCTGAGATACTTTTTCATAAAGCCTCTTACCTTCAGCCGTCAGCACCATATCTCGCCCTTTACGAATGAATAGTTTACAGCCTAATTCTACCTCAAGTTGCCTTAACTTCTGACTGACCGCAGCTTGGGTAACACATAATTCATACCCTGCTTTGCTATAGCTTCCCAGTCGTGCAGCAGCCTCAAGATAACGCAGGTTACTTAAGTAGTGTAGTCTTTTGTCCATAAGCTGTTCTTATATGTCCTGTTAGAAACCATCGTTCGTAATTTATAAAATCTTACTGGATAATAACTATAAAATCAAAGACCTTCAGGAATGTAGCTATATAAAATTTTGTAGTTACAACCATTTGTGGGTTAAGGAGAGTTTATGAAAAAAATTGGATTGGTTGGAGGGTTGAGCTATGTCTCAACACTCGAATACTACAGGCTTATCAACGCGATGGTCAGGCAAGAACTCGGTGGACATTCCTCTGCTCGTTTGGTTATTGAAAGTCTGGATGAACGAGAGTTTTTGGATAAGCAAAAAGAAGATGAAACTGAAAAGGCTTGTGAAGAAATGATAGTTGATGCTGTCGGAAGCTTGATAAATGCTGATGCGGAAGTTATTGCCTTATGCGCTAACGGACTGCATCGTTTCGAAGATGCAATAAGAGAAGCCCATGGTATTGAGCTAATAAATATTGCTGAAGCTACCGCTGCAACTCTTTCTGGTCAGCGCATATATCAAGCTGGTTTATTGGGTGTTAAGGCTACGATGGAAGGAGACTTTTATAAGGAGAAGCTTCTCAAGTATGGTGTTGCTCCAATAATCCCTGACACTTCAGAGCGTAACTTAGTGCAAGAAAAGATTGTATCTGAGTTAGTTCTCAATCAATTTACTTTAGAAACAAAAAATGAGTTCTACAGCATCATCGAACAGTTAATCGACCAGGGATCACAAGGTATTATTTTGGGGTGTACAGAGATCCCATTACTGATAACCGAACCTTTATGGCAGGGCGTACCTTTGTTTTCTACAACAGAAATACATTGTAGAGCAATTGTTAACAGCGCATTGAGTCTATAATCTATGATTAACTATCACAATTTCATTTCAGAACTACACAAAAGAAGCTATCAAGAGCAGAGTTCAACTTCTCATTCGTGTCAAAAAATGAAAAATGAAAAATAACAATGTGGTCGAATTCAGAGCACTTGTGCTACTCGTTATTTTTTTCTCGGTATTTTTGGCTCTTTTTTGGAAATAGTGATCAGTTAAACGCCTACGATTTGTATCTCTTGCAGGAATAGGTATACAAGATTACGGAGAAGTGACTATTGTTGCGCGATCTACAACCGAGTAATTACGTTAACAAAGAAAGGGACGATTTTGAGTTAGCAAGGCTAGCTAACTCATTATTGGACATAACCTTTTTATAGCTTATGCTTCAATAAGGACGTTTCGCATTACAGAAAGTAAAACGACTTTTACATCAACGCCGCCCTTACCGGAGATCATTTTTTCTGGGCCTTGTTAAGCACTTTACTGACCCATTATTTTGAGAGCAATGTATGGTGCAATTGCGAATATGAGAGTGAAAGTTTGATAATTTGCTAAGTACTTGAAATAGATTTTCGGCAGTTCTTCTTCGGGGACACTGAATAGTTTGCTGTGTAGACCTGTGACGAATGGTTTCATTATAATCAGCACAAAAGCAGCGAAAAGCAGCATCCCAATATTTAGTATTGATACCCACCCGAGAAGCTCTGTTAATTGTGAAAGTGTGATCATAATTATATATCCTTATTTTTATTTAAGTACCAACGCCCGCATAATGGGCGGATTAGCTTGGTTATACTTAGCGAAGAATGAGCACCAACCAAGCGTGAGACCTCCATATTGATGCGTTTGTTATGTATTATCTTCGCTTATATAGGAGACCAAATGAACCTTTTGACCAAGAATCGGAAAAATAATCTCCAACTTTTAAAGATTCAAAGTTCCTTTTACCTTTCCTGCTTTCCTGCTTTCCTGCTTCCTACTTTAATCGGGGACTTTAAAAAGGTAAACATAAAAACAAATCGCTCCTATTGGAAAGATAACTATTTAAAAGCCCAAACATATATTCATTAAGAATAGTCTCGAACATAAATGTTGGAGCGATATTATACTAAACACGATACCTGAACCAAATTGAATTAATGCCCATTTACCATATATATTTTGCCAACTTTGAAAATTAAAGCCTGACTCAAATAGAAATGAAATTGCTTGCCCAAATGGGAGCAAGACACCAACAAACATTGCACTATACATTGAATAAGCGAGGACTATTTTAAAAGCTGCAATTTTATAATTACGTCTGGCCGTAAACAGAGATAATACAAAAATGAAAACTAGAGCTGCTGGGACAATATATATCGAAAATTTTCTTTATTCATAAATATGATCAACTCAGCCGATCAATTTTGCATGATAAAATGTATGGTAACCGATGTGGATATATAGTTGGTGAGTCGAGGCTCTAACTCACTTTGGGGCATAAACGGCTTAGTGCTATTGCACTTTATTCCAATGTCTTTTCACTGTAGCAATGCCCAAACCTAATACTTCAGCTACTTTAGATTGCGATAATTTGATTCTCGGTTATTATGCTGTTAACTATGGGTGGCGGTTTATCAGTATTCGCTTTGGAGATGATGCTTAATGCTAATGGCAGTTTTGGTGCAATCTTGTTCAGTGGCTAGCAGATTGGCCTTTACACATGGTAAGTATTTTATGCCCATTACTGTGCACCATAGTCCTAAGAAGTACTGCATATAAAGAATTTGTTGGATATTATTATCACCTGCAAACCAATCGTAGACGTGAACGTAAAGCATTGAAGACCGCTATTAAAAGATTAAAAAAATAATAGCACACAGTAAAAGCAGCTTTAAATAATAACCACAAAAAAGCCTTAATCACGATATATCAGATTAAGGCTTTTTTAATTTCTGAGGTTTAGCGTTTAATCGCTAGCAGCAGAGATGTAATCATGAATACGGTCTTATTTTGAATAAATAAAAGCATACAAGATTTTCAAATACTTATGTCTTCAGTGCGACATAAGTCTATTTTTTCGATGTTGGCCAAACAAAGGGAGCTGGCTTGGTGGAAGTCGTTTCTGCTACTGCTGTATTCTGGGCGAGTATCGCCCTGATTAATTTCCCCGTTTCTTTATGCTTACTACAAAATGTTTTTAGGTATAAAATTTCAACTCTACTGCGTGCCCAAGGGGTTGTACGCAGAAATTTCAAACTTGATTTAAGACGCGCTTTATTGGTAAAACAACGAATATTAAGTAATTCCCCCATCTTATCCCAACCAATTTTCTTCTCTAGCTCGGTTAGAATCTGTTCAAGTTTCACGCCGTGTAGCGGATCATTACTATTATTCATAGTCTACCTAAAATCAAAAAATAGCATTGTAACAAGTTTCCTAAATATTGACAGACTTATGCGTTTAACTCAGGTGAAAGTGCACCAATAACTTTATGGAAAAGCTAATGTACCCAATGAGCTTACTGCAGATCTTTAAAGAATAAGTAAACTAACGTCAGAAATATGCATAATTAAGACAGGAAAATATTGTTAGCATATTAATTCACCATCAATAATAAAGCCCGAATATTTCTATTCGGGCTTTATTTTAAATGATTAGAACTGTGCTATATTTTGGGCTTTAAAGTATGTGAATCGCATCATAGAAAGCGGTATTAGCGCTCATTTGAGCGCCTCTTTTTGTTCATGTTTTAAAGCATGACCATTATTGAAACCTTGTTCTTTTACTATTTTCCAATAACCGAATAGCTGCAAAATACCCCATATAACTTCAGGGACAAAGTAAAACCAAATCACACCAGAAACATTAAAATTCGTTATATAGATAACCATCCATACAGCAAAGATCAGCCTTGCGACTCCGTCATATAGCCCCAGTATAACCATCGGGTAGCAGACCCTTAGAGTCGACCACGTCAAAACCAATGTTGCAAGTAAGCTAACAAATAGTAAGTGAAAGTAGTCAAATTCAGGCACAGTCCCTGATAATGACAAAGTTTCATGGATATATGAAAAATTGCCAATATGCCAGATAGCCCACGCTGGTAATATGAAAGGGATAATTATCACAATGTCATAAATAGCACTCATTCTTAACAATGTACTATAAGAAAGTTTTCTCATCAGGTTAGGTCTCATTAGATTTCAAAATACCAAGCTCCAGAGCTACGTTAGTCATAGCATCGGCTGCAAAGTCTAGCTGTTCTGTAGTGTGACTTGACGTCACGATGAAACGAAGCCTCCCTTCTGTACTGCCCACTGCAGGGTAAGCAATAACGGTAGTGAAAACACCATTATTGAGTAATTCCCGACATAGATCCTGTAACTTTTCATGGTCACTGACATAAACAGGAATAATAGGGCTTGTACTTTCACCTAAATTAAACCCCTTTTCGAGGAGCGCTTGTCTTAAATACGCATTATTTTTCCACAATTTCAGGCGATAAGAGTTATCTGTAGACAGTACTTCTAATGCTTTTTGTGCAGCACTAGTGGATGAAGGGGGCAAAGTAGCCTGAAACATAAACGGCCTTGAGATAACACGCAAATAGTTGATATAACGTTTATCACATGCAACAAACCCTCCTAGTGATGCTGTAGACTTAGATAAAGTCGACATTATAAAGTCTACCTGATTGGTACACCCTTTTTGATGCACTAGCCCTTGTCCATACTCACCATAGATGCCGAATGAGTGAGCTTCATCTACGAATAAATAAAAGTCGTACTTTTGTTTTAGGCGACATATTTCTTCTATGGGGGCTTCTTCACCGCTTAGCGAGTAAACTGACTCAATAATAACAAAAATATTTTTGAATCCCTTTTCAGTTGCGCGGGCTAGTCTCTCTTCTAGCTTAGCTAAACAATTATGCTTAAAGGATCGGAATGGAGCTGATGTGTTCAATATTCCTTCTATAAGACTGGCATGGCACTCTTTGTCAAATATCACATAATCGTTTTTTGTGATAAGAGCACTGATGAAACCAAAGTTTGCAGTAAATCCTGTAGTAAATAACATTGCACATTCTTTTCCTACAAATTCAGCTAAGCTATTTTGTAAAAAATGGTGTGAATCAATTAGACCGCCAGCCATAGCGGAAGTCCCTGTGCCTGTTCCGTATACTTTTGTTGCTCTCACACTTGCCGCAATCACTTCGGGATGTCTGTTAAGTCCTAAATAATGATTGGTGACAAATGAAACACATTCACGTTTGGTATTATTATCTGGGTCACACACTATTGAGTTAGCAGCGTGGCCATGTTCAACATAACGATTGTAAGAAAATAAGTCTTTTTGGATCAGCTTATCTACAGCTTCATCACAGGCTGTCACTTTTTCTTTTAGTGAGATGTCGGATGTCGCAGCTTTTTTTGCAATTAAACCCCAATTAATTGAAGTTGTATCTTTCATAATAAATCCCTTTATATATATGATGTTATATATTTAGCATAACACTTTGGGGATGGTCAATTATTAATACTAAAGACTGGATGTTAACAAGTTGGTGTTGTGGTTGTAAGTTGATAATTCAAAGCCTTTCGTCACGATTGTTTAACGTTGAAAATGCACTTATCTAAGTTAAAACATGAATGAAAGATATTGCCTAAGCCATATTTGGACAAAAACGAGTCAGTGACTTTTGTGATTTAGCTATCCTTGAATAACTTTTTGTATCCCAAAACGTACCAACCACCATTTTCATCGGTGGTCGATTTACAAGAAAATGGACGATAGCTTTCACTCGTTATTTGAGTTACCAGCATTATTTTATGCAGAACTTGCAAGAAAACATTCAGTACATCGCTCATCTCTGAGATATTTTTGCCCCGAAACATTTTAGACTTTCTTAAGACTCTTTATTATCATGGCTGGTTTACCACCGTAAATACTTCCGTATAGTAATCCCTAATTTTACGCTCTCCATAGGTTGGAGCAATACTGTCATTTCCCATAACAGTTAAGAAAAACTCAGCAGCACCACCCCATTTCTCAGGTAGGTGTTTCATTAAACACAAAGTTAAACGCCTTAGACAGTCAGGTAATCGAATAATATTCACGTCTTTATACTGTGCTTCAAAAGCAAACTGTGCAATCTGAGTTATTGTTAATACTTCAGGGCCACCTATGTCTAGTTCTTTCAAGTTAGAATTAATAGCTTCAATACAAAATGCAGCGAGGTCTTCACCATGAATTGGGTTTAACTTTATCGATGAAGAGCCAAACAAGTAAACACTACCTTTGGTTGCCATGTGATAGATTTCTTCTAAATCAGAGAAGAAGCCGTTTGGTCTAATAACGCATGGTTGTAGTCTTTCTGAGCTGAGTAGGCGTATAGAAAACCTTTCTTTAGCTCTCAACATACGAACATTGGAATATTTTGGCGCATTGAGCGCTGAAATATAGATAAATTTCTCAACTCCTGCTTTTTCAGCCTCTAGCAGAATGTTTAGATTGGCTTGGTAGTCGATATCCATATACTTCAAACCATCTTGCTGTCGAGTAATACCTAAGCAAGAGATAACGACATCGACATCATTGCAAATGCCTTCAAGTTGTTGCTGGTTAGTAACTTGCACCTCAATAATCTGTGCTTCATTTACCCCGTTTATTAGTAACTTTTGTTTGTTGCGAGCCAGCGCAACAAAGTCCTGTCCACGCTCTTGTAGTTGCTTAACGATATGTAGGCCTAAGTAGCCAGTCGCACCCACAACTAAAACCTTTTTTGATGTCGTCATCATATTTTCCTTACCTTTTACGGCTAATTACTCCGCTAATGTTCGGCGATACGGTTCTTCTCTTACGCCATGAGAAAGTACTAACTTCATTATGAAAATTGGAGCTATCCACTCAAGACCGACAGGGGAAGGTATAAGCTGAGCAAGAATGATCGATAGCATTACGATCAACAATGCGACAGCGCGTTGTAGGTACAAAGGTATAAAATGAATAAATACAATTGATACCATCATCATGCCATACCAAAAGAAGGCATAAGACCATGCGATGTCAAAACACAGTGGAATCGCAAACAATTGAAAGTGGATAGCTGGGAATAGGAATTTACTTCTAACCAGTTTTCCCAGCCAATTAACATCTAGGTTTTGGTCTGTATAAAGATAACGCTTCATTGAACCAAGCGAGTTTGTTAGCACACCACCAATCATATCCAAGGTTAAAACGGCTGCTACGATAATTTGTAATACACTCCAATCAAGCTCTTTCCACGCAAAAAAGTATAGGATTGCTGGTGCTATGAATGCAGCATAATTTGCAATTGCACTCTCAGCTTTAGTCGCACCATAGCCTGTTGTGAAATTAAACTTCCCGTTGCACTGCCAGTTAATAGGTGCACCTTTTAAGGTTATTTGATCTTTGGTCATGTTGTCCCCTTCATTTGAAATTATTACGGACGAGCAATATACAATCTTATTTAGTCCGACCGGTCCAAATAAGATTAACCGATCAATTTGGATCTTGTCAATGTTTTTAGTCCAACTGGTCTTTTAAATGATGGTTTTTATCGTCCAGTGGACTTTTAAAGGAAATGAGAATATAGTCCTAGGGACTTTAAAAGGGGCGAAACCATGCCAAAAATCGTAGATCGAGAAGCATACCGTAATAAATTAATCACCAAAGCAGTTGATATTTTTTCAGAACACGGGCTGAACGGGTTAGGAATGCGAGGCATTGCAGAAGCATTGGGTGTATCCAAAAGCGCTCTTTATCATTACTTTTCAAGTAAAGAAGAGTTATTTACCGCCTGTACAGAGTTTGTGCTAGAGCCACACTCACTTTATGGCGTAGATAGTACTTCAGCTCTACCTGAAGACAAGGAGCAAGCCATAGTCCAATTGATAAAGACCTTGGATAGCCGTTTTAAGGGCGAAATGACGGTGCTACTGGACTATGTCAAAAATAGGGACAGCCAAGATATAGCGAATGATAAGCTTCTAAAAATGGCTGACAGCAAATTCCTAGCTGAGCTAAATAAAATCGTAGGCAGAGGGAATGCTAATCAGGCGTATGCTTTGTTACTTGGTGGTTTAATGACCCGACTACTAAATGGCAACCAAACCAAAATTGAAGAGATAGCGTCTTGGATCCTCCAACTTTCAGGGGGGGATGCGAGCTAGCGGATATTCTTTTTTGCTCTGGAAAAGGAGCGAATTAGACCAAGGGTACTGACACTTTCTGCCCCGAACCGTTCTACACTCTACTCTACTCTACTCTACTCTACTCTGCCATAACGACAAGTATCGCAAACTCAGCAGCGTCATCCGTTGCTGAATAATCACACTAAGTTATTGATACAAATTACCAGCCACAACGTTCTCTAAGTGGCTTTATGATATTTTCTAAACCAGAGGTATTGAAAACAGCTGTAATGGCGCTTTTATTGTACAACGTTACTTGAGTCACTAACTTAGGAGAATCAAGCATCTCTTTTATGAAAGGAATTGGCTCGTTGTGATATGTGGTATTTTTGTCAGTAGACATACTCCAGTTTTGAGTCATTGCTTTATGCGTACCGACTTGGGTCAGAACCGAAGCTTCGAGACCAAGATAGTCGTTCCAGCCAATATAGAGATCTGTTGTATTATTTTTACACCTTACAACCAGAGAAACCGGTTTACCCCATCGGTTTTTTCCAGAATCAGCATTCAAAGTCAATGTGATGGCCTTAGAACCATCTACGGATACATACCACTTTCCTTTGCCCACGAACGACGCTGGTTTAACTTGACGGACATTAAGCTTTTTAGCTACAGCCAAATTATCAAAACACTCAAGTCTAACCAGATCCCCTTCAACAATAGCGCATTTAGCATATTCTTTTTCAGTTATTGCAGCGCTAGCGTTTGCAGCCAACAACAGTGAGGCTGCTACCAGTAAAATTTGTCTCATCATCTTCAGCTCTATCCTTGCGATGCTTAACGCTTTAATACTCTTTATGAACAATACCTTACCAATTTATTGCTGCAAGGTAAACGGCCAGCGACTATTGATGATTACTCTCGTGCGGTACGCCGCATTTTTGCTTATTTTGACCTTTCATCAGATAAGTTTACGACCTCGAATCTAAGCCTGCAACAATTGCAAAAGACATGACCAAAAGGCAAGTAACCAAATGAGAACAATAGTCCTCACGTACAGATAACGTCGAGCAAATCCATTCAGCTGGTACTGTCATCGCGTTTTTCTCTTTGCTATACTTTTTGCTATACTCTGCCGTCGGCAAACATACTGTCACGACAGTAACTTAAACTCTATTACTCGGCATCACGACCGCATAGATATAAAGGCTTAACTTGGAATTATTAAACATTGACTGCCTTGGCAAATCGCTGCGGCTAGAAGGCTCGCTAGCAGGCTGGCAACAAGTATTTTGGGACGACAAACTCGTGTCGGTGATCAACGCCTCTAGTGACAATGAGGGCAGTAAAACCCATGAATTTGAACTCAACCAACACAGCGATGATACGCAACCACCAGCCAGCATCCTTATAAAGCTAACCACCGAGCTACTCTGGCAACCCTTTAAAATAGACTACGCCTTGTATGTTGATGAACAGCTCATTAACCAAGGCCAGCGCGACACAAAAGATATTGAACGGCAAACCCCGCAACATCCAGTTGTTGCAAAGCAAAAGTTTAGCTTAATTGGTTTAGGCTCGCTGGCGTTAAAGTTATTGAAGAGTGCCAAGGTTATCAAGGTAGTGCTGGCCGGCGCCAGTCTGGCTGCTTATTCATGGCTATTTTCATGGCAGTTTGCCCTCGCCTTGATTGCTTGTCTGGTGTTTCATGAATACGGCCATGTTAAAGCCATGAAATACTTTGGTATGAAGACCAAAGGCATTTACCTGATCCCGTTTATGGGCGGGTTAGCATTAGGTGATGATAAGATTAATACCCGTTGGCAAGATGTGGTGATCTCGATTATGGGCCCCACCTTTGGCTTGCTCATGTCGCTGCTGTCTCTTGTCGCCTACTGGCTAACAGGGGAAATATTCTTTGCCGGACTGGCCAGCTTTAACGCCTTGCTGAATCTATTTAACTTGTTACCGATTTTACCGCTCGATGGTGGCCACATCCTAAAAAGCATTAGCTTTTCGATGAACAGCGTCGTAGGCCTAGTTGCTTGTATCGCTGGAGCCGTGGCCGGGGTATTCATCAGCTATAGCTTAGGCCTAGCCCTGCTTGGCTTCATGCTGTTAATTGGTAGCGTCGAGATCGTATTTGAATGGCGTAGCCGTCATCAAAGCCATTTATTACCCCTCGACAGATACGGGCAGCTGTTTTCCGCTACCTGGTATATGGCAACAGTAGGCGCACTTATTGGCGTAATTTGGTACTTTGCCGGTATGGGCGATGAGTTACTCTCCTTGCCACTGCAGATATTACAAAGCTAATAACCAGCGGTGCCACCAGCCCATTGCGACTTGATTTTCTGCAATGGGCTTCATTGTTCACTCGTTTACATAACCCGTCATTTCCACAAACCCCTCTCCGTCATGAGAACCTTTAAAACTGACCATTCCCTCAAAATATTCAATACCAAAGCGCATGATCTGTTGCTGATTAATCACAGCCACGCGTAAATCAACATTTAAACCAATACTTTGTTTTTCTACTTGTAAGTCAAATGCATAGGGATAATCTAGCCTATCGTTAACATGACTGACCAACTTAATATTATTCGCATCAAGAATATCAATAGCGCCATTAGTATGCATCAAGCTACCATAGATAAAATCCTGTTCAGAAGAGCGAATACGGTAAATCATCAAGGCTTTATCTGTTGATACACGCAAAGAAAACCAGTCCCACCCCAGCTGATCTTGCGCGAGCATTGCCGATCCCCACTCGCGGTCAAACCAAGCCGAACCAGTCACATTGAGCCATTGTCCTTGCCATAATATTTTACCTTCTACGTCGATAAAGGGCTGAGAATAATAATGGCTCGCGATCGCCTCACGCTGATGCTTTTTACTATAGCCCTGCTCACCTTGCAGAAAAAATGGACTCGCAGTCACTAGCGATAATTTTACCTGCCACGCTTCATTATCGGTACGCGCAGATCCATAACTGAGCTGCGCAGGTAATAATGCCGCCGACGACTGCCATAACCAATCATCAATTGCAGCAGAAAAAGGTTGCTCAGTAATAGCCACATTAGCAAACTCTTCCCTTCCCTGACGAAAGGCAGCAAGATGCACCTTAGTATCCGCCAACGCACCATGAGCAAAATACCACTGCGCCTGATTAACCGCGGTACGGAATAACGTCCATTGCGTAGCAAAAGGTATTCCGGAGTCACTCTTTAAATTAGCCGTTAAGTACCACCATTCATGGCGATAATCTTTATGTGGCGAATGTGCTTGAGGAAAACGAAACTGATGCTCAGGTAAGGCCTGCGCATATTGTAGTTCCTCACCTTCTCCGACTTTAAGCGGACTTTTATTCAGCTCAGGTAGTGTTTTGACTTGTTCGCCACAGGATAATAATAAGAGTACGACTAATACTACAAACACGAACAATTTAAACATTTTACGTGGTTTCATCTGCGACTCCTTAAATTCAATTTAAACAGCGGAATACCGAGTGCTGGCAATAAGAATAACAATCCGAATATGCTGCTGACAGCAAAGGACCCCACATTGAAGATCAGTGGCATTGACCAACCAAAAGAAGCTGGTAATGCCTGACTCACCAACGCATGGGCTAATATTGTGGCGATTGGCCAGCTTAAAAGTACGCAGCCCACAGCAAGTAAGCACCATTGCATCAGCATATGAACAAACAGCTCGGCCTTGCTATAACCCAAGCTGCACAAAATGTATAAATCGGCTTTACGTGCCAGCTCTAAACCATTAGCCGATAAAAACAGGCCAAAGCAAGCAATCACCAATAATATAACCGCAATCAACTGCGTTAATACAAAGGTCTGTGCAAATACCTTCAGCGCTATTTTTTTTACTTGTGAGGGTTCATAGATTTGATCATCAGCCAATCCCAACGCCAAGCCCACAGCTTGTTTATCGATAACAGTACCGGAACGAAAATACACACCGAAACCACTATAAATCCAGCCCGTAAATGACCGATTAGCTTGTGCGGTATCTAACGTCAGTGAAAAACCCGGATAGCCATATTCATAATAAATACCTTGAATGGGACAGCTGTATTGCATATCCCCTTGATGAAAATGAATTAATTGATCAACGGCCAATTGGCGTTTAAGCGCGAGCTGTTCATTAATAAAGCACCCCTGCTTAATCTTAGTCGATAACAACTTTAATAATAGCGATGACAGCTGTTGGGGTGACTGATAACTGGATACTTTAACGGCGTCATTCTCTACCCTCGCCCAAGTATGCTGATGCAGAGTATATTCATCAATATCATTGTTATTTTGCAGCCAATCTTCCACCTGTGGTTTTTGGCCATGATGATAACGGATAAGTAAATCTGCACTTAATTGTTGATCAAGAAAGCGCACAAACGCCCCCTCAAAACTGTGTACCATTAAAGCGGCTGCAATACTGGTTGTTAACGCAAGATAAAAAGCAGCTAGAGGTAAGTAACGTCGTCTGATCTGATTACTGGCATCTTGAAAAATATAGTAAACCCGGAAAGCGTTAAATCCAAAAGACCTCACACACAGCCCAATTAAAAATAACATGCCTTGTAAAAAATGGGGTAAAAACACCACACTCGCGCTCAATAACAGGCCATACTTAACCATGATCTGATACCAACTTTGGCTCGGCCACCCGCTAAATAACAGCAATAGAATAACCGCTCCCGCTAACGTGACCAATCGAGGAAGGTAGCCTGTTACCGTACTTGTAGAAAAAGTAACATGCGCAGTACTGATCCGTTTAAATTGTTTTGTTAATGCCAGTAATACCGCAACAGATGAAATAAGCAACGCCCATAATGCGTATTGCCATTGCCAAGCAAAGTGACCGCTCATATTCAGCGAATAAAGCTGGCTAAACGTGAGGCCCAATAAGGGCAACAACACAGTCACCAACGCGACGGCAATCAATACCCCGACAATACTGGCAACAAACACCAGAAATAACGCTTCAAGCAACATGGCTATTTTGATCGTATGTAGTGCAACCCCCAACAAACGTAACTGCATCGCTAATTCAGCACGTTTATGCCAAGCCTGCTCACCAGCCTGAAACGCAATAAACATACTGACAATAAATCCTAAAACAGCCAATGCCATTAAGTTAAGGTGCAGCGCATCGGCAAATCCACTGCGTTCTTGATATGACCAAGGTTCATTGAGGGATAAATGCGCGGGCAATGCAGCCTCTAACGCCTGCTTCTGCGGTGCTGTCAATGGCGCCACCATTAACGCGCTAAAATCAATCTGCTGGGGAAATAACTGCCAAGCGAGTGCAATATCAAGCAGTGCAACCCGACCCCATTGTTCGCTTGTGGTTAAACGAATGGGAATGGGGGTTTTGTCAGCCAATATCAATACAGAATTAACGTCGGGGTTGATATCGATATCAACATCCAGTGACGCCAAATGCGCTTTAGTGAACAAAACGGCTTGATGATTGAATTGGACAGGATTAGCAATACTCAGCCCTAGCATATCAATAGCAAGGAACTTCAAACGTTCGCCATTCGCAAGATTCTTTCGAAATGTTAATACTGGCGTAATGTGAGTGAAGCCTTGTCTGCGCAAGTGAGCAAAGTCACTCTTACTCACTCGACCACCTTGCTCAGCGACAATATAAAAACCGATAGGACTCGTTAACTGTGCATTGGCTTGGCTATATTGTTGTTTGCTCGCATGATTTAAGACCAGAATACAAAGCAAGGTGCTGGTAGCGATGGCTAAGCTGAAAATGAAACCCAAATGTAATAAGCGATGATGATTATATTCTGCAATCTGGGTTTGTAATGCCAGCCACAATTCTTGCCCGTCTACTCTGCGGATGAAACTAATAGCATTACCATCCGTCATCGTCTCTACCGCCCCAACTCGATTATCTCTATTTATAGACGTGGTTGATTAAGCTTAGCTGACCATCCGCTAATTGATAGATCTTATCCATTTTGGCCGCAACGTTATAGCTATGAGTAACCAGTACGAGTGCGGTATTGTGGGATTTAGCTAATTTAACTAATAATGCCACGACACGGCTACTATTATCGTCATCGAGATTACCCGTTGGCTCATCGGCAAGTAATAATTTAGGTTGTGCACTCATCGCTCTGGCAATCGCCACACGTTGTAACTCGCCACCAGAAAGCGTCGAAGGATATTGATTTAATAAAGAGTGGATGTCTAACTGTTGAGCCAAGTTATAACACAGAACAGTATCGTAGCGCCCAGCCAAACGGGCACTAAAAGCAATATTGTCCTGAACCGACAAACTCGATAATAAATTATATTGTTGAAAAATGATTCCTAACTGTTTCTTTCTCAGTTCACTGAGCTGCTGTTCACTCGCCTGTGCCAGTTGAACCCCTGCAAGCGTGATCTGTCCTTGCTGTATCGGCTCTAACCCAGCAATAAGATTAAGTAAGGTAGTTTTACCGCTGCCACTGTCCCCCATCAGGCCAATACATTCCCCTTCGCCCACGGCTAAGCATAGATCTGACAACAACTTTCGCTGGCCATGGCCGTCCGAGACCTGGTGGCTAAGAGCCTCAATGGTTAATGGCACTGTTACTCCTTTTTGAACTTTCACAGGAAAGACATCACTTTGCGTGTGTCGCTAATATTAACGACACACGATTGATACATTATATTGTTTAATTATCTTCTCTTAAGTCTAGCGGTTGATGTACCTTTAGCTGGAACAACCTCTGCACCACCAATGATATTCACGTTGTCATAAGCAAAGCGAATTTCTCTTGTCCGCCGTTCAATAGCTTGCGGTAAACTAGATGAATTAGACAATAACTGAACGATTTGTTTACGAAAACGATATATTTGAATGTTGATATGGTTCTCACTCTGCCCCAAGATCTTACTCAGTAACTCTTTATCAATCCAGCCTTGCTCATCAGCCCTCACCCCTTTAATAGCGTCATCGAGACGTTTTCTAGCCAGGATTAACATTAAATAGTGATGATTGCGTTGCCCTAGATCGAACACCTGGCCACCCATCGTTAATTTCATCGCAACATGTTCTTCATTTTGACTAACCATGAATTGTATTGATACTTGTTCAACAGTTTCAAGATCAGACACATCATTCTGCAACCTTTCAGCTGTAGAACTGGCGCCAATAAAAAGCCAAACTTGTGCTCGTCGACTAACCAGTTCAGTCACTTTTGGTACCCTAGCCGGTAACCCAAGTGTAACCAATATTAATAAGCTATTTGGCGAAGACAGCTCAACAATACGCCATCCTTCTCCGGACAGACTGCCGAAATTAATCAAATCATTCAGATGTAAATGATACTCACGTCCTCCGTGAATTCGTTTGCCATTAACATAAGTACCATTACAACCCAAATCTTGCAGTACCCACACACTCCCATTCCAAAAAATTGTTGCATGCATACAAGAACTATCTGGCTCGAACAATAATGAATGTGGCGCATTAAACTGCCTACCAAAGAGATGCTGTGGCATCAACGTAACTTTCTCTTCAGTATTAATATTGATAATTTTTGCCATAAAAAATTCCATCTATAATTATTAATTTAATCGTATCCGTTACATACATAATTCTGTGCCAGCAGCCAATTCAGCACGGTTTCGCCCTTTCGCTTTAGCTCTGTACAACGCTTTATCCGCACGAGCAAACAAGGTATCCAATGTATCTTCACATTGAAATTCGGCACTGCCGATACTACAAGATAGATTAAACTCGGATAATGAATGGTTTATGGTTACCGCATTTTGAATCCCCTGTGCAAAGCATGAAATGAAATGTTTATCCACACCATTAATCAAAATAGTAAACTCATCTCCAGCGAATCGAAAAATTTGTACTCGTTCACTACTGAACTTCAATAATAGTTGCGCAAAGTTGGCTAGCACAAGATCCCCTGTTTGGTGGCCATATTTATCGTTGACCCATTTAAAGCCATCAAGATCAATGATAAGTAATGATAAGTCCAATTGTTTTTTATGACTATTTTCGGATAATTGTTGAAAGCAATGCTCAAATTTATTTCTGTTAGCGAGCCCTGTCAAGCTGTCTTTGAATGCCAGTAACTTCATTTTCTGATATTCCAGCGCATTATATAATGGATTGCTCAACACCTTAGACAACTGGGTTAATAACGCTTGTTGTACCATGGTTAGACGTTGTTCTAAGTCGCACTCTAACTGACCAAAAACATAGTCGTTATTAAATAAATCTAACCTTAAATTAACATTATCGGGAGCAGATATTTCAGCTGTCAAAATATGACGTCCAGTATGAAATTCAAGATGACAGAGAGGTATATATTCACGGACGCTTTGCTTAAAAATAGTCAATAAGACTTCAGGATCTAGACTGGATTGTAATTTACTCGCTAAATTGACATAGGCTCTTTCTGCTACTTTTGATTTGATCAACATATTTAACAATAGCGGGTGTGTGAAACTAAGATTAAATAACTTATACGATAACCAAGTGTGTGCTGTCATTACTATTATCACCAACTTCTATTTTCAAGTCAGTAATATTAAGCATCTGACTTTCCTCGGGTTATTATTAAAATAATAACAGGACTCATCACTGTTTTTATACCAGTTGCCAAAAAGCAAACTATATAAACAGTTTAAATGCAGATTACCACTTTTGAGTTCTAAAAAATATTACAGCTTATTACACTTATCTTATCCCATCCCAAACTTAGGCACCGTAATTCAGCCCATAACGTATTAACAGTTATAAATCCAGTATGAATAAATTCACAAATGATTTTTTTGATACAGGCTTACATCTGGATAATAAAATTACGATCTGTGATTACTATTGACCAAACACTAACCGACAATGAGAATCATTACCATTTGCATTTACTGGGTGTCATATTTTTAGTATTATGCAGCCCAATCATTAACAAACGGAGAAAAATGATGTTAGGTTTTAATCTTAAAATCGCGCAAAAGAGTTTGCTATGCATATTATTAGGCAGTGCTTTTAACTTGCAGGCAGAAGTTGTCACGGTAACAGATATTGCGGGTCGTCAAGTGAGCATTGACAACGAAAAAGTTAACCATATTGTTTTAGGTGAAGGTCGTTTAGCTTACTCGCTTGCCGTTTTGGATAAAGAAGCCCCCTTATCTCGGGTCGTTGGTTGGAAAGATGATCTGATTAAGTATGATCCAGATGCTTATAGAAAATACAAAGAAAAATTTCCCGAAATAACCAAAATAGCCAATCTAGGTAGCCCCTACTCTGGCGATTTAAACTTAGAAAAGCTCATTATTTTAGATACCGATCTTTTTATCCTAAATTTAGGTAATTTACTAAAAGCACAAGAAAGTGGATTACTAAAAAAACTAGATAAAGCGGGTATTAAAGTTGTATTTGTCGATTTTCGTCAACGCCCGACACAAAATACAATTCCCAGTCTATTACTCTTAGGTAAGGTACTAAATAGAGAAAAACAAGCCAACGAATTTGTTGATTACTATATTCAACAAATGCGTAAAGTAAGCAGCGTAGTACAGACAAAGAAACTAGAAGAACGCCCGCTTGTTTTTATTGAGAAAGCTGCCGGTTACGATGCCGATGCATGTTGTAGTACGTTCGGTAATGCTAATTTAGGTAAGCTAATTGATGAAGCTGGCGGTATTAACTGGGGAAGTCGTAAATTCCCAGGTTACTCTGGTAAAGTCAATCCTGAAGCGCTTTTCACTGATGATCCAGATATCATTATTGGTACCGGAGCCAACTGGGCTGAGGCTAATCCAAATACAGCGGCAGTGTTATTCGGTTACGAAGCCACTGAGGCATTGGCACAAAAACGCTTAAAAGCACTATCAGAGCGTAAAGGTTGGTCGGCACTAAAATCGGTTAAAAACAAAGAATTTTACTCTATTTATCATCAATTTTATAACAGCCCTTATCACTTTATCGCCCTACAAACCTTTGCAAAATGGTTTTACCCCGAGGATTTTAAAGACTTAAACCCTCAGGCTAATTTCAAAGAATTACACGATAGATTCTTGCCCATTGATTTAACCGGTGTTTTTTGGACGAAACTAGATTAACAATAAAATTAAATTAAATTAGTTTTCAATATATGACGAGCTATCAGCATAGCTCGTCCTTTGTTATAGAAAGGCCTAAAATGCACCAACTAAGTTATATAGATAACGGTTTAAACGCCACGAATCAGTACCAGAAACGTTCGATAAAAAAAATTCGTCTCATCGGATTAATTTCGGGATTATTACTTTTAAGTGTCTTGGTTGATATTGCCACTGGCCCGGGCAATTTTCCTCTAACAACAGTATTAGATGTCATTTGGGACAAAACGTCACACGGTATTAAGCTTGAGGTGATTATCTGGGACTACCGCATGCCTGTAGCGCTCACCGCACTGGTCGTTGGCGCGATGCTTGGTATGGCAGGCGCTCTGATGCAAACTATCTTAAACAACCCACTGGCAGAACCTTTTACCTTAGGTATTTCGTCTGCCGCCAGCTTTGGTGCTGCACTGGCTATTGTGATGGGCGTAGGGCTAGCCCCTAATGTCGGTTCCCTATTGGTGACTGTAAATGCCTTTATCTTCGCACTTTGTACTTGCGCTGTACTGTTAGGAATGACGCGTATTAAAGGCGTTGGTACACAGACCATAGTGTTATTTGGTATTGCGATA
This sequence comes from Moritella sp. 28, assembly GCF_018219435.1. Classification (NCBI taxonomy): domain Bacteria; kingdom Pseudomonadati; phylum Pseudomonadota; class Gammaproteobacteria; order Alteromonadales; family Moritellaceae; genus Moritella; species Moritella sp. 28. The sequence continues at coordinate 1,918,715 of NZ_CP056121.1, read as the reverse complement.
TTTTTTGCTTTTAATGCACTGTTAGCAATGATGGAGTATTCTGCATCAGAAACCCAGTTACAACGTATTGTGTTTTGGATGTTAGGCTCTCTCGGACGTGCTAGCTGGCAGCAGCTCAGCATGGGGTCGTTAATGATGGTGATTGTTCTACCATTTTGTATGTCTCGAACCTGGCGACTTACAGCCCTTCGCCTTGGTGATGAAAGTGCAATAAGTATGGGAGTAGATGTCAAACGACTACGTATAGAGATCCTAATTTGCATATCTCTATTAGCCGCAACAGCGGTAGCATTTGTCGGTATTATTGGTTTTGTCGGGCTAGTCGGACCGCACATTGCAAGAATGTTAGTCGGTGAAGATCAACGCTATTTCTTACCTTTATCAGCGATGCTTGGAGCAACCATGTTGTCGATCACATCGATTGTCAGTAAGACGCTGACACCGGGTATTATTTATCCAGTTGGTATCATCACTGCACTTATCGGCGTACCCGTATTCTTGATTATTATAATCCGTAATTCAAAGGAGCGATTCGAATGAGTTTAGTGCTAGATAATTTAAATGTTAATTATGGCAGTAATGAAGTATTAAAAAATGCTTCTATCAAAAGTTTAAACACAGGATCATTCACCTGCTTACTTGGTCCCAACGCAGCCGGAAAGTCGACATTATTCAAGGCTATTGCTGGATTGGTAAAACCATCATCCGGAAGTATTTTTTTAAATGATGTAGATATATCAACATTAAGCAGAAAAGAGCGAGCGAAAAAAATTGCCTATTTACCGCAATCTTTTCACTCTAATGTATCTTTGACTGTATTTGAAAGTATTTTATTGTCATTAAAGCACCAATCAACCTGGCGGGTAAAACAAACTGACTTACTTCAAGTATCCACAATCTTAGAACAACTTTCTATCTCAGCATTAGCCGATAGGGATATTTGTGATTTAAGTGGCGGTCAGCAACAAATGGTCGCGATGGCAAGAATTTTAGTACGTTCACCCGAAGTTATTCTTCTCGATGAACCAACCAGTGCCTTAGATCTACACTATCAATTATCGATTCTATCTGCAGTCAAAGAACTTACTATCACCAAAAAAATAATCACGGTAGCTGCGTTACATGATTTGAATCTAGCTGCTAAATTTTGTGATCAACTGGCTCTATTAAGTGATGGCCGGATAAAAACTCAAGGAGAACCTGAAGACGTACTCGGGTTATCAGTATTGGCTGAAGCCTACAAAGTAACAACCTCGTTAGAATTAACATCAGGCGGTTATTTGTATGTTGATGCTCAGTTAGCTGGTTAATGTTTTAGGACTAATCTAAAAAAAGCGACTCTAAGAGTCGCTTTTTTATTTACACTTATTGTTATTTAAGTACTATTTTTTCTTCGCTGGACGACGGCGACGTGGTGGTTGTGAGCGTTTTGGTACATAACCTAAGATAGACTCAGGGATACCAACTTTCGCTTCAAAACCTTCAACTTCTTTACGATCGATAACATGGTCTAGCAATTGTTCGATAGCGCATAAGTTACGGAAATCATCACGAGATACAAATGAAATCGCTTCACCTGCTGCACCAGCACGACCAGTACGACCAATACGGTGAACATAATCTGCTGCTTCTTCAGGTAAATCGTAGTTTACTACGCGGTCTAAATCATCAATATCAATACCACGAGAAGCAACACCAGTAGCGACAAGTAAGCCAAGATCACCGGCTTTAAATTCTGCTAGTAACTGCTCACGCATCGCTTGGCTACGGCCACTGTGGAATGATTCAGCTTTAATGCCACGCTTTTCAAGTTGGCTTACTAACTTAGCAGCACCACGTTTTGTTTCAATAAAGATTAACGCTTGCTTCCAGTCATTTTCAATAATCATGTGGCTAAGCAATGCCGATTTTACATCTTTATCAACAACAGTTAACCACTGGTCAATCTGTTGTGCAGTTGTATGCTCTGGTTCAATCGAAATTTCCATTGCATAGTTAATTGCTGTTTTTGCCAAGAAACGTACTTGACTAGACAAAGTAGCTGAGAACAGTAAGTTCTGACGTTCTTGCGGTAAACGCTCGATGATTTTGTTGATATCGTTAACAAAACCCATGTCTAACATTCTATCCGCTTCGTCGATAACTAACACTTCTAGTTCGTCAAAGTGAAGCGCACGTTGATGAGCCATATCTAATAAACGACCAGGCGTCGCAACTAGAATATCAACACCTTCAATAAGGCGTTGTTTTTGTGGTTCCATATCAACACCACCGTACATCGCCATAGATGTAAGGTGTAAATTTTTACCGTATTGCTCAACGTTTTCTGCTACCTGAACTGCCAGTTCACGAGTTGGTGTCAAGATCAGCGCACGAATACGTTTAGCACGTAGTGTATGTTTGTGGCTGAACATTTGTAATAGTGGTAATACAAAACTTGCTGTTTTACCCGTTCCTGTTTGCGCTGCTGCAATCAGGTTTTTACCCGATAAAATAGCCGGAATTGCTTTTTGTTGAATCGGCGTTGGTTGCTCGTAGCCTAACTCAGCTACTGCTTGGGTAATTAATTTGTTTAATCCAAACTTAGAAAATGGCATTTGTAATCTCAGGTATTTGATAAATAAGTAAAATAGGTAAACTGTTAGGATTGGAATAAGTAACAGTTGGATATTGGCGTGCATTCTAACACGAAGCGAGGACTAGCGGGATAATTTAACGTTTACTGCGTTTATTTCGATACATGCACCTATCCGCTTGCTCAATCATATCTTCAAGCACTGTTATCTGTCCATTATTAAATGTTTGGCAACCATAACTAACCGATGTTACGCCACCTACATCGAATTATGGATAAATGACTCGACGTTTATGTCATATTATAAATAAGTGTTTAAACGAATATGAATCAATACCTTTTCACCATTAACACAAAGAGCCCTTAAGTTATGTTTGATGCCATTAAAGAATTCATCAACCCAAGTGAAAATGCCAATTTATCAAAAGCATTCGAGTATCAAAATACGCACTTACCAACATTATGGTTACTGGGTAAAACAGGCGCAGGTAAATCGTCATTGATCCAAACGATTACTGGCGATAGTGATGTTGAGGTAGGTAATGGTTTCGAACCTTGCACAATGACATCACACGCTTACAGCTACCCTAAAGCGACCCCTTTACTGCGTTTCCTTGATACACGAGGATTATCAGAGGCGGACTACGACCCGGCTGAGGATATTAAGATCAGTGCGCAACAAGGCCATGCTTTACTTGTCATAGCCAAAGCTGAAGAACCGGAACAAATCGATGTGCTTAATGCACTAAAAAAGATTAAAAAACAAAATTCAATCAAGCAGATTTTAATCATTCATACAGCCGTTAAACAACTCTGTGCTGATGAACAAACCAAAACAGTACAATATAACCAACAGCAATTTGAAAAAATATGGGGTGATGAACTGCCCTACCTTGAAGTCGATTTTGAACTCGCGAACGGCGACACATTTGGCATTCCAGCTTTAAAAAATAAGCTAACGGAATTACTGCCAATTATCCAACAGTTTAACGACGTACAACAACACGCGGACACAGAAAGTGCTAATTTTCAAACGTTAAAAACAGAAGTACTCTGGTATGCAGGTTCGGCTGGGGCAGCAGATGCAATTCCTGCTGTTGGATTGGTTGCAGTGCCGAGTATTCAGGCAAAAATGCTACACAGTTTAGCTAACCAATACGGTATCGATTGGAATAAACAAGCTTTTGCAGAATTTATCGGGACCTTAGGTTCGGGTTTTGCTTTCCAATATGCATCGAAGTTCGGTATTCGCCAATTAGTAAAATTAATTCCAGCTTACGGGCAAACCATTGGTAGTGCATCTGCTGCCGTGATCAGTTTTGCATCTACGTATGCCATTGGCCGTGCGGCTTGCAAGTACATGTATCACAAAAGCAAAGGGGAAACGGTGTCGAATAAAGACATGCAAGCGGTATACAAGGACGCACTATCAAATATTAAAGAGGTAGCGAAAAATGAAACGCGTTAAAAATAGTATCGCACAGCTTAATAACCTCTCGGCGGGTGTAACAACTGTGCTTACATTAGCGGTATTCCTGCCCATACTTGTACTGTGTGGCTTTGGTTTATACGCCATTATTCAATATGGTTACACCCTGCAGTTTGCAATTGTATTAGTGGCTACATTTCTCATCTCTTATATCCCCCTATTACTATTACGTCGAAAGACACAAGTGAAAGTCGCTGAATTGCTCATGTCTGAAGACCGTTTATCTGAAGGAAGAAACCCAGAAGGCAGCTTAGTGAAATCCTCTGCCGATTGGTCTGATGCCGAAAACGCCATTTGGCAACGTCTTAACCAAAAGATTGAAGCGCAGCTCGCCGAAAATGATGAATGGGGCTCGTTAAAAACACACGGCCTTGTTATCGCAAATACCACAGCCCAAGCGTTTTCCCGTGCTGACTTTCAATTTTCAGTCACCGACGGATTAAAGCTATTAGAAGAAGTAAGCCGTCGCTATCGCGTCATTCTCAAAGAAAACGTACCCTTTGTTGAAGATATTAAAGTCTCTCACTTAAAGTTTGCTTATGATCATCAAGATCAAATTGAAACCGGCAAACAAGCCGCAGACTTACTCAGTAAAGCGTATCGTGTTTATCAATTCATCAACCCTTCAGCGGCGATAGCGAAAGAAGTGCGTAACAAGTTACTCGGGGATATGGCTGGTAATGTCGGTGCCAATTTACAACTCAATATAAAAAAAGCGTTTCTACAAGAAGTCGCGGCAGTTTCAATTGATTTATACAGCGGTCGTTTTTCTATTGAAGAAAGTGACATGAACAAAAGCACGATCGCAGAGGAAGATGAAAATCGTCAGCCAGAGCAGCTTGAACCCTTACGTATTGTGGTAATCGGGCAAATCAGTGCCGGTAAGTCGTCGCTTATCAACACGATAAAAGGGACCCTTGATGCAGAAGTAAGCGCACTCCCCTCCACCAGCGAAGTACATGTTTATAGTTGTGTAGTGGGTGATATTGAAGTGCTAAACTTGGTGGATTTACCCGGCCTTGATGGTAGTGAAAAAACCAGCAAAACAGTGCTTAAACATGTAACCAATGCGGATATGGTGTTGTGGGTATTAAAAGCAAACCAATCATCACGGCAACTTGATCGTCAATTCATGCTTCGCTTAGATGAGTTTTACGCGCATAAAGACAACTTACACCGTAAAAGACCTGTATTCACGGGTATTTTAAACCAGGTGGATAAGTTAAAACCCTTGGCTGAATGGTCACCACCGTATGATTTAGCCCAGTCCGACTCAGCAAAAGTAGTGACGATTAACAAAGCGATTGATTACAACCAAAAGTTACTTAACTTCGATACTATCATCCCGACTTCGTTTTCAACTGAATCGAAGACGTGGGGACAGGAAAGTCTAGCGCAACTGATTGCCAATAATGTGGATGAAAGCATTAACGTGCAACGTAATCGTCAACGTTTAGAAGGGAGAAATAACGGTGCATCTGAACAATTAAAACGTGTCTTTAAAGGCGGGAAAAGCTTATTTAAAACCTTATTTAAATAATGTAGGGAGGATGACGACTCCCCCCGTATTAATGTGTAATGCAGAGCACTTGAGTTGAGCTAACTTAACGGAACCGCTTCAGCGACTAATTTAAGGTGTGCTAAAAACTGTTGTTTGTCCATCTCACCAACAACACGTAAGTGCTCTATTTCATTACCGTCACCATCAAAGAACAACATACTTGGCGGTCCAAATAACTTCGCTTTCGTCATCCATTCTGATTGCGGCTTGGTATTGTCCGTAATATCAAATTTAAGCGCATTGATTGCGGTCATTGCAGTGGCAACACTTGGGGCTGAAAACACGTGTTTGTCCATCACTTTACACGATGTACACCAGTCTGCGTAGAGGTCGACCATAGTCACGACTTTCGGCGCTTGCAGATTATTAATCGCATTATCAATATTTTGTACCGACGCAGTTTTCATAAATAGCGGCCGCGCATCTTTCTCTGAACCCGTGCTAATAGCGCCACGCTGGGTGATATGCTGCAACGGGTCTGTCATATCATCAGCGCCCGTCATCATGCCCACAAATAACATAGCGCCGTAAACCAAGGATACGAATACCACGACATGACGTAACCACAAACGACTTGCTTGTATATTCGTGATGTTATGAATGTACATTGCACAACTGATAATAAGTAATGCCCACAATCCTAATGTCACACTCGGAGCAGCAAACCGGCTGATAAGTAAGATAGCGATCGCCAGTAGCATCACGCCAAACCCTTGCTTAACACGGACCATCCAAGGGCCGCTGCTTGGTAAGAATTTACCGCCCGACGTACCGATTATCACCAAGGGTACGCCCATGCCTAATGCCATCACGAATAACACACCACCACCAAACAACCAATCTTGAGTGGTAGAAACATATAATAATGCACCCGCCAGCGGCGCTGATACACAAGGCGATACCACTAAGGCTGAAATAGCGCCCATCATAAATACCGTTATCGCTTTACCCCCTGTTAAGCGTTGCGATTGGTTATTTAATGCAACTTGTAAACGCGATGGTAATTGCAATTCATAAACACCAAACATAGCTAACGCTAACAACACAAATAGGCCTGAAAATATAACTAACAACCAGGTTTGTTGCATCGCCGCTTGTATATTAACGCCCTGCCCAACCGTCGCCATTAACACGCCAATCAATGCATAGCTTGATGCCATACCCAACACATAGGCTAACGAAATATAAAAGCCTTTCCAGCCCGTCATGCCAGTGCCTTGACCACCAATGATGCTCGATAAAATGGGGATCATCGGCAATACACAAGGAGTAAAAGCAAGCCCTAAACCAAGCACAAAGAAAAGTAACAAGGCTTGCACTCGCCCAGCCCCCGCTAGCACACCCGCTAAACTTTGGCTGTCATTTGCTGAAGCCCCCGTCACACTCATCAAGGGGGTTGACGCTGGACTGATAGGTTCAACAACAAACGGTATAACCGAGCTATTGGTCACCTTAGCTTCAAGTTCAATCACTTTACGCTGTGGTAAATAACATAAACCACTGTCAGCACACCCTTGGTAGCGGACCTTAACACTGCCACTTCCCGTAAACGGTAAAGTAACCGTTAGCGGTTGATGATAAACCTTCACTAAACCAAAATTAGGATCTTGTTTTTGTTCTGCGACAATTGAAAATTGTGGCTCAGCCAAGCTGACATTGCCACTCGTGACATTAAAAGAAAAGCGTTTGTGGTAAAGGTAATAACCCTGCTCGGTCGCAAACGTTAATACCAATTTATCGCCATCTTCAGCGTTTAATACTTGTGATGAAAGTGGAAATGCTTGGTTAACCGTAAGGAATTCAGACTCAGCATTACTGCCCGCTTGCGTCTGTGCAATAGCGCTAACACTGGTTAACAGCAGCAACATGATACATAGCTGCTTCATTGCATCATTTAATTTAAAAAGTAACGTCATGATAATAAAAAATCCGTATTTTGATGAACATTCAACTGCTCATCAACTAATGCAAACCCAATTTCTTCGGGAACCGTTAAGCGAGGGTTAATCGTTAATGCTGTACTTATGATCCCAGCTTGCAATGCGCTATCTGCAACAACCGTCACTGAAATAACCTGCTGGTGAGTATCTTGTGACGCGAGAATATGAGAACTTTCTTGGTCTGAAAACTGTTGTCGTCTTGCATAATGCGCTGATGTAGTCAGAGCCTGATTACGTAGTGGTAAAGCAAACAGCGCTTGCGTCTGTTCATGTGGGTTAACCACTGCCACCACAAAGTCACTGCCATCCACTTTACAGCCCGACGCACGAACATCACCACCAAAGTTAATTAACGCACCACTACTGGCTTGTTCTGCAATGGCTAACGCCTGATCAACAGCGACTTCTTTAATCACGCCACCGAGATCCAATTGCGTAATAGGAAAATGCATGATCAAGATATTATCTTCTATATCCCAGGCCGCTAACCCCATATAAGGGGCTGCATCTTGATAGACCTGTTCACGTGTTTTAGCATTGCTTTGCAATAACGTTTTGACCGTACCAACCGTAATATCAAAGATCCCCTGCGTCGCAATACTATACTCTCGCACCTTAGTTAGAATATCCAGTGTCTCAGTATCGATAACCACGCGTTTACCACTGCGCTGGTTAATCGTTTTCGTTAACATTGAGGTATCAGAATAGAAATTAAATTTTTCTTCTAAACGGCGTGTATTCGTTTCAATATCCCGCGCTAACTCCGCAGCTTCCGATGCAATCAAAGTCGCTTCGCAAGGTACTGTCATCGCCATAAAACGATGTACATAAGATTGCTTAATAGTCATATGTTACCCCTACAGCCCACCAGCGACTGGCATAACCATTACTCTGTTCATAATAAGCCGCTAATGCATTCATCCGCCATTTACTTGATAACTTAAGGCTTACACCCAATTCATAGGCATTGGCATTAAAATCACCCAAACGAATGTCTGTAGTGGCATAACCTTTTGAGGCGAATGTTGGATCACTGGATTTCGGGTCAATAAAGAAATTCGCACCTTGCTGACTATACCAAGAATAACCCGGCGCCAGCATTAACCAATCCGTGATTTTAATACTCATTTTACCACCCAGCTGATGTGACATTACGCCCCAATCATCGGTAAAAAATTTATAACGCGGACGCACAACTACACGATCAGTCACACTGTAAAATGTTTGTACATTAATCCCACCAGAAATACGTGTATCAGGGCGCGAGTCTTGTGCCAAAAATACTTCATCATCACTAATTTTACCGTCATCATCAATATCGACTTCACGTAATACCGTAAGATAATGATTGCTCAAATAACCACTTTTATAGCCGCCGTAGGCCGTAAAGGTTGCATACAAATTAGGAGTGAATACTTGTGACATCCCGACTTCCATACTTGATGTAAAGATGTCTTTCCATTGCTGTTCATTGCCGCCATTTTGATATTCCTGAAACGCCAATGTCTGATCAGAAAGGACTGAACCACCAAGGCTAAATGAACGGTTTTTACTGCTGTCTGTATAGAGCAAGGCTTTCGCATTCGCGCCCATACTTTTATAATCATCTTCTTGTGAGTAGTTCACGCCCAGAGTCCATTCATCTCGGTCTTTATCCCGGAAGGTCACATTTGTTGCCGCAGAATAGCGCGTATCCTCTAACTCAACGGGACGCATCTCATAATTACCGCGGTAAGGGTCATAACCCGCACGGATGACTTCCGACGTCTTATCTTGTGCTTCTTGCGTACGTTTTCCCGCAATAACACCCGATGATGGCGTTGTCGGCACCCAAGCTGGTGAAGCTCCAGATACAGTGTCATAACCAAGTTCGGCTGTGATGGTCCAATCCAAACCAATATTCTTCTCTAGCGAGAGAATGTTGTCTCCGGCTTTGATCTTATCGCCGTATTCTTCAAAACTCAAATGATGGATCGATACATGGTCTGCAGCAGATACAGAGCCAGCAACAAGGCCAAATAGGGTTAACGGTAATTTTATATTCATTTTTATCATTCATCTTTAATTGATTACAACCGTGATTTATCAGCAATAAAGTCTAAATCACTAGCCACAGAACAAGCGTCTATTTACGCGCGGAACAAGGTGCTTTTAATTACAGCCACAGCCGCCACCACCGACACCATTACCGCCAATCGAACCTTGTTTATAAGCAAATACTTTTTCTGAAAACACATCAAACTCAGGCACTTCACCACCGGGTTTCATGGATTTTTTCGCCAGAGTCCCCTTTTGCCAAGGTTTAACAGGCTTAACGCTAAACCAGTCACTAATCGCCGAGAATAAAGAAGGTTCTTCATCTACATCGTTACTCACAGGTGCGGGTAATACCGATGCATTCAATACAGGATAAACAGGTATCGGTGCTGGTATCACTGTGGGTAAAACTTTTGGTATCGGGGTTGGTAAAGCACTTGGTATAACTGCCGGTAACGCGCTAATAACAGATTGTGATGGCTGGTGGTTCTGCACATTCACAGGCCTGATCACAACGATTGTCGGTGTTTCAGCTGTATGCTGACGAGAAGATGCCGACACTTCTGCGATTGTTTCCTGGCTTTTGTAAACCACATTAGAAATAGACTCCGTCACTTGGTAAGGTGAGTCTTGGCCTGTAGTCGTTACTTCGGCTTGCAGACCAAAACAGGTCAATAGCAGCGAAGAAGACAGTAAGGTTAATTGTGCATAAGGTTTCATTGACCTAGCCCCATATCTTTCAAGTCACTCATAATGACATCTCCAATATGATTAATCGCACCATAACGCACATTTAACACCTGGCCTTGGTAAATGTAATACAGCGCCGGCATACCAATCGGTTGAAAATCATCAACCAGCGTTTGATCGGCATCGTTAACAACGCGGAATTTGATTCCCAACGATTTCTGAAATGCAATACCAGCAGCCACATCCTCATCGACATCGACACCAACAACATCAACCCCTAATGCATACAATGAAGGCACTAACTGGTTTACTTCTGGCAGTTCAGCACGACAAGACACGCACCACTCAGCAAAGAAATCAATTAACGACACTCGATTGGGGTTTAACCCAAGTTGTTCCTGAGCGGCTGCAGAAAGCATTTCGCCTCGTTGATAAGCGTGCGCTTGGCTAGACAACAATAATGTGAACACCACAAGCCATTTTTTAAACATAAGTACCTCTAATACAATTAATTTAACTAATTCTGAATTATTACTCTTAAGCCCTAGATAACATCACAACGCTAAACATCTACTCTCCCAGTACAATACGCACTTTGGTTTCAGTATTGACCCTGATTGCATCCTTAAAATAGGCAGCTAACTCCGCAGTATTGTTCGCATCAAACACGGTGCCATTACTACCCGCACATTGCCGGAATTGCTTAATCCGTGTTGCCGATACCCCAAAACCGATGAAACTGACTTCAATATTAAGGTTTTGCTGAATCTCATCGCACAAACCAGCACGCATTAAGTCATTGAAATAATCTTGTCGACTATCACTACCATCGGTAAACAAGATCAAGCGCTGAGTCAGCGAGGTTGACTGTACGGGTGTAACATTCCACTCTTTTTGCCACTCCTCAGTCAAGGTGCGAACACCCCAAATAAACCCTTGATAAGAAGCAGTACTCCCACCAGTTGTTTCTAATAATTCAACATAGCGAATGACATTATCAAGATCGTTTGTCAGTGGTAAAATAAATGAGGTTTCGCTACAACGATCTAAAAAACGATCCGGTGTTACTTCATTAAAATCCAATTTTTTAGAAGGATAATTTAACGACTGCACGGTTTTATCTGCATCTAAATTTCCGTTTGTATACACCAGACTATCCACACATTTAGGACTGTCTTCAGAACTAAGTAACCAAGGCGCACCGGTCACACCAACACCCGTTTGAAAAGGCACAATAGAAAATCGAACCTGATTACTATTTGGATCAATATCGTTAATCACATCAGTAATGATTTTTTTTAATTCAGGTAAATCCCGTGACATCGAACCTGATATATCTAGAACGAGGGAGAAATCTACCGGGTCTTGAATCACATTCACATTACGGATCAATTTAGAGCGTGACAGACTGTTTGACTTCATCTCGACACTACCTTTAATATCAACGGGTAGTGATTCCAGCATCGCCGGTTTAAAGCGATATTGCGCCTTAATCTGACAGCCATTCTTGCTATTGAGGCTGACACTTTTATTCAGTACCGGTAGCACGAAATTGGGCCTGTAGTATTCCAAAATATTCTCTGTCACCTCAGTATTGTTACTTTGCTGATAAGCACAGGCAAGCACAGCTGAATCAGTCGCTTGTCCCGCACGAATAACAACTTGACTATACATAGAAAAAAATACAGTCATGGCTAATAAGCTCACTATCGCTGGCAGCATAAAAGCAAAGGTTAACGTGATCGCGCCGCGTTGACTTTGTATAAAACTCATAGTGATCGCCCTATTAATAACGCTGAACTCTGATAATAACGGTCGTTAAAATTGCGAATTAACAAAGGCGTTAAATTGCCTGCAATGCTATTTATGCCTTTAATACAAACAGTGACTTGGAATATTTCGGCATGTTGGCCCGCATTGAAGCCTTGAATCGAGCCAATTGGAGACAAATCCGTTAAGGACAATAACTGCGGCCTCGATAAGCATGCCGCCCCAGCATTAATATCGTGTAACCTTGGTTTCTGTGTTGCTGCATCAAATACCACTTGTTCAACATGGATCCCCAGTTCTGCTGTGGATTTTGAAATCAACGTATTAAAACGACGTTGCGCAACCTGCAATAAAAACTCAGTTAAGGCGGTTGAAATGACTCCGGATGTCGATGATTTAGAGGCCGAAATCAGCATGGCATTGTCACACTGCTCACACGCCACGATAGACGTGAGTGAATATGCCAAATTATCAAGTTTATTTTTTTGGCTAATAGCTTGATTTATATTCACTATAAACAAGACCAAAACCACCATAACAAATGTGATAACGGGTAATTCGATCACACTACTGCCACGCTGTCCCGTACGCATACCCCATTTAATTCCCATGGCTGGCCCCCCGCTCTAACGTCACTAAAATCGTACGATTAAAACTCGTTAAACGCTTAAAGCTATCAATCTGACTAGGCATAAATAAAGCTTGGTAAGGATAAACCAGCGTGAACTCAGCAAAATCCTGATTCTGAAAATCGTCTAACCCCGAGCCATTAGCAAGCGCCGTCAAAGAATCGAAGTAACGCGCTTTAACAGTCATCTTACTGCTATTCAATAAAGGTAAATGCTGTTCAGACAAGGTCCGCTTCAATTCCCCCGTCAGATCTTGACCTGCCTTCGTCACGACTAATTGTCGAGTCGCAGAAACCAACGCGACATCGATAACACTCCCCACCATCATAAAACGGCTAATTTCGATAAGCGCTAACAACAATACAAAAAAGGGTAAAATACTTACCGCGAATTCAATGCTGACACTGCCTTTCTGACGGTGTTTTGTTTGACTAGACTTCATTGTCTTACCAAAGTTAATCGCGTTACTAACACTCATGGCTTAACCAGCTGTAACTCTTGTTGCTGCTGTAATTGTTGGTAATAAGCGGTGTTACTTTCCAGTTCAGCTTTAGTCAGATCTTGTTTTGCAATGGTTTTAGCTGCTTCAACATCCCCTTTCATGGCAAATGCGAGTGCTAAATTCTGACGACTCTTTGATGTTGAACTGCCGCGTAAATAATGCGAATAAAGTACATTAATACCTTGCTCTGGTTGACCGTCTAAAATCCAAGCTAAGGCTAAGTTATTACGATATTCTAGATTTTCAGGCTCGTTGGCTAACGCGCGAATAAAGGCAGTTCTTGCTGGGCTATAATCTTTAAATAATGCGTAATTAATACCGAGGCTGTTTAATGTTTTCGCATCATTAGGTAATAACTCTACTGCTTGTTTTAAATCCACTAATGAGAGTTTAACTTGCCCTAACCCTTGTTTTGCATTGCCCTTTTCACGTAATATTTGGCCACGAGTTTCATCCGATTTAGGCGATTCATTCGATTCAGACCTTTCACTGGATAACAGAGACTGCGCTTTATTAAGGTAATGCAAGGCTAAATCAAACTCAGACATTTGGTTGTAAGCAGTTCCTAAAGCCAATAACAACGAAATATCCGTTGGCTGTAGTTTAAGTTGCTCGCGATAGATAGTAATCGCGCTTTCTGGTCGGCCACTTTCAAGCGCAAGTTGCGCGAGTCCACGGTCGTTTTTCATCTCTTCAGTGACATTAGCTTGGTGAGAGCTACACCCGGCCAACGTCAGGACGCAGCAGGCTAACAGCCATTTTAGTAAAAAAGACGTCATCATAATCCTCCTATGCTGTCTAATAAAACGAGAATCGTTGGCGCAACGATCAGTACGACCACAGGTAACATAATTAAAAGCACCACAGGTAATGACATTTTCGCTGGAATTTTTCCGACTCTCTCCTCTAAACGAAGGTACTGATATTGACGGCTATCACTGGCTATCAAACGCATCGTTGGGGCAATCTTACTGCCGTATTTTTCAGCCTGAGACAATGCAATGACCATATTTTCAACTTCAACTAAGTCAGTCCGTTTGGCTAAGTTATCCAGTGCGGTTAAACGAGAGTCTAATAATCTTAATTCCGCTTCGGTAATTAGCCATTCACGAGATAACTCAGGTGCAACAGCCGCCATTTCATGACCAACGCGTTGAAATACAGCTTCTAACGTTAAACCCGATTCAACACAAATCACCATCAAATCTAATGCATCAGGTAACGCCAGAGCAACACGATAATTGACTGTACGTGCCCGCCACTTCAACCAATGTTCGGCAAGTAAACCGCCTGAAATAGCAAAGACTAACGTTTTGGCTAACACAAATTTATCCAAGTCAAAATCGACATACCATTGCCAAGCCAATCCACTGATTACCATCAAGCTTAATTTACTCACCAAAAAATACGCACCCGCTCGAGAATCATGAAAGCCTGCTTTAACCAATAACATCGCGATATCTGGCGCGACGGTTAAACGCTGCCATAAGCTTGATGTTGACTCCGTGTTAAGTGAACGAGACAGGTCACTATTTTGTTTAATCGATACCAATGCAAGACGCTGCAACAGCAACTCTCGGCGTTGAGCTTGACCATTAAATATCAACGCCATCACCGCGCCACTGATGAGCAACACGACTGCGATCCATAAAGATAAAGTCATTAAGCGCGCACCTTAGTTAACAAATGAATGACAGCTAAACCAAGCGCCATACTGGTCACTACATACCCCAGCACTAAATGACCACTGGCACTTTGGGTTAAGGTAATAAAAGCACTTGGATTTTTGAAAAACATAACAGCAATCAGTATTACCGGTAAGCTTGCTAAAATTGCCGCCGTCATGCGAGGCTCAGCCGTTAAACTTTTGATCTTCATTTTAATCGCGGCATTGTCATGCACAGTACGACTCAAACTATGTAATACTTCACGAAGCTGACCACCGTTCTCCTCATTTAAGATCAGCGCGACACGAAAGAAGTGAAAGCTAACATAAGGTAAACGGATACTGGCTTGATCCAGCGCTTGCTTTAAACCAATACCAATTTCTAACCTATCGCGGATCAAACTAAACTCTCGGCCTAACATCCCCTGCTGATAATCAGCAATTTGCGCAATGGCTTGTGGTACAGAAATACCCGCCGATACAGCACGGGACATCTGCCCTAATACTTGGGTAAAGGCGGCTTCAAATTCACGATGTTGACGCACTCGCATCAGCCAATAACTCGCCCCAGCAATGCCAATAACAGAAATCACAACAATCATCATTCTCATCAAGGGTGAAAAAAAAGGCATGAAAAACCAAGTTACCAGCGCCGCAGAAACTAAGGTTATTAATAACCAACGTTTAGACTGACGATCAAACAGCGAATCAATACGCGACTGTATCTGCGACCAGTATTGCAGCAAAAAACCTGTTTTCTGCTGCCAAATAAACAAGGCTGAAGTTGTTGTATTCACGGTTGAATCAACTACGGAGACTAAATTTAGTCGACGCTTTAATATCATTCGTTGTCGCTGGTATTGCAGTACTTTATAACTGCTTAATAGGAACACTAAAAATAATAACGAACCAATAATGACCTGCATTATCGCACCCCTAGCGCTTGCTTTAACTGCGATTCAAGTTGGTAATAACGCGCTTTTTCACTAAATCTCGGTAATATTTTTGCCGATAAAAATTGCCCAACAATATCACCATGAGCATCCGTGTGTTGATAATCAAAATGAAATAAATCATGGGTAAGATATTGATCACCTTCAAGACCAACAATTTCGGTAATATTAACAATGCGGCGTTTACCATCTCTCATACGCTCCACTTGCACAATGACATCTAAGGTACTGGCAATTTGACGACGTAAAGCCGATACAGGTAAATTAACTTCTGCCATCAATAACATATTTTCTAACCGAATTAAGGCATCATGTGGGGAGTTCGCGTGAAGCGTTGACATCGAACCATCATGACCCGTGTTCATCGCTTGCATCATATCAAACGCTTCAGCACCACGAACCTCACCTAAAATAATACGATCAGGACGCATTCGTAGCGCATTACGTAACAGCTCACGTTGACCAATTGCAGGCGCACCTTCGACACTCGAAGGGCGCGTTTCGATACTCACAACATGGGGTTGTTGCAGCTTTAATTCTGCCGCATCTTCAATCGTAATAATGCGTTCGTCTGGTGATATGCCAAATGACAGCGCATTCAACAACGTCGTTTTACCTGCGCCAGTACCACCAGAAATCAATACATTAATGCGTGAACGGGCAATAATATTAAGTACACTCGCCATTTCTGTCGACATCGCACCCAACGCCGAAAGTTGCTCTAAGCTGTGCTTTTTTTCATTAAATTTACGAATCGAAATACACGTACCATTTAATGCCAACGGTGGAATAAGTACATTCACACGGCTACCATTTGGCAAACGAGCATCGACCATCGGCGTTGTTTCATCGACACGACGACCAATTCGGCTCACTATCCGTCTCGCCAAGTTCAATACATGCTCTTCATCGCGAAAACTGACATCAGCTCGCTTCACTTTACCCCGCAGCTCAATGAAGACTTCTTTATGCCCATTGACCATGATATCGGTGATTTCAGGATCATCCATCAGCACCTGCAAAGGACCAAGACCAAGCATTTCATCGACAAGGCGCTGACTAATATTGCGTTGTTCGATACCGCCAATTGGAAATTGCTGACGTGCTGCAATGCTTCCAACCGCTTCAAATGTGCGTTCCTCAAGCTCTTCCGGACTTAAGGTGACAACGACAGATGGCGCAATAATCGCCATAATCTCTTGCTGAATAGTGCGAAAACGCTGTTCTTCAATATTGCTTGTCGAAGACACATCCGCAATCGGCACTGATAATGATTGTGTCGTAGATGATGTTTCAGATTGCGTAGCTGTCGTTACATTAACTCCAAACATTACGCCCCCTTAAGCCAGCTAAACAAGCGTGATTTAGACACTTCAGGCTCGCCACTGACTAGACTTACTAATTTTTTCAGTGCTTTAGCATTTCGGCCTTTTTGATTAATCGCCAACACACCCAATGCGTTACCTCCTCGCATGTCTGCTGGCGAATAAGGAATTTCCACATCGAACTTTCGACTTAGCGTCGATGCAACATCATTCGCTGTAATCAGAGACAGAGCCTCAGGTTTAGTATGATTAAGCACCACTAACGTCCGTGTTGACGATGATTGCTCTAATTTAGCCAACAACTGGTTAGTACTACGAATAGACGCCAATGTTGGCTCAACGATAACCACACGAATATCACTGCTATTTAGCGTGTCAAAACCGACTTTATCGCGTAGACAAAACGCGGGGACATCCCACAACAAATGTGTAGCTTGCTGCAGACAGAAGCGAGACACTTTTTGCATACTGACCACATCTGGCCAAAAGTGTTGTTCAAAACCAGATTGATAGCCAGTAAACACATATAAATCATCATTTACCTTAAGACCGCTGCGCTGATAGATAACGGGTTCTAGGCAGTCAGGAAATTGTAGCATTTCTACTAATGCATTGTTTGCCTGCACACTAAATTGCAGATCCAAATCGCCAGTTATAAAGTCCAGATCCGTACAAGCAACATTCATCCCTTGCTGCTGTGATAAACCCCAAGCAATATTCGCTAATAAAGACGTTGTTCCAGCGCCACCTTTGGCACTAACTACCGTAATTTGACTACCACGAGGTTTACTATCTAGGGTATGCTCATTCGCCATTTGATTAGACATATTCACAATTATTGACCTCCTAAACTAGCAGCGACGCTACTCTTTTTATCTTTCTCTTGGTTATTACTCGCAACAGGCTGATAATAAGCTTCAACAGTGGCAACCGCTTTGCGTCCATCCGTCGCGTCGAGAGTACGTCCCACAATTAAATCACGTGGTGTTGCGACCATTTGCGCCAACGCACTGGTGTTAGCACAACCAAAGTTATCGCTGCTTCTAAATGCATTTAGCACTATATGTTTAGCTTTACCCGCCTGGCAACTTGGAACAATACTGCGGTAAGATTCAACAACTATCGCAACATCCGCGATTGAAGGCGACTCGCTAAATTGACTCGAAACCTGAGATGGATAAATACCAATCTGTTTCAAAATTGCGATTAACTCGGGTACTGCTTTATTACCTTTATCGCTATAACTATCAATTCTGACCCGCAGTGCCGAAAGTTCGCCTCGTTGATAAATAAACTCAATAAGCGCCGCTTTATCACTTTCATTCAGCTTTTCAGAATCTAGCTGTATCGCTATTTTATGCGTTACAGCTTCTACTTTTACGTGTGGTTGTCGTTGCACAGAGTTACTCGAACAAGCACTCAACAAACCACAAACGATTAATATCAAAAATATCCGCATAACTACCTCAGTAATAAAATCCATTATCGCCAAGCAGTCGCGGCTGGCGATTGTTAGTGCGACTTTCATTGTCTGTTGAATTTGTGACATCCCTTGATACTGGCCACGCTAATAAACGCTCAACATCACTCATCGGGATCAAGCCATCTGTTGGTAAGGGTAACGAGTCTGCACGGGTTGGTTGCACAAGATACGCCGTGGCAATAATAATTAACTCCGTCTCTTCGCGCTGAAAACTCGTTGAACGGAACAGTGCTCCTAACACGGGAATATCACCCAGTAATGGCATCTTTTGTAACTGTTCAATATCTTTTGATTGCAACAATCCACCCAAAGCAAAACTTTGACCACTTGCCAGCTCGACGGTGGTAGACGCTTGACGACTGACAAAAGTAGGCAGTGATGATCCTCCAATTTGGATACTGGTTTCTGAAGACACAGAACTCACCTCAGAGAACACTTGCAGACTGATTTGATTAGCACTTAATACTATTGGTTTAAAATCTAGTTTCACACCAAACTTTTTATATTCAATTGATGCGGTATCACCGTAAACCAAAGGTATTGGGATCTCGCCACCGACTAAGAACGAAGCTTCTTCGCCACTCATTGCCGTTAAGTTTGGTTCTGCTAATACCGACATCATACCGTTCGTTGCTAATGCATCGACAATCACAGAAAGATCTGCCCAACCCGCTGGATTTAGCCCACCGATATTACCGCCAGAGCTATCTAGAAAAGAAAACGTGCCGGTACCAAAACCTTGCGAACCCCACTTAATACCCAACTTATTGGATACTTTACGTGACACTTCCGCTATTCTGATTCGTAAATTTACTTGGTTAGGCATGGTAACCTGCAGCTGATTAATTAACTCATCCTTATCAATCTTGTTCTCTGCCGATTTATCTTTATTATCTGAACCTGTTGAATTCTGCGTGTTACTGCCTTCCTTACTATCACTGGACTCTGTGTTAGCTAGTGCTGACACATACCCTTCGGATAAACGCACTATCTTTTCCGCCATGCTCGGTGTTGGAACTTGTCCTTTCAAGAACAACTTACCAGCAGTCGATTCTGCGTTAAATATCGCATCAGGAAACTCGTTATGAATCAGCGCATTAAGCTCTATTACATTGTGGTTAACCTTAACGGTTGCAGAATAAATAACGTTTTCTTTCGCATCAAGGACATACAAAGACGTGCTACCGGTCTTTTTACCAAACACCATAATTTTGGTATTCGTTAACGTTTGGTAATCCGCAATGCCATTGCTGGCAATAAAGATAGATTTCGCTGTTTTCGGTAATATCACCAAGCGGGCTTTATTCAATACCACATCTAACGTTTGTGCTTGCAACAGAGTACTAAGCAGTAATAATGACAATGCACTCACTAGTTGTTTAATCATTTTCGTTTCCTGCATTGCTCATCACTCGTTTATCTTTAGCACGAAATTCAATTAAGCCGATATCCGGTTGCACTTGCTTAATTGCAGGCAAAATATCATCGACATGAATTGCTGGAATCACAGCGATATCAGTTTTGTTACTGTTTTTACTGCGTAGGACCATCGACAATGTGCCAAGTTGATTAGCTAAGGTGATTTGATTGGCTTGTACGGGTGACACTTCTAACGTCACCGTACTGTTATCAGGAATCACACCTTTGCTATTCTTTTGTTTTTCTATATAACGCGAGATCTGTACCGCGTCATTAAATGCCAATACTCGAACATTCTGAGCGATAGTTTTCACATATAAACTTTGAGTTTCATTACCACGAGAGCGTAACTCTTGCGCTTTTGACGCAAGCAGTAACACATCAACGTGATCACCCGGACCAATTAACCCCGAATTCGCAGTTACTTCATCAACAGGGATTGATACCGCGCGATAATTTGGACGTAACATCAGGGATAAAAAACCACCTTGCTCTGGTTTTAAGAAATCCGACGGACTGAGTATTTTCCCCGTAATAAAATCACCCGCGGCGACCGTGTTCTCTAAACGATCCATAGAAAAATTGGCTTTATCAATAAAATCGATACGATCACGTACACTCGCTTCCTCTACTGTTTTCCAAGCAAATAACGAAGCACGATAAGGACTACCGATAGCTACTTTTTGTGCCGCTACCAAGACTTCATAAGTTTTTACCATGTTCTGTCTCGTGGTGCTTTTTACTGGTGCAGCCAAACTGAAGAACAGCCAAATTAACCCCAATAACGACAGACAAACAGAAAAGTAAACTAAACGTTTTGCATTCATAATTATTACTTCTATCTAATACGGTAAAACGTAATCACGCTAAATTAACGTGTATCATTCGCCGCCATTCACAGTTTCAAGTTTGCTAATCACAGACTCATAAGTAGTATTTATTGCGTTAGTCAGGTCGCCATCGGTACCTAAAAATTGCAACATAATTAATGACATTGCAGCCGCTAAAATTGCATATTCAATTGCCGCTGCACCGCGTTGTTTTTGTTTATTGTTTTTCATTTTTTATCTCTATTATTTTTATGGTGACGTTAACAAATAGGCTATTAGCTGCAACCAACAGCCTATTTATAAACAATTAATGAATTGATTAATCGACAGACATCAAACGATATACATATTGGCCTGAATAAGAATTGGATTTATTTACATCCGAGGTTGATTCGGTGACCATATTGAGACATTTTTGACGTTCATATTGCGCAGAATCTGC
This sequence comes from Moritella sp. 28, assembly GCF_018219435.1. NCBI lineage: Bacteria > Pseudomonadati > Pseudomonadota > Gammaproteobacteria > Alteromonadales > Moritellaceae > Moritella > Moritella sp. 28. The sequence goes on along the minus strand of NZ_CP056121.1, from coordinate 1,897,404 downwards.
TGTTACATAGCAAAGTTGTGAATCGTACTTTTCGACAGTATTTTGACGAAATACGCTATCATTCATAGGCAAGAGCATTTCTAATTGAGCTAAGCTTGGTACTTGCCAGTTACTCTTATTACATAACTTTTCAGTATTACGCTGCGCGACCTCAGCTAATACAGTGCCAGCATCCAAGTTAGACTGACCATAATATTTAGCTCTTGTTGCAAGATCAGCATTATCAAACAGCTGCCAAGTTTTCTTTGTTTCCGGCTGATATGCACATACAGCGGCATCAACATCAGTAGTCACAGAGCCAGCACTATCAAGTAGTTGATATGACAGTGTAATTTCACTGACTACACGCCCCTGTACGACTTTATCTTCATTACCTTGTTTTAAGGCAGAACTAGATGCTGCTGATTTGTGTTGGGTTTCATAGCGATAAATTTTTTGTTCGTCACTGTTTCTTTCTTCTTTAGTCCAATACCAAAATAGAGTTGGGTCCGGGGCACCAGATAACCAATCATTAATGTCATATTCCGGTTTTAACGCAAAGTGATGCGGGAATACGTCAACATCAATTGTTGCTTTGTTATTAACCGTTCCAGTCTCGAGTGAAGTCAACTGCCCCTTAGTTGGCAATGACCAATCATTACGTCCACATAACTGGGCAGTATTCGTTGACTCAACTAAACCACCAGCCCCCATTACACTCGCAATACCAGCTCCAGACGCATCAAATGCTAAATCATCTGCCCCATTTGGTAGCCCGTCTTTAAGCAATGTCCAAATTCGTTTACGCACAAGATCTCGGTTATCCATCACACAACGCCAGCCTTGTGCATAGGTTGTCGCGCTTGGAAGGTAGTCACCATTCATATCAAGTTTATAAAAGTGTGTTCCAACCACGGCATCTGCGGCAGCAACTTCATAACCGGCATCTGACGCACGCTTTAAGCCCGCTTCTGCGACTGTATTTAGTGCATCAACATCTGCTGAAGTTGGTAAATCATTAAACATCACCCACAGCTTATTTAATGCTGAAAACAAGGCTGTATTATCCTCTTTCGACAATTCATCTGTTGCGGCTTTAAGATCCGCAGTAATTTTAATGTTAGCTTTAATAAAATCACTAATGGTCGAGGCCGCGGCAAATAAATCTAAACTCTTAGCGTGAATAATTGCACCATCACCCGCAGCGATTAATTCATCTTGGGTGGTGTTAGCTGCAATATTTTGATCCGTTAATTGAATCAAAGCTGTTAACGCAGAGCTTACTTTCAAACCGGTGAAAAATGAGGTATGTAACGCCGTAAACTTAATGAACTCTGCATTGGCTAATGCAGTATTCTCTTTAATTTTCACTTTAATACTGTTATCAACACTTGTATCATTTTCAAGCATCGTCGAATAAAGCGCTAACAAACCAAGTCTTTCTTTATAGTTAGCTAGCTCCAATTCTAATGTATCAAATGTCGTTTTAGTCTTGGTTTCTAACGCTTGTACATCGGATAATAGTGGAGACAAAGTTTTGCCAGAGAGAGCGTAAACATCATTGATAACAGTAATAATGTCCGTTGAAGTCGTTTTCCATTCGCCGTCATGTAACAAGACTGAAGCTTGAATATTAGTATTTACCGTATTACTTTCAGTCACTATTTCAGCAATTTCAGGGACAGCCCAACTGCCGATAACACTCGCATAATCATACGACCTCGTATTTTCTTTACCCGCACTGATTTTTTTCAGCGTCACCGCATCAGTTTCTAAAGCCCAATATGAACTATATCGAGAATCACTAATTAAATATTTATCAAAAGCACTTGGCACATAATCAGAGTTAACTAAGGTTTTAGCTGTCATTTGAGTAATGTCGAGTAAATTCCAGTTCGGCATACCACAAAATTCAGAATTTAATTTATCTAGAACACCATCCGCCTTGTAATAAGATCCAGCATAAGCCCAGAATTGTGGGTTTTCACCATTTACATCGTATTCAATATAACAACCATCATCATCGTCAGCCTTAGACCAATTACCCGTTGATGTTAAGTCTTGCGCTTGGTTCCAAGTTTTCATTGATACAACGCGAATCACGTAAAAATTTTCACTCGCCGCTGTCGCAAACAATACTTGACCAGCAGGGTTTACTTGATTCGTGATCGCATTTCTCTTAACGCGAACGCCGACTTTAGTTTTATCATACGCTTTTTCACCAATATGCTGAGGTATACTCGTCACCGCCTTCCACGTAATACCGCCGTCATTCGTAAATTCGTAATACTCAGGTTGATCGTAATTTGCGACCAATGCCCAGCTAAAACCATTGGTTTTAATTTCATATGGATAACCTATATTATCAATATTGTCATTGACGATATGAGGTAATGTTGGCGCATCAATTACAATTGGTACACCCGCAGTAAATGCTTGTGTACTGATCAAAGCTGCACCAGCGGCAGTGCCAGTTGCAACATTTTCTTTAACGCGTACTTGCACTTGCCCTGCATCAATATCAACATCGCCTACCATTAGCGGCTTATCCACAACGGTTAACCAATCTCGTCCGCCTGTGAGCGAATATTCATAATAGCTCACACTATTAAAGCCACTAACAAACGTCCAATCGAACGTATTTAAAGCGTCATTTTGTAAAGGGTTGGTTGGTGCAGCAGGTCGTAACGGACCTGTATGTCCAGTATAAGGAGACGTATTAACAAGCGCGTCACTCACACTTCTGTTTGTCGCAGAGTCAGCTTTAACACGTACCTGAATCTCCCCAATAGCGTAAACAGCATCAATGGCTAACTGATGAGGATTCCCATTAACCGCTGTCCACTCTTGGTCTTGTACTTTAATTTCATAAAACTGTTTGCCATTGAAATTATTACTCCAGGTCCAACCAAACTGATCTAAATCATCATTAGTAATTGGGGTTGTAGGTGCATCAGGTTTAACAATCGGCTTCGTCGGATCTGTTGGCTTCGTAGGATTCGTTTGATCCGTTGATTTTGGATCCGGACTGCTATCGTTACACCCCGTCAATAATGTGCCTGCAACCACTGTCAATGCGAGCAGTGATTTGTTAACCCTTAACAACATATAACCTGTCCCTTTTTAATGTAGATTTAAATAACCTAATGAAAACTATAGTCAAACATAAAATTTCGCATATAATAACGATAATGATAGTGATTATCAATTGTATTTGATCGGTATACTCCGATAATATTCTTTAGTGAACTAAAAGTGACCATAATACGAACAATGGTTAGTATGAAATTTCAACAAGCGAAGTATTATTTTTATGCATGGAAAGTACAAACTGTCGAAAATAGCGACTATTTTAGCAAGCTGCAGCCTTGTTATTAGCTGTGGTGGTGAACAAACAAGTAAGACAACATCTGATATTTACGACTACAGTAAATTACCAATTTGCTTGGATGCAGATCGTAATAATGCGTGCGGTCAACAAGAGGAGCAAGTACCGAGCTTAAAGAGTGTTTCCAGTGCTAATACGGCACCTTACTTAATTGATAATTCGGGGTATTTTTTCACCGCGACAGCGAATGCTGCAGTAATCAGCCCATTCACAACCTTAATCCAAAATGAAGTACTGTTTAACCCGCAAGTTGCGGGTAGTGAAGAACAAGCTAAAGCACTTTTAAAGGAGATTTTTGGAACAAAATATAACATTGATTTTTATAAACTAAATGATATGCACGGTCCAAAAGAGCCCACTAAATTATTACTTGCTTCATTCAAACATGCACTGTCCTTGCAAGGTGATTCAAAAGCGTTAAAAATCTCGGCTGCTGTCGATAAAATGGTGAGCAGTCGTAATTTTGATATTACCGAAAGCTTGTCACAAGCAGATCTAGACAATAGCTATGTTAACTTGAGTAACCGCTACCTAATCCCAGGTTCTTATCCTGTAAATACTCTCTTTTCGTCCTCTCCAATTACCATGAATGAAAATACAGGTATGTTACTTGCCCTCGCCCACGGTGATAAATTATTACAAGTAGATACCACGACTGGCTCGAGTCAATTATTTACACCTACAAGTACAACACCATCACTACCGAGTATGTCGACATTTGATGATCATGATGACGACGATGATGATGATGATGACTGTGATGATGACGATTACGGTTATAAGGATCACTGTGATGGACAAACACAACTTACATCCACAATGACATTTGCAGCACAAGGCAAACATGATAAGAACGCTTATTTAATTTATCAACCGACTATTTATGGTGACAGGACTGTCAGTAAGACATGTAATAGCACGGGTAATAATGGCATTTATCTAACCGAATTAGGTAAAAATAGCAAAGCATCACCTTTATCTTCCGCACTAAGTATAGATACGTTCAGCAAAGCGTCAGGTGGAGGTGAAGTAATACCCGTAGAACCCTCACTGCCAGATTCATCGGCCGACTGTAAAAACAACAATATCAGCAACTTAGCAGTTTCTTACAATCAAGATTGGGTCACGGCCGTATTTACAAATGGTTATGGGGGAGATGCTGAATTACAACAATTATCAAGCTCCACATTAAAGCAAACAGGTAAGCGTTATACATTATCTTCAAGTCAAGCAGACCTCATATTGAGCAAGGAGCAAAAATTATTACTGGTGTTACAAACTTCAGGAACCGCCGCAGCAGTTGTCGATGCCGAAACCTTGGGTCTGCGTGGCGAAATCATGAAGGACAACATTGATTTTGCCGCCTTCGTCAATGACGATAAATCTTTGATTGTCAGTGATAAAACCAATACCTTAAGTTGGTTTAATATCGCTCAGCCAACATCACCGAATGCGACCTTAGTATTGTCCGAAAACGTAACTAAATTAGCTTCAGATCCGACAGGTAAGTTTAGTGCCGCACTCACCAATAAAAAAATATATCTCATTGATAATAAATCACAAACCGTTATTTATTCACAGGATTATTCGCAACGATATGTCTACGGTATGAGCATGTTAAGTAACCGTATCATTATTAGTCGTTCAGGGGCTATTGATTACATCCAATTTGATAATTTGACTGGTTCACCGATTAAAGTGGCAGAGCAGATGTTATCAAAAGACTTGCTAACTCGCTGGTCTGCCATCTCTGGCCGTTCATTAGTCGCAATGACATTAGCTGAATTATTACAAGATAGTGGTGAAGAGGATGCCATAAGTCAGCCATTTAGTGGCATTGATTTGCAATGGCTACCAACAAGCGCAACAACAATTGAAGAGGTAAAAGAAGTCGTGATCAGCGGCGTTTATCGCGATGAACGTATTAGCTTATCTAAAGTGATATAAGTTCTGAATAAACCTATCGAACCGCCTTGCGCCTTGATAGGTTTATTCAACATTGTAGCTGTATTAGTACTTTGTTTTCATGTTATTCACTAACTGACTTAACATCGCTGATAAACGTTCAATTTTGATATTGGATAATTGTCGGTAATCAAAATAAGGGCAAACAATTAAACGCTTTGCAGTATCAATAGCAAACTCTTCATCTAACCAAATTAAGTTAGCCTCTAATTCACCGGATGCTAATAGTTGCTTGGCATAAGTACGTCCACATATAATGTGAATTATCTGTTCATTAGCATCAAACGAAGGTGGACTGAATAACAATGCCGTTTTACTACCTGCTTGTAACAAATGTTCGTCTCGATACATTTGCCAAGTAGGCGCCCGCTGCGCAAACGAAAAATGATCCGGATTTAATGCATACAACAATTTGGCATACACGTTAAAAACTTTACGCCAGCCATTGCCACATGCTTGACCTATAGCATTAATTTCTCCAGTCACCAGTGAACTAACGCTATTTATACCCTGGTACTCCAACATATTGGGAGTATTTGCTAGGTACACAGCAAAAGTAAATTTAGAACAACCAAGACCTTTGTTTGTCATCACGCACTACGCCTATATTTCTATTATTAAACAGCGCATATTATACATAGCTATAAGCAACTTAAAACACGCTTCAGCTTAACCAAGTACAGAAACACCCGAAGCTTTTATTATTGATAAAATTAAACCCATTGAGAACACTGTATTTACAACCAGAAAAATTAAAGATATCGATATCGCTAATCCATTATCACGATATTTACCGACCAAATAATTAAACACTTTCCGAATCATTGCCAGTGCAATAAAGAATAAACTCACGCCAGACACAATACCGATTACTAATGGTACAACGTCACTGGTTTTATCATATATGACAAATAATAGACCCGTTACGCCTAGCCAGCCTAACCATGAAAACCACAAGTTAGCATACTTTTTGTCGAGCGCTAATTCGCCCAAATCAATCAGTATTTGAAAGAAAATAACGGCGATACTTTTATTTCCCGAATTACTTCCAGTTCTATTTCCAGACCTACCCATAGCGACTCCATCCCAAATTATAAGTGGTTGTTTATAATAACTTCCTTGTGTCTAATCACAGTTGATACAACACAATTATCATCATTACATTACTTACTCATAAGCATCAAACTAAAATCTAAATGAAACAAAAATTTAATAAACTACACATCATGAATCGCTTTATATCCTTAGTAGACAACTTATTTTTATAAATTAGACACTAAAAATCAGATTTTTTTAAAGACAAATTGATTACGATATACATAACCACTGCGTTGAAGATAAATGAAGAAAGGCTTTCCCCTAACGATGGTGGTATAAATTCATCAAACAAAGCAGCTAAAATATAAAGAGTTATTACGCAACATCCACTACCAAATATAGAAAAAAATATACTAATCTTGTTTTCTGATAAGTTAATGTAACCAGTTCTAATTACAATCAAAGTAGTGATTACTAGTACTGCAATATTCAATCCAACCGTAGGTGAAAAACCAAGCAGTCTATTTAGATAAATTGAAAAGAAAGTAAATGGTACGTATATAAAAAAAAACATACTTGAAGATTTTATAAAATTCATAATTATCCCTATCTTATACCTTTTCTTCGTTCTAATTCGGTTGAATATTTTTTCGTTTCACTATAGGAAAATTCATGTAATCCCATAATAACTAACGATGTGACTAAAACTGCTATATTTTTTGTCGATTTTCCTTGTTTGATAAGACTCCATACTGATGCACCAATACCATAACCTCCCGGATTTCCACCAACAAGACTTGATAAACGGTTTAACTCATTATGAAAACCCAAAATTTCAGTTATTAACTGATACCGACGTAAAAATCATTAATCGCTGTTTTGATCGATTCTGATATAACATGATCTTCCACTATGCCTTCTGCAGTTAAATTGCTACCAAGTAAGGGTACAGTGATGCATGCGCTATCTATGATATTTCCAGACATGGTACGAATAATTTCGTGGAGAGAATCTAACGCATGCGAGGCTCGTGGAGAGGTATTAAAAATAGCGACTGGCATATCAACAAACTCTTCGCCACTTACCAGCCAATCGAGTGTATTCTTTAACACACCACTAATGCCATGTGCATATTCAGGGCTCGATAAGAAAAGCCCATCAGCTTCTGCAAGGCTATTTTTAAGGGCGATTACACTCACAACTGTATTTGGATCTATATCTGGATTGAACAGCGGTATGCGGCCCAATTCATCAAAGAATGTAATTTCAATATTTTCTGGTGCTAGCGCTTTCATCGCCTTAAGTAGCGCCGTGTTATAAGAGTCTTTCCTTAGACTTCCCGATATTGCTAATATCTTCATTAAAAATCCTTCTATCTTTCAGTGCTTGTTCATCATTAGGCATTAACCTTAGTATCCATAATACAGTGATTTTTATTTATAAAACCACCTAGAAATCAGTCTTTAAAATAATACTTAATAAAATAATCCCTTATAATATTAATCAAGATCAACAAAGCTTTTGTTATCCAAGCCTTTCTGCACACAAGTATTTACAGCCATTACCCTCGATGTAAAAATCACATCACTCTCGATATTAAGGCCTACGTATGCAAACTCCTCTCGACCAAGCGATGTTACAAATTGCACTCGATCTCAATTTAAATTTACCGTCAGGTCATCATTACCAACGTTTGATGCAGTCGTTACAGTCGGTTCTACCTTGTGATGCCAGTGCTTTGTTCATTCTTGACGATGAAGGGTTATTGTCGGCAGCTGCCGTCAATGGCTTATCAGATGAAGTATTAGGCCAACGATTCGACCCGCAGCAGCACCCTCGCCTACAAGCTATTCTAGCCAACCGAGAACCTGTGCGCTTTCCCGCAAGCTCAACCTTGCCCGACCCCTTTGACGGGTTATTAAAAGACGATCCGAATCGGTCGATAAACGTGCATGACTGCATGGGCTGTAGCTTATATGTTGAAGATCATTTGGTTGGCCTTATTACCCTTGATGCTATGCAAGTCGGTGCATTCAAGCGCATTGACAATATAACCGTAGCGACCTTTGCTGCATTAGCCGCTGCAACCATTCGCAATGTAAATCAAGTTGAAGCCCTACGAAAAAGCCACCAGCAACAGCAAAATATGAACCAAGTGCTCATTCAAGAAGCCCGGAATAAAGGCGGTGAATTGGTCGGTATAAGTCCCGAAATGCAAGCCCTGCGTAACAATATCAACATGGTGGCTTATTCCAATTATGCTGTATTAATCAGTGGTGAAACAGGTACAGGGAAAGAGTTAGTCGCCCATGCTATTCACTCCAATTCCTCACGCGCAACACAACCTATGATTTACGTAAACTGCGCGGCATTGCCAGAAAGTCTAGCTGAGAGTGAATTATTTGGTCATGTTAAGGGGGCATTTACAGGTGCTATCAGTAATCGGACGGGTAAATTTGAGTTGGCCGATGGCGGCACTATATTCTTAGATGAAATTGGTGAATTACCCTTATTAATGCAGGCCAAACTACTGCGCGTTATTCAGCAAGGTGAAGTACAGCGAGTCGGTGCAGATAAGAACTTAATGATAAATGTCCGCATTATCGCTGCAACTAACCGTAATTTAACCGAAGAAGTCGCAGCAGGCCGCTTTCGTAGTGACCTGTTCCACCGTTTAAATGTATTTCCTATTAACGTGCCACCACTGCGAGACCGCAGGGGGGATGTCGCGGTATTATCTGGGCATATTCTTGATCGGGTTCGTTCACAATTTAATGTGGCTAAATTGCAACTGCACCCACAAGCATTAACCGCACTTAATCACTACAGTTGGCCAGGGAACGTACGTGAATTAGAACATACCTTAATGCGTGCAGGGTTACGGGCTATTCAAGCACAACAAAGCCTGATTTTACAACAGCACTTATCCGATGAAGTAAGCCAGACTGCCTCATTCGAAGCAGAAACAGAAATAAATGACTTGCCTACGACATCGTTTGAACTACGGGGCGCAGTAGAAGTGTATCAAACCAAGATCATTTCGCATGCCCTACAGCAATCAAACTTTGTTTGGGCACAAGCCGCAGAATTCTTACAAATGGATCGCGGTAATTTATATAAAATGGGAAAAAAACTCGGTATTAAGCCCAAAGCGTTACGTGCCGTCGCGTTAGTTTAAAACACATCAACATTGATGTACTAATCACATCAGTGTTGATGTAGTTAGTACATCAAACTCAATATGTAAAAAACATAAAATCGATAAATATCAATCAGATAAGAGTTGGCACGTTCAGTGCAATATAGATTCCGAGATCATCGTTAATTCGATATCAATAATATAATTATAATGGAGTCTTAAATGTTCTGTATTCAATGTGAGCAAACTGTTCAAACCCCTGTGTCGAAAGGCTGTTCTTATACTCAAGGTATGTGTGGTAAAACGGCTGATGTTTCAGACCTACAAGACGTACTCGTGTTTAATTTACAAGGCGTGTCCTTTTGGGCCGAGCTAGCACGTAAATACAACATCATTGATGCCGAGATCGATGCTTGGGCACCACGTGCATTCTTCTCTACGTTAACCAACGTTAACTTTGTGCCAGAGCGTATTACTGAATACACTGAAATTGCTGAGCGTTACAAAATCCAACTACGCACGCAAGTAATGGCTGCTGCAGCGGCGGCGGGCGAAGCGTTACCTGAATTATCTCCTGCTGCACAATTTGTATTACCAGCAACCGCTGAAGAAGTCATGAATTTTGCACCCGAAGCGGCGGTTAACCGTGGTCATGACGAATTACACGAAGACATTATTGGTTTGCGTTTATTATGTTTATACGGCCTTAAGGGTGCTGCAGCATACATGGAACACGCAAACGTACTTGGCCAAAGTGACGAATCAGTGAGCGGTGAATATCATCAGATCATGGCACTCTTAGGCACTGAACCGACGGATGCAAATACGTTATTAGAAACATCAATGCAAATTGGTTTACTAAACTACCGTATTATGGAAATGCTAGACAAAGGTGAGACAGATACCTTTGGTCATCCACAACCAACTCAAGTAAACGTAAAGCCGGTTGCTGGTAAGTGTATTCTGGTTTCTGGTCATGACTTACATGATTTAGAAAAGATCCTGCAACAAACCGAAGGTAAAGGGATCAATGTTTATACCAACGGTGAAATGTTACCTGCACACGGTTACCCAGAACTTAACAAATACCCACACTTGGTTGGCAACTTCGGTAGTGCTTGGCAAAATCAGCAAAAAGAATTTGCTAACTTCCCCGGTGCTATCGTAATGACATCTAACTGTCTAATCAATCCGAATGTGGGTCAATACGCAGATCGCCTATTCACCCGTAGTATTGTTGGCTGGCCTGGCGTTGTGCATATTGAAGGCGATGATTTCTCACAAGTGATCGAATGTGCCTTAGCTCAATCTGGTATTGCGCACACCGAAATTGAACACAAGATCACAGTCGGCTTTGGCCGCAATGCATTAATGGAAGCGGCACCTACCGTTATCAATGAAGTGAAAGCAGGTAATATCAAACACTTCTTCTTAATCGGCGGCTGTGACGGTGATAAGTCAGAGCGCAGTTACTTCACTGATTTAGCCGTGAATACGCCGAAGGACTCGGTAGTATTAACCTTAGCTTGTGGTAAATACCGTTTCAACAAAAAAGAATTTGGTGATATCAATGGTATCCCACGTTTATTAGATGTTGGTCAATGTAACGATACTTACTCCGCTATCCAACTGGTATTAGCATTAGCAGAAGAGTTTGATTGCGGCGTAAACGAACTGCCATTAAGCATCGTATTGTCTTGGTTTGAACAAAAAGCCATCGTGGTGCTACTGACGTTATTCGCGTTAGGTATCAAAGGTATTTATACCGGTCCGACAGCGCCAGCGTTCTTGACTGACAACTTGATCAAAGCATTACAAGATAACTTTGATATGCGCAGTATTGGTGACGTTAATGCTGACTTAGCGACCATGTTAGCGGGTAAATAATACTAGCTGGTAAATAGTATTCTCTAGCCAATGCGATCATATTCGCATTGGTTAAAGTACATTCGACACGCCATAAACCATCCAAACCTTCAATTATCACTGCGATAGGTGCAATCATGTCTTCTACAAAAACACCATCTTCAACGCTTTCTCCACCTGTACTTAAGTCTCTTAAATTGAATAGCTCAGGATTAGGTCAAGCGACACCGAAACCTTTATCACCAAAACTAGCATCACCAAAACTGAGCTTCTCACTTGGTGAAACAATCACGAAGCCCAGCTTAAAACCAGCAGTATGGTCGCCTTCGACAACACCATTAGTCTTAGTTAAGCGTGAATCAGAAACCCATGACTCGATGAGCTTTACCTTTGCAGCTGCAGATCAAGCACTATTTGATTTTAAGCCCGGTCAATTCGTCACTTTAGCAGTGAAGATAGAAAATAAAACCCATTATCGCGCCTATTCAATTAGCTCAGCACCACAACAAAAGCAGTTACGTTTGACCATTAAACGCGTACCCGATGGCTTAGTCTCTAACTGGCTTGCAGATAACTTAAGTATCGGTGATAGCTTGTCAGCATTAAACATTGCGGGTCAATTCAATAGCAGCGATTGTAAGCACAAATCTAAACTACTGCTTATCAGCGCAGGTTGTGGTATCACGCCAGTCATGTCGATAGCAAAGACATTATTAGCGCATAATAGCGATGCTGACATTGAATTTTTACATTGTGCCCGAGATAAAGACAACGTTATCTTCCATGATGAAATGCAGACCTTACTTACGCAATATAGTAATTTCAAGGTGCAATTGCTATTAGAAAACAGTGACGGTTTTGCTACTTTCAGTGCTAATAACAATACGAATGAAAAGACGAATGAAAAGACGAATAGCAGAGCCTTGTCGCATCAAACAGGCATGGTCAGTGCCGACGTGATTCGACAGTTGTATCCAGATCTAAATCAACGCACTATTTTCCTATGCGGTCCTGTCGGCTTCATGAAAGCGGTTGAAAATATAGCCCAAGAAAGTGACTTTGATATGGCCAACTTCTTCCAAGAAAGCTTTACACCTGCAGCAGATAACAAACAACAAGATCAGATCTCATCAGGCGCTACAGAAACAAGTGTCATGCTACACGTCCCTGACTTTGCGGTTGAAGCAGAAGTCATTCAAGGTTCATTGTTATTAGATGCATTAGAAAAGCATGGCGTTCCCGTTATTGGTGCATGTCGCGCCGGGGTTTGTGGATCTTGCAAGTGTAAAGTAACCAAAGGTTCAGTAACGTCGACAAGTACCGAGACCCTCACCGAAGAAGATGTTGAGCAAGGGTTTGTATTAGCCTGCTCAAGTACTCTTAAAGATGATGTGACTGTCGCATTAAGCTAATGAATCATCTTGTGACTTAAATCCTGGTTCCCAATTCGATAATACAGCCATAGTACACCGCTACTATGGCTGTATTATCGAATTTTTCGACCCAGTGTTATATTACAGTTAATGCATTACGTTACATATCTTACATTTACCTCTAATAGGTTACATTCCGTTACATTTCATTATGTTTAATTACATTTGCATCATGATAGGATTATTGCTTATCAAAACAATAACCAAAGGAAAGAGTTATGATCTATGCAGCACCAGGTACTCAAGATGCACTTGTTAATTTTAAACCGCGTTACCAAAATTTCATTGGCGGCCAATGGGTAGAGCCACAAAACGGCTGTTACTTTGATAACATTAGCCCAATAAATGGCGAAGTCATCTGTCAAATACCACGCTCAAATCACCTTGATATCGAACTTGCACTAGATGCCGCCCATAAAGCCAAAGATGCTTGGGGTACTACATCTGTTACTGCCCGTTCTAATATACTGCTAAAAATAGCCGATCGTTTAGAAGAAAACCTGACTCAACTCGCAATAGCAGAAACCTGGGATAACGGTAAAGCAATCCGAGAAACATTAGCTGCAGACATTCCTTTGGCGGTTGATCACTTCCGTTATTTCGCAGGTTGTTTACGTGCTCAAGAAGGTAGTATCGGTGATATTGACGAAAACACAGTGTCTTATCACTTCCATGAACCTCTTGGAGTCGTAGGTCAGATCATTCCTTGGAACTTCCCTATTCTTATGGCTGCATGGAAACTCGCACCTGCACTGGCTGCTGGTAACTGCGTGATCCTTAAGCCTGCAGAGCAAACACCTGCCTCTATTTTAGTATTAATGGAATTAATTGAAGATCTATTACCAGCCGGTGTACTGAATATCGTCAACGGTTATGGCGCTGAAGCAGGTCAAGCCCTTGCTAGCAGTACTCGTATTGCTAAAATAGCCTTTACTGGTTCCACTCCTGTTGGTTCACATATCCTGAAATGTGCAGCCGAAAACATTATTCCATCAACGGTCGAGCTGGGCGGAAAATCACCGAACATCTTCTTCCCAGATATCATGGATCATGAAGATGCTTATCTAAGTAAATGTATTGAAGGTGTAGTACTCGCCTATTTCAACCAAGGTGAAGTCTGTACTTGCCCATCTCGATTACTGGTTCACGAAGACATCTACGAGCAATTTGTCGCTAAGATCATCGAACGTACCAAATTAATCAAACGTGGTAACCCGCTAGATACCGAAACTATGGTTGGTGCGCAAGCGTCACAAGAGCAATTTGATAAGATTTTAAAGTATATTGAAATTGGTAAAGCTGAAGGCGCAGAGCTACTCATTGGTGGCGATATTGAAGAAGTACATACCGATTATGAAGACGGATTTTATATCCAACCAACGCTGCTTAAAGGCACGAATGATATGCGCATCTTCCAAGAAGAAATTTTTGGACCAGTGATCGCAGTAACCACCTTTAAAACCGAAGAAGAAGCGCTTGAATTAGCCAATGATTCTGAATTTGGCTTAGGTGCGGGAGTTTGGAGTCGCGACATGAATGTAGCTTACCGCATGGGCCGTAAGATCCAAGCAGGCCGCGTATGGACGAACTGTTACCACATGTACCCTGCCCACGCAGCGTTTGGCGGATATAAAAAATCAGGTGTCGGCCGTGAAACTCATAAGGTTGCTTTAGAGCATTACCAGCAGACCAAAAATTTACTGGTCAGTTATGATGTGAACCCGCTAGGTTTTTTCTAATTAAACCTCCCTCTATTCTGATTTAATAAATTAGCAGCTTAATGGTTAGCCCATTATCGTTAAGTTGCTAAATTAAACCTCTGCCCCTAATCAAAAAAGCCTCCAATTAGGAGGTCAAATTAAATAAACCACTAAAATGGATTTTTATTATGAAGTTAAAAGTTTTACCAATATCTTTACTCACAGCACTATTGTTTAGTACCTCAAATTATGCGGCACTAGGAGAGCATGATGTTAATTTTGACAACGATGCTTTAACTCATAAACATAAAGTTCGTGACTTTAAATTTTATGCATCTCTGTATGAGAAAAAATCTAATAAGCTTGATCGTATTTTACAAAGAAATCAAAGCAACCAAAAAAAGATTAAAGCTATTTCTAAATTATTCTTAAATTCGTCCTATGTGAAAAACCGTCTTATTGGCTCTGATATAGAAAAAGAAAGGTTTGTAGCAGATTTCAGAGCATTAGATTGTTTTACCTTTTTAGATTATGTAGAAGCTTTAAGAAAATCATATGATTTCTCATATGATTTTTCAGATAATTTAATCAACACGCGATATAAAAATAGTGACGTAGATTTTTTATTAAGAAAACATTTCTTTTCAGACTGGACTTATGTAGATGATAATGGGGACAGAAATGCTGAAGATGTGACAGAAGATTTAACAGATAACACGAAAACGATACAAAAAGAATTAAATCAAAAAGAGGATGGTGGAACTTACATCAAGGGATTAGCAATAACCTCAAGAAAAATAACATATATTCCAGGGGAAAGTATAGATGACAGTGTAGTGAATAATCTTAAAAATGGTGACTACATTGGTATATATACAAACATAAAAGGACTAGATGTAACCCATACAGGGATATTCATTAGAGGAAAAAATGGACCTGTGTACAGAAATGCATCATCTATCTCTAAAAATATGAAAGTCGTTGATACACCATTTTTAGAGTATGTTCAGGATAAACCTGGAATTGTAGTCTACAGAGCACTTTAAAATTTCGATTAACTCAACATATTTTTATGACGATGCTGATATGACTGCTACTAATGAAACCTAATTCAAAACTAACCAGTGTTATCTGCATGCCTGTTTTAATCAGTTCAGTCGCTTTCTTCAAACGTTGCTGCTGTTGAAATACCAAGGGTGTACAACCAAGGTGTAATTTGAATTGATTAGCAGCTTAACGATGACCTCATTACCTTTAAGCTGCTAAATTAGGTCTATAACCCTGTCATTGAATATTTGAAATTAATTAAAAATAGATAAACCTACGTTTATTTATTATTTGTGTGAGCATTCAGTGTCCCCCTACAGCTTGGTGAGCTTCCGAGAAATTCCCAATTATTCCCACTGGTGCCATTACTTGGGAAATTACCATAAGACGATGATTGAAGCTTGAAATAGTCAGTACGATTCATTGCATAAATGTTTATATATTTGTAGATGTCTCCTGGATTACCGCGAAGAGAAGGATCCCAAAAGTGACAAGCTGGAAGTCTACTGTGAACTGTATTACTCCCCTTCTCTGCGCCTGAAGCACCTATGTTTTTTACAGTAAGTGCACCGTTGTCATAGGTGGCACTACTAAACTGGCTGTGATATAGCGCATCAGTAAGAAATACAGGCGTGCCAGTAAAGGGACCGACTCCATTTTTAAAAAATTGGAAATAGTGTTCATGGCCAGCCAATATTGCTATCGGTTTATAGGTATCCATAATAGATTGTAATCTGGCTAAATCTGTTGGTGATGAATCTTTAACTACATGGTCGTCAGCATCATGCATATTAATAATAATGTCCTGTACATTTCTTTGTTCCGCTTTCTTTAAATCATCTTCGAGCCAGTCTAGTGAATTTTTGATACGATAATCAACACCAATGCTACCATCACCTATGGTAGCTGTGTATGTTGGGTAGTTTTGAAGTTGAACAAAGTGTACTCCTTTATAGTCCCAAGAATAAGCCAGACTTCCAGTACCGTTGTAAAGCCCCTCGTCGACCCAATCAGAACTAAAATTAAGTAGTGTCTCGGAGTATTTCATTATGAAATACTCCATATTGTTAACACTGTTAGCAGCACATCCATCTGCACCACCTCCAGTGCCTATGTCCCAACAATCGCCAATACTATTGGCATAGTCATGATTACCAAGACCAAGATAAAAAGGAAGGTTTATACTCGCCAATGTACTCAACGTAGCTCTCCATGATCTCGGCCTGCCATATTCAGTTATATCACCATTAGCAATACCAAAGTCATGAGGATTTGTTTGAATATAACGATTGATAGATTCTACGCCCTTATTCACAGCGTCGCGCCAAGGTTTGTTGTCCTCGTCAACAGGCTCAGTAGTTTCACTTCGGAATGATTGTGGGTCAGGGGTTAGAATAAAACTAAACTTATTTGATTCTGGCGTGAAATCTCTTCCAATCCTATAATTAATGAGTACTGTTTCGTCATCATCCGCTTTTTGCTTACCGCAACCAGGGTAATTGTCAGGAGTCTCTAAGTAAATTCCAAATCCGTCTGTGCCACACTTGGGTTCAGTCCCGATCCATTCATTAATATCCCACGAATTCGTAATCCAAGATCCATCGAAGTACGATGTTGTAGTATAAGTATCAAGAATATTCATGTCCTTATCTTTAAGCGTGTACGAAAAGGTGACATGACCTTCATCCCCCCTTATCTCCCCCAAGTATCCGTTAATGTCACTAGCACAAAACATGTCAGTTCTCCCTGCCGGGATCAAAAAAGCATGTTGACGTGTTCTTCGGTCTAACGTGCGACCTTCAATCGCGCTTCTTACCGTAACATAAAGATCGCTATTGTGAGGTGTAAGCGTTTGAGCACAGAGCCTTGCACGAGCCACACCCCAGATTGTTGCTGACTTCAGGTTTACCTCGCTTGCTGGTTCTATATCATTTTCTTTATTCGGTATTAAATTACACCCTGTAAGAAAACTTGACATGGCAAGCGTAAATAAAAATTTTTCCTTAAATTTAAAATTCATACTATTCCTTTGTATATTTTTATATAAATAAAATCTTAGTTAAGGAGCGTTGTTCATCCATGATTAGTTTTTGATCAACATGGTAAAGGGAGATAATTACTTTCGTCAAAAACCAACAACACTCAATTACCATGCAAAATAATACTAACTTATACATAATATTAAACACAATAAAAATAGATGTATCATATTGATTATATTATAACAAAAAAGAATATAGGTAAGTTTTACAAGTATCAGAAGCCCCACTATAACGAATATAACTAACACATAATAACTTGCATTTTATTGCTAACTAATAGATCATTTGTATAGTCAATTAAGTTTAATTGATTACGCCATTATACTGCTATTAAAGTTAGATGTTATTAAGGTTAGACGTTATGAACAGTTCGCCGCGCTATATTCAAATCCAAGACTTCATTCTTGAAAAAATCAATTCTCACGTTTGGATGCCAGGAAGCAAGATCCCGACAGAACTCGAATTAACCAAACAGTTTAGTGTTAGCCGCATGACGGTCAATAAAGCGATCCGCGATTTAGTCAACAAAGGTCTACTGGAAAGAACGCCACGATTAGGTACGTTTGTCTGCCAGAAAAAAATAGAGTCATCACTGAGTGATATTCGTAATATTGCTGATGAGATCCGTCAACGTGGTAAAAACTACAGCAATAAAGTGTTAACGAAAGTGGCTATACAAGCGGATGATGAGATTGCCATGAGACTAGGTGTTAAGCTTGAAACACCTATATTCTTCAGTGAAATCATTCACTTTGAAGATGATATTGCACTGCAACTTGAGTTACGCTGGGTTAATCCAGAATTTGCACCAAACTATCTCGAACAAGATTTCAATCTGGCGACACCCAATGAATACCTCACCAAAAACTGCCCATTAAGCTCGATTGAACATACTGTTGAAGCAATAATGCCAAGTGTCTCTATTCAGCAGCACTTGAATTTAACAGCGCAACAACCTTGTTTATTACTCAATCGTCGCACGTGGAGCAAGCAAGATTTAATCAGTGTTGCGCTACTGTATCATCCAGCAGATAAATACAAACTCAGCCTAAAAGCCGAAATATAGCACCCGCATTAAAATCATTATGCCAAACAATGTGTCGATTTTTTTAAATCGACCATGATCAAAAAAACACATTCATTTTATTAACAAAACCAGTACTTAGTCACAACAAGTTAATTTAAAACTTGCCATTTGTATCTAAATTGTCTATTTATTTGTATATACATTAAATGACGTGAGATTCTGATGAGTTTACTGCTAACGAATACAACAATTGTATCCATGGATCAAAGTGATTCAGATTACCAAACACAGCCTCATTGTTTCATTGCAATTGCCCACGGCAAGATAGTCGAAATAGGTCCAATGCAGCAGTGCCCGTCAGCAGACTACTCACACATTATCGATTACCAAAACCGCCTTATTACACCGGGTCTTATCGACAGTCATACCCATCTGGTTTTTGCAGGTAACCGTGCCAAAGAGTTTGAGCAACGCTTAACTGGCGTGCCGTATGAAACAATCGCCAAACAAGGTGGCGGCATCCTATCGACCGTAAACGCGACTCGCGCAGCAAGCGAAAGACAACTTGTTGAACTCGCCCTACAACGTCTATCTGCACTGACCGCAGATGGCGTTACCACGATTGAAATCAAATCGGGTTACGGCTTAACGCTGGAAGACGAATTAAAAATGCTACGCGCAGCTAAACAATTAGAGCTGCATGCCAGTATTAAAGTATCAACAACACTACTGGCCGCACACGCCGTACCACCTGAATATAAAGACAATGCCGATAGCTATATCCGCTATGTGTGTGACGAAATAATACCAGCCGCAGTTGCAGCTAAACTCGTGGACTCTGTGGATGTATTCTGCGAAGGCATTGGTTTTAACTTGGCACAAACGAAAACCGTTTTCGAGGCAGCTTTATCTTATGGGTTGGGCATCAAAGGACACACAGAACAATTAAGTAACCTTGGCGGAAGTGAACTTGCCGCAACAATGGGCGCGACCTCGGTTGATCATATCGAATTCCTTGACGAGCAAGGCGTGAAAGCACTTGCTGAACATGGCACTGTCGCTACCTTGCTTCCCGGCGCATTCTACTTTTTAAGAGAAACCCAATTACCACCCATTGAATTACTGCGTCAACATAACGTGCCAATGGCATTAGCAACCGATTTTAACCCAGGTACCTCACCTATCGCATCGTTAACTATGATGATGAATATGGGCTGTACTTTATTTAGATTAACGCCTGAAGAAGCATTACGTGGTGTAACCTGCCATGCAGCGAAAGCGTTAGGGTTGCAAAATTCACGCGGCCAAATTCGAGTTGGCTATGATGCTGATTTGGCAATCTGGAATATCGAACACCCTGCACAGCTCGCTTATGAAGTGGCCACACCAAGGTTACACTCTCGCATCGTTAACGGAGAGATTTGTGATGACTAAAACAACTGTTCCAGCAGGCTCTCAACATACAATAACAAATCATGCCGCGACTAATGCTGATATTTGGCAGGGTCGAATTGACGCCGAAGACGGTGAAGCAGGCATGCGTTTTCATCAAAAAGTCATTTTAATCGGAGAAGACGAACGATTAACAAATGGCAAACAACCTATAAACCACGCAGGAGTTGTCCTACTCG
Source organism: Moritella sp. 28 (assembly GCF_018219435.1). Lineage (NCBI taxonomy): Bacteria > Pseudomonadati > Pseudomonadota > Gammaproteobacteria > Alteromonadales > Moritellaceae > Moritella > Moritella sp. 28. The sequence goes on along the minus strand of NZ_CP056121.1, from coordinate 1,877,149 downwards.
GTTTTGCTTGCGATGAAGGTGTAAAACGTAATAAAGGCCGTGTTGGCGCAGTACAAGCACCGGATCTTATTCGCAAAGCCCTCGCAAATACCGCATGGCATCATGACAATGCTGCTTTTACAGATAGAGATAGAGATAGAGATACAGGTACTAGCACGTCAGCCCTTGTTGATGCAGGTAATATCTATTGCAACGATACTGATTTAGCCGCCAGCCAAAAAGAACTGGCTAATCATGTCGAAACAGCCCTAAACCAACAAAACAAAGTGATGGTATTAGGGGGTGGACACGAAATCGCCTGGGGAACATTCCAAGGATTAGCTCAGCATTTCCAAACAGCAAAAGTAAACAAACCGAAAATTGGCATTATCAACTTTGATGCCCATTTTGACTTACGCACCTATTCAGCAGACGAACAAACGTTCCCTACTAGCTCAGGCACGCCATTTAATCAGATAGCGAAACACTGCCAACAACTCGGCTGGGCGTTTAATTATGCATGCCTTGGTGTCAGTCGCGCCAGTAATACCCAAGCGTTATTCACCCTCGCAGATCAACTTGGAGTACATTATCGCGAAGACCACCAGCTAGCTTCTTATCAGCTTGCCGAGCGTATCGAAGAATTAATCGCATTTATTGATAACGTGGATTACCTCTATCTGACCATAGATATCGATGTATTCTCTGCGAGCACTGCGCCCGGAGTTAGCGCACCAGCAGCACGTGGGGTGAATTATGAAAGTGTCGAAGCATTACTACAACCCATATTTAACGCTAGAAATGCAGCAGGCCAAGCAAAATTGCTAGTCGCAGATTTAGCTGAATACAATCCCAATTTTGATATAGACAATCAAACTGCAAGACTTGCAGCACGATTAACGTGGGATATTACCCGCGCCATGTTTAAGTGAAAAGGAAATCCTAATGACTGATAAACGTTTAGATACGTCTCGTACTATCATTGCCCCTCACGGCACCCAACTCAACGCTAAATCATGGCAAACCGAAGCGCCATTACGCATGTTGATGAACAATCTACACCCTGATGTTGCCGAGCATCCACATGCATTGGTTGTTTATGGCGGCATTGGTCGCGCGGCGCGTGATTGGGAATGTTACGACAAAATAGTCGAAGTACTAAAACGTTTAGAGGATGACGAAACACTCCTTGTACAATCAGGTAAACCAGTTGGCGTATTCAAGACCCACAGCAATGCACCGCGTGTACTCATTGCTAACTCAAACCTAGTCCCGCATTGGGCAAACTGGGAACACTTCAACAAGCTCGATAAAGCAGGCTTGATGATGTACGGGCAAATGACCGCAGGTTCTTGGATTTATATTGGTTCACAAGGTATTGTGCAAGGTACGTACGAAACATTTGTAGCCATGGCTAAACAACATTTTAACGGCCAAGCACAAGGTCGCTGGGTATTAACAGGTGGTTTAGGTGGCATGGGTGGCGCACAACCGCTTGCAGCTACGATGGCTGGTTTCTCCATGATTGCCGTTGAATGTGATGAATCACGTATTGATTACCGCTTGCGTACAGGTTATGTCGATAAAAAAGCAACAAGTCTTGATGAAGCATTAGCGCTACTTGATGAAGCAATCAAAAACAAGCAACCAACTTCGATTGGCCTACTTGGTAATGCCGCCGATATTTTCCCTGAATTAGTGAAACGTGGTGTCGTTCCAGATTGTACTACCGACCAAACATCAGCCCATGATCCACTTAATGGCTATTTACCTCAAGGTTGGACGATGGCACATGCCGCGTCAATGCGTAAAGAAGATGAAGCGATTGTCGTTAAAGCCGCGAAACAATCAATGGCGGTACAAGTACAAGCCATGTTAGCACTGCAAAAAGCAGGTTCAGCAACGGTAGATTATGGTAATAACATTCGTCAAATGGCACTGGAAGAAGGCGTTGATAATGCGTTTGATTTCCCCGGGTTTGTGCCCGCCTATATTCGCCCACTTTTCTGTGAAGGCATAGGTCCTTTCCGCTGGGTTGCATTGTCTGGCGATCCAGAAGATATCTACAAAACAGATCAAAAAGTAAAAGAGTTGATCCCAGATAATCCACAGCTACACAACTGGTTAGACATGGCACGCGAACGCATTCAATTCCAAGGCCTGCCAGCACGTATTTGTTGGGTTGGCTTAAAAGACCGTCAACGTCTTGGTTTGGCCTTTAACGAAATGGTTAAAAATGGCGAACTTAAAGCGCCGATTGTAATTGGCCGAGATCACCTTGATTCCGGTTCTGTTGCGAGTCCTAATCGCGAAACCGAAGGCATGATGGATGGTTCTGATGCCGTTTCGGATTGGCCACTATTAAACGCTCTGCTCAATACAGCAAGTGGTGCTACCTGGGTATCACTGCATCATGGCGGCGGCGTTGGCATGGGCTTCTCTCAACATTCAGGCATGGTGATACTTTGTGACGGCACCGATGATGCCCATGAACGTATTAGTCGTGTATTACATAACGATCCAGCCACAGGTGTCATGCGTCATGCTGATGCGGGTTATGATATTGCTAAAACCTGCGCGGAAGAACAACACTTAGACCTACCGATGCTTAAATAATTGGTATAAATAATTTTGGAGAAAAACATGTACCAACTAACAATTAAGCCTGGACAACTTACCCTAGCACAGCTTCGTCAAATCAGTCGTGCCCCTGTGCAGGTGTCGCTCGACCCTCGCTGTTACGATGATATCCATGCCAGCACAGAAATTGTAAATAACGTCATTGCCGAAAACCGGGTTGCTTACGGTATTAATACCGGATTTGGCCTGCTTGCTAACACCCGTATCGCGCCAGAAGATCTCGAAACATTACAGCGTAGTATCGTGCTATCTCATGCAGCAGGTATCGGAGAGTTCATGAATGATGAAACCGTACGGTTGATGATGGTACTTAAAATTAACAGTCTCGCGCGTGGTTTTTCTGGCATTCGTTTATCGGTTATTGAAGCGTTAATACAACTCGTTAATGCCGAAGTTTACCCGTGCGTACCGAAAAAAGGTTCAGTGGGTGCATCGGGTGACCTCGCCCCCCTTGCCCACATGAGTACAGTATTACTGGGTGAAGGTGAAGCGCGCCATCAAGGTAACGTCATTTCTGGTGAAGAAGCATTAACGATTGCAGGCATGCAGAAGATCACGTTAGCGCCGAAAGAAGGGTTAGCCTTGTTAAACGGCACACAAGCATCTACTGCGTTTGGCCTTGAAGGATTATTTGCTGCCGAAGATCTGTTTGCTTCAGCAACCTTATGTGGCGCAATGACAGTGGAAGCAGCGCTTGGTAGCCGTCGCCCGTTTGATCCACGCGTTCACCGAGTGCGTGGTCATCGATCACAAATGGACTCAGCAACTATGTATCGTCACATACTTGAATTTAGCAGTGAAATTGGTAATTCTCACACGGCATGTGAAAAAGTCCAAGACCCTTACTCACTCCGTTGTCAGCCACAAGTAATGGGCGCATGTTTACAGCAGATCCGTAATTCAGCTGAAATTTTCGAAATCGAAGCCAATTCAGTGTCAGATAATCCGTTAGTGTTTGCCGATGATGGCGACATTATCTCGGCGGGTAACTTCCACGCAGAACCCATTGCGATGGCCAGTGACAATCTTGCGCTTGCGCTTGCTGAGATAGGCAGTTTATCGGAACGTCGCATGGCACTATTGATTGACAGCAGCTTAAGTAAATTACCGCCATTCCTCGTAGATAATGGCGGCGTTAACTCTGGCTTTATGATCGCACAGGTAACTGCTGCAGCGTTAGCCAGTGAGAATAAGTCATTAGCCCATCCAGCATCGGTTGATAGCTTACCAACCTCAGCCAACCAAGAAGATCATGTATCTATGGCGACCTTTGCTGGGCGTCGTTTAAAAGACATGGCTGAAAATACCCGTGGTATCTTAGCGGTTGAGCTGTTGTCTGCGGCACAAGGACTTGATTTCAGAGCGCCGCTAAAATCATCCCCATTAATTGAACAGGCTAAAGCAGAATTACGTGAACGTGTCTATTTCTATGACAAAGACCGCTACTTTGCACCCGATATTGCCAAAGCTAATCAGCTGCTCCTAGAAGCGGCCCACAACAAGCTTGTTGCAAGAGACATGCTGCCTAGTTTCTAACAACTTAAATAATATAAAAGCCTTAAACCCTGATTTTATACAAACATAATCAAATTTAAGGCTTTGCTATATCATTGAGCTGTCGGTCGTGGAACTTAGATAGTAATAATACTGAGACTATCGCCCCTAATAATGCAAGCCCCATATCTGATTGGGTATCCCATATATAGCCTTGTGTACCTAAAAATGCTTCAGCATTCTCTCCTGTCGTTAACGCCACCCACCATTCGATAAGTTCGTAGAACGCACTAAACGCGAGACTCACCGAGATAATAAACAGTACCCGCCAACGATCACCATTAACCACGTTCTTTCGTATCAATAATTCTCTGGCAATTAATGCAGGTACAAAACCTTGGAAGAAATGCCCGACTTTATCGTAATTATTCCTTTCTGCACCAAATAAACCATCAAAAAAAGGGACTTCGGCATACGTGTAATGACCACCTATCATCAAGACAATACAATGCGCCAAAATGAAACCATACAGTAGTGAAGTCAGTCTAAAACTATTGTAGGTTAACGCTAGAATAACAGCGCCGATGATTGCAGGCACGACTTCAAGGAACCAAGTAAATTGATCTTTTGGGTCAATACCAGACCAAATAAGTACAACTGCAAAAGTTAAAGTCCAAAAGTATTTAATAACGCTACACTCCCAAAATAATATGTATGTCGCTGAGTATATTAATGTAAACGTCATGTTAAAAGTAGAGTAAGATCAAAAAATAACCACACTCTAAACGACGATTAACACAAAATATTACCAACGAGGTACACCCTACCCTAAGTCACTGACAGCATTGATTTTAAAACACCGAAAAAACAAACGTATTGGTTAAATATATCGCAAAACATAATCGGCAGGAATGTTGAACTGGAATATTAATAAAATACTGGTAATATACCGCCCCTCACACCCTAAGTGAGAATTTTATGCAACTAAATGCATGCCAGATTGGCGAAGAAGTACCCGTAATACCGAATACCTCAACCTGTCGTAAAAGCGACAAACTGGTTCCAGCACTAACAATTGGCTTCATTAGCTTATTCTTATTGGCTGCGATCATTGACCTCCCTCGTTTCACTACCTTAATTCAAGACTTATTTTCAGCAGCTGCTGGACAATTTGGTTACTTTTGGCAATGGCTAATGGTGGCAAACTTTGCTGTTGCTTTATGCATTGCGGCAACCCGTTACGGTAAAACTCGTATGGGCCTGAAAACTAAACCTGAAATAGGCACGTTCCGCTGGTTAGCAATGATCATGTGTACTCTATTAGCAGGTGGTGGTGTTTTCTGGTCTGCAGCAGAGCCTATTTATCATTTCATTACGCCACCTGCAAGTTATCCTGACATTACAGGATCAACTGTTGATGCAGTTGTCCCAGCACTTAGTCAAAGCTTCTTGCATTGGGGATTCCTTGCGTGGTCAGTGCTTGGCACACTCGCAACTATTGTATTAATGTATGCACATCACCATCATGGTATCAAGCTGCGCCCACGTGCGTTACTTTTCCCTATCGTTGGTAATCGTCTAGAAAACCATTGGTTTGGTGCTGTCATTGACGCATGTTCAATTATTGCGGTTGCAGCTGGTACGATTGGTCCAATTGGTTTCTTAGCATCGCAAATGGGTTATAGCCTTGAAGTGCTAACAGGCCTTAAAAATGACATGAATTCTCAGCTGATGATATTAGCAGTGGTTGTGTTGATTTGTGCGCTATCAGCCGCATCTGGCATGGACAAAGGTTTACAGTGGCTTAGTCGCTTAAACGTCATTGGCGCATTTGCATTACTGCTCGCAATACTGATTTTAGGCCCAACACAATTCATTTTTGAACAGTTTGGCCGTGCATTCGCAACTTACTTGCAAGACATACCAACGATGAGCCTGACTCACGACAATCCAGGTTGGAATGTTTGGTGGACTTGGTTCTTCTGGGGCTGGTTCATTGGTTTTGCACCTATGATGGCGATTTTTATTGCACGTATTTCAGAAGGTCGTAGTATTCGTGAGTTAGTATTGGCTGTTGCCATTGGCGCTCCGATTGCAACAAACTTCTGGTTCTCGGTATTAGGCGGTACAGGTATCTTCCTCGAGTTACAAGCACCAGGCATTATTTCAGGTCCATTAAATGAAGCTGGCTTGCCTGCGGTATTGTTAGCAACATTACAACAATTACCATTAAGCGAAATTTTGCTACCTGCATTCTTGGTACTAACAACAACGTTTGTGGTTACCACTGGTGATTCAATGGCTTATTCTATTGCGATGGTTGTATCAGGCGACAATGAACCCGACCGTAAGCAGCGCATATTCTGGGCTGTTATCATGGGTTGTGTTGCTGCAGCGTTATTACTCGCGGGTGACGGCGGTTTAAATGCACTGCAATCATTCATTGTGATTACTGCTGTACCAGTATCATTGCTTATTGCCGCAACCTTGTTAACAGGGCCAATGGCTGCAATTAAGATGACTAAAGCACAAGATGCGCTACTTGCAGAAAAAGCACTAGCAAAAGCATAATAAACAAAACAGCCTGATTAATAAGCAATGTTAGCTTAATATTATCAGGCTGTTTTATTCCTCATCTCGAATAACATTTCTTATCAATTCTACCGTCAGTCCAGCATTTTTATAATCAATCGGTATTTCCACGCAACGTCCTTCTTTTTCAATAAACAGAGACGGAAAACTCGTCCCCCCTATAGAACGAGCAAAGGCAATTTCAGTTAATAAATCTTGATGAAGTTGTTGAGATACAAACACAGTTTCAAATTTATCCGAGTCTAGACCAAGCTGCTTCGCTAATTCAACCAAAACTGTATTATCACTGGGATTTTTGGCATTAAGATAATAAGCAACTTGTATCGCATCAAGCATCGCCTGTTCTGCACCTTGAGTACGTGCAGCAAGAATTGCTCTACATGCCGGATAAGTGGAACGTCGTGGTGTATTTTCAGTCCAAAATTCATAATTAAATGTCGTGCCAAGATAATTTTCAATCTTCTTCCAGTAAGATGCAACTTGCGCCTGCATCATTTCAGGCATTGGCTCATCACTATCAGGTGCCAATCCCCCCAATAGATAGATAATGTCTACATCATCAGCAACAACCTGCTTAATTTCATTCCATATCGGTTTATAACCCCAGCACCACGAGCACATAGGATCATAAACATAATAAAGCTTTGGTTTTACTGATGGCATTTGACAGTTTCCTTAATCATTACGCTCAGAACGGTTTTCAGCAACAATATCAGAGTCTTTCTGTGCGTAAAAATCAACTCTGAATTCGGTATCATCCGTCATAAACTCAACTTTATGCCAATACTCAGGCGGTGAAATAGCCGATTCATCTTGTTCAATCACAATCTCTTGCTCTATCGCGCCTCGTCTTTCGGTAAAACCATAAAATTTCAACGAACCACTAATAACCTTAATTTTCCCATAAACACCTGCGCGGGTATTATGTAAGTGTAAGAACATTTTAGGGATATTATTCGGCGTAAAGACTGGCGTTGATTTGTAGTTCACAAAATCAGTTGGGATTGTCGGCATAAGCACACTCACTCGTAGTAAAGATAATGATTAATAGGTATAAAATATACGCCCATTATCCATGAGCGCAAGTAAGATATCCCAGCGATTAGATCTTAAACGTTAAGTGAGGCTCCGCGCGTTTGGATCACATCCCGATACCAGAAAAAACTTTCTTTACGGATACGCTCTAAAGTACCACTACCATCGTCACGACGGTCAACATAAATAAAGCCATAGCGTTTATCCATTTCAGCGGTTGAGTTGGCCACTAAATCAATCGGCCCCCAACTGGTGAACCCCATAAGTTCAACACCATCTAAGATCGCCTCCCTTGCCTGTACTAAGTGATCGTTCAAATATTTAATACGATAATCATCAATGATCTCGCCATCCGCAGTAACTTCATCACGCGCCCCTAAGCCATTCTCAACGATAAACAAAGGCTTTTGGTATCTGTCATACAAGAAATTCAATAATACCCGTAAACCTTTCGGATCGATTAACCAGCCCCACTGACTTTTTTCTAAATAAGGATTCGGCACACTATCAATAATGTTACCGACTTCCTTTTGCTTGGGGTCAGCACTGGCACAGCCGCTGGCATAATAACTAAACGAGATAAAATCGACACTCGCTTCAGCCAGCGTTTCTAAATCCCCCTCTTCCATTCTTACTTCGATATTATTGTCTCTGAAATAACGCAATATATAACCAGGGTATCTACCACGGGTCTGCACATCACCAAAGAATAGCCACTTGTTATTCTCGTGTACCGCAGCCATAACATCATCGGGATTACAGGTATAAGGATAATTAAGCGCACCCAACAACATATTACCAATTTGGGCATCTGGAATTATTTGTTTACACAAGGTCACCGCTTTGGCACTGGCAAGGAGTTGATGATGAATTGCTTGATAAATGGCTTGCTCGTCTGCGGCTTCGGGTAAACCGACACCGGTATACGGTGCATGTAACGACATATTAATTTCATTAAAAGTCAGCCACAATTTCACTTTATTTTGGTAACGCTCAAACACGGTTACTGCATAGCGTTCAAAAAATTCAATCAGTTTTCGATCAGCCCAGCCACCATAGTGGTCAACTAACCCCACAGGCATTTCATAATGTGATAACGTCACAAAAGGTTTAATATCATGCTTGGCTAATTCATCAAAAATACGGTCATAATAAGCAAGACCCGCTTCATTCGGCTGACTTTCATCGCCATGAGGAAATATACGCGTCCATGCAATTGATAACCTCAAGCAGGTAAACCCCATCTCTTTGAATAGTTGAATGTCTTCCGGGTAGCGGTTATAAAAATCGATAGCAAGATCTTTAATACCCGCGGTTTTATCAGCACGCTCTTGATGCGCACTTAAAATCCCTTTAGGCAATAAGTCCGCGGTCGATAAACCTTTACCGTCTTGATTAAACGCACCTTCGGTCTGATTCGCCGCAATCGCGCCGCCCCATAAGAAATCCTGTGGAAATAAATTCATTTGTTCCTCAACTCATAAAACAATCCATGTTGAATGCGATGATAAACTATAATAAATAATGACTAGTTGAACATGTTCACACTTTTAAAATTGAATTTAGCTCAATAATCGATACTTTAAATACCGTAATCGCATTCAGCATATGTGATACGGCGGTTCTGGGCACTTTATCCATAGTCCAAGGTGTCGTTTGATTTTGTTCAAAATAAGCACTTGTTAATACCATTTGCTGGTACTTATCTTTTATATCGACTATTTCAACTGCCACACCTACAACATGAGTATTAGAGTATTTCCATGTGGGAACAGTTTTAGGTTTTCGGTCACATGGCGCCACATCATTCGGAGACATGTAACAACTCTCACCATGAAACACTAAATTAAGATCGACTCCTTCCCTATCACACCCTTGTCCTTTCAACTTTTTGGCTAATGCGTGTCGATTGCTAACATGACCAATTAAATAACGCTCATCAGCACTTAAATGAAAAGGAATATGGCTAATATGCGGTATATTGTTAGCGTCGATAAATACCAGCGTCGCTAATGGGTGTTGCTTAATGATCGTAAGCGAATAAGTCATCTTTTTTGCTGCATCATTATCATGCTTAATTTGAGACATAAGAAAACACCTCTTTACACTGACCTGTTTTTAATAAGTTCGCTTTTACTTGCGGCCACTCGTCGTTAATAATGCTAAACAAGGCAGTGTTTCTATAACTACCGTCTTCTATACGACGATTCTTTCTTAAAATACCTTCAAACTTACCACCGATACGCGCAATCGCATTACGTGATTGTAAGTTGTTCTCATGAGTACAAATTTCAACACGAGTGAAATCTAATGTTTCAAAAACATATTCAAGCAGTAGATATTTAGCATGGGAGTTAACATGGCTACGTTGAAATGCAGGAGAGATAAAGGTGTGCCCAATTTCCAAAGCGCGATCGACTTCATTAACACGAAATAAACGCGTTGAACCCACTATTTTATTGTTCTGCTTGTTAATAATGACAAACGCAACTTGTGATCCCGTGGCCATCTCATCAATCATGCCGACAATCCAGGACCGTGCAATTTCGACATTTTCACAAGGGTTTGACTGAATATAGCGCCAAACTTCAGCAAAGTTCCCCGCATTATAAAAATCAGATAGATGCTCCATTGTTATTGGTTCTAATTTGATCAATTCACTTTCAAGAGTCACTGGTTTTAGCATAAGTTAGATTTCCTTATTCTTATTTTGAATACAAAGTGTTGAATACAGAGTGTTGAATGTTTTCTAATTATGCGTTTATTTGGTATAAGTACTACAACCAGAATTTATAAAAATGGTAGACCAGTTTGAAATTACTTAGCCTAACACTTGCCATCAATGCGCACATAACGGCACAAACCAGTGTCGAGACTGAACAAAAGATGACAGAACAGAAAAGAAAGCGCCGAGCAAAATACTTACTCATCGCCGATGCATTAAAACAAGCAATTAAGCAAGGACAGGTAGTTCCAAGTGAAACACTTCCCTCAGCCCGCACATTAGCCACACAGTTAAATGTTAACCGGCATACCATTATGGCTGCAGTCGCAGAATTGGTTGCCCAAGGTTGGATTGAAGCCAAAGAGCGTTCGGGATATCGGATCGTTAATAAGTTACCTATTCAAACAAGCAAGACGATAAGCAACCTCACTGTTGAGCATCAAACTTTTGATTGGCAGTTTCGACATAAAAAGACCACAGCCACTGCAGCAGTTAAGGGAGCCAGTGCATATATATACAATTTTTCAGGGGGCCAGCCTGACAACCGCTTATTCCCATTTAATGAATTCAAACACTATTTTTCGCAACTTTTTCAGCATCCGAAATTTACCAATTTAGGCTATGATAATAATGTCGGAGAAACGGACTTGATCACCCAAGTTTCAACCTATTTACGTCGTGCTAGGTCGATAACTAATAAAGAAATCATGATTTGTAATGGCTCTCAAGAAGGCCTGTATATGATATCTAAACTGCTATTACAAGCAGGTGATAAAGTGGCCGTTGAACAGTACGGCTATCCACCAGCATGGGCAGCCTTTAAAAGTTCTGGCGCTGAGCTTGCTGTTATAGAGCAAGACCATAAAGGCATCATCCCTGAGTATCTAGCTACACAACTTGCAAAGGGAGATATTAAACTCATTTATTTGACGCCATTACATCAATACCCGACAACAGTGACATTGGATGTCAGTAGAAGAATGCAGATATATCAGCTAGCTGCACAATACGGCGTCGCAATTGTTGAAGATGATTACGACCATGAGTTTCATTACGACTCTCAACCGATTGCCCCGATGGCAGCAGATGATCCTCTCGGCTTAGTGATCTACATTTCAACCTTCTCCAAATTAATGTTCGGTGGTGCCCGTATTGGTTACGTGGTAGCAAATAATGCATTAATCACAGAGTTAACCGCATACAAAACGTTAATGAACCATAAGAGTAATGTGTTAATGCAACAAGCAGTCGCTAAGTGGATGCAACAAGGTGGTTTTGAAAGTCATTTAAGACGCATGACCCGCTGCTACCATAAACGCCGTGACTTTTTAGTTAACCTATTACGGGGCTATCAACAACAAGGTTTGCCAATCACTTTTGATTGCCCCCCTGGCGGCATGGCACTGTGGGTGGATATGGGCGTATCGATTGTTGGTCTAAAGCAAACGTTACTGACCAAGGATGTGTATTTACAGACCGAGGTTGACTTTAATTTGGTAACAGAGCATTTGATAACCGAACAAGACAAATCACAATATCGGTTTATTCGGGTGGGGTTTGCGTCTATGAATGAAGTCGAAATAACGCAGGGAATGAAAATTATCGTTCAAGAATTGTATGGTTAATTTACTCAATAATAGACCGATTTAATACTTAACTCCTTTCGGTTTACTCTATAGGAGGCTAGCTGGAACTAACTTTCAAAAATAACCAGCAGCCGACAAAAGATGATCGAAGTCAATAATTTATGATAAAAAAACCAAAAACCATGCCTCCAATTTTATTAAGAGAAAGAATTATTCACTATTTCACTAATCCCACAAGCTCATAATGCCAATTTCAAATACCTTTTTAGTCCAAGATAATAATAATACTAGTTAAAAAATCCAATTTATACCTCTAAACTGTGCGGTTATACTTTTGTTCGATAAGTAACCACCCCGATAAACACATCATTGAGTGTAGAACAATATAGGTATACTTATTTCACGACAATCAGTTATAAAGCACCGCTCAGGAATGATTAAGGGGTCACATGTTTAAAAGTATACAGACGCGTATTGCCATTTGCGCAGGGTTAACAATGGTCTTTACCTTATTAATAGCGATGGGGATGACAACCAACGCCTTTACTAAAGTCAACCAGGAAATAACAGAAAAAGTAAAAGTACAACTAACCAATGCTACCACTTTGAATTTGCGTTCGACCGCAGATAACCAAGCTAAAACTATCGAGAATCAACTATCCCCAGTTTTAGCAAACCTAACTCAAATACGTTCCATCATTGAACTAAGCGCACAAACCCGAGCAGATGCTGAGACAATTGTTAAGCAGTTCACAGCCTCACTTGAAGTACAAGACAAAGCTGTTTTTGCTGGATATATGGTATGGGAAGAAAAAACGTGGCCACAAGAGTCAGAATCGAACACGGCAAAAGCATTCAATACTAAAGGCTATTTAGCACCATTTTTTTCACCTAATTCAAATAACAGCTTTGATATTGTCGCAATGGATAGTTTTAACAATACAACTCTGAACGCAAATGGCGAACGAACCGATGATTGGCACTTAATCCCTTATGAAACTGGACAAACTTTCGTAATGGAACCCTATATGTATCCAGTTCGAGGCCAAAAGGAACTGATAACTACAATTAGCCAGCCATTAAAACTAAACGGTAAAATCATAGGTTCACTTGGCTTCGACCTCTCTTTGACAGAACTGCAAGGCCAAAGTGAAAAACTCGCCAAAAAACTCTTTGATGGGAAAGGTAATATCATTATTTCTTCATGGAAAGGGGCTTTACTGGCTAATAGTAAAGATAACAGCCATGTAGGTAAAAAAGTACCTTCAGCATTGTCGTCGCAGTGGAAAAAGATCCAAGACTTAGCGACTCAGAATGATATTGGTATGATCACTATTGGTAATGATGAGTACGCGATCACCTCTATCGATACTAGTGGTGCGCCTTGGATTGTGATGGTATCGGTTCCAACCAACGAACTGACCCAAAGTGTGGCAACATTTGAGAACTGGAGTCATGAACAAAATTCAGAAGCACTCAATCAAGGTATTTTTGCAGGCGTAATCGCTGTTATTATTGGTATTGCTGCAATGAGCTTTATTGCAAACTCTCTTGGTAAAGTACTGATTAATTTAGTCGAACGCTTTAAAGATGCAGCCCAAGGCGATGGCGACTTAACCTACCGTATAGAAGTAAAAGGTAAAGATGAAAGTGCACAACTGGCACACTGGTTTAATATCTTTTTAGAGCGTATGCAAGAGATGTTGCGTGCTGTAATGACAAGCGCAAACCAAGTTGATCAAGGGGCTGGCGCAGGCTTACAAGGTGCAGCCAGTTCCAAAGAGCAACTCGATATTCAGGTCAATGAAGTTAATTCGTTAGCAACCGCAATTAATGAAATGAGTGTAACAGCTCAAGAAGTCGCTAACTCAGCTATGCAAGCAGCCACAGCAGCAAACCAAGTTCAAACGAATAGTATAAGCGGCATTGGTCGAATGGATACAGCTGTATCCTCTGTTGACAATTTAGCGGTTCAAATTAACAACGCTCAAAATCAAACTCAAAACTTGGTTGAATCGAGCACCTCAATCCAAGGGATACTCGGTGAAATTAGTAGTATTGCAGAACAAACGAATCTACTTGCTTTAAATGCAGCAATTGAAGCAGCACGCGCTGGTGAAGCTGGACGTGGGTTTGCGGTAGTTGCAGATGAAGTGCGTAACCTTGCAACCCGCACGCAAACTTCAACTAAAGAGATTGGTGCTATGCTGGCAAGGCTAGAACAAGAAACACAATCCATTGTGATATCAATGCAGCAGGGACAGCAACAAGCTGTTGAGACTAAAAAAGAAACGCAATCTGCACAACAAGCGTTTGAGGAAATAAACCAAGCAATTGAAGTGATCAACGATATGAATAATCAGATCGCATCAGCGGCAGAAGAGCAAAGCTGCGTATCTGAAGAAATTAACCGTAATGTTGTACGTATTAACGATACCACAATGGAAGTAATGGAAGGTATGAGTGCTTCAGTCATAATTAGTAACGAGTTAACTGACAGTGCGACGAATTTACGTGGAGAATTAAGCAATTTCAAAATCTAGGACTTAACTTAATCTAATTCACATCACAATTAGTCCTACATTGTGATGTGAACTTGGATTTTAAAGCTTTAGGGCTAGTAGCGAATTACGCAATTCGACATACCAATAATTCATTTAAATGTGTTTGCTCTTCATTGGTGATTTGTTCCCCGCTATTCTTGGAGATTAAAAAAACGTTCTCTGTCGATTCACCAAGAGAACTGATCTTCGCAGAGTGAATCGTTAAATCACTTTGTGAAAATACAGAGCAGATTTCCTCCATATAGCAAGGATCATCCAATGTGTTGATTTTTAGGAGTGATTTATTTTTTTTACTTGATTTTAAAAACTCGACAACTGTTGTGTTTTCAAAGTTTTTCACAAACCTCGGTGTAGACAAATTGTTGTACGATATTTCATTGTTAATTGATTTTTTAACTCGATTGACTATTTTATCAAGTCGAATTTTTTCAGTTATCGGCTCATTTTTGCTATCAAGTAACTTGATTATTTCTAATACCATCCCGTCTTTTGTTTGCATAATTTGCGCATCTTTGATCTTTAACTTAGCCGTAGCTAGGGTGTTGAATATATCAACAAAAAGCTTAGGTCTGTCTTTTGTATAAACGATTAAGCAGGTTGAGCTAGGCGACAAACTATCGGAAATGAAAATCATATCTTGTCTCACCGAGCCCTTTAAAATTTGCTCTGTAATACAACTAATCTCATCAACACTGTTACTGCTAAAAAAGTGATTAGGTAAAGTTGACCATAACGACGCGATATCTTGTTCGCTCCAGTCCACGCTAGTTAGTTTACTTGTTGCGTCATTTCTATTTTCTCTGATAAGGGTACGAACTTCGAATATATTTTCTATACCTTGCCTTAGCGCATCTCGAGTTGATAAATACAGCTGTTTGAGTTGACACTCGTGCCACTCATTCCAATATTGCTCGTTTGTGGCGATCATATCTGCCACGGTAAACACGTAGAGCGCGTTAAGCTTGTCAAAAGAACCGACCTGTTTCGCAAATTGCTTGATAACATTCGGATCGTTAATATCTTGGGTTTGAATCGTACCAATAAGAAGATCTTGGTTTGCGACTAACCAGTAAACCAGTTTAATACTTGAGTGTTTTAGTTGGTGTACTTCTGCAAACTCTTTGGCAATAATGGCACTAAGTTGGCTATTCTCAACAGCTTGCTTACCTGATATATGGTGACAAAGCGTTGCTAGAACAAGCGAAACCCTATCTTTAACATGTTGATTTACATTATAAATAAAACTTTTATTATTGAAATCACGACTAAAACTGTCAATTGCTTGCATCGCTTTACAGGTATGTTCATCGATGGTGTAAGCGTTATGCATATCGTATTGCATTTGACCTTCGATTTGCTTCCAATGTGCAAAATAGGACGCTAAAATACCGTATCGATGCATTAAACTGAACGCAGTTTTTAACCCGTCAGGTTGTTTTAAAAGGGCGATGAATTCTTCTCGACATCCTTGATAACAGCTAAGTTCACCCAGTAATGTTCGCCGAGTTTGTCTCAATAATCTGAGTGTTTCTGGCGCTATTCCGTTAATATCGTTATGTTTAGCAATCAACAAAAACAGTCTCAAGACTTGACGCTTGTCGATAAAGACTTCTTTATATCTTGCTTCAATGAGGTTATTTCGAACCATAAAATATTCATCAATAATGCGTTCAGGCTTCTTGGGTTGGTACTTTAAAATATCAAATTGAAAAGAATCACTGAGCATTTGATTCAATTCGCGTATACGCGTCATCGCAGTAAACAAGTAACCCATCATGCTTTCAATTGCATGCTGGGAATTATCATCGCCACCGAAACGCATAAATTCAGCGACAGCCGATTGATAATCAAACAGTAGTATTTCTTGTGGTCTGTTAACAACTGAATGTAACGCCCAGCGTATTCGGCAGACAAAATCATAGGACTCTAATAGTTCAGAGGTTTCATCTGAGGTTAAAAAACCTGTCGACTCTATTGTTTTCGGATTATCAATTAGAAAATGCTTTTGTGCTATCCAATGTATGGTTTGTACATCTCTCATGCCACCCGGATTATTTTTTAAATTAGGCTCTAAGTACAACGCGGTATTTTTTGCATGTTTATGGCGGCTCTCCTGCTCTGTTAGCTTCGCATGGAAAAACGCTTTACTTGTCCAAACCTTGTTTTGAAAAAGCGCATCCTTGATCATTGATGCGTGAGACGATGGCCCTAACAATGGACGAATATCGAGCAAATTTGTCGCGATGGTAATATCTTCTGCTGCCAATTGAATTGCTTCTTTGAACGTTCTGACAGAGTGGCCAATGTCTGTCCCTAAATCCCAAAGCTTAGTAACAAAACAAGACAGTTTTTCTTCAACATCTGTGGACACCTTACCATCACTAATAATGGCCAGATCTATATCTGATTGAGGATGAAGCCTTTTTCTTCCGTAGCCACCAACTGCATTGATGGATAAAACTGACTTATTTAATTCAAATGAACACCAAAGTGCAATGAGCAGTTGATCAAAATACTCGGATCTTTTTTCCATTAATGATTGAATTGAATCAGTATGAAATTTTTGGTTTAACTCACGATCAAACTCTGCGATGCGTCGACGTAATTCCGCACCAGAAGTTTCCATTGAAACGAAAGACATGTTAATCATCCTTTATAATAGTTTGAATCAGTATTTAAACTGTCAAACTTTCCCTTAAAACCTCACCAACAATAGTTATAGTTAAAATGATAACAGCTCTAACTAAATCATTCAATTACACTGTGGTTATTGCTCCTCTACATATATCCGGTGAGTTTCGTACACATATAAATGTTAGAGCACTAATCAATTAGCATAGAGTACGTGTATGAATCAGCCGTGTATGGATCATGTTTATCGCTATTTATGTCCATAATCTTGTTAAAATTAACAACATGTATAATGTATTCGCAATTCACACCTCTGACATATATCTTTTCTGGTACTACAAACCAAAAACCATACTTTTTAGTCATTTATTAATGCTACTCTTTTATAAATAGTCGAGATTAATCAACATGGAGGTTATTTTGAATAGATCATTGTATGCGTTTACAGCATCAGGACAGCGCCATTAGTGACAATACCTGTAAAAAGTTTTCTATTTGATGAAACTCTTGAATCGATTGGACACTTAAATACTGGTGATATATTTATAAGTATTGATGCATATGTAAATGGTGGTATTGGAAAACAACACAGCTTACGAACTATTGTAATTCCACGCGAAAAATATGATCCTAATAGCTTGAAGGTATAATATGGAAATTAATTACCCTGTATTAGTTGGGACTATGATTACAACATTATCATATGTTTTATTAAAAAAAATTCCATCCAAATTCAAGTACCCTATATGTACGGTTCTTTTTGTTCTGGGCTTTTATTTTAGTATTCAACTAACAGAAATTAGTAAGTATGAAAATTACACATTATATGGTATTGGCATAGCAGCACTTCTGGCTATGTTCACAAAAGATACATAACTTGAAATACAACGTTCGTTTCTCACGAGCGTTACCTACAAATTCCCTCTTCCATACAAAATTAACCTCTCAGCCTTAAATATTAAGGCTATTAAATACAATTTAACTACACATTTAAAATCAAAGAATCAATATAGTAACGACTTCCAAACCTAGTAGCGGTGAAGTAAAACAATATTCAGCGTATAATACAAAAAAACTCAAAAATAATATGTTACAGGTTGGCTAAAGACATGCTGCAAAAAGAACTACGACAAGCTAAATCGATAGATAATGTCTACAACTCGGCATATTGGCATTTGGCTCAAAAGGACTACACTCTTGCAGAAATACGCACCAAGCTTGAACGTAAGACAGACAATCAAGAGTGGATAGAAACCGTATTAGACGATCTAGTTAGTAAGAACTACATCAAAAGCGATTTTGACTTTGCTGTTCTTTTTGCTGAATCCGCCTTTCATAATGAACAAGGTAAATCTGCCATCTCACGTAAATTACGTGCCAGAGGCGTAGATGAAAAAGATGCAGCAGCAGCGATTGAACAAGTGATGGATGATGAGGAGATTGACCAATTTGAGTTAGCCGCATCACGATTAAGAAGCTCATTTCAAACCTTTCACTCAACAACCAAAGAGAAAGTGTATTCGCAATTCACCACCAAAGGGTTTTCACGTGCCGAGATTGATCACGCATTGGCTATGCACCCAGAAAAAGACACCTTAAGATCCAAACTCGAAGTCAAAGCTGAAAAAGCAGACTTGAGCCAAGAAACCATGAAACTATACCGTAAAGGTAAAGGTAAACGCGTCATACGCAGTGAATTGCGCAGCAAGTTAATTGACGTTGAAGATTTTGATAGCGTGATAGACCAACTTGAACTGGCTGGTGATATAGACTTTTATCAAAGCTGTTTAGATGTATTAAATAAGAAACGTTACGACATAAGCAACAGCGCGGGTAAATCGAAAGCTTACGCCTATCTATCGCGTAAAGGTTTCGACTCAGATGAAATCAAAGAAGCACTCAATCCATCAGATTAATTGCGAACTTAATTGATAAGTTGAATTCAATTGGTCAACAAGAATGCTGCTTATTTAGCTAATTTTGTTCCCAAGGCAATTTATTTACAATAACTTTGGCAAAAACCGAGAAACTTTGTTATATAGTTTCATTAAAGATAACAAAGTACCAATATCGAATAAAGGAATCACAATGACAAACCAACACGCACACGGCGAAGAAGGTCACGTACACGGTCCAGGCTGTAGTCACCACCACGAACCACAAGCTCCGATCGTAAGAGAAGGCGCTAAAGTTGGCCGTAACGATCCTTGCACGTGTAACAGCGGTAAGAAATTTAAGAAGTGTTGTGGTAAATAATCACACGCTTTATTAAATAGTACTTTTGACTAAATTAGTAGACGTACTAAATAAACCATAAGTACTAAAAAGCCTCCACTGCTATTATTCAATATAGCTTTGGAGGCTTTTTGCTAACCGTCTGCTGTAATTGCTGTAATCAATTCTTGCAGAATCACTTCTGATTTATCAGTTTCAATCTGGCAAGTACCCGCAGCTATATGGCCACCACCACCGTATTGAAGCATTAGCTCTCCCACGTTAGTTTTCGAGTTACGATCAAAAATAGATTTACCTGTCGCAAATACAATATTTTGCTTTTGAAAACCCCACATTTTATGGATAGAGATATTACATTGTGGAAACAGTGCGTAAATCATAAATCGATTACCAGCGAAAATAGTCTCTTCGTCAGTTAAATCAAGTAACACTAAATTACCATGAACAGTTGCACAACGCTGAACCTGTGCTTTAAACATAGTTTCGTGTTCACGGTACAAATCAATACGTTCCTTCACATCTGCTAATGCCAAAATGTCATCAATGCTGTGATCTTTACAATAATCAATCAAGTCCATCATCAAAGCATAGTTCGAGATTCTAAATTCGCGGAAACGGCCTAACCCTGTTCGTGCATCCATTAAGAAATTGAGTAAATTCCAGCCCTGAGAGTCTAATACTTCATCACGATTGAACTGTGCAGAGTCACCTTTATCAACCGCGTCCATCATTTCAACCCATTCAGCAGGGAATGTGTCGAGACCGCCATAATAATCCCACACCACACGTGCAGCAGAAGGCGCATCTGGATCAATAATGTGATTAGCGCGTTCGCCAGTATTACGAATAGTTTCAGAAAGGTGATGATCAAACGTCAGGTGGGCATTTTTAACATAAGGTAAATTTGTCACGATATCATACGGAGTAATATCAATTTTACCGTCTTGCATATCCTTAGGGTGAACAAATTTTATATCACTAATGAGATCTTGTTGTTTCAACAGCACTGCACATACTAGACCATCAAAATCACTGCGCGTTACTAATCGATATTTTTGTTCTGACATATTAATTCCTTTGTCACATAAGTTTAAACCTAAGATAACTAAAGATAACCGTATAGAAGAGTGAGAATCAAGCGGAGATTGTACGAGAGAGGTTTTGTAACTACCCAAGCTTGAACTTGCGCGCAAAACAAACCTAAGATGGATGAATAACAATCACAATTTATGACCAAAATTAAGGTACTACGAACTCATGCATTGTAGCAATATTGAGTCCATAGTGAACTGATATTAAAACACATAAACTACTTCATTTTAATTTGACTACATCACCAGACACTGTCGTTTGATACCCGTTAAGTATCCACGCCCAAAACCAATCTTCTTGTACTTCAACATTAATCATTGCATCACCACCTTGCGATGCAATGGCAGCCTTTTGTGCACGAACAAAACGATCATTTTGTTGAATAGGAATAAAGGTAAATAACATGATCCCCGTCGCTGTCGCTTTTCCTGGACCTATAACAGTGTATTCACTTTCGTTTAGGTTTTGCGTTTTCATCGAAACACCAGTACAACCAGCTAGCATCGCTAAAGTTAATAAAACTGTACTTAACGCTTTGATCATTTTCATTTAGAAACCCTCAAATAGAAGTTAGAACGTACAAATAATGTCAATAGTACTAAGTCTAGTGATAGCTAAATCTAATGCCCACATGTTGCAGCGAATAACGGCTAAAAACCTTATATTTACTAATAACATGTGATTTATTCATGTTTTTATAAAACAGAATAACCGTGAGATCACCCTTCAATAATTCGTTTCGACTCAGTTATAGCCGATAAAATAGATGGCACTTTCGCATTACTCCAAACTACAACTTCCACTTGTTACAACTTTAATTTCTTTGCAACACTTTATTAATCTTGTGTAACTTGGTATAAACATAGTTAATATACTTAGTTAGGTATTAATTTGAAATATAAACCTAACTGATGTAACTATATTAGGGTATTAAAGGGAATTAACATGGGTTCGTTATCAGTTCAGTGGAAGATTACTTTGCTTTCAGGGTGTTGCATTTTACTTGTCGCACTATCATTAATCAGCTTTACGCTTATATCATCAACCTCCAATCAAAAAATAATACAGGTCCAGAGCAGCGAATCTGTTGGTGAAAAGTCCGAGCAATTATTGATGAGTGAAGCAAATACACAAGCATCAATAGTCCAAAAATATTTAGACGAAGCAACATACCGTGCAGAAATGTTAGCCGAGAGTATTGCATTTCTGCAGTTTAACGCTGAAGAAAATTTTACCAATAGTGACGAATTACGAAACTCTGTCTCGGAATTATTAAAGCGCTCGGTGCAAAATTTCGACAATATGCACGCCGCATTTACCACTTTCCTTCCCAACACGTTAGATGGTGAAGATGCCAATTATGCTAATGCCGATTATGTCAGCTCTAACGATCAAGGCCGCTTTTCTGCTTACTGGTATAAGAACAACCAAAATGAGCCAACCCTAACAATCAAAAATGAACAACAGATCAATAATACAACGCAGACCGCTAGTGGACAGGCAAATAATTTTTGGTATAGCTGTAGCATTACCAATAAACGCATGTGTGTGATTGAACCGTATTTATACAATGAGAATGGTGCAACTCGATTAATCAGCCCCATTACCGTTCCATTACGCAAGCAGGGTAAAATAATAGGCGTAACAGGCATAGACCTCAAAATAGATGTTTTACAGCAATATGCACAGCGTGCAGATCAAGCATTGTTCACAGGTGCTGGTAAAGTTCGTATTGTGAGTAACAATGGACAACTGGTTGCTTCTGATGATGACAATGCTCCGATTGGTAAACAAATCGCAGACCCACAATTAAAACAATGGTTAGCCAACGGTGTAACGCAATCACAGTGGAGTGCAGATCAGCAATCTCTAACCGTCTTTATGCCGATTAAGCTCAGCGCGGTCAACTGGGGGATTGTTATCACCATGCCAAGAGAAACCGTGATGGCAGATGCGTTAGCCCTTAATCAACTCATTGAAGAGCAAGCAAACGAAACCCTTAAAATTCAAATTATCACAGGGATTATCGTTACTCTACTAGGCCTACTTATTATTTGGTTTGCAGCCGTTAAGTTGGTCGCCCCGATTAAAGATGTTGCAACTCGTCTACAAGATATTGCGAGCGGTGAAGGCGATTTAACCCAACGGCTTGATGTTAAATCTACCGATGAAGTGGGCGAACTCGCCATTTGGTTTAATCGCTTTTTAGATAAAATCCAAGCGACGATCAAAGATGTAATTGAAACCTCTGATGCCATCAGTAAAACATCCAAAGAAGCCAGTGAAATAGCCGAACTATCACGCCAAGGCAGTGAGTCACAATTTAGAGAAGTGGACATGGTCGCAACCGCCTCTGAAGAAATGACACAAACATCAGCGTTAGTACTAGAAAATGCAGATAAAGCCGCCGAAATGGCATGCCAAGCAGAACAATCAGCACAAGGTGGCCAAACCGTCGTGCAACAATCTGCAGATACAATGCAGGAGTTAGTTGAAAGAATGGCAATGGCTGTTCCGATTGCTGATGAACTAGAAAAAAACAGTGGTAATATTAGTACTATATTGTCGGTTATTGAAGGTATATCAGAACAAACTAACTTACTCGCCCTTAACGCTGCGATTGAAGCAGCAAGAGCAGGCGAACAAGGCAGAGGATTTGCTGTCGTTGCCGATGAAGTGAGACAACTTGCAAGCAGAACTCACGATTCAGTAGATCAAATCCGAGTGGTTATCGAAGATTTACAGTCCGGTACACGTAGTGTCACAACAGCAATAGCAGAAGGTAATCACCTTGCCCTTGAAACCGCAACGCAAGTTAAGCAAGCCGTAAATAGCTTAGCGGATATCTCATCATTTGTTACTGATATCCAAAGCATGAACAGTGAGATTGTCAATGCGGCCAGCGAGCAAAAAACAGTCTCGACAGAAGTGAATGGCAATGTTGCTAATATTCGTGATTTAAGCCAATCAATTTTAGACCAATCGACCACGGCAGAAAAAATAGGTCATGATATTGCGAAACTGTCATCACAGCAGCAAGTATTGGTTGGGCAGTTTAAAGTCGAGTAGTCGTAAATTTAACGAATTGAAATAGAAACAATAATGACCAGCACAAGCACCATTGTTCGGCTTGTGCTGGTCATCTGCATATAACACCACGTTTCATGATATACGTGTTAAGGTTTTAGCTTTAAAGCCTCAGTGATATCAGCAGCACTATGGCGTTCACTTAACGCTTCCCATGCTTCGCCTGATGTACGATTCACGATTCGACCACGCTGCACAGCAGGACGGTCTGCGATATCTTGAGCCCAACGTAGCAGGTGCTTATAACTTCCAACATCTAAAAATTCAGCAGCATCATATGCCTTACCAAGCACCACGTTGCCATACCAAGACCAAATCGCAATATCGGCAATACTATATTCATCACCTGCTATAAACTTATTCGCAGTAAGTTGCTTGTCTAACAAGTCGAGTTGACGCTTAATTTCCATCGTGAAACGGTTAATTGGATATTCAAATTTTTCTGGTGCGTAAGCATAGAAGTGACCGAACCCACCACCTAAATACGGAGCAGCTCCCTGTAACCAAAATAGCCAATTCAATACTGTCGTGCGCTTCACGATATCTTTCGGTAATAAATGGCCGAACTTATCGGCAAGATAAAGTAAGATAGCACCCGATTCAAACACTTCAATCGACGGTTCACCAGATTGATCCACTAATGCAGGGATTTTGGAATTTGGATTAATACCAACAAACCCGGATGAAAACTGCTCACCCTCACCAATGTTAATAATGTGAGCATCATATTCAGCCTCAATCACGCCCAAGGCTAACAACTCTTCCAACATGATCGTGACCTTTTGACCATTTGGCGTTCCCAACGAATAAAGCTGTAAAGGATGAATGCCGACGGGTAATACTTTGTCGTGGGTAGCACCAGAAACAGGGCGATTTATTGATGCCCAAGTACCGCCATTATCATTATCGTTTGTCCAAACTG
Organism: Moritella sp. 28; assembly: GCF_018219435.1. Lineage (NCBI taxonomy): Bacteria > Pseudomonadati > Pseudomonadota > Gammaproteobacteria > Alteromonadales > Moritellaceae > Moritella > Moritella sp. 28. The sequence goes on along the minus strand of NZ_CP056121.1, from coordinate 1,852,567 downwards.
CCGGTGGTATGTATTCGCTTTCCATAATCTTTCCTTAGTGTTATCTATTGGTTCAGTGAACCGAACAAGCCCACTCGTTTAACTAATACCTTGCCAGTCAATTGCCAGCACTGCCATCATTACTTTATCGACAAATTTACCATTGCGGTAACCCGATTGCTTTTTAACGCCTTCATGAACATAACCGGCTTTTTCATATGCGCGGATCGCTGATGGGTTATTGGTATAGGCCGTTAATTCAATTCGGTGTAAACCCAGCGTGTTAAAGCCATAGTCGGAGATCACTTTGGTAACCTCTGTACCAATACCTTTACCCCAATAACTTTTATCACCAATAAGAATAAAATATTCACCCGAACGATTGAGTGTACTGATTGACGCAATACCTGCATAACCAATCAATTTACCGGATTCAGCACAGCAAATACCCAATGACACGCATTTTGAATTGCTATTAATACTTGATAACCAGGTTGAAATATCCGTTTGGGATTGCGGGTAGGCATAAGAAGATAAGCTAAATTGAGTCACGTCTCGGTCGCATGACCATGCGTAGAATTCGGCGGTATCACTCATATCGAGCGATCGTAATTGCACTCTATTTGTAACTAAAAACATCCTTTTATACCTTTAATATTTAACGCTAATTTTAATATATACAACATAAACTAACATAATTAGCGAAAATATAAAGTACAAGTCCCTTGCTCTCACAAGGGACAAATTTAACTTAAAGACCACCTTGAGTCAGTTTCAGCGGATTGAGTAATTCACTCAATTTTTCACGTGATAACTCAGTGTGCTCTAGCGCTACATCAATGATCGCGCGTTTCTCTTTGTAGGCTATCTTAGCTATTTTAGCCGCTAGTTGATAACCGATAATAGGATTAAGTGCTGTCACTAAAATTGGGTTTTTATCCAAGGCTTGTTCTATATTCTGTTGCTGTACTTCAAAAGTCGCAATGGCTTTATCAGCTAATAGCACCACGTTATTACTCAATAAATTCAGGCTATTAAGTAGGTTGTTAGCAATCATAGGTAACATAACATTAAGTTCGAAGTTTCCTGATTGTCCACCTATCGTGATAGCGGTGTCGTTACCGATAACCTGCGCACAAACCATCGCCATTGCCTCTGGGATCACAGGGTTTACTTTACCCGGCATAATTGAAGACCCAGGCTGCAGTGCTTCAAGGGCGATCTCACCAAGACCAGACAGTGGACCAGAGTTCATCCAGCGCAAGTCGTTCGCTATTTTCATCAATGATACTGCGGTTGTTTTTAGCGCACCAGACAATGCAACAGCGGTATCTTGTGAGCCAATTAATGCAAATAGATTATCTGCGGGCGTGAATTCAAGGCCTGTTGCAATACTTAATTGTTGATTGAATACACGGCTAAAGTCTGCATGAGCATTAATCCCCGTCCCCACCGCTGTTCCACCTTGCGCCAAGCGCTGAACCACAGGTTGTAGCGCCGTTAAGTTATTAATATTTTGCTTAACCTGCGCGCTCCAGCTATGCAAACTTTGGCTCATTTTAACGGGCATCGCGTCCATTAAATGAGTGCGCCCTGTTTTCACAAAATGATCAACGCTTTGCGCTTTTGTCTCAATAACTTGAACTAAATGATTTAATGCCGGTAATAACTGATTAGCAAGCGCGAGTGCGGCACTTACATGGATTGTACTTGGGATAACATCATTACTACTTTGACCATAGTTAACATGATCGTTAGCACTGACTGGCTCGCCGGCTATTTCGCTAGCAAGATGTGCAATAACTTCATTCGCGTTCATGTTCGAACTAGTACCGGAACCAGTTTGGTAAACATCGACCGGAAAATGCTGCATCACATTTTCCATTTCTGACAAGTTTTTACAAGCCGAAATAATCGCATCAGCAATCGTTGGGGACACTAACTCGAGTTGTTTATTCGCTGCCGCAGCACTGGATTTAATTTGGATTAAGGCGCGAATAAAGCCGACGGGTAATTGCTGGCCACTAATTGGAAAGTTGTTAACTGCGCGTTGTGTTTGTGCGCCATAGAGTGCCGAAGATGGCACTTCAAGTTCGCCCATACTGTCTGTTTCTATTCTAAAGTTTGTCATTGTTCTTTCCGTAATTATCAGATGAATGGCACTAACTCAGTACCGTCGGATTAGCCTGCGATTAACGTAATTTAAAAAGGGTGTAGGTTGAATACCTTTGTTACTTGTTTGTTTATTTGAATATAGTAACTATTTATCTGATGTTTTTTTTCAGTTGTCGTTGCTATACGTTGCAGTGAAAGTAGCGGCTTGTTTAGCACTTCGTAACAAGCTCGACGCCAATGATTAGGTAACAGTTCATTCTTTATTGAACGTAAAAGGAGAGCAAGCTGTGCTAAATATAGTGACCAACACTGCTCTACATCAAGCGGTGCTGCGATCTGATCACTTAATTGAAAGTAGGACAAAAATATGTCATGACGTTGCGGTGAATCAGCATGCTCAATCGCATTGCCAAGTTGTTCATAATATTCAAGAGCGCAGTCGTCACCTAAGGTGTTTTTAACATTTAATGTCGACAAGTTCATCGCATTCCCTAAAAACCGTTTATGATAATGATTCTTATTATCATAAACGGTTTGGTTGGATATTCAAGGAAATTTTAAATTGGTCATGAATATTTTACGTAAAAAGTCCGTTGGATTAGTCCGTTCAAGCAGTTACAAGCTGTCGGCTCAATTCAACTTCCGGCAATGGACGAGAAAACAGATAGCCCTGAGCTAATCGGCAGCCGCCTACCTCTAACAATTTCCGTTGTGCCTCAGTTTCCACACCTTCTGCGACGACTTGTAAATTGAGTAAGCGCGCCATCGTAACAATTACCTCAATCATTACCTGCTTACTAGAGTCCTCCTCTAAACCATCAACAAACGAACGGTCAATCTTGATACCGTCAATCGGAAACTGAACCAAACGTTTTAATGAACTGTACCCTGTACCGAAATCATCAATATATATTTTAAACCCCATCGCTCTTAATGCCGACAAACGCTCTGTCACCACTTGTTCATTCATATCTAAAGCACTTTCTGTTAGTTCGAAGCGGATATTCTCAGGTGCCACTTTTGCCTCGGTTAATAATCTAGGTAAAACTTTCACTAATTGATCATCCTGCAATTGACGCGGCGACAAATTAATATTCAGATAAAGCCCTGCATTAGGCTTTAGCAAGGTTAACCGACGAAAACCAGCTAACGCCTGAGTAATCACCCATAGACCTAAGGGCTGAATCAGCAAAGATTTCTCTGCTAGCGGAATAAAACGCTCAGGGGAAATCTGACCCAATTTAGGATTATACCAGCGCAACAAGACCTCAAAACCTCGGGTTCGGGCATCCTTCAAACAGACGACAGGCTGAAAACATAAACTAAACTCATTTTTTTCCAATGCACTATGTAGGAGATCATCAAATTCAGTCTGGCGCTGTACCTGCTCATGCAAGGCTAAACTAAATACCTGATAATTGGCCTTACCACTCTTTTTCACTTCGTACATGGCCAGATCTGCATCTCGTAAAATATCCCTAGCATGCTGATAGTGAGGGCCCAAGAAGGTGAATCCAATGCTGGCAGAAACCTGTAGAGCGATAGACGCGCCGTCGAATAGAACTGGCTGAGTGACTTCACGCTGTAAACGTTCAGCCACATACTTAATGGTTTGTTGAGACATTTCGCCCTCAAAATAAATGACAAACTCATCACCGCCGATACGTGCAATTCGATCTTTTTTACGTAAAATCTGCGTTAATCTGTCCGCTATTTTTTGCAGATAAAAGTCGCCAACGCTATGCCCATAGGTATCATTAATCTTTTTAAAACCATCAAGGTCAATAAATAGCACCACGCCCCACTGTTTATTCTGTAAATAATGTTCCAAAAAATTCTGGCAGGCAGTTCGATTTAACAAACCCGTTAAGGCATCGTGATTGGCTTGATAACTCAGCTGCTGCTCATTACATTTACGTTCGGTAATCACATCCAAAGTGCCTTGATACACGACACAATCATCCTCAGTTGTATTTAAATATGCATTTTCTGACAGCCAGATAGTATTCCCATGTCGATCCTCGCCTTCCCATTCATAGTTAAATACTTCTTTTTTCTCTTTTAACGTCTCTAAAAAGGCCTGATATGATTGATCTTCTCGATGTAGTTGCCGACCAATATGCTCAACCGCTTGCAGCATCTGTCTTGGATCTTCATAACCAAAAGCCCGAGCTAACGCCGGATTAACCTTTAAAAACTGTCCTTCAAGCGTTGCGCTATAAACACCTTCAACCACTTTTTCAAACAAGTTATGATATTCATTTTGTGCTAACTCTAGCGAATGTGTCTTCTCTCTGGCGAGTTCTTCAGCGCGTATGCGACGGTATAGCGAATGACGTAACAACAAGAGAAACAATGAAATGATTAAGCCAATACCGATGACAATTAGCATGGGGCGAGATAGATACCACCAAGGCATAGGTGGACTTAAATCAACAAACTGATATCGCAACTGCCAATTTGCATAATTTTGTGTAAAGTCAATTCGATACTCAGGTTTAGAGCTTTGTTGATGTAACGAGGTAAATAACAGCTCAGTATTTTGCAAACATTCACGGTAGATCTCTAAACCAAGATTCTGCCTCTGGCTTAGTACTGGCCCTAAAAGAATTTCCATCGCTGCATCAAAGTGGGTCATCGCACTTACATAGCCCCTCAATTCAGAACCAACCTCACCTTGATCATTCAAAGCAAAAACAGGTAACAACAACCTAACTTCAGGTGTTGTCGCTTCATCAAGTGACATATTCTCACTGATCACTAACTGCAGACTGTTATCTATGGCCGCTAATGTCATCCCCTCGCGAATACTATCGATATCCGCCAGATTAATCCCCAAGGATAAACCATTCATCTGAGCCGAGGCCGAATAATAAATAGGGTAAAATACTTCACTTGTTCCAACTCGGCTAAAACGAAAATCAAAAATGCCGGTATTAACAGCATCCTTAATTAAATCCGGGGTTTGCTGCTGACTGGTTTTAGGGATCCACTCATACACAACAATACCGTAATCACTTAGTGATGACTGAGCATTAAACTGATCAAACTGCTGGCGAGAAAGTTCAGGCTGGTAGGTCATCATACTGCGTAATGACACGAGGTGTTCCTGCAAAGCGTCGAGATTACGCTGAGCAGTGTCGAACGCTAGGCTAGCATGTTGATTCAGTTCCTCATAATCCCGTTCTTGCTCATTCTGCTGTAATTCCACATACAGAAAATATAAAGGAAACAACAACAAACTCATTGTTATAGACAACCATAAACGGATATTTTGTGCCAACACTACAGATTACCTACTGGTTTAATACTCAAATCAGATATGAATTATATTGATAATGAGAACCATTATCAATTGCATTTACGCATTTTAAACGAACTGACCAGCTTTGTTGTCCAACAAAATATTTCCTACTGATATGGTTAGGCGATTCATTATATTAAAAACGTGCATGGATCTCTTTAGGCGTAAGAAACTCAAGCGGTTTATCTAAGATATGCTGATAAATGACGTTATAGGCTAAAACATTTTTGACATAACGTCGGGTCTCTTTATAGGGAATGGCTTCGATCCAGCTATCCATCGTTAAGCCTTGCTCTGCCCTGCCGTCTTTGCTGGCTTGCCAGCGGTCTACTCGATTCGGACCCGCATTATATGCCGCAGTTGCCAGCACCCGATTCCCTTTATAGCGCTTAAGTAAGCTATCAAAATAGGCTGTACCTAACTGTACATTGATATCGCCATCGGTTAATTGTGCTTGCTTCTTATAATTTTTCAAGCCAATTTTACGTGCGGTCTCTTTTGCCGTTTTCGGCATCAACTGCATATAACCACGAGCCCCGACCGGAGAATTAGCAGACTCGTCAAAAGAACTTTCCTGGCGCGTAATGGCGTAAATATAGCTTAAATCGAGTTGGTATCGGTCGGCATTAGCATAAAATAGCTGTGGTTTAGCGGCAGGGAAACGAATATTCAAGGCATCCCAACTTCTAGAAAGAATACTGGCAACGACCGACAGATGAGCCCAACCTTTTTGGAAGGCAAATAAACCTAACTGCCTTTGCAAATTGTTACTTTGAGCGCTAATTAAGGTCCGCCACTCACGTTTAAGTAAATACGTATGTTGATGGAAATACAGTTCATCAATATGTGCTAGCTGTGTTTTCAGATGCTCTAAGTCTTGCTGCTGCCTGCTGACTATATTGGCATTAAACTGGTAATCTACACCTAATTTCTGCGCGGCCAAAAAGCCGTAGTAATTACGCTCAGCCGCGATTTTTTGATAAAGTTTATCGGCCTGATTTTGTTGTTGTTTCTCTTCAAATACCCGTGCTTGCCAATACACCCATTGACTATCGAGCTGCTTACTATCTACTTGCTTAATCTCGCTCAGCTGCATCAACCAGTATTCTATATCGGCCCAATGATTAAATTTAATCGCATAACGGATCCTATGCTCCGTTAATGGTACATCCCCTAAAGCCGAAAGCGCTTTATCTAGCCAAGGTAACAACTTAGTTTCATTACGGATCATAATGCGCGATATAAGGTATTTTTTTAATTTGACTTGCTCTGCCGATGTGAAATATTTTTTACGCTCATAAGTGAGGTATGCATTTAATCCTAATTCAATATCTTTTTTAGCAAGACGTTTAATACTCGCAACTAAAAAATCGTGCCTAGCATGCGCCTTGTTGTTAAATGAAGGGTTGTTAAATGAAGGGCTCTTAAATAAGGGGCTGTTTAATAACTTTGTTGGTGATTTATGTAAGTCATATAACTGCTTAGCCAACAGTTCATTTTCCTTGTCCATTAAGGTGATCAAATAAGACATAAGGGATGTTTTGTTATTTGCATAAGCTAAGTTAAAACGCTTAAAAATTAATGCCTGAGATATTTTTTTATTATTAAGATAATACTCCAAGACGCCATCACAGGCATTCGGCAAAGAAAATCCCGTTAACCAGGTTTTTTGCACATCAGCCCAAATATCATCTGCTTGATTGTCCGCTAATCGCGCCTGAAAATGAAAGCATTTCAAGTCGAGTGAATTGGGAAGTTGCGGATAAAAAGACAGGTACTCACTCCAATATTGGTTTTTTGCTAAGTAATATAAATAGCTTCGCTGCAGATCATAACTCACGCGACGATCAGGGTTATCCTTTATAAAAGATTGCACTGCAACCAAACTGTTGCGGCTAAAGTGTGCTTTAAGCTGTTCGTATTCAAGCAGATAAGTTAATGGGTATGCAGGAATCAGCTCTGTTTTTTGTAACGCTTCGGACCACATTTGTTGTGCTTGTAAGTCTACAGCTTGCGTATACAGGCCTCTTTGCTGGCTCCACGTAAGCGAACTAGATAAACTTGAAAATGATAATAAAAACAAAGATATAAAAAATATTTTCATCGATTCATCCGTGAGATACTCTGCTTTAGCGCAGCTAGCTAAATACCAATACTGTATGTAATCGGCCCTGTTTCTTTTTAGTGTAGGAGTTATTCAAGAAGTTCATTAATCTACGAAAATATAATGGCCTGATTCGAATGGCGCAAAGGGGAAAGCGCATGGTGTTCAATGGGTTAGCTAGGATAGCCAACTCATTCTTGGAAAGGATTGGCTTAGAGCTGGAGCTTTAAAGTGCTGCAATTTGTTAGGCGATACTTTCCCCAAAGTATCATATTCAATAGCCTCTAAAAACTAGGAAAAATACACATATAGCTGCCATAGCTAAAAATATATACCATATTTAATTATTTATCTTCCATCAGATACAGAATATTGCCCAGCCTGAAGCCTTTTCACAGTAACCATACTTGCTCCATAGTCTTATATGTAGAACGTCTGTGATTCCCAAATCCATATCACTTACACTATTGCGTGTTTGCTAATGCCTTTGAACGCTCGAATCTATAATGACTGAAATTATTATTACGGTGTTTTGGATTGTTCATTGCTCACTTGATACCGCAGCTGCCGCCGTAGGCTACATATTGAATTGTATCCGTAGAAGAGAGTTGGGTTTGGAGTCTCTACCGTCAAGAGTCTCTGAGAATTGGCTTGTTAAGTATTTATATTCTTACGTTTTCCCATTATTGACCCGACTCAAGTAAAACATAACTGAATTAGATTAATGCTTATCTAGTACTCTCAACTCCTATCTTTATGATATTGTTGTTCTTTTACATTATAAAACAAGGATTCGTCATGACTTGTCAAGTAGAAGGTGTGGTATTTGGCCCAGAAAGTAAAGAGGCTATTAAAAATATCAGAGATATAAGTAGAAGCGCTCAGATTTTAAGTGTTACTTTAGGTGTTTCTATTCTGAGTGATATTTAAGTCATCTAAACTGACTGCCGCTGAAAAAAATTCTGGAGATGTGTATACAATGAAACTAGCTAAATTTGTGATAGCAACTGCATTACTAAGTTCTAGTGCATGTGCAGTGCAACCCGAACATTACCTTGCGTATGAAGCTAAAGTGAAGAGCTGTGTTGAAATAGAAAAAAGAAAACCAGCCATCTCTTTGGAGCAATTAATCGGACTTCCTAGAGAGGCTGTTGCAAAAGGGGTCTTTTATTATAAAGCTAAGAATCTTGTTGATTGCTCAGCTAAAGAAGAATTGTACTCATTAGCTCAAGCCTTAGTGTTCAATGATTCCAGTGATATTGACATGGCAGCATTGACTTACATGTATTTATCTATTGCTCTAGTAGGTAAAGAATCTAATTTCAATCAAGTACCTTCCAATGTTAGAAATAAAATAGAAAAAGCGCTTCAGAATAGAAACCTAGAAGTGAACTTAGTTTCATTATACGATAAATTAGGGACTATGAAGTAATGGTAAAAGGTATGTTCACGTAGCCAAATTAGCTGTACCACTGCATATCAGTATATTATGAGTGAGTTGTAGCTCTAAGCTACTTTGGTGCAGAACTTTGTTAGGTGATTTGCTCTCTTAGCCAATAAAGTTGGTCGTAACAAGATTATGCAAACGTTGCTAAATGCTCTTGCATTATGTCTCTCAATCGCTTTAACCCCTTCCCTTTATTCACGGTTTTCCAAGCAAGGTAAATGCCTGAGACTGGCTCCCTTTCGCCTAGGTCAATTTCGACTAAATCACCCGAATTTAAATGTGATTGAATACGTGTTTTCGGCAGATAGCCTACGCCAATGCCAGCAATAATAGCTTGGATCTTGTGTTCAACTGAATTGACGTAAAAATGTCGACTCTGTTCAATAATGTTATTTGACCAAGGTATGGCAGTTCTTGCCGAGTCGTGCACAACGACGGTCCGGTAGTTATCAATTTCAGATTTGCTGACAGGGGCTGTAAAATTAACAAGCTCATGGTCTTTAGGTACAACGAATATTTTCTGCAGATTGCCTAAGGCGGTCACACTAATGCCTTGTTGATTCGGTATAGGCTCGGGTGCAGCAATAACCAAATCGGTGCGATCTTCAATCAATGCTTCCCACGAACCATTCATTACTTCTTCATTCATGTCTACTTCAATATTCGGATGCTCATTTAAAAACAGCGCTAATGGTTTAAGTAATAGCTGCATGTCAAAAAGAGAATCGAATGTGATATTAATTTTAGGCTCCCAGCCATGGGAGATGGTTTGTGTTTGCTCGGTCAGTTTACTCACGGCACCAAGTACCTTACGGCCTTCATCGAGTAAGTGGCGACCCGCAGGCGTTAATACCGACCGCCTACCCTGACGCACAAACAAAGTCACCGCCAGTTGTTCTTCTAATTTCTGCACTATGTAAGAGAGCGCCGAGGGTACTTTGTTTAATTGCTCAGCGGCGGCGGCAAAACTACCACGACGATCAATCGTATCAAGCACCTGTAATGCTTCTATCGTTATCGGAGATTTATACATTCATCGCCTCTCTCTTCTTAGTATTTTATTGTCACGCTTATACACGCCATCAATTGTTCAAATATTTTGAACATACTAAACAAATTTCAGCTGTTATTCCAATCCATTTAAGCGAATACAATAGCTACACACTTATAAGACATACTTAGAAACACATTAACGAATCAAAGAGAGCACAACATGAATACTTCAACAATTAAGAAAATATTAGCATCAGATAACACTTTTTCGGCATTACCACTGCGCTTAGTTGCAGGCATTATTTTTACCGCTCACGGCGCGCAAAAACTGTTTGCTTGGTTCGGTGGTTATGGGCTCGAAGGCACAGGTCAATGGATGGAATCTATCGGCCTAGCACCGGGCTACTTAATGGCGATGATGGCAGGCAGTGCAGAATTTTTTGGCGGCCTACTGCTTATCCTTGGTCTACTCACCAGACCAACAGCGCTGGTATTGTCACTAACTATGATCGTCGCGATTTTTAGTACGCATATCGATAACGGGCTGTTCGTGAGCAACAGCGGTTATGAATTTGCCTTAGCACTGTTTGCAATCAGTCTGTCGGTAATGCTGCAAGGCGGCGGTAAATTATCAATCGATAGCCTTATCGTGAGCAAGCTTAGTTAATAAACCCGATGGCGCTAACACAACATAAATTAGGAGTATTATCATGGGATTAATCGTTAACGGTAAATGGCATGACCAATGGTACGAAACCAAAGGCAATAAAGGCCAATTTGAACGTCAGGCAAGTCGCTTCAGAGATACTATTTCAAATGAGGAAGGTAGCCGCTATCCGGCAGAAGCAGGCCGCTATCATTTGTATGTTTCGTTAGCGTGTCCTTGGGCGCATCGCGCTTTGATTTTTAGACAATTGAAGCAACTCGAAGACATTATCTCTATTAGCGTCGTTAAACCTGAAATGCTAAACAATGGCTGGGAATTCGGTGCTAATAGTGACGATAGCAACGACTACAGCGATACACTCTATCAAAGTGACTATGTGTACCAGCTTTACCTTAAAGCAGCACCTGATTATGAAGGGCGAGTTACCGTACCAGTATTGTGGGATAAGAAAACACAAAGCATAGTGAACAATGAATCAAGCGAAATAATTCGTATTTTTAACACTGCGTTTAATGAGTTAACGGGCAACCACGATGACTATTACCCAACTGATTTACAACCAGAAATAGACACCATTAACGAACGTATTTATGACACGATAAACAATGGTGTCTATCGTGCAGGCTTTGCCACGACTCAAGCAGCATATGACCAAGCTTTTGACGCACTTTTTGCCAGTTTAGATTGGCTTGAAGCGCGACTTAGCAACCACCGTTATTTACTGGGGGAATACCTAACAGAAGCTGATTGGCGATTATTTACAACATTGCTGCGTTTCGATGCCGTTTATCATGGTCACTTTAAGTGTAATCGCAATAAGTTAAGTGAGTTCCATCATATCAGTCACTATGTACGTGAGTTATTTCAGTTTGAAGGGATCGAAAGCACTGTCGATTTGGAATATACCAAGATCCATTATTACGCGAGTCATGACACAATTAACCCGACTTTGATTGTCCCGCGTGGCCCACAGCAAGATTTCACTGCACCGCATGATAGAAATCGATTAACAGGTAAAGTCTAGTGGGAGGAAAATACAATGATAAAACACTATCCTTTTCAGCAGATTGGCAAAGCAAACCACGGCTGGTTAAAAGCCAATCATCACTTTAGCTTTGCTAATTATTACAATCCCAAAAGAATGGGATTTGGTGTGCTAAGAGTGGTTAATGACGACTGGGTTGCGGCAGGAACAGGATTTCCAGCTCACCCACACCGAAATATGGAAATCATTACTTTTGTACGATCCGGAGCGGTCACTCATCAAGACAATACTGGCAATAAAGGCGTGACCCTCGCAGGCGAAGTACAAGTAATGAGTGCAGGCTCAGGTATTACTCATTCGGAATACAATTTAACAAAAGAACCATTAACGTTATTTCAAATTTGGATTGAACCAAATAAGCAAAACGTAAAGCCGAGATGGGGCAGCAAACTGTTTTCTGAAAATACTGATACGATTAATAATACCGCTACGTTTCATCATACAGACAATACTAAGCTCCCCCTACTCGTTTCTGGATACCCAGGCGAGCAAGATAACGCACTCTTTATCAATCAAGCCGCGCGTATCTATGGTGGTAAGATTAAAAAAGGCACAAAATTTACTCACTCAATAGAGCACCAGGCATATATTTTGGCATCCAGTGGAGAGTTTGAACTTATTGATAATCAAAGGGCAATATTGATGAACAAAGGCGATGGTGCAGAAGTAACGAGACAAAAGGAAATCACGATCAAAGCGCTATCCGATGCGGAGATCATCATTATTGATGCACCTGCCCAATGATATTTTGTTTATGTTGCAGCAATAGCGATCAGACAATCGCTATTTTTTTAAGACAGTTGGTTTATTTGTGTAAATGTTCCCGGCATATAAGATCAATGTCATTTATTGAGAGTGGTTCCTGTGTCAACTCACAAAAATAACCCTCATCACGTTTAGAATTATGTATACAGGTATGACATTGACCAAAAGATTTAAACTGATTCGCTGACTGCACTGCAAATAGCAAATCATGGAGCGCTGTGTCAATCGTATTAAATTTCTTATTACTAAATTGTTCACTCGCTTGTTGCAGTAGTGGTGAGATCTGCAACCCATTAATCAACGCTAGGCCAGATTCTGTCACTTTAAGGTGTGCAACACGTTTATCTTTACTATCCGCTACTTTCTCAATAAGTCCTTTTTTTTCAAGTATTTTTAGTGTTTGAGAGACCGAACCCTTGGTCTGATTTAAATAATCAGTCACGCCCATTGGTGTGTCTGAATAACGGTTACATATCGACAGATAATGTAACGCTTCAAATTGGATGGGCTGTAAACCATATTCAAGCAAGCGATTACGTTTTTCACTGCGTAGCAAGCTAGAAAGCCGCTCTAATGTTTGTTGGATCATTGATATACTCATTCATATATAGTATCGAATAAACACCATATTTACAAGCTAGAACCCGAAATGTAGTGTCGAGCCGACACCATTTGACAACGCGAGATGCCCGTGTACACTTAGTGTTGACTCAATACTAATTTTGGAGATAGTTATGAAACACCATTCTTTATTTATTACAGCCTCTTTGGCACTGTTGTCCTCGTCTTATGCATTTTCTGGCGGCTCACATGATGGGGGCATCCACGCGAAAGTCGACCCTACGGGTAACACACCAGCTACCTTTGATATCGTTCATGCCAAGATAACGACCGACAAAAATATTGCGACTTTCCACATGGCAGTGTCTGAAAAAGCAGGGACAAGTAAACCACTTGCGTCGGGTAAATTAGCGGGGAGTAATGTGTTTTCATATGTATGGCCGACTTCGCTTAATAGTGCAACGGTTGGCTTTGAAAAAGACGCCGGAATATTAGCCTTAGCAGTAACAGCCCATGCCGATTTTGATGACACGCCTTTATACGATGAGAACTCAGATAATAATCCAGCCAATGATGGTGATGTTTGGCACAGCCATTGGGTCGTCTTACAAGGTAATGAACAGTGCGGTAAAGGTATGCTGGCAGTAGTTGATATTCCGGAGGGTACATCGCCAAGACTGCCTAAGACATGGCCGGGACTTCCCATTCTACTAGATAGTCCAGGTTGGGATCCTACTTTCAATAACGAAACCGTTGAAGTAAAAGTAGCCTTTGATTCTAACGTTGATATTTCCAATACCAAGTATGATGGCGTTACCGCTGGCCTACGCGTTAATCAAAGTGTTCATGCACCATTACTATGTGTAGTCAATGTGATGGACGTTGCCTCTGGAGATCTAAGTTTACCCGGTAAAGTAAATCAATAAAGAAATAGGCAGGTGTTAGCGCGCTTGCCTATCAATTAATCCCATAATCAATGAGGTAATTAGAATGTCTATATTCACCGAATACCCAATAGCACCCGAAATTGAAGCGAGTACTTGGCTAAATACGACAGCACCGTTACCCCTATCTAAAATGAAAGGATCTGTCGTTGTTATTCATGCATTTCAAATGTTATGTCCGGGCTGTGTGTCACACGGGATACCACAAACCAAAATGATCGCTGAAACATTTGCAGATAAAGACGTTAAGGTTATTGGTCTTCACACTGTATTTGAACATCACGCAGTAATGACAGCTGACGCACTAAAAGCATTTATCCATGAATATCGCATTACTTTTCCAGTTGCCATCGATATGCCAGCTTCAACGGGTTATATACCAAAGACAATGCAACGCTATGAAATGAGAGGAACGCCTACACTCATCTTGATCGATAAGAATGGCAGAGTAAGGCTAAATCACTTTGGTCGAATGGATGATATGCAAGTTGGTAAACTGATTAGTGAACTCGTCTCAGAAGCAGCTGCACTTACCAGTACTACTGAAAAGGAAGAGTCGACTTTAGATTCATCTGAAAATAAATGTGATGATAACGGCTGCTATATTTAATGCCGATGCGCCTAAGAACTGAGTCTTAAGCGCTTTATGATGACCCACTCCAACCTACCTTTTAGTATCTTATATAGCGCTAATAACCGTTAATTATGTTCGCTATTTAGATGGCATATTCCATGTTCATTATCCTACTTACATAACATTTCACTTTCTTTACATAGGTTTAATTGTCCTTGTAGCTCTGTATAGGTATATTGCTGCCAGAAATCAACCTAACTGGAACTAATTATGAAATTTAAGCGCGCCATCTTCCCTGCAAGTATCCTTTCAACTGTCACTCTTATGGGTTGTAATTTAGATACCAATGACGAATATTCACAAACACAAACACAAACACAAACAGAAATCACAGCGATGAGCGGGTATTTAGGAAGTGCTCTAATATGCAGCGCCGAAAAAGCTGAATCTTGTAATGAAGACCGAAGTAATGTGCTAGGTACAACCAACAGTAATGGTAAATTAAATACGAATGAAACATCTCTCCAACATCCCTTGATTGCAAGGGTTCAAGAGGGTATTTCATTTGATAGTGATAAAATAGGAGTAGCCAGAAAAAGTTATACTTTATTTGCTCCTGCTGGCAGCACAGTTATAACACCATTTACAACAATAATGTATACCAAGAAAATTGATATAGAAACCTTAGCTGGCTGGCTAGATATGGAAGTAAAATTTATCTCAGGTGATTATATTGCATTGAAATCAAATGAGGACGATAACTACAAAGCCCAACAAGCACACCTTTTAGCAAGATCAATCAATGATTTAGAAGTGGACTCCGAAGAGGACCTCCGTAAATTAGGCATTTTCGTAAGCGGATTAGCTAGCAACGGCAATAAACTAGATGAGGTGAAAATAATTCGAGGTCCTAGCGAAAATTTCATCGAAGAAGAGGCTAAACACAATTCACTGGCTACCTATGTTGACGGTAATAAATTTACTTATCGTAGCTTAAATGAAAGCCATCCCACTGATGAAGGGGATTATAAAAATGGTGAATTAACAATAGAATACATTGATAATGAATTAAATGTTAACGGCTCTCATGATCTTTATTCCTATACAGCATCAGGTAGTGTCATTAAAGCGCCAGGTGTTGGTTACATCGATACATATTATTATGCGAGTGATGATGTTGCGTTAGTTTCAACATCCCGCTCAGGCTTAGATTTAGTTACAAAAAAATCCCTTTCTAACACTGAGAGTATTAGTATTAGCACTATGGATATTAAATTAGAAGGTAACTCTTGGTTTTATATATCACCAACAGAGTCTTTGAAATTAGCAGATATTACCAAATTTAGTTTTAATAATGATAAGACGCTAACCATTAAGATTAACGATGATAATGAATTTAAAGGTACATGGAAGGCCGAGGGAGACCAGCTGTCAATCAATAGTGACGATCACCGAATGAGTTATAAATTCGAATTCAAAATCGATGATGATAACGTTTTACCTGTAATCAACACTGTAGATGGAGAAAATCAGTACGGGTTATTTATTGGAACGTTGGAATTTGCAGAACAGATAAAGAAACTATGGAACAAGGACAAGCATTAAATAATCCATTCATAAAATAATCACCTAACGGTAAGCAAGGAAGCGAACCGTACTCACCTCGAAATGATATTTGATTAAGTTATAAGCGCAAACTACCTTTATAGTACGCTTAATTAAATATACCCAAACTACTTCAAAATACGATATCAGAGACCCTATAGCATGGAAAACTTATATGTAATCCTGCCTATGTTACTCAAGATTGCCGTCGTTGTGGCAGTGCTTCTTCTGCTGCCTTTGCCGCTCACTTGGTTAGAACGAAAAATTGCGGGTCATATCCAACAACGTCCAGGCCCTATGCGGGTTGGCTGGCACGGTTTGTTACAGCCCATAGCCGACGGCATCAAACTACTGACGAAAGAAGATCATATCCCCAGTGCCGCCGATCGTACCCTGTTCAAAATGGCCCCAGTTGTCGCATTAGTGCCGCCTTTTGTGGTGTTTGTCGCCATCCCAATAGGGGAACCGGTAACCATTTTTGGCACTGAATTAATGCTCAGCCTGTCAAATATGAATGTAGGGCTGCTGTTTATTCTCGCCGTTAGCGGCATCGGCATTTTTGGGACCATCCTCGCTGGCTGGGCCTCTAACAGTAAATATGCGGTGCTCGGCAGCCTCAGAGCAATAGCCCAGATGATTAGCTATGAAATTCCCATGGGATTCTCTGTTATTGGCGTGGTGATGCTGGCTAACTCGATGAATATGATGGACATAGTGGCCGCCCAAAAAGACATGTGGAATGTGGTCTATCAACCCTTAGGCTTTTTTGTATTCTTTGTGGCTGGATTGGCCGAAGTCCAGCGGATTCCGTTCGATCTGCCAGAGGCTGAAGGCGATTTGGGTGCCGGTTACCATACCGAATATAGCGGCATACGTTTTTCCCTTTTCATGCTTAGCGAATACTTAGGCGTCGTGATCATAGGCTTCCTCAATGTGATGCTGTTTTTTGGCGGCTGGCATGGCGCGCCGCCCTTTATACCAGATACTGTTTGGCTGTTACTCAAAGTTGGTTTTTTCATCTGGGTATTTATGTGGTTCCGTTTTACCTTTCCGCGTTACCGTTATGATCAGTTAATGGCGATTGGCTGGAAGGTGCTTTTACCTCTGTCGCTAATAAATATTTTAATCAGCGGATTATTTATGTTTTAAGAACATCCGTTACCCAGAAAAACGGGATAAGCAATGAGGTATCGATAGTACCAGGAGGCCAATATGGCCAGAACACGACAACAAAAGCAAAGCTGGATCGGATGGCTGTTGTTCAGCGATCTGTGGCGCGCACTGCGGCTGACATTACGTTATATGTTTTCCAGAGTTATTACACACAGATATCCTGACCATGAAAAATGGCGGCCTTACCATCGTCATCGTGGGCATCATTTCATGAAAACCAACGATGAAAGCGACGTGAACTGTGTCGGCTGTGAGCTGTGTGCAAAGATCTGTCCCTGTGACTGCATCACGGTGGTGCCCTATGAAGATGAAAAAGGTAACCGACGGCCAAAAGTCTTTGATATCAATTTGTCGCGCTGCCTTTATTGCGGTTTGTGTGAAGATGCCTGCCCGGCTGACGCTATAAAGCTCGGTCAGGAATATGAGGTTGCTAGCACCACCACCGAGGCGTTAATCGTGCACCTTGACGATCTCATCGCTGCACCACACAAAGCTGAAGAAGGGGCAGGAACAGTCATCCCTGCATCGCTGGATAAAAATGGTAGAGGAAAAACCATCACTCAGGATAACGTAAAAGGCCACGACTGGTGGCAATTACTCAAACGAGAAAAATAACAAAAAAGGATTAATCAATGGAGCAGCAATTTTTTATATTACTTGCCTTGGTTGCCATCGGCACTGGCTTGCTGGTTGTCGTCGCCAGAAATCCGATCCACAGTGCCCTGTCTCTTGTCGCCTGTTTTGTGCAGATCGCGGCCCTGTTTGTCCTCCTAGGATCGCCGTTTCTTGCGGTAATCCAACTGTTTGTTTATGTCGGTGCCATTATGGTGCTGTTTTTATTCGTCATCATGATGCTAGACGTACGCAAAGAAGCCCATGGTCGGTTTATCAATAACAGTCGCTTTATTCAAAAAGGGGCAATACCGGCCATAATCGCGCTGTTAGCACTAGCAACTGAACTACTATTCCTACTCAGCCAAAGTAGCCGTCTACATGCAGTGATGGCACAGCAAAGCATCATTGGCGATGAACCAACCAAGCAACTAAGCTTAACCTTATTCAGGGATTTTCTGCTGCCCTTTGAAGTGGCTTCAGTCATCCTACTGGTCGCCCTGATCGGCGCGGTAGTCCTGGCCCAAAGTAACGATCGTAACGAACACAAAAAAGGGGCAACCAAGGAGGCACCAAAATGATCCCCATCTCTTGGTATTTGATATTAGCCGCCATTTTATTTGTCATTGGCGCTGCAGGCGTATTACTACGGCGTAATGTGTTGATTGTGCTGATGTCTCTCGAACTCATGCTCAACAGTGTCAATATCAATCTGATCGCCTTCGGGTATGAAATGAACGATCCTCGCGGCCAGATCATGGCTATTTTTATTATTGCAATCACCGCAGCCGAAGTCGCCATTGCACTTGGCATACTGGTGGCTTTATTACGTAACAAACGCACATTAGAAGTGGACGACCTGACAATCATGAAAGGCTGAGACTGGAATTGATGACTCTTATCAACATGGAATTACTGAATTGGGAATTAATATTATCCATAAGGCCGGCCTTAGCAGTCACAGTCTCACTCATCACTGCGGGCGTCATACTGTGCCTGCATAACCGCACCAACGCACGGGATGCGGTATCGGTTGTTGCTGCGGTGATAAAGTTCATCATCGTTATTTCAATGGCGCCATTAATACTGGCTGGCAATACTGTCGACCTGACCTTATTTGAAATCCTGCCAGGTGTTGATTTTGCGTTTCGGGTTGACGCGCTGGGCATGGTATTTGCCACAGTATCCAGCCTATTATGGATATTAGCCGCCATTTATTGTATCGGTTATATGCGCAGCCAGAATGAGAAAAATCAGACCCGATTTTATGCCTCTTTTGCCGTCTCGCTATCTGCTGCTGTGGGGGGCGCATTTGCCGCTAATCTGTTTACGCTGGTGATCTTTTACGAACTACTCAGCCTTATAACTTACCCATTGGTTTATCATAAAGAAAACCAGGCATCCTGGAATGGTAGCAAACGATATATCGTCTATTTGGTGGGGGCCTCAAAATCCTTTTTACTTGCCGCACTGGCGCTTACTTATCAACTTACTGGCAGCTTTGATTTCTTACCCCAAGGCCTGTTTAAAAATGTCGTCGCCGCCGATGGCTTATTGATTATTATCTATTTCTGCTACCTGTTTGGATTTGCCAAATCAGCCATCATGCCGTTCCACGCCTGGCTGCCAGCGGCCATGGTCGCACCAACCCCTGTCAGCGCTTTGTTACACGCGGTCGCGGTGGTAAAAATGGGGGTATTCTGTCTGTTACGGGTCATTTTCCATGTGTTTGGTATCAAGCTGATGAGTACCTTGGGTCTTGGCATCATCACCGCTTATCTGGTGTCTTTCACCATAGTTACCGCCTCTATTTACGCCCTGACCCGAGACGATTTGAAAGCAAGACTGGCCTACTCCACCGTCAGCCAACTCTCTTATATCATTCTCGGCGCAGCCATGCTGACACCAGTGGCAGCCATAGGGGGAATAATCCATATCGCCGCCCATGCCTTTTCAAAAATCACCCTGTTCTTCTGTGCTGGCTCTATTTATTGTGCCAGCCACCGCAAGAAGATCAGTGATCTTTCCGGCATAGGTAAAAGACTGCCTATCACTATGACTGCATTTTTCATCGGTTCCCTCGGTATGATAGGCATCCCGCCAACCGGTGGTTTTATCAGTAAATGGTATCTAGTAGTGGGGTCTGTCGATGCCGGACAGATGGCGCTGTTAATCGTACTGCTGGTTAGCGCTGTGCTTAATGCGGCTTATTTTCTGCCCGTCACCTATAAAGCCTTTTTTGAGCGGGAAGAAACACCCAAAGACCCGTCACTGGTGGCGGCCAATGATATCCACGAGATCCCAATGGTCGCAGTGCCCTTACTGATCACTGCGCTATTGTCTTTGCTATTGGGACTCTATCCGGACTATTTTTTAGGCTTAGCCAATACCTTAGTCACAGACGTATTTGTCACAGGAGAATCGCTACCATGATGGAAAAACTAGTCAACTTCTTTGGTGACAAAGAATACACAAGAACACGCTGGCGCCTGTTAGTCGTCATTTTAGTGGGCATAGTCATTGCCGATTTTCTGGTTGCCAGACCTCACGGTTATAACTTTTGGGATGCAATACCCGGCTGGGGAGCGCTGCTTGGGTTTATCGGCTGCGGCTTGATCGTATTAATCAGCAAATTCATCGGCAAAAAAATCGGTATCTCCAAGAAGGAAGACTATTATGACTGAATGGTTCTCCTTCTCCATGATGCCAGCCGTTCTGCTACTCGTCGGCGGTCTGCTGCTGCCGTTATTTAAAGGCAATAGCCAAAAATCTTACTCAATCATCATTCCACTGCTGGTGATCTTTTCTCTGACCCAGATGGAAATGGGGAGCGTCGGCGAAATTGACTTTGCCGGTATCTCATTAGTCATGTTCAACGTTGACAAACTGAGTCTATTTTTTGGCTGGGTATTTGCTATTGCGGCGCTGATCGGCAACATTTATAGCTTGCATATCAGTCATACAGGCCAAAGAGTGGCTGCGTTTCTTTATATGGGTAGTGCCTTTCTCGTACTCTTCGCAGGTGACTGGTTTACCCTGTTAGTCGGCTGGGAGATCATGGCATTTGCGTCTGCTTACCTGATCTTTGCCACTCGAAAAAAAACCGCTGTGAAAGCAGGCTTTCGTTATCTAATGGTGCATGTCACCGGCGGGGTATTACTGTTTGCTGGTATTGTACTACATGGCCTTGAAACCGGGTCTTACTTGTTTGGGCCAATCGATGGCGCACAACAAGGGGGTATAGCATATACCTTGATTCTGATCGCCTTTATGATAAATGCCGCGGTTCCACCGTTAAATGCCTGGCTCACAGATGCTTATCCGGAGGCAACAGTGACAGGCGCGGTATTCTTAAGTGCCTTTACCACCAAAACCGCTGTTTATGTGATGATCCGCGCCTACCCCGGCGCAGAAATCCTGATCGGTTTTGGGGTTTTCATGGCGCTTTATGGGGTGATATTCGCGATGCTGGAAAATGATTGCCGTCGCCTGCTGAGCTATCATATTGTCAGTCAAGTCGGTTACATGGTCGCAGGCATCGGTATCGGCACCGAAATGGCCCTGAACGGTAGTTCTTCCCATGCCTTCGCACATATTATCTATAAAGGTCTATTGTTTATGGGGGCTGGCGCTGTCATTCATATGACAGGCAAACGTAAGCTCACCGAACTCGGCGGCCTCTACCGAACGATGCCCTGGACGGTAGCGTTTTACATGGTTGGCGCATTTGCTATCGCAGGCTTTCCTTTCTTCAGTGGTTTCGTCAGTAAAAGTATGGTCATCGCCGCGGCCGCAGGAGATCATCATGCGACAGCCACGCTGTTACTTATGTTAGCTTCTTCCGGTACCTTCCTGTCAACAGGGCTTAAACTGCCTTATTATATGTTTTTTGGTAAGGATTCCGGCCTCAGCCCCAAAGATCCACCAATCAATATGTTAGTGGCCATGGGTATTGCCGCGTGCTTCTGCATTGGCATCGGACTCTTTCCTGCTCTGCTTTATAACATGCTGCCTTATGCTGTTGAATTTGAACCCTATACAGGTGCACATATCACCGAAAGTCTCGGTATATTGATGTTCACCCTGTTGGCTTTTGTACTGTTACTTAAATACCTCAATCCCAAGAATACCATCAGCATCGATACCGACTGGTTTTATCGGCGCGGGGCGGCTGTATTTATGTGGCTGGCCAATAAACCCGTGCTCCGGTGGGAACAGATGGTCATCACGCTGGGTGATGGCGTGATCCTCAATACCCTGCATCGATTGTCCAAACACAGCCTGACAGTCGATACTCATGTTGTCGATGGCGCGGTTAACGGCGTGGCGAAAACAGCAATGAAAAGCGGTAACTTGTTGCGCCGCCTGCAAACTGGCATTATTTCCCATTATGCCCTTGCGATGGCGATTGGCCTGTTTTTAGTGATCGCCGTTTATATGCTGATTGGGGATGAGGCCTTATGACAGACTCCTTGATGACCAGTTTATTCATAGAAAATGTCCCGATATTAAGCATATTGATATTTTTGCCTGCAATAGGCGCATTATGCGTGCCCTTCCTATCAGGTAAAAACGCAGTGCGCTGGTTTACGTTGACCATATTGTTTGTCGATTTCCTCATTGCCACTTGGTTGCTGGTCATTTTTGATAATAGCACCGCCCAAATGCAATTTGTGGAGAGTAAACCTTGGGTACCCTCTCTGGGCATAACCTATAAATTAGGTATTGATGGAGTCAGTGTTTTATTTCTATTCTTAACATCCCTGCTCGGCTGGATCTGTGTGTTGGCGTCCTGGAACGCCATTGATAAACGCCTCAAAGAATTTATGATCTGTCTGCTGGCAATTCAGAGCCTGATGCTTGGGGTTTTCTGCGCGTTAGATCTGCTGTTATTTTATGTATTTTGGGAAGCGATGTTAGTCCCCATGTATCTGATGATAGGTATCTGGGGTGGCGAAGATCGCATCTATGCCGCGTTTAAATTTTTCCTTTATACCCTTGCTGGCAGTCTGATTTTTCTGGTCGGGATATTGGTGCTGTATTTCGAAGGTGGGCGCACCTTCGATATCTTGGTATTAATGGATGTGTCATATGACTTTGAGCTGCAGCGCTGGGTCTTTATCGCGTTTCTGATCGCATTTGCGGTCAAGGTGCCTATGGTTCCCTTCCATACCTGGCTACCGGATGCCCACGTACAAGCCCCCACCGCGGGCAGTATTATTCTGGCTGGGGTACTGCTAAAAATGGGCGCATACGGTTTCATTCGTTTTTCGTTGCCAATGTTACCCGATGCTGCCCATTATTTTGCCCCGCTAATACAAGGGTTATCGGCCGTCGCAATTGTCTATGGGGGCTTCCTCGCATTAGCGCAGCAGGACATCAAAAAACTGATCGCGTATTCTAGTATCAGCCACATGGGATTTATCACTTTGGGGCTTTTTACGTTCACGACCAATGGCACAACCGGAGCCGTGATCCAAATGTTTAACCATGGCATTACCACGGGTGCCTTGTTCCTGTTTATTGGCCTAGTGTATGAGCGCACCCATTCACGGGATATTCCGGCTTATGGCGGTTTACTCAAGGCCATCCCCTTTTACGGCATATTTTTTGCGATATTCTTACTCTCTTCCATGGCAGTGCCCGGCACTAACGGATTTATTGGTGAAATACTGGTGCTGTCAGGGACTTTTGGCGTCAATAACGGGGCCGCAACTGCTGGTGTGTTAGGCGCTTTGCTCGGCGCAGCTTACCTGTTAAGCATTTATCGTCAGATGCTATTGGGACCAGTCCGTATTCCAGGTGCTGCCAAGATGTGGGATCTTAATGTGCGAGAGATTTGCTGTGCGCTGCCGCTCCTGCTCTTTGTGTTCTGGCTTGGATTTTATCCTAAACCCTTCCTCAGTATTCTGCAGCCGACCCTAAAACACCTGCTTGAGCAAACAGTAGGAGCAGGCTTATGAGCGACATCGCAGAAAAACAAACAGCTGCTGACTTAGCTACTGTAGATCTAACGGCTATCAGCCAATCAGTATTGGCAAGTGGGCCAGAAATTATCATCATTATCGGTGCCTGTGTGGCGTTGATGTTATCGCTGGTGCCACACCCTCGCCAGAATCAACTGCTGGCAGGTGTTTCGGTATTCATGATTTTACTTGCCGCCTGTATGAGCTATGCCCTATCCGACTTTCCGCAAACAGCTTATGCCGGTATGTTCGTCGTTGATGGATTTTCCACTTTTTTCAAAGTTATCCTTTATCTTGGCACCACGTTAACCGTGCTTATGTCAGGTAACTATCGAGCCAGTAACGGACTAATCAAGGACGATGTGTTCCAGGGTGAATATTATGCCTTACTGCTGTTTGCACTTTTGGGTACGATGATCATGGTATCCAGCACCGATCTCCTGCTCATCTATATCGGTCTGGAACTACAGGCGCTCTCGATTTATGTGTTAACGGGCTTCCTCAAGACTGACCTAAGATCCAATGAAGCGTCTTTAAAATACATCATTCTTGGTGCTTTTTCGTCCGGTATTATCCTTTACGGCATGTCTTTATTTTATGGTCTGACCGGTACCACTAACCTCAACGATATGGCTGTAGCGCTGTCTACCTTGGACTTGTCCGACCCTATGTTGATCCTCGCTACCTTGTTTATGCTGGTTGGCCTGCTATTTAAAGTCGGTGCCGTCCCCTTCCACATGTGGGTACCAGACATTTATCAAGGCGCACCGTCACCGATCACCGCTTATATGTCGGTGGCCTCCAAAGCGGCCGCATTTGCCGTTATCATGCGCATTTTCATGCAGGATCTTTCGGTGCTACAGCCCATTTGGATTTTAAACATTACGGGTATTGCCGTACTGACGATGACGCTGGGCAGCTTTGTGGCACTAGCACAAAAAAACATCAAACGCATGCTGGCTTATTCCAGTATTGCTCACGCTGGTTTTTTGATGCTGGGCCTAGTGGCTGGTGGCAGAGACGGGATGGCAAGTATCATGCTTTATCTACTGATTTATACGTTTATGACAATCGGTATTTTTGCCGTCATCATTCTATTAAATAAAGGGGTGAGCCTCGGTGAGCCAATCGAAGACTTTTCTGGTCTGGCAAAAACGCATCCAGGCCTGGCATTTATGAGTTTGATTTTTTTATTTTCTCTGGCTGGAATTCCGCCAACCGGTGGTTTTTTTGCCAAGTTTTATGTGCTAACAGCGCTTATAGATACAGGTCATGTGATATTGGCTGTGATCGCCGTGCTGTTGAGCGCCGTCGCGGCTTGGTTTTACATCCGTATCATCATGTTGATGTATGTACAGCCACCAGCTCCAGTACTAACACAAGCGGCCGAGATGCAGCTTACCCCATCCATACGCATTGTTTTGTTAATCGCCACAATAGGCACCTTAATGACTGGCGTGTTACCCGCCTGGTTCCTTGGTTTTGTAGCCGATTCAATCCCCCTTGGTCTTGGATAAAAGCCCAAAACAAGACTACAGTTAAAAAGAGCATAGTTGTAGGAGAACAGAGTAAATGCCTATTGATTTTTTACCGGTGTTTTTGATGGTTGCGGTTATCGTTACACTGGCCGCATTTATCCTGACCGTCTCCCGCCTGCTCAGGCCAGACAATCCCTATCCAGAAAAGAATCGGCCCTATGAATGCGGTATAGACCATGTAGGGGAAGCGTCAGCTGGATTATTTAAAGTGCAGTATTTTGTGATTGCCATTCTGTTTGTCGTATTTGATGTAGAAACCATGTTTCTGTTCCCTTGGGCGATGGTGCTGGCAGACCTCGGCTTGTTTGGTTACATCGAAATGTTTATTTTTATCATGATGCTGTTGGTTGGATTTATCTACGCTTGGATAAAAGGAGCCTTAGAATGGGAAGTTTGACAGAACGATACAAAGATAATGTACTTTTTACCACTTCCGATAGCATTATCAATTGGAGCCGAAAATCATCCCTGTGGCCGGAAACCTTTGGCATTGCCTGCTGCGCCATAGAAATGATCGCGGCCGGCTGTGCTAGATATGATCTTGACCGTTTTGGTGTCGTTTTCCGCTCCTCTCCCCGCCAGTCTGACGTGATGATCATCGCTGGAACTGTGACCAAAAAAATGGCACCAATTATCAGGCGTCTTTATGATCAGATGCCAGAGCCAAGGTATGTGATAGCCATGGGTACCTGCGCCATCTCAGGTGGTGTTTACAATACCTATTCTGTGGTGCAAGGTTCAGACCTTTTTGTCCCGGTTGATGTTCATGTAGCCGGGTGTCCGCCTCGCCCCGATGCACTCTTACATGCCATGGTGCTACTACAAGAACAGATCACCGGTAGCCGTCAGTCTAACCAAGCTCAAGGACAAGCCTCCCCGCCGCCAGCCTTTGAGAAAGAGAATATATGATCATGCCGAGCCAGTTTCCACTTAACAAGCTCATCGATAATTTCAACGGCCGCATCAGCATAGATCCAAACGTCATCGATATGCCCTGTGTCATCGTCAGCCCGCAAAACCTAGTGGAACTGTGTTTATTTCTGCGCGACGACGACGCATTCAAATTTAATTTTATGGCTGATATTGGCGGTATTGATTTTTACCCAGATACCCCACGCTATCAACTTGTCTATCACCTTTATTCAATTTCACTGGGCTGGCGAGTACGCATAAAATGTCCGCTAGATGACCCACCCAAAGTACCGACCATCACCCACCTCTGGACCACTGCTAACTGGCATGAACGGGAAGCCTATGACATGTTTGGTATCGTCTTCGAAGGTCACCCAGACTTGCGCCGGATCTATATGTGGCAAAACTTTGAAGGGTGGCCCATGCGTCGTGATTTTCCGCTGCGCGGTTACAAAGATAAATATAATCCATTTGGTGAAGAGAGACCGACCACCACACAGGGGCCCGTCGGAGATATTCTATGACTGATGTCAATATCATCCACGAAAGCAAACAAGAACATGGCTTAAGCCGCGAAGTATTGATGAACCTTGGGCCACAGCATCCCAGTACCCATGGGGTATTACGTCTGTTACTACAAATGGACGGTGAAATTGTAAAACGTATTGAACCACACATTGGCCTATTACACAGAGGTACCGAAAAGCTGTGTGAAAGTTTCACTTATACCCAGATCTTTCCGCTCACCGATCGGTTGGACTATCTTTGCCAACCCTCCAATAATCTAGGCTATGCGCTGGCGGTAGAATCCTTACTTGATATCAAAGCCCCGGAACGGGCGCAATATATCCGGGTATTAATGGCAGAACTGTCTCGGATCTCTGGGCATTTACTGATCACTGGCGCGCTACCGATGGACGTTGGCGCAATAACAACCTTGCTCTATACCATGCGTGACCGAGAAATGATCATGGACCTGATGGAGATGATCAGTGGCGCACGTATGCACACCTCCTTCTGCCGAGTTGGTGGTGTAAGAGAAGACCTGCCTGATGGCTGTGCCGAACGTATTATTGAATTTTGTGACATCTTCGAAAACAGCATTTCTGATTATGAAAATCTGGTGGGAAACAACCGCGTATTTCTTGCTCGGGTAGAAAATGTCGGCAACATCACAGGGGAGGATGCAATCGCCCTCGGCCTTAGTGGTCCCTGTTTGCGGGCTTCCGGTGTGGACTGGGATATCCGCCGAGATGCCCCTTACGAGATTTACGACAGACTCGATTTTAACGTTATCGTACGCACCGATGGCGACTGTTATGACCGTTGGAAATGCCGGGTCGACGAAATGCACGAAAGCCTGAAAATGATCCGCCAATGTGTTGCACAAATGCAGCCGGGTCCATTTTTACTCGATGACCCTAAGATCGCCTTTCCAGTCAATAAAGACCTGCTGGCTCATTCTATGGAAGCTCATATCCATCATTTTAAACTGGCTGCCGAAGGTTTCAAAGTACCCAAAGGCGAGGTTTATACCGCCATCGAAGCGCCAAAAGGGGAACTTGGTTTTTACATCATCAGTGATGGCACTGAAAAACCGTTCAGAGTCAAAATCAGAGCCCCCTCTTTTGTTAACCTACAGGCGCTGACCGACCGCACCACTAATCTTAAATATCTGGCCGATGTGATAGCCATGATAGGTTCACTCGACCCGGTAATGAAGGAGGTGGACAAATGACCGCAGAATATTCCAAACAAACTATCATAGCCGATCTTACCGCCCCTATCGCAGACATTGTAAAGCGCTATCCGACCCAGCGCAGCGCGATCATGCCAGCGCTTTATCTGGCTCAGGAGAAATATGGTTTTATCGACGAAACAGCCTATCTGGCAATCTCAGAGATCTTAGACGTACCGGAGATCTGGGTGTTTGAATTGGCCAGTTTCTATACCCTGTATAAAAATAAAAACATCGGTAAATGTCACCTGCAGATCTGTACCAACGTCCCCTGCATGTTACGTGGCGCGTATGACATGCTCGAACACCTACAAACCCGACTCGGCATTAGCCAAGGAGATACCAGCAAAGACGGTCTTTTTACCCTGAGTACAGTGGAATGTATCGGCTCTTGTGATGTCGCACCCGCCATGATGGTTAATGAAACCTATCACACCAAACTATCCAAACAGAGCATAGACCAATTACTCGATCAATTAACACAGGCAGAAACCGAATCCTTAGCAACAGATATATTGTCGTTAACGCAGAATACGTCTTCCGCAAATAATGAGCCCTTAGCAAATGGACAGCCGTTAGCGAATAAACAGTTTTCAGAAAATACAGAGTCGTTGACCAAGAGTGAGCCAACAGCAGGGCCAGAGTCATGAGCGAATTAGTATTGTTAAAACATATCACTCATCCAGACTCTACTGATATCGAATTTTATGAAAAAAACGGTGGTTATCAGGGATTAAAACAAGTCCTGAGTGACTATTCCCCCGGTCAGGTGATCGAAACAATCAAAACATCCAGCCTGCGCGGTCGTGGTGGTGCCGGTTTTCCCACAGGCTTGAAATGGAGTTTTGTGCCCAAGGATGATGGCAAGATCCATTACCTGTGTTGCAATGCCGATGAAGGGGAACCAGGCACATTTAAAGACCGACTGCTGATGGAACGAGACCCACACCGGGTAATTGAAGGTATGATTATTGCGGCTTACGCGATTCAATCTCAGGTAGCTTATATCTATATTCGTGGTGAATATGGTGTATCAATTGAAAAGATATCACAAGCGATCAAAGCCGCTCACGCCAGAGGTTACCTTGGCAAAAATATCTTTGGTTCTCGTTTTTGTCTCGATATCTATATCCACAAAGGTGCTGGTGCTTATATCTGCGGTGAAGAAACGGCACTGCTGGAATCAATTGAAGGCAAGCGTGGACAACCCAAATTAAAACCGCCTTTCCCAGCAGTATCAGGTCTTTATGGCTGCCCAACCGTGGTCAATAACGTCGAAACCTTGGCCTGTGTCGCACATATTTTTGCCCGTGGCGTTGACTGGTTTACCGCCATCGGGCCTGAAGATGCACCCGGTCCACGTCTATTTGGTCTTAGCGGACGCTTACAGAATCCAGGGATCTACGAGTTACCAATGGGACTTTCGCTGCGTGAGTTGGTTTTTGACTATGGTGGAGGCCCTTTGACCGGACAATTTAAAGCGGTGATACCAGGTGGATTATCAGCACCCATGATCCCTTTAGCAGGACTTGATGTGAAGATGAACTTTGCCGATTTGGCGGCTGCCGACAGCATGATGGGCTCAGCTGCAGTAATCGCACTGGATGAGACAACCTCGATTCCAGTCATTGGCAGACGGATAGCCGAATTTTTCTCTCATGAAAGCTGCGGTAAATGTACACCTTGCCGAGAAGGTCTGCACTGGGCCAGTAAGATTCTTAACCGCATCGAGTCTGGACAAGGTCGCCCAGGAGACCTAGAGCAATTACAAGTATTATGCGGCGGTATATTTAACAATAGCTTCTGCGCGCTTGGTGTCGGTGCATCATGGGCAATAGGAGCCACCCTGAAACATTTTAGCCATGAGTACGACGCCCTTATCACCCAACAAACCATCCCTGTGCGCGACAGGACACGCTTATGATCAAGCTCAAAATTAATGGTCAGGAGATTGAAGTAGAAGAAGGCACCACGATTCTTAACGCGGCACGCGCCAGCACTGTTGAGATCCCAACATTCTGTTATCAAGATAGGCTGTCCATCTTAGCCAGTTGCCGCATGTGTCTGATAGAAATCGAAGGCAGACCAAAACTAGAGCCCGCTTGCGCCACCGTCGTATCTGAAGGCATGGCAGTACTCACCCATTCGCAAAAAGTGGTTACCAGCCGCGAAGATATGTTGGAAATCCTACTGGCTAATCACCCACTCGATTGCCCGGTCTGTGACAAAAGTGGCGAATGTGAACTGCAGGATACGGTGTTTGAATATGGCAAAGGAGATTCAAGGCTTGCAGATCCAAAACGCGTATTTAGAATCGACGATATTGAACTGAATAATGTCATCACCTTTAATGCCAATCGCTGTATCCAGTGTCAACGTTGTGTCCGGGTTTGTGAAGAAGTGGTCGGTGATGTGGCACTCGGCACTATGGAGCGCGGGTTAGATTCAGAGATTACCGGTGTCGGTAACAGTTTGAAAGATTGCAGTCATTGCGGCAACTGCATCGAGGTCTGTCCGGTGGGGGCGCTGATGAGTACGCCATACCGTTATAAGGCTCGCCCTTGGGATCTTGAAAAGTTTGAAACCACCTGTGGCATGTGCGGTACTGGCTGCAGTATGACCATAGAAACCCGTGAAGGTAAACTTGCGCGGGTAAAAAGCCAATACAAAACGGGCATCAACGGTGAACTGCTGTGTGCGAAAGGCCGCTTTGGGTTTGATTTTATCGACGGAGGTGAACGCATCACCCAACCTATGATACGTAAAAATGATGTCATGACACCTGTAAGTTGGTCCGAAGCGTTAGATTTCATCATCAACAAAACTCTGAATACCCTCAGCAATAACGGTCATATCAAAGGCCTTATCTCACCACGCCAAACCAATGAAACCGCCTTTATGTTTCAGAAACTAATGCGGGAAGTTTTCCAGTCGTCTGACATCCATGCTAGTTGTCGATTCTCAGGCCTGAACCTGCAACCGGAAACCAATGATATCCTGAACAACTTGCTCACCCAGACCTATAGTCGCCAACCACTGGCTGAAACCCTAAAAAGCGACTGTGTGTTTATATTAGGCGGTAACATCTGTGATGAAAATCCAGTGTCGAGTTACCTCGTCCGACAACACAAGCGGGACAATCATAATCACTTATTATTGGCAAGCTCTAGACCCAGTGCTTTAGATGATATTGCCACTGAAAAATTGCGTTTACTGCCTGGTAATGAAGCGAGGTTATTGGCGGCTCTGATTTCAGACCTAGCGGTATCAGATGACAGGGAAATGGCTGATTTTGTTATCGCAGGTAACGTTATTCTGGAACAGGCTAATTCAATCACCCTATTAATAGGCACCGAGTTTATGCGGGGGAAACAGACCAAAGACTGTTTATTATCGATCGAAAAAACCACACAGCGTCTGCAACAACAGGGCAAAGCGGTATTTGTGCAATTCTTGTTTGACCGACCTAACCAGCTCGGTCTATGGCACATGGGCTGCCAGCCAGACTTGCATAACGATCAGTCCGGCTTACAAAAGTATCATCAAGACAATGTGCCAGATATGTTTTATGTGGTCGGAACTGACCCACTCGCTAACTGCTCTGCAGACGATCCATTGGAACAAGCGGCCTTAAATACCCCCTGCCTCATTGTACAAACTGCCTTTATGAACGCCAGCGCACAGCAAGCGATGGTTATTTTACCCGCGCCTTCATACGGGGAAGATAATGGCACTTATACCAACAATGAAGCAAGGGTACAAAAGGTTAGAGCAATCCGGCCACCAGCAGCAGATATATTACCAAGTGCAACTGTTTTTGCTCAGATAGCCAACTCATTGGGGGTGGATATTGGCTCAAGTAAAGTTAAGCAAATATTCAGTCAAATTAAACAGGAAATAAACGGTTATCAAACGCTCAAAGAAGACTTTATTTTTGGTCCCGAGCTCAATGACTATGGTTTAACAGCTACGCCTCCAACAATTAATGCATCAGCAGTTACAACGCCCGTGGTTAAGGCTCTAGCAGATACAGCGCCGACGGTCGATTACCTTGCTCTAGAAAATTACACGCTAATCACTGGCGACAGTCTGTTTCGCTCTGGCAAACTCACCGCCCAATCAAAAAACCTGTCAGGCCTCGGTCATAACACGTATGTAGAAATGAACCCCGGCGCAGATTATGACGAACAGCAGGATTATCAGGTGACCATTACCCGAGGCAACGTCTCTCTCACTGCGCCATTAAAAATAAACCGCGCGTTCCCTGACAAGCTGCTGTTTATACCAGAAGAACAATTATGCTCCCCTGCGAATAAAATCATCACAGCGGCAGAGTATCCTTGTGCCGTGGAGGTGGAGGTTAAAGTTTCGAACGAGAATAACGAACACACCTAATACCATCCGTATCTTCAAAAGGTCCTGATAAGCATATTTTATTGCCATTAATACTGTATGCATCAGCGTTAGGGTAATAGGGGTTACTGAACTTAATACTTTTTCCTTCGAGACTATTCTTACCTTCAAGTAGGCTGTTAACCAGTGATATTTTACCATTTAGATCATGTAACCTTGCCATCTGAGCATGATAACTGGGTCTGGCAAGACTGTTTAACACGCTGCCAACAGGGTTGAAGAAATCAACACCTTGCTCTTCATCGTCCTCCCCATCATCCAATTGCATCTTGGCGAATTCTTCAGCCGTCAACTCAGACATAGCAATCATATATTCAGTGGCCGGTATCGAACCGTTAATCGTCATGTTGGGCTTGAATAAAATATTCGCAATCCATCTAGGTAAATGACCATCTTTATTAAACAAATCAGGGCTGCCATCTAAACTGCGATATAACTCAACTTCCCAACCAAATTCTCTTATTGCCATGTTTTTAAAACTTAGTTCATCAACAGTTAGATAAGGCAAATCAATGTCGGCATGATAGTTATATTTATCACTAATGTAGGCAATTATATCGAGGTTGTTGGCGAGCAGATTACCTAAAATCAATTTCAAAACAAAATCATCTATAGCAGGAAACTGCTGATACAAGTTGTGTGTATCATCTATCAACAGCTGAACAGCTGAACTTGGCGACTGTTCAGCGGCTAACGTTAAGCTTTCCAATAGGGCAAGGCGGTTAGCAGAACGCAACGATTCAATTACTTCATAATCAATCAACATACTCGAGCCAACTAGGCTTCTGAAGTCTCTGAAGGATAAATATTTGCGGTATCTGGTTAACAATACTCCATGTTGCTTTAATTCAGCCACCCAAGCAGTGTCATTATTGACGACATAGTCAAAACAGTCTGCCTTTGAAAAGCGACAGTAAAGAGGATTTTCCTCTTGGGGCATAACAAGGGTTTTTAATATGTCGGGGTTTTGTTGTTGGTTTAACAGCTCAAGTCTTTCCCGGCCAAACTGAATAACATCAGCATCTGCACTAGCCATTATGCCATTGAGGTATAAGAAAGATTGGCTTTCGGCTTGGTCATTCTGCTCAATAGATTCAAGCCACTTTGTTGCAGTGGGCGATAGTGCGTCATCACATTTAAAGATAGTCAATGATATGACTGGAATGAGTATTAACAGTATATAGTGCATATAATCCTTTATATAACCCTTGATATAAAAACATCAACTTATCATCAATGCGATGGTAATTATTTACCACTCGATTTGAATTTTTGTCCCCACTTCAATTAGCGACATGAATTCATCCATTTCAGAATTAGTCAAAGCAATACAGCCATTCGTCCAATTAAAGCGCTGAGTGATACCAGAAAGCCAACCTAACTTATTACGTTGGCCATGAACCATAATGAGGCCACCAGCAGACACACCTCTATTTTCTGCATCGTCTAAATCAGATTGATTCGGATAACTCACATGCATTGATCTATAAAATGATGAATCTTCTTTTTTATAATCTAATGTATACGTTCCTTCAGGCGTCTTTTCATCCCCTTCTTGCAGCTTGTGCCCTTTAGGATTGGCGCCAAACGCGACATGATATTCTTTAATCACTATTTCATTTTCAATTAAGTACATTTTACTTTCTGATTTATCAACTTTAACCAAATCGATACCTGCAACAGCACTTAAAAATGGTGATACAGAAAAAGACAAAACGATAAGATTTACAAATGCTATAACGCGCTTTTTGTTTCTGTGCATTCACTAGGGTCCTTAAGTGAAAATGTTCCAACCATCTTTACAAGGATAATGACTCCCCCATGTCTAGTAACATTAACGTTTAACGACAATAAAATCATGGCCGCGATAATGAGGTATTTCATAAATACCCCTTTTGTTACAGCTTTGGTGTTGTTCAATTATCAATGAATCCATTCAAACATTACAATACGTTAAGCACATAACAGGTCTAATTCCATACTTATTTCATACGTCACTTACTGATTTATAAATTTGTACAGGAAGTCGTTTTAGGAAATTATTAAATACCCATCTGCAGCACTATTTTGTACACTATTGGCATATTTTCGTTCATGAGCCAAATATGAGTATACCGACAGACGTTTTACAGGCAGTCGCCAATGCAATGACAGCAGATCGCGTTGTCAGTACCCAGTTGATCCAACCTTTATGGGGTGGATACGGCGAGCTTTTTCGTGCCACGCTAGACGGCAGTCAATATACCTCGGTGATAGTTAAACACATCAAATTACCCCAACCAAAAGTGCATCCACGCGGTTGGAATACGTCTATATCTCATCAGCGAAAATTGAAATCATATCAGGTGGAGCTACACTGGTATCAGCATTATGCAAATAATTGTCTATCACAATGCCCTGTACCAAAATGCCTGTATGTTGAAGAACAGAATGATGAAATATTACTCATCATGGAAGATTTGGCCACGCAGGGGTTTAAGCATACGTTTACCAGCTTTGAACCGAAACCAGCATCCAACGAATCAACAGCAGACAATCCACATATCAGTCATAAACAAATAGAAGCATGTTTATCTTGGCTGGCTTATTTCCATGCCCAGCACCTCGCGATTGAACCGACAGGTTTATGGGATTGCGGCAGTTATTGGCACCTAGCCACCCGACCCGACGAACTAGCAGCGTTAACTGATATAGCATTACAACAAGCAGCTCAACAAATAGATCAAACATTACAGCAATGCCAGTTTCAAACCCTGATCCATGGCGATGCTAAGTTAGCTAACTTTTGTTTCACCACCGCTGGCGATCGGGTTGCTGGCGTTGATTTTCAATATGCCGGCAAAGGTTGCGGCATGAAAGACGTAATATTGTTGCTGAGCAGTTGTGTTCCCTATCAGCACTGTGAGCAAGATGTACCTGCATTGCTGGATTATTATTTTAGACAATTAAAGCAAGCGCTGTCAGAGCATAAACCACACATAGAACCGCAAGCAGTGGAAGATGAATGGCGACCGCTTTATTGTATTGCTTGGGCTGATTTTCAACGCTTTATGAAAGGCTGGAGTCCAACTCACTGGAAGATAAATAGCTATACAGAAGCGCTGACGCAACAGGCATTGTTACAGTTAAAAACAGTGCAATTAAACTCAGCTGAACAAGGTGAATAAAAACAATGACACTCACGATTTATCAGCTGGAACAGTTACTGAAACTCGCTACCGAGGCTGCATTAAAAGCTGGAACATTCATCAATAGCCTTGATAGAAGTTCGCTGCAGGTACACAACAAACAGGCTGGGTCGAGTTTAAGTGCTCAGGTGGTAACGCAAGTTGATCTGGACAGCCAAGCCATCATATTGGAGATACTACAGCCAACTATCGATCAATATGATTTAGCCCTGTTGACCGAAGAAAATGCCAGCGAAAAAGATGTAGCAACCCACGCCCGTTTTAATAAAGACTATTTCTGGTGTATCGATCCACTCGATGGCACCTTACCCTTCATTGAAGGCGGTGATGGCTTTGCCGTGTCTATCGCGTTAGTCGATATTGCAGGTAAACCAGTTATTGGTGTTGTACATAACCCAAGCTCTGGTGATATCTACCAAGCCATTAATGCACAGCCACTGATATCAAAAGTGTTGAAAAATGGACTACTTTGGCAATCTGAACGGCTTAAGGAGTACAGCCATTCATTAAGTTTGTATATTGATCGTAGTTTCCAGCAAGACCCACGTTATCCGGCTGTCATTGAGCAATTAACAAGGCTTTCAGCGCAGCAAGGATTGGCACTGCAAGTGATCAAAACTAACGGTGCGGTGATGAATGCAATTGGGGTACTTGAAAAGGCACCGGCTTGTTATTTAAAACTGCCAAAAGCACAGCTAGGTGGCGGCAGTTTATGGGACTTTAGTGCGACAGCAGCAATCACACAAGCATTGTCTGCTCAGTATTTCACTGCATCTTCGCAAGCATGCTGCGCAGTAAGTGATGCTCAAGGTGCCCCCTTAGATCTTAACCGTAAAGATTCTAATTACATGAATCACAAGGGGGTACTGTATAGCAGTGGATTACAGAATCAGACTTTTTTAAATATAATCAATTGATTAGTTAGTTATGAGGTCCAACTCGTTTCAACTTAATCGAGTAACTTATACTTACTTATGTTTACTTACTTTTGCTTAAAGTTAAAAAAGATAAAACACTATACACTCACATTTTTAACGCTAACGACCTTGATAAGGCGTATTAGGATGTAGGTATAATAGATGCAAAATGAAGTGAGTAAACATAGTAAAAAAACGGTGATATTCCACTGGCTAGTTGGACTATCTATGATCACTGTACTCATAATGGGTATGTATATGGTCGAAAATAAAGTGTTTTCACTTTATTATTGGCATCGTTCATTAGGACTTTCATTATTCATTTTTGCCATTTATCGCCTTATTCTCAGAGTTAAGGAAGGGTTACCAAAACCAAAACTTTCTTATACTAAAATCGAGAAAAATTTATCGAGATTAGTACAAATATTACTATTAGCCAGTACAATTTTAATGCCTATATCTGGTATATTAATGACCACGATGAACGGATTTGGAATGATACTTTTTGATCTAGTCATCGTGGCCGCAAACCCAGACCCAAGCAATCCAAGGTTGATGTTGCCAATCAATAGCTCGCTCGGTGATCTGAGTAAAACTATCCACGTGACTTGTGGTTGGATTATGGCTGGTACTTTACTACTACACGTATCAGGCGCTATGAAGCATCATATTATTGACCGCGATGATACTTTAAAGAGTATGTTGAGATTGAAATCGAATTAGAATAGCGTCAACTTGAAATGCTCTAGATTACCTGAGATTTAAGAAACAGGTAATCACGTATTCTCCAGTACAACAAAGACGAAACAATAATTAAATTGTATTCGTCTTTAATCACATTTATTTATTATTCCGGTCTTTGAATACTAAAAAGAGCGGTAATTGATATATACTCGTGAAGCAAAGCAGCAACTCCTTTCGGAAGAATATTTTGAATTATTGAGATTACTCTGTTGCAAAAAACGACAGAGATTAATCCCCGTCGTTTTTATTACTGCCCGTATGCTAACTTATTTTAAAATATCGTAAGGCTTAGCCCAAGCAAGACGCTGGCTGAGATCTCTTTTAATTTGCAGATAACGTGGCGATGACTTCATGGCTTTCACATCATCTAAGGTAAGTAGCTCTTTTTCACCTTGAGGATTTTGCTTACGTACATAAATGATATCCTGCGCACTTTGACGCAAAGAACTAAACGTCACTTCCTCGCCATTACCATTGATGAAATGGCTGTATACTTTTGGCACGTATCCCGGGTCGACTGCTTTGCAATCATTCATCGAAGGAACCCAACCCATTTTACCGTCTTCAGTAAAGTAACCAGTTACAGGTCTACCTTTAGCAATATCTTCAATCATACAGAAAGTTGGGCTAACACTGGTAATATTATGGATATTATTGAAAGCATGGCTTACCCAACCACCACTGCTAGCCTGATCTGTGCCTTTTTCAGGATCCCAATCAGTTGCATCAACCTGTACCCAGCTGTCAAAAGGCCCTGTCATAGAAATATCAATTACAAAATTTTGCGGGTCAGAGACGAAATAAGCTTTAGTGCTATTCTCTAGGGTATATTGGTTCACATAATCACGGCTAACCCAATACACAGATCCATCAGTGTTTACGTTACGGCCTTGATAGTTACTATCCATCACACCAAATGTATTGAATACCGTTTTCGCGACATGGTTGGCTGAATTATCTACCGCGGTATCCTCAGTATTATCAGTAATAAAATAAGGGGAATCGCTGTACAGCAAGCTCTCAGCGCCAGGTATGAGCCCCGAACGTGAGCGTGGTGAATATTGATAGTAAGCAACATCATAAGTCGGTTGAGTGGAAGAATCATTTAATACCGATTGACCTTTGATCACGCGAACTGAGTCACCAATCCATCGGCCTTCAAATTTAAATACATAATCCATAGTTAAGGTCTCTGTATTCGCCGAGACATTGTTATCATAACTTTGAATTTCAAAATGAGACTGCATTGGATCGAAATCCCAACGGCGGAAGAAAGTTACCTTCGTATCTTTCTGGCTTATCGCCATGGATTTATTGTCGTAGTTACCGCTGCAACCTTCATCCCTTTTCGCAATATAAGCCAGTTTTACGCCTGACATATCTGTTCGACAAACGTATTGGTCACGTAATCCTTCGGGGTTAACCTTTTGCACGATGCGCTTGAACTCCTCCCAATTCATGCCGCTGTTCTTAGCTTGGAAGTACCCTAATGCATCATTATTCGCCAGAAACTGAGCCTGAGGCTGAGCTGGTTTTGTAAGTGCATAGTCGAGCATGAAAAATTCAGCTTTGTTCTGTTGAATTTTATTTACAGTATAACTGACCAGCTCTTTTGCCTGGTAATAGCCCTGCAGGTTCGGTGCTGCAGAAACTTGGTTTGCAACAAACAATGACGCTGTACAAAGTAGTATTTTTTTCATTGCAGCCCCCTACTTCTGAAAGTTTTTTGGTGTACTGAATGCAATACCGTCATTCGACGCATATTTCACGTTCTGCAGCTCTTGCAGATCTGCCGCATCAACGCTGAGTTGCATTTTAGAGGGAGCACGCTGCTGGCTATCACTGTTTTGAGACGAGGAATCTCCCCCGCCGCCGCAGCCGACCATTAATATAGATAAAAACACCACTGTAGCTAATTTTTTCATAGTAATTATTTGGATTCCACGGTTTGTAAGAACAAGTATTGAAAGGTTCATTGCCCCCCCCCTTTAAACAGACGTTTTAATCTTGAGATAAGCCGTCAATATGATTTTTTATTTCTGGAATGTGGCACATGAAGGCGATTACCATTCGATTAAAACGCAGTTTTTTGCTGTCGCAATAGTCAATTTTGCCAAGGGTAATCGTTGGTAACGGTTAGTTCATTATATTTTACATAATTTTACGCATTGGGCTTGTGTAGTTGAATTGTAGTGGCTGAGTAATACTGGATAATAATAGCGGCTCGTCCTCTAGATCTTTGCCGTTATGGTTAAGATAAGGCTTATCGTTGAGCTATAGACTGCCAATATTGAAAAACAGTGATTTAGTCTGCAAAAGTAAACATCCAAAAATAGGAGATTCATTCTCGACTCGAATTAATAACACCCTTCATATATTATGCCCCGTATCTTTAAGTCGACTCATCTATCACAGCGTTATTTTTACATTAAAATAATCTAGGGAAATAAATAAGAATGTATAAGAAATATTTACTATTACTAGCATGCGGGTTAATTCTTACTGGATGTGGAGGTGGGGGTGAATCTGAATCTACATTTGACTCAAATACCAGTACTAGTGGTAATGGCAATGGCAATGGCAATGGCAACGGTAATGGCAACGGTAATGGCAATGGCAATGGCAATGGCAATGGTAAATATCTGGTCGTACCTAAAGATTATGACAAACCTGATGGTGATAAAGTTAGGATTTATTATACAATTCATCCCGCAACCTCATCAAAACAACGTATAGGGATATTATTATTAAATTTTGGTGGACCAGGTGCAACAGCTGCCGATAGATTATTGAGTAAAGTGAGCTCAATGCCTACATCCATTACTGAGTCATTTGACATCGTCGCTATGGATCCTAGGGGCGCGGGGAAAAGTGCATTTGCAAGAGAATTAATGACCTGCGCAGTGGGAGGGTCATGTGATTCGACATATAAAGAGATATCCCCTTATATGGGAAGTAATGCTGTCATTCAAGACATGGACTCGTTACGGGAACATTTGAATGAAGATCAAATTAACTATCTAGGTTACTCTTATGGCACAAGACTAGGTGCGCTTTACGCCGAACGTTATCCGACAAAAATTCGTGCTCTAGTGCTTGATTCTTCAATGTCTCCTTTACATCAAAATTATGAAGAACTACGAATTGATCAGGCTCAAGGGCACCAAAAAATCGCTGAGTATCGACTGGACTCAAAGCCAAAGAGTATGGCGAAACTAGATGATATTGTAACTCAAACCAAGGATAGTGACTATACCGCGAATGATGGCGGAACGATTAAAAAAGACGATGTAAATCTAATTCTTGGTGCAATCAAACACCCTATGCGAGAATATTTAAATAATTTAAGGGGTATTTCATGGAGTGAGTCCAAGTTAGGGCTATCATTATCTGCATTATTTGATAAAGATGAAGCAAAACCTTTTATTTGTTGGAGAACCCAATGTGAGACTGAGTCCAATAGTTTAAGCTTTAGTCATATACCAAAAGAAAGTTTTACTTCTGATGAAAAGCGGTCGTCAGCTATGTTTCGCTCAGTCATGTGTACTGATGAACGAGCGACTTTGGACGATAGCGACATAGAAGGAAATGAGGATAAATATTTGGCTTCATCATCGATCTATGGCTATTACCTAAAAGAAAATCTTTCAGGTTTATGTAAAGGTTGGACGGCACAGCGCTCTCCTATTGCTAGCCAATCTGAAATTAAAAATAACATAACCGAGCAAGTGTTGATCGTGGGTGGTTTATATGATCCACAAACCTCTTATAATTGGTCTGTAGAAATGAAAGATACAATAAACAATGCAGCACTAATTACTATTGCAGATACTGTCAGCCATGGTTTTAGTTATAATGGCATTGGTTCCTGCTTAGATGACATTGTAACTAATTATTTACTTGAACCAGAGGTCAAAGTTACAGGTCGAAAATGCGAACGAGTTAAAAGAATATCTTATCGTTATAGTAATGAAGCCCCTACCGTCCCTGTTAATTCAGCACATTCCGGAGATATTCACTTGTAGTTAAACATCTATAAGTTCACTCGGCGAGTTGCTCACTACTGAGAGTTCTGTAGCCGATGACTCATTACTCCGGTCTTTGAATACTAAAAGGTGCGGTGATTGATGCATACTCCCCTCCGCCTAACCGCGCGAGGGGTTTAATTTTATCTGCCGCAATATTTAATCGTTCTTTCGTGTCTGTACTTACCACAATATCATTGATGTAAAGCTGCTTAACTTCCATTTAAAATATAACCACTAATAATCAATAACTTAAAGCCAACCAACAACACTATTGGCGATTGAGTGGCGATGCAATCCTAAAGCATTGCTGTTTAGCCATTTCATTACGCTATCTTATGCTTTCCAGCCGAGCTACCACCCACTACATTTGCCTCTGCATTAGCAGTGATCTCATCAACGACCGCATTAGCGATGGCTTGTGCTAATACCGATGCCTGGGCATGCTCACCCGCGATAACAATACCGCCCTTAATCATCTCCGCTTCAATCTTACTTTTTAATGCTGACTTACTTAATGCCATATTATTTCCCTGCAAAAACGGTAGTGGAGCCATCAACATGTGGCTTACCAGTGAATGGACAAATACTCGCACAGGTAATAACACCACAGCCGCCATTAAGCTTAATCGTGTCTGCATCTTCGGTTATATTCTTGGCTTTGATGATCAAAGATTTGGCACTGTCTAAATGCATGTTTTCTGCGCTTTGTATTTTAACTTCTTTGTTACTGCCTAAAAGCAGGTTATCCAACGAGGTAATAATCGCCTTTTCACCGACGAGTATTTTTAATGCCCCCATAATTTCATTTACCTGGTTACCGTCTATTTTATTAATGTCGTGCGTAGCGACTTTGGTACTGCGCTCAAAGTAACTCTGTTCGCTAGTCTGAGCTTCAACAGTCGATTTCTGACTGGCCTGTTTTATTTCACCATCTGTCTTCAGCTGCCAATCGCCATTACTGCCGGCTAACTTACTACGGTGTGATAGCTGTAGACTCACATCGGTTGAACGATGATCGGGTACCAAAGTATGCCAGGGTAAAAGCGACGTGATCACCGGCAATGAATCAAGACCATCAATATATTGAATTAAGCACTGCATGCCTGGTGTTGGTTCAACGAACAAACCATGTTCATGCCCCTGCCCTGACGCAATACTTACTTGCTCAAAGACAGGAAC
The DNA here is from genome assembly GCF_018219435.1 of Moritella sp. 28. NCBI lineage: Bacteria > Pseudomonadati > Pseudomonadota > Gammaproteobacteria > Alteromonadales > Moritellaceae > Moritella > Moritella sp. 28. The sequence goes on along the minus strand of NZ_CP056121.1, from coordinate 1,810,056 downwards.
CGCTAAGGGCTTACCTGTTACCGCATCTAATAATTGAATATCCGCTGCTTTATAGGCGCGGAATGCACTGCTTACACTGGCGCCATTAACCGGCATATCATAAATTTTCTCTATTCGAGCCAATTGCGGTAAGTGTTTACGCTGTCCTAATTCGGGAAAGTAACGTAATACTAAGCGGCGTATAGCGTTTTTGACCATCTGATAACCTGCTTATTTCCTGTTAATGTCACTTCGGTAAGGTAACGGCCATTAAGTTTTAGTCCTGGACGTAACTTAGGGATCGCAATTAGCTCACCTTTACTCGAGCTGATTGGCTTGATTGGGTGTTCTGAAAAATCAGTGATGACCGACTTGGCCCAACCTGAATCATGCCAACTACCCACGTAAATTTTGCCATCGGGACGTTGTTGAAAAATGTAATCCGGTACCTGGTATATTTTCCCTAACTGACGTAATACAGATATGCCATCGCCTTGATGATAAAAACACGGAACCGGCTGATTGAGATAACCTGCATCAGGATAGATAAATTGAAGACCTGTCAGCGAGAGTTGGTCCAATACATCTTTCATCGTCGCGAAACGAATGGCCATGTTAGCCGGCAGTGACAATGCACCGAGTAATTCACGACAAGTCAGATACCAACGGCCGGATGATTGATATTTAGATTCAATAACGCCCATGAAATAAGGCTGCAGTTTATCGACCCGATAGCCAAGGTGTAATTCCACGATGCCTTTCGGTTCTTGATCACAAGTAACAACAAAGCTAGCGCGACCAGGACTAAACAGATCAAGCTGCACACTGTTATTGATAATATTAACCACGGGTTCGCCACCAATGGTTAATACGGTGGTGAGTCGAGCCGAATCGTGTTTACCCATCTCTTTATCCATAGCTTTCCCCCTAAGTTAGGGACCCTCTACATTTTCAAATTGTTGCTGCAGTGAATTATGGCCATCGGTACTTTGCGGCGTTGTATTGTTACTGGCTTCACTATCGATCTGCAGTTGCTCGCGTTCTGACTTACTCATGACTTCAAGTAGATTAAAACTAACTACCCATGACTTCACTTCTTCATCTTCGGTCGCACTCATTTCACCATCAAACTTGGTTTTACGGACTTTAAATGATTCAGCTACATCACAATTCACGGTGCGAATTATTCTAGCGCCGTGTTCGTCGAGCTCTTTAGCCTTAGAAATTAGCTTGGCTAACTCAGCTTTATCTTTAAAAGGGATCTTGGTGATGACCGACAAGACTGCAGGTTTAACCCCGTTATCAGATGATAGAGTCAAGGAACCGTAACCACTTAAATCTTCGCCGGCTAATTTGAAACTGCATTTTATTTTGGTTTCATAACCTGGTACTTGCCAACCATCGAGGGCTATCATAAAAACACTTCCTTAACCGGTTCAAGTTCACTGCTGCTACCCACAAACGCACAAAAAGCCCAATACGCTTTATCATCACCAAGACCTTGTAACTTATCAGCTAAACCTTTCGCTGAATTGGCGCTGATGCTAGTGCAATTTAAGCCGGTGTTAATTGGGCTAAATTCAGTTGCTGTTAAACGCGCATCACGTAAACCCTTTAACTGCTTGCATTCTGCTAGTGCGGTATCGACATCACTAATAAGCGCTTGCCCTTGGGTATTTACCTGGGCTAAGGAATCAGCCTTATATTGTCGCTTAAGTGCTGGTATATACCGCTTATCATTCAATACCGTCCACTCAAGTGATTGTTCACTGCCTTGAGGCCGAGTGAGTTTATCTGAATCTAATGTTGCTAGACTCGCTGCATAACGACCGCATTCAACAAAGCCGGTTAATGGACAATATTCATTAATAGTTGCTAATTGTTTGGCTAAATCTTGTGGATTATCACTACTCACCCACAAGACCAGGGCATTAAAATCCGCAGGTCTAAACTGGCGGCTTTCATCTTTGATGGCGCTTGCTAATAAGACCGCGCCCTCTACAGCTGAGCAAAGGGCCGCGGCTTGATGAAAGGCAAGGCTGATACTATGCATTAGTTAATAACGGGTTTATGTGGCCAGACTACATCTTTGGGCTCAACCACTGACTGCGGAATATCGCGTAATGCTTGACGATAAATTATTAATTCCGATTTAAGGCTATCTGATAGCGGATAATCAGGTTGAATAAGATAGTCCGTATCACGAATTAATCCATCTCGTTTTATTCTAACGTTAAGCCATTCTTCTGCACTTATTGCGTTATTAATAAGTACTGTTGCTTCACCTTCACTAAAACCCATTTCAATTAATACGTTGAGTTCCGCAGGTACATTAACCAACTCATGTCCCTGCTTATCAATTAACGTTTCGATTAATCTGTTCATATGTATTCCTTCATCATAGTTTTTAATTACGCATTTTTAGGAGCGAATAATGTGTTGTAGTGGTACGAGTACGGCAAGCGACATTCTGGATATTCCGGCCCCAGAAATTCATCATCTTTATGGTACGATTTAACTTTCCAGTTTATTTCCCACGTAGACGTTGCTCTTGAATAAATAGACACTTCGCTGTCTTCTCTCGAATACTTAGGTGCACTGCTCATACTTCTAATTACATGGTAAGTTAAACCACCGCGTAGATAACAGCCGCTAAAGGTATGACATGGACCAATAGATCCGTCTGCTACCCCTGAATATAATGGATATTTCCCCGACACTGGGCGAGCAATACAGCTGATGCCATGTGCAGCATTACGAACCGTTTTTCGATACGTTTGACCAATACGTTTCATCACAAAACTTTTCGCATCACCACCCCAACCATAATCAATGCCTTCTATACATAATTCCAAACCAGCTAAATGCGTAACGCCAGGGCCAAACGGTTCATCATTTCTATTTTCACCGTAATTACGCACAATATTAATAAACGAGGCGCCAGCGCGATTATTAGGAAATTGCCACCAAACTGGGTAATAACGGTCCGAACTCAGCCCCGTTAAATCAATTTCAGATTTATACAGCGCTTGGCCATTAATATCTTTAGCTTGAACCGACTCTTTCCAGCCATTAAGGCTATCTTGTGTTTGTTTAACCTTCTTATCAATTTCTTGTATTTTCCCATCAACAACCCCAGTGAGGTTATTGCTGGCTTGCACGAGTTCTGCAATGTTCTGTTCTATTGTCATGCTCTGTCCCCTTTATTCATCATGAGTCGATGTAATATGTTTTGCCTGTCGGTACATCGTACTGACTTGTGCGGTTGCCATTTTGGCTAGCGAAGTTTGTACCTCACCATCATGTTCCTGACGTTGCTTTATCATTTCTGATTGTGTGTGTTGCAGTGTTTGCCCTTCTTGCTCTAGGGTTCCAATGTGAACTTGCTGCAGCTCGATAGTGTTTCGTAAGCTGGTGACGACATCTTTTAAGCCTAAATGGCGTGTCATGTTATCGATTTGCGCCGTAGCATTGGCGACAATAGCCAATTGCATACTGTCTAGCCTTGGGCTGTAATCAAACATCCAACTGCTGGCTTTTATCTCGATACGGGCAAGCGCTTTGGCTGCAGCAAACTTCAATACAAAACTGCGGTTGTGTACGTTATTCACGCCCTTACGTTTACGCTGTAGGGGTAAATAATCCAGTGCTAACAAGATGCCGGTACTAGTGACTAAGCCAATCCAGTTGTAATCAAAGTCACCAATGTCTTGGTCTAATACCGTCGCCCAGGCAACAGTATGCTCATCAATAAAACCGGTAATTAACTCATCCGTTTGATACACAATCTGAGCTTGTGCAGGGATTGCCATATTAGGATCACGCTCTGCGTTATCACTTAAGTTCGGTACATTCGCTAACACCAGTGTTGAGACATTGAGTCCCTTATTTTCAAGTGCACAGATGGTGATGTGCTGTTTACCAGCATTAGTAAGAATGCCGGTTACTTTTTGTGTTGAAATCGGCTCTGACATAGAAACTTACTCCGTTGCAGTACTAATGCTGCTTTCTTTACTCAAAAATCCATACAGTGGCTGCAGTGTCAGTAGGTGTTCAACCGACATAGTCAGTGGCAACAATGGCACGTTTTGCACATGGTATTGCCCACCTAAAAAACCACTCATGGGGTTAAATTCAATATCGCTACCTTGCGTCAGTGTTAAGCCTAAAGGCACATGGACACTGTCCCATTGCACATCAAGCCAACCTGGTGCTAATCCAACATCGACCACACTGTGCACCGTGAATTCATAGCGTCTGCAGGTGCGTCCATAAAGCTGAATTAACTCGGGCATCAGTTCGCCGTATTTCGAGACAGTATGACTGCTAAAGTCGATAGCAATAATGTCCCAATCTCGGTTATCAATACGCTCGCTTACTTTGATGACATCGATACCAAGGCGATTAAAGATGGCTTCAATCGTTGCAATCTCACCAGCATCAATGGTATTAACCAGTGCATGCTGGACCCGTTTTCTAAAAAAGTCCGCGGGTTCAAAAGGCAATCTTTCAGTTAAACGTTCCCAGGCTAATAACCCTAAAAAGGGTTCTTCACTTTGCCGCTCATCTTTTTGCGCAACAGCCCACATCACCCAGTCTTTGGTATTGTTCCAATATTGCTGCGCGGCCTTCATTAACTGCTCGGCATGCCCCTTGTTTAACCAGGTAGCTATTTCGGGCTGCTGCTTATTCTTATCCATGTTGCACAACCAAGTGCGTTAGTCTCGGTAACCACAACCCCGTTTTAATATCACCACAATCAAAATCGATACTGCGTAATGCAGGGAATTGATTATGTAATTGCGCTTGTAACTGGCTCATGCTAAACAACGAATTCGGGCGCGTTCGGTGCGGTTGATACGCATCATTTAACCGAAACGCCGCCTGAATAAAGGTCTTTATATCTGCTTTAATATCAGCGCTATTGCCATGCAGTGAATACGTTGCTGTTATCACTTTGTCTTGCGTAGGCATTGCATACACTTGAAAGTCATCACCATGGCCATGATGACCATCATCACGAATATGTTGATTAATGGCGCTTAACAAGCCTGTTGATACTTGCCCAACATTTAAGTAAATAAACGCATTGGCGGTACCTGGACCACGCGGCGCTTGGTTTACAATTTCTATATTTTCAACCGGTATAGCGAAATCACTGATTATCGATTTATACACGGTATTGATATGCCATTTAGCAGCTGTGCCGAATACGTTTCTTATTCTGTTTCGGTATGCCTCGGTGCTTTCTTCGTTAGCACCAGGGATAAGCAACCAGTCTTTTTCATTACGAACACTGACGCCCTCAATTGGGTTAACCAAGCGGTAATAACTACCTACAGGTAAGTTATACGCCTGCCCTGCAGTAACAGCCTGCGCAAACACTTCAATGACCGATTCACCTTCTTTAAATACTGCAGCGCTGAGCGTACGTAACTGATATATAGTGCCGCCAATACTGTCACTTTCCACCAAGGCACCTGCAGCAATACTCAATACGCCATCACTGCTGACGCGTGTTAAGGTCAGCATGCCTTTGGCGTTAATAGCATCCACAATAAAGACATTTCGACTCGGTCCATGTAACCCGATTAATGCGCTGCGACTTGCCGTCATGATAAATAGATCGGGCATCAATATACGTGCTATCCAATCAAGTAAACTCACTACAGGCTGCGTGATTAATGCTTTAACGGTACGCCAAAATGGACTAAACGGACTGCCATTTTCAATCGTGATTTGCTGATCGCTGAGTACCTGGTCCCATTGCTTTTTGGCAACCGTGTCATTCACAGGTAGACCAGCATCCATCATCATTTTTTTAAAGTCAGGTACGATATCCGGCGTTCTATTTTCATTGTTCATGCTACGCCCCTGCCCACTTCATTACGCCGTATTGCTTGGTTTGTGCTTCAATCGATAAGGTTTTATCACTGTTATAGCTAATCAAGATTGTGCCAGGCTTAAGTCGGTCGTCTTGTTCCACTTCCAGCTCTAAATCGGTTAACACTGGCGCGATACCATTGATGTTGCGCTGCTTCACTAACTTAACCAGTAAGCCACTTTCAAGAATACGGTGTTTGACGTCTTGGCCAATCACCTTGGCTGCAGACAGCTTTTCCACACTTAAGGACGGATTAAACACAAAATCACCATCGATAATATTTAAATCAACATGCATATTTATCATTAGCCGGCTAACTCCATTAACTGTTCAAAATCATGCGCAAGGTTGTCGCTTTTCATCACCACGTTATCGATATACACGCGTTTGCTGTTATCGGCGCTGCTATTGCTCTGGTTATTCGCGCTTTGTTTACTTTGCTGGAAATACTGCGTTCGCTGTATACGCGGACGGCTTACCTTTGCCAGTTGTTGGTTATTTTCTTGATACTGCTGAATACGGGCGCTATGCGCACTTGTCTCATTAAACGTTTGGCTTTCAACAAGCGACGCTGCAACCGGTGATAAACCACCAACCGACTCGAAACTATTCACCTGATTGAATCGCGTATTTGCATTCGCTAGATTGTTGGTTGCAAACGCCTCAGTATTTACAACCTGGTTTGCAGTAACCGGCGCAAAACCGTTAACCTGACTAACTCTCGTATTCATGTTCGTTAAACTGTTTGTTGAGAGTGCTTCAGAGTTCAATACCTGGTTTGCAGTAACCGGCGATAAACCGCTAACCTGATTGAGCTGCGTATTTGTATTAGCTAAGTTGTTCGTTGCATAAGCCTCTGTGCTCAATACCTGGTTTGCAGCAACTGGTGCAAAACCGTTAGCCTGGTTAATTCGTGTATTCATGTTTGCAAGATGGCTTGAGCCAAGTGTCTCTGTGTTGAGTTTCGTTGATAATGTATTTTCAGCTGATATTGGCGCAGCTGTTTTAGTCACCTCTTCAACTTTTGAGTTAATGGTCATGTCTTTACCGTCCATCAATCCCAGTGCTTCGAGCACCCATGTCACATTATCAATCAGAGCACTGAACACAGACATTACGCTGTCAAATATCTGAATCAGAACTTGGCCCCAACTTGAATCTTTAAAGGCGGCAACAATGGCATCCCAATAAAAGATAAGTCCCGCAACAGCAGCCACTAGCGCAACAACCCCTGCTATAACCAGCCCAATCGGATTGGCAAGTAAAGCTGTATTAAATAACCAAGTCACGCCCTGCGCCGCTAACATCGCACCACGATAGAGACCGATAGCAGTAAGATAAGCCCCCATCGCGGCAATATTGCCTAAGAATCCCATCACGCGCAGTGCAACCAAACCAATCTGCCATAGCTTTGTTGAGACAGCGGCGGCATTGCTGACAACACTCAGCCCTATCAATGCAAAACGATAAATGCCGATGATCATATTCATGGCACTGAAGGCAATCATTAATGCAATGACGCCAACAGCTGCTGCACCGAGTACGCCCGTTAATGTTGGGAATTCTTGTGTTAGCCATATCACGCCACCTAACATGGCAACCAACATATCGACAACCGGTTCAATAATCGGTAACACCGCTTGCCCCATCGCCGTTGCTGCGCCATTTAATGAACCACTAAATCTGTCCCAGGGACTGGCAATGATATTCGCCATTTCACTGGCCTTGGATGCATCAGTAACATTGCTCAGTTCGTTAATGCCCTGTTTTAACTTGGCTGTTTTGGAACTTAAAATATCAACCACAGAGGCTGCATTTTTAGACCCAAAGGCTTTATTTAAAATATCGCCTCTGGCCACACTGCCAATACCCGTCAGCTTTTGATTAATACGCGACATGACCACATCAATACCGAGCATATCGCCCTGGCTATTAGTGAGCTCTATACCTAATGTTTTTTGCGCTTTACCAATGCCATCAATAAAGGCGGCATATTGAGTACCCGCTACCGAACCCGACTTAAGGACCAGCTGCAGTTCCCCCAGCACCGCAAATTGTTCTGCGGCATCGATACCACGACTGGCGGCTTTTGCGCCTAACGCACTAAAGGCTGATTGCATTTCTGCGCCAGTGGTTTTGTACATTTGCACCGCTTTCGCTGTTTGCCCTGCAATCTGATTCACCCAGTCGGACTTGCCCATCTTGTTAGCCGTTTTTTCGAATATCCCGTACATGGTGCCCATATAACTGGTGATCGTGCTGGCGTCAGCTTTAGTTGCTACCGCTAATACATTTGATGCCTTGGTAAAGGAGGCAAGCTCATCACCGGTTAGTCCAGATATGGCCGACTGGATATCATAAGCACTGCGCACGAACTCTGCAGAGTTACCGCCAAACTGAGCGGTAAATTCAAACGCGGTTCTGGTTAGTTTGGTTAAGTCTTCGCTGGCTACACCCAATGTTTGCACTTCACCCAGCGCAGCCACATGATCAATAGCCGGAGACAAACTACTGACCAATGCCATGGCACCGCCTGCAGTACCCATAAAACCACTCATCATTTGGTTTTGAGCACTGGCCGTTTGGGCGCTAAGTTGGTTTATCTTGTCCATGATCTTATTCACTGGCCCTGTTGCTTTATCAACAACGCCAATGGTATACATGAGTTTTTCCAACTTGCTTAATGCGCTCATTCGTTCCCCTCACCAGTGACTTAACCACTGTCTAACGCCATGCAAATACCATTGTTGATGGCGATTTGCTGCTTTTCTTGATTATCGTTTTCCAAAAACAATGCCTGGGCTAAACTGTCTTCAGTGGCTGCGCTGTGTGGTAGCCATTTTTGCTGATAGGCGAGCAACTGATCTAAACGGTTTCTGCTTATCTCTTTTGCTCGCTGTTCTATTTTTTTACGGTAATGTTGAATTCCGGTTGATACTCTTCAACCACACTGCCGACTAAATGCAGCGCTGCACCAGGCATCGCCAACATTTCTTTTAATGCTGCTTTGCATTCACTGTCCACAACCGTCATTAAGAAGTTGGTCGCTGGTTGAATTTTATTAACCTGATTACTTTGGTTTAAAAATTTGTTGTAAGCCGTCACGTTCACATTGAAACTCAGTTCAATGTCATTCACTTCAAGGGTGATTTTTTGCTCTAACGCCATGGTCACTCTCACTCTTTATTTGGGTTTAAGTCAGCTTGTTCTAACAGGGTGTACGTAAAGGTACTACCCCATTGCTGACGGCTTTGATGGCAAAGGGCCATCAGCTTATTAAAATCATTCGGGTTGGCTAATACCTGGCAACCAGCGGACCATTTGTCGACTTGCTTTGACTCATGGTTTGCACTCGCTCGATGGCAATTAATACCGAAATAACCACGTTGTAGGTTATTCTCACAATCCAGTTGATTATCATTGTTGTTATCTCTGTAAACGGTGACGGGTTTATGCTGCACTAACGCAGGGTATTTTCCCTGGTGATAACCAAAGGTCCATAAACTGCGGTGCTGCATGGCGGCCAATACTGCAGTGCCATCCACATTGCAGGGATTCTCACGGTAATAAGTGCCTGCATCCGTGGTGCATTTAAAGGTTTTTAGCTGCCACTTTTCATCTTGCTGATACAACAAACAAAGCAGGTCGTTAAAGCTGTTTGCCTTGGTGTCCTTGTGACGAACCCCAATAAGATTAAGGTTTAATTCACCTTCAAATACTTTGTAGTGCTTGGCTTGCATCGCCTTAAGCAACGTACTTGCCGTAAGGTTTTTGATTAGTGCCATTACAGGTCTCTCACTTCTTCTGCAGTCAGATAAGGAATGCCGTTAATTTTGATAAAATCAGTCGACGTCACTGGACCTTTAATCGTGGTGGTATCTTCTTCGCCACCTTCCGCTTTGATATTTAAGATCTCGTCTAACTGCGGCAGTACACCAAAGGCTTCAATATTCTTGGTGCCGGCGGCAACTTCCGCTAAGAACGAAACATCAAATGGTTCGATGCCTTTCCAGCTGCCAGCCGTTTTGGCTACATCCTGCAGGATAAGAAAGTTCTCATGATCTAATTTAATAGTGACTTCGGCGTCAACCGGACCATCGATATAGCCTTTAGTAATGCCACGTACTTTTTTGGCTTTTCGGCCATCGGTGATTTTTACGCTGGCTTCGATGACATGCACCATTTTGTCACCAATGAAAATATCAAAGTCTTTACCGCCTAATGCTTTTACTGACATGTGCTGTTCCTTATTCGTCTTTGTCTAACATGATGCCGACAAGGATTTCACTTGGTGAGTCAATCGGCTGTATTTTTACTGTGACTCGCAGTTGTCGCGCATTCATGAAGGTTAAAGTGATTGAATCATCTTTCGGTTCACGTATTTCACCAGGGAATTTATCCGCGCCAATGTTGATACTTTTTGACATGTCTCGCAGTGGTTTGCCCAATACACGTTTGCCAAAACCAATGCCTGTTGAGCTGTTATTAAGTCGGCGGTTTTTGATTTGGTAAATCGCGATGATGCGGATTTGTCGCGCGGCTTTATCGACGATACGACCGGCTTCAATTTTCTGATAGTCACCGCCTTCGGCATCGAGCATATTGACGTCACCAAAGTAGATGCCATCGAAGTCAGGATAAAACTGCACACAGCTAAAACGGATCGCATCCAATGCGGCTGTGACTGCATTGGTAATTGGTTGACCGGCACTGTCGTGTGGTGTTGGTTGCAATGCCATTGACCCTGTTTGCACACGCATTGGTGAATCGGCAATCGTTACTGAACGTTTACAAAGTCGCCCCGTTACTGCGCCAAGTTCATCGCCATAAAGCGCAGGGATAACAGCCACTCGCGCAGCAACAACTCCATCTGTTAATGGGGTGATCGCGGCAAGATGTTCTGTCCATGTTTGGCTGTCACTCAGACCAGGTGCTGATACAAGAAAACGAACACGGCGAGCATACTTGGCTAAGATATCAAGCGCTTTGGCTTGGTATGCTTCAACTTGTGCTTTGCCCGTAACCGGTGTGGTGATCACGATAATTTCTGGGCTGATGTTTTGGTCCATGGCTTTATCGATAAGCGCAAATTCGTCATCACCTTTGTTGATAGGGATAGCCCAACCAGACACCAAGGCATCGCCATTACGCATCCAGGCTGTTAATTGTGTTTTCAAGACTGAGTCAGCTGTTGATATCAATGCATCAAAGTCAGATTGCGCATTAACGGGGACTATTTTGTTTATGTTCAACACACCAACACCGATAAACAATGCTGAACGTTCCACTTCTTTTGTTGCTCCGCTACCCGTATTTAATGCGGTAACTAAAACCTTGCCCTGTGCCATATATTTACCCTTTTAGCGGAGGCGAAATGCCTCGTCCAACATGTAGTTTTTTAATTCTGTTTGTTCATGACTGCTTTGGCCTATGAACGAACGCGCTGGTAATTTAATTTCCCAACTGGATTTGGCTTTTTCATTACCGCGTAAAATTCGCAATATAAGCCCAGCTTGACCTGATGTTATGTTTTCGGTTATCCACTTAAGCGGCGGTACCTTCCAACCTTTACCGCGTTTCTTTCGGATCTTATAACCGCTATCTCGCAGTGATTTGGCTTGCCTGCGTGACGCCTTACCACGGTAATCAGGGGTACCATTGTCTTTCGCAGCCTGCTTAGCCGTTTGCGTTAATGTGATACCTTCTTGGTGAACTCGCGCTATTTGTCCTAGCCGTTTATTACCAAAGGTAACCTTGGCATTATTGGGTGTGGTATGAACCTGAACACCTTTACCAAGCTTCTTTAACATGCGTTTTTTACGGCCATCGCTGCGGCCTTGCCAATTGGTACCAGACAATCCCCTTTGCCCTTTTAACCGGGCTTTGGTGTCTCGTCTTACTTTACGACCAGCGCCGCGTAAAATACGGCGACGCTTATTGGCATCGAGCGTTAACAGGTCTAATTGCTTTAACGCGTTATCAGTGGAGATACCAAGATTAAGCATTTTCTACCCCGTTACACTCTCGGCATCTAATTCAAATGACGCTGCAATCCAAAGACTCTGTTCACCAAAATCAAAGCGTTTGGTTTCGCCTTGAAATTCCAATTCAAACGGCCCGTTCATGTCTTCAACCAGCATCACATCTTCTGCGAACCGTTCGATCGTCAACTCGATTTCAGCACTGTTATCGTCATTAATATCCAGGCTAAATTCCACATCATGGCTGTCGTCTTTTTCTGCATTTGTCATTAACCAAAAACTCACATAAGTTGCGATCAATTCAACAGGGGCGTTGCATGGATTAATGCTGATCACACCACTGTAATAAAAGCGTGCGGCGAGCAACCCTGTTCCGTTTATTCGTTTACTGGCGTGTTCAATACGTCCGCCTTCAATCCAACTATCAAACTCGCCAGCCCTGGCTAAATGTCGTCCCTTGTAGGTGGCCGATACCAGGTACTGCACTAAACGTTGTAATTTGCTTTGACTCATAACAGTTCAACGCCTGAATTTGTTGCCTTCATCATTTGACGTAAGGCGCTGTCACTTTCTGCTAACCAGTATTCTTGATTGTCACTGGCCATCACTTGCTGTGCGGCACGTTGGTCACGGTGCGTTTCACCTAGGCGACTGATTAACAACTTGGCCTTAGCGCGACAATATACGGCGCGTTGATACATGAGGATTAATGTGTTTACGCCATCAATTTCCTCAACGCTCACATTTTGTAATTGTTCGACCTGTTGCCAATGGCGTAATCGATATTTTGCTAATGCCTGGTTAACATCGAGCATGGCCAGCACCAGTGTTCGCTTAACCTGCTCGCTGTTGTTGGCGTATTCCGTTGCGATAGCATAATCAGTGATAAATTCAGCAGTGCCCAGTTCTGGATAAAATCCGTTGTTTACGACGTTCTCATTGCTTACTTGTGCCAGTGGCATGCCTGCTAAATTCATCTTTAACTCACTTCTAATAGGTCGGCTCTGGCCACTGCGATAAGGAGCCCATTTCACTACTGTGAATAAGTCCAACGCAGCCGAGCCGGTGGCGCGAGAGTTGTTACGATTCGCTGTCTTTACCAATGGTCTTGGCTATTTCTCTGACCATTTTTTTAACGCCCGCTTTGTCGTTTAACGCAGTTGCTTTGGTGCCGTAGGTATAGGCATTACCCAGGTTAAATACGCTTTGCTCTAGCTTGGCAGCCATGGCGTATAGCTTGCCGCCAATCAATTCACTTAACCGCCATTGGTGCGTATTCAACAAATGGATAAACTGAGTAAATAGCTGAATAACGTGGCTTCGCTCTACTGCGTCACGGCCTTGGCTTAGGTGCTTAGCCCCTTCGTCATAGAGTTGGTCGATTAAAAAGGTCGGCCAATCTTGGGTACTAAAGCGCCCTGGTAAACGTTGGTTTTGCGTCACTAACAAAGGCAAAAATTCAAAGGCTGCTTTCCAGTGTCCAAGGTCTACAAGCCAAATCACCACCCAAGCCAGCACCATGTTCTGATGGTCTGTGCCTTGTGTTTGATAGCGGCGTAAGTAATCTAGGTATTGATGGTTCTCAATGGCCTTGGCTTTGTATTCAAGCTTGTCTTCGATGTGTGAAAACTTTTTAAGTTGAGCAAGGTCGGAATCCATCGCTGCTTTGAAAAAATCAAACTCGTCCATGATGCCTTCGGCGCGGCTTGATTCGGCTTCAACAATCTTGCCCTGCTTGACGGTCACTGAAACAGACTGATCTGGACCACTTGCTAGGTCCACACCGATAATAGAGGCATGGGTTTTACGCTGATTTCGTTTGACTATGCTCATTTCAAAAAACTCTCTGCTTGGTAAATAACTGGCTTACCGCAATAAGCCAGTACTTGGTTATTGATTAAAATCTGTTAAGACCAAACCCAGTGCGCGGGGTTATCCGCATCAAAGTCGGCGGCATCAACAGCAGGGTCTTTCACCTTGTCCAGCTTTATGCTGCTCGTTTCAAAGAAGGCGATCTTTTCCAAGTCATTGATGTAGTAACAATCGTTACGTGATTGATAATCTTCGACTCGTTTCTTCTTGGCATTATTTTCAATCGAGGTGCGCGTTGAACCTGATTGCACGTAATGACAAAGGTTATCGAACGAGGTGATTAAGATGCCGCGCTCTGGGAAGAACGGCACCTTATACGCTTTCAAACCACCGAATGTTTCAATGATCTGCTCTAGCTCGATCTTGTCTTTTTCACTTGGGGTATGGGCTTGCTTGGCATAGAGCTTGTTCTTTTCTTTGGATAACAGTTCATCACCAATAATGGCGACTAAACCAATGCGCTTATGGGCTGGAATGGCCTGCAGCAAATCATGTACGCCTTGATCAAGGTTTTCATAATCACCGCCTGCACCGATACGAATTTCACCGTCTTTTTGTTCACCATCGGCAAATACATTGGCAGGATTATCACGACGCACCAACTGGAACCAGCCGATATTCACATCATTCATCATTGGGAATGTTGCAATGTCCGTTACTTTCTCGGCACTTGTACCGTTCCAGCCAATTTTGATGATATCCAGTGCAATGGCTTGACGAACATGGGCGCGAAAACGGCTGTGGAAGTCTGGGAACTTGGCCCACATATCCATGCGTTGCCACGTAATGTGGGTATCGCATTCAACCGCATAACAACGGTATTCACGGTCGGTTAAACCCAGCGGGTCTTTGGTGCTACGACTTTTACTTTCATCTGTTTCGACGCCAGCACGACCAGTAACACCGCCGTTAATCCCTGCAGTGATCGCACTGCCGACTAAATCATCAACCATTTGTGTATCAATGCGCTGTAAGAATTCTGCACTTTGATATACCTGGTCATACAGCGTTTGCTCAATCGAGGGCTCGACACTGAACTGTTCTGATACGGAGGCAACCCCGTAATTGACAGCCAATGCAGACACAACCGCGGCAAAAACTTGTGTTGTTTTAAGCTTCATTAATTTGGTTCCTATTGCTAAAGAAGGTTGTGGTACTTGCCATTCTCACCAAGGTGTTCTTCTTCACCATCAGTGGTTGTTGATGCAGGGTCTTTGATTGCATCGCTCACGGTTTTAGTCAGCGCTGCAATTTGCTCAACCAAACCATTAACCTTGCCATCAATAGCCGAGAATTCAGCCGTTGGTTCACCTGTACTTGTGTCTGCTTCGGTACCCGTATTCACATCATCTATCGGGGCTGTGGTCGTACCTTGTTTCGCAAGTAAGTCTTGCGTTGCTTGGGTATTGGCTTCGAGCGCTTGGCTAAATTTAAGCAATGGTTCACCGAGCGCGTCGGCCATTGCTGCTGCAAGTTCTTCGCGGGTCATATCGTCATTGTCCTTTTTAAAATTAAAGAGTTGTTTAAACAGGCTCTTGGTGGGTTTGGCCGCTTCTTCTAACCCTAATGACACCTTTAATAGGTCAGTATCTGAAGATGTATTATTAGTGTTGTCTTTGTCTTGCTGACTAAAGTGAATGCGGTCGGTGTAGGTACTGGCCGGATAATCTGTCACGGCCAACCCTGTTAAATAGGTTTGCCCTGACTTCATAAAGTCTCGGTCAATTTCGATACTGAAATAGACGGCTTGGTCAGCTTGGTTCAATTGCACAAATGATGCGTTCGGCGATAACACGGCGTATAAGACTTTAATACCGTCTTCATTTTTATCTGTGCTTAACCCGATCACATCACCTAACATCCCACCTTTAATATCGATGTTGCAAAGGTTCTTCGCTGCCCAACCAGACCAATTAAATTCGTGGTCTAAATTGATACGAGCGCCGTACTTTTTATAGTTGTAAGTGGCAACAATATCGTCGATATCTTTTTCTGATATTTCGCGCCCATCTACCGTTAACCCCATGGCGGCAATGGCAAGTGGAATAGTGCGTAATTGAGCCATGTTGTTTCCTGTTTAATGTCAAAGTGAATCTAAGTGAGACCAATTTTGCCTTCTGAACAGGCCTTAATCCATCACATTAAATCCGCTAAGTTCCGATCTTGGCGATGGCGGAATAACACGGAAATCTTCTTAAAGAATTACTAGTTTTAGGGTTATAAACTTGGCGCTTGTTCTTACTAACAGGCCAGTTATGAAACCGAGGACTCCCCGATATACACCCGAAATTATTAAAGCGGCGCGTGACCATTATGTTTTTGGTGGGCTGACGTTTGATGAGATTTCAGAAATTGACGGTATGCCGAGTGCCCGTTCTTTACGACGTTGGGCGGATGATGGCAGCTGGAATGAACTGTGCCCGTCACTGAATGCCGAGACAGCGATTGCACGACGTATTGTGTTATTGGCTGATCGTGACAATAAAGATGACGCGGATTACAAAGAACTGGATTTTTTGACCAAACAGCAATGCGCGTTAAACCAGTCACGTTTACCCAGTGCCGGCATCACGAAAAAATACGGCAATACGCCTGCAGCTGCTCCGCCCCAACATGAACAGACAAGCGAGCGAACCAGTAAAAGTAAGAAACGTCAGAAGAAGATTAAGAATGATGTGTCTAGTATCACCAAAGAAATGCTGGATACACTCAAAGACAACCTGCTCTACCCGCACCAATTACATTGGTTTGAACATCAAGATTACCGTAGCCGGTTCATATTAAAGCCGCGTCAGATTGGCGCGACTTTCTATTTTGCGTTTGAAGCGTTTTATGATGCGGTGGTGAATGGCCGTAATAAGATCTTCATTTCTGCATCGCGTGACCAGGCTGAGATATTCAAGGCCAATATTATTGCGTTATGCCGTGAGCAGTTTGGTATTGAGCTAAGCGGCTCGCCACTGACTATGCGCAACAAAGGCAAGACCACAACACTGTATTTCAAATCAACCAATGCCCGTACTGCACAATCGGCATCTGGCGACTTGTATATTGATGAAGTGTTTTGGATCCCGAAGTTTAAAGAGTTACGCAGTCTTGCCCAGGCAATGGCAACCCATAAAGATTTTCGTATTACCTATTTTAGTACGCCGTCGGTGACTAGCCATGAAGCTTATGATTTGTGGAATGGTCGCTGGTACCGAAAAACCAAAGCCTGTAATGATCCCGAGTTTGCCATTGATGTTAGCCATAAGACCTTAAAGGATGGCTTGCTTTGTGAAGATGGTATTTGGCGTCAAAAGCTCAATGTTTACGATGTGGTGAAACAAGGCTTTGACCGCATTGATATTAGCATTCTGGAAAATGAATATTCGACTGAAGAGTTTAACAACCTCTTTATGTGCAAGTTTATTGATGATGCCCACAGTGCGTTTAGCCTTAAACAACTGATGGCCTGTGTGGGTAATAGTAAAAAATGGACTGACTTTGACCCAAGTTGGCCACGTCCTTATGCCATGAAGCCGGTTGTTATTGGTTTTGACCCTGCGCGAACGCGAGACATTGCCTCGGTAGTGGTCTTAAGTTTACCGCTTGGCCCTGATGATAAATTCAGGTTATTGGAATCATTGAATCTCAGTGGTAACGATTTTGAAACCATGGCCAGTGAAATTAAAGAACTCACCCTTAAATACCATGTTGTGCATATCGGTGTTGATACCACAGGCATGGGCTTGGGTGTGTTTGAGTTAATACAAAAATTCTTCCCGCTGGCAATGCCGATTCATTACAACCCGCACAACAAAAACAAGATGGTGATTAAGGCGCTTAATGTCATTGGTAAGAAGCGTTTTGAGTTCGATGAGAATTCGGTGATGGTTGCCAGTAGCTTTATTAATATTCGCAAAAAGGTAGTTGGTGACCAGATTAGTTATGCAACCAACCGTACTGCAGCAACAGGCCATGCAGATATTGCCTGGGCAATCATGCACGCCATGATTTACGAACCATTATCTGGTGACAGCTCGAGCACCAGAACGTCAATAGGATTAGATGCCGCATAATGAATTCAACTAAGAGTACGACAACAGAACCGGTGAAAGAAAAATCCATCGATACGTTTAGCTTTGGCGACCCTGAGCCGTGTTTAGATAATCACATGACTGAGTATATTGGCCTTTATGCTGATATGGACGGGCTATATTCGCCGCCTGTGAGCTTGTCTGGACTGGTTAAGTTGCTGCGCGTTAATGCGCAGCATGGTCCTATTTTATATTTTAAACGCAATATGATCTTGAAATGGTTTAAGCCTAATACGGTATTAAGCCAGCGCACCTTTAAGAAGTTTGCTTTTGATTATTGTTGGGCGGCGAATGCGTATTTTCAGGTTATTAAAAATGCATTCGGCAATGTGATTAAGCTAAGGCATTTACCTGCGTTATCGATGCGCTATACCTCCACGCCAGGTGTTTATGCCCAGCGCTTAAGTAATGGCAAGGTGCTTCGGTTTAAAAAAGGCGAAGTTATTCACCTAAAAGAATACGACCCTAACCAGGGTATCTATGGTATTCCCCAATATTATGGCGGTATTCAGTCTGCGCTTTTAAACGAAGATGCCACCCTGTTCCGCCGTAAGTATTACAAGAACGGCGCACATATGGGGTTTATCTTTTCGATGGCGGACTCTAATTTATCGACCGATGATGAAGACGAATTGAAAAAAGCGATCAAAGATTCTCGCGGCGTGGGTAACTTTCGCAGTCTGTTTATTAATAACCGCAGTGGTAAGGCTGATGCCGAAAAGGCAATCAAGATTATTCCGGTGGGTGATATCTCTACCAAGGATGAATTTGAACGCATTAAGAAGATGACGCTAAACGATATGTTGAGTATGCACCGTGCCCAGGAAGCGCTTAGCGGGCAAACATCCGGTGAAAGTCCAGGCTTTGGTGACCTGGATAAAATCACCCGGGCTTATTACAACAATGAAGTGGTTCCGATGCAGCAGGACATGCTGGAAATTAACGAGTATTTACCTGCTGCGCTGCATATCAAGTTTGCAGAGCCAGCGTATTCTGACTTAAACCCGAGGAGTGAGGATTGATGGAAGAACTGATTGTTTTTATTCGCCAATGGGGGCAGCTGTGTTTGTTGTCGTTATTGGCCGCCGCTACGCAAATGTATATGTCTGGTACACGGATTACATTTTTTCATTATTTTATGTCGGTGTTGATGGCGATTTTGTCCGCGTATATTGCGGACAGTTTTTGTCGTTGGCTTGGATTAGATGAAGGGTTAAAGACTGGCATTATTGGTATTGCCGCGTATGTAGCGCCGCATCTTTTAACGGGGGTTAATGCTCTGGCTAAGGCGGTATCAAAAGACCCTAAGCACTTTTTAGATATTATTATGAGGAACAAATCATGAGTTGGCTTACTTCGTTGTTTAGTTTTATTTCAAAACCGATTGCGGATTTATCGGGTAGCTATCGAGAGCGTAAACGTATTGCGGCAGAAATGGCAGCATCGATTGCGACTGCAGAAGGTAACCTTAAATTGGCTAAGCTGGATGCTGAAGCTAAACGTTTGGCTAACCAGGAAGGTAACGACGCTGATTATGATCTGCAGGTGTTGAAGAACCGGCGAGAATCGATAATGGATGAGATCATTATTACGGTGTTTTTGGGATTGTTCATTGCCCACTTTATACCACAACTGCAGCCGTATATGGCGAATGGTTGGCAAGCCATGGGTTATAAAGGCGCGCCCTGGTACTTTGAATTTGTGATTGTTGGAATTGCGGTTTCAACACTGGGATTGATGCGTTTGTTTCGGGCGTTTTGGGGGAGTAAAAATACTAAAGGGGCTGGTTAGCCCTTTTAGTAAAAGTGCTTTAACGCCTGCAATAAGGTGTGCTCCATCGAACAAGCCAAGCACACCGTACTCCATACCAAAACCGCCGAGTGTCATGCATCACCTTGACTGCTTTGCTATAACAAGCCTATTGTGAATTACATGTGGACAGACTTGAAGGCATCCACTAACTCAGCTTCTGAAAAATCAAGTGATAGTGGAGATAAATCCGGTAATGAAAAGATAATTTCTGGGTTTGAAGGTGAGGTGTATGGAAATACAACTCCTTGCTGTCTACCTTGCTCTATACATTTAACAATCCCACTTTCATTTTTATTGAAGTCATTCATACTGATGTAAAATGCCCCATGAATAGCACCGTCATTATTTACTAGTGCAGCTTTGGATAAACCCACCTCCTCCATTTCACCCATAGAAAATGCATAGCAACACGAGGATAGTAAAACTGTCGAATCAGGCCATTTTTTCATAATTCGATCATAGGCCAGCTTTCTCAGATTATTATCAACAACTAGCCCAATACCGCTCGCAATAATTTCAGTTAAAGGGTTAACACCTAATTTTTCACCAGCCCAATAAGATTCCATCCATAACCTATCTCCGTCAAACTCAGAATCTAAATAAGTTGTAATCCATTCGGAATCAAGCTCTGTGTAATTATTACCAAAAAAATTGATTTCTGATATGTATTTTTTCTTATTCGTCATACCCCAACGATCTAAAGCAATATTTGCCATTTCTCTAGTTTCAAAAAAATAAACGCCTTGTAATCTAGATACACAATCAGGAAACATTTGTTGACGAACTTGTTCTAGCTTGAATTCGTTAAATACTTTATTTGATTGTGATGAATCTAGATACTTTTCAAGTAAGGCATATTGCCATAGAGAAACGCCAAAACCATCGCTATTGTTATGGCAGATAGTCTTAATTCTGCCAATTGCAACTTCCCAAGCAACCATTGGGTGATCAATATTTAAATAAGCATATAGCTTTCTATTCACAACTACTAACCTTAAACTTGTTATAACGCCTCAAACACTGGCGTGTAAGTTGACGCTGTTTTTCCGCCTTTGGGTTTTTAGCAAAAACCGTGGCGGCCGTTATGCGTCCAGTGATTTGACTTGTTATGTTTACACTCCATAGAATAACGCATCAATCATTGCAGCCCGCCCTAACCAAGCTTGTTCTTCAGCACTGTCGATCGGTCTTGGAGATGACCACCAAACCGAGTCTATAATTCGCTCGATTATATTATCCCAATATGTTTCAAATGTTACAGTTGCAGGTATACCAAAATCACGACATAACATAGACCTATTTTGTTTATCCAGACAGACAAAATAATCTGGGCGCTTCATAGCTAATAATCTACTTGCTATGGCAATCCCTGCTCCACCATCAGGAAATGCTAGCTTAAATTTATTAACAAATTCATCATAGTCAACCTTATTGATTGGGCCTATTAAAGGTATAACGGCAAGTGCATCGGAAATATAGAGGTTATTAGTGTTGATTCTATTTTTGAATTTTCCTGCACCAACCATACTACCAAACCACTTCCAGTTTACTTCTGGATCAGATGTAATACCGGCAACTTGCTTTCTTTTTAGCTGACTAAACTTAGAGAAAGACTCATTGTCTAGAAAATATTGATGAATAATACTTAGAACGTCAAGACGCTCATTAAACGAGCCTAATTCATCGTCTTTTATCTTTTTGTAATATTCAGACCATTCCAAAGAAAAAAGCTCTGACTTAACTAGCGCGTCTTTACTTTTAGAAGTACCGTATACTCCTTTAAGGCTATCTACTTTCTTCCTATTTTTACGCCAGATATTTTTATAATTTTTAAACTCTATTTCTGTTATTGATTGAGAATCGCTCCAATAACCATCGATTGCTTCGATTAGATCCTTAAACACCTCATCGCTACCAGAATCATCGCTCTTAATATGGATAACTATTTCGTTATTTTTAGTAAGCGCAGACGCTGTAAAATTAGCGCTCCCAATTAAACACTCCCAATCACCATTTTCACTAGAAAAAAGATAAACCTTAGGGTGATAGACTCCGTCTGTTTTCAGAATAAATTTAACCTTATCGCTACATACAAAATGTTCGATAAAATTTGGATGTGTTTGAAAAAAGTGAGTACCAACGACCATTCGTACAATTCGTTCTTTATTTTTTATAAGTTCGAACGATGCTTTTGAGCCCATAGATGCCCACGCAGTTGCAATATGATACTTGTTATATCGTTTCATCAATTGAACTAAAACCTTATCAATTTCAGCTGGCTTGGCGATTATTCTCATTGTTTTCCTTAGCTCACATACATATCAGGTTACTGGGTAAACATAACTGCTTATTATACGGAATTCCGCATAATGTGAATTTCAGTTTAATTTCATTAATATAAACAGTATCAAATATACTATTAATTACAAATAGGTAGTTGGGAATAGCGGCATTAAACCTAGCAAAACTGAGTCCAAAGCAATAATTGTATTTATATTGACCTATATAGACACATTGATAAGAGAATAAATTGTTACATTTCAATAAATTGTATTCTTCATGTACGTCAAATGAAGACTCTTCCACAGTATAAATCACCTATATTTAGTAAAAAGAGCAAACCTATTATTCCTGTATATAAACCAGATCACTTTCTGCTAAACATTTCGCTAGATGGTTTGTCATTATGTGACAAAACCTGTCACAACTTTGACATTAGCGATCTTTAAATGATCGTTGAGATCCTTTCTATATAAGGCTTGCGGGATATTCGCGTGTCCAGCTTAGTGTCAAAAACGTGAAAAAATTGCGAAAACGCGGTAGGCGAAGAGGAGTGAATTTATCGTAGGCTCACCCGCACGATTAAATGTTTTCCCCAGCCATCTACGATGTCTATGTATTATAATGAACATCGCATACAACTGTATAAAAAAACAGTTAAGTATCGTATGATTGACAGGTCAGTATTTGAATTAAGTGGATGTTTTATGCGAGTAGTTTGCCCAGAGTGCGGTGTTAAAAGCCGTATCCAAAAAACAAATAGAATTTCGAATAGCTATACCGATTTATATTGCAGTTGTAATAATGCGGAGTGTGGCCATTCGTTTGTAATGAATCTTAGTTTTAGCCATACGTTAAGTCCTTCAGCTAAAACCAGTACACAAATGGCAATTAGTCTGATGAAAGGTTTGGCTCCCGAACAGCGCCAAGAGTTACAACAACAGCTTTCTATTTTGTAAATATCCGCATCATCCATATCAGGCAAAAAAGTATTGAAGTGTTTGTCAGAACGCGCCAGTCCAGCACACTTTTAGATACAAGTAAGCTAGACCTTTATTTTCGCATTACAGAGAATTGACGAGATTGGGATTAACGTACTGCTTAGCGGCTCGTTAAGTGGTTAACAATCACCACTTAATCTAAACTCTTGCACCTTAAGCGCTTTATTATGAGTGCTTTTCTGACATTTTGAAATCAACTACTTTTATTATTTTATAATCATCATAAGTAACGGCTGCATCTGTTGCATCAATGCCGAAAGCCTCAAATTTATTCATTACATGTTTAGTAGAGTCATAACTTATCATAGCTCCCTTAATCGGTGAAAAATGTCCATCTATATAATCTATTTCGTATGCTAAATCAGTGTAATAAATAGAGGTATCATCTAGTTCATCTGATACATCAACAGATCCATAGAAACGCGGAATATAGCTAATTAATTCTCTTTCATTACTCGCTATGTTATATGCAGCGACTTCTGAATTAAAAACGGTTTCAATATAAGAGCGTTCCTTCCCCTCATTCTCTCTATTAAAAAACACCTTAACTACTTTAGTTCTGCAAGGTTTAATAAAAATTTGGCCGTAACAGCCACGTGCATTATGTAATAATTTCAAGTTTCCTCCGCGCTCAGAATGCTATTTTAAGTAGTTGATAATACAAACTAAAATATATAAGTCAAACCAGTTTTTACGTTCCTTTCTCTAGTCGTTTGTTATGTTGTCAGTGCTTCAATTGTAGCTGGGATAGCTTGGATCGTTATACCTAAAAATAAAAGTACGTAACCTGCAATCGTTAATAGCCTATGTTTTGTATAAAGGCTTTTCATTTTTTCGTTTCGCTCTTGACCTGCATTTACCACTAAAGCTTCAGTGCCATCTTTAAAAAGTACATCCTTAGGCATCGAGTAAACAGCTAAAGTAATGACTCCGGCCGTATTAAATATTAAGCCTGTTATTGGTAAATACTTAAGCAACACTTCCATTTGATTCCACCTTATAGAAAAATATAGCGTCCTGTTAAGGCGTGATCAACGTAATACTAAAGACCATGCAACCCACCTTACAGACTAGGCTAGACTAAACGTAACGCATAGTAAAAACGCCATGCGTTACGAATCACTCTTAAATAGTTTGTTAAGTGTTTTTTACACCAGAAACATCCGTTACAAACTTTCTTAACTTACTTTGAAGTAGTTCATAAGATTGTATAGACTCTTCATACGCCTCTTGGATATCAGTTGTCTCATCTTCAAATACAGCTTTATTTATTCTTTCCTCGCTAGACTTTGCGACTTCCAATGCATCCAACAACTCATCATCCATCAGAGCACTGTAAACCTCTAATCCGTATTCCTGCTTGTCTTTAAATTCCTTGTATACAGTGGGGTTAGACTTACGCGAAGATCGGTACTCAGGATCTTGAGACTCGATCTCTTCTTCAAGTGCCCCTTTTGATTCGCTAATAACTTGAGCTAATGATTCGAGCAAATCGAGTAATATAGTCTTGTTTATTTCCCAAATTCTCTCTTTCCTTTGTCTCAGCGTCGAGTCATAATGTATATACGTGGCAAAAATAGTTGCCACTGCGATTGTAACATTAGTCAGCAATGCAATATCAACTTCAAATCCCGGAATTAAAAACACACAAAATAGGACAAATCCGGCAAAGACACCCAATACTAGCCCTATAAAAACAAAAAACAATTTTTCACTAAAAACTATAAATTTCACTTCAAAATGCCTCTACACATAACAGTGTATTCTACGAAATTCGATATGATACCTGAAAACTACCAAATTAAATTGTATTATTCTTTAATAACAATGAATTAAACTAAATTTATCTGTATTTTTGTATTCACTCTTATTTGAATATACAGAATACCTGCATTTATACTGATCCCTACGTAACATAATAAAACATATAAAAATAGAAGCGTAATCAAGTTAGTACTGATAATAACGATCGAATGGAAATTAATACTTGGCTTATGGGAGAGAGTATTACAGTAAAAAGTTGATACTTTAACCACCTTGTAATAGCTTCATTAATAATTAATATTCTAGACTTGCGCCAACAATCATTTGATGGCGCTTATCCTGCCTGTTCATAAAGTACATTCCCAATAGTCGCAGTTTCTGGTATCGCTAGCTTTCATCTTTGTCTTGCATCTCAGATATCAACATCAATAAAAACAGCACAACATCGGTATTATCATTCAATGTATCCTGTGCAGCCGCGATAACAACAAAATCTTTAGCACGTTCCTGTAACGCTTTCATAACGGACCCCCATTAAAACCACTGTATAAGATTACAGTAGTTTTAATGGGTAGTAAATAGACGCATTTCACACCATGTAGTCATATATACAATGAGTTAACCCCAATCCCACGACTCCCAGTCTTCCCAACCAGGTATGTAATCGGATGTATCTTTAATTTCAGTTTCAGGACTATCCCAGCCGTCCCAAACCTCAGGTTCTTCTGGCTTAACATCGATAAGTTCGGGCGGGTGATATTGATTATCAGCGTAATAGCCCTGCCTCAATTTCACAATATGGTCCTTATCAACTCGAACCTGGGCACCCTGTTCCATAACATTGACCAGGTGATCATCTAAATGAATACCGCGCCTTTTCAAAAGCGCTTTAATTCCAGTATTTAACCTGCCGCGCTGGGAGGGCGTACAGTTATTGACAGAACTCCGAGAAGACCCTTCGGGCCAGTTCAAAACCTCAGCACCTTCGGTGCTACTGGTGCTTGCTTCACTATCGAGCAATGCCTGTGACTTGGGTTGTATCGTCCACTTACGTATGCGCGTGTTAACGGCTTCATCGCCGACAACGTGAAAGCCTTGGATCTTAGAAACAAATTCACCATATTCGTTACCCATTTCTGCAGTGTCATAATCATTACGAATGAGTAAATCTTTACGAGATACAAACGGCCCACCCTGCGCCATTACATATGCAGCGAAGTCGCCTTTATCTGCTGCTTTCATTGCATCGGATGCGGCAGCTGCATTGGTTTTTAATTCAGGCTTGTACTTGTCGGTGATCACTTCCCATCGTTGTAATGAATTCATTGCTTCATAATTTAAACGTGGACCGTGGAAATTTAACTGAGGCCCCATAAATACTGGGTTTTGGTCAGGGAATAGTTCATTGAATAAATTGTGCTGTTGTTTGCTACTTAACGTAGTAACAAAGCTTTTGAATGCATTTTTATCGTTATTAGCATAACGGCGTAATTCACGATAAGTGGTCACTGGTGCGCCGCCAATAGGCTGAAACTGACGGATACGCCAACGACTTGCCCAGGCAGTAACATGCGCGGCCATTTCTCGTTGGTCACGGCCTGTTTCATCATCAAGTTCGCCCTTCATGCCATAGCCATCAATATTCTTACTGATGTATTTAGCGATGTAACCCGTTGCGGTACCTTTGCTTGGGTCCATCATTTTCACATCACAACGTGGGCGATAATCCAATGGGCCAACAATTGGTTTTCTGTAAACCTTTGGGCACAGCTCTGTTATTTCTTCATCAATAGCATAACCAATGAAAATTTCGCGGATACGCTCAACATGCTCTGGTTGCATGAACATGAGTAAATGCCAATGTGGTGTGCCGTCATGATGCGGTTCTGCAACACGCATGCCGAAAACAGGTAACTCTTCACGTTTTAGTTGCGCACGTATTCTTGCCCATACTTTGCATAAATAACGCTGCGCGTCCTTCGGGCTGTTCCCCAGCCACTGATCAACAAAACCCCCTTTCTTACGGGTGTTATGATATTTAGATGGTGCGGTCAGCGTTAGAAATAACCCATCACAACCCATTGCAGTTGCAATACTTTGATACCCAGCCATACGCACCATTAATTCACAACGTCTGATTGCAGGGTTAGCGGTCGACTTGTAGAACATGTCGTATAGGGCAATTTCTTCACCAGAATCTTCATCAAAGATAGACATACCTTTGATGAAATCTCTGTTACGTTGCTTTTGGTTTTTCCACTCATGCATGCAGTCGCGTGAACAATACGGGCTTGCCGCTTTCTGCACTTGCCCCACGGCAATCGCAAGGTGTTCTCGCATAGTCATGCGCTTTGTATTTAACTTGTTTTCCCAGGCACGTTGGCAAACTAAACGTAAAATTCCACATTCCGCTTCTGATTGATGTAAGCCATCGTTCCTGTTGTACGGCGGTGTGTAACCAAATGATCTGCATTCGTCTTGCAGACTCTCAAATACAGCAACAATCACGTTGGCGTAATCTTTATGGTTGGCTTTTTCGCTTTCAATTAGGGGTTCTAATTTACCAGCAAAAAAATCAGCAAATTGCTGACTGAGTTTCTTTATTTCACTTTTGTCCATTTCGGCTAATAGCTTTTCACGTGACAAGTCATTACTGCGAACATATGCATTTCTAAATTTGAATTGTCGTCTGTATTGATCGAGTACTTTTTGTAGACGTGGATTTATATCTTTTCCGACTGTTTTTAGCAGGTATAAGTTGGCAGCAGAACGACCTTTTTGCTTAAAGATTTTATTATATCGTTCGGCAAAGTAGCGGCTAAGGTAATGCGGCATATCACCAAAGAACTGTTTGCGCCATTCATGATCATCAAGATCGGGGTTAGACTGAAACATCGCGTTTTCAATAAGCGACATTTCAGGTTGTTGGAATTCTTTGCTTGCAGCAGGAGTAACTTGAACATAGTTTGGTAGCTGAGGATAAACATGGCGTTTACCCCAGTTCTTTACTTGAAAAGACCATTGACGGCGGACAGCATCGGAAAGGCCTTCTGTATAATCTCTTGCATTCATACTTCGGCATACTCATGCGCATTTAATACAAGATAACCGCCATTGCCTTTTGGCCGACCGATAACACCACGGAACAACTGACGGCAATTGAGCTGCAGACAAGCGTTATCGATGGCATCTTGTTTGGTTTCGCATTCACCTACTTCAACAGTGCGAAGTTCGTGCGTTTTAGGATGCTCACGCATGCTGCCACTTGGACACAGTGCTATTGCAAAATACATCATGCGACCATCCAGATAGTTGTATTGTGAATCTCGAGTGTTTGTTCCCACCACAATTCTATGCAGGCTACTAACTTGGTTAAGCCGAAGCCTTGCGCCATAAAGTACACAGAACGAATAGCGCCTAGGGCTAGTTGCTCTTCCTTTGAATTAGTATCAGAACAAGTAACCACGCTTTGCCAAAATGCAAATACTGTAATCAATACCTCTTCTTGCTTTAGCGTTGCGTAAAGGTTGAAATGAAAACAAGGCATTGCAATTGCATCGCTACGACCAGCATCAACGCATTCAAACAAATCGATGATCCAATCGGCTTTGTCTGCATCGATACCAAGTGAGTGCAGTGCCGAACGCACATTTTCAACAGGGGCTAAAATACGTTTCATGCTGCCACCTCATTTTTTATCAAGTTGCTTAGTTCGTTATACGTAGAAGTGACTTGCCTAAATGCAGTTAAGCCATCGAGATAAATGGTTTTATCCATTAGCTTGTGCTTTGACCAGGTATTCGGGTTTTGCGCACCGCTAAAATAGGTTTTATCAATTGCGATAACTTCGAGTGCATCGGCATGACCAATGTAGCGAACAGATACGCTTACTTTTTCAGGTTTGGCGATGGCAATAAACATCAATTCGTTGATCACATCGTTCATTGTTGGATTTGCTTTAATCATTGTATTCCCTTACTTAAAGTCGTTTATTGGATGGCCAGCTAATTTGCCAATCACAGGTTCTAGTGAGTTGATCGCTCGGTGTAGCTTCACTTTTTCTAACTGGTCAAGTTCATCCAGTTTCAAATCAACATGGTGCTGCTTTAATCCAGCGGCGAAACAGAGTGTTTTACGCATATTAAAATCTAAGTTGTCATAAAAAGACCCGATACGGCTGTTACCAAATAACCCACGAATTTGAGCGATTGACTCAGCAGCGACTTGTACTTGTTCCATAATTAATCTCCTTACATGCCAGGCATTGGCATTCCACTTAATACTGCATCTGCGCACATGGACACGAACGGCCCTGCACCACCGCAGCGGTTTTCAACATCTGACATAAGAAAGACCAGTTCACGAACGGCGTCTTGTGCCTTTGTGATTATTTGGTCTTTTTTGAATCGGGTTAGCCGACGATCGGATTCGGCTTCTAAGATGTGGCGGTTTATTTCACCGGTATGACTTGTCACGCTCATGGCGCTGAGAGTGAGTGGTTT
Organism: Moritella sp. 28; assembly: GCF_018219435.1. Classification (NCBI taxonomy): domain Bacteria; kingdom Pseudomonadati; phylum Pseudomonadota; class Gammaproteobacteria; order Alteromonadales; family Moritellaceae; genus Moritella; species Moritella sp. 28. The sequence goes on along the minus strand of NZ_CP056121.1, from coordinate 1,780,902 downwards.
TGAGTCGCCTTGTTTGGGTAGACGAACAGCGGTTAGTCCGACTTCGAGTATCGCGCTGTTGATAATGTCGTGATTATCGGTTGCGGTTGTGATTCGAATTAACTCGCTAACAGTTAATTGATGTGGCTGATTAGGGTTTAGTTTGTTTCGTAGCACTTGCCCGCGCATGCCGCACTCGTTTGCAATCTGTTCTATGTTTTCAATATCTGCAAACCGAACACATGCAGACTCTATTGGGCTCTGTTTACTCTCATTTGACTCATACATTGCGAAAATCTCCTTATATGCAATGATTAAGTAACAATCCAAGTACGCAAATGAATATGATCGCTTCTGTTTTAACGATTAAAGAGAAACGATGCTTGCGTTTATTCACGCTTGGTTCGATGAATACACCTGCCGAAACTTCTATAAACCCTTGTTGATGGGTGTTTATAGTAATTTCTGGTTGGCTATTAGATTGATTACACATACTTCTGTGCATCTGCTTTTTTGAACAAGGCGACAAGGTTGATGAGCACAGCACCTTTTTCACTATCTTTTGGCATAATTGGCAGTTTTCCGCTTGCAACCGCCTGATTAATAGCGCCCATTGATTGACCAGTGGCTTCTGCATACTTCTTTTTTGTGCAGTAAGGTGATGCAAGTTGTATTGCAATTGACGACATAGTGGTATCCTTGTTGGTTATATTCAATATCATTAGACAATATGCGACCCACAAGTGGGTCAAATGAACTACAGGACGGATAATAGATCCATTATGGCCAACATGCAAGACAAAATAAGACATTTGGACTACAGCGGCGGTCGGAATGTGACTGACAAACTTAAATCAGTGCTGAAATGTGATTCCTTCGAGGATATGGCTAGGACATTTGACATACCAAAGTCCACAATTTTCACATGGCATAAACGCAATATGACTCCTTTCGAGATCGCTGTGAGAATTCATCTAATTAAAGGTGTGTCTTTAAAATGGCTATTACTAGATCAAGGTGAGGCTTTTGAAAGTGCTGGTATGGTATTAAAAGAGAAGCTTGTGATTGAAAAAATAGCGAACGGTATACTAGACAAGTCTGAAGAAATGAGCCTTGATGCGTCGATAATGGAACGTTATGAATTAACGCCTTCAATTACTCGCGTGATCGATCTTGATGGCTCTTTGTTGTTTGTTAATACAGAAGAAACAAAGCCTATATCAGGCCGTTATTTATTGGATATTGACGGCGCTATTTCTATTAATGGTTTACAGCGTTTACCAGGTAAAAAACTAGCTATGAGTTATGGCAATACATCTGTTGAAGTTGCAGAAGCGGATATAGTGGTGTTAGGACGTGTAGTGCTGGCGATGGAAAAAGAGTAAAAGAGCTCTGTAAATAGGCTATGTAGACACGAGTTCTAGCCCAGCTAATTAACTTAGTAGATTTTGAGTTAGCTAGGCTAGCTAACTCAATTCTGGACATAAATGGCTTAGAGTTTAAACTTCAAAGGGAACGGTTCGCATTACATAAAGTATGGTGAAATTGAGATTAACGCCGCATTATATTTGCTTAAACTCGAGGCTGTAGTAATCGATGTTTTTGTGAGCTTTCCAAATATCTAAGTACCCTACAGAGCAAGCAAAATTTCCTTGAACGTCAGTTTTAGTGAAGCTCGTTGCAAGCCCAAGTAAACAATTATTAATACAACTAGGGTTCAATCTCATTAAGTATATTGTCCTTGGATTTCTACTTAATTTTGCTAACTCCATTGCAACCGCTAGCCGTTCTGCAACTTCTGAAATTTCAAACAAATTAATAGTGCAAATATTCGATTCAGATTCAATATACGAATATTGTGAATTGCTGACACTATCTCTAATTCGTTCATTTATGATTTGATTGATATTTTCAATTATTACTCTATCTGCTTGCTCAAGCCTTAACACAACCCTATGTTCTTGTTCATAAATCCACTCATCACTTTTCTGCATGAATACTTCATATAAGACTCGATCAGCACCTTCAGCTGAGATATTTGAATAATCATAATCAAATTTGTCATTTCTATAACGCAGTCCTTTTCTATAAGAAACTGGCTTAGGTATACCATCGAATGGGGAGAATTCTTCACCTAAAGAAAAGCTAATTGCAGATGTTTCTCTAAAAAGGTCTTTGAATATAGAACCAAGCTGTGGAAAGTAAGAAATACCAGCAACGATACCTCTATGTTCATTTGCATAATGAGCCCACATCAAAAGGTGTTCTTTATTTTCAGAAAGACTAATAACACCAATATTATGCATCCTCATTTCAATATACTCTGAGAAGGTAATATTTCCATATGTTGGATCTTGTGCCATTGACTCATCAAAGTGCGATGCTAGTTCATTTAAGCTTTCACGACAGAAAGAAGCTTCAAACGGGTCATTAAGAACAACTGGCTGGGACAAACGAATGAATCCCTCGTCAAATATACCTCGAGGTTCATTCATGTATTTAAAAAGTTGCTTCAATATTGACTCCTACACCGCTTAGTTCAACTAGGTATTTTACGGAATTATGTATAATACCTAAAAAATCACCAACATTAAATGACCAAAAGATTAATTATTGTTTATTAACAACAATTTATAAGGTGTATTTATGTTCCTGCTTATTTGGATATACAGAATGCAATTATTTATACAGGTCCGTATAAATAATCATGGAATAGATATGTAAGCTATCAATCAGGTGCTTACCTAATCTGCATTTACAAAGAAAGCCAATATAGGTCTGTTAAAGTTACAAATATTTATCAATAGCACTCATAATAAAATGTATGGAAAACCGATATGAATATATTGCGTGTGAGTAACTACTCTAAGCCAGAAAGGGTCATAAACGTGTTAAATCGATGTTGGAATTATTTATAGGATCCACAAATAATGTATCTAGAAGATACCCTATTTTAGGTGTGCATTATTCAGAATAAAGACAAGAATCACACCCGAATGTTAATGGACGTAAACTAACTCACAACTTAAAACCGAAGTACTCAATATTTTTGCCAAGCATCATTCTAGGGCTAACTTTAAAGTATCCCCCACGACTAAAATGAAAGTATGACTGACCTAATGATGAACGGACTTATGGCAACATTATTTATTACGCATGTAGGTATTTATTTTGCGACGTATGGTTTTTAACGAATAGAACTGAGTATGAAAATTGATAAGACTAGATTGAAACTGTTTTATATGCGCTGGGCTTTTTCCACTTCGATGATAGTAGGGATATTTATCTCGGCACTATGCCGATTCTGTTGAGAGAGGTTTATTTTGGGGTTTAGAATCTACCTTAGATAAAAAGCGACGACCGATGTTACCAATCGGTAGTGCTTCCCCTTACAACCACTTTTATGAGTTTTTTACACTCTTTATCAGCTTAGCTATCTGTTCAACTCCGTCAAACGTATTTGGAAGATTCCCAGTATCTGACATAATTGCGCTAAATATTAAGTTTTCAAATTTTTCTAAAGCTTTTTCATCCTGTTTTTTTATTTCAGACGAGTAATCCGCATAACTTTGGATGAACTGGCATAATGTTTGTCTAAGCTCAATTTGCATAATCTGTGCTTTAACAGACCTATGATTTAAAAGTATTACCCTAAAAAAATAAATCAGGATTATTTCAATAGAGAAAATTGGAACTAATACAATCAGATGATCTAGGCCAAGAGTTTCACCACTATAGATCCTTGTTACAGCAATAACAATTTCTGCAATCAATGGGGATAATATTAATCCTCCCATTCCAAGTAATGACAAAAACAACCAAAAAACTTCTTTAGCTTTCTTATTTCCTAAATTAGAAAACCCTTGGTCAAGAGCAACAAAATTAAACGCGGTTTTATATTGTTCTAACTTATCTTTTAAGGCTTCAACTTTCGCTTCTTTTTTGTCAATCTCTTCATCCCATTTTTGCTTAAGCCCCTCAGCCTCTAATTTTTTTTGTTCGAAGCCTTTAAAGTCACTTATGTTCGCATTATTGATAAAGTACTTTGCTATATTAACAGGCATCATGTAAGACGCGTAAATAATCTGAGACTTAGTCATATCATCCATTTCGCCAATATCACCCTGAATCTTATCTTTTATTGAACGCAGTTCCATGTTTAATTCTTTACCTGCGCCGACCAAAAAATCATATTCACACAGAAAGCGATATGACATTGAATAGATGTTGTCTATATGTGATGGTTTGGATTGATCAAAGACATTTAGCGAGTCTAAGAACTGCTCTCCAATATTCTTGATATTAAATGTACACGTTTCATCCCAAGTAGTCGGAGATTTAGATATGTATCTTATTATGTCTCTAGATATCGATAAACGGGTTGCTCTAACCTTATCATCAATCAACTCATTGCTTGACTGATGTAAGAATGAAGATAGAACTCTCGCGTTGTTTTCCTTTTCAAAAAACATTTACTCTCCAATTGCGTAAGGCTCGCTAAGACGTATAAATATATAGTAGGACTGCTGCTCATCCTCTTCGCTAAACTGATATTTAAATTTGCGTTTAAAGTATGTCTTTAGTTATTTTATGACGTCTGTTAATCATGAACAAAACTAAATATATGGCTGATTATATTAGTTTTTTTATTTAACACAAGGAATAGAAAAATAACAAAGTATAAAATAATAGTTCTGATTAAAGAAACTACGGGAAGTAAAGTAATTATAAAAATATCAGAGGGTTAATCTCGCCTGATTAAATAGAGTCATATCACGGATTAATACCAATAACGGTTAGTGGAGTCACAACTTCACAAGTAACGCCTCTAACCTCCACTTTAAATTTACTTTGTTGCTAGCTTTACTGTATGCCCCGTGACCAAGGAAAGAACTCAATTGCTAGACTTCATCATTCCCCATTTCATTTTAATATCACTCTACGTTACAGCTGTCTTTTATCCCGTACATCTGAAGTACCCCTTTAAAAAAGGAGCGCAACTCACCACCGACCAGCTCTTTGCTATCCGCGGTCGTAGTATTCTTTATTTTGTATTAATGTCGGGGATATCGATATTGATTTGTTATCCGATAGCGTATCGTCAGGTTAATTTAGGGGGATAAGTCCCCCCTGATCTTTGTTTACAGACTCGGGACAAGGAATAGCTAACTTGGATAGGGTCAAATGATGATGTACTGAACTAACTGCTTTATCCGTTAAAACGCTTATGTTATGCCCTATTTAAACCTTAGTTATTTAAATGATTTATTCGAGCTAGCACACCAGCTTCAAGTAAAGTATTGTGTGTACCAATACTTTTAATTGTCATGTTCAAAATACCTCTATTACTAATCACGATATTATTTTCAATAAAATATTCGCTGCAACTATGCATCCAGAATCGCCATTCGACACCACCAAAAATAAAGTAAATATACTCAAAACCTAAGACATCTATAACTATTTTATTAGGATTTGAAATAAACATTTTACTTTCCGTCCTATCAGCTAGCGTTGTTTTATCGTTAGGAGCATCAATGAAAATACGATCCATGAAACATGGCAACACATTTGCTTCCACAGGAGTTAGAGTATCAAGATTCACCCTTAGCAATTCGATAATATTAGGAGCAAGCTTGACATGTTTGTAGAAATCTAAGGTACTTACTGCCGCACGCCAAAGAATTGACATTTGGAATAATTTTAACTTTGTAAAGTCAACATTACTCAGAGTTATATTCGTACTATCGCTTTCACTACACACCCCTACACTCCCAGGGTTTCTAAGAATAAAATCAATAACATAACTCTCAAATTCAGTTGAAAACTTTAGTTCACAACTTCCGCATAAAAGATATTCATCATAACTAACTTGATTATCTTTGTTGCCCTCTTTGGATACCTCCCTATATCGACCTTTATTATTTTTCATATATTTAAAGAATGCATTTGGAATAATATGTGATTTTTTAATATCTTCATTCTCAAGACATAATTTGCATTTCATAGCGAGCATAATCTCCAAGGATTTATATAACAGGACATCTCGATAACTCAAATCTATTAGCCCGACTCAATACCGGCTAATCAAATGAAAATAAGAGAAATATCCATACATTTTATTTATTTTCAAATACTGTAAATCATTAATAATATTTAATATGTAACTGATTATATTGTTGTTTTAACTTAACACAAATGAATTAACTACTCTTTAGTGGTAAACCGTATTTAGAGTAAGGAATAGATGAATAACACTGTATTAAACTAATTTTATGGTTAAAAAAACAACGATATAATGATTCACAAGTTAAATAAGAAACCGAACATCACTAAATCTATGTTTAAGTCTGCATAAGAAAACATAGATTATTGCTACAATTACTTTATAACTGTATATAAAAACAGTACTTGTTATTTTATAATACCAAATACACCTAGACAAGTTATAAAGGAAATCACCATGTCTGTTCGCAATCTCAAAGATGGTCACAAAAAACCTTGGTTATGTGAGTGCTATCCGCAAGGTAGTACCGGCAAGCGTATTCGCAAACGCTTTGCCACCAAAGGCGAAGCTACAGCGTTCGAACGCTACACAATGAACGAGATTGACGATAAGCCCTGGTTAGCGGATAAGACTGATAATCGGCGCTTATCTGAATTACTTGATCTTTGGTGGAAGCTACATGCTAAAAACCTTAAAAGTGGTGCTCATGCATATCGTCGACTGCAAATCATGTGTGAACAATTAAACGACCCCATTGCTGTCACGTTTACCGCTAAAGACTTTGCTCACTACCGCGCAAACAGACTCACAGTCGGGCATGGTAAAGGTCGCAGCGGTGCAGAGCTATCCATCACATCACAAAACTATGATCTGTTATGGATGAAAGTATTATTTAATGAACTTCGTCGATTAAAGGAATGGAATCTGCCAAACCCGCTTAAAGACATGAAAACGATAAAGACAGCAGAACGCGAGCTTAGCTATCTAACACATGACCAGATAACGCAATTATTAACATTCGTTCAAAGAAGCCCTATTTCTGGACAAATGACACAAATTATTAAAATTTGCCTAGCAACCGGTGCTCGAATAATGGAAGCAATAGAACTTAAGGGATCACAAGTAACAAAGCACAAGATCACCTTTACCAATACCAAAGGTAAAAAGAATAGGACCGTACCGATTTCAGAAGATTTATATAATGAGATATACCAAAATACATCAGGCCGATTATTCACCTGTGGTTATGGGGTACTGCATAAGTGGTTAAACTTATGTTTTTCTGATTTACCCAAAGGACAAGCGACTCATATTTTAAGGCATACTTTTGCAAGTTACTTTATGATGAACGGTGGTAATATTTTAGTATTACAAAAGATACTTGGTCATGCAGATATAAAGCAAACAATGGCTTACTCGCACTTTGCACCATCGCATCTACAAGATGCAGTGTTATTTAATCCACTGGCAAGTATGAGCTAAAAAGTGGCGGTAAAATGGCGATGAATTATGTAACCATGTATGAATACACAGTAGTATTTGACGGTAGACCCTATTTGTAAGCATCTGATTTTAAATAAAACAACTAAATAACAGAGGGTTAAAAAATCAATGCAAATAAAGCTGCTTAATTTCAACAAAAATAAGCGTTTGCGGTGCATCTCCAATCTCTTTAATTTCATAAAGTTCGCAACCATAAGCAATATCACATTGCGTTAGCCTAGGTAGCAAGAAATCATCAAAGGCAGTGGTCGTTAATCCCGCATTAGCAAGTTCAGATTCACCATGCGCTAATGTGGCGGCAGTTTGTGTGACAATGTCAGCTTGATCATCTGATGCAATGTGAATAACCATTTTCTTATTTTTAAGGATGTTGGTGAGTGTATCTTTGTTATCACCATTCGGCTTTTTCCCAACCGAGATCATTAACAACGCTGGTTTACTTGATACCGCGGTAAAATACGAAAATGGCGCTAAATTATAGCTCGCATCACCCGAGTCTGTCAGTACCCAAGCAATAGGTCGTGGGATAATCGTCTGTGTCATCAAGTGATAACCTTGATTGGCTGAAAAGTCTGAAAAGTTTAACTGCATGTCACTAAGTCCCTGTTATAGCAAAGATAGTATCGTGACATATCAGAGGTTGTTAGCCTAGGTTTAATTTAAGGCTGAAAATGACTAGCGCTAACAAGAACATAAATACCTATTTAGCATAAACGACGAGATAAAACGTTCTGACTATGAATTTATCACTCACGCCTGTATCATAACCAAGCTACTGAAATTCTAGCTATAAAGCTACGTCAGCAACACCATACTAAACCAGTAATAGGACACTATGGAAAAGAAAAACCAAGGCATACAATCTGTAGAGCAAGCCTTTGAGATTATAGATTTTTTCTCTAACAAAAATCACGCAATCTCGTTAGGTGATGCAGCTGTAGAAATGGATATATCTAAAAGTAAACTCCATAAATATCTAGCGAGCTTTCTGCGTATTGGGGTCATCATTCAAGACGTAAATGGTAACTACTGCCACGGGTCAAAGCTGATCGAACTTGGTGCCAAGATCCTTGGTCATACCGATATTCTCCACGTCTGTGAGCCAGAATTACAACGGTTAAGACTAGAAACGCAAGAAGCAACGGCACTCGCCGTTTGGACTACACAGGGACCGATGATTGTGCGCTTCCTCGAAAGCCCATACCCTGTCGCAATAAGCTTTAGAGTCGGTTTTCACGCACCGCTAACTGGCAGCTCTGTCGGGATGTGTTTTGCGGCATTTTCACCTGAAGAAGCTTATCAGCACCTGTTAAAAGCAGAAACGAAAAATGGTAAAGAACTTATACAAGACTTAGCATCAATCAAAGAGAATGGTTATGCGATTCGAAATAAAGTAAACCCAAGCATACCAGGTGCTAAAGCCATATCAGCGCCAGTTTTTGACGCGACAGGTAATATAATTGCGTGCATTCTCATTATCGGTTTCAAGCAACAAGACGACATTCAAGAAAAAGATATAAAAGCCATACGCGATACAAGCAAACGACTGTCTCAACACTTAGGTCATACGGTATCTGTTAGTAATAGCTAATTAAACTATATGTAATTAATTTAAACCATTGGCCCGAATAACCGGAGGTCCCAGTTCTCTACAACGCCGCTTTCGAGGCGACGTTCGATAAGCCTTCTCCATGAATCGACCAGTGGTAACTCTAGCGCTTGTACAAGCGCTTGTTTATCTAAACATCCCGTGAAAATTAAACTCATTATTCTTGCGACAGACCAATCTGGGTAAGGTCGTTCACAAAGTAAGATTTCATCACCAACGCCTATTTTACCTTCTTCCAACACCCGAAAATACCAACCTGTCCGTAGGGTCTCTTGTAGTTTTAGCGCCATCTCGTGTTGTTCAAATCTTTCGTTTAATTTCCAACAAGGCATACGTCCTTGTGACACTTCCAATAGTGTCGTTCCGATGCGGATCTTATCTTCGATACAAATGGTATGTTCATTCAGCCCCAAGGAACTAATGTTTTCGCCAAAAGCCCCAACCTCTTGAAATATCACATTGTCACCGAGATCTTTTTGCCACTCGGCATAGTGTTCACTCGGATAGATATGTAGCGCTTTTTCAATGCCGCCGTGTACACTCAAGTCCCCGACTTCATCGTTGATAAACCCTAGTGTTTCAACAACTAGGCGTTCACTCATCACTTTTTTATCTATCGCACTTATTGATCCTCTCGCATAAGACACAGCTTTACCTACAAGCACTGCACCAACCGTTCCTATCTTTTTCATATTGAAGCCACCTCTTTGTTCTGCTGTCATGTTAGTTCGCTTCTATTTTGAATTGCCTCACCATTTGCTGTTTTGGAAGACGAGTATCCTAACTATTCGTCGGTCGATAAATGGGTTGTGAAGCGAGTACTTCGATGCCTGTCGGCGTACTTTTTAGATAACGCACTTCATCATCTGAAAATAGTACCTCTCTCTCAAACCCTTCAGCTGTTGGGAATCGGTCCAACACTAAGGCTAGTATTTCTTCCCTTGTTCTGTGATCGTTATTTTCGATTACGACTTCGCAAAGCGGTTTTTCTTCTTTTGTTATTTTTATCTTATATCTCATTACCATTCCTCACTCTTGTTGCTTCAACCTGTCTAGGTGACGAATGACACCTCACCTTAAAAACAGGAAATTAGATTTAATAATATTACACAACAACTATACCAACCCCACCCTTGTTTATCCATAGGGAATCTAGTTTAATATAAAGAAACAGACATAAAGATAAATTTGAGTGGCAATACGCAGAGGCAAATGAATCACCATTCAGGCTCTAATCAAGAGATATAATTAGTAAGGCGGGTTTACTGGATACGGCAGTGAAATAGAAAATGGATTAAATTAGAAGTGAAGCAGAAGTTACGACGCAATCGCCATAAAAAAGACCTACATTGTGAGGCCTTTTTTATATCTATATTAAAACAGCATAATGATAAGAAATTTAACTATGTATTTTAATTTTTAAATACGACTGAACCATTTTCATTAGTATAAAGTATTGCTTTAAATTGATTAATTAACTGCACTGCATAAGAAGGAGAAACTGAACGTAAATTGCCTTTTACAGTATAGAATGAAGGTTCCCAAGCTCTATCTTTGTACCGACCTGTTTCTATAAATTCCACTACAACTTTCATAAAGTACCTCTATTGATCTAACCAACTTCCGTCACGAATAAAATATCGATATCCAGAAGACAACATGACTATTCAGAATAATAAACTATCATTAGGCTTTATTTTTTACAAACGAGTTGAGATGAAAAGAAACAGAATTATGTTTTCGATCAAGCTTTTCCATTATTCTGCAACATAAACCAGCCCATTTCGGTTATAAAACCACTTATTTAAGTTGGTAAATTACAATTTACATTGAATAACTAGATACACCGGTAATTAAGGGGGGCTTAAGGGTAATTAAATTACAGTTGGGTTATTTAAGTTACACTAACACTTGTCGTGTGTTAGCGATATAGTGATGGATCTTATGCTCAGTCCTTGAGACATGACTCGATGGGAAACTAATTTGGGCAAAAAATAATTTAGCTCAAATTCAAACTGACAGCTACCATACAAGAATAAAGTAACTGTCAGATCAAGTTTAAGCTAATACAATTAAACTCAGGTTAATAATATATTTACAATGGTAAATATTCCTGTGTATTAACTTCAATCTCCGCAGCTTCAACCGTACTAAGTGCTTTGATTTCCTTTATTTTTTTCAATAGATCTATATTTTCATCAAAAGTAATGATGAAAAATCCGTTACCAATAACCAGTATTTCAGCATCATCAAAAGAGTGTGTTAGATCATCACTTTTCATTTTAACTAAAATTGAACCTGTTAACGTTCCTGTATATTCATCCTCTAATGATTGCATTTCTTGACCTGCATAGAGTGCTGGTGAAGAATCTGTACCTTCCTCTGACCCCATATAGGCTGCGCCCATTATCGGTGAAAACTTAAATCCATCACTTTCAATAACGATATCACTATTCGTATGTGTACTAGAGCTCTCACTAGGCATAGCTACATTTTCTTCATTATCACTGTTCATAATATTTGCATTAGCAGATGTATTACACAAAAACAGTGTTGACATAAACAGTGTTGATATAAATAAATTTTTTATTTTCATCTTAAATTCCTTAATGTCCATATATTCTTATTGAGACACCTTTTAACAATCCAGCTTCTGTATTATTCTCTAGTACCTTTTCACGACCAAGATAATAGTAAATAAAATCATCTGAATTTGTATCTGTTACTTTTATCGTCCATGTTCCCGCTGATGCTTCACCATAAAATGCATTACTGAGTAAGACTGTATCCTTGAAATACGCTTTTTCGGTTAATAAGCTTCTCGGTGTCAACAACATTGACCTTGTCCCCTGCGGTGAAATAAGTTCAATTGAAAGATCACTGTTACGTTCATGTTCAATGTTTAATTTTACCTGTACAGCTTCAATAATGAGGTCATCATGTTTGGTTATATTTACACTCTTTTCTGTAGGGGCTCCTTCATCTATACCTAGCTCAGTTACATCATCAGATAGAATAAATGCAGTTTCTTTTAACTGAGGTAATAACCCCTTATCCTTAATGTAAGTTTGTGCCATCTTCACCGCTTTGGAAGCATCGATGAGACCAAAACCATACCAATTATGGAAATTAAAGCCCGCGTTATTCGTTATCCAGCCGAGTTCGGCAATAAAGTCTTTACCTCCAGAGGTGACCGATATAGGTTTAAACTCATCATCAATTTTCTTTGCTGTTTTAGCGATAATATAACGAACATCACGCCATGTTATAGCATCATCAACACTAAAAATAAGGGCCGCGACACCGGACACAACAGGGGCAGCAGAAGATGTACCATTAAAGGAAGATGTATAATTACAATCTTCATTTAATGCATTTTCACCTTTGTTGAAACCTGTGAGCTCCCAATAATTTCTCGCGTAGCCAATGGTACATCCCGAACTATCTGTTGTGATAATAGCTGGTGCATTACGACCGTATTCACCACCAGGGGCTGAAACAAATACTGCAGCACCCGTAGATGAATAGGATGACAGTGGATCACTCGCATTTGCGTTTAGCGCTGATACGACCGTGTTATAAAAACTCGCGTTACTAAGACTAATTGATGCATTATGTGCAGTTAATCTTGGTAATGATTTATTTTTACTATATGCGCTGTAATCAGCCAAAGACACTCGTTGGAATGAGTTCCCTGCTGATTTAACGAATAAAACCCCTCGGCCATTATTATTGTTACGTGTTACTTTTTTTAACCAAGACTCTTCTGATTGATTTGATAATAACGAGAACGACCTTGGCACACTTTTTAATCGAGAACCATAACTTTGATTTATAACGAGAGCATCTTTAGTTCGTTTTCCCCCATGACTATCAATCCAATCTTTATCATCTTGAGTTCTAATATAATTTAATCCAATTAAACTCGCCTCCGGTGCAACACCACGCCCACCAATATTGTTAAAACCGCGCGCGGCAATAATACCTGCAACCGAAGTACCATGATCACCTCTTCTACGTGTAAAGGTCGGATCATTGGTTGACGTCACATAATTATAAGATCGACCTGATAATATATTATCAACTAAATCCTCGTGCTTAATTTCTAGCCCCGAGTCAACAACGGCAACCTTAACGCCTAAGCCTTTAACTCCTTGTTTATGCAGATTTCCTATATTTATATCGTGCCCAGCCGTACCGCTTGACCTTGAAAATGCTTTCTGCCCTGTATTCTTCAGATGCCATTGTTGACTATATAAAGGGTCCGTAAGTTTAGAATTGAAATTAAAAGTGAAGTTTGCCTCTATCGATTTAGTCCCGTCAGAGATAATGATAGGGAGTTCAACCTCACTCTCTTCCTTGCTTTTCGTTGTGATGTTGAAAGAACCATCGCTATCAAGGTTAAACGCGAGATCTTTAGGTAATGTGAAGCTATCTTTTAATTTAAAGTTAAGCGTGTCACCGTCAACATCTGTTGCTTTAATTCGCCCCTTAATCATTTTAGTTGGAGATGTAAACGTACGTTTACCCAGTACTTTTGGTGCGTCATTCACCGATGAAATCGAGAGTGATATTTTTGCTTTATCAGAGTAACCATTTTCTGTCACTGTTATTTCCAGTGAGTCCGGACCAGAAACATCACGATTAGGTGTGTATGTTAGTATACCTTTTGCATCTAATGTTGCTTTCCCCTTACTAGGCGCTGTTGATAACGTGAAACGAGGCGCTGTTGTATTTGTTGTCTTGATCGCAAATTTAGCCGGCTCATCTTCATTTAAGGAAAAGCTTTGCTCTGAGATATACTCCTTCTTCTTTATCGCTTCAATGTTAAACGTGAGAGTAGTTTCAACATCTCCTTCAGCATCGCTTATAATAATCGGGATAGCTATAGAATGGGTGCTCTTCATTTCACTCTTGAACGTAAATATACCAAAAGAATCTAATGCAAAAGAAATATAGTCAGGTCTATTAAATTTGGGGCTAATCTTGTAGGTTAACGAGTCACCATCAGCATCGGTTACACTTATTGTACCGCCAATGTATTTACCTGGAATAGCGAAGAAGGTTTTATTATTTACAACAGGTAAATCGTTGATACTCTTTACATCGAAATTAATATATGCGGTATCATACGTATTCCCATTTGCGACTTTTACCGCAATAAAATCCGAACCATGGTAGTTTTCATTAGGCGTATAGCGTAAATCCCCTTCTTTTGTAAGGGTTGCAGTACCAAACAATCCATTACTGGTTATTTTCCAGTTCCAACCCAATGTATCACTTGTGGTAAGGCTTCCCTCATATATCGTATCTTCATTCAGTTTTACGTCTCTGTCTGCTATAGAGCCGGATAAATGTGTTGGCTCTACTATTGGTGACGTCTCTGAATCACCGCCTCCACCACAAGCTGTTAGGTACCCAGTAAGAATTACGGGGATTAGATGCATTAATTTGTTCAAGATCTACCTCTTAAATAATTCACTACAATAAACATTTTGTTCACTATTACGTCAGTGGATTATACATTACCTTTTAAAACGCATTGTAAGGCATTGTAATTACGGTACCTGTGTTGGCATTAACCCTCTTGATATGGCCAAGAGTTCAATGCTTTTTTGTCGCAAACTAGATAAAAATAAATAAGATATCGATAATGAATATAAGTTTAATAATTAATAGTTAATAGTTAATAGGTGATAGTTGCGGGATTCAAAAATAGAAGGTGCCAAAATTGCTTAATCGCTAAGGCTGAACTATAACTCCAAAGGGAATAAAATAATAACGAAGATGGAGCGGTAAGATATTGATTTGAAAAAGCAGAACGTCAGAAACGAGAAAAGCACAACACTTTTGAAGGATACCCTACAAGCCTCACTCCGGCACTTGAGTTCTCTGCTGCGGTTGCTCCCTTCCAGGCCTGGCCGAATTCACAGAGTATCAATGCGGAGGGACCCATAAGGCACCCATCAAATGTGTTGTGCTTGACAACGAGTGAATTATTAACTATTCACTGATTCTTTGCAACCGTTTATAGCAGTTTTATGCTCCAAAAACTCCAACTGCACACTATCCAACCAAGTCGATCAAAAGCACATCAACTAAATAGCTTGTTTGCTAAGGTACTGACCCGTAAACATAGTTGCAGGTACAGGTTTACCATACAGATAACCCTGACCATAATCACAACCTTCATCAGCAATAAACTGATCTTGCTCTACCGTTTCAACGCCTTCGGCAACAACTTGCAAATTAAGCTTCTTCGCCATCGCAATAATCGCCCGCGCTAATTCTTTGTCTTGATCTCGCTCCATTAGATTCATAATGAAACTACGATCAATTTTCAACGTATCAAACGAATACTTCTGTAAATAACTTAATGACGAATAACCTGTGCCGAAGTCATCTAACGAAATACGTACACCCAACTTTTGTAATCCAGCAATGGCTTTCGCGGCTTTCTTCTCGTCTTGTAATAAAACCCCTTCAGTGATCTCAAGTTCTAACGAACTACCAGGTAAACGATAATAAACCAGCAACTGCGCGATACGAGAAACTAAGTTGTCATCACGAAACTGTACCGGTGACATATTAACAGCAATACAAAAATCATCACCAAAGCTGTTACGCCACTGGGCCGCTTGTTCCATTGCGGTACGTAATACAAAGTTACCTAATGCTAAGATCTGGCCATTCTGCTCTGCTAGATGGATAAAACGATCGGGCGTAACCGCACCGAGTATCGGATTCTGCCAGCGAATTAACGCTTCGGCCCCCAATACACGACGAGTTTTAACACAAATCATCGGTTGATAATGTACCGACATTTCATTTTTATCTAGCGCTTCGGCTAAATGTGATTCTAAATAGTGACGCTCACCAATCGCGACACTTAACTCTTCAGTAAAGAAGTTATAACAGGTGCCCTTGTCTTTACTCACACTCATCGCGGCTTCAGCTCTTTCAACCAAAGAAATACCTTTGTCTGCGGGAGAATCAGCTAACGCAATGCCACAACAAATCTGAGTGGTGATAGTATAATCATCAACAATAAATGTAGATTCAAAAGCTTGTGAAAAACGTGCAATTAAATCAATTACTTGCTCAACAACATTCTCATCGCGAACAACAATAGCAAAAGCATCACCCCAGCAACGTGCAACCAAGTGTTCTGTCGTCAGCTGCTGGTGAATACGCTGGCTGACTTCAAGTAATACTTTGTCACCAATCGCATAACCATAACTGTTATTAATCGATTTGAAGTTTCGGATACCCAAATAAATAACAGCAAGCTCGTTGTCATCATCAACATATTCCAACATGTCATCAATCTGTTTAACTAATGAAAACTGATTAGCGACACCTGTAAGCGGGTCATATTCTTGCTGATAAATAAGGGTCGATTCTAATGCCGAACGGCTATCTTGTTCATATAATAACGCTTGATGAGACAAGGTTAGCGCCATTGATTTCTTAGCAAGTAAACTCTGTAATTTACGGTTAGCGTTCAGTAATTCGGCTTTTTCGTAGAGTATAGTGAGATCAGCATTCATCGATTGCTGAAAACGTGCGATAAGTAATTTGCAATGAGGTGTAAATTTATGGATTTTCGTATCTAAGACACAAAGTGTACCAAAAGCTTGATCATTCGGCCAAGTAAGCGGTAAACCGTAATACGCCAAAATGTCGGCGCTAATATTACTGTCGAATGTCCACGTTGAATCGAGGGTAGCGTCTTCAATAAGTAGCTCTGCACGATTATAAATAACCTGTGCACTGTAACAGCTTAATTGCTTCGATTCTGATAATCGCAGAGAAGCCAAATGAGCCGTGTCGTTTGACGAAAATATTCGAATATCATTGTGGTGAACGCGCATAATTAATGCTGCAGGCAGATTCATAACGCCAGCGATCAACTCTACAGTTTGTTGCCAACCACGAAACATGGGTTCCGGGATCTCAATAACCTGAGTATTAATATTTAGCATGCTACATCTCTGTTAATTACACCGCTCTAAATGACATTGTAAACCTTCATTACTATGTCGCTATTCATCTGATGAATAAGGAGGAATCTGTATACTACAAGAAAACAAAGCGAACACCAAGCCAGATTTATAACAAGCAAGAATTATTATCATCTAGCTCAACTATTCGTATAAACTTGTGACCCACAGTTGAACGGAAGCCCTGTTTAACTTGATGCTGTTCACATTTATAGCGTCTGGTAGCGAATGATAATTTATCGGCCACATGAATTTAACCAGCTTGTTTTGTAGGAATTTATTCATATCATCGACTGATAAATATGCAATAGCGTCAATAACAGCAATTGGACGATGGCCAAACTCCACATCTTCGCATGGGAATACTAACGCTTGATTAATGAACGGATGCGAAAGTAAAATGCGCTCAATTTGTTCTGGATGAATATTTTCACCACCGGAAATAAACATATTATCTTGTCGACCAAGAATAAATAATTCATCCGCTAACGCATCACCTTGCGCTATCATGCCTAAGTCCCCTGTGACAAGCCAACCGCTTTCGTCAGTAATGGGACTTAACGCACCTTGATAATAATAACCCATCCCTAAACTTCTACCTCGCACCTTAATTTGTTTATCAATCAAGGACAAACAGCGATGTGCGAGTAAAGTACCAACGCCTGCACTATCATCCGCAGGTTTAGCGGTGACAGTAGAGGCCATTTCAGTCATGCCATAGCCAGACCAGCAATCAATACCGAGGGATTTCGCTTTATCCGTTAATACGACGGGGATCACTGCACCACCTAACAAGATACGTTTAAGACTAATAACCTCTTGATCTGCACCCAATTCATTAAGGTAGCGTCGCAATTGAGTTGGTACTAAAGATGCGTGCGTTACTTGTGATAACTGTTCAACAAGACTATCTGCTAACGGTAACACCAGCTGCCCACCAGCAGATAACCAACGCCACACAATCGCTAAGCCAGATACATGAAACAAAGGTAACGACAATAACCAACTGTCTGACGCCGTATAACTGAACACTGATAACAAACCCGTAGCAGAATACAAATGATTTTCACCGCTATGTGCAACCGCTTTAGCTTTACCAGTTGAACCGGATGTAAAGACGATACTGGCTAGCCGCTCTGCTTGCCACTCCAGCTTAATACTATCCTCAGTACTCACGTATTTGGTTGCCGCTGTTATAGAAATAGTCGACCTTGTTGATGAAGTTTTCTCCGAGGGTGCAAGGGAGAGAGTAAACACTAACTCTCTCGTGTTATTAATACTTTGCAGACCTTGTGAGCGATTAAATGCAGGTGCTGATATCCAAATAAACTGTGCGGCGAGTGCTTCAAACTTGTCACTTAACTGTTCAGCACTTTGTTTCGGATCTAGTACCACACAGCAAGCACCGAGTCGTAAACAAGCTAAGTATAACCACAATACACCAGGGTCATTAACGCTCACAGCAGCAACAATATGATCTTGTCGTACACCTTGTGTATTTAACTGTTCGGCATATTCATCCACCAGTGAATTCACATGCTGCCAAGTAA
Source organism: Moritella sp. 28 (assembly GCF_018219435.1). NCBI lineage: Bacteria > Pseudomonadati > Pseudomonadota > Gammaproteobacteria > Alteromonadales > Moritellaceae > Moritella > Moritella sp. 28. The sequence goes on along the minus strand of NZ_CP056121.1, from coordinate 1,762,251 downwards.
ATGAGTACTCACCATATACCAAGGCAATACCATCCGGATTAAGTGATGACCAATGCTGCCAAGGCCAACAACTAAAACTGACATCATGACACTCTATGTCATCAATTATAACGTCTATCATTTATAGGCTTCCATAATACGATGCTGCTTTGTATTTATATCTTGATATCTTATTATCTGTAACTTGAAAATAGGTACGACAAGGTAATGCAGTTAGTGCTAACAAAGACAAATTACAGCCCGGATAAGGTATTGCCACTTGCAGCTTAAAAACATGCATGGTATCTAATCCGGGGGTCGTATCAGGTGTTAACCACTGCGATAAACGAGCCAGTTGCAGTAAACCAAAACTAGATTCAAGACTTGAACTAATCACCACAGTTAAACCCAATTGATATGCCAGCTCAATCAAGTGACGGCAGTGAGTAATGGTGCCAGCCAGCATAGGTTTAATCACAATAGCGGCAATTGATGCGGTGTCAGAAGCATGACATTCAGCGATTGTAGACTTCAGAAACTCAACATCTCCCCGGTTTTTGCAAGCATCCCGTAAGCTTTCATCCCATGCGATGGCAATCCCAGTTTCACGCGTAAACAGGTAACTATCGCTTGAGTTATGACACGGCTCTTCGATGAAATCGATACGCTGGCGTAACGCCACGGGGATCTGCTTGGCAAACGCTAACGCATTCACAAGGTTCCAACGTCGGTTGGCATCTAAACGTAACCGTAATTGAGGGTATCGCTGTAGTAACTGTCGGGCAATCTCGCCGTCATGACAGGCACCTTTCGCAGTCGGTTGGGTCGCAATTTTCAACTTACATAAGGAACTCGCGGCAAGTTTTGCATGGTTACGGTTTATGATTCTAAGATCAGCAGCCAATAATAGCGCGCTGTTAATGTGATGATGACTATTACCGTTATGAAGCTTGTCGTTATGAATATCGTCGCAATAAGTCATTTGCGGTAGCTCGTCGTCTAGCTCCAAAAGAGCCATGCTAAAACCAAACGCCACTGAGGGGCAGCACGTACTCAGATCTACTGCGCCCTGCTCTAGCCAAATGTGGATCATGCTTTCGAGTTGCTGCTTTGCTTGCGTTGATGTCTCACCACTAAAGCCAGGTAAAGGCGCAATTTCGCCACGCCCCACTTTATTAACTTGAGTGCTTTTGCACTGCTCATGCGACTCAACATTTTCCAATAATTCAGTATCCTCCTGCAATTCAACGCTTTCTTGCAATTCAACAAGCCAACCTTCACGAACACTGACAGACTGGCCACGTAATATCATGGCACAGTCCAAAGGCAACTGATAATGGTACAACTTAACTTGACGTTGCATTAACAATATCTACTTACTGATTAAGGATTACGTGGAAACTTAGAGAAATCAGGACGGCGTTTTTCATTGAAGGCATTACGTCCTTCTTGCCCTTCGTCTGTCATGTAGAACATCATAGTGGCATTACCCGCCAACTCTTGTAACCCAGCTTGACCATCACAATCCGCATTCAACGCTGCTTTCAAACAACGTAATGACATTGGGCTGTGCTGCAATACTTCACGACACCAACGCACAGTTTCACGTTCTAAAACTGCCAGTGGCACAACCGTATTCACTAATCCCATATCTACTGCTTCTTGTGCATCATAGAAACGGCACAAGAACCAAATTTCACGGGCTTTCTTCTGCCCAACAATACGCGCCATATACGATGCACCCCAACCTCCATCGAAAGATCCGACTTTAGGACCTGTTTGACCAAATTGCGCATTGTCAGCAGCGATAGTCAAGTCACACATCATGTGTAATACATGACCACCACCAACAGCATAACCCGCCACTGCCGCTATTACAGGTTTTGGACAAGTACGGATCTGACGTTGAAAATCCAACACATTTAAGTGATGCATACCTTCATCATCTTGATAACCGCCATAGTCACCACGCACTTTCTGATCTCCACCAGAACAAAACGCATGCTCGCCAAGCCCGGTTAGAATAATAACGCCCACGCTTGAGTCATAACGAGCATCTGCTAAGGCTTGCATCATTTCTTGTACTGTTTGTGGACGGAACGCATTGCGTACTTGAGGACGTGCAATGGTGATTTTAGCAATGCCATCTAAGGATTTATGAAAATGAATATCTTGGTATTCACCGGTGCAATCTTGCCATTCTACGTGCGCGTATAGTTCTGCTTCTGTAATACCAACGGTTGTTGTCATAATAATTCCTAATCTGTTAAGTTTTTATTTAAAACGCGTTTAAGCCGCCTTCTTGTGCGTGGCTTTGTTAACCGCTATCTCACTCACGAAATCTCTCACTAACTGAATGAACTCATGTGGCTGGTCTGCATGTACGTTATGCCCGGCTCTTGATACCAGGCGATAATCCAATTGACTTGCTTTGGTTAACAGCACAAATTTAGGGTCTAATTCACCACAAACCATGCGCACAGGAAGTTCAGATTTTTGTAATTGTGGTAACAAATAACCTTGCTTAGATAATGAGGTCGCCGCCAACATTTTGCTTATCTGCATACCGCCGCTGAATCCATTTTTATCTGCTTGAATTTGACAACGCGTTTTAATTAAAGCGTTTTTTTGAGCCTGAGTAAGCGATGCAAATACCCCTTGCTGGTACCAATCAATAAGCACAGTAGGTAATGTGTCGTCGCTAAAACGTGTTACCCAACCCAAGTCATGTAATCCACGCTGTAATTGTTCAGCGCTACTGTTCAAACCTGGATTTCCACTTTCTAACAACAGTCCATCGAGGGTATACGGCCAATTAGACGCTTGATCACTCGCGATCGTCATGGCAATCCGCGCCCCTAACGAGTAACCGACCAAAATAATATTATCAAGTTGATACTGGGCAAGCGTCGCTATGATTAGTTGTTGAACATGCTGAAAGTCATTAACAGTAACGGCTTGGCTACCCGCATGCCCTGGTAGGTCAATACAGATACACTGGTAATCCAGTGATAAGTCCGCAATTATCAGTTGCCAATCTGCCGTTGAACCAAGTAAACCATGCAAGAACACCAAACTTGGTTTCGCTGCGGAGCTTTGAACACGATGATTAGCAGGCTCAAATGAGACTGAATATAGAGGTGATTGCGTCTGTTTCGAGATAATCATATTAGATAAAACTTGCATTTTTCACCTCGCTAAACAACTGCTTGAGTTGCTTGGCAGCTTCCCCAGCTGGCGTTACTATTTCTACCAACAGCGTTCGCATCTCCCCAGCCACTTCACGCATTGGATTTAATCCATGATCAATAGCAGACAGTGCATCCGCCAGCGTTTTAGGTTGAACGTAATCCAGCCCAAACATCGAAGCCGCATGTTCAAATTTAAGCCCGTGTGGCATACGGTAAAGCTGTTCTTTTTGTTGCTCATTAACAGGTAACATATCGAAAATGGCACCACCGTCATTATTCAGTACCACAATCACACTCGGATATGTCGGATTAGAAAATAACGCCAGTGAATTTAAGTCATATAACAAAGACGTATCACCCAATAAACAAAGCATGCCTTGCCCCTGCCCTGCTTGCACTCCAGCAGCCGTCGCCAACAAGCCATCAATACCCGAAGCACCACGATTACTAAATACAGGCACATTCGGTAATGTCACAAACATATCAAGTAAACGAACAATCAAGCTATTACCAATAAATAAACTCGTTGGATTAGTTAAAGGCGGCATAGTCAGGCAAGCATCTAACGTGATAGCAAAACTAATTTCCGTTAGATTATCAATGTAACGCGTCTCTACCAACTGGCGTACTTTACTGCTAGCAAACCTTAACATTTTAGCCCACTCATAACCGTTAGCATCATGATGACAAACACCAACATCTGCGAATATGCGGCTATTTGCTTCGAACGAGTAATTAGTTGATACCAATGGTTCGCTTAACTGACTATTTAAGTGGCCTTCAACAAAAGATGTTAACCAAGCCGAGATAGGACTAATGAATTGTTTACAAGTATGATGATAAGGGTCTAACTGCCCCGCTTGTTCTGCAATTAACCAATAGTCTTGCCAGTCATGCTGTGCGATAAACTGACCTAAACGCTTTGATACCAACCGCGCGCCAAATTGCACCAAGATCTCTGCTTCCGCTAACTTATCGTGACACGCTTGATTTTGTAACCAGACATCATAATGCGCCCATTCACTACTGCCACCAGCTTGCGGATCAACCAATACTGGCCAACCCAAAATAGCCGCCCATTGTTTGATCGCTTGCATCTCTGTAATTGCAACTGCGCCAATAACAACAAGTCCTTTTTTGTTTACAACGGGCATGCTGGTATAAGTAGCGGTATATAAGTCGGCAGACGCCTTCAAGTCTAAAGAATGACAATGTACGGAATGGCTATCGGACAAGTAAGTGTTTAGCCCATTAATGTCAATTGAATTGGTTCCTAATGAATTAATCGACAAATACGTTTTCTGTGAGGCTTTCCATCCTGCGATCCCAGTAAGGTAATCACTAAAATCAGCGTCGCCGCCATACAAAGGTTCAGGGTAAGGGCAGTTGATATGAACCGTACCACCCACTTGCTGCTGCACCGCTAAACTTTGGTCTATGGTACTCAACAACCACTGCGGTGTGATGCCCAGACTCGGGCTAGGTAATAATAATTCATGACAAACATGGCTTGAGAATAAGCCTGATTGTTGAATGGCCTGATTAGCACCACAATTAATTTGTTCGATGGGCCGATCGGCAGTTAATAGCACTAGTTTTTCTTTAGTTAAACCACTTTCGACCACAGCTGGTAATAGATTTGCCACCGCTGTACCTGATGTAACAATCACAGCAACAGGCGCTTGTAATGATTTAGCTAACCCCAGAGCATAGAAACCAAGTCCACGTTCATCAAAGTGGCAATGTAAGATCAGATTCTCATTCTCTTCAGCCGCTAAAACAAGGGGGGTTGAGCGAGATCCTGGTGCAACACACACATGACGAACGCCTAAACGACTCAATTCATCTAACATTAAGCTTGCCCATAAACGGTTTAATGGAGCTTGCATGTTTAAAAGAGACTGGTTTGTTATCATGCGCGTTGTAACTCAGGTAAAAATGAATTTAAGCGAATATCATCGCAGTCTATATCACAGTTAACAGTCGTATCAGGTTCAAGTAAGGTTAACAGTGTCGCGGTTTTACGTTCTAGCTCTTGCCATTCACTTACAGGGCTAGAGCCTGGTACAATGCCCGCCCCCGCAAAAAGCTGTACCTCATGCCCTAAAATTCGCGCGCTGCGGATCGCAACACAAAACTCACTTTGCTGCAGCCCAACATAACCAAGCGCACCGCTATACCAACCCCGTGTAAATGGTTCATTGTTCGCAATAAAATTTAATGCTGGTTGACGTGGTAATCCTGCTATCGCAGCGGTTGGTTGTAAGTTAGCTAATAACTCTGCATCATCAACATCTGTAGCAAGTATCCCTGAGATGTGATGTTTTAAGTGCTGAACTTTACGCAGTTTCACTAATTCTGGTTTCACAGATACCTGTAATGAATCACAACGAGGGTCTAAACGCGCCATTAAATCATCCACCACTAAACGGTTTTCATAACGATTTTTGCTGTCATTTAATAACCAATTGGCTAAACCACGGTCTTCCGCAGCATCATCACTGCGTGCCGCTGTACCCGCAAGCGCCTCGGTATGTAATTGACGTTGTTTTCGCGAAAATAATAGCTCTGGCGTAGAACCAACAAAATAGTCGTTAGCCTGAAGCGCAAATATAAAGTGGTAACACTGCTGATTAACCTGGCGACTTTGCTGTAAAAACTGAGCAGCAGAAATTGGACGATTTAGTGTTAATGCTGTCTTCCTCGCTAACACCACTTTCTCAAAATCTTGTTGTTCGATCGCATTTAAAGCTTTGGTGACAAGATGAGACCACTGGTTAAATTCAGGGTAATGACTGCGCGCTTCAATCTTATAAGATAACGGGAGAGGTGTCGGCGCAGGTGTAATTAAACTGGCGAGACTTTCAAGCAATGCAGCTTTGTCATAGGTTTGATCTGTACGCTTTATTCCAACATTCTCATGGATTGGCGCTGAATGAGCAGGCAAATTCACCGATAATAGCCAGTTATTGTTTTTACGTGTTAATTCAACTTGCGGTAAGAAATAATGATCTTGATGTGAAAATGCGCATCCGCCCCAGATCCGTTGCTGTTCGTTAAGCTGGCTTTTAGCCGTATCAAGATCATGAAAATGGCAACACTGACCTAAGGCGACGACTTCTTCATCACCGTCTCGAGATTGCCAATAAAATTGCGGGAATAAAATTTGCGCATCAAACCATTCAATTAGTTCGGTGGCATACAAGGGCTGTAATTCGACCGAAAGACGAGTTTGCTCTGGCTGAGCATGAATAATCAGTTGCTGTAATGCGTTAATCGCAGTTGTTAGTTTTAACAAAGCGGCCCCTTAGTAAACTACTACTTAGGGGATGAAATTAACATATTTTAGATAGAGCCTGTTACAAACCTATACTAAATGAGTACTTATTCGGACTATTCATAGCCTAGATCAATAAAATGTTCGTTTTAGAAAAAAATAAACTTCGAACCAACACCCAGTAATAACAAAGCAAAATACCGTTTTAGGATATGACTTGGTAATGAGTGCGCAAGTTTTGCACCTTGTTTAGCAAACACAGTACTGGTAATAATAATGCCAAAGAAAGCGGGTAAGTAAATATAACCCAAGCTGTACTCTGGCAAATCAGGATTATTCCAGCCCGTAATAATATAGGTGCACACGCCCGCCACCGCAATCGGCAAGCCACAAGCAGAAGACGTCGCAACCGCATTACGCATTTCCACACGACACCAAGATAAGTAAGGTACGGTGAGTGAACCGCCGCCAATGCCAAATAAAGCAGAAATAGCACCAATGACACCACCTGCAACACTCAAGCCAGCGCCTTTTGGTAGTTCATGCTCTGCTTTTGGTTTTAAATTAAAGCCCATTTGAACCGCAACAGTTAATGCATAAATACCGATAATAATTTGTAATGTATTACCCGGTAAATAATCAGCAAAAATACTACCAGCAACCGCGCCAATAACAATACCGATAGTCAGACGTTTAACCAAAGACCAATCAATTGCCCCTTTACTGTGGTGGGTTTTAATCGAACTAAGAGAGGTAAAGATAATCGTCGCGAGGGAAGTACCAATCGCCAACTGGGTTAAAACTATTGGCGAGAGTTCTTGCAAGGAAAAAGAGAAAACCAGTGCTGGTACGATAATTAAACCGCCACCAACACCAAACAAGCCAGCGATCAAACCTGCCGCAGCGCCTAATATTAAATATAAAACCACAATCATCTAAATAAGCCTTTTTACAACATACACCTATCTTTTAAGGTGAGGGTTTCAAGTTAAACATTTTAAGTGTCTAATTAGAGTATCAAAATTGTGGTTAAAATACTAAGAAAGTGACAACACACCTGTTGATAACAGATAAACCGCACCTGCAGCACCTGCTAATAACACGAATGAATAAGCATAATCTTGCTTGCTAAATTCCTGCTGTTTTTCAGCAAGTGCTTTCTTATAAACCAGTACACCCGGTAAATACAATAATGCACATAACAACATATACTCAGCACCAGCTGCATATACGAGCCAAGCACCATAAAATGATGATATTAATGCAATAACAAGGTCTTTCTTACGACCTTCAGTTACGCTATAACCTTCACCGCTTAACGCGACTTTCACACCATAAGCGCCCACTAAAAAATACGGTAACAAGACAGCCGAAGTCGCAATGTTTACCAAGGCTAAATACGAGCTTTCTTGTAATAACGTTAAGATTAGAAAGAATTGTACCAAACAAGATGAGAACCACAGTGACGTTGTTGCTGCACCTTTACTGTTTTCTTTCGTAAATGCTTTCGGGAATAACCCTTCTTTTGCCGCAATGAAAGGCACTTCAGCACTAACCACTGTCCAACTCAATAACGCACCGGATACCGAGATAATCAAACCAGCATTAATCAGCATTGCTCCCCAAGGACCAACGATCACTTCTAAAATATTCGCCATTGATGGATTTTGTAGTTGCGCAACTTCAGGTTGAGTCATTACACCTAAAGTAAACAAGCTAACAGCAATATAGAGTAATAATGCCGAGAACAGCGCAATACCCGTTGCTTTCGCCACGTCGCATTTATCTTTAGCACGGTTAGATAAAATAACCGCACCTTCAATACCAATGAATACCCATAATGTCACCATCATAGTGGCTTTAACCTGATCTAATACCGAGCCTAATTCAGGTGTTTTTTCACCCCAAAAATCAAGGGTAAACTTATCAAAACTAAACGCCATCACAACCAGACAAACGAAGGTTAGAATAGGGATTATTTTCGCCACCGTCGCAAATACATTAATCAACGCAGCACGTGTCACACCACGTAATACTAACGCATGCATAAACCAAATTAATAACGAACCACCCAACACTGCAATTGGCGTATTACCCTGTCCCATCATTGGGTTTTCAGGGGTATCAACAAAGTAGCCAATCGCACTAAAAAAGACCACTGCATACGATACGTTCGCTAATAAGTTACAGATCCAATAACCCCAAGCCGACATAAAACCAATGTAGTTACCAAAGCCTGCTTGGGCGTACGAGAAAATACCACCGTTTAAATTAGGGAAGCGAACCACCAAATTACGTAATACCGTCACGAGCGCGAGCATACCGCAGCCCGTGATCAACCAGCCTAGCGTGATTGCACCGGGTGCAGCTGATACGGCAACGTTTTGCGGGAGACTAAATATTCCAGCGCCGACCATGGTACTGAATACCAACGCAACCAACATACCTAGTCCAAGTTTGTTTTCCATCAATAATTCCTTAATCAAGCCAAATGTCGACATAAAATGCCACACCAACCATCATTTCAGCTTGTTAATATAAATAATTTAGCGAATTGTATTGCATTATTATATATATGCAAGAATATTCACTAAATTTGCATAAATCCAACGGCAAACACAAAGTTGCTGATAATCTGAGCAGAACCGCTCATCACCCGACTAAACTTATCTTTTTTCTTACATCTTGTGCGTCATTCAGTTAAAATATGGGGTTCGATTTCTTGCAAAATAATGATAATGACTGATTCTTCACAACAATATCTTTGTCGCACAACTTACCTTATTGATAGCTTTTGGCCGGGTAAATTACTTGAGTTAAATAACACGGGTAATATTAAAGTTGCGGGGACCAATGGTGCCGGTAAAACGACACTACTTAAACTGCCTATGCTGTTTTGGGGTGCGCGACCTGGACGTATTGTTGAACGAAATGCCAACAAGAAATCATTTGCCGCGTATTATTTGCCGCGTAAAACCAGCTACATCATTTTTGACTATCAACGTCCGAACGGCACCGACACACCGCAATTATGTCATGTATTAATTAAAAGCGATGGCGATAAACTGCTATATCGCTTTATTGATCACCCGTTCGATATCAAAATGTACCTGGATGAAAGTGGCAATATTTTTGGCGATGACGAAATTAAACGTAATTATCGAACTCAACATCGTTGTGAAATCAGCAGCCTGTTAAGTGTCGATGAATATGCAAAAGTCATTCAGAATCATCGTGATCTCGGCGGCAAGAAATCACTGCGTACACTACAACAACGTTTTTCAATGAGCCAATCACCGATTAAGCACATTGAAAAAGTCGTTACCTCGGTATTTAATAAGATCTCTAACTTCGACGTGATCAAACAAATGATCATCGAGATCTCGCAAGACGCGATCAGTTCAGAAATGCTCAGCCACAATGTGACTGACATGGTTAACATTGATAAAACCGATATTGATAGCTGGCTAGCCGACCTGCATTCATCACAAGCCATTCTCAATCTAGAAGACAAGATCCTATCGTCATTAACTGACATTGATTCACTTATTGAAATCAAAAAAGATCTACAGCACCTACATCACCTTGCTGATATCTACCAACAGAAGTGTAGTCAAGATCAAGACACTGCAGGTACACGTTTAAAAGATGTATTGCTTGAGTTGACCGACTTAAAAGAAGCACACAGACAGCAAGTATTAACGATTGAAGATGCCTGTCACGATGAAGAAAAAGCCCATCGTGAAATTAAACACGATCTTGATAAATTAGAACAAGAAAAAATTGATTTTGAAGATGATGAAGCCGCGACCTATGAGCAGCGCGGTTCTGAGTTATCTGATTTTACCTTACGCTTAATCAATCTGAACAACGAAAAAACCCAGTTAAGTGAAAAGTCTGCCGATCTTAGTCGCACGTTTACCGAACAGCAGCAAAAACAAGAGCTTGATTTTAACAAGCACGAGCAACAACTAACGAACGAAATCAGCTCTCAGCGTCAACAGTTAACAACCGCGTTAAGTGAAAACAAGTTACGCTATGCAACGTTAGAAAGTGAATTAAGAACGCAAACACAAACGCTGATTGATCAGTTAACCGAAAAGAAAACACCGCTTGAACATACTAAGATCTCACTTAACCTACAGCTGAAACAGCCGCAGATTGATCCAGAACTTGCTGACCAATCTCTGCAATTACAACAGAATCTAAGCCAGTGTCGTCGTCGTATTAGCGAGCGTCAAGAAGCCTACAACCGTGTTAGCAGCGAGTCTCAAAGTTTACGCCAAAAACAACATCAAGCGCTGCAAACCAACGATCGCTTAAAAATCGAATTAAACCATTTAGCGCAGCAGCAGCGAGATGTACAAACACTATTAAGCCCAGCCAAAGGGTCATTACATGCCTTCCTTGTTGAGCACGTGCCAAACTGGCAAAGCAACATTGGTCGTGTCATTAACCCTGAGCTATTAAAACACCTGCATCTTGAACCAGAGTTATTAGCCGCATTTACTGACGCAGCGAAACAATCCGATACCGAAACAGCGCTAACCCAAGTTCAAGATTTTTATGGCATAAAAATCAACCTTAATGCCCTAGAACACGTCTCGTTCACAGACAGCGCACTGGCAGAAAAAGAACAGCATATTTCAGCGCAAATTGGGGCTAAAAAATCGGAACTAGAGCAATTACAACAAGCATTAGAGCGGCTCAATAAAGACGTTGAAGAGCTTGATAAACAATTAATGTCGAGCAAGCAATTACTGTTTAAACAAACTCAATTACTCACTAGCCTAGTAAATGAAGAAGATGAATTAAATAGTAAATTAGAACAACATAAAACCTTAGCTATTGCGCGAGTGCAAACTGAATTAGCGGATACAGAACTACTCTTAGTTCAAGCGCAACAAGCATTAAGCCAAGCAAAGGTTGATTATCAAAGTCGTCATAACGAGCTAAACAACGAACGTTTAAGCGTACATTGCCAGCTAGAAACTGACTATAATCAGCGTATTGATAGCTACCAGTCATCACTCGACAATCTGCGCAATGAAGCACAAGTTGAAGCGCAACGCATTGCCGATGCACTCCAAGCCGCATTAAGCGACGCAGGGATTAATGCCAGCATCTTCAACGCCCTTGAAGCTAAAATAAAACAAACGATGAAAGCCGTTGAGAATGCCAAAGTATTCCAACAAAAAGCGGATAAATATAATAGCTGGTTAGAAACATCATGGTCGCAAGTGGAACCAGGCCGTGAACGTTTACGCCGCTTAGATGCCGCTATCCAACGTTTCCAACAGCAATTAAAAGATAAACATCAAGATTATCAGCAGTCAACCGACAAGCTAGAGCAAGAGAAAACCCAGCTCGATAAGCTCGTTACTGACTTAGTATTACAATTAAAAGGCTTAGATAACAGCCTTGTAAAACTAGCAGACTATCCTGCGATTAAACATGATGATTTACCAGAATACACCGTCAACAACATCTCTAAGCTAACGAACAGCCAAATAAGTCTGTTAGGTAAACAACAAAGTAATGTATTAAGCTCTGTGAGTAAAATTAGCAGTGAATTAAAACGTTACTCAAAAAGTACACTGCAAATTGGTTGGTTAGAAAACCGCATTGAAAGTGACCCTGAGATGGTGAACTACCGCCTTGAAGAAGCAATCAACAGCGGCGAACAGCTGAGTTATGTATTGAAAAATGCAAAACTATTGCAAACATCGACCACGCACGAAGTTGAATTACGTGCTAACGATATTTTATCTATCTATACCCATTTAAGTAACTTTGATCGCAACATTACCCGTACTGGCCGTAAACTGTCTAGCCACATGAATGGTAAACAATTCTTCACTGCCCTCGGTGATATTAAAATTGCCATTCGTACTAAGATGGACAAGTTAGGTTACTGGAAGCAGCTTGAAAATGTAAACGAGGCGTTTGAAGCATATCAAGCTAATACCGAACTCACGCATGATCGCAGTATTCCACAAAACTTAATTGATAGCTTGGATGAATTATCAGCGGTATTACCGAAAAACAATAACATGCAGCACAATGAGCTATTTGATATTGAATTTACCATTGTTGAAAACGGTCGAACGACTCGTGCAACAACACCAAAAGAACTGGAAGATGTCTCATCAACGGGCCTATCTTACTTAGCCTTAATTACTTTCTTTACCGGTTTAACAACCATGTTGCGCCCCGATGCAAGTACCGTGATCACTTGGCCAGTCGATGAATTAGGTGAATTGCATTCTGAAAACATTCAGGCAATGCTCGAAATGCTAAATCAACACGGTATTCAGATCATTACAGCATCACCGTCAACCGATAAATCAGTATTGCAGTTATTCGATCACCTATATGAAATTGATAGCCGTAATAAACGTCTGATCCAGATGAATGTTGATGACGATCCACTCATGGCTCTGTTAAATGGTGATGCCAAAAAAACCTTAGTATCAGAACCAGAATTAACATCGTCGGTGGAAACAAAGACGTCGTCTACAAGTACAACATCAATCATAGCTGCAGATACTACGCCAGCAACTATGCAAGAAGAGGGTTAACCCATGTTTCAAACTACCGTTGAATTATTGTTACAGGGTCATACCATTTGTCAGGTCAGTCAACCTGATGCATATCGCTACCTGTCTGAGCAGAGCTTATTTGAAAAGGTAAATGATTACCTGCGTTTGATTAACCGTAAAGTAAAAGTGATTGAGGATGGTTTAGCCTTTGTCGCTTGCTACTGCACAATTGAAGAAGAGAACCGCACAGATATTCGTCAGCAGCTACGCCAAGTACGTGATATCTTCCGCCCATTAGTTAATTTTTTAGATCTCGCCATGACAGCCCTTGTACATGATTGCGCCATGCGCGCAGGCGATACTATCCGCTTGTCTGAACTATTACGTGGTATTGAGCACGAACCAACGTTAAAACAACAGTTAGCGCTATTAACCAATAAAGGTATTTTCAAAACTAGCCGTAATGATATCTCGGAACAGCTTAACTTTATCTTAAAAAAGTTAGATGAAGCTGGCTACGTACAACGTTTAGAGACGGGTAGTACCATTTATCAGATCACCGCTAAAATGAACTATATTCACGAGTTAATTGATTTTATTAATGACAGCGAATCGTTGAAATTAGAAACACAAAATAACCATATCTTCGATGACTCACAGTCGGAGATGTTTTAATGTCACAGCTGCAAAGCGCTTCTGAAGTCGAAAAAATTGCCCAGATAATACGCACTTCATTTGCTAAAACAAACAGCAGCATGTTGGCCCAAGCCTATTTCGATGGCAGCATTATTGATAATGGCGAGAATAGCGCCTTATTAGAAATGCTCACCAAGAATGGGCTGATCCGTCCAAGTGAAGAAGATGGCACCTATATGCTGGCCATCAACTTAAAGCGTATTTTAGACAAACTATTATTACGTCATGCGTCTTACCGTAAACGTACTGATATCGCTAAAGTCATGCAACACATTGATGGTGATATTAAGTCATATAAACGCGCGTTATTAACTGGTCAGCACAATGAAGTTTCTTTCTATTTAAGTCAAGTTGACGAAGAGCTTTACGGCATTGTTTATGAATTAGAAGACAGTGTTAGTGGTTTGTTCGCAGCAATCACCAGTAAGTTCGGTTTTGTGGATAGCTTAGAAAGTAAGATCCATGAAAATGAAAAAGCCATCGCTTATACCGAGGGCCTACTTAATGCATTAGCCGATATTAATCTTAATGATGTATATAGCTGGTTAGATTGGGATGATGTGCCTGCAGAACTCAGCCGCAAAGTTACTTTCTTTATTGATGGTTATCGTCGTATTAACCGTCAGTTAGAAGGCGCAGTTCATCGCATGCGTCAATTGCTAATGACCCTGCGTAAGCAAAATGAACAAGTGGCCCGTCTTAAAGCCATGTCTAAATTTCTAAAAGACAATCCTATTTGGGAGTTAGACGACTACGCTGAACGTGAACAAGTACCGGCTATCTTCAATCGCGTTGCGCCACTGCAATTATCAGCCAGTGTTGATATTAGCAATCAGGTACAGCAAGAAGAACTCACCGACATTTACCACTCATTACGTAAAGAAAGTAAGTCAGATTCTGAAACCGTTGATTTACGCAGCAGTGGTCGTATTGATGACTTACAGCAAAAAGCGCGTCAACTCGAAGCCGACTATGTATTGTCACACTGCGAAGCGTTATTTACCCGAGTATTGAGTAATAAAGGCGATCCCTTCTCTGCCCTTCACTATTGGCAGCAAGACAACCAGCTCACCGATATTTTACCGAAGCATTTATGGTTAAGTATTCTATATAATGAATACTACAAGTGCGCGCCCGCCGTACGAAAAGTGATGACAATTGATTTCCCTGACGCCTGCACGACTGAATTACCGGGTTCGATATTGATTTCGGGGAATTTACGTGTGAGCGATATTCAACTACTGCGAAGCTAGTAAATAAACAAAAAAACACTGCACCTGCTGTAACCTAGTCAGATTTAATCAAGAAATTACTTAATGTGGACTATTATAGAACTCAAAAAAGAAAACAGTAAGGTGCTAAGCCAGAATACTTTTGATTACCAAATATTGAAACTCTATCTAAACTTAATAAGAAAAACTGAAGGGTAGAGAGAAGTATTCACCATAGCGGATAGAGATTAATTATGATGTAAATAATAAAGGAACTATAAACCTATGTTCGCACTTAAAAAAATTATTGGTACTTGGTTAATGCCACTGCCTTTACTACTCACAGCATTTATCCTTGCTGCATTATTATATAAATTCACACGTTTTGAGCGAACAGCTCAAATTTTACTTTTTAGTAGCTTTATTACATTATTTATTTTAAGTCTCGACCCTGTAGCAACCCGACTAGCTGCCACATTAGAGTCTCAGTACCCGAGTTACCAGCAGCAAAGCGTTGATTATATCCACGTATTGGGCAACGCTCACACCACGGTAGACAGTTTACCTATTACTAGTCAGTTAACCCCAACAGCCCTTGCTCGAACCACAGAAGGCGTGCGTATTTATAAACTAAACCCCACGGCAAAGTTAATCTTCAGTGGTTATAGCGGTGGTGACATTAACAGTAATGCGAAGATGAATGCGCGTTTAGCTATCGCATTAGGCGTACCCAAATCAGCCATTATCTTATTAGAAGAGCCTCGTGACACTATAGAGGAAGCCATTGATAATAAAGAAATTACACAAGGTAAAAGACTCGTACTCGTAACTTCAGCAATCCATATGTCACGTTCAATGAAGATCTTCCAACAACAGGGCTTATCTCCTATTCCAGCTCCAACAGCACATGTCAGTAAACAAACCAATAGCGTCCAACCACTCCATTATTACTTTCCTCGAGCTAAGTATCTTGCAGTTAGTTCATCAGTTGTTCACGAGTGGCTGGGACTAGCTTGGTTGTCGTTAAAAAATGACCAATAAGTTTTCCATTCTGTAATTAACACTGCATTTAGAGCTGAACCGAGCAAGTAAACGTGGCTCAAGTCACAGTTACCGTATTTTATGTAGTTTTATTACCAAAAATTGTCTTGTGACAACTTGCCCTGACGCTAGATGACTCTATAATCATCCCATGTTCTCAACTTAAGCGACTTTAGTCATTGTTACTCAAGTCAATTAGGTTGAAGAAAAATAGCTTTAAACCATATCGGAGATAGACATGAGACAAGCACTAGTAATGGGTAACTGGAAACTAAACGCAACTAAAGCATCTGTAGAAGCTTTAATTAACGGTTTAGTTGATGCGGCAAAAGACAATGCAACTGTTGAAGTTGCTGTATGCCCTCCTGCTGTTTTTATCCCACAAGTTGAAGCATTAACAGCTGACACTGCAATTAGCTACGGCGCACAAGATTGTGACGTTAATACCGCTGGTGCATTCACTGGTGAAAACTCAGCAGTTATGTTAAAAGAATTCGGTTGTAAATATACACTTGTTGGCCACAGCGAACGTCGTGTTATACACGGTGAATCAAACGAAGTTGTTGCTGACAAATTTGCTGTTGCACAAGAAAATGGCCTAGTACCTGTACTTTGTATCGGTGAAACACTAGCGCAATTCGAAGCAGGCGAAACTAAAGCAGTTGTTGAAGCGCAACTTCAAGCGGTTGTTACTAAATCTGGTATCGCATCTCTAAACAATGCAGTTATCGCATACGAACCAGTTTGGGCAATCGGTACTGGTAAAACAGCAACACCTGAAATTGCACAAGACATTCACGCTCACATCCGTTCATGGTTAGCAGAGCAAGATGCAGCAGTAGCAAACAAAGTTCAAATCCTTTACGGTGGTTCAGTTAAAGGCGCTAACGCTGCTGAATTATTCGGTCAAGCAGACATTGATGGCGGCCTAGTAGGCGGCGCTTCACTAGACGCTGTTGAATTCTCTAAAGTTATTGCAGGTGCTTCTGCATAGTACCTATCAAAATCTAATATAGAGCGATGTTCAGCTCTGAATTAGGAATAACAGTGTAGTAATACAGATTACTTAATAATGATGTATTACTGCGCTCCTTTCTTATTAAACTTATATTGTAAAAAATAAACTTGCACCAAGGCATTATTTTATTTTTCGAACGAAAGTTTCATATGAAAGAATGGCAACTATTACTTTAGTAATAAAAATAGTCACGAAGACACAGAAAAGAAGAGAATACATAGTTATAATAAATTAATAAAAAGTGATTATTATAACGAGAAAGTAACAGCAACAGATAAACTAAAATTGGTGTGCTAAATAAATTAACAAGCGTGCTATCACTTGCTGAAACAGTACTCTACCTAGATAAGTACAACACTCTACCTAGATAAGTACAAGACTCTAACCCAATAAATAAAGTATCATCGACTGATATATTTGAGGCTTCAATGATTAAAAGAATAGGTGTTTTAACAAGTGGTGGTGATGCACCAGGCATGAACGCTGCAATCCGAGCTGTTGTGCGTGAAGGCTTACATCTTGGTTTAGAAGTTTATGGTATTTACGACGGATATGCTGGTTTACACCAAAACCGTATTGAAAAACTAGATCGTAAATCTGTTTCTGATGTCATTAACCGTGGTGGTACTTTCTTAGGTTCTGCACGCTTCCCTGAATTCAAAGAAGAAAGCGTACGTCAAGAAGCAATTGAAAACCTTAAAAAACACGATATCGACGCACTTGTTGTGATCGGTGGTGACGGTTCTTACATGGGCGCAAAGAAGCTAACTGAAATGGGCTTCCCATGTATAGGTATTCCAGGAACAATTGATAACGATATTCCAGGCACCACTTACACCATTGGTTTTGATACTGCACTTAACACGGTGGTTGACGCAATTGACCGTTTGCGTGATACCTCAACATCACATCAACGTATCTCAATTGTTGAAATCATGGGTCGCTACTGTGGCGATTTAACCATGGGTGCAGCAGTTGCCGGTGGTGCAGAATTCGTTGTAATTCCTGAAAAAGGTTATGATGAAGCTGAACTGTTAACCCAAGTCAAAGCGGGTATCGAAAAAGGCAAAAAACACGCAATCATTGCGATGTGTGAACATGTAACGAATGTAGATGCGCTGGCTAAACATATTGAAGCTGAAACAGGCCGTGAAACACGTGCGACGATCCTAGGCCATTTACAGCGCGGTGGAACACCAACTGCCCGAGACCGCATTATGGCAAGTCGTATGGGTTCTTTTGCAGTTAAGCTTTTATTAGAAGGCGAAGGCGGCCGCTGTGTGGGTTTAATGAACTCACAAATGGTTCACCATGACATTATTGATTGTATCAACAATATGAAACGTCCTTTTAATCAAGAGCTATTTGACCTGTCTGATTCGTTATTCTAAGCAGGCATGTGCCAGTTGGTTTTAACAATCGGCTGTCGGTAAACCACTTTGATAGAACAATTTAGATAAAATAAAAAGCGAAACCGACTTAACGTTATTTACAGTCATTGGTTTCGCTTTTTCGTTTCTATTAACTTAGCTGTTCACGACTATTGAATCAGTTGCTCACGCAGTTTAGCCACTTTATCGCGTGTTTCACCGGCTTTTTCAAACTCTAAATCTTGTGCGTATTTATACATCTGCTCTTCTAAGCGCACGATCTCTTTACTCAGTTCTGCTGGAGTAAACACTGCATAGGTCGCCTTCTGTTCGGCAATATGCATCATTTGTTGCTCTGGTGTTCTACCTATATTTAACCCATCACCGACCTTCTTCTTCAGTCCTTTTGGTATAATGCCATGCTTCACGTTATGTTCATGCTGTAAAGCACGGCGACGCTCAGTTTCGCTAATGGCTTTATCCATCGATTTGGTGATGCGATTAGCATATAAGATAGCTTTACCTTCGAGGTTACGAGCAGCACGGCCAATGGTCTGGATCAGCGAGCGTTCAGAGCGTAAGAAACCTTCTTTATCGGCATCTAAGATAGCAACCAAAGACACCTCAGGCATATCTAGACCTTCACGTAGTAAGTTAATACCAACGAGTACATCAAATACACCTAAACGTAGATCTCGAATAATCTCCACACGCTCAACAGTATCAATATCTGAGTGTAAATAACGCACCTTCACGCCATGATCTGCAAGGTATTCAGCTAAGTCTTCAGACATACGCTTAGTTAATGTCGTTGCGAGTACCCTTTCGCCCTTTTCTACACGTATATTAATTTCGCTGAGTAGATCATCAACCTGCGTATCAACCGGACGTACTTCAATGATTGGATCTAATAGCCCTGTCGGTCGTACGAGCTGCTGAACAATTTCACCTTCGCAACGATCCAACTCATACTGACTCGGCGTTGCTGATACGTATAAGGTTTGCGGTGAGATAGATTCAAACTCTTCAAACTTAAGTGGCCTGTTATCCAAGGCCGATGGTAAACGGAAACCAAATTCAACCAATGTTTCTTTACGTGAGCGATCACCTTTATACATAGCGCCAATTTGCGATACGGTTACGTGGGATTCATCGATAACCAGCAAGCCGTCATCCGGTAAGTAGTCCAATAAGGTTGGAGGCGCATCCCCAGGCACACGCCCAGACAGGTAACGTGAATAATTTTCAATTCCTGAGCAATAACCAAGCTCTTGCATCATCTCAATATCAAATTGCACACGTTGGCTAACGCGCTGTTCTTCAATTAACTTGTTTGCTGATAATAATTGTTTCTTACGTTCTGACAATTCTACCTTGATGTGTTCAATTGCATCTAAGATCTTTTCTCTTGGCGTAACATAGTGCGTCTTAGGATAAATAGTCGCGCGTTCAGCCGTCTTTTCAATAGCGCCTGTTAATGGATCAAAATAGCTAATACGTTCAATTTCATCATCAAACATTTCGATCCGAACCGCATGCTTATCTGATTCTGCTGGATAGACATCGATAACTTCGCCACGTACACGGAATGTCGAACGTTTAAAGTCCATATCATTACGCGTATATTGCAATTCAGCTAAGCGACGAATGATACTGCGTTGGCTGATAATTTCACCCACGGACACATGTAACATCATTTTTAGGTAAGATTCTGGATCGCCCAAACCATAAATAGCAGAAACAGACGCAATAAGGATCACATCACGACGCTCTAACAATGCTTTTGTTGCTGATAGACGCATTTGTTCAATATGGGCATTTACAGCTGCATCTTTCTCAATAAAGGTATCAGTACTTGGTACGTATGCTTCTGGCTGATAATAATCGTAATAAGAAACAAAATACTCTACCGCATTATTAGGAAAAAACTCTTTCATCTCGGCATAGAGCTGTGCGGCAAGCGTTTTGTTTGGTGCCATGAGTAATGTAGGACGATTTAATTTCGCAATCATATTAGCAACAGTGTAGGTTTTACCCGACCCTGTAACACCTAATAAGGTTTGACTGGCGACACCAGCATTAAAACTATCAACCAGCTGTTCAATTGCTTGAGGCTGATCACCACTCGGGGTATATTCAGAACATAAATCGAATAAAATCGTCATTATTTAAGATCACAACTCGGCTTTTAAATATATATGTTACCCATAATACCAATTTACACTTATCGCGCCATAAGAATTATCTATCCGCACTGAGAGTTTGATGGATAATGCGAATAGAAACTACAACAGGTAACATAAAAAACAAAATGTCAAGTAGTTATCAACAGGAATTGAAAATACTGCATTTTCATGGTCACTTTTGATACAAGCATTTGAATGCATAAGTTATCAACAGATTTAAACACAAGACTAAAAACCTAAAGCACTGATTTAATTGAGAATGAGCTAATATAACTTATATCAACATGCGCTTTTTAAAATCCCTAGATTAGTTACTCTTTTACTTTTACAGATTTAATCAACAGAGTTACCCACAGATTTAGTGGATAACTTAATTAAAAATGTCATATTCACAATGCTCAATAACAAAAAGACATATTGTTATGTATAAAATTTAAATTAAACTTGTTTGTGATGGCCCATATTTGTAAAAGCCGTTTCGTATTATTAAAAATCTCTGCTATATAGAAAGAAACTAGCGATATAAGATAGGTTCGGTATTGCTCTTCTATAGTAAGACCCAAATATTTACATGCTTGTCGTACAAATCAATTGTTTACTTAAACTACGCTATCAATATTTCTTAGGCATCATCGGTCAGTTATTCGACAAAAAAAAGGCAAATAACAGTTTTGGCCGTTTTATTATTGACAGTAGAATCATCTGACTTTAATATTCGCTCCGTCTTCAACACAAAGACAAGTAATTCCCCTTTAGTTCAGTTGGTAGAACGGTGGACTGTTAATCCATATGTCGCTAGTTCAAGTCTAGCAAGGGGAGCCATATTTTCTTTCTTTAACAGAGAAAGTAACAGTCAGTGATTTATTACACGTATCAATATACGGAGTTTGAATCATTGGTTGGCTTCACAAGAAGCACACAATTTATTAGCTTCAAGAGAAGCAAAAAGAATAATTCCCCTTTAGTTCAGTTGGTAGAACGGTGGACTGTTAATCCATATGTCGCTAGTTCAAGTCTAGCAAGGGGAGCCACATTTTCTTTCTTTAACAGAGAAAGTAACAGTTAGTGATTTATTACACTGTACTAACATACACAGTAATCATCATTAATTAGCTTCACAAGAAGCACACAATTTATTAGCTTCAAGAGAAGCAAAAAGAATAATTCCCCTTTAGTTCAGTTGGTAGAACGGTGGACTGTTAATCCATATGTCGCTAGTTCAAGTCTAGCAAGGGGAGCCACATTTTCTTTCTTTAACAGAGAAAGTAACAGTTAGTGATTTATTACACTGTACTAAGATACACAGTAATCATCATTAATTAGCTTCATTAGAAGCACACAATTTATTAGCTTCAAGAGAAGCAAAAAGAATAATTCCCCTTTAGTTCAGTTGGTAGAACGGTGGACTGTTAATCCATATGTCGCTAGTTCAAGTCTAGCAAGGGGAGCCATATTACCTAAATTGCTTATTACATAGCTGTTTATGAAAACGAATAATTCCCCTTTAGTTCAGTTGGTAGAACGGTGGACTGTTAATCCATATGTCGCTAGTTCAAGTCTAGCAAGGGGAGCCATATTACCTAAACTGCTTATTACATAGCTGTTTATGAAAACGAATAATTCCCCTTTAGTTCAGTTGGTAGAACGGTGGACTGTTAATCCATATGTCGCTAGTTCAAGTCTAGCAAGGGGAGCCATATTACCTAAACTGCTTATTACATAGCTGTTTATGAAAACGAATAATTCCCCTTTAGTTCAGTTGGTAGAACGGTGGACTGTTAATCCATATGTCGCTAGTTCAAGTCTAGCAAGGGGAGCCATATTACCTAAACTGCTTATTACATAGCTGTTTATGAAAACGAATAATTCCCCTTTAGTTCAGTTGGTAGAACGGTGGACTGTTAATCCATATGTCGCTAGTTCAAGTCTAGCAAGGGGAGCCATATTACCTAAACTGCTTATTACATAGCTGTTTATGAAAACGAATAATTCCCCTTTAGTTCAGTTGGTAGAACGGTGGACTGTTAATCCATATGTCGCTAGTTCAAGTCTAGCAAGGGGAGCCAAATTCTTTATTATCAATATAAAGAGTCATAGTATGTTGTATAAATAATCACAACATATTAGCTTTGTAAAAAGCACACAATTTGTTCCCCTTTAGTTCAGTTGGTAGAACGGTGGACTGTTAATCCATATGTCGCTAGTTCAAGTCTAGCAAGGGGAGCCACTTCTTTTAATATCTAATAATCCCACCTAATAACAAGATCTATAATAATACTCTTGACGAGTAAATTAATATTTATAACTAGAACACCTCTCCGACTAAGGTTTAATTTTTACTAAAATAGTGCCCGTTATCGCATAATCTATATCCGACTACCCCTTATACGTATTTTTATTGATCTAAACAGGTTAATCTAGCCTAACAAGGATGTAAAAATATTATAGGGATAATGAAAATGACGGATTATTTTCGCTGCAACCTTTCTATCACATTTGTTTTTTTATGTATGTTGATCAGTTCATTAGGGCTTGGCTACCATTCATTAAATTCATCATTGTCGGTACAAGGCAGTATTGTTAATGATGCATTGAGTCAAAGAATAAGTCTTGATTCAATTACGGATAATAATACGAAATTATTAACAGAACACCTCGGACTAAGCCAATTATTCATTCAAACAGAATCTATATCTTCGAGTTGGGACTCCAATATCAACTACCCTATCCTGATCCAGTTGCTCTTCCCTCAACTCGCTAAAAAGTTTTCAGGTGCCACAGATTTATTTAGTTATAAATTTAAGCTCAGATTTAATGACAAAGATAACGCACAAATTAAATTACTAAGCACTTTTATTATTTCACTCTTTATCGCCTATTTATTATGCCTTGCGTCCGTAAAACGATTATTAGTTAAGTTAGAAAGGAATATCTTGAAGGAAATGGGTAACACGGAAAAACCAAAATACCATGTATTTCCAGCTATCACCCGCCGTCTTGCCCAGCATAAAGCAGACCATCATAAAGAATTACAAGATCAGCATGATAAAATTGAAGCCCTATCAAAACAAATTAATATGGATAATTTAACTGGTTTATACAATCGATTCTACTTTCGTGGTGAGCTTGTAGATGTATTGTCGGAAAAAAATAAACCCCAATCAGCCATTCTCGCATTAATTCGCGCGACGGCGCTTGGACATATCAATAAACACAGAGGGTTTCAGCGCGGCGATACTTACCTAAAAGATATATCTAATATTCTTAAGAAATGTACAAAACGTTATCCAGATAGTCGATTATACCGCGTTTCAGGCCCTGATTTCGCCATTATCATACCTAATATGACAGCAGCAGTCGCACATAAATTGGCACGAGAAACCAAAGCGAATCTTGATGATTATCAATCACTTCATGATCTAGAAAATGTTGCGTATATAGGTATAACGACAGTTCATTCTGGCCAGCAGCCTGAACAAGTATTAGCGCGTGCGGATACTGCATTAGCGAAAGCACAACTCGAAGGACCTAATTATTGGGCATTCCAACAGCAAGATGCCCAGCAAGAAAATCAAGGACAATCTTATTGGAAAGATGTGATTGAAGAGATTATCAATAAACGCAGCCTGATGTTACTCAGTCAACCAGTACAACCCATTCACCGTAACATGAAAAACTACCAAGAAATTTATACTCGTTTTATTGGTAGCAACAATGCCATACTGCCAACTCACACCTTATTTGCAATGGCTCAACGCTTGGATTATACCGTTAAGCTTGACCAAATAATTATCGAAAACATCATCAGTAATAGCCGGACACAAATGGATGGTTCCAGTCGATGGGGAGTTAATCTAGCCTCACAGTCCGTGCAAAGTAGCGCATTTATTGTCTGGCTAGAACGCTTATTATTACGCGAACCAAATATCGCGACCAATTTAGTTTTTGAAATTGATGAAGTTATTCTAGAAAGAAATATCGTCTCAAGTAAGCGTATAGTCGATATGCTGCGCCGCGTTGGTAGCCGCTCAGCAATTAGTAAATTTGGGCATGGTATTAGTTCATTCAAACTCTTTAGAGAACTAAAGCCAGATTACATAAAAATAGACAGTGGTTTAATTCAATCAATTACAGATGATAATGCAAGTCAGCAGTTTTTACGTATGATTGTTGATGTGGCTCATCGCATGAGTTGCCAAGTAATTGCCGAAGGCGTTGAAGACTTAGCGCAAAAGCAATTACTCGAATCCATGTATGTTGACGGGATCCAAGGTTATCTCATCTCAAAACCTGCTCCATTAAGTAAAATAGCCTGTTAAACAACAAAAACCCAAGGTAACGTAAGGATACTAATTAATTATTAGCCTTTTTACGTTATCAATTTACTTATTTTCTATTGTAACAATGATACAGATACCCGATAATATGGCCTCCCATAGTAACTGTACTACTTCATCATGACCGAATATCTTTTATTGCTAGTAAGCACTGTTCTTGTAAATAACTTTGTACTAGTTAAATTCCTTGGTTTGTGCCCGTTTATGGGTGTATCGAGCAAACTAGAAAGTGCGATTGGCATGTCATTTGCGACAACATTCGTACTGACCATTGCCGCCATGTCTTCATACCTTGTTGAAACCTATATTTTAAGGCCGCTCGGCTTAGAGTATCTCCGAACGCTTAGTTTCATTCTTGTCATTGCCGTTGTCGTACAATTTACCGAAATGGTTGTGCATAAAACCAGCCCTACTCTTTATCGTTTGTTAGGTATTTTCTTACCACTCATCACGACTAACTGCGCGGTACTAGGTGTTGCACTACTCAATATTAATGAAAAACATAACTTTATAGAAAGTGCCGTGTATGGTTTTGGTGCTGCTGTTGGTTTCTCATTAGTGCTTATATTATTTGCGGCTATGCGTGAACGGATCGCAGCAGCAAACGTCCCGGCCCCTTTTAAGGGTACTTCAATCGCCATGATCACAGCAGGTCTTATGTCACTTGCGTTCATGGGTTTTACGGGCTTGGTTAAACTTTAACTATTGATAACTATGACTACTATTCTTATTGCAATTATTACCCTTGTTATTCTCGCCGCTTTATTTGGGCTCGGGCTCGGCTGGGCAGCTATTCGTTTTAAAATTGAAGGTAACCCTGTTGTTGAACAGATCGATGCCGAGTTACCACAAACACAATGTGGCCAATGTGGCTATCCGGGCTGCAAGCCTTATGCAACAGCCGTGGCTAACGGTGAAGAAGTAAACTTATGCGTTCCAGGTGGTGCTGATACTGTCGAAAAACTTGCCGATATAATGGGAGTTGAAGTCAAGCCTATTGCAGAGCAAGAACACGACGCCAGTATCAAAATGGTTGCGCGAATTATTGAAGAAGACTGTATTGGTTGTACTAAATGTATTCAGGCCTGCCCTGTTGATGCGATTGCAGGTGCAACACGCGCCATGCACACAGTGATCGTCGATGCTTGCACAGGCTGTAAATTATGTGTTGCACCCTGTCCTACCGATTGTATCGTGATGGAACCAGTACAAGCTGCATGGAAGTGGCAATTAGACTCTATCCCTGTAGTGAATATTAAGTAGGTCACATGATTTCATTAATCGAACAAATTAAAAATGGTAAACTGTGGCGCTACTTTGGTGGTGTACATCCACAAGAAAATAAGGCCCAGTCAACGCGCTTAACAATTACGACGGCGAGTATCCCTAAACACCTGATAATTCCTGTTAAGCAACACATTGGCCAAGGCGGTCAGATAATTGTTGCTCCAGGTGACAAAGTTTTAAAAGGCCAACCGCTAACAGCATCCGACTCGTTTATGTCTGTGCCGGTTCATGCCCCAACGTCAGGTACGATTGAGCATATTGCACAATATCCAAGTACTCACCCATCAGCAACGCCTGAAATTGCAATAAAACTAATTTGCGATCAAGAAGATCGAACACTCGAAAATGAGCCAGCACTCGATTATAAGCAGCTATCAACAGCTGAATTGCAACAACATATAAGCCTAGCCGGTGTTGCTGGTATGGGTGGTGCAGGTTTCCCAACGGCTGTAAAATTAAGTGATAAGCAGCCAATTGAGTTCTTACTAATCAATGCTGCTGAATGCGAACCTTATATTACTTCTGATGATGTGCTCATGCGTGAACGCGCTGATGATATAATTCAAGGTATTGAGATATTACGTCACATGATCAAACCTGTACTTTGTGTCATCGGAATTGAAGATAATAAACCTGATGCCGCAAATGCGTTAGAAACAGCGATTAAAACAGCCAATCTAAGTGCTTATATCATCGTACGTAAAGTGCCGACAAAATACCCGAACGGTGGTGAAAAGCAGTTAATTAAAGTATTAACGGGTAAAGAAATTAGTAAAGGTCAGATACCTGCACAATCAGGGGTCGTCATGCAAAACGTCGGTACTATTTATGCCGTCAAACAAGCAATCATAGATCGCCAGCCATTATTAAGCCGTATTGTTACCTTAACCGGCAAAGCATTCCCACAACCACGCAATGTAGAAGCGTTAATTGGTACGCCAATCAGTGCATTACTGGGTGAGTTCGAGTGCGATGAAGAAAAAGCCGCTGCGATTATTTATGGTGGCCCTATGATGGGATTTACATTACCGCACGGTCTGTTTTCACTGACTAAAACAGGTAACTGTATTTTAACGCCAATCAAAGATGAAATACCGCAAGTAAGAGAACCTGATGCGTGTATTCGTTGTGGTGAATGTTCTGAAGCTTGTCCAGTCGATTTATTACCACAGCAATTACATTGGTATAGCCAAGCAAAAGACGTCACTAAACTTGCCGATTATAATCTAATGGATTGTATCGAATGTGGCGCCTGTAGCTATGTTTGCCCGAGCCAAATACCACTTGTTCACCAATACCGTATTGCGAAAGTTGAAGTACGTGAAAGTGATGCAGAACTTGCTGCGGCAGCGATTGCTAAAGAACGTTTTGAGAAACGTAATGAACGCCTAGCATTAGAAAAAGCGCAGCGTGAACAGCGTCAAAAAGAAGCTGCAGAAAAACGCCGTGCAGCAGCAAAAGCGACGACGGGTGAAGATCCTGTTAAAGCCGCAATGGAACGTATCCAAAAAGCCAAAGCTGCAGAACAAGTTACAGCCGATGGTAACACAAATAAAGGTTCTGCAGTTGCGGATGCAATTGCTCGCGCTAAAGCCAAGAAAGCCGCTGCCGCATCCACTGATACTAGGGTTCCAGATAATACAGCTGTCATTGCAGAACGAAAAGCGAGAAAAGCAGCTGCTAAAGCTAAGCGAGAAGCCGAAGGTTCACAACCTGCAGAAACAACAACTAGTCCAGCGATTGAAGCGAAAAAAGCAGCGGTTGCCGATGCTATCGCTCGTGCCAAAGCCAAAAAAGCTGCCGCACAAGCAGGCGAAACCACAACTGTCACACCAGCACCTGCAGTTGATGCAAAGAAAGCCGCCGTTGCTGCTGCAATTGCTCGTGCTAAAGCCAAGAAAGCAGCTGCGCTGTCAGGCGAAACCGTAACTGATACACCAACGCCTGCAGTTGATGCCAAGAAAGCCGCCGTTGCTGCTGCAATTGCTCGTGCTAAAGCCAAGAAAGCAGCTGCGCAATCAGGCGAAACCGTAACTGACACAGCAGCGCCTGCAGTTGATGCCAAGAAAGCCGCCGTTGCTGCTGCAATTGCTCGTGCTAAAGCCAAGAAAGCAGCTGCGCAATCAGGCGAAACCGTAACTGATACACCAACGCCTGCAGCTGATCCTAAGAAAGCCGCCGTTGCTGCTGCAATTGCTCGTGCTAAAGCCAAGAAAGTGGCTGCACAGTCAAGTGAAACAGCAACTGACACTGACATACCAGCGCCTGCTGCTGATCCTAAGAAAGCCGCCGTTGCTGCTGCAATTGCTCGTGCTAAAGCCAAGAAAGCGGCTGCACAGTCAAGTGAAACAGTAACTGACACTGACATACCAGCGCCTGCTGCTGATCCTAAGAAAGCCGCCGTTGCTGCTGCGGTTGCCCGCGCAAAAGCCAAGAAAGCGGCTGCACAGTCAAGTGAAACAGCAACTGACACTGACATACCAGCGCCTGCTGCTGATCCTAAGAAAGCCGCCGTTGCTGCTGCGGTTGCCCGCGCAAAAGCCAAGAAAGCAGCTGCACAGTCAGGCGAAACCACAACTGATACACCAGCGCCTGCAGCTGATGCCAAGAAAGCCGCCGTTGCTGCTGCGGTTGCTCGCGCAAAAGCTAAAAAAGCCACAGCGCAAACAAGCGATTCACCCGACGAGGCTCAACCAACCGAGCCTGTCGATAAGAAAAAAGCAGCTATTGCCGCGGCAATAGCAAAAGCGAAAGCAAAGAAACTAGCCCAACTTGGTGACAAATAACATGGCATTTAGATTAGCAAGCTCCCCCCATAATCACAGTGGTAGTAGCACCAGTAACCTGATGCGTACCGTTATTCTGGCGACAATCCCAGGTATTGCCGCACAATGGTATTTTTTTGGTGCAGGTAACCTCATCCATATCGTTTTGGCCTGTATGACAGCCATTATTACTGAAACCGTAATTTTGAAGTTACGTAAGCAACCAATACTAAGCCGAATACAAGATAACAGTGCTTTGTTAACTGGTTTATTAATCGGTATTTCAATACCCGGCTTTGCGCCTTGGTGGATCAGTGTCATGGGGGCAGTATTTGCCATTGGTATTGCAAAACATCTTTATGGGGGATTAGGTCAAAATATCTTTAACCCTGCAATGGTCGCTTATGTGATGTTACTTGTTTCATTCCCGCTGCAAATGACAACTTGGCCCCCTGTGAGTGAAATAACAGGTTATGAATTATCATTATGGGATGTCTTTAACGTTATTTTTTCAGGCATTACCTTAGACGGTCATACCGCGCATCAGCTGATGCAAAATATTGACGGTATCACGATGGCAACCCCGCTTGATACCTTAAAAACAGGTCTGGCTATGGGCCATACGGTTAGCGAGATCCAAGCCAAAGAACAATTTAGCTGGTTATCAGGTTTAGGCTGGGAATGGATTAATTTAGCCTTCCTTGCAGGCGGTGTTTATTTACTGAGTAAACGCGCGATCCTCTGGTATATCCCAGTAGGTTTGTTAGGTGGTTTATTTGTAATAAGCTTCATTGGTTACTTGTGGGAACCGGATGCTGTAGGTTCGCCAATATTTCACCTGTTCTCAGGTGCAACCATGTTAGGCGCATTCTTTATTGCCACCGATCCGGTATCAGCATCAACAACACCAAAAGGCCGACTCATATTCGGTGCATTAATTGGTGCATTAGTTTATATCATTCGAACTTGGGGCGGCTATCCTGATGCAATTGCGTTTGCAGTACTACTCGCGAACATGTGCGTACCGTTAATTGACTATTACACTCAACCCCGTGTTTACGGTCATAAATAGGAGATCACCATGTTAGTATCAATGAAAAAAAATGGTGCGATACTCGCCTTATTTGCTTTTGCTTGTACCTCTGTTGTTGCGATCACGAATACGGTGACAAAAGACCGTATTGCAGAACAAGAACAAACCCAATTACTGAAAATCATTAACCAGCTATTGCCAGAAAATGGTCATGACAATAATATTTTTCAAAGTTGTAAATTAATGACGAATGAAGCACTACTTGGCACATCTGAACCGCAACGTATTTTCACGGCAACAAAAAATAATGAACCTGTAGGCTACGCAATTGAAGGTATTGCACCAAAGGGCTATAGCGGTAATATTAAACTCGTTGTCGGTGTTGATACCGTCGGTAAAGTAACGGGTGTACGTATTCTTGGACACAATGAAACACCAGGATTAGGTGACAAAGTTGAATACCGTAAATCAAACTGGCTAGATGACTTTGTTGACCAAACGCTAACTAAAGAGAATGCACATACTTGGGCCGTGACTAAAGATGGCGGTGACTTTGATTCATTCACTGGCGCCACTATTACACCTAGAGCAGTTGTGAGTTCAGTGAAAGATATACTTACTTTTTATCAGTCAGATCAATTTTCTGAACTACAAAGCGCGCCTTCTTGTTGGAGTAAATCATGAGCCAATATCGAGATATTATCTATCAAGGGTTATGGAAAAATAATCCTGGTTTAGTACAAGTATTAGGGCTTTGTCCCCTACTTGCCGTAACGGCAACCGTCACGAATGCGATGGGACTAGGGTTTGCGACCTTATTAGTACTTGTTGCTTCGAATACGACAATTTCTCTGATACGTGAATGCGTGCCAAAAGAGATACGTATTCCTATTTTTGTCATGATTATTGCCTCATTTGTAACAACAGTACAATTACTTATGAATGCCTATGTTTATGAATTATATCAATCTCTTGGTATTTTCATTCCGTTAATTGTAACCAACTGCATTATTATTGGTCGTGCTGAAGCATTTGCATCACGTAATAAAGTCTTACCTTCTGCGGCTGATGGCTTCTTTATGGGTCTTGGTTTTGCCAGCGTATTAATTGTATTAGGTGCTATTCGTGAAGTATTAGGTCAAGGTACTCTCTTTGACGGCATGGACCTACTATTAGGTGACTGGGCGAGTGTATTGCGTATTGAAGTCTTTCATGCGGATACAAGCTTCTTGTTAGCAATTTTAGCGCCCGGTGCATTTATCGGTATGGGATTTTTGATGGCTCTGAAGCATGCTATTGATGAACAACTAGATAAACGCCGTAAAGCACAGCCTGTTAGTGTATCTGAGCCTGAGTCAGTTTCAGATACTGAATCGACAGCGAATTAATCAACACAAACAGTTATTAAAACAACTTAAGCCATACTAATTTATAATTATCAGTATGGCTTTATCCAATTTCATTAAATAAGTGATCATCTATTTATTGTGATTGGTATCATATATAGGATCAAGATATGAACAAGGATAAACGCCGCATTATTTTAGAGCGTCTGCGTGATAATAATCCCCATCCTGAAACTGAGCTAAACTTCTCCTCAGCATTTGAGCTACTTGTTGCAGTTACGCTGTCAGCCCAGGCTACAGATGTGAGTGTAAACAAAGCGACTAATAAACTTTTTCCTGTTGCAAATACGCCACAAGCGATCTTTGATTTAGGTGTTGAAGGGCTAAAAGGCTATATTAAAACGATTGGTTTATACAACACCAAAGCTAATAACGTCATTAAAGCCTGTCAGATTTTATTAGAGAAGCACAATGGGGTTGTACCCGAAGATCTGGATGCCTTAGTTGAACTACCAGGTGTTGGCAGAAAGACCGCGAATGTTGTATTAAACACTGCATTTGGTTGGCCGACAATCGCTGTTGATACGCATATCTTCCGCGTCTCAAACCGCACTAAGTTAGCCATGGGTAAAAACGTTGATCAAGTAGAAGCAAAGCTACTAAAAGTGGTACCTGCTGAATTTAAAGTAGATGTGCACCACTGGTTAATTTTACTCGGTCGTTATACTTGCATCGCCCGTAAACCGCGTTGTGGATCTTGTTTAATTGAAGATCTTTGTGAGTTTAAAGACAAAATATACCCTGAAGAATAGCGACTCGCTAGAATGATATTTAATGTAAAGTATACCGTTTCAATATTGACTTTAAATATCATTAAACTTACAATCCGCTCGAATTAATCAAACAAAGGAAAATAATATGGAAAGCGACCATTGTAGGAGAGCCTATATATAGAGACTTGGATTTAACATTATAAAACGACTCCCTCCTCTATTTATACTCTCTCATTTTATAAAGCATAAATAATCTGAAATAATAATTATTATTCAGACGTATTTGCTATTCACTACAAATACCCCTTACTTTCGATAATTAATCGGTTATGGTAAGTAAAAGTTTAATCAATATTAAATTGAATCAAGTGTGTTTAAATATTAGCTATATGTAATAAGTAACGATTGTTAATCATTACGCTACAGCAGACATGGCTACATACAAGCACTTGATTTAACAGGTGATAAAATGGAAATTGACATTCCCCCTAGTCCACTACTAATCCCAAAAGCGATATGTAGTGGTAGTGTATTTAGACTTTAATATAATTAAAGCCTAAATTAAATAACGTAATTAATATACCCACCTTCGCTGCTATTAATATTATCAAATATATTTAATCCTATTATATTGGAGGACTTCTCATGTCCAATAATACAGCGCTAAAAAATAATACACACCAACCAACATCAAATGACAACGTAAACTTAAATTTTAATGATATTAATAATTCATTTGATTTATGGAGTGATGAAACGAAGAATAAATTAATTATGTTTTTCAAAAATAATTCAATAGAAGATATTCGTCATTGGTTTAGTAATAAAACATTAAATCAATACCATCAAATAAAAAAATTATCGTTAGAGGATATTGGTTTAGATTTAAAAAAATTATTACCTGCTTGGCTACTTGCCGATATTGAGATTTTAAGTTCGGTTAACAGTCCAGTATTTTCTGTTATGTCACCATCTACCCCCCTGCTGCTAAATTCTAATATGTCAGTTGCAGAGACAGTAAAGCACGTTAAATTAATGGAAAAAGGTCTCCACTCTAAAGCTGCAATAACTGTTGACCAACATGGGCGTTATTATGGTTTATTGGAATTACAGATGCTGCTCCAACATGATAATGATGTCTTATTAGCAGATATAGCATTGCAAGTTGAACCTTGCCATCTTGGGGAAGATCAAGAGTATGCAGTCAGCCAATTACAAATGAGCAATACAGACTATTTACCCATTGTTGATATACGCGGCCATCCAGTTGGGTTGTTTCAATGGCAGCAAGCCTCTCAAGTGATGCAGGTGGAGTTAACGGAAGATGTAAATCTACAAATGGGTATTCAGAGCAACCTAAACGAGCCAAGTTACCTTGATATGTCAGTAACAGATCATGTGCGTAAACGCATATTTTGGGTGTTGGGTTTAGCTGCTATCGGGATCTTCTCTGGCATGATTATTCAGAGTTATGACGATGCGATTGCCGCATTAACAATACTCGCTTTATACATGCCTATGATTGCTGACACTGGCGGCAATGCTGGAAGTCAATCTGCAACTGTAATTGTACGTTCCTTAGCATTAGGGGAACTGAAAATTAAAAACTGGCTCACTGTTGTCTGGAAAGAGTTAAAAATAGCGAGTTTAATCGGTTTAGCGTTAGCAGTCGCTTCATTTATAAAGGTCTATTTTTTATCGGGTAGCACCGAATTACCGGGCAATATAACGTTGACATTACTAGGTTCAGCGATCGCATTAGCATTGTTTTTACAGGTACTGACGGCGACCGTTATTGGTGCAACTTTACCGTTAATAGCGAAGTCATTTCGATTAGATCCTGCCGTTGTAGCAAGTCCTGCTATTACTACCTTCGTTGATATTACGGGGTTATTGATTTATTTCTATATCACCACGACCTTACTTGGTATTACGGCTTAATTCTCTGTATTTAAATAGTAAAACTATATTGTTGGTCTTGGTGGCGATTTACGAGAAAAAGGGATTAATTAAAAACACGCGATATTGGCTATCAAAAAGGCGCGTTCAAATCATTGAACGCGCCTTTGTAATATTCATGTTTAATCGCTCTATTTACCTATTATATAAAACAGGCTTCGCGATTATTTAAAAACAGGTTTGCCAACAGGCATAACTTCACGGCCGAACTCGCCATTTAGTATTTGTGCCATGCTGAAATACATCGCACTTAAACCGCAGAAAATGCCAACATAACCAGCGATTACACCAATTACAGCACTGCCACTAAAATCACGAATAGCTAGCAGGAAAAATAATGCTGTTAATGAAGCAAATATGATTTGTTTTGCTCGTGGGTAGCGTAATGAACCAACGAATAGACCCGCAGTAAATAAGCCCCATAATAACAAATACCATGCCATGAATGGTGCAGGGCTTGCCGCTACGCCCATTTTAGGCATTAAGATCAGACCAACTAATGTTAACCAGAAAAAGCCATAAGAGATGAAGGCAGTTGTGCCAAACGTATCATTACGTTTGTAGCATAAAATACCCGCTATAATTTGGCTAATACCACCGTAGAAAATACCCATTGCAAGTATCATTGAATCCATAGGGAAAAAACCCGCATTATGGATATTTAATAAAACGGTAGTCATACCGAAGCCCATTAGGCCCAGTGGTGCTGGATTAGCTAGTTGTGTAGACATTACATATAAAACCTGTCGAATTTAAAGAGGCCGCGATTGTAGATTAATAATTCTAACAGGGCAATTTTTAATAGTTTAAAATATCAACAAAGCTATAAATATAATTTAATTCTAACGTTAAAAACGATAAAAACAAATTTAAATAAAAAGTTAACCTTTTTAACAAGTTGAATAAAAACAATAACACCACGATACAAGCCATTGATATTAAAAGCTTGGGCACATGTTAATTGTTAAATAAAAATATAGATAAGAATGTTTACATTTTATTTTCATTGAAATAGAACAACTAAAATTAATTTAGCAAGAGTTATTCTCTTTATTCATAAAGAATCATATATGTATATCAATCTGTTATATGATGCAGTTTTTATATATTTAAAAACTAAAGGAAGTGTTTAATATAACTTTATAGTATATTAAAGTTAAATAGTAGTAAGATTAAATTAATGTGACTTATTAACGATGATAAAATTTAATAAATCACACTAATAGCGAGTGATTGCAACCCAGTAATGACTTGTTACCATTCACCAATATTTTGCATTGAAGCCCAAGGTTCTTGTGGTGCTAATTTATCGCCTTTTTGTAATAACTCGATAGAGATGCCATCCGGTGAGCGGATAAATGCCATATAACCATCACGTGGAGGACGGTTAATAATGACACCAGCGGCCTGTAAATCTGCACATGTAGTATAAATATCTTCAACTTCGTAAGCTAAGTGACCAAAATTACGACCGCCTTCATACTCTTCTTCATCCCAATTGTAGGTAAGTTCAAGTGTTGGGCTAGATGTTTTTTTCGCTTGTTCTGCATCGCCAGGAGCAGCTAAAAAGATGAGGGAAAAACGTGCAGCTTCATAATCATTACGTTTAACTTCGATTAAACCAAGTTTATTACAGTAAAAGTCTAAGGATGCTTCCAAATTTTTGACACGAACCATTGTATGTAAGAATTGCATAACACGTCCTATACAGCTGAGTGATATTGAAGAATTGCTTATACTAATGATATCACAATAAAAAGGCGCTAAGAGTATCGTTCTTAACGCCTTTATATCATAGCTATACTAAGTCAAGCTTAAGCCTGAACAGATTAATACTAATTTACTGGTGTGTATAAGTTATTCTTATAAGCTAAACTACCCCATAGTGCATTAGCTTTAGCCTTAATGACCATATCTTTCGATACTGGCTTACTGGTCAAGTTCGTAGTGTTTGCATCGTAATGGTAGCTAGATTCTGGCTTTTCAGGCTGGAAAATAACGACATCATTATTATTGTCCATCCACGCAAAGTTTTTATAGAACTGCATCATCGCACGTAACTTCGATGGGTCAATGTTTTGTGTCATATCGTGACCAATCATTGGCGTCACACTATCAATGCCAGCCAGTGACAATAATGTTGGTAGCAGATCGATTTGACTTGTTAAGCGATCATCCTGACGCGGCTTCACATCACCACCAAAGATCACAGCTGGAATACGGAAATGGTCAATCGGTACTAATTGGTTTCCGTAAGCACGTGAATCATGATCCGCAATCACCACAAAAATAGTGTCTTTCCAATACGACGACTTTTTCGCTTTATTAATAAAGGTTCCTAATGCGTAGTCTGAATATTTAGCTGCATTTTCACGTGTTTGCTTCGGTGTGTTATACGCTGTAATACGATTATCAGGATAATCAAACGGGCTATGATTCGATGAGGTAAACACTAAACTGAAAAATGGCTTGTCTTGCTTAGACAACATGGCGAATTGCTCGTCCGCTTTATCGTACAGGTCTTCATCTGACGCCCCCCAAGATCCTACAAATTTAGGGTTACTAAAGGTTGGGAAGTCTTGCATATCAACAAAGCCATTACCTAAGAAGAAGCTTTTCATGTTATCAAAATAGCTCTCTCCACCATAAATGAACTGAGTGTGGTAACCTTTTTTCTTCAATGCATTTGCTGCCGTAAAGAAGTTAGTTTGGCTTTTACCTAATTTAACAACAGAACGAGCAGGCGTTGGGGAGAATCCCGTTACTACAGCCTCAATGCCTCGAACTGAACGCGTACCAGTTGCATACATACGATTAAAACTCCACGCTTCTTGTATGAGAGCATCAAGATTTGGTGTCAGTGGTAATCCCCCTAAAGCCCCCACATATCGCGCACCTAGACTCTCTTGCAACAAAATCACAATGTTCTTTGGTTTACCTTGGTAAGTTGCTTTACGCATAGCAAGAGTGGGCTGTTCGTTTGATGTAAACTGCTCAGGAGAAAGACTCGTCGATTCACGGATCAATTTAATGATTTGTTGTGTATCCATCTTACCGTAATATTTAAACGCGTCATCTTCAGACTTCATTTGCTTCACCGCGAATAGCAATGAATAAGACGAGTTTAACGCAAGGTCATTCATCAGAGGGTCGCTTGAAAACGCAATCATTGCAGGATTCATCGGACGATGCCCCAAAGTAGAACGGGCCCCCATCACACAAACAGCTACCACACACAATGCTAATATAGGACGCCAGTACCAACGAGGGAATGTCAGCCCTTTAACAAGATGACCACTTAATTTCCACCCTCCCAGCACGGTTATAATTGACGCAACCATACCAATAAATAACTCGAGCTTGTAACCACTCCAAAGCATGCCAAACACTTCTTTCGGGTAAATCAAGTACTCGACAAACAGACGATTCGGACGAACATCATACTCCATAATAAATGAAGGTGTCGCTAGCTCCATATACATCACGAACCACAAGCCTGTCACTATCCACAAACGAAGTATTACATGCCAAATTCGCCCAACCAGACCATCGTTAGAAAGAAAACACGTCAGCATTGCTGGTAATATCAACAAATAAGACAAACTCGCGATATCGATGCGTAAACCACTAAGAAAAATCGTCCCCCAACCGCTAACGTCAGTAACACGATCTGCCTGCCAGAGGCTTAATCCTAGTCGAGAAATGTTTAATAGAATGAGGCAAATAAAGAATGTAGTAACAATGGGGTAAAGTACACCCAATCGTCGTTTTAAAGAGTTAAGCATTAAATATCCTTTAGCTAAAAACGTCGTTCCATTTCTATGTGGAACAATTAATTCAGCTGATTATAAAGTACACAACTAAACCATAAAATGGTTTATTACAATGGCTTACAAATTAATACATTGTCTTACAGGTAAAACATAGGTTAATTCATATAAATAATACCGGTAGTTTAGCAGAAGACTCTGCGTAGTACTTTATTTATAATGATTTTGTACAGACAGTCTATATTGAGAATATCAATATAGACTAAGAAATGAATGCGATTAAAGAATGGGTTGCCCTAATGATATCACAACGCGTTGATTTTTTTGTCGTTCAATAATATTACTATTCGATGCTATTTGGCTTTTCTCGCCATAACCATTGGTTTCGATTTCTAGGTTTTTAAGGCCACTGTCTAAAAAATATTGCTTAATATTTTCGGCACGTAACGAAGATGTTTGTAAATTTTGTAACTCGTCGCCATAGCTACCAGTATAACTATCAACAACAACAACATTAATGTCTGGACTGTATTGTAAGAATTCACTGATCATCGCTAAACGTTGTTGACTTTTCTGTGTTAACTCATCACTTGCGGTATTAAAATCAAGCACCGAATAAGCAATATCATCCAAGCTATAGGGTAATAGGTTACTCACGCATTCTAGAAATTCTTGGTATTTATTTTGGAAGTTAACCGAAGACAGACCAACGCTAATAAACTCACCGCCGCGGTACCAGTCTCGAAAGTAGAATGTGGGATAGTCGCCAGAATCTAATGCATCAAGCATGCGCCAAGCAGGCTGCTCACTCACATACCCCGTAAATTGGCGGTACAGTTTAACATCAGCAAGATCTTGGGCTGCACTCCCCGGCTTCCAGCTTGGTGGAACAGAACGTAATGAAGCCATTTCAGCTTGCGCAGGTAGACGTTTCATATCTAATTCAAAATCAAGGTTGATTAATTTCGAGGCGCGACTAGTAAAAATGGCTTGCCCGTAACGAGGAATATCATGCTTCAAGCTACATTGTACAGGCGTAGAACGACTATTTTCCCATTGAGAGAATTCGTAATTGGCCGCATAGTTTTTTATGTTAGCAGAAGCAGTTGCTGAACCAAAAGCAACAAGTGAAGCAATTATAAAATGTTGGCAGTTGATCATACGGTTCAAAATCCTGTTTATTCGAAGCCCATATTAACTTATCGGTATTAAGTGAAATAACTTGAGTTACTTTTCTATAAATATCTAAAAAATAAAAAGTGCCTAAAATTGATTCCTTGTTGGTTATGCCGACAACTAGCAATAAATTAGTAAAGTTGATTAGAGGACAAGCAATTATTATGGCATAATCCTATCCAAGTCAACATTAATTAATGATCACATGAGCACAACTGAAAAATCAGCTTTTAGCCAACGATTCCGTGGCTACTTCCCTGTTGTTATCGATATCGAAACTGCGGGATTTAATGCACAAACAGATGCGATGTTAGAGATCGCCGCTTCTATCCTAGAAATGGATGAAGATGGTTATCTTAAAATTTCGCATACCTTACACTTTAACGTTGAACCATTTGAAGGTGCTAATTTAGAGCA
The DNA here is from genome assembly GCF_018219435.1 of Moritella sp. 28. Classification (NCBI taxonomy): domain Bacteria; kingdom Pseudomonadati; phylum Pseudomonadota; class Gammaproteobacteria; order Alteromonadales; family Moritellaceae; genus Moritella; species Moritella sp. 28. The sequence continues at coordinate 1,722,877 of NZ_CP056121.1, read as the reverse complement.
AGCAGCCTTAGACTTTACCGGTATCGACCCAACTAATCCATTACGTGGTGCAGTGCCTGAACGCGAAGCGATCACCGAGATCTATAAAGCTGTGCGCAAAGGCTTAAAAGATACAGGTTGCCATCGTGCAATCATGGTTGCGCACAATGCGGCATTTGATCACGGTTTTTTAAGTGCTGCATCGAATAGAGAAAAGATTAAACGTAATCCTTTTCATCCTTTCGCTACATTTGATACCACGACACTTGCTGGTCTAGCCGTTGGTCAAACAGTACTTGCTAAAGCATGTATGGCTGCCGGTATTCCTTTTGATCATAAACAAGCGCATTCTGCTAAATATGATACAGAACAAACTGCGCAATTATTTTGCTACATAGTGAATAAATGGAAAGATATGGGCGGTTGGCCACTACCTGTTCCAGAAGAAGCAGAACTAGAAACGGTAAGTGATAGCACGTTAAACGCTGACACCGAATAAATCATTATGCCCCTTTGTAACAACAAGTATCGCGAACCTTCGTGACCCGTAATGTTGTAACTGTATAGGGGCAAAATATGAATATGAGTATGAGTATTGCTACTTAAAACTTCCCCTTAATACTGATGGTCGTAGTATCTGTATCACTTTCATAATGAAAATGTAACACTGTCGCGCCATAACTTGCTCCAGCCAGGCACCCTAATATGTTTGCCACCATGTCATTTTTACTAAACTCATTCCCTTCTTGGCCCGCATCATAGGTTTCCTTCAAAACTCCAATAGACAAACCAACGAGTATCGTCTGCCACCAACTTTCTGTATACATCATGGTTGTACCGCAAATTACCGTCTCGGCAATAAAGTGTTTCTGTTTATCATGTTCTATATCTCCGGCATTTACTGAAGTAGAAATCAACATGAGTGAGACCCAAAATATACGTCGACACTGCTGCGTAACTAGCTCAACCAATTGGTGTATAATTCGGATAGATTTATTCATATAAGCCGAATAGGGAGTCGTCTTAAGGATGAAATACCGATGAAAGCAAGTGCTGATTACAATAGTATTGATTTTATTGTTATTTATTTTAGCTAAATTAATCATGAATTATTAAACACCATAAAAATCTAACAATGCAGCCTAAACACCGACTCTAATTCGAAAAATTCACCATAAAAACTTAATAAGCACAGGTTTATTTTACAACAAACTTCCGCACAATTTAGGTGCTATCGCTAGAGCCAGCTGACAAAAACCCTATAAAGGACCTTAAAGCACAGGAATTAAAGAATAAAAACCCAAGTGCATAAAGCAATGCTAGCACTCAAAATGCTCTTCGCAACAAATGATCAATATAAAAATAACTATCAAATAGTTAAGGTTTTTCATTTTTAACGGCAATAATTCACTACATCTGCATAATTACCCATAAATAGACTTAAAATTCACTTATCTTATGTAGTATAGTTTTATATACTACCTTCAATAGAATTATTAACATTGGAAAGTAGATAAATGAATCCTGTAGTTATCGCAGTGCTAGCTATGCTAATCCTCAGTTTTATGCGGATTAATGTGGTTGTAGCACTAACAATTAGTGCCTTTTTAGGTGGTTTAATTGGTGGTTTACCTTTAGAAGAAGTTATTTCGGCCTTTAACTCAGGTTTAGGTGGTGGTGCGTCAATTGCCTTAAACTATGCCATGTTAGGTGCATTTGCCGTTGCAATTTCAAAGTCAGGTATTACAGACCTACTCGCAGCTAAAATTGTTAGCCGTCTAGGTGATGGTAACTCACAACGTCAAATTAACGGTTTTAAGTACGGTTTACTCTTCACCTTACTACTCGTCGCGATCTCATCACAAAACGTTATCCCTGTTCATATTGCCTTTATTCCTTTACTTGTTCCCCCGCTACTTGGTGTGATGACTAAATTAAAATTAGACCGTCGTGCTGTCGCTTGCGTGATCACTTTTGGTCTAACTGCAACGTATATGTTCCTACCTATCGGTTTTGGTGGCATCTTCTTAAACAACATTCTACTTAAAAATCTAAATGATAACGGTGCGAATGTTGTTGCTGAGCAATTACCAACGGCAATGGCTTTACCTGTATTAGGTATGGTTATTGGTTTAATTACGGCCGTGGCATTTACCTATCGTAAACCTCGTGAATATTTGGTTGAAAGCGAATTAACCGCTAAAGAAAATAAACCGGTTGAATTTAACCCTCGTCACATCATTGTGGCTATGGTTGCGATTGTTTCAGCATTAAGCTTACAGTTAACTTATGATTCAATCATTCTTGGCGCACTCACTGGCTTCATTATCTTTACGCTTGGTGGTGTTATAAAATTCCACGAAACACAAGATATGTTCACTCGCGGTGTACACATGATGGCAATGATTGGCTTCATTATGATCGCAGCATCAGGTTTTGCTGAAGTAATGAAAGCAACAAGCGGTGTTGAGTCATTAGTGAGTTCAATCGGTGGAGTCATTGGTGACAATAAAGGTCTGGCTGCATTGCTAATGCTAGTAACAGGTTTATTGGTAACGATGGGGATTGGTTCATCTTTCTCTACAATCCCAATTCTTGCGACTATCTATGTACCTCTTGCTTTGCAGTTTGGTTTCTCACCACTAGCCACAGCATCTCTTGTGGGCACCGCAGCCGCGCTTGGAGATGCAGGTTCACCAGCATCAGATTCAACATTAGGTCCAACATCGGGTTTAAATGTTGATGGACAGCATGATCATATTAGAGACTCAGTGATCCCAACTTTTATCCACTATAATATCCCACTTATTATCTTTGGTTGGATAGCTGCGGTTACTCTATAAAAATAGCAATCACGTATTTTAGAGGGTGAAGCTTATGCTTCACCCTACAATCTGTGCATAATGCCCACATTATTTTACATGTTTTATGTAGCCAATGAATGTCAAATATTCTTTTTTAGACTCTTCCGAGAGGTGTTTTAGATTCATAAAGTCCTGTGCGGAACCATCAAAAATCCCCGGTAATTTTGATGTATTTTGGCCTTGGAAAAATTGTTTCCAGGTGCCATCAGTAAAGGTACTTCCCCCTGTTGTATTAAAATGATGATTCCATTTAATGTTCGTCCCACCATTGTATGGTTCAACTTCTTTAGAGTGCCCACCTATTGCCTCCGTTACTGATGCGCACATTCCTCGTCCAATCCATTCATTACCTTTAACCCCCTTATCAGCCATGGCTTGTATATTATTAGTGTACATACGATTTAACGTATACCCATCCTTTTTTAAGTCACTAACCAATATTTTTCTTCGAATTTTCTGTAGTCTTTTATCCGATAGGTCACCCTTTCCAGAAAAATTCACTTGCTCATCCACTGCTTTGTTACATTCATCGATACCTAATGGCAAGTTATGGCTAATTATTTTCTTGTAATCATGTATCGTATCCGCATACTTCTTATTTTTCTTATCCGCTAAAATTGTATCTAACTCTTTGTCTAAACTGGTATAATCTTTAATCTCATAAGGGTTTCTAACTAATTGGCCTATTTTTTTCCCAACAATACTCAGTTTTTCATTCTCTTTTTTGAATGCACCTGTAGTTTGCTTATTCCACGCTTTCACATGCGCCTGAGTAAAATATAAATCTTTACTTTTATCCGGACTTCTACCGTCTTTATCCCGTAAGGTAACCGGGTTATTCCTCACCATCCGATACAAGTTAAGTCCATCAATCGTCCAAGCAGGATCCGGATTTAACCAACGTCCCATCCACGGCATATAATAACGATAACCATAATAATACAGCCCTGTCGCATCCCGTTCCTTACCAGAGTAACGTACCGTTTTGTATTTGACCTCAATGCTGTTTTTGCCACGCCAAAGCGCTGAGCCACCAAACGGGTAATACTCCTCTTGGGTTAAAATCGCCGCGTGTTCGTCCAATTCTAGATTACAGCTACCCAAGTGATTATCTAGGTTGTATCTAAGCTGATTATTTGAGATATCAGTCGGCTTTCCTTTCTCCCAATGTAGCATTCGAACCTTGTTATGCCCCGTGTTCATCATTGAGACCACTTGTAATGCTTCTATCACAATTCCATTTTTACGCATAACTCGCAGCTCTAGTCCCGGTAAATACACCACCTCCGACTCATCGCCCGTGTTACTGTCTGATAAAAATTTACGAAGGCGACTGCCTAGTCCCGAGTACTGATACACTTCTTTTTTTAAGTTCGTTAACGAGACTTGCTTTAACTGATCTGTACGTCCCCAAATTAAATTTTTACTGTGTTCAAGTAGTTTGATATTACCATGCGTATCAAAGTAACTGTCTACAGCCCCCGCCATAATGCTATTGTCACTGTTCTGCTGAATAACCCGGTTACTTTTATCCGAAACTGCCATTTTCAAGGTATATTGACTGCCATTATTGGCGTGATGGACAATCATGTGAAGATTTCCCCCTCGGTCATAACGATAAGTGCGGCTGTAGTTAACATACTGCGCACTATCATTAAGCTTAGGCAGCGATGCAACTTGAGTTGACGCCTTATCATTTTCACGCCCCGAGGCCGAGATCAATTGATACAATGCATCGTAGGTATAGGTTTGTTTCGGTAGTACACGCTGATTTTTATAAAATCGCGGCGCCTCTGCACTGTCATCAACCGATAAAATATTCCCTACTCGATCATACTCATAATGCAAGTGCTGCAATTTTGCTGAACGGCCTGACTTTTCCAACCTTGTCGTTATCGTCTGCTGTAAACGCCAGTCTTGCTCATCATACAGATAAGAGGTATTCACGCCATTACCTGCAGTTTCAGAAATAACTTGTCCATTCGCATTATGATCGATATGCGCTAAAATACTTTGCTCATCGTTAGAGCCTGATACTTGGAAATACGTGGCATTAACAGCCCCAGTTACATCATATTCACTGCGCTGTCGATTACCTTTGGCGTCTAACTGCATTAATATCATGCTCAAGGCATTATATGCACACTGGCTGGTATAAACGGTCGCATCCAATTTGTTTTGCCAATCCTGCACCACGTCACCCGACCAATGACTATCATCAACCTTAGATTTCAACAGCTGACGCGTTTGCACGAGTGGTTGTCCAGCCAGACTCATACTGCTTGTCTGAGCCAAGCCAGCATGATCATAATGACCAATTAATCGCATATTCAGATTTTTGTCAGTACTCTCTACGGTACCATCACCATAAATAAAACGCTCTGCCACCAGCTCAGCACCATCACACACACTGTCTCGCTGTATGTAAGCCGCAACAGGTCGATGTAACGCATCATCATATTCATAGCGACTCTTTGTCCCTTGCTCATCCCACGTTTTATGCAGTGCGCCTGTCACATCCGCTAAACGTATGCGAATGCCCGCATCAATACTGTTAACACGTAACTGTTCACCAGCCAAATTCGTAATATAGGCCATATTATGCTGAACATCTGTGCTTGGATTTGTCGCTAACGCCGTGAAAAAACGAGGATCAATGCTGCTTTCAAGGTAACCTGCCGCATTATAAATATGGTGAGTAATCTGCGTATCTAACGCTTCGTGATCTCTGGTACGGTTAAATTCAACAGTTCGAACAGCCAGTCCACAGTTATCTGTAACTGTAATGGTGGGCGTCCCACTATACATATTTGGGGTTGCTGCCATTTAATTTTCCTTATATAAAAAGCATTCCCTTGTTAAAGGCAATGCTTTACCTATCTATTTCACCTGAGTATCTGCCCAAGTATCATTCTCATCTTCTGACACCGAGAACCAAGGGGTGTAATACTGGCGGCGCTCATGTCCTTTCGCTGTGACAACTTTGATCAAACGACCCAGCGCATCATAATAATGCGTGTCCGCATACCCTTCCATGCGCATCGACACATCAGTAATATACCGCCAATCATCGATAAAATAAGGTTGATACTGCCGAACAACGAGACCTTTATTGTTATATTCTGTACGCCCAGATACGCGCCAACGAGTGTTTGAGTGCATGCAAATAAGCTGCTTATTTGCATCAAGAGCAAGCATGCCAGTATTGGTACGTTGATAAGCCTTACCTGGTGGCACTTTCTCCATTTTCTGTAACTCACGGCCAAACCCATCACTGTACATCACTTGGATCTGAATCTGCTGTTGTTGCGCCCCATTCGGATAATTATCTGCAGTCAACATCACTTCGTGGATAGGACACTTATCTGCCATCCAACTAAATCCATCCCTTGCAAATAGAGTGGCTTGTTGCTGCACATTATTATTGGCCTGTTCAATCAAAGAGGACACACTCAATACAGGACTGGAAATCCCGACATCCGAAAATCCAATCGCCTCTCCATTTTCAGTACCATAAAAAGTGTTCATCGCAGGAGAGCCTAATGGCGTAACAGATACCGCTTCTGTATTCTTATTGCTATCTATAATTTTATAAGCATTCAATTGCTGGTAATTCGGCTCATATGTTACTGAATTACCCAATGGGTCGACAGTTTCAAGTACAGACAAACAGTAATGATCATAGCGGAGTTCCATTTTCCCTGATAAGACATCGCTCTGCATTCGTTTTGGTAAAAAGAAGTTGTCTGCCTCGTTATATTCGGTAAACGCCTGCTCTTTGATCCAGACATCGCGTTCTTTAGCCGAGTACGCAGATAACAAACGCGATGTTTTTTTATAGCCCGCCAGCCTAAGTTCACTCTCCAGTTGTGTCGGTGTCAATACATCCCGATACGCGACCAATGCATTATCATCAAAGACAGCGATATCTGTATTTAACACCCGAGGCGGAAAGTGAACCTCACCCACAGCATTATCTAATAAATAATGGCTTTGTTGCTGTCCTGTAAAGTGACGAACTGCGGCTTGAGATAACACTGAGTTCACTTCTAAAAGGCGCTCAAAGCAAAATCCCCCTTGAGGAACGTTCACATCACTGCCCATTATCACATTCGTACGCGTTTTTACTGGCAATCCTATCAGACTGTAGATATCCGCATTATTCTGATGAATATATTCATTATACGTTTCATGAATTTTCAGTATCGTTTGTTGCGCATCCTTGTCAACGTCTCCTGCCAATGCATAAATATTCCTCCACACATTATTAGATATATTCTGCCGACGAGGATAGCTAATCGAAACACTGTGCGTTGGCAAAGAAAATTCGTCAAAAGCAAGCTGGACAGTTTGTTTGCACAGCGGATCATCACTCACGCGCTCATATTGATAGTAAAGCGACTCTAATTGCTGTACACGCAATATTGGCATTTCTTCATGCGCAGCTAAAACCTGCACGAGTTCAACACGATAACGCACACTCTGCACAGTATAAGGCGTATTTTTCAACACCGAATTATCCAAACCGTACACTTCTTCACGCAGTAATGAACCACTCAATGCAAGGTTTAGCCATCGTTGCATTTCAGCTGAATATTGTGTGATATTTATAACCCCATCACCATCGCAGTAGTAAGTATCATTAAGATGATATGTGGCTTTATCACCACGCCAGAAATTAGATTTTTTTAGCGTACCCGGCGCACCAGTATGGTACCAACGACAAGTTTTTAATGGTGGTGTGTCAGTATCAGCCGCATGATCAGAAACATGATCAGTATCTAATGTTTCAACATAACTAAACCCACGAAAAACCTTAACGAAACCATCATAAAATCCACCTCGATACGCATAGTGTTGAGTAAGCTGATTTCCCGTAATTTCATCATATTGTGTGGACGCCTTCATCAAGTAAACGGGCACAGGCAAGTGACAAACCGCATTCGCATCCTCGGCCTTCTCATCTAGCCACTCCTGCCCTGATAAACGATAACGAACTTGGCTAATGGCACCGCAATTATTGTTAATTTTCGTCAATAAATAAGGCTTATTTGCAGTCAAACTTAATACATAATGTTGAGCATCCTTGTGCGACCGACTAAATACAACAGATAGCCCTCCAGTACCGAACCAGTCAACAAAGGATAATTGGCAAGTATCATCAAAATTAACACCATCAGGTAAAGCAATATCAGTTTCTTTTACAAATCCATTGCCCGACTGATTCTTGTAAAGCGTCATTTTATCCGCGTTAACATACACGAGATCTGTGGCTCCAGAACCGTCTACATCGACCAAATATAATCGATTTGGTTGAAATGGTGTCGTACTATCAAAATTCCATGGTAATTCAATGCAATTGCCAAATCGTCCCTTGCCTTTATTAGGCCAACAATAAACCACCTTGTCCGTAACTTCGATAAGGTGTGCTTGACCCGACCCCAGTACATCGCCAAAAGCCACCAAGGTGCGATCATCACGCCCCCTTATAGGCAATGGACGATTTAATGATGTAGCATCTACCGTTTTTGCTGGCGCAAAGCCTTTTCGAGTATTCGGATAAAAACGCACACTGTTTGGACCAATAACCACGACATCAGACAACCCCGCCCCTGCAATATCAGCAAATATACCCTCACCACTCAATAATTCCGAAGGAATGGCAGATAACGGACTAAACGATTGCCAATTACCGTCATCGTTTAACGTGAAAAAGCCATTCAGTCCGGGTTGCATCGACACCCAATCCAAACGCGCATCGCCATTAATATCAGTAAGCATTTGTGTCCCGTCTTGCAAAGAAGGTACTTTAGGTACATTCTTCCAATTACCGAACTTTATTGCATCAGGATTATCTGTTATTGAACAATCTCTTACTGGTGAACGGTATTTCCAATCCTGACCATTTTTGTAAAGTACCCCTGATAGCCCTTCACCGTATAAGTCCACAAATTGATAAAAAGGAGCATCATTAATACCAGGGGTCGAAGGTAATTGACTCCAGCAGGCACCAGACGCCAACTCATCATTTTGGTACTCAAAAAGAAGTGCTGGCTGAGATTCAATATTTATCTCTTTTTTTGCTTGCCCATACGCCCAATGTTGAGCCCCATCCAATGTAGTTAAAACAGGGTTTTCATTATAGTTAAATAGCAAGCGACAAACACCAAGCGGCGCGGCACTTACTCTGTCAGAAAAACCATCAGGGTAATGGTGAAACAAGATAACCTGTCGACACAAGCGATGACAGCGAACTTCAAAACCGTAGCTATAACTTGAAAAAGAATCACTCCTGACTCCCCAAGGCTGTTCTTCTGACCGCCATGCTGGAATAATATCAGGATCAGCAGCGCGCTGCCCATAATCGAGTGCGACACTAAACAGCCAGTCGTGCTGCTTGTCTTGCTCTTTTTTGCTTAGACAATACAAGCTCGGATCTGGATGTAGGTTGCCATAAAAAACATGGGTTAAATAAGATAATGCACCGCGTTCTCGCACATTTTCAGACTGTGAATCAACCACGCCCTCGTTATTTTCACTCGTATACTCATAGTGAATATGTTCACCGTTGGGTGATACACTTTCCTCTATCGACCATTCAGCAATATCATTTTCGTCACCCGTTTGCGCAACACTACTCTTACCTAAACAATGTAGAGTGCCATCTTGACCAAACACCAACCAGAATATTTTATGCAATGCGTCAGTCTGCTGCCATTGCTCATAGCGTTCATAGCCATCCGCTACGTTAGAGCAATACGTTGTCACTTTATACGTAACATCAAATGATATAAGCCCCAGCTTATTACGCTCTTTCGTAATGACAGCCCCACGCTTGTCTCTTAGGGCAACAAGTATCGCTCCAGCAGGACCAATAAACAGATCGGTATCATCATAATTAGGTACCCCTTTTCGTGAATACCTTTGTATGGACATCAAGGGTAAGTTCCACCCAACACCAAAAGCACCATTCCCCTGACTGGTTTGATAACTTAATGATAATGACGGTGCAAATCCACGCCCTTGACTCACCGGAAACGGAATAGAAAAAGACATATCGCCTGTCGGGCCTGCATGCCCAGGTGTCGTTTGTGCCGACATGATAGCCCCACCTTGTTTCGGCAATTGGGGGGCATTAATGACAAGATCACTGGTTTGTTGTGACATCAAAAACTCCAATAAAAAATAAATTCAGGTTTCAAAACCATGAACAAAAACGAATAAAGTAGTTATCCTTTCAGAGGTTCGTGTTAACCACGAACCTCGTCTCAGGCGATTGACTCAATACACGAATTATTGACTAATCGTATACCGAATATGGAATACAATATCGTTTAGGCTTTCCAAAATGGCTTGTTGCTTGCTCGTTGCATTCGGGAAGATCAGGGTCAAACACGAATTTTCATCATCCCCTGCGATTGGCAGTCCTTCAAATGGTAGGTATTTACTATCCTTGAAATCAAGCTGAAACTGACCACTGTCATTAATACCATGCGAAATAGCCGACTGACGACAACTGACATGCATATTCGTATTCGTTCCCGTGTAAGACAACACCGCTTGAATATCTTGGTACGGTGCAAGCAACGCAGGTAAGGAAACACTAATTTGCTTAATTCGCTTATGCTTCCCTAAAACACCACAGTCGTCTGGGTAATCACTTTCTATATTTAATGCAGCTAAATTCAGCTCCGCACTGAATTTATCTCCGTCCAGCTTTAACTCATGTTTAATCACGCCGTTCGTTTGGGCCCCCTGAAGTACACCTTTAACTGCGTTATTAAAATCTTCTGTATTTAAGTCCATTTCCGTGGCCATAGAGACTGTGCGACTCACTTCTAAAGCCCGCTGATCCCAGTCAAGATAACTCGATTCCATTTGCGCAAGGTTAAGCATTAACGCTTCTCCACACAATAATCCTGCGTGATTACTGTCCCATGCACCTGGCTGAATAAAGGCCGCTTTATCAGATGTTTCCCATTGATAACCCCGTTCAGCTTTTAAGCAACGCGCCACTGTCAAATCATAGAACTGATAAAATATTGACGAAAGTCGCCCTTGCATCCAACTATACAAGGCACCGTTGCTGAATTTTGTATTAAGAAAATCAAGCTGAGTCTGCGTTTGAAGCTGCTGTGTTATCAGATAGTCTTTTTGCAACACAGCGGCTTCAACTTGGATCTTCAAACTGTCTTGCTGCGCCATAAGTTGTGCAACTTCATGCGTGGCCGTATCTCGTTGAATAGTCCATTCTTGTCCTCGGCGACGATATTGCTCTGATGTTGTGCGCGCTTCTGCAGCAATATTCAACCCTGCAGCGCTGGCATCCATTCCATATGCAATAGCACCAGGCACAGCGCCCCATCGAGAACCACCACATGCCATACCAAATAAATTTGGTGCCATATCCAGCGCTGCGGCCGCTGTTCGCATTGCGTTAGCTGTAATGGCAAGGGCGCCTGATGCAATACGCTCATTTATCGCTTTTTGCTCTTCGTTACTCACACCTTCATCTAACAACGCCTGATAATGATCACGGCGAGTCTCTGTACCCTCCAGATTTTTAGATAAAACGGCTTGTTCTGCCCACATTTGCTTAATGCTCACATCCTGCATTTTCACACTGCGCTTCATCAAATCTTTAGCCTGCGTCTGCAATAACGCATTTAACCCTTCCGCATCTTTACGCTCCAACACGGAGGCAAGGGCGTTACCATATTGCATTAGCTGATTAACCATACCTTTAGCGCTTTCTAACATAATAGGAAAACGCTGGATCGCAATAGTAATATTGCCCGGCAATCCCCCAGTATTACCAGCACTACTAGCAACGGTGGCACTTTGAAGTGATTTAGGAACGGTTGGCGAAGTATAAATAGGTAACATCAGTGGCTGGCCATTAATACTCAAATTATGACGTAAATTATGCAGACGTAACTGCAAGGTTTGATAATATCCCTTGAGTTTTTCATTCTCACAGGGCAAAAACAAATCTGTCAACGACGTGCTGGCTCGAGAATCCCCTCCAACATCTAGATTGAGTAAACCCGTAGGATCCAATAACGGCGCTTGGACTGTTTTACCTACCGCACTAAGTAGTGTCGGCTCATTCCACGATGCATCCAAAGGTAATTTAGGCTCATCACCCAATAAGTTCTCTGCTGTCACGTACCATATTTTAGCTTCTGCTAGGCTGTCTCTTTCCAGCTGACGATACGCCATATCTCCACGGGCAATCATAAGGTCCAGTAACTTCATGTAAGTTGCCACTTTATAGTGCATAGGATCACTCTGGGCCACCACATCCGGATCTGTGGTATCTGTCTGAGTCACATCCCATGCTGTATCTTCTTGCAGTGGACGCGCATTCCATTGTCGTTTACGCACATCCGTATAACCCTGTGGATTAAATATGAATTTTAGCCACCGATCTGCATCTTCAAAGGATTGTGCGTGAAGCAGTTTATCTGCAACCAACATTGGGGTGTAATAAAACAGTTCCCATAGATACAAACCATTCGCCCCATTGAAATCCATCGGTTCATCGTGAAGAGTCGCCATTTTCTCGCTGCATACCAAGCCGGGGACCTTTTGGCTATTCTGGACGAGGGTGACACTGTCTTTATTTTCGTTATAGAGGAAGATAACCGAATTTCCATCACCCGCACGATAATGTACTTTCTGGTATTCAACCTCTAAATGTACTTGCTGACCATCGCGATTACCTCTATCTCGGTAAGGATAAAACAATCGTACGGTTGTTTTTTCTGTTTCCGACAATATACCTTCATATGCTAAAATACTGTCATTTTCCGTATAGAAATTAGCATAATATAATTTAAACCACTTACTTTCACCATTTACGGCAGGGCTGTATTCATCTAAAATCACATTGCAATAAAAGCCCTTACCTAATTGTGGTTCAAGTAATTGTTGTGTATTCCAAGTCAATACATTATCAACACCCGCATATGCTCTTTTAACCAACTCTTTAGCAAACTGGGTATTAAGCCGTGTTTGACGTGGTTTGTTGGTGAATTCCAGATAACATGCACCATTAGTATCTTTTACAATACGTGCATTTTCTTTCCGATCACTCGAGTCCGCATCTTTTACTGTCACCTCTAAAGAGAAGGTATTTCGATATATCTCTTCCTGACCATCATATACAACAAACGTTCTTTTTATCGTCTCTGCCGAACTACCAAGAGGTTCTTTAAATGACTGGTGCACCTTAGTCTCAGAAAATTTAGAGATGTAATTCAGTTCTGGTTTAGGGTCCATATCCCAACCACTGTGAGACACTTTTTCTTGGAGAGAGATTTGACTCATTCCTCTTTTAACCGACCTACTAATCAGCGATATCTCCATATCATAGTTAGGGAGTGCATCAAGTGATACAAACTCAGGGGCCTTTATTTTCACAGGTAAATGACCTCGTGCATAACTGTGAGTGACCATCCCCCCCTTTATGAACAAATATCCACTTACTGAAACATCCGCAAAATACTTGCCTCGTAAGATCTTAAATGCAGGCTTGAACCGCCCCTCACTGTCGATCTCTGTCGCTTCGAAGTCAGGCTCAACTTTTACTAAATTCTTAATATTATCAGGAATAACAACAGCACAATCCCACCCTTTTTTGTGATTATTTATTACCACTGCTGCATCACAGTCATATTCCAAATGCGGGGGATATACATCATTATTTATGTGCGTTGTGACTTCACTCTGTACACTTGCATCCTCGCCTGTTCTGTCATTCTCATCGCAGCTTACTTGTACATTATGACAAACTTCCTGAAGTAGCCTAATCACATAGTCGTGATTCTCATAGCCTAAGTTACCTTCGAGCACGTTTATAAATACATCGGCATCTTGCTCTGTACATTGCATATTAAAGTCTATCAAATACGCTTTCGCGTCTGTTGGTTCGTCGCGTTTTTCCGGTTTATAGACATAAGCAAGGAGACACTTATTTTTATCTGTGAATGTAATATGCAATTTTGATTGCGTATCAAACTCAATAGAATAGCTGTTTTCTGGCGACCAACTTCCATCGATTTTTCGATAACTAAGCTTTAATCTATACTCCGTCTTCATGAGAGGTGCATTATTGCTTGGTTGAGACTGCACTGCTTTCTCTGTGCTTTCTATCCAAGCAATGTAAAGCCGGTTATTAAACATCACGGGTCTAACGTCATCATTAACTGCGTTAGTAATAGGGGCTTCAATTTTCTCCCATGCACTCCACGCTGAAGCTTCATAACCACCGCGCCCATCACTCATGTCATTATTCAGACGACGCCAGTAATATTGAACAGGCTGACTCGCACTACGCGCAACAAAATAAGTATGTCCTTGAGATAATCTCGGCGAGTCATGGTAACCGCTCAGCACCTCTAAATTCGCGATTTCTTCAAAACTACTCAGATAGCTTAAATAAGCATCCTCAACCAAATCATGATTAAGCTTACTCTGGCTAATTTTTGATAACAGTGCCTTTTGTAAATTAGTTTGGTTATAACGTAATGAAGGCTCAACATAATTCTCTGGATAATAAGCTAATTTTAATGCACTTGCCCAACTGCTATAACGTTTATTATACTGCTCCCATTCAACAAAAAACCGACTTAAAAGCATGTCCGTGTCAATGTTAAACTCCATGCCTTGTAGGCAACGGTTAATATACAATTGAACACTTGATACCGCTTCTGCAATTCGTGTTGTCTGAGTTTGTCCGCTAACTTGGTTATCCAACAGTAAATATTGATATATACCATTACGATTTTCACCACCAAACAAGCGCATATCAGTGGTTTCATTTAATAAGAAATAAGCACACAATGCCGAACTGGTCGCTTCCTCTTGCTGCTGTCGATGTATTTCCTTTTGATGCTCAGGCAATGTGGCTTCAACGCTATCTGCGACCTGTTTAAAATCCAACACTGAAGATACGTTACTTAACGTAGAAAGCTGCAATAAACTATGCACAGACAAATTCAACGCATGCGTGTATTCAAGTAGGTTAATCATTTGGTCGAGCTGTCTTACCGTTGCGGTATTATCCACTTTACAACAGGCATTAAATACGTTCTCTATTTCACTCTGGGGGTATTTATCGGTTAACACGAGCACTATGTTCGCGCGCGTTAATTGCCCTTGTGTATAATAATGTAATAGCGCGTCAACAGCACCTTGACCAACTTGACGTTCCACCGTTTTTAATGCACTAAAATCACGCAGTGTATCGACACATACATTTAAATAGTCCTGACCTCCCCCCGGTAGCAAGCCTGCATTTTTCAATAACGGCGTTAGCTCAACCACTGATAAATCAAACGTTTTAACAATATAGGCAAGCTGGCTCATTAAATGCGTAAACTGAACAATATCATTTACATCTCTTTTAGAGTCAAAGAAGTCATTAATGCCTGTTGAATAGTTCATTATCGAATGAATATTAAGATCACTACCACGCGCAACTTTTTCTGCCCAATCCATCACACAGTGAGCCAGTTCGTGATCCTGTAGTCCTAAGCCCGCTGCGATACTCGGTGCAATCACATCTTGTCGATTAACGGGGTCTACATTTTGTCCTGCGTGATATAAAGTTCGCAAAAAATGTTCAATATCAGGCGTCAGTTCCGTTGCAAATCCGCTTGGTTTCATTGTCATCGATTTTAGTGCAACAACACTGATATCTTGCGCGACTAACCATTTACATACTTGTGTAATGCTTTGATGGCAAAGATAGAAGTCATGCAGTTTAGCACTGCTAAGTTTATCTGACAGACCGATTAGATTAACGATACAAACTAATTCTTGTGGTAGTAACTGATGAATACGTGCCAGCATAGCAACACGATAAAGTTGACTGATATTAGCCAGACCCAGTCTTGAGTTTGCCCCACAAAGAATGGAAAGCATCTGTAATCCAGCGTCATCAACCCCAAACGCACGCTGAAGAACACTGCGTTCGTAAGCCGTCTCAGAATGCGTAGGGTCAAAAGAAATTGCCCCCTCTGAATCACGGACAGAGAACACTTGATCACCCAAGCAAGGGTTATTAAATAAACGATCAAATTGGCTTAGCTTTCCCGCAGGCGCGTAAACATTGATATCGCCACCAAGTAAAACCGTCGCATCATCTTCACTTAAATTATGATATTTTATTAATTTTAGGGCGTGAGATGTCAGCTTAAATGTTTCATCGCTAATTTTGTCGCCAGAAAGGCGTATTAGATTATCCAGTATCGCAGGGGTTAAACAGGTAGCCTTGCAGTAACGTATCATTTTATAAAGTCTGATGAGCATCGCAGGGTCTAAACTCTGAGCTTCGTTAAAGGTAATGGTTGTTTCACAGCCCCGCAACCCCCTCACAGATGTCCCTCTCAAAACTTCTAACTTGATAGACGCCTTAGCGATGTCATGTTGAATATGAACATATTTACCGCATTGTGCTCTCGATTTTTGATGATAAATGTCTTCACCATCGACCTTAATAGCCATTTCTGCCGTACCAGGCTCATCAGCTAAAGACGATGCGACTGAAATAATAACTTGTTTATCCCCCACTGCAGGTAAAATTGATAAACTATGAACCTGTAAAGGATTATTAAATGGAGTATGCTCAAACGCCCGTGTATACAGCCTCCCATCATCAATATGAATCAGCTGACCTTTTCCCCCTTCACTCGGGGTACCTGTGTAATAAGCGCTTTCAATATAGGTCCCACTGTATTCATTGGGAGCAACAGGTTTGTCAAAGCGACTTGACGAAGAAGATGCTTTTGACTCATAAATAGCAGGGAAAGATAAATAAGAGATAAGTTCATCACGGGTAATATCTAATGAACGGCATAAATTATCGGCATCACTCAGATAACTGATATTATCAGTCCCATAGCAAGCATGAAGTGCATCATCATCGATTACAGTAGGACTTGTTAAATATTGCGCTAATGTAGGTGGCAAATTATTACTGAAAAGCCAACTGACCTCTTTTTCCACCGAGAAAGCACTCGGAGATAAAAGCTCATCTATCTCTTCAAGTTCAATCTTATTCAACGCCATTGAAGACGACAAACGGCTAAAATCTGCATGATAAGGCAATGCATCACCGATTAAAGTATTAGCGAGTTGCGTATCAAGGCCATCATCATTGATATGGGCACGAAGTACCTCATTAGATAAGGCCAAAGTACTGATCGTTTCATCCTGATTACTTTGGCTTAATACCAATGACGCAAGATCAGGACGGCGATGATTGAGGTGGGCAGGAGAACTTGTCTCGTGTAGCGTTTTTCCTTCACGGTATAGTTCTGTAAGGTAAGCAGCAGGTGAAAACATCGAGGCAACGGATCCTTGTTTTACATAAGCATCCGCACGCGAAGGGATGATATCGTCAAATCCTCGAATACCTCCAACCATGGTCCCCATCGCCATATTCATCGCATGCTGAAGTTGTGGATTGCCCCTTTTAACCGCGTTTCTCTGCTTTGCTTGTAATTGAATAGCGGCGGCATTACCACCCCGGTGCAAATCCCGAATCACGCGCAAATTCAGCGTATCTCTAACATCATTTCTGAAAGAGTTAAACTCTATCTGACCAATATCAGTTAATGAATGATACCCTTTGGACTGCAAATAAGATGCATTTTTGTCATAAAGTTGTTGCGTTAAATTAGTCAAAGTGACATTCCTTTTAGTCAAAATATATGAGTGTTGGTCATCAAGCATTAAAGCCACAAAACCCCTACAGCACTGATATAAATACACTTTTTTAGATAATTAATCCATAAGTATCTACAAAAACTTAACATTTTAGCAACAATTGACAACTGAGTATCTCAGCATAATCTCTCGATGAATAAACAAAGCCTAATAGTTGCATCTAATTAGTGAGGCGAGTAGCAATTTAACGCACTGAAAAAAGCTCGCGTTAACCGCAAGCTCATTCTCAGATTATTTATACCTTCATGTTGAATTATTGGGTAATTGTGTACCGAATATGGAATACAATATCGTTAAGGCTTTCCAAAACAGCTTGTTGCTTGCCCGTCGCATTTGGAAAGTTCAGGGTCAAACATGAATTTTCATCATCCCCCGCAATTGGCAGCCCTTCAAACGGTTGATATTTACCATCATTAAAGTCAAGCTGAAATTGACCACTGTCATTGATGCCATGCGAGATAGCCGACTGACGACAGCTTATGTGCATATTCGTATTGGTTCCTGTATAAGACAATACAGCCTGAATATCCTGATACGGCGCAAGCAGTGCAGGTAAAGAAACACTGATTTGTTTGATCCGCTTTCGCTTCCCTAAAACACCGCAATCTTCCGGGTAATCGCTGTCTATATTTAATGCAGATAAATTTAATTTTGCACTAAATTTGTCTTCCTCTAGCTTTAACTCATGTTTAATTTCACCATTCGCTTTAGCCCCCTGAAGTGCAGCTTTAACGGAATGATTAAAGGCATCCGTACTTGAATCCATCTCTGTGGCCATAGAGACAGTCCGTGTGACTTCTAACGCATCGTTATCCCAATCAAAATAAGCTGAATCCATTTGCGCAAGGTTGAGCATGAGGGCTTCACCGCATAGTAAACCCGCATGATTACTGTCCCATGCTCCAGGTCGAATAAAAGTCGCTGTATCAGATGTTTCCCATTGATAACCCAGTTCAGCTTTTAAACAACGAGCCACGGTCAAATCATAGTACTGATAAAATATCGACGAAAGTCGCCCCTGCATCCAACTATACAAGGCATCGTTGCTAAATTTAGTGTTAAGAAAATTAAGTTGAGCTTGCGTTTGGAACTGCTGCGTTATCAGATACTCTTTTTGCAGCACCGTTGCTTCGAGCTGGATCTTTAAGCTTTCTTGCTGTGCTTTAAGTTGTGTTACCTCATGCGTGGCAGCATCCCGTTGAAGAGCCCATTCTTGTCCTCGGCGACGGTATTGTTCCGATGTTGTACGTGATTCTGCGGCAATATTTAATCCTGTGGCGGTGACGTCCATCCCATATGCGATAGCTTCAGGTATCGCTCCCCATCGAGAACCACCACATGCCATACCAAACACATTTGGTGCCATATCCAGTGCTGCGGCCGTTGTGCGCATTGCATTAGCGGTAAGCCCAAGAGTACCAGATGCAATACGCTCACTTATTGCTCTTTGCTCTTCGTGACTTACGCCTTCATCCAGTAATACCTGATAATGATCACGGCGAGTCTCAGCCCCGATCAAGGTTTTAGATAAAATACCTTGCTCTGTCTCCATGTGCTTAATACTCACATCCTGCATTTGCACACTGCGCTTCATTAAATATTTAGCCTGTGTTTGCAATAATGCATTTAATGCTTCGCCATCTTTACGATCTAACACGGACGTGAGGGCATTACCGTATTGCATTAACTGATTAACCATACCTTTGGCATTTTCTAACATAATTGGAAAACGTTGGATGCCAATAGTGATATTGCTCGGCAAGCCCCCATTATTACCAGCACTGCTTACAACTGCGGCACTTTGAAGTGACTTAGAATCGGCTACTGGCAGTGCATAAATAGGTTGCGTTAGCGGCTGACCATTAATACTCAGATTATGACGTAGGTTATGCAGACGTAACGTCAACGTTTGATAATACCCTTTGAGCTTTTCATTTTCACAAGGCAAAAACAAACCGGTCAACGAAGGGGATATTTGAGTATCCGCTTTAGCATCCGTACTAAGTAGGTTTTTCGACGCAGGTAACAAGGATTGCGTCATTTTATCTGCTGCACTATGCAGTGTCGGTTCATTCCACGATGAATTCAAGGACAGCTTTGGCTCATCACCCAAAAAGTTCGCCGCAGTGATATAGCATATTTTCGCTTCTGCTAAACTGTCTCTTTCCAGTTGGCGATACGCCATGTCCCCACGGGCAATAATAATATCCAGCAACTTCATGTAAGTCGCGACTTTATAGTGCATGGGATCCGCTAATGCCACTACATCTGGATCTGTTGTTTCTATCTGAGTCGCATCCCACGCCCGATCTTCTTGTAGCGGGCGAGAATTCCATCGCCGTTTACGCGCACCAACATAACCCGATGGGCTAAATACATATTTTAGCCATCGCTCTGCATCTTCAAAAGATTGTGCTTGAAGCAGTTTATCTGCAACCAGTATCGGGGTGTAATAAAACAGTTCCCATAAATACAAACCATTCGCGCCACTAAAATCCATCGGTTCATCATGAGCCTGGTTAACCATTTCCTCACTGCATGAGAAGCCAAGCGCCTTTTGGTCATTATTAACCTGAATGACACGATTACTGTCCCTATCATAGGTGAAAATGATCGACTTCCCATCACTAGCCCGATAATGGGATTTTTGATATTCAACCTCCAAATGAGCTTGTTGAGAACCACCATTACACCAACCATGATTACCTTTGTCTGGGTAAGGGAAAAACAATTGTACGGTTGTTTTTTTTGTCTCTGACAACGTACCTTCATACGCTAAAAGACTGTCGTTTTCTGCATAAAAGTTCGCATAATGTAGTTTAAACCACTTACTTTTACCATTTACGGCCGAGTTGTATTCATCTAAAATCACATTGCAGTAAAAGCCTTTTCCTAATTGTGGCTCAGCTAATTGCTGTGTATCCCAAGTCAACACATTATCAACCCCTGCATATGCCCTTTTAACCAGTTCTTTTGCGAATAAGGTATTAAGTCGTGTTTGACGGGGTTTATTAGTAAATTCTAGGTAACATGCTCCATTACTGCCTTTGACAATACGTGCGTTTTCTTTTCGGTCACTTGAATACTCATCACCTGTCGCCTCTAAAGAAAAGGTATTTCGATATATCTCTTTTTTTCCATCATATACGACAAATGATTCTGTTATAGTCTCAGTCTCGCTATCAAAAGGGGTCTCATATGACTGATGTACTTGGGTATCAATATTTTGAGGTATATAATATTGACCAGACAGAGGGTTATCAGCCCAGCAACTGTGAGAAAGCTTGGGCTTTAGCTCGACTGTACAAATCCCTCTGTGAACATTCCCATAATAATCAAGCACTGCCACAAACATTTTATACTTAGGAACCGCATCAAATTCTTCGAACTGTGCAGCTCTTATTCTTCTACCGTAGCTCCCGCCCTCTCTACGGACAACACTACTTGGATTTTTACGCGGTCCTTCTCCTACGCATAACGTTATCCTAATCCGAGAAAATTCTTCACGATGACTCCGCATAATATTAAATACAGGTCTAATTCGGCCCTTTTCATCTATCTCCGTATTTATCATGTCGAGTTCAATTTTAATAAACCATTGAAGAAGATCTGAAACAACAGGTATACAATCCCAACTTCCTTTCTTGCTTGTTACCGTTGCCTGACAGTCATACTCCAAATGAGGGGGAGATACGTTATTATTTAGGTGTGCTGAGACAATACATTGTACATTTTCATCCTCGCCAGTTCTATCATCTTCATCGGAACTTACTTGCACATTAAGCGGGATTTTTTTTAGCGCCCTAATGATATAATTATCTTCTTTACTTCCTAACCCGCCTTCAAGTACAGCTTTAAATTCATCGGCATCTTGTTCTGTACACTGCATATTAAAATCAATTAAATATACTTTTTCGCCGCCTAAATCACCCTGTTTTTCTGGTTTATAAACATAACCAAGGAGACACTTATTTTTATCTGTATATGTAATATGAAATTTTGATTGCGCATCAAACTCAATAAAGTAACTACTTTCTGGGGACCAAGTTCCATCAATCTTGCGATAGCTAAGCTTTAACCTGTACTCCGTTTGCATAATCGGTGCGCCATTGGTAGGTTCCGATTGTTCGGCTTTCTCAGTGCTTTCTATCCAAGCAATATAAAGTCGGTTATTAAACATCACCGGTCTAACTTCATCATTAACAGCATTCGCAATAGGGGCTTCAATTTTCTCCCATGCGCTCCATGCAGAGGCTGTATAACTGCCTAAGTCATCCCCCATGTCATTATTCAGACTGCGCCAGTAATATTGGGCTGGCTGACTCGCACTGCGCGCAACAAAGTAGGTATAACCTTGAGATAATATCGGCGCGTCATGGTAGCCACTCAGCATTTCTAAATTTGCTATTTCTTCAAAGCTACTCAGATAGCTTAGGTAAGCATCATCAACCACGTCTTGATTCAGCTTATCCTGACTAATTTGTGAAAGTAGTGCCTGTTGTAAGTTTGTTTGATTATAACGCAATGAAGGCTCTACATAATTCTCTGGATAATAAGCCAGTTTCGACACACTTGCCCAACTATTATAGCGCTTATTATACTGCTCCCATTCAGCAAAGAACCGACTTGTAAACCTATCTGTATTAACGTTAAATTCCATACCTTGCAGACAACGGTTAATATACAATTGGACACTTGACACCGCTTCTGCAATTCGTGTTGTCTGAACTTGTCCAGTTACCTGATTATCTAGTAATAAATATTGATATATGCCATTACGATTTTCACCACCAAATAAGTCCATGTCTGTGGTTTCATTTAATAAGAAATAACCGCATAATGCAGAACTCGTGGTTTCCTCTTGTTGCTGTCGATACATGTCCTTTTTATGCTCAGGCAATGTGGCTTCAACGCTATCCGCAGCCTGTTTAAAATCAGTGTATGTCGACACATTCCTCAACGTCGAAAGCTGTAACAAACTATGCACTGATAAATTCAATTCACGCGTATATTCAAGTATTTCTACCATTTGACCCAGTTGCCTTACCGTCGCATTATCATCCGTTTTACAGCAAGCATAAAATACTTCCTTTATTTCACTCTGCGGATATTTATCGGCGAACACAATGGCAATATTCCCACGCGTTAATTGACCCTCTGCATAATAATGCAACAGCGCGTCAACCCCCCCCTGGCCAACCTGACGTTCAACGGTTTTTAATACACTAAAATCACGTAATGTATCGACACATATATTTAAATAATTCTTATTCCCCCCCGGTAACAAGCCTGCGTTTTTTAATAACGGTCTTAGTTCAACCACTGATAACTCAAACATTTTAACAATACAGGCAAGCTGACTCATTAAATGCGTAAACTGAACAATGTTATTCACATTCACATTTTCATTTGAATCAAAGAAGCGATTAATACTTGTCGAATAGTCGGCCACAGTATGGATGTTAAGATCACTACCACGCGCCACTTTCTCTGTCCAATCCATGACACAACAAGCAAGCTCGTGATGCTGTAGTCCAAAGCCTGCCGCAACACTTGGAGCTATCGCTTCGAGCCAATTTTCTGGGGCTATATTTTGTCCAGCGTGATATAAGGTTCTCAGAAAGCTTTCAATATCAGGTGTCAGGTCCGTTACAAAGTCACTTGGTTTCATCGTCATTGACTTTAACTCAACAACACCTATATTTTCAGCTACCAACCATTGACATACTTGTGAGACAGCACGATGGCAAGTATAAATATCATGAAGTTCTGTGCTGTTAATTTTATCTGATAAATCGATGAGATTAACGATGCAGGCTAATTCCTGTGGCAGTAACTGATGAATGCGAGCCAGCATGGAAATACGATAAAGTTTGCTAATGTTAGTCAGACTGAGTCTTGTGTCCACACCACAAATAACAGAAAGCATCTGTAATCCTGCATCATCAACTCCAAATGCTCGCTGAAGTACACTGCGTTCGTATGCCGTCTCAGAATGCGTTGAATCAAAGGAGATTGATCCCTCTAAATCACAAACAGAGAACAGCTGTTCACCTAGGCAAGGATTATTAAACAAACGATCAAACTGATTGAGTTTCCCTGCGAGTGCATAAGCATTAATATCACTACCAAGTAATACCGCCGCATCATCTTCTCTTAGACTATCGTTATTTATCAGTTTTAGTGCATGAGATGTAAGCTTAAATGTCTCATTGGTAATGTTGCCGCCAGAAAGGTGTATTAAATTGCCGATTATCTCGGGGGTTAAACCGGATGCCTTACAGTAACGCACCATATTATAAAGTCTGATGAGCACGGCTGGCTCTAAATCTTGAGCTTCGTTAAAGGTTATGGTGGTCTCACTGCCCTGCCATATTCCGCCCTCAACCGACGCTCCTCTGCAAATCTCAAATGTAATAGATGCCTTAGATATTGTATGCTGAATATGAACGTATTTACCATATTGCAATTTCGCCTTTTGGTGATAAATATCTTTACCATCAAGCTTGATTATGGTTTCTGCACTATCTGACGCATCAGCTAAAGACGATGCGACTGAAATACTTACGTTATCATCACCCACGGAAGGTAAAATTGACAAGCTGTAAACCAGTGAAGGATCGTTAAATGGCGTATGACTGAAAGTCCGTGTACATAATATACCATCATTAACGTGGAGTACCTGACCCTTTCCCCCTTCACCCGGGCTACCAATATAATGCGCAGCTTTGATGTAGTTTCCACTGTATTCATTGGGGGCGACAGGCCTATCAAAGCGACTTGGTGCAGAACATGATTTTGATTCATAAATGGCCGGGAAAGATAAGTAAGAGACAAGCTCCTCTCGGCTAATGTCTAATAAACGGCATAAGTTATCGACATTACTTAAATAATCGACATTATCCATTCCATAGCAAGCATTAAGTGCATCGCTATCCGTTGCGACAGGACGTGTTAAATATTGTGCTAAGGTGGGTGGTAAATTATTACTAAAGAGCCAATCAGCCTCTTCTTCTATCTCTAAAACATTCGGTGATAAAAGGTGAGTAATCTCTTCAAGTTTAATTTTACTCAGCGCCATCGAAGATGACAAACGGCTAAAAGGTGCATGATAAGGCAGTCCTACACCAATTATCGTATCAGCAAGTTGCATATCAAGGTCATCATCATTTATATGGGCGCGAAGCACCTCATTAGATAATGCTAACGTACTGATCGTTTCATCTAGGTTACGCTGGCTTAATATCAACGACGTTAGATCAGGGCGACGATGGTTAAGTTGGGCAGGTGAATTAGCATCGTGTAGTTTTTTTCCTTCACGATACAATTCAGTAAGGTAAGCGGCTGGTGAAAACATTGAAGCGACAGACTCTTGTTTTACATAAGAATCGGCACGTGGTGGTATAATATCATCAAAACCACGTATGCCCCCAGTCATGGTCCCCATCGCCATGTTCATCGCATGTTGAAGTTGCGGATTTGCCCTTTTTACTACGTTTCTCTGCTTTGCTTCTAACTGAACCGCAGCGCCTTTACCGCCCCTATGCAAGTCTCGAATGTCGCTCAAACTTAATGTTTCTTGAACATCATTCTTGAAAGAGTCGAATTCTTTCTGACCAATATTGATTAATGAGTCATAGCCTTTGGACTGTAAATAAGATGCATTATTGTCAAAAAGTTGTTGTGTTGAATTAGCCAAAGTGACATTCCTTTTAGTCAAAATATATGAGCGCAGGTCATCAACTAGCGATAACCAAAAATATAAAACACTCTAAACCTATGACATAGATACACTTTTTGAAATGGTTAAGCCAGTATTATTTACAAAACGTTAACATTTGGTACTTATTTGCAACAGAGAGCAGGAAGCCGAAAAACACAAATACACGGCTAATACAAAATAAATGCAACACATATATAAAATAAACTAGAGATAAATTAATTATTTCTTAATGAAAATAACCAAAAACACCTATTTTCACTTCGTTTATTGAATTGTCCCCCCTTAGTCAGGCAAGACTCACTTTCTATCAAGTAAATTGACCTGGCTAAAGGGAAAATAAAAAAAGGGAAGCAATTGCTTCCCTTTTGGGTATTCGAGTTATTATTGTAATAAACACCTATATCAATAAAATTGATCACTTATTTAATGCAATCGGTGTAACTTCATTTTTTACAATAAGATTAAACTATTATTCTGATTTTGCTTTCGCTGCAGCTGCTGCGATTAATGGCTGAAGCTCACCTTGTTGGAACATTTCCATGATGATGTCACAACCGCCAACAAGCTCGCCTTCAACCCATAGTTGTGGGAATGTAGGCCAGTTAGCGTATTTAGGTAATTCAGCACGGATATCTGGATTTTGTAGAATATCAACGTAAGCAAATTGCTCACCACAATTGATTACTGCTTGTGATGCTTGTGAAGAAAAACCACAGCTAGGTAGTTTTGGAGATCCTTTCATATATAGGATGATTGAGTTCTCAGCAAGTTGCTGTTTGATTTTATCTAAAGTTTCCATTGTGTCCTCACAAATCTTAGCGTTTACATCTATTGTAGTTATTATTTGAATCTAGTTATTTAAACTCTAACCATAGAATGCATTATATAAATACAAATTTCGAAGCCATTTTATGCTAATTATAGCTTGGTTAACACCGTTATTTTGTAGGGTTATTTTGTTTTATATTTAGCCTAATTCATAAAAAATGAATTCACTCGTTACAATTTATTAATTGAACAATACAATTGTGGTCAAATACTTGAATATATTCAACGCTAGCGTTAGTATTCCTCCAATAATTAAATCAATAATGAGCAATGGATAGCTTTTAGCTATCAATAAATAAGGAAATACCTATGAGTATTACACTACCAGCTTTACCGTACGCACAAGATGCACTTGAACCACATATCTCTGCTGAGACTCTTTCTTTTCACTACGGCAAACACCACAACACTTACGTGGTTAAGCTTAACGGTCTAATCGAAGGCACACCGCTTGCTGAAAAATCATTAGAAGAGATTGTTAAATCTTCTGAAGGTCCTGTTTTCAATAACGCAGCACAAGTTTGGAACCACACATTCTACTGGAACAGCCTTACTCCAAGTGCAAAAGGTCAACCAGAAGGCGCATTAGCTGACGCTATCAACGCTAAATTCGGTTCTTTCGAAGCATTCCAAACAGCATTCAATGACAAAGCAGTAAACAACTTCGGTTCAAGCTGGACTTGGTTAGTTAAAAACGCTGAAGGCGAATTAGAAATCGTTAACACTTCTAACGCTGGTACTCCTATCACTGAAGCTGGTGTTACACCACTAATCACAGTTGACCTGTGGGAACACGCTTACTACATTGATTACCGTAACCTACGTCCTAGCTACCTTAATGGTTTCTGGGCACTAGCTAACTGGGATTTCGCTGCCGCTAACTTCGCAGCTTAATTAACCTATTAGTCCTAGGTTCGTCTTACATTAGACTATAATAAAAACCGATAGTGTAAGTTATACACTATCGGTTTTTTGTAAGTAGGCTAGTATTACTAGTGCTAAATTGCTATGCTTTACCCCATCAGATTAATGACAAGGATGTTATTACTTAACTCTTAAGACTGAGGTCTCTATGAATTTTAGTAATACATTCAAAGCAATATTAACATTATCTATCCCAGCAACAATGATGTTTACTGTTCTCTACTTATCAATCAACTAACTTAATTACTAACAGTATCAACTAACAATCAGCTGATTAGCTGTCGACCAAGTAATGAATGGGACAAGGTCGTTCCATCTACATACTCTAATTCACCACCCACTGGAACGCCATGCGCAATACGGCTTGCTTTAACGCCATATTCTTGTGCTATTTCAGCAATATAATAGGCAGTAGCTTCGCCTTCAACGGTAGGATTCGTTGCTAAAATAAGCTCTTCATAGCGACCTGATGCTAATAACTCAGCTAGTTTATCTAAGCCTATTTCACCCGGTCCGATACCATCTAATGGTGATAAGTGACCCATGAGTACAAAATATTGACCACTAAATTGATTGGTTTGTTCAATCGCCGCAACATCAGCAGGGCCTTCAACAACACAAAGTGTCTTTTCACTTTGACGTTTAGAGTTTGCGCAAATAGCACAGATATCTAATTCAGTCAGCGTATTACACTGCTGGCAATGACCAATCTCAATCATTGCCTTCTCTAAAGAATGCGCCAAAGATACAGCATTATCACGCTTGCGTTCTAAAATATGAAAAGCGATACGCTGTGCAGACTTAGGGCCTACACCCGGTAAAATTTGTAGATCATTAATCAGCTGATCTAGCAAGGGACTGAACT
Source organism: Moritella sp. 28 (assembly GCF_018219435.1). NCBI lineage: Bacteria > Pseudomonadati > Pseudomonadota > Gammaproteobacteria > Alteromonadales > Moritellaceae > Moritella > Moritella sp. 28. Next base: position 1,694,958 of record NZ_CP056121.1, on the reverse strand, counting down.
TCATTTATAACTCCAAAAAGAAAACCTGCTCAAGCCGGATTTCGCATCTATATTGAGCGCAATACTACATTAAATCGGATGTTTTAGCATATAATTTTACCACCTACGTGACTTGCATTTTGGACTTGTTCATACTTGAAGTTCCGTTAAAATGACCATAAATACAAATGGAATAAGGAGAAAACAGAGGAGTATAAACCTTATGACTGTTTATAAGCGACTAAGTAAGGCTATTAAGCCACAACAATATTCGATTTTGTGTTGTGCTCTGACCTTTCAGCCGTTAAACTTCTGCCTCCCAAATTATTGGTTGAGCTAATCTGCCACAGGTAACATTATGATTAACCACTTTAGTGTGCTTGGTATCAAGCCGAATGCAAATGAAGACGACGTTAAGAAAGCCTACAAACGTCTATCGAATCGGTTTCACCCTGATAAATTACTCGGCGCATCAGACGATGAGAGAGTGCATGCTGAAGCTCAGCTGCTACGAGTAAGAAATGCGTATGAAGTACTTTCAAATCCGAAGCTAAAACGCGAGTTTGTAAAAAACTTCAGTAACGTAATCGTGACCGACCCTGCCGCCGCTATGCGCGAGCTGTGGGACCAATTTTACCCAATAAGTTAATTTCAGAGTATTCATGGCGACAGCAATAGATTTCGAACGTATTGAACAATTAAAAGAAGACGCATATAGCAATATCGAGTCGTATAACGATCCCGACACTCCTAATGCACTCGAGCAGTTTACTAGCCAAATGAAGGCTGTTTTACTAGCAGACCCTAAGTTACTCGCATCTGTGCCAGAGTATCTGCCGATTGCACTTTATGATAAAGTAAAGTTTCCAGCTGAAGCAAAAATCAAGTGGGCTCAATGGATAAAAGAAGGCATTCTACCTGAATGGAATGAGTTTAAAACAACCGTTGCTTTTAATAATGCTGATATACCGCTTGTTTTAGCTGCTCGTGGTCACTCGGAAACGTTATTAATAGAAAGCTGTATTGTTCTCTTCTTATTATCAAATGAGAACCTGTCTACTCCAGCTAGTCAAGATCATGATGACTACCTCGAAGACGAAGAAGAAGGCTATTACGATCAATTTGATGAGGAAGAGGAAGAGCAATAATGAATAGCTTAATTGAAACAGCCGTAATCGAGATCAAACAACTTGCAGATGTAGAACCTCAACAGGCAAGTAAGAAATTTGAGTTAATGGCTAATACTATGACTGATGACGTTTTAGTTGAAGTGATCGAGCAGATGGATATCGTGACCTTAACACAGATAAACAGTCACCATGATATTTCTTGTCCTTCTATCATGTCAGAATTGATGACACCTGAACAGATCCGCGATATCGTTTGCCAGCAACCCCTATACTGGGAAGAAAAAGTAAAAAACAATGCAGATGAGCTAATTCAGCATACATTTGATTTTTTAACTTACCTTATCCGAATTCAAAATACAGAAGCAAAGCAGACAGCTATTTTAGAATGTATTGCTGAAGACCAAGCAGGTCTTTTTTATCTATCGATCCCTTTCATTGAATATCTGTTAGCTCCAAAAGTAGAAGCTGAACGTCAAAGTCACATCACTGATAACTATGATGATGAAGATGATGGCGAAACTGTGGGTTATACAGGACGTAGTGCTGAAGAAGAGGCACACAGTTTAAGTATTGACGATCCACGTAGTCTACTCGCCTTGATCCGTGAACTTGCACCTGATGTTGAAAAATCAATTAAGAATTTACTACGTAGCGAAAATTCAAGCTGGGTAGCTATCATCGACAGTTTCGTCAATGAATTAGTGCTTCAAGCAAAAGAGAAGAATGAAGTTGATGATGAATACGCTGAAGTAGATGACATGTTTAGTTTTCTTGATTAAGGATCCCGCGAATGCAAATTGTAGTAAGAGACGGCAATCAAGGACCTTTTTTAAGTAAAGTTCTCGATTACGGTCAAGCAGAAGCACGATTAGATGAAGCACAACTTGCAGAAATTAAAAGCAAGGCTGTACTAATGAGCCTTAAACTAGCAGATAAATTTTATAATAAACACAAGATGCACCTGCTAGAAAATGCAGCTTTCGATGTAATCGGTGTAGCAAGCTTAGGATTAATGTCACTAAGTAATCACGACCTTGCTCATGCTCTTAAACTGCTCTTAGCACCAAACGGGGTTGTAAAATCCTTCCAAAAAGGTTGGAGTATGCTAAGCCGTGTCAGCAAATATAAGCTGAGCGGTAAATCTGTATATGGGGACATAGACCCGACTTTACTCGATAAAATATCAACGCCGAGTGATGCAGATGAATGGCAGGGCTGGCAGAGTTATCAAGACGCGCTGTTAGAGTTTAACCGTGAAGAGTCTATTGCATGCTTATTAAAGCAATTCTATGCGCAATCAAGCTACGATCCTTTAGATTGTTTAAGCCTTGAATGCGTGTTTGCGGAAGTGGTACTGTACCGTCTATTTTTTGGTCCCGTTAAAGTAAAACCAGATCTTAAGCAACGCGTAGCGAAAATTGAACTTGAAGACGTCTGGTTCTCGATTGAACATCTTGATCAACAAATTAAGCTGACGTTGTCCGAGTTGCCATCGCCACTTGCCGAGACCATAAAGATTGAGCTAGGTCAGTACTTTACGCCAGGTCTACTACGCACATTAACGTTTGCTAAAAACTACCGGGATTTACGCTTAAAGGATGCGAGTCCAGAGCGATTAGAGCGATTTGAATATAAAGAAGGGCTAACAGGTTTGTTAGGTTGGCCAGTCTATATCGTGATGTGATATCTATAAAGATTCACAGGATTAACGAATAATAAAAAGCGGGAATATCCAATCGGGTATTCCTACTTTTTTATACCCTCGATAATTTTTAGACTATCAAAGACCAATCTTAAATGTTGTCATAAAACATTGATATAAAATGGTATGATATTGTATTTTTAAGTCGAGGCGTCAATAATGGAATATGAAACAGAGTACTCAATTAATAATATTGTTCAGCAAGATGCTGCGAATTACCTGATTAATATGATTGATCATGTCCAACCAAAACGAATTCTAGATATCGGTTGCGGTAGTGGGAATGTAACTCATAAATTAAACTTAAAATATCCGAATGCAATAATTGATGCCATAGACCCATCATCAAAAATGATTCATATTGCTAAGAATAACTACCCAGCATCAAAATTAAATTTTATATGTCAAAAAATTGAAGATTTTACGCCTGAATATGACTATGATTTAATTTTTTCTAATTCATCTTTTCAGTGGTGGGAACGACATGATATTGCATTAAGTCGAATTGCTGATTTACTCGCTCCGAATGGCGTTGTAGCAATTCAAACACCATACAGAGACTTATGGTGCGAAGAAATAATAATACTTGTAGAGCAAGTTTTTAATACGCATTTCCCGGAGTTATACCAAAATTTCAAGTTTCCTTGCTTACATTTAGAAACAAGAGAACAATTTCAAGATCTCCTATTACATTCGGGGCTAACGCCTTCCACAATTAAAGCGCATAGTTTCACTTATAATGTGACTAGTGAAGAGCTATTCAAAATCTTTAAATCTGGCGCGGTCAAAGTCTATACTTCTAGTGATAATTTTGACGTAGAAGTACCTAAATATTTTCAGACTGATTTTCTTAAAAAATTCAAATCATTAATCAGTAATGATAATGTACAGTCAACATTGTCATTACATCGGATGCTATTATTTTGTTGTCATTCTCCGCAAACTGAAGATTAGGCTTCTCAATAATTATACAATCTGATCAAACTTTATTGTTACTTTTGAGAAATGATCAAACTACTTTGCCTTCTGACAACTGAAACCGTGTAATTAACTAACCTTAATTACACGCATAAAAAAGCAGAATACATCAAGATTTACCATGATATATTCTGCTTGTTAACAGGTTAATTTATGTATTAATCAGCAGATGCTATCGAATTCATCCCTTCATAATAGTCAGATAAACAATGAACCACTTCCTCATGATGCGGTAACATTTCTGGCATATGCAATGCTAATACTTTCTTAACGTCTTTAGAAAAAGCAGTCGCATTAACACTTTTATTTTTAATCAGCGGATCTAGTCGCTTAATCAGCTCCCAATTACTGTTGATATTAATTTTCTTCATCGCCTGTACAATAGGCTCAGCAGTATTATTAACAACATCAGGCAGGATTCGACTGGCAAAAGTAACAATATGCTGGATCCTCCAACATGGTGGTGTTTTTTCCGTTTGTCTCGCCTCACGTAATGCAATTGCACTTGGGTGCGAACTTTCAGTCAACCATAATGGATCGATCACGGTATCATACAACTCCGTAAAGTTCTTTTCGTCAGATCTTAAATAGAAGGTCATCCAACGATAAGCATCCATACGCCCAACAGTATTCACTGGTTCTCCGTCTTTATAAATAGGTTTACCAGTCTCTGGCTCATGACATTGCATATCACCAGAACAAGTTACGTTCGCGTCTATCGAGAAAAATTGTGATGATTCTTTTGATTTAGATTGTGTTAAATTCAATTTCCCACTTAAACTCGCATCCATTTCCAAAGAAAAAGCAGCACTCGCCACATCAAGTTCAAACTGAGTATTGAAGCTATCACTACTTGCAAAAGAATAATTACCACTGGCTGTTTCTTGCAAAACATCCATCGTATCGTGGGTTTCTTGAAAGATCCCACCATCTGCAGTCCAAATATATGTGTTCGCTATATTTCGTTTAGAAAATTTATCCGCTAAGCCTAAATTTTCTGACGCTGCACCAGATTTCATCGCCTCGTTAAAGCTAGAAATTGTAGGTTCAACACCAAATCCAGTGGAGAAATTAGCTGTTAATGCCGATGACAAGCCTTGAACACTTTTCATCGCACCATTCAAAGGCCCATTTTTTAAGGGTGCTGCGCCATAATTTTTATAATAGGTTGCAAGCTCTTGCTGCTCACGCTCAATTTTACGCTTTAACGCAAATGCTTTTTTAGGCTTATAATAGCTGTGTTCACCCGGCTGTGTGGCATTTGGATAATCAGGATCACACATAACATGTCCCGATTTATCATAGCCCATTTTACCATCGATGGTACCCTGCTTCACATAGTTAGGATTAAGGGGAAATGAAATAACATTCCAATCCTTAGCTACGTCCTTCGTTGGTTGGAATCGATATGAAACGAGCGCTTTATTATGCTCGAGACGCAACGCAAAGATATCAGCCACTTCAGATTGAACAATAGCAAAGCCAACACTTGCTGGTAACCAACGTCGTCCGATTTCAGGGTTCCCCATATTAGAGGGGTCTTCCCAAGCACCACCTAATGATGCTGAAAAGCTACGCGTTATGGTTGTGCCTATCGATGAGGTTTTATCTTCAACCCAGCCACCACTCGATTCAAATCCTCTTGTTCCCCCGGCAGTAAGGCCAAACCGAGCAGGAATAGAAATACCAATACCCAATGGTGCAATTAAGTTTTCTATCTCAGCTTCAATACCTGCACTCATTGTTGCTTCAAATGAAGAATCAAAACCATGCTCTCTCGATGCAGAATAATTGTAATCAACCTCAGTGGCTTGAGTAAACTCAATAAAAGAACCATCACCTTCATAAATACCTGTACCCGTACCCGCAGTGCCGTATGTCATGTTTTCACTTGGTATCGGTGGTGTACCTTCCATATAGCCCACAATCTGAGGATCAAATTGTGCTTGCCCAGCCCACTCTGTAATTAAATTGCCAACTTTGTGCCCTGTTACTAATTTCCACTGCCCCTTCTCAATATAGGTATAACAACGTTTCATTACCCCTTTTAACTCATTATCTGAGCCATACTGAAGATCGGCATATTCTTGTACTGCCGGAGAGCCATCAATAGAAATATGGAATGGTGAATCAAGTGCTGTGACAGCTGAACGTATTTGAGCAAGATTTTGTGACACTGGAGCAGTTGATATTTGACGTTTTGCTATATGCTGACGTTCATGCTGGATCAAGTTATTTTGTCTATATCCTGAATCAAAAATGTCACCAATTTCATCATTATCATTGTTATTAAATGTGTAATAACTGATCAGATCTTGTTTTTCACCTGTGAGGCGTGTAAACAAATTATCTAAAAGTTGCTCCTGTGTTCGAGCCGTTTTCCAAATACGAATTTCATCAATATCTCCTTTGTAGTTGTCCTCAGGCCCTTCATCTGTTCGCCTTGCACCTAAGCTAAATTCTGATGCGGTCGTGTTATTCAACACGAGAGAATGATCATATGATAATGTGCTCGTATTTAAAGGCGTTCCGTTCATGTACAAAGAAAGCGTGTTGCCTGCATAATCCGGGTTTTTAATCCAACAAGCACCATTAATTTGGGCATGGTTACCACCCGCAGAATCAAATGCTTTATTACCCTGCTTATCATCTAGCTTCCAGTAGGCCATAATGCCTTGGCTATCAACACTTATAGGGTTAAATAACTCAACTTCTGTCAATGCATGACCCCATATTCTTAGCTCAGACATGATCCCCATAAAGTTATGCTGTTCTTGGTAAGGATCGGCTCCGATCGTAATATTTTCATTGTTACCAGGTATTTTTATGTCAGAAAATCCCTGCTCTGCAACTAAAATATCATCGACATACAAGCAAATGTTATAGTTAGTATCAACACCACCACTACTTGGAATATTAATTTCTAAGCTAGAAAGTGCTTCCGCATTAATCGTACCAGTCTTACCGAGTAAACCATCAACCGGATTAGCAAATGTTTTCCGCTTAGTCACCGCAATACGATAAAATTCATTAGGTTGGATTATTTGTTGTAGTGAATGAAGTTTGTGTGTCAACCCCTGAGTATCCTGGAAAGAAAAAGTAAGCATCCCCCCGTTATCAATACTGAGGCTATAAGGGCAAGGTTCAGCAGAATAAAGAGAACCTTTACTGATTATAGTGTGTTTATGATTAATATCATTAACACTGATATAGGCTTCTATCGTCAGCGCATCCTGGCGGTTTAAGTTTGCCGAATGAGTAACATTAAGCATATCGCCTTGTTTGAATTCGAGCGCATAAGATTGTTTATATATCGCGGCTAAATGAGCCCAATAATCAGCTGAGAATTTTCTATCACTTAACTCCCAGCGATTACCGACACCAGTAAAAATTTGGTATGAAGAAAATGCAGATTCTGTACTTCTTGGATTACCTTTTATTTGAGCTGTAATATCTTGATTACATTTATCATTAATACGATTATTTTCAAACGTCCAATAAGCGAGTAAGCTATTTACTTCATGATTACTCAACGTCGTGTGCATATTATTATTGATTTCATCCGTTGTACGAACATGATCCCAAATACGCAGTTCGTCCAATCGGCCACTCAGTAATTTATCTTCTGCCCAATTACTCTTACCAATATAGCTTGTCATTCTTGGTATATTGACAGGTAAAACCAATTGTTCCGAGCCAATTAACGTACCATTTTTGTAAACATGCACAAAACCCGATTTATCAAAACTAACGGCTAAATGAAACCACGTCTTAGCTTCTAATACATCAATACAATCAAAAGAATACTTTTCTTCGCCCTGACGCACATTAATATAAAGTGCACGATTATCTTTGCCATTAGAGATAATAATGTTGTCAGACTTGTTATTAGAAAAATCTATAATTCTGGACCAATTTCGAAGTTCATCATAATAAACCCAGGTTTCCAATGTAAAACCATTAGAGTAATCTAAATCTAAACCGGGTAAAGAGATAAAATCTGAGGAACCATTAAGTTTTAACGCCGTATCTTGCGCGTTGTTTAATAACCCAAGTCGATACCCTGAATCTTGAACGACTTTGTCTTTAGCGGCGGTTATGAAATATTGTGCTGGTGCAGAGCTTGAATTGCGAGGACTTCCCACTACCTTGCAATCAATACGATTGCCGTTCGCTTCTTTGGCTTGATTATTTTCAAAGCGCAAGTAAGTCAATAAACCTTCGGTACCAAGATGTAAACGCTGCCATGTAAATTGCTTAATCTCTGATTCTGTTCTGCAATGATCCCAAATGCGGAATTCATCAATACTGCCACTAAATCCATAGTATCCCAGGCCTCCATCAGCAATATTATTTTTTGCACGGGGTATATTATTAGGTACAGCGAGCAATTTAGAGGTTACTTTTCTACCATTTACATAAAGAGTAGTAAGACCGGAGCTATCAACGGAAATAGAAAGGAGCATCCATTCCTGTAACTTTAGCCGTTCCTTAGTTATAAAATTATAATTACGATCATTTTTAATAATACTGAAATAAAAACCCTCGTTGTCTAGACAACACAAGTGGATATTATCAGGTGGATAACTAAAATCGCCTCCATTTCCTAACTCGAAAATCTTGCTCCAGTTTTCAGCTCTATCAACAAATAACCATGCTTCAATCGTAAACCCATTCGAATAATCAAAATCAACTTCTGATAGTTCAATGTGATCATTTACTCCATCAAAGTGTAATGCCGTATTCGGTGTGTCTAATATAGATAAGTGACTTTGCGGATAAAGATAAATAGCAGGCGAAGATGCTGTTGTTTTAGGGACACCATGGGGAGTTAACTTGAAATTCCGATATTGACTAATTTCAGTCGCGCCATCAGCATTAAAATCCAAATGAACATTTAACCCTGGTGTTTTTGGTGGTAGTCTACGCTGGAAATTGTCTAAAATTTCTTGCTTCGAGCGTGTATGTCCCCAAAGACGAAATTCATCAATTTTTCCATTAAAGAGTTTGGCACCAGACCACGCTTTTTTAGCTATATAATTTTCACGTCGAACTAAATTATCCGGCAATACCATCTGTTGCTGGCCAATTTTGGTGCCATTCTTATAGGCGGTCGCAAAGCCTGAATCATCAAAGCTAAATGCTAAGTGTAACCAGCAATTTTTTTCTAATGTTGCTCTTAAAACAAAATCATGCGTTTTGCTATTTTTCGCAATTCGAAAGATAAGATCGTTCGTTGTACCAATATGACTTAATATAATGCTTTGACCACTGGTCGCCCCATTACCAAATTCCATTATCGGTGAGTGATTATTGAAATTATCAAAATACACCCATGTTTCCAATGCGAATCCTTTAGAATAATCTAAGTCCACATCAGATATCTCGATATAATCATTTATACCGTCAAATGACATAGCGCCATGAGTTCGTTGAGCTAAATTAGTGGCCGTTTCAACCTCTAAATTCGATACTTTCATTTCATTTTTTACAGGAGATGCAAGCGTACTTTCAGGTTGGCCTTTAACCACACATGAAATATTTTTCCAACTTAAATCCTTCACTTTATTATCACTAAAGCAGAGGTAAGTTGATAAACACGGTTCATAACCTGTTAACCGATTGTCTTTATTACCTTTTATTTCCTCAGCCGTTCTAGCATACGTCCAAATTCGAAACTCATCGATTTTACCATAAAAGAGTTCAGCATCCGTTCCTTTGCCAATATAAGTCTGGCTACGAGGAAGGTTATTCGGTAATGCCATCTGCTTAGTACCAATCTCACTCCCATTCTTATAGACAGTAACAAATCCAGAACAATCGAAGGTTATCGCTAAATGCAACCAGCTTCTTCCATCCAGTGCTGATTTTAATATAAGTCTGTGTGTATCAGGACCTTTCGTTACTAATAATAACAAGTCATTAGAATTGTCAATATTAGCTACCACAATATTGTCGATACCCGGCCCATTACTAAGTTCTATAATTCGTGAACGAGTATTGAACCCATCAAAATAAACCCATGTTTCAAATGTGAAACCATTAGAATAGTCTATATCTAAATAAGGCATTTCTATGTAATCGTGCTTACCATCAAATGATAATGAAGAATTCTCTCCTCTTTCTTCTGTTACATGGTTAACATCTTGCCGATTATAGTCAACAATGTAAGAAGCGCCTTTCTTTCTATCTGGCTTAATCCATGTTTCAACAGTTAATTCATCATTAAACTGAGTTGATTCAAGTTGAGACAGGGGTAAATAAAAGTGATCGCCATCACCATTAAAGTGTCGTGACATACCGGGTTCGTCAACCTTCCATTTAGAAGAGGTACCTGTCTGGACAGTTTCTGCTTGACCATTTTGTATCATAATACCAGATTCAAGTGCACTCACAGAGAATAGCAATGAGCCCTTGTGTAAAGAAAACTGGCCATTATTCAGTAGGGTATTGTTATCAGATACATTTTTTTTATAATCATAGTCTTTGTTAATACCATTTAACGTTTGCGCAAATGCCAAACTTTCCCGTGGCACTTTATTCCATATTTCACTCGGCAACCGGATGTCTGAATTTGGAATTAATACCCGGCATAACCCTGCATTGCCTTCTTCATCGGTGATATGTATTGTACTATTGTTAATATTTTCAGAAGCAACCGATGCACGGAATGTTACGATTGTCGTATCACCCGCAGATAGCGTTAAGTGATTACGTGTCAAATTAGTATCATAATAGGCACAGCTAAATTTATTATCTTCATCTTTAAAGTATAAAGACAAGTCACCAGTTGCACTATCAAATAAGTAAGGGCTAGTATCCGTTTGCGCAAAGCCTAATACTGAACCACTCACGGTTAACCTAGCGTCATCCATATAAAAATATTCATTAACCGAACTTAATTTATCCTGAGCAAGGTTAATTTTCGGTAATGTGATATTTTCAGGCACGGTAGTAAGCAAGCCAAATCGAGAAACTGCAAAATCAAGATTAGCAATGAAGGTGCTACTATTAGCCTCTTCTTTAACCCCTGTACACATCATAATACGCGCACTTTTCTTAAGCGGGTTTTGCTCTTTATGTTTTTCTTGCTGGTAGTATAACGTCGTAGATATACCCGTCTCAATCGAAAGATTATTGAAAGCAACACTGGATTTATTCAGTGCAAGGTCATCCCCACCTTCACCCTTAGTATCAAATAATCCATCTTCTGATTGTTTAAGGTTAAATAGGTCGATATTATGTGATAGTTTGTTATAACTAAAAAATTGCCAACGGTTATTTTCTGCGACTTGCGTTGGTAGTAGTAATACATTAAATTGACCATTTCTTAAATTAGAAATAAAGTCCAGCTCTTGGGTTGGTTCAAAAAATACATTTCCTGACATATCTTTCGAACCTAAGCAATCTTTGCTGCTATCAGGTTGGCTTTTATGGCCACTACGACGAAAACGCACTTCTTGCTTCGCAAAAATATTAATATCAGATAACACAAATCGATCGCATAATAATGTGTTATTAACCAAAGGGACATTACTTCCTCCTCGGCCTTTAACAAGGTCTTCATGATCTCGGATCGCCGTACTATCGCCAGAGTTGAGTTTGAATGTCATACCCAAATGACTCGGCTCTATAGACTGCCTAAATAAATATAAATATTTATTATCAGAGATAACCTGAAAAGGTGCATCTGCTGTAAAACGGGCTGTTGAAGAAAGAAAATAGTCCAGTTCATCAGATGCTAAAGGCTCAGATGACTCAGTACGCGTTCCTTTTTTAACTCGTGGTATTTTAGCGCTACCAGCAATAGAGAAACCGGATTGTGCAATTTCATTCGTAAATTGAAGTTCTTTAAGATCATCAGACCAATAATTAACGTCTAAATGACCACGTTCATCATCGCCATGGGCAAGATCTAAAACGGTGTACCATATACGACATTCACTATCCATAGCAAAACCAATCACTGCGCCTTTATGGCTAACTAACGTCGGATATTTGTAATTTTTATCCGCATACTTTTTGATGAAACTATCCATTTTTACATTATTCATAAATAACTATACTTCCTTATATGTTATAAACGCGATTTAAATATAAATTAATCTATCTCCATACATCAACTCAACAGCTAATGACATATATCAACTCATTATGTTGCGTGAATGAATAATCCCGCACCAAGAAAAAGTGATCAATCAATGCAAGCAACTGTTCTATAAACAATATGTCATATTTAAATCTTAAATAAAAGCAAATTAAGCCAACGCCAGATAGCTTTTTTGATCGGTATGAAGTGGTCAAGAAACAGCAGAAGTATTGACTACTTACAAAATCAGGCTCAATCCCAATGTAATCGTCGTCGGAAATACCCGCTTTTTTACACCCACAGATAGCGCTTAGCATATCCAATGAATATCCTATTCACGTCATACATAATATATTGCAATATACAAAATGCAGTCGCTATAAGTTACACTTCGGATCAGGGAATGTTAGTAACAGATAAAGCTCATATATTAATACGCATTGCCGCAGGGTATACTGAATCTCATGAATATAATCAAACGTTCTTATCTGTACTTTTTACACTGTTTATAACTTTTTTACTCCTAGCTATACCAATGTCACCAGCTCCAGTGACTACCTTCAATACAGTACAGCCAGCTGGAATTTTAATTTTTCCATTAACATTCATTATTATTGATTCGGTAAATGAGTTATTTGGATACAGAGAAAGTAAAACGATAACTGCTCAATATCAGGTTAGTTAAAGTGAGTTTATCACCTCTAACCAGAGGGCCTAATTCATTGTGACACTTCAGGAAATTAGATACTGGAGACCACGATAGATCGTTATAGAAAACGGCGATATATCGGTATAAAACGCTAAATAAAGTCATTAGACTAGGTATGACTGAAAGAAACACAAGTATTTAGATTTACATAAAAAAGGGAGGAGCAAGCCTCTAACTTATTTGATCAACAACGCTAGTTAAAACTACTAGGGCTAATCATAGCCCTTTCTAATTATTAGCATACGTACCAATAAATATTATTCAACTTGAAATATACGATTACTCACTTGCATCAACTTTATTTTAATAAATAGATTACCAACATAAACTGTAATGTAAAAAATAATAAACAATGATAAATAATCTTTATATCCCATTCAGATGATCCAGAAAGAAATTTATTAATACGATTACGATAAACAACTAATATATAAATTAAGCCAACTAAAATGATAACGAATAATATTAAAATAATGATGACGAATGTTTCAAATATCACTGTATCCACATTTAAATCTAAATTTGTATACATTGACAACAAAAGTCAATGTATAATATAAAAGTATTAACCATTAACTTTTATAACAAATCATACTCGCCGTTAATTTTAATTTCGTGTCTTCGTAGCTAATTTCAGCGGGATAAATAGTATGGTTAAGAGGGTCTGTAATTTATCATTCAATAACTAAAATTTAAATTAGCTAATGATGATTTTTTTATTATAAACAAATTCCGCCAAAAAAATGTACCCAAAAAATGGGGACGGAAATTACCAGTGTAAAAATGGCTGTTTAACCGATCCTAATCACCTCATGGCCGCTATATCGGGAATGGGATGATGTGAGCCATCAAGAACTCAAACCCAAAATAATGACTCTGCAATTGCTATGGAAAGAATACAGAGAACGAAACAGCAATAAATTCTACAGTTACAATCACTTCTGCCGATTATATTAAATATGGCTTGGCTGTCAAAAACCATCGACGCGATAACAACGCCAAGTTGAGCTAGTCTTGATTTTTCATATCGCTTACTCCAATTTACATGCAATAAGTAAATCAAATTTTTAACGTTAAGTTGAGCTATGTTCTCGTTAGCTCAAATTATAACCTTAAATTAACAGGTTAAAATATCGCTAAAGTGCCTCCCTGTGATATTTTACCTCGAATTAGATAGTTCCGTTACTTCCCCCTATCTAAACTACCCAAAAAGGGTACCCTCTCGCCAAGATTGTAAGTAGGTTGCAAATAAGTAGCAACCTAGCTTGCTTCGTAATGAGTCAAACAATTGTAGTTATTATAATAAATAGGGGGTACTTTGGTTACTTGGAAAAGAAGATTAGGTATTATTTCTGGTAATATTTTTGAATACTATGATATTGCTGTTTATGGTGTTATCTATGTTTATATCGCTGAAAATTTTTTTTCTAATTCCTCTCTTGAACAATCTATTATTTTTGTATGGGGAATTTTTGCAATCCGATTTTTAATGAGACCTATTGGTGGTTTTATTATTGGACTTTATGCTGATCAATATGGAAGGAAAAAAGCTTTAATCCTAACGAGTTCTCTTATTGGTGTAGCAACCATTTCAATGGCTATACTCCCAACTTACTCTCAAATAGGGATTGCGGCACCACTTATTCTATTACTTCTTCAAATGATACAGTCATTTTGTTTTGGTGGTGAATATCCGGTAATAATATGTTATCTACTTGAGACATCAAAAAAAGAAAGTAAGACTAAAGTCTCAGCTTTAATTGTCGCGAGTTGTTTGGTTGGTGTCCTCATGGCGCAATCACTCATCTTGATTTTAGAATATAACTTATCTAGAGAAGAAATGGTTGACTTTGGATGGCGAATCCCACTATTTCTAGGTATTTTCAATATAGTATTGAGCTTTTATTTTAAATTCAAATTAGTTGATAAAGTTCCACTGGCAGTCAATAAGAGTAGATACAAGGTTGATAAAAAATCAATTCTTAAGGTCTTTTTAATTTCAATACCTGCTGGAATTGTATTTTATGTGAATGCCACTGCAGGACGGATTCTAATCAATGTGATAGATCCTAGTGATGCTGTTAAATTATCATTCCCACTTTTAAGTAATGTTTTTTTTATTATATTTATAGTATTTGTTGGTTGGTTATTTGATCGATATAGTTCATCAAAAAAAGCAATGGATCTAGGTGTATATTGCTTAATTATATTATCAGCACCTCTCTATGCAATTCTAGATACAGGAAATGTGGTGTATTTGGTTATAGCTAATACAGGGTTACTTTTCATTTCCGCATTGATTCTAGCACCTACATGCGCAGTGATTTTCTCTCAAGTAAAAGGGACACATAAGGCTGTTTCATTAGGGGTTGGATTTAATTCTGCATTATCTATCTTTGGTGGTATTACGCCATTAGTTATAACATTATTATCACCTTATGAACTAAAATATACCGGACTTATTATAGGTCTTTTTGGATTTACATATTTATATTCAATGAGAATTAAAAGTAGCTAACTCATATAAATAGTTTAATGACATAGGAGTAAAACACGTGATTTTAAATTGGCATGCTGGGGATTATTCAAAGAACTCAGAAGTACAAAAGCTATTATCCTTTGAACTCATAGATAAAGAACAACTTGAAAATAAAAGCATTATGGATATTGGCTGTGGGGACGGAGCTATAACATCGTATTTACAAAAAAAATCTAAAAAAAAGGTTTTAGGTGTTGATTTGTCCATAGACATGCTTAATTTTGCAAAGAAAAATTACCCCGAATGTAGGTTTATAATGCAGGATGTAAGTACATTAAGTATCGAAGAAAAGTTCAACGTTATTACTAGTTTCAATTGTTTACATTGGGTTTCGGATCTAAAAAAAGCATTGGAACTTATTTATAAATCATTAGATAAATCAGGTCGTTTTTTAGGCCTGATATATCCTAGGTGTGAACATCTTTGGAAAGCATCTGAAAATATTGCCGTTTATGAAAAGTATAAGCAGTACTTTTCATCTTTTACAAATCCTTATTTTTTTTATTCGGCTTCAAACTTAGAATTATTTTTAAGCGAAGTAGGATTTGAGAATATAAAGATTAAAGTTGAAACCCGTACACATCACTTTCATAACGACAATTTATTTCTACGTTACATAAGCTGTTGGATGCCACATATGCAAGTAGCTCCACCTGAATTTGTAACTGATTGGATTTATGAATTTAGACGGCTAACTAACCAACACGAAGAAAGCATTAATATGGTTTATGATGTTATTACATTCAATTGTGTTGCTCAAGATTAATTTTATAAACACCTATAAAGTAAATAGTATGTTCTTATTTTATTTAGTTTTTTTATAATTTAACATTTCCATTAATATTTTGTTTTAAAAAAAGGGATTTTATGTCGACATATAAAGATGGGTTAATTAATGATTCCAGACAATTTATGGAATTAATTTGGAGTGAAAAAAATGTTAATGATATACCAAACATAATGTCACACAATACTATAATAGGAAGCCCAGTAAAGTTAAGTGTAGGATATGAGCCTTTTATTAACACGCTGAATTCTTGGTTCAGAGCTTTCCCAGTATTGAATTATAAAGAAAACTCAATTGATTTTTTTGAAGATTCTATTATTATTAATTGGGAGTGTAGAGGTAAACATCTAGGCGAATTTTTATCAGTCTCAGCAACTGGAAATTCAATTTTCTACGAAGGAGAAACTAAGCTTACTTTTCAAGATAAAAAAATAATTAATTATCAAGCCGATGTTAATATGAATAAATTAATAAATCAGATTTCACATGCTGATTTATCTTCACAATACATTACGAATGATAATATAAACTTTTATAAAGTCATTAATAAAATATGGAATAAAAATTTATCTAACCGTCAAATAGAATGCCTTTCACTTTCAACATTAAATATTACCACTAAAGGAATCGCTAAACTATTATGCATTGGAGCAAGTTCTGTTGATACTCATTTAAAAAGAGCATTTTATTTACTAGGTATAAGTAATAAAAAGATGTTCATGTCTTATATTATAGAGAATAATACAATAGAACTTGTTGTTCGTATTGCTTTGCATCTTAGGCTCTAGGTTCTCAGAGTCACTAATTGGCCAAGCATTCACTCAACGCGGATACATTACATTTTGAATGGGGTAACTTGACCCCAGCTTAACCCCAAAGGGAAAAGCCGAGGCCAATTAATTGATCGATATTAAATATCAGTCAACTTAGAAAGGCATTTTCATACCTGGTGGTAATTTCATACCACCGGTAACGTCAGCCATTCTTGATTTGTTTTCTTCTTCAACACGACGAGCAGCATCGTTGATAGCAGCAGCGATTAGATCTTCTAACATTTCTTTATCGTCTTCCATCAATTCAGGATCGATTTGTACACGACGTACGTTATGGCTACCAGTCATAGTGATTTTAACCATGCCAGCACCTGATTCCCCAACTACTTCCATATTAGCTAAGTCTTCTTGTACTTTAGCCATTTTGTCTTGCATTTGTTGAGCCTGCTTCATTAGCCCGCCCATTCCGCCTTTACCGAACATATTAAACTCTCTTTCTATCTGACTGTCGCGAACAACAATAAATAAATACCGATTGTTTCGCACTGAATACTCATACTATATGGGTATCATTTAAAAAAAATCAAGGTTACTAAATTTTTATAACGGCACAATTGAACTATCATCAACAACAGCGCCAAGACGGTTCATAAAGAACTGAATATACTTATCATCATACAAGTTTTTAGTCGCATTCGCTAAACGTTGTTGATAAATTATTTCTTCTAGTTGCGCTGGCGTTGATTTGTTTGGGTTTTCACCAAAGTTGATTACTAACTCCACTGGCTCAGCTAACACTTGTTGCAGCGCTTCACTTAACTGCTGGCGTGACTTGTCATTAGCAAAGTATCGTTGGTCTGGACTCATGGTCAAAGTAATACGACCAGGTTCCTGTTCCATCACACTGTGCAGCGCCAATTGGCGGACACGCCCACCTAAACTCATCTGATTAATGTAGCAACACCATGGGTCTGTTTCATCACGCAGCTTATTATCTAGCGGTGCCGTTGCCGTCGATTTACCTGACTTTTGTGGCTGAAAAGCGGGTGATAAATCATTGATATCAACCTTAACCTGACTAAAGCGATCAATTTGACGAACGACGGGTTCAGCAAAGCCTTGCGGTGGATAAGTATTCGACTCTGGCATTTGGTTATGATAATCGCCCTGCCCTTGATCTGGATAACTGCCTTGATCTTGATACGAATCCAGCGGAGGTAGATCTTGCCATGCAGGTGCAGACTGTGATTGCTGCTGTTGCATATTTTGTCTAACAGGTGCTACCGCTTTTTTCGGCGGTACATACGACGATGGAGCCTGTTCACTCTTCGCCGCTGTCGACTTTTTTGCAGTTGTACCTAAACGACTGCGTAAAAAATTACGTGTTTTACGACCTTGATCGACGCTGTTTTCAGCTACTGACGCTTGCGCAGGAGTTTGACTCTGCGGTTGCTGCTGTTGAGTTGTATTTACTTGCTCATTCTGGATAGGTACGGCTTGTGTCGGCGACATATCCATCGGTTGTGGCGCGTATTCTGCTGCTGCGTTATTTTCTTGTGCAACGCTATTCTGTTGTTCAAAACTGTTTTGCGGCGCGCTATTAGTTTGCGGCGCAACATAGTTCTGTGGAGCGATACTTGGCGGCTCAACCTGTGCAGCTGTATAGCCTTGCGGTTCAAGAGCTTGCGCTTCAACATGGCCCATAGCTTGCGCAGCTTGTAATAGCTCGTTTTGCTCTAGGTTTAAATTCGTAACCGCTTCATCAGTCACTTCAACAAATGGAACTGCTGGTTGTTGCGTTGATTCTTGTATAGGTTGCTGTATTTTCTGCGGCGCTTGTTCAATCTGTGCTGCAACCACAGTTTCCGTCACAGCTGGCGTCACATCCCTTTCTGGCGCTTGTAAACGACCTTGTGGGCGGAACGCTAGCATACGTAATATCGTCATTTCTAACGCACTACGTGGGTCTGGTGCAAGTGGCAGTTCTTTACGACCAGTCAATGTGATTTGATAATATAACTGTACATCTTCTGGTGACATTTCATCACTCAAGGCTTTCACTTTATCGGCATGTTCAGTATCAACCACTGACGACGGTAAAATCTGCGCCATAGCAATACGGTGTAACAAACTTGCTAATTCTACATGTAATTGGTCAAAATCAGGTCCTAACGAACTCACCTCGGCAATCTTCGCCATGCAGTTATTAGCATCACCACTGACAATTAAACGCAGTAATTGCAACATATGGCTGTGATCTAACGTGCCCAACATATCTAACACAGTTTGGTGTAATACTTCACCTGCGCCGTGAGACAAGGCTTGATCTGTCAAACTCAATGCATCACGCATACTGCCATCGGCCGCTTTGGCGATTGAGTTCAATGCTGACAATTCATATTGGCAATGTTCGCGCGATAAAATATGCACCAACTGCTGAGAAATCTGCTCAGTCGTTAGGCTTTTTAAATGAAATTGCAAACAACGCGATAAGATCGTAATAGGCAGTTTTTGTGGATCGGTTGTCGCTAGCAAGAACTTCACATATTCTGGTGGTTCTTCTAACGTTTTTAATAGCGCATTAAAACTGTGCTTAGAAAGCATGTGTACTTCATCGATTAAGTACACCTTAAAACGACCACGAGCTGGCTTATACTGCACGTTATCAAGTAACTCACGGGTATCTTCAACTTTGGTACGTGATGCCGCATCAATTTCGAGTAGATCAACATAAGAACCTTGATCAATCTCGACACACGTTGAACATTCGCCACAAGGTTTACTGGTGATCCCTTTTTCACAGTTTAAGCTCTTCGCTAAAATGCGGGCGATCGTTGTTTTACCAACACCGCGAGTACCACTGAGCAAATAAGCATGGTGTAAACGATCTTGCTCTAGCGCATTAACTAAAGCGGTCAGCACATGTTGTTGACCAACAACTTGCTGAAAATTATGCGGGCGCCATTTACGCGCTAAAACTTGATAACTCATAACAGTTCAATGATTACTTAATATTGATAAGCACTAATATGCTCGGGACTGAAAATAGCTGGCAGTCGACCACCAGCTAATCATGATAATTACAATTATTACTGTTATTACAATGACAGCGGATTATTCGCCGTCAAAATCAACTAATTTGGTAATATTAACATTAAGATTATTTAATACAGTTTCACCACCAAGATCGGGTAATGAGATAACAAATGCAGCATCTTCAACGATACCACCAAGCTGACGAATTAAAGAAACCGTCGCGGCAACAGTACCACCTGTCGCTAATAAATCATCAACGATAAGTACTTTATCACCTGCATCTACAGCATCAACATGGATCTGTAACGTATCAGTACCGTATTCAAGCTCATAGCTTTGCTCGATAGTTTTACGCGGTAATTTGTTTGGTTTACGTACTAAAATAAAGCCTAAACCAAGCGCTTTAGCAAGCGGAGCACCGAAAATAAAACCACGCGCTTCAGTACCCGCAATTTTTGTAAAACCAGCATCTTTAAAACGTTCAGCAAGTAAGTCGATTGTCGCTGAAAATGCAGGACCGTTTTCAACTAAGCTTGTTACATCACGGAAGATAATGCCTGCTTTCGGGTAGTCTGGAATTGATTTAATACTGTTTTTAATAAACCCGAGTGTATCTTGGTTCATGTTTCAACCTGTTAATTTGATGAGCGATATGTCATATCACCAAATAATTTGGGTATAAAACATGTGCTCATATAAAAATAATATTAGGGATAAATTTTATGTAACTGCTTGTTGATATGCAAGCAAGTATTAAGATTCCCCCCCCTTTTGAAGAAATTATTATACGATAAATTTGGCAATTATGGTGAATTCTGTTTTAATCGCTCATTTTGCCAACGCAGGACAATAACATGCGCGTAGTTTTAGCCCCTATGGAGGGCGTTGTTGACAATTTGATGCGCGAGTTACTGACAGCGCAAGGCGGTTACGATTTGTGCGTAACCGAGTTTATTCGAGTCGTCGAACAGTTATTACCAGAAAAGATCTTTTACCGTTATTGCGCCGAATTAAAGAATGGTTGCCGTACACAGGCAGGTACCCCTGTCCGCATTCAATTATTAGGGCAACATCCAGAATGGATGGCAGAAAATGCCGTTCGTGCCATTGACCTTGGTTCTCACGGCTTAGATATCAACTTTGGCTGTCCGGCGAAACAAGTCAATAAGTCATCTGGTGGTGCGGCATGTTTACGTGAACCTGAACTTGTATATCAAATCGTGAAACAAGTGCGAGAAGCGGTACCTTCGGAGCACATTGTCAGCGCTAAGATCCGTTTAGGCTGGGAAGACAGTAATCATAAGTTAGAAATCGCCGATGCAGTGCAACAAGCGGGGGCCAATGAACTGACAGTACATGGTCGAACCAAAGCCGATGGTTATCGCGCAGCAGCGATTAACTGGGAAGCTATTGCCGAAATTAAACAACACGTTTCAATTCCGGTTATCGCTAATGGTGAGATTTGGAATCATGCCGATGGTCAACGTTGCATAGAAGTGACTGGTTGTAACGACTTAATGGTCGGTCGCGGTGCATTAAATTTACCAAATTTAGGTGAAGTGGTTAAATACAACAAAGCGCCCATGCCTTGGGCTGATGTAGTCACTTTATTGAGGAACTACTGCCAATTAGAGATTCGTGGTGATAAAGAGAAGTATCTACCCAACAGAATAAAACAATGGTTTAGCTATCTACGTAAGCAGTATCCTGAAGCGGTCGACTTATTTACCCAATTAAGAGCCTTACGTCAGTCAGAGGAAGTGATTAATACACTAAACAATTACCGAGTGTGATCGCTTAAGCGAACTTGACTCGATTAAATCTCGATGTTAATAATAGTGTTCAACTCGATATCTTATGCATAATTCAAGGATGAATTACCATTGCGTATTACCATAAAGAAAGCCCTTATTAGCGGTGTGATCCTACTGCAATTTGTTACGTTAACGACGCTATTAGTGTCGAGCTATATCTCGAATCAACGTTCATTCAATTCTCATGCCCACAAGTTAATGATTGATTATGCAGACAATGTTATCAACAACTCGAAACGTTTTCTTGATACTGCAGCAGCAACGACATTATTAAGCAGAGAATTACTCAGCTCAGATGTGTTATCAATTGACCGACCCGAAGATCTTGGTTTATATTTTTTTCAACAACTAAAACAATCACCACACATCTCAGGGATCTACTTTGCAAATACAAGTGGCACCTTTGTATATGTGCAACGTGAGCAAGGCTTCAATGAACCATTGTTCTCACGAAAATACATTACATTTGATACCAACAATATCTTAGAATCATCACATCTCTACACCCATGATAATAACTTTACACAGCTTTCCGTAAAAGAAATAACCAAAGAAGCTTACGATCCCCGAGACCGTATTTGGTTTAATAAAGCACTCGATAACGATGCCTTATCTTGGACTGACCCTTATGTATTTTTCTCTTCACGTAAGCCTGGTATCACCAGTTCAATGCCTGTTTATGGCAAAGATAACCAATTAATTGGTGTTGTAGGTGTCGATTTATCCTTAGCCACTATTTCATCCTTTTTTGATAACCTTGATCTAGGAGAAAGTAGCACCGCGTTTGTCACTAATCGACTTGGCGAAATCATTGCGTATCCAGACCAAAAAATTATTCAAGATACCGCAAATGAAAGTTTACGCTTTCCACGCATCAATGAAATCAAAAATCCAATCGCCTTAACGGCTTGGCAAGCACTGCAAGAAAAAACCCAGCTATTTTCGACTGGAAGCACAGCGACAACCGTTACATTTAATTTCGATAATAATAAATATCATGGCTTATTTAAAGAGTTTACACATCACAAATGGCCTTGGATAATCGCTATTTACATGCCTGAAAAATTTTTTCTCAATGAGTTAATTGATAATCAAAAACTGAATATTCTATTTGGCTTAGTGATCAGTATCATCGCCTGTTTAACCTCATTCTTTTTCATTAATCACATTACAGATTCACTCCGAAAAATAAAAATAATTGCTGAAAATATTCGTTGTGGCCAATTTATTAAGACGAATATATCGGAATCCACCTTTGTAGAATTACAGCAAACGCAATACGCGTTTAATAATATGATCGATAGTTTAATTACATCACGCAAAGAAAATGAACAACTGCATTTAATGCTAGAAAAAACCAATGCCGAAACCATAACTCGGCTTGGACTTGCGACAGAATATAAGAATGATTCATCATCTAATCACATTCGACGCGTTTCACGTTATTGTGAATTAATTGCGTTAAACATGGGCATGCCGAAAGGCAAAGCAAAAGAATTACGCGCCGCCGCAAAACTACATGACTTAGGGAAGATAGGCATTCCGGAGCAAATATTATCAAAACCCGCGGCATTAACAAT
This sequence comes from Moritella sp. 28, assembly GCF_018219435.1. Taxonomy (NCBI): domain Bacteria; kingdom Pseudomonadati; phylum Pseudomonadota; class Gammaproteobacteria; order Alteromonadales; family Moritellaceae; genus Moritella; species Moritella sp. 28. The sequence continues at coordinate 1,671,842 of NZ_CP056121.1, read as the reverse complement.
GCAAGAGTGGGCAGTGATGAAAACAGCGCCAATTATCGGTGCAAAAATTTTGCAAGATGCCGAATCAGCAACGCTTAAAGTAGCCCATGATATTGCGCTAACCTTACACGAACATTGGGATGGGCGTGGTTATCCCAACCAATTGCAATACCATGATATACCATTATCCGCGCGTATTGTGGCAGTTGTCGATACCTTTGATACCATGATACATCCCCGTTGCTATAAAAATGCAATCCCCATTGAAATCGCAATTAATAAGGTCCGAGAATTATCCGGTAGCAAGTTCGATCCAAGTGTGATAGCTGCATTTGATCATTGTTTAATGGATATATTGAACATTTATAAGCAATTATCACCGAGTATTGAAGTTCATCAACTTCCTCGGCGATGCCAATAGACGGTATTTTGTAAACTAAAGACTAGCGAAGTGAATGAGCGAGTTCTCCTGCGCCCTTAAGCGATTGTTTACTATTTTCAACCAAGAGTGCTGTGGCAGTTTGTTTCAACGTTTCCCATTCCGCATCATCAACCAGAATGCCGTCATGCCAAGTATCACGTAGTGCGCGATTTAGTTCTGAAGACTTAATATGTCTCGTGTAACCCGCCGAGTAACCCGTAATATCAAAACTTTTCACTGATAATTGAATGGTCATATCATGTAACGCACTCCCCGCTAAGTCCAGATGGTCAGATAAAAACAATTCCGGAGACACACAACCTTGATTCAAAATATACAGGGTATTTTGTGGTGACGAACCATTATTCCACTGTGCTTTACATGCTAAGCCCTTAGCCGCTAGCTTCACTAATTCGTTATACGCAAGCCAACGGTTATGACAATTTTTCAACTCGATAGTCAGGTGTTTTTTATTCACCATTTTTTCAATTGCATAATCAATCACCACAGGCAAGTGACAAGCTAAACTACAGCCATGTAAATCAACCACTAAGCCACCATCATTCGTGGTAAAAATATCAACCGGACAATCTTTTTCAGCCGTCAAGAATTGGGCGGCATTGTTGAAATGGCCGATACCGTTCAAGCCTACCATCTGCAAACCAGCAACCATATTAGCAATGATATCAGCTTCACCACAGGTTCGGCGCATACCAAGAAAGGCTTTGTTAACAACGCCCGTTAATTCATTATATGAAACAATCATGACGTTTCTCCTGCTGCTACTGCTTGATTTAATGAATGGGTCGGTAACAACGGGAACAACCACTCCCCATCATGAATTTCATTAAGCAAAGGTGCGCCTTGAAAAAAGGTAACCCGCACCCAACGTTCTGAACGAGGGTCGAACTTAGTTGCGCCAAATACCGCTAATTTACAACGCAACAAATGCATTGGTAGCGCAGTTTTGTGTAATACGTTCATCTGGATCTCGCCCATGTCTTTATTGCCGAGCGTCCAAACTCGACGTGAAATCGCACGATATTGAGGATGTAGCACTAAAAACTCAGCCAACTGCATGTTTGGTTTACAGATCAATAATTCATGATAAAGGCGATAGACTTGACGACCAATATCCAGCGGTAACTCACGATCTTCGCCAGGTTCTTCCCCCCGTACGCCTAAACGTGGTTCTTCCTTATCTTGTGAACGATACCAAAACCAATAATTGTTTTCTGGTTGCTTAAAATCAGTGTCGATTGCCCAACGATAACGACTTTCCAAGACAGCTAATAAATCTTCAATGCGTTTACCGCTCGGTAGATTTAAGCTTTCATCACAATTCATCTTGGCTTCATAGCCGTCCACTAAATCAGGATTAATCTCCATCAAACATGACAGCAAGATTTCTTGGGTTTCTAAACTATATTGCTTACTGTAATCAACTAACTCCTGCCAGGTCGACATCTGTAATAGCACGCTTTCTAACTTATTCAATAAATCATCCAACTCAACTATTGCGGTCGTATTAAGATCTTGTTGCTGTTCATTAATCGTGATGATTTGATCCAAATGGCAAAGGGCTTTCTGTAATAAACGCTGTAATGGCTCACGTTTATTGCCACTAACTGAACTGTTTAATACGGCAGTCAGCGCAGACTCTCTAGATGATAACCACTTATCAACGACACAAGGGTGATTGATTAAGTATGGCGCCATGCCGAGACCTGTTGCATTACCGATACCAAGGTAGCGTTGTAAATCGACATCTAAATTAACCGCCCTATCACCACCTTGCTGATTGGCTATGTAATGAATCCAATCTAGGCTGAATTCACGTAAAATATACACAGCGCACATCTGCGCACTGAATGACTGGTTGAAGTCGTCATTACTCTCAAGCCAGCCAAAATCGGAAATACCAAACTTACCATTACCATAAACAGCTGTCGTACGTAGAATGTAACCAACTTCAGCGAGTTCTTTGACGTTAGGCTGCTGCCCTTTTGCAAGGTGCGACACTAAATGTTCAAATACACGTACACTCTTATTTGCTCTTGCTAATACCAGCACCTTATTTGGATTCCGTCCTGCTTCTTGTAACGGCACATTTGCACGTAAACATCCCAGTAAATCAGCATCGACATCGCCATAAACAAGGGCGAACGTCACGTCCCACTTTTCGGCAATCACACGATCATTACGATCTTCATCCGCGATCTCATCACAAAAAATAACTAAGTGATAAACATGTTCCAACGTCGTTAGTTTATAAATGACGTGGCCAAAACCTTGTGGTGATAACTGCCACTCATGCTGAGTGACTTGCCAATTTTGTTGCGCCATTTTACGAACTAGGCTACGTACAAAACTTATTCGATTCTGGTGCATTGCACCAAGCCTTGCTGGCGCCATCACGGTTTCAGGATCACGCATATAAGTGCCACCGTAAATTGAAGGACGAGCATCCATATTATTAACTTCCATTTTAATTATAAGAGTTTTAATTAGGCGGCTTACTCACCGCCTTGCTTCACATTATTTTCTACTAAGACAGGCTATAAGCCTTGGTCTTTGGCCATCTGAATCGCGATTTGTGGTGCGTTCCAAAGTGATGGCAATAAAATGAGAGAAACAGGCACAGCTGTAATAACAATGAAAGATTGCAGTGCCGATATGCCTCCCGAACCCAGAGAAATAAGGACTAACGCGGTTATCCCCATAACCACCCCCCAAAATGTACGAATAAATGCATTTGGTTCCTCTTCACCACTAATCACCACACTAATTGTGTAAGTCATCGAATCACCCGTCGTCACGATAAAGATCGTAGTCAGGATAAGAAAAAGGACCGAAGTAACCATAGGAAATGGTAACTGTGTTGTGACAGCCAGCAGCGCACCAGGTAGATTAAAACCTTCAAATGCTGAACTGACTGAACCCGGTTCTGCGATTTCAAATGCCAAGCCTGAACCACCCACGATGGTGAACCAGAAGCAGGTAGTGAGCGGCGCAATAATGCTAATGGTTGAGACTAGCTGGCGTATGGTTCTACCGCGCGAGATACGGGCGATAAAGATAGCCATCATCGGGCCATAGCCTAAGAACCACCCCCAAAAAAATACAGTCCACCAGCTCAACCAACCTTCATCACCACGGTACGTCGCCATTGGAATGAAATTATCGACTAGGCTACCTACACCTTGGATATAGCCATTAAAAATAAAGTTAGTTGGACCAAAAACAAGGATATAAACCATCAATACACAAGCTAAAACAACGTTGTAACGACTGAGCATTTGCATGCCACGATTTAAGCCACTCAATGCCGAAATTGTATATAACGCAATTGCAAATAAGATGATGATAAGCTGCGTAGTAAATCCGTCTGGGATCTCAAACAAAGCGTTTAATGCGTAGCTCACCTGTAAACCAAGGAAACCAATAGGGCCGATAGTCCCTGCCGCAACAGCCACAATACAACAAGCATCAATCAAGGCACCTGTGTGACCAGTTAGCACGCGCTTACCGAAAAGAGGATAAAGTAAAATACGCGGTTTAAGCGGTAAGCCTTTATCATAATGAAGATGCATCACCACGATAGAGGTAAGGCTACCAACAATCGACCAAGCGAGAAAGCCCCAGTGCATGAATGATTGTGACAATGCATTAATAGCGGTTTGCTGGACATTTTCTTGTGCACCATACAAGGGTGGTGGACTCACAAAATGTGCAATTGGCTCTGCTGCGGCCCAAAATACACCGCCACCAGCAAGTAAGGTACAGAAGATAATAGCCATCCAACGGAAGCCATCCATTTCAGGTTTAGGCAGTGCACCTAAAACGACATTACCAGTACGACCAGCAGCTAAGCCTATGCCAATCAAAAAAGTTAATAACAACAATATTTGCCAATAAGGACCAAAGACTGTGACAGCCCACGAGAACCCTGTATTCACAAGACTGGATAATAATGCTCCATCGTATAAAGCTAATAGTACAAATAAGGCAAGAAAACTGCCACTGTACCAAAACGCGGGGTTACTAAAACCCAATTTATCCGCTGTAGAATTACTTTCACTTACTGCGCTTTTATTTGAAGAGCTTGAAGTGCTAGCGGTATTGCTACCTTCACTATCTAAGCTCGCCGCTTTCACGCTTTTGATTAAATCTGACATGCTCTGACTCCAGAGGTTTTCTTTGCAATTGCAAAGGTGTATTTACGCCAGCCCAATAGTTTAATCGTGAGCTGGTGTTCTATATGTGCGTTATAACTTACGAAATAGGCTCTAATCCTTGCTTTAAAAAGTTAAACCAATTATCACCCAGTACTTGCCCCGCTTCAGACTCTGAGAATCCGTAGCGCATTAATCCGCTATAAATATTCTCCATGCCTGCGCTGCCGCAGAACCAGGGTAATGAGTCCGGCCAGCCTGCATTACTTGCAGAGCCTTCACCGTAATCCATCGCTTTAGACCAGCGACCATTACGCATCCATTCCAATACAGCTTGTGGTTGATTGAGACACAAATCGCTACCTATCCCCAAGTGTTCAACACCAACCATATCTGCTGTTTTCGCGACCATTTGGCAAAAATCATCTAAGGTACACTGACTACCATTAGGTAAGTGAAATGGGTATAAACTGAACCCTAACAGCCCACCACGCGCAGCGAGTGACTTGATCACCGTATCCGATTTGTTACGCAGAGCTTCAAACGCAAACGTCGGGTTGGCATGACTGATACAAATAGGACGTGACGATAAATCAATCGCTTCAAGTGTAGATCTCTCTGCGCTATGTGACATATCGATGATCATCCCAACGCGATTCATCTCCGCAATAGCTTGCTTACCAAAACGAGTAATACCATTATCATTTTTCTCATAACACCCTGTCGCCAGTAAGCTTTGGTTGTTATAAGTCAGCTGCATAATAAGCAGCCCTTGTTGACGCATCACTTCAATTAAACCGATTTCATCATCAATCGATGAGCAGTTTTGTGCGCCAAAGAAAATACCCACTTTGCCTAATATCTTCGCCTTTTCGATATCAGCAACAGAATGGACCGGCATGATCAAGTCCGCATTTTGTTCAAACCGTAAATTCCATTCCGCAAAACGGCTTAATGTTTCACGCGCTGTTTCGTGATAAACAATCGTGGCGTGAACAGCGGTAATACCACTGCTTTTTAATGTCTGGAAGTACTCTCGATCCCAATTGCAATATTGCAACCCGTCAATAACAATCCTTTGGTGATACATACCGACTCCTAATTATTTATCTGACTTTGATTCACTTAGTGCTGACTTCAACGCAGCTCAATAAGCACGTTGATAAGCCGTTTTCACCACGGTATAGAACTCTTTTGCGTATTGACCTTGCTCACGAGGGCCAAAGCTAGACTCCTTACGGCCACCAAACGGTACATGGTAATCAGTACCCGCTGTTGGCAAGTTAACCATCACACAGCCTGTTTGCGCTTGTTGTTTAAACAAGGTGCTCGTACGTAGGCTTTGCGTGATGATGCCACTCGTTAAACCAAATCGTGTATCGTTGGTTGTTGCGATTGCTTCATCTAAGTCAGCAACACGGATAACACTCGCCATCGGCGCGAATACTTCTTCTTGATTCACAGACCAATCATTTTTAGTATTAACAAACAGTGTAGGCGACATATAGAAACCTTCATGCTCTAGACTTAAACGTTCGCCACCGAATGCCAGTTCACCACCACTTTGACGTGCGGTATCAATCCAGTCAAAGTTAGCATCTAATTGCTTACTATCAACAACAGGCCCCATGAACACACCTTCTTCTAAGGCATGACCCACTTTTAATTCACTCATGCGCTTAATAAGTGCTTCAACATATGCATCATGAATACCGTCCATAACCACAAGACGAGAAGAGGCTGTACACTTTTGACCTGCGCCAGAGAAAGAACCGGCAATAGTCGCTTCAACAGCAATATTGATATCCGCATCATCTGCAACAATAAGTGCATTCTTACTGCCCATTTCTAACTGGCAACGCACAAAATTAGGCGCTGTTGCAGCTGCAATTTTACGACCCGTATCAACAGAACCAGTAAAGCTAACACCATTCACTTCAGTTGAATTAATAAGGACATTACCCACTTCAGATCCGCTGCCAAGCACCAAGTTAAACGTACCAGCCGGTAAACCCTGACGGTGAATAATTTCAGTTAATGCAACGGCACTTGCAGGCGTTAAATTAGCCGGTTTCCAGATAACACTATTACCAAATGCTAATGCTGGCGCAATCTTCCAGGCGGCTGTTGCCGTAGGGAAATTCCACGGTGAAATAATGGCTACAACACCCACAGCTTCACGTGTTACCTCAACAGATACACCTGGTCTCACTGACGCAGCGCTATCGCCTATTTGACGTAGCACTTCAGCGGCAAAATACTGAAAGAACTGACCCGCGCGATAAATCTCACCACGACCTTCTAAGAACGGCTTACCCTCTTCACTTGATAGTAAGCGACCAAGTTCATCGCAGCGGGCAATCAACTCATCACCGATACCTTGTAAGACCGTTTGCTTTTGCTCTAATGGTGTTTTTTCCCATGTTGGCTGTGCATGCTTTGCTGCCGAGATAGCGTGTTGAACTTGCGCTGCACTTGCTTGTGCAAAGTTACCCAGATTTTGAGTAATATCAGACGGATTGATATTGGCGATAGTACTAACACCGGCTTGCCATTCGCCGCCAATATAAAGTGAGTGTTCTGGTTGAATGCGCTGTGTTTGAGTTGTCATACGACTTTCCTTGTTTCGGCTATGCGTTAGATTTGTTTGTATTCGATAAATAGGTTCATATCGTCATTATAGTTCGGCGTTGACCGCGGCGTAGACAACGAGCTCTACCAGCATTTCTTCACGGGCGAGCCCAGCAACCACGATTGCGGCACGATTTGGATAAGGAGCCTTAAAATATTCGGCATATACTTTATTCACGGTTGCAAGGTATTCGCGGTCAGTCACATAGATTAAAACTTGCAGCACAGAATTAAGTGATTCACCTGCACACTCTAAAGTATGAACCAGGTTGTCGAGCGTTCGACGTGTTTGGGCCTCAATACCGCCGTCAACTACAACGCCAGTTTGATCAATAGGGATTTGCGCAGTATATAAGGTGCCATTATTGACAATAGCCCATTCAAGGGGGGCCTTAGACGCAAATAATTCAGTTTGTACAGGGTAACTTTGAGTTTTCATGTTCACATCCACTTTGTAACAACTTTGTTTCAATGTTGTGAATACTGCCATTTGACTCTTGATAAATCTAACGGTAAATTCTGTTCGTTTGATAAGAAAAATTTATCACCCTGCAAAAGTGTGATCACGAATATGTTTATAGGGCATTAAAGATATGGATATTAAAATACAACAGTTGAGACATTTTGTTTTAGTCGTCGAAGAAGGTGGATTTCGCGCGGCATCAAATAGAGCAAACCGTTCTCAGGCTGCGCTGTCGACCTCAATCAAAGAACTTGAACGTACTTTAGAACAACCACTTTTTGAATCAGGTAATAAATCAACTCTCACGCCTTTTGGTCAAATTTGCTTACCAAAAATCACGCAATTTCTGTATATTTACAAGACATTAAATAACGATCTACACGCTGCCGCAGCAGGCCAGCAGGGACGTGTTCGCATTGCCAGCGTACCATCAGTTGCAGCAAAATTAATCCCCAACGTGCTGGGCCGGTTTTGTAAGGAATACCCCAATGTCGAAGTCAGTTTAATTGATGATAACGCCGCAGGTGTCGAAGCAAGATTGCTTTCTGGTGAGGTTGATTTAGCGCTGGGAAACTGTGCCAACTTAGATTCTGAAGCTATTGATTTTACACCGCTGATTTCAGATCCAATCGGCGTAGTCTGCTTAAAGGATAATCCGATAGCGAGTAAAATTAATGGTGTTGAATGGCGAGCACTATTGGACCAAGCATTTATTCATAATGGCACCTGCAGGCTGCTAGAGCCAACTCCAGCAAGGGTTCTCATTGAGAAGGCGCTTTATTCAGTAGAAAATATAACTTCTTTATTTTCAGTATTAAAACTTGGCATTGGTATAACCACACTACCTAAATTGGCATTCCCAAACAATGAAACCGATTTAGTCTGGCTACCACTCATCGATCCGTCTTTAGAGCGAAAAATTGGTATTTTTAGACTTGCAGAGCATACAATTTCACCCCAAGCACAATCATTTTATAAATTATGTATTGAACACCTCATCTGCTCCGATGAGCATAACAGCTGATAAATCCATGGAGTATTTACCCTATTATTAAGACGCTCTCACTATCCCGATGTGACCAACGGTGAACTATCACAGTGTACTTTAGCCAATGCATCGTCCCACATTAGTCCGAAATCATAAAGAGCGTCTGAACGACTTCTAAAACGAGTATCAGCCATGAACATTATATTTTGGGTTACATAATCTCTGATACAAATTAAATAACCACAGTCCTCTTTTATACTAACAGCACCAAATATATATTCGTGATTACTGATTAATGTACAAATGATATGGACAAATTCTTTTCTGTGTATTCCTTTCATCCCTATTGCCACCTAAGTTCTATTACCTAATATTGCAACTCTGAGTATACATACTCAACTATAGGTAAAAAATAGCGTTACCACAGAATTTTTTCTATAAAAAAGCCCTCTCACATTGTTCATTAAAAACATGCGATAAGGGCTATATATCATATAGATTAGTTTACTTAACCTAGTAATTTAATGTCTAAATTATGTCTTACTTAATCTGCTTAATGTCTACTCGATAATTAAAACAGTGCCATCCACTGCGACAATTTTAACTCGTTGACCTACCTCTCTGGTTTCAACAGTCGAAGACTCACTTAAACGTGCATTCCAGTTAATACCAGAATGGCGAACTTTGCCACCATTGATAGTGACAGCTTCACTTACAGGTACCATTTGACCGATCATGTCGCTACTCGTATCTTGTACAAGCTTATCTCCCTGAAAGTGCTTCAGTGGTTTCCATAAAAGCAGCGCACTAATCGCTGTTAATAGTCCCACAGACAGAACTTCAAGCTCCCACCCTGCAATCACGCCCAAGTTAACCAATAAGCCAGTCGCGAGGCAACCAAGACTGAAAAACAACAGCGGACCACTTAAACCAATCACACCCAGTTCAACGACTAACGTAATCGCACCAATAACATAAAGCAATTGATCATGATTATTTTGTAAGTAGTCGATTAATGTATCCATTTCTTAAACTCCATTCAATGGGTAACCAAGCATATTATTCAGACAGTTTTAATGCACTTGATACAGCAATCGCTTGCGCGACGGTATTACCTATATTCTCGCTGGTTTTACCATCCGTTAATATGACCGAACCTTCGGCTGCAATGGCTTTGTGTGCCGCAATCGCATCTTGGGCAAGCGTTAAACGTACAGCTTGCTGCCCTTCACTGGTTATTGCCGCAGCACCGACTACATTTAGCGCAGCAGAATCGGCATCCGCGACCAATCTAATTGCTTCTGCTTTACCTGCCGCTTCCAAAATTTGTGACTCTTTACTCGCTTGAGCAGCTAATACCAGCTCTGCTTTTGCGGCTTCAGCATCGAGAACCCTTGCTTGTTTCAAGCCTTCAGCTTTGGTAATCGCTGCGGTTTTAACACCTTCAGCAGTCAGGATAACGGAACGTTTTTCACGCTCTGCCGTCATCTGCTTTTCCATGTCTTCTTTGATAGAAGTGGGAGGCGTAATGTCTTTAATCTCATAACGCGTAACCTGAACACCCCAAGGTTGGGTCGCATCCGTCATTGCAGCCAAAATACTCGCATTAATATTATCGCGATTTTGGAAACATTGATCGAGTTCCATCGAACCAATTGCATTACGCATTGTCGTTGTAGCTAACTGAATAACCGCTAATTTATAGTCAGTAATATTATTCGTTGCAGCAGATGCATCAACCACTTTCATAAACAAAATGCCATCAATTTCTAATGAAATATTGTCTTTGGTGATCGCGAGTTGTGAAGATATGTCTAATGATTGCTCTTTTAAGTTACGATCTGCAGCAACCCTTTGTACAAACGGAACGATAAAATTAAGACCCGCTTGTAATGTGCCGCTATAGCGCCCAAACGTATAAATAACATAACCTCTATTTTGCGGAACAAAGAGTATGCCTCTTTGAATTGTGAATATGACCACAACTGAGATCCAAAGCCAGGGAGTTAATAGTATATCAATTAGAATTTCCATAAATGTATATCCTTAGTATTTGATGTTGCTTTGCAACCATTATTCATTATTGTGCGAAACGAATGGCGGTATTGAAATGCAGAGTTTATAATACCTATGTTTAAGTATTGTTTATCTAAACAATACCTTATTGTAGCCACCTCAAATAGTAAAAAAACTTATAAATGGCAACTAAAGTCTAATTTTATATCTATATTTAGATATATAGCCATAATTACCCTCGAAAATAAGAGCAAGAGCACTCGTATTCTTAAATTTAGGGCTTAACTGATCCGATGTTTCGTGAAATAGGTAATTTTGAGCGCAAACGAACATTTATATATTGAGACCTGACGCTTCGGGCAGTAATATAAGCACTTATTTGAAAGTATGTATTTAATGTGTAGGAAATATTATGTCATTTATACGAGGCTGTTTAGCTTTTACCTTTTGGGTTATAAATTTATTGTTTTGGGCCACTCCCATCATGATTTTAAGCCCAATCAAATTATTACCGATTAAAATAATACAAACTCTATGCTCTTCACTATTAGTGTGTTGTGCAAGCAGTTGGATTCGAGTCAATGTAATAATTGAGCGCCTTATTCATCCTGTGAATATTCATCTACACAGCAAAGACATCGAACTGTCTGAAAAAGAATGGTATATGGTATTGGCTAACCACCAATCTTGGGTTGATATCCTGATCTTACAGCGCGTATTAAATAAAAAAATTCCATTCTTAAAATTCTTCTTAAAGAAAGAGCTTATATTTGTGCCTTTCTTAGGTATCGCTTGGTGGGCGTTAGACTTTCCTTTTATGCGCCGTTACAGCACTACACAACTAAAGAAAAATCCGAAGTTGCGCGGTAAAGATATTGAAGTAACACGTAAGGCGTGTGCTAAATTCAAATCAAGCCCTGTGAGTGTGATGAATTTTGTTGAAGGTACTCGCCTGACCACAGAAAAACATAACAAACAAAATTCACCGTTTAAACATCTATTAAAACCAAAAGCAGGTGGATTGGCGTTTGCACTCTCTGCATTAGGCGATCATATTCACAAAATTGTTGATGTCGCCATTTATTATCCAGGTCAAACCCCCACCTTTTGGCAATACTTGTGTGGTGAAGTGAAAGATGTACATGTACATATTCGCGTCTCAGATATTGATGACAAGATGCGCGGCGATTACCAAAAAGACCGAGCATTTAAAATTGGTTTTCAACAGCACTTGAACCAAATTTGGATAGAAAAAGACGCCATTCTAGAAACAATGGCGCAAAGTGACTCTACAGTAACAGATAAAAATAAAGCAGTAGAAATCAATACAACGAGTTAATTCTGTTCGCTATAGGTCATAAACCTGCCGTTTCATAACGACATAAAGCCGCCTTTTTTTATTCATCGAAATAAATTAGGCGGCTTTTTATTACCTTCTTTTAATTTAAAGTCCATCGTGAACTTTATGAACAAAATAGCCACAACGCCGTTAATTGCCATTATTTACAGTTTCCATCCCGTCACAACGTTACCGATAACACTAGCGTAACATTGCACATTATTAACGTTAACCATTAAACCTATAACGTTAACTATTAACAATAAATAAAAGGAATGGAAACCATGCTAAAGCAATTTAGAAAGCGTGTCGCCTCATCACTTATCGTGGCAAGTATTGCAACACTCTCATCTGCCGCTTGGGCGGCTGATATAGAAAAACTACACTTTATTGTCCCTGGTGGTGCAGGCGGTGGCTGGGATATGACAGCTCGAGGTACAGGTGATGTATTAATGAAAGCGGACCTAGTTGAAAAAGTATCTTTCCAAAACCTATCTGGTGGCGGAGGTGGTAAAGCGATTGCTCATATGATTGAAACCGCAGATCGTCAGCAAGATACGTTGATGGTTAACTCAACACCGATTGTGATCCGTTCATTAACAGGGATCTTTCCGCAGTCATTTCGAGATTTAACACCTGTTGCAACGACCATTGCCGATTATGGTGCAATTGTTGTCGCCGCAGATTCGAAATACCAAAACTGGCAACAAGTTGTCGCTGACTTTAAAGAAAACCCACGAAAAGTAAAAATTGCTGGCGGCTCAGCTCGCGGTAGCATGGATCATCTTATTGTAGCAGCAGCCTTTAAAGGCGAAGGTTTTGATGCCCGTAAAGTACGTTATATTGCTTATGACGCAGGCGGTAAAGCCATGGCTGCCGTGCTATCTGGCGAAACACCATTATTATCAACCGGTTTAGGCGAAGTACTGGAAATGTCGAGAAGTGGTCAAGTACGTATTCTCGCTATTACTGCACCAGAACGTTTAGCCGCAGCGCCAAATGTACCGACTCTTACCGAGATGGGTAACAACACTGTGTTTGCTAACTGGCGTGGTTTCTTTGCTTCACCGGGTATCAGTGAAGAAAAGGTTGCTCTGTGGAACAAAGTACTAAGTAAAATGTACAAAACCGACGAATGGGCAACCGTTCGCGATCGTAATGGCTGGATTGATAACTATAAAGCAGATAAAGACTTCTATGCATTCTTAGAGCAACAAGAACAACAGATGGGTAGTTTGATGCGTGAATTAGGCTTCCTAAAATAATCTAATTCATCCTCATCATACAGCCACAGCAATACATTATGTTTCGCTGTGGCTTTCTTTTTAATTGGAGCCCCTATGCAATCAACCCCTTTATCATTATTAAACCGAGATCGGGTGAGTGGATTAATATTTCTGCTTGTCTGTTTAATTTACGGTTACCAAACCACCCAAATTCAGCTTTTCCCTGGTGATGAATATGAAGCCTTTACTGCGCGTACTTTACCCTATTTATTAACAGCCGCCGGGATTATCATGTCGCTGCTACTAATTGTGATGTCACCAGTTACACCCAGTAATAAGAACGCTTGCGAGCAACAAACCGCAAACGAAAGTCGCTTAGATTGGCGCTTACTCACCTCATTTATTATTTTAATGACCGCGTATGGCGTAGGCTTAACTTGGCTCGGATTCGTATTAGCCACCAGCTTATTCTTACTAATTGGATTTTGGCTACTTGGCGAACGTCGAAAATCGGTCTTGCTTGGTGCTTCCTTTCCTTTTGTAACGCTATTTTGGTTACTTCTTACCAAAGTTCTGGATATTTATCTTGAACCTGGTTACCTTTTTTTAAGCTTGTAGGAAGATAATTATGTTAGATGGAATTTTAGCAGGCTTATCCACAGCAATCATGCCAACCAACTTAATGATGGTCATGGTCGGTTGTTTTGTTGGTACTTTTATTGGTATGTTGCCCGGTCTTGGTCCTATTTCAGCAATTGCCCTGATGATCCCGATTACCTATGGTTTAGACCCATCGTCAGGTATGATCTTAATGGCCGGTGTTTATTACGGTGCAATTTTTGGTGGTTCAACCTCATCAATTCTAATCAATGCTCCTGGTTGCTCTTCAACTGTGGTCACCGCATTTGATGGTTACCCAATGGCGAAAAAAGGCCAAGCGGGTAAAGCGCTAGCACTTGCTGCATATGCCTCATTTACTGGCGGTACCTTATCCGCAATTATGCTATTAATCGCGGCTCCCGCCTTAGCAAAAGTGTCATTAAGTTTTCAATCATCTGATTATTTTTCACTTATGCTCGTCGGTTTGTCTGCCGTAGCCGCCTTTGCCGGTAAAGGCCAGGTGCTAAAAGCCTGGATGATGACTATTTTAGGTTTAATGTTATCAACAGTCGGTATCGATAAAGGGATTGGCGTTGAGCGTTTCACCTTTGGTTTAACTGACCTAATGGATGGTTTTAGTTTCTTATTATTAGCTATGGCAACCTTTGCCCTCGGTGAGATTTTATTCAGTATTTTAAAACCAGACCCTGATACGTCATCAGAAGAGAACAGTGCTTTAGCTGAAATCGGCAGCATGAAAGTGACAAAAGAAGAAATAAAAGAAGTTGCCCCAGTGGCAATTCGCTCTTCGATTCTCGGATTTTTTGTCGGGGTATTACCAGGCGCAGGCGCGACGATTGCTGCTTTCTTAAGTTACGGTTTAGAGCGTAATCTAGCACCAAAAGATAAACGCGATGAATTTGGTAAAGGCAGTATCCGTGGTTTAGTGGCGCCAGAATCCGCTAACAATGCCGCATCAAGTGGTTCATTTGTACCGCTATTAACCTTAGGTATTCCAGGTTCTGGAACAACTGCCATTATGCTAGGTGCATTGATATCTTATGGTGTTCAACCTGGTCCACGCTTGTTTGTCGATAACCCTGAAATATTCTGGTCGGTGATCATCTCTATGTACTTCGGTAACGTTGTTTTGATGGTCTTGAATCTACCGCTAATCCCGTATATTTCAAAACTATTAGCCGTGCCAAGAACCGTATTACTGCCGATGATCATTTTCTTCTCAATCACGGGGGTGTATCTGGTTTCATTTAATACTGTTGATGTATTTGTTATGATCATAATAGCAGTAATCGCGATATTTTTAAGGTTAGCGACTTTCCCATTAGCCCCGTTATTACTCGGTTTCATTCTTGGTGGATTAATGGAAGAAAACCTACGCCGTTCATTGATGCTCAGCGATGGTGAGTTAAACTTCTTATGGGAACGCCCTATCACCTTAACGTTCACCGTCATATCAGCGTTAGTACTTGTGACTCCAATACTATTAACGGCATTTAATCGTTATCGTGTTAACAAGGTGAGGTCAGCAGAAGGTTGTCGTTAAATTCGTTTCTAATCGTTCGTTTTTTATAAAAGCAGCGCTTGATGCGCTGTTTTTTTCATATAAAGAGTTTTAGCTAAAAAGCTATCGAGCTTGTTTCCGATAGGTTCTTTCTGGACGTCCTACCGTACCATAATTCAAATCAGCCACTAGCTCACCAGTACTAATCAGATGCTCTAAATAACGTCTTGCCGTTGTCCGACTTGCTCCAATAAATACCCCTGCATTATCCGCGGTGATATCTTTATGTTCAGTAAACAAACCACGTACTTTATCCAAAGTCACACTATCAATACCTTTCGGTAATCGGGATGAAACAGAGCTTTTCACACTCACCGAGATCATTGAATCAACGACCCGCTGATCTAAATCATCTAAAATACCAAATTGATTTTTCTGCTTTAAGTACTTATATAATGACTCTTCTAAGCGTGCAAATATAACGGGTTTTAAAATATAATCAACAACGCCACCACGCATAGCCGCTTGTAGCGTCTCAGCATCACGGTCTGCTGTAATTAGAATCACATCACATTCGTGTTGCTGTTGGCGCAAGTCACGAAGAATATCTAAGCCGTTACCATCCGGTAAATAAACATCCAGCAGAATTAAATCTGGAGTTAACACCTCAAGTAAGGTTTCAGCTTCAGTTTTCGTGGTTGCGATACCAATGACACTTAAGCCCTCTATTTTCATCAAATTTCGGCGGTGGATCTCAGCGATACCCACATCATCTTCAATGATTAACACTTTAATCGCATTAGTTGATGTCATTCGTAATATCCTTATTCGTATATTTTTTTGGTAAATACACCGTCATTCTTGTTCCTTCATTATCTATACTTTTCATCATTAGCTGCCCATAATATTGACTAATGATTTGATCAACAAGGTGCAGTCCCACGCCTCGGTTACTTTCCGATTTACTTGATACGCCTTGTTTAATTAATTCTTTTTGTGCGATACCTTCTGGTAAACCACAACCGTTATCTTCCACTTCAATGATTATCTCATTGCCAAAATCAGAAATGCTCACTGATACTTTTCTCTCTGATTTTATCGTATTGCTACTGATACAAGCATCAAAGCCATTATCAATAAAGTTACCTAAAATTGTTACAATATCTTCGGCACGAATATGTTCAGGTAAGGTTAACAGCTGTGACCCTTCATCAATCTCTAATAATAACCCTAGCTCCCTAGCCCTTTCACTTTTACCTAACAATACGCCTGCGATCATAGGTTCGTGAATTGCTTCACGTAAGAATTGAATTAAATGTTGATAACGTGCTGTTTCTTGCCCTATCAAGTTTAATACTTCTTCATTTTTACCCAAATGAATAAGGCCGCTAATGGTGTTTAATTTATTACTATGTTCATGCGTTTGCGAGCGTAACAAATCGGAATATTCACGCACCTGTGATAGTTGTTTAGTAAGTTCTGTAATTTCATCTTTAAGACGGAAACTTGATACGGCTCCAACAACCCGTTCATCAACAACAAGCACCAACCTATTCGCCACAATCGCTTGGCCTTTAATCATCATCTCAACATTATATTCGCTGACTTTACTGGTTAAAATTTCCGTTAGATTGTTATCAGGTAATACTTCATCCATTTTGCGGTGCAATACATCCTTGGCCTTCACTTTAAAAATATCGCATGCACTGCGGTTGATTGAGCGTAAGTAACCATTCGCATCAATACTCACAACACCTTCTTTGATAGTACTAAGCGTTACTTCTAGCTCCATATATAAGCGGCCGAACTCTTCGGGCTCAAAGCCAAATATCGCATTCTGAAATTTCTTTGCCGTAAAATTAGAGATTAATGCATTAGTAAACACAACCAACACGACCATAAAAAGAAGGAATACGAGGAAGTGTTCAGCTTTATTTTCGATACTTGTGACTAAATAACCAACAGATACCACACCGACAATGTTTCCATTGGTATCGATAATTGGGGTTTTACCACGCACGGAACGACCTAAGGACCCTTCAGCAACTGACACATAAGATAAGCCTTCTTTTAATGCTTTATCATTATCTTCGCCCTGCATTTTATGGCCGAGGCGATTAGCGATAGGATGTGCATAACGTAAACTGTTTTTATCACCGATCACAATAAATGTAGCATTAATAGATGAGCGTAATAATTCAACTTTGTCTCTGATTAATTCAGGGTTCTTCGCCTCAATCGCCTCAATAACAGAAGGTGACGCGGCTAAAAATTTAGCAATACCGAGTGCTTTATCTCCACTTTCCTGCTCTTCCCAATGCTTCAAATAAGCAAAACCTGCAATCGACAAGATCAATAATTTAATCACACCAGACAAGGTCATAATGAGTAGTAGGCGATGCCTAAAACTCAACTTCTGCCAATTAAACAATACGTTACTTTTCGTTAATGCAATCATGCAAGAAAAACCGACGGTAAAGGAAACATAATGATAACATTAATCCATTTTTATAACTCAAAATTAGCATAAACCGCACTTAAGCCCCCCCGCTCACAGAAATATAATCAAGTTTACAATAACTTAATCGTTATCCCCCACCTCCCCCTCAATATAAATATTAAATAAAAATTAAATATTTATATTTAACAACACCTTCCGTTAACATATTTATAAAACATGATACTTTGGTACAACCAGTTAATTTATAGAATAAATTTTGTTTCAACTATGCTATAAATCTATAACTCTAACTCAAAAGTATTAAAGGAAAATTATGTCTACAGTTACATTTCAAGGTAATTCAGTTAGTCTTTCAGGTTCATTTGCTGAAAAAGGAACGCAAGCACCGAACTTCACATTATGTGGTGCAGATCTAGCAGACATTACGCTACAAGATTTTGCGGGTAAGAACGTTATCTTAAATATCTTCCCTAGTATCGATACGCCAGTATGTGCGACAAGTGTACGAACTTTTAATATTGAAGCTGCAAGTAAAGAAAATACCGTTGTACTATGTATTTCTGCAGATCTACCATTTGCGACAGGCCGTTTTTGCGAAGTAGAGGGTATTAAAGATGTTAAAACAGCATCTTTCTTCCGTGCTCCAACATTTACAGAAGATTATGGCGTTAATATCAACGAAGGCGCATTAGCTGGTTTAGCGAGTCGTGCAGTTGTTTGTTTAAACACAGAAGGCCTTGTTGTACACAGTGAATTAGTTAGTGAAATTACTGATGAACCGGACTATGCAGCAGCGTTAGCAGCACTATAGTAAATAACACAAATTTAAACAGCATTGAGCCTGTGCTCAATGCTTATTCTCTCCACCTTTCATCAGCTCTGGCTATACTCGCTATTCAAACCTTCAATATAAAACCTAATTACCAATACTTCTAAAGCCTAATTTCTGATAAAGATAAATAAAGTGAAATTAGTGCATCTACACTAATTTCACTTTTTCACCCCATAATTCAGCAATTTAAGGTATCATGACTACAAATAAAAGACTAAATGAAAGGCTAAATAAAATGCCTATTAATAAATTAAAGTTAAGGAGAAATAAGTAATGAACAAAAGAAACACTCAAGTCATTAATGAAGAAGTCTCATTTGATGTACAAGATGAATTAGTTTCTACCACTGATATCCGAGGTGTCATTACTTATGCCAATCCTACCTTCTGCCATATTGCGGGTTTTGAACTCGATGAATTAGTCGGTAAAAACCACAATGTCGTGCGCCATCCTGATATGCCATCCGCCGCATTTAAAGATCTTTGGACAAATTTACAAGCGGAAAAACCGTGGCGTGGCGCAGTAAAAAACCGCTGTAAAGATGGCCGCTATTATTGGGTTGATGCCTTTGTAACACCAATTCACGAACAAGGTAAATTAGTGGGTTATCAGTCTGTACGTAGAAAATTAGCGCACAAAGATAAGCTTACCGCTGAACAGGCTTATAACAAAATTAATAACGGAAAAAGTTTATTTCAGTGGTACCAGCGTCCACTCTTAAAACCCTTGTCTTTCTTTATAATCAGCGCATTGATCGTATTCGCTAGTCAAGATATACCTTACCTCAGTGTATTATTAGCATTGCTGCCTTTTATTATTTTCCATAATGAACTGATTACAGTACCGCGTTATTTTGCTATCTTAAAGCAAAATTATGACAGTGTTTCTCGTTATGTATTCTCTGGATTAAAGCCACAAAGTATTGTCGACTTCCAATTAAAAATGGAAGAAGGTAAGATCAAAACTATTTTAGGTCGTGTTGTTGATAGTAGTCGCTCACTTGAAACAGGGGCTGATAACCTCACATCTGCTGCCCACAGAGCGAAAGAAGGTGTTGAACAAGAAACACTTGAGTTACATCAGGTCGCAACAGCTGTCACTGAAATGTCCTCTACAATTTCAGAAGTATCTCAAAATACCTTATTAACATCGCAAAAAGTGCAAATAGCTCATAATGATTGTGAAAGTGCAACGCAAGCGATGTCAGATACAATGACCCAAGTCGGTAAACTCGCCATTGATGTAGCAGAGTCAGCGACATCAGCCAGTATGCTGTCAGAAGAAGCCCAAAAGATTAGCACTATCATGTTAGAAATTCGAGGTATTGCCGACCAAACAAATCTGCTTGCATTAAATGCAGCAATTGAGGCTGCGCGTGCGGGTGAACATGGCCGTGGTTTCTCTGTTGTGGCCGATGAGGTCAGAGCACTATCGACACGGAGCCATAATGCCACTGAGCAGATCCAAACCTCAATTAACGAAATTCAACAAACGCTTGAACAGTGGTCAATAACGATGCAGCAAGGTAAAGAGTCTGCCGAGCTGTGTGTCAATGAATCTAAACGTACACAGTCGATGATGCAAAATGTCTATGGGGCGATCACAGATATTTCAGACCTGGCAATACAAATATCCACAGCCTCAGAAGAACAAAATATGGTGTCGCAAGAAATCAGTCGCAATATCGTCAATATCAGTGATGCATCACAACACAACCTACAACAAACAGAGTTAGTTGAACGTGAAGCAGCCGATATTAACAATAACTCTAAATCACTGGCTGCCTTAGGATTAACCTTTTAAGCTGATTAAGGTCTATCTCGATGGCTTTTACCGTATAGATTTGAAAAAGGCTGTGCGGTAAAGCCATGAGCAAAAATGCTCATGAGGATAGTCAGCGTCACAACAGCGTAAACAATATCAAAACCACCAATATCACCGACGTTATGCGCCACAATCAACACATATAAAATAGAAGCAATTCCACGCGGTCCAAACCAAGCAATAAACACACGGCTTGCAAGGTCCAAATTTGTACCTATTAATGAAATCATCACAGGCAACATACGTAATACCGTCAGGCTCAATAATGCATAGATAACCACGTTCACGCTAATATCATGTAATGTTAATGGTACAAACGCTAAACCAAACAAAAAGAAGCTAATAAGAATAAATAACTCCCCTTCGCTTTCTGCAAACTCTTCAATATGTGCTCGCGCTTGTTTACTGGTATTGCCAATATATAAACCCGCAAAAAAAGCAGCAATAAAACCATTACCTAATAATGCTTCGGCAAGATAAAATCCGAGTATGGCAAGGGCTATGGGGATCAAGTTTTGATAGCTTTCTTCAATCCAGTTATGTTCGATTGCTTTATTCAATAATTTCGCACCAAGATAACCAACTATACCGCCGACCAACATACCAAAGACGATTTGTTCGGCGACATACCAAATCCAGCTATAGTCATTAGCTTTGGTTAGCCCACTGGTTATCAATGCAACCACGGTTAATACAATGGGAAAAACAATGCCGTCATTTAAGCCACTTTCAACATTGATACTCGAACGGATCATGTTAGGTACTTTCGGATCTGACACCACCGCTTTACCTAAGGCGGCATCCGTAGGTGTAAGCAGTAACGCCAATAAGAGCATATAAATAATCGGTTGGTCTGGGAACAACCATACCGCTACAGCAGTGCCAGCAATAATTGTCAAAGGTAGGCCAATAAAGAGTAATCGTGCAGGTATATGCCATGAACGTCGCAGTAATTTCAGATCTAACAATGCTGCATCACTAAACAACACGAGTACTAACGCGATTTCCACCAGCACAGTGACAAACTCGGCATCCACTTCCACAGCAGTAATGCCTAAACCAAACGGCGAGCAGATAAGCCCCAATACAGTGAATATCATAGGGCCTGATATATCAAATTGGGCTAGCTTTTTGGATATAAAACCATAGAACAACACGATTAAGGCAATAATCAAAATAACGACATGTTCATCCATGACTAAAACTCCGAGCTAAAGTAAGTTGATTTCTTTGACCATTGCCATCACTTGTTGATACGTTTTGGCATTTAGCTTTGCAGAGCAGCAATAATTTTCAATCACCGCATGCTTACGAATCAATTCGACAAATTCAGGCACTAATATTCGAGAGTACAAAGAAACAAACATGTCTGTATCCGAAGGAGATGACGCGGCAGGAAGTGAAAATAAAGCACCACTCGCATCGATTAATCGATCTTCTGATTCATAATTAGGCTGGCATAAATCAGGATCATTCTCCCACTCAGTTAACGACTCAACATAAATAAGTTCATCTTCACCGTGATATTTAATCACAGCAGGCCACTTTACCATTTGGGTACTCCTATCGTTTACTATTAGCCCACTGTAGCAGCTTGTTATTAATGTTTCAGTTTTGAAGCTCCCCTACCTCGCTTCGCGCCCGACAAGTCGGGGAAGGAAGGGGATTCTTGTCGTCAACGGCTTAAGCATTGCAATATTAAATTGCGTTAGTCTTCCAAAACCTCTTACAAAGCGTTTAACGTGTCGGTACTACCTACCGCCACAAATGACTTAAGCGGCTAGCCTTAACCCTTCTCTGTGGATATTGATAGCCGCATTTTCGTCCCTGTCGTGTACTGCTCCGCACTTGCAAGTCCAATTTCTAATCTTTAAAGACCACTTGCCAGAATACAGCAACCCGCACTCATTGCACATTTTACTTGACGGAAACCACTGGCTAATAGCTGATACTTTACGCCCGTACCAATCCGCTTTATATTCTAATTGTCTTACTATTTCACCGAAATTAGCATCGTGGATATGTTTAGATAGCTTACGGTTCTTAACCATATTTTTGACCTTCAACGACTCGATGCCTATCACTTGGTTTTCGTTTATAAGTGTCGACGTCATTTTATGGGTAAAGTCTTTACGGCAATTGGCTATCTTTTCGTGAATCTTAGCAAGGGCCAATTTTTGTTTATTGAAGTTATTAGAGCCTTTCTTCTTTTTGGCTAATTTGCGTGATGCCTTGGCGAGTTTCTTCGCGTATTTATTGGTTAATCGTGGGTTATTGAACTTTGTTCCATCCGAACAAATCGCTAAGTCTTTAATACCGACATCAACACCGACGGTCTTGTTCACGACTGGTAGCTGCTTAACATCTTCTTTTACAAGCATTGATACAAAATATTTACCTGATTTTGTCTTCGATACCGTTAATGAACTGGGTGTGCCAGTAAATGTACGTGACCATTTAATCTTTAATGCTTGCTTCATCTTGGCGAGTGTTAACGATTGCTTGTCCGCGCTCCATTTGAAGCCGTTACTCATATAGCTAGCAGATTGATTACCGTGTTTATGTTTAAACTTAGGGTAACCAAAACCTGATTTAAAAAATGACTTAAAGCCTTTATCGAGATGCTTTAGTGATTGTTGCAATGGCACGCTAGAAACATCTTTCAGCCATATAAAATCGGGATTCTTTTTTAGTTGAGTGAGGTTTTTACTCCAATCGTTATAATTGGTTTTATTACCCAATTCGTATTGCGCTTTAGAGAAACCAAGCGCTGAATTGTAAGCGAAACGAACACAACCAAATGTATGAGCAAGTATTGTTACCTGCTCATTGTTTGGGTAGAACCTGTATTTATACGCAATAAGTTTCAATTTCCAGCACCTACATGACTGTATTTATATACAGCACTAAGTTCTAAACGTAGATTCTATGTGAAAATATGTCAATATTAATAACAAAACAAAGTGCTTATTGCTACGCAATAATGACTTACATCACCGCCCTAAAGGACAGTGCTTTTCGTCAAAGGTGATAAAATTCAAACACTTAAGCTTAGCATTCACACTAGCAAAGCGAATATTATCTTTAATCATACTTATGTGCATTAAACTGAGTATAATGGCCTATCATTTACTTGTATATTATACAAATGTGGAAACAACCCAGTTACGAGCAAAGAATAATTTTCGCACCACCATCGATACTATTTTAGATAATATCCATGAGCATGGTTATGCTGTTATCGAAGATGCACTTCCAGAAGGCATTATTGAAAAGTTACTAACTGATTGCCTTGAAAACCAACCCGAATTTAAAGCCGCTGGCATTGGTCGTCAGCAAGACTCACAATTAAACACTCAGATCCGCAAAGATAAAACCTTATGGTTAACGGGTGAAAGTCCTGCCCAAGCTGATTTTATGGCGCTAATGAGCGACCTTAGATTGGAAGTTAATCGTAACTTTTTCTTAGGCTTATTTGATTATGAATGTCATTACGCGAAATATGAAATTGGTGATTTTTATAAAAAACACCTAGATGCGTTTAAAGGTAAATCAAACCGTGTCTTTACCACTGTCTGTTACCTGAACACCCCCGGTGTTGGTGGTGAATTACTCATCTATGCACAAGATTCAAATGATGTGATCGCACGCGTTGCCCCCAAAACAGGTACCTTGGTGGTATTTGAAAGTGAACGTTTTCCGCATGAAGTACTTGCCGCTGAATCAACACGCTATTCAATTGCGGGTTGGTTTAGAATGAACAATTCAATTGCTGGCACGATAGATCCAACGTCATAAAAACAAAAAGACGAGTGATATTGCGATCTCTCGTCTTTTTTATCTACCAGGCAGGTTGTTCATCAACCAGTCATTTAACGCTCACCTTGTACTTCAAAGTCATCTGCTGCTAATAACGCACTGCCATCAGCTTGAATACGCCATTGCTCGTGATGTACCGCACCAAACGCTTTATTCATTGTCCATTTTGCTGTTAATACATAGCTATCATCATTCATCGCTACCCATTTAACATCAGTATAATCAACGGCATTGAAACCTTGATCAATAATACCTTGCCAAAATGTTTGGATCTCTTCACGACCAGTAAAAGTACCAAACGGACGAGCATGCATAATCGTACCTTCTTCATATTGCGCTGCACAACCTGCTGCGTCTTGATTATTAAAGGCTTTCTGCCATGCTGCTATTCCGGATTTACAGGCTAATAAAATCTGTTCTTGTGTCATCATCTTGCTCCTATTAAGTGTATGAGTGTTACTTTACCGCTATAATTGGAGAATAAAAACAGCACAATTAGAAAACACTGTTAAGATAAACAGAACAATTAAACATAGGTAATAATACACAATGACTAAGCTTAGGAAAATGACGGTATTCATGCACATAGTAAAGCTCGGCTCTATAACCAAAGCTGCAGAAAAACTAGACGTATCTAAATCCGTTGTCAGCCAACATTTGAAGCAACTTGAAACTGAGCTTGCGGTTACCTTGCTTAAACGTACAACGCGTAAACAAAGCCTCACGCCTGCTGGTGAACATTTCTATCAACAATGTTGTACCATGCATGAACTGGCAGAACAAGCGTGGCAAGACGCCCAGAAATTACAAGTCTCCCCGCAAGGATTAATCAAGATCACAGCACCGCATGCTTTAATGGACCATCTGGTCTTACCCGCATTACATGACGTATTTAATGCTTATCCAAATGTCGAGTTAGAATTAATAAGCCATGATGGTCAATTGGATCTCATGCAAGAAGGCATCGACATTGCGATACGTGTGGGAGAATCAAAGATAAGCAATCTCAAGCAAAAGCGAATAGGTGATTTCAGAGATGTACTCTGTGGTGCAGTGCAAACCATTAATGCTCATCAAACCGATATAAACGCATTAAAACTTGAAGATAACATTGAGTTTGAAACAACAAAGCTCTCGCTCACTCAGATAAAGTACGTCGCGAATCACTGGCAAGAAAAATCGATTAGTCATCATCTTAGTCTTAAGAAAAGTAGCCTTAAACACCGTAAATCAACAAAAGCCAATAAGCAGCGCTGCGAACTGAACTTTAAAACCAATCATAAAGCCAACACGCTACCTACTTGCGTAACAATGTTAGAACAAGGGTTTGGTGTTGGTATTATTCCAGACTTTATATTTGCTAAACACATAGCTACGTTAGCGGAACTATTACCCAACTATCAACTCGATAAAGTAAATGTGTATGCGCTGCACTCTTATCAAGCAGCGGTACCTGTTGGCGTAACGATGGCAATAGAAGCTATCGCCAAGAGACTCAGATAACTGACTATTAACTGTTAATATCCGATAGCCAGTAACAGACGACTAAAGCTGAGATTTTTGGCGCAGTGCCGTCACCACTTCGCCACCGATGCCCCAATTATCGGTATTCACTTCGTCAATCACCACGACGGTCGTTTTCGGGTTTTTCCCCAATACGTCCACCAGCAATTGTGTCGCACCTGCAATTAACTGTGCTTTTTGCTCTTTCGTTACTTGCTCATCGGTGATTTTTATATTGATATACGGCATTGAACAACTCCTTTAGTAATAACAGTCAGAATTCCATAATCTAACCTTGAAATAACAGACTTAATTTATGCGCGATCACTCGTGGAGTGAGTTAGTTTTGTATTAGCAAAGTTCTTTTGATTAACAAAAAACTGAGTATTAGCAAACCAAACACCTATACTCACCGTTGTCATAGCAATGATCAAACTTGCTTTAACAGGTTCATCAAATACAAATAACGCACTCACACCAGCAATAACCGGTACCATCGCCATCATAGTGCCCATGTTCGCCGCACCAATAATCTGCACAGCGCGAACATATAACAGCATCTGTACTATCGTCGCCATGAACCCCTGATAAAAGCTTTGTAATAAAATATCCCCCCACAATCCAGCACTGACTAATTCGAAACTGATATTCTTAGGTAACCAGAGTAAATAAATAGGCATGTAGATGGTGCAAGTGATCATAGCCAGACTTGCGGTAGCTTGCCATGGTGTGATCTGCCAACGGCTCAGTAATACTGAAAATATGCCCCAACAAAACGCAGCACCCGCAAGACTTAAATGACCAATCGATAATGTGCCTTGTGCTAAAAATTCTTGTAAAAATAGAACCGCAATACCCGATGTGATCATCGCAACACCAAACCACTTACTCCAAGCGTGCTTTTGCTTGTTAACCACAACCGACAAAACAATAATCATCACGGGAATCAAGCCCGGTAATAGCACTGCAGACTGTGAACCGGGTGTCGTTTCGAATCCTTGGAAGGCAAATAACGCATATCCGAGACCACCAAACAGGCTACAAACAATGAACTTAGGTTGCCATAATTTGAACCTAAATTTAAACCACCAAATTGGTAATACCAAAGCCGCGCAGGTTGCATAACGAATAGCAATGACATCATACGAAAGCAAGGGACTGATCCCACCCATACGTGATACTAAAATAAACCCCGACCAAATGAGCACGGCCCCGAATGCAGCCAAATAGCCTTGGCGTGTTGAATTATCCATAATCTATTCCTAACTAAGCTTATGAATTAGAGTATAAAAGCAATATACTGTTATTAATAATGAATTATTGTGAATCCATCTTTCTCATGTTGAGAAAGTAATGCAGTTTAACGTGGAGATATAAAGAGTGGAATTGTCTGATCTTACTATTTTTTGTGCTGTAGTCGAAATGGGCGGGATAAGTCCTGCAGCACACGCATTAAATCGTGTACCTTCAAACATTACATCACGAGTCAAAAAGTTAGAAGCCGAATTAAATACCGATCTATTCATTCGAGAAAAAAACCGGTTAAGGCCCTCGCCCACAGGTGAACAATTTTTTAATCACGCTAAAGAAATTCTCGCTATGGCTGAATCGGCTATACTGCAAATCAATAATACGACACCATCTGGAAGACTACGCTTGGGCAGTATAGAAGCTGTCGCAGCATCACGGCTATCTAACGTATTAATGGATTTTCATCAAACCTACACTGAAGTCGAGTTAGAAGTAACGACCAGCCCCACAGGCATACTCATCGAACAGATTATTGATGGCCAATTAGACTTAGCACTCGTATCTGATCCTCCTCAAGATCAACGGCTGCAAATAACGCCAGTATTTAGCGAAACCCTGGTACTGGTTTCTAGCTTGCGTAATGAGGATATTAACTCACCATTAGATTTAGGGCATAATCCCACGTTGCTGGGTTTCTCAACCCAATGTGTCTATCGCACACGTTTAGTTAACTGGATAAAACAAGCAGATCTGCATCCCAAAATTGTGGAAATAAACTCCTATACTGCGTTATTAAACTGCGTAACAGCGGGTATGGGGGTGGGTTTTGTGCCAGAAAAGTTATTGACGATATATCCATTTAAAGAAGGTATTAAAACACACCCTTTACCGACCGCGATCGGTACTACAACAACGAATTTAATTTGGCGCAAGGACTCGGTAAAATCAAGTATGGAAGCATTTAAGAACATATTAATGGCAACATCAAACATCTAGTTTAACAATAAGTTTCAGTCACTTATAAGCATCCGACCAGCCACTTAAACAATGATAAATTATTTTATTACTTTATACTGCAATGAAATACTGTGTTTTTCATACTTCAACAAGGACAATCAATGAGCCTGCTGCTTATATCTTTACTTATCATTATCAGCCTATTATTACGTTTATTTAACGTTCATCGCGCCAAGTCAGTCGTATTATGCTGCACAATTTTACTTACAGTGCTTATCAGCATCGGGGTCGTGCCTAAATATTTATTGGATAAATTACAACAAGATTATGTGGCTAAAAGCTCGATTCATTGGCAGGAAAATAACGCTATTATCTTACTGGGGGCAGGCCTAGAAAAGGTTGGCGATAATATTGAGCCACCTTTCTATTCTTTTGCAAGAATCTACGAAGCTGCAAGAGTTTACAATGAATGTGTTGACAGTGATCAACAATGTAAAATCATTGTAAGCGGTGGTGATACAAAGAAACTTGGTGATACAGAAGCCGCAGTTTATAAAGAACGCTTAGTTTCTATTGGTATTAATGCCGTTGATATAATCACCGAACCAAACAGTCTTAACACATGGCAGAATGCACAATTCACCAGTGAAATACTCAGAAAAGGTAATTTCGACAACAATGTCTTAGTCTCATCAGGGTTACACATCAAACGTAGCCTATTGTACTTTGAACATTTCGGTGTACATGCGACCCCAATCAGAGCTGATTATATGTCAGCAAATATATCATTCATCCCACTTGGGTATAACTTTGCACTGACTGATTTTGCACTGCACGAATGGATTGGCTTTTGGCGATATGATATTTACAACATGATTGGCGCAAATCAAGAGCGCACGAACGCGGGGGACGCCTAGCTTAGCTTACAATGTATTAACGAAGGTAACTTAGAACTGATTAAACCATGCTAGTTACCTTCGTATATTGATTATTAACTATCGACAGGAGGGCGTGTTGGAATTTTTAATTCAGTCCAAACATGGTGAGCGAAACCCGCACCCGCTTCTTGATACATGTTATAAACAGGATTAACGCCAAGCGCTCTCAGCTCATCTTCATCACTCTTAAAATGTGCAAGCGCTGCAACTTGGAAACTACAACGGTCCATCTTTTGTAACTGCTCCGCAGCATAGTGATTACCATGATGGTCAGGCATGGCCAATAACACCAGTTTGATGTTGTCAGTCATTTCCAGCTTATTCCAAAAATCCGTGTCCAGTGCATCACCGGTGATAACTCGTCGACCTAATTCAAGATGATTCAAGGTCTTTTGGTTATTGTAATCAAGGCCTAATACCTTACCACCATATTGAGATTGCAATTCATCATACGCACCAGCACCTATTCGGCCCATACCCATCACCAAGATCTCGGCATCACCAAGGGAAACAGGACGATCATCAATGTGTAAATCCATAGACTGAAAACGCGCGAACTTATCAGTAAACCGACTGTAAATATCATCAGCATATTTATTCAATAATGAGGCAATAACAAAACTAAGCGATACCGCAAGTGCTGTAATAATCAGCCAATCTTGTGATAACCAACCTTTATAAGTCGCTAACGCCGCCACAATCAAACCAAACTCACTGTAGTTTGCCAACGAAAATGCCGCAAATAATGATGTACGAGCGCGTAATTTAAATTTCGCCAACGTAAAGAAATATAAAGCTATTTTACCAAACAATAAGACCGCCAAAATACCTGCAACAAACAAGTGATCAACCGTCGGGAGTCCACCTAATCCTATGCTGAGAAAGAAACAAACAAGCAGCATCTCTTTCATATTAAACAAAGACTTTGCCATCTGCTTGGCACTGGGGTGACCCGCTAACAACATACCGGCAATCAACGCACCCAAATCAGCTTTCATACCTACCGATTCAAACAACCCAGCGCCAAGCACAAGCGAAAGGAAAATACCGTACAGAACCAACAATTCACCGTGGCCGACTCTGTCTAACAATTTAAACAACAGTGGTCTAATTAACGGTAATGCTAATAAAATAACAGCAAACAACGACGGGATCTTACCGACTGAAACAGTTAAAAATACCACGGCAAAAATATCTTGCATGATCAAAATACCAATCGCGATACGACCATATAACGAGTTTGTTTCACTCTTTTCTTCTAGGATTTTCACTGCAAATACAGTACTTGAAAAACTTAATGAAAATGCGACAAGCACCAGTGAAAAGGTATCGAGGTTAGTAAAAAAAGTTAAACCGACTTGTTTTAAGATAAATAAAACGACTGCATAAAAAGCAATACTGGCAAAAATATGCACACTTGCCCCACCCCATACCTCGGCTTTAAACAAAGTACGTATATCTAACTTTAAGCCAATCGAAAACAAGAGCAAGGTAACACCGAGATCTGCAAATGTCTGCAAACCTTCAGTCGCTTCAAAACCATAAAAATTAAGCGCAAAACCCGCTAATAGGAAACCAACCATAGGTGGTAATCCGGTAAGATTAACAAGCATACCAAAACTGAATGCAGTGGCGATAAAAAGTAAAAGAGTAGTATCCATTAACGAGACCTATATAAGCTGGACTTAGCGCCTATACCCTCGACATGATAACCGTGAGCATGATTAGCGATAATATTTATTGGTTAAATTAAAGCAGTAAATTAGCTTGCTAATTTTAAGATAATTAATGACATAGAACAATCTCTTTATACCACTTAGGTATTAAATTTATATTATATATAACACAGATCGAATATAACATTTGACACATATAACAATTGGTATATACACTTATCGCATAACAAAAAACATATATGAGTACCCAATATGGAACCGACACAACTTTTTAAAATTCTTTCTGACGAAACTCGTCTAAGAATATTAATGTTAATTGATATTGAAAAAGAGCTTTGCGTATGTGAATTAATCTCAGCCGTGACAGCCAGTCAACCCAGCATTTCTCGTAATTTATCTCAACTCCGTAAGTCTGGTTTATTAGTTGATAGAAAGTATAAACAATGGGTGTTCTATGCAATTAACCCAGAATTACCTGAATGGCAAAAAACCATTATAGATCTTAGCGCACAACAAAATGGCAGCTTAATAAGTGCTGATATACAACGACTAAACGGTATGGGTAAACGCCCCGAAAGAACACAACAACACTGCGAGTAAGAACGAACATGGGTATATTTGAACGATATTTATCAGTATGGGTAGCACTTGCTATCATCACGGGTGTGGTTTTAGGCGCTTGGCAACCAGATGTTTTTCAGTTAATTGCAGATTTAGAAATTGCACATGTTAACTTAGTTGTCGCCGTCTTTATCTGGATAATGATTTATCCAATGATGGTACAAATCGATTTTTCTGCCATTAAAGATGTCGGCAAAAATCCAAAAGGATTATTCCTCACCGTATTCATTAATTGGATCATTAAACCCTTTACGATGGCTGCTTTTGCCTGGTTATTTTTTAAAGTGTTTTTCGCTGACATGGTCGACCCCAGCTCTGCACAAGAATATATCGCGGGGATGATCTTACTCGGTGTCGCGCCTTGTACTGCAATGGTATTTGTTTGGTCACAACTCACCAAAGGAGATGCAAATTATACTTTAGTGCAAGTGTCCGTAAACGATATTATTATGGTCTTTGCATTTGCCCCTATCGCTGCATTTTTACTGGAAGTCAGTGATATCAATGTACCTTGGGAAACCTTGCTGTTATCTGTTTTACTCTATGTTGTACTACCCTTGATTGCAGGTATCCTGACACGTAAAACATTAAATAAATCAACCGACAAAGAAGCAATTCAGCATGCGTTAGCAAAACTAAAACCTTGGTCTATCTTAGGCCTACTCGCCACGGTTGCTTTACTGTTTGGTTTTCAGGCTAACACCTTACTTAACGATCCTAAGACTATTCTTCTCATCGCTATTCCGCTGGCATTACAGACATACATGATCTTTGCAATTACTTTTTTCGCCGCGAAACGCCTTAAACTACCGCATAACATCGCAGGTCCGGCTTGCTTAATTGGTACCTCCAATTTCTTTGAGCTCGCTGTCGCCGTTGCTATCTCGTTATTTGGGCTGCATTCTGGCGCAGCACTTGCCACAGTGGTGGGTGTACTCGTTGAAGTGCCAATTATGCTATCACTCGTCGCCATTATTAATCGCAGCCAAGGTTCTTTTGACTATTCAATGACTTAGACTAAGCTCACGCTAATAAAAATAGTAATCTATGCAGTAATTAAATAGAAACATAAATTAAAATAATCTGTATTTTGGAGAATAAAATGACTATTAAAATCGGTATCAATGGATTTGGCCGTATGGGTCGTCTGGCAATGCGTGCAGCCTTTAATTGGGATGATATTGAAATTGTGAAAATTAATGATCCTGCTGGTAATGCAGAAACACTGGCACACTTACTTAATTTTGACTCGATTCATGGCCGTTGGGAGCATCAAGCTGAACATCTTGGCGATCAAATGATCATCGCTGACCGCTTTATTCCTTGTACACGCAATACCGCCATTACCGATACCGACTGGTCACAGTGTGACGTGGTACTGGAGGCATCGGGAAAAATGAAAACATCTGCCCTACTGCAAGGTTATTTAGACCAAGGTGTTAAGCGCGTCGTTGTAACAGCGCCAGTAAAAGAAGAAGGTGTGTTAAACGTGGTGATGGGTGTGAATGATGA
The DNA here is from genome assembly GCF_018219435.1 of Moritella sp. 28. Taxonomy (NCBI): domain Bacteria; kingdom Pseudomonadati; phylum Pseudomonadota; class Gammaproteobacteria; order Alteromonadales; family Moritellaceae; genus Moritella; species Moritella sp. 28. The sequence continues at coordinate 1,639,088 of NZ_CP056121.1, read as the reverse complement.
TCTTTACAACAAAGACCTCCACCCTATTGTTACCGCGGCGTCTTGTACCACCAACTGCCTCGCGCCAGTGGTTAAAGTGTTAAAAGAAAAATTGGGCATTAAACATGGCTCAATGACCACGATCCACAACATCACCAATACACAAACTATTCTGGATGCACCACATGCTGATTTACGTCGTGCCCGTGCTTGTGGTACATCATTGATACCGACAACAACGGGATCTGCAACAGCAATTACCAATATCTTCCCAGAATTAACTGGTAAGTTAAACGGTCATGCTATCCGAGTGCCACTAGCAAACGCATCACTCACCGATTGTGTGTTTGAAGTTGAACGTGAAACAACAGCAGAAGAAGTTAACAGTTACTTCAAGCAAGCGGCAGAAAACGAACTTAAAGACATCCTTGGTTATGAAGAACGCCCATTAGTATCGGTTGATTACAAAACCGACCCGCGCTCAAGTATCATTGATGCCTTATCAACTATGGTTGTTAATGGTACGCAAGTGAAAATTTATGCTTGGTATGACAATGAATGGGGTTATGCAAATCGCGCCGCAGAATTGGCTCTAATGGTAGGTCGCTTAGACAAATGATAAAAGCGTTAGCGGGTATTTCACCACAAATAAAACAATATCTCATTATTACCGGTAATTATTGGGCTTTCACCTTAACCGATGGCGCATTGCGTATGTTGGTTGTGCTGTATTTCCATCAGCTTGGTTACAGCCCTTTTAATATCGCCATGTTATTTTTGTTTTATGAAGTATTTGGCGTTATCACTAATTTAATTGGTGGCTGGCTAGGTGCTCGGCTGGGATTAAATAAAACCATGAACATTGGTTTAGGGATGCAAATTGTCGCCTTAATGATGTTAACCGTACCCGCTGACATGCTGACTGTTGTTTATGTTATGATCGCACAAGCCTTATCTGGTATTGCTAAAGACCTAAATAAGATGAGCGCCAAAAGTGCCATTAAGTTACTGGTTCCAAAAGATAATGATAGCGGCAGTAACAACAAGCTATACCAATGGGTTGCGGTTCTTACCGGCTCTAAAAATGCGTTAAAAGGGGTTGGTTTTTTCTTGGGTGGTGTCCTATTAACCACGCTGGGCTTCCAAGGTGCAATTCAGATCATGGCAGCAATGCTATTTGTGGTCTGGATGTGGAGTTTAATCAGTTTAAAAGCCGAACTCGGTAAAGCCAAAAATAAACCTAAATTTACGGAAATATTTTCTAAGAGTCGTTCGATAAACTTACTCTCTGCGGCACGGTTGTTTTTATTCGGTGCCCGTGATGTTTGGTTTGTCGTTGCACTCCCGGTATTTTTAGCAACCAGCTTTAACTGGGATCATTGGTGGGTTGGCGGCTTTATGGCAAGTTGGGTTATCGGTTATGGCATAGTGCAGTCAATCGCTCCACGCTTCACCGGTAAATCACCATCACCAAGTTCAGCAGCACTATGGGCAGGTTATTTAGCCATTATTCCAGTATTAATTGCCATTGCACTGCATTATCAATTCTATGTGCAATTCTCGATTATCGTTGGCTTATTAATCTTTGGTGGCTTGTTTGCCATCAACTCATCATTACACAGTTACTTAATTGTGAGTTTAGCCAGCAGTGATGGCGTATCAATGGATGTAGGCTTTTACTACATGGCTAACGCAATGGGACGGCTGATAGGTACTGTATTATCGGGCTGGGTATTTCAACTGTATGGCTTAGAAATGTGCTTATGGATTTCCGCGCTATTCATCTCCCTCTCAGCCATTATTGCATTAAAGCTAAAAGACTCACCGACAAGCTAAACCGCAAAATAACTTGGTAATAGTTTACGCTATTACCAAGTATGAATAATCCTAATTGCTAAATCCCTATCAAATACCATCTCGTCACAAAATATGCCTTATTTACTTGAAGTTAGCCACAAACAGTTAACAATTGGGCAACTGACACCTTATTATGCGTAACCTTACATATAGAGCCTACACACCCAATTAAATCCATACATCCAGGACGGAGCTATAAACAACTATGATTATCTTTTTTATCTGTATAACACTATTAATATTAGGGTATAAGTTTTATAGCCCCTTTGTTGAAAAACAAGTTGGTATTAACCCTTCCGCGCAAACACCACAAGTCAGGTTTGAAGAAGGCGTCGACTACGTTGCAATCCATCCTGTTAAAGCCTTCCTTATTCAATTTTTAAATATTGCTGGTGTTGGCCCTATTTTTGGTCCGATCCTTGGTGCGATTTATGGTCCGATAGCCCTTGTTTGGATCGTTTTGGGTAATATTTTAGGTGGTGCAGTACACGATTATTTCTCGGGGGTATTAAGTATTAAAGAAGATGGTAAAAGTCTGCCTGAAATTGCAGGACACTATTACAACGTCTTCTTTAAAGCGGTGATGTTAGTATTCACTGCTATGCTACTATTTTTTGTTGGCGTAGTCTTCATCATGAGTCCTGCTGGCCTATTAAGTAACCTAACTTATTTCGAAGGCACTTTCCTCGCTGGCAATACGTTTTGGGTATTAGTGATTTTGGGCTATTACTTACTCGCCACCCTGTTACCTATTGATAAGATCATTACTAAATTTTATCCTATTTTTGGTTTATTAATGATTGTGATGACTTCACTTATCGCGATTTCATTACTTTTCAATGCTCCTCATTTACCTGTCGCAGGTGATTTTTTGGGGTATTTCAACGCCGATCATTACAGCCATGATTTCTTAGAACCCAATGCCGATGGTCTGCCAGTGTGGCCATTATTATTCATGACGATTACCTGTGGCGCGATCAGTGGTTTCCATTCAACGCAAGCCCCTATTATTGCTCGTTGCCTAACCAATGAAAAATATGTTCGCCCCGTTTATTATGGCGCGATGATGTGTGAAGGGATTGTCGGTTGTGTATGGGCATTAGCAGGTATTGCCGCGTTTCCTGAAGGTTACTCTGAACTTAAAGCATTGCTTGATCAAGGTGGGCCAGGTCTAGTGGTTAACCATGTAGCAAACAGTTATCTTGGGGCACTCGGTGGTATTATGGCTATTATTGCAGTTGCCGTATTCCCTATTACGTCAGGTGATACAGCCTTCCGTTCATTACGTTTAACCTTAGTTGATGCGTTTAATATCCCGCAAAACTTACGCAATCGTTTGTTACTGGCAGTGCCAATTTTGATCATCGCTTATTTCATGACTAAGTTAGACTTTTCATTAATCTGGCGTTATTTCGCATTTTCAAACATGCTGCTTTCTACCAGTGTATTATGGTTAGCAACTAAATTCTTATTTGAACGCAGAACGTTCCATTGGATTGCTAGTTTGCCTGCCGTTATTGGTACCAGCGTTACCGTATCTTATATTATGACCGCAGGAATTGGTTTCAATATGCCAATTGAATACAGTAAGCCGATTGGTATTGCTGTTGGTGTCGTCACGTTACTATTACTAATCGTTTCACATAATAAACGCCCAAAGACTTTGATTACCTAATTATGACAAAACAGATTGCAGCCATTGTTCAAGCATGCAACTACCGTTAGTACTACCTTTACTTAGTCCAAGTAAAGATAGTACTAATCGGTGGAATAGAAAACTAAACCACACGTTCATCTGAAACAATTTTTCCATCTTTGATATTGATAATACGTTTAGTACGCTGAGCTAAAGCGTTATCATGAGTGACGATAATGAAGGTTCGACCTTCTCTGTGCAATTCATTAAACAAGGCTTCAATTTCAGCACCTGATTTAGAATCTAACGCTCCCGTCGGTTCATCCGCCAAGATTATTTGAGGATCATTAACTAGTGCGCGAGCAATCGCAACTCGCTGCTTTTGACCCCCAGAGAGTTGATTAGGCTTATGGTGCATACGATCCCCCAAACCAACTCGCTCAAGTAATGCAGCCGCTTTTTTCCTTCTTTCAGCTGCTTTAACGCCTCGATACACCAAAGGTAGAGCGACATTTTCCAATGCACTCGCATATTCCAATAAATTAAAACTTTGAAAAACGAATCCAATATTCAGATTGCGAATTTTTGCTAACTGATTACCGCTTAATGCGGACACATCTTGGCTATTCAAATAGTACTCACCCAAGGTTGGTTTATCTAAACAGCCGAGCATATTCATTAATGTTGATTTACCAGAGCCCGAGGGTCCTAATATAGAAAGAAACTCACCTTTATTTATCGACAAAGAAACACGGTCCAAGGCACGTATTTCTTCATCACCACTTTTATAATGCTTACTGATCCCATTTAGAATAACGAGTGTTTCAGCCGTAGGTATCATATTATTATCATTCACTTTGTAACGCCTCTAAAGGTGTAATGCTGGCGGCCCTATTTGCAGGAAACCAAGCCGCCGCGACTCCAACTAGACTTAGGGCAAGAATAACCAAGCCGATGATAGAGAAAGAGAGTTCAGGTGTTGGTTTTCCGAGTTCTTCATACAAACGATTTCCCGAAATAGGTAACGCCTGAATCGAATTTATCAAGCCAAAAGTCAGTCCTAATCCGAGTCCCCCTCCAATTGCCATAGTAAAAAGAGACTGAGTCAGATAATGAAGTCTGATCGTTGCAGGACTTGCTCCTACAGCCATTCTTAAGCCAATGTCACGCGTAGCCCGCTTAACCGTTGCATACATCACATTAGCGATCCCAATACCCGCAACACCTAAGGTAACAAACCCGATAATACCTAAAAAACTTTGTAAACCGATTAAGAAACGACGCATCGTTTTTTGCCTCAACAACATATCTTGGACCTGAACCAACTGCTTGTCCTCGACGCTTGCACCATACTTTCTCGCAATCACTTGTTTCACTGTGGCCGCAACTTGCTTTCGGTCCACTTCCTTAACTGGCTCAATATTGAGCGCAGAAATAGCGCTGTTTTGATGAAAACGCTGCCAAGTAGAGAACGGTACAAAGATCGACTCGTTCAATGGAATTCCTTGCTCTACATTTGCACTGCTACTTTTTATCAGCCCGATAACGATGAATTCTTCACTGCCTACCTTGACTTTTTTCCCCACGGGGTCAACATTTAAAGTAGGCGTGTTAATCCAGTCAAACCTATCCGATTGATTAAATAGAGAGATCGCGGCATTTTCACCCATGACAATGACCTTACGCTGTTCCTTCATATCCATAGGATTAAACCAGCGTCCTCCGGCTCTAATTTTCAAACCAGTCATCGTTTGGTATCCAGGATAAACACCAAGCGGCACTTGCCATGCTCGACGATTCTCAAACGTCACACGTTCATCCCATTTTGCACTTGGTTGGACATTTTTAACACTCGGTAGCACTTTAATAACATTAAGATCTTCACTCTTTAATTTAAGCTGTTTACCAATATAAAAATCTCCCACATTTTTAGTCGCGTAGCCGCCTGTCAAATAAATAAGTTTGCCATTACCACTTTCAGAACTTCGAATAAGTCCTTGCCGCAAGCCTTCACCAGAAGCTAACATAATAGCAATACATAGCGTTGCCCACACAACGGCTAAAATGGTTAAACTAAGGCGCAACTTTTCGGCAGCCATCTCCTGGAAAATTTGTCTTATTGGGAGTAACATTCTCAAGCCCTCGCATTCAAAGCAATAACAGGAACAAGGTTTGAAGCACGTCTAGCTGGAAAATAAGAAGCAAAAAGAGCAAGTACGGTAATTACACCTAACGACATCCAAACAGCCTCAAGCGTTATCGTTGGAAAACCAAGCCACTCAGGCATGCCAATATAATTCAATAACGCAACAATGCCATAAGAAGAGATAATGCCGATCGCCGTACCACAAGCCACTAAGATCACACCTTCAACTAAAAATTGTCCGAGTATATTATTTGGTGTCGCTCCAATCGCTAAACGAACGCCAATTTCGCGCGTGCGCTCAGTAACAGACAAAAACATAATATTGGCCACACCAAGAGCACCAACAGCTAAAGTCATTGCGCCACTTGCACCAAGAAATAACTGAATACCACGTAACAGCGTCTTAAAGAATGCAGCTCTTCGACCTAAATCTGGTATATATATTGAGTCTTTATCACGGGGATCAAAATGTTGTTGCTTGGCAAAAAATGATAACAAGCTCTTACGTAGTATCACGCCAGAAATAGCTTCAGCAGGCGACACTAATAACATCGCAGGTTTGATGTTCCATAAATCATTAAACGTTGAACTGGGGATCATAGCTTGGCTTTCTCCATTATTAAATGAAATACCACTTTCACTTTTTTCTGTTACCCCAATAACAACAAAAGGAATACCACTAATATTCAATGTTCCACCAACTTTTAGATTCCCAATATCAGCTAACCGCCAGCCAACCACAGCAACACGATTGTGGTTGTCTAAATCGCTACGATTAATTCTCCGCGATTTTTTTGCTAATGTCAGGCTTCGTAACTCGAAAAACTGATTATCAACCCCCCTCACATATCCAGGTAGCGAGCGCCCTTGCGTACTTGTAACTCTTACATTCGATTTCCCATAAACGACTGATATATTACGAACGGCTGATTGTTTAGATAGTTCACGCATGTCACTTTCGGAAGGAGACACATTTCTTCTAGCAGGTAGTCCGTACCAAGCCTTGCTCGTCTGACCCGGAAATGCCATTTGAGTATCACTCATTAATAGCGCAAAAGACTTGGTATTCGTTTGATAAAAACCTTCGCCTAACGCCACTAATACTAATACTGAGATAACACCCCATACAATAGCAATAACGGCTAAAAAGCTGCGTAGACGATGAGCAAGTAAAGTTTGAATCGTTTGAGACAATAACCCGGTCATGATTGCAAAGCCCGCGAGATCATACTGATAGTATTGTCATCCAGCTTTCCTACAGACTTAAGCAAAGAAATACGGTGTTCCCAGTATTCGTAAAATAAGGATTGAAGCATATTCTTACTATCAAAAAGACGGTTATGTGCATCGATAACATCCGATACTTCAGCCATGCCCGCATCGTAAACAACTTGCTTGCTTTTTAATACGCGCAAGCGAGATTCTACTTGCTGCTGGGCAATTTCAACACGCTCCCAATCAACCGATAACTGAGTATATCGATTTGAAATAGTGCTGTTAATTCGTATTTCGATCGCTCGTACCTCTTCTTTGGCACGCAGTACCTGTAATTTAGCCCGGTCAACATTAGCACTGGTAGAGCCGTTTAAGTCCAAAGGTGCGCTAAGATTCAGGCTAGCATTAAACTCATCATTGGTTGTATTACTATTACTGTAGCCTACAGACCCAGCTAACGTGGGGTAATAACCCGCTTTCGCCTGGTCCTTTCCAAACTCAACCACCCGGACATTCTGTTTTGCCGCAAGCAGTTCAGGACTGTTATCACTGGCAAGCTTTAACCAAGCAGTTTCGCTGTTTACAATCAACTTAGGCGGGGTCAAATTAGTCGTATCAATTTCATAAACGACATGCGGAGTAATATTAATTAAAGCGATTAATACCGCTTTCATATCAGCAACTTTAGATTGGCTTGCTAAGATATTAGCGCGTTCATCAACATTATTCGCCCGCATATCTTCAAGCTCTGTTGAATGAATTTTACCTGCTTTATAACGAAGGTCTGTAATGTGTAACATTTTAGTTCCTTCGTTGAATTTTTGCTGCGCTAAACGCAAATCACCTTGAGACTGAGCAAGCGCTAAATAAGCATTAATAAGACGTGCAGCCAGATCGTTATGGCTCTGTTTAAACTTTAATTTAGAAGCAAGAAAATCAGCCTGAGATTGGTCCAAGGCCGCCCACTTACTGCTATCCCAAATCGTTTGATTGACTCTTACACCATAACTACTCGAACTACTGCGATCATCATTCCAATTACTGCTTGCCGTTATTTCAGCGCTCGGGAGTAATGCACTTCGACTCGATCTTATTCCTGTTTCACTGATTTGCTCATCCAATTGAGATTGCTGATAAATGGGATCGTAATACTTTGCAGCATTCCATGCATCCTCAATTGTTAGCGCAAAACTTGATGGGCTAAAACTAGCCATAATAAGTCCGAGAAATGAGTTATAACAAAGAAATCGAACAGACCTTTTCTTATTCATTTGGCGCTCCCATCATCATACTAATATCGATAATGGCCTCCCCACTTTCTAAACCAGAAAGCACCTCAACTATAATGCCATCAGACAAACCTAATTTAACTTCACGTACTGAATACCCTGATTCTGATTCGTCTGGGATCCATACTTCTGGTATTTCACCATTAAAATTTAAAACCCGCTCAGGAATAGTAACAACATCAGAAACATGCTTAAGAATGATTTTCGCTGTCGCAGAAAAGCCCGAACGAATCGTTATATCTTGCGGAAACTGGATATTACCAACTTCAACTTGAAAGCCATTGTCAAAGCTTTTGTTACTATCCGTCGTCGTTGCGTTCAGCGTCTCAGACTGCACAGCGACTTTACTTAACGTCCCTTTCATGATCACTTCTGGGTAAGGTGCTAATATAACGTTAACTGGTGTGCCAACTTTCAACTGTGCGGCATCATGTTCACTAACGCTACCTTTAAAAATCATGTCTTTCATATCCGCAACTGACATCATTTCTGTTGCTGCTTGACTTGATTCCGTTGACGTAATCGGTTCACCAATCTCAACCTTCAAGTTTAAAATCGTCCCATCAATTGGCGCTATAATTGTAGAAGTCAGCTTTGAATCACCAACTGACGATTCACCGCTGCGGATCAGATCGAAATTTTGTTTCTTCTGCTGAACATCTGCCTGGCTTGACTTCACATCAGATCGAGCTTGAATGTACTCTCCATAATTCTTTGGAATAATATTTTGCGACACAAGTTGTTTTAAATTATCTAATTTTTGTAGTGCCGACTCTAGCACTGCTTCGCTTCGCATTAATTCGGTATTAGCCAACGTTAATGCTGCCGGTGTCGGATTTGGACGGACTTTAATCAGTGGCGTACCCACAGTGACGTAATCACCCACTTGATGGTAAATTTCACCTACAATACCGTCTATTTGAGATTTAATAGAGATTGAATGTGCAGGGACAATTTGACCGACTGCTACAGCTTGTTTTTCAATCGTTCCTAATGAAGCAGTAATTAAAGGCAACTCGTCATTTTTATTCAATGATTGAGTCGTATTGTAATACACGACTCCCATCACCGATGCTGTGAATAAAGCCATGAAGACCCAGCGTTTTTTCATAATATGTTCCATGTACAATAGAGATGAATGATGCGCAATGAACATATGACTACAAGTCGTTATTTATGTTCAATAAGCATGATACACAATTTAAAAAATACGCGTGTTGATTTGTTTCGTATAACATGGAAGATTGACTGACATGAATAGGGGTATTACTGATTATTCAGATATGCTCTCTTGAATATAACGACCAATATATTCAGCACCAGATAAAATGATAGAAAAGTGAGTGTCATTTTTTAGTATTTTTATTTCATTATCAACTTGAGTCGAGTTTGTATTCGCAAATTCAGTTACTTTTTGGGCATCAAATGCTTCATCGTTTTCACCAATCCATAAGCCAAAACGAGTGAGGTTAGCGATCTGTTTGGCGGGGTTACTAGGCGTTAGTGCATTCGACATATTCACAGTATTAAACGTGACAATCTCAGGGTTATTCTTTAACACTTGGTCAGGAAAATTAAACATGACCGCTTTATCATGCCCCGCCAACAGTCCAAAGGATACTGAGTTAAGGACAAACTTCAGGGTATTTACGTCGGAGAATGCTACTCGATTATTTTCATCATCATGATTAGTTTCTGATTTATAACCAAAATAAGGCGCTAAGAAAACATAACCATCAATATCTTCACGCTGCGACCAATTAGAATAATTTAATGCCAAACCTGCGCCGCTAGAGTGCCCGCCAACATATATTGGCAATTGAGGATACCGACGTCGCGCTTGCTGAACAATCGTATTAATATCAGCCCAAACTTGTTCTTTGTTTGGCGCATCACCACGCGCGCCTTCAGAACTACCATGTCCCCTAATATCGGGCATATATACCGCAATATTAAAGTTATCACGTAGACCAATAGCAAGATGGTTATAAGAAAGCCCACTGTGCACACCACCACCATGAAAAAATATTAATACCGCGTTAACGTTAGTCGGAAAGTAAGGTCGATAAGCTAAAAAAATGTTATCTGTTGATTTGATATAATATAATGATGCAAGCGGTTTTTTATCTGCCGCTTTCAAGGCTGAGAGTGAAAAGAAATCACTGGCGATACTTGATGTGGGCCAAATCATAGCCATAGTGAGTAGACATACTTTGAGTAACACGGACTCCCCCTTCTAAATCGCCATTGAGACTAAGTATAGTCCGCATAGTTAATAACAAACCTAAATCAGTTAAACGTTCAAGCAGCTGTACCGTGTACCACTTGAAAATGCTCTAATACCAGCATCATGTCTTCATTTACTTCAATATCAGCAGCAACACACTCATTAGAAAAGAAATGCCAATGCGCAGCACGCCACCAATCGAGGGTACGATCACCTTCACCTTCAGAACAGGCAAACTCAGCGGTCACATCCGAATATTTACATTCACTCACCGCAGTAATCTCAACAATCGAGGTAGGTTCACCATCCCAATCCGTGACTACCAATAAGTGTCCAGTTTTTGGCATAGGTTCAATTCCCGACTCATACCAATATTTCATGCTACAGGTAGCAGTCTTTATACCTTTACTAATTAAGTCTGCGCATCGGTTCGCATTAATTTCATCATTACAAAAAGAATCAGCACTAAATGACGTGTAACGTTGACGTTCAATGCTAGTCAATGTCGCTAAATATTCTTCAAGATATATTTTTATTTTTTGTTCCATACAGCCCCTCTGAACTAGATTATTCTGTATACCATCAATAAATTAATCTGTCATTCATTCAACATAATACTCCAAACTGCCTTAATGAGTCCATCGAAGTTTATACCCACAAATAAGTACTAGGTTCACGATGATTCAAATTGTATTTACCGATATAACTGATTACTTTATTTTCGATTAACAATAGATTTGGACTGTACGTGTGCTTATTAACACTTTACTGCTAAGGTTTAAATATTGGGGATCTAATTGTTTATTCTAAAATATAACTCTATCGTCATTATCTATTCACCAACACTTGAGCTGAGAATATGATTATTGATTTTGGATTAAAGAGTTTAGTACATATAAATAGATACCTCCGTCTTGGTAATACGATCCATCTACCAAAATCTCTAACGACAGTGACGACGGTTAATCGAGAGGAAGAAGTCGAACCCACAACAGTCGGAATGACACAAGATGGCGTAGACTCTATTTGGCGATCGGTTGAAGAGATTTATAAGACCGCGACACACCCGGCTATTTCACTGTGTTTTCGCCGCCAGGGAAAAATAATTTTAAGCCGTTCCATTGGTTATGCAAATGGCCATAAACCAAATAAAAAAGCAGAAAAAAACGCACGGCTCATGCAGCCTGAAACACCCATTTGTTATTTTTCAGGTTCGAAAGCGGTTACTGCTTTTTTAATTCATTTATTAAACGAAGATAGACTTATCGATTTACATGATACCGTGAGCTCTCACTTGCCTGAATTTGGTTTGCACGGTAAGCAAGATATCAGTATCCATCAAGTTTTATCGCATCGCAGTGGCATGTCGACGTTGCCCAGTTCACTTGGTGTTAATTCACTTTCAGATAATGACGAAGTTTGGCAACAGCTTTGTGCGAAAAAACTACCCGAAACACAGGTTGATAAACTCGCCTACCATGCGCTGAGTGGTGGTTATATTTTAGAGCGTATCATTAACAAAGTAACGGGTATGAGCATACAAGAATTTCTTGACTTAAGAGTTCGTAAGCCGATGAATATGAAATACTTTAGTTATGGGCTAAGCAAATCAAAAGCGTTAGATTTAGCCGACAACTACGCCACTGGCATAAAAGCAATGTACCCGATCTCGTATTTTATTAAACGTGCGTTGGGTGGTTCATTTGACCGCGTTGCTGAAGTAAGTAATACACCGATGTTTCAACAAGCTGTTATACCATCAGCCAACTTAATGGGGACAGCTGAAGAAATGGGGCGTTTCTATCAAATGCTGTTAAATAATGGTGTTTGGGGAGGAAAACAGATCTGCAAACCGATGACAGTAAGGCGTCTCATACGTGAATACGGTTCATTAGAATTTGATCGAACCCTGATGGTGCCAATGCGTTACAGTGCAGGACTCATGCTGGGGGCAAACCCGGTCGGATTATGGGGGCTGCATAGTGCCCAAGCATTTGGGCATATCGGTTTAATTAACAAATTGTTATGGGCCGACCCAGAGCGTGACATTTCAGTGTCTTTAGTCAATACCGGTTTACCGCTAGTCGCCAACAATGTGCCTTCGTTAATCAACTTCATGACGAGCATTAATAAGCACTGTTCACGTTAATCGGGTTACTCAAGTCCCTTTACACGAGTGCAAAAATAATGACTGTAAGCCGAATTACTTCGCTAACTCGGCAATACGTTCACTTGCCCAACTTTCAAACTTCCAATTTTTAATAAACGCACAATGTCCGCCTTTCGTTTGTAAATCAATACTCAACCATTTCGATTGATGTAAATGACTGAGATGACCTGCTGGGATCATCGGGTCGTCTTCAGAGGTAATGATCGTAGTTGGTATTGCTAATTGACTTAAGCCATCATCAATAATCGAGTAAGCCTCAAAATAATCATTTCGACTAGAAAAATCTGTGTAACCGTCCACAAAGAACTGGTTCATTTCATCAAGTGTTTTTAATTTTTTCAATGCTCGACCATATCCTAACTGCGGATGATGACGCAATTTTTTGGTGAGCGAACGTTTCCACTTGGCAACAAAATATTGTTCATATATTGGAAAACCAGTACTTAACTCCGCCATAGTGGTCCGAGGGTGTAACACAGGGCAAATAGCAATTGCTTGATGTAATTTAATATCTTCTGATTTAGCGATATTAGCAACACGTAAACAAAAGTTACCGCCGAGCGAATAACCACATAACACATTATGCTTACCACCAAATTCAGCACACAGATATTTAACCGCTTCAGCAACTTCCTCTAAGCGGGATGAATTAAATAACTCAGGGTTTAAATGATGCGTATCACCATGATCTCGGAAGTTAAGGCGAAATACATCATAACCCGCATCGAGTAGCGTTTGGCCGCTTGATAGAACATACAGCGAGTCAGCACAGCCCTCCCAACCATGGAGAATAATTGCGAGCCCTTTAGTTGATGCAGGCGTATGTAGCGTTATAAAACCTTCTAACGTCACCCCTTGTGGCGTAGTTATTATATATCGTTTGGATAGACGGAGTAATTCCCTAGCGCGACGTTTTTCCAAAAATGTTCTAGGGCCAGAACTCGATAAAATTGATTGCAGGTGGTTATTGCTCAGCCCTAACGCCGGTTTAAATTTAGTCATTGTTATTCACTTCTACGCCATTACCAAAAAATGAAGCGTTCACTGTACACCATTATTCACAGTTCTAACATCTTAACGTGATTTGGCTGTCGACGGCTAAGATGTGTATATGAATATGATAACAATGCGTTATAATTAATCTTTTAAACATTACAGATTGTGATGTTAGCTCAACGAAGAAAAGGAAATTTCATGCGTAAATTACTCGTCGGTTTTGGCTTATTGTTAGTCAGTGCTTTTAGCCAAGCGGCAGACCTTAACTGGCAAACGGTTGAACAAAAAGCAAAAGGACAGACAGTCTATTTTTACGCATGGGGCGGCAGTCCAGAAATAAATAACTATTTACGTTGGGCTGATAAGCGCTTAAACAGTGAATACGGCGTACGGCTAAAACACGTAAAAGTTGGCGATATTGCAGAGGCTATAACCCGTTTAGCGGCAGAAAAAACAGCTAAAAAGAACAGTAATGGCAGTGTTGATATGGTTTGGGTTAACGGTGAAAACTTCAAATCAATGAAACGCTACGACCTCATTACCGATTCATTCGCAACGCAATTACCCAACTGGCACTATGTTGATAAAACCTTACCTGTTTATAGTGATTTTTCTGAACCAACGTTAGGCTTAGAAGCTCCTTGGGGCGTAGGTCAACTGGTGTTTATTTACGATACTGAAACCCTGAAGAGCCCACCGACAAGCTTTAACGAACTACTTGCTTACGCAATTAAACATCCAAATAAAGTGAGCTATCCCAAACCACCCTCTTTTCACGGCACCAGCTTCTTAAAAGCCGCATTATTAGAATTAGCGAGTGACAATACGCCCTTATACAAACAGGTAGATAGTAAGACGTTTACGGTAATATCAGCACCGTTATGGGATTATCTCGACAAACTTCATGCTGTAGCTTGGCATCAAGGTAAACAATTTCCAGCCAGTGCTGCCGAAACGATTCGACTGTTAGATGATGGTGAACTTGATATTGCCCTTTCATTTAACCCTAACGAAGCAACAACATCACAACAAAGCGGCAAGCTCAGTGAAACCACGGTTGCTTATGCGATGGAAGCAGGGGCATTATCTAACATTCACTTTTTATCTATCCCTTGGAATGCCAATGCAAAAGAAGGCGCATTAGTTGCGATTAACTTCTTGTTAAGCCCGGAAGCACAATCTCGTAAAGGTGATTTAGCCATTTGGGGCGATCCGACTGTATTATCATCACAATACATCACAGGATCAGCGCAAAAAACTAAATTGTTTAAATCAATTCCAGAACCACACCCAAGTTGGCAAGCTGCGCTTGAAGCTGAATGGCAAAAACGCTACGGACATTAATTGAACGCTTTATTAAGATCAATAAAAAAACAGTCGGCAACATCTATCACTTTTAAAATCATTGTGTTACTTACTGTCACCATCAGTTTTTTACCTTTATTACCCGGGCTTATTGGATTGATTTTCGCCGCATTTGGTTATATCCCCGCGATAGATAAATATACATTATCACTTGATGGTTTTAATGAGTTACTCGCTTGGCCGGGTTTGCATCAGTCTATAGTGCTAACTTTATTCGTGAGTATTTCGAGCACGTTATTAGCTGCTTTTTTTTGCTTTGCTATTTTACAATCCTGTTGGCATAGCCGATGGTGGAAACAAATAGAAACCCTACTAGCCCCTATCATGGCACTGCCACACGTCGCTTTTGCCGTTGGTTTTGCATTCCTATTTACACCGAGCGGGTTTATCGCGCGTCTTTTTGGCGAACAAATTAACTGGCAATTGATTCATGACCAATATGGTTTTGGCTTGATTGCCGCTCTGACGCTCAAAGAGATCCCATTTTTGCTGTTTATGAGTATTCCTTTACTCAAACAATTGAACATTAGCACCACCCTTATCACGGCACAAAGTCTGGGCTATAACAATGCACAAGCATGGCAAAAGATTATCTTGCCACAATGGTTACCCAAGATCCGTTTCTCGCTATTTGCAGTGATGGCCTATAGTATTTCGGTCGTTGATGTGGCGCTAATTATCGGCCCGACTCAACCGCCCACATTATCCGTACTGGTGTGGCAATGGTTAAATGATGCCGATCTTGCGACACTACCAAAAGCCTCTGCTGGAGCCTTAGTATTACTGCTTATGTGTTTAGCCAGCCTGCTTAGTATCCGTAGTGCAGAATGGTTCATCACCCTAAAATGCAGAACGTGGCTGTCAAATGGTCGATTTTCTCTGCCAATTGGTGGTAAAACTATTATCACTATCACATATTTAATCCCCCTTGTAACCTTACCTATTTTACTGCTATGGTCGTTTGCACAACGCTGGCGGTTCCCAGATATAACGCCATCGCGTTGGTCACTGCGATTTTGGCAACAAGAATGGGATTATTTGCTAGATGTCATCGCCAATAGCATCATGATCGCGTTAGTTAGTGCTACGATAGCCTTAGTTTTTGCGATTATCGTGCACGAACACAACATTAAAGCAGAGACGAGTAAGCCATTTTTAAAAGTACCACGATTACTCATCGCTATTCCGATGCTGGCACCACAGTTATCACTGCTGTTTGGCATCCAAGTAGTCACCTTATACATCACAAATCAGCATTATTATTTATGGGTCACTTGGGCACACATTTTCTTTGTTTTTCCTTATATTTTTCTTGCACTTGATGGCCCTTGGCGCAGTTATGAGCAACGCTTAGATAAAGTAGCACTAAGTTTGGGCATGCCCCCTTTCAAAGTCTGGTGGAAGATTAAACGGCCATTATTATTACCTGCGATCTGGATAGCTTGGGCTGTAGGTATCAGCGTTAGCCTTACACAATATTTACCGACCTTGATGTTAGGTGCAGGGCGCATATCAACTTTAACCACAGAAGCGGTAGCATTATCTAGCGGACAAGATCGCCGCATCAGTGCCATTTATGCATTATTACAGTCCCTTGCCCCTTTTATATTTTATATCATCGCTATTATTGCTAGCCGTAAAACGGGTTCGCTAGAACAGCAAACATCAACATCAACATCAACATCAACATCAACATCAACCAGTAGGATATCGACATCAAATGTCTCTGTCAGTCAACAATCTAACCATCCTTGATAACCATAATCAGCCCTTATTCACACCGGTATCTTTTACTGTTGCGCAAGGAGAGGTTCTCACATTAATGGGTCCGAGTGGCTGTGGAAAGTCCAGCTTATTAAGTGTGATTGCAGGGCATACATCAGCTGACTTTAGCTATCAGGGTGAGTGCTATTACCAGCAACAATTATTAAATAACTTGCCCGCAGAAAAACGGAACATCGGTATGTTATTTCAAGATGACTTGTTATTTCCGCATCTGAACATTTGGGAAAATCTCGCTATCGCATTACCAAATAAAGTGAAAAAGGCACAGCGAAAACCAAAAGCCCTTGAAACGCTAACGCAGCTAAACTTATTAACGCTAGCCGACAAAACACCTATGCAAATATCAGGTGGTCAACGCGCACGTATTAGTATGATGCGCATGTTACTTGCCGAACCTGCCGTTGTATTACTCGACGAACCATTCAGTAAGTTAGATAAATCATTACGCAGTGAATTTAGAAACTGGGTATTTGCCCAAACCATCAACAGACAACTGCCCGTATTAATGGTGACGCACGACGCTGACGATGTCCCTAACGGAAGTAAATGCCTACACTGGCCATGGAACAAGGAAAACGAGAATGCTTGACCGTTACGCTAT
This sequence comes from Moritella sp. 28, assembly GCF_018219435.1. Classification (NCBI taxonomy): domain Bacteria; kingdom Pseudomonadati; phylum Pseudomonadota; class Gammaproteobacteria; order Alteromonadales; family Moritellaceae; genus Moritella; species Moritella sp. 28. The sequence goes on along the minus strand of NZ_CP056121.1, from coordinate 1,621,822 downwards.
AAAAATTATCCGTTGGCCAATTAACACAACAGCTAAACTCGTACATAAGACAGGAATAAAGGCCGATCAGGTGACCCTATTTGGTTTTATGCTTGGGTTAATGAGTTTTCCAGCATTAGCGCTGCAAGAATACAATATTGCCTTGGTGTTCATACTTTTAAATCGAATATTGGATGCTGTAGATGGTGCAGTTGCTCGGATACAAGGTATCACTGATAGTGGTGGTTTCTTAGATATCACCTTGGACTTTTTGTTTTATTCACTCGTACCGTTTGGATTTGTTGTTGCCGAACCAAACGCCAACGCTGTCGCAGGTGCATTTTTAATCTTCGCTTTTATTGGCACAGGTTCAAGTTTTTTAGCCTTTGCGATCATGGCCAGCAAACAGAAAATTGAGAACCCGGTTTATAAACACAAATCGCTGTATTACATAGGTGGTTTAACGGAAGGAACAGAAACAATTCTTTGCTTCATATTATTGTGCCTGTTCCCATCTAGTTTTACCACCATTGCATATATTTTCGCGACACTATGTTGGATCACAACAGTTTCACGTATTTGGGCTGGTTATCAAACTCTAAAGTAGATTCATAATAAATATCATTAGAGCTGAACCCTAGTCCAATTAATTACGGATAGTTCTCTTAAATATCAGCCACTATTTTTTGTAATAAACGTACGATCTCTTGCTGTTCTTCGCCTTCTAACGAACGGACTAAGTCAGCATTGATCGCAACTGGTATCGGCACTAAGTCCGTTTTTAAAGCCTTACCAGCCTCAGTCAAGTAAATACGGAAAGAGCGGCGACTATTTGGATCATCTCGACGCTCAACTAATCCTAACCCCACTAATTTATCTAATGTACGTGTTGTTGTTGAACTCTCAACTTTTGATTTTAAAGCTATGTCACGTTGTGTCACCCCTTCCTCTTCCCATAAGCACATTAAAGTCGGCCATAACGCTAATGATAATCCTCGTTTCTTTAATTCTGTATCAAAGTCTTTTGATGCTTTATTAGCAACGACATTAAGCAACCAACCGAAGCTTTTTTGACGATCAAATTTGTTTTCCATTCTATACCTATGATAATTAAGAAAGCGCAACTATTGCTATAGTAACTAATACCGCAACAATAAGCACCAACAAGGCTTTTAAATTTGATTCAAAGCGTACAGATAAAGCAACACATTTAGCTTGATATCCAGTAACCATCGCCAATACTAATGGCTTATTACATAATTTATAACCAATAATAGCACCGACATGAATAAATATTAATAGCGGCAAAATATAGAACAATAAGTTATGAATAAACGAAAAAACATCAAATAACCAATCCGTTAGCCACAATTCTGCCAATGGTAAGTTATCAGCAAAGCCAGCGAGTACTAGGCCAGAAATACATTGTAGTAATAAACAAAGTAACAGACTTATCACCATCCAACCACCAGCAGGATTATGACCAATACTCTCGACTTTCAGGCCACGTAAATATTGCCATATTACTTTTGGCGATCGAACAAACTGTTTAAAACGGCTCGTCTCACTACCAATAATGCCCCATGTCATTCGCCATATAATTAATGTGAGCAGACCTAACCCTAACTGTATATGCGGCCCTTCGCCATTATAGCCAGTAATAATAAGCGCCATAAATAATACAGCTTGTAACCAATGATATAAACGTGTTGGTAAATCCCAAATCTTCATTTTTAAACCTCTCAATTAAATGCAACAACAACACTTTACACCAAAACAGTTGCACACACAACAATTGCAGGGTAAGGTATATGGCAAGTCCACAGAGACAAACTTAAATATTTAATCAGGAGTAAGACATGCAGGTATCCCAACAAATAAACAAATTCATCGCAGCACTATCTATTACATTAGGTTTGGCAAGTATGTCAGTGCAAGCATCTGAAAAGATGTCAGTAGAACAAGGTATACAAGACGTAGAGCAACGCCAAAATGCTTTCTCAGAAATTGATGAACAACAAGAACAAATAGAAGACCTGCTTGATGATAATAACAACAACTGGCAACAGCTCATCACACTAAGTACAGCGCTAAACGCCAATTCATCCTCACTACAACATCTGTTTGTTGCAGGCAGTCAACCTGGCAGTAAAGCTAAGGACAAAGTTTGGAATGATAATGATAAATTTAAAGCCGCATTAACAAAAATGGATAATAGCTTTATAAAAATGGATAGAGCAATCAAACAGCAAGATAAGTACGCAGCTAAAGATGCACTAAAAGAAGCAAACAAGACTTGCCGTAACTGTCACCGCCAATACCGTTCACGCTGGTAAATACAGGTACAGCAATAGTCATGTAATCACTTTTATCACTCATTTAGGATGTAACCATGAATACTAAAACACTAAAAAATATACATAAAACAGCGGCGATACTTGCACTTGTACTCATCACATCATTTCTTACAAGTACCATCATTGCCGATCTATTAGCAACACCACAGCAGATTGCACTCGTTAAAAGTACCATATTCATGTTTATTCCTGGACTCATTTTAGCCATGATGGTCACCGGAATATCAGCAAAAAAACTATACCCAGGCGCGATAAAAGGCGTATTTAAGATCAAACAGACTAGGATGAAGGTTGCGGGCATCAATGGGGTGATCATTTTATTACCCGCGGCAATAATATTAGCAAGGTGGTCTGCATTAGGGCAATTCGATGGGTTATATTGGACAGTTCAAATTTTAGAAATCATCGCTGGGATGACGAACTTGACCATGATCGGCTTAAATATTAGAGATGGCATTCGTTTAGGACATAAGGAAAAAAAACGTACTACTCGCTAATATTACAATAACGGATTCAATGCGTCTAAAAGTGCTCATCGATGATGCGCAAGCAGCCAACCCGAGTGTAAATGTTAATGCAGTTAATGAGAATAACGTAAACTTACTACTTCAATAAATAAGGCGTGATAAACTCGCTCACTTCACGCTGGCAGACACCTACTTCAACCTCGGTTCCGGCATCAGTTAACACTGTAATGCCCTTACCACTGTTACGCGGGTCAGGATCAACAACTGCCACAACCACACGTTTTATATTACGACCAACAAGCGAATGAGCACAGGATGGTGTACGACCTACAAACGAACAAGGCTCTAAAGTAACATAAGCTGTTACCTCTTCCAGCGAATTGTCATATTGGGCGATAGCTTGTGCTTCGGCATGATGTTGACCAAGCGCTTGAGTAAAACCCTCGCTAACAATTCGATTATTTTTAACTAGCACACAACCAACAGGTGGATTAGGTCGACAATGTGGTAACGCTAATTTAGAAAGTTCTAATGCACGAAGCATAAACTTTTCATCATTCAATAAATCCAAAACTTATCCTTACAACGTGACTTTCGGTCAGACAATTCTGCTTCACGTTATATCATTACAATGCAATATTATACAGCGGCAGTGCGTAAACACTGATTAATCTTTGATGGTAACCGTTTTACCAGCAAAGATCGAATCGTGTACGAAATTACCGCCGTTTTTACTCACTTAATAATATTGCCCTATTCACTTTTAAAACGTAATAGAGACTTACCTCATTGTCTATTTTTCCGTTTGAAGTAAATAATCAAGACCACTGGTAATAGCAATAACCTGTGCTTGAATACAGTTCTCATCATCGACTAATGGGCTATCTGGGTATACTTCCGTTGTTGTTCCATAAATACAATCACTGAACCCAGAACATAAACCTAACGCCTTAGTGGCATAATTAATGACACCAAACTGAGCCAGTTTTTCACCAATAATACGGCCGCTATCATCGGCTGGTGCAACATGGGTAACCTTACTAACGGCATTAATAATATGCGTTTGAAATTCAGTATTCGGGTTAAGCGTATCACCCACTAAATAAAATCCGTCGGGAATACTCCAATTATCATGAACAACAGCATCACGCGCAGCCAATGCAGGTCTAAACTCGCTGTTATCTGTATCCGTCGTTTCATGCAAATCGATATGTGCAGTGATCTGAACATCAAGTTTAGCAATACATTGCATTAATGCGGCAGACTCTTCGGCTGGACTATTTTCAACAAAAGAACGGTTTGGATCAATGGCATTTGGATTCCAGCGATTAATGGTTTCATAACCCCAAGGACTAACACAAGGTGCAACCACAATATTAAACTGTGCGCTATAATTTAGCGCTTGTGTTTCAATGAAACGAATAGCACCTTGCACACCACTAGTTTCGTAACCATGGACACCACCCGTAACAAGAATGGTTGGTTTAGCATTATCCCAATGACGTGTTTTAACCACAAATAACGGAAAACGAGCCGGGTCATAAGACAGAGCACCATACTGTTCAACATCAAAATCTTGCTGTAGCGGTTCTAATTTAGCAAGAACCTCTTGCTGGTAAGTCCGTACTACGGTTTGTTTCGCCAACCATGCAGCTTTATCTTCAGCGGTCCACTTTTGACCAGGCGTACCGATTTTATATGCTTGTTCATGATCCATTTAATAACCTTCCTTAGGATAATAATGTTTAGATTTATATTATTATAATGCGCTATTAAGGTGTGGATTAACAAGAGAAAGTTTTATATTGAACAAATTGAGTAGAACGATCACCTTTACCAACAACCTAAAGTGATCACTTATTTATAAATAGAATAAAAGGCTTAGGCCATTATTGAGCCTGAATATTAAGGATCACATCCGACGTTGAACCATAACTGCGAATATCAATCTTCCAAATACCAGCTTTTGGATTATCAATTACGCAGGTTTCAATATTACCAGGTGTTTTGGAAATGCAATCCGATTTAGAAAACAATGACTTGTCTCCATGTTTTACATAAAGATCGGCATCACCCGTTCCACCAGCCAATGTCACGGTAAGACGCGTATAGCCTTCACCTAATTCTTGTTTAAAATGAGCGGGCCTAAAAAAGCTCGTCGATATATTTGATTCTGTTCTATCAATTTCAATAGCAGGTGGTGGCGTTACACTACATTCGCTGTCATCTTTGACATCGGCAACGATACCTACGGCCGTTAACGAGATCAGAACATCATCAACACTATAGCCTAAGTCACAGGCTGCATCCATAACCCCGTTACCAGCATCATCCCAATTACTGTTTGGCGTCCAGTAAAGTTGATTAGCCGTTGCGTATAAGACAAATGCTTTCTCAGTATCCCAGCCAGGCGTTGTCGCTAAGTTATAAAACGCTTTGTTATACACACCCGAGCTATGATGAACATTCATAAGATAACGATAATCCGCTTGGTTATCGATCGATTTACCATCCATCGTCGGATCACTCATAGACCGTAACGCACCACTACCTTTCAGTATTTGAGCACCGACCAACCAATCATTACTGCCATGCATATAAAATTCAGCCGCTTCACCAGCCATATCTGAGAATGATTCATTTAAACCACCAGACTTACCTGAGTATACTAGCCCAGAGTTTTGCTCTGTAAAACCATGGCTCACCTCATGCGCTGATACATCTAAACTAACCAAAGGATAAAAGGTATCTGCACCATCACCAAAGGTCATCGATTCACCATTCCAAAACGCATTCTCATAATTGTTATCATAATGAACGCGCATCACTAACTGTGATGTTAACGGAGAAACATTTAGCCAATCGTTATACATATCAAAAATGACACCACCAAAAAAGTGTGCATCGTTAAGTGGTGAATAAGCGCCATTAATCTGCTTAACGGTATTCTCTGGGCAGGTAAAACTGAATGCAGTGGCCCCTTCCTTTTCATGATTTAAATTCACCGTTTTCAACTGTTCATTGCTCATCGTACAGGTGTCACCAGACTGACTCACATTTAGCGCTTTAAAATCACTACCGTAACGATACTTCGCTGTTTTATAATTACCGCCAGGGCCTGTTGCATCTGCTGTTTGTAAGTTATCTAAATATCTAAGTACTTCACCCGACTGAGCATCCATAATATAATAAGGACGTGAGGGCTCATCTGCAATTTGGAAGAAACTCACTTCATATACTAACCTAGCAACGCCTTCATCATCCTGCCAAACTGCAAGTCGCGACGTTTCATTTTCCGTTACAATCGATTGACTCATGACTAATGGACTTGCAGGTATACTTAAGCGTTTCGCTCTTAATAATGCATCTACTTTTGTCATCAATGGTGTGATATCAAAAATATCATCAGCAATATTATTTAATACTGCACCGTGGGCACGCTTAAAAAGGCCATTCTTATTATGAGATATAACAGCCTGTTCACCAATAACAGGTAAACCAAAGTAGGTTTGCTGATAACGGGTGATCGTATCTCCATTATTATTTCGATACGTTTTAATCACACTTAAACCGTCGTTCCGTGACAGCCCCAAGAGTTGTGCAGGTGCACTCGCTAATATGCCAGGGTCAGTTAATGTAGCCGTTGCTAGCTTCTGCATACTATCACGTAAATTAACTCTTTCTGCCGCAATTGTATTTACAGAACTAAGGAGACTAAACGCAACTGCAGAAAGTATAAACTTTTTATTCGTCATCATATTGAATACCTCAAATTAAGTATGTGAAGTATTAGTAAAGCATGATTAACGGCTCGCAAAGTACCAAAGTGAGCCACACTAAAGTACCAAAATCTTAATTTCAGGATCTGAAAAATGGTTGTGGCCTATTTCCCTCCAATGAAAAGACCATAATCTAACCTTATGCTCAATAGGTAATTAACTATCAATTAGGCTAATCGAGTTCAATCAAAAATGCCCACCAGCTAGGCTGACGGGCATTTCATGGAAAATAGCGATACTCAAATTTGAATACGTTAGTTATTCAACATCAGGGACTTTCAATACACGACTCCCTAACTCACCGAAATCGGTATCATCAATACCTTGTAACGCAGTGCCTCGACTAAAGACTTTAACACTAAAATCAATGCCGTTAGTTTCAACTATTGCAAGGTAATCATGGGCAGTTTGAGCGACATCATTCCCATCTGTATACTCCATAACAACCTTAACGATGCCCTCTTCGTAAATCATCCAAGTCATTGGAATACTGACATCACCAGCGCCGTTGTTATGAGTAAACACACCACTACCATCTTGGTTAAACTGATATGTATCAATGTCATCCGCTTGGTTAAATGCATCACCAGTCGTGAGCGTAATCCCTCGGTCAATCAAACTATCACTGAATGCCGCGAGTAATTTTCCATCCTGACAAGATGTAACAACTTGTTTAAACTCATCGAGACTACGATACGTGAGAGGCACATCATTCACTTCGTCCCATCCTGAATCAAGGTCTTCACAAGCGAGTATATCAACAGAGAGATCGACACTTTTATAAGTCGTACTCCATATCGATTGACGACCGTTATCATAAACTGCAAACGTTAGGTTGCCGTTTGAGTCATCTACAAGTCGCATGACGTAATTAAGAGGTTGCTCTTCACCGTTATAAAGTTCTAAATTATCATCATCATTGATTACCCATATACGATTGTACTTAACACCGTTACGATAATAAAATGCGGTATTATCAACATTAAATACATAAGAACGAGTTTGAAGAGAACCTGTGACCCGTAAAATAGAGTTACCTGCTAAATCCATATCAGGAATCCGTTCACACGCCTCTAATTGGGCATTAAAACTCTCAATTGAAGCATCCCCGGACGTATAACGCACTTCACAGTCAGCATATTCTCCGACTTCCGAATCAAGTGGGTCTTTATCGTCAATATCAGCAACATTATCATTATCATCATCAGGATCGGCATTATTACCGATATTATCACCATCACTGTCTAACCACTCATCCGCATTGTCTGGTAATGCATCTAACGCATTAGGTACACCATCGGCATCATTATCGCTGTCTAAATCAGCTGCGCGATCAAATACAGCAATTTCAATATCGAAAGTATCTTCAGTCATTCTACTTTTAATCATTCCACTAACAGCCGTCGTCAGTTTATTAAACAGGGCATCCTCAGTGTCATCGGTAATCACAGCAATGAATTCATTTTCATCATCAGGCAATATCTTAGAACTAACTATATTCTCGGCTACGTAAGCAATATTAGGGCGACTATCCGCGATAAAATCACTTAATACATAATCTTCAGGTATACCAAAATCATTAGCAACCTTAACAACTGCCTCTTGTTTTACCACAGCTAATTGTTCTTCACTTTCACTGCCATCTGTATTGTGCGCGATCTCAATATCGACTAGGGTTGATAGTGGGGTTATTTCCATTTCACCAGGTGGTGCTGACATGACATAATTATTGGCGGCTGAACCAGTGTCTTCATCAACGGTTTGATCAAAAATTATTTTTGCAAAAGCGGAGTATTTCTCTGGGTTAACGGTATTAGTAACATCTAATTGAGCTACGCCCCCATCACCCGATAATATTGAAGGTTCATCATCACCACGTTGTTTATCACCGTCAATATCGAGCCAAACTTGCGCATTTTTTAAATACCCATCGATTACTTTTACGTTATAAAAAACGGATGTAGGAACTGTGACCACCGGAGGTATAACTACGGGTACAGGAACTGTGACCACCGGAGGTATAACTACGGGTGCAGGAACTGTGACCACCGGAGGTATAACTACGGGTGCAGGAACTGTGACAACTGGAACTGGAACTGGAACTGTGGGTGTAGTTACCTTCCCCGTGTTTTTATCATCATCATCACCACCGCCACCACAGCCAACCAGCGTGATTGAACTGGATAAGGCTAACGCTACAAATAATAGTTTTTTCTTCATGTTTTTATCCTTAACACTTCAATAACAAGAGTCAAATGCAAACAAGAAGATGGTAAATACGTACAACATTAAAGGAACATACCATCAACACATAATTACTATACTAGACACGGATATAGCTCACCGCACAAGATATTAGCAATGAAAAAGCGTGAAACACGGGATTTAAAGTTAACAAGGAGTTAACCGATAGGTTAATGCAATGTTACAGCCGTTGAATTTGTTATATTTAACAACATCAAACTTATTGGTGATTGTCTAAGATATTTAATGATAAATGAGCTAAAAAAAACATAAAAAAACCCGCTAAAAAAGCGGGCTTAATAATTTAGATTAAAAATGATTTATGACAACAGTTCTACAGACTGCTGTGCGATAACGAATTCTTCATTCGTTGGGATTACCATTACAACTGCTGTATCCGTTTTAGTAATAATACCGCAATTACCAAATCGAGCATCTTCATTAGCTTGTTTATCTTCTTGATAACCAAATATTTTAAGGTAATTGAGTACTTCACGACGGATCGGTAATGAGTTTTCACCAATGCCACCAGTAAAGATTATACCGTCAAGTGATTCAAGCGATACCATGTATGAAGCAATATATTTCGCCACACGGTAAGTAAATACTTGGAATGCCAATGTCGCGCCTTTATGGCCTTGCTCCATTGCTTCAACGATACCACGACAGTCACTTGTTAAACCAGATACACCCATAAAGCCTGAGTTAGTATTCAGTTCTTTATAAACTTCGTCTTGTGACCAGCCTTTTTTAAGTAAGAACTCAATGATGCCTGGATCTAAGTCACCACAACGCGTCCCCATCATAAGGCCAGCTAGTGGTGTAAAGCCCATGCTTGTATCAACACTTTGACCATCACGAATGGCACATACAGACGCACCATTACCTAAGTGAACGGAAATAAAGCTGCTTTCTTCGACAGGCTTATTAATCATTTTAGCGGCTTCACGACTAACGAAATAATGACTTGTACCATGGAAACCATAACGACGAATACCGTAGTCTTTGTAAAGCTTGTTCGAGATAGCACCAGTAAATGCTTTTGCAGGCATAGTCTGGTGGAATGCAGTATCAAATACTGCAAACTGTGGCAATGATGGGAAAGCATGCATTGCAGCTTCAATGCCTTTTGCACCAGCAGGGTTATGCAATGGCGCAAGATCTGACAGGTTACGAATTTCGTTTAATACAGATTCATCAATTTGTACTGTGCTGGTAAACTTCTCTCCACCATGAACAATACGATGACCAACGGCAACAATTTGTGAAGTTAAACCTAAACTTTCGATTAAGACAACAATGCGGTTAATCGCAAGCTCATGGTGATCACCTTCAGCTGTAATTGCTTCTTCAAACTTCTGCCCTTCGTACTTCCAGCTAACAGCCGCTTCAGGAAGGCCAAAACACTCTCCTAATCCATTAAGAATAGCATCTCCAGTGTTTGAATCGATAAGAGCAAATTTTAACGATGAGCTACCAGAGTTGATCACGAGTACAAATGAGTTAGACATGTGAATATGATTCCTGTTTCAGACTATTGTTGTGACTTGAGTCACTTATATTGTCCCCCTATTATTCAACATTCTTTGAATAATTCAACTTAATTTTACGTCAAGTTGATTAACAGCCAACATTTCGTTGATCTGAGACAGTTATGCAACGGCTAAAGTTTTCTCCCTATGAGGTAGTTATCCGCCAAAACTAATATTATAACCTCAGATTTATACTTCCACCTCCCCTCACGACTTTTTATATTACCAAATGCAATATCTAATGAATTTTAATTCTTTTAGGTTATAAGATCACTAGTGTAATCTGCTGATATAAATTTAACCAATTGTTATTAAATAGCTTAAAAAAACCGCACAAGGCAGTACTCTCTGGTTCCTTAAGCTAAAATCACCCACAGGAATTGCTCATGTCATTAGTTGTTATCGCTAACTTAGCGGTATTTGGTATCCTCATTTATTTATTAAATGGTCAACAACGAAAGGGCCACACTCTTTCACGTCTCGTTTTACTCGGCCTTGTTTCTGGTAGTGTATTCGGTTTACTGCTACAACTTGGTTATGGCGAAGGTAGTCATGTCATTCAAGAGACCCTAGCTTGGGTTGATATTGTCGGTAAAGGCTACGTTGGCTTGCTAAAAATGGTGATCATGCCATTAGTATTAATATCAATGATCTCAGCAGTAGTTAAATTAGACCGCTCAGGGTCACTCGGTAAAATCAGTGGTTTAACCATTTGTGTGTTACTGTTTACCACCATGATCTCCGCACTTATTGGTATTGGTATCGCGCAACTATTTGGCTTATCAGCTGAAGGTCTAACCGAAGGAGCTCGTGAAGTCGCGCGTGTAACCGTTATCGAATCACGTGCAGGACAAGTAAGCGATTTAAGCATTCCACAAATGTTAGTTAGCTTTATTCCAACGAACCCGTTTGCAGATTTAACAGGCGCACGTTCAACGTCAATTATTGCTGTCGTTATCTTTGGTATTCTAGTGGGTATTGCGGCTCTTAAAGTAAGTGCTGAAAATGCCGAATTAGCAAAACCAATCAATACCTTTGTTGATGTGTCACAAGCTATTGTCATGCGTTTAGTGAAAATGATCATGGCGATCACACCTTACGGTATCTTAGCGTTAATGATGAAAGTGGTGGCAACATCAAGTGCGGGTGATATTCTTAACTTGCTTGGTTTCATCATCGCATCTTACGTAGCGATCTTACTGATGTTTGTTGTACATGGTATCTTAGTTTCATTTGTTGGCGTTAAACCAACAGAATACTTCAAGAAAATCTGGCCAGTACTGACTTTTGCCTTTAGCTCACGCAGCAGTGCAGCAACAATACCATTAAACGTAGAAGCGCAAATCAACAAGCTAAACGTACCACCAGCAATTGCGAACCTGTCAGCATCATTTGGTGCAACGATTGGTCAAAATGGCTGTGCGGGTATCTACCCTGCGATGTTAGCTGTCATGGTAGCGCCAAGTGTCGGTATTGACCCAATGGACTTTGGCTTCATCTTATCGCTTGTCGCTATTATCATTGTGAGTTCATTTGGTATTGCCGGTGTGGGTGGTGGTGCTACGTTTGCCGCGCTTATCGTATTACCTGCAATGGGATTACCTGTGACTATCGCAGCATTACTTATTTCGATTGAACCATTAATAGATATGGCGCGTACCGCATTGAATGTAAGTGGCTCTATGGCAGCCGGCACAATCACCAGCCGACTGCTTAAATCAAAATCTGAAACAATAGACAGCCAAACAGAGCAAACAACGGCTTAATTTACAAGACTAAAAATACAAAATGCCTATTAGTTATCGCTAATAGGCATCTGCATCTACAAAACCAGTATTCATGATTGAATATATTGACGTGAAAACGCTGTAACACTCACAGGTCGACCAAAATGGTAGCCTTGATAAATATGCCCACCAGCATCTCGTACAAATTTCGCTTGTTCTTTATCTTCAATACCTTCTACGACAACTTTCAAACCAAAGGCCGTCGCCATTGAAATAATAGCCGTCACCAAATGCCGATTAACGGACGACGAGTTTAAGCTAGAGATAAAGCTACGATCAATCTTCACGGTACTAAACGGGAAACGATGAATATAACTTAACGATGAATATCCCGTTCCAAAATCATCCAATGCGATACGAATACCTAATGCATTAATACGCTTTAAGACTTTTAGTGTATCTTCTTGCTCACCTAAAAACACATTCTCAGTAATTTCTATTTCAAGCGATTTTGCACTAACCTTATATGTTTTTAGTAATTCTTCAATTTTGTCCACTAAGGTTAAATCTTCTAACTGTAAAGGCGATAGGTTTACGGCCACAAAAAAGTCATCATGATGACTTTTTTGCCAACAAGCTAACTGCTTAATGGCTGAACGTAAAACAAAATAGCCGACTTCGATCATCATTCCCAACTCTTCAGCAATAGGAATAAACTTATCAGGCCCAACAACACCCAATAATGGATTATGCCAACGTAATAATGCTTCAGCACCGATTAATTTTTCATTTTCGACGTCAAATAGCGGTTGATAATGCAAACTCAGTTCATCGTTAGCTAAAGCATGGGTTAATTGTGATTCCAATTGAAATCGGTCCATAAGTTCTGCTCTTAACGTATTATCAAAAAATTGATAATCTCGATGATGAGCCTGGCATTCTGATGCCGCAACACTCGCATTATGCATCAGGTCTAAGAAGTTCTTACCATGTTCTGGATAAATAGAGATGCCCATGCAACGCGTTAAACTAATGTGATTTCCTTGAAAAGGGATAGTATCGTTTAGCTCTATAAATAAGCTATCGATAATCGCCGTCAATGTGATGGCCAAATCGTCATCATCTTGCTGATAAACAAGCGCAAAATCATCATCTGACAAGAGTGCCAAATAAACCTCTGGCGGACATGACGTTTTTAGCCTATCAGCCACATAACAAGTGATATGCTGCGAGCATAATAAACCTACATTATCACGAATTTGCGTTAGGTTAGTAACACGTAAATGTATCAGTGCGGCTTTCTTTTCATACGGTAGAATCTTTTCATGAAAGTATTTTTCTAATTCATGAATGTTTGGCAGGCCTGTTAATCCATGACGGTATTTTTGATGATGAATAACTTGTGTTGCGGCAGCATGCTTATCCAATGCTTTGGCTAATCGCGTATTAACTTGCTCAAGCTCCGATGTTCGCAACGCCACTTTCTCTTCTAATACATATTGCTGATATAAGATAGTGAGACTATTCTCGACCATCGTTTTGAATAATGATAATAATCTAAGTTGTGAGTCGGTATAACTATGCTCTTTAATATCGAGCATACAGATCGTACCGAACGGTTTCCCTGTCGGCCAATTTACTGGTAAACCATAATAAGAAATTAAGCCGAGTTTAGCATCTCGATTATCACGCCAGATTCGAGACTTTAATGCATTTTCAACAATAAGTGGTCGTTGTGTATGAATAACTTCTTTACACAGAAAATTACCACTCAATGCCTCTTTATAACCAACACGGTAAGGGTTATCTTGATGTTTATTAGCAGCACAAACTTCTATATTATCTGACTGTAGTCGCATTATAAGCGATGCAGGAATCGATGATATTTCGGAGATATGCTCAATCAAACCCTGCCAATTATTCCGGATCTCAGTTGGTATTTCGAGCTTACTGTAACTTTCATTTTCCATGACTAAATGACTCTTCCAATGTCAACTAAACTATATACCTTTCTACTGTTAGGCTATCGTTATAATCTAATCGATTAGAAAAAAACAGTATTTAAAACAATATTTATCAAATAAGTCATCTGGATATACTGCAACGCTCATTAAGCGAACTAATCCATCATACCAATGGGCTCCATATTCTTGATATAATTAACGAACGAGAATAAATATACCATACTACAAATAACAAAGTATAAGATGGATGAATACAATGAAACGGATTTTAATTGCAGGTGTTTTAATTATAGCAGCCGCAGCTGGGGGTTATTTACTGACGCAAAACAACGTATCAAATAAAAAAACGATATTAGATAAACACGCAGTATTAAATTATATTCCAGAAAATACAGTCATCTTCTATGGTCAATTAGCGCCATTTCCCGTAAAACGCTATATCAATTCAATGGCTAATACTTACAGTGACTCACCGAACGATATTATTACCACCATATATGAAGATGACGATTATGATCCGACAAATACCAAACTAAATTTTTTTCTAAATTTGGCACAACGTTATCTGGAAAATATGCAAGATGCAGATACTTTTATGACTACGTTTGGTATTGCAGAAGAAATACAAGGTTACTTCTATACCCTCGGCATTATTCCAGTATTCAAAGTGGATGTAATCAATCCAGATGCAATATGGGCACTGTTAGATAAAGCAGAGGCTAAAAGTGGGTTTACCCATGCTCAACGGAAAATAAAACAACGCGAGTATCGTGCTTATACGCTCACTGACGAAACAGACCCTGAACAGCTAGAATTAATTATTAGCCAACATGACAATCTATTGACCATTACCTTTAATATAGGGTTAAACGAATCATTACTATTAGAAAATGCATTAGGTATAACACCTTTCGAACAATCGATGGCTAATTCAAACATACTCGACGAGATCATCGAAAAACACAATTTTAAGCCTCAATCAATTGGTTACATAAGCCACAAAGCAATTACCCAAGCAATTACCTCACCAAATGGAAGTTTACTTGGTCAACATATTGCGAAATTTATGCAGACAAAAGATCAAAGCCAACTACAAATATATCAACAACCCCAATGTAAAATAGAACTCAATAGCATTGCCAACAGTTGGCCACGCACGGTATTTGGCTTTCACCAATTTGACATTAATAACGATAAAACAACGTTCGATATATCGATAGTCATCGAAAGCAATAATCAAACAATATTATCCGCTTTAACACAACTAACAGGGTTCATTCCTGAATATGTAAACGACCTCAATAATACTGTTTTATCATTTGGTATTGGGTTGGATGTCGGTAGTTTATCTCCCGCAATCAATAATATTTGGAGTGAACTACAGCAACCCGCTTATATCTGCCCACCTTTACGACAGATGCAATCCGCGATTCAACAAAACAACCCTGCGATGCTAGGTGTGATGACTGCAATGGCCAATAGTATTAAAGGAATTTCCGCGGCAATCATTGATTACAGCTTAGATGAAAATAAAAGTGAACTGACCATCAAAAGTTTAGACGCAATTATTAGCTTATCAGCCAACGATCCAAGAGCATTGTTTAATATTATTTCGACTTTCAGACCTGAATTAGCTGATGTAAAATTACCAGCCAACGGTAATATTGTTGAACTATCATCGCTGGTGCCATTTTCCCCCTTGCCTGGACTGAACCCTAAGTTAATCATACATAAAGAACATATAGTTATTTTCAACGGTGCTAAAACCGAAAAAATTGCTAATGCACTTGGCGATAAACTCATAAGTGCAACAGGGATATACAGTATCTCAATCGATTACAGTAAAGCATTTACACCCTTGGTTACCGCAGCAGAGCTCAGTGGCCAAGCCGTTCCGCCCGAATTGGAAGCGCTAAAAAATTACAATCTACGTATTAACACTGGATTACAAATAAATGAACAAGGTATTGAATTATCCTCGTATATGGATTTAAAAACAAAGACCATACCATGAACCAACAAATAAACTTATTTAATAACCACTTAAGGAAACAAGGTGACTTAACAGGTTTGTTTTTTTGTAAGGCTACGTAAAAAAATCCACCTTGATAATATAGGCCATGTTATTTTACGACATTGTATTGTTAATGTAGGTCAATCCTAAATAAGTAGACGAATATACATCGAAATTTCAGTAATAATAAAAACCTGAGATAGTCACAAAGAATGGAAATAAAATGATTGTGTTCACAATAGACTCTGTCAGTCCGATCTGTACGTTACTAAAGAATGACGCTGTAATTCACCCAACAGCGTTGTTTTTTGATGATGGGATTAAGCAGCACAAAGTAACGGCATTTAAACCTGTAGAGCAATGTTTTGATGTCAATGGTATGTATCAGACCCACACCGTTGGGTACACTATTAATTTAATAAACGGCACATTGTTAAGGCTCGATATTAATGGCGCGCTGTTAAATATCCTGCCTTTCAAAAAGACAGCTTAAACAGTTAATGTTGAGGTTCACTTCGTATTTTTACTGAACCTCAATATCCACTTTATCTAAATTAATCATGCTTGTTTTATTCGCTTCTTTACTATAAAAATGAATAAATGATTCGCCCTCAAAACCGTTAAAATCAACCACGCCTGTAATTGTGGTTAGGCTATCAGTGTAAGTTACACGTTCTTCTTTCAAGTTTTCACTCACGCAACGTTCTTCTATTCCATCACTTTTACATAACGTGATAGCACCAGATAAATTAACCGTTAACCGATAAGAAAGGTACAAGTCCGCTTGAGCATCCGTAGCAACCTGATAGGTAAAAGTATCATTCGTATACTGGTAAGATAAATCTTTCAACCATAACCCTGCAGCTTTAAAAACCGTATCATGCGTTACATATAACGATTTACTATTTTTAGTAGCTACAACAACAAAGTTATACGGTTTCATATAACGTTGATGGTCACTTTCAACATATTCCATCAAATGATGAATTGCTTTTACTTGTTT
This sequence comes from Moritella sp. 28, assembly GCF_018219435.1. Classification (NCBI taxonomy): domain Bacteria; kingdom Pseudomonadati; phylum Pseudomonadota; class Gammaproteobacteria; order Alteromonadales; family Moritellaceae; genus Moritella; species Moritella sp. 28. Next base: position 1,604,756 of record NZ_CP056121.1, on the reverse strand, counting down.
TGGGTTTACTTTGTGTAACTCCACAAGTCCAGCGTCAATAACACGAATGATTTCTTTACCTAAAGCCATAATTTGCTCAGATTCAGCTCCCGTCGCCGTATAATTTACAAATTCTGCAATCGATGTTTCAATGGCTTTGAACTCAACCGTATTCAGCTCTATCGACTGTACCGTTAACGGCCTAAGCGTTTGAGACTGTTGCGCATTAACATTCACTGATAATAGCAACGTCAGTGTAATTAAAAATAGGTTCATAAAATCTCGATAATAACAAATGATTTATATCAATAACATATACTAATGTTAGCGGTGTCATGCAGTTCTAAAAATATTTTCCATCATCAATGGTTTATAATATTTACAAACATATAATCAATAAAACCTCGTGATTTTCGCGCGCTACAGGCATAACATACATCAAATATCTACTCATTATATAGGTGTAACCAACAGTTAATTGTAAGTAAATGTCAGTAAACCCCATAAATGCTCAGTAATGTAACAAATTGTAACTTAGACAATCAGCAGTATAAGGTAAGTAACTTAACTCATACAAGCCACAATTGTTTGGCTTGATGAAAATACCGCATAACACTGACCGCCAACAGTAAGGTTAAGTTGATTCGCCAACTGTGTATCAATCGACGCATAAATCATTTGTGGCACAGTGCTTTTAGCCATGTCCTGCTCGTTAAGAATCACTAAGCTCACTTCAGTTGTCTGACTATTACTGTAGATCTCATGAACGATGCTTAAGACTTGATTACTGCGTTCACCCGCTGATGTTTCAAGCGAAATACTGACCGCAGGGGCTTTGAATAACAATAAAATGGGCTTACCAACGACTAATGACAAACGCGCGCAACTACTTTGGGTTACACAAGCATTGAGTAATAAGCCACTAGCGAGTTCGACTTGAAGGCCTACATTTAAATTATCTTGGTGGGAGTCTGTTTGATTATCTAATGATAAAATAGTGCCCGATAATTGATTACGAGCACTGGTTTTTAAGGAAAAATGCCCCATTACATCCAGTAAACTATTCATTGGGATAGCCTGGTCTTGTAAAGCTTCTAATACCATATCTTGCATTTGACCGGTCAGTGCATACATTTGCAGTAGGCGCTCACCAAAGGGCGTTAATTTAGCACCGCCCCCTCCTTTACCGCCCTTTTCGCTATTTACAACAGGTTCTGGTAAACGGGTATTCATATCTTTAACCGAATCCCACGCTGTTTTATAACTCATCCCTGCTAGTTTAGCCCCCTGACTAATCGAACCACAGGCTTGTATCTGCTGTAACAACGCGATCCGTTTAGGGTTAGCAAACACTTTATCTGCAACGGAGATCGTCAGTAATGCTTTTAAATCCACGATATATTATCACCTTGAAAATTAAGTACATATTGTGCATTATCAGTAAAACAATAACAACATGGCTGTAGCCTAGTTACAAACGAACAAGATATACAGCGTAAAAAACACGCCATGGTAAAGTAGTATTTAGTCATATCGACGCAACCATCATTAATATAATGTCAGCATAATCGAGAATAAGTAAATTAATTGCAAATGATAGCGCTAACTCTACCATTACCGTATATAATCACACGCTATGTCACATTCCGTATGTGCATAAATATTGCACGACCTCATTAATGGAATTGAACGTTATTAGGAGTAACAATGGACAACCTATCCTCAAAGTCGTATCGACTACCACTCCAAAATAAATTGGTTGGTCTGTCAATTATGATTATTATTGGGATTGTTGCTTTTGTATTATTCTTCTATCATTCTTTTTCAACTAGTTTAGAAGAAGAAAAAAAAGCCCAATCCAAAAACTTTATTGAATCAGCCCTCGGTATTATTCAACACTTTCATCAGCTCGAATTATCTGAAAAGCTAACCACTGTCGAAGCTCAACAAATGGCGATGCGGACACTAGAGTCGGCAACATATGGTGATGATGGCTATTTTTGGATCAACGACAGTAAAGGCAAGATCCTCATACAACCTTACATGCCTAATTTAGTCGGCTTAAATATGACGAATTGGGCAGACAGTACTGGTAAATATATTTTCCAAGAATTTGATCGAGAAGCCAGAAAAGGCGGTGGTTGGGTTTCTTATACTTGGCCTAAATTAAACACATCTGAAGAATTCCCTAAAATATCTTATGTTGCGCACTACCCAGCTTGGGATTGGCTTATTGGTACAGGGCTTTATCTTGACGATATGAAATCCAATATTTTCTGGGCGGTATTTCGAACATCCGGTGTCTTGCTACTTGGCTTTCTCATTTTCATTATCACTATCGTTGTCATTATTAACTATTTTGTACATCAATTAAGTGAGCTATCGGTACGTGATTCCCTGACTAATTTGTATACGAAACGTTTTTTAAAAGAGATCATACCTACATTACTGAATCATAATAAAATGACGAATCATCATCTTGCAGCCATATTTATTGACTTGGATCACTTCAAATCCGTCAACGACAAGCATGGCCATGACAACGGTGATAAAGTACTGAAACACGTAGCTAGAATAATGAATGACAACGCTAAACAGAATGATTACTGCATGCGTTACGGTGGTGAAGAATTCGTCCTTATCGGCTTCTTCGATTGTGAAATGTCTGCTGTTGATATGGCAGAAATGATCCGTCATCAAGTATCTGAATTACGCTTCACCAGTGACGAATCCACTTTTAGTGTCACGTTAAGTGCAGGTATTGCACTACACCATTGTCATAGCAACCACAGTTTTGAGCACACGTTAAAACGCGCGGATATGAAATTGTATGAAGCAAAAACCGCAGGGCGTAATCGCGTATCAATTTAATTTCATTACATTAATAGTTTTATGTTCTCAAAAAAATTAAAAAATTATTAATTCTCTGATTTTTTTCTTAAAAAGGTATATTTACACATAATTTATATTCTACAATATCAACAGATTACATTATTAACTGTGTCACTATGCCTAATTTTTCAGCCTATTCGCATCGATTACCGATTCAGAATAAATTAATTGCTTTATCCGTTCTTATATTTTCGGTACTGATTGCTTTCCTATTGTTTTTTTATGATTCTTTTTCTACGAGTTTAGAAAATGAAAAAAAGGCACAATCGAAGCACCTTACCGAATCAGCAATCGGCGTGATCAGCTATTTTCATGGTCTTAGCTTGGCTGGTCAGTTATCTGATGAGGATGCAAAAAACTATGCCATGAATTCACTAAAAAATTCGACCTACGGCGATCATGGCTACTTCTGGATAAGCTCTCTCGATGGTGAGATCTTATTACAGCCATATAAACCAGAACTGGTTGGTATGAGTTTATTAGATTGGCAATACACAGATGGAACCCACCCTTTCCGCGATGTTAGCAGAGAAAGGCGTAAAACTGGTGGCTGGATCACCTACCTTTGGTCTAAAAATGATTCATTAGAGCAATTTTCCAAAATAGCCTATGTGAGTTACTTCGCTCCTTGGGACTGGTTAATTGGCACCGGTATATATCTTGATGATATGGAAGAAAATGTATTTTGGACTGTCTCAAAAGCGACCGGTATTTTACTTTTTGGTTTTGTACTATTCATTGGCGTATCGACCCTTACTATCAACTATTTTATAAATATACTCTCTAAACAGTCCGTTCGTGACTCGTTGACCAAGCTCTATTCCAAGCGTTTCCTAGAAGAAGTGATTCCAGGCATGTTAGAAAATGAAAAACGTCATAATCGAGCGCTAGCAGCCATATTTTTAGATATCGATCATTTTAAGAAAATCAATGATACTTATGGCCATAATTGTGGCGATCAAGTACTACAAAAAGTAGCCCGTGTTATGATGGAATGCACACGTACTGGTGATTACTGTATTCGTTATGGTGGTGAAGAGTTTGTTATTATCGGCCCCTGCGATAATAGTAAAAATGTAATTGCTGTCGCAGAACGTATAAGAAAACAAGTATCAAACTTAGTATTCACGCACGATGGTACAGCGTTTAACGTCACCTTAAGTGCTGGAATAGCCCTACATGATCACGCCAAATCCTCATTTGATGAAACGTTAAACGACGCGGATATGAAATTGTTCGAGGCAAAAACAGCTGGGCGTAACTGCGTTGTTATCTAGCACTAAATCAAACGAATAAAATTTAGCCTTGTTAATTTACGTTAACAGGGCTAAAATTTACCAATCGATATATAGCTAGGTATATAACGGTTGCATATTTACCTCGCATTCAAGAAAATATACATAAGGGATTGTTCATGACACAGAGATATCGCAGCAGGTTAAAACAGCTCATTTCCATTATTTTAGTTATTTTCAGCAGTAATGTTATGGCTAAAGAGCGTTTAACTATCTTTGCAGCGGCCTCATTAACTAACGCCTTAACAGAAATCGGTGATACGTTTAGAGCTGACGCAATAGCAAACCCAACAGAAATAAATCCGGTATTCTCTTTTGCTTCATCTTCAACCTTAGCAAGACAAATTGCCCAAGGGGCACCCGCTCAAATCTATTTATCCGCAAATCAAAAGTGGATGGATTACTTAGTGAAACAAAAAGCGGTTGCGGCAGACTCTCGTGTGACTTTGTTACGTAACTCACTCGTGCTCATCGCCCCTAGTACAAGTCCATTAAATAACATCGTATTAAATAAACACTGGAATATCACGCATGCAGTGGGTGATAGTCGAATCGCAGTTGGCGATCCCGATCATGTACCAGCTGGTCGCTATGCTAAACAAGCATTAGAAAGTTTAGATTTATGGCAAAAAGCGATGCCGTTATTAGCCCGTACAAGTAATGTTCGCGGTGCATTAGCGCTAGTCGAGCGTGGTGAGTCACCATTTGGTATTGTGTATGCGACTGACGCACAGATATCCAGAAAAGTAAAAACGGTTGCGACCTTCCCAGAAAATAGCCACAAAGCCATTGAATATCCTCTGGTCATTGTCGGTCATGATACTAATTCCGCCACCAGAATATTCTACCGATACTTGCAAACAAAAACTGCACAAGCAATATTTGTTAAATACGGTTTTAAGGTACACTCTATTTAAGGTCAATAACGTTGAATTTGTTAAGTGATTATGAAATTGCAGCCTTGCTGCTGAGTTTAAAAGTATCGAGTGTGGCAGTGTTATTCAGCCTGCCCTTTGGTATCGCTTGCGCGTGGATATTAGCCCGTTGTGAGTTTCCTGGTAAGTCACTGTTTGACAGCCTAATTCACTTACCTTTGGTCTTACCGCCCGTGGTGATTGGTTATATTTTATTAATCTCTATGGGTCGTCAAGGCAGCATTGGTGCGATACTTTATGACTGGTTTGGCTGGAGCTTTAGCTTTAGTTGGCGTGGTGCAGCATTAGCGGCTGCGATCGTCTCGTTTCCGTTAATGGTACGTGCGATCCGTTTGTCATTTGAAAGTGTTGATAGTCGTTTAGAGCAAGCCGCGCGAACCCTAGGTAGTAATCGCTTACGCGTGTTTTTTACCATTACACTGCCGTTAACCTTACCCGGTATTGTTTCTGGTATGGTACTGGCCTTTGCTCGCAGTTTAGGTGAGTTTGGTTCAACGATTACCTTTGTGTCTAATATCCCTGGTGAGACGCGTACTATTCCACTCGCCATGTACTCTTTTATTCAAACTCCAGGTGCTGAGCATGAAGCCGCACGCTTGTGTGTGATTGCTATTGTTATTGCCGTATTATCGTTAACGGCATCGCAATGGCTAGCCAAAAAAGCCCAACAGCGAGTCGCGTCATAATGTTAACTATTGATATAAAGAAAAAACTGGGTGATTTGGACTTACAGGTGAATGCACAAATTCCGATGCAAGGTATCTGTGCTGTGTTTGGTCGTTCTGGTGCAGGTAAAACATCGTTGGTGAATATTCTTGGCGGGTTATCAACACCAGATAAGGGTCAGCTAACTTTAGGCGATACGCATCTTTACCACCAGCAACTGCGAGTTAATTTACCGCCTGAACGTCGCCGTATTGGTTATGTCTTTCAAGAAGCGCGTTTATTCCCCCACTACAGTGTGCGCGGTAATCTCAATTATGGTAATAAAGATAAAGACCAAGTTCATTTTGATTTAGTGGTGAAGTTACTTGGTTTAGGTGAGCTATTAAAGCGTTATCCATCAACCCTGTCTGGCGGTGAAAAGCAGCGTGTTGCGATTGGTCGCGCCTTGCTAACACGGCCACAAATGTTATTAATGGATGAACCATTAGCAGCGTTAGATTTACCCCGTAAGCGTGAGCTTATTCCTTATTTGTTACAGCTATCGAAAACCCTTAATTTACCCATTATTTATGTAAGCCATAGCTTAGATGAGATCTTACAGCTGGCTGATACCATGCTGGTATTAGATAAAGGGAAAGTGTTAGTTAACGGTCACTTACAAGCTGTTTGGGACAGTGCAGAAATGCGACCTTGGTTGCCAGCCAAAGAACAAAGCTCACTGTTAATGGCGACAGTAACAGCGCTTAATAAAGGCTATCGCATGAGTAAGTTATCACTCACTGATGGTACTTACCTATGGATCAATGGTTTGCCTTTACCTGTGAGCAGTAAACTGCGTGTACGTATTCATGCTAACCATGTATCTCTGTGTAAAACACGTCCACAAGACAGTAGTATTCGTAATATTCTACCGACGACAATTACCGAGATTATACATTCAGAATCAAGTGATAATGTGCAGGTTAAATTGGCGTTTGGCGATGACCACATATGGGCGAACATCACCCCTTGGGCATGTGATGATTTAGCACTAACAGTTGGGCAAAGTGTATATGCTCAGATCAAAGGCGTAAGCATGACTGAGAGTGAGTTAGCGCAGTCGTTTTGATCATTATTTTTTGATAGTTCAATACTAAAAATAGCTTTACCTATCAAAATAAACACTTACCCTTTAAGCTATTAAACATTGCTCATCGCTAAGGAAAAGCGGATTCACATGCCTAACAACCTTTCAATTCGCGCTTATACAAGCCAAATACGCAGTCATTATCATGAGTTCCACCAGCTGGTGTTGCCATTACATGGCGCGATTGATATTAAGGTTGGTGATTACACAGGTAAAGTTAGCATTGGTGATTGTGTGATAATTAAAGCTGGGCAACAACATGACTTTCGGGCAGATGATGCAGCCCGTTTTATTGTCGTTGATATGGAAAGTTATCCAGATAACATTACCGAATCAGGTATTGAAAAATTCTCGATAAATCCTCCCCTGCTTGCTTATATACAGTTCATCGATAAGCAGCTGGCACATCAAGTAAATAAACAGCTTGAATCGACTGCGTTTGAATTGTTCTATCAGCTCCTTGCTCAACAAACATGTCATGAACGTATCGACCCTCGAATTGCTGAGGTTATCCACTTCATAAAACAAGACATCAGTGTGCTATTTAGCATCGAGCAGTTAGCTAAAATTGCGTGTTTAAGCACAAGCCAATACAAAAAATTATTCAAGACAAATATGGGCATGACCACCCACAAATACATCACCCAACTGCGGATGGAAAAGGCTTCAGCACTGCTCGCTCATACCGACTTACCTATTCGTATTGTCGCAGAACAAGTTGGCTACCAAGACCTATCAGCATTTAGTCGGCGCTTTTCGAGATATTTTGGTCAATCGCCTAAAGCGTTTAGCTACTAACTCATCAGCGATGACAGTTTATCTATCCCATCCCATAGCAATACAACAGTAGCGTATTAGCCAATAAAAACGTCCTTTCAGCAAACATGCTAATTTATGAACACCTTATAATTCGGTCATTAAAATTACTTAAGGATCATAAATTATGGCTACATTATACGGGTTTATCGCAATCGGATTATGGGGGACTTTAGCGCTGTTAGGGACAATAACAGCGAATATTCCTGCATTTCAATTACTCTCACTTTGTTTTTCCATCTCCGCTATCATTATCATCATCAAGCGAATAGCGATTAAAAAAACCGTCTTTACCAAACCATCGTTAACCCTAACTCAGTGGCTGCTTGGCATAATTGGACTGTTTGGGTTCCACTTCTGTTATTTCATGGCGCTTAAATTTGCTCCCGTTATCGAAGTCAGTTTAATTGTGTATCTATGGCCATTATTACTAGCAACACTCGTCGCCAACAAACAAAGTCGGTTAAGAGCACTTATCGGGGGTAGCTTAGGCTTTATCGGCATCGCCTTCATTATTGTTGGTAATGGTGAGCTAACGTTAAATCACGACTATCGGATTGGTTATTTTCTGGCTGCTATTTGCGCTGTTATTTGGGGCAGCTATTCATGGTTCTTATCTACATCAAACAACGACGTTGAAGACATCGCTTGGTTATCTGCAGCCGTTGCAATATTAGCATTAATCGCGCATTGGCAATTTGAAACCAGTAATTGGAGTTTTAGCCTATCGGAATGGGGCGGGATATTATTACTCGGATTAGGGCCTGTCGGGGGCGCTTTTTACTTATGGGACATAGCCCTAAAAAAAGGTAATCAGCAATTGCTAGCATCATTAAGTTTTAGTACACCACTCATTTCATCTGTCATTTTGGCCATTGCAGGTCTTAATGCTTGGTCTACTAACATTATCATTGCACTCGCGTTAATATTATCTGGTGCGATTATTGCCAATATGAAGAAAAAATTAGCGTTTGGTGATAACCCTATATAAGAAAACATCACCCTTCAAGTTGATAAACGCATTAATATCTTTTTTCAGTAAAATATTAATGCGTGATTTAGTATCAGTACAGCTCACAGTCAATGAGTGACGATTCTTCATCACTCGTTAACTGGTCAACTTAAGATCCAGAGCATGTCACAGCAGTCCAGAACCAAGATGTTGCGGCTGGTACTTCCCAAATACCAGGGCTATTTTTAGCTTGGTAACACAAGCCTTGATACGAGTATACTTCACCGTTAGATGCTTTAGTCGAACCAGCAACAAATGGTGTTTCACTAACAACCTCATCTGCAACACATTTACCGTCGACAAGCGAAGAACCGTCCTCACAAACGATTGGGTCTACAACACACTCACCGTTTACAACAGAAGAACCATCTTCACAAACTAAGCCTTTAGCGTTACCGATGATGGTGATTGTTTTCTGAGATAAAACGCCTTCGTTATCTGTAGCTTTGAATATAACAGTGTTGCTACCAACCCTTACCACAAAGCTGCCAGAGTAAGTTGTAGCATCTTGTGTCACAGTTTTAGTTACACCATTAACAGTGACTTCAACAGCTGCAATTGATTTATCATCAGTAATTAATGCAGAGAATTGAGCTGTATCACCTTCAGTATGAACCACTGAACCAGATGGAGATACAATACTAATGCTCGGAGCTTCATTCGTGATGATGTTACCAGACCAATCTGTTTGGCCTTGTGGGTTATTTACAGCTTGGTTCATTGCGTTCAAGATATCGCCGTTACCATCACCATCGATTTCCCATGAGAAGATACCACCAAGACCTAGGCTCTTAAGGTATTCACCTTTAGCAAGTACTGAACGAGGCGTATCATATGTCAACAATGTACGACTCACTTCATCCCAAACAAATGATGCTTTAGCTATTTCATCCCAACCTATGATTGCATTTGGGTTTGACTCGAGGAATTTAAGGACACCACGATAATCCATGATGCCAGCTTCCCAAGCCCAAGCCGCTTCGTTTACGTCTGTACCATCGCCACCAAGACTACCGTTAAATGGACTACCGTCAGAAGAATCGATGTGTGAACCAATAGCGCCGATTGGATTACCATTTTCAGCTACAACATCTTGCCACCCACGAGCATACATTGCAGCACCAACAACTAATTTCTTAGCTGGCACTCCTTGCGCAAGTAAAAGTTTAGTTGCGTTATCTAATGTATATTCAGGTTTCCCAGCAAACTCGCCAGTACCATTACATTTATCAGCTGAAATGTGAGCACCACAATAAATACCTGCTTGGTGACCCGTATTTGGACCCCATGCACCATAGAAGTCGTAAGACATCATGAAGATATTATCCATGTACTGTGAAGCAACACCATAATCAACATCTTCGATCTTGTCGTAACCAGTACCGATTGCAGATGTAAGTTCATATTTACGACCATATTCCGCTTCAAGCTCATCCAACATTGCACGTAATTCTTGCATTAATGCGATGTAAGCCGGGCCGTCTTTTTCTGGATCTCCTAAGCTTGCATTTGCACCGTCACCACCTGGGAATTCCCAATCAATATCGATACCATCGTAGAATTTCCACGTTTTTAAGAATTCTTTTGTAGAGGCGACAAATACATCACGGTTTGCTTTTTCAGTGAAACCGAAGAATGGGTCAGATAATGTCCAACCACCAATAGATGGAAGAATTTTAATGTGTGGATTCGCTTTTTTAAGCGCCATTAAGCCACCGTAAGTACCTTTACCTATTTCTAATGAACCTACTTTTTTACCGTCTAAACGTGTTGCAGGTTGACCGTAAGAAGAGTTCAGTGCCGCCCATGTGTCATGAACAACAACAGAGTAATCAGGCAGGCCTGCGCACATTTTTTTTAATAACTGGTGACCCGATGGATTTGGATCTAATAAAGATTTGTTATCACCTGTGCCACCACAAATTGGAATGAAACCGTAAATTATGTGCGTCAGGTTATTAACAGGGATATCGTTAACGTTGTATTTACGACCGTACACCCCCCATTCAACGAAGTAAGTACCGACAATATTCTCTTTTTGTTGTGCGTAAGGCGTGTTAGCCGGATCAGTCGTCATTGGCAGGTCCGTTTTTAAATGTGAACCGTCTGTGTCCGAGATTAATAGTTCAGTCGTTGCGCTTTCGCTACAACCATCGCCGTTACATAAACGCACAACCATGTCTTTTAAACCACCTTCAGTGAAAGATAAAACAGTACTTTTCCCTGTACCTGAACCAGACATCATTATTTCACCGTTAACTTCTACCTCCCATCTTGTCGCTTGTTCACCAGACCAAACATCCCAAGAAACAGGTACTTCAACAACGTCAACACGTGTATACATGTCTTTATAGCTAACGATTGCATCAGTATTAATTGTTACAAAACCTAGTTTTGAATAATCGGCCCACGCGATTGAGGGTGCTTGAGGTGCTGCCGCAAGTACAGGTGCACTAATTGCCGCTACCATCGCTAACTTAAGGGTACTTTTTAAAAAAATTGATTTCACAAGAACTCCATGTAATAAATTAGAAAGTCGAAAATAGGCGTAATTACATACAACATGTATTGACGGATATTCAAACAGTAATCATGCCAGTCAAGATCAAACCTCTCCAGAGGCTTATATAAAAACTATTCTCAATTGTTAATTTGCGCAACGAAAAAAGAACATGAAAACAACAAAGTTAGAGTTCTATCAAACAATACGGTCAGACCAGTAAATTTTTAATTATTGAAACAGTGAGATCATGGGTTATGTTAATCCCAAATACCCACCCATACAAAAACACAACCTTACACCTTAAAAACAACAACTTAAAAACATTTACCACCATCACTAATAGCAAGTAAACCAAAACAAGAAGCGATGAGACAACTTTTCTGTTATTTCATCGTACTCAAATTCACGCCTGTCATCGAGGTCAATCTAGTTGTTTTTTCATGGCCATTATTAACTATACGCGTCGATAATAAGCAAAATTGATTAAGGCACGAGTCTAAGCGAATTGCAGAGTCGTTTTCAGACTGCTAAACTACGCGGTTAAATAACTTCGTATAATCCCAATAATATGGTTTGGGAGTTTCTACCAAGATCCTTAAACTCTTGATTATGAAGTCTGTAACTTTAAAACCTAAAAAAACATATAAAGGTAGAGACTCATGAATTACTTTGACTTACCGAAGATTGACCTACATTGCCACCTAGACGGCAGTGTTCGCCCAGAAACAATCATTGCGCTTGCAGCTGAACAAAACATTACCTTACCAAGTAACGACATTGAAGAAATCAGAACTTTAATGATCGCACCTGAAACATGTACAGATCTTGGTGAATATCTACAGCGTTTTGACCTGCCATTATCAGTAATGCAAACAGCGGAAGGTATTGAGCGCATCTCTTTTGAAGTCTTTGAAGATGCTGCAAAAGAAAATGTGAAATACCTAGAAGTACGTTTCGGCCCAATGCTACACCTTGAACAAGGTCTAACCCTTGAACAAGTATTTGATAGTGTTGTTGCAGGAATGAAGCGTGCAGAGGCAATGTACGACATCAAAGGTAACTACATTTTATCTATCTTACGTCACATGCCAAAAGACAGAATCAAAGAAGTACTGGATACGGCAGCTAAATACTTAAACGACGGTATTGTTGCATTCGATTTAGCAGGTGGTGAAGCACCAGGCTTCTGTGCTGAGTTTGTTCCTTATGCAGAATATGCAATTAAGAAAGGTTACCGTGTAACCATCCATGCTGGTGAGCAAGGTGTGGGTCAAAACGTATTTGATGCAGTGTCATTATTAGGCGCAGAACGTGTTGGTCATGGTATTCATATTACCGGCCATGAAGATGCATACGACCTTGTTAAAACACAAAAAATTGCATTAGAAACCTGCCCAAGCAGTAATGTACAAACGAAAGCGGTTGACAACTTAGCAAGCCACCCAGTTAAAGCTTTCTATCAAGACGGTATTCAAATCACTATCAATACCGATAACCGTACTGTGTCAAATACAACAATGACAGATGAAGTACGTAAAGTAATGGAAGAGTTTAACTTAAGCCGTGAAGACTACTTCAAGATTTACAAGATCAGCATTGAACATGCGTTCACATCTGATTCTGTAAAACAGCATTTATCGACGTTTGTTGAATAAGGTAGCTTTCATACCATTAAACTATCATTAGTTACTAACAAGGCGGGGAGCAAACCCGCCTTTTTAATATCGACGATTCACAACCCATATATGAAAATTAACACTCAATAACATGCCCTGCATCTAGTGCTGCATTCAGTAAATGTTTTCCGACAAATAAATCCTGCACTGCAATACCTGAACTATCAAAAATAGTAATATCCGTATTATTGACACGCCCTTGTGCATATCCAGATAATACCTCACCAATCATGGTTAATTTGTTTGTAACCACCTCTTTATTACCGTGCTGAAATTCACCAATCACTACCGACTGTAACGTAAAATCACAATATAAATCAGCTTCATCAAACAAGCTTGGTGGTAACTCTTGCTTACCCTTCGTATCGACCCCCATTGCCGAGATATGCGTGCCCGCTTTCACCCATTCAGCAGAAAATAGTGCTTCACGCGCAGTCGTCGCAGTAATGATAATATCCGCTGCACGACATGCTTCTTCAGCCACTGAAACTTGAGCATAGATGCCGACACCCGCTAGTTTCTCAACCATAGCCTGTGCTTTATTATGATTACGGCCAACCACCTGTACACTGTGGATATCACGTACTCGACAAACGGAAACGCATTCATAAAACGCCTGATGACCAGTGCCAAAAATAGCGACACAACTCGCGTCTTCACGCGCTAATACCGATACGGCAACCGCATCTGCTGCCGCCGTGCGGTAAGCATTAACTGTACTGCCTTCAATCACGGCATCCAAACGCCCAGAGTCTTGATCTAATAAAAAGATAGTCGATGCATGACAAGGAATATTCTTGGCGGTATTACCCGGCCAATAACTCCCAGCCTTCCAACCCACGAGTTCTGCTGTATTTGCTGATTTAAGTGAAAAAATAGTATTTTCAGCATACCCTTCTGCAATCACAACAGGAAATAATTTGGCTTGCTCACTCGCAGCAATGAACGCAGCGGATACCGCATTAAACGCTAGGTCATGACTAATTAATTGACTCGACAATACTTCACTTATGTATTTCATATTCTTTTATCTTCCTTATATGATTAGTATTACTACCAACCCTGAATTCGAGCCCAGTAATCAAGTTCAACCTGCTCTGGGTCTGCTACGTAATAACCCGCATGCATGGCTGCGGTGGCGCAAGCATGATTGGGCAAAATGCGTAACTGCGTGCCAACCACTATATCGGATAGCTTTTCGCCATCAATATCGCGACCAGCCGCAGCAATAATGCCATGTTCTTGATTGGCGCCGATGACTTGTAAACCGGGTATAATATTGCCATCGCTATCGCAAACTAATCCATAACCACAATCCTGTCGTTGCGACTGCGTACCTCGGTCTTGTGACAATGACATCCAACCCGCATCAATAAATAACCAGTCTTTCTCTTCGTTATGACCTATCACAGTGGTGACAACAGATAACGCGATATCACTTGGCTTACAAATGCCAATGCCAGCCATGACTAAATCAAAAAAGGTATACACGCCCGCTCTTACTTCTGTCACACCATCCAAGTTCTCGGCAAAATGTGCAGTCGGTGTCGAACCAACACTCACCACAGAGCAAGGCAATCCACTTTCAATTAGCTGAGTGGCAGCAATAACGGCTGCATGGCGCTCACCTTCAGCCGCTGCGACCAACGCCTCTTTATTAATACAGTCATAGGACTCTCCCGCATGTGTTAGTACACCTAGTAGCTCTGCGCCACCTTGATGAAGGATCCTTGCGATCTCGACCAAGCGTGTATCATCAGGCTGAATACCACCTCGATGACCATCGCAATCAATTTCCAATAGCGTCGGGATCTTGATATTTTGCGTCTGACAAAATTCAGCGACCGCTTTGGCTTGCACTGCGCTATCAAGCAAAATGCTAATATTGATTCCTTTATTAAGTAGCGCTTGAATACGCGGTAATTTTTGCGGAGCGATACCAACGGCATAGAGTAGATTGGTATAACCCGCATCTGCAAATGCTTCCGCTTCTTTAACAGTCGAGACAGTGGCTGGCGAATCAAAACCCTCTAGTACATGTTTGGCACCTGCAATGGATTTAACGGTTTTTAAATGCGGTCTTAATACCACATGATGCGGGGCTAACTTCGCTCTTAAGAAAGCCACGTTGGTATCAAATTTGACTTTATCGACCAACAAAAAAGGCGTGTCTATCTTTGCTAAGCTTGCTGTTATTAACGTAGACTTTCCAATTGACATCGTTTTTATAATTGACACAGTAATCGCTCCTTATACTCACTTTATTCAGTTACCTGCTTGGTAATACACATATTGTGATATATCGAGAATTAGAATAATATTAACGATTACTAACTATCATATTAGGCTTTAACTTAATGCTTACCAGCGAAGACTTGCGTTTTTTTTATGCTATCTCAACTCAACCCTCTTTAACTGCGGCGGCACGTAAGCTTAATGTGACGCCACCGACAGTGACTCAACGCCTGCAAGCAATTGAAGCTAAAGTGAGCGTAAAACTAGTACAACGCCAAGCGCGTGGCATAAGCCTGACCGAAGAAGGTTATTTACTGCAAAATAAAGCCCGATTCATTCTCGCAGAAATGGACCAACTACAAACATTAATGGCCAGTAAAAAGAATCTAATCAATGGCACACTCAAAATATTAGCCCCTTTAGGATTTGGTAATGATTACATTGCCCCCTTGGTTGGTGAGTTTCAGCAACAACATACAAACCTCACCGTCGAATTAGAACTCTCGGACAAGCCAAGTTGGGCAGAAAGCCATAAATGGGACATTATCATCTATATTGGTGAATTAAGGGATTCAACATTAAAGCTCGCGACACTTGCCCATAACCAACGCTTTCTGTGTGCCTCTCCGGATTATTTAAAGCGCCATGGTTCACCAGAGTCACCGCGAGAATTAAAAAACCATACCTGTATTGCGTTACGAGAAAACAGTGAAGATGTGACGTTATGGCGTTTCACCCATATTAATAGCGAAGAACAGGAATCGATACGTATTACACCAACCTTTACCAGTAATGAAGGCCGTGTTGTAAAAAATTGGGCGATAGCAGGTCATGGGATCATCATACGATCCGAATGGGATATACAACCTGAATTAAATAATGGTGCATTAGTACGGTTACTACCAGACTACAGCTTACCGAGTGCTGATATTGTGGCCTTGTTAGGGACTGACGCGCGCGCCCGTTCAGCCAGAACATCACATTTCTTACAGCTATTAAAAGCACGTTTTGCACAACAGCCTTGGTTACAAAAATAATCATTTGAAATCTCGATAACAACATAAAAGAAGTACATCATGGAAATCGTATTTTTAGGTACATCGGCAGGTACACCAACCAAAACCCGTAATGTATCGGGCTTGGCTATTCATCGGGTTAATTCAAAACAATGGTGCTTAGTTGATTGTGGCGAAGGAACTCAACATCAATTACTGCATACCAAATTGTCTTTAACACAATTACAGGCAATCTTTATAACTCACATCCATGGTGATCATTGTTATGGTCTACCTGGACTATTAGCCAGTGCCGCAATGCAAGGCAGGACAGACCCACTTTGGATTGTAGGGCCATCAGAAATTAAAACCTTCATCGAGTTGATGCAAACTGCTGTGCACCTCAATTTAAACTATGAATTAAAGTATAAGTGTATTGATGAGCCAAATAATACACTCGACGACCTAGCCATTGAATTTGATGTTGAGACGACTGAACTCTCTCACCGCTTGCCTTCTTGTGCCTATAGCTTCAGTGAAAATAGACTAAGTAATAAGCTCGATGTTAAGAAGTTAGAACAAGACAAAGTCACGCGCGGCAAGCTTTGGGGCGATTTGCAACAAGGGTTAGATGTGCAACTCGATGATGGTCGCATTATATGCGCACAAGACTATTTATTACCGATTCAAGAGCCTCGAAAAATTATCATCTCAGGTGATAATGATGACCCATCACTGCTCACTCAAGCAGCCAAGACCGCAAACGTATTAGTGCACGAAGCAACATATACTCAAGACATTGCCATCAAAGTAGGTAAAGGACCACAGCACAGTTACGCAAAACTCGTCGCGCAGTTTGCCAGTGATATGGAACTGGATAATTTAGTGTTAACCCACTTTAGTCCGCGCTATCAAGACGCAATAAACAGCAGCCCTTCTATCTTCGATATAGAGAACGAAGCACGTACTGTTTATAACAAAAATCTATTCTTAGCCAAAGACCTTGATCGTTATACCCTAAACAACCAAGGCGTCCTAACAAAAAGCACTAGCTAAGATTGCTGGCAAAGAGTAACTTCAGGCTCTTGCTCTCTTTGTTTTATGTCGTGCCATACCAACGGCGCGACAATAACAAACAGCACAATATTAGATAAAGGCAAAGCTAACCAGATCCCATCAACTCCTAACCATTGCGGCAAGAAATACAGAAATGGTAATTGAATTAGCATATTACCTACCGATATCGCCAAAGCTTTACCGCCCTTACCGATCGCCATAAAATACACCGATGCCAACACAATAATGCCATCTAAAAACATCGCGAATAAATGTAAATGAATACCATTTTTTGCTTCTGCAATCAGTTCTGCGCTCTCACTGGTGAATAAACATATCATTAAGTTCGGCATAACATTTAAAATCACGATAAAGCCAATGCCTGCAATAACCGTTACTTTTATCGACATTAGTAGCATTTTCTTGATATTTTCAAACTGCTGAGCACCAAAGTAATAACTCACTGGTGGTTGCATGCCTTCCGCAATGCCCTCTGCCACCAAGTAATAAAGTGTCATGATGTAACCGACAATAGCAAACGCTCCCACAGTCACAGGCGTACCATATTGCATGAATAAACGGTTATGTAGTGCAAACACAAAACTGGTATACAAATACATCACTAATGATGAAGCACCTAAGCTAATAATCATACTCATCATACGTGGGTTAACTTTAATCAAGCTGCTATCTAATTTTAAACTTGAGTGCTTGGAAATAAAGTAAATAATGCCAATGATAGCCACTAGGAACTGAGCAATGATGGTCGCTAGTGCAGCGCCTTCAAGTTGCCATTGCCACAAGCCAATAAACACATAATCGAGCACTATGTTTAACAGCGCGCCAAAGATCATTAATGCAGTCGCCACATTTGGACTTTCATCGTTACGCACTAACATAGGGATAGCCGCAGCCATGATAGTGGCTATAGTCCCGTAGGCAAAGATATTCACATAACCAAAACCTAGGGTAAAAATAACGCCTTCACCACCTTGCGCTCGCAGCAAATCAGCACCCCATAAGAACAAACCAGCCGCGGAAATAATCGCTAATACAACCATCAAGAAAAAGCTGGCATTCAACGCTTTCTGAGCTGACGTTTGATCTTGTTCACCACGATTCATCGAAATTAAAGTGCCACCGCCCATACCAATCATGATGCCCAGTCCAGACACCACGAAGGTGATCGGCCACGCCATATTAATCGCAGCAAGTCCTTCTACACCCACATAGTGGCCGACAAAAATACCATCGATAATTTGATAAAGTCCACTCACCAACATCGCGGCAATAGATGGGATCGCATAACGCCAAAAAGAACGTTTAATCTCCGCATCCGATGCTAGCTCAGTCTTGTTTTGATCTAATGATCTTGGTTGTAACGGCGATGCACTCACAAAAACCTCTATTTAATATTGAATACGTTTATTTTTATGCATTATGCTTGTTTTTGATATTGATGAAAGTTAGCATCCATCCGATTTTCGGATAGTTAGATCCATTTATGCCAACCCCCCAGTCACTCAAATAAAGTGAGAAAACAAGATGAATTGGACAGTTGATCAATTAGAAGCATTTGTAACCGCTGTAAAACTCGGTTCATTTTCAGCCGCAGCTCGCCATTTAGGTAAAGCACAATCGAGAATCAGTACTGCGATAGCCAATTTAGAAACCGATCTTGATATAACCTTATTTGATCGCAGTGCTCGATTACCGATACTGACACTGGCAGGTGAAGATATGTATGCAGAAGCAGAAGCGGTTCTACAACAATGCCAACGCCTACAGTCTCGTGCATTAACCGTTTCGGGTGGTGAAGAAATTTGTTTAACGATAGCCATGGATGAAGCGGCTCCGATTATGATTTTTCAGCATTTATTTGAAGATATCGCTAAGCAATTCCCCCTATTAAAAATCAACATAATCAGTGGTTCTCAAGCTGACATTCCTAAATGGGTCGATGAGAAAAAAGCCGACCTTGGCATCTTATTCCACTTAAAGGCACTATTAGACTCACTCGAGTTCATGTCTATCGGTAAATTTACCCAAACTTTGATTGTGGCTCCCGAACACCCTTTAGCTAAAATCCCTGAGCCAAAAATAGAACAATTGAATCAATTTAGGGAATTAGTCATCCGTGACCGCATGGGGATTACGCAAGCCAAAGCCACCTCACCGAATCATTGGCATATAGACAGTTATTACTACATAACGGAATTAGTAATTCGTGGCATAGGTTGGGCATTAGTACCTGAACATGTCGCCAATATACACTGGTATAAAGACGCATTAATTGAATTATCCACTAAGCATATTACCGATCCATTGCTCATTGAAATGGGCATTGTAAAACGTCGAGATCAAGCATATGGTCCCGTTATAAACTGGATATATCAAGCGCTAGATAAAGGTGTTACAAAATAGTTAAAGTATTACTTTTTGGTTATTTTTACGTAAAAAGTCTATAATTATTCAATTAAATTTTTTTTAAAAATCTAAAAAAACTATAGAATACCTGCGTTTTAGTGCAAAAAAATAACATAATCTAGATTTTTATATCATTTTTATTGATTTATCGCAGTTTATTTGTCAGATTAATAAGCACGTAACATATCAGTGACATTTACTGATAGTGAATGGAATCAATTTTTCAGACTGGGTGGGAATCATCGAGTTATAAGGGTCTGGTAATGTCTTTATTAGAAGTAAAAAATCTTCGCATCGAATATCCATCTCGACATGGTGTGCACGCAGCAGTGAAATCATTGTCTTTTTCAATCGAACGCGGTGAAATTGTTGGTGTAGTTGGCGAATCTGGTGCAGGTAAATCAACTGTGGGTAATGCCATTATTGATCTATTAAGCCCTCCAGGTGTGATCGCTAGCGGTGAAGTTTATCTTGAAGGTGAAAAAATATCGGGTTTAACGCCTGAAGAAATGCGGTCAGTACGTGGCTCAAAAATTGGTTTCATCTTCCAAGATCCAATGACATCGCTAAATCCACTTTTTACTATCGAACGTCAAATTACAGAAACGATTCTAGCCAATCTGGACGTAAGCAAAGAAGAAGCTTTCTCTCGCGCTCTAACCTTAATGGAACAAGTCGGTATTCCAGAGCCTGAATTACGTATTAAACAATATCCGCATCAATTTTCTGGTGGTATGAGACAACGCGTAGTTATCGCTATCGCATTATCATGTGAACCAGATTTAATCATTGCTGATGAACCTACAACCGCGCTTGATGTATCTATTCAAGATCAAATACTGACGTTGATCCGTGAATTGTGTATCAAGAAAAACGTAGGCTGTATGCTCGTTACGCATGACATGGGTGTGGTATCAAATGTAACAGATAAAATTGCCGTGATGTACCGTGGTGATCTTGTTGAATTCGGTCCAACCAAGCAAGTACTTAGCGATCCTTCGCATGAGTATACTCGTAGCCTTATTTCTGCGGTACCTCGCTCTGATATCAAGTTAGATCGTTTTCCGTTGGTAAGCTATATCGAAGAAGCCGAAGAAATGAAGCAAATCGATATTAAAAATCATTGGTTAGGTCAAAGTGAAGATCAACGAGAATACACGGGTCCACTACTGACAGTGAATGATGTAAGTCTTCGCTTTGTGACTAAAGATTCATTTTTTGAAAGTAAACGTGAATATGTACAAGCCTCAAACAAAGTAAGCTTCAACATCAATGAAGGTGAAACCTTTGGTCTTGTGGGTGAGTCAGGTTCGGGTAAATCAACGATTGCACGTGTAATTGCGGGTCTTTATGCACCTAATGAAGGTAACATCACGTTTGAAGGCATTGATTTAACCGCGTTAAAATCTGAAAAAGAACGTCGCCCTATTCGTCGTCAAATGCAAATGGTATTCCAAAACCCATATACATCGATGAATCCTAGAATGAAAATTTTTGATATCATTTCAGAACCAATTCGTTTCCACAAATTGGCATCATCTGAAACTGAAGTTCGTCAAATCGTACATGATCTACTGGATCACGTAGGACTAGGTAGAATGGCAGGGGTTAAATACCCACACGAATTCTCTGGCGGTCAGCGCCAACGTATTTCAATTGCTCGTGCACTGGCGACACGTCCACGTTTATTAATTTGTGATGAACCAACATCAGCACTTGATGTATCAGTACAAGCGCAAATTCTAAACCTATTAAAAGATTTACAAGACGAACTTAATCTAACTATGTTGTTCATTAGCCATGATTTACCGGTTATTCGTCAAGTAAGTGACCGTGTTGGCGTAATGCAAAAAGGAAAGCTACTTGAAGTAGCGCCTACAGAAGAACTATTTACCAATCCACAGCATGAATACAGTCAGCATCTGGTTTCGTTAATGCCTGAATTTAAAGGCTTACGTGACAAACTGGCAAGCTAAATTCTATTAATTAAACGAAAAAACAACCGTTACATAATAAAAAAAACAAACACAACACATCGGGAGTCACGTCCCAGCATGAAGGAGTTATGCAAATGAAAACCTTAAAGACCAAACTAGCCATTGCCCTAATGGCCGCTGGCCTAAGCGTTAGTGCTGCAGCAGCAGATATTACTGTTGCGTATGATGCAGATCCTGTATCGCTTGACCCGCATGAGCAACTATCTGGTGGTACACTACAGATGTCGCACATGCTGTTTGATCCTCTGGTTCGTTTTACCAAAGATTTCGATTTTGAAGGCCGTATAGCTGAAAAATGGGAACGTGTAAATGATACGACTTTCCGTTTTCACCTACGTAAAGGCGTTAAATTCCACTCAGGTAACCAACTAACTGCTGATGACGTTGTATGGACATTTAATCGTTTAAAGCAGCAATCAGTTGACTTTAAAGCTATTTTTTCTCCATACGAAAAAATGACGAAGATTGATGACTACACGGTAGAAATCGTCTCTTCAGAACCGTATCCACTTGTACTACAGACAGCAACTTATATCTTCCCAATGGATAAAAAGTTCTATTCTGGTAAAGAAAACGGTAAAGAAAAATCTGAAATCGTTAAACACGGTAGCTCTTATGCGTCAACACACGTATCTGGCACAGGTCCTTTCACTGTCACTTCTCGTGAGCAAGGTGTAAAAGTTGTATTCGAGCGTTTTGACGGTTACTGGGATAAGAAATCTCCAGGTAACGTTGACAAGTTAACGCTTGTGCCAATTAAAGAAGACGCGACACGTGTTGCAGCACTTCTTTCTGGCGACGTTGATATGATTTACCCTGTGTCACCAAATGATCAACGACGAGTGAAAAGCGCGAAGGATATCGATCTAGTAACCGTATCAGGTACGCGTATCATCACATTCCAAATGAACCAAAACAGCAACCCAGCGCTTAAAGATGTGCGCGTACGTCAAGCTATCGTACATGCAATCAATAACGACGCGATTGTGAAGAAGATCATGAAAGGCTTCGGCACTACAGCTGGCCAACAAGGTCCAGCCGGTTATTCTGGCTATGACGCTGACCTAGTGCCACGTTATGACTTGAAAAAAGCTAAACAGTTAATGAAAGATGCGGGTTATGAAAATGGCTTCAAACTTTCAATGATGGCGCCAAATAACCGTTATGTTAACGATGCTAAGATCGCACAAGCAACTGCGTCAATGCTATCTAAAATCGGTATTAAAGTTGATCTAAAAACAATGCCAAAAGCACAATACTGGCCTGAATTTGATCTTTGCTCAGCTGACATGATGATGGTTGGTTGGCATTCAGATACTGAAGATTCTGCGAACTTCTCTGAATTTTTAACAATGACACGTAATAAAGAAACTGGTCGTGGTGCTTATAACTGTGGCTACTACTCAAACGCTGAAGTTGATAAGTTAGTAAACAGTGCAAACGCTGAAACAGATACAGCAAAACGTGGCGTTATGCTACAACGTGTTGAAAATATCTTGTATGACGAAGCGGCTTTTGTGCCACTACATTGGCAAGATCTAGCTTGGGGTGCAAAATCAACTCTACAAGTTGCTCCGATTGTAAACGCACTAAACTTCCCGTACTTCGGTGACCTAGTCGTTAAATAACTAAGTACACCTTTACTATGCGGTGTTTTTATCAAGTAATAGCGATAAAAACACCGATTATTTTTACAAAAATATAGCTATAGCAGTTATAAATTCAATATTACTTTGGGGGACAAGGAATGTTTACATTTCTGATCAAACGCCTGTTTCAGGCCTTGGTAGTAATGTTCGTGATCAGTTTGGTAGCATTTTCCATTCAAGATAATCTAGGCGATCCATTACGCGAATTAGTTGGTCAATCTGTTTCAGATGATGAACGACAAGCACTACGTGATGAACTAGGTCTTAACGATCCGTACATAACTAAATATAGTCGCTTTCTTGTTAACGCATTACAAGGTGATTTAGGTACCTCGTATTTCTTTAAAAGACCTGCAGCAGAAGTTATCTTCGACAAACTTCAAGCAACACTAGAGCTTGTATTTGGCGCAGCCGTTATTATCGTATTCGTGTCAATTCCTTTAGGTGTCTACTCTGCGATTCATCCCAAAAGTGCACTGACAAAAATAATCATGGCAGTCAGTAGTATCGGCATTTCAGTACCGGTATTCTTAACTGCAATCATGCTGATGTATATCTTTTCCATCGAACTAGGTTGGTTACCGTCTTATGGACGTGGTGAGACTGTCAACGTCATGGGTTGGGAAACAGGTTTCCTTACTATGGATGGTTTCTTACACCTTATTTTACCAAGCATCTCACTGGCTTCTATCATGCTGCCACTTTTCATCCGCTTGGTTCGTTCAGAAATGCTCGAAGCGTTAAGCTCTGAATACATCAAATTTGCAAAAGCAAAAGGCTTAGCATTAAACAAGATTTACTACGTACACGCCCTTAAAAATACTATGTTACCTGTTATCACTGTTGGTGGTGTACAGATCGGTACTATGATTGCCTACACAATTTTGACCGAAACAGTATTCCAGTGGCCAGGTACAGGTTTCCTATTCCTAGAAGCGATTAACCGTGTTGATACACCATTAATTACTGCTTATGTGATCTTTGTAGGTTTAATCTTTGTGGTAACAAATACCCTTGTTGACCTGTTATACGGGTTCGTTAACCCAACAGTGAACATTACAGGTAAAGGATAATTAGTATGAACACAGTGACTTCTTCTCATGTTCCTACTCGTTGGGAACGCTTTAAAAACTCAGACCTTATCTATTATTTCTTAAGAGATAAGGTGGCAATGTTCAGCTTTGCGATCTTCTTAACATTCTTGATCACAGCGTTAGCTGCGCCATTAATTTCACCAACAGACCCGTATGATATTACCAGTATCGATATCATGGATTCTGAGCTACCACCTTCTTGGTTAGAAGACGGTGACGAACGCTTCCTGTTAGGTACCGATGACCAAGGTCGTGATATTTTATCAACCATGCTTTATGGTTCACGTTTATCACTAACTATTGGTTTCTTAGCCGTTGCGGTCCAGTTAGTCTTGGGTATTGTGATTGGTCTGTCTGCAGGTTACTTCGGTGGCCGTGTTGATAGCTTCCTGATGCGCTTTGCTGACGTACAATTGTCATTCTCAACGATGATGGTGGCGATCATTGTTTCGGCTATCTTTAAAGCCAGCTTTGGTGCTGAGTTCTTTAGCCAATATGCCGTCGTCATGCTCGTGGTGATCATTGGTGTGGCTGAATGGCCTCAGTATGCACGTACTATTCGAGCATCGGTATTGGCCGAGAAGCAAAAAGAATACGTTGAAGCAGCGCAAGTGATGGGCTTAAAATCAATGCGCATTATGTTTAGACACATTCTGCCAAACTGCTTGTCCCCTATCCTAGTGATTTCAACAGTTCAGATTGCCAATGCCATTATGTCAGAAGCAGCACTGTCATTCCTAGGCTTAGGTTTACCGGTTGACCAACCTTCATTAGGTGCGTTAATCAGTACAGGCTTTAAGTATATCTTCTCTGGCGCTTGGTGGATAACAGCCTTCCCAGGTGTATTACTGGTAACACTTGTACTTGTAATCAACCTACTTGGTGACTGGTTACGTGATGCATTTAACCCGAAGATTTATAAAGGTTAAGCAAATAAGCGTCATTGTTTATATGTAAGTAAATAATAGTAATAAAAAGCACTGTTCGTGAATACGTTCAGTGCTTTTTTTATATAATGAAAACAACATTCCACAGTATTGCGAACGGTTATTCTTATCTTTCTGTCAGGACAAAGTCGCGTTAGATAACTTCCTAAAGAAAAAATTTGGCTAGTAGCGTGACGGCGTCACGCTACTAGCCAATACATGTTTTTGATGGGTATATGTTCGCTAGATTTCACGTAGCGAACATATGCTTTACGAAACATCTTAGATAAACAGGGCTGCTTAGCTGCCCTTATACTAAATCAAACGGCCTTTTTAGTTTTATCATTAATAAGTTCGACCTCCTGATTGATGGCTATTTTCTTAGGCTTAATCGCTTCTGGTATCTCTTTAACCAGATTTATCGTTAATAACCCATGATTAAGACTCGCACTGGTTACTTCTACATTTTCGGTAAGATTAAACTTACGTTTAAACATCCGATTAGCAATACCTTGATAAAGGAATTTGTGTTTATCTTTATCATTATCGTCTGTGTATCCTTTATCTCCAGAAACAGTAAGGACACCTTTTGCTACATTAATATCTAGTTCATGCTCAGAAAATCCTGCGACAGCTATAGTAATTGAATATTTATCTTCGCCGTGAATTTCAATGTTATAAGGTGGATAATTTGGTACTTTGTTATCGTCACCTAATAGACTACTAAATAAAGGAGCAAATCTGTCAAAGCCAATAGTGCTGCGATAAATCGGAGTTAAATCGATAGTATTCATAATATATCCTCCAAAGAAGCAATATAAAATAAACCAGGGTGTTGAAAGAGAGACTTTCAGTGAAACATTATTCCTTTCAATGAAACGCTCTTCTTAGGAATTATTTTATATAATAAACCGATCTTTTTTCAAATATTTATTTATAGAATTTTTTTATAAGTAAATAATCATATGGAATATCTCATTAGGATGTTTGATGGTCGGCAACTACGCGCCTGAAATAATGATTGGAGGGAGGTTAGCTCGCTAGATTTCACGTAGCGAACCATTTTATCTGTGCTTAATCTTAAACGAGCGTCATGCGCAGTGGAACGGAAGTAGAGAATGAAGTGCTCTAAACCATATTTGGACAGAAACGGCTTAGAGCTAATGCTTCAATAAGGACGTTTCGCATTACTGAAAGTAAAACGACTTTACATCAACGCCGCCCTTACCGGAGATCATTTTTTCTGGGCCTTGTTAAGCACTTTACTGACCCATTATTTTGAGAGCAATGTATGGTGCAATTGCGAATATGAGAGTGAAAGTTTGATAATTTGCTAAGTACTTGAAATAGATTTTCGGCAGTTCTTCTTCGGGGACACTGAATAGTTTGCTGTGTAGACCTGTGACGAATGGTTTCATTATAATCAGCACAAAAGCAGCGAAAAGCAGCATCCCAATATTTAGTATTGATACCCACCCGAGAAGCTCTGTTAATTGTGAAAGTGTGATCATAATTATATATCCTTATTTTTATTTAAGTACCAACGCCCGCATAATGGGCGGATTAGCTTGGTTATACTTAGCGAAGAATGAGCACCAACCAAGCGTGAGACCTCCATATTGATGCGTTTGTTATGTATTATTTTCGCTTATATAGGAGACCAAATGAACCTTTTGACCAAGAATCGGAAAAATAATCTCCAACTTTTAAAGATTCAAAGTTCCTTTTACCTTTCCTGCTTTCCTACTTTCCTACTTTCCTACTTTCCTACTTTCCTACTTTCCTACTTTCCTACTTTAATCGGGGACTTTAAAAAGGTAAACATAAAAACAAATCGCTCCTATTGGAAAGATAACTATTTAAAAGCCCAAACATATATTCATTAAGAATAGTCTCGAACATAAATGTTGGAGCGACTCCTACTAAGATATATACAAGGAAAGCCAATCCCCATACTTTTTAGGTCATACTCCACACTTCATCCTTAATGTATAACACTCTGTTAATGGGCAAAATATAGACGAAGGAGCAAAGGCCGACTGTACGTAGTCCTTACTAAACAGACTATTACGTGCCGACATTACGCTTTAAACCGAAAAATGCATAGAGCGATATTATACTAGCCAGATCTGGGCAATGCGAAGTAGCGGTGAAATAATAAATAAGGCTTCTAATATCAATTAGAAGCCTTATTTTCGTAAGTAAATTCGTAGGTCTATAACTTATATCTTAGGTCATAGCCTACTCGTATAATTTAAAACAATGTGTAATTACGCTTGAGCTGGTGTCATACCTTCAGCTTGTTTACTCTTCTCAAGCATCTTACGAATAACAAATGATGCCAGGAATGCGACAAATACCATCACAACTGCTAAACCTGTTAATAGGCTAAAGTAGCCACCGTAAACTGTTTGCACCACTTCTTGCGTGATCTCTTGACCCTTCTCCATCGCAATTGAAGTAGAGAATACAGCGCCAACAATTCCACTCATGGCAATTGCCACAGAGAAAAGGCTTACCGAGAAGTTTTCAATGTGTTTCGGTGCGACAGACAAAATAAATGCTACAACCATACTACCTACAATGACTTCAGCAAATGCCTGGAAGAAGTGAATAGCCATGAATACTTCAGGACGAATAATCACATCTTCTCCAACATTCAGTACAGCCATGGTAAGGATACCAAACGCAATCGCAGTTAGAATGAATGAGAAACCAACCTTCGTTGCGGTCGTGAAGTTAATATTACGTTTCTCAAGCGCCGAGAATACGTACGCAATCACTGGACCGCCAACAATACACCAGAGTGGATTCATCGCCATTGCCGCTTCAGGTGCAATTGGAATGAAACCAAACAGATCACCACGCATGGTATTAATTGTTACCATCGTCATTGATGTCATCATTTGGCCGTAATAAACAAAGAACGCCGTTGTTAATGCAGTCATGATAAGAATAGTACCCATTTTCAAAGCATCAGCACGTTCAGCTTTAAGCATCAATGAGATGAAATAAAGGATCGCAGCGGCACCAATTGCATAAACAACGTTTTGGCCGATATCCATGTTCGAGAACATGAAAAATACTAAACCAATCATACCTAACGAAATCGCAATAAATGCAATCCAATTTTTTGTGCTTACCGGCGTTTGGTCAATCTCTGCGCCAACGGTTAATAATGGTTTGCGTGAAACAATTAAGATAACAAAAGCAACTGCGGCCATCGTTGCTGACAACATGAAACTGCCATTAAAACCAACCATAAGAACTAGCATTGGGAATAAATATTGTCCTAAAAATGCACCGATATTATTCACAGAGTAATTAACAGGGTAACCGTTTTCAAAGTCTTCTTGGCTTGAAAATGTACGTTTGTACAAACTTGGGTATGAAGGTGACATCAAGCCACGCGCATAACTTGCTAGCGCAATACCAACTAGGCTCAGTGGAACATTTCCTGCTGATGCACCTAAAACAAGTAAGGTATAACCAACAGCAAAGCCAAGATAAGCAATCGTTAATGAACGATAAGCACCCAAGAACTTATCCGCAATAAAGCCACCAGCAATCGCAAATAGCGGTCCGATAGAAGAAAAAGCACCAACAACCATCATGGTGTCAGCTTCGCTATACCCAAGGTCTTCTAAAAAGAAGCGGGTTAAAATAACCATTACGCCGTAAAAAGATAAGCCAAAGAGCATTTGGCAACACATCATAGATTTATTCAGTCGATTCCACATAACTTAATCTCTTTTATTATGGATAAGTAAAGAAAGGTAAACTCGACGAGATGTTAACACTTAAGGAGTATCTGGTTAGAGGTTAAGATCGCAAAAATAAACACAGGAATATTACTTTTGACTACTAGAACGCAGATGCACAGGTCGCATATAATGGAATAACATAATAATGCAGTTTAATATATTCACACAAATCGAATCAATACCATACAATAATATTGACTAACTAAGCGTAGAACTGAAGATCAATAAATGAACAAAAAACCACTAATCCGTTATAATTAAGACTTGCGGTATAAATAGGCAAACTATGACATCTCGATTAAAACCAGCACAGGGTTTTACCCTTATTGAACTTGCTATCACGATTATTATCGTGGCGACACTGGCTGTAATTGCGGTCCCAAAATTCTTGAATTTCCGTGAAGATTCAGAAATAAGCCGTGTTAAAGCCGTGGCAGCCGCTTACCAAGAAGCGGTTAGTTTTGTACAAATTCGCTACCAAATTTTAGGTTTAAGCTCGGATATGACAAATATACCAGGCTATGCCGATGGGACTATCGATGTAAACCCAAACGGTTTTCCATTGGGTATTAATAAAGGTAATCGCCAAGGCTTTATAAAAAATACTAAAAATATTGGGAAAGGTAATCAAGGTTGTGTTTCATTATGGAATATCTTGCTAGTAAATCCACCTTCAGTATCCCTAAATAAAAATGATGATACTGATTTTACCGCCTATCGCCATCGTGCTGATAACGGTAGTGGAAAAAGCCAGTGCAGCTATATTTTGAGAACGCTCGGAGATACGACGAATAATCCTGCGGATGCTAAAATCTTGATTAATTATGACTCAGAAACCGGACGCGTGGTTTCTGTTTTTAGGGATTAATTAAGATAGCGCAGAATATTAATTCTGCGCTTTACCTCAGTAATATTACGAAATAACGTCTAACGAATTAGCAATCTCATTAGTTAATAAAGGGTCACGAATAATACTTTGATGGTCACCACTCAATATAGATATCGATGCTGAACCATAATCTTGCCACTCATTCTCTTTTGCACCTAACTGATGCTCTCTATCGGTTAAAGTATCCGTTGCCCACCATATATTGATTGGCACAGAAACAGGCTGTAATTTATGACTTTGCATTAACAAAAGGCATCTCATAAACAATTTTTTCTGCGTGTCGCCCATTTCACGAGTCCCCGGTTCTAGGTTCATCAACGGCTTATGAATAGCTAATAAATCATTGAAATAGTCAAATGCAATATTATCCATCTCATTCGTTTTCACTTGCTGTAATTGAACCTCCAGTCGACTTAATTCTAATTGATGTTTATCTAGTAATAACTCACGAGTATTATGATCTAAACAAGCGATGTACTTTCCTACTATTGGAAAATCAGGTAAGCGAAGTTTGGTTCGATACGCATTAGCACGATGCGAATCAGCACGCGCGTCCACAATACCTAACCACTCAACAGTTTGACCAGATGCTTCAAGTAGGTTAGTCACAGCAATAGCCAACCATCCTCCAAAAGACCAGCCTAATAGACGGTAGGGTCCTTCAGGTTGAACAGATTGCAACGCTTTTACATACAACTTGGCAAACTCATCAATACTATCTGGCACTAAAGATAAATCCAGTAACTGAGGTGACTGAATACCATATACTGTATTTTCAGGCGGTAATGACGCAGCGAGTTCCGCATAAGCCTGAACGTGGCCTCCCGCTGGATGAAATATGAATAATGCCGGTTGTTGTAGGCTATTTTCATTAACACCTTGTTTAAGTGCTACAACTAAAGAAGAGGCTGAAATAAGTTCTGATTTATCAACCTGCATAATAGCGGCAGCAAGATCACGTAGCACTGGATAGCGAAATAACAGCGTTAAATTCAGGTTTATATTTTTCTGCTGTTTTAATAATGCGATCATCCGCCCAGCAAGTAATGAGTTCCCGCCTAAAGCAAAGAAGTCATCATCAGCAAAAATCGATATCCCCCCTAATAAGCTACCCCATGTGCTGGATAACCAAAGCTCTATTTCAGAACTCGGCGGTAATCCGACCTTGGTACTTTGATCTGGATTTGGTAAGGCTTTACGATCTATTTTATTATTCGCATTTAATGGCATTGCCTCTAATACGACAATGGACTGCGGAACCATATAAGATGGTAGCGTGTCTTTGAGTTGAGCCATTAACGAACCAATATCAAGATGAGCACTTTGAATCGCAGTCACATAGCCCACTAAACAAGCATGTGGCGTGTCGACATAACAAAGTTGAATGGCGGCATCCTTCACGCCTGGATACGCGCTTAAAATAGCCTCAATCTCCCCTGCTTCAATTCGATAACCACGCAATTTCATCTGGAAATCTTTTCGGCCAATAAACTCCATATGACCTTGGTTATTTATGCATACCACGTCTCCTGTTTGATACATTCTTGCTCCAGCAATAGCACTAAACGGATCGGGCATGAACACCTCTGCAGTTAAACTAGGTTGGTTAGTATAACCCCGAGCTAGACCTTCGCCTCCAATAAACAACTCGCCTTCAACACCGTTAGCAACGGGGTTGAGCCAGTCATCCAATACATAGAAATCAGTATTTGCAATTGGCGAGCCTAAATGTGGTTGTGCAGCACTTTGCTTATTTAACGCAACAGCTGATGACCAAACAGTCGTTTCTGTTGGACCATAAACATTAAGTAACCTTGCCCCCTTTGCCACAAGACTCTGCGCTAATGATGGCTGTAGCGCCTCACCACCAGTGAGAACTGTAAGGTTTGACCAATTTAAAGACGCTTGTTCTGTTAACATTTGCCACGTTATCGGTGTTGCCTGCATAACAGTGATGCTTTGTTGTTTAATCAGTTCTGCCAGTTGCTGACCATCACGTGAAGCATCATAACTTGCCATCACAACTTGACCACCAACAAGCAAAGGTAAAAACATCTCTAACCCAGCAATATCAAAGCCTAAAGTCGTGACAGCAAGTAGCTTATCTTTAGCACTAAGCCCTGTAATTTCCATCATACTCTGTAGGAAATTAGCAAACGCGCGTCGTGAAATTTGCACGCCTTTTGGAATGCCTGTCGAACCCGACGTGAAAATCGTGTATGCCAATTGTTCAGGGTGCGGTAATGGTTGTGCATCCAACCATGATTCATCCTTCGTACAATGTTGTAATAAAGAGGCTAACGTCGTCTGTACACTCCCCGTTGATAGTTCGATAGCTTGCTCATCGACTAAAATGATATCCGGTTCTGCTTGCGCTAAAATCAATGCTAATCTTGCACTTGGTTGATTAGGATCGAGAGGGATATAGGCCGCGCCAGACCACAAAACAGCTAATAATAAAACGAGAAGTTCGGTATTTCGTTGCTGGCAAATTGCAACTGAACTATTCACCCCAATACCCCGTTCACTAAGCGCCTGGGCAAGATGAGTCGCTCTGCTTATCAACTGCGTATAAGTAAGTTCACAATCTTGATCACATATAGCTATAGCATCAGGCGAATATTTCGCAACATTGAGTACCTGCTTTTCAAGACACCAATTATCTGCCCAGTGCTTTTTACTTTTACCCACAAATTCATTGCTAGCGCTAGCACCCTCAGCACCCTCAGCACCCTCAGCACCTAATAATAGGCCTAATGGTTGAGACTCTGCTTCAACTATCTGGGTCAAAATAGACTCTAAACTCGCCAACATATGCTTAGACGCAATATAAGAAAGTTTGTCTCCATTACAACCGACTCTGAACACCAACTGCTGATGAGGCATAATGGTAATCGTTAGCGGAATGCTATTACGCTCATATCCACTTAAAGGGCGCACAGATAAGTGCTGTGATATTTCAGATGATTCAGACATAGCTTCATTTTCGAATACCAATAACGTATCAAACAAGCTTTGCCCTGCACTCAACTCACTTTGAGCATGAATATCAACCAATGGCGTATATTCATGCTCTCGTAATTCTGCACCTTGTTGATGAGTATTTTTCAGTAGCTGTGGCACTGTCATTGTCTCAATAAGGTTAACTCGAACAGGTAGCGTATTAATAAAAATACCAATGATCTGCTGAGCCTGCTCAAGATCTGCAGGTCGACCCGATGACGTCATTCCAAAAACAACATCATGCTTACCACTATGCCGTGCCAACGTTAATGCCCAAGCCGATTGGATAACCGCATTCAGCGTTACTCCTTCTCGCTTGGACATACCTTTGATATTTTGGGTTAATGACGCTGACAACTTATAATCATCAAGATAAAAACCATCATCTTGATTGCCTTTAGCTAATACTAACGGTGTATTAAAATCGGCTAATTGGTCACGCCAAAACTGGTGACTTTGTGTCATATCTTGACGCGCTAACCAATTAAGGTATTGCTCAAATTGCGGGCGTACCTGCGGCGTTGAAAGTACTTTCCCAGTTAAATTCAAATAACGATGAAGTACATCTTTAATCACTAATGAAGAACACCAAGCATCGACGATTAAATGATGACGGCTCCAAATCAACCAATACTGTCCCTCGGCTATATGAATCAAGTGCAATCTCATTAATGGTGGCTGAGCTAAATTAAAGCCTTGCGCGCGATCTTCTATACACAGATCATCAAGACGCTGTTGCTGTTCCCTTTTATCTAAACCGAGCCAATTATAACGATGGACGGGTAATTCTGCGTCCTTAGCAAACCACTGTACTGGTTCTCCATTACTGGTTTCCTCAAAGGCCGCTTTTAGCGCTTGTTCAGCATTGACAGTTTGCAGCCATGCTTGAATGAATGCCGGAGTATCTAATTCGCCATTCAGTTCTACGACGGTTTGATTAAAATACAAAGATTCTAACGACGATGAGCTATGTAAGAACATGCCCTGCTGCATTGGTGTTAACGCATAATGTTGGTTTAATGTCGGTGCTATAAGGTTACTGAGTTTCTCCTCAAATAACTTAACTAACCCAACTAATTTGTTGTTAAGCACACTAGGGAATTGCCATGATATTTGCAACTGGCCATCTCTAATTTGCGCAGTTACATCAATGAGCTGACGACGAATACTTGATAGATGGCGAGACTGACCAGAGCCATTACTAACAAGTTGCCATTCACTACTATTTGTTCCCACTTGCCCAAGGAAATTAAATACCAATTGTGGATGTTCAAAAGCGAACTCTTGTTGTAAATAACGTAGTACACCATAACCAAGACCTTGATCTGGCACTTGAGATAACGATTTACCGACAGCTGATAACGAACAAGATTCAGCATTAAATGAAACCGGATAGCGCGTTGTAAACCACCCAACCGATTCGCTAAGGTCTTGCTCTTCAAGCCATGGATAGCGGCCATGTCCTTCTAATTCAATCATTACCTTATCTTTATTAAACACCTCGCATAACGTTGTTGATAACGCCGTAAGCATCGCAACTTCGCAGCCAGAACGTTGTTCAATAATACCCATCTCGATGAGTGACTGAGTTAACGAAGTACTAAAGATCTGCTCTATTTTTTCTGACTCAGCAATCGTACCGTTTTGTGCTCCTGGAATAAGTATGCCATCCAAAGAACGAGCCGCCATAGGAAGCCAGAACTGTCTAGCCAGATCTAATTTATCTTTAGGGTAATGGCTTAAGCTTCGTTGCCACTCTGCCATCGACATATACTCTGAACCAAGTTCTATAAACTCACCACAGAGGTAAGCTTGATAGGCTCGCTGCAGATCATGACCAATAATACGCCAAGATACACCATCAACGACAAGGTGATGAGCAATCAGTAATAATCGCGCCCTACCATCTTGTAAGTTGAACGTGACAACTTTAAATAATGGGCCAGATGTTAAGTTTAAACTTTGCTGACATGCCTGTACCAAACTATCAATATTAGCTAATTTCTGACTATCAAAAGCGGCATAAATACCTGCGGTTTCACCACTATCTAACTGGCGATACTGACGATGCTCCTCATCAAAAGTAAACCTTGCAGCTAAAGCTGGATGCTTCGTCACTATTGCGTCAATTGCCTGAGCCATTGCGCTATGGTCAACTTGTTCCGGTAATTTTAACATCACCGCTTGATTCCAGTGATGCATAACAGGTTGTTCAACTTCAAAGAACCAATGCTGGATAGGTAATAAATCAGACTTTATAGGTAAAGAAACATGGACAGGAACAACGCTATCAACAGTGATGCTTTCTTTTGATTCGACCACAACTTTCGTCATCATTTTTTCAGCTAATAGACTTAACTCACTGACCGTAGGCGCGTTAAATATTTGCTTCGGTGTAAATTTAAACTGATGTTTACGCGCTTTAGCGATAAATTGTAAACAGACTATTGAATCTGCGCCTAAGCTGAATAAATTGTCGTTTAATGCTACTTCACAACCTAATAAGCCTTGCCAAATATCAGTCATAATATCGCTTGTTGATTTCGCGTCTTCAACAACCTTTTTGACTTGGTTAATTCCAGCCTTAATAGGTATGTCCACTGTGATGCTTTCTTTTGATTCGACCACAACTTTCGTCATCATTTTTTCAGCCAATAGACTTAACTCACTGACCGTAGGCGCGTTAAATATTTGCTTCGGTGTAAATTTAAACTGATGTTTACGCGCTTTAGCGATAAATTGTAAACAGACTATTGAATCTGCGCCTAAGCTAAATAAGTTGTCGTTTAATGCTACTTCACAACCTAATAATCCTTGCCAAATATCAGTCATAATATCGCTTGTTGATTTCGACTCTTCAACAACGGCTTTGACTTGACTAAGGTCAGCCTTAACAGGCGTATTAAGCAGCGCTATCACTTGTTGACGATCAACTTTACCATTACGATTTAAGGGTAGCGATTTAGCAACGTGCCACAGAGTAGGCACCATGTAATCAGGTAACATGTTTGATAACAGAAGCTTAACTTTGTCTAGTAACCCACTATCACTAAGTCCTCCCTTCATCACGTCATTCAGAACAATACAGGCTGCCAGTCGGTTTCCTGACGGACCCGGAACAACGACCGCAATTGCATCCACTAACATATCAATGCCTAAAAGTTGCGCTGAAACCTCATTTAATTCAACTCGATAACCTCGGATCTTAACCTGATCATCCATTCGACCTAGGTAAACAAGTTCACCTTCTTGTGTTTGGTAAACCTTGTCACCGGTTTTATAAACACGTATAGAACCAACCTCTTCACCTTCTTGACCTAGCTCAGGCATAAGCGGAATATTGACAAAACTAATCGCCGTCTGCTCAGGTTTATTCAAGTAGCCTTTCGTAATACCATGTCCTGCAAGCCATAATTCACCAGCCACACCTTGCGCAACGGGAATGCCATGACCATCAACAACCATTGCAGTGCTATTACTTAATGGTTTACCGAGTAATACAGGCTCTTCATTCTTGATAACTTTAGCTATACAGCCAATCGTCGCTTCTGTCGGTCCATAATGATTAACAATCGTCATCTTAGGTGCTTGATTGGATAACCATGCTACCAGCTCTTCAGTCAAAGATTCACCACCAGAAATAAGACACTGACGCGGTAATAGCCGCTCTGGTTCATCTACGGCTAACATTGCTTTTAGATGGGAAGGTACAATTTTCAATACATCCACAGGATAACGAGCCAAATATTCAGCCAGTTCAGGTGGATTGAAATTCAACTCAGCGGGTATCAGCATTAAGGATCGACCTGTTGCTAATGCACCAAGTACAGAAGTAAGCCCTAAATCAGCAGAGACGGTAGCGAGCGTCGTCATACTGGCATCACTTGCAATATGAATTCTTGCGAAAAATGCATCAATATAACTAAGCGCATTACCATGGCTTACCGCTACGCCTTTAGGCTGCCCCGTTGAACCCGAAGTATAAATGACATACGCAGTATCAGACATATTCAATAGGGTGGCAGGGATTATACTGCCCACAGCGTCCGTGGTTTGAATCAAGGCTGCAGATGAAACATCGAACCAAGGCGTCGATAGTTGTTGCCAATATTCAGGCTGTTCAATACCAAGTACATAATCAACCCCCGCATCTTCAAGCATGTATTTAATACGCTCGACAGGTAGCTCAGCATCAATGCATAACCATGCAGCCCCTTTCCACCACGCCGCCAACATAGCAATAATTTGTTCTTGTTGACGTGGTAAGCATATTGCAATAACAGACTCTTTATGGCTGAGTTCCGGTAACTTAGATGCAAGTAATCCGGCCTGAACAGTCAGTTGTTGGTAACTCATGCTCAACAGACTATCATCTTGACTAAATAACAACGCAGGGATCTCTGCAGGCTGAAATCTGATCCGTTCTAATAAGGTCCCTACCGGAGCATCAGGTAAGTTGACCACGGTTAAACCAGAAACTAAACCTGTTAAGTGTGCATTTAACGATTTATCAAGCGCATTCTTCTCCGTCAGTACAATGTCAATGAGTTGTATTAACGAAGTAACCATTTGCGTTGCAAGCGCTAAATCGACCCTTTCTCTATCAATCAATAGATCAAATTGTAACGCTCTTTTTGGCACTACACGTAAGGTCAGTGGGAAGTTATTACGTACATGATGCTCTTCCAATGCTAAAGACAAACCATCTTGAGGTTTATTATCACTTGCTGGTAAGTTTTCAAACACTAACAAACTTTCAAATAAGCTCATTTCTTGAGGCACTGACGTCACCCGATGAATTTTAGCCAAAGGCGTCTGTTCAAAGTCCCTCATTGTGAGATTTTCAGTCTGGATATCAGTTAACCAATCACCTAATTTTTTCTCTGTGTCTAGCTTTAGGCGCAGAGGTAATGTATTAATAAATACACCCAGTATTTTATCTGAACCCGGTAAATCTGCGGGGCGACCAGAGGTAGTAACACCATAAACAATATCAAGGCTCCCCATATAACGGGACAAAACCAGTCCCCATAATCCCTGAATCATCGTATTTAAGGTCAGCGCATGATTTTGGCAAAGCGCATCTAGCTGGCGAGATTTATCTTCACCAATCATATGATGTGAAATGCTATAACATTCCTCTGGTAGACAGGTGTTAGAAACAGCTTGTACATATGCTGCTGGTAAACTATTAGGTTGTTCAAAACCGGCTAATTGCTGACGCCAATAATCCTCGGCAGCAGCTTCATCTCTATTCTGTAACCAAAGCATAAAGTCGCTAAACGGCACCGCAGATTCAATTTTTCGCAAAGGGTTAGATTCTGAATTCGGCTCTTGATTCGACTTTTTATTAGATAATAAAGCATACCCTTGCATGACTTCACTGACCAATAAATTCAAACACCAGCCATCCATAATCAAATGGTGAATAGTCCAGACCAATTGGAAGTCACCTTTACCATGACAAATTAAAGCAACTCGCATTAATGGCGCAATATCCAACTCGATAGCTGCTAGTTCTGTATCTCGTAATTCAGCAAGGGCTTCGGCTTTACGCTCAACAGAAAGCCCCTGCCAATCGTATTCAACAACAGATAAATTAGCCTGTTTTAGTACAATTTGATGCGGTTCATCAACACCATCGATAACCAATTCGGTGCGTAATGCGGGGTGATTATCTACAACAGCCTGCCACGCTTGAGCAAAGACCGATGTATTTAACTCACCTTCGCATTTAACGATACTTTGGCTAATGTAAGCATCACTGTGATCTAAACAATGGAATAACATGCCTTGTTGCACCGGTGTCAACGGGTAGAGATCTTCCACAACTTGGTTGCTATATTTCTCAACAAGCGTTTGAGCTTGGATATCACTGATGTTGGCAAGTGGAAAATCAGCCGCAATCGCACCCGGTAAACATTGAAGGTTATTACTAGCTTGATTCCCCCCACAGATCTCATTAAGCATATGTTCTAAATGGCTTTGGTATGCTTGGGCTAAATATTCAATCGTTTCAGGTAAAAAGGCCTGTTGTGAATATTGCAGATTAACCTTTAACAACCCTTCTTGCATAAAGACATTTACTTCTAATAGCCAGGCTAATGGGTTAGCTAGGTCTCTAAATTCAGATAATTGTTCAGGCGCTTTCTGCATAAAGCCTTGCTGAGTATCAAGCTGACCTAAATAATTAAATACGATTTGTGGTTTAACCTGTGTAGTAAGCAAAGGCTGCGCTACACTAAAAGGTACGATCTGCTCCGGTAACGCACTGAGTTGACGACGAGTTTGTAATATCTGCTCTCGCCAGTTATTTGATTCAGCGCTAAGTACTGCTGGATATAAACGCGTAAACCAACCAACGGTTTGGCTCACATCCATATCTAATAGATCGCGACCATGACCTTCTAGGTTGATCAAATGATTGGGATTTGTGGTCCACTCAGTTAATGTTTTAGACAGCGCAGCTAAACATAATTCATCAATACGAGCGCGAAGAGGTTTTCCAGCCTCACGTAGCAAGCGTTCAGAATGCGCTAGACTTAAACTAAATCGCTGATTAGCCTGCTCTCCAGGTTGGAAACTGTTAACAATACGATCAAGCGGTAACTGTGACTTAATCGCTTGTCTATTCATTTTATTGCTCACCCATGCATGCCAAAGTGCCACGCCTTCAGCATCTATCGATTGCAGCAGTCCTTGTTCAGCCCAACGTTTAAAGGGTGTGGTTTGATAGACGACATCGGCCAATTTTCCGCCGCGTTCTAGACGCTGATAATCATGGCTGAGTTGATCTAATATGATCCGCCATGATACACCATCGATAACCAAGTGGTGGGCAACAAGCAGTAAGCGATAATCCGTACGTCCATCTTGCAATGATCCAAAACGTAGTAATGAGGCACGGAAAACCGCACCTGTTTGTAGCTGTAGCTGCGTCTGCTCACGTTGACATAATTTGGTTATTTCAGCCTGTTTTTGTACCGCACTACAATCAGAAAAATCAATAACATTGAATGCTATCGTCATTTCGTCATCAATAGACGTATTTTGTGTCCAAGCTTGTCCTTGCTTATTTTTAGACTCTATAAATCGAGCCGCCAGCATAGGATGAGATAATACAAGACGTGTTAGCGCCTGCTGTAGATATTCTGGCACTATGTCATTATTACTTGCCAATAAAATCGCTTGGTTAAACTGGTTAGGATTATGTAAAGGTTGCGCTAAATACCAATCTTGTATCGCCGTTAACGGGATATCGCCATAAACATCATCTTGGTTATAACTGACTTGAGCTTCTTGTGTTGCTACCGCGGACAATGCTTTGACCGTTTGGTGACGGAAAATGTCTTTTGGTTGCAGTGTTAACCCTGCTTCACGCGCACGAGCAACAACCTGCAAGCTAATAATGGAATCACCACCAATGGCGAAAAAGTTATCATTAACCCCAACCTGCTTGATATTTAATAGAGACTGCCAAATATCGACTAAAATACTTTCGTTGCTAGAAGTAGGTGCAATATAATCACTGCTATTTAGCGCAGCTAAATCAGGTTGTGGAAGTGCTTTACGATCCACTTTACCATTTTGACTTAACGGCATTTCGTCCAAAGCGACAAACACTGTTGGGATCATATATTCAGGCAGCGATGCTGAGAGCAGCGTTTGCCACTCATCAAGTTCCGGTAATGATTTACGGTCAGATGCAACAACATAAGCAGCCAAGTATGCTGAAGTTTGCTCCTCTTTACGTGCCATAACAACAACTTCTTTAACCGCATCTAACTCTGCTATACGCGCTTCAATTTCACCTAACTCAATACGTAATCCACGAATCTTCACTTGAAAATCGGCACGCCCTACATATTCAATACTGCCATCGTGACGATAACGAGCTACATCACCAGTACGGTACAAGCGACTATATTGGGCATCGCCAATAGCGCCAGACTCAGCGAACGGATTAGGAATAAAGGCTTCTGCGGTAAGGTCTGGACGATTCAAGTATCCTCTAGCCAAACCAATACCAGCAAGGTATAACTCACCACTAACCCCGACGGGTACAGGATTCAATTCACTATCTAAGATCCAAGTTTGAATGTTTGCGATAGGAAAGCCAATAGGGACCACATCTTTAATATGTTGCTTGCGGCAATCCCAATAAGTCACATCAATAGAGGCTTCCGTTGGACCATACAGATTATGTAATTCAGCCGTTAAACTAGATAGACATTGCTGCTGTAATTGATAGGGTAAAGCCTCACCACTACAGAATATACGCGATAAAGATACACAGCTATTCGCATCTGGGTTATCTAAGAAAACCTGTAACATCGCAGGCACAAAATGCAGCGTGGTCACTTTGTATTCATTGATTAACTCAATCAGTCGTTGACTGTCTTTATGCTCACCAGCACCCGCTAGAACCAGTGTTGACCCCGTCATTAATGGCCAAAAGAATTCCCATACTGATACATCAAAACTATAAGGGGTTTTTTGTAACACGATATCATCTGCAGACAAGCCATATTCAGCCTGCATCCACGCGATTCGATTCATCACGCCACTATGAGGTACAGCTACACCTTTCGGTTGTCCCGTCGAACCCGATGTGTACAGCACATAGGCAAGCTGGCTGCTGACATTAGATGACGCTTTAAACGCTGTGCTTTGTGATGAAATCAAACTAAATGAATCATCCAACACCCATAAATTATGAGACTGGTTTGACTCGGATAACCCTTGTTTAAATTCAGGCATCGCCAAAATCACACTCGGTTTCGCGTGATCTAAAATATAATCAATTCGTTGCTGAGGATGCTCTGGATCTAACGGTAAATATGCGCATCCCGCTGTTACTGTAGCTAAAATACTCACCACCATTTGCGGTGAACGGGTCATGCATATCGCCACTTTATCTTCTGGTTGGCAACCTTGCTCCACCAGCCAATTTGCTAGCTGGTTGACTTTATCGCCGAGTTCTTGGTAGGTCCAACTAAGCGATTGGTAGCGTAATGCTATATTGCTTGGTGTTGCTTTTTGCTGTGCAATCAAAGCGTCGGTCAAGGTCGCAGGTGTATCGAACGCGGTGTTAGTGGCATTCCATTGCTGCTGCTGTTGCCACTCTTGAGCAGAAAGTGCGGAATGGTTTGCAAGCGGTTTATCTTGCGCTGACAATAGATACTTAAGCCCTGAAATATACTGTTCAGCTAATCGTGCAATAGTGCTAGATTCAAATAATTGCGTTTTATATTGGAATGATAGGTTAATTCCCTGCCCATCATTAACCACGAATAATGATAAATCAAATTTTGCCTGAAATTCAGGTATCGCCAATGCGGTAACACGCATGCCATCAATAATGACAGACTCAGCTGCATCAACCGCTAGATAATTAAACATTGTTTGTACAAGTGGCTCGTGCTCACCTTCGCGGGAATCGCTGAGTTCATCAACAAGTTTCTCGAATGGCATTGCAGCATGTTTTTGCGCGCCTGATATCGACTTATGTACAACATCTAGCCAAGCACTCGCCGTCATCCCAGAAGACAACTCAGCACGGACAACCATCGTATTTACAAATAAGCCAAGCATATGCTCAAGATCAGCATGACCACGCTCAGCTACTGGACAAGCTACTCGAATATCTGTCATTCCCGAGTGACGAGCCAATAACCACTGGTATGCTGCTAACAATATTGTATTGGGTGTACAACCGAGTGCAAGACTCGTTTCCTTTAACGCGGTAAACGTTTCATGTTCCAACGTTATACTATACCTAGCACCCTGATGACCTGTGTCTAACGTTCTAGGATGATCAGTCGTCAAACTTAAACAATAGTCCTCAGTACCTAACGTTTGTAGCCAATAATCTTTTAACTTTTGATAATGATCTCCTGCTAATAATTGATTATGCCAATGTGCATAATCTAAATATTGCAATACAGTCTTTGGCTGTGTAACGCCTTTATCACAATCCAAACTATCCACGTCATTCTGACATTTTTGTGCTGTTTTATATCTTTGTAATAGTAGTTTAGTTAATAATTGTAACGACCAATGATCAATAACAATATGGTGAAAGCTAAGTACCAAATGCGACAAACTATCGCTCATTTTCAATTGAACTAAACGAAATAACGGCGGTTCAGCCAAGTTGAACGGTGCTGACATCGCCTGTTTAATGGCATCTTGATAATCTTTGTGTTCAATATTTTGATCACAATGCTGCAAGTTTATCTCATCAATATTTACCGCATCTGCAACTAATTTAGGCGACAGTAGTTGTACATCAGCACGTCCCATTTTCTCTGCAAATGCAGTATGAAAAATCTCATGTTCAATAACCAAATCAGCAAAGGCTTGGCGTAACAATACCGTATTCATGTTACCTTTTAATGCCAATAATGCATTTACATTGTATTGGCTACTCTCTGGTTCAAGCTGCTGTAAAAACCATAATCGTTGCTGCGCTGATGACATAGGTAAATCACGTTCACTACGATCTACAGCGGTTAACGCAGGTAGTTGGCTAATATTTTTCTGCTCTTGCCAATAATCAATAAGCGCCTGTTTTTTGCTCATTAATTCTTGCTTAATCTCACTCGTTATAGCCCCTTTCGGGGCATCCACTTTTAACTTTCCATTTTCAAGGCTAATACGAATATTGCGCTGAAATAACTCTGTAATATAAACCGCAATACTCATAGCTCAAAACTCTCCCATTGCTCTTCAGATTCAATTTGTGGTTGTGACTGTTGTTGAGATTGTGCAATCAGCATATCAATGTAACTTGCTTGCTGTTCAAGCACCGTCATTGCTAACACATCCGTTAAACTAATATTTAAACTAAAAATATTATTTATCTGATTAACAAGACGCGTTATTAATAATGAATGTCCTCCTAACGCAAAGAAGTTATCTGTTCGTCCAACAGCTTCGACACCTAACAAGTCTTGCCACAATAAAGCGACTTTATGCTCTGTCGAGGTTGCTGGTGTCACAAAAGCGTGGCCAGATGATTTAGGTTCAGGTAATGCAGAACGATCTATCTTGCCGTTATTTGTCACGGGCATTTGTGCTAACACAGTCACAAACGTCGGCATCATATAATCAGGCAGTTTGGTGAGTAGGAATGCCTGCCACATCAACAAGTCATTCAGCTGTCCCTCAGATGTCTCTTCTGCCACAACATAGGCGGCTAAATAATCATTAGTCTCGCCGCTACGACGAGCAATCACGA
Organism: Moritella sp. 28; assembly: GCF_018219435.1. Taxonomy (NCBI): domain Bacteria; kingdom Pseudomonadati; phylum Pseudomonadota; class Gammaproteobacteria; order Alteromonadales; family Moritellaceae; genus Moritella; species Moritella sp. 28. The sequence continues at coordinate 1,560,579 of NZ_CP056121.1, read as the reverse complement.
CAACTTCTTTCACTTCGGGATGTTCAGCTATACAGGCTTCAATCTCTCCTAGCTCAATCCGTAACCCTCTAATTTTCACCTGGAAATCAGCTCGTCCCACATATTCAATTGCACCATCAGGTCGATAACGCGCAATATCACCAGTGCGATACAGACGACTAAATTGAGCATCCGTATTAGCGCCTTCTACGGCAAACGGATTCGCAATAAATGCTTTTTCCGTTAAGTCATCACGACCTAAGTAACCTCGCGCCAAACCAACCCCTGCGAGATAAAGCTCTCCTTCGACACCAACAGGGACAGTATTTAGTGCCTTATCCAGGATCCAAGTTTGCATATTGGCTATAGGGTGACCAATCGGAACGACATTTGGGATATCCTGACTTCGACAGTCCCAAAAAGTCACATCAATAGAGGCCTCCGTTGGTCCATATAAATTATGTAGCTGAGCATCAAAGCTTTGGAAAAATTGCTGCTGTAGTTGATAAGGTAAAGCTTCACCGCTGCAAATGACTCGTTTGAGCGAACGACAATCACTCACCGTAGAGTGGTCAAGAAATGCTTGCAACATCGCAGGGACAAAGTGAATAGTTGTGACCTGATGTTGCTGGATAATAGCAGCTAAGCGCGCACTGTCTTTATGTGCATTCGGTTCTGCAACGACCAGTTTTGCGCCCGTAATAAGCGGCCAGAAAAACTCCCAAACAGATACATCAAAACTATAAGGTGTCTTCTGTAACACCACATCTTGATCTGTTAATGTATATTGCTGCTGCATCCAAGCCAGACGGTTAACAATACCTGCATGAGGAATAGCAACACCTTTAGGCTGACCCGTTGAGCCAGATGTATGCAACACATACGCTAGCTGCTCTGGTGAAATACAAACTTTAGGTGCCGTCGTTGGGTAGCTCGCACAGATCTTCAATTCTGCATCCACAATAACTGCCGTTTTTTGAAGCTCACTTGATAACGTATTGCTGCATGTTTCTAGCGTTAATACTACTTTTGCATTCGAATCTTCCGCAATATAAGCTAAACGTTGCGATGGGTGCTCGGGATCAAGTGGTAAATAAGCGCAACCCGCTTTTAAAATAGCTAATAAACTGATCACCATTTGTGGTGAACGCGTCATGCAAACAGCCACTTTATCTTCTGATTTACAGCCATGTTCATTAATTAAGTAATGTGCTAACTGAGCCGATTTTTCGTGTAATTGGGCATAAGTTAATACAATTTCTTGCTCATATCCCTGACTATCAGTCACTCTTTCTGATGGCTGAAAAACTAACGCTATTGCATCTGGTGTCAGCTGAGCTTGTTGCTCAAGCCATGTAGAAAGCGTATCGGGGTGATGACTAAAGTCATACTTAGTTTGGTTCAATAACCACGCTGGAGATTGCTCAGAATGAGTATTTAGCTCATCAACTAGTCCCTTACAACTTAATGCGTCACCTGTTTTTTCAGATGTATCACCTTTTGCTAATGCCGCTAATAACGTCATAAAGTCAGCAAGTAACGCACTCGCAATACTTGAATCTAACTGACTATTATTACTGACGATTCTAAAATCAAGACGTTGGTGTGGAATAATAATCATAGTCAGCGGGTAATTATTCCGCTCTGTCGTTTCACGTACAGTTAATGTGAGGCTACGATCGACTGGTTGTTTATCTGCTGGGTAATTTTCAAATACTAACAAGTTATCAAATAAGTCCACTTGATGACCCGTTAAACGCTGAATATTCGACAAAGAAACATGTTCATGCTCTCGACTCTCAACCATTTGTTCTTGCAGCTGAAGCGCTAAATCAACCCAGTTCTGTTCACCAGAAAGTTGTGCTCTAAGTGGAATACTTGTAATAAACACACCGACGATATCATTCGCATTAGCCAAATCATCGGGGCGACCTGCACTCGTAACACCAAAGACTAAATCATTGCTGCCTGTATATCGTTGCAGTGTTAACGCCCATACGGCTTGGCAAAGCGAATTCAATGTTAAACGATTTTTCGCGGCTAATAACTTCAGCGACGCTGTCTGTTCTATTGATAAATGTTCAGTTTGCTGAGAAACACCCGAATTACTGTTAAAGGGTCTAGGCAATCTTGCCATCGTTTCATAACCATTCAGACAGTGCTGCCAATATGCTTCACTCTCCTTAAGTTCTCGATTATCTAACCATTCAATAAAATTTCGGAACGGTGGGCGATTCGAAATAGCGGGGGTACGATTAGCACATATAGCAAGGTATGCTTCTTGTACTTCTCTTATAACCAAATTAGTACACCAACCATCCACAATTAAATGATGTCGAGTCCAAATTAGACAGTGATGATTTTCTGCTAATCTCACTAATTTAAAACGCATCAAACCAGCTTTATTTAACTCAAAGCCTGTATCAACCTCTTGTTCGGCTAATATCTTCAATTCAGCTTCTGCTTCGCTTGCTATTTTTCCAAGGTAATTAATATTTTGCCAATCAACTTGTGACTCTTTAACAACATATTGAATAGGTTCATCTAGTTGTTGCCAAATAAAACCTGTACGTAACATATCATGTTGATTGATTACCCACTGCCAAGCAGATTCTAATGCCGTAACATCAAGTTCTCCATCTAGCTCAACCAAACTTTGGTTTACATACATACCTAAGCTTTGTTCTGACAATGTGTGGAACAACATGCCATTTTGTAACGGCGTTAAAGGATATATATCCTTAATGGTGTCTTGGGGGGCTGGTATTAAATCTACTAAGCTATCAAGTTCGGGTTGAGTTAACGTCAATAATGGTACTTCAGATTTTGATATTGCATTATCAGTATGCTCACAATGTTCAATCATTTTTGACAAGTAATCGATGACAGTCAATGCCAACAACTCGATCTCATCTTTTGTATTCACCAAGGTATTATAATTCCAGCGCATACTTAGTTCACCGCCGGTAATCATTACATTTAAGTCTAACCATTGTGGTCGAGTATTATCACCGTGGCGTTGATTAGGAATTGGCTCAGGCGCGAGCCCAACGCCTTGACTCATCATGCCTTTATCAATTTGACCAAGATAATTAAATACTAAAGCAGGTGTAACAAGCTTCGTCACTTCATTATGTAGATACTTCAGCACACCAAAACCTTGCCCATAATCAGGCACTGCGCGTAATTGATCTTTAATAGACAGAATATGCTGACGCATCAGTAAATCTGATGAACAGTTATCAACTGATGCTAATAACATTGGATAACGACTCGTGAACCAACCTATCGTTTGTGATAAATCGAGGTCATCATGATGACGTCCATGACTTTCAAGTTCAATCAACATTGTATTAGAACCACGCCATTGCGACATTGCGAATGTCACGGCAGCTAGCATTAATTCATCAATTTTTAGTTGGTAAGCAGACAAGGACTGAGAAATCAATTTTTCAGTCAAGTAAGCAGGTAATTTGACTTCAATAACATCAACATCGCGGATATGATTTTCAATTGTTTGGACATTGTCTAAGTTAGACATCGGCAATGACACCCAAGATTGTTGAATTTCTTGAGCTTCGTTTGCCATCGGCGACCAATAATCACGTGCAGCCTTTATCTTATGTTCAGGCCAATGTAATAAATCATCGACCCATGCTTGATAAGATGTGGTTTGGTATGTTTCTAAGGAGCCATCAGTAGAAAGTCCATGACTCAATAACTGGTAAGTTTGCCAAATTTGCGTAACCAATATACGCCAAGAAACAGCATCGATAACCAAATGATGGGCCGTAAATAAAATACGTCCTTGTGGTTGATCACTTAACTTAAATAAATCGACTCGAATCGGTGCCGTTCCACTAAACGATAACGTACCTTGCAGACTTGATAATTGAGATTGCAATGCTTCACTATGAATAGTGTGTGAACAAACTTCAACCTGATGATTGCCAATAAACTGCTGATATTCACTATTTTTAGTCGGCGTGAAATTCATCGCAAGTTGCGGGTGCGTTGCTAACACTTGTTCTACGGCTTTAGTAAAACAAGTAACGTCTAACACGTTATCGTGACTCAAGAGTACCGATTGATTCCAATGAGCGGCATGCTTAAGCTGTTGTTCAAAAAACCAATGCTGAATAGGCGCCATCGGATATTCAGATGAACTACTGATATTATCGTTCAATAACTCATTGCCTGTAATCTCGGACGGCCCCTCTTTAGCAGCGAGAGCTTGTGCGATATGGTAAGGCGTCTGTAGTGCGAAAACCTGCTTTGGCGTAACTTTAATCCCTTGTTTTTTTAGTTTCGCGACTAACTGCAGACTAAGGATAGAGTCACCACCATACTCAAAAAAGCTGTCCTTCTCAGTTAACGCTTGATTACCAAGCAACTGCTTAAATGCAGCAAGTAAGGCCGGTGACTGCGAAGGTATATCTGTTACAGTCGGCACTGTTTTAGTTGGTGTTCCGGCGATTATTACAGCAGCTATCGCTTGCGGTGTTTGCCCCTTAAACAATAATTTAGGCGTCAAGGTTAAGCCTAATTTTTTGGCTTTGGCTACCAATTGTAAGCTTAGGATTGAATCACCACCGAGCTCAAAGAAACTGTCATCCGCAGAAACTTCACGTCCTAGCATATCAGTGAATAGAGCCATCAACTGATTCGTCATTTTTGATTCTTGTTCAGTCGTTAACGCGAGATTAGCGGTAGCATCATGTGATACTAACTGTGCAACTGGACTTTTTACAGCTAAAGCCGTATCTATATCGATCAGCGTATCAGGCGTACTTAAACACGAACTTAATAGCTGTAAATATCGATTTAATAAGTTAACAACCGTATCGTCGTTGAATAGTTCACGGCTATATTCTAAATCTAACCTCAACTTATTATCATCTTCAGTAAGGCGTAACGTGAGATCAAAACGAGCACGGTTGCTCTGGTGCGGTACCTGAGTTAATTCCAGTTCACCCAGTTGTAACTCTTGGCGAGGCACATTACGATGAACGAAAAGCACTTGGAACAATGGGCTCCAGGCTTTACCTCGAGGAATATTTAATTTATCGACAACCAAATCGAAAGGTAACTCTTGATGCTCAAACGCCTCCCGAGTTGTTTCTGACACTTGGTCAATTAACTGTCTGAAACTTTGCTTATCTTGTAGCTGATGGCGAATAACAAGCGTGTTAACCAAAAAGCCAATCATGCTTTCCAGCTCAGGGCGCTGACGGCTCGCTACCGACGTACCTAAGCATATATCTTGGCCTGCTCCCAGCTGATTTAATAGTAATGAAAAGCCAGCTTGCATCACTGAATAAAGCGTAGTGCCTTGCTCTTTCGCCATACCCTGCAGTTTAAGATATACGCTGTCAGGGACATCAAGTTGAACTTCAGCCCCCTGATAGGTTCTTGATAATACATCAGGACGAGGAAAATCAAGGGGTAAAGGCATACACTCAGGCATTCCTATTAGCTGCTTTTCCCAATATTTTAATTGTAACTCTGCAGCGTCACTTTCAAGCCACTCTTGTTGCCATTGAGCAAAATCAGCATATTGTAGTTCAGGTACAGACGGTGCTTGAACGCTTCCCTGAGATGTAAAACGGGCATAACATTCAGAGAATTCTTTAACAAGCACAGCTTCAGACCAAGCATCAAAAGCAATATGGTGTGCAACAAACACCAAACGGGTCTGCTTTGACTTATTTGATAATAGATAGATACGTAAAGGTAGCTCGTTTTCTAAATCAAATACCGCATCAGCAACGGCCAAACTGCGTTGTTCTAAATTAGGCACATCCGATTCAGCCCAAAATGGTAGATCATAGTCAACTTCAGCTCGTTGCATCGGTTTACCATCTACAACATGATATGTACTGCGTAATATAGTGTGGCGGTTAAGCACTTCTCGAAGTGCTAATTTTAGCGCACCTGTATCGATATCACCTTTGATGTCTAAACACGTAAACAAATTATAGGCAGAACTCCCTTGTTCATAATGGTTTATAAACCACAGGCGCTGCTGAGCATTAGACAAGACTTCCATTTCATCTTCTCTTGCTGCAGCAACAATAGGTAATTGCCAACTGTCGATATTTTTTTCTTTTAACAAGGCTCTAAACTGCACTTTTTTTTCTTTTGACAATTTAGCCAAGCGCATTGCAATATTGATTGAATTTATATTCTGATTCATAATTTACTCAAATTGGTCTAGTAGATCAGCCATCATTGCCAGATCATCTTGTTGCAACGACTCTTTTTCTAAAAGTGTGGCAAGTTCGGAAATTGTCGGATTATGGAATAACTCAGCTAATGGGATCTGTACGCTGAATGTTCGCTGGATTCTAGCTTGTAGACGAGTTGCAGAAAGCGAATTACCTCCTAGTCTAAAGAAGCTGTCTTGGATACCTATCTGATCATGCCCTAGGATTTGTTGCCAAATATCCACTAATTGATGCTCAAGTTCAGTTTGTGGAGATAAGTAATGGCCCATCCCATGACTATCAGATTCTGGTAGCGATTTGCGATCGATTTTGCCATTACTGTTCAATGGCATTGCATCGAGGATCACAAGTTCAGTTGGTACCATATAAACGGGTAAATGCTCGGCAATCAGGCGTAACAGCAGTTCACTATCTAAGGCTGCAGATTTACGTAGCGTGACGTAAGCAGCGATATAGCCATGTTCAGTATCTGCTTGCCATACTAAAGCGATAGCTTCCTTTACACCGGTTTGCGCCTGAAGCACGGCTTCAATTTCACCCAATTCAATTCTGAATCCACGTAATTTCACTTGGAAGTCAGTTCTACCTATGTACTGCAGCTCACCTTTCGAATCGAAATAAACGCGATCGCCAGAGCGATACATACGCTGTCCTGGAACTTGTGAGAAAGGATCCGGTAAGAAACTCTCGGCGGTTAATTTAGGACTGTTTAAATACCCGCGAGCTAACCCTAATCCTGAGATATATAACTCACCTTCGACACCAGACAATACCGGCTGAAGTGCGCTATCTAAAACATAAAACTGAGTATTAATTAATGGCTTACCAAGCGCCGCTAATTTACCAGTTACATGCTCAACACGCGAACTTGATGCCCAAACGGTCGCTTCTGTTGGACCATAAACATTGGTCACACTCGCTGCTTTTTTTATCAATAATTCAGCTAATGCTGCATTCAACGCCTCACCACCGGTCAGTACATTAAGTGATGACCACCAAGCACTGTCAATATCCGCTAAGCTTTGCCATGTTGCAGGTGTTGCTTGCATCACACTGATTTTATGCTGTGATAATAGCTGACTTAATGCTTGGCTATCTTTACTTTGTTGCTCGCTAGCTAACACCAAGGTCGCACCGTGCACCAAAGGCAAGAATAATTCTAATACCGCAATATCGAAACCAATCGTGGTTACTGCCAACAGCCGATCTTCAGCAGATATATTCACTACATCCTGTATCGCTTGTAAGAAATAATTTAACGCGGAACGATCAATTTGAACACCTTTCGGGCGGCCTGTAGAGCCGGATGTAAAAATAGTGTATGCCAATGTATTTGGGTGGCAGTCAACGACAGAGCCAGCTCCTTTAGACTGTTTTTTCAGTTCTGTAGGAGAGAGACAAGGTGCAGAGTCGAAAGTCCGATCCGCTATCACTAATTGAGGTTCAGCTTGATTAAAAATATCTTCCAAGCGGCGTTCTGGCAACAATGGGTCTAAAGGGATATAAGACAAGCCCAATTGATAAATTGCGAATAAAGTAACAACAAGATCAGCTTCACGTGTTAAACAAACCGCTATCGGTTGCTCATTATTGAGGTTTAATACAGCCATAGCGCCAGCGAGTTCTGACACTTCAGCAACTAACTCTTTATAAGTTAACTGACGTTCGTCAGTAATCAGGGCTAGGTTTTCACCATATTCATTCGCACGTAATTTAACTTGATCTAACAAATCCCACTTCGCAGGTAAATCCACCTGAGTTTCATTAACGACTGTAGGTAACGTCAACGAATCAATAAGTTGATAAGTATACGTATCTACGCCTTCAGAAAGATAGGTTAGTGCCGCGTCAAGCATGGTTAACATGCTAGTCGCTAACTCTTGTGAGACTTTTTGAGTATCAAAAGAACAATTGATATTCAGAATATGACTAGGCTCAACTTGTAACATCATCGGGAAATTACTTGATTCAGATACATCCAGCAGATCAAATTTTGGCGTAGTCATTTCCCTCAGTTCTTTAGGAAATGGGTAATTTTGGAATACGAGTGCTGTATCAAACAGTAACTCTCCAGGCTCTAGATCAACATATGATTGGATCTCTGCAAGTGGCATGTAATCAATGCTTCGTAACTCAGATGCATCGAGCTGTAATTGCCTTGCACAATCAACTAATCGTTCAGCGGGGTTGAAACGAGTTCGTAATGGTAAACTAGCAATGAACACGCCAGCCATATGTTCAATATCAGAAACTTCCTGCGGGCGTCCAGCAGACGTCATTCCAAATATCACATCATAACCACCCGTAAAGCGACTTAACGTAATCCCCCACGCCAGTTGCACTAGGGTATTTAACGTTAAACCATGTGTTCTAGCCTGCGCTTTCAACTTCTGCGTAACCGACTCGGCTATTTGATACTGGCAATGTTTTTGCCCTTGCATCGGTGTTTCTGGACCAGGTAAATGTGTCGTTTGGGTAAAATCAGCTAAATACGCTTGCCACTCTTTTCCTGTATATGCCATGTCTTGACGACCTAGCCAAGAGAAGTAGTCGGCATAATGCGGCGCTGGTTTTAAATCTTTTTGCTGATAAATAGCCATCGCATCACCCGCAATTAATGCCGATGTCCAACCGTCTACAATCAAATGATGGCGCGTCCATATTAGGCGATGATCTTGAGGAGATAATTTAACTAAAGTCACGCGCATAAGCGGTGCGTCTGTCAGTTTAAATCCAATTTTATGCTCTTCGGCGACGAGTTCCTCAAATTTAGCGTTTTGTTCCGATATCGATAATGCCTGCCAATCTAGCATTACTGTGTTCATCTCATTATGTCGGCATACCACCTGATAAGGATGTTCAAGATCATGCCAAATAAAACGGCTTCGGGTTACATCATGACGCTGCGCTGCGCTTTTCCATGCGGCAAGAAACGCGTCTGCATTTATGCTACCAGTGAGAGCCATGCTCGTTACGTTTAAATACAATTCTGGTTGCGGATCCAACAAACAATGGAACAATATCCCTTGTTGAGTAGGTGACAGCGGTAACAAATCATCAATTAAAGATGCCGCTATATCCTGACAAATTGTATTTAAATCACGGGCAGAAATGTTTGCAGTCACATCCTCAACGGTTAACGTTTCAGGTAATATATCCAGATCATAACGAGATACAGATTGCTCAGTCTTCATCACTGTCGTAGACGATATTTGCTCAGCATTCGCATTTTTTTCTTCTATCTGCGGCACAATAAACAACGCTAAATCAGCCAGTGTTTGATATTTGAAAACATCCTGAGGACGCAGAATGATATTTGTCTTGCGTGCAGCAGCAATAAACTGCAGCGCTAAAATAGAATCACCACCTATCTCAAAGAAGTTATCACTCGACTCAACACTTCGCTTTGATAACGTCATTGACCATAGCAGAGCGAGTGCTGATATAGCTTGCTCATGAAGTTTTTCCTTAGGATCCGACAGCGGTAATTGATCTGCCATAACCTCTGCTAACTCAACAGGTGTTTGATGTTTAAATAACAACTGAGGTGTTAATTTAACGCCTTCTTTTCGAGCGATTGCCACTAACTGCAACGCTAAAATAGAGTCACCGCCAACAGCAAAGAAACCATCACGACTAGTTATCTCATTAGCCTGCTTATTCAAGACTTTAGCAAACAAGCGACAGAAAAATAGAACGTTTTGCTCTGAATTTAACGATGGAACTAAATCGGATTCATTCGTACTACCATTCAAGTTTAAGGCTAATTTTTTTCGATCAACCTTACCATTAATAGTACGCGGTATTTCGGCTACTGAATGCCAATAATGCGGTTGCATATAGCTAGGTAAACTCATTAATAATAAACGAGATAACTCTGTTTTATCTTGCTTACTGACAACGACAGCAGTGAGTTTTTCACGCCCTTCAGTTTTATCGAATACAATGGCGGCTTCAACAACACCATCCAGCGCATTAAGTTGAGTTTCAATTTCAGCTAGTTCAACTCTATACCCTCTAATCTTAACCTGACCGTCAGCTCGACCAATGAATTTAATTCGCCCGTCTGCCAGCTGTTTCGCTCGGTCCCCAGATCGATACATACGCTCACCAGCATAAAATGGATCACTCATAAAATGCTGCGCTGTTTTTGCGCTATCTTGCCAGTATCCTTGCGCCAACTGATTACCCGCTATATACAAGTCACCTATCGCACCAACTGGGACAGCTTGCAGTAAACTATCTAATAGATAAACTCGGCAACCATCAAGCGGCATACCTAAAGCTGTAGGCTCACCAGCAAGTAAACGTCCCGCAATAACACCTACCGTTGCTTCAGTTGGTCCATAATGGTTAAAAACATTGAGCTCAGAGGAATAAACGCGAAGCTGTTCAAGTAAGCTATTATTAACTTCTTCACCACCAAAGACTAACGTGTGTCGAGGTAATATTTCACGACGCTCAGATGCCAATAATCCTTGTAAATGAGAAGGGACAACTTTAAGCATATCAACTGGATATTTAGCCAAGTGATCAGCTAATCCTTCAGCATCAAGCATGAACGCTTGATCTAAAATACGCACTTGATTCCCAGATAATAATCCAGCCCAAAGTGCCGTATAGCCTAAATCAGTAGCCACACTAGCAAGGCTCGCATACACACTATTTTTTGGTAGTTCTAAGCGACGATTTACAGCTTCGACATACGAAGCCAGTGCACCATGACCAACAGACACGGCTTTTGGTATCCCTGTCGAACCAGAAGTAAAGATTAAATAAGCCGGATCCTCTGCACATAATGCAAGAGGCTTAACCAAGGGTTGCGATACTTGCGCTAAAACATCAGTCGCGTCCAACCAATGATAAATCTCGGGTAACCAATCAGGTCTGCTGCCAGCACCAACACACACTTCAACATCAGCTTCTTTAAGCATTATTTGTGTACGTTCATTAGGCTGACCATCATCTAGAGGAACAAAAGCAGCCCCGACATACCAAACTGAAAGCATCGCGATAACTTGCTCTACACCCCGTGGTAATAAAATAGCAACCCGATCGCGATGGTTCACATTGGATTGAGACAGTGTATAGGCTAAACGAGATGCTTGTTCATTTATCTCTGCAGCTGTTAATACCTGTTCGTTATATAATAATGCTGGCTGTGTAGGCGCAATATCTTGCCACATTGCCAACCCAGTTTCGTAACGAGGGGTTACAGGTTTAGCATCCGGCAACCAAGCTTTGAACTGATGCTGAATAAGCGATTTATTAGGTGCTAACAGCAACTCATCTAAGAGTTCAAAGAATCCATCGGCAATCGCGGTGACCGTTTCAGCAGTATATAGTGAAGAATTAAAACGCCAGTGATAACGAAACGAGTTCTCATATTCATAGACAACTAAATTAAGTTCGTGTGCAGCACCACGCTGTCCCGAGTCAATGATATGATCGGATATCGGCATACCAATAATACGATCATTAGCACGTGTATAAGTAAACATATGCGAAGTAACCGCGGTGCGTTCCGCACTTCTATTATCTATCAATGATTCACTGATTTCTGTCAGAGGCATTCTTTGATGCCGCAATGATTGACGATAAAAACGAGCACGTTCCACGATCAACTCAGTAAAGTTACAAGGCTCTGTAAAATCAGCAGGAATAAGAAAAGGATTAACACAATAACCAACAATGTCTTTATGAGTTCGCGTATAACGCCCCATCGTTGGTGACGCAATCAGAAACTTAGATTGACCAGACAGTTTATGTAAATAAAACTGAAAAGCACTTAGTAAGACAGTATATGATGTGGTCTTGGTCTCACGAGCCAACGCAGTAACTTTATCCGTCAGAGCTTGATTACCATCGAATTGCAATTCACAACCATCAAAATTTTGAATATCTCCACGCTCAAAATCCGTACTAATAGACAAAGGTGCAGGTAAGGGAGCCAACTCACTTTTCCAAAACGCTAACGCTTTACCTGCAGTATCTGAAGCAAGGTATTGCTTTTGTTCTGTAACCCACTGGCTATACTGAATTGACGGTGCAAGACCCGGTGTGCCATCAATAAGCTGAGAATAATACTTAGCCCAAGTAGCAACCATTTGCTCAATAGAATAAAAATCACCCGCAATATGATGCAATGTCACAATTAAATAAGGTGTTACCTTACCATTGGTGTCATTTATCAACACGTTCGCTCGACACACATAACCTTGCTCTAATTCAAATGGCAGATCAGCGCACTTTGCTATCCAATCATCCTTTTCTGTTTCTGTGAAACTGTGCTTTTCCACAGAAAAATCCGCTGATTTATGCGCGGCGAGAAAAGCATAAACCCCCTTTTCATCTTGTTGATAACCCGTTTTAAGCGCATCATGGTGCTCTATCGTATGATAATAACTCTGCTCCAATAAATTAATATCAATAGCATGCTGCTCTCTGCCACCTAACAAGGTAGAAAAATACATATTGTAAGCGGAAGATTCAGGGGCTAGCTTGTACAAAAACCACAGCGATTTCTGGTTCGAAGAGACATCTAGTCTAACTCCTTTGTCGTTTTGTTCCATTTGATTTTGTTCTAATTCCATTTTAAACCTTCCTAAACATTACCTTCGGCCATAGCAACCACAACTTTACGAGCACCAGTAAAACGCGAACGAGAATGAGCAACAAGCATATTATCCAACATCAGAATGTCTCCAGCCTGCCATGGGAATTTGATTGTGCACTCGTCTAACACACCACGAATTTCAGCCAAAATAGAGTCTTCGATAGGAGAGCCATCGCCGTAATACACATTACGTGGAAGATCTTCTTCGTCTACGACAGATAACAAGGTTTCTCGAATATTGGCTTCCAGATTAGAAACATGGAATAGGTGTGCTTGATTGAACCAAACCATTTCGTGAGTTTTAGGATGCTGAGCAACCGCTTGACATACTTGGCTTGTTCGTAACTCACCATCAGGCTTCCATTCAAAGTTGATTTTATTGGCCAGACAAAATCGTTCAACCTGTTTTTCGTCTTCCGTTCCAAATACTTTTTCCCACGGCAGATCGAGTCCATTACCGTAATTACGAACATATTTTAATTTTTTAGAATCAAAACGTTGACGGATCTTAGGATCTATTTTATTGAAGATAAGGCGGCTATCTGCAATCGGGGTTTCGCCTTCTGTTTCAGCCGGAGTAATACAATGAAACCAAATTTTCATTGGCCAGTTGAGTGTATAAGCCTGTTCATTATGCAGTGGAATTTGTTGGTGAGCAGGGTATTCCGTCGTGGTATAGACACCATCGCCAAGATCGGTTCTTGGTGTAGAAGCAAATTCATAATTAAGCAATGGTGAACCAAACGAACGAGCAAACTCTTGGAATGGTTCTTCGCCTATCGTGTCAAACCCTCGAAATAACACCCCACCAGCGCGTAGCAACTCTTCTTCAACAATCTGATGTGCGCCTTGCAAATAGTCCGATAATCGCCCGCCTAAAGTAGGGGTCACAATCTTCGGTAAATCATGTTCTGCAAACATCGGATTAATACGTAAATTAGTAGTTTTGCTCATAACTCAAGTCTCATGTGAAAAAAAAATAATAAAAATAAATTGAACTTTGAATGGTAATGATAATAATTATCAGTATCATATAGTCTTGAGTCACATTTTGAAACAAATATTAAACATTAAAGTGAGATGTAAACTAAGCATGAAAGAACCAACTGCGTTATTTAACATAGTGATTAACACTGAAGAACAATTCTCTATTTGGCCGAGTTATAAGCCAGTTCCAACTGGCTGGAAAAAAATAGGATTTGAAAACAGTAAAGAAAACTGCTTAGAAGAAATAAAGAATGTGTGGACAGATATGCGCCCAGCGTCATTGAAGAACGTACTAGCATAATTTTAATTATCGTAAATCAGCATTAACATAGGATGTAGTATGCTCAAATCTAAACTAGCTAAAGCCATTAGTTTTTCATTAAAACCGCAATATCTAATGATGACTCTTCTCGCAACCTCAACATCTGTATTTTCATCAGAACAAGATGTAAATAAAGACGTAACAGAAGACGTACAGGTTACGAGAGTAGTCGGAATTAAACAGATTTTAACCACGAATATAGCCCAATCGACCATGCGTTCAGAAGCAGACCTGTCTACTGTTCCCCGCTCAGTACAAGTAATTAACTCAGAGGTGATCGAACAACAAGCAGCTTCTAACCTGAGTGATGTGGTGCAAAACGTCAGTAACGTGACAGAGCACAACAACTTTGGTGGCACACGCGATTTATTCAAAATCCGTGGTTTTGAAGCCAATGTTTTCGAAGATGGCACTCGAGTGTACGGATTAGCTCAAGACAAAGCAGTGATTGAAGACCTCGAGTCTGTTGAAGTGGTAAAAGGCCCTGAATCCGTTTTATATGGGAATATGAGTCCCGGAGGTCTGATTAATTTAATCAGTAAACGTCCAGCACCAATATCGAAAAATCAAGTTAACGCAACAATGGATGAGCACGGTAAGCAACGACTTAGTGTTGATTTTACAGGTGCGGCCAACGATAGTGGCACCCTACTTTACCGTCTTGTCGGTGCATTTGACGATTCTGAAAGCTGGCGTGATGCTTCTGACAGCAAGCAAGTATTTATTGCACCAAGCCTTAGCTGGTTAGTCACTGACGATACAACACTAACGTTCTCTTATAAATACAACAATGAAGAACTTCCTTTCGATCGTGGTACGTTAGCTGTTCGTAACAGTACAAATACTGGTTGGGAGTTCCTAGATATTGATAATAAACGTCTGGGCACTGATTTCTCACGCCAAGAACGTGAAGTCCATAAGTTTGGTTTCGACGTTGATCATGCCATCAACGACTACTGGTCTATACGCTTTAAAGCACGTAATTATGAGCGAAAAGCCTCAGCCGAACGTGTACATTTTTATGCATCTTCAAATGCAGCCATGACGCCTTATAAACCACGTGGAGCACCATTTGCAGTTCCACTTTATCAAGAAGATAAAAACAATTATGCTTTTGATGGTAATATCAACCGCTATATTAACGGTAGTAACCAGTCCAGTAATACTCAATTATACTCTTTGGAAAATAACATTGAATTTAACACGGGTTCAGTCGAACATCGTGCAATCATAGGGGCTGATTACACTCACTATAAAGAAGAAGAACAACAGTCTGCTTCAGCGAGTTGGAGTAAAGTAGACCTTGCACCCTACGCGACATATGCACTCCGAACACCGAATGCACATAGTGGAAGATATAATTATTATACCGATGATCCTTCTCAAGCGGCTCATCCCGGCGATATGTATAACATTAAAGAGGTTAATCTGGAGCTAACTGAATATAGCGTCTTTGCCCAGGACTTAATTAAATACGACGACTGGAGTTTCGTACTTGGTGCACGCTATGACGTATTTGAAGCCGAGAATGCGGAAACTTGGGATAAAACCTTCATGGCAAAAGCAAAGGCAATTGGTGTCCCACTGAAGAATTCTTCATCAGAAAGTCCTAAAGAGGAAAACATCAGTGTACAAGCGGGTGTTTTGTATAAATTAAACCGCCAAATATCCTTATTTGGTAACTTTACTGACTCTTACCTACCGAATCAAAAATTTGACAGCGTTGCAAAAGAATGGGTTAAAGCCCAAAACGGCAGACAATTTGAAGTCGGTAGTAAATTATCGTTATTAGGTCACAGACTCAACTTGACTACTTCAGTCTTCCGTACCGACCTTAAGAATGTTGCCTACGCTGGTGATATAAAAGGCAGCTACGAGGTATACAAACAGAAAAGCCAAGGGTTCGAGATTGATGGTGATTATGCGATCACAGATGATCTAATCGCCCTATTCTCATATGGCTATACTGATGTTGAGTTCGTAGACGCTCCAGATAGCGTAAGTAAACCTGTAAACGTACCCCAAAATAATGCTAGCTTTTGGTTAACATATCAAACAAGCCATGAATGGGGTGTTGGCAGTGGCGTTCGTTATGTTGATGATCGTGCAGGTAACCGCCGTAAAGATTATGACTATACTCTAGATGCTTACACGTTAATCGATGCCGCTGTTTGGTATGCACCAGACTTTGCAGATAACGACCTTAAACTTCAATTGAATGTGAAAAACTTATTTGATAAGGACTATTACACAGCAGGCTCAGATTCGACGCAAAACGCAGTGTACTTAGGTTCACCAAGAACAATTTCATTGAGTGCAGCATATAATTTTTAATATTGTATGAGTATGAATGATTAAGACAGAGGGACTCATTGAGTCCCTCTTTTATTGGAGACTTGAATGAAAACACTTTTTTGCTTTCCTTCTTCAGGCAGCGCAGCCAGTATGTATCAGCCATGGAAAGTATTATTAGCACAACAAAATATTGAACTGGTCGCATTAGAATATCCAGCGAGAGGGACTCGCTTCTGCGATAACCCCGTTGATTCAATCGCGGCGTTAACGCATGACTTGCTCGATCAAATTAAACCCAAGATAAAGCATACAACAGAGTTTGCCTTTTTCGGTCATAGCTTAGGCGGGTTGGTGTGCTTTGAAACCACACGCTTATTAGGCAAGTTAAAACTGCCTTTGCCTTCACAATTGATTATTTCTGCACGTCAAGGTCCACTCTGTCATCTCCCATCATCCTTATCGAGTAGACAAACCGATGACGAGATAATTAAAACATTAAAAACAATGGGCGGGATAGCAGATGAAGTGTTGGCTCACACTGAATTAATGGCATTAATGTTGCCTATAATCAGAGCCGATTTGAAACTCAATGAAGAATACAGCTGCAGCGATACATCCGCAATATCAGTACCAATCACAGCGATATATGGCAGTCATGACCCTGTCGTCGAAAAGCGTAATGTCGAGCAATGGTATTCATTCACAGAGTCAGAGTTTGAATTAATAGAAATGCCAGGTGACCATTTCTATTTCAATCAGAATTTACAACTATTCTTAACCAGAATTGCTCAACAACTCCGCAACAAAATAACGATTATTTAGTAAACAAAGGGGTTGGCGTCACGCCTAACCCCTGCCATTCAAAACAATACCGTTCTGGCGACTGCCGTTTAATCTTCTTCACAAAATGAGGTTTCGGAGTACCGACAGCGATAGCAGCCACGACCTGATCATCAGGTTTCATGCCAAACATAGGTTTAGTATTATCATTAGCCAAAAATGTATACCAAAGACCGCCATAACCCATTAAATGCAGACCATTCATGATATTCTGAGCAGCGGCTCCGACGCACAAGCGTTGGTCCCACAATGATACTTTATGCTCAGGATCAAGATCCGTTACCACCATAATCATCATAGGGACTTCTGCAATTTCTCTTGCAGAACGGTACGCTTTATCTTTAAGCTCACCACTATCACTTTGGCGTTTGTATAACTCCAACGTCAAATCACCTAGTTTTTGCATGTTATCACCACGGGCAACAATAAAACGCCAAGGTTTCACATTACCGTGATCTGGTGTTGTCATCACTAAGTCAAATAGATTTCGCAGCTCTTCTTCAGATGGCGCAGGATGGCCTAACTTAGATAAGCTATATGAACGGCGATCAAGCAACGATTCCAATGGATTCATAATTAAATTCCTTTTCTTGTTTATCATATATATTTTCAGCTGACAGCCAATGACCAACAGACTGACACTGTATCTGTCTACCCTGCTCTAATATCAATACTTGATGGCATAGTGCTTGAAGTAAGGTTAAGTCATGGGTAATCAATACTAGGTTGATTTGACGTTTTTCCTGAATCGACTTCAGTAACGTTATCATTCGGTATCGATTTTCCTGATCTAACGCTGTAGTGGGTTCGTCTAAAATTAATAACTTAGGTGACAAAATTAAGGCTCTCGCGATCATAATACGCTGACGTTGTCCGCCTGATAATTGATGTGGATAACGGTTTAAAAACGCTGTAGGTAAACCCACATCTGCCATGATCGTATCGAGTCGAGATGATATATTTTCTGTTTGTAATTGAGCCAAACATCCTTCTGTGAGTGTCTGGGCAATCGTTAGCCTAGGATTTAAGCTAGAGGCGGTATCTTGAAATACGAATTGTATTTTATGCCGATGGAGCCGTAACATTCGACGTTTTTCATTAAGCCAATCATGACCATCAAAATGGATAGAGCCTGTCGCATGGATAAGTCTTAATAACGCTTTCGCTAACGTGGACTTTCCTGAACCACTCTGACCTATAATTCCAATACTTTCGCCTTCATTCAACGAAAAATTAATGTTATCCAATAACCTCTGCGGTGCACTCCACCAGCCTGTAGACTTAACATCAACAGTTAAGTTATTTACATTAAGCAAGGATCGTTTACTCGGAGAAACAGGGGGATCAAAATGCATAGGCCTCAACAAGGCTTGCGTATATTCATGCTTAGGCGTGTTGAATAAAAGTAAGGCTTGGTTATGCTCAATCACCTTACCATGTTGTAATACCATCACTTGATCTGCAACTTGTCTTACCATGTGTAAATCATGCGAGATTAGAACGATAGCCATGCCTGTTCGAGCTTGGATCTGCTTTAGCAACAGCAAAATTTGCTGACGCACCTCGGGATCAAGTGCCGTCGACGGCTCATCTGCAACAAGTAACGTAGGATTATTCACAATCGCCAGCGCAATAAGCAATCTTTGCCTCTGCCCTCCAGACAGTTGATGTGGGTAACGTGTTTTTAAGTCTGAAGATAAACCGACTTGTTCAAGCAAATCATCAATACGTTGATTTAATAACGCAGTATTACCCGCTCTAAATGACGTACCTGATTTATGATGCAATACAATTGCTCGTTTAAGCAGCCAATCGACACGTTTCACTGGGTTGAGTGCCGATAAGGGTTCTTGCGACACCATTCCAATCAGCTTTCCTCTCACCTTCTGCCACTGCAGTTCAGAAAAAGTGCGGCTATTATGCCCATTGATATTAACAGAACCACTCGCCACTCCCGCTGTAGGTTCAATACCAAGTAATAACTTGGCTAATAGGGTTTTTCCAGCACCACTTTCGCCAACCACAGCTAAAGTTTGTCCCCTATCAACTTGAAAACTAATGTTATCTAGCAGCTTAGCTTTTCCAATAGAATAACTTAGTCCTTTAACCTTCAGCATGATCTTTATCCTTATAAGGGCTCAACCATTCTTGTATTGCTTCACTCATCAGCACGACTAATGTCACAATGAGTAAAATAGCACCACAGCCCGTTAACCCTAACCAAGGGGCGTGCAAGTTGTTTTTACCTTGCGAAATCAACTCCCCCAAAGAAGGGTAGCCGACAGGTAATCCGAACCCCAAAAAATCTAACGTAATTAGCGAACCTAAAGCCCCAGAAAATACAAACGGCAAACTACTTAATGTAGCAATAAGTGCATTTGGCATAATGTGTCGCCAAATTACTCGCCAATCAGGAACACCAACAATAAACGCCGACTGGATATATTCCAGCTGACGTGTTCTTAATACTTCAGCTCGAACTAACTGCGCTAAATAATGCCAACCAAACAAGGCAAGAATCATACTTAAGGTGAAGAAATTAGGCTGAATAAGACTCGATACAATCATCACAACAAACATCACGGGAACCGAGCCCCAAATTTCGCTAACACGCTGACCAAACAGATCGACTACCCCACCAAAATACCCTTGCAACGTACCTGCAACTAACGCTAACAAGGCAATATTGACAGTAATAAAGAAGGAGAAACCAAGGCTAATACGTATACCATAAAGAAGCCGAGCAAAAACATCTCGCCCCTGATCATCCAATCCTAACCAGTTTTCGGATGTTGGAGGTGACGGATAACTAAGCTCATAATTAATGGTACTGTAGCTGTAATGCACAAATGGCCATAACGCCCAGCCTTGCTTTGCAATCTGTTCACTCAAAAAAGGAGCGGTATAGTCTGCTTCTGAATCAAAATCGCCACCAAACTTAGTTTCGGGATAACTGACTAAAATAGGAAAAAACAACTCTCCTTTATAGCTAATAAGTAGCGGTTTATCATTCGCGATTAATTCTGCAAACAGACTAACAAAGAACAATATTAAAAAGATAATCGCTGCGTATTTACCTCGTTTTAGTGTACTCAATCGACGGCTGTTCTTCTTTGAATTATCAGGTAAATTTACATCATCTTGGCTAATATCCATCATCCGTTCACCTCAGAAAAATCAACGCGAGGATCAACCCAACGATATATCAAATCACCAACCAAATTCAAAACAAGACCCAGTAACGAATAACAATATAGAATACCTAATACAACTGGGTAATCTCGTTCCAATAACGCCTCAAAACCTAACAATGCAACACCATCTAATGAAAATACGATTTCAACGAGCAAGGTGCCACCAATAAAAATAGACAGTAAATCTGAAGGTAAGCGAGCTACGATCACTAACATACTATTAGGTAATACATGATTGAAAATTGCGCTTGTCCGACATTCCCCCATGCAAATAGCCGTATCTAAATAAGGTTGAGCCATTTGGTCAATAATAGAATTACGTGTTAAGACAGTTAACGAAGCCAATCCACTGGCAACACAGGCTGCAACAGGTAAACATAAATGCCAAAAGTAATCGAGGAGCTGCCCTGTAACGGATAAATCAGCATGATTTGCAGAAACCAGTCCCCGCAGTGGAAACCAGCTAAAAACACCACCAGCAAATAAAATCAATAACATAATAGCAATAATAAAAGTCGGCACTGCATAAGCGATAAACAGCAGTAAGCTTGATGTCGAATCAAACATACCACCTTGTTTATTCGCCTTCATCACCCCTAATGGTATTGCGATTAAATAGGTTAGGAACAAAGTCCAAAACCCCAAGGATAAAGAAACTGGAAGCTTAGAAAAAATTAATTCAGTAACAGGGCGCTTACTAAAATAACTGTTTCCTAATTCGAATGATAAATAACGACTGAGCGTTTCAGTATAGCGTTGCCATATAGGCTTATCAAAACCATATTCTCGCGCAATTTTGTCTCGCAACTGGTCATCAATAAGCTGACCATTCGTTATTTGGTCAGTCTCATCGAAAAGCGCGTTTGCCGAGCTATCAATACCTTGCTGCTTGGCGAAGGCAGCCTCTACAGGCCCACCAGGCAACCACTGAAGCAAGAAAAAATTTAACGAGATAATAATAAACAGCGTCGGAAATACTAACAGCAAACGACGAATAAAATAAAAATTAAGCATATTACTTCGAGCGCTCATCCCACCAGAATTCAACTTCATAACCATATTTTGGTGCTTGTAACGGTTTTTCAATATAGTTCTGATAAGCAACTAACTGAAAGTTACGCGCCCATAATGGTAAATAGTAATAATTCCATTTCAATACCCGATCTAATGCGCGTCCGTATGCTTGCGTATCCACATAACGGTCTGACTGAACAAGTCCTTCAACAAGGTTATCAATAGCAGGATCTTTAATACCACTGATATTATAACTTGAAGCAACACCCGCAAATTCAGATTTAAGTGATGAACGTAACTCAGTATTTGGCGGAATTCGAACCTTATATTGACTTGGGGTCATATCAAACTGACGTTGCATTAATAATTTGTAATATTCAGTACCTGTTTTAACTGTTATGTTTGAGCTAATACCCAATTTTTTCAGTGTTTGAATATAAGCGCCAATAGCAGGTTTCATGGTTGGCGATGGCAATAAGAAGTTAATTTTCATCACCTCGCCCGTCACACTATGGACCAACTTATTATTTTTAACTTTCCAACCGGCCTCTTTTAATAAGGCTTGTGCTTTTAATAAATTCTTACGGTTACGACCTGAGCCATCTGTGCTTGGTAGTGTAAATTCACTTGATAATACCTGTTCCGGCAATTGCGCAGACAATGGTATTAATATCGCTTTTTCCTGTGCAGAGGGTAATCCCTCTGCAGCCAAAAAGCTATTGTTAAACAGGCTTGTAGCGCGAGTGTATTGATTATTAAATGCTTTTTTATTTAACCACTCAAAATCAAATGCGGTGACCAAGGCTTCTCGCGTTCTGCGGTCATCAAATTTAGCCAGTCTTAAATTAAATACCATCGCCGTAACAAAAGAAGGTGCGTCATAATTAATCTTATCTTTAACAACCGTTCCAGCGCTAAACACGTCACCTTGATATAACTTATTCCAGCGTAATAAATTCGTTTCAGCAATATAATTTACATCATTGGTTTTAAGCGCTTGCACTGCTGCATTACGATCGCGGAAATATTCTACTTTGATATTCTTAAAGTTATATTTACCCTTATTAACAGGTAAGTTTTTACCCCAGTAATCATCTCTTAGTTCATACACAATCCCGCGACCAGGATCCACCGAGGTTACTTTATAAGGGCCTGAACCAATAGGTATATCAAGCGATGGCTGCGTAAAGTCTTTATGTTGCCAGATATGCTTTGGCAATACAGGTAAGTTACCCGAGTTTAAGATTTGTAAACGGCTACCATCACCACCAAAATTAATCTTTACCGTCAAAGGATCAATAACTTCAACCGACTTAACCATTTTAAAACGTGATTTAATATTACTTAAACCACTTTCACGATACAGGTTTAACGAGTACGCCACGTCTTCAGCAGTCACAGGATAACCGTCACTAAACTTAGCTTCTTTTCTTAAAGAGTAAATAACCGAAGAATAATCATCTGCAATGGTCATCTTTTCAGCTAACCAACCATAACGTGTTTTGATCTCATCTTTATCGTGACCACGAACAGTTAAGCGATCATAAAGCCAGAATAAGCCTCTCGGTTTTTTACCTAAATCGATAAATTGATGTAAAGAATCAAAGCTTCCCATTTCTGCCATTACCAACTCACCTTGTTTAGGTGCATTAGGATTCGCGTAATAAAAGTTACTAAAATTCTCGGTATACTTTGGTTCACCATACAAGCTGATACCATGACTGGTATATTCCGCCAACACAGGGTGACTAAACGCTGCGATTGAAACTAACGCGCCCCCTAATAACCCTCGAATAGATTGCTGTATATCCATTAGCTAGCTTGCTCCATAGCTAGTTCATTCACATCATTTTTAATGAGGGATAGTTGCCCAGTATCAATACGGTATAATTTATCAGCAAGATGGAAATAATGATCGTCATGTGTAATGGCGATAATCGTTTTACCGCGCGCTTTAAGCTCTGGTAGTAACTCGGTATAAAAAATACGTCGGAAGGTTGGATCCTGATCGGCTGCCCATTCATCAAGAACGATGATGCTGCGGTCTTCAAGGTATGCCAATAATAATGCTAAGCGCTTGCGTTGCCCTTGAGATAACTCTGTTGTACTAAGGCGACCATCTACCACTTCAACTTTATTATTTAAAGCGAGTTTTGTTAGGTAGTATTCAACCAGTTCTGGATCAGGCTTAACCCCATTTTCATTAATAATATTCTTAAATAAATAAAAATCAGCGAATACCACAGAAAAATGATTACGGTACCAATCAATATTATGCTCATTAATCACAGTATCAGAAAATGTAATTGTTCCACGGTGAGCACGATATAAACCAGTAAGCAGGCGTGCGCAAGTTGACTTCCCACTACCATTCCCACCGACCCAGAAAATCAATTCTCCTTGATTAATCGTTAAATTAATTGGTCCAACAGAAAACCCTGATTCGCCATCTTCACTCGGATAATCATATTCAATTTGGTTTAGCTGAAGTGTTTTCCATGAAGCCTGAAGTGCAGGCAATGAATTCAGTTCATTTTTGTCTTCAGCTAAATCTAACGATGATACTTTGGCATAAGCGACAGAACCAATAATAAGTGCAGGTAATGAACCAACAAATCCCGCTAAAGGCGAACGCAAGAACAGAATTGCCAGTGCGTAACCAGTCACTTGTTCCGATGTCCCAATCTGGAATTGGGTATGCATAAGTAAAACAAGTGCAATCAAGAGTAATACCGATGTATTTATCCAACTGCCATTTAGAACATTAAGTCGATCTGCTTTTGTATCCAAGACTCTCGCTTGTTCTGCTGAAGGCTCTAATTGAGAATGATAAAAAGACGTACGGCGTTCTTGACTTAATTTAAGCTCATTACGGCCTCGCAGCATAGCATCATAACTGTCAAATAATACGTCATCATTTTCTCGTACTCGTTTTTTATAATCACGAGATGCGATCATTAATCGGCGACCGAAAATAATCGATACCGTACTCATCACAAGCGTCGCGATAAAAAATGTCGCAGACAACCAAAACAAATACGCATACGTAAATAGTACAACCGATGCGCCAAAAACAACAAAAGGTAAACTATTAAACGCTTGGCTGATAGCGGTTATGTCTTTGGTTAAAGTCGCAAGAATAGTCGGCTGGCCTAACTGATCAATCCGCTCAACAGACATATTCATTAATCGGCGGCTAATACTTAGCCTTAGCTCATATACAACACGATGACCTAACCGAGTAATTTGAGATTGAGAGATGTAACTCAATCCAAATAATAGGAATATGAGAGCAAAAAATAAAGTGATTGGAAAATCAGCACCTACACTTAATCGACTAATCGCTTCATTAATAAATGCGATAACTGATACGCCTGCTGCAGCACTTAAAGCACTGAGAAATATGGCGACGATAAATTTTATATAGTCACGTTTTAATAAAGACAGAATTAACTTCGCGTTCATGATAAACAACACTGCTTGTTAGAGTTATGATAACAACACATTAGAATATTGTTGTCTTACAAAAGTATTAGGATGTTAACACTAATCATTCTTATTTGCATAAGAGTTTTTTTTATAAATGAATCAGTACTCTCTTAATAGCGCATTAAGAATAAGTATTAATGTCTGTGGATGCTGAATTCTATTATGTGTAAAATGTTAAACTTAGATTATTTAAAAAATAAATCATGAGGAATAAAGATGTAATCGTTAAACCATAGGTCCCTGAAATACAGTTATGAAGGCTGCTGATCGATGTCTTTTGGGCGCTGAACAGCCTACCGTAATCTGAACTGGGTCCATAATCCTATGTGTTATTCAGCCAGTGCCCTAATTTCTCTGCCTTAGTGGTCAGATAACCTTCATTGTGGGGGTTCTTTCCCACTTGAATCGATACACGCTCAACAATTTCAATACCAAACTCACTTAAAGCTTCAACTTTTCTAGGATTGTTAGTCAT
Organism: Moritella sp. 28; assembly: GCF_018219435.1. Classification (NCBI taxonomy): domain Bacteria; kingdom Pseudomonadati; phylum Pseudomonadota; class Gammaproteobacteria; order Alteromonadales; family Moritellaceae; genus Moritella; species Moritella sp. 28. Next base: position 1,535,141 of record NZ_CP056121.1, on the reverse strand, counting down.
GAGTTTTAACTTTGAGATATTTAGATGGCTTAATATTCCCTGACATATACCATAATCTCGAAGGTCAGCAGAAAAACCCAGTCGCTCATTGGCTTCAACGGTATCTGCACCCTGATCTTGTAGGCTATAAGCTCGGATTTTATTCAATAAGCCTATCCCACGCCCTTCCTGCCTAAGGTAAAGTAAAATACCGCGGCCCTCTTCAGCAATCATCCTCATGGCTTCATTCAGCTGATATCCACAGTCGCAACGCATACTAAATAGCGCATCCCCAGTGAGGCACTCTGAATGAACTCTCGCTAAAACAGGTTTGCAATCAGAAAAATCACCGAGTGTTAGGGCCACGTGCTCCTGTCCAGTGTCTAAATCTTCAAAGCCATGCATATCAAAAGTAACAAATGGGGTTGGTAAACGACAGGTTTCAATAAAACGAACAGGCATATACTCAATGTCCTTGTGTAATATGGTTAAGAAATAATTAAATATTAGTTTTTAATTGACATGTTCTTAATATAAATCCCGACGGTAATGCCCAGTGTCAGTGAGTTGATTAATATAGCTCTGAGCTTGATCAAATGATAATTTACCGTGCTGTTGTGCTACTTCAATAAGTGCATTATCTATGGCTTTTGCTAAATTATCTTTACTACCACAAAGGTATAGTGTTGCATCACGCTGGAGTAGGGACCAAACCAAAGCACCTTGTTCTATTATCGCATGTTGCACATAGCGCTTTTGTTCTTGATCTCGTGAAAATACTGTAACCAGTTGACTTAAAACACCTTCGCTTAACCAATGTTCAAGCTCAGATTTATATAAAAAATCCTTCTTGGAATATCGTTCTCCAAATATAAGTAATGTTTCTGATTTTATTTGTAATTCAGTTTGAGCTTTCTGTTGTCGCTCTAATTGCTGTAAAAAACCAACATAAGGTGCTATCCCAGTACCTGCACCGATCATTATGACGGGTGTATCTATTTCATCAGCTAAGTGAAATTCTTTATTAGACCGAGTGAATATATCAACGATATCACCAGGTTCACAACGACTCAACCAGTTGCTCATCGTACCAAAATGCATTCTATTTTCATGTTCATAAGCGATATCTCTTACACATAAACTGACTTTCGAAGCACTTTTACCGTCACTATTTTGATCGCTGGATGCTATGGAATAAGCGCGTGCCGTTTGCTCTGATAATGCATCACATAATTCGCTTAATGTGATATACCCTACTTCTCCGCAATCCTGTAATACATCTAAAACATCACGACCGTAAAGGTAATCGGCAAGTGCTTTTTTGTTACGGATCTTTAATTTTTCTTTTAAGTTAGCATTATTTGATTTATTGGCTAGTGTGCGTAGTAAGCTTTTGCTTAACAAACGTAATTCTTTGCCCTGTAATTGTTGTGACGTCTGTTCATCACCAAACCAGTCTGTAATATCTTGTAGTAACTCAGATTTATGATTTGGTACTACATATAATAAATCACCGGCCCGATAATTCATTCCACTGCCATCAATATCGAGATCTATCTTATAGACACCGGCAGAACTGGAATTTAAGCGAGTGACATTAATTATTTTAGCTTGATGTGGCTTAGTTTCACTATAAGGCTCGACTCTGAGCATTAACTGATGACCAATCGTATCGTCACCTGCCACCACTGCATTGACTGTATCGACCCATTGTGTGAAAAAATTACGATAATCCAAGTCAGCGTCTACTCTATTAATAGCTCGGATAGCACCTTTATCGTGTAACTGCGCATCGAGTTGTTGGCCGAATTGACAAAAATTGGTATATGCTACATCACCTAAAGCAAAAATAGCATATTGAAAGGGAGCCAAAGTGTTAAGGCTTGCCAACTGTAACGCAAAGTCATCGGCATTGCCTGGAGGCTCCCCATCACCAAAGGTACTGGTGATCACCAGTAACAAATCTTTGGTGGATAAATCATTTATCACTAAATTGTTGAGAGTAACTAATTCCAATTTAACGGAAGATAGAAAGGGTAGCTCGCAAAACTGTCTGGCCAAGCGCTCTGCATTACCAGATTCAGAGCCATAGCTTATAATAATCCGTTCGAAATTAGTTTTCATCATTACTCTCCGTAGAAGTCGTCAAATACTTCTTTAGATAATTCAACGCTGTCAAAATCACTCATTAGATCATTAATAACTCGACGAATGCTGATATATTCTGTGATGTTACCTGCATCATCAAAGATAGGTTGTACTGTTGTATCTACAACATACAAGCTGCCACCTTTACCTACGTTTGGTATAATACCCGTCCAGATTTCACCATTTTTGATAGTATCCCACATATCTTTATAGACACTTTTTTCGATTGATTTATGGCGTACTAAATTATGTGGAGCACCTACTAACTCTTCTCTGCTATAACCAGTTAACTGACAAAATAAATCATTAACATAAGTAATGTTGCCTTGAAGATCTGTTTTAGATACGACTAAAACCTTATCGAGGGCGGTTAAAACTTGTTCTGAAATTGAAGTTTGCATCTATAAATACCTTTTTGTAAATAGGAATCTTGTGAATTCGTCATCACTATATTATTGATGCATTTAGAATGCAACAATAATATAATTCGTTAATCAAAAAGATTTTTATGTAAGCATTTAAGAGTTAAATAGAATTAATAGTTGTGACTTCAAGGTGCACAATCAGCAAACCGTATGAAGAGTATCTTCAAGACGTCATAACGCCTTCGTCGGCTTGTCCTTCTCGTCTCTGATATCGCATCGGTATAGACATCATTTTTATTTAGGCGTACTTATGGATATAAATCCCTATTCGTTCAACGATTTCAGTTGCAAAACCATCAATACTTTGCTGATTTTTTTAACCCTGTATTTTTCGAGCAGCCACACTTTGTGGGAATAGCGCGCAGTATTTATCCCATTCAGGATTTTTTTGATGGATTACTTTGGCATTGCCATATCGCTTATTTCTATGCTTTAGTAATTGATAGGGTCCATACTGCAATAGCCGTGTATTTAATTGCTTAAACCACCAGCGTTTATTACCAATTGCATTAAATAAATGGTCAATTGAACAAGTCGGCTCGTTGCTAGGCCCAAGTAATTATGTTTAACACTCGAAAAGCTGTCATACTAGCGCCATAAAATTTAGTATTTTGATGACTAAGATTAAAGTGAGAACAAAATGATCAATATTTACCGTGTATCTTTTCCTGATGGTAGCGTTTATATCGCATCGAAAAAAACACCACCAGCAAACGCAGTAAAAAGCTATGAATGGGCTAAGAATCACGCAGACCCAACACGTCCGTTAGTTGCAGCTTACCTAAAAAGCAAAGGCCAAAGCACGTTAGAGCTACTTCATTCAGATCTAACACCTGATATGGCTAAAAAATTAAAAAGAAGATATATCGTCGAAGCAAGACAAGCAAAGCAATTCGTTATTACCTAATTGATGCTTAAAACCTGCTTGCTCAAGCAGGTTTTTATCTACCTTTCTTTTGCTTCCTCCCCTAAAATAGCCCATTGTAAGTATTAGAAATAATCTAATCTAATTAAAAATAAACCTCGCCATAGCATTTTGATTATGTAATACCCCCCTGAGCATAATAATCAAGCCAGGCAAGAACACTACTTCAGTTTATTCAACCATAAATAATTTCACATACTTTTTTCAGCATTGAGTTCTATAAAACCATGGGCTAAAGTAACTCACCAGTTTCAAGGTAATAGCTTGTTATTAAAGTGAAATTGCAATTAATTAATAGTACTTTTGTATGCTATTAACGAGATAACTCATAAAACAAGGATGTAATAAAATGAAAGCAAAATCTATCTACTCACTATTATTGTCAGGCGTTATCGCCCTCTCTGTTGCAGGCTGCAGCTCTTCATCAGTAAAACGTAATGCAGACCAAGAATTTCCCCTTGAAGTGACAGCGAGTGCACCTGCATTTATTTTCCCAATTAGCCTGCATGGCGTTCCAGGGGATAGTGCTGAAGTTGGTTTAGCTATCTCTTCAGGTGCAGTATCTGAATACGGTGCATCGGTAATCTCTGGTCAACAGCTTTATAGTGTTGTTGGTAATTTATCATGGACACTTGGCGAAAACATGCGTCGCCAAGCAAACCTAGATAAACTAGAAATGACAGGTTCCGCAGAGAAATATGCGATTGAACTTGATAAGAAAATGAAAACACTGACCAATAAGTTAAAAGCGTCTGGCGTATTGACGAACAAAGACTACAACTTCAAATATGTTGTTGTGCTACATGTGGATTCATCAGGCGGTATGAACATCCCGATGATGACTAACGTGACCGCTTTCGGTGGCGTCATGGATATGGAAACACGAAAAATCGTATCTTATATCGAAAAAGATCTGACATTATCTCAAGATGCGATTCTGGCGCAAATGCCGATCGAAATGAACAAAATTATTGCCGAACTATTAGATAAACCCGAAGACGCTTAATCACGTTCCTTAACATAATTCGTAATTAATGCCTATTACCTCCGACCTGCTGTAATAGGCATTCATCATTGCATAAGCTCACTTAAATACGATAATTAAGCGTGAGTGACTTTATCTTTATCCTTTTCCACACTCGGCTGATCACTTAATACTTCGGCAAGTGTAGAACGACACAAATGCCCCTCAACATCACCATCCACATTTAACACCGGCAGTGGCAATTGATTATCCAACATTTCAGGAATTACAGTTTCCAACAACGCATCACTTTGCACGGCTGGCACAGCTTCCAATAAAGACGCATCAAGAACATTGCTGTAATCGCTTTTTTCAACATTATCCAAGGTACCTTGTGTGATCACGCCTTGATAGCCATCCTCGTTAACAACATAACCATAATCTTGTTTTGATTTACGCATTTGCAATACAGCGTCACCGATTGTCTCGGCCGAAATACGGAAGATTTGCGGTTGCATTACCGTTTCCACCGTCAATGCGCGCGCGCGATTTACATCTTTGACAAAGGCTTCAACATAATCATCAACCGGGTTAAGTAAAATATCAACAGGTGTTCCTTGTTGTACTAATACCCCATCACGCAAAATAGCAATGCGATCACCCAGTCGTAATGCTTCATCAAGATCATGGGTAATAAAGACAATGGTTTTATGTAACTTTTCCTGCAGCTCAATCAACTGGTCTTGCATTTCGCTACGGATCAAAGGATCCAATGCTGAAAATGCTTCATCCATTAACAGAATATCGGCATCGGTACACAAAGCACGTGCTAAACCGACGCGTTGCTGTTGACCTCCAGACAGCTGTCTTGGGTATTGATTGGCATAACCATCCAAGCCCACAGTTTCCAACCACTGCGTTGCACTTTTCTTTCGTTCAGCTTTCTTGACGCCCTGCACTTGCAAGCCATAACCAATATTGTCTAACACGGTGCGGTGCGGCATTAATCCAAAACGTTGAAATACCATCGACATTTTATTACGACGAAAATCTTGCAGGTCTTTGCTCTTCAATTGCATGACATCACTACCCGCGATTTCTATTTCCCCGGCAGTAGGTTCAATTAAGCGGTTAAAATGGCGGATCAAGGTTGATTTACCCGAACCAGACAACCCCATGATAACGAATATTTCTCCCGGATAAATATCTAGGTTAATATCCGACAAACCAACGGTATGACCCGTTTCAGCTAAAATAGCATCTTTTGATTTACCCGCTTTGACTAGCTCGAGCACCTTTTTCTCATTTTTACCAAAAATTTTGTATAAATTCTTAATACGAATTAACGGGCTTTTCTTATCATTCGAACTCATCTTACTGCCCTCCAAAATTTTGTAACGTACGTTTTGCGTAACCTTGCGAAATCCGATCAAAAATAATGGCGAGAACAACAATGGCTAAGCCATTCAATAAACCAAGTGTGAAATATTGGTTGGTGATAGCCTTTAATACAGGTTGACCTAAACCTTTTACGCCAATCATAGAAGCAATCACAACCATAGCGAGCGCCATCATAATCGTCTGATTAATACCGGCCATGATATTAGGCATTGCCAGTGGTAACTGCACACCAAATAAACGCTGCATAGGACTAGCACCATAAGCAGTTGCCGCCTCTAGCACTTCTTTGTCTACAAGACGGATACCTAAGTTCGTTAAGCGAATGACAGGCGGCACAGCGTAAATAATAACAGCGATAACACCTGGGATTTTACCGATACCTAATAACATCACCACAGGGATCAAATACACAAAGGCTGGCATTGTTTGCATAATATCTAAGATAGGTGTGACGACGGACTGAACACGATCAGAGCGAGCCATCGAGATCCCGATAGGAATACCAATAAGCACCGCGAGTGAGGTAGAGACCAGAATAATACTCATGGTTCGCATGGTATTGTCCCACATTCCAAAGAATCCGATGAGGAAGAAGGCTAAGACGACACCTAAGGTTAATTTCCAAGAACGACTTGCCATATAAGCAAAAACAGCTAATACAGTAATAACGAGCCACCAAGGGCTGCCAAGTAATAATTTTTCGAACCAAATAAGAAAACTAAGTAAGGGATCAAAAAACGCTTCGATACTATCACCGTATTCACGCGAAAAGCTGCGATAAGCGCCGTCCAATGTCTTTCTAATATCAAGTAATTGGCGACGATCTAGCTGCGGTATTTCCGAAAGCCATGAACTGTCTGACATATTATTTATTTCCTAAAATGAAAAAGCCCGAATAAGTCGGGCTATATATACCCAAGCTACTTCAAGGAGCACAATCAGCTAACTGAAGTGCTTTGGGTATAGTGAAAGGCTATAGTTCTGAGACTGCTTTCTTAATTTTCTTCGCTGTAGCTGAATCAACCCACTGTGACCAAGTATCTTCATAGTTTGTTAAGAAGTGCTCAACACTGTATTCGCCATCAGCTTGCTCATCTTCCATCCAAGCAAGTAGCTCATTCATCTGAGCATTCTTGAATGAGCGGGCTGTAAGGTAAGCCAGTGCTTCAGGTGCTCTTGCCGCAAATGTTTCAGTCACGACAGTATCCACAGCTGAAGGTGGGAACATAGTTACTTTAGGTTCTAAACAATCGTCTTGAGTAATGCACTCTTTAAAATGTTTTTCATCTATGCCTGAACCAAAATCAACCTTAACCATATCGTATTTACCCAATACAGCTGTCGGCGCCCAATAATAGCCAAACCAAGCTTCTTTACGCTCATAGGCTTTAGCAATAGAGCCAGATAAGCCTGCACCAGAACCTGGATCAATTAAATCGAACCCGTCATCGGCAAGATCCAGTGCCTCGTATAGATTCGTTGTTGTAATTTGACAATTCCAACCTGATGGACAAATCATAAATGCAGATTTATCCGGGTCTTCAGGGTGCTTGAATAGTTTTGCGTTGGCTTTAATGCCTGCAATCGTTGCTAAACTCGGGTCTTTTTCGACCATATAAGCAGGAACCCAAAAACCTTCTTCACCACCATCTGTCAGTGTGGCTCCAGCATAACGAATTCGCCCTTCTTCAACACCTTTATCAAGGGCTGATTTCATGGAATTACTCCAAAATTCAGGTGCAATATCAGGCTGACCTTTTTCGATCATAGCTGTTCCGGTTGCCATTGTATCGCCAGGTACGAGTTCGGCATCACACCCAAAACCATGCTCTAAAATAAAGCGATCAATATTAGCGATGATTGTTGCTGAATTCCAGCTCATGTCAGCAATGGTAACACTGCCACATTCACTTGCATTAGCGAAGGTAGAAAGAGATGAACAAGCAAGAAGTAGTGAGGTAGCGAAAGTCTTCCGCATATGAATAATATCCTTATTATTGTAATGAAGTACTACTAACACTACAGGAAATCGCGACTAAAAGCTTAAATAAGTACTAAAAACCGTTAACATGGTTAAAAAATCTCACGGTAATTAATACTAGAAACAGGTAAAAACGTCATAAAATCAGTTAAGTAAAAGAGTTACTCTTCCGCCTGAATTTGACCAACAAATAATACTGGCGCAGCATCTAATTTTTCTGCATCCATCATTGAGGCAATCCGTTCGACAGCTGACAATAGCTGACTTTGTTCCCACTCTTCAAGATTTTGATAACGTTTGATGAAATGGTCTTGAAGCGGCTTGGGTGAACTACTCAGTAATAATTTACCTGATTCACTCAGCGACAGATGCACTTTACGTTTATCGGTTTCACTTCGCTTCCGAATCACCAACGCCCGACTCTCAAGTCTGTCAATAATCGTCGTGACTGTCGCAGCACTTAAGGCTATCTCTTTCGCAATGTCTTTCGCCAATGGCGCATCAAGCATGGCAATATTTTGCATCACCATGAGCTGAGGACCTGTTAAACCAGACTGTTTATTCAGCTGGCGAGAATGTATATCAATGGCTCTGATCACTTGACGCAGTGATACTAATAATTCTTCGTACTTTTCCATAACCCTTCCATAATTCGCCCCTCATTTTTCGAAACAATAACAGAAATTAGCACCAGACTCATACTGCAAATGTGAAAAAAGCAAAATAACGCTTATACGTTATTTTGCTTTTGTTGTATTCCTAACCACTATCGAACTAATTAACATATTAAAACGAGCGTGGTGAGTATGCTAGTTCACTAACTCAATTTTATTAAAGTCAATTTCATTTTCTTCAGGTGAACGTTCAATCGCTGCAACCTGCTTGGATTTATTCGCCATAATATAACCAAAACAGCCGATGATCAGTGCGATTGCTAATGCGCCAACCCACTGAATCTGTAAGAAATCCAGTTTGAACAATAACGTCAAAGCACTCATTAATACAAGATTACCAATAATGTATTTAGCCTTACCTAAACGTTCTACTGTTAAATTTAAATTATCAGTATAAAGTCGTACTAATGAATCCAGCGAGTTAATCACAAAGGTGATGCCCACTAATACCATCGCAAGGTTATAGAAGCCTGTTGTCGCGATCTCATTCACGCTGTAGTAGTAAAGTACCGAGAACCATACTGCGATTGGAATAGACGGGAAGACCATCATTGCAATCAGTACTTGATAAGTTTTCATACCACCAACAAAGCGGGAAGTGAATTGACCAATCATGATGCTCCAAGAGAACCACCAGAATAAGTAAAATTCATGGTAATCATTCATCGGTAAAACAAATTGATGTATATTACCAAAGTAATCGCTAATCAACGCAAAAGTTGTTGTAAATTCACTCACGCTTGATTCTTCAGATAAGAACGCGCCAGCCCACATCATGACAATCAGACCTAAAAATAACCAGGTACTCGCTAAACTCAATATACGTACATAACGAATACTAGTACTTGAGTAAACAGCCGCAGCAATGACAACAAAAACGATTAGATAGAAACTACCCACTATCGTTTCGCCATCACCTAATTCAGGTAAATACCAAGGTAAATTGGTCAGTAATAAGTAAGCAGTAAAGGCACAAGTACCTATAATGATGAGGTTATTGATGAATTTAATTAATGGGATCTCGAAGAATTTAACTCTTGGTTCAATGACACAAAAATAGAAACAAGTTAAAAAGTAAAATGCCCAGATCAGAAATGCCCAGAAACCAAATTCAATCGCTAAAGGATTACTAAAGCTGTATTCAGGACTTGCCGCAAGGTTTGCATAACCAGCAAACTCGGTCAGCGGAAACATGATAAGTCCCACGTCCAGACCGGAAGTAAATAGAATAGCGATAAAGGTAAATGTACGTACAGGCGTAACACCCACACACCGCACATTGCCCCAACGAAAAATCACAAATGCAATTGCAACAAAGGTAAATATAATACCTATGCTAAGCCAAGTAGTCATCATTTAAACTCCATGTAAATTTTGTATAAAACATAAATTTAATCCTTTCTTATGTTTTAAATAGCCTAGCTCAACGTTTGAGTCTGCAATCTAATTAAGTCTGTAATAAAGTATTAAGACTATAATAAAAATCATGATTGCATGCACCCTCAAACCTTAAATATCGAATTTCCGATATTTAAGCCCTGATGAATTGAGTTTAGCATTAAAGACCATTTAGCCAGAGTGGCTTAGGCTGGTCAGATACCTATGGTTAAGCACTGAGTTGTCACAACTAATGGTCATAACAATGCAGTCCTTAACAATGTAGTCGCTAAACAGGCTGGCGTTTTGGCGCCTGTAAGCGTTGTGTACTCTGCCATTTTGGCGCCACAGTAACACTGCTCACGTCTGCTTTGAGCAGTGTATTGCCCAAGATCAGATCTGCAGCGCGCTCTGCCAACATGATAGTCGGTGAGTTAAGGTTGCCATTGGGTATCGTTGGGAAAATAGATGAATCAACCACCCTCAATCCTTCAATACCATGAACTCTGGTTTCTGAATCAACGACAGCCATAGTGTCTTCACCCATCTTGCACGTACAAGAAGGATGGTAAGCACTTTCTACCGAGCTTCTCACAAAACGGTCGATCTCTTCATCCGTTTGAATATCGATTCCCGGTTGGATCTCTTCACCACGGAATTCATCCAACCCTGGTTGACCAATAATTTCACGTGTTAAGCGTACACAAGCCCTAAAACCTTCAATATCCTCGGCATGAGAAAGATAGTTAAACTGAATATGCGGCGCAACATGCACATCATTAGACACGACTTTTACAAAGCCACGGCTCTTCGGTTTGTTATGACCCACATGCACCTGAAAACCATGCCCAGCAAACGCTTCTTTACCGTCGTAACGCATTGCAGCAGGTAAGAAATGGTATTGTAAATCAGGCCATTCTAGTCCGGGTTTAGATCGAATAAAACCACAAGATTCAAAGTGATTCGTTGCCCCTAAACCTGACTTATCAAAGAACCAACGCGCACCAATATACAGCTTATTTAATGGGTCTAATTTGCCATTCAACGAAATCGGTTTAAGACACTTGAATTGGAAATAAAATTCGAGATGATCTTGTAAATTCTCGCCGACTCCCGGCAATTCATGTACTTGCTCAATACCGGCTTCTGCAAGTGTGCTTGCTTTACCGATACCGGATAATTGCAGGATATGCGGAGAACCAATCGAGCCAGCCGAAAGAATCACTTCTTTGTTACAATGCAGTCTGGTTAGCTTGCCTTTACGTTCAAACTCTAACCCTATTGCTTGTTTACCTTCAAACAATACCTTGTGTACCAAAGCATGGGTAATAACCGTTAAATTACTGCGTTGCATTGCAGGTCTTAAATACGCATTTGCTGTCGACCAACGCACACCCTTTTTGATAGTCATGTGCATAGGGCCAAAACCCTCTTGCTGCTTACCATTGTAGTCATTGGTTGCCATATAACCGGCATCAATACCAGCATCAACAAAGGCTTTGTACAAAGGGTTTTTCATGTTGTTGCCGTTATTCACAGCAAGGGGACCACTGTCACCACGATAGTCATCGCCGCCAAACGCCCAACTTTCAGCCTTTTTAAAGTAAGGTAAGCAATTGGCGTAATTCCAATTTTTTGCCCCGCTTTGGTGCCACTCATCAAAATCGCGAGCATGACCACGTACGTAGACCATACCGTTAATAGAAGATGATCCACCTAATACTTTGCCACGAGGGCAATGCATACGGCGATTATCCAAATGCGGTTCAGCTTGAGTTTCAAACTGCCACGCATACTTCTCGCTATTCATAGGAATAGATAATGCAGTTGGCATTTGAATAAAAATACTCTTGTCACTGCCACCTGTTTCTAATAGCAGTACCTTGTTGGCTGGATCTGCTGATAATCGGTTGGCTAAAACACAACCAGCACTACCCGCGCCAACAATAATGTAATCATACAATCCCTGTGATTGAGTCATATAGGCTCCCTAAAATGGACTTTCGAGTCGTTGCATACCAACATACACAGCTTTAATCTGGGTATACGCTTTTAACGTTTCGCTACCGTTTTCACGGCCAATACCAGACATCTTATAGCCGCCAACAGGCATTTCAGCAGGTGACGCGCCGTACGCATTGATCCAACAGATACCGGCTTGCATTTGATGAATAACACGGTGAGCACGGGTAATGTCTTGAGTGAACACACCCGCGGCTAAACCTAAGCGGGTATCATTAGCACGGCGAACGACTTCATCTTCATCTGCAAATGTGAACACTGACATAACAGGGCCAAAGATCTCTTCTTTACTTAATGTCATTTCATCAGTGCACTGAGTGAAAACGGTTGGCGCAACAAAGTAACCATTCGGCGCATTCTCTGGTTGCAGAGCATGACCACCGGTAAGAAGTTCAGCACCTTCTGATTTACCTATCTCAATAAAATTCAATACTTTGTCTTGATGCTCTTTCGAGATCAACGCACCAAAGTTAGTCTCTGGGTCCATAGGATCACCACAGATTATGTTGTTCTCGGTACGCTCACGTAGTTTTTCGATAAAGCGTGGGTAAATGGCGTCTTGCACAAATACACGTGTACCGTTGGTACACACTTCACCTTGAGTATAAAAGTTCGCTAGCATCGCCGCCGATACCGCATTATCAATGTCAGCGTCATCAAAGATGATTAGCGGTGATTTACCACCTAGTTCCATTGTGACTTCTTTCAGTGAGCCCGCTGCGGCAGCCATCACTTTTTTGCCAGTACCGACTTCACCAGTAAACGATACTTTAGCAATCTCGTCATGTGTTGTTAGCCAAGCACCAACACGACCGTCACCTTGAACAACGTTGAACACGCCATCGGGTACGCCCGCTTCAGTAAATATCTCAGCTAACTTGATTGCGCCACGTGGTGTCTCTTCTGATGGTTTAAAGATCATGACATTACCGCAAGCAAGCGCAGGTGCTGATTTCCAACACGCGATCTGTAGCGGGTAATTCCACGCACCAATGCCTGCACAAATACCTAATGGTTCACGGCGGGTATAATAAAAATCATCACCGACCTGTTGTTGATTACCTTCAATGCTCGGTGCAATACCAGCAAAAAATTCAATTGAATCGGCACCTGTGACAACATCAACGACAGAGGCTTCTTGCCAAGGTTTGCCTGTGTCTTGCACTTCGATAACAGCAAGTTCGTCATTACGTTCACGTAACAAGGTCACTGCTTTTAATAAAATACGGTTACGCTCTATCGGCGTCATTTTAGACCAGGTAGCGAAACCAATTTTTGCACTTTCAATTGTCGCTTGCTGAATACTCGCATCAGCAACTTCAACTAAATAACTTACTTCTCCGTTAGCCGGATTAATGACTTCAAAGGTTTCACCTGAGTCATTGGAGAGAGACTGTCCGTGGACATAATTTTTATAAGTAACTAACGACATTTATTTTCTCCGTGCTGCATGATCACAGCCTCGATAAAGGCTTTACATAAAATTTGGGCTTGTTCGAATTCTTTTTCAGGACAACTGCTCAAGGCACTGCGCAACCAAAAACCATCAATCATCGCTGCAGTTTGTTTCGCAGAATGGATCGCGACATCCTCAGGCATTAATTGTTTAAATGAAAATGCGAGGTTGCTATACAAACGCTGGCTGTTGATGTGTTGCAGTCTGGCTAATCCAGGATCGTGGACAGCTTGAGACCAAAAACTTAACCAGGTTTTAGTCGCTGCGGTTGAACGTTGAAATTCAGTAAAATTAGACTCGACAATCATCGACAAGCGTTCTTCTGCGGATAAGTTTTTACCTAAAATGCGGCTTAATAATGCTTGTTTTAGTTCATCGAGTAGATATTTGAGGGTTGCTTCAATGAGACCTTGCTTACCACCAAAATAATGGCTAATAAGGCCAGATGACAGTCCAGCTAAACCACTAATGGTATTAATTGTTGTGTGGTGTAAACCATGGCGTTCAACAGAGATTAACGTCGCGTCAATCAGCTGCTGTTGCCTTACCGTTTTCATTACTGGTCTGGGCATAAAAAGTAACCATCCATGTTTGGTTGTTGATAATTCAATGCTTAACTGTTGTTAAAAGTTGTTAATTGAACGTTCAATTAACAATAACTATAATAGTTAGAGCTGTAACTATCAACCCTAAAATTTGTCGTTGGCATAGTTAAAATAAAATAACACTCACATAATTCCGCGAGAAACAACAGGTTAAGCCACTGTTTTAAAAGAGCATTACCACGCCGTTAAATTACAGTTAATTAGTCGTAAAATAGTCGTAAATAAATTAATAGTTTCAACCATAATCATTAGAAATGTAAGTATTAGACTTAATTCAACAAAGTACTAACACCTATATCGATAGGTCAATTTTATTTAGAAAGGAAATATACTTTATACGGCTTAGCGTTTAACTTTTGGGCATATAACATTGAGGAATCAAAACAAGATAAGCCTGCTTTAAAGCAGGTCTATCTTTATTTTAAATCAGTATCACTCTAGCGTTAAAAAGCTAATTCAACGCTAGGTTTAATTTATTCACACGACTAAAAACAAGCCAATCAACTAACAATACGAAGGCGATAGTGCCACCAGCCATTGGTAACATAAACGATAGTACAACGATAGTGATTAAGCCCACTTTCCAAACCCCCTCATGTTCAAATCGTGGTGGCGCACCAAGTACCTTCTTCCCCACAGGACGACGGATCCACCACATTACAGCACCGGATATCGCAATAAAGATAAATGCTAAACAAAAGAATACATTAACGATTTTATTCACCTCACTAACATCACCCTTATGTAGTGCGATACCTGCAGCCATAAACTTGCCCATTAGGTTGTATTCGTTCCACGTTACATCCGCTAAGACTCGACCTGAATACTGATCGATATGTGTTGTTCTATCTAATCTAGGATCCGTAATATCCCCGCTCATGGTATTCGCTGCTAGCGTATAAACCCCCGTCTCACTGCGAGGAAGGTTAAGCTTAAACAGGGTAAATCCAAGCGTTTTAGCTTGCGCTAATATTTGATCGACACCAAGTTTTACCTCAGAGTGCATGTTCATGTCATGATCCATCTTTGTATCATGCTGCATAGCACCCGCCCCTGCTGCTAACATCGCAGCATGATCATGTGATTCAGGCATCAGTGTTTGCTCTAAATTCCACGGAATTTCTTCTTCACTGCCGTGATTCATTGACGCGTGATTTTGTGTAGACAATGGCACATTATCCCACTTTTCTGCTGGGAAACTACTCCACGCTTGCACGAATTTACCGCCCCAAATACTTGCCCACGCAAGACCTGAAACAAAGAAAAACAACAATATAAAAGACAATAAGCCACCAATATTTGCGTGTAGGTCACGCATTAAAATACGTGGTCCACTTGCCATTCTTATTTTAAGAAAACCAGCCTTACTGGCCTTGTCTCGTGGTAACCACAAATAAACGCCCGTCACTAATAAGATCACGCCTAAACTTGCTGCAATTTCAATGAGATAATCACCCCAATTCCCTAGTAATAGAGTACCGTGTATATCATTCGCCAACTCATACCAACTATCGCTACGATCTATCGTACCTAGAACCTCTCCGTTATAAGGGTTAACGGTAACAAACAGCGTCTGACCTGATTCAAGCATAATTGAGAAACGGTTCGCAAGATCACTACTTTTAGCTGGTATAAACTGAGTTACCATTGCATTCGGGTAAGCAGCTATTACGCTTGCCATTTGTTGTGAGGTTGCGACAATATCTTTCTCAGGTGTTACTTCTAGCGCTGATTGATAACGACTAAATTCAATTTCGTCATCAAACAACATCACTAAACCCGTTAGACTCAGCATCAACATAAACGGGATCACAAATAGCCCAGCATAAAAATGCCAGCGCCAAGTTAAGAAGTAACGTGATTTTGAGCGTGCAAGTGTCTCTCTGTTAGATAAAGTGTTATCTACAGGCGGATTAATTTTCGACATTCTTTGTATTTTCCTTTCTACAAAATCCCTATCGAGCTAACGACGGTCATCCATATTAATACCAATCACAATAAATAGATGATCATTATTTCTGGTTAAAACTGCCACTAACTGCGTTGTTAATTTTACAATTAGAATAACTAGTTACGGCAATTAACGTCTTGTTATTGCCAATTTTTCCGGCGGAATAATTGATCACTTATTTAATGCAATTGGTATAGCTAAATTTTTTCGTCATTAATCACCGTTTAAACGCAAAGGTTTAACGGTATATTGATAACGTGATTTCTGTGTACTATTACAGTGAGTAGTACAGTGATAATTTAAGTTACGAAAGGGCTTCAGGCGGTGCGCGAGGAATTTGCCATTGATAACGCACGTTATGCGCTAAAAACGAATAATGCTCTTGAATTGAAATACTAACACGAGCCAATACAGGTACAGTTAATAGCTCAAGATCATGAAAAGAAGAAAAATGGCTGAATGGGCAAGGTTTTCCCTTATGGATTTGGGGTTTACCTTCTTCGATCTGAACCAGTTCCAGTCCATTAACGGTACACAACGTCGCCCACACACCAACGCTATTATTGGCATTAATCACTGGCATAAGCGTGACTAAAACCCAACTAAGCAGGCTAGCAAGCAACATTGATTTTTTAAAATAAGAACTGTGTTTCATACGATACTCTATAGATTTGTACGGAGTGTACATAAATATGTAACATATCGCAAAATTAGTAACATGTGATTAACGTTTGAACACTGAGCACCCTAAGGTCAAAAAAAGCAACTATCGGATGACTAATTAGTCAGCCGTTTACAGCAGTAAAATAGGATTAAGCAGTAACAATATCTATCTTACTACTCTTCAATACCGCCGTAGATAACACTACAGGGATCGCTTTAGAAATTGGCGTGTCACTCAAATCCCCTTTCCCATCAATAGATACCAATGGATTTGTTTCAGGGAAATAAGCCGCAATATTACCCTCTGGGATATCATAAGCCACCAGCTTAAAACCAAATACTTTACGCTCAATACCATCTGGCCAAAGCGATTCGATATCGACTAATTGGTTATTCTCCATGCCTAATGCAGCGATGTCATTCTCGTTAACAAAAAGGACTTTACGTTCGCCTGAAATACCGCGGTAGCGATCATTAAAACCGTAAATGGTGGTATTGTATTGATCATGTGAACGCATGGTTTGTAATACGAAGACAGGATCGCTACTTAGTTCTCGTAAGTTTGCAGGCCGTAAATGAGCGGGCAGATCATGCTGCATGAATTGTGCTTTTTTCGACGCAGTTTGCCACTGTCGCAGCGCAGCACTGTTACCAAGATAAAAGCCACCAGGTTGTTTTATCTTGCGATTAAAGTCGCTAAAACCAGGAATCGTTTTTTCAATCAAATCTCGGATCCGAGCATAGTCTTCAATGACCCAGCCCCAATCAATAGGCTGCTTGCCCAGCGTTGCTTCCGCAATACCCGCAATAATAGCAGGCTCAGATCGCATTTCGCCAATATCACCTGCCACCACGCCCGCAGAAGCATGCACCATACTAAACGAGTCCTCAACGGTGATTCTTTGTGGCCCAAATGTTTGCATATCAATATCAGTGCGCCCTAAGCAAGGTAATATGAGCGAGTCTTTACCTGGCACAAGATGCGTACGGTTTAATTTTGTCGCGATATTAACCGTCAAGCTACAGTTGGATAGCGCTTGTTGTGTTAACGCAGTGTCTGGCGTTGCAGCCGCAAAGTTGCCCCCTAAGCCAATAAATATTTTACTCTCCCCTGCAAGCATCGCTTTAATCGCTTCAACCGTATTATGTCCAGGTTCTGAAGGGGCTTTAAAATCAAATTCATCCGATATGCTTTTGATGAACGCAGCACTGGGCTTTTCATCAATACCCATAGTACGATCGCCCTGTACATTACTGTGCCCACGCACTGGACACAATCCCGCACCTTGTTGCCCCAACTGCCCAAACAATAGCTGTAAGTTGGCAATTTCTTGGATGGTTTTCACCGAATGCTTATGCTGAGTGATCCCCATCGCCCACGTGATAATCACCCGTTTAGATTGACAATAAATGCGAGCAGCGTGCTCTATTTCAGATTGTAATAACCCAGCTTGCTCGGTAATTTCATGCCATGACGTCGCTTCAACGGCGGTTAAGTATTCATCGACGCCTTGGGTATGTTCAACAATAAATGCATGATCAAATATAGAGATCCGTCCGGCGGCTAATTCGGCTTTATCAATCACACCAAGCGCTTTAACCATACCACGTACAACCGCCATGTCTCCGCCAAGTTTAGGCGTAAAATAGCATTGACTAATTTGCGTCGAACCATCAGTCAGCATTTCTTTCACTGATTGTGGGTTAGTAAAACGTTCTAACCCTCTTTCTCTTAAAGTATTAAAAGTGACAATGGCCGCCCCGCGACGCGACGCCTGACGCAGTGTATCTAGCATACGCGGATGGTTTGTGCCTGGGTTTTGACCAAACACAAAAACAGCATCAGCATGTTCAAAGTCTTCCAGTGTTACTGTACCTTTACCGATACCAATCGCTTGTTTCAACCCGACACCACTTGCTTCATGGCACATATTGGAGCAATCAGGAAAGTTATTGGTACCAAATTTACGCACAAAAAGTTGATACAAAAAAGCGGCTTCATTACTCGCTCTACCCGATGTATAAAACTCTGCTTGATCAGGATGTTCAAGTGTATTTAAATGCTTCGCGATCAGCGTAAATGCCTGCTGCCAACTAACCGCTTCATAGCAACCCGTTTCACGATTGTACTGAACAGGATGACTAAGCCGCCCTTGAGACTCTAAAAAGTAATCACTTTGCTGGGTTAACCAACTTACCGGATGTTGTTCAAAAAATTCAGGTGTAACACGTCGACTTGTGGCTTCCCAATTAACGGCTTTAGCACCATTTTCACAAAATCTAAACCGAGTTTGTTCTTTGGATTCACCCCATGCACAACCCGGGCAATCGAACCCTTTATCTTGGTTTGTTTTGAGTAAGTTTCGGATATTACGTGAAACATTTTCGCTTTTCACCAGATGTTTGGTCGTACTTAATAAGGCCCCCCAACCACCAGCAGCCCCTTCATATTTTTTAATTGTCATGTTGATTCTCTATATCAGTCGCCAGGTTTAAACGAAAAGCACCATGGTAGACGTTAAACCCACCATTACGGCTAAAGCCAATCAGTGTTAGATTAAAGCGTTTCGCCATATTGATCGCAAGGTTGGATGGTGCGCCTACTGCTATCAGTACCGAAATACCAGAAACAAGTACTTTTTGAACCAACTCGAAACTAATACGGCCGCTTAGAAATACAATTTTTTCTTGTTGATCAAGTTCAGGACTTCTTGCTAATTTCCCCATCAATTTATCTAATGCATTGTGACGTCCTACATCTTCACAGCTCAGTAATAAAGCCCCTTTAGCATCAAATAAGGCGCATCCATGCACCCCGCCTGTTTGGTTAAACATCGATTGATACTGACGTAATGTATCGCTGAAATGAGGAATAATAAGGCCCGACAACCACCCTTCTGTCGAATCTAAATCGGGGATATCGCGTAGTTCTAAAGACTGTATTGAAGATTTCCCACACACGCCACAACTGGAGAAGGATGTGGTATCTCGATTGATTAATGCCCAATCCACAACAACATCTGATGATAAACGTAGATGTATCTCATTTTGGCTCATTTCATCTAAATCAAAGTGCTCATTGATACCAACAATGTCGCTAGCGCTGTTGATAATACCTTCAGCCAACAACAGGCCCGTAACCAGATTAAGATCGTCACCCGGTGTGCGCATCGTCACTAAGTAAACACGCTCTTTCTGTTTGCCCGCGCAATCGCTATAAATGAGGTGTATCTCTAAAGGTTCTTCGACAATCACGGAGTCAATTGACAAGCTGACGTCTGTACCATTTATCTGTCGGATAGAACATGCCGCAACACCAATAGTTAGCAAGCTTGATTGATGCGCTTGCTGACGATTAGTATGGTTATTTAGATGGCTATTTTGTTGATAAATGGCATTAAAAGCAGAGTATCTATCAACTAACGAATAATCTTTCGGACTTATTTTCTGTTCAGCCATGGGCATGTCTCACTCTAATAGATTGATGTTAAAAACGGGGATACTCCACAAGCATTTTTACGGAGAGCTTTAACATACTCAAGATAAGCACTTTACAATACCTTTTACAGAGCAATAAACATAACGGGAAAATTCTTTCATTTGATAAGAAAAACTTATCACCTAACTCAATATAAGGTACTTGAAGGGGTTATCAATTAATACCCATGACCTCTGACTGACGTAATGGGTATTATTTTAACTAGCTTCTTAAGTTAAAAGTTAAGTTAAATAGAATCAAAGCCTATGCATTCGATTTTATGGACTTCTAACCAATCTTTGAGTGCTTGAGAGGTTAAGATATTGAACTCATCAACACGCTTATCTGCGTAGCGAGATAGTGTTGGTAATAACGTATCACCCTCTAATGTTGTGTGGCTCATTAGCTCCAGTGTCCCATTCGGGATCTTAGCGCTAAACTCAAGAATCAACGCTTGCAGTCGTTCCAATGTTACACCATCAGCGTAGAACCTTGCACTAAACCCTTCAGTTGTTGGTACCGTTAAACCTTCACAACCCGAAACAACATGATCGACACGGCGTACAGGGATCCCAGTATCATTCGCAAAAGCAATGAATGCTTTTTTGTATGGCGGAAATACAGCAGCAAAGTGGTGACTATCAATATGCGTTAATTTAATACCCGCATTGATCGCTTTATCATATTGCGCTTTGAACTCACTATAAGCTTGATCAAAACTTAAGACCTCAGACGCGATCACTTTGTCTTGCTTTAAAAAATACCCGTCACTATCAACTAAATCTGGCACTAAACGCGGCGCTAAAATTGGTTTACCACTGGTTAGCGTTAAATGTAATCCGACATTGGGGACTAAACCTTGCTTGATTAATTCAATCGCATGCTCGGTTGCAGGTTGGTTCATCATTAATGTTGTAGACTGAACAACGCCAACTTTAAAGCACGCGACCACTGATTCATTAACTTTTTCAGTTAAACCTAAATCATCTATGTTTACGATTAGCTTCATAATGAACTCTTCTACATTTTGTTAAACTGAGGTACATATTTCGCATTCAATTCAATCATTTCATCTAAAATTTCTTTCGTTACCGTACCTTTACGCACTAATGGGTTGATTGTTAGTGCCTGTAATGCCGCGCCATAGCTACCAAAGGCACCCGCTTCAACAGCCAGTTCTTCGAATGCTTTTTGTAATTGCAACGTACCGCGTATCGCAGGGTTCGTAATTGGCGCAACGTTCAATGGCTGTGGACCGCATGATGTAATAACAGATGTAGCCTCAATAGCGCAGTCATTTGGCAGTTCTGAAATTGTGCCATTATTACGAATATTGACATGCATTAAAGTACGTTTGTCATTGTGGATCGCATTGATTAACTCACATGCTGCTTCGGAATAATGTGCGCCGCCACGCTCTTCTAATTGCTTAGGCTTCACGTTTAAGTTTACATCTTCGTACAGTTTAAATAATTCTCTTTCAATTTCTTGAACTTGCTCGCCACGTGTAACATAACCTTCTGACTTAACTTCTTTTTGCTCTAAGTCGTCTTGCTTGTAATAATACTGGTGGTAACCACAAGGTAATGCACCTAGGTGTTTTAATTGCTCAGGAACCCAAGTAACTTCACCTAAGTTTTTAGGCAGTGCAAAGTCTTCACCAGAACACACTTTATCGATTAATTCGCCGATACGATCTTTACCGTGATCCCAAATATGGAACGCATGGATGAAGTGATTTAGCCCTGCAAACTGAACTTGCAGATCTTTCGTTCCCATCAATTCTTCAATACCAAACTGGGTGCAAACAGGCACGTTACATAGGCCGATTACTTTGATGTTTGTATGTTTAAGCACTGTTTCTGTAATAATACCCGACGGATTAGTGAAGTTAATTAACCATGCGTCAGGGCATATTTCTTCCATGTCTTTACATAAAGAAAGTGTCACTGGAATTGTACGCATTGCCTTAGCAAAACCTGCAATACCATTAGTTTCCTGACCAATCATACCGTACTTGTTACCCAGTAATTCGTCTTGAATACGCGCAGGGATCATACCAACTCGCATTTGAGAACACACATAATTAGCGCCTGTTAACGCTTTACGGCGGTCAAACTCAATATTTAATTCAATATCAAGACCTGCATTTTTAATCATACGTTTAGCTAATGCGCCAACAGTCTCAACTTTGTAACGACCTTCTTCGATATCAAATAGATCAATGTGTGTCACTGGCAATTCGTGATGACGATTAATGAAGCCTTCAATGATTTCAGGTGTATAGCTAGAGCCACCACCGATAATTGTAATTTTTAACATACTTTAGTCCTCATTTTGGATTCGTCTTTGAAGTTCAATAATTTCGAATGCAAGGTCTTTACACAGCATTGCATTCATAATGTGATCTTGAATGTGCGTTAAGATCAGGGTCATTTTTACTTTGCCTTCACCTTCGTCAAAGCTAATGAGTTCTGTTTGTGATTTATGTACTTCAGCTAATGCTTCATCGGCGGCGTTAAGTGATGCTTTTGCTGATTCGAAATCACCTTGCCTTGCTTCTAACATTGCTTGCATCACTGCTGAACGCGCTGCACCAGCTTCGCATAAAAGTGTCATCAAAAATTCTTCTGTAATTTCCATCATCCATTCCTTAATTTTTTATTCTAAATTTTGATAAGCCATCTATTACCTTATGAATCATGTGTAAAAGATGGCTATTTTCTATCTATGAAATACCGTTATTAATGAGATATAGCGATTTGTGATCCCATACAGTATTTATTAAGCCGCTTTAGCTGATGATAACGCCCCTGCTTCATCAAGCTGTTCAGGTTCTTCTTGCGCTAATAATTCTTTTTCATACGCTTTGAAGAATGGATAGAAGATTAAACCACTCACAACAAAACAGACTGCAACAACAACTGCTGCTAGCATTGAGTTCGTGGCCATTACAGCACCGATAGGCGCAGGCATTGTCCATGGTGGTAAGGCAACAACGTTAGACACTAAATCGAGCTTGAATACACTCCAAACGATAGATGCGTTGACTAATGGTGCAAGAATCCAAGGGATAAAGAATGTTGGGTTCATTACGATTGGCGTACCAAAAATCACAGGTTCATTAATATTGAAACAACCAGGAATTAATGACATTTTACCAACAGTACGTAGGTGAGCGGATTTAGAACGAGCCATCATGCAAACTAGCGCTAATGTACCGCCTGAACCACCAACGAATACGAAGAAATCCATGGTTGGGTTGATGAAGATAGCCGGTAAGTCTTTACCTGCTTCAAGTGCTTCTTGGTTTGCACCTAAGTTGATTAGCAGTAGTGGACCAATAACACCTAAAACAACGGATGCGCCGTGAATACCTGCAAACCATAATAATTGGATTAATAAAATAGCCAACGCAAAAGCGAAGAATGTATCAGAAGCAGCTACAAGAGGGCTAAACAATGCCATGATGCCAGTTGCTATATTTAAGTCAAAGTTACCCAATACACCATTGATAACTTGCACAATTAAGATCATTGCTACAACAGGTATAAGCAAGTCAAATGACGCTGATATTTTTTCAGGCACCGCTTCTGGCATTTTAATACGAATGTTCTTTTCAACAAGAAACGTTTGTAGCGTAGGTACTAATAGACCACAAATGATGGCTGTAAATGCACCCGCACCACCTAAGTAAGCCATAGGGATAACACTACCTAACTCGCCACCAACCCAAACAGCAGGTGCAACTGCTAATAGGAAAGAGAACATAGATAGCATGCCTGAGTTCATTGGGTTAACACCTTTTGTGTTAAGCGTCTCAGCTAAGTTATATGCGATACCATAAGCAGAGTACATCGCAAAGATACCCATACTAACAAAGAATGGACCAACAATATTATCACGACCAATACCTTGAACGACTGAGTGCCAGCCATCTAAAAACCAGTTACCCGAACCAGGAGGGTTAGCAAATACAAGCAGTAAAGAACCAACAATCAGGAAAGGCATTGTTGAAATGAAACCATCTTTAATCGCGCAGATATGCTTTTGACAAGCGACCTTACCTGCAATGGGCGCAATGACGCGCTCGACAAAATCCATAGTTGCATTTATAAGAGACATAAAACTTCCTTTTTTTATAAAATATGTATTGAATCACAGCAAAAAATGCGCAACGATAAAACTACGCACTGATTTAATTATTTAGCTGGTCTTTAATCGAAAAGCCATTTAGCAACGCGAACAAAACGCCTCACTATCCCTTTAAATCAATAGCTTGCTGTAGAATTTCTTTACCCTTCATCATGCCGTATTGCATCATATCAATTTGCCCACAAGCCACATTTTCTTCTTCACAACGCTTACTGAATTCAGCAAATTTGTATTTCACTTGTGGTGCGACGAGACAAACATCGTGTTTCTTAACTTCAGTCTCGAATGCAGAAATAGAATAAGCGTTAATTTCAGCTTTAACATCCGCAGATTCTGCAGCTTGTCGCATTTTTTTAACAACCATTGAAGTAGACATACCAGCTGCACAGCAAAGGAAAATCTTAATCATATCTAATAACCTCTTGATTTATAATCTTTAAATTGTTAATCGGGAGTGTGTGATCGATATCAACATCAGATTCACCCACAACTCCCCTTTGAGGTATATGTTGCGCCGGTGTATTTTTTTTTACAAATACCAAACACTTAATTTGTGATCTGAAATATGTTTCATTTTTAGTTTGTTAATTCATATTACGGACATAACGCCATGTACAATGAAACAAACAATTAACATTGAAATCTTGATAAAAAATTAACACGCTTTACTTTTAACTTTAAAAACATGACGTTATAAGTAGGCCCGTATTTTGGTCGTTCATTAAAAGTCAGTATTAAATGAAGGGTTAAATCTTTAACTTGATAAATATAAATAAAAAAAAGAACTTATTTCCCGCTGTGAACTATCTCTCACTTTGAGTTTAAATCACTTTCGAGTTTAATGTTTTTTTATGTGAGCCAAGTCTCTTAGCCATAAAAGTTTAAAGGTACTTAGAAGACTTAAGCCTGACAAAAAGAGGTGGTTAATAAATATTATTGAAGATATAGAGGTGAGGTATTTTAGGTTTATTGGGAGGGTGTTAGAATCATGAATATTATGCTACGACTTGATTCATCAACGCACTATTTCATCAATTTGTTCATCTGCGGTAAATCGGCGTCCCACAAGTCAACATGATCGACTGTATATTCACCGTCTATTTGTAAATTACGGATCACCTTGTTACACACGTCACTGGTGATAGACTTTTCTTTCCTTGATGAAGGCTCTACAAATAAGATCTTTTTTATAATAACTCCATTTATTTGATTACCGCTTTCCAATCTAATCACCTGAAAGATTATTAATATATTTCTTAATAATATCAACAGCTTCACTATCGACAACATTTGTACCAACAAAAGGCATTTTCACGCCTGCTGTCAATGAGAAACCTGCCGAATGGTGCCACGACGGAATTTCAAAAGTATATTCCTCTTGCTCTTCTGTCATACGGTAAATCAATGCACTATTCTCAGCAGCACCGGGATTTATCACTTTTTCAGGAGAACCCGTAGAGGTTAGATAGTCACTTATCGACTTTCCTATTGCGGTTTTATAAGTACCATTTTGTTGAATATAATTTGCTGTTGCATCATGGTTGAAATTTAAAGTCGTTGTTAACTCAGCAAAACCTGCTTCATTATGGCAGTGACCACAATTAGCATGCAAATATCCAAATACAGAGCGTTGTAATGGTGCACTAGCTACATTTTGAATACGCGGCATCACCTGTAATATCTTCGTTGTTTTCTTCAATCTTTGTAGCTCTGATAAAGTTATCATCCCAGGTTTCAATTCACTTCCATGGATAGCGTTAGGATCTCGATCATCAGATAATTGTAATGCAGAGAATCCTAATACTGGTGTTTTTTTTAGTCCACTATCGATACCTCCTTTCGAGTGACAATAACTACAATCATGTTTACTTGGAATATCGTAATATTTCCCATTAGCTAAAAGGTAATGTTCCTTAATTCCCTCCTCAGGAGCTAAAGTCGCAACGGTTTGATCCTCATTCCAAACATAAGTTTCCGCTATCCAGTCTTTATCACTAATTTTTTCTAAAAGACGAGTTTCAATTTTACGCTTTTTTCCCATTTCAATAAATGAGAACTCTTTCCACAACTTTGTCCCTCTAGGAAAGACCCAACTGTTTGGGTTTGATGTATCAATTTTTTTCCTTCTAGGTAAATAAATCCATCTGTTTTTATCTGCACCATCAGACCACAAGGGGTATTGGGGACTATATTCAGAAAAAATGGCTCTACGGAGGAAGTAAATACCAAAGTGCCCACCTGATTTTTTCTGCAAGTCATAAAAACCAGAATCACTCAACGAGTCATAAGCTGATACGGACGTAGTGATCAAGCCTGAAAGAAGAGCTATCAATATTTTAATTTTCATTTTTATTCTCATTTTAATCAGTAACACCTTATTTACGCTAAAGCACTTAACATAGGCCCAAGTAAAGCTCGAATGAGCCAGAAACAAATACGATATTGATATCTTCTCGGGGGATTTGACTAGAGCGCAATTCTTGCAACTTCAAAAGGTTATCCTGAAACCGGGAAAAGCGATCTCCTACTATATACAACTTATTTAGCACCATAACTAACTCCTTGTTAAATAAACCATACTTCAAACTACCTAACCTTGTAGCAAGCACTATTTTAGTGAATTCACTTCCTGCGACTCGAACATTTCAAGCCACTATAACCCCGTCCTTAAACATAAAAACTTGATACTTCATCTAAGGATTAGGGATATACTACTCGAACTATCATTGATGATGGAATAGCAAAAATAGAACAATAGGATGTTATAAAATGTACAACTTAAGTTGGGGTTTGATCCGTTATGCACTTTTCACTTATCGTAGGGGATCTGCATCAGGTGCAGCAGAAGCACTTAATGTCACTCACGCCACCGTGATTAGAGGATTAAAAAAATTAGAGGATGAAAGTAATACTAAATTATTTAATAAGTCTCCCTCTGGTTATACTCCGACAGATAATGGAAAGTTGCTTATTTCAGCAGGTGAAAAAATGGAAGCTGAAATATATCAATGGAAAATAAATCTTGAGAATGAAAATAAGCACCCCAGTGGCCTGTTACAAATAACCACAACAGGAGCCATCATGAACAGCTTAATCTGCCCGCATCTAAGCGCATTTTATCTACTATACCCAGACATAAAACTCGAGTTCAGCACATCATATGAATTCAGTCATATGACTAACCATGCATTTGATATTGCGATACGATCAACGTCGACACCGCCTGAACATTTAATTGGTCGGAAAGTAAAAAACGTCCAGTGGGGTATTTATCATAATGGATCAAATCATGCCAAAAATGATGAGTGGATTGGCTTTAATAACCTCTCTGCACCCTCATCGAAATGGATGAGTACGCTTTTTCCTGACGCAAAAATAAAATGCAGCGCGTCCTCAATTTTGAGTCAACTTGAAGCCGTAAAAGCCGGTGTTGGCAAAGCGATCCTTCCTTGCTTTGTCGTTGATAACCATCCAGAGATAGAGAAAATACAATCACTATCAGACAATTATACAACTGACATTTGGTTGTTATACCACCGCGAATCTCGCGGTTGTCCGAAAATAAAGGCCTTTATTGACTGGCTAAAGACGGATGTTTTTTAGTCGTGCGAATTTCACGGCTCTTGTGATGACTAACCGAGTGTCAACCATGCTATTAAATGATATCACTCACAAAGCATGCATAAAATCTTCGATTACCACGTCACCCGCATATCTATCGTTATGAAGTGAGGTTAGTATGTATGAAAAAAACATTGATTAACGCGATGTTAATCAATGCTTTATTTGGTATTCAAGTATAGATTTTTTCAATCTAGGTAACTAATAGTTACAGTGCGGCAGCTTCAACTTCAGCTACAAGCGCGTTTAATTGCGCGATAGTGTCTTTGATTTCAGCACGGAAATCATCAGCAACTGTTGTAGCTGGAAGTGCAAGGTAAGCTTCAAGCTGTACCACTAACAATTTCAATAGCGCAGAATAAGTCGCTGTGTTTTGCTCTTCTTCTAATGCTAATAATGCAATGTTAATCGCAAAGTGTTGTGTTTCAGGTTGATCCGCTTTAGCTAAATGTTTATTTACTTTTAACTCAGCGTAATCAACGAACTGTAATTTAGTGTCGATGTCATTGTTTAGCTTTTCTAAAAATTGTGTATTGTCAGTCATAATACTTTTATCCTATGTAAATAAGCTTTGTTTTTAAATGCTACCAAATTCAAGTCTGAAGTGTATAACCAATAAGCAGCAATTTTTGAAAAACGTTATAACGAAAAAAGCCTGCTCAATGAGCAGGCTTTTTCAAATTCCAATTGCTTGGAAAAATAAGTGGTCGGTGATAGAGGATTCGAACCTCTGACCCCCTGGTCCCAAACCAGGTGCGCTACCAAGCTGCGCTAATCACCGAACATGGTGCGGAAGGAGAGACTTGAACTCTCACACCTTGCGATACTAGAACCTAAATCTAGCGCGTCTACCAATTCCGCCACTTCCGCACAAACTATCAACTTATCAGCAGGTAACTCTGACAAGGGTCGATAACTTCACCTTAGTGAGTTATCAAATATGGGGCGACTGAAGGGATTTGAACCCTCGACAACCGGAATCACAATCCGGGGCTCTACCAACTGAGCTACAACCGCCACTAACTTTTACATCAACCCGTTTTGGTAAACGAATTAATTTCTACTTTTACGTAGATAATATGGTGACCCCTATAGGATTCGAACCTATGGCCTACGGCTTAGAAGGCCGTTGCTCTATCCAACTGAGCTAAGGGGTCGTGGTCGGTGATAGAGGATTCGAACCTCTGACCCCCTGGTCCCAAACCAGGTGCGCTACCAAGCTGCGCTAATCACCGAAAGTGTTGAAGACTACGTCTGTCAACGAGGGTGGATATTACAGAGTTGCTCTGTTCTCGTCAAATAGTTTATCTAAGTGAAGAAGCAACTGCCTAATAGTTATACACCAAGCGAGATTATAACAACAATATGCATAGTTTCGATGCTAATTGCAGAATTTTTATTAAATAGTAACGCAAATCAATAACAAAGCAGGTTTCAATTAACCTACTTATCGACGTTCTAATCTGCTTATACTAGCTCTGCTACCACAGTTTCGGACCATGACTCTAAATTTAGCTTTGCTAATTCGTCCGCCGCTAAAAAGCCCGCTAAGTTCAACGCGTCTTCTTTGCTCGTTACAACAAGGTCTGCATGTACTTCAGCAACTAATACAATACCTAGATGTACTTCATCAACCGGTGTTACGTCTTTAGAAAGATAACCTATTGTTGTCATCCCTAAGAAGTCGCTTTCTTTTAAACCTAACTCTTCATGTAATTCACGATACATACCAGTGCGTAACGTATCTGCTAGTTGGAATACACCTTTTTCATCATAAACCGCATCAACAGCATCAACGTGACCACCAATACCAATACTGAATAAGTTATGTAAGCGAGATTCACCACCTGATACAGAACGTTCGTATGCTAAGTATTTGTCACCCTGCTTTACAACCACATAAGGAATAAGCTGGCGAAATTTAGGATTTGTTTCTAACAGTGCGCGCTGCATAATAACAACATCTTTACTTTCGATATTTACAGTTGAACTGTCAATTAAACGGGTTGAGGGTGCTGCTACGTCTGCAAAAACGGAAATAATATGCTCTTGATGTTTCACTGTTATCTACCTAAGTAATTTAAAGCATCTTTATAACCAAATAGACCTTCTTTGTCACTCTAATTAGATGATTATTTATCCTAAGAATTGCTGACAAAGTCACATTTTAGTGCGAAAATGGCGCAACTTTCTAACCAAGAGATGAATATAACTCAATGACAGCTCAAATCATTAATGGAAAAAATATTTCTCAGCAAGTTCGCCAGAAAGTTGCTGAAGAAGTGGCTACGCGTACTGCACAAGGATTACGCGCCCCGGGTCTTGCTGTGATTTTAGTGGGTGCCGATCCGGCATCACAAGTATATGTTGGGAGTAAACGTCGTGCCTGTGAAGAAGTAGGCTTCGTTTCTAAATCTTACGATCTTGAAAGAGATAGCTCACAAGAAGCTTTATTAGCATTAATTGATGAGTTAAACGCAGATACCACGATTGATGGAATATTAGTGCAACTGCCTTTACCTGCGCATATTGATACAACCCTTGTGTTGGAACATATTCGCCCAGACAAAGATGTTGATGGTTTTCATCCATATAACGTAGGTCGTTTATCACAACGCATCCCTGCATTACGTCCTTGCACACCAAAAGGTATTATTACGCTACTTGAATCAACAGGTGTTGACCTACATGGTCTAGATGCTGTTGTTGTTGGCGCGTCGAATATTGTTGGTCGTCCAATGACGCTTGAATTATTACTTGCAGGTTGTACAACGACAACATGTCACCGCTTCACTAAAAACTTAGAAGAGCATGTACGCCGTGCCGATTTAGTTGTAGTAGCAGTTGGTCGTCCTAACTTTATTCCAGGTGAATGGATCAAGAAAGGCGCAATGGTGATCGATGTTGGTATTAACCGTTTAGAAAATGGTAAACTTGTTGGTGATGTTGGCTTTGAAGTAGCAAAAGAAAATGCTTCTTTCATTACCCCTGTACCAGGTGGTGTTGGTCCAATGACAGTTGCAAGCTTGATCGAGAATACTCTAATCTCTTGCCGTGATTACCATTCAAAGTAATCGATAAGCAATCAGTTACAAATAGTACGTAATAAACCATCACGTATTATAAATAATAAAAGCCGCATCACCTTTTGGTCATGCGGCTTTTTTGTAAGCTAAGCTCTGCGCTTAAACCTTAATTAGGCATTTATTTGAAACTTAACAGTTCCACTTCAAAGATCAGTGTTGAACCAGGTTGGATACTACCAGCACCTCGGTTGCCATACGCTAGATTGCTGGGAATAAAGAAGCGACGTTTCTCACCCACTACCATCAACTGTACACCTTCGGTCCAACCGGGGATCACTTGATTTAAACCAAATGTAATCGGCTCGCCGCGCTGTACAGAGCTATCAAACACAGTACCGTCTAATAATGTACCGTGATAATGAACTGTTACTTTAGAACGACCGGTTGGATGTTCAGTGCCAGTACCTTCAGTAAGTACTTTCGATTGTAGGCCTGACGCAGTTACTTCAACACCTTCTTTTTCTAAATTCGCGGCTAAGAACTCTTTACCTAATTCTATATTTTCAGCGGCTTGTTTTTTATTCCCCCCCATGCGCTGCATAAGGAAAAAAATCAACGCACAACCGATGATCACTGAAATAATTTTAAACATGATTAATCCCTATCTAGTAAAAAAACGCCGATGACGGCTTAAATTCAACACATTCAGTCATCAACATTTAAAGTTAATTCAATTTTATTTACAGCGCCAACTTTACTTACGACGCCAAGTAGTACCGTTAGCACCATCTTCCAATACAATACCCAACGCATTTAACTTGTCACGAGCATCATCCGCCATGCCCCAATCTTTACTTGCACGAGCATCGTTACGTTGTTTAATAAGCGCTTCGATTTCAGCCACTTCATCATCTTCACCTGCATCACCTTGTAAGAAGGCTTCAGGTTCTTGTGACAGTAGACCAAGTACATTACCAAATGAAATTAACTGTGCGGCTAATTCACCTGCGCGTTTCGCATCAGTATCTTTAATACGGTTAATTTCTTTTGCCAGTTCAAACAACACTGGAAATGCTTCTGGTGTATTAAAGTCATCATCCATTGCCGCTTTAAACGTTTCAACGTACGCTTCACAACCAGGAACTAGACCATCAACGTCGGCAACTGTCACACCACGTAATGCGGTATATAAACGCTCTAAGCTTGAACGTGCTTGTTTTAAATTTTCTTCTGAGTAATTTAACTGGCTGCGGTAGTGACCTGAAAGTAAGAAATAACGAACAGATTCACCGTCGTACTCTTCCAATACATCACGGATAGTAAAAAAGTTATTAAGTGACTTAGACATTTTTACTTTGTCGATTTGCACCATGCCAGAATGCATCCAAGTATTAACGTACTCGCCATTATGTGCGCAGCATGATTGTGCCACTTCATTTTCGTGGTGTGGGAACATCAAATCAGAGCCGCCACCATGAATATCAAATACTTCACCCAGTAGTTTGTTATTCATTGCTGAACATTCAATATGCCAACCTGGACGCCCTTCACCCCAAGGTGAAGCCCAGCTTGGTTCACCTGGTTTCGCCATTTTCCATAACACGAAGTCCATCGGGTTACGTTTATTTGATTCAACTTCAACGCGCGCGCCCGCTTGTAACATATCTAAGTCTTGGCCACTTAACTTACCGTAGTCAGCAAACGTCTTCACTTCAAATAATACATCACCACTATCAGCAACATAAGCGTGGCCTTTTGCGACTAATTTTTCGATAATCTCGATAATATCTGGCATGTGGCCCGTTACCGTCGGTTCGATGTCAGGACGGATCATATGTAGTGCATCAAAATCGTCGTGCATGGCTTGGGTAAATCGCGTAGTTAACTGATCGCAAGTTTCGCCGTTTTCATTTGCACGTTTAATGATCTTGTCATCAACATCTGTAATGTTACGGATAAATTTAACCGCATAACCGCGATGGCGAAGATAACGCACCACAGTATCAAACGCCACAAAAGTACGACCGTGACCTATATGACAGTAATCATAGATAGTCACACCACATACGTACATACCGATTTCACCTTCGGTGATAGGTTTAAATTCTTCTTTTTGGCGAGTCAGTGTGTTGTAAATCTTCAGCATCGAATAGTGATCCTTGCGCAAACAGTAAAATGCAATTAATTGACTGATTTTACCATTAGCATTAATGATTACTAGCTTTGCAACAGCATAAAAGGTCGAAATTTAACTGAACAACGAAAAAAGTGTATAAATCAGCCAAATGAAAGCACAAAAATAAGCCCTTCCTACCCCTTCACTATCGAAAAGCTTTGCCATTGCTAACCTTTAGGATAGAATTTACCCGTTAACTAACTAAAGGATCATTAAAATGATAACTCTACATACAGATTTCGGTGATATCAAAATCGAACTTAACTTTGAAAGTGCACCAAAAACAGCAGCTAACTTCCTAGAGTACGCAGAAAGCGGCTTCTACGAAGGTACTATCTTTCACCGTGTAATCGATGGCTTCATGGTTCAAGGTGGCGGCATGCTTCCTGGTATGGAAGAGAAAAATTCAAATGCACCTATCGAAAATGAAGCAGACAATGGTCTGTCTAATAAACGTGGTACATTAGCAATGGCACGTACTATGGACCCGCATTCAGCAAGTTCACAGTTCTTCATCAACGTGAAAGACAACAACTTCCTAGACTTCACAAGCAAGACTTCTCAAGGTTGGGGTTACTGCGTATTCGGTGAAGTTGTTGAAGGTATGGACGTGATTGAAAAGATCAAGAAGGTACCAACCTGTAACCGCCGTGGCCATGGTGACGTACCATCAGATGACATCATCATCACAAAAGTAACGGTAGAAGAAGCATAATTGCTTACTCTATTTATTAAAATTGATACACTGCTTCGGTAGTGTATTTTTTTATTCCCCACAAGGATGAAACCATCACATGACAACGTTTTTTATTTCAGATCTGCACCTTGATGAACGCCGTCCGCAAATAACCGAATTATTTTTACACTTTCTTGCGACCGAAGCACGCGAAGCTAACGCGCTCTACATTTTAGGCGACCTATTTGAATTCTGGTCTGGTGATGATATTAGTAATCCACTTAACGACAGCGTTCAAGATGGGCTTAAAGCGTTAACCGACAGTGGTGTGAAATGTTTCTTAGTGAAAGGTAATCGTGACTTCTTGGTGAGTAAGCGTTTTGCTAAACGTACAGGCATAACAATCCTCGGAGATTACACAGCGATTAATCTTGACGGCCAAAAGGTACTCATTGCACATGGCGATACCTTCTGTACGCTAGATGAAAAATACCAAGCATTTCGTGCAGCCGTTAATATCCCATGGCGTCAGAAATTATTCACCTGTTTACCTATCTTTGTCCGCGAAGCGATTGCCGATAAAATTCGAGGAAAAAGCCAACAAGGTAATCAACAAAAAAGTATGACGATCATGGATGTAACTGAATCTGAAGTTGTCGATAAAATGCAAGAATATAACTGCCAGATATTAATTCATGGTCATACCCACAAACCGAATATTCACGATGTGCTATTACCGGGTGATAAAATTGGTAAACGTATTGTGTTAGGTGATTGGTTTGATCAAGGTAGCGTACTTATTTGGCATGATGGCCAATATGATCTGCAACAGCGTGCATTTTTAAAAAATGCATAAAAATAGCGCAGCTGGAAAAATGGAAGATCTAAAAAAGGAGCATTACGCTCCTTTTTAAATCAATCGACTAAATTATTTAGCTCACATTAAAGATTACGCACCTTCATTGTGGATCTCTAAATTAGCTATTTCTTCCTTTTGTTCTTTGACTGTTTTAGCATCATCGCTACGGACATCATTAAGACGCTGTAAGTAAGCCCCATCAATATCGCCAGTAACATATTCACCACTAAACACAGATGTTTCGAACTTTTTAATCTCAGGATTACATCTTGAAACAGCAGCGACCAAATCACCTAGGTCTTGGAAGATAAGCGCATCAGCACCAATGATAGTGGCAATTTCATCAACACTGCGGTCATGAGCAATCAATTCTTCTGAACTCGGCATATCAATACCGTATACGTTTGGATAACGTACTTCAGGGGCTGCGGAAGCTAAATAAACTTTATTTGCGCCAGCTTCACGTGCCATTTCAATGATCTGTTCTGATGTTGTACCACGTACAATAGAGTCATCAACTAGTAGTACATTTTTACCTATAAACTCAGATGAAATTGCATTCAATTTACGACGTACAGACTTACGACGCAAAGTTTGTCCAGGCATGATAAACGTACGACCAATATAACGGTTTTTAACAAAACCTTGGCGATATGGTAAATCTAATACTTTTGCAATTTCTAACGCACTATCACATGACGTTTCAGGAATTGGGATCACAACATCAATGTCAATATCAGCCCATTCACGCTTAATTTTATGACCGAGTTTCTCGCCCATTGCAAGACGTGATTCGTAAACCGATACCTTATCAATGGTTGAGTCTGGACGTGCAAAGTAAACAAATTCAAAAATACATGGGTTATGCTTTGCATTTTCAGCACAGTGCGCGCTAAATAGCTCACCTTCATCAGTAATATAAACAGCTTCACCTGGTTCAATATCACGTACAAAGTTAAAACCTACTGCATCAAGTGCAACAGATTCAGAAGCTACCATATATTCTTTTCGTTCATCCTCAGTTCTCACACCTAATACTAACGGGCGAATACCGTTAGGATCACGGAAAGCAACAAGACCATGATTAATAATCAGTGATACCACAGCATAAGCACCGCGTGCTTGCTTGTGTACAGCTTTAATTGCAGTAAAAATATCTTCTGCAGTCAAATGTAAACTTGGGCATTTATCTAATTCATGCGCCATAACATTAAGTAATACTTCTGAATCAGACGTGGTATTAATGTGACGACGGGCTTTATGAAATTGCTCTTCTTTTAATTCGGCGGCGTTGGTTAGATTTCCGTTATGAGCAAGGGAAATACCGAACGGAGAGTTAACATAGAAAGGTTGAGCCTCAGCGGCGCTCGAGCTTCCTGCCGTAGGGTATCGAACATGACCGATACCAATATTACCTTTCAAACGCTGCATATGTTTAGCTTCGAATACATCGCTCACTAAACCATTTGCTTTGCGCTGCCTAAAGTTTCCATCACTTAAGGTTACAATCCCAGCAGCATCCTGTCCACGATGCTGTAATACTGTTAATGCGTCATAGATAGACTGATTAACAGGGGTTGTAGAAACAATGCCAACAATTCCACACATAACCTAAATTCCTCGTTTACTGTGCTTTCGATAAAATGCTATTTATAACGTTTCGCTTGTCATAAACCCTGCATGTTGTCCCATGCAGAAGCTTGATGTTCAAAAAACCATTTAATGAGTGGTTTTAACTCAGCTATTAGTGGCGAATCCTGCCACCAAGCCGTTTCCGGGAAACTGGTGAATAACTGTAAAAATAACAGTAATACGCACACCACTAATACTCCTCGGGCAATACCAAAGCATACACCGAGCAATCTATCCGTACCTGATAAACCAGTTTTATCCACTAATTGACCAAGTATGTAATTTAGCAAAGCCCCTAACATAAGGGTCGAAATAAATAATAGCGCTATCGCAACGCCATTTTTAACTAACTGTTCGCTGAATGCAGCACTAAA
The DNA here is from genome assembly GCF_018219435.1 of Moritella sp. 28. Taxonomy (NCBI): domain Bacteria; kingdom Pseudomonadati; phylum Pseudomonadota; class Gammaproteobacteria; order Alteromonadales; family Moritellaceae; genus Moritella; species Moritella sp. 28. Next base: position 1,498,573 of record NZ_CP056121.1, on the reverse strand, counting down.
TGCATCGAAATTTTCTAAGTAGGCAGCAATATCTTGATAATAATAGCGAGATATAAAGAAGGCACAAAACCAAGTGCAAAGAGAGAACGCTTCCTTGACAAAACCACGCACTAAACTTATCACTGAAGATAAACCAACAATACCTAAGATAAGGTAATCAATCCATGCCATTTTTTGTTCCACTCGTTTGAAATTCGCGTCATTGTAGCAAGTTAAATACGAGATTGATAATAGTTATAAACAAAAAAAACCGACATAAATGTCGGCTTTTTAATTACTTGTCTCGAGGGTCAAATTTCTCAATTACACCTTTCAAACCGGTGATTTTTTGTAATTTTGGCAATAAACGTTTTAGCTCATTTTTATTTACGTTTGGCCCTACATATAATCGATTTAACTGGCCGGCCTGTTTATGGCGCGGTAATCGATAAGCATCAAAGCCTGCTTTTCTAATTTTTTCAACCAATTCATCAACTGCGACTGAATTCTTGAAGGTACCTAAACGAATATTCCAACTATTACCAACTGGCGGTATTACTTTTGTAGTTTCGACAGGTTTAGCTAGTGGGATAAGTTTCGGTGCTTTAGTGATAGGTTTAGGTGTGTATACTGCTGGTTCCGCTTTTTTAGCCGCCGTTAAATTAATTGTGGGGGCGGGTTCAATGAGTAATTCCGCCACTTCATTATCAAATGAATCAAAGTTAACGGGCTCAGCAAGTTCAACTAACGCAGGGCGCAAGGGAATGCTCGCAGCATTCTCACGATACGTGACCTTCTGACCATCTAGTAAGTCAGGTAAAAATATGATACCAATCGCCACTAGAATAATAGTGCCGACTAAACGATGTTGAAATGTCGATGCCACGTTTATTTAACCACTTATATGTTGGATAATTTCCGCTACCGTGAAAAACGAGCCGAAACCAATAATAATATCATTACAATCAGCACTTTGATTTGCTGATTGCCAAGCTTGCGCTATTGTATCATGACTCATAGGCTGCTGGCTAAGGCTATCACGGCTTTTCCCACTCTGTTGCATTGCATCCACTAATCCCTGCTCGATTTGCTGACAAGGTGCAGCGCGTTCGCCCTGTAATGCAGCTAAGTGCCAACAATCAATAACATCTGTTAAAGCTGCCAAACTTGCTGCAATATCTTTATCTTTGAGCATGCCAACAACAGCAATAATCTTAACTGGCAAATGAGCCTGTTGCTTGAAACGTGCGAGTTGTGTTGCGAGGTAACCCGCTGACTCAGGATTATGTGCAACATCCAAGAATTGTTGTGGCGAGGTACCTAATCGTTGCATACGACCTGGTAACATAGCATTCGCAACACCACTTCGAATGGCAGATTCAGGTACAGCCAACCCTAACGCTTGAATTGCGGCAATTGCCGTAGCGGCATTTTGCAGAGGTAACTGGGGAATAGTCAGGCCAGAAAACACAGAGCCAATATTAGCTTGTTGTTCTGTTGAACTCACTTGCCAATCCCAACTTTCAGCATGCTGCGTGTAATAATAGTCTCGATTAACAGCAACCAGTTCAGCACCGACTTCGTCAGCATACTCAGCAATGGTAGGTGGCGGATTAATCACACCACAAATAGCTTTTTTATTGGCGCGGAAAATACCCGATTTTTCACGTGCAATAACGGCTTTATCTGTACCAAGCCAATCAGCATGATCAATATCAATCGTAGTGACAACAGCAACATCAGCAGAAACAATATTTGAAGCATCTAAACGACCACCTAATCCAACTTCAAGGATCACAACATCTAATGTTGCATCTTGAAATAATTTCAATGCGGATAATGTCGTAAATTCAAAATAAGTTAATGTGGTATCACCGCGTCCTGCTTCAATAAAGGCAAATGAATCAGCATGCGCTTGTGCGCAGAGCATTTCACCGTTAACGCGAACACGCTCTCGGTAATCTTGAATATGGGGAGAACTGGTGACACCAACATTGTACCCAGCATCAAGTAGAATTCGTTCTAAAAATGCGCAGGTAGACCCCTTACCATTTGTACCTGCAACGGTAATGACTTTGGCATCAAATGTGGTTAATGCTAAATCAGCAGCAACGCGTCCTATGCGACCTAATCCCATTTCAATATTAACAGGATGAATACTTTCTAAATAGCAAAGCCAGTCTGCGAGAGACTGGCTTTTATTAATACTGTTCAACATCGGTAATAGTTACTCGTTAGTGTTTACTCGTTAATGTTTTGAGCGTCACTTGGAGTCTTAATTTCATCCGCTGCAGGTACAACTACTGGCGTTTCTTCTGTACTTGCTGGTGCAGTCGCGATGTTATCAGACGTTTCCAAGTTCATCATCTTCGCTAATAAGCCTGCAAGTTTATCACGCATTTGGCGACGATCAATAATCATATCGATCGCACCTTTCTCCAATAAGAACTCACTACGTTGGAAACCTTCAGGTAACTTCTCACGTACTGTTTGCTCAATAACACGTGGTCCAGCAAAACCAATCAACGCTTTTGGTTCAGCAACATTAATGTCACCTAGCATAGCCAAACTTGCAGACACACCACCCATTGTTGGGTCTGTAAGCACAGAAATGTAAGGTAAACCTTTTGCTGATAGCTTCGCTAACGCCGCACTCGTCTTCGCCATTTGCATTAATGAGAATAATGCTTCCTGCATACGCGCACCGCCACTTGCAGAAAAACAAATTAACGCACGATTTTCAGCCATACACTCATTTATTGCAGCAACAAAACGAGCACCAACAACGGTAGCCATTGAACCGCCCATAAATGAGAATTCAAATGCACAAACAGCAACTGGAATACCTTTAATCGTCCCTTTTTCTACGATTAGCGCATCTTTTTCGCCTGTTTTCTTTTGCGCGCTAGATAAACGATCTTTATATTTTTTGGTATCGCGAAACTTTAATTTATCACTTGGTTCGAATTCTGTACCAATTTCAATGCGGCCATCTTTATCAAGTAATTTATTAAGACGTTCACGTGCATTCACACGCATGTGGTGATCACACTTAGGACAAACGCCTAAATTACGCTCAAGTTCTGCATGATATAAAACCTGGTCACAAGAGGTACACTTAGTCCACACACCTTCAGGAATATTACGACGCGCTGTTGCGCTCTTGCTTTTTGGTAGTATTTTTTCAATCCAGCTCATGAACCCTACTTATAATTTGTTCTAATTAATTGAAGTATAAGATGTTAAATGCGTTGTTAATACGATAATGATACAAAAATTCAAAACCAATTAACAAAAATTAATGCGTTAAGTCGATATCTGTCGAACTTAACAATACTCCACATTTATCGTGTGACACAATTAAATCACAGATTATCCAATAAGTTTATCTAAAACTGGTCATACCCTTGTGACTTACCGTCAGAAATCAATAAAAAATGATAAAGCGACATAAATAATAACAGCTTATAATCGCTTCCTCACGCTCTTAGCAATGATAAGTCACCTTTCACCAATTAGTATTTTATTGTCATTAAATCAAACAATTAAAAGCTTTCAGGTAAAAATAATGGCCCGACTGCAGGTCTTGGAATATTAAATTCGCTTGGATAGTCCACTTCAATCATGTACAGACCTTCAGCTTTACTTGTTGCCGCTGCGACAGAACGATCTCTACCGGCCAATAATTCACCAATCCACGTAACGGGCTTATTACCCTTACCGACTTCCATTAATGAACCGGCTAGGTTTCTCACCATATGGTGTAAGAATGCATTCGCTTTCACATCAATAATAATATACGCATTTTGACGGATCACTTTAATATGCAGCATAGTCTTAACGGGACTTTTGGCTTGGCAATGCTTAGCTCGGAAAGAAGTGAAATCATGTTCTCCCACTAATTGCTGTGCCGCTTCATGCATTAATTCAGCATCAATATCACCATGGTAATAACTCACACCAGAACCTAAAATTGCAGGACGTAGATTATTGTTATAAATAATATAGCGATAACGTCTTGCTGTTGCACTAAAGCGAGCATGAAACTCTTCATCAACTTCCTGCGCCCAACGAACTGCTATGTCATCAGGTAAATTAGCATTGACACCCAGCGTCCATGCCACATCTTTACGGATAGAGTCAGTATCAAAATGCACAACTTGACCAGTACCATGAACACCAGAATCGGTACGTCCAGCGCAATGAACTCTCACAGGGTGATTCGCAACGCGTGACAATGCATCTTCCAGTTTCTCTTGAACACTAATCACGTCCATTTGTCGCTGCCAGCCGTAATATTTACTACCGTCATATTCTATACCGAGTGCAATTCGCATTTATCTTCCAACTTTAGACTTTCATTAATTTAAAAAACAAAAAGCGGTGACTTTCGCCACCGCTTTACTAATTATTACACAATAATTATATCGCTCAATTATACCGCTTCAGCTTACAAGTTGAAAGTAGCTAAAGTTCAATAATCCCACTAATGTTTTACACTACTAACTGTTAGTAAAGAATCATAATCGACTCAAAAGCTTATTCACTTCCGCTTGCTGCACCGCATCACCGGTACCCGTCAATGGTTCTAGAATAGATTTAGCACCATCTTTATCTTCAATTTCAAGATAGGCACGCGCAAGGTCTAATTGCGCACCAAAGCGGTTATTATCATCATCAATATCAACCGCGTTACTATCAGGTAAGCGGTTAGTGTATTCATCAAGGCCTACATCTAATTTTACTTTATCATAAGGTTCATCTTCGATATTAGCAGGCTCTGGCGATGATTCATTTAACAATTTATCGATATCAATAAACTCTTCTGCTTGTGCTGCTGCAACATCAATCGGAGGCTGTTCGCTTGGCGCAGCACTAAATGCATTAGGACTGAATTCTGCCAACATAGCTTCAATATCATCTAACGGCTCATCAGCATTATCAGATTTTTTTATAGTTTCAGGGGCTTCACTCACAGTCACATCAAGTTCAGCTAACATTTCATCAACAGTCTGACCTTGGGCTTTTGGTAAATTGACTTCAACGCCTGCTTCAGCTAAAAGACTATCGATATCGTCCATATCGACGACTTGCTGAGTTTCTATTTTCGGTGCAATATTGTCAGCTTGAGCAATATCATCTAAACCAGCTTCCGCTAAAAGCTTGTCAATATCGTCCATATCAACAACTTGGTTCACATCTGGAACAGATGATGTGTTACTTGGCACAACGTCACCCGCTTGCGCTATCGCTTCTAATTCAGCTTCAGCTAAGATACTGTCAATATCGTCCATATTCACAAATTCATCAGTTACTACTGGTGGTGATTCTGTAACGGGTTCAGAAGCTGGAGCGCCAGTAGTCTGTGAGTTACTGAGTTTAAACTGTTCTAACATTGAATCGACTTCAGCTAAATCAGCATCCAATGTATTTTTATTATTTTTCGGATCGTCTGGGATCAAACTAGGTTCGTCTAGCTCTTCACGCCAGCTTAGATCAGGTGCCACACTATCATTTTCAAAGCTTGTACTTTCGTCATCTAATGTTAGGTCAATATCACTAAAATCATTATCATTTAACTCTGGTATGACAGGCGCTTGATCTATAATTTCCGGCATAATAGGCGCTGCAGGTTTAGTAATAATAGAGTCTATTGGCAAATCATTAGGTTCATCTAAAAATACAGTATCTTCCGCGTCGAGCTCTAAATTAAAATCTGGCACTTCTAAGTTGGCCGCTTCAAATGTGCTTATCTTATCAGCAGGCTTTCCTGCGGGTGCTTTAACCTCTTCAGGCGTAGACATCGCACTATCAGATGTAAAGCTTTCAGTATTAAGGTAATCACTGAGTTCATCAACGGTATTATCCGCATCAAACATCACGCTATCTTCAATATTATTCTTCTGATCATTTCTATTTTTTAACCATAGCCCTAACCAAACTAAAAACAGTAATGAAAACACACCAGAGACACCACCAATTAACCACCAATTGTTATAGCTTTCAGCTTCCATCACCGCTTTTTTCTTGGCATCATCTATCGTAACTTGCTGTTCAGAAATACGTGTATTTTGCTGTTCGATTAATGCTTTTAAATCCGCTTTCAATGCATTATCAATCGCCATTTGCTCTTTAAGTTCCGCTAATTCCATACGAATACTTTCGAGCTGTAATTTCAGGCGTCGATTAGTTTCACTTGATAATAAAAGATGTTCATTGCTTTCTGTTAGCTCACCTTGTAATAAAGCAAGTTTATCACGTTGAATTTTATTGCTGACAATCACCTTCGTGCTTGGTTTAGCAGTATTGCCCGGTGGGGTTGATTTCGTTTTAGCAACTGATTTTTTCGTGAGCGCATTTTTTAGGGCTGAACCGTCTGTTGCTTGTATCTCAGCGGCACTGGGGATCTTAAGCAAACTACCATCAATCATTTTATTGATGTCACCACCTAAAAATGCATGAGGGTTAAGCGCAAAAATGGCGGTCATCGTTTTGTATAAACTTAAGCGGCTATCTGGCCTCGTGGCGGTTGCAACTGACCATAACGTATCAGCCTTCACAATTGGTCCGTAACTATTAGGCGAAGAAGGCGTGTACACTTCAGGGCCTTTTAATTGAAGAACAAATCCATTTGAATTCGCAGCAATACCCGCCATAGGAATCAGCAGAAATAAAACAATCCATTTTAACTTCGATAAACCCGATATCATTGTTAACCCTTACTATGAAACAACACCAACACACTTAAAATTAATATAACATATCCAAAATTTCAGTATACACATGAATTTACTGGTATCTTCTACTTAACTATTCTAATGGTTAATTTCAATAAAAAAAATTTGTGAATTGAAACTATGATATAAATCAGAAAAATAAAATACAAATAAAAAAATAGCACCCAATATTGGGTGCTAAATATGCAATTCAAATAAATTCATCGCCAAGGGCTAAAATTTACCCTTACAGGTAATCGCGAATTAATACTTCAGCAATTTGTACACTGTTTGTTGCAGCACCCTTACGGATGTTATCGCCTACAACCCACATATTAATCCCACTTGCGTGTGAGATATCTTCACGAATACGGCCAACAAACACGTCATCGTGACCAGCAGAGTCAGAAATAGGGGTTGGATAGTCTTCTTCATTTTCAATCAGTTTAACACCAGGCGCATGACGCATGAGTGAGCGTACTTCTTCGGCACTGATTGGTGTACGAGTTTCTAAATGGATCGCTTCAGAGTGACCATAAAATACAGGTACGCGTACTGCTGTTGGATTAACCATGATGTACTCATCACCAAAAATTTTCTGTGTTTCCCACACCATTTTCATTTCTTCTTTGGTGTAACCATTTTCAGTAAACACATCAATCTGTGGGATCACGTTAAATGCGATCTGCTTTGGATATACTTTTGTTTCGACTTCACGTGCATTTAATAAACTTGCCGTTTGACCAGCTAGTTCATCAATTGCGCTTTTACCAGAGCCCGATACGGCTTGGTATGTTGCAACATTAATACGTGAAATACCCACAGCATCATGGATTGGTTTTAATGCAACTAACATTTGAATTGTTGAGCAATTTGGATTCGCGATAATGCCACGGTTTGTATATTGCGCAATTGCTTCTGGGTTGACTTCTGGTACAACTAATGGAATATCTTCGTCATAACGGAAGTGTGATGTGTTATCAATAACAACGACACCCGCATCGGCTGCGATTGGCGCCCATTTTTCTGATACCGAACCACCAGCAGAGAACAAACCGATTTGAACTTGTGTCCAATCGAAATTATCAACATCTAATACTTCAACTTGTTTATTATTGAAGGTAATTTTACCACCCGCACTACGGCTACTTGCTAATGGATAAATATTACCGATTGGAAATTTACGTTCCTGTAAGATTTCCAACATCATTTGCCCTACGGCACCTGTTGCTCCTAGTACTGCAACATCATATAGTTGACTCATCAACGACTCCTAAAAAATTATTTGGCAAACCCAAGTTGATACAACGACTCTACCGCATATTGAGACTCATTTACTAGCCTCAATGAGGAAAATTCTCTTCTTTCTAGGTAATTTTTACGCATTTCATCAAAACTACCCGTTTTCATTATGTTTTTTCTAAAAATAGCATCATCTCGGCGAACATCGTATACCAAATGAACCAGATTTTTAGCGAATGTTTGATCTGCACTTTGGTTAATATCAATGCGACTGACTGCAGGCACAGGCAAGATATCACTAATACTTCGGTCTGCTTTCTGGCCTAAGAACTGTGCGTACGCCTGATAAATCATCTCCGTACCACGCGCTTTACCTTCTAAGCTGTACCCCGCAATATGTGGTGTAGCAATAGCAACATAAGGGATCAACTCAAGTAATGGCGTTGGTTCATTTTCCCATACATCCAGTACGAGCGTCATTGCATGCCCTGCTTGTTTTAATTCCAGCAGTGCCTGATTATCAATCACATCGCCACGACCGCTATTAATCAGGATCGCGTCTGGTGCTATACCCGCCAGTAATTCAGCCGTTAATAGATGCTTGGTTTGATTATGGCCAGTTTTCACTAATGGCACGTGTAAGCAAATGATATCCGCTTGTAATGCTTGTTCTAAGCTAACAAACCCTGTCAGTCCTTCTTTCTCTACGCGAGGAGGATCGCATAGCATCACTTGAGCACCGAGAGCCGTTAGTCGACTGACCGTTTGCGAACCTGTATTACCAACACCAATAACGGCGATTTTTTTATCCGCTAATACAAAACTTTGCTGTTCAGCTAACACTAATAATGCGCTGCAAACATAATCACCAACAGATACCGCATTACAACCAGGCGCATTAGTATATTCAATATTTCGTTGCTGTAAGCATGCTTGGTCTAAATGATCGATACCAATCGTTGCTGTACCCACAAACGCTAGTTTATTGGCTTTAGCAAGTAATTCGCTGTTCACTTGCGTGACGGAACGTACCATCAAGGCATCTACATCACGTAAATCCTCAGCTTGAATTGTACGGCCAGATAAAGGAACTACTTCACCAAACTGAGAAAACAATTCGGTTGCATAAGGCATATTTTCATCAACTACGATCTTCATTTAAGTATTCCCTTAATAATACGACTAGGGTTATTTTGCGCGTTGTGAAGATAAAAAAAAAGCCCATTTATCAATAATCTGATAAATGGGCTTACATTGTCTTCATCAAGGGAGAATGAACCGTCACTTAAACGTTTTTATTTAAGCGCTTTAATACACTATTATTTAGTAAATTTACTAAATACTAGTGTCGCATTCGTACCACCGAAACCAAAGCTATTCGACATTACGTTAGTTAGCTCTGCATCAATAGCTTGACCAGAAACGATGTCCAGACCTTCTGCTTTTTCATCAAGGTCTTGAATGTTAGCACTTGCTGTAATAAAACTGTTTTCCATCATGATTAATGAATAAATGGCTTCATGTACACCCGCAGCGCCTAACGCGTGACCAGTCAATGCTTTAGTTGCACTTATTTTAGGTGACTTATGACCAAATACAGCTTGAATCGCTTCAAGTTCTTTTGTATCACCTACAGGTGTAGATGTACCGTGTGTATTTAGATAATCAATTTCGCCGTCTACTGTTTCTAGCGCTTGTTGCATACAACGCACTGCACCTTCACCCGACGGTGCTACCATGTCATAGCCATCTGATGTTGCACCGTAACCGGTAATTTCTGCATAGATAGTTGCGCCACGAGCAAGTGCATGCTCAAGTTCTTCAACAACAACCATACCGCCACCACCAGATATAACGAAACCATCACGGTTTGCGTCATATGTACGAGATGCTTGTTGTGGAGTTTCGTTATACTTAGTTGATAATGCGCCCATTGCATCGAACTCTAAAGCTAAAGTCCAATCAATTTCTTCACCGCCACCAGCGAATACAACGTCTTGTTTACCCAGTTGGATTTGCTCTACTGCATGGCCAATACAATGCGCACTTGTTGCGCATGCAGAAGTAATAGAATAGCTTGGGCCTTTAATTTTGAATGGTGTAGCAAGACAAGCAGAAATCGTGCTCGACATAGTACGAGTCACCATATATGGACCGACACGTTTCACACTTTTATTACGAGCGATATCTACAGAATCAACAACGTTCTTAGATGATGCACCACCTGAACCTGCAATAAGGCCAGTACGTACGTTAGATACTTGCTCTTCTGTTAAACCTGAATCATCAATCGCTTCTTGCATTGCAATATAACTGAAAGCGGCTGCATCACCCATGAAACGCATTGCTTTACGATCAATGATTTCCTTAGGATCAAGATTAACAGTTCCGCAGACTTGGCTACGTAAGTTTTGTTCAGCAAATTGTGGTGCAAATTCAATACCGCTGTTACCTGCTTTCAGTGACTCACATACTTCTGCTTTGTTGTTACCGATACTTGATACAATACCGATACCTGTTATAACCGCTCTTTTCATGATATTCCCTAATATAAAATTATTACGTCATTCTTACTTATTTTTTAACGTCATCTGGTCTGCTTTCCCTATAATCAGATAAAATTATGACCGTTTTATTAATTTTGAGCCTATAGACTCATTCTTTTTATATTAAAAAAAAATCAGCCTTAATCTGCTAGACGCCCAGTTAGAGCCTCAGTCCTATCTACTTTCATTATAGTAAAGCGTTAACATCCAGTATCCCATTGCTATCTAAGATTGTCACCGCCTAAAAATTGCTTGGGATCAAATCATCTGCGATTGTTGTTACTTTTGCTGCTAAAACAACCATGACCGTCGCACTGCTGTTCGGATTAAATACAAAGTTGGCAATTTAAGTCAGTGTAAACAATCATTGATAGTAATCATTTTTTCTCATCACTTTTGTGACATCTATAACATCAATTTAATAGATTATGTCTAAGGAATAGGATATGACAAAGCCACCATGTGTTAATTTACAAGGTGTTTCATCCATATTTGTTCACTCACTAATATTCTTTCTTATCATGTTATTGAGTTTTTCCTGCCGAGCTGAAATCAATCTGATCTTTGGTCTATATACCTCGGATAAACCGACAACTATGGTCAGTAAATTCCGCCCTTTTATTAATACTCTCGAAGCGCAAATGACACATAAGTTAAAACAACCAGTCCATATAAAAATGCACATTTCCAGTAACTATAATGATGGTGTACATGCACTTACCACTGGCAAAGTTGATTTTTCTCGCTTAGGTCCAGCGTCATATATAACCGCTAAAAATGCCAATGCCAATTTACAACTACTTGCCATCGAAGCCAAAAAAGGAAAAAAGCTATTCTATGGCATTATTGCCGTTCAAACAGATAGTCCAATAACAAAGCCGGAGCAATTAGTCGGTAAACGATTTGCATTTGGGTCCGAGCAGTCCACAATTGGTCGTTATCTTTCACAAAGTTTCCTTGCAGACCATCATATATACGCGACAGACTTGGCCAAATTTGACTACTTAGATAGACATGATGCTGTTGGAGCGTCGGTTGCGGCTGGGCGGTATGATGCAGGCGCATTAAAAGAAGGCACATTTAAAAAACTGCGCAGTAAAGGCGTATTATTACGTGAAATAGCACGATTTCCGAATGTAACTAAACCTTGGGTGGCAAAAGCAGGATTAAATGATGACATAGCACAAGCTTTATCGGCATTGTTAATCGCCAGTGATGAGTCAAACGCATTATATAAAAATTCATTTAGTCAAAATGGGTTTTTACCCGGTGATGACAGTGACTATGACATTATTCGTCAATCAATGAAAGATACGCGTTTTTTTGATAAAAGTTCAGTTAAATGACCCTACTGATTAAGCATTTACCACTCTGGTTCAAGATCCTAATCGCTACCTTGTGCATAACCCTCATCACAAGTTTGGCAGCTGGAGAACTAGCTAGGCGTTTTGAATACAACTATCTCACCAATAATCTAACCTCACAGATACAACAAACATTCAATATTTTATCCGCAACAACCATTGATAGTCTGATCACAGAAGATATCCCGCTACTTGAAACTATCATGCTACAGATATCATCAAACTACCCTGATGTGGAATTCTTTGCCATTTATAATGAGTTGCATACAGTATTGGTCACTTGGGGAACGTTACCACCAGAAGCAAGCTTACAACACCAAGTATTTCAGCAGCCAGTTTCTTTTGGCGGTGAAACGTTTGGCTATATGAAAATAGCTGTCAGTACCGCTAGTTTACAACAAGATATAACAGAGCACGTGAACTTAATACGTCTACTCATTGCGTTAATATTATTATGTTTAGCACTAACGATTTCGCTATTACTGCATTCTTCAGTATTAAAACCAATATCAAACATTAACAACCGATTATTACAATTATCTCAATTTCATCACACGGGTGAACAGATCACGCTAGTATCAACGAATGAGTTAGACCGTTTAAATGAGTCTGTCGACCTTATTCAGGAGTTTACTCATAAGCAAACACAACGTGAACAGCAGTTACAAATAGCAAAAGAACAAGCCATTAACGCTAACACGACAAAATCAACCTTTCTCGCCACCATGAGCCATGAAATAAGAAACCCAATGCACGCCATTTTAGGCGCATTGTCGTTATTAAATAAGAGTGAAATGAGTGCAGAACAACAACACTTTATCGATACTAGCCTAAAATCTGCCAATATATTACTTGGCTTATTAAACAACATCCTCGATATGTCAAAAATCGAAGCAGGAAAGCTACAGCTTGAGCATCGCGCTTTTAATCTTCAAGAGATATTACAAAATGTAACAAGTGTTCTTGAACCATTAGCACAAAAGAAAGAGATCACACTCAATCATACCTGTAATACGGAAACGCCGTTATGGGTACTCGGTGATGATAATAGGCTAGCCCAAGTACTCATTAACTTAACCAATAATGCGATTAAGTTCACGCAACAAGGCCAAGTCGATGTGATGATGGAAGCAATACAACAGGCTAACCACACACAGCTTTGTTTCACAGTCAAAGATAATGGAATTGGTATCTCAGAGCATCAACTAAAGCATATTTTTGATGATTTCGTACAATCTGATAGCTCTTTTTCACGTGAATATGGAGGTTCGGGCTTAGGGCTTGCTATCTCAAAACAACTCATTACGCTAATGAAAGGAAGCATTACAGTCACCAGCCAATTAAATCAAGGCAGTGAATTCATCATTAAATTAAAGCTAGAAAATACGGAGGCGCCAGTCACTGAACAACCTATGCCTCAAGCACCAGTCGTCACAAAAGACACCCCTGCTCACTTGCTTCTCGTTGAGGACAATAAGGCAAACCAATTCATTACCAAGACGATTTTACAACGTGCGGGTTATACTGTGGATGTCGCAAATAATGGCCTAGTTGCAATTAAAGCCTGCGAGAAACAACGCTATGAGTTAATATTAATGGACTTACAAATGCCCGAAATGGATGGGTTTGACGCAACAAAAGGTATACGCCAAGCCTCTAATATAAATACAAACACACCGATTATAGCAATGACTGCAAACGCAACGACCGAGGACCGAGAAAATACCCTTGCAGTCGGTATGAATGATTTTTTGATGAAACCTGCGCGAGAAGACCAGTTAATAAAAAAAGTCCGACATTGGTTAAATTGAATATTAGCGGCAATCTAACCAATGACATTTATTAACTAAATTGCTGATTAAACTTGGCTACCGACGCTGCCGTATCTTGCCATAAGCGGCTATTTTTAAGCTCCGGTAATGTAAAATTGCTCGTATGCTTAAGGTTAAAATCATCGGTTGTTAAATTATTATCCAAGCCATCTAATAACGTTTCTACACCAGTGCGATCATTACACGCAAGTAATAAGTTACACCCTGCCCATATAGCCTGCTCTGCTCGTTCTAAATAATTACCCGCAACACTGGCGCCATGCATCGATAAGTCATCAGAGAAAATAGCGCCTTTAAAGCCTAACTCTTTTCTTAATATCGTTTGTAGCCAGTATTGAGAGAAACCAGCCGCTTTAGAATCAACTTGCTGATAAATAACATGTGCAGGCATAATGGCATCAAGTTGCGCATTAGCAATAAGGGATTTAAATGGCAATAAATCCGTTGCGCTGATGTCGGCTAAGCTGCGTTCATCAATCGGTAATGCAATATGTGAATCAGCTAACACACTGCCATGTCCTGGAAAGTGTTTACCTGTCGTTTTCATACCAGCTTGGTGCATACCAACGCACAATTGCGTCGAAAGATCGGTTACCCAGCTTGGATCCGCATGGAATGAACGGTCACCAATAACTTGACTACCGCGCTCTAAATCCAGTACCGGAGCAAAGCTTAAATCTATATCAAATGCCAATAACTCTGCCGCTAACATCCAGCCACATTGTTGGGTGAACTGTTTCGCTGTTTCACGATCATCAGCATATAACGCCGCAATTTTACCCATTGCAGGTATACGTGTAAACTGCTCACGAAAACGTTGAACACGACCACCTTCATGATCAACCGCTATCACTATTTGTGAGTGAGCAGCTTTACGAATTGATTTAATTAATGCATTTAACTGAGCATGGTCACCATAATTACGGCTAAACAAGATCAAACCACCGGTTAATGGGTGCGCTAAGATCTCTTTATCTTCAGCCGTTAATTCATAACCATCAACATCTACTACTACTGGTCCCACAACAATTCCTTATTCAATCTGTTAATTTTATCGGCTATAGCACGTTCAGATTGCTGCCATAGGGTTAAATAGGTGACATCTTTATCTTGCTGGTACATAACGATACACCACAATAAAGTCATCATTTCGACCACAACAGCCATTACCGCTAATTGCTCTAATGTCACGTTCGCTTCAGGGTAATAATGATTGTAATACGTTAAAAACAACACCTGCTGTGAATGCTCCCAAGCGAATGTCTGAAATAATGTCGTAATATCAAAATCACAATGACCCGCGGCTGCAAATTCCCAATCCAGTAAATACAACTTAGCTTGTTCATCCACCATAAAATTCAATGGATTCATATCGTGATGACAAAACCCCTGTCTATTTGAAGGTAACTGATGTTCAATTAAATGTATCACAAGTGCGAGTTGCTGATCGAGTCTCACGGTTTTAAATTCGGACTTTAGTGTTTGATAATAATGCTGAAGCCGCTCAACCATATTAAGGTGATGTGCAGGTAAAGGCTGTTGATGAAGCGTGGCCGTTAATTGTGCTATTTGATCAATATTTTCATCGCGAGCTTGTTCGTCGAGATCCCAGTGTTTACCCGTGATCCAATCACAAATGATGCCTTGCTCATATTGAGCAATAATATTTGGCGACAAACCAATAGCAGCGGCCTGTATTTGCGCAGCACACTCGTGCTCGACATTATTATCCATGTCATTGTAAGTCGCTGAAAATTGTCTTACAAAATAGCGATGACGCAAACCATATAGTTGAAAATCCAAACGGTAATTATGGTTACTTAAACCTCCCACAACAGGTTGCAAAGAAAATGACTCCGGGCTAAAACGAACAACAAACTCAGGGATAATTATCATAAAAAGACGGTGCTACTCACTTGGGCTTCAACCGTATTAAAACGGTTATTGATCAATTCAATACTTAATTTATATTTATCACTAGTATTCTCAGCCTGAGAAATATAAATGACTAGCGAATAACCGGAATAAGTCCGGTCTGAGTGATACTGTGATACTTGCTCTGTTAAAATTTGTATATCAAACCAATCAGGTTTTGAGCATGTTTCGGCGCTAGCACGTTGTAATTCATTATGCGTAACAGGCAAGGTTACCGTCGTATTGGGAAGCGTAATATATAATAGCTGCCCATGCTTAAAACTACCTTGAACAAAATAGGGCTGCTGTAATAGTTTCCCGCTTAACGTGCGCACTTCCGTTATTAAAGGGTGTTCAATAATGACTTCAAGAGGAGCCGCCATAACTTGTCTGTCATTGTACGCTTGTGAGGCACAACCACTGACAACTAACGCACTCAATATATAAACCAGTGTGAGTATCCATTTCATTTAACACTCCCCCCAAAGCTATTGATAATTATGAGATGAGAATAACAACTAGTTTGTTGTTACCATCGCCCCCAATTGTTCACCTCCAACAAGATGCATATGTAAATGATACACTTCCTGTCTACCATGTTTATTACAGTTAACGATTAGACGGTAGCCATTTTCAGCAATCCCCTCTTGTTCCGCAATTTTTCTCGCCACAATAAAGAGACGCCCTAATGCTAATTCATCTTCTTCACATACATCATTAGTCGTCGGGATCAGTTTATTTGGGATGATAAGCACATGTGTTGATGCTTTTGGACTAATATCACGAAATGCAGTCACTAATTCATCTTGATACAAAATGTCCGCAGGGATCTCTTTATCGATGATCTTACGAAAAATCGTTTCTTCCGCCATTTCTTTCGCTCCATTACAAAATTAAGTTATTCAATACTATGTGAAAAAAACGATAAATACACTCACTATCAGTAATAGTTCATGATCTATACCCAAACGACTTAATAATCAATACCAAAACAGACCTCAACGCGAGATAGCAGCGACAAAAAAGCCCATCACACCCTACACCTTAGTGTAGTTTGTAATGGGCTTTAATTTAGAAATTATAAATTGCTAATGCCGATTAAGCTGAAGCAATGGCACCTTTACCGACACCTTCATAAGCAAATACAGTGAGAGAATCACTGCAATCTTTTGCTAAAGTATCAGCAATATACTGGGCAATATTTTCAACTGTCGTTTCTGTTGGCATAATTTCAACAATTGATTTATTAATCGCAAGTTGGAACTCACCTTGAGGCGCTTGATATTTAAAGCAGTAATGCTCGGGCGTTAAAGCCGCCATCCCCGCACTTGAAAGTGATAGCTCTGATGCCGACACCATATCGCAATGCTCCGCCAGATAGATATCTTTCCAACGTTCAGCCCAACTCGCTTCAAGCGCAGGATCAGGTTCATCATTACGTAAGATCTCAATTGTAGAGCGGTGACCATGTGCAATACGCTGACAGTTACCAAGGTGTTTACGTAAACCATGGCTGTAGCAGTATTCTGCACCATCAATTTTTTCTTCACGTAATTTAACGTCTAACTTTTTCACGTTATTTGGTAAACGTAGCATGAGCTGCTCAGTTAAATACGTCTCTAAATTCGCTAGCGTAATTTGTTCTGCTGGAATCAATGCAAATGCTTGATCAGGGCATGCTAAATGAATTGACTCACTATGTTCACGCCATGCATCAACGTACGTAAATGCACCATCGCTCATTACATCACAAAATTTAGCATGAGCAGGTACGATCAATTTATGATCAACCAGTTCATCAACAGTCGATTTAATCAATTTTTTCACAATACCAAAATCGAGGATCATACTCTGTTCATTTAAGTCACCATGCAGAACGATATCCACTAGCCAGCTTTGGCCAATAATGCCACGTGAATAATCCAATACTGAAGAATCAATAACAGTAAGATCTTTGACGAATAATTTCATCTAAATTTGTCCTTTATGGTAACTAAATAAGTATTTATATTATTGATTATCGCTATTTTTGTGCGTCGTATTCATCTTTAAATGAAGCAATCAGCTCTTCACTATCAACAACAACTACATCTTGACCTGCTTTTGGAAATACTGAGATAACCACGCCATCAGCAGCAAGACCTGGTAACCAGTTGTTACGCCAAGCACCCATCTCAATTTTAAGCGGCTGACACTCAGACCAATCGCCTTGGATCCATTCACTTGCAAACTCGGCATGTGGCCAAACAGGGATGCTTCGTTCGCCTTCCGATTCGCTAACAACAAAACCGTTAGCATCTGCTAATGTCCACACTTCTTCAGACTTAACGGCACGAAAAACGAAATAGTTGAAACGCGCTTCAGGTGATTTTTCAACTGCTTCAGCAGTTTGCTTGTCATGAATTTTAAATGTCATAATCTTCTCTCAAGAAACCGCCATCGGCAGTTTCAAATAATGTTTATAATAAAGCAGCAGCGGATTGTACGCTGCACAATAATAAATACCAATAATAAATACCAATAATAGTAAAGTTAAACAGAGGTAATTTTATTTAGCGAATTCCAGCTTGCGCAAATAACGCGGTATCATGGTTTCATTGCCCTGCAATCCGCCTTGATGTATATAAAGAATGGGGCGTTTATCAGCACTTTCAAGTCGCGCCTCGGTATTCGCATTGTCTTCGATGAATTCACGCTGCAAACATAACCAAGCCAGGGGATCATAAAGTAAATCAAATTCAATATGAGTGATTTGCTTTAGCTCGGACCAAATACGATAAAAAGGCAGATAAAGTTTGCCAAAATGATACTTTTTATCTGCAGAGATAATCGTTGGGTGTAATGATTCATCGGCACACAATTCAAAAAATTGCTGCTGTAAATAATCATCACCGCCAACACAAGCGCAAGTTTGTACTTCAAAGGGCAAATGTTTTTGCAAAAATAACGCCGTAGTACCAGTACCAGAAGGCAAAACCACACGAATATCAGCATACGAATTTAATTTAGCCCACTCAATAATCTCATCTGCTAGTATTTTTAATCCTGTTTCCGCATATTGACAGCGACCACCTTCAGGAATAAAAACAACGCTCTGACCTTGTGTTTTTAAAGCCGGTAGCACTTGTTGCTGTATATGCTCAATAACAGACAGACTATTCGAGTCAGCAACGATAACCTTAGCGCCCTGTGCTAAGGCTGCACGATAATTACCTTGCGGATTATCAATCAAATACTGAGGCAGGTGATCAACATAATAGTGCAACTGACATTGCTTTAATTTGGCTAATACGGACAAAGAATATAACGAATTAGCTTGCGCAGAACCGTGGCCAATTAAGATATCAACCAATGATAAATCTTGTTGCAAAAAATGGTAAAACTTGCGTGCTTTATTACCACTAAAAGCCACATCTAATAAATCATCGCGTTTAACGTAAACGTGATGACCTAAAAATTCGATGTCATCGACAGGTGTATTACGTAATTCCAAAGTGGTGTCCTAGTTTACAAGATACAAGAGTTAAACAGACGCAGGCAGTGCTGCTGAAACAATAAATTGGCGACCATTAACAGCCAGCATCTCGGTATCAACATCGTAGACTTGTTTAATCGAATCTACGGTTAACACTTTACTCGCAGAGCCCTGCCCAACAAGGGTGCCAGCATTTAATAGCAGTACTTCAGAAGCATGATTAAGAGCGAGATTAAGATCATGGATAGATGCAATAATCGTAATACCTTGCTCTGAAAATTCTTTTAACATCTGTAACACTTCAATTTGATGCTTTAAATCAAGCCCTGTTAATGGTTCATCCAATAAACATAAAATCGATTGCTGATTTAATAGCGGTGATACTTGTACTAATGTACGGGCAATAAGCACACGCTGCCATTCACCACCCGACAGTTGATCGCAATTACGCTCAACTAACTTAGCTATATCTAATCGGGATAATAATTGATTTATCACCCGACAAGCTTGTTCATCTTCAAGGCTAATACCCAGAGGATGTAAACCCAAAGCAATAAACTGATAAACCGGAATGGCAAAAGGTGGCGGAGATACTTGCGGTAACCAGGCGCGCTGGCGAGCCAACTCAGCAATAGGA
Source organism: Moritella sp. 28 (assembly GCF_018219435.1). Taxonomy (NCBI): domain Bacteria; kingdom Pseudomonadati; phylum Pseudomonadota; class Gammaproteobacteria; order Alteromonadales; family Moritellaceae; genus Moritella; species Moritella sp. 28. The sequence continues at coordinate 1,478,868 of NZ_CP056121.1, read as the reverse complement.
TAAGACGAAATAGGACGTTCAGCTAATAAGTAAGCGCCTTCGCATGCCTGTTCATGACCTGCTAAAATGGAAAGTAATGTACTTTTACCACTGCCATTAGGCCCTAATAAAAACAAACAACTCCCTTTATCTATCGATACATTCATATCATGTAATCGCTGCTGATAGTTAACATTGGTTAGCGTTAATATTGTAGATGTCCCCATCGTATTTTTTAATTTATCCATAGTGCTTTGTTGTTATGCTACTTGCTTGCGCAATAGTAAATAGATGAAAAAAGGAGCGCCTAAGCTTGCCGTGATCGCCCCTACAGGTAACTCCGCGGTTGCAAACACACTACGCGCAATTAAATCCGCAAGTAATAAAAAGATCGCGCCCAACAAGGCTGAAGCAGGTACAAGAAAGCGTAATTGGCTCGTCACTAATATCCGTAAAATATGCGGAATCACTAACCCAATAAAGCTAATTACGCCCGCCATCGATACCGACACGCCAGTGAGTACTGCCACACATAAAATAAGCTGAATACGTAATTTAGGGACATCAATACCCGATTGAAATGCCCCCTGTTCACCAAACTGTAAAAGGTTCAGCGCATCAATACGGCACATGATCCACAAAAAACTCAAACTCAAAGGAATAACGGCAATATAAATAAGTTCGGATCCATACGCTAAATTTCCCATCATCCAGTACAGCATTTGTCGCATACTGCCGTCATCAGAAAAATACAACAGCCAAGTCATAATCGCGCCAGAAAAGATACCGATCGCAACGCCAAGTAATAAGATCTTGGTGGTGGGTAAGTTATTCTTTGTCACTCGATAAAGTAAATACGTGACTAAGCTTGCCCCGATAAAAGCCGATAATGGTAAAATATAATGCTGTAATCCCGCCCACTGTGGAAACAAAGTCTCAAGAAAGACAATCGATAACACAGCAAACAAACTGGCAAACGATGAAATGCCGATAACACCAGGCTCTGCTAACGAATTAGCGAGTAACACTTGCAAGATACAACCGGCAACAGCTAACGCAGCGCCAACTAAAATTGCAGTCACAATACGTGGTAAACGTAGGTCAAATAACACTTGTTGCTGTAAAGATGATAAACCATTAAAAATATCATCAACACCAATACTGAAACGGCCTGAGACAAGCGAAATTAAAATAACGGCAACAAGACAAATAGATAAAAATATCAGAGTGCTTCGACTTTTTAGTGTACTTGCACGCTGTAACTTAAGCAGGTCGATCATAATTTAAGAAAGGATATAGAAGGATAAAATAGACAAGGTATCTCAAATAATGTCAGCGTTAAGCTTAAGCACATTTTAGATACCCTGTCAGGAGGCTGCGAATTAGATTGATTGACTTACAGCATCAATCAGCGCATGGGGATAACCCATTTCAGCCATGAGTTGTGTAATGATATTACGTTTACGACCTGTATTAGTGTTAGTAATAACCCAATATGGCGTATTCTCAATATGACGAGGTTTGGTCGTACTACCAGCACTTAACAATTCACTTTCCGATTTTGCAAAGTAAATACGTTTACGGCCTTTAATATCAGTCGCACTATCAAACTCTTTCGGGTTTTCTGCATACAAGACAGATAATATCTGTATAAACTTAGTCACCGAAACCGTCGTTTCTTTAAATTTCTTATTTTTAATAAGCTTAGCGATACTGGCTGGCAGCGTAGAATGGCTGACAATCTCAGGCTCTACAACAATCGGTGTAGATACAGGTGTCGGCGCTACTACTGCCGGTGAATTAGTTACCGTTTGCTTAGTCTCACTGTTGATGTTCTCTACAGGCTGTGGCAATACTTCAACATTTGTTAAATCTGCACAGTCACTATCAGGTACACCAAGTAAGCGACGTAAAATATCTGATGCACTTTCGCCAATATCTTTCGTTTGACTAGCAATATAACGATATAGGTCGTCTTCAAGCTCAATCGTCTTCATATTTAACTAGTAAATCCTTGCTTATAAATTTGGTTTAATTATACCTTGTGAATAGATTTCTCTCTATGCTTATAGAAAAAATATTACCTCTGTGATGCATTTATCAACGATTCATACACGACAATGACGTAATTATTGCGGTAGAATCAGCCACAATTACGGAGAAATATATGTTACTTAATCACAAAATATACGGTCAGGGTGATCCTGTTATCGTTATCCATGGCTTATTTGGCAGTGCAACAAACTTGGGCATGCTAATTAAACAATTAAAAACGGATCATCAAGTGATCGCGGTTGATGTTCGAAACCATGGTTTATCTATGCGTCATCATAGTATGCATTATGATGATATGGCAAATGATATTATTCATCTCATGGATCATTTGACGATCGAACAAGCACATCTAGTCGGTCATTCAATGGGTGGTAAGATTGCCATGCGAACAGCGCTTAATTTTCCTACCCGCGTAACCAGTTTAGCGGTAGCCGATATAGCACCAGTGAATTACCCCCCTCGACATGATAATGTCTTTGCTGGATTAAAAAACATTCCACTTAGCGATATAACCACACGTAGTGAAGCACAATCAAAGCTTGCCGAATATGTAGAAGAAGCAGGTGTTCAGCAGTTTTTATTGAAAGGATTGTATAAAAATGAGCAAGGTAAATTTGATTTTTACTACGCGCTAGATACAATTATATCTCAATACGATGCTATTTCGGACTGGCCAGAAGTAAATAAACAGTATGATAAACCAGTATTATTCATTAAAGGCATGAATTCTGACTATATAACCAATGAGCATAAAGCAGCTATTGCTAAATATTTCCCACAAGCGAAAGCAAAGTTAATACAAGGTACTGGTCACTGGTTACATGCCGAAAAACCGACAATATTTAACAAAATAATAGTCGATTTTTTATTTAGTCATTAGACACATTGTGATATATTTGCACGTTCGTACTCTAAGTAGATACTGTTACGAACTTTAGGTGAATATTGTTATGTTGTATGAATACATTGACTTAATTGAATCTGTCGGCACTAAATTGTTCTTTGTTGCGCTGTTTTTTTTAATCGGCATGGCAATTCACGACGTACTTAAAAAAGGTAATGTACCTCAATTTGGACGTGTAGCGGTTTGGTTTGTACTCTGCTTTGGTATGGCTGGCTTTGTTTTTAAAGAAGTATTGATCACTGTCTGGGAAACCCAGATTTAATAATCTTATAGTATTAACTGCAATGGCGAATATAACGTGGCAAAGGAAAGTTTCGATAGAACGACGATTGACCTTTTTGCTGAAGAAAAGCGTGCTGGTAGACCCAAAACCAATCCGTTATCACGTAAAGAGCAGTTGAAACAGAATAAACGTAACCAATTAAGCCGAGACAAGGCTAACGGATTCAAACGTATTGAATTAAAGGTCGAACAAGACTTGTTTGATATGTTAAATATAAAAGCAAAAAGTGCTAATATGACGCGCAGTGAATATATACAACAATTACTGCAAACACATGTAGCAAAATAAGTTTAAATTAAAACTATTAGGATAATTTAAGAATGGCTAGCGTAGGCTTATTTTTTGGTAGTGACACTGGTAACACAGAAGTAGTTGCTAAGATGATCCAGAAACAACTGGGTAAAAAACTTGTTGATGTTAAAGATATTGCAAAATCAACAACGAAAGATATTAACGAGTTCAGCCTATTAATTTTAGGCATTCCGACTTGGTATTATGGCGAATCTCAATGTGATTGGGATGATTTCATGCCTTCACTAGAAGAAATTGATTTTTCTGACAAGCTAGTTGCAATCTTTGGTTGTGGTGACCAAGAAGATTACGCTGAGTACTTCCTTGATGCAATGGGCACACTACGTGACGTTGTTGAAGCAAAAGGCGGTACATTAATCGGTGAATGGCCAACTAAAGGTTATGATTTCGAAGCATCTAAAGCACTCACTGATGACAATCACTTTGTTGGTTTAGGTATTGATGAAGATCGTCAACCAGAACTAACAGCAGATCGTGTTGAAGCTTGGGTAAAGCAAATCCACAGCGAAATGTGTCTTGCAGAACTAGAAGACTAATCTTTTAGTTATAAACTATATAAATAAAAGGTAAACGACGTATACACGTTACTTTACCTTTTACTCTCCCCCCCAGCTAAAGCCCCATTACACAGCCACTCTAATTAAATAACATTCATTTACCCATCCATTTAGGAATACATATCATACGCTATCTTTTTCTGCTTGCCATATACAACATATTAAGATCAGATTTAATCACTTTTGGTCACACTAGACTAAACAAAAGCTCGGTTAATACGTAAATTTTTGTATTTAAATCCCGCTTTAACAAATATGAGGTTTATTGTTTTTGCGTCTCGTCATATAATAGTGAGGAATGTAAAGAAAATATACTTTTCTCTATTTTAAAAATGAGTACGTTATGACTGATAGAAAAACCGCATTAAAAAAAGCAGGATTAAAAATAACCCTGCCAAGAATCAAAATTTTAGAATTATTACAACTCCCTAGCAGTCAGCATACCAGTGCCGAAGATCTATACAAACAATTGCTCAGTAAAGGTGAAGAAATTGGGCTTGCGACAGTATATCGAGTGCTTAACCAATTTGATGATGCAGGTATTGTTACTCGTCATTATTTTGAAGGCGGTAAATCTGTTTTTGAACTGGCTACTCAAAACCACCATGACCACCTTGTATGTCTTGACTGTGGCCACGTAATTGAATTCCATGATGACTTGATCGAAGATCGTCAACGTGAAATTGCAGCAGAAAATGATATGTCATTACAAGCCCACAGTTTATACTTGTATGGCCGTTCATTAGATGGCAAGTGTAATCATAAATAATTACACACTAAAAATAAGATAAATAAAAAGGAGCTATAGCTCCTTTTTTTATGCGTATTTTTTAACTTTAAATAACACCAAGAAAAAAATATCATCCCTTGATGCTACGTGAGTCCTATAAAACAGACTTAGCCACGTAAAGACACTGTACGGTTAAACACAAGCTTATCCGCTGTTGAATCTTTACTGTCTGCACAGAAGTAACCTTCACGTTCAAACTGGTATGCGCTTGCAGGTTGAGCAGCAACAAGGCCTGGTTCAACTTTAGCTGTTTTGATAACAACTAATGATTCTTCATTCAATGCTTCTTCTAATGTTTCAACACTTGCAGGATCTTCTATTTTAAATAGGCGATCATAAACACGTACTTCCGCATCAACAGCATCAGCAGCTGATACCCAATGAATAACACCTTTAGCTTTACGACCATCACTTGGGTTCTTACCAAGTGTTTCATCATCGTAAGTACAGTGAATTTCAATGATATTACCCGCATCATCTTTTACAACGTCATCGGCTCTAACAATGTATGCATTACGTAAGCGAACTTCTTTGCCTAATACTAAACGTTTATATTTCTTGTTCGCTTCTTCACGGAAATCCGCACGATCAATAAATAGTTCACGACTAAATGGTAACGTACGAGTACCCATATCTAGTTTAGGATGTGCAGGTGCAATTAATTGCTCGGTTTGATTTTCTGGATAATTAGTAATGACTAATTTAACCGGATCAAGAACCGCCATTGCACGTGGTGCTGAATCTTCAAGATCTTCACGGATACATGCTTCTAGCATACCCATTTCGATCGTATTGATTTGTTTAGTCACACCAATACGTTTACAAAATTCACGAATTGACGCAGCTGTATAACCACGACGACGTAAACCAGCAATTGTTGGCATACGTGGATCATCCCAACCACTTACATGGTTTTCTGTCACTAATGCATTAAGCTTACGCTTAGACATCATCGTATATTCAATATTCAAACGTGAGAATTCATACTGACGCGGACGACAATCAATTGAGATATTGTCTAATACCCAATCATAAACACGACGGTTATCTTGGAATTCTAATGTACAGATAGAGTGAGAAATACCTTCTATCGCATCAGAAATACAATGCGTGAAATCGTACATTGGATAAATACACCATTTATCACCTGTCTGGTGATGATGTGCACGCTTAATACGATAGATAACGGGATCACGCATACACATGAACGATGACGTCATGTCAATTTTTGCACGTAGACAACATTCGCCATCAGCAAAACCAGCGTCACGCATTTTATTAAATAACGCGAGGTTTTCGTCAATGCTCGTTTCACGGTATGGGCTATTTTTACCCGGCTTATTCAGCGTACCGCGGTACTCACGTGTTTCCTCTGCATTTAAGAAGCAAACATAAGCTTTACCCGCTTGAATCAATTCAACTGCATATTCGAATAATTTATCGAAGTAATTTGATGAATAGCGAACTTCACCATCCCAGTTAAAACCTAACCACTTTACGTCTTCTTGAATTGCATGAACGTAATCAATGTCTTCTTTTTCTGGGTTCGTATCATCAAAACGTAGATTACACTGTCCCTGGTAATCGTCAGCAATACCAAAGTTCAAACAAATCGATTTGGCATGACCAATATGCAAAAAGCCATTCGGCTCTGGCGGAAAACGCGTATGCACATTAGTATGTTTGCCGGAATTTAAATCTTCATCAATAATCTGACGAATAAAGTTCGTTGGGCGTACTTCAGCCTGACTCATTCCTTACCTCAAACAGTAAATTTTTAATAAAATAGTGAACAATGATCTAACAAAATTGCCTCAGACACAACAACTAAATGCTAATGCGGGCCAGTTAGGCTTGCTCAGGAGGAATTAATCTTACTCTTAATACAATCATTATCACAACACTGTTTAAAACATCACCAGCTATAGATTTATTACCTAGACTCAGGATAACTTAATAATAGCGGAAAAATAGTATGCATAAATGGCCCATGTCACCCGGTTTTACATTAATCGAATTACTTATAACAGTGGCCATCGTGGCTATTTTAGCGAGTATAGGGATACCTAATTACCAGCACTACATGCTAGCAACACATCGTGATCAAGCCAAAATGAAATTAACAGCAATTAGCTTATTAGAAACCGATAATTATAGTCGGCATCAAGAATATATTGAATTGCGACATTTATCGATTGACCTTAGTAGTGAGACTTACCAATACAGTATAAAGATCACAACGAATAATCAGTACCAAGTGATTGCAACAGCGATAAATAATCAACGCAGTGATAGCCATTGTCGAACATTGAGTTTAGACCATAATTTAACGCGATTACCGAAAGTATGTTGGTGATAAAAGAAGGGATATAGAAAGCAGCCTTATCTAAACAATAAGGCTGGGCTTATGCTGAATTACTGCTGGTTTTCTGGTTTATTTTCCTTATTTATTTTTGATTTCAGCGTTAGCAACACTCATTGTCGTCGTTTTGTTAATTAACTTAATCAATAGCATTGAACGTTCTAATCCATCTTTGCATTGATAAATAGCCTCAATACCTTTAAAAGCACCATCCTGAATAATCACTTTTTCGCCTTCGGTAAATAAGGTGACATCAATTTCAGATTTATCTCGGCATTGTTGTTTTTCTTTTAGCTCCGCAACCAAGTTAGCAGGTACTTTGGTATAATGTTTACCGCACTTAACAAAATCAATAACCCCACGGGTAGAACGAATACTATTGAAATTAGCCGCCAGCGTGTCAATTTCAACAAATAAATAATTAGGAAAAATAACCACATCTTTATATACAAGTTTACTGCGTACTTTTTTTTCCATTTTCATCGTTGGATAAAAGCTTTCAATCCCTTGGTTTTTAAGATTAACCTGAGCTCTAACTTCTTCCTTTCCTTTACAGTACAGTAAGTACCACTCTTTTTTGGTTTCCATCATTTAAACTTGATAACCCTAATCATGATAACGCCTCTAATATTACGTCAAAAAATATTAAATTAAAGTCTAAATTAAAATCTGAATTAAATGCATATATAACAACCATAAACAACCACGTGAATAACATACACTTAACACTCACAGAACAAACATAGAACAAATACTCAGATTATGTTGACAGACCTCTTATAATTGGTTTTTACGCTTGTTAACAACTAGTAAAAGGGATATAAAAGAATGAATAACCTGATAACGGATAGTTTATCAGCATAAAATCATAAAAATAAATATAAAAACAAATACAAAACAAATACAAAACAGGCGATATTATGAATCCTAATAATTCAGATACATTTATGGGTCACCCAAAAGGTTTATTCCTTTTATTCAGTACAGAAATGATGGAACGCTTTAGTTATTATGGCATGCGTGCAATTCTCGTTATCTTCCTTGTTTCAATAACCCAAGACCAGCAAGCGGCTGCATTATTAACCGATCCTAATTATCAAACTGGTCTTCCAGGTTTAGGTTGGAGCCAAGCAGATGCGCTTTCTCTTTATGGTACATACACAGGTTTAGTTTACATCACTCCTCTCATTGGTGGCTGGTTAGCAGATAACTTCCTAGGACAACGTAAAAGTGTCTTAATTGGTGGCGTATTAATGGCATTAGGTCAATTCGCATTATTCTTACCAGTAGAAGCGTTATCACTCAGCCCTACTGCTGGGCTTTATTTAGGCCTTGCATTCATCATCGCTGGTAATGGCCTGTTCAAGCCAAACATCTCCACTATGGTTGGTGACCTGTATGAAGAAGGCGATAATCGTCGTGATGGTGCATTCACTATCTTCTACATGGGCATTAATATTGGTGCTTTCTTGTCTGGTATCCTTGTTGGTGCTGTCGTTGTTTACACCGGAAATTACAAATATGGCTTCTTAATGTCTGGTATCGCGATGGTACTTAGCGTTGTCTTACAAAAATTATTCGCGAATAAATACTTAGGTAATATTGGTATTGAAGCGGCAGCGAAGAAAGAATTGACTGCTAATAAAGGTAAAAAGCCAACGCTAACGGCCATCGAAGTTGATCGTCTTAAAGTTATCTTAATTTTAGGACTATTTGTTATCATTTTCTGGGCTGGTTTCGAACAAGCCGGTGGTCTAATGAACCTTTACGCAAATGATTATACAGACCGTATGATTGGTGGTTTTGAAGTACCTGTTGCTTGGTTCCAATCATTAAATCCATTCTTTATTATTACCTTTGCACCTATCGTAAGTATGATCTGGATGAAAATGGGCCCGAAAGAGCCGACATCACCCGTTAAATTTGCAATGGCATTATTAATGTTAGCGATTGGTTTTATGTTCATGATCTTTGCAACATTAGAGCAAGGTGGCGACTTAACCGTTAAAACAAGCATGTACTGGTTGGTTGGTGCGTACTTCTTCCATACTATGGGTGAATTATGTCTTTCTCCAATCGGTCTATCTATGATCACTAAATTAGCACCATTACGCTTAGCATCACTGATGATGGGCGCATGGTTTGGCTTTAACGCCATTGCAAATAAAGTGGCCGGTATGATTGGCGCGCAAATTGGTGAAGCAGGTCCAATGGCTATCTTTGGCGGTATTGCAATAGCAGCTGTGATTTCATCTCTGATCCTATTTGCATCAGCACGCAAGCTAATTTACTGGATGCACGGCGCAGAAGGTCAAGTTATTACGCAAGAAGAAACGACGAATCAAAAACCAGTTGCAGCAACAGCTTAATACTGAAAATCTAATTTAAATAAATGTAAAAACAGCCTCATCATGAGGCTGTTTTTTTATATCTACGATTTTCGTGATAAACTGGATTAAATCGTTAGCCGTGAGCCAAAAATTTTATGAAACAATTTAATGAATTCATTCCTCTGATCGTCTTTTTCGTTATTTATAAAATGTACGATATTTATTCCGCAACTGCAGCATTAATCGCAGTAACGGCATGTACATTACTCTTTAGCTGGTATAAATATCGTAAAGTTGAAAAAATGCAATTAATCACGTTTGCTATGGTGACCGTGTTTGGTGGTATTACCTTATTTACACAAGATTCGAGTTTTATTAAATGGAAAGTAACTATTATTTACTGCCTATTTTCAATTGTTTTATTGGTTAGCCAATATGGCTTCAAACAAAACTTACTTAAAAAGATGTTAGGTAAAGAAATGGTTTTACCTGAGTTTGTGTGGTCACGCGTGAACGCAGCATGGTCAATATTCTTCCTCTCGCTTGCTGGTTTAAATCATTACATTGCGTTTAACATGTCAGAAGAGTTATGGGTTGATTTTAAAGTCTTTGGCGTACTGGGCATCATGTTAGCTTTTACGATATTGACCGTCATTTATCTCTACCGTTATATGCCTAAAGAAAACAGCAATAACAAATAAGCTTAAGTAAGAAAAATAGTTATATCTGGCACCGTATTTAATTAAAAACTGACTAAAAACGTATTAATTAAATACTGTGCTTCTTCTTAATATCCCCCTTTCAGATCCCTACTACTTTCCTAATACTGACAATTTGAGCACCCGTATAACTTCCTCTATAAGCATGTGATAGCTAGCACAACAAGCTACTTAGCGGGTAACAACAATGTAAAATCACACTACAATTTATTCTGAACATACAATATCATCATGACTATGAAGGAATATCAATGTTGAAAAAAATTACTCGCTTAGCGCTATATGTCGCAGTTACTGCACCCTTGTTTATTTTACCGCAAGCAAATGCAGAACAAGTCAAAACGGTTTCTAATATGAATAATGAGCATGCAGTCATCACCCCAACAGAAACGACCGCTTTTGATCTCAGCCATTCATCAATTTCACGTGACGCATCATTAATGCCATTAAATATTAATACCGCGAATGAGCTAGAGCTTACTGCTTTACCTGGCATAGGAAAATATAAGGCGGTGCAAATAATCCAATGGCGTGAGCGTAACGGGGAATTTAGCGCAATAACAGACTTAGTGAGTGTCAATGGGATAGGAAACGTAACAGTGGCAAAGTTAGCGGGAAAAATTAGTGTAACAGACTGATAGACAATTCTCAGTACGATTTTTAGCGATAAAAAAGCCTGAAGCAAAAGCATTCAGGCTTAATTCGTTAATGTTTATTAACGCTTAGTTTGATACGTTAAAGCTCAACATACGTTCTAATGGAATAAGCGCTTTAACACGAATGTCTTCATCAACAAAAATTTCATGCCCTTCATCATTAACCAATGAATCTTCAATCGTTTGCAGGCCATTCATGCCCATCCAAGGACACATTGCACAACTACGACAACTCGCGCCATTGCCACCAGTTGGAGCAGCAATCATTTCTTTTTCAGGACACGCTTGCTGCATCTTAAAGAAGATACCTTTATCCGTAGCAACAATCAGTTTTTGTTGTGGTAGTTCTTTTGCCGCTTTAATCAATTGGCTCGTTGAACCAACCGCATCTGCAAGATCGATTACATCGGCAGGTGACTCAGGGTGAACTAGGATCGCTGCGTCTGGGTTTTCTTCTTTCAAACGTTTTAACGCTGATGCTTTAAATTCATCATGGACGATACAAGCCCCCTGCCAGCGAACCATTTTTGCGCCAGTTTGTTTTTCAATCCAAGCACCCAAATGACGATCAGGACCCCAAATTAATTTTTGGCCATCACTATCAAGGTGATCGACTACATCCAGCGCAATACTTGATGTGACAATCCAGTCAGCGCGCGCTTTAACGGCTGCAGATGTATTTGCATATACCACAACGGTATGATCAGGATACGCATCACAGAATGCCGAGAACTCTTCAACAGGACAGCCTAGGTCTAATGAACAAGTTGCTTCCAGTGCAGGCATGATGATACGTTTGCTTGGAGCTAAGATCTTTGCCGTTTCCCCCATGAAACGAACTCCGGCAATGATTAGCGTTTTAGCTGGGTGATTGTTCCCAAAGCGAGCCATTTCCAAAGAGTCAGCAACACAACCGCCAGTCTCTTCTGCAAGCGCTTGAATTTCAGGATCTGTATAATAGTGTGCAATTAATACTGCATCTTTTTCTTTTAAAAGCTGTTTAATACGTGCTTTATAATCCAGTTTTTCTTGTGCCGATAACGGAACTGGTTTTTTTGGGAATGGATATTCCATTTCTACTACATTGGGAGTCATAGCTAATTACTCAGAGCTCAAAAAATTTATCTTCGCGTATTATACATGGCATTGTCATGAAAACGTAATTTAGCGTGATTTTTTTTCGACTCATACAAAAAAGCCTCGCTAATAGCGAGGCTTTTTTGTTTTATTCTTATTATACTCTTTATATTATAAAGAGAAGTAAAGTGGTGGGCTGTGAAGGATTTGAACCTTCGACCAATTGATTAAAAGTCAACTGCTCTACCAACTGAGCTAACAGCCCTTTACTTTTACTGCTTCTATTAAGGATTCCTTAAATAGAAGTTTTGTTGTTTATGTTAGGACATATCACAACGATAATAAGTGGTGGGTCCTACTGGGCTTGAACCAGTGACCCTCGCCTTGTAAGGGCGATGCTCTCCCAACTGAGCTAAGGACCCGCGACAATGCTGTGTGTTCTTTTATCAGAACTAAAGAAAGTGGTGGGCTGTGAAGGATTTGAACCTTCGACCAATTGATTAAAAGTCAACTGCTCTACCAACTGAGCTAACAGCCCCAAATTCTTTCTTTAAAAATAGTGGTGGGTCCTACTGGGCTTGAACCAGTGACCCTCGCCTTGTAAGGGCGATGCTCTCCCAACTGAGCTAAGGACCCACGATATTTATTTAGCGATAGTTGTATCTATCGTTATAACTGGTTGCGGGAGCCGGATTTGAACCAACGACCTTCGGGTTATGAGCCCGACGAGCTACCAAACTGCTCCATCCCGCGACAATGCTGTGTGTTCTTTTATCAGAACTAAAGAAAGTGGTGGGCTGTGAAGGATTTGAACCTTCGACCAATTGATTAAAAGTCAACTGCTCTACCAACTGAGCTAACAGCCCCAAATTCTTTCTTTAAAAATAGTGGTGGGTCCTACTGGGCTTGAACCAGTGACCCTCGCCTTGTAAGGGCGATGCTCTCCCAACTGAGCTAAGGACCCACGATATTTATTTAGCGATAGTTGTATCTATCGTTATAACTGGTTGCGGGAGCCGGATTTGAACCAACGACCTTCGGGTTATGAGCCCGACGAGCTACCAAACTGCTCCATCCCGCGACAATGCTGTGTGTTCTTTTATCAGAACTAAAGAAAGTGGTGGGCTGTGAAGGATTTGAACCTTCGACCAATTGATTAAAAGTCAACTGCTCTACCAACTGAGCTAACAGCCCCAAATTCTTTCTTTAAAAATAGTGGTGGGTCCTACTGGGCTTGAACCAGTGACCCTCGCCTTGTAAGGGCGATGCTCTCCCAACTGAGCTAAGGACCCACGATATTTATTTAGCGATAGTTGTATCTATCGTTATAACTGGTTGCGGGAGCCGGATTTGAACCAACGACCTTCGGGTTATGAGCCCGACGAGCTACCAAACTGCTCCATCCCGCGACAATGCTGTGTGTTCTTTATCAGAACTAAAGAAAGTGGTGGGCTGTGAAGGATTTGAACCTTCGACCAATTGATTAAAAGTCAACTGCTCTACCAACTGAGCTAACAGCCCCAAGTACTTTCTTTATGAAGTCTAGTTATTTATTTAAAAAAATATATAACCAAACTTAATAATTTGTGGTGGGTCCTACTGGGCTTGAACCAGTGACCCTCGCCTTGTAAGGGCGATGCTCTCCCAACTGAGCTAAGGACCCACAATTTTTGCTATTTATATAGCGAACAAATTGGTTGCGGGAGCCGGATTTGAACCAACGACCTTCGGGTTATGAGCCCGACGAGCTACCAAACTGCTCCATCCCGCGACAATATGTTTTCATTTAGCTTACGTAGGGTTCGTAATTAAATGTGGTGGGTCCTACTGGGCTTGAACCAGTGACCCTCGCCTTGTAAGGGCGATGCTCTCCCAACTGAGCTAAGGACCCACATATACCAAATTAATTGGTAATAGAAATGGTTGCGGGAGCCGGATTTGAACCAACGACCTTCGGGTTATGAGCCCGACGAGCTACCAAACTGCTCCATCCCGCGACAATTCTATAATCAAGACATCAATGAACTAAACGACTTACGTTGTTTTCGCTAACCCCTGTCTCGATGGCGGCTATAATACTTTTTTCAGAAAACTCTGCAAGTAAAATCTGCTCAGAATCACAATTCAATGATAAAACTCTGAATTCCGTTCAGTTTAACGCCAATAAGATGACAAATAGCACAAACCAATAGTTCGTTAATGTTGTTCAATCTTAAAATATTACTTCAGTGCTGCTAGCTCTTTTTTTGCTAACTTAGCAACAGCATCATTTGGATAATCTTTAATCACGAGTTCAAAATAACGCTTCGCTTCACTCTTAGAGCCCGATAGCTTAGCGAGTTGACCAAGTTTTTGTAAAGAGTCTGCTCGTTTATTTGATGTAGGATACTTAGTTACGATCGTCTCAAATTCAGCTTTAGCATCATCATTCTTATTATCTTTACGCAAAAGCAGACCTAACCAATAATGTGCATTAGCGGCTAACTCAGATTCTGGATACGTAGAAATGAAACTTTGTAACGCAGGTATTGCTTCATCGTATTTACGTTCATTTTTGATTAATTTGATCGCGTAGTTATAAGCATCTTTACCGGTCAAATTTACCGGCTGATTTGTTGCATTTAGAATATTTGCATCAATTGCAGCAGGAACAGCAGGTTTTGCGACGAGAGTTGTACGAATACGCTCAATATCATTGAGAATATCACGCTGACGTTGCGTAATTTTGCCTTGCTCTAGTTCGTTTTCTTCGATAGCACCCTGTAAATTCATTAATTCAATTGATAATTGATCAAGTCTCTGCTGGGTTTCTAATTGTGCTCTCGTTCGAGCGTGGAGGATATTCTCTATACGGGTCAAGCGTTGCTCAACAGAACGAGTCTGTTTTTTAGTTATCATCGGTTCAGTACTTGCATTTACATCAAATACTGTTGCTGGTGCGGCATGCCCGAAACCACTATAAAGAACGGCCATGATCATGGCCGTTTTAGTATTAATTCGAATCAAGGTGACTAATCCTTAGTAAACTAGCACTGCACGTCGATTTTTAGAGAATGCAGCTTGAGTATGAGAAGTATCTACAGGCTTCTCTTCACCATAACTAACTGTCGAGATTTGGCTTGAAGAAACACCTAAGTTAGTTAGGTATTTAACCACAGCATCAGCACGGCGATCGCCTAGTGCAATGTTGTAACCTGGCGTACCACGCTCATCGGCATGACCTTCAACTAACACTTTAACTTCAGGGTTATCAATTAAGAAATTAGCATGATCTTGTAATAACTCACCGTACTCTGCAGTAACGGCTTGTTGATCAAAACCAAAGTAAACAACGTGGCGTTTACGTAACTCGTCAATTACTTGTTTTTTAACTTCTTCAGGTGTTAAATTTTCAACTGGGTCAATACTTATGTCAGTATCACTACCACTAACAACAGTTGGATCTGATTCAGCATTAGCCGTTGAGTCATTTGTTGTTTGTTGTGCAGAACTTTCAACTGCATCATTTTCAGTTGTATCCGTTGTTGAGCTACATGCAGCCAATGTCAGCATTGGTAACGCAATTACTAAACTTTTTAAGATTTTATTTAGTTGCATTTTCATTTTCCTATCAATAATTAATTCTTTTTAGATGTCAAGAAAGGTGACCACGCTGGTGATTTTACTTCTCCATCACTTGCTGGTAAAACCGCTTTAAAGCGCCCATCCATTGAGACTAACGATAATACCTGTTTTCCCTTAACAACCGTGCTGTAAATAACCATGCTGCCATTAGGCGCAATGCTTGGCGACTTATCAAGACGACCGTTAGTCAGTTTTTGAACATATCCATCTGACAAATCCTGCTTCGTTACACTATACTTACCTTTTTGCAAACTAACCATCACTAAATTTTCACCATCTGGAGTAATTGAAGGATTTAAGTTTGCGTTACCTTCAAAGGTCAGTCGTTTAATTTTCTTACTTGCTAAATTAACCTGATAAATTTGCGGACGCCCGCCACGTTCAGAGGTGAAAACAATCGACTTACCATCAGGCGTCCAGGTTGCTTCGGTATCAATACCACGATTTTTCGTCAACCTTTCCAAGTTTTTGGTTTTCAAATCGTAAGCATATACATCTGCTTGCCCAGATTTAGACAATATCATCGACAATTTCGAGCCATCAGGTGAAAAGACCGGGAAAATATTACTCCCTTTATATGGTTTGATTAGCTCACGTTTCTGTGTGACCAGATCATAAATCCAGATTTCATGTTTTTTGTCTTCCATACTCATATAAGCCAGTTTTTTACCAGTAGGGTCCCACGACGGTGACATAACTGGTTCTTTTGAGCGGAATAATATATGTTGATTCATACCATCATAATCAGAAATTAATAATTTAAATGGATATTTATCATCATAATTAATAGCGACATAAGCAATACGCGTTAAGAATGCGCCACGGGTACCGGTCAGACTTTCAAAAATATAATCGCTTAAACGATGTGAGATATGACGAGGACGACGAGTCGAGAAATTACCTTTCAAATTAAGCTTAATATGATCGGTATTTTTAACTAACTGATCATCAATTTTTTGTGGCGTTTGATTTTTAAAACCAGATAACACATTAATGAGTTGGAAATGGATCTGTAAACGGCCGTCTTGTAGTGGTTTTATTGTACCGATCACGATTGCTTCGACACCTGCTTCTTTCCAGGCTGCATAATCAACGGCACTTTCTGTTGCTGGTGTTTGTGGCATTAAGCGGCGTTCCAGTGGAGAAAAACGACCACTATTACGTAAATCATCCGCGATAATACTAGCGAAATCAGTCATGTCTTTTGGTTTAGGCTGTGCACCTAACCACTTAAACGGAACGACGGCGACAGGTCTGGCACTGTTTGTGCCTTCTGTAATGACAATTTCTAATGCCGCATGCGCGATTTGTATCTGCATTAGACACACAATAAAGAAAGATAAAAATCGTTTAGTTATACTCATATTAAATCTCTGGTCTAAAAATCAAATTAATTTTTTTAAGTTCTTTCGCAACATCTGGATCCGGTGACATAGGCAGCGAACCAGCCTTATTCACGGCACTAACCCCAGCTCTACACACAGCAGTGTCTCCACCACCACTTGTAACACTTAATACCAAGCCAGAATTGGATAAAATAATTTTCAATAAACAAGACTTACCTTTCATCGTATCACTGGTTAACATATTGCGTTGGATCGAATTTTTAATTCGCGCTGTATATTTATCAACTTCACTTAATACTTCTTGCTGACGTACTGCATCGAGTTGTTGTATTTCACTATCTAACTCAGATGCAAATTCAGCTTCGATCTGCTCTTGCATCAAACGCTCTTGCCTTTCTCGTTCGATTTTAGCTAAACGTTGACGCTCTTTTTCTGCCGCTTTACGTTTTTGTTCTGCGACACGCTTACGTTCTTGTTCAGCTTTAAGCTTGGCTTCTTCTGCTTTTTTACGTTTCTTTTCGGCAACAATAGCAGCCTGACGTTTACGTTCTTTTTCTTCGGCTGCTTTACGTTTTTTATCTGCGGCGGCAGCGGCTTGTTCAGACTTTTTACGCTCTAACTCTTTCTTAGCACGTTGTTGCTCTGCTTTCTTCGTTGCTGCTTCGGCACGTTTACGTTCTTCAACTTTCTTCAAACGTTGTTTCTCAGCTTTAAGTGCAGCAACTTCAGCTCGTTTACGTTCAACTTCTTTTTCGGCGCGCTTGGTCTCAGCTCGTCTTGCTGCTTGTTCTGCTTTTCGCTGATCATTTTTTGCTTTTACAATTGCAGCTTCTTTTTGTCGACGTTCTTCATTAAGCTTTTTAATACGCTCTTCCGCTTGCTGCACACGTTGCTGTTCTTTTCTGCGTTTGTCTTGCTCGGCACGTTTAATCCGGTCAGCATGTTGCTTTATCGCTTGCTCACTTACAACGACAGCTTGGATAGCTTGCACTTTTGGCTTTGCCTGTTGTTTTAATGGTGTCGAGGTTGCATTTAGACCCAGTAACACGAGAAGTACAACATGCAGTGCGACCGAAATAATAATAGCCACAGAGTACTTAGACTGATTATCCTTCATCTTTATTTATACCCTACCCTTAACTCTTAACTACTCTTAATTACTTTTAAATACTTACGCTACTCGACTGGATCTGTCATTAATCCAACAGAAGGTGCGCCAGCCTGTTGTAACACAACCATTAAACTGATCACTTGTGCATACGCCACAGAGCCATCACCTTTAACGACAACAGGTGTGTCCGGCTGTAATTTTAAATGAGCTGCAACTAACGTCGCTAAATCATCGGGCGACATTGGTGACTTATCACCATCCCCCACATCAAGGTAATATAAACCATCTTTATCAACAGAAGCGACAATGGGTGGCTTACTGTCTTGTGATAACGCTTCAGCTTGTGCTTGTGGTAGATCCACAAGCACACCTTGAGTCACTAACGGGGCTGTCACCATAAAAATAATAAGTAGTACCAACATGACATCGATATACGGTACTACGTTAATTTCCGCTACAGGTCGTCTGCGCTTACGTTGATAAGGCTGCATCGCTTAATCCTGTGTTTTTTTAGCCAAAGTCTGGCGATGTAAAATACTCGAAAACTCTTCCATGAAATTAGCGTAATTATTTTCAATTTTCATCACTTGATCAGAAAATCGATTATAGGCAATAACAGCTGGAATCGCTGCGAACAGGCCCATCGCAGTTGCAATCAGCGCTTCGGCAATACCCGGTGCAACCATCGCCAATGTTGCTTGCTGCACAGCGCCTAATGCAATAAATGAACTCATAATACCCCAAACCGTACCAAACAGACCGATATAAGGACTAATTGAGCCTATTGTAGCGAGATTATTTAAGTTAGTTTCAAGGTCGTCAACTTCACGGGATAAAGCAACCCGCATCGTACGATAACTGCCATCCATGATTGCATCGGTATTTTCTTGAACAGTATTATGAATACGCACATATTCTTTAAAACCAGAGTGGAAAATTAACTCCATACCCTGAATATTATTCTTTCGCGATTCGCTTTCTTTATACAATTTAGATAAATCGATACCAGACCAAAATCTATCTTCAAATCGTTTCGACGCTTCATTGGCTTGCTTCAATGCTTTTGAGCGATGAAGAATCATTGCCCATGATGCTACGGACATGGAAAGCAGTAATAACATCACTGCTTTTACCAATAGGCTAGCTTCCCAAAAAAGTTCAAAAAATGAAATATCAGCAGCTTCCACTGGTTAGTTTCCTTATAATTTCTGTAGACATCGCACACGGTTTCTTATGTGATAATTGAATGCATGCCACTTTAACGGTTAATTCTGACAGTAACTTACCATTTTCATGATAGATACACTGAGAAAAGACCAACGATGCGCGTTTTAGTTCCTTAATATGTGACTTTATAATTAATAAATCATCAAGAAATACCGGATAACGGTAATCGATGTCTATTTTACGTACGACAAAGACTATCAGTATTTGTATCTTCGAAATAAACACGCACGTTGAATGCACTTTCTACTATATCATTTTGCATTATTCTAAAACCCATATCTTTAAACACTATTACTCTAACTTATAACGCTACAATCTAAGATTTGACGCTATAAGTTCAATAATATACCTGACAAAAATAAGATATGAAATTGATTTAATGTGAAGAATACATTTCAGCCGTTATTTTTCTGGATAATCAAAGCCTAAATGCAGATAAGCACGTGGTGTCGCAATACGTCCACGCGGAGTGCGCTGTAAAAAGCCTTGCTGTATAAGATATGGTTCAAGTACGTCCTCAATGGTTTCGCGCTCTTCACCAATAGCCGCAGCAACGTTATCCAAGCCAACAGGACCGCCTGAGAAAGTATCGACAATGGCAATAAGTAACTTACGGTCCATGTAGTCGAATCCACAAGTATCAACATCTAACATGCTTAACGCCGCAGACGAGATTTCGGCATCAATATCACCATTGTGTTTTACTTCAGCATAATCACGTACACGACGTAATAAGCGATTGGCAATACGAGGTGTACCACGTGAACGTCTCGCTATTTCTAACGCGCCCGCACTATCCATATTCAGCCCTAAGCAATTTGCCGAGCGTAATACGATATCTTGTAAATCTTCAACCTTATAAAATTCAAGGCGCTGAACAATACCAAAACGATCACGTAACGGTGATGTTAGTGAACCAGCTCGAGTCGTCGCTCCGATAAGCGTAAACGGGGGTAAATCAAGCTTGATCGAACGTGCTGACGGGCCTTCACCAATCATAATATCTAATTGGTAATCTTCCATTGCAGGATATAAAATTTCTTCAATCGACGGGTTTAAACGATGAATTTCGTCAATAAATAGTACGTCATGGGGTTCTAAGTTAGTCAGTAATGCAGCAAGATCACCTGCTTTCTCGAGCACTGGTCCAGAGGTAGTTTTAATACTCACCCCCATTTCGTTTGCCACAATATTTGCTAATGTGGTTTTTCCGAGTCCTGGAGGACCGAAAATTAATAAATGGTCCAGTGCATCATCACGACGTTTACTGGCTTCAATAAAAATTTCCATTTGATTACGTACATGGTCCTGGCCTTGGTAATCTAACAACATTTTTGGTCGGATAGCACGGTCTATCACTTCTTCTTCACGGACGGTACCGCTAGAAATTAATCGATCAGCTTCAATCACTAAAGTAACTTCCTAAATTAATTCTGTAAGGTTGCACGCAATGACAAACGAATGATATCTTCACAACTCATACTTGGCTGTGCAACTTGCTTGATCATCTTCGCTACTTGCGCAGGTTTATACCCTAAACCAATCAAGGCGTCTTCCGCTTCTTCAATCGCATTCGATGACGTATTACCATAACCTTGTAATTGTGCTTTATCTGCTTCAGGGGTAAACAAATCTTGAGTCACCCAGTTTTTTAGACGGTCACGCATTTCGACCAATAAACGTTCCGCAGTCTTTTTACCCACACCCGGTAATTTAATTAGACTGTTAATATCATCATGTTCAACACAGTGTGCAAATTGATTTGCTGTCATACCCGATAAGATAGCCAACGCCAGCTTAGGGCCAACACCATTCACTTTAATTAACTCTCGGAACATCAAGCGTTCCATTTTATTATTAAAGCCGTAGAGTAATTGAGCATCTTCTCGAACCACAAAGTGAGTGTAAACGATCACTTCGTTATCAACATCGCCAAGCTCATAAAAGCAGCTCATCGGCAGTTGAACTTCATAACCGACCCCATTCACTTCAAGTAAAATTTCTGGTGGTTGCTTTTCTAATAGAGTGCCACGTAAACGTCCAATCACAATTATTTTCCAACATTTTTTTTAAAATATAATGTTCACAAGGATAATAAAATACTGGTTAAATATCCAGATCATTTATTATTTCGGTTCACTTAATAGGTTAATTATAACGTCCGCGGGCTGTACCTTTGACTTTACCAGCCATATTAATCAAGGTGCGTAAACTCTGGGCATGACATAATGCGACAGCGAGCCCATCAGCAGCATCGGCTTGTGGCGTGCCTGGCAGTTTAAGTAGATTGACAACCATTTGCTGTACTTGTTCTTTATCAGCACCACCGTTACCCACTACCGCTTGTTTGATCTGACGGGCAGTATATTCCCCGACTTCTAAGTCATTCGACACCGCAGCGACAATAGCTGCGCCACGGGCTTGGCCCAACTTTAATGCTGAGGCCGCATTTTTACCCATGAACACATCTTCAATAGCAAATTTATCTGGTTGAAATTGAATGATAATTTCACTGACTCCCGCATGGATCTGCTTTAAGCGCTCAGGTAATGTATCACCTGATGTACGAATACAACCACTGCCTAAATATTGGAACTTACCGTGTATATGTTGGATCACACCGTATCCAGTGATCCGGGAGCCCGGATCTATGCCAAGAATAATACTCATACTTTATTATCTTCAATTATCATGTTTATAATTACAGTATACCTGCACCTAAGCTTGAAACCTAAACCCACTACCTTATCCATACTCCATTAAAATAACGCGTATAAATTAAACAGTTAAAACCGCACATCATCGCCTTATTATTCCATCATGTTGTAAAGAAGTGTATTTCAAATCATTTGCTCATATTGATACATTGTGAATCAGTGTTAGCTTGGTATAATGCGCCTTTTTATAATCAACCTTGTGGGGCTAAAATGAAAAGAGTCGTATTATATACGCAAAAGAAGTGTCCAAATTGCGATACGGCAAAGCGCTACCTAGATGAAAAGAAAATACCTTACCGTTTATGCAGCGTAAATGAACCACGTGGCAGTAAAGAATTAGCCGCTATTGGTGGCCGAGGCGTACCAACACTTAAAATTGGTGACCAAATTCTGCGTGGTTTCTCAATTAAATCATTCGAAAATATGTATCGCGGTTAATCCCCCATACAAACCTGACTGTTATTACACTCGTAATTATACGCTAGGTGTTATTAACAGCAGCATTTAATCATTATCTATGGATATAAATCATGAAGAATCGTTTTGCTCAGCTAAGCCTTATCATCAGCTTATTATTTTCTACATTGGTCAACAGTGCCGAAATAGACAGTATCGATCTTAAAGTTACCATGAAACAAATGAGATTAGCGTATACTCAAGCAATGAAAACAACATCTGCTGATGAGTTTTCTACTCGCATTGATGAAATGAGTAAAATGCTTGCCGTAGCACAGAGCTATAACTTTTCACCTGACCGTGCAGAGATGTCAAATCAAGGTTTAGATAAAGTAGAATCAATACTGAATAGCATTCAACAATCCGATATAACAGACGAAAATCTCGCCGTTGCGAAAGCTAAATTAGAAGACGTTGATAGCTTAAGAAAAGAATACCACAAGAAAAGTAAGCCAAGTATTTGGCAGCTCATCTTTGGTTAATAAACAATTACATGTTGGTGATGACTATTACCGTCATATTAGTAAAAATTAGGAACAGATTACATGTCAAACACGCTCGACGAGAACCAAATAGCAACAATTCAAGCTTACGATGAAGAAAAACGCCTTAGCTATTTATTAAAAGAAGTAACAAGCGAACGTAAAATCTGGATCTTAACGGATGAACACGGTTGTGTAATGCTAAATAACGATGACGAAGATTGTGTGCCAGTATGGCCTAACGCAGAGTTTGCACAATCTTGGGCGACTGGTGAATGGGAAAACTGTAAAACAGAATCTATTTCATTAGCTAAATGGCAAAGCCGTTGGACATCGGGTTTAATGGATGATGACCTAGCTATCGTTATCTTCCCAAATCTTGATGACGAAGGTCTTATTATGTTCCCTGAC
The DNA here is from genome assembly GCF_018219435.1 of Moritella sp. 28. Classification (NCBI taxonomy): domain Bacteria; kingdom Pseudomonadati; phylum Pseudomonadota; class Gammaproteobacteria; order Alteromonadales; family Moritellaceae; genus Moritella; species Moritella sp. 28. Next base: position 1,455,470 of record NZ_CP056121.1, on the reverse strand, counting down.
GAATTTGATATGGCATTACAGAAACAAGCGAAAAAAAAGCGTTAATAACAGTTTATTAAAAAGCATGCCAACATTAAATGGCTGGTATGCTTTTTGATTTCTGCCATTCATTCATTCTAATCGCCGTCTACTCTTTCCTACCGACCACTTAAATATTATTATTTTTGATAGCACTAAGTTAAATTAATGTTATTTTATTTACCTCCAATCTAAGGTATTGTTTTATATTCCCTCTGCAATCGGCCAAACGATATGATTTCCAACAAGCTAAAATTATTCATTATTTACATATGTTTTTCATTATTAACAGGCTGCTCGATTGTTCGCTGGAAAATAGACTCAGATGAAGATAGCTTAAAATCTGTAGGCTTTGAGCAGCACCAGATGAGTTTAAAAGAAGGTGGTTCACTGAGTTATTGGCGTGGAGGAGAAGGACAGCCACTATTACTGCTTCATGGATTTGGTGGCAATGCCGTCACGACATGGCAAAAAGAAATGCTGGCACTCAGCAAAGATTATGATGTTATCGCACCAGACCTCGCTTGGTTTGGTGACTCTTTTAGCGCAGGTGAAGCTAACCTCACAACAGAAACACAAGCAATATGGCAGTTAGTCAATCAATTACAGCTTGATAATGTCAATATTGCTAGTATCTCTTATGGCGGCTTTATCACCTTCAACATGCTCAATAACACTCAAGATAGCCGAATTAGCAAAGCCATCATCATCGCTAGTCCAGGTCCCTACTTCAGTGATGATGATCTTGCCGCGTTAAACAAACGCTTTGCAGTCGATAAACCAGAGGACTTCTTTATACCAAAGAACAGCTATGAGTTGCGCCGTTTATTTGGTGGTATTTTTGTTGAACCTAAAATGATGCCCGACTTTATTGCAGACCAAATCTATCAAACTTACTTTGCGACTTGGCATAAACAGAAAATAGCCATGATCCAATCATTACCTGCCGATCGAGATGCTTTACTCGAGGCGCCAGTATCATCAACACCAACATTGCTCATTTGGGGTGAAAAAGATCGTATCTTTCCTGTTGAACATGGCATCTACCTGAGTAAAAAGATACAAGCGCCCCTTATTGTTATACCCGACACGGGTCATGGGGTCACGAATGAACAACCCGACTTGGTCGTACGCCTAATTAAAACATTTATCGAAAATGAAAAAAAACAATAAATAGCCCGCTTAATAACGCATAAATTGTGTACAAGGCTATGGTTATAGTTGGTAATTTGGCTTAAGGCATTTATTATTTAGGCATTAAACTTTAAGAGTATTAAATTAAGTTATGAGTAAAAAACATTACGTAGTATGGAAAGGTGTGAAGACTGGTGTATTTGATAATTGGTCTGAAACTAAAGCACAGATTGATGGCCGCAGTGATGCACAATATATGGGCTTCCCGTCAAGAGAAGAAGCAGACCAAGCATTCTCCTCAACCTATACTCGCGCATTAATGAAACGCTCATTAGCAAAAGAAGGTGCGACAGGTTCAGGAGTTAAACCAAAAGCAGCACGCCCTTCAGGTGCATCTAAGTCCATTCTATCAACACCACCACAAGTTGCAGATCTCAACATTTACTGTGATGGAGCTTGCTCTCCTAACCCAGGTAAATCGGGTACAGGCATGGCTGTTTATGAAAAAGATAAGCTGGCACAATTATGGTACGGCTTATACGAAGCTAACGGAACGAACAACTCAGCAGAATTAAATGGCTTATTAGTTGCCTTCCGCTTTGCAGCCTCACACATAGAAAAAGGTAAAACAGTACAGGTATTATCTGACTCTAGATACTCAATTGATTGCATCACTAAGTGGGCGAAAGGTTGGAAAAATAAAGGCTGGAAACGTGGTAAGAATGAAGAAATTAAAAACCTAGCCATTATTCAACAATGCTTTAGTTTGTACGAACAATTAAAATCCAATTTAATTATTTCCCATGTTAAAGGCCATGCAAATATCGAAGGTAATGAACTATCAGACCGTATGGCGGTATTAGCACGTACCCAACAAGAACCTAAGTTTGTGCAATATACGACCAGTATTAACATTGCCGAAATCCTTGCAATGCCATCAGGCTAGTAGCCCAACTAAGACTAAGTTATATCTACATCTTAGCTAATGATAGAGAAACAAGCTGACGATATACCTCAGCTTATTTCTCTCATTCTTCCCTATTTTTATAAGTACGTGACATACCCAACAGAGTAATTAATCATGAATAAAATCATAACGTATTTACATTTACACGATACACGTTAAGATGATAAAAAACATGACTAAATGGATGGAAACGTATGTCAACATATTGGTTTAAAACATTAATCCCAGCGCTAATCTGCAATTCTCTATTACCAGTCTCGGCTGCAAATATAACGGAAATCTCAGGCAAAGACTGCCGCGCAATGACAGATGCGGGCGTTATGTCCTCAGCTGCTCCTGTACAGTGCGATCGTTTAAGACAAGTACAATTCAAGTATATCGATTTTCAGGGTCAGCAGCATAATAACGGTTCAATTGTCGTCATGGATGCTGTATCGCCTTACGTCGCGGCTATTTTTGAACGTTTATATGAATTAGAATTTCCCATCAATAAAGCACAACCAATACGTCATTACCAAGGTGATGATGACCTATCAATGGCGGATAATAATACATCTGCATTCAATTACCGACCTATCGCAGGTAAGCGTTCACTATCGATTCATGCATATGGTTTAGCTATTGATATTAACCCAAAACAAAACCCGTTCGTTGAGTTTGATGAACAAGGTAGCGCAAGCTTTAAGCCAAAAGATGGATCTCAATACACTAACAGAATGAAATTTAGATACGGTAAAGATGAGCGCCGAGGCTTCGCTGAAGATGTCATCACTACCTTTGCTGATAATGGTTTTTTCTATTGGGGTGGTTTTTGGAATACACCAATTGACTATCAGCATTTTCAAGTCAGCCGTAATATGGCCAACTTGATGTCGGTTATGCCAGCGGATAATGCCAGCCAGTTTTTTGATAATTATGTAACCTGGTATCAATCATGTAAGGCGAGCTACCCTAAAGCTTATACGCAGCATAAAGTGAACGACTATGTACATTATTTAGAAACCAAGCTAAATAGTGAATCACTCAGTAAAACTTTTAATCAGTCACCAGAAAAAGTGATCGCGGCAATAAAACTACCGCTACAAGTTTCACCTATTTGCGTAAAAGATTAGAGCGCTAAGAAATTAAAGACCCCTACTAAGGCTGTTGTTATTCGTCACCTAATGCTTTATAAGGCCAATAGAAGTGGCCAGCACGGATAATAACGGTCGATAAAGCTAATATTAATGCAGCAACCGATAACCAAACGACATCCACACTCTGTAGTTCTTTCATTCCTAACGTAATATAGCGAGCAATTGCCATGATTGCGATATAGATAGGATAGCGAACTGGGATCTTACCATTAACAACAAATTGCTGGACCATGGCGAGTACTTCTAGATAGATAAACATTAACAAAATATCCGTTAATTTTACCGTTTGTTCTTCATAAACATGATAAAAATCATTTGCCATCGCGTAAATTGTCGCCATAGTAATTAAAACAAGCAACACAGCTTCGATATAACTAAACATTTTTAAAAATACGTGACTAAACTTTTTTGGTAAATGTGATGGCATATTAACTCCGAGTCCAAATGCACTAATACTGGATGTAAACAGTCGCCACTAATATACTCGCTATTACAGATAAATCATATGCCTCTATCGTTTATGTAAAAAGCCAGCTTAAGCTGGCTTTTAATTAACATAAAGGCAATGAACTATGCTGTCGCAGCTTCAGTGTTATCTGATTTTTTAAGTACCGCATAGCTAATGCCTGTCACAAGTGTACCCGCCACAATCGCGACTAAATACATAAATACAGGTGTAATCGCGTTTGGAATTAACAGAACAAATAAACCGCCATGTGGTGCCATTAATTCAGCGCCAAACAGCATAGATAATGCCCCCGTTAACGCACCTCCAGCAATACAGCTAGGGATAACACGCATTGGATCGCGCGCCGCAAACGGAATCGCACCTTCAGAAATAAAGCATAAGCCTAAGACGAACGATGCTTTACCCGCTTCCTGCTCACTGTTATTGAATTTACGTTTTGCAAGGAAAGTTGCCAGACCCATACCTAACGCAGGCACCATACCCGCAGCCATCACAGCGGCCATCGGCGCATAGGTTTGCGATGCTAATAAACCTACACCAAAGGTATACGCGGTCTTGTTTACTGGACCACCAAGGTCGAAGCACATCATACCACCAAGAATAATACCCAGTAGCACGGCGTTAGCCGAACCCATATTATTCAAAAACTCCGTTAATGCGTTCATTGCAGCTGAAACCGGCCCACCGACAACATAAATCATCACTAAACCAGTGATTAACGACGCTGCTAATGGAATGATTAAGATAGGTTTCAGTGCTTCCATTGATTGTGGCAACTGTACCTTTTCTGCGATTAACTTAGCCGTATAACCAGCAAGGAAACCTGCAACAATACCACCTAAGAAGCCAGCGCCCGTTGAACTTGCTAACATACCACCAATCAAACCTGGCGCAAGGCCCGGGCGATCCGCAATAGAAAAGGCAATAAAGCCCGCAAGTACTGGGATCATAAGCGCAAAAGCCGAACCACCACCAATCGTCATTAACGCGGCCGCTAGTGTACCCTCTTCTTTAAATGCTTCGATACCAAATACAAATGACAACGCGATAGCCAAACCACCCGCAACAACTAACGGTAGCATGTGTGAAACACCTGTCATTAAGTGTTTATAAACACCTGTTTTTTCGGTGCTGGCTTGTTCATTTTCTGCCGACTTGCCGTGACGATATACTTGTACGTCATTAAACGCATTATCCATTGTTTGGGTGGTTTTCTTCAATGCTAAACCGGTACTGGTTTTATACACTTTTTTACCATCAAAACGGGCCAAGTCGATATCAATATCTGCAGCAATAATAACGATATCCGCAGCAGCAATCTCAGCACTGCTCAGTTGATTTTTAGCGCCAACAGAGCCACGCGTTTCAACTTTAATCGTATGCCCTAGACGTTTGCCTTCTTGTTCTAACGCTTCAGCAGCCATAAAGGTATGTGCAACACCAGTTGGACAAGCCGTGATCGCCACAATTTTTTTACTTGCAATAACCGTTTCCGTGCTGATAGCAACCACTTCATTACTACTTACAAGCTCAACAGCATTTTTAACGGCCTGATCTAAATATGTTTTAGTATCAGTAAATACTGCATCAACTTCAGAACGGTATACTTTTTTACCAATAAAACGTGCATCATCAATGTTCTTACTCGCAGCAACAATAATGCAATCAGCCTCAGCAATCTGCTTATCAGTTAAAAGCGTTACAGGGGCGACAGATGAATGACATTCGATATTCGCTTGCCACTTTAATTCTGTTGCTACTTTTTCTAATAAACCCGCAGCAATAAGGCTGCTTGCTATACCACTTGGGCAAGCCGTTACAATTGCAATTTTCATTATTAATGTCCTTTAATTAGCAAATAGCGATGTGTTCACTCATAGCCTGTACCGAATTTATGTCTTTCACGCCAACACCAACCTGCGTTACTGCTAGCGCTGATAATGCCGTTGCAAAACGTAATGTTTGCTCTTTATCCCAGTTATTAAGATGGCCCCAGCACATACCAGCAACTAAGGTATCACCCGCTCCAACCGTACTAACAACATCCATCGTAGGTGGTTTTGCCTGTAACCACCCTTCTTTGTTTAACCACATAACCCCTTCAGCACCGAGTGATACCACCACATTGGCAATACCCGTGTTTGATAATTGCAGGGCAATTTCGGTTAACGATTTATCCGCTAGTGCCGAACTTTCCGCCCAATGCGCTAACTCTTCATCATTCGGTTTTATTAGCCAAGGTTGTACCGCTAGCCCAGCACTTAATGCAGCATTACTACTATCAAAAAATACCTTTTTACCTGACTGTTGTAATTTTTCAATCCAGTTAGCACACACTTCTGGACTAACACCGATAGGTAAACTACCCGCAATAATGAATACGTCATGGCTTAACGATAAATTAAACAGCATGGTTTCAAATTCTACGAGTGCCGCAGCAGTAACGCTTACGCCCGGAAAATTAATATCACTAACCTGGCAGTTCGCTTCGACTAACTTAACGTTGATACGTGTTGCACCTTGTACGCGGATAAATTTATCCGTGATCTTGGTGCGCTCAAATAACTGACAAAAAGGGGCTTCATTTTCAACACCTAAAAAACCTGTCGCAGTCACATCAGCCCCGAGTTCAGCCAGCACTTTGGCCACATTCACACCTTTACCTGCTGGCTCTAATGCGCAGTGCTTAACTTGGTTTACCATGCCCTTAGTCAATGTTTGCAAATGACCCGTTAAATCCAATGCTGGATTTAGCGTCACTGTTACTACTTTTAATGTTGTTAATTGCATGGTCATTATTTACCTTCACCTAATCCAGCATCGATACCTTCACCAATCGCTTTTAACGCCAATTCAGCGTCCTCGCCTTGGGCTGTAAACGTAAGTACTTCGTCGCAACTTACGCCTAAAGACATTAATTTCATCAAGCTTTTCGCATTGGTTGATTTACCCGCCATATTTGTAACTTGAATATCAGCCTGATATTTCTTGGCGATATTCACTAACATGGCACTTGGTCTTGCATGTAGACCATGGCTGTTATGAATCGTAAATATGGCCGTTACACCACTCGGTTTAACGTTCGTCAATAAACCGATAACAATGTCAGCATCTGTATTAAATAACTGATTAACTTGTTGCTGGTAAATTAAATCAGCTACGCATTGCATGTTATTGAAATGCAGATCGTTAGCACTCGCTAGCATGAGCACGCCTTGAACAGGTAAGCTATCTTGCAGCAAAGGTTCTGCAGGTGTTACAAACGAGATAGCTGTTGTCACTACCGACTTCGTTGTTTTCGCTAACCATAAACCCTGACCCAGATAAGTCGCAGGTGTAGTGATCGCATCAGCAACCCCGGTATTATCAATACAGTGATGATGCTTAAGTAAACCCGCCGCAACAGCGGTGAGTTGTGACAGGTCTTTCGCAGGGAAAGCAAGTTGTACTAAATCAGCTGTTAATAGTGTTTCTGACTGCTGGCGACCTTCAAGCAAGGTAATAATAGATTCCGTGCTATCACATTGCTGTAGCTGTTGCTCTATGCCATCAGCACTTAATACATGCGTCAGCTGTTTTAAAATGGCTAAATGCTCATCCGACTTAGCTGCAATCGCAATAGCTAAATAAACCGTTTTTCCCTCACCCCAATCAACGCCTTGAGGATAATGATGTAATTGCACACCTGTTTTATTAACCAAGTCACGCGTATCAACCGTGCCATGTGGGATAGCAATGCCATTGCCTAAATACGTAGAGTGCTGCGCTTCACGGGCTAACATACCCTCGACATAATTTGCTTCCACATAATTTTTATTTACCAAATTTTGCGCAAGCGTTTTAATCGCGAGCTGTTTGTTCGGCGCCGATTGGTTTAACTTAATGTCATTAGAAGACAGTGACAACATAACTTTACTCCGTAATACCAAGGTAATAATGCAATGACTCTTTGCTTAAGCACTTGCTTTTTCTTTGTTTTTCAACCTTGCTGAATCGTTTCAGCAAATGATCAATTAAAAAGGCTTCAGTCATGACAAAATGATAATACATGGCATTGCTGAAACCTTTCAGCTAATATACTGAAGTGTTTCTAGACTGATTACAATTTTCAACAACAAATCATGTAAAAAACTATGAGCGAGCGCACAAATTAGGGATGAAACAACCATGACATTAGATGAAATAGCCAAACTAGCGGGTGTATCACGTACCACTGCCAGTTATGTGATTAACGGGAAAGCCAGTAAATACCGCATTAGTGAAAAAACCCAAATAAAAGTAATGGCTGTCGTTAATGAACATAATTACCGACCTGATCATGCCGCACAATCATTACGTGCAGGCAGTAACCGTTCGCTTGGTTTAATCATTCCTGATTTAGAAAACAGCAGTTATGCTAAATTAGCCAAATTACTCGAGCGTGATGCGCGTAAAGCGGGATACCAACTCATCATTTCTTGCTCTGATGATGATGCGGATACCGAGATAAAAGTCGCGGATACCTTATTAAGTCGTCGTATTGATGCCTTATTAGTGGCGAGTGCACTTCCAGCTGATCACAACTATTACCGTACTGTTCAAGCCAATGGCGTACCAGTTATCGGGTTAGATCGCGCTATGGATGATGAAATTTTTTCTTGTGTTATCAGTGAAGATTTAGACGGGGCTTATGAGCTTACCCAAGCCTTATTACAACAAGATATTCGTTCTATCGGCTTAGTTGGCGCAGTACCAGATCTTGGTATATCGAAAGAGCGTGAACAAGGGTTCCTATCTGCAATTAAGCACCATGGTATCCCAGTAAAAAAGTTAACCGCTTATGGTGATCATTTTAGTCAAGATCAAGGTCAAGCCCAAGTGCAACAATGGATAGATAACGATACATTCCCTGATGCTATCTTAGCGACCTCGTATACACTATTTGAAGGCGTACTTGATTGCTTGATACTCAACCCAAGCTTAATGGCAACAACGAAGCTGGCTACTTTTGGTGATAACCGATTGCTGGATTTCCTACCTAGCAAAATTCAATCATTACCGCAGCAATTTGAATTAATTGCTGAACACGCGCTTAAAATGGCGTTAAATGCCGTGAATGGCTCCAATAAACCCAGTGTTGAAGTCGTCTCTCGAAAAATAATCCGCCGCTAATACAAACTCAGCAATAACAAATACTGTTATCTATAAGGTGCAAATAAAGGCAATAGCCAGTCAACGAACGCTTGCACTTTCAACGGTAATGGGCTGGCGGTTGGCGTCAGTAAATAATAGCTATATGGACTGACAAAACCAGCTGAAAATGGCACCACTAAACTGCCATCAGCAAGTTGCTTACTCACAAAAAATCGCGGGATCAGTGCCACCCCCATACTACTTACGGCTGCCTGACTGAGCATGTAGAAATGCTCCATACCAAACTTGTCATCCATGGTTAACTCTATTCCTATATCAGCTGACCAATAGCGCCATAAGCCCGGTCTAGAAATATGCTCAAGCAACGTCATATTGTTAATATCATGCAGTGATGTCATCTGCTGCGCTAATTGCGGCGAACACACAAGACATAAATCCTCATCCATCAACTTAATAACATTACAACCCTGTGGTCGTGTCGTAGCACTGCGTATCGCAATATCATACTGATGTTGAGTAAAATCAATCGTAAAATCACCAATTGATAAATCAACGAATAAATTAGGATTACTGAGCTTGAAGCTTTCCAGACTCGGGATTAACCAATTAATCGTCAAACTCGGTAATACATTGATAGCGATACGCTGTGCTAATTGAGGCTGGAATATGAGTTCTTGCGTGGCACTATTAATTGTTTGCAACGCATTCTGCACCTTCAGAAAATAAGGCTTCGCCTCCTCAGTAAGTACTAACTTTCGATGTTGGCGAATAAATAGACTAACACCAAGGTATTGCTCCAATATCTTCACCTGTTTACTCACGGCTCCATGCGTCACAAACAACTCCTTAGCTGCTAGCGTAAAACTCACATTTCTTGCGGCTGACTCAAAAGCTCGCATGGCATTTAATGGTGGTAAATTAGGATACATAGCAATACTCACTTTAAATGACGAATACATACTGCGTGAGTTTAACTCACACTATAAAGAAGATAACTCCTTTGCGTTAATCGTGCAAATAAGATTATATAGCCAGATTATTTCAAGATATTGCAATTAAAATTACGCAGGAGTACAACACCATGGGTTTGGATATGTCTTTTCAGTTATCAGCAGAAATTGTTGGACTATTGTTTTTAGTGGCTGTCGTCGCTGGTTTTATTGATTCTATCGCAGGCGGTGGTGGTCTACTGACTATTCCAGCATTATTATGGGTTGGTCTTCCTCCTGCAACAGCCCTCGCAACCAACAAACTGCAAGCCTGTGGCGGTAGTTTCTTTGCCAGTTTTTACTTTATACGCAAAGGCATGATCGATGTAAGAAAAATGAAACTGGCGATTGCCTGTACTTTCGTCGGCTCAGCCCTCGGCAGTATTGCGATCCAATCCATTGACCCAAGCATATTGGAAGTAATTTTACCTTTTCTCATTCTTGCCATTGGTGGTTATTTTTTATTTTCGAAACAAATTAGCGATGAAGATAAACATCAGGTACTTACTCCAACATTATTTGCAGTAACAGCTGCTTTCGGTGTTGGTTTATATGATGGCTTTTTTGGTCCAGGCACTGGCAGCTTCTTTGCAATGGCATTTGTCTCGCTAGCAGGCTTCGGCTTGGCTAAAGCAACTGCACACGCCAAAGTGCTAAACTTCGCAACTAATATCGCGTCGTTGATATTCTTTGCACTCGGCGGGAAGGTATTATGGGCGTTGGGTGGTATTATGTTAGTTGGCCAAGCGCTAGGGGCTACACTTGGCTCACGTTTAGTATTGTCAAAAGGCGTTAAAATCATTAAACCATTAATGGTCACCATGTCTATCGCAATGAGCTTGAAACTGCTTTATTCGTAACGGTTTACACTCAAGCCACTACGACGTCGTTACTTTCCATTGCTGTTTAGCCGCCGACTCTTGCAAGTAACGATCAAAATTATCTAATAAAGAGGCAGCACAACTGGATAACTCAACATACGATTTTCCCTCTTCAGGAAACGTATGTACCGCAGCATGGCTTTCAGCTAACAGCCACAACGCGGTATAACCCTGAGGTTGAAAATAATGCTCAACAAAGTTTAATACCATAAAGCCAGCACGGTGAAGCTCAGCTGAAATCATACTTTTAAGCTCTTCGGTATCACAGCTACTTAACCACCAACGTTGATTATATATTTTTGCTTCCATCGTTATTTTCACTTACCAATATTACAATAAAACAACACAGTTACAGGGTATTATACTATGCACCGCAACTAATTCTTATACAACTCAGACTCAGTTTGCCACGCTTCACGGTTATAATCATACAATACCCCTGAGCCGAGTCGATTAATTTCAATAGTGTCCATTTTGTCATAAAAATTACCAGGGAACACAAACGACGCTAATAAAAACTCTTTGTTTAGCCAGTTCGACGGTACAGGTAAAGTATTAATATCCTTTATACGTCTGCTTGCCGATTTACCACGTGTTGTCGCAATCGTCCATCCCCACTGACCAAATGACGGAATATTACGTTGATACTGCTCAACATGTAAAAAGCCCGCTTCTTTCACTGTTTTACCAATACTCAAAAATGCATTACGGGCATGATAAGGCGATGTTGATTGTATTGCTAATGCACCGTCTGCAGCGAGCAATTGACGCACCTGATTATAAAAATAATCACTATAAAGTTTATTTAAATCAGGATGATTTGGATCTGGCAAGTCAATGATAATAGTATCAAACTTAGCGCCTTTATCGAGTAGCGCCTCGATTTTTAAAAATGCATCAGTCGTATACAATGTTAAGCGAGGATCTTGTAATGAACCTTTATTTAATTTTAACATACGCTTTTTGATAGCTTCAGGCGCAGCATAGTCAACTGTATTGGCACCAAACAGAGACAATAGTTCAGCATCGAGATCCACTAAAGTCACCGCTTCGACTGGCCAACGTAATACATTACGCAGTGCTAATCCATCACCACCACCAATAATAAGTACCTTATCGTGACGATTAGATGCAAGCATTGCCGGATAGACTAATAAATCATGATATAGCTGCTCATCCGCACTAGAGAATTGTAAGTGACCGTTAATGAACAAGTCAGTCACTGGTTCAGCTTTGTTTTTCAAATAACGTTCAGTCACGACCACATGCTGATATTTCGTCGACTGAGAGTAAATTACTTTATCTTTATATAACACACTGCTTAGTTGCGCTAACCATCCTGTTCCCAAGGTTAAGATTACCGAAAACAATACAATTAATAACAAGTGACAAAGGAACAATAACTTCGCCCAACGGATCTTATCTTGATAGCGCCATAAAAATGCCAGTCCCGCAATAACATTGAATAATGCCGTCCACGCCGCAGCTTCCATAATAGGCAACGACAACATGATAGAAACCCAAATTGCAGCGCCAATACCAGCACCAATATAGTCTGCACCATAGATAGTACCGGCATTATTTTCTAAGAATCGCCCATATACTTGCTGGCGAACCCTTGCGATCAGCGGGATCTCCATACCAATAAAAATACCGAGAATTAAACCGAACACATACGGCATAAATTTAGCAATTTTTTCTAGCTGTTGAGGTAAGTAACCATCAAGCACAACATTACTGGGTAAATTAAACGTCGCCGATAATAGATGAGGTAAGCTATAACTCACGGCTATCATCGCCGAAATAATCAAAATGCAACTCATACCGATTAATGCAATTAACGCTTCTAACCAGGCAAATGCAGTAAAGGCATCTTTAAACCAACGAGCCATAAACGCACCAATCCCCATTGCTACAATCATGGTCCCTATCATGGCATAAATAGCACTTTCAACCGAACCTAATACCCTACCAGCATAATGCGAAAGCAAGTATTCATAAATCAAACCACAGCCAGCAAGTATGATCATGACCGAGATTAATAACGTATCGTGAAACCATAATGTACGTTTACGCTGCTGTGCCTGTTTTGCTTTATTATCACTATTTACAACTGACTGTTCCACACGATGCCTTACTGTATTTTAATTGATGTTGAGAGAATTAAGTCGTAATTTAAAACTTAAAAAGCTCAAACTCAACAACTGTACAGCCCTCATTACGACTGAACTGCATTATTGAATTTGAGCCATATCTATTATTTAAATTAAGCAAACCTATTACTAAATAAGCAATTAGCTACCGAGCAAGGTTGCCATCGTTAAACCAACCGAAAACGATACTGTTGCCGAGATAACCGCAACACCAATGTTCTTTTGGCGAATAACCTCATCGGCAATGCTTACGCCCGACAAGATAACTTTAATGGTAATTAATTGTAAAACCGAAAAGATAACGACACTAACAACAGCAAAAAATGCCCAATACATGAGACTTAAACCAATATTATCGGCAGCATATGGTGCAAGGCCTGTCGCCGCAGTGATCGCTAAGCCAGACCCAATTAAAAACCCAGCATAACGAATACCAACAGCCAGATTATCATCTAAGATAAGCTGTTGCAGGCAATCACCTGTGCGTTTAAATAAGTGCACACGATATTTACTCACTAATAGCATAATAATGTTAGCCACAACAAACGCGGCAATCACCACAGGTAAACCATGCCAACCTTCTGTAAGCACCCAAATCAGCGCAGAACGCACCACAATTGCAACCGTGACAATATGACCAAACTCAACAAACGCGGCAGTCACATTACCTTTAACTATTTCATCGTGCAGACTGACTTTTTGTAATGCCACCTTATCTTGGAAAAAATGACCTGCTTTAATTAGCGCGATCGCTAATACGCCATACCCTGCCATTTGTGTTGCTTCTTCAAAGAGTGAATCAGCAAAATCACCACTGGTGACACCTGTTAATACAATAGCTAGTCCAGCTAAACCAGCCGCAAAACTAATACCAAAAGCAAAGTTATCACGCTTTGCAATTTCATCATTGGCATGTAAATTTGATACCCAGCCTTTGATCATTTTTAAACTAACGAACAAAGCAATGATAATAATAAAATCAATCACCAATGCTTGTGTCGTCCACATCGTTAATCCATCAAACTTGTACATACTTAATCTCCATAACTTATTCTATCTATTTGCTCACGGCGTTCGATATATTCGCTCATGACAGTTCTATCAATTTGTTATAATAGCTACTATTTACCGCGTCTCACACCACGTGATGTACGGCTGCCACTATTACGAAATGACCCCGTATTACTTGTAGCTTTACTACCTGTGAACGACTTTTTCGGTTTAGAATAACTACTCACAGTTTTCGTTGGCGTGTAGCTAGAGCGGCTCAAACCGGCAGAACCTGAACGTTTTTTCGCATAAGGAGAGCTAAATGATTGGCCTTTACGCTGAAAAGACTTGCGAGTCTTAGTTTCAACAGCGGCTTGCTTAGCACTTTGCTTGGGACTGGTATAACGTGAACGGCCATAATCACTGTAATAACTATAACGGCGGTTGTTACTCCAGTTTGAATAATTAACACGACCCGTTAAATCACCAAGCATGCGATACATACCGTACCACTGCCAGAAACTAGTACCGCCACTGCCGCTTTGCCAGTTACCATAATTCGGGTTACCAACCATTTGACTACCCGCACCATAGTCCGAGCCATCGCCCGAACTTCTTTCAGCGATTTGACTAATAGCGCCAACACGTGCGAGGTGACCATCAGACATATCCGCCAACACATTAATTGGATCTGTTAACGCATCATTAAATAAACTCGGACTTGCCGCTTCTTGAATACGAGTAAGCTCATCAAGTAATGAATTAGCATTATCTAACGTGACCGACTCTGATTTAACATCTCTTAAACGCATACCAAGATTCTGATACAAAGGCCCTTGTCGAGTCGCATCTTCTGCAATCAGGTTCGCTATACGTGTTAGCTCTGGTTTTTGTTGTTTTAAAACTTGCGCATACTCAGTTAACAGTCTTGCATTTCGAATACTGCCATTGTCAATTGCCGAGCCCAATCTATCAAGATCGCTTTCAACCCTTACAACTTGCTGGTTAATTGTCGTTTGTGTTTGTTCAAGTTTTGATTCACAGCCAGCTAATAACTGTAAAATAAATAACAGACTTATTAACTTCCATGGTTTAATCATTGACATAAATGGTCACCTATCTTGCCTGCCGACTCTAATATAATCAGCCATGACGTTCTGCGAATATCGATTTACACATCTCGTTCTGACTTTCTAATCCTTTGCTACTCTACGTTTTAAGCATCAAAAAATCAATTGGTTATAACCTAGTAAATTACCTATTTTGTAAACGATTATAATCTAATAAACCCGCGTTAATAGGCTGTAGCTGTTGATTTAGTGTCTGGATCACATCACTATGTTGCCAGAATCGAGTATCTGAGCGTCTAACACCATAATCATCTAACCAAGCGGTATAATCCTCAGCTGTTTTCATCGCAGCCAAATGCGCGACGAATACTGGAAGTTTATCGACCTCTACTGTTAAATAAACACTCGGATAGTCACCAATAATACCACTCACAACCGTTAGCGTATCTTCTGCTGGTAACAAATTAGACTCTTCATCGAGTAAACTCGAAATATTGCTGTGCGCTACATTTTTCAATAAGGTATAAACCCGTTTGTTATCACCATCATTCACGAGTAATACTGATACTTCAGGTAACTGATTGACTGGCGAGCCCACTAATTCCATAATCACCTGCATTAATGCTACTTCTTTAACAGGTGTACCTGGTTGTGCTAACGCATATTGGTTGGGTAATACGTTTTCTAAATGCGTCTTCAATAACGAAAAAAGCTCAGTTTTGTGCTTTTGTGTTTTGTAGTTAATATCAGTATTTTTCGCAAAAAAGTGATCGTTATTTTCTAAATACTTTTTGACATTAATACCTTCATCACGATACCAATAATCATGTTCTTTTTGACGGCTTTCTTTTGGCAACAAATTTAAGAAATTAAACTCTGCTTCCATACGTAAAAAATCCATATATAAACGAGTATTTAGCTGATGACCAACATTGCCATAGACGTCAAATCCAGCCACTAGCAAATAATGAATACGCTCAAGTAATGGATAATCAATTAACCAGGCTGTTTTAGGCTCTTGGCCAACAAGCCCTTTAACCACTGTTGCACTATCAAAATGACGAAAGATCGTCAATGCCGCATTATCATTTCCTTTCGGATCTTGACTGGTCGTAGTTAGGTTTTCACCACTCCAAACTAAGTGTAAATCCAATAATGAATCTTTATTAAGCAACTGATTAACCTTACGACTTTTAGCTTCTAAATATCCTTTTTGTGCTTGTGAATATTGAAACCAATTAACCACTACACCAGCATTACTTTCTGATTCAGCAGGTAACCGTAAATGTGCTTTTTGCTGAGAAAGAAAGTTATCGCTATTCAATCCAGCTTGTGCTTCTTGTGTAACAAAAAACACCCAGAAGTGATCATCGATAACATTTAAAGCAATTTGGCCTCGACAAACAGGACCTTTAATAAACCCCATGATGGTATTTTTGGCTTCTTGCAGCATAAATTTATAACGAGACTGTGGTGGTATCGCCTCAAACGTAACAAACGGATTAGATGCCACTTCTGGCTCATAGCTTGGTAAATGATCTACTTCATATTCTGGCTGATAAAATATTTCTTCAAATGTCGACATACGCGCAGCATTAAGCGCATATGGTAAGTGCGTCTTCGCTAAAATAGTCTCACGTTCACGCTGTAAACGATAATAAACACGCTCAATATTAGGGTCATCATACGGACGACGAGTCGCAATAATCTCAATGGGTTCCCCAGGCGGGGTTATCGAACGGACAAGCTTAAAATAAGTGTTATCTAGTTCATTAAAATACAGGTGCGACAAAAACAAATGTTCATAAATATAACGGCTCACCAACTGGTTTTTTAGTGGCGCTTGATTAAACCATTTTTCCCAATATGCTACTTGCACGATATGCTCATCAGACAGCGCTGGTAATGACGACATTTTTGCGCCTTTCATTAACCAAGAGGTTAATATTTTGAACTCATCATTATTTAATGCCGGTAAACCGTAAGGCATGCCACCTTCAGGATGCTGTAATTCATAATCATCAAACTCCCCTATCGTACTACATTGCTGTTCTCGGTTAAGTGAAAAGTCATAACTGTCAGACAACACTGTTGTTGATGCGGTTTCTCCAGTTAACACATCTCGCTGCTTTAGCTCCAAAGAGCGGTACAGCACACTGGCCATTAAGTTTGCTTCTTCAACTTGTTTACGCTCATTCAATACCGCAGAAAATCCTTGCTCACGCCACGCTTGTGTCGTCGTTGCGTCTTTATATAAACGACTTGGTGGTACAGCAAGTAATCGAGATCCACTGTGTAGCAAAGATTTACTTAATCCACGCTCAATACCCTCTGGAGATGTTAGTTTTAACTGACAAGGCGCATCATAGCAACCATGACAAACAACACATCGTTGATTTAACAATGGCTGAACATCATTAAGGTAAGTCGCGGCTTGCGAGCTTGATAGAGGCACCGAGCGATCTTGCACGTCTTCAGCGCCATACATAACATCGTAATTAACCGCGACCACCGCAGCACAACCAGATAAAAGAATAAACAAAACAAAAAAGAAAAAGCGAGACATTAGCATCCTTTCACAACTGATATTTATATATAAAACGTAAACACAGTAGGCTTTATATTAAAAGAAGGTTGATCATGATATACCGAGCCAAGTTACAAATACAAATTGCCTCACTATTTGCTTATATTACCACCTCTGAACACATAAAAAACCAATTCAAGTATATGCTTAAATTGGCTTTATTTTATATTTTAACAAAATTATTTAAATATTACGTCTACTAGCCCATCTATAATCATAAGGTGCTTGTATTCCAAGTGGAATACCAAGCGCCCAATAACCAAGCAAGAATATCGTCCAGCCAATTAACATTGCGATAGAGTAAGGCATCATTAACGCTAATAACGTCATCGCCCGATTTAAACGAACCAGAAGTACGGCCGTAAACAATACAGGAATAATAAACAACACAAAGATAAGCGGTACAATTGACTAAAAAGCGAGTGAATACCAGCAAACTGATTGAGAGTGGGCTTGGATTAGAGGTAGATAAGAATATATAACCAAAAAGTAGAATGTTAAAGCTGTGTAAATTAATTCAACAAATGATTTACCCTCCGCACTTATTAGCCAAACTTAGTTATATTTAGCCATGTATTATTTGCAACCAAATTCTATTGTAACGTGATTAAGCCCCATTTTTATTGTAAGCAAGTGTAAGAGAAAAAATCAATAATACAGGCTCAATAAGCACAAAATTGTAACTTAATCGCTATAAATGCAAATAAATGCAAATAAAGCACTTAAATATGCCCAAAAAGAACATTATAAATCACTGTTATTGTCACGCCTAATTTCGTACCAATTACGGATAGGTTACAGAACAATAAATATGTTTATACTCCACGGCAACAATCGTGTGTAGCTAAACCCACACACTCAGTATCAATATAGTTTTAAGGGAGAGGTCAATGCCTAGTACACGAATATTAATCGTCGAAGATGACCACGAAATTGCAAGATTAACCGCTATGTATTTAAACAGCGAAGGTTATGAAACGAAGGTTATTAATGATGGTGCTATAGCCTTGACTGCTATAAAGCAATATCAACCTGGCCTACTTATTTTAGATCTAATGCTGCCAGGTTTATCAGGCATGGACATTTGCGCTCAAGCGAGAACCTTTTTTAAAGAACCCATTCTAGTATTAACCGCTTGTGATGATGAGTTAAGCGAAATTAGCTTATTCAAACTCGGTGCTGATGATTATCTCACCAAGCCAGTGCGCCCACATATTATGGCAGCACGGATCGCAGCATTACTACGCCGCACAAGCAGACAGCAAAAAAGTAGCCCTGACGAAATTGAACTTAAAAGACTCAAAATAGATCCGAGAAGACAGCGTGTTGAATTTAGAGGGAAAGCCTTAGATCTAACCGATTCCGAATATGATCTACTGTTATTATTGACCCAAAATGTAGGTAAAATTATTTCTCGCGAAGAGTGTTGCCAACAACTGCGTGGTATCGACCATGATTTCTCTGATCGATCTATTGATATGCGGATCTCAGGCTTACGCAAGAAACTCAATATTGATTGCTCGACTCAGCAGATCATAAAAACAGTCCGTAACAAAGGCTATATGTTGATCAATGAATAATCGTCTGACTTCACTCTTCTCGCATATTTATATCTGCATCGTAATTGCTATCTGCGCCTGTATTTTGTTAACAGTATGGTTAATGAATATATTCGCTCATCAAAAAGATACCGAGCATTTTTACCAAAATACGATGCAAGTTTATCGAGTGTTGGAGTCCCAACGTAATAGTATATCGATGAATGCAGATGATTTTTATCAACGCGCCGAAGTTGATTTATACAACTACGACATTGAAAAAATCAGCTTATTAAAAAGCTTATCTCCTTGCCAAGAATGCAAGTACATAAAGTCTATTAATAAAGTCGATATTTATATGCAAAAAAGTAACGAATATCTCGCCGTGTACCGGCTCAGCAATGCCATAGCAGCGATCACCATAAGTGAAGATCTTTATGATGATCAACTTAGAAACGGCGTTAAAGACGATCTAATCTTACTTGGCACATTTGCTTTTATGCTTTTTCTTATTGCCCTAAACTTATATCGCCCTATTCGTAAGTTACAACTTCAGATAAATCATTTAGTTGAAATAAATCATACCTTTGGTAAAGGAGACCTGAATGCACGAGTAGATCTTCGAACCACCCCGCTACTGCATGATCTCTCTATTAGTTTTAATGCCATGGCAAAAGCAATTACTGAACGCGTTGATGAAGGTGAAATTTTCGCACAAGCCTTACCTCATGAAGTAAGAACACCGCTTAGCCGCATACAACTAGCCGTCGGAATCTTGAAACGAGATATAAGCGGAGATAAACATACAGAATTACTGGATAGTATCGATGACTATGTCGATGACATGGTTGAATTGTCAGAGCAGATAACCACGTTTTCACGCGTCAGCGCTAAACACTCCCATTATAATGATAACGCACAATCCATTATAATAACCGATTTCATTCAATCTCGAATCGCGCTATATCAGGTACCTAATAGTATAAAGGTAACTTATCGAGCTGATGATAAAATAACAATGACGACTAGCCAGATGTGCTTACGCTTAGCATTTGATAACTTACTAAAAAACATGTTGAATCATGCGCAGTCAGCTGTTCAGGTAAGCATTATTCAACTTGCTAGCACCATAAAAATAACAGTCGAAGATGATGGTCCAGGTATTCCTCCCGAAAACTATCATCAAATTTTTATTCCTTTTGCTCGCTTAGATAAAAGCCGCAGCCGTAAAACAGGTGGTTTAGGACTTGGTCTATCAATTGCGAAAAGTGCTTCAAAGCGCTTAGAAGCTCAAATAGTCGTATCAAAAAGTCAACTTGGCGGCGCTAAATTTGAGCTTATAATCCCTGTACACAAAAATGTACTGCCACCCTATTAAAGGTGACATAATGAGGGTTAATTGGCACAGTGAAGTAATAGTCTATCCACCGATTTTTTTGGTGTTTTTGCGATTTTCTGAACTAAATTAAAGGGGATATCAACTAACTGGGTACGTGATTTTATTTCATTTAACATCACTAACCAAAGCTTCGTTGTCATTTCCGAATCAAATAATGCTCGGTGAAAACCACCGCCTGACGGTATATTTGTATACTTAATCAGTTCACCTAATTTATGGCTCGGTGCATCTTGAAAGATACGCCTTGCCACCAATAATGAACAACTGAACTCACCATCATACTCGCGACCGATTAGCGCTAATTCCGCATCTAAGAAACGTTTATCAAATGATGCGTTATGCGCAACCAAATTATAACCCTGAATAAAATCAGCAAAACGATGCATCACCTCTTCACAAGGCGCAGCATCTTCTAACATGCTATTAGTAATACCAGTGTAATTAGCAATAAAGCCACTCACTCGTCGGCCTGGGTACATCAGTTCTTGAAAGCGTTCAGTGATCTCACCATTTTCTATCTTCACCGCACCGATCTCAATCGCACGGTCACCCATATTAGGTGATAATCCGGTAGTCTCGAAATCTAATATAATCAGGGTGTCAGCGTTCACTATCATTCTTTCTTTCTCTCTCTTTGTAGCCTATAAGCTGGCAGTAAAGTATAAAACAGTATGCTAACACAAGCGATCTATGTCTACACTAGGGGTAATGACTGTTTTAAAAGAGGGAACTGTATGTCAATAACACCTCTACGTGGTGGTCAATTATATCGACCTTCAACACTATCAAAGCTTGCTGCCGACTGTAAATCAACTAAGCACCTTCAACCATTAGATCAAATTATTGGTCAAGATCGTGCGCAACAAGCCGTCGAATTTGCCATGTCGATTAAAGAAAAAGGCTACAACATTTATGCGTTAGGTAACAATGGTCTAGGTAAGCGTACCATGATATTACGGTACTTAAATCGTCATGAACCTAACGACAATAACAGTGCCGTATTTGATTGGTGTTATGTCATTAATTTTGATGATGCTCGCCACCCTAAAGTGCTAAAACTACCTGCAGGAGAAGGACATCAATTCAAAAAAGATGTTGAGAGTCTGATACATCGATTAGTAAAAGCATTACCGATGGCCTTTGATAATGAAATCTATTTCACCCGATCCGATAAGTTAAAGAGCCAGCTGGAAGAAAAACAAGAGGCGGTACTGCAAGACTTAACCAAGTCAGCAAAACAACACAGCATCAGCCTATCACTCACAGCACAAGGTGATTACCAACTCATTGCGGTTGATCCCAAAGGTGAGGCCTATACGGAAGAAGGTTTCGATCAATTAACAGACAAAGAAAGAAAGCATTTTGAGAGTAATATCTCTGAACTTGAAAGCAAATTGCGTGACATAATCCGCCAGTTAACCATCTGGGAAGAAGAGTATACTGATAAAAGTCAGAAGATGGATGAACAAATCGCACTCGAAGTATTAGTACATTGCACCACGCCTTTAAAAGAAAAATATAATCATCTTTCAGAAGTTAAAGCACACCTCAGTGCGATGAATAAAGACATACTCACTAACCTCGAAATATTTGTAGAAGGCAGTGAGGATGATATTTCATTAGCTTATGCAGCGTTAGATAAAAAAATGCCTCGCCGCTATCAAGTCAACGTCTTGGTTTGCCAAGAAGCAGATTCCTTTCCTATCGTGGTAGAAGAAAGTCCTAACTACCATAGTATTTTTGGTTATATTGAAAATGCAACATTTAAAGGCACTGTTTTTACCGATGCCTCATTGATCCGCAGTGGCAGTTTACACCGAGCCAACGGCGGCGTATTGATGATCGACGCGGTTAAAGTCCTTGAGCGCCCCTATGTTTGGGACGGGTTAAAGCGAGCCTTACGCGCCAATAAATTAAATCTAAGCTCACTCGAAAGAGAAGTCAGTTTATCGGGTACTATCTCGTTAGACCCAGAACCGATCCCACTGTCAGTTAAAATTATCCTCTTTGGCGATTATGAAACTTACCAGCTTCTTCAGCAATATGACCCTGAATTTAAAGAGCTGTTTCGTGTGACGGCTGACTTTGAAGATGTGATGCCGAGAAGCGATATTGCAGAAGCGCACTATGCTCAGTTCATTTCGAGCATCGTGCATGATAACGCTATGTTACATTGCGATCGAAAAGCCATAAGCAGGATCATTGAATACAGCTCTCGTCAGGCTGAAGATCAAGAAAAACTATCGTTACATTCGCTTGATATAGCCAACCTATTACGCGAAGCAAACTACTGCGCACGCTTAGCTAATGCGACGCTGATCAGGCAACATCATGTCGAACAAGCGCTCTCAAATAAGCAGCAACGTGTCGGTCGACTACAAGACTACCTATTACAAAGCTTTATCAATGGCTCTACGTTAATCGATATCAGTGGTAAAAAAATTGGCCAGATCAACGCCTTGTCCGTCATTAGTACCTCCGAACATCAATTTGGGATCCCCGGACGAATAACCGCGACCGCCTCATTTGGTGAAGGAGAAATATTTGATATAGAACGTCAAGTGAAACTCGGTGGGAGTATACACTCTAAAGGGGTCATGATCTTATCTGCCTATCTTGCCTCTGCGTTTGGTCAAACCGCCAAGATCCCACTCACGACACGTTTAACCTTCGAACAATCTTACGGCCAAGTCGACGGTGATAGTGCATCACTAGCGGAATGTTGTGCGATCATATCCGCTTTTTCTAAATTGGCATTACGTCAAGATATCGCGATCACGGGTTCGATGGATCAGTTCGGCCATGCTCAACCCATAGGTGGTGTTAATGAGAAAATAGAAGGCTTCTTTGACGTGTGTTCAGCAAAAGGGTCACTCGCCACTCAAGGTGTGATCATACCACAAGCTAATGTCCATAATTTAATGCTACGCTGTGATGTCGTCGAAGCCATTGAGAATGGGTTGTTTCATATCTGGGCAATTGATCATGTAAAAGAGGCAATTAATCTTCTAATCAATATCGTAGCAGGTTCCAGTGATGCTGATGGGAAATATCCTGATAGCTCAGTATTTGGTATTACTCAATTCCGACTTAATAATTTGCGTGAAAATAATAATAGTGCAATCCCACGTAACTAAATGAAAAACATTGATGAACATTGATGAACATTGATGAACATTAACAAACTACTCATTTAGAGTTAAGCATTCATCAAATCAGTTGACATACTTTAATGCCAAAAATAAAAACTTATGTAATTCTGTAAATATGCGCATAAAAAATTAATAGATGTAAAAAAGCCAGCTACATGCTGGCTTTTACTGTCTATTAATATTATCTCGTTACACCTTTAATTTTCTCAACAGTGCGTAACCCTGCAAGTCCTAACATTGCCAGTGTTAATTCCATCATGACATTAAGGGGTAACTCTGGTGCACCAGCCCTTGGTAGTCCCCACTGTAATAAAGGGTTTATCACAAATGAGAATAAAAAACCGACACCACACACCCACATTAAAAACGGTCTCGCGCCTGCCACAAAAATACTTCGATGCTGCACTTGAGCTTGCATTATCGCAGCCTGAGCTAGCGCTGGTTTTTGTGCTAGTCGCTGTTTAACCAGCGCTAGTGACAATTCCTCTTCGTCAGACGTAAACAGATCATCAAGTACTGATCCCACCGCTTTAATCGGCTCAGTAGCACCTTGATTAAAAAAACTCGCGAACAAGTTCATATCTTCTCCAAGTAAGTAATAACCAGATACTAAAACTCACTACGCGCAACCAATAACGACTCGCGCAACATCGTGAATACCGAACTCTATATCTGCAAGTGGAAATTGAGTAATCACCACACCATATTGCGCCTGAGCATCTATCGGTTGCTCAATAATATCGTACGCAATATCCAATTTCTGTAATTGACGCTCTGCATAATCCCGAGTGCAGCCAATAATCAATGGCATGATTAACTTAACTTGCTCTTCGTCTATGCTTTCTGGCGCAAACTGAACACTGACAGTCGTATAATGTTCACCACCAAGCTCAATAAGCTTACTTGGGTCGACCACAATTACCTTCTCTGCATCTGCGAGTACAATTTTTGCTTCAACTTTGAAATCTGTTAATAATGCTTTGTTAGCACAGAGCAATTTTGCTTGATGAACCTGTCTCCCCAAATTTGCGACAAACTGCCCCATATCATAAATTCGTCCAAGTTCGTGTTCTGCACCTTGTTCAATATTACCTTCGTTCATTATAAACCTCGTAAATTACCTACTTAATACACAAGCGAATACCGCCAAAATAACACCCTAAATTAACGGCTATGCTAAAATCTGACATCCAGTAGTGAGCGAGCCCCTAACACCTTCAACCCCCTGAACAACGAGTTCAAACTGTTCGTTATTTTCAACAATACCATCGTCTCTGAATGGCACATTAAATGTCATGCGAGACTCTCCAGCAGATATCGAAAAATATTGTGTACCAACACTTCCTAATGTTCTTAGCCAAGTACCGACCCCATTAAACACCGTTATTTCAGACGTAAAGTCATTTTGCTCAGTATTTAAGTGACGGATAAATAATTTGGCACAAGTAACATCGCCAGTCGGCTTATCTATAATCAACTCGAAAGTAGCATACCCCCCCTCTTTCCAAGTACTAGGATCAGAAATAACTTTCAACGAACTTAATATGGGTAAATCCACCAGCGAATCATCTTCTAAAATGATCCCCTGTGCACTCACTAAGCCTGTCACACCAGATACGGCTTCGATGACGATCTTAAATCGTTCATGCCCTTCCATATCTGCATCTTCTTGAGTCTGAGCGTCAATATTGACGACAGTAACACTCGCAGGAATGGTAATCGTTGCATCCCCGTTGACAATATCAACCCATTGAGTTTGTCCAAGACTATCAACATAACTGGCTTGTAATAGTAAGAAATCATTAGCGTCTGTATCTTGGTGCTCTATTTTTACATTTACTTGATAATCGTCAGGTGACGCCTTATCAAGTGTCATGACAAATTTATGATTGAGCCCACCTTGACCTTGATTTAATGAGTCATCATCTGACCAACCACCTTCATAACGCTCTTCAACACCAGCCATATCAGCAACTAAAAGTAACGCAGGCAAAGTATTTTCACCTGTTGCGACAAGGGTGGTTTTGCGTAATTCATTTTTAGAAAATTTGAATGTCACGGGTAACTGCAACTCGCCTTTATTTATTTTGGCATTCGCTATTCTAAGCTCAACTTGTCCACTCTCGTTCGTGATTAACTCTGTTTGTCCAATACTGAGTAACTCACTAAAGTTGTTACCATTGAGGTTACTTGCCAGATCATGATCGATCGTAATCGAGAGAACTCGATTAGTAATAGGCTTACTTTCACTGTCTAAAACCGTAAAAATCATCGATAATAATTGTTCATCCCAGACCTGAGAATATAGCGTTACCAGACTCGGTTCTTGCTCAACATTCCCAGTTAAGGCAGTCAAAATAAAAGATTTATTCATAACTTCACAATGAATATCTATCGGGAAATCAAGATTCCCTTTGCCCGATATTGGCACTTGAATTTGAAACCTAACCTCACCGTCATCGTCCGTATATGCGATTGGATTCAATACCTTAAATTCAGACAAATCGACTAGATTATTCATATTTCTAGCTAAACTATGATCAATATTGATTTCAACTTTAGCTTGTTTAATGGGTGGTTCATCAATATCGTCGCCAAGAAAAATGACGGCGGTTACATCAAGCAGTTGCTCATTTTGCTCTACCACTTTAAGCTTGATCTGATTACTTACATAACAGCCGCTTTGGCAGGCAATCAATTTTCCTTCAACCCTACTTATCGGCAATAAATGATGAGCATGTGCGACAGGTTTCACCCTCAGTCCAGGATCACCGTGTCCTGAATGAAGCGATGACAATGCTAACTTAAGATCAAAACCAAGTTCCGGTAATTCATAAGGTAATTGCTCAGTTCTTAAATATTGGCGCGTACGCTCAACATCATGTGCTAAGGATGATAAAACACCACTGATCTTAGCTTTATTATTTAATGACATACCTGTCCTCCCTTAAATGTAATAAAGTTAACTAATCCAGTAATGTTTGTAATTGAACTAATGTTAATTCTTCGATAGCGTTTTTATCATAATTACTAATGCTTGTTTGATAAGTCGCAAGATTAGCCTCGACTAATCCGCTGACACCGGAGTCTTCCAATAGCTCAAACGTGATTGAATCCAGATTACTTAGCAATACATAACTAATAATATTAGCAATCGCATTAGTCTGTTCAACAGCGATCTGCAATAAATCAACATTATTTAAACTATTCAATTCATTAAACCTACGGCGATAATGCGCTAAATTCTGGTCGACGGTATTTATCACTCCCGTAGCATATAACTCGGTCATCATCATCGGACGTAAGTCATTAGCGAGTATATAAGTGCGTATAACAACCAATGCATTTATTTTGGTAATAATCTGCTGTAAATTCCCCACATCAGGCATTTCATCTGGATGTAACGTTTGCAATTTAGCCTTATAGTCAGATAAGTTAGCGTCAACTAACTCGTGGAGACTGGCCCTTTCTAACTGCAGGATCGTGAGCGAGTTTAAATCGGCGTTAATCACATATTCGCGAATAACCAAAAAGGCTGCATTAATATATTCTTTAAGCATTTGAGCTACACGTTTTTCAAACACATTTGGCACTGACGATGGCACCAGTTTAACCGACACTTCTGATGCGCCTAACGGGTCAAAACCATAGCGGCTGGTATAGTTTTCGCTTAATAAACTGCCAGTCACTGTCAATAAGTCATCGTTGTTTGCTCGTTCCAACTGCATGGCCATTTTCAAATTAATATTCGTTTCACCCAGCTGGTAAAACTCAGGCACAAAGCCAAGTTCTAGCAAAGAATATTTGCTGGTACCAAACTCCAATTGCTCATCGGGATCCGCACCGGCCATCCGCTGAGCGACAGCCATTGATTCTTGGTTTAGTTTTTCCTGAGTGTTGATGATGCTTTTAGATACTGTCTCTAAGATCTCATCCAGTGGCGCACTAACAAGGTGCTCAGACAGGGCTGCATTATAAGACATAATAAGTCTCCAAATTAAAAGGTAAAATTAAGGTCGGTTTAAAATTGATAGGATTAATTCAAATCATGTCCCCACTCCACGACAAGTGGATAAGGAGACCAAGAGGGGTGAATAGGTTTAAATTCAGGTATATTAGCTTGTATCAGCACATCTCTACCTTCAGCTTCAACACGTAATAACCAAGCCTGAGATCTTATACTAATCGAACCTCTACGCTGGATGTAAACACACTTAAAGTCTGCCAATGACATCCCATCATCATTGCAAATCAGTGTTATCAATCGAGTCATAAATTCATCACAAATATTAGTTTCTTGCGTACTCAGATCAACCTTGTGCCAAACTGGCTGTTCAGGTGAAATACCACACAAAATTTTATTCAAAACTAATTCAGGTTCAGCATAATCTTGCTCACCAACGACCATGTATTGCAAGATATGAACGGCACGTTGCTGTGCGTTTTCATTTACAAAAAAACCGTCTTTATTGGTGAAGGATAATTGCTTAAATAGGTCAGGTAAGTGAGGCAGACATAATGCTAAACCTGCATTATCTACCAATATATTATCTATTAACTCTAATTGCGGGTTAGAGGTTGATTGCGGTAATGTGGGAGACAGAAATAACGATTCGGGCACGACACAATCTATGTTTACAGGTGTTATTTTTGCATTTTCTAAAAAATACCAAAATAGAGTATCTTGACGCACTTCCGCACTATAAGACAATTGTGCACGCCAGCGCTCAAATCCAGACATTTGTTGCCAATCTTCTATCACCTGTTGTGATAATAGAACCTCGTCTAGCTGCCTATAATGATTCGAAACTATGGTATGCCACGCGGTTCGGATAAACTCATAGTGGTCAGAAACCGCTTCACAAGACTGTAAAATTAAGCGTAAAACGACTTGGCCAGCTCCCAGTTCATTCATGCCTTCAAGTACTTCAAGTTGAAACGGAATAGACCACTGATAACAGATTCGAGAAATTAACTCTGGCCTCTTTAGAATACGAGACAGTAAGATCCCCGCATCACGATGATCCAATTTAAAGTAAATATCACTTAATAGTTGAGCAATGTTTTCATTTGCCCACCAAGGTAATAACCCCGTATCCAAATAGTACCAAAATAACTCTTCATCGCTATGATCATGCGATTCAGCAATACCACTTAGACGAATATTTTTATCCACCTCTGAATTGCTCTTTAGATTTCCCTCAATCAATTTCGATATAAAATCATCTGACTGTCGATTAACTAAAGAGACCCCCTCTTCCAGACGCGGTTGATTTAACCCATTCTTTTCTTCATATTCAACTTCATTGCGTTTTGCTAAAAAACGTTTGGCATTCGTCGTATTTTTAATCGTAATGTCTGAATTCGTTTTTACTTGCTGGGCGATTTCATTGGTAATTGCTTTGGTGATTATCTTAGGGAAGTCACGTAACAGTTTTGCTTGATCTAATCCTCTCTGATATTTACCTAAATCAACCTCCAAACGGTCAATACGAAGGTGCTCAATATTGTTATCCTTAAGAATTTCAGTGAAAGTTTCATCCAGCTTTCGTTTAAGCTTCCCTCGGCACAATCGACTAAAGCTATTTTGTAACTCAACGGCTTTGACTTGACTGTCTGTGTTAATGTCGACAGTCACTCTTTTTATATAATGCTTATCCCTAACTCGACAAGATATATCCATAAATGAACCTCATCGTTATAACAAACCAGCCATAACAGCGTTAGATTTACCATCAAGTGTCTCGCGAGTTATGGCTTCATCACCGACTAGATAGCCCTGATATGTGGCTTTCCACTCTGTAATATGCGACGTAAACTCATTCCAATGACTCTCATCAAGCCAACGTAAATGCAGCTGAATATGCGCAGGCATCTCAGCACGTGCAATTCGTGCGACTAAGTTCCTGAATTCTGCATCCTTAAAACGACCTTGCTCGCGAGGTAGTACAACAGAGACTTGCATCGCATAAGGGTTTTTATACGTTATGCCCCGCTGCCACTTAACTGTAAACGTCTTATCTCGATCTGCGGCAGAGTCCAAATCAATACCCAAATCCAAAGCAATATCAATCTGATTAGTATCGACAATATTGACACTGTAATTACCTTCATATTCACTATGTTGGAATACACTGATAATCTCTCCCTCAATCAGCTGATGGTCATTACTTTCTAAAACAGTGTAATAATTACCATCATTACGCAATTGAGTAAGTAAAACACCATCATGATGTACATCTGGAATTTCAGTCTCGCTGTAAAGCAGCATATGCTCAATAACATGTAGTGCTTCAGTCTCTTCCTCAACGGCTAGTTTTGCCCTTAATCTACGCTCAAATCCTGATTTAACGTCATCTTGGTTATAGTTCTGCCCTTGATAACGATCGTGCGCGAGATCGGCCAGTTCATTCAAACAACGGTGTTTATCATGAAGGTATTGCTGGAACCCTGTGGCATTTAACGAGCGTTTAAGTAAATCATGGTCTGTAAACTGCTCCCCCAACCGAGCAAACAAGTGTGTAAGTAACCGATCTTCGTGTTTCAAATTATTAATCGCGCCCCAATCATGTTCCGCCTCATTCAGCACAGGTTCTAAAATATCTTTCATCGATTGCCAATAATCACCAGCCATGACGACCGAATCTCCCTGACAAGAAAACTCAGCAGCTTGATAAGTACGTGGTATATAAACATTTGAATCGACATCGTCGAGCTGTACATGTGAACGTGTTTTCATACTCAGTAGATCGCCCGTCATCGCAACTTGCTGTGTATAGTTTGCCAATAATTGATCAAATAATAATAAAAATGCTTGTAACTGTTTGACCTGGGCTAGGCGAGCGTCACCAGCAACAACCGGTAATTCATTATCTCCAACGCCATACACTGCGGGAAATATTTGTTGTACCGATTCATAACTTAAATCTACTTTAGCGCCGCCTGGTATCGGTAAGTCATACCAGAGCTTGTCTTCCAGCATTTGGTCTTGTTCGATCTTTCTCGCACTTAATAATGCATCAACGCGCTCATTATCGATGACACACAAGCTGTCATCTTTATAGCAATCAATAAAACTAGTCGCGATATTAGACACTTCGTCCATTTCATAAATCGCGTCTAAACGTGGAACACGGCCGCTTGAGATCGGCAGTACCCACTTACGCCAATCATCATCTTGCGGAACGGTGAAATTACTTATCGCGATCCCTTTAACTTGATTTACCTCGTCAAAATCCAGAATGATGCGTAATAGATCTGACACTCTAATATCTCTTCGTACCGTGACGGTATCAAGCAAGCTATCGCTGTAGTAACCAGTGTCTAAACGTGGACCTTGGTAAATACGGTCAATACTGAGCCCTTTATCTTTAAGTTCGACCTTACTTTCAACCACCAGCGTTGGATTAATATATTCTTCTATAGCGAGGTGAATATTCGTTAGTAGTAACTCCACATCTGTTCCCGATTTTACCTCGATGCCACCGTTAATCTTAATGTATTCAGGTTCAAGTAAGATTATTTCAACCAGCTCTTCACACAAGTTACGATAGCCAGACAACGTCAATGTGAGTTCTCGACGTAACAACTCTTTTTCATCCATCGTCAATTCAAGGTCAGGTTCAACCAGCGCTCGATAACGACCAGTAATATGAATAGGTTGAGTATATTCATCGGCGTCGTAATCCAGTTTATTCAAGCTCGAATTCCAATACATTGGGGACTCTAATAAACCAACAGGTTCAATCCAACCATTGCGAACTTGTTCATGGTCAAGCAGCACCCGACGTAAATCAGTCGCAGTGATGGGCGCACATGTTAATACTTCATCAGCGGTAAAAAAGTTATCGTCAGCCGATTCAGGCGTAACTCGCACTGGCATCGGAAGCGAAATATCGCCCCTACTAGCCAACAGACTCGGTATATCTAACTGTAACTTTTCTGCGATTTGAGCAAACTTAGCAACGAGTTGCTCTAAAATTGTAATACCAGGATCGGATACGCCATGATCCGTCCAACTAGCTTGGCTATATTGCTTAATATCTTCGAGCGTAAAATCGCGTAAAGAATTAAAATCCATTTTTTCAGGGAAATTGGTATTTTTCATAAGAAACATCTACATGTGAGTTAAAATGATGATTGCGCACAATGACACGGCAATAAGAATTAAAGCATTTAAGATGAGAGAGGATTAATGACTCGTTGTTTTAATTATGTAGCTAAGCGCATAATATGGAGGTCTATTTTCGTGAGCCTGCGAACCACCGACCGTACTTGTCTCAAAGCTGTGTGAATGAGAACCTGCCGATTCGGTATTTTGTTTATTTGAGCCTTCATCAAGTGGTGCATTACCACTTTTATTTGACCCCCATGATGCCCCAAAGTCCTTCCACCCGAGATCTACAACATGTTGATGTTCACCATTTGTTGAGGTTTCTCCACTATGCTTATGCGCTGGCATCTGCGCTTCAGTTAAAGTAACTTGATTTTCGCCGCCAGTCGCATGAACTTGATAATCAGCACCGGCACCAACAATGAATCGATTTAATAGATTAGGACGGCCGTCATTACCATCACACAATGCCCAACCAGTTGGAATTTGAGAGCCAGCCCACATAATAATGGCTCCCTTAGGCATAATTTGGTGGATATAAGTATTGATTGCATTCTCTGTCAGCAACTTATTATCATCATTGCCATTATCCGTTGACGTCGCAATATGGTTAATCGAAGTGCCATTTTGAACCGCTAATGACCCCGAAATTTCAACATCATCATCTATGATCAACGCCTGTGCATCCGAACCCATTAATTTCCCGGGGATACTCACTTTGTCATTATTATGATCGCCCAATAGGATTTTTTGCCCTTCAGCGCTAAGTGTCGCTTTAATTTCTAGCTCTTGTTCAACAATTAACTTACCGCTAATCGATAAATCACCATTGATTTTGGTGTCTTGATTAACCTCTAAGTAAGGCGTATCAGCAATTGCGGTGCCATTAAATGCGACCGCGCCATTTTCATTAATATGCAACCAGCTTTTATTTGTCGTTTCGTTCACCACGTTTATTGAACCGTTCACATATAAATCAGCATCCTCAACTTCATCTTCGCTCGACTTGATATAAACATTACCCGAGTTACTGACACGAAACGGCGTTGTATCCCCCTCTGCATCCTCAACATAAATGGCATCCTTACCTTGGTCGCCCGATAAATTCACATGTAACTTTGCTTTTGGCTGTGTTGTGCCAATCCCTATATCCCCAGCGCCTTGTTCTACAAATAGTCGACTATTACCACTGCCGGTCGTGAGGTTGAATCCCGAATAAGTCGCATCTGGTAACATATTAATGCGCCAGTTATGCGTTGTATCATCATAAAAATCCAATATATTTTTATCCGAACCAAAACTGGTAAATCGCAATGGTAAATAGGATTCTGAAGGCTTATTTATACCGTCATCACGTTTATTTAACACCGAATCAATTACATCGGCATAATCTTGCTCTGTAGGCTGTGCACCCGTTCTAAATTTTTCTTTTAACTCTCTGCGATTTTGTTCAGACATAATTCACTCTTTTGAATAGGTAGACTTATCCCTTAAAACGGATAAGTCTTAATTGAAAATTAGGATTAAATGAAGTTTTATTACAATGAAAAGTAACAGCTAGGATATGCGCCAGCTGTTTGAAGATTCGCTTTTAACGGACAATATTGTCTAATTCCATAACCACATAGCCGACGCCTTGAAATTTTTCGGCCTGGAAGTGTTCACTCGATATCACATCAACGACATGATCAACACTTGATACTAACAAACCGTCAGGGCGAGAAACTTGAGTTGAAAGTCCATCGATTTCACGCCATACCTGACTCTCATCATCCGTCCCTTCATATAAAGTCTCTTGTTCAAAGCCTTTAAATACTGCGACGTAATCGACATATTCTAATCGGTCAAGAAAATCGATAAGTTCACTAAAATATTGTTTATTACCGAGCTTTAATGCGGCTGAGCTATGATCTGACCAGGGTGTCAATTTACGCTTTAACGCTTCTACAATTTTAGCCCGGTAAATACCAGGTCCATAACCTGGTTTAAACCGTACCGCCATACGGTATTTACGTGCTTCGTGGTAAGGGCTATTAACCGTCAGTTTTACCCCCTGAGGAGCAAGACCTGCCAACTTATCTTCAATTCGCGTTAACAGTTCAGATGTGACCGCGGGCTCTAATACTGAATCTAATGGTTGACCAGATAAATCAGGTATAACCATCATATTCACCTGTCCAGGAGCTACCGATTCATTGGCAAGTGTAACCTGCTCTCCTGCAGCCAAACATTTGGTATGGCGTAGTTCAGGGAAGTATTGCAATGCCAAACGTTCATAGTCCCATATGTTAACAGCACGTCCTCGATGGCGTAATCGCTCAGCACTATCCCGATAATATTGCTGACTATCAGCACCAGACTGGCCGCCATAAGAAGGATAGAACTGAGTCACGTTAATAATATCTGCATTTCCAGCCACAAAGCCAGTCACACTCTCTGCCGCAATCGTTGACGACTGGCCAGAGCCCATAGGAGTTATGCGTGTTGCAGACATTCCCTGAGATACAAGTTTAACCACTTTAGCTGCTGCATCAGCGTTTTTAGGAACCTGCATTGCTAACCAATGCTTTCCTTCTGGCATCAAAGGTCCCTCTGTCGTCGCGTCTTCTGGTAGTCGTACGCGGGTCACCCCCGAAAAGCTCATCGATTGTGTTGTATCGTCAAGGATATTTTCAACCGGTAAACTACGCCAACCGAGCTCTGTACGGTAGAACCAATGTACGTGAGGAGTATCGAGTTGAGCAGCTCCAGAGCCCGATATAACTTGGGTGAAAATATTAATCTCATCCAATGGTTGCGCATCCGTTAAACCAAGATATAAATAACCTTCGTCTTTAAACTCAGGCAACATACTCGCACCTAGCTCTTCTCGATTAGGGTTAATTGTCCAATCAACATTAACACCGCCAAATGGATGAATATGCGCTAAAAAGCTATGTTCATTATCATTCCAGATGTTCGGTGTTAATGTCTCTTCTGCTTTATAATTAACCGTGATCTTTTGTACCTTAGGTGTGTACGGTTCATTTATTATGTCGAGCTCTGATCCAGCTTGCTGACTTGCTTCAAGCATCTGTTTACGCATGACTAACGGATATATTTTATGCTGAAAATCCGGTCCCTTAAGATCTAATTTAAAATAGCGATTATGTTCTTGTGGTGATGATGACTTACTCTCGGTGTAATCAGGTAAGAATGTATAAGCACCATGCTTAAATCCTTGTGAAGCATGGATATGACTGATGCCTTCAGGGTCAGTATCAAATAATAATGGCGGTACATCGTCCAAATTAATCCAACCACGTTGATTATATAATGCAAGACCCACATTAAATTGGTTATTATTTAATGCCGGAACCTGAGTCGGATATGCATCGGTATAAGCTTTATAATAATCAGCTAAGTTGTCCGGTAATTGGACCCAGTCCAAATTAACAGTAATATCAGACAATTTTTTACGTGCTAGTTCATGATGCGTAAAATACAAGGCACTACCGACAAACGGTTGAAGGCCAAAAGGTTCACAAGGCTGATTAGCATTTAGCTCCCCGTCATCATTTCCTAAAATTAAAGACTCTAACCCCTCTACTTCCACCGATAGGTTCACATTCTCAAGCCGAATATGACGGAAGTACTCATAGGCCATATTGACGGCATCCTCACCTGACTCCTCGGGTGAAATATGACGAAGTTGGATCTTAAGTGCAGGCTCTGTTGCATTAAACCCTGGCACTGGCTCTGTCGGTGGTAGAATAGCCGGGTCTGTTCCTGCCAAATTAATATCAAATAAGAAGCCTGGGTACGTTTCCAATAGATAAATTTTATTCACATTAGCATTATCAACAGTTTCTGCATTCCATGCTTGCTCAACAGCAAGTGCATAGCGATAGCCTAGTTCGATATCCTCCTCATCCCCTTCAGGGTCTGGATCTTGTAAATAACGCAACTGTACAACGAGACCATTTGGATAAGTGACAATACGGTCAATATGCTCTGCGGTAAAAGGAAAGACATTACTGTCACTGCTCTTTAATGCCACAATTGATAAGTCATTACTAATGCGTTGATCACCAGATAATGCCAGATTAGTGAAGCGATACGCCAGTGTTTCGGTAACGCCTAACGACTTGCTCATCTCCTCCGGTAAATAGCCTAGAGGAGTAACACTTGCAGTCACGCCACTCGCAGAAACGCTATCAACAGAAACCATTAAACCTGAATCTAATAAGATGAACTGACCTTGCTCTAACGATTCAGTAATTGCACCAAAACCATTATCTTCCGAGACTAAACTGATCTCTTGCTTACTGGGCGCATAGCTCAAACCAGTTAATGTTGTTGGCTGCTGTTTAAAACTAAGGTTATTCATGACAATATCTTGACCAGCACTTAGCCCCTGAATTCGGCCAAGGTAGACAAGTGATGCTTGCGAGGTACCCGCATCATATAAAACAATTTTCCAAATTGAACCATCTTTCATCAGTACATAGTTCTCACCATTAACCCTGCCAGCTAATTGAACCTGAAGGTATAAAGATGAGGTAGAAAATGTACTAACAATATCCTGACCTATATTAGCGACTTCAACATTAACAGCTTCATCTTGCGTACTTAATTCGAACCAATCATCACCTGCACTAAGCGATAAGTTAAAATGTAATAGCCCACTGTCTTGGGCTAAGGTCAAATCATCCAGCGGGAAACCTGTTTG
This sequence comes from Moritella sp. 28, assembly GCF_018219435.1. NCBI lineage: Bacteria > Pseudomonadati > Pseudomonadota > Gammaproteobacteria > Alteromonadales > Moritellaceae > Moritella > Moritella sp. 28. The sequence continues at coordinate 1,419,030 of NZ_CP056121.1, read as the reverse complement.
CTGGCAGGCAACTGCAACCTTAATATTTCGTTCGCCCTCTGCCATCGCTAAAATAGGCGATACAATAGCGAGACCAGGTCCATAATAATCATTAGGGTCTTCACTTGTACTCATTTCACCAAATGCCGCTGTACCGACTTCATCGAATTCAACATTATCATTCGCAACAATATTTAGGACATCCCAACGGCCAACACTTGGCGCAACCTTACTGCGTGTTTGAGCATCTAAACGCTGTAAAATAGAGAAGAATCGAGGCCAATCCTCACCTTGAGTTCCATCAAGTACTTCTTCCACATTCTGCGCATACAAGTTAGTAGAAGTCGCATGAGTAGCGTGAATAAAACAATACTCATCAACAGTTAAACCTATAAATTGTGTTACGTACCGTGCAGATAAACTAAAATCATCAGTGGCTTTTAATTCAATATCATTAAGCGTCTCATAAAGGCTTTCTAACGTTGATGATGTCGTGGGTAAAGGTGGAAGTGGATCACTTGGGTTTGGCGAGCCTGCCACAAATTCTAATAACGCCTTAAGTCGACCTAATTCACCCAGGCTTGCAGGCTGATACAATTCAACCAGTTGTTTCGTTTGATTTTGCTTCCAACGTGAATCAAATGCGTCCTCAATATGTTCCATCGCGGTTACCCACAGATCTTCACTTGGGTAGTCTAATCCCTCATCGATAGATTGTTTATACACAGACATACAATCAATAAAGGCTGATAATGATATAAAACCTAACTGTACTTTTACGTAATAAACTAAATCGATGTTAAGGTCTTTGTCATCAGGTTCATCTGCTAACACTTGTTCATATTTTTCAAGCAATAAATCTAAGTTGATAGGCTCGTCGTAATAACGCCCTCTTGGATAAGGGGCCAGTAGATCACCTTGAAAATATTGGCCTAGCGCCCAACGAATCGCGACCTCAAAACCATTTTTATATTGCTTACGTAATATATTCAGTCCTTGATATTCCTGAGCAACACGTAAGCTTTTCACTTCTGTTATTTGAGCCTTATTAATACTATAAGTATCATCTAAGGCGTATTGAATAGCGGCTCCGCTCTCGTCGGTTCCTCCATCAAGTAAGCTCCCCTTAACGACAGTAGCGCCCTGAGCAGTCGCATTTAACTCAGCCACTACATGTAAATGATCAGCTTGACCTTCGTTAGGACTAATTTGTAATACTTGCTGGTAATAAAAATCAAGATGGCGCTGAGTTAAATCGGCAAACTGATAACGCATGACCTGTGTCATCCGTAAAAACAGATATACCATCACCCGCTGTGGCTGGCTTAACCTTGATAGACGGTCTAACTGTTCGCGCTGACGTCCTATAGGTAACTCGGTATCGACAGAAAAAATTTCTGGATTATCTATATATGCAAGTATCTGTTCTGGTTCAAGCGCGAGCAATCCAGACCAATCGCCTTCAACCTCACCTGATTCATTAATAAAATGGATATGTTTTGTCAGTTGCTGCATAAAAGCCAACTGCTGATCAATTGAGCGTTCTTCAATCGAGACAAATTCCGCGCTCAGCTCAGCAGCCAAGCGCTCATGTTGTTGGGTACCATTGCGCGCAATGGCATGCTGTATATTCATGAGGGCATGTTCCAAATAATAGTTAAAATTTAATTGATACAAAAACAGAAGGGGCTGTAACGAGATAAACGATACTAGGTAAACTGTATACGAAATTGGCCTTGTAATTTAAACTCACCGGTACCGGTATATTTGTTGTGTACACCGTCAACTTCAAAGGTTGCAGGCGGCATTATATTTTGCGAGGGTTGTGTCACGGTAAAAACGGCATCAAACAACTTACCTTGTAGAATAAAAAAAGCATTATTGTTCATTTTCGTGATTTTAGATTGCTGTTGCGATTTAAGCGCTTTAATAGTGAGTTCGCCTATACCTGGGGTATTATGTCCCGTTTTTAAATATTGAGCAGACACTTTCACACTTGTTTCATCGCCTTTAATACAGCATATTTTATTGCGGGTTTGAGGTAGGCCTTTCCCTTTAATTGACACAGGAGGAATCGAACCAAGTAAACTAATACCAGTAAAACTATTTACATCAAACACAACAAAATCATCCTGCATAATTACATTATCAGGCATATTGATAATCCTTTGTAGATGTCGAGCAGGTATGACGTTAGAGACTAATCGCTTTGGTTGCATTTAGATCCGCGATAACGGTATCCTGAGCAAATTCATTTGTTGATGTTGTATAGGCCACTTTAATCTGCAAAAGGCCCTCTTGAACTGTGGCTGGCACTGCTTCGACATGTTGTAATACTAAACGTGATTCATACGTTTCAACAGCATGACTAACGATGTCCTCAACACCTTCAAGTAGCTCATAAGACAAACTTTCAAAAGCATAACTGCTAAGATCACAACCATAATTTGAATGGCCAATTCGTTCTCCAGGCTGTATTGCCAACATAAGCTTCATACATGTAGACAATTGTGCAACCCCTTGGTCTGTTGCTGCGGCTTTATTATTAATATTAAAACGAGGGGGAAAAGTCCACCCAGTTTGGTCTAAGGTTCCGTTTTCTGACATAACTTAATCCTTGTTTTCTTTAAACACTATCTCATCAGCATTTAGTATTATTTTTTTTGCATTCAGTATTAACGTACCAGTATTTTCGTTGTACTCCATATAGTCGTGCTTAGCGTCGTTTTCACTATCTTGGCTACTTTTAGTAATGTAGCTATAAAATATAGTGTCTTCTACGACTTTTACTTCATATGCCATAATCAATCCTACCTATTTTTTGTATGATAATATCCAACAGCAACTGGATTGTTAGGATTATCATCCAAAAAGTTAATAATAATGAAATCATCTTTCTCATATAGTGGATATTCAATCTGAGTCTTTGAATAATTTACCTGTGTCGTCAATGCCATCTTTCTGGCTTTAACTTTTACATCAAGCTCTGGTTGCTCCCAAACATCGCCATCTAAGAGGTTAACCTCAACAATCGCAGAATTTGATGCGGATACTTTAGTTACTTGGCCAACAAGCATTCCATTCACACTTGGGCTTTCTCCAGAGGCAGGCACAGCATTAATATCAAAGTATTCTTCTATGTGTAATTTAGGTGATAAGCCATAGCCAATGTCAATATACCAACCTTCTTTATTAATCGTATGCTTGATAGAAGAAACAACAGAAGGCACTAATTTAAATTTGTCGATATTTAATGATATTAATCGTCCTAAGCATAAGTTTTTTGCACTATCCCCACTCTGTCCAATATCTGATAGTCCTTCAGCTAATACCCTGACAACACCACACCTTTCGGTATGAACAGAGTGGAGTGATTTTATTTTTTTAAATTTAATATTAGAGATGTTATTGCATAAATTACGTAAAGAATCATCGGCCTCACCTTCATAAGAAATAATTCTACGAGAGAGATCTAGTGGTTGTTTACTGATACTATATTCATCTACACCGTTCCCTTTTTTATAATCAATTTTACCGACCTGAAAGTTAGGAGCAAAGTTGAATTTATCTACCTCTGGCAGCGTAAAACTTCCTTCAATAAAACAATCATACTGATAATTATTTAACTCATATTCAGTTAAAGTCTTAAGATTATCTTCCGATACTTTTAAATCACCTATCAATCTGCGTCTTTTTTCCTTTAACTGAATACCCGCTTTTGTTGCAGTTTCCCCTCCATGCCAGCCTCCTAGTAGCACAGGTTCTGTTTTTTGAAGCTCACTGTTAACGCGATCTCGTTTCTGAGATGGGGTAAGACCATTTACACCTAATATTAAGACTGATTCTTTATCCGCAGTACATATGATATGCCGACCTGTCCTATCAGCAATCGACATTAAATGATCCCAATCAGAACAATTATATTGTACTGACATTGCTTTATTATCAATTTGATGTTGTACAAATCGTCTATTATTCGTCAGTTTAAAAGCTTGGTGTTTCAATTCAAGATACATATAGTGTCCGTCTGAATCACCTGAATATGACATTTTTTTTATAAACCCAACGAACTTGAATTCAGTCTTGTTTTGACTATGTGTAATTATTACTTTTAATGAAGTGCTCGCCTTATATATTTTATATATAGATTTAAAAGTAGCTGGATCTATATTATTAACTAACTTCATCACCATTGTCGGGATTTTATCGACTGCGCTATCAGTTAAAACTTCAACAATATGCTCGCTAATTTCAAGTTTTCCAGTCTGGGACGAAACTGTAAAATTAATCATGTGTTTTCACCGATATAATCCTCTAAGAAGACACAATCAAGCTCTGCACGCAAGGGCTCTCCAGCACTCGAAAATAAAGTATAATTGACATCAACACTTTGTAATAAACAAGGATAACTCGGTTGCCTTTTCGCTGCCCGTGTCCTCTTGTCGCCATTATTTGGCCGAGTGAATATAGAACCGAACTCGACCGTTAGAAATGCATAAGATAAGTCATCGTAATTAGAGCCTTTGTAAACATTCTTTTGTGTTGTCATATTCAAAAAATGTTCGACATACTTAACCACAAGATTTCCTCTATCACTACTATTCAGAGGGATTATTTTATATTCATCAATAGAGTAAGGATTTGATCTTGATACTTTAATTACACTACCTTTAGTGTCAAAACCAAATGTTCCTGAGTATTTCACAACATCAGAGTCGCAGATAATTAACTTACATCTAATTTCTTCCGGCTCGTTTGCTTCCAACGTTAAGCTGGCACCTGGAGCACCTAAAGCAATAGGACGTGATATATCATTATTATAAGAAACAGAGACTGATTCAGGGTTGAACTGGCATGTAAAAGTCGCATATCTAAATTCATATTCTCTTTTCTGATCAGCAAATACCCTGACTTTAAATTGGTTATCTTTGTTTGGTTTGTTAATAACATATTTATCAATACCTGCAGTTGCAGCGCCTAGCATAAATTACCTCCTCATTGATTTTTCTAACCATCGTTTGAATTTTTTTTCTGCCACATGGTTCGCCTGTTTATTTTCTTTACTTTCATTCGGGAGTTTCCTCACTTGGCTGACTTCGGCCTTTATCACTAACTCTCTAATTTCTAACATGTTAACTCCATTAAGTTAAATTCTAAGAGGAACACAATGACTGTAAGCAAATTCCATGGTTTCCATAGCCACATCGTTATCATCAGACCATAAATCAGAGTTTGACCATGCAACAGGATAAGCATTTCTATAAACCCAGGCCGAGATAGGTATTTTACCTGGTGTTTGTAAAGTGACTAAAACCTCTCCAGGGAAAGTAACGAACAAATTCATCGCAACACCAAACTCTATCGTTAACGGTGAACCGATAAATATCCCCCGCTCTAATACCAAATTATCATGTACGACACGATTGGGTAGCTGTAGCATTTGTGTATTCATTCCACCCACTCGGATATCTTCAACTTCAATTTCCTGCGCTAACCCAGACACTTTATTAAATCTGAAATCTAGCGGGTTTAAGCCAAGCGAAGGCAACAAACCTCCGAAGATAGCCTCGTAATTCGGCTCACCATCGATTATAGAGGATGCAATCGTATTCCCTACAATTGGAGTTCCGGCTAGTGCCCATGCTAGCTTCTTGTATGCTTTATCCTGAGATAAGAGCACCATTTTAAGTGGGTTTAGCCACGCTGGATAAAAGCTAACTTCAAAGTAGCAACCAGTAGGTGGGTATTCATTCGCAGATAACTGCTCACCGCCATAAGTAAGACCTTGAACTGCCATGTAGCCTCCTATAATGTTGTTAATTCTGATTCTTTAAGATAGGTATCATCTAGAAAATTTGACGAACTTATGGCTTGAGCAACAAAGGTAAGCTCTGCAACATTTATATCCTGATGGGGGTTCTGCCTTATTACCGCATTCGTCGCTATTGCATTCGTTAACCTGAATATACAAACGCTGCCTTGAGTGCCTAATACTTCTTTATCATTCTCACCAATAATCTTGGAATAAACATGTACTGGGGCACGATCTATTTTTCCACTGTTAATCAACTCAGCCCATTTAAATATACTTAACTCTTGGTCTGAACGATCACCAAATGATAATGACGTATTTTTTCCCAATTGATAAAGCCGTTTACCGAGAATTTTTGTTCCACTTTTGTTCGTAATATCCAGTGTTTTTCTAAATACAAATTGGATAGGATTAGTCGCACCTTTTGAATAATGTAAATTACCAGTCCCCTCTGTATATAGGCCGACACCAAGTTCAGCCTCCATAGAGACGATGCTATCAAACCTAAATGTCGACCACCTCCTGGGCGTCCCCTCACCAGTAATCCCATCAACAGCATCAGATTCATGCAAAAATGTTAAATGGTATTCATTTTTTAAATATAAATTTTTATTTTGTAACGTAGACATTTTAATCCCTCAACCAAGGGTGCTTATCATGAAAAACACCCTTGACTTCGCTAACTATTCAGGAAACTCAACCTCTAAATCTTCAGCGATGAGTTCTATTTTTTCAACGGCAATACTGTTTTCTTCAGCATCCCATTCAGGCGCATGTAGAGCCACAGGGAAAGCACGTTTTACACGCCAAACAACCGCAGGTTCATCCGTCTTTTGTGCGTTGTTATATAATGTAATAAGAATTTCTTTCTTGTCGACATCTCCATTACGAACATTCTTAAACCAGCTATAGAGGCCTTTTAGTCCCTTACCGACACCGCGCTCAAGGGTTAATGTGACAGGCTCAATATCACCGGCAATATTTTCCATTTTTCCGGTTTGATTAATTGAGCGAGCAGTCTTTAAACGTAGGTTTAAGCCATATACTTTTTTGAATACAATTGGGGCTTCTTCACCATCAATTGCTTCAACAAATTCAACACTGTAATTAGAGGCAAGTAGTGCCATATAAACTCCTAGTAAATTGTAATTATTCCATCAAAAAACAGACATGCGAAAGACTCATTCAAGCTGTTAACTGAATAAAAACAATGACAATATGTAGATTAAAATTTTAGAACGGCAACGCATGTTTAACGCACTCAGACATAGAGCCGCATTTGCATTGACTTGATAATTTAAAGTAGCGCGATGAAGTTAGATTTAGTTATCTTGCACATGATGGGTAAAGTTAATCGTAATGAACTCGGCAGGTCGACTCGCACGTAGACCAACTTCAATATTCATGCGGCCATTAAGGATATCATCCTCATTCATAGTGATACCCTTACCAACCTTAACAAAAAAGGCCTCTTCTTTCGTGGCGCCAACTAAACCACCAGCTTGCCATAGATCTTCTAAATAGCTCTCCATCATGGCACGTACTTTTAACCATGTAATAGGTGTATTCGGTTGGAAAACAGCAAAACCAGTCGCCTTTTGCAATGATGCTTTAACCATGTTAAATAAACGACGAACGTTAATATAACGCCACTCATTATCATTGCCCGCTAACGTACGCCCCCCCCATACTAGATGGCCTTTGCTGGTAAAAGAGCGGATCACATTAATCGATTTACCGGCTTCGACATCCACATTCAAATTTTCCTGCTCTTTATTGTTGATCTTACGGATAGGCTCAATCACAGAAGATACACTAATATTTGCTGGTGCCTGCCAAACACCAAAGTTACTGTCTGTATTCGCGTAAATACCCGCAATAGCTGATGATGGAGGCATGACCATTCGCTGCTGTTGTAACTCACTAAGAATGTCGTTATACAGTGCGCTTCTGTCATACTTAAGATCAATTAGCTTAACATTAGCGTCTTCGCTGTAAGTCAGCGTGGTTTTGACTAAAGCCGCGAGCACAACATTACCAGCCCCCTGCACCTGAACATCAAAATCACCTTGTGCTGCTTCAGTCTGCTTTTGCCATGCTTCGAACATTAAACCAGGTGTACGTAAACTTTCATCTTTTGGCAGTGTGACCGTTAGCGAAAGACCTGTATTAGCGAACAAGAAATCGGAATCATCAATCTCTGATACTTCAAAAGTTAGCTCACTTGTATTTTCGACATTACCGCTGTAATAAACAGCCACACCATTTTCATCGGTAATATGCTGAGCAATTTCATCGATATAACCTGCAATTTTGATTTGTTTATCATCAAATGCATGCGTTAATGTTGTTTGCAAATAAGGATAATATGAAGCACCATATTTCAGGTTATTATTACCAATGCCATTACGGAAATTAGCAACAGCGTCTTCTGTTGATAAAATATCACCATCATCATTACTATTTAATACATCAAAAATGCAAAAACGATTATCCATTTCTGAACAATGTAATAACGAGGACTGGATAAGCGCATGATAATCAGCGGTAGGTAAATTAATCGCATCACTTAACACAATAAGTGTCGGTTGCTCGTATTTATCAAGAACCGTAATAGCGTCATCAAAATGACCTGCAGAAATAGCCGTATCGTAGTCGCCTAACGAAATCACATAACAAACCCCACCGCCATTGCGATAAAATAAATCTAAGCTAGGTGATAAGGTATACTTAGTGTCAGGCACCTCAATATCAGTGATCTCATTTTCATCAATTGCTACTGTGTAACTTGGATCAAGATAAGCGCCACCAAAGGTTTCCGTAAACTCAAGCATTGAACTAATGCGTATAGGTTTAGGTAAACCATCTTCTTTGTCTACTGCGGTTTCGGTATAACCGATAAACACGGGAATTGCGGTTGCAACCTCGGCAACAGACGGTGCGAGTACGGCAGTTTCTTTGGTATACACGCCAGGTGTTTTTAATTGTGGCATTTTAATTCCTTTAATTATTGTAGGACAGTGAAGAAGAAATCAAATAAGACGTATTAATACGTTTAAATGAATAAATCCAAACGGTAATAAGAGGGTTATTACGCATTCAAAAAACAGTTTATTTATTAGTAAACAACGATGTCACAATGCAATTATCTACACATTCGTTGTAATAATCGGATTAACTACCGTGAGTCTGTAGTGGTTGATGAACAATTTCTAAAACTTTGTTCACTTCTATTTGTTCAAGCGTTTGCATACTGGCGACAACGTCTAATGTCATCCATACTTTATCGTCAGCTCGCTCAACATCGATAAATTCAACTTGATGTATCACGTTTTGATCAATACCAAATTCACCTGAATTAGGTGCTACCTGTAAGCCAAAATCTAATTTTCTGCTTAAATCTTGGCATAGGTATTTAATTAAGGTACTTATCACGAGTAGCTCTGCTGATTGCCCCTGAAGTTGATTGTCTATAAAGGGGGATTTCAATAATGCAGAATCATTCACATTTATCGCTAATTTAAATTTGCAATCAAGCCATACCGGAGCCATCACTTGCTGAAACATAATTTCATTATCATCTTGCTCAGGTAAAGCTAATGTCATGCCTTTTAATTCACCACGCTCCTTTATTTTCTCCAACATGAGGTAAATATCAACATCTGCTTCATCGTTCGGTTGTTGTGATAATGAACTCGCATTTTTGCTAAAGCTTAATGCTAAAAACGAATCATTAAGTTTAAGTTTGGATTCAAAGAAATCCAAAATAAGCTGGTTTAATTCCAATAACATAATGTTCCTATTTGGTTATAATAAGATGATAATTTGATAATTTGATAGGTAGGCTTCGCCACATTAGTCACATTGAAGTTAACTAATGTCGTTAATTATGAATATTAATTATTTAAAAATATTAACGTTGGGTTATATTTAATTCTTATACTATATAGACGGGTAAGCACTAATCTTGTGACATTTAATGATCAGTCATCTTTTAATACCTGAATATCAACTTGTGCCTTTTCCATATCTTTCTGCATGCGTTCCAAGATCACTTTGTTATAAACCATACTTTGTAATACATGTTGCATTTCTTTAAATTGTCCCGTTAATGAATCAATTAATAAGAACTGTTTTGAATCTGATGGTGAGTCACCTAACTGGCCTCGTGGCCACTTGATCCTAAAATCATTATTAAGCGAGAGATCTTTTTCTATTATTTCCAATTTGGTTTGATGAATATTTAGTTTTTCGACTAGCGTTGAATAAGTCCAAACACTGATCCCAGAAAATATAATAATACCGATAATTGACTTAATATCAGTGCTAACCTTAGTTTCTTCATTGAATTTCATATTGCACAACCTCGATATTTGATAACCTATCCATTTGATATACTTTATACATATTTCACCGATTTTTTTTATTACTAAAATCAATATGTCCCCCTTCCCTCATCATGACCGACAATTCTAAGGAGCGGGAACCAACCTGCCTTGCCCAATTAGAATTAAGCATTTCATCCGCGGCTAAATCATAATGTCCAAACCTCAATGCTCTCAGCATCATGCGAAATTCCAATAGTCCATTAACACCAAGATTGAATGCCATATTAAATATTACCAGTTTCCGTTCTTCTGATATGTCATTAATAAATGGGCACTTTTTTATGACTTGCTTTTCAATATCATTAATATCATTATCGAGTAAATACATCGCTTCTCGTTCGCTAATGCCCCGATCTGATAAGTTACGTCCAACACCAATCGTGTCTTTACCTGCCGAACATTGATACAAATTTAATTTTAATCCCTCATGTCTAATTAACTGTTCTTTTAATTCATCGCGCCAATATTGTTTTTCATTCATGATTCACAAACTCCGCAGTTGAATACACTTTGATTATATTTTCTAGTGGTACTGTTATTAGCATTGATTGTTGAAGCTGCTTAACTTCAATGGCTATTTTTTTAGCCCCATGATGTTCTGTGAGAATGCCTTTGTATCCAGTTAATACTCCTTTTATTATTTTTACCCGGTCTCCTTTCACCAGCTGAGTGGCAACGATATCGGTATTTTGTTGCATCGTGATTATATTTTTCATTAGATCTATTTCGCTCTGCTGTATTTCAGTTGGATAAGCACCAAAACGAATAAAATGAGAAAAACCAGGCTGCTTTTTCACAACCTGCAATCCATCTAAATCAACAAAAACAAATAAGTATGATTTAAATACTGGTAATGTTATTTTTTTTACTCGGTCAGTCCATTGCCGAGTAACTAATTTAAGTGGTAGATAGGATTCTAATTTGTGGCTTAGAATCCTTTCATGTAATTTCTTTTCAGCGTTTGAGTGTGTATAAACCGCATACCATTTTTTGCTTCCATGCTCCATGGTGACTCCCCATAAAATAAACTTAGCCTTATCAGTCCTATTAATAAATGAACTAACGTATTGGATGTAATTTACTAAATAAACGGAGATAGGGTTCATCTGTGACAGAAAATCATGAATCTAATACATATTTTCGTAATTGAGAGCGAGCTAACTGAACTTTTTTACGTACATTTGCAGTACTGATATTTAACCGCTCAGCTATTTCTTGATATTCCATACCATAAAGAGTGCGATATTTAATCGCTAACCGTTGTGTATCAGGTAGTTTACTCATTCCTAGCATAATGTTATCGACAAACTCCATATCACTATAAATATCATCCTGAGTCTCAGATTGATTACTCGAAAAGAAAAATGTATTTGGAAGATCTTGAACTTGCTTTACTAACTCACGCTGGCGTTTTGTATCACGGTGAACATCAATACAAACGTTGTAAGCCAATCGATATAGCCACGCCGAAAAGTTATTGATTTTACGTTCGGATAAAAAATTTAAAAATGCTTTTTCGGCAATCAAAGACATCGCTTCATCAACTTGATCTTCACATCGATTCAACCACCTACAACACCGTTTATACAGCTCACTTTTGTTTAACAGCCATAGTTCACTGAATTCACAGTTACTTTTAGCAATACAATATATACTTTCGTTTAACTCGTTATATGACAAATCCTTTGCACTATTAGCTAACAACATATTTTCTCCTTGAATATTGCTTTTACATATAAGAGACGGAGAAAATGTAGTTTTGTGAATTTTAACCCTTAATTTTCATGCAGTTATAAGTCACAGATTTGATATGTCATATATTCATATATAATTTATAAAGTAAGTTAGGCAATGAAGGTAAGTTAATTAGGTAAAAAAAATTGCAGAAGGGAAATTAAAATTGACACTAGGTAGCCATTGAAATCATAACCACTTATCTATAAAGGTATGAAATATAAACAAAAAAAAGCGGGTTTACTCGAAGGAGTAAATCCGCTTTTCATGACGATGTAATGTAAAATACAAAACGATTTAAAGTACGACCATTAACTCAAAAATAAATTAATGGTTACTCAGCGTCTTGTTTCTTTTCTTTTTTTACAACAGTAATGCTTAGCTCTTCAAGGGAAGCAGGGTTTGCTTCGCTTGGTGCAGATGTTAATAAACACGCAGCTGTTGTTGTTTTAGGGAATGCGATAACGTCACGAATGTTATCAGTACCTGTTAGCAACATCGCTAGGCGATCTAGACCAAATGCTAAACCAGCATGTGGCGGCGTACCGTATTTAAGTGCTTCAAGTAAGAAACCAAACTTGTCTTGTTGCTCTTGCGCTTCGATACCTAAGATCTCGAATACTGCTTTTTGCATTTCACCTTTGTGAATACGCACAGAACCACCACCAACTTCATAGCCATTGATAACCATGTCGTAAGCGTCTGAGATTGCGTTCGCTGGATTTGCTAGTAACTCTTCTGCGTTAACATCCATTGGCGCTGTGAATGGGTGATGAACCGCGTGTAGGTTTCCTTCTTCATCTTCTTCAAACATTGGGAAGTCAACAACCCAAAGTGGTTTCCAATCGTTTGAAGTAAGCTCTAAATCAGTACCCACTTTCAGGCGTAGCGCACCAAGCGCTTCTGTTACAACTTTGTTTGTATCTGCACCGAAGAAGATAATATCGCCGTCTTTCGCGTTAGTACGCTCAAGTAATGCAGTGATAACGTCCGCCGTTAAGAACTTCGCGACTGGCGATTGTACGCCTTCAGCACCCGCTGCAACGTCTTTCACTTTCATCCATGCCATGCCTTTAGCGCCATAGATGCCAACAAATTTAGTGTATTCGTCGATTTGCTTACGAGACAGTTTAGCGCCGCCAGTAACACATAATACTGCAACACGACCTTTCGGGTTGTTTGCAGGTTCTGCGAATACTTTGAATTCAACATCTTTTAGAATGTCAGCAACATCAACAAGCTCTAATGGGTTACGTAGATCTGGTTTATCAGAACCAAAACGACGCATTGCATCAGCATACGTCATGCTTGGGAACGCTGGTAATTCAACGTCTAAGATCTCTTTCCACATACTTGTGATTAAACGTTCAGTCACTTCACGCACTTGTGGTGCAGTCATGAATGATGTTTCGATATCTATCTGAGTAAATTCAGGCTGACGGTCAGCACGTAAATCTTCATCACGGAAACATTTAACTATTTGGTAATAACGATCAAAACCAGACATCATCAACAGCTGCTTAAATAACTGTGGTGATTGTGGCAATGCGAAGAATTGACCTTTGTGTGTACGGCTTGGTACTAGGTAATCACGTGCGCCTTCTGGCGTCGCTTTTGTTAGTACTGGCGTTTCAATATCAAGGAAACCGTGGTCATCCATGAAACGACGTACAAAGTTACTTGCTTTAGCACGGATCTTAAGACGGTTGCTCATTTCTGGGCGACGTAGATCCAAGAAACGGTGCTTAAGACGTTGCTCTTCCGTATTTGTTTGGTTGAAATCAAGCGGCAAAACGTCTGCTTTATTGATAACTTCAAGTTCTAGACCTTGAACTTCAATGCCACCAGTAGCCATGTCTTTATTTACTTGGCGTTCATCACGAGCACGTACTTTACCTGTAATTTTCACACAGAATTCGTTACGTAATTGGCTAGCACGTTCAAATACAGCTTCTACATCTGGATCATAAACAACTTGCACAATACCTTCACGGTCACGTAAATCGATAAAAATAACACCGCCTAAATCACGACGACGATTAACCCAACCACACAACTCAACCTGTTGGCCGATATGTGCTTCATTTACCTGTCCGCAATACACTGTACGCATCTGTATAATCCTACTAAATCGATGAATCGGGTAGCTACGTTTAGCTATCCTCAAAAAATTACCGTTATTGTAATAGAAATTAGCACGGCAACCAATAGCTATACTAAAACAACTTCAAGTAATGCCAAAACTACTAACAGTTATAGCCAAACTACTTAAAAAGCCACTGATTCGTTGCTGTTCCGATTGCGTCTTGCTGGTTAAATAACCGTTATTTTATTAACAAAAAAGTCTTTTTCACCGATGAAAAAACCAACACGATAGCGAAACAATGAAATTATTCACCCTATATACTGTTTAAGTAGAGACAAAGCCGGTCATTTTAACTAAAATACGCCGCCTTATTTTGATAATTTTTATTGCAGGTTATAACAATGCAACAACGCGATCAGATTTTCTCCGCCCCGTTAGATCAAATCGGTGATTTCACCTTTGACGAACGTGTTGCAGAAGTCTTTCCAGATATGATAAAACGTTCAGTACCTGGTTACTCTAATATCATTTCTGCGATAGGTATGATGACCGCGCGTTATGCCCAAGACAACACCCAACTTTACGATCTGGGTTGCTCACTTGGCGCAGCTACCATTTCAATGCGCCGTAACGTTCAAGCGCAGAACTGTAATATCGTTGCCATAGATAACTCACAAGCAATGGTTGAGCGTTGTGAACGCCATCTATCCGCTTATAAGAGCGATACACCAGTACAAGTTCTGTGTGATGATATTTGTGCGGTAGAGATTCATAACGCCTCAATTGTCGTCTTAAACTTTACCCTGCAATTTATTCCACCAGCTGAACGCCAAGCTCTACTGACCAAAATCTATGATGGTTTAGTACCCGGTGGTATTCTTATCTTGTCAGAAAAATTCTGCTTTAGTGATAACAAGGTCAATGACCTACTCATCAATTTACACGAAGATTTTAAACGAGCTAATGGCTATAGCGAGTTAGAAATCAGCCAGAAACGCAGCGCAATTGAAGATGTCATGCGCCCAGACAGTATTGAAACCCACTTAAACCGCTTTAAAAAGATTGGCTTTAGCAGCGCAAACTCTTGGTTCCAGTGCTTTAACTTTGGCTCAATGGTTGCTATCAAATAAGCTTAATCATCAGCACCATTATTAACATAACGATTTAGCACATACATCGAATTAATTTAAAGCAGTACACAAAGGTTACCCATGATCGACTTTTCAAATTTTTACCAGATAATTGCGAAAAACAAATTACACCATTGGCTTTACACGCTACCAGCACAAATGCACGAATGGGAGCGCGAACATAAACATGGTTTTTTACCGCGCTGGGAAAAAGTATTAAAAAAACTACCAAAAGTCGAAACTAAACACATCAATATCACTGACAAGTTTGAAGTTGGTGCACCGGGTGAATTAAGCGAAAGCGACTTACGTAAAACCGAAAGTTTGTTACAAAAATTTCATCCGTGGCGTAAAGGCCCCTTCAATATTCATGGTATTCATATCGATACAGAATGGCGCAGCGATTGGAAATGGGAGCGTCTACGTGAGTTTATCTCACCGCTAAAATACCGTTATGTACTCGACGTTGGTTGCGGTAGCGGCTACCACATGTGGCGTATGCTCGGTGACGATGCCGAATTTGTCGTGGGTATCGACCCAAGTCAATTATTTTTAGTACAATTTGAAGCGATACGTCATTTTGCTAACAATGACCAACGTGTACATTTATTACCACTTGGTATTCAAGAATTACCTAAATTACGTGCATTCGACACGGTTTTCTCTATGGGTGTCCTGTACCATCGCAAATCGCCGATTGATCACATTGAACAACTTAAAAACCAATTACGTGATGGTGGTGAGCTTGTTTTAGAAACACTGGTGATTGATGGTGATGAACAAGCAGTATTAGTACCCGGCGATCGTTATGCACAAATGCGTAATGTTTGGTTCTTACCAAGTTGTGCCGCATTAAAACTTTGGGTTGAAAAACTGGGCTTTGAAAATGTCCGTATCGTCGATGTATCCGATACCAGTATTGAAGAGCAACGCGCAACTGAATGGATGAGAAACGAATCTCTGGTTGATTTTCTTAATCCAAACGATCACAGTAAAACGATTGAAGGCTACCCAGCACCTAAACGCGCCGTACTTATTGCCACTAAACCTTACGCCGAACAGCTAGACGAATAACACGATATCAGCATCGGAAACGGTGCTCGATAAAGAATAAGGGAATATGTTATGCGAATTGTCAATTATTTAGAATTAGGAATGGATACTTTGAAAACACACCGTCAATTACTCACCGGTATTATCCTTAGCGCCTTACTCTCTGGGTGCGCGAGTGTTGACCAATTTCTAAATCAAGACGGTACATCGCCACAAACACTACATTCACAAATAGTGCAACAGAACCAACAAATCGAGCTATTAGTTAAGCAGCAAAATACCATATTGGCTGAATTACAAAAGCAACCAGCGTTATTCGAACAGCAAAAACAGGATATTGCACAGCTAAATCATAAACTCGAAAGTTATATTAAATTACGCCAACAAGTAACCAACAATAGCCAAGTTATCGCGAGTTACCAGGTTGATAAATCCGTTGAAGAAATTAACAATACTGAACATCTTCCCCTTGTACAGTCTTCAGAATCAATTACACCTATTGATAAATTAGTTATTGGTTCAGAAGAGCTGGTATTGCTCAATGATCTGCAAAGCAAATATAAAGCCCGCATTGATACTGGCGCAACAACTTCATCACTTAATGCAACCGATATTGTTGAATTTGAACGCGATGGTAAAAAATGGGTTCGTTTTAACTTCAGCCAAGAAGTTGATGATAATGAAGCGCAGATTATCGAAGCAAAAATTGCGCGTACAATTCTGATCCGTCAAGCAAACAACAGTGAACCTACGCGTCGTCCGATTATCGAATTACCCGTGCAACTCGGTGATATAAAAATGCTGACAGAGTTTACACTTGCCGACCGCAGTCGCATGACATTTCCAGTATTACTGGGTCGTACATTTTTAAAAGATATCGTCATGGTCGATGTAGCACGCACTTATACACTGACAGAATCTGCGATACAGTAATTTAAATATGCTATTAAAATAAAATACGCATCTATACTTTAGATGCGTATTTTATATAGACCAACACGCTTCATAGTTTCGTCTTATGCCGTATATAATGCTATTCCCCCGCCTTTTTCCTCTCCTGTCATATAATAAAGCACAGCGATAAATTGCTATTTACAAATAACTGACGTATAAATATTTGATATATAAGAATTGTATTCGATATGATTATTATCTCAATAGCGATTATACTTTATTAAATAATATGATTTATAATCAAATAACGGAACTATTTACCCACTTTAGCGAACTAACCCTCTTTTTCATCAGCTAACAGGGCCAAATACCTAATGAAAGATACAACAGCATTTTTCACATTAAAAACATCAAAGATAACTATTGCTAGTGTACTTAGTCTTGTATTTTTAAATGGCTGCTCCATGACACAAAATAAAGCTAATACAGCCATTGTGACAAAACAACAGGCACAAATTGAAACCATTTTGCAGCAGCAACAACAGATATTAACGACTTTGCAATCACAGCCTAATCAGTTCAAGGAACAAGATAAAGCGATAGCCAAATTAACAGATCAACTGGACGAACTAGGCGCTAAGCCTCCCGTGAAAAAAACAACACCAATCGTGGTACCTTTAGCTAAAAATAATACCGCAGGTAAGGTGATTCTTGGTCAAGAAGAATGGGTATGGTTTGATGAATTGCAAACCAACTTTAAGTCACGTATCGATACAGGTGCAACAACATCATCATTAAATGCAACAGAGATAGTTAAATTTGAACGCGATGGTCAAGACTGGGTTAAATTCAATTTATCCCACAAAGACGATAAAGCAGTGTTCCCAATGGAAGTACCTGTCGTCCGTACAATTAAGATCCGTCAAACCAACGCTGTCGAAGCATTACGACGCTATGTAGTCAGCTTACCCATCGAACTGGGCGATATTAAAACCGAAACAGAATTCACATTAGCCGACCGTAGTCGTATGATCTTTCCTATCCTCCTCGGTCGAACTTTCTTAAAAGATATTGCGATTGTCGATGTTGCACAAGAATACACTCAACCAAAAAAACAACCTAAACCTGCCAGCAAAGGGGCTAACTAACCATGCCGTCTAAGATCCCATTTCGCATTTTTGTTGCGATACTTTTCCTCCTTGGTGTAGGCTCTATCGCTCAACGCCATTACAGTGGTGAGATCCCTTGGTTTCCCGGAGAAACCTACTCAACGTGGATGATTGAAGCGAAAGTCGAATTTACAGCGCAAGGCGACGCCGTTAATGCGTCCTTCGCCACACCGTCTACCCAGTCTAACTTCACCGTATTAAGCCAAACAGCGGCATCACCTGGTTATGGATTGTCCTTTCTTGATAATCGCGCACAATGGACAATTCGTAACGCCGAAGGCAAACAGGATTTATACTATAAAGTTAACGTATTGACGAATGATATCCCACAAGATGTCATTAATGAGCAAGACGTGACAATTAATAAAACCACCTGGCTACCACCGTATGATATAGCCGCAGAGCAGCTCGTTAATAGTGCGATGGAAAAAAGCGCCGATGCTTTTTCATATAGCCGTGAATTACTCAAGCTACTGTCTGTCGATGATTTAGGTCAAAATGCGAAATTAATGCTACAAGAAAATAGCAAATCAACGTTATTTGTAGCCCTGCTAAATGAAGCAAATATCCCGGCATTACTGGTTAAAGGCCTATATCTTGAAGATGGCCGTCGCCAGCAGCAGTTACAACCATTTGTACTGGTATTTGGCCAAGATGATACGCGTTTAATCGATGTCAAATTAGGCAAAATAGCTGACGCGAAAAACTTGCTACTGTGGGAACAAAATGGCGAACCGACGTTAGATCTGATTGGAGGTACAAATTCTCGAGTTAGTTTCTCTGTTATTCAGCAAACTCAGCCTGTCATGCAAGTATTAAAAGAAAAATCAAACGATACGAACCTGTCAAACTTTAGTATCTATAGCCTGCCACTCGAAGAACAAGCACTATTCAAAGGGATTTTACTTATCCCATTAGGTGTGATGATCGTGGTAATGATGCGTATTCTTATCGGCTTACGCACGTCTGGTACTTTTATGCCCGTGTTAATCGCAATGGCATTTGTACAAACCAGTTTAGCAACCGGTTTGATTGGCTTTACGTTAATTGTCGGTGTAGGCCTTGTGATCCGCTCTTATCTGTCCCGGTTAAACCTCTTGCTTGTATCACGAATATCCGTGGTAATCATCACGGTTATCGCCATTATCTGTTTGTTCTCAGTGTTATCTTATAAAATAGGGTTAACAGAAGGACTCAAAATCACTTTCTTCCCGATGATTATTTTATCTTGGACCATCGAACGTATGTCTATTTTATGGGAAGAAGAAGGCCCGAAAGAGGTATTTGTACAAGGTGGTGGCAGCCTGTTTGTAGCAGTACTGGTCTACCTAACAATTAGCAATGAACTATTTCGTTACTGGGCATTCAACTTCCTTGGTCTGCAACTTATCATTATGGCAATCATCTTAATGTTAGGTACTTATACTGGCTACCGTCTGTTAGAACTACGCCGCTTTAAAGACATGCAAGGTGAGTAAAGATGACATTTTCGTTTTTTAAAGAATTCGCTAAGCCGAGTAAGTTAAAGCAACAAGGTATTCTGGGGATGAACCAGCGCAATAATATGTACATATCGCGCTACAATCCCAGAAATCTATTTCCATTAGTGGATAACAAATTAAAAACCAAAGAGATAGCCGAAGAGGCCAATGTCAGCACCCCAGAACTTATTGGCGTCGTTGATAGTCAACACTCTGTTAAATCCGTTGATAAGCTTATCGCAGGTTTAAATGGCTTTGTAATCAAACCGGCAAAAGGCTCTGGTGGTAAAGGTATTCTAGTGATCACCAAAATAGAAGATGGTCGCTATTACAAACCCAGCGGCAGTGAATGTTCACTCGATGATATTGAACGTCATTGCTCGAATATTTTAGCTGGTCTATTTTCACTCGGTGGTGGCATTGATGTGGCCGTTGTTGAAGCGCTTATCGTATTTGATGATAGCTTTGAGGGTTATAGCTTTGAAGGTGTGCCTGATGTACGCGTGATTGTATTTAAAGGTATCCCGATGATGGCTATGATGCGGCTATCAACATCCATGTCGGATGGTAAAGCCAATTTACACCAAGGCGCTGTCGGTGTGGGTATTAACATCACCACAGGCGAAGCGCTCAACGCCGTGCAATATGATGAAGTTGTCACTCACCATCCTGATACACAAAAAGAATTAGCCCTATTAAAAGTGCCCCATTGGGAAGACGTTATTCGTTTAGCGGCACAATGTTACGATATCTCAGGCTTAGGTTATTTAGGTGCGGATGTGGTGTTAGATCGTCATCACGGTCCTATGCTATTAGAACTCAATGCACGTCCTGGACTGGCCATTCAAATCGCCAATGGCATGGGATTGCTACCAAGGTTACAACAAATTGAAACGGCGAACACCGAGAGTATGGATCTAGACCAGCGTCTTGCTTATTGCAAACAACACTTCAGATAGATATGTTGTAGAAACGAATAAATAAAGACATAAATATAAAGGCATACAGTACATTTTGTATGCCTTTAATCATTGAGCTATTTAAAAAGGCGAAACCTTTTAAGCCAATAAATGACGTAAATTCATTTCGAAAATCATTTTTTCTGCAGTACAAGTAAAGCTCAATGTTACTAAATAGGCATGTTCATCTTGCGCGGTAAAGGTAATCGTGACTTCTTCATCAAATTGCTCATTAACATAAGCCTCAAGCTCACTGCGTTTTTCATCAGCAGCCTGTTGCGAATCAAATGTAATAGGAAAAGAGAGCTCAGTATCATCAGGCTGAATGATACTGCCAATTTCAGCAAACGCACCACAGCAATCTTTAATATCAGTATTGTTATTATTCGACATAATTATTCTACCTATTGATTAAAATCCACGATTAACACCGCAAGAGTACCACTAAAGTGTATTTTGTAAAAATAAAAAACCGCTTACACCAAGGTATAAGCGGTTTTATATTCAAATAATCATAATTTTAGCGTATATAAATTTGTTAGCTAAAGTCGATTAAATAACAATTGACGGCGCTGCAGGCGCTTTGCTCATTGCTTTTAACTCTTGATCCATAATAAATAGACCGTGACCATTATCAACACCAACACGGCGGATTTGACTCACAATACCATTAAATAATGCTTCTTCTTCTGTTTGCTCTTCCATCAAGGTATTCAGATGAGCTACAGATTGAAAATCGCGAAGTTCGTGCGCCAAACCAAGAATTTCAGAAATAGATTCGGTGATCATCACTTCATGATCCAAGGCTTTGCGAAACACATCAAGTAGATCTGTAAATTCAGACTCTGCCGCAGGAATAGCTTCCATTAATGGCTGGATACCGCGATCGATCATGTAACGGAATAACAATTGTGCGTGTTGCTGTTCTTCAGCTGCATGCTTATAAAAGAAATCACCCGCGCCAATAAAATCAGAGGCGTAGCAAAAAGATGCCATGCTGCGGTAAAGGTGCGATGCAGTAAACTCTTTTGTCATTTGTTGGTTAAGTGCTGTAGCCATAACCTTAGATAATTTCGGCATTGTATAACGTCCTATAATAAGCGGTTAAGGCAATGCTACCTAATGGCTCTAAAATTAACAATAACTTTGTTTGTTTTACGTCTTTTTTTTAAATTCAGCGTGTTACAGCCCTATAAATGAGTCTTAATCGTATTGAAATAAAATTACAAATGAAAGTGTTTACACATATTTACGACCAACTTAACACTATTTTGAAAATATAATACGTAATATTACTACAATTGATTTGCATCAATTTTAAATCCTTAAGATTACCTATAATTTAAATCAAAGGTATTCACTAAGAGGTAGCCCTTAGTAAATAACTTTTAGATTTTAAATGAATTTTAAGGATATATTATGACTGTCAAAAACATAGAAACACTCAATGCGATGGTTGCGAAAGTAAAGGGCGCGCAACAAGAATTCGCTACATTTAATCAAGAACAAGTTGATAAGATCTTCCGTGCAGCAGCCCTTGCTGCATCTACATCTCGTATCCCGCTAGCACAGATGGCTGTTGAAGAATCTGGTATGGGGGTTATCGAAGATAAAGTAACTAAAAACCATTTTGCATCTGAATACATCTACAACAAATATAAAGATACTCTAACATGTGGCATCATTGAAGAAGATAACGAATTTGGTACTATTACAATCGCAGAGCCAACCGGCATCATTTGCGGTATCGTACCAACGACCAACCCTACTTCAACGGCTATTTTTAAAGCGTTAATTTCACTAAAAACACGAAACGGGATCATATTTTCGCCACATCCTCGAGCAAAAAATGCCACCAATACAGCCGCTAAAATTGTACTCGATGCAGCAGTTGCAGCAGGTGCACCTGAACACATCATTGGTTGGATTGATGAACCATCAATTGAACTATCAAATGCATTGATGCATCACGATGATATCAACCTTATCCTTGCGACTGGTGGCCCTGGCATGGTTAAAGCAGCCTACTCTTCAGGTAAACCTGCGATTGGTGTTGGTGCGGGTAATACGCCTATTGTTATCGATGAAACTGCAGACATTAAACGTGCAGTATCTTCAATCTTAATGTCAAAAACATTCGATAACGGTGTGGTATGTGCTTCGGAACAAGCTGTTATTGTCGTTGATGACGTTTATGACGCGGTAAAAGCACGTTTCATTACACATGGCGGTTACATCTTATCGAAGAAAGAAGCAGATAAAGTACGTTCTATTGTGTTAATCAACGGTAATATGAACCCTGATATTGTAGGTCAATCTGCAATTAAAATAGCGGCAATGGCGGGGGTTACCGTACCTCCTTTCACAAAAATCCTCATTGGTGAAGGTCCAGAAGTACACGTTGATGATGCATTCGCTCACGAAAAACTATCGCCGACCTTAGGTATGTTCCGTGCTCGTGACTATAACCATGCTGTTGAACAAGCGATAACTATGGTTGAGCTAGGCGGTATCGGTCATACATCTGGTATTTACACAGACCAAGATGCTAACGAAGATCGTATCAAAGACTTCGGCGATAAAATGAAAACCGCACGTATTCTGATTAACCAACCAAGTTCACAAGGTGGTATCGGTGATTTATATAACTTCGGTTTAGCACCATCATTAACACTAGGTTGTGGTTCTTGGGGTGGTAACTCTATCTCAGAAAACGTGGGTCCTAAGCACCTTATCAATAAAAAGACTGTTGCAAAGCGAGCTGAAAATATGTTGTGGCATAAACTACCTGAATCAATTTACTTCCGCCGTGGTTCATTACCCATTGCGATGGATGACCTTGTTGGCAAAAAACGTGCTTGTATCGTTACCGATAAGTTCTTATTCAGTAATGGCTATGTTGATGACTTAGTAACGATTCTAAAAGAAAAAGGCATTGATACCGAAATATTTCATGATGTAGAAGCCGATCCGACACTGGCTATCGTAAAGAAAGGTGCAGCAGTGATGAACAGCTTCCAACCTGATATCATCATTGCCTTTGGTGGTGGTTCACCAATGGATGCTGCGAAGATCATGTGGGTAATGTACGAACACCCAGATGTACACTTTGAAGATCTTGCAATGCGCTTTATGGATATCCGCAAACGTATCTACAAGTTCCCTAAAATGGGAGTCAAAGCCAAAATGGTGGCGATCACAACAACCTCAGGTACGGGGTCTGAAGTCACCCCCTTTGCAGTAGTAACCGATGAAGTAACAGGGCAAAAATACCCAATCGCTGATTACGAACTCACACCAAATATGGCTGTTGTTGATGCTAACCTAGTCATGAATATGCCTAAGTCACTGACCGCATTTGGTGGTTATGATGCCGTAACACATGCTTTAGAAGCGTATGTATCTGTATTGCAAAATGAATACTCAGACGGTCAAGCACTACAGGCTCTTAAACTATTAAAAGAGTACTTACCAAGTTCATACAAAAACGGTGCAAAAGACCCAATTGCGCGTGAAAAAGTACACAATGGTTCAACTATTGCTGGTATAGCTTTTGCCAATGCATTCTTGGGTGTTTGTCACTCAATGGCACACAAGATCGGTGCTGAGTTCCATATTCCACACGGGTTAGCAAACGCACTACTTATTACCAATGTGATTCGCTACAACGCAACTGATATGCCAACCAAACAAGCCGCATTCTCACAATACGATCGCCCGAAAGCACGCGCTCGTTACGCTGAAGTTGCAGAACATTTAGGCTTCCGTGAAGGTAAAACAGCTGACAAGATTAACGCATTATTAAATTGGTTAGACGAACTAAAAACTGATTTAGATATTCCTAAATCAATTCAATCTGCGGGTGTAAACGAAGCCGACTTCCTTGCAAAGATTGACCAGTTAGCGATTGAAGCATTCGATGACCAATGTACTGGAGCTAACCCTCGCTACCCGTTAATCAGCGAATTAAAAGCACTATTACTTGCTTCTTATTACGGTAATGATTATCACGAAAGCTATGAAATGGAAATGGAAATGGAAATAAAACCAGAACAAACAAAAAATAAAGTTATTGAAAAATAATTTATAAATAAAATAGCCCAGTTAACATTAATTACTTAACTGGGCTATTTATTAATGATTACAGTTAGAATCATTACCTTCATGATAAAACAAAACCTGTTCACAGATCCGCCGTTGCTGCTCTGTTAACAGTAATCCACTCTTCCAACAGCCCTGTCTTAACGCTTGGCGAAACTCATAACAAATAGCCTGCGGTAAATTAACAGATACCTGTTCAAACATACTAAGCCACCTCTGCAACTTCCTCTATCGCCTCTTGAATTGCTAACTCTGGTAGAGGATTTCTAGAACCCACAGCTTGCTCAATTGAAGTAAAACCATCTGCTTTTAATAATTTAACTAAACCACGGTTTATTTCACTAATATTTTGCGGTCCATCAAAGATCATGGTAGTGATCATATGCAATAGATTAGCCCCAGATGTAATTTTTTCATACGCATCTTTTGCCGTGAAAATGCCCCCCACACCAATAATAGTAAGCTCACCCCGAGTACGACGATAAACATGGCGAATAACATTAGTAGAAATACGCTGCAGCGGTAACCCACTCATCGCACCTTTTCCTTCGGGTAATAAACCAAGTTTAGATGGGTATTCAGCCGAGATATGTTCTTGGTTACAGCCTGGTTTAGCAAGATTTGTTAATACAAAACCATCCATCTTATACTCAATACAACCATCAACAATGACATCGATCTCGTCAAAAGTAAGATCAGCCGCTAACTTAACATAAATAGGTTTATCCGAAATTGGTCTAATATTTTCATTCACAGCGGCCAATAGAGCCCCTAAATTATCAGCATCAACAAAAGGTTCGCCATCTTGAGTATTTGGACAACTAATATTAATTGTATAGTAATCACCAATATCCTTAAATAGAGTCATCGTTTTAAGATAATCACGAATTGATTCTGCTAATACAAAGTCAGGAGAGACATTAGATTTAGCTGCATTAATACCAACACGTAAATCACCAAAATCAGCGTCAGCGAGTCGAGCTGATATTTTTTCTGCGCCAAGGTTATTTAGGCCATACCACACCACAATAGACTTAGATTTTACCATCCGGAATAGACGTTTACCTGGATTTCCCGGACAAATTTCGCCGGTAAAAGAACCTAGTTCAGCTAATCCAAAGCCCAGATATGGGTAAATTTTTGTAAGCTCACCATCTTTGTCAAAACCCGCTGATAAACCGACCGGATTACGATATTTGACTCCGTCTACCTCTGTGTTCAAACTCTTATGGCTATAATTAAATAACAATCCTGTGATTAATCGTGTGATTACATTACTGCCTAAGAACACCCCTATTTTCTTAAGCGCGTAATGGGCTTGCTCTGGATCCATCAAAAATATTATCGGACGAAATATCCGATACAATATTTTCAAAATATAATTCCTTAACCCAACAATAGCACTCATAGAAATCCCTTATTTGTAAATGTCTGCAATCGTTATTGATCGCAAAAGAACGTAATGATAATCGATCTCATTCGCATTTACAACATGATAGGTATGAGTCTTTAAAATATCTATTATGTTAATCCGTTTCACGTACCACGATTTTTTCAGTGATAGATAACATTGAGGCGTTAATATGCAGGTATAATAATTTAGAAAATAATGAACGAAAAAACGTCTAAGAATAAAGTTAATAAAATAAACACCAGCTAAAAATTTGGTCTTTGTCTATCCTCTACATTTATTTTTATCACAATAAATATATTCCCTATAATTATTAAAATCTTATTAAAATCTTATTAAAATCTTATTAATAATTATTAATAGTTATTTACAATGTCACAATAAACAATTAGGTTGTTATTATTAGGAAGGTTGTATAAGGAATAGAAATGGAAAATGTCTCATTAGCGATTAAAGACCTTAAAGTCGGTCATTATATTAATCTTCCCATCGGTTGGACATCCCACCCTTTTATCCTTAATTCATTTATAATTAAGGATACAAAGCAATTACAAATATTACAGCACCTTGGCTTCAAGACTATTGCCGTTGACCTATCTCGCAGTAAAGTGGCACAATCAGTACAATCAGTACAATCAGCAGCACAGCGAACACCGGCAGCTAATGATCTCGCTTTAGCGGAAAAAATAGCAGAACAACAAGCTATATTAAAGCAAGCTGAAGAACAAAAAACACAATCATTACAACAGCAGCTATGGTGGAAACAGATCCGCCAAACTCGCTCAAAATACCAAAGTAAGGTTACTATACTAAAAGATATTTACAGCAAGTTCAGCCTTGAACCACAGCAAGCTATATCCCAATTAGAACAGCTCTCTGGTGAATTAACTATCGCGGCTGAACAACAGCATGATTATAGCTTTGTTTTATGCAATGAAGAATTATCTGGTGATACGCTTTATCAAAACGCCATGAATATTGCCGTATTAAGCACACGCTTGGCCCAGCAATTATCCTTTAGCTCACAGGATATTGCCATAGTGATGCAAACCGCGCTGCTTAGCCAATTCGGTATGTTATGGGTACCCGCTTCAATTCGTAATAAAAAATCAGAACTGACAAAGCCCGAAATTAATTATCTTAAACAACACCCTGCCTACGCATCGCAAAAACTGCAAGGTATTGAATCACTTACCGATATCGTGATTAACAGTGTATTACAGATAAATGAAAAATTTGATGGTAGCGGTTACCCACGTGGTATCAAGAAAGATAAAATATCTAAATACGCGCAATTAATTGCGGTCACTTCCCGCTATAACGAGATGTGTAATGCTAATTTACCTCAGCACCGTTATTCACCTAATCTCGCCATTGGATTACTGTTTAAAGCCGCAGACAAGCATTACAACAAAACTTATCTTGAACAGTTTATTAAAATGATGGGTATATATCCGATTGGTACAATCGTCAATTATGATAGCAACCAAGCGCAAGTACTGATGGGTATTATTAATAGCCTTCGAAAGCCCCTCATTGTCGACTTTAATAAACTTGAACCATTAAAAAAACAGCCATTGTTACGCCACTGTGGCCAGGACAATATTACGATTGCTAAAGCGATTAGCTGCAATGATATCGCACCTGACAAGTTAAATAAATTTAATCTCATACAACGCAGTAATTTATACTTTCCTGCGAGTTAATTTAGATTACTACTGACGTTAATTCATTATATTGCTACACTCCTATTTTAAATAAAGAACTAACAAGAACTCATTAAATTATGTCAAAACGTAACACTCAACAACGTCGTCATACCATCATTAAATTACTTGAAAAACAAGGTAAACTCAGCGTTGATGAATTAGCCCAACGTTTTGAAACATCAGAAGTAACCATTCGTAAAGACCTAACAGCCTTAGAGCAAAATGGTCTATTATTACGCCGTTATGGCGGTGCGGTTCCGCTCCCTAAAGAACTCTTACCTGAAATTGAAACAGATAAGGTTTCCCAGTGTAAAACAGAAATTGCAATTGCCGCCGCATTACGTATTCGCGATCATAATCGTATCATTATCGATAGCGGCACAACTACGGCCAGTTTAATTAAGCAGCTCGCAAATAAGAGAGGGTTAATAACCATGACAAACTCTCTACAAGTAGCGAATGCATTAAACGGCTTAGAAAATGAACCTACGTTATTGATGACAGGAGGTACATGGGATCCTCACTCAGAATCTTTTCAAGGCCAAATTGCAGAACAGGTACTGAGATCATATGACTTTGATCAGCTGTTTATCGGCGCAGACGGTATTGACTTAGAACGTGGCAGTACCACATTTAATGAACTAATTGGACTCAGTCGCGTGATGGCCGAAGTATCAAGAGAAGTCGTAGTCATGGTCGAATCAGATAAGATCAGCCGCAAAATGCCAAATTTAGAGTTAGCATGGGACACGATTAATACGTTAATTACCGATGCTGATATTACTGATGAACAACGCACTGCAATTGAAGCAAAGAATATTACGGTCATCGTAGCATCGAGATAAGGTGTGGCCTGCTGGTTACGTTTGGCGGGATTTACCACATAGGAATAAGTCGCAATTAACATTTTGATTACAATTGACGTGACAATAATAAAGAACGCAGTAGACTCTTTATTCTATTTCCTATAACAATCATTATTGAGGCTTTATGATCAGTGAGTTGATTCGCTGCTTTTACCTACGTAATAAGCAAACAAACCCGAAAGGCTTTTTCGATACTATCACCCGCTCTTTTCGAGTAGGGTTTCGTCATATCGATCTGAATCTACATATTAACAATGCAAAATATCTCATGTTTCTTGAAAAAGCGCGTTGGGATCATTCTATTCAGACCAATACGTTCAACCCATTATTGAAGAATAAATTAAACTTCATAGTGGCAGGTGTGGAGGTCGGTTATATTCGTGAGATCCGTTTATTCAAAAAGTTCGATGTAGAAACCACTTACTTAGGCTGGGATGAGAAGTATTTTTACTTAGAGCAAAAATGTGTCGCCGATGGAAAACTATGTAACTACAGCTTAGTAAAGGCTGTATTTACTCAACGAGGAAAAGTCGTGTCTCCGAATAAAGTCATGGAAATTATTCCCATGGAACAACGTACACAACAGTTACCAGAACATATGCAAATATGGAAAAATCTCGGTATCTCCAAACGCAACTTTTCCACCAGCGAATCAGCAGATAAAGTAGCTTAAACCTATTTATGTGAGTTCACGTGCAATTACGACCACCTAAAAGTTGATAGTTAAAACCATTTGCTATGCTGTTTTATATCAATTACATAACACTATGGACAATCGAATAGGGAACATTCATGTCAACAACGCATCTCATTAAAGGTTTTACCTTTGGACTCATCAGCTGCATGAGCTTAACGTTACCAACCGCCATTGCAAAGACGAACACAACAAGCACAGAAACAGTTGCCAATGTTAAACCATCAACCAGTGCTATTTATAATAAAATGGCGATCCATCATCCAGTATGGGCAGCAAACGGCATGGTAGCTAGCCAAGAAGCGCTTGCAACACAGGTAGGTGTCGACATTATGAAGCAAGGTGGTAACGCTATTGATGCGGCAGTTGCCGTTGGTTATGCGTTAGCTGTTACCCTGCCCCGCGCTGGTAATTTAGGTGGTGGTGGTTTCATGCTGGTTTATTTAGCAGAAGAACAGCGCGCGATTGCGATTGATTACCGAGAGGTAGCACCACAGGCTGCTTACCCAGATATGTTTTTAGACGGTGCTGGCAATGCAGACAGTCAACTGTCTCGCTTTCATGGTCTAGCCGTCGGAGTACCTGGCACAGTATTAGGCTTTGAACTCGCACTAAATAAATACGGCAGTATGTCATTAGCACAAGTAATGGCCCCCGCAATAAAATTAGCCCGTGACGGTATTGTTGTTACGCCTGACTTAGCAAATTCACTCCGCGCAACGAAAAAGCGCTTAAGCCGATGGCCAAGCACACAATCTATTTTCTACAAAGCAGACGGTAGCAGTTATCAGCCAGGAGAAATATTAAAACAGACCGATCTTGCCAATACGCTAACAACCATTGCTAAAAAAGGCAGTCCTGCATTTTATCAAGGTCCCATTGCCAAACAGATCAGTGATTCGGTACGTAATGCTGGCGGCATGATGACAATGCAAGATTTAGCCACTTATAAAGCCATAGAGCGAAAACCAGTTACCGGTGACTATCGCGGTTACCAAATAATATCAATGCCACCACCCTCTTCTGGCGGCGTGCATATTATTCAAATGCTGAATATGCTTTCGCAGTTCCCGATTGATAGAATGGGCCATAACAGTGCTGCAACAATCCATGTGATGGCAGAGTCAATGCGTCGTGCCTACGCAGACCGTAGCTTATATTTAGGCGACCCTGATTTTGTTAACGTGCCCGTTGCACAATTAACCAATAAGCAATACGCGAAGCAGCTTGTTAGTCAGATTAATCCAAACAAAGCGACACCAAGCAGCGAAGTGTCCCCTGGTACATTATTGCCTTACGAAAGTAACCAAACCACCCATTACAGTGTGGTAGATAAATTTGGTAACGCGGTCAGTAATACCTACACCCTTAACTTTAGTTATGGATCAGGACTCGTTGCTGATGGAACAGGGGTGCTACTCAACAATGAAATGGATGATTTTTCTGCGAAGCCTGGTACACCAAATGCTTACGGCCTCATTGGCGGAAAAGCAAACGCCGTCGCAGCCAAAAAACGTCCACTTAGCTCAATGACACCGACCATCGTCCTAAAAAATAATAAACCTTATTTGGTCACAGGTAGTCCAGGGGGCTCACGTATTATCACCACAACGCTACAAGTGATCATGAATGTGATTGACCATAATATGAATATTGCAGAAGCCAGTGCGGCAACACGTATTCATCATCAATGGTTACCGGACATGATCCGTATTGAGAAAGGGTTAAATGTCGATA
This sequence comes from Moritella sp. 28, assembly GCF_018219435.1. NCBI lineage: Bacteria > Pseudomonadati > Pseudomonadota > Gammaproteobacteria > Alteromonadales > Moritellaceae > Moritella > Moritella sp. 28. The sequence continues at coordinate 1,387,827 of NZ_CP056121.1, read as the reverse complement.
CGATTAACCTATTAGAGAGTAAAGGGCACAAGCTTGAAGTGAAAGCGGCAATGGGCAGTACCCAAACCATTATGCTGACAGAAGAAGGCGTTTACGGCGCATCTGACCCACGCAGACCGAGCGCGCTTAGCTTGGGTTATTAACACAATCCAGAGCAATCGGTAAAAGAAAGGGACATGATGCTCACTGTATCACGTCCCTTTTTGTTCTTTCTAATTCTCATTCTAGTTAAAACTATAACTCATACCGACTGAAAATAATTTTGTCGAGCTATCATAAAACGCAATGTTGGCATCATTTTTTTTGTTTTGATAAATAATATTAAGGTTGGTACCTTCTATATCAAACGGTTCAGAATAAGAATAAATAAATGAATAACGGGTAACATCGTCCTTTTGTACCTCTCCAAATATTGGATTTTTGGCATTGTATTCACGATCGCTAAATGCCGCTTGTACGGAGACAAAATGTCTTTCATATTTAGTCATAATACTAAGGCTATAATGAAATTCATCAAAACTCTGACTTTCACCTTTAGCATCTTGAGCACCATAAAACACATTCGCTTTACCGTATATCCCTTGCCATAACGGAAATAAGCTTTCTAAACTAAGTCTTTGATAATCACTGTCTCGATTTAACGAGGCTTGATCTTCTGCACTCATTTGACTACCACTTTGCTCATTTTCTATCGAATATGATGCATACGAATATTCAATCTGAACAGGGGAAAATTTATAAGCTAAACGTACTGCACTCGAATCAATGTCACTCTTTTCTCTTGGCGCGTTGATCAAAAATGGATCTGACCAAGTTTCTTTTAAAAACGGTACGTCCGGAATATAAGCAAAAGTCATACTCTGACGTTCGTCAAACTGGTGTTTCACACCTATTTCATATTGTATGGCACTGTTTAATATTTTGTCAGGACTTTGGCCAATAAAATACTGAGTTTGTAAGTCCGAAGTTGTATAGTCCAGACGAAAAAAAGGAAAAAATATCTCAGTTGACACCGCTTTCCCATCGTTACTCAAATCTTGGGTTTGCTCATTATCATCATCAATATGAAATTGACTTTGCGTATCACTTACACCCATATTAATACCGACCGTACCAGAAAAACCAGCGCTTTTTGCCAATGGTTTTGCGACTGCAACACTACCAATTAAACCACAGGTCAATAATAAAGTGAGTGAAAGTATGCGATGGTTTTTCAAAATCATGTGTAAAAAGTGCCCCCAACAGTTAAGTTATTACCAATTAATAATGTCAAATATTGACCGAAATCAATTTAGTGACGAAAGCATAACATAACAACTAAAACATAAGACGCTTAATAATAGTGAATATGATTAATAATATTAACGAGCAGTAACCATTCAATAATTAGAAAATAAGAGTGATATCGGCCATATCAGTCAGAACAACTAAAAAAACACTGAAATAATTTGTTTTATATTATAAGCTTAGATTACAACAACTGATATAATTAACGTCTTAAACGCTAAACTATTGAATGCAGTTAAAAAGACCTATTTCAATAAAGGATGATTGAAAATATATGTACAAAATTCTCGTTTTATTCGCCCATCCTGCATTACAAAAATCTCTCGCACATAAATCACTATTCAATGAAATTCAAAATATTGAAGGCATCACTTGTCACGATCTTTACGATGCTTACCCCGATTCATTTATTGATATTAAGCATGAACAAGCCTTATTATTGAATCACGATATCATCGTATTTCAATTTCCACTTTATTGGTATTCATGCCCCGCGATTTTAAAAGAATGGCAAGATCTGGTGCTCGAACATGGTTTTGCTTATGGTGAAAATGGAGACAAACTCGCAGGCAAAAAACTCATGCTAGCTATTTCTACTGGTGGGAGTACAAACTCATATTCCGAATCAGGTTACAATGAACACAATATTAGCGAGTTCTTATTACCTTTTAGCCAGATGAGCAAAATATGTAATTTAGAATACCTGCCACCATTTGTACTCCATGATATTCATAAACGTCATGAATCACAGCGTATTGCACGTAAAGCAGCAGAATATCGCCAGCAATTATTAATGCTACAACAAACAGATGATGGAACCGTCGCAAAAAAAATGGAAGGTAACTAACCATGGAACATGGCGTATTATTTAATACTTTCATCTATCTTGCAGCAGGTGTCGTGGCAGTCCCAATCGCAAAACGTTTGGGACTTGGTTCGGTACTGGGATATTTGATTGCAGGCGTAATTGTCGGACCTTATGCATTAAGCTTAATTTCCAATCAAGAAGATGTCATGCATGTTGCCGAATTCGGTGTGGTTTTAATGCTGTTTTTGGTTGGCCTAGAATTAAGACCTGCTTTACTATGGCAATTAAAAATACCTATTTTGGGGACGGGTGGTTTACAACTTAGCGCCACGACCTTGTGCATTTTCTTGTTATTACTTGCTTGTGGACTTGCGTGGCAAACAGCACTCGCTATCGGTTTAATTGTTGCCTTGTCATCGACTGCGATTGTGCTGCAAAATTTACAAGAGCGGGAGTTGATGAAAACCGAAGCCGGTAAGAATGCCTTTGCGGTGTTATTATTTCAAGATATTGCCGTTATCCCGATTTTATCCATATTACCGCTGCTCGTTATACAAGACACAGCTATTGTTGAATCGACAATACCAAGTTGGCAAAGTGCATTAATGATTGCAGGCGTTATTGCTGGCATTATTATTGGCGGCCACTTTCTCGTTGTACCGCTACTGCGTATTATTGCGGGGTCTCGCTCTCGAGAGATTTTTATTGCAACCGCATTAGCACTGGTTGTCGGCATTGCCTTGGCGATGGAAGCCGTTGGTTTATCTGCCGCACTCGGGACTTTCTTAGCTGGTGTGGTATTAGCAGATAGTGAATACCGCCACGAACTTGAAAGTGATATTGAACCTTTCAAAAGTTTATTATTAGGTATCTTCTTTATCTCAGTTGGTGCCAGTATCGATTTTACCCTCCTACTTAATCAACCTATATTAATCGCCTTACTGGTAGCTGCATTGATTGCAGTTAAGTTTATTGTACTGTTTATCACCGGGATCGTATTTAAGATCCAGCGCAGTCAAAACTGGTTATTTTCTTGTGCCCTTGCACAAGGTGGTGAATTTGCGTTTGTATTAACATCATTCTCTCTGCAACGACAAGTACTGGATAATGAAACAGCTAGCCTGCTCGTATTAGTGGTTACTTTATCTATGGTGTTTACCCCACTACTGCTAATTATTTACGATAAAATTATCGCACCAACATTCAAACGAAAAATACCGCTGGCTGAAAATACAAGTACTCCTGAACATCAGATTCCAAATAATACTCACGGCTCTGTTATTATCGCTGGCTTTGGTGGTTTCGGACAAGTTGTGGGTCGATTGCTACATGGTTACCATATCAATACCACTATTTTAGAAAATGATGTAGGCCAGATAGAGTTATTGCAACAATTCAAATACAAAGTGTTTTATGGCGATGCTGAACAGCTAAATTTATTACATTCTGCAGGAGCCGATAACGCTAAACTATTTATTATTGCCGTCGAAAGTGCAAGCCGGACTAAACGCATTTTAATTCAAGTAAAAAAACATTTTCCACACTTAACGGTATTAGTCAGGGCAACAGATCGTAACCATGCCCAGCAATTAATCCGCCTTGGCGCTGATCACGTATTTCGGGAGTCGCTCGACTCTGGCATCAGTTTAGGTGTTGAAACATTAAAAGCATTAGGGATGCGTGCCAATCAGGCTCATCGTGCAGGTCAAGTATTCCGTCGCCATGACGAAGCAGTGTTGCATGAAGAAGCAAAACGAATGCATGAACAAGAGCCAGAATTTGTAAACCGCAGTCTTACTGAACGACGAATATTGAAAAAATTATTAGGGTTAGATGCATTAACTTATTACGACAACCTCAATGATGCTTGGTCAACAGAAGCCCACAGTAATGAAGATAAGAATACAGTTGGTAACTTAGCAGCCGCCCATAAACACAACAAATCGACAAGCGAGCAGACTTAATTAATAAATAAAAGAGCCAAGATGTTGACGATAGCGACTATCGTCAACTGCACCGTTTCTAATCATTGAGATAGTGCATTATTCTTAAAAAGAGGATGTCAGATTTACGGGGGCTAAAAGTGCCACTGTAAATAAACCGTTTGATAGTTACTGCCACCTTTAATACGCCCGAACACCGAGCTAGTTTCAAAAATACCCGAACGGTGATGAATGCTATAGCCAAACCAAGTTTTCGCTAACGCCTTACTTCCAAAAATATCCCCCACATTCACATCAAAGGAGAAGTCTAAATAATTAAGTAGTTTCGATGAGTTTTCATAACCACGTTTACTGTCTTCACCTGTCAATTCAAACCCTTCGATATAGGTAATATCAAATACATAAGATAGGCCTTCAGCAATACCTAAGCGCCAACGAGGACCAAGCCTAAAAGTATAGAAACCTTTAATCGCAAGCGCAACTTCAGTAATATCTTTTTGTACATCAGAGCTATAATGCCAAACAAGGCCAGGCGTAAAATAAAGATCAATAGGCATTGTTAATAAACTATCCGCAATTTGGGTACCATAAAATACAGAGCTCATTTGATTGTTTTCACTATCGCGTTCGGCTTGGAATTTTAAGATATCTCCAATATTCGACGGTGTTGCCCAACCATATGCTAAACGTAAGTATTCATCATTCTTATATTGCGTTGAAGTTGGGTTAAAAGGCTTATCATATTCAGGATAAAAAGCGAAACCGAAAAAAGATTCAACCTGATAGTTTTTATTAACAGAATCTAGATCGTATACATCATCTTCTAAGCGCGTTAGACCCAATTGACCAATCAGATAGAAATTGCTCGCTACATGGTATGACCCTTCCAGACCACCAGCCATTGAAACTCCAGCACCAGCGTCCTCTTTATCAAAGCCATAATAATGATTGTTAAAATCAGCACTTTTCCATTGTAACTCAGCAAATGGTACTAATGACCAACTACCTTGCTGCCAATTATACTTAATCCGAGTATAACTATAGTTGCGCTGATAGTGATCGGATAAAACAGCAATATCAGATTCCCAAGGACCATCGATGTAGCGATATTGCAAACCAAAGTCAAATGACTGTCCCTTAATTGAATTTTGAAACGCTTTAGGCACATCATGGAAACGGAAACGACTATATACATTAACTTGATGGTCTGCATTTTTCCATAAATGAATACCACCTTCTAAACCATGTAAAAAGCCATGATCATTTTCAAACCGCATTAATGGTAAAATATCATAAACAGCAGTATCTTCATTGTCATCTTTGACTGCAAATGGAATATCTGCACGGCGCATTCCAATACCAAGCCCCCACTTTTTGACATCTAATGCAGGAGCTTCCACTGTATCAATATCCAACGAACGTTCACTAACTTCAAGTACAAGATTATCGACTGGCACACTTGCAGCATGACTAATACTTGAACATAAACCGGAAATTAATGCTAAGCATATAATATTTTGATGGTCTAATAGCATATACTTCTAATATCCAAAATTATAAATAATGGCGTATATTACTTATGAGAGTTAGAAACCACAATATAAATATACTTATAGCGGTTAAAGTATACTTAGGCTAATCATATACTTGCTGGCAAACTTCATCACAGCTTCGAACTAAACGTACTGTTAAGCGCTCGCCATTCGAAATGTCATATAATAATCCATTTTGAAAGTCGACTTGCCAAGCTTTACTTTGGTTACCACCACTTGGTGTACTCGACCACGATTTAGATACCGCTGGAGATAATGGGTGATTAGGAAAGATGGATTTATTTAAGCTTGGCTCTTCGCATGCTGTTTCTATAATACTATAAAGCTCTTTAATGTGAGGTAATCGCCAATCAGTATTACCATCATTTGTAGCATTAAATGCAGCTGGTTCTATCATCGCTTCCCACCACGTAAAATAACGAACTGTACCATTCTGACATCGATTTCCCATCAGGCCACGAACACAAGTTTGCCATTCTAAGCGGGTTGCTTTATCAAATAAAAATCCTTGCCTAGTATTAAAAAAACGTTGCCCTGGTGTTGATATCTCAGCATTATCATTACAGCGTTGTTCGAGTCCTTTGGCAGTCATCGACATCACGACTAATAAAATAGTGCTCGTAATAAGTAATAGGTGCCGGGTTATATTAAAGCTCATCATTAACATCCTTTTATGACAACTAAATAGCTTATATCAACGCTTTTAATTACTGGTTTTGATTACGCACTAAGCGTACAGCCCTTGGAATATTGGTTAAATTACCTTGAATATGACCGTATAAAAAATTAACCATCCAAGCTGATTCCAAATCGTCAATATCAATATCAGCAGTCCAGTAATTAAGACTTTGAGTATGAGGAAAAAATACAGTTTCAACGGCAGGTATTATTTGCGAATAATTGATAATACTTTGTAGCTCTAAACGAGTGGGTAAACGCCAATCATTGTAACCACACCAATCGAGTCCGTTCATAGCGGTTTTGAATTTTTCAGTGTCACAACTACTGCTATCTACACAAATACCACCATTTTCGGTAACACCATGGCCATTAAAGTCAGCATCATTCGATTTAAACCACGAATAACTATAGTCAGCATCATTTACATCGCCACTACCAACCACCGATTTAACTTCCCACATCAATTTTGTTTTATTATCTAAAACACAAAACCACTCAGGTGAATCTTCTTCCACGCTCACGCCCTCAGGTCCTATTTTGGTTAAATCGAGTAAGTCTTCTCGCCGATTCTGCTTATCATCAAGACGGAGTCCAGCGGGGTTTAAATTGAGCCGTATGGCATAATCAGGTAGCAAAGCATCGCCGCCCTCACCGGGATAGCTATTCCGCTCAACGTTACCATCACTGCCAGTGGGACAACCAGTCAATAACAAACAACTTAAAAATATAGCTAAATATTTCATGATAATACTCGAATAAAAACAATAAAAAACGTGATGCACATCGAAGTTTAGATTACAAATATTGATAAGTCCTCAAAAAAAACCGCGAGTTAGTATACGACCGGTCTACTAAAGTGTATCGTTAACGCGTTAGAAATTAATCAAGATTTGCACATCCAATAAAAAGACGAACGGTCATCTAGTATCGTAAACGACTTAAATAAGGGTCTTCTATGCCTCAATCGCATTCAATTAATCGCCATATTACACTTGCTTCACGTCCTGTTGGCGCACCTACATCAGCTAACTTTAGTCTTAAAGAAACTGCCATACCTTCTCCTGAAAAAGGCGAAATATTATTACGTACAAATTATTTATCACTTGATCCTTACATGCGTGGTCGTATGAATGCCGGTGCATCTTACGCTGAACCTGTCGATATTGATGGCACTATGGTTGGCGCGACCGTGTGTCAAGTTGTTACCTCTTTACACCCTGATTATCAAGCTGGGGAATGGGTTCTTGCTTATATCGGCTGGCAAGATTATGGCATTTCAGACGGTGAAGGCCTGATAAAATTAGGCGCTGAGCCAACTAACCCCTCTTATGCGCTTGGCATCTTAGGTATGCCTGGCTTTACTGCTTATATGGGACTGTTAGATATAGGTCAGCCTAAATCAGGTGATACGCTTGTTGTGGCAGCAGCAACTGGCCCAGTGGGTGCAACAGTCGGCCAGATTGGTAAATTAAAAGGCTGCTACGTAGTAGGTATCGCAGGCGGAACTGAAAAATGTAAATACGCAGAAGACGTATTAGGTTTTGATAAATGTATTGATCATAAAGCTGACGACTTTGATACACAATTACAAGCAGCTTGCCCTAACGGCATTGATGTTTACTTTGAAAATGTTGGCGGTAAAGTATTTGATAGTGTCCTACCCCAGTTAAATACCGGGGCACGTGTTCCTGTTTGTGGTTTAGTGTCGCAGTACAATGCAACCGAATTACCATCAGGACCCGATCGTTTATCTCTATTAATGGGCACCCTATTGGTTAAACGTATTAAGATGCAAGGTTTCATTATTTTTGATGATTATGCACATCGCTATAACGAGTTTTTTGAACAGATGATGATGTGGCTACAATCGGGTGAAATTAAATATCGTGAGCACATGATTGACGGTTTAGAAAACGCACCATCGGCATTTACAGGCATGCTAAAAGGTGAGAACTTCGGCAAACTTGTAGTTAACGTGATAAAATAAGAGGTTAAAATGATTAAATTACACCATTTAAATAAATCACGTTCTAAACGTATCATCTGGTTATTAGAAGAATTAGGTGTGGACTATGAAGTCATCGCCTACCAACGTGATAGCCAAACATTCTTAGCCCCTCCAGAACTAAAAACCATTCATCCCTTAGGTAAATCGCCGGTAATCGAAGATGATGGACTTGTGATTACCGAATCAGGTGCAATCACAGAGTACCTTATTAATAAGTATGCCGCAGATAGGCTCGCACCAAAACAATCATCACAAGAGTATGTCGATTATTCACAATGGATCCACTTTGCAGAAAGCTCTGCTATTTTACCGCTTTTACTGAAAATGTTTGTTGAAAAAGATGGTTGCGAAACAAACTTCATGGCTGCTTATGCCGATATAGAAATAACAAAAGTGATCAGTTATTTCGATGAATCGTTAACAGATAAAACTTACCTTGTTGGTGAGAAATTAACGGGGGCGGATATCATGATGTCATTCATTGTTGAGATCTTAGCAAATAATAACGTACTTGATAATTTTGCTAACCTTTCCCGTTACAGCAAACAACTTCACTCTCACGCGAGTTTATTAAAAGCGATAGAGGTTGAAACTAAGTACTAAATTAGCTGATCAGATCCAATGATAGTAAATGGATAAAATGCCAAAAAGCCCTAATAAATTATCTATCAGGGCTTTTTTTATGACAATAGGCTAATTAATCATACTGACGAGAAAACACTCCACTACAATCGTCGCCAATCAAATAGTTACCAGACGATTTTAACATCACCTGATAATTACCATCGGATAAATTCTCAGCCCCAATGTCAAATGTCCAACCATTACCACCTAACATTAATTTATTACCATAACTACTCGTACAGATCTGCATTAATTGGGAATGTGAAGCAGATGCGTTTGAATCCAGATATTGATCATTATAAGTGACTTCAACTACAGGTGGCTTAACATCTGTTCTTTCATTACCGAAAGAATCAACAAGCGCAATGTCAAGATTAAGAGCCATATCATCGCCTAATAAAGGCTTACCAGTAATTAATGCGGGTTGACAGGATAAAGTATCTACCACACTCGAATCGACCCCCTGTGAACCCAATGGTTGACCCAATGTATTCGCCGTTAGTGCCCAGCTTGTAGGGTTGAACAAAAACACGCTACTTAACTTAGGATCATTTTCAAACAGCTGTGTGAAAGTTAAGTTCTCATGTACTAATTTCTTGTAATTATGCACGGATATATGGGTTAACTGGTTTTGTGCGTAAGATTGGCTTTTCGCGTCAATACCAATAGAGTTCAACTTATCGTTACCATAGAATAATGAGTTAATAACACTATTATTGGTACTTGGACCACCCATTTCAGAAAACCAAACACCACGCGAGGCATTGACTGATGTATGCTGGGAAATAACATTGCCCGATGATCGATAAAGTAAAATAGAAATACCATAACCTTCAAAATCATCAGTAAAGTAATCTAGATTATTTTCCATGGTGTTGTTATTTGAATTAATACTAAAATATACATTCTCATGAGTATTATCCCACAAAGTATTATGTTCAATAATGTTATTCAAACCTTGTGATAAACTGATACCCCATGTATTTTTATAAGAGGTGTTATAGGCAACATAATTATCATTACCTTGAATATTGATACCGCCACGGTTTCGCATCAAATACTCATTACCATTACTATAAACCGTATTGTTTAGCACGTGCATATCCGAACTCCAATAACCAACAGTAATACCATTACCGTTATCAGAATTCGCAATATTATTACGGGCAATACCACCACTTACATTGTGTAACCATAAATCATTGCCATTATTATTAAATACATTATCTTCTATGATTAAATCTTCACGCTGATCCGCTTTTGTATGAAGCACAAATAAACCATAACTCGCATTTTTAAATTCACAGTTTCGGACAATAATAGAGGTTCTTGCCCCTGTAGACACGAGCTTGTTCGATACCCCTTCACCATCAAATGTTATCCCGTCGATGACAATACCATCTCGGCCGATATGTAATATGCCTTGATAGGCGGATCCAGTACCTGTTAACGTCGGTGACTGTCCGGGTTCTGCGCGAATCGTTAAATTTCCTTTATAAACATTTAACCCTTCTTCATATGTTCTACTATCTGTAAATACAAGTTCATCACCCGGACTTGCTGCTTGGTATGCACTGCTTAAACTATCAAAATCAGAATATTCACCAATTTCTAATATTTCAGCATATGTCCCCCCAATCGAAAACACCCATACAACGAATAAAAACAAATACTTACATAAATTCATGGTAATTTCCCTACATACAAGGCAATGAGTCATCAAATGAAATGAAGTGAAAGTGAAACATGCTATTTGAAGTTATACGTAAGTTTAGACTAGAATTATAAACGTGCTCCAGATCACACTTTTTAATCGATTAACAACAGAGTAAGTTATTTATAATCATCTGAAATTAGCCATTATTCTTTTTCAATATAGGCTAGTTCATCCAATTCCAGCTGTAATTTTTTAGTCAATTTACTCACAACTAAAGCATAAGATTGACTCGCTAAGTTTTCGATCATCCCTGCTGGTACATCCCCTTTAAGCTTTACGGTTATCCAATGTCTTTTGTTCATATGATAACCTGGGCTAATCGCCATAAATTCATCTACCAACACCTCAACATCACTCGGCTGAGCCTTAAAATTTACACTGCATCCAGCTTCATTTTTTGTCAGAAGAGCAAACATCTTACCCATCACTTTATAGACCAATACATCTGGTCCAAAGGGGTATCCTTGCTGGGCGGCTTTTAAATTATGGAGGTAATGTTCTAAATGCGCTTGTTCCATCTCGCTATCATCCTTAGCATATTATTTACTGACATGATGTCTTGGGATTAGTATAAGTTCAGTATCACACCCAGCTTGTTTAAACTCAAGTTAGGCATAAACATGCATAATTGTTTTGTTATAACATAACATTATTCTTGCACACCTATATTGTTATGTTATAACATTGCTGCAAATTCAATTGAAGTATTAGAAATCGATATAAAATGCCAGCATTATCATCTTATACACCAGAAAATAGTCATGCAATAAATCAAAGACAGCGATTATCTTTACTGCTATGCAGCCTATTCTCACGCCTTGCTATCTCTGTCATCATCACTGTTTTTCTGTGGTCTACTCTGTTTAAATTCATAGGGTAATGACCATGATCAAAATAAATGATTTAAGCGTTGCTTATCAGCAAAATCTCGCACTGAGCCATATAACAACCACCATTGACAATGGGGATTTAGTCGCGATTGTAGGGCCTAACGGTGCCGGAAAATCAACCTTATTAAAAAGTATCATGCAACAAATGACCGTAGAATCGGGCTCTATTGAGCTTGGTCACTTAAGCTTAAACAACATTGCCTACTTACCACAAACGAATCAGATTGATCGTAAATTCCCTATCACAGTGACTGAGTTTGTTTCTGCTGGCGCTTGGCAACGTTGTAGTTTTTGGCGGATATTTAGTCGTAAGGAACAGCATTTATTACAACAGGCATTAGCAAAAGTAGATCTAGAAAATATGGCTGAACGTCAAATAAGTCAGTTATCTGGTGGACAATTTCAGCGCATGTTATTTGCTCGCATGCTATTGCAAGACGCTGATATCCTGCTACTTGACGAACCATTTGGTGGCATTGATGCACAAACGACTGAATTATTAATGCGCGTGATTAAGGAGTGTCAGCAACAAGGTAAAACTGTGATCGCTGTTATTCATGATCTGGCGCTGGTACAACGTTATTTCCCTTCAACACTCCTAGTTGCAACCACACTGATCGCAGCAGGAAAAACAAAAGATGTGCTTACCCAATCACATTTGATCCAAGCGGGTTATCAACATTTTGCCCATTGTGCTGTTCATAACACGTTTAATAATCCTTTTCATAGCCCTATACATAACATCCCAGACAGTAGCACTAACGAAAACACTGTGGCTTCTGTTTCAGCTAGTATCGAGAGTCAAGCATCATGAGTGCACAGTTATATGAATTATTTATCGCACCTTTTTCCGAGTTTGTATTTATGCAACGGGCATTATGGGGAATTCTCGTACTTAGTATTAGCGCCACACCGGTCGGCGTATTTTTAACACTTAGACGCATGAGTCTAACAGGTGATGCAATGGCACATGCCATTTTACCTGGTGCTGCGATTGGTTTTCTTATCTCGGGTTTATCTGTCACTGCTATGACGATAGGTGGTATTGTCGCGGGCTGTGTTGTAGCTGTATTAGCTGGCATGGTGGCACGCCATTCCAATGCCGAAGAGGACTCAAGTTTAGCCGCCTTCTATCTACTTTCACTCGCGATCGGTGTATTAATCATTTCGGCTAATGGTAGTAATGTGGACTTATTACATGTGCTGTTCGGTTCAACGTTAGCACTTAATGATGATGCTTTAATACTACTCACCATTATCGCTACAATCTCTATTTTAGCACTCGCGATACTGTATCGTCCTTTAGTCATGGAGTGTGTTGACCCTCACTTTTTTAAAACCATCAGCAAACTGAGTGCTGTTGCTCACTATGGTTTTTTACTACTTGTCGTGCTCAATTTGGTTGCTGGTTTTCATGCATTAGGTACATTAATGGCGGTTGGTTTAATGATCCTACCCGCAGCGATTGCCCGTTTTTGGTCTAATCGCTTAGGTGGCATGCTGTTCGTGGCTTTTATCACAGCAGTTATCAGTGGCTATTTCGGTCTATTTCTTTCTTACCATGCAAGTTTAGCAACCAGTCCCGCGATTGTACTGGTACTCGGCATACTTTATATCATTTCATTAATATTTGGCCGTCAAGGCGGATTAATCTTTAAAAATAACAGCTAGAAAAAACTCAACGCGTTAATATCTAGCCCTATAAGGACAATAACATGTTTAAATCAACCCTTACTTCCTCCATGATAATTCTTGGTTTAAGTACCAGCAGCGCAGTAATGGCTGAGCAAAAAATTGCTGTCATCAGTAGCTTTTCGATTCTAGGCGACCTTGTATCAGAGGTAGGTCAAGAGCATGTAAACGTGACAAATTTAGTTAAAATTGACGGCGATGCGCACGTATTTAATCCGACACCTCAAGATGCTAAAGCAATATCCAAAGCACAGCTAGTTGTCACGAATGGATTACAATTTGAAGGCTGGATGCCACGTTTAATTGAAGCGGCTAACTACCAAGGCGTGCAAGTTGTTGCAGCTAACGGTATCGAAGAGATCAGCACAAAAGAAGGCCATAGCTGCGGACATGCGCATCATGACGACGAGCATAAACATCACGACAATGAACATAAACATCATGACGACGAACATGAACACCATGACGACGAACATGCACATCACGACGACGAACATGCACATCACGACGACGAACATGCACATCACGACGGCGAGCATAAACATCACGACGGCGAGCATGAACATCACGACCATGCACATCACGACCATGGCGATATAGATCCTCATGCTTGGCATAGCATAAAAAATGTAAAAGTTTACGTACACAATATCGCAAAAGGCTTGATTCAAGTAGATCCTGAAAATAAAAATGACTATCAGCAAAATGCGAAAGACTATATTCAAAAACTAGATAAATTAGAATTAAAACTAAGTGCTCAACTTGCGACGGTACCAGAAGCGCAGCGTAAAGTGATCACCCCACACGCTGCATTTGGTTACTTCGCACGTGACTTTAATGTAACCTTCTTAGCGCCGCAAGGAACCAGTACCGGATCAGAAGCAAGCGCAGCGGATGTAGCCGCATTAATTAAACAAATTCGTCACGACAACGTAAATGCTGTATTTATGGAAAACATCGCCGATAATCGTCTAATTGAACAAATAAGTCGTGAAACAGGCGTTAAAGTTGGTGGTAAATTGTATTCAGATGCGTTATCTGCTGCAGATGAACCCGCAGCAACATACTTAAAAATGATGCAATATAATGTTGATACGATCGTGAATGCGTTGCATAAGTAAAATCTATATCTAAACTACCTCAAGATACTATCTTTGAGACTAATTTGGATATAGCAATAAAAAAGCCCGAAACATAATATGTTCGGGCTTTTTTTATTACATTGAACAATTAAAACATCGGAGACATACCTACAGGTCTCGATTCAAGTAATAACATCCCCAATAATATTAATAATAATCCACCAATAATTGGCACAATAAATTTAGCTATTTTGGGACTATTTTTAGAACGTTCTTTTCGTTTTCCTGTCGCTAAATAACGTCTTACAGCTTGCTTACCGGTAATGGTCATTATCGCAATAGTCGATGTGGTAAGCGCAGTACCTAACGCCATGACCACAGCACTGACAATACCAAGCCAATAAATATCAAGCATATTAGCAAACAACAACACCATAATTGCGCCCGTACAAGGACGAATACCAATACTCAAAATAATAGTTAAATACTCTTTGAATGAAGAGGCATCGTTAATTAGCTCTGGAGCCACGACATGTTGATGCCCACAGCCACAATTATCATGGTGCTCGTGATCAATAAGCGATGAACTTGCAGGAGCAGCGTACTGAGCAACAGATACCGATGGCCTCACAGGTGTTAATCGTTTAATCACCCTATCAGAGCCATTCGATACGCCTTGATTTTCTGTATCCTTGTGCTTTTTAATTACACGATACATCAAGACTAAGTTACTAAAAATAATAACAATACCTAATAAAATGACAGTATAAAAACTTAATGGAATGAGCAGTTCTGCTTTCTGATTAACTTCACGCATCGATGCATCAAATAGCATTAATAATACAGATACTAGCCCCACAGCAACGAAAGCCTGCACAAGCGAAGACAGAAGCGTGATAATAAGGCTTAACTTCACTTTAGCTTCTTGTGTCGCAATATAAGTTGTCACAATCAATTTGCCATGACCAGGACCAACTGAGTGCAAAACCCCATACATAAAACTAAGTCCGATCAGTGATACCCCTGCCATTAAACTTTCATTTTTAGCGGCGTGTAATAATTCACTCAACTCATTATTTATCTGTTTTTGCCACTGCATACCAGTGGTAATAAGTGTTGGCCAAACCTGCCAAAGTACATAACCTAAAGCAAAAAATAAAAAAATCATGCCAACGAAACCAAGCATCGGTAACAAAGGCGACTTATTTGTATTTTCCTTAGCCATTCGGCTATTCGAAACTAACGGTGTCATTATTTATCCTTGTATAAAAATAGCATTAAGGTTTGCAGTTGATAATGGCAGATTGAGTAAATAATTCGCCAATCGCATTATCTCTCTCAGCATCAACAGGTAATGACATAACATACGCAAGTTGTTCAGACGTAGGTGTCGCTTCAATAAGAGACAATTTACAATATTGATTCAGTTCCGGAGAAAGCTGAACTGCATTTTTTGCAGGCCAACTCATATCAACATAATAACTTGGATCATAAATAAGTAACTTGAGTGATTTATCAGATAGCACAAGGGGCTCTGCTAACGGTAGATAAAACTGTAGCGTCGCCTTTATTTTGTCTTGCACTAAAGTACCCTGTTTCGCTAGTGCATACTTAACTGGCTTCCCCCCTTCATAAAAATAGGTAAGGTAATGATTAGTTGTCATATTTGTCATAATCGAATCAGCGAGGTCCTGTAACGTCTGCGCTTTATTTTTAGCGGAGAGATCCTCGCCATCTAACATGTAAGCAGAAGTCATTGCATCAAACTCCCATGTCATTAAAAATCCAGTGATCTGCTTTCCATCTCCTTGGATCTCTGTTTTCATATCAATCCACGAGTGTGGATGAGCAGTACTATTCATACTCATTAATACACCAATGAGCATAATCGCCACTTGCAATAAGCGCCCTATGTACTTTAGTTTTAATACATATAAAAACATCATTTCAACTCTCAAACAGTAAACGCCAAATAGTCTAAAAACCATATTTCCACACAAAAATAATGATTTTCAACACCCCGCCGTATGTTATAACATAACAATGTTATTATAAAGAATGATTAGGCTTAATATCGTAAATTAGGGGGAAACTAAATTAATGTATCTAACACACTAAACGTTTGGAGTTTATCTAAGTCAGGTAATGCTGCAAGTAGCTCTCTAATCTGCGAAACGCGTGTCATAGAATCCGCTTCGACATATACAATTAAATCGGTATCACCGCACAAAGTATGCGCGCGGGTTATTTCACCAATACCCTGTAAATACGGCGCAATTGACTTGGCATCAAATGGTCTAAATGTAAGTTGAAAATAGACCACCACTTTTGCCCCTTCAGCACTGCTCACATCGATGGTATAACGTAGGATAACGCCTGAATCTTTCAAGCGTTGGATTCGATCATTAACGGCGGTACGCGATAATCCAATGTCCTCACCAATGCAGGCAATTGAACGTCGTGAATTAGCAACGAGTGCATCAATAATTGCTTGATCGAACTTATCCATAAGTAGCTCTGTTTATATCTTATAAAACAGCTACTTTACACTTATTCATTGCTTTAACCAAGTTAAACACACGGCAGACAAAATCACCGTAATAACGATATTTTGTCATATCAAAACGTTATTTTTCGCATTGTGCATAATACCTCACTTAATTATCCTATTAGTTCATCAGCAAAAGGATTTAAGCCATGACACAATTAACCCCTCAACTGCGTTATTTACCGAATGTACAACAACAAGCATTATGGCTAGAAAATGTATCAATTCAGCAGTTAGCATCTCAAGTCGCCACGCCTTTTTACTGCTATTCGAAAGCTGCACTACTTAATAATATCCATGCTTGCAAAGCCGCATTTGAACCAGAAAATATCCATATTCACTACGCCATGAAAGCGAACAGCAATCTGTCATTATTACGCATTGTCGCAGAACAAGGATTAGGTGTTGATATTGTCTCTATCGGCGAAATGCGACGGGCACTCAGCGCCGGATTCAAAGCTGAAGATATTGTCTTTTCAGGCGTAGGTAAAACAACCGCAGAACTCACCGAAGCCGTACTTGCAGGTGTCGGACAATTTAACCTTGAATCTAAAGAAGAATTAGCGGTTTTAATCACAATTGCAGATAAATACCAACAGCTGGTTTCTGCACTCATTCGCGTCAACCCAGAAGTCACTGTTGATACGCATAAGCACATCACTACTGGTGCTAAAGGCAATAAATTTGGTGTTAACTTTAGCGATGTATTACCTATGTTAGAAACAGCTGAATATTCGCCGTTCTTGAAAATAAATGGGCTGGCAATGCATATCGGTTCACAAATACGCACAACACAACCCTACTTAGATGCGATAGCCAAAATACAGAGATTGATAAACGAGCTTAAAACACAAGGTTATCTCCTAACCCAGCTAGACCTCGGTGGTGGCTTTGGTATTGAATATAAAGACTACCAACAACTTACTCACAATATAGAACAACAAGGACAAGGTTGTTTAGCATTTAGTGATTTTTCTAACGCGATAAAATCAGCCCTCGCTCATTGGCAAGGACGTATTAGCATTGAACCCGGGCGCTCATTAATGGCCGATATCGGTGTGATGGTATGTGAAATAACGTATATAAAAGAAAGCCGACCAACATCATTTATCGTATTAGATGCGGCAATGAATGATTTAATGCGTCCAGCGCTGTATCAAGAAACTCATGCATTAATACCCGTACAGTCACCTTCTAGCTCATTACAAACCAAATACGACGTAGTCGGCCCTATTTGTGAAAGTACAGATACATTTTCAAAATCAGCGTCGCTGCCAACTGATTTAGCCGCTGGAGACTTAATGTGTTTCTTATACACAGGTGCATATTGCGCGGTAATGAGTAACAGTTATAACAGCCGCCCTATCGCCGCCGAAATTTTAGTCGATGATGCTCAAGCGTATGTGATCAGACAAGCTATTACCCAAGATGATTTAATGGCATTTGAACAACACAGAACGTTAATTCGAACAATACCTAAACAATCTGTAGAGGTTAATATAATTCTTTCTGCTACGCGGCCTCGCTCGCCCGACAAAACGCAGCCCTGAGCGCTGATTTGATAGCTTATACCTGCGATTTAAGCTGTTTTAAGATGGTGATTCTAAAGGGTTTTATTATGTTGTAATTTTTAATGCAGATGATAGTCTTCTGATCTATTCAACACAAGGGGTATTTATGTCAGAAGATTACGAAGTGTTTAATGAAATTGATTTTTCTAATCAGGATTTGAGTGAGTCTCATTTTAAGCGTTGTAAATTTTATAGATGCGATTTTGGTCGTGCTAATTTAAGAGAGGCTCGATTTGTTGATTGCATTTTTATAAAACAGGGTGGTATTGAGGGCTGTCATTTTAATTATAGCGATCTACGCGATTCATCTTTTATAAACTGTCAATTATCAATGTCTAATTTCACTGGAGCGAAATGTTTTGGGGTCGAATTTAAGGATTGCGATCTAAAGGGGGCTAATTTCATACTCGCTACTTTTTCAAATCAGGTAAGTAATAGAATGTATTTCTGCTCCGCATATATTACGGGATGTAACTTATCCTACGTGAATTTTGAACGGCAGTGCATAGAGAAATGCGACCTCTTTGAAAACAAATGGATTGGCGCAAATCTACAAGGTGCTTCTTTAAAAGAATCTGATTTAAGTCGGGGTTCATTTTCAGAAGATTGTTGGAGTCAATTTCACATGCAGGGTTGTAACTTAAGTCATTCGGAATTGAATGGATTAGATCCTCGTAAAATTGACCTTAATGGTGTCAAAGTCTGTGCTTGGCAGCAGGAACAGTTACTTGAACAACTCGGACTAATTATTTTACCCGACTAGTTATACTTTATGCGTGTGTAGTGGTTATTTGAATTAAGCCTCCGACTATGAAGGGAGGCTTTTTTCTCCTAATATAAATTCATCAATGCATACCCGATTTAACATTTGAAGGTTATATGTATAACGATGATCGGGTTTGGTAATGCTTGTTCTGAACTTACATAATATACGTTATGTGAATAATACTTATGGAGTATTATAAGGTTAGCTATACCACTACAATCAACTTTATTTTAAAAATGATAACTAGCACCTACATAAACGTTATTCATCTCAAGGATGGAATTTTTACCGTACTGGTAACCTAAATTAATACCTATCCCAGAGTTAAAGACTATTTCCCAGCCGAGTTGTAAATCGACTCCAACCTCACGCTCGGATTTATCTACTTTATTTAGGGTATAGTCAACTTGATAATAACTAGCGCCCAATTTAGTATAAAGAGCATTAGAACTATTTAAAGGGTATTGACCATATAGTGATAATCGAGGACCAGAAAACTCCGTAACGTTAAGCTCAGTGAATGTTCCGGTAATACCACTAAATATGCCTCCTATACTGTCAACATAACCAGCGTCAACACCTATATTTTTAGTCATCATTCGTCGATAATATAGATCATAGGTAAAATTATCACCGTCATTAGCGGTATGATTTTTAAAATTAAATTCTTGTGTACCATAACCGAGCGTTCCACCAAGAACATTATCATCCGCATTGGCCATCGCAGACATAGTAATCAAAGGAATTAAACAGCAAAGAAGTTTTTTCATAGAGTGCGGCCCGTTAAATATCATAACTATCATAACCTTATCAAACTTACCTAATAATGAACACATGAACGGGGGGATATTTTAAACGCCCCCAAAATCTACGCAGCCAGTTAAAGAAGCTATCACGGTAACATACTACATATTAAGTAAATCGTAGTTAAGCGTAGGCCATTACGCCAATATTTTATATGGCAGTAAAATTCATAATAACCGTCAACTAAGATTAAAGTATCATCAAATTTATACTTCCTCAAACTTTTAAATTCCTATACATGAACAGTATAACCTTACCTTCCCACCATACGATCTGCTCAATAAATACTAATATAACGGCTAAACTCTTTGGCAGCTAAATTACTCTACATATTGATTAGTAAGGTATAATCACACATCAAGTTCAATTATCAACGGTAATTACATCCATTTAGAGATAATAAGTTTGTTTAATGACTTAAAAGCTAAGTGTAATAATATTTTAAAAACTAATCACATTCCTGTATGGTGATGCTCAATAAACTGCCTATTTACATTGTCTGTAATTACAGTGTAAACAACACCATTTGTACGACATCAGGGAATAGTTATGAAAATTATCAGCCAAAAAATACGTAAATTATTATTGGTTATCGCGTTACCAGTATTAGCCTCGGGCTGTGCAGGCAATATCGAAAAACTTAATGCAGATACTGAGTTTGGCCCTGCGCCACAAGCATATCAACAAACCATTAAGGATTACTTTGCAGAAGAGTTAAATAACCCTGAAGTCGCTGAGTACGTGATTAGCGAGCCGATGAAATTTTATCGTTCAAAACCATCACTTGCTGGTCTTGGTGGCGGTATAAAGTGGCACGCTTGGGTAGCTGAAGTCGGTATTCCAGGTAAAGCAATATACAAATTCCTATCGGGAAGCGACAACGAGCTTGTTCATTACTATGTTCGTTTCAACGGTAATGATATTGACACTGTATATGAAGGCAATGGTTATACTTCATTAAAAAATGAAACTGGTTTCACTGTTGGTGAATACGCAACAATTGACAATATCACCCTTACTGCAGAAACAGCAAAAGTAATTGAAGATGAAAAAGCAAGAGAAGATGCAGAACTAATCAAAAGCTTCGAATCGATTCGAGAGTTAAACAAGCTGTATAAAGAAGGTATTATTACCGAAGAAGAATATAGCTTAAAGAAAAAAGCAATATTAAAAATATAGTTATTAATTTAACTGCTGTAAATCCAAAATAAAAACCGGAGTATCATCCTTGATACACCGGTTTTTATTTATCATTAATTTATCGAGTATGGTTAACTTAAGTGATCACCTGAATTATTAATGACATCTTCCGGTGAAGAAATATAGCCCTGATAACCTTGAGCACGTAATGGTTTTATTCTATCTAGTTGCTGCTGATTTTCTATCGCAGTGATGATCACATCAATACTTAACCCCTTACCAATATTAATCAAAGCACGACATAATTCATTGTTTTGTTGATTATTACTGTAGACAGACAAGGATTGATCTAATTTCACATAATCAGGTTTCAATTGTTGTAGATAACTTAATGACCCCATTTGGCGACCGCAGTGATCAATACCGAAATGAGCGCCGTATCGACGAACAATACTCGCTAATTGCGAACTCTCATGAGGATTATTACTTGCAGAAGACTCGGTTATTTCAATATATATTTGTTCTGCTGAGATCGTATTTTGTAAAAAGTGCGCTAACCACGAATGAAACGTCGGATCGAGCAAACTATCCTGAGTTAAATTAACTGCTACAGGCTCTTTATTTAGATCAAGTATATTTTGCGAAATTAAGCTTTCTAATAAACATCGGTCCAGTTGACTGCCTAACGATAATAGCTCAACGTACGGCATAAATTGGCCAGCTTTAACCTGCTGACCATCAATATTCAGACGACAGTAAAGTTCTCGCTGCAACACTTCACCACTATCCATCTGTAAGATAGGCTGCCATTGAAATACAAACTGATTATGATTAATCGCCGATAATAAACGTTTACGCCATTCTTCTCGGTTAAATTCATGCTGGCAATGACTATTGAACCAGCTACTCGTCTTATTATCGATAAGCGCTTGTTGCAATGCGTTATCCGCTTGAGCGAGCAATTCAGAAGGTGTCATCTCATCATTACGCTCCGTTATGCCAATCGCAAAATCACTATTAGGCATACAACCAGCTTTAAACATTTCTTGATTAATTAAACGAATAAGCGCCTGTAAATAAGACGCTATTTTCTGATGATCACCTTTGGTTATTAAAAACGCAAACTCCGTATTTGAAATACGAGCAATAACACATTCAGCAACATCCGGTAATTGCTCTGTCATGCGGAATGCGAGAACTCGGATACTTTCATCACGAACCTGATAGCCATATTTACTGTGTACTTCATTCAGCCAATCTAATTTAGCTAGCAATAAGCCACCATAACCAGGATCTGTTAGCCAACTTGTGACTTGCCCTGTTAAATATTGTCTATTTGGTAAATTCGATACACGATCAACAAGGTTATCATGCTTTAAACTATCGACTTCATCGTCCAAGGTTTGAAATACTTGTTTGAGCTGTCCCGACATCGAATTTATTGCTTTTACTACTACACGTAACTCTGCAGTAGCAGGTAAGTCCATATCAGGGTTAAATACCCGCTGTGATATATCACTAGCATGGCTAGCAATATCATGTAACGGCTTAAGTAAATATTTAAGATGAAAATGTAATACAAAAATAGATATCAAAAATAAAAGAGAGATAATCAATAACGTATTATTCATTACCCGCCACAATTCACGATAACCTAATCCAGGATGCGCTTCTATTTTTAATTTTGCGAGTTGTAACCAACCCGATTGAATTAAACTTTCTTTGGTTTGAACCTCAAATAATCCAAGATCAATGAACCACTGTGGCACCCCTTCAACGACAATTGGATTTTCCCATGATTGCTGCTTTTGATCGGCAAGCCAAGTTAAATTAACCTTACGATAAAAACCACCCTCAAAAATGACATTTACCAAAGTCTCAACCGCAGCGATATCACCCGTTTGTAAATGTGGTTTTAACATCAAACTTAATGATGTAGTGGTGTTATTAAGTTCAGACTCCATCTGATTAGCCATGAAATCACGTGTTTCTGTAAATTGAAAATACACCAGACTCGACATTACTAAGACAAATAAACCAAATAATAATGAATAGATCTGTTTAAACAAGGTCATTAATTTTACTCCAAACTCAGCTTAGGTTGCATCATACTGGACACGCCCATTCGCTGATTTAAATTACTCCAACGCTTTAATCGCTGTGATTTACCGGCCAAAATTCCTTGGCCCTTTTCTTTGTTCAACCATAATTGCTTACCGTTAAAACTGTATACAGGTAATAAATCATTGCGTTGATCTGCAGGCTTTATTTCGCCATCAATGTTATCCAAAATTAATGGGATGGAGCCAGGTGTAGGATAATAAGCGACAACCATATGGTATTGATTTAGAGTCAATGACTTCACCATAGTGATACGCATTTTTTCATCTTCAATACCTACCTCTAATAAGCTAAAATATTTCGCAATAGCAAAATCCTCACAATCCCCACCATTAGCACCGATAAACTCCAATGGAGTAGCCCAGTAATTTTCTTTTCCCCAAAGCTTAATATCATCAATAAATATCAACTGATTAAAAAAACCATTGACCTTATTCAGTTTATCTTCCAATGGAAGCGCCCTGCTTGATGCCATAATCTGTAGCCAAGTACGCCCTCTGAGAGCAGCTCTTTCACCATAATTTTTATCTAACGCAATAATAATGTCTTGATCATTTAAGCGCGCAGTTGGATTTGCAGATAACTCCCACAACCAACTAGAGAAAAATAAAAATATAACGGCTACACACTTATGACCCACTTTATTTGGCACTACACTAACCTGTAACAATATGACTATGAATAGATATAAGCATTATTTATCAACACTGTAAATATTCCATTTCATGTCTTTAGTCGTGCTTTCACTCGTAAGCTCAGCCACAATACGTCTATTTTTGGCATGTGCGCTTTTCGTATTACCATCATCGAGTATCCGCTCAAAGCCATAGCCAACCGCAGACACTCTGGATGTCGCAATACCAAAATTATTCACCAAAATGTTCATCACAGCTTGTGCACGCTCTTGAGATAAACGCATATTTAATGATTTACTGCCTAATTTACTCGTGTGTCCTTCAATAACAACTTCAGTATCAAGGTGTTTTTTCATAAAATTGGCTAACGCTTCAATATCACCAAAATATCGTTTACTCACGACTGCCGAATTACTGGCAAAGTTAACTTTTAGCTCTTGCCTCACTTTATTAATAATATCAGCACCACAACCATAATTATCCACTTTAGAACCAGCAAAAGAAGCAGGGCATTTTTCTCGACTTGTGATAACACCATCGTTATCAGCGTCACTCAAATCCTGCAGTTGAATCTGTGTATTATCTGCCATATCAACAATAGGTGTCGTACATGCCATTAATAACAATGACGAAATCAAAACAATAATATATTTCATTACTTAACGCCTCCAGCATATTCATCTTCACCCATCCAAATATCAGGTCTGGTTACCCGTAATGAATCTAATAATTGCCCTGTCGCATTTAATAAACGATAACGTGCAATTATTTCACTAAATTCTGCATCAACAAATTCTTTACGAGCTTGAAATAATTCATTTTCAGTATCAAGTAAGTCCAATAGGCTACGTTGACCTAGTTTGAATTGCTGTTCATAAGCGGCTTGTGAATCTTTCGATGCCACAACATGCGCTTGTATATAATATTTTTGTTCGTTCAATAGTTCATATGCATTCCAGGCTAAGTTATACCCTTCCGTCACCTGACGGTATGCACTTTGATTTAGCTCACTCGCTTCTGTAATTTTATAAGCCATTTCCCGTGCGTACGCTTTATCACGTCCACCTGAATATAAGTTATAAGAAAAGCGTACCATTGCGACTACGTCATTGTTATGACCGCCGACACCCGATATGCCATTATGCCCATCTTCACCATCAAGATCGTTGTTAAAGTTAGCATCAACCTCGAACGTTACTTTCGGATAGTAATTTGAATTTGCTGCATCATACTGATAATGAGCAGCAGTTATGTCATTAGTCGATGATTTAATAATTGGATGGTTCGCTAATGCTTGGTCTAAGCCTATTAGCCTATCTGTAGGTAATAAATCTGCGTCAGGCACAGGGACAACAAGGTTATCAGCGCGTTGCTCTGTAACACGATAAAATTGCGCTTCTGTATCGAGGTAATTGTTCTTTGCTGAAATAACATTAGATTGTGCTCGAGCCAAACGACCTGTAATTTGAGAAAGATCAGCAATACTCCCTAGCCCAGAATCTGTCCGTTGTTTTATCTGACTATAAATGGTCTTATGCGTCGTTAAATTCTTTTCCGACAATACTAAGATCTGCTTTGCTTTTAATAAGTTAGTGTACACTTTCGTTACTTCGAGTGCTACGTCTTCCGCGGTACTGAATAACCGCCATTGCTCAGCACTCGTTTCATGAATCGTACGATTAACATCGCTCGATGTTTGAAAACCACTAAACAAACTTTGCTTTAAGCTAATACCAAATTCACCACGGCGTAGTTCTTCAGTGTTATCGTGATCATTGACATCACTCTTTCTTGTCCCCGGGCTATCAGTATATTCATAGCCATAACCCCCTGTGAGATCAATACTCGGTAAATACCCAGATGATGCTTGCTTAACCTGTTCTTCACGTACTTTAAATTTACTAAAGGCGATGCGGATTTCAGGATGACTGCTTAATGTCAGCGCAACAGTTTGCTCTAACGACTGGGCATTGCCCATTGTCGGAACAGCCATAGCTGAGCACATTATCGCGAAATAAAGAAAACCCTTATAGCCTCTTTGTTTCGAGTAAAAATTAGTCGGGTTCATGTTATCTCCATTTTTATTATATGTTTTCAATAGCAATTTATAACTCCCTAAGCGCCATTGCTTTAGCCCTTAAAACAGGATTCAATATATATTCTAATACCGTACGTTTACCTATCATCACATCAACAGATGTCATCATACCGGGAATTATTGGCATATCCTGATTACCCTGAATATCGGAAATTTTAGTGCGGACACGGATAATATAAAAACTATTACCGTCTTCATCCTGAGTTGTATCCGCACTTATGTGCTCAACAACCCCTTTTAAACCACCATAACGGGTAAAATCATATGCAGTAATCTTCACCACTGCTGGTAAGCCCAGATGAATAAAGGCAATATCTTTCGGTTTTATTTTGGCTTCAATCAGTAATTTATCTTCGGTTGGTACAATCTCTAGTAACACCTGGCCCGGTTGCACAACCCCACCCATAGTGGTGATATGTAACGTTTTGATAGTCCCGACTACAGGTGAAATGATTAATGCTTTCTCTACCTTATCCTTAACCCCAACTTGCGCTTCAGTAATACGTGAGAACTTACCTTGCAATTCATTTAACTGCGCTCGTGCATCAGCACGATAATTAAGTACCGCTTCACGACGCTTTAACACCGCTTCTGCCATCACCGATTTTAATTTTGGTACTAATAAACGAAGAGAATCAAGCTCACCTTTAATGCTGTTAACACTCCGCTCTAACTTGAGTAACTCCACCTCAGGTACTATGTTCTTTTTCGCTAAAGGTCGTGTCAATTCAATTTCCCGCGAAGCCAATTTATAACTTATTTCCAAGGTTTTTATTTTTGACTTTAATTCCCTGCTTTCTTCATAACGCTGTTGAATTTGCTGAGCCTGAATAGCAACCTGATTGCTAAGACTATCTAACCGAGCCTGATATTCATCTTGTTGACGCACGACTAAATGCGGTAAGTTCTGCTTTAAATCATCAGGAAATATCAAGGTTTTTTTAGCTATCTTAATTTGTAATTGCCAGTCTGGAACATCGGCAACCAAGATACTCGTTAACTCACTGCGCAAACGAATAATATCCGCCCGCAAGCTATCAACTTCTTGACGTTGTTGTGCTAAGTCGGCTCGAAAACGTGTATCATCAATTCTCGCCAGTGGCTGATCTTTACTGACTATCATGCCTTCAGTTACATATAACTGTTGTAAAATACCACCATCTAAACTCTGAATAATCTGGATCTGCGAAGAAGGTACAACCTTACCCATTCCCGTTGCCACTCGGTCTAATTTGGCAAAGTAAGCCCATATAAGAAAGCTAAGTACAAATGCAGCCAACGCCCAAATAGTTAATCTGTGAACCTGCGGCGTTTGCGCTAACATAGCACCGTACACATCATCAGCCATCTCTAGGTCTTGCTTACTAACCTTCATTGCACAGCTCCCGGAGTCAGCAGTCCATTTTTCAATTTATTTAAAATAACCTCTTTATTGCCATCAGCAACCAAATGACCTTTATCTAATACTATGATCCGATCCACTAACTGTAATAGGTGCATTTTGTGCGTGATCAATACTAACGTACGATCTTGTGCGGTAACGTTCATGGACTGGATAAACTGCTTTTCTGCTCGCGCATCCAAACTTGCAGTAGGTTCATCAAGTAATAATATTTGAGGTTCGTTTAAGATCGCGCGCGCTAAAGCGATAGATTGACGTTGACCGCGAGATAACGCTTTACCGCCTTCACCGACTTGCTGATCTAACCCCTGCGAATCAAGATCTGTAAATATATTGACCCCGGATAATTGTACTGCGCGAATAAGCTGATATTCAGTTACTTGTTTAGCACCAAACAAAATGTTTTCGCGAATAGTACCGTGAAACAAGGTTATATCCTGTGGTAAGTACCCAAAGTTACGGCGCAAATCACTTGGATGGATCTGCTTGTGATTCATGCCGTCATAGTGCAAGCTACCCGTGGTCGGCAGATATAAACCTAACAATAGTTTAGCGAGGGTACTTTTCCCTGAACCATTACGCCCTATCACAGCGACTTTTTCACCAGGTTTAATCACTAAAGACAAGGGGTATAAACTCGGTTTATCGATGTCAGGATAGCTAAAACCAAGTTGTTCTAAACTGATATTACCTTCAAGTTTACGACGACTAATCAAATGTGCTTTGTCTTCAAATTCATCTTTCTGCGCCATGATCGCATCAAGTTGACGCATAGCACTCACGGTTTGATTAGAGCGAGTCATTAATGAGGCTATTTTTGCCATCGGTGCTATTGCGCGGCTCGATAACATAACAGCAGCAATAATAGCGCCCATCGAAATAGCATTATCCGCAACTCGATAAACCCCTAAAACCACCACACCAATTACCGATACTTGCACAATAAAACTTGCAACGTTAGACACGGAATTGGTTAATACTTTAGATTTAAGCTGCCAGCTAGAAATATGACCAAGCATCTGCTGCCAACTGTTTTGCACCACACCTTCTGCACCGTTGGCTTTAATCAGCTCTAATACCGATAAACTTTCAATTAAATGACCGTGTCGTAGACTAGAAAATTTATTACTTTCTTCAATTGCATGACGTAAACGTGGCTGGACAAGTAAGGTATAACCTAGGATAAGTAAGGTCGCAATAACGGAAAAAACCACGAGATCGCCAGCGACAAGCCAAATAATAAACATAAATAACAGTGCAAAAGGCAGGTCAACTAAGGCAGTTATCGTCGCCGAAGATAAAAACTCCCGCACACTGTCAAATTCACTGAGCTGCTTGGCCATGCCTCCGACACTGGCCGCGCGTTTTTCTAACGGCATGCCAATCACTTTAGCAAACAATTTAGCAGAGGTTTGTAAATCAATTTTCTTACCTGCTACATCAATAAGGTAACCACGTAATTGCTTCATGATAAAGTCAAATATGTAAGCGATGGTCGCACCAATCGCTAATACCCAAAGTGATTCAAAAGCTAAATTCGGTACTACTTTGTCGTACACATTCATCACAAATAACGGGGATGCTAAAGCAAATAAGTTAACCAAAATAGACGCGACAATAACATCACGATATATCGGCGCAGCAGACTTAATTGTTTCCCATAACCAATGCTTTTTAGTTTCATGTAGGTGTACATCAAAATCACGGTCACCATGATATTGCTGCTTAATCAAAAACAGATAACCAACATAGATCGCTTCAAGTTCAGTGATCGTTAATGATATTTCACCGCCAGTTTCAGGCATTGAAATAATGGCTTTATCTTGACTAAAATCCAGTTCCTGTAATACGCAGGCTTTTTGATCTTTTAATAACAAAATACACGGTAATAGCATACTCGGTAATTCATTCAGACCTTTTTGACTGAGTTTAGCACTCAGGCCCGCACGACCAGCCGCTTGTGGCATTAACTCGGGGGTAAGATTCGAACCCGATATAGACAGGCCAGCAGTGAGCGCATCTGCAGAACAGGGATTGCCAAAGTGCTCAGTGAGCAAAATTAAGCAATCCAGTAGTGCATCCTCAGTAATATGCTGAGAAGCTTTGATTGTCCACTGTGTCTTATTTGCAGTCTTAGTCGAGTCCACGTGTAATATTTCCCTCAAATTCCTTAATAAACAAACCTGTTGATTTAGAAGATCAATGGGTCTGCAACATCATCTAATATGCTATTAATGCCGCTAGGACTGGTAATATCCACATTTGTATAAGCGTCTCTGAGATCTACACTATCCAAAATAATCACTTGGCTGACTGCAGAACCAGCACCTTCTGTATGAATATTTATAGTTGTAGTAACGGTACCACCCGTTGCAGTGGCAAAGCTAAAGTCAAGGTAATCATCAAGCTCTCCGCTATTTACACTTTGTAATAAATCACTAAGATCGAGCTTATCTTCACTTATATTAAAATCGGTAATATGGTCAACGGCTGGCGCTTGCTCGGTCCCCTGATCACCATCCAACCAAACTGCAGTATCAATACCTGTGCCACCCGTTAATATGTCATTACCTGCGCCACCAATTAATATATCATCATCAGCTCCGCCACTTAACGTATCTCCGCCATCTTGGCCCATTAATAAATCATCGCCAATACCGCCACTGAGGTCATCGTCACCAGCACCAGCAACTAAAGAATCATCACCCGCATTACCAATAAGCATATCCGCATTATCACCACCAAGCAGGATTTCATCGAATTCACCACCAGTGATAGTTGCACCACTGACTTCTTCAAATGTGATTTCAGCTTGATCATTTGCACCGCTATTATTTAATGTATAGCCGAAACTTACGTCATTAATATTACTACCTGAAGCAACAGTGACCTGAATAGTCTCAAGCGGTGTACCATTACCAATAACCGTTGCATTTACCTCATCACTGATAGATGAGATTTCAGCTGATGCTCCTTTGGTGTCGTTGTGCATTAATGCCAACGTAGGGATCTCTAATGTTGTAACACCATTTTGGTTAGTTAGGATTAGATCTCGATTAGCGTCAAGATTTGCTTGATATTCCAAATTGATCGTCATATTAAGCTGTGTACTATCGCCATCATTATCGACAATCGTGATTTCAAAAATATCTTGTTCACCAGTAATACTTTCGTCTAATTCAATATTGTAGCTGTAATTTAAGGTAGCTAAGTCTAAGGTCAGAGTCCCCCCTTTCTCTGTTACAACTGATATTACCGAGTTTGCATCACCAGGTTGATAGGTATAAACCACACCATCGATAGTAATTGTTGATATGTAGCCACCATCAGCACCTAAAGCAGCACCTGCATTTCCACTTGCAGCCAGTAATGAAACGTTACCGCTAAGAATACCGCTATCAATCGTACTCAATAAAGTATCAGATAGCTCAGCAGCTGATGAGATTTTGATAGTATTTGGTTCGAGTTCACCACTATCATTCGTATTCGGATAACCAATAGGATTTAATTCATTTAATGAAGTGCTAGCACCAATACCAATCGAAAATGAGGTATCGATATTATTATTATCAAGGAAACCTTCCCAAGTTGCTTGATCTGTACCATCAATGCCATGACCTGAGGTTGGTGCACCATCAGAAATAAAGTAAACAAGTGATTTATCAGCCGCATTACCTGTAGGAGCTTGGTAATTGTCCATAACTGAATTTAGGGCTTCATCATAGTACGTCACACTTCCCGGGATAATTTGAGTTTCTAAATAATCCATAGCTGTAAATAAATCATCTTCAAACCACGGTGACTTAGTCGCTGCATAATTGAAGGCAACAAATTGGACATTAACATTACCCACTTTGTCATACTCTGCAAGCATACTCGTGATCGCTTCTTTGGCGACTTCCATACGAGTACGCCCTGTACCATCGCCAGCTGACCATCCCATTGAACCAGATTTGTCTAATACAACGGTTAAATTGACGGTATATGCTTCTGATGCGGCTTCCAGAGTCAACTCAACATTGTTGGCTACAGGTGCATCATCGACAATATTGACATTGAATTGTGCGGTAGTTTGGTGTCCGCTATTTTGATCCGTTAACTGATAATTAATAGTATCTACAGTACCATTACCGGCAACTTGAACTGCATTAGTTAAGGTATAAGTATAATCGCCCGCTCTATGACTACCGTCATCTTCGACATAAACAGTTAATAAACCTTGGTCCATATTAACCGTGACACTTGAGCTAGAACCAGGTGCAACCCCGTCCACAGAAGTTATTACTGTTGACGCACCAATACCCGCATCATTATCTAATAAATTACCAGTGAGAACCGTTGTTGAAACGCCCTCAGCAGTGCCATCTGTTAGACCTGATTCAAATACAGTTCCGCTATCATCAAATGCGGTTGAATCGCCAGAATGTTCAATCGTTAAGGTTGCATCACTGCTGTCACCATCCGAATCAACAATATTGTAATCAAATGTTTCATCTGGAATTACGCCGTGATCTGCTGGGATAACAGCGCCTGTTAATACAACGCTAGAATTATTATGCTGGTATACGGAGATGTAGGACACTTCCGTGCTAAACATAAATTCTTCAGATACTGTATTGTCAAGCTCTCCACTTACCCATTTGATACTATCAACGACATTACCACTGGCATCATAACCATAAACACTGATGTACTCATTATTACTTAATTCAGCAAAACTTAAATTCACTTTTTTAGTTGCAACACCTAAATCAAGTACGATTGATTCACCATGACCAACCGTAGAAGAATTACCAGTACCAACACCAATACCATTACTTGAAATATTTGAATGTGCAGTATTTGTCGCGCTATTAAGATTACTTGGGTTTAGTCCTAACTGAGGTGAATCACTCTGATAAACATTAGAAGAATCTGCATTAAAGTCATTAAAACCGTAAATAGTAATACCCGAATCATTCCAACTAGATGATTCTAAGTTTCCATTAGCAATAGCTGTATCAGCCAAGTCAGAAGTGTACTGATAACTGCCATCATCATGAAAAATTATTAAACCATTAGCAGTATCCAGCGTTAATTCACCGTTAACTAAATTTTGGCCATTTACACTCGTTAAAGTAACAGTATCAGCACCTAATGTATCAGCACCGTCATCTTGACCACCTGCTCCGGAGATCACATTACCATAAATCGTACCACCGTAACCGACACTATCAAGGTCATCCATAGATACTGGAGCACTATCAATTACAACCACATTAAGGTCAACACTCGTCGATGCGGTTTCATTCGCACCAGTACCATTTGCCTCAGTTGAGGTAGCTGTAAAACTTAATGTGTGCGTTGTACTATCACCCGTAGCTAGCCCATTAAATGTTAATGTACTTAAATCCCAATCACTGATATCAATTACAGAACCACCACTGGTGACAGAATTAGTACCATCACTGATAACGGCACCGACTGGCACACCACTCACCGTTATAGCAAAACTTTCTGAACCATCTAGATCAACAAAATCCGCATTAACACTTGAAAGTGAAATATCAGTATCTTCGATACCTTCATTCAAGCGTACAGGATAAAATCCTCCATCATTATTGCTATTCTCGGCATATCCACTATGTTGGCCATCTAACGAATTAACTTCGTTAATATCTGCATACGTTGGTAATACTGATAACTCTTGCTCTGCGCCACCATTAATTTTAACACTTACATCATAAGAACCGACACCAGAAGCGTTATAAGCATACATCTCAAAGCTGTAATAACCAGATTCAGATGGTACAAATGCCGTCGATGTGTAATTCCCCCAACTGTCAAATCCTTGAGAAAATACTTGCTCGCCGCCGATCTCCATATGGAAAGTATCATCACGATAACCGGTAAACTCATAACTAATGCCAGCTTCAAGGTAAATTAAACCAGTAGCTTTAACAGCACTATCCGTGGCTAAGTTAATTGTTCCGCCTGCGTCAGTAAGTGATAGCAAATTCTCGGTACTGTCTGGTGTTTCATTCGCCAGAGCCTGTTCCATGTAACCAGCGTTACTGCCAGATACATCAGATATATTAAACGCCGTTACATTATTAAATGTTTCAACTGACAAACCTGCACCTTGAGGGGCTACATAATTTGCAGAACTCACCACACCGCTTGATACTGTTAATGTCGGTACATCGGCGACCGCTTCAACATTCACTGTTGCAGTTACCGAATTACTCCACTCTGCACCATCTGATACACTAAAATCAAAATCACTATAACCTTGCCCCGATTCATGCTCATCATTCACAAAACGTAAATTATCGGCATTAATATCTGTAATAGATACCGTTTGACCATTTGTGACACTATTCCAACTCGAACCATCATATAATTGCAGCTCCCCATCACTGGGCAAGCTATCAATACGAATACTCACTAATGCATCACTGGCATCGCTATCTGCGAAATTAAAGTCACTTACATTCAGTATGTAAGGGGCATCCTCGGTAGCATCGATAGCCGCAGCTGTCGTTGTAGGCGCTATATTTATTTCGACAGTTTGCTCTGCTGTAGCACCTTGATTACCTGCAATATCAACGATACGCATCTCGTAATCGAAATCCGCTGTATGCGTATTAGCTGTATCATCATGGCTCCAGGTAGTGCCAGAAACGCTGCTCACATCAACCCAAGTTGCGCCGTTATCTGTGCTTATTTGTAGAGTTTCATCTGACTGTAGTGTATTAGCTAGACTACCATTAACAATTAGGTTGGTATCCGTTGTTTTAAAGTCATTACTATCAAGGCCAGTGTCATCAGTTATCGCCGCAATTGTAATTGTGTTTGCTGAGACTGTTGTATCAAAAGTAACAGCATGCTCTGCAGCATGACTTACTACGGTATTACCCGCGCTATCTGATGAAGCCACGCTTGCATCGATAGTATTGTCTGCTTGTAAATCGGTAGTATTTACATCAACGCTGTAGTTACCTGAACCATCAACTGTTGTTGTGTAAGCTGTGCCATTTACCGTCACGGTAACTGTATCGCCAGGAGTGATATCGCCGCCAGTCGCTGTACCGCTTACCGCGATAGTTGCCGCTCCAGCTTCAACTGCATTGATCACATCATCGCCCGCAACCGTTGATATAGTTACTGTGCCCGCATCAGCTGCACCATCAAAAGTAACAGCATGCTCTGCAGCGTTACTTACCACGGTATTACCCGCAGCATCAGATGAAGCAACGCTTGCATCAATGGTATTGTCTGCTTGTAAATCTGTGGTATTTACATCAACCGTGTAGTTACCTGAACCGTCTACAGTTGTGGTGTAAGCTGTGCCATTAATCGTCACGGTAACTGTATCGCCAGTGCTAATATCACCGCCACTCGCTGTACCGCTTAGCGCAATAGTCGCCGCGCCAGCTTCAACTGCGTTGATCACATCATCGCCCGCAACAGTTGATATGGTTACCGTACCTGCATCAGCACTTGTATCGAATGAGATCGCATGCTCAACCGCATTACTAACCACGGTATTACCCGCGCTATCTGATGAAGCAACGCTTGCATCAATGGTATTATCCGCTTGTAAATCTGTAGTATTTACATCAACGGTGTAGTTACCTGAACCATCCACTGTTGTTGTGTAATCTTGACCATTAACCGTCACGGTAACTGTATCGCCAGTGCTAATATCACCGCCAGTCGCTGTACCGCTTACCGCGATAGTTGCCGCTCCAGCTTCAACTGCATTGATCACATCATCGCCCGCAACCGTTGATATAGTTACTGTGCCCGCATCAGCTGCACCATCAAAAGTAACAGCATGCTCTGCAGCATGACTTACTACGGTATTACCCGCGCTATCTGATGAAGCCACGCTTGCATCGATAGTATTGTCTGCTTGTAAATCGGTAGTATTTACATCAACGCTGTAGTTACCTGAACCATCAACTGTTGTTGTGTAAGCTGTGCCATTTACCGTCACGGTAACTGTATCGCCAGGAGTGATATCGCCGCCAGTCGCTGTACCGCTTACCGCGATAGTTGCCGCTCCAGCTTCAACTGCATTGATCACATCATCGCCCGCAACCGTTGATATAGTTACCGTGCCAGCATCAGCACTTGTATCGAATGAGATCGCGTGTTCAACCGCGTTACTTACTACGGTATTACCTGCTGCATCTGATGAAGCAACGCTTGCATCAATGGTATTATCCGCTTGTAAATCTGTGGTATTTACGTCAACTGTGTAGTTACCTGAACCATCTACAGTTGTGGTGTAAGCTGTGCCATTTACCGTCACGGTAACTGTATCGCCAGTGCTAATATCACCGCCAGTCGCAGTACCGCTTACTGCGATAGTTGCCGCGCTAGCTTCAACTGCGTTGATCACATCATCGCCCGCAACAGTCCCAATTGTGATGGTACCGGCGTCAGCTGTGGTATCGAATGAGATCGCGTGTTCAGCCGCATTACTAACCACGGTATTACCCGCGCTATCTGATGAAGCCACGCTTGCATCAATGGTATTGTCTGCTTGTAAATCTGTGGTATCCACGTCAACTGTGTAGTTACCTGATCCATCAACCGTTGTTGTGTAATCTTGACCATTAACCGTCACGGTAACTGTATCGCCAGTGCTAATATCACCGCCAGTCGCAGTACCGCTTACCGCGATAGTTGCCGCTCCAGCTTCAACTGCATTGATCACATCATCGCCCGCAACCGTTGATATAGTTACTGTGCCCGCATCAGCTGCACCATCAAAAGTAACAGCATGCTCTGCAGCATGACTTACTACGGTATTACCCGCGCTATCTGATGAAGCCACGCTTGCATCGATAGTATTGTCTGCTTGTAAATCGGTAGTATTTACATCAACGCTGTAGTTACCTGAACCATCAACTGTTGTTGTGTAAGCTGTGCCATTTACCATCACGGTAACTGTATCGCCAGTGCTAATATCACCGCCAGTCGCAGTACCGCTTACCGCGATAGTTGCCGCTCCAGCTTCAACTGCATTGATCACATCATCACCTGCAACAGTCCCAATTGTGATGGTACCGGCGTCAGCTGTGGTATCGAATGAGATCGCGTGTTCAGCCGCATTACTAACCACGGTATTACCCGCGCTATCTGATGAAGCCACGCTTGCATCGATAGTATTGTCTGCTTGTAAATCGGTAGTATTTACATCAACGCTGTAGTTACCTGAACCATCAACTGTTGTTGTGTAAGCTGTGCCATTTACCGTCACGGTAACTGTATCGCCAGGAGTGATATCGCCGCCAGTCGCTGTACCGTTAACCACGATAGTTGTCGCGCCAGCTTCAACTGCGTTGATAACATCATCGCCTGCAACCGTTGATATGGTTACTGTGCCTGCATCAGCACTTGTATCGAATGAGATCGCATGTTCAGCCGCATTACTTACTACGGTATTACCTGCTGCATCTGATGAAGCCACGCTTGCATCAATGGTATTATCAACTTGTAAATCTGTGGTATATACGTCAACTGTGTAGTTACCAGAACCGTCTACAGTTGTGGTATAAGCAGTGCCATTTACCGTCACGGTAACTGTATCGCCAGTGCTAATATCACCGCCACTCGCTGTACCGCTTAGCGCAATAGTCGCCGCGCCAGCTTCAACTGCGTTGATCACATCATCGCCCGCAACAGTTGATATGGTTACCGTACCTGCATCAGCACTTGTATCGAATGAGATCGCATGCTCAACCGCATTACTAACCACGGTATTACCCGCGCTATCTGATGAAGCAACGCTTGCATCAATGGTATTATCCGCTTGTAAATCTGTAGTATTTACATCAACGGTGTAGTTACCTGAACCATCCACTGTTGTTGTGTAATCTTGACCATTAACCGTCACGGTAACTGTATCGCCAGTGCTAATATCACCGCCAGTCGCTGTACCGCTTACCGCGATAGTTGCCGCTCCAGCTTCAACTGCATTGATCACATCATCGCCCGCAACCGTTGATATAGTTACTGTGCCCGCATCAGCTGCACCATCAAAAGTAACAGCATGCTCTGCAGCATGACTTACTACGGTATTACCCGCGCTATCTGATGAAGCCACGCTTGCATCGATAGTATTGTCTGCTTGTAAATCGGTAGTATTTACATCAACGCTGTAGTTACCTGAACCATCAACTGTTGTTGTGTAAGCTGTGCCATTTACCGTCACGGTAACTGTATCGCCAGGAGTGATATCGCCGCCAGTCGCTGTACCGTTAACCGCGATAGTTGTCGCGCCAGCTTCTATGGCATTGATAACATCATCGCCTGCAACCGTTGATATGGTTACCGTACCCGCATCAGCTGCTGCATCAAACGTAACAGCATGTTCAGCCGCATGACTAACCACGGTATTACCCGCGCTATCTGATGACGCCACGCTTGCATCAATGGTATTATCCGCTTGTAAATCTGTAGTATTTACATCAACTGTGTAGTTACCTGAACCGTCTACTGTTGTTGTGTAATCTTGGCCATTTACCGTCACGGTAACTGTATCGCCAGGAGTGATATCACCGCCAGTCGCTGTACCGCTTACCGCGATAGTTGCCGCGCCTGCTTCAACTGCGTTGATAACATCATCGCCTGCAACCGTTGATATGGTTACCGTACCTGCATCAGCACTTGTATCGAATGAGATCGCGTGTTCAGCCGCATTACTAACCACGGTATTACCTGCTGCATCTGATGAAGCCACGCTTGCATCAATGGTATTGTCAGCTTGTAAATCTGTAGTATCCACATCAACGCTGTAGTTACCTGAACCATCAACCGTTGTTGTGTAATCTTGACCATTTACCGTCACGGTAACCGTGTCGCCAGTGCTAATATCGCCGCCAGTCGCTGTACCGCTTACCGCGATAGTTGCCGCGCCTGCTTCAACTGCGTTGATAACATCATCGCCTGCAACCGTTGATATGGTTACCGTACCTGCGTCAGCTGTGGTATCGAATGAGATCGCGTGCTCAACAGCGTTGCTGACAACTGTATTACCCGCGCTATCTGATGAAGCAACGCTTGCATCAATGGTATTGTCTGCTTGTAAATCTGGGGTATTTACATCAACCGTGTAGTTACCTGAACCGTCTACAGTTGTGGTGTAAGCTGTGCCATTAATCGTCACGGTAACCGTGTCGCCAGTGCTAATATCACCGCCACTCGCTGTACCGCTTACCGCAATAGTCGCCGCGCCAGCTTCAACTGCGTTGATCACATCATCGCCCGCAACAGTTGATATGGTTACCGTACCTGCATCAGCACTTGTATCGAATGAGATCGCATGCTCAACCGCATTACTAACCACGGTATTACCCGCGCTATCTGATGAAGCCACACTTGCATCAATGGTATTGTCAGCTTGTAAATCTGTGGTATCCACATCAACGCTGTAGTTACCTGAACCATCAACCGTTGTTGTGTAATCTTGACCATTTACCGTCACGGTAACTGTATCGCCAGTGCTAATATCACCGCCAGTCGCTGTACCGCTTACCGCGATAGTTGCCGCTCCAGCTTCAACTGCATTGATCACATCATCGCCCGCAACCGTTGATATAGTTACTGTGCCCGCATCAGCTGCACCATCAAAAGTAACAGCATGCTCTGCAGCATGACTTACTACGGTATTACCCGCGCTATCTGATGAAGCCACGCTTGCATCGATAGTATTGTCTGCTTGTAAATCTGTTGTATCCACGTCAACTGTGTAGTTACCTGAACCGTCTACAGTTGTAGTATAAGCAGTGCCATTTACCGTCACGGTAACCGTATCGCCAGTGCTAATATCTCCGCCAGTCGCAGTACCGCTTACTGCGACAGTTGCCGCGCTAGCTTCAACTGCGTTGATCACATCATCACCTGCAACAGTCCCAATTGTGATGGTACCTGCGTCAGCTGTTGTATCGAATGAGATCGCGTGTTCAGCCGCATTACTTACTACGGTATTACCTGCTGCATCTGATGAAGCCACGCTTGCATCAATGGTATTATCAACTTGTAAATCTGTGGTATATACGTCAACTGTGTAGTTACCAGAACCGTCTACAGTTGTGGTATAAGCAGTGCCA
This sequence comes from Moritella sp. 28, assembly GCF_018219435.1. NCBI lineage: Bacteria > Pseudomonadati > Pseudomonadota > Gammaproteobacteria > Alteromonadales > Moritellaceae > Moritella > Moritella sp. 28. The sequence goes on along the minus strand of NZ_CP056121.1, from coordinate 1,348,353 downwards.
TTTACCGTCACGGTAACTGTATCGCCAGTGCTAATATCACCGCCAGTTGCAGTGCCGCTTACCTCGATAGTCGCCGCGCCTGCTTCAACTGCGTTGATAACATCATCGCCTGCAACCGTTGATATGGTTACCGTACCTGCATCAGCACTTGTATCGAATGAGATCGCATGCTCAACCGCATTACTAACCACGGTATTACCCGCGCTATCTGATGAAGCCACGCTTGCATCAATGGTATTGTCTGCTTGTAAATCTGTGGTATCCACGTCAACTGTGTAGTTACCTGATCCATCAACCGTTGTTGTATAAGCAGTACCATTTACCGTCACGGTAACCGTGTCGCCAGTGCTAATATCACCGCCAGTCGCAGTACCGCTTACCGCGATAGTTGCCGCTCCGGCTTCAACTGCATTGATCACATCATCGCCCGCAACCGTTGATATAGTTACTGTGCCCGCATCAGCTGCACCATCAAAAGTAACAGCATGCTCTGCAGCGTTACTAACAACCGTATTACCCGCCGCATCTGATGAAGCCACGCTTGCATCAATGGTATTGTCAGCTTGTAAATCTGTGGTATCCACGTCAACTGTGTAGTTACCTGAACCGTCTACAGTTGTGGTGTAAGCTGTGCCATTAATCGTCACGGTAACTGTATCGCCAGTGCTAATATCACCGCCACTCGCTGTACCGCTTACCGCAATAGTCGCCGCGCCAGCTTCAACTGCATTGATAACATCATCGCCCGCAACCGTTGATATAGTTACTGTGCCCGCATCAGCTGCACCATCAAAAGTAACAGCATGCTCTGCAGCATGACTTACTACGGTATTACCCGCGCTATCTGATGAAGCCACGCTTGCATCGATAGTATTGTCTGCTTGTAAATCGGTAGTATTTACATCAACGCTGTAGTTACCTGAACCATCAACCGTTGTTGTGTAATCTTGACCATTTACCGTCACGGTAACCGTGTCGCCAGTGCTAATATCGCCGCCAGTCGCTGTACCGCTTACCGCGATAGTTGCCGCGCCAGCTTCAACTGCGTTGATAACATCATCGCCTGCAACCGTTGATATGGTTACCGTACCTGCGTCAGCTGTGGTATCGAATGAGATCGCGTGCTCAACAGCGTTACTAACCACGGTATTACCCGCGCTATCTGATGAAGCCACGCTTGCATCAATGGTATTGTCTGCTTGTAAATCTGTGGTATCCACGTCAACTGTGTAGTTACCTGATCCATCAACTGCTGTTGTGTAAGCTGTGCCATTTACCGTCACGGTAACTGTATCGCCAGGAGTGATATCGCCGCCAGTCGCTGTACCGTTAACCACGATAGTTGTCGCGCCTGCTTCAACTGCGTTGATCACATCATCACCTGCAACAGTCCCAATTGTGATGGTACCTGCGTCAGCTGTTGTATCGAATGAGATCGCATGTTCAAGCGCATTACTAACCACGCTATTACCCGCGCTATCTGATGAAGCCACGCTTGCATCAATCGTATTGTCAGCTTGTAAATCTGTAGTATTTACATCAACGGTGTAGTTACCTGAACCATCCACTGTTGTTGTGTAATCTTGACCATTAACCGTCACGGTAACTGTATCGCCAGTGCTAATATCACCGCCAGTCGCAGTGCCGCTTACCGCGATAGTTGCCGCGCCAGCTTCAACTGCGTTGATCACATCATCGCCCGCAACCGTTGATATGGTTACTGTGCCTGCATCAGCTGCTGCATCAAACGTAACAGCATGCTCTGCAGCGTTACTAACCACGGTATTACCCGCGCTATCTGATGAAGCAACGCTTGCATCAATGGTATTGTCTGCTTGTAAATCTGTGGTATTTACATCAACCGTGTAGTTACCTGAACCGTCTACAGTTGTGGTGTAAGCTGTGCCATTAACCGTCACGGTAACTGTATCGCCAGTGCTAATATCACCGCCAGTCGCAGTACCGCTTACCGCAATAGTCGCCGCGCCAGCTTCAACTGCATTGATAACATCATCGCCTGCAACCGTCCCAATCGTTACCGTGCCAGCATCAGCACTTGTATCGAATGAGATCGCGTGTTCAACCGCATTACTTACTACGGTATTACCTGCTGCATCTGATGAAGCCACGCTTGCATCAATGGTATTGTCAGCTTGTAAATCTGTAGTATCCACATCAACTGTGTAGTTACCTGAACCGTCTACAGTTGTGGTGTAAGCTGTGCCATTTACCGTTACCGTTACGGTATCGCCAGTGCTAATATCACCGCCAGTCGCAGTGCCGTTAACCGCAATAGTTGCCGCGCCAGCTTCAACTGCATTGATAACATCATCGCCTGCAACAGTCCCAATTGTGATGGTACCTGCGTCAGCTGTGGTATCGAATGAGATCGCATGTTCAAGCGCATTACTAACCACGCTATTACCCGCGCTATCTGATGAAGCCACGCTTGCATCAATCGTATTGTCAGCTTGTAAATCTGTGGTATCCACATCAACGCTGTAGTTACCTGAACCATCAACCGTTGTTGTGTAATCTTGACCATTAACCGTCACGGTAACTGTATCGCCAGTGCTAATATCACCGCCAGTCGCAGTACCGCTTACCGCAATAGTCGCCGCGCCAGCTTCAACTGCATTGATAACATCATCGCCTGCAACCGTCCCAATCGTTACCGTGCCAGCATCAGCACTTGTATCGAATGAGATCGCGTGTTCAACCGCATTACTTACTACGGTATTACCTGCTGCATCTGATGAAGCCACGCTTGCATCAATGGTATTGTCAGCTTGTAAATCTGTAGTATCCACATCAACTGTGTAGTTACCTGAACCGTCTACAGTTGTGGTGTAAGCTGTGCCATTTACCGTTACCGTTACGGTATCGCCAGTGCTAATATCGCCGCCAGTCGCTGTACCGTTAACCGCGATAGTTGTCGCGCCAGCTTCTATGGCATTGATAACATCATCGCCTGCAACCGTTGATATGGTTACCGTACCCGCATCAGCTGCTGCATCAAACGTAACAGCATGTTCAGCCGCATGACTAACCACGGTATTACCCGCGCTATCTGATGACGCCACGCTTGCATCAATGGTATTATCCGCTTGTAAATCTGTAGTATTTACATCAACTGTGTAGTTACCTGAACCGTCTACTGTTGTTGTGTAATCTTGGCCATTTACCGTCACGGTAACTGTATCGCCAGGAGTGATATCACCGCCAGTCGCTGTACCGCTTACCGCGATAGTTGCCGCGCCTGCTTCAACTGCGTTGATAACATCATCGCCTGCAACCGTTGATATGGTTACCGTACCTGCATCAGCACTTGTATCGAATGAGATCGCGTGTTCAGCCGCATTACTAACCACGGTATTACCTGCTGCATCTGATGAAGCCACGCTTGCATCAATGGTATTGTCAGCTTGTAAATCTGTAGTATCCACATCAACGCTGTAGTTACCTGAACCATCAACCGTTGTTGTGTAATCTTGACCATTTACCGTCACGGTAACCGTGTCGCCAGTGCTAATATCGCCGCCAGTCGCTGTACCGCTTACCGCGATAGTTGCCGCGCCTGCTTCAACTGCGTTGATAACATCATCGCCTGCAACCGTTGATATGGTTACCGTACCTGCGTCAGCTGTGGTATCGAATGAGATCGCGTGCTCAACAGCGTTGCTGACAACTGTATTACCCGCGCTATCTGATGAAGCAACGCTTGCATCAATGGTATTGTCTGCTTGTAAATCTGGGGTATTTACATCAACCGTGTAGTTACCTGAACCGTCTACAGTTGTGGTGTAAGCTGTGCCATTAATCGTCACGGTAACCGTGTCGCCAGTGCTAATATCACCGCCACTCGCTGTACCGCTTACCGCAATAGTCGCCGCGCCAGCTTCAACTGCGTTGATCACATCATCGCCCGCAACAGTTGATATGGTTACCGTACCTGCATCAGCACTTGTATCGAATGAGATCGCATGCTCAACCGCATTACTAACCACGGTATTACCCGCGCTATCTGATGAAGCCACACTTGCATCAATGGTATTGTCAGCTTGTAAATCTGTGGTATCCACATCAACGCTGTAGTTACCTGAACCATCAACCGTTGTTGTGTAATCTTGACCATTTACCGTCACGGTAACTGTATCGCCAGTGCTAATATCACCGCCAGTCGCTGTACCGCTTACCGCGATAGTTGCCGCTCCAGCTTCAACTGCATTGATCACATCATCGCCCGCAACCGTTGATATAGTTACTGTGCCCGCATCAGCTGCACCATCAAAAGTAACAGCATGCTCTGCAGCATGACTTACTACGGTATTACCCGCGCTATCTGATGAAGCCACGCTTGCATCGATAGTATTGTCTGCTTGTAAATCGGTAGTATTTACATCAACGCTGTAGTTACCTGAACCATCAACTGTTGTTGTGTAAGCTGTGCCATTTACCGTCACGGTAACTGTATCGCCAGGAGTGATATCGCCGCCAGTCGCTGTACCGTTAACCACGATAGTTGTCGCGCCAGCTTCAACTGCGTTGATAACATCATCGCCTGCAACCGTTGATATGGTTACTGTGCCTGCATCAGCACTTGTATCGAATGAGATCGCATGTTCAAGCGCATTACTAACCACGCTATTACCCGCGCTATCTGATGAAGCCACGCTTGCATCAATGGTATTGTCTGCTTGTAAATCTGTGGTATTTACATCAACCGTGTAGTTACCTGAACCGTCTACAGTTGTGGTGTAAGCTGTGCCATTAATCGTCACGGTAACTGTATCGCCAGTGCTAATATCACCGCCACTCGCTGTACCGCTTAGCGCAATAGTCGCCGCGCCAGCTTCAACTGCGTTGATCACATCATCGCCCGCAACAGTTGATATGGTTACCGTACCTGCATCAGCACTTGTATCGAATGAGATCGCATGCTCAACCGCATTACTAACCACGGTATTACCCGCGCTATCTGATGAAGCAACGCTTGCATCAATGGTATTATCCGCTTGTAAATCTGTAGTATTTACATCAACGGTGTAGTTACCTGAACCATCCACTGTTGTTGTGTAATCTTGACCATTAACCGTCACGGTAACTGTATCGCCAGTGCTAATATCACCGCCAGTCGCTGTACCGCTTACCGCGATAGTTGCCGCTCCAGCTTCAACTGCATTGATCACATCATCGCCCGCAACCGTTGATATAGTTACTGTGCCCGCATCAGCTGCACCATCAAAAGTAACAGCATGCTCTGCAGCATGACTTACTACGGTATTACCCGCGCTATCTGATGAAGCCACGCTTGCATCGATAGTATTGTCTGCTTGTAAATCGGTAGTATTTACATCAACGCTGTAGTTACCTGAACCATCAACTGTTGTTGTGTAAGCTGTGCCATTTACCGTCACGGTAACTGTATCGCCAGGAGTGATATCGCCGCCAGTCGCTGTACCGCTTACCGCGATAGTTGCCGCTCCAGCTTCAACTGCATTGATCACATCATCGCCCGCAACCGTTGATATAGTTACTGTGCCCGCATCAGCTGCACCATCAAAAGTAACAGCATGCTCTGCAGCGTTACTTACCACGGTATTACCCGCAGCATCAGATGAAGCAACGCTTGCATCAATGGTATTGTCTGCTTGTAAATCTGTGGTATTTACATCAACCGTGTAGTTACCTGAACCATCCACTGTTGTCGTGTAATCTTGACCATTTACCGTTACCGTTACGGTATCGCCAGTGCTAATATCGCCGCCAGTCGCTGTACCGTTAACCGCGATAGTTGTCGCGCCAGCTTCAACTGCGTTGATCACATCATCGCCTGCAACCGTTGATATGGTTACCGTACCTGCATCAGCTGCTGCATCAAACGTAACAGCATGCTCTGCAGCGTTACTAACCACGCTATTACCTGCTGCATCTGATGAAGCCACGCTTGCATCAATGGTATTATCAGCTTGTAAATCTGTAGTATCCACATCAACTGTGTAGTTACCTGAACCATCAACTGTTGTTGTGTAAGCAGTACCATTTACCGTCACGGTAACTGTATCGCCAGTGCTAATATCACCGCCACTCGCTGTACCGCTTACCGCAATAGTCGCCGCGCCTGCTTCAACTGCGTTGATAACATCATCGCCTGCAACCGTTGATATGGTTACCGTACCTGCATCAGCTGCACCATCAAAAGTAACAGCATGCTCTGCAGCGTTACTTACTACGGTATTACCCGCCGCATCTGATGAAGCCACACTTGCATCAATGGTATTGTCTGCTTGTAAATCTGTGGTATTTACATCAACCGTGTAGTTACCTGAACCATCCACTGTTGTCGTGTAATCTTGACCATTTACCGTCACGGTAACCGTGTCGCCAGTGCTAATATCGCCGCCAGTCGCAGTACCGCTCACCGCGATAGTTGCCGCGCCTGCTTCAACTGCGTTGATCACATCATCGCCTGCAACCGTTGATATGGTTACCGTACCTGCGTCAGCTGTGGTATCGAATGAGATCGCGTGTTCAACAGCGCTACTTACTACGCTATTACCTGCTGCATCAGATGAAGCAACGCTTGCATCAATGGTATTGTCTGCTTGTAAATCTGTGGTATTTACGTCAACTGTGTAGTTACCTGAACCATCAACTGTTGTTGTGTAATCTTGACTATTAACCGTCACGGTAACCGTGTCGCCAGGAGTGATATCGCCGCCAGTCGCTGTACCGTTAACCGCGATAGTTGTCGCGCCAGCTTCAACTGCGTTGATCACATCATCGCCTGCAACCGTTGATATGGTTACCGTACCTGCATCAGCTGCTGCATCAAACGTAACAGCATGCTCTGCAGCGTTACTAACCACGCTATTACCTGCTGCATCTGATGAAGCCACGCTTGCATCAATGGTATTATCAGCTTGTAAATCTGAAGTATTTACGTCAACTGTGTAGTTACCTGAACCATCAACTGTTGTTGTGTAATCTTGGCCATTTACCGTCACGGTAACTGTATCGCCAGTGCTAATATCACCGCCAGTCGCTGTACCGCTTACCGCAATAGTCGCTGCGCCAGCTTCAACAGCGTTGATCACATCATCGCCTGCAACCGTTGATATGGTTACTGTGCCCGCATCAGCTGCTGCATCAAACGTAACAGCATGTTCAACCGCATTACTAACCACGGTATTACCCGCGCTATCTGATGAAGCCACGCTTGCATCAATGGTATTGTCAGCTTGTAAATCTGTAGTATCCACATCAACGCTGTAGTTACCTGAACCATCAACCGTTGTTGTGTAATCTTGACCATTTACCGTCACGGTAACTGTATCGCCAGTGCTAATATCACCGCCAGTCGCAGTACCGCTTACCGCGATAGTTGCCGCTCCAGCTTCAACTGCATTGATCACATCATCGCCCGCAACCGTTGATATAGTTACTGTGCCCGCATCAGCTGCACCATCAAAAGTAACAGCATGCTCTGCAGCGTTACTTACCACGGTATTACCCGCAGCATCAGATGAAGCAACGCTTGCATCAATGGTATTGTCTGCTTGTAAATCTGTGGTATTTACATCAACCGTGTAGTTACCTGAACCATCCACTGTTGTCGTGTAATCTTGACCATTTACCGTTACCGTTACGGTATCGCCAGTGCTAATATCGCCGCCAGTCGCTGTACCGTTAACCGCGATAGTTGTCGCGCCAGCTTCAACTGCGTTGATCACATCATCGCCTGCAACCGTTGATATGGTTACCGTACCTGCATCAGCTGCTGCATCAAACGTAACAGCATGCTCTGCAGCGTTACTAACCACGCTATTACCTGCTGCATCTGATGAAGCCACGCTTGCATCAATGGTATTATCAGCTTGTAAATCTGTAGTATCCACATCAACTGTGTAGTTACCTGAACCATCAACTGTTGTTGTGTAAGCAGTACCATTTACCGTCACGGTAACTGTATCGCCAGTGCTAATATCACCGCCAGTCGCAGTACCGCTCACCGCGATAGTTGCCGCGCCTGCTTCAACTGCGTTGATAACATCATCGCCTGCAACCGTTGATATGGTTACTGTGCCTACATCAGCACTTGTATCGAATGAGATCGCATGCTCAACCGCATTACTAACCACGGTATTACCCGCGCTATCTGATGAAGCAACGCTTGCATCAATGGTATTATCCGCTTGTAAATCTGTAGTATTTACATCAACTGTGTAGTTACCTGAACCGTCTACAGTTGTGGTGTAAGCGGTGCCATTTACCGTCACGGTAACTGTATCGCCAGTGCTAATATCACCGCCAGTCGCGGTACCGCTTACCGCAATAGTTGCCGCGCCAGCTTCAACTGCGTTGATCACATCATCGCCCGCAACAGTCCCAATTGTGATGGTACCTGCGTCAACTGTTGTATCGAATGAGATCGCGTGTTCAGCCGCATTACTAACCACGGTATTACCCGCGCTATCTGATGAAGCCACGCTTGCATCAATGGTATTGTCTGCTTGTAAATCTGTGGTATCCACGTCAACTGTGTAGTTACCTGAACCGTCTACAGTTGTTGTGTAATCTTGACTATTAACCGTCACGGTAACCGTGTCGCCAGGAGTGATATCGCCGCCAGTCGCTGTACCGTTAACCGCGATAGTTGTCGCGCCAGCTTCAACTGCGTTGATCACATCATCGCCTGCAACCGTTGATATGGTTACCGTACCTGCATCAGCTGCTGCATCAAACGTAACAGCATGCTCTGCAGCGTTACTAACCACGCTATTACCTGCTGCATCTGATGAAGCCACGCTTGCATCAATGGTATTATCAGCTTGTAAATCTGTAGTATCCACATCAACTGTGTAGTTACCTGAACCATCAACTGTTGTTGTGTAAGCAGTACCATTTACCGTCACGGTAACTGTATCGCCAGTGCTAATATCACCGCCAGTCGCAGTACCGCTCACCGCGATAGTTGCCGCGCCTGCTTCAACTGCGTTGATAACATCATCGCCTGCAACCGTTGATATGGTTACTGTGCCTACATCAGCACTTGTATCGAATGAGATCGCATGCTCAACCGCATTACTAACCACGGTATTACCCGCGCTATCTGATGAAGCAACGCTTGCATCAATGGTATTATCCGCTTGTAAATCTGTAGTATTTACATCAACTGTGTAGTTACCTGAACCGTCTACAGTTGTGGTGTAAGCTGTGCCATTTACCGTCACGGTAACTGTATCGCCAGTGCTAATATCACCGCCAGTCGCGGTACCGCTTACCGCAATAGTTGCCGCGCCAGCTTCAACTGCGTTGATCACATCATCGCCAGCCACAGTCCCAATCGTTACCGTGCCTTCATCGGCTTGTAAATCTGCATCTGCAGCAGATACAGAGGCAGATGCTGAGACATTACCTGCAATATCAGTTACCCTCGCTGTTACCGTATCGCCTGGAGCCACTTCAACGCTGATACCAGTCACAATATTTACTTCGGTCAATTCAACCGAAATAGGATTTTCGCCATCAATGATATAAGTTAAAACATCGCCAATAACGGCATCATCAGGAACAGTGATAGTTGCAGTGATCGTTCCATCGACCCCAACTTCAGCTGCGTTATAAATTGCGTCATCACCGGTTGATTCAAAGGTTATTGTCGGGGGGTCAGTTGCATGGGTATCTAAAATAAATTCAACAGGGGTACTTTCACTACTATTACCAGCGGTATCCGTTTGACGAACAACGACGCTATTATCACCTTCCACAGGAGTATATTCTGTCGACCAATCACCGCCATTAACGCTGTATTCAACCGTTGCACCACTTTCGATGCCTGACACATCTAATGTGCCATCACTTGAAATTAAATCACTACCGTTAGCAGTATCGTTAGTTAATCTAACTATAGGCGGGCTGATCTGAGTGTCTAATGTAAAGGTTAACTCGCTGCTATTAGAGACATTACCCGCGACATCAGTCTGACGAACTGCAACTGTATTGCTGCCTTCAACCGGACTAAAGCTGTTAGTCCAAGTACTGCCGCCGTCAACACTATATTCAACTACTGCTCCAGCTTCAATACCAGAAACATTAAGAGTGCCGTCACTTGAAATTAAGTCACTACCGTTAGCCGTATCGTTTGCTAATTCGACTATTGGCGCTGCTATTTGTGTATCGAGTTCAAATGATAAGGACGTCGTTAGAGAGACTCCTCCAAAACCATCAACCTGTCGAACATAAACCGTATTATCGCCTTCAATTGGAACAAAGGTATTACTCCAATCTATACCATTAATACTATATTCAATCGTAGCACCATCTAGCTTACCACCAATAACGAGAGCTCCATCACTGGTGATTAGATCATTCACCGCGGTATCGTTACCTAATGTTACCGTTAATGCAGGAAGTTGATTAGCTGAAACCCCTTCATCACTGGAATTATCGCTTTCAAAGTCATTCCCATTCACACTAAAAAATGCCGTGGTATTAAATTCCACATCAGCTAATGTTTCCGACGCACTCCGCTCTAAAGATACCGCAGAAGAACGGCCTCCATCACTTACATTACCTGCAGCAGTACTAACAGGGTCAATGAATTCAGCATCCGATTTAATGAGTGCTTGAATTGCTTCAATTTCTTCTAATGTTTCATCATCTATTTGCTTGTTTGCCAAATCAGCCAAGTCATCAGATGCAAAAACCTTAGACTCTGAATAATGTTCATTAATAATAGCAGTCGAGCCATCTGCATATTGCAAAACAACCTCGGTTCCAGGAGTTATGTCAATTACACCTCCCGCTGGTATAGTATGCCCATCAGCTAACAACTTCTCATTTAGTTCCAACCTAAAAGTTGCCTTACCGGTAACACTAATTACCTGCGCATGCTGTGGGGTGACAAATGTAATCATAGCTAAAGCCTTCCGTTATTTTCCATTATTCAGGAGCAGTTCTATATAGCACGATTATTTCATGCGTTATTGTCAGGCGATTAATATAATTAGACTGGGAAATCTTTGAGCTTGTTTACAGTAAGTTACTATACGTTACACAATGAAGGGTTAAACACCAGAACAGCTTACATTTTACACACAACAATTACATTTGCTTACATTACCTGACACATGGATACATACTGCACATTTAAGCAACACATTTAAATACTACTTAATGAATAAATATTGAACATTCTACGTTAAGGCTAGATAGAAAAATAAAGAAAGGGTACAAGAAACAAGTAATTTATTTGTAAAAAAGCCCGATGTTATTGCTAACATCGGGCTTTGATACTTATTTTATGCCTTATGCAAAGAGGCTACCTCCACCATAAAGCCAAATCAGGGAAAATGATTAATAGTGCTAGTGCAACAACTTGTAAACAGATAAACGGTACAAGTGCACTGAAGATTTCACCTAAGCTAATGTCTTTGGGTGCTACCGATTTAAGGTAGAAAGCAGCAGGACCAAATGGTGGTGACAAAAATGATACCTGCATATTCATACAGAACACCACACCAAACCAAATAGGATCAAAACCTAGCCCAACGACAATCGGAACAAAGATTGGCATCGTTAATAATGCAACACCAACCCAGTCAAGGAACATGCCTAATACAAACAACACTGCCATCATGATAAGAATAGTACCCATTGGGCTACCACCACTCATCGCCAGGATACCGTCACTTACAAAATCAATACCGCCCATTAAATTGTAAACACCAACTAATGCGCTCGCACCAATACCGATCCAGATGATCATGCCGCAAGTTCGTAAAGTCGCAATCGAGCTCTCTTTTAGCATGTTCCAGTTAAGTTCACCTCGGATAGCCGCACTGATTGCAATACCGACAACACCTAATGCAGATGCTTCAGTGATTGACGCGATACCACTGTAGATACTACCCAGAACAACACCAACAGATAGCATTGGGAATAATAATGCTTTTTTGAAGTTAATATCTTTCGCTGCATCTTCTGCTAATTCTTCGGCCGTCGGTAATGGTGCTAATGTCGGGTTTAAGTAACAACGAATTAATACATACAAAATATACAGTAACGCTAATATCGCGGCGGGTAAGAATGACGCTTTAAACAGATCGCCAATTGATACACTGGCCGTTAGACCATAAATAATCAATACGATACTTGGTGGTAACATAGTACCCAGCGCACCACCGGCACAGGTTGTACCGATCGCTAATTTACGATCATAACCAAGGCGCAGCATTTGTGGTAATGCAAGAATACCAAGTAGTACTGTTTCACCGCCAATCACACCCGACATTGACGCCAGTAATACCGCTACTAATAGCGTTTGAACCGCAACACCACCACGGACATTACGACCCACTTTTTTCATTGCATCGAACAAATCACGCGCAATACCAGAACGATCAAGCAAGGCGGCCATCAATACAAACATAGGCACGGCTAAAAATACGTACCCACTAACAAAACTATAAATTCGACTGGTGATTAGCGGTAAAACCTCTGGCCCAAACCAACCGAATGTAAATATAACCGCAACTAAACCTGTAACAAATGCTAACTGCATACCAGTTAACAACAGGCCAATCATAAGCACCAGCATTAATAAGCTGCCGTAACCAATACCAATAGATGAAAGATCAAACATATTATTTTTTCTTCTTAATTAAACCGTGGACTTCTTGAATGAGGTGCAACACAAACTGAACTGACATTAAGCACAAAGTACCAAAAATTAGCGCTTTAAGTAGCGCAGGAAATACAGGATCCCAAGCTGAGCCAGATGTCTCTAAACGCATCTCACCCCAAGGTGCATACCAGGCGCCTTCCACCATGGTATAAGCGGCATAAGAAAGTAATACCGTAAACAACAAACCCATGATATGGTGGAATACATTCAAGTACTGCTTTACACGCTCCGATACATGATCATAAATAAGCACAACGCGTACGTGTTTATCTGCAGCTAATCCATAAGCACCACCGATCACAAATAATGACCCTCCAACGAAGGAAGCTGTTTCATGAACCCAAATTGTTGGCGCATTGAATACATAGCGCATAAGCACTTCATAAAACGATATTAATACCGTAAACAGAAACAAGATACTTAATACATTACCTGTCCATATAATGCCTGAGTCGAGACGATTTTTTGGTTGGAGTTCTTCTGGATTACTCATCGATTTTTTCATCTTCTAAGTGGAAAAAAGGCTGCGAAGCAGCCTTCATATATATCGCTTACTTGAATTACAGTAAGTTTTTCGCTTTTAAGTATGTCGTTATAGAGTCATATACTTTTTGTGCGTTTGGAGAACGTTTTGCGTATATTTCCCATTGGCTACGCGCAATAGTACGGAATTTTTTACGTTCTTCTGCAGGCCAGTCATGTATGGTAATGTTTGGATTTTTCATTGCGTCTGCAACCGCTTCCGCATCTGCTTTTTTCAGTGTATCAACCATAGTGTAAGCAAATGTTTTAACTGAATCTTGCATTACTTTTTGTAGATCAGCTGGTAGTTTATTCCACGATTTTGCACTTATTGAAACTTCAATTGCAGGTAGAGAATGGAAACCAGGATATACCGGATGTGGTGCGATATCATTTAGACCCGCTTTATGATTCGTTGAGAATACAGTGTAATCAGCGGCATCAATAACGCCCTTACTTAGACCTGTAAATACTTCTGAACCCGGTAAATTAACTGGTGAAGCGCCTGCTGCTGCGAATACTTGTTGTACTAGACCTTCTGGTGCACGTAATTTAAGCCCTTTAAGATCTGCAACACCGTTAAGTGGTACTTTAGAAACAAACGCTTCAAGACCTGTTGCTGATGCGCCAATATAGTAAATACCATAAGGTTTGTAGATTTCACGCATTAGCTCGTTACCGCCGCCGTTATACATGTAATCTAATAGTTGTATTGGATCAGACCAGGCACCAACGGTGTTACCCATCAAACCAAATGCAGGATCCTTACCAGAAAAGAAGCTTGTTGCTGTAATGTGGCCTTGTAAAACACCAAACTTAATACCATCAAGTGTTTCTGTATGCTTAATTACAGCACCTACTGGTAACATAGTCACATCGATACGACCGTTAGAATCTTTTTCTAATTGGTCAGCCCATGCTTGTTGCACTTGGAAGTTTTTCTCACCCGATGGATCAGATGATTGAAATTTGAAGTTAAATTCAGCAGCGAATGCAGATGCACTCATCATAGTTGCAACTGATGCTGCAATAATTGTTTTAGAAATGGTTTTCATTAGTAGCGGTATCCTTGTTTCTGACAAACCCGATAATGATGTTACCCAACCGTGTTACCGGTAACTGTTGAGGTAATCTTACTATTACAAACAGCTAAACTCTAGGGTTAACATCACATTTTTATATAAAATAACCGGATGATTTCAACTTTTAAGTCACTATTGTTACATATAATCAACTTTTAATTTCCATTTGAAATATAAAGTCGGGATAAAAAAAACGGTCATATTTTGATTAAAATATGACCATTATTATGGTTTATGGATATGCTGATATTTTATAAATCCTGTAGAATATCAATCCAACATCGTAATGCTAGTTGCGCGTTAAAGCAGCAATACTGAAGCTTACGATGTCGTCAATTGTACCATCAATAGGAACAGAAAGTACGTCTTTTTCATCCTTAAGTGGTAACTCCAAAGTATTAAACTGACTTTTTAACATGTCATCTCCACTAAAGAAGTGCCCTGCTCGCTCTTTCATACGTGCTAAAATTAAATCAAAACTACCATCTAAGTAGATAAAAATTACGGATTTATTACCGTCTCGAATTTGATCTCGATAATCTTTACGTAATGCAGAACAAACGATAACGCCTGCTTCATTCTTTTTTTCAATGCTAAAACATGCATCACGAACACGTTCTAACCAAGGCGTACGGTCTGCATCATTTAACGGTTGGCCGGCAGCCATTTTTAGAATATTCACTTTCGGATGTAGGTCATCACCATCAATAAATTTAGCACCGAGCTGCTGTGCAATTTTTAATCCTATAGTAGACTTTCCGCTACCAGATACGCCCATGACTATAATACTTCTGCCTATCATATTCTTTACTTCTTAACATCGCTCTAAATCAACTAACGCAATGTTACCGATAACACAATAAAACACAAGTATTATCAGTGTGACTTAGGTGCTAGCACGCTCAGAAATAATAAAACCGAGATCTAAATGCTTATTTTCAATCGGTTCATCATTGATTTTTTTAAGTAACAATTTAGCCGCTTGTTCACCTATATCAAAACGAGGGATAGATACCGACGTTAACTTTGGATTTGTCGCAGCGCAAATATCAAGATCGTTAAAACCAACTAAAGCAATATCTTTCGGTACTTTTAGATTACGACGTTGACACTCAAATAGTGCTCCTGCAGCCAAATCGTCATTACAAAAGAAGATGCAGTCAGTATCAGGCCATTCACCTAATAACTCAGTCAACATATCAGCACCCATTTGGTAAGTCGAAGCATAGGTACTGGTCACCACACGCTCATCGCTCAATTCAGTTTCCCAAATTGCTTTACGCCAACCATCTAAACGTAACTGTGCACGTAAATCCATTCGCGCACCGGCAAAGCCGATATTTTTATAACCTTTACTGATTAGATGCTCGGTAATCTTATAACCCGCTAGGGCATGATCTAAACCCACAGACATATCGATCGCGTTATCATTGCACTCCATGATCTCAACAACCGGTAAGTTTGATTTACGTAATAAACGATTACTGCGTTCAGTGTGATGCGTACCAGAAATAATGATGCCATCGATACCAAACTGTAAATAGGTTTCGATTAAACGCTCTTCTTCTAATAGAGAATAGCCAGAGTGACCCAGTAAGATCTGAAAGCCTTCATTTAGCATCACATCATTAATACCGCGTACTACATCAGAAAATACACCGTTAGATAAGGAAGGGACAATTAATACAATAGTTTTACTTTGCTTAGTGCTTAACATGCTAGCAGCACGATTTGGTACATATCCCATTTGTTCAATGGCTTTGTGAATAGTCAAGCGTAATGATTCAGACACTTTTTCGGGTGTACGGATCGCCCTTGAAACAGTAATTTTTGTAACACCAACTTTATTAGCAACATCTTGTAAGGTCACGCGACCAGACTTACGACTGTTGGAACTCATACACCTAATATCCTTATTTATAAAATACTTACCTATATTACACCTATATATAATTAGGGGTAAGTAAAGTTTCCTATTAACTTTGAACCAGAAAATCTGTATAACTTTTAACATAACTGTAAATAATTTTAGCTAAACTTGTATAACTGAACAGGAAAGGCACAGGCTTAAATTCAAACTAACAATGATTATGTGAGGCAGATCTCATCTCGATAATCAGATTAACCATATAGATTTTAATGATTTAAAATTAGCTCATCAAAAATCTCGATTTAAATGAAAAAGCTAAATAACAGTAGTGTTCATATTGTATCTTTTTCTACTTTCTATATCATGCCTTAAACGACAAGGCATTAGCCCAATTCTCACCTTCATGACTTGCTAAGGCACAGAGGACCAGATGAATAAAAATATTGATATTGCAGTAATAGGTTTAGGCGTAATGGGTGCCAACATGGCATTAAACTTAGCTGAACGTGGATTTTCCGTTGCAGCTTTTGACATTAACGAAAGCCGTCGTACTGACATCGTTAAGCGTCATCAACCTCTAACAGCAGCAAAATTAATTGCGGTTGCCGATCTTGCAGAGCTAATTAACCAACTTGAAACACCACGTCGAATAGTGCTTTCTGTTCCAGCAGGTCCTGTTGTTGACATTATTTGTAATGACTTAATTGCAGCAGGCTTAGAAGCAAGCGACATTGTTGTTGATACAGGTAACAGCCAATGGCGTGATTCTATTGCACGTGCAGATACTTACGCAGGTAAGTTCAGCTTCTTCACTTGTGCTATTTCTGGCGGTGAAGTGGGTGCTCGTTTTGGTCCATCGTTAATGCCTAGTGGCGACAAAGCAGCTTGGGAATGGCTAAAACCTATGTGGCAAGCAATGTCTGCGAAAGTAGATCCTATCACTGGTATTGAAATTGCACGTACACACGTAGATCAGCCTCTACCAGAAGGTGAACCTTGTGCCGAATATATCGGTCCAATCGGTTCTGGCCATTTTGTTAAAATGGTACATAACGGTATCGAATACGCAGATATGCAAATGATTGCTGAAGTTGTACAGTTCATGCGTCAAATCTTAGGTATGTCAGCAGTTGAAGTTGGCGAAGTATTCAGCGAATGGAACAAAGGTAAATTACAAAGCTACCTAATCGAAATCACAGGTAACATCCTAAAAGTTGTTGATGAAACAACAGGTAAACCTATGGTTGACGTGATAATGGATCAGGCAGGCCAAAAAGGAACTGGTAACTGGACTGCACGTGAAGCACTCGAGCTAGGCGTGCCAGCAAACGCAATTGCAGAATCTGTATTTGCCCGTTGCCTAAGTACACAAAAATCTATCCGTCAGGTTGGCGCGACTAAACTTGCAGGTCCAGCGGTAACAACCGAAGACCGAAATGTATGGCTAGCAAAACTGGCTGACGCACTCTATTGTTCAAAGATCTGTAGCTACGCACAAGGTTTTGAATTGATGTCTGCAGCACAAAAAGAACATAACTGGACGCTTGATTACGTTGCAATTTCAAAAATCTGGCGTGCTGGCTGTGTGATCCGCGCTCACTTCTTAGATGATATCTCGAAAGCTTATCAAGCTGAACCAGAGTTATTAAACCTAATGTTAGCGGATCGTTTCACTACTACATTAGCTGAAAGCCAAATGGCATGGCGTGAAGTATTAGCGAAAGCGATAATGCAAGGTATGCCAATGCCATCGATTAGCGCAGCAATGAGCTATTACGATTGTTACCGTGAAGCAGATTCTTCAGCAAGCCTTATTCAAGCGATGCGTGACTACTTTGGTGGCCACACTTACCGTCGTAAAGATCAAGATGCAAGTCAAAGCTTCCACTATGATTGGCACTTTGGCAGTGGCGAGCACAAAGCCCAACACTAATTGATTGATGATAAATCATAAGTAATATATCTTCATAGGTATGACGATTGAAAACCCAGTTCGCTGGGTTTTTTATTACCCCCAGTTTTTATATTCTCGAATATAGTACACCACCGCCATCACAAGGATAATGCGATGCAGGATCAACAATCCGACTCAGAACAAGCGTCACCATCTAAACTAAAATCAGCATTGAAAGGCGCGGCTGCAGCAATGCCGCTAAGTATTGCGGTGATCCCTTGGGGTATTTTGGCAGGCTCTTATGCCATTGAAGCAGGGTTAGATGTCATTCAAAGCCAAGCAATGTCGGCGATTGTGTTTGCTGGCGCAGCACAACTTGTTGCTGTTGGAATGATCAAATCAGGAGTTGGACTAGCGAGCATTCTATTAACTACACTACTCATTACCTCTCGCCACTTTTTATATGGTATGGCCATGCGTCATCAAATGAGCCCCCTACCTTTACGCTGGCGACTAACATTAGGCTTCTTGCTCACCGATGAATTGTTTGCCATATGCAGCGAAACCAAACAGCACAAATTTGATCGCTGGTTTGCATTTGGGGGTGGTTTTAGTTTTTATCTTATTTGGAACATTGCTTCTGCGGTCGGTATTTTTGCTGGTCAACAGATCCCCAATTTAGATGAACTCGGTTTAGACTTCGCCATTGCTGCAACCTTCATTGCTTTAGTCGTCCCTTCCATTAAAACGCCCTCAATTTTAGTCAGTGTATTAGTTTCTTTAGTGACAGCGGTACTTTGCGAACTGTTCCATATACCCGGCGGGTTATTAATTGCGGCCTTATCTGGTATGAGCGCTGGTATGTTGACAGCCAAATTAACCCATGAAACGCACCCGAATAAAACCATATTAACCAGACCAGGAGACGGCTTATGATCTGGCTTACCATAATACTGATGACAGTAATCATCTTCATTAGTCGCTATATTTTCATTGAACCTAAGCTGCCATTGCGTCTTAGTCCCAGTTTAGTTAAGTTTTTAAGTTATTCTGCCCCGGCCGTACTCACCGCTATTTTAGCGCCGATTGTATTTATCCAAGAGAATACCTTGCACCTAAATTTGGATAACAGCTACCTGATTGGTGCTATTTTTGCGGTACTACTTATTCTGATTACGCGTAATACCTTACTGACAGCGATCCTTAGCATGCTACTTTTTTTCTTAATTCATTAGCTTTGTTTCATTACTTTGTTTCAAACCACTTATTACCTACAACTTTAGATGGACAAACGAAACAAACGAAACTAAAATACCGAAACTACGAAACTTAGTTGGTATTCATTGCTAAATCAAGCCATCTAGTGGGTAAGTGAAACTAGATAAATCACTATTACGCACTATATTTAAATGAAACGTAACTAATACATTCAATGTTAAGTTACGATTGAATATTTTAATGATAAAAGTTTCGCTTTCAAAATCATTAAAACAAGTTGTATAAGGACGAACGTCGTCACGGATCGATAGACAGCACTATCACGTGGTTATTACTTGTTTAAAAAGTTTATACATTTAGGAGAAGACCATGTGTGGCATTGTTGGTGCAGTAGCGCAAAGAGATATAGCTGAAATTTTAGTTGAAGGTTTACGTCGTTTAGAATACCGCGGTTATGACTCTGCAGGTGTTGCTATTGTTGATCAAGACAATAACCTGCAGCGTGTACGTAGCCTAGGTAAAGTGCAAGAGCTAGCAAATGCCGTTGACACTGAACAGCCTGTTGGCGGTACTGGTATCGCCCATACGCGTTGGGCAACACATGGTGAACCCTCACAAGCAAATGCACATCCACACGTATCAGGTGATATTGCAGTAGTACATAACGGTATTATTGAGAATCATGAGATGTTACGTGAATTATTACAACAACGTGGTTATATTTTCCAATCTCAAACAGACACTGAAGTCATTGCGCATCTTGTTGAATGGGAATTACGTTCAACAGATAGCCTACTTGATGCAGTTCAAAAAACAGCAGCTCAATTAGAAGGTGCATACGGTACTGTAGTACTAAACCGTCTCGAACCAGGTAAATTAATTGTGGCACGTTCAGGCAGCCCAATTGTGATAGGTTTAGGTGTAGGCGAAAACTTCTTAGCATCCGATCAACTTGCACTGCTTAATGTTACACGCCGTTTCATGTACCTTGAAGAAGGTGATGTGGCTGAAGTTACGCGTCGAGATGTGTCAGTATTTGATATTGATGGTAATCCAGTAACACGTGAAGTAACGGAGTCGAATGCAGAGCATGACGCTGCTGATAAAGGTAAATTCCGCCATTTCATGCAAAAAGAGATCTTCGAACAACCTGTCGCACTAACCAATACAATGGAAGGCCGCCTTACAGCTAACAGCGTTATTACAGAAAGTATCGGCGTTAACGCGGCAGAGATTTTAGCGAAAGTTGAACACATTCAGATCATCGCTTGTGGTACGTCTTACAATGCAGGTATGACAGCCCGATATTGGTTTGAATCGTTAGCAGGCGTAAGTTGTGATGTCGAAATCGCATCTGAATTCCGCTACCGTAAATTTGTAACACGTCCGAATAGCCTGTTGATCACGTTATCCCAATCAGGTGAAACCGCAGATACGTTAGCAGCAATGCGTTTAGCGAAAGAAAAAGGTTACATGGCTGTAATGACCATTTGTAACGTGGCAGGTTCTTCATTAGTACGTGAATCTGACTTTGCATTTATGACCCGTGCGGGTACCGAAATTGGTGTTGCTTCGACTAAAGCATTCACGACACAATTATCAGCATTGTTAATGCTTGTAACCGCATTAGGTAAACAAAAACACGTTATCGATGCAACTAAAGAAGCTGAAATCGTAACGGCATTACATGCATTACCAACACAAATTGAAAATGCATTATCATTTGATAAAGACATTGAAGCACTGGCTGAAGATTTCGCTGACAAGCACCATACCTTATTTCTTGGTCGCGGTGAGTTCTACCCTATCGCCATGGAAGCGGCGCTTAAGCTTAAAGAGATCTCTTACATTCACGCCGAAGCATATGCTGCGGGTGAATTAAAACACGGTCCTTTAGCACTCATTGACGCTGACATGCCTGTTGTGGTTATCGCACCAACCAATGAATTATTAGAAAAACTAAAATCAAATATTGAAGAAGTTCGTGCACGTGGCGGCCTACTTTATGTATTCGCAGATGCTGACGCTGGTTTTGTTGAATCAGAAGGCATGAAGATCATCACGATGCCGCATGTAAGTGAAATTACAGCGCCGATCTTCTATACCTTACCAATGCAGTTGCTTTCATATCATGTTGCACTGATTAAAGGGACAGACGTGGATCAACCACGTAACCTCGCTAAAGCTGTAACTGTAGAATAATTACGACTTTAGACTACATATCAAACTGAGCCCCAATATTTATTGGGGCTTTTTTATAACCGGAAATAACCTCAATTAACCTTCTTTTTGTCACACATTAAAGTTTGAAACTTTTGGCCCCCCTAAAGGGGAGGTGATAATCCGGCTAACTCATACCTTTCGTTTGGTGTTCACAGGTTTGGTGTAATAGCACTAAGCCGTTTTTGCCCCAAAGTGAGATAGAGTAATAGTTCATCCACAATATATGTATATCGGTTTGTCATATATTTCCTTATGTGATGGATGGCAGTAAGGAAATATAACAACTGTTAACGCTAACCCTATTACGAGCTCAATTGGGAACCAGCCTTATCCCAAGATCTAAAAAGTCTCCAATAAGGAGCTGAAACAGTTAACGCACTAGTTTGTTGATTTTGTATTAGGCTTTGCCCTGACGCTTACAAACCTGTCGATATTGTCTAAAATAACCTTTCTGTTGTTCGTGTTTTCATTTCCGCACTGAAAGCCATCCACTTTTAATTCTGGGAATGAATATGCCTTTATTATTTTCTTTTCTTTCACTTCTGGCCTCATAGAGTTCATGATAGTCGTATAGTCGCCGCATATCGCAGCATAGAAGACATACTCGTCATAGATTTCTTCATGTTCAGCTCCGTATAGATGGCCGAGCTCATGTTCTAAAGTTAGTGAATCACAATTTAAATCAATGACCGCAATATTAGGAAAGTAAGCCAAGTAAGTCGAACCACAGAGATCTGTGGACAGGGAGGATGTCATTACTAGCACGGACAACCTGTCGCTATTTATCAATCTGTTGTACAGGCTGGAATCTTCGGCCATCAATTGAGCCATAGCAAATTCTATCGAGTCATAGTTCAGGTTAGCAATTGATGTCGAGTAATATATGTTACCCGTTTCCCGCGAGAGTGGGATAGATGAGTTACTTAGAGTAAGGTTGGAATTCGTTATGGATTCACCTATCTTTAATTTGGCGACATCTTTAGTGATTTTATCACTGACATAAAAATCTACTTCAGTGATATTCACAGCTTGCGCATATTGGATAGAAAAAATTAAGCACAATAAGCAAAATGTGTTAATCATAAGCCTTTTTAATCCTCTAGGATAGCTACCAACGTAGTGACTATCTTTTTAAGTTACACCCTAAGTGCCACGGCTACCACCACTACTGTTGCTGCTGCGACCTCGTCTAGTGTAAAGAAACGTGTTTCAATCTTTAATGTATTTTTAATGTGAGTATACCAGTGACATTTAACAAAAGTTTCGAACTATATTGTTTGGTTGAAGTTATCTTATAACACAGGGAGCAGTTATTTAGGCCCGAGAAGTTCCAGACATTAATGTATGTCGACACTTCTCAAACAATAAATAATTGATACCATAAAGCTATCAAAGTGAAAGATTTAATCGATTATACCTATGGTAAGTATTTCGACATAATAGCTACATCAAGACGACACAGACACAACGTCTTCACCCTATTTATTTTTATAGAACAATTTATATCAAATCTCTTTATAACAAGCATAAGTTAGCTTAATTAATAGCTACGTTAAGGAATATATTATGACAACATTAGTATCGAAAGAAGGCCAAGCGGTTCCACAAGTTACATTCCCTATTCGCCAAGGTGACGCATGGGTTAACCGCACAACAGAAGAACTTTTTGCTAACAAAACAGTAATCGTATTTAGCTTACCGGGTGCATTCACACCAACGTGTTCTTCAAGCCATTTACCACGTTACAACGAATTAGCTAGCGTATTTTCAGCACATGGCGTTGATGACATATTATGTGTATCAGTAAACGATACCTTTGTAATGAACGCATGGAAAGATGACCAAGAAGCAGAAAACATCACTTTTATTCCAGATGGTAATGGTGACTTCTCTGCAGGCATGGGCATGTTGGTCGACAAATCTGACATCGGTTTTGGAAAACGTTCATGGCGTTACAGCATGCTAGTTAAAAACGGCGTGGTAGAAAAAATGTTTATCGAAGCTGACGAACCAGGCGACCCGTTCAAGGTTTCTGATGCAGATACTATGCTAGGTTATGTGGCTCCTGAGTACAAAGTACAAGAATCAATCACCGTATTTACTAAACCGGGTTGCCCGTTCTGCGCAAAAGCAAAACAAACGTTAATTGACCAAGGCCTAAACTACGAAGAAGTGGTATTAGGTAAAGACGCAACAACAGTCAGTCTACGAGCAGTAACAGGTCGCAGCACAGTACCACAAATATTTATCGGTGGTAAACACATAGGTGGTAGCGAAGAATTAGATAATCACTTCGCTTAATCATTCGATTTAATATTATCGGATAAGACACTAACGAATAGCCATACTCACATGCCATTATTCGTCATCGAAGGAAGCAGAAATGCTTCCTTTTTTCGTATCAAAAATACAGCGCTGCCCCCCCTTTACCCACAAGATACAACGCTCACAAACGCTTACATAAAAGCAATCCTGCATTATTTTTTCTTATGTTAGGATTTAGTGCGAATTGATATAACAAATAGTAACCATCGCATGGTAAAAAATAGTAACAAGGGTCCATTATGACAGCTTCAGCATATACTCAAAAACACAGGCCAACACTGGCTAAGTTAGACGGTAAAGGCCCTTATATTGTCACCGACTTAACCGTTACAGAACAGATATTTTCACGCTCCGATTATGCCGCAGTATTAATATCCAAAGACAAGATATCAGAATCCTTATTAGGCAAAGCGATTGATCTCAGCTACTCACCGGGTCTCGAAGGAAACAGAAAAGAAGCGCGCCGTTTTCATGCATTAGTCTCATCGATAGAAAGTCTCAGTTTTGATCCTGCAAAAGCACTTTACACCTACCGTATCGAAGCGATAGATCCATTGTCCGTATTTAACTATCGCGTATCGAGTCGTACTTTCCAAGACATGACCAGCAAACAAATCATTGAAAAAGTCTTGTCCGACTCCGGTTTAAAAAGCTATTTCAAACTATCAATGCGTAGTGCTGGCAGTAAGCACACCTATTGTATCCAATTTAACGAAAACGATTACGATTTCTTAAGACGAATGATGGCAAGTGAAGGCTGGCATTATCACAGTGATCATAACGGGAATCAGCCGTGTATTATCATCGGAGATAACAATCAAGACTTTGCAAATCTAGATAACAGCAAAATTCCGTTTATTACAGGTGCAAAAGATAAAACACACGCCATCATACATTGGCACGTACGTAGTATTCTTGGCGTAAGCAAATTATCACTTGGCGATCACAATGCCGAACTCGCCGAATGCCTGTCGAGTGGTAATAGGACAACGACCAATAGCGTTAAAAATAATGCCTTAACACAATACTTTTTTGGTCAGGGGCATAGCGATAAAAATACCATCAGAGATTCAGCTAAGCGCCAAATGGAAAGCATCGATACACAAAAAATAAATATTACGGCACAATCATCCATCCCGGCATTAGGGGCTGGATTGCGTTTTACACTCACTGACCACAGTGACAGTGAGCACAATCAAGAATACGTGGTAACACAAGCACAACATCACTTCTCAGCAACAGAAAGTGGTCATAAAACCGAATACACTAATACATTTCAATGTATGCCTGCATCCATTTTATGGCGTCCACCCTTCTTGCCAAAACCACAAATCCACAGTGTACAAAGTGCAGAAGTCACTGGGCCAAGTGGAGAAGAAACCAATCAAGACAAACAAGGGCGAATTAAAATCCACTTTCATTGGGACCTACAAGGTAAAAAAGACGAAAAAAGCTCGTGCTGGGTACCCGTTTCTCAAGCCACAGCCAGTAACGGATTTGGCGTGCAATTTATTCCTCGTGTTGGTGACGAAGTATTAATTAACTTTATTGATGGCGATCCTGACCGCCCTGTTGTTTGTGGTTCTATCTACACAGGGAAGAACAAACCGCCCTACAGTACAGCAACACAATCAGGGATCAAAACCAGAAGCACGCCGAAAGGTAATGCCAGTACTGCGAATGAACTCAGATTCGAAGACAAAAAAGACAAAGAGGAAATCTTTTTACAAGCCGAAAAAGATCTGACAATCAATGTAAAGCAAAATAACAAAAAGACCGTCACTGGCACGTCGTTATTAACCGTCGAAAAAACAATAAATATCAGTAGTAAAGAAGCGACAAACCTGGAAAGTAAAGATGCCTTATCAACTAAATCTGTAAAAGATACTAATATAGCGTCAGATGCGAACATCAGTTTAGATGCAGGTAAAAATGCCAACATTAGTGCAACTTCTGCGATCAAGATTGATGGTCAGACAATTGAACTAAAAGGTAAAACAAAAATAAAGTTATCCGTTGGGGGCAGCAGTATCGAAATAAGTCCAAGCGGTATAAAAATAACGGGCCCACAGATCGCAATCGAAGGACAAGGTAGTGCGACCCTCAAAGCTACTATCATCACTGTCGAAAGCAAAGCAAAAACAGATATTAAAGGGGCACTTGTCGGCATTAATGGCAGTGCAATGACACAAGTTAAAGCAGGTGCCATGGTTCAAATACAGGGCGCGATCACAAAGGTAAACTAATGCATTATTTAAAGATCCCACACCAGCATGCACAAGACATTTTATCTCTGTATGAAGCAAGTGATGAAATAACCGCGCTCGCAGCGCAACATCTCACACCCGCAGCAGTCATAGATATGGCCATTGCAGCTGAACTTTTTGCCGATACCGCCTTATTCCTTGCGCATGCATTACCCGTCCGAGAAGCAATCTGGTGGGCATGTTGCTGCGCAAGTCAACGTAGCGACTGGAATGAAAACGAAGCCAATGCAATTCGTTCTGCCAAGGCATGGGTTCATGAACCCGATGAAACAGCACGTCGATTTGCCGAAGAAATGGCAAAAAAGGCAGACTTACAAACCGGTGCTGGTTGGGTTGCTCAGGCTGCATTCTGGAGTGGTGGTAGCATGACAGCTCCGAGCGAGCCCATTGTTCAGCCGCCTGAGTACTTATATTCACAAGCTGTAGCAGGCGCAGTTAACTTAATCGCAGCCCTGCCCGATGGCGAACATGCCACAGAACGATATGAATACTATTTTAAACTTGGATTGCATATTGCCCAAGGTGGCAATGGTCAATTAGGAGAATAATATGTTACCAGCAGCACGCGCGACCGACATGCATGTATGCCCTATGCAAACTCCCGCATTAGTCCCGATCCCACATGTTGGCGGGCCGCTGCTACCTCTGCCTACAACCGTATTAATCGGTAATTTACCCGCAGCGACCGTAGGACAAATATGTATGTGTGTTGGCCCACCAGACAGTGTAGTAAAAGGCAGTGCAACGGTTTTAATCAACAGTAAGCCTGCTGCAAGAATGGGGGATACCACCGCCCATGGAGGGACCATTATCATGGGGATGCCAACAGTGTTAATTGGTGGATAATTTTAAAATAGCAATGAAGAATAGAATAATTTTTTACTTGCTCTTAACTGTTAATCCGCATTCGGCTTATCTTTCATTTTGATAAGCCAATTAAGCCAGCGTGTTAATAACAGCTGTTCTGGCAAGGTTAAATCCGAGTTATACAACTGCAATAACCACTGATAAAAAGCATACCAATCATCCTGAGGCACCACGATGTGCGACTGTTCATAACGATCTGCGGAACAAAAACCAGGGGTCACTTGCCATGATGACAAATTCGACAATGTCGTACCAGACTGTAATGCAGAGCCACAATCAATTAACGATATTTCACCTTTATTCACATTATAAATAACATTTGATGGCTTAATATCGCCATGCACCCAACCTTGCGCATGCATAGCCATAATCGCACGCACTATCTGTGGTACAAGTAGCAGAAATTCACTTGTTTGATGCACACTAAAAGAGAGTAATGACTCCCCTTCAATGAATGGCATCAATAATAAATTTTCCGACTTAAAATACTCCCTTACTGGACGAATGTAATACGAATGGCAGTCAGCTAAACAGAGCAACTCTCGTTTCATTGCAATGGGATCTGCTCGCTTCAGCACCATATACTCTGATGCTGAAGCAGATTCGCGATCTCGAACCAACCATGTCGTCGATGACAGTAATTTGATCACTGTAAAACGAGAAGCAAGTCGACCGTTTATCGCGTCCGTCATCATTTATAAACGCGCAGGTAAACCAAAGCGGGTAAACAAAGACTTATCAAATATTTGGTTACTACCTCTCAGACTATATTGTAAGACGATATTCTCATTATTAAGCTTATAGGTTAATTTCTTAATGCGTCGATCACCCGTTGCACTGGTACGCCCATCAAACAAGGCTCTGAACAGTGCCCATTGCCCTGAATATGACTTACTCGCGACACGGTTATCACCACTAAAGAAGTTCACCGACATGTAATCATCTTCACCGATTGATGGCCATGCAATGCTTTGCCATAATCGAGGGCCATGGCGATACGAGAATATGTTTTCTGTTTCCATGATATTAAATTGCGTCACAGAGGTACTCATCGAACTCGCTTTTAATTTCAACGTCATCGCTAGCTCTTGCCCTGATGCACCGAAGAACAACTCTCGAATCGTTTTTGCCTGTTTAAGTTGCTGTAAGCTTTTCGCATTAATTGGCAGCTTTTCACCATCAAATTCAGCCAATTTTAAAGTGCCATTATCCCAATATGTAAAGGGATGAAGCATTTCACTGACGAACTTATCTATACGTCCTTCAGGCTTGAACATCAATGCAAAATCATCAATGGCAACTTCGCCGCGCCCTGTTAACAAGAATGGGAAACGCCCTTCAACCGCTTGACGATAAAACCCATGTACTTGCTCTTTCCATTGCTGATTAACATGTTCTGCACTGCCGTTGATCACACTCTTCCATGACTGCGCGTACAAGGATTTAATCCAGCTTGCCACCTGGTTCGGCGAGCGACTTGATTGGCGACGGAAATTAACCAATATATCTTGGCTGCCTGACGCATGATCTTGTGCATACTGATATAACGCACGACTTGGATCGCCACTTGATAACGCAGTATCAAAATACGTATTCAATTGATCTAATTCAGCCATCAATTCATCTACTGGTGTTGTTTTACCTTTGCTCGCCATGAATATTGAATAAGGGCTAAACGCCTCATTAACAACATACGAAGGCTGTAAACGTAATAACTTATCACCCCCAAAGCGATTAACTTTTTCAACTTTTTTCAATACCGATGCCGTTTTTTTCAAGCCTAATTTACCGACAGCCTTTGCGTTAGGTGCACCCTCAGCATTTTTAGCCAGGGTTGTATTAACAATTAATGCATCAAGTACATCAATAATCGGGCTACTGGCGGGTGAACGCGCAGTTTTAACCGCATAAGCAAGATCATCGATCGTATTAAATGGCTTCACTTCAATGTGGTTAATAAGTTCTTTCCACTGATATATGTAATCCGCATAATACAGACGCTGTACCTTCTTACTCAGATCTACAAGCTCAGAAATAGACGCACCCGACATATCACCTTGGATACTTTTAAATTCATTTAGCTGCTTTTTAAGTAACCTTGATTTCGCACTCAGATCGATATTTGCTTGTCCCTGACGAGTAAATAACTCAGGCAATAAATAACCATTAAATCCGGTTTTAAATTGAAATAGCACATCAAACTTATCCCCTAATTGACGACGCGTATCAACGCGATTACGGTATTCAGGAAGTGATTTTATACGGGTGTAAATCAGGCGTTCTGGTGATAAACCTTCTAAATTTTGCGTTGCCACCGAAATCAAATCATCACTAGGAACAAGCACCGTCTCATAATCACTACTGAATAAATCTTCCATTAACATGGTTAACGTTTCTATATTATCCAGCGAAATATCACCTTGTTCATTTAGCGTTTCAACCAAATAAGCTAATAATTCAGTCATGTCTAAACGTTGCTTATCAAACAGCATTTGATAATAACGCAGCACTTCAAATATCTTGCTAGAATTGCCCAAATTAACATATACATACAGTTCACTGCTTAATACTTCAACCAGCTTAGGCAGCAAGAACATCTGTAGTTGAGCTTCATAGCTCAAGTAGATTTGTTCCGTCGTTTTAGGCTGGTTAACACTGATACGTTGATATAAAGGTGTAGGTTTACGCCCTTCTTCAACCACCAGACGCAATTCATTTAGTACTGGAATAATGTCTTCAAAACCAACATTAGTATTACGTAATCGTTCCATGTCTTGCTGGTACAATGCTAATTGAGTAACCGCATGGTTTCGATAATCTTCATCTTTATTCCAGTTATCGCGCAACAGTAAGCCAAGTACAACAATCATCCCGATAAAACCTAACATCATCGATATTCGCGATGCAAGGTAACTATAATGACGCAGCTGGTTAACACCAACAATACTCGATTCAGGCAATACACTCTGCTGCAATATATTCATTGAGAACAATTGCTTACGGCCTGATAGTTGTTCTCTTGTCGTATTGGCATTAAACGCACTGCTGCTAGCAACAAGTTGTGTCAGTAAATCGTGACAGTTACCACCTTGCTGTGTCGAACATAAATACATGCCTCTTAACCACACAACATCTCGAACCCGGTTTTCCCGGCTTATACCCTCTAAGAACTCGGTAGCCTGCTCAAAGAAAAGACGTAACTGATAAGGGAGTGCAACTACAGAATGCGCATCCTCTTGACGTGTTTCTCGTAATGATTGGAATTGCTGCTGAGCTAACACATCGAGTAATTTCTGACATTCCAGCTCAAACATGCTGACTTCAAATCGATGGTCATCCGTGTTTGGAAACGTAATCCCCAAAGGTCGATCGATATCGCATCCCGAGTTACTCGAGAAAAACTCAACAAAATCAGCAATCGTATCTGACTTTGTGAATAATGTATAAACAGGCAGCGCTAACCCACAATGTTCGCCGAGTGTTAAAATAGCATCTTGTAAATTTGAGCTAAGAGATAGACGTTCTTTTTTATCCCCCGTTAATAATCGCTCACAGCTAATCGCGACTAACACGCCATTGATTGCTTGACGAGGTCGGTATTTCATTAATTGCTGAGCAAACACACGCCACAACGCGTCATCAATACCGTCTCGATCGAATAATCGGTGGTCGACTTCAATAACCACCATGTTTTCATTACTCCAAAACCGCATATATTGTGACGTTTCACTTTTATCACGATCGCGATAGTTAACCGGTTCTAGGTTATTTTGGTGTAGTAAGCTACTTTTTGCATCATCTTCACCTCCAATCAAAACATACCAAGGCAGCTCATACAAACTACTAAGCTTACTACCCTTATGCCCTTTCAACTTTATAACTGCTGACTTAAACAGTGAATTAATGACTTTCACATCTTGTTTAAATAAAATAACTTGCTCGTGGACAGCCGATTTTTCTTCACGCAGGTGTTGCCAAACCGCAATCACGAGAGCTATCGTAATCAAAGACCCACCAGAAATAGTAACCACCAGCCTTAATAATTTATCCCCTTCATCTAAGGTTGGGAGGTATATCCAGCTAAGTCCAGTACAAATCAATAACGCTAGCGCAATAAGTAAACACGCTATTTTTAATGTTATTTTTTTCATTATTTATCATCTACCTTATTACTACGGCGTATAACTGCATTTAATCCAAAGCGAGCATTAATTTCATTTTTTAAAAGTTTCGCCTTTGCTAAATCGCGATTGTTCGGAATAAATAATTCCACACCGGTAGGCACTTCGTTTAATACAACTTTATACCCAATAGCTTGTATGTCTTTTTCTAACCGCACAGCGCTGGCTTTCGTCGCGAAATTCGCAACGACGATATTCCATGAGATCGTATCAATAAGCGCAGCTGGTTTCACGCTCACAGCTTCTTGCACTTCAATGCCTAAGTCTTCAGGCGTACTCGTGTAAATCAAATCATCGTTATTCGTGCTATTGGTAAAACCTGCCATATCCAACGAGCTAAATGCGATTAAGGTTGATTGACTACGCTGGTCATACCAAAATTCTGAAAAACAATACGTACTGATGATTAATAATACGCTAATCCAAGATAATTTAACCGCACTGATAAATCGCCAAGGCGAGGTTGTTTCCGGCATCGAAATCGGCGTTGGCGGTTCCAGTATAGATTCGCTACGGTAGTGTCGGATCATACTGTAAAGTTCAGACTGTAACTCATTCATTTTCTGGCGATTATCATGACGATACTTGCCTAAAAAGCCGAGCATGATCAACACATATTGAAGCTCTAAGAAGTCCACCAGCTTTGCAGGTTGACGGCTTGCTTGTTCAAGCAGTTGGAAGAAAACCTCACCACCATTACGCTGGCTAAAGACCTTACTGAGTAATGAATGATTTTCCCAACGAGCCACTTCGCCCCACGAGGTATACAAGATCAATTCATCAAACGCCGCGCATAATATAAAGCAAACCTTTTCAATCACACTAGGGTGATAATCTAAAAACAGCCCTTTGCGTTTAAAGTCTGCGATACCATCCAGCAATTGTTGACGAAAGGCATTAATATCTAAAGGTGAGGTTTGTCTTTCGACACTTGCCAAAATACCCAATAATTCACTGCATTCTTTTAAGATTGGATTGTTATAATTCGCTAATTGAGCGATTAACTTTTCAGAGCCTCTTAAATCAAGCTGTACCTCACTACTCGTTTTCACTGCTTTACGCGGGCTGTTACTGCGACGAATTGAAATCGTCGGTTGTTCATTAAATAATGATGTCATAGCGCCCCCCTACCGAATTACGTACAATTCAATATCAACATCGCCAATGCGATTATCGACATGTAATGCTATCGGTTCGTCTTTCTTCACGAGCTGCTGCCACAAATCAGATTGCGTATCTAGCTCGAAATAGGCCACATCAGTACGTGATTTTAATTCCGATGGCGCAATAGGTAACGCGCGTACTGGCACACCAGATAACGCATTACGCACGAGATCAGCAACCATGCTGTTACCTGCTAGCTTAACCGCGAGTGGGAATTGTTTACTTAACTGCACTGCACCTAACGGTGACGATACTACCAAAATAAATCGCCCCGCATTATAAAGGCTTGAGTCCTGCACTAACGTACGTAATAAACGACGCTTATCAAACAAGCTCTTATCCCAAACTAACGTAGTCACACTATCGAGTTGAACTTCACGTAATAGCACGCGAATATCAGAAAACAAGATCGAGAAGAGGCTATACAAACGGCCATTGTTCCAGCTGTCATATTCTTTTGGCATCTTGGTGTCTAAGCCCTGCATTTCACCTGCCATTGACATACATTCTTGGTAAATTTCTTGCGGTGATGTGGTCCCATTATCAAGCCAATACTTAATATTTGGTAACCAACGACCTAAAGCCTGTAGCCATAAATAATCACGAATTAACGCTTGATAGCTTTTGTTAGCAGAATCTACCTGTAAGCGTTGTGAGATGGTGCTCGCGCGGTATTTCATCTGTGCATATAGATCATTCACGTTATCTTTTAAGTATTCAGACACCGTGAAATAAAGTGACATTGGGATAAACGCACGGTTTAGCTCAATTCCGCCATCTGACTTATGCTCAGTGATATGCGCAATCGGGATCTGGGTATAATCCTGTAACTCTTCGCCTTCAAGCTTGAGTACGATGTTTAATTCCGCTAACTCCAATTGCAACGCATCGGCATTGTCTCGGGTCGTATCAAACACGTCGTAATCAGTGCGGTGGTAACGGCGGTGAGGGTCATCTTTACAACCTACATTCATCACACCAGAACGATAAATTGGCATCGCTAAATACACTAACTTATCCATGGCACCAGCAGGAATATCAAGCGCTAATCCATTACGAATATCAAAAGGAGTGCCATCAGGAAAAATACCTTTTGCACGCTTGATCCCAACTTTGCCAATATTAACTAATGAATAATCAAGTTCTAACTCAGCCAAACCGTGGCGCATTGGATTCATCAGACTGCAATATTGTTTGGTAAACTCTTCAAAATAACGTTCTTGTTGTTGAAAATGTTGCGGGCTTAAAAACATCCCCTCAGACCAAACTACTTTTTTCTTATCCATTATTAATCCTCTTCACCTGTCACGGTAATGTTTACGCCGTCAATACTGATGTTTACAACAATCGAAAATCCAGATTGCACACTCAAAATTGCGGTACTTTTGGCTTCTCTGTAATTAGAAAAAGCCGCTACCACACCGACATATTTAATTTCGCTGTTTTGTGGCAGCGCGACCTTGTGTGTTTCGCTCGGTAAGATACTGTCGAGCTGGCGTTTAGATAATAATCCCGCCTTTAACACACCTTGATCATCACGATACAAATCAATAAAGTTCGCCTGCGTAAATGCTTCACTGTCAGCCAGCTGATAGATTCGAATCTCAAGGGGTGACGCTAAACCATTTATATTAGGGTTGATGTTGTTTTCAGCCTCAATATTAACGACCACTTGCAATGCCTGTGCGTCTCGCCAAAACATCCAGCTACTACAGCCACTTAAAAATAAAGTACACATCAAAAAGACAAGCACACGTTGCATATTACTTGTCTCCCATTGACTGCTTAATGCGTAAACTTTCACTAAAATACGCTTTAAATTTCATCTGCCATTCTTTGTTCTCTTTCTGACGAGTAAAGTAGCGTTTGTACACAGTCCAATAGTCCGCTTTCTTTTGCCAGAAACGTCGCGGCGCAAAGTCATCAAAGAAACTTTCGAGCTCCGTCGGTGAAATATCTGACAATAATCGTTCTAACGCCATTTCTGCTGATTGCACCATCAGGTCATGCTGCTTAAGTTGTAACAACATCAGTTGCTGTGATTCCAACGCAGAATAATTAGATCGTGAACTCGTATCAGCAAACTGTTGGCCTTCATCAATCACTACAGACGCGGTATTAAGCATCTCATCACCAAAGGGGTCATCAGAAAAACTATCATCATCCGACCAAGTATTTTGAGGTATGCCTTGCCCCCGTTTTTTTACAGGTTCATTAGCAATAAATGGGTCTGCAAATATGCCGTCCAACTCTTCTTTTGGATCAGTTAACACCCATTCTGGTACTTCAAGATCATCTGACGACTCTGGTGCTGAATCTGCTTTATCATTAACTGAATGAGCGTTAACGCGGACAGTCGATAAGGCATCACCAAACGGATCGTCATCCCAGGCACTCAGTAGTGACGACTTATCAGTACCTTGTGTTCCTGTTTGTTCCGACGCCTTTACAACCGCTTTATCGGGAGTGAAACAAGACACCATTAGGCGATATTTTCCCACATTAACCACGTCGCCATCGTTCAACGTCGATTGATTATTTGAACCTAACGGTTTACTCGCGCCATTTAAAAACACACCATTCGTGCTCACGTCCATAATTTGATAACCACGGCTTCCGCGGTTAATTAACGCATGCGTACCCGAAATTTCTCTAGAGGCATCCGATAATTGCATCGTCATACCATAAGCACGACCAATGCTTCCTCCTTCATCGGGGAAATTGATTGTCCATTCTGGAATGGGTTCTCCATCAGGAGAGCTGATAATTCGTAATGATAACGGCATATTATTGACCCTCACATGCCACAATGGCTTGATTGAATTCATTGATAAATAACGGATATTTCCCCGTGAACTTCTTCGAGAAATACACACCGAGTGGTTTCTCATTTACCATTGTTTTGGTTATTGCTCGATGGCTAATACCCAATTGATTAATCGCATTTTCCATCACCACATCATTTGCCAATACTGCACCTACTTCGCCTGACAGTAGTAATTCAATAAGCACGGTTGCACGACGCGGTTTTTTCTCGACTCGGTAACCTTGTTTTTGTAACCATAACCACTTGTTCGAACCAAATAATGCGGTCACTGGTACTTCTTTTTTAAACTGGGGACTCTTGGTATCAATCGCGTCAGACAAACTAAACCAACTCCATGTTTGGTTCATTAAAGGCGCGGAATACTCTGCATATTTATCGCGGGTATCATTCTTAGACGCGAGGAAAAGGCCATGTAGTTCCCCTACTTCCGTTAGAATCTGAGAACGGTCCCAGTCTGTCATCGTTATTTGATAAGGCTGTTTCATTACCTTTAAAATACATTTCAACTTCACTATCCCAAGCCCTTTCATTTCACCGTTTTCTTGGTATTGATAAGGACTCCACACTTGTGTCGCTAACAGTAATCGTTCCGGACGGATTTCACTTTTTGCCATAAATGCCCCTCCGAGAAACAAACTTAACACCAGTGTTAAAGGCATTATTCTGCTTACGTTATGTATTACGTTCATTGACCGTCCTCCACAGACATTCCGTTAGAGCGGATCATTTTTCCTTCGATGCCATACACATCGCTGGCCATTTCCATTAATTCGAATGGGATTGCTTGGTTAATACGGGCCGCTTGCCTAAAGCTAATTGAAATGTCAGGTGGTGAAATAACACCGACAGGAAGGTCTCCTACAACGGCCTCTTTTTTTAAAATTTGGATGCCATACAACGCCGCTTGCGTCGCATTATTCACAAAGCTAACGCCAAACGACATTAATGCACTGGCTTTCGTTCCATTCACCACATCAGGAACCGCAGAAATCAACGCAAGCTGCTGTGAAAATTGATTAATGTCATCCACACGCGCGAGTAACGACGAGCTACCCGTTAACCAAAGCAAGGTATTATTCAGTTCTGGATCCGTTTGTTTAAGCCTCGTAATCGCAGTGTCCATCACTAACTTCAAACTCATCGCCGATTTCGATTCATCAACCACAATTGGCACAACAGTTAATCCCACTTTTTCAGCAAATTTTTTCATTGGTAAAAATTGCGTGAGATATGCACTCTGATTGCTACGTGAATACAAAATACCGATTTG
Source organism: Moritella sp. 28 (assembly GCF_018219435.1). Lineage (NCBI taxonomy): Bacteria > Pseudomonadati > Pseudomonadota > Gammaproteobacteria > Alteromonadales > Moritellaceae > Moritella > Moritella sp. 28. Next base: position 1,311,955 of record NZ_CP056121.1, on the reverse strand, counting down.
CTTTAACTGTGGATTAAAGCGTTGCATAATGCGAAGAGTCACATCTGTTAGTAGATTCAATGACGTGAATGCAAAATTGCTCCCCGTACCAGCATAGTTATCTGTGAGACCTAATAACACCGGATCTTTTGAATTAACAGAAACAACCGGCAATAAACCACCTTGATATACCTTGTGCACAGACATGGTCGCTTTAGAACCTAAGGTATACACCAAGTCAACCTCATTCTCTGCATGATGAAGCAAATTCACTAACATGGTATTATCTACAGGTAAGCGTTTAACGACCCACTGCACTTGAGGTAATTGGGTACTGTACACATTTAATAGCGTTTTTAATGCCACATCATAAGACGATGCCTTGCGTGAGACGATCACCAATATTTTAGACAATGAACGCGCAGGCACAAACGACACCCCTTCAGCGGCAGACTCCGCACGCCAATGACTAGCTGTTTTAGGTTGTAGTTCTTCGCCTAACCATGTTGGCCATTCCGTTGCAGCAGATGTTGGTAAACAGCATGCTACCCAGATGAATAAAACTCGGATCATATGTTTACCACCTTAGATGTTTGTCTATCGAATAGAGAAAACAGCACAGCTATAACAACAAAGAAAATTGCCAGTATTATCAGGGTATAATCCACGCCGAGCTGGTATAATAATTGCCCGACAATAAGCGGCCCAGACACATGACCTAGTCGTTCAAGGAAGCGATACGTCGCAGCGATGACAGAATCCACCTCTTGCCTATCGGCCATGGCGTCTACAACATGCGTCACCACAGGCGCATTAATAAGACCGTGTGATAACCCCATGCACATCATTGAAATAGTGGTAAAAACAACAATCATCAAACTGTCTTCCATTTCAAATGCCGCACCTAGAATAATAAGCGCAACTCCGGCAATCAGGTTACCAACACTCAATGCAAGCTTACTACTGCCTAACTTATCGACCCAAGGCCCAGCTTTATGGCTCACCAACAACACCATAGCAGCATAAGTCATCAGCACTTGGCCGATGCTTTCCTTACTGATACCACGCTCAGCAAGCATTAACGGCACCGCAAAAAAAACGATACCAGTTAACGCCGCTTTAGTCGGAATGCCCACCAATAACATGGTTCGAATAAACGCGGGGATTTTCATTAATCGCCAAGAATCTCGCATCATCATCGAGATATTATTTAACAACGAACCCGAGGCTTTCGTAGACGCTTTCATGCTCGGTAATACAAAGCTAAATAACGTCATCACACAGCCAATTACGGTCGCAATCATGAAGATAGCGCGGTCGCCAAAGTAGTTAGCTAAGAGTGCGCCAATCGCAGCGCCGGCAATAAATCCAGCATTAAAACAAAATACGATAATACCTGCGGCTTGGGTTTTATTTTTCTTATCACTCAAGCGTAAAATATAACCTTGTACCGAAATGAATACGAAGGCTTGGCCTACACCCGACACAACACGCGCAATCAATACACTCACAATACTACCTTCAGCACTGACACTAAGGATGCCACCGCCTAACGTCGACAAAAGCACGCCACATATAAGCACAGTGCGAATATCATAAGTTTCAATTAAACGTGCGGCAGGTAGTAAGGTTAAGGCAAAACCTAAAAAGTAGAGTGTGAAGAAAATAGCAGAAGTGCTTGCATCAAGCCCTGACGATTCCGCCAATGAGGTTAAGAACTGCGGCATGATTGGTGCCATTAAAGACTCCATCAGCACAGCACCTAAAAACAACGGCTTTAGACGTTCAAGCACTTGTTCTGATGAAGATTGATTTGCGTCGCCACCAAGCAAACGGATAAAAGCAAAACAGACCAAGCCACAAGCAAAAAATAAGATTGCGAAATTTTTTAATATTTTGGTTAACTGCCCCAGTACCACGCTTGATTGATAAGTAAGGTGCACCTCTGCAAATTTAGAGGTCGCTAAACTATAATCTAACCACCCTGTACGCCCCAGCATAGGTAGCATAATGCTTTGGTTGTATTGAGAATCCGCAACTAACTCGGTATTTTTATACACTGCAATAGTAGCCACTTCAGGATTAGCTTTGCGGAAGTTATCCAACATGCTATCAATCCCCGTCACCATGCTCTGGTCAATATTATATTCCAACACAGGGGCTAAACGGTGACTCACGATATCGGCTAACGATACGGCCTTATTGCGTAAACCATCATGATATAAGCTACCAACAAGCAGCACTACACTGATTGCCATACTAAAAAACACCACGATAAAACTCGTTAAATACACTTTCCGACGCTGACTTCGAAGCACTGAAACAATAAATAACACCAGTAAAAATGCAATCAACCACACCATAGGTTGAAAAACATTGGTCACGACTTCTTCTACTTTTTCAGGACTAAATGCAATTTTTAAATTGCCCACCTGCGTGAATTTATTGTTGAGTGGGATCGTAATGTAGTTATCATCGAGGATGGTTTCTCCCGCATTATACAGTTCATCGTGCCCAGCGAATAACGCTAACCCAGTAACCGATGAATTCGAGTTTACAATCGGCTGTAATACCAGATTTAGCCCTGCGATTTCAGGTAACGGTACACCCGAGTTGAGTATCTGTTCGATACCTAATTTAGCCGCTTGAGTTTGCGCTAAAATGGTGTCAGTTGATAATTCGCGATGACTTTTTAGCGCTTGTGCATAACCTACAACCAGTATAAGCAATAATGACATTGTCACTACTGCTACACCAAACGTAAGCCGAAGATTATCGTTAACGGTTCTCACTGTCGCTCCTAAGCGCTTTTCAAGCTGAAGAAGTCGTCGTTAAAACAATGCGCTAACGATTCAGGGCGTTGTGCTTGTAAATACACCAAACGATTGAAAACCAAAGATTGGATCAAGTCTTGATAGCTCATGCCTTCATTGTGAATATCGTGACAAACAATACTGAGTTTATCGCCTTCAGGACGTTTCAAATCTGGCTTTGGATTCGCTTCAAGGACATATAATTTACCCTTGCAGTCCATGCGTAAATCAACACGCACAAGCGTACCGAGTCCCAATTGCTGATAAATCTTATTACCCAAATCAATTAATGACTGGCGTAATTCAGGCTCATCGACTTTTAATAAACGATCACTGGTAATCGGTTTTACATCCATCGACGTAAAAATGGGTTCATCGCCTGCAAGTACACGTTCCGTTACCGAAAAGGCAAAAGGTGAAGCTAACTGATTCAACTTGTCGTTTTTAAATATCACAGAACCTGCAACCGCGACCACAAACTCACGGCCAGACAGATAAGGTTCAATCATGACGATGTTATTCGTCGCGGCCTGCACTATTTTTACTTTACCAGCGAGGTCTGCACGATCAAACACCGGATAAACATGTACCGAGGCACGGCCAGAAACAGGTTTCACAATAAATCGACCACCGAAATCAGCGTCCATTTGATCTAACGCCTCCTTATTCACCGCATCGGTAATGCACTCCCCCAAACCAACGGTAATAAAGGGCGCAGTTGGAATCCCAGCTGCTTTTATTTCATGTTTGAACAAATGTTTGTTATCAAGTAAGCCGGCCGTCATTGGCGCATGACCAACATAAGGCACACCCAACATTTCCAACATTGACGGTAAATGGCACATCGAATCAAAGCCTTGAAGGCCACCACTATTGGTGATCACCAGATCAATATTTAGCGCTTTTAAGCGTTGTGGCAAGTCCATGTTTTCAGGTAATACATCAATATGTTGAAATCCGGACTCACGTAAAGCATCTGCAATATCATAAGCAACGGGCTGATATGTTTTTGTTGAACGCGGACTTAAGTTCTTATAAATAAAGCTATCCGGCTGTGTTTTTTCGCCACCATGCACAACGGCAATTTTAAGTGAGCGTCGGATCCATTCGATTTGTTCAATGGTGAATGTGCTTTTTTCCACAATATTCTCTTCTTACAAAAATTTAAACGAATGCGTGATTAATATTAATCACGCCTCTGAGTTATTCAATGGCTATTGCCACTGCACCATCTACAACACTGATATTGATACAGGTGATGCTTTGTCCTTCACTCATTCTGGTGATACATTGCGTCGCTAGATCTGGTACTAATCGACGATTAATGATTTGTTCAATGGCTCTCGCACCTGTTTCTGGCGAGTTATTTTGGCTTACTAAATAATCCACCAAGTCACTGTCATAACTGAACTCAGCGTTATAATAGCCACTTACTCGTTTCTCAATTCGGCGTAAAGAAAGACGCGCAATTTCAGCCATTTCAATATCATTGAGAGGGAAATATGGCACCACGGTCGTACGACCAATGAAGGCAGGTTTAAAATACTGCTGTAAAACAGGCGAGATCGTTTGAGTCAAAGACGATACATCTGGACGTTCGACCTGGCAGGCATCAACAACTGCACTATCTGCCGCATTAGATGTCATGATGATAAGTGTATTTCTAAAGTCGATGTCACGACCTTCACTGTCTGAAATCGTCCCCTTATCAAAAATCTGATAAAATAGATCGTGAACGCCTGGATGCGCTTTTTCCATTTCATCAAGTAACAATACCGAGTAAGGGTTTTTACGTACCGCTTCGGTTAACACACCACCTTTACCGTAACCAACATAACCTGCAGGTGAGCCAAGTAGCATTGATACTTTGTGCTCTTCTTTAAATTCAGTCATATTGATAGTCGTGATATTTTTCTCACCACCGTAAAGTAGATCAGTTAATGCCAATGCTGTTTCTGTTTTACCCACACCGCTTGGGCCACACATTAAAAACACACCAACCGGTTTGCGTGGGTCAGTTAATCCAGCGCGAGACATACGGATCGCTTTGGCAATTTCATGAATCGGAGCATGCTGACCAATAACACGCTGTCCGAGTTCTGCTTCAAGGTTAAGTAAACGTTTCACGTCATCTTTAACCATGTTACCAACGGGAATCCCAGTCCATAACGCAATCACTTCAGCAATAGTCTGCTTATCAACCTGTGCCATCACCAAAGGTGATTCACCTTGAATACTGCGCAGTTCCGTCATTTTGTTACTTAACAGTGCCTGCATTGGCGTATCTGCAACCTGTTTACCCGCAAGAAAACGCTCTGCAATAACATTCTGTAATCTTAAAATTTCAGTAACACATTCTTTTTCTAGATTCCAACGCGAGTTTAACGCCTCGTATTCAGACTCCAGCTGATTACATTTCTGTGCAATAGCCACCAACTTTTCAGTGCCGTTCGCATACATCGCATCTTCATATGCAAACGAGGTGCGCTCATTGTGCGCATAACGGATTTGTTCAGCTAACCCGTCTAATTTTTGCGGTAATGCGCTCTGGCTCAAGCCAATACGTGAACACGCCGTATCTAATAAACTAATCGCTTTATCAGGTAATTGACGTTCTGGTAAAAAGCGTACTGACAACTGAACCGCAGCTTCAATTGCTTCTTCCAATACCGTCACGTTATGGTGTTTCTGCAAACAGCCCGCAACACCTCGTAGCATTTGAATCGCATCGCCTTCACTCGGTTCACCCACAGCAACAAGCTGAAAACGACGAGTCAATGCGGCATCCGTTTCAAAATACTGCTTATACTCAGCCCACGTTGTTGCAGCAATCGTTCTGAACTCCCCACGTGCTAACGCTGGTTTTAATAAGTTGGCCGCATCATTTTGTCCTGCAGCACCACCTGCGCCTATTAACGTATGCGCTTCATCAATGAACACAATAATTGGGCGTTCAGATTGCTTCACTTCCGTTAACACATCTTTCAAACGGTTTTCAAATTCACCTTTGATGCTTGCACCCGCTTGTAATAAAGATAGGTCCAGCGTACGTAATTCCACATTCACCAATGACGGTGGCACATTACCATCAACAATTTGCTGTGCTAATCCTTCAACAATCGCGGTTTTACCAACACCCGGGTCACCTACAAGGATCGGACTGTTTTGACGACGACGGCACAGAATATCAATCGATTTACGGATTTCAGGATTACGCCCTGAGATTGGGTCTAATTTACCTTTACGTGCCGCTTCAGTTAAATTGTGCGTATATTTATCAAGTGCAACAGTGCCCACAGACTCACTCGGTGCCATGTCATTATGTTGTACTTCACCTGCGTTTATTTGAGTGCCTTGCTTCGCGGCACAGCTCTTTAATGATTCAATCGATACCGTGTTCAACCATGTGGTCAATTCACCGTTGTATCCACCTTGTTCAATACGCTGCTTGAGTACGAGCAGTACGTGATAACCATTAATTGACGCGTTACTGTGGTTTAGCGACGCTAATAACCAGCAATCTTTAAGCAGTTCAATCAACGAAGGTGAAAGCGATGGCGAACTGTCGTTACCACGTGCGACACAATTTAAGTTACGGTTAAGTAAATCAATAATTTGTTCACGCTCAATACCGCTTTGCGATAACACGCCTTGCCAACCAGATTTTGACTCATTTAATAATTGATAAAACCAGTGTTCAACATCGACACTAAAATGTGTTCTAGCCATACAATCTGCAGCGGCCAGTTCGAGAGCGCTCTTTAATGTTGGCGTTAATCGCGTCACTAGTTTTTGTAATTCAACGTTAATCATGCAGTGTCCTACTTTAGTTTTAGTGGCATAACCACGTACTGTTGTGTTATTTCAGTCGATGCCAACCTCGCAGATTGGCTTAATCGCACACCATTACTTGCATCTCGTGTTAACTGACAAATAGGTAGTTGTTGTCCAGCCACTTTCATTGCTAAGTTGATTTTGATATTCGACCCCATGTAATGGCGAATAAATGCGTCGATGGCATAGCTCAAAATTTTGTTTTGATTGAGTTGTTCAAAGCCGTGATGATTGGGTTTCACTTTTACGTCAAGTTGTTGAAATGCGGTAACCGCGCTCTTTCCAAGCAATGCGTCAAATCCCAACTGGTTGTTTTTCCCTGCTGCCCCTAAGCGTGTCAAGCAGCACTCTAGTAGCGGCTGATATTCAATATCGCCATGATCTACTTCAAACTCATACCCAAAGTAATCCTCTAATAAGAGCTTGAGTGTTGTTAGACATGTCACCTTCAATCCCATTAACCCGGTGTATTGAATAAGGTGCCCTTGTGGTAATGCAGTATTAATACTCGTGTCACCCGCAAGGCTAGACAGCATCTTAGTGAGTGATTGGTGATGACGATTCCAGCTGAAACGCTCTTCTTCCGCTTGGATAACGATGTTGTTCTTGATTGCGGTCTGACAATAAAGGCGAAAATAACGGTTATTAAAGCCATCCAAAAAATCAACTAATGCGCTATTACCTTGCTCAAATGACTCACGTAACGCTTCACTGTAGTTATAACGAGGCATAACCCCTTGACTGCCAGACAGCGCAGGCAAGTCACACGTAAAATGCCATGAATTGTCAGTGTATTGCTGAACTTCAACAATGTCTGATTGATGGTATGACGGCAGTAAATGCGTAATAAAATTAAGCTCAGGACGCACACCTAACTTAGCCGCATGGTGCTTCACTAACTGCATAGCCTGCGGTAATTCAAACTGATAAGGCGCGCAACGTAGCGAGCCTAATATAGATTTTTGCATCCGAGCCTCCGCGGGAAAACACGGTATTCGCCTTCTCGGCCATCAAGTAATATCACGACTTGTGTAAAACTATTAAAACCAGAGAAATACGCAAAAAAGCGATCCAATAATTGGGCGAGTAGCTCCACCCCACCAGCAAGACCCATCGGGTTTATTGTCACGCTCAGTCGTGTGCCATTAGCAAAACAACTTTTCCCCGAAATACGCACAGGCGCAACAACATGCGCTTGCGACAAACCTTGAATGGATTCGATATAAGCACTATTTTTAGCACTATTGTTATGATTATAAAGTTGCAGCATGGTTTTTAATGCCGACACCGGATCATCGCTACCAAACAGGGCTTGGTAGTTAAAATGTAAGTGCGCCAATAACGGCCATGCGCCTTGCTCACCAGTATTGATGTTAATTTGTTTTGTCGGGCGACGTAATAAGGTCAAATCCGCAGGTAAAGAAATAGAGTCGTGACAATGTAACTCACAAGACGTAGACAATTGACTCGCCGCGTTACCATTTGTGCAGGTTGTCGAGATTAACCAAGTGTGTGCTGATTTATCAACATGACTATGGTCTAAATTTGCAACACGCAATGCACTCGATACTGACTTATCACTCATATTTTCAGACTGCGATAACTGCCAGCGTAATCCAATTTCAGCACTGTTAAATTTTTCACCGTATAGCGGCGGTACATTTCGGTTTTTTTGTTCTGTCACGTCCGTCACATCATCAACCGAAAATAACTGCAACTGTGCCTGACCGCCAACATCCAGCATTATTGGATACTGCGATTGGCTAAAATCGATACGTAATGGTTCTGCGGTGATTGGCTGCAAGTTAATGATAGGCGAACAGAATAAATTAAAATTATTTACACTTAAGCTACGCGCTAACTCCACGGGCATGTCGTCTAAAAAAAATTGGATTTTAAGTGTGTTGGTATTGGCATGTTGCAATGCAGACGATAGCACTAACTTAATCGCATGGAATCGCTCTGCGAACATAAAAAATTCGGTTAATAACTTAAAGCCACCGAAACTGCGTACACTATAAGGTAAGACGAATTCTTGATCTTCAAAACCAACCGGTAAAAGGGCGTCCGCCCCTAATAAAACAACGCTGTCATCATATTGAATGGCGATCTGTTGGATCCCCGAAAACAAATGATCGTAAAGGCGCAATATTGTTGGTGTTTCACCACGCAAAAATAACGATAATTCCGTCAATTCCAAATCAGAAAACAGGATCGTTGGATCTGTTGTTGTTAATGTGAGTTCAAGCATAGCTTTCGCATGCTCTGCCCCTTTTGGTTTCTGAATATCAAAGGGAGCAATAGACGCTGAACAATCTGTTAAGCTGATCGGGTATAAATCAACATCTTGCGTTGTGCGGAACACCAAGGTATCGGTATCGACATCATCAAGTCCTAAATGCGTACCGCGAGGCAGAGTGTACTTTGCAGTGACTTCTTCGTGAGGCTGCATTTTCACCATGCTATAAGCAGGAACAGGGCGTAGATAATGTGGAAATAAAAGTTGTAACAAGCTATCCGTTAACTGCGGATAATCCTCATCTAGACGCTGCTGTAAACGTGCATTCAACAAGGCCACGCTATCAATAAGACGTGTCACTTGCGGGTCATCAATACTATCGCGACTGATCCCAAGTGACTTAGCTGCACCAGGATGACGTTGAGCAAAGTTACCTGCGTCTTGGCGAATAAATGCTAACTCTTGTTCAAAATAACTTAGTAATGATTCAGACAAAGTTAGTTTTCCTTACATCGACACTGCTTGTGGTGAAGTCTAAGCTTGAATCAAAAACAACAAGCTCTTCACCAAACTCACTGACGATCACGCCTTCGATTCTAAATTTCAGTTTATTGGTAACGACAGATTCTTCTTCCAACTCAACATTAAGATCCTTGAGGCGGGGTTCGAATGTCGTAATTAACTGCTTAACATTTTGTAAAATATGTTCACTATTAGCTCTGTTCTGCCCCCTCACCGCATGGCTCATGCCCAGTAAAACGATAGATTCAGCAGTATATTTGGCAATATCATCGCCACCCCAAATGGGCGCTTTAGCGGAAAGCAATGACGCGATATTTTCAATAATGGCATCGCGAAGATCATCAATATTCGCCGTCCAATCACCTTTCATTTTTGCAAATAAGCTCATGATTATTGGTCCCCTAATTTTGTTGCGGGCACGTCGGTAAGCAGAACAATGTGTGTGTCTAACATTTCATATTGATATTGCGGCTGTAGGTTTATTTGGCAACTGTATTTTGTTGGGTCAAGCAGGTCTTGCGTAAAATTAACATCAGCGCGTTTAAGAGGATAACGGGCCATGATTGACTCATCACCAAAATCAACGCCACTGATATATTGGTTTAACCACTTTTCTAACGAACGCTGACATGTAGACGGGCTATCAAAGCTGCCGATTTGGTCGCGGATCTGCGCTTTAATGTAATGACCAAAACGACAGGCCATAAGATTTGTCTGTAACATACCACTCATTTTTTCAGTTTCAGTCGTTGCCTTCCACACGGACTGATTACTGAAAATGCCTTTTTGACCGCTAAGATAGACACTTGATAAAGGAACAAACCCTTGTGCTGACCAAAAATCATCATCTTCACTAAACAGATCAATCCGTGATAACAATGGATCTTGCTGACCATTACCCACTTGCACTATTGCGCCGTAACGCCCGCTTTCATCATAGGCACGTAAAAAACCAAACCAACTGATACGGTCAAATTCACGGATCACGTTTGCAGCCAATAAATAGGCGGGATTTCCCCACAGTACATGTTCTGTTAGCGCTCGTTCGTTAAACACAAACCCGGCTTGGTAATGCTGATAAGGGCTTCTTAAATGGTATTCTGGTAACACCAGATTTAAGAAACGGCTCGCACTATGAGAACGTAATAACTGCCAACTTTGTAAATCTGAACTGCTTAAAATACGCTGTATACGCTTATGGTCAGGTATTAATCGAGCGGGTTCGTCACCAAAGAAATACGGATCAACGCCAAGACTTACAGGGCACAGCGCGCGTTCACCTAATTCACCTAATAACTGCAGTGTGTACAGATCATCAAAATCAGCATCATCGTCTAAGTCAGAGTGAATAAGATGGTCAACAACCAACAGTCCAAATGGGTGGCCGCCTGCGGTATCGAGTTCATTCGCGTATATTTTTTGATATAACGCACTGCGGGTGACATTGAAAGATTGATTAAGATCGGCAGACACCATGTCCCAGCTGAGGTCTAACAACTTAACCTGCACGCGGCGTTGCGAAACAGGTAGCAAAACTAAGCTATGTAGTCCTAACCAGCGCGCTTCCAATTCTTTGAAATCAGTGGCTTGCATTACAGCAGAAAGTTGCTCGCTCATGACATCATCAAGTTGCATGATCAGTTTGCTTAACTGTGATTTGAATTCTGAACGATTATCGTTCTGAGCATGGTTTAACAGCATCCGCCACAGCCCTGCATCCGTCAGGACGTTGGCGGATGATGTTAGATTTGATGTACTCATAACAACCTCAACAACCCGGGGGAGCCCCCGGGCATCAACTATTAACCTGGAATATTAGCAACCATGCGTAATGACGATGATAACTCTTCCATTTGTAACCAAGGACGTAAATAAGCCACAGCAGAATAACAACCAGGGCGGCCCACTTGTTCTTCAACTGTTACTTTTGCTTCAACCAATGGATGTGTTGATTTTGCTTCATTGCCAATCGCACTTGGATTAACATACTGGTGGAGCCAGTTACTTAATTCTTTTTCAATGTTATCCGGATCTAGGTTAGAACCAATACGGTCACGACCCATTACTTTTAGGTACTGTGCAATTCGGCTACTTGCCATTGTATAAGGCAAGCGCGCTGAAATGGCTGCATTTGCTGTCGCATCAGGATCGGTATACGTTTTTGGCTTATGCGCCGTTTGAGCGCCCATAAATACGGCATAGCTCGTATTTTTATAATGCACTAACGGTAAGAAACCTAAGTCACTCAGTTCTTTTTCACGTTCATCTGTTAGGTTTACTTCAGATGGACATTGTTGAACTAAATCACCCGATGGTGTGTAGTAAGTAAAGTTCGGTAAGTTTTCAACTTTACCGCCATTATCATTACCACGGATAGCAGTACACCAACCAAATTGTGTATATGCTTGCGTTAATAATAAACCGTATTCAAACGCAGCATTACTCCACACAAGATCATCTTGTGTCTCTGGGTAAGCATTACCATTAGCATCATGTTTCAATTCTTCAAAATCGAATGACTTAACAGGCACTGTTTGTTTACCGTATGGTAGACGTGCAATTGTTTTTGGTAGTGTTAATGCAACATAACGCGAATCATCACTTTCACGGAATGCATTCCAACTTGCATAAGCAGGTGAATCAAAACCCGCAGCAACTGGCTTGCCTTCGTTAAAGTTAACGAATGAATTAAAGTCAAACATGCTCGCATTTGCAGCAGCAACGAATGGTGCGTGAGATGCTGCAGCAACTTCGCCCATGTAACGCATTAACGCTACATCTTCATCGCCATAACCGAATTCGTAGTCACCAAGTAACGCACCGTAAGGTTGACCACCAGCTGTACCAAATTCTTCTTGATAAATCATCGTAAAGAAGCGGCTACGATCAATCGCTGGCGCATCTTCAAATTGTTCTAATAGTTCGTCTTTTGTGTAGTCCGCAAGCTTGATTTTTAAGTCTGGGCCTAGCTCACTGTTTTTAACTAATTTTTGCAGACCTAACCAAGTGCCTTCCAGTTTTTGGAACGCCTTGTTTTGCATTACTGTTGAAAGCTGGTCTGAGATTTTTACATCTAATGCAGAAATCGCTTTTTCGATTGTTAACGTTAGGTTTTTATCCCAAGTAACAGTACCGTCTAGCGCTTGTGAAGTCAGAACAGATAACAATTCTTTTGTTGTATCTGCTGGTGTCTGTGTTGTTGCTGAAATCGCGCGGTCTAGAAAGTTTAATTCACCTTCTGCGGCACCGGCTTGTTCTGTTGCAGCTTGTTGTTCTGTGCTCATTATTCAGTCTCCCCAGTTTTTACGCCTAGCTCTTCAGCTAAATGTTGAATTGAATCGGTACTTTGCAGTACTTCTTTCAATAAGCGTTCTAGATCACGAGAGCGATCCGCTTTGCTTAATAACTCTTTTAACTGGTTACGTGTTTCAACCAATTGTTTTAGGGGATCAATTTGTTGAACTAAGCGCTCAGGGTGAAAGTCGTTCATTGAATTTAACTTCAGGTTAACTTCAAATTGGCTATCATCATTTGCTAATTTGTTGTCAACTTTATATGACAATGACGGGCTAATTTGTCCCATCACTGCATCAAAATTATCTTTATCAACACCAGTGAACTCACGTTCTTCTAGGTCAATTTTATCACTTTCAGCTTTATGACCAGAGAAGTCACCAATAACACCAACGACAAAGGGCAATTCTTTGGTTTCTGTTGCGCCATTAGTTTCAACATCATAGGTGATACTGACTCGGTTTTTGCTTATACGTTTATGTTGTGAGTTGAGAGCCATGCTTCCCTACCTTTTATTTTAACAAAAATAAAACGGTGCGCAGCCTAAGCAACACACCGGTCAAAATTATTTAGTTCCAGAAATTAACTTACCCTGTGGAACGTTATAAGAAACAAGACCGCCGTCTTCTAGCTTACCGCCATCAAGTTCATGACGATGTTTCTTATCAACTTGGATGTAAGAAAGTGAAATGCTTTCGAACGGTTGAGAACCGTCACTGCCACTTAGGTTGTATGAAACAAGGCGTGCTTTTTTCAGGCCTACTTGGTAATAAATTTCAGCACCAGAACCATCACGTGCAGCTTTAGTAAATACGATATCAATGTCTTTACCTTCAACACCTGGACTGAATAGGAACGACAGAAGATCTTCAGAAGCACCACAAAGTTCTTTTGTAATACTTACTTCGCTCATAGCAACCATGCCTGAGTCAGCATTGTTACCGCTACCAATGTCCATTGCTACTTGGCGCACAGCGCCCCAGCTATATGAATTCAAAGCAAACCAACCATCTTGTGGTAAACCTTCAACTGTTGCGCCACCATTAACTTTAACGCCATCAATTCTCATATATATACTAGCCATGATATTCCTCACTTATTTTTACTTAGGGTTGAAAACCAATTACCAGAGAGAATTACTGCTCGAGGTAGATACTGGTTTTTCTTGAGTTTTTTCTACAGAGACAGCAGTTACATTGTTCAAAACAGAGTGACTCGTTGTTGCACTAACCGCTCTTGTGTTGTTGTGCTGCACAGACATAGATTCATCCACATCTGATAGCGGTAACATTTTTTTGTGCGTTGGCTGAATAACATTCGTATCCCCATTCTCATCAAGAGCTGACAGATGAAATACTTGTTTAATCGTATCCTCTTGATTTAATAACAGCTCCGACATCAACTCAGGAAGCGATAAGTAGCCCCAGCGAATTGCTTTTTCTAACAAATAAGATACCGGGCTATGTGGTTCTACTTTCCTAAAAAATTCAGCTAACGTTCGTAGTTGATGAAATGCATCATCGCGATTGAACTCTTGATTATTAACAGGTAAACCATCTAACAAAGCGTGATCAGTAATACTATCTTCTTTAACTTGCATATTTTTTTCGCCGCCATCAACATGACTCGACTCATTCGTTTCAGGCAGACCTTCAGCCTTAGTTACCTGTGTATCTTTACTCTTTAAGCCTGATACATACTCCATCGCTTTCAATATTTTAGTGATCAGCCCGACCACAAATTTAAATCCAGGTTGAGGTAATAAATGTTGCTTACATACGTTAGCAACATGTGCTTCGACTGCACGCATGGCATCACGTATCAATACTAAATTTTGCATTAAGCTAGTCACTTTAGCCCGTTCACCCATCGCCACATTTTGGTACTGTTGGCGTAACTCAGGTAAACCGCCTTTACGTTCTTCACTTAAATAACGCGAATAATTTAAGTCTCCAATTAGCGGTAACATTAAGAAAGGTGAATACACCAAGCTGCTGTCTTCACTTTCACCGACTAGTTGTACAAAGCCCTTCACTTTAAATGCATTAATTTCTTTTAATTTGTCACTTTCTGACTTTATTTTATTGTCAGGGAGTATCGGATGAACCTCGTCCCAATGCCCCTCAACAAGTGCTTGTAACCATTGACTTACTTCACGCAACCCATTTAATGCAGGGTCAATGACTATCTGAGCCGCTAGCATCCAACCCGCTAGCTCAATGTCTTTAGATGTCGTTTTAAATATTTCAATCAAACTGCTTGATAACGAATGCCAGTGTTCAATGTTGGCATCTTGTAAACTATCCATTTCTGCTGGGTCTGGTGTCTGCATTAATTGACGCAGAGATGTTTGTGCAACATTAAATTCATTTCTAAGCGGTCTGAATTTTTGTTTGTCGGATTTTAAATAAACCCCACAAAATTGATCGCCATCAATTGGTAATAAAAGTAACTCATGTAATGTTTGATTGAATAACATATATGTTCTTACATATTTAAATTACAACCATTGTTCCAACAGGATGATTCGTTGTAAATAAACTTATAGTAAGGGCGTGTAAGGGATGTAAGGGGGGTAAGTTAAATATCCACAATGGGATAGGAGAATATAAATTAAAATAGTTTGAAAAGATGAGAGGTAATTAAAGCCGTACTTAAAAATAAATAACAAAACAACACAACAAGAAAACAACAACCATTCAAATCAACAGCTTACAAGGCAAAAGGTCACTAACCCATCAAATTTAACCACGTTGTAATATTATTAAAAATCATGAGATTTAATAAATTAAAATAAGATCACATGCATTACACTTTAACCAAATCGTTTTAAAAACAACAATAATTAACTATAACAGGCTAAAATATAGAGCAGTAACACTAGTCATTTAAGTTACTTTAAAATGAAAATATTGAAATAGTATTTAATCACAGCACAGTTATTAAATTACAATATTTTAACATTACATTGAATATAAACTTTAAATTACGATGTAATATATTAAAAACACAAAATACAATTATTAACAATATTTACCTTTGTATTTCACTGTGATGTTTCTGTGATGATATTTCTAAATCTAAAGGGGTATTACGCTTTAAAATAAACAACAATAAAAAAAATAACAGCAACTTAAACTTCAATTGTTACCTTTAAGGTAATAATCTTTTACCATTTCAGTGTATTGTTTTGTCCCTAGCCAAATGTAGAATGCCCCTCATCGAAACAGAAACAACTTTCCAAACTCAATAATCAGCACGTATGTGACTTGATTAACTAAAGGATATGAAATGTCTACATTAACAAACAAGCCAGGTATTTTTCTTTTAAAGTCAGGTTCATTCAAATTAAATGACTTAAGCAAATTACTTGACGTTGAAGGCCTCAAAAGTGACATGGCTGAAGTTGCTGTAACTAACAATAGCAACGCATTAACGATTGGTCACTTTACAATGGAGCCCGGTGTTGAATTTGAATACGCTTATGACTCAGTAGAATACAAAATTATCACTAAAGGTAAGATCGTAGTTCGTGATACCGATAACAACAAATACGTTGCTGAAGTTGGCGATGTGCTGCTGTTCTCACCATATACAGTCGTGATTTTTGATGCAGAAAGTGATGGCGAAGCTATCTACACAGCACACAGAAACGCTGACGCATCATTTGCACCTGCATCAAACTAATTGGAATTGAATATGATAAATAAAATTATAAGCAAATGTAAAAAAACATTTTGCACAACAAGTAACATAAAGATTCATCCAGCAATGGATAAGGGCATTACGCCAACAGCGAATAACTTTAATGGGGGCACATTACAGTGTCACTGTAGCAGTAACCCTGTAACTGTAAAAATTGACAGCCAGACAGCGCATAACCATGCATGTGGTTGTTCAAAATGCTGGAAACCTAAAGGTGCTTTATTCTCACAAGTGGCCGTAGTTTCAAAAGATAAACTAAGCGTGACAAACAACCGCTCAAAACTACAAGTTGTAGATAGCACTGCAACTATCCAACGTTTTGCCTGTAATGTTTGTGGTGTTCACATGTACGGTCGTATTGAAGATAGAACACACCCATTCTTTGGTCTCGACTTTGTTCACACAGAGCTATCTACCGATAAAGGTTGGTCTGCACCTGAGTTTGCCGCCTTTGTTTCATCTATCATTGAAACAGGTACAGATCCAAAAGACATGACAGCAATCAGATCGCGTTTGAATGCATTAGGTCTTGAATCTTATGATTGCCTATCACCAACACTGATGGATGTGATTGCAACACATGTTGCTAACAGCAAATAATTCATACCGTTGAAAACAAAAAAGCCCGCTAAGACTAATCTTAGCGGGCTTTTTTCATATTATCTTAATGACATTCATTACCGTGTTTTTAGCTATCACTCAACCAAACGTGCTTCTACTGGCAAGGTTGAAGATACTGCCATACGCTAGGGTAATAGAAAGGGTCCATGGTAGTTGATGCTTGAATAGCGGTGAACATATAACCATTAGACTGTACAATCTCACCGTAATAATAAGTATAATACGGGCTCCATTCAGGTACATAAGCACAGTGGTCTTCTGGTTGTGGCGTTGGAGGTTGCTGCTGGTAATCCCCTGAAATCATCAAGCCGACATCAGAAAAATCCGACTTACTCACGATCAACACATGATAGCGACTGGCTGGGAAATCCAAGAACAGGCAGCTTTCAAAGTTACCCTCATTTTGAGAGGCACAATCGTAGTCGTTCTGCGTAGGTTGGCGATCAATGGCAATAAAAACATCGATATCACCTTGCCCACCCATCGTCTCAATATTGACATAGCCCTGTGATGGCGCATTGTTCAATACGTATCGTAAATTTTCACCGTAACGTCCTTGAATCCTGATCTGCTGATTTAGTACCAAGGCAGTTTCATCACTTGGTGTCGGTGGGTTTGGTGTTGGATCCGGTGTTGGTAAAGACCCTCCACACTCTTGTACCGTGATACCAACTTGTTGGAATGCATTCATAACAGATTGGGTTTCATAACCTAGTTGCGCAGCAGCCTGGCAAACACCGTCAGCACCTTGTTGAAAGGTAGAGCGCGGCTGCCAAAACAATTTATTGGCTGTTGCATAGACTAAGAAAGCTTTCTTGATATCCCACTCTTGGCTGGTAGCTAGATGGTAAAATGCTTTGTTAAAGATGCCCGAGCTGTTGTGAACATCAATGCCATTATAATACTGGCTGATGTGACCAATAGACGCACCATCATCTGAAGGATTAATGAAGAAGCGCATCGCTTCTGAATGCTTCATTACGTGCTCGCCCATTTTCCAGTTGAAAGAACCGTGGATGAAATAGCTCAAAGCTGCAGCTGCGACATCAGAAAAGGATTCGTTCATCCCACCAGACATGCCACGATACTCTAAATTAGAGTTTTGTTCGGTATAACCATGACTGACTTCGTGGGCGATCACATCCCATGTCGCTAGTGGGTACATATACGAACCACCATCACCAAAGGTCATTTGCTGACCGTCCCAAAAAGCGTTGCCATAATTATTACCATAGTGAACACGCATAGTGAGCTTTTGACGAATCGGACGGCTATTTATCCACTCGCGGTACATATCAAACACACGTTGACCAAAGTATTGTGCATCATTCATTGGCGCATAGGCACCATTGGCTGAACGAGTGGTGTTTACCGGACAGGTAAATTGGTGAATACGCCCACCCCACTGACTACTATTCATGTCGTACGTGACAACATTAGGGCTGTCCATCTGGCAGGAGTCATTGACTTCAAAGCTGCCAAATTTAGTGTTATTACCAAAATAATAACGGCCACTTTTTTGGTTACCTCCAGGCCCCTCTGCTTGCCTAAACGCAATACCGTCCCAACGGTCTAAAATTCGACCATCTTTAGCGTCTACAAAGGTAATTGGCCTTGACGGCTTGATGCCTTCCACTGTCACATAAGACACGCGATAGACCAATTTTGCAGTATTTTGATCATCCATGACAATCATTAGGTCCGCAGACTCTGCATCAGTACGTGCTGGCATAGTTGCGCTTTGAACAGCTTGCTGTGATGCTTTGGCAAGAGTAATCGCTTGTTCTTTGTTGATGAACGGTAACATTGAAGATATGTCTTGACCAATACCTTGCACCACTTTACCCGCAATAGGTTGAACCACACCATTTTGATCTTTCAATGATACGACGGATTGTCCATATACAGGAATACCACGGTAACGCTGTTGATGGCGAACCCATTCTTTTCCTTGTAGTTGGGCGTGGTTTTGTTCGGTAAAGCTGTACTCGGGGATTGATCCTCTAGCAGTAGAGGGATTTAATAGTGAAGTAATGTTAACGTCGTTAACGTTGACCAACGTGGCACTCTGCACTGAAAATACGAGTGGTGTTAATCCTAACAAGATAAAATGTTGTTTTTTCATGATTGTATTTTTCCCAATTCATTGTTTTATTTATTATTTTATTATTTTATTATTTTTATGAATTGGCATTATTACCCACCTTATCGATACCTCAAACTGAGTACTCGTATTTTTATGATACTGCTCATTAAAACTTCTTTCTCAAAATTATTTTAGTGACAGTGTGTCACGATAGGTTTAAAATGAAGATAAGGCGAGAAGATAACCTAACTATCCCGTACTATCTTTAGAAAAATAGAGCGAGGTTCATTAGCATTGATGTGGCTTAAAAAAACATACTAGACTCACTCATCAATGAGCAAGTCTATGAATCATAGGTATAACAAATTACACTTCATAACCAAATGGGTCATCAATCGAATGTGATGGTTGTGTAAACCATTCAGGTCCCGCATTAGTCATATAAAAATGATCTTCCAAACGAATACCAAACTTACCCGGGATCACTAACATAGGTTCATTGCTGAAACACATACCTTTCGCCAATGGCGTGGTGTCGTTACCCACTAAATATGGCCATTCATGAATATCTAAACCAATACCGTGACCAGTACGGTGCGGTAGCCCCGGTAAATCATAACCCGGTCCAAAGCCATCTGCTTCCAGCGAAACACGAGCGGCGGCATCGACATCCTGACAAGCAACATTAATCTGCGCTGCATCAAACGCGGCTTGTTGTGCATTCTTTTCACTCAACCAAGCTGCGCGTACTTCGTCACTTGCTTCACCAAATACATAAGTACGGGTGATGTCAGAATTATAACCGTGTAACTGGCAACCAGTATCAATCAATACCACATCATCTTGTTTCAAGAATTGTGCATCTTTAACACCGTGCGGGAACGAGCTGGCTTTACCAAATAATACGATACAGAAATAAGAACCTTTTGGCGCACCAACCACTTTATGTGCTTGATGAATGAATTCTTCCACTTCCGTCGTACAAATATCTAAACGTAAAATACGGGCCGCCGCTTTATGTACTTCTAACGTCATGTCTTTAGCACGTTGTAATAAAGCAATCTCGGTATCTGATTTTTGCTGACGGCAACCAGCTGTCACAACCTTCGCATCAATATATTCAAACTGCGGGTACGTATGACGAATATTGTTAAACATAAAGAAAGCGGTCGCTTCATCAATACCAACAATGCCGTCAGTAATATCAAGTTTAGCTAGGATTTCACCAAATAATTGTGCTGGACTTTCATGTTCATGCCAGCAATGCAGTGGGCCTTGTACCTGCATAAATTCATTAATGGTATCTTGCTCAAAGCGTGGCGCGATAAACTGTAACTCACCTTGTGCCGGTAAAATTGCACCAACCATACGCTCACCAACGCCCCAACGCATACCAGTGAAGTAATATAAGTTTGTACCCGCATTTAGATATACAGCTTTTATGCCTTCACGCTGCATGATTGCTTGTGCGCTTTCAATACGTTCATTAAATTCTTGTAACGAGATCGCTTTAACGTCTGCAGTCATATCAGCCAGTTTAGCTAATTCTAATTCCGCAGTTGAACCACCAACACCAATAGTCATAAAAGTCCTTGTTATACAGCTTGATTAACAAAATATAGATGAAATCACTTTAGCATACCTAACTAGCGAGATGTAGCACCAAACAGAGCTAACTTAATTCAGCCTCACACTTATTGCGTAACAGATCGCGCAACATCAACATCGCAGGGGTGACTTGTGTACGGTTAGGACAAATTAGCCATAAATTAATAGGTGGCGAATTAAAATCACTCAATAGTTCAACAACATGACCCGAACGTAAGTCGGCCGCCATATCTAACCGCGACTTCATCGTAATCCCCTTGCCCGCGACAACCCAACGATGGACGACATCAGCATCGTTACTTAATCGGTTACCGGTCACTTTCACCTTGTATTTATCGCTATTTTTTCCAGTACTGTTTCCAGTACTATCAACAAATGGCCAAGTATCATAAACACGCTCACCAAAACGATAGAGCAAGCAGTTATGTTGTGATAATTCGTTAGGATGATTAGGTTCACCATATTGCGCTAAATAGGCAGGTGATGCACAGACGACGCGATCTATTTTCGCAATCAGAAAGGCCACCAACGAGGAATCCTCGGGCTCGCCATAACGCAGTGCCATATCAACTTTGTCATGATAAAAGTCAGCCAGGTTATCGCCAACATTGAACTGAATAGATAGTTCGGGATAAGCGTCCATCACTTCATCGATCCAAGGTAAAACAATATTACGCCCTAGATCAGATGACGCGGATAAACGTATTTCACCGGCAATTTTACCCTGCATTTCATTTAATGAGGCTTTACCTTTCTCTAATGCCCCTAAAGCCTCAGTGCAATGTACTAAATAGCGTTCACCTTCGGCAGTGATACGTAACTTACGTGTCGAGCGAATAAAAAGTTGAACGCCGAGTTGCTTCTCTAAGCGTTTTAACGCAGCACTCGCCGCTGCAGGTGTCATCTCTAACTGCAGTGCTGATGCGGTGATATTGCATGTTTGCGCCGTACGCACAAAAAGAATGAGGTCTTGAATGTTCATTATCAAATATTTTTTGAAACTATAAGTTATATTACCGTCTTTTTAGAATAGCAATAATCAGAGATAATGTCCTCACTCAGTGCACGGCCAATGAAAGGTAACGAAAATATGACAAGTACACTCACTATTGTTGCAAACATCGAAGCTAAAGCAGATAAAATTAAGTTCGTAAAAACAGAGCTATTAAAATTGATTGAGCCGACACGACTTGAAGAAGGCTGCATCCAATACGACTTGCATCAAGACAATAACAACCCAGCGCTATTTACTTTCGTTGAGAATTGGGCGAGTCATGAATTATTGCAAAAACACCTCAATAGCCCACATTTAAAAATGTATGTGCAAACAACCGAAGGGGCTGTCGCAAGTTTCACATTAAATGAAATAACGAAAATCGCATAAGCAACATACATTCATCAATGTTCAGACTTACGCTATTAGTAAGTACAAATCAACAGTGCCCATTTATCAATAAGGTTTATCCATGACTCACCAAATTATCAAAGATCTTAGCAATCGTTACACAACCAAAAAATTTGATTCATCAAAAAAAATATCGCAAGACCAACTCGCCGTGATTATGGAAGCAATGCGTTTATCTGCATCATCAATTAACTCTCAACCTTGGAAGTTTATTGTAATAGAAAGCGATGAAGCAAAACAACGCATGCATAATACCTTTGCCAATAAATTTCAGTTTAACCAACCACATGTTTTTAGTGCATCGCACATTATAGTTTTTGCCCACAACCCAGCGTATACCCGTGCAAACTATGAAGCCGTGATCGATAAAGGTATTGCAGATAAACGCACTAAACCAGAAGACAAAGAAAGTGCATTTGGCGCATTTGCTTTTGTTGAGCTAAATACAGATGAAAGTGGCGACACAGCAGCATGGACTAAAGCACAAACCTATCTTGCGTTAGGTAATACAATGCATACGCTAGCACGCCTAAATATTGATTCAACGCCAATGGAAGGAATTGATAGCGAATTAATCAGTAAAGAGTTTGCTGTAGAACTAGATGGTTACGTTAGTGATGTGGCACTGGCGATTGGTTATCGAGATGCTGAAAATGATTACAATATTGCCCCACCAAAATCACGTTTAGCGATGGAAGATGTGATAGTTAAAATATAATAATTAAGTTGTCACCGCTGATAATGACGATTAAGAACTGAAGCGAACCATACGTGCATTTGTGCGTATGGGTCCTATATGCATAAGTGCTATTCGTTTGAAATTGGTGTCCCAGAGAAGATTCGAACTTCCGACCTAGCGCTTAGGAGGCGCTTGCTCTATCCAGCTGAGCTACAAGGACATTTTCGTTATTATATATAAAACAAACAAGAATAAAAGCCTTGCCTCACATATTCAAAGCAATAAAATCAAATATTCTTATCAATTTGACTCTAAGATCACATTACTTTTTATACGGTGAGACGATGGTGTTTCCTGTTTCAGTATGCTGAGATACCATAACGAGATCGTGATACAAACGATGGATGTTCTCTTTTGTCAAAACATCATTAGGTTTCCCTTCCGCAATTATCTGTCCTTGGTCCACTAAAATGAGGCGGTCACAAAACTCTGCCGCGGTATTTAAGTTATGGATCGCAACCAATGCCGATTTACCTTGCTGACATGCTTGATACAGCACATTCATTAGCTGTGATTCATGACCAATATCTAGACTGGCGGTTGGTTCATCAAGTAACATTAACGGCGCGCCTTGCACTAATAAACGCGAGAAGTGTACTAACTGTTTTTCTCCCCCAGATAATGCAGTGATAGTGCGGTCTTTTAAATGCGAAATGCCAACTAAGGTTAACGCGTCAATAGTTTGCTCAGTAATTGTTTGAGCAGACATGACTTGTGTTTGTTGCTTGACATGAAAGCCAAATCCCACGGTTTCCATCACACTAAAAGGAAATGCGGCATCATTGTATTGTGGTAAATAACTTAAATCACGTGCGCGGTCTATATCAGATAACTTGGTTAATGACTGCCCTTTTATTAACACCTCACCACTGCTATAGCCTTGGAAGCCACTTAAACATTTCATCAAGGTACTTTTACCCGCGCCATTGGGACCGATAATCCCCACCAGCTCTCCCGGCTGTATAGACAATGAAATATCAGTTAATAAATTTTTTGCTCCCGCCTTATAACTCAGTTGCGAAACTGTCAATAATGCAACGCTCATACAAAACTTCCTTTACGCTGAAAGCGAATGATTAAACCAATAAAATAACAACCACCAATAAAAGAAGTAATGATCCCGACTTTCAATTCGTTAGGGGCAATAATCCACCGCCCAATAAGATCGCAAACGAGCAAAAAAATAACACCGAACACCACAGAGAAAGGTAATAATTTTTCATGCCTAGGCCCGACAATCAAACGTACTAAATGTGGCACCATCAAACCAATAAAACCAATAGGTCCAGCGACGGCAATCGACATAGCCGTTAATAAGGTGGCAAACATCAATAATTTAAAGCGTGTCTGCTTAATGTTTAATCCCATACCATGGGCGCTTTCTTCGCCTAATGCGAGTAGATTTAATGCCCGACTTTCCCTTAACAACAAAATCGATACAATCACGATAATCGGCGCGGGCCAAATTAACTGCGGCCAAGAACTACCATCTAACCCCCCCATCGCCCAAAATACAAATTGGCTCATTTCATATTGCTGCGCCATAAGAAGTAATCCCATTCTGGCACCGCCCAATAAACTTGATAATGCTAAACCGGTTAAAATCAAAAACAAGATCTGTGTTGAAGCATGACGCGATGCTAACGTATAAATTACCGCTGCTGCTGCCAATGCGCCCACAGTCGTAAAAATAGGTAACCATATAGGCCCCATAAATGAATAGCCCGTCACAATAGCCACCACAGCACCAAAACTACTACCGGCACTAACTCCCAATACATCTGGACTGGCTAATGGATTTTTGAATAGGCCTTGTGTACACGCCCCAGCCAACGCCAACGCGCCACCCGCTAAAATAGCTGTGCAAGCACGTGGTAGACGGATATGTATAACCACAGCAGAGGCTAAAGGTTGTTCTTTCAGCGCGAGTTCACTGCCACCCACAAGATACGCTTTAAACAACGCCAAAATATCGACAATAGGAATATAAATAGCGCCGAAGCTGAGATACAACAAAAAAAAGCCACAGAATAACAACACAGAAAACAGTATTTGCACTGACGTAAGTCGATAAGATGGCATGGTTACTTCTTATATACGGAATGATTAATAAAACGGATCGCATCCACAATGTACTGACTGTATACACCTCGCAACGCATGCGGCACTTGATAAACACGGTTATATTTAATCGCCTTCACGGATTGTAATGAAGGATCAGATAACACCTGTAGTTTAAATTGCTCGGCGGTATTTTCATTGCCATATACCCATTCAGGTATAAACAATACATCTGGGTTTAGCAAAATAATCATTTCTTTAGAAACAGGAACTTGGCCATATTTATCCGTCACGTAATCTTTAATAATATTCTCCACATGCGCTTGTTCTAGCAAACCATTCCATGAAGAGTTTTGGCCACTGGACGTTCCCCATGGGTTGTAATCCATACCAGTGAATTTATGCTCTACAGGAATAATGTCTGCTTTTAAACGTAAACGCATAGTGGCAACAATCTGCTTCGCGGCTTTATTGCGATTAACTATCTTCCCAACCCGTAAAATTTCTTTCTCAATCTCTTGGATATTTTTAGGTGCTTGTAGACGGAAAACAGTAATTCCTGCTCTTTCTAACATACTGAGCTTAGACGCATCACTCCAATTAGCGGCGAATACAATATCGGGACGATTAGCGATAATCATTTCAATATTCAATCCCATTAACGGCACATTCTTAGGTAAACGGTCGATGATTAACGAGTAGTTTGGGTTGTTCGCCAGATCGGTCAAGCTCGACAATGCCGATTCATCAATTAGGTCTAATAACACCGCGTCGGTAAATAATGTTTTTGATGAAATCCGTTGTGGTGGTTTCTCGATGACAATGGGATTACCCAATCCATCCATCAGTGTTAATGGATAGGTAGTATCAGCTAAAGAAGGAAAGGTAACGAGCAAAACGAACATATAAAAAATAGGCTTGAATCGAGGCCAAGGCATGGTAACTCCTGTAAATCGCGTACAAATTTAAACGGTTCACCTCATGTAAATCGTGCTCTTCGTATCTGACTCTGTGTACTTGCACGTCTATAATGCGAGTGACACAACACAGTGGCGCGCCCGTTACGGATTTTCACCGTATTCCGAAGATGGCGCGTATTGTACTTGGCTATTACATGATATGGTAGCGTATTCTAAATTTTGATTAAGCGATAACGTCATGACATTAAAAGCATCTGGCAATGTAGGTGAACTTTGCTACCCATTCATTTTTGAAGACAGTCCGTTATGTGACTTTGAGATCTTAACCGATGAGTTATGCACTTATACCGGATTAGCATTATCGCAAGTCACCAACACAGAAGTACGTGAATCACTGGAACGTTTACAGCCCAAAATTTTCAATCTAAATGGCTCTATACGAGGTAAATGTGGGATATTTGAAGAAGACATACAAGCGCTTTTAACCGATCTTTATCACTTTAAAGCCCAAGTCACTGATGATGCCAAACGCTTCGTATTACCAAGAGGCACAGGCCCTGTGATCCAATTGCACCAATGCCGAAGCTTAAGTAAAAAGGTGGTTCGCCAGCTAGTCTTAGTAGACAAAACAGGCAAGAAAATTCCAGATACCCTGCCTCGATTTGCCAATGCTTTAGCTAATTATTACTTTGCTCTGACCCGTGTACTTAATCAAGAAGCTGGCATCGAAGAACCAGAGTACGTGAGTGTTAATTACCCAAAACCAAGATGATGTATAAATATACTGAAGTCTAATTTAAAAAGTTTAAAGGCTACTTTTCTTGGCGTGATTTACCTGAATGTTGTGATTGATAGAATACATTTACTGTCTATTTTTGGATAGGTCGCCATATTACTGACGACCGATTATCACGAAGGAAAGTAACGCAAAGTCTATTCGCTTAATTTACCCTTCACTATTTTTCACGTTTTACTCAGAAAGATCATTGCTGGTGCGCTGGTAAATCATTATTTTCATACGAATCAGCAAATAAATGATTACGATCACGATGTTTGGCTTCATCATTACGTATTTTAACAATAACATCTCGTAGCATGGCATCTGAAGGTAATTGATAATAGTTAATGCCAATTTGTGGTGCAGCTACGTTTTCGACTTCACCAGCATCAATTTTATTAAGGTATTCGGTGTAACTTTTACATGCTTCTTCTTCGAAGTAACCCACAACTCGATGCGCGACCTTAGAAGACAACACATAAATCAAGCTATACACCACAATAAATACAGCTTGGCCAATTAACACTAATGCTCGCTCAATCCAGCTTGGTTTGGCAATATCAATAAATATCATTAGGTGCATTCTCTCATTCTCAGCTTCATTTAGTAGTTCCTGAATCCACCCCTCATCATCTTTCATCCGGCGTAAAGCTTTTAGATGATTAAACATACCAGCGACCATACCGGGAACAGCTGCAATAGTTTCCAAAATTACAGCTCGTTTTGCGTATTTTTTTCCATAAAAAATATTTAAAAGAAACTTAAGGATCTGCGTAATTTTATACGCAATATGCTCATAGAATTTGGAGGCAGTTTTATGCTTTATTTCAAAATCAGACATGGCTAGAACTCTCTTTAGTTTTATTTGTGCATTTTAAATGCACCTTTATTGTTGCATTTAAAATACACCTTTTATTTGTGATGTTCAACTCTATTTTATAAATAAAATACAAGCATGTTTATTTTAGGAATCGCTTAAACAACAGAAGGGTAACAGCTAAGTAATAGGTCACTAATTTAGTATGAAAAAGGAGTAGAGAAAGAAGCTACATCACTTACGATGGCGATGAAATATTGTATTATGAATACATCTTTATTATCATTACAGAGTCATAATAAATAAATAAACTGGTATGAGCATGCAGCTAACAAATTTCACAGACTTTGGTCTTAGAATCCTAATGTACTTAGCTAAAGGGGACAGGAAGGAACCTATAAAAATAATTGAAATTGCCGAGCAGTTCAATGTACCACGCAATCACCTTATCAAAGTGGCAAACAAGCTCAGCCATCTTGGTTGGGTCGAAACCCTACGAGGCCCTCACGGCGGTCTGAGATTGTCAATTAAACCAGCGGACCTCAGCATCGGAGAAGCCCTTCGCGAACTAGAGAACTGCACAATGCTAATCGATTGCGAAGCTAATGTCTGTGCCCTGCGCAACGGTTGTCAACTGAAAAATATACTAGGCCTCGGACTCAACGCGTTCTATTGCGAGATGAACAAATACACTCTAGCCGATATAATAGCGGCGCCAACTGGCGGCAAAATCATCGAAATGCATAATAACTACATACGAGCAAGTTAAAGGATGACAACCCCTTAATGTTGTAGATAATACTGCTTGATGAATTAACCCAATATTTAAGTACATTAGCATAAATACCCCCCCGACATTATTGATAACGTTACACGCTAAGGCTCAGCTTATCGATGGCTAAATGAAACAGTTCATGTGTACGACGTTTTTCTTCTGCTGTGGGACGGTTATCATTTTCGTAGATCCAGCCGCAAGATTTAAGAATACTTTCACGTTCATGAATACTGGTTTCTGATTGAGATTCAGAGGGTGTTGCCAATGCCGTTAATTCAATAATCAAACGGCAATTCTTATAATTAAACGGGACGCGGTGAAAAGCTTTATAAGCATAGCTGATCGCTTGATTAGCCGCATTTTTTTGACGTTGTGCTTGTGCTTTTTCGGTCAGAATTTTACCTTCTTGTAGACGTTGCTGGATTTCGTGTTTGGCACCATCGAGCATCTTAATTTGACTTAACATTAATACATCTTCATTGGTGTTTTTACACAATGCCTGCGCACGTAACATCGAGGCATCATACAAGTCCGGAATACCACACAAGCCATATAACCTTGTAATGTTCAATTCAGTATAAAAATCCACTGTAGATTTATCAGATACACTTAATTTATGCACCACAATCAAAGCGTTTTTAATATCACCATTGATGTAAGCAAGGATACCCAGCCCAATTAACAAATTAAACTCAGCGATGCTGTCACCTTCAGATTTCGCACTATACTCATGAATTTTATACTGCGCTTGACTCAATAATTCATCGTGTTCTTGGGTCGATTCAGTATATAAACTTGCGAGTAAAAGTGACACATAAGTATTCATCGCAACGCCGTAGCTATAACGACTAGTACCTTTAACCTTAGTAATAAAACGCTGAAAACCAGCTGCAGCTTTATCATGTAGCTGCAGCGCAGTATACAAATTAGCAAGTATGAGTTCACGATGTGGATTTGCAGGATTCACTTTATGCGCAATATTAAATTCACGAATGGCATCCGGTAATTGACCCCTAACCATCATGCAATTAGCAAGGCTTTGACGGGCAACAGGTTGACAGGGGTGCTTGGTTAATATTGCCTTGAACACATTCTCAGCTTTATCCAAATCACCTAGCGATTGATAAGTTTGACCTAAACCTATTTCAGACCAGATGGCGTCCGTTTCTTCACAGTATTTTTGATAAAATGCTAAGGCTTCATCATGCCGTCTTAAACGTAATAAACAATCACCATAGATACGATCTATATAATTAACATATTGTATGTTATTGATGCGATAGTTATCACATAACTCCAGTGCTAATTGATAATCTTGATTATCCATGGCCGATAATAACGGGGCTATCACGGCTTTACGTACTAATACGCCTTCAATACGATGAATAAATTCTTGTGGGCATAAAGGCTTAAGCAAATAATCGTCGGGTTCTAATTCAATAAAATGTGTAACCACAGAAAGTGAACTATCACCAGTAACACAAATGAACACGGTATTAGATGAAATTAATTTTCGCTGTTTAACCTCGTCGAAAATAAGCCCACCATCGATATGATGATTCATATTGTAATCACAAAGAACCACATCATACTGATGTTGAGATAACAAACGAATGGCTTTTAAACTGTCAGTAGTACTATTAATAAAGTCATTCGAAACACCAGCACTATTGAGCATCCAACGCATTAAAGAGATAATAGTGATAGAGTCATCAATGATTAAAAATCTTTTTTTATTTATCACCTTACACCCCCAAATCCATTTGAAAAATAGTTCTTATTAATATAAGTCTTATTAATATAGTTCAGTGGGTATTTTACAGCAGAAATTATCATTAAAATGTTATGGTTACAGTGTTTTAAACATAAAAAAAACGAGTATTTATTGATAATACGATATTAAAAAGCCAGCTTTCGCTGGCTTCTAATTTTAGCTCTGTATCTTTAGCTCGAACTAAGCATAGTCTCTATTATTAATGCGCTTTATTTATAGCTAATTTCAGCCATTACACGTCGATTTTCTAAGCGCCCTTCGTTCGTACTATTACTGGCAACCGGTTGTTCTTGCCCATAACCTACCGCAGATACCCGTGAAGTATCAATTCCATACTCATTAATCAGGATATCACGTACTGCATCGGCACGACGTTGTGACAAGGCTTTATTATAAGCTGCTTTCCCACTGCTATCTGAATGCCCTTCTATCACTACTTCAGCATTTAAAAACTGCGTCATCAAGTCGGCAACATCTCTAATTTCACTTTTTGCGGACTCAGGAATAACTGCCGAGTTATTGGCAAAATTAACTTTGAGTTTCATCGATGCGGGTTGTTCTATTACAATAACACAGCCATTGTCGTCAATAGAATCAGTCGACACACTATCAGGACAGTGATCGAGGTAATCAGGGATCCCATCGCTATCACGATCGAGAGCACAACCGCTATCATCAACATAAACACCACTTGGCGTATTTAAACATTGATCATTCTTATCAAGGATTGCATCGCCATCACCATCCAGCAATACCACAACAGCAGCAGGTGCTTTACTCTTACGACCAAATGCATAACTCACACCGACAGTAATTAATGAATCCCAACGTTCATCGTCCAAACTGTTAATCATTTTGGCTTGTAATCGTGCAGACCATTTATCATTAAAGTGATAACGACTACCAACACCGACATTAAGTTGTGTTTCTTTGGTGTCATAGGCTCCTAAATCAAATGTACCATGGCCAACACCTGCATTGATAAATGGTTGCCAATTCCCTATTTCAGGTGTGTAGTAAAGCCCATCAAGCGTATATTGTGCGTTATCTACATCGCCAGAAGATCCGTCAATATCAGAGTTACCATAGAGGTAACTGACTTCTGCACCAAACTTCGGGCTAATAACGTATTCTCCACCAATAACCAATGCAGCGCCGTCTTCAACGCCTAGTTTTGAACCAAACATATGATAACCGACTGCGGGATTTAGATAAGTCGTTCCCGCCTTTTCAGCAAGAGCAGGTTGCACAGATGCGACCATAGCGCACATAATCAAACTTAATTTTCCATTTATATTTTTCATTAACCTCTCCTTGTGTTTAAACAATATTAACTAATAGGTATTGAAAGTACATGGTTTTATTTAAAAATATTTTAAATATAGCTAAGTATAAATCAAGTCAGATAAACGTGACGCCCTGTGTCACAAAACAGTGAATACTAGAGGATATAAATACCAATATTGAATAGAATAATGAGGATTAACGTTCACACACAATGTGACTAAGTCGCCATACTCATAGAATGAGTGAATTGCTACTCCAAAATACATATTTTAATGTCCGAAGGTAAACATGTGTTTAAGCATATAAAATTATATGTATAATAATCGCCATACGAACGTATTAAATAGCACAAGATGGACATTATGATTAGAAAATACTGTAAATTTTCGATAAGTAACCCAAAACTCCATAAGGTGCATATTGCCCTACTAGCGTGTGTTGTTTTTTATTCAGCATATGAGTTATTAGAAAATCAAAATTTGATATTTACTTTAGGTTTTGTGATCATCGTTCCATCATTATTTATACTTGCGAAGTCAGCTGAGTACGCTAGAAAATATTTTCCTTAACCGTTTTGTAGGACATCATTTAACCCTACAACCTTCAACGGCATTTTCATTAGTAAGAAGACGAGCAAGGCAAGAAGACTGCTCCCCTTGCCTTTCAATTACATCGATTACTATTCAATTTTCTGCTATTTTAGCTAGCAGGTACCCAACGATAAAATACCGTTGACAGTGGTGGTAATGTTAACCGCACAGACTCGCGAAGTCCCTGACTCTGTACTTTTTCACTCTCAGCACTGCTTACCAGCGGATAATTACTGCCAGCGTAGCATTCAGCATCTGTATTTAATAACAGTTCATAACGACCTGTATTCGGTACACCGAGACGGAAATTATCTCTTGGTATTGGCGTAAAGTTACTGATCACCAAGATACGTTCGCCACTCTCACTAATACGTTCATGTGCTAACACACTTTCGCCTTTATTATCTTGTAAACGCCATTCAAAACCCGCAGGGTCGCAATCAAGTTGATACAGTGCAACTTCCGCCTGATACAACAGGTTCAAATCTGCAGTCAATTGTTGCACCCCCGCATTGTTGGCATGTTGTAGCAACCCCCAATCCAGTTGTCCATCATGGTTCCACTCTCGTGATTGCGCTATTTCAGCTCCCATGAAGTTAAGTTTTTTACCCGGTTGACCATACATATAACCCGTATAAGCACGTAAATTAGCGAATTTTTGCCATTCATCACCGGGCATTTTACCCAATAAAGAACCTTTACCGTAAACAACTTCATCGTGGGATAAGGCTAATACATAATTTTCACTAAATGCATAAACTAACGGGAACGTGATAGTATCGTGATGGTATTTACGGTTAATTGACTCTTCCTGCATGTAGTTTAAGCTATCGTGCATCCAGCCCATGTTCCATTTAAAACCAAACCCTAAACCACCTAAAAAAGTCGGTTTCGATACCCCAGGGTATGCCGTCGACTCTTCTGCAATCGTCATGGCATTAGGAAAATGGTTATAAATCTCTTCATTCATCCACTTTAATACCTTGATGGTATCGTAGTTATGATTGCCGCCATCGCAGTTAGGGATCCACTCGCCATCATTACGCGAATAATCCAGATACAGCATCGACGCGACAGCATCAACGCGGATACCATCCACATGGAATTGCTCTAACCAATACAAGCTATTCGACACTAAAAATCGCTGTACATGATCTTTACCACAGTCATAAATATAGCTGTGCCAATCTTGGTGCCAACCACGTTTCGGATCAGGATCATTAAATAATGCCGTGCCATCAAACTGCGCTAAACCGTGATCATCTTCAGGAAAATGCGCAGGCACCCAATCGATGATAACGCCAAGTCCCGCTTGATGGCACTGATCAACGAAAAACTTAAAATCATCAGGGTGACCAAAACGACTAGTCGGGGCGAATAGTCCAATCGGCTGATAACCCCAAGAACCATAGAACGGATGCTCAGAGATTGGCATCAATTCAACATGGGTATAATGCATTTTTTGCAGATACGGAATCAGTTTTTCCGCTAATTGGCGATAATTTAAAAATTCATCGTTTGTATCTCGCAGCCAAGAGCCTACATGGAGTTCATAAAATGATAATGCTTGTTTGTGCTTTTCGGTGACTGCACGTTGTTGCCATGTATCATCCTGCCATTGATAACTATCTTGCTGATACACCAAGGATGCAAATGAAGGGTACTGCTCTGCATGTGCCCCCCATGGATCGGCTTTATATGGCAAGCTCTTACCATTACTATCCACAATGGCAAACTTATAGCGCTCACCAATGTTTAAGTTAGCAATGAATACACCCCATAGCCCTGCGTCCAATTGACGCAAGGCATGGTCGTTAGTATTCCAATCATTAAAATCACCAATTACACTGACTTTACTGGCATGCGGCGCAAACACTAAAAAACGCACACCCGATACGCGCTGACCGTCGAGCATAAAACTGACACACTGCGCCCCCATCTCTTTGTGCATTAGTTTTGGGGTATGTAATGTTTCCATACTTGGCATCAAGCCAGAATATGCTTCAAGGTTGTGGATCACTGCCACATTTGCAACCAACTGCATTAAAACTTCCTTTCTACTACGATTAGCTGTTCACTGCTTCGCGATGTTCTGCTTCATCACTGGCTTTTGCACGTGCGGCAGTCAACTCTGTAGCTAAATAATTAACATTAGGGCAGCTAAACATGTCATCCAATGTTACTGATAGTTTACGACGCCAGTTCGGGTATTCATCTACCGTTCCCGGTACGTTAACAGGCTTATCCATGGCTAGCCAATCTTCAAGCTGTAAACTTAACAAACTGCTTGAACCTGCTGCTAAATGTAATTGTAAGCTGTTACTCAGTGCTTGGTCCATAGGAACATAATTTGCATTGCGTCCCACAGACTCCGCCAGATTACCGTGCCACGACACACTATTGAGTATTTCTTGTTTCGATTTGCAGCGATCATCAAACAAACCGTCCAGCTGTGCTTGATCTGGATACAGCCCTATGGTTTGACCTAATTTAAGATCTTCACAATGCCAGAAGCCACGTAGTGTCGGCATGTCATGGGTACACAGTGTTGCCATTGATTGCGGTTGGTAATGGGCCGGTGAAAAATAGCCACCATCTTCTGCGGTTTCAAAAAAGAAGACTTTATAAGAATGAATTCCCGCGTCACTTAACAAGCTCACGATCTCATCAGGCACAGTGCCAAGATCTTCACCAATCACAGCACACTGATGACGATGGCTTTCTAACGCCAAAATAGACAGCATATCCTGAACCGGATAATACATGTAAGCGCCAGATGTAGAACTTTCACCTTTGGGGATCCACCACAGACGTAGCAGCCCTAATACATGATCTATCCGCAAAGCACCACAATGCTGCATGTTGGCACGTAATAATTGAATAAAGGCATCATAACCCGTGGCTTTTAATTGCGCTGGATTGAGCGGCGGCAAGCCCCAGTTCTGCCCTAAAGGCCCTAATACGTCAGGTGGCGCGCCAATGCTAACATCTTGACACAAAGTACCTTCATCAGCCCAAACTTCAGCACCACTATCAGCGACCCCAACCGCAAGATCACGGTAAAGACCCATGTTCATGCCTTGTTCTAATGCGAATTTTTGTACATCAGCTATCTGCTCATCCGCAACCCATTGCAAGTACATATAACGTTGGATAGCGGACTGGTTTTGCTTAATAAATATTTGTACTGCATCGCTATTAATATCACGTAATTCAGCAGGGAATACTTGCCAGCCCCACACACTTTCATCTTTATCATGTAGCTGTTGATGTAGGGCATCGAAGCTTGCTTGATGTAATAAGCTATTCCCACCTTTCGCCACGAATGCTAAGAAATTTTGTGCTCGAGTGCTATTCGTCGCCAAATGACGTTGTTGGAACTCGCTAAATAACAGCGGTAACACGCTCATTTTTAAACGTGAAACTTCACTATAGTCAACCCACTCAGTGGCACGAACAGCATGTAAATCTTGCTGGAACTCACTACTACCAACACGTTGTTGGGCAGCTGAACACAATGCAAATTCAGGCACTGCAGTCACATCTATGTATAACAGGTTTAACCAGCGACGTGATGACGGGCTGTATGGACTCGCGCCTTCGGGATTAGCTGGGAATAAAGAATGAATAGGATTTAAACCAACAAAATCACCACCACGCGCGGCAATATCAGCCACCAACTGTTTCAGGTCACCAAAATCACCGATACCCCAGTTATGATCGGTTTTCAAAGTATACAGCTGCACACTTGGGCCCCAAGACTTACAGCCTTGTTCAATCGAGGGTTGTTTGTAACACGCTTTGGGCGCAATGATCAGCGTCATTTCGTAAGCCGATTTACGACGACGGCGTAATACCTGTAATTTGTGATAGCCCAAAGCAAGATCATTGGGTAACGAAAAGGTAAGTACCCCGCCTTCGTCACGGGTATCGGCAACAATTTGCGATTGCAGATAACCTTCAACAACCTCACCTTGTTCCGTTTCAAGCTGCCAGCTAAAATCACTAACTCGCGCGCTTTGACCCAAATTCAAATCAATATGAATAGGGTCACCATCTTTAACTACTTTTACAGCCGCTAAAATTGGTGTTTGGTGCTTTTTATCAGCTGACGCGAGTAGTGTTTGTTCCGATTTAGTATCGTAGCCTAGCGCAGCTAATAAACGTGTTAGCGTGTCATCGGAGACGACTTCATTGTTACCCCAAGCATTGGTATAGCTATCTGCGATACCTGCTTGTTCGGCAACTTTTTTCAGCACATTACTTTGTTCCATTTTATCCTCCATGAATACTTAACGACTAACCGCGTTTAATTGCCAAATGTTGTTAGCATAATCACGAATACTACGATCAGAGCTAAACTTACCATTACGTGCTGTATTTAAAATTGCCATTTTTGCCCAGCCCTGTGGGTCACAATATTGCTTATCAATACGTGCTTGTGCCTGCTCATAATCAGCGAAGTCCGCCAATACTAGATATGGGTCTCCGCCTTCTAACAGGCTATGACGTGTGGCATTCAGTAGTCCAGATTGACCTGGCGTAAATTCATCACCCGCCAGCAGATCCAGCGAAGCACGTAATAAGTGATCAGCGTCATAATAATCGTAAGGGTTATAACCTTGAGACTGTAGTGTTTTCACTTCATCAACGTTAAGACCAAAGATAAAGATGTTGTCATCGCCCACTTCTTCACGGATCTCAACATTGGCACCATCCATCGTCCCGATCGTCAACGCACCATTCAGTGCCATCTTCATATTGCCGGTACCCGAGGCTTCTTTACCCGCCGTTGAGATCTGCTCAGATACATCCGCTGCCGGGATAATAATTTCAGCTAAGCTGACTCGATAGTCTGGCAAAAATACTACTTTTAAGGTACCACCAATTCGCGGGTCATTGTTAATCTTTTCTGCGACCTTATTAATCGCAAAGATAATTTCTTTAGCTAACTCATATCCTGGTGCCGCTTTTGAAGCAAAAATGAACACTCTTGGTTGCATAGTGAAAGTGGCATCGTTAATTAAACGATGATACAAAGATAAGATATGCAGTAAATTAAGGTGCTGGCGTTTATATTCATGCAGACGTTTTATCTGTACATCAAAGATGGCATCAGGATTAAGGGTTATATCCATATGTTCAGCAACCCAATCTGCTAGACGTTGTTTATTGGCTTTTTTAACGCGCATAAAGTCAGTTTGGAATTCACGATCATCCGCAAATGATTCTAACTGTTTTAGCTGCTCTAGATTTTTGATCCAACCCGAACCAATTTTGCTGCTAATTAGATCGGACAGTAGTGGATTACAGAACTTCAACCAACGACGTGGCGTTACACCATTAGTCACGTTATGTAACCGTCCCGGGAACAACTCATTAAACTCGGGGAATAAATCACGCTTCACTAACTCTGAGTGCATAGCTGCGACACCGTTAACGGCATACGTACTTGCTACACATAAATTAGCCATACGAACACGACGTTCACCACCTTCTTGAATAATTGAAAGCTTACGTAACTTATCCACATCACCCGGCCATTTATCTGCAACAGCCCCCATCAGACGTAAGTTAATATCAAAAATGATCTCCATATGACGTGGTAACAACGTCATCATTAAGTTCTCACCCCAGGTTTCTAGTGCTTCAGGTAATAAGGTATGGTTGGTATAAGCAAATGTTTTTGAGCTAATCGCCCATGCGTCATCCCAACTTAGTTTATGTTCATCAAGTAAGATGCGTAATAACTCAGGAATGGCAATCGTTGGGTGGGTATCATTAAGTTGAATAGACTCTAGCTTAGCTAAATCCATAATCGAATGACCCGCGGCTTTATGACGACGTAAAATATCAGCCACAGAACAAGCACAGTGGAAGTACTGCTGCATCAAGCGTAGTTCTTTACCTTTGTCATGATTATCATTTGGGTATAGCACTTTGGTGAGATTGCCTGCCTGAATATGGCTTGCTTGTGCTGCAACATAATTACCTTCATCGAAGCGGTTCAAATTAAACGGCGCTGGTGCACGACATTCCCATAAACGCAGTGGATAAACAGAATTATTATTGTAACCAACAATCGGTAAATCCCACGCCATGCCTTCTACTTGTAAACCCGGAACCCAACGACGTTGACTGATACCATCACGATCTAAATACTCTTCTACATGACCATAAAACCCGACGTTTTGCGCCAGTTCAGGGCGAATAACTTCCCAAGGGTAACCTGTTTCATCACGCCATTCATCCGGTGCTTCTTGTTGACGACCATCATTAAAACTTTGCTTAAATAAGCCATATTCATAATGTAAGCCATAACCTACCGCAGGATATTCTTCCGCTGCCAGTGAATCCATAAAACAAGCAGCCAGACGACCTAAACCACCATTACCTAATGCTGGATCACGCTCTTCTTCTAATAAATCAGTGAGGTTTTGACCAAACTCAGCCATTGCTACTGTGACTTGTTCATACAAACCCATGCTAATAAGGTTATTACCAGTAAGGCGGCCAATAAGGAACTCTAATGAGAGATAATTAACGCTGCGGGCATTTTTTATCTTGGTATCTTGTTCTGTCGCAAGCAAATTCATCGTCGTTGTTTCAGCTAGCGCATACTCCATCGCTAAGCGCCACGTATGTGCACTCGCTTGCGCTGGTAATGTCACTAATTTTGTCGTTAGGTATTTATTAACGGCGGCTTGGAATGCTGTTTTATCAAAGCTTTTGTTTACTGTCGATTTCATCTTACATCCTAATGCTAATGCTACAGGTTCAAAGTTAAAACTAAATAAATTTTCAATGAGATGAATCTTGCCTTAATGCGTAAACAGCAACATCCTCCTGCATTGATAAATTAAAGGAGGAGTGGTTTAGGCGTAGACGCATCTATTTCTAGGCTGGCGTGCGAGTAGCCGTGATAGAGTTCGCAGTTTATGGGGGAGGATGAACGAATTTAAGTGATTTTAGTCGCATTATCACCACATCTAAATGTAACAAAATGAAACAAGTTATAACCCTATCACCGTTTTTAGCATCTGGTTTAGTTATTATATAAGTATTGATAATAAAAATAAAAATCAGCAAGACGCGACCTCGCCTTTATACTCTGACAAATAAGAACAGCTTATGTGGATAACATCAAAATTAAATCGCCCAACTCGCTTACACAATTCAATCTCTCGCACCCGTATTTTAGGTCATCTTCAAGACGCAGCATTTAATAAATTAGTCTTATTTCGTTCACCTGCAGGTTATGGTAAAACCACCATGGCAGCACAATGGCTCAAAGACAACAGCCAAGTAGGTTGGTTTAATATCGATGAAACCGATAACGATACATTTCGTTTTGTGAACTATTTTATTCAAGCCATTAATAAAGTCACTGAGCAAGCCTGCATCAATTCTCAAGCATTGGCCGAACGTCGCCAATATAGCTCGCTGCCTAATTTATTTAGTGAACTGTTTGCCGAACTAACAAACTATAAAAGTGAGTTTTATCTGGTCTTAGATGACTATCACTGTATTAACAATGATGAAATCCATGAAGGCTTACGTTTCTTCCTTAAATACATGCCAGCGAACTGCACGCTAGTCGTCACTAGTCGTACTTTACCACCCCTGAATACCGCAAACTTGCGTATTCGCGATCTGCTTATCGAACTCGACAGTGAATTATTAGCGTTTGACGACCAAGAAATTATACAATTTTTTGAACAACGTATTGGCTTTAACATGAGCGATACTGAAATCCAAAAATTACAACAGAAAATCGAAGGCTGGCCATCGGCATTACAATTAATCGCCCTGCAAGTAAAACAGAAACAACACAGTGTGGCCGAATCGACGGAGTGGATCTCACAAATCAAGCAATCCCACCTGTGGGACTATTTGGCTGAAGAAGTATTTGATTTATTAGATAAACCCTTACAAGTATTTTTAATGCAATGCTCAGTCTTTACCATTTTCAATACCAGTTTAATCACTGAGTTCTTTGATAATGAAGCGGCAAACAACTTATTAGAATCATTAGATAAGCACGGGTTATTTTTACACTCCCTCGAAGGCGAACAGAATTGGTATCGGTTTCACAACTTATTTTCTGATTTTCTTAAACACCAACGCCATACCAAGCTGGCACAGAGCAGCAAGCAATTACATAAAGACGCAGCGCGCGCTTGGTTAAAACACGATAACCCCCAACAAGCACTGTTTCATGCCCAACGTGCTAAAGACAGCACGTTAACCGCCGAGATCTTATTAGCACACGGTTGGCACATGTTTAATCAGGGTGAGTTAGCCAATTTAGAAACCACCATTGGCCAGCTGCAACCGGATACCTTATACCAAAGTCCCCACCTGCCGTTATTACGTGCTTGGTTAGCCCAAAGCCAACACAGTTATAATCAAGTTGGTGATTTACTCGCGCAAGCATTAATCGAATTAAAACAGCGTAATATTGAGTTAACCTTAACCCAACAAGGCGAATTTAATGCCCTGCGTGCACAAGTAGCAATTAACCAAAACACCCCAGAACTGGCATTACAACTGGCTGAAAATGCCCTGGAACAGTTAGATCCCCGTAATTATCGCAGCCGAATTGTCGCGACCTCGGTGATTGGTGAAGTCAACCATGTACTCGGCCACTTAGACCGTGCATTGGCCATGATGCAACAAGCAGAGCGCATGGCGCGCCAGTACCATGTTTACCCGCAAGCATTATGGTCGTTGTTACAACAAAGTGAGATTTTAATTGCCCAAGGCCATATTCAATCCGCGTTTGAATTACTCGACAGTGCAGACCAATTGGCTGACAAACAACATCTTCAGCAACTGCCCTTGTATGAATTTTTACAACGCATTCGTAGTCAGATCTATTGGCGTTGGAATCATTTAGATCTTGCAGAAGAGTTCGCCCATAAAGGGTTAAATGTGTTACCTAAATATTGTCAGTCTAAATATTTACAATCGTATGCCATCTTAGCGCGCGTACACATATCCCGTGGAGAACTGGATAAAGCAGGTCGTTATATCGACTTGTGTGGCGAGCTTATCGATCAGTCCGATTACCATGCAGACTGGATAGCCAATGCTAACTTTTCGCAATTGTTATACTGGCAAGCTAAAGGGCTGAACAGCCAAGTTGAGCAATGGTTGCAACAAAGCCAACCCGTCGCAGAAAATGCCTGTAATCACTTTACGCAGAGTCACGGTCGTAATATCGCACGCGCTTATATGTTAACGGAGAACTATAGCCAAGCACTCCAGATCCTCGATCATTTACAACAAGCTGCAACGCGTCATCAACTTATTTTCGAACAACAAAAAAATGCCACACTGGAAGCTGTGATCTACAGTCAATCCGATGACCAAACACAAGCGTTAGACAAATTACAAACCGCACTGACATTGACAAATACCACCAGCTCAATTTGCGATTTTTTGATTGATACAAAAGTGATTGCAGAATTACTTAACGGCTTATTAAAACAAGGTAATATGGCCGAGTTAGAACGTTATCGCGCTGAAAAGCTACTTGCTGAAATGTCGATAAAACGTCACAACCGCGCGATTTATTTTGATAAAGACTTTGTACATAAGCTATTGAACAATCACAACCTGCCAGAACTGATACGCACGAGTCCCCTGACCCACCGTGAATGGCAAGTGCTTGGCTTGATTTATTCCCGTTACAGCAATGAGCAGATCTCGATAGAGTTAGATGTGGCTTCTACGACCATCAAAACCCATATTCGTAATCTGTATCAAAAGTTGAATATTGCTAATCGTAGAGAGGCGATTGAAACCGCAGAGAACTTATTAAAGATGATTGGCTATTAATCACAACTCATTTATATGCTAGCGGTTAATACCGTTAGCATTTTTTCTTTAGCCAGAAGCGACTAGCACTCCACAACGCACTGACTATGAGGTGACGCAGACGATTAAAATGCTCCTTTCAGGACAAAACACCAATAGTGTAACCGATTGATTTCCTACGACGTACCGATTAAAGCACCAGCCTAAATTACAATCGCCCCTGCACTTAACAGCTCACTATTCACTCAGGTGTAATCCTTTGTAAGATA
Source organism: Moritella sp. 28 (assembly GCF_018219435.1). Taxonomy (NCBI): domain Bacteria; kingdom Pseudomonadati; phylum Pseudomonadota; class Gammaproteobacteria; order Alteromonadales; family Moritellaceae; genus Moritella; species Moritella sp. 28. The sequence goes on along the minus strand of NZ_CP056121.1, from coordinate 1,270,017 downwards.
CAGCCTTAATTACAACCACCCACACACTTAACTGCTCACAATTCATTCAGGTGTAATTTTTTGTAAAATATAAAATTGCATTACACAAGCACACTGCTAGCATGCCCCGCACGCAAATGGTAACAATTTGCATTTGCATTTGCATTTGCATTTGCATTTGCATTACCGCCGCAGGAATACCTTCTTGAAGACTAGTGTTCTTATTTGGTTTATTCAAAGTGAACTTACATATATCGAAAGCGTTTAAGTCTATTTAACAAATAAATTTTTTAATAAAACAACGGAGTGAAAAATGTTAAAAAACATAACACCATATGCAGTCAAACCATTACATGTGGCTGTATTACTGGCGTTGTGTAGTCAAACTGCCATGGCAATAGACACACATAACGAAGACACCAACGAGCAAGATAAAGTGGCTCAAAGTGATCAAAATTTAGGCTCTACGCTAGTTACCGCGGATGCCGGGTTAGATCAAATTAATAATACCGCGACCAAAATGAATGTTAGTCTACGTAATACGGGCCGTTCTATCACTGTTTTAGACGAGCACGCATTAAGAGAAATTAACGCGACTGACTTAGAACAAACTCTCGATTATGTTCCGGGCTTTAGTGCCAACAGTGGTAACGAAGGAAGTTTAACTGTCAGAGGAATGAAAACGGATTATAAAAATATATTAATCGACGGTTTTCGATCATTAGAAGGCACAACGGATGGTGATGGCGGACGATCTGGCTCGGTACTACCTAGCACCTATAATCTAGAGTCGGCTTCATTCTTACGCGGACAAGATGGCTTGCTATACGGTTCAGGGATGGGTGGCGGGATGATCAACTTAACCACCAAAAAGCCGCAAGAAGAAGCAAGCACTTCTATTGGTGTACAAGGCTCATCGTATCTTGCAAATGACGTAGGCTACTTTGATCGTAACAGGTTATCGCTTACTCTCGATAGTACAGGTCCATTAAATGATAACTTATTATATCGTGTTATAACGTCATACACACCTTCAGGTGAGTATTTTCAAGATGGTGTGTCAATCGATGAAACACTTGTAGACCTCTCTGTTACTTTTTTATTAAATGACAATACAAAACTAACTCCAAGAATTGAATATACACAACGCAACTTAACTGGAATTAGCACCGCATCTTCAGCACTTGATCAAAGTTCACTTGATTCCAGCACCCCCTATGGTACTCCTAATGACCGCAGCGTGTATTTAGGTAGTTCAGAAGATTATAAAGATAATACAGCACTCACTGTCGATTTGACATTAGCTCACAATTTTAATCCTTTATGGGAACTCAATTCAAGACTACGCTATAGCGAAAATGAGGCTGAGCAACTTTCACTCGAAGTGGTAGATGATAAACTATCGGATCAGGGTCTTTTAGCTAGAAGATGGGAGTCATATGAGAACAACGATACTTATAAGATGTTTGATATCGGCGTACAAGGTAAGTTTTCGACAGGTAGTTTAGAGCACCACCTATTAGTGGGCGGTAGTTACCGAGATTTCTCTACTGAATATGGCGGAAAGAGTCAAAGCAGAAAGTCCAAAGCAGACAACGATATAGATCCGTTAGATACAACAAATCAAAATGTTGGTCCGATTCCAGCAAACGTACTTAATTTTATGCTTAGCCCTAAGGGCACTGAAGACACTAATATCTATTTAAAAGATAGAATCAGCATAGGTGATCTAACGCTTACCCCTGGTATCTCTTACGTAAAGCAAAAACAAACTCGCTCTCGTACCAGTAGTCTTTCTTATACGAATGTTTACACAGATACATCAGATAAAATTCTATGGGATCTTGGCGCTATATATGCGCTAAATAACAATATTAATATTTTTACCACTTATAGCACTGCTTATGATCCGATAAACGTTAGGCACATAGCTCAGTATGGTTACGAAAAAAACGGTAAGGGAACTGATGATTATTTACCAATCGAAGGCAATAACTACGAAGTTGGTATTAAAGGTAACTTTTTCGATAATCACCTAACACCATCAGTAACCTTGTTTCAGCAAGACCGTGAAAATAAAACAACATTTATTTGTACTCCACCGGATTACGACTGTTTATTAATACAAACTAAAGGAAAGAATTTCACCTCAAAAGGCCTCGAAGCTGATGTAGCCTTCCGTGTTAACTCCCAATGGTCAGGGTTGTTCAGTTATGCATATACTGATGCGAGCTATCTTGTCGATGATAGCGAAGGCAATAAAAAAGGAGTTCAGGCAGATAACACGCCAATGCATAGTGCAACTCTATGGAACCGCTATCGTCTAAGTGGCCGTTTAAACGGCTTTAAACTTGCGCTTGGTATTCGTTATGAAAGCGAACGTCGTTTTAAAGAAAACATAGTTGCTTCATACGTCGAGGCCGATGCTGGTATTTACTATGACAACGCTGACTGGGAAGCATCGCTTCTATTGAAAAATGCATTTGACAAAAGTCGTGCAAAAACAGGAAGTGAAAACGGACTAATTACTCCGAACGAACCAAGAGCCCTTACCTTCAACATTAAACGTCATTTTTAATTATTTCGAGTAGCAAACGGTGATTGGTGAATATTGCTATCAATCACCGTTTATTTTTAGCGTGAATTCAACACTCAATAGGTAGGCATTGGCATAAACAATGATGAAGTTAAAAGATTACTTTAATTCGCACAATGGGCAAGTATTACAACGTATTGTTGCGGCAGTATTTTTAGGTTATTTAGTCACTAATTTACTGTCAATTTTATTGGCATATTTACTTCCCCTTCCTTTAAATGACGCAGCAAAAACGGCCACCCTCAGCAGTTTCGTTATATATAGCATTATTATCATGTGGTGTTTTACTAAAAAAGATATAGCTAAAGTTTGGAGCAGACTTTTAATTGTTTTAGCTATCAGTGCGCTTACCATTTTTCTTTATAACGAGATTTAACGATTATTATGAAAAAAGACTTTAGACAATCAATGACTTGGCTTCACGCATGGTCTGGCCTGGTATTTTGCTGGGTCATCTATTTTATGTTTGTAACCGGTACTCTTGGTTATTTTGACAATGAAATCGATCAGTGGATGAAACCTGAAATAGAATTTACCAATTCCAAATCAGTAGAAAACGATATCGACTTAGGTATCCAGTTTTTATCAGAGAATTACCCAGACGCTCAAAAGTGGTATATAAGCCCTACAAGCGGAAGAACCAATAAACAAATAAAAGCATATTGGCGCTACGCGAAAGAAATAAAAAAAGAAGGCGGGTTTACATTACTCAATAATATTACAGGAAAACCAATTGCAAGCCGAGACACGCAAGGTGGTCAAGTTTTATATAAGATGCATTATCAATTGCATTACCTTCCTAGTGGAATAGGGTATAAAATTATTGGCATTTTAACCATGTTACTTTTTATTGGCTTAATCACCGGCATTGTAGCTCATAGAAAAATATTTAAAGACTTCTTCGCCTTTCGGCCAGAAAAAGGTAAAACGGCCATTCTTGACTTGCATAATTTAAGCAGTATCGCTTCATTGCCATTTCAGTTGATGATCACTTACAGTGGTTTAATTTTTATCGCAAGTACGTGGATGTCACTGATCACAACAGGTGCTTATCAATTTGATTCAGATGCACAGCAGAAAAGTTCTCAGCGCAGCGAATTTGGACAAGAAATTCATGCCTCTGGACAGCCTGCTAAATTAATTAATATCAGCTCACTAGCTCCTCTGGTTGAACAAGAGTGGGGAAAAGATAGCATTTACTTTATTGAAATAAAATATCCCTTTGACGAAAGTGCTTATATTATTTTCAATAAGTTAACGAAAGATGCGACTCAATCTGAACAGATGCTCATTTTTAATGGTGTTAGTGGTCAACAGATCCCTTATCAAAGCACCCATAGCACTGTTACCACAGTTAGTAATACCTTCATCAATTTACATGAAGGCGAGTTTGCTGGTATTTCATTGCGGTGGTTATATTTCTTCTCTGGGATCTTAGGCTGCGTAATGATCGCAAGCGGTGCAATTCAATATGCAGAGAAAAGGCGCCGAAAGAATAAACCACAAACATCAGCACAACGCTATATTGATATTATAAACCTCGGCACAATCATCGGGCTTCCATTGAGTATTGCCGCCTACTTCATTGCGAACCGAATGCTTCCTTTAAGTATGGATAACAGAGCAGAATGGGAGGTTCATTGCATGTTTGCAACCTGGGCAATAACATTTATCTATGCTGCATATCGCCCAATAACACACAGTTGGAAGGAGTTATCTTGGGTAGCTGCTATCGCGTTTTCATTGGTCCCTATTATTAATGCATTAACTACACAGCATAATATATTTAGCACCTGGAAAAATAATGACTGGGATAGATTTTACTTTGATATTTGCTGCTTAGTCATGGCGCTCATTGCTACTTATGCAGCAAGGACACTAGCACAAAAAAAACCATATAAATAACTCAATTAGGCCGGTTCAAAATCGGATACAAAATATTTTACCTGCCTTTATTTTACCAAATAAACATTAGGAATAACTATGTTCTTTATTCTGACTATCGGATTTTTCTTGATTGCAATATCAACGAAAAGGCACCATGCTCAAGTTTTTTCACGTCGAAAAGTAACTAACAAAGAATCACGATTATTAAAAACAGCTGGGTTTTCATCACTAACAGCCAGCGCATTTCTATATGTTGATGACCTTGGTATTACTTATGGGATCGTATTCTGGACAGGTATGCTTACTGTAGCGTTATTTACCGTATGCTTATTTTTAACTTATAAGAACAATACTTAACCTGAACGAAACAGTAACTATCATTATTGAAGGGCTGAATAATGCTGTTATTACTTGAACCTCCACAACTCCCCACGAGTTCAAACAGGTTTGTGTATCTCGGTGGTTTTATCGGTGCTTTTTATGTCGCAATTAATAGTCTTAGACAAATTAATTGATCGCGATTTTGAAAGCATTGTACAACTATTTAGTTCATTAGAGTGGGGAGATGGGGATATGAAAAATCATTCCAATCCCGCTCATGAGAACATATGTGGAAAATCCCGCTTAGCGCTATTGCACTAAGCCATAACTGAAATGGTTTAGTGCATATTTTAAAAGGGTGTAATTCGCATTACTGAAAATATGGTTTAATTGAGATTAAGGCGATCTTTAATAGATCGCCTATAAAATAAGAACCATTAAACCGTTATTTTTCCTTCTAGGTATTGAACAGCTTTACCTGAAATATAAACCTTATCACTTTCAACACTGCATATTAATTTTCCACCGCGCTTAGATGCTTGATAGGCAACGAGTTCAGGTTTATTTAATTTATCAGCCCAATATGGTGCTAAACCGGTATGAATAGATCCAGTTACCGGATCTTCATCCCCACCATTTGCAGGCCAAAAGTAACGAGAAACAAAATCATACTCAGTAGATTTAGATGTAACGACTACATCATAGGGGGCAAGTTGTTTTAGTAGTTCATTGTTATGTTCAACTGAAAGTACATCACTTTCTTGTTCATAAACAACGAAATATGCTTGGTCATTTAATAGCACTTCTATTGGCTTAATTGATAAACCGTTCAATAAGGCTAATGGTACATCATTAATGACTTCAGGTTTCCTATTTGGAAAGTTCATTCGGATATAGCCACTATCTGTCTCTGTAACCGATAAATTCCCAACCGCTTCAGCAAAAAAATTTATCGTTTTTAAGTCGTTATTTTCAGCAAAGATTACAAATGAGGCGGCAAGAGTTGCATGCCCGCAAAAATCAATTTCTGTTATAGGTGAAAACCAGCGTATTTCATAATGTTGGCTATCAATTTTTTTGACGAATGCCGTTTCTGACAAATTATTCTCAACAGCAATTGATTGCATTAGCTCAGGTGATAGCCAGTTTTCAGTAATAATTACAGCGGCAGGGTTACCTTTAAAAGTAGCATCAGAGAATGCGTCTATAACATTAATTTTTAAATCCATTTTAGAATTACTCCTTAGTATATAATTGCTTTATACGCCCGACTCAACTACCGGGGACTATTAATATATGTACTACGTATTGTTAGTCGAATGTCACTCAAGGTACCGTATCTCTTGTCGCGATGCACTCATGTTCGAAACACGTTAATGTAAAAATCGAGCGCAAAAAAACCAGCGGACAGTACGTCTTAATCAAATAAAGAGTACATCATCCGCTGGCTTTCGTTATATAAAAACTATTACAAGGATACTGTTACATAGCGACTGCTAAGGTATAGTTATTAACGTTTAAGTCAGGTTAGCCTTAAGAATCAGTTAGATTTACTTATTAATTCAGGTTCAAATTCGTACTGAGCATAACGGGCAATACAAGCATCTAATAAATCTTGATTATCATAAAACTCAGAGACCATATCAGCAATTTCATGCAATGCCTCTTTGTCTTCACTGTGAATGCTAAACATCAGCGTTTCATCACCAAATGTCAGTTTTTCTAACAAGATTGGGTTCTTTTCTGAAAGCATATTTTCTAACAGCAACGCCCAATCTTCACCATCTCCTAAAAAATCGTGAGACTCAAAAGCTTTCCATTTTAAATCACTTAGTTTTAGGCTGTGATCGTGATTGAAAGTTGAAAACAAAAATGGATGGTAAACATTTGCTTGCTTCATAATATCTCTCTAATATGATGGGAATTGTCATTGAATAACTTCTCCGAAGAGATCAAGAAGTTAAAGTATCTTCAGCCTACTCTTTGTATTTAAATTAAATGATAGGTGCATCATGTTTTGCCTTATTACCGTTAAAAATAGCATAGTGAAACACCGCTATTTATGATATTTGTGAGCACAGAGATGACCTTAACGAAAAGTGAGGAGGTAAGAAGAATTTGCTGAAGCACATTAATGTAATTCCTTGTACTGACAAAAACTTAACGCAAAAAATAAAACCAGTGGACAACGATTTCTTTATAACAAAGAATTAATCATCCGCTGGCTTCAATGCTCTCGATTTCGTCACATAACTTTCGTTATATAAGAAGCATTACAAAATGAGTTAACCCTACCCTTTCACACCACCTGATGTTAAGCCACCAACTAACCAGCGTTGCGCCATTAAGAATACCGCCGTGATAGGTAATGCAGATAACACTGCCGCCGCGGCAAAGTCACCCCACAGGTAATTTTGTGGATATAAATACTGTTGCATGCCAACAGCTAAAGTGTAGTTATTCACATCAGACAATAATAACGAAGCTACTGGTACTTCTGTTACCGCAGCAATAAATGCCAAGATAAAGACCACAGCCAAAATAGGCACTGACAAGGGTAACAATACTAAACGGAATGCTTGCCAAGGCGTTGCGCCATCCAATGCAGCAGCTTCTTCTAATGAACCATCAATCGACTCGAAGTAACCTTTAATTGTCCATACATGCAGAGCAATACCACCCAGATAGGCGAAGATCAAACCGCCGTGGGTATTCAACCCTAAGAAAGGTACATACTGGCCTAACTTATCAAACAAAGCATATAACGCCACTAGCGCTAATACTGCTGGGAACATCTGGAAGATCATCATTGCTTTTAAAATAGTGTCTTTACCACCAAAACGTAAACGTGCAAATGCATACGCAGAGGTGGTCGACAACGCCACAATCATCACCGACGATATCGCAGCTACTTTTACCGAGTTCCACAACCATAACAACACAGGGAATGGTGGCGGTGTAATACTGCCATCCGCATTCGTTACCGAGAACCCTAACGCTAAACGCCAGTGATCTAATGTAGGTGATGTAGGAATAATGCCACCCGTCGCAAAGTTACCTTCACGCAACGAAATTGCCACTACCATAACCAAAGGGAAAATAATCACCACCAGCAGTGCACACAATGCTAGGTGAGCAGCCCATACCCGATATTTTAATGATTTACCTTGTACCATAGCCATACTGTTACTCCTCATATTTTGTAGGTTATTGCTGTCGATTACTTTTCTGACAGCTTGGTGAAACGTAAATTAAAGAGCGCTAAACCACCCACTAACAAGAAGATAAGCGTTGTAATTGCACTGGCTAAACCAAAGTCTTGACCACCAGCACCTTCAAAGGCTATACGATAGGTATAATTGACTAACAAGTCGGTATAACCCGCCGGTTCACTAGTCCCAATCATGTTTGGCCCGCCCTGTGTTAACAGCTGAATCAATACAAAGTTATTAAAGTTAAACGAGAAGCTGGCAATCATTAACGGCATTAATGGTTTCATCATCATCGGGAACGTAATGTTCTTAAAGTTTTGTAACGGCCCAGCACCATCAAGCGCCGATGCCTCATATAAATCATCCGGAATTGATTTCAACATGCCCATACTTAAGATCATCATGTACGGGAAACCGAGCCAAATATTAACCATTAATACCATGGCTTTCGCTGAAATAGGATCCGAGAACCAACTTGGTGACAGACCGAACATGGCTTCTAACACCATATTAATTTCACCAAAGCTTTGGTTGAATAAACCTTTAAAGATCAAGATAGAAATAAATGACGGTACGGCATAAGGTAAAATTAACAGCATGCGGTAAATAGCACGACCACGTAACGCTTCCCACTGCACGATACTGGCAAGTACTAATCCGATGATCACCGTGGCAACCACAGATAACCCAGAGAAAATTATCGTCCAAAAGAAAATACTAATGAAGGGTTCTTTAATACCGTCATCTTGCCAAATACGTTCAAAATTGGCAGTACCGATAACAACCGTAAAGCCGGGTGATAATGGGTCGCCAATATAGTTACCTTCGGCATCAATAGCTTGATAAAAACCAATGTCCATATTCGGGATCAATACCGTTTTATCTTTATTATTAATTAACGTGGTCCCGTCGCTTTCTACACTGTAAAGCGGTTGTACTGCGGCAAATTTACGTAACCCGCTCATGCGAATTTCATTACCATTAGGTAGTACTAAATCCACCGAGTTTAACGTTGCACGGTTTTTGATAATTTCTTTTATTTTCGCTTTGCTGCCAACAACGTCATCCATCGCTGTAAGCACTAAACGCCGGGTTGCTGGCTGCGTAAAATTTATCTCATCAGTCACTAATAATTGCGCACCGTCTTTAATCGCAAGACGATAGCCATTTTCACTACGATACAAATCGAATTTATAATTGTCACCGCTTTGATAAGTACTATCAAGTAACACTGACTGCGCGCGTTCAAAAGACAATTGGTTTTTAGCGCTGTAATTGGTAAATGCGATACCCACCGTATACACCAGCGGAAAAACAATAAACAAGATCATGCCTGCAACACCTGGATAAATATAGCGGTGCGCGTACGTCTTTTTACTACCAAAAATATACAAAGCTAACGAGGTCAAAATAAGCGTTAATACCGCAAACGAAGTTTCACCACGTGAGTACATCAATACCGACGCATAACCGTTCATTAACCCAATAAGTGTGAGAGTGCACCATTTAATAAAATGCGGAGAAAAAAATCTAGAATTGACTTGGTCGCAAGTCTGTTGAGAGTCTGGTATATCACCCAGAATTTCAGCTACTTTAACAGTCTGCATGGAAAAACCTACCTCATAATACCAATCACACTAAACAGATGATCATTTATTTAATGCAACGGATATAAACAGCAAGAGGAGAGATAATCTATCCTCTTATTTTATAACTTCCTATCACTACAACAGGAAGTACTTAAAAACACTATTTAGTCATCTGTTTCTCTGCATCACTTAATGCATCAGTAATAGATTGACGACCATCGACAATGTTAATAATCGCGTTTTTAGTCGCGCCCCAAAATGCATTCATTTGTGGGATATTCGGCATGATCTCACCGTTCATCGCATTATCCATCGTAGCAGCAATACGGCTATCACTCGCTAACTGTGCTTGGTATGACGTCAATGCCACCGCGCCTAATGGTTTGTCGCGATTCACTGTAGCCAGACCTTCATTGGTCAATAAATAATTTTCAATAAACTCAACCGCTAAATCTTTGTTTGGTGACGCTGTACTAATACCCGCCGTTAATACGCCAACAAACGGTTTAGAGTGATTACCATTAAACCTCGGCAACTGAGCAACGCCATAATTAATCTCAGACTTGTCTATGTTACCCCATGCCCACGGGCCATTTATCGTCAATGCTACATTACCTTTGATAAACTCAGACTCTGACACCGAGTAATCCATATCCGGTGAGATAACCTTATCGGCTAATAGTTTTTGCACTAACTGCATACTGTTTTTAACGCCCGCATTATTCACACCCGCATCTTTTACATTATACCCGTTGGCATTCGCTTTAAAGGCATAACCACCGTCAGCCGCCATTAACGGCCAAGTGAAGTATGGTTCTTTTAGATTCCACATAATCGCAGACTTACCTTGGGTTTTAAGCTGCTTGTCTAATGCTGCTACGTCTTCCCAATTTTTGGGTGGGGTTTTAACTAAATCTTTATTGTAGATAAGTGATAACGATTCAACCGCCACTGGATAGCCGATATATTTCCCCTTGTATTTAACCGCATCCCAAGTAAAGTCAATCATGCTGTCTTTTAACTCTTTTGATGGCTTAATTTCAGCTAATAAACCCGCCTGAGCATAACCACCAAAACGATCATGTGCCCAAAATACGATATCTGGACCATCACCTGTAGCAGCTACTTGAGGGAACTTGTCTTGTAAGCTATCTGGATGCGAAACCGTCACCTTAATGCCAGTATCAGCTTCAAACTGCTTACCCACTTCAGCAAGACCGTTGTAACCTTTATCACCGTTAATCCAAATCGTTAACTGGCCTTCTTCAATAGCAGCAAAAGCAGAAAAAGAGTTCATTGCAGTTAGTAGTGCTACCGCGGTTAAGGTTTTTCTCATCACTTATATCCTTATTAAATTAGCTTTCAAACTTACCAGACAAGCTGTCTGCGTTGGAGGATATAGTCATCTAAAAGCTCTCGGCTCACATCATCCTTTATCCTACGCCTAACCCCTGCAAAGCCAAAAGCGTGAACTTGAACGATTAATTTTACTTAGTTGGTTAATAAAGGCGATAAAAATGCGATGGTTCGCACACTAAAACGCGATCAAGTACCTATTTGGAGTAGTAATTAGACAGCTATTGTTAAAATGTGATCCATGCACTCCTCCTATCTTCTCCACCCTAAAAGTTTTTGCCAAGGATGATGCAGTATAAGGGCATATAAAACACACTATCAACATCGAATAATGCTGTGTAAGATATTATAATTAATCATAAAAAGGACTCACGAGATGGCAAATGTCACGTTAAAAAATGTATGTAAAGCATATGACGATGTACTTATCTCTAAAAACGTAGATCTCGAAATAAATGATGGTGAATTTGTGGTTTTCGTTGGTCCATCAGGTTGTGGCAAGTCAACCTTACTCCGCTGTATTGCAGGCCTTGAAGATATCACCTCTGGTGACTTATTTATTGGCGGCAAACGTATGAATGATATCGAACCCTCAAAACGTGGTGTCGGCATGGTATTCCAATCTTATGCCCTTTACCCCCACTTAGATTTAACCGATAACATGTCATTTGGCTTAAAATTAGCGAAAGCAGATAAACAACTAATCAAAGATCGCGTTAAACATGCCGCTGACATTCTGCAACTAGCACCATTATTAGATCGTAAGCCGAAATCCTTATCCGGAGGTCAACGCCAACGCGTGGCGATTGGTCGTACCTTAGTATCACAACCAAAAGTATTTTTATTAGATGAACCGCTATCGAATTTAGATGCAGCGTTACGTGTAAAAATGCGCATTGAATTAGCCAAACTACACAAGCAACTGGGCTGCACGATGATCTACGTGACCCATGATCAAGTTGAAGCAATGACTATGGCCGATAAGATCGTGGTACTCGACGGTGGTGATGTGGCCCAGGTCGGAGCACCATTGGAGATTTATCATTACCCTAAAAATATTTTTGTGGCAGGTTTTATTGGCTCACCAAAAATGAACTTCATTAACGTGCATATCCAAGCTGTCGAAGTCGAACGTGTCGAAGTACTGTTACCTAATTGCCAGAGTATTTGGATCCCGGTTGACGGAAAAACGGTGAATGCCGGTGATGAAATGTACCTCGGTATTCGCCCTGAACATTTAGTACCAGCTGAAGACGCTGATATCGTCATTGCGGGTGAAACTATCGTGGTAGAAAAACTGGGTAATGAGACACAGGTCTATTTGCACATTGAAGGCTGTGACGAAGATGTGATTTATCGCGTCGCTGATACCCTGTCGATTGATGCAGATGAAAAGCTAGATATTGGTATTCCAGCACACCGCTGCCACTTATTCCATAAAAATGGTTTAGCTTGCCAGCGTTTGTATAAAGAAACGACGCGTTAGCCGATACTCCCCCCCCTATCAACGAACGAGTTAGCTAGCCTCGCTAACTCGAAATATCCCTTCTGTATTAGCACTTCAGCCCCCTCAAAATATGCTTATGTCCATTTTCCATATATTCTCTCATACGAAAAGTGTGAGTGACGTTCAGATAAACCAGCGAACAAAAACAGATACTTCCAAAGGGTAATAACAAATGTTGGCAATATGTTGTATAAATGTGAAATGAATGGGTGAAAGTATTATTCAACCAAGCAATTATGGTGAAAGCACTTCTATTTACCCCATCCGTGACACACGGTTTATAAAGTTTATGCAAACTGAGATGTTTATCAAAAACTTATGCCTCAATCACCTTTTCAACAGAATTTATTAGACAGCAGGTACTTAGCTTGAATTTATTTAAAAACTTAACGCTATCATTTAAAATATCAAGCCTTGTCATTGTTTTACTGTGTTCATTGCTGTTTATTTCTGTCAATCTCATCGTCAATAGTCGAGCCGTGGTTGAAAACATCGTCTTAGATTCTGAAATTAGGCAATTTTATTCAAACATTAACAATAAATGGAAAGACATTCTAAAAGCCTATGAATTTTCAGAAAATATGGGCATGAAGTTCTCAGCAAGAGCAGTGGAACAAGCACAGCTAGAAGAAGCCACCACTAAAGTTGAAACGCTGATTAAAGATTACGTAGCCAGTTTATTGACTGCGGACACCACGCTTGAAAGTGAATGGAATTCGGTACTGAAACTCAGTCAGGACGACGGCGTATTTTATACTCGGGACCAACTTGTAGAGCGAGCAGAACACCTTAATTCATCACTAGCAACATTAACCAATGTTTGGCTAACCAAGGCAACGTTCGTCGTCCGAAAAAAAGCAGAGAAGGCGGCTAACCTCGCTTTTCCACCAGTTGTTAAAACCATTGAAGCTATCAATCTGATGCATGACGAATTAGTCAGCATACGGTCAGAAAAAATTATTACAGCTCAAAATAAAATTGTTATTCAATCTACGATTCTAGCAATCAGCATCTTCTTTATCGTTATTATTATGTCCTTCTTAATGCTTCGAAAACTGAAGAGAGATTTACAATCCATTGTGTCAGTGACACATTGCCTCGCCAAGGGTGACCTTAGTCGAACGCTCGAAACTGGAGACGATTTGGACGAAATTAGTGAAATAAAAAGATCGGTATTCAGCATGACTGACAACCTGAATAATGTTTTTAAGTCTGTCACGTTACTCGCTAACAATTTAAACGAGTCGACCGATGGCCTGCTCAGTGACAACAAGCAAAGGATTAATGAAGCAGAATTCCAGCATTCACAAATGACCAAGCTTTCTAGTTCCGTCGACGCGCTTTATTCCGTTTCAACACAAGTGTCTGAACATGCAGATGACGCACTGAATAAATCAGATAATGCGATTGAATCGGCCAAAAAAGGGAAAACAATCGTCAATGAAACCATTGCGTCTATTGAAAATTTAGCAGGCGAAATTGAAAATTCAGTCTCTGCCATTCAGCAACTGGATACCGAAGCCGACAGCATTACCAGTATTCTTGAGGTCATCAAAAGCATTGCCGAACAAACCAACCTCCTGGCGTTAAATGCAGCCATTGAAGCGGCTCGTGCTGGTGAGCAAGGTCGTGGCTTTGCAGTAGTTGCTGATGAAGTCAGAAATTTAGCGAAACGGACTCAAGATGCTACCGCTGAAATCCAATTAACACTGGAAACGCTTAAGAAGAGTACCCTTGCCGCCGTATCAACCATCAATAACAGTCATACCAAATCACTGGAAAGTGTGGAGCATGTATCGAATGCTGGCAACGTGATAGATGAAATTAATATGTCCGTTAACCAAATTAAAGACATTGCCAAAGAGACATCGGCCGCGTCATTACTGCAAACTAACACACTTGATGAGATCCAGACCAATGTTAACGATGTCAATCAAGTCACCGAGGAAAACACGACTCGCGCCCAAGTATCCATGACTTCAGCATCTTCACTATCAGGTCTTAGCAAGGAGCTAATCAGTTCGATCTGTTACTTCAAATTAAAGTAACTCACCAGCAGCGGAAAAATATTAAAACTGAGTGCTTACCGTAAACGGCAAACGTTTTAAAGGACGACGAGGCTCGTTTTACAACAAGTTGTTCTTCATATCATGACATCAATATGACAAAAAAATGCCTAACAGCTTTCACTGTCAGGCATTCTTATAATTCGGGGTTTTTGCTGCAAACAAAAATGCGTCCCCTTTTTAACTATCTTGCTTTCTACTTATGCCAGCTATACGCGAGGTATTAGAACCAAGCTTCAACTTGCATACCTATAGTATAGTCGCTATCGCCTTTACTTGATCCCAAAGTCGTCCCTTCATCATCTGTGATGTATGACGCGAATACGCGCAATTCAGGTCGAGCCCAGAAACCTTCCCCCATTGACCATGCTTGTGCAATGGTTGCTTTACTGCCACCTTTATCTGTAGAACCTTGTGATTCAGAGAACACACCTAATTCCAAAATGGTTTTCATGTTCTGATTCCATTTGTACATCGGACGTACCACAGCACTGAGCAGTTCATGTTCTTCTTTGACCAAGCCTACATCAGTAGAGTTTGCATACATTAATTGGTGACCCACTTCGATCTTATCGCCAAAACTAACCACACCCCAGTTAATCACGCGGTAACCCGTCGCATCGTTTTGTTTTCCTGAACGGTCAAACCAAGCACCACTGCCTAAGTCAGACATTTGAGCACCATAAGAACTGGTGCCATATTGCAATACAGTTTGGTTAAAACCGTTGCTTAAGCCCTGCTGTAAAATAGCCGTTAACATCACGCCATCATCAGCCTCTAGAGTTTGTTCTGCTTTTTTATTGGCAAAATTATAAATCGCAGCGACTTCTAAATTTGCACCACTCCATAATTCAAGGCCAGAATAACGAACATCAAAAATATTACCATTTACCTTAGAATCATTAGACCATGAGTGGTCTTGAGGTAAGCCATTCGAACTTTTTTGGCTACCTTCATCGAGCATCCAAGCTGCAGACAATTTACCAGGACCTACAGTTAAGTTTTCAATACCGCCACCAGCACCCGCAGAGGTATTTAAGTAGTAAAAATCAGTAATATGAATATCTTTACGTTGGTAATAGCGTTTACCCGCCCACATCGTTGCTTCTTTATCGCTCGCAATCAGTCCCGTCGCTTGTACGTTAAATTGAGCCACGTTGAAGTCACCGTCTTCCCAACCATTATTACCCAAATTGCCCTGCGCGATCATTGCGTCAACAATCCAAGTTTGCTCTTCCATTCCGGTTATTTCTGGTAACTCTTGACGGAAACCAAACTCAGCATAAAGATCATTTTCATTACCTAAACGACCAATTTTGTTTTTTTCAAAACTAATATTTTCGCCATTATTACCACTAATACCAGTACCAGCTCGCATGTAGCCATTAAAATCAACAGCGCCAGCTGCAGAAGAAAGTAAGGCTGCTGATACAGCAATCGCAACACGATTTAAGTTTTTCATATAATCTAAATCCTTGAATGAGTTTGGTTTCATTTTTCGAGCCGTGACCAGGATAGGATTGGCTCAGAAGACAAATTCATACTAAAGAATTTTCAAATAACTGACCTCCTCCACCTCTCGTTAATTTAAGGAGGATGAAAAAGGCTGAGAAAAAAATAAATGGCCTATTTTTATGAGGGAGATCACCAAAGCAGGGCGTATTTACATGATTTTAAAATCATCACATAAAGGACACTGTTAACTGGATCATGTTTAATCGTCTAAATCGCTATATTAGCGCTCTGAGTTACATAAAATGCAACTCATTTAATAAATGTGATCTAAGCTGCAAACTGAATGATTAATAAATTAATACTGGTTTTATAAATGAACTTTTCAATCACACGATAACCAAGCTTATCACGTTGGCTAACAAGCAAATGGAAAAAATCAGCAAAGCAATTGTGTTCTTTGCAAACTGCGAATTAAAATTGCATTTTGCGAAAATAAATTCTCAAAATGCGATTAATTTAACAAATGAAAAACAACAAAAAAATAAATCTATGTTTTTAAAGTACAAAAAAGATGGCACGAGATATGCGATAACAAGGTACCAATAATATTTACTTTAATACTTCGCAATCAAGGGACTGCTTATGAAAACATGTCAGTACAAGACACTATTATTAATGTCTACCTGCCTTTATAGCTTAAATGCTATCTCGGCGCCTTTTGCTAGTTGCCCGACTGAAGCATTTTTATCCCAATACAAACATGGAAAAACACATTATAAATCTGTAGACCTGAGTTCAGGTTTAATCACAACGCTACAAACCGATGATGGCTTGGGCTCTGATTCGATTAATGCGATTGCCTTCAATAACACAGATAAATATATCTATGGTTTTGACCGTCATCAACTAGCAATAGTCAAATTTGATAGCGATTTTAAAGCAACCGTTTTAAACTTTACTAATCCACCAAACAATAACTTTTTTGTGGGGGATATAAAAGATAACAAGTTCTACTTCTATCGCCGCTACCTTGGCCTTTATTACACGAATCTAGACAGTAGTGCGCCTGACTACCTCACATTGACAAAAGTAGTGGGGTCGAATAAAAGCATTCGAATTGCTGACTTTGCATTCCACCCTATCGATGGAAAGATATACGGAGTAGAAGGTAGAACGGGTAACTTATACCGTATTGACCCAACAACAGGTGTTGCAACCAATGTAGCCTACACAGGATTTAAATCCCCGCGTAGCGCATTTGGTGCAGCTTATTTCGACTCTGCTGGTTATCTCTATTTCCTTCGTAATAATGACGGTAATATTTACCGGACTGACATTACAGATCCAGACAATATTACTGGCGCATCCGTGTATTTTGCTAAAGCCTCAGCAAGTAACAGTAATGACGGCGCTCGTTGTTCAGAAGCAGCCGTTGTATCAACGAGTACAGATTATGGTGATGCCCCCGAATCATATGGAACAAGCTTAGCGGTAAATGGTGCAAGGCATCTCATTGACTACAACAACTATATACTTGGTGACCTTGTTGATGCTGAGGGTGATGCTAACGTAGCACCCAGTACAGATGATGCAGATAACCTTGCAGATGAAGATGGTATTCTATTTCAAACCTCACTTATTACAGGTCTAGATGCTCAAATCAATGCAACGATCAATGGTAGTCAAGCAAGTGCCTATTTCAATGGTTGGTTTGATTGGAATCAAGATGGCGACTTTGATGATGCCGACGAGCATGTATTTAATAGTTTGCAGTTAGATTCAGATTCACATAATCTCGCTTTCACCGTACCAGCAACCGCAGTAATCGGTAATACCTGGGCGCGATTCCGTGTCGGAGATCAAGATAATATAGCCAGTAGTGGTGGTTACACAAATGGTGAAGTCGAAGATTATCCGGTTGCCGTTGCAGATGGTAATACCACCAGTATTTATTACCCAGGTGAAGATGAGTATGTAACTCTGGCTTACGAGGATCGCTGGCCAGAACAAGGTGACTATGATTTTAACGATGTCGTTATTTTTTATCGAGTAGTGCAGACCGTTAAAAACGGTGAAGTTTCTCGTATCGATATAGAAGGTGAACTCGTCAATTATGGTGCCTCATATTCCAACGGTTTTGCAGTCCACTTACCCGGAATACTACGTAGTAATGTTGATCAAGACTTATTACGAGCCAGTTTTAACTCTGTATCAGCGTCTACCGATGGTGTTTTAGAAGCGGGCCAGACTGATGCTGTCGTTGTTATTTCTGATAACTTAAAAACAGAATTCACTTCCACTTGCGGAGAGTTCTTCTTTAATACCGAACCTGCTTGTATGGGCAACACGAGTATCTTTACATTCGAAATCAATATCCCATTAAATAGTCCAATTGATGTTGCTAGCATGCCAGCAATGCCACTGAACCCCTTTATATTTGGGGCCGAAAATAGTTCCAGAAATGATTTCTTTAGTGGGCAAATTGGACGTGATTTAGAGATTCATTTACCAGATAAACCTCTCACGGATTTAGGTAACAGTGCTTACTTCGGACTTGGTGATGATGACTCAAATCCACCGACTACCACATTCAGAACCTCAACCAATTTACCTTGGGCTACTGAGATTGGTAATACAGAATGGAAAGCACCACTCGAAGAAACAGATATTTCTTGCGCCTATCCAGAGTTCAATAACTACATCATCAGTGATGGCGTCAATAACGAGTTTTGGTTTGATAACCCCGATTTCCATAAAATCGTCGATTAGGAACAGATCATGAAATTTATTAAAACACTGATTATTTGTAATATTGCCTTTATTTCTGCTTGTAGTGATAGTGGAAGCGACACTCCAACGGGAAATGTAAGTACCCCCACAGGGAATGTTGCCACTCCTGCAGTCGATGGTCCTAAACTAGAGTTACTATCTGACGATGATGGTTTCATTTCCACCGAGAATGATGACCTCAAATTACAGGATATAGTGGCACCAATAACACAAAAATTCACTGCAGCTAAATCGCAGCAATTAACGATAACATCACAGGGTGGTAGCGCTTGTCATATCAATATATACACACAATATAATAAAGTCTCAGGGCATAAATTCGATCCTGAAAACGGCAGTAGAGTCCTGCAAGTGTATTCAGAAAACTGTGCATATTCAGGTTCAATCTACCTGCTAAGTCATCAACATAAATTATTAATCGAGGTGATTAACTTAACTCAGGAAGACACAACCAGCTATTATGAGGAAACAATACAAGAGACGCCTATTGAAGTTGCAATACTATAGCGGTGCTAACAGCACGTTAATTTAATTCCAAAAGTAATGCTCCAGCAAAAACCACCACACAATATTAATTGGTGGTGGTTTTTATTTATCGCCAAAATTCATTTCAGTTTAGATAACGAAAAACAGTCTCCTCTGTCCCAACCTACTATTTAATTTTCCATAATCAGTCACAACCACATATAATGAAATAGATTTATTCATTCAAAGGTCACTTAAATGCGTTTAACCATTTTTCATAAATTGTTTATCTCTTTAATGCTCATTAGTTCAATTATGATGATTGGCATGGCATTGTTGATTAACAATAGCTTTCAAAATGGTTTTCAAAGTTATCTGAATCAGAGCGAAATTGAACGCATTGAAAATATGGCTGAAAATATATCTGAGAATATCAATGATTATTATTCAGAGGATCAAGGCTGGCGCAGGTTACAGCAGCAGCCCAAATTATGGAGAAGACTATTAAGGAGCATTGGTGAGCATCCCAGCAGACCAAAAGACGTCTCTAAAATGACATCCAGAAAAACCAGAACAAATTACAACCAACTTGAAGTTCGCCTTCATTTGCTCGATGTAAATGGCAACACGATTATCGGCGACCCTAAGAATTTTCATCGTTTACATTCAAATATACAAATTACTAAGGTTGCGGTCACCAAAGATAAGCAAACCATTGGTTGGTTATCTATTCAACAAAGAGAACACATTAAAGGTCATTTAGCCGAACGTTTTTTAAGGCAACAACTGGACAACTTTTATTGGATTGCCGCTTGGGCCGCTTTATTTTCCTTTATCGTTGCTGCGTTATTAGTTCGTCATTTTTTAAAACCGTTAAAAAATTTACACTCGGCAGCTAAATCACTGTCTAATGGTAATTTTGATTATCAAATTGACGTGCGCGGTAAAGATGAACTCGCCGAACTATCACTCGCATTTAATTTATTGACCACCACCTTAAAGAGTCAGAAATTATCGCGAGAACAATGGCTCGCCGATATTTCTCATGAACTGCGTACACCGATTGCCGTCTTACTCAGTGAAATAGAAGCCATTGAAGACGGGCTCCGTAAACCGGAACCTAAATATATTAAGTCATTACATAATCAAGTCATTGCCCTAACCCGTCTAGTGGATGATTTATATTCACTATCACAGTCTGACACTGGCGTCCTTATCGATAAATCACACAATGTCGATATCACTAATATCATTAACAATATCGCCAATCAAAACGAAGTTCGTTTAGCTGACAAGCATATTGCAATACAACGTTTATATGATCACCATCAACCGATGTTATTACATGCCGATGCCAAATCATTGGCTCAGCTTATCGGTAACCTACTCGAAAACAGCTATCGCTACACAGATCAAAATGGGCACATACAAATCAACTTACAACAAACCAACGACAACATATTATTAACCATTGAAGATAGTGCACCCGCTGTACCTGACGCAGCATTACCAAAGCTATTTGAACGCTTGTACCGCGTTGATAAATCCCGCAGTCGTGCCAATGGCGGTTCCGGCTTAGGTTTATCCATTTGTGAAAACATCGTCAAAAGGCATAACGGTCATATCAGTGCACAGCATTCCGAACTTGGCGGCTTAAAAATAGCGATATCACTTCCGATTAAGGACAATTAACCCATGACCAACTTAGCAAAAAAAATACTTATGGTTGAAGATGAACCTTCCCTTGCTATCGTATTATGTGAATACCTAGCCCAAGCAGGATTTCAAACCCACATCATTGATAACGGCCTCGAGGTTATTGACTGGGTAAAACAAGAAAGTCCTGACTTACTGATCCTTGATTTGATGCTGCCTAATCGTGACGGTTTAGATATTTATCGTGAATTACGTACTTTTAGTCAAGTTCCAGTCGTTATGGCAACTGCTCGTGTGGATGAAATAGACAGATTATTGGGACTGGAACTCGGCGCTGACGATTACATTTGTAAACCATATAGTCCACGTGAAGTAGTAGCCCGTATCAAAAATGTATTACGTCGCACTGTAGAGGCTGCTACACCACAACAGAATGGCTTGGTTATTAATGATCAACAAATGAAAGTCGCATTTAATGAGCAAGAGTTAACATTAACGCCCGCGGAATTTCGCTTACTGAGTTTCTTTAATCAGCATCCAGGGCAAGTATTTAACCGTGACCAACTCATGCAAAAAATTTATGCCGATAATCGCCTAGTCACCGATCGTACCATTGACAGCCACATTAAAAATTTACGTAAAAAGCTACAAGATGCAAATCCAGACGGTGAATACATCAAATCAATTTATGGGGTTGGTTATAGGTTTACCTTGTGATTATCCATACTTTTTTAAATTACGATTAATCTCCATATTTTCTCCATAATTCCTGCGCATTTGTTGCTTATAGTTACCCCATCAACAGATTAACTCACACAGAGTTAATCTGCTTAATACTAACAACAAGCAACAAAGTGAGATTATGATGAAAAAGACATTCTTTATTACCGCCGCCTTATTAACAGCGATGACAACCACAACGTTTGCCTATGCAAATTCAAATAGCGATAACAATCAGCGTCATCATCTGTCTTTTGAACAAATGGACACCAACAACGATGGTAAAATTTCCCGTGAAGAAGCAACCGGTCGTATAGCCGAGAACTTTGATAAATTAGATAAAAATAGCGACGGCTTCATTACCAAAGATGAACTACCAAAACGTGGTAAGCATCATAAAGGCATGATGTTCAAAAAAATGGACACCAATAATGACGGTAAAATTTCAAAAGAGGAAATGAATCAATACTTTGATAAATTAGACAAAAATGGCGACGGCTTCATTACCAAAGATGAACTACCAAAACGTGGTAAACATCATAAAGGCATGATGTTCAAGAAAATAGACACCAACAATGACGGTAAAATTTCAAAAGAGGAAATGAATCAATACTTTGATAAATTAGATAAAAATGGTGACGGCTTCATTACCAAAGATGAGCGACCAAAACGTGGTAAACATCATAAAGGCATGATGTTCAAGAAAATAGACATCAACAATGACGGTAAAATATCAAAAGAGGAAATGAATCAATACTTTGATAAATTAGACACTAACGGCGATGGCTTCATCACGAAAAAAGACATCGCTACGCAACATAACAAGCGCTAATGAGTCAAAAGTAATTCATCCCTACATACTAAAATGCCTGTAAGTTTTAACTCACAGGCATTTTTATTGGCCGTTGACATCTTTTTAACCGGAAAGTTAAAATATAATGTTAACTCGATCATGTTTATTCGTGTAGAAGCTCCTTTTAACACCCTGAATTACATAAGATAAAGCTAATCTATAAATGTGACCTAGCTAACAAACTGAGTGATTTATGTCAAAACCTTATCCCCTTGGTGCACACTTACAACCAGCCAACACTTTAACAAAGCAAGGCTGTAACTTCGCAATATACGCACCAGACTGCCGCAATTTGCAATTGGTATTGTTTAATGACAAAACACAACGTAGTTTCACTATCGAAAAAAAATATGCGGATATTCACCATATATTTATCCCAGGTGTCACCGCGGGACAAGAGTATGGATTCTCAGCCAATATTGACGGGAAAGACTGGCTATTACTCGACCCTTATGCAAAAGCAGTCAGCAACGCGCCTTATTATCAGCCTCCTTATGATGCTGAAAAAAGTTGGCTTCTAACCAAAGCGATTGTCATCGACAACGCGTTTGATTGGCAAGGTGTCCCCCAGCCAGATGTGCCCCTAGCAGAGACATTATTGCTAGAAACGCATATCAAAGGATTCACTCAATTAAACCCCGCTATTACCTCAGCAGATCCTGGAACTTACCAAGCGCTCGCCGACCCGGCCAATATCACATTATTAAAACAACAAGGTATCACTAGCGTACAACTATTACCTGTTGCAGTTTGTATGCACGAACCGCACTTATTAAACCAGCAAGGTGTCAATTATTGGGGTTATAGCACCCTAGCCTTTATGGCGCCAGACCCTCGCTTTGCTAGCAAAGATGCTGTAATCGAATTAAAAACGGTGATCAGAGAGTTACATAAACACGGCATCGAGGTGATCTTGGACGTGGTATTCAACCACACCGCAGAAGGTGGCAAAGATGGGCCGATATTCAATCTTAAAGCCTTGGACCACCGTTATTATTTACGTGATGAAAACGGCCTGAGAAACTACACGGGTTGTGGTAATAGCTTGGATCTAACCCACCAAGCCAGCCTTAATTTAGTCATGGATAGTCTACGTTATTGGGTAACTGAATATCATATTGATGGCTTCCGTTTTGATTTAGCCGCGACACTTGGCCGTAATGGCGACCGTTTCAATCAACAAGCACCATTTTTCCACGCTGTTGCGCAAGATCCTATTTTACAACCGACAAAACTTATCGCCGAGCCGTGGGACATTGGTCCTGACGGTTATCAGCTAGGGTATTTCCCAGATGGCTGGAATGAATGCAATGATAAATTCCGTGATACAGTGCGAAGTTTTTGGCGAGGTGATAACGGTTATCTAAAAGATTTCGCGACGCGGATCATGGGCTCTCGCCACTTCTTTAGTGGTGGACGTTGGCCACACAAACTCCCGGTAAATTATATCGCTTATCATGATGGATTTACTCTGCAAGATTTAGTGTCTTATAACGATAAACATAATAACGCCAACGGTGAAAACAACCGCGATGGTCATGGTGACAATCGCTCATACAATTGCGGTATTGAAGGTAAAACAAATGATTTAGCTGTTATCGCTTTTCGTGAAAAACAAAAGCGTAATCTGATCACCACGTTAATGTTTAGTTTTGGTATTCCACATATATTAGCAGCCGATACAGTTTCTCATACACAAGACGGGAACAATAATTCCTACTGCCAAGATAATGAGATCAGCTGGCTAAACTGGGACATGGACGAGGTAAAACAAGATTTCCAAGATTGGTTAAGCAAGATGATCAAAGTACGCAAGCAGTACATGCTACCGTTCATTAATGCGTTTACGGGTGATGGCCGTAATGGCCACCGTATTCATTGGTACTGCAGTGATGGTAGTACCATGCAACAACATGACTGGGAGCACCAAACCTGTATGGGGTTACATCTAGGTCTAGGCACTGAAGGCGATGAATTATTATTATTATTCAATCAAGTCGATACTCCAGTCGACTTTAAACTGCCTAATGTACCGCCAATTTGGCATCGTGTTTGTGATACCAGTTCGATTCAATTAGCCGCTCTGAATGTAAATGATCACTATCAATTATCAGGCCGTTCTATGGTGGTATTACAACGCAGTGGGCTTGATTCCATCTAATGCACTAACGCGTTTAATTTCTTGGGGGGTAAAGTAAACCTCCCGCAATTGTGTAATTTCCCGCTGTTGTTGCTCACTAGCGCTATCATTGTCGTTATTATGAGTAGCGCTAATAATTACAGCAAGTTGCTCTCTGTATTCGTCTAGCTTGACTTGCCACTGCTGACGCTTTTCATCAAGCTTCGCTAATCGGTCAGCCACTTCGGGTGAAAATGACTGTTGAGTGAAGTCTTGCAATTCAGTCTGACTCGCCCCTTGTTCTTGCAGCGTCTTATATTGATCTCGATATGTGTTTAGTTGATTTGCATTACGCTGTTGCGCCAATAACCACTCAGGTGCCGCAGCATCGAGTTCTTCTTTTGCTAATTGCTTTTCGGCAGTATCTAATTCATTGTTTTTATTAATCATAGCCAGACTTAACATGTAATCTTCGTACTCATCAGCTTGACCAAAAAATGCATCAATCACATCACTATCAAGATAACTCGCCCTGGCATCAAGTACCATTTCACGGGCTTGAACAACATTTTCTAATGCATACTCACCCGTATTATTTGGGTCAATATCCTGTTCAAACTGCTGCTTAATTGCCGAAACTTCATTAAGGTACTGTAAATAACCCGTTAATATCTCCACGCCTTGTGTCAGTGCAGGTTCAACGAGTTGTGATGTAAGGCTGTGTTTAATGCGTGTAACTATAATGTCTAAACTTTCCTCACCCATAGCAGATAGGTAAAAGTCGAATAAATGCTGAATTTTTTGATTAATGATCAGTTCCCCACTCTCATTAACATCAAGTGTTAATGGTAGCGTTGAGCCTAATAATGAGCTTGGTAATAACAAAGGTATTACTTGTACTGGTTGAGAATCTAGTTCCTGAGCCGAACTATCTCTTGTCACATTAACTAGCGCGTTAATTTTCTCTGTTGATAATGGATAAATCTCTTGATGAGGCTCTAACGTTGGGGCAGGCTCTATGGCAATCGAGTTAGCATCACCTTCCGATAGAAATAATGCGCTACCACCAACAATGGCAATACCACAAGATAATATAGTGACGACAAGAAGTGCGTTTGGTTTTAATGACATAACAAGCGTCCTATGCAACTAAGCACTGCAATATATTTACAGCGCTTAGTCTTTTATTAAAGATAAGTTGGCTACAGGCCTGCGCTCGTTAAACGCTTAGCATGTGCAGCATATAACGGTAATGGACTTGTACTACCTAAACCACGTAGACCAAACATACCATTGATTTCATCTGCATGGTTCATGGTATAATCATCACGGATTACTTTGCCTAAATGTGTCGAACAACGACCTACAAGCCCATCATTGGCTTCATCAATCGTTAAATAGGTAACAGCAAGTAAACCATCAGCAAGGTCAATTACATTTGAGTTGAATAGTGGGTTGTATGTCCCAGTCCATGAATAATAAGAAACACCATTCACGTTATGATCGCCGTCATTGACTGAGTAATCATAAATCCAGTTTGGCCACCACCACGAACCAGCATTATAACTTGGCGTCGCTTTGCACTCGCCTTGTCTTAAACCTTCAGGGTATTTGGCATTGAAAATAGCCGCATCTTTAGAATTCAAGGCTTCGAGTGAACCCATCGCATTGGCTTGCTGAGCATTATTACCAGTTACAATAGATAACAAGCTTGCGACAGCATTACCAATGGCCATCGCTGGACCTTCTAATGGTGAGTCTTTAATTAAATCGGCAGTACCAGAACCACGATGTGGAGAACCAACAGAGGTAACCGAAGCCACAAGGCTTGGTCGAACAGAGGCAACATAACGTGAATCAATCCCACCTTGAGAGTGACCAATTAAGTTAAATTTATCCGCGCCAGTAATAGCACTCAGTTCCTCTAAATAACTGAGTAATTGTTCGCCACGTACTTCGCTGGTATCATAACCACTGACTTGTGGTGTATATACTTCAGTCGCGCCAACATCTGCTAATGCCCCCTTCACACCATAAAAATAATCTGCTAACACACTATCAAATCCCGCCAGTCCATGTACTAATACCACCGGATATTTGGTTTTACCCGAGGTATCAGCTTGAACAGGTGCGACGATGAAACACAAGGCTCCAACTAAGATAGGGAGTAAAGTCCGAGTTTTTTTTAACATATCTAATCCTTTATTTTTGAGTTATCGCAAAACAACGCACCCGATGGTGACAACCTGTCTCGATTTGAGTGCAGGAAAGTTATAACGCAAAAAAATAACAGGTACAACCAGATTGAATCTGATAGTGTTATTCATCAAACTAACAGGCGTAATGGAATTAAATGGGAAGTTTAAATTGAAAATTTAGCATTAATAATCACAATAAGAAGAAAATGAAACATAAGACGCCAAGTTAAAGGGATTCACTACCATTCAGAATTTCGTATCATTAATTTTATGGTTTTGAATAAGTCATTGTTAATAAATAACATTATTGTGAAAAACTAATATTTAAATTAAGTTTCATTTTTATAAAAATATTTATATTTATCAGATCTAGATCATACTAAGGTATGGCTTGAACGTTAAGCAGAGCAAATAAATTAAATTTACATGGATATCAAGTTGGCACTTTATTAAAAGATGTAATCTTAATTACGGCAAATAACAGACGAAAAAAAACCAGCAATATAATCGCTGGTTTTAACTGACAAACAACATTAATTTATAGTACAAAATTAACGAGGGTAGCTATTAATAATCATGTTATCGAATATCAATGTTTATTGATCGCATCCCACATGCTAAGTACCAGCTCTTGTTTCTGAGGGGTTAACTCATTAGCAACAAGTGCATCTCGCAAACTGTTCACGACCTGAAATTTAATGTCGTGGGGATAGATTTTACCTATATTTTCGCACTTCGCTGTTGCGAAAGTGACGTGGCCATGCAAATATTCAGCCGCAAATAGTTGATCCGACGTTCCTTGTTCTACAAATCCATCAAGCTTTTCCATTAGCTTGCTTTGATAAGTAGCTTTAGACAATGATTATTCCTCATACTCTGGGTTGGCGACACGATACATGATGTAATCACGATAACCTGTAGTTACACGAATAAAACCTGATAATGCTTGGTCTAATTCAGCATCCCCTGTGTCTACAATTAAGGGACGCCCTGCTAATGCCGACAGCTTCGTTTTGGTTGCCAGCACAATAATATTTTCTTTGCCGATTTGTTTAATCAACTGCGGCGACAGTTGTTGATTTCCACGTCCAAAAATATGGCCCTGACCACCAATTAAGGTGATCACTAATTTGCAGGGTTTGTCTTCCGTCAACGCGATTAACTGCGCAGCCGTTTGGTCCGAAGCGATCAATTTATGCTGATGCACAACATCAACACCTAATAAAGTATTATCCAGTCCCAGTTCAGCCATGGTGAATGCCACCGTTGATCCGGAACCCATAATATAATATTCATCTTCCATATCTGCCATTACATCGGCAGCTATGTCTGTTAGCACTAATTCATCCGACTCAATACCACCCATTTTCACGCTTTGTACATACCGTAAATCAGACGGCACCATCATCTCGCCATAACGTTTCGCTTTAACTGTACCTTGACGAAATGCGACTTCGTCAATATCCATGACATCAGCGTCAGCCAAGGTAACAAGTTCGCCTAAGATCAGTCGACGTACAACACAACCTGCAGCTTTAGGGGTCACACCATAAACACCAGAATGGATTTTACAGCCCGCTGGCACGCCTAATACAGGGACGGTATCGTTAATGGTGGCGCAAATATTACGCGCGGTACCATCTCCACCAGCAAACAATAACAAATCAATACCTTGCGTTAATAATGCATCAACTGCCGCATAGGTATCTTGCTCGGTTGTGACATCATTTTTAGGTCTATAAGCAACTTCAACATTAAACCCTAGTTCTAAACTGCAGCGCTCGCCCATTTCGCCACCCGCAGTCACAACGGTAAAACGCTGAGCAAGCTCAGAAAACTGGCCTAATGCTTGTAACATACGATTATTCGCTTGTGGAATAGCACCTAAACTAAGCGCTTGCAAGGCAACATTATCACTACCTTTTAGTGCAACACTACCACCAACACCGGCAACTGGATTAACAATAATTCCCAGTTTAAATGGCTTAGCATTCATACATACCTCGATAATCAAAATCTGCTAATGTCAGCGGTTTGGTCTTGTAAAACGCTTTTAGTGCACTAACCAAAGCTTGCGTGCGCGTTGATAAGCCTTTTTCTAAATAGATTTGTACTTGCTTATGGATCTTGTGCTGAAAAGCCAATCGGTCAATAACAATATCAGATAAGTTATCTACACTGACACGATACTTAGCACCTGCAGCAACACAAATAATCCATTCAATCGCCTGTGGCACAATTTCTACTTTTTCAAATTCAGCTTGCTGCTGCGCATTACGACCATCAGCAATATACCAGTAACCAAAATCCACCAATTGATGACGTGCTAATCCCGCCACTAACCAATGCGAAATTTCGTGCATGCCACTGGAAAAAAAGCCATGGGCAAAAATAATACGGTGATGATCACAACTTACATATTGTTCAAAATTAGTATTCATCGGCATGTATATGGGCTCATCATCACCTTTGACTAATTGAGTATTAAATTCGCTTGAAAATGTGTGGTTAAAAATACGAATCAAATCTTGATAGTGATGCTTATTGTGTAAATCGTCTGGTAAACAATCTTGTAAGTTATTTTTTAAATCGTTTTGCATACTGCGCCTAGCTAATCATTAAATCGCTGAGCACGCTATCAACAGCAGGATTATACCTCGATAGTAGTGGTATGTCCGCTAATATATCGCACTCAAATTGGTAATTTTCGCTAGTAGAATACTCTTTTACGCGATATTAATCTAATACTGTTAACGCACTTAATGTCACAATACCAACACGTCCAGTACTCCCCCAACTAGCTTCAGCCGTCAGTAATAATTGCTGTTCGCCTTGCCAAAGAATACTTTCCCATTGTCCGTAAGGCGTAAGGTTAAAGCGCTTTGCAACATCCCAATTCAAGTCTTTATTTTCAACAGGAATAATCCAAATGAAGGGATGTTTGTAAATCATATTGCTATCATAACCAAGTAAAACCAGCTGACCTGTGTCAGCATTATAATCTGCCGCTGTTATCAACCCGTCCACATTCAGTGTTTGGTCTGGAATCACTGGGATTACCTTATCACTTGCTGTACCGCTAGTAATTTCAATTAAATCTAGACGATACAAGCGACTTTGAAAGTTCGTCCAATTTTTGCTTAAGACCCACAGTTCTTCATCAACCACAGCCGACGCCTCACAATCATAATCATGCATATACATGGTTAACGCTTCTTCAGGTTTATCCGCCATTGAAAAACGAGTGGTGTTAATCGCAGCAATACTTGAACCGTCCTCCGCTGTCATAAGTGCGTCAGTATCTATGTTAATAATGGTGCGACTGTCACGGGTTCCCTGGTTGTTACCGCAATCCATAACAAATAGATTACCGGAATCTTGCGCTAACGATTCCCAGTCATAGCTGATGACGTCATTGACATAGACCTGTTTAATAACCTTCCCTGTTTTCTCATCTATTTGATATAAATTAGCACCGTCCCCACTATCATTAGCCGTCCAAGTTTGCCCGCTAAATTGAGCCAGCGAAGAGCTTTCCTTCACACTATTTTGTAGTGATGTTTGTATTTGGATCTCAAGTACAGGATAGTTTTGCAGAGGTCTTGACCAATAAAAGTGGCCTATGACAGCAACAACGCCTGCAATCAATAAGCCCCACACGACTATTTTCGATGTCAATTTCAATGCTGTCATAATTATTCTCTGCTATTTTCTGTGATATCAATGATCGAACTATCTAAAACCTTCATTTTAAAATAAAAGTACAATTATATATACCCAAGCTACTTCAAAATACAAAATCAGCAAATCGAATGGAGAAAATATTCAAGGCTTGAAGTCGAGGATACCTTCGTTCGGCTGCCTTGCTCGTCTCTGGTATAGCATCAGAGAAGTAACTTGGGTATAGCATTGATAATAGTCCTTAATATTATAAAAAATCATTTTATAATATTTTAAAAAAATAGAATGAATTTATTGCCTTTAAATTAAAATACTTTAAGCGTACACTTGTACGTCTAAATGGTAGAACAACTAAACGAGGATGATGTATGCCAGACAGTGCTACACCAATAATAACGAATATAGGTACGGTAGCCGCCCCTTATAGTGTAAAAGAAGAAGCCGCGAACACTTGGTCTCATATCATCGGTGCATTACTGAGTATCGTCGCGCTTATCGTACTATTAGTACCCTCAATACAACAAGCTGATCCTTGGCGTATTACCAGTTTTAGTATTTATGGCATCTCGATGTTTTTATTATTTTTTGCATCAAGTGCTTACCATTATGCAACGGTTCCAGCGACTAAAGCAAAATTAAAAACTCTCGACCATTGCGCTATTTTCTTGCTAATAGCTGGGACTTACACTCCACTATTACTCATTGAATTGCGTGGTGTATTAGGCTGGAGTATCTTTGCTGTGGTCTGGTCAATGGCGATATTTGGTATCATAGCTAAAATCTATTGGGCTGAACGATTTAAGAAGGTATCGCTGTTTTTCTATCTTATTATGGGTTGGTTAATTGTTTTTTCTGGCGATGAATTATTAGGTAAACTCGCCACCGGCGCACTGTATTGGCTGATTGCCGGTGGACTTGCTTATTCAATTGGCGCAATCTTCTATGCCAATAAACGTATTCCGTATAACCACGCTATTTGGCACATATTCGTGTTACTCGGTAGCGCTTGCCACTTTGTGACAATTTACCTTTATATACTGCCAGTAAGCCACTAATCCGATGAGTTAAATCTCTTAGCAATGAATTAACTCACCAGGGTAATGGCAATTTCACAACTTGCCATTACCCGTTTAATTTCGGGAATACAAGAACCACACCCGGTCCCCGCTTTGCTGCAACCGCCAACAGCTTCAACAGTATCAGCGCCTGATTCGACGGCTTTAATAATGTCATTCTCCGTCACTTGATGACATGCACATATCATACGACTTGACGGGGTTTCCGCTTCTCCTTTTAGCGTTGCACGTAAACCGACATCCGGCGTTAACATGGTTAAGCTGGTTAACCAAGAATCATCATCAACATCATTAGCAGGGGTTACCATTAAGCTGACATCCAAATTGTCCTGAAAGCTCATAGCAAAACGGTATTTCTGTTCGGCTGCATTGTTATAATCAACTTGCTTGGTCATATAGCCATTATACAAGGCTAATTTTAATTGCTGAAAGAAAGTCGCAGGCTCAGCAACACTCGCAAGATAATATAAGAAACCTTGCTCTAAACGACGCTCAACCCAATAATCCACCATAGGTAATATCTTAGCAACTTGTAAACGACGTTGACTCCATAACGCAGCACGAGATGAATGTGACCACGCACTGACGCTCACGGGAGTATACTTGTTTTCCGGTTGTCCAGATAACGGATCGGTATGTCCAGCTACTAAACTAGAAATAGCACCTGCACTAGCGTTTTGACGACTCCAATGAATCGGTAGAAATAACTCACCAGGGTTTTGGCTCACCGTGGCATGTGTACGTACTAGAAGCTTACCTTGTAAACTTTCAACCGCAACTAAGCTACCGTCAACAAGACCGCGTTCGGTGAGATCTTGTGGGTTAATCGACAATAACGGTTCAGGCATATGACCGTTAAGTTTTGTTGCTAACCCTGTTCGGCTCATGCTGTGCCATTGGTCACGGTTACGACCCGTATTTAAAATCATTGGATAATCTTTACAGACTTCGCTTGCCGCTGATCTGTAATAAAGCGAGATGAAATTAGCTTTACCAGACGGTGTTGAAAACTGGCCATCAGTGAATAATCGCGCTTGTGACTCGTCACCATGTATTGGCCACTGCATAGGCTGGTGCTCTTGATAATCTTGTTCTGCTAATACCGCGATATCTAAACCTCGCGGTAAAGTTTCTTGTTTAAATCCGGTCATCTGCGCATATTCAGAAAATACGTCTGCTTCGCTGTCAAAACTAAATGCTTTACCAAACCCCATGCGTTTGGCTACCTCAGCTAATAACCACCAATCGGCTTTTGCTTCACCCACACTCGGTAAGAAACCACGTTGACGCGATATACAGCGTTCTGAGTTAGTCACGGTACCGGTTTTTTCACCCCACCCCTGCGCAGGTAACAATACATCGGCACAGGCGATGGTATCTGATTTAGCAATACAATCAGAGACAACCACCAGCGGGCAATTTAATAACGCCTGCTGAATTTTGTCAGAATCCGGTAAGCTTACAACAGGATTGGTACCCATAATCCAAATTGCTTTAATCTTGCCTTCGTGCACTTGGTCAAACATATCAATAGCTTTGGCACCAGTATTTGTCGCCAATTTATCGGTATGCCAGAATTCACTCACCAGTGCATGACTTTCTGGGGTAAAATCCATGTGCGCGGCTAGCATACTGGCAAGGCCACCCACTTCACGGCCACCCATGGCATTAGGCTGACCGGTCACAGAAAATGGACTAGCGCCCGGTTTACCAACACGGCCTGTCGCTAAGTGACAGTTAATAATTGCATTTACTTTGTTCGTACCACTGGTCGACTGATTGACACCTTGACTAAATAGCGTCAAGGTTTTATCAATATCAGTAAAACGACGGAAAAAAGCCATCATAATATCGAGTTCAAGATTACAGAATTCAGCCAGTTCAGCCCAACTTGGTGTTGATTGATAAGCAGACGCGAGTGCTTCTTCAAAACCTTCGGTATGTTGAGCGATATAATTGAGGTCACATGCATTTTCTTGATCAAGAAATTCTAACAAACCATTGTAAAGTGCGACATCCGTACCCGGTCGAATAGCTAAATGCAAACTCGCTATATCACAGGTGTCCGTGCGACGCGGGTCGATGACAGTTATTTTCAAATTCGGATTTGCCATTTTCGCCTGTTTAATACGGCGGAATAAAATGGGATGACACCAAGCGAGATTCGAGCCCACTAAACAAATATGTTCAGCTTCTTCAATATCGGCATAACAGGCAGGTACTGCATCTTCACCAAAGGCTCGTTTATGAGCGACAACAGCAGAAGACATGCACAGACGTGAATTAGAATCAATATTACTGCTGCCGATGAAACCTTTCATCAATTTGTTGGCAATATAGTAATCTTCGGTAAGTAACTGACCCGATACATAAAAGGCTACAGCATCAGGGCCGTGCTCGGCAATCACTTTGTTAAACGATGATGCAACATAGCTTAATGTGGTTTCCATACTCTGCGCTTGGCCACGAATATAACATTCGGTAAGACGTCCTTCTGGGACTAGGGTATCGGCTAGCGTTAATCCTTTAGAGCAAAGATTACCTAAATTGGTTGGGTGTGATTCATCACCACGAATAGTAACGGAGTTATCTTGATTTACTTGCGCTTCGACACCACAACCGGTACCGCAATAAGGACATGTCGTTTTAACCCACTTGGGTATTTGTTTTAGCTTCTGCATATGTTCATCCTTGTTTACGCATATTCATATTCATTTATATATAGATAAAGCAAAAATTCAGCCAAGTCTATAGTTTTGGGGGAAGTAGGCGTAGATCACAAGGAAAATGTATTTAAAATACGTGAAAATAAGGGTTACAGTAAATTTTAGTACTTTGAAATAAGGTTTTAAAGGACGATAGTAGTGCTTGAAATAGCTAAGCGCACCAAATTAGTGCGCAAAATCATAATAATAAAATCGACTTACTGAGGCAATGATGCCTGATGAACCAAAATAAAGGCATCCATCTCGGCCTGAGCTCGAGCCTGAACACTATCTAAACTATCTTCAGCGGTCATGGTTTCGACCACTTCATAATAACATTTGATTTTAGGTTCAGTGCCTGACGGCCTAACAATAACGCGCGAGCCACCTGCTAACTTGAAGATAAGCACATCACTAGCAGGTAAATCAATTGACTCTGTAGAGCCATCTTTAAAGATTCGTAGACCGCTGCTAATATCATCCGTACTCAAAACCTGTTTATTAGCAATCTCTGTCGGTAGATCTTTACGCAGACAATCCCCAATGTTCGGCGTCGTCGGTTGAAGGGCTATACTCACCTGAGTGTTTAAGTGAAACCCATGCTCACGATAAATCTCTTCTAACCGATCCCAAACAGTCTGTCCTTGGCTAGCCAACTCTGCCGTTAACAGGGCAAATGCCACAAGTGCAGATAAACCATCTTTATCCCATACCATAGAGCCAACCATATAACCTAAGGCTTCTTCATAGGCAAACAAACACTGGTTATCATCACTTTGCTCAGCCATAGCCACATTCGTTAACCACTTAAAACCAGTCAGGGTTGTCAAACAAGTAGCACCTAGGCTAGCTGCTACTTTCGATAATAGACTAGAGGAAACAATAGTTGTGCAGGTTAAACGATTATGTTCACTTGCGTGATTCATGAGGTAATGACCCAATAATACGCCGACCTGATCGCCAGTGAGCATCTGATACTTACCAGTCTCTGTACGCACAGCCACAGCAAACCTATCTGCATCAGGATCGTTAGCACAAGCCAGCGTTGCATCATGCTTCTGCGCCTCGGCAATAACAAGATCCATCGCACCTTTCTCTTCAGGATTAGGGAAATTGACTGTCGGAAAGTCTCCATCAGGCTCTCGCTGCAACGCCACTGAATAAACCTGAGATATCCCTGCATCGTTAAGCACTGTTTCGGCCATTTCGGCGCCAACACCATGCATG
Source organism: Moritella sp. 28 (assembly GCF_018219435.1). Classification (NCBI taxonomy): domain Bacteria; kingdom Pseudomonadati; phylum Pseudomonadota; class Gammaproteobacteria; order Alteromonadales; family Moritellaceae; genus Moritella; species Moritella sp. 28. The sequence goes on along the minus strand of NZ_CP056121.1, from coordinate 1,234,559 downwards.
GCAGTATAGGATAGGCTCACTAACTCTGGCCGGGTATGATTCTGCAGCACAGCTGCATCCTTTATCCCTTGGCGGTAGCTTTGATAGTAATCATCCTCCAGCATAATAAGTCGACCTTCAGCACACGCGGCTTCAAGTGTCAGTAAACGAATACTTTCTGTTGCTGCCTTATCTATACATGCTGCGATTCCTGAATCATGAGGCGGAATGATCTGTGTACCGTTACCCCAATATACCTTATACCCATTATACTGAGGCGGATTATGGCTAGCAGTTACGACAATACCCGCAGCGGCATTAAGGTGAGTTACCCCAAATGCAACTAACGGTGTCGGCGCTACCTTACTGGTCAAATAAACTTTAATTCCCATTGCAGCGAGTACACCTGCAGCATCGTGGGCAAACTGCTTTGAATCATGGCGGCCATCGTATCCAATGACAACACCTCGAGTCTCAATATCTTTTACCTGTTGTTTAAGGTATGCACCTAAACCCGCAGAAGTTTGTTGTACTACTAAGCGATTCATTCTCATAGGACCAGCGGCAACAATACCTCTAAGCCCAGCAGTACCAAATGCGAGCCGTCCCGAAAATCGTTGCTGCAACTCAGCTTCATTATTGATATCAAGAAGCGCCTGCAATTCCTGTCGAGTACGGGGATCGGGATCGCTTTTAATCCAATGATTAACTTTAAACTTTAAATTTGTATCCATAATTCACTTCACCTGATATCAATTGTACTGCCCAGCCAAAAACCCGACCAGCAAATGAAAATAATTATCATTACACTAATCCTAGCATCCATAGAGAACAAGGAAATTTTCACTTTAGAAGAAAAGGTAGATAAAAAAATATGATATTAATCATCATAGGTGGATTACTGCTCAAACAAAACAGACAAGATTAAATAATTTCAGATCATAACGGCATAAGGGTCATTATTCGCATCGTCATTCCACTGATACTCAGTCAAATGTTCAATACGTTTAGCCTCAGACTTTCCTTTGAGGTGCTGTATATAAAAAAGTGCGGCATCAGTACCCGCAGAGACACCTGAAGAAGTCAAAAACTTACCATCATCAACCCAACGAGCACTAGGCTGCCAATGCACTTTATTTGATAAGCTCGTCACCCAATTATAAGCCATCTTGTTTGTCGTCGCTTGGCTCCCGTCCAATATGCCCGCTTGAGCCAATAAAGCAGAACCAGTACAAATAGAAAACACCTTTGCGGACACTTTTTCCTGTTTTTGTAACCAGATCATCAACGTCTGATCTTCGACCAGCTTTCGAGTACCTAAACCACCAGGAATAATAAGCAGATCACATGGAGTCACAGTATCTAAATTAACATCCGTAACAACTCTTGGTCCTTGATAGCTTCTCGTTATATATTTAGAACCAACGAGTTTTATTTCTACATTTACCATATGCCCAAGCATCTCAATTGGCCCATGTAAATCCAACGTTTCATAATCATCAAATACCAAAGCTAGAATTTTCATCGTGTTTTCTTTTGTGGCTACAGATAAACTTAATATTACTTACTTATCGCCAAATACGCACCTGCTGCGATCATAATACTACCAGCACCTCGGTTTAATCGCTGATGTGCCGCTGGTGTCTTTAGCATTCCAGCCATTCGACTCGCACCTAAAGCGATCAACATCAACCCAGACATCAAGGCAATCGATGACAAGACGGATACTAACGCAATATCTTGCGCCGTTAGTACGGTCAGATCGATAAACGTTGGCAAAAATGAAATATAAAACAAGATCACTTTCGGGTTTGAGGCTGAAATTAAAAAACCTTGAGTAAAACTCGCTAACATTGCTTTTTCTTTCTGCGCTGTTGTTTCAGCTTGAATGTCACTTTTAATCTGAGGTAAGGCTTTCAGCATTTTATAACCAAGATAAATCAGATAACTGGCGCCTAAATAACGAATAGCGGTGAATACTTCGGACCAGTTCTCAGCAATGGTAGCAAGACCCAAACAGGCCAATATTAGATAAAGCACATCACTACCAATCATCCCCATTGCGAGCATGATACATTTTTTGGGGCCATCGACCATGGCTCGCGCCAAGATCGCAAATACACCCGGTCCAGGTGTGATACCAAAAATAAATATCGCGATAAAAAATGTAATCGCAGACTCAAGTGACATTTACAGTTCCTTATAAATAGGTTTTTTTATAAATGATTCAGCACAATAAAAATGACTACATCATAGCCATTCATCGAACCGATTTTATTCGCGACGCCACCCACTTTAACACTGGTTATCTTAGCGTCCTGAAACCAACAGATGCTGTGATAATCGACGCACAATTCATCGCCCTGCCTTGTTCAAAAATATAGTCATTGGTGGTGGTAAAAAAGACACCTCAAAATCGACTTCATCATTCGACACAAAGGCCGTTTCAGAATAGCCAACCGCTTGCGCTACCTTTAGCTTTTGCGCATCTGATAGCTTATCGGCATTAAGCACCACGCCCGCAGGGTTGCCACCAGAATCTCCTTTCTCTGTATTCACTGACATATTGTTAACCGATTATAACTTACTCAAGTATCTCATAATGTCTTTCTACATTAGCGGCAGCCTTGCCCCACGCTGAGTTTTTAACCCTAGCTTGGTGCTGATCAAACGCAGCCTTATTAATGAATTCTTCATACACATCGAAACGGTTAAGGTTAATTTCAGATTGAGTGACGTTAAACATCAAGCATCCTGGTTCATTACGCGTTAACTCTTTATGACTTATTAGCGCTTTCTTAACCGCAGACAAATCAGCCGTCGGGACTATGATAAATCCTTTTAGAATTACTTTATTCATCCATATCTCCGTGTGTATTTAAAATAACCCATATCCTAAAATATAACGTAAAACACACCGTTGAAATTATAATGCGTGAAATTTGCGATCTGACTAGAACAAAAAACGGCCTCAAGCATACATTTGAGGCCGTTGGCGTTCACCAAATGACATTTTAAAAGATGTCATTTTCAAACTTAAATTTAATACTTAAGCTTTAACACTTAACTTTCAATTCAGTTTTACTTGTATAAATGGCGCTCTGAGTTCAGACCTTTAATGAGGCTGACACACATGATTAGCAATACAAACGTAAATGGTAATGCCGTCGTTACAACACCGGCTTGCAGAGCTTGTAGAACTTCCGTACCACCCACCCATAGCATAACACCCGCAATTGTACCTTCTACAGTGGCCCAAAAAATGCGTTGTGGCACTGGCGCGTCAATCTTACCGCCCGATGTGATGCTGTCGATCACAAGTGAACCAGAGTCAGATGACGTAATAAAGAAGATTAATACTAAGATAATCGATAATACTGATAACACATCACCAAACGGCAGAGCATCGTATACGTGAAATAAAGACAGTGAAATATCAGTTAAACCATTGGTACCCAATTCACCGACTTTATTAACAACTTGATCGATAGCAATACCACCGAACGTCGCCATCCACACAAGTGTTATTAGCGTTGGAATAAAGATCACCGCACAAAGGAATTCACGTACTGTACGGCCTTTAGAAATACGTGCAATGAACATACCTACGAATGGTGACCATGAGATCCACCATGCCCAGTAGAATACAGTCCAACCGTGCATCCACGCTGTATCATCACGACCATGAGGATTACTTAAACTAACAAAATTTTGTGCATAAGCAATAAGGGTTTCAGGAATTGATACCGTTATCACATCAAAGCCAATGATCATGACAAAAATAAGTAATGCGAACGCAAACAGCATATTGATATTGCTCAATACTTTAACGCCACCGTCAATACCACGTATAACCGAGAAGATCGCAATTAAAGTCACAAAGGCAATCACAATCAATTGTAAGCCAATACCGCCATCAATACCAAACACGTGATTGATACCACTTGCCGCTTGTTGCGCGCCTAGACCAAGCGATGTCGCAAGACCAAATAACGTCGCAAGCACAGCCATAACATCAACAATGTGTCCAGCCCAGCCCCACGCTCTGTCACCAATTATCGGATAGAATACCGAACGAATTGATAGCGGAAGTCCTTTGTTATAAGCAAAGAAAGCCAATGATAAGGCAACGATACCGTAGATAGCCCAGCCATGGATACCCCAGTTATAAATCGTTGCGGCAAGTGCTAACGATTTTGCTTCAGGCGTTAGTGGCTCAACATTAAATGGTGTTCCCCACCAGTTAGTGAAGTAAGCCGTCGGCTCTGCAACCCCCCAGAACAACAGACCAATACCCATACCTGCCGCAAATAACATCGCCATCCAAGAAATGGTTGAATGCTCTGATTTTGCTCCTACACCACCAATACGGATCTTACCAAGCGGCGATAAGATCAATACCATAGTGAAAAAGACAAAGAAATTAGTCGACCACATAAAGAACACATCAAAGTCTGCCATGATGCTATTTCTAACACTGTTTAATGTTTCTTTAGCGGTAGTTGGGTCAACGAGGAGGAGTGCGGAAAGGAAGAAGAAAATGAGGCCGGCGCTAATGCCGAATACGGGGTTATGTATATCGAAACCCCACTTTTGAACGTTATCTTGACCGACTTGGTAGTCAGTGGTTTCAATACTATATTTGTTGAACGTACTATTTTTGTTTAACGAGCTATCCATAAATTATGCTTGAGCATATATCCTGCAATACTTTTTAATCGAAAAGTAAAAACGAAAAGTTCACCAGTTATAACCATGGTGATACCAATGATAAAACGCTTAACAGGGTAACAAAAACGCTATTGAAACTCAAATAAGCTCTATTTATAGCGTTTTCAACAATATAACGGAATGAAACACATAAAACCTACATATATACATTTATAATCACTTATAGCATGCGTAATATCATACCAGTGAAGTGGTTACACCTTGACGTCATCATCGAGTAAGATAGCTTGTACAACGGCAGCTAAATCACCACGTATACCTTCGCCATTGTCATTAAATACCGTTGCAATACGTTTAATATAATCGGATGATGGATTTGATGACACCAAGCGCTGGATTAACTGGCGGCTAATAAAAGGCCCGACATTGGGATGATTAAATAATATATCGAGACTGATAAACAATTCCTTATCTGCTTTCATTCCCGCAGTGATACTCTGACCAAATAATACTTTTTCGTTGTAGTCATGCTGTTGAGGCGACAACGCCATAAAAGTGTCATAACGCCCACTACGACGATGACCATATCGTTTATTTTCGACTAAATCCCAACCTGTAAATACCCGAGCTAAGTTTTCAACATCAGCTTGTTGATAGCTCGGAACTTTATTCCCCTGTTTATCCAAAATAACTCGTCCACTGATGTCTAATTGATATAGCCCAATACTGAATGACTGCATCACTTTACGGGCATAGTTTTCGTCTGGGAAAGTATTTTCATTCAGATTAGCTTTACGATTACCTTGCATCGATAGGTAAACCCCCATCGTGGGCGACAAGGTGATATCTTGCAATAAATCACGGTAATTACCAAAGCTATGCTTCACGAACAGATCGTAATACCAAGCTAAACCATCACCGTATTTAGCCAATGTAGATTCTTGACTCGACACAACAAAGATCTGCGACAAAGCAAATGCCACACGCTGACGTAATTGATCTTTAGCCGTTAACGCATGTTCTAGCCAAACTGATTCTTGTGATTTTAAACAAACACGATCTTTTTCCTGTTTAGTATTACTCACACTATTAACGTTTAAATTACGCTTATTATCAGCTGAATTAAATTGTGCAGTTAACGGATAATGCCAACTGGGTGCCAATTGCATCTGCGCAGTAATCCATTGCTGACGCGTGATTTTCTGAACACTTAGCAATATTTCAGCTGTTGGCCCAAAACTAACTTGATACGATAATTTTTCCGCCGCATTACCATTTTCCGTAGTCGCTTCCGTATTAGTGCAGGCAAACGCAGAGGTTGAATTTAAACAAGCAAGCAGAGCACAACTGATACCATTTATAAATAAAGATTTACTCATCCTAGAACACATCCTTGATACCGGTAACCATCAATATATGTTGTTTTTGTTTTGACGACAGTGATCAAGATCTCACTCATGGATAGATACACTAGACTTGATTATAATAACTTGATCCCCCATATGTCTTTCATATACCGAATTTATATCTATACGCAATTTGACGGAGTTAATCAGTGCAGAATTATATCCTTGACCTTACCAGTGACAATTTTCAAGAGATTTTACTACAAGGTAAATACTCGCAGCCAATCGTCATTGATTTCTGGTCTGAACGTGCGCCAGAAAACCAAGTAAGTGCCCGCCTATTAAATATCGCCCAAAGCTTAAATGGCCAAATAATCCTTGCCCGATTAAATTGCGACCGTCATCCTGAATTAGCTCAGCAATTTGGCATCAAAAGCCTACCGACGACAGCCATCTTTAAGGATGGTAAACCCGTTGATAGTTTTGTCGGAGAGCAAGAAGAAGCTGCGATTCGTGAAATCATTAGTCGTCATTTACCAAAGCAAGAAGAAGTATTATTGCAACAGGCACAGATGTTGTTAATGGATAGCAAATTTACAGAAGCAGTGCCACTAATGGGTCAAGCTTACGAGCTAGCACCAGATAATACCGATATCAAAATAGCTTATGCGCAAGCATTACTCGGTTCACATCAAGTTGAAGCCACTGAAGCATTACTTGATACATTTGCTGAAGATGAACAACAAAGTAACCAATATAAAACGCTACGCTCACATTTAGAGACCGCTAAAAAATCAGCTCAAACACCGGAAATCATCGCATTAACAGCTGCGTATGAAGCAAACCCAGATGATTTACAAGTTGCTTATGATCTGGCTCTGCAACTTCAAATTGCCAACAAACATAACGATGCGATGGTATTGTTATTTAAGATCTTAAGCACGGAATATGATTTCTTAGAGGGTGGCGCAAGAAAAGTTTATTTAGAATTATTATCGGTAATGACTGATGCTGCACTCGTGGCTGACTACCGCCGTAAACTATATAGCTTGATGTACTAATAACTTAACCCAAAGCCCTGATATACCTAGCTCAGGGCCTTATTGTACTTTACAGCCCCTATGGTGCAACAACATCAATCGATTCAAGCTCACTTAAGTGCTTCATAAATAGTTCCTGTAGCCTTGGCTGGCGGGGATGATAAGCATGCATTAATATCAATTTTCTATCATACTTTCTATCAGGAATAATAACGCTAGTAATTGTCTCGCTGTACTGCTCTAATCCTGCCCATACTGGTACCAACGACACACCGACCTCTTCTGAAACAAGTTGAGTAATCGCTTCAAGTGAATCCAGATCGAAGATCGTATTTTTAGTCATCCCTTTCTCAATCATATATAATTCAGACATCTGCCCTCCCCAACAAGTAGGGTCATATCGGATATAAGGGTTGCTATCAAGTATTTCAGTTATAGTCCCTTTTATGCTTTTATGATGAATTAGGACCAAAGGTTCATCCCTTAAAATCCAGTATCTCAACGATTTAGGTATAGTAGAGGCAGGCATAACCATGATAGCAGTATCAATATCACCATCGATCAGGCTGCGGTATAAACCAATCGAAGTATCCGGTGTAATATGAAACTTTGCTTCAGGTGCCGAGGCTCGAATTGACTTAAGCGTCGCCGGAATAAAAGCAGCTAACGAGGTAGAATTAGCCCCAATCCTTAACGTGCCACTAAACCCTGATACCTGAACGGCTTCAAGTAGATATCTAGCCTCCCTAACAAAAGATTTAGCTTTTGGAAGAATAGTTAAACAAGCATCCGTTGGCTGAACTGTATTACCAGCTCGGCTGAATAGCTTACACTTAAATTCACGCTCAAGTGACAGAATTCTCTGACTGACTGCGGCAGCTGTTATCATTTGTGACCTTGCAGCCCCAGCAATTGAGCCTTCCTCTGCAACAGCAATCAGGCTATCAATAAATCTAGTGTCCATAACTTTTCCTTACGAAGAAAGAAACATAAACATACTATGTCTAACGAACAATTCTAATTAAACTAGCTCTAATTACAGCTCAAGTCCAGAGCTATCACTATTAACCAGAGTAATCTATGAATCTTGATTTATGGTTGGCATTTTTAGTTGCCTGCATCGTACTGGCCATATCCCCTGGCGCAGGGGCGGTAAATAGCATGTCTATCGCCATGAAACATGGCTTTAAACGTAGTTTAATCTCTAACCTTGGATTACAAGTTGGTAATATCATTAATATTACAATTGTAGGGGCAGGGCTAGGTACATTACTTGCCCAGTCTGAGGTCATGTTTTTTACAATCAAGTGGGCAGGTATTATTTATCTGATTTATCTAGGGGTCCAGAAATTCAGAGAAAGTACCACCGACTGCAGTGAATTAGAACGTAGCCAGGATGCAAGTGCATGGAAAGTGTTTGCTCAAGCAGTATTTATCAACATAACCAATCCTAAAAGTATTGTTTTTCTAGTTGCCTTATTACCTCAGTTCATCGATCCATTAAGCTCATACTTACAGCAAATGCAGATTCTTGGTATTACTATGGTCGTTGTGGATCTGACGGTAATGGCGGGTTATTCAATACTAGCGACCAGAGTGGCACATTTAATACAGAACAAACGCCATCTTATGATTCAGAATCGAGTTTTCGGCTGCATGTTTATTGGCGCAGGCACATTACTGGCAGCGATCAGTAGAAACTAATATTAGCGACGACACCCTGTGTTTTAATTGGGCATCCACTACGGATTAGCTTCGATAGGATTAAATTGTTAACCCTTCAAAGCCTTGTCATATAAGGGAACTTCATGATCTTACCCTGCCACACTAACGGGAAAGAGCCAGAATTATTTACAGGGTAAATCAGAACGAAGATACTTTTTAGAATACAACATTGTGGCCAAATTAGTTGACCACTTCATTAGCACTATATTAAGAGAAATTGAAATGAAGGTTACATTATTTAATAGAAATACGAATCACCTTAAATCATTTTTATTGTTAGGTATTTTAAGTTCTTCAATAGTTATTAGTGGTTGTGGCTCTGATTCAGGCCCAACACCAACACCAACACCAACTCCAATACCAATACCAACACCAACACCAATACCAACACCAACACCAACACCAACTCCAACACCAACTCCAACTCCAACTCCGTTATTAAACCAATTGTTAACTGCAAGTGTTAAAATAATTGATAATCAGGCAGAAGTTAGTCTTATTTATAAGACATCTGTAGACTCTATAGACTTCCCCGCTTGCACTCTGACAAATATGAATTCTAAACAACGGAAGGTTACGGCTAAAATTGCAAGCAGCAATAAAAACAACAGGTTAGAGTGTATTTTTGATAATATTTATGATCGAGATACATTTGTTGGTGCCAATGACATCACTATTCAACAGCCTCATGATAATAACGAACCAAAAGTATCATTATTTATACCCTATAATGTTGAGGTTTTAGATGAAGCATCTCTTGTTGGTTTAATACTCGATCCCGAATGGAACAAAATTCCGACCTTTAATTATAAAGATACTGAAGATAATTCAGTAAGACCTTCAGTAATAGCTATGCCATCTATTGATGATGGGTATATTGCTTATACCGCCCCAATCAGTACTTTTGATCCAGAAAAGGAGCATAATAATTTTTTCAATACAGAGCAAGCTCAGGAGTATTGTCAGAAATTTGGCTGGAGCATACCTTATATTGGTGATGAGTCAGATAGTGAGGCTAACCAAAAAGGGGCGACTATGAAAGTATTAAGCAGATATGATGTATTCTCAGTTTTTGATCAAAGTGAATACGGAGATGCTTGGAACTTAAATTATAGAAACAGAAATAATTTGACACACTCTAAAAATAAAACCATGACTGAATGGTATGATACTTGGAAAAATGGTGTTGGACGTGAAGAGGCACAATTTGAAGAATACGATCAATTCATTTGCAGTAAGGTTGGTAAATCTACTTATTCAGCACAATAAAATATAGATCTTCGCTTCGTCTTGAAGGTAAGGAACATTGAAATCCCTTACCTTGAACATCGGCCACCTGCAGCGGCAACTAACATTCTGTAAATTTAACGATTCATAATAGGCATAAGCAGGTATCTTCCTGCTTATGCACCCAAACAAACCACTCAAAGACCTCTTCAATAAAATAATGCCTCGTTAACGTATCTTAATCAGCATATAGGTCCTGTGCGTGATGCTGTGATTGAGAATGTCACTAAAATGCTCGCTTGCGGCACTGCTGCATTCGGCTCTCGAAAATATACCTGTTCAAATGGCAATTGCTCTCATACCAAATACATACACCAAACTTGCAAATCTAGAGCCTGTAATAGCTGTGGCACCCTTTGGGAAATATTCCGTTATAACCGTTCGTTACTAGGGCTTTTATATAACGGTGCAGCGCAAACATTAATAGCGTGGGCAAAGAAAAAGGCATTGAGATGGGTATCTTCAGCGCACTCCACACGTACGGTCGTCAACTTAACAGGAATGCAGATATCCCAGAAGCAAGTGGACGTTAAAACTAAAATGTCATCGCTAGATAATAGACTACTGAGTAAAAAAATATCAGGCGGAGGGGCAAATGTTACAAACACATATTTTGTTGATTCAGAAAATATACCACTAAAAGTCATCACCAGTGGCGATGAAAATAAATCATCTGAATATCTCTACACGCCTTATGGATATCGTAGCGAGGGCGATATTTAGACCAACAGTTACTGCGAATTTTCCGTTTGCAGTAACAAGCTGATGTTGTGTACAAATGGGGTGTTTCACTTACTTCTATTTGTACACATTAAAGCCATGCATTAATCGAAGCTCTACGCCGCTTAAAAATCCGCCTCACAATCTATTGGTATAGCAGCTTACGAGAGAGTATTTACAGATACTTATCTTGTAAAATATACATACGTTTTACATCTCGATATTGACCATTAATAAAAATATCTTTTACAAAAAATCCCTCTTCTACAAAACCGCATTCTTCATAAAGATGGATCGCTTTTTCGTTTTCTGTCGCAACCACTAAATAAACTTTATGTAAATTCAAAATAGTGAACGAATAATCCAATGCTCTGTTGATGAGTTCTCTAGCAAAGCCTTTACCTTGGTGCTCTGTATTAATAATAATTTGGAATTCAGCTCGACGGTGAATGTAATCAATCTCGATTAATTCGACTAAACCAATTAGCTCTTTCTTCATATTTTCCACAACAAAACGTCGCTCTGCATTATCGTGGATATGCCGATTATAAAGCTCTTCGAGTTCACCAAATGATTCGTATGGTTCTTCAAACCAGTACGACATTATATTACGGTTATTATTTAAATTATGAACAAAGCGGAGATCACTTCGCTCAAGAGCCCTCAAACATAATTTCTCATTCATAATTATTTCCTATTGTAGTATCACTTTTATCAAGCACACGCAAAACAGGTGACGATATCCAAATAGCTTACTCTCAGTGCTTATATTTATGTTCATCCACGAACATCATATAATGGAGTCTATCGCAAGCCACTGAAAATGTAGTTCTTTAGTTAAGAAATGGTTACAAACAACTTATCATTTAGTTATTTCGAACACAAAGACATTATAATATGCAGGTAAGTACAACCATCACAAATAATTACAAAGTGGTATGATTTCAAGTATTTTGAAGTTAAACAAGATGGATAGTACGATTTTTATGATACTATGAAAAAAGTAGATACGGAACATCTGCTAGGATAACAGCTGTTGCGAATTCTGCAACCTAGCTATAACAATTTTCAATCCCTCTAGAATCTGCTCTTATTTAAAAGACGCTAGCAGACGATGTTCCGAACAGTAACAGGGGGACAATACGCTAGTAATCCAGGGAATAATATGTCTGACAAAAATTCAACGATTATCTATACATTAACGGACGAAGCGCCGTTATTAGCAACCTACTCACTTCTACCTATTATTGAAACATTCACGTCAACAGCGGGAATTGATATAGTTAAAAGTGATATATCTGTTGCAGCCAGAATTCTGGCCGAATTTCCAGATTATTTAACTGAAGAACAGAAATTATCTGACAACCTCAGCGAACTAGGTCGTCTGACACAAGATTCAAGCACTAACATTATTAAACTGCCTAACATCAGTGCATCTGTGCCACAGTTACAAGCAGCGATTAGTGAATTACAATCTCAAGGTTTCAACATTCCAAACCTGCCAGAAAACCCACAAACTGACGAAGAAGAATTACTTCTACAACGCTACTCGAAAGCACTTGGTAGTGCGGTAAACCCTGTACTTCGTGAAGGTAATTCAGATCGTCGCGCACCAAAAGCAGTTAAAAACTTCGCCCGTAAACACCCGCACTCAATGGCTAAATGGAGCCAAGCATCACAAACTCACGTTGCACATATGCGTGAAGGTGACTTCTACCACGGCGAGAAATCAATAACGCTAGATCGTGCACGCGATGTAAGAATGGAACTGCTTACAGATACTGGCGAAAGTATCGTACTGAAAGAAAAAATAGCATTACTTGATGGCGAAATTATAGATAGCATGTACATGAGTAAAACAGCGCTATGTGATTTCTACGAACAAGAAATGCAAGATGCTTACGAAACCGGCATGATGTTTTCGCTACACGTAAAAGCAACAATGATGAAAGTATCTCACCCGATTGTGTTTGGTCACGCGGTCAGAATTTTCTACAAAGACGCATTTGCAAAACACGATGAGTTATTTAAAAAACTTGGCGTAAATGTAAATAATGGTTTATCTAACCTTTATGATAAAATTGCTGACTTACCAAGTTCACAACGTGAAGAAATTCGTCGTGATTTACACGCATGTCACGCCAATCGTCCAGAGTTAGCGATGGTTGATTCCGATAAAGGTATCTCTAATCTACACGCGCCAAACGATGTTATCGTGGATGCGTCTATGCCTGCTATGATCCGTAGTGGCGGTAAGATGTGGGGCGCAGATGGTCGTCCAAAAGACACTAAAGCCGTGATCCCAGAATCAACGTTCGCCCGTATTTACCAAGAAATAATCGCATTCTGTAAAACCAACGGCGCATTTGATCCAGTCACTATGGGTAGCGTACCAAATGTTGGTTTGATGGCACAAAAAGCCGAAGAGTACGGTTCACACGACAAAACGTTTGAAGCACCAGCAACAGGCGAAGCACGTATTGTGGATGTCGACACTGGTGAAGTACTGATGACTCAAAACGTTGAAAAAGACGATATCTGGCGTATGTGCCAAGTTAAAGATGCACCAATCCGCGACTGGGTAAAACTCGCAGTGGCACGTGCACGTGAATCCGATACTCCCGTCGTATTCTGGCTTGATCGCTACCGTCCGCATGAAAATGAACTGATCACTAAGGTAAATGAATACCTTAAAGATCACGACACTGAAGGTTTAGACATTCAGATCATGTCACAAGTACGTGCGATGCGTTACACACTTGAACGTGTTGTACGTGGCCTAGATACAATTTCAGCGACAGGTAACATTTTACGTGATTACCTAACCGATCTATTCCCAATTATGGAACTCGGTACAAGTGCTAAAATGCTGTCTATTGTTCCGTTAATGGCGGGCGGAGGCTTGTTTGAAACAGGTGCAGGTGGTTCAGCACCTAAACACGTACAGCAACTTGTTGAAGAAAACCATTTACGTTGGGACTCACTCGGTGAATTTCTGGCGTTAGCCGTTTCACTAGAAGCCGTAGCGAAGAAAACAGACAGCACTAAAGCTAAAGTACTTGCTTCAACGCTAGATCAAGCAACTGAAATGCTACTTGATAACGGTAAGTCACCATCACGCCGTACTGGTGAGCTGGATAACCGCGGTAGTCACTTCTACCTTTCTCTGTTCTGGGCTAAGAGCCTATCTGAGCAAACTGAAGACAAAGAACTCGCTGCACAATTTACGCCTTTAGCTGCAAGTCTTGCTGAAAATGAACAAAAAATTGTCGAAGAGCTAAATTCAGTTCAAGGCAAAGCTGTCAATATTGGTGGCTACTTCAACGCAGACCCAACTAAATTAGAAGCAATTATGCGCCCAAGTAAAACATTCAATGATTTACTGAGTACTGCGCTTAGCTAAGCAATAACCGTTGCGTATATTCAGCCCGCAATAGATTAATCTATTGCGGGCTTTTTAATTTTTATATTCTAAAGACACTCGCCACATTCAATTAATATATCGCGTATCTCTTACTCCTATTTCTCATCATAATTTTGATGTCTCTTGTAGCTAAAGCTTTCTTTTTGGAAACCGTGATTTAAAATAGTATATGAAAGGTGACAATGACGTAGAATCGAATGTTGCGATACATTGGAAGCAAAGATCACGACAATTACGTCTGAAGGTATACATGGTAAAATTTAGAAACGATATAAATGGGTTAAGAGCAATCGCACTTATTGCTGTCGTATTGTTCCATTTTAATCCGAGCATCGCGCCCGGTGGTTTTGCTGGTGTCGATATTTTCTTTGTCATTTCTGGTTTTTTAATGACTGGTATTATCTTTAAAGGATTAAACACGGATTCATTAAATTTAGCTGATTTTTACTTATGCAGAGCAAATAGAATTATTCCCCCGCTCGCTGCTCTTTGCTTCATATTATTATTCATTACTTGGTTTATATTGCCGCCATTCGACTATCTAACCCTAGGTAAGCATGCCGCTAGCAGCATCACTTTTCTATCAAACATTACTTATTTTTATGAATCTGGTTACTTTGATGCGAGCGCCTATGAAAAATGGTTGCTACATACCTGGTCATTATCCGTAGAATGGCAGTTCTATATTATATACCCCATTATACTGCTGTTTTTAAAACGCTATTTATCTCTCGAAAATTTAAAACGCCTGTTAATAGTAGCCACTATCCTAGGGTACATCTTTTGCGTTGTAGCAACAGAGAGATGGCCTACATTCGCTTATTATTCTCTCCCAACCCGTGCTTGGGAAATGTTGTTAGGCGGTGTCGCTTATTTCTACCCGATAAAACTACACGAGAATCAAAAAAGATTACTCGAAATCATCGGTATTACCTTAATACTATTATCATTTACGCTCACGTCTAAAATAACGCCTTGGCCGGGCTACGTGGCTTGTGTGCCTGTATTTGGTACCTATCTCATTCTACTGAGTAACCGAGAGACCAGTATATTTACTAATAACAGATTATTTCAAACACTCGGGACATGGTCATACTCAATCTATCTCTGGCATTGGCCTATTGCGGTCTATGGCGTGTATTACCAATTAGATAACTGGGTGCCAATTGGCATCGTATTGTCTGTGGTTTTTGGTGCACTTAGCTATTATCTTATTGAACAAAATCAGTTTGAAAACCGAAAAAAAACACTTGCTTTTACACTCATTACAACCTTGGCTTTTGTCGTTTTTTATAAATCGACCCCCTTTCTGTTATATCAAATATCCGGTATGCCGAAACAAATTATTGCAGCCAATTTAGACCAATCAGATAAAGGTGAGCTTTATACTTGGCAAATGATGAACACATTAAAAAATAACAAAATTGATAACAATAAATTAAATGTTATGTTTATCGGTGATTCTCAATCAGCAGATTTTGTTAATGTCATCAATGAGAAAGTAAGTGTCATTAATAATGACCGAATTAATTTTATGGCTCAAAAAATATCAGCCAAATGTGGCGTTTTTTACCACCTTCCAGAGCCATTAAATGCGCTCTACGATAAGATTAACCTTTCTGAAAATATCGGCGAGAAAAAGTTACTTAAATGTGCTGCAAAAATCAGAGAAATAACAGCTGACTCTCGCTTAATCAATACTGACTTTATTTTTCTTGCGATGAATTGGCGTAATTGGTCTTTAGACTATAATCTCGACGCAATTAAACAGATAAAACAAAAAAATCCACGAGTAAAAATATACATTATCGGTAATAAAGGTATGCACAAACCACTGCCTATTATAATGGTTAACGCCTTTAAAGATGATCAAGATGTAAGCGAAGTCGTGTTCAAATCACTGCCTGAAACGAATATTAAAAATAATGATTTCTTCCGTAAAAATCAGAATTCAGGTTATCAATTTATTAATATGACTTACGCATTCTGCCCAGTTAAAAAATGTAATGTCGTCGATAAAACTGGCCTGCCATTTTACTATGATGAAGTACATATAACAAAACAAGGAGCTATGTATCTCTCTGACAGGCTAAAACCACTATTACCCCCAGAGTTTTATGCACCCTAAACTGATTTACCGTAAGCTGTACCTAACAAAAACACCTAACAATCGTCGCTTTCATACCAATGTATTTTAGCCGCTAATTAAATTACCCTTTATTAAATTTATCTAAATTAAATTACCTTATAAATAGCCCTTCAAAATTTGCTACAATTGCCTCATAAGCATTTTAATTATTAGCGATACCATGTCAAAACCAGCACCAGCAAAACCAAAACTAACTCTAGGTAGAAAGAAGGGCCCATCTGAACAGGCTAAAAAGAGCCAAATCAGCTACTCCAATACGGTAAAACCACGTGGTAAAAGCAATCGCCCACAACATACTAAACCAAAAGACGCTGGTCCAACCCAAGTGTATGTATTCAATAAACCTTACATGGTACTAACTCAGTTTACTGATGCAGATAACCGTGAAACCTTAAAAGACTATATCAAGGTGCCGGATATTTATGCAGCTGGTCGCCTAGATCGCGACAGCGAAGGGTTACTATTGTTAACCAACAATGGTCGCCTCCAAGCAAAGCTGACTCAACCAGGTGAAAAAACAGAAAAGACCTATTGGGTCCAAGTTGAAGGTGAACCAAGTCCAGAAAAACTGAACGATTTACGTTACGGCGTGGTATTAAAAGATGGGTCAACACTGCCAGCTAAAGTTGAAATAATGACAGAGCCTAATATATGGCCACGTGTACCGCCAATTCGTGAACGCCAAAATATTCCAACCACTTGGTTATCTATTACAATTATTGAAGGACGTAACCGTCAAGTTCGTCGTATGACTGCACACATTGGGCACCCTACCCTGCGTTTGATCCGCTATAGCATTGGTCCTTGGACGTTGGATAACATCCAACCAGGTGAACTAGTTGAAAGCAGTATTAACATGATGAATTAGTACCAAAGTCTGTTTTTGCGCTAGCCTTCATGGTAAAATTCGCGCGATTGGATCTTAGGATCCTAAGAACAGTAACTAACTGTGGCCAGAACACCTATTTCAGTTATATATTTAATACATTAGCAAAAAAGCCTTTAACTTTATTTGCATTACTACAAGAGTAATTAAAAGGTCCTATGACAAATAATACAATCGACGCCCGTACTAAAGCGTTAAACAGTACTAAAAAAGTAATCGTTGGCATGTCCGGCGGTGTTGACTCATCTGTTTCTGCTTACCTGTTACAACAGCAAGGTTATCAAGTAGAAGGCCTGTTCATGAAGAACTGGGAAGATGACGATAATGATGAATATTGTGCCGCTGCTGAGGACCTAGCAGATGCACAAGCAGTATGTGATAAATTAGGTATCGAGTTACACGCTATTAATTTCTCTGCTGAATACTGGGATAACGTATTTGAATACTTCTTAGCTGAATACAAAGCTGGTCGTACACCAAACCCAGACATTCTTTGTAACAAAGAAATCAAATTTAAAGCATTCCTGCAGTTTGCATCAGAAGTACTTTCTGCTGACTATATTGCCATGGGTCACTACGTTAGCCGTCGTCAAAAATCCGATGGCACATTTGAAATGTTACGCGGCTTAGACAGCAACAAAGACCAAAGCTATTTCTTATACACACTAGATCATGTACAGGTTTCACGTTCATTGTTTCCTGTAGGTGAATTAGAAAAACCAGAAGTACGTCGTATTGCTGAAGAACAAGATCTCATCACAGCAAACAAAAAAGACAGTACCGGAATTTGTTTTATTGGTGAACGTAAATTCACTGAATTTCTAAGTAAATATCTCCCTGCACAGCCGGGGAAAATTGAAAGTGTTGATGGCGAAGAAATTGGTGAGCACCAAGGTCTGATGTACCACACACTGGGCCAACGTAAAGGCCTACATATCGGCGGCATGAAAAACAACAACAGCCAAGAACCTTGGTATGTAGTTGATAAAGATATGGCGCGTAACGTATTACTTGTGGCACAAGGTCATAACCACCCGCGTTTATTCTCGACAGGTTTAATGGCATCGCAAATCCATTGGGTTAGCCGCGAACCACTAACGCAGCCATTACGTTGCACTGTAAAAACACGCTACCGCCAGACGGATGTACCTTGTTTAGTGACACCAATCGGCGAAGACCAAATAGAAGTAACTTTTGATAAACCCGAACTTGCGGTTACACCAGGCCAATCAGCGGTATTTTACCTTGATGACGTTTGCCTAGGTGGCGCAATTATTGACGTTCAAATTAGGGGCTAACCGTGTCAACTAACTTCCAAGAATCAAATATTGCCTTTGCAGGTGTTTGTCAGGCGGCAGCGCTTGTCCACCAACTTGCAACAACAGGTAATTGTGATGATACACAATTAAGTAATACCTTACGTTGCGTAATAGTGACAGACCCAAGTCAGACCATTGAGGTTTATGGCGATTACGCAAACTTAGAATTAGGGTATAAAACCCTTGTAGCACAGTTAAGTAATACGTCTTCGGGGCCTGATAGCGCTTTAACACGCTACATGATCGGCTTAGTAGCACTAGAACGTAAACTTGCTAGACGCAATGATATTCTTGGCATGTTAGGTGAGCGTATCTCACAAGTGAAGCGCCAAACTCATCACTATGATTTAACGGATGCACAAATTTTAAGTAACATGGCGTCAATTTATGTGGACTTAATCAGTCCACTTGGCACCAAGATCCAAATTGCAGGAACCTCAAGTTTCCTACAACAAACATTGGTGAGAGATAAGATCCGTGCGGTATTATTCGCCGGTATTCGCTCAGCAGTGTTATGGCGACAAACAGGCGGTAAACGTCGCCAAGTAGTTTTCAATCGTAAACACATGGTAGAGCAAGCGAAACAACAATTAGCTCGAATTTAACCTAAACACACCCAGGAGTATGTAATGGAATTATCAGCGTTAACAGCTGTTTCCCCGGTCGATGGTCGCTACGGTAGTAAAACAGTAGCCCTGCGTTCAATTTTTAGTGAATTTGGTCTAATCAAATACCGTGTACAAGTAGAAGTTCGTTGGTTACAAAAACTAGCTGAATGTGACGCTATTGCAGAGGTTCCAGCACTAAGTGCTGACGCGAATGCTGCATTAAACAGCATCACAGATAACTTCTCTGAAGCTGACGCTGCGCGTATTAAAGCAATTGAAAGCACAACAAACCACGATGTTAAAGCAGTTGAATACTTCCTGAAAGAGAAAGTGGCTGATAACGCAGAACTACATGCAGTTTCTGAATTTATCCACTTCGCTTGTACTTCAGAAGATATCAACAACTTGTCTCACGCGTTAATGTTAACGGAAGCACGTGAAACAATTCTTTTACCTTACTGCGAAAAGCTTATCGACAGCCTAACAGTATTGGCAAAAGAATATGCTACAGCGCCATTATTATCACGTACTCACGGCCAGCCTGCATCGCCAAGTACTATGGGTAAAGAATTTGCTAACGTTGTTATGCGTTTACGCCGTCAAATGCTACAAATTGCTAACGTTGAAATCTTAGGTAAAATCAACGGTGCTGTAGGTAACTACAACGCACATATCTCAGCTTACCCTGCTGTAGATTGGAACGAGTTCTCTGAAGAATTTGTTACTAGCCTAGGTGTTGTATGGAACCCGTACACAACGCAAATCGAACCGCATGATTACATTGCTGAACTGTATGACGCAATTGCACGTTTCAACACAATCATTCTTGATTTTGACCGTGACATCTGGGGTTACATTTGCCTAGGTCACTTCAAGCAAAAAACGATTGCTGGTGAAATTGGCTCTTCAACAATGCCACACAAAGTTAACCCGATTGATTTTGAAAATTCAGAAGGTAACATTGGTATTGCTAACGCACTATTCAATCACCTTTCTGCAAAATTACCGGTTTCTCGCTGGCAGCGTGACTTAACAGATTCAACTGTATTACGTAACCTAGGTGTTGCTATCGGTTATTCTGTTATTGCATACGAGTCAACGTTAAAAGGTGTAAGTAAATTACAACTTAACGAAGAAGCGCTACGTGCCGATCTTGATCGTAACTGGGAAGTTTTGGCTGAGCCAATCCAAACAGTTATGCGTCGTTACGGTATCGAAAAACCATACGAAAAGCTAAAAGAGCTTACACGTGGTCGTCGTGTTGATGGTCCTGCTATGCAAGAATTCATCGATACACTAGAGCTAACTGATGCAGTTAAAGCGGAATTAAAATTAATGACGCCAGCTAACTACATCGGTCGTGCTGTTGAGTTCGTTAACGAACTTTAATTAGCCGCTAGATAAAAATAAAGCCCAAGTTTCACTGCCTTAAACTAGAAATAGCGAAAGGTAGCTTGGGCTTTTTTGTACCTATTAACGCCCTAATCGTTTCAGTGCAAATATTGAGAAATCATTACGTTTCACATCAATATCAAACTGAGTTCCTTTTCTTTCTTCATTCGCCAATCCACTCGCTAAATAACGTCCAGCAATAAGATCATATAAAATTTCTGCGGCCACCCAAGTCACGCCAACATTATAATATTGAACCGCATGGGCTTCTGATACTCGCCATAATAAATCATGCGCATCATAATGGTCGACAATACTGGCTTGCCAACTATCTTCATCAATAAAGAAATTACGTTTTGCATAAACATGACGTTTGCCCTCTTTCAGTGTGGCCTGAACTTCCCACACTCGATGTTTTTCATAACGCGTATGCTCTTGGTTAATATGACCAGGTCTTATAATGTCGTCGTAGCTCAAATCAGTAGAAGAAAGTTGATAAGCATTATAAGGAACGTACAGCTCTTTTTTACCAACTAACTTCCAATTATAACGATCGGGCGCACCGTTATACATGTCGAAATTATCCATTGTAGCTAAGCCTTCTGAACCTGTAGACTCACTATCATATGCGATACTTGGAGCTCGACGCACACGCCGCTGACCAGCGTTGTAAATCCACGCCTTACGTGGCTCTTTCACTTGGTCCATAGTTTCATGCACTAAGGTTACAGTACCCGTTAAACGTGCAGGTTCTAAAATACGTTTTATATAATAAAATCGAATGTTGTCATCTTTTTTAAGATTTCGACCGCTTCGCAGTGTCTCTGGTATCGATGAAATTTCTTTACTTTTAATTTTGGTATAACCACCATTTTTTTGCACTGGTATACTCGTAAATACCCGTTCAGCACGGCCGCCTCGGTAGCGGGTGATGTGATTCCAAATCACTTCTAAGCCATTTTTAGGGATCGGGAAAGGAATAGCTATATTATAATTATTCACGCCATTCCCTTCTTCCGTTAAGGTTGCTGTTGTCGCATTCGCCTTAATCACATCATACATGTCATCTTTTAAAGCAAAACTTCGGCGGGTTTGATAGACCGGCATTTTATATGTCTTAGGGTAAGCACTAAACATCGCCATCTGCCCCGGTGTTAAGTTATTCTTGTACTGTTCCACATTATCAGCCGTGATCGTGAACAATGGTTGATCTGCGATATAAGGGTTGTCGACACGTTCATTTTCACCATAGTTCTTGCCTAAGCTCATATTCGTTATGCCGCCAGTCCAAGCTGGAATTGAGCCATCTTTATTACCCGTAACAAGGGCTCCAACTGGCGTCAGAGTATCCCCCAATTGACTCGCTTCTTCTTTACTTACTTTTGCCATAGCAGTTGATGACATCATTATCATCGCAATAGCGACGACACAAGGCGCTTTATTAAATGCTTTCATTAGTTAAATCCTTTTACTAATCTTAAAATGACAGGCCAAATACGAGAGAGATATAATCACGGTCGGAAATAGGATTAAATCGCCCTTCAAATCCGCTATAACTTAATGACATGCTATATCGTTGTGCGTAATCCGCTTTCAATGCCAAATTAATACCTCTTCGTCCTTCTTGAAAGGTACCTTGTGGTTCAGGACTGTAACCATAGACATCGTGAGACCAAGCAACAGAAGGTGATAAATCAACACCCGAGAAAACGTTGCGATAATTCGCTTGCACAGATAAACGGTAACCCGCACTATTTGATGTCGTGAAACCATCATCAGTATTGTGACCATCACTGGTATTAAAGCTATTACCATAAATAGAGCTACGACCATACTTTCTCGAATCATCTAAATTCCATACATGACCAAAACCAAATTCAGCAACCGTACTAATCCGATCCGTACCTAATACTTGGTCAAACAGCCTAATAAAAGTAAGCTGAGCTTGGGTATAATCGAAACGGTCAAAACCATCAATGGTATCGCCTACATCAAGACTTCGGTATTCTTCTTCAATTGGCGATCCAGTTGGTGATGCTGATAACGCAGGCGTAAATAAGTCAGAGCCATTAATTTGTAGTGGTAAGCCTAAACGATGGCTAACCTCACCAGATACCGCTAAAGCATTAAAGGTCGTATTAAAGCTTAAACCAAGTAGTTGGATATCTTCCGGGTAGACAGTATGGTATTTTGCAAGCGAGTTAGGATCTGGAGCAAGGGGATTAAAAGTTGACTGTCCAACCTCTAAACTAACGTAAGGGAGACGACTGTGGTAATTCATATAATATAACGCAAATACTGTTGAATTGAGGTCCTCTGCATAGTACTTCAACGCGAGACCAAACTGACCGTTATCCGATGCATATTCATCAGTGCCACGACGTTGATAGTAACCTGCGTTATACCCTGCTTGTTCACCAATTGCATCGGTAATAAGAGATACGTTACAACCTTCAGAAAAAGTATCTGAAGTTGAAAAGTAAGTACCGCAACTATCGATGACAGTTGGTTCAAACTTAAGTTGATAGAAAGCCTCTACGGCCAGATCTGCTGTAATACCAACATTTGTAAATAGCATATTAACAGGCAGCAAACCTTCTTTAACTTCAGCGCCTGGCCGATGAAATGCGGCAGCATCGACAGGGTTAACCGTGTTAATACCACCTTGAATATAAGAACTCTCCCCCCAATTAACGACCTGCTTACCTAATCGAAGATCAACAACTGAATCACCAATATCAAAATCAGCAAAAATATAGGCATCTAATAATGCTACGCCCTTCGCTTTTGTTAATGAATTAAAATCATCATCATTAATAACCTGGTTCGGTACGTAGCTATTTGTCGCGCTACCGTGGTGAACATCTTTTTGATCAAGCACATAATCGTACCAATATTTACCACGAAAAAAAGCACCAAAATTATCATATTGCAATGTAAAATCATGCAGTCCTTTTACTGTCTGCGAAAAAGCATCTCCGCGATTATAATTCAAATTACCATCGTCCCCGGAAGAGGAGTTACCAACCATACCCGGTGGTACAGCATCAGCATAAGTGATACCATTTTGCCTACCTAAATTCTTCACATCTGCGTTTTCGACTCGCCAACTTGATCCGGCTGAAAACTGGGAATGAAACGCACCTTCTACATCTCCCCAATTAAACTCGAATGCAACTGCCGAACTCGCGTAACTGAGTGTAATTAATGCAAGTGTAACGCATTTGCTTTTATATTTTATTTTCTGTTTTATAGCATCCATACTAACTTTACTTTCATCCCTTTATTAATAATTAACCAGCACGAATGTTAAAATTCGTACCTGCTCGAACAACCCACTGTTAGTTGATGTAAATGATATAGGCGTGATTTTAACTGATCGCTTGCTATGGCTGATTTAATCGCCAGTCATAGTCATAATCGATGTCTTCGGGGTTTTGTTGGAACTTTACCAAGGCTTGCTTTAATGCCGGTTTAGCAAATAACTTCAAATGTTCAATAAGATCATTCTCATTGCTTCCAAAGTCTTCTTCATACCAACTGTATATTTTGGATAATACTAAGTCGTCACCAGATACCGTTACACCTCGAGGATGGTTTATAAAACTTACCGCAGCAGTATTTAATTGTTGTTCGATATTATCAGCAGTGAATGCTTGAGCGGATAAGTTGGGGCACCCATAACTCGCGCAATTTATTGCATAATGTATACGTGGGTCTTTCCAGATAGGACGTAAGATAGTTTGCTCAATATCGTTTAAGCTAACCGTTCTATTATTAATTGTTGCTAGTTCATCATCCCAAGGGCCAATAGCAAAAAATGTATCCCCTATCCAGATAATTGACGATGCTGGATAGTTATCTAGCACCAATTTAACAGTTAGCGCATTATATAGATTTATCCAATACGCCTTTTGTTGAGCACGATTAAAATCGAGTGGATTAAGTCCCTGTAAACGCGTTAAATACTGACTCAGTATTTGTTTATCACCTGCTGTTACGGCCTTATAATCAAATAGGTTAATGATAGCCTTGTCTTCTGAAACAATTAAATAATTATCGAGTAATAATTGCCACGAATCATGGTTAATAACGTGCTCTTCAGACTCATTACTTTGCTCCCAATAAACATCAGGTTCAGCAAAAACATTGCCAGAAAACAAAATAAATACGAGTGTAACTATTTTATTCCTCAGTATTTTAGTGATCTTTTCAAACTGTTCTCGAACTATCGTATGATTCATCCTTACATCCCTTTATGCATACACATCCATATATATACTTATTATTTAACTATATAACTAGGTAGCATGAAGCTGTCTAATAAATAACGTACGAACAAAGATTGGTTAACAAATTAGATCCAATTTGTGTGTACTCCCTTATAAAATCAAATGGATTGTTAAACAAATGATGAAATAGTTTGTTATTTCTTCGTCTTTTTTGTGCGCCAGCTATCACTTTAATTTTGTGAAGCAATAAACCCAAAACTGAAAAGTTACACTTTTTCGATATATAAATTCAAGATGAAACAAAAAAAACAGATCTAAAATTTCAATTCGAAACACCAAATCAGTCACTTGTAAAATATACTTTTGAAGTTCAGTTCCGTCTTGAAAGTAATCGTCATACACGGATAATCAGCACCTTATCTACATTTGATTAACCAAGGATTTACACCATGAATGGATCATTTCTTATTGAAGCATTTCAAGCACCCTCAACCTACGCGCAAAACTTAGGTGATTTTTTTAATGATTTAGGTGCTGATCCTTACCTTGAAAGTAACTGTCGATTCCGCGCATTTTCGCAATACCAAAAGACCGAAACACAATTTGAAAAATTAGATACAAGTACCTTCATGCAGTCATCTGATGTAAACCGTCTTATCGGTAATGTTGAGCGCAAGTTCGAAGACATCTCACCAGCGCTTGACCAGCATCCTGATTTTCAAAATTTATTAAATGCATTTCTTGAACGAACAAACGTCGATACCACAAAACAACCGATTGGCGTTCACCAGATCCGTGTCGTTTGCTCACAAGATAAGTCAGGGTCACCAGCACCCGAAGGTATCCATCAAGACGGTTTTGATTTTGTGGGTATTTTTTGTGTAAAAAGAGACAACATCGCAGGTGCATTTACGCAGATATTTTCATCGCCAGTTGACCAGCATCCACACATGAGCACCACGTTAGAAGAAAACCAATTTATCATTTTTAATGATCGTCGTTATTACCACTACGTAACAGAAACACTGCCAGATCAACAAGATGAAACCGGACTACGCGACGTATTTGTTTTCACTGCTTGATCTATAAAACCAGCATGATATCAGCAACCAAAACATCACTCACACTCAGAGAACAAGATTACTCTTTGCACAAATAGAAGATGCAGAAGTAACAAAAAATTTATTAAAGGAATAACCTATGAACTTATGTATTGAGTCAATCCGCCAAGCTTTCCCAGCTTTACAACAGCAAGTAAATGGTGAGTCAGTGTACTTTTTTGACGGTCCTGGTGGCTCACAAGTTCCACAATCAGTGCTTGATGCAATGACTGCTTATTTAGGTAAATATAACTCGAACCTTGGCGGTCGTTTTTTCTCAAGTGAAAAGACCGTTGATGTGATGCGTAACGCACGCCTAAGCGGCCAAGCATTACTAAATACGCCATCACCAGATAACATCGTCTTTGGTGCAAACATGACGTCTCTGACTTTCCAGTTAAGTCGTGCTATCAGCCGTGATTGGAAAGTAGGTGATGAAGTTATTGTTACTTCTCTCGACCATTATTCGAATGTATCAACATGGCAGCAAGCAGCCGATGACAAAGGTGCACTAGTGCATCAAGCTCGTGTTAATGAAGCCGATTGCACGTTAGACTGCCAACATTTAATCTCGTTAATTTCCAACAAAACTAAATTAGTGGCTTTAACATTTGCATCGAACACCACAGGCTCATTGGTCGACGTGAAGCAAATCATTGAAGCGGCGCATGCAGTGGGTGCTAAAGTATATATTGATGCGGTACATTACGCGCCACACAAGCTTGTTGATGTACAAGCGTTGGGTTGTGATTTCCTCGCCTGTTCAGCCTATAAATTCTTTGGTCCTCACGTAGGTATAGCTTACGTGGCACCTCAATGGCTACACACCTTATCACCATACAAAGTAGAACCCGCTACAAACCAAGGGCCAGGTCGATTTGAAACTGGTACACAAAGTTTTGAAGCGCTAGCTGGATTTAGCGCTGCAGTTGAATATCTTGCGCATGCTGGTGATGAAGCGCTACCGCTACGTGAAAGGCTTGTACAAAGCTTCGAACTATACCAAGCCCATGAGCAACAACTCAGCCAGCACTTTCTTGAAAAGCTAGCACAATACAGCAACGTGACGCTGTATGGTATTAATGATATGGACCGATTAGCAGAACGTACCCCTACCTTCTCTATCCGTATTGACCATGCCTCACCAGAAGATGTATCAGGCCTGCTTGGTCAACATAATATGTGTGTTTGGAATGGTCATTTCTATGCGATCGGCTTATGTAAGCAGCTAGACATCTTAGATAAAGGTGGCGTGATCCGCATTGGCTTTATGCATTACAATACCACCAGCGAAATTGATGCTCTATTTGATGTGTTAGCAACAGTATTGATTAAATAGCCATTAACACAGCCTCAAATTAATATCAGTAAACCCAAGTGCCTTACCTCACTTGGGCTCTGCTTAAAATACGTTCCATCTCAATATAAACACATCATAAATAACATTAAATATCCAAAATAATATCTCTATAACACTTTCATTTTATGAGTCATGCTAGCCTATTAACATCTCATCGATACACATTATCACTCGTGTAATTTATAGCATAGCCAGGAAGTAAGATATGTCACGTCAGTCGAGAACAGTACAGCAATGGTTTGATGAATATGGGGTCAGCCATCAGAACAAAACCAATAAGCGTATTCATTGGGTTATGGTACCAGTCATATTCTTTACCATTGTTGGTTTGTTATGGTCTATTCCGAAAGCAGATTGGATGGGAACATCAACTTTAATCAATTGGGCAACACTAGCCATGCTACCTGCGCTGTATTTCTATTACACCTTGTCAGTACGTATCATGTTAGGTATGTTAGTGTTCACCGGTGCGTGCTTAGCTACGTGTTATGTTCTCACCCTGACCTTATCCATACCGTTATGGATATTTAGTGCGGTACTGTTTGCAGTTGCTTGGGTATTTCAGTTTATTGGTCATAAAATTGAAGGCGCGAAGCCGTCATTTTTTGAAGATCTACAGTTTTTATTAGTTGGCCCAGCTTGGTTACTGGGATTTATCTATCGACGCGCGGGCATTAACTATTAAAAAATCCCCTTTATCGTGAAATAAAGGGGATATAGAAACTCAATAATTAAGTTCGGTATTCCATTATCCGATATCACTGTCCGACTTGTTTATCGGATCATTGGTTGGTGCTTTAGTCACCGACTGTTTGATGAGATTATGATTACCCGTCAGTAAATCTTCCAGCGAACCATTTTCTTTATCAACGAGTCCAATCTCTTTAAGCATATTATCCACCAGCGGTGCATTAGCACGATAATTTAACGCCGCCATAGTGACTTGCTCAGATAGACTTTGTGGCGCAGATGAGCGCTCATCATTTGAACCTACACCAGTCACGCTGTGACCGTTATTACCACCATAGCCTTGCAGGATCTTGATGCCTTCAATATTCTCTAATGGCTTAACCGCATTGGCAATTAACTCTGGTAGTACTTGTAAAATAGCCAACGATTTTTGTAGGTCTATCTGCTCAGTACTCAAAAGATTATCCGCCTCATAACGCGAACGTTTACCTGCCGCTTCAACGGCATACACTTTCTCGTTTGCTTCAGCGTTCAGTTTTAACGCATTCGCTGATGCTTTTGCTTCAATTAAAATTGATTCAGCATTATCTTCTGCAGCTTGTTTTCCCGCATGTGCTTGAACGGTAATACCAACAGCTTCACGCTCGGCTTCTTTAGTTGCCGCGATAACTTCAATTTGCTTGTTACGATTTGCTTGTGCAACTTCACGTGCTGTAATCACAGCTTCTTCTTTCTCTACTTTGCTCTTCTCTGCTTCCGCCGCTTTAGCACGTGCAGCAGATTCTTCTTCAGACTTAACCGCAACGGCAATTTGCTTTTCTTGCATCGCAACTTCAATGTCACGCTGCTGTTGAATTCTGGACTGCTCTAATACTTTTATTTTTTCAATTTCCGCTGTTTCAATGAATTTGGCTTTTTCAATTTCAGCGGCTTCAATCGCTCTTTGCTTTGCGATTTCAGCTTCGCGTTCTTCTTGTGCTCTTTGCTCTCGCTGCTTAACAATCGTCGCTTGTTGTTCTGCTTTACGCATTTCAAGGACTTGCTCTTGGTTTAATTGTGCATTCTGTTTTTCTTGTTCAATTTCTAATGATTGTTTCTCTGCAAGTACATTACGTTGCTCAATCAGAATTCTATTCTCTTGCTCAATGTCATTGGTTTCTTTACGTTTACGCTCAATAATCTGAGCAAGTAACGCACGACCTTCAGCATCGAAGGCATTATTTTTGTTGAAGTATTGTAAGTCTGTTTGATCAAATCCTGTTAACGATACCGACTCTAGTTCCAGTCCATTTTTTTCTAAATCATTCATCACACTCTGCTGCACTTTTTGCACAAAATCAGAACGCTTTTCATGCATTTCTGTCATCGTCATTTCAGCCGCAACGGCACGTAACACATCGACAAATTTAGATTCCATTAACTTTTTCAATTCTTCCACGCGCATGGTTCTAAGGCCAAGTGTCTGCGCCGCCATTGAAATGCCTTCTTTAGTCGGTGCAACACGTAAATAGAAGTCGGCTTTTACGTCCACACGCATACGGTCTTTGGTGATCAAAGCATCTTTTTGGATTTTTTCTACTTCAATACGTAAAGTATTCATACTGACAGGGATGGTTTCATGCAATACCGGTAATACCAACATCCCGCCATCTTTAGCAATTTTTTCACCACCCATTCCCGTTCTTACAAAAGCTACTTCTTTAGTTGAGCGCACATACAATTTGGCAATAATAAGACCGATTGTCAGTAATGCAACAACGGCAATGCCCGCTATGGTTAAGGTAAACGTGAGATTTTCTGATAATTCCATATGATAATATTCCTAAAGTGAATGGTAGTTTTATTGATTAATTATTTATAGCTTAGTTATTTGAAACTCACTTAAATGGGATCGCGAGCCAGCTCGTTGTCAACTTTTCAACCACAACGACTTCTGAACCTTGCGTAAAAATTTCATGTTCGTAAGCAGGCTCAACCATCAAGTAATGCTTTTGATTAACGTCATCAATGAGTACTGCTTCTGCGGGGTTACCTTTCGTTGCGGTCCCTATCGTAATGCGGGCTAATTTACCATTGAACTCTGCAGTTGATGTTACTGACGCGTCACGTTGTGGTAATAGTTTGGCCAACTTAGCCCCTATTAAATGCAGGAAAACCAAGGTGATAAATACACTAATTGGTCCCGTGATTAAGAATGAAGGCTGCCACTGAAAAATCGATATTGCGGTAAAATTGAGTACAAAGCCTGAAATAGAAAATAAGGTAAATGACAAAATTAACCAAATGAATAAGGGTAATTTACTCAGGCATAGCCAGTCTAACGCCGTGGTAAAACCACCCGCTTGCACAGATGCCGAACCATCAAGATTAAAAGGCGAGATATTATCGAATATGTCTAATAGGCTGAGCCCTATGAGTAACCCTAAAATTTCAATTACGGTAAATATAAATACGATACTAATCGCTATGGTATAAGCTAAATTAATATCAGATAAAAAGAACGCCAGCATATTAACTCCATAAAATCACAAGCCAAAAGTCTATAACTACTTGAATTTTATAGAATACACTAACTAACACTTACCTTTGTGTGGCTGAGGTCACATAAAATATTTTATAACACTAATATCAACCATAAGAATGAGTATATAAAACTTTTAAATCAAAGTATTAGGACAAAACTATAGGTCTTTGATTAGTACCATGAGTAAACCGTAATAGATTAATACTAGGTTTGTGAAATCAGCATTGAAGAAATGTTTATAGAAGAAGAAAGGCTAATCGTTAACCTTTCGATATCAACTCAAATACGGTATATGGATGCGTGGTGGATTGTGAGCTGCAGTACTTATTTGACGGCTAAATGGTAACTAAAATATTCCGTATTTTTTAAAAATCCTAGTTTTTCGTACAGTGCTTGCGCTGAGAAATTATCTTGTGCAGTATTTAAATCTACTCGAATTGCACCGATGTTTTTTGCTTCTCGCACCACCCGATGAATCAACTCATTTGCGACGCCCTGTTTCCGATACGCAGGTACAATAAACAAATCGTTTAAGACCATGATTTTACCTAATGATACCGACGAGAACGAATGATAATTAAGGACAAATCCCATCGCTTCCCCCGCTTTGTTATAAGCGATAAACACGGTCGCATCATTATTCATTAAACGCTCACCTAAATACGGACGGTATTTTTGAGGGGCAGATGGTTGCTTATAAAACACCATATATTGATCAAATAAACTAACGAGATCGTTTAATTCTTCCAGAGAGGCTTGCTTGATGTTCATAAAATCCCTTTTAAATATGAATCGACAGATTACAACGACTAATACAGCCCATCATATGTCTTCATTTTAACGAGTGTTCATCCAGAATATCAATATTTCATTAAATTACAATAACCAGAAACTCCTTATTTATTCATACTTTAGCCAGATTATTTATCGATATACTACGATACACTATAACCAATGAAAATTAATTCTCGACTTTTAGCTCATTTAACAAGGAACGTAAAATGAAACTAATATATCTGTATTTCACATTAGCCACGCTATTTTCTAGTGCGGCTTTTGCCAATAATAACTATACTCCGGTTAGCTATCGCTATTACCAACTAAACTATACGGAAGTTGCAGCTGAAAATGCTAATGACCCGTTAAAAACCTACCAGATCAATATATCCAACTTAATTAGCCCTTATATCTTTAGCAGGACAAGTTTCAACTATTTAAGTAAAGAAACGATTATTGACGCACAAAATTCAATGACAACAACGTCAATGCAAGCCGTATTCAACATGGGTACAAGGTTGGCGCTATTACCCAAAATTGATCTCACAATTGAAAGTGGTGCTATTTATGAATTTGGTAAAGAAATCGAACTTAAATCGAATTCGGTTTCCGCTACTAATGATGATTTTGACCGTGAGTTCGGATTTAATGCAGCTGTAGGTCTCGCCATGCAATTCAGTCACCAACTAGAGTTTATTATTGATGCGGCTTATATCGATATCGGTGACGAATCAGAAATGGAATACAGTGCGGAACTCGTTGCCCACCTACTGCCAAATCTAGCGCTAGTCGCAAGTGGCGTGATGTATGAAGAAAGCTCAGGGTTTGGTTTTGGCTTGCAATTTGACTTTTAATTACGAGTGATACCAAACAATTACAGCGGCTAATACAATTTAACCGCTGTAATATTGATATCTAAAAAATAGCTTATATCGAGGATAATTGATATCTCAGCACGTGTTGGTTTTCTTCTTCACAATAGAATTGATTAATAAATTCGCCGTCACAACTTTCGATAACTTTACGTGACGCAATATTGACGGGATCACAAGTGATAATAACATTATCGGTTAATACTGTTTTTTGAATACTCGCTAACATGAATTTAGCGACGCCTTTACCTCTAGCAGATGACCTAGTTTCATATCCAACATGACCGATCACGTCCTCGATATAAGCATTAGTCCCCAGCCTCACTCGTATTGATCCAAGAATAACCCCATTCTCGATACAGAAATAAGTAATGATCGGTGTCCAACCTTTCGGGAGTTGCTCACCACGAGCATAAGCAATCCGCTTGTTAAGATAGCCAGCGTAATTATTGAAGATAAACTCATAGAGGCTAATACCATCATCTACGCATTCATCGACATAAGATTTGAAGGCGGTTAAATGCGTCATGTGTGCAATCTCTATTTTCATATCACTATCCACTCTCGAGTATCCCTATTTCCAATACGCTCACAATCACTGCGCATCATACCAATCACAAACTATATCACGGCGCTTAATCACGTTCAAAACAAGTGATAGATTTAAACTATCATTTTCATAGATTCAATCAGATGTACCTATCCGTATAATTACCCCATAATCCTTCTCATGGATTCGCAACAAGAATCCAATCGAGTAATCAACTAATTAATAGGATGACAACATGATCAACACTGAAATTAAACCGTTTAACGCAACCGCTTTCAAACAAGGCGAATTCGTAGAAATATCAGAAAAAGACGTGAAAGGTAAATGGGCTGTATTCTTCTTCTACCCAGCTGACTTCACTTTTGTTTGTCCTACTGAACTAGGTGATGTTGCAGACCATTACGAAGAACTACAAAAACGTGGCGTAGAAGTTTTCTCAGTATCAACTGACACTCACTTCACTCACAAAGCATGGCACGACAGTTCAGACACTATCGGCAAAATCAACTACTACATGGTAGGCGACCAAGCTGGCAACATTACAAACAACTTCGGTGTAATGCGTGAAGGTCAAGGTCTTGCAGACCGTGCAACGTTCCTCGTTGACCCACAAGGTGTTATCCAAGCAATGGAAATCACTGCAGAAGGTATTGGCCGTGACGCTGAAGACTTAATGCGTAAAGTTAAAGCTGCACAATATGTAGCAGCTAACCCAGGTGAAGTATGTCCAGCTAAATGGAAAGAAGGCGAAGCAACACTTGCTCCTTCACTAGACCTAGTAGGTAAAATCTAATTTAGAGGCGACCTCAGTATCGCTTAGCAGTCGCTGAGGTCATTTAAAAATACATTTTCGATGAACATCTCTGCATAAATTTCACAACCGATTGTTGAGTAAGAAAGTAGATTTTTAAATTAACCAAATTGCTAATAGCGTTTCCAATAAACGTATCTAATCTAGCCATAAGCAAAATTTAAAAGGTGTCACTATGTTAGACCAAAATATGAAAACTCAGTTAAAGGCGTATTTAGAAAACTTAAAGACGGAAGTACAACTTGTGCTGAGTCTTGATGACAGTGATACTGCACAAAAATTACATACCTTAGCAAATGACATTGCTTCACTAAGCGAAAAAGTAATCGTGATTGAAGATCAAAGTGCGAGCACGCGTAAGCCGATTATGCAGGTAATCAATCCTACCAAACAAACCGCGATTGGTTTTGCAGGTTTACCGATGGGGCACGAATTTACGTCACTGATATTGGCACTACTGCACAGTGGTGGTCACCCAATGAAGCTAGATGCAGAGGTGATTGAACAAATTACTAACCTTGAAGGTGAGATGAACTTTGAAATATTCATTTCATTAAGCTGTCAGAATTGCCCAGACGTTGTGCAAGCATTAAATATGATGGCGGCAACTAACCCAAATATTAAAACAACCATGATTGACGGTGCAGCATTTCAAGATGAAGTAGCTGAACGTAATATCATGGCAGTGCCAAGTGTTTACTTAAACGGAGAGGTCTTCACCCAAGGTCGTATTTCATTAACGGAAATATTATCAAAAGTAGATACTGGCGCAGCAAAAAAACAAGCTACCGCATTAAATGAAAAAGAACCGTACGAAGTACTTGTTGTGGGCGGTGGTCCAGCGGGTGCATCAGCTGCAATTTATGCCGCACGGAAAGGTATCCGCACTGGCGTCGTAGCAGAACGTTTTGGTGGCCAAGTCATGGATACAATGGCTATCGAGAACTTTATTTCGGTAAAAGAAACCCAAGGGCCTAAACTCGCTGCAGCACTTGAAGAACACGTAAAAGAATATGACGTAGATATTATGAACGAACAAAGAGCGAGTAGTTTAGTCAGTGCAGAAAAAACAGCCGATGGCTATATTCATGTTGAACTCGACAGTGGCGCGACATTAAAAAGCCGCAGTGTGATCTTATCAACAGGCGCACGTTGGAGAGAAATGAACGTTCCCGGCGAACAAGAATACCGTAACAAAGGCGTGGCTTACTGCCCACACTGTGATGGCCCGTTATTCAAAGGTAAGAAAGTTGCCGTGATCGGTGGCGGCAACTCTGGTATCGAAGCAGCTATCGACTTAGCGGGTATTGTTGAACATGTCACAGTACTTGAATTTGCAGATACCTTACGTGCCGATCAAGTACTCGTCAACAAAGCCAACAGCATGGCTAATATTGAGATAATTAAACAAGCACAAACCACAGAAGTTATCGGTAACGGTACGCGTGTAACTGCACTTAACTATGTAGACCGTGCGACTGGTGATGCAAAACAGATCGAACTTGCTGGTATCTTTGTACAAATTGGTTTGATGCCAAACAGTGACTTCTTAAAAGACAGTGGTGTTGCTTTATCACCGCGTGGTGAAATTGAAGTGAATGCTAAAGGTGAAACCTCTGTTGCAGGTATATTTGCAGCCGGAGACGTAACCACTGTGCCTTATAAGCAAATCATTATTGCCATGGGTGAAGGTTCAAAAGCCAGTTTAAGTGCATTTGACCATTTGATTCGTACACCTGCACCAACTGATACGGCTAACGCCTATGTATAAACGACAGGTATAAGCGACAACGATATAGACAGTAATAAGATAAATTTGCGCTAGTCCCCACGTGTGAGACTTATCTAACCAGACCCAGTAATCTAAAAAGGTTACTGGTTTTTTTATTATATGACAGCCAACAAATCACGCACCCTGCAATACAAATTGGTCTAACAAGTCATGTATCCTCACGGTAGTCTGGATTAAAATCAGGATAATTTGTCGTCATATACTATACCTTTAAAATGAATCGCACGGAGTGCCTTGATGATATTTCAATTGCCATTGCTCATCATTTAATACCCAAATAGAAACACGTTTCGCAAAGTGACTTTTGATTCCCAATTCATTAACCGACGCTGATTTGTATAATAACATTTGGACAGATGATTCAAGGTTAATACACTCGAAGTCTTGAGAATAGATATAGCCGTTTGATGCTTGCTCTTCTTCCATCATGGCATTGATACTTTGGAAATCATAACTCGTGCCCGACTCTCCGACCTCCTGAAATTCAACATGCAGTAAACGCGTAATTTCAGCTTTATTCTGTCTAATCTCATGTTGATGAAGTGCAATCTCTTGTTCAATTAAAATATTCATCTAGATCTCGATAGATACCATAGTTAACATTTGTACCAACTTTTCCACATAAACATGATCGTTCAATATTCTCATTTTTCTTCCTCTAAAAGTATGTCTAGCATTGACCTATGATTATTCAAGTAATGCTTGGTGACTGAATATGTATCTGTATCTTCATAATCGACTTGTACTAATCCATGTTCACGTATTTCATAAACCGTTGAATTTGGATAAGAAAGCAATATTGGCGAATGAGTGGCAATAATGAACTGGCAACCTTGATTAACAAGTTGATGTAACAAAGTAATCATGGCCATCTGTCGGTTAGGTGATAATGCAGCCTCTGGTTCATCTAAAATGTATAAGCCATTTGCACCAAATCGATTTTGCATTAGGGCGAAAAAAGATTCCCCATGTGATTGTTCGTGTAACGACACACCACCATAGGAGTCGATGACTGGCGGACCGAATGACGGTTCATTATCAAGCCGCTCGATTTCAGTAGCTACATTATAGAAACTCTCAGCCCGAAGAAAATAACCTGTTTTTGGTCTTTTAATCGCTTTAGCAATACGGAGGAAATCGCTAAGGTTGGAGTGAGAACTTCTCGTCGAAAAGTTGAAATTCTTAGTTCCCCCTTCTGGATTAAACCCTTGAGATACCGCAATTGCTTCAAGTAAAGTCGATTTACCCGTGCCATTTTCGCCAACAATAAATGTTACCGCTTCATGAAACA
Organism: Moritella sp. 28; assembly: GCF_018219435.1. NCBI lineage: Bacteria > Pseudomonadati > Pseudomonadota > Gammaproteobacteria > Alteromonadales > Moritellaceae > Moritella > Moritella sp. 28. The sequence goes on along the minus strand of NZ_CP056121.1, from coordinate 1,198,014 downwards.
TTAACTTATCAGTTAGCCCTCGGATAGCCGGTAAACATAAAGGGTAGGCATCATATCCATCAACTTTATCTTCTTTCAACGTTGCAGAGAGTAAGTAGTGTTTTGAATCAAGTAAGTTCATATTATCCAGGCTGTTTAATTCTCAGAACGATACACTTATATATCTTTCCATTGTAAAGTTAACCAAAGTAACACCATTTCGTTGGAAGGTATTTCTCTTTATTACAGAAAATCCCCGATGCTCGAAGAACGGCTTAGCGATAAATGATGCTTCAACATATAAACGCTCGATATTTCTGAGTTTTGCTTCCGCAAGCAAATGCGCATAAAGTGCAGACGCGACGCCCATCCCCTGAAAGTTTGGGTGTGTGTAAGTACAATCAATATGACCATCGGCATCTAGCTCGATAAAACCAGCGACAAGACCATTGATGATAGCCACAAATGGTCTTTTTTCGTCTAATCGCAGGGACCATTTAGCATAGTCAGGAGGCGTAGAAGCCCAAGCTTCTTTCTGTTCTGGGGTATATACCGAAGGATCAATTGTGTGAACAGATTGATGAAACAAGTCAGCAACCTCAATCGCCCATTCGGCAGAATATGATTTAATTTCCAAAATATTTTATCCCCATCCATAACGCTATCTTTGTGCCTGAACTAAAAACCATTGGGATACCTAGCGCCTTGTTATATTTATTTTTCTGCTGAGTAAGGGTCTTCAGCTAAAAGATATGCCCTTAGATCTGATTTTTGGTCTTGAACTAATAACCATTCACGCATTTGCTTTATTTTGGAATAAACTTCATGACCAAATTTAGCATCGTAAATATCGGAAAAATTATCTTTAGCACTTTTTTCTCGTATCTTTTTTTGCCAGTGTTGAGTCACGACGGCATTTAAACAGCCAGCTAACCCTTCACTTTTTAGCAATTCCCACTCCCCTTTATCTAGCCATATGCCGCCAACGACTGCACTGTAATCCAGCTTATGCTCATTGGTTGAAGATATTCTAAATTTCCGCATTATGCTCCCCGAAGCAGGACAAAGAAGCGCTTGTTTGGAATCTGGGATTTCTGATTCTTCAATAGAGATATCATCAGAAAACTGATAATCAATATTTCTTTCTTTCCATGAAACATAATCTTCGATGAGGATCCAGTTACCGCCACACGATGAACAGGTATGAGCCCTAAATAGCCCTTCGATAAAGCTTGGAAATAAAGCACCGTTTTTACAGCTTGTACAATTCATAATTTTCCTTAATGTAGAATATTGAATAAATTATATTATACATTAATAGGTACTCTTTGTGACTTGAATCCCAATAGTACCGAATGATTAATGATCGTCAGTAGTGGGTTGATAGATCAAAAAAGCCTTACCCCGACCCCATTTGACAACGGATTCAGAGTAAGGCTTCTTAATTGTACCGACTGTTAGTAATCGGTACTGTTGTAGTAGCACTAGCTTAGTGCGATAAAATCTGATCTAAGAACATTTTTAAACGATCTGATTGTGGATTATCGAAGAACTCATGCGGTTCATTTTCTTCAATAATTTGCCCTGCATCCATAAAGATAACGCGGTCTGCCACTTTCTTAGCAAAACCCATTTCGTGGGTTACACAAATCATGGTAATACCTTCATCCGCGAGCTCGACCATTACATCTAACACTTCAGATACCATTTCTGGATCCAGTGCCGATGTTGGTTCGTCAAACAACATGATCTCAGGGTTGATACACAGACAGCGAGCGATCGCTACACGTTGTTGCTGACCACCAGAAAGCTGATTTGGAAACTTATGCGCTTGGTCGGCAATTTTCACACGTTCAAGGTAGTTCATCGCGGTTTTAATCGCTTCATGCCTTGGTTTCTTATGCACCCAAGTTGGTGCTAATAACAAGTTTTCCAATACTGAAAGATGTGGGAACAAATTAAAGTGCTGGAATACCATGCCGACTTGCGAGCGGATATGACGTACGACCTTTACATCATCAATCAAGTCAGTACCGTTAATATTAATTTTACCTTCCTGAAACTTCTCAAGGTGGTTTAGGCAACGAATCGTGGTGGACTTACCCGAGCCTGACGGGCCACAAATAACCACTTTTTCACCTTTTTTAATATTTAAGTTAATGTCTTTAAGTACGTGAAAATCACCATACCATTTGTTAACGCCTTGCATGCTGATCATATTTTCTTGTTCTGACATGATACTTCCTTATACCAATTACCTTACGTAAATGGTCAGTTTAAACTGTAAAATTTACGGTGATTGTTAATGCTCGGTATTATATTTACGTTCTATCACACGCGAGTATTGCGACATGCTGAAACAAAACACCCAATAAATAATAGTAACAAATACGTACCCTTCGATTTCAAAACCAAGCCAACTGGTATCACTATTAGTCAGAGTGACCATTGCAAGAATATCGAATAAGCCAATAATAAGTACCAGCGTTGTATCTTTAAACAGTGAGATGAAAGAGCCCACTAGGTTCGGGATCGAGATCTTTAACGCTTGTGGCAGAATAATCAAAATCATCCCTTGCCAATAGGTTAACCCTAATGACTCACTGGCTTCGTATTGACCTTTTGGAATAGCTTGTAAACCACCACGAATAACTTCGGCAATATAAGCAGCTTGGAACAGTGTGATACCAATTAACGCACGTAATAACTTATCAAACTCGATACCATCGCTAAAGAACAATGGCAGTACTACCGACGCCATAAACAAAATAGTAATGAGCGGTACACCACGAATAAATTCGATAAAACCAATACATAAGGTTTTAACAATCGGCATGTTGTCTGACTGACGCCCTAACGCCAATAAAATACCAATTGGGAATGATGCAATGATACCGACAGCAGCAACCAAAATAGTCAGCATTAAGCCGCCCCACTTTTCAGTACTGACCACTTCAAGTCCTAGTCCACCACGGATCAAGATAAAGCATACAATTGGGTACAATAGCATTGCCGTAAGTTTAATCTTAATATTACCAATGCGTGGCACACCAAATATAAGCGCTAAACTCAACACCGCAACCAGATTTGGACGCCAATGTAAGGCTTCAGGGTAGAACCCATACATAAATTGATCGAACTTTTCGATGATAAATATCCAGCGAGCGCCTTCTTTTACCACTTCCTCTTTAGTGCCACTCCAAGTCGCATCAAAAATCATCCAATCTAATAATGGTGGTATCGTCGAATAGATAAAGTAGATGCCAAGCAGCGTTAACAGTGTATTAGGAATATTAGAAAATAAATTCTCTCGTAACCAGAATACAACACCCTTACTGGTTGAAGGTGCAGGTTTGGCCTCTTTCATCGTATAAACAGCCATATTATCTTCCTTTAATTTCCATTCTTGCATTAACCCAATTCAACAGCAGTGATATAACAATACTGAAAACAAGATACACGGCCATCGTCATTAAAATGATCTCAATAGCCTGCCCAACTTGGTTAAGCGTCGTCCCCGAGAACAAGGTAACAATTTCCGGATAACCAATTGCAGTTGCCAGTGATGAGTTTTTCACTAGGTTAAGATATTGGTTAATAACAGGAGGAATGATCACGCGTAATGCTTGCGGTAAAATAACTTTACGTAAGATCACATACTCTTTTAAACCCAACGATTTGGCTGCTTCTTTTTGCCCTTGGGGTACAGATTCAATCCCCGCACGCACTGCTTCTGCAATATAAGTAGCAGTATAGATACTTAACGCAAAGATCAGCGCAAGTAACTCAGGGATAATCGTAATCCCGCCTTTGAAATTAAACCCTTTTAATGCTGGATATTCAGCACTAATTGGTTGACCCGTAATAAAGAATACAAGTAAAGGTGCTGAAACCAAAATAGCCAGAGACACTTTCACTAAGGGAAATTCTTCACCGGTTAAGTCATGACGTTTAGTCGCCCATTTAGCAAGAAATACGACACTGATACACGCCAGAACAAACGCAATAAGAATAAAGCTACTGCTCGATTCGAAGATCGGATCTGGAATAATTAAACCACGGTTATTAATGAAGACAGAATCAAAATAAGAAATGCTTTGTCGTGGGCTTGGTAACGCAGCAAGTACCACGTTATACCAAAACAATATCTGTAATAAGATAGGTATATTACGGAATGTTTCAATGTAAACCAACGACAGTTTAGCAATTAAATAATTTGATGATAGACGACCAATACCAACCATTAAGCCAATAATTGAAGCTAAAACAATACCAATAACACCTACTAGGATTGTATTTAATAAACCAACAATAAATACATCTAAAAAAGTCGAGGTTGTATCATCATAGTGAATAAGCGATTGACTGATACCAAAACCAGCTGTTTCACTTAAGAACGAAAAACCTGTGGTAATCCCCCTTTTTGCTACATTATCAAACATGTTGTTAACGAAGTAAAAAATGCATAAAATCACAACAGCCAAAGAAATAACTTGGAAAATAATCGCGCGATTTTTGGGGCTGTTAAATAAACCATTGGAGGTCGGGGCGAGCTTTGAATTATTCATAACAAAATAAACCTTTTAAAAAGGGGGCCAGGCCCCCGATATACCAAGGTCACTTCAGCATATGCGTGCTGATAAGATGATGAAGTGACTAAGGTATTAATTTATCGAATTGGCATTGCGTACATTAAACCGCCTTTATTCCATAAATTATTGATGCCGCGATCAATGTTAAGAGGTGAATTTTTACCTACATTATTCTCGAACATTTCTTCATAGTTACCAACTTGCTTAACAATTTGGTAAGCCCAATCTGCTTTAAGCCCTAAGTTTTCACCCGCTTTACCAGATACACCTAATAGGCGTTTCACAGATGGATTAGCTGATTTTAATTGCTTATCAACATTGCTTGCTGTTACACCTAGTTCTTCTGCTTCTAGTGTTGCAAACATGGTCCAGCGCACGACGTTAAACCATTCATCATCACCCTGGCGAACAACAGGGCCTAAAGGTTCTTTAGAAATGATCTCTGGTAATACGACTGCCGATTTAGGATTGTCTAATTTGATTTTTAAACCGTATAACTGAGAGGCGTCAGATGTAACTGCGTCACAACGGCCTTTTTTGAATGCATCAATTGTTTGACCTGATGTATCAAATGTAACGGCTTTATATTCCATGTTGTTTGATTTGAAATAATCGGTTAGGTTAAGTTCGGTTGTTGTACCGGCTTGGATACAAAAAGATGCTCCGTCGAGTTGTTTCGCAGATGTTACACCAAGTTCTTTTTTAACTAAGAAACCTTGGCCATCATAATAGTTAACCCCCGCAAAGTTTAAGCCAAGTGAAGTATCACGCGTTGCAGTCCAAGTAGATGAACGTGCTAACACATCAATTTCACCACTTTGCAATGCTGTGAAACGCTCTTTAGCAGTCAGTGGAATAAATTTCACTTTCGATGCATCACCTAATACGGCGGCTGCAACTGAACGACAAAAATCAACATCGATACCTTTCCAAACACCTTTTGAATCAGTCGCTGAAAAGCCTGGAATCCCTGTCGATACACCACAGTTCAATACGCCTTTTTTCATCACCTTATCTAATGTAGCAGCATTAACTAAATTCGGTAATGTTGATGCTAGACCTAGTATTAAAGCTATTTTTGTAACCTTCATATTAATTTCCTTGTCTATTTTTATTATTTTAAATATCAGTCTGAAGAAGCTAATCGCCACTTGAAAGTGTTATTTTCTCTGATTCGGGAACACGAAATAATCATAAGGGAATTTTTATACAACATCTACGCAGCAACAATCGATTAACAAAAGCATTAACAACTATTTGATCGCGATCACAAACTTAACACTTAATTAACACAACAGCGGTTATTTAAGGTGAATAATACTTTATGGATATTCACATTAAGGCTTTTATCCATATTAAAATCAATAATGGCAAGTAATATGCTTTTAAGATTAACAACTATTTAACACATTTTTTTTATATCGACACCATAGTCAATCACCCTGTTCATAAGCCCTCTCAAGTATTAAAGTCACTTTTAACGTCGTTCGTATATAGAATTAATTTAAACATGTATAAATGTAACAATACTGACAAGCCAAGCCTTATCTAGCCCTCTCGATAACAAAGACAATCTTATAGTCCGTGTTAAATGGTTGATAATATCATGTGACTCTCCTCCGATGAGCATCAGCAATATTCTGTTGCATAGCTCACACAATAGAACAATGATAGTGACGAACACAGCCGATACGTCAGTTAAGTCAGTATTAACTATAGGTCTTAAACACGAAAAGTGAGCGGGAAGCGTATGATGAGATTGCAGAGTATCGATTTAATGTTAATGTTGATCGGTCAGGATAATGTAAAGTTTATACCAATTGTATAGCTCCTTTTATCTTAGCTAAACAATGTCATCTTCAAGCATGAAATAAGTGCGAATAATCTGTTTATTCGTTGTGAAACGGGTTACTCGCACTTTTAAAATATAGCACCACTCAAACAAGTCGTGGTAATAGATATCTATTAAGGTTCTTGACGTGTACTTGCTAATACGATCTCACGGATACATACATCTTGTGGTTGTGCGTAAGCAAATTCAATTGAACGTGCAACATCATCAGGTGCAAGTATATTACCCATCGTTGATTTCCACTCTTCGTAACCCGCTTTAATGTCTTCTGAAGTTGTATGTGATAACAATTCAGTTTCAACAGCACCCGGAGCGATAGTAATTACACGCACATCAGACGTTGCCACTTCTTCACGAACATTTTCAGTAATAGCGTGTACCGCAAATTTAGTACCACAATAAGCAGCATGCGCACCAAATGTTTTACGACCAGCAACTGAACTAATATTAATAATAGTGCCTGTGTTACGGGCTTTCATTGGCGCAAGTACAGCTTGCATGCCGTTTAATAATGCAATCACATTAATATCGAACATGGTTTTGAATTCTTCAGCAGGCTGGGTATCGATTTGACCTAATAACATCATACCAGCATTGTTAATCAATAGATCTGTTGGACCGTATAACGCTTCTGCTTTAGCAAGTGCAACGTGAAATTCGGCGTGAACCGTTAAGTCTACTTTTTCACATAAACAGTTTGGTAAACCTAGCGCTTCAAGTTTTTCAACACGGCGAGCAACCAATAATAACGGGTGACCAGCGGCGCTTAAACGCTTAGCTGTAGCTTCACCAATACCTGAACTTGCACCTGTGATCACGACTAATTTTTTCATCATATTCTCTCTATTTTTGATTATATTCATACCCAAAAACGAATCTTTCAATGTTAGATCTAAGCGCTTCTGAGTGGATGAAAGAGAGTATATACAAATGATTATTGTTGATATATACACAATAAAGAACATAACTGTTACGTTTTAAACTACAATATTGAATATTTACTTTTACTCCATTTAATCAATACAGGTATAGCATGCAAAGTAATTCTTCTCTTGCCGACATCCGCGCTTTTGTAACTATTGCTGAACAAGGAAGCTTTACCAAAGCCGCTGAAGTTCTACAGTCATCTCGCGCCCATGTATCCCGTCAACTCGCACAGCTAGAGCAACAGTTAGGTGTGCAATTGATTATTCGCACAACTCGAGCGCAGCGCCTTACTCCTGTTGGCGAACAATTCTTTCAGCAATGCCTTAACTCGCTGCAATCGATTAACCAAGCCGTGATCGCAGCCAAAGATGATACCGAACAATTAAAAGGCAACATTTGTATTAACTGTGTTGGCGGAGTGATTGGCGAGGATATCTTAACGAACATTATCAGCGAGTTTAATTTACAGTACCCCGATATTGAAGTTGAGCTCGACTTTAGTAGTCCTCGTGTAGATTTGATTGCAGAAGCTTTTGATTTGGTCGTGCGCATGGGGGAGTTAGAAGATTCAGGCTTGGTCGCTAGAAAGCTCACAGACATTAAAGTGCAGGTGTTAGCCAGTCCTGATTACCTTGCCAAGCACGCTGTCGTCGCTCATCCAAAAGATTTAGAACAACATAACTGCTTAACCGGTAGTATCAAGCGCTGGCGCTTCCATCAAAAATCACTTCAACACAATAATGCGCCAATACACGAAGTAGAGATATACGCGAAGGGTAACTTTAGTTGTAAGAGTGGGCGTGCATTAATTAACGCCGCTAAGAATGGTAATGGTATTGTGCGATTACCCGAACTGTATTGCGACACTGAAATTAAGGCCAATACCTTAGCCCCTGCTTTAATATCAGCATCGCATGAAGAACAATGGCACTCACCGAATGTACCGCTGTTTCTGCTGTATCATCGCAATCGTTATCAACCCGCTAGATTAAAAGTATTAATTGATTTTATTTGCCAACACTTTAATCAATTTTAAACCTGACAATAACAGGGCATTAGTCGTAATAGAACAACCTCACGTATAAATGTTCGAATAAGAACCTTAAATCACTCATTCGAACATTAATGATTAAGATCAATTCATCAACAATTATATTAGTCATACTTATAAATAGTTAATTGACATGAATATATGGATGAATCATGGGAAAGATAGGCCGTTTCAATACCGAAGTATTAATCATTGGTGGTGGCGCGACTGGCACCAGTATTATGCGCGATTGCGCATTACGTGGCATAACATGCATATTGCTTGATAAAGGTGATATCGCCTCAGGTACAACAGGCCGTAATCATGGTTTATTACATTCCGGCGCGCGTTATGCAGTCACAGACAGCGAGTCAGCACGAGAATGTATTCAAGAAAACAAGATCCTCAAAGCTATCGCTAGTCACTGTATCGAAGACACTAGCGGGTTATTTATTACCTTACCAGAAGATGAACTAGATTTTCAACGTACCTTCATTGACGCATGCAGTAGCGCTGGTATCGACACACAAAGACTCACCCCACAACAAGCTATCGACCTTGAACCGAATGTAAACCGAAGTCTACTCGGCGCAGTCAAAGTCCCTGATGGCACTCTTGACCCATTCCGTTTATGTGCATCGAATGTATTAGATGCAAAAAACCATGGTGCAAAACTGCTTACCTATTCGATGGTAAAATCCTTAATCCGTATTGGCGATCGTATCATTGGCGCAAAATGTATTAATACTCGTACCAATGAACGGTTTGAAGTATACGCCCAAGAAGTTGTCAATGCGGCGGGAATTTGGGGTAAAAACATTTGCCACTACGCAGAACTAAACGTGCAAATGTTACCGGCTAAAGGATCGTTATTAGTATTCGAACACCGTATTAATGATCTAGTTATCAACCGTTGCCGTAAACCTGCCGATGCCGATATTTTAGTGCCCGGTGATTCAATTTCGTTAATTGGTACCACTTCCGAAGAAATTGATTACAAAGATATCGACTCCCTCAAAACCAGTGAGAGAGAAGTTAATATCTTAATTGAAGAAGGAGCAAAACTGGCACCAATACTCGCACAAACTCGAGTTTTACGGGCTTATGCTGGTGTTCGTCCCCTCGTTGATGTGGGGGGGGGTGATGGCCGAAACATCAGCCGCGGTATCGTATTATTAGATCATAAACAACGCGATGGTTTAGCCGGATTTAACAGTATTCTTGGTGGTAAGTTAATGACCAGTCGTTTAATGGCTGAAATGACCACCGATCTTATTGCCAGCAAACTAGGAAATACCAGCGGTTGTACAACCCATTTACAGTCACTACCCGGTTCTGTTGTTAATAAAAAGAGTAAACCTCAAAAAACAATCTTCACAACCAAAGCAGCCACTCACCGTCACGGTGAAAATGCAGTTGCCACATTTGACCAAAGCACTAAAGGTAAATCCATTGTCTGTGAGTGTGAAATGGTGTCTGTTGGTGAGATTGAATACGCCATCAAACAACTCGATGTCACCAACTTAGTCGATTTAAGAAGACGTACCCGTCTCGGGATGGGGTCGTGTCAGGGTGAACTGTGTACCTATCGTGCTTCCAGCCTATTTTGTGATTTTGCCAACTGTAGCGGTCATGAATCAAGTAAATTATTAATGCAGTTTTTTGAAGAACGCTGGAAAGGCATTAAGCCGGTGTTATTTGGTGATGCACTACGAGAAGCCGAGTTTACCTATTGGCTGTATGAAGGACTTTTCGGCGCAACAGACATTAACAAGCTAGGCGAAAAACAAGAAGATAAGGAATATTATGAAATTTGATAGCATCATTATTGGCGGTGGTATTGCAGGCTATACCGCGGGATTACGCAGCCTCGAAGCTGGATTAAAAACAGCTATCATTTCAAATGGTCAAAGCGCCCTGCACTTTTCATCAGGCTCTATCGACCTACTTTCGCATACGCCAACGGGCAAGGCCATTCGTAATCCTGCAGCGATATTTGACAAATTTACCGATGAATTTCCTAGCCATCCTTATAGCAAGGTAGGTAAAAACACCGTATTTGAATCGCTTGAATGGTATAAAAACTTGCTCACCAACGCTGGAATTTCATTACTGCAGCAAGACAATGGTGACAATCATCTGCGTATCACCCCACTAGGCACATTAAAATCGACCTGGTTATCGCAACCTTATGTGCAGCAGCTACCAATGCGCCTAACGGAACATAGCATCACGCAAATTGTAGTCGTGCAAATTAATGATTTCCGCGATTTCAATGCCAAAATGATGACGGATAATTTGATCCAAACACCTGAATTTAAAGACGTTGAAATAAGTAATACCAGCATTTCGATTGATGGATTCTCAGGACTGAAACGTAATGCTTGTGAACTGCGTTCGATTGATATTGCCCGTATCTTAAGTAACGAAAGTGAGGTTGAAGCACTAGCAACTAAGCTAAAGGCTATCGCAACATCTAATGACTTGGTGATCATCCCCGCAATTACAGGTAATGGTATGGGGCTGTCTGTCCTTAACAAATTACACGCATTAACCAATCTGACGTTTCATGAAGTACCGACTATGCCACCTTCAATGTTGGGGATCCGCCTTGAAGAAACCATGATTGATTTATTCATCAAGCGTGGCGGCATGCTGTTAAAAGGCGATCAAGTCACCCATGGTGATATGGCAGAAGATAACGGCAAGTTAACCCTTAAGCGCATTTACACCCGTAACTTAGAAACCATGCCATTAACCGCAGACAACTATATTTTCGCATCTGGTAGCTTTTTTAATAAAGGGTTAATTGCTCACCATGACAAATTGCAGGAGCCTGTTTTTGATTTGGACATGAACAGCCTTGAAGCACGTAATTCATGGTACAACACGCAATTTTTTGCCGCTAACTCACAACCCTTTTTATCTTTGGGGATCAAAACCAATCACGCATTCAATCCTATGTTAAAAGGGAAAGTGGTCAATAACCTATTCTGTGCAGGTTCGAATTTAGGTGGCTACGATCCTATCGCCGAAGGCTGTGGCAGCGGTGTCGCGATCAGTACTGCTTATCAAGCCGTAAATCAGTTATTACAACAACGTAGCGTAAAAGCTCATTCACAACAACCAATCAGCAACAGCTTGGCATAAGGGGATAACACAATGAATTTAGCATCAACACGTTTTGAAAAATGCATCAAGTGTACTATTTGCACCGTATATTGCCCTGTTGCCAAAGCTAATCCAAATTATCCAGGGCCAAAAGAATCGGGCCCAGATGGTGAGCGATTAAGAATAAAAAGCCCAGAATATTATGATGAAGCATTAAAGCTTTGCACTAACTGTAAGCGCTGTGAAACGGCTTGTCCGTCCAACGTCAATGTCGGTGATATTATTGCGGTGGCACGCGGCAAGTTTGAGAAGAAAAAACTTAATCCAAAATTAATGCGTGATTACATTTTAAGTCACACTGATTTATTCGGTACATTATCGACACCTGTCGCCCCCTTGGTAAACAAGATCACTGATTCGAAAATTATCAAAACCATCATGGATAAAACCGTGGCGATTGATAAGCACAAATCCTTACCTAAATATTCATTTGGTTCGTTTAGGCATTGGTATAAAAAACAAGCCAATACACAAATCCAGTTTGAACGCCAGATCAGCTATTTCCACGGCTGTTATGTTAACTACAACAATCCACAGCTTGGCAAAGATTTAGTGAAAGTATTAAATGCCATGAATATCGGCGTCAAATTATTAAAGAAAGAAAAATGCTGTGGTGTGCCGCTGATCGCCAATGGCTTTCATGACAAAGCCCGTAAAAATGCAGAATTTAATGTTAAACACATGACCGAAGCTGTCGAACAGTTTAATACCCCCATTCTATCTACATCATCAACTTGCTCGTTGACCTTAAAACAAGAATTCCCGCATGTATTAAAAGTCGATAACAGCAAGATTTCCAATAAACTTGAATTCATCACGCCATTTTTATTACGTGAATTTATGAATGGCAATATGCCAGAATTAAAACCCGTAAATAAAACTATTGTCTACCATACACCCTGTCATTTAGAGCGCAGTGGTTTGGCTATATTCACTATCGAACTGTTACGCACTATTCCCGGCTTAAATGTCATTGTACTGAACAGTGAATGTTGTGGTTCTGCCGGTACTTATGGTTTTAAGAAAGAAAACTATGAGGTGTCGATGAAGATAGGTAAAGGTTTGTTTGAACAGATTAAACAGGCGAATGCTGACTTTGCGATTACCGATTGTGAGACCTGTAAATGGCAAATTGAAGAGAACAGTGATTTAGAAACTATCCATCCGGTGAGTTTATTAGCGCAGTGTTTAATAAAATAAAGGGAATAAATATGAAGAAGGAAATAACTACCATTTCCTTCTTTATCGAATAGTTAAGGCTGATTATTCAGGTTAGTATCATTTAAATCAATATGGTAATGATCGTTATGATCATTACGGTACGTCACTCCCGTATTATTCCAAGTACCAATATCCAAATTTAATATATCAGTTCCATTCGTTAATAAACCCGTTTCCATTAACGATCTTAACCACCCACTCGGTAATTCAAGACTAGGAGCACCACGTGCAGATATGACTTCCGCGACCGTATTTAGCCCTGCTAGTGTGTCTAGTCCACTACGCGCAGATAAAATCCAATCCGTAACTGTCGCCCGGTCAGCTATATTACCAAGTAACGCGCTAGCGGTTTTAGAGTGAATTAATTGATAATTTAAACTACCATTTCTAACCCCTCCAGTTAAATCAGTGAAATGATAAATATCAATATCAGTACCTCGTCGATGGGTTAAATGACCAATATTACGACTATGTTCACCAGAAATATCGTTTACCTCAGGTATGCTTTCTGCATTAGAAAGTAACCATTCGTAGGTTCCTTTTGCTGCCCAACCATCTTTACCCTTGTCTCTAAATCCAAAACGAGAAATACTGTCAGGAATTAGCCACAACGCTTTCATTGGGGCAGAATCTTTTTCATCATCTAACTTAGTCCCATTAAGCTCCGATTCGACCCTAAAGCTATATCGGATCATATGTTGTGTCGGTGGTTGTGATTGAATAGAGGAAGTATAATTTTGATTCATAGTAACTGTCACATCAATAGTTTCATCATCTATCAATACTGCTTTTATTCCGGGAGCCTCATCAACAACCGTCATTAATTCATTTCCATTACTATTTTGTAATAATTTTGCAGAGACTTTTGTAATAGTCGCACCCGTTGGTTTATTCATTTCCAAACGGTAGGTTTTACTATAAATATTCGTTTCATTATGTCGAGGAATACTAAAATAATCAGTACCAGTATGCGTCACGGACTTAATATTAAACTTAGGTTCGAAACTGAGTGTCGCGTTCACATATGTCGGTAAATAACTATCACCAATATTTGTTGAAGAACCATACAACGTAATATTTATATCTGTAGCTGTAAGAGCAGAAACATCGATTTTTTCAACTATCTCACCTGTAGAACCATTACTCTGCCACACTGGCTCACTGTAAAGCTGAGAGTTAACTTGCCTAGACTGACTAAATAACGAGGCACCATTTTCACTATTAACCATTAATAACCAAACATCATTGAACATGCTCTGATCAAGTACATAAGCAGGGTACTCAGCAGTATCAACTGTATAAGTTAAAGTAATGGTCTCTGTACCAGCAGGAACAGACAAAGACTGTAATTTTTTTTGTGCCGTATCGACAGCACCACCAATAACACTAATAGAAGCCGAATCAGAAGATGTTACATAAACTGAACTTAAAGCTTCCCTTTTAGCTCCTAGCTCTTTATCCAGATCTTGCCTTTTTTTCACAACGACTGAATTAGCTAAGTTTAACTCAGGCAAAGCCGATGTAGTAATCGTATGAACAACTTCATAGTAAGGAACATCATTAAGTAAATCTTCTGTTGTTAACAAATTAAGCGTTAACTGTTTATTTCGATTCATAATAATTGATGCAAAAGAAGTATAAATAATATCACCAGAAGTCGTCGTGATTGTAAACTCCCAACTACCCGCAGGTAGATGTTCGAATATGAATGCACCAGCAGTATCAGTAACTTGCTTAATTACTATATCACCAGCAAGATATTTTGCTTGCACTGTCAGCTCGCCAAGTGGTAATGAAGTTTTTGATGGAGGGGAAGCCAGTTGACCATAAACACTATGTAGACCTAAATAAAAATCAAGTTGTTCCGCATATACCCCAGCAAACTCATCCTCCGCATAAAAAGAGAAACGTAATTCACCAAAACCTAAACCGACTAATACACGATTCAAAGATTCAATATCAATAGCAGTAAGAACACCCTCTTCAGTTAATCTAAACAAAGACGTAATATCGACCCAATTATCTAAGTTCTTATTATTTGCTACACGTAAATAATCAAAATAAATAAGCGATGTGGGCTTGCCACTATCTCTTGTTAACTGAATAACAAATTCAGTAAAGTCCGCAGCAAGAACCCCATTTATAATGCTAGGTACAGAAACGTCGACAGGTTCGAGTAGTTTACCGCTCACCATGTGCATATCCAGCTGATGAATTGTATTTTCTTCAACTGTAATTATTTTTTCATCAGCCACTAATCCCGGTAATAATGCTCGAATAGTTTGCTCTCCGGCATCGACCTCAATACTTAATTTCCCTTCCGCATCAGTAACACCAACTCTTTCACCTGCGACATAAATAACAACGCCACTACCAGCGGGAAAGTCTGCCTGTTCCAAGTAAGTAGCAACATTTATGGTACCTTTACAGGCACTGAGAAAGAGTGTAAAAAAAACCAATATTCCTAACCGCTTCATTGTAGGCATAATAACCTCCATGTTTTAAAATAATATTTTGAAGATCCATATCCGATTAATCAATTGTATTTATTACAACGAATTAAAAAATATCAAAATGATAAACAATACATTTAGAATGTTAAATTTAAACATCGTGTTTTATTTTTGGGTGAGGAAGCTAGAAATAGAAATAGAAAGGATGATAGGGGTACTTGAGTGTACTTGCGAATAAGAAAATATTTAAAGATAATACCTGTCAGTCACTTACCTGCACATTACGCAGTTAATGACTGACAGACGCATTAACGATTAATCGTTAAATGAACGTACAATCCAAGCGCGGAACGTACGGCCTTTCAATTTACCTTTACCAATTTTCTGTACAGCCGCTTTAGCAACTTTACAGTCAACAGCAACATAAGCACAGTGATCAAACAGTTGGATTTTACCAACTAGCTTACCATCAATACCGTCTTTACCTGTTAATGCACCTAAGATATCACCCGCACGTACTTTCTGCTTTTTACCACCATCAATACGGATACATTCCATCGGTGGTGTCATTGGTGATTCATTTAAGACACTTTCTGGTGGTAGGGTTTCTGCCGTAATCATACCAAAACGATCTTCTAATAACGCAACTTGGTATGCTTCTTTATCATCAAATATAGTACAAGCAATACCTTTACTACCCGCACGACCAGTACGGCCAATACGGTGAACGTGAACTTCACTGTCATGCGCAACTTGGAAGTTAATCACAGCATCTAGAGAGTCAATATCCAGACCACGTGATGCAACGTCAGTCGCTACCATGATAGAAATACTCTTATTAGAAAAACGCACTAATGCTTGGTCGCGATCACGTTGTTCTAAATCACCGTGCAGAGCAATGATACTAAAGCCAAAATGGCCTAATTCATCAGCAACATCTTGCACATCTTTCTTGGTATTACAGAAAATAACCGTTGATTCAGGTTTGTGCTGTAGTAATAATCCGCGAACCGTATCTAAACGTTCGCCAAAGTTTTTCACTTTGTAGAAATGCTGTTTGATTGAGCTATCGTCATGCGTCGCTGCAACTTCAACCATTTCAGGATTGTTCATTATTTTCGATGCAATCGCTTGGATTTTTTTCGGGAAAGTAGCACTGAATAATAATGTTTGACGATCACTTGGTGCTTTTTCGACAATTGCGTCAAGTGCATCTTGGAAACCCATTTCTAGCATTCGATCCGCTTCGTCCAGCACAAATGTTGTTAGATTATCTAATCGTAACGTGCCTTTGTTTAAGTGATCTAATACACGACCTGGTGTACCAACAATAATATGTGCTCCATGTTCTAATGAACCGATTTGTGGACCAAATGGCATACCACCACACAGCGTTAATACTTTAATGTTGTGAATAGCACGTGCCAGTTTACGAATTTCTTTAGCAACTTGGTCTGCTAACTCACGTGTAGGACAAAGCACTAACGTTTGAATACGGAAGCGTTCAACGTCTAAACGCTGAAGTAAACCTAAACCAAAAGCAGCTGTTTTACCTGAACCAGTTTTACCTTGGCCAATTACATCTTTACCTTCAAGAATACTCGGTAAGCTTTGTGCTTGGATAGGTGTCATTTCGGCATAACCGAGAGACTCAAGATTAGAGACAAGCTCTGGACGTAAATTTAGAGAAGAAAAATCAGTTTGGCTCACAGGCATACCTTTAATGGTTATAATAGATAAAACAAAAAGGGCAAGCTCCGAAGAACATGCCCTTTATACTTAAACTTTTTGATTCATCATCAATCCATTTAAGTTAACAATCTTAGTGACTATTAATTCAAAAGAATTAAAGTACTACGATGTTTTCTGCTTGAGGACCTTTTTGGCCGTCAACAACAGTGAATTCAACTTTTTGGTTTTCAAGAAGAGTACGGAAACCGTCGCTCTTGATAGCGCTGAAATGTGCGAACACATCAGGGCCGTTGTCTTGTTGAATGAAACCGAAACCTTTAGTTTCGTTGAACCATTTTACTGTACCAGTAATTGTAGACATAATAGAATCCTATTTATCAGAGTAATTTAATTGGCATAAAGCCGGTGTTGCTGGAAGTGTTACTACTTACTTATGATCAAACAGGACGAGGTACTAAAAAAAACTTCGAAATGGAATTCATTCATAAAACTAACCTTAAAGCTGCTGCGAATTATATAGACTTAAAATTAGCTGTCAACAAAGTTATTTACCATTGCGCTATAGATAGCAATAATTATCTAGTTTGCACTTAGACAGTCTATCATGTACCCTGCAGCACCGCTGTTATACTAAGCACAATCCATTAAATAGCAACCATCTAGATAAAGAGACACTATATGAGTTTTACCGACCTCGGTTTATCCGCACCAATCCTAAAGGCTGTAGCAGAAAAAGGCTACGACACACCATCGGCAATTCAGGCGCAAGCAATACCAGCTGTACTGTCAGGTAGGGATGTAATGGCTGCGGCACAAACAGGGACAGGTAAAACAGCTGGTTTTACTCTACCTATTTTAGAAAAGTTAAGCCAAGGCCCACGTCCACGAGCCAATCAAGCACGTACATTAATCTTAACGCCGACACGTGAACTAGCAGCACAGATTGCAGAAAACGTTGAAGTATATAGCAAGCATTTACGTTTAACTTCGACAGTGGTATTTGGTGGCGTTAAAATTAACCCACAAATGGCGCGTTTACGTCGTGGTGTTGATATCTTAGTAGCAACGCCTGGCCGTTTATTAGATTTATATAATCAAAACGCTATTCGCTTTCACCAATTAGAAATTTTGGTATTAGATGAAGCCGATCGCATGCTTGATATGGGTTTCTTACGTGATATCCGTAAAGTCCTTGCAGTGCTACCACAAAAACGTCAAAACTTATTATTCTCAGCAACCTTTTCTGATGACATCCGCCAACTTGCTAAAGGCTTAATCAACGATCCAGTTGAGATTTCAGTGACGCCGCGTAATGCAGCTGCTAAATCGGTTGAACAATGGATGCACCCGGTTGATAAGAAGAAAAAACCACTTCTTTTAACACACCTAATTAAAGAAAACGACTGGAAGCAAGTGTTGGTATTTACTAAAACTAAACACGGCGCGAACAAGTTAACCAAACACCTAGAAGAGCAAGGTATTAATGCTGCTGCTATTCACGGTAACAAGAGCCAGAGTGCACGAACTAAAGCACTAGCGAACTTCAAATCAGGTGAAGTAAGAGCACTTATTGCGACTGATATTGCCGCTCGTGGTATCGATATCGAACAACTACCACAAGTAGTTAACTTCGATTTACCAAACGTACCAGAAGATTATGTTCACCGTATCGGTCGTACTGGTCGTGCTGGCGCTGAAGGTACTGCAATCTCATTAGTTTGTCATGACGAAATTAAAGAGCTTGTAGCGATTGAACAATTAACGCAGAAGCACCTTGAGCGTGTTGTTGTAGACGGTTTTGCACCAATGGATTCATTCCCGACTACACCGGGTATTCGTCCACCAAAAGCGAAAAAGCCAAAAAGAGATCATCAAGATGGTCAACGTTCAGGTGAAAATTCACGTGGTCACAAGCCGGCAAGTAAGAACCGTCGTCACACAGGCCCACGCAGTGAAGTAAATCCATCAGCAAATAAAGGCAACCGTCGTCGTCCTGCTGGCTCTGCAAACAATAGCGCGAAATAATCGTATTGCACATTGTCTTTAATCACAAGGCAATGTGCTTCTTTAAGAATCCTTTAACACGCCAAGTTTGACGCCCCCCAATTCAATCTACTCGCAATTTATTTAATCATTTGTCCTTAGTTAATATTATTATTTACGTCCGTATTTGCTAGAATATTCACTCTTCATTAAAGAGCGGAAAGTAAATGAAATTACAACAAATAAACAAAGTTCGTTACCGTAAACACTTAAACATGGCGAGTATTGTCGCTACAGCCGTGTTAATCGCGTTTGCATTGTTTTATGGTCAAGTTTTAATTCATTTTTTTGCCGAGCCTGACAAGGATAATTTTAAACTAAATTTAGCTGGTGTGATCCTTGGTGTGATTAGCTTATTGGTCGTATTTAACCTTATCCGCCGCCATCCTTATTTAGTTGAAGTCATGTATGTCTGGAAGCTAAAACAAGAAAACAATAAGATTTACCGTAAGCTTCACCATATCCAAACAGCCTTAAGTGACAGTGACAACACCAATATAGATGCCATTACCATCCTAAACTACTATTATGCCGCATCGAAGCAACTGTACCATTTAGACAACAATACATTAACGATGGAAAGTTTAACGGCCGACATAACAAAGTTAGATAGTCTCATAACAGAAAAGAATTTAACCATTACCCTTGATGACTATAATTCAAGCTTATTAAAACAGTTTTGAATCATATATAGGTAAGTATATAAAAAACAGGCTCGGCTAAAATTGCGCCTGTTTTTAGAATATAAACCCAACTTTTTTACCTGGAATCCTATTTTTATAGCCTTAATGCAAATTAATTATATCGAAATGGAAAAAAACACCGTAAATGCATCTTATAGCCCCCTATCTCTTTTTTGTTCTCAAAAAAACGTGATATACTCCGCGCGAATCTTTAAATAAATAAATTATAGAGAACATAATGGCAGATTTATCTAAATACAGAAATATCGGTATCTTCGCTCACGTTGATGCTGGTAAAACAACAACAACTGAACGTATCCTAAAACTTACTGGTCAGATCCACAAAACTGGTGAAGTTCATGACGGTGAATCAACTACAGATTTCATGGAACAGGAAGCTGAGCGCGGTATTACTATTCAGTCAGCAGCTGTAACTTGCTTCTGGGATAATCACCGTTTTAACGTTATCGATACTCCTGGACACGTTGACTTCACAGTAGAAGTTTACCGTTCACTTAAAGTACTTGATGGCGGTATCGGTGTTTTCTGTGGTTCTGGTGGTGTTGAACCGCAATCAGAAACTAACTGGCGTTATGCGAATGACTCAGAAGTTGCTCGTATCATCTTCGTTAACAAATTAGACCGTATGGGTGCTGATTTTTACCGTGTTGTTAAGCAAACTCAAGACGTACTAGATGCTAACCCACTAGTAATGGTTCTACCAATCGGTATCGAAGACGATTTCGTTGGTGTTGTTGACCTTCTTACACGTAAAGCATACGTATGGGATGAAACTGGTCTTCCAGAAAACTACGAAATCACAGATGTTCCTGCGGACATGGCTGACAAAGTAGAAGAATACCGTGAGATG
Source organism: Moritella sp. 28 (assembly GCF_018219435.1). Lineage (NCBI taxonomy): Bacteria > Pseudomonadati > Pseudomonadota > Gammaproteobacteria > Alteromonadales > Moritellaceae > Moritella > Moritella sp. 28. The sequence goes on along the minus strand of NZ_CP056121.1, from coordinate 1,177,500 downwards.
CTAGTTGAAACTGCTGTAGAGCAAGACGATGATCTATTAGAAGCTTATATGGAAGGTACTGAACCTTCTATTGAAGAAATCAAACGTTGTATCCGTAAAGGTACACGTACAATGGACTTCTTCCCAACTTACTGTGGTTCAGCATTCAAGAACAAAGGTATGCAACTAATTCTTGATGCTGTTGTTGATTACCTACCTAGCCCAACAGATGTAGATCCTCAACCGCTTACTGATGAAGAAGGCGAACCAACAGGTAAATTTGCACTTGTTTCAAGTGATGAAACTTTTAAAGCGTTAGCATTTAAAATTTCAGATGACCGTTTTGGTGCACTTACTTTCGTTCGTATCTACTCAGGTACATTGAAGAAAGGTGATACGATCCTTAACGCTGCAACAGGTAAAACTGAGCGTGTTGGTCGTATGTGTGAAATGCAAGCTGACGATCGTAACGAATTAACTAGCGCTCAAGCTGGTGACATCATTGCAATCGTAGGTATGAAAGGTAACGTTCAAACTGGTCACACTTTATGTGATCCGAAAGATCCTATCATTCTAGAAGCAATGGTATTCCCTGAACCAGTAATCTCTATCTCTGTAACACCTAAAGATAAAGGTTCTACTGAGAAAATGGGTATTGCGATTGGTAAAATGGTTGCTGAAGATCCAACATTCAAAGTTGAAACTGACCAAGATTCAGGTGAAACAATCCTTTCAGGTATGGGTGAACTTCACCTAGACATTAAGGTTGATATCCTTAAGCGTACATACGGCGTTGATCTAGTTGTTGGTGCTCCGCAGGTTGCTTACCGTGAAACTATTACGCAAGAAATTGAAGATAGCTACACGCATAAGAAACAATCTGGTGGTAGTGGTCAATTCGGTAAAATCGATTACCGTATCAAGCCAGGTGAACCTGGTTCAGGTTTCGTTTTCACAGCATCAGTTGTTGGTGGTAACGTTCCTAAAGAATTCTTCCCAGCTGTTGAGAAAGGCTTCAAGAGCTTGATGGACACTGGTGTTCTAGCTGGCTTCCCAGTACTAGACGTTGAAATCGAACTATTCGATGGTGGCTTCCACGCAGTGGATTCATCAGCAGTAGCATTCGAACTTGCTGCACGTGGTGCATTCCGTCAGTCTATCCCTAAAGCGGGTGCTCAACTGATTGAACCTATCATGAAAGTTGACGTATTCACGCCAGACGATCATGTTGGTGACGTAATTGGTGACCTTAACCGTCGTCGTGGTATGATCGCAGGTCAAGAAGCTGGTAATACTGGTGTTCGTATTAAAGCTGACGTACCTCTTTCAGAAATGTTTGGTTACATCGGTTCACTACGTACTATGACATCTGGTCGTGGTCAGTTCTCTATGGAGTTCTCACACTACAACCCTTGTCCAGCTAACGTAGCTGAAGGCGTTATCGCTAAAGTTAAAGAAGAGAACGCTAAAAAATAAGTAATTATTTTTAGTTAATCTTCCTAACCCCAGTTATGCAAATAGCTGGGGTTATTTTTTTCCTGAAAAACAGTTAACGCCCTCCTACCCGATTTCAGCTTAGCCGATAATGTTTAACCTCTTTTCTTACCCTCTACTCTACTAGCTTTACTATTACTGCCAAATTACAGACAAAAAAAAGCACCAAGACCATCAAGCCTTAGTGCTACTGATTGTGCTTATTGACTCAGCTAACAGCGTATTACCGTTATTCGAAGTGCCAGTAACCTAAATTAACCCATTCAATCAACAGTTGACCAAATACTTTATCTTCCATTAATACTTCAAGTTCTTTTGCTGACTGCTCAGTGGTGTTGCATAACGTCTGTACACTTGCAGCAATGCTTGCGTCAAAGTCATAACGCTCACCATCAATAAAGCAACTCGTTGGCATTTCAGGGAAGTATAATGTCTTCAATCCATTCACTTTACGTAAGTAAGACTCCATGCCAATTTCATCTACTACAATCGCGTAATCTGCAATGTAACCACCTTCAGGAGCCACTAAATCTAATTCGTGCGCAGATTCACTGTAATGACGGCCAAGAAAATCATGCATAACGCTTTTATCAGCCATTAACGATGTCATGATATCTGTTAAACCTTGAACTTCACTAGGTTCGATAGAACCATGCTGTGCACGTGGTTGTAACTTAGGATCGCTATAACGAACAAACTCTTTGTCCTGTTGTAATAGGTAATCACCAAAGTCATTTAACAGTTCTTTCTGGTCTTGCGCACGGAAACCAACAGAGTAGTTAATCGCTTCGCCAACAGCATAACCTTCATGCGGTGCATAAGGCGGAATATATAAAATATCACCAGGTTCTAATACTGTATCAATAACGGCATCAAACGCTTCACAATGCTTCAGCGCGCCGTTTGCAGCAAACTCTTGAGGATTCATATCCTGAGCGCCAACACGCCAGTGACGCTTGCCTAGACCCTGAATGATGAATACACAGTAACGATCGATATGCGGACCTACACCACCTGTATCTGTGCTGTAAGATACCATCAGATCATCAAAGCGCCAGCTAGGAATAAAATTAAACGTATTTGCTAATTCAGCGGAAGGATCATGCCAGTGATTAATCGCTTGCACTAAGATAGCGGCGCCCGGTGCTTCCATACGCTCAAAGTCAGTAAACGGACCGCATTTAGCTTCCCACTTACCATCTTCACGTGAAACCATACGTGACGTAATCTCTTCTTCCATCGCTAAACCAGCAATTTCATCCGGGCTGATTGGATCGATAAAGTCCTTGAATCCCGCTTTAATTAACAGTGGTTTTTTCTGCCAATAATTTTCCATGAAATCAGCAATATCAAGATTTAATTTATACATAGTCAACCCGTATTCAATAATCGAAGTAATAGAGCGCGTATCATAGGTATTTTCGCGATAATAGCAAGTCCCTGTTCACCTAGAGTCGCCATTTAAATTTTATTACTGGCTTATTTGAGGCGCGAGTTTTACAACAAGATCCTGATCGCTTAACACTAAAAGCATATGAGCCCAGCATTATCATTTAGCAAAGCATAGCCTTACTTTTACTTACACGCCCATTTCTTGTTAAATTTAATTATATGGTATATTACATACATCTCCGTCACACGAGATAACATTGAATAATCAAAAATATCAGAAGGATATATGTCAGGAAATAAATTCTACAATAGCTTAAACAATTACTCATCAAAACTATCTAAGTCACAACAGCGTCACACGATTGACAAATTAGACATTACAGATACAAACGGATTTTGTTCCGACTTAGCCATCATTTGGTTGAAGGAGCAATTAACTCATCGTTTTTATCAAAGAACGCAATTTCCCCGGCTAGCGCATAAAAATGTCGTGGATAGTAAAAGGGCAAAGAAAGTTACAGGCATCGCTAATATAATGCAGAAACAAGCACGGCAAGTACCGGGCTATAGTGGCTCGCAGCAAATTGCAATACTTGCTCGAACACTGGAGCTACAGTCTAAACCCCTCATTAACTGGAAGGGCGCTGAATTTTCAACACTAGCTGGTTATTTAAAGCGTTCATCAAGTCTGGGAAAAAGACAATACGGTGCTCTTATCTCTTTCTCAGTCGATGATTCACTCCACTGCATCGCCTTTTATTATAATCAAGGAGTATTAACATTCTTTGATGCGAACGCAGGTTCCTACTTAATAAATGGCAAGCTAAATGAAACAAACAACGTCTCAGATTTCATTGCAAATTATAAGTCCGTTTGTTTGCCCAAAAAATGGCCTGGCGCAAAAATTGGCGATAGATTAACCACAACCTTAATACATACCTAACAGGTTATATTTTAATAACAGCGTTATAACCTCTATCGCGCGTTGCTCCAAAGCCTGAACCACCAACTTTGTGTATCTGAGTTCACATTCATTCTAATCTCCGTTAATAAGTCAGGATTTACCGGTCTCACTTTCAAACTGAATAATCTCCTGCTGACCAGAAGAGTTACTGGTCACACTCCAATTCAGAACTTATTATCTACGTTCACAGATTATCGGTAGCTAACCTTGTCCTTTTTTAGATATATAATGTCTCTAACTCGAAAGTCACATAAGAAAACATTCTGTAGTATTAGCTTATTGAAGGTCATTTATTGTGGCTGAAATAGCATAACGCCCTCGATGTAATTACTTATCTAAACAAATAATTCGTGTATTGTCGCGTATTTTTACGAGCCTTGAACAGGATGACTTTAGGAGTTTAAATGCCAGGTAAGCACCACTACTATTCAGCTATTCATTCCCAAGAAAACCGAGATTACAGTGTTAATAAATCCAATTCCATTGCGCTTGTTGTCGAAGGTGGCGGTCAAAAAGGTATTTTCACTGCGGGGGTGCTAGATGCTTTTCTTAAAGAAAAATTTAATCCGTTTTCATTATTAATTGGTACATCGGCAGGCGCATTAAATCTTGCCTCCTATATTTGTGGACAATATCGACACGCCTATCGTGTGATTACAGAAGCCACAATGCATAAAAACTTCTTTAACATGCGCTCTTTTTTATTCGATAATAAAGGTATGGATCTTGATTGGTTGATTGAACAAACAAAAACAAAAATACCACTTGATTGGAACCGTGGTGATGAAAACATGAAAAACCGTGAAGTGTTAGTAACGGCGACTCAAGCTGATAATAACCAGGTGGATTATTTTGACTTATTTGGGGCTGGTTGGGAGCTGGCATTAAAAGCGAGTTGCTCTATTCCAGGCATTTATAATACACCAGCCACACTCGATAAATATCATTGGTTAGATGGTGGTGTGCAGGCGCCAATACCTTTAGAAGAAGTACATAGACGAGGCTATAAGCATATTGTTGTGATTAGAACGGCTCCGCCAGAGGTCAAAAGTGAACATAAATTTTTAGCTAAGCTAACACCGTATATTAAAAATTTAAAAACCAAAGAGATAGTGAATAACTTAATCGATCATGAAGAGTCGTATATCAGAGCTCAGATGTTTTTAGAGAGTCCACCAGAAGATGTTTCCATATACGAACTGCATCCAACTCAATTATTAAAATCAAAATTGATTGGTAGCAAGAAGACATCGCTTGATTATGATTATCAACAAGGACTTGATTGTGGTCGCCAATTTTTACAATCTTACCAAGGGATTGATATGTACTAATGATATAGAAGGCTGAGGGCTAAATACAGCGAAGCGAACGGCTCGGTATATCCAAGCAACTTCAAGATGCTTGGGTATATATTTAAGTCCTACAGGATTGGCTTAGTACTCGGATACATAGACATCGGGAAAATAGACAGCCCTGACCAACTGAGATTTAATTTCATCATTCAACAATACATGGAGCTCATATATTATATTGATAATACCACCTCGCAAGTCATTCACTTTTTCAGCAAGTTCTACACATGATAAATCTTGAGCTGAACATTTAGGATTGATAGCATCCTCATTATACTGAGCCAATTGTACTTGAAACAGATCCCAAGATTTCTTATTACTATCTAGTTCTTTGCCGCCAGATAATATTGGAACCCACAATTTTATTTTGTCTTCTAAAGAAGCAGGGCTTCCTTGAGCGTCTTCTAACTTGTCTTCATTTTCAGCATTGTAGCATTCAGCTTTAAGGTATAAATATGATGCTAAAGATGCGAACAGTTTGGCAATACATGCGTGGTAGGCTGCAATATCAGCGTTGTTAATCGCTGAATTACGGTATTCCAGTGCTGACTCAAATTCACTTTGATAATCACTTACATTGATAATGCCTGCACCGCAGATGTAGACCTTGCTATCCATCGTATTTTCGACAAATGGCACCGTATATCCCCAATCTCGCGTATCTGAAATTAAACGTTTAAAAGGATATTTATTCTGCTCGAACCAATGCTCAATTGTTTTATTTTTCAGTCCATCAGTCAAACTTCGATTTGAGTGGTCACTATACTTCACCAGATCAAAAATTAGCTTTTTCGCTTGTTTCTCTGAAATTTTAATTCTTACGTTTAGCACTAACAACTCCTTCGATGCTGCTTAACGCCTTATCAACTGGCGTGCAGCGTAATATTTTTTGGAATTTCATCATAAACTTTTTGTCAGTGTTTAATTTAAAAACCAGATAACAGATACCAAAAAGCCCTGCGGATATTATATAAATAATTTCCGCAGGGCTGATTAACAAGCGCTAATAAGACGTTACAACATCAGTAACATCTTATTTAATTAACGACTAAAATTAAGCGTCACTGAACGTGAATCGCCTTCATTAACAATCACAATATTACTATTGATGTCATCATCTTTCGTCATCACATTCTCATCTTGAGAAAGCTTCGCGCTCACTTTAATCGATGGGAATTGTGACATCTTCATTTGCGCCATCATCGCATCACTATCTGATAATGAGATAGTTAATGGGAATGTTGGGTTCGTGATACGTTTAACAGCCAGTGGCGCTTTAGGACCCGCTGCCGCTTGCACGTAAATATACAAGTAACCTTTAAGCTTCGCTTGGTCAGAAGTGATACTGATCGTCACTTGCTCATTACCCGCCGCGGCTTCATTTGCGGCTGCTGCAGGTCGGCTATCGGTTGCAGTATCAGCAATAGCTGGAGCTGTACCACCTTTCGCTTCAATCTGTTTTCTTGCGTATTCAATACTACCTTTAATCATCTCGATACGATCAGGTTGACCAGCAAGTAACGGTAACATACGTTGCCATTGCTCGATTGCGCCAAGGTAATCTTGGTTTTCTAACGCCATGAACGCAGACGTAGATAATACTTCGATATCACCAGGCTTTTCTTTTTTCAGACCCATCAATATTTTACGTGCTAAGTTATTTTTATCTGGATCATCACTCAGCATTAATGCTTGCGCATAACCTGTCACAATAGATGTGTTCATCGGTGCGAGTTTATACGCACGATCCATCGCAATGAATGCCGCGTTTGGATCACCTAAGGCAACGTTTAAGCGACCCAATAATAACCAACCAAATTCATTGTCCGGCTCTTCTATCATCTTAGTAGTCAATGCTAGCTTAAAGTCTGAGATCTCTTGATCAGTAACTATATCACCTTCATTCATTACGCGATTTGTTAGCTCAGGTAAACGTGAATATACATCTTCCCAGTTAGCTACCTTGTCACGTGCACCTAATGTCAGATACATAGACACAGAGAAAACAACTAAAAACACTACACCAGCAAGCCAGATAAATGGTGAGTGAGCTGTATTAACTTTAGCAACTTTCTCATCAAGAACGTCGTCCAATAGACCACGTTGCATTTCATCAATAAACTCTTCGCTTTTGTCTAACAAACCTTGATCTTCATCGTCAACCAATTCACTAATTCGACTTTTATAAAGGTCTTTGTTTAATTGGTCTCGTGTCGCGCCAGTTAATTTGCTCTTACCCGTAACAGGGATAACAAATGCCAGCGCGGCAACGATCACCAATACAATACTTACTATCCAAAATAACAACATGCTATTTCTCGCTATCCTTTAAAATTTTGGCCAAACGGTCTTTCTCCGCACTCGATAACTCTTCGTCGCGGTCATCCGTTTTAACGCTGACTTTACGACGGCTGTTACGAACAATAATCAGACCACCAAATAGTATAAACAAACCTGGACCAACCCATAAAATGGCAGTACCTAAAGTTACTGGCGGCTTATAGAGAACAAAGTTGCCAAATCGGTCAATCCAATAAGTAACAATCTCATCTTCTTCCTTACCATCAACAACCATGTTGTAAGTTTTTTGACGCATGTCTTGAGCAATCGAGGCATTCGAGTCCGCAAGGTTATTATTTTGACATTTAGGACAGCGTAACTCTGCCGTTAATGTTCTAAACAAGGCTTCTTGCTCTTCAGTCTCAAAGTCATAGACATCAATAACCGCAGCAACACTGAAACTGAGCATTAAAGTCATTAATACGAATAATTTTTTCATCTTAAGTCCTTATTTCAATTGCTCATAAACAGCTTTCAATTCACCATTCCAATTACGCGGGTTAATGTCACCTACGTGCTTATATTGGATAATGCCTTTGCTGTCGATGAAAAAGGTTTCAGGCGCGCCATAAACACCCAGATCAAGGCCAAGCATGCCATCAGGATCATAAAGACTGATCTTGTATGGATTATCTAACTCGTCTAACCATTTCAACGCTTTTTTACGTTCGTCTTTGTAATTCATACCAACAATATAAACACCGTCTTCAGCCAGTTCATTTAAGTACTTATGCTCGGAATAACACGTTGGACACCACGTTGCCCATACGTTTAACAGCATAGGTTTACCTGACAGCACACTTTTATCATGCTGCAACTCAGGTTCAACTAAATCGTTTAATGCAAACTCAGGAACAGGTCGACCAATAAAGGTCGACTCTAAAACGGTAGCGTCACGAAATAAGCCAATGTAAAGGAATATAGACACACATAAAAATACAATTAAGGGTATTAGTCGTGTCATTAACTGTTTCTTTTTTTTCACATCATTAGTCATTATTCTTGTCCTAATTATTGCGCTTTCACTACACGTTTATTCACAAAACGATAACGGCGATCAGATACAGCTAATAAACCACCGATAGCCATGACTAAGCCACCCCACCAGATGAAACGAATGAAGGGTTCGTAGTAGATACGAATTGCCCATGAGTCATCTTTTAACTGTTCACCCAATGCGATATAAAGGTCACGAGTTATACCCCAATCAATCGCAGCTTCAGTCATTGGCATGCCACGTTGAGCTAAGTAGTTACGTTTCTCTGCGCGTAATACCGTCTCAAACTTACCGTTTTTACTGACCTTAAATACCGCTTCATAGCCTTCGTAGTTCGCGCCATTTGATTCAGCAATACGCTCGAACTCGAATAAGTAATCCGCAAAGACAACTTCATCGCCCGGTAGCATACGTAAGTCTTTTTCGATTTTGTAATTCTGAGTTGCAGAAATACCAATCAGCATCATCGCTAGACCAACGTGACCAAGTACCATAGCCCAATGGCTACGACCTAGTTTAATCACACCAGACGCAAAACTATGGCGATGCGTTGCACGGATATACACTTCTAGCGCACTGGTGATAATCACCCAAAAAGCGAGTGCAAAACCAATAACTGCAACAATCTTAATTTTGTCCGCAAAGATTGCCGGTAACGCAACGGCTAACACGATACTCGCTACCGCAATTATCGCTAACTGTTTAAACAGTGGACGTAAATCTGCTTCTTGTTTCTTCCAACGTAATAACGGAGCAACACCCAAGGCAATTGCAAACGGAATAATCATGTAGAAGAAAATATTATTAAAGAATGGTACACCGATTGAAATCGAGCCCATACCCAGCTCTTTATGTACCAGTGGTAACAAAGTACCAATCAGTACAACTAATAGCGCTGCAATTAATAATACGTTATTCACCAACAAGAAAGTTTCACGAGAAAACAGACCGTATTTACCACGACTCTTAATCTCTGAACCTTTTACTGCGAAAAGCAGTAATGAACCACCAACAACCGCAATTAAGAAGGCTAAAATAAACAAACCACGCGCAGGATCTGACGCAAATGCATGCACAGATACCAATACACCAGAACGTACTAAGAAAGTACCTAATAGACTCAAGCTAAAGGCCGCAATTGATAATAGTACAGTCCATGATTTAAACACACCACGCTTTTCACTTACAGCAAGTGAGTGAATCAACGCAGTACCTGCAAGCCAAGGCATAAATGATGAATTTTCTACTGGATCCCAGAACCACCAACCGCCCCAGCCGAGTTCATAATAAGCCCACCAACTACCCAATGCGATACCAGCAGTTAGAAATACCCAAGCAACTAATGTCCAAGGACGAGACCAACGCGCCCATGCAGAATCAAGACGACCAGCCATCAATGCCGCAATCGCAAAAGAAAAAGCAACAGAGAAGCCAACATAACCCATGTATAACATCGGTGGATGGAAAATCAGGCCAACATCTTGGAGCAATGGATTTAAGTCATTACCATCGAGCGGTAAGTAAGGCAAAGTACGATCAAATGGATTTGACGTTAACAAAATAAACAAGTTAAAACCAATCGCTATCATACCCATCACAGAAAGCACGCGAGCGAGTGCAACCTTCGGAATACCACGGCTAAACACCGCCACAGCAGCAGTCCAAATAGCTAACGTTAAAGACCAAAGTAATAATGACCCTTCATGACCGCCCCACACAGCAGATATTTTATACTGTATCGGTAATAATGAATTTGAGTTAGTTGCAACATAACCGACTGAAAAATCATCAGTCGCGAATGAGTAAGCTAAAACAGCAAATGAAAGACTCATTAGCAAAAATTGCATAATAGCTAATGGTTTAGCACTATTAATCATACCAGGATGATTAATCTTTGCGCCTATAAGTGGATAAATTGCCAGCAAGAACGACAACGCCGTCGCTACAATTAAACTAAAATGTCCTATCTCAGGAATCATTACAAACTACCTTATTTAGTTTCGTTACCGTATTCAGGTTTCATATGCTTAATGCCTTTAATTGCTTCAGCAACTTCGGGTGGCATATATTCTTCGTCATGTTTAGCAAGTACTTCAGACGCGGTAATCACATTCGCGGACTTTAGTACACCTTGTGCAACAATCCCTTGCCCTTCACGGAATAAATCGGGCAAAATACCTTCGTATTCCAGTGTAACCAAGCCACCTCTGTCATCACTTAAGACAAAGCTAACTTTAAGATCTTCCATATTACGTTTAACAGTGCCAGGCATTACTAAGCCACCAATACGTAAACGCTGACCGATTTCAGGCTTGACCTTATCTTCACCTAAGCCTTCAACAAGTTGAGTCGGCGTGTAAAATAAATCAATGTTCTGTTTTAATGCGTATAGAACAAGGCCTGTCATACTACCTAAACCAATGATAATCACCAGAGCAATAGATAAGCGTTTTTTACGTCTTGGATTCATAGAGTATTCTCCATTTTTTCAGCAGCGCGCATTCGCTGAATACGTTGATGCTTATTTTTAATTTCGTTAATAATTTGGCGACGTTTGACAATAGTACTTACCGTTAATGCGCCTAAGGTCAATACGCTAAAAGCGACCGCTAGCCAGACATAAAAGCCATAACCACCCATCGCTAAAAAAGCAGAAAAGCTATCAAATTGCATGTTACTTGTCCTCGATAAATAATTTTTTCACCCAAGGTCTGTGCGACTCACGGGTAATTAACTCATTTCTAAAGCGCATCAAGGTCAAGGTTCCAAACAGTAAACCAAAGCCTAATAAGTTAATAAGTAATGGCCACAACATATCAGTATCCATCGACGGTTTATCGAATTTACTAATAGTGGCTTTTTGATGTAGGGTGTTCCACCATTCAACAGAGTAATGAATGATAGGTAAGTTAATCACACCAACTAAGGCAAGGATACCCGCAGCACGACCAGCTAATAATTTGTCGCTAAATGCACCATAAATTGCAATAACGCCAAGGTATAAGAATAATAGAATAAGTTCAGATGTTAAACGCGCATCCCATACCCACCAAGCACCCCACATAGGTTTCCCCCATACAGCGCCAGTGAATAATGCTATAGCTGTAAATACCGCACCAATCGGTGCTATCGCAGCAACAGCCATATCTGCCATTTTTAATTGCCATACCAAGCCAATAAAAGCAGCAATGGCCATACTTAAGTATGCACCCATTGATAATGACGCAGCTGGTACATGCAGATAAATAATACGGAAACTATCGCCTTGTTGATAATCAGCGGGCGCGAATGCAAAACCCCAAATCATTCCAATTGTCAGTGATATAGCACTAAATAGTGCAAACCAAGGCAACATTTTACCAGCTAAGTTATAACTTTTTTCTGGTTTCGCATAAGGATGGAGCCATTTCCACATATTAAACTCTCTACATTAATGACGGCCCAATTATATGAACCTATACAGTGATTGAAACTAACTTTACTTATCTTTAACTAACAATTTAACTCAAACTAACCCGTAATGACGCCGCTATTGCAAACGGTGATAAAGTAACTGATGCAACAAGCATCGCCCCTAAAATCGCCACAGGTCCAGAATAAGATACGCCAAAACTCGCCGCATCAATGGCACTGGTTGCAAAAATCAATACCGGAATAAATAACGGTAAAATAAGCAAACTCAGTAATACCCCACCTTTACGTAAACCGACCGTCAACGCCACGCCAATCGCACCAACAAAACTCAGCACTGGCGTACCGAGCAACAAGGTAATAAAAGTAGCCATGAAGGTATTCGCATCTAATGACAAAAACACTGCCAACAAAGGCGATACAAATAATATAGGTAAGCCAGTCAGTAACCAATGTGCAACCACTTTTGCCGTCACAATGACACCTAACGGGGTCTCCGTTAGCATCAACTGCTCTAATGAACCATCGAGGAAGTCATCTCGAAATAAACGTTCCATCGACAATAGCGCCGATAATAATGCCGCGACCCAGATAACGCCAGGGGCAATACGCAATAATAAGTTTGGCTCAGGGCCTATTCCTAGCGGAAAAAGGGTGATCACAATAATAAAGAACCAGAGTGGATTTAAAATATCTGATTTACGACGAAAAGCCGTGATCAATTCACGCTTTATCACCTGTATAAAAACAGCAAACATATTAATACTCAGTTAAGTGGTGACGGGTTAAGGTGATCTTACGTAAACGTCCCGCAGAAAATTGTAAATCTTGGTGTGTTGTCAGAATAACGCAGCCACCTTTATCGGCATGAGCTAAAAATAAACGCTCTAATACTTTCACGCCATTTTTATCAATAGCAGTAAAAGGTTCATCAAGGATCCACAACTTTTTATCCGACAGCCATAGGCGCGCTAAAGCAATACGACGTTGCTGTCCTGCTGAAAGGTGACACGCTAATTGATCTTCATAACCAGCAAGGCCGACTTGTGCAAGCGCTTCCCAAATTTTATCTTTGGCGACAGTTTTATGCATGGCATGGTAAAAGAATAGATTTTCGAATGCGGTCAGTTCAGCTTTTACTCCGGGTAAATGACCAAGGTAGAGTAAGTCTTGATGATAGCTCTCACGATCTTCTAAGGTATTGCTTTTCTGCCAAAGAATATGGCCATCTGCTGGCGATGAAAGTCCGGCTAATAAACGCAGTAAACTGGTTTTACCTACGCCATTCGGGCCTTCTATTTGAATTATTTCACCACTAGAAGCGGTGAAACTAAGATCAGAAAACAACACATTATCTTCACGTATACAGCTTAACTTAACAACTTCCAACATACTTTTTTATTCTTTCAGCATCAATCTGAGCGAATATTAACATATTCCTGCTTTAAGCATAATTAAGCTATATCAATAACCGGTCAAATATAATCAATTAAAGCTACTTTTTATGGAAACTTAATAATAATTCGGCTTCTGCGCGTGGTAGTTCGCACTCACGCATGATTTCTTCAAGAGTCGCGCCAAGTTCAACAAGCTTCACTGCGCGCGTATAAAAACGGCTAGCAGGATCTTGCTGTTCGTGTGTAGTCATCTCTTCTTTCATTTCATCTTGCTGGTATTTAGTTTGCTGTAATTCCGAAGCCATGCCTTGAATTGCACCACCAAGATTAATATTTGAAGTACTTAACTCAATGATACGCTTTTGAAGAGAGTCTCTTGATTTAGATAAATCTTTAAGCAATAAATTATGCGTTGCCTGTAATTTGGTTAACTTACGAAGCAATAAAACGTAGCCAATAACCGCAGCAACAGCTGCTGTAAGCGCAACGCCTGACAAAATCAAAGCAAGCATATTGAGTCCTTCAATAAAATAGCAATTAAAAAAGCACTGTAACAATCATTACAGTGCTTTTCTAGATAGGAATAAGGAATTAAGCTTACATACCGCTTAATTCCTCCCATTCCTCATCACTTAAAAATTTATTCAAATCAACAAGGATGAGTAACTCACCGTCACGGTTCGATACACCTTGGATGAATTTAGCGCTTTCATCAGTACCTACATTAGGTGCCATATCGATTTCTGAAGAACGTAGATATACGACTTCAGCAACACCGTCAACGAGTATACCAATCACTTGTTTTTCAGCTTCGATGATGACAATACGTGAGTTTTCACTCACTTCTGATGGCATCAAACCAAAACGTACACGTGTATCAATCACAGTGACAACATTACCACGTAAATTAATAATACCAATCACATAGTTTGGTGCACCAGGCACTGGAGCAATTTCTGTATAGCGTAATACTTCTTGTACTTGCATTACGTTAATACCGTAGACTTCATTCTCTAACTTGAATGTAACCCATTGTAATACTTCATCTTCAGCTACATTTTCCACTAGGTTTCGAGACTGACTCATGTTTTATTTCCTTCTACTATTGCCCATGAATATTGATGCCATTATCCAGCAATTTAATCATTTCGGTTACGTGTAATAATACGCACATGCGGGATTTAACCATGCCAGCTAACCAAGGTCGACTACCAGGTGTACTTCGCCATTTAATATCATTACTGTTTAAAGTTTCAGTACCATGCAGGCTTTCGCAGCCTAGTACCCAATTCGACTGACTTAATTGGATCTGATATTTATAATCTATCTCGCCCATATTTTGCTCTGGCATAACCCATTGTGCAGTATCGACAACACTCAATTTCTGCTCTCGGTGCTGCATAAGACCTAAATACCAACCCGGTTTACCAAATAAGCTGTTTATTGTTTCGGTTTGATGAATACCACCAAGCTCGGTCAATGGCACCGCAAAAATAACACCTGCGACTTCAAAGAACAGCGCTTGAAAGTGCTCTTCTAACTCAATATTCTTCCATTGTTCAACAGGTTCAGATTCCTGTACTCGCTCAACGTCCGATCCTGACACACTTTCCGCATGATTATCTAGGATAGTATTACTTTCTGCAGGCTCAATGATTAGCGCTGTTTCACTAACGATAATATCTGTAGGTGTGATAGTTATCATAGTATCAGTGCTTTCAGTTTCAACATCAACATCAACAGCAACATCAGGAACAGTCTGTATTGCTGTCGCATCGACATTATCTAATACCGATAAATCAATATCCGCCAAGTCAATATCAATGACAGAGCCTAACAACTGATCTAAATCGCTTAATGACCCCGAACCATCTGGTTCAGGTATTTTAAAGTCACTTTTTATCGTTGGTTCGATTTCAGAAAATAAGGGTGCAAACACTTTCTGCGGATCTTTTGTTAACTCTTTTTTTAATGTGGGTTTGAGCACTACCGTTTGTTCTACAGCAGCCTTAGCATCCTGTGTTTTTTCAACAACAGGCTCAGATAGCATGGATGTAAAATAATCATCCAACGCAGAATGCTTTGCGTGCTTATCCATACATTCGGTCCTGTTCTGCCTCAATCAGTAAATCTTGTAGTAATGCGGCATAAGCTGCGACACCTCGGCTACTTCGAGTATACATAGATGGCGGCATATGTTTTAAGCTAGCATTTCTAAATTGTGTATCTACAGGGATCACAGCTCGCCAAACATTGCTGCTATAATTGTTCTGCAAGGTTTGTAACGATATCAACGATGCTTTAGTTCGCCGATCAAACATGGTGGGAATGACCGTATACTGAAATTTATTAGCACAACTACGCTGCATAATTTCAAAGGTTTTCACCATGCGATCTAAGCCCTTTAATGCTAAGAATTCGGTCTGTACTGGCACTAAAATACGATCACAACTGGCGAGTGCATTCACCATCATCACACCCAATACAGGCGGACAATCAATAAGTACAAAATCATAATCATCGGTAACTAAAGTAATAATATTCTTAAGAATAAGTCCCATACCATCACGATGCCCTAATGTTCTATCTAACGTGGCCAGTGACATTGTGGCAGGTAATAAATTAATGCCGCTATAAGGCGTTTCTATTATCGCATTATGAACCAGCTCTGCATCCAATTTGGCTGCGACAAAAAGGTCAAACAATCCGACAGTTAAATCATCACTATCATAATTTAGATAACTGGTTAATGATGCATGCGGATCCGTATCGATCAATAATACTCGCTGCCCCTGTTCTGCCAGTAAGCCTGCTAAAGAGATTGCAGTTGTCGTTTTACCAACACCACCTTTTTGATTAGCAACAGTCCAAACTTTCAACTTTACCCTACCTTGTCTGCATGTCGTTATCGACAGCCAACTTCAATATTAATACGCTCTGCAATTTGTTGCAGATTCACCTGTTCATCAGCTAAACCAGCGTTCACAATTGCTTGTGGCATACCATAAACAACACAAGACTGTGCATCTTGCGCCCATATCGTACTGCCTTTTTGTTTTAGTAATTTAGCACCATCACGTCCATCTGCGCCCATACCCGTGAGTACAATCGCTAATACTTTATCGTGATATGACTGAGCCGCAGAACCAAATGAAATATCAACACTCGGTTTATAATTAATCCCCGCAGGACTTTCCATTACTTTTAAAGTAAAACCACCCGCTTTGCTTTCAATCAGCACCTGCTTACCACCAGGCGCTAAATAGGCAACCCCAGGCTGTAAACGATCACCATGCTCAGCTTCTTTTACTTTAATTTGGCATAAGGTATTCAGTCGTGCAGCAAATGCAGCAGTAAAGGTAGCAGGCATATGTTGAATTAACAAAATAGGCAGAGGAAAATCACTGCGCAAAGGCGTTAATACATTTTGTAATGCCACAGGACCGCCGGTCGAAGCACCGATAGCCATTAAACTGTATTTTTTACCTGATGCACGTTTTTTTACACGGCTTGCAGTAACTGGTGTTCGAGCTTCAACTGCCGCGTTATCGACATGAGCAACATGCCTCACATTCACCGAATTCACCGAATTCACCGAATGTAATCGACTTGCATCAGCACTTTTACGCGGTAACGTTGCTGTATTAATACGATTATCAGCTGCGACTGTCGCGCTGCGAACTGCTGCCGGTGCTGTCGCTGGTGAAATACGCGGTGTTCTCAATAAACTTCTACGTTTACTAATTTCTTTAATGTTTTGTTGTAGTAATCGAACCGCTTCCGCTTTGTCTTTGGCTATATCTTCAAATTTTTTCGGTAAGAAGTTAGCCGCTCCCGCTTCTAATGCTGCAATCGTTGACTTAGCACCTTGATGTGTCAATGACGAAAACATTAAAATGGGTGTAGGTGTATCTTTCATGATCGCTTTAACAGCGGAAATACCATCAAGAACCGGCATTTCAATATCCATGGTGATCACGTCAGGACGTAAAGACTTCGCTTTAGTAATAGCCTCTTCACCATTTTTAGCAGTATCAATCACTTCCATTTCAGGATCTGCATTAATGATTTCACTTACTCTACGTCTGAAAAAACTGGAATCATCAACGACTAAAACTTTTATTTTCATCTAATCTATCTACTTCAATGTGTTTACTTCAATGTAAAAGCACACAGGGGTTTCCCCCTGCATCAACAAATTAGCGTTTTGCGTAATGATTTAAGAGACTTGGAATATCTAAAATCAGCGCAATACCACCATCACTGGTGATTGTGGCTCCCGCCATACCCGGCGTGCCTTGCAATAAGTTATCTAACGCTTTAATAACAACTTCTTCTTGCCCAATAAGGCTATCGACAACAAAGCCAACTTGCTTAATACCGAGCTGAACAATAACCACATGCCCTAATCCACGATTATTACGCGTAGTGGCTTGTGGGTCCATTTTAGTTAACCAATCCTGCAGATAAAATAATGGGATCGCTTTTTCTCTGACAATAATGGTCAATTGGTTATCGACTACATGGGTTTTATTTAAATCCAAGTGGAAGATTTCATTCACACTCGTCAATGGTAAAGCAAAGATTTGCTTACCCACCTCGACCATCAAGGTTGGTAAAATCGCCAGTGTTAACGGCACTTTAATTTCAATCGTTGTGCCAGTACCCAATTTTGAGTCGATCGAGATTGTACCATTAAGTTTACTGATACCCGTCTTAACCACATCCATACCAACACCACGACCAGAAATGTCTGATATCTGATCTTTGGTTGAGAAACCTGGAGCAAAAATAAGGTTGTATGCTTCGTTATCTGAGATCCTTGCTGCGGCATCAGCATCAAGTACACCACGGTTCACCGCAATATCTTTTAATCGTTCAGGGTCCATACCCGCACCATCATCTACAATTTTGAGACGAATATGATCGCCCTCTTGCGATGCTGATAAGGTAATCTTCCCTTGTCGCGGCTTGCCATTTTTTTCACGTACATCTGGCATTTCAACGCCATGATCCACCGAGTTTCTCACTAAGTGAACCAGTGGATCAGCAAGTGCTTCCACTAAGTTTTTATCTAAATCGGTTTCTTCACCAATCATTTCAAGATTAATGTCTTTTGATAAACTACGCGCTAAATCACGTACGACACGCGGGAAACGACCAAACACTTTTTTGATTGGCTGCATACGTGTTTTCATTACCGCACCTTGCAAGTCGGCAGTAACAACATCAAGATTAGACACAGCTTTCGTCATATCTTCATCATTACTTGAAATACCTAAACTCACCAAACGATTACGGACAAGGACTAACTCACCGACCATATTCATTATTTCATCGAGAGTCCGAGTATCTACACGCACTGTTGAATCAACTTGTGGCTTCGCTTTTTTCTCTGCTTTTACAGCCACGGTTTCAGTCGATATTGTTGCAGCTGGAGCCACTTTTTCTACTGGTGTAGCAACCGCAGTTGCAGTTTGTGCAACAGGCGTGGGCTTGATATCTGCCACAGAATCAGCAACATTAACTACATTCTTGATTGCTGCAGCTGCACTCGGTGCATTACCCTTACCGTATAATTCATCCAGTAAGTTTTCAAAATCATCGTCATTGAGTTCACCGCTACTAGCAGCCGGCGTAGCAACAACAGGCGCTGACGTTGCTTTTATATTCGTCGCGCTAGCATGCTGACCAACACCATGCAGATCATCAAGTAGTTTTTCAAATTCATCATCTGTAAAATCTGAATTGGAACTGGTCGCGACAGTTGCAGTCGTAGGCTTCGAATCAGCAGTATTTATTGCTGTAGGAGCTGTACCTTTACCGTGTAGTTCATCAAGCAATTGTTCAAATTCAAGTTCTGACATACCATCGATATCAGAACTATTTGCTGATACGGCAGGTACTGCGACCTTCGGAGCTTCAACCTTCGGGGCTTCAACAACAGTTTCTATCACTGCTGCTGGAGTCGCTTCAGGTTGGGTAAGCAAATGAAGTTGATGAATTAATTCCGCATCTGCAGCAATTAATGGTTCACGCTCTTGAATCGCTACAAACATCACATTGACACAATCCAAAGATTTAAGAATGACATCCATGAGCTCTGGTGTTACTGTTCTTAAGCCATTACGCAGGCTATCGAACACATTTTCTGCACCATGGCAAATATCAACCAATTCTGATAATGCTAAAAATCCTGCGCCACCTTTAACGGTATGAAAGCCCCTAAAAATTGCATTAAGTAACTCAGCGTCTTCTGGGCTTTTTTCTAAATCAACGAGTTGTTCAGAGAGTAGCTCCAGAATTTCAGATGCTTCAATCAGGAAGTCCTGTAGAATATCTTCATCAACATCAAAGCTCATCAATATCTCCCTTAAAATCCTAAACTTGATAATAAATCATCAACATCATTTTGGCCGTCTAGTACATCAACGCGTTCACTCGCATTCATGATTGGACCTTCCGCCTCAATGCCACTTATTTCACTTTTAACTGATTCTGTCATTACATTTAGTGGTTTTGAAGCCTCACCAAACATAGTCAACATTTCAACTAATTTAACTTCAACTTCTTGTACTAAATTAATCACGCGACGGATCATTTGACCAGTCAAATCTTGAAAATCTTGCGCCATGAGAATTTCAGTTAAATACTGTCTTAAACTATCGGCATCAGATACTGAAACTTGAAGAAAATCGTCTAATAATTTACAAAGTTCTTTAAATTGACCCAATTGTAAATCACGACTCATCAAGTTCTTCCAATTTGGCATCACTTGTTGAATGCGGTCGTTAAAACTATCAGCAATTGGTAAGCAGGATTCAACTGCATCCATCGTTCTGTTTGCCGCTTTATCCGTCATCTCAATAACATAATTCAAACGCTCTCGAGCATCAGGAAACTCATCGTTAGCTAAGCTTTCAATACGTGTATCTAACTGGAAATCTTCTAATGAATCATGTAATTGACGTGTTAACACACCCACTTTTTCAAATAGTGCATCTGAATTTGTATTCTGAATTTTAGTAATTATTTCATTTGCCATTTCTACCTGACCACACTCTAGCAGTGTCACCAGTTCTTTAGCGTCTTCTAATGAAATCAACGATTCTTGTTGTTCACTCATGCGCATCCTTGCTTATTGAATTCGTTCGAAGATCTTCTCTAATTTTTCTTTTAGTGTCGCCGCTGTAAATGGTTTAATAATGTAACCATTCACACCTGATTGAGCAGCTTCAATAATCTGTTCACGCTTCGCTTCAGCCGTAACCATTAGTACTGGGATATGACATAGCGCTTGGTCTTTACGGATCTCTTTAAGTAGATCAATACCTTGCATACCAGGCATATTCCAATCAGTGACAACAAAATCATAATCGCCATTTTTTAGCATAGGTAATGCCGTGTTGCCGTCGTCCGCCTCATAGGTATTGCTAAAACCAAGATCACGAAGTAAGTTTTTAATGATGCGTCTCATCGTAGAAAAATCATCGACAATAAGAATTTTAATTTGCTTTTTCAAGTTGTTCTCCAAAATAAGTAATTACAATATTCACAGTCCCTGATCCCATAAATATCTTACTTCAATATTCAAGTACTAGATAAATAGTACCAATTAAACTTAGTCATCTAACCAAGCATGCATGCGCGCTTTCACTCGATGCATCGCTTGGCTGTGTATTTGACTCACACGAGACTCGCTGACACTGAGTACTTCCCCGATCTCTCTTAGATTTAACTCTTCATCGTAATAAAGCGATAAGACTAAGCTTTCTCTTTCGGGTAGTGTTTTAATGCAGTTTGCTAATGCTTGCTGAAAACGTAGCTCAGAAAAATCAGCACAAGGAGTGCTTGATTTTCCTTCGTAAATTGAATAGGCATCTTCATTACTCGCGGTCAAATCTTCGACCGCCAATATATGCCCACTATTAACATCCATCAACATACTATGGTAGTCAGTCAGGTTTACGCCTAATTCTTCAGCAACATCCGTATCTTTTGCATCCGTACCCGTTTGTTTTTCGATACGGTCAATGGCAGCAGCAATATCACGGCCATTTTTATGCACCGATCTTGGGACCCAATCCCCACGTCTCATTTCATCAATCATTGAGCCGCGGATACGAATACCAGCATAAGTTTCAAAGCTAGCGCCTTTAGAGCCATCAAAGTTGCGCGCAGCATCCAGTAATCCAATCATACCCGACTGGATTAAATCATCTAACTGAACACTCGGCGGCAAACGGAGAAGCAAGTGATGGGCAATTCGTTTTACTAAAAAACCGAATTGCTCAACAGCATGACTCTGTTGCGACTGGATGTTGCTGTAAGCGGATGCCTTATTCACTTCAATCTTCTACCCTAGCTTTGTTTTCAAACAGGTTCTCAATGAAGAACTCCAAATGACCGCCGACTTTATTCGGTACTGGCCAAGTTGCAGCTCGACTTGCTAACGCTCTAAACGCCAATGAAGCGGGCGCTTTTGGAAATGCTTCTACAACCACTTTCTGTTTACGAACGGCTTGACGAACACTGTTATCAAACGGAATACAAGCAACAAGCTCTAATGTTGCATCTAAAAATCGGTCCGTTACACGTGTCAATTTAGTAAATAATTCTTGGCCTTCACGTAAACTACGCACCATATTGGCCACAATTTTAAAACGATGAACACCGTGTTCTTTTGATAATAACTTAATTAACGCATAAGCATCCGTGATAGATGTCGGTTCATCGCAAACCACCATTAAAATGTCTTGTGACGCGCGACAAAAACTTAATACCATGTCCGAAATACCGGCGGCGGTATCAACCAGTAATACATCAATAGGTGTTTTCAATTCAGCAAAAGCACGAATTAGACCCGCGTGCTCTTGTACTGATAATTCAACCATCGAACGCGTACCAGATGTTGCCGGTGCGATTAAGATCCCATTCGGACCTTCAATCAAAATATCATCTAATGTACATTCACCCGAAATAACGTGAGAAATATTTTTATGTACGCGTAAACCGAGTAAAACATCGACATTTGCCAACCCAAGATCGGCATCTAAAACCATGACTCGCTTACCTTGGGCCGCGAGTGATACTGCCATGTTCAGTGTTACGTTAGTTTTACCTACGCCACCTTTACCACCTGAAACGGCAATGACTTTAACTTTTTTGTTATTACTCATTTGTCTTAGACCACTTGCTTGATCGAAAAAAATATTTTTATTCATTACTATTTATCATCGCCTAACCAAAAATGCGTATCGTTTTGTTCTTCTAGCGTATCTCTGTTAAATACAGTACGAACTAATTGCTGTGCATTGGCTGAGTCTATATCTTCAGGAACCCTTTGCCCATTTGTTATATATGCAATCGGTAGTTCATGTTGTATTAGTACACTTAAAATCTCACCTAAGCTTAAACTTTCATCCACTTTACTTAAAATACAGCCCGCTAACGGAATATGATGAAAATGCTCTAATGTTTCTTGTACAACCCTACGCTGCGCAGTTGCAGGGACAACCAAATAGTTACGAATCACGACTTTTTCATTATTAACTAATGTATCTAACTGTTCGGATAAACGCTTGTCACGCTGTCCCATCCCGGCAGTATCAATCAAGACTAAACGTTTACTTCTTAACTGATACAAGTATTGTGCCAACTCTGCTTCATCACGGGCAACCTTAACAACACACCCCATAATACGCCCGTAAGTCGCCAATTGTTCGTGAGCACCAATACGATATGTATCAGTAGTAATCAACGCAACATTCTCTGAGCCATGCAACATGGCAAATTTTGCCGCTAATTTGGCGATAGTTGTCGTTTTTCCCACGCCGGTTGGGCCAACTAATGCAACAGCACCACCTTTACCCAAAATATCATCTTGCGCAATGAGCACACTGTCCGTCAGTAACGCTTCGATCTGATCCCAAGCCGACTCAATCGAACAGTTTTCAGCCACACAGTTAGCGAGTTGGTCTGCAACCTCTTCGGTAAAACCAATCTTAACAAGATGTTTGATCAACATAGCACGAATAGGTTCATTACGTTCAACTTCCTGCCACTGTAATCCTGAGACTTGGTGCTCAAGCAACTTTCGAATTGAGGCAAGCTCAGCCTTCATCGCACTCATGTCTTGTTGGTTGTCACTTTTCGGTGTAGTCGACTCAAACTGCTTATAACCAGCTTGTTGAGAAGAGCGCGCCATACCATCACGCATTTCATTTTGTTCTGCGAGTGTCGCCGGAGCAGTATTTGGGCGTTCAGCAAAGCGACGAGCGACCGGTTTCTTTAAAAAACTGGTATCCCAATTATTTTTTTCACGCGTATTATCATCGTTATTGATTGCTTGTGACATTTGCTGTTTATGTTCTTGCTGACGTGCCAATAAGCTCGCTAATGAGTCATTTGGCGCGACGGGTCGCTCTGGTTCTGCTTGCTGTGACAGTTCATTATTCATTAATTTTTTGAAGTTGAATTTAGATGCCGATAAATTGACGGAGTCTTCAGAAAGTTGACGTTCTGATTTATTTGCTACAGTTTTTGGTTCGCTTACTTTTTCAGGTGCGACAGGCTTACTTTCAGAGAAATCCACAGCAGCAACTATTTCAATGCCACCGGTGACCTTTTTGTTAGACATAATAACAGCGTCGGGGCCAAGAACCTCTTTGACCTCAGCCAATGCCGCTCGCATATCTTTGGCAAAAAAGCGCTTTATTTTCAACTTAACATCCTTAGTTCTGTTCGCTACTTAAATTTTTATTTACGTGTTATTGACCAACAACACTGACAATTCGAATCTGTTTATCATCAGGTACTTCTTGATATGATAATACGCGTAATGAGGGTATTGAGTATTTCACAAATTTCGCTAATGTTGACCTTAATACCCCAGAGGTAAGTAAGATCGCCGGTTGTCCCGCTAATTCTTGATTTTGTGCCACCTCTGTTAATGAGGTTTGCATCCGTTCAGCTAAACCAGGTTCAATACCCGCACCTTCACTACCAGCAGCCTGTAAAGACTGGTGTAATATTTGCTCTAATTCAGGGGCCAGTGTCACGACAGGTAATTCACTGTCGATACCATTTATATCCTGAACAATCATGCGGCGTAAGCTTACACGGCAAGCAGAAATCAACACTTCTGGATCTTGCGTTTTAGTACCATATTCAGCCATTGTTTCAACAATGGTGCGAATATCTCGAATTGGCACGTTATCATGTAATAGCCCTTTCAACACCTTCACAACAACCCCTAACGGTAAAATTTCAGGGACTAAACTTTCGACCAATTTAGGATGTGTTTTCGCTAATACATCTAATAAATTCTGCACTTCTTCATAACCGAGTAATTGCGCAGCATTGTTCAGTAGTAACTGACTCAAGTGTGTCGCAACAACTGTAGCTGAGTCAACAGCTGTATAACCCAAGGTTTGCGCTTGATCACGCTGTTGAGGATTGATCCATAAAGCAGGCAGGCCAAAAGCGGGGTCTATGGTTGAAATACCATCAATCTTGCCATATACCTGACCCGGATTAATGGCTAACTCTTTATCATGGAAAATTTCAATTTCGCCATTTGAAACTCCCATAATATTAATACTATAACAATTTGGTGGTAATTCGAGGTTGTCACGAATATGCACTGCGGGCACCAAAAAACCTAATTCTTGAGAAAGCTTCTTACGAACACCTTTAATACGGTTTAATAACTCACCACCTTGGCTCTTATCAACCATGGGAATAAGTCGGTAGCCAACTTCCAGACCGATCGTATCTACGGGTTTAACATCCTCCCAATCAAGATCTTTCTGATCATTCAAACTCGCTTTAATATCTGCATCTTCTGGCATATTGGTTTTCTCTTCTTCACGCTTGGCTGCTGACTTCATTAGCCACCAAGCCCAAGTGCCAGTAAGCACACCAAAACCGATGAAAGCAAGATGTGGCATACCCGGTACTAGCCCCATTACCGTCATAATGGCAGCAACAACAGCCAATGCCTTTGGATTGGCCACCATTTGGCCCGTGACTTGAGTGCCGAGTTTTTCGTCTTTATTTTGACGGGTAACAATAATAGCTGCAGAAATCGATAAGAGTAGTGACGGTATCTGCGCAACCAGACCATCACCAATAGTCAATAATGTGTAAATTTCACCAGCTTCCGCAAAACTTAAATCATGTTGTGAAATACCAATGATGAGGCCACCGATAATATTAATGAATAAAATCAATAAACCAGCAACCGCATCACCTTTAACAAATTTACTAGCACCGTCCATCGAACCATAAAAATCAGCTTCTTGAGTGACTTCTTCTCGGCGCAATTTAGCTTTATCTTGGTCAATAATACCTGCGTTCAAATCGGCATCAATCGCCATCTGTTTACCCGGCATAGCATCGAGCGTAAAACGCGCACTTACTTCCGAAATACGTCCCGCACCTTTGGTCACCACGGCAAAGTTAATAATCATTAAAATCATAAACACGATGAGACCTACCGCCAAATTCCCGCCTATTACAACAGAACCAAAGGCATCGATAACTTGTCCCGCAGCATCACCGCCATTATGCCCTTCTAACAACACCACTCGTGTTGAGGCCACATTCAAGGCTAAGCGTAGTAATGTTGCAATTAACAAAACAGTCGGAAATGCAGCAAAATCAAGTGGTTTATTGACGTATACCGAAACAAGCAGAATTAATAACGATAAAGCGATATTAAAAGAAAAGAATACATCTAATAGGAATGCAGGTATCGGTAACACAACCATGCCGAGTGTAGCTAACACAATTATCGGGGTGCCGATATTTTCTAGCGCAATCGCTCTTTTACCCCATATTTTTGACAGATTTGTTGCTACTTGCATTCCGAGACCTCAAAATTTAATGCTTGATAGTATAAAGCAATAATCATACCGAAGGCAAAATCATTCAGTGCTGAAGTCCACAAATGACACTAATATTTTAGGTCATCAGGAATATCTATGGTTTTTGGTAACGGTTTAGGCCGATTACCTTTACGTTGTTTAAATTGTTCGAGCTGATAAACATAGGCAAGTATCTGTGCTACCGCGATAAATAACCCTTCAGGTATTGGATCATCAATCTCAGTAGTATGATAAATAGCACGTGTTAAAGCCGCTGATTCTAAGATTGGTACTTTGTTTTCTTTCGCCATTTCACGAATACGGAATGCCACTTGATCAACACCTTTAGCCACAACTTTAGGTGCCGCGTTACCGGTTTTTTCATATTTTAATGCCACAGAATAATGTGTTGGATTGGTAATAATCACATCAGCGTCAGGAACATCACCCATCATACGACGTTGCGATACCTCCATCTGCATTTGTCGGATCTTGCCTTTTAACTGTGGATTACCATTCACATCTTTCATTTCATCTTTAACTTCTTGCTTGGTCATCCGTAATTCTTTGGCATGTTTCCAGTATTGGTAAGGCACATCAATCGCGACAATAATAATCAAAGACGCACACAACCAAATAAAAATATCAGTCAAAAGACTCAGCGATTGGATAATCGAAATATGCAATGGCTGGAGACTAAACTCCATAATCTGTAAAAATTGCACTTTTAGCACCAACAAGGCAATCGTCACGACAACCGTAACCTTGGCAATTGATTTAATCAATTCAACCATGGCTTGCGGCCCCATCATTCTTTTAAGACCCGCTTTAGGTGACATTTTTGACGCTTTCGGACGAATAGATTCTCCACTAAAAACCATGCCCCCCATCATAATATTACCAATAATACCGGCAAAAAACCCGGCAATCATAATACCGAACAGAGGCCAAAATAACGGTTTAACACTCGCGCTAACAATTTCGAGCAAGGCATAAGGATTGAATACATCTTCACGGTCAAGTTGAAATAAACGCGTCATGTTAGTCTCAAGCGCACGGGCGAGTGCATCACCAAAAGCAAGGAAAGCGGCACCACTTGCCGTTAGAACTAAGGTCGTCGCGAGTTCTTTCGAACGTACTACCTGACCTTTCTCTCTGGCTTGGGTGAGCTTTTTCTCGGTGGCGTCTTCGGTTTGTTCTTGTCCGTCTTTTTCAGCCATGAGGAAATACCTTTATCCTAATGTGGTGAGCGGCGTTAATACGCACAAGCATTATTGAGCAGCGAACAAATCAATTCACCCGCTCTCTGCCATTGGGCATTAAAATGAAACATAAAACTTTTTAATGATAAGTAAATAATAAATAAGCCTGCGACCATACCAACCGCGAAACCTAAGCTAAATACGTTTAGTTGCGGTGCAGCTTTGGTCATCACACCAAATGAAAAGTTAATCACGAGCATAGCAACAACCGCAGACAATGACATACTCAATGCAGCAGCAATCATTACCGACATCCAGCCCGCTATTTCATAGTACTGAACTGCCATTAGACCAGACGCGGACACGGGAAGTGTCTCAAAAGATTTAACGACTGTTTCGATCATAAACAAATGACCATTCACAGATAGATAAACCAGAGTGCCTAATAAAATATAGATTTGACCAATAACAGGTGAAGTTTGACCTGATGCAGGATCGGCCATCGCAGCGAAACCTAAACTGGTTTGCATCGCAATAATTTGCCCCGCAATAACAAATGTCTGAATCAGCATGACGGTGACAAAGCCAATCGCAATACCAATCAAACTCTGTTGCAGGATAATCATAAAACTGCCCAAAGAGAACAGTTCGACATTAGGCATAGGTGGTAATACAGGCGCGACCATCACGGTAAGCGCAAGACAGTAAAATAACCGGATCATGGGTGGCGTTGTTTTCGCACCACTGACTATCATGACCATAACCATGCCTGAGAGGCGTGCAAACGGCCAAATATAACTGGCCATAAACGTCATAATATCAGCCGATAGAATCTCCACTAATTAACCTACAACTTGTGGGACTTGGAGCATCATGTTGGTAAAAAATTCCATCAAACGAGCAAAGCCCCAATGCGCACCATAAATGAGTGCCAACAGGGTCGCGATTAAACGTGGTAAGAAACTTAATGTTTGTTCATTAATTGAGGTCGCGGCCTGAAAGACTGATACTACTAAACCGACTAATAACCCAGGAACAACAACCGCACATACCAGCAGTAATACTGTCCATAATGCTTGCCGAAATATATCTACAAAGACTTCAGGTGCCATGATGCTCCCTATTGCTTACTAACAGGCTGATAAGCCGATTGATGAACTTGTATAAGGTCTTGTATATAAAGAGCCTCGTCATAAACCAAAACTAGCCGCAAGCGTGCCCATAATTAAGCTCCAACCATCGACTAACACGAACAGCATAAGCTTAAAAGGTAATGAAATAATCATCGGAGATAACATCATCATACCCATCGCCATCAAAATACTCGCCACTACCAAGTCAATAATCAAAAATGGAATGAACACCATAAATCCAATTTGAAAGGCTGTTTTTAATTCGCTGGTAACAAATGCGGGGATCAATACGCGGAAAGGGACTTCTTCTGGAGAATTAGCTTCAACTTTCGCTATCCGCATGAAGGTATCAATATCGGTCACCCGGGTTTGTGCCAACATGAATTGTTGCATTGGTAGCTTAGCCTGTTCAAAAGCTTGCATCGAGGTCAGTTCTTCGCTCAAATAAGGCTGTAGCGCATTGTCATTAATACGCTCAAATACTGGCGTCATAATGAAAAAGGACAGGAATAAAGTGATACCGACTAATACCTGATTAGAGGGGCTTTGTTGTAACCCTAATGCTTGGCGTAAAATAGACAGTACAATGATGATGCGGGTAAAAGAGGTCATCATGATAAGCGCAGCTGGTATAAAACTCAGCGCCGTCATCATGGCTAAAATTTGTAATGACACCGAATATTCCTGTGAGCCATCACTGTTTGTGATCACTTTCACCGCCGACATCACGGAGTTATCAGCCCATGCTACAGACGTGAAGAAGAGCAGGAACAACGACAGTAATACCGTAAACTTATTTTTCATTATGCTGTTTCATCATCTGGGCTAATTTAGTAGCAAATGGGTTGAGTTCTGGTTGGCTATTTTCCAGTGGTTGTTCAAGTTCTTTAAGCAGATTGATTTGTTGCCCTGTCACGCCGAGTAGTACTTGTTCTGTACCCACTTGTACGACCATGATACGTTCTTTAGGCCCTAATGGTAATGTTGCGACAACGTTTAGCTGTTGATGATTACTGCCAAATACACGCGCCTTTTTAGCCAAGAAAGCGAGCATTACGATAACCGCAATAACCACAAACAATGATAATAGCCATTGCAGCATATCGATATCGTTCATATTATTTAAGCTTTTTAATTCGTTCGGTTTGACTGATAACGTCAGTTAAACGAATACCAAATTTATCATTGACGACAACGACTTCACCGTGGGCAATCAATGTACCGTTAACCATGACATCGAGCGGTTCACCCGCAATGCGATCGAGTTCAACAACAGAGCCTTGGTTTAACTGTAATAAATTACGAATACTAATTTTACTACGACCAACTTCCATTGAAATCACAACCGGAATATCAAGAATACTATCTAGCTTTTGTTGTTGTTCCGCCGAGAATGGAACCTCATCATTGTTAAAGTCTTCTAATTCAGCGGCCTCAACAGTACTTTGTTCAGCCATCGCTGCAGCCCAATCATTCGCCATCTGATCTTGATCTGTACTCATTTAAATACCTTATTTATCGTCATTTTTATCACCTAAATTCAATAACCCACCACGTAATGCAACGTGGTCAATCTCTGATTTAGTTAAATTACTTACTTTTAACTTTTTACTAATCTTAACCGCAACGTTATCTCTATTTCGGCCAAGTTTGGCTTTATAACTCGGTAAATCCTCAATAAAAACGGTAAGGTCCTCTGGCATATCAACCGGGATGACATCCCCCGCTTTCAATTCCATTATCTGCCTTAATGAAAGCTCAGTTTCAAGCAATCTTGTACTTAACTCTACCGGAACATCTAAAATTTCTTCTTGTAATGCCGAGCTCCAACGTTCATCAGTATCCTCTTTATCACTTTGCACACCTGCATCGAGCAACTCACGAATCGGTTCGAGCATAGAATACGGCATGGTAATATGGAAATCACCGCCACCGCCATCAAGCTCGATATGGAATGAACTCACCACCACCACTTCGGTTGGGCTTACAATATTTGCCATTGCCGGGTTGACTTCAGAATCAAGATATTCAAATTCCGCATCCATGACCGGTGCCCATGCCTCGTGATAATCTTCAAAAACAATCTTTAATAGCATTTGAATAATACGGCGTTCGGTTGGGGTAAATTCACGACCTTCAATTTTGGCATGATAACGACCATCACCACCAAAAAAGTTTTCAACCAAAATAAACACTAACCGTGCTTCCATGGTGACTAACGCCGTTCCTTTTAATGGACGAAAACGGACCATGTTTAAACTGGTTGGTACGAATAATGTGTGAACATACTCACCGAACTTCAGCATCTGTACGCCATTAATGGACACTTCGGCAGTACGACGCATCATATTAAATAGGCTGATCCGCATGTGCCGTGCGAAACGTTCATTAACCAACTCCAACGTAGGCATTCGTCCACGCACAATACGGTCTTGCGATGAAAAGTCAAAATCGACAATATTGCCACTCTCTTCTACGGTGTCAAATTCATCTTCTTCAACATCATCAACACCGTGTAATAGCGCGTCAATCTCGTCTTGGCTTAATAAATCACTCACACATAACCTACTGCATTACAAAACCAGAAAACAGGATCTTTTCAACAACCCCTTTCCCAGTATATTTAATCAAAATTTCATTCACACTCGCCAATGAATCTGAACGCAATAATTCTTTGCCTTCATATGTAGCGAGCTGCTGCTCTGTTGTTGCGCTAAAAACTTGCAACAAGGTACTTTCAATTAAAGGAACATTGGTTTTAGCTAATTCTTGATTGTCACTACCGCGTACCATTAATTGAACTTTAATCTGCACTAAGCGTTCGCGCTTTAATCCTATAATATTAAAAACAAAAGGACGTGGCATGGCAACATAATATGCCGTTTCAGTTACACTTCTATCAACACTTTCAGTCATAGATTCTACGTTATCGGAGGGGGCTCTATCATCACCACTTAAAAAGAAAAACGCCGCGCCAGCCCCTACAAGCATTAATATTAAAATCACCGCAATAATAATGATTTTTTTATTACCTTTACTTTTATCGTCTATTTTCAAATCGTTGTCGTCAGCCATTATCGTCCTTAAATCGAATTTTATATTACGCTAAATAAATGCTAATCAAACTGTTTAGGCGTAAAAGTCTACCCCTTTAGCCGAGTCTTGCCAATACTGAGTAGTAACAGGGACTTCAGTCTGTGAATCTATCGTATAATTCGCTTCGTTATTGCTATTTTTTTGTCCATGTTCTTGTCTTGACTGTTGAAATGCAGATTGCTGCTGCCCACTGTCTGCTTGCACTTGCGTCTCACCTAATGTCATGCCCTGTTGCTGTAACATTTCTCGTAATCGCGGCATTTGTTGTTCAAGTAAATCACGGCTTTGGTTATTCTGCGCTTGAATTGTCACATTTATTTGATCGTTTTGCACAACCAATTTAACATTCATACTGCCTAATTCTGCTGGGTCTAAGCGGATTGTCGCTGTTTGTAATTCTTTACCTGCCATAATAGCGATTTTTTCATTTAATTCCGAAGTCGCGAGATTGTTATTAAGATTAACCCGTTTCTCTAATACTTGTTGTTCAGCGTCCGTTAATATCGGCGTCTTTACCAAGGTACGTGTGGTTTGGTCTAACGGCTCTTGCTTACGTGCTGATTCCATAATTTGCGCAAAATCTAATTGCTCAATAGGTTCAGATGATGTCATATCCAGCTGTTCTAGTGCTGAACTATTACTCTCTGTTACTGCACTGCTGATCCCTGCGGCTATGCCACTAGCTTGACCAAAAGGTGTATTTTTCGCCAACTCTATTTCGCTAACACCCGTGGCTAAGTTTGCTTTTCCAGCGCCACCTAAGAGTTCACGGTCAAGTGTCCCATCACCATTAACTAAATCACCCGTAGCGAATAAATTGCCTTTCGTAAATCGAGGGTTATTGTCAGTAAGGCCTGCGACTGTCGACGTACCGACTAACGTTGACGCTGTGATAGTATCTGTTGAGATTATTGAATCTGTTGAACCTGTTGAACCTATTGAATCTGTTGAATCTGTTGAATCTGTTGGCTCTATAGATAGCTCGCTCGTTTGCAATACTGGTTTCAGTTCATTATTACTAACATCGAGCGTACCTGCCACGCGACTATCGGGCGTGGATAAGTCAGTTATACTCACGGGACCTGGTGAGGCAATATTCGCCTCCTTTGCCTGTAAAGGCAATATATTACCGTTAGGTTTACCTTGAACATATGTCCCAGCGTCACTCGCAGTATTACTTTGTAACAGCATAGATGATTGATCAAGACGCGCCAAAAAGTCATCACTACTTTCATTTTTCAGCAAGCTGTCATCTTGGCTTATTACATTTAAGTCATCGCCAACGATTGCTTCAGCTTCATCAGCGTTATCTATCAGCCCAGCGACAAGGCCATCATCAAGACTCGCAACAGTACCTGGTTCAGCATTCGGTACAGAACTATCTACCGCACTATCTACCGCACTATCTACCGCACTACCTGCCGTTATATTCTCAGCGCTATCAATGGCTGTTTGTCCAACGATAACATCGGTTTGATTATTGCTACTAAAGAGAGAAAATAGTTTAGAAAAGCTACTTTCAGGCGTATTCAACTCTCCATCACTCGCCATATCGTCAGCTGTATCGCCTTTGACATTAAGCGCTTGCGATTTATTATTCGTCGCCTGTATATCAGTCATCGCTGTTGATTTATGTAGAGAGAAAGTCATCGTTCAAGCCTAAATATCATCAATAGAAGTTATAGCGAAACAATGCAAAATTCACGCCAGATTAATCGTATTATCGGTTATTCTTACGCTTGAAGTATTGGAAGTTAGAAAATTCATCAAGATCTTTTTGCTCGCGTCGCTGTTCGACAAGCTGTGCAGCGGCTTTGCGTTTATCTAATAATAAACCCAGCGCATCACGCTTCTTACGAATTTCCATCCAATCCGAGTGCTTGCTCTTAACTGTCTGTTGGATATTATCGAGTGCTTGTTTCTGCTCAAATTCAGCTAATTCTAGTTTTTTCATAAAGTTATGATAATGCGCATAACTACTACCTGAGATACCTTCTTCCCCACGTTCAGTGAATTGCTGTAAATATTGTTTACGGTAATCACTTAATTGCTGCATTTGACTATGGTAACGCTCAGCATCTTGTTGGATCAGCGCATAAGCTCTCGCGGCGTGTTTTTCTTGCTCTTCAAGTTGCTGATAGACCCGTTGTAGCGCTGTATTAGACATTATATTGACACTGTTTCATTATAAGGTTGCCACGCCGAGATGCGGCGCGATAGCAGCAAGCATTTCTTCACATTGTGAGAAAGGAATAACTTCTTTCATACCTTGCTGTAAAAATTGGTCCATTGCTGGTTTTAAGCGAATAGCGCGATCAATTTTTGCATCCGCACCTTGGTTATAAGCGCCAATCGAAACCAAGTCTTTGTTCTGTTGATATAGCGAGTAAGCTTGCTTGAATCCGCGAGCGGCAGCTTGATGAAAATCAGTCGTCACCATCGGCATAACACGGCTAATAGATTTTTCAATATCAATCGCAGGATAGTGCCCCGCATCTGTTAACTCTCGAGACAATACGATATGCCCATCAAGAATGGCGCGTGACGCATCTGCAATAGGGTCTTGTAAATCATCACCTTCTGTTAATACGGTAAAAAATGCGGTAATCGAACCTTGCTCGTCACTACCGTTACCGGCACGCTCTACCAGCTGTGGCAATTTTGCAAATACTGACGGTGGATAACCTTTCGTTGCCGGTGGCTCACCGACCGCTAAAGCAATTTCACGCTGTGCTTGCGCAAAACGAGTCAATGAATCCATTAACAGTAATACGTTCAACCCTTGATCACGGAAGTATTCCGCTAACGCCAATGAAGTTTCACAACCTTTTAGACGCATCAACGGCGAGGCATCTGCTGGAGCAGCAACGACAACAGAGCGTGCAAGCCCTTCTTCACCGAGGATCTCTTCAATAAATTCTTTTACTTCTCGGCCACGCTCACCGATCAAGCCAACGATTACAACATCCGCAGTTGAACCGCGAGTCATCATACCTAACAGCACACTCTTACCCACACCGGAACCAGCGAAAAGCCCCATACGCTGACCTTGACCAACGGTAAGCATCGCATTGATGGCTTTAACACCCACATCAAGTGGTCGTGAGATTTTTTTACGCGCCAGCGGATTAATACGCTTGGCAGTAAAAGACGTAGTTTGTCCGGTAATGATCTCGCCTTTACCGTCAATCGGCTTACCAACACCATCTAATACACGCCCAAGTAGTTCCATACCAACTGGAATACCTTGCGTCTCATTTAGTGGTGTCACTTTTGCGCCAGGAATAATACCTATCACTTGCTCACTGGGCATTAAAAATAATTTATCGCCATCAAAGCCGACAACCTCAGCATCCATCAGGCCATTGTCAGTTTCAACAGAGCACAAACTGCCAATCGCAGCCCGGCAACCAATCGCTTCCAGTGTTAAACCAACCACGCGAGTAAGCTTACCTGCAACGGTTGGCTTATTCGCCAGAGAGTCAGTTTTCAATTGTTGTAATCGAGTCAGTAATTCCGTCATTATGCACCCGGTTTATTGGTAATAAGGAACTGACGCATCATCTGTTTTATACGTTGTTCCATTAACAATTCAACCGAAGATACGTCGTTATTAATAACCAAGTCACCTTGTTTCATCATCGGTTCTGAAATTAATACCCAATCACGCTTTACGCACTCTTCAACAGAATAGTATTCATTGATCACCGCTAAATCATCAGGATGTAATGTTATGGTAATTTTTTGTTCAAGCACAGGTAAAGCATCCAACGCGAGCTTTAATGTCTGCAGTAATATATCGTGATTAAACGTAACTTCGGTCTTAATTAATTCTTCTGCTAAACCTGTTGCTACGCGAATTAATTCGTTTTCAACTTCACTATTTACCGCGGCAAGAGGTGTATGCATTTGCGTTTGCAATTGTTCCCAAGCCAAAGCCTTATCAACAATTTGTTGCTGGCCATCAGCTAAGCCTTGCGCTAGACCTTGCGCCAAACCGTCGGTTTCACCTTTGCTAAGACCGTCAGCTGTACCGCTCGTGAGTCCATCTTGATAACCCAATTCTTTACCTTCATTGTAACCGTCGTCATATGCAGCTTGGCGTATTGCATCAAGTTCTTCTGCCGTCATAGGCTGAGGTTCAACGTCTTCAACCTGTTCACCTGTAACAAGCTTACCTTCATACCAATCAGATTTCATACCAAGCGCATTGGTATTTAATGCGGCAGCTTGAGTCTGTTCAAAATCCGGTAAATACCAATCCTCAATTTGATGGTCACTACTATCAAGTGGTGAAAACGTTGATTTTAAAGACTCTGTCATTCCACTTTACCATTAATAATCATGCAATTATAAGAAATCATCGCCACCACCTCCGCCTAACATAATTTCACCACTATCCGCTAAGCGACGCGCGATTGATAAGATCTCTTTCTGCGCAGACTCCACTTCGCTAACACGAATTGGTCCCATAGCTTCCAGATCATCTTCCAGAATTTCAACTTGGCGTTTCGACATATTCTTAAAGATCTTATCTTTAAGCTGATCGTCGGCACCTTTAAGTGCTTTTTGTAATTGTTCTTGTGCTACTTCACGCAGTAGTGCTTGAATACCACGATCATCAACATCAATCAGATTTTCAAACACAAACATAAGGTCTTGGATCTGCTGACTAATCTCTTCATCAGACTCACGAATAGCATCCATTAATTGGCCTTCGATATTGGTATCGAGGTAATTCATAATATTTGCGGCTGCTTTCAGACCACCCATCTTCGCGGCTTGAGCGCCAGATTGACCAGCAAACTGTTTCTCCATGATCTCGTTTAATTCATGCAGAGCTGCGGGCTGTACTTCTTCTAGATTAGCAATACGCATCATTAAATCAATACGCACCTTATCTTGGAATTGCGATAAAATTTCAGCTGACTGTTCAGGTTCTAAATAAGATAATACAATAGTTTGGATCTGCGGATGCTCATTATGAATGATACTAGCTACCTGACGTGCATCCATCCATTTCAATGAATCGAGACCTTTAGCGCCACTACCCATAATAATTTGATCAACCAGATTACCGGCTTTGTCAGCACCCAGCGCGGCTGTTAATGCATTTCGAACGAAGTCTTCGCTGCCCACACCAATATTAGTGAACTTTTGAATGTCATCAATAAACGCACGGTGCACACCCGCTACTTTCACCTGAGAAAAATCTTTCATGGATGCCATTGCCATACCCAAGCGCTGCACTTGTTTCGGCTCTAACTGGCGGAAAATAATGGCAGCATCTTGTTCATTTAAACTCAACATTAAGATCGCAGAACGCTCAATACCAGTTAAGGTTGTTGCATCGAACTTTGGCGTTGTCGCTACTTGTTTATTAGAATCAGGCATCTTCTATCATCCATTCTTTAATTACTAATGCAGTTAAGTCAGGTTCGTTAGCAACCAGTGCACGAACCGCTTCTAACAAATCTTCGTCTTTGTGTAAGTTCGGTAATTGTAAATGACCTCTGCGCATTGCAAAGTCCGTATCCACATCGGTATCGGCAGTAAGCAATTGCATATCTTCGTCATTTTCAATCGCACTGATACCTAAATCTAAATCTTCTACTTTTTCTTCCGGTTCGTTGTTAATTAAGCGTTTAATCATAGGACGAATAATCGCCATGATTAATATCACAATGACGATTAAGCTAGCAGCAATACGTACGGCACGCCAGAACCATTCTTCTTCCCAAATTGGAAGTTCAGCCATCGCAGCCAATTCAGGGCGATTAAATGGGATAGCAACCACCTCAAGAGCATCACCTCGGTTAACATTAAAGCCCACGCCACCTTGTAAAACACGACGGATATTGGCGAGTTCGGCTTGACTACGAGGTTCCCTCACCAGTGTTCCATCGGCTCCTGTACTATTGATGTAATCTATCGCAACAGACACACTTAAGCGCCGAATAACACCGGTTTGTGATTTAGTGTGACTGATTGTTGTATCAAGTTCATAATTTCGCGTTGATTCTTTTTGAGATTGACCAATAGGACGAGCTGCGGCATTCTCTCCAGCTGCCTCTTCAGGTATATCCGCGTCTAGTGGAGGTTGATTGGTTAATGCCCCCGGAATACCTTGACTATCATTACCAATCGATTGACGCTCTAATAACATTTCACTGCGTATTGCAGGTAAATCGGGATTAAAACGTTTTTGTGTTTGCTCTGTCACACTAAAGTCCATTGATACATCAACTTCAGCGGTATAATTACTGACACCTAAGATAGGGATAAGTATAGAATCTATTTTATCTCGGTACTCACGTTCATGATTTTGTACAATTTCAAATTCACGTCGACCTTTTGCAGCCATCATGTCTTGACTGCCCGAGTTCAGCAAGCGGCCATTTTGATCAGTCAAGGTTACGCGGGTGGGTTCTAAGCCTTGAACAGCAGAAGCAACCAATTGCACCATAGCATCAATATTTTCTTGCGAGATTGCGTTGCTGTTACGTACCGTTAATACAACTGTTGCACTGGGCTTCTTGTCGCGCTTAGCAAACACATTTTCTTTTGGGATGGCTAATAATACTTGTGCCTTTGATACATGTTTAAATTCTGTTAATGCCCGTGATATTTGACGTTCACGACCCAATTTTAAACGTTCTCGTTCGACACGCTGGCTGACACCAAAGCCCATATCTTTCATCAAAAT
Organism: Moritella sp. 28; assembly: GCF_018219435.1. Taxonomy (NCBI): domain Bacteria; kingdom Pseudomonadati; phylum Pseudomonadota; class Gammaproteobacteria; order Alteromonadales; family Moritellaceae; genus Moritella; species Moritella sp. 28. The sequence continues at coordinate 1,139,168 of NZ_CP056121.1, read as the reverse complement.
ATCGTCACCTTCTAATTCTGCAGTGACGAGTCCTGAGCGACGTAATCGTAATTTAATGTCTTGATACTGCTCAGCAGGAACAGAGATCGTATCACCATTAATTTTATATTCTATTTTCTGTTGGTCTAAAAATTCGAGGGTTTCAATGAGTTCAACCGTTTGATACGTACCTAAAGGACGCATTTCAGGCTCTTTGCCCCAGAGTAAAATAAATACCACTAAGGTTAGCGAGATCGCTAATGCTAAGATTAGGATGATTTGACGTAAGATATCGGCATTAGTGAAAAAACCAAATGCTGAGCTTTTTTGCTCATTTTCATCTAGTTGCGCTAAATCATTACCCATATCGTCATTACTTACGATACCTGTATTTGAAGCTATGTCAGCCACAGAGTTACTCCTTTACCCGAGATTAAACAGGCATACTCATTATTTCTTTATAAGATTCGATCAATTTGTTACGAACCTGTACCGTAGCATCGAATGCTATCCCCGATTTTTGCGATGCTATCATAACATCACTTAGGGACACACTGCGATCACCTTGATCGAAACGGGTGCGTAAATCACCAGTATTTTGCTGTAATCCGTTAACACTATCCATTGCTTGCTGCAACATATCACCAAAATTGGCAGATGTTGTGGTTGGCGCTTTTACCGCGGTAGGATCTGCTTCAAATTTAGTCGCCTGTAACGACATGCTTTGCATTTCGGAGTAGAGATTATTGGCTGCGATATTCATTGATTATCCTCGTTGTCATATTTTTGACCTACCTTGAGAGGAGCAATTAACATGCCAACAAAAAAAAGACCGTAACTTCAATTGATTACGGCCTTTTTATAACGATTGTTTTTATAAATAGTTATGCAGGGATTTCGATGCCTTGCTCTCGCATTTTCGCTAATTTATAGCGCAATGTACGTGGACTGATACCCAATTTTTCTGAAACGTTTTTACGCACGCCATTACAGCCAATCAAGGTTTCCAAAATAATTTGATACTCTTGTTGACGTAATTCGTTACCTAAAGGCTCGTTGGGTTGATTAATACTGCGCACAGGGATTTCCGATTTAATATGTAGCTGTGGCACTTGAGCAATCGGCGCTATGACTTGAAAATCTGCGGCAGTAAAATCTTCTAAAATAAGATCTGCATCTTTTATTTTCCCATCAACCGCTAAAATCATAGCGCGTTGGATCACGTTGTCCAATTCACGTACATTACCCGGCCAATGATAAATCTGTAACTTCGCCTTCGCGCAGTTAAGTAATTCTAACGTTGGAATATTATTTTGTTTGCAGTGTAATTTTAATAAATGTTCCGCAATCGGTAAAATATCACCTTTACGCTCAGTTAACGGTAGCCAAGCTAATGGGAATACATTTAAGCGATAATATAAATCTTCTCTGAAATCACCATTCGAGACAGCTTGTTTCATATTACGGTTACTGGTAGCAATGACTCGTATATTAAGTTTAATGGTTTTACGGCTACCTAAGCGCTCAACTTCACGCTCTTGCAATACCCGTAATAATTTAACTTGCAACGATAAGTCCATTTCCGAGATCTCATCCAGTAAAATGGTACCGTTTTGTGCTTGCTCAAATTTTCCTGGGCATGCTTGTATCGCGCCAGTAAATGCGCCTTTTTCATAACCAAACAGTGTTGCTTCTAACATATTATCTGGGATAGCCGCACAGTTAATAGCCACAAATGGACCGTCATAACGCAGTGAATTATCATGAATATAACGTGATAGCACTTCTTTACCCGTTCCACTTGGACCTGTCACCATGACCGTTGCATCTGATTTAGCCACTTTACGCGCCAAACTTAATAGTTGCTCTGTTTTCTCATCACCGTAACAAGGTGTGCGCTTAGCTATTTTTTGTGGTGGTACATAACGACCAACCTGATTAATCAATACTTCTGGAGAGAAAGGTTTACCAATGTAGTCAACTGCACCATTACGCATTGCCGTTACCGCATCATCTACTTTGGCATAAGCCGTCATTAACAATACCGGTAAATCGGGGTGTTTTTGTTTAATATTATGCAGTAAAGTTAATCCCGTCATGCCACCCATTTGAATATCACTCACGACCATATCATAGGTTTTTTTACCTAATGCAATCAGTGCACTTTCACCGCTATCAACTTCATCGCACTCATAACCAGCCATTAATAAGGTATCAACTAAGGCTTCACGAAGACCTAAATCATCTTCAACTACAAGAATTTGAGAATGGGACATACTATTATCCACCTATTACCATTGGTTGAGGTTCTGCTACGCGATGTAGCGGTACGATTATACTAAAACGACTTCCTTCACCGACAGTTGAGTTCAACTCTAAACTGCCATGGTGCGCTTTCACCACACTTTGTACAACAGCAAGGCCAAGACCCGTGCCCTGTGATTTGGTGGTAAAGAAAGGTTCTAAGATTTTTGCTTGCATGAGCGTCGAGATCCCGGGACCATCATCAGATACCACAATTGCGACTTTGTCATCACCGGAGCGGACTGCAGAAATAGCGAGGTTAGCCCCTTGACCACAAGCGTGTAATGCATTTTGTATCAAATTGCCAATCGCACTAGAAAGTGCATTACGATTAGCTAGAATTAATAAATCGGGTTCGGGTAGTGTCACTTGCATGTTGCTACCAGTCTGCAACATCATAGCTTCGCTGCCCGCTTGCACTTGAATTAATAAGTTCTGCAGTGAAATCTCTTCAACCACTAAATCTTTGCCGGTACGTGCAAATAGCAGCATGTCATTAACTTGGTTTTCCAAATCATTAAGCCGTTCAATAAGTTTACTTTGAAAACGTTTCTTTGATGCTGGCGGGAGATTCGGGTTGGCTAGATTAGATCCATATAATAATGCCGCTGATAATGGCGTGCGGATCTGGTGTGCTAATGACGCTACCATTCGCCCCAATGACGACAACTGTTTCATATGACTGACACGCTCTTGTAAATGACGTGTATACGTTAAGTCTGTCAACATTATTAACTGACCAGGCTGCGTGCCAAGTGTCGTGATCGAAAGTTGAACTTTACAGCCATTCTTTAATGAAATTTCATGTCCGTCATCTTCTTTAGGGGTAAACGCACGTTGAATGACATCCATCCAACGTGAATCGATCAATGGTTCACCAAGTAATTGCACAGCAACTTTATTGACTTCAATGACCATACCGTTGCCATCAAGAATAACCAACCCTGACGGCAATGCTTCTACTAACTTTTCACTACGATTTTTGTGTGCTCGTAGTTCTGCTAATTCGCCGGGATAAGATTCTTGTACCATGGTAGCACTCCGCTAAAAAATTGACTCGCACCTAACGATGCATTTAGTGTGCCAATAATTAAAGGGGCGTAAACCATTGTATATATAAAGAAAAAAGCCCAACATCACGTTGAGCTTTCTCGTTTGTTTTATCAAGGATAAGTAAATCTATACTTGGTTACATTTATTTAGGCTTCTTTCTGTAATCCATACTTACGCATTTTTTCAACCAATGTCGTTCTACGCATGCCAAGTTGATCTGCAGCTCGGGCGACAACGTGCGCTTGTTGATCAAGGGCTTGTTTAATCATGTCTATTTCGAATTCGGCCAGCATCTCTTTCAGATTAACGCCGCGTTCAGGCAAACTATTTGGCATCGAGAAGAAACCATCTTCTTGTGATTCTTCTTCTATATCGGCAAAAATATCATCATTAAACATTGCAGATATTGCATCACGCTCAGCTAATTCACTCGGTAACTCTGAACTAATGCTCTGACTTTCACCATCATCGTTATAACGGTATTTAGCAGGTAACTCACCAATATCCACAATATTACCAGCCGTCATGATCAGTAAACGTTCGATCAAATTCGATAATTCACGTACATTACCCGGCCATGAATGTTGCATTAACGATTCCATTGCCCGTTGCGTAAATAAGATTGTCGCATCATGCTCTGCTTCGTGTCGGCGTAATAACTCTTGGATCAGTAATGGTATATCATCAGGGCGCTCACGCAATGCAGGGCTTTCAATTGGGAATACATTCAGACGGTAATAAAGATCTTCACGAAATTCGCCATCAAGGATCATTTTCTCTAAATTACGGTGTGTTGCAGCAATAACCCTTACATCAGCTTTAATTGCTTTACTGCCACCCACGCGTTCAAAAACTCGCTCTTGTAAAACACGTAATAATTTCACTTGCATTGGCTGCGGCATATCACCGATTTCATCAAGGAATAAAGTACCACCACTTGCGAGTTCAAAGCGTCCTTTACGTGCTGAAAACGCGCCCGTAAACGCACCTTTTTCATGACCAAATAATTCACTTTCTAATAATTCAGCCGGGATCGCACCACAGTTAACAGGAACAAATGGGCCGTGATTACGTGATGATGCATCATGGATTGAACGGGCAATAACTTCTTTACCCGTACCTGATTCACCGAGAACTAAAACATTAGCACCCTTAGTCGCAACTTGAGTAATCAAATGGCGAACACTTTGAATCGCATCACCACGCCCTACTAACTGTTTAATTAATGCTTTTGAGGCCGAGGTTGATTGACCTAACTTACTCGTAACACATTGGCGATAAGATTGACAACGCCCGAGTAAAAGTGTCAGCTGGTGATAGGAAAAAGGATGTTCGATATGACCGATTAAATTACCTTGCTTTGATGCTGTTTCCTGTGTACCAAACGTCAAAAATGGATTCATTGGGTTAGCATCAAGTAACGCAAATAGTTCCTTTTCTGAATACCTATCTGAAGACACGATAACACTATTTGCAGCAAGATCGATCTTTGCACTAATGTCGATGTGAGAGTCATAACTCTGCCACCCTTCTCCAAGAAAGGACAATATCGTTTCTAAATTTTGTCTCCGTTCAATATTTTCATCAATTACAAAAACTGACTTAGTAGTATCCATATTACTGCCTACGCTAAACTTTACTCAAACTTAAATAAACCACAGTTAACCGACTGTTAAATAGTGTCAAAAACTAACCGACGCCAATTTATTGACATAGCTATAGTACACATTCCTAAATCAAGATGAAACAACGGTAGGGGTTAATTAGAAGTTAGAGTAAAAATAGTCTGTGCTATATCACATTATCTACATATTGATCTGTTTATCATAGATAAACGCGCAGGATTAACAAACCCACGCGCTCAAATTACCTACAATAATAAATGTATTAGTCTTCGTAAGCCCCCTTTTTCAACTCAACGACCTGATAATGTCGGGCATTTAACCCCCAGAATTCAGGTAACGTAGTCGAAACAGCAATCGATGACCATGTACCGACAATTAAACCAATGAACATCGCAACAGAGAATCCATTCAAAGGTTCGCCCCCAAGTAACCACAATGCCGAGACCGTCATTAAGGTTGTTCCAGATGTTACCATTGTGCGCGATAGAGTTGCCCCAATAGCATCATTATTCACATCAGCAATTGCTAAATTAGGCTTAAGAATAAGTAACTCGCGGATACGATCCCCAATAATAATAGAATCATTTAATGAATAACCGATAATCGCCAATATCGCCGCAAATACCGTCAAGTTAAACTCGAGTTGTAATGCAGCAAACACCCCAAGTACAAATAATACATCGTGCAGCAAGGCAAATAATGCACCCGACGCTAAACGCCATTCAAAGCGATAACTTAAATACGCCATGATACACAACATCGAGACTAAGATCGCTAGGCCACCTTGTTCCGCTAACTCTTGTCCAACTTGAGATCCGACAATACTGGTGTTTAGTACTTGAATATTTGTTGATAATGGCGCGAGTACCTCTGTGATATCCGGAATACCCATGCCAGTCGCAGGTTCCGCGTAGCGTAAGATCCATCGACCCATCTCCCCCCCTTCAATAACATTAACATTTTGGTTCAATGCCGATTGTAATAAAGGCGAGATCTCACTCATTGTAATCGTTGGATCCATCTGCACTTCAGTAATAACACCACCAGTGAAGTCAACTCCCCAATTCAGTCCATTAATACTAAGAAATGCTATCGCAACAAGCATAAAAACCACTGATACAGCACTGCTGATATAACGTAATTGACTGTAGTTATTACTATTGTTTTTGTTACTATTGTTTATATTGATAGTCATCATCATTATACCTTCAAGTCATGACGAGTATCACGACCCCATAATTTATTAATTAATGCACGTGATACCAAGATGCCTGTAAACATACTGGTTAAGATACCTAAGCCCAGCGTTAAAGCGAATCCTTGCACGGGTCCCCTGCCAACCGAATACAGTACAACCGCAATAATTAAGGTGGTTATATTGGCATCAAGAATCGTAGCAAATGCACTATCAAAACCACAGTCAATGGCTTGTGCAAAACTACGTCCTTCTCGTAATTTATCTCGAATACGCTCAAACACCAGTACATTTGTATCGACGGCCATACCAACAGTAAGCACTAACCCTGCAATACCCGGTAGCGTTAATACAGCACCAGGGATCAAAGCTAATAAACCAAATAAAATAATAATATTGGCAATGAGCGCGATATTTGCAACCCAGCCTAGACGACGATACCACAGCGCCATAAATACCAAGGTTAAACCCAGCCCGAGCGCTAATGCTGAGAAGCCATTTTGAATATTATCGGCCCCCAGTGAAGGACCTATCGTTCTTTCTTCAACAATAGTCACAGGTGCAGTTAACGACCCTGCACGTAGCAACAATGCAAGCTCTTGTGCATCAGCCATATTGCCAGCACCCGTGATTCTAAATTGACTGCCTAGCTGGGCTTGAATAGTAGCAACACTAATAATGTTGCTGGTCTTTTTAGTGGAACCATCCGCGTTACGACTGTACTCACTGTAAAGCGTTGCCATCGGCTTACCAATATTATGCTTGGTAAAACTCGACATTTTTTTACCACCCGCGTTATCTAACGTAATATTAACTTCTGCAGCCCCTATTTCACCAACACTGGCTCGAGCATCAATAATATGTTCACCACCCAAAATAGCATCACGCGCAATGCGGATTGGAATACCATCGTTATTGTTAACCAGCATGCTGCCACTGCGCACGGTTTCAAGTTCGTGGAATGCTAGGCTCGCGGTTGCACCTATCACATTTTTTGCCGTCGCAGGATCTTGCACACCGGGTAATTCAATACGGATACGATGCTCACCTTGGCGCTGAACCATCGCTTCAGTAATACCTAACTCTGCGATACGACTACGCATAGTTTGCAAGTTTTGCTGCACTGTCAGGTTAATGATGTCGGTCTTTTCAGTTTGCGCAATACCCACCTCTACCAATAACCCCGAACTCTGAGTTACTTTCCATTGCGGATAGTTGTTGTGCATTAATTTCAACAATGTGACTTTTGCTTCATCGGTGGGCAAGTTCAGTTGCAAACTATTATTATGATTAATGCTAATTCGAACACCTCGAAACCCTTCCTCACGAAAATCAGTGCGTAGGTTATCTACCAATTGCTGTGCTCTGATATTGAATACCGGTTCCATATCAACATCTAGCAAGAACTGCACACCACCACGTAGATCTAAACCTAATTTGATTGGCTTCAACCCCATACTCTGTAACCAAGACGGCGCAGCAGAAACGAGTGCTAAAGTAATATCATCATCTGCTGGCAATGTGGCTTCGAGTATCGCCTTAGCACGTGTTTGAGTGCTTAAGTCTGTTAACACTATCGTGGTTTTATCCATGTCTTGATCGATACGTTTTACCGCAATATTACTTCCTTCTAGTGTCTGCTTAAGTACGTGAAGAGCGGGTTGTTGGTCTTGTTTATGGTTAATTTGCAGTGCCGGATCTTCACCATATATAGTAGGGATCGCACTTAATAGCATAATTAAGACAGTACAGATTAAAACCACATACTTCCAACCTGCATAATGGTTAAGTCGTTTACGTTGAACTTTTGAATTTGTTATTTTTGTCATTTGATAGCAGTCCATCAATGCCAAGCTTTACATAAAGACCATTTATATACTGTTTTCTGTATATAAATAGTGCGTTATATAAGTACCGTTTATAAAAATAAAGCGGTGGCATATAGGTGATTAACTCGCTTATAACTCGCTGACAATAGGACCATTAAAAACGCTATTTACAGTACGTTTGCACTATTTGCAATACCATATACGGCGCTATTTATAGAACTCTTTAGGGAATATAAGCAGATAATAAAGGCAACAAAAAAGCAGTGTGATTAATACTTACATTTTTGTCTAAACAAATGTAATAACAGCAGGATACTGACGGTGGGAATATAAAAGATTACTGTCTTTCCAGCCCGATAGTCGAGACTTAGAACACGATATCTGAGTCAACCAATGTTGATAAAAATTAATATTAACCGCATAGCCAATCACAAAAGACGGCGATGGTGGAATAGATAATTCAATCTCTATCTGATAGTCCGGTTCAGGATTATTTAACAGTAATCGACCAGCACTGGTATAACGAGAGGTTTCCGTTAAAGCAAATTCATAAGCATGAATTGGTAATGATACAGAAGGTTGTTCTGATTCAGCGAGATCTTGGTAAGCAATACCCGCTTCATTTGCATTTACAAGTAAAGAGGCTGGTGCTAATAACGGTTTTGATGATATCGCTAATTCTGTGTATGTGTCAGCCTGAGAATTAAAGCCCATAACCATAACAAACAACAGAGTAAAATAGCGCATCAACCGAAGTAGCATAGAAGATAAATAACCATAAAGGATAATTAGATATCATAATCACTCGAGTTTAAAGATACAAGGATTATTTTAAATGCCAGAAAGCAAAAAAGGCTTACCGTTAAGGTAAGCCTTTTTCTAAATTTGGTGCCCGAGGCCGGAATTGAACCGGCACGCCTATTAAGCGAGGGATTTTAAATCCCTTGTGTCTACCGATTTCACCACTCGGGCTGAGTGATAAACTGTTAAGCTGCTGCCTAACCGGATATGCGCTTACTTTACCGTATTCTAAATATGAGTCAATGAAAACCTTTGCATAGATATCATATGGTTGAAAATAAATCCAATATGCTTATTATCACAACGATTTAACAATCGGCACTGTGCACTGTTATTATATTCTTACGTGTTTCAGCCGCGTTTTCATATTCGACATAACATTTAAAATTATGATTTGTTATCTCAGAACGTTCATTTTCCCAACTCCTAGGAATAATTTTCAACGTGGTTCCTTCAACAAAAACAAACTGACTATCACTTAAGCCCATTGCAGGTTTAAAATGAGTATCTTCTTCACCTTGATAAAATGGATAGCTATCGCGGATAAACAGCTTTGAGCCATCGGCCATGAAAATATAATAATATCCCTTAGTGACACTCCAATTATTATGCCCATCACAACCAAAAGTACACTCACCTGCGGCTGGAATATTATCAACCAGCGCCTTAAGATGCGCTATCTGACTTTGCTCTTCCAATTGCGCAGCAATACTAGATAATGTAACTATCTTCCCATCGCGGTGAACGCGCATGAAGCTAGGTAACGCTACCGCGGCTAAAGCAGCCAATATGATCACGGCAACGATCAATTCTATTAATGTAAAACCCGTACTACCTTTATATCTTTTGGCTTTCACTTTTACCACCCAAGTTGACTAAACGGCAACTTAAATAACCATAAAATATTTCATAGTTTCATATAAACGATAATAGACGGTAAATGAAGGTAAGCTTGAAATAAACCAGAGTTCAGGAACAATATCAATCATCTTTCTTTTAGCCACAGCTGTAAAATCGACTGTCAGAGATACTATTTACAATATAAGATGTTATCCGATAAAGTCGGCTTTGATGAATTCAGATAATCCGAAAAATAAATAGCCAGTTTTATACAAGGTAAATTTTAGACATAAAAAAACCAGCTATAAGCTGGTTTTTTTATAAAATGTTGGTGCCCGAGGCCAGAATTGAACTGGCACGCCTATTAAGCGAGGGATTTTAAATCCCTTGTGTCTACCGATTTCACCACTCGGGCACTGAATTCTGTTGTTTATTGCTAAACATTTATAGTTTATTCGTTCACAGTGCTGAACCAATAAACTTGCTCTTACGAGCTAAATCATGGAGGCGGGTCCCGAAGTCGAATCGAGGTCCACGGATTTGCAATCCGCTGCATAGCCACTCTGCCAACCCGCCATATACTGCGATGACAAATTAATTGTTAACACAGAGTGCTAATTTTACATCTTAGCGAGATATACTATTTCTAGTATTAGTATTAATTGGTGCCCGAGGCCAGAATTGAACTGGCACGCCTATTAAGCGAGGGATTTTAAATCCCTTGTGTCTACCGATTTCACCACTCGGGCACTGAATTCTGTTGTTTATTGCTAAACATTTATAGTTTATTCGTTCACAGTGCTGAACCAATAAACTTGCTCTTACGAGCTAAATCATGGAGGCGGGTCCCGAAGTCGAATCGAGGTCCACGGATTTGCAATCCGCTGCATAGCCACTCTGCCAACCCGCCATATCCTGCCATCACAACTTTCGTTGCTAATACAGGGTGCTAATTTTACATCTTAGCGAGATATACTATTTCTAGTATTAGTATTAATTGGTGCCCGAGGCCGGAATTGAACCGGCACGCCTATTAAGCGAGGGATTTTAAATCCCTTGTGTCTACCGATTTCACCACTCGGGCACTGAATTTTTATAGTTTATCCGTTCCAGTGCAGAACCAATAAACTTGCTATTTACAAGCTAAATCATGGAGGCGGGTCCCGAAGTCGAATCGAGGTCCACGGATTTGCAATCCGCTGCATAGCCACTCTGCCAACCCGCCAAATTATATGTTTAATGTTATACCTAACAAAAAGAAATTGGTGCCCGAGGCCAGAATTGAACTGGCACGCCTATTAAGCGAGGGATTTTAAATCCCTTGTGTCTACCGATTTCACCACTCGGGCAATTTCTTTAACATTTCATCTAAGCTGCTTTATATAAACCGCTGTAGACCCTATGTGCTGACGCATTCTACAGACCTAAAAGATAGAGTCAACACCCTTTTATCTTCCGCGATCAAAACGCTTACGTTTCAACCTAAACAGTCTGTTTTTTAACTAAAAGGGGTTAAATATCACCGGAATAACGGGATAACCAAAAAATAGTCTACCTGGCCCGTAGCAGTTACGTCTAATCTTCGCTTGTTAACTCACCCCATGCTGCAGAAAAGTACTGCACCATAGAAACAACCGTTAACACCATTGCGGCATAAAACACGATATAAGCAAGGTAAACCATCCAAGGGCCTTGTTGCCAAACAAAACCGCCTAGCGCCATCATTTGAAAGCTTGTTTTCCATTTACCTGCATTACCGACAGCAACATTAGCACGTTTGCCCAAGTCCGCCATCCATTCACGTAAGCCAGAAATAGCCAACTCTCGGCCAATCATGATAAGTGTTGGGATCATTATCCACAATGCACTGTGTTCGCCGACACTCGCCGCGATACGGTCGTGATCACCCGCAACCATCACCAATGCAGTGATAACCATTATTTTATCTGCGACAGGATCAAGGAAAGCACCCAGCTTACTTGATACATCCCAACGTCGAGCTAAATAACCATCAAGGTAGTCAGTTGCACCTGCAACAAAAAAGATCCATGCAGCAATATAAAACGAATTTTCAATTGGTAAATAAAACGCGAGAACAAAAAAAGGAATTAAAATCACGCGAAACAAAGTTAAAATATTTGGTATGTTTTTCATTATTCTCATGCTTTTGAAATTGAAACATCCCTATAGTCCTATATCTTGCTTATTGATGCAATGAATCATAAATTTTTTCTGCTAAATCAATACTTATACCTGGTACTTTTGCTATTTCCTCCCTACTCGCACTACGTAACTGCTGTAACCCCCCCATAAATTTAAGTAATACTTGGCGGCGCTTCGGTCCAACACCAGCAATATTTTCTAAAGAGCTGGTACGTTTAACTTTATTACGACGAGCGCGATGGCCAGTAATCGCAAAACGATGAGATTCATCACGAATATGTTGAACAAGATGCAAAGCTGCTGAATCACTGGGTAAGTAGAACTCTATATCAGGTACATTGTCCAACGCACCCGACAAGATTAGCGTCTCTAAACCTGCTTTACGCGTCACACCTTTAGCAATACCAATGATTTCGGGCCGTTTAACAGTAAAATTATCAGCGTATTGAGTTAGCACTTGCTCCGCCTGTGTCATTTGCCCTTTACCACCATCGATAAATAGAATATCAGGTATTTTGTCGATTTCTGTAACCTTCTTAAAGCGGCGATCCAATACTTGGGCCATCGCGGCATAATCATCCCCGCCCGTGATCCCAGTGATATTAAAGTGTCGATAATCTGCTTTATTGGGTCCATCTCGATTAAATACAACGCATGAAGCAACCGTCTGTTCGCCGCCAGTATGACTAATGTCAAAACATTCCATACGTTGGATTTTGCCATCAAAGTTTAATACTTTTTCTAATTCTTTAAAACGATTAAGTACCGTGCTTTTCGTTGCTAGCTTCGTTGTTAATGCCGTTTCAGCGTTAGTAAGCGCCAACCTTAAAAACTTAGACTTGTCCCCTCGTTTAGGGCTAGTTAGCTTTATTTTACGACCCGCAAGTTGACTTAAACTTGATTCAATCAAGTCATTATCTTCCGCAAATTCCGTTAACAATATTTCCTTAGGAATCGCCTGTTCAGTCTCTTTATTCAAGTAGTACTGTAATAAAAACGCCTGAATCACTTCACTCATTTCTGTATTTGCAGGCACTTTAGGGAAATAACTACGACTGCCAAACACCTTACCCGAGCGTACGAATAACAAATGTACACAGGCGATACCATTTTTAAAGGCAAATCCGATAACGTCCATCTCACCTAAATCAGATGTCACATACTGCTGCTCTTGAATCGTTCTTAATGCTTGTATTTGATCGCGATAGCGTGCAGCCTCTTCAAATGCTAACTCTTGGCTGGCTTTCTCCATCTTAATTACTAATTCATTAATTACGTCAGTATTTTTACCCTTCAAAAATAGCGCAGCAAGTTCAACCTGTTGTTGATATTCCTCAGGATTATCCATTTTGACACAAGGGCCTAAACACCGCTTAAGTTGGAACTGTAAGCACGGACGTGAACGATTTTGATAATAGCTATCTTCACACTGACGCACAGGAAATAGCTTTTGCATTAAATGCAAACTTTCTCGTACAGCGCTGCCACTTGGATAGGGACCAAAATATTGCCCTTTACGCTTATTTTTATTACGAATAGACGTTAATTGCGGATGCTTATGATCGGTTATCAAAATGTAAGGGTAAGACTTATCATCACGTAATGAAACATTATAACGTGGCTGATAGCGTTTAATATACGTATGCTCAAGCACTAACGCTTCGGTTTCAGAATGCGTCACTGTTACATCAATACTCGTAATATGGGTGACTAATACACGCGTTTTTTCACGATCGACGGTTTTTCGAAAGTAACTGCTTAGGCGTTTATGTAGATCTTTCGCTTTACCGACATAAATAACCACATCTTTATGGTCATACATACGGTAAACACCGGGTTGGTGTGAAACTGTTTTCAAGAAATCTTGATAATTGAATTGTTCTTTTGAAGGCATAAAATAAAAGACGCCCGAAGGCATCTTTCTCAATTGAAATTAAGTAAGGTCATGCTTAATTATAGTGTATCTGCATCTAAGATACCGTGTCTTATCGCAAGGTGAGTCAGTTCTACGTCACCATTAATATTAAGCTTACTGAATAGGCGATAGCGATAAGCATTAACCGTCTTAGAGTTAAGGTGTAATTGTTCGGCAATATCGACCACTCTCTGCCCTTTCGTGATCATCATCATGATTTGTAATTCACGCTCTGACAGACTTTGGAAAGGGTTCTCATCTGCAGACGAAAATTGACTTAATGCCATCTGTTGTGCAATTTCAGGCGCAATATAACGCTGCCCACTATGTACTTTACGGATTGCACTTAACACTTCGTCAGGTGCTGCACTTTTAGTTAAATAGCCTGCACCGCCTGCTTGCATTACTTTGCTTGGAAATGGTTCTTCCGTGTGTATCGTTAATACGATAATTTTAATATCAGCATTGTTCCGTAAAATTTTGCGAGTCGCTTCTAATCCGCCAATACCTGGCATGTTCATATCCATCAAGATCACATCTGGCTGATTTTCTCGACAAAACTGAACGGCATCCTCTCCGCATGAAACTTCACCCACGACTTTAATACCACGTACATCTTCAAGAATTCGGCGAATCCCAGTACGGACTAATTCGTGATCATCGACAAGGAATACATTAATCAAAAGAATATCTCCGCATACACATAATTTCTAAAGAACATAATACATTAGATGGCCAAAAATAGGTTGTTATTTTTACGCTTAAGTTAACCATAGAAGCTAATATATTTATGCCAAATAATAATATGCCATTATATATCAATAATTTAATAACTATATTACTTTAAAGCTAAAATGCGGTTCAGTTAGCAAAATAAATATAGTTACTAAAAAAATGTGAAATATCAAGCTATGTATAAGGCCTTTATATAGATATATAAAGGCCTTATACATATTTATTATTGATAATACAGCTTATTAATTAACCACCACTGATTTGATCAATGCCATTCAAAATATGTTACATTTTGCCTAACGCTAGCGAAAAGGATAAATCAATGGAAACACCGCAACCTGAGTTAATAGAAAAACCCTACCCACCCGCAGATGATGATTGTTGTGGTGGCGGCGCTTGCTGCCCTTGTGTTTGGGATTATTACTACGAACAACGAAAACGATGGAATGCACAACGTGCCGCATTACTTGAAGAAGCTGAATAAATTAGAGAGATTAAATAATACCAGATAGCAAAAAGCCGGTACTTAAATGAATAAGTACCGGCTTCTCTATATAGATGGCGGAGGAGGAGAGATTTGAACTCTCGAGGAGCTATTAACCCCTGCTGGTTTTCAAGACCAGTGCATTCGGCCACTCTGCCACCCCTCCGCAGCAATGGAGCGTATAATAGAGATACAGCGTCCAGTTGTAAAGTAAAAAGACCAAACCTTCAAACTTCGCACAAAATAAAACCAACTCGATCAACTTTCTAGCGACAGAATAACGCAAGTGTTTAAAAAACGTCAGATTCGATATATTTATCAACAAAATAACGGTGAGAATAAACTACGCTGAAGAATAATAGCTAAATGACAACGAAGCAGTGGCGTGATGAAAGAAAAATAAGGCTTAAGATGCAAAAAAGGCGCTACCTTTTCAGGTAGCGCCTTTCTCTATATAGATGGCGGAGGAGGAGAGATTTGAACTCTCGAGGAGCTATTAACCCCTGCTGGTTTTCAAGACCAGTGCATTCGGCCACTCTGCCACCCCTCCGCAGCAATGAGCGTATAATAGAGATATGATTGAGTATTGTAAATATCTATAAGCTAAAAAAACACGCTCAACGATCTAACCGTTTACTTTTCACTCGCTTCGCGCTGTAATCCAACAAAGAGGGTGTGTGGATTGATATGAGTAAATATAAGCAAATGTTATGTTAGCGAAACGGAGCAATATACGAGTAAAACAAGAAATTCGGCTAAACGAAGCTCGTGAGGATATTAACGGTCAAAATGAGATGGATGAGGGATGCTAAAATGCAAAAAAGGCGCTATCTTTTCAGATAGCGCCTTTCTCTATATAGATGGCGGAGGAGGAGAGATTTGAACTCTCGAGGAGCTATTAACCCCTGCTGGTTTTCAAGACCAGTGCATTCGGCCACTCTGCCACCCCTCCGCAGCAATGGAGCGTATAATACAGCGTTTGACCTAAAAATAAAGTGTTTTTAAAATTTAATCACATTTTTAAGCAGAAAGGCTTGTTTTTAGCTTATTTGGCTATAAATTAACTATATTGTCATATTATGTCGGAACTTTAGGGTATACTGACAATCTAAATAGCTGTGTTAATAATTAAGGAAAAGACACCATGCAACAACGTACGATTCAGACTCAGTCGCAGGCAAGCGTACTCGCGACGAATAAGGTGCTTAAAAACACCTATATGCTATTAGCGATGACACTAGCGTTTTCAGCGTTAGTTGCTAGCGCAGTGGTTACATTAAACTTACCTTCTCCAGGTATCATCATTACCCTAATTGGTGTGTACGGATTGATGTACCTAACAGAGAAAAACCGTAACAATTCAATGGGTATTTTATTTGTATTTTTATTCACAGGTTTCTTAGGTTATACCGTTGGCCCATTAATTAACATGTACTTAGGCGCGGGTATGGGTGATGTTGTCGTATTAGCACTTGCTGGTACTGCATTTACTTTCTTTGCTCTGTCTGCATATGTGCTAACAACCAAAAAGGATATGTCTTTTCTTAGTGGCATGATGATGGCAGGTTTTGTCGTACTTATCGTGGCTATGATTGGTAACATATTTTTACAAATTCCAGCACTTAGTTTAGCAATCAGTGCTATGTTTATTCTGTTTTCATCTGGCGCTATCTTGATGCAAACAAGTTCTATCATTCACGGTGGTGAAACAAGCTATATCTCAGCGACTGTCACTATCTTTGTGTCACTATATAATATCTTTGTTAGCTTATTACAAATCTTAGGTATTATGAGTAGCGACGACTAATCTCGTTGTTAGTGTTAATAAAGTAGATCTAACGCCTTATTAGTTAAGTCCCGTTAATTCAAACTCTACTCATAGAGAATTGATTTAAGTTATACTATACATAAGAAGTTATATTTATAAATAGTGAAAAGCCTCGTTTGACGAGGCTTTTTTGTTTTCCCTCTAAGATTAGTTTATGCCTATGTTAATTATCAATGAACAAGAAATCGCAACCGACAAACTGGGTTATTTACTTAACTCTAACGATTGGAGTGAAGCACTTGCGCCAATTATTGCAGAGCAAGAAGGTATCAGCCTTAGCCCAGCTCATTGGGAAGTTGTTCATTTCGTGCGTAATTTTTACCTTGAATACAATACCTCACCTGCTATCCGCGCATTAGTAAAAGCAATGGCGAAGAAACTGGGGGCAGATAAAGGTAACAGCATCTATTTATATAAGCTGTTTCCTAAAGGCCCTGCGAAACAAGCAACCAAAATAGCGGGATTGCCTAAACCAGCGAAATGCCTTTAATCGACGCTCAAATTAGCGTTCCTGTTAACACGAGTCCCATTATATTGAATAATTAATGAAGGAATTTTGTTAAACCAGAAACCAAAAAGCCCCGCTGAGTTGTTCGCATAACTCAGCGGGGCTTTTATTTAATCGACTCTTTATTAGCGGTCAGATTAACCCATGTGCGTTAGACCGCCCATGTAGCCTTGTAATGCTTCAGGTACTTCAACACGGCCATCAGCAAGCTGGTAATTCTCTAGAATCGCGACTAACGTACGACCTACCGCTAAACCCGAACCGTTTAGTGTGTGTAGTAGCACAGGCTTCTTATTGTCTTTAAGACGTGTACGTGCTTGTAAACGGCGTGCTTGGAAATCTTCACAGTTAGATACTGAAGAAATTTCACGGTACGTTTTCTGTGCAGGAACCCATACTTCTAGGTCATATGTTTTCGTTGCGCCAAAGCCCATATCACCCGTACACAATGTCACTACACGGTATGGCAAGTTAAGCTTGATTAAGATGTTTTCAGCGTGCTGACGCATCTCTTCAAGTGCTTCGTATGATTTTTCAGGGTGTGCTAATTGCACCATCTCAACTTTATCAAACTGATGCTGACGAATTAAACCACGAGTATCACGACCATAAGAACCCGCTTCACTACGGAAACAAGGTGTATGAGCAGTCAAACGTACAGGTAGATCAGCTTCGTCAGTAATAGTATCACGTGCAGTATTCGTCACAGGCACTTCAGCAGTTGGGATCAGGCTTAGACCTTGACCTTCTTCTGTTGCAGGTTTTGTGTGGAATAGGTCTTCACCGAATTTAGGTAATTGACCAGTGCCGTATAGCGAATCAGCGTTAACAAGGTAAGGTACATATAATTCTGTATAACCGTGTTCTTCTGTGTGTGTATCAAGCATAAATTGCGCGATAGCACGGTGCATACGTGCAATTTGGCCACGCATAACAATGAAACGTGAACCGGTAATTTTAACTGCGTTTTTAAAATCAAGACCGTTAAGCGCTTCGCCTACATCAACATGATCTTTAATTTCAAAATCAAATTCTTTTGGTTGACCCCAACGCTTTAACTCCACATTGTCATCTTCATCTTTACCTAGTGGCGCAGATGGATGTGGCAGGTTTGGTAGCGATAGTGCAATATCTTCAATTTTAGTGAGTAACTCAGCGAGTTCAGCTTTAGCCGCATCAAGTTCTTCGCCTAATTTTCCCACTTCAGCTAATAGTGGTTGAATATCTTCACCACTTGCTTTTGCTTTACCAATGGATTTAGAACGTACGTTACGATCATTCTGTAATTGCTCTGTACGGATCTGTAATGCTTTACGCTGTTCTTCTAATGATTTGATTGTATCAACGTCTAGTTCAAAACCACGGCTCGCTAAACGCTGTTTAGCTTCTTCTAAGTCTGCTCGAAGAAATTTAGGATCTAACATTCTTTACCTACTCTGCTTGTTTTATTTCGACCTGAGTGCGATTTCCTTGCACTGGGCCCAAAATATCTGTTGGTATTATTAACACGTATTATTTTAACGTGTATTTACTCTTTCATCACGGTATTTATACTTAAAATACGGGTCTTTATGCTCGAAATACTAAGCGCATACCTAAATATGCAACAAAAATACACACGAATACGTTTAAAGATACATTTAGCCCTGCTTTTAACCACTCACCTTGCTGTAATAACAACAAAGAATCCATCGAAAATGTCGAAAATGTCGTCAACGCACCTAAGAAACCTAAACCTATAAGTTGGCGCCAAGGTGTTTCTGCAATGATGTTGTCATCAAGTAGGGCGAACAATACGCCCATCAATAACGAACCTAAAATATTAACAATTAGTGTACCGAAAGGAAAACCCTTGCCCAGTACCGCCGTTGCAGTCTGGGCAATAACAGTCCGTAATACCGCACCTGTTGCACCGCCAAGTGCAACAAAACCGTATAATGCTAAATTATTCATTGATAGTGCCCTGCTTTATTCATTGATAGTTCTGTGTTCATTAATTAATAGTACCGTGTTTATTTATAACGTTGTCTTGGACTATTGATATCGAGCTGATGCAAGTAATCAAGTTTTTGCTTAATTTGCTTTTCAACGCCGCGATCAACAGGATGGTATAACTTAGTACCTTGCAATGCTTCTGGCATATAACATTCACCCGGTGCATACGCGCCTACTTCATCATGAGCATAACGATAGTCATCACCATAACCAAGATCGGACATTAGCTTAGTTGGCGCATTACGTAAATGCAGGGGTACATCAAAGTCAGGTTGTTCTTGTACTAACATTTTCGCTTGTGAGAATGCAGTATAAACCGAGTTACTTTTGGCCGCGGATGCGAGATACACGATCGCTTGGGCAATCGCTCTTTCACCTTCATAAGCGCCAACACGGCTAAAACAATCCCATGCCGATACAGCAACTTGCATCGCCCTTGGATCCGCATTACCGATATCTTCTGACGCAATAGCAAGCAGACGTCGTGCTATATGCAATGGATCACAACCACCTGCCAGCATACGTGCAAACCAATATAAAGCGGCATCGGGAGATGAACCACGAATTGACTTATGCAGGGCAGACATCAAATCGTAATAAAGCTCACCTTTGCTATCAAAGCTATTCACTTTTCGACCGACAACAGACATCAGCCTTTCAAGGGTAATAAATTTTCCTTGCCCTTCGTCTTCAGCCATATCATTTAATAGCTCGAGATAATTAAGGCTCTTTCTGGCATCGCCATCAGCTAACTCACAGAGCTTTTCTTTCACACCTAACGCAAAGTTAAATTTAACATTAACAAGACCTCGCGTATCAGTCAGAGCTTGATCAACAACTTGTTGGATCTCGTCAACGGTTAATTTTTTCAGTACATACACACGCGCACGTGATAATAACGCGTTGTTTAATTCAAATGACGGGTTTTCGGTCGTTGCACCGATAAAGATAATCGTGCCATCTTCGATATGTGGTAAAAATGCATCTTGCTGGCTTTTATTAAAGCGATGTACTTCATCCACAAATAAAATGGTGCGATAGCCTTGGATGGCATTATCTTTGGCTTTTTCTATCGCTAAACGAATATCTTTAATACCCGATGTAACGGCATGTACCCGCTCTACTCTAGCATCACAGTAATGGGCAATCATCTCTGCGATCGTGGTTTTACCTGTACCAGGTGGCCCCCATAAAATCATTGAGTGAGCATGACCAGCCAGTAATGCACGATGTAAAGGTTTACCCTCACCAAGAATGTGAGTTTGACCAATATATTGCGACATTTTCTCTGGTCGCATTCTTGCTGCGAGTGGTTGAAAATCAGGACTAAAATCAAGTGACATCGTATTATTCATTAGCGTTGATCATCTATATCTGTATCTTCCGGGATAATAAAGTTAAACAACGCAGGATCCATCTTATTCATTGTCTTATGATTTGTTAACGCAAACTGGCTATGTTGACCTTGTTGCTCTTGCACCGAGAATTGTGACATTTCACCTTGCTTAAATTGTAAAGTAAATACAGCCGCAGTAGGATCATTAGGCGTGATAACAGTATAAACACCCGCCTTTTTAGTGACGCGATAATTTCCCCATGCAGCTTGCTCTGAGCCTGCAATTAACATAAAGGGTGTATTTGCAATCGCATCTTTAAGTGAGTAAATACTAACTTGTTCAACAAACGGATTGTAAAACCACAAACTTTCACCGTTCGAGACAATCAATTGCTCATCAGGTGACACAGTTTCCCAACGAAACTGATTCGGGCGCTGTAATTGCATAGAGCCTTGCGCTGTCGATAAGTTATCCCCCTCAGCAGACGTAACGGTTTGTGTAAAGTCAGCACTGAATGGTTTTAACTGAGCAAGTTGACCTTGTAGCTCTTCTTTAACACTTTGTGCGTGCGTTAGCATTGATGCAGTCATGAGTACTGCAGTTGCTACGATTTTTTTTAGTGATATTTTCTGTTTCATAAATTAATCCTTCGGAGGCGGTGGCGCCAATACTTCTCGATTACCGTTATGTCCAGGTGAACTCACAATGCCCTGCACTTCCATCTCTTCGACGATACGTGCGGCACGGTTATAACCGATTTTAAACTTACGTTGTACGCCCGATACTGAACCTCGGCGTGTTTCTGTTACATGGTATACCGCTTGATCAAATAACTCATCAACATCGGATGAACCTTCTGCGACTTCACCCGGTAGTAAAGTATCAGCCGTTGCTTCACCATTTAAAATTTCGTCAATATAATTCGGTTCACCACGTAATTTCCAATCTGCTACAACACGATGAACTTCATGATCGTCAACAAATGCACCATGAACACGAATTGGCACACTGGTACCAGCTGGCTGATACAACATATCACCCATACCTAATAGTGTCTCAGCACCAGCTTGATCAAGAATGGTACGAGAATCAATTTTACTTGATACTTGAAACGCAATACGCGTTGGAATATTCGCTTTAATTAACCCCGTGATCACATCAACAGAAGGACGCTGGGTCGCTAAGATTAAATGGATACCGGCAGCACGGGCTTTTTGGGCGATACGCGCGATTAACTCTTCAACTTTTTTACCGACAATCATCATCATATCGGCAAACTCATCCACGATAACCACAATCGCAGGCAGTTTAATCAAGGCAGGTGCGGTCTCGTCCATACTATCGCCCGGCTTCCATAATGGGTCGAGTATTGGCTGACCAGCATCAATCGCTTGTTGTATTTTACTATTAAAGCCTGCGAGGTTACGAACGCCTACCGCTGATAATAATTTATAACGACGTTCCATCTCACCCACACACCAGCGCAACGAATTAGCCGCATCTTTCATATCGGTAACAACTTCAGTTAATAGATGTGGGATACCTTCATACACCGAAAGTTCCAACATTTTAGGATCAATCATGATCATGCGGACTTCTTCTGGCGAGGCCTTATAAAGTAAACTCATAATCATCACGTTCACACCAACCGATTTACCCGAGCCCGTAGTACCCGCAACCAATAGATGTGGCATCTTAGCCAGATCAACCACCACAGAATCACCTGCAATATCATGACCCAATACCATTGAAGTTTTTGATTTAGCTTCCGTAAATGATGGACTCGACATCACATCAGAAAGAAACACGGTTTCTCTATACTTGTTCGGCAGTTCAAGACCAATAACCGATTTTCCTGGGATAACTTCGACAATACGAACACTCATTGCAGATAATGAGCGGGCTAAATCTTTCGATAATGCCGAGATCTTACTGACTTTAATACCTGGTGCTAAATTCAGTTCAAAACGCGTAATAACGGGTCCAGGGTGTACATCGACAACTTGTGCTTTAATATTAAATTCGAGTAATTTTTCTTCGACTAAGCGCGCAACATGGTCTAGTTCAGCTTGAGATATCGGATTAATTTTCTTATCAGGCTTATCTAATAACTCTAAACCCGGTAGTAAGGTTAACGGCTTTTCTTTAAATTGCAGCGGGTTCGTTGATACAACTTGGTCACCGACAATTTCAAAACCATTATCAGAGCCATTATTATTAATTTGGAATACTGGCGCTAAAGCAGGCTCATCCAGTTGCAGGTCAGTGCTTTTCTCTACGGCAATAGATTCTTCAGCGCTCTGGTTATTAAAGCTTTGCGTATGTAAGTTGTTAGATTCGATAACACCATTATTGTCAGTTTTAATATCATTATCAGCAGGATAATCGTCCTGCATATGCTCAAACTCAGCAACATCGAATGCTGAGTTTGACGGTTCTTGGCATGGTGTAAGCTCATCAACGGCTGTGAATGATATATTAACTGCATCATTATATTCATCGGTCAGTGGTTTATCCGCTTGTTCAGGTATCACTTTTTCGCTTTCAACCTGAGCATTTACAGAGGGAGTACGTGTTTTCGGTACAGAAGCTTGATATTCATCCTCAGATACCAACGCGTCTTCATTTACTTCCGTTTTCGCCGGTCGATTACTGAACTCTTTCACTTTATCGACAACAAATTGGCAGGCATTAATCACGCTCGCACCAAGCATATCAACAATTGTTAACCAGGATATCCCTGTTAACAGCGTAAAACCAATCGCAACAAAGCTCAGTAAAATAAGTGTTGAACCCAATATACCAAATAACTCACTGATCGCTTGTTCAACAACATCTCCAATTAAACCACCTGATGAAAAGTAATAAAGATCATCAAAATTAACAGATGCCAGTCCACAAACACCGATTAACAGCAATAATGCGCCAATCATGCGTAAACCAACAGTAAAAAAGTCTATTTCATCAAGTTGTCTCGGACGCCAAAAGATAAACCAAGCCAATGAGACAAATGCGAGTGGTATTGCATAAGCATAAAGACCAAAAGTGAAGAATAAAACATCGCCCATCCACGCACCGAGTGAGCCAGCGGCATTCTTTACAGGCCCTTCCCAGCTAGTTTGGGACCACGAGGGGTCTGCAGGATCAAAAGTCACTAATGCGACCATTGCATAGCAAGCGATAAAGGTAGAAAAAATGAATCCAACTTCAAAAACGCGCTGGATACCTGATAATGGGGCAAGATATTTAGATGGAATAGCTAAATTAAATTTGTTCATCTTGATTTATGACTCTTGAAGGCGACGGTTTTACGTTATCTACTATACCTAAGTTACTGCAAGATGCACAATCAGCAAACCGAATAAAGGTAACTTGGTATATGAGCTATCAACTTTAAATAAATGCTAGAAACAAAACAAGCGGCAATATGCCGCTTGTTGATTATTTATCATTTTATTTGCGTTAATCTAGGATTACGCTAAAAGATTATGTGCTATAAGTTAAATTAACGCGTTTTAATAACTAAACGGTTACTTTGTTTTACTTCTTCCATAACAACATAAGTACGAGTGTCATTAACACCCGGTAAACGTAATAGCGTTTCACCAAGTAAACGACGGTAAGCTGACATATCAGATACACGTGTTTTTAATAAATAATCGAAGTCGCCAGATACTAAATGACACTCTTGAATTTCTTCAAGCTCTTGAACCGCTTTATTGAATTGCTCAAATACATCAGCAGCACCACGGTTTAAAGTGATTTCAACAAAAACAAGCAATGAAGCATCAAGAAATTGTGGATTTAGAATTGCGGTATAACCTGTAATATAACCTTGGCGTTCTAAGCGACGCACACGCTCTAAACATGGTGTTGGACTTAATCCTACACGTTTCGACAACTCTACATTGGAAATTCGGCCGTCTTTTTGTAATTCATTAAGAATATTACGGTCGATTCGATCTAGTTCCTTCATTGGTCGAGTTTTTACTTCCATCATCATTTCCACCCTTTTACATCCCAGTAAAACTTTGTTTTTCAAATAATCCATTCATTTGAATACGCAATAGTTAGAATTAACTTAAAGTACTAGCTAAATCCTAACCAAGATTATAATAGCCTACAATAATTCAATTTACGAGGCTTATGTTATGCGTTCTCGTCTCTAGAGACACATAATATTTACAAAGACACCGCTTACATAACAATAGGCTAACATCGATGTTTTATTTCTAAGCCACCAAAATAGACGTTTCGGTGGCTTAATTAGACATTAACAGAACATTAATTCCATTGAAAGGGGGGATATGCAAAATATATAGCTGAATCGCGGTTTTCACTATTTTTGCATTATTATGCATTTTAAAATTATATTTTTACTCTACTATTTACCCCGCGCCACAAAGTTTTTACAATTGACCTCAATTATTGGTATTAAGGAATCGTAATGAGTAATACAAAACACTGCCGTCTACTTATATTAGGCTCAGGTCCAGCAGGATATACCGCAGCGGTTTATGCTGCTCGTGCAAATCTAAACCCTGTAGTAATCACCGGTATGCAGCAAGGTGGTCAACTAACCACTACGACTGAAGTTGAAAACTGGCCGGGTGATGCTGAAGGGCTAACGGGTCCTGCATTGATGGAGCGTATGAAAGCACACGCTGAGCGTTTTGAAGCTGAGATCATTTTTGATCATATCAACGATGTTGATTTATCAGTTCGCCCATTTAAATTAAAAGGCAATGATGTTGAGTACACATGCGATGCGCTCATCATTTGTACTGGCGCATCAGCGAAATACCTTGGTTTACCTTCAGAAGAAGCATTTAAAGGCCGTGGCGTATCAGCTTGTGCGACCTGTGATGGTTTCTTCTACCGCAATCAAAAAGTGGCAGTTGTTGGTGGTGGTAACACCGCCGTTGAAGAAGCGCTTTATCTATCAAATATCGCTTCTGAAGTGCATTTAATTCACCGTCGTGAAGAATTCCGCAGTGAAAAAATCTTAACCAAGCGCTTACAAGAAAAAGTAGCCAACGGTAATATTACATTGCACCTGAACAAAACACTTGATGAAGTATTAGGTGATGAGATGGGTGTAACCGGTGTCCGTATGCGTGATACACGTACTGACGAAACCAACGACCTTGATGTAATGGGTGCCTTTATCGCTATCGGTCATCAGCCAAACACGGATTTATTCACTGATCAATTAACCATGAAAGATGGCTACTTGAAAGTAAATTCAGGTACAGAAGGCTTCGCGACACAAACAACTATCCCTGGTGTGTTTGCTGCTGGTGATGTTTCTGACCACATTTACCGTCAAGCAATTACGTCAGCTGGAACAGGCTGCATGGCAGCATTAGATGCCGAACGTTTTCTTGATGGATTAGGCGATTAATCCGTTTATTCTGCTAAGGTGATACCCAAGGTATCACCTTTTTCAAACCTCCTCCTTTTTCAAGATCCCCCTATATGCCAATCTATTTACCTGAACTTACTCACGACTTAACTTATTTTCCACCAGTCAACACCGCGTTAAGCGAACCCGATGGTTTACTTGCTATGGGTGGCGATCTCAGCCCTGAGCGGCTTATAAATGCGTATCAACAAGGTATCTTTCCTTGGTTTGAAGAAGATCAGCCTATTCTTTGGTGGTCACCGAGTCAACGCATGGTATTAACCCCAGGTGCAATGCATATATCACGTAGCTTACGTAAATCTTATCGTCGCCAAAACTTTAGCCTGTCTATCAACCATGCATTTGCAGAGGTGATTGAATCTTGCGCAGAGCCTCGTGGCTATTCAGGTGAGACTTGGATAACAGATTCGATGCAAAACGCATATTTACAACTGCATGAAATGGGCTTTGCACACTCTATTGAAGTCTGGCAAGAGGAGCAATTAGTTGGCGGTTTATATGGCTTATATATTGGCGATATTTTCTGTGGGGAGTCGATGTTTCATACTATTACCGATGCCTCTAAGATCGCCTTTATCGGTCTACAGCAACACCTAGCAGATATGGGCTGTAAGCTGATCGACTGCCAATTACATAATGAACACTTGGCCTCATTAGGGGCAACAGAAATTAGTCGTGACACATTTATCAAGCAACTCAATAACCGAGACGTTACCGCGAACCAGCATCTATGGCAGCCTCAAGCGCTTGTATTAGACTTAATAGATAAGGCCAGCACATAGGAACACTATAATATGATTAAAGTAGCCTTAACGCCGCCAATGCCTTGCAGTTACCTTAGCGAGCAGCAAGAACAAATTCTTGTTGTCCAAGATGACCAATTACACAGCCAAGCAGGTTATGAAGTCTTATTACTCAATGGCTTTCGTCGCAGTGGTAATGACGTATATCGACCACACTGTCAAACATGTCAGGCTTGCCAATCAATACGTATTGATAGCCAATTATTTAAGGTAAGTAAAAGCCAAAAACGCTTACTCAAAAAAAATAAGCACATTGAAATACGGGTTAGCCATCAACCACGACCGGATTATTATCCATTGTACGAACGTTACATTAATACCTTACACAGTGATGGCGCCATGTTTCCCGCCAGCCAATCTCAATATGATGGTTTTATAACCAGTGCTTGGTTAACCCCCACCTTTCTCGAGTTTTATCTTAATGACACCCTTATCGCGGTAGCCGTCACCGATGTGATGGCTAATAGTATGAGCGCCATGTATTGCTTTTATGACCCCAATTTTCTACACAATTCCTTAGGTACCTATGCTATTTTACAGCAGCTTTTATTAGCAAAGGCGACAGGTAAGCAATGGCTATATTTAGGCTATCAAATTGATCAGTGCGGCAAGATGAATTACAAGGTTAACTTTAACCCACATGAGCGCTTGGTGGCAGGAAAGTGGCAGGACTAATCCAGCCTAAGAGTCAATAATAAAGCGTTTTAAAAATAAAACGTAAATATCTTACCTATAATATATACAGGCCAGCGTAAATCTGGCATCATCTTGCGGTCAAATATAGCTATTATAATTAAATTTTAAGAGGACTCATGGCAAAAGAAGACAGCATTGAACTACAAGGTACAGTTCTAGATACACTTCCTAACACAATGTTTCGTGTTGAATTAGAAAACGGCCACGTTGTTACTGCGCATATCTCAGGTAAAATGCGTAAAAACTACATCCGAATTCTTACTGGTGATAAAGTTACTGTTGCACTAACACCTTACGATTTATCTAAAGGTCGTATCGTCTTCCGTGCCCGTTAATCACGAGCCTCTAAAAAAACCAGCGTAAGGCTGGTTTTTTTAGGTCTACGATTTACTGTATTTCCCACAACTGCATCTATCTAATAAGGTCTTAATACCCTTCAATTTCAGACTGCCTACGACTCAATTTCGATCGTCTACAGTTGACCCCTTAATTACCCTATTTATCGATTATTCAACATCAACGCGTAAGATCTCTTCTTCCTGCGCTGCTTTTTTATCTCTGAATTGTTGCTTTAATACAGCTTTCTTAAGCATAGCAATTTCACCATCAGTACCAATTGTAAAATGCTCAGGTTCAGTATTGAAACGTGACTGATACAGCATCACAGCTTGCAGAGAGCTATCTTTTTGTGCCGATGTCAATACTACACCGTTTTCCCACTTACCGAGCTCTACCGCCGTTCTAAGCTTTTCATATACTTCCGGTGTCATGCTTTCAAGTAACTTATCAACTGACATATTTACGTCCTTTGTTAATGCTCAGGGGCGTGCCCTGCTAAATAATAAAATATACAACAACCCTACTATAAATACGCACCGATTTAAACTATAACAGCGTTGGGGATAACTCGATTCACATAATCGAACAGAGTTTGCTATAAACAAAAAAGGAAGCCAATTGGCTTCCTTCATACAACTATCTTATATAGATAACTCTAATACACTGTTTGCTTATGCAAATTCGTGCATATCGATACCAGCCATTTTTTGCATTACGCGTAAAACCTGGCAGCTATAACCAAACTCATTATCATACCAAACGTATAATACTGCGCGGTTACCTTCGGCAATAGTAGCTAATGAATCAACGATACCAGAGAAACGGCTACCAACCATATCTGTTGATACTAATTCTTTAGACGTACTGAAATCAATTTGATTGTGTAATGGCGAACTTAAAGACATTTCTTGTAAGTAGCTGTTCAAAGATTCTCTTTCAACTTCTTTATCAAGGTTTAAGTTAATGATTGCCATTGATACATTCGGCGTTGGTACACGAATAGCGTTACCAGTCAGCTTACCTTTTAACTCAGGTAGTGCTTTTGCTACTGCAGATGCAGCTCCCGTTGACGTTAATACCATGTTCATTGCAGCGCCACGGCCACGACGGTCGCCTTTGTGGAAGTTATCAATCAAGTTTTGATCATTAGTATATGAATGCACCGTTTCAACGTGACCATTAGCAATACCGTATGCATCTTGAATCGTTTTCAGTACTGGTGTGATTGCATTCGTTGTACAACTTGCCGCTGATACAATGTTATCTTCAGGTAAGATATCAGTATGGTTAACACCATAAACGATATTTTTAATCTCACCTTTACCAGGAGCTGTTAGCAGGACTTTTTCTGTACCCGGCGCTTTTAAGTGCAGACCTAAACCATCTGTATCACGCCAGATACCCGTATTATCTACTACAAGTGCATTCTTAATACCGTGCGCAGCGTAATCGATTTGATCAGGACCATTTGAATAAAGGATCTTGATGTAAGTACCGTTAGCAATGATTGCATTGTTTTCTTCATCAATATCAATCGTACCATTGAAGGGACCATGTACTGAATCACGACGTAATAAAGAAGCACGCTTCTCAATATCGCCAGGACCACCACGTACAACTATTGCACGTAAACGTAATAGATTGCTCTCACCTGTTTTATCAACAAGTAAACGCGCAAGTAAACGACCAATACGGCCAAAACCATATAGAACAACATCACGAGGTTCAGGCTGAGTATCGTTATTTAATGCAGGTGCTAATTCAGCACGTAAGAATGCGTCGATACCAGTAGAATCTTCATTATCAGCCCAATAGCGAACAGCCAAACGACCGATATCAATTTGAGAATTGCTAATTGGTAATTCACTGATCATTTGCAGTAATGGGAAAGTTTCAGTGAAGCGTAATATACGTCCTTCATGACGTTTAACCACACGGTGTGCTTTTTGGAGATCAATTGCTGTGGCATTTTGTAATGGACGACCGTAAATTAATACTTCAACGCCTTTATTACGATACAGCTTTCCTAACAACGGTAGCATAGATTCTGCGAGTTCTTGGCTCTCTTGCCAGTTCAACAAATGACTTTCAGATGGCATCTTTTTTCCCTTTTAATCACAACTACATGTAAGAAACATTAAAACAACAGCCAGTTAACCAACGGCTGGTTTTTAATCAATTAGATAAGGTAATCATACAAAAATAACCACTAATTTACCAATTAATCATGTGAATTAGGTCTTTTTTTACTTTCTTACTTTCATTCAAAACACAAAAATTTAACAATGAAATAGTAACGGCTTTACTTTTTCCGCTTGCTCACTTTATGACCGAGGTGATAACTCAGTAATTCAGCACAAACATCGATAGCTTTAATCCCTTCAGCAATTTAAAAACGGAGTTAGACACAATTACTCAATCTGTGGTAGTGTTCCAAAATCACTCGTTTTAATCTTATTTTTATGTATCGTTTATTCTCTATTGGTCGTTTAATTCCAGTTATTGCTATTGCTAGTTTATTGGCAGCCTGTGGCGAGCCGAGCGATGTAGTGACTATATGCGAAAATGATAATGCACTCTGTCAAGATCTAAATTCAGACCAATGGTGTCAAAGAGAAAGAGATAGTCTTATCACTGCCCGTTTTCACCTAAAGCAGAGTGAGACAGAACAAACACAGTATTCATTATTAACATCCCTCAATACTTATCAAGAGTGTATAAAAATTGCGGCACTAATCGAGCCAAGAACGCACCCAGAATTAAAAACCCTACGTGTTTCGGCGATGTTAAGTACTTATGATGAATTACTGGCATTAGAAAAAAAGACACTTAAGAGTAATAACCCGTATATCCTCAATTACCACTGGGTCACTCATAATAATGAAGCGGCAAAACGACGCTTTATCGCTTTATCTAAAAAACAAAGCTTTGATGATCCAGTATTGTATTTCGCCATTGCTAATATTTATGACAACAATACCGACAAAGCAACTGTTAATTTATTGAAAGGTATCCGTCTACTCGGCGATGATCACGAGATGACAACAAAGCTTATATATGGGTTAATCACCGCTTATATGCATCAAAGAAATTATGACCTCGCATATTTATGGTCACATGTGGCTATTATTTTAGAGGTTGAAAATATAAATCTAACGCTATTCACACATAACAAAATATCGCAAATTAAAAAGACACGTTTAGAAGTATTGGCAACAAGGATTGCAGAACAAATAGAAGATCAAGAGTTTACTGACGAGAGCTATCAATACATACTCTCATCAGTCAGTTTAATACCGCGATTAAAACCCGTTACGTACAGTAATAAAGGTTAACCTATTATAGCGATACAGGTTGAATTCCACGTCCTTCTAAATAAGCAGTTAATTCGTCAGGTAACTCATTATCCACTTGATAATAACAAGCACAAGCATGACGTTCGCAGCTTAATAAGATAATACTCAGTAATTCATTAAACTCATGATTCTGCCATATGCCAGCGTCACCAATCGTTAACCATTGCTGCATAATCGATAATGGCTGATTAATAACTAATCCTGTTGACTGGACCGTCGTGAAATCAATAAGCGCACGAAACGCCGCATAGTTATCTTGGCGAAGTTGATAACTGTTAATACCTTTTACAACACCACTGACCAATGCATTGTCTAATTGGCAATGCGCTAGTTCATAATCCGCCAATAACCAAGCCGTAAATGTACCTGAGTTCGCGCTATCACTCGCAAAATCAACATCGCGTAATAGCGAGACGCTGTTCTTCTCGTCATTTACAGATACTAATAACCATAAGTAAAAATCATAGCTATCACGATTAGCATCTTGCCATTCAACCGTTTGTGTTTCTTGTCGAGGCGCGGTCATACCATCATTAACATAAGCCGCTAAATATTGTGCTAAATAAGTTTGATACAGAGCGGCTGTTTCGCTCATGATTTTTAGTGTCGTTGCAAATTCGTCTTGTTCTTTCTCAACATTAAAATGACGTTGTAATTGCGCTTGTAGGGACTGTTCAACGTCTGAGTTATCAGTAACGAAAGCAGACAAGTTAGACTGCGCGCGTGCGTACAGTTGACTCAGTAATGTATCCGTTATTGGTAGCGCAGTCACAGTTGTCGGCTCCGCTACAGCGACATTAAGCGATGCTAACGTGGCAGGTGGATTAAATACCCAAGTCTCACCTAACGGTTCTTCACTGCCTTGGTCAAGAATAACCAATTGATAAACACCAACAGCAAGTGGCTGCTCGAGACTAATTTGGTAGCTCTGCATCTCCATATCATGCAAATGATAAATACCATTTAATGACCATTCAATTGGTGTAAATTCACCGGTCTCAATGACAGCTCGATTTGCTCTTATTTCCCAGATCAAATCCTCGGTCACAAACTCAATAGGCAGATGCAGATCAAATTGAATCATCGCCGATTCATCCGCTATTATCACTGGTGGTAATGCATGTAGCCAAAACTGCTTAATTTCTTCTTCTAGCTTTACGTCTAATTCGTCTGTAAAACCAAAATCAGCCAGTGCTTGAGTAATTAACCTTGCAGGTAACGCTTGTTCTTCGCCATCGGCGTTTAATTCGGTACAGCTAAGACCAATCATTTGGCCTAATTGCAGAATGTGTTGTGCTGTCATTTGACACCTTAAATAGTAAACCTAGCACCATTATACGCTATCACTATTAAGATGCGAGAATACTCCGTATAACAATAATTCAGTTAATTGGTTTTTATCTACGCTTGTCTATACTCCACTAAAGTGAATATTTGTATTATTCAAACACATGCACCTTAATTTTATCTGTCGATTTAAAAATGATACAAATAAGACACTTAGTCAGGATTTCGTCAGTTACAAATGAAACCAAAAAATATTTCAGGGAAATACCGATGCCAATATAGCGGTCTATGATATCAATTTGTGATCTAGGTTATTTATCTATTGTAATAAATAGTACAAAAATACATGCGTAATTGACATAAAACAGTTAATTTTCGTAAATTTGCAACATTTTGTGATTCAACGCATACATTTTGGTATTTATTCTTGTCTTTCTATCAAAATCTTGTAAATTTACAACCAAGCAAGATTATTAATTCAAACTTACATTTAATTTAATGGATACAAGTTATGACAATTAAAGTAGCAATCAATGGTTATGGTCGAATCGGCAGAAACGTACTTCGTGCATTCTACGAAGGTGGTAAAGAGCAAGATCTAGAAATCGTTGCAATCAACGACCTAGGTGATTCAAAAATCAATGCTCACCTAACTAAATATGATACTGCACATGGTCGTTTCCCTGGTACTGTTGATTTTGATGCTGAAGCACTAATCATCAACGGCGATCGTGTTCTAACGTTCTCAGAGCGTAACCCAAAAGATCTACCTTGGGGTGAATTAGGCGTTGATGTAGTACTTGAATGTACAGGTATCTTCACAAGTAAAGAAGCTTGTCAAGCTCACTTAGATGGTGGTGCTAAAAAAGTACTAATCTCTGCTCCTGGTAAAAATGTTGACGCAACAATCGTTTATGGTGTTAACCAAGACGAATTAACAGCTGACATGACAGTTGTTTCAAACGCTTCATGTACAACTAACTGCCTAGCGCCAATTGCTAAAATCTTAAATGATAGCGTTGGTATCGTTAGCGGTATGATGACAACTATTCATGCTTACACAAATGATCAACGTCTATCTGATGTATATCACACAGATCTATACCGTGCTCGTGCTGCTGCACAAAACATGATCCCAACTGGTACTGGCGCTGCTGCTGCTGTTGGCCTAGTAGTTCCTGAACTACAAGGCAAATTCCAAGGTATGGCGGTACGTGTACCAACAATCAACGTTTCTCTAGTTGACCTTACATTTGAAGCTGGCCGTGATACTACACCAGAAGAAATCAACCAACTTATCACAGATGCAGTAGCTGCGGATCCAATCCTAGCACGCGCACTAGCTGTTAACTTAGAGCCGCTAGTTTCTAGTGACTTCAACCACGATGCACACACATCTAACTTTGATGCGACTCAAACTAAAGTTCAAGGTAAACTTGTTAAAGTTATGTCTTGGTACGACAATGAATGGGGCTTCTCTAACCGTATGTTAGATAACGCTATTCTACTTATGAGCGCTAAATAATCAAACTTGATTAATAATTCAAAGTTAATTGAATTATAATGTAAAGGCGGCCAATAGGTCGCCTTTTCTATGTTGGGGACTTTATGTCATATCGCAATACAATCACGGATCAAATTAAGTTAACTGAGCACATTCAGTTAGTCACAAGTAACGGTCTTAAATATCTTCATGTTGCACATCCAAAAGCGGCTGCACATATCAGTTTGTTTGGTGCGCATCTACTTAGCTTCACACCGACCAATTCTGCCCCTGTAATTTGGATGAGTGATAATGCTATTTTTAATGGTGTAAAAGCCATTCGAGGTGGTGTGCCTATTTGCTGGCCTTGGTTTGGTCCAGCAAAGGACAGCCCGACAGTACAGCCTCTTGCACAAACACAAGATTTCCCCTCCCACGGTTTTGCTCGAAATAATCATTGGCAATTACTTGAGAGCCAAAGCAATGATGATGCCTGCCATATCCGTTTACAACTAACAGAAAGTCCTGAAAGCAAACGATTATGGCCACATAGCTTTAACCTTATTGCTGAGTTTATTATCAGCGATACATTAACGATAAACCTCACCACCCATAACACGGGTAATGACAGTTTTGATTATGGTGGTGCATTACACAGTTATTTCCAAATATCACAACCTGATGCAGTCTCCGTTGATGGGCTAGATAATGATGCTAAAACGACTCGCACATTGGATGGCCATATTGATATCGTTTGTAAAAACCCAAGCGCAATCATTAAACTAAATGATAAACAGCATCAACATCAGATCAAGATCAAGAGCGAAGGTAACAATGCAATGGTTGTTTGGAACCCTTGGGAAGCGGGTGCAAAAGCATTTGTGGATATGCCTGATGACGGTTATCAAACTATGTTTTGTTTAGAACCCGCAATTATAGGTAAGAATGCGGTAACCGTGACGCCAGGAGCCAGCCACACACTGACAACAATTTTAAGTGTAACATCAGCATAAATACAATCTCAAGATGAGCGGATAATACATACTCTCGTGCCCATCTTGAAATAACATGGGTATAACGACACGATTAACGTTGTGCTAACGGTGTATCAACACTCCCATCAACTAATGTTCGAGCAGCAAAAATAAGGTTATCCACTTGCTGAGAAATACTGTATTTACTCATATCCTGTCCCGTTAACAAACGACCTAACTCTGCAAGTTGATTGCGTAAATGTAGGTCATTGCGTACCTTTTCTTTGTCTCGCTGTGATAGTTTCGATGCAACCGCATCTTTTATACCACTCACCTGTGATTGAAAATCCAATGAGGTTAAGTTTTCCGTGCCTAAATAGCTATTTAACGAGCTTAAGTGGTCACGGTAATTTATCACGACCCGTTCAGCCGATGTTTCAATTCTCGACTTAACCCAAATCACTTCTTTCGCAATACTGTCTGCTTGCTTTATTTTATTGTGACTCGCCGTTAATTTTTGTTGAATGGCGGTATTATCACGTGGATCGGTTTCAATTAACCGCTCTAAACTATATAAGCTATTCAGTGCTCGATTATAGCTTTCTGGAATTATTTCCTGATCGAGTAAATTAAATTCAGACGTTGGTAAACGTAATATTTTACGTTTTATTATATCAATTTCGAGCGCCTTATAATCACGCTCTAACTTAGTTTTTTGATGCTCTAAACCTAACCCAGAACCTCGATTTTCAATGAGGCTCGCAAACTGAATAGTCAAGCCTTGTAATTTTCTAAGACGTGCACCAAAGCCATTCATATCAACATTATGAATAAATTCATCATGGTCACGGATCGTCGATAGCAATGGTGCAGTGATAAGTTTAGCCTGAAATGCTTTATTCATACTCAGAACAAATAGCGCCGATTCAGTTTCAATATCTTCACTGCCCGAATTAGAAAACCAACCACCGTTATTAGGCGTATAGTTTTCATACATTTTCAATAATTTTTCACGTTTTTTAACCGCGGTTTTAAAATTAGTTGGTGAGTAATAAGCAAGATCTTGTTTATCACCACGTTGATATAAAACCTCTACTGCATTCATCGCAGCATTTACCGCATTCATTTCTTCGAGCGCCGCTTCTGACATAACAAAACTATCGGCACTATTGGTAAAATCGGCCATAGATGCACAGCCAGAAAACATACTTGTCGCCAATAAAACACCAGAGAGTTTTAGCGATAATTTAAATTGTCGTTTGATTGGTAATGTAATAGGCATGAACATCTTCCTTTTGTTCGAGACAGACTTGAATTGCAACAACAGCATACGCTGCCAATATCAAGATATGTGTCAAAAAAAAGAGAAATGCGACAATGCGTTATAAAATGGCACTTAGCTAAATACTAAAGGTGGAGAAGGTATGAGCAGCATATTATTAACAACTAATACCACTCATACTTAGTCATGACTAATTTAAAGCACCTAATAACGCTTTAACAGGATGGTTCAGCCGTACTTCATCAATCCGTTTAACCTGGCTTCGACAAGAGTACCCCGTCGCTAAGCAACGCGAAGGATCTCGTTGTGCCAAGGCATGTTTCCAACTGTGGGTGTAAATGGATTTTGATGCGGCTACGTTCTTAGCATCATGCCCATAACTTCCAGCCATGCCACAGCAACCAGTCGCAACAGTCTCTAATGCTAAACCAAAACCATTAAATACACGTTGCCACTCTTGTTCAGCCGTTGGCTTATTGGTTTTTTCAGTACAGTGGGCGAATAGATAATAAGGCTGAGCATCATTACGCTTAACTAACTTACTCAAATTAGTTTGCACCTTATCGTTTAATAACCACTCTTGAATAAGCTGAACAGAGAAGTCTCCGCGTTTATCAGCCAGTGCTTGTTTGTATTCATCCCGATAACAAAGCACCAATGCAGGCTCTACACCGACCATTGGGATACCTAAGGCGTGTAGCGAATTTAAAAAGTCAGCGGCCGTTTGTGCTGTTTTAGCAAATTTAGCCAAGAAGCCTTTCACATGTTGCGGTTTACCATTTGGTTTGAACGGTAATATTACTGGTTTCAAGCCCAGCTTTTCAACCAGGTTCACCAGTGATGCCACTAATTCAGCTTCATAAAAACTGGTAAACGGGTCTTGTACAATTAAGACATGCTGCGCTTTATCTTCCGCGCTTAATCGCTGTAAAAATACCAAGTCAAAACTTTGCGCATAATGTCCACGTAATGACTCCGATAAGGTTGGTGTACTTAATAACGGAATATCAACCATGCCGATTGTATGTTTTACTGCGCTTTGCACCCAATCTTGCCCTAACCAAAAATTAAAGAAGTTCGGCATCTTAGCCATCATTGGGGTGTAGCTTTCTGAATATCCAACTGCAAAATCTTTAACAGGACGCATATAGCGGCTGTGGTATTGATCTATAAATCGCGACCTAAATTCAGGTACATCCACTTTTACAGGACATTGAACTGTACATGCTTTACATGCCAAGCAACCTTGCATCGCGTCCATGACTTCATGTGAAAAATCATAACGACCACGCGCTTTGTTCCAGCTGTTTTTTAAACGCATAGTAAACGTCGCAACACCATTTTTCTGTACCGCTAATTGCTGACCTAGCTTTTGCTCATTCATCTCATGACAAGACAATTGACGTAACCATTCGCGCATTAAACCAGCACGGCCTTTTGGCGAATGACGACGATCGCCAGTATGCTTAAAGGAAGGACACATAGGACTTTTGGTATCATAGTTAAAACATAAACCATTACCGTTACAATCAATGGACTTTGTGAAACTTTCACGGATTGAAATGGGTATTTGACGATCAAAAGCACCGCGCTTTTTCGCATCAACAGAAACAAGCTTTGCATCGCTATTAATTGGCGTACATATTTTACCTGGATTTAAACGATTATCAGGGTCGAACGCGGCTTTAATCTTACGTAATTCAGTAAACAATTCATCACCGAAGAATTCTGGGCCGTACTCAGAACGAAAACCTCTGCCATGTTCACCCCACATCAGCCCTCTATATTTCGCAGTTAGAGCCACTACTTTATCTGATATTTCACGTAGGGTAACTTCTTGCTGAGGATCAAGCATATCGAGTGCTGGACGTACATGTAGAACGCCCGCATCAACATGCCCAAACATACCGTAATGAAGGTTATAGCTATCTAATAAGGCTCTGAACTCAACAATATAGTCTGCAAGATTTTCAGGTGGCACGGCGGTATCTTCAGCAAACGCGAGCGGTTTAGCTTGACCTTTTGTTGCCCCGAGCAAACCAACCGCTTTTTTACGCATGCCGTATATTTTCAATACATCGCTTAACTGATCACAGACTTGATAACCAATAACACCCGCTTCGCCCGCAGCCATCAGACGGTCAAGTTCAGCCGTTAAATAGTCTATTTTTTGTTGCTGGATATCACCATCATCTTCGGCAAACTCTACAAAGTTAATACCCTGCATATCTTTATTGGGTATATCAGTGATCAGTGATTTGACTGAATGCCAAACGATGTCTTGCTTGGCTAAATTTAATACAACCGAATCAACAGTTTCTACCGACAATGCATTGGCTTTAATTAAAAATGGTGCATTACGTAGGGCAGAGTCAAAGCTGTCATATTTTACATTGACCAAACAGCGATATTTTGGAATGGGTGTTAAATTAAGTTTCGCTTCGCTAATAAATGCAAGTGATCCTTCAGAGCCACACAAGATCCGCCCTAAATCAAATTCATCCGTGCTTTTATCATAAAGATGGACTAAATCATAGCCAGTAAGAAAACGGTTTAATGGTGGAAAGGTGTCTGCAATTTTTTGCTGCTTATGCGTAATCGTATCAATAACTTGGTGGCAAACCTTACCAAAATAATTATTATTCTGAGCTTGGTCCTGCACTTGTTCAGCAGACAAGCTTGTCGTCACCAATTCGGTGCCATCCATTAATACAGCCGAAACAGACAGTACATGGTCACTGGTTTTTCCGTA
Organism: Moritella sp. 28; assembly: GCF_018219435.1. NCBI lineage: Bacteria > Pseudomonadati > Pseudomonadota > Gammaproteobacteria > Alteromonadales > Moritellaceae > Moritella > Moritella sp. 28. Next base: position 1,100,180 of record NZ_CP056121.1, on the reverse strand, counting down.
TTTTAATGACCCTTGGCCAGAAGCATCCGTATTAATCATGCCACCAATAGTCGCGCGATTACTGGTTGATAAATCAGGAGAGAAAAAGAAACCATAGGGCTTAAGAAATTCGTTCAGTTGATCTTTAACAACACCAGTTTGAACTTGTACCCAACCCTCTTCAACATTGATATCAATAATATTATTCATATGTCGAGACATATCAACAATAATACCGTCAGTGAGTGACTGACCATTTGTACCTGTACCTCCACCGCGTGGAGAAAAGGTAATCGTTTTGAATTCGGCCTGTAATGACAACGTCGTCATGGTAACTAAATCTTGATGATTACGAGGTAATATTACGGCTTGTGGCAATAACTGATAAATACTGTTGTCTGTCGCAACTGCCAATCGGCTTGCATACGACCTTTCGATATCACCACTAAATTTACTTTGCGCTAACGCTGCCAAAAAAGCGAGATATTCTGATTTTACTGCATCCTGATAACTTAATACGGGGATCATCATCCATTCCCTTGTGACAATTTTCAACTAAATACAGTGTAACATGAGTGAATTAATTACTCTCCCTATAGATAAAGGCTAAATTTACCTCTCTTATAACGACAGTCCATTAGGCAAGGTATTCACCTAAAATTAACGATTTTAATGCCAATATACGTTTTATATAACATAATAGTAACATCAACTATTGTTTAGCTTGTGGTTTAAACCTTGAAAAATGCCATAAACGACATTTACGACATAACTTATACGTTGATCAAATCTGAGCTTCAATAGGGGTTACTTCATTGACATCTCAGACAAAATTATTAGGAAATATTCAAAATGCGTGTTGCTTTAAGAGCCCTTGCTGTGAGTTGTATTCTAATTAGTAATGCAACCCAAGCAACTGAAAAAGAACAACAAAACAATACAGTAGTCAATCTACAGATAGCACTTAAAAGTGTTCAGTCTGAATATGACGTATTCAACGAATTACTCGCTGTGGTGAATGACGATATAGCTATAGAGAAAAGCAAATTAACAAACATAAGAATGCAAAAAAAAATGCTTTCTCGGAACACGGAAAAAGCCTTAGCCCAAATGAATGCCCAATATCAATTAATGATTGATAACCCACTACAAGATATCACTGCATCACAAAAAAACTATCGCGCCGCAATTCAGCAACAGGAAAAATATAATCTATTAATTAAAGATTCAGTTACAACCCTAGCGCAACTCAGCAAACAATTATCCGAAAAGAATATTGAACGCATGCGGCTACTAAATCAACGTGAAACAATCAGCGAAGAGATAAACATTGCACGTATTAATCGTTTGAAAAATGAGATACAAGAAACTCAATCACAGAACATTAGCCAAAGTGTTAACTGTGATCTAGAAACTTCATTCACGAAATGTATTGATCGTAGTAACCGATTGAGTAAGCAAGAGATTTCAAAGACGTATTTAAATACAATTTTTAACTCAGTAACAGAGTCCAAACTAGTCAATCAATATAAAGCTAACTCTAGCGCTCATGTAAAACTGATAAGTCATAAAATATTAACGAGCGAATTCAGCGGGCAAGGTACTTATAACTCAACCATACGGGTAACAGTACAAGGAGTATTACCAAAAAATGAAGCCTGCAAACTATTAAACATTTCAATTCGCTATTGTGCAGCTCAAGCATCGCAAATAGTACTACCCGACATAAAAAAGAAGCTTAAAGATAATAAAGACGCGTTGTATCAACTCACTATTCGCTCTAACAAATATGATGATGAAGTATTCATTGATGGCGTGAGCTATGGTTCTAGTAAGCTTTCAGTAATGCTGCCACCAGGTGCCCACCATGTCATAATAAAAAAATCGAACTACATCGATTTTGAACAACAGGTTAAATTAAAAAACAACATGATGTTAAGAGCTAAGTTAGTGAAAGCCACAGTTTTACTAAAAAATGGTCAAGCAGTACAAGACTTATTAGCTTCTGGTGAACGTGGGCCAGAATTAATTTCGGTGCCAGCTGGCAAATTAACAACATCTGTAGATAAAACAAATCACCAACCTATCAAAGCCTTCTCAGTCGGTAAGAATCCGATCACTGTCGCTGATTTTAAACGTTTTGTTAACGCCAGCAACTATATTACAACCGCAGAGTCAGGTAGTGGTTGTGTCGAATATGTTAACGGAAAAGAAACATATAATGCCAATTTAAACTGGCGCCAACCAGGTTTTTCGCAGACTGACGAGCATCCAGTTGTCTGTATTAGCTCTACAGACACCAATGCATACTTAGCTTGGTTATCAAAAGCAACAGGTCAAAAATACCGCTTACCGAATAACGGTGAATGGGAATATGTAGCGCGAGCAGGCAGTAACGACAACTACTGGTGGGGCAATAATGCAGGAAACTCAAAAGCCAATTGCGCTTATTGTGGCAGTCAATGGTCAAATAAAAGTACCGCGCCAGTACGATCATTTAAAGCCAACAAATTTGGCCTATATGATACCGTAGGTAACGTTTGGGAACGAACCAGTGGAGATAGTTTAGTGGCAAGAGGCGGCGCTTGGAACTTCACACCAAAACTTGCTCAGGTTGATGTTCGCTTAGAACTAAGACCCAATTTTCGCGCTAATTATGTTGGCTTTAGAGCGCTACGTGAAAACGAACATTAGCAGTACGACAAGCCTCAAAAGATATTGACTCAGACATAACTTAAAACGCCCGGTGTAGTGCATCGGGCGTTTTGTATTCTAAGACCCCTGCAGATAAGAATTAACTTAATTTCCCTGATGACTTAATACGGGTTCCATCATCTATTCCCTTGTGACAATTTCAACTAAATACATTGTAACATGAGTGAATTAACTCCCTTCCCATAGATAAAGGCTAAATTTATCTCTCTAATAACGTATAAGCATTAACCTAAAACCCACTATTTTAATCGTAATATATGATTTACGTAACATAATATTAAAATCAAACTATTGTTTGACTTGCGGTTTAACGCCTTAAGAAATAATATACGTAACATTTACTACATAACTTATACGTTAGTCAGTTCTGGGCGTAGATGAGGGTTCTTTTCATTGTCATCTCAGACAACATCAATAGGAAATATTAAAAATGCGTGTTGCTTTAAGAGCCCTTGCAGCGAGTTGTATTTTGATTATGAATACAGCTCAATCCACTGAAACAAGCCAACAAAATAACACTGTAGGCAATTTACAAACAGAGCTTAAAAGTATTCAATCTGAATATGACACATTTATCACATCACTCGCTGTGATCAATGACAGTATAGCTATCGAGAATACCAAATTAGCACAAGCAAGAACGCAAAGAAAAGCACTTGTTGGACAAACAGCAAAAGCCTTGACGCAAATGAATGCGCAGTATGCATTGATGATTGATAATCCAATGCAAGACATCACCACGTCACAGAATGACTACCGCTATGCAATTCAGCAGCAGCAAAAAAATAAACAATTTATTAAAGATTCTGTTGCTACCCTAGCGCAACTCAATAAACAAGTTTCAGAGAAAAATATTGAGCGTGTTAGACTACTAAATCAACGTGAAACAATCAGTGAAGAGATAAAAATTTCACGTATAAACCGCCTGAAAAATGAGATGCAACAAGCTCACTCACTCGATATTAACCAAAGCGTTAGTTGTGATCTGCAAACTTCATTCTCAAAATGTATCACTCGTAGTAATCTATTGGGTAAGCAAAAAGCCTCAAAAACGTATTTAAATACGCTATTTAATTCAGTAACAGAAGCTAAACTAGTCAGTAAACATAAGACGAACTCTAAGGCGCATGTTAAATTATTAGGTCACAAAGTTTTAACCAGTGAATTCAGTGGTCAAGGTACTTATAGCTCAACCATACAGGTGAAAATGCAAGGCGTTTTACCAAAGAATGAGGCGTGTAAGCTGTTAAATATCTCGACTCGTTACTGCGCAGAACGATCACCGAAAATAGAACAAGCAACCGCAAAAGCGGATAACAGCGATAATAAAGGTGCGTTATATGAACTCACCATCCGTTCTAACCAATATGATGATGAAGTATTCATTGATGGCGTTAGCTATGGTTCGACCAAACTTTCAGTGATGTTATCACCAGGCCCCCACCATATCGTCGTAAAAAAACCGAACTACGTGGATTTTGAACAAAATGTTAAACTAAAAAACAACCTGATGGTAAGAGCTGAACTAATTAAAGCCTCCGTGTCATTGAAAAATGGTCAGGCTGTACAAGACTTTTTGGCCTCAGGTGAACGCGGTCCAGAATTAATCGCTGTGCCAGCAGGCCAATTAACAGCATCAGCAGATAGCGGCATTGAACAAGTCAAAAAGCAAATTATCAAGGCTTTCTCAGTAGGTCAAAACCCTATCACTGTCGCTGATTTCAAGCGTTTTGTTAATGCCAGTAACTATACTACCGCGGCAGAATCAGGTAATGGTTGCATGGAGTACCTTGACGGTAAAGAAACATATAATGCCGACTTAAACTGGCGTCAACCTGGTTTCAAACAGACCGATGAGCATCCTGTTGTCTGTATCAATTCAGCCGATACTAACGCTTACTTAACTTGGTTATCAAAAGCAACAGGCCAAAAATACCGTTTACCTAATAATAGCGAATGGGAATATGTGGCACGTGCAGGCAGTAGCTACAACTACTGGTGGGGTAACGATGTGGGCAACTCAAAAGCCAATTGTGCTTATTGTGGCAGCCAATGGTCAAATATAGGCACCGCGCCAGTACAATCATTTAAAGCCAACAAATTTGGCCTATATGATACAGTAGGTAACGTTTGGGAACTAACCGGTGGAAATAATTTAGTGGCAAGAGGCGGCGCTTGGAACTTCACTCCAAAACTTGCTCTGGTTGATACTCGCTTAGAACTAAAACCCAATTTTCGTGCTAATTATGTTGGTTTTAGAGTGCTACGCGAAAACTAAAATCAACAGTACGACAAGCCTCAAAAGATATTGACTCAAATATCACTTAAAACGCCCAGTGTAGCACATCGGGCGTTTTGCATTTTAAGCCCCCCATAGAAAAAACCTAAATTAATCTCCCTTATAAACTCTCACCATTTTAGGGAATTAAAGTCATATTTTCACAATTTCGGTGCATGATTACCGCTATATAGGCCGATTTCCCTACTTATACGCTGGTACTATACTTGCTTAAGTATATACGACCCTAGATGGATATAAAGGTATGTAATATGAACTCACTATTAACCGCCCTGCTCAGCGGAGCACTCATTCTTTGCACCTTGATTAGCTTATGCTTCCTCTTACTGCAAATGCAGCAACAACAGCATAACCGCCGGCAGTTACAGCTCGATGGTTTAATTAAGCTCAATATCATACGTAAATTATTAACACGTATGCAGCAACATCGTGGGCTATCAAATGGAATTTTACACGGCGAAGTAGATCTAAAGGCGCGTTTAGACGCGGTAACAGAACAGATAAATCAATTAAATATAGAAATCATCGATATGTACCCTGATTTATTAGAAAATGAACGCTGGCAAGCCATGACTGACCATTGGCAACGTTTATCCATCGATTACTTCAACTTAAATATTAGGAATAATCTCGAGCAACACAACAAGTTAGTATTAAATTTACTCTATCTTATCAACGATATTGCGTTTGATAATAAGCTACATCAACTCAATAATGAGAATAGCGAATCAATCCAATTCTTATGGCAAGAGTTACTGTTTACTGCAGAAAGCATTGCACAAATACGCGCGCTAGGCACAGGAATTGCGGCAGCCAAAGTCTGTACACGCGCAGAGCGTATTCGACTTAACTATCTTTGCCAGTCGTTAGAACAAAGTATCAATATTCAAAACAATCCAGACTACTTATTAAAAATATCTCATTTGCTCAAAGTGATTGATAGTGAAATTATGATTAGTCGACCAACAATAAAAGCGGACCGTTTTTTTAATATTGCTACAGAGTCCATCGATATGATTTTAGTCCATTTTGACAATCAACTTAACAATGTCGAATATCAACTGCACACATCGACAGGCATAAATAAGTACGCGGCATAACCAATAAAAAAACCCCAAACCAGTGCTAATTAACACTAATTTGGGGCTTTTATCTATATTAAACTAAACAGGTTTAAACACGCTTAATTTATTTAGCGTGTTTATCCGCTAGGTATAACCAAGTACTTAATACTGTATCAGGGTTTAACGATACGCTGTCAATACCTTGTTCAACTAACCAAGCAGCGAAGTCGTCATGATCCGATGGACCTTGACCACAAATACCAACGTATTTACCTGCTTTCTTAGCCGCTTTAATTGCCATTGATAACAGTACTTTCACCGCTTCATTACGTTCATCAAACAAATGAGAGATAATACCTGAATCACGATCCAGACCCAGTGTTAGCTGTGTTAAATCGTTTGAACCAATCGAGAAACCGTCGAAGTACTGTAGGAACTTATCAGCCAGTAATGCATTTGAAGGCAGCTCGCACATCATGATAACGCGTAAACCGTTCTCACCACGTTTCAGACCGTGTTCAGCTAATAAATCGATAACTGATGCAGCTTCGCTTAATGTACGCACGAATGGGATCATGATTTCAACATTGGTTAGTCCCATGTCATTACGAACGCGTTTAATCGCTTCTGTTTCTAGTGCGAAACAATCACGGAAATCTTCAGATATATAACGTGATGCACCACGGAAACCTAACATTGGGTTTTCTTCTTCAGGCTCGTAACTCTCACCACCGACCAAGTTAGCGTATTCGTTTGACTTAAAGTCAGACATACGCACAATTACTTTTTTCGGGTAGAAAGCCGCAGCCAAGGTTGAAATACCTTCTTGCAGCTTAGCAATGTAGAATTCAACTGGTGATGCATAACCCGCGATCATTTCATTGATTTCAGCTTGCAGCTCTGGCGATTGCTTATCAAAGTTAAGCAGCGCTTTCGGGTGAATACCGATCATACGGTTAATGATGAACTCAAGACGTGCTAGACCAACACCTTCGTTTGGTAATACAGCAAAATCAAATGCACGATCAGGGTTACCCACATTCATCATTACTTTTACTGGAATTTCCGGTAAGTTAGCAATTTCTGAAGCCGTTTCACGGAAAGGTAAGATACCTTCGTAGATAAAACCTGTGTCGCCTTCAGCACAAGATACTGTTAGCTCTTGACCATTGACGATAAGGTCTGTCGCGTTACCACAACCAACAACAGCAGGGATACCCATTTCACGTGCAATAATTGCAGCGTGACAAGTACGCCCACCACGGTTTGTTACGATTGCAGAAGCACGTTTCATGATAGGTTCCCAATCTGGGTCTGTCATGTCTGTTACTAATACGTCACCTTCTTGTACTTCATCCATTTGATCAATTGATGAAATAACTTTAGCAGGACCCGCGCCAATCTTACCGCCAATCGCACGGCCTTCTGTAACCACCGCTGATTTAGCGTCTAAGTGGAAACGTACCATAACTTGCTTATCTTCACGGCTACGTACGGTTTCTGGACGTGCTTGAACGATATAAATTTTTCCATCAATCGCATCTTTAGCCCATTCGATATCCATCGCATGCCCGTAATGTTTTTCGATGATCACAGCTTGTTTCGCCAGTTCCATTACTTCTTCATCAGTAATAGAAAATTGACGTGACTTGCTTGCTTCGACATCCACAATTTGAACTTGTTTGCCATGCCCTTCGTCAGCAGAATAGATCATTTGGATCTGTTTGCTACCGATGTTACGACGTACAACCGCAGGGTTGCCTTTAGCAAGTGTTGGTTTATGAACATAAAATTCATCAGGGTTAACAGCCCCCTGTACAACCATTTCACCAAGACCGTATGAAGAAGTAATAAATACTACATCTTCAAAACCAGACTCTGTATCAATAGAGAACATCACACCAGATGATGCTTCATCACTACGCACCATGCGTTGAATACCCGCAGATAATGCCACGCCACGGTGGTCATAACCAGAATGTACGCGATAAGAGATAGCACGGTCATTAAAGAGTGATGCAAATACGTGTTTAATTGCAACAATGATGTTGTCATAACCACGTACGTTTAAGAATGTTTCTTGCTGACCAGCAAATGATGCATCAGGCATATCTTCAGCTGTTGCCGAAGAACGTACTGCAAATGATGCTTGCTCGCCTGCTTCACCAGCTAGTACTTCATAGCTTTCAGCAATAGCGGTTTCTAATTCAGGTTGGAAAGGTGTGTCAATGATCCACTGACGAATGGTAGCACCCGCTTTAGTTAGCGCTGCAATGTCATCAACGTTGAGATCGTCAAGTAGTGCATAAATTTTATCATTTACACCACTTTGCTCTAAAAACTGATTAAACGCATCAGCGGTAGTCGCGTAACCACCAGGAACTTGCACGCCTGCGCCAGCTAAGTTACTGATCATCTCACCTAGAGATGCGTTTTTGCCGCCAACTCGTTCTACGTCGTTCATTCCAAGTTTTTCGTACCCAATTACGTACTCTATCACGGCAGTTCTCCAGTATTAAATCTATCTCAAAAATGATTTTAATTGTGAACGATATTCGATATTGCTCACATATTATCAATGCAAAATAATCATCTTGCTTTCCTTAGTGTTTTTAATCATACACAGCTATTAATTTCAATGTAAGATACTAACTTAGAAAATTTCATCTGTTTATGAAAAGGATAAAGTTAATGCAAACTGTTTTTTATGTCTCTGATGGCACGGCGATCACCGCTGAAGTCTTTGGTCACGCGCTTCTAAGCCAATTTCCGATCGAATTTGATCAGCATACTTATCCCTTTATCGAAACCGAAGAAAAAGCAAAATATGTTACTCAAAAAATTAATGAACATGTTGCTAAAACAGGACAGAAGCCACTCGTGTTTCATTCGATAGTTTCATCTGAAATAAGGACAATTATCGAATCAAATGAAGGCCATTCTCACGACTTTCTAAGCACATTTGTGGCGCCGCTTTCTGAGCAATTAAATATCAAGGCAGAACCAAAATCACACCGTACACATAGCCTTAAAAATGACACTTATGATGCCCGTATTGAAGCGGTCAATTATGCCCTCGCCAACGATGATGGCATTACCTGTAAAGATTACGATGATGCAGATTTAATCTTAGTCGGTGTATCACGTAGTGGCAAAACACCAACCAGTTTATATCTGGCATTACAGTTTGGTATCAAGACTGCCAACTACCCATTTATTGCCGATGATATGGACCATTTGAAACTGCCACCAGCATTAAAACGCAATAAACATAAAATATTTGGCTTAACCATCGATGTGAAGCGTCTGCAAGATATTCGTAGTGAACGTATTGCTAACAGTACTTATGCGTCACTACGTCAATGCAAATTAGAAATTTCGGAAGTGGAATACTTATACCGTAGCGAAAAAATTCCATACATTAACAGTACGTCATTTTCGGTTGAAGAGATCGCCACCAAGATCTTAGATAAGAAAGGGCTTAAACGTCGTATTTATTAATACCTCATTTATGTTAGTCATAATGGATAACGCGAGTGAGCTAACGTTATCCATTACATTACATTGCATATTAAGCGTGTAATTCTTGTTGTAGTAAACGCCATACCGATGGATCATTCACTGCCAGATCATAACGAACAACATGAATATCGTCTTGAGCTCCCTGCTTTAAAATACGGTTGACAGGCACCACTTCCATCACTGAGTTGGTAATAAAAACTTCATCGGCACCCAGTACATCAGTAATAGTGTAATCTCCGGTTTTCAGTGTCAAACCCAGTTTATTCAATAAGTTTAAAATGTGCGTTTTCATCACACCTTCAATACCACTGCGCTTAGTACTCGGTGTATAGATTTTATCCCCAATAACCCAAAACACATTGGCTACAGATGTCTCGATAACATAACCGTCTGTCGAGCAAACCAGTCCATCAGCCATGCCATTAGCATCGAGTTCTTGCTTAATCATCACCTGGTCAAGTCTGTTTAACGTCTTCAATCCGGCTAATACTGGGTTCACCGTTTGTTGATATTGGCAAAGCATTAATTCAATACCCACACGCGCCCATTCACTGTATTGCGCAGGAATAGATCGATGCTGTAAAAACCAATTTGCGCTACTGCAATCTAACGTACCGTAACCACGACCCCCCTCGCCTCGGGTAATGGTGACTTTTAATACCCCGCCTTGTAATGCCAGTGCTTGCTGAGTGATAGCAGCGACCAGCTCATCCCATTCGGTAAACTCGATTGCGAGCACTGCACACGCCTGTTGTAAACGTGCCAAGTGTAAATCGAGTAGTAAGGCTTGCCCTGCAGCTATCTTAATGGTGGTAAAGTGCCCGTCTCCAAAGTTAAAACCACGGTCGGCAATTGCAACATCTTGACTGACAGAGCCATTAATAATCATGATTTATGTATTCCATTAGGAGCTGAGTACTGATTGTATGTTCACTCTGGCTTGCTGTTCAAATTTTTCTTTAAAATAAGTCGAATAATAAATGATTGGCTGGCGTAAAAACCGTTTTAGCAAACATTTCCGAGCACGTTTATATAACCACAATGGTACATGTTGGTACTCGCTGCGAATAGCTTTTTCATAGTGTTCATAAATAGCGTTATGTTGACCTAGTATAGTTAAATCAATATCTAAAAATAACGCCTGATCATTAAGACTTGTTCGCGCTGTATCGGTTGCTTTCGACAAGAATTTTCCTGATTGCCTTTTGATTGTACGACTTGGCTTACTTGGGTGCTGGCTTAACAACACTAACTCATACACTTTTTGTACTAACTGTATCGATACCGCAAAGTTGGTGAGTGCTGTCACCGCATACTGTGCACTTTTGAGCTCGTTGTCAGCACGTCTCACATCATAAATAATATCGTGGAACCAAATGGCGAGTGCTACCGCTAATGGATCATCAAGCTGATCTTGCACTTGATCAAACCAAGTAAAACAGCCCTCAATATGCGAGAGGTCATGATAATACCGATGCGCTTCTTGGTAATGGAGTAACAAACGCGACCAAGCTTGCTGTATTTGTACCATCGTCAAATGCGTAAAGTTATCTTGCAGTAATAATTGCCAACGCAGGGCTAAGCGTTCACTGACTGCATCGATATTGTTATCCGTCATGCTCTGCTGTCCTTTCCGTATGATATTTTCACCGATATACTTGAAGTTATCTCGCTATTAATTTCGGTAACAAGGCGGAAACTGTTGAGGAATGTCAGTGCAAATCCCCGTTACCCCCCAATTATAAAGCTGGTTCGCACGCGCCAAACAGTTAACCGTCCATACATTCACACTGTAACCTGCGACAGTCATAGCGTTGACTTGTTGTTCGGTCAAACCACTATCCTTAGGATGAATAAACTCAGCGCCTACATATTGCATCGAGGTTAGCCAATCATCCGGTAATGGCGCGTCGAACAAACACGCTAAACTTATTTCGGGCGCTCGACGTTTTATTTCGGCTAATAATAGATGATTAAAGCTGGAGATAAGTAACTGCTGCCCCCCTTGCCAGTGATGGTTAATGTCACGAATAACACCGTCTATCAATCGGTCTGTCGTGGCTTTATCAGCTCCTGACATCAATTCTAAATTCAGATTCATACCAGTTTCATTAGTGAATAAGATTAGATCCACCAGCGTCGGAATGCGTTCTCCAACAAAATCCAGCCCAAACCATGCACCCGCGTCAATATCATCCAGGTCGGTGACGATTTTATCGCATAATAACCCCCTGTGATCACTACAGCGGTCGAGGGCTTTGTCATGACAAATAACCACACTACCATCAGCGAGCATATTGGCATCGACTTCAATCCAAGGAACGTTATTGTCCTCTGCTAATTGAAAAGCGGCCAAGGTGTTTTCTGGGGCTATAGATGACGCACCACGATGCCCTATCACCATCTTTCCCGCGTTTTCACTGGCCGATGGATTAAATTGAAATGTATGCGGTGCTATTTCAGAAATACTATTTATCATAAACAAATCTCAGATGTAGTGTTTATCATAAAGAAAACCTATTTAGCTAGGCGAGTAATGACACACGTTGCGGTACAGTGCGCATAAAGCTTACCATCGGCATCACAAATATCACCTTCCGAGATAATCACGGTTTTTGATATGTTTAGTACCTTGCCTCTTGCCTTTAATGCTGTATTTTTCGGAATTGGACGTACCATTTTTACATTCAGATCAACCGTGCCATAACTCTCACCAGCAACCAATGTCGAGTGTGTCGCGCAGCCCGTTACCGAATCAAGTATCGTTGCCGCAAAACCACCGTGTACACCGCCCATTGGATTTAAATGGCGATCATCGGCTTGCACGCTAAAATGAATCTGCCCTTCACTTACATCAACACATTGCATTGGCATTGTTTGGCAAATTGAAGGATGTGGGAATATTCCTTCCGCCATTGCTTGTAGTATCTCTAATCCACTCATTTTTGCTGGGTTTAACTGCTGACTCATGCGCTTTCCTTACTTCTATCTAACATTGAATTTAACTGCTGTATTACAACAATATACTCACAAAATCACCGTAACTTGGTAACTATTGCTGACAATGTTACACCCGAACCGAGTCAATTAACAATGACGCAACAATAAATCGACCTGAACATCAAATATCACTTCCAACACTGCCTTATATACGTTACTTTTATTGAAGAAAGAAAAATAATTTACATATTTACAGCGTTGGAGCCGGGATGTACTCAATAGAAAAATCTCATAAGTTAGATAACGTGTGTTACGACATACGTGGACCAGTATTAAAAGAAGCGAATCGCTTAGAAGAAGAAGGTCATCGAGTAATCAAATTAAACATCGGGAATCCCGCCCCATTTGGTTTTGAAGCCCCAGAGGAAATCGTAAAAGACGTTATTCATAACCTGCCATCGAGCCAAGGTTATTGTGACTCAAAAGGGTTATACTCTGCGCGTAAAGCAGTGATGCAACATTATCAACAGAAAGGTCTACTGAATGTGTCTATTGACAATATTTATCTTGGTAATGGCGTTTCAGAATTAATCATGATGTCGATGCAGGCATTGCTAAACAACGGCGATGAAGTGTTAGTACCGTCACCGGATTATCCATTGTGGACAGCGGCAATTACCCTTTCGGGTGGTAAAGCAACGCACTACATTTGTGATGAAGAATCTGATTGGTACCCTGATCTGGATGATATTAAAGCCAAGATCACACCAAATACCAAAGGTATTGTGTTAATCAATCCGAACAACCCAACGGGTGCGGTATACAGCAAAGAATTCTTGCTCGAAGTGATTGAAGTGGCGCGTCAGAATAAGTTGATTATTTTTGCAGATGAAATCTATGACAAGATCTTATATGACGGTGTTGAGCATGTGCCTATGTGTACGCTGGCACAAGATATTCTGATTGTTACCTTCAATGGTTTGTCTAAAGCGTACCGTATTGCCGGTTTCCGCTCTGGTTGGTTAGTATTAAGTGGTGCGACGCATCTTGCTAAAGACTATATTGCCGGATTAGAAATGTTGGCGTCTATGCGTCTGTGTTCAAACGTACCGATGCAGCATGCGATACAAACAGCGCTAGGTGGTTATCAAAGTATTAATGAATTGATTCTACCAGGCGGTCGTTTACTGGAACAACGTGATTTAGCCTGGAGGATGTTAAATGATATTCCGGGTATCACGTGTGTAAAACCAAAAGGTGCAATGTATCTGTTCCCAAAAATTGATATGGAAATGTACAATATCAAAGACGATCAGAAATTTGCATTAGATCTGTTACAACAAGAAAAGCTATTGATTGTACAAGGCACTGGTTTTAACTGGGCTCGCCCTGATCACTTCCGCGTAGTATTTTTACCGCGAGTTGAAGAGTTAACAGTTGCGATCAACAAGCTGGCTAACTTCTTATCAACTTACCGTCAGGATTAGTTTTTAGGTATACCACTGTAGATATTAGAAAGGCGTCGTAATGACGCCTTTTTTAATAAAAAATCTAATCTCGATGCTTTTTATTGGTCATTTTAAACATGCTTGTTATATCTGTTTTGCAAAATAAGCCATAATTTCAGCTTTGGTCATTTCTTTCGTTTCGTTTGAAAAGCAATAATAGTCAGGTCGCTGATCACTAAAGTATTGCATATCCATTTCTAATCCATTCAAATCTTTAAATATGCCCACTGGCATATTGTAATCACCACTGTCATTAAATTTAAAAAATAAATGGGTTCCACAATCAGTGCAAAAACCACGAGATGCCCAAGATGATGAATTATACGTCTTCACTTTATCCAACCCTGTAATACTTACATTCGTTCCACATTGAACAGCAAAAAATGGAGCACCACCCCATCCCCTGCATGAGTCACAGTGGCAGACAGTAAATCTAGGATTAATTTCGTTTGCGGTAATTTCAACAGCACCACAAAGGCAGCTTGCTTTTGAATGTAACATTTATATATTCCCCTTAGTTTATAACCATAGATGTGTTCCATTTAATAAATCAACAAAGCACTGTATATAATAACAGTACCCTAAGGCGGTATTAATGTCGATTAAATCTATTCCTAACAACTGTAAAATCAATTATTGATCTCTAAATCGAAACGTAAACTATATTGATGTGAAACGAAAAAAGCCCGACTCCAGAGTATTCTGAGATCAGGCTTTATTTTACGTGCGACTTTATCTTATGAAGCGCGAACTTCAGTCTTCATCACTAAAGGTTGCAGCAATAAATGAAACAGTACGCCAGATACAAACAAGGTAATGACGATACTTGCACCACTGGGTAAGTCATAGTGAGCTGACATTGCGATACCAGACAAAATACCTCCAACACCAATTCCCATGCTCGCGATAAAAAACCGTATACCTTTTAACGCCGATGCACAAAGAGCTGGGATCACCAATAACGCAAATTCAAGGTAGATCCCCGTCAACTTGACCGTTATCGGCATTAATATCGCGAAGATAATGTAGAAACCACTGCCATGCATAAACTCAGGTTTCATCGTGACCAAAGTCACCATCGCAGCAGTGATGATCGCCAACGGCCAAACATCATCCCATGTTGCCCATAATAGCTGACCATTTAAGATACCTTGGATAAAGTCGGCACCGTGCGGGTCTTTACTTGCCAATAAAATAGCCAATGAAGCAGACACCACAAATAAGCTTCCAATCATAGGTTCAAGGTGCTGTTGATAGTGCTTTTCCATTAAAGCGATTAAACCACACAGTAGTAGCGATAATACCCAAGGCCCAATCATTTGCCCTAACCAAGTCTCGGGTAATACATCAAAACCACTTAACCAATACTGGCTAAATGCAGCACCTAATGCGGCAACTTGTGCGACGGCTAAATCAATAAAAATGATTTTCCGCTGTAGCACTTGTTGCCCCAATATCACATTGCCCACCAGCGCAATCAAACCACACAACACCGCGGGGGCGAGCCAAAGATAATCCGTTAGCATAGGTTAACGCTTCTCTGATTGCGCAAGCACATCAAGTAAATCATCCAATATACCATCATACAGTTCGTCAAGGCTTTGCCCTTCCGATACCGTTAGTGGTAATTGAATCACTGGCTTTTGTGTTTGCTGATGCAGCCAATTGGCCGGTCGTTGATTCTGATGAGAAGAGTAAATAATCGCATCAAACGACGCTGGGTCTAACTTCGTCAACGATTGCAAATGTGCAGTCGTCGGCGAAATACCTGGCTTAGGCTCAAGATCTGCAACCTGCTCCATCCCCAACCAATCAAACAGATAACGATAGGTCTCGTGATAACTCACTACTTGCATACCTCGCAGCGGTTCAGCTCGCAGTTTCCATTCAACTAATTTTTTTCGCCAATGTTCACGGAACTTCACACCATTGACTAGGTAACTAAATGCATTAGCGGGATCTATACTTTCCAAACGTTTGCTCACCACGCGAGAAATTCGGATCATATCGTTGGCAGCAAACTGCACATGCGGATTACCATAGGCGTGAATATCCCCCATACTGCGGTCAACATGATGATGCGTATCCAACATGCTGACAATCTCTGACGCATACAGCATACTTTGCTTATTGTTTTGCACCGCCGGATTACTGCTTCGCGCCTGTAACATCGGCAACCAACCAATTTCCAACTCAGCACCTGAACACATGGCCATATCGGCTTGGCGCATCTTTGCAATTAAAGACGGCCTCGCTTGCACATAATGTGGGTCTTGCAGTGCCGTTGTCGCAGAATAGATGGTCGCTTTTGGTGCATGTGCAGCCAATAGTGCTTTCCATTCAGGCTCGCAGACAAAGATATTCAACGCGAGAGCAGGTGCAGACAACATTACCGCACTTACCGCCAGCATTAATGTTCTTTTCTTAAAACGCATGTGCACCATGGGCTCCAAACGTCATTACATATTGTAGTGTGAATACGTTATCCGTTTCTTTAGATTGGTTTTCAACACGTGAGTATTGGGCACGAACAGTACCAAAATGAGAAGAGTTCCACGCCAGCATCGCATCAAACTCACGGTCTTTCAGAGAGGTCAAATGTACATGTTCGCCATGTGCATGCCCGTCATAGCTTTCAGCTTCACCGTAGCGCAGACCTGTCGACCAACTAGGAGTAAAACGGTATACACCCGATACGTAATACGCGGCTAGATTATCAGGTGCATTCTTTTCACCTTGGTATTTACTATCCAGAATATCGTCTAACAACATGTATTCAGCTGATAGCGTTAAATTACGATATTTATAGTTGCCATTGGGCGCCCATTTCCACACAAAGTCAGCGCCGTATAGATTTGATCCCGTCACCGCCGATGCGTGGCTGTGATCATGGCCGTGATCGGCATGTTCACCATGCTTATGCTCTTTAAAACTTTTGGTTTTACCGTTGTCATTACGTAGGTAACTTAAACCAAACTGCCAGCTGGACGACGTAGAAAAATCATCTCCTAGTTTTAATGTCGTGGTATAAACACCCACTTCGGAGCCATCTTCCACAGCAGACATCTTACTGCCACTCAATGCCTCGACCCCCAGTTTCACATACATATCCGTTGGTAGTACTAGGTTTGCACGCAAACCATCATCATAATAATGGGAACCCAAGAAAGTACGGTAAGCGATTGGACGTTCAACAAAACTGTCCGTGTGTACATGCTGGTTGTTCAAATAACCAAAGTCTGACAAGAATCGTCCCGCTCGGATATTAAGACCATAAGGCATTGCCAATGTTTCAACAAACGCCTCTTCTAAAAGAAGCTCAGTTTCATCGCCATGCACCTCTAGCACTGTCGTTAATACGCCATGAAACTTGTCATCAATATTAGCGGACATACTGATTTCAGTGTGCCCGAGTCCAAAACCCTCCCCACGTTCTGAATTATTACGCTCACCATTTTGGTAGTAACCATCAAGTACAACGCCAATTTGTGGGTTTGACAACGTATTAGCAAAAGCAGGTGATACCAAGATGCTACCAATCGCGAGGGAGACCAATTTCTTTTTCACAACTATTTTCCTTAATTGTTATAATATAACACTCATATTTTGTTATGTTATAACATAACACTTCAAATGCAAAGCGAGAAATCTAACTATTTGAAATTTTGAGAGTATGCAAAGAGGTGCTACAGTAATGAAACCGATGACTTACGTGGTTTTAGCCTGTATCGTCATTAGATACTTTTTATTTGGAGAAGAGCATGAGCCATTTTTTTGCCCACCTTGCCCGCATGAAGTTAATTTATCGTTGGCCGCTGATGCGTAATGTCACCAATGAGAATATTGCCGAACACAGTTTACAGGTTGCAATGGTTGCCCATGCACTTGCGCTGATCGGGAATACTTATTACGACAAAAACTATGATCCTGACAAAGCAGCCTCAATGGCATTGTTCCACGACACCACCGAAGTGCTTACCGGTGATTTACCCACCCCAGTGAAATATTACAATAAAGCCATTATTCGTGAATATAACAAAATTGAATTGGCCGCTGAAAAAACCTTACTCGATATGTTGCCAGCAGAATTACGCGATGCATATAAGCCACTATTATCAAGCCCTGATCTTGATCCTATTTATAAAAAGTTAGTCAAAGATGCGGATATTCTCTGTGCTTATATGAAGTGTATTGAAGAGGAAAGCTGTGGTAACCATGAATTTGCGAAAGCCAAATTACGCTGTAAAAATGCATTAGACGAACGTATAACAGATGAAATTCGGTATTTCCTTGATGTGTTCTTACCGAGTATTGGTCAACCTTTTGATGACATGGACTAAACGGTCTTACGACAAATAAGCAGCTAAGAGTGTTAGCCAGCTATTTGTCATGTGCTGAAATACCTTATGCCTAGAATAACGTGAACTGATACATTATTTAATTATTAATAATAGGCGTCCAATTGAATTCGGCGTTGTAGCTAGTGCAATCAACGAGATCCACGTCTGCATTAGCCAGATATACCTGCTTCTTCTCTGAGGTCGGATATTCAAGATAATCTGAGCAGGTCGCACTTTGGCCTGTGCCAATAACCACTTTCGCCCCCGCGTTTAAACTGCATAAGGTAAGTTTATCTAGCGGCGACCATTGATAGCATATTTGATAATCACTACGATATTCAGCTATTTGTCCACGTGGACTTTTTAATGCCCACCACTCACCAAATTTACTCGCCGGATTGGCACTATTCCAAGCACGAAACAGTAAGATTTTAGTGTTCTGTTTAGCTACATAGACTTGCCCCTGACAGAGTCTGCCTTCCTCAGGTTCACCGATAGATTGCGCTAGTAATTCAGGGTCAGATACAGCGGTGAACTTACGACTAAACTCTATAGGTAATTCCATATCACCTGCACATTCCGCTGCCGAGGTCGGCGTTACTGTTGACGGTAATAGTAATACCGGAACTTCTGCATCCGCTGGTTCTATCTCTGGTGGTGTCGGATCTTTTTTAACGAACAAGGCACAGCCAGAACAACTTAAAATAAGTATACCCGTAATCATATTTTTCAACATAAACTCTCCTTAGCCTAATGTCCTATTATGGGTCTACATCATGAACAGTTAAAATAATTAAAATAGGAAGTGTGACCCCTGCCCATCTTGGAGTAAATTAGCTAGAGATACAACACCTTGCTGAAAACGTTGTTCGTCATCTATCGCCATTAAAGATAAACGAATATGATTGCTTTTATCACTCTGTTGCGAGAAGTAACCACCACTACTCACTAGTAATTTTTGGTTTTTAGCTTCCATCACAAAATGCTCTTGTCGCCAATGTTCCGGTAATTCCACCCAAATATGGTAACTTGTCGGCTGGCTAGAGCAAGACAAAAAACCCAATTTATCTGTCACAAACTGTTGTCGTTGCGCGGCCAATAATTTTTGTTGATGCGCCATAATAAAAGCCTCACCAGAGTTAATTAATTGTGCTGCTACAGCAAAATTAAGTGGTGAGGCCAGCCAGATAGAAGTACGGATGCATGCGCCTATTTTACGAATTTCACTTTTAGGCGCTTTAATAAATGCACAACGTAACGCAGGACTAATCGCTTTCGACAGACTGGTAATATGAAAACTTTTTTCGGGTATATAGTTTGTGATTGCCGGGATCGTCATTGGGTTTAAGAAGCCATAAATATCATCTTCTAATAACCAGATATTCCCTTCTTCGATCACTTTAGCAATGGTTTCTCTACGCGCTTGCGGCATAGTCACACCTGTTGGGTTTTGGTGTGACGGTACAATGACAACCAATTTCGGCTTATCGTTAAGAATAGCGTTTTTAAGTGCAGTCGGACACATCCCTTCATTATCCATTGCAACGTCAACAACGCGGCGACCCAATAAATTAGCGATAGAGAGAATACCAGGATAAGTAAATGCTTCAACCGCAATGCAATCACCTGGATTAGTATAGGTTTGGATCAGTATTTCCAGTGCATTCTGCGCGCCACTGGCAAGTAGTATTTCGTCAGGACCAGAAACGGATAAACCAAACTCCGCCGCCCATTTAACACCCGCTTCTCGGTGAGATAAGTGCCCTGAATGTTCGATATAACCCAATAGCTCACTCGGCAATGCCGCATACGTTTGCTGAAATGCAGCCTGTAAGGGTAAAACATTATATTTTAGGCAGGGTTGTAAAATTGAGAAATTATAATCTGCATCATCGTCGGAGGCTTGGATCACTGTTTCCAATTCAGAATTACCGCAAACAAACGTGCCACGGCCAACAAAGGATTCAACCTTGTTTTTTTCAACCAATAATTTATACGCCTTGGACACAGTTGTCGGCGTGGTCTCAAGCTCGTCGGCTAACACCCGGTGCGGCGGTAGTTTAGTATTAGGTTGATATACACCAGTATTAATTCTAGTTTCAATTGTTTCGGCTATTTGTCGAAACTTAATATCACTCATTAACTTACCTCTAATGAACACAGCAAAAACATAACATTGATAAGCCCTAGTTTACCTTGCTGAAATAAAACATACAGCGCTAGAACCATTACATTTACCTATTAATACCATAATATTTGTTAATTAATTGTACAAAACAATTGACTTACCACAAGGTAATGCAATAAATTACAAATGAAAATTGACATATGTCATTATGAATTGGAGTGTGAAATATGAATTATTTAAACGTTGCTTTTGTAGGCCTTGGTGTCATGGGCTACCCAATGGCGGGTTATTTAAAACGTGCTGGATACCAAACCAAGGTATTTAATCGTACCACAGAAAAATCCATACAGTGGGTAAAAGACTACCAAGGAGAGTTGGCCTCGTCCCCTAAAGAAGCCGCAGAAAACGCAGATATCGTGTTCATTTGTGTTGGTAACGATGACGATGTACGCAGCGTGGTATACGGTGAGTCAGGCGTATTGGCCAGCCTCAAACCGGGCGCGATCTTAGTGGATCACACCACGACATCAGCTCAACTTGCCATCGAGTTAGCCGCAGCATGTACAAACCATGATATTGAATTTATGGATGCGCCCGTTTCAGGTGGACAGGCAGGTGCCGAAAATGGCGCATTAACCGTCATGTGTGGTGGTAATGCTAATACCTTTACGACAGTTCAACCTGTGCTTAACGCTTATGCAAAACAGGTAACGTTGCTGGGCGGTCACGGTCAAGGCCAACGTTGTAAAATGGTAAACCAAATATGTATTGCAGGGATTTTGCAAGGTTTAAGTGAAGCTTTAACGTTAGCAGAAAAAGCATCATTAGATGTTGCACTCGTAGTAGAGACACTTAAGCATGGCGCAGCAGGATCATGGCAGATGGAGAACCGAGCAGAAACGATGGCAAAAGATCAGTTTGATTTTGGCTTTGCGATCGATCTAATGAGAAAAGATCTTGGGATCTGTTTGGAAGAAGCTGAACGCTATCAACTGCAATTACCTTTAACAAGTCAAGTCGATAGTGATTACGAGCTATTACAGCAGCACGGACTGGGGAATATGGACACATCAGCGCTCATCAAAGCTAACGCGATAAAATCAGTCTAAGGATAGCAACGTAGGGGAATATTAAAATGGAATTTTTTGGTTCAGATATCACGGTATGGATACTGCTCGCGTTAATGGCATCGGCTTTAGCGGCAGGCTTTATTGACAGTATTGCTGGCGGAGGTGGGTTAATACTAGTGCCCTCTTTCATACTCGTAGGGCTGCCTCCGCAGGTAGCGCTGGGACAAGAAAAGATAGTGAGTACGCTAGGCACCATTGCGGCGATCCGTAACTTTGTCAAAAACAAAAAGGTCATTTGGACTGCAGTGGCATCAGGGATCCCAGCTGGATTAATTGGTGCTTACGTGGGCGCTGAAGCGATCTTATACTTTGATCCTGATACAGTCGGTAAAATAATTCTCGGTATGTTACCCATTGGTATCGTGATCTCTTTCATTCCAAAAAAAGACCATCACCAGAGTGATCAAACTATCAATGCGAAGATCATTTACTTTGGTGTGCCATTGGCTGTGCTCATCATTGGCTTTTATGACGGATTCTTTGGCCCAGGTACGGGCAGTTTCTTGATATTGGTTTTGCACTACTTGTTAAAGTTTGACTTAGTTTCGGCTTCTGCAACATCGAAATTATTCAACTTTTCGTCAAATATCGGCGCACTGATTGCATTTATGTTAGCGGGTAAATTACTTTATATGTTAGCGTTCCCTTTAGTCATGATGAACCTAATTGGTAATCACCTAGGTAGTGCATCTGCAATGAAATTGGGGCCCAATTTTGTACGTAAAACACTATCGGTATCGCTGATGTTACTGATGGCATCATTAGGCTATAAGTTTATTTTGATGTAACGACAAGGCTATCGTAGCTAGTTACAAGGCAACCGCTATGTGCGGTATGCCTTGTTCACAAGTCTCAACAAATCCCTCTAGCATTAGCCTTTCCGCCACTGGGCAGTAAGACTAAGCGTGGCCATCATAACGAACACAACCGCCATGACAAACTCGGTATTAGCGATGTGACTGACTAATAGCGTTAACAAGAACATTCCAGCCATTTGCAGCGAGCCGAAAATAGCGCCTGTTTGCCCCTTATGTTGAGGGAATAAGTACAGGGCATTGACCGCTGCGATACTGGTGGTAAGACCGGCACCAAAACAATAAACAGCGACGCTAAGTATCATTAGACTAAGGCTAGCATAAGTAATGTTAGCCAATAAACCACAACTACCAATAACCATGATGATGCTAGCTGAAAGCAGCAATTGCTTTTCGCTAAAGCGCTGTTTGAGTAGGCTGTTAAACACGAGTCGTGCGGAGATTGTGCTACCTATCAATAGTAGTGAGGTTAAACCAAACGCGTGCGGGGCAATCGAATAGTTTTCTTGTGAGATAAAGGCGCCCATCAGATAGAAAACAATAACGCCACCGTTTGAGACAATCATCAGCAACAGATAGCGTAAGAACTTACTGTTGGATGCGATCATCCAGTAGTCTTGCGCAATATTAGACAATCTTACTGCGTGCACATTCTTTTGCTGATGCGTCTCACCAAGACACAGCGTAATAACCAAAAATATTGTTATCGCTAAGGCGAACATAAACCAAAAGCTAGCTTGCCAACCAAAATGCGTTTGTAATATGCCACCGAGCGCTGGCGTTAGTCCCGGCAAGGTTAAAAATAAAATACCGAACCAAGACATTATGCCGATAAGCTGCGTCTTAGAAAAAGAGTCCTGCAAAATTGTTCGACACAATAGGTACAGAGCGCCAACACCAATACCCTGCACTAAACGGCCTAAAATAAGTACATTAATATCCTGACTACTGGTACAAATGAGTGAGCCGAGTGCGAATACTAGACTACCGATTATTGCAATAGGACGGCGTCCAAAACGTTCCGATAAGGGACCGCAACACAGCTGGCTTATCGCCACGAAAATAAAGAAAATACTGACAGTCTGCTGTACCGTGCCACTTGAGGCGTTTAGCGCGTTAGCCATGTACGGTAGACTTGGGGCATACATGTCAGCAGCAAAGAAATAACTGCTTGCCATTAATAGGCTAATTGCGAGTAGTTTAACTAAAGGCATAATAACTCTTCCTAGATTGAATATGCCTTTATTTTACTCACTCATAGACTCAGCCGCTTTAGTCTAAACGCCAGTCTATTGCGCGTAGCCGCCAAGTTGGCTCAGTATTTTTTTCTCGCGAAGGTATTTATTGAACACAGTGGAGAAAGCAGAGAGACTATTATAACCAAGTTCCAGAGCAACCTCAGTGTGTGGTATGCCTTGGCGGTTGAGTTGCAAAGCTTTCTCCATCACAATCTGCAACCTCAGGCTGCGGAACGGTTGCTCAAAGCATTTTTGAAACATCCGATTAAGCGTTCTAGTCGAGGCGCCACAACTCTCGGTAAAGTCCTCTAGCGATAATTTGATATCAGGCTTAAGGGTAAGGCTCTGGATTACAGGCAACAAGCGTCGGTCAATCTCACCAGTGGCTTTGTAGCCTTGTTCTTTGATGCTCTGCTGACTAATTTGATCTTTTAGTACCGCTAAATAGTGTGCGGGAATATCACTGACCTCGGTCAATTCGATCTCATCAATATACTCCATAAGCGGTACCACCAGCCCATTGACTGTGAGCCACCCCATATCGTGGCTAAACATCGGCAGTTCATTAGGTTCACAAAATAATACACTAAAAATAGTACTTTTTAGCACTTCTAAACGATGTTCGACACCAGCTGGTATCCAAAGCAGCTGGCCGTTGACCGCAAGGGTACTATCGTTGCGGGTAGCGATAATGCAGCAACCGGAGTGTATGTAGACAAGCTGTACTTTATCGTCGTGTTGATGAAAGCTCTTCTCGGCAGATTTAGCATAAGTTCTTAAATGATGACATAACGGCATTAGCGACATAGCTCTCAATCGATAGGCATTTTATTATATGACAGAACCCTTGATTGTTGTACTCTTTACTGAAGCAAACCCACATCAAAATAAACACCTAAAGCACTGATTATTATGAACTCACTACCAAGGTGTATCCCCTGATATTTCAGCATTTAGCAGCATTGTCTAAACATCGATAATAAGTTGTGAGCTATCTGGAACACCGCAACATAAAAGCACTTCATCTTCCCCTATTCCCTCGACGCTTAATGTGTGCCTTACTTTACCCTCTAGCACTTTCACCTTACAGCGGTGACATTGGCCACTTCGACATTGATACTGTGGTTTTAAATCGTAAAACTCAGCCAATTCCAAGAGTGATACGTCATCCTCTAAATGCCAACTTAATTGCTTTTTCGCATTTTTATAAGTAACCGTTGCAACATCTAACGTATTATCCGCATTATTCATTGCTAGAGCGGAAACGAACTCTTCAAAAAAGACTTTCTCGACTCCTTTCTCTTTTAAGCCTGAATACAGAGCTTGCTGCATTGGTTTAGGTCCACATAGATAGAAACTAAAAAATGCAGGAGGGATAGCAATTGTTTTACCGTTAAACTTAATATTTTCTGTTTTTAATATAGACATAAGTTTATCAACAGACAGCAGGCCGCATGAATGATAATCATGCCCAATCGTCTCATTTTCGGTGGGCCCTGAATAAACAAAGTGAATATGTACTCCTAGCTCTTCAACTTTTGCTAGTACATCATCTCTAAACGGATGATTATCTTTGTTTAACACACACTGAATCCAATAAATCGGTGCTCGCGTGTTTTTGTCTTTTAGAAGATGAGCCTGCAACATCGCAAGCATCGGCGTCACGCCTATCCCACCTGATATCAGCACGATAGGCATAATATCAGTGTTATCTAAATAAAAATCACCAGAGGGTGCTTTGATCTCAACTTGTACTCCTTCTTTTGCAGCATGCATCCATGAAGAGCCTAAGCCATTGTCTACTTTTTTAATTGATATACGATATTGCATTTTGTCTGGGCAATATTCAGAAAGACTCCACCGTCTCTCGATTACTTCATTTTCAACCTGTAAGCGTACAGCTAAATGCTGACCAGGGCGAAAAGCTGGAACAGCTTGTATATCTGATGGTGACAAATAAAAAGAATAAATATCATGGGTTTCTGCAACGATATTATTAATCGTAAACGACCGCCATCCTAACCAACGATATTCTTTTAACAGTGACAGCTCTTCAATAGTATGTATTTTTTTGTTAATCCAGGTTAAGCCCCAAGGTGTGAGGTCTGGCAAACTTTTTACCTCAAGCATCTGCCCTATACTCGTATCTGAACTTTGCAACATACGAGATATACCAGCGACGGTAGGATGCTGTGGATTACTCTTTATAACGGTGAATGCATCATTGGGCTCTATTGTTCCCGGTTCAATAACATTCATGTAGAAACCAATTCGTCCTGAATCAATAATATCTGATAATACGCTGACCGCTTGCCCTAAACGCCAAGACAGCTTAAAGCACGGGATTCTAGGAAACGTCACCTGTAACACCGCTTCATTTCCAATACGTACGATGTCACCAATACGTAATGTCTCCTCACAGGCATGGTTTAAGGTAATGTTTTCTCCCCAATGCGCATGCTTCCATGACGAACGTTCTATATTAAAAACTTCACACCAATAGTCATAATGATTCTCTGAATATACAAAGACATCTTCGATATGGTCTGCAGGCTTATTTCCAACGGGGCCCGTTTGATCAAAATAAACGGGATGATAGAGGGGCTCTCTAACAATTGATGTTTTTAAATCTTTTCCATTAATGTTCTCAAGTTTAGGCTTTGAGACACTTAAAGCGACGACATAATTTTCCATTAGCATTTCTTCACTATCAACTTAATTGAATCAAATATGCTAACAGGATAATAATTATCGACTATCAAACTGGGGACATTGAGTAACGATAATCAGACAATAAACCCTAACCGCTATTCAAAATACTTTCTATATTGACTTGGAGTGGTATGCATTGCCTGCTTAAAAAAGTATATAAAAGCACTCGTAGTTGAAAAATCTAACGTTAACGCACAACCTGTCACTGATTCGCCTTCTGACAACAGCTCAATGGCTTTTAATAACAGCCACCTTTTTCTCCATTCTTGATAGTGCATACCCGTTTCTTTAAAGAAAATACGGCTGATGGTTTTTTCACTTGCACCAATTTTCTTTGCCATAACGCCGAGTTTCTGGGGAGCATATTCTCCTAAAGAGTTTAACCAAGCCAACAAACGACTATCAGTTGGTAATGGCAGTGATAAATCAGTCAGTGGCGCTTGATAACTTTCATAACACAGTAACTCAATCAATGAGGGATGGAATTGGCGATTATTAGAGGCGTAAGATACTCGCTGTATTAATGCATTTAACAAAGAATTTAATCTTAGTACACGCAGATCATTGGGGACCGTATAACCAATGCTTGATTTAAAGAATAATGTAACCAAACTCTCCCCACCGCGACGCTCAATACTATGTTGTATTTTTGGCGGTAGCCAAATTGCACAATTTGGTGGTATCACCAGTTTTTGAGATTGAAGATTTACAGTGATACAACCAGAAGGAGACAGTATTAACTGGCTTTCTTGATGGGAATGCATGCCCCAGTCAAATTGATGCTCATTAGAAACAAAGCCATAAACATCATCAAATTCTTCATCACAAATATAATCATGATTACCTTTAACTATAGACATACGTAACCTATTTTTATCACTTCAATCATGACGCTGGAAAATATAATCGAAAAACTATTCATCCAAACGACCTAAAATGAAGCCTTAAGCGACAATGTCGCATTAGCTATTCCACAAAACCACCAAGTAATGACTTATTAAAGTGGTCTAACTTTTGAGAGTCTACACTGTATCTTATTATGTTATACTCCCATTAATAGTGATATAACGGTTCCATTTCTAATGCCACACACTGAATCATTCTTTAGCCCACAATTAACGTTTACCTCTAATGCCGACTTAACTACCAATATCAATTCAACAATTGAGGCTTACCTATTTAACAGTAATACCATCAGTAGCGAACAGATAACATCATTTTCTGAGCATTATTTGCATCCTCATGAATATGAAGTATTTACGAAACGTAAACAGCAGCAGGCTCAACAAGAATACCTTGCGACTCGCATTATCATTAAGGCTTATGCTAGCCAATGCTTAGGGTATAATTTTACTGAGCTTTATGTGTTATTCGACACTGAAAAAAACGACTTAAATATATACTATAATGAGGACATCGTTCCGTTAAAATGTTGTATTTCTCATTCTCATGGCCAAGTTCTTATTGCCCTAGCACCAACAACACAACCAATTAAACTCGGTGTCGATTTAGAATGGATTTCAACCAAACGTTCTCTCGAAAGAATCGCACACCACTATTATCATGCCGAAGAATTGGCAGCTTGTACTGCACAATCCTTAATGTTAAAAGCGCAGGCTTTTTATCGTATTTGGACATTAAAAGAAGCATTAGCAAAAGCAATTAAGCAACCAATAGCAGCACTACTCCGCGACAATGTATTTAACCACTGCGAACAATTACATGTGCGTTCAGGCTGTTATGGAGAGTTTGATTTAAGTATTATCAGTGACCTTGAATTCACCGATAATACTTATATAAAAATACTAACTGGAGTATTAGATCAGGATTTTCGTAACGTTAAATAAATAAAATATAAGCTGGCAAGAAACCACAGACCACCCCACATAAAGGTCGCGCCACCAATTTCATTTGCTAACATACGCGCATCAGATAATGAACCACTATGGATAATGGTATCCTGCCAAATATCTAAGGGCACATAGATCATGCTGGCACTAGCGAACACCAATAAAACTGTTTGCTTAATACCTGTGCTCGCGTACTTGAGTAACCCCAGAATCACAAGAGCAATGACAGCAGCAAAGCCGATAGTGTATAAAGTGCCACCAAAGAATACCGCAACCAATAACATGGTTATTGCCAATAAGGCTAAACTAATATCCGTTGTTTGACGGCGACTACTGGCAGCATAAAACAGCAGACCAAACAGTAGCGAACCCAAATAGCCCGCACTCAGAATAATAAACCGCGATCCACCCGCAGAGCGAACATGCCCACTTTGATAGGCAGATACGACAAACTCCACGACTTTACCGCCGGTTAACCACGTCGCAAGCGCATGGCTTAGCTCATGTAAAAAAACAACCAGTATCTTAAGTGGAGCAATTAATGCACTTTGCCACATAAAAGCGAGAACGGTAAACACGAGTATAAATAAGATTCGTCTATTTCTCGCTTTCATGATTAATTCCCTGGGTAACAGATACCAGAACCGCCTAGCCCACAATAACCTTGAGGATTCTTAGCAAGATATTGCTGATGATCTTGTTCTGCATAATAAAATGGCGCAGCTAGGTCGATCTCAGTGGTGATTAACTCTGAACTTCCCCCGCCTGTAAGCGCTTGTTGATAATGGTCAGCAGAAGCTTTAGCCTGAACTAATTGCTGCTGTGAAGTGCAGTAAATAGCAGAACGATATTGCGTACCTTGGTCAGCACCTTGGCGCATGCCTTGCGTTGGTTGATGGTTTTCCCAAAACAAAATCAAGAGTTCCGCATAACTAATGACTTCGGGGTCAAATACGACTAACACCGATTCCGTATGCCCAGTTTGACCTGAGCATACTTGTTGATAACGCGGATGTACAGTATAGCCACCTTGGTAACCAACTGCCGTCGTTACAACACCCGGTACAGACCAAAATAATCGCTCAGCGCCCCAAAAACAGCCCATCGCAAAATAGCAGACTTGATGTTGAGCTATAAAAGGCGGAACCATATTCGTTGCCGATACATAATGTAACGCATCAACAGTTATTGCAGTTGGATTATCAGGTAGTGCATCTGCTTCACTAACCATGGTCAACTTATTTTTTGCAAAAAACATTGTGAACTCCAGCGTTAATTAATCGAATAAGTAAATTACTTAAACATGTTATCGCCGACTTGGTCGATAAATAATTTACATTTTTGTAAAGTGATTTGCTCAGCTTGCGGCTTACTCATGCAAAGATCGGAACGAATAAACGAATGTTTTAAATTTTCCACTTCGTTTTCTTTTCCATCCGCATCTAGCTCTGCCGTGTCTTTTACAATCGGCTTTTCAATTAAACCCGCAACACGATATTGCCCCCCTTCTTCCTTCGGCATCACAAAGATAAGATAGCCATTGTAATGTACAGGTTCAACACTCGGCATATTGTCGACAGATTTAGCATCTGAGTCAGAAAAAAATCGTTTTAAAAATCCGAACATGAAAATAACAGCCAATTTAGTTGTTTAATAGTTAATCAGAGTATAATCAGCAAGCTAGAACAGAGCAATAGCATTTACGTAGAATGAAAAGAATTTACGTCATCCGCTGGCGGTAAAGATAACGAGACATCATTGTGAAAGTGACACGAATACCAAAATATTAGTAAATAAAAATAGTCAAAAAATAAAAAAGCTTGTTACCGAGACAGTAACAAGCTTTTTCTATCCTATTAATTTAGTTTTTTTAGAACAGCTAAATTATAGAATACGTTTAAGTAACATATCCAAGCGCGTTGTTTTAATACGGCGCATAAATTTCTGTACTGGTGCAGGATAGTCCGCCAAACTGTCTAAATCAGAAAGGTGCTTAATACGACGAGTATTTTTCAACACATGTTCTTGCTCAGCTTGTAGAGTATCTTTTAATAACTGTTTAGGATCATGAATTAAAATACCATTCTCTAAATCTAAGCCCCACGCACGTGGATTCAAGTTATTACCTGTTAATAAGTGGTACTTATAATCACAGCACAGACCTTTAAGGTGGAAACTGTTACCTTCATCTTTCCATAATCTAACATTAAGCAGACCTTGATCGATAAATGACTGACAGCTTTTCACAAACTTATACAGGTAACTTTCGTAAATATAAGGCAACGCCGAAATAACTTTAAACGGTTCTGACGGTGGAATGTAGAAATCGTTAGCCGTTTTGTCACCAATAACTAAGGTTACTTTCACATTACGTTTTAGCAGACGTTTAATGTCTTTTGATATAGATAATGGCAAGTTAAAATACGGTGTAAAAATAGTAATCTCGCTTTCTACCGCACGTAATAAATTGGTGATCGTTTGGTTTAGTTTATTACCGTGACGACCAAAACCAGAAATCGGAGTGATGCCCACTTCAGTACTGTCTGGCGTAGTATTAATGTAATGATACTGCGCACTGCGTAGCGTTTGTTTGAACTGACGAATATCTTGCTTCAAAGTTTTGCTTGACGGGATAGTATCGTCATCAAGTCGCGTCACCGCATTTTGACTTACAAAATAGTCTTCTAAATAAGAGACCATCGAGTCAGATAGCGCTGGATTATAAAGCACATGATAGCGATCGCAGCGGTATTTATCCCCTTGATGCAAGTAGATATCATTAATACTCGCACCACTGTAAAGCACGGTGTCATCAAAGATAAAGCCTTTCAGATGCAATACACCTAATACTTCTTTACCTTTCACAGGCACGCCTAAGATCGTGACTTTGTCACCGAGTCTTTTACGCATTTCTTTATAGAAGTCGGCATTACCACCATGATCTTTTTGGCCAATAAGACCGCGTTGTGCTCGATGAAAATCAACGAACACTTTAATCACTAATCTAGGATTATTTACACGAGCTTGATAAAGCGCATCAAGAATTTCTCTGCCGGCTTCATCGTCTTGGATATAAAGAGCCGAAATATAAATGCGTCTCGAAGATGAAGCAATTAAATCTAATATTTTTGCTTTAAAATCACGCGCTGAAAATAAAACATCAATATGCCCTGCCGACATTGGCAGTTGCTTTAAGTTGGTAATCGTAGACTGATAAAACTCTAATGATTTCATATGTCGTTTCAAGCTGATTTATAAAAGTTAATCGATAATTATCACTGATTCCCGCTCTGATTGCTATGTATCTCTGCAATTATTAGAACTCGGTACTCAAAATTTACATTTATTAACAGAAGTTATACGTATGTTAAACTCTTAATTAATAGCTATTGACTATCAATTATTATTAAATAAACAATTTCATTTTATTTCAGAAAAACATATTATGTACACATTAAGAGTGAATTCACTCACTAGCAACTGGTACTTGATCATAGAGTACAGATAGCGTGCTAACCAATTTTATTTACGTGGAGTATTTTATATTATGTATACAGTTATCTTTGGTCGTCCAGGTTGTCCTTTCTGCGTACGTGCAAAACAAATTGCAGAAACATTGAAAGCTGAGCATGAAGATTTTGATTTCGACTACATCGATATGCTTGCTGAAGGCATCAGCAAAGCAGACCTAGAAAAATCAGCAGGTGTACCAGTGAATACTGTTCCACAAATCTTCATAGATGAAAAGCACCTTGGTGGTTGTACTGAGTTTGAACAGTACGCTAAAGAAAATTTGGGTTTATATGCATAAGGTTTAACAATGTCTTTATTAAATAAGATTCGTTGTGCATTTACCTTAGGGCAAGGCGTATTAGTCGACTTGCCCGACCTTGATCCTAGCGTAGATCCATTTGATCAGTTCCAAAACTGGTTCAAAGCGGCGCAAGACTGCGGCATTGTCTTACCTGAATCCATGACAGTGTCTACGGTTGATGCGAATGGTTACCCTTCTTGCCGTGTTGTATTACTCAAAGAATTGAGCAAAGAAGGCTTTGTTTTCTTTACCAATTACGACAGTAGAAAAGGCCGAGAACTCGCTCAGAATCCCCATATCGCGTTAACTTTCCATTGGAATATTTTACAGCGTCAAGTGCGTATTCAAGGTGTGGTCGAAAAGATCTCAGCTGAAGATTCTAATACCTACTTCCAGTCTCGTGGACGTGGCAGCCGAATCGGTGCATGGGCATCAGAGCAAAGTGCAGTGATCACTTCACGCAAAATCCTTGAACAACAAGTTAAACAGTTCACCGATAAATTTGCAGATAAAGAAGTGCCACTTCCTGAGTTTTGGGGTGGCTACGTGGTGAAACCGACAAGTATCGAGTTTTGGCAAGGTAAAGCCGATCGCTTACATGACCGCTTTAGTTATGTGAAAGATGGGAATATCTGGCGTGTTGATCGCCTCGCGCCTTAATCAAGGTCAGCTTATTAATAAACTCTTATTAAGAGCACAGCTATATTTAAGCAGGTAACTCCGTTTACCTGCTTTATTTTTATCTACACTTTATAACCAGTTCAATTTTTCAAACATATCACCAACACGGTTTAGTTCCGCATCTAAGCTTACGGCATGCTCGTCCGCTTCACCTACCCAGCCTAAATTCGCTAAAAACTGATTGATAAAACCTTTATTATCAAACAATCCATGTAAATAACAGCCATAAACATTCCCTTTCTGCCAGCCTAAATCGGTTTCGATAAAGCTTTTACAACGCATAGTTTGGCTCACATCGCTGATCGTTGTTTTACCATGGTGAATTTCATAACCCGACAATTTAAAACCTTGCCAATCGATATTACGCTGTCGTGTCGTTTTAGTCTCGGCATGTGCAGTGATGATAGGTAACAGTCCCAAGCCTTGTTCATCACCACCTTCAATGTGGTGTGGGTCTAGAATATGTTCACCAAGTAATTGCATGCCACCACAAATACCGAGAATAGGTTGCCCACGCTGCGCCGCTTTGCAGATCTCATTGGCTAAGCCGGAACCACGTAAATGTAATAAACTCGCCGCTGTATTTTTACTACCGGGTAAGATAATGGCATCAAAGTCAGCCAATGATTGACCATCTCGTAGTGGGACTACGCTGACATTATCTTGATGGATCAAGTTATCAAACTCGTCCATATTCGCCGCATAAGGGTAAGCAATCAACGCAATATTGATATGTCCACTTTGATAAACGGCACGATGATGTAAAGTATCCTCTTCGGGTAAACGATGCGGAAAGTAGTGAATATTAGCAAGGGTCGGCACACCCGTTTTTTCTTCTAACCAAGTCATGGCATTACCCAGTAATAACGGATCACCACGAAATTTATTTAATACAAAGCCTTTAATCAGTTTTTGCTCTTCTTCTGCAAGGCACATAAAAGTACCGAGTAGATGCGCAAACGCACCGCCTTTATCAATATCAGCAACTAAATAGACATCTGCATTACAAGCCAGCGCAACGCTCATGTTCACAATATCACTGGCGCGTAAGTTGACTTCGGCCGGACTGCCCGCACCTTCAATAATGATTTGCTGGTAGTCTTTCTGTAAACCGTTAAGTGCCTTTTCAACATGCTCAAAAAGGTGAGACTTACGTTCCATCCACGGAATGTTACTTAATTCTGGAGCGGGTTTACCGTTTAAAATAAGCTGGCTTTGAGTGTCCGCACTGGGTTTTAGTAATACAGGGTTCATGCGTACATCGGGGAGGACTTTGGCAGCAATAGCTTGTAGATACTGCGCGCGGCCGATCTCTTCTCCTTGCGCTGTTACAGCGGCGTTATTACTCATATTTTGCGCTTTAAATGGCGCGACATTAATACCACGATTGGCAAACATGCGGCATAAACCCGCGACAACGAAACTTTTACCGGCGTCACTCGTGCACCCCATGATCATGATTGGTTTTGTCATTTTATCTTCTAATTATGATAGGTTACTGAAAAGTAAGATCGGTGAGTTTTAAGTACGATTTGCGTACGCCATGTTTATATACTTCAACTTGCCCAAGCTGGTAATCTAGTTTGGGAATAAACCAGTAATAAGTCGCGCGGTTTTTCTTCTTTTTAACTTCTTTGACTTTAACCGCTGTCATGTCACCAAATATAGTGTTGATCGTTTCTTTCTGTACAACTTCAAATTCAATGGTTTCTAGTTTTTTTTCAAATACCCATTCGTAGCTGAATGCTGTTTTACCTAACTTAAGATCATTTTGAACAACAATAGTCATGGCACCAACATCCATCACACCCGGCTTTGATTTAATTTCTACATGGCCATCTTCAAAATCCATTAAAATGTCACCATTATCTTCAAAGGAAGCTGATGATATGTTTCCAAAGCCCATTACCGATGTTTCATGCTCGTAACGGTCAGTGGTTAAGATGTTGTCTTTAAAGCTAAACCATGAATTATTTTTATAGCCGCCGGTACCAAATAATACACTCGCTTGTGTCGTGAGCTTATAGCTATCACCACTTAAACGTCGTAATGTACGCTCACCACTACCAAATTTTACGTCTTTGTAATACACCGCATACTTAGCTTGAAAAGGATAGACTTCAGCTTGGGCTGCAGATACGGTCATAGCGAAAGTCCCTATACTCAAAGCAATCAAGTAAAAAAATTTAGCAAATGTATCCATCATATGGACTCCCTTCACAGTAGCTCGCATACGAGGGATGCAAGCCGTCACTGTTTTGGCCTATAAGCCTTAATAATTTTAGCTTATAACGACATTTGCGGCGTAATACTATTTTTTAGTAATTTTATAATCTCGTAGTTTATTGGCAATAGCTGTATGAGAGACACCCAAGCGCTTGGCCAATTGACGTGTGCTTGGGTAAGACGGATATAGGCGCTGCAGTAACAGCTTTTCAAAACGTTTACACGCTTCATCTAATGAGCCATCAAACAAGCCTTCATCATAACTTTCATTTTTCGCTTTCGGTAAATTTAAATCACACGGGTTTAGCGTATCCCCCTCTAACAAGGTCAATGCGTGATATAACACGTTACGTAATTCACGCACATTTCCTGGCCAAGGGTAAGATTGTAATAGATCTAATACATTACGGCTTAACAGCGGTTTAGTTCGCTGTAATTCATGACTGAACACAGTGCAGAAAGAATGACATAGCGGGATAATATCTTCTTTACGTTCACGCAGTGCTGGCACCGTCATCGATAATACATTTAACCGATAATATAAATCTTGGCGGAATTTACCTTCGCTGATTAATTTAGCCAGATCGTTTTGTGTTGTGCAAAAAATACGCACATCAACACATACCTCTTGCTCGTCACCAACCCGTCGGAAACAACCTGTTTCTAACAAGCGTAAAAACTTAGTTTGCAAGTAAGGTGACATATCACCAATTTCATCAAGTAATACCGAGCCTTCATTTGCAAGTTCAAAAATACCTCGTTTGGTTTCACCATCATGAGTGACCACACCAAACAATTCAGACTCTGCAACCGCATCAGGCACCGCTGCACAGTTTAATGCTAAAAATTGATTTTGTGAGCGTCCACTTGCTTGGTGACAGGCTTTAGCAATAAGTTCTTTACCCGCCCCAGTCTCACCTAAAATCATTAACGGCGCATCTAGCATAGCTAACTTTTTCGCCGTATTGATTAGCGTATGCATTTTGTCGCTTTTGGCGAGAATGTCATCAAATGCAGCAAACTGGAAAGTACGTAAGAAATTAAACTGCTTGCCAATGCGAACAACCGATTTAAGAATAATCACCGCACCAACGAGCTCGTCTGGTGTTGCCATTGCTTTTGAACGTGCGACTTGATTAATATCACTACTAATAGTCAAGGGTAATATATCACCCAGAAAATCCTCATCCAATAACGTTAGCTTTTGCGTTTGCGCACAAACTTCATCTGATTCCAGCCATTTTAAAATAGAGAAACCCTTCACGAAATGGCTAATACAATGACCTTTCACCTGCGACTCAGATAGCCCAAGAGCAGTCAATGCGGGAGTGTTAACCAAAGACACGGTACCTTTGACATCAACGGAAAATACGATATCAGGTAAGTTAGTCATCAAGGTTTGAATTTCTTGATGCTCGAGTTCAGAAGGCAAATAACCGACTGTTTTCACATCGCATACACCACTGATACGACGAAGACTCGTCATCAATGCCTGTAAATCAGAAAATTCTAAATTAGGTGATTTAATAAATATCCGGTCGGGTTGCTGGATCTCAATCGCGGATAAATTAATATCTCGAGCTAAAAAGCAATCAAGTATCTCACGACTAATACCGACTCTATCTTCACAAACTAATTCCAAACGCATTACTGTAACCACCATAAAGTTCTATGCGCATATAATAGCATGTAAACAAGAGGCCCATCGTCAATAAAAATAGAGCCGCTAAGATTAATATAGTCCGAATACCTGATTTGAATAGATCGCTTAATAATACTGCTAAATATTACTCGTTTACGGTAAAAACTAGCTGATATAATTAAAATTTTTACATCATATTGCAATAAACTTAACTATTATGATGTAAAAGACACAGATTAACTTGGTTGAACATTACCTTAGTGATAAATTAGCGAGGTAAGTAATAGTGATAAAACAATATGCATATTCCAAACTTGATTAAATATATACTGCCATTGACCGTTATGCTCTCCTTAACGGCATGTGATAAGCAAACTAAAATTAAACAGCACGGCCTGTCTTATTGCACAGAGGGAAGTCCGTCCTCATTTAACCCTCAAACGGCGACATCAAATGTAACGCTCGATGCAACGACTAGCCAACTTTACAACCGCTTGATATATATTGATCCGAATACGCAGCAATTTAAAGCGGGGTTAGCCATTGACTGGGAAATATCTGAAGACCGTCTCTCTTATCGTTTTTTCTTGCGGAAAAATGTACGTTTTCATCACACCGATTACTTTACACCAACACGACCATTTGATGCCGATGATGTCATCTTTAGTTTCTCGCGCATTTTAGATAAAACGAATCCTTATCATGACGTTTCTGCGACAGGCTACCCTTTCTTTGAAGGCATTGAATTAGACCAACAAGTCCAAGCCCTCGTAAAGATTGATGATTACACGATTGAATTTAAACTCGTGCGACCTGACTCTTCGTTTATTGCTAATTTAGCCAGTGATTTTAGCGTGATTTTATCCGCTGAATATGCCGATACTTTGACTGCGTTAAATAAACAGGCCGATATAGACAATCTACCTATTGGTACTGGCCCATTTAAATTTAAAGAATACCGCACTGATAATTTCATTCGCTATCAAAGACATGATGATTATTGGGGGGAGAACGCCAAGATAAAACAATTGATTTTTGATATCACCCCAAATGCATCATCTCGATTAGCGAAATTACTGACTCAAGAATGCGATATCATGGCTTATCCAGCGGCCAGCCAGGTTGAAATGATCAGTGAGCATGACCGAGTCAGTATATCAGTAGAAACAGGCTTAAACGTCGCTTATTGGGCATTCAATACCGAAAAAGCACCGTTTGACAATCCAAAAATTCGCCGCGCATTAGCGCACACGATCAACCAAGAAACCCTATTACAAGCGGTGTATTACAATACTGGTGTCAATGCTAAGTCTATTTTACCTCCAGTGTCTTGGGCCTATAACCCTTACCTTAAAAACTATAAATATAACATTGCATATGCGCGTCAACTATTGACTGAAGCTGGCTATCCAAATGGTTTTAGCATGGATATTATGGCGCTGAAATCATCACAAGTTTATAATCCAGATGCAGTGAAAATGGCCGAGCTTATTCAATCTGAATTAGCACAAATCGGAATTGAGGTAAGAATTATTAAATATGAGTGGCAGCTCATGGAAAAGAAATTACAACAGAGTGACTATGATAGTTACCTATTAGGTTGGGTTGCTGATAATAATGACCCAGATAATTTCTTCCGCTTTCAATTGAGTTGTAATGCAATTAACACGGGGTCGAATTATACCCGTTGGTGTAACTCAGAATTCGATGATTTAATTAATCAAGCGGTCACTGAAACAGAATACATTGAACGCGTAACACTCTATTATCGCGCTCAAGAGATTATTCAACAAGAACTACCACTCATTCCACTGGCACATTCGTTACGTTTACATGCCTATACAAGTGGACTAAAAGGCGTTGAAACAACCGCTTTTGGTGGCATCAATTTCATTAATACAGTACGGCAGTAACTCATGTTTTTTTATATAATAAGACGTATTAACCTATTGGTCATTACGGTCGCAGCATTAACCGTCATTGGTTTCTATCTCCGAACCCGTGTAGCCGGTGATTTGGCTTTAGATGGGAATGTAATCAGTAATTATTTAGATTATTTGATGGCAATTTCACAAGGTGACTTGGGGATTACCACAGGTACGGCTCAACCCGTTTTCGATGAAATATTAACGGTATTTCCCGCAACATTAGAGCTTTGTTTTAGTGCCTTCATATTATCTATTTTAATTGGGGTACCCATTGGCACAGTGGCAGGGATGCAACGTGGTAGCTCACTCGACAGTACGATCATGGGTATTTCTCTGTTTATCTTTTCCATTCCGGTATTTTGGTTAGCATCGTTAGTCATGATGTACTTTGCCCTTAACTGGAATTGGCTACCTGTTACAGGCCGACTGAACTTACTTTATGAGATTGACTCAGTAACTGGCTTTATGCTTATTGATACACTTATTTCCGATAACCCGTATAGCCAAGATGCATTTTACGATGCGCTTAAGCACTTACTGTTACCGACAATTGTATTAGCAACGGTACCGACAACGGAAGTTATTCGCCAAATGCGTAACCACGTCAGTGATGTCATGAAGCAAAAATACATTAAAGCCGCAGCCAGTAAGGGGTTAAGTAAAACCCAAATTATCCTGCGCCATGTACTGCGTAATGCAATCCCAAATATGATCCCACACCTTGGTCTTCAATTTAGCACGGTATTAACGACAGCAATGGTCACTGAGGCCGTATTTTCATGGCCGGGTATCGGCCGCTGGCTAATTAACAGTATTTATCAGCAAGACCATGCTGCTATCCAAGGCGGAATGTTAACAGTGGCCATCTTTGTAGTCACCGCAAATGTATTAACCGAAATATTAACTGTCGTCATTCATCCAATTCGCAGGAAAGAACTTTATGCCCAACATTAATGTCTTTGCGGATGAACATATTCTTTCTCCTACGGAACAAACCTGGAAGCACTATTCATCCCAACAAATTGCGATGGCCGCGCTATGGGCTCTTGGTTTTTTATGTTTCTTAATGGTTTTTGCACCTTTGATTGCACCCCATGAACCAGACTTACGACAAGCCCATTTACTCTTACAGCCCCCCTCATGGGATGAGCAAGGTACCGTTGACTATTTCTTTGGCACCGACGATTTAGGCAGAGATGTGCTTTCACGGTTATTATATGGTTTACGCTTAACCTTTGGTAACGCTCTGCTCGTTAGCTTTATCGCCTTAATCATCGGCACAACAATTGGAATTACCGCTGCAATCAGCCGTGGTCTGCTATCTAGCACCTTGCATCATATAATGGATACAGCGTTATCGATTCCGTCGTTGTTATTAGCGATTATCTTTATTTCAATACTTGGACCAGGCTTGGATCACAGCTTATTAGCAATCTTACTGGCTTCTATCCCACAATTTATTCGCGGTGTCTATTTATCGGTTTATCAAGAACTGCAAAAAGAATACATCATTGCACTCAAACTTGACGGTGCAAATAACTACCGCATTATTCGTTATGGCGTGTTTCCAAATATCATTGAAACACTGGTTAACTTACTTACTCGAGCGATCTCGTCAGCTATAATTGATATAAGTGCATTAGGATTTTTAGGCTTAGGTGCACAACGTCCCCTTTCTGAATGGGGCACGATGTTATCGGGTGCAACCGACCTTGTATTTATCGCACCTTGGACCGTTGTATTACCTGGTTTAGCTATTTTAGTGACGATTTTCATTGTTAATGTCGTTGGCGAAAGTTTAAGACAATCTGTTATTGCGGGAATTGACTAATGGCACTACTCGACATTCGAAATCTCACCATTGAAATTGAAACACCACAGGGTACCTTAAAAGCAGTAGACCGATTTAACCTGACCCTGAGTGATGGTGAAGTGCGTGGACTAGTAGGTGAATCGGGTTCAGGAAAGAGCCTTGTTGCAAAAGCAATTATGGGGATCACTAAAGATAACTGGCGTATTCGTGCAGACCGCTTACGATTAGGTGATATCGATTTACTTAACTTAACCCCGGTACAACGTCGCCGAGTGATGGGCAAAGAAATTGGTATGATCTTTCAAGATGCAGCCGCGCATTTGGACCCATCAGAAAAAGCGGGCGATCAGCTTGCAGAGGCCATCCCGTGCGATCAGTTTACCGGCCATTTTTGGCATCGTTTTAACTGGCGTAAAAAACAAGCCATTGCCCTATTGCATAAAGTCGGTGTAAAAGATCATAAAAAGGTGATGAATAGCTACCCTTTTGAGCTCTCTGAAGGTCTCTGTCAAAAAGTGATGATAGCAATGGCAATTGCGAAAAAGCCCCGCCTGTTGATTGCTGACGAGCCGACAACAGCAATGGAGCCTAAAACGCAAAATCAAATTTTACGTTTACTCGATAAGCTAAATAAGTTGTCACACACCACCATTCTTCTCATTAGCCATGATTTAGAAACAGTGAGTTTGTTAGCAGATAATATGACTGTAATGTACTGTGGGCAGATGGTTGAAAGTGGCACGATAGATCAAGTGTTTAATCATACCCACCACCCCTATACTGCTGCATTATTACGTGCCAATCCAGATTTTAGCCAGGTGCCACATAAAGGACGGTTAAATACCTTAGCTGGGCAGGTTCCGCTCTTACACCATTTGCCAATTGGTTGCCGACTTGGACCTCGCTGCCCTAATGCCCAAAAAAACTGTGTGATAATACCACCAATGCAAAAGGTAAAAGGCCATATGTTTAGTTGCCATTTCCCATTAAATGCAGATGAATTAAAAGGTAAAAAATGTCAGAAAAAATAATCGACATCGCAGCGGAAAAGCGTGTGCAACCTTTACTGCGTGTAGAAGGTTTAGGGAAAACCTATATAAACCCAACCGGTTTTTTTAAACGCGAAGAAGTCGTTGCAGTCAATAATATTTCATTTAATTTAAACCGTTCAGAAACGCTCGCGATTATTGGTGAAACAGGTTCAGGGAAATCAACACTAGCCCGTTTACTGGCTGGTATAATACCGCCGACTAAAGGCAATATTTATATTGATGGTTGCAAGCTAGATGACAGCAATACGGACTTACGTTGTCGTTCGATAAGAATGGTATTTCAAGATCCTGAAACATCACTTAATCCCCGTACCAGTGTCGGTCAGATTCTAGATGCGCCATTGCAATTAAATACGGATATGTCTGTAAACAAACGCACAGAAAAAATCACCGAAACGCTACGTTTGGTCGGTCTACTACCAGAATATGCAACATTCTACCCTCCGATGTTATCGAGCGGCCAGAAACAACGTATTGCTCTGGCCAGAGCGCTTATTTTAAACCCGAAGATTATTATTGCTGATGATACATTATCAACGCTGGATATATCCTTGCGTTCACAAATGATCAATTTGATGCTAGAACTACAAAAAACAATTGGCATCTCTTATATTGTGATTACCCATAATATGGGCCTAGTGAAGCATATAAGTGACAAAATGATTGTTATGCATCAAGGGGAATGTATCGAACAAGGTAATACAGAGCAGCTATTCTCTCGACCTACAGCCGCATTATGTGGACAAATATTATCTAATCAATATAACATGAAGAAACACAGCTGCTAATGCCCTTATTCTTGAGTATAGCGCCTAATCTCATTCTGATTTAACTTTGCTTCCATACCCTCAAATGCCTCGGCACGTAAGAAAAACCGCCACGTCTGACGTGGCACACGCTGCTTAATCATATTCTCACTCACAATTAAATATTCGGTGCTTGCTATATTAGTTGTTACTGTCACCTTCTGACGACCAATGACAAAATCAGCGGGTACATGTCGACCATCTTTCAACATGCCAAATTCTGTAAACACTAATGACTCAGGCTTGCCATAAAAATCATCAGTCGAAACCCAATGCCCTAGGATCGGGTTGTCCTTTGGCGAATAAAACCATGCGCCAGCGAGTAACAAGAGAATAATAGTAATAAATGTAATAATGTATTTAGCCATAACTTCTTATTATAGTTAATAAATCGCTGTTATTACAGCGAAAAAAAATCCCAATGCAATATAAAATTACATTGGGATTAATTAAACTACTAAGTAATACTTTATATAGTATTACTTAGTTTTTATATCACTCTGCAGCAACAGGGTAAGATACGTCAGCGGCTTTAATCAATGTTTTTATTAACATTTCATAGTCAGCTTGCGCATTAATATTTTTTAATGTGTCACCTAAACGAGCGGCTTCTTCAGCTTTCATTTCAACATCACGCACAGATGTGAATTTAAGCAATGTGACGTCACCATTTAGTGATGTTTCAGTCGCAACACTTACTTGATCTGCAGCAGGTTTTGGCATTGAAAATAATTTGCTCAACACTTTAAAGTCCGCTTTTGTATAATCAAAACGGCTTAACCATTCAGGTGC
Source organism: Moritella sp. 28 (assembly GCF_018219435.1). Classification (NCBI taxonomy): domain Bacteria; kingdom Pseudomonadati; phylum Pseudomonadota; class Gammaproteobacteria; order Alteromonadales; family Moritellaceae; genus Moritella; species Moritella sp. 28. The sequence goes on along the minus strand of NZ_CP056121.1, from coordinate 1,057,186 downwards.
TGTAAAGTTTGCATCAACCTTTGCCAGTTCAGCATCAACACTTTCACCCGCATCAATCTTAGCGGAGACTGTAGCCATAAAGCTTCGCGCTTTTTGTTCAGCTTTCGTTGCTTTTAAACGTTCTACAATTTCATCATTTACATCCACTAATGATTTCGTTGTTTGTGGTTTATATTCGTTAATACGAACCACAATACTTTGCTCATCAGAAATGTTAATGATTTCAGAGTTTAGCGCTTCGGCAATAAAGTCTTGATCGAATAACGTTGCTGCAACTTTTGGGTCATTCAAGGGTGCAGGAATCGCATTCTCAGAAAATAGCTCTGTTGATACAATTGTTAAACCCGTTTCTTCAGATGCAACATCCAGTGAATCAGGTACTTCAAATGCTTGTTCTGCTAATTTTTCAGCTAACTCATCAAAATGGGTCACGGCTTGCTCATTCTTCAAACGTGTTTCAATTGTTGCTTTAACGTCTGCGAATGCTTTTACTTTACCCGGTTCAACCGCTAATAGTTTAATGATATGGAAACCAAAATCACTGCGCACTAGCTCAGTCGTTACGTCACCGTCATTCTTCAGTGCAAATGCTGCCGTTTCAAATGCCGGATCCATGATATCTTTTTCTAACCAATCCAGTTCACCGCCATTTTCACCGCTAAACGTATCATCTGATGATGATTTCGCTAATTCAGCAAAATCTGCGCCAGATTGAATTTGAGCCAGTAAGCCTTTAGCTTTTACTTCAGCAGCAGCTTCATCCCCCTTGAATGCAACAAGGATATGTGCAACTTTACGTTTATCTTCTTGAGAATAAGATGATAAGTGTTCGTTATAGTAATTTTCAGCCGCATCCGCATCTAATTCAATACCTGCACTGATCTTCTTCATATCAACTAAGATATAATCAACAGACGCTTGCTGTGGGGTTTGAAAGAACGCTTTGCTGTCTTCGTAATAACTATTCACTTCAGCATCAGTGACGACTACATCATTAGCAAATTTATTTACTGGCACGATTAGTTGACTTAATTCACGCTGTTGATTTTGTAATGCAGCTAATAGTTTCACTTCACTTGGTAAACTAAATTCTGAGTTTACTAATGCATCAGTTAATTGTTGTTGTGCAAAATCAGCACGTAAACGCTCAACAAATTGTGCTGGCGTCATGCCGCTTTGACGTAATAAACTGATGTAACGTTCGTCATTAAATACGCCATCCGTTTGAAATTGTTCCATAGCAAAAATATAACTACGGATCTTTTCATCACCAATACGTAACGCTAAGTCATCTGTCATTTGCTGTAATAAATTTTGAGCAACTAACGTATTTAGTGATTGTTGACGTACTTGATTTTGAAATTCTGGTTGTTCCCAACGTGCGGCGAATGATTCCCCCTGTTGAGACTCTAAGCGAGAGCGGTCAGTTCTAACTTGATTTTCAAGTGCTTGCTTTGAAATGTCGACGCCATTCACTGTCGCAGCGGACTGAGCGCTACCACTACCTAGATAACTACTTACACCAGCAAGGGCAAACGTAACGATCACTGCGCCTAAAATAATCTTAGCACCCGGTCCTTGTGAACCTTCGCGAAACTTCTCTAACATAATTGTATTCTCTAAACTGCAATACAGTAAATAACAATAAAAACGCACCTCATAGGACGCCTTTACTCAAAAATTAAAATCAATAACTTAAGATTTCAACGCGTCTTTTAATAACTTCCCAGCTTTAAATACGGGTAGTTTAGATGCTGCGATTTGAATCTCTGCACCAGTTTGTGGATTACGACCAATTCGTGCAGCACGATCTCGTACACTAAAAGTACCAAAACCCACTAAAGTAACAGATTCATCTTTTTCTAGTGTTTCTGTTACAGATTCGATCATTGCATCAATAGCACGGCCAGCAGCAGCTTTAGAAATATCAGCTTTAGCGGCAACATAATCTATTAGTTGAGCTTTATTCACTTTCTTCCCCTAATCTTCGTTATTTATATAAATAATCGAACATAAATATGACTAACGTTATTGCGTTTATAACAAGGTTAGAGTGACTATTCAAGTCTAGATAGGCACTCTAACCTAAATCAATCACACTATTTTGATACAACTTCAAAACCGGCGGGACTATTCTCTAGCGCAAGCTCTAGCACTTCCTCAATCCAACGAACAGGATGAATCTCAAGATCGCCAATTACATTGGCAGGGATCTCTTCTAAATCACGTTCATTTTCTTTTGGAATCAAGACACGCTTAATACCACCACGATGTGCTGCAAGTAGCTTCTCTTTCAAGCCACCAATGGGTAATACTTCACCTCTTAACGTGATCTCACCTGTCATTGCAACGTTTGCACGGACAGGATTACCCGTTAAGCTAGACACAAGTGCGGTGCACATTGCAATACCCGCACTTGGACCGTCTTTTGGTGTAGCACCTTCAGGAACATGCACATGAATGTCACGCTTTTCATAAAAGTCACCATTGATGCGTAACTTATCCGCTCGAGAGCGAACAACCGTCATAGCAGCTTGGATAGACTCTTGCATAACTTCACCCAGTGAGCCGGTATAGTTCAACTTACCTTTACCTGGAACAGATGTTGTTTCGATAGTCAATAAATCACCACCGACTTCTGTCCATGCTAGACCAGTGACTTGACCAACACGACTTTCACCTTCAGATTTGCCAAAATCAAAGCGTTGTACGCCTAAATATTCAGACAAATTATCTTGATTGATCGTCACTGATTTAAGTGCTTTCTTCAGCAATATTTGCTTCACTGCTTTACGACATAGTTTTGAAATTTCACGTTCAAGTGAACGCACGCCCGCTTCGCGAGTGTAATAACGGATAATACCCATTATCGCACTATCTTCAATGGTAATTTCTTTTGCTTTTAAACCATTTCGCTCTATTTGCTTGTCCAGTAAATGCTGTTTAGCAATATTCAGCTTTTCATCTTCGGTATAACCCGATAAACGAATCACTTCCATACGGTCAAGTAGCGGACCTGGAATGTTCATCGAATTAGATGTCGCAACAAACATTACATCAGACAGATCGTAATCAACTTCTAGATAGTGATCATTAAACGTTGTATTTTGTTCAGGGTCGAGAACTTCCAATAATGCCGACGCTGGGTCACCACGCATATCCGATGCCATCTTATCAATTTCATCTAATAAGAATAATGGATTGCGCACTTCAACTTTTGCCATTTTCTGGATAAGTTTACCCGGCATAGAGCCAATATAAGTACGACGATGCCCACGAATTTCCGCTTCATCACGTACGCCACCCAGTGCCATACGAACATACTTACGTCCTGTTGCTTTCGCAATCGATTGACCTAACGAAGTTTTACCTACGCCTGGAGGACCGACAAGACAAAGAATTGGACCTTTGAGTTTATTAACTCGGCTTTGTACTGCTAGATATTCTAAAATACGTTCTTTTACTTTATCCAAACCATAATGGTCTGCATCGAGAACTTCTAATGCTTTGCCAATATCTTTTTTAACTTTTGAACGTTTCTTCCAAGGAACTGAAATCATCCAATCGATATAACTACGTACTACAGTTGCTTCTGCAGACATAGGTGACATCATTTTTAATTTATTTAATTCAGCAATGGTTTTAGCTTTAGGTTCAGCAGGCATTTGCGCTTGCTCAATTTTCTCAGCCAATTGTTCAAATTCATCAGTACCATCTTCAGACTCACCAAGCTCTTTTTGAATAGCTTTCATTTGCTCATTCAAATAATATTCGCGCTGGCTTTTTTCCATCTGCTTTTTAACACGTGTACGAATTTTCTTTTCAACGTGTAATAGGTCGATTTCAGATTCCATCTGTGCCATTAAGAATTCAAGACGTTCTGCAACGTTACTTAACTCTAATACCACTTGCTTGTCTTCTAATTTCAATGGCATGTGAGCAGCCATTGTATCAGCAAGACGCGCAGCTTCATCGATCGCGGTCACTGAAGTTAAAACTTCAGCAGGGATCTTTTTGTTTAATTTGATATAACCTTCAAACTGGCCAATTGCAGATCGAATAAGTACATCTTCTTCTTCATCAGATACTGATTCAGAGATAATATATTCAATCTCGGCTTGGAAGTAATCATCGCTATCACTCAAGCTATTTAATTTTGCTCTTTGTGTGCCTTCGACCAATACTTTAACCGTACCATCAGGCAATTTTAACATTTGTAAAATATTAGCGACTGTACCCACGCTATTCAGATCATCAACTTGGGGATCATCTTGAGCTGCATCTTTTTGTGCAACTAAAAATATTTGCTTATCTGTATCCATTGCGGCTTCAAGACAACGAATTGACTTTTCTCGGCCAATAAACAAAGGGATTACCATGTGGGGATAAACCACAACATCACGCAATGGCAATACAGGTATATCTACGCGTTCCGTACGCTCAAAACTCATCTTGTCCTCACTTATAAAACTGGACTAAGGGCTAATATTGAATATATAGGGGTTATTACTCAACAATCAATGCTAGAGGCTAAAAATATGAAAAATAATATAAAAAAAGGGGCATTGAGCCCCTTTTTAATATTAAGTGTTTAAAAATCTAACACTAATCTGCTGACACAGCCTTGTTCTCTGTATTTTCATAAATCAAAATTGGTGCTGATTCTGCATTAATTACAGATTCATCAATCACAACTTTGCTAACATCTTCAACAGAAGGTAGGTCATACATAGTATCCAGTAAAATGGCTTCTACGATTGAACGTAAGCCACGAGCACCCGTATTTCGAGACATCGCTTTTTTTGCAATTGCAATAAGTGCATCTTCACGGAACTCTAGGTCAACACCTTCTAAATCGAATAGTGCAGCATACTGTTTAGTCAGTGCATTTTTCGGTTCTGTTAAGATCTGAATTAATGCACTTTCATCAAGTTCTGTTAATGTCGCAGTCACAGGTAAACGACCGATAAATTCAGGGATAAGACCGAATTTAACCAAATCTTGTGGTTCAACTTTAGCGAAGACTTCAGATAAAGTTGCTTTCTCAGCTTCACCTTTCACTTCAGCTGTAAAACCAATACCACTATTAGTGTTAGTACGCATTTCAATAACTTTATCTAAACCAGCAAATGCACCACCACAGATGAATAAGATCTTAGATGTATCTACTTGTAAAAACTCTTGTTGAGGATGCTTACGACCACCTTGTGGTGGTACTGAAGCAACAGTCCCTTCAATCAGTTTTAACAATGCTTGCTGAACACCTTCACCCGATACGTCACGAGTAATAGATGGATTATCAGATTTACGCGAAATTTTATCAATTTCATCGATATAGACAATACCACGTTGGGCTTTTTCTACGTCATAATCGCATTTTTGCAATAATTTCTGAATAATATTTTCAACATCTTCACCAACATAACCAGCTTCAGTTAATGTTGTTGCATCAGCCATAGTAAAAGGAACATCAAGAATACGTGCTAGTGTTTCAGCCAATAATGTTTTACCACTACCAGTTGGACCAATTAACAGGATATTACTCTTACCTAGTTCTACACCATTTGATGTATCGCCATTGCGTAAACGCTTATAGTGATTGTATACCGCAACAGCTAACACTTTCTTAGCATGCCCTTGACCAATGACATAATCATCGAGCTTGCTACGAATTTTATGCGGTGTAGGTAATTCATCACCTTCACGTTTTGGTGCAATTTCTTTAATCTCTTCACGAATAATATCGTTACAAAGATCAACACATTCATCACAAATGTAGACAGATGGGCCGGCAATTAACTTACGTACTTCATGTTGGCTTTTGCCACAAAAAGAACAATAGAGTAATTTACCGTTATCCCCACTTTTTGTTTCTGTCATTCGATAACCTCATATTACAGGTAAAAGCCCAATGCCTAATCTTCATTATGGCTAAAAGACAATCGACCTGTCAAAAATTACTTAATCACGTTTTGTAATTACTGAATCAATCAGACCATAATCCATCGCTTCAGCTGACGTCATGAAATTATCACGATCCGTATCTGTAGCAAGACGATCATACTCTTGACCAGTATGTTCAGCTAATATTTCATTTAATTTACGCTTAGTTTTAATAATTTCATTCGCGTGAATTTCAATATCAGATGCTTGGCCTTGATAACCACCTAAAGGTTGGTGGATCATGATTTTAGCATTCGGTAATGCGTGACGCTTACCTTTTTCACCACCAGCAAGTAGGAAAGCGCCCATACTCGCAGCCATGCCCATACAAATCGTAGACACGTTTGGCTTAATAAATTGCATGGTGTCATAAATTGACATACCAGCGCTCACAGAACCACCTGGCGAATTAATATAAAGGAAAATATCTTTATCTGGGTTTTCTGATTCTAAGAAAAGTAACTGTGCAACAACAAGGTTCGCCATATGATCTTCGACCTGACCAGTCAAAAATATTACACGGTCTTTTAAAAGTCGAGAATAAATGTCATAAGAACGCTCACCTTTAGCTGTTTGTTCAACAACCATAGGTACTAACGCGTTTGACGGCGACTCTGTGATATTATTAAAGAATTGTGACATATTATCATCCCTAAATAAAAATGGCCCAAGTGAAATACCCCCCACTCGAGCCATTATAGCGCTTAATTACGTATTTTGTTCAATCTAATAAACAATTATGCGTTTTGAGTCGCTTTATTCATTAGCTCTTCAAACGCAACTTCTTTCTCTGTTACATTTGCTTTTTCTAAAACTAAATCAATAGCTTGGTCTTCAACAGCTACATTACGAACGTTTTCTAAAGCTTGGTCGTTGTCTTTGTAGTGTGCGATAACTTCAGCTGGGTCTTCGTATGCAGAAGCCATAGATGCGATCATGTCTTGAACACGTGCGTCATCAGCTGTGATTTCGTTTACTTTGATGAATTCACCAAGAACTAGACCGATTTTAACACGACGGCTAGCTTGCTCTGTGAATAGTTCATCAGGAAGTTCTGGTGCGTTTTGTGGTGCCATTTGGCCAAAACGTTGCATAGCTTGTTGACGTAATGTAACGATTTCTTGCTTAATTAATGCAGCAGGAATTTCGATGTCATTTGTTTCAACTAGTGCGTCAAGAACTTTAGTTTTTGTATCAGCTTTGATAGCTTGCTCAAGTTCACGGCTCATGTTTTTGCTGATTTCAGTTTTTAGAGACTCAAGCGTACCGTCTTCAACACCGAATTTACCAACGAACTCAGCGTTAATTTCTGGCAGCTCTTGTGCTTCAACAGCGTTTAGCGTGATAGCGAAACTTGCAGTTTTACCTTTTAGGTTTTCTGCATGGTATTCTTCAGGGAAAGTTACTTCAACAGTGAACTCTTCGCCTGCAGATTTACCTACGATGCCTTCCTCGAAACCAGGGATCATACGACCTTGGCCCATAGCTAGTGTAAAGTCTTCAGCTTTGCCGCCTTCGAATTCTTCACCGTCGATGCTACCGTTGAAGTTAACTTTAACTTGGTCGTTAGCTTCAGCAGCGCGATCTGCAGTAACCCACTCAGCGTGTTGCTTACGTAAAGTTTCGATCATGCCATCAACATCAGCGTCTGTTACTGAAGATACTGATTTTTCGATTTCGATTGCTTCGATACCAGAAACTTCAAACTCAGGGTAAACTTCAAGCGTTGCAGTGAAAGAGAAGTCTTCGCCTTCTTTAACTTGTGCAGGCTCTAGTGTTGGTGCGCCAGCTAAGTTTAATTTTTCAGCTACGATTGCTTCGTAGAAGTTACGTTGCATAATTTCACCAGCAACTTCTTCAGCTACAGCAGCACCAAAACGTTTTTTGATTACTTTAGCTGGTACTTTACCTGGACGGAAACCGTCGATACGTTGAGTTTTTGCTAAACCACGTAAACGGTTTTCGATTTCTTTGCTAACTGTTGCAGCTGGAACTGTGATAGTTAAACGGCGCTCTAGGCCTTGAGTCGTTTCTACAGAAACTTGCATTTAGATACCTCTAATGAATTTATTAACATTTCCAACTGGAAATTTATGACGCGATATTATAACTAGCAGCAAGAATAAAATCGAGCATTGCGACTCTAAATAACGCTTTAATATTTTTATTTGCTTATAATGTATGGATGAAAAGTCAGAATTCAAGAATAAAAATGATTTTTATGGATAAATAAGATGAAAAACAGGAAATTTATTGTTTTCAATCTTGAGTTTGGTTAATTACTCGCCATCCCTTTATCGCGTTAATCAATTCCATCACCAAGTACTCACCCCTCTCCTTACCTTAAATTAAAGCAATCGCCGCAAGGTATCAAACAGCTCGTATTTAGGTCTCAACGTTAAAGATTGAAATTTACACTATAATATCTTTTAAGCTGTTCACATTAATCTTCTTCGAATCATCAACAATAATATTTAGGGGTTGCTATGACTATTATCGAAATTGAACGTATCTTTTTAGACTTTTCGAATCAGCTAGAATTACTCAAAGAGAAATACCCTAATCCAGAAATGATTCAGCATATTGATAATCTCATGACCGATACACAAATCATCAAGCTAAAAGTGATGCGCTTAGACAGCGTTAAAGAACAAGACAAGCTGGACCTATCGTGCTCAGTCTCTAATCACATTGCTAAATTGCAGAAACAAATTACAGCGCTAAAACAATCATTTGAAGTAATCACCTTTGAGGCATAAAAAAAGATAGAAACAACATTATCTGAGAAACAAAGTCACACATTTAACATTTCTGTAACTATACTTTGGCAAATAACAGTGGATTGTTAGATGCTTAGGGCTGTAGCAGCGAATTAACACAATTCACTCATTATCTAATCTATATCGTTATGGATAATTTTGAGGGAGGTTATGTGCGCTTATTCAAACCAAAAAAAATAATAAACACATTTATGCTAGGGATAGTTTCAACACCATTATTTGCTCAGCAGTCAAATATAAATATGACTGAGGGGGTCACAGGGATAAGTAATACCGTATACAGTTTACATATGACAATTTTGTACATTTGCATAGCCATAGCCTTCATTGTGTTTGGCGTCATGTTTTGGTCCTTATATAGTCATCGAAAATCCAAAGGCGCAGTGTCTGCCTCATTCCATGAAAGTACAACAGTTGAGATAATTTGGACTGCGATCCCCATCGTTATCTTAATTGGTATGGCGATCCCATCAACACAAGCGCTAATCTTAATGGAAGATACCACTAAAGCTGATATCACCATTCAAATCACCGGTTCACAATGGAAGTGGCACTATCGTTATTTTGACCATGACCTTGAGTACTATAGCCGTTCAACCACCAGCCAAGCTGAAATCAACAACGAAATAGAGAAACAACCTCACTACCTAAATGAGGTGGATAATCCACTCGTATTACCAATCAATAAAAAGGTCCGTTTTCTAATCACGGCTGATGATGTCATTCACTCATGGTGGGTGCCTGCATTTGCAGTGAAAAAAGACGCGAACCCCGGCTTTATTAATGAGGCTTGGACCAAAATAGACACACCCGGAACTTACCGAGGCCAATGTGCCGAATTATGCGGTAAAGACCATGGCTTTATGCCAATTGTGGTCACGGCATTAGAACCTGCAGCATTTGATGATTGGTTAGCCCAAGCGCAGATCACGGCAAAGCAGCAGTTACAAGCGGAACAACAAAGTTTAACGAAAACCATGGATATGCCGACCATGATGAAGATCGGAGAAGAGGTATATAATCGGACCTGTGCCGCTTGTCACCAAGTTGCTGGACAAGGTATTCCAGGTGCATTCCCAGCATTACAGAATAGTCCTATCGCACTGGGTGATATAGATAAACATATCAATGTTGTTCTTCAAGGCGCTTCCGGTACTGCAATGGCATCATTCGCAAAACAACTAACCAAAAAAGAACTCGCGGCAGTGATCACTTACGAACGCAATGCATGGGGTAATAATACCGGTGATATTATACAACCCTCACAAATAGATGCGGCATTAAATAGTATCAATCAGTAATTCAAGGGATAGAAAAATGAGTGAGATACAATTAAAAGATAATGCTGATCAAACCATCTTGGATGTGCCAGCAATAAAAATACAAACAGATCACCATGGTGCCCCCCATGGGTATAAACGGTGGTTATTTTCAACCAATCATAAAGATATCGGTACATTATATCTGTGGTTTAGTTTGACCATGTTTTTCATCGGGGGAGCGATGGCAATGGTCATTAGGGCTGAGTTATTCCAACCCGGTTTACAATTAATTGAACCCAATTTTTTCAATCAAATGACCACGTCGCACGGTTTAATTATGGTCTTTGGGGCTGTCATGCCTGCTTTTGTAGGACTTGCTAACTGGATGCTACCGCTTATGATTGGTGCGCCAGATATGGCATTGCCACGGATGAATAACTGGAGTTTTTGGATCCTACCTTTCGCATTCTCTTTATTACTATTGTCATTATTTACCGAAGGCGGCGGGCCTAACTTTGGTTGGACTTTCTACCCTCCGCTATCGACTCAATACAGTCCTGACAGTACCGCCATGTTCGTATTCTCTGTCCACTTAATGGGGATCAGCTCAATTATGGGCGCGATTAACGTCATCGTTACCATCTTAAATATGCGCGCACCTGGAATGACATTGATGAAAATGCCCATGTTCGTATGGACTTGGCTCATTACTGCATTTTTATTAATCGCCGTCATGCCCGTTCTTGCTGGTGCGGTCACCATGATCCTAACCGATAAATACTTTGGTACCAGTTTCTTTGATGCTGCAGGTGGTGGTGATCCGGTGTTATTCCAGCATGTCTTTTGGTTCTTTGGTCATCCCGAAGTATATATCATGATTTTACCATCATTTGGTATCATCTCGGCGATTGTTCCCGCATTTGCACGTAAGCAATTATTCGGTTACCACTCTATGGTCTATGCAACCGTATCCATTGCTATTCTTAGCTTTACCGTATGGGCTCACCATATGTTTACCGTTGGTTTACCGCTGGCTGCTGAATTGTTCTTTATGTATTGTACCATGCTCATTTCTGTGCCAACTGGGGTGAAAATATTTAACTGGATAGCGACCCTCTGGCGTGGCTCCATTACCTTTGAAGTACCCATGTTATTTTCACTCGCATTTATCGTATTATTTACTATCGGTGGGTTTTCGGGATTGATGCTGGCCATTACACCTGCGGATTTTCAATACCATGATACTTACTTTGTTGTGGCCCATTTTCATTATGTGCTCGTGACTGGTGCTGTTTTTTCTATTATGGCTGCCGCTTATTATTGGCTACCAAAATGGACCGGATACATGTTTAATGAAAAGCTTGGTAAGTGGCATTTTTGGTGCTCACTAATATCCGTCAATATCCTATTTTTCCCGATGCATTTCTTAGGTCTTGCAGGTATGCCACGTAGGATCCCAGATTACGCACTGCAATTTGCCGACATAAATAAAATAGTCAGTATTGGTGGTTTCCTATTTGGCCTTTCACAAATCATCTTTGTCGCAGTTGTGATAATGGCTGTTCGTGGTGGTAAAAAAGCCCCCTCAAAACCTTGGGAAGGTGCTGAAGGATTAGAATGGACCGTGCCATCTCCAGCGCCATATCACACTTTTGATACACCACCCGAGGTGAAATAATGACAACACCTAAAATGAAAAAGCAATTACGGCTATTAATATTCAGCGTCGTTGGTATGTTCGGTTTTGGTTTTGCACTCGTCCCTCTTTATGATGTATTTTGTGACATTACAGGACTAAATGGTAAAGATTATAGCCGCTCAACGACAGTGCCGGTATCAAGTGTTGACGAGTCACGCACGGTTAAAGTTGAGTTCGTCACTTACTTAAATAAACAATTACCTTGGTCATTTAAACCTGAAATCAGGAGCGTGGTTCTACATCCAGGCGAACGCTATCAGGTTAGTTTTGTTGCCATTAACCAAAGTGACCAAGATACATTCGGCCGTGCAGTGCCTTCTATCTCCCCTGGTTATGGTGCGCAATATTTGGTAAAAACAGAATGTTTTTGTTTTCAAGAACAGATGTTAACTGCAAACGAAGAAGCAATGATGCCGCTGATCTTTTATATTGACCCTAATATACCATCCGATATATCAACGTTAACCCTCGCCTACACCCTATTTAAAAATGAACCGACAGAAGTAGCTATGCGCTAGGAGCCCTTTAATGCAAGATAATAATGAATATGCCAAAGCCCCAAAAAACTACTATGTTCCAGCAAGTAGTATTTGGCCTTTCGTCGGTGCTATCGCGCTCTTTATTATTGCCATCGGTGCGGCAACGACAGTTCAGCAAGTAGATAAAGACGGTAGTAACAGCGGGATACCTATTTTATTAATAGGCATTGGCATACTGCTGTTTATGCTCATTAGTTGGTTTAGAAATGTGATAACCGAATCAATGAACGGGCTGTACAATCAGCAGCTTGATCGTTCTTTCAGAATGGGCATGTTATGGTTTATTTTTTCAGAAGTTATGTTCTTTATCGCGCTCTTCGGGGTATTATTTTACCTGCGTAATCTATCTATACCTTGGTTAGGCGGTGAAGGAAATAATGCCATGACTCATGCTGTGATTTGGGCTGATTTCATACCTCACTGGCCATTAACAATCACACCCGACGGACGAGAAACACAAGCCATGCCTTGGTATGGTTTACCGCTAATCAACACCATTATCCTGATTAGTTCATCGGTAACGTTACACTTTGCCCACCACAGCCTGATAGCAACACAACGTACAAAGTTAGTCATTTGGCTATCCATAACCGTTGCTTTGGGGGTTACTTTCTTATTTTTTCAAGCTGAAGAATATGTACATGCTTACCACGCATTGTCATTAAAATTTGATTCTGGTGTGTATGGCAATACTTTTTATTTACTCACAGGCTTCCATGGCATGCACGTAACGCTAGGTGTCATCATGCTTACCGTCATGTTATTTCGTATTATCAACGGGCATTTTACTCCGGGTAAACATTTTGCTTTTGAAGCGTCTGCTTGGTATTGGCATTTTGTCGATGTTGTGTGGATAATTCTGTTCATTTTTGTCTATATTGTTTAATCATAAACAAGCCTGACTATCACGAATATCTAACCCTCTAAACGATACTTAAATAAGTATAGTGATGAGGGTTAGATCACAGTTAAACACTTTTCTATTTATCCCTGTTTATTTTAGGCCGCTCATATCTACCTCTTTAGGCTACTAATTCCTGTTTTGTGATCTCACTTCAATCCACGTAACCACAGCGCCAGCGTGTACCAATTTCATGCAAATAAGGCTCTTTTCATACAAATAACACTTAAGATGCATACAATTCGACCCTGCGCACCAGGCGAAATATAATTCCAATTAAATTAAAGTAAATAACTACAAACTCTTCCAGTTGCTCAATAAGCAGTGATTAATGTATATTTCAATTCGTAATTTAGTTATTCATTACGCTTTTTATATACGTTAAACTGACAAGGAAGAAGATGGAAAATTCAATCAATCTTATTACCAACGATGCTGTAGTTATGGGTTTACTCGCAGTAATTTTGGGCGCGGTGTTCGTTACTGAAAAAAGTGAACATCCTTTTTGGAAGAAGTTTTACAAGTTCGTTCCAGGCCTCTTGTTATGCTATTTCCTCCCGTCACTACTTAATACGTTTGGAATTATCGATGCAAGCTCATCGAATCTTTACTTTGTCGCTAGCCGCTATTTATTACCAGCAGCGTTAGTGCTACTGATAATATCCGCTGATTTAAAGAAGATCATGGGCCTAGGGTCTAAAGCGATTATTATGTTCTTAACGGGCACTTTCGGTATCATGATTGGTGGCCCAATCGCGATTATTATTATTGACCAAATAAATCCTGACCTTGTGAGTGGCGATGTATGGCGTGGCCTAACGACAGTTGCCGGCTCATGGATTGGCGGTGGTGCGAATCAAGCCGCGATGAAAGAAGTATTCACTGTTGATGATAATTTATTCTCAGCAATGATCACTGTCGATGTTATCTGTGCCAACATTTGGATGGCCATTTTATTAGTCATGGCAGGTAACCAAAAACGCATGGATAAATGGCTTAAAGCTGATACGAGTGCGATTGATGAACTAAAAGCAACAGTTACAAAATATGAAAAAGAAAATGCACGTCCAATAACAACCACAGATATAATGTCAATTGTTGCAGTTGGTTTTGGTTTAACAGGTCTTGCACATTACTTCAGTGATAAAATTGCACCTTGGATTCAAATTAATGCACCTGAGCTTGCAAAATACAGCTTAACATCAGGCTTCTTTTGGTTAATTGTATTGGTAACAACATTTGCACTGATTGCGTCTTGCCTACCAATGTCGCGTAAGCTTGAACATGCAGGAGCCTCAAAAGTGGGTTCTGGCTTTATTTATATCCTGGTGGCAACCATTGGTATGAATATGGATATCACAGCTATTTTTGAAAATCCTGGTTACTTCTTCATTGGTATTATCTGGTTATCAATCCATGCCATTCTAATGATTGTTGTCGCTAAAATGATCCGTGCACCCTTGTTCTTTATGGCGGTAGGTAGTCAAGCTAACGTCGGTGGCGCTGCATCAGCACCCGTTGTTGCCGCTGCATTTCATCCATCATTAGCACCAGTGGGGATCTTACTTGCTGTAATGGGTTACGCATTAGGAACGTACGGGGCTTATATTAGTGGTTTGATGATGCAATGGGCTGCTAGCTTCGGTATGTAATTACATATATATAATAGAGGCCAAGTAAGCTAAAATTAACTATAGGCTTACTTGGTTTCGTCTTTTATCATCAATTAAGACTGCGTCTTTGACTTCCCCTACATTACTCTTTAGAATCTGCGGAAATTAGCGATGGAGAAATCAAATGGAAACTTTAACAATCACCCGCCCAGATGACTGGCACCTACACCTTCGAGATGGTGATGTTTTAAAACATACTGTTGCTGACATTAGCCGTTACATGGGTCGTGCTATTATCATGCCTAACCTTGTACCGCCGGTAACTAATGCTGAGATTGCCCAAGAATACCGCCAACGTATCTTAGCTAACGTACCAGCCGATTCTTCATTTAGTCCATTAATGACTATCTATCTTACCGATCAAACAACTGCTGAAGATATCCGCGCAGCAAAAGCAACCGGAATTGTTTATGCGGCAAAGCTTTACCCAGCTGGCGCAACAACAAATTCATCATCGGGTGTAACATCAATTAAGAATGTTTACCCTGCACTACAAGCATTAGAAGATGCAGGAATGCCATTGCTATTACATGGTGAAGTAACAGATGCTGACATTGATATCTTTGACCGTGAAAAGGTTTACCTAGATACAGTATTAAAACCAGTTATTGCTGATTTTCCAAATTTAAAGATTGTACTTGAGCATATTACCACTGCGGATGCAGTTGAATTTGTAAATAATGCCAGTGACAATATTGCAGCTACTATCACAGCACACCATTTATTATTCAACCGTAATCATATGCTAGTGGGCGGTATTAAACCTCACTACTATTGTTTACCAATCTTGAAGCGTAATACGCATCAAGCAGCATTAGTTAAAGCAGCTACAAGCGGTAGTAATAAATTCTTTCTTGGTACAGATTCAGCACCACATTCCGATGACAAAAAAGAGTCAGCTTGTGGTTGTGCTGGCGCTTATACTTCACATGCTGCGATTGAGCTTTATGCAGAAGTATTTGAGCAAGAAAGTGCACTTGACAAATTAGAAGCATTCGCAAGCTTCAATGGTCCTGACTTTTATAACTTACCACGCAACGCTGACACTATTACGCTAGAAAAATCGGCATGGAAAGTACCTGAAACGTTACCTTTTGGTAACGCTAAAATGGTGCCAATCAGAACAGGCGAAACTATCGCCTGGCAAGTAAAATAACGCACGATTGAGTTGACCTTAATCTCACGTTAATCATTACAATTCTGATGACACCTCTATCCCAGCGTCCTTCGCTGGGATATTCATCTGTAAGCTGTTAATTAAATTTAACTTTATACTGTTTTCTTACCAATTTATAAAAACATATCTATCCTTAATTGTATGCTCAAAATGGGCGTTTATAACATTATCCAAGCCGTTATTTTTTAAGGTTAAATATGCAGACTTTATTTAGCACTATGCAATGCTATAAATTCTCCAAACGCTTAATCAGTTTTGTTCTGTTTAGCCTACTCGCGATTGTCGTTTGTATAAAATTAGGATTATGGCAAATCTCCCGTGCACAAGAAAAACAAGCGCTATTAGATATCAACCAACCGGCACTCACATCTCTCACTCAAATAACCGCAGACAGCCTGCATCGAAAGGTATCTTTATACGGTTATTTTGAGAATGAAGCACCGATATTATTAGATAATCAAACTTACAATAAACAGTTTGGATATCACTTGTATCTTCCCTTTCACAGCGATAAACAAATTATTCTCGTTAACCTTGGTTGGTTACCTGGTTCAGCGTCACGTTCATTGCTACCTGATATTCCACTACTGACAGGACATTATCAGTTAGACGGGACTTTAAGTGCACAGCAAGGTTCACCTTTGCTTCTCGGTGATAATATCGCACCTACAACACAAGGACCTTTGGTTATACAGCGTACCGATATACCTCAGCTACGGACTACGCTAAACATGCCACTCAATCCACTACTATTACAGCTAAATCCAGACACGCAAATCGGCTTTATCAAAACATGGACGATAACGGTCATGCCTCCCGCTAAACATACGGCTTATGCAGTCCAGTGGTTTGCTTTAGCATTAGCGTTAAGCCTATCTAGCGGTTATTGGTTAAAAAGACATCAAACTCAATATAAGAAAATGCAAGATAAGGATTAGTCATGCAGAAAAAGCCATTATTCATCATCATGGGTTTATTTATAGCGCCCATTTTAATCGCTAAATTAGTGCTAGTTAATGACTGGTACCAAGGGGCGAAAACCAATACAGGAAAACTCTTATCACCACCGCTAACCATGTCACAGCCACCACAAGCATGGTTACTGCTCTATAATCCAAGTGATAGATGCGCACAACAATGCCAACAGAGTTTATGGCAAATGCAGCAAGTACATACATTACTGGCCGCCGAAGGAACGAGAGTACAGCGCTACCTAACGAAATACCCAGTAACAGTCATACCACCAGCAAACTTATCTCGCGATCACGTTGAAATACCAGCCCTAGAAAAATTGCAATTAAGTGAGATAAACCAAAACCAATTATCCACGGATACACTATATTTAGTTGATCCGCATGGAAATATCTTTATGCGCTATCAATACCCCGCAGATAGAGCGGCGGCAATAAAAATATCAGCGGGCTTATTAAAGGATTTAAAACGCTTACTTAAAATATCTAAAATTGGATAAGTCAGCGAATATACAAGGATTGTCTATGTCAAAACTGCTCAACCTGACGATACTACTTGCCTTTCTAGTGATTGCACTAGGGGCTTATACGCGCTTAACCGACGCTGGGCTTGGTTGCCCTGATTGGCCGGGCTGTTATGGTTTTAACTCTGTCCCTGCCAACGCACAAGATATCGCATCAGCTCAATTAGCTTATCCTGATAACCCACTGCATACCGAGAAAGCATGGAACGAAATGATCCACCGCTATATTGCAGGACTATTAGGCATACTTATCCTGCTTATTTTCATCACTTGTGGCAAGCGTAAACAACAAGTTCCATTAGCGACTTTGCTAATCTTGTTAGTGCTATTTCAAGCTGCTTTAGGTATGTGGACAGTGACTATGAACTTGCAACCCATTATTGTCATGGGGCACCTATTAGGCGGGTTTAGTATTTTAGCACTGCTTGTATTACTTCGATTACGGCTATCCAATATAAAAGGGACACTCATCCAAGCTACGCAAACACTAAATAACAAGGTTATATTACCAACACAGCGGCAACGGTTGATCCGGATCCAATTATATTGCGGCATTGCCCTGCCGATATTAATCATTCAAATTGCACTCGGTGGCTGGACAAGCTCAAATTACGCCGCCATTGTCTGCACTGACTTCCCAATATGCAACGGTGACTGGCTCAGCCGTTTTAACTTTAGCGATGTATTTAGCCTGAGTCCTTTGGCCGAAACTTATCAATACGGTGTGCGCGATACGATCGCCAGAATGAATATTCATGTTACTCATCGGATTTGGGCTGGTGTGACCTTCATTTTTTTACTATTAACCGCCTATCAATTATTTAAATCACAACCTGAAAAAAAAATCCGCCTTACGGCCAAAGTACTCGTTATCGTTTTATGTTTACAAGTCAGTCTGGGGATAGCAAACGTGTTTTTTCAATTACCACTGAGCATTGCTGTGGCACATAATTTAGTCGCTGCGATCCTACTCATCACCTTAGTAACCCTACTTTGGTTAAACCAACAGCAACTGCAAGAGGTGTTATGAATACGCAATCAATCAAATTAACGCTCACACCAAACTGGCGCGCATATTATCAACTAACGAAACCCAAAGTCGTTGCCTTATTGTTATTGACCGCTTTAGTCGGGATGGTACTCGCCTTACCCGATTTACCTCCACTCAGTTTATTAGCTCCTGCATTAATCGGCATAGGGTTACTTTCTGCCGCCGCCGCAGCATACAATCATATTCTTGACCAGCGTATTGACGCCATCATGACCAGAACCCACCACCGGCCATTAGTACAAAATACCATTAGCACACCAAAAGCATTATTTTTTGCTACAAGTATGGCAATAATCGGTATGGCAACACTCTTTGTATTTGTAAATGCGTTAACCGCTTGGTTGACCTTTGCCAGCCTGATTGGTTATGCCGTCATTTATACTATGTACTTGAAGCGAGCTACACCACAAAATATCGCGATTGGCGGGCTAGCTGGTGCAACACCACCGCTGCTTGGCTGGACCGCAATGACGGGAGAAGTGACTGGGCAGGCATTATTATTGGTGATGATTATTTTCATTTGGACACCGCCACACTTTTGGGCACTGGCCATCCATAAAGAGAAAGAATACGCCAAGGCCAAGATACCTATGTTGCCCGTTACTCACGGCGCTGAGTACACTAAGACTCTGATATTGCTTTATACACTGCTATTACTCCCTGTAACCTGGCTACCTTGGCTCACCCAGTTAAGTGGTCTACTCTATTTAACTGGTTCTACTATCCTAGGGATAAGTTTTATTTATTACGCTTATCGCTTAAAATTCAGCCCTACGCGTAAAACTGCATTCCAAACATTTAAATTCTCAATCATACATTTAATGATGTTATTTATATTATTATTAGTTGATCACTGGATTATTAATTATTAACAGAAAAACACCCCAGCCACACTAAGCCATTAATTATTAAAGGTAATAATGACCACATAAATTAAGGTCATTATTACCTTGGCACTCGAAATATCTTCACTAAATAAATAAAGCAAAACTTTACACTGCAATTATGAAACATAATGAATTGTTATATGGGATCAATCTCTAAATAACAGTACGGACTGCTATATTGACAGTTGTGTTTTCCAATTAAAGCGCTATGATAACGACCTAAAAATTTGAGAGATTAAAAAAAAGTTTAGTCTCTATTATTCTGCCTAACAAGAGTCTGTTAGCGCGCTATTTATTTAAGCTTATATAACTTAAGCATCTGCTGAGGAATTACTATGATCAGTGTATTCGATATCTACAAAATTGGTATTGGTCCATCTAGTTCTCATACTGTTGGTCCAATGAAAGCTGCCAAACAATTTATCGACGACCTACGAGCGACAGGGAAGATCCGCGAAGTCACTCAAATCACAGTGGATGTGCATGGTTCATTATCGTTGACTGGTAAAGGTCACCACACTGATATTGCTATTATCATGGGTTTAGCAGGTAACTTACCTGAAACTGTTGATATTGATGCGATCCCAGAGTTTATACACCGTGTTGAACAAACACGTCGTTTACCAATCGGTCTACACTGCCATACTGTTGATTTTCCCGCTTCAGCTATGAACTTTATTGATGAACCGCTTGCACTACATGAAAACGGTTTGAGTATTCATGCTTACATCGATGGAGAAGTTTCGTTCACAAAAACGTATTACTCTACTGGTGGCGGTTTCATCGTTGACGAAGAAAACTTCGGTTTAACACAAGGTGAAACGGCAGACGTTAAATACCCATTTACCAACGCCGCTGAATTAGTCGCACACTGTAACGAAAATGCATTATCTATCAGTGCATTAATGTTAGAAAATGAGCGTTCTTTCCGCAGTGAAAATGAAACATATCAATCGTTTTCTAACATTTGGACTGCAATGTCTGAATCTATTGAACGCGGTTGTAAAACAGAAGGTTTACTTGCTGGTCCATTACGTGTGCCACGTCGTGCTGCCGCGCTTAAACGCCAACTAGAAGCCAGTGATGGTTTTAACACTGATCCAATGACTATCATTGATTGGGTTAACATGTTTGCACTGTCTGTTAGTGAAGAGAATGCAGCCGGAGGTCGAGTAGTAACAGCTCCAACCAATGGCGCAGCGGGTATCATCCCAGCTGTATTAGCTTATTACAATAAGTTTATTCGTCCGCTAACGCGCGAAGAACAGACTAAGTTTTACCTTGCTTCAGGTGCTATCGGTATCCTATACAAAACGAATGCATCAATCTCTGGCGCAGAGGTTGGTTGCCAAGGTGAAGTGGGCGTATCCTGCTCAATGGCAGCAGCTGGTCTTGCTGAATTAATGGGTGCAAGTCCTTCACAAGTCTGCCAAGCGGCTGAAATCGGCATGGAGCATAACTTAGGTCTAACTTGTGATCCTGTTGGTGGCCAAGTACAAGTACCTTGTATCGAGCGTAACGCAATTGCAGCTGTAAAAGCGATTAACGCTTCACGTATGGCAATGCGTCGTACCAGTGAGCCTTGCGTATCGTTAGACAAAGTTATCGAAACTATGTACGAAACAGGTAAAGACATGAATGCTAAATACCGTGAAACTTCACAAGGTGGTTTAGCAATTAAAGTATTAAATGTAGGCGACATCAAAAAAGCCCACACTTGTACTTAATCTGACACTAACCTAAATAAGCATAGATTATTTAGGTGTAGATAAAGTAAAAGCCAGAATGTGCTCGTCACTATTCTGGCTTTTTTATACGACAAAGAAAGTAACCACAGACCACCTCATAACAGGCATTATGCTTCCCTCACCCCTTTGATTACGCATTTCTTTTAATACTCAGCAGCCTATGGCATAAACACTCATACTTTTAGGTGTAAATAGCAGTGATTAGCATCTAGACTAATGACTTTACTCTTTAATTATTTTCTACTCATTAGGTCACTTATTCTATTAAAATCGCACGACGTAGCTAGCTGTCCGCTCTGCAAAAATGAGGGAAATATTAATGAAAGCGCTCACTCTACCCGATATGGGTTTCCTATATTGCGAAACGGTATCGCGGCCAAACCATGTAGCTGCAATGCAAGTTTTTGATATTCCGAATGACTATCAAGGCGATTACGGTACAGACCTATATCAACAACTGATGCTATTCACGCAAATAGAAAAACCTTTTAATTACAAACTATATACAGCTTACTCGGGCATGATGTACTGGCAAGAGGATGATAATATAGACCTTAATTATCACGTTCGCCGCGTTCGCTTACCTCAACCGGGGACACGAGAGCAACTCATTGAATACATAGAACACGCCCACTCAAATCTGCTCGATCGTAACCGTCCATTATGGGAAGTACATTTAATTTCAGGTCTCGCTAACAATCAATTTGCGGTTTACCTAAAAATGCATCACGCTTTCACTGATGGTGCTAAAGGTAACCAAATAATGCTTAGCTATTTATCACAACAAGCCGAAGGCCCATTACAAGCATTTTGGAGCCTAAAAGGCTTTGAAGGCAAGCAACCTAATCCTGAAATCAAAGCGGGTTTAGTGCATAAATTGAGACAAAACAGCGTTTTATTAACAAAACAAGTACGTGCAATACCCTCGATTATTGGACTTGGATCTCGGTTGTTATTACAAGCTGTCAACGTTTATAAAACCAGTATACCAACGCCATTTACAGCTCCCAAAACGCCATTTTCAGTCAGTCCTAAACGTGCTCGCCGCGCCGCAACCAGCGTACTCCCACTTTCACGAGTGAAGAACATAAGCAAAATAGCCGGAACGACGATCAATGATGTCGTGGTGTGTATTTGTGATATTGCATTACATCGTTATTTATCCGACCTTAATTATAAGCTTAAGCAGCCGCTAACAGCACAAATCCCGGTGAACCTTAGGGCACCGAACGACACCATATCAAACAACCGCATTGCAATTACTATGGTGGAATTAGGTCACAGCAATACAGTACCACTCGCTCGATTAATGGCAATTAAAGAGTCTTGTAATAAATTAAAGGAAGAAGCAAGATCATTATCAGATGAAGCGCTAACGAGTTACACACTGGCAAGTCAGGGGTTAGCGGTAATCAGTGAGCTACTGAAACTCGATGATGTGTTACCACCAGTCGGTAATGTGCTAATCTCAAATGTGCCAGGTCCGCGTAAGCCCATGTATATGATGGGTGCAAAAATGCAAGAGTGCTTCCCGTTATCAGCATTACCACCTGGCATGTCACTGAATATAACACTGTACAGTTACATGAATAACCTCAATGTGGGTTTAATCGCATGTCGAACAAATCTGCCTGATCTGACGAAATTATCCGGCTATATCGAAGATGCATTTACAGAGTTAGAACAAGTCGTGATGAGTAGTGCTATCGATATTGTTAGCGAGCAAATCACACGGCTTACCCATGATGATAGTCTGTCACAAAGTATGCATGCGTTAATTAGTGTGATTAACGATAATGCTTGCTCTTCCGTCGTACGGGGTTCTGCGAAGAAAGAAGTGGGAAAAATAAAAAGTAATCATAAAAGTACAGCCAAAAAGAAGCCAAAAAAGGTAACTAAACAGGCTGAAAATACCCTCGGCTAAGTACACAGTGTTAGCCGAGTGAATACTATTTCGTTATCTAGTTATCTAGTTACCTCGTTGATAGCTGGATATCTTTAAACATCTCATCAATCTCTTCTGCTGTTTTTAGCATAATCGCTTTATCAACAATATCTCGCGTTAAATGCGGTGCAAATCGTTCCATAAAATCATACATGTAAGTACGTAAGAACGTCCCTTTACGGAAACCAATTTTAGTCGTACTCGAGGTAAATAAATGACTTGCATCGATGCGAACTAAATCATCATCAATTTCGTCATCAAATGCCATTGTCGCCAAAACACCGACACCAATGCCCAATTTCACGTATGTTTTAATCACGTCAGCATCGGTTGCGGTAAAGACAATTTTAGGCTCTAAGCCCGCTTCATCAAACGCACAATCTAATTCTGAACGACCAGTAAAACCAAATACATAAGTCACCAATGAATATTTTGCGATATCTTCAACCGTGATCTTACCAACTTTCGTTAATGGGTGACCCGGTTTAACAATAATTGAACGGTTCCAGTGATAGCAAGGCAGCATTACCAGGTCGCTGTATAAATGCAATGCTTCAGTGGCGATAGCAAAGTCAGCAGTACCTTTAGAAACTGAATCACTGATTTGTGCAGGCGTACCTTGATGCATATTTAGTGATACATCAGGGTAACGTTCAATAAAGCCTTTAATTACTTTTGGTAATGCATAACGCGCTTGGGTATGCGTAGTCGAGATATTTAACGTACCTTTAGAGGGGTGCGTATGTTGACTAGCAACAGCTTTAATACTCTCAACTTTGCCTAGGATATCAGCAGCAATACGAATAATATCTTTACCAGCAGGTGTCACTTTAGTGAGGTGCTTGCCGCTACGCTCGAAGATCTGTACACCGAGTTCATCTTCTAACATACGAACTTGTTTACTAATGCCTGGTTGCGAAGTATAAAGACTTTCTGCTGTCGCAGACACATTCAAATTGTGATTTAGGACTTCAACTATGTATCTAAATTGCTGTAACTTCATTCGTGATGTGCTCTATATACCAAATAATTAATTGTATTCTAACAAAACAATAGCAGAATACTGTTATTTCTTCTTAATAATATATCCTAGGGGTCATTACTTTTATGCCGAACAACAATATGATGACCCCTTTAAACGATAACATTAAACCAAGTAAAGACACAGTTGATTATGCGTTGATCCTAACATCTGCGGTACATGATATGAAAAATTCATTGTGCCTCTTATTACAATCAATTGAATCGATGTCTGCAGATATAACCCCCTCGCAAGATGACCGTAAACATGGCGCTAAACTCGCTGATTTACACTATGAAGTATTACGTCTTAATAGCGGCTTAATCCAAGTACTTTCTTTATACCGTGATGAACATGATCAGCTACCATTAAACATTGCCGAATGCTTTATTTCAGATTATTTCAATGAATTTCGCATTCAAAATCAGATGTATAGTGACAGTCATAATATTGAAATTAATATTAACATCGATATCGATCTCGCTTGGTATTGTGATCACAATTTAATTAGTTACTTATTATCAGATGTATTCATCAATGCATTACGCTACAGTAAAGGACAAATCCTCGTAACGGCGAATGTCGTCAATAAAAAGCTTGTGATCGAAATTGCCGATAACGGCGATGGCTACCCTGACAGCATGCTCCAAGCACAGCACTGTGCAATGGGCGAGTTAAGTTGTAAGCAAGGGCGTACTGGATTAGGCTTGTATTTTGCTCGATTAATTGCTGGCGCGCATATAATTAAAGGGGAAATAGGACATATCGCGCTAACAAATGGTGGTAGTCTTGGTGGGGGTATCTTCACGTTAACACTACCTTAACTAAAGTATTTATAGTAACATCTTATATACCGCAGCAAAATTAGGTCTATTATACAATGAAGTTCACTCTTATGATTATCGCGATTGCTGTCCTACTATTTTTGGTGATCGGTTATAACATCATCTTACAGTACAAGCGTAAAGCTGAAACCGAAAAACGCCAGATAATCATAAAACACAGACAAATCATTGAAGAAGCTGAAGAACTGCTGCTAAACTCAACATCACTACCTTACAGTAAAGTACTTACGTTAGTGCTACATAGCCGTATGCATGACTCACTTACAGCGACATTACAAATGGACCCTTCCCTACCACAAGTCCGTCAACGCTTAGTGAATGTTAAAGCGCAAATGGCCCAATTAAAAGATGCACCAGCACAGACTGAAAACAAAATGTTTCGCTCTCCGAATTCAGATAGAGAAGCGATTATATTATTACAACAAATTAAAAAAATTCGCGCAGTATTACGTGTCGAGCATGCAAAAAGCAAACTTAATACCCAAACATTTGTGATTGAAGATCGTAAACTTGAACTGATGCAACTGAACGTCAACATTGATAATTTATTGAAGCGGGCTTATGAAGCACGGGCAACGAGCCAATTTGGTTCTTGTAAGCAATTACTCCGTAAGGGTATAGATACCTTAAATAATATTAATGATAAAAATGAATCCCTTATCAATAAACACCAAACGCTCACCTCTTTACTTAATGAGGTGAACGAACAACTTACTCAAGCTTCATCAGATGATTTAAAAGATCGCCAAGACAAAGAAAACGAAAAGAATGAATTAGACCTGCTGTTTCAACCAAAACAGAAATGGTAACAAGTACAGAAGAAAGAGTAGAATAAAAACGCGTTGTGATTGCTTAATCTATGCTACTATCACAACGCTATTACAGTATTAAAAGACTAGTTCTTCACCTTATCCTGTTCAGCTCGACGCTCTATTGAGCCAAATTCTGCCGCTAAACTTAATCCCAACAACTCTCTTCTCAACATATCTAAAGCTACGTATAACGCCACCGTTCTGATCCCCTGTCGACTCCATCGCGGGATAAATAACAATTGACTGTAAGTGTGTGTCTTACTCGCCAGAGCAAACGCAACCGTGCCGACTGGTTTTTCTTCGCTACCGCCACCTGGACCAGCAATACCGGACACTGCAATACCAAAGTCAACCCCCGCATTCAGCATCGCGCCTTCAGCCATCTCGGCAGCAACCTCTATTGAAACAGCTCCGTGGTTAGCTATCGTCGTTTTATCAACATTGACTAAGCGACTCTTAGATTCGTTACTATAAGTCACATGACTCGAATCGAGGTAACCAGAGCTACCCGCGACAGCAATTAATTCACTCGCGATAAGTCCACCAGTACAAGATTCCGCAAGCGATAATGTTTGCCCTTTTTCGAGTATTATATTTTGCAAGTATTGTGCAAACGAATAATCCCCTTCGAACAGCACAAACTCACCAAGCTCTGCAAGTACTCGCTCTCTAGCCTTCGCTAAATCAGCTTGGACTATCGATAATAATTTCACTTCAACAGTCGGAAAATCAACGCGAAAGCCCAACGTAATTGACTGGGGAAGTGACAATGCGGCTAAGCGCTCATTCAACACTGATTCCGAGATACCAAATGTTTTAATCTTGATTAAAGTAGGTATTTTTACTGGCGTAAAACGTTGTTGGATATCGGGTAGTATTTGCTCGGTAACCATGTGTTTGAATTCACTTGGCACCCCAGGGGTAAAGTAAAAACGAGCACGATTAAATTGAAAACTAAAACCACATGCAGTGCCAACAGGATTATCAACCACTTCGCTACCTTGTGGCAACCAAGCTTGTTTTTCATCACTCACAGACAAAGTACGATTAGATTTGGCATATTTAGCCACTAAATGAGCGAACCACTCTTGAGAAAATGTTAATGGTACGCCCATCGCTTTCGCCGCGGCTTCAGCACTTAAATCATCTGATGTTGGACCTAAGCCACCATTCATGATCACCACATCAGCACGAAGGCTTGTTTCCGTAATAATATCAATGAGCGATTCAAGATCATCCGCAACCGTATGACGGCGCGTAAACTCACGACCTTGATGAAAAAAAGATTGTGATATCCATGCCGCATTGGTATCGACAATTTGACCTGATAATACTTCGTCGCCAGTACTAATAAATTCAATCCGCATTAACTGTCCTTATTATTTGCTCTACCCGTCAGTATAAAATAACTGAGGAAAGATAATATACCACAACCACTAATCACCATGATCATAGGCAATGGTGTTCCATCATGTAAGATGCTGATAATTAAACCTGCTATAGCACCAAACCCAAATCGGATCGTCGCAGACAACGCTGAAGCGGTCCCCGATATATGAGGGAATTCGGCTAATACTCCCGTCATCACATTCGAACCGATTAAACTAATCAATGATATATAAGCCACGGTCGAAATTACCAGACCAACTAAGCCAAATGTAAGGTTTACATTTATCACCCAAAATAATACCGAGATCACCGCACTAATAATAATACCCGCGCGTAATATTTGTTGATAACCATAACGCATCACAATCTTGGCATTCATCCATGTCACGACCATCATACCGAGAATATTACAGGCAAAAAGGTAACCATAACTTTGTGCATCAATATCAAAATAATCGATATAAACAAATGGTGACGCAGTTAAAAAGGCAAACATACCAGACACATTAAACGCGCCACACAGCATTAAACCAAGCACTTTACGGTTACATAAAATCAGCCAATAATTACGAAATACCTGCGGTAAATTAAACGCGACCCGACGTTCTTTCGGTAATGTTTCTTTAATACCGATAGCACTCACCACAATACATAAGACAGTAATAATCCCGAGCAGCACAAATATGCTGTGCCAGCTAAACCACGCTAATAGCTGAGCACCAATTAACGGAGCAACTAACGGCGCTAATGTCATTGATAATACAACATAAGACATCATTTTCGAAAACAATGAACCAGAGAATAGATCACGCAGCAGTGAGCTAACCACCACTGATGCAGCACCGCCACCTATTGCTTGCAATAACCGTAACCACTTAAATTGTTCGATTGAATCACCGTAAACAATGCCAATACTGGCAATTAAATAAGTGATTAGTCCACAGATAAGCACAGGTTTACGCCCATAACTATCAGCCAGTGGGCCATAAAAAAGCTGACCAATTGCAAAACCTAGTAGATAGGTACTAAGGGTTGTTTGAATAATCTCAATAGAGACATTAAAATCGCTCGCAATACTTGGCATCGCGGGCAGGTACATATCAACAGCAAGGGGCGTTAATGCGGATAATAGTGCAAGGAAAGGGATTAAAAAATACGTTTTCATCATAAGCCAAACTGTTTGAATGGCTTATGATTATACCTAAGTAATAGTAATATGCAGTTTTATCCCTCGACTTTATATCACTTATCGAAATAAAACCAACGTAAACTAACGTCTGCTATTTCCAAATATCTGAAATATCCGTTTTATCGACTTCGAATAGTTCTCGCTTATATTTCACCTTCGCTTCTTCAAGGTAGTTAATATAAATATCGATGCCCTGCTGATAATAAACTAAGCCTTGATCAGCGTCAGCAGGTAGCAACAACATTTTAATGAGTGCTGCATGACAATGCTGTAGCGTACCGTTTAATAACTCAACCAAGAACGCATGTTTCGTCTTAAGTTGACCATTTAATAACATAAACTGTTGCTGTAGTTGCTCTAATGCATCATAACGGCTAGTAACTGGTGATTTAATTATCGCGATCATGTCATCAACAAAATGAGCAAATATATCCTGCTCTAATATCGCGCTGTACTGCTTAGCTAACACTTTCGTATCTGCAGAATAATGAGTCAGCATACGGTCAACAAATTCAGTTTTATCAAACACTTCATCTGTCAATACAACATCGCCTTGAAAAGTTGGAATGGCATTTTCAATCTTGATACCAGTGCCAAGGTTGTAGCATTGAACATCAGGATAAAAGTCTAATAATTCGCCCATACCTTTGGCAGACATTTGGAAAATCATTGTCGTTTCAACTTCTTCAACATGATTACCGGGTGAGACAAAACCAGATAGTTTTTTCTTATCGAATAATAACTTATCTTCTCCAGACTCATGGTAATAAATACTTTTTTTACTGTGATGCGCATCACCAGAAAAGCCAAGATCAATGCCAAACAAATAAATGTTTTTAAAACCCATTCGCGTGAAATAAGATAAGGCTAAATTAGACACCGTAGGATTAGCGAAGACCAATTGCGTTAAATTATCACTGTCACAGCCTAACTCTGAATTCAGAATTATTTCAGTTGAGGGCTCTTGTAATTTTAACCCCATCAAGCTGCGATCAAATAAATTGAGCACATCAGGTGTCACAGTGTTTAGCGTTAAGAGTGGAATTGATCTTAAATAGGCATCATCAGCAACCGATTTTAAAACCGTATAGGTAGCCTTAGTACGCTCCATCTCTAAATGGAAGTCTGGGGTAATACCATATTGCTGCAAAGCACGAATGGTCGTCCCCCCGCTAACAAGTAATACCTTGTCTCGATTTTCTCGAATATAATCGATGTGCTCATCAAGTGAGGGACCGTTCCCTAATATAAACACAGATCGTGTTGCACATTCCGGTAATGGCTCTACTTTCGCTAACAAAGGTACATGACTATTTAAAGTATGATACTGATGTGCCAGCGCCATTAAGCTATCATCAAAAAAGCCTAAACCGAACGCGACATGGAAATTTTTCTGATTGAACTTTTCTAACGCGCTATTTGTTTGCTCTGTTTGGTAATGCTGATAACAAAAACTAAATGTCGAATCATAACGACCTTTAGTCATTAACTGATACGAAATGTCATTAAAAAAGACATCTTCATCTGCCCCGAGGCATAAATGTAAACTGCTGCCACTATCATCCAAACGTTGTAGAATATCAGCCCAATCTAGCGTAAATAAACTCGCATAGAAAAAATCATTCTCTGGTTCATAAATATATAACCGTTTCACACTGTGCTTGCTGAGCATTTCAGGTAAGAAATAGCCCAAACCTAAGCCGAAACACACCATCATATTAACCGCTTCAGGCAACACAAATTCTTCTTTATGTTTGCTATTAATCCCCTTTAATGCCCTAATAAATTGATTAAGATATTTCACATGGATGAAATCACCAGCACTCTCGATTTCTTCCGAAAAATCAATACGAGCCAATTGAGGATTAACACGAAACTGCTCAAAATCAATCAAACTATCATGAAAATAATCTTCACCTAATACCACGTTATTATCCACATCAACCAAATGTAATGCGTCATCAACCCTCGTTAATTCAAATTTAGTTGGTTGATAATTGACAAAAGATTGGTAAATATCGGGAATGTACTGCTCAAACGCACGCATATTCGTCTGGTATAAAGCGATAGGGTCTGCGCTAGGTTGTTCTTTAGCATTAATCGCATCGATGGCATGAGCCAAGCTCACCTGCTTTTTACGCTGTTGCTGTTGTACTTCTAGCGCAGCAATGTGTGCGGCAATATCGTGATTTAAATGGTCCATAATAACAACCTAAAATTGTTTAATAGTAAGATAGCGATTAATTGATTTAGCACTACGCTTAGTGATAGCTTGCTGTGATTCAAGGGCTAATTTCGATTTTTTTAATGATGCGATTTGCGTTTGGTCATCCGCCATTAACTGAGTAAGAAAAGCATGGGTATTAAGAGATTGAGCAGGGTTTGAACGCATTACTAACTGCTCAATTAAAACCTGACGTTGGATTAATAGTTGATCACATTCAGCCAACAGCTCTTCTATAATTGCTTGCTTTGCTTGCGCGGAGATAGCCGATATTTTCGCCATTAATTCAACGTCAGTCGCATTCATTATTAAGCACCGCTAGCTTGCTTGCGCATCGATTCCGCTTTTTCTTTTTCCGCTTGAGGAATGTTTAACCATGCATCTTTAATCGGTGTGACTAATTCTGTGATTTCATCTAGCGGTTCGACTGAACGCTCTAATGACGCATCATTTAAACGCACTTGTATATAACGATAAAGCGCATCAAAATTTTCACCAATCTCGGGATGAATCTTATGGTTAATACCATCGATCAGACCAGATGTAATATTAATTGATTTATTAATAGATTTGGCTTTACCTTCAATATCTTTACGTAAAATACAGCCTTTTGTTACCGCTACAGAATCTAATAACCCCTGTAACAGCATAAAAATCACTTGGTGGTTATCAGCAGTAGAAATACCACTTTCTCGGCTGACTTGCTGATAACGTCTTATATTAGCTCTCATGTTTTTTACCTAACTATTGATTTATTTAAATACCAAAAAATAATATGATTAACCTAATACACTACGAATATAATCACCGGTCGCATTATAACGTGACACCGTATTATCTAAAGCGGTATATTTCTTCCGTAATGTATCTTCAAATGATGTAATGTGGCGGTCCAATTTATCGCGATCATCATCAATACCACGTAAATTATCATTCAGCATATTTTCCTGCTGATAAATCATCCCCCGATTTCCCAAATTGTTTTCCAACACGCTATTCACTTGTGCCGCAATACCATTATTCCCTGCAAAAAGTTTGCCAAGATCATCTAATGAGTTATTTACTGCATCATTTAAGCGTTGGGTACCAGACTTAGACCCATGCATACCAAACGGATTAACAGCTAACAACCCACCTTCTTCTAACGAAATACCTGCGCCGTATAAGGTGTTTAGTTTCTTATTGGCATCATTAACCACGCCGCCAGTAATACTCTGCAGTTGCTGTTTGATACTTCGTGCGCTTGAGTCATACTTCAAGACACCCGTCTCAGGGTGGGTCAATACATTGATACTCTCCATCAAGGTATTATAACCATCTACAAAGCCGTAAATGAGTTCTTGCACCGCAGCGTGGTCTGTCGACGTTGAAAAATTGGCAGGCTCGTTCAGTTTAGTCAAACTATTGGCAGTAATAGTGACGCCTGATACCGCATGATTAAAGACATTAGTATCTTTGGTTATAGTATTTCCATCCACCGTAATAATCGCATCGGTAGCAGGGTGGCCACCCATACTGGATGAAATAATACTCAAGCTCGAATCTGAGGTGAAAACGGCTAAATCATTTGCTTTACCGCTTTTTTCTGAGGTATAGACAATTTTAGCCCCCAGATCAGAGCTAATTACATTGGCACTAATACCGTAATTGTCAGGCGCATCGTTAATCTTCTTTTGAATGTTTTGTAAGGTATCTGTGATATTAACATTCACTTGGAAAGTATCTTTACCTGCGTCAAAGTACAGCATGCCCTGCCCAGGTTTGGTTTCTCGATCAGGTAAAAAATCAGACTCTAATCGCGCACCCTGTGCAAGTTGTTTCACTTCAACATCAAATGCACCTTTTGGTACCACACCTTTCGTTTTAATAGTAATAGGCAACGCAGCGCTATCAACACCGTTACCGGCAGTGGTTTGCTCAACATTTCGGCCTTGATAATTAATATTAGTTTTACTTTGATAAAAAGAGTCCAGATTACCCAATTGGCCAGTAATGGTCTTAAAGTCGGCCAAGCCCGCTTTCAAAGTGCCAATACCAGATAACTCCGTTGTAAGGTCGGTTTCTTTCTTGTTTAAGCGTGTTTCTTTTGGCGTTTTTTCAGCAGTTACAAATGTTGAAATGATCGTTTCCAGATCTAAACCTGAACCTGAACCTGCCATCGTAATACCGGCCATGTGTATCCTTAATTTTCATCAATAGTAATGCGATAGGCAAATAATTGCCTATCGCATTAAACATCCGACTATTTTATCTCGCTGTATTAATCAAACCATCTCATCAAATAAGAGACCTGAACTAGCTGATATATTGTCTTGAAATTGTTCAATGTTAGCGACCATCTTTAAAACAGCTTCTGATGGTAGTTCTTTCAGTGTTTCACCACTTTCAGGATCAACAATTTTAACTACCATACGGCCAGTATCACCATGAACACTAAAGTTTAGCTTCTTACTATTAACATCAAAATGAGCTTGTAGCGTATCCTTTGCTTCAAGCAATTTTTGTTCCAAATTTATATCATTCGCTATTTTGGGTTCAGATAATGAATTTTCGATCGGTAAAACTTGTTCGATTGGTGAAATTAAAACGGCAGGATTCGTTATGACAGGTTCTTTTGTCACAACAGGGTCAGGATTAAAACGAATGCTCTTATGATCCATATTATTATCAATGGACATGGTAACCCCCAAAGACCAAAATGCCCTGCAAGGTGCAGGGCAAATATAAACCTAAACGATTAAAGCAGTGATAGCGCTACTTGTGAGGCTTGATTGGCTTGGCTTAACATCGAACTTGCCGCCTGTTGCTGTACTTGAGTTTGTGCAAGTTTAGCTGATTCAGCAGCAAAATCAGTATCAACAATACGTGATTTAGACGCTGATACATTTTCAGAAATATTGCTGATGTTACGAATCGTTGATGAAAAACGGTTTTGTTTCGCACCTAGGTCAGCACGTGTACCCGTTACAGTTTCAAGCGCTGCATCGAGAGCCGTAATTGCTGATTGTGCGCCTGCAGCAGATGAAACATTCGTTGTAGTACTACCCACAGCCAACGCTGTCGCATCCATACTTGTTGTCATTTTTAGTGTAATGGTTTGGTTCGCATCAGCACCAACTTGAATCTCACGATTGAATTTACCATCAAGTAACTTTTCACCACCAAACGTTGTATCCGTTGATACACGCGTGATTTCAGTTTGTAATTCATTGAATTCTGATTGCAATGCATTACGATCAGCTTGAGAGTTTGAACCATTCGAAGATTGAATTGAAATTACACGCATACGTTGTAACATGTTCGTTGTTTCATCTAGCGCACCTTCCGCGGTTTGCGCCATTGAAATACCGTCATTTGCATTTCGAGATGCTTGGTTTAAACCATTGACTTGTGACTCTAAACGAGAACCGATTTGTAAACCAGCAGCATCATCAGCAGCGCTATTGATACGCTTACCAGATGATAAACGTTGGAAAGAAGTTTGTAATTCGTTGGTAGCACTACCTAAATGACGTTGTGAATTTAAAGATGCTACATTGGTATTTACATAAACAGCCATATTCGTCTCCTAAAAGAAATCCTGTAAAGGACTGCTGTGTATATAAAATACAGCCCTTATTAATAATCAGTTATTTGTATCGTCATGAAAGTTATCGACAATAAAAATACATCCTTTAGAGTTATTTTTAATTTTTATTTAATTTATTTCCAATTCAGTTCTAAACTTGAACAGATATCCACATTTAACCGTTTAATTTCAACCGATTACAGCAACCACTCAAAAATGTTTAATAATTGTTAATCAACTCAATCTAATGTTACAAAAAAGGGGGCGGGGTAAATTAAAAATTGAAAAGGAAATTTCCAAGAATAGAAATGTATTATTTTGGCCCTTTCGAGCCAAATAATAGGCTATTAGCCTTGCAACGATTAACCTTGCAATAATGACATGGCTACTTGCGATTGCTGATTCGCTTGGCTAAGCATGGTACTTGCAGCTTGTTGCGATACTTGATTTTGAGCCAGTTTTGCTGATTCAGCGGCAAAATCGGCATCCATAATACGTGACTTAGACGCAGACACATTTTCCGAAATATTAGTTAAATTACGGATCGTTGATGAGAAACGGTTTTGCTTGGCACCCAGATCACCACGGATGTCCGTCACCGTTGCAATTGCGGTATCTAGATTATCAATAGCCGTTTGCGCATTTAAAGGGTTTAAAATATCAGATGTCGCAGTACCAATACCTAAGCCGAGCGCATTCATGTTCGTCGATATTTTTACAGTAATGACTTGATTCGCATCGGGACCAATTTGGAAATCTTGATTAAACGTCGAATTTAATAAATTCATACCACCAAACGTTGTATCCGCAGCCACGCGATTAATTTCTTCTTGCAACTGACCATATTCATTATCCAGTGCAACACGGTCTGCGGCACTATTTGAGCCATTCGCAGACTGAATTGATAATACTCGCATACGTTGTAGCATATTGGTGGTTTCGTCTAGTGCACCTTCCGCTGTTTGCGCAAGAGATATGCCATCATTGGCATTACGTGCAGCTTGATTTAAGCCATTAACTTGAGACTCTAAGCGAGAACCAATCTGTAGTCCTGCCGCATCATCTGCAGCGGAGTTAATACGCTTAC
The DNA here is from genome assembly GCF_018219435.1 of Moritella sp. 28. Taxonomy (NCBI): domain Bacteria; kingdom Pseudomonadati; phylum Pseudomonadota; class Gammaproteobacteria; order Alteromonadales; family Moritellaceae; genus Moritella; species Moritella sp. 28. The sequence goes on along the minus strand of NZ_CP056121.1, from coordinate 1,021,951 downwards.
CAGAAGATAGGCGCTCAAATGATGTTTGTAACGCATTTGTAGAGTTCGTCAAATTACGTTGTGAATTTAAAGATGCTACATTTGTATTTACATATAAGGCCACGGTATCTTCCTTTTTGCTTGTTTCAAATTAAATAAATGTTATGTATCTTAGATAAAGCAATCAACATGCCAAATACATTTAAAATGAAAACAAAGTTATAACACACTGTTTTTAACTACAATTAAACTGTACCCTCATTTTTTATCGTGTGTATATTAATAATTAATAAACCCTAAGAACCATCAAGACAAAATTTTGCCGTCATATTGCCAGTTGCGAATGTTCAACAACAAATAAATGTCAGTTATATTTTTGATGACAAAAATGACACTACCAGTACAAGTAAACAATGATTTTAAAGATAAGATTTAATATCGGAATGATTAAAATTCGATGTAATAAAAGAGAGTAGAGAGTAGGAAGATAAAATACTTTTACCTATGCGCTTAAATAGGACTATAACGATAAGGATATAGGTAAAAGCAATATATTAGGCGGCCCCAAAGGGGCCAGAGGGAGCCCCCCTCTTAGCCTAATAACGACATAGCAACTTGAGATTGCTGATTAGCTTGACTTAGCATTGTGCTTGCAGCTTGCTGAGAAACTTGATTTTGCGCTAGTTTCGCAGATTCAGCAGCAAAGTCTGCATCCATAATACGAGATTTAGATGACGATACATTCTCAGAGATATTTGATAAGTTACGAATTGTTGATGAGAAACGGTTTTGTTTCGCACCCAGATCACCTCGTATATCTGTTACCGACGCAATCGCCGTGTCCAAACTTTCGATAGCCTTTTGAGCATCCACCACAGTAAGTACATTAGACGCAGCAGTACCAACACCTAAACCGAGTGAGTTCATGTTTGTAGTAATTTTAACATTGATGACTTGGTTAGCATCAGCACCAACTTGAAAGTCATTATTAAATGATGAATCAAGTAACGTCTCGCCACCAAACGTTGTATCTTTTGCTACACGATCAATTTCATTTTGTAGCTGACCAAATTCTTTATTAAGTGCAGTACGGTCTGCATCACTGTTTGAGCCATTGGCAGATTGGATTGAAAGCACACGCATACGTTGTAACATATTCGTTGTTTCATCTAACGCACCTTCAGCAGTTTGTGCCATTGAAATACCGTCATTGGCATTTCGAGCGCCTTGGTTTAAACCGTTTACTTGCGCTTCCAAACGAGAACCAATTTGTAATCCCGCAGCATCATCAGCAGCCGAATTAACTCGTTTACCAGATGATAAACGTTCAAACGATGTTTGTAGTGCATTCGTCGAATTAGTTAAATTACGTTGTGAGTTTAAAGACGCAACGTTAGTGTTTACATATATAGCCATTCGTTTTCCCTCTGTGTTTAACGTGATTAAGCAGCGACATAATTCTATGTAAGTCGTGCTTAAGTTCCAGTCTATAAATTATTTATGTATTTAAAATAGCAAGTTGTGTGCCAACCTATGACACGGAGTTAAATAAACTTAAGTTATTGATTTTATTAAATGACTTATAACTCATCTCAAGAATGTTTTGCTCTTTCGTTAAGTCAGTCATTGCCGCGGCAAGATCTGCCTCGGTAAGAATTGCCATCGCTTCCTGATTAATAACCTTAAACGATTCATTTGACTCTGTTACACGTGTAATCGTGTTATTACGACCACCAAGCGTTGACATAGTAGACATCACTGAATTTTTAGCATTTTCAATACCAATTTGTGCATCCGCCATCCGCTCTCGAAATTCGGTATTTGATAATGAAGTATCCGTTAGTGCCGTTTTTAATGACTCGAGTGTGTTCAAAATATTGACATTATTCGGTGGCTCTAAAGATATATCGACACTACCCGGTGAAGCCCCTTGCGCCGTAATGTTGACACCATTAAAACGAATTCCCTTTTCTGAAGTGAAATTACCACTTTGAAGCACACTATTAGTACTATCTAAGATCTCAAAAGTATCACTTTTACCGGGAAGTAACGGCGCTATAACATTAAGCTTAAAGGTATTGTTTGCTGGGTTACTATGATCATAATTCTTGCCGTGGAAATTATCATATTCCCCTTGGTCTACGACTTCAGTCGTCACGGTCATGATATTACCGGTAAGATTACTGCTATTCGCGGTTAACCGAGCTGGGGCAGATTCAAACACTCGCTTGCCATTATCGCTCCCCTTAATATAGACATTGGTCGCGATTTGAATATCATTATCTTGTTCATTACCACGATAAGTATATTCTCCCGTTTGATCATCTTTGACATACGCTTGTAGATGCGACGCAGTACCAGAAAAAATAAAATCGCCACTGGCATTTTTACTATTTACTAAACTGAATACTTCTTTTTGTACTTGGTCTATTTCTAACGAAATGGCATATCTATCTTGCGAATCAACGGAACCATTAAGCGCACGAACCGAAAGCACCCGTCCACGTTCCATCGCAATATGTAAGTTATTGAGTGTTGACTCTTCTAAGCCTAATGTACTTTTCAGCATCAACCCATTGGTTTGGTATTGGGTATTTTTTTTGATTTCATCATTCAGGTAACTCGATTTCGCTATTTCAGCTGGTGCATCACCCGAAGTACGAAACTTTTCTTGAGAGGTGACTTGCGAATGTGCCGTATTCAAGCGCTTTTGTGTTTGCGACATGTCTTGCATCGAGCGAGAAAATATTTGGTTATTGGTTAATCGCATCTTAGTTACCTCGCTGCATTCAGAATGGTATCGAATATTTTTTGGGAAATACTCACCACTTGTGCGGATGCATTGTAAGCCTGTTCATATCGCACCATATTTGCAGCCTCTTCATCAAGATTAACTCCAGACACACTTTCAATCCAATTACGGCTTTGCACTAATTTCGCTTCATTTGCAGCTGAATCAACGCGTGCGGCACGGGTTTTATTACCAACCGTTGAGATCATGGTTGAAATACCCTCCGCAAACGTCATCTGGTTTTCACCATTGTTTTTATGATTTTTACGTAATTTGGCGTCATTTTCTAAGCCCGCTAGTTTTAAACCATTACTGTTATCTGCAATGGCGTCACGGTTGTAAGCTAATGTGAAAATTTCGCCAGGATTTGGTTTACCATCCATTTTAATTTCATAACCCACGCCCGGATTTAAAGGTGGAATAGCATTAGCAAATAAATCCTGTCCATTCAATGCGCCAGAACTGGTGGCCATATAACTGCCATTACCATCATAAATATCAAAATCACCGCTGTTATTCACCGAGATCTGTTGTGGTGCCGTGATATTTAAATCGTTATTTGTAAAAGAGAGAGTTGAATCCGATATCTCCGTAACGGAAATTCGGCTCATTGTCGTATTAGTCGGCCCTGTCTTTGCTCGCAAGATCGAGGCTAACGCAATATCTTCAGGCTGAGAACGTGTTACGTCATAATCGTTAAGATTAAATAACGTTGGGCTCATTAAAAATTTATCACCGTTTTGAAAGCCACCCGCAGCTGCAGAAAAATCAATTTCAAAACCATGATCAGTGACTTCGACAGGTCCTGGGTAAGCACCATTAATCGCCAGCGGATTCGCACTGCGCTCACCATTTTTAATTTCATAAACATCGAAACTCATCGAGCTGGTCATCGATACTTGATATTGACTGGTTGTTAACGAACTCCCCTCGCCAGCGATTAGTTGAGTTGTGATCACATGCGCAGGATTAGAGTTACCTGAATAATGTTTTGCTTGTGTTGACGGTACTGTGTATATCTCTTTACCCATTTTGCCATTCAAGTCTAAGCCCATTCTGTTTTGAGTGTTCACAGCATCAGCAATACCAAGGCTTAATTGGCCTATCTCTCGTAACGATGAATTAATGGTTTTATCGCGGAATTCTATCAATGCGCCAATACGTCCACCAAGCTCAATATCTTGTAGCGGCATGGTATTTTTATCAATTTTTAAGACCAGCTCCATATTGCTGGGATCGGGATCACCACCAACCGCTTGGAACTGACTTACACTGTTTTGCATCACTAACGGTTGCCCGTTCAGCAAATTAATTGAAACGCTTTTGTTGTCATTCACAATCGTTGATATGTCGAGTTCTTTTGCCAGCGCTTCGATCGTAACATCACGCTGATCAAGTAACGTGCCAGAAGCACCTCGTGAGGTATTTTCCGCAATCATCACCTGCTTATTAAACCCTTCGACTTCTTTAATCAAAGAGTTAAGTAACGCTGGTTTCTCTATAAGTTCACTGTTTACTGTTCTTGCTTGATTATTTAACTGCTCACCAACATTACGGAAACCGGCAGCCAACGTTTGCGCATCGGCAATCACTAATTGACGATTTGAAATCGACGTTGGATCATCATTGGCAGTATGAAAAGATTCAAATAATTGCGAAACACCTGAGCTCATATTATTAGATTCATCAGAAAGGACTTGGTCTGTACGCGTGATTTCAGCAAGCAATTTTTCTTTATTACTAAAAGCACTGCTATCAATTAATAATTCAGCTTGCGCAAATTTATTAACTTCACGACCAGTAACAGAACGAGCAAGGCCCATGTTATCTGTTTGTGAGTTATGCAGGGTGCGCTGACGGCTATATCCATCCGTATTAACATTCGAAATGTTATTACCTGTGGTATTAAGCATTTGCTGGTGACCTAAAACACCAGACGTGCCTATTTGTAATAAATTTGCCATCAGATTACTGCTCCAACCATCAGATCATCACTCCAAAATAGATTATCTGTATTTCTTTATATTCAGTTATAACTTATTCAGTTACTCAACTAAGCAAGGCTATTTAAATGCATCATGTTTCATGACGTTTTGTATTTTCGCTGCATAGTTAGGATCTGTTGCATAACCCGCATTCTGTAAACCATTCAAGAACTGTGCCGAGTCTGCAGAATTACGTAATGCCTCACTGTAACGATCGCCTGATTGCAAGAAATCAGCAAAATCATTAAAGCTCGACTGAAAGTTTTGGTAACTTCTAAATTGATGTTTTTCACGTTTAGCCACACCGTCGGTAAACTCTAGGGTATCCACACTTGCTGTCGGACCTTCCCAACGTTTATCTGCTTTAATATTGAATAAGTTGTATGAGCTATCACCTTTATTATCAGTCGATACCTTCTTGCCCCAGCCCGTTTCTAACGCTGCTTGAGCAAGTAATACATCCGGAGAGACATTTAAGCGCTTAGCCACCGAGTCCGCAAAAGGCGCTAATGCAACAACGAACTCTTCAGGGCTGTTGAATTGTACCTGGCTAGGCTTTTCAGCCGTGGGTAATGTAGTATTCGCTTGCTTCCCATCAGCAATAGGACTCCGCTCTTTGTCAATAGTCGGGACTGTAGCAGCGTCTTTATCTTCTATTAACCCTTTATCTACAGCCTTAGTGGCTTGTAAGTTTTGCAATGGGTTACTATCCCCTTGCAGTGACGAGGCTGGCATATAATTGCCGCCATTATTCGACAACTGCTTAACGATAACATCCGCTAAACCCATACTGCCTGATTGGCTCATATCCGCTGCCATTTGCTTATCTTGCATATCACGATAAAACTGGGTGTAGTTGTTATTCATTGGACTTTCGGTTTCAAATGCAGTATTCGCGTCACGCATGCTTTTCATCAGCATATTGGTAAACAAAGACTCAAACTGCTTTGCGACTTCTTTCAATGCAGCTTCATCATTATTCAGCGCGCTTTTACGCAAAGAATCCAGATTATGTGTATCTAAGACGTTACTGCTTACATTTGTTTTAAATGAATTATCCATACCCAGCCCGTTACTATTTTCGATAGTTATTATTTTCGATAGTTATTATTTGTCAGTTATTCGAATTACTGACTTAATGATTGAAAGCTACTGCCATTTATCCGGCACTGTTCAAAGCAATATAATCAATGACTTAAAATTAAAAAATGTATTAACTTCAACCTTTATACATAACACTGCAATTCTTAAACCAACTCTGATAATAGAATGAAATAGATACAAAAAAGCGCTATAGCCAATCACTGGTTATAGCGCTCATAAAATAAATCATAGCGTGCTTAATTAGCTTCACGCCATTAAATGATAATTAGCTGCCCATCTAATGCACCCGCATCTTTAAGCGCTTCTAAAATTGACATTAAATCACCCGGCGCGATACCAACCTGATTGACCGCGCGGATCAAATCATCAAGTGTCGCACCTGCATCAAGTTTAAACATACGTGCATCTTCTTGAGTCACATTAATGGTCGACTTATTAGTAACCACAGTTTCACCATTGGCGAAAGCGTTGGGTTGTGAGACGTCTTGGGTTTCATCAATGGTTACCGTTAATCCACCATGAGTAATTGCAGCTGGTTTTAGCCTGACGTTTTGACCAATAACAATAGTACCGGTACGTGAGTTAACAATAATTTTAGCTGATTCATCCGCCATTTTTAATTCAAGATTTTCTAATGTCGCTAAATAAGCAACACGTTGGGAAATATCACGAGGAGCAAGTACCCGCACTGACGTCGCGTCCATTGGATAAGCTGTATTAGGACCGACAAGATTATTAATTGAGTCAGCAAGACGTTTCGCGTTAGAAAAATCGCCACGGTGTAAATTAAATGTGAGAAAATCACCATCGCCAAATGGATTCGCGACTTCCTTTTCAACAATAGCGCCACTGCTGATACGACCGACGGTAGGCGTATTAATTATCACCTTTGAACCATCTTTCCCCTCGACGCCAAGGCCACCTACAACAAGACTACCTTGTGCTAACGCATACACTTGTCCATCAGCACCTTTCAGGAAGGTCTGCAATAATAAACCACCGCGTAAACTTTTCGCTTCACCGATTGCAGCAACCGTGACATCAATCGTTTGACCAGGTTTCGTGAATGCGGGTAATACCGCACTCACCGCAACGGCCGCGACATTTTTAATTTTAACTTTCGCGCCTTCAGGCATGGTGATACCAAAATTATTCAACATAGTTTTAAAACTTTGCGCTGAAAACGCATTACTTTTTTCACCTGTACCTGGTAAACCGACCACTAAACCATAACCGATTAATTGGTTATCACGAACCCCTTGCACAGAACTTATATCTTTAATTCGCGCTGCATGTGCAGTATTGATCGTAACAACAAAAAAGCTTAACAAGACAATGCTCATGCCGAATAAGAAATGTAGTCGTTTAATCCGAGTTGATAGTTTCATCTAAATAACCTGTGCTATAAGAATTGTCATTATTTTGGTTTATACAGCTTACTGCCAAAATTATGACAACCGCGAAATAATGGGCGTTATAGAGCTAAAAGCAATTGTCATACCAAGATGTTATTTACAGATTGGCTCAGATTAAAAAGGCCATTTATTACCATTCAGGAATTTAGTTGCCCAGCCTTGTACTTGCGCTTCCCCCAAATCATCAATTGCGCCATATTGAATACGCGCATTCGCGATCAAAGAAGAATTCACTTTATTATCAGCGTCGACATCTTGTGGGCGTAATAAGCCAGTAAGACGAATATACTCACTCCCATTATTCAGCATGAGCCACTTCTCACCACGAATAACTAAGTTATTATTAGGTAACACACGCACGACGGTAACAGAGATATTACCTTCTAAACTGTTGCTCTGATCGGCAGAACCATTTCCAGAAAAAGAACTCGTTTGATTTAAACTACCTTCAATCGTATAACCGCTAATAGTCACCTCGTCACCGCCAAGCTTGATAGGGTCTAATTCAAACGAGTTATCTTTACCTAGGTTTGAGCTAGCTTTCTTTTTAGCACTAGTTGACTCTGTCAATGTAACAGTAATGATGTCACCGACACGACGTGCTTTAATATCCGAGAAAATATTATTATTGTATTGTGGATTAAATAACGATCCCGTTACTTTCGCTTGTACAGGGTTATCATCGGGTACAATCGGTGCATAATCAGGTGAGTCTTGCTGTGGCGTGTCGTTCACATCAGCTGGTTCTTCCACATCTTCGGTTTTGGTCGAGTCTGTATTTTTAGCGACCATGTTATCTTTTACTTTAACCAAAGACGAGCAACCAGCTAGCTGGATAAAAACAAACAAAGCAAGGATAAGATTACGCATTATATTTCTCGATGTTATTAATGAATGTTTAACGACTAACCGTTAAATTATAACTGTTGATTGGTATAACTTAACATTTCATCAACCGCTGAGATTACTTTTGAATTCATCTCATATACACGTTGGCTTTCAATCAGATTTACTAATTCTTCCGTCACGTTTACATTCGATGTTTCAATCGCACCTTGCACTAATTTACCCAGACCTTCATTACTTGGAAGACCTTGTACTGGATCACCACTCGCACCTGTTTGAATATACATGTTTTGTCCAATTGGCTGTAAACCACCTGGGTTAACAAAGTCTGAAATATTAATCTGGCCAACGGTTTGATTGTTTGTCTGACCCGGTAAACTTACCGAGACTTCGCCATCTTCCGAAACGGTAACAGTTTGTGCATCTGCAGGTATTTGGATCTGCGGCTGCAATGGATAACCCGTGCCAGGTGTCACGATAATCCCTTCATCATTTAAAGTGAATTGACCGTTACGAGTATATGACGTAGTACCATCAGGCATTTCCACCTCGAAAAAACCACGACCACTGACCATTAAATCCAGCGAGTTATCAGTCGTTAACATATTACCTTGAGAATGATCTTTTTGGGTCGCAACAACCCGAGCACCCGAACCAACCATTAAGCCAGACGGTAGTTTGGTATTTTGCGATGATTGACCACCCGGTTGATTTACCGCTTGGTACAATAAATCTTCAAAGATAGCGCGTTCTTTCTTAAAACCAACCGTGCTGGCATTGGCTAAGTTATTTGAAATGGTTGAGATATTCGTTTGCTGTGCTTCTAAACCGGTTTTACTTATCCATAATGCAGGATTCATAACACTTTCCTCATCTAATTTATACTTTATGTAAACTCATCAACGAACAATTAATTCACTCGTAATAGTGAGTCTGATGCTTTGTCATTTTCTTCTGCTGTTTTCATCATTTTTATCTGCATTTCAAATTGACGTTGCAAATTAATCATTCCTGTGAGTTCACTAACAGCACTAACATTACTGGTTTCTAACGCGCCACCTGCTACTTGGACATTTACATCAACGGCGGCGGGAGTACCATCCGCTTGTCGAAACATACCATCATAGCCTTTCACTAAATTTCGAACATCGGGATTAACCAGTTTCAATTGGTCTACTTCTTCCAAGGCATTTGCCGGTGCCCCCTGAGGACGAATCTCGATACGACCATCAGCATGGATTTTTATTTGTTCCACAGGTGTTGGAATAATAATAGGACCACCTTCACCAAGTACTGGGCGCCCTGATGATGTCAATAATTCACCAGTAGGACTCATGTGTAAGCTACCACTGCGGGTATAACTTTCCTTGTTCTTATCATCCAGCACACTTAACCAACCATCACCTTGGATCGCAACATCGAGTGCATTACCCGTTTGTTGTAGTCCTCCAGCAGTAAAATCCTGCCCCGGACTTTCGGTAATAGCAAATACACGGGTTGGTAGGCCTTCACCAAACGCTTGCATTGAACGCGCTTGTTCAAAATCAGCCTTAAAACCATGTGTATTCACATTGGCGATATTATTGGCACGAACAGCCAATGCATTCATATTTTCTTTGGCACCCGACATAGAGATATAAAGCATATTGTCCATTCGTCAATCCTCTGTCACTTTTCGTTGAAATCGTTAATTACCCGTCTAATATCAGTAATAAAGCAATTAAAGTGCCAAAATTAAAAAGCCACCCTAAATAGGATGGCTTTTTATCAATAATCTATCTTTTCGATAAATTATATGTCGAATAATTCCGCTTGCTATATGGCTTACTCGCCCGTTACATTAACGGATCTGTAATACTGTATCTTGTAATTTCGAGTTAACCTCTAACGTTCTTGAATTGGCTTGGTAGTTACGTTGTGCCGTAATTAAGTTAACAAGTTCACTGGTCAAGTTTACATTAGACTGTTCTAGTGCCGATGAATTAATTTTACCAAAGGTACCTGAGTTGGCTTCGCCAGCAATCGCATTGCCCGAAAGTTGTGATGCACGCCAGCCCGTATCCCCCGTCTGACTCAAGCCTTGTTCATTGGCAAACTTAGCCATCGCAATCATACCCAACTTGTCATTACGACCATTACTGTAGCTCGCCGCAACCATACCATCCGGGCCAATATCAATCCCCGTTAATCGACCCACAGTCGCCCCGTCTTGCTCAAGCTTAGAAACTTCAAATGCAGACGCAAACTGAGTCGGGTTATTGATATTAAGTTTAATCGTCTGAGTGGTATCCGCACCATTAGTTAAAATAGCGCCTAGTGGCAAGGTCTCTGCGATCGCAGGGAGTTGCTGTTGCAATAGTCCTGATGAATCAAACGTCATTCGCATCGCGGTCGGTTTTATTGGTGTTCCCGGAGCCGATGCAACAGCCTGACCACCAACAATATTAAGAGGTTGATCATCCACATAGTTAAACTCTAACCAAGAGTTTGCTGGTGCCCCCGCAGAGCCATCTTTTACGTAATAAGTTGATAAGGTATGTGATTCACCTAACGAATCATAAATAGAAACAGACGTCGCAGAGGTATAAGTGCCACTGTCTGCGGGATCAAATTTCAATGGGTCTAATCCTGGTGATGTCGCCGGCAAATTCATCGTCATATCAACATTGCGCGTTGACTCAGGCACACCTGCTGTATCCGGGATTTGTAGCGGTTTGGTTGACGCCATACTCACCGCTTTTGGTGATCCATCGTCATTGACGTCATAAACTTGCAGATAATTACCCGCTGAATTAGTCACAAAACTATTTGCATCAAGCTTAAAGGCACCTGCACGCGTATAATTACGGTCCATAGACTCAAGTCCATCAGACATAACGAAGAAACCATTACCGTTAATCGCCAAATCAAGTGAGTTATCGGTAAAGTTCAAACTACCTTGTTGGAACTGCTGTGCAACATGAGCCGTTGCCACACCGTTACCAACAGACGTTTTTGCATTTGAGAAAATCGATGTTGCATAAACATCACCAAACTCGGCGCGAGACTCTTTAAAACCCGTGGTGTTAACGTTAGCAATATTATTTGCCGTTGTATTAAGGTCTTTCTGAGCAGCGTTAATCCCACTCAAGGCGATGTTAAATGACATAAGATTTCCTTATTCAATAAATTAGTAAGTTTTAGCTGCAACTTCTGTTGCTTCGCTCAGAGGAAGACTACCCATACCTTTCAAGTTCAGCATAATACCGTTACCTGTATTACCAATATTAACACTTTCGACATGCTGGAAACTTGAGATTTTAAGGTCTTGTGCATTGCCGTCTATCGATGCAGATGCTTTTAAGCGGTAACTTCCTTCCGCCACTTTCTTGCCGTTCATGTCTGTACCATCCCAATTAAAGGCAATAGCACCACTTTTTTGTTCACCCATATCGAGCACTTTAACAACTTCACCAACTTGATTGGCAATTTGTAAACGCAAATTTGGTGCGCTCTGTGGTAATTCAATACGACCAGATACATCCTCACCTCCAGACAAAAATGCTGACGATGCAGGGGCCAATACTTTAGTACCGACCAGACTCGATGCCTGCAGCGCTTGGTTTGAGCTCATGATCGTATTTAGCTGCTCAAACTTGCTATCCATATTAGAAATACCATCAGCAGTAGTAAATGACGCCATTTGCGCCACCATGTCTGAGTTTTCTACCGGTTTGAACGGATCTTGATAAGCCAATTCTTGTGTAAGTAACGAGAAAAAGTCTTCTTGACCTAGCTCTTTGCGGGTAGTTTCTGCCGCTTGCTCTGCCGCATCTTTTTTTTCTGCTTTAAACTGACTGCTGAAGTCAGCTATATTATTACTGTTATTAATTGTCGTCACAGCCAAATACCCTCTATTAACCTTGACCTAACGTTAATGTCTTATTCAACATTTGTTTAGCAGAATCAGCTATTTGCACGTTAGTTTGGTATGAACGAGATGCGCTAATCATGTTTGCCATCTCTTCCATTACGTTTACATTCGGACGATATACATAGCCATTTTCGTCAGCTAATGGATGATTTGGATTAAATTCATTAACTAATGGCGCATCACTTTCTACAATCCCTGCAACATTCACGCCAACTGCTTCATTTTGCGCAGCATTAGCTTGATCAAATTGTGCTTGGAAAATAGGATAACGCGCTTTATAGGTCTCACCGGCGCTACTACTCACACTATTCGCGTTAGCAAGGTTACTCGCGGTTGTATTTAAACGAACCGATTGTGCACTCATTGCCGAACCGGCAACGTCAAAGACTCGAAATAAACTCATAATTATTGTCCTTTAATTGCCTTGCGCATAGTTTGAATTTTACTGCTTAAAAATGACAGTGATGCCTGATATTCCATGCTGTTTTGCATAAAGCTAGCACGCTCAGTTTGTACATCAACTGTATTACCGTCACCAGTATCGGGTTGATTCGGAATTCTATATTGAAGATCAGACGCCATATCCCTGCCGCCTGATATATGACGTTCACTGGTTTTTGATAAGTTAAAACTGCTGCCCTGGGTCGCACTAGCAAGTGCATCCTTAAAGCTTAAGTCTTTCGCTTTAAACCCTGGCGTGTCTGCATTAGCAATATTACTGGCTAATACCTCTGCACGACGCTCTCTTACGCCAACAGAATATTGGTGTATACCCAATGCATTATCAAAATTAATAGCCATGAACGCCTCCTATAACATTTATATCGTAATCAATCGCAGGATAATTACGATGATACAAATGATGAAAGCAACATATGTGCCAAAATAGGTAATTAGAGATTCGCTTTATTTAACCCATAAATCAAAAAATAAATAACAACCTTAAAATCAGTACCTTAAGCTTGTATCAAGGTGGTTTTTATGAACGTTATAATTTAAAGGCATGAGGGAAATACAGGAGGCTATCTAAAGATAAACTGTTAAATCAATTTTTTGACGGTTTATGGCGATCAATTATAGCCAATAAACGAACATCCATGTTCAAGCCGTAACCGTTACAAATAAACTATTTTAACCTATAGACTATCCCTGGGTTACAACGGACCATTTCAAACTTATCCGTTAACCCAGTCAAGGATTCTGATGCGCCTAAGAAGAGGTACCCACCCGGCTTTAATGATCCTGCAAATTGATTAAGGATCTGACTTTTAATCTTTGGGGAAAAGTAAATCAGTACATTACGACAAAAAATAATATCGAACTTACCGAGCAAAGCATAGCTTTCCAATAAATTGATTTCACGAAATGTCGTTAACTGCTGCACGTCACGATTCACCTGCATTTTATCATCAGGTAGTGTCGTGAAAAACTGACGCTTACGTTCAGGAGACAGGCCCCTGCCAAGAGCCAAGCGATCATAAACACCATCTTTACAATGCTTAATCATAGTTGGGGATATATCCGTACCGACAATTTGTACATTAGGCTTCACTAAACGCTTAATCTTTTCTTGCGTTTCAATCGCAGACATTGCTATTGAAAACGGTTCTTGTCCAGATGAAGAGGCGGCAGACCAGATCTTAATTGGCTGACCTTTATTCATAAATTCAGGCAAGATCTGAGCCTGTAAATACTCAAACGGGTAAACATCACGAAACCACAACGTTTCATTAGTGGTCATCGCATCAATAACATCATTACGTAAATCACGCGCTAACATAGTCATCGATTTTTGTACTAGTTCAGTTAAACTCGTCATTTTATGCTTTGCCAATAGTGGCAATAAGCGACTTTTAACTAAATATTGTTTATTTTGCCCTAATACAATACCACACTGAATTTCAAGAAATTCACTAAAACGGGTATAAACTTCATTTGACAATGTTTGCACTATTTTTTACTCAACTTTCTATATGAAAATACATTTATTCAATACAACTATTCCCTAGCTAGGGTCTGCTGCTTTTAATGCTTTTAAAACCGCACCCGCAAGTTCATCGGGATTAAATTTTGCGATAAAATCGTTTGCGCCAACTTTAGTTACCATCGCCTGATTAAACACACCACTTAACGACGTATGTAAAATAATATATAAACCATTCAATGATTGATCATTTCTCACTTCTGCAGTGAGTGTATAACCATCCATTTCTGGCATCTCAATATCTGAGATCATCAACGCGATTTGGTCGGTAATTGGGCCATTGGCAGCCATTTCACGAAGTTTATTTAACCCGTCTCGACCATCTTTAGCTAATACAATCTTAAAGCCAAGGTCAGAGACTGCCTTCTTAATCTGATTACGTGCAACACTTGAATCATCTACAACAAGAATCACTTTCTCTATTTCTTTCGTATCAATTTGTGTTGCCGTTTCAAGTATTCCTTCACTAACTTCCATTTTCACTGGCGCCACTTCATGCAGGATTTTCTCCACATCTAAGACTTCAACAAGTTCTTTATCAACTTCTGTCACAGCCGTTAAATAGCTAAATCGACCTGTACCTTTTGGCGGGGGTAAAATAGCTTCCCAGTTAATGTTGATAATACGTTCAACACTCGAGACTAAAAAGCCCTGTACTGAACGATTATATTCAGAAATAATGATGAATGCCTTACTTAGATCCTCAATTGGACGACCACCAGTGGCTAAGCTTAAATCAATCACAGAGATCGTTTTTCCACGTATATGAGCAACGCCACGCACTACACTATGAAGCTTAGGCAGAGTCGTTAATGGCGGACATTGTAATACTTCTTTTACTTTAAATACATTGATACCAAAACGCTGACGCCCGTTTAAACGGAACATAAGTAATTCTAGACGGTTTTGTCCGACCAACTGTGTCCGTTGATTGACCGTATCGAGTAATCCTGCCATTATTCATCCTTAGGTAAATGTTGCTTATTTTCAACATGGCTTAAATATTGCTTACCACTGTATTATTCATTTATATTTGTTGTTTACAGTATAAAACAGTCAAAAGTTTGGCTCTTAAATCACTTTATACGTAACCGTTAATCTTATATCGGCTTAGAAACCTAAATGCTTAAATATATTTTTTCATTGTTGTTTTTCTATTGTTTTAGTTTGGTGAGTTATTTACCACTTGCGAACGCAACAACAGATCAACATCATGTTATTGAAGAGTTTGCAGAATCTTTTATCAAAGCGCAACTACCTAGCTCTCAGAATGAAAGAGTAAGTATAGAAGTAACAAAAATTGACCGCAGAATAACAGTAACTCAGTGTGAAGGTAATATGTCTGCAGAGTTAGTTGGTAATAAAAGCTTACAACGCTCCGCGACAGTAAGAATACGTTGCAAGCGTGCTGATGGCTGGCAACTCTACGTACCAATAAAGATTATTCGACTAGTACCCGTGGTGGTTAGCAATCGACCTTTATCAAAAGGTAGCCGATTAACGAAAAACAATACTAAAATAGAATATATGAACCGTTTATTATTACGCTCAGGTTATATTTCGGATTTGACTTTTGTTAATAGAGCACGCTTAAAGAGACCACTCTCGGCTGAACAAATGATCTCAACACGAGATATATGTCTTGTGTGTAAAGGTGAAAGCGTTACAATTACCAGTTCAGTGGGCAATCTAACCGTAAAAACTGATGGTGTAGCATTGGCTAACGGTATTTTGGGTGAAAAAATCAAGGTGCGTAATAGTAAATCGAAACGAACTGTTTCGGGTATTGTCCAAGCAGCAGGTATTATCCAAATAAACTATTAAATTTTGCTAAAGTTTTATTGTCATAAGTCGATAATCTTTTAGTACACCTGTTTACAATTCAATAGGTAGAAAAATGGCCATAAATTTAACCAATTTAAATAACCGTAGTCACCAGCTAGATCAAGCAAGAAGTGCGCAGCAAAAAACCAGTGTTCAAAATGGTAATCCGGCTCAAACTTCACCGCAACGTATAGCACAAGGCGACTCTGTTAACATTACATCACAAGCCAAAAGTTTGACCGCTATGGAACATGATTTAGCTCAAGGTACACCTGTTAACACATCGAAAGTCGAAAGTTTGAAAAAGGCCATTGCTGATGGTAGCTATCAAGTTGATGCGAATAAATTAGCAAAGAATATGTCTAACTTCGAATCTTTACTTGCATAACCGAGTACCGTAACAGAGATGACAATAAAAGCATTGCCCGAATTACTCGTTTTACAGGTATCTTATGTAGAACAATTACTGGCTCTACTGACAGCTGAAAAATCAGCGTTAGAGTCACGCGACGTCACGGCACTAGAAAAGCTCAGTCAAGATAAGCAACAAAAAATAACCCAAATTGCCGAACTCGATGTCAAAATCAACCAGCACCCTGATGTTGCAGAATTACTCTCTACCTACTTATCTCAAAAACAACAAATTGAAACAGAACTCACTCAATGCCAAGAATTGAATGACGTTAACGGTAAGTTGATTGAACTCAATCTGCGTAATTGCAAACGATTAACTGATACCATCATCCGTAGTCGCTCACGTAATAATATTACCTATGATAAGTTAGGCCGTACTCGCGGATCATCTTCGAGCCTAGGTTTAACATTCAAATCCTGAACCAGCGCCTTACTCTTATATTTGAGTTAACAAACCGTCACATTAATTGCTAAACCGCCTTTCGATGTCTCTTTATATTTATTCTTCATATCATCCCCTGTGGCTTTCATTGTTTTAATCACCTGATCAAGCGATACCTTATGGTCTCCAGCTCCCATACGCGCCATACGTGATGCATTAATCGCTTTCACCGCACCAATGGCATTACGTTCAATACAAGGAATCTGAACCAAACCAGCAATCGGATCACAAGTCAGCCCCAAGTTATGCTCCATGCCGATTTCGGCGGCGTGCTCGATTTGCTCTAGTGTCCCGCCTCTTATTGCCGTCAAGCCTGCAGCGGCCATAGAGCAAGCAACACCGACCTCGCCCTGGCACCCCACTTCAGCGCCAGAAATAGAGGCATTTTTCTTATATAAAGTCCCAATTGCGGCACAGGTTAATAGGTAAATTTTTATTTTATCTTCTGTTAACGGGCTAACGAACTGATCATAAAAATACATCACGGCAGGAATAATACCGGCAGCACCATTGGTCGGCGCCGTAACAACACGTCCACCAGCCGCATTTTCTTCATTCACGGCCATCGCATACATATTAACAAAGTCCATGCCGTGAAACGTATCATCTTTGGCATCTGGCGCCTGTAATCGCTGGTATAACCCAGGTGCACGGCGGCGAACCTTTAAACCTCCGGGTAAAATGCCTTCTTTACGACAACCTCGATGGATACAATCAACCATGATGCTATGCAACTGTAATAGCTTTTTGTTGATGACATCATCGGGATTTAATTGGCGCTCATTTTCATACATCAGCTTGGCAATAGATAACCCGTGTAATCGACAAATAGAGAGGAGTTCATCAGCACTATCAAATTTATATTTTGGCGGTATCTTGGCATTCTCTTCCAATGGCTGTTCGATGTGATCATGGTCGAGAATAAAACCACCGCCAATTGAATAATACGTCTTACTCAATACAATATTATCTTGGCTTAAGGCTGTTATCGTCATCCCATTACTGTGATAAGACAAGGTTTTACGCTGGTGCAGTATGATGTTTTCAGCACGCGTAAAAGGCACAAATCCAATCTCGTTCAAGTCAATGCCTTGTTGTGCCTCTATTTTCGTTAATATTGCGGGCACCAGCTCAGAGTCGATCTTGTCTGGTTCATAACCTGCTAACCCCAAAATAACCGCGACATCACTGCCATGACCAACACCCGTCTGTCCTAACGAACCAAAGAGTGCAGCGTTAATACCTAAAATAGGTTCACTATTATCGAGTGCTTTAAGCTGTTGTAAGAAATCAAATGCTGCGCGCATAGGACCTACAGTGTGTGAGCTCGATGGCCCAATACCAATACTAAACATATCAAAGGTACTGATCATAAAATACTCCCTGATTAATGAATATTTCTTACTGTAGGTATAGCACATGATTGTTTGTGCAATTTTATTACTATTTTGAAAACATATTACGACTATAACTAGTTATAAACCTACATAGATTTTGCTTGTAAATTCGTCATTATCACGATGTTTATGCTGTTTAAGCTACTTTAACCATAATAAAGTCACAAAAATCTGTGGAACGATGCTAAACATAAGTAAAAAATGTAATAATAGTTCGACTTACTTCATATTTTTTACATAATTCACGTAATAAATATCCATCAAGGCTTATAATGCTGCTATAGATTCGCATTTACCTTCATTACTTTATCATGCGCCCATTGCGGAGCTTGCCAGGGAAATATCATGAGTATGCTCGAAAAAATAATCCAAAATTTAGAAATATTCAGTAAATCTGAAAAAAAGGTTGCTGATGTTATTCTAGAATCTCCGCAATCAGCTATTCACTCAAGTATTGCGACACTTGCCAAAGTTGCAGATGTAAGTGAACCGACAGTTAACCGTTTTTGCCGTCGTCTAGATACCAAAGGTTACCCTGATTTTAAATTACATTTAGCACAAAGTTTGGCTAACGGTACCCCGTACGTAAACAGAAACGTAGAAGCAAACGATGGTCCTGAGGTTTACACGCAAAAGATCTTTGAAACGACTATCGCTCACTTAGACTCAGCAAAAAATAGCTTAGATCCAGAAGTGATTAATAAAGCGGTTGATCTACTTATTCAATCGAAACAAATTTCATTCTTTGGCTTAGGTGCTTCTGCATCGGTTGCCCGTGACGCTGAAAATAAATTCTTCCGTTTCAACGTACCCGTCATTTGTTTTGATGACATTATGATGCAACGCATGAGTGTAATTAACAGTACTGAAGACTCTGTAGTGGTATTGTTCTCACATACAGGCCGTACTAAAAGTATGGTTGATGTGGCGAAACTCGCACGTGAAAATGATGCAATCGTGATTGGTATCACAGCACAGGACTCACCACTAGCAGAATACTCGAATCTGGTTATTTCACTTGATGTAATGGAAGATACTGACGTATATATGCCTATGGCATCACGTGTCGCGCAATTGGTACTGGTTGATGTACTGGCGACTGGTTTCACATTACGCCGCGGTGATAAATTCCGTGAGAACTTGAAGAAAGTAAAATCCGCAATCAAGGATTCACGCTTTAACAAAATAGATTAATCTCAAAATGGCCGCTGATATGTGGCCATTTTTATTTCCCCTATCACTTTTTTACTTATTTTTGTCACCAAACGGTAATCAAGCCTTTGCATACTAATACGATTTAAGATCACCTTTTGTCTGACAGTATTTAAATAACATACTTTAAAATATCATCTCATTATTCATATGGAGTCATTATGTTACGTCGTACTAAAATTGTAACCACCTTAGGTCCAGCAACAGATCGCGATAATAATCTAGAAAAAATTATTCTTGCTGGTGCCAATATGGTACGTATGAACTTTTCTCACGGTAACGCCGAAGACCACATCAAGCGTGCCGAAGACGTTCGTGAAATTGCTAAAAAACACAATAAACACGTGGCTATTTTAGGTGACTTACAAGGACCTAAGATCCGCGTATCTAAATTTACAGATGGTAAAATTCACTTAAACCTAGGTGATAAATTCTGCTTAGATGCAACATTTGATAAAACTGCGGGTAATAACGAATGCGTTAGTATCGATTATCCAGAGCTAGCAAATGATGTTTTCGCGGGTGATGTACTGCTACTTGACGATGGCCGTGTACAATTAAAAGTAACCGAAATTAAAGGTCAGCAGATCCACACAGAAGTGACGGTAGCGGGCCCATTATCAAATAACAAAGGTATCAACAAGCAAGGTGGTGGTTTATCGGCTGAGGCGCTTACTGACAAAGATAAAGCAGATATCCTTACCGCAGCTAAAATTGACGTCGACTTTATTGCGGTTTCTTTCCCGCGTAACGGCAATGATATCAATTATGCGCGTGAACTTGTTCGTGCTGCAGGCTCTAATGCGAAAATCTGCGCCAAAGTTGAGCGTGCAGAGACTGTAGCAACAAAAGAAAGCATGATAGATATCATTCTAGCATCTGACGCAATTATGGTTGCACGTGGCGATCTAGGCGTTGAGATTGGTGATGCGGCACTTGTGGGTGTACAAAAATCACTGATCCACTTATCACGTAAATATAACCGTGTTGTGATCACCGCAACACAAATGATGGAATCAATGATCAATAGCCCAATGCCAACGCGTGCAGAAGTGATGGACGTGGCAAATGCGGTTCTTGATGGTACGGATGCGGTCATGCTATCTGCAGAAACAGCGGCCGGTGACTTCCCTGTAGAAACAGTGAAAGCAATGGCTGAAGTATGTTTAGGTGCAGAAACACACCCAAGTATGAATGTCTCAAACCACCGTATCGAGTATACATTCGATTCAGTTGAAGAAACCATTGCGATGTCGACGATGTATGCGGCGAATCACTTAAAAGGTGTAAAGGCTATTGTTGCATTGAGTGAGTCAGGTACTACGCCATTATTGATGTCACGTATTAGCTCTGGCTTACCGATCTTCTGCTTATCTCCACATCAAAAAACATTGAATGCGACAGCCCTTTACCGTGGTGTAACCCCACTACTATTTAACACGGAAGGCTTATCTCAGGAACGTATCATAGAAGGTACTTACGCGGTACTTAAAGAAACAGGTCAGGTGCAACCTGGTGATATTATCTTGTTCACATTAGGCGATAAAATGGATACAGTAGGTTCAACCAACACCAGTAAAATCCTAAAAATAAAATAACTGTATTCCTGTACTCAATGAGCCCAGCACTAATAAAAGGTTAAGCGTCGTTTTATAATAATGCTTAACCTTGTAGAAAAGAATACAGACATAAAAAAACCGAGACTACTATAAGATAGCAGTCTCGGTTTTTTTCATGAGTGGCTCAGTTAAAACTTAAGCTACTTTATCGTCTTTTATTACTTTTGAAATTCCCGCAAACTCTTCTGGAGTGAATGAGTCAACGTTAATCGCAGCAAAACGTAGTTTATCAGCAGCAAGTAATTCGTCTGCTTCAACTTGTGTAATGATACCTTTTTCAACAGCAAGTGGCGCTGCAACGTTTACAGCTAACTTACGTGGTATTGTACCTTTAGATGCAGCAATTGCGATTTTCTTCTCAATTGGCTGAACTTTGTACATCGCTTGGAACGCAGCTTCCATATCGAACATTGCCGTGTTTGCATCTTTCTCGTCACCAACATAACAAAGGTGTGTTAGACGGTCACGCGCTTCGCTTGGTTTAAGCAGTACTTCACAAATTTCTTTTGCAATATCATCTGCAGGCATTTTGTAGCTGATGCCGAATGGGAATACCACAACTTTAAGTGTGTTTGCAATCGCTTTGTTACCGAAGTTTTGGAAGAAACCAGAAAATGCTTTACCAATTTCAAACAAGTTACGTTCGATAGCCCAAGACAGCATAGGTAAATCTTCAGCTTGACGACCTTGCTCTTCAAAATGTTTCAACGTTGCAGATGCAAGGTACAAGTTACTTAGTACATCACCTAAACGTGCTGAAATCATTTCACGACGTTTCAAGTCACCACCAAGCACAAGCATAGATACATCAGCACACAATGCTAATGCTTTACTCATACGCGTAAGTTGCTTGTAGTATTTCTTCGTTGGACCCGATACAGGCGCAGAGTTTAACATGCCGCCAGTCAGACCTTGGCCTAATGCACCAAAGAAATTTTTCGTACCAAAGGCAATATGCTTAAACAATAATTCGTCAAATTGCGCTAATGCTTCTTTTTCATTTGGATTGGCAGCCGCTTGTAATTCACCGAGTACATATGGGTGACAACGTGTTGCACCTTGACCAAAGATCATTAGGTTACGCGTAAGGATATTTGCACCCTCAACCGTAATAGCTACCGGAATACCCCAATAAGCGCTGGCTAAATAGTTCTTAGGACCACACTGAATACCGCTACCTGCTTGTATATCAAGTGCATCATCAATAACAGTACGCGCCATTTCAGTCATGTGGTATTTAGAGATTGCCGTAACAATCGCAGGACTTTGACCAAGATCTAGTGCACCAGTTGTAAATTTACGCGCTGCTTCAAGTTGGTAAGTTAGGCCACCAATACGAGCCAGAGACTCTTGCACACCTTCAAATTTACCAATTGATAAACCAAACTGTTTACGTACATATGAATAAGCACCCGTCATACGCGCAGTTAAATGGCCACAAGCACTGCCTAGAGCGGGTAAAGAAATACCACGACCAGCAGATAGACATTCAACCAACATACGCCAGCCTTTACCAACCATTGGTGCGCCACCGATAACCCAATCCATAGGAATGAATACATCGTCACCATAAGTGGTACCATTCATGAACGCCAGACCCATTGGGTAGTGACGGTCGCCAATTTCAACACCTTCGTGTGACGTTGGGATTAATGCACATGTAATACCGATATCAACGTTGTCACCCAGTAGACCATCAGGATCTTGCAGTTTAAATGCCAGGCCAAGTACAGTTGCAACAGGTGCTAACGTAATATAACGCTTACTCCACGATACGCGGATACCAAGCGTTTCTTTACCTTCAAATTCTTCTTTAACTACGCGCCCCATATCTGGAATACCACCAGCATCAGAGCCCGCTTCAGGACCAGTCAGTGCGAAACATGGTACTTCAGTACCATTTGCTAGACCTGGTAACCAACGATCTTTTTCTGCTTGTGTACCGTAATGTGCAAGTAATTCGCCCGGACCTAATGAGTTAGGAACCATTACTGTTACAGCCGTAGATAAACTACGTGTAGCAATCGTTGTTACAATCGTTGAGTTAGCGTAAGAAGAGAATGCTTTACCGCCGTATTCTTTTGGAATGATAAGCGCAAAGAAGCCGTTTGATTTAATGAAATCCCAAACTGGTTTTGGTAAATCACGATCTTCATGAACGATTTTATAATCATCCAGCATCGACATTAATGTTTTAAGTTCGTTATCAATGAAGCTTTGCTCATCTTTAGTTAACTTAGGCGTTGGGTAGCTAAGCATTTTATTCCAATCAGGATTACCTGCGAATAAATCACCATCCCACCACACACTACCAGATTCCATTGCTTCCTGCTCTGTTTGTGAAAGCGGTGGCAAGATGTTCTTAAACACTTTAAATAATGGTGCTGTGATATTATTCTTTCTAAACTCACTCATTGCGCTCATAACGATTTCCTTTTGTTTCACTATTTTGATGCTGTATTTACAACTTTGGATCTGAATTCACAACATCCAAATAGCTAAATTGCATCTACATGCTTGTAGTTTCTGTTGAGGTGTTCATTCCAGATGCCAAATAAGGGATCACTTTACGAATTAGTCCCTCGACATCAATATCTTGGTTAAAATCTGCTTTCGCAATATCCATCAATGCGCCGCTTGAGCCCATCGTAAATACTGCTGTACCCAGGGTAAAATGTAATCGCCAAAAGAGCTCTTGCGATGACAACGCTGGGTTCGCTTTCAATAAAGCCTTAGTTATGTTGGCTAAGACTTCACCGTAATGCGTTGTGGTGTACCAACGTAAATGCCCTTGCTCATCAGTATAACTTCGACCAAGCAACTGCATAAAAATCACGGTACCATTTTTACTTTGTTGCTCTAACGCTAATAGCGGATCAACAAAACAGTTAAACACATCTAACAACGATGGTTTTTCAGCTTGTGCACATAAGGCGGTTAACTTCTCATTCAGTAGGGGCATGAAGAGTTCGAGATGTCGGGCGATAACCGCCTGAATCAATTCTTTCTTAGAACCAAAATGATAATTAACCGATGCCAAATTCACACTTGCTCGTGTAGTTATCAAGCGTAAAGAAGTATCTGAAAACCCATGTTCAGCGAACAAACTTTCGGCTGCATCGAGAATGCGAGTTTTTGTATCCAACTTACTAACCATAATTAACCCTTTTTAAACGAACGT
This sequence comes from Moritella sp. 28, assembly GCF_018219435.1. Taxonomy (NCBI): domain Bacteria; kingdom Pseudomonadati; phylum Pseudomonadota; class Gammaproteobacteria; order Alteromonadales; family Moritellaceae; genus Moritella; species Moritella sp. 28. The sequence goes on along the minus strand of NZ_CP056121.1, from coordinate 997,845 downwards.
TTTAAAATTACGTTCTGACGGACTAAATGTCAATACAATGTAAACAAATGTTTGAAACAAATGTATTGAACTTGTCCTAGTTCGCATTTTTATACGTATACAAAATTAAAAATACTCACTAATAGGTAGCTACAGTAAGGGTTTTAAAGATAAACACGAGCGCCGATATTTATCTTCTATTCCCTAAAAATAGCACAGTTAAAATGAATAAAGCGCCAACCTAAGTTGCCGCTTTATGCATATTCAAACAATTTTTAAAACACTAATGCGTTATTTTCGTGTTATTCATTAAGTTTTATTTTCCAAATAGCTGGACCTTCGACATGTGCAGATACACCATTGGTATCCACTGCAACTGTCATCGGCATATCAACAACATCAAATTCGTAAATCGCTTCCATACCTAAGTCTTCAAACGCGACAACACGTGACTTCTTAATCGCTTTTGATACCAGGTATGCAGCGCCACCAACAGCCATCAAATAAACGGCTTTATGCTTCTTGATACTTTCAACAGTTGCAGGACCACGTTCTGATTTACCGATCATGCCTAATAAACCCGTCTGTTCTAACATAGTATCGGTAAACTTATCCATACGTGTTGCAGTTGTTGGACCAGCAGGACCGACGACTTCATCACCCACAGCGTCAACCGGACCAACGTAATAGATAAAGCGGTTAGTAAAGTCTACCCCTTCTGGCAAGCCCTCACCTTTATCTAACATATCTTTAATACGTTTATGCGCCGCATCACGACCTGTTAAAATCTTACCTGATAATAGAACCGTTTCGCCGGTTTTCCATTCGAGTACTGACTCAGGTTTAATATCATTAACATTAACACGACGAACGCTATCACTTACTTCCCAAGTCACTTCAGGCCAATCTTCTAATTTCGGTACATGCAATTCTGCAGGTCCTGAACCATCAAGGATAAAGTGAGTATGGCGTGTCGCTGCACAGTTCGGGATCATAACGACAGGCTTTGATGCTGCATGAGTTGGGCAAGATTTAATCTTAATATCCAATACCGTCGCCATTCCGCCTAAACCTTGCGCGCCGATACCTAGCTTATTTACACGGTCAAAAATGTCTAAACGCATTTTTTCATCCGTTGTTTCCGCACCTCGCGCCATCAACTCGTGGATATCAACCGGTTCCATTAATGATTCTTTAGCCATAACTGCTGCTTTTTCAGCAGTACCACCAATGCCTATACCTAACATACCCGGTGGACACCAACCAGCGCCCATCGTAGGTACAGTTTTTTCAACCCAAGCTGCAACGTCATCAGACGGGTTTAACATCACCATCTTACTTTTATTTTCAGAACCGCCGCCTTTCGCTGCGATCATTACTTCAACTTTCGCGCCAGGTACCATTTCGACATGCACTACGCCTGGTGTATTATCTTTGGTATTTTTACGTGCGCCAGCAGGATCTGCGACAATTGAAGCGCGGAGTGGATTACCTTCAAATCCATAACCACGACGAATCCCTTCATCAACCATTTCTTGCACTGTTTGATCAGTTTCCCACTGCACATTCATGCCGATTTTAACGAAACAAGTCACAATGCCAGTGTCTTGACAAATTGGACGCTTACCTTCCGCAGACATACGTGAATTAATGAGGATTTGTGCAATCGCATCTTTAGCAGCTTGGCTTTCTTCTGCATTGTAGGCTTTTTCCATTGCTTGGATAAAATCAAGCGGATGGTAATATGAAATGTATTGTAGCGAATCTGCAATACTGTCGATAAAGTCCGCTTTACGGATAACTGTACTCATGGTCAACTCCCTTTTGCTTACTCACAGTGCTAACTAATTATTATATTTATCATGTTCAAAGCCATGGATCGGCCTCAAAATAGCTAGCAATAAGATATCTAGTTCTAATTTTGCCTCTATCATACCTTTGCTGATCACTTCTCTCCACTAAAAACTATGCTTAATCTATACGAAATAACAACAGCGACACAACTTTATAGCAACACCGAATTCAGTTTATATCACCTTAGAGCCAAGATTAATCAGACGATTTATGATAATCTGCGCGCATCAAAATTGAGGGATATGCTGTACCGATGAAAACACTTGTAATAAAACCAATCGCCTTTCCTAGCAATGGCATTCACTCACTTTTTTCCCCGCTAAGTACCGCCCCTTGGTCAATTTTACTCGAGTCAGGTTCTGTAGATCACATTGATAGTCGTTTCCACATTATTGTGGCGGATCCGATTGCCACCCTCGTCACAGAAGGTACCCAAACAACCATTAATCAGGCCAGTGGTAAAACCGTCACCACCGAAGATTCATTTTCAGTATTACAAACCCTAAACCAGCAACTTATTGGCGACATAGCCCCGCATAAACTGGATGTTGATTTACCTTTCATTGCCGGTGCGCTGGGTTATTTTGGTTATGACTTAGGCAGAAATATTGAGAAAATTGACAACCTTGCTAATGACGATCTGAACTTCCCAGATATGGCGGTTGGTTTATATGATTGGGCGATTGTCGTTGATATAAAGCAACAACAGGCATGGCAAATACAATTTAGTGACAATGCTGAGCAGGCTTGGCAAGATCGTTATGATTGGTTAGTGCAACAAGGTGTAGCTAAACAATTATCAGCCAAAACAACTGCAACAACGTTTAAATTAAAAAACAGCTGGTCCTCTAATATGTCAGAGCAGGCTTACCATCAAAAATTTGATCAAATCCAGCAATATCTACGATCGGGTGATTGTTATCAAATTAATTTAGCCCAACGCTTTAACAATCAATATCAAGGCGATGAATGGCAAGCATACTGCACCTTAAGTCAACATAATAAAGCCCCCTTCTCAGCATTTATGCGCCTCGAAGATAAAGCGATATTGTCTATTTCACCAGAGCGTTTTATTCAAGTCAAAGAAACGCAGATTGAGACAAAACCAATTAAAGGCACCCGTCCACGCAGTCAAGACCCGAGCATTGATCATGCAAATGCACTGGCATTGCAAAGTGCAGAGAAGGACCGTGCTGAAAATTTAATGATTGTCGACTTATTACGTAATGATATTGGTAAAATTGCGGTACCAGGTTCGGTTCGAGTTCCTAAATTATTTGATGTCGAGAGTTTTCCCGCGGTCCATCATTTAGTAAGCACGGTCATAGGTCAGATGCCCGCAGACAAACAACCAAGTGAATTATTACGTGCATGCTTCCCTGGTGGTTCAATCACTGGCGCGCCAAAAATAAGAGCAATGCAAATTATTGAAGAGTTAGAGCCCCATCGCCGTTCATTGTATTGCGGTAGCATCGGTTATTTATCGGCACATGGGCATATGGATACCAGTATTACTATCCGCACTCTATTGTGTGATAGCGGTGAGATATATTGTTGGGCTGGCGGTGGTATTGTCGCAGACTCGGTAGGCGAAGAGGAATATCAAGAAACATTCGATAAATTAGCAAAAATATTACCTATACTTTAGCTGATTAATGGTAACGCATTGAGAAACAATTAAATCATTGTTTTTCAATGTTTAATAAAAACGTATAGCAGTAACACTCCAGCACTGGGTTATAAAGTATTTAATTCACGTCTTGTGATTACCTAGGAAACTGACGGAGTAATTAGCAAAGGAGTTAGCCCTACAGCGTGATAAGAGAATTTTTGTCGCAATTGATATAATTGAGCGAAATACTGTATAAAAAAAAGAATGTATTGGGCATTTGTTGTTCTCCAGTTACTAAGAAAACGATGGGGGACTAGACAATGCCATGATATTTATGAGAATATAATTAAAATTAGCGTGCATCGTATAATGGCAATTACCTCAGCCTTCCAAGCTGATGATGCGGGTTCGATTCCCGCTGCACGCTCCAATTCTAAAGCGCTCGTCATTCTTAAATCTCCAATTTCTTATTTAGACCTTAAATAACATACATAACGATGATCGTGCCTAGTAATAATTATCAGCGACTCTCACCATCAATAATAAGATATGAGGGGGAAGAGTTCTTAGAACATAGAAAATACCTTAATTGTGTCATGATTGAAAGTGACACAAGTTTACTAAAATTAACTATTCCACGCAAAGACGCGTAGAGCCGATAAACGTTCACTCAGTAAAAAGCCCCCAAACGTTCCGCTCAAAAGCGGGCAATAGAGCAACTGAGGGCTATAAATCCTGTGTTAGTTAACCCCGATAAATTCAAGCCAAGTTCATCAACTCAGTGACAGATAAATTGATTTGTCGCCGTTTGTTACATATATTTATTAAATACCAAAAGCGACAATTATGCCTCAGTAGATGCTATTTTCTTGCAGGGAATCGCTCCCGAGCCTTTGATGAACGGATATCTTGTTGCTGCGAACCAGGCAATCTACGATAGTGATGTTCTGAGGACATTGTTACGCCACCACCATGATAACCAGCAACATTCGGATTAGCGAATCCCACCTTACTCAGTGCATTACTCAGACTTTGCGCAAATGGTTCCGCCGTCACCGTGGATGGAGAGTTGCTATCGTAATCAGGCTTGGCTGCAGCAGCCAAATCCTTGGACTTGAACGATTTTGGATCCCGAGTATCAGCACTGTAGCAGGAGACGGCACGGATATCGCTGAATTTTTTATCGAGCCCACCATTACTCAGTTGTTCAGCTAGGCCAGATGCATCCATCATCCCAATCTTACAATCTTCATCAGCCGCGAGCATATTCAGACCCGGTCCACCATGTCCTATAATGTACAACTTATGCTTCTTGTTCTTCAGTTTAGTCAATTCCTTTCCTCCCTCATTACTGAGGATCTCCATGCGCTTGAATATATCGGCCTGACGCAGAAAATTTTTACCATCTAAAATTGCTTTATCGTAGTCCGCCGCCCCCATTGCTTTGCGAATTTGATCCACACTCATCTTACTAGCGGCCTGCATGTCCTGAACTTCTTGAGGAAACTGATTACCTTTCTTAGTAAAATAACTTATTTTCTGCTGCCGAGATGCCTCAATTTCTGACTTATCTTTGTTATTGGCGGCTATCAGCGGGTACAACTTCTTGCCCTTTTTATCTCGGGACAAATTTCTCCCCATAGCTTGAGATATAATATCTTCCGAGGCGAAAGATGCATACATAACCCCGTTCACAGATGCTCTCCCATCCACATCCCTCAATGTAACCGGATTATTCCTTACCATGCGGTACAGGTTTAAGCCATCTATCGTCCAAGCCGGGTCAGGGTTTAACCAACGGCCCATCCATGACGCATAATAACGGTAACCGTAGTAATACAGTCCCGTTGCGTCGCGCTCTTGACCCGAATAACGAACCGTTTTGTATTTGGCTTCAGCGTCACTTTTCGCTGACCACACCGCTGTGCCACCAAACGGGTAGTATTCTTCTTGGCTAATAATCTCCGCATCCTGATTCAACTCAAGATTACTGCTGCCCAAATGATTATCTAAACTATAACGTAACTGGTTATTCGGAATATCTTTTTCATTAGCTGGCTTACCTGCCTCCCAATGTTGCAGTCTTACCTGCGCACGCCCTGCCTGCCCCAGTGTCAAAACATGCAAGTCTTCCGTCACCGTATCGACTGACTTCGCTGTATTGTATTTACGGCGGAGCTCTAATCCTGGCAAGTAAATAACTTGCTCTTGCTTTTTGTCATCCAGTTTCAAGGTCTTGCGAATACGCTGCCCCTGCACCGTGTATTGATAGTGCTCCTGCTGCTGACCTGTAATGACCACTTGCTTTAACTGGTCTCGTCGACCCCAGACTAAATTTTTACTGCCCTCAAGCTGCTTGAGGTTACCATGAACATCAAAGTAACCGTCAACATCACCCCGGGTGATGGTTGGTTGAATATTCTGCTTTATTACTCGGTTACTACGCTCAGAGACAACCATTTTTGTGGTATAACCTTTGGCACTGCTCGGAATATGCTGAACTTGTTCTAGATTACCGCCGCGGTCATAGCCATAGGTACGGCTGTAGTTACGCAGTTGGTGACTGTCGCTAGGAAGTGGGATATTCGGTGTCGGTAGTGAAGAGCTTTGCGCGTTATCTGTGGCATTTTCTCGGCCTGAAGCCTTAGTAAGTTGGTACAGGGCATCGTATTCATAAGCATTGGTTGCAGACACTTTTTGGTTCTTATAGAACCGAGTCGCACTCGCTTGGTCTGCTATCGCTAAGATATTACCGACAGGGTCATAACTGTAACGTAAATCCTGTAGTGGTGAAGCATCATTCTCACGCGTCGTTTTCACCTCATTCAGACGTGATGTTTTTTCATCATAGCTATATTCAGTTACAACACCATTACCGGCGACTTCTCTCACCTTCTGACCACGTGCGTTGTATTCGAAGCCAGAGACAATACACTGTTCGTTTTTCCCATTCTGCTTTAAATAGCTGGCTGTAAGACTACCTGTAATATCATACTCACTACGCTGTACGTTGCCCTTAGCGTCCTGTTGCGTCAGCAACATTCCCAAAGCATTATAGGTCCATGCTGTAGTGTATCCATCATCACTAGCGAGTAAAATTTGCCATGCAGCGTCATTGTCACCTTGCCAGTCACTGTCAGCCGTTTCTGATGGTAATAACTGTCTGGTTTCTGATAATGGCTGACCCGTTAGACTGGTACTGTTAATTTCCTGTAGTCCGGCGTTGTCGTAATGGCGCACCAATTGTCCGATAAGGTTCTTGCCAGCTGTATCATCATCAATACTGTCGTTATAGACAAAACGTTCCGTTATTTTCGCAGTCTCACCATTCACTTGTTCAGTGATGGCTGTAGGACGGTGTAAGACCTCATCATATTCAAAGCGGCGCAGGGTTTTTCCATCCCATTCCAGATGTGGAGCACCTGTAATATCAGTAAGCGTGATACGAGAGCCAGCATCGATACTGTCAACCCCCAGTGGCTGACCTGCTAGCCCTGTTTTGTACGTAAGGTTAGCCTGAACAGGCGCCGTGTCACCTTGCTCCTGCAGGAGATTAAAGAAGCGCGGGTCAATACTGGTGTGCAGGTGACCGGCAGCATTATAAGTGTGTCTGGTAATGCGGGTATCTAACTCATCGCCTATCTTGGCGCGATTAAATTGAATTTCTCGCACGGTTAAGCCGCAGTTATCCAGTACGCTAATGGTCGGTGTGCCCTTGCAGAGCTGACCGATGTCGTCTTCATTCATCATCTATTAATACCTTTTTATTATGGATTGGATGGTGTTTTTATTTTTTCAATTCTATCCTCGGACGCGTGAGAACAACTCATGAGGTAAGGAGAAGTCCGCCAAATATAAAATAGTGACACATTAAACCAAGCAACAAAACACTTCTCTCATTTTTGGAGGTATTTTAAGGTAAATTCAGCAACATACGCCCTGTGTAACATAAAGATGATAATGCGTAGTGCCATTGTAGGTCCTGGGTTTGGGGAACTACAAACTCGATTGAAAGCTGTTGTAATTTTTATGCGGAATTACATAATCAGTAACAAAAAAAGTGCTTATTGCTACGCAATAATGACTTACATCACCGCCCTAAAGGACAGTTTTTTCGTCAAAGGTGATAAAAATGCAATAAGAAAATCCAGCCAAAAGCAGAGATGAAATAGTTCAGATATTGGAAGCTGCAATTAACTCATAACAGGAAACCTCAACTTAGTATCTTTAATTGTACTTAGCTTTTATTGAATTTATCAACCCTCGCGCCCCACCTACTGCGCTAATTATTAATGATTGAGCAATATAGCCTATACTTTAAATGAGGTATCCAGTATTTTAGTTAATGAACATAATAAATCAGTGAATAAACTAAAGTACATTATTTCAAGATTATAGTACTTCATTTCAACTTAATGAGTTGCAAGGACGCGTATGGATATTAATTCTTTAACTTCACGTTTTGTACTGTCGCCTAGCAGTAAATCGGTGAGTAAATTATCCAAAATATTTACGCCTGCGGCCGTGCTATTTCCTATTGTCGAACGAGAGCAAGAACTAAATCTAATTCTAACTCGTCGTGCGTCACATCTGCGCCACCACAGTGGTCAAATAGCGCTGCCAGGCGGTAAAACAGAAAAAACTGATAGTTCATCCATCGCCACCGCATTACGTGAAACCCATGAAGAAATTGGTATTCCAGCCAATAAAATTACTATTTTGGGAACACTGCCTAGTCGACCAACGATTAGTCTCTATTATGTCACCCCAGTCGTTGCCTTGATCGACAGTGATTACCAATCCAAGATTGATCCCAATGAAGTCGATGAAATTTTTGAAGTGCCGTTATCTTTCCTGCTCGATGATGAAAATCATATTATCGAAAAGAGTTTATTTAAAGGTAAGTACCGTGAAGTGACTTTTATGCCTTGGGGTAAATATCCGATATGGGGAACAACAGCGGCAATAATTAAAGATTTTTCGAAACACATTCGTTCGAATTGAACGTTAAAACCACGCCGTGAAGCGTGATCCTAAATAAAAACTATAGCCAAGTCCGAGGTTCTGAAACAACATCAACTAACGCTTGTTGCGCTTCATTCTGCGGTTCTAGATCATCATAGTGCCAACTGGCAAGCGGAGGCATAGACATCAAAATAGACTTCGTTCTCCCCTTGCTTTGCAGACCAAAAATAGTGCCACGGTCAACAATCAAATTAAATTCCGCATAACGGGTGCGACGGAATAATTGGAACTCGCGTTCTTGTTCTGTATACGGCTGATTTTTGCGTTTAGCAATAATTGGCGCATAAGCTTGTGTATAACCCTTAGCAACAGATTCAATAAAGCTTAAACTTTTCTCAATGTCCCACTGATTCAGATCATCATAAATAATACCACCAATACCACGATATTCTTCACGGTGTGGCATATAGAAATATTCATCTGCATCTTGTTTAAACTGTGGGTACAGCTCATCACCAAATGGAGCGACAGCATCACGCGCCACGGTATGAAAATGACGAGCATCATCTGCGTACAAATGAATTGGCGTTAGATCAAAACCACCTCCCAACCACCAATGCTGTTGACCGTCATTATCAGTCACCATAAACATGCGTACATTGGCGTGACTTGTCGGTGCATGCGGGTTACGTGGATGAACCACTACCGACACGCCCATCGCTTGATATGACATACCTGTAAATTGCGGACGTTTAGCCGATGCAGCCGCCGGTAATTTATCACCGCTTACCATCGAAAAGTTTACACCCGCGCTTTCATATACTTCACCGTCGCGTAATACACAACTAGTGCCCTGACCAAGATGACTAGTCCAATGATCAGCGATAAACTCGCCGTTGGTTTCTTCAGCCTGAAAAGCCGTGATAATTGATTGTTGGATATTACGAAAAAATGATTCTAGGTCATTAATACTAACTGACATAACTACCTTGCTTATCACTTAAACAGCAAACATTGAGGCCGAATGCTATCTAAAAATATGATTAATAAAAATACACTCACACAGATGAGTATGAAAAGAAATCCAATTGCTTTAGCTTAAGGTTCATCCCTCAGCCAAAGCAATTGGAAATATTATGCAGAGATCTCAGCGTAGAGATCGCAAAATTGCAGTGTCACTTTATGCTTAGGCGCACAATTGATCAAGGGCTGAGAAATATTATGTGATTCTTTTACTTTCACGGAGCTGTGGATCAGGGTATTTAAAATCGGTAAATTTTCCGATCTTAATTCTGCAACCAGTTTTTTTGGTAAACTAGCTTGCCCTTGGTACTGGTTAACCACAATCCCTTCTACCCGTAATTTATCATTATGATCTTGTCGTGTTTCTTCAATATTGGCTAATAAACTATATAAACCACGACGTGAGAAATCATCACAATCGAAGGGAATTAAACAAGTATCCGCGGCAATCAAGGCCGACAAACTATAAAAGTTAAATGCTGGCGGTGTATCGATATAAATTTCATCGTAATCACGCCTTAATTTCACCATAGCATCACGCAATTTATAGATTTTATGTCGTTGTTCTAATTTAACAATCAATTCACCAAGCAATTCTGACGCTGGCATAATGGCAAGATTAGAAAATGCCGTCTGCGCGATAAAGTCATGATAAGGTCGCCCTTTCATAATAATATTTAATGTCTGCTCAAAAAACTCAGCAGCACTAAAATCAACCTTATAATCATTTCCTAATAAATAGGCACTGGTATTACATTGACTATCTAAATCGATAATAAGCGTACGCTTGCCTTCTGATGCAGCGATAGCAGCCAAATTACTACAGATCGTAGATTTACCTACGCCACCTTTTTGATTAAAAACAACACGGATCACGAGACACTCCCTTCTCTAATTATTATTTAATAGTTTAACTCTCTAACGTTGACTTACAGACTATCGACTCGACCTGGTGTAACAGCAATAACTTCGCAAGTTCTTCTGGCGGTTCTATATCAGTAAATAGTTTATTAACTTGATTCACATTACCAATGTTAACCATAGCATTACGACCGAATTTTGTGTGGTCAACAGGTAAAAATACCTCTTGTGAACATTCGATGATAGCTTGTGTCACGCGCACTTCTTGATAATCGAAGTCGAGTAATGAACCATCCATATCTAAACCACTTATAGTTACAATACCGAAATCCATTCTAAATTGCTTAATAAAGTCGACAGTTGCTTCACCAACAACACCTGCGTCTTTGTTACGCACTTCACCACCAGCCACAATCACTCTAAAATCAGGTTTCTGCATCAAAATCGTCGCAACATTCAGGTTGTTGGTCACAATTCGTAAATTAGTATGGGTAAGTAATGCGTGCGCTAAGGCTTCCGATGTGGTGCCGATATCAATAAATAACGATGAACCATCAGGAATTCGCTCCGCCATCGCTTGTGCTATTTTCATTTTACCTTTAGCTGTTTTTTGTTTACGGTTAACGTATGAATCATTAACCACACTGCTTTCTAATAATGAAGCACCACCATGATGACGGCGAACCAAGTTTCTTTCAGCTAATTCATTTAAATCTCGGCGGATTGTTTGCGGGCTGACTGAAAAATGTTCAACTAAGACTTCAGTACTAACAAACCCTTCTTCTTTAACCAGCGAAATTATTTTTTGATGACGTGTATTTTGTCTCACATCTTTCTCCCTGCTACCCCTAATGTAATTATCGAAAGGGAGTTAAAATTTACACTTAGTTTATATCATATTTACACCCGTAAACCTGAAAAATAGCGTCAATAAACAAAGTTTAACCTCATTTTGAGATATACTAATGGCTGAACATCAATAATTTCAAGTTGCCATCAACAAGTTCAACATTGCAAGCAACGTCTATATTCAAGTAACTAAAATACAATGAGACTATAATAAATGGCTTCAGATCCCGATAAATTACTTAACAAGCATCCCGGATTAACCCATTCAGAACTCCAAAAAGTCACTTCTCATGTACAAAGAGAAAAAGACGAATGGTACCTCAATACAGTCATGATAGAAGGCCACAGCGTACCTTTCAAATTTAAACGCAAAAAGCCTTATAGATCATTAACCGGTGTATACGTCAATCTGACTTACTACCCTGAGGTCGAAGACGTCGCAGGATTCAAAATAGAAATTATGCATGTGGTCAGAATTAAAAAAACATAAGGTGTTTTTATGTAAGTATTGGTATGTATTTTTTTATATTGTGATTAGGCTTGTTGCAAGCATTTCAGCGAGTTACACTAGAGTAAATATTACTAAACTTAATGTATGATTCGAGGGAACGACCAGATGAGTAAATCTAAAATCATTGCAGGTATTGCAGCTGTCGGTATTATCTTTTATGCAACGGCCATTTATTGGAGCATTGAACCAGATAATTTCAGTCCAACACAAATCACGGAAGAGTTAACTAAAAACAATACTGATATTGCGGTAGGTTCTTACACCACCGCCACGCTGATTAAAACACTTCAAACATTAGATGACAAAAATGGCGGTTACCTCAGTAATTCAATATTACCACCTGCAGTTTTGATGGATAACATGCCATCATGGGAATATGGATTATTAGAGCAATCGCGTGATCTGATGTTAGTATTACGTCGTGACTTAAGCCGCTCACAAACGCAGTCAACTGAAAATAAAGACCTACAAAAAGCACACGGTTCGTTAAACGTTGGACATAAACGTTTATTCCCAACGAATGCCAATTCTGAATACAAAAAGACAATCGTTGAACTTCAAAAATACCTAGATAAATTAAATGATTCGCAATCACAAAATGCACAATTTTATGCGCGTGCAGATAACCTTGCTGAATGGTTTAAACAAGTAGAAAAGCGTCTTGGTTCATTATCACAACGTTTAAGTGCGTCAGTTGGTCAATACCGTATCAATACTGATTTATCGGGTGATCTTGGCGCTGAGCAATCCACACTCACAGAGTCAGGTTCTACCGTTAAAACACCATGGTTAGAAATCGATAATGTATTCTGGGAAGCACGTGGCTCTTCTTGGGCACTATATCACTATTTAAAAGCAGCACGTATTGACTTTAAAGGTGTACTCGAAAAGAAAAATGCCTTAGCAAGTGTTGATCAAATCATCCTTGAACTAGAAGCATCACTTCAGCCTGTAAACAGCCCTATGATTCTAAACGGCGCTGGTTTTGGGATGTTTGCTAACCACTCTCTGGTAATGGCAAACTACCTTTCTCGTGCTAATGCAGCCGTAATTGACCTACGCAGATTACTAGAACAAGGTTAATAACGAACTTTGAGTATCATTAAGCCTGTAACAGTGTTACGGGCTTTTTTGTGTCTGAGATTCATGACAAACTACAGATTCATAAACCATTTATTATGCGTTAAGCACAACGCAACGTGGAGATATCAGCAATGCAAACAGTATTAATTACCGGCGCTTCAACAGGGATCGGTTATGACGCTGCTGTCACCCTGAAAGCGGCAGGTTATCGTGTTTTTGCAACGGCGAGAAAGACGCAAGACGTGACGAGGTTAATTGCTCAAGGTTTTGAAAGTGTGCAACTGGACTTAAGTTCTACAGCCTCTATTACTGCTGCGGTCGCACATATAATCCAACTCACCGATGGCAAGATTGATGTGCTGTTTAATAACGGCGCTTATGGTCAACCTGGCGCTGTCGAAGATTTACCAACAGATGCGTTGCGTGTTCAATTTGAAACCAATGTCTTTGGCTGGCACGAGCTAACCACACAAATTATCCCATTAATGCGCGCCAATGGCCGCGGCCGCATTATTCAAAATAGCTCAGTTCTAGGTTTAGTGACGATGAAATATCGCGGGGCATACAACGCAAGTAAATTTGCGCTAGAAGGACTAACAGACACGTTAAGACTGGAGTTATTAGATTCCCCAATCAAGGTATCACTTATTGAACCCGGCCCTATTGTAAGCCAATTTAGAGCCAATGCATTGTCAGCCTTTCAAGCCAATATTGATATCGAAAATAGTATCCACAGTGCTGATTACCAACAACAAATTAGTCGGTTGGGTAAAAAAGACGTCAGCAACCAGTTTACTCTAGGCCCAGAAGCCGTCACCAAAGCACTTATTCATGCTATCGAAAGCAAAAATCCGAAAGTCCGTTATTACGTAACCTTTCCAACCTATTTATTTGCCTTGTTAAAACGTATTTTACCCTTTAGAGTATTAGATAAAATATTAGCTAAATCAGGCTAACATTCCCCTATTAATAGACTCAACCTTGGAGTTAACATGACAACTAGTTCAGCATATGAAGAGTTATCTAAGCACTTTAAAAAGATACATAACCTAAGCCACTTATCTTCTATTTGTGGTTGGGATCAAGCTGCTATGATGCCAGCAGGCGGTAATGAAGCACGCTCTGAAGCAATGGCCGAACTAGCCGTCATGATCCACCAGCAAAGTACCGCACCACAACTTGCCGGCTTAATTAACCAAGCACAAGCTGAAAACCTGTCAAGTGAGCAACAAGCCAGCTTGGCAGAGATCGACCGTAGCTGGCAGCAAGCTAACGTTGTACCGGAAGAACTTGTCTCGGCAAAATCGTTAGCAGGCTCTAAATGTGAACACGCTTGGCGTACCCAGCGTAAAGAAAATGATTGGGCAGGTTTTGCTAAAAATTTAAAAACAGTCGTTGAGCTGTCACGTGAAGAAGCCAGTATTCGCGGTCAAGCAAACAACTGTAGTAACTACGATGCCTTGATGGATTTGTACGAACCGGGCATGACTAGCGCCCAACTGGATCCTATTTTTAATGACGTTAAATCATGGTTACCAGAATTAACGCTCGCTGCCCAGGAAAAACAACGCAGTGACAATGTCATTATGCCAACAGGACATTTCCCGATTGCATCTCAGCAACAGCTGGGATTAAAAACCATGCAGATCCTCGGCTTTGATTTTAACCATGGTCGTCTTGATGTATCAACTCATCCATTCTGCGGTGGTGTATCTTCAGATGTACGCATAACAACGCGATACGAAGAAGATGACTTTACCCAGAGTTTGATGGGCGTTGTCCATGAAACGGGCCACGCACGTTATGAGCAAGGTCTACCAAAAGCATTGAACCATCTACCAGTAGGCCAAGCGCGTTCGATGGGTATTCATGAAAGCCAAAGCCTGTTATTTGAAATGCAATTAGGTCGTAGTAAAGAGTTTTTAACCTTACTGACACCAGAAATACAGAAGGCTTTTTCAGGTACAGATAAGGCTATTTATAACCCGCTTAATCTAAGTCAGTGCTACACACGAGTGAAGCCAGATTTTATCCGTGTTGATGCAGATGAAGTCACTTATCCTGCACATGTGATGTTACGTTATGAAATCGAACAAGCACTGATGAATGGTGATATTGAAGTGGATGATATTCCAGAATTATGGGCCCTTAAAATGCAGCAATATCTTGGTGTTGATACCAAGGGTAATTACCGTAATGGCTGTATGCAAGATGTGCATTGGACAGATGGCAGCTTTGGTTACTTCCCATCTTATACCCTTGGCGCTATGTATGCTGCACAGTTTATGGCGACCATCAAACAACAGATGGATGTACCAGCAATCATTACCAGCGGGGATTTATCACCTATCTTTAACTGGCTGAAAACCAATATTTGGAGTAAAGGTAGTTTATTCACTACAGATGAATTGGTTAAAGCGGCAACTGGCGAAACGTTGAATGCAGGGTATTTTCAAGAACACTTGAGAAGCCGTTACCTTTAGGAATTTACATAAATTAAGGCGGGGTCTATTTTTGAACATAAATGCGTTAGAGCTTCAGCCCTAACGCATGGTAATAAGTGTAAATGATCACCTATTTGATTAGCTCCGCAGTATCTAAAGTTTAGAAAAATTTAGTTGATTTTCCATCCTCTATCGTTAAAACATGAGTGACGCTAGCTTTAAAAGTATTCCCCGTAGCTCGGTTTGTGCCAACATAATACCCTGTCATAACCACTTTGTTGTCTGCGCCAGGCAGCTCCTTCTATACGATAATTATGGATATAGCGTGGTAAAGCAGAAAAGATATTTTCTTCAATTTCATCCTCACCCTCGGCGAAATGCTTGTAGGCAGTCTTAATAATTTCAATGTTTGTCATAGCTGAACGCTCCTATGCCTTTTTCAGAATTTAAAGCTCAATCAATTCACCATCGCCTGGTACTAAAACGTGCTTAACAAGATGATTTTCAACAATAAAACTGTTCAACTCTGAACGAGTTAAGGCTGCGTGATTTACTGTTTCCATATGAGTGGCGATAATCTTCGCATTAGGCAGCGCTTTGTGCATGGTCAGCACATCTTGCTTACCCATGATCAGAGGGCCTAAACCAGGTGCTTGCGCATCACCAGTATTCAAAATCACTATCTCAGGGGCGTGATCAGCAATCACCTTTTCAACATGTTCATTCCACAAAGTATCACCCGCCAAATATATAGTCAGCTCTTGTCTGTGTTGAAACACCACACCACTAACCTCACCCAGAACATGACCAATGACTTCCATCGTTTGATCAGAGCCATGCTGACCTGAAGTTTTGATTAGTTCGATGCCATCACCAAAAGTAAACTCTCCAAGCACCTCAACATTATAGAAGCCGCTGCTTTGAATCATTTCTTGCTCTGCCTTGTCTTGAGCGAGAATCAGAGTCTGCTTTGGAATACTTTTGATTGCATACTCATCCCAATGATCTGGATGAGCATGTGTCACAATCACAGCATCAATATCTTCTATAATTTCTTCTATGCTCATAGGAAGCTCTACAGTTGGCCAAAAAAGGTGACTATTTAGCGTGCCTTCAAGCCCAGGGTAGGTTCCTTTTGGAGCAAACAGTGGGTCAATCAAAAAGCGCTTCCCTGCAAACTCTATAATTGCGGTAGCGTTACGGATTTGGTGGAATTTCATAATTTTTCTCTTCTGTTGTCTGTTTTGTTAGGCCTATTATCAGGATTTTCATAATTTCCTACCACTGTCCTAAATGACAATTAAAATATGAACTGGGCCAAAAAATAGAGTAAGCTTAAATTAGTCTAAATAAATGGGAAATCACACATGACATTGAACCGTTCACTGCCCAAATTGTCTATTCTGGTATTCGACAAATTCAGTCCTTTCCACCTATCTGTTCCGATAATGGTATTTAATGGTGAGGTTCATGAGAAGCAAAGGTTTGAGACAATAATCGTTGCAGGGGAGTCTGGGCGCATTACTTCTGAAATAGGAATGGAGATTACGCCTAGCGCTGGATTAGATGCTTTAAAAGATTCAGACCTTATTATCGTCCCCTATTGGAGAAATCGTCACGAAAAACCTAATCAAGAGCTATTAGATACCCTACTCAAAGCCTACGATAATGGTGCAACTATTGTAGGCCTATGTTTGGGTGGATATGTACTCGGCTATGCAGGATTACTCGAACATCGTAGTGCGGCAATGCACTGGGAGTTTGAAGAGCACTTTTCTAATAGTTTTCCAACAATGAAGATGGACAACAACGCACTCTACGTTGAGGACGACCGAATTATTACTTCTGCGGGGATTGCTGCGAATATTGATTGTTGTTTGTATGTCCTACGCAAATTCTATGGTAGCAAGCTTACCAACCAAATTGCGAGACGTATGGTCGTGCCTCCTCATCGAGAGGGTGGACAAGCTCAATATATTGAACGCCCCGTACCTAGAGATACCTCTGATTCTCGAATCAATGCACTGCTGGATAAGATCAGACAAGACCTTACAATCACTTATTCTATCGATGAACTGGCCGAATCAGTATTGATGACAAGGCGAACTTTTACCCGAAAGTTCAACAACTCAACTGGGATGTCCGTAGGAAAATGGTTAACAACTGAAAGACTCCACCAAGCACAAGAGCTACTTGAAACATCCGGTCTCTCGATTGAGATGGTATCCGAGAAGGCTGGTTTTAGCTCTGTATTTGTATTTCGAGATCAGTTTAAGAAAGCCTTTTCAGTCACCCCAAAAGAGTGGCGAAAAACTTTTTTTTTCAACTAACAGTTTCAATGCTTTTCGGTAGCTATTTGGGGTCACGTGCTTATAGGCTTTAAACTGGCGATTAAAGTTGGCTTGATTAAAATAACCTACTTTTTCCATGATTATATTTATTGGTAATTGAGTGTTAACGAGCAGTTCACAGGCAACGTTTAACCTAATTTTCATCAAGTGTTGTGAAAAACTTTCTTTATAATGTTTGAAGAAAAATCGTCTAATCGTACTCTCGCTAACATATAAATGGCGCGCTAAGTCCGCTTGATAAATAGGACGCTGAAAATTTTTAAGAAGAAACGTTTCTGCCTTTCTAAGCTTATTTTCAACGTGATTATCCGGATCACCTTGAGCTGTCTTTCTCAATAACAATGGCGTTTGCTGTTCATCATCAATTAAAAGCGAAAAAACACGCATTAAAGTTGCTAATTGCTCAACGGGATTGAGCAATAACACGTCATCTAGCAACAAGAAAACTTGTTCTGCAGTCGTCTGTGAAAACTGTATGCCTTTTTGCGCTTCGCTTAAAACAGAACGTAATGGTTTGAGTTCGCTGCAGCAATAAATTAACTGTTCGATCCATTCTTTTTTAAACCATAACACGTGCGTTTCACAACGCTGCGATATCGGCAGTTTATCAGAGCAAAATGCATGTGGGATACTTGGCGCTAATAATACCATGTGATTATGATCGATATCGCTGCAATAGTTTCCAATAAGACTTAGCCCATTAAAATTGCGGTGTATGGCAATTTCATATTCTTCATGTTGGTGCCAATCAAATTTTTTTACCTCTTCCAATACTTTCTTATACCGCCAAGACACTCCAATACGTTGCGGCACCTTCTCAATATATTCTTTCATATGCTTGTCCTATAGAACAATAATACTGATTAGTACTAATAAGTAATAATAACGTAACTAATGAGCGAATAGTATTGCTATGTGGATGGGTAACACTCATGTGCTGTCGCCAACAGAGTAAACTTGAAAGTAAGTGAACGACTCAACTGGAGATAATAATATGAATGCTTTAATAAACAGAATTAATCAACTAATTATCGAAAACCGTAGTGAATGGATTGGACTAATCACCTATGGATACGGTATTGACAGTAATGATGCTCTCAAGTATTACGGATACACATCAATAGAAGATTATAGCCAAGACTTGATAAAATACTTTTCTAATAAACAGCACTGATTTAATCGAACAAGCAACAGGGTGATTGCTCCCGCCTGTTGCTTTCAATTTTAAATTATTTAACAATCGTCTTATACTATTTTAACCACCTAGTGTTGCAGTCATTCCCGAGGTAGTCAATTCTACTTGCCAACGCGCATCCTCCGCAGTGGTATTTCCACTTAATTAAATCGGATATAGCGGCGTTGTAACTTTGACTAACATCGCAGGAAAAATTACATTCGTCGCGGTATTCGTTAGCGTTTTTGCTAACGCATTAGCACTGAGTATTTCTGTTTTAAATTCAGTACCGTGAAAATCACGCACTTCCCAATCACGCTGTCCAACCCAAGAAATATTATTTTTTACATGAATAGCCATATTGTATTCCAATTAAAGAGTTAACGAATTTATATTACCTCTAAATTGCAGGTACCAAAACAAATCTAACACGTTGATTTCAAAGGGGATATCAAGATATCGCTGTCATGATGACTATCTTTACATATTGTCATTATGACTATAGACTGTCGATAAGACAGTATTCAATATGGCTGACATTATGCAAACTAGCACTAAAGACCTTATCCATATCGCCTTAGATTTAACAACCAATATCTCTAGTCAGGATCGTTTCGAACGCCTACTTACAACAATGCGTAGACTATTCAAGTGTGATGCATCTGCGCTATTAGAGTTTAAGGGACTGCATTTCAAACCCTTAGCAATTAATGGCCTTAATGCTGACGTATTGGGCAGACAATTCAATATCAGTGAACACCCTAGATTAGAAGCCATTGCCAGAGCTGGTGATGTGGTCAGGTTTCCTGCAGACAGTTCTCTACCCGATCCTTATGACGCCCTGATTACCTCACATGAAGGTAATTTGCATGTACATGCCTGTGTCGGATTACCCTTGATGGCAAATCAACGCCTGATTGGTGCCCTTACCCTCGATAGCTTTAATCCCCATCAGTTTGATAACTTCAGCAATAATGAACTACGTACGGTGAGTGCGCTTGCAGCCGCGACACTTAATATTGCATTATTGATGGATAAACTGGAAAAAGCGGCAGGCGATATGACAGAATCAGATCCCGCCAAACATCAACCCCAAAGTAACACTGAAATTATTGGTCAATCCGCGCAGATCCAAGCCTTAAAAAAAGAAATAAGCGTGGTTGCGAGCACCGATATGACCGCCTTGATCTTGGGAGAAACAGGAGTTGGTAAAGAATTAGTTGCCACCGCAATCCACCAGCAATCTTCTCGAGCCGACAAACCTCTGATATACCTTAACTGCGCAGCTTTACCAGAATCTATTGCAGAAAGTGAACTATTTGGACATGTAAAAGGCGCATTTACCGGTGCGATAAGTAACCGCAGTGGTAAGTTTGAATTAGCAGATAAAGGCACCCTATTTCTTGATGAAATTGGTGAGTTAACCCTGACTTTACAAGCAAAGCTATTACGGGTATTGCAGTATGGTGACTTACAACGTATTGGTGATGACCGAAACTTAAAAGTCGATACGCGTATCATAGCGGCAACCAACAAAGATTTAAAAGAAGAAGTACTTGCAGGTCGTTTTAGAGCAGATCTTTATCATCGCCTTAGCGTATTTCCCATTACAGTATCACCGCTGCGCGAACGTGGCGAAGACATTATATTATTGGCTGGTTTTTTCATTGAACGCTGTCGCAGCAAACTGCAATTAAGCCACCTTAGCTTAAGCTCCACCTGCCAAGCTATACTGATGAATTATCCATGGCCAGGTAATATCAGAGAACTTGAACACAGTGTTAATCGTGCAGCGATCCTCGCCAAAGCAGAAGCTACAGATGAATACGTAATACTGCAGCCCTCGCATTTTAAGCTTGAGCATGCACTCGTTGAAGTAACTGATATGATTGAGCAGCCGACAATGTCCGCCGCCAACATACCCGTCGATAATTTACGTGACGCGACCGAGCAATTTCAACGACAGTTAATCAATAACGCCCTTAAACAAAATAACAATAACTGGGCTGCAACTGCACGCCAGCTTTCTGTCGATGTTGGTAACCTGCACCGATTAGCTAAGCGGATTGAATTGAAACAATAACAATTTAAAGAGTAAAATTGCAAAAGTAAAAAGGCCGCACATTTATATTAATAAAGATGTGCGGCCTTTGTTTTATTCACTTTACCTAACTGATATAGATAACTATTTCATCGGTTGTGATATTTGCTGTAATGACATATCACCCGGTGCAATAGCCAGCGTCATCCTCGCAATTCCACTTTCTGAATTAAACCCACTAAGGTTTAGAACAACATCCAATTTTATCTGTTCTAAATTGCTTAACTCAATATTCATACGGCCATCATCTAAAAATGTTAGCGGCCCTTGTAGATGAACATTTTCCAAAGGATAACTGTGCAGGTTATGTGTAACTAAACCACCTAATACACTCATAAATGGATTATCCATATAGATATCTAAATCAATTTTGAAATTAAGTCTGTTCTCTTCTTCATTCCAAATAATATAACCCGTTGGAACTTCTGTTTTACCATTCACAACCGAATACTTAGGACGCATAATCATAGTGCCAGTTGGTACTTCAGATTCAATAAGACCAATGTTAAAGAAACCAAGCATGGCTGCAACGTTTACATTTGAAGATATCAATTGCTCAGCATGGACTTTCACTGGAATTCGGTTATTTTCAACATCGTATTCACCTACTTCCGTCGGCATAAAACCACTAATATGAGTTTTAGCATAATCATCACTGCAAGTTTGATCTAACTCACAACCTACAGTAGCTCTAATTAATGCACCACCAGTCTCTAATAGAGATAATTTAGCAAAATTACCACTGACAACTTCTTCCTTTATCTCATCCCAACGGTAATCACGGTTGGTATCGGTTGTTGGCATCATTAATGGGTTAAACACTAAGTTATCAGCAGGCGCAGCGCGAAATGGCATTAACATATCTGGACCGCCAAGATCTTCATGGCTATCAGGCTTTAACAAGGTTGTTTGTAAAGGATAACCTTGCGCACTACACAATACCTCACCCGTTGAACAATCAACGCTACCTTTGGTTTCACCTTCCGCAGAAATTAAAGAATAACGATATACGTTGGAACCTTGATCCTGCCAGTTATCGCTTGGCGAGAAAGTTAATATTTTATTCTCATAATTAAGCACTCCAGGTACAGTTTCGATACAGTTACCAGACCCATTAGGTTCAACAATTTCGACACGGAACGAACCGGTATTACATGCTTCACCTAGACGTATACTAGCTTCATCCATCTGCTGACTGAACGCTACAAAAATACCGCGGTCTTCTTGTAGGCTAAATATATTTAACTTTTGATCTGTCGTTAAACCACCAGCACAACGACCCGCAATATCAAGGCCTAAATCAGTATCTTCAAAGGCGCATGAATAACCCGGCACCATACCTTCGACCATGGGTGCTGTATAGCGAGCCGTAACCTCGTCATGTTCTTCAAATTCTGTCCCCTGCTCTTTATTTGGAGTAGAAAAACTTTGCATTACATAGGTACTATTACCCGCCAGATCTTTAATTACACCATTGACGGTATAATCCGTTAAAGGGATTAAATTCTCTGTAGGGTCAATAATAATGGAAGCCCCATCCTGTGAAATAAATGTTTCCACAGTACTACCATTTTCATCTTTAAGAATAAGATTCTGTAATGATGCTAAATCTAGCGGTTCGTTATAGGTAATTGTTACATTGTCACCTAAACTAAAATGAGCTGTGTTCACATTAGGGTAAGTGGAATGAAATACCGGAGAGAGAGCATCAAAAGCGGCGGGCGGGGTCTCAACTTCAGTATACGACTCCATATGGAATGAGACTTGCGCATGTGCATTATCAACACCTAAAATTTTCAAATCAATTTCACTGATAGCATCAATGATCATCGTTGGACCTTCCGTTCTGACGGCCCCCATCAATTCAAGATGCATAATATTCTGGCTTAATCCGCCATTAGCTTTACCATTAAGCTTGCCATTTTCAAGATAACCATCGGTGGTCATCGCGACATCCATAAATAGATGTAATTGTTTTGGCGCATACTTATTATCTGAACTGGTATTATTAATTAAATAACCCGTCGCATCAGAAATATTAGTCATGCGAATATTACCGGTATCGAAACCCGTTGGAAATTCCCCCCCCACTTTAACCGTCAGGTTAGAACTATTTAAAATAGAACCTTTACGGATTACAAGGGGTGCAGACTCATCGAAATTACCCAAATTAGCGAGTTCAGTAATTAGATCAGAATCAACATAAGTGGTGTCATTAGTACCAATCAATACTGATTTAATGGTTACCGCATTAATGAGTTCACCAGAATAAGGTGACTCCTGATAACCATTATTCAAGGTCACATTCATTGGTTTAAATGCATGGTCGCCCGAATCTAATACCGTAAATGTTTTTTCTAGACCCGCAAAGCTATTCCCTACCTTATCTTTAACATCACTACTGACGATTAATTCATACGTCGCATCAGCATCAAGATCAACCGTAGGATCGAATGTGATATAACGGCCTTTGGCAATTAAATCACCGGAAACTTGCTCTGTCGAACCGATTTTTTGGAATTTAAATGAGTCACCAGTGATCAAGGTTTTAATATCAATTTCGTTGGTCATGCGGAGACGTAATGATGTAAACGTCGTAAAGGGCAAGTCATCCGTTGGATAAAAACCGTTAGTATCCAATGCAAAATTAGCTGAATCTTTACCTAATCGAGTCGTGAACGTCAATGGATCTTGCACCGTTCTTTCTACGGTTAATTCTTTATTACCCTCAGCTTCATTAATCAAGCCTATTTCATAAATAACGGTATACTGTTCGCCCGTTTTAAGTGCGCGTTTTGGCTTAAATGCCAAACCATTCGCTTTTGGGTTTTCAGGATCTGTCGCAAAACTACCTTCAGTCACTTCGACCGAGGCCACTTCAACCACATTACCATTACTGTCTATTAAGCTAAAATCTTGTGTCGAAAAGCTATCTAATGGATGAGAAAATGATAACAGTACAGAGGTATTAACCGCGACATCACCTTGACCATTCGATGGGTATGAATAGAATTCATGTGCATCAAATAAACTTTTAGCACGACGTTTTGCTAATTCATCCCGGCTTTCTTCTGCCGTTAAAATTGGTTCTTTCACTTTTTCATTATCTTGTGGTTCAAGTCCACAACCAGCAAGCATGACGGCCGAGGCAACGAGGCCCCCCTTCACAAAAGAGCTAAAAAAAGAATTTAAACGAAAGTTAACTGTTTTCATAAAGCCCCCTTAAAATTTAGTCGCGAATGAAAGTGAAATAGTTGACACTGTGCCTTCTAACTCAACTGAAGAAGTGTTTGCATTATCATGATGTGAGATAGTGTGGTCTGTTGGATCAAGTACTTGTAGTTGATACGCAAAATCAATCTGCCAAGGATAAGCCGTTAAACTAGTACCTTTATGGAAATAAGAAAAACCAGCACCAACCACTAATTTGTCGGCGCTTAAATAATTCACATCCAACGTTGCTTCATCTGTATCTAGCGGGGATTTTTCATAACTGGCACCCGCCATTAATTTAAATGTATCGTTAAAATTTAGCTCGATACCTGCGCGTGGAATAATGATATCTTCAAAGCCAACACTCGCTTGATCCTTTACTGTGTCTTCTAACATCAAGTCATTCAAACCTGACCAATTTTGCTGCTCAGCACTGAACGCTAAACTGACTATTCCTGCTTTAATACGTACACCTGCAGAAATAATGTCTGGCTGGTATGCATCATATGTTAATAGATTGATGGGTAAATCGGATACCGTTTGGGTTATTGTTGCGGCCGCTTTAATATTTGCTTGACCGTAACTTTCACCACGAAAAGCGGCTGCAAACGCAATACCATTACCCGCACAACTCTTATCACTGCCACATGCCATGCGTCCTAAATCCAAGGTAATTCCTGCAATAGGGGTAATAGCAGGCTCAGCTGCAACCGCGACACGTTCATTACCTGACGCGGTACCATCCAACTCACTTTCTAGACTCATATCAGCATCAGCATGCAATGATACTTGCGCACCACCACCAATGGTTAAGCCAGGCATAATTTGAATTGAACCCGATGCAGCAACAAATAATGGCTTCTCACCATAATTGACTAACTGACCAGTCTCTGATGTTGCCGAACTAAACGCCATCATTTCAGTACCATAATTTTCGATACCAGCAATCAGACCAAAATAAATGGGGTAAGAAAAATTAAAAAGATTGGTTATATTAACATTCATACCCGAGAGTATCGGCTGCGTTGCTTCATCAAATATTTGATCGCCAGCAGTAATGTCCGGAGTGGCTGATAATAAACCAACATACATCTCGCCTTGATCCGTCACAGCGAGTGCTGATGGATTGTAATATGCCGCTGATGACTGTGAATTAAATAAAGAAAAAGACTGTGCAGAAGCAATATCAACAGGTGATAAGCCAAACGTTGTACCTAAGTTACCTAAACTCGCTTGAGCGGTACCTGCTGTCAGTGCTAATGCCACGGATACAGAAAGTAGAGAGATATTGTTAGAAATTGTCTTCTTAGTCATTGTTGCTAACTCCATTTAGCGAAACTAAAATAAGTATCCTCTAGTGGCTCCAGCCACAACAACGGAATACAGTCAAATGGTTGAACATGCCCGAATGGACACGTTGTCATTTTTCTAACTGCAAATGTACATTGATTAGCCTATAAAATGTCAGTGCCTAACTCGTGTTATTCAGTTATTCAGCGTGTAATCAGGAATAAGTACTAATTCAGCTCCCATGCTCACTGTTTTATACACTGGTACTCATATACACCCTCCTGCATATGAATCTAAATTTCTTAATAAAATAATCATTACATTTTTTAAATTGGTATTTAATTAATAAAATATAACTCTAGTATTTAGCGGGTATCAGCAATGTTTAAAAAAAATTGCAATAAATGCAGTAACTGTAATGTCTGCACCTTCATACCCTTAGGGTGTGCACGTTAATGCTTAGTGCACTACGGATAATCGATTCCTTACAATAATAAGCTCTCACTACTAACTCCTATCTATACAACTTAATTAATTATTAATTAATTAAACAAAACCACTTAATAAATAACCACAGGCGGACATGTAAACAACCATATGTAAACACGCAAGTAAGTAAATGGATATACGTAAACATGTAAACAATCATACGTAAATACGTGAAAAAAACGTGTGTAAGTATGTGAATACGTGAATGCTTAAACATTTATATGTACGCATGTTCACTATTACTTATCAATAAACATCGTTATTTAATAAAAATATAATTATTTAGTAATGATTATTCTTTTAATTTCTATAAAATGATCCTAAATAACATGACAGGGTGTCTTGCACACCTATAAGGATAATTATGAACTATTGTGAAACGGTGACTACAAGGTGTATGCAGATTGGTAATGTCGAACTAAACCTACGTTCAGGTTTGTATTGTGACGTCGACAATAAGTTAGATATATCAACATATAAAAAACTAGGTAAAAGAGAATTATTATTACTCGACTTTTTACTTAAAAGCCCTGCCAATATAATAGAAAAAGAGTTAATCGTAAAAGCAGTCTGGTCTAACCGAATAGTGACCGATAGTTCATTAAATGTAACGGTTCATAATTTAAGACAATTTATAAAGTCTGTATCAAGCAATATTATAATAAAAAACTTTTCAGGAGTCGGTTATGTCTTATATAAAAATACAGAATCATAACTCTGTTACCATAAAAAACATTAATAACAATTCCTCTGCAGATTTTACTTTACTTGCTCAATCAATTATCAACCCAAAAAACAAGCAGGTATTTGCACTAGAAGTAACAACCAGTTTCAATCACAACTCTAAAAAAAATATCAACACAGAAGAATTTTTTAAAACTATATCAGATGACTTTGTAAAAGAGTTAATTCTAATACAAATTGAAGAATTAAATATGTGTGAATACAAATTAAATTCGGAACGAATTATAGCATCAATAAATTGTCCATTCAGTTTATTATCTGACAGTGTATTTGTTAAAGAAGTAGTTTCTTTAAGTAAAGTTCGATTTGCATTTGAAATCTGTAACTTTAAAAGTAACACAATAACCGACAGTGCAAAGAGATCGATTCGTATACTAAAATCACAAGGTCATGAGCTATGGTTGGATAACTTTATGTCTGAAGAAATACCTATTGATGCATTGCATGTATTACGTTGGGATAGAGTTAAAATTGATAGAACATTTATTTATAAACATATGAATAATCATTCAATCGTTTCAGCTTTATATCATTTTGTATCTAAAAATTCATTTAAGAATTTGATCTTTGAAGGAATCGAATCTGATTACCAGCACGATCAAATTGCAAAGCTGGATTGTCTTTGCCAAGGGTTTCTCTATTGTAAACCTTTCAGCTTAGAAAACATCCAGGGCCAACAATTTGAAGCACACCTCGCTTACCAATATGGGTAGGAGCAAATTCTAACGTGATGAAAACCTATATAGCAATATGACTATAAAACCCAGCCAAAATCACTATCATCAATTTACTTAACTATCACTCTAATCTGCACTTCATACTCATTGTTTTACATATTAGAACTCATCGGATTAACCAGTATATGAGTACAACTTCCTCATCATTATTTGCGACCAATGGAGTTAATCTTTTGAATAAAATACTGAACGTAATCTAATCGAAAGACATTATTCCATTCGTTAATTATATCAATGAAATACAGCTCCCTTTACCAAAACACAGGGGGAAACACATTCTGGCTTATGAAAGAAAAATCCTTGAAAATAATCAACACCCAATGATAACAATACTTTGTGATCATCTTGTAATTCAACCCCCTCAACTAACACTTTTGAGCCATATCCTTTAAATGCATCAATAAGAGCTTTAAAGTTTATATAAGAGCCACTTGCCTTATGAGATAGAAAGAAATCTCGACTAATTTTTACGATTTCAGGGTGACACATCTTATAACGTTCAAAATCAGACGCTTCATCACCGTAGTCATCAAGTGCTAGAATGTAACCATATTCCGATATCAACTTTGCACCACGAGCCAACTTACCTTCACAAACAGCACTGCTCTCTGTCACTTCAGCGACAACATTAGTTAAAGGAATATCAAACTCTTTAAGCATCTTATTTACATTCACAATAATTCGAGGGAAGTCAGATAAGCGTTCAAAAAAATCTGGCGTCAAATTGAGAAATATTTTATGATATTTTTTAAAAAATTTAGATGAGCGATAACTACATAAATGTAAACGATTAATTAAAAATAATAAATCTTGTGATTCATCATTATTTTTCAAAATCGAAAAAAATACATCAGGTCGAACTACTAGCCCACTATCTCTTAAACATATTCGAGCTAAAGCTTCATACCCAATAATATTCCCATCAACATCTACAATCGCTTGAAAAGCACTTCTAATAATATAATGATGAAATATCAGGCAGTATGCTTCCTTTACATCACAAAAATAAATTTTCATCACAACCTCTTCGAGATATATAGTCGGCGCTATCAATACGATTAATTACCATCATAAAACATAACATCAATATTAAATAAAGTTAATTATAACCTTATTTAATATCCATAATCATAATAAATCTACATTTAACAAACTTATAATTATTTAATAATAAAACAATAAATGGCCATATTATTTCACGTAAAATAAATCTGTAATTTATAAATTACAATACGTATAAGCACATAAGAGATAACTCTATAATTACTAATTTACTTAATTAGACTTCAGACTTTGAATTTAAAATTAATAATATTTAAATTATTAATTTATTAAATTAGAATATTAAGTAATGTACGTCACAGATTAATAACCTCCATGAAATGATAGTTATCAATCTAGTTTCACTGAATATTGAAGGTATATTGAAGGTATATTGAAGATATATTTAGCTAAGAGTATTACTGTATAAACCATAGCCATAACCACTTACATTGACTAAACTGTAGTGATTATTTTCATCATATTTATCAAGTAGTTTCCTTAAGTTGAATATTGCAACATTTAAAGAACTTTCTGTTACAACACGATCTTTCCAGACTGAATCAATCAAGGTCATTTTACTCACAACATCGTTCTCATTATGAAGTAGAATATTTAAGGCATTTAGTTCTCTTTTACCCACACGTTCAATTTTAAAATTTGGTTTTTGGTGCTTTATCAACCCACTGTTGAGGTTGATGTTAATATAACCAATATTAACTTCATTCTTTGCAATATTAACTTCATTCTTTGATATATACATTATTCGAACAACCTCCACTTTTAATTTAACTACTTTAGGGTTAGCGACAAGCTAGTAAAGACATTACCTTATAAATTAGATAAGTAAAATTTAAATTACCATTTCGGGCGTCTGTTTCCGCCATTTTTCATTTTATATTGAAATCCTATTCCATTCGAATAGTCTATATGAAGAGACATTTCTTCATATAATAAATCCATTATAAACATACACCTAAGTGTTTACGTTACTATTTCCATGACTATACAAAACAGTTATATCATATAACTAATTAATAGTATCAAGCTCATGAACAATTACGGATACAGATAGATATATTTGATTGACCGTTCGGCTCGGTAAGCGATTTAAATTATCCAGCATTACCTTTAATTCGGTAGGAGTCATACCTATCCACTGTGGAAGATCACAGCAGCCTGTGACCAACCAACTCATATCAGCATCTAAAATGGAACATAATGCAGGAAATTGCATAATTGTTGGTAAGGACTTTCCTTTTCCCCAGTTGTAGACTGTTTTTTCAGAAACGCCACAAAATAATGAGATGCCTTTATTTGATAACCCTAATTCCAATTTTCGTATATTAAAGCGACCACTAAAAGTTAGATTTTCTTGCACCTCATGTTTAACTTCTTCCACATGATGAAATGGACTATTTGTCGTTACTCTATTCATAAAACACTTAAATTTATGTACTTTATGCGTTGGCTCTTTATCCACAAAGCAATTAAAATTGTGCTTTTTATGGGCGCTATTATTGATACTAAAATGTAATGTCATCGCCATTTCAAACACACTACGGAGAACGTCGCCACGTTTTTCAATAGCTAAATTGACATTACGAATAGAAACAAGAAAATCAAAAAAACCAATAGGAAACTCATCAACCCATTGGTATTTATCCATACGTCCTGTAACCAACCAAGAGATCTGTGAGTGAAGGATAAAACAAAGGGATGGAATATATCTTAACTCTGGTATGCTCTTGCTTTTACACCAGTTATAAACTGTGCGTTCCGTCACATTACAGCATTTCGCAATGTCATAATGACTACAGCCCACATCCCGGCATCTTAATGCAATCCTTGCTCCTATTGTTAAATGCTCAGCCAGAGTATGAAGTACTTTATTATTTTTTTTCATGAGGAGATAAATGACCAAAATATATGGATTAAACTAACTTCACATGATAATAGTGTAATTAAACTAAAAGTATTGTAAGCAAATTTAAGCCCGTATAATAAAGTGTAAGCAAGTGTAAGGTAACGCAAGCACCTCTATCGAGGTAAATCAATTACCAATACTTTTATTAAAAAATACTGTTATTAAAAAAAAGAAAAGGGTGTTGGTAATATCGCTCTAGCTCCTACCTTCTTTACCGCATCAACCCGCTGAATAAAATCATCGATATTGGTCATCCGCACACCTTTAACCGGTTTATTCTGATTATCAAAACTGTTGTTATCAAAGAAGTCTTCCCAGTGCCCTAGCACAATTGTATTTGGCTGTGTCTGTTGCAAAATAGCCTCGGGATAATCATCCACTTGATGAAATGCAGCAACACATAAAATGGCCATATCGACCGCTTTAGTATCATTCATCACAGGCATTAACCCGTCCGGAGAGTTGCTTGCCGCATCTTGATAATGGATACGATAGGCTGGCTGCTGTTGACTATCTAAAAAGTCGATGACATAGGCATAGGTTTGCCCCTCCTTCCAACCATAAGCAGTACTGGGTAATTCCGTTAATGCGTCTTCATAGGTACCAGACATCACTTTAATACCCATGAAATGTGGTGCATGATCTGATTTTATAGGCATAAAACGAATGGTGTTATTACGGTTATATATCCACCTACCCGGTTGTTCACCTTCTGCAGCATAATCCGTAATATCAAATAAACGCTCATCAGCGATAACGGCAGTAACAATATTCGTCATCGTCGTTGAACCAACAGCGGTTGTCGTCGGCATATGCTGTTGCATAATATAAGGCACATCCATCAAATGATCATAGTGCGCGTGACCGACTAAAATAAATTCGGCTTGCTTTGCCTCTACAGGTAATAATTCATCAATGAGAGCATAGTCTGATTCAATCGGTAATGGCAAAGACACATTAATTAAGCCCGGATTGGTAAACGAAGGTGCAGTCATAATGCTATCGTAGCCATATTGAAATAAGTACCCCCCGACACCGAGATATTGGATATCGAGCTTTTTATCGCCACTGACTAACGGTTGCTCATTTATATTTCGAAACGATAAATTATCATGTAGCAATAAATCATCCACAGACGTAGCACAACCAGATAGCAACCCCGCCATAACGCTGCTGAAAAAAACTTTCAATGTATAACCCTCCATAGCACCATCCAATAATGACCTGACCCCTTAAATATAACTTCATTAAAATAACAAATAACGCGATATCGAAAACAGTTAATGCGCGTTTAATCTCACACAGATATCAAAATAGTACTTTGTATTGACGTTAATCTAATTCTTTTCGCACATGTATAGTTAAAGTAACTTGGGTATAACCCTTTCGAACATTGTCATTTTTCGTCATTATTGATACCTAACTTGTCATTTTGTTGGCAGTAAAAAGCCTTTATTGGTTGCTTTAATAGAGTCATAGCTTGTTAAGCAGTCTTAATCAAAAGGAAACTGACCATGAAAAAATCGACCTTCGCAAAAACATTACTTATTACGTCAATGGCATTCACGAGCATCTCAGCAAATGCTGCAGAACAAGAACCTCTAACAGCATGGGAAAAAGCAGGTGTATTTTCATCCACCATAATCGTCGGCACCATTGCAGGTGGTCCAATTGGCTTAGTACTCGGTGTTGCAGCCGGAGATTGGATTAATAATACCTGGGACAAATCAATTGAATCTGATCAGCTTATTTCAGAAAACCAACAGATAACAGAGAATCTATTGGCAAGTGAATTGCAGAATAATCAGCTGCAGCAAGATGTATTAATTTTGGACCAACAGATCCAGAAAATAGCAGAAACAGACGAGTTAAACCAACAATTGGTATTGGATGCATTACAGTTAGACCTACTCTTTGCGGTCAATCAAAGCGTGATTGATATAACGAATCAAGCACGGTTAACACAAATAGCAGATTACTTAATAGAAAACCCAACAATAAGCATCGTTCTATCTGGTCACGCGGACCCAAGCGGACAAGAAGAACTGAACATTAATTTAGCACAGCAAAGAGCAGTAGCAGTTCATGATCAGCTTATCTCGTTAGGGGTAAACGAGAGCAATATCCAAGTACACTCTTTTGGTGCAGAATTAGCCAGTTCTGATCTAGGAGATCTTATTCAATATCCACGAGATCGCAAAGTGAGTATCGAATTTATCGATAACCTAAAAAACAATTTACATGATAGTGCTGCAGATGAAATGGCCATGCAATTCTAACAGTCCAATAATAGTCAGCTCCTTACAATGAGGGCTAGTAATGATTAGCTAGCCCATTACTCTTTTCAAACTTAAATGCACTTGTTTTATACTGAAATATTCTTGTCCTATACTGAAATGGTCATCGCAAAATATTTAAGTGATATTTTATGATCTAAGTAACAGTTTACTAGCCCCAAGTGAGTATATTTAATAGTGTATTTCACGACTATTTCGTTAGTCCCATCTTAACTAGGAGCCTCATCATGACCATTAACAATATTCTTTGCCCAACCGACTTTTCAGATATAGCGAATAAAGCAATAAGCTATGCGGCAGAAATGGCATTAAAATATGATGCTACCTTGCATTTAGTCAGTGTGATTAATGAGATCCATGGCTTTGATAGCTTTCAGGTTCTTGCCATCACCCCAAATGATATTCACGAACACATGCTAAAGATAACGCAAGAAAAACTCGATGAATTAACCATTGATATTAAGCCAAGCATACCGCTACATACTGCTGTATTAGAGGGACACCCAGCAACGGAGATTACGCAAGCTGCTGTTGATTTTGATTGTGATATGATCGTTATAGCAAGTCATGGTCGTACTGGATTAGAGCATATCCTAATTGGCAGTGTCGCAGAATCTGTGACTCGCCATTCTCACTGCCCTGTCTTAATCGTGAAATAAAATAAACATGAACCCCATTAACTCAGATAATTTAATGGGGATTTTGATTAACTTAAATAACAACCTTACCTGCGATGATAGCTAAACGCGCTGCAGAAATAAGCGGCGCAGTGCCCGTTGCTACTTTTGTCGATAGTCGTTTGTAAATTGATGGGTAATTATTTGAAGTCAGGAACAAAGTTTGCCAATGTGTTGTAAGAAAATGCAGGAATAATCAATCGTCGCTGCCGTTTCCATTTATCACAGTAACTAGAAAATACACCATGAACCCCCAAATCTTCAAGCAGCCACGCTAAGCGCTCTAATAGTGTTACAAAAAGTCGCAACCATTAAAAATAGGTGAATTAAATAGGGTTAACTATTTGGAATTGCTATTTTTATCTTTAGTAAATTCACTAAACCAATTGGGTATTCGTTCTTCCAGCCAATATTTTGGATTTAAAATTGAGCCATATACAAAACCGACGTGCCCGCCATAGCGACTTAATTCGAATAATATATTTGCCGACATATCTTTTAGCTCTGGGATCACTTTTTTAGTTAAAAATGGATCATCTTCGGCATGAATAAATAATGTAGGCGTTTGGATCTTGTGTAAAAACTGCAAACTGCTGCATTGTCGATAATAATCCAGAGCATCTTTAAAACCATGTAGCGGCGCTGTCACACGATCATCAAATTCAACAAACGTATTTAATTTTTTGACTTGCTTGGTCGTCAAATTCAACGCTGTGCACATATCCAAATGTTCGAATTTACGTACTACACTGGCCTGCAGACGTTTAATCAATCGTCGTTGGTACGCTTTAGAAAAACCTTTTTTAATCCGCTCTGCACTTTCAGCTAACAATAATGGTGCAGATACAACAGATGCTGCTAATAATTGAGATTGCTTACCTGTTTGCGCCAAATAATGCGTTAACACACTACCTCCGAGCGAATACCCGACAGCAAATAACGGAGCATGAGGGTAGCGCTTAGCAATCAAACCAATGACATAACTTGCATCGCTTGTATCACCAGAATGATAAGCCCGTAATAAACGATTTGATTCTTCACTACAACCACGAAAGTGCATGACTAAACCAATCCAGCCAGCCGCACTGACCGCATGCATGATCCCTTTGACATAAGGCGACTCCACAGAGCCTTCAAGACCATGAAAAATAATAACAATCGGTTTATTACTTTCTACTGTTGGTAGAGCAGTCCAAGCAAGATCAAGAAAATCACCATCTTCAAGTTCTAATCTTTCACTAATTGTCGGAAACGTCAGATTTCGGCGGCTAATCGTCGGCAGCATTGTTTGTAAATGCGCATTACGAATCCACCACTGCGGCTGAAATTGGCTCGGTTGAAACATCTTTAAGTACCTTAAGTTAACCAATTGGTTGTTTAAACAACGCCTTGCATTTTATTGGATATTTTATAATAACACCACTAGGATATTTTATAATAACACTACACTCGTTTAATTGGGGTCCGCTTAGTAATTGATACCACCAAGGTTAATAATGTTGTAAACTGGAAATAATTTTACTTATAACCAGTGTCATTAATGAATTATATAGAACTTGAATCTTATTCTCGAAAATGGATATTTAATCATTCGTCGTTACCAGTTAATGCGGATGATTTAGCTAATATCAAGCCCTTTAGCAAAGCAAGGGCCGGTCAATTATGGAGCCAACTTATTAGCTCGCAATGTAACTTTACCGATCAGTTCAGTAAAGGCGACTGGCCACACGACCAAAATACTTGGTTGCAAGAAGTCGACTGGCAGCAAGCTTGGGACAATGATGATAGTAATGAATTACCTGAAGAAGTGCTCGCGCATTTAACTTGGGATGATAACAGTAAAGTTTATTTTTGTTATGAACGCTTTAATATGATTGAAACAAATTGGGGCACATTTAAACGTAACTGGAAAAACTTTTTGTTCTATGATGACGGTGCATTATTAATCTCGGCGAAACGTAAAGAAGCCCTTTCATTTAAAGAGAGCGGTACCGTATTAATTGGTACTCGGTCTCCTATCCAGCAAGCGAAATAAAGCGCCATTATGCATACTTCTTGTAGCTGTGGTTTAGCAATGCCCTTTAAAGATTGCTGCGGTAAATACATTTATGGTACCGCGATACCAGCAACCGCAGAGCAACTGATGCGTTCACGCTACAGTGCTTATGTAAACAATATCCCCGTTTTTTTAATGGCAACGCATCACCCTGACTTTATTGGCGATTTAAATGAAGACTTGATTGCAGAAACAGCCGAACATACCCAGTGGCTACGGTTAGAAATAATGATGAGCCAAGGTGATGAAGAAAGCGAAACAGGCATTGTCGAGTTCAAGGCGTGGTTTCAAGAAGGTGAAGAAGAAGCGTGTTTGCATGAACGCTCCAACTTCGTATTTCAAGACCAGCAGTGGTTTTATACCAATGGCGAATTAAACCCAGCGCCCCTAAAACAAGGCCGCAATGATCCTTGCTTATGTGGCAGTGGTAAAAAATATAAGAAGTGCTGTGGCTAGCCGTCATTGCTAAATACAATCAATATGGCTAACAGGCATACTAGAAATGAGTATTTCATTTAGTCATATAATATTAAACATCAAATAAAGTAGTAGATATTATGGAAAAGAAAATATTACTGGCCGATTGTCCCGATCAAAAAGGACTTATCTCGAAGATCACCAACATATGTTATAAACATCAGCTCAATATTGTCAATAACACCGAGTTTGTCGATAACACCCACAATCGATTTTTTATGCGTACCGAACTCGAAGGGATATTCAACGATGAAACCTTACTTGTCGACCTAGATAGCGCACTACCAACGGGGTCACGCCGTAAGCTCGTTTCTGCGGGTCGTAAACGTATCGTTATTTTAGTCACCAAAGAAGCGCATTGCCTTGGCGACATTTTAATGAAGAATTATTACGGCGGTTTGGATGTTGAGATCGCTGCTGTTGTAGGTAATTACGATAACCTTGCTGAATTAACAGAAAAATTTGATGTGCCTTATCACACAGTTTCTCATCTCGATATCACCCGAGAGGAACATGAACAACGTATCATTGACACAGTATCAAAATACCAGCCTGATTATGTGATTTTAGCTAAATACATGCGTATTCTAACGCCTAATTTTGTGGCTGCATTTGAAAACAAAATCATCAATATCCATCATTCATTTTTACCGGCTTTTATTGGCGCACAGCCATACAAACAAGCGTTCGAACGTGGTGTGAAAATTATTGGTGCAACAGCCCACTATGTAACAAACAACTTAGATGAAGGACCGATTATTTTACAAGACGTCATTCATGTAGATCATAAATACAGCGCCGAAGATATGGCGCGATCAGGCAAAGATGTAGAAAAATCAGTACTCAGTAAAGCATTACGTCTAGTGCTTGAAGAGCGCGTATTTATTTATGAAAACCGAACGGTGGTATTCTAGCTCACTTTCGATTCCATAAACTAGGGATGGATCCATAAATTATTTTGGGTCCATCCCGGCCTCCTTTCAGATATCCCTTTACAGCAATCACTAAATTGTTAATATTAATAGCTTATTCATCATTTAATGGCTCATTATGTTAACAATTATCTTTACGGCCTTACTCAGTAGCATCTTAACTGCACTTGCTTTTTTATATGTATTCAATAACGTAATTAAGCCCTATTTAGCCACACAAATCACCTTAATAAAAACAGAAGCAGAAGCTACGATCAGTCAAGCATCACCCCAAATAAGTAAAGACATTGCGGACGCTATCGAAGCCAAAATTGCAGAAATACAACCTGAATTAGAAGCGCATATAAAACAAGAATTAGATCAAATTATTGATGAGTTCTTACCCCAACTCAGTAAAGAAGTTGAAGATGGTGTCGATAATTCCTTTAAAAAGTTTATTCCGACCATGATGGGCTCAGCTGCAGCAATGCCGGCAGAAACGATTCTCAAAACGAGCTCGACATTACTCAGTACCGGTATTGGCATCTTACGAAGTGTCACTCCAGATATTAAAAAGTAGTCATTTTCAGTCATCATTGAATGATGCGGTCATTCATTGAGTCAAGAGTCTCATCACGTGATCCAGTTTGCATTTAAAAACGTCATATTTGCAACTGGATCGACCTGCCTATAAACAAAAGTAATGTAAACTGGATTTTTCATTACCGTAGTTTAATTAAATATGTTTCTAAACGAATTCTATTCTCAAAAAGACAGCTATTTTCGCTTTACTCAACAACAAGCTAGTCGATTTGCTAAAACTGTAGCTAACGATTATAACAAGATCCATGATGTGGATAATAAGCGCTTTTGTGTACCAGGTGATTTACTTTTTGCTGTTTCTTTGGCTAAGTTCGGCTTATCAGAAACGATGAAGATTAATTTTACCGGGATGGTAAAAAATGACGTAGATCTGCAATTTTCACCACTATTAAACAATAAAACAGCGATAGTGAATGCTGATGAACAGGCATTTATGGAGTTAGAGCTCGGCGGAAACACATCTTATGATGAAGAAATTATCAGTAAGATCATTAAAGAGTATGTGCAATTTTCAGGAAAGAATTTTCCTGACATAATGGTGCCGCTCATGCGCAGCGAAAATCTCATGTTTAACCCTGCTCGTGCATTAATTATGTATAAATGCATGCAAATAAACCTAACACGTGTCGACGTTAAAAGTATTGCGCTGAAGTTTGATGAAGCGATCATCAGCGTACAGGGTAAGCGTGCAACCGTCACCTTTAAATTTGATTTCTACGAAGGTGACGAAAAAGTAGGTACTGGCCAAAAAGAAATGCTATTAAGCGGCTTGATCCAATATGAAGAATCTGTAATGGATGGTGTCATTGCCGATTATCAAGCTGCAAAAACCAAGTACCTTTCTGCAGCAAGCTAGTCACCTATTTAATGTGGTCGAGCGGTAATACCGTTCGACTTAAAACATTACGTAACATAAAGCTCGATCTCACGCCCGTTACTCCTTTAATCCCCGTTAGTTTTCCTAACAGTAGCTCTTGGTAATGTTCCATATCTGGCACAATAACCTTTAATTGAAAATCAGCATCACTACCGGTAATAATACAGCACTCCATCACATCAGGAATAGCGGCGATCTCAGTTTCAAAATTCTCAAAGCGTTCAGGTGTATGTCGATCCATACTAATATGGATATAAGCCGTCAACTTTAAACCAAGTTTAGCTTGGTTAAGCAAGGTGACATGTTTATCAATTAAGCCTAACTCTTCTAAATGCTTCACACGTCGGGAACAAGGCGACGCTGACAAGCCAATTTTATCCGCTAATTCTAAATTACTGATCCGGCCATTTTCTTGTATTAAATTAAGAATTAACTTATCTGTTCTGTCTAATTTCATTTTCATCACCCTATTTCATCTTTTTACTTGTTTTGTATTACCTCTAAATTAAAAATAGAGACTACAAATAGCGCACGATAATACACCTAGGGTTAATTATTGCCAATTATCATTATTACTACAAATGTAATTGCTAAAAAACTCACTATTAGTGCAAACATCGCAACCACATTCCCCATCAACCTCGCTATACTAAACCCAGTTAAAGATAACGCCACAGCTGATTAGCAGACACCTTAACCCAGGTCGATGCGGTGATAGAAGTACCCTTCTTGCGACCAATCAGGCACAACTCCTTATCCAGGATAATCTTCACCACAAGTGACCGGCAATATTAACGCAAAAATAGGCATCCTAAACGGTGCCTTTTTTGTATCTAATTTTGACCTCTATTAGACCTTCAATGACAATTTAGCTACCACTTTCAAAGACTAGCCTCTATAATTGACAAAGTAATTTCAATTTCAATAACAGTCATTTCGCTATACCGCGTATAATAAAGCACTTTATCATTTCGTATTACGTACATTTCGCGACTCAGTCTGTATTAGCCAGTCACAAAACACAGGTAAATTTCAATGCATTATGCAAACATCACCGGTTGGGGTAAATGCCTACCTCCCGCAACGCTAACAAATCATGATCTCAGTACTTTCCTCGAGACTAATGACGAATGGATCCAATCACGCACAGGCATGCAAGAACGCCGTATCTCACATGTAAGTACATCAGAATTGGCCTATGTGGCTGCGTGCCAAGCTATTGCAGCTGCGGGTATTGATGCATCAGAGCTTGACGGTATTTTCTTTGCGACTTGTACTGCCGACTGCACACTGCCAAGTGCTGCATCAAAAGTACAAGCCAAGTTAGGCGCGACCAACGCAGCTGTATTTGATATGAATGCTGCGTGTACAGGTTTTGTTTATGGCTTAAGTACGGCAAATGCATTTATCCAAAGTGGTCAAATGAACAAAGTTTTAGTGATTGGTGCTGAACGTATCAGTTATTTCCTTGACTGGACAGAACGCAGCACCGCAGTACTGTTCGGTGACGGTGCTGGTGCCGTAATTCTAGAATCAAGTACTGAGAAGCAGGGTATTTTAAGTAATAAAATTGGCTGTGATGGCGATGCAGGCCATATTCTATCGGTTCCTAACTTTGGTACTGACAGAGCCCGTTTCAAGAATGTTGATGGTCTATTTGACTTCAATTTCGAGGGTAAAGAAATCTTTAAACGCGCCGTAACACGCATGGGTGAAGCATCTGCAATTGCGCTTGAAAAAGCACAAATGACACCAGAGGACGTTGATTTTATTATTCCTCACCAAGCTAACTTACGTATCATTGATTTCTTAGCGAAACGCATGGGCGCAAGTAAAGAAAAAGTCATGGTTAACGTGCACAAGTACGGTAACACGTCGTCTGCGACTGTACCGATTGCGCTTTGTGAAGCATTAGAAGAAGGCCGTATTAAGGCAGGTGATAATGTGCTACTTGCTGCATTTGGTGGTGGTCTAACTTGGGGTGCTACGATGATAAAATGGGGTGAACGAGTCACGCCTGTCGCAACATCAGAAGCGGCTCTACCTGAGTACAATGGTACCGCTTTGGATCTAATCCAAGATGCAATTAAAGGCTGCCAGGATGCTAAATTAGCCCGTGAATCACAAACCGATTGATATATAGCTAGCGCGTTGATGAATTAACTTATTAACTTGTTAAAAGAACAAAAAGCCAAGTGGATGAAAATCATACGCTTGGCTTTTTATATTGATGATATATAGTCAAACGACTTACATTCATATCTCTAGATTCGAGCTACTTACACTCACCTTCTGAATAACCACTAATGCTAGTATCTGCACATGCACCACACGCGTTACCGAATGTTTTCAATTCACCCGACGCAGTTGTACCACATACTGCGCGGTAATCCATCGTACACATTTGTGGACGTTCATCAGGGCAGCTATGACTGTAACTTGGTAATATAGGTAATGGTTTTGCTGTTTCAGCCGTGATCTCAGTGTTACTACACGCTGCGAGGCCAAATACCGTTAACGACAATAAAATAATTTTTTTCATTTTTATACCTGCTAATCGTTTATTATTGCTGCTTATTTATATCTACATTTATATCTACAATAGTGGATTAAATAAATAAAATAGGCTTTCCAAAAACCGTTGTACTCGACTTCGTTGTCGCCACTCGGTTAAACAAATTTTATGTGAGTGTGCTATATAAGATAGCTGTAATTGATAAAGTTCGGCAATAAAAGGGGATTGATCTATAAGTAATGTGACCTCAAAATTGAGCCAAAAACTACGCTTATCCAAGTTAACCGTCCCCACCAAACATAATTCATTATCCACAAGAATACTTTTGGTATGCAGCAGCCCATCCTGATATTGGTATATTTCAACACCGCAAGCTAACAATTCATCAAAAAAACCTTTACATGCATAATCCACCATACGAGAGTCATTTTTTTCTGGCAGAATAATTTGTACCTTAACACCACGCGCACTGGCAGTTTTAAGTGCCGCCTGTAACGCTTCATCAGGCACAAAGTAAGGCGTTGTTAGAATTAATGATTTTTGTGCTGAATAAATTGCTGAAACCAACACTTGATGAATATTATCATAATCAAAATAAGGACCTGATGGAATCACTTGTACTTGGCTGTTCTCTTCAAAGACCGAGCTTTCCTTGTACTTAGAAATAGTGGTATTAACTAAACTTTCTCCAGTTTCCATTTCCCAGTCCCATTCAAGTAATGAACCAGTAATAGGAATAATCGGCCCTTGCATACGGATCATAATATCAACCCACTCACCCACGCCGGCATTTTGTTTAAATACTTGAGGATCGATCAAGTTCATGCTCCCGGTGTAACCAACATTACTATCAATAGCAATGAGCTTGCGGTGCATACGTAAATCTTGACGATGGAAGAATATCCGCATTGGCCCTACAGGTAACACCTCGACAAGGTGGATACCTGCTTGCTTAAAGCATTTAGGCCAATGGCTTTTGAAGAACGCAGAGCTACCAACAGAGTCGAGCATGACCCGACAATCAACACCGCGTTTTGCGGCATTAATCAATGCTAACGCCACCAGATCAGCTTTACCACCAAGCGCCCATATATAAAACTCTATATACACGACGTTAATGGCACTATTAATGTCAGCCGTTATCTGCTCAAGAATACAGTGAGGACTGGTTAATAACGTCAATTTATTGCCTCTTACGCTAGGCATTTGAAAACGACTATAAATCAGTTCACGCAACGGAGTAACCAAGGCGCTGGTATGACTGCCTTTTTTAACTCGATAGGGTGCTGCGCACTGGTTAATTCGTTGCGTAAAAGGCCCTAACATCGCCTCCGCTCTTTGTACTCTTTTTTTGCCTAAATACAACTCACCAAAAATAACATACACAATAACGCCAGCAAACGGTAACGTGTAAATAACAGCTAACCACGCCAACGAAATACTCGCAGATCGCCGTTTAGTAATAACCCGAAATGACACTAATATAATGATTACTGCATGCAAAAAAACGAGCAACAAAGTAATAAAATTAGTGAACGAATCCCAGCTATACATTTTTATTTTCAATCCAGTTTTTCAAACGTTTCACATCATGCAGGTATTCGGTATTAATTTGTTCAACCCAATCATCGATATTCTCCCACCATGTAGGCTGCTCTGGTGATTGTGCTAATTGTGATACCTGCTGTATACGTACTAATCCAATCGAACCTGCCGCGCCTTTGATCTTATGTGCTTCATCAACAATCGCATCTTGGTCTCTGGCGGTTAAATTCGAGTTCAATATTGCTAAATAATGAGGCATTGTTTGTTCAAATAAACAAACACTTTGTAATAAAAGCTCCTTACCTAATGTATCAAGATATTGTTGTAATAAATCAACATCAAGATACTCTTCGAGCATTTCTCGCTCATCAGCGAGGGCGGCAGGTGCATAGTTAACCTTCGGCTTTTTACCTTGTTCGACACTGTGCAGTAAACGCGTGATCACGCCAGTCACTGCGTTAATAGACAGCGGTTTACTTATTGCGTCGTCCATACCTTTTTCAATGTATTCTTGACGATTGTTGATCACATTTGCAGTGAGCGCGATAACTGGAGGTAACTCCAACGCGGTATTTTCCCGTAATATTTTAATAATTTCAAATCCAGAAATATCAGGTAAATTAATATCAAGAAAAATTAAATCGTAGGTATTTTTTTCCGCCATTTGGATCGCACTACGACCATCGACAGCAACTTCAACAGTATGACCTAATTTATTTAATATCGCCGTACATACAGTAACATTCAGCTCGATATCTTCGACAAGTAATATCAACAGTTTAGTTTGCTCACTTTCAACAACCGAACTACTTTGTAAACTGTCCACCCCATCCACATCAAATTCAATCGTAAAACAAGCACCTTGACCTAGCTCACTGCTCACCCAAATATCGCCGCCCATCGCCGTCATGAGGCTTTTTGCGACAGACAATCCAATACCCGTTCCGGTTGCCCGTTTACTTCCCTGTTCCTGATAATACATCGCAAATATTTTATCTTGGCCTTCTGCCGAAATACCAATACCGGTATCCTCAACCTCAAAGGTCAAACCAATTTTATTATCTGCTTCCTCACTGGTAAACACCCGAATGCTCACTTCACCCGAATCGGTAAACTTCACCGCATTAGACACCAAGTTCCACAATACTTGACGCAATCGAGTGCCGTCAGCATTAATAAAGTCTGGGATATCACCAAATACATCAAACTCTAAAACCAAGCCTTTTTGCTCGGCTTGAAGCAGGGCTAGCGTTTTTATATCATTCAGAAAACTTCTAAATTCAATCGGTTGATTTACGATTTCAAACTTACGACGATCAAATTTGTCCAAATCAATAATATCATTAAAGATATTACCCATAGTTTGGGCACTAACATAGATCGTATTTAAATGCTGACGTTGCTCATCGTTAAGTGAACCATCAAGTAAAATCCGGCTTAAACCAACAACACCATTTAAAGGGGTACGTAATTCATGGCTAATGGTCGAAATAAATGTGGTTTTGTCGCGGCTGGCTTTCTCTAGCGCATCTTGGTATTTCTTACGTTCGGTAATATCGCGGCCATAACCAAGTACGCCGATATATTCATTTCGTTGCCCAAAAAAGGGCACTTTCCGCAATTCAAAGCAGGCCTTGTGACCATCAGGATATGTTAACCATTGTTCATAGGTTTCTGGTAATTGAGTGCTCAATACGGCTTTATCTGTTGCCGCGAACTTAGCCGCAATCTCAGTATCAAAAGCATCAAACGGCGTCAAACCAATAAGCTCTTTTTCAACTTTACCCGTTAACGCTTCCATCGATAAATTACAGCCAGAAAACTGCCCACGCTCATTACTGTAATAAACGAGATCGGGAGAACTATCAATGAATGACCGCACTAATGCCGAGCGTTCTTCGACAACTAATTGTGCTTGTTCACGCTGAAATACTTCATTCTCTAAGTCTTTGAAGGCTTGGTTTCTATCTGCTTCTGCTTTTTTACGTTCTTCAAACTCATCATTAAGTTCAATTAGATTAACTTGTAATTCTTGCTGAAGCTGCAAGTCTCGAGCGCGCACTTCTTGCAGTTTGTACACCATTTTACTCAGGCGTTTGCGCGAGTCCTCAAGTTGTTGCACGACAATCGAAAGGAAGAATACCACCCAAGGCGTCACGACACTCGCAAATAAAATTGCGGCATATAAATCGTCAAGTTTAACTTCTCCACGTAGGATATAATTAATACTTGCTTGTATCGTAATAGAAAAGAAAATAACCGTGGCGGCAGAAAAAATACTAAACCGAATAACACCTAACTTAGTAAGCATATCAACATAATATTGAGCCCAAGCTCTGATTTTCATCATGGTTTATCCATATAAAATTATCTAGAATATCCATAATATACGACAGGTTATACGCAAACC
This sequence comes from Moritella sp. 28, assembly GCF_018219435.1. NCBI lineage: Bacteria > Pseudomonadati > Pseudomonadota > Gammaproteobacteria > Alteromonadales > Moritellaceae > Moritella > Moritella sp. 28. Next base: position 953,229 of record NZ_CP056121.1, on the reverse strand, counting down.
ATAGAAAAATTAAGGTTTTAATAAATCAAAATCTAATTCCTGTATGTCATTATCATGGCTTAACTCTTGATACACCGAATACTGATTTCGTCCATTTTCCTTCGCGATATATAATGCCTTATCCGCATTTTCAAGTAATTGTACTTCCGAACTTTCAGATACTGGGCACATAGTTGCAATACCGATACTCAGTGTGACATGTTTTGCCGCTTTAGAATAAGCATGCTCAATACCTAAACCTTCAACAGCAGTAATGATCTTACTGGCAAGGCGAGTTGCCCCCTCTTCATCGGTATTAGGCAAAATAACAGCAAACTCTTCACCACCATAACGCGCGACTAAATCAGCCCCACGGTGTACTTGGTCATTCATCGCTTGAGCTAATTCAGTCAATACAATATCGCCCATTGGATGACCGTAATTATCATTATATAACTTGAAACAATCGACATCGCAGAACAATAAAGACATCTGTTTCACTTCTCGATGATGAGTTGACCAATAATGCTGTAGTTTATTATCAAAGGTGCGTCGATTCGCCACTTTTGTCAGAGCATCCGTTGAACTCAGTTCATCGAATTTCTCAATGGCTTGCTCAAGATCATGCTCAATACGCTTACGTTCAGTTAAATCTCGATAGATAATTAAAATACCACTTTCACCGTTAGTATTATTTACATAGCGCTGCTTACATATTTCATACCAACGCGGGTTTTGCTCTGATAGATGCAACAACTCTTCATAGCGAACAGATTTACCATCCAGTAATAATTGGTTTTCTTGCTCAAACAGCCACGATCTTTTATCAATACTAATCAAGTTTTCTCTATCCATGCCAATCAAATCCGCATGTTTAACACCAACGACTTCACAATACCCTTCGTTCGCACCCACAAATTTTCCATTGCAATTCATAAACGCAACGGGATCGGGTGTCGCATTAATGACTGAGTTTAATAAGCTATTATTACGGCTAAGCTCAGCTTCTATACGTAAGTGTTCACTATTCTCATTAAGTAATCGCTCATTCAGTTCCATCACTTCCGTTCGGTCATTAGATACAGTTAAGATAGCGACCACTTTTTTGTGTTCATCATACAAAGGGGATTTAATGGTTTGTAATAACATATTATTATCATCGACTGTGCTCCATTCTTCATATTTTTCAACTTTACCCGTGAGGACCGTTTTCTCATAAGAATGAATTTGAGCCAGCTTGGAGGCGCTATAAAAATCGTGTTCAAAATGGCCATTCACTTGATCTATTGATTGGTCGAATTGAGCTGCCCATGATGGTGAACAATTAAGAATTAATCCATCTAAGGTTTTAATATGAATAAAAGCCGAATTGGAGAGAAATAAGCTATTAATGATTTGACCATCCATATCCCAAGGCGAAATAGCAGAAGAGTTTGTACCAATATGATCGATCTGGCACAACCAAGCCCGGCGACGTTGATATTTGATTTGTACCGCGCTAAAGCGTAACGTCTTTTTTAGCTGCTTAATATGGAAAACATCATTAGTGACCGTAGTCTCATCAACTCGGTGGGATAAACGCTCGAAGCAACATTGTGCAATAATATTACTGGTATTATTCTCTTGATCGAAGATAGTCGCGATTGCAGAATTAGAATAAAGTATCGTGCCTTTTTTAATATCAAGAACAAGAGTGGGCGTTGCAGAAAAGGTCAATAATGATTGGCAAGTCGTGAGTTTTCGCAATAGCGTTAAAATAACAAGGATGCTTATCAATAAGGCAGTGACAACCAACCAAAACGTCATACCGACCAACGTACTTGTTGAAAGTCCAGTAATATCCTGCCACCAACTGAATATTTCAGTTATAAAAAATCGATAATTTAAATCCATATTTTACCTAAGATCCATCTCACACAGGTAAACCATACAACACCAAAATTAGATCTCTGTAAAGAAGTTATAATTAAAACTACAGCGACCGCCCACTTTTGTTTTTAATACTTTAGTACCAAGCAGCATAAACCAAATAAATCAGTACATTACGATTAAACAGTAAGATAAATACTCAGTGACAAGATTAAAAACTATGAAAACAGAGGTAAAAAATTACACAATGTCATATTGCCAAAATAAAAACCCATTTATTAAGTAATCATCAGTATTTTGGCTAGTTTATTATCCAATATCAAAACAAATGGACCATTTACATGAAAAGGTGATAAGTAGCTCAGAATACATTTTTAGATTGACCTAAGTATTAATTCTGGTAAATTTGGCAGGTTAGCCAATTTTCGGCTTTTGGAAACTTTAACGATTTATCTATTTTTTTATGTATTTTGTACCCGTGAGTAGAAGCTCTATTGGGTGTACATAGTTTAGAATTTAGTAAATTGAATGCAAGGGAGAAGTGCAATGTCAGTCTATGACCCGTCGCTGGAAAAAGACAACTGTGGTTTTGGTTTAATTGCCCATCAAGAAGGTGAAGCTAGTCACAAGTTAGTTCGCGTCGCGATTTCATCATTAGACCGTATGCAACATAGGGGCGGTATTGCGGCAGATGGAAAAACAGGAGATGGCTGTGGTTTGCTAATGCAAAAGCCTGACGGGTTTTTCCGTGCTATTGCGGCAGAAAATGATTGGAATCTCGGAAGTAACTACGCCGTTGGTATGATGTTCTTAAATCAAGACACGGATAAATCAGCAGCAGCAAAACAAATCATTAAAGAAGAACTCGAGCGCGAAACGCTGAATGTTGTTGGCTGGCGTGAAGTCCCTCTTGATACGAGCGTACTCGGTGAAATTGCAATGTCATCATTGCCACAAATTCAACAAATCTTTATCAATGCTCCCGCTGGTTGGGCACCTAAAGATATCGAGCGTCGTTTATATTTAACTAAACGTCGTATCGAAAAACGCATTACAGATGATAGCGATTTCTATATTGCCAGCTTGTCAAACCTAGTCACGATCTACAAAGGTTTGTGTATGGCGGGTGATCTGCCGAAGTTCTTCTTAGACCTTGCCGATCTTCGTATGCAATCTGCAATTTGTTTATTCCACCAACGATTCTCAACAAATACATCGCCAAAATGGCCGTTAGCACAACCATTCCGCTTTATGGCGCACAATGGTGAAATTAACACGATCGAAGGTAACCGAGAATGGGCTCGCGCACGGAGTTATAAATTTAGCTCGCCATTACTCCCTGATATGCACGACGCTGCACCGTTTGTTAATACCAAAGGTTCAGATTCATCATCAATGGATAACATGCTCGAACTCTTCTTAGCCGGTGGTATGGATATTTTCCGCGCTTTCCGTCTATTAGTGCCGCCAGCATGGCAGAATCATCCCAATATGGATGATGATCTACGAGCATTCTATGATTTTAACTCAATGCATATGGAACCTTGGGATGGCCCAGCGGGTATCGTACTAAGTGATGGTCGTTATGCAGCTTGTGGGCTAGACCGTAATGGTTTACGTCCAGCACGTTATGTACGCACAACAGATGGCTTCATAACCGTGGCCTCTGAAGTCGGTATATGGGATTACACTGCTGATGAAGTTATCGAAAAAGGCCGTGTAGGCCCAGGCGAATTATTAGTTATCGATACTGAAACAGGGAAATTATGGACCTCTTGGGACATTGACCAAGAATTAAAAGGCCGTAATCCTTACCGTGAATGGTTAACTAATAATTCAACGAGACTGACACCATTTGAAGTATTACCAAAAGAAGCAATTGGTATGCGAACTTTTAATGATGAACAATTAGCAACATATCAAAAACAATTTGATTATAGTAGAGAAGAGCTCGATCAGATTATTCGTGTTCTAGGTGAAAATGCGCAAGAAGCGACAGGCTCTATGGGTGATGACACTCCGATGGCTGTACTTTCAACTAAAACACGTTCGCTGTATGACTACTTCCGCCAAAAGTTCGCGCAAGTAACCAACCCGCCAATCGATCCATTACGTGAAAACCATGTCATGTCATTGGCAACTTGCATCGGTCGTGAGCACAATGTATTTAATGAAACAGATGGTCATGCGCACCGCGTACTATTTAATTCACCAATACTACTATTCTCAGATTTCAAGCAAGTCACAGAATTAAGTAACGAGTTCTATAAAACAGCAAAAATTAACCTCTGCTTTAACGGTCAAAATGAGACCTTAGGACGCGCGGTTGCACGTATTACTGCAGAAGCAGTTGAACTTGCTACTTCAGGCGCAGTGCTATTAGTACTAACAGACCGTACGTTAGCGAAAAATCAGCTACCTATTCCAGCAGCAATGGCTGTTGGTGCAGTACAAACAGCCTTGGTTGACGCTAACTTACGCTGTGATACCAATATTGTTGTAGAAACAGCAAGTGCCCGTGATCCGCATCATTTCGCCGTATTACTTGGTTTTGGTGCAACGGCTGTTTACCCATATCTTGCTTATGAATCACTGCGTAAACTAGTTGAAATAGAGACCATCCCACAAGATATTGCAAAGACATTATTAAACTACCGTAATGGTATTAATAAAGGCCTGTACAAGATCATGTCGAAAATGGGTATTTCTACCATTGCCAGTTACCGTTGCTCACAACTGTTTGAAGCCGTAGGTTTAGCCGATGAAGTTATCGAGTTATGCTTTAAAGGCACAAGCAGCCGTATCAAAGGCGCTGACTTTAGCGATTTCCATATCGACCAACAGAAACTCAGTAAATTAGCATGGACAAAACGTAAACCGACCTCACAAGGCGGTCTACTGAAATATGTTCACGGTGGTGAATACCATGCTTATAATCCCGATGTTGTCAGTACATTACAAACAGCAGTACAAAGCGGTAAATATGAAGACTACAAGCAGTATTCAACAGAAGTAAATGAGCGCCCTATTGCAACCTTGCGTGATATGTTACAGCTGAAAAAATCAGAAAACCCAATTGCGATTGATGATGTTGAACATGAAGATAATCTGTATAAACGTTTTGATACCGCAGCAATGTCAATCGGTGCATTAAGCCCTGAAGCACATGAAGCACTTGCTATTGCGATGAACACCTTAGGTGGTAACTCTAACTCGGGTGAAGGCGGTGAAGACCCACGTCGTTTTGGTACTTTAAAAGTATCTAAAATTAAACAAATCGCGTCTGGCCGCTTTGGTGTAACACCGCATTACTTAATGAATGCAGAAATCATTCAAATTAAAGTAGCACAAGGTGCAAAACCAGGTGAAGGAGGCCAATTACCGGGACATAAAGTAACAACTGAAATTGCTAAACTACGTAATTCAGTACCCGGAGTCACCCTTATTTCACCACCACCGCATCATGATATTTATTCAATTGAAGATTTATCACAGCTGATTTTTGATATTAAACAGATCAACCCATCTGCATTAGTATCCGTTAAATTAGTATCTGAACCAGGTGTTGGTACGATTGCGACAGGTGTTGCAAAAGCGTATGCCGATTTAATTACCATTTCAGGTTATGACGGCGGTACAGCTGCAAGTCCGATTACCTCTGTTAAATATGCAGGTAGCCCTTGGGAGCTTGGCTTGGCAGAAACACAACAAGCATTAGTTGAAAATGGCTTACGTCATCGTATCCGCTTACAAGTCGATGGTGGCCTAAAAACCGGTCTCGATGTTGTTAAAGGTGCGATTCTTGGTGCCGAAAGCTTTGGCTTTGGTACAGGACCAATGGTGGCCTTAGGTTGTAAATTCCTGCGAATTTGTCACCTAAACAACTGCGCGACAGGTGTTGCAACACAAGACGACAAATTACGTCAAGATCACTTCCATGGTCTACCGGAAATGGTCATGAACTACTTCAAGTTTATTGCTCAAGAAACCCGTGAAATAATGGCATCACTTGGCGTAACTCAGTTAACCGATTTAATTGGTCGTACTGATTTATTAGTGCAGCTAGACGGGCTCACTGATAAGCAACGTAAAATTGATTTATCTGGTATTACCTATAAACCAAAGCCAAAAGAAGGCTTAGGTATATATTGCCAAGCAACCAACGAACCGTATGATAAAGCAGAGCTTAACGAAGCTTTAATTGCGCATTACTTAGAATCAATCACTGAAAAATCAGGGTTATCAAGTAGCTTCCCAATTAAAAATACCGATCGTTCAGTTGGTGCCCGTCTGTCTGGTGAAATTGCAAAACAACATGGTAACCAAGGTATGGCATCGGATCCTATCACAGTAAACTTTACAGGTACTGCCGGTCAAAGTTTTGGTGTATGGAATGCTGGCGGATTAAACCTTAATCTGACTGGCGATGCCAACGATTACGTAGGCAAAGGCATGACAGGTGGGCGTATTGTTATTCGCCCAGAACCTGGTTCAGCGTTTAAAACACACGAAGCGGTTATCGCAGGTAATACTTGTCTATATGGCGCATCAGGTGGCGAATTATACGCAGCAGGCTTAGCTGGCGAACGTTTCGCGGTACGTAACTCTGGTGCAAATGCTGTAATCGAAGGTATTGGTGACAACGGTTGTGAATACATGACGGGTGGTATTGTGACAGTCCTAGGTGATACGGGTGTTAACTTTGGTGCTGGTATGACAGGTGGTTTTGCTTATATTTATGACCTAAGTGGTCAATTAGCAAGTAAACTTAACAATGAACTAGTGGAGCAACATGCAGTAACGGATTACCCAATGCACGTTGAACACCTTCGCGGTATTATCATTGAACACCTTGCTCAAACATGTAGTCAACATGCGCAAGACCTGCTTAATGAATTCGATACGGTGATAAGAAAATTCTTTATTATCAAGCCTAAATCAGCTGATATGAACGCATTACTTGGCCATAAATCACGCTCTGCAGCAGAGCTACGTGTCCAGGCTCAATAGGAGGGATCATGAGTAATAATGTATTTCAATTTGTCGATGTACAACGCATTGATCCAGATAAAAAAGCGTTAAAGATCCGTAAAGTGGACTTTATCGAAATTTATAAACCGTTTACAGCGAACCAAGCAAAAATGCAAGCGGGTCGTTGTTTAGAATGTGGTAACCCATACTGTGAGTGGAAATGCCCTGTACATAACTACATTCCAAACTGGCTAAAATTGGTTGAAGAAGGTCGTATTATTGAAGCTGCAGAGCTTTGTCATGAAACCAACAGCTTACCTGAAGTTTGTGGTCGAGTTTGCCCACAAGATCGTTTATGCGAAGGTTCTTGTACACTAAATACAGATTTCGGTGCGGTTACTATTGGTAATGTTGAAAAATACATTACCGACGAAGCCTTTAAGATGGGCTGGCGCCCAGACATGTCTAAGGTTGTTCGCAATGATAAAAAAGTGGCTATTATCGGTGCGGGTCCAGCTGGTCTTGCCACTGCAGATATCTTAGTGCGTAATGGTGTAACACCCGTCGTTTATGACCGTAACCCAGAAATCGGTGGTCTATTAACGTTTGGTATTCCAGCATTTAAGCTTGATAAAAGTGTAATGACTCATCGCCGTGAAGTATTCACAGAAATGGGTATCGAATTTTGCCTTAACACTGAAATTGGTAAAGATATTCAATTCAGTCAATTAGTGGCAGAGTATGATGCTGTATTTGTTGGTGTTGGTACGTATAAATACATCAATGGTGGTTTTGACAACGGGGCTGCACAAGGTGTTTATGACGCCCTACCTTACCTGATTGCAAATACGAATAATGAACTCGGCTTTGAAAAAAGTGCTGATGAATTTATCAATTTAAAAGGTAAAACGGTCGTTGTCCTTGGTGGTGGTGATACGGCGATGGACTGTGTTCGAACTGCGGTTCGTCAAGGTGCTAAAAACGTTTATTGTGCTTATCGCCGAGACGAAATAAGCATGCCAGGTTCTAAGCGCGAAGTTAAAAATGCCAAAGAAGAAGGCGTTAAATTCTTATGGAATTTACAACCACTTGATATTGAAGTTGTTGGCGATAAAACCACAGGCGTTAAAATGGTGAAAACCCGTTTAGGTAAGCCAGATGAAAAAGGTCGTCGTCGTGCCGAACAAGTGATTGGTTCTGAGCACGTGCTAAAAGCCGATGCGGTTATTCAAGCATTTGGTTTCCAACCAAATCCGGCACAATGGTTATTGGATGAAGGTGTAACAACAAATAGCTGGAATGGCATTATTGCACCAGAACAAAGCGACTTCCCATTCCAAACCGCAAATCCGAAAATCTTTGCTGGCGGAGATGCTGTTCGAGGGTCAGATTTAGTCGTAACAGCGATTGATGAAGGTCGCCGTGCTGCCGAGGCAATACTCGACTACTTAGACGTTTAAAGATTAAAGAGTTAAACGCTTGAAATTACATATCTAATTAAAAACGCTAGCATTATTAATGTTGGCGTTTTTTTATTCTTTATTTTAAGCTATAAAAATCGACAATATATTTAATTATAGACTGATTTTTTATATTATATCCGTCACCTTAAAGACATCAATGGCTTAATATTAGGTAATAATGAATTCGCTTAACGCCCTCAGAACAACGAAATTAAAGTTGATTAGACTCAGAATCGCTTTCACTTTTTTAAGTATGCTAGTTAGCGTACCGAGCTTTGCTGCGCAAGAGATAATTTTAGGCGATTATATTAAAACAGAATCCCCCCTCCCTGTTACCGAGCCGACGAGCATTGAGACCAATATCTCCGTGAATACAGACGCGGTTACCACCACTGAAAATAGTCAAGAAATCATCCTCGCGGATAGCTTAGGTACAGATGAAGACTGGGTCTGGTTAAAATCGGGAGAATTCTTAATTGGGAAAATTGAAGATCTCTATAATGACAAACTTGCTTTTGATAGCGATGACCTCGGCGATTTAAAAATTAAATGGAAAGACATTAGCCGTATTAATAGCCGCCAATTATTTACCATTTTAACCGTTAACGGGAGGGTTATCACAGGTACGATTGCACTTGAAAATGGTGTAATGACGATCAGTAACAATCGTCAACATAAAATTAATCAAAAAGACCTTATGACCCTGATCGCAGGCCCCGAAACCGGTACCAATATCTGGAAAGGTAAGGTAGCCTTAGGGGCAAACCTAAGCTCTGGTAATACCAATAAACTAGAATATAATACCAATGTTGAGTTTTCTCGTCACACCACAACATCACGAATTAAAACCTCATATACCGCGATCATTGGCGAGACCAATAATGTGCAAACCGATGAGAGCCATCGTTTCCTAATGACCTACGATGTTTATAGTGATAAAGATCTTTTTTTCCGACCAATTGATTTAAACTTATATCGCGATCCGCTACAAAATGTAAACAGCCAGATCGATCTCGGTATGGGTATCGGTTATCAATTTATTGACGACGGCGAGCAAGAGTTGGAAATGAACTTAGGTCCTTCTTATTTATATACGAAATATGAACATACTGATGCAGAACTCAATAAAAGTGATGCCAGCCTCGCTCTATCCTTCGGTCTCGATTATGAACGTGAAATACATGACAAGATTGATTTGGAATTAAGTTATAAATTGATGGCAACAGAATCTGACCTTGGTGGACTCCGACAAAATACGAAATTAAACTTTGATATTGAGCTCACTGATGTACTTGATTTCGAAATTACATTTCTCTGGGTCCGAATCAATAATCCCCCACCCGATATTGATGGCTCTCCATTAGAAAAAAATGACTTTCGACTTACGTTTGGCTTAGGTGTTTCTTTTAATTAATACCTTGGTGACCAATTCATACCGCAACAAAACTGTGCTAGCATTACATTTTTCGAGATAGATTAGAGACAACGATGAAAATTGGTATTATTGGTGCAATGGAGCAGGAAGTTGAGATCCTGCGCGAACAACTAGAAAACGTAACAACATTTACTCAAGCTGGCTGTGAATACTATAGCGGATCACTTGCAGGTCATGATGTAATTTTAAGTAAATCAGGTATTGGTAAAGTTGCTGCAGCTGTAGCGACAACATTACTGCTTGAACATTACAAACCTGATTACATTATCAATACCGGTTCCGCAGGCGGTTACGATAAAACGCTTAAAATTGGTGATGTAGTGATCTCAAGTGAAGTGCGTCACCACGACGTTGACTTAACTGTGTTTGGTTACGAAATAGGTCAATGTGCACAAAAACCTGCTGCTTATATCCCTGAGCCACGTCTTGTTGAAGCCGCTAAAAAAGCGATCTCAGCAGACAGCGACATTAAAACTATCGAAGGTTTAATTTGCACTGGTGATAGCTTCATGGCTGATCCGAAAAAAGTAGAAGAAGCACGTACTAACTTCCCTACAATGGCAGCAGTAGAAATGGAAGCAGCAGCAATTGCGCAAACATGTCACCAGTTTGACGTACCTTTTGTTGTGATCCGTTCATTATCAGATATTGCAGGTAAAGAATCTCCAACATCATTTGAAGAATACCTGGTTGTTGCCGCGAAGAACTCATCAGCAATGGTAGTAAACATGTTACACGAGTTAAAATAACATGAACTTGGTCATGGATTGGACCAGTTTGCAGTCAGTGTTTATATTGCTGACTGCAGTCGTCATCGCACGCTTACCACTCTGCCCACCTCACTTTCACCCTACGCAACTTTTAAACCTATTCTTTAACGCCATTGCGGATAAAGTAAATAATGCACAACGCAGCCACCAGCAACAATATATTGCAGGTAACCTTGCGCTCATCACCATGCTTGGATTTATCTTAATTATCGCAGCCGTCATTCAATTTATTGTGATTGAACCCATCTTATTTGAGTTCGTACTATTACTGTGTTTATTGCAATGGGAAAAAATAAATTTACCTGAAATTGATTTAGGTAACCTCGAAAAACAAACTATCATAAGCCAAATACAGCCTCGGACATTACGCGATTTAGACCCGTTATCCTTGCTCGGTTTGCATAAAGCCAGTATTGAAAACCTGTGTCTACGTAATAGCTATCAGTGGTTTGCCGTTATATTTTGGTATATCAGCGTTGGTATCTGGGCCGCGATTATTTATCGTGTAATTCAACTAATGGCACATAACTGGAATAGTAAACTAGCCGTTAATCGTCATTTTGGCCGCCCTGCAGCATTCTTACTACACTTACTTTCAGCGCCTAATCATATCATTCTCGGATGCACATTACGCAGCTTACAACGTGCGACAAGTCCGTTAGCAAATTTAAACAAACAGGCAAAGAAATGGCATCACTTTAGCAGCGGCTTTTTATTATCAAGTTTTGCCTATAGTCTCGCAATTCAATTAGGTGGCCCACGAAAATACCAAGGTACAATGTACCGGTTTAGTCAGCTTGGTCATACCGAACCCGCACAGCGCGATGATATCAACCGAGCACAACAAAAACTGACGTGGGCATTACTCGTCTGGTTAATTTTTATCAGCGCGATCTATCTGCTTATTTCAATTAGATAGTCTTACGATAGTCAATTTTACTTTCCAACATCATGAGAACTTATGTCTTTTTACGCACGGCTCATTACGCTAGTTATCATCCCACTTGTCGTATTATCATTACCGGTTCAAGCATTACCTTTACCAGAACAAGAAAAGTACCCACAGCGTATCGTATCGCTCTCACCACATACTACAGAGCTGGTTTTTGCCGCCGGTGCTGGTGATAGGCTGATCGGTGTCAGTGCTTACTCTGATTATCCTGAAGAGGCCAAAGCATTGCCCATTGTCGCTAGCTCGCAACAAATAAATATCGAAACGATACTCGCGCTTGAGCCCGATATGATTATTTACTGGCAACAAGGCAATTCAGCGGCCGATATCAACCAACTCAAAAAATTTGGGATCCCCGTCTATGCATCAAAAACGGGGGGATTAGCCGATGTTGCCACACAAATACAAAATCTTGGTGAAGTCTTTGGTACACAAGCGATTGCTAACCCAGTCAGCAATAGATACCTTAAAGCCTTAGATCAACTACGTGAAGATTATAAGAATAATCCCAAACAAGATCTGTTTTATCAAGTGTGGGCAACGCCATTAATGACAGTAGCCAGTGATCCTTGGTTACAAGAACAATTCGCCCTGTGTGGGTTTAATAATGTATTCAGTGACAGTCCTGTTCCCTATCCAGTGATCAACATTGAGCAAGTACTCGTGAAACAACCCGCGGTGATCATCGCAGGTACAGTCAACGACAGTGAATTACAACAGTGGCAAACTTGGAAAAGCATCCCTGCGGTTAAAGATGGTAATATATTTAGAATTAATCCAGATGTATCTCACCGTTTTTCTCCCCGCGTACTGACAGGAATAAAAACACTCTGTGATATAGCGCTTCAAGCGAAAAAATAATCCAAAATAAGCATGAATATTGCCATAATTCAAACAGCTAACTAAAATAGTAACAATACCAACTTTGGTATTGTTACTATTTTAATTCTTATCGATGGCAATCACTTATGGCACTGTTTACAACATTATTAATTGCACCATATCAACTAATAGCAAGCAACAGATGAGTGCGTGGGCATGGTTATATCGATTTTATGATATTTTCTGGCGTAAACGAATTTACTTGCTGATCCCAATATTAACTATGCCCCTGATTGGCTATCAAGTTGGCCGTAGTATTCCAGATAGCTATCACTCTCATACCACCATTTTACTGCAAGAACGCAACCTGCTAAATCCGTTCTTAGCCGAATTATCACTGCCCCTTAATATTCAGTCTCGATTTAAAACCATTAATATTCTCGCTAAACGTAAGTCAGTATTATTAGAGGTAGCAAGCCAAGTTGGGTTAATTAAATCAAGTGATTCAACAGAACAGCAGCAAGCAATCGTTGAGAAAATAAAAGCGTCATTAACGCTATTTCTCACGGGGACAGACTTAGTCACTATTGAAATGGTATGGCCGGATCCACAACAATTAAGCGTGATACTCGACGTGGTCAGTAATCAATTTATTTTACGATTAACTAAGCCCAACCAAGATGTCGCATTAAACAGTAAAATTTTTCTTGCTGAGCAACTAAAGCAACAACATAAAGTATTATTACGAGCTGAAAAATCCCTTTTTGACTATAAATTTAAACATGCCGACATCATTCCTGAGTTATATGCTGCCAGAGAGTCGGAACAGATTCACATCACAAGTACGATGAAAGATAAAGAGCAAGCATTAGCCTTGCTACAATCTAAGTTAACGCTATTAACAAAGAAACTAATCCTAACCAATCCCGCAGCTCAGTTTATTGATAATAAAATGAGACAGCTCGAAACATTAAAAATCCAACAATTAGCACATTACACAAAACAACACTCGCAAGTTAAGTCAACAAACCGACAGATATCTCGTCTACAAGAGCAAAGACAAGAACTCCAATCTAAAATACAAAACCAGCAAGCGCTAGATTTACTGTTAAACCGTATTACGCGACTTACACATCAAGCATTAACAACCCAGGTAACACCGTTATTACTGAATGAACTAGATGATTATGAGTACTATAGAAACACCATCATGAAAATAAAGTTAGAATTGAAAACATTAGAAAAGCAGCATGCATATTTCCAAAAAAATCAAAATAAGTATTCAATTGTTGAACAAGAGTTACTACAATTACAACGTAATTTCACGACAACAAACACGTTTTATCAGAATCTACTCACGCGCTATGAAATGGTATCAATTAGTTATGATCTCAGCGAATTTGAGTCGACAAATACAGTTAAAATAATTACACCGCCTTTCATTCCCGAACAAACGATAAATTTATCCCTGCCAATTTATATTTTGTTGGGATTATTACTCGGAATAATACAGGGGATAGCGATTAGCTTAACCCTGTCGATAACGCAAGATACCTTATGGCATGAAAGTCGAATAGCTCACGTAACGGGTTTAAAAACCATTACACGTCTCCCTTTAATTTCATCATCAGGTCGATAAGTGATCTGTAAAATCGTTTTACCTTTTCCTAACGGATCTTCAGATATAACAATGTGTGGTATCGCCATATACTTAGGGCTATATCCTTCAAATGGTAATTTATCTTTCACCAAAAGAACAAAATTACCAAAACCTATACTTTCATAATCAGGATAATAAGACTGATAAAATTCAAGTACAGAAGCAGCACTTGCATCCACACTATAACTGGCTAATGGTAAACTTTCTATACGATTAAGATGCAAACCTTCTGGGACAAAATTTTGTAATGCTGCGCCGTCATAAACAGGTAAGAAATGGGGTGGTAATCGGAAGTTTTTATCTTTATTTTCCATTTTATCCTGTCTGTCTTTATCAACAGCATCCGTTTTTTTAGTCTGATGGTTCTCTAAAGACGCCTCATCCGAGCCCTGAAGAATGCCTTCGTTATACAGATCTAATAATGCCTGTTGAAATACCCGCTTAATGACGTCAAATATAATCACATCGGGCTGTTTAGCGGCAATAGCATCCATCTCAGTGGCGATAGTTTTAACCCGAGGTGAATTAACAAACTGCCTATAATGACGGAGATCATTACATTGACGACAAAAATTAGTCAGTAAATCCGCGGTGGTAATTGTAATCACATCTCCCTGTATATATTCAGGAAAGATAAATAAAGATTCGAGGTTCAAACCATTACTTGAAAAGAGTTCCAAATAATAGGCTTCAGTGCTATTCGCAATATCGCTGTTATTAAGGCATAACTGATTATTAACGATGGGCTGTGATAATATTTCATCCAGATAAATTGGTTTATTTTGTAAATAAGGTGACGTAAGTTTTACTAAAATAGCACAATTATTCGCTATCGCTAATGCCGGTAATAATGCTGTCATCATCACGATTATTTTAAGCAACTGCATTTGATATCCTTATCTTGCAATTATTTCAAACATGATCAAATTAGAGAAAACATCCATTTCAACTCTAAACTTATCGCTTTGTTAGTCGGTTTAATTTAACAGTAATTCACACTAATCTTAACGATCAAGGTCACTATATTAACAATCATTAAAAATAAACGCCTTAAAATGCATTATCAATAGTTGCATATTAAAATTAATACGCTATATTAAAATTAGAAAATCGAAACAGCCGACCACTTTATTGGTCAAGCAGGTGTGATACATCGTATTTGGCTTTTCAATGCCGGCGTGCTTGGTTATCTCACTCTAACTTAGGGTTAGCGCTTTAGAAAAACAGCATTCAGAATTACAAAAAAGCTCACTACTAGCAGTGAGCTTTTTTGTGTTTGTAGACTAATATCAATAACGAATATCGCTAATGACTGTTTACCATAGCAACAAGCCGTATAGACATACCGCTTAATTCATCACTGACTTGCAGCAGCTCAGCAATACTCTTATTCATCGCTTTTACGCTCAACTCATTCGTCTTAGTGACCAATGTTACTTTTTCACTTGCAGACAATACACCCGTAATATTTTCATTAGTATTCACAGCATTGCTTGTCACACATGTAATTTGACCACTCATATTAGTTACCGCATCAATAATTTCAGCGAATGTTTCAGCATTCGTTTCAACGGCTTCATAACCATTGTTTACATCGGATGAACTTTTTTCAATTAGCAGCTTAATTTCATTGGCTGATTCCGTACTGCGTTTTGATAGATTACGCACTTCATCTGCCACAACCGCAAATCCACGGCCAAGTTCGCCCGCTCTCGCGGCTTCAATCGCGGCATTGAGTGCAAGTAAATTAGTTTGATTTGCGATGTCGGTGATCACCATTATTGCCTTTTCAATCGCGTCATTACTCTCTTTAATATCAGACATAGAAGTAATCGTAGCAGTCATCGCCACCGAACTATTGTCAGCTTGATCTTCAACACGTTGCGAATCATTACTTACCGTTTGAATAATGTCACTGGCATCACCAACGAGTAATGCTGTATGCTGCAGTAATTCATTAATATGCCCAGTTGCTGATACTTGCTCTCCAACACCATCATCAATGTCTTTTGCGTATTTCGACATTTCTGTTAAATGGCTGGTTAAGTCATTTGATGTCTGTACCAATTGAATAACAGTCTCACTCACTTGATTAAATAATTGCTGTAATTCTTCACGACTTTGCTCCGCAGCATGAGAGGCTGATTCGGCCGCTTCAAGCGCCGTATTATTACTAGTAATGGCCTTGTCACGTAACTTACTGTTGTAGTGGTTAGCGAACCAAATAGCCAAAGGTGGTAAAAGCAAAGCAGAATAATGCTCAACCTTGGCATCTTTGGCCGATAAAACCAATTGTGGTAGTTCATAACCCGTATAATCCATCACCACCATCACCACATAAACGGAGAGCATGATCAGCGACCAGAAAAAACCTGATTTCGCATTAATTAATAAATAAGCAAAAATCGTCATAGCAGCAACCCACATAATTGAATGAGAAGCAGCCCCGCCAGTTTGAAACATCAGATTGGATAAATGAATCATGCCACCAAACAGCATGACGTTACCCGCAACAATAGGATTAACAGCCAGTTTAACTAAGCTAATACTACCTAAGAAGCCGATCAGCATAATAACCGACGTCGTCACGAGCGCTGCCACCTCTAAATTGTTCCATTTGATCGCGCTATAGCCACCAACAATCATCCCGACTAAAGCAAAGGTGATCACGCCCATGCTTTTAATTTTATCATCGTCAGTCTGTTGTTCACGCAGCAGAAACTGGTAAAAGTGGCTTAAAAATGATGACATCTATAATCCTTTATTTAAATAACATAGAGTATGGGCATGGAGCATTTAAGAAACTAACATGCTTCATACTCTAACGCCATTCTACTATTACTAAAGTGTTACATTTGAAGGCGTTTAGTTAAAATACATCGCTGCCGACAATAATGCTTGCGTATAAGCATGTTGCGGTTGATTGAAGACCGATTCTGTTTCACCTTCTTCAACAACCTTACCCGCTTTCAACACTAATATACGATGACTCACAGCCCGTACAACACTTAAATCATGGGTGATAAATATATAACTTAATTGATGCTGCTGCTGTAATTGACACAATAAATCTAAGATCTGTTTTTGTACCGTCCGATCTAATGCAGATGTAGGCTCATCTAAAATTAATATTTTTGGCTTTAGTACTAAGGCACGTGCGATAGCAATACGTTGACGTTGTCCTCCCGAAAATTGATGCGGATAACGCGCTAAGGCATCCGCAGGTAGCGCAACATCAACTAAGGCTTGCTTAACCGCTATTTCTATTTCAGCATCGCTGTGCTTACCCTGCACCTCTAAACCCTCACTGATAATCTGACGTACCGACATACGCGGGCTTAAGCTACCAAACGGATCTTGAAAGACGATTTGTAACGACTGACGATAAACGCGCATAGCGGTCAAATTTAGTCTTTGCAGATTAGTACCATTAAAATAAATATCTCCTTCACTCTCAATCAACCTCAATAAACCGAGTACCAAGGTGCTTTTACCAGAACCACTTTCCCCAACAATACCAAGCGTTTCACCTTCATTTAATTGCAACGAGACACCGTCAACGGCTTTAACATGATCGTAAGTACGCTGCCAAAGCCCTTTTTTTAGTGGAAACCAAACTTTGAAATCTTTGATCTGTAATAACGGTTTTGTAGATATCAACGTAGGCATGTCACGTTGTGGTTCAGCATCCAACAAGGTTTTGGTATAAGTATGCCGAGGGTCTGAAAAAATACGTTCAACAGCACCCGTCTCCACAATTCTCCCCTGTTTCATCACTGCCACGTCATCGGCCAAATGTTTAACGATATTCAGATCATGGGTGATCATTAATATTGCCATTCCCAATTTAGCTTGTAATGATTTTAGCAATTCCAAAATTTGTAATTGCACAGTAACATCGAGCGCGGTTGTCGGCTCATCTGCAATCAATAAATCTGGTTCATTCGCTAACGCCATGGCAATCATCACACGTTGACGCTGACCGCCCGATAATTCATGCGGATAAGCGTCTAATCGTTTTTTGGGTTCAGGTATCGCGACTAAATCGAGTAATTCAAGACAACGTAACTGGGCTGATTTTTTATTGAGTCCCTGATGTAAGAAGAGTATTTCTGATATCTGTTTTTCAATGGTATGCAAAGGATTAAGCGAGGTCATTGGTTCTTGGAAGATCATACTGGCCATATTACCACGTAGCGATTGCATCACAGCCCGGTCTTTGCCTATGACTTCTTTACCCATCAACTTAATACTGCCCGCGGGATAGCTCGCCGCAGGAAACGGTAATAACTGCAGAATAGATAATGCAGTCACTGATTTACCTGAACCACTTTCACCCACCAGCGCAAATGTTTTACCTTTCTCAATATTAAACGAGACGTGCTCAACGACTTGTTGTTGACCAAAACTAATCGATAAATCATTGACTTCAAGTACCAGCGGTTTCGCTTCAGCGTTATTCATCACGCTCCCTTACGAGGATCAAACGCATCACGCGCCGCCTCTCCAATAAAGACTAATAACACCAAAATTACCGACATAGACACAAACGCAGTAATCCCCAACCAAGGCGCTTGTAAATTATTTTTACCTTGCTTAATTAACTCACCTAACGAAGGTGACCCTACTTCTAAACCAAAACCAAGAAAATCTAACGAGGTTAATGTGGTCAATGCACCTGTGAAGATAAACGGCATAAAAGTCATCGTAGCCACCATGGCATTAGGCAGAATATGTTTAAACATAATCGCACGGTGAGATTGCCCCAGCGCTTTCGCTGCAATGACATATTCGAGATGACGACCACGTAAAAATTCGGCTCGAACCACATCTACCAATGCCATCCAGCTAAATAGCAGCATAATACCCAACAACCACCAAAAATTAGGTTGCACTAAACTGGCTAAAATAATTAACAAGAACAGCATAGGCAAGCCTGACCAGATCTCGATAAAACGCTGGCCATAAAGATCTATACGACCACCAAAGTAGCCTTGTGTCGCGCCCACGGCTACACCTATGATAGTGCTAAATATGGTCAGAGTAATCGCAAACAACACTGATATACGAAAGCCATAAATAAGGCGCGCTAATACATCACGACTTTGATCATCGGTGCCTAATAAATTTTGACTGTCCGGCGCAGATGGTGCGGGTACCGTTAAATTGTAATTAAACGTATCATAGCTAAACCGGATCAAAGGCCACCACATTTCTCCTTGTTCTAAAATAATCTCTTGAATATATTCATCACGATAATCTGCGGGAATATCGAGTTCACCACCAAATTCCAACTCGCTATAATTATATAAAATAGGTAAGTAATAACTTTCTTTATAGCGTACTAATAACGGCTTATCATTCGCAATAATATCGGCACATAAGCTCAATAAGAATAACCCACTGAACAACCATAGCGACCAATAACCACGTTTATTATGTTTAAAGGTTTGCCAACGATTTAGATTCATCGGATTTTGTTTAATGCGATGCCACGTTGCGATCCAGCCCATTATGATTGCGCCTCAAAATTAATTCGTGGGTCAATCAGCATATAAGTAACATCACTGATTAACTTAATAATCAGTCCCATTAGCGTAAAAATATACAAGGTACCAAACACCACCGGATAATCACGATTAATCACCGACTCAAAACCCAATAACCCAAGTCCATCTAACGAGAAAATAATTTCAATCATCAAGGATCCTGTAAAAAAAATACTGATCAGCGCTGCCGGTAATCCAGCTATAACTAATAACATCGCATTGCGAAATACATGTCCGTATAAGACCTTATTTTCGGTCAATCCTTTGGCTCTCGCCGTGACCACATATTGCTTATTAATTTCATCTAAAAATGTATTCTTGGTCAGCAAGGTTAAGGTCGCAAAACTGCTGATCACTGAGGCCACAATAGGTAAGGTTAAATGCCAGAAATAATCTTTAATTTGCTCGAAGGTCGTTAATTCATCGAAGTTAGCAGAAGTGAGCCCACGTAAAGGGAACCAATCAAAATAGCTGCCCCCCGCAAATACCACAATCAGTAATAGCGCAAACAAAAAGTTAGGTATCGCGAAACCAATCACCACTGCACTCGAACTCCACACATCAAATAATGAGCCGTGTGAGATGGCTTTCTTTATCCCCAAAGGTATCGAAATAAGATACACCAAGATCGTGGTCCACAAGCCTAATGAAATAGACACAGGTAACTTATCCAATACGAGATCAATAACAGAGCTATCGCGAAAAAAACTATCGCCAAAATCAAATCGTAAATAACTTTTAAGCATCAACCAATAGCGTTCATACAAAGGCTTATCAAATCCATATAACCGTTCTAACTCTTTTATATATTCAGGATCAATACCTTGTGCGCCACGATACTGATTACCACTATCATGATTTAAATTAACTTTCACTTCACCCTGACTATTACCGTCAACACGACTGGTTGCTGACGATTCTATTCCTTGTAATTTAGCTAACGACTGCTCAACAGGTCCACCCGGCGCCGCTTGGATGATAATAAAATTAAGAGTGATAATACCCAACAGTGTCGGGATCATTAACAAACAACGACGCAGTATATAGATCCACATTTACCTAGTTCCCTTTACTGCTAGCGCTGTCTTTTTGCCACCAGCTATCAATGGCTAAACCATACTTAGGTAACTGTGTCGGACGCTGTATTTGCTGCCAATATGCTACGCGGTAACTGCTAATGTGCCATTGTGGGATCACCAAATTTTTCCACAATAAAACCCGATCAAGCGCTTTCGTCGCAGTAATCAAACTGTCACGGTCAGCGGCATTAATTACCTTAGCCACCAACGCATCAACAACCGGATCTTGTAAGCCAATACGATTGAGCGTACCAGGTACATTGGCAAACTCGCTGCCCCACATACTTAACTGTTCATTACCTGGAGAGAGGCTTTGTGCTTGTATCAAGGTATAGATATCAAAATCAAAATTATTCAATCGATTCACATACTGCGACACATCAACAATACGGATCTCAGAGGCGACACCGATACGTTGTAAATTTTTACGAAATGGCTGAATAATACGTTCAAATGATGGGCTATAAACCAAAAACTCCAAACTTAATTGTTTACCGCTAGCATCCACCATTTTACCTGATTTCAACGTCCAGCCTGCTTGCTTTAACAAGCGAATAGCTTGACGTTGTTGCCTGCGTACACGACCATCGCCTTTGGTTTTATCCAGTGTATACATTTGGGTGAATAACTCTGTAGGTAATTGTGCTTTAAAAGGCGTCAGCAGGGCCAACTCGTCCCCTTCAGGGATACCCCTTGCTGCGAGTTCTGAATTACTAAAAAAACTATCCGAGCGCTTATACGCACCATAAAATAACGTTCTATTTGTCCATTCAAAATCAAACATTAAGCCTAATGCTTTACGTACATTGGGATCTTTAAATTTGTCTTTACGTAAATTAAACCAAAATGCCTGCATACCTTGTGGATTATGATGTTTGATCTCTTCCTTGATAATGTTACCAGAAGTAAATTGCTTACCTTGATAACCCGTAGCCCACTGTTTAGAGATATTCTCAGCTCTAAAATCAACGTCACCGGCTTTAAATGCTTCAAAAGCAATACTGCCATCTTTGTAATAATCAAAAATAATATGTTTAAAGTTATAACGGCCGCGATTTACGGGTAAGTCTTTCGCCCAATAATTATCATTACGTAGATATTCAATACTACGACCCGCATCAAATGCCTTCATCGTATAAGGCCCAGAACCGAGTGGTACATTAAATGTCGCTTTCGCAAAATCTTTACCTTGCCAGTCTTTCTCAGAAAACACAGGTAGTTTTGCCAATATTAAGGCTAACTCTTTATTCTTGCTGTCTTTTAAATTAAATTTAATAACGGATTTACTTTCGATTTCAACACTGGTGACGTCTTTGTATTGCGCGCGTAATTGCGGGACACCTTTCTCTATCAATATATCAAAGGTAAATTTCACATCCGCTGCGGTTAACTCAGACCCATCAGAAAATCGAGCCTTGGGGTTTAAATGAAAACGAACCCAACTACGATCTTCTGGCACTTCGATGTATTCAGCCACCAGACCATATAAAGTAAATGCTTCATCGCTGCTTTGCAGCATCAAGGTATCAAATAAATATCCGGTACCACTCCCCGAGACGCCTTTAACAATATAACCATTAAAGTTATCAAAACTGCCCATAGCAGCACGTCGTAACGTACCTTCGCGTGGCGCCGTTAAGTTAACATAATCGAAATGGGTAAAGTCTTTACCGTAAGCAGGCTCGCCATGCATTGCAATTGCAGAGCGTAGAGACGCGATCGTAACAGCGGTAGCGGCTTGAGTCGATAATGAAAAGATAAGAAATAATAATGCAGCACTAAACGATTTATTCATGGCTAGATCCCTTTGCCCGATAAAAGTAGTCATTCAATTTACTTACTAAAATAATAGCATTTAACTGTAACTAACAAGTATATAGATGCGAAAGAGACAAAAATGTTCACCTTATATCCATATTTATTACATTAGGGTTATAACCTACACGTTGTAAATGACACCAAGCTATCCTTGCAGGCGTCGAACATAAAGTGCAAGGTTTTCGCCAGTGAGTGGCTTACTCGCATAAAAACCTTGATAAAAACTGCATTGCTGGCGTTGTAAAAATTCAAGCTGCTGGCGGCTTTCAACCCCTTCAGCAGTCACATTAAAGCCCATGTGTTTTGCCATCGCCAATACGGCTTCCACAATCGCCATATCGGACACGTTATAAGGTATGCCTTGGATAAATGAGCGATCAATTTTCAGCTCATTCGCTGGCAAACGTTTTAAGTAACTTAACGACGAATAACCCACACCAAAATCATCCACAGCAAAGCTCACGCCAATATTTTTCAAATCGGTCATTTTACGGATAGCGTCTTCTGCATGTTCAATAACCACAGACTCGGTGATCTCTAAGTTGAGTTGCATCGGATCCATACCAGTCTCATCCAATACCGTCAATACTGAATCAACAAAGTTATTATCATGAAATTGTCGGGTGCTCACGTTCACAGATAATTGCGGTACATTAACGCCTTGTAATTGCCATTCAACAAATTGACCACACGCAGCCTGTAGTACCCATATACCGATATCAATAATAAGATCGGTTTCCTCGGCAATCGGAATAAATTCGGCAGGAGATATTTGCTGTTTACCGCCTAAATGCCAACGCACTAACGCTTCAACACCAATAATCTCGCCACTTTGCACCATATGTTGTGGTTGATAATGCAAAAACAATTCATTCTTATCAATCGCACTTTTCAGGCAATTGTAAATATGCAAACGCTTATCTGCTTTACGCTGCATTTTCACATCAAAGAAAGTGACATTTTTGCGGCCATTTGATTTAGCCTGATACATTGCCGTATCCGCTTGCTTTAACAAATCAGCTGTTTCTTGGTCTTTACTTGGAAATAGCGTTACACCAATACTGGCTCCGATATACAAAGCTTGCCCCTTATATAAATAAGGTTGGGAAATGCGCTCGATTAATTGCTCAGCGAATAGATTGGCGTGTTGTTCGGCATGCATTGGATTTTCAGACAAATCAGGTAACAAGATGACAAACTCATCCCCTCCTAAGCGAGAAATTAAATCTTGATCTCGTTGTATTTCTCTTAATCGCTGAGCTACTTCGACTAATATTTCATCTCCAACGGCATGACCTAGCGAATCATTAATGGCTTTAAAATAATCCAAATCAATAAATAATAATGCACCAATGACCTGATTATTGATTGCAGCTTCATAATGCATATCAATTTTTTGATTAAGTAAGCGACGATTAGCTAATCCTGTTAGCGCATCAAAAAAGGCTAAACTGTGGAATTGTAGTTGCGATTGACTCGCCGTTTCGACCGATAATGCACACTGTAATTCGTTATCCATTAACCGTAAATTACGTTGTACTAAAGTAGCAATCGATTGACAAAAAGAGGTGATTAACGTTGACGTACCATCGCGTACTTGCAAGCCTTTAAAATTAATTACACCAATTAATTCATCGCCTTTAAACAAGGGGGAAACCAAATCAACCAAACTAAATTCATCACCATTATCAATCACCTGGGTAACTATTAAGCCGTTATTAAGTTGTGAAGCCTCAGCGATAGTGAATCCTGTATCAAGGTCGAGTATTGATATATGGCGTGGTAATAATAGCATCACGCCAGCAAAAACGTCCGTAAATAAATGGATGTTTACATCGACAATGTTTAATGTTTTTTGAGTTTCCTTAACAAGGTTATCGACAAATAAAATAAACTCATCGTGACCACACCAATCTATGACACTTAACTGTAATAACACGTGGTCAAGATGTGTAGCATCTGCAACAAGCTCATCACGTAAAGTCGTCATATTACATTTATTAATCATAATATTGATATCAGTAATTATTTAATTTTATTGTCAATAGGACTAGGCATAATGCCTAAGCATGAAGTAGAAAACAACGAATTTAACATAAATGCTTATAAATGCTTAATACGTCACACTTTTAAGGGCTTTCAAAAACTAAATTATTAAATGTGATCCAGATCACTTTATTTAAACCTGAAAGTCGTATTCTGAAGTTGAACCAATTAAGGGTATTACACAAGGAGATGTCTATGACATTTGAAATAACCAGTAAAGAAATTAAAGTTACGGCTCCTATGCACGAAAAACTTGCGATGAAATATGCGAAGTTAGAACGCTTCAATATTCCAATGATTAATCCGCACGTAACGATTACGAAAGACAAGAATAACGTTAAAAAAATTGAGGCTAGCATTCATCTTCCTCAAGGCCAATTACTCGCAGTTTCTGAAGGAGAAGATCTTTACGCTGCTATTACGATTTTAGGCCAAAAGCTAGAGCGTCAATTAAATAAATACAGCGAGAAACACTCCGCGCATAAAAGCGGTAAAGAGCAGTGTCGCGCAGGTGTAATTAGCGGTGAAGAACTCCCTGTTGAAAAAATTTCTGACGATGAGTTAGAGCTCGCAGAATATTAGCACAAAGACCAAAATTTCCTGATTCTCTCTTTATTAGAGGAACAACAAATAAGCGCAGCATAGGACTGCGCTTTTTTATTTCTGTAGTTTGCTCCAGACTCCTTGACTTTGCCCCGCTAGATAAATAAATTAAACAATCAATTATAAATAAATGTGCACTATTAGGCATCTATCCAAATAACCTTATAGAGTACGCACAAGGATCCTATTTCATGGCAGACCTCAACGATATTAGAACTCGCATTACCACGCTTGATAATAATTTATTAAAACTATTATCCGAACGCAGAGAATTAGCCATTGAAGTGGCAAAAAGCAAGCAATCGACGAGTAAACCAGTACGCGATCAAGATCGTGAACAACAACTACTAGTGCGTTTAATTAATCAAGGTCGTGCACTTGGTCTAGATAGCAATTACATCATGAACATTTACCATACAGTTCTTGAAGATTCAGTACTATTACAACAAGCCTTTTTACAAGAAATTAAAAATCCAAATGCCGCTGTATCGGTAGCACGCGTTGCTTTCTTGGGTGATAAAGGTTCTTACTCGAATCTTGCTTGTAAAAAATACTTTGCACGTCAAGACGACCGTTTAGTTGAATTAGGCTTCCCGACATTCCAACAAATCATCACAGCTGTAGAAAAAGGTCAAGCTGACTACGGCATGCTACCTATTGAAAATACCTCTTCAGGCAGCATTAATGATGTTTACGATCTATTACAACACACAACATTATCGATTATTGGTGAACTAACACAGCCAATTGAACACAGTTTAATCACTACTTGTGATACTGACTTGTCAAAAATTGAAACCATCTATGCCCATCCACAACCGTTTGCGCAGTGTTCATTGTTTTTAAGTGCACACCCACATATTAAAATTGAATTTGTGGACAGCTCATCAGCTGCAATGGCAAAAGTAAAAGAGCTTAACAGCGAAAATGTCGCTGCAATTGGCAGTATTACCGGTGGTGAATTGTACGGTTTACAACCTATTCGCACCGGTTTAGCAAATCAAACTGAAAACTACAGCCGCTTTATTGTTGTGGCACGCAAGCCCGTTGATGTTGCGGTACAAATACCAGCAAAAACCACCTTCACAATGTCTACAGGCCAACAAGCGGGTTGCTTAGTAGAAGCCTTGTTAGTATTACGCGAGCAAAACGTCAATATGACGAAATTAGAATCACGCCCTATCCAAGGTAACCCTTGGGAGGAAATGTTCTATATTGATGTCGCAGCTAATTTACAATCCGAAAAAATGCAAAATGTAATTAAACAACTTACCCGTATTACCAACCAGCTAAAAGTATTAGGCTGTTATCCGAGTGAAGATGTTACCGCTACAGATGTACCTGAAGAACTACTATAGTTTTATAAGTTCATGATTGTAATTTAAATGGCACATAAAAAAAGAGCATCATCGAGATGCTCTTTTTATTTGCCTTCAAAAAGATTAATTAAACTATTACGTCATTATCTACCCAAAGAACTGACGGTTATCGTTTGCTTGTAACAATAGGTTGCGGCTTTCTTGCAAGAATTGCGTTGAATAATCACCAAACCAATCTGATACCATTTCGAACGAACGGATGAAGCCCTCTTTATCATTACGCTCTAACATCTCGGCAGCTTGCATGAAACGCTCTGCATAACGGCGGATCATCGCCACATTATTCTCTGACGCTAAAATAATGTCTGCATATAACGTTGGGTCCTGTGCAAACAGACGCCCTACCATAGCTAATTCTAAACGATAAATTGGCGAACTCAGGTCCAGTAATTGCTGTAAATCTGGATTTTCTTCTGCCAAATGTGCGCCATATACAAACGTTGTAAAATGACGTAAGGCTTGGATCAAAGTCATCGCTTCATCATGTTGCTTCGAATCAACATCATAAATACGCGCGCCCCAGATCTGCATTTGCTCTAACAGCCACTGGTATTGATCTTTACCACGGCCATCACAACACACAATAACTTGCTTCGCCAAATTACCAACATCAGGGCCAAACATCGGATGTAAACCGACAACAGGGCCTTCATGCACATTCAGCATCGATTGCAACGGCTTATTCTTGATACTGGTGAGATCAGCCAATACACAACCTTTGGGTAAACGGCCTAACTTCGCAATAATAGTTTCTGTTAGATTAATGGGTACCGAGACAACCACAAGCCCTGCATTGGCAAATAAAGTGTCAGCATTATCCCAATCACCTTGCTCAAGAATATCAACCTGATAACCAGACAGACGGAACATACGCACAAACAGCATACCCAACTTACCCGCACCACCGATAACCACAATACGTCCCAAATCGGGTTTTACGGTTTTGAAACCTGAGTCTTTTTCAGATGCATACGACTCACGCATAACACGGCGTAATACATCTTCAATCAGATCTCCAGGCACACCTTTTTCTTCCGCTTCTTCACGTCGTTTTTCCAACATAGCGGTTTCACGTTCAGGTACATAAATAGGTAAGCCATGCTCACTTTTTATTTCACCGACTTCAGCCACTAACGCTAATCGTTGCGCTAATAAGTCAACCAACTGCTGGTCAACATCATCTATTTTATCTCTTAACTTACCTAACGGATCTAGTTCCACTGACCATGCACCTCATGACGTCCTTGTCGTACTATTTACTTAGATATGTACGACCTACAGACTATGTTCTTTTAGCTAAACAGCCACTTAATTCAATTGCTGTTTCACGTAATAATGTATCTGTCGTATCCCAGTCGATACATGCATCCGTCACCGAGACACCGTATACCATATCCTCAATCGGTTGTTCTGACGATTGATTACCACCCTTTAAGTGACTTTCAATCATGACACCGATAATCGACTTATTGCCTTCTTGGATCTGGTGAATCACATTTTTAGCCACTAATGGCTGTAATTCGTGGTTTTTATTTGAGTTAGCGTGACTGCAATCAACCATCAAGCTTGGGCGTAAACCCGCTTTGACCATGTCTTGCTCTGCTAATGCAACAGCAACTGAATCATAATTTGGTTGCTTACCACCACGTAAGATCACGTGACCATCAGGATTCCCCTGAGTTTGGAGTAATGCAACTTGACCGTCTTGATTAATACCCATAAAACGATGTGAATGTGACGCAGACTTCATTGCATTAATTGCGGTTGATAAGCTGCCATCAGTACCATTTTTAAAACCAACAGGCATTGAAAGGCCTGAAGCCATTTCACGGTGAGTTTGTGACTCAGTAGTACGTGCACCAATCGCAGACCAAGAAAATAGCTCAGCAAGGTATTGTGGACTAATCGGATCAAGTGCTTCTGTTGCTGTTGGGATCTCCATTTCAGCAAGCGTAATTAATAATTTACGCGCATTGATTAAACCCGTTTCAACATCAAATGAACCATCCATGTGTGGGTCATTAATTGCGCCTTTCCAGCCAACTGTTGTACGTGGTTTTTCAAAGTACACCCGCATCACGATATACAGCTGATCGCCTAATTCGTCATGCAGAGCTTTTAATTTGTGAGCATATTCTAACGCAGCTTTATCATCATGAATTGAGCAAGGACCACACACCACGAGTAAACGTTTATCTTTACCAGCGATAATATTAACAATCGTTTCACGAGCCGTTTGTATATAGCCAAGGGCATGATTCGAAATAGGTAATTTAACTTTTAACTCGGAAGGCGTCATCAATACTTGTTCAGAACAAATATGCACATTATTTAAAGTATCTTTTTCCATTACGTTGCTCATATATCCTATTTATTATATACAAATAACATACCGTAGCAGAATGTGATTGCAAGTAATATTTTTGTATACAAAACGTGATGAAAGCCTACATACTTTCGAATGAAGGTTGTGCTAAGATACAACTCAGAAATTACCGCTATTTCATTAAAGCTAAGATTCCCAAGCAGTCAGGTTTGCAGCAGTCTAGTTTTATAGTATTGACATTATAATCAATATTAATGATAGTGACGTAAGCCCTTACACCGATCAATAATATAATTGTGGAAATAAAATAATGAGTAACCAGTTAGAACAGCTAAGTAAATTAACCACTATTGTTGCAGATACAGGCGATGTGGACGCAATTAAATTATACAAGCCTCAAGATGCGACGACAAATCCATCACTTATCTTAAAAGCAGCTGCATTACCGGCTTATCAACCATTAGTAGCACAAGCAATTGCTTACGCTAAAGAAAATGCAACGCCAGAAACACAAGTAGCGCTTGCATGTGACAAACTTGCTGTATTAATTGGTAAAGAGATCTTAACGACAATTCCAGGTCGTATCTCGACAGAAGTTGACGCGCGTCTTTCTTATGACACTGAAGCAAGTGTGAAACAAGCGTTATTACTGATCGAATTATATAAAGCAGTAGGTATTGAAAAAGAAAACATCCTGATCAAATTAGCGTCGACTTGGGAAGGTATCCGCGCAGCAGAACAACTTGAAGCAATGGGCATCAACTGTAACTTAACGTTACTATTCTCTTTCGCACAAGCGCAAGCATGTGCTGAAGCAGGCGTATTCCTAATCTCTCCTTTCGTTGGCCGTATCATGGATTGGCACAAAGCGAAAACGGGCGAAACATATGAAGGCGCTAACGATCCAGGTGTTATCTCGGTAAGCACTATTTACAACTACTACAAAGCATCGGGTTATAACACGGTTGTTATGGGCGCAAGCTTCCGTAACACAGGTGAGATCCTAGCCCTTGCTGGTTGTGATCGTCTAACAATTGCACCACAGCTATTAGAAGAACTACAAAACTCTTCAGAGCCTGTAACACAAGCTCTATTCTCAGAAGTTGAACAAGTCGCACCAAAAGCGAAACTAACTGAAGCAGCATTCCGTTGGGATCACAGCCAAGATCCAATGGCAGTTGAAAAACTAGCTGAAGGTATTCGTAACTTCGCTATTGATCAAAACAAACTAGAAGCGATGATTGCTGACTTATTCTAATTTGAATACGCTTTTTAATTGCTAACAAAAACGGCCAACGCATTACTCGATAAAGAGTACTACGTTGGCCGTTTTTTATTTAGTCAGTCTAAAAAGTGATTATACTTTTGGCCAAGCTAATGTCTCAGGCTGTGCATAAGCAACTAATGCTTCTTTACATGCAGCAGTCTCAAACTCTTTACCACTGAATTCGTCAGCAACAAAACTAAAGTCTTCACCATCAAGGGTAAACTGTAAGCAATAAGCGTGTAAGTAAGCACGATCGTATTTCCAAGCATCAGCACTTTGATACAGCGGGTCACCGCAAATAGGGCTGCCTAGGCTGTTTAATGCAACGCGTAACTGGTGCGTCTTACCTGTGTGTGGTTTTAATACCACTAAACGCTTGCCATCACCGATGCTTTGCGTGAAGAACTGCGTAACAGCAGGGCTAGTTAGCGTTTTAGTTAAACGCCACATGCTGCGACGTGAACGTTCCATATCGCCTTTCACTAAACCTTGTTTTTTCTTTGGCTTGCTATCGATAACACCCAAGTAATATTTTTGGATTTCGTGCAATTCAAATAACTTCGCTAATTTAGCAGCCGCTTCTGATGATTTAGCCAGTAACAACAACCCTGATGTCACTTTGTCTAGACGGTGTACTGGAAAAACTAATCTGCCAA
Organism: Moritella sp. 28; assembly: GCF_018219435.1. NCBI lineage: Bacteria > Pseudomonadati > Pseudomonadota > Gammaproteobacteria > Alteromonadales > Moritellaceae > Moritella > Moritella sp. 28. The sequence continues at coordinate 922,585 of NZ_CP056121.1, read as the reverse complement.
TATCCTTTCTGACGATAGAACAAATACCATCAACGCCGTCTTCATCATGAAAACCAATGCCCGCTGCTTTGTTGATAACCAAGAAATCGTTATTCTGAAATAAAATGCTATACATTAAAAAAACCGATGCTGAAAATGAGGCCGAAGTGTACCCTAAATAAGCAATATACCCAAGCTACTTAAAGATGCACAACCAGCAAACCGGATGAAGAGTATATTCAAAGCATCAAATAACTTGGGTATAAAAATCATATCCACCAGCAACTATTGACGTTAAGATAAGTAATAGCGCTAGGATAAGTAGCATTAATAAAAGAGGAACTTACTTGTGTCAGAGATCAAAGCTGAAATTGATATTTACTATTGCCGACAGTGTAACTGGATGTTGCGCTCTACCTGGCTTACACAAGAACTCCTGCATACTTTTGGTGAAGAAATAAGTAAAATAAGCTTACACCCGGACACAGGCGGTCGCTTTGAGATCCATTGCAACCAGCAACTGATTTGGGAACGTAAACAAGACGGCGGTTTCCCCGAAGCCAAAGTATTAAAACAACGAGTTCGTGATATTATCGCCCCAGAACGCGACCTCGGCCACAATGACCGAACGGTAATATAGTCAATGACAACATCAATAGTTTCCCCCCCATTGACTGAACTTGAATTAACAGGGCAAGTAGAAAGTCATGTGATTGAACTACCGTCACAACCTAATCTTATTCACCAGCAAGTATTAGCTGCATTTCAACAGTTACAAGCGCGGGCAAAACACGCTGGATTCAATCTCGATGTAGTATCGAGTTTTCGCTCTTTTGAACAACAACTGCATATTTGGAATAATAAATTTAGTGGCCTAAGACCCATTCTGGATAATGACAGTCAGCCATTAGATCCAACTATACTTAGTGAAGAAGAAAAAGTATTCGCTATATTACGTTGGTCGATGCTACCCGGCGCAAGTCGCCATCATTGGGGTACTGAAATAGATGTGTGTGACTACAGCGCGTTACCTCAGGGTTATCAATTACAACTGGTCCCACAAGAATATGACGAAGGGGGCTATTTAGCGTCGCTTTCTGCTTGGCTAGATGACAATATTGCCGACTGTGGTTTCTATCGCCCCTATCGACAAGACCTCGGCGGCGTATCACGCGAGCCTTGGCATTTAAGTTACTTACCCATAGCAGTAGAAGCACAAAAAGAATACACATTAGCGCTAGTCATCGACACTATCCGCAATGCGGACATTCATGGTAAAACAGCTATTTTAACGAATATAGAACGTATTTATACCCAGTACATAAGTAACGTTTCAGCACCTAATTAATATCGAGCAACAGTGCTCAATTACGATTAGATAACGCTCGCATAACAACAGGAGGATTTATGGTTTGGCTCATTATTCTAGTGGCCTTAGGTTTTATTATAGGGTCGATCATGGCGTTAAAATATACCGCAAACATGAAAATGAAGATACCAGAAGAAATTGAACACCAATTTAACAAAAGCTTACACCTTGATGCTGGTGAAAATGCCAAAGCATTGGCGGATGATGAAGACGAGCAGCAAGAATATAACAATGAATACCGTAACGAATACGATAAAAAACCAATGCCAGATAACGACAAGAAAGACACAGACAAATAACATTCAATAACTGCTATGTCACGATTACCTATAACAACATCGTAATAAAAAGGGCCTATGTACTGATACATAGGCCCTTTTTTATTCAATGACTAACACGCAAGGTGTGTAAGTGCGATTATTCAGCCGCTTTCTCGGCACGTAATACATCTGCCGCGTCTTTCAAACTAATAAATAATTGGCTCATCACTTCAGCTGACAAAGGTTGCTTATCGTCACCAAAGAAAGCAATTGAAGTATGCCCATTAATTTCACCGACTTGAATGCGGTAATCATCTTCCGCTAATGTCACGCGTGTGATCTTATTGTCAATCCAATAATCATCAGTTTGTTCGTCAAAGCTTATTAACATCGTGGCTGCCAGTTTATCTTCATCTTCAACCGTCATCCCTACTTTGTTTAATACCATTGGTAATAATTTCCAAGCATCATCAAACGGAATATTCAATGTAATAACAGGGTGTTTCTGATCAACAAAATCAATTTTAAGTTTCGATGCTTTTTGTTGTTCAGTTTCTTTGTTTTTACCCTCAATACGATCAATTTCGTAATAGATATTAAGTAGGTTTAACATTTGAACAGCAAAACGACGGCTATCGCCTTTACTTAATACATTATCAACCTTAGTTCCATCTAAACGTTCTTCATGGTCAATCAAGTCCACTTGCAGACCCACAGTACGTTTATTTACTCCCGTTAATAGCGTGAACTTATAACGTTGCTTTAATTCGTATTCAGATACTTCTCTAAATTCATCAAAGGTATCGTAGTTAATTAACCAATCCGTTTCTAGTGTATGATTCACGTCATCGAGTTTAGCAATAGCGACTTTTTTATCGGCTAAGAAATTCGCTAACAATGTCCAGACCTGCGCAGAAATATCATCTTGTGAACTACGGCTATTAAACCAAACCGTGACATTTTCACTGCCTTCTTGAACACGTACTAATGGTGACAACGCCAATATTTGTACCGGAGAACGCACATCAACAGCCTTACCCATAGGGTAATCTTCAGTCCCTTCGGCTAATTCAGGCACATCAAAACGCTGTGTATACAAAGGCGCATCAAGTCCGTCTGCAATCACCAATTCTGGTTTGACTGTTTGATTTAAATATTCAAATTCTTGATTTGCTTGACGTCTTGTATCTGTTCCTGAACAAGCACTGACTAAAATAGCACACGCGATAACGCTATAACGCTTCGCGGTAGTCAAGCGGTGACCTGTTAATGACATAGTCATAGTATTAATATTCCCTAATTCAAAAATTTATGCGTCCACTGCAAGCGCGAGTGCCGCACTCACTTGAGCATGATATTGCTGATCTAATTCAATTAATGGTAACCGTAAATTAGCCGTTGTCGTCAAAGATAACTGTTTACACGCCCATTTTACCGGGATTGGGTTAGCTTCGACAAATAAATCTTGGTGTAAACGCATTAATTTATTATTAATTTCAGTCGCTTCTTCGCGCAGTCCCGCTAATGCAAACCCGCACATACGGCTCATGGCATCCGCGGCCACATTACTGGTAACAGAAATAACCCCGTTACCACCTTGCAACATAAACTCACAGCCCGTTGCATCATCCCCACTATATAGTAAAAAATCATCCGGTAGGAAAGGCTTAAGCTGAGTCAAACGCATTAAATCACCGGTAGCATCTTTGATACCTATAATAGCATTAAGTTCCGCTAATCTAATCACGATCTCATCACCAATGTCACAACCTGTACGACTCGGTACATTATACAAAATCTGAGGTAAATCACAGGCTTCAGTTATCGCTTTGTAATGCTGGTATAAGCCTTCTTGAGTTGGCTTATTATAATAAGGCGTGACACAAAGTCCCGCAGTTACGCCTAGTTTGTGTAACTCTTGACTTAATGTAATGGCGTTTCGGGTACTGTTTGACCCTGAACCAGCAATAATAGCGATACGACCTTGCGCCATGTCCAGTACTTCTTTTACCACGGAAAGGTGCTCATCTTGGGTGAATGTGCACGACTCGCCAGTGGTACCTAACACTGCAAGCGCTGAAGTATTGCTCTGGATATGATATTCAACTAAACCTTGTAAAGAGCAAAGATCGACGTCTCCGTTGTCGAGCATAGGAGTAATAAGTGCGACGATATTACCTGTTAACATATTGGCCTTGTGATAACTAACTATAAAACACGTGGCATAGTAATAGTACCAGTCGGTTGCCGCAAGCATATTTTGGCTATATGCATGACAACATCAATATGCTGGTTGATAAGCTTACGGATTGTTGCATCTTGAAGTTGCTTGGGTATATCATGCACTACTTGTTTACTTTAATTTATCAGGAAGAAAATGACGCAAAATTTAGTTATCACCGCCCTTGGCAGCAACAGTCCCGGTATCGTACATAAACTGATTGGACACGTAAGTAATTGCGGCTGTAATATCGTTGATAGCAAATTGGCTATTTTTGGTAATGAATTTACCTTAATGATGCTTCTGTCTGGCGAATGGAATGCCATGATCCAACTTGAATCAAGCTTGCCATTAAAGAGCCAAGAACTCGATTTAATCACCATGATGAAACGCACCGAGCATCACGAACCGATTAGTTACGCTTATACCATTGAAGTAGAAGTGACAATCCCTGATTCAACAGGTCTTATCGAACAGTTCACCTTATTCTTTACCAAGAATAATCTTAATTTAGCGGGATTACGCTCAGAAGTATTAAGCAGTGATAAAAGTTCGGACGTGTTAAAAGCTAATTTCACTTTAAATACTACGCATGGCTGCGATCTTGTGCAATTAGAAGCCGAACTTGCAAGTCTTTGCCAGTATTTAGATGCCGATTATCAATTCATTGTTGAAAGTAAAACAACAACATCTTAAACAAAAAACGCGGTTAATCGCCAATATACTAACCGCGCCTAATCTTATTATCTCAGACAGTACAACATATTAATTCATCGATGATGACAAGTTTAGACTCACGTCCCTTACTTCCAACTTCTTACGATTTTTACGTCTCAATATATACGGCATTAAGAACATATATATCCCGGTTATCCACAGCATCAGTAAAATCACTGCAGCAGGTAAAAATAGCCATAATTTAGCATGTTCATGAAAAAATGAGCCATCGTGTAACGATTCAATTAAATCTGAACGTCGATATTCCACTTGCAATATCTTACCGCTGATATTATCAATTTGGATTTCAACTTTGTTTTTAGCCTTTACTTTCACAATCCCTTTAGAAGGTCTAACATCCATACGACTTACGTTTTTCCAGCTCTGAATCTCAGCTTCAGGTACCGTGCTAGCGATATCTAATATTTGTTGAAAAGATAATTGTGGCACTTTGCCCTCCCCTTTCATGCTCGCGGGTTGAACCCAAGTGAATTCTTTTTTTACTTGCAGTAATAATCCACTAATCAGCACAACCAATATAGGCAGCGCGATAATTGCCGCTCCCCAATAGTGCGTTTTACGGTTGACCCGTTTCCAATTTACTTTTTTCATCATACTTCCTTGTCATCGAATTTAGGCCCAAAATGCCAAACAACAAGAAGTGTAGTGATAATCATTGCTATTTACAACTATAAGATAGGTATTATGAAAGACTAGTAGACACCACCACTTAAATAGATAAATCTACACAATTCGAACCCTCCAAAATAAACAACTACCAAGTCCAGTTTAAATTTGAACATCAACTAATACATACTCTCAATACGAAATTTAGGCCTGATTATTTTATCCGCTAAAAAACTATTTCTTAAACCAGCCTAACCTTTAACTCCCAATTTATTATTCGTACGGCTAAAAAGATTCAAAATATGTTTATGATTCCTCTTCATTAAGCGAGGAATCATAAACATAAAAATTCAGACTATGCTAATAGGTTGAAACCTTTACTCTCACATTTCTGTATGCTTCCGCGGCATCTAAAGTGAGATATGCCCAGCCTTTACTGGCATGCACTGTAATTTCTTCACGATTACCACTATTGGTTGAGAATTGTTGATAGCTATCTTTTGATGCCCAAGTAACGCCACTATAATAAAGATTTACATCACCTTCACCACCTTCAGTACTAAAAAACAACGTCGAATCATCTTCGACATAGTAAGCAAAGTACTCAGTATCTTCAGAGGTAACACAAACTGCTTGACCTGCCGTTAACGTGCCGTCAGCATCTTCGCTAGCGCTACAGGTGTTATTCGGTAACTGAGGTGCGATATTACTAACCAATAGTTTTATGTGGGAAAAATCGACTTCTCCTTTGACCGTCAAGTATACCCAACCCGCAGACACATCCGCTCTGATCAGCTCATAATTCCCTTGCTGTACTGACGATAAAGTATAATTGGTATCAGTTGCCCATGAGCTGTCATTAAAATAAAGATCAGCATTACCACTGCCACCCTGCGTAGACAAATACAGGGTGCCAGCTTCTTCTACATAAAAGTAATAATAAGCTAAATCAGTACCAGACAGACCACAGATAGGTGTATTAAGACTTAAAGCACCATTCGCTTGTTCAGGAGTAATACACGCGCCTATGCTATTACCACCATTATTGTTATTACCACCGCTATTACTATTGCCAACTTCCGTCAACCAATAACTAAAATCTGAATTATAAATGTCACCAATAGATAACATATAACTGGCGTAGTTACTGAAGTTACCTTGCCGTAATTCATTCAAAATATTGTTAACTTCCGCAGCATGTTTTTCAAACATATAACGAACGGCTAGATAACCACCACGGTAAACTCTTTCCTGACCACTGTTGTAATCATTCATAAATAATTCATTTAATTGATAATTATTGTTCTTACCAACTTCAATTGCATCACTATTATCATCACCGTGTGATATGTACTCCGCAAGGCCTTCAATCCACCAGATAGTCGATTCTTTTGTTGAGTCGTTAAAATCACCTTTAATATTGTAGCGCCCATCAAGATAATGAACATACTCATGCTTAAGGTTCCAAACTTCAAAGCGCTCAGTGATCCAATCCGCTTCATAGGCAATAAAACGTGCTTGATTATTAGCAGCAGAAGGGTCACCCTCCAGATACATGCCACCGTTATCAGTACTAATACCAAAAATAGTACCCGCGTACTGTTTATAATTAGCAGAATCATTAAAGATCACGACTTCCAGAGTCGAATTATGATCATCCGTCACTGGTTGATAACCCGTATTAAGTTTTGCGTGGAAGTAAATCTCTTCCTTCGCCATTTGTTCACACGATTGCTCCAACTCACTCTGAATCATAGACTGAGCACGGATCTGAATTGTCGGACTACATGTATAACTTATAGGAAGGACTTCTTGCTCTAATTGTTTTTCATAACCACAGATATTGTATTCTTCACAATTACTGTAATAGTCCACCATTTCTGCAGCTGCTAACCAGATACCGGTTCCCCGACCACTCATACTATAATCACGAAGTAATTCAAGTAAGTAAGGTTTTACCTTATTTTGTACTGAAGGCGCATAGTTAAGCATACGCCCCAGCTCTTTCGCTGCATTGTTGATTAAATACTCATTATCTGTACCGATAAGATAATCCTGCTTATCAATAAACACTTTGAGGGCATCAACAATACTATTATCTTTTGCAAGATGTTCAGAAAAATCATCTGCCCATTGGCCTCGCCATAGGATAGTAAATACCGAGTTAACCGACGCACTCATATTGCGTGAATCATTCCAGCTATTATCAAAACGTGCCAGCATATCTTTCACAATATAAATAAAATCGGCATTGTGACCAGAACTATCCACCAACGTTAATACTTCAGAAAGCACTCTGCCGTGTTCATCTGTTACATCAATAAAATGTTCATTTTTGAAAAATTCATCTAATGCGTTCAAAGACGACTGCTTCATCTCATCGGAGTAATCACCGACAGCATCTCGTTGATAATATTGAACGTAGTAACCTGCCCTTAAGAACATCACTAAATTAAGAATGTTATTATCGTTATTGCCCTTGTAACAGCTACTCGCTGAACGGAAAGAATTCATAATTGTGAGCATATTATTTTCATTAAAAATATTGGCTGCATCGGAGTCAGTTACAGAAAATTGTTTATTAATACAGTCGCTGGAAATCCCAGTCACGTAATCGCTCAAACTCCTGCCTGTTCGGCTGCTAAATTCAGTTACGGAACAACTTTCATTAATATTTGGTATTGCTGCATCCGACAACATAGTAAACCGCTTTAGGCGAGGATAGGTTGTCAGCTCAGGTAATGTCATTGGGGGACGTTCGGTTACATTCTGCATCTGTGACAACGGTGGATGCTGAGTATTGACTATAGATAATTGGCTTTTTGATGCTATACCGCCTGCCTGAGCAAATCCGATAGCCATCAAACCTACAACAATTAACAAGAAATATTTTTTCATTACAAACTCCATTTACAATGCTGTTAATTAAAAATAAAAAACCTTATAAATACAAAACCTTATTATTAATACATTGTTATTTAGTGATGCGGTAGCGGTAAAATGCATCTCATAAAGAGCTCATACCACTTTGGAGGTGTAATTGTAATTGGATTGGATTGGATTTTTTAGTTCATGAAACCTAACAAGTAGTTACATTACAAATAGAGTATGTTTTAAACACATAGTTATAGATCTAAACATTGAAGCTCCCCTACCTCGCTTCGCGCCCGACAAGTCGGGGAAGGAAGGGGATTCTTGTCGTCAACGGCTTAAGCATTGCAATATTAAATTGCGTTAGTCTTCCAAAACCTCTTACAAAGCGTTTAACGTGTCGGTACTACCTACCGCCACAAATGACTTAAGCGGCTAGCCTTAACCCTTCTCTGTGGATATTGATAGCCGCATTTTCGTCCCTGTCGTGTACTGCTCCGCACTTGCAAGTCCAATTTCTAATCTTTAAAGACCACTTGCCAGAATACAGCAACCCGCACTCATTGCACATTTTACTTGACGGAAACCACTGGCTAATAGCTGATACTTTACGCCCGTACCAATCCGCTTTATATTCTAATTGTCTTACTATTTCACCGAAATTAGCATCGTGGATATGTTTAGATAGCTTACGGTTCTTAACCATATTTTTGACCTTCAACGACTCGATGCCTATCACTTGGTTTTCGTTTATAAGTGTCGACGTCATTTTATGGGTAAAGTCTTTACGGCAATTGGCTATCTTTTCGTGAATCTTAGCAAGGGCCAATTTTTGTTTATTGAAGTTATTAGAGCCTTTCTTCTTTTTGGCTAATTTGCGTGATGCCTTGGCGAGTTTCTTCGCGTATTTATTGGTTAATCGTGGGTTATTGAACTTTGTTCCATCCGAACAAATCGCTAAGTCTTTAATACCGACATCAACACCGACGGTCTTGTTCACGACTGGTAGCTGCTTAACATCTTCTTTTACAAGCATTGATACAAAATATTTACCTGATTTTGTCTTCGATACCGTTAATGAACTGGGTGTGCCAGTAAATGTACGTGACCATTTAATCTTTAATGCTTGCTTCATCTTGGCGAGTGTTAACGATTGCTTGTCCGCGCTCCATTTGAAGCCGTTACTCATATAGCTAGCAGATTGATTACCGTGTTTATGTTTAAACTTAGGGTAACCAAAACCTGATTTAAAAAATGACTTAAAGCCTTTATCGAGATGCTTTAGTGATTGTTGCAATGGCACGCTAGAAACAGCTTTCAACCATGAAAAGTTGGGATTCTTTTTAAGCTGAGTGAGGTTTTTACTCCAATCGTTATAATTGGTTTTATTACCCAATTCGTATTGCGCTTTAGAGAAGCCAAGCGCTGAATTGTAAGCGAAACGAACACAACCAAATGTATGAGCAAGTATTGTTACCTGCTCATTGTTTGGGTAGAACCTGTATTTATACGCAATAAGTTTCAATTTTCAGCACCTTACATAACTGTATTTATATACAGCACTAAGTTCTAAACGTAGACTCTATGTGAAAATATGTCAATATTAATAACAAAACAAAGTGCTTATTGCTACGCAATAATGACTTACATCACCGCCCTAAAGGACAGTGTTTTTCGTCAAAGGTGATAAATATAATCTAAAACTTCACACTTCTTAGGCCCCTGAATACGCCACTGCATCACAAGACTGTCTGGGGATAATGCAAACGAGGCATCGTAATTATCTGCCGCGCATTGATGTGACTGACGCGTGACTAATTCACCTTGCCCATTTTCAATAATATCAAACAAAAATACCGGTTTATCCCAGCCAAATCGTAAATGGGTTAACCGAATATAGTCGCCCTCGAATTGCCACAAATATTGATTGTGCATGGGTACTTTACGATCGGCTGATACGTAATAATCGCCACGCTCGATAGTTTCAACAATGGCACCCGATTCAGGCTTGCTCGGTTCTGTTTCACCACTACTGCGGCGTTTAATTAAGCCCTGCCCTTCACCTTGCCAACCCGTAACGGATTCATTGTCAGCGTTAACTTTAAAACTAAACCGGTTCAAACGATTAAGCAGAGTCCACAATTGCGTCAATGTTTGCACTGTTACCTCATTAAATAATATTTATCACTGTTTTATTAATACGCTAATGTCGATTGCCAATAGCCCCTTGTCGAGATGCAAAAACTACCGCACAATAGCCACATACGATTTATTCATAGTTAGGACTCATATTCATGCAAACTTTAAAGTCTGGTGATAAAGCACCATCGTTTACTCTGCTCAACCAACATAATGAAAGCATTTCTCTTGATTCATTCGCAGGCAAAAAAGTCCTAGCTTATTTCTATCCAAAAGCAATGACACCGGGTTGCACAACACAAGCGCAAAAGATACGTGATCATATCACAGCATTAACGGCGTTAAATGTAGAAGTCGTTGGCATTAGTCCAGATGAAGTGGTTCGCCTAACTAAATTCAGTGTTCGTGATGAATTAAACTTTAGTCTACTTTCAGATCCAGACCATGCAGTCGCAGACGAGTTCGGCATCTGGGGCCTGAAAAAGTTCATGGGTAAAGAATTTGATGGTATTCACCGTCTGTCTTTCTTAATCGATGAACAAGGTGTTATTGAACATGTATTCACTTCAGCATCGCTAAAAGCTGTGCCATTAGAAGGTGACTACAGCAAATTTAAGACTAAAGACCATCACCAAGTAGTATTGGATTATTTAGCCGCTAAATAATCGGTTAATGACATGCCTACCATTTGTAGAACTATAAAAGACCTCCTGTAAGGAGGTCTTTTATTTACAGTTTCAATACAAATAAACCAAATACTATATTAAGACTTAGGATTTAGCGCTTCTATAACACCGCTAGAATCACCGCCGAAATTCTGAACCCCCAAGTAACCACTGAGCCATCTTCTTTTATTGCCGCAAAAGCCCAATCATTAGAGAAAATAGATTTCACATTAGTTAACTCTACATTAGACAATCATTGAGGAAGTGATGAGTAATACCATAATCGCGCCCTTTATTCAGTTCGATTACAGTAAACTAACAATGAAATAAGCTTACGCTTGCCTTTCAATATTCTGAAAATGTGAAATACCTTGCCATTATAAAAATTGAAATGTGATTTATATAGATTTAGATAAATAGCTAAAAATATCAACACTGCTACGTAAACCCTTGTAGTGTAAAACTTTATATTTCACTTAGTTATAATTTAACACGAATTAAATTTCTAATTTTTATGTCTACGGCTTATATAAGTGAAGAGGTATTTCACGCTGTTAGGTACTACTGAAGTGACACAAATCACAAACCAACGGAAAGGAATCTCTATTTTAGTGAATTAGAAGTAATACACAAACACATCCAATAATAGGTACTACCATATGAATACATGACGATATAAACGTCACTAATTTGTATCATAAAAAAGGGAATTTAATGATGAGAAAATTTGAAGTCGGAACTCTGTTACTGACCTTACCACTCTTCTGTTTTGATGCCTTAGCTAACTCAGCCAATAAGCTTGATGTTGCAGGAGAAATAAACACCCAAGTTATTGACTCAGTAAGCTTTAAGACATTATCTAATCGTGAAATTTTTACTGCCCGAAACGGATATAAATTTTCAGACATTACAGTCGAGATTATTACCGACACTACAATTCATCCGACTCCATTTTTGCGTATTAACAACTCAACGCCGCGTAGTTTAACGCAATTAGCTATGCTTATTAATGATACGCCTAGATCCATTTCACAAACTATTTTACCGTTTCATTCGATCGATGTTGCACTCGACGAACTAAGCCAAACTGATGTAGTGGTTTTTCTAGACCCTGTGACTTTGTATCAACCAAATGTGTCTAGATATACGGATGATGCTACCGATGAAGATATTTACAGCTATACCTTGATGCAAACGGGTTTAAGAACAATTTACAGTAAAAAACAAACTAAACACGATTATTTTGGTTACTTCAAATACATCCGTGGTGAGGCACCTGAATCCGCTTATGATAAATGGCGTAGAGTCGTGACAACCGAGGAACAATTAGAATATAGGGTTAACCAATCAGGGTCCGCTGGGGTTGCGAGTAATACCTGGCTATCAATCAACTGGCCTTTACCTAGGTTTAATGCCGATAGAAGTCAAATTGGCGTATACCGTATTCTTTCTCACGAGCGCGCACACTCCAATGGTTTTAGTCATAGCAGTGGTATGGCTTATGGCTGGGATGACTATGTACAGAACTATGTGATTGACTTAAGAGCCAATAACGAAATAGTTAATGATGTTATGCCACTCGAAGATGCCAAAGTGTATTGGTATTATAATGAGGGGAAATTTAAAGCTTACTCACATGACATTATCTACACCCTTGAAAATATTGATCTAATTTATACAAATAGCATAGTAAGAAGTGCCACAATAAATAATGACGAAATTAATATAGATTTGCTGCCACACATCGATTTTAATAAAAAAGTACTGCTCAGTGCGGATATACAGGATGAGGACCAGTTGATTAGCTATATTTTACCTACTGGTTTAACTAACTTAGCATTGCACAAGCCAGTAACCGCTTCATCTCAAGCTGAAACTAACAGACCCGCCAGCTATTTAACCGACGGTAAGATGTCAGAACATACGGCAACAAGTAAGGGGCGAGATCAATGGCTAGAAGTCGATTTAGAAACCGCCACCAATATCGGGTCTGTTGTTCTATATAATAGATCATATAAAAGTAGCAGGGCGAAGGGCGTTACTTTATCATTACTCGATGAAAATAAAATAGAAGTGTGGAAATCATTACCGTTAGTAAACCAATCCCAATGGGTGTTTAATTCCACGATTAGTGGTTTCAATGGCAATGATGCTAGATATATAAAAATAAATAATACTAACAAGCATTTAACTTTTATGGAGTTAGCGGTTTATAAAGAAGACACCCTGCCAGGCACACTTCCTGAACAGCCTCCTTTACCAGCGGCACCTATCAATGTAGCATTGAATACAACCGTTACAGCTTCATCTATTTATAGTAAAGGCAGGCCAACCAGTAACTTAGTCGATGGTAAAACGAATACGATGGCAGTCACTCAAAATCAAGGTCTGCAATGGCTCGAAATTGATTTAGAAACAGAACAAAACCTAGGCGCGATCGTGTTAGAAAATCGACATAATGGGTATCAATACAGAACTATCGGCGCTTCACTGTCTGTATTAGATCAAGATAGAAATGAAATATGGTCAACCATATTAGATGATAGTCCAAGGTGGTTTTTTGATTCAGATACAGGCTTTAGTGCAGTTAACGCGAGATATATACGTCTAGAGCAGACAGATCAATATATTAATGTTGGTGAAATTAGAGCCTATTTGCAATAACAATATTATAAGTATCCACCTGCTAGCGATAACTTACAGTGATGAGACCGTAAACTTAGCCTTAGATTAAAAGGTTAAGTTTACTCATCAACCAGCCCACTTAGAAAAATAATCTTTATTCCTTGCCCTAAATTAAAATACCCATAGAATCAGCTGTATATTTTTAATTAACAATTAACAATTAACAATTAACAATTAACAATACATAACAGGAATGCACACGTTTTCAAGTCTATCTTGATAAATAGGGCTTCCTATAATACAAATACTATATTTCAGGAGAAGTCTGCGTGTTTAAATTTCTACTTCCAGTTTTAATATTGATATCTTGGTTCGCTCAAGCTGAAGACAACGAGGCTCTAACAGTTGACCGTGCAGTATCACAAAATATCCAACTCGCTTTCCCAAACGATTATAATGTTGACCCCAAAATAGGTGACTTCGAAATCGTTAACTATATACTCATGAGTAATGACGCTGGCGAACGCTGGGCTGTAATTACACTCACTAATTTATCATCCGGTAATCGAGAGTTTAATAATGAGCACTTAATCGCTTTATTTGCTGACGGTAGCCGCATGAGCCCACTTCAATATAAATTAAACTTTAGAGGTCGAGAAACTCAGTCAATTACAGTCTCATTTGGAGAACATAAATTTCCAATATTGAGTATTTCCTCAAGAAATTAAATATAAAAACCTAATCAACTAATCCATTACGCTTCAAGCCACGCCTGACATTTTTGCACAATTTACCAACGCGGTTTAATTCATCAAATGTCGGGGCTGTGCCCTGCTTAACTTGGTCTTCCCAATAGCAAAGTTCACTATCGACTAATTCTAATAATTTTTTCGGACAGCCTTCGCAAGAGTCACCACAAATACTGGCCTCTGGTGCATAGAAAGGAAAAACGCCACGCACTTCTTCAATAAGATTTATCATTGCTAGAGAGAGATTAGGTTTTTGACTCATAATTTTTACTCATAAAGAGACCGACTCAGAACAATAAGGGAAGTTTTAACTGAGAATATCGTGATTTTGGAGGCGTGATTATAGCGCCTCACCTCACAAGACAATTTGATATTAGTCACTTCTAGGAGGGAAACTCAATAACCACTATTAACCGCATATCAACCGAAACGTCAAGAAAAGAGTAAACCAGTCAATAGCCCTTTAAACGCTATTGACTGGTTATAATATTAAACTTCTGCAGCGATTCGTTTAGGCCACGCGTTAAATACAGCTTTCACTAAGGTCGCTAATGGGATAGCAAAAAACACGCCCCAGAACCCCCACAAACCACCAAATAATAATACCGACATAATAATCGCGATAGGGTGTAGGTTCACCGCTTCAGAGAACAATATTGGCACTAACAAATTGCCATCAAGAGCCTGAACAACCCCATAAGCAATCATCATATAAGTGAATTCGGGCGTTAATCCCCACTGGAATAAACCCACGACTATCACTGGAACGGTCACCACGGCAGCACCAATGTAAGGAATTAATACCGAGAAACCAACCAATACAGCGAGCAGCGCCGCATATTGTAAATCGGTAAAGAAGAACACCAACCAAGTGCTAAAACCAACAATGATAATTTCAAATACTTTACCACGAATATAATTGGCAATTTGACCATTCATTTCGGTCCAAACTTCCATCGCCAGCCGACGATTCTGCGGCAATATTTTCACTAAACTGTTCACCAAAACACGCTTATCTTTAAGCATAAAGAACACTAATAGCGGTACTAAAATTGAGTAAATCAAGATCGCGGCAAGATCAAATAACGACGCAAAAGAAGCGCTAACAATCGCTTCACCAGACCCGACGATATGTTCCTGCAAAGTCAGTAACGCCGCTTTGATTAATTCTTCGTTAAATACATCAGGATTTTCTTTCGGCAACATCAGTAAAAATTCCTGACCTTCCTTAAGCATCGTTGGCATCGCTTTAACCAGATTCACACCTTGATGCCATACAGTTGGTACCAAGCCCAATGTGAGCATCACCATCATGGTGACAAATAACATTAGAATGATCACCGTGGCCCAGGTTCTGGATAACCCTAAACGCATTAACTGCATTAATGGCCAATCCAGTAAATAAGCTAACACAACAGCGACTAAGAAAGGTGTAATTAACCCGCCAATAAAATAAATAACCGAAAAGCCAAATACTAACAGGAGAAATAAAGTAACGGCATGCGGGTCAGAAAAACGTTCCTGATACCAACGAGATACGACAGAGATCATAAATTATTATTGCCTTAAAATTGAGTATTGTGCTGTGTTAGGGATAAATGCGGCGTTAGCTTCGTCACCTTAATACGTAACATTAATGGCGAGTTTTCTAACTCAGCGACGTCTTGACCAATACTGATTAAAAATTTAGGTATATCTTGACGAGAACCAGGATCGGTCAGTAATACGATGATTTCGGTGCCAAGCTCAGCTTGCTTTAACCATAGCTTCACTTTAATAAGTGGTAAAGGGCAAGCGTGGCGACTTAAGTCCAATTGCTGCATTATCTTTACCTACCTTACCTAAAAGGCCAAACTAGAAATTTGCAGCCATTATCAACTGTTTTCAAGCTATACACAACCAGCTTACGCTTTGAATATGAACTAGATAGAAAACTGAATACAAAAAAGCGGTTAACCCGAAGGTTAGCCGCTTTTGCGCATTCAACAATCTAATTTAGCGAGGCTAATTTAACAATTAGAAGCTGTAACGTGCAGCTAGGTGGAAATCGTCATCCATACCTTTAATGCCATTAATTCGGTATTCTGCAACAGTACGGAAGCTTTTGTTGAAGTCATAACGGACACCGAATACGAGGTCATCAACAGAGTCTGCTTTAGCCGATGATTTTGTGTCTTCAGTTTCTTGTGCATTATACAAAATTTGCGCACGTAATTGTTTATTTATCTTGTATTCAGCCGTTAGTTCGTAACCAGTATGGTCTTCACCTTCAGCTAAGAATTCAGAACCTTGAGAGTACGTAGCAGCTAATTTAACAGGACCCGTATTATAGCTAGCACCCACTAAGAAGATTGATGCGTCATAATCATCAGTTGGTGAACTCGCGTTATAACCAGCTGCCAATGTCAGACCAAAATCAAGTTTATATGCCGCAGCTAAACCGTATGCAGCATCACTTTTAGCATCATCTTGGTTATCATCAAGGCGGTATGACGCATCTAATTGTAGTTCGCCAAATTTGTTGCTGTATTTTAATAGGCTGTTGTCACGGTTTGTACCATCGTGGTCTTTACCTACGCCCAGATTGCCACCATATGCATTGCTATAAGCCGTATCAGTAATGTCTGATACTAATGTAACCGCACCATATTGACGACCGAAGCTGAATGCACCGACGTCACTCTTAAGACCAATATACGCTAAGCGGGTTTTCGTTTTTTCTTGTTTCTCGCCATCCGCGAGATCCCACTGTAGTTCATAACGACCAAATGCCGATAGTGAGTCAGAAATGTCTGATTTTAATTTAGCGCCAATACGGATGTAAGAATCATTACCATAATTAGCATTTTTGTCTTCACCGCTAAAGTCATGACCTGCATAAGCACGACCGTAGACGTTAACTGATTGACCGTTATCCTTATAAACTTCAGCTGCGCCAACAGTTGATGCGAATAAGCTTGGTAATACAAGTGCAAATAATGCTTTTTTCATTTTGAATTCCATCCCATTAAAAAATATAAAAATTTTGTTGAGTAGTTACTTTAAATTTAAGTTAATTCTAAGGATGAAATATGACAAAGATATGTGATAAACATGAATGAAAAATGTAAGATAAATGACAGCTTTATTACGCATTACAACAACGTAAGTATTACGTATTACAACAAATTAAGTTTTTCTACTTATCAAAGGTAACCACACCATGCAGAACAACAGGCTCAAGTATTTCCTTATCATCAGCTCACTATTAATGTTTACCAATATTCTTGTGGGTACATTAGGTGCGCATCTATGGCACTCTCAACTGGTATTGAATAACGGTGTTGCCAATTTTGCGACGGCGAGAGACTATTTATTTATTCATACTTTAAGCCTGTTATTTTTGGCTTTATTGGATAATAAGTTTGTCGCGGGACGATTTAATTGGATCGCAGGACTACAACTTATAAGTATTATTACGTTCAGTGGCAGTTTAATCTTGTATGCATTAACGGGTGAGAAATGGCTAAGTAGTATCACGCCTTTCGGTGGCAGCGGCCTGATGTTGTCTTGGTTATTATTGGTTTGGCGCGCATTCAAGATTAAATAATTAATACTGTCGCTTCGTGAGCACGTAGATTCTTCACAAATATGATAGTTGATGCACACAACCCAACCGCCTAGCACACTTTAATGTTGAAAACTTTGACCTGAGCGAGTATATTCAACAAAAGTTATTCAAAAACACATTTTAAGGTAATTAATTATGATGGCATTAATCTTTGCCCTATACCTAGTGAGCATGCTGTTCGCATTAAAAGGGAAACGGGTATGGTCATTCTATGGATTTATATTTTCATTGCTCGTGAGCGCATTTTGGTTTTCACATCATGCAACTGACACGCTACAAATTTTACTTTAGGATCAATAATGACTAATAATCTATCTCGCCAGTTAAATGCCCTTGGTGCTATTGCATTGTCATTAGTACTTGGATTTGCATTTTATTCACAAATTGCAGAAAACATACTAGCTTGCCCTCTTTGTTTATTGCAACGTGTTGGCTTTATCGCTGTGTTATTCGGCTTATTATGTAATATAATTTTTGGCCCTCGAATGATACATTATAGCGCTATGCTTGCAGGTGCACTTTTAGGTGCAGCAGTCGCATTACGTCAAGTATCCCTACACGTAATTCCTGGTACACCACACTATGGTGCACCTTTCTTAGGCATACATTTTTATACTTGGGCATTTATTACTTTTGCTGTAATCATAGCTGGAACCGCTATAATGATGGCTTTCTCTGCTCAATATGAAAAAGTTAAATACGTACCTTTTTCAATGCAGACTGGTATAGCTAAAATAGCTATTATCGCAGTAATCCTCATAACAGCATCAAATATGCTAAATGCATTCGCCGAATGTGGTCCATACGAATGCCCAGGTGACCCTGTAAGTTACTGGCTATTCAGATAATAAAAAAGGGACTTAGGTCCCTTTTTTATTATCTAAATTTTAGATTGAGAAACTAGAACCACAACCACACGTTGTTGTTGCGTTCGGGTTGTTTACGAGGAAACGTGAACCTTCTAAGCCATCAATATAATCAACCGTACCGTCAACCAAATATTGTAGACTCATTGAGTCTACAACCATAGTCACACTGTTCTTTTCGATAACCGTATCACCAGGGTTGATCTTTTCATCAAAGGTAAAACCGTAAGAGAAACCAGAACATCCACCACCTGTAACGTATACGCGTAATTTAAGTGCTAAGTTTTCTTCTTCAGTGATCAATTCTTTTACTCTCGCTGCCGCTGCATCACTAAAGTGAATTGGCAAGGCCATATCGTCTGCACTTGCTTCCACTTCGACAGGTGTAACAGCTTGTTCAACAATATTATTATCAGCCTGAGTTGCACCAACGTCTGTAAATAGTTCCATATCTGCTCTCACTTAAACTCGATTTATACGTTCAATTATCTAATACCTGACTAATTCCGTCAACTATCGTTTCTTAATGCATTATACCTAGCGCTGTAATGCTAGGTGATTACCCAGAGATAGAGTCACTGGTTTGTAATACCGCACTCCAGTCAAAACTTTGTTTTAAGTTAACGCCAGAATTCCAACGATTACCCTTTACCTTACCCACAAATGCAACGCGCTCGGGTACAAACCCCAACGGAAACCTAATGGATCCTTCCACCACTTGGAAATAACGAAATGAGAAACTTAATTTTTGTTGTTTTTTATCCACTAATTCATTCCAACGGTACTCCACTGGTTCCCCATCTAGGCTACCGTAAAAAATTAAATCGGCAGAGGCTTTAATGTGGCGCTTTTTCTTTTGTACCTGCATTAATACAAGCTGCATAAAGTAATAATCTTCGCTGACTTCCGGAATAAATGTCAGGCTTTCTAATTTCACGCCATTAATGACGTCTTCCGGCGCCATGATTCGTCGATAAAAAACTAACTCACGCTTTAACTCAGCATTTTCATTAAATAGAATACGTTGCTGCTCGGTTAGTTGGTCCACTAATATTTGCGAGGTCTGTAGTTCAACTTCAACTTGTGCTTTGATCTTACTCGTTTCCGCTAAGTCACTACTGAGTCGTAAAATTTCATCATCTTTCATGATTATGTTTGCTGCTGACTCCATGCCTTTTAAATAAGAAAAGCCATAACCTAATAATATAGCAAGCGCTAATAATACGATGTAACGTGGTTTAATAATCTTAAACATGTCAGCCTTTTTCGTGATGAAGCATAAAAATAAAGCGCCATTTTAACGATTATACTGACGAAAACAAAGGCAACTTAAGTGCAAGTCGCTAAAAATGTAAAAAAGCTACGCTTAAACCCCTGAACAGGTATAATAACTCCCTAAAATATTTCTACTATTTTTCTTACTATTTCTTACTATATTGTCTCTGACTGTAGATAAAAAGGATTTCAGATGTCTAAATCAAGCCAACTTTTCACGCAAGCTCAAGCTATTATTCCTGGTGGCGTTAACTCACCAGTGCGCGCATTCAATGGCGTTGGTGGTAGCCCACTCTTTATTCAACGTGCCGAAGGCGCGCGTATCTATGATGTAGACGGCAATGCCTATATTGATTATGTAGGTTCGTGGGGGCCGATGATTTTGGGTCATAACCATCCAGCAATCAAATCTGCTGTATTAGCGGCGGTTGAAAACGGATTAAGTTTTGGTGCACCAACCGAAATCGAAGTGATCATGGCACAGAAAGTACAAGCGATGGTGCCTTCTATGGCACAAATACGCATGGTTAGTTCAGGTACAGAAGCAACAATGAGTGCAATTCGCCTAGCGCGTGGTTACACAAATCGTGACAAAATCTTAAAATTTGAAGGTTGCTACCACGGCCATGCTGACTCACTACTGGTTAAAGCAGGTTCTGGCGCATTAACCTTAGGTCAACCAAGCTCACCAGGTATTCCAGCTGATTTTGCTAAGCATACACTGACAGCAACGTTCAATGATTTAGCATCGGTTGAATCACTATTCTCTGAATACCCAGAAGACATCTCTTGTATCATTGTAGAACCTGTTGCGGGTAACATGAACTGCATTCCACCACAAGCAGGTTTCCTACAAGGACTGCGTAGCATTTGTGATAAATACAATGCAGTGCTTATCTTTGATGAAGTAATGACAGGTTTCCGTGTTGCAACGGGCTGTGCACAAGCACACTACCAAGTAGAACCAGACCTAACGACATTAGGTAAAGTAATCGGCGGCGGCATGCCAGTTGGCGCGTTTGGCGGTAAACTTGAGATCATGCAACATATTGCCCCAACTGGTCCGGTATACCAAGCGGGTACATTGTCGGGTAACCCAATTGCAATGGCGGCAGGTCTTGCTGCATTAACCGAAATTGATAAGCCAGAAGTAGCTGCGCAATTAAGTGCTAGCACCAAACAATTAGCTGAAGGCCTAAAAGCGGCAGCTGCACGTCAAAACATCGCATTGGCTGTAAACTACGTTGGCGGTATGTTTGGTTTCTTCTTTACTGACCAAGCTGAAATCACTGGTTTTGAAGCTGTATGCAAGTGTGATGCTGAACGCTTCAAGAAATTTTTCCACTTAATGTTAGCAGAAGGTGTTTACCTTGCACCATCTTCATTTGAAGCCGGTTTCTTATCAACTGCGCATACCAGTGCCGATATTGAAGCAACAATTGAAGCGGCTGAACGTTGTTTTGCTAAACTAGCGTAACAATTCCGAACCTAAAAGCATGATAAAAGTACCATTTTTATCATTTTGTTAAGCCCTATTTTTAGGGCTTTTTTGTGTCTTTTTTTTACCAAGTAAAAGTACCAGCCAAAAACAAGTTAAGCTACTTTGGTTTAAATAACATAAATAGGTCATTAAACATGATAATTTAACTGTAAAATGTATAATAGCCTCCAAAAACAACTGCATGCAAACGGCTTTGTAAAGATTAATATTAGCGCTAAACTTTTTCCCCCACAGGCCGAAAGTATTAACTGCCAGTTAATAGTGTTAGGAAATAACTAGGTTTTGGCTAATACTTATTGACTAGGGACGCTTGCTGTTACTGTTGCGCGACAAATTACATAGATGAACATGGACTCATTATGAAAAAACAACTACTTGCACTAACTCTTCTTACCGGTTTTTCGAACGGCGCAGCTGCTGATATGCTTGGCACCTATTTTGGTGCTGACGTATGGCAATCAGGCGTTGACGGAACGATTACATATAAAAATAACTCTGCAGTTACTAGTTATGAAGATACTTACAACTACCGTATGTATGTGAAATTTGAACATCCAATTCCACTCATTCCAAATGCTGCAGTTAGTTTCTCAAATGTAGATGTTGAAGGTTCTTCAGCGGGTGAAAACATTAACCTTAAAACGATTGATTTCACTCTGTACTATGAATTCTTAGACAATGACATTGTGTCGCTAGATGCAGGTCTAACATGGCGTCAACTGGACGGTTCTTTCGAAAGTGGTTCGACGAAGGCGTCATTCTCAGGTCCATTACCTATGGGTTATGCTTACGCTGAAGTTGGCTTACCTATGTTCCCACTGAAAGCCTTTGCAATGGTGAATGCGATTGGTATTACAGGTGATGTTTACGGTGATGCTGAAGTAGGTTTATCTTTCATGCTAAACCCAGGTTATGTACTTGATTGGTCTATCCGTGCTGGTTACCGTATCCAACAACTTGATTTTAATGTTGATGACGTGAAAGCTGATGCAACCGTTGACGGTGTATTTGTTGGTTTTGAAGGTCACTTCTAAGTCGATTTAATACGACTGACAAACCCAGATAGATAACAAGGCGAAGTCTTTCTCTCTTACTCATCATAGTAATAGAAAGAGACCTCGCTTTTTATTATCTATGACGCCCTTAATTCCCAATGTTCATCAACAAAACAATAGCGCTGTAATAAATCAGTTACACTTGCTAATACAGGGCCAGAAGAACGACTTCGAGAGACTAAACATCCAATAGGTGTTAGCCAACCGCTGTACTCATGCGCAACAGGTAAAGAGACTATTTTCCCTTGTTGAATATTTTTCTTTACGAGTAACTCAGGTACATTTGCCCATCCAATACCATTATGCACTAGCTCTACAAGGGTTTGATGCGTATTTGCATACCAAATCATAGCGCTGATACCGTAACTAAACCAAAGCTCTTTTTGTTTAGCACTTCGATGTACGCATTGGCGATACCTTTTTAAATCAGAATCTTGCACTATAGGTAGCCTTGTCAATTCGTGATTTGGTGATGCGATCGTCAGAAATCGAGCTTGACCAAGCAGAAAGAAATCCATATCGACCTTCAATTCACTATCGGCATAGACAATACCCACTTGTGCTTTACCTTTTTGAACCAATTCTTCGACATCAAAGGTAGACGTCGTTATTATATCGAAATTAGTGATGGGAAATTGATCTGCAAGAGGGGTCAGTATTTGTAACAACTCACTATTCATTAAACTTTCATCTACCGCAATCACCAGCTCATGCTCATATTCTTTCGTTAAAGACTCAACTTTTTGGTCAAAATATTTCTGTTGGTGCAGTATTGATTTCGCAATCGGCAGTAGTGCCTTTCCGTTTTCAGTTAACACAGGTATATTCTTTTCACGATTGAACAATTCTTGATTAATTGTTATTTCTAAATTAGCAATCGCTTGGCTTACGCCTGACTGAGCACGTTTCAGTTTACGTGCCGCAGCCGAAAAAGACCCCTGTTCACATACTGTGACAAAAACGTTTAGTTGTTCAAAGCTGTACATAGTTACTCAATAACTGAAAATATTTGATTTAAGCTATCACTATTCGTGATGGCTGTTAACTTTTTTTATCTCTCTATCCTGTCATAATCGCCACTTCTATATATGTTAATAAGTATTTTAATAAGAGAGGTAGTTCATGGGAACGATAGAAAGAATCAGTCAAGCGGTGTTATTTGAAGTACTGGCTGTCACATTATCGATCATAGGTTTAGTCTTGTTCACAGATCATGATATTGGCTCATTATCAGAGACAATGATAGTTATCGCCAGCATCGCCATGGTCTGGAACTATTTATTCAATCGGTCTTTTGATCATTTTGTAAAGGGAAGCAAAGCTAAACGCTCATTCTCGTTGCGTATTGTTCACGTCATTTTATTTGAAGCAGGTTTATTATTTTTCACTATACCCGTTATGGCTTATATTTTAGACGTCAGCTTGTGGCAAGCCTTCGTCATGGATTTAGGCGTGACTATTTTTATTACTATCTATGCGTTTATGTTTAACTTGATTTACGATCACGCTAGAGTTTTTGTATTACAAAATAGAGTGGTAAATGCTTAAGCTTGGTTGCTGAATATGCAATTGGGCAGCCTAACATTGCCTCTAAATCATTGAGACTAGAGGCTACGAACGCTAATTCACCACTAAGCTATCTGCACTACGTAGTTTCATATAATCACCAAATACAGTTAATGCTCCACTCGAGCCAGTCAAGGTTGAGGTTTTATTATCATCACGTCCCACCCAAACAGTGACCACGTCACGATTATCTAAACCGACAAACCAACTGTCACGTAACTTATCCGTCGAACCGGTTTTACCTGCAAAGTTAATACCTGGAAATTGCCAGCGTAACCGTCGAGCAGTGCCTTTTTTCGCCACCAGCGTCATATTATAAATAGTCAGGTCTGTATCTTTACTAGCAAAACGGCGCTGACCTTTCAGGCTTTGCTGATAGACTAAATCACCGTCTTCATCGACCACCGCGACCAGACTTGTTAATTTATGATATTCCCCCGCTGTAGCAATCGTTTGATACATTTGTGATACTTGGAATGGTGACATATTTAATGCCCCCAATAGCATCGATGGATAGTGATTATCCACTTTCTCAACGCCTAGACGTTTTAAACTTTTAATTACATTATCCACACCCAGAGCCATGCCTAAATTAACAGTAGGTACGTTAAGCGATTGCATTAAGGCTTGGTATAACGGGACTTCTCCACGGTATTTACGATCATAATTTTTTGGCTGCCAGTTATTACCGTACTGGTTATTTAATCGCAGCGGTTTATCTTCTAGCGGTGAATTAAGATCATAACCCTTTTCAAATGCAGTTAAATAAATCGCGGGTTTCACCACAGAACCAATCGAACGAGAAGCATCCAGCGCACGGTTAAAACCGGCATATTGCGTGTTGCGGCCACCAACAATTGCGGTAACCCGACCATATTGACGGTCGGTCACCACCATGGCGGTTTCTAATCCGGAAATATTCCGTGCCTTTTCCAATCGAGGCAGACTTTCTGTGATAGCGGTTTCTGCCGCCCGTTGTGCAAGCGGGTCCAAACTGGTAAATATTTTTAACCCCGATTGATCATAAAGCGCATCACCAAACGTGGTTTTTAATTCACGGCGTAATAACGATAAAAACGCAGGTGCTTTCGTGGTACTCATGTGCCCACGCGGAATAATACCCAGCGGTCTCTTAATCGCGGCACGATATTCAGCGGTACTGATCTTGCCATTTTTGGATAATAAACGAATGATCATATCACGACGTTCAAGTGCACGTTCGGGGTAGCGCCACGGATCATAAAACGACGGTCCTTTAACAACGGCAACCAAAAACGCCATTTGGTCTATGCTCAATTCCGGTACTGGTCTGCCAAAATAAAAGTAGCTAGCTAAACCAAAACCATATACACCATCACTGTAGTTTTGACCTAAATAAACCTCGTTAAGGTAGCCGCTTAATACCACATCCTTACTTAAACGATAGTTAATCAATATTGCCATGTACGCTTCGTTAAATTTACGCCAATAACTGCGCTGACGGGTTAAGAAAAAGTTTTTAACTAACTGCTGAGTTAGCGTACTCCCTCCCTGTACAGTTCGTCCTGCATTCATATTGGCAAACACAGCACGGATAATAGCAACAGGCGATACGCCGCTATGATGGTAAAAGTTTCGATCTTCCACCAATAATAAGGTATCAATTAATAATTGTGGGTAATCTTGTAATTCAACCAAGATACGATCTTCTTGGTTCGGAGCTTGCAGTGTATCAAGCAGCATAGGATCAAGATTAACTGAATTAAGATATTTACCGGTTTTCTGATCACGAATACTGACTAAGCGGTTATCAGCAAAGGTAAGAAACAACGCTTTATTAGGTTCAGTTCCATCAAGATAAGTAAAACTTCGACGCAGTAATTCGACTTTAGTCGCCGATATTGAGAATTGCCCGGCAGTACGTGGTTTTGTTACTTTTAAATAATTGAGTAAAACCAGTTCTTCGACCAATTTATCATGTGGTAAAAACATCCCTGGTTTTAGTTCTAAACTGCGTGCGTATATTTGCGCAGGGGTCTTCCAGATAGGGCCAGAAAATCGCGTTTGGATCTTACTGTCTAAATACATACCATAAAGAATAAAAAGAGCCGAAAAAGCCAAACTAAATTTAAACAGGAAAATGGCAATACTGCGAGTCCAAGTGCGACTTGTTACCTTTTTCGTTTTTCGCTTAGTGATTTTTTTTGCGGTAGATTTATTCGCTGATTTTCTTGCCGCTGCTTTTGCTGGTGTTTTTCGTTTGTTGACAGTTTTTTTTGTGTCATCACTTACGGGACGTTTAGCCAATGGAAAGGGTCCTAGAAATTGCATTAAATACAGTCTAATACGATTAGATAAAATAGCGTAAAAAAGAATCGTTAGTTTACCCTGTTCGCTCCCCCGAACTCAACTCTTACAGAAGGGTATTTTAACTACCTGATTATGTAGCAGCGAGTTTGATCCCAAGCCCCACAAAAACAGCGCCAACCGTCCGATTAAGCCACAGCGTAAAACTTTGGTTACCTTTTACTTTTTTGGTTAAACGATGGGCAACAAAGATATAACCGAGTTCCACCACAAATGCACCAATCACCACAATCAAACCCAATAACAATAATTGCGTTGAGATCGAACCATGCCCTTCACGCACAAACTGTGGTAAAAAAGCCATAAAAAAGATCGCAGCCTTGGGGTTGAGGACATCGATTAATACCCCTTGTTTGAATATTTTCCAATGCGACATTAGCGATGATGAGTCACCATCAGTATGGCCAGTGGCCGTTAATTCAATACCACCAGATGCAGTGAATGCCTGCCAAGCCAAATAAATAAGATAACCCACTCCAATGATTTTAATGAGCATAAAAGCATAAGCGGAAGAAACGATAATCGCAGATAAACCTAATGCTGCGGCAGCTACATGCACCAAAGCACCAGAACAAGCCCCAGCAGCGGCAACAACGCCCGTTTTACGACCATGGCTAACCGTCTTAGTCAGTACAAATATCAGGTCCGGTCCCGGTGTCATATTTAGTGCTAATGATGCGGTGAGAAACATTGCCCAATAACCAATATCCATCTGATCTTCCTTAATCCAAATTAACTGCCTTTACCATATATAATTCATTTTCAGCAAGGCCGTCAATCATCCCTTGTGGCTTTGATATTAATTGCTTAAAACCATTGTTTTTATAAAATACTATCGCGCTTTTATTGGCTACCATGACGGTTAATTCTAGTTGTTTTAATTTAGACAGACGTGCCCACGCTTCGACATGTGCCAATAATTTTCCGCCGAGCCCCAAACAGATGCTCGCTTGCTGAATACCAATAACCAAAGATGCGGTCTGACTATCACCACTAATATAGCCTGTTATGCCTATCGCAAAACCGATCAGTTTATGATTATCTCGTTCTATTACATAAAGCACTTGGGTTGCTGAATTGATAAATAACGCCAGGTGCTCGCTGAGTTCAGTTGCACTATTTTTCTCACCCATGGCCATAAACGGCGTTTCGTTATTCAGTTGCGAAAATAACGCTGATAACGCGTGAGCATCCGTCACTTTGACTGGTCGAATGATTTCCATAAATATTCTCTAACCGAGGTGCAAATAATAGCGTGTGGTAATTGAAAATTAACAATAGCCACAAACTCGCGTATCATAGGTGTATCTAAAACCAGACGCTAGCAGTTACTCATCAATAACACAGCATCTGTCTGCCCAATATTGTACTGTAATATAACACCAAGGTTTATCAATGGTTTTCATCTCTAGCAATGTATCAATTCCCGATTCAGAAATTGATATTCAAGCCATCCGCGCACAAGGCGCCGGTGGTCAAAACGTCAATAAAGTATCAACAGCGATCCATTTACGTTTTGATATTAAGGCGTCTTCACTACCCGTATTTTATAAAGAGAGGTTATTAGCGTTAAGCGATCATCGCATTACCAAAGATGGTGTGATCATCATTAAATCTCAAGAATCGCGTAGTCAGGATTATAACAAACAGGTAGCATTTGAACGTTTAGTTGAATTGATTAAGCAAGCGACCGTGATCCAAAAGGCACGTCGTGCTACCAAGCCGAGTCGCAATGCCAAAAAGAAACGTATGGACACTAAAACTCAGCGTGGTAAAACCAAAAATATGCGCGGTAAAGTTAGCTTTTAGCTTGCTCCCAAGCTGCATGATAGCCATTTAACGCCAGTTTAAATGCCGCTTGTTGACGTTTATCAATTGCCGACGCAATAGGAATGTCCGCAGTCATCGCATTAACAGCACGGCCACGCATGTGTAGCTCGTAATGTAAATGAGGTCCAGTAACACGGCCACTATTACCCGATAACGCAATTTTTTGTCCACGTTTTATTCGTTGACCTTTTCTCACCAGTGCCTTACTTAAGTGTAAAAAACGAGTACGGAATGTTTGACCATTTGATATTTCAATATACAGTCCTGCATACTTATGATTAACCACTCGCGACACAATACCATCACCCGTTGCATACACAGAGGTACCAATTGGCGTCGCAAAATCGGTACCGTTATGCGGACGTAATAAACCTGTCACGGGGTGTACACGCCTTGGATTGAAGCTTGATGATATACGATACTTACTGCTAACAGGGCGACGCACAAAAGCGCGTTCAATACTCAGACCTGCTTCGTCATAATAACTACCTTCATACAAATAGGCACTAATGTCACGATTACGATTATTAATACTTACCGCATCAATACGATTTTCACCTGTGAGTTGATCTCCAATATATTGACGAGACACTAAGACTTTAAAGGTATCTCCGCTGCGTAAATCTCGACTAAAATTAATTTTATCTTTTAATAACGTCGCAATGAATTGTGCTTCAAATAACGATAGTCCAGCTTGCTTTGCTGAACCAGAAAAGCTATTTTCAACGGTACCTATGTAACTATGGTCTCGCCATTCACCGTCAACATTTATCTCTTCAAACTCGAAACCGCTCTCACCTAAACGCTTATAAACGACTTGATGACCAAGACTTACTTGTAATTCCAAGCGCGTTAATTCGCCCTCAAACTCGGTGAATGCTAAGGTTTGTCCGGGTTTAATACTATCTAACGCCAGAACATTTAAGTCCACTTCCAATATTTGATATAAACTCGTTTGACTTAAATCTAACTGCTCAAAAATAGCCCCTAAAGTGTCACCCTTTTGGATCACGTAGTTAATGGTTTTTGGGTACGACTTTGCAAGATCCTCAGCGATTTCTGCAACGGCCGATTCAGTAATAGTCGCGTTAGCAGCGCTTGCTTCGTAAAGTGGTGAACGAGGATCATCAGTAAGTAACGAGTCCGCAGGCATCGCAGTCGCAGCGGGATCAAGTAATACTGCTTGTGGCGATGATTCAGATGGTAACTCAGCTATTTTGTCTTTCGATACATCCGAAATATCAGCGGTAACAGAATTAGCACTGACGCTGATATCATTACTGTCATCGACTTTATCTGTCACTGGTAATAACGCGACAATGAAAAGTAATACACTTGTTAATAACACCCACGTTAGCACTAACTGTAATTTATTTTTTTTAATTGACGACATTTAATGAATACCCAGTCTTCGTTCAAAATAGTAGTAATTAGCATAATAAGGCCGAAATGGTATAACACAACAAAACAAAGGCATAGTATAGATAACGTAAATATGTGTAAATCAGGCAAAAGTTTTAGTATCTAAAACTAACCAACAATCACATAACTCGGATCAATTTGAAAAATTACGAATACAATTAATACATTACCAGCAACCGTTAACCAAAAAATACGTTTGAAACTGATTTTACTTTTTTTATGAGAAAACAATTTTTGGCCGACGAGCGCACCAGGCCAACCTCCGAACAGCGCCAACAAGTGCAATGTACGCTCTGGTGTACGCCATCCCTGCCGTTTAGCCGCCCATTTATCTTTGCCATATACCAATAGGGTAATGATGCTCAATATTAAATAGCTGTAACCTAACCATACCAACATGCCACTATCCCTTTAAATTTAAACTAATTCTGTTGTCGACACTATTTCAGATATAAAAACGGTAAACGCGATGCTTACCGTATTAATCTACTTAAATATAATCCGTTCTACAAGTTCCGATGCATATTGATCATCCCCTATCTCACGACGAACTCTCACGAGCGACAGAAAGGATTGGGGGTCAAAGCTAAGATGACTTAATTATAAGTACATGAAAATATTTGATGTTCAACATTCGTCAAGTTTATGTCTACCTGGTAGTTTTCTTGTTCATCAAAACTAATATAGTTTTGGCATATTATTTCCATCCCCCCCCAATAAGTAAATCTTACTTCAACGTTCTTTATTCCAGTAAGTGAACTATTGCTCGTAAACGTATTAGGACCGTAAGTCTTAGAAGCATGGGGATTGAGGTAATCACAGCCATCACTGCTACCGTTTAAATCTTTATACAACGTTGAATTATTTACACTAACATCAGCGATTTCTGATATAAGAATCTTGCAAAAGAAGTGCTAGAACGTCTTTAACTTATAAAAGTGTATTTATTAATATGAGCAAATTACGAGGTGCTTCATCACTTAGCCGTAGAAGACAAAAAGAAAGAACAACAAGAAATAGAACAGCCAAAAAATAAAATCACAACCGTAGCAACGAAGCGAAATGTGACAACCGGAGCTAAACCGGTATCGATTAGGTTAAGTGAAAATAACCAAGCAGATCTAAATCTATAACTTCAAAGCTTAGAACTCGAGATGGATAAAAAGGTAACCGCAGCCAAACTTGTTCGCGGGATGATTCACATGCGCGATGACATAGGTAAAGAGGCCTTAACAAGTGGACAGTTGGGATGTAGGTCCCACTAAACTCTAGCCCCCCCCTCAACATTAAGTTTGTCATAAGGTACAGGCTTAGAAAAATAATAACCTTGTAATAAGTCGACCCCTTTCTCTGATAAGAAATCGACCTGAGTCTGAGTCTCGACTCCTTCGGCGATTATTGTTAATTCTAGGGATTTTGCCATATCAATGATGGCATTGAGGACGTTAATTTTTAAATCCTCTCGCCCAATTATATCAATGAACATTTTATCTATTTTAATGCTATCAATATTAAAATGAAGAAAGTAGTTGAATCCACCATAACCTGTGCCAGTATCGTCTAGCTTAATTTGATAGCCATCTGATTGCAGCCTTCCTAGGTTACGCTTAGCTGCTTCTTCATCGTTAAATTTTTGTCGCTCTGTTATCTCGAACGCCGCAATAAACCCTTGATATCCCGCAAAGGTTAGTAGTAATTTATCAACAAAATCATCATTTTCAATTTGTGATGCGGTGAGATTAAAAGCACAAAAAAAATTAAGAGGTAACTGAGCGCTTCCGCTGTGGTGGTTAAAATCGTCTTTGGCTTTGTTAATCATTCCTAATGTCATATCATCTATCACTCCCAATTTCTCAGCTGTATGAATAAACGTATTAGGCGCGAGTATTGCCCCTGAGTTATCTTGCCAACGCATTAAAGCTTCAACGCCCTTCACCTTTCCTTCAGGGGTAACAATTGGTTGATAAAAGGGGATGAATTGCTGTTTTTTCGCAGCTTGAATCAATAGTGCTTCAACACTCAGGCTTCTGTTGCGATATAATTTATATGTGAATAAAAGCAAACTAAACATCACGCAGTACATTAAAAAATAAAACCAGAAATATTTGTCATTAACCTGCTTTTTTAGTGTATTAGACACGTGGAGGTAGCCTCTAGCTTGCCCATAATCATGCACAATAATAAACCATGTTGAATCCAGTGGAACGGGAGCCGCCTCACCTACAAGCTTAATCTGATATGATATGCATGACTCACAATAAAAGTGGAGATAATCTACCAACCTGATCTTATTGATAAAAACAACGAAATTATTGCTAACCCCATCGATCATAACTGCAATTTCTTCTTGGCCTGTAGATTCTGAAAAATAACGAAATAAAGGATATGTCGTTGGTTGTAGTTCAATTGGATGAGACAATATACCGTTGCTTGTACACAAGGTTTGCTTATTAAGCACCAACCCTACGAATCGAAGTTCAGGCTCCTCATGCTCAATTTTGTGTAAAATATGACGAACATTATCAGAGCAGGTGTTAGGTAATACCAAAGCCGAAAGGTAGGATTTTTCATGAATATAGTTGTGTTCCACTCTAGCTATGTATTGTTTAGAATCTAGTTTCATCCAAAACTGAACGACAGAAAGGGAAAGCCAAGATGCTGACAGTAGTGTTAAAGCAAAGCCAGCACTGGCAATAAATATAAATCTGATAATGTTGGGTAAGTAGTGAGTGGTCATTTCCTCTACCTTTTAGAATGGATGACAAAAGTGTAACGCTTTGTTGGGGAAGGATGGTTTAATCAATCATTTATATACTACTTTTTATATTAAACAATACTTCTGAATATAGACCAAAACAAGAACTTGAAGCGAGTAACCTAAAAGCAGCACTACACAACCATCCTGCAAATCAAATTAACACCCAAGAAGCGCCTGATAAAAAAGCAAATGAACAACAAAAACAAAACCAACAACACAACGATTGGCAAGCAGAAATAGCTGAAAACTTAATATCAAACGGTGGAGAGGAATATTATTAATCGTGCCAAT
Organism: Moritella sp. 28; assembly: GCF_018219435.1. Taxonomy (NCBI): domain Bacteria; kingdom Pseudomonadati; phylum Pseudomonadota; class Gammaproteobacteria; order Alteromonadales; family Moritellaceae; genus Moritella; species Moritella sp. 28. The sequence goes on along the minus strand of NZ_CP056121.1, from coordinate 889,843 downwards.
CAACGCCCCCATAATACATATTTACCTGAATTAAAAAAATATTGGAACGCGACCACTTAACATTAACGGCTAAAGCATGGAGCAACATATGACAACACCAAATATAGAATTACACGAATTTGATTATGAAATCGCGTACCACGAAATGCGCAATATGGCAGCTTTAGTTCTAATGTGATAGCGGGGAAATAAATGATGGCTTAATTACGCTTAATCCAGAGTGCGACAAAGCAGATTTATTGTTGCATCAAGAAAATGGAGGTATTTTATCGCCTGGTGTAATGTCACACAACTCGTTAACGTTTTAACCTGTGTTACGTTTTGTTTCGAGAGTTCATAAAGAAAATTAATCTGTTGCTGTTGTGAAGTATTCATACTGAATCTCCCCAGTTTGCTACAGAACCTAAAAATAAGATGGAAAATAAAATGCCTTTAAATGATATTAGAAAAAGGGAGTTAGCTCAAAAAACACAGAGTGATGACTCTCATGATATGAGTATGGAATGATTAGCAAATACAGTTGCATGCTCTAAGCACGCAACGGTAAATATCATCGGATATATTTTGAGATTCTTAGACATCCCGTATGTTAAACAGCCGTTTACTCATAGATCTAGCAATATTTTTAAACGGTACCTTCTGCCATTACTGTTACCATTGATCCCCAGCCCACTGTTGTTGTTCATCAGTATCCATAAAGCTCCACGCTAATATACGACTGACTTTTTGACCTTGCGACATAGGGATCACGCGGATTTGTTTTGCACCTAACGTGTGTAAATGTTGTTCAAGCTCTTCGATATGCTCACCCTTTGAGATAAGACTTGTGAACCAACATACTTGTTCAGCGAAATCTTTACTTTCTTTCGCCATGTCTTTAACAAAGCGTAATTCGCCACCTTCACACCAAAGCTCAGTGTTCTGACCACCGAAATTCAACTTCGTGGTATTGGCTGGCGCAGCCTTACCTTTGTGCAGGTTGTTAATCTTACGCTCAGTACCTGCTGCCGCATCTTCCATTGATGCATGGAACGGCGGATTACAAACTGTCACCGCATATTTGTCGTTATATTTGATGACGCCTTTAAAGGTACTACCTGGCGTTTTTTTCAATACAATCTTAATCGCTTTATTTAAGCTTGGGTTTGCTTGCACGATCACATTCGCTGTTTTTGCTGCTACCGTATCAATATCAGTACCCACAAAACCCCAGCCATAGCTGCGATGACCAAGAATAGGATAAATACAGTTAGCGCCAGTACCAATGTCTAACGCTTTAACACGCTTACCTGTTGGTACGTCACCATTATTCATTTCTGCCAGTAGATCGGCAATATAGTGAATGTAATCCGCACGTCCAGGGATTGGCGGACATAAATAACCTGTTGGAATCTGCCAATTTGGTACTTGGTAAAAATGGGCCAATAATGCACTGTTCAAGCAAACGACGGCTTTATCATCACTAAAATCGACCGTTTCTTCTCCACGAGGATTTAGCGTTATGTACGCTTTTAACGCTGGGTATGTTTTAACTAAGGCTGTTAAATCATAACGTCCCTGATGTGGATTACGGGGATGCAATGTAGCGATTTTTTTAGTCATGATAAATCTTCTTTTATTTGTCTGAAACGAACTCTGCGAGATAATAGCAGATTACGAATAACTATTGCTGCTTTCCTACATATGTTTTTTAACACGTCGTGTCGGCATCGCTTCCAAAGGATTATCTGGCCAATAATGTTTCGGATACCGGCCTTTCATTTCTTTTTTAACCTCGGCATAACTGCCACTCCAAAAGCCCAATAAATCTTGAGTAATTTGTAACGGACGCATCGCTGGTGACAGTAATTCAATGACAATAGGCACCCGACCATTGGCAACGGCAGGTTTATTGGCTTGACCAAACATCTCTTGAATACGCACAGGTAAACTCGGTGCACTGTTATCGTTATAACGCAATTTTATTTTCGATCCAGTCGGCACGGTAAAATGAGTGGGTAACTCTTTATCCAAACGCTGCTGTAGCGACCACTCCAAACGTGATAACAACGCCTCTGTTAACGGTATTTTTTTCATCTGCGCAGGCCCAGTTACGCCTGTTAAGTACGGCAGTAACCAGTTTTCTAGATCGTCAATTAAGGCTTCATCACTGTAATCAACAAAACCCACTTCCGCTAACCATAAATGCGCACAACGTAATCGGGTGAGCAATGCTTTACTTTGATCATTCCAAGGTAATACCGATAACCCGGTTTTGCGGATACCGGTCAGTACTGCCGTTTGTTTTTGTGCTGGCGTTATATCAGTTAATACTTGGCGAGATAATACCAACTTACCTAAACATTGACGCTGCTCGGCAATCAATTTTTGGGCTTTTAAATCCCATTGTACAAATGCTTGTGGCTTAAATAATTGCGGTAACCAAGTTTGTAACTCCGCTAAATCAACTTCACAAGCGTTATACACCATGGCATCGGCGCCTTGTTCGGTTAATGACAGGTCAGCGACAACGCATAATTCGGCACTGGCTAAACTGGCATCCGTCATCAATTTAACCCCGAGTCCGTTGCTTAACATATAACGCACGTCTTGCCCTCGTCCTGTATTATCACGACGCTGTGCGATACGGTCTGGATACGCTAACGCTAATAATAACCCGGCATAAGCATTCGTGTTTCGACACTGACTGCTGCTTCCCACAAAGCTAAAACGTTGTGCCCATTGCAGTGCTTGACGTTGTGCTTGTTTAAATTGCCCCGATGCCATTTGTTGCAATGCAAAATCCAAATCAAGTGGTAAGCGTTCACTGCCTTCAAGTAATGCGATTAATCTACAGGCTAACCAACTAATACCCGGCAGTTCACTTTCCCACACTTTTGCCGTCAACAGCATATGTGCTAACCGTGGTGACATACCAAATTCAGCCAATGCTTGGCCATGTTGACTGCAACTCCCCGCATCTAGAGCGCCAAGTTCGGTTAATAACGATTCAGCATATTGCACATTTGCCAATGAAGGCTGATCGAGTAATGACAGTTCCGTAAAGCTATTGACCCCCCATACCTTAAGTTCTAAGCAGGTTGAAGTTAAATCAGCGGCAATAATTTCTGGTTCGATTTGAGCATCTAAGCGGCTGTGATCTTCTTCACGCCATAAACGATAACAATGCCCTGCTTGTAAACGCCCCGCACGCCCTGCTCGCTGAGTTGCTGATGCTTGGCTTATGCGTCTGGTCTGCAATCTGCTGACCCCCGAGCGTGGGGAGAAGCTAACTCGGCGCTCAAGGCCAGAATCAATCACCACCGAAATACCTTCAATGGTTAATGAGGTTTCGGCTATATTGGTTGCCAATACAATCTTGCGTTGCCCTGCGGCGATAGGATTAATTGCTGCCTGTTGCTGCTGTTGCGTTAATTGACCATATAAGGGCAGTACTTGTAGATTCGCATTAACTAATTCTTGTAACTGTTGCTGGCAACGTTTAATTTCACTCACCCCAGGCAAAAATACCAGAATATTACCGCCCTGCTGCTGTAGCGCTAATTTAACCGTTGCGGTTATCGCGCCCGGCAACGCTTGTTTAATCGTACTACGCTGTAAGTTCATCGGGTGATAACTATAAGAAACAGGGAAACAACGCCCTTCTGCCGTCAATAGTTTCGCCTCTGGCAACATTTTCTGTAGCCCTTCGCTGTCGAGCGTTGCCGACATCACTAATAGATTTAAATCATCGCGTAAGCCTTGTTGCACTTCGAGCGCAAATGCTAAACCGATATCAGCATTGAGTGAGCGTTCGTGAAATTCATCAAATATAATGAGATCATAATCGCGGAGTTCCGGGTCTTGCTGGATCATCCTAGTTAAGATCCCTTCAGTTACCACTTCCAACCGTGTTGATTTCGACACTTTAGTATCACCACGCATACGATAACCAACATCTTCTCCGACTTTTTGTTGTAACTTAGAGGCCATAAATATAGCAATATTACGCGCAGCAAGACGCCTTGGTTCTAACATTAAAATTCGACCACTGAAGATATTCTCTTGCAGTAATTTAAGTGGTAATAAGGTTGATTTACCAGCACCTGGTGGTGCTTGCAAGATAACTTGATTAGATGATTTTAAGGCCGTAAATAAATCGGGTAATACGGTAGTGATCGGTAACGCTGCCACAAAGGCCTCTCAGAATAAAATAAATTAATCAGTAATCGTTCGATTTTACCCTAAAAACACCATTCATTAAATTTAAGTCTATTATTTATAAGCAATAGCAAAAGGAATTTACTATGCGCCTATCTACGTCACTTTTTTTATCCTTATTATTCACTCTCAGTTATAACCATACCGCAATGGCTCACATTGGCTTTTGGTCGGAAACATATACCATTACCCATCAACTCACCAATGGCGAAAGTATTGCCAGTGCCAAACAAATTATGCAAGAAAAAGCCCGTATCAAAGCTAGCTTTAATGTACGTAATTATCAATTCATGAATAAGCCCGTCAATCTGACTAACTACAAACAATACGTACCTATTATTCAAGCCACTTATATGAAAATCACGCCACAAAACAAACCGCAGATAGTCAAAGATAAAGATGTATATAAAGGTCAGATATTTGTAGTGCAGCAAATACGGGCAACATTCGATGAGCATTACATTGGCCAAAGCATCGCCACATTACGTAACAGTCCCAAGGTAGAAAAAAATCTGATCACCCTAGATAACGAATTCGATAATAATTTAAAAAATTTAGGTGAGATCAAATTAGCCATTGCTGAACAACAAATATCAACGCAGCAAAGCGCACGATTAATACGCCAACAAGACCATCAAATCATGCAGCTTACATCGGTACTTGATGATGTAAAACGCCTGTTTTCAGCTCACGGTCATAGCCCGCAATTCAATCTAACCCAGTTATTAAAAGTACGGGACAGTATTGACGCAGAAGTCATTGACCCGATTCTCAATACCAAAGTACGAACACGCATCATCAATGTTGAAGAACTGGATAATGGCGATGTTAAAGTCCAAGTGCAAGTTGGCTGGACTCTCCCTATACACCATATGCGTATATTACATAAATATGTGCGTTCTGCCGATGCAACAGCCCCCGGTGGCAGCTCTACGTATTTAAAACTGTCCCGGTTTTATAACGAAAAAGAGCGTGCACCGTCGATACTGTCAGCTAACATCTATAATTACCTTGCCAGTCAAAAAATCTATTTTGATATTTCAATTGGTAGTCAGCATCAAATGTTAGGAGTGCTGTATCCTAATGGGGGGGATCTGATGAACAACTGTAATAACCCACTCGCTCGCGATGCTGACAGCCCAGATAAAACCTCGATATGTATTGTCGAGCAAGTATTTAACGACCAACAGATTTTATCACAGCCCAATATCGCTAACCCGCTTACATTCACCCTCAATGCCAATGAGATTAATGGCCAACTGACCGTCAATGTAAAACAAATATGGCAAAAACCTGCGAGTGAAGAAGACAAACAGTGGCGACGAGATCTATCTAAGTTCAACTAATTATCTTTCGACTGCGATAGGCAACCATGATGTTGTAGCCCTCTGGTTACCTATGGCTTTCTTTTCCAAAAATTATTATGCTCTAGGCTGTTTTCCAACTAATGAGCTGATTATGCATTATCCGACGCCCTTACAGTCCGCCACGTTAATTAAACGCTACAAGCGATTTTTAGCCGATGTCATTCTTGAAAATGGTGAAGAAGTTACTATTCACTGTGCTAATACCGGAGCAATGACAGGCTGTGGTGACCCAGGCGATACCATCTGGTACTCAACCTCAGATAATCCAAAACGTAAATATTCACGCTCTTGGGAGCTTACCGAAAAGGCCAATGGCGATTTGATTTGTATCAATACAGCCAGAGCCAACCAATTAGCCAAAGAAGCAATTCAATCGGCTGCTATATCACAGCTAACGGGCTACGAAAATCTGACCACCGAAGTAAAATACGGTAATGAAAATAGCCGGATTGATATTTTACTCGATGATACTAAACGCGGTAAATGCTATATCGAAGTGAAGAGTGCCAGCTTATTAGAGAATGGCTGTGGTTATTTTCCCGATACTGTCAGTGTCCGAGGACAAAAACACTTAAGAGAGCTGATGACTGTAAAGAAAAACGGACACCGAGCGGTATTATTATTTGTAATTCAGCACACCGGAATTAAGGCGCTAAAACCTGCTAAACACTTAGATAAAGACTATAGTAATCTTGTTAAGCAGGCAATTTACCAAGGAGTTGAAGTATTTGCATACGCGAGTACAATAGAAAAACACGAAATTACGTTGATAGAACAAATTTCATTCAACTGTGACTAATGTCACAGCAAAACTAACCCGAAAGAGGGTGTTGGTGAACAATTTACCAGTTTAGTTTGCGCAGTTTGTGTGTTTCTGGTATTTATACCGCCCATAAATATTGCTTAGCAGTGCTCTGTAATATTATGGCGTAATGCGGACTAGGAGAGATAGCATGCCTGAAGCGAAAAAATTACTCGGTGTTTTAGCCATCGCAGGTGTTGAAGCTTACCAAGAACAGCCTGGTGAAGAATACATGGGCGAGAAGCAACGCGAACACTTTAAAAACATTTTAAGTGCTTGGCGAAATGAACTACGTGAAGAAGTTGATCGCACAGTGGTTCATATGAAGGATGAAGCGTCAAACTTCCCAGATCCTGTAGATCGAGCAGCCCAGGAAGAAGAATTTAGCTTAGAACTTCGAGCACGTGATCGTGAACGTAAACTGATCAAAAAAATCGAAAAAACACTTCAATTAATTGAAAATGATGAATTCGGTTTTTGCGACACTTGTGGTATCGAAATTGGTATCCGTCGTTTAGAAGCACGACCAACTGCAGACCAATGTATTGACTGCAAAACGCTTGCTGAAATTAAAGAAAAGCAAATGGTTGGCTAATCAGTTTTCAACTGACATTATTTTATTGAGGGCTTATTAGCCCTCTTTCTATTTGTAGCCTTTTTTATTTAAAGAACCCTATTTATGTCTAATAGCTATGTAGGACGCTTTGCGCCCTCACCTTCAGGACCATTACATTTTGGTTCCCTGATCGCTGCTGTTGGCAGCTATTTACAAGCAAAATCTAACCAAGGTACTTGGTTAGTACGCATTGAAGATCTCGATCCCCCTAGAGAAATTACAGGGGCAGCAGCGAATATCTTAACAACACTCGATGCCTTTGGTTTACATTGGGATGGTGATGTTATCTATCAAAGCCAGCGCACTTCTGCTTATCAAGAAGCCATTGCCCAGCTTAACCAGCAAGGTTTAACTTACTACTGTCATTGCACCCGCAAACAGATCCAAGCACAAGGGGCCTTTTATCAAGGACACTGTAAGCACAAACAGCTTACTGCAGATAATGCCGCCTTGCGGGTAACGACAACAGTGCCAGTTAATCATTTTATGGATGAGTTACATGGTAAAATAGATATCGAGAAAGCACTCGCTGCAGAAGACTTTATTATTCATCGTAAAGATGGCTTTTTTGCTTATAATCTTGCCGTGGTCGTGGATGATATTTACCAAGGTATAACCCAAGTGGTGCGCGGCGCTGATTTAATTGAACCAACAGGGCGACAATTATACCTGTTTGAACAATTTTCCCAGCCAGCACCATCATATTTACATTTGCCTTTAGTCAGTAATGCCGATGGCTCTAAATTGAGTAAACAGAATCATGCGCCCGGCTTAGATATCAGTCAGGCTAAAGCCCTCTTAATTGATGCATTCCGATTCTTAGCGCTACCCGTGTGTAACGAGCTTCAAGATCTATCTGTACCCCACCTATTACAATGGGGTGCAGAACATTGGTCCGTCAAAAACCTACCCAGACAGAAATCAATCGTATTAAGCCAATAAGGCAAGATTAATACTAAATTTCGTCAACAATCTTTGTCATTTTATCAATGCAGCGCTATTATATGGCGGCATAAATAATTCAACCTATTTTACTATTAATTCGAGGTGTACCATTTTCACTCAAATCACTAAATTCTGTAAAAATATACTAAGCAGAAAACAGATAGATCAAACATCAGATGTGAAAGAAGCGGCCTCTGAAACAGCGTCAAAGACACGCAAAGATCGTGATGCACAGAGTAAAAAAACACCTGAAGATACTCATTCTAATACGGCTGTTGTGCCAGTAGTACAACAAGATGTACAGCATTTGGGATTAAATGAACTGAAACTGGAGAAGGGTCAACACCCTATAAACCATAACTTAATTAGTGAAAACGCCCTAAAAGTACTCTATCGTTTACACAAGTCGGGCTATCAAGCTTACCTTGTCGGTGGTGGTGTGCGTGATATTTTTATTGGTCAAGAGCCAAAAGATTTTGATATCGCGACCAATGCCGAGCCAGAACAAATCAAAAAATTATTCCATAACTGCCGTTTAGTTGGCCGTCGCTTTCGTCTTGCCCACATCTTATTTGGCCGTGACATGATCGAAGTTGCAACCTTCCGTGGTCATCACGTAGAAGAAAAAGAAAAAGAACAAAATCAACAAACATCAAAGCAGTCTGATGGTGGCATGTTGTTACGTGATAACGTCTACGGCACCATCAGTGAAGATGCTGAACGTCGTGACTTTACCGTTAATGCACTTTACTACAACATTGCCGACCGTGCTGTTTATGACTTTGCTGGCGGCCTTGCCGATTTACAAAGTAAACAACTACGTTTAATTGGTGATCCAGAGACTCGTTACCGTGAAGATCCAGTACGTATGTTACGTGCAGTGCGTTTTTCCGCAAAACTAGATATGCAGATCAGCCCAGATGCAGCGGAACCAATTAAACGCATGGCGAACTTACTACAAAGTATTCCCGCAGCCCGTTTATTTGAAGAAACATTAAAACTATTCTTAAATGGTCAGGGTTTAACAACTTATAAATTAATGAAAGAGCATGGCTTATTCCAACCATTGTTCCCGCTGGTTAGCAAATATCAAAACGAAGACGGTTCAAGTAACTGTGATAAATTCATCCAAATTGCGTTAGAGAATACAGACCGTCGCATTAATGCTGGTAAGCGTGTAACGCCCGCTTATTTATATGCCGCAATGTTATGGTATCCACTGGAAGCGATGGCTGAAGAACGCGTTATTGACAGTGGTCTTAACTACAGCGATGCTTTGTTATTAGCAATGAATGACGCGCTGGATTCCCAAATTAAGAGTATTGCAATTCCACGTCGCTTTACTTCAACAATCCGTGATATTTGGCATTTACAAGGCCGTTTACCACGCCGCCAAGGCAAACGTGCAGAAAAAGCCTTCGAACACTTAAAATTCCGTGCAGGTTTTGATTTCTTAGAAATGCGCGCAGAAATCCAAGGTGGCGACTTAGTCGAAGTAACTCAATGGTGGCGCGATTACCAAACTGCGAATGCCACTGGCCGTCAGAACTTAATTAAAGAATTAAATGCACCAGTTGGTAAAAAAACACGTCCTCGTCGCGCTAAAAAGAAAAAACCTGTGAGCGACAGTGATGCTTAATAGTATGTCAACTCTAAAAAAACATGATATTAACAAGCAAGACTATACCCGCTGTTATATCGCGATCGGCAGTAATCTTTCCGATCCAGTAGCGCAAGCCAAAGAAGCGATAACAACGCTAGAAGCACTAACGGAAAGTCGTTTTATTTCGGTATCATCCCTGTATGCAAGTAAGCCAATGGGACCACAAGAACAACCTGATTATATTAATGCGGTTGCCTGTGTCGACACCCGTTTAGCGCCAATTGAATTACTTGATGCGCTACAGCAGATTGAAAATGAGCAAGGCCGTGTACGTAAAGAACATTGGGGAGCAAGAACCCTCGATTTAGATATCTTACTATACGGTGATTACATCATGAGTACACCCCGTTTAACCGTGCCGCATTACGGCATGAAAGAGCGTGAATTTGTACTCTACCCATTAGCAGAAATAGCACCACAATTACAATTACCTTGTGGTCAGGTATTGTCAGACTTACTTAAGGCCTGTCCGCGTAATGACTTAGCTATTTATCAAAACATAGAGTAATGTGAAGAAGGATTTATAATGAGTAAAGTTACCGTATCTAAACTGCTTAAAATGAAACAAGCAGGACAAAAGTTTGCCAGTATCACCGCTTATGATGCGAGTTTTTCTGCATTATTTGACGAAGCCGGAGTGCCAGTATTATTAGTTGGCGATTCGATGGGCATGGTACTGCAAGGCCACAATGATACGCTACCTGTTACTGTTACAGATATTGCTTATCATACCCGCTGTGTACGTGCAGGCGCGACCAACTCACTGGTTATCGCAGATATGCCATTTATGAGTTATGCCACCAAAGAACAGACCTTGACCAATGCGACAGCCCTCATGCAAGCGGGTGCAAACATGGTTAAAGTTGAAGGTGGTGAATGGTTAGTTGAGAGTGTTGCGGCACTGACAGAACGTGGAATCCCTGTGTGCGGTCATCTTGGCTTAACACCACAATCAGTCCACGTTTTTGGCGGTTTTAAAGTACAAGGCCGAGCACAAGATAAAGCGGATGAAATGGTCGAACATGCACTTTCATTACAAGCTGCAGGCATCCAACTATTAGTTGTAGAGTGTATCCCTGCACCGTTAGCAAAACGTATTTCTGAAGCCTTAACTATCCCTGTCATTGGTATTGGCGCGGGTCGCGATACAGATGGTCAAATCTTAGTAATGCATGATGCATTCGGTATTTCGAAAGGCTTTGTACCTAAATTTTCAAAGAACTTTTTAGCTGAAACAGGCGATATGCGTAACGCGATCATCGCTTATATCGACGAAGTTGCCGCACAGACTTTTCCTGCCGATGAGCACATGTTCTCATAATTCACATGAACTCTTAAATTGATAAAGGGGCTATAAGCAAATAGTTAAGATTTGCACGCCCCCTTTTTCAACATTCCCTACCAATTTTATTAGGTAATTAATATATGGATATTATTGCAAATATTGATGTTCTTAAAGAGCAGGTTATCGCTTGGCGTCGTCTTGGTCTATCCACCGCATTTGTGCCGACTATGGGTAACTTACATGATGGTCATTTAGCCCTTGTTAAAGAAGCGCAAAAATACGCAGACCGTGTTGTAGTCAGTATATTTGTTAATCCAATGCAGTTTAACCAAGCTGCCGATTTAGCCGCTTATCCTCGTACATTAGACCAAGATTGCCGCGCATTACAAAGTGTTGATACCGATTTAGTATTTACGCCGACACCTGAACTCATATACCCACACGGCTTAGCATCACAAACGTTCATTCAAGTACCAGGTATTTCTGAAGTACTTGAAGGCGCGCATCGTCCGGGTCATTTCAACGGTGTATCGACGATAGTGGCTAAACTATTTAATTTAGTACAACCTGATGTGGCTTTATTTGGTGAAAAAGATTTCCAACAATTAGCGTTAATTCGTCATATGGTCGACGATCTTGCAATGCCGATTCAAATTGTTGGCGTACCGACTGTACGTGAAGAGTCAGGCTTGGCGATGAGCTCTCGTAATGGTCTGTTAACTGCTGAAGAACGTATTGTTGCACCACTCTTAGCCGATGTAATGCAGACAATTGCAGATCAAGTTTCTGTTGATGAACAAGCAAACAAAGCATTAGTCACGCAAGCCACCGCACAGCTTAATGCAGCTGGTTTTAAGACCGACGCGATTGATATAGTTGATGCCGATACTTTAGCTAGTCTCACTACAAACAGTCAGCAAGCCGTTGTTTTAATGGCTGCATTCTTAGGAAAGGCACGTTTAATCGATAATAAAGTGATTAAATTACGCTAACGATTAGCGCAATTTTACCTAACAACTAGTACAATTGCGCTAATTAAACAAATACGCTACTATGGACGCCGGTACATATTTTGTACGGTATATATGTATACCTAAGTGACTCCAAGATGAACAATCGACACCTTGGGTATATTCATAAACTATTAATGGAATGGGTTTTAGAACAATGCAAACCACAATGCTAAAAGGTAAATTACACCAAGCGCGTGTAACACATGCAGAATTAAACTACGAAGGTTCATGCGCAATCGATCAAGATATGCTTGATGCGTCAGGGATCCTAGAGTATGAAGCAATCGATATCTATAACATTGATAATGGTGAGCGCTTTTCGACTTACGCTATCGCTGGTGAACGCGGTTCGAAAATCATTTCAGTGAACGGCGCAGCAGCACGTAAAGCAGCTGTCGGTGATCGCATCATTATCTGTGCATACGTACGTATGGACAATGAAGAAGCGAAACAACACAAACCTTCGCTTGTTTATCTTGATCAAGTTAATGACATCGTTCGTACAAGTAGCGATATTCCAGTACAGGTTGCCTAGTTCGCAAACCGATACGGAATAGTGAAAAACCAGCGTCATGCTGGTTTTTTTGTGTCTATAATTTAGTCCCAATCACAACAAATAAAAAAGAGCACCTAAGCGCTCTTTTTTCGTTACTCTAATTAAAAGTAGTGTGCCAGCTGCACACGGTATTTAAATTAAAGTGCTTCTGCAGCTGCAACTACGTTTGCAACAGTAAAACCGAACATTTCAAACAGTTGCTCAGCAGGTGCTGATTCACCGAATGTAGTCATACCGATAATAGTACCGTTAAAACCAGTGTATTTGTGCCAGAAGTCAGCGATACCCGCTTCAACAGCAACACGTTTAACAACGTCAGACGGTAGAACAGATTCACGGTATGCAGCATCTTGCTTATCAAATACGTCTGTAGCAGGCATAGATACAACACGTACCTTACGACCTTTTGCAGTAAGTTCTGCAGCCGCTTTAGTACAAAGTTCAACTTCAGAACCTGTAGAGATAAGAATAAGTTCTGGTTTACCATCACAATCTACTAGCGTGTAACCACCTTTAGCAACGTTAGCTAACTGTGCATCAGTACGCGGCATAGGTGTTAGACCTTGGCGACTGAAGATTAATGCTGTAGGACCATCTTTACGTTCAATTGCGTGTTTCCAAGCAACTGCTGATTCAACAGAATCACATGGACGCCATGCGCTCATATTAGGCGTCATACGTAAGCTTGCAACTTGTTCTACTGGTTGGTGAGTTGGACCATCTTCACCTAAGCCAATTGAATCATGTGTGTAAACTTGGATGTTTTGCACTTTCATCAATGCAGCCATACGCATTGCATTACGCGCATATTCCATGAACATTAAGAATGTAGCACCGTAAGCCGTGAAGCCACCGTGTAAAGACATACCATTAATGATTGCCGTCATACCGAACTCACGTACACCGTAATGCAGGTAGTTACCTGACGCATCATCTGCAGTGATTGCTTTAGTACCTGACCACATCGTTAAGTTAGATGGCGCTAAATCAGCAGAACCACCAAGTAACTCAGGTAACATTGCGCCGAATTCTTCAATACAGTTTTGTGATGCTTTACGTGTTGCTACTTTTGCAGAATCAGCTTGTAGCTGTTTGATGTAGTCAGACGTTTTAGCTTCCCAATCAGCTGGTAACTCGCCAGAAGTACGACGTGCGTATTCTGCAGCTAGTTCAGGGTATGCAGCTTCATATGCAGCAAATTTTTCATTCCATTCAGCTTCAGCTTGTGCGCCAGCTTCATTAGCATCCCATTCAGAATAGATATCTGCAGGAATTTCGAATGCAGGGTGTTTCCAACCTAATTTTTCACGTGTAGCAATAATTTCTGCGTCACCTAGAGGAGCACCATGACAGTCATGCGTACCTTCTTTGTTTGGTGAACCGAAACCGATCACTGTTTTACAACAGATAAGGCTTGGACGTGATGTTTCAGCTTTAGATGCTTCGATTGCCGCTTGGATTTCATCACTGTTATGACCATCAACAGAAATAACATGCCAGCCATAAGCTTCAAAACGTTTCACTGTATCGTCAGTGAACCAGCCATCAACTTCACCGTCAATTGAAATACCATTGTCATCCCAGAACGCAACTAGTTTACCTAGCCCTAATGTGCCAGCAAGTGAACATGCTTCATGTGAGATACCTTCCATTAGACAGCCATCGCCTAAGAAAGAATAAGTGAAGTGATCAACAATTTCATGTTCTGGTTTGTTGAACTGCGCTGCTAATGTTTTTTCAGCAATTGCCATACCAACAGCGTTAGTAATACCTTGGCCTAGTGGACCAGTTGTCGTCTCAATGCCAGGCGCGTAACCGTATTCTGGGTGACCAGGTGTTTTTGAATGTAATTGACGGAAGTTTTTCAATTCTTCAATTGGTAATGCATAGCCTGTTAGGTGTAGCAGTGAGTAAATAAGCATTGAGCCATGACCGTTTGAAAGAATAAATCGATCACGGTCAACCCAGTTTGGATTTGCTGGGTTGTGGTTAAGGTTCTTACGCCATAATACTTCGGCAATATCTGCCATGCCCATTGGTGCGCCTGGATGGCCTGAATTTGCTTGTTGAACTGCGTCCATACTTAGGGCACGAATCGCGTTCGCTAGCTCTTGACGAGATGGCATAGTTTGCTCCTGCTGAGATTAATTTAAAATACTTTTAAGCTGTTATATTGTCATAAAATTATCTTATGTATAACAAGTTTTTTTAGTTTATTTAGATTTATCGAATTTTAGGTTCAGGTCGGGGTATTAACGTTCTAGACAAACCCCAGTCACCTTCGAATGAAAGCATGTTAACACTCAAATGAATTTTACACTGTAGTTTTATTCACAAGAATGTGAGCCTTGTACATAAATAATAATTTTTAATCGGAATTATTTTTATGATACCTAACTAAAAAGAAATACTATCGGAGCTGTTTATTCGTTATACTGTTTCTGCATTCATTCTCCACAACGAACTTAGCATAAAACGATCAGACAATGATCATAAATAACGCAACTTATGCCGTTATGTATTGCTAATGGTTATTACTCGACACGAGCTTATTTGCACTCTTTTCACAGTATCAGACGGCACATGAGAATGGCAAAATCACCTAATTTAAAATTTTTTAAAACTGCACTGCGTAAACACCGTACAAGCCCAAAATTACTTTCTGCCAAACACGACTACATTGTGCTACCTATTATATCTGCACTTGTAGGCGGGATGACAGGCTTAATCATTGCATTATTTGAAGCAGCAGTACTATGGACTGACGCCCAGCGATTACAAATATTTAATCCTTTAGCATTGCCACCAAGCCTCAATATATTGTTAATCATGATACTCAGTGGCGCCATGGTTGGTTTTTCATTTTGGCTCACATTACGCTTCGCCCCCGAAGCATCAGGCAGTGGTATTACCCATATCGAAGGTGCGCTTGATGGTATGTATGGCATTCGCTGGCGTCGCTTATTGCCGGTTAAATTTATCGCAGGTACATTAGCTATTGGCTCAGGTATGATTTTTGGTCGTGCAGGTCCATCGATTCAAATCGGTGGCACGATTGGGCGTATGTTTGCAGATACAGCAAAGCGTTATACCAACGCTACTCATATCCTTGTTGCTGCAGGTGCCGCGGCTGGACTAGCAGCCGCATTTAATGCACCACTTGCCGGAATTTTATTTGTTATCGAAGAAATGCGTCCACACTTTCGCTACAATATGACATCGATAAAATGTGTGACTCTCGCAGCAGCTGTTGCCACTATTGTCATGCGTGCTTTTCATGGTCAAGAAGCCGTTATGCCTGTCATGCATTTTGATGTGCCACCGCTTACATCACTTTGGCTATTTCTTTTATTAGGATCCATTTTTGGTGTTATTGGCGTGTACTTCAACCGTTGGATTATAAACAGTACAAAATTATTAAAACGTAAACAGAATAATAAAATGCACCGTATTATTCTTACCGGTGTATTCTTTGGTAGCCTGTTCGCCCTATTACAATCATTCGAACCTGACATGGCTGGTAACGGCAGAGATTTAATGGTTAGGATGATTCAAGAACCAAGTACTTGGGCTATTTTAGTCGGCTTATTTGTTATCCGCCTATTCGGTACTATCGCTTGTTTTGCTTCGGGCGCACCTGGTGGTGTATTTACCCCGATGTTAACGCTAGGCACTTTATTTGGTCTTGCTTATGGCGTTATTGCAGCCGAGCTATTTCCCAGCTTCGTAGCAGAACCAACGGTATACGCAATAGCTGGGATGGGCGCATTATTTGCCGCGACAGTGAGAGCGCCAGTGACAGGTATTGTATTAGTGGTTGAAATGACGGATAGCTATGAATTGATTCTGCCTTTACTCATCACTTGTCTTGGCGCTACGCTTGTCGCACAAGCTCTTGGTGGTAAGCCTCTTTATGCCGAATTATTAAAACTATCGTTACCTAAAGAACCCACTGTAGAAGATAACGAGATAACAACAACACGCCCTACTACAACTTAATGCCATATTTTAGCTAGAAACAAAAAAGCACCCTACTAGGTGCTTTTTTCGTGATATTTACAAAGCCTCTAACGGCTTAGAATATCCATTTCAAACCAAATAGAAAGTCACTTGTTAGACGTTCTTCCGGCATATTTTTATACTCAACCGTTGTATGATTATACTCAGCAAAGAGACTTGCTGTTGGCATTAACTCGTAGTTAGCACGAAAGACCCACTGCGTGTAATTTTCAGTGTCACCAAATGCAAGGATTTCAGGGCTGAAATGGAATTTAGCTTCTACACTAAACTCTTGAGTTAAACGTAAGCCACCTAAACCGCCAAATGCTAATGCATAACCATCACCATTATCGTTATCCATTCTTACGGCTTTCGCGCCAAGTTCAAAGAATGTTGAACCAACATCTTGAAATGCATAAAGGCCCGTATCTGCGGTATAACCATTGTCGATAGTCTGTAGGAAGTCACCTTTTAGCTTTAGCGCTTCTTTCATTTCAAGATCATAGCCCAAAATAATATTATCGTTATTGAAGGCAAGTGAGATGTTTGATGCTGAACTGCTAAAGCTAGCCAGTAACCCGGCAGTGATAACTAATGATTTTTTCAATGACACTTTATTATTCCCAATGGCAAGAGTGGTAGTTACATTTAATGATAGTGATCGAATAATTTCTCTCATTGAAAAAATCCCGTCACTTCATACTTTTAATACTTTCGTCCTATGCTACTTCATATTGACTATTTATTACATATATATACAAAAATTCTCTTTAAATAGTACTTTTAAACATATTTGCAAAATTAATATGATCCAAGGACTATCTTAATACAGGCAAACTAGTTTAGAATAGCCGTCTAGATGTTAAAACTTCTACACATATGAACGTACATTACGTCGGTTGTGTTTAAATTAAGAGAGAATTAAAACTATGGCTAAACACTTGTTTACCTCTGAGTCAGTATCAGAAGGTCACCCTGATAAAATTGCAGACCAAATCTCCGATGCTGTACTTGATGCAATCATCGCTCAAGACCCAAAAGCACGCGTAGCCTGCGAGACTTATGTTAAAACAGGTATGGTTATGGTTGGTGGTGAAGTAACGACTGACGCTTGGGTTGATATCGAAGAAATCACCCGTAAAACAGTACGTGAAATCGGTTACATCAACTCAGAAATGGGTTTTGACGCCGACTCTTGTGCCGTATTAAACACAATTGGTAAACAATCTCCAGACATCAACCAAGGTGTTGACCGTGATGATCCACTAGAGCAAGGCGCTGGTGACCAAGGTTTAATGTTTGGTTATGCAAACAATGAAACTGAAGAATTAATGCCAGCTCCGATTACGTATTCACACAAGCTGGTTAAACGCCAAGCTGAAGTACGTAAAAGTGGTACGCTTCCTTGGTTACGCCCAGATGCAAAAAGCCAAATCACATTTGCTTATGATGATGGCAAAATTGTTGGTATCGATGCAGTTGTGCTTTCAACTCAACACTCTGAAGATATCAAACAAGCAGATTTAGTAGAAGCTGTGATGGAAACAATCATCAAGCCAGTACTACCCGAGCAATGGTTAACTAAAGAAACTAAATTCTTCATTAACCCAACTGGTCGTTTCGTTATCGGTGGTCCAGTAGGTGACTGTGGTTTAACAGGCCGTAAAATCATCGTTGATACATACGGCGGTATGGCGCGTCACGGTGGTGGTGCATTCTCTGGTAAAGATCCATCAAAAGTTGACCGTAGTGCAGCATACGCAGCACGTTATGTAGCTAAAAATATCGTAGCAGCAGGTCTTGCTGACCGTTGTGAAATACAAGTTTCTTACGCGATCGGTGTTGCAGAACCAACGTCAATCTCTGTTGAAACATTCGGTACAGGTAAAGTAAGCGAAGAACTACTTGTTAAACTTGTTCGTGAACATTTCGAATTACGTCCACACGGTTTAATCGAAATGTTAGATCTTAAGCGCCCTATTTATCAAAATACAGCTGCTTATGGTCACTTCGGTCGTAGAGAATTCTCTTGGGAAGCAACAGACAAAGCTGAAATCCTACGTGATGCAGCAGGTCTTTAGTCAACATTAGTTTTTAGCTAACGGTTGATTATAAAGAGGCGCTTTTGGTAACATAACCAGAGCGCCTTTTTTATAAATGATTTTGTAGATAATACTATGCTTAATGATTTACTCCTGCAACAAAATGTCAGCTCACATACCGTAGAACAATTAGTTTTAGATAAAATAGAAACCTGCTATCAACAAGCTGAGTTAAAGTTAAATAAAACATTCCCCCGACCAAGCATTAATTTCAAACAACGTGGTAAAGCAGCAGGTAGCGCTCGATTACAAATTAATGAATTACGTTTTAACTCTATCTTGTTACAAGAAAACCAACAGCATTTCATCGCACACACAGTGCCACATGAAGTTGCACACCTATTGGTTTATCAAATTTATGGGCGCACTAAACCCCACGGTAAAGAATGGCAACAAATCATGAATCAAATATTTGATCTCGCAGCCAAAACTACGCACCAATATGATGTTTCAACTGTGAAAGGCAAAACTTTTACCTATGCTTGTCACTGTACAGAACACTTATTAACAATTCGTCGCCATAATAAGATAGTCCGTGATAGCGTCAAATATATTTGTCGTTCTTGCAAACAAAGTTTAATCATAAAACATTTAATAACAATGGATTAACTTAAAACTGTAGATGTGACAACTTGTTTGATAATTATCTAAAAAATTAACGTATATAGGTGTATTTATCTAAATTCATCAGATAAAATAACTCAATACATACCATTGTGATAGGGAACTAGGTTATGACTCAAACGTTAGATACTGCAAGATCTACCGATTATGAAATGGAAAAACTGATAGCTGCAGTTTTAAAGCGTAACAAAAATCAAGCGGAACAAATCGCCCGAACTCTTGATCTGAGTGCTTTATCTATCTCTCAACGTATTTTCATGGCAAAGTCCGGTGTGTTAAAAGAAAAAATGCTTACGGATTCAGATATCGCAGTACGTTACGCCGCTTCTCGCGCAGAATAACCACTTAGATGCCTAGAGAGCAGTTGCTATCTTCTGCTCTTTTTTATATCTAAACCCCCTCTCTAGTTCAACAGTCAAACTTCTTTATATTACACTCACCTCTAACAATATTATTCATAGTCAACACTCCGTTAATTAAGATTATTTTACTATTCTATCGTCTATTCTAAGTTGTGCTACAATGCTGAATTATTACATTGGAGCAGTCTGTAATGTTAAAACAATTCGGTACTATAGTTATATCAACCACCTTATTATTCCCTTCTTTTTCTAATGCTTCGAACGATGGAAATCAAACAAATCAATCCTTTAGTAAAGCCAAAAAAATGCTTGAACGGCAGGTATATACCGATGTACCTAGACTGACGATCTATTGCCAGGCTGATTTCAATAGCAAAAAGAAGATCACCGACCATAATGGTTTTACATCACAAAAACATGTGAAACGCCAGGCAAAAATTGAATGGGAACACGTCGTCCCAGCGGAGAACTTTGGCCGTAATTTCAGTGAATGGCTAGAAGGTAATAGTGCGTGTGTGAATAGTAAAGGTAAGAGCTTTAAGGGTCGTCGCTGCGCCGAAAAAGTAAATATAGCTTACCGTTATATGCAGGCGGATATGTACAACTTGTATCCCGCGATTGGCGCTGTTAATGCACTACGCAGTAATTACAATTTTGCTTCACAAGTAACAACGGAAAAGAATCAATTCGGCAGCTGCCCAATCAAAATAAAAAATAAAACGGTACAGCCGCCTGATTATGCCAAAGGCCAGATTGCCCGCGCTTACTTATATATGGAAGCCGCTTATCCAGTCTACAACATAGGTAGACAAAAACGTGAACTGCAAGCATGGGATAAGCAATACCCTGTTACAGCCACTGAATGTCAACGTACGCAACTTATTGAGAGCTTGCAAGGTAATGAAAATCGCGTTGTTAAATCAGCCTGTTTAGAACGTGGTATTTGGTAACCTGATTTATTGATTTGGCACACAGGCAGCAAGATTCAGTTGTAACCAATCAATGAAGTTTCGCTGTAAAACATCAGACTGGCCATCTTTCCCTAACAGAGTATTGCCTTGTTCTAATAAAGTGTCACCTTGGCTTAATAACATATAGTAATGACCTGAACGTTTAAAGCCAAACGGCGCGACTAAATTACCACGTTGCAAATCATCCATGACTAAGGGGTATGAGCCTATTGCCGCCCCTAAGTTATCAACCACCGCTTGTAAACAGAAATAGAAATGTGCGAATGTTTGTTCGCTTTTCACCTTCAGACTTTGTACTTTAAGAGATGATACAGCGCTACCTTGTAACCAATTATCCCAAGCCTGCGGCCGAGTCTGGCTATGTAATAATTTAATCTTACCAGCGTCATTCTGTACCTGTTGCCAATATTCAGGAGAAAAGACAGGGCCAACCCACTCTTCAACTAAGGGGGTCTGTTGGTAGTCATGCAATAGTGGAAAGTCATCTCGTCGTATCGCCAACGACAAACCATTACTGCCGAGTATCACAGGACCACCAGCTGTTGATAATCGTACATCGGCATCGACATTCTCTTGATAAAAATCACTCAAACGAGGCATTAACCAACGCATTGTTAATGTTGGCTCACACGATACCTCTAAGTGTGTATGCGTAACTTGAGTAACATGCTGAACACCCGCTTCCAAGGCATTAAATGCTTGCTCTGTATATCCAGATAATAGTTTACCAGCAGGCGTTAATTTCACATTTCGCCCTTCACGATAAAACAGATTTATCGCTAAGTGCGTTTCTAATGTTTTAATCTGCTTACTCACCGCACCATGGGTAATACACAGCTTGTTAGCAGCTTTACTATAACTTTCGAGCGCTGCTGCCACATGAAAAACATGGAATGCTTTTAAATGCCTCATTGGTGATTTTTTCTCACATATAAATTGAAATCTATTCGATTATAGCGAAGCTGTAATTCAGCTACAATGAACACCTATCAATAATTATGAATCATAAATGGAATCGTTATGGAAATATTTAGCCTGGCTATATTAGGCATATTAATCGTTATCAGTCCGGGGGCTGACTTTGTTTTAGTGTTAAAAACCAGTATTAATGATGGGCGTAAAGCCGGTATTTTTACCGCGCTAGGTCTTAGCCTCGCAATCTGCGTGCACATCAGTTATTCAATGTTTGGTATTAGCTATTTAATCTCACAGAATGAATTTCTATATAACATGATCCGCTACGCAGGTGCAGGTTATTTAATCTACCTTGGTATCAAAGGTATTTACTCGGCAAACAGTCCATTAAATACCACTTCGGCAGAACAACGTAAAAATAAAAATTGGCAATATCTAGCTCAAGGCTTTCTGTGTAATGTCTTAAACCCTAAAACAATGTTGTTTTTCTTAAGTGTGTTTAGCCAAGTCATCTCACCAGACTCAAATGACAATACCTACGCCTTCATCTACGGTTTTTATATGATTGCCCTACATGGAATATGGTTTGCCATCGTCGCGATATTATTTACTTCAGCGGCATTACAGACACGATTATTACGTGTTAGAAAACGATTGAATCAAGTATGTGGGATTGGGCTTGTGAGTTTTGGCGCATTACTCGCACTGAAGTAATCGCAAATAAATAATATTAGCCTCGACTACAGGACTGAGGCTATTTTATTCAGAGCTAACAATTTTATTCATACAAATACGGCGTATGCAGTTCCATGTAAACCTCTGGCGCAGCTAGCGCTGTAAAACCAAATTTTTGATATAAACCATGGGCGTCACTGGTGGCTAACACCATGCGTCTGAGTCCCTGTAAATCAGGGTGTTCTAATATAGTCGCCATGAGTAATTTACTTAATCCTTTACCTTGATGCGACTCGAGTACAAACACGTCAGATAAATAGGCAAAGGTTGCTTTATCTGTGATCATCCGCGCAAACCCCACTTGTTCACCACTTTGGGTAAACACACCAAAGCATAATGAGTTTTCTAGCGAACGCTGCAACGTGGCCATCGGAATTCCTTTCGCCCAATATGACTCTGAAATAAATCCGTGTATGACATCTACATCCATATCTGCAAAATTAGCACTTATTTTATAATCTTCATCCATGGTTCTTACTCCCCTTCACTGTATCAATAAATAACTGCTCGCATACTTAAATCATATTTCATCAGTGTTATCCACTTGATAATAATGAATTTAACATCATTAACTCTCTATTTTTTAATATAAGATGAAGGCTAGGTCAAGAAGTATCAATTAAGTGGTATTAAGCTGTCATCGTTTATTGGAGAAGGGATATGTTCCAAAGTTTTGAGAAATATAATTTGAGTCATCACGCTTTATTTAAATATAAAGAAATAATAATATTTTGTATTATCTCATCTGTGTCATCTATTTTAATGGCCGAAGCAGTTAAAACTGTCAACCCTGTAACCTCGACATTTATTACCTTTAGCCTCACAGCATTAATATTCATCCTGTTAAATATCAATAGTTTCCGACAAATTATAATGGCAAGCTTTCAACAACGACTAACCCTGTTACAGATAAACCTCACTACATTGGCAAATACCTTACTCGCATTTGTTGGGATGACTTATGTTTCTCCTTTAGTTTATGGCATTATCTTTTTTGGCTGTCTGCCATTTTTTAATAACGCATTACAGTGGCGATTATTTGCAAATAATAAATCCAGTTATACCTTTAATTTAGTATCCTGCTTAAGTGCCATTTTTATCGCTGGCTACATATCAGATCAAACAATGATAGCGAACACTCAAGGTATTAGTTATGCGTTAATATCATGCTTTTCTGCAGCACTATACATGCTCCGTTCAGAATACTTTCATCGAAAAACAGGATTAACACCCTCGCAAATTTTATCGGTGCGATTTTACCTCGTGATCTTAATTTGTGGGGGCTATGCTTTACTGCAACCCAATACATTAATACTTAACAGCAACGAATGGTTAATGCTATCCGGAGCAGCTATCACAGGTAGTGTTATTCCATTATTTCTAATGCAAGTCGCTATAAAAAAATTAGGAGCGGCTGTCACAGCGCAATTCATGCCATCTATTCCTGTACTTTGTATGACATTTTTAACGGCATTAGGCATCGCACAATTTTCAGGATTAGAAATCCTTGCGATTGTTTCGTTTTCAATGCTACTCATCGCCCAAATACGCTACAAAGTACATAAACGACATGTCGCTGCTAATGCATAACGCTAATTTAAGGTTACAATACCCTATATCATTACCTTATTGCGAACAAAGGACTGCCATGAAAATTGATCTCACATTAAGCGGCTTAGTTGCACAAAAGCATACATTCACCTTGCCACTTGATTACAACAAGCCTGACGGTGACACAATTGACGTATTTGTACGTGAACTTGTTGCTCCAGATAAACAAGATCAAGACCTGCCCTATTTGGTCTATTTTCAAGGTGGTCCAGGGTTTGGTGCGGTACGTCCGATGGCAAATGGCGGCTGGATCAAGCGCGCATTACAAGAATACCGCGTATTATTACTCGATCAGCGTGGCACAGGGCTATCTTCACCAATCAGTTCGGTAAGTCTTAATCACTTAACTGCCAGTGAACAAGCGGACTACCTAAGTCATTTACGTGCAGATAATATTGTCCGTGATGCCGAAGCAATCCGAGCACAATTATCACCGTTTAATACTTGGAGCATCATCGGCCAAAGTTTTGGTGGCTTCTGTGTATTACGTTATTTAACCGCTGCGCCAGAAGGATTAACACAAGCTTTCATCACTGGTGGATTACCATCACTGACACGCCCTGCCGATGAGGTGTATCAAGCCACCTATAAACGCGTACAGGCGAAAAATAACGACTTCTTTACACGCTTTAGCGATGCGCAAGACCTTGTAGCTGCATTAGCAACACACATTACCGAGCACGATACTTACCTTGCGACAGGTGAAAAGCTAACAGTTGAAATGCTACAACTACTTGGCGTTAACCTAGGTATGGAAGAAGGCCCTGAAGCGGTTTATTACCTACTTGAACAAGCGCTTATCACTACGCAAAAAGGCACCCAAGTTAATCCTTTATTTTTAGCACAGTTCTGTCAGTTCCTTGATTACAATACCAACCCAATTTTTGCCTTACTGCATGAGTCTATCTATTGCCAGCAACAAGCATCAAACTGGGCTGCCCATCGCGTTCGTGCAGACTATGCTGAATTTAATTATCAAGCAGGCCAGCCCTTCTTATTCACTGGTGAAATGATTTATCCGTGGATGTTCGAGCAATTTAATAACTTGAAACCATTGCAAGAAGCGGCGCAACAGTTAGCTGAAAAAGAGGATTGGTCAGATCTTTACGATCTAGAGGTACTTAAAAACAACCAAGTACCGGTTGCGGCTGCAATTTATAGCGAAGATATGTATGTCGACATGCAATACAGTCTGGAAACGGTCGCCCGCGTGAACCACCTTAAATACTGGTTAACCTCAGAGTTCGAGCACAATGGTATTCGTATGGATGGTGACAAGGTGTTGAGTAAACTTATCGACTTAAATAAGGGTGTTACTCTCCGCTAATAACAGCATTGATACCACTTCTGTCTATTGGTCATATTACAAAAATCGGTTACTGCTCAGCCTGCTGCAGTAACCAGTCTAATAACACCTTCACTCTCGGGTTAGGTGTAATATTTGCGCTATATACGGCATGATATTGATATGTTGCAGGACTAATTAGTGCCGGAAAGGGTGCAATTAATTCACCACTACGTAAATGTTTATCTACCAGTCGTTTACGCCCGATTGCCAGCCCAGCATGATTAATAGCAGCAACCATCGCCAGATCTGAACGGTCAAAACTCAAACCGCGATTATAATTCACTTCAGGTATCTGATGACGTTCAGTCCATTCTAACCATTCCGCATTGTAAGCAGCTTGTGGCCATGCCTTGCAATCATGTAATAAGCTGCAGTTGCGAATATTTTCTGGCTTATCAATAAGGTCGTGTAACTCGGCATAAGCAGGAGAACAGACGGGCGTAACCTCCTCTGACATCAATTCGATATTCGATAATCCAGGAAAGGGACCTGATGTATAATAAAGAGCCACATCGATAAATTGAGTATGAAAATTAATATCATCATTACCGGTAAGAATATCCAACTGAATAGCCGGATATTGGCGATGAAAATCATGTATCCGAGGCACTAGCCAACACAGTGAAATAGAAGGGCGGGCGTAAATTGTCAAACGACCTGATAACTCATTGCTGCGAATATCATTTAACTCTTCATCCAGTGAGTTAAACAGTCGCTCGCAACTACGGCATAACCTCGCGCCCTCCCCCGTCAATTTCAACTGTTTATGCAAACGATGAAACAGCTTAAAGCCGAGTTCTTGTTCCAGCTTGGCAATACGATGACTGACCGCGCTGGGAGTAAGAAAAAGCACCTCAGCCGCTTGCGTGAATGAACCGTACTGCGCAGCTTTGACAAAGGTATCTAGATTAGCTAATTGGCTACCGCTAAATTGTTTATGACTGCCGAATGTTAATTCCATAACTTAATACCCAAACTCCTTCAAAATGCTATATCAGAGACTCGCTGGGATATCAAAACAAGGCACAATATGCAGATAATGGTATTCCATTTTAAAATATCATTTTCAAATATTGTAACGCAGTACAGTTATTCGAGCGAGCCTCCCGTAGCGCAAGCGAAGAATCAATGTTTAGATTGCTGTAAGTAGGCTGTCATTTCCTGCTCTGGCACCATTCCGCCGCCAGTTGCCCACACCAAATGCGTTGCATTCGCCAAACTATCACTAAGTTGCATCCGCTCAAGATAATCAGAGTTGGTGACCACATGCATAATACCCGGCATACCAGCCAACGCAGAAGGTTCAAGCTTAAGCTGCTCAGTATCATGGAGCATCCCTAGTAACTGATACATGTCAGCATCTGTTAACGTAATATAGCCATCTAACATCCGCTCCATTGCTTTACCAATAAAACCCGAAGCACGTCCAACAGCAAGGCCGTCAGCTGCCGTGATATTATCAATACCGAGATCTTGAACCGAGATCTGGTCATGCAGTCCAGTATAAACACCAAGTAGCATACACGGCGAATGCGTCGGTTCGGCAAATATACAATGTACACTGTCGCCAAAAGCCAGCTTAAGACCAAAAGCAACGCCGCCTGGGCCACCACCCACACCACAAGGCAGATAAACAAAGAGCGGATGCTCGGCATCAACAATGATATTTTGCTCAATAAACTGCTGCTTTAACCGCTCTCCGGCAACCGCATAACCCAAGAACAACGACGTAGAGTTTTCATCATCAACAAAATGACAGAACGGATCTTGTAACGCTTCTTCACGTCCGCGTTCGACCGCTATACTGTAGTCAGATTCATATTCAATCACATTGACGCCATGACTTCGCAGGCGGTCCTTTTTCCACTGCCGCGCATCCGCAGACATGTGCACACTGACCTGAAACCCGAGACTGGCACCTATAATGCCAATAGATAAACCTAAGTTTCCGGTTGAGCCAACAGCAATTTTATACTGGCTGAAAAATACCTTAAATTGTGCTGAATTAATTTTACTATAGTCATCTTCTAAACGAAGTAGACCAGCTGAAATTGCCAGTTTTTCGGCATGTTGCAGAATCTCATAAATGCCACCCCTCGCTTTAATTGACCCCGATATCGGTAATTGAGAGTCTAACTTGATCATCATCCGACCTGGTAATGATGTCTGATAGTAATTGCCCAGCGCCGCTTGCATCGCCGGAATCGTCCGCACCGGTGATTCAATAATACCGTTACTCTGTTGTGTTTCAGGAAATGCCTGACAAAAGAAAGGCGCAAAACGCAGTAGACGTTCACTCGCGTCCTGTACATCCACAGCAGTTAAGCCAACATATGGTAAGGCTTCTTCATAACTCGTCACTTTGGGATTAAACCAACTCAGAGGTTTAAGATTTATCAGCGATTCCAACAATGGAAATTCATTTATTAATTGTATGTTCCGAGTCTTATTCATCATATGCCTTAACTAAACAGTAAAATAAATAGTAAAACACTATCCGTAACAGTGCCAATATAGGACCTTAAAGCTGTCACTTGCACGCTTCAATAACTTATTCGTTTCAAGATAATGAGTATGCATCGACCGTGCTTAAACGAACAAAGGATCAATTTTTAACCTTAGGATGAATCTGACGATGCCAGTAATGAGACCAAGATCACCTTGGCTTATTACCGCACCAAACAACTTTTTTATTTCTTA
The DNA here is from genome assembly GCF_018219435.1 of Moritella sp. 28. Taxonomy (NCBI): domain Bacteria; kingdom Pseudomonadati; phylum Pseudomonadota; class Gammaproteobacteria; order Alteromonadales; family Moritellaceae; genus Moritella; species Moritella sp. 28. Next base: position 862,029 of record NZ_CP056121.1, on the reverse strand, counting down.
GCAGATAAATTTCATCAGCAAATTAAAAAAGTGGGTATAATCATTTTATTAACTACATATTTAAATAAAGGTACACAGCATGCGTCATCCTCGCATCTTCGAATCCGGCGAACTAATCGTGGGTTCTAGCTTTGAATTATCACCAGACGGCGCAGGCCACGTTGGTCGTGTGTTACGTATGACTACAGGTGACACGCTAACTTTATTTAACGGTAAAGGTGGCCAATACCAAGCCACAATTGAACAAACCACGAAAAAATCAGTGACAGTTCAGATTGACGAATTCCAAGATATTAACAGTGAATCACCACTTAAGATCCACCTTGGTCAAGCGATCTCACGCGGTGATAAAATGGATTTCACGATCCAAAAATCTGTCGAGTTGGGTGTAACAACTATCACGCCACTCTTTAGTGAACGTTGTGGTGTTAAACTCTCTGGTGAACGTTTAGAGAAAAAAATACAGCAATGGCAAAAAATTGTCATTTCTGCGTGCGAACAAAGTGGCCGTAATTACGTACCGCAAGTACTAGCACCAAAACAGTTAAAAGACTGGGCGGCAGAAGAAACAACAGAACTCAAATTGAACCTGCACCCACGCGCAAAATACAGCATTAATACCTTACCCGAGCCTAAAAATGGCGTGCGTTTGTTAATTGGTCCTGAAGGCGGTTTATCTGCGGATGAAATTAGCATGACAGAACAATTTAACTTTGAAGAAACGTTATTAGGTCCTCGAGTATTACGAACAGAAACAGCAGCATTAACGGCGATCACCGCATTACAATGCCGCTTTGGCGATTTAGGATAGGATAAAGAATATGACAATTAAACTTGGCATCGTGATGGATCCAATTGCAGACATCAACATTAAAAAAGATTCTAGCTTTGCAATGTTAATGGAAGCGCAAAACCGTGGTTACGAACTTTTCTACATGGAAATGCAAGATCTGTTTATGCTTGAAGGCCGTGCATATGCTGCGTCCCGTTCATTGAAAGTACAACAAGATCCAGCTAATTGGTACGAGTTAGGTGAAGAAACAAATCACCTATTATCCGATCTTGATGTGGTATTAATGCGTAAAGATCCTCCGTTCGATACTGAATTCGTTTACGCAACTTACATGCTTGAGCGTGCTGAAGACGAAGGCACATTAATCGTTAACAAACCGCAAAGTCTACGTGATGCCAATGAAAAACTATACACAGCATGGTTTAGCGAATTCACGCCAACAACATTAGTAACACGTCGTAAAGACAAATTACGTGCATTCCATAAAGAACACAAAGATGTGATCTTAAAACCGCTTGATGGTATGGGTGGCGCATCAATCTTCCGTCTTAACGAACAAGATAAAAACGTCAGCGTGATCATCGAAACACTGACTGAACATGAAACACGTTACTGCATGGCACAAAAATTTATTCCTGATATTAAAGATGGCGACAAACGTATCTTAGTTATTGATGGCGAACCGGTACCATATTGCCTAGCCCGTATCCCAGCAAGTGGTGAAACGCGCGGTAATATCGCAGCTGGCGGTCGTGGTGTTGCACGCCCATTATCAGAAAGTGATTGGAAGATTGCCAAAACATTAGGGCCTAAATTAAAAGAAAAAGGCTTAATTTTTGTTGGTCTAGACGTGATTGGTGACAAGCTTACTGAAATCAATGTAACAAGCCCAACTTGTATCCGCGAAATCGAAGCAGCCTATGACGTAAGCATCACAGGTATGTTGATGGATGCGATTGAAGCACGTTTAAAGAAAAATTAATTTACCTGCCCACGCGTAAATGAAGAATAAAATAAATCATAGCTTATAATCAATTTAACCAATTAAGCTATGATTTTCTGCCATAATAACATTCACAGCTAACAATAAAAGATAGGCCTATGGACTCTTTGCAAGATCACTTCCTTATCGCGATGCCGAGCATGAAAGATGGTATTTTCGAACGCTCTGTTATCTATATTTGTGAACATAACAACGAAGGTGCGATGGGGATCATCATCAACCTTCCCGTCAATATTTCTGTCGACGAGTTATTATCACAAACAGTCGAAGCTGATCTAGACGATGAGACAGCCTCCCCTGCCGAGCCTAAAACAGTCATCGATGATCTGGTATTTAAAGGGGGTCCTGTATCTGAAGACCGTGGTTTTGTATTGCATACAGCCTATCCTGGTTTTAGCTCGAGCTTACAAATCAATGATGAATTAATGATCACCTCATCATTAGATGTATTAGCAACACTTGGCACTAAAAAACAACCCGAAAATTATATTGTTGCGTTAGGCTATTCAGGCTGGACGAAAGGGCAGTTAGAACAAGAAATTGCCGACAACAGTTGGTTAACTATTAACGCTGACGAAAATATTTTATTTAAAGTGCCTGTGCATAAACGTTGGGAACAGGCCGTGCAAAAAATAGGTATCGACGTCAGCCAATTATCGAGTCAGGTAGGTCATTCTTAATATTAAGAGCCCTACGGAGGAAAATATGAGTAATGCAGAAAACGGAAAAAGAACCCTGCTTGGTTTTGATTTCGGAACAAAAAGTATTGGTATCGCTGTTGGTCAAGAAATCACCGGAACAGCGCGGCCACTTGTGGCTTTTAAAGCCAATGATGGCATCCCAGACTGGGATTTAATTGAACAACAGATTAAAGAGTGGCAGCCCGATCTTGTGATCGTAGGTAAACCTCTCAACATGGATGGTACCGAGCAAGACATCACCAAACGTGCGATTAAATTTGCCAATCGTTTAACAGGCCGTTTTAATGTTAAAACAGAAATGCATGACGAACGTCTAACGACAAAAGATGCCAAAGCACGTTTGTTTGAAGAAGGTGGTTTTAAAGCCCTGCAAAAAGGCGCCATTGACAGTGCGTCAGCGATGGTGATCTTAGAAGGGTGGATGGAATCGCAATATGGCGCAGAGTTATAACGGTAAATAGCTATAATTTGTAAGCACGACTCTGTAGAGATTAACAGAGTCTAATCATCGCAAAGGACGCGCGCAATATGACGTTTATTCATGGTTTACTACAACGCTTATTATTTACCATTGGCGTCATGTTATTTATGCAGTTTCCGCAATTTATTGATCAATACAGCCAGCAACTTTCCGGTTATTACCTTGCCCAACAAAACCAGCTACAACAATTTCAATTAATTGCCGATACCAACTTTAATGGTCAGCTCGATACACTCATTGCCGATTTTAAATCCAGCCCTTCAGCGGCTGTTCAGCAAGTTGGTAAGCAAGTGCTCACATTACAGCAATCATTACCTGAATTAGCGACCGACTTGGTGACCCTTACAGAAGGTAGTTATATAAATAAGCTCACTTATTTTGTTACTCGCATCGACAGTAAATTAGCTGAAAATACCTTATCGCTTTTCACACCAGGCATACCATTAAGCCAAGCGGCAATAGTAACAGGGTTAGTTGGCGGGATAACGCTAAACGTATTTTGGCTATTCAGTTTAAAACTATTAACGCTAATGTTTACCCGCTTTTATATTCTCGGTAATAAACCTACTTAGCAGTGTTGTAGAACTATAGATTAAGGAATTATCATGAAAAATGTCATTATCGTCGGCGCGACAGGGGCAACAGGCAGCCAATTAATGCAGCAGTTACTCAATGATATGGCGGTTGAGAATATCTATGTCGTACATTATCGACCGACACCGTTCGAGCATCAAAATAAAGTGACGGAAATCATTATCGATTTAGCTAATTTTAATGATTTGTCTATTAATGTGGACATTGACAGTGCTTATTGTTGCCTCGGTACAACACGTAAAAAAGCGGGTTCATTAGCCGCATTTAGGCAAGTAGATAAAGACTATATTGTTAACTTTGGCACTTGGGTAGCAAATAATACTAAAGCACAATTACATGTCATTAGCGCTATCGGTGCCAATGCTAAGTCTGCAAGTAGTTATTTACAAACTAAAGGTGAGGCAGAGCTGTTATTACGTCAGTTACCACTCTCAGCCCTATATCTTTATCAACCGACCCTATTACACGGTAAACGTGATGAGTTTAGATTAATGGAAGCTATTGCTTATTACCCACTGGCCGTATTATCCCTCTTTCCCATGACCCTGTTAAAGCAACAAAAGCCGATAAGCATCTCCCAACTTGCTAATGCGATGTACCAATTAAGCCAGCAAGTAACAAGTGGCCATCACGTAATCAGTAGCTTAGAGATCCAGCAATATTAATCGCGCCTATTCGTTATCAGCGCCGACTCATTATCAGCACGCAGTTCCGTTGCCGCTTCAAGCACCAGCTGGCGGAACCAAATGTGGCTAGCGTCATGATGCAGTAACGGACTCCAGATCATTTTCAATTCAATATTAGGGATCGGGAATGGTGGTTCAAGTAAAGTATAATTACTGTTACTTTTATGAATGAGCGCAGCCTGAGTCGGTAATGTCGCGATGAGCTCATCTTGCAACGCCAGTTGCATCGCAACATTATAATTACGCGTGAATACTGTAATATCACGTTTCTTACCTAAACGATTAAGTGCTTCATCTACCCAACCTAACTTTTGTACATCATGTGGATTCATCCCGACACCGACGCCAAAACCAGTCTTAGATACCCATACATGTTTTGATGCTAAATAGTGATTCAAATTAAATTTATTTACGATCGGATTATCCGCATTCATCATGCAAGTAAATGAATCATGCCATAAGGTTTTTTGATAAAACGATTGCGGTAATTCATCAAACCGGTTAATCGCCATATCAATCTTGCCTTCCTCGACATCATGGAAGGTCACGTCAGAGGGGGTCATAATATCCACGGTCATATTGGGAGCCACTTTACTTAGCTTACTCAGTAAACGTGGGATCAAGGTTGATTCGGCATAATCACTGGCCATAATACGAAAAACCCGATGACTATTTTGATCAAACTCTTTTTCTTCTTGTAAGGCTTCTTCTAGTTCCAGCAATAATTTTCTGATCACAGGGGCTAATTTACGTGCTTTTTCAGTCGGAGTCATACCGCCAGAGGTACGCACTAAAACAGGATCGTCAAGCAGAGTACGTAATCGACGCAAGCCATTACTCATTGCTGGCTGGGTAATATTAAGCATACTTGCAGCACGAGTTACGTTTTTTTCACGCAACAAAACATCGAAGTAAATCAATAAATTAAGATCGATACCTGATATATTCATAAAATAAATACCCACAACAATAAAAGTAATAAAACAATGCTAACTCAATGGCATAGCAACTTACATTAAAGAAAATTCAATCATATTGAACAACTATAACCAGAATACACCATAAATAAGATAAATTAACAGTCATATATATTCACAGTGTGAATGCTGACTATAGAAAATATAAACTAACTAAATATTAATTGAGCGTTTAATATTAACTCATCAAAACGCAAACGAATAAAAGGCTTTAATCGCTGCGTTTCAATTTAATAATCACTTGATCACTGTAAAGGATTTGCTATGTCAACATACAACAATGATATCGATTCAGTTTCTACGTTAAAAGCTGAACAAGGTTCTAAATGGGCTGCTATTAACCCTGAATATACAGCGCGTATGCGTGCTCAAAACCGTTTCAAAACGGGCCTTGAAATTGCACAATACACAGCTGATATTATGCGCGCTGATATGGAAAACTACGATAATGATTCTTCATTGTACACGCAATCTTTAGGTTGCTGGCATGGTTTTATCGGTCAACAAAAAATGATCTCTATCAAGAAGCATTTTGAAAACAATACTGACCGTCGTTACCTTTACCTATCTGGTTGGATGGTTGCAGCACTGCGCTCTGAGTTTGGTCCACTGCCTGACCAATCAATGCATGAAAAAACATCTGTTGCAGCATTAATTGAAGAACTATACACCTTCCTTCGCCAAGCTGACGCACGCGAATTAGGTGGTTTATTCCGCGAACTAGACGCAGCAAGAGATGCAGGTGACTCAGCTAAAGTTGCTGAAACACAAGACAAGATTGACAATCACGTGACTCACGTTGTGCCAATCATTGCTGATATCGATGCTGGTTTTGGTAACGCAGAAGCAACTTACCTACTTGCTAAAAAAATGATTGAAGCCGGTGCATGTTGTATCCAAATCGAAAACCAAGTATCTGATGAAAAACAATGTGGTCACCAAGACGGTAAAGTAACCGTGCCACACGAAGATTTCCTTGCGAAAATCAATGCCGTTCGTTACGCATTCCTAGAGCTAGGTATCGATAATGGTGTGATTGTTGCGCGTACTGACTCACTCGGTGCAGGTCTAACAAAACAAATCGCTGTAACGAATGAACCAGGTGACCTTGGTGATCAATATAATTCGTTCCTTGATTGTGATGAGATCTCAGAAGCAGAGCTAGGCAATGGCGATGTTATTCTTAAGAAAGACGGTAAATTATTACGTCCTAAACGTCTACCAAGTAACTTATTCCAATTTAAACAAGGTACAGGTGAAGCACGTTGCGTACTTGACTGCATCACGTCTCTACAAGGCGGTGCTGACTTATTATGGATTGAAACTGAGAAACCACACGTTGGTCAAATCGGCGCAATGGTTGATGAGATCCGTAAAGTGGTACCAAATGCAAAACTTGTTTACAACAATTCGCCATCATTCAACTGGACACTAAACTTCCGCCAGCAAATATTTGATATCTTGCTTGAAGAAGGTAAAGACGTTTCAGCTTATGATCGCGCAGATCTAATGAACGAGAAATACGATAGCACGGAATTAGCAATTCAGGCTGATGAGAAGATCCGTACATTCCAAGCTGATTCAGCACGTGAAGCCGGTATCTTCCACCACCTAATCACGCTACCAACTTACCATACAGCGGCGCTATCAACTGATAACTTAGCAAAAGAATACTTCGGTGATGAGGGCATGCTGGGCTACGTTAAAGGTGTTCAACGTAAAGAGATCCGTCAATCGATTGCTTGTGTTAAGCACCAAAACATGGCTGGTTCTGATATGGGCGATGACCATAAAGAATACTTTGCCGGTGATGCAGCACTGAAAGCAGGCGGTAAAGATAACACGATGAACCAGTTCTAATTTAGAACTTCATTAGAAATCTTCTTATCAGTTAAATAAGAATATGAGTTAATATGAAAAAACCAGCTTCGGCTGGTTTTTGCGTTTTAGCGATAAGCTAATAATCTTGGGTTGAGGCGACCAAGTTTATTTATCTTTCAGCAGTAATATACGCGCTTCAAAATAATCAGGGAAGGTACGATAAGTATTAATATAGTCATCCCAGTTTTTGAAGTAGCCACCGAGATAATCCAGCTGATATTGGTTGTTTTCAAAAGCTCCGCCCGTATCCGCTAATACCGTTAATCGACTTTCTCCATTGTGAGTGAGCATGATCAGTTTACCTAATCCTAGGTGTGCTAGATCACCAGCAACAGTCACCAAAGGGTACACCGGGATCTTATAACTGGCATCTTTACCATAACCCATCACCGAATCGGTTTTCTTAAAATACCAATAACGTCTTTGCTGTTCTTTTTTCAAGTTACGTTGATAACCGATGCCATTATTACGATGGACATTAAAAAACTGATTGGTAACGCCATTATCATGGTCGGCGGCAATATCGACTTTTACTGTACCCTGCATTAATGAATCTTCTAGGTCATAACGCGACAACCACACCATAGGCTCTGCTAAATTATCTTTATCTAAAATACCCGTTAACACATCTTGTTTAGTCAGTTTATGGCGAGTTAAATTCTGGTCAGCATTGCCCTGCTCTAGTGTTAACCCTTTTTCATCATTTGGTAGCGCATATAACGCATAAGGGGTTTCAGCTGTTTTTTTGGCACTGCCTTTCGCGAGTTTAATATAATATTTGGTCAGTAAAATTTGATCATCAGGGATATTTTTCAACAGCGGTTTATTTTTGGCAAAGCCCTGCGCTTGTTTTTTATCTGGCATCCAACGGATCACATCAAAGTGCTGAGCTATAAATTCAGCATCCATCAGACGGCTCGGGGATCCAGATAGTTCATCCTCTTGCTGCACTTGGCAAATAAAATTAAGGGTGCGCTTTACTCTTTCTAAATCGCCACCAAATTGCGCAGTCATGCCTGCGGTAATAATACCAGGGTCGTAATCTTCACCTAGGGCAAGATAATCAGCCGTGCCTTTAGCCACACTGCAGAGCTCGGCGGTCGATGGCGTCACCATTTTACCAATCGCAGGCTCGACTTCTAACTGATAAATAGGATTTGTAGCCACATTAGCAACCGTGTTAAAGGCCACCAGTAGGGTAAAAGGTAATAAAGTACTCAATTTCATCATTTTAACGATCTCGATATTCGAAGATAAACAGCTAATATTAATCATAACAACGACAAATATACCAGTACTCTCGAGTTATATACCCAAGTTAGTTCAAGATGCTATATCAGAGACATTGCAACGCTGTGCTGTTATTCCTGCTCGCCTCCCGTAGGGCAAGCCGAAAGAATGAATCTTCGGCGTTATGAAGTCTTGATTTAGAATAACTAAATCCTCAACGTCATGCCTTAAATATCCTCTCCTTTCGGTTTACTGATTGTGCATCTTGAAGTAGCTTGGGTATGAGTGCTCATTTATTACTCTGACGTAAAGCAAACAGGCAAGTTTTAAACACAAGTCTGTCATGTCAATACAGCAAAATATAAACTCTAGTTACTATGTTCGGCAATAATTCTACTTACATCTATTAATTAAGGTAAAGGAATGCATTTTTTAATCATTACAAATTTAGTATGGGCTTTTTCGTTTAGCCTTATCGGGGTTTATCTAGCGGGTCAGGTTGATGCTTGGTTCTCGGTATTATTCCGTATTGGTTTAGCCATGTTGGTATTCATCCCATTCTTAAAGCTAGGTAATTTATCACGTAGTACGATTGTAAAAGTCATGGCTATTGGTGCTTGCCAACTGGGTATTATGTACGGATTTTATTATCAATCATTCCTACTCTTATCAGTGCCTGAGGTATTACTGTTTACCGTATTTACCCCGATTTACGTGACCTTAATTGATGACCTATTACATTCTCGTTTCAACCCTTGGTATTTAGGTACTGCGATCATTGCAGTATTGGGGGCGGTGGTAATTAAATACGCCGGTATTAACGAAGGTTTCGTGGTTGGCTTCCTTGTTGTACAAGGCGCGAATATTGCCATGGCGATTGGTCAAGTGGCTTATAAAAAGCTATCTGAAAATGAATTAAAAGATGTTAAACATAGCGAAGTGTTCGGCCTATTCTATATTGGTGCCTTTCTTGTTGCCTGCATCGCATTTATGTTACTGGGTAGCACAGAAAAAATGCCAACAACGACAACGCAATGGGGTGTATTAACTTACCTCGGTATTATCGCGTCGGGCTTAGGTTACTTCATGTGGAATAAAGGCGCATGTTTGGTGAATGCAGGGACATTAGCCGCCATGAATAACGTGCTCGTACCGCTAGGCTTGTTGGTTAACCTGGTGATTTGGAACCGTGATGCGGACTTAGTCAAATTGGCGTTAGGCGGCGGGATTATTTTGCTATCACTGATATTTAATGAAACAGTAGTTAAACAAAAAATAAAACAAAAAGCGTTAGCGCAATAAGCTAACATTTTTAATTAAATATTCTAGGTGATTTCTGTATACAGATGATATCACCTAGAATATTAATGCAAGGGGATTTAATCTGTATTTTCAGCAATAAGCTTATCACCATTGACCAAATACAATATGTCTCCGTCCCACGCAGAATATAGAGCCTTATCACTGACATCAAAAAACGCCGTCCCGGTATAAACAAAGCTACCCTCATACCAGATATCACCACTCTCATAGAACACAGTTCCAAAATACCCACCATTTAATAACTTAACCGCAGTGTAAACTCCACCGTCAGGTCCACCAACCCATATTGCAGAGTCAGATACATTACCGGGGCGAACTTCAGGCTCATAACTGGTAACCGGCTCACAGGCTAGAAGAAATATAGAAAAAAAAGTAATAATTAACCATTTCATCGAAAGAACTCCCCAACATTTTCAATCACTAATTTATTACTCTCTGGATAAAAATCAAGATCTCGATAATCATCACGAAACTCACCAATATAGGAATTTGGTCGAGGGTCGATCATCCAAGGCGTATCTTTACCCGCTGCTTCGACAAGCCTTTTAGCGAAATGAATACAACTATTTGAAGTTAAATCATACTCTTTACGCCCTGGACTATTGTTCATCGCTTTTTGAACTATCACTCTTTGGTTTAATTTTTCAAACACAGATACAGCTTCTATAAAGACACCTTTAATTCTGGAGCCTTTACCTGCAACTTTACTCACTTTACTTAATACAGGAATAAGAGATTTAAGTTCAACGCCATCTGCACCTAGCTTAACATCTGGGACAGGAACCCTACGGACTACACCTTTTTTCTCCGGATAATCATATCGTCCATACTCATAGTATTTGGTTAAACCAGAAACTCCATTGACGATTAATATACCTGCGTGCCCAAGACCTGAAAATTTTTGACTAGATTTTGGAATAGTAAAATTATCACTTGATAATTTATCTTAACGTATATGCAGGTAGTGCTAAACATTAAAAAAGTACTAAAGTTATTATTACTTAATAGATATGTTCATGATTTTAAAATACACCGTTACTATCTGTAATATAGCGCGTAGGTCAGCTATTTTTTCTGCTACAATCGCCTTTTTATACGCAAGCAGATCGCCATGTATTTTTTACTCCCTCTATTCACAGTTATTATTTGGTCAGGTAATTCCATTGTCAATGTTTTGTCGGCCAACGTTATCTCGCCCGAAACCATCTCCTTCTATCGTTGGTTTATAGCCTTAATTACACTTACACCTTTTTTAATCAAACCGGTATGGAAAAAACGCCAAGCGATTAAACCCTATTTAACTAAATTAGCATTATTGGCATTATTGGGCATGGCGATTAACCAATCTCTCGCCTACTTTGCTGCGGCGACAACGACAGCAACACATATGACGCTGATTTTTGCCTTGGTACCGTTATTAAGCTTAATGTTTAGTGTGCCACTACTCGGGATTTCATTGACTAAAAAAGCATTGCTCGGCGCGGCTATTTCGATGACGGGTTTAGTGTATATGTTAAGCCATGGTCAAATTAGTAGCTTACTGTCTGAAGGGATTAATATCGGCGATACTTACATGCTAATTGCAGCCTGTAGCTACGCTCTATACGGGGTTCTACTCAAACGCTGGCGTTTACCGTTTAACAACTGGATTGCGCTGTATGTACAAATGGTATTTGCGGTCATTATCTTACTGCCTATACTCGCATATAACGGCCAAGTGGGCCTGAGCAGTGAATCGTTACCACTGGTATTATATGCCGCGATCCCAACATCGATATTAGCCACTTGGTTATGGATGCAGAGTATTCATTATCTTGGTGCCGATAAAAGCGCTATGTTCATGAATTTATTGCCGGTATTTACTGCAATTATGGCGACCCTCATTCTCAATGAACAACTATCAAGTGAGCAGTTCATCGGTGGTACTTTGGTATTAGCAGGGGTCAGTATGACGCAGTTTAAATCAAGAAATACTGTAAAAAAGGGCGTAACGGTTCAGTCTTAATGCTGAATTGAACGGACTGACATTTTAAATCGCATGGAAGCGAACTGTATTATCGATAATAGTATTCTCAAGTTGAAGCTCCCTCGCTTCGCGCCCGACAAGTCGGGGGAAGAAAGGGGATTCTTGTTGTCGACGGCTTAAGCATTGCAAGAATAATAGCCTTAAGCCTCTTTAAGAGTCTTTAAGCGCCTTGATTTAAATATCATTGATTATTGAAACGTAACGCGATTTAAAGTCGAGTAAAACCAGCCTCTAAATCAGCAATCAAATCTTCAACATCTTCCAAACCGATATGTAAACGTACCAATGTACCCGTGAAATCTACATCGCCAGCAGGACGGATGCGGTTAAGTTCAGACGCTTGGTTCGCTAAGATTAATGACTCATAACCGCCCCACGAATACGCCATACTGAAATGCACAAAGTTATCTAAATAATTCGCCAGCTGCTCTTTGCTCAGTTGCTCTTTAAGAATGAATGAGAATAAGCCATTACAACCCTTAAAATCACGTTTGTAGAACTCGTGCCCTTTACAGCTTGGTAATGCAGGATGATTAACACGTTCGACTTCTGGACGGGTACTTAACCAATTCGCTACTTTGATACTTGCCGCTTCATGCTGCTTTAAACGAATACCCATAGTACGTAAACCACGGCTCGCCATGTACGCTGTATCAGCATCAACCATTTGACCCATTAAGTATGACTGTTCACGTAATTGTGCCCAGCAACGTTCATTGGCAACAGCTGTACCTAGCATGTAATCAGAATGACCAATGATGTATTTTGTACCAGCTTGAATTGAAATATCAATATCGTGTTCAAAGGCTTTAAATAACACACCCGCAGCCCAGGTATTATCTATCATGATAATCACCTCTGGATTTTCCGCACGAACCGCTTTTACGATCGCAGGAATGTCTTGTACTTCCATGGTAATTGAACTTGGTGACTCTAGAAATACCACACTGGTATTCGCCTGCATTAATTCTGCAATACCTTCGCCTAACATAGGATCATAATATGTTGTCGCTACGTTCATTTTAGCTAACATGACATTACAAAAATCTTGCGTGGGTTCATAGGCAGCACTGGTCATTAAAATATGATCACCTGCGTTCACAAATGACAGAATAGAATTAGTGACAGCGGCTGCGCCACAAGGGTAAAGCGCACAACCTTCGCCACCTTCAAGTTCGGTCATCGCTTGTTGTAATGAGAAGTGAGTTTGAGTACCACGGCGGCCGTAAAACAATTCACCCTCAGCACGTTTTGCTGTTGCTGCTTTTTTAGCTTTAACTGAATCAAATACAATTGATGATGCGCGCTGAACAACGGGGTTCACTGCACCGTGTGAAAATTTTTTATCGCGTCCTGCCGAGACAAGCTGTGTCGCTAATTTATTTGAACTCATATTAATGTCTTTCCCTGCTCATTCTTATTTTTATAAAACGACTATCTATAAAAACACATTAGCGAAAGATAGAGTGACAGGCAATGAATAATATTCGTTGCGGCAGGATAAAAACAAAACCCCGGCCCAATATCCCAAAGGAAATCAAACCAGGGTTTAATCGTACATGTTAGTGATAGCTCTCTGAAGAGACTGTTACTACTTACGATTCTTTAGCAGCTTCGCCTTGCTTGGCAAAATACTCTTTCGTTAGCTTAAATACCACAGGGCTAAGTAGCGCGAGTGCGATCAAGTTAGGCAATGCCATCATTGCATTCAATGTATCAGCAAGTAGCCAAACAAAGCTCAGTGAACTTGTTGCACCAATTGGCACTGCAATGATCCACAAGATTCGGAATGGTACAATTGCTTTCACACCAAATAGATATTGCACACATTTCTCGCTGTAGAAACTCCAGCCAAGGATAGTCGTGAAAGCAAATACTGATAGCGCAATCGCTACAATGTAGTTACCCACACCAGGTAATGCACTTGCAAACGCAGCAGATGTTAATGCTGCGCCCGTATCGCCCGATGTCCAAGCGCCAGTAACTACTATCGCAAGACCCGTAATAGTACAAACGATAAGAGTATCAATAAAGGTACCTAACATAGCGATAAGACCCTGCTTAACCGGATCATTGGTTTGTGCAGCAGCATGCGCAATTGGTGCACTACCTAAACCCGCTTCGTTAGAGAACACGCCACGAGCGACACCAAAACGAATTGCAGCCCAGACAGCAGCACCAGCAAAACCACCTTGTGCAGCGACTGGTGTAAATGCACTTTCAATGATTAAGGCAAATGCAGCAGGAATTTCACTCACGTTCATGATCAGTACTACACAACCAGCACCAATATAGAAAATAGCCATTAACGGTACTAATTTACCCGCCACATCAGCGATACGCTTAACACCGCCCATCAGTACTAAACCAACCAGTACCATCATCACTAAACCAGAGGCCATTGGTGGGATACCAAAACTACTTGATAAAGCATCAGCAACTGAATTTGATTGCACTGTGTTACCAATACCAAAACCAGCAATTGAACCAAAGATAGCAAACGCAGTACCGAGCCAAGCCCATTTACTGCTTAAACCATTTTTGATGTAATACATTGGTCCACCAACGTGGTTACCATTATCATCAGTTTCACGATATTTAACTGCACATACTGCTTCTGCATACTTGGTTGCCATACCCACTAACGCAGTACACCACATCCAAAATAACGCACCCGGTCCACCTAAAAAGATAGCCGTTGCCACACCCGCAATATTACCTGTGCCAATCGTGGCAGAAAGTGATGTCATTAACGCATTAAATGGCGTGATTTCACCTTTTCCTTTGTCACCTGACGTAGTCGAACGTCCAGCCCAAAGTAACTTAAAACCAGTCCCTAACTTTAAAATAGGCATTAATTTCAACCCTAAAGATAGGAATAATCCTATCCCAAGGATCATGACGAGCATAGGTACACCCCATACCACACTATTTACCGCAGAAATAAACTCTGTTAAAGCTTCCATCAACATCCCTTCCTTAAGACTAACGATAATGTAAAACACACATTATCAGGTTATATACCCAACAAACAAATAACCATAATACCCACAACTGGTTAACATGCAACCAAATGTAGTACAGTAAAATAACAATGTATTATATTTAAAATGAAATAAGTACAACTGGAAGGCCATGAATTAATTCGCAATATTCATAAAAATCAGTCTTAACACCCTACAGAACAGGCTTCAACAAAAACAACACCCTGTGACATATAGGCCATCAACAATCTAGATAAAACAGTTAAAAAACAAAAAACAAACACTTAGTTAACAATTTGAACATGTAAATATATAAAAATAGATAAAAAGCTGACTTAATGAGATAGACAGTCATCTTTAATGGATTATAAGGTTAGGTCATGGATAATTTGAAAATGCAGAATAAATTACTACTTATTGCGATAGTTCCTATGGTTATTTCCTTGCTCGCTACATTAGCAATAATTTCTAATTTACAGACTAGCGCAGTAACAAGCATGATCCATGATCATGAATTGCTGCTACGAACAGAACGTCAAAAACAGATCAGTGATGCAGTAAAAATAACGCAAAAAATAGTGCTACGAGAAATAACTAACGCCACAGCGCAGAATAAAACCCAACAACAAATATTAGCTAACGTACGAGATATCCTTAAACACGCGCGTTATGGTGACAACAACCTTAGCTACTTTTTCATTTACGACAGTAAAGGGATCAATATCGCTGATGCAAGTAACGAAAAAAATCAAGGACAAAACCGATATTCACTGAAAGATAAAAACGGCGTTTTACTTATTCAAGAATTAATCAAAACCAGTCGGTCAGGTGGTGGGTTTGTTGAGTATGTATATCCTAAGCCAGGCACTGATACATTACAGCCTAAGTTAAGTTATGCTGCACCTATTACAGGCACAGATTGGTTTATTGGTACTGGTGTATATGTAGATGATATTGCCAATGATTTAACTATTTTTAGCCATTCTGCATGGCAACAATTTTATACACAAATAAAATTAGCAATTACGAGCGCTATCATACTCGTCATACTAACCAGTTTATTCATGCTGTGGATTGCGAAACGTCTGGCAAAACCAATTAATGACATGCTCAATACGCTCAATGATATTGCAGATGGTGAAGGTGATTTAACCCGTCGATTAGATATCAAAGGAAGTGACGAAATAGCCTTACTTGGTGGTGCATTTAATCGTTTCACCGCTAAATTACAAAATATCATCAGCGCCATGGCAGATGTCACCCATCAAGTATCAGACTCTGCCAATAACCTCAGCCAACAAACTCAAAAGACCACGGAACAACTGACGATCCATAATAATGAAACAGATCAGGTGGTCACGGCGGTTACCGAAATGAATGCAACAGCAAATGATGTGGCAGAAAACGTGATTCAAGTCGCCGATGCAACACAAATGGCGACGCAAGATTCTTTATTAGCACAAGAAAATGTCAGAACGTCTAGCACGGCCATCACAACTTTGGTTGATAACGTTGAGCAAGCTAGCGGGTACATGAGTTCCCTACATGAACAATCGCAAAAAATTGATCACGTATTACAAGTTATCGGTGCGATTGCCGATCAAACCAATTTACTCGCTCTCAATGCTGCGATTGAAGCAGCCAGAGCCGGGGAACAAGGGCGAGGTTTTGCCGTTGTCGCAGATGAAGTCCGCAGCTTAGCAAGTCGGACTCAAGAAAGTACATTAGAAATCAAGGTAATGCTCGATGGTTTACACCAATTTGTTGCCCAAGCCGTGAGCGCCATGAAAACCAGTCAAGAGACCAGTGTCCACGCGATTCAATCATCAACCCAAATCAGCGGTAGTTTATCCGCTGTCACCGATGCTGTTGATGCCATTAATCAAATGACAAACCATATTGCTACAGCCGCCACAGAACAAAGTTCGGTAACCGATGAAATTAATCGTAACATGGTTAATATCCGTGATGTGGTCGCGCAACTGCTGGCATCAAGCCATGAAACAACACAAGTATCTACCGGCTTATCTTCCGCAGGAGAACAATTAGAAACATTACTCAGCCAATTCAAACTCACATAAAATGCATACAGCAAGAATATGTGTATTGCTATTAATTAAGGTAAAGACGCAGGTATGGTATTCATGAGCTAAAATAGAGTTAATATGATTGTGGGATATTATCTATGTATTACTGGCTCATAAGCATATTACTGCTCTACAGTAGTATGCTAAATGCTAACTTAGCTGAACCTTCAGGTGCTACCACCAATGAAAATAGCATTCCTGTGCCGGTATTAACAATCAAAGGCGCAATTGGTCCCGCAGTTAGCCATTACCTTACCAGCGAAATTAGCCGTGCAAATAACCATAAAAATGCTGAAACGAGTGATAATGGTCATTCGACACCACCGTTAATCATCATTACCATCGATACCCCAGGGGGCTTAGTCTCGAGCTTGCGGGATATTAACCAGGCGATATTAAACTCAAATGTTCCCATCGCCTGTTTAGTGCATCCACCAGGGGCTAGAGCCGCCAGTGCTGGGACTTATATTCTCTATGCCTGCCATATAGCAGCAATGGCAACCACTACGACATTAGGAGCTGCAACTCCAGTCAGCATAGGTAACCCTTTACCTACAGGAGATAAGAAACCGGC
Source organism: Moritella sp. 28 (assembly GCF_018219435.1). Taxonomy (NCBI): domain Bacteria; kingdom Pseudomonadati; phylum Pseudomonadota; class Gammaproteobacteria; order Alteromonadales; family Moritellaceae; genus Moritella; species Moritella sp. 28. Next base: position 844,689 of record NZ_CP056121.1, on the reverse strand, counting down.
AAACCCTTACCAACCAGCAACCGAGCCAACGCCTAATACAAAACCTGACTCCAAATCAGATTCACCGAACTCCGATACCAAAGAACAACAGCCCTCCCCCACGCTATCTGATTCACCACAAGTGACAGAAAAAAGTGCCATGGAAAAGAAAGTGCTCAATGATGCGGTTGCCTATATTCGTTCATTAGCACAACTGCGTGAGCGTAATGTCGAATGGGCTGAATTAGCCGTGACAGAAGCGGCAACCTTAACGGCGGTCGAAGCTCTGGATAAAAACGTGATTAATTTGTTAGCGCAATCACCACAGCATCTCTTGCAAAAACTTGACGGCCAATACGTCACCATCAAACAACAGCAAAGACTGCTAACATTAACTAACAGTCCACTGGAACTACGCCAACCCAATTGGCGCAGTAACTTTATTGGTACGATCACCGACCCTAATATCGCTTATATTCTGATGCTAATTGGGGTGTATGGCATCTTACTCGAATTTTATAGTCCCGGCGTTGGGATCGCAGGCGTGACCGGTTCAATTTCCTTGTTTATAGCACTGTACGCCTTCCAGCTGCTACCTATTGATTATGTCGGATTAGGTCTCTTATTACTGGGGATTACCTTACTCGTTGCAGAATCTATGTCACCCAGTTTTGGTATTTTGGGGCTCGGCGGTATTATTGCTTTTACACTCGGGTCGATATTTTTGTTTGATAGCGACCTACCGCAATTTCAAGTGTCGCTACAACTTATAGCTGCCGTCACCGTGCTTTCATTACTGTTTTTTATCTTCATATTTAGCTATCTTTGGGATATGCGGAAAAACAAAGTGGTCAGTGGTAAAGAAGCATTAATTGGCTCGGAAGTGACCATAGAAATGGGGTTTATTGGCCAGGGACATATAAATGTAAACGGTGAACGTTGGTCGGCTTATTGCCCACATCAATTAAGCGCTGGACAAATAGTACAAATAGATGGCATTGATGGTTTAACGCTAATCCTATTGCCAATCTCTGAATCGGAGGTTAACGATGCAAGCAATCCTCAATAGCGGTATGTTATTTACTGGCGCAATTATATTTTTATTGCTCCTGTTAATCATCAGCATGTTTCGGATCTTACGTGAATACGAACGTGGGGTTATCTTTTTCCTTGGCCGTTTTGAAAAAGTAAAAGGGCCAGGCTTGATCATTGTCATCCCAATAGTGCAACAAATGGTACGGGTCGATTTACGTACCGTGGTCATGGATGTGCCGAGTCAGGATGTTATCAGTAGAGATAATGTATCGGTACGGGTTAATGCCGTCATTTACTTTCGGGTAATTGATTCACAAAAAGCAATTATCAATGTCGAAAATTTTCTGCAAGCCACTTCGCAATTGGCACAAACCACATTACGTTCGGTATTGGGTCAACATGAACTCGATGAAATGCTAGCCAACAGAGAAATGCTCAATGTCGATATTCAAGCGATCTTAGATTCACGTACCGATGGTTGGGGGATCAAGGTATCTAATGTGGAAATAAAGCACATTGATTTAAACGAAAGCATGATCAGAGCAATCGCACGTCAAGCAGAAGCAGAAAGAACACGACGGGCAAAAGTTATTCATGCTTCGGGGGAAATGGAAGCCTCTGACAAATTAGTCCAAGCTGCAGCTAAACTAGCCCAAGAACCAAATGCGATCCTACTGCGTTACCTTCAAACGCTAACCGAAATCGCCAGTGAGAAAAACTCCACTATCTTATTTCCGATGCCGACAGAATTACTTGCTAATTTAATGCCCAGTAAAACAGATAAAGCTGATAGTAAAACAGAGAGTAATAATAACGAGTAAATAGAAGGCGCCCTTGTTACGACTCATTACAACATGGATCCGACGTGGTGGTTCCTGCTACATTTATTTGGTGATTGTCACTTTCATTGTTGATGTCTTTAGTCACCTCAACTCAAAGATTGTTAGCTTATCGCTAAAACGCAAAAACCAGCCGAAGCTGGTTTTTTCATATTAACTCATATTCTTATTTAACTGATAAGAAGATTTCTAATGAAGTTCTAAATTAGAACTGGTTCATCGTGTTATCTTTACCGCCTGCTTTCAGTGCTGCATCACCGGCAAAGTATTCTTTATGGTCATCGCCCATATCAGAACCAGCCATGTTTTGGTGCTTAACACAAGCAATCGATTGACGGATCTCTTTACGTTGAACACCTTTAACGTAGCCCAGCATGCCCTCATCACCGAAGTATTCTTTTGCTAAGTTATCAGTTGATAGCGCCGCTGTATGGTAAGTTGGTAGCGTGATTAGGTGGTGGAAGATACCGGCTTCACGTGCTGAATCAGCTTGGAATGTACGGATCTTCTCATCAGCCTGAATTGCTAATTCCGTGCTATCGTATTTCTCGTTCATTAGATCTGCGCGATCATAAGCTGAAACGTCTTTACCTTCTTCAAGCAAGATATCAAATATTTGCTGGCGGAAGTTTAGTGTCCAGTTGAATGATGGCGAATTGTTGTAAACAAGTTTTGCATTTGGTACCACTTTACGGATCTCATCAACCATTGCGCCGATTTGACCAACGTGTGGTTTCTCAGTTTCAATCCATAATAAGTCAGCACCGCCTTGTAGAGACGTGATGCAGTCAAGTACGCAACGTGCTTCACCTGTACCTTGTTTAAATTGGAATAAGTTACTTGGTAGACGTTTAGGACGTAATAATTTACCGTCTTTCTTAAGAATAACATCGCCATTGCCTAGCTCTGCTTCTGAGATCTCATCACAATCAAGGAACGAATTATATTGATCACCAAGGTCACCTGGTTCATTCGTTACAGCGATTTGTTTTGTTAGACCTGCACCGAGTGAGTCAGTACGCGCAACAATCACACCATTATCGATACCTAGCTCTAGGAATGCGTAACGAACGGCATTGATTTTCGCAAGGAAATCTTCGTGTGGCACGGTTACTTTACCGTCTTGGTGACCACATTGTTTTTCATCAGATACTTGGTTTTCGATTTGGATACAACATGCACCGGCTTCAATCATTTTTTTAGCAAGTAGGTAAGTTGCTTCTGCGTTACCAAAACCAGCATCGATATCAGCAATGATTGGCACAACGTGAGTCACGTGATTGTCAATCTTGTCTTGTGTTTCAGCAACTTTAGCTGAGTCACCTGCATCTCTTGCTGCGTCTAGTTCGCGGAATAAACCACCTAATTCGCGTGCGTCAGCTTGGCGAAGGAAGGTGTATAGTTCTTCAATTAATGCTGCAACAGATGTTTTTTCATGCATTGATTGGTCAGGCAGTGGACCAAACTCAGAGCGCAGTGCTGCAACCATCCAACCAGATAAATAAAGGTAACGACGATCAGTATTGTTTTCAAAATGCTTCTTGATAGAGATCATTTTTTGTTGACCGATAAAACCATGCCAGCAACCTAAAGATTGCGTGTACAATGAAGAATCATTATCGTAGTTTTCCATATCAGCGCGCATAATATCAGCTGTGTATTGCGCAACTTCTAAGCCAGTTTTAAAACGATTCTGAGCACGCATACGCGCTGTATATTCAGGGCTAATTGCAGCCCATTTAGAGCCTTGTTCAGCTATTAATGTTGAAACTGCATCGATATCATTTTTGTATATAGACATTTTTATTCCTTTAATAATTATTTTAATACTTGATACAACAAGAACATGGCGAGATAACCTAACCTCGCCCTATTCCAAAAATTTCTAATCTAAGAAATCATAACCAGGCAGCGTTAAAAACTCAGCAAGGTGATCGCTGACTGTTAATTCTTCAAACAATTTAGACGCTTCACCAAAACGACCTTGCTCGTAAGCTTCAACGCCAATTTCTTCATCACGAATGACCACAAGTTCTTCTTGTAATAATTGGCAGAATAATTCTTTTGTTACAACTTTACCGTTGCTTAGTGTTTTACCGTGTTGGATCCACTGCCAAATTGACGCTCGTGAGATTTCAGCGGTTGCCGCATCTTCCATTAGACCGTAGATAGGCACACAACCATTACCCGAAATCCATGCTTCCATGTAACGAACACCAATACGGATATTTAAACGCATACCCGTTTCAGTTCGCTCACCAGCACAAGGTTCAAGTAGCTCAGCAGCCGTTACCGGTGCATCGTCTTCACGTAAAACGTTAATTTGGTTAGCATTACCTGCACCGATATATTCGTTCATCACACCCATTGCAGTATCTGCTAAACCAGGGTGAGCAACCCAAGTACCGTCATGACCATTTTTTGCTTCTAGGGTCTTATCTGCGGTTACTTTAGCTAATACTTTATCGTTTTCTTCGGCTGTTTTGGCTGGAATAAATGCAGCCATACCGCCCATTGCAAGAGCGCCACGTTTATGACATGTTTTGATTAATAAACGTGAATAAGCACTAAGGAAAGATTTGTCCATCGTTACAGAATGACGATCTGGTAATACACGATCTGCATGTTTACGCAGTGTTTTAATATAGCTAAAGATATAATCCCAACGACCACAGTTAAGCGCAACAATGTGCTCTTTCATGCTATATAGAATTTCTTCCATTTCAAATACTGCCGGGATAGTTTCTATTAGCAGTGTCGCCTTAATTGTACCGCGAGCTAAATTTACTTTGTCTTCTGCATAACTAAATACTTCACTCCACCATTTTGATTCATGGTGACTTTGTAGTTTAGGTACGTAGAAATATGGGCCAGCGCCTTTTGCTAATAACGTTTCATAGTTATTAGAAAAATACAGGGCAAAATCAACCAAACAACCCGGTACAGTTTTACCATTAAAAGTAATATGTTTTTCTGGTAAATGTAGGCCTCGTACACGGCAAATGAGTGTCGCAGGATCATCATCTAAAGAGTAGTGTTTACCGTTCGCAGGGTTAGTATATTCAATCGTACCATTTACTGCATCACGTAAGTTAACTTGACCGTCTAGTACACCGCCCCATGTTGGCGCGAATGAATCTTCAAAATCAGCCATGAACACTTTAACACGTGCGTTTAGTGCATTAATCACCATCTTACGGTCAACTGGACCAGTAATTTCGACACGACGGTCTTGAAGTTTTGCAGGGATACCTTGAATCTTCCAATCGCTTTCGCGAATATGAGCAGTTTCAGGTAAAAAATCAGGGAGTTCACCAGCATCCATACGTGCTTGTTTTTTTACACGCTGGTTAAGTAACTCATCAACTTGAGGAGCGAACTTTTCGACTAACTCAGTCAACAAAGCAACTGCTTCAGGATTTAGGATCTGTTGTTGTTCTTGATTGATTTCCCCATGGAAAACCAGAGAACCTGTTTCATTAGACTGGGTATTGGCAGTCATAGTTTCACTCCGTTGAAATATATGTATTGGCCACAATTCATCATCTGTAAGTCACGGAAGAATAATCTCCCATTGTTTTAAACGTCTGTACGAATTGCTCTCTCAACCTACACATTGCAACAACTTCGCAATAAATGCAACATATTTCACATTAATGACACAGTGTCAAATTGCTATGTTTCGCTTTCCTAAAAATCAAATAAATTTGAAGTGAAACGAACTTTCAAATGAAGCTTGAGACCGGTTTATTATACCGCTATTTTTGATGTAACCCAATTCGTTACATCATCAAATACCTCACTGGAGTTAGATTCATTTAACATCTCATGGCGACCACCTGAATAAAGTTTACACTGCACTTCACTACAGCCATTGTTAGTAATATGTTGCTCTAATGCTAATACTCCCTTACCCTGTAAACCAACTGGATCCTTATCACCACTAAAAATATATATTGGCAATTTATTTGGGATTTTTGCTATTTCTGACTTTTGGCTAATGCTAATTAATCCTGACATGAAATCCAGCCAGAATTGTGGAGTACACGGAAAACCACAATAGCTATCATTAATATATTTATCCACTTGCACAGGATCACGGCTTAGCCAATCTGATGTTGTTCGCACAGGCTTAAGCTTACTATTGAAAGAACCAAATGATAGAAAATCTAAGAAACTACTTGGTGATCTAGCACCAATACGCATTTTTTCAATTTTACTCGCTATGCTTACCAGCTTATACATGGTTGGGCTTTGGTAATTAGAGCCACTTAGTATTAAACCCTTCAGCTTATTACCGTGTAAAATAGCATATTGCTGAGCTATGAAAGAGCCCATACTGTGACCAAATAATACTAAGGGGACAGCATGACGCTTAGCAACATCATCAATGATAAGATCTAAATCATTGATCACTTTATGCCAACCCCCCTCATCTGCATAATGGCCTAATACTGGAGCATCGTCACCATGACCACGATGATTCGCACCATAAACCGCAATACCAGCAGCGTTACAAGCTAGCGCAAACGCTTCATACCTTTCTATATGCTCGGCCATGCCGTGGCTTAACACCATAACGTAACGGATCTCTTGCTCAGGTAACCAAGCAAACAATTTTATTTCTCGGCCATCGGCAGCCATCAGCACAGAACGCATTACTATAATCCTTTAGTGAAAAACAAGCTCAAGTTAATGGCTGATATAGTCGCATGCTGGTTAGAGTTGTAAAGTAAAATGAAGTTAAACATGAGGTAATAGCGGAGCTTATACTCAATCAAAAAAACAAAAAAACCTTGTTTATCAATCAATAAACAAGGCTAATAATGACTAACTTAGGCATGCAATTTAAGTTTATTATTTTTCCAGTAAGTCTTTTACTTCATCATGATTAATATGACGAATATCTTTACCTTTAACAAAGTAAATGATGTATTCAGAGATGTTCTGACAACGGTCTCCAACACGCTCGAGTGCACGCGCGCACCACAGTACATTCAACACTTGTGGGATTGAACGTGGGTCTTCCATCATGTACGTCATTAGCTCACGGATGATACTTTCATATTCTCGGTCAACTTTAACATCTTCTTGATACACCTTAAACGCAGCATCAACATCCATACGCGCAAATGCATCAAGTACATCATGCAGCATTTTGACTGTATGGCGCCCCATATTTTCCATGCTAACGAGCGGTGGCGATTTTTTATTACGGTTTTCAATCACAGTACGTGCAATACGGTCTGCAACATCACCAATACGTTCTAAATCAGTAATGGTTTTAATAATAGCCATCACCAAACGTAAATCACTTGCCGCAGGTTGACGCTTAGCAATAATACGGGTGCAAGCTTCATCAATAGCAACTTCCATTGAATTAACGCTTTTATCGGTATCAATGATCTTGTTCGCCATATCTAAATCTTGTGACGATAATACTTCGATTGCTGAATTTAGTTGCTCTTCAACCAAACCACCCATCACCATCACTTGATTACGAATGCTTTCTAATTCTGCATTAAATTGACCGGAAATATGACGGCCTAATGTTAAATTATCCATGTATTGTCCTTTGCGTGTCATGACGCTAATTCTTTATTAAATCCAAACTCTTTATCAACTAAAAAAGAGCTAAATTAACCGTATTTACCCGTAATATAATCTTCTGTTTGCTTCTTCGCTGGTGTGGTAAATAAGGTATTAGTATCTGAATATTCGACCAACTTACCCATGTACATGAAAGCAGTATGATCAGATACACGTGCCGCTTGTTGCATGTTATGCGTAACGATAACGACAGTGAATTTTTTCTTCAGTTCAGTGATGAGCTCTTCAATCACTAATGTCGAGATAGGATCCAGTGCTGACGTTGGTTCATCCAGTAATAAAATTTCTGGTTCAATCGCAATGGCACGGGCAATAACTAAACGTTGTTGCTGACCACCGGATAAGCCAAACGCATTATCGTGTAGACGGTCTTTTACTTCATCCCAGATCGCTGCACCACGTAATGAAGATTCAGCCGCTTCGTCTAAACGACGTTTGTCGTTGATGCCTTGTAAACGTAAACCATAAACTACATTTTCATAGATCGATTTAGGAAATGGATTTGGACGCTGGAACACCATACCGACATTACGACGTAGTGTTGCTACATCTACATCACGATCATAAATATTTTTGTCATGTAAATTGATATCACCTTTAATGTGGCAGATATCAACTAAATCATTCATGCGGTTAATACAACGTAATAGTGTTGATTTACCACAACCCGACGGGCCAATGAAAGCGGTGACTTGTTTTTTCGGTATTTTCATACTTACATCAAACAGTGCCTGTTTGTCGCCATAAAATAAGTCTAAATTTTTAATTTCTAATGCTGTATCTGCTGGTGATAAATTATTAACATCTAGGTTTACAACATCAGTAACATTTGAACTCATATCAATCATTTTTTTTCCTATTGAAGCAGCCACTTGAGCAGCCGCTTTCCATATCTGTGTCTATAACCTGACAGGTCTTGTCTTTAACCTAGCAGGTCTAAATCTATAAGCTAACGTAACAGCTAGAGGTCTATAGTTCTAGATTTTTGAATTTTTCACGTAAATGGTTACGCACGCCAATTGCCGTTAAATTTAACCCGATAATAACGGTTACTAACAAGAACGACGTTGCATAAACTAATGGTCTTGCCGCTTCTACGTTTGGACTTTGGAAACCAACATCATAAATATGGAAGCCTAAGTGCATGAACTTACGTTCAACGTGAATATACGGGAAGTTCATATCAACCGGTAATGTCGGAGCAAGTTTAACTACACCCACCAGCATCAATGGTGCTACTTCACCCGCAGCACGGGCAACAGCCAGAATAAGACCCGTCATAATTGCTGGGCTTGCCATTGGCACGATAATACGCCATAGCGTTTCAAACTTCGTTGCACCCAGTGCTAGCGACCCCTGACGTAATGATGTTGGAATACGCGATAAGCCTTCTTCCGTTGATACAATCACAACAGGTAACGTTAAAATAGCCAGTGTTAATGCCGACCATAATACACCTGGTGAACCAAATACCGGAGACGGTGATGATTCAGGGTAGAACAATTCATCAATTGAACCACCTAACATGTAAACAAAGAAACCCAGACCAAATACACCGTATACGATTGACGGTACACCAGCGAGGTTAATCACCGCAATACGAATCATTTTCGTCAAGCCATTTTTCGGGGCATATTCATGTAGGTAAATCGCTGCAACCACACCTAATGGCGTCACAATAACAGCCATCAGCATCACCATAAAGATAGTACCAAAGATAGCAGGGAATACGCCACCTTCCGTATTTGCTTCACGTGGGTCACTTGTTACGAAGCTACCCATGTTACCAAACCAATGCATGATTTTACTCACAATACCCATGTCGTTCGGGTATGTCACTTCAAGTACATTAGATAATGGAATGCGAACTTCTTCACCACGCATGTCTTTGACAATAACAGCATCACGGTTAGCTTGGTCACGATAACTAAATAATTGCGCTTCATAAATTTGATATTCAGCACGCAATCCCTCAGAGATCTTGCTATATTTCGTTTCAATCTCGCTAGTCAGCTCGTCTTTTAATTCATAACTGCGTAATTTTAAGCGAATACGCTCTAATTCATAGTTAACCGAACTAATTTCACCCTTCTGTAGACTTTGCGCTTTATCGTTTAGTTCAACAGCACGCTTAATCAGAACTTCTAATTGCGCCGCAGAGGTTAAGGATTTCTTCACCCCATTTTCTTCGATAGCAACTGGGTAACCATAAAAGTTACCATTCGTAAAACGTTCAATCACAGCCAGGGCAGCGGGTGTTGATTGTTCCGTAATTGCCGGACCAAGTAACCAGCTGAAATCAAGATCTACATATTCACGGTTACCGGTTTTCACCAAGATACGCTCTACCGTCTCTAACGTTGGGTCAATTTTGACACCAGCTTCAAGCAAGCGTTGAATTGGCACAAATTCACGATCATAGATCTCACCAATAACAACGCGGTTAGAACCATCTTCAAGCTGTACATTAAATTCATGTATCGCACTTGGCCAGAAGTAAGTCAAACCACGCCATGCGATCAACATCAACAAACCAAGAACTGCAATCAAACTTATACTTACAGCACCACCTGTCATCCATATCCAAGGCGATCCTGAGCGAAACCAATTTTTCATTTTAATATCCTATTACAAGCCTTAGATTAAATCGCGCTGTATTTTTCACGTAAACGCTGTCTCACGTATTCCGCAATAGTGTTGAATACAAACGTCAGAATAAAGAGTACGAATGCCGCTAAGAACAGTACGCGGTAATGCGAGCTACCCACTTCTGATTCCGGCATTTCGACTGCAATGTTGGCAGCCAATGTTCTCATACCAGAGAAGATATTAAAGTCCATTACAGGCGTATTACCGGTTGCCATTAATACAATCATTGTTTCGCCAACCGCACGGCCTAAGCCCATCATGACTGCCGAGAAAATACCTGGACTTGCAGTGAGTAACACAACTTTAACCAGTGTCTGCCAACTTGTCGCACCCAATGCCAATGAGCCTTGCGTTAAATGCTTTGGCACACTGAAAATAGCATCTTCAGCAATAGAGAAGATAGTTGGAATAACTGCAAAGCCCATCGCAATACCAACAATCAAAGAGTTACGTTGGTCGAAACCAAAGATATCATTGATATAAGCACGTGCGTCACCATCAAAGATCAAGTCTTCTACAAGCGGACTAACCGATACTGAGAAGTAACCAACAAGTAATAACACAGGCAACAGGATGATAACGTGTGCACCTTGTGGGACACGATTAACAAATGATTGTGGTAAGAAATGCCAAATAGCCGCCACCATCACAGCCGAAAATGGCAAGAGCACCGCGATCATCATCACACCGGGCAAATTCATTTCAACAAACGGTGCTAACCATAAACCAGCAAGGAAACCAAGGATTACCGTTGGTAGTGCTTCCATGATTTCAACCGTTGGTTTAATTACTTTACGTAAACCAGAGTTCATGAAGTAAGCAGTATAAATAGCACCTGCTACCGCGATTGGCACCGCAAATAACATCGCATAAAATGCGGCTTTAATGGTACCAAATGTGATTGGCACTAAGCTTAGTTTCGGTTCAAAGTCATCAGATGCCGAGGTCGACTGCCAAATATAGTCTGGTTCCGAATAGCCTTCATACCAAACTTCTTGCCACAATGCACTCCATGTCACTTCAGGATGCTCATTGGTTAGCTTATAAAAGCCGATACCCTGTTCTGATTCAACTAAGAAAGCGTTTGCACGAGGAGAAATTGCAATATGCTGAAGTGAACCCATACCAAGATCTTGGTGTAATAGTTTAGTTTCACCTGTGGCGTGAAAAATGGTAAGGCTATTATCCACCCCAACCGTCATGAAACCTTTACGAGAATATTCAGTGGTAATATCAATGACACTTGATTGCGCATCAAACTGACGAATTTTAGTGAACTTACGCTCGCCATCTTTAGCCACTTCAAACCATTGACTCACCACACCGTTATCATTCGCGACCAGTAATGAACTTGCGCCAGTTAATAATGCAACGTGGGTCACGTTTTGTTGTTTTTCATTAATATCTAACACTTCAACAATCGAAATATCATCGGTATCACGAATATCATAGATAGACAGTTTGTTACCACTACGCATGAAGATAAAGCGGAAATTTGGTGTTAACAATACTTGTTCAACATCCATCGGCATTGAAGGCAGCTCAATTGTCTCGCTGCTCCATTCCAATTCTTCCGTCATGAAGTTTTCTTCTGCAGTATAACGTAGCAATATACCGCGGTTATCCGCCGTCACCGCAACGATAGCCGCATCTTCACCTTCAACTTCAATTGCAATATGTTTTAATGCTTGCCCTTGGCTGTCAACTTCAATTTGTTGCTCACCAAATGGGAAATTAACTTGTGGTGTGATAAGACGCTTATCACCAGGATAGGTGACATCGAAATCAGCTTCCGCAACTAACGCCTTACCATCATTAAAACCAAATACAACGATAGGTGATGTTGGCCCTGTTTGACCAAATGACGTCGCCGGCTGTGGTAATGCATATTGCATCAACTCAACGTTGGGATCTAAAGTGTTAAAGAAGTTAATGCCTAAATCACTATAACGGTAGGCAATTTCATTTTGCTCTTCCATCGCTAATGCATAAGTATTACCAGCAAAAGATTGACTGTATTGTGCTTTAGATTCTATTTTCGCCGATTCAAAAACCGGATAAACCACATACAGTAGGTAGCAAAATATTAGCAGCAGTGTCATCAGTACAACACCTCCGCCCATTTTAATACCATATTCTGCGAGTTTATCTTTAATTAGACGTTTACGGGAGCCCGCAATCGTTAAAGAAAACTGTTCAGCCATCTCTTCCTCGTATTTAGCTGTAATTAATCACAACGCGATTATATGTAATATTTATGACAGTTATATGACATCACTCAACAACGTTAAATATATTCCACTTTAGCTGGTCTAAGCACTGATATTTATATACCAGTGCTATATTTATGCACGTTATTTGCATATAGTATGGCGCATCATATTAAGTGATGAAAGTAGCTAAAACAAAACGTTTTACACCGGATTTTTTATATAGGGCTTAGAAATGCTTAAACAACTTATCGTAACGCTTATTGGTGATGATAAATCAGGTCTCATAAACAACTTATCACGTGTCGTCGCCGAACATAAGGGAAACTGGTTAGCAAGTAACATGAGTGAGCTAGCAGGACAATTTGCAGGTATCTTACAAATTTCAGTAGAAGATGAATATTACCGCGATCTATGTGAAGCATTGAGCCTGATCCCAGGCCTAACCATAAGTTTCGCCGAAGGTAAAAATCAAAGTATTTGGCAGAAATCACCCTGCCTTATCATCCAAGATAACGACCGTCCGGGAATTATCAACGAAGTATCTAAGATATTAACGCAGCACGGTATTGAATTAAAAGCGATAACAACACACAGCAAAGATCTGTGGCAGTCTGATAACAATCGTTTTTATGCCAAACTTAAGCTAGCGCTGCCTGATACCCTAGACCATGATATGCTCAGTGGTGACTTAGCAAAAATATCGCCAACCTTGATTGCTGAAATGACCGAAGCTTAGGTATATAGGCGGGTTAATAGATAAGTAGACAAACAGGTAAACAAATCATTATATAAAAATGGCGCCATTACCAACTATGATAATGACGCCGCACTCAATACTGTCACACTTTATTCATAAAAATATCCAATGATATTCTTATCATTAAGACTATTTATGACACATTAATTAACGTCACTTTACCGTCTTCATCTACCTCTGCAATATGCCCTTTTGGCTCTTCCATTAATAACAAAGCAATAAAGCCGACTATCGCCGTGATTGAAATCGCATAAAAGAATACTTGTGTCGATACGATTGAATACAGTGTTAAATAAAATACAGCCCCTACATTCCCATAAGCACCAGTCATTCCCGCAATTTGCCCCGTTAAACGACGCTTAATTAATGGTACCGCAGCAAATACAGCACCCTCGCCAGCTTGCACGAAGAATGAACATGCCATTGCGGTTGCGATAGCAAGCGGTAATGACCACGCAGCCGTAATTTGTGACATCGCATAATAACCAACGGCTAAACCAGCAGTTAAGATCAATAATGTCTTCTTACGACCAAAGCGGTCACTGATCCAACCGCCACCGGGACGTGACATTAGATTCATAAAGGCGTAAGACGCTGCAACCATACCTGCTTCCGTCATTCCTAGTCCGAATGTTTCTGCAAAAAATAGCGGCAACATGGAAACAACCGCTAACTCAGAACCAAACGTAGAAAAGTACAAAACGTTAAGTACAGCGACTTGCTTAAACTTATAACGTTCAATTTCAGGCACTTCTTTAACAAAAACATCGCTATTTACTTGGTATGTTTTCCAGCAATCAAGTACATAAAGAACACCTAAACCAACATAAATAGAGTGGGTGATAGTTTCTGTGAACATACCGATTTGTAACAACTTCCACGCTAATAAGCCAAGCGTCAGGTACATAGGTAGTTTCATGATCAGCAGTAAATAAAAATCACCTTTGCTGGTCACTTCCATTGCTCCGCCTTTTTTAGGGCGGAAATAAGTTGCACCTTTAGGTGTATCAGTAACATTAAAGTAATACACAATACTGAATAACAAACTCATTAAACCTGTGATGGCAATCGCATAGCGCCAGCCATCTTCACCACCAAACAATAATGCAATTGTCGGTAGTGTGAATGCAGCAGCAGCCGAACCAAAGTTACCCCAACCACCATAAATACCTTCCGCGGTACCTAACTCATTGGCAGGAAACCATTCACTAACAATACGGATACCAACTACAAAACCAGCACCAATCAGCCCCATCATAAAACGCGCTATTGCTAACTGTTCAAAGGTCGTCGCCATTGCAAACATAAAGCAGGGAATAGAACAGACAGCTAATAATGTAGAGTAAACAATCCGAGGTCCGTATTTATCGGTTAGCATACCTATAATCACTCGAGCAGGAATGGTTAAGGCTACATTTAAGATCAGCAGAGTTTTAACTTCTTCAGTGGTTAAACCTAAACTGTCTTTAATCGCTAACATTAGTGGTGCTGCATTAAACCAAACCACAAAAGTAATAAAAAATGCCATCCACGATAAGTGTAAAGTTTTCATTTTCCCTGAAAAAGACAATATATTAAATTTTTCTTGTCCCATAAAAATTCCCTCTAAGATATAAAAACAAAGTTTAAAAAATTTTATCTTATCTAGAACAAAGCAATACTAAGGCCAACTTAATAAAAGCCAACTTAAACACTACTTATCAATGACTTACAACCAACAAACATCAAAACCATAGACCTGGGGTTGAATATTTGCACCAACATGGTGACTAAATGTGAGCAATGTATCATTTTGAGAGCAATTTCCCCAAGCTTGCACATACAGTAAACAAGGCTACGACCTCATTTTATTTTATGCCAGAAAGCAAAAAGCCCGCTAAATAGCGAGCTTTAATCATTTAACCTAAGTAAGTCGTATTACAGTGTAATACCTGCTTTCTTAAGGTCTTTTGATGTAACTGAGTTAGGTAATGGGATATAGCCATCTTTAGCTACGATCTTCTGACCTTGTTTCGATAATATCAGTTTTAAGAACTCCGTTTGCATTGGAGATAATGCTTTGTTCGGGATCTTATTGATGTAAACGTATAGGTAACGAGACAATGGGTATTTACCTGATGCAGCGTTATCTAACGATGCTTCGATGTAGTTAGTACCTTTTTTCGCTAGTGGTACTGCACGAACACCTGATGTTTTATAACCGATACCTGAGTAACCGATTGCATTAAGTGATGATGATACAGACTGTACAACAGATGCTGAACCAGGTTGCTCATTCACGTTATTTTTGAAGTCACCTTTACACAATGCTTTCTTCTTAAAGTAACCGTAAGTACCCGATACTGAGTTACGACCAAATAATTGGATATCACGCTCAGCCCAAGAACCTTCTAGTCCTAATTCACCCCAACGTTCAACACGCTTCGCTTCACCACATTTTAGTGTGCTTGAGAAAATCGCATCTACATCGGCAATGTTTAAACCTTTAATTGGGTTATCTTTGTGTACGAATACCGCAAGTGCATCGATAGCAACTCGAATTGCTGTAGGCTTGTAACCGTAACGTTTTTCAAACGCTTCGACTTCTTTAGACTTCATTTTACGGCTCATTGGACCGAACTGTGAAGTACCTTCTGTTAGTGCAGGTGGCGCAGTAGAAGAGCCAGCCGCTTGGATTTGTACGTTAACACTTGGGTAAATATGTTTGAATTCTTCAGCCCACAACGTCATCATGTTTGCTAATGTATCAGAACCAACTGTAGATAGGTTACCTGAGATACCACTTACTTTTTGATACTCTGGTAATTTAGGGTCTAGTCCTGCTGCAAATACGCTTTGTGAAGCGATTGCTGTCATTGATATCCCTAATGCTACAACAATTTGTTTAATATTCATTTTACTTCTCCAAGTATAATTTTTTATTTTGTGTCTATGACTACAGGGTATATAAGCTTTGTATTTAGTGTCCACGACTACAAGTAATATAAGCTTGTATCTTGTATCTTGTACCTCGTTTCTGTGAATACAAGTATTCAATAAACTGATGACAATAATATGAATGAAACATGACGGTTTGATGACAGCGCACGATTTATTACAAATAAACCTCTGCTAATTACCCATACAGTATAAATTTATCGCTAAAAAAAAGCCCATCGCATAGTGGATGGGCTTAGTTATTGAATAATACTAGTCACAATCGCGGTAACGTTAGTGGCGTTTTACATACGTCACTAACGGTAAGGTGAAGCTAAAGCAACTGCCTTTGCTCACTTTGCTATTAATTTCTAACACACTGTCATGATTGCTTAAAACATGCTTCACAATTGATAAACCAATACCAGAGCCACCAGAATCACGTGAACGCGCATCATCAACACGATAAAAACGCTCAGTTAAATGATGTACATGCTCGGCAGAAATACCATCGCCATTATCGGTCACACTTAATGAACCACCAGCGGCTGTATGCTTCCATTCAACCACCACTTTGCCGTCCGTAGGCGTATAGCGTACCGCATTGTAGATCAAATTAGATACCGCACTGCGCAATTGTGATTCATCACCCAATGCAAACAGGCCGTTTTCAATGTGGAACTCTACATTTAAGGCTTTATCCGCACCTAAAATCAATACCTCTTGTTCTAACATCGACAGCATAAACGGAATATCAACTTGCTTTTCAAAGTCGACAGCCTGTGCAGCTTCAATACGAGACAAGGCTAATAACTGGTTCACCAACGAATCCATACGCGCCGTTTGTTCAGACATGACTTTATGCGCACGAGCAAACATTTTATCCGATTCATCAGGCTCAAGCATTTCCAGATAACCCTTTAATACGGTTAACGGTGTACGTAACTCATGAGAAACATTGCCCATAAAATTACGTCTGACTTGTTCTAGTTGACGCAGTTCAGTGACATCACGAGCCACCAGCATCGATTGATCATCGGTATACGTCATTACGCGAATTTCTAACGTCTTGGCATTATGCACTGGCGAAGTGATCTCTAACGGTTCTCGGTAATCTTTCGAATTTAAATATTGAATGAAATCCGGAGTACGGATCAAATTACCAATATGTTGATGCGCATCATCTGGCCATTTCAAGCCAATCATTTGTTGCGCTAATTTATTACACCACATAATGGAATAATCAGTATCTAACGCAACAACGGCATCCGGTAAGGCTTCAGCACCTTCACGAAAACGCCGAATAACCATGCGCAATTCCTTACGCTTACGTTTATGTCGACGCTGCAAACGATAGATGCCATTAAAAATGGATTCCCAGCTACCTTTACCTTCAGGCGGCGTCGCCGTGCGCGCAACCCATAACCACTGATGTAATATGTATTGGCTACGATATAACCAAACAACATGTACGGCAGTGGCGATGAGTAAACTCAATGTAATATTATCAATAACTAAACCAACAAGAAAAAACGGGATATACCAATAAAGCAGTCGCCATAAGCCACCGACAAAAACGTTCGTCTTATTCATATTGAAACTTCAACTCTCATGATTAACGTATCGAGAAGCGATAACCTGCACCACGCACTGTTTGTACATATTTATCATGTTCACTCGGTGTTAATGCTTTTCGCAGACGACGGATATGTACATCAACCGTGCGGTCTTCAACGTATACATTCATGCCCCAAACATTATCTAATAACTGCTCTCGGCTATACACACGTTCTGGGTGTGTCATAAAAAAGTGCAATAATTTAAATTCAGTCGGACCGATTTCAATCACAGAATCACCAGCAGAAACGCGATGAGCAACAGGATCAAGCTGTAACCCACTAATATCAATAACTGCATCTTGAGTCATTGGCGCAACACGACGCATTACCGCATTTAGCCGTGCAATCAATTCTTTTGGTGAGAATGGTTTCGTGATGTAATCATCAGCCCCCACTTCTAAACCTTTAACCTTATCTTCCTCTTCACCACGTGCCGTTAACATCACGACCGGAATAGTGGATAAATGCGGTTGAGACTTTAAGTGCTTAATATATTTAATGCCGCTACCACCAGGTAACATCCAATCTAATAAGATTAAATTAGGATAAGGTTCGACAAGCCGATCTACCGCCTCGTTATAATCCCCAGCTTCAACAACATCAAATCCTTTTTGTTCTAATGCAAAACACAGCATTTCACGGATCGCAAGTTCATCTTCAACTACTAAAATTCGCTTAGACACTTTAAATATCCTTTACTATTCTTCCCTTAATAACCGTCACCGGTCAGTAAAAGATTTATATTTTAATGATGAAAGAACCACTTATCTTTCGACTTTAACTGAAAGTTATTATCAGCTCAATATGTTTCAGTATTATTACATTGATGAATTCTTTATTAAAAAGTCGAATTTCACACCTAACAAATGTAATGAATATCACATAAATATAGCATTTAATTAAAACACTGATTTTAATAATTAAAAGTGACGATTCAATTGAATACTTTATACACCAGATGGCAATGAAAGTGTGGAATTAAGATCTTGATTGATGCATGTTTAGCCACTAGGCAAACTTGTATTTCCAACATCCTTGAGTATACTGGTTATCCAAACAGTTGATACCAAGGTCCTGCTATAATGTGGTTTAAAAACTTACTAATTTATCGTTTCACTCGTCCATTTGAACTAGATATTGAACAACTTGAAACCAAGTTAGCTGATTTCCCTTTTACCCCTTGTGGTAGCCAAGATTTATCTAAGTTCGGTTGGATAAAACCACTGGGTAAGTCAGGTCAGGCTTTAACGCATGGTATTTCAGATAACATTCTGATTTGTGCGAAGAAAGAAGACAGAGTATTACCAGCGTCTGTTGTTAAAGACATGCTACAAGAAAAAGTCGACACGATTGAAGCAGAACAAGGCCGAGGCCTAAAGAAAAAAGAAAAAGATGCATTAAAAGAAGATATCGTCCATCAACTACTCCCACGTGCATTCCCACGTAGCAGCCAAACATTTGCTTGGATTTGTCCGTCACAAAAATTATTAGTCGTTGATGCATCAAGCGCTAAAAAAGCCGAAGACCTCATCGCTTTATTACGTAAGTGTGTCGGTAGCCTACCTGTTGTGCCAGTTGCTTTAACGACGCCAGCAGATGTAACGATGACAGAATGGTTAAATAACGGCAGTGCTGCACCGGGTTTTGAACTGGGTGATGAAGCTGAATTACGTTCTGCACTTGAACATGGCGGTATCATCCGTTGTAAAGAACAAGACTTAACCAGTGACGAGATCCAACACCACCTTAACGCAGATAAGTTAGTGACTAAATTAGCCTTAGATTGGAGTGAATCACTGTCTTTCTTACTTGGCGAAGACATGTCAGTAAAACGTCTTAAATTCAGTGACCTCATCAGAGAACAAAACGATGATGTGGCAACCGATGATTACGCAGCAAAATTTGATGCCGACTTTGCCTTGATGACCGGTGAGTTAATGCGCTTCATTCCAGACCTAATCACTGCCCTTGGTGGTGAGGAAGCAACTACAGCTAAGTAAAGCCTCATTAACGCAGCATGTACCTCTTTATATGCTGCGTATTTCCAATTATCGCCTTTAATACCTCCAATTTCACATGACAGTTTTGTCACAAACCCACATTTTTGTACATAAAAACAGCGAAAAAACGCCTTATTTACCGAACACTCGTCTCTCCAGAAATACACAACCAAAATAAATACTACAAACTTAATGATTTAAAACAATAACTTGACCTTGCGAGCTAGGGTTTTGTGACATTTTAAACTCACTGTAATATTACTGTCATACAAGTTTGTTTTAATCCTTCTCGTCAACTAACTGAAACAAATCTGTCATTCGATACAGATAAAACGGTACCTAGAGATGAAAAACAACAACGAAGCAATTGAATTGAACCCAAGCACAATGCAAAAAGTATTAAGCTGGGTAAGTGTAGCCGCATTGGTATACTTCGTATTGGTAGCAGTATCTACAGTAAGTGGAGGCTTTAAAATGTTCTCTGGCGGTAGCGCTGGTGCAGAACAAATATTCGCTTTCGCAACTAACCCATTCGTCGCTTTATTATTAGGTATCCTAGTAACAGCGTTAGTACAATCTTCAAGTACAGTAACATCAGTAATCGTTGGCCTAGTAGCCGGTGGCTTACCAATCTCAATCGCAATCCCGATGGTGATGGGTGCGAACATGGGTACGACAATCACGAACACTTTCGTGAGCATGGGTCATATCCGCGACAAACAAGAGTTCCAGCGTGCATTTAGTGCTGCAACCGTACATGACTTCTTTAACCTACTTGCAGTAGCTATCTTCCTACCGCTGGAAATTGCATTTGGTATCCTTGAGAAAATGGCTACCTTCCTAGCAGATTTCTTTGTTGGCGGCAGCAGCTTAAGCATTAAAGAATTCAACTTCATTAAACCGTTAACAAAACCTGCGGTAAACCAAATTAAAGAACTTGCTGGTTCATTACCTGTAGAAAGCAACACTGCAGGTCTAGTCATGGTATTCATCGGTATCTTCATGATTGGTTTCTCGGTAACCTTCCTAGGTAAAGTATTAAAATCAGTAATGGTTGGTCGTGCTAAAGCAGTACTACACGGTGCAATCGGTCGTGGTCCAGTAAGCGGTATCTTATCTGGTACAGCGGTTACAGTAATGGTGCAGTCTTCATCTACAACGACAAGCCTAATGATTCCACTAGCGGGTAGCGGTGTATTTACTACACGTCAAATCTTCCCATTCACACTAGGTGCAAACATAGGTACAACAATCACTGCATTACTTGCAGCAACATCAATCAGTGGTGATGCAGCGCAAGTAGCAATGACGATTGCATTGGTACATGTTATGTTCAACGTATTCGCTGTCGCACTTATCTACGGTATCCCGGCACTACGTGAGATTCCAATTAAATGTGCAGAAGCATTAGCACGTCAAGGTACTGAAAATAAATTCATCGCTTTTGGTTATGTCATTGGTGCTTTCTTCGCACTACCTGGCCTGATGATTATTTTTAACTAATATGACAAACAACTGATGGCTGTAAACAATTAGCCATCAATATAAAAAGCTCAGACTTGTTCTGAGCTTTTTTGTTTCCGATTTTGACATTACAACTTTACCAACCTTCCCTTGCAAATATCCTCGACGCCTCTCAATACGATCAAATAAAACATGATCCAGATCAACACTGAAAC
This sequence comes from Moritella sp. 28, assembly GCF_018219435.1. NCBI lineage: Bacteria > Pseudomonadati > Pseudomonadota > Gammaproteobacteria > Alteromonadales > Moritellaceae > Moritella > Moritella sp. 28. Next base: position 823,393 of record NZ_CP056121.1, on the reverse strand, counting down.
ATTGTTCAACGCGTACAATCGCGAACCTTGATGCCCTTAGGGTATTCCCTGACTTGAACTCAGACAACAATTGAGGTTGAAATGTTTACTCCAGAATTACTTTCCCCAGCAGGTTCACTAAAGAACATGCGTTATGCTTTCGCTTACGGTGCAGATGCTGTTTACGCTGGCCAACCACGCTATAGCCTACGTGTTCGTAACAATGAATTTAGCTTAGAAAACCTAGAAATTGGTATCAATGAAGCTCACGCACTTGGTAAACAATTCTATGTGGTTTGTAATATCCAACCTCATAACTCAAAGTTAAAAACCTTCATCCGTGATTTAACACCGATCATCGCCATGAAACCAGACGCGATCATCATGTCTGATCCAGGTCTGATAATGATGGTACGTGAAGCTTTCCCTGATATGGTTATTCACCTATCAGTACAAGCAAATGCTGTAAACTGGGCTACCGTTAAGTTCTGGTATACCCAAGGTATTAAGCGTGTCATTTTATCTCGTGAACTATCACTAGATGAAATTGAAGATATTCGTTTCCACTGCCCTGATATGGAGATCGAAGTATTTGTACACGGCGCACTGTGTATGGCTTATTCAGGCCGTTGTTTATTGTCTGGTTACATTAACAAGCGCGATCCCAATCAAGGTTCATGCACAAATTCATGTCGTTGGAAATACGATGCACATGATGCTACCGAAAATGAAACCGGTGATATTGTAGCAACAGAACCAGAGATCTATATACCAGAAACTGATTCACCAGAGCCAACTTTAGGCGAAGGTAAACCGACTGACCAAATTTTCTTATTACAAGAACAAGGTCGCCCAAATGAGTATATGCCTGCATTTGAAGATGAGCATGGTACTTACATCATGAATTCAAAGGATCTACGTGCTATCCAACACGTTGAGCGTCTCACTAAAATGGGCGTACATTCATTAAAAATTGAAGGTCGTACTAAGTCATTCTATTACTGTGCACGTACAGCACAAGTATATAAACAAGCGATTAACGATGCTGTTGCAGGCCGAGACTTTGATCCGTCTTTACTGCGTTCACTAGAGCACCTTGCGCACCGCGGTTACACTGAAGGTTTTTTAAGTCGTCATACTCACGATGCATACCAAAACTACGATTACGGTTATTCAATCAGTGAAACACAACAGTTTGTGGGTGAATTCAATGGTCGTAACGATAAAGGCCTTGCTGAAGTGATTGTGAAAAACAAATTCTTAGTGGGTGATTCTCTTGAACTAATGACGCCACAAGGTAACCTGACCTTCAAACTAGAAGAATTAGAAAACCGTAAAGGCGAAGCAATGGAATACGCGCCAGGTTCTGGTCACATTGTTTATTTACCTGTTCCAGAAGAAGTCACACTGGATCACGCACTATTAATGCGTAATTTTAATAACAGTGAAGATACACGTAACCCGCATAAATAATCCATCAGGATAGAAGCAAAACCTTATGGCATTATTAATTAATGATAAGTGTATTAACTGTGATATGTGCGATCCGGAATGTCCGAATGGCGCAATTACATTTGGCGCGAAGATTTATGAAATCGACCCACTATTATGCACAGAATGCGTAGGTCATTATGATAAACCGACCTGTAAAACAGTTTGCCCGATTAACTGCATTATTACTGACCCGGATTACGTAGAAAAAGAGGAAGTATTATGGGAAAAATTTGTCATGATCCAAGAAGCGACAAAAGCAGCACGTTAACCATCGTATGCGATACCCAATAAGATAAATACGAAAACGGCGAGTGAATAACTCGCCGTTTTTATTTGTCAGTATCGACTTATAACTTATTACCACTTTGTTCTGTTCTTTCTCGCGCTAACCAGTCTTCTTTAAGCAGCGCGGTTAATATATGGTCTTGCCAACTTCCAGCAATTTTAAGATATTTTCGAGCATACCCTTCACGTTCAAAACCAAGCCGCTGTAATAACGCGCCACTGCGCTCATTTTCTGGTATGTAATTAGCCATCACGCGATTAAGTCCCACATTTTCAAACATGAACTCCAGACAACGCTGTAAAAATTCAACCATCAAACCCTGCCCTTCATAACACTTTGCGATTGAGTAACCGAGGTAACAGGATTTAAACACGCCTTGAATAATATTACTAAAGTTAGCAACCGCAACGATTTCGGATTTATCAGGCGTCATAGCAATAAAGTTTACTGCGCTCGCATCATCAAACTCTGCATGTATTTGCTTGATACGAAGCTGCCACCAACGTAACGTATAATAAGCGTCACTACGAATCGGTTCCCAAGGTGTTAAATGCATCTGATTACGAACATAATATTGACGCAGCATTTCGCTGTCGTTCGCCACCGCAACGCGGATGTCTAAACGCTTAGTTACAAATTTGGGAAATTTTGATGACATCCAACACCTCAGCTAACACTTAGCAAGATGCAACCTTGTTGAAGAAGATAATAAACCACCATTATCAACCAGCTGTTTCATCAAGCCTAAATTAGCCAGTATACGTTCTACTAAAGGAGTTTCAAATGGATAATAAGCTTCTTTACAATTATTAACCGACTCAATCGTCGCCACAATAAAATGTTCCAAAATCAAACAAGTACGATTTTTACGGAAATTGGCCATCCACAGCTCAGTGGACGAATACGCGCCACGGCAATTACTACCAACACGCAATACCGTTCCCGGTAATAAAGGTAAATTATCGTGTTCACAAAAAGCATAAAAATTATCTAGGCTTTCTTCTTCCCACTCTGGACTGACGATGATAATGGCGTCTGCAGCCCGCATTAATTGTGCAGAGACCTGCCACTCTTCTTGCCAATCCGCAATTTCATTTTTTATCGCCTTATCCCAAATAGGCAAGGTTACTTTTACAAAATCTAATAAACTCACTTTACTGAATAATTGCGACTGCTCGGCTAATTGCAATACTGATTGTGCAACCTTAATGGTTGTCGACCTGTTTCGGGTGCTGCCACTTATAACAACTAGTCTCACTTTATGCTCCTTGCATCAAAGATATTCACTACTAAATCACTTCCATATCCATATGGAATTAATATTAATCTATTGATGATATGGGGGAAGAGTAAGCGGGGTCTATAGTGATAGCTCAAAGCAATACTATAACCATACTAAGGCATGACCACAGAAGATCATAAATGACGAATATAAAGCGAATACCCACTTCGCTGCTATTATACTTATAAATATATGATGGGTATTCTCGATGCAGTGTTAGTTAAAATCGGCAAGCCGGATTTCCAAGGTTCAAGTGGTCACGTTGGCTTTTACTGTACTGCTGAATTCAGGCTCAACCAAACCTTGCTGAATAAAATCAGCTAAATAAGTCAACAATGTTGTTACTGGTTTTGGTAACTCATCAAGATCAAAACTATCGAGCATATTTTTGACTTCGAGACCCAACTCTGTATCACCTTCAATTTTTAGACGGCGTTGGAAAAACAGTGTGTCAGGATCTTCTTTACGTGCGGTAATTAATACTAACTCATTTAAATTACCTTTAAAGCTAACGTCAACTGATTCTGCTTTTGGCGCAATAATAAGTTTATTATCTTTACAACTGATAAACCAATTAATGCCTAAATCAGTGATCTCAACCTGCAGCCATTTTTGTTCAAGAAACTCAAATTCATCATCCTCTAGCCCTTCAGAAAATACCCGATTAAACACTTGTGAGAGTACTTTCTCTTGCAGTGAAAAAGGTAATATTTTAGCTGGTATCGCTAATAGCCCAGGTACAGTATGTACCAATTTACGATGTAGAGTATGTAGCATCAGAATATGCTCCTTGAATAAAAATAGTATTTTAGCGTGCCATCAGCGACCATATCCTAAGCAAAGTCAATTTAAAGTAGATTAATTCAGATAATCCTGCCCTAAATCAAATCCAATAAAACATCGATGCCTTACAATTTTTCTCAAGATTCATCGTTCAAGATACTATAACAATGGAATTACTCTGCCCTGCTGGTAATTTACCGGCATTAAAAACAGCGGTTGATAATGGCGCTGATGCTGTTTATATCGGCTTTAAAGACGATACCAATGCCCGTCATTTCGCTGGTTTGAACTTTACTGATAAAAAACTAGATAAAGCGGTCGATTATATTCGCAGTCATGATCGGCATTTACACGTGGCCATCAATACCTTTGCTCACCCAGGAAAATTAGAACGTTGGGAACGCGCCGTTGATCGTTGCGCTGACATGGGGGTAGATGCCGCTATTATCTCTGATGTAGCTGTACTTGACTACGCAACCAAAAAATACCCAGATTTAGAGTTACACCTATCCGTGCAAGCATCAGCAACAAATGTGGAAGCCATTAATTTTTATACCAATAATTTTAATGTCAGTCGGGTAGTATTACCCCGCGTATTATCTATTCATCAAGTAAAACAATTGGCCCGTAATACCGATGTTGAACTCGAAGTATTTGCCTTTGGTAGTTTATGCATCATGGCCGAAGGTCGTTGCTACCTATCATCTTATTTAACTGGCGAATCACCAAATACAGTCGGTGCTTGTTCGCCAGCAAAATATGTACGCTGGCAAGAAACCGAAAAAGGCCTAGAGTCACGCTTAAATGGCGTACTTATTGACCGCTACCAACCCGATGAAAAAACCGGCTACCCGACACTTTGTAAGGGCCGTTTTAATGTCGACGGCAAAGTGTTTCATGCACTAGAAGAGCCAACCAGCTTGAATACCCTTGCGTTAATACCAGAACTTGCACAAGCAAATATTTCAGCTGTGAAAATTGAAGGACGCCAACGCAGCCCCGCTTATACAGAGCAAGTAACCCGCGTATGGCGTGCCGCTATCGATCGTTACAAACAAAATCCAGATAAGTATCAGGTTGAAGCCGCTTGGAATAAACAGCTCGATCAGCTCTCTGAAGGTACCAGCACCACCCTTGGCGCTTATCACAGAGACTGGCAATAATAGGCATTAGTGAGAATTATATGAAATACGCATTAGGACCAATTTTATATTATTGGCCAAAACAACAAGTCGAAGATTTTTATGCTGCCGCGGTGAATTCACAGGCAGATATTATTTATCTTGGTGAAACAGTTTGCAGCAAACGCCGCGAATTAAAACCAAAAGACTGGTTAGGATTAGCCAAAGAAATTGCCGATTCAGGTAAGCAAGTGGTGATCTCAACCATGGCGCTATTAGAAGCACCATCAGAAGTTAATATTCTCCGTAAATACTGTGAAAATGGTAATTTTATTGTTGAAGCTAATGACTTTGGCGCAATCAACTTATTAGCCGAAGCAAAAACGCCCTTTGTTTGTGGCCATGCGCTTAATGTCTATAATGCTCAAGTGCTACAGTTATTAGTCAATAAAGGCATGCAGCGTTGGGTTATGCCTGTTGAGTTGTCGCGAGACTGGCTAGTGCAACTGCAAGAGGACAGCAAACTGCTGAATATCCGTGATCAATTTGAAATCGAAGTATTCGCCCATGGTCATTTACCACTGGCCTACTCTGCACGCTGTTTTACCGCTCGCTCAGAAAACAGAGCAAAAGATGATTGCGAACTTTGCTGTATCCACCACGCGAATGGCAAACCCGTCTATAGCCAAGACAATAAAGAACTGTTTACCATTAATGGCATTCAAACCATGTCAGGTTACAAATATAATCTGTTAAATGATGTGGCAAGCATGCACGATTTGGTGGATGTAGTGCGTGTGAGTCCGCTAGGAGATTCTGCATTCCAAACACTAGCTCAGTTTAAACAAGCTGCGGAACAAGATATTAAATTCGACTTGCAACTAGATCGCGAATGTAATGGTTATTGGCACCAAATAGCAGGATTGGAGACCGTGAGTTCATAACCACATCCTAGACCCAGCCCCCCTTTTGACTTCAAAGGGGTAGCTGGGAGGACATTAGATCTTCTTAGCGGTTACTTGCTAATCTTGCCAGTTCTAAACGTGCATAACCATGCTCGATAAATTCATACACATTATTACTTAATGCTAATTTGAAATAGCTTTCTGCTGCACTCTTGTCATTCATTAACAACTTGTATTTACCCAAATAAAAGTACGCTTCCGTTAAACGATGTGCCAATGTTTGGTTATAAGTTCGTTCGTGCTTATCCAGTCCATCAAGTAATTTATCCAACAATTGAGTTTCATTTATCGCTTGCGTATAGAGCGCGACGATATTCCATGACCAGCTATCATCAATGTGTTGGTCATAACGTGATTTAACTGATTTTAACGCTTGTTCTGCATTAATGTGATATTCAGGGTAATACAACCACAACGTTCTAAATGGGTCGTTAGGTGCTTCATCGTAAGCACTGATAAGGTCATCTACAGCTAATGTATAACGTTCGCCATAATACAACGCGATGCCACGATTAAGTAATACGTAATTATTTTCAGGCTCTAATTCCGCGATTGAATCATAGGCATCAAACGCTTCATCAAATTGCTCGGTCTGCGTCATATACAAACCAATAAAATTATAAGCAGGCACAAAGTTTGGCTGTAATGTTAATGCACGCTGAAAGTCAGCATGAGCCAGTGAACGTAACCCCATGCTATCAGCAAGTAAACCACGCTCATAAAAATAACGAGCTTGACGAGCCCGATCATCTTTAGCATCAAGAATAAGTTGGCTATAACGCATTAGCATAATTTCGGTTTGATAATTAACTTGTAGTGGTTCAGCGAGAATTAATTCAGAAGGCGTGCGGTCATCAGCCGAAAAAGACCCCGATAATGAACTACAACCAGAAAGTAAGGCTGCAGTAATAAATAAACTAAGACATCGTTTCATAATTAAACCACTTATTTTTGCAGATATAAAAAAGGAGCGTATCAACGCTCCTTAAAATAATCAATCTAAATATAACAACAAGTTATTCGCTAACTGGTTGCTCAGCAGGCGCTGCAGGAGCGTCCATTGCTTCTTTAATACTTAAACGGATACGACCTTGACGGTCTACTTCTAGAACTTTAACTTTAACTACTTGTTCTACAGACAGGTGATCTGCAACTTTGTTCACACGTTCTTGCGTAATTTGCGAGATATGAACTAAGCCATCTTTACCAGGTAAGATGTTAACAAATGCGCCGAAGTCAGCTAGACGTACAACTTTACCTTCGTAGATTTGACCAACTTCAACTTCAGCTGTTAGTTGGTGAATACGTTCGATTGCTGCTTGTGCTTGTTCGCCACTTGTCGCTGCAATTTTCACTGTACCATCATCTTCGATTTCAATCGTAGTACCAGTTTCTTCAGTAAGAGCACGGATTGTTGCGCCACCTTTACCGATGATGTCTTTGATCTTGTCCGTGTTGATTTTGATTGTATGAATACGCGGAGCGAATTCAGATACGTCATCACGGTTAGTTGCGATAGCTTGATCCATAACACTTAAGATGTGTAGACGTGCAGCTTTTGCTTGTACAAGCGCTTTCTGCATGATCTCTTTAGTGATACCTTCAATTTTGATATCCATCTGTAGTGCAGTGATACCACCATTTGAACCAGCAACTTTAAAGTCCATGTCACCTAAGTGATCTTCATCACCAAGAATGTCTGAAAGAACTACGCTACGGTCACCATCAAGCACTAGGCCCATTGCGATACCCGCAACAGAAGCCTTGATTGGCACACCTGCGTCCATAAGTGCTAACGAAGTACCACATACAGAAGCCATTGAGCTTGAACCGTTAGATTCAGTAATTTCAGATACAACACGTACAGTGTACGGGAATTCATCTGCAGTAGGCATAACCGCTAAAACACCACGTTTCGCTAGACGACCGTGACCGATTTCACGACGTTTAGGCGAACCTACCATACCAGTTTCACCAACACAGTAAGGAGGGAAGTTGTAGTGCATTAGGAAACGGTCAACTGTTTCGCCAGTTAGACTGTCAATACGTTGTGCATCACGTTCTGTGCCTAATGTTGCAGTTACTAACGATTGAGTTTCACCACGTGTGAATAGTGAGCTACCGTGTGTACGTGGTAGAACGCCAGTCATTACGCTTAGCGCACGGATCATTTCTGGATCACGACCATCAATACGAGGTTCGCCATCAAGAATACGGTTACGTACGATGTTCTTTTCTAAAGAACTCAGTAAATCACCTGCTTCACGCGTGTTTAGCTCTTCGTTTTCTTCTTGAAGTTTAGCGATTACTGCTGACTTGATGCCACCAACTTTAGCGTAACGTTCAGTTTTTTCTTGGATTTGGTATGCTTCAGCAAGGTCGCCTGATGCTAGTTCTGCGATTTTCGCTTTAAGCTCAGTGTTTACTACTGGTGCAGTCCATTCCCATTTTGGTGTATTAACTTCTGCTGCAAATTCTTTAATTGCTTCAACAACAACTTGCATTTGCTCGTGGCCGTACATTACCGCGCCAAGCATTTGTTCTTCGCTAAGAATTTCAGCTTCAGACTCAACCATAAGTACTGCATTTTCAGTACCTGCAACAACAAGGTCTAGTTGGCTTTCTGCTAACTCAGATGTTGATGGGTTAAGAATGTATTCGTCATTTTGGAAACCGATACGTGCAGCACCAATTGGGCCATTGAATGGCATACCAGAGATACTTAATGCAGCTGAAACACCGATTAATGCAACCAAATCAGGTTGAATTTCAGGGTTAACAGATACAACAGTAGCAACTACTTGTACTTCATTTTTGAAGCCAGCAGGAAATAGTGGACGGATTGGACGGTCGATAAGGCGACAGGTTAAAGTCTCGCCTTCACTTGGACGGCCTTCACGTTTGAAGAAGCCACCAGGGATCTTACCTGCAGCGTAAGTACGTTCTTGGTAGTTCACTGTTAGCGGGAAGAAATCACGACCAGCTTCAGCTTGTTTTTTACCAACAACACTTACTAAAACAGAAGTATCACCGATGCTTGCCATTACAGCTGCTGTTGCTTGACGTGCAATAACACCTGTCTCTAATGTAACTGTATGTTCACCATACTTAAACGATTTTACGATAGGATTCACTCTTTGTCCTTAATCTTTAATGTCTCTTTAATTTCGTCGCTAAGTATACTGCATAAAAAAATTAAAGGGCAATGTAAGTATTGGAAATAGTGAAATAAGTTGAAAAATAATTCTAAGTAGGAATAATTTGAAGGGAAATTTAAAAACAAAAAGGAGCCAATTGGCTCCTTTTTTATAATTTGTTGCCCGTAGACGTCAAATTAATTGTCGATTAACGACGTAGACCTAGACGTGCGATAAGATCTGCATAACGTGCATTCTCAGTACGTTTTAGGTAGTCAAGAAGTTTACGACGGCTAGCAACCATACGTAATAGACCACGACGGCTGTGGTGATCGTGGATGTGCTTCTTGAAGTGACCTTGAAGGTGGTTGATTTGTGCAGTTAGTAGTGCAACTTGAACTTCAGTTGAACCAGTGTCGCCTTCTTGGCGTGCGAAATCTGCAACGATAGCTGCTTTAGCTTCAGCGTTTAGTGACATAGTGGAGTCTCCAATATAGATAAATAGCTTATAGCCGACCACTCGTTCAGCTATAAGAAGAACCGCGGAGTATACAGAGGTCAGTGTATTCCTGCAATCATTTTCACTGATCAATTTACAAACGAATATGACGCATAAAAAGTCGTATAAAAAAGGCACTATTACTCACGTAACAATGCCTTTTATCTCACCCATGACTCATATCTGAATAATGGATTTATTTTGGTTCGCGAGCCTGTGTTTCGTAATTAACGATACGTTTAGGAGCGACCCTACCTTGGTCATCGATACTACCAACGCCAATGAAAGTACGCTCACCACCAACCGTCATACGCACTAAGCCTGATTCAGGAGTATTAGGTACAACAACGGGTTGCCCGTGTAATACAAAATCACCTGTCTCTGTGCTCATGTTCGCTTCCGGTAAATGACTTACCGCTGAATCAAGTGGTAGTAATAATGGATCAAGCACATCTTTCGGCTCAACACCGTCTGCATTAGCTTGCTCTACCATCTCTTCCAGCTTTTCAAACGTAATCATTCGGTCTGCTGGATAAGCGCTAACACCGATACGACGTAGCATACTCACGTGTGCACCGCAGCCCAATAGCTCACCCAAATCATCAACGATAGTACGGATATAAGTCCCCTTACTCACGTGGATTTCTAGATTAACTTCATCATTTTCATAACTTAATAATTTAAGTTCAAAAACGGTAATAGGACGTGCAGGACGATCGATAAAGATGCCTTGACGCGCATACCAGTACAAGGGTTTACCTTCGTGCTTTAATGCCGAAAACATTGAAGGCACTTGCTCTGTGTTACCACGGAAAGTATCAAGTGCAATCAATAATTCAGCATCGCTTACGCTAACAGCTCGTGTTTGCACGACTTCACCATCAGAGTCTGATGTGTCCGTACGTTCACCCAGCTTTGCAGTTACTAAGTAACGCTTATCTGAATCAAGTAAGAATTGTGAAAACTTCGTTGCTTCACCAAAGCATAACGGTAACATACCAGTAGCCAATGGATCTAAGGCACCAGTGTGACCCGCTTTAGCAGCAAAGAAAATCTTCTTTACACGCTGTAATGCATCGTTTGAGCTTATGCCTGTCGGTTTATCCAACAAGAATACACCGTGTACATCACGGCCGTTCCATCGACGACGACGTCCAGACATGACTAAGACTCTCCTTCAGGAGCGTCTTTTTCATCTGCCGTAGTGCCATAATCATCTTGCAGTTTTTTATCTTTAGCACGTACTTCAGTTACAAGACTTGAAAGACGCATACCTTCAACGAGTGTATTGTCATAAATAAAACGTAGTTCAGGTACAATTCGTAACTTCATTGCACTGCCAACTAACGAGCGGATATAACCACTTGCCGTTTCTAATGCTGCAACGCCTTCTTTGATACGTTCTTCATCATTATCAATGTTAAAGAAAGTAACATACACTTTTGCGTAAGAAAGGTCACGTGACAGATCAATACTTGATACAGTTACCATACCAACACGTGGGTCTTTAACTTCACGTTGTAAAATACGCGCAATTTCTTGTTGTAGTTGCTGTGCAACTCGACGAGAACGACTGAATTCTTTTGCCATTTTTAAATTCCTCTAAAGGAAAATGGGGACCTAAGGCCCCCATAAAGTTATTTTAATCGAACCGAGCTATTAACCGTTACAGAGAACGTTTAATTTCAACAGTTTCGAATACTTCAATTTGGTCACCAACGCGAACATCGTTGTAGTTCTTAACGCCGATACCACATTCCATACCCATACGAACTTCTTGTACGTCATCTTTAAAGCGACGTAGTGATTCAAGTTCACCTTCGTAGATAACAATGTTATCACGTAGTACACGGATTGGAGCGCTACGTTTGATGATGCCTTCAGTAACCATACAACCAGCAATTGCGCCGATTTTAGGTGATTTGAATACATCACGAACTTCAGCAAGACCAATGATTTCTTGACGGAATTCAGGCGCAAGCAGACCGCTCATCGCTTGTTTAACTTCATCAATCAAGTCATAGATAACGCTGTAGTAACGTAAATCAACACTTTCGTTGCTTACAACTTCACGCGCTTTTGCGTCAGCACGTACGTTGAAACCAAGTACGATAGCGTTCGATGCAGCAGCAAGTGTTACGTCAGTTTCAGTAATACCACCAACGCCACGTCCGATAATTGCAACTTTAACTTCATCAGTTGAAAGTTTAACCAACGAATCACAAAGTGCTTCAAGTGAACCTTGAACATCTGCTTTAAGGACGATATTCAATTCAGAAACTTCACCTGCTTCCATGTTAGCAAACATGTTATCAAGTTTAGATTTCTGTTGACGAGCCAGCTTAACGTCACGGAATTTACCTTGACGGTAAAGAGCAACTTCACGTGCTTTCTTATCATCACGTACTACAGTCGCTTCATCACCCGCTTTAGGTACACCTGAAAGACCTAAGATCTCAACTGGAATAGAAGGACCCGCACATTCGATTGGCTGACCATTTTCATCACGCATTGCACGAACACGGCCATATTCAAGACCACAAAGTACGATATCGCCACGCTTCAATTGACCTTGTTGTACAAGTACTGTAGCAACAGGACCACGACCTTTATCAAGACGTGATTCGATTACAACACCTGCAGCAGGACCTGTAGCAACGGCTTCAAGTTCTAAGATGTCAGATTGTAGTAAGATACCTTCAAGTAGCTCATCAATACCCATGCCAGCTTTAGCTGATACGTGTACAAACATGTTTTCGCCACCCCAGTCTTCTGGAATTACGTCATGTTGTGCAAGTTCGTTTTTAACACGATCCGGATCAGCACCTTCTTTATCCATTTTGTTCACTGCAATGATCAGTGGAACACCCGCTGCTTTCGCATGGTGGATAGCTTCAACAGTCTGTGGCATAACACCATCATCTGCCGCAACAACAAGCACAACGATATCTGTCGCTTGAGCACCACGAGCACGCATAGACGTAAACGCCGCGTGTCCAGGAGTATCAAGGAAAGAGATCATACCGTTTTCAGTTTCAACGTGGTAAGCACCGATATGCTGAGTAATACCACCGGCTTCACCGTCTGCAACTTTAGCGCGACGGATATAATCTAGAAGTGATGTTTTACCGTGGTCTACGTGACCCATGATAGTAACAACTGGTGCACGAGTAACTTTAGTACCTTCACCTTGTGCTTCAGCTAATACAGCTTCTTCAAGTGCATTTTCTTTAACCAAGATAACTTTATGGCCCATTTCTTCTGCGATTAGTTGTGCAGTTTCTTGGTCAAGTACTTGGTTAATAGTAACCATAGAACCTTGCTTCATCATATACTTGATGATTTCAGTCGCTTTGATCGCCATTTTCTGTGCTAGTTCGCTAACACTGACCGTTTCACCGATGCGAACATCACGTTCAACTTTAGCAACAGGCTTATTAAAACCTTGTTGCATAGCTTCTGGTGCGTTAACCGATTTACCTTGATGACGGCTATAACGGTTATCAGGTTTACGACCTTTCGCTTTACGTGCTTTACCTTTACCTTTAGGCGCTGGTTTTGCAACTTCTGCTGGTGCCGCAGGTTTTTTCTTACGAACACCCTTTTCTGAACGTGCATCTGCATCATCTTCTGCAGCTTGTGCATGAGTTGATGTTGTTACATGGTAATCTGCAGATTTCTCTTTCTTTTCACGTTCAGCATCTTCTGAAGCCCAACGTGCTGAATTCTCTTCTGCTAGTTTACGTGCTTCTTCAGTTTTTTGTTGAGCTTCCAGCTCAGCTTTACGAGTGGCTTCCTGCTCTTGCTTCTGCTTCAACGCTTCCGCTTCGCGCTTCGCCATATCATCTGCCTCTTTTGATTTAGTATTTTTCTGTTGTGTTTCACGTTTTGCTGCTTCTGCAGCAGCACGTTTTACTTTTGCTTCTGCGTCAGCTTTTACTTTTGCTTCAGCATCAGCGATTGCTTTTGCCTCTGCTTGTGCTTTCGCTTCTGCCTGAGCTTTCAGTTCAGCCGCTTCTTGCGCCGCTTTTTCTTCTGCTAATTTCGCTTCATCTTCAGCTGTAGTACGTTTAACGTAAGTACGTTTTTTACGTACTTCTACTGCAACTGATTTTTGCTTACCGCCACCGCTTGCGACGCTAAGCGTGCTTTTGGTTTTGCGCTGTAATGTTAAGCGACTAGGTTCAGCCGTATCACTACCATGTTGCTCACTTAAGTGCACCAGTAGTGTCTGCTTTTCACCTTCCGTTACCGTACTGTCGTTCGCTTTTGCTATGCCAGCATCAGAGAATTGTTGTACTAGGCGATCAACAGTAGTACCGATATCTTCGGCCAATTTTGTAATTGATACATCTGCCATGTAGTTCGATCCCTCTCTTCGCGTTATTATTCGCTATCACTGAACCAACAAATATTACGTGCAGCCATAATTAATTCACCCGCACGTTCATCCGTTAACTCTTCAACTTCACTTAAATCATCGATGCCTTGTTCTGCTAGTTCTTCCAGAGTTGTTACTCCGATACTTGCAAATACGTAAGCAAGGTGCTTTTCTAAGCCTTCAAGCGCTAATAAGTCTGCACTTGGTTCAGCACCTTCTAGTGATTCTTCTGCAGCGAGTGCAGATATCGTTAGTGCATTTTTAGCACGAGAACGTAATTCATCAACTAGATCTTCATCAAAACCCTCGATTTGTAAGAATTCGTTTACAGGAACGTAAGCGATTTCTTCTAATGACGAGAAGCCTTCTCCGATCAGTAGTTCAGCCATATCTTCATCGATATCTAATTTATCAGTGAAGATTGTCATCAGACGATCGTTTTCTTTTTGATGTTTTTCATTCGCGTCAGCAACTGTCATTACATTTAGTTCCCAACCAGTCAGTTGTGATGCTAAACGTACGTTTTGACCGTTACGGCCAATTGCTTGCGCTAGGTTATCTTGTTCAACAGCAATATCCATTGAATGCTGATCTTCATCAACAATAATAGAAGCAACTTCAGCAGGAGCCATTGCGTTGATAACAAACTGAGCAGGGTTATCATCCCAAAGGATAATATCAACACGCTCGCCGTTTAATTCACTTGATACAGCTTGTACACGTGCGCCACGCATACCAACACAAGCACCAACAGGATCGATACGTTTGTCGTTCGATTTAACCGCAATTTTAGCACGAGAGCCTGGATCACGAGCAGCTGCTTTTAGTTCAAGCATCTCTTCGTTGAATTCTGGCACTTCTACGCGGAATAATTCGATTAGCATTTCGTTACAAGCACGGCTAATAAATAACTGTGTGCCACGCGCTTCAGGTTTTACTTCTTTCAGTAAACCTTTAATACGGTCGCCAGTACGGAATGATTCACGTGGTAACATCTCATCACGGAACATTACTGCTTCAGCATTGTTACCCAGATCTAATACGACTGTTTCACGGTTAGCACGTTTTACTAAACCAGTGATTAGCTCACCTTCATGTTTAGCGTATTGCTGAACGATTAAATCACGTTCTGCTTCACGTACTTTTTGAATGATCACTTGTTTAGCTGTTTGCGTTGTTACACGGTCAAACACAACTGAATCAATTATATCTTCAATGTAACCACCAACCTCGATAGTTTCATCGTCATATTTAGCTGCATCCAGAGTAATTTCTGCGAAAGGATTCTCTAGAGGTTCACCTTTATCATCAATTACAAGCCAGCGACGAAACGTCTCGAAATTACCAGTTTTACGATCAATTTCAACACGAACTTCGATTTCGCCTTCATATCTTTTTTTAGTTGCTGTTGCTAGTGCAATTTCCAGTGCTTCGAAAATTTTCTCACGAGGTAGTGCTTTCTCGTTAGAAACTGCATCAACAACTAACAGAATTTCTTTATTCATTCCCGAACGCCTCGTTAGTCAAATTTTGGAACAATATTTGCTTTTTGAATATTTGCGTGCGCAAAGACTTCGTCTTTGCCATCAATTGTCACAGTGATCATCTCACCATCAACACTTTTGATTACGCCTTTAAATTTACGACGACCATTCACAGCCATACGTAATAATGCTTTAATTTCAGAACCACAGTACTCTTGGTAGTGTGACACTTTAAATAATGGACGTTCCATACCAGGTGAAGATACTTCTAAGAAGTACTCTGTACTGATTGGATCTTCAACATCCATGATAGCGCTAACTTGGTGACTTACTTTCGAGCAATCGTCAACAAAAATACCGTTTTCATGATCGATATAAACAAGTAATGTTGAGTGTTTACCCGCTCGTGTAAACTCAATACCAATAAGTTCAAAACCTAACATTTCAACTGTTGGTTCTAACAATTCAGTTAGTGTTTGTTCTAAACTCGCCAAAACAACCCCCTAAAAACAAAAAAAGGGCATATGCCCGTAATTTAAAAAATAAAAAGCCCCGACTATAAGGCGGGGCTTCTTACTACTAGACCTTGTATGCCACTTTCGCAGCGCTTATTAAATAAATAATAAGCAAGAAGCCAATAGTATTACGTAAATTACATTTACCAGAGATAAAATTAAATTTAAGTAATGCTATTTGCACACTGTTGACTAGCCTTATCAACAGGTATAAGAAATGGTTGCGGGAGCCGGATTTGAACCAACGACCTTCGGGTTATGAGCCCGACGAGCTACCAAACTGCTCCATCCCGCGACAACAATCTTACTGCGCTGATTATAGGCTATTGCTACTATAATAAGCAAGGCCAAATTCACTTAAATAGTGAAACTGCTTAACGGCAGTAATCAATAGACCTAAATTATTTTTAAATAAAGCGTATATACGAATTAAAATAACCGCTTAGCTCTATCTTTTATTAAAATCCAGGCAAAAAAAAACCTTAGTATCAGCTACTAAGGTTTTTCTTATTTGGTGCCGTGGGCGGGACTTGAACCCGCACGTCCTTTCGGACACCAGCCCCTCAAGCTGGCGTGTCTACCAATTTCACCACCACGGCTTATTCTTTATTGAGGTATGTCGCTATTGCTTACTGGCGCTACTGGCACATCACTTGTGATTGCAGGTTTCTCTGCATCTAAAATCACATCAGTCTTAGATTGTGTAGATAAGTTACCTAACGTTAGGCTTAACGCAAAAAACACAATTGCAAGCACTGCTGTTGCGCGAGTTAAAAAGTTACCTGAACCGCTAGCACCAAATACTGTATTTGAGCCACCTGAACCAAAGCTAGCACCCATATCAGCGCCTTTGCCCTGCTGCATTAGAACGAATCCAATGATTGCAAGTGCAACAATTAAGTAAATAACAATAATAACTTCGTACATTTTAATACCTAAATCTCAAAAGGTTTAATATAGCTTTATCGAACATCCTTACCCGAGGTAAGGGACACTTAAATCATACACAGTCACTTTGTAACTAAATAACATTAAGTGGTAAAGCGGAGGAGATATTATCTAACCTCCACCTTAGTTGCAAGCTGATTATTAAAAAAACAATGAATAAAAGGCTTTAGCACAAAACAACACCAGTTGCCGTATACAAATAAGCCTCAAACTACCCTTCACGCGAGTTTAAAACGTGGCTTTTACGGCATCTGCAATTTTATTGGCAAGCGCTAATACATGCGTTTCATCTTCACCTTCGACCATCACACGGATAAGTGGCTCAGTACCTGATTTACGTAACAATACACGACCACGATCAGCAAGTTCTTGTTCAACATCTGCTACCGACTGTTGTACTGACTCCGCTAATAGTGGATCTGAATCACCACTAAAACGAACATTCACTAATACTTGTGGGAATTTACTCATACCAGAGCGTAATTCTTTCAGCGTTAATCCACTATTAACCAGTGCAGCTAATACTAATAGGCTTGATACAATGCCGTCGCCTGTTGTGGTGTGATCCAGAGAAATAATATGGCCTGAATTTTCACCACCTATACGCCAACCTTTTTCAAGCATCATTTCAACCACATAGCGATCGCCAACCGCACTACGTGCAAATGGAACACCCAGAGACTTAAGCGCTAGCTCTAAGCCCATATTCGCCATTAATGTACCAACGACACCACCTTTTAATACGCCATTACGCAGTGCATCACGTGCAATAATGTAAAGAACTTCATCACCATCAATCACATAGCCAGTATGATCAACCATCATCAGACGATCGCCATCACCATCATAAGCGACACCTAAATCAGCTTTTTCAGCAAGTACACGTGCAGCCAATGCTTCAGGCGCCGTTGCCCCACAACCATCATTAATGTTCAAACCATTTGGCTCGACACCGATTGTAATGATCTCTGCGCCTAACTCTCTAAATACGTTTGGTGCGATATGGTAAGTTGCACCATGGGCACAATCCAACACAATTTTCAGCCCCTTTAAACTTGCGCGAGGCGGGAATGTACCTTTACAATATTCAATATAACGACCCGCTGCGTCATCAATACGTACTGCTTTACCTAATTCAGCTGATTCAACGCAGGTTAATTCTTTGTCTAATTGCGCTTCAATCGCTAGTTCAACGTCATCCGGTAGCTTAGTACCGTTTGCAGAGAAGAACTTAATACCGTTATCGTGGTATGGATTGTGTGATGCACTGATCACAATACCCGCTTCAGCACGGAATGTACGCGTTAAATAAGCAACCGCCGGCGTCGGCATTGGTCCCATAAACGCGACGTCAAGCCCTGCAGCAGATAAACCCGCTTCTAAAGCACATTCCAACATATAACCAGAAATACGGGTATCTTTACCGATGAGGACTTTTCTTGTCCCTTGCTTTGCAAGTACCTTACCTGCAGCCCAGCCCAATTTAAGTGCAAACTCAGGTGTGATTGGTGCTACACCTACAAGACCTCGAATACCATCGGTACCAAAATACTTTCTTGACATATTTAATCCCTAATATTTTTATTTTTGGTCCAGCGATACACTTAACCATATTCTATTTTTAAAATGAAAAACTATATACTGTATATAGCGTTCGTTATTTTATTAGCGCACACGATGTTTTTTGAGCTGAGCGACAATCGCTAAAGTATCAGCAGTCTCTCGTACATCATGCACACGAAATATATGGGCACCATCTGTAGCGGCACTATTTGCACACGCAAGACTGCCAGCTAAACGCTGAGACTCATCACATTGCAATAAATTACCTATCATCGACTTTCGTGAAACACCAATCAAAATGGGTAAATCAAATTGATGAAATAGCGGTGTATCAGCGAGTAATTGATAATTCTGTTCTAGCGTTTTACCAAAACCAAAGCCCGGGTCGAGAATAATATTTTCACGCTTAATGCCTGCATTAATACAGTCACCGATTCGCTGTTGTAAAAACGCGATCACTTCTGCCGTTACATCTTGATAAGATGGTGCATCTTGCATTGTACTTGGCTGGCCTTGCATGTGCATAATACACACAGGCACAGCAAGTTCTGCCGCAGCTTGTAGTGCACCTTCTTGCTGCAGTGCTCTCACATCATTAATAATGTGCGCACCCGCAGCAATGGCTTCACGCATCACTTGTGCCTTACTGGTATCGATAGAAATAACCACATCTAGATTTGTTGATATGCGTCTAATAATAGGAATAACACGGGCAAGCTCTTCTTCTAAGCTAACAGCACTGGCGCCAGGACGCGTAGATTCACCGCCAATATCAATGATCTTAGCGCCATCAGCGACCATTTGTTGTGCTTGTTTAAAGGCTGCATCTAAAGTGTGATACTGACCGCCATCAGAAAATGAGTCAGGTGTGACATTTAAAATGCCCATGACTACTGGTTTACTTAGATCGAGTATTTTAACACGACTGCTATTGGTCTCTAAGTTTAACTGCATTATCATCCTATCCCTAAAAAAAAACCCCGAGTTACGCTCGAGGTTTATTCTATCATGAATTAATAGCTATAAAGTAATACTGAGTAAGCGAGGCTTATTCTGTATCTTTTTTATTGCTATCTTCTTCATTATCTATTTTAGTTTCTTTTTTAGCATCTTTAGTACTGTCGCTATCAATAGTACCGTAGCTTTCGCCCCAGTCCGCTGGAGCGCGAACTTCAACACGTGCCATTAGATCATCAATTTGCTTGGCATCAATGGTTTCATACTTCATCAATGCATCTTTCATTGAATGAAGAATATCCATATTGTCCGTTAACAGCTGATGCGAACGTTTATAGTTACTTTCAACCAAATAACGAATTTCATCATCAATCAGTTTTGCGGTCTCATCAGACATACTTGCAGCCTGTGTACCACCACCACCAAGGAAGATTTCACCTTGCTCATCAGCAAACTTCATCGGACCTAATTTTTCAGATAGACCCCATTGCGTTACCATTTTACGAGAAATATCTGTAGCACGTTCAATATCATTGGATGCGCCCGTTGATACACTGTCTTTACCAAAGATGATTTCTTCAGCAATACGACCACCGTAAAGGCTTGAGATCATGCTTTCTAAATGACGTTTTGAATGACTAACACGATCTTGCTCAGGTAAGTACATAGTGACACCTAGTGCGCGACCACGTGGAATGATACTTACTTTATAAACTGGATCATGATCCGGTACTAAGCGACCAACGATTGCGTGACCAGCTTCATGGTACGCTGTCATCGTTTTCTCTTCTTCGCTCATTAACATGCTCTTACGTTCAGCACCCATTAAGATCTTATCTTTAGCTTTTTCAAACTCAGCCATTGATACTGTACGTTTATTACTACGAGCTGCAAATAGTGCTGCTTCGTTAACAAGGTTAGCAAGTTCAGCACCTGAGAAACCTGGGGTACCACGTGCAATAAGTACAGTTTCAACATCATCACTAATTGGCACTTTACGCATATGCACTTTTAAGATCTGTTCACGACCACGGATATCAGGAAGACCAACCGTTACCTGACGATCAAAACGGCCTGGACGTAATAGCGCAGGATCAAGTACGTCTGGACGGTTCGTCGCAGCAATAACAATGATACCTTCATTACCTTCAAAGCCATCCATTTCAACTAGCATTTGGTTAAGCGTTTGCTCACGTTCATCGTGACCGCCACCCATGCCAGAACCACGTTTGCGGCCTACAGCATCGATTTCATCGATAAAGATGATACAAGGTGATGATTTTTTCGCTTGTTCAAACATGTCACGCACACGAGATGCACCCACACCCACAAACATTTCAACGAAATCAGAACCTGAAATAGTGAAAAATGGTACTTTTGCTTCACCAGCAATAGCCTTAGCAAGTAATGTTTTACCTGTACCTGGTGAACCAACCAATAAGATACCGGTTGGGATTTTACCACCCAATTTCTGGAAGCGACTTGGGTCTTTTAAGTAATCAACCAATTCAGCAACTTCTTCTTTTGCTTCATCACAGCCTGCAACATCAGCAAACGTCGTTTTAATTTGGTCTTCACTCATTAAGCGTGCTTTACTTTTGCCAAATGACATAGCACCTTTACCGCCGCCACCTTGCATTTGACGCATGAAGAATACCCAAACACCGATCAGTAATAGCATTGGGAACCAAGAGATGAAGATAGAAGTCAATAAACTTGCTTCCTCTTCAGGCTCACCAAATACTTTAACGTTATTGTTTAGCAGATCATTTAATAGCTGTGGATCTTCCGCTGGTAAGAAAGTAACGAATTTCTGTCCACCTTGGCTAACACCACGGATAGTACGTCCGTTGATCTTAACTTCGTTAACTTGTTTATTTCTAACTTGTTGTACAAATGAACTGTAATCTAACTGATTACTTGAACTCTCATTTGGTCCGAAACTCTGAAATACTGACATTAATACGACTGCAATAACCAGCCATAAAATCAGATTTTTTGCCATATCACTCAAAATCTAGCCTCTCCGGGTCTTAAGTTCCCTGAAAAAAAACAGTTGATACACTCAATATATTCTAAATATAGACAGTTTAACAACAACTTACATTTTAAATTTTAATCCTGTGGTCCTTACAATTAAAATGCAAGGCTGCAGAACCCTTTAGATATTCTCTACTGTCTACTCAAATATATCAAGACTTGGCTATTTATTAACATAATTAAATGTTAATTGATGACAAATCTTGATTTAATTCTTCAATAGCAGCAGTGATATTACTTTTGTCACAGGTCACAATAATTTAGCCTTTATAACCTGTCGCAACAATGAAAACTTCGCGTGAACGAGCACGTGATGAATCCGGTTTTCTGGTTTTAACTACAGTAAACATACTACGTACATCTTTCATGAATTGCTCAAAGCCTTCACCTTGAAATACTTTAACCGCAAAACTGCCATTTGGTTTAAGCACTTCACGACACATTTCGAGAGCAAGTTCAACCAAGTACATTGCAGCGGGCTGATCGACACCGATATTGCCACTCATATTTGGTGCCATATCAGAAATAACTACATCAATCTGACCATCACCGACTTTAGCTAGTAATGCTGATAATACTTTTTCATCTCGGAAATCACCTTGCAAGAAATCGACGCCTGCAATTGGATCCATAGCTAAAATATCACAAGCAATAACACGACCTCTATCACCTAATTGTTTAACCGCATATTGTGACCAACCACCTGGAGCTGCACCAAGGTCAACAATATTCATACCCGGTTTTAATAATTTATCTTTTGCTTGAATTTCTTCAAGCTTAAAAGTTGCACGTGAACGCAACCCTTGCTTCTTCGCATCTTTCACATATTTATCGTTGTGATGCTCTTGCAGCCAATTCTTTGAACTGCCCTTTTGGGTACTTTTTTTCTTCGGTGTCGGGGTCATCTGAAAGCCTGTTAATAATATTTTTTTAAACCATTACCATAATGGCATGGTATTAAGATGAAGATGAAGCTAAAATTACTCTTTTTCAACCCTAAGTAATAAGAAATTTAAAATATGGCATTAAGCAACAAACAAAAGCAACACCTAAAAGGTTTAGCACATTCATTAAAACCTGTCATCTTACTAGGCCAACACGGCTTAACAGAAGGTGTAATGGCTGAAATTGAAGTAGCGCTAGCACATCATGAATTAATCAAAATTAAAGTTGCGTCAGAAGACCGTGACCAAAAAGCATTAGTAATGGATACCATTGTAAAAGAAGCTAACGCAGAAAAAGTACAAAGTATTGGCCATACACTGGTTATTTATCGTACAAGTGATGAAAAGAAAATCATACTGCCAAAAAAATAATAGCTTTATGAGTATCCAGCTGGGCAAGGAATCCCAGCTCGACTATACCCAGTGTTAAAACTGGGTCACAGTACACCGTAATTCGTATCTGTATTTTCATGAAGTGTGTCGATAGTTAGATATATTCTACCGATACAATTTCAAATTCAATCGCGCCGCCCGGCGTCGTCACAACCGCAACATCATCGACACTTTTGCCTACTAAACCACGCGCAATTGGTGAATTAATTGAAATACGATTTTGTTTAATATTCGCTTCATCATCACCCACTAGGTTGTAAGTTATTTCCTCTTCCGTTTCAGTGTTATAAATTGTCACTGTACAACCAAAGATAACACGACCATTGTTTGCCATTTTTGTTACATCAATAATTTGGCAATTTGATAACTTGCCTTCAATATCTTGAATACGGCCTTCACAAAACCCTTGCTCTTCACGTGCCGCATGGTATTCCGCATTTTCTTTTAAATCGCCGTGTTCACGCGCTTCAGCAATTGAATTCACAATTTCAGGACGGCGAACAGTTTTAAGACGTTCGAGCTCTTCACGTAAATTATCTGCACCACGTGCAGTCATTGGGATAATATTACTCATAATACTTTTATAACCTTTTAATCAATTCATTATCATGACATTACTGAGTTTTACAGCGCCGACAATGTTTACAATCACAATGCCCCTATTGTAATACGAATATGACGATACTTCACCTTATTCAAACCATTAAACACATTAAATCTGGTTATTGAGACCTTTGATTGCTCATTAATAACCAGCTTTAAAATTCGACTTAACACGCTATTTTACGCACATTTCACCCAACACAAGTGAAGTCATGATCGTAACAACTAAAACTAAACTTTTGCATACAAATTAAAATACTCAACAACAAAAATATCATGAATCACAACAGTCAGCACGGATAAAAAGATTAAGACTCACACTAATCAGCACTTCAACATCATCGAGAGCCCAAAGTATTAAAAGTTACACTTTTCTCATAAATAGCTAGCCAAACGAATAAAATATGTGCATAATGTACTCAATCCATTAACACCAAGGACATTATCATGAAAGAATTTATAGCCGTTTTTACTGTTTTAACCACTTTAGCCATCACAAGTGGTGCTTTACCATCAATCGCTAGCCTATAGTTTAAAATACCAAAAACAGCATGGAAAAGTTTATTGTTTTATAACGCTTGATTATAAATAGACGAAAACTTCTCTATGCTGTTTTTTTTATGCCTACATATAACCCTCTTTTACTCACTTCCCTCTAAATTTCATCTGAAAGATAATATTCAGAATCGCATCATTAATAATTCAAATTTTATTTATATTAGCAACTTTATTTGTTAGAACTTCGATATAGCTAAAAGAAATCGTTTTCTCTATCCGTATACTCTGCTCTTCTTAATTATGGACAAATATATAGAAAGGATTAATAAGTTTACTGATGATGAACATGGATATGATTTATTTACTCGATTTAGCGGGTACCGCCGTTTTTGCAATATCAGGCGTACAAGTTGCAGGGCAGATGCGCATGGACCCATTTGGCGCTACAGTATTGGCTGCCGTAACCGCGATTGGAGGTGGTACAATACGTGATGCTATTTTAGATGTAGGCCCTGCATTCTGGGTGCACGACCCCGTTTACCTCACCGTTATTATTCTGACGTCTATGTTAACCATTTTGTTTGCTAACCGTAATCATCGCATGCCGCCAATATTATTACCCCTTGCGGATGCAGTAGGCTTAGCCTTATTTACCGTACTGGGTACGCAGAAAGCTTTGGCTTATGGCGCACCGGGGATGACCGCGGTAGTTATGGGTGTGATCACCGGTGTTGCAGGAGGTATTATTAGAGACTTGTTAGCCAGTCGCGTACCGATGGTATTACAAAAAGATATTTATGCGACTGCATCTGTCTTGGGAGGCCTAGTTTATACTGGCGCACTACTCATTGGCATAACTGAAGATTTAGCGATGTTACTCGCCATGACAGGGGTATTTACACTCCGAATGGCCGCAGTGCATTGGCATTTAAGATTACCTATCTTTGTTTTAAAACACCACCGCTCGTAAATTACATTCGCTAACAGCCTAAAACTAAAAAGCCCGTTATGACAATTATCATAACGGGCTTAAATTATTTATCAGCAGTTAGCCAAGTGTAATACGTGCAAACTTACGTTTACCAACTTGGTATACGGCTGTACCCGCAGTCGGCACAAGACGTGTATCTTCTACTTTTTCGCCATCAATCTTAACAGCACCCTGCTTGATCATACGCATCGCTTCCGATGTCCCTGATACTAAACCAGCACCTTTTAATAAGTTAGCAATTGCGATTGCATCACTTACTGCAAAATCAAACTCTGGCATTTCATCTGGGATCGCATTTTTTGAAAAACGCTGCGTGAAATCATTATGTGCGCTTTCTGCTGCCGCTTCATCGTGAAAACGGGCAATGATTTCTTTTGCTAATGAAATTTTAACATCACGTGGGTTAACAGCATCTGCCGCGATATCAGCTTTGAACTTTTCAATTTCAGCTAATGGACGGAATGATAATAATTCGAAGTAGTTCCACATCAACTCATCAGTGATAGACATGATCTTACCGAACATCTCATTCGGTGCATCTGTTACACCAATATAGTTGTTCGCTGATTTAGACATTTTTTTCACGCCATCAAGACCAACAAGCAGTGGCATCATGATGACCGTTTGTGGCTTCTGACCTTCTGCTTTTTGTAATTCACGACCCATTAATAGGTTGAATTTTTGATCTGTACCGCCAAGCTCAACATCCGATTGCAGCGCAACTGAATCATAACCTTGTAATAATGGGTACATAAATTCGTGGATCGCGATACCTTGATTTGACGCATAGCGTTTTTTGAAGTCATCACGCTCTAGCATACGTGCAACTGTTTGTTGCGACGCCAAACGGATCATGCCCGCAGCACCTAATTCGTTTAACCACGTAGAGTTAAATTCAATGCGTGTTTTTGACTCATCTAAAATTTTGAATACTTGATCTGTATACGTTTTCGCATTAACAAGTACATCTTCACGTGTTAGTGGTGGACGTGTCGAATTTTTACCTGACGGGTCACCCACGGTTGCAGTGAAGTCACCAATCAAGAAGATAACTTCATGACCAAGGTCTTGAAATTGACGTAACTTGTTTAAGATAACAGTATGGCCTAAATGTAGATCAGCACCTGTTGGATCAGCACCTAATTTAATTCTTAGCGGACGACCTTCTTTCAGTTTTGCTACTAATTCTTCTTCAACTAGGATTTCTTCTGTACCACGTTTGATTTCACGTAACGCATCATTGATTTGCGTCATAATATTAAGCTCCACACTTATTACCTAAATATAATAACTCTATACTACTGGATAGCATCACAATTGAAAACCATTGCACTGAGGCAATACCGTTAATTTGGTGATAATTTTTTTGCACAGACCTTAGTATTTGTTAGAATATGTACCTTCTTTTAAAATTGCCACAAGGTTGTGCTTTCATATGTCATTCGGTAACCGTTTTAAGCAATTACCAAAACTGCACCGAACCTTCATTCTAATTATCTTTGGTTTGATCATTACACTGCTGTTACTCCCAGTCTCCACCAGCGCACCACTATCATCAGATGCAGACTCTTTTTATATATACCAAGTTGGTGATCGTTACAGTTTAAAATTACCTCGCATCACCTCGGCAGAAAATAAGCCGGTTAAATCACGATTAACCAGTGAGGAAATTATTGTTCGCGCGGGTGATAACCTATCGTTAATTGGTCAACGTAGCCATTTATCGACAAAAACCATCTATGAAATAGACAAATTGTCATCGGCTAAACGCTTACGCAGTATCTATCCAGGACAAAAACTAACCATCACAACGAATAATGATGGCCAATTTGTTGAGCTTATTTACCCTTACAGCGCCACCGAATCGTTACACATTAATAAAACAGCTGATGGTTACACAACTAACACCCTTAAAAACAAAATAGAAGTCAGAGAAACATTCACGCGTGCAGAGATCACCAGTAACTTCTGGAATGCAGGTGTTAAAGGTAAAATGCCAGCAAAACAAATCATGAACTTAGCCACAATATTTGGTTGGGATATCGATTTCGCCCTCGACATTCGAGCGGGCGACAGTTTTGCAGTGATTTATGAAGAACAATATATTGATGGTGATTTTGTTTCTACAGGTAATATCCTTGCCGCAGAGTTCATCAACCAAGGTGATAAATTTCAAGCGGTACGCCATAAAGATGGCAGCTACTATACCCCGTCAGGACGCTCTATGCGTAAAGCCTTCTTACGCGCTCCGGTAAACTTTAAATATATCAGCTCTAGTTTTAACCGTAATCGCCGTCATCCAGTAACAGGTAGAGTACGTGCGCATAATGGTATTGATTACGCAGCTAGAACAGGTACCCCTATTGTATCTGCAGGTGATGGTAAAGTTATCGCATCTGCTTATAATCGCTTTAACGGTAATTACGTCTTTATTAAACATAACGCTAATATTGTCACTAAATACCTGCACATGAATAAGCGTAGTGTCAAACAAGGACAGCGGGTTAAACAGAATCAAAAAATTGGTACGGTTGGTGCGACGGGTCGCGTAACGGGCCCCCATTTACATTATGAATTCTTAGTGAATGGTAAGCACAAAAATCCAAAAACAGTGTCACTACCAAAAGCAGAGTCATTACGCGGTAGTGAAAAGACCAAGTTTGTCTCCGAAGCGAAGGGCATCATAGAGCAATTGGAAAATAATGCGAAATTATACAGTCTAATCGCACAATAAAGATAAACGGCTGATTTTAGGGAGCGACAATGCCAAACAAACGTGAGTTATATATCGGACTGATGTCTGGAACCAGCATTGATGGTATTGATGCTGCCTTAGTCGCATTTGAGCATGGCAAGTGCCAACTTATTGCCCAGCACTTACAAGCTATGCCTGCGAAGCTAACGGCTCAACTGCATCAATTGTGTCGTCCTAACGGCAATGAAATAAGCACACTTGCCACCATCGAGCAACCGCTTGCTGAAACCTTTGCGCTTGCTTGTGATCAATTGCTGGCTAAAACACAGTATACCGCCAAAGACATCACAGCTATTGGTTCTCATGGTCAAACGGTACGTCACCACCCCGAGCATGGCTTCACCTTACAAATCGGAGATGCTAATATTCTTGCCGCCTTGACCAATATTGATACCGTCGCTGACTTTAGACGCAAAGATATGGCCCTTGGTGGTCAAGGTGCGCCCTTAGTCCCTGCTTTCCATCAGGCTGTATTTCAACACCAGAGTATCAATCGCGCCATTGTTAACATCGGTGGTTTAGCCAATATAACCTACTTGCCAAGCTTGCAGCAGAATAAATCCATTATTGGCTATGATACTGGTCCGGGGAATACCCTACTCGACGCCTGGTTTACTGCTAAAAATAACAGCCTAAAAAGCTACGATGAAGATGGCCAATGGGCAAAATCAGGGGTTGTTATTGAGTCTTTACTAACTTCATTATTAAAGCATGAATTTTTTGCGCTAATCCCCCCCAAAAGTACGGGTCGAGAATTATTTAATTTAGCTTGGCTACAAGGCTATTTAGACATTTTAGCGGTCCCTTATTCAAATGCTGATGTCCAACGAACATTAACTCGCTTTACTGCAGTCTCGGTTGCGAATGAAGTCAATAAATTAATGCTTAGCAATAATGATGGGGATATAAATGGTGAGGTGTATATTTGTGGTGGTGGCGCGGCCAATCCATTGTTAATGGCAGACTTAGCACAATTATTACCAGTTACACCTGTAATGACAACCACAGAAATAGGCATTGATCCTGATTGGGTTGAAGCGATTGCGTTTGCTTGGTTAGCGAAGCAACATATCCATAAACAGCCGGGTAATTTACCTGCGGTCACAGGCGCAAGCCGCTTAGCAATTTTGGGGGCTTTTTATCCCGCAGGTTAAGACCATGACATCACGATAGTAACGAACATAAAAAGATGATAAAAAAATAGAGCCAAACGGCTCTATTTTTATTCGATTCTTACTTATATCGACAATTAAGCTTGCGTATCAATTGTTGGAGTTGGTGTTGCTACCGCTTTTGAGATCATCACCATTGCAGGTCGGATTAGACGACCATTTAGTTCATAACCTTTTTGCATCACAGTAATCACTGTATTTGGTTCAACATCAGCACTTTCGATCATGCTCATTGCCTGATGTAACTCAGGGTTGAATTTTTCACCTTCAGGATTAACAGATTTAACACCAAATTTTTCTAATGCAGATTCCAGTGATTTAGCTGTTAGTTCAATACCTTCAATCAACGGTAGTAATGCTTCATTTGCTTTATCAGCATGTAACAGACCACGTTCCATGTTATCAATAACAGGCAGTAATTCATTAGCAAACTTTTCTAGCGCGAATTTCTTTGCTTTATCAACATCAATCGCAGCACGGCGACGAATGTTATCAGCATCAGCTTTCGCACGTAATGCAGTATCTTTAAATTCAGCTGCTGATGCAGTTGCTTTCGCTAGTTCAGCTTCTAATGCAGCGATGCGTGCTACAGACTCATCAACTTCCACAGTCGCTTCTTCAACAGCAACCTCTTCAACTGTAACATCTTCAACTACAGGCTGTGCTTCAGTTTCTGTTACTAATTGCTCTTCAACTTTCTTTTCAGCCTGTACTTTTTGCTTTTCGCTGCTCATTACTTTCTCCGACATTCGATTCAGCATACTCTATAATTAGTACGCTATATTACAATTAATGGTTTATACAGAAATATAATGGGGATCCTAACACGAGATTCAAGTCAAATTCATCCCTAGTTACACCCTACAGTAAAAATAGTTCTAAATAACACACTATAAATTATTAATTAAGCGACATTTAGATCGCGTTTATACTTTGAATCTTGAAGTGGCTTAAGTATATACTGACCCCATACTTACTTAGTGGAATCAAGGCAATGAAGAGAGAATTCAAAACCATCGGGTTAATCGGAAAACCCAAACACCCAGAAACAACCAAAACCCTTATTGCCCTGCACAATTTTTTAACCGAACACCAATACAAGGTTATTGTTGATAGTCGTGTATCTCAAGACCTAGGCATG
Source organism: Moritella sp. 28 (assembly GCF_018219435.1). NCBI lineage: Bacteria > Pseudomonadati > Pseudomonadota > Gammaproteobacteria > Alteromonadales > Moritellaceae > Moritella > Moritella sp. 28. The sequence continues at coordinate 793,462 of NZ_CP056121.1, read as the reverse complement.
GATAATATCGTATCACGGCCACTGATGGACCTAGGTGAAGAAGCGGATCTTGCCATTGTGGTTGGTGGTGACGGCAACATGCTTGGTGCTGGTCGCGTATTATCCCGTTTTGATATTGCCGTTATCGGGGTTAACCGGGGTAATTTAGGTTTCCTGACCGATCTTGATCCTGAAGCTTTTGATGACCATTTATTGGGCGTACTTAAAGGCGAGTATATCTCGGAAAAGCGTATTTTATTAAACACATCTATTTATCGCTACGGGATGTTAAAAGCCACCAACTTGGCCTTTAATGAAACAATCTTACACCCAGGTAAGATCCCCGCGATGATTGAATTTGAAGTCTACATTGATGATAGCTTTATGCTGAGCCAACGTGCCGATGGCCTATTAGTCTCAACACCTACAGGCTCAACAGCTTATTCGTTATCTGCCGGTGGTCCAATCCTATCTCCAAGTCTAGAAGCAATCACCTTAATGGCGATGTTCCCTCATACACTATCAAGCCGCCCTATTGTCATCAACGCCAATAGCACGATTAAATTAGTTGTTTCGCCAAATAATGAAGAAAATATGATGGTCAGTTGTGATGGCCACGTCCATATTGGCGTGCTTCCTGGTGATGAAATTATCATCAAACGAGATAAAAACCATCTCAATTTGATCCACCCGAAAAGCTATGATTACTTTAATGTTTTACGTGAAAAATTAGGCTGGGGAAGCAAATTATTTTAGTCTGAACGCAGCGCTATAAAGGCTTATCCCATGTTAAGCCTATCCTTTCACGTCCCTGTATCTTGATCACAAATTGAAAATAAAACCCTCAACTAAAAGCAAAGTATTTACACTTATGGGTCAGTGTATATATACTGTATATAAAACCAGCCTGATAAAATAAACAGGGTACAGTATGCTAACGCAACTCACTATTCATAATTTTGCTATCGTTAAATTTTTAGAACTTGAACTAAAGTCAGGCATGACAACCGTAACTGGTGAAACAGGTGCAGGCAAATCCATAGCCATTGATGCGCTTGGTCTTGCTTTAGGTTCTCGTGCTGATGCCAGTACAGTTAGGCCCGGCGAGAAAAAAGCTGAAATCAGCGCCATTTTTACCGTAGAAGAAAGCTCCCTCGCCTACAAATGGCTAGCAGAGCACGAATTAAATAATGAAGATGAATGTATCCTGCGCCGTGTTATCACTGCAGAAGGCCGCTCTAAAGGCTATATCAACGGTGTCCCCGTCCCATTGCAACAACTTAAAGCACTGTCTCAATTTTTGGTTCAGGTACATGGACAACATGCACATCAAACTTTATTAAAACCAGAAATCCAATTGGCGATCCTCGATGGTTATGCCAGCCATACAAAATTACAGACGAGCGTCCGTGATAGTTACCGAAATTGGCATAATTTAGCGGATGAAGAAAAGAAACTAATACAAAACCAGCAACAACGGGCAGCCAGACAACAGCTATTACAATATCAAGTATCAGAGCTTGACGAGTTTGCCTTAGCCGATGGTGAATATAGCCAGATTGAAGCTGAACATAAACTTTTAGCCAACAGCACTGAATTAGTCCAAGAGTGTATGACGAGTTTAGACACACTGTATGAGAATGAAGACAATACCATCTGCAGCATGTTGCAAATGGTAACTCAGCGTTTAGAAAACTTGCTAGACATGGATCCAAAATTAAAGTCAATCACAGATACCTTGCAAGAAGCTGTTGTATTAGCCGAAGAAGCCGGTAATGAACTTCGCAGTTACACAGATAATCTTGACCGCGACCCTGAACAATTTGAGTACCTTGATGAACGTTTAGGTAAGGCCTTAGAGCTCGCACGTAAACACCAAGTACCCGCAGATCAGCTCGCAACACATCATCAAATGCTAAAATCTGAATTAGACAATATTGCCGGTGACGATGAACGAATTGAGAGTATCAAGCTAGAGCTACAAGAATCTGAAGCTAAGTATCATCAACAATCAACAAAACTATCATCAAGTCGTCAAAAATACGCAAAGCAGTTAAACAAACTGATCACGGCAAGCATGCATGAACTGAGTATGGAAAATGGTTGTTTTGAAATAACCCTTGAAAGCAGTGAACATAAAACACCAAATCCACAAGGTTTGGATGATATTAATTTCTTAGTTTCAACGAACCCAGGGCAACCATTACAAGCACTGGGTAAAGTGGCATCAGGTGGTGAGTTATCACGTATAAGCTTAGCAATCCAAGTGATCACAGCGCAGAAAATATCAACACCAACGTTAATCTTTGATGAAGTAGATGTGGGCATCTCAGGGCAAACCGCCTCTATTGTTGGCAAACTATTACGTCAATTAGGCAATAAAACCCAAGTCATGTGCGTGACTCATTTACCGCAAGTCGCATCCAAAGGTCATCAACAAATGTTTGTGAGTAAAACCACCGATGGTAAAACTACCGAAACCTGCATGAAGCCCTTAAGCCAAGAAAAACGTATTGAAGAGTTAGCGCGTTTACTTGGAGGAGACAAGATCACCGCATCGACGTTAAGTAATGCCGAAGAAATGTTAATTTAACCCCCCACATTAAAGACAATGCGGGAACTAATTCCTGCTTTTGTCTTCTAATTGGCTTAACCCTAAGTAAACCGACTAAATACATCGATTTACTTCACTCGCCAGCCGAGTTACTATTTACCTATCTATATGGACTTAATTAGTAAAATACTTATGCGCTTAAAACACTTACTTATTGCAGGCTTGGCCATCTTCAGTTTATCGGGCTGTTCAATTCTTGAAAAACTAGTTTATAAAATTGATATTCCACAAGGTAATTATGTCGAAGATGATCAAGTAGACAAATTACGTGTTGATATGACGAAAGAACAAGTTACTTTTGTACTTGGTAGTCCAATGTTGGTTGATTCATTTGACCGTGATGTGTGGAATTACTTATATCGCTTCAAAACAGGGCGTGGCGAAGTAACAAGTAAGCAACTGGTATTAACCTTTGAAAGTGATAAACTGAAAACGGTGGTTGGTGATTATCCACTAAACCCTAACTTTTCAACGCCACTTGATAGATAAATTAAGAACAAGAAATGATTGATAATATAAATCACAACCTAAATTGAGTTGTGATTTATATTATTCTCTATCTTATTTTTTGGCCTGTTTTTTCGTGAATCCGCCCATCTTCTTTGGCTTTTTCAGCACGGCGCTTACGCATCTCTTTAGGGTCGGCAGTTAATGGCCTATATATTTCAACACGTTCACCATCTTCAACCACAGTATCCAATTTGATTAAGCGACTATAGATACCTAATTTATTTTTGTTCAGCTCAATCTCAGGATATTTGACTAATATACCCGATGCTTCAATCGCTTGTTGGGCAGTCGAACCTTGCTCCAAACTTACCGTAAAAGTAATTTGTTCTTTCGGTAATGCATAAATAACTTCTACCTTAATTTTGGTCGACACCATAAACCTCTTTTGCACGCTCTGTAAAAGATTGCACCATGTTATTAACTAAATCAGAGAAAATACGCCCAAACGCCACTTCCACTAATTTACTGCTGAATACAAAATCTAGATCTAAAGTTACTTTACATGCGGTTTCATCTAACGCTTTAAACGTCCAACCACCTGTAAGCTTTTTAAACGGCCCATCAACGAGATCCATTTTTACTTCTTGCCCAGGTATTAGCGTATTCTTAGTGGTAAATGTTTTGCTAATACCGGCTCTGGCAACGTCAACTGCTGCTGTCATTTGATTATCATGCTCATCTAAAATGCGTGTACCAGTACAACCTGGTAAAAAATCTGGGTATGCATTCACATCGTTTACTAAATTAAACATTTGGTCAGCGCTATACATTAACAGTGCGCTGCGTGTTATCCGTGGCATACGTGTTCCTATATTGAAAACAACAATCAAAAAATTAAATCGCTTACTAATGGCTCAATCTCTCTCTGCCAGTAGTAATAAGTAGCCAACTTTAGCATTTATCTGCATAAAATTCATTTGTTATTCCGTGCAAAGTAAGACTAGTACTAGGATAAAATTCGATTTTGTTATAAGATTTATAACATTAAATTCCGTCAATGATGGGTGCATAAAGATAAATTATGGCTAAGAAAAAACCAAAAAAAAGCGAAAACACCATCGCGAGAAATAAAACGGCTAGTTTCGAATATAAAATCGAAGATCGCTTGGAAGCAGGATTAGAACTCCAAGGTTGGGAAGTTAAATCATTACGCGCCGGTAAAGTAAACATTACCGAAAGTTATGTGTTTATTAAAAACGGTGAAGCATTTATGTCTGGTGCGCAGATCATGCCACTCGACGCCGCGTCGACACACGTAGTTTGCAACCCGACACGTATTCGTAAGTTATTATTAAACAAGCGTGAATTAGAAGTACTAGCAAGTAAAGTAGACCGTCAGGGTTATACTATTGTTGCAACATCAATGTACTGGAAGCAAGCTTGGGTCAAAATCAACATAGGTCTTGCTAAAGGTAAGAAAGAGCACGATAAACGTTCAGATGTGAAAGATCGTGAATGGAAAATAGACAAAGAACGAATGATGAAACACAAAGTTCGTTAATGTGTTGCAATTCTACACTATTAGCGTAGAATTTTAGTTCTGGGGTCGATTTAGGATTCGACGAGATTCACGAAACCCTAGGTGCATGTCGAGGGGCGGTTGGCCTCGTAAAAAGCCGCACTGTTATAGTTGCAAACGACTCTAACTACTCTCTAGCAGCTTAGGCTAGCTAGCCATCATTTAGAACCCTGCCCGAGGGTCTCTAATATTGTATGGTCATTAAATATCGGGATCGCGTGGACTCTTCGCTCGTAGAGAAAGCGCTAAACTCAATCGAGCACGCTTTTGTTCGGCCTGTCACTCGGCTTAATAAAAAGTTAAATTAATAGAGATGACTAAACATGTAGTACCGCGGATGTAGGTTTTTCGGACGGGGGTTCAACTCCCCCCGACTCCACCAAACGCAAGTTAGAACGGCACCCTCCTAAGTGTCGCAGCCCATTGAATGGTTTGATTCAATGGGCTTTTCTTTATCTAAAATTCAGAAAAAGCTTATAAAACACAGTTTTTTTTAGTAAGTAAATCAATGGAGTGGTTATGAATAAGATAGTTTTAATGATTTGTCTGTGCGTGTCACTTCAAGGTTGTAGCAGTTTCGGTGGTGGTTCAGCATCTGAATTTCCATCGGTATTAGGTGGAAAGGCTGAAGAAAAAGAGAAAAGTCCTCTCCTTGGTATTACACAATTCATGTCAGTAATGTCACTGCTAAAAACCCAAGTAGAATAAGTTTAGCGGATACAGTAATTCATAACACGTTGCTGTTTATAGCAATGGTGCATGAGGTAATAATGAAACATTTAAAATTAATCATCTTTCTTTGTATGTTAAATCAAGGTTGTAGCTTCCATTCTAACCTGCCAATGAACCAGCCAGTAAACCTACCAATGAACCAACCAATGAGTCAGATTCAAGCGTTAGCGCCTGCAACAGTTGAAGATGCCATAGAAGATCAACCAATTAGCGTTGACGGGTTAGGCTCACAGCAAATAGATCCAAGTGATATCGTTTATGACGACGGTAAGAAACTAGAAGAACCTAAAAAAGAAGCAGTGCCAGTGCAAAAAGATGCTAATGGCGATATTAAAAATATGTCTGATACCAGCGACTTTATGCCAAAACCAAAGTCTTATTGGATGTAATCAATAAATAAAATGAGAAACCAAGGTTTTACACTACTCGAATTAGTGATCGCTATTATTGTATTAGGCATATTAGCCGCAGCTGCTGTGCCTAAATTTATAAATATACAAGACGATGCTAAAAATGCATCACTGCATGCAGCAAGTGCGGCATTAAATAGCGCGGCTAATCTCGTTCACTACAGAGCTCAGTTAGACGGTGTCAATAAACTAGAAAAAAGTACTGTTAAGATTAATGGCGAAGTCGTTAATCTTTTTTATGCATATCCTTCTGGCACGCCTGAAGATATAAATAAAATCGTAAGCCTAGAAGGATTTAAAGTTCGTCTTGGTAGAAGCATTGGGGCAACTATCATCAGCCTTGAAGACTCAAGTGATACTGGTGATGCCTGTATTAAATATTGGCAGGCAAGTTCCAATAGTGCTTTTAAGATTGACGAAGGAACATTGATACCAACTGGCGAATGTTTATAAATAATATAGGCGCGTAAAATGAGTCTATGTCCCACAAAGCATGGACGCATACTCTTAACAACAAACAGATTTAGCACCAAGGCTTCATCAATCAAGCAACCCTTCTTACCACCCCAATTAGCTTTTAACGTTATGAGGGCTCTCTGATGTAGCATTACTTTCTAAGCTACTATGCTTGGCTGAATGATAACTAAAGCGGTGTTGGTTGTTTTTCACTTTTCCGAAAAAAGTATAGTTCCACAAATTTTTTGCATACGAAAAAAGGGTTGCCTCGCTAGCCGTATTAACCAACAAAGGGAGATTTTTCCTAAAGACTTTAGTCGCGGGGGCTAATCGATAGTGAGGGATATTAGGATAGAAGTGATGAACTTGATGTAAGTTGATGTGGTGGCAGAAAATGTTCCACCATGAGATGTTACGGTCAATAGTTGTTAAGCTACCTTTCAACGGTGTCCACTCTTTATCAGAATGCCAAACCAATTTCTCATCATTATGCTGTAAGAAAGTGATAATGATAAAATAGTATGAATAAACTTGCAGGGGAATAACATAATACAAAAGTACGTTCACTGCGCCATATTGAAATGACAGCACGGCCAAAAATAGGAACATACACATAACAGCAAAGAGTGACGTTTTCATTTTACTCTTTCGGCTTTTAAACAAAGGGTCAGTGTAAGAATAATGATTGATTCCATGTCTTGAAATCCCAACCAAATAGCACCAATAGGCAAAACCACTTAGTGCCAAGAGTGCACTGGCTTTACGGCTTACTTTACTGCCTTCTCGAACCGGGCCATATCCTTCATCTTTATCAATATGCCCACAATACCTATGGTGGTTTCTATGAGTAAATTTCCATTGTTCATACGGTAGTAACAAAAACGAGTGTACTAATAGACCAACACCATCGTTGATTAGTCTATTTTTAGAAAATGCTTTATGACCACAGTCGTGTCCCAATAAGAAAAATCCCCAAAAACACTTACCTTGAAGAAAGAAATAACTTAACCAAGCTATTTCAAAAAATGGAGAAGAAAGGGATTCAAAATAATAAATTGCGACCAAGAGCAACACTAAAGATAATGCTAAATTAACTAAAAAATAACTGATAGAAGTTAGCGTATTACATTCAAAATACTTCTTTGGCATTGCGCGCCGAATATCTTGTAGAGTTACTTGTTCTTGCTTGCTATCCATAAAATTAAATCCCGATGTACTGTTAACTTAGTATCAAACAAGTTACTGATGCTGTCGCTAATAACTTCCCTGAAGCGTCTAGTAAGCGTCCTTCACCCACTGCTGTTTTTCTACCAGTGTGAATTGCATTACCTTCACAAATAACTAAGCCTGTTTCGATCGTAATTGGTCGAATAAAGTTTACTTTTAGATCGATAGTGCTAAACCCTACTCCCTGCGGCAAAGTGGTATGAATTGCGCAGCTTATACAAGAATCTAATAGTGTAGAAAATACACCGCCATGTACTCCACCAATAGTGTTGTAGTGATATTCTTCTGCGTTAAATTCAAAGCGCATATAACCCTTATCTACGTCACAATTATCGACCCCCATCAAGCTCATAATTGGTGGCATAGGAAGATCACCATCAGCTATGCTTTTTAAATAGTCGTAACCACTCATTTTCATTGCGCTTTTAGCCCCAATCATAGGATCTGCCCAATCAAATGTTCTTGTTCTGTTTTCAATGATGTTTTTCATATTCACATTCCTTTGTTGTTTAAATATTTAATCGTCGTTTCTTCGGACCAATATCTTCCCTTAGATTTAGGAAGTACGAAGCCCACATGTCCGCCATATCGAGGCATTAAAAGCGATAAGTTCGGATTATTTTTAACTTCATTGGTTGGGTAACACTCCTTTCCTAAGAATGGGTCGTCTTGTGCCGTAACCAATAAAACTTTCTGTTGTATATTTTTTAAATACTTTTTACAGCTACAGCTTTCCCAGTAATCATTTGCATCCTTAAAACCATGCAGTGGAGCGGTATACATATCGTCATACTGCTGGAAATTTCCAACTTGCTTGAAGTTGTCTATATTTATTAGTTCTGGATACTGAGCATGTTTTCTACTTAAAATCTTCTCAAAGCTTTTTAAAAAATGGCGCATAAAAAATTTGTTCTTAAACCTTCCCAATTCCATTGCACTACTTTTTAAATCGCATGGAGTAGAAAAACAAACCGCCTTTTTTATGCTTAAAGGAACTTCGGCATGCTTCTTTCCTAAGTAAAGTAAATTAATATTCGCACCTAAACTGAAGCCTATAAGTGACATTACCTTATATAGGCTCTTACCTTCGATATGTTGAATTACATCTTCAAGATCATCAATAGATCCGCCATGATATAAAACAGGCTTGATGTTACTTTTATCACCACTACCGCGATAATTCCAAGCTATTACATCCCAACCATCTTCATAAAGTGCTTGAACCATACCAAGAATATATGGCCTTTTATTGTGTCCACCTAAACCATGGGAAACGAGTGCGACTTTATCACTTCCTTGTTTATACCAATCGTATTCGAGTACGTCACCGTCTCTTGTATGGACAATATTACAAGTATGCTCAATGCTACGTTCTGATGTTCTAAATAGGCTTGGATAAATACTACTTAGATATCCATTTCTAAATAAAAAAGACGGAGTGTAATCATGATGCATCTGAGATCCCTCTTGATTTATCTAACTCGAACGCAGGAAAAACGCGTTCTTGAATTAAGTGCTCAGGAATCTTATCTTTTATACTTTCATGATAGTTAGGTAGTAACGACCAGTGTAAGTTTGGCCTTATATGATGAGCTGTGTGATACCCAAGATTTGTAAACCAAAAGTTGTATAGTGGGCTAATAATGCTTCTCGATGCTTTATAAGGATCTGATGATCTCAAACCTGAATGATGCGGGTAAGTCAGCCAAAATGTATACAAGGACATAACTAGCGGAGGAATGATGAAAACAAATATTAATGCCAAAGGACTATATAAAAACAACACGAAGTAAATCGTATAGTTTTGTAAACGGTAGGTCATATACTTCTTATAGACTTTCTCATGCTTTTGCCCATTTTCCTTTACTCGCTTTAATGTTGTTTTAGCAAGATGAATGGTGTACTCGAAACGGTTCATTTTACTGCCGTCAGTTCTGGTCCAATTTGATTCATCAATAGAAACATCATCTTGTAATGGGTATTGATTCATATAATTCAGATGATGACCGTGATTATGGTGCAATTTCCATGCGTAATGATTTATCCACACCTGTAAACTCAAGATTCTGTTAACGTAGCCATTGAGCCACTTTGAGTTTGACATAGATATATGAGCATGATGGTGACTGTATGCAACGGAAAAAGTCAGAAATGGCATCGACAGTAAAGAAAATACCATCAACTCCCAGAGCCCAGTCAGGTTTATGAATGCATAGAGTTGAATAGCAAACATTATGCTAACCAAAACAAGGGGAAACACATCAGATTTATAGATATAAAATTTTTCTGCTTTCGAATTATTCATCAGTGTTATCCTTTAACTATTTAAACTGTTAGCCAATCTGGAAGGTAGGAATGCTACGTAAGACTTATATCTGTAGCCATTTCGTTTATTGATTACTCCCTCTGCCTGATTTAGCTCAAACTGGAATTCTTTAACGACTTCCCAAACCTTGGGGTTAGTAAAATCATACTTTCTGTACTCCCCTAACTTATTGTGGTAAACCCTTGAAGTATAATAAATGAAGTTCATTTGTTTTAAGAGTTGTCTAAGTGGAGGTAGAGCTTCAAATAGATTAGGCTGGTCTGTCATTGGCATATCCACATCAAATATATCTGAATAGGCTGAAGTCGCCATATTTACAGGGCTTCCCATAAAGTCCCATTGGGTATAATTGACACTGGAATGAAATACGGCTGACAGATAAATAATATGGGTCAAAACCCAATTCAACTCACTAATAGTATGTACATTCTCGGGAAAGCCCTTTACGTTTCCTTTATCCTTTGCGTTAAGTTCAGCAACCCACGCTTGCAGCTCGTAGTCAGCTTCAACGTCTTTGTCTGTAGTGTAATAGAGTGACAGGTAAGAACGAACATAGCGGCTTAGGATGTCATTAATAAGTCTTGCATCATCCCTGAATGGATACTCTTCCAACTCCTCCATTCCTCGGTTTTTGATATCTTGGGTCAACGTGGATTTATCAAATGACCAATGCTGATAAGCTTTAAGAGATAAGGCTTTAAGGCCGTCTATAGTAAGTGCGAAAAGGTTTTCACCGTAGCCTTTAGGTTTAAATAACTCTCTTCTACCAAACTCATTGATAGCTAATGAATATTGGAGATGTGGCTTTAACAACTGATACACGGGGTGCTTTGCAGAAAGCTGTCTATTAGTTGCAATTGGAAATGGCTCAATCACTAGATGTGAATTTACCAGGTGAGATACAAATTGATTATGTTGTGCATCAGCTACTTGACAGTACCATTTTGCGCACTGCCATTGCTCACCATCATTTTTAGTAATGATTTGGTTGGATCCCGGATCCTGCGTCAGTTGGATCAGTATAGGTGTAAGGTGCGACTTGCCCGAGACTTTATTTTTCTCTAAATAAAATAAAATGATCGGTGCATGAACCACTTTTTTGCTATTTAAATAAGATCCTCGCTGTAAATTATGTAATATTGAATAATTTGCAATATATAGGAGCCCTCTTTCAATTAGACTTCCTGTATTTAAAGACTCCCCTGTTAAGTTACTTAGCATCCCGTCCGGCAAAGATAGTACCTCGGGTAACTTTTCTTCAACTCTTGAGATAACAACAGGATTTACGCCAGACAACCTTTGCCAAGCGAAATCTTTGTCACTAATTTGAGGCGCCAATCTAGTCGGCTCAGATATAAATTTGAATACCTTTAAATAATCTTCTTGATTTCGCGCAGGCTTTATCCAATTGGCAAATTTATTAGCATAGTCATTTAGCACCAGTGTTACGAGTGGCTTTGATCTTCTATATAAGTACAGTAGGTCAAATTTTTCAGAGGAAGGTAGCTTCGCAGACTCTACCATAGGGGGCAGTGACTTATTTACTCTATATCGATACTTCCGCTGTTTCTTGGCCAATTCACCTTTTCTAATATTCGGTGAGACATCATATTGTGGTAATGAAGAAGGTAACAATTTAAACCTCACTAACTAAATGCTTAGAAATATCAATAGCCAAGCCATCGCTTGGGATAATGATTCCTGCGAAGTACTCATTGTCAATTTGGCTACTATTACTAGGCAAAATTGAGTGAAAATTAAGTTTTTGCATAAGCTCGACGATAACCACTTTGGTTATCAGTTGCGTCAATCCCATACCTACACAAATCCTATCGCCAGAACCAAAGGGGAGATAAGAGTGCTCTGTAGGCTTGGTATTGAATCTTTCAGGCATGAAATCATTTGGGTTTTTCCATAAATTTGCATCCCTGTGAGTTACCCAACTAGAAATAAAGATCTGAGTTTTTTCAGGTAATGAGCCAAATGGGAGCTTTATGGTTCTTCCTGGGAGCACTTCCCTAAAAAATGCTGGGACTATCGGATAAAGCCTTAAAGTCTCTTTTATAACCATGTCAAGATACTCAAGCTTATCTAAGTCAGAATCGGAATAACCCTGTGGGTGTTCAGTTACAAATTCATCAATGCTGCGCTGTAGTTTTTGATAGACGTCTTTATGTGCAGACAATAGCTGGATTACAAAGCTAATTGTAGCCGCGACATTACGCGTACCTGCATAAAACGATGTACTAATCTCGTCTCGTAGGAGGGTAAAATTATCACGATTTGTGATCTTCAATTCACTCAACCATTGTGGCAAATTTGTTGGCTTGTTTGACTGTTCTTTATCACTTCGTTCGTATTTGTTCAGTGCTTTTTCTACATATCGTTTCCACCCTTTGATTCGCTTTTTCAATAACAAATTTGGTAGGGACAAAGGAGTTGCTCCCCTTCTATGCATATCTTCCATTTGAGTTAGGTAACAAGCAAATAAATCCTTGGTTCCCTCTTGGTCCAAGAGAAGATGAGAGAATATATTGAAAGAAAGCTGAGTCATTTCATCAAAAAGCAAAATTTCTTTTTTTCTATCTGTAGGATTCAACAATATCGCATGACAAGATGTGAGTTGTTTTATCGTCACTACGGCATTACTAAACAAGGTGTTGATATCAGAATGTGAAAACGGGTGAGCCTTTCTTTTATCATGCCACTCAGAGCCATTTGCAAAAAATACGCTACTAAGAAAGTATTTTCCAGCAGCATGCTTAGGCGAGTTTTTATATATATCGATAGAATTTTCAACGATTAATTTTATATCTTCAGGTTGTGTAACTAGAATAGCTGGTTTATTAAACAACCAGAAACTCACGTTATCACCATATTGATGGTGGTAGTTTTGCAAAACTTTGTAAGGAGGCTTCATAATAAAGTCTTTCAAATTACCTATTGGCCAAACAGGAGTGGGTCCATGAATTTTTGGAAGAAGCCTTTCTATCCTTTTTGCTATATCTTGTTTTTTAAAAATAGATGACATGAGAAAGGAAAGTTGGCTGTTTAACACCCTGTTTTGATCACTTTGAATTCGACGCATACTGCTAAATCCGTCCTTGAAATATTGTTATTTACTTTAAGCTATTAGTATTCTTTCTGTGGTTACCAATTAAACTCTCATTTCACCGTAAGCTATTTTAGTTTTTAAGCTTTTGAAATAATGCGAGTTTTAATTTTTCGTTCATAATGGCGTCCTAATAAATATTAAATTTTAGCTGCTTGAGTCGCTATCAATCGACCGCAAAAAAGTAACAAAACAATTACAATTGCGCTACATAATTAACAATAAAGAGGTGTAAACGTGATCTGAGTAGCTATTTTGGGGTAACAATGTGATTTGTTGGGTTAATATACAGCCTTACGTACTGCACATAACCTATACCAATGAAGAAATAGAAGTAAGGTTTTCGCAACTTAAACAGTATCTTTAGATACAAGAGTTGCTAATGGTAGTCCACTCCTCCCATCTGCTTAGACTTAATTCCAGTTAACTTTCCGCCCTCAAATGTTAACTTCACTTCAAATTCACCACCCACAGACGCATTCAAAATATAACGATTATATGAAATTCGTTTGAATGACTTTTCGTTATTAATTATTTCCACTACTTCTGAATGTGTCATGCCATTGTTACTAATCAACAGCTCACTACCACTAACACGAAAAAAATCTTTTGCATAAGAGAGTGATGAAAATGAAATTGATATGATAAAAAATATCCATAGAAATTTTGACTGCACGAACTCGTCCTTAAGTTAGCTAAATTGAGTTGGTACATTAACAGGAAAAACAGAGAGGATAAATTAGCATTTCATATAGTAAATATATGTTCGTATTACATTTACTTGAGAGGTTTAAGAAACTAAAAAGCGCCCCAAGAGGGCGCTTTGATTCATTTTTATGACATTTATATTTTAACGTTAATAACCTTGCTGACAACAGCACCATCATTATCAATTACCTTCAATGTCACAACATGGTGACCGTATGAAGGAAACATTGCCGTAATAAGGCGACCACGCTTAGTCTTACCGTTCGGTAATTGCCATTCGGTATCAACAATACGACCATCACTGTCAGTGCTCGTTGACCATAATGTTACTAGACGACCTAAGTGAATATATTTCGCACCAACTTCAGGTTCAACATTTGGAGCAACAACATTAATAGTTTCCGATACAGTAGCTGTTTCGCCATCATTATCAGTTACCATCAGGGTTACCGTGTAGCTTCCGCTTTCAGTATACTTCCATACCGGAGAAATTTCATTGCTGATCTGACCGTTGCCAAAATCCCATAGATAACTATCAATTTTACCATCGCTATCAGTACTTCTATTTGTAGTTGTTACTTCAAGTCCATCAACAACAAGGTCAAATATAGCTTGAGGTGCAACATTCGGTGTCTCTGAATAAGAAACTTTGAGTACGCCGTATTCGTTGTTATCTGCCTGATTTAGTACATCGATAACGAGACCATATTCTGTCACAATACGCCCTGAATCTGGCGCTTCTGGTAAACTGTAGTCTTGACTATCAGCAAAATGACCATTGGCAGCAAGATTACTATCTTCCAATACATTGCCATCACGAGCAGTCAAACTAAATTCAGTTTGATCATGTAACGAAAAAGCGGCATCACGAACTTGAAAACGAGTTTGTGCCGGAAGACCAGTATCCGCCCATAATAGCGCGTTCTGATCAGCATCTAAAATACCAAGCCAACCTTGACCAGGATGTTTACCTACCGCGTTATCCTTAAATGAATCATCAACGTACCAAATAATCAGTCCAGGTTCGAAAGTCACTAGTTGACCCATACGTTTAATATTGTTTAAGCCTTCATCAACGTCGTTATGACTACGCCATTGCAGTAAATAATAGTGGTTAGACTCGTAGAAACCTGTGTTGCTCTTGAAGCCATCAAGAGTAAATGTCGACGTTGATTCTGCATCATCAATCAGCGTACGGTCACCATCACTAATCAGAGCAATGTTATCAAGGAATAGTCCTTTCATTGCTAGGCCACCATCCGTGATGTAATCAAAACCAAGCGTAACAGTTTGCCCAGCGTAATCCGACAGATCAAATTCAGCATCGATCCAACCATCAGATTCACCACCAATCGCTGGCGCTAAACCAGTATTAAGCGGATCATCTAGAGTAGTAATATTACCAGAGATTGGTTTACCGTTAATCAGCACACGTGCAAAGTCATAATCCTTTTCTATTTGATACCAAGCTTTAAATACCAGTTTAACGGCATCTGCCGCTGGAATATCTAAGCTTCTGCTCATCGAATTGTTCAGACTGTCACCCTGTTCGGAATGGAACTGAGCAGTCCCTTCGAACGGTTTTAATCCTTCACTTTTCTTCATCGGTAAGTCAATGCGTACCATGTTAGGGCGATCGTTATCTGTAGTTTGGAACAAGGTAAAGAATAAATCTTTCTCCTTTAGCTCTTCAATAGACAATCGTTCGTCATTGATCCAGCGGCCACCAATTGCGTTTTGCAAGAAGGTTTTGGCCCATGAACTGAATGCTGTCGGTTGAGTGCCACCAATTTTACCAGCCCAACTACCAGAAGACATGATTGACCAGTAAGAAACAGGTTCGCCAGCGCCAGTATACTGAGTATCATACTCATCAGGCAGGCCTAAATCGTGACCATATTCGTGCGCACAAACCCCTGCTGCAGCGTCTATTGGCTGCATCGTATAATCAAACGCTGCATAGTTACCATTGAATTGTTCCGGTACAGAACTCGTCGTTCCTTCAAGCACATATGGCTGACCCAGATTAAAGCGGTGTGACCAAATCGCATCAGGACCCAGTACACCACCACCCGCTTCTTCGCCAACAGAGGCATGGAATACCATGAGATGATCGATAACACCATCAGGTTCACGGAAGTTACCGTCACCGTCAAAGTCATAACGATCTTCGATATCATAATCGGCCAGATTCACACTCGGATCTTTAGCGAGCTGTGCCAGGGCCTCGCGCACTAACGCTTGTGCATTTTTGTCATTGTCGGTCGTTTCAGAGTTACCACCGTAATACGCAGCATTCTTTTCTGCTCGATACCAGCCTGTAGCTTGACCAGAAACACTATAACTATCTCCAGATTCTTGCTCATAATATTGACGCATAGAGATTAAGTTATTGCCTTTCGGGCCAGTGTAGCCTGTATCTGAGAATAACAGGGTCTGATAATGTTCTGGTGGATAGCTAGGATAAAGCATCGAAGTATGCTCTTCAGTCAGCTTGTTATCATCCCATGGAAGGTCGGGGAAATCGACTAAAAGAGCCAACACTTTATCGGTACGCTTATTCGTAACTTCCAGTGCAAAGACACTCGATTTTTTCAATCCCTGTTGTTTCTCGATAACATTAATAATGCGACTTTGGTGATGTTTGGCTTGTTTACCAAATTGAGCATCACCACTAAATCCATGTTTTATTTTATTATCTAAGTAACTTTTTACTGCATCAGACCTTTCCTGTAATGACGCTGAATCATCAAGTAATCCCCTGCGAACCAGCATTTCGGCCAACTTATCCTCATTAACGACCCCCAAGTCTACTGGTGTTTTTGCATGTACAGCATTGACACCAAGTAAGCTGATGATCGCGGTTGCAACCAGTGTATGTTTGAGTTTTTTCATTATATTTCCTTGTTATTATTTTCCATTTTAATATCACTACACTCCGCAGAACCTATTCATGAGGATTCAGCAAACATGTTGATTGAATCCTTATGAGCATTCTCAATCGGGATTATTCAGGCGGTAGAATGCAGGCATTTTCTTTATTAGAATTTTCAGGTTCCGAATTAGGCATTACTGCGTGTAAGTCGTTAGCAGTATTGATGTTAGGAGCATCACTGTCGGGATACACCAAATGCTTTCGATTACTCGGTTTATTCATGCTGCTATGCCGCTGTTTACGCTGTAAATATATTGTCAAAGCCTTTTGTTGCTGTTCGCGGTTAAGGCCTTCGCAAATGACACCTCTGGCTATCAAGGCACCGAGTAACCTTTCATTTTCATCCGCAGGAACAGAAGCAAACACCAAGTGACTAATAAGCGACATCGCCAAACAAAAGACTATTTTCATTTAACCACCCTTTATTTGTAAATTATTTGTAAAGATACTGTTAAGTTATTACCCATGTTTTTTTTTTGCAAAATAAATAAACTAAACTTGAGAGGTATTCCATAAGTAATAGATATGATTCGTGCGCACGTCACACTTTAAGTATTTTCATAGCTATGATTCATAACACT
The DNA here is from genome assembly GCF_018219435.1 of Moritella sp. 28. NCBI lineage: Bacteria > Pseudomonadati > Pseudomonadota > Gammaproteobacteria > Alteromonadales > Moritellaceae > Moritella > Moritella sp. 28. Next base: position 776,353 of record NZ_CP056121.1, on the reverse strand, counting down.
GCAATCATAAACACGCCCTAAAACGATTAATAATTAACCACTTAATATATATTCATAGGCGATATCATCTATCGGAAATATAAATTTCTCAGCTTGGGCTTCATCAGTCAGATCATGGGATATTTAAAATAAGAGGGAGGAGAAGTAATAATGGCGGATATGACTAGATTTTAACTATTCAACCAGATAACAAACGAGTTAATGATAGATTGGGTTACACTAAATTAAACTCTTATAATGATATTTATTCCTGTATTGACACATACTCTAATGCTTGTGAATATTAATATTCAAAGGTTACATTATGAAAATGTTTGCTATCTATTATATTGGTGTGTATTTTTCAAACGTCAGCAATGCTGTCGTTCGATGAAAGCATAAAAGCAGGAGCAGGAGCTTATAACAGAGTGTATGAATAAGGATGATTAAATTTAAATGGGGTGCAAGAAAGGGGGGGGGGATCAGTCATTGATAAAATTAAGTCTGAGCTTCTATATAAATACAGTTGAGTTTAAAAAAATAAAAGTCCATTCAGCTCAAAACATGGACTTATTTATGTCAATATGACCTTCATAAACGGCCTCTAAGTTCGTTGTTATTATCGAACTTATATTCGATAATAATTAACCCGCTTTAAGCTTGAACACATTACCGCAGTGATTACATTTATAAATACTGCTATATAATAATTTTTCAAACCAATTTCGATTCACTCTCTTCACTATCGCGTTTTCACAACACTTCATCTTTAATCCTCTTTCCCAAATGCACCTATACAACCTGACTATAAAACCATCTCTTTGATCCTTTAATTTTAAACATAATTAACTAGAATAAAAATTCAAATATTCAAAGACTTACTTATTATGTTACATTTAACAATAGGACAGATAGTCATATTAAATGCAATAAAGTGCACTTGAAAACAACGGAGAAGTTAATGGACAAAACAGACCTGAAAGTAGCGATTGTAGGAGCAGGATTAAATGGCCTTGCCCTTGCATTATCCCTACGAACCTTTGGCATTGAAGCAAGTATTTATGAAAAAGCAGATAAACCACGAGTCGATGGAACAGGTATTATCATGTGGCCAGAAGGCATGCAAATCTTGGCCGCACTGACCGATGCCGAAAAAGTTAAAGCTGCAGGTAACAATGTTGACCTTGTAACGACATTAACTGCGACATCAGAAATGATTAACCAATTATCGGTGCAAGCAATAGACAGTAATGTTAACGCCCCTATCGGCCTATTTCACCGTCGCGATCTCTATCAACTGCTATTAGACGCTTACGGGGAAGATAACATCCAGACAGGTCAACACTGCAGCGTTGAAAACGAAGTCATCCTCATTAATGGTAAGCCACTTATTGCCGATGTGATCGTAGGTGCAGATGGTTTATTTTCTAACGTTCGTCAGTTTGTCGCACCAGAAGTAAATATACGCCAACCGGGTGTGTACTGCTGTCGTGGGATTGTTGACTTTAACACTCCTGAGATCAGTGATGAAGAATGTTACGTCTTTGCGGGCATGCAATCTCGAATTGTGACCTATACTTATGACCGAGGTAATAATTCTAAATATTGGTTTGCAGCATGTCCAGTAGCGGAAGGTGAAACGCTTAATAAAGCGTGTATTTTAGAACAATTTGCCCACTACCCACCCTTTCTACTTAAGATGATAAAAAGCACACCTGAATCACAAATTATGCCATCGCCTTTAGCAGATATTGCCCCATTTTCACAATGGAGTCGAGACAACGCGGTGCTACTAGGAGACTCATGCTGTTCAGTATTACCAACCATGGGAATAGGCTTTAGCTTAGGTATTGAAAATGCCTATATTCTCGCGCAAAGTCTAGCGGCTAACTTTAATCATATCCCACATGCACTACAGCGTTATCAGCATCGCGCGCAACAACGCTCACACGATTTGCAAAATATTACGCATCGATTGAGCCAACTGACTTATACCGAAGCGTTTAACCCAGCTGAAGTACAATCGCTGTATCAGCAATTTATAGCAGTAAACAGTCACTCCGTATTTTAACTTTAGATGTAAAAAAGCCTATTGAAATTCCACATCAATAGGCGCTCTTCTAACCTTAACTAATTTAATGCTTTAACACTATCACGTTCGACTAAAGTCGGTTCTAATTCAATAATCTGATTACTTTCAATCTTTGACTTAATTTGTTCCAGCAACATATCGACCGCTTTTTGTCCTAAGCGATGTTTCGGCTGGTGAATCGTCGTTAGTGAGGGGGTAATGTATTTAGCGAGTTTAATATCATCGTAACCGATAATAGACAAATCTTCCGGTACTGAAATACCCTTTTTACTGGCGCTATTGATCACACTCATCGCCATCATATCGTTACAAACAAATAATGCAGAGGGTAATGGGCCGTTAGCAACCATTTCGGCAAACGCTTTTTCACCGCCTTCGCATTCAAAGTCACCCGCTGTAATCCATTTCGGATTAATGGCTAAGCCCGCTTCTTCCATGGCTTGAGTAAACCCAGCAAAACGCTGCTGTGCGGTTAATTTATCTAATACACCAGTAATACAACCGATCTCGGTATGACCTTTAGCAATAAGATGTTGTGTAGCCATATAACCACCGCGATGAGAGTTATCTTGGATCTTATCGCAAGGAAAATTGGTTGGGCCCCAATCCATCACGACTGTCGGTACTGGTTTGTGACGTTCAAATAGATTAAAACCTTGGCTTTCAACTTCACTACACATCAACATTAAACCATCGACACGCTTTTGTAATAAGATATCAAGATTAGCATGCATACGTGTAACATCACCTTCGGTATTACACAGAATTAAATTATAACCATGCTCATAGCAACGACGTTCAACACCTTTCAATACTTCACCAAAAAACGGATTGGTCGAGGTCGTTACCAGCATGCCAAATGTTTTGGTACTTTGGACTTTAAGACTACGCGCCAATGCCGACGGTGCATAACGTAACTCTTCAACAGCCGTTCGCACTCGCGCAGACACATCGTCACTGACATAGCGTGTATTATTTAATACATGACTCACTGTTGACGTTGATACACCTGCATGTCTTGCTACGTCTTTAATTGTTGCCATTAGCTAATTTTGTCCATCATCTTGTATTATGAAAGTAAAGTATTGTTCGCGTTAACCTTGTAACGCTAAAAAAGCATCAACATCCGACTTAGTTGGTATCGATGTTTGTGCACCGACACGCGTCACTGAAATTGCAGCCGCAGCATGAGCAAAACGAATCGCATCATCCAATACTAAGCCCGCTTGCAGTCCTGCTAACAAACCGCCATTAAAAGTATCACCTGCAGCCGTGGTATCTACAGCATCAACACGGAAACCTTTAACTTGTTTACCCTTGCCTTCTCGACTGATCCACACACCTTGGCTACCTAAAGTGATCATTACCTCAGCAATGCCTTTATTATGTAATACATCCGCAGCCACTTGCGCCGATACCATATCGATCACTTTAATGCCCGTTAATAATTCCGCTTCGGTTTCATTTGGGGTGATCAAATCAATAACCGATAATAACTCATCGTTTAATGGCTGTGCAGGAGCCGGGTTTAATACGACACGTGTACCCACTTTTTTTGCTATTTTAGCGGCTTGAATAATAGTTGCAATCGGCGTTTCTAATTGCATCAATAATGTATCAGCTTGCGCAATTAACTCGCGATGTGGGTTAAGTCGTTCTGGGCTTAAGCAAGCATTCGCTTCTGCCGAAATACAAATACTGTTTTCACCGGTTGCCGCTACTTGGATCATCGCGATCCCAGTCGGTGTATCTTGTTCCACCATCACAGCTTGGGTATTGATACCATCACGATCAAACTCGTTGATCATATTACGGCCAAAACTATCATCACCAACACAGGCAATAAATGCAATATCGGCACCTAAACGTGCGGCGGCAACGGCTTGATTCGCCCCTTTACCACCTGGGATCACGGCATAACTATGGCCAAGTAAAGTTTCGCCTGGACGCGGAAAAGTAGCCACTTGTAAAACATGATCAGCGTTAACGCTACCTAACACAACTAATTTATTCATAAAGAAGCCTTAATACTTTGTAACTGATGAGAATAAAACATGACTTAATTGCACTATCTTAATAAGACGCTCTTAATAAAACTAAACTATCCACAGATGCGATTAAGTCATATTTTTCAATATTGAATTGATAGGAGTAAAGGGAATAACGGTTAACGTTATTCCCTTTTGGTCATTTTATGACTTAGTGATCACTTTTAACGGTACAGCGATGCTCTTCTCTACAGACTGACCTTTAAGTATTTTATCAGCAGTTACAACACCAAGAGCACCAATTAACGCAGGTTGTTGTGCAATTGTCGCACCTAAGATACCGCGATTAACGGCAGCAATACCGTCTTTAGTGCCATCAAAACCAACGATTAATACGTCTTTACCTGATGCTTGAACGGCACGTAATGCACCTAATGCCATTTCATCATTTTGCGCGAATACAGCTTGTACGTCTGAGTTAGCAGCAAGCATGTTTTCCATTACGTTAAGGCCTTTAGTACGATCAAAGTCAGCGGGTTGGCTACCTAGCAAATTCATTTTATTTTTATCAACCGCTTGCATGAAGCCTTGACCACGTTCACGTGCCGCAGATGTACCAGCGATGCCTTCTAGTTGGATAACTTTTGCATTAGCGCCAATCGTATCATTTATATATTGACCGGCCATTTCGCCACCAGCAACGTTATCAGAAGCAATGTGGCTCACCACTTTACCACGACTCGCACCACGGTCTAATGTGATAACTGGAATATTAGAACGGTTAGCCATACGGATCGCATTCGATACTGCGTCTGAATCCGTTGGGTTAATTAAGATCGCTTTTACGCCACGTACAGTCAGGTCTTCAACGTTCGATAATTCTTTGCTTGGATCGTTCTGTGAATCCAGCACAATTAACTTATAACCTAATGTTTTTGCTTTCGCTTCCGCACCTTCTTTCATTGTTACAAAGAAAGGGTTATTTAACGTCGACACCACCATTGCAATCGTATCTTGCGCCATTACCGTTGCACTGAAAGATGCTGAAACTACAGCAGCAGAGATCAAGGTTGCTAATTTTTTCATTACATATACCTTCTTTTACGTTAATTCTGCTGCCTCAGATAGGGTATTGAGGTTCACAGGTTATGTATTACGACTCTTTTATCGTACTTTTATTGTTATTATTGTTATTCTTCTGTTTCTTATTTCTTATTTCTTTTTCGTTTCAACTAATACTGCAAGTAAGATCACTACAGCTTTAGCAATCATCTGGAAGTATGAAGATACATCCAATAGATTTAATGCATTATTTAGGAAGCCGATAATTAATGCTCCGATCAGCGTACCCATAATACGACCTTTACCACCAGCAAGACTGGTGCCGCCGACGACTACAGCTGCAATCGCATCTAATTCATAACCCATACCAGCGGTAGGTTGTGCAGATGATAAACGTGATGTCACAATCAAACCAGCTAATGCAGCCAGTGCACCACAGATGGCATAAACACCCATCTTCACTTTATCTACGTTAATACCTGATAGACGTGTCGCTGCTTCGTTGCCACCAAGAGCATAAACATAACGACCAAAACGCGTATGATTAAGTAAGTACCATGCCGAAGCAAATACCATCACCATTAACCAGATTGGTACAGGCACACCTAATAAATAACCCGTACCGATCCATGAAAAACTATCGGCAACATCAGTAAAACCGGTTGAGATTGGACGACCGTCGGTATATACCATGGTTACACCACGCAATAATGTCATGGTCACCAGCGTCGCAATAAAGGCTTGCACCTTACCGATGGCAATAATCATACCGCTCATCGCACCTAATGCTGCACCTGCAAATAATGCCACAGGAACGGCTATCATCACTGATACTTCCATTGCTATTAATGACGCTGCAAAGGCACCACACAGGGCTAATACTGAGCCAACACCTAAGTCAATACCGCCAGTTAAGATCACTAAGGTCATACCCACAGCGATGATCGCGCTCACCGATGTTTGACGTAATATGTTTAAAATATTCCCCACAGTGAAAAAGTGAGGGTTTAAGAAAGACACCACCACAATCAACAAAATTAAAGCGATTAATGATTTTTGTTCAAACAACCATTCTTTAGTGAAAAATTTTCTGGTTAAAGTTTTCGTCATAACATCACCGTTCACATTGTTACTGGAATTTGTATTAACTGCTTGGTTCTGGCTCATAGCCCTGCCTCATTCATTTTTTTTCCAACGGCACACGCCATTAGTTTTTCTTGGTTAGCATGTTCAGCCATAAACTCACCGCTGATGCGGCCTTCGTGCATCACTAAAATTCGGTCACTCATGCCCAATACTTCTGGCATTTCTGACGACACGAGAATGATACTCATGCCTTCGACTTTAAATTGATTGATTAACTCGTAGATCTCTTTTTTAGCGCCGACATCAACACCGCGGGTAGGCTCATCTAAAATAAGTACTTTAGGGCGGGTAATTAAACCTTTGGCTATCGCCACTTTCTGCTGGTTACCACCAGATAAGTTACCAATAATCTGATCGCGGCTTGGGGTTTTAACATTAAACTGACGCATGAAGTCTTCTACTGCAGTCGCTTCTTTCGCGTGATCTAATTGCAGGCCTTGTGACAGTTGGTCTAATGCGCACAAGGTCATATTTTCTTTTACCGACAAACCAAGAACTAGCCCATCACCTTTACGATCTTCAGAAATATAGGCTATACCATTAGCCAAGCCGTCGCGTGGGGTTACTGGACTAACAACCTTACCGTCTAAAATCACATCACCCGAATCACGTGGTAATGCCCCGTAAATGGCTTTCATTAATTCAGTACGGCCAGCGCCCATTAAGCCCGAGATACCTAATATTTCACCATGGTCTAATTTGAAACTAACGTCACGTACGCCTGGTGCCACAATATTTTCAACTTCCATGCATGTTGTGCCATGTATTGCGCCGATACGTGGATAGATCTCGTCTAAACGACGACCCACCATTTTCTCAATCAGACTATCTTCGTCAATATCAGTCACCGCTATTTCGTCAATAAATTTACCATCACGCAATACAGTAATATCATCACAAATCTCGAAAATCTCTTTTAAACGATGAGAAATATAAACAATGCCGCAGCCTTCATTACGCAGTTCATTAATCACGCTGAATAATGATTTAGTTTCGCTCTCCGTCAAGGCATCGGTCGGTTCATCCATCACGATAACTTGGGATTGAAATGACAGCGCTTTGGCAATTTCGACCATTTGCTGCTCACCTAAACTTAGCTCACCCAATAATTGACGCGAACTGTGTTTGACGTTTAAGCGTAGTAATAAGGCATCGGCATCGCGATACATCTCAGCCCATTTAATACCGCCAAACGCATTGGTTTTTTCGCGGCCTAAATAGATATTTTCAGCAATCGTTAACTCAGGGATCAAGTTTAATTCTTGGTGAATTATACTAATGCCCACTTCTTGAGAATGACGCGGGCCATTAAAGCTAACATCACTACCTTGGTAGTTAATACTACCTTTATCCATGTGATAGATACCGGTTAATACCTTCATCAACGTCGACTTACCGGCACCATTTTCGCCCAGTAATGCCATTACCTTACCTGGGTATACATTCAAACAAGCATTATCTAGCGCTTTCACACCAGGAAATGATTTTTCGATACCACTGAGTTTTAAAATTGCTTGCGTCATGTCAGTTCCTACTTTATTCCGCATAAATCGCTATTCTTACGTGTCGTACAATCACTGCTGAGCGAGATTAAAACACCACGCCAGATTGGAAGATCACATTAGCATAAGGTGTACATTCACCCGTGCGTACAACGGCTTTGCTATGGTGTGTTCGTTGCTTAAATGCTTCGTGGTCAATATAAGTGATTGTAATTATTTTATTGGTGAGTTGTTCCTCATTGGCAATCACATCAAGTAAGGCCGTGTGTAACTCAGGGCTAACCGTAGCAAACTCTTCTGCAAGTACGATGCCTTCAATTTGCATTTCGCCGAGTATCGCTTTAACGGTCGCGATGAATGTTGGTACACCCGGAATCAACGCAAGATCGATACGCAGTGTTGAGTCTGGAACAGGTAAACCAGCATCACAAATGGTGATCTCGTTAGTATGTCCAAGCGTCGCAACTAAATAAGATAAGTCTGCGTTGATAAGTGCATTTTTCTTCATGGTTCACGCCTTACAAGGTGAAAATAGCTAAATATAAGTCTTCGATTAAATGGATATTAACGCTATCGAAACGATTGCGCAAACGTTTCGATAGCGTTGAATATAGTTAAAAATGAGGATAATTCTAGTATTTAAGTATAAAAATGCGAGTTAGATCGAAGAACGAGTTGAATTTCTTTCATCTGAAATGGAGGTGTTATTTTTACGAAGAAAATCACTTATATCGAAAGTAATAGAGCAAATTAAATGGAGTGAAAAATAAAATAGAACCGATAAAATAAAGACACTACTTTAATAAAATAAACGCTCAAATTTTAACCATCAACATTAAAATTTATAAATAGCAGCAAAATAATGGGCAAAACCAGACGAGTCTAAAGCAGTTAGACCCCCACCATCTTCAATGGTGTAGACGTCATTGTATATTTTCACCCCATAACCTAATGCGTAGCGTTCAGAGTGCCAGTAAATACCATTAAACATCACGCCGCCATGGGTAGTCTTAGGCACGTCAAGATCCTTTACAGCATCCGCACCAAATTGATAATCAACATAACCCTGATAAGCAATAAAACTGCCATTGCCAAAAGTCACAAATGGCTTAAACCAATTCATTGAAAACTGATAACCGTTCCAATCTTTCGTATTTAGATCATACAAACCATATAGGTTTATGCCCACCGTACCAAACCAAGCTACCGAGACATCAATACCTAAGCCCCAAAATGAATTATTAACATCACCAATTATCGTTTTACCATCGTTATCAACGCCTGTAATTCCACCACCAGCCCAATTAAATAACGTGGCAACGTAAACCTCTTGCACAGGTCCAAACGATAAGTCTTCGCCCGTCATAGCATCGAGTGAAAAACGTGGCGATAATTTCATGAATATCTTACTTTTATCATTCGTTTTGTCTGAATCTCTAGAGTCTGTATTCGCTAAATTAAACACGTCTACGTAACCGTATAAATCAACAATGCCAGAACGACCGCCAAACTCCACTTCAAGGTAATCATGGTCTAAATTGTCTTCAACACTCGGCTTTTCGCTAATGGCATACATCATATTAAACTGTATCCATCTATAGTCTTTCTTATGTAGCCCATCACTATAATCTGCAGCAACAGTGGTATTCGAAAAAATCATTAACGCTGCAATCAATGATAATAATTTATAGATATTGTTCATCAGTCAAATCCATGATAATGGTATATAAACGTTGAGTATCAATAAATTCAGTGCAGCTAAATCTAAGTTTATTGAACTAAATACAATAGACACATAATTATAGACCAAGCGCTATAAACAGCCTTTATTAGCTTATTAATTAGCAATCATGAATTATATTATTACTGTAAAAGAATAAAATAAAGTTGAAAATAAATTATACAGAAGAGGTCATTACAGAGGGGTTTATAAGCAGTCAATAAATCATAGAAAATTAATGGCGTAACATGTGGAGGCACGCTAACCGTGACTCCACAAACTTATTCTAAAATTAGGTTTTTAAAATAAGGGTCTTAGAATTTGTAAGATGCAGCTAAGTAATGTGCAAAGCCTGAAGATTCTAATCCACCAAATGCTACACCATCTTCAAGTGTATAAACGTCGTTATACGCTTTTACGCCGTAACCCACAGAGTAACGCTCTGAGTGCCAGTAGATACCATTGAACATAACACCACCACTGCTAACATGGTTTGCATCTGTATCAGCACCAAATTGGTAATCAATGTAACCTTGGTAAGAGATAAAGCTACCATTATCAAAGTTAACGAACGGTTTGAACCAGTTCATCGAGAATTGGTAACCATTCCAATCTTTAGCGTTAACATCGTATAAACCATAAAGGTTCATACCTACTTTACCTAACCAAGGCACCATCACATCAGAACCTAGACCAAAGAATGCATTGTTAACATCACTACCAATCGCACCACCACCCCAGTTAAATAAAGTAGCAACATATACTTCTTGTACAGGGCCGAAAGACAAATCTTGACCAGTTATAGCATCAAGTGAAAAACGTGGAGCAAGTTTCATAAACATCTTGCTTGCGCCATCATTTTTATCTGAGCCACTAGAATTTTTATTCGTTAGATTGAATACGTCAACATAACCGTATAGATCAACAACCCCAGAACGGCCGCCAAATTCCATTTCTAGATAATCATGTTTTAGATTATCTTTAGCACTTGGTTTTTCACCAACAGCATACATTAAGTTGAATTGTGACCATTGGTAATCATTCTTGTGAATATCATCAGAATAATCAGCCGCGAACGCGTTGCAAGAGATAGCAGCAAGCGTAGTTGCAGCTAATGCTATATTTTTAACATTTTTCATCATTACTTCCATTTTATGGTGCACAACTCTGTATGAGTCAGCGCTATTTTTATGGCGCGAGTGTATCGAGATTTATAAAAAGTTCAATAAATCTATAACAAACACAGTCGTGAATGTGAAAAAATGTGATCGATAGCATAATTAACTAAATTAGCCGCAACCGATAAACGTTTAGACTACGTATAAATTGGTATTAAGTAAGTTATTGTTGATAAAAGGGTTTTTAAACATCTGTTTTATCAACAGAAATGAGCGTTATATAAGCGATTGATTTTAAATACATCTTAATTTAAATCCAAACTAACTGTCTATTTTTATCATGTACGAGAAACAACCAACTAAAGAATAAAATAAACAAGTCTAAACATACTCCAATCTAAGCATTAAAAAGTATAAGTCACACATCAGATTATCATGCATTAAAAATGTTTGATTCATGTTTCATTTTCGTTATTAAAAATGATAAAGCAATAGCTCTAAATCACAATTTAAGGATTTTACTTGTCACGAACCTATCTATTTTAAACATTGATGTATAGTTTATTTCCCTATATTAAGCACTGATAACAATAGGATTAGTTGGAATATAGGTAATAATAAAGATTTCCGTATTCGTAGCATGATGAGTTCAGCTACCCACATAATCCATTACCTAAATAACGGTTTTACTCTGCAGTTTCACCACCAGCACGATTGTGTTCAGTCCCTAACGAGGCATACATAAGCCTTAACATAATAATGTCTAACTTAGGATAAATGATGAAAAAGAAAATATTAACGTTTGCCATTGGTAGTGTTCTCTCAGGCGGTGTACAAGCCGCATTAACAGATATTTTAATTACTGAGTATGTAGAAGGTGGTGGCTACAATAAAGCGCTTGAGCTGACTAATCTCGGTGATACCGACTATGCGTTTCCTGCCAACATAGGAATTAGTAAGCAAGGGGATGGCAAGACTGATGGTTGGGGGACTTTATTTGATCTTGAAGGAACCATAATTACAGCTGGTAACACATTTGTTTTAGTTGAAAAAAACAGTCGTTCTCAAGTTATAAGGGATGCGATTACGGCCAATGGTGGTACCCCAGTCCTTGCAACGGCAAGTTTTGCTAATGGTAACGATGCCCTAGCTCTTGCTGATATTACAGATCCTAAAAATCCAGTATTAATTGATGTAGTTGGCGTTGTTGATAGCAGTCAAAACTGGGGGAAAGATCTCACACTACGCCGTCGTTTGTTAGAGGGCGATAATACGCCAGTACAAAAAGTAGCTTACGACCCTAAAGAATGGTTAGAACTAAATAAAGATGACTACACAGGTCTTGCTATCGCGGATCTCGCACCTGCTCCGGTTAAATTCACCTGTACAGAAGATAATATAAAAACGACCATTGAAGACATTCAAGGCGATAGTTGGAAATCACCACTTATTGCTAAAGGTAAATACGAATCGACAGACAGTATTTATGTTGAAGCGATAGTCACTGCAGTCACTAGCCTACCGAGAGTGGGTCTATACCTTCAACAAACAGGCTCTAACCCACTCCGCTCAGCGGGTATTTTTGTCGAAACGAATGTGGCGACAACTGATCTTATCGGCAAGACCGTTTGTTTAAGCAGTAAAGTGTATGAAGATTATGGTTTTACTAAACTGAAAACAAGTAGCTTTAAAATTATTGATACAGATACAGCGGTACCGGAAGCCGTTGAAATTAAAATCCTAGATACTGACGTTAATGATAAAGGAGATTTTGATTTCCAAAAAACACTTGAGCGTTATGAAGGCATGTTAGTTCGCTTACCAGCCGACATGGATGCAAACCTAGATGGTGAGCAAACCATGCGCATATCAAGAACGTTCTCTCGTGATTATGGAGCAAGAAGGGACAACATCTCTCTTGCTTATAAACGCCCGAACATGCAGCCTAACCAAGAACATGTCGCTGGCAGTGCTGAAGCAAAAGCTCAGATAGCAGAAAATAAAAACTACCGAATGATATTGGAAAGTAACGAAAAAGTAGAGAATGACGGAAGTATTCCTTATTACCCTACATTCCTCGATAACCCCAATGTTAATTACATTCGCGTTAATGACAGTGTCGTGGGTATTGAAGGTATATTAAGCCATAGCTATGGTAACTTTAGTCTTACCGTGACCAATGAAGTAACGGTGGATACCTTCAAGCACACGACTCCAAGAACAGACAAGCCATCATTAAACACAGACACTGTTGATCGCGAATTCCCTATTACTATTGCAACTCAAAATGTACTTAATTTATTTAACTCGCCTGTCGGTGGGGATAAAAACCCAACAGGGCAAAACCGTGGCGCCCTATCACAAGCTGAATATGATCGACAATTAGCTAAAATCACGGCAGCCATACTTGCATTAGATACCGATATCGTCGGTTTAATGGAAATTGAAAATAATGGTTTTGGTGATAATGGTGCGCTGAAAGCCTTAGTAGAAAGTATTAATAGCGATATTACCGATACTAAAAATCATTATGTTTTCGTTGGTATAGACAGCAATAACGATGGGAAGTTAAATAACGAAGATACCATTGGTACAGATGCGATTACAACAGGACTGCTGTACCGCCCAAGTAAAGTCACTTTGGATAGCTCTGGTATCATCCAAATGCCACAGCAACATGCTCCGGCAATCGTGAATGAAGAAGGCAAAGAAATTGAAAGTGGAGATAATTATCAACGTGATACTCTCGCTGCAACATTTATTGTTAATCAAACAGGTAAAAAACTAAATATTGCTGTTAATCACTTTAAATCAAAAGGCTCAACTTGTTGGGAAGATGTTGAGAGTGGCAAAAAAGTCGATAATGATCTACAAGGTTCCTGTGAAAATTTCCGTGTCGCTGCCGCTTATCAACTTGGCACTGAATTCGGTAAACTTAAAGGTGACAGTGTCATTCTAGGTGACTTAAACGCTTACGGTTCTGAAGACCCACTATTAGTATTAACTCAAAATCTTACAAAAAAAGTACTTACAACAGCACGCAATACCTATATCGGCGGCGATAAAGACACCCTAGGTACACCACAATTCAATCCAGAAGGAATACCGTTTACAGTTGATAGATCATTTAACTACGTAAATATTGTAGATAAAATGGATAAAGTGAAGGGTAAAACAGGTTGGAGCTATTCATACAATGATGAAATTGGTTCACTGGATCATATGCTCGTTAATGCGTCACTTGAAGCGCGTGTAATTGATGCGGGTGATTGGCACATCAACAGTACCGAGTCTACTTATTTCCAATATAATAAAGAGGGTAAATACGGCCCTGTAATCAGTGATGCTGCATATGATGCATATAATGGTGGAGAAGCAACACCATTCCGTTCATCAGATCACGATCCTGCGTTCATGTCACTTCGCTATAAGTATGGTGAAGCCGATGTAGGTCAAGCGGTGGTATTACCTATTATTGATAATACGATTAACCTAACATACGCGGTTCCTGAAGGTATAGAAACGAAAAAAGGTGATATTACGACAGTTACACTAACACCTAAAGCGAGTGTTAAAACTCTCGTAGGGATAGCCGTACAAGGAGATACTCTACGCTTTGTACTAGAGAGTGGCAATCAAACTACTGTGCCAATGGAGCTCAAGGGCATTCAGTCTGGCGATTACACCATAAAAATACAACTACACCGAGTTAAAGGTGTACATGAAGTTGCGCTACCAAATTCAGATGTAAGCATGGATGTCACAGTAGCACAGTCTGCTTTACCTGAAGTAGGCATTGCTCCACCTACAGCACCAACTACACCAACTACACCAACTACACCAACTATACCAACTATACCAACTACACCAACTACACCAACTATACCAACTACACCAACTACACCAACTACACCTGAAAATCAAAAATCAGGTGGTTCATTTGGTATCTTCGGTATCGTTTCATTACTCGGTTTTAGTCTCTTACGTCGTAAAGCTAAATAACGACAGCTAGCTTATGCGTTATCTATTAACGCATAAGCTAAAATGAGAGCTAATCGACATATATTATTCACATTCCGCAGTTATCATAAACAACCAACTATTAATATTTTTCAATAACTTAAATTCATTAACGACGAAGGTATAAGGCTAACGATGAATAAATCTTTACTCCTCTTTGCAGTATTCGCGACGATAAGCTCAGGTTCCGTACTTGCCAGTCCCAATATCTGTACTAATTGTCCAGTATTAAACAAAGTTAAAGACATCACAAACTATGCCCCTGGTACTTATTATGCCAACTCTCAAGCGGCATACGGTGGTGATCTCGCTACATTCAGAAAAGCCATCATTTCTGATATATCCAAAGGCCAAAAACAACTAAGTTATGGTGAAGTTTGGACTGCATTAACGCATACCGATGAAGATCCCCAAAATTCTGATAATGTTATTTTACTTTATAAAGGTAATTCAATTCCTAAAAACCACAATGGCTCAGGTGCAGCTAGCGCGAATCAGGATTATTGGAATCGGGAGCATACTTGGCCTAAAAGTCACGGTTTCCCAAAGAAATCTCAGCAAGGTTATACCGATATCCACCACCTCCGCCCTGCCGATATTTCGATGAATAGTGCTCGCGGTAACAAAGACTTTCATAACGGCGGAACGCCAGTAGCTGAAGACAATAGAAACCTAAGCACTAAGTATACTTGGGAGCCTAGAGACGAAGTGAAAGGAGACATAGCTCGGATGATGTTTTATATGGATGTCCGTTATGATAAGAATACAGGGATAAATATGCCTAACTTAATTTTAGTTGACGCAATAAACACGAATCCGACCAGCGGTAAGAATTTACCTAAACTGGGCAAGTTGTGTACCCTCATAGAGTGGCATTTTCAATATCCCGTCAATGATTTTGAGCGAGCACGTAACAATGCGATTTATGAATACCAAGGTAACCGTAATCCATTCATTGATAATCCAGAATGGGTAGATACTATCTATGAAGGGAGATGTAGTGAAAGTAAGGTATCAAATCAAACTTAAACCGAAGAAAGGTATTGTAATTTCATCAGTACGATAGAGATATTTAACACCATAATTCACGCTGACTAATAGATGCATAATTAAAAAGCCATGACGGTTTATCGCCATGGCTTTTATTTTACATCTTTGTATAAACTTTGCTATTTAGCAATGCTACATACTTATATCAATTATAAACCATGTCATTTTTTGGTTCAAAATCAGCGACATTAATCGGTGAATTTGCTTCGATATACTCTTTTAGTACTTCCGCATCCACATAACCAGTGTTTACAAACGATGCATGCTCCATGATTTTCGGATAACCGTCACCGCCGGCTGCGTTGAACGATGGGATAGTGAAGCGGTATAACTTGCTCATATCCATTGCTTTACCGCCAATCTTCACATCTGAAACTTGACCGTTTGCAACTGTCATCGAAATACCAGCGAACTGTGCAAATGCACCAGAGTCTTTCATCTTAGTGGCGACTACATTTAAGTAATCCATCACTTCAGCGCCTGACATCTCTACATAAGTAAGTATATTGCCAAATGGCTGTACGGTTAATACGTCTTTATATGTGATTACACCGGCCTCAATTGACGCACGTACACCACCTGAATTCATGATACCGAAATCTGCTTTTGCACGCTCCATATGTGCTGTTGCAATCAAACGACCAAGGTTTGTTTGGTTGTTACGCACAACGTCACGATCACCTTGTAGTAGGCCATTAGACTGACCAATTTTGATACCTAATGCTGCTTGGCCTTTTTCCTGAAACGGTTGGAGTGTTGCGAAAACAGCTGGATCTTGGGCTATCTCATCTTGGATTAATACTCGTTTTTTCTTACCATCCACTTTGATTTTTTTCTTTAAATTAACTGGAATAAGATTGTATGACTGTAATGTAAACTCACCATTTTTAAAAGTATAATCCGCACGACCTACATATTTTCCCCATTCATGTGCTTGAACGATATCAGTTCCATTTTGCACGTCAGGTGTACAATCTTGCCCTGGTTTGAATTTCGCGTATTCAGCGCCTTCCATACACAAAGGTTCTTGTGAGTGGCCACCCACGATCATATCTAAATCACCTTCGTTCAAGTAGCGAGCCAGCTGCACATCACCCGGTGCATTGGAACCATTGTCACCGTTAAGGTAATGGCCCATGTGCGTTGCTGCAATGATCACATCTGGGTTTTCAGTTTCTTTCAATTCAGCGATGATGGCTTTGGCTTCCACTTTTGGATCACGGAATTCCAATTCGCTAATAAATTCAGGATTACCAATCTTTGCTGTATCTTCGGTCGTTAGGCCAATAACGGCAATTTTGATACCCTCTTTATTAAAGATCTTGTAAGCATCAAACATGCGCTTGCCATCTTTATAGATGTTCGCAGAGATGAATGGGAAGTTTGCCCAACCTTCTTGTTTCGCGAGTACGTCAAGCGGGTTATCAAATTCATGATTACCTAATGTCATCGCATCGTAACCGATCATGTTCATACCAATGAAATCTGGTTCAGCATCTTGTAGATCTGATTCAGGTACGCCGGTATTAATATCACCACCAGATAACAAGAGTACAGAACCGCCTTCGGCTTTAACCTCTGCACGGATGTTATTGACCAGTGTGGCACGTGCAGCCATACCGCGTTCACCGTACTTATTCTGCCAGAAATTACCGTGGTTATCATTGGTGTGTAAGATGGTGATATTGTATTCTTTATCTTGCTTCCATTCATGCTTAGGCTGTTGGTCTGTTGTAGCGCAACCCGCTGCAATAGCCATTGTTAAAGCAGAGAGCGCTATATTTTTAAGTTTCATAGAGTTGTCCGATTAGTCAGGGATGTTAGAAAAATAAAGCCTCTATTGAAAATAAGAGACCTTATATTAAATAAGACTATTGAATTAGATAAATAGTCTTAGAACCAGTAGTAAGCTTTAACGTAACCTAGCGCACCACTTTCACCATTCTTAAGAACATCACCAATTGAAACTTCAGCTGCAAGTTTAACGTTTTTAGCATATTTATATTCGCCACCTACAACAACCCATTCTGATTTGTAATCTTCCTTAGATGCTTTAACATTATCTAAATCTTCGTAGTTTACACTACCTAAAAGACTTAGTTTTTCAGTCAATTTATATTTAGCACCTATGTTAGCACCTACGATGTTTTTTTCTGAGTTTTTATCTTTATTGAAATTTTTGGTTTGATCCCAAACTAAACCAGAAATGGTTAAATCGCCTAGTTTAACTTGAGAGTGTAAAGAATAAATTTCAGTTTCATCACCCGACTCTGCACCAGCAAGAATAGTAAAGTCATCGCCAAAATAACCAATATAGCCGTTGGTGACCTGACCATATAATGAATCAGTTTCGTATGAATATTTTTGAGGCTTGTTATTGTTATCAACTTTACCATCCCAGCCCTCTAACGAGTGAGAAATTCCGACTTTAATATTACCAAATTGACCTTGGTACTTGAGCGTATTATCTTGGTCACCAGCTTCAGAAATACCAGCACCTAATTCATTTGTTACATCACCAAATGCATCATAGTGATCATACGCAGTGTCAGTACGACCAAATTCAATAGATTGTTTAGAGGCAAGTTTGTAACCAACATACGCTTTATCAACGACAAGGCGAATATTATTATCCTTGGTCCAGTCTTGACGTTCTGCATCAAGTTCAAATTTTGCGTAGAAGTCGCCAGTTGTTCCTTTAGCGCCTAGGGTCATAAATGAATCATCGACGTAGGTAGAGTCAGGACCGAATGGAGTCTTATCGGTATCAGAGATTAAAGTACCACCGATTTCCATTCCCCCATAAACTTTAAGATTGTCGCCATTTTCACTTTTATAAATAGTTGCCGCGCTTGCAGCGCCTACAGATAAGATTGAGGCCAGAGTTAGAGCTAGAGTTGAATATTTCATTATTAATTTCCTAATATTTATTATTTATTATTTATTATTTATTATTTATTATTTATTTTTATTATTATTATTTTTCTATGCAAAACTATATAAATAACGCTCTTGATACAAGCTGTAACTTTTTGATTTTTGATGGTGACGTCATATTTCTATATCATATATTTAAATAAACCTATCAAATGCAATACTGTGATATCTATGGAGTTTTCCTCTGTTAGTTAAGATATAATCTGTGCTTTTATTTTTCGACAAAAACGAGACACATAGTCACGTACCGGCAGATTTTAACTCAAAAAAATACCAGTCAGTTATTCACTGGCTGGTATTAAATATTATGACTATTTTATTTTGTACTTAGACCTTTATAACAAAGAAATTAAGCAACCATTAAACAAGACACTGAGTGTTCTTCATCACCGATTAACTGAGGTTTAGCCTTGGCACAACTTGCTTTCGCCACAGGGCAACGAGTACGGAATACACAGCCTGATGGCGGGTTTAACGGTGAAGGTAAATCACCTTCCAGCATTTCAATTTTTTTATTACGTTCAAGTACCGGATCGGGGATCGGCACTGCCGACATCAACGCTTTGGTGTACGGATGCTTCGGCTCAGCAAACAAGGCTTTTGACTCACCCAGTTCTACTGCATTACCAAGATACATCACCAGTACGCGATCAGAGATATGTTTTACAATCGATAAATCATGGGCAATGAAGATCAAACTTAAGCCCAGTTCTTTCTGTAATGATTGTAATAAATTCACTACCTGCGCTTGAATTGATACATCTAACGCTGATACTGGTTCATCACAAATGATCATCTTGGGTTTTAAAATAAGTGCACGGGCAATACCAATACGCTGACACTGACCACCCGAGAACTCATGTGGATAACGATTGATTACATTTGGCAGTAAACCTACCTTGGTCATCATGTCCTTCACCTGCTCTTTCACTTCCACTTTAGATAACTGTGGGAAGAAAGTTCGTAGCGGCTCAGCAATAATATCGCCCACCGTCATACGCGGGTTTAGCGAGGCTAATGGGTCTTGGAAGATCATTTGAATTTCTTTACGCTTTTCACGCATTTCTTCGTGTGGTAACCGGGTAAGATCCTGACCTAACCAAACTACGTTACCGGCAGCCGCTGGCACGAGTCCAATTAAGGCGCGGGCAAACGTCGATTTACCACAACCTGACTCCCCGACTACACCCAGTGTTTCACCTTCGTATAACTTGATGCTGACACCATCAACGGCTTTAAGCTTGCTTGGTGGTGCCCAAGGCCATAGCGACTTCGACGGAATATCAAATTGCACCTTCAAGTCATTCACTTCTAATAGTAACTTTTTCTCTACGGCTACTAAACCTTTCTTGGCTATATCAGTCATTACCATGTCCCCTGGTCTGAGAAGCAGGCACGTAAACGGTCGCCAGCAAACGGGATTAATTGTGGTTGTTCTTGTTGACAGTTTTCTTGTGCTCGATGGCAACGATCTTGGTATGCACAACCTTTTGGTAATGATAACAAGTTAGGTGGATTGCCCGGAATAGTCGGTAAAATATCACCTTCGGTATCTAAACGCGGGATCGACTTAAGTAGTCCTTCAGTGTAAGGGTGACTTGGCGTATAGAAGATATCGTTCACCTTGCCATACTCCATGGTACGACCAGCATACATCACCAATACCTTGTCACAACTACCGGCAACTACCCCTAAATCATGAGTGATCATAATAATCGCAGTATTAAACTTATCTTTTAATTCATTCAACAGCTGCATGATCTGCGCTTGAATGGTTACATCCAATGCGGTTGTTGGTTCATCTGCAATAAGCAGTTTAGGACGACATAGCAATGCCATTGCGATCATCACACGCTGACGCATACCACCCGAGAATTCATGTGGGTACATATTAATACGAACACGAGCTTCAGGGATCTTCACCGCTTCTAACATAAATACCGATTCTTCAAAGGCTTCTTTTTTACTCATGCCTTTATGTAAAATCAGCACTTCCATCATTTGCTGACTCACCTTCATATAAGGGTTGAGTGAAGTCATCGGGTCTTGAAAGATCATCGCGATTTGTTCTGCTCGAACATGGTTTAGTTCTTTCTCTGGTAAATTTAAGATCTCTTTACCTTCAAACTTAGCACTACCAGAAATAATACCGTTTTTCGCTAACAATCCCATGATCGCAAATACGGTTTGTGATTTACCTGAACCTGACTCGCCTACAATGCCCAGTGTTTCACCAGGGTTGAGGGCAAAATTTAAATCATTAACTGCGGTTACGGTCCCATCTTGGGTCGTAAATTCAACGCGCAGATCAGTAACATCTAATAAACTCATGTGACATCCTTAATCTTGTTCTAGCTCTACATCTAACTGTGTAATAAGCAAACTATCCTCACGTTAGAATGACTTAAATTAATTCAGCGCTTGCTCGCTCTTTAAGTCATTCTATTTAGTAACTATCTGTCTTTTGGATCCAGCGCATCACGCAGACCATCACCAACATAGTTAAAGCAAAATAACGTTAACACCATAAATGCTGCTGGGAATGCTAATTGCCAAATCGCTATTTCCATTGTTTGTGCACCTTCTTGTAATAAGGCACCCCAACTGGTCATTGGTTCTTGCACACCAAGACCAAGGAAACTTAAGAATGATTCCGTTAAAATCATGCTTGGGATCAACAGCGTTGAGTACACGGCCACAATACCCAATACATTAGGCACAATATGACGGGTAATAATGCCCCATTGACTCACGCCACATACACGCGCGGCTTCGATAAACTCTTTATTGCGTAAACTTAAGGTTTGACCACGGACAATACGCGCCATGTCTAGCCAAGCAATCGCACCAATCGCTACAAAAATTAAGATAATATCGCGACCAAAAAACGTCACTAATACAATGACCAAGAACATGAATGGAATTGCATAAAGGATCTCAAGGATACGCATCATCACACGGTCGGTTGTACCGCCGATAAAGCCAGATGCAGCACCGTACAATGTGCCGATAAGCACAGCAACGAATGCCCCCATCACACCTACCATCATCGAAATACGACCACCGATAAAGGTACGTACAAGCAGGTCACGCCCTAAACTGTCGGTGCCAAACCAATGCTCTGCCGAAGGAGCCTGATGCAGTGCATACCAATCAGTATCGTCAAATGCATACTGGCTGAGCATAGGTACAAAAATAACTGACAAGGTGATCAGAAACAAAATACATAAGCTGATCATTGCCGCTTTATTACGCATAAAACGAATGCGGGCATCTTGCCACAAACTGCGGCCTTCAATTTCTAAATTTGTCGAGAAGTTTGTTAACGCTTCTACTTTGTCTGTTTTAGATAACATATCTAGTCCCTTAGTAGCGAATTTTCGGATCGATATAAGCAAGCAAAATATCAACAACGGCATTAAATAAGATGAATAAAAAACCAATCAAAATGGTAATACCCATCACTAGGGAATAATCACGGTTAAACGCGGCGTTAACAAACAACTTACCAATACCCGGTAAACCAAAAATGGTTTCAATCACTACCGAGCCAGTAATAATGCCCACGAATGCAGGACCCATGTAGGAAACAACCGGTAACATCGCCGGTTTTAAGGCATGTTTAATAACGATATGTGGATAACTTAATCCTTTCGAACGCGCAGTTCGAATAAAGTTACTATTCATCACTTCAATCATACTGCCACGAGTAATACGGGCAAAAGTGGCAACATATAACATCGACATACCCAATACAGGTAATACCATGTATTTCAGCGAGCCATCTAACCAACCACCCGCTGGAAACCAGCCAAGATCAATAGAAAAAAGATAAATAAGGCCCGGTGCGAGTACAAAGGAAGGCATAACAACCCCGATCATCGCCGTTGACATAATACTGTAATCTAACCACGTATTTTGTCGTAATGCTGCAATCGTACCGACGAAAACACCAAATATAAGTGCAAATACAAAAGCGAAGGCACCGATTTTAGCTGATACAGGTAATGCCGAAGCAACCAGTTCATTAACGGTAAAATCTTTGTATTTAAAAGAAGGACCAAGGTCACCTTGAATCACATTCGTTAAATAAGTGGTGTATTGCTCCAACACAGGTTTATCAAGGCCGTACTTAGCGTTAATATTTGCCATTACTTGTGGCGGAAGCGTTCTTTCACTTGAAAATGGGCTGCCAGGTGCGAAACGCATAAGGAAAAAAGAGACTGTGATCAATACCAGCATAGTCGGTATTGCTTCTAGAATTCGCTTTAAGATGAATTTAAGCATAATCAACTCAACTTTTGATAATATAAATATGAGAAAAGACTGCATGCGTTATTCCGCATGCAGTTTAATATGGAAAACGATTACTCTGCGATGATGTACATATCTTTAGAATAAAGTTGGTCTTGTGCGTTGTTTTCTGCGTAACCACCCACATGAGGGTTAACAAGGCGAGCTGTAACATACTGATATATAGGAGCAATTGGCATATCTTTAGTCAGTAGTGCTTCTTGAGCATAATATAACTCTTGACGTTTTGCTTCAGAAGTTGCTTGTACAGCTAATTTAGTTAGCTTATCGTATTCAGCACTCTGATAGTGAATACCGCCAGTCGTATTGCTGCCTTCCATTAATGAAGTAAATGTAGATGCTTCGTTATAGTCGCCACACCAACCAGCACGAGACGCTTCAAAGTCCCCCTGCTTCTTGGTTTCTAGGTACGTTTTCCACTCCTGATTTTCAAGCTCTACAGATACACCTAAGTTTTTCTTCCACATTGACGCGATTGCTACCGCAATTTTTTTGTGGTTTTCTGAAGTGTTATACAGCAAGCTGAATTTTAGTGGGTTTGACTTGTTGTAACCCGCTTCAGCAAGTAACGATTTGGCTTTTTCATTACGTTCTTTCTGAGATAGTTTACCGTAAGCAGGCATCTCTGGGTTGAAGTCAGCAACGATTTCAGGGGTTAAGAAATAAGCAGGTTTTTGGCCTTGACCCAGAATAGCGTTAGCGATGATGTTACGATCAATAGAGTAAGAAATCGCTTTACGTACACGAACATCGTTGAATGGTGGTTTATGTGTATTGAAATTGTAGTAATAAGTACACAAGTTACCTTTGATCGCTACCGATTCTGCATGCTCTTTCTTCAATCGACGGAAATGTTCGTTTGGTAGCTCATAAGTGAAATCGATTTCACCTGATAGGAAGCGATTCATTTCAGAAACTTGGTTTTCAATCGGTAAGTAAGTTACTTTATTTAATACTGTGTTCGCGTTATCCCAGTAATTCTCATTACGAACGAGTACTAGACGTTCGTTCACAACCCAATCTTTAACTACGAATGCGCCGTTACCGACGAAATTTTCAGGTTTAGTCCATTTATCACCGAATTTTTCAACTGTTGCTTTATGCACAGGTTTCATCGTCGTGTGAGCCATCATCTTCACGAAATAAGGGACTGGACTTGCGAGTGTTACTTCAAATGTGTAATCATCGATTGCTTTAACACCTAAAGTAGACTTGTCTTTTTTGCCTGCAATAATATCTGAAGCATTTATCATGGTTGTCATATCTAGATACCATGAGTAAGGTGACGCCGTTAAAGGATCAACTGCGCGTTGGAAGCTATATACAAAATCATCAGCCGTTACAGCATCGCCATTCGACCATTTAGCATCCTTACGTAGGTAGAAAGTAAACACTTTATTATCTTTAGTCTCCCAGCGTTCAGCCACACCCGGAACGGTAATACCATCTGCATCTTGGTTTACAAGACCTTCAAGTAAATCACGAAGTACGTGCGCTTCAGGGACACCTTCGACTTTTTGTGGATCTAAAGAGGCAACTTCCGTGCCGTTACCACGAACTAACTCTTGTTTCGCTGCTAGTTTTACGCCAGCAGGTACTTCCGCGGCCGTTGCTGTAAGCGAAGTAGCAGCAAATGCTAGACCCGCGGTTAATAAAAGTGATTGAGTGATTTTATTTTTTAACATGTACAAACTCCAGTACGACAATTACATCCATGACCTTTATAACTTGTTTAATATTTCAATTTTTGTTGAATTAAAATATCAAACATCTCTAAAGGAGTAATCTTCACAGTAGCAATAAATTCAGTTAATTGCTATTAATTCCAAACTATCATCAATCGACAACCGTTAATACCTGTAATTCGATAATTATTCAGATTAAGCATCTAAATGTGACATTAATATACTTAATTACTCCTTATTCGAACATATGCTCCACAATCCATCAGTATTAATACTTATGACTGACAAATAATCAGCTCAACCAACAGCTAAAACAGACATTTATGTGAGAGGATTCACGCTTTCGCTTTGTTTCGAAATCGAGCACCAACAAGTGTTGACACATTTTTAAATGAACTTATATGCTCACATGACCAAGCAAGACAACCTGTCTCGTTAGGTTTTTATAAGGATCAAAAAATGAAATGGAACTTCAAAAATATAGCCCTTGCTACCGCTATTTCCAGCACAATGTTAATCACAACTCAAGCCAATGCAGGTTGGTTTGATAAACCCGAACCAACTTTTGCTAAAACCCAATATCCGATTGTGATGGTAGGCGGCGCGTTTTCATTTGATAGTGCCATAGGCATTGATTATTGGTATGGCATTACCGACGCACTGCGTGAACAAGGTGCCGAGGTATATGTCACAAACCTGTCAAGTGCCGAGCTTAACGAGGTACGTGGCGAAGAATTGGTTTATGATATCGAGCAAATTTTAGCATTAACTGGCGCTGAAAAAGTCAATCTTATCGCTCACAGTCAAGGCGCCCTCGCCTCACGCTTTGCCGCCAATGACGAACGTCTTACAGATCGTATTGCGTCAGTATCCACATCCCATGCGATGAATAAAGGTACCCATTTCTCAGATGGATTCAGAGAAGCATTTGAAGAAGGCAGCATGATTGAGAAGCTAGGTGTCCCCCTGATTAACTTTGTATTTAATACCCTCGAGTTATTGTCTGCAAAAGACGATGCAGCTGACGGTGATTACGATAGCCCTGAGCGTGGCGGTCAAGACCTATTACGTCTTGCGCAGGCGACAGATCGAGAGCAAGTTGCACAGTATGCAGCAACGTTTACCGACATGGCGGTGATGCCAACCCAAGACTGCATGACAATTAATAATGGTGAACAGGGTGAGGCAGACCCAAGCTTCTACGGTCAGACAGAATCTAACGGTATTAAGTACTTCTCTTGGGGCGGTAATCAATACAGCACCAACTTACTTGATCCGCTCGACTCAATGTTAGTACCTATATTTGGTCTATTTGTACCTGAATACAAAGACGAAGGTGGCTTCCAATGGGACGGACTAGTACCAGTATGTGGTCAAGCGATTGGTCAAGTCATCAAACTCGATTATAACGCCAATCACTTTGATGCAATTAATCAATTAATGGGACTCGGTAGCTGGAAATTAAATATCCCAGCAATCTACACGAAACATGCCAATATGCTTGCGCAGCAAGGCTTGTAGTATTTGCGTATTAAGCAATTAAATCAAAATAGAAATAAAGCAATCGAATAACGCGACATGAATGTTCACAGACCAAAGCTTAAAATAGCGCGGTTTTGGTCTTTATCAGGATGATAGAATGCAAAACATCAACAAATCTGCGGCCATTATCAGTCTATTTATTATCAGTGGTACGAGTATTTATTTATATAGTGATAATACGAGTAACACAGACATCACGCCACCACATACAATAACAATGAAAGAGAACGTCGTAGTCGAAGCAAAAACAAGCTTCGCATCATCGATTATCTTACGTAATAAAATGACTCTCAATCAAAAAAACAATAACACAAGCACCACAAGTGCGGTTTCTTTCGCTCAGATTAACATGCCAAAGTCATTGAAAAATACCGATCCAAGCAGTTTACTTCACATAAATAATGATAATCAGCTTATTTTAAATCATGATATTAAAGTATTATTTGATTATTTTTTCAGTTCAGAAGGTGACTTAACCTCTCCCGAACTACTGACCAGTATGCAACAATATATCTTACAAGTTTATCCACAACCTGCTGCACAGCAAGCGTTAGCATTATTAGATAAGTACGTCGATTACAAGCAACAGATGCAAGATTTCCATGCGCAGAACTCAGCACTGCAAGATTTGCCCGAACTAGATACTTTGACCAAGAGCAATACCTTACAAACAGTTGAAGCCTTAATGCAAGATCGCCAGGATATGCGCGAAAAAATATTTTCCATTGCAGAAACAGATGCCATGTTTGGTCAGGAAATTAATTACGATCAATACATGCTAACAGTCGCAAAGCTCGATGCTGATTTGTCCCCGACTGAACGTCAGCAACAAATCGAACAAACCGCTCAACAATATTTAACGGAAGCACAACAAGAGGCACGAAAACAAACCTTTATACTGCAAAATACACCGGCTAACTTTCGTATTGACGATCGTGGCGAATGCCAAGGAAACAATCAAGACTTCACCCAACAGCAAGTGATCGCGTTATGCAACTTAGCCCGTAAAAGACTTGCACGTACGGAGTCAAACAGCTAACAAATAAAGTACGAAGACTACTTGTTAGTAATCACACTGAGTGGCTCTGAGAGTTTCGCTTTACCTTGCATAATACTAATTTCTACACGGCGGTTACGACGTAATTCACTTTCTTTATCCGTCAATGGTTGGGTATCAGCCATGCCCTGCACGATCAAGCGGTTCTCATTGAACTCTTTAACCTTTAACATTTCATGTGCCACAGAAACAGCACGCTGGCTCGACAAATCCCATTTAGAACGATAAAGCTCAGAATGTAACTTTTCTTTACCTGTATGTCCGGCAACCGTAATCATCCCTGGTATCGTTGCTAATAGCTGCGCGACCTTTTGGATCACGGGACGAAAGCGTGGTTGTAAAAAGGCTGAACCAGCTGGAAATGAACCCTTTTCATTAATACGAATGATGATTTGCTGCCCCAAATTTTCAACCTCAACACCACCACTATCGACTTCTTCTTTTAAGGCTTCTGCGAGAGCCTTGACTAGCTCACTGGTATCTTCCGTTACTTCGACATTTTCAGTTGGCGTATTATCACGGGTCGACGTTTCTGGTGATTTACCACCATTACTTTCTTCTTCGCGTTTGTTCTTACCACCCGCGTTTTGATCTTCGCCATCTTTGAAGTCTAACTCTGCTTCACTATTATCAATGGTGTGCTGCATAATGGTTTCAATCGGCGTGGGGTCCGGTCGACCAGGGCGAAATTCCTGTGCAATCACCGTTGTACCCTTGGGGATATTCTTTACATCAATTTGATTTTGTACACCAAAAGCAAACTGCATTGACCCGGCAATCTGCTTAAATTTCACTACATCCATCTCTGAAAATGACAATAGTAATACAAAGAAGCACATTAACAGGCTCATTAAATCGGCAAAGGTACCCATCCACGCAGGGAGACCAGGGGGTGGGCAATCACATTCATCAGACATACGTTATCTCTCTACTTATTTAGCTGTCATCATGGTGTAAACTAAACGTCAGTATCCGCCACTTCTCGTTTTGATGAATGGAGGTAATTCTTTAATAAGCTTTCGATAACCCGCGGATTGCGTCCTTCTTGAATACCTAAAATTGCATCCATAATCAGGGTATTATTCAGCATTTCTTCTTCTGAACGTAATTTCAATTTCCCCGCTATCGGGATGGCAACCATATTCGCAAAAACCGCGCCGTATAACGTTGTTAGTAAAGCAACAGCCATTGCAGGACCAATCGATTTAGGATCATCCATGTTTGATAACATCGCCACCAGACCGATCAGGGTACCAATCATTCCCATCGCAGGAGCAACTTCACCGATCATACTAAATACATGAATTCCGGCTTTATGACGAGCAGTGGTCAGTTTAATGTCTTTTTGCAATGTCTGACTAACAACAGTTGCATCGTGACCATCCACTAATAAGTCGATGCCTTTTTGCATAAATTCATTTTTTACTTCTGCTTCTTCAAGCGCTAAAAACCCACCTTTACGCGCTGCGTCCGCCATTTCAACCGCTTGTTCGATTAACTCTTCAGGCTTATCAATTTTAAACATGAATGCTTTTACGGCAATTTTTGCTGCGGCTAAAAACTGGCCAAAATTAAAATGCATTAATACGACAAAGAGTGAACCAACAAATACAATCAATATCGATTGCGTATCAACAAACGTACTTATATCGCCACCCAGCACCATTGCCATCACTACAAACGCAAACGAGCCGACTAATCCTATTAAAGTTGCTAAATCCACAACATTCCCCATCCCAAGCAAATTATCATCATATTTATAGCGAGTGTATTCTTGATCTATATCGGCAAGCAAATTAAATTCTTAAGTAATCTTATCCTGCTTATTACTGGCATCGCACAGTTAAGCTGTCTATACCTTATTAACTTGGGTATAATACCCGAGTATATTATCAGAGGGACACCCGATGGCGGTAAAAAAACCAGAAAATATGACGTTCGAGGCGTCTATCACAGAGCTAGAGACAATTGTGAACAGTCTAGAGCAAGGTGATTGTGAGCTTGATAATGCGTTAAAGCAATTTGAACGTGGTATTAGTTTAACACGCGCGAGCTCACAGAAACTTCAGCATGCTGAACAGCAAGTAGCCATATTACTCGCCGACGGTGACCAGCAAACGCTTTCTCCCTTCAATTCTGACAGTAGTAATTAAATAGTGCAGCTTTCAACTTCGATAACCCAATATCAGGGTCGTATCAATGACTATTTGCAACAGCAAATAAACTTGCTACCAACACATGACACCCAACTTGCAGCCGCGATGGAATATGGTCTGTTACAAGGCGGTAAACGTGTTCGCCCAGTGATCGTATATGCCGTCGGCGAAATGCTAGGCGTAAACCTTAGCGACCTTGATGGTCCAGCCGCCGCAATCGAATCAATTCATGCATACTCATTAATTCATGATGATTTACCCGCGATGGACGATGATGATTTGCGCCGTGGTCAACCGACTTGCCATATTAAATTCGACCATGCTACCGCTATCTTAGCCGGTGATGCACTGCAACCTTTTGCTTTTGAATTATTACTTGATTGCGCACTGGCACCTGCAGCCGAAAAAAATCGTTTGGCTATGTTGAAATCGCTAACCCAAGCAAGTGGCTATAGCGGTATGTGTGGTGGTCAAGCAATGGATCTCGCCGCGACTGATAAACAAATCTCACTGGCACAACTAGAAGCTATCCACAATAATAAAACGGGTGCACTCATTAATTGTGCAGCAAAACTGGGTTGCCTCGCATCACCACATTGCTCGGTTGAATTATTAGCTGCGCTGGATAAATGGTCCAATGCTATTGGTTTAGCATTCCAAGTACAAGATGACATTCTCGATATAACCAGTGATACTGAAACGCTCGGTAAACCTCAAGGTTCAGATGTTGAATTAAATAAATCAACATACCCTGCATTACTCGGTTTAGCTGGGGCACAAGAAAAAGCCCAAGCACTGTATCAACAAGCGATGTTCGCCTTAGAAACAATTCCGCATGATACGACCGTTCTCGCTTTATTTACGCAGTACATCATCGAGCGAAATAAGTAACAGATTCTAACAAAGTATAAAATTATAAACATTATGAGCTTAGATATTTCGAATTACCCTACATTAGCATTAGCAGACATCCCAGAAGAGTTACGTCAATTACCAGCGGATCGTCTGGATGACTTATGTGATGAACTGCGCAGCTATTTGCTACACACTGTCGGTATAAGTGGCGGTCACTTTGCTTCAGGCTTAGGTGTCGTAGAATTAACCGTTGCCCTGCATTATGTCTACAATACCCCATTCGACAAATTATTATGGGATGTAGGTCATCAAGCCTACCCACACAAAATTTTAACGGGTCGTCGTGACCGTATGTCAACGATCCGCCAAAAAGGGGGGCTACATCCATTCCCTTGGCGTGATGAAAGTGAATACGACCATCTCAATGTTGGTCACTCATCAACCTCAATCAGCGCGGCTCTCGGTCTTGCTGTTGCTGCAGATCAAGAAGATAAAAACCGTAAAACAGTCGCCATTATTGGTGATGGCGCCATTACCGGTGGTATGGCATTTGAAGCGTTAAACCATGCAGGCCATATCGACAAAGACGTACTGGTTATTTTAAATGATAACGATATGTCTATTTCAGAAAATGTCGGTGCGGTAAACAAACACTTAGCAAAATTATTGTCTGGTGTTGCTTACTCAAACTTCCGTGAAAACGGTAAGAGAGTACTTTCAGGTATTCCACCAATTAAAGAGCTTGCCCGTCGCGCCGAAGAACATTTAAAAGGCATGGTGGTACCGAGCACATTATTTGAAGAATTCGGATTTAACTATATTGGTCCGATTGATGGTCATGATGTGAATGGCTTGGTTGAAACACTGCGTAATATGCGTAGTCTTAAAGGCCCACAATTCTTACACGTAATCACCAAAAAAGGGAAAGGTTACGCGCCTGCCGAGCAAGATCAGCTCGGTTACCATGCCGTGCCTAAATTCAATCCAGAAGAAGATACATTGCCAGTCGCAGCCGCATCAAAGCCTACTTTCTCAAAGGTATTTGGTAATTGGTTATGTGACGTTGCAGCAACAGATAACAAGCTCGCAGCTGTAACACCGGCAATGGGTGCTGGCTCGGGTATGATCAAGTTCTCTGAGACTTATCCAAAGCAATATTTTGATGTCGCAATTGCCGAACAACACTGTGTGACTTTCGCAGCAGGTCTCGCGATTGGTGGTCATAAACCTGTGGTTGCTATCTATTCTACATTTTTACAACGTGGTTATGATCAGCTGATTCACGATGTGGCCATTCAGGATATTCCAGTATTATTTGCCATTGACCGTGCAGGTCTAGTCGGTGCCGATGGTCAAACACACCAAGGTGCGTTTGATATTAGCTTTATGCGCTGTATTCCTAAAATGGTGATCATGACGCCAAGTGACGAAAATGAATGTCGTCAAATGCTGCATACGGGCTACCAGTATAATGGTCCTGCAGCCGTACGTTACCCTCGTGGCAGCGGTACTGGCATTGACGTTGAGCAAGCATTTACTGAATTTGAAATAGGTAAAGGTATCGTTCGTCGTCAAGGCGAAAAAGTGGCAATTTTATGTTTCGGTACGTTAATGCATAATGCGATGCCAGCGGCTGAACGTTTAAATGCGACCGTTGTTGATATGCGCTTTGCCAAACCATTGGATGAAGTACTGTTAGCAGAGATGGCGAATAGCCATGATATCTTAGTCACAGTTGAAGATGGCGCGATCATGGGTGGCGCTGGCTCTGGTGTGAATGAATACCTAATGGCGAATAAGTTAATGACACCAACATTAAACTTAGGTCTGCCAGATAAGTTTATTCACCAAGGTACTCAAGATGAGATCTACGCTGAATTAGGCCTAGACGATCTTGGTATTGAAGCAAGTATTAAGGCGTTTATCGCGCTTTAATTCTAGCGAACGATGACAACTTGATAGCTAATAAAAAGGCGCTACTCGATTCACATCAAGTAGCGCCTTTTTGAATTTTATAGCGTAATGTAATAAATAAGCTGAACGCTCGCTAAGGCAAACACACCGGCCAGTACATCATCAACCATAATACCAAAACCACCATCAGTATTTCTATCTAGCCAACCAATCGGTCCTGGTTTCACAATATCAAAAAATCGAAATAGCGCAAAACCGAGAATAACCCAAACCCAGCCTTGTGGGGCCGCAATCATAGTAATGCCATAACCGGCGATTTCATCCCAAACGATGGCGCCATGATCGTGTACGCCCATCGCTTTACTGGCACTTGCACAAATATATACACCAATCACAGACGCCAACGCGACAATGCCGATATATTGCCATAAGCCCAACTCTAAGACGCTGGTCATCAGCAAATACAAAGGGATAGCAACAAGCGTTCCCATCGTACCAGGCGCTTTAGGAAATAAACCACTACCAAAACCAACAGCAGCGAGATGCACTGGGTTAGCGTAGTTTAATTTTTGTAATTCTGGCGATAAAAAATCTTTTTTCATTGGAAGTGATCCCATCCTTGCAAAGCTAACGTGGTTAATTGCTTGTCGTTAAAA
Source organism: Moritella sp. 28 (assembly GCF_018219435.1). NCBI lineage: Bacteria > Pseudomonadati > Pseudomonadota > Gammaproteobacteria > Alteromonadales > Moritellaceae > Moritella > Moritella sp. 28. The sequence goes on along the minus strand of NZ_CP056121.1, from coordinate 743,560 downwards.
TAGTTAATTTGTGGTTCTCGTTGTTTCTGTTGCTCTATTTGTTTAAGTTGATCAGCCGAAACACTGGCTATTTCACCAATATGCGTAAATGGTAAATCATGCTCAGCCATCACTTTTTCTAGTTGTGCTCTATTCTCTGGCGATACTGTAAATAATAATTCATAATCATCACCACCAGCAAGTGCATACTGCGGCCATAACGCGTTACTTACATAAGTTTGCAATGCTGTTGATAAAGGTAACGCAGTTAGCTCAATATTTGCCGTCAGATTAGTACCACAAGCACGACTAGAGGCATTAAGTATATGTTTCAAGTCTGACGCCAAGCCATCAGACAGATCAATACAGCTGCTTGCAACATCAACCAGCGCTTGACCCGTACTGACTCTTGCGGTCGGACGTTGATGACGAGCAATCAAAAAACCTTTCTCGGAGTCCGTTAATACTACTTCATTGGTATTTTCAGAGATAGCGTTATCGGGGTTATTCGCATCGATAAGTAATTTTAAGCCTGCGGCTGCATCTCCAATCGAGCCACTGCAATAAATTAAATCACCAGCTTTGGCACCGTGCCTCGGTAACGCTTTACCTTGATCAACAAAACCTTGTAAAGTAAGCGTCAACGTCATATTGCCTTTCGTAGTATCACCACCAATCAAACTCACACCATAACGATGTAATTGTTGATGTAAACAATCACTGAAAACCGTTAACCACTCACAATCATAATTTGGTAAAGTGAGCGCCAATGAAGCCCACGCAGGTTGCCCCCCCATCGCGGCAATATCACTGATGTTCACTGCAACCAGTTTGTGCGCCACATCCGCAGGGTTCGCATCGCAAAGAAAATGAATACCACTGACCATGGTATCTGTGGTCACGACTAACTGTTTGCCCGCTGGCACAGACAAGATCGCACAATCATCACCGATTCCAGTGATCACATCGTCACGTGAAACCGATTTATTCGTAAAATATTGTCCAATTAAATCAAACTCGCCTGTCGCCATAGTACTGCTGTATCCATTATGATACCCAAGCGGCTTGGGTATAGGTTGCAATTAATCTTGTTATTGTACTTTTAATTAAGGCCTAATTGTATTTTTAATTAATGTCTAGAGTGTGAATTTTAGGCATAAAAAAAGCCAGCAACCTGTGCTAGCTTTTTTGCATTGAAGAAAATAATTTAATTATTTTTTCAAACGTAATTGCAATTTACTTACAATTTTATCTAATACGCCGTTAACGAATTTGTGGCTATCTTCAGCACCAAAATCTTTCGCTAATTCGATAGATTCATTGATCACAACTTTATAAGGTACATCTTGACGCTTTAGTAGCTCAAATGTAGAAAGACGTAAAATCGCTTTCTCAACCAAGTCTAAATCATCCATAGGACGAGATAGGAATGGGCTCATCAACTCATCAAGTTCAGCATGATTTAAGCTTACGCCTAATACCAATTCACGGAAGTAAACTGCATCAGTGTCACTAAAATCTTGATCTGTTACAAATTGGTGTTCAATATTTGCAACAGTTTCTTGCGTCATTTGCCATTGATAAATTGCTTGTGTGGCAAACTGACGTGCCTTACTACGTTCCGAAGGTTTCATTTTTTCTCCAATAATACATCAACTTGATGCAAAACATTCACCATTTCAAGTGCACTTAGAGCAGCCTCCGACCCTTTATTACCAGCCTTGGTACCAGCACGCTCAATTGCTTGCTCAATTGTATCTGTTGTTAACACACCAAATGCAACAGGAACATCATAGTCCATTGCAACTTGAGCAAGACCTTTATTACATTCGCCAGCTACGAATTCAAAATGTGGTGTACCACCACGAATTACCGTACCTAAAGCAATAATTGCATCAAACTGTTTTGTCGCAGCTACACGCTGAGTAACAAGCGGTAATTCTACAGCGCCAGGAACACGCACAATAGTGATGTTGTCTTCGCTAACTTGGCCAAAACGTTTTAGTGAATCGACAGCACCCGCTAACAAACTTTCATTGATGAAGCTGTTAAAACGAGAGATTACAATTGCAATTTTTGCTTCTGGAGCAGGAACATTTCCTTCGATAACTTTCATGTGTACAAATCCTATATCACGGCGCGTAATTTTACGGCCAATTTTAATTATTATGAATCGGCTGACGAAAGGGCTCGGATTGTACCAAGCTTTCGCCAGCAAGCAAACTTATTCTACGCCTATCTCTAAAACTTATTTAGAGATATATTCGACAACTTCTAGGCCAAAGCCAGATAGTGAATGGTAACGTTTGTCTGAGCTTAATAGCTTCATCTTAGACACGCCCATATCAGCTAAAATTTGAGAGCCTACACCGACACGGCGTGAAGTACCCTGCCATTTTGCTTTTGGCTGTGTTTCGCCTTTATCTTCTTGAGCAAACTGTTTCACTTTTTCAATGATATCGTTAGAGTTTTCTTCATTGCCTAAGATAACCATTACACCACCATCACGACCGATACGTGCCATCGCATCCGCTAATGACCATGAGATTTGACTCGCACGGTCGGTATGCAAAATATCTGTCATGGTATTTTGTACATGCACACGTACTAATGTTGGCTGTTGGGCAACAACATCACCTTTACGTAGTGCATAGTGAACTTGATTATCAATAGTGTCACGGTAAGTCACTAAATCAAAATCACCGTGTTCGGTTGGTAGTTTACATTCCGCGACACGTTCAATGGTGGTTTCATTACTGTTACGGTACTCAATTAAATCAGCCACAGTGCCCAATTTAAGGCCGTGTTTTTCTGCGAAGATTTCTAGATCAGGACGACGCGCCATTTCACCGTCATCTTTTAGGATCTCAACAATAACACCAGCAGGCTCACAACCAGCTAGACGTGCAAGGTCACAACCCGCTTCAGTATGACCTGCACGTGTTAGTACACCGCCGTCTTGTGCTGCAAGTGGGAAAATATGCCCTGGCATAACAATATCAGCCGGTTTCGCATCGCCAGCAACCGCAGATAATACAGTGACCGCACGGTCAGTAGCAGAGATACCAGTAGTCACGCCTTCAGCCGCTTCAATCGACACTGTGAAATTAGTTGAGAATTGTGCCGTATTATCTTGAACCATCAGAGGTAATTGCAGTTTTTCTACACGCGCTTTGGTTAACGTTAGACAAATTAAACCGCGACCGTGTGTCGCCATAAAGTTAATCGCTTCTGGCGTTACTTTGTCAGCGGCCATGATCAGATCACCTTCATTCTCGCGATCTTCATCATCCATCAAGATAACCATTTTACCTTGGCGGATGTCTTCAATAATATCTTCAATACGACTTAGTGCCATGCTCATAGCCCTTTTATAACAATTAAAAACTGATCGTGAATAGATGTTTTACTTTAAAAACCCATTACTCGCAAGAAAATCCATAGTGATGCCCTGCTCAGGAGTACTTGATTCAGCGGCTTTATCACCTAGCATGATGCGTTCTAAATAACGGGCAATAACATCTACTTCTAGGTTAACTTTACGACCGACTACATAACTTTCTATCGTTGTTTCTAATGCAGTATGCGGTACGATCGTCAATTTGAATTTAGCGCCGTCAATTTCATTAATAGTTAAACTGATACCATCAATTGTAATTGAGCCTTTTTCAGCGATATAACGGGCTAATTCGTTCGGTGCTTGTAACCAATACTCAGTCGCACGACCAAGTTTACTGATCTTAACAATCTCAGCAACACCATCGACATGACCACTGACTAAGTGACCACCAAGACGCGTGCTTAAAGTTAACGCTTTTTCTAAGTTTACCTTATCACCAATACGGTAATGCGCAAAACCAGAGCGTTTAATCGTTTCTAATGACACATCTGCGCGGTAACCATTGCCGAGTAATTCAACAACAGTAAGGCATACGCCATTCGTCGCGATACTATCACCGAGTTTTACGTCACTTAAATCAAGATCACCACTATCAACAGTGATGCTCACATCGGCCCCTTTTGGGGTTAAACCAGTGAGTGTACCCACGGTTTCAATAATTCCTGTAAACATTAGTATTCCGGTTTTGCTGTAATTCGAAGATCGTCCCCGATCTGCGTGATATCGGTAAAGCTAAATGTAGGCACTTGCGCCATTTCAGTTAGCTCGCTTAATACTGCGAGTCCTCTGGCACTATCACCCATGAGTTTAGGTGCCAGATAAATAATTATCTCATCCACCAGCTTATTTTCAAGTAATGCGCCAGCCAGTGTCGCGCCTGCTTCAACCCACAGGTCATTAATATCCTGCTGGGCTAATACGGTCATTAACTGTTTTAGATCTATGTTATGGTGACTATCTTGCTCAATTTCAATTCGCGATACCGATTCATTCACTAATAACTGCTCGACAGCTGGATTTTCAGTCGCACCATTGACTATATTTTTAACACCATTAACTAATAGTATCTGACCGGGCTGTGAAAATAGCTTCAACTCACTATTTATTTTAGCAAGGTGTGTATCTAGTCGCCGATGATTATCCAGTACCACTCGTATTGGCTGACGTAGCTGTGGTTCTAATAACTCATCATGAGACAAAGACTTGTCTACTTGAATTAGTGGCTTATCTGTTTTAATTCGTGGATAGTCGGCTTGGCTTGCACCTAACTCACTATAACGCACATTAAGTGAAGCATCGTCCATAATAACCGTGCTGGCCGTCGATAAAATTGCACTGGCTTGTGCGCGGTATACTTGCACATCAGACCGTGCAGCAGGACCGGTGATCCATTTGCTCTCACCGTTTTTCAATGCTGTACGTCCGTCTAAGCTTGCCGCCATTTTTAAACGCACAAACGGACGTTGTTCCTGCATCCGTAAGATAAAACCAGGATTCAACGCATGCGCTTGCGTTGATAATAAACCGATCCGTACTTTAATGCCCGCCGCGATAAGGATCGCAATGCCATTACCTGCTACTTTCGGATTGGGATCGACCATAGCAATAACGACTTCATTTACGTTCGCATTAACCAAGGCTGCTGCGCAAGGGGGGGTACGACCATAATGACTACATGGTTCAAGCGTCACATAACAAGTGGCCCCCTGGGCATCATCACCTGCGATATTTAAAGCATGGATTTCAGCGTGAGCCTCGCCCGCACGTAAATGAAAACCTTCACCGATGACTTTGCCAGCTTTAACAAGCACACAGCCAACATTTGGATTCGGTGCCGTGGTAAAACGGCCTTTTTGTGCAAGTGCGAGCGCACGTTGCATATGCAAATGGTCAGTATCATTGAACTGACTAATGGATACAATTTCTTCCAATAGTAGATCTAGCTCGGCACGTGATTTGTTTGGCATAATCAATGAGGACTCAGATAACGGATTATTTGTCGAGCTTGGCGATTTCTTCATTAAATTCTTTTACATCTTCAAAAGAACGATAAACAGAAGCGAACCGTACATAAGCAACTTTATCGAGCTTTTTCAATACGTCCATCACCAGTTCACCCAAAAAGCTTGATTCGATTTCACGCTCACCAGTAGCTCTTAAACTCGATTTTATTTGATTAATACCAAGTTCAATCTGCTCTGCGGCAACCGGACGTTTTTCTAGCGCACGATAAATACCATTAACGAGTTTATCTTCGTTAAAAGGTTCACGTGTATCATCCGTTTTAATGATACGTGGCATCACTAATTCTGCAGTTTCAAAGGTAGTAAAACGTTCATGACATTTCGCACACTCACGGCGGCGACGCACCTGATGGCCTTCAGCCACAAGACGAGAATCGATAACTTTAGTTTCAGTCGCAGAACAAAATGGACAGAACATAAACAATCCTATTGAATAATATTATTCTGAGTCTATCGTTAAATAGCAGGCGGGTACAGAAAAGTGAAGGTAATTTCGTGGAATTAATAAATAAGTTAACAGATTGTTGAATAATCAGTCGGTTTTCAATCACTCTTTTAATGAGATAAAAACCGACCAATATTTTAGGATTGCTTATTCTGCACTGCGATTTACGTCATTGACAAACTGACTTGATACATCAATACCTTGTCTATCGAGTTGGCTCATTCCGGCCCGTGATAAGGGTAAGCGCGCATTGTGATTATAGCTTAGTCGACTTAACATTAACGCGGAATTAACCTGTTTTTCTGAAGGTTGTTTCACGTCATTCGATTTATGATCCCGACTGCTTATTTCACTTTCGATCGCTTTAATTTGATCTGCGCTCTGCGTTAATTCTTTATTTTTCTCTGCCGCGCGGCCCTCTCCCTTCGCACGAGTAACCGACTCAGACTTAGCCAATTCAGCCACTGGGGTAATATCAGAACCAAGTTTCGCTCGGAATAACTTTTTATTAATCTCAGCTAAGAATTGATTCTGCATTTGTTCAGGTGTGACCTGCAACTTGTTATTACGACTTGATTCACTTTTGCTCACGACGAACACTGGTTCATCAATTGTTAGTTCTTTATCATTACGGTTTAACTTTTTGTTAATACCCGCTAAAAATATATTACTCGCTTTTGATTTTTTCTTGCGCTTAATCTTCGCTATCGAACGAGATTCTACAACAGGTGATAATGTATCAATTTGATCAACTAATGGTTCATCAACGGCAACCATAACTGAAGACACCACACTAGCGTCGACAGGCTCTAAGGTATATGTTGGTGCTGGAGACTTAAGTAAAGGTTTAGCATTAACAACGACGATAGGCCCAGAACTTGGAGATACTTGAACAATTTCCGGTACATGTTGACGCTTTAATTTGTGCTGAATTTCAGCTAGGAATCTACTATGCTGTTGCTTTGCTTCAGTATTTTCAACAACGGTTGAATTTTTCGCTGTTGTGGATGCAAACTGTGTCGATGCAATTGCCTGTACATCATTGGTTTTTATCACTGCAGTACCATAAACACGCTTATGGACCCCTGCCATGAAGCTATTTCTAGGTAATTTATTCTTCGGTTTTATATGATGGTCTTCAATAATATTATTGGCCACAACAAGCAATTTTTCTTTTTCAAGCGCTTCTTTTTTCGCAATAGCGAGTGCACGTTGCTGCGCTTGCTGACGTAAAAGCTGTTGTTCAATTAAGACCAACTGAGGGTCAGTGCGCGTCAGAACCTTTTCAACTTGGCGTTCGACGTTCGCATGAGCAATAATATCTTCAAGCCCATCCAATAAGTTACTATTTTGGGTGGCTGATAAATCGTTTACGATATCATTCATTTCGACTGGCTTACGACTAGCGCGACTCTGTGCCGCATTTTTTTCCACAATCTGACGTGGAAACTGACTATAATGCATTGCACCATCGGTATCGCGCCAACTATATACTTTAGCAAATGTAGAATAGCTCATTGAACCACATACTAACGCTAATATTAACCGCTTATAATTTCTTATTGAATTCAGCATCATCCTTTATACCTCACTCTATTTATCGCCAAATTTGAGAATGCTATCTCAAGTGTTTATTCAGCTATTTATGTCACTATTCATCTATAACCACCGAACCGAACCGAACCGAACCGAAAACAAATGTTGCAAATATGTTAACATTTACAAGTGTAATTTAAAACTCCCTCATTCATTTTAATCTCGTAGGCTTCACAATTAAGAGATAAGAAATACTAACTACAATTAAATATAAGTGTATTCAATATGCGGTTAGCATCAGAGTAACGATTAGTTAGCTCTGCATTTTTACCATACTTACCACAATGTTCCTGCGCCATATCAACCACCTCTATCGTCTCAAATTGACCGAGTTGATATTCATAAGAAGCACCGTTTTCAGTTTTAGTTAATACATCAACTGAGCTACAGCCAATCATCGCAACAGCAAATGCTGCAATGCTTATCCTTTTACATATTTGCTCGGGTGTTTTTTTTACTGCATTTTTTAATAGAGGTTTATTCATCATATTTCCCATCCTTGGTCTATGAAACTGGATTAACCTGTTCGCTAACTGGCGCTCTATGACAGCTGATCATATGATCCTGAATCAATAATAAAGCATGGAAATAGTATGATTTAAGGTATTAGCTGGTATTGGAGGTGATAAGGGTATAAATGTTTAGGTATAAAAAAACCGTAAATGACACTTAAACCTTGATTCAAGTTAAGTGTCATTTACGGTTAACAAATTAATCGAATGTTTATAGACCCTGAGGTCTACACACCCAATTATTTGTGTACAGACTATTTATATACAGGGAATTCAGCACATAGCGCTTGTACGTTAGCACGTACCGTTGCAGCTACATCTTCATTACCGATGTTATCTAATACGTCGCACATCCAGCCAGCCAGTTCGCCAGCTTTATCTGCAGGGATACCACGGCGAGCCAGTGCAGGCGTACCGATACGTAGACCAGATGTAACAAATGGTGAACGTGGATCGTTTGGTACCGAGTTTTTGTTTACTGTGATATGTGCATTACCCAGTGCAGCATCTGCATCTTTACCTGAGTATTCTTTGCCAATCAGATCAACTAAGAATAGGTGATTTTCAGTACCGTTAGAAACGATCTTGAAACCACGTTCTTGTAATACTGCAACCATGCTTTTCGCACAATCAAGTACATTTTGTTGGTAAACCGCAAATTCAGGTTCCATCGCTTCTTTAAATGCAACCGCTTTAGCAGCGATAACGTGCATTAAAGGACCACCTTGACCACCAGGGAAAATTGCTGAGTTTAATTTTTTCTCAATCACTTCGTCTGCTTGCGCAAGGATCAGGCCACCACGTGGTCCACCTAATGTTTTATGCGTCGTTGTTGTAACAACGTGTGCATGTTTCATTGGATTTGGATATAGATCAGCTGCAACTAAACCTGCAACGTGTGCCATATCAACGAATAGGAAAGCACCTACTTTATCAGCGATTTCACGGAATTTAGCCCAATCAACAACACCTGAGTACGCAGAGAAACCAGCAACAATCATTTTTGGTTGATGTTCAATTGCTAACGCTTCAACTTCAGCATAATCTAGCTCGCCCGTTTCAGGATTAATACCGTACTGAACTGAGTTATAGATTTTACCCGAGAAGCTTACGCTTGCACCGTGTGTTAAATGACCACCATGAGCAAGGCTCATGCCTAGTACAGTATCACCTGGTTTAACTAATGCCATGTAAACTGCAGCATTTGCTTGTGAACCAGAGTGTGGTTGTACATTCGCGTAATCAGCACCAAACAATTGCTTAGCACGTTCGATTGCTAAAGACTCAGCAATATCAACATACTCACAACCGCCATAGTAGCGTTTGCCAGGGTAGCCTTCTGCATACTTATTTGTAAGCTGAGAGCCTTGAGCTTCCATTACGCGTGGGCTTGTATAGTTCTCTGAAGCAATAAGCTCGATATGATCTTCCTGACGAGTTACTTCTTGTGTCATTGCTGCCCATAATTCTGCATCATAGTCAGCTATATTCATATCACGTGTAAACATCCGTTTTCTCCTGATTGAGATAATACAAGTTGGTTTGTAAACTAAATTTCGGCCACATTGTAACGCGACTAATACCAAGTTCCTACAATAAAGACTTGAGAAAATTTCAATTTTGCGTGAAAAGACTGCATTTTAATTTAACTTTGATCAAAACTGACTCCTCGGTTAAATTTATTCGCTATAATACTACGCAATTACAGCACTCATACCCATTTGGAGAACACAATGGATGAACTAACCCAATTATGCCAAACCCGTTCAGAGATCTACTGGTGGCTTTCAAGCACACTTGCAACTGAATTATCTGATGAGCAACTGGGTCAATACCAGTCAGCTGAAGTCCAAAGTTTCTTGCAAGGCTTAGCAGCAACACCCGCGTTAACCGTTTCAGTTGAAAAGCTAATCAGTTCATTAGCGGCAGCAAACCTACGTAACGACGCACGTTTAGAGTTATGTGCCGACTACGCACAAGTATTTTTAGGTAACAGTAAATCATCTGCGCCCCCGTATGAGTCTGTGTTCACTAGTGAAGAAGGTCACTTGATGCAAGAAGCGTATCAAAAAATGATTACGCTACTCGATAAGCACAACATCAATATCAGTGATAAATACAGCGAGCCAGCCGATCATATTGCGATTCAATTAGACTTCATGGGTAACTTGATCTTAAAAACCTTAGATTCGGAATCAGAAGCGCAGATCCGCGCTAACTTCGCAATGCAGCACGACTTTTTACAAACGCACTTACTTAACTGGTTAGGCGATTTTGAAATTAAGGTTAAAGACTGTGACAAATTTGGGTTTTATGCGGCGGTAGTAGAATTACTATTAGCATTCGCACAGCTAGATTCAGATTGGTTAGAAACTGAATTAGATTAATCTCTATTTAGATACAACAAAGGGCAGTAAACTGCCCTTTGTTTCATCACATTATAATTTCAAACTCACGTGTTATTTCAAGCCACTAATAAATGCTTGTAAATCAGCGCCTACTTCAGGGTGACGTAAGCCATACTCAATGAATGCTTTCATGTAACCTAATTTTGAACCACAATCATGTAACTTGCCGCTAATGTGGAAAGCTTCAACGGTTTGTAACTTCATTAAATCATCAATCGCATCAGTTAACTGAATTTCATCGCCTGCACCAGGTGCAGTGCGGGCAAGCAGATCCCAGATCGCCGCAGGTAATACATAACGCCCTGCAACAGCAAGATTTGACGGCGCTTTATCTTGTGCTGGTTTTTCAATCACCGCAGTCATCTTAGTTGATTCACCTGCGCTAAGCTCAACACCACCACAATCAGCAACACCGTAACCAGACACTAAGTGCATTGGTACAGGTTCTACCATGATCTGACTAAAACCGGTTTCATCAAAGCGCTGCATCATGCTAGCTAAGTTTTCAGTTTTTAGATCTGCACTCACTTCATCCATCAGAACGTCAGGTAATACTACCGCAAACGGTTCATCACCAATAATCGGTTTCGCGCACAATACTGCATGCCCTAACCCTTTCGCTACACCTTGACGGATATGCATGATCGTCACACCTTTTGGTGCAATGGCTTGTACTTCCGCTAATAATTGACGCTTAACACGGTGCTCTAACGTCGATTCTAATTCAAATGAAGTATCAAAATGGTTCTCGATGGCATTTTTAGAGGCGTGCGTAACTAGCACAATCTCGGTAATACCTGCAGCTGCGCATTCATTTACTATGTATTGAATAAGTGGCTTATCAGCTACTGGTAGCATCTCTTTTGGGATTGCTTTGGTTGCAGGTAACATGCGTGTACCTAAGCCTGCAACAGGAATGACCGCTTTCGTTATTTTGGTTTGCTTCAAAGTATTATCCTTTTTGTACTTAATCTACGGTATTTTTCATATAAATAGTGTAGTTTACACGTTATAAAAATCGCGATACCAATCGACAAAAGCTTTCACGCCTTCTTGTACTTTTACTTTCGATGTGTAGCCTGTGACCTCAAATAAATCCTGAGTATCGGCATACGTCGCATAAACATCACCCGGCTGCATTGGCATAAAGTTTTTCTTGGCTTTTATGCCTAAAGAATCTTCTAGCGCTTCAATGTAATCCATTAATTTAACCGGGCTACCATGGCCAATATTGTAAACACGATAAGGCGCACTACTGGTAGCAGGGCTACCCGTTTCAACTTTCCAGTCCGCATCCGGTGTAGGTATTACATCTTGAATTTGTAATACGCCAGCAACGATATCATCAATGTAAGTAAAATCACGTAACATATCGCCATTGTTATACACATCAATGGTTTCACCAGCAATAATTGCCTTGGTAAACTTGAATAACGCCATATCCGGGCGACCCCAAGGACCATACACAGTAAAGAAACGCAAGCCAGTTGTTGGTACGCCATATAAATGTGAATAGGTATGCGCCATTAATTCATTGGATTTTTTTGATGCCGCGTAAAGTGAAATTGGATGGTCAACACTATCACTGGTACTAAACGGGATTTTGTTATTTAAACCATAAACCGAACTTGATGATGCATAAACCAAATGCTTCACTTTATTGTTACGGCAACCTTCTAATACGGTTAAAAAGCCCGTTAAATTGCTATCTGCATACGCCATTGGATTGTCAATGGAATAGCGCACACCCGCTTGAGCGGCAAGGTGGATCACGCGATCAAATTGATGTTCAGCAAACAACGTCGCAACACCGTCACGATCGGCAAGATCGAGCTCAATAAAAGTAAATGACTCAGATTTTTTAGCGTTAACTAAACGAGCAAACTTTAAATTCACATCGTAATAATCATTTAGATTATCAACACCAATAACCTGATGGCCTTGTTGACATAATAGTTCTGCACAGCGCGAACCAATAAATCCAGCTGCGCCTGTAATTAAATATTTCATTTTTTTTTCACTTTTTAACTTTTTAACTTTTTAACTTGCAATTTTACTGATTCTAATCGAGACCAATCTAATCATTACCAAATAGGTCACGAGTATAGACTTTATCCGCAACATCAAGTAATTCGTCCGCTAAACGGTTCGATACTATGACATCAGCAAGGGCTTTAAATTCATTCAGGTCCGTCAGTACAGGTGACTTAAAGAATTCGCTTTCGGTGAATACTGGTTCATACACGACAACTTTAATACCCTTCGCTTTAATTCGCTTCATGATGCCTTGAATCGATGAAGCACGAAAATTATCCGAGCCAGATTTCATGATCAAACGGTAAACACCAACCACTTGCGGATTTCTTGCAATAATAGCATCGGCGATGTGATCTTTACGTGTCGAATTAGCATCAACAATGGCACTGATTAAACTGTTTGGTACATTTTCATAGTTAGCACGTAATTGCTTGGTATCTTTTGGTAAGCAGTAGCCACCATAGCCAAATGACGGATTATTATAATGACTACCAATACGCGGGTCTAAACCTACGCCTTGTATGATCTGACGGGTATCTAAACCGTGGGTTTCGGCATAACTATCCAGTTCATTGAAATAAGCCACTCGCATCGCAAGGTAAGTATTTGAGAATAGTTTAACCGCTTCCGCTTCGGTAGAATCCGTAAACAACACATCGATGTCAGTTTTAACCGCACCTTGCATTAACAGATCAGCAAATACTTGTGCACGCTCAGACTTTTCACCAACAATAATACGTGAAGGGTGTAAGTTATCGTACAAGGCACTGCCTTCACGTAAAAACTCAGGTGAGAACAAGATATTATCGCAGCCAAGGCGCTGTTTGATTTCTTTGGTATAACCAACCGGTACCGTGGATTTAATCACCATTACCGCATTTGGGTTAATCACCATCACATCTTTAATTACCGCCTCTACTGATTTGGTATTAAAATAGTTATTTACCACATCATAATCAGTCGGCGTTGCGATAATCACATAATCAGCACTCTCATAGGCAAGTTTCTTGTCAGTTGTTGCGGTAAGATTAAGCGCTTTATTGGCGAGAAAATCTTCAATCTCGGTATCGGAAATCGGTGATTTTTTAGCATTAATAAGATTAACTTTTTCAGCAATAATATCTAACGCTATCACGCGGTTGTGCTGTGCGAGTAACACGGCATTTGATAAACCAACGTAACCTGTACCTGCAATGGTAATGTTCATGGTGCAACCTGATTAGGGGGGAAAAATATATTCCTGTATTCTAACAGTAAAATAATAATTATAGCCAAAGAACATCAATTTGTTTGAGGTAACGATTCAATATTAATTCTAAAACTCCCTATTCCTGTGCTGATAAACAATATGTTATTATTCGATTCATTCTTTAGTTTCTATTGAATAATACTTTGATACCCACGTAATCATATTTAGCTAAATCAACCAAGGTAGTGTTATGAACTTATACGTATGTTCAACTTTACGGCATCTTCTTTTTTCATTATTAAAAGCATTCTCACAGCCTGATAAAAAAAGTCACATTTTTATGATCTCGGATCAACAAAATATTGATGCAGCCAATTTCGATCTAAGTAGCCTGCCCGCGAATATTGAAGTTCACTTTATCCAGCGCCATAGCATTAGAGCGACACTGTATAAAGGTATTTTTGGCAAGTTGCTCAAATTAATGGCAATAAGAAATTTTAAATCTTCATCTGCAATACGTGAACATGTTCACCATGCGTTGTTCAGAAAAACGCTAGGAATCGATATACCACAATCGCCTGAAAATGAGCTATTTCTTTATAATGAAAGAAATAAAATGTCACGCTTATTTCGTTTAGCATTTGCAGAGTATTCCATCATCGAAGAAGGTGTCGGCAACTACATTGGAATAAAGCTGAAAAAATCAGAAAAGATCATTGATTTTATCTTCAAGATAAAGCGCCAACACCGACACTTTGGTGATGACCCTCGCTGTAAAAATATCTACTTACTAACGCCAAGTAAAGGCCCTAAAGCACTGCTGCATAAAATTAAACCGATTAACTTTGTTAATGATAAAATCATCACCCAATATGGCTACAAGTTCTTCAAGTATGACGCGCAACACAATTACACCTTCATCATTGCAACTCAGCCTCATGTTATTGAAGAGTTTGACTTGATCGTATACCAAAAATTTATACAAACATTAAATAAAAAAGGTATTCCATATGCGATCAAAGTTCATCCACGCGAAGATATTGAGTATTATAAACAAGCATTTCCAGGCGTCACGCTAATTGAAAGCAAAATACCCTTAGAGCTAATCATTTTTGGTGCAGAAGATAAATGTCGAATACTCTCGATTTGCACATCCGCTGGTACCGGATTTGAAAAATATTGCACGAGACTAAACTTGATTAAAGATGATGAATTGGAATCATTATATGAAATTTTTGATGATTTAATGAAAGATACGAGTTTAATAGACAAACGTATTAAGCATTTATTTTCGGACGATCCAATCCTCGGAGTATAAGATTAATCGTTAATATTGGTAGCGAATAGCGTAAAATCAAGAATGACATTGAATCACCCTTTGCTAACGCTACCAATTAAATTTATTTTATAACATCAAATGTTAAAGCTGTTCCTCTCGGAATTAAACACTTCGCTTTTTTACCTAAGATTACATCATAATGCTTTGGTGCTAAGCCAAATCCAGGACGAATACTCTTTACATTTTCAGCCGTCAACGTTTCTCCTGCTGCGATATCTTTTACCACATACAACGAACGTCTAAACTTCACATTGCCTTGTTCAGCTTCAGTTCTCTCGTAATTTACCTTACCCATCGCTTGCCAAGCTACCTTCGTATCCGTGCATAATTCTGCAAGCTCTTTCGGTTCTAGAGAAAAACTATCGTCAGCACCACCGCCGCTACGATCTAGAGTAACGTGTTTTTCAATCAGACATGCGCCTAAAGCAACCGAGGCAACAGCAGTAGCATTCTCTATCGTGTGATCAGATAAACCAGAAAGCACATTAAAACGAGTCGCGATATCCGCGATTGTTCTTAAATTATATTGATCTGCTGGCGCAGGATAACCGCTCACACAATGTAGTACGACTAATTCTTCACAGCCATTCTCTCGTGCTGTCGTAATAGCCTCTTCTATCTCAACTTTATTCGCCATACCTGTTGAGATAATCATTGGCTTACCCGTTTGCGCTACGCGCTTGATCAAAGGTAAATCGATAACTTCGAACGAAGCAATTTTATAAGCTGGCGCATCGAGATCTTCAAGTAGGTCAACCGCTGTAAAATCAAAAGGGGAACTAAAAATAGTAATGTCCAGTTCCTTTGCTTTTTCAAATAAAGGTTTATGCCAAGCCCATGGCATATGTGCGCCTTTATATAACTCATATAAAGTTTGGCCATCCCACAGCCCACCCTTAATTTGAAATTCATCCGAATCACAATCCATGGTAATTGTTTCATGGGTATAGGTTTGCAGTTTTATCGCATCCGCGCCAGCTTTCTTGGCTTCTTCCATAATTCGAAATGCACGGTCGATGTCACCGTTATGATTAGCTGAAAGTTCAGCAATAATATAGGGCGGATAATCAGGTCCAATTTTACGGCCATCTATTGTGATATATGATTTCATAGTAGTCTCAAATATAATGTTTTTAAAACAATGGGGGGCGAATAAAAGTATCACGTGAAAGACGTTGATAACTCGCCGAAGTAAATAGTTTTTGAGAGGCCAAATTGGCCTCTAATACCGTTGCATGTATTGTGATATTCGGGTGTATGCAGTCAATATAAGCGAGAGCTCGTTTCGCTATACCTTTACTATAAAAAGCAGGATCAATAAAGATGGAGATGAGGTACTCTCCAGGTCTAATGCGGTCAAGTCTAACAACACCAACCCTTGCTTGCTCCAAAGGACACTCAAGAAGATAAAAGTAGTCTTGATAACACGTCAACTTTTTCTTCATCCAACTTTGATGCTCATTCCAAGTCGGAGCCGCTGAATTTAAAGCGTACTTTCTCGTTTCAGACAGGCACTGCCATTCATATACCTTTTCAATATCAGAACTGCTTGCGCGGCGTATTTCCAAGCTAGCAAGATCATTATCAAACAACATCTGAATTTGATGTAACACCCTTTGCAACCCCAACCCATCGCACAATGCCAAATTGGTACCACGAAATGAATTCCATTTAGTAAGCAAGGTTAGATAAGCGCTAAGTAACTCTGATGATAAAGCGGTGATATTAACTCTAATCGCCGCTTCACAAGCAACCAAGTTCTGACTAATCGTATTTTGATTTTCGGCTAAAGGAACAATGATACTTGGAATGCCAAGACACGCACGCTCCCAAGATGTCGTTCCAGGTGCTCCAATAGCAATACTATGTTCAAGCATCAACTCCGCCATGTTTTCGACAAAATCAATATGCTGAATCCAATCCTGATTCTCAACACAAAATGCTTTAACCTGCTCATAATTAGGCGCTTTAGGCCCAAGCAATACCGTAACACAAGGTTTTGGCAAGGGATGCAGCGCTAACGCCTCTAGTACTTTTAGCGTAGCGTTAGGTTGATCAATCCCCCCCATTGAAATTAACACCTTTGGTTCAGCAGGTAGTAAATCGTTATCTAACGCTTGTTCACGGTAACGTGAAAAAAATGGATTCAATAAAGCAAATTCACAACCAGTCAGTATTTTCGCAGATTGATTTTTTTCTTGATACTCATCGACGACACGCATTAACGTTTGATCTAAAATCAAATCCGCATCATGCGTACGAACCAGATCATCAATCACAAATACTTTACAACCCAGTCGCTGTTTCACCCACGTTTGCCATTCTTGGTTTAAAGCATAGTGATCCACAATGAGCAAATCCGCATTACAGACTTGCTTGCATAAACTTTGTGCATCATCTAACCAAGGCACTTGTAACCAAGCTTGGTAATCGCCGCTATTTCTAGGTTCAATAAGCGTTTGAGCTTGAATCAACTCATCGACATGAAAGCCTTTATTACGTACAAATTGAATCAAGTCACCCGCTTGTGGACGACAAGCAAAACTAACCTTGTGCCCTTGTAATACAAGAGCCTGTGCAAGTACTAAGCAACGCATTACGTGACCACTACCGATGTGAATTGAAGCATCGGCGCGAATAACAATTTTCATTAAATTACCTTATCTTATTGGGTCTGCAGAAGAAGTCTGAATCTCGACTTAAAGCAACCAACTAACGAACCTTAAATAATGGCACTAAAGGTTCACATTCCAAGCGTGTTAGTAAATCTTTGTTTACCAGTGCTGTTTTCAAAATTGGTAATACTTGTTTATAGCAATTCATCAATGCATCGATATCTGCACGACTATGTGAATAACTGATATTATGCGTACCTAATGTCAATATGCCACGTTTCAACATTTCTTGCATAAACAATGTTTTGATCTCATAACTGCTGTTTTCAGCTGTGTCCGAAATCAGCAAGAATGACCACGAAGGATGTCCGGCTGTCGATAAAAAATGTTCGCACTCTAATTCTTTAATTAATGCATTTAGTTCATCTAAGAGATACTCACCAGTAGCCAATAACACAGCCGGTACATTAAGCTTATCAACCTTATCCAATACCACTTTTGCAGCCGCTAAGGACGCAGTTTCGCCACCAAACGTCCCCGAGAAGAAGATATCTTCCATCAAATCCATAATTTCAGCTTTACCAACAACCGCTGATAATGGGAAACCATTCGCAAGCCCTTTACCAAAGGTTGCTAAATCAGGAGTCACACCAAAGTATTCTTGAGCACCACCTTTAGCAAACCGACAACCGGTAATGGTTTCATCAAAAATAAATACAGCCCCTGCTTCTTTCGCTACCTGCTGTACAGCCTGTAAATAATCCGCTTCCGGATACGTCACATTCATCGGTTCCATAATAATAGCCGCGATCTTTCCGTCGTGAGCCTTCACCAGCGCAGTCAGAGAGTCGATATCATTATATTTAAATACTTTGGTTAAATCCTTAGTTGACTCTGGCACACCTAAGCTTCGTGTCGTAGAACCAATATACCAATCTTGCCAGCCATGGTAACCACAGACTAGTATCAGTTCTCTGTTGGTATAAGCACGTGCTAAACGGATCGCGGCAGAGGTGGCATCACTGCCGTTTTTGCCAAATCGCACCTTTTCAGCACAAGGTATCATCTCAACCAGCTGCTCAGCGACTTCCATCTCTAACCTATGTGGCAACGAAAAACTCACCCCCGTCTTGATTTGATCACATACCGCGTTGGTAACATCTTCGTCAGCATAGCCAATCGACACACATAATAATGCGCTCATAAAATCGAGATATTCATTACCATCAACATCCCATACCCTAGAGCCTGCGCCTTTTTCTAAAAATAGAGGTGCAGCACCGACCGGGAATTGAACCGTGCTCTTAGAAAATGTTTGTGAAGCCAAAGGGATTGTTTGTAACGCTCTTTCAAGCATTTGCTCTGATATTTTATAACGTGTCATTCTATGATTCCTGTAATATGGCTCGCGACTAAGGGTTTATAAAACCTTCATTACGCTGAATATTTGTATTTATCTCTTGAAGTTCAGGTTTTTCTGCGAGTAATTTATAAATCGCATTAGCATCAAAATATTGCTCTTTAGCACCTAATATTTCATAGACTTGCGTTACAAACTCAAAATCTTGAGGTTCGTCAACTGTCCAACGATAACTTGAGTTATCAACATCAGAAATATATGCGCCCTTAATCAATCTTGGGTTATTGCGGATATAAGGGGTCACATGCTCTAAATCCACTTTAAACTTCGCATTTAGCCAAGCATCTTTTAAAGCAGAAAAACTCATTACTTCAACATCAAGTCCATCTGGAAATGTTTCGGGATCGACATTCGAGGTATAATCATTTTTATCGGCGATATGTTTCGCAATCACCGCATCTATAATTTCGGCATCCGAAAGTGGACAATCTCCCGTTAATCGCACGACAACATCTGCATTAGCCTGTAACGCTGCCTGATAAAAACGATCGAGCACATTATCCAGATCACCTGCAAAATACGCGACTCCGATTGAAGAGCATAACTGCGTAAGACCGACATCGCTCTCTTGGTTTGAGGTAGCAACAACCAATTCATCGATCAGTTTACTTCGTAATGTTCTCTCAATTTGCCGCTGCAGCATAGGCTTACCAAGAATGGGCTTCAATACTTTATTTGGCAGCCGACGAGAACTGCATCGAGCTTGTAAGATCGCGACTACTTTCATCGTATCACTTCCATAATGACGGGTTAATTAACTGTTCAGAAGATGAAGCAAGACAACTTAAATCAAGCTTATTTTTAAACTGCGGTTCACTCAACAATTTTTGTACATAGTTGGATGCATCCGTAATTTCTATTAATTGTTGTCGATTAAGACAACCAACGACACCGTAATCCATACATTCATTATTACTTAAATACAATAATGCTAACTGTAGCGGGGTCAACGACAACGCTTTGGCCAAATCAAAGTAACGCGTTAATTCGGGCTTAAATTGTTGTAGGTAAGTGGGCAGCTGATTATTTTCACTTAATAACAGTCCCTGCAAAAACAATGATCTGACATGGACTTCAACGCCTTGACGCTTAGCTTCATCCAATAACCCTGACTGTTGAAAACGTTGATCTAAACAATTAGCCGGAATTTGAATGATATCCAAGTCATGCATCGCAAGCGCTGATTCAAGTGCGTCGGGGCTATAAAAAGAAGCCCCTATATGCGCAATTTTTTGTTCACTTTTAAGTTCTGAAAGTATCTCAAAGCTTTGCTTAGATTCTTTACTGAGCACATCTTGTTGATCATGAAATAAAATAGCGTGTAATTTACTGGTCTGCAATCGACTTAATGATTCATCAACGGACTTACGAATGTCCAAGGCATGTGTTTTTGAAGAGGGTATCTTAGAAATAAGATTAAACTCATTACGTTTGTGACAAAGCTTACCAAGCACAGTCTCACTGTCGCCATATGCAGCCGCCGTATCCAACAGATGGATACCAGCATGACTGGCGACTTGTAGAATATGTTGCGCTTCTATCGTACTGACTTTACCACTTTCATTAGTGATACCATAATCCAGACCAAACTGAACCGTACCTAAGATTAAATTCATGATGTTTACTTAGTGTTATATTTAGCGGAGTGAATAAAACGATAACAATTAACAGAACAAAGAGGGGAATGGACCTCCCCTCTCAATAGAATATGCACGCTTATAGAATTAACGTGACAATGCTAAGTAATTATTTTTGTAATCGAGTCTACAACTTGCTGCTGCTGAAGCGTCGTCATATGGTGATAAAGAGGAATACTAATCGCTTGCGTATAATAATCCTCGGCTTCAGGGAACTGTCCTTTACTAAAACCTAAGTCCTGATAATAAGGCTGTAAATGCACGGGTATATAATGCAGATTAACCCCAATTCCCGCCTCTCTAAGCGCAGTAAATACCTCAAGATGCGACAACTTTATTTCATCAAGCTTTAATCGGACCACATACAGGTGCCGACCCGAATAAGATGCGTTTATCTGCTTAGGTAATATTAAAGGCAGGCCTTGCAATAACGTATCATAACCTGCGGCAAGTTGATTTCGTTTCGCAACAAAATCATCTAACCGAGTCATTTGACTTACACCTAACGCGGCTTGCATCTCTGTCATCCGGTAATTATAACCCAGCTCAATTTGCTGATAATACCAGCCACCATGTGTAGGTTCAGTCATTAACTCAGGATCACGAGTAATACCATGGCTACGTAACAAGGCCATTTTATCTGCTAGTTGCGTATTATTGGTAGTCGCAGCACCACCCTCTGCTGTCGTGACAATTTTGACAGGGTGAAAACTAAATACCGTAATATCACTGTATTCACAGTTACCAATAGGTTGATCTTGATAACGACCACCAATCGCATGCGAAGCATCTTCAATAATAGCAAACCCATATTCTTGACCCAGGCTGTGGATCGCTTGCATTTCACAAGGTTGACCGCATAGGTGCACAGGGATCACGACCTTAGGTAAAGGCAAGTTATGTGCTTTCGCATATGCGAGCTTGTCTGCTAATTTTTCAGGGCTAAGATTGTATGTCTCTGCATCAACATCAACAAAATCAATATCAGCACCACAATAAAGCGCGCAATTTGATGACGCAACAAAGGTGACTGGTGTTGTCCATACCACATCGCCCTTACCAACCCCAAGCGCTAAGCAAGCAAGATGCAATGCTGATGTTGCAGAATTAGTCGCCAGTGCATGACTTGCACCAGTGGCATTCTTAATCGCACTTTCAAATAACGGAACCTGTGGTCCTTGCGTCAAAAAATCAGACTTTAATACATTAATAACAGCATCAATATCATGCTGTGTAATCTCTTGCTTACCGTATGGAATCATAGGTTACTCACACTTCAAAATTAGCATCAACATGCTCTTTAATTAACGCTCGTAAGCTCTCAACCGTTTCCCACTCTGTATTCGTACCCGAAGTGTATTTAAATCCGAAGGGTACTTTTTTAGCCTTATGATGAGAAAGGTAATCCTGCTCAGCATAAGTAAATGATACCGAAGGTAAAATAGCGTAATAAGGACCAAGATCTATCGTATTTAAAGAATCGGTATCAGTCAGCATCTCTTCATGTAACTTCTCGCCTGGTCGAATACCAACAATGCGTTGCTTACATTCAGGTGCAATCGCTTCTGCAACATCAAGGATCTTGTATGAAGGGATTTTCGGAATGAATATTTCGCCACCAAGGTGATTACCCAGTGCAAACATAACTAAATTTACACCATCTTGTAACGAAATATTAAAACGTGTCATTTCTTCATGGGTAATCGGTAATACACCGTCTTTTTTCTTATCCATAAAGAATGGGATCACAGAACCACGCGAGCCCATCACGTTACCATAACGAACAACACTAAAACGGATGTCTTTAGAACCACGTATGTTATTTGCTGCAGCAAAAAGCTTATCTGACGTTAGTTTCGTCGCACCGTATAAATTGATCGGTGCACAAGCTTTATCTGTAGAAAGCGCAACGACATCATTGACACCACAAGCCAGCGCAGCGTGAATAACGTTTTCAGCACCATCGACATTAGTACGGATACATTCTGTCGGGTTATATTCTGCCGTATCTACTTGTTTAATGGCGGCAGCATGAATAATAACATCAACACCTTCACAAGCTTGCGTTAAGCGTGCTTTGTCTCGCACATCACCAATAAAGAAACGTAGTTGAGGATAATCAAAATCTGGATACTGCTGTTTAATGACTGATTGTTTTAGCTCATCACGAGAATAGATGATGATTTTTTTTACATCTGGATAACGAGCTAAAATAGTTTCGATAAACTTTTTACCAAATGACCCTGTGCCACCAGTAATAAGAACTGATTTATTATTAAGCATTATTTCACCATCTTTTATTTAAATTATAATCATTTAAAATGACTGCGTTAAAACGCCAAAAAACAATGGCGTTTAAACATGATATTCTGATTTGAACCGCGTTTATGGCGGTTATTATATTCTTCTCGAGCATAAAAATACAGTCGACAAGTTAAATGTTAATTAAGCCTGTTCACTAAAGATAAATGCAGGGTACATATGGGTTGCAAACCCTTCTTTAAAGTAACCGATTTGAACTTCTTTATCTGTCGGTGTATTACGATCGTGCGGATAAGGTCGTTGTCCAATGCAATACGTCGTCAACCCTTGCGATTTCATATACTCAATCGCTTTATACTGCACTGCATGGCCCAAAGGTTGATCAAACAGTTCCCGTTTATAAACACCAACACCATATAGCCCCTGCCGTTGATTAATTCGGAAATAGCCACCGCCGACAAGTATCCCCTCATCATCCCTTAGGGTAATAAGAAAACCTTTGCCAGATATTAGAGAAGCATGTAGCTCGTCCCAAGTCGACTTAGGTCGAGTTTCACGCCCAGCAACAGCAATATGTAGCAGCCTGAACTCTTCAAAAACATCAGCACAACTATCTGCGAAAATATCAATATTCCAGCTGCGTAATCCCTTGCTAACCAAAGGTCGAAAACTTTTTCTAAAGCCACCTTTTATAAGGTCTAAATCACGGTTAAGATCGACATACAAAAAATGCGTCACATCAAACAGCTTATATTTATCTTGTAATGACTTATACCAAAGTGAGCAGCCATCACTGAGCATGTTATATTTAAGTGTGCAAGTAGCTGTTTTCGCTGTTTTAATTTCAGTTAAGATTAAATGGGCTGAGTTAACTACCTTTTTTGCAACCTTTTCCGCCAAGTTAGGTAACAGCAGTGGCGGTAAGACTTCTGAACCATTACTACCGATCCGGCTTTTACCCTCGGACTGAGAAATACTCAGTGGCCATACTGCGACAGGTTTGCCACTCGCAAAAAAAACCATTGCCTGCTGTTGGAATTCAAGAACTGAAGAAAAATATAAGTGATGATAATCTACTGCAGCAAGATCATAATCAACATCATAATTTTTCACCGCAGATAATACTACATCCCAATCATCGCGAGAATCACCAATGTGTTTAACCGTTAACCCACTGTTTTTTATCAATTCTTTAATACTATCAAAATTCATATATTATCTAACCCAATCAAGCATGAATAACTAAACATTTCTCTTCTTTGACAATAGCATACACCGAAACAATAGCCAAAATGGCTAGCATTATAGCATTGTTAAAGCAGAAGTTAGCCATAATAATAAGATCTTCATGCTTTTTAAAATAATGATTAAAGTGTTAAGAATGAATCAGGCTAACCACGTTTTAGTTCACATCAACCGTTTCATTACGTCGCAATAACTCATACAAAAACGAAGCCTTATTCCAATCATCAATCGTGTCGATATCTTGTACCTGAGATGCATTCAAAATTATAGGCTTAGCATTACATGAAAAAATAGGTTTACCCGTAGAAAAGGAGTCATAGGTTCCCCAATAAAATTGTCCTGCGTCATGATACGCTGATTCAAGATCCTGAGAACGCGTATTAAAATGTTCCGGTTGAAACATTTCGACCCTGCCAGTCTGATTTAGACGAAATGCACGTTGAATAGGGTAACTAAATTCAGTGGCACTGAAGCAGTAATCCAAACGTTCAGCTGTTAACATTTTAAGACCCTTAGCTAAGCTTTTCGGCGTAACAAAAGGGGCGGTAGCATACAAGCAGCAAATTAATGCAGTATCTTCTAATGCTAATGTCGTTATAGCATGCTGTATAACTTCAATCGTTGTCGCATAATCATCCGAGATACATGCTGGGCGTAAAAAAGGGACTTCAGCACCGTACTGTAAAGCAATGTTGGCGATCTCTTGATTGTCGGTAGAAACAATAACCCGCTCAAAACACTTACTTGCCAAGGCTGCCTCTATTGAGTACGCGATTATTGGCTTACCACAAAATAACTTAATATTTTTTTGCGGGATTCTTTTACTATCGCCACGAGCTGGGATGATAGCTATATTCATACTCAAATATCCTTTTTATACGCCAACCAAGTACAGTATTAATACACGCTGCTAATATTGAAAACGCCAAAATACCGACACCAAACATTATTAGTACAAGAATTATACCTTTCAGTAAAAATAAACTAGCTCTATCATATACAGCCAGACTTATACTACACTACCGACGATATCTCTTTTGGAAGCAAGATATCAGCCTCACCATGAATACAAAGAAGATCTCGATGTAAGACCTTCGTACTTAAAGTAAGCTTACGGCCTATCTGGGACAGTACCTGAATGGTTACCTCGACCTCAGCGCCCACTTGAATCGGTTTTATAAAGTACAAAGTTTGACTTAAATAAATCGTTCCTTCTCCAAAAGGAGGGGCTGAAAACATACCAGAAAACAAACTTCCTACTAGCATGCCATGACAAATCCGACCTTTAAATCCATATGTTTGCGCTAACTTGTCATTAAAGTGTATGGCATTTTTATCTTTACTCGCATCAGAAAAAAAATTCACCATTTCATCTGTAATTAAAACTGTTTTAGTCACAGAGTTAGGGATATCTCTCGTTACATTATCTTGCTCTGATTTTATTTTAAATCGCCAATTTTTTTCCAGTATTGCTAAACAGTAAATATCATGCCAGTCATTCATCCCCTGATATGCCTGTTTTTTAATACCTTCGATATTGAAACCAGCTCTTCGGTGACGTAATACATCTGCAGAATTGAATCCCAGAATTTCACACTCTAAACGTCTTATATTAAGCACGTTGAATGCATATTCAAGTGCAGCAGTCACTATGCTGCACTCATCGTCACTCGTATTATTATCGCCCGTAAAAATGTCCCATGAAGCCGAGCCTTGTTCTCCGGTGTAATTCGAAAATACGATAAGCCCGACAGGGTTATCTTCAATCTCAGCAACGATTAAACAAAACCCCTTATCCATCAGAACAGAATCCCACCAGTGTTGATGCTCCACTGAACTGGTTTCATTATAAAGATGCTTATTATCTCTAACTTCGCAGCGATTACGCCACTTTAGCGCGACTTGTAAATCTGTCGACTGCATTGTTCTTAATCTGCAAGTCATAAATATCCTCTATATTAGTGCTTCCCTATGAACGATTAAATATCCACTATTTCCAAAACACCTTCAGTCTTAAGTTTTTCAATCGTATCTTTTAGTTCCCAAAGAGGGACTCCAATTATCTCCGCGATGTCAAGATTACTCAACATACCATCTGCATACGCTAAAAAGTTCATCATATCTTCGACTTGCGCACTAGTATCTTTAGTACTGATAGTTGGATACAAGCCTCTTTTTCCTAGCTGTGGCTCACAAAGTACTGTAGGGCGCAGCACTTCATTGTGTTCAATGCATTCAATTGATTTTTTCAATACTTCAAAGCCACCAAATAAACCTGCTGGCGTAACGAGATTTAAATCATCTAACGAGGTATGGTATTCAGGATAACAGCCATATTTTGTTCGCATAACTGAACAAACAGGAAGATCGATTCCAGGACTACAGTATTGACGTTCGTCGCTGCCCCGTTCCAAATAACTATAAGTAATATATTCAGGTTGTGATTGCTTTAATACGTGTAGCGCAACACGATCTGACAATGTATTGCCCTTTCGAGAAGGTAGATACGAATAAGCGCGGTCATCTCCGATACAGGTAATATTGAAGCCCGCTATCACCTTCTTTTTCATTTCTTTATAATGTTGGCTTAAATATGTGATAGAACCAATTGTTTCAGGAATAATCGCTATACGGTATGTATATTTACGATTTTCAAGTTGAGATAGCCATTTGGCAATAAATGTAGTTACAACTGGTCCGGAAAGCTCATTATTTGCCATTGAAGGGTGACACAGATAACTTGATAAAAATATTTCTTTATCCGATGACCCAGGAATAATTAACTCACCATAAGTAAGAGAACCATTTTTTAGTTCACTATCAATAAATACGTGATATTCACCTGGTTCAAGTAAATCTCGCTCTTGCTGCGAAATACAAAATCCCCAACGCTCCTTATAATATGATGTAATATAAGGAATCGCATTGGGCTGTTCTGGCAGTGAGTAAAGATGATCCTGTAATTCATCTAGCGTGACAACATTGTTAACCGGAGTCGAGTAGCCTAAAACATGTAAATTTGAATTTTTAAATTCGCAGATCTTTTTACCGCTAGGAGTTATTATATAAGCATCTTTAATATTCCATTCTTTTGGTACTTCCCAATCAAAACACTTGGTGCCTGTTGGAACCTCAACGGCCTTTAAATTTGGTATATGTTCAGACAACATAGCCAATGACTGGCGAAAACCATTACCAGTAATACTACGGCAGATTGGGAACATTTCACTGCACAATTCGTGCATTTCAGTACCTAAATTAGACATTACTTTCTCCATCTATACGATATAAAATATTTTCAGCTTTACCCGTTTTAATAATATCTGAAACAAATGTATACATATCTCGAGCTGAAATAGTTCTTAAACCGCACCCGTCATTAGGTCTGCAACCAGAATATAACCCCTCTTCCCACATAAGCTCACCAGCTGGGTCAACATGCGTTAATACACCTTTTTCTATATTACGTACAAATAAGCTGTATGTTTTAGATTTTGTGTTCCCGAGTATATCAGTATAAGCGCCTGTGAATTCCTTATGATATCGATAATCGACGTTGTGCATTTCTTCTACGTGATGGTAAAAGGTCATGCTGTTCTGTTCCGGTAAATCTAAAACTGCAATCCGCCCATTCATTTCTCGAAGCTTAGCAAATGGTGAATCACTACCGTATCCACTCACATTATCAGTAGTCACAAATTCTTCAGCACGTCGTCCAATAACTGCAAATGAATAAATTGGATGTGCGGTCCTTAATGCTCCGGGATATAACCTCGCAGCCTCGGTAAGAGCCCCCATATGAGAAGGGGTACTTTCTATATCAAAAGCAACGCCATCTGCAAAATCAAAGTTAAATAGTGGTATTACTAATGTACCAGATGGACCAATAGCATCTAAAAAAGACTGGAGAATATCTTGCGGGCTTAATTTCACCCCTAACTTTAAGTGACGTTTAAAAAGACGCTTAATACTACTGTGGACCAATAGAACATCTCCATCTTGAACACCTGCTAATTTCCACTCATTCGCTAATATTTTTATCACTTTATGCTCCAAGATTTTGTGAACTAAATAGCCTATAACATGAATATAATTATATCATTTTAAATAAATACTTAAACCAATTGATTATAGATCTAAAGTACATTTCGATTAATGGCTAGGTAGCTTAAGGATATCAGAATATGGTTAAAATCGGTTTACTCACAACTAGAATTATGTGGTAAAATAACGCTTTAAAAAATCGCTAACTAATACTGATTTGGTTCTCCAACAACGGCTAAGCTTAAAACCATGAATACAACCTTAAATAAATCACAATCAAAATGGATCACTACATCTACAATAGGAGTGATACTCTGTGCTTTACTTCTTTTTCTATATCCTAAGGGATATATTCTTGGTACGGTAATCTTACTCGTCATCTCTATTACAGCTGGATTTTATAAAAAGTTAACTTGGCATAAAAACTTAACGTTATTAGCAATAACGATTATCATTTTCACTATTCCGCATATTATCAGCCTAATACAAGCAAGCGGGGATATTTCCAGTGTAAAAAAAGCAGCCAGAGGCATACCATTACTGCTTGCTGGTGCGTTCTTGATCCGTTTTAAACCAAAACAGCAATTTGTTTATGCTAGCTTCTCCTTAAGCCTTATCATTGCTTTTATAATCATGGTTAACGAACAAATGACAGGATTTAACCGTGCTAACTATGCCGGATTTAATATAAATCCATTAATGATTGCTATTGTTGCCGTAATGTCTTTTACTTTACCCAATATTCATACCAACAATATCAAGCTTCGTATTTTAACTTATAGTGGATTAATCTTGGGCGCTACCACTATAATAATGTCAGAATCTAAGGGCGCGTTTCTAGCCCTTTTGACTGTTCTCTTAATTTTCTTGTGCATGCCATCTAATCTTAAACGAGTGTCGAAAAAGGCATATGCAGGTATTATCTGCCTACTAGTGCTCGGTTCCATCGCAGTAATGTCTATCGGCACCAATAATCCACTTGTCTCCCGAGTCTCTGATGCTTCACGCAATTTCATCACTCATATTGAGAATCCAAATTCAGACGAGAAAGAATCCTCAACTTCGATTCGTTTAGAACTATGGAAAGGAGCATTAGTCTTATTATCTGAAAAGCCCATTTTTGGTTACGGTACCTTTCCAGCACACAAACGAATGGGCGAGTTATATGATGAAGGCTACTTAGCTAAATATATGGGTAAGTATACACAAACACATTTCCATTCAATGTATTTTCAAGCGCTTGGCAATCGAGGTCTTTTTGGGTTATCCACAGTAATACTATTATTACTAATCCCTGGCTATATTCTGCTTAAGCATAAATTAATCAATCCGACTTATTCACTCAGTGGTTTACTTGTAATCATCAGCTATATAGTCACCGGCATTGCCGATGTGTCGCTTTCAAGTACCTCTGCTTCCAGCACTTATTTTGTATTAATTCTACTTTGTGTATCACAAGTATCTGCCTACAAAGTTGAAGCTCACCCAGCTAAAGCAAAGTGATTCTTGTCGTCAACGGTTTAAGCATTGTGATATAAATCACTTTAGACTTCTAAAACCTCTTACAAGCATTTAATGTGTCGGTACTACCTACCGGCACAAGTTATTTCAGCTGCTATCCTTAACCCTTAATTGTGAATATACCAAGTTCTAAACGTAACTCTATGTGTAAATATGTCAAAGTGATAAAGCACGATGAGCGAATGATAATATATTAAAATATTATCGTATCTGTTAATTGCGGTAATAAATACATCGCGCCGGACTCAGATAGATGATCCTCATCCAAGTAGTATGAAACAGAATCACTACCAACCATGCAAGATCCGGCATTACAGAAGCTATCCGTTGGGTCGATAATCGTTAGCAAATAATCATCACTTACAGCCAATTGTTTAAATACCTGATTGACGCGTTTCTGCAATGCATTATGATCTCGAACTGAAATGCTGTTTTGAGCCAATGATAATAACGGATTATCCTGTGAATAGGCGGTGTAATATAACTTTTCAGGTCGCTGCTTCTGCTGTGGTATTTGTAATATTACCCAAGGGCTCACACCAATACCATTATAACGTTTTATCGTCTGCTCAACGCCTGCTTTAAAAGTTTCAAAAGAACTATTTTGATCTTTACTCCCCACCTTTTGAGGGCTTAAATAAACCATTTTTCCCATACCGTTATAACCAAAATCAGTGTAATAAGTCCATCTCGCCGATAAAATCACGCGATTTATGCCATTCTCTTTCACATAACTAAATAGTTTATTATTGAGTGTAAAGCAGCTTTTTTTATCTTGATCAGAACGCTGAGGATAAACACCTAACAAAGGGGGGCAGCCAGAAAAACCAACATATTGCCCTTTTAGTTGATACAAATTTGCTAACGCATTAAAAGCTGGTAATTGTGAATACATATGTGAATCCCCCATAACAATGAAACTTGTATCAGGCGCATTGCCATCCCCTAAATTACATAACCATGTTTTACTCGTTAATGTATCTTCTTTATCAAAACAATCAGCTGGGGTTCTATAAATAGATTTCTTGACGCTATCGGGAATAGAAAAATGCATCTGATTCGATAAATATTGACTACTTATTGAAGAGAACGTAATACTAACAATACCTATGTATAATAAAGTGAACAGTACCTTTGATCGTTTATTCTTAGCAGCACGCTTCTCTATCAACCTATAAGATAACCAGCCCATTAGTATGGATGCGCAGATACCTGACATCATATGTAATAGCGAAAATTCGAAATTATAACTCAATGCAACAGATATTGGCCAATGCCACAAGTAAGTAGAATAGGAGGTGCGACCTAAAAATTGTATAACCGTATTATTACTTAATTGGTTATTATCCTTATTTGCCATAATAACAGCCATCGTGCCTAACACCGGTACCGCCGCAAGATAACCCGGCCACATGCTAGTGCTATCTAACAGAATGTAACTGCCGATGATCATGGTAATACCGATTCGGAATAGCCATGTCTGCGAGTGTGTAGATAATTTTATTGGGTATAAAAAGGCTACACCGCCTAACAACATTTCCCATGCTCGTGTCGGTAATAAATAAAAGGCCGCGTTTGGCCAATACCAAGACACATAAATACAGGCGACGAAACCAACCACGCTACATGCCAAAATAACGCGAGGAATAAGGGCGTTTTTGACAAGCCGCTTAACCATTAATAGCAGTAATGGATAAACAATATAAAATTGCCACTCAACCGATAACGACCAAGTATGTAGCAACCATTTTTGATCTGCGTCGACATCAAAATATCCGCTTTCTTGCCAATACCTTATATTAGATAAAAAATTTAAACTCTTATGTATATGTTTAGTCAGTACTTGAAAATCTGGCGGAATAACAAACGTCCAACCAAATAATAACAGCGCACAACACAATATCAACAAAGGCGGAATTATACGTTTAGCACGCGCGAGATAAAACACAGGTAACGAGAATGTATTGTTCGTTAATCCACGAAAAATAATATTCGTCATTAAAAAACCAGATATAACGAAAAAAACATCTACGCCAGCAAATCCACCGGGTAACATATTAGCGTTAAAGTGATACAAAATAACGCCGATTACAGCGATCGCTCTTAAGCCATTAATGTCTCTACGGAAAAACATATAAAAAAACTGCCTGTTCGTCTTTCATGAAAAATTCAAAATTATAACATAGATATCAACTCTGCCTAGGGCCGTCTTCATACAACGTGAATGCTTTAAATATGAAGCTGTATAACTACTTGTTCGGCCGTACCACCCGCGCACCCGGCACCAGTTGCCCAAGTTTTTCCGCGAACACCGTTTTCGCCCTTTCATCACCATGCACAATACGTATCTCTTGCGGCTTATGTTTCATGTGTTTTACAAAGTTAAGTAGGTCTTGCTGGTCTGCATGGGCAGAATAACCACTAATGGTATGGATACCGGCATTAATGTGTATGTGCTTCCCGTTAAGCTCAACATAGCCACCCCTTGGTCCATATTGTTGGATATCTCGACCTGGGGTTCCCTGGGCTTGATAACCCACAAAAATCACATCGGCTGTGGCATCAGGTAAAAATTGCGTAAGGTAATTAACGATACGGCCACCGCTGCACATACCACTGGCTGCAATGACAATAGCTGGTTTATTACTCCTAGCCAGATACTTAACGACAGTTAGGTGATCTTGATGACTGTCGATAGTATAAAGCTGCTCAAAATTAAGTGGATGGCGACCTTGTTTTAATTTTCCTAACGCCTCTTTATCCCACAAGGCTTTAAAGTCGCGGTATTTACTGGTGAAGTTTGCTGCCATTGGCGAATCGACGATTATTTCAATATGTTTCCATAAACTCGTCTCTGGGGCGCTGTGAATAAATTGTTCGATTTCGTAGAGTAATTCTTGGGTGCGGCCAATACTGAATGCGGGGATCAAGACCACACCATTATCACTCACCGCATGTTCAATGACGGCTTGTAACTTTTGGCTACGTTGATTACGGTGTTCGTGCCTTTTATCACCATAGGTACTTTCAATAATTAAGGTATCGGCGCGGTATGGCGATCGGGGGGATGATAATAATGGACTGTAGGAAGCGCCGAGATCACCGGAAAATACAACACGGTGACGGCGAATGGGTTTATCGGTGGCGAGTTCGATTTCGACATAGGCAGAACCTAGGATATGTCCAGCTGGACAAAAACGGATCTTTTGGCGTTGATAGCAGGTTTCATCTTCCCCTATATCCTCTTTGGGTATTTTAAGTACGTCAATGGCGCGCCACTTTTGATAGGGTACAGGAATAAGCTGTTTTTGTAATAATGAAAGGCAAGCTTGGATGAGTTTTTTATCGCGGGTAACGCCGACTTTAAGGGCGTCTTCGATAACAAGGGGAAGGAGTGCTGCAGTTGCTTCAGTCGCGTAAATAGGGCCTGTGAACCCTACGGCTAATAAGTAAGGAATGCGACCGACATGATCGATATGGCAGTGCGTGATGATAAGCGCTTTAACGGTGCGCACATTAAAGTCGATAGCGTGTTGGTCTTTGCTATTGTTACCTGCGGCTTCAGAACCTTGAAATAAACCACAGTCGATCAGCACTGAATTATAGTCATTCATATACAGCTGATGACAAGATCCGGTCACACCATTGACCGCACCGTGATGTAAAATACGCATTGTTCCGTCCTTGGAAGCAGATGAATAAACCATTAGTTTAAAGTGATATCCTAAAGAAAGTAATAGGTCAACATACTGATTTAAGTACTGGTTTAAGTACTGGCTTAAGTACTGGTTTAGTTGTTATTTTAGAATAAAGTGACGCTCCGTTATCACATATTAATTTGAAGTCTGGTGCTTGTTGATTCGTAGACATTAATTGAATAATACAAGAAAAAGAACCATTAATATCAAGTTGCGGCTTAAATTCAAGCTGCCAATACAAAGCCCAGCGGGATACCTGTTCTGGTTCGACGCAGTAACCTAGATTCGCCGTGACAGGAAAATCAAAATTAATGTGCTCAAGTTCAATACTTAAGTTATCAATAAAGCACTGATAAAACTCAAGGCTTAGCGATTTCCCCTGCTCATGCCGCTCTATGCTTTGTTGATTATAATACTGGTAATGCTTGCTTATCACGTCAATAAGTATTTGTGTTTGCTTTACTACAAGGTTGTTATTCATAACTGCACTTATTTTATTAAATCCAAACACTTTATCAAAAGTGCTTATACTGCTGTATCAATACGTCAACAAACTGGTTGATTTCATGCACAGGTAATCGATTAATACCTGCTGCGGCTTTACGGCCACCACCAGTTGCAAATTGCACGCATACTTCATCTGCGCCAGAGCGATTATTTAGAGGTGCGCGCACACTCACCATATAGCTGCCATCGGTATTTAAAGTTAGTACCGCATGGGCTTTATCAGGATGACAATTCGCCAATTCATTGCCAAATACGCCACTGATACGTCTTGCCCAAGCTTCGCAAGGTAACAGGTATATTTCGCAAACCTCGTTATTAATATATGGTGCTAGTTTAGCCACATTTTGATGGTCAGCTTGGTATCCACGTCGCAGAATATAAAAGGCTGAGTCGTTATCAGCTTCAACGTCAAATGGATTAGTATATTGCAATAATGCTTGATACAACTCAGCAGGATTAAAGTGTAAATCAGCTAATGATGCTCCATAACCGTTATAGTTGATTAACGTCCCTAATTCACATAAGAATTCACGTTGCGGCGTTGTCATCCCTTCCTGCAATGCTAGTTCATCAGCGGCACTAACTAAGTTATCACCATAAGCAGCGGCTATCGCCCACTCAATGTATTTGTTATCAAGTAAGCCATTAATCAATAAACTCGTGCATACTTCAGGCGCCGTATCCACTAATACCGTTAGCTTTTCAGAAACGGGGACGTCACCTGTGCGATGATGATCGCAATAGAACACATCAATGTCATTCGCTAATATTGCGTTCAGTGCCTCGGTATTTTTTTCCATCGAAATATCAAGCGCGACAACTGACTTGGCTTGCGCAATATCAACATGTTTAAGCAAGCTATTGTCACGTTTAACCCCGCTGACCAATTTCGCTTTTTTCGGCTCGTTTAAGCGTAATTGTATTAACGCAATGATGCCGTCTGCATCACCGTTAAAAACATCATAATTCATACCAGTCCTTGTTAGGTGCACATATCACCTAGCATTAGCAAACCTACAACTTAAATAAAAAGGCCAAGATTAAATAAATTTTAGCCTTTTTATTACCAGCTAACAGCGTTAATTATACTTTTGTGCAACCCCATTCAGGGAAGTGTTTACGCACATAGGCATTTAACTCTTTTTCAGCTTCAGAATAACGACGTACTGCATTATCCACGTCTGAAGAAGCGTCTTCAGAGTAGATGTGATTAACCATACCAGCACCAACAGTGACGTTAGTATGACGATCAATCACCACAAACGCGCCCGTTTGCGGCAACGCTTGATAATTATCAACAACCACTTTTTCAGCTAAGTTAATCGTCACTGATGCAATTTCATTCAGTGCAAGCGCGTCACTATTCTCTACATATTGCTGTAATGTATTAACATCCACTTTATGATCGATAGTTGATACTTTGCCCGCCGACGACTTAGTCGCAAATTTAAACGTATAGTCTTTATGAGTACGTAACGGATTTTCATCCATCCATACAATGTGCGCATCAAATTTATTGGTTGTGCTTGGTTCTAGGCCTTTATGCACTAACATATCGCCACGAGAAACATCAATCTCGTCTTCAAGTGTGATAGTGATCGCTTGACCCGGTTGGGCACTTTCAAGCTCGCCATCAAAGGTATAAATTGATTTTATTGTTGATGATTTACCTGAAGGTAATGCAGTAACTTCATCGCCGACTTGCACCAGACCAGACGCTAACGTACCACAGAAGCCACGGAAATCTAAGTTTGGACGATTAACGTATTGCACAGGGAAACGCATATGCACAAGATCTTTATCTTGGTCAATTTTCACTGTTTCCAACAACTTCATTAATGTGGCACCAGGGTACCAATCCATAGCTTCACTTGGGTTAACAACGTTATCACCATTAAGCGCTGAAATCGGCACAAAACGAATATCATCAATGTTAAAGTTAGTCGCCATTTCACGATAATCAGCTTTAATCTGCTGGTAAACCTCTTGGCTATAATCCACTAGATCCATTTTGTTGATCGCAACAATAATGTGTTTAATACCCAACAAACTACAGATATAACTGTGACGACGTGTTTGCGTTTGAATACCGCGACGTGCATCTACCATCACAATCGCTAAATCACACGTCGATGCCCCCGTCACCATGTTACGCGTATACTGTTCATGTCCTGGGGTATCGCCAATAATAAACTTACGTTTATCCGTTGAGAAATAGCGGTAAGCAACATCAATCGTGATGCCTTGTTCACGCTCAGATTGTAAACCATCAACCAACAAAGCTAAATCAAAATCGCCATCTGTCGTATTGAATTTCTTAGAATCTTTTTCAATTGCCGCCATTTGATCTTCATAGATCAGCTTGCTATCAAACAGCAAACGGCCAATTAAGGTCGACTTGCCATCATCGACACTACCACAGGTTAGAAAACGTAATAGATCTTTATTTTCATGTACTTTTAAATACGCTTCGATATCCGTTGCGATCAATTCAGAACTATGAGACATAATCCGATATCCTTAAATATATTCTTTTTTAATTAATGCGCTAACAATCTGTTCAGCACACTCTTCAATTGATTGGTTTACCGTCGCAACATGAATATCGGCATTAATTGGCGCTTGATATTCAGAATCAATGCCAGTGAAATGCTTGATCTCACCCGCACGTGCTTTTTTATACAGCCCTTTTGGATCGCGCTGCTCACAGATCGCCAACGGGGTATCAATAAAGACTTCTAAAAATTGGCCATCAGCCAATAACTCCCGAACTTGTCGTCGGTCTGCAATAAATGGCGAAATAAAAGCCGTTAATACAATCGAACCCGCATCAACAAACAGCTTAGCCACTTCACCAATACGACGGATGTTTTCAACACGATCGGTATCACTGAAGCCTAAATCTTTATTTAAGCCATGGCGAACGTTATCACCATCTAATAAATAACTGTGTTTACCTAAACTCAATAATTTGCTTTCAACTGCATTCGCGACCGTGGACTTACCCGAGCCACTCAGGCCTGTAAACCACAATACCACAGGTTTTTGATTCTTCTGTTTTATACGATCATCATGCGTCACAGTAGCATTATGCCAAACTACATCATTACTGACCGAGTCATTATCTTTGTTTACATAAGGAGAATTCATACATCAATCCCTCGCTTTATACAGGTCACGCTATTAACTTCCATAGGATTAAAAGTAACCTTCACGCTTTTTCTTTTCCATCGACCCAGAGCTATCATGATCGATAGCACGACCTTGACGCTCAGAGGTCGTGGTTAGCAACATTTCTTGGATAATCTCTGGTAATGTCGTCGCTTCAGACTCAACAGCACCAGTTAATGGGTAACAACCGAGCGTACGGAAGCGCACCATTTTGTGTTCGATGACTTCACCTTCTTTCAGCTTCATACGCTCATCATCAACCATGATCAACATACCGTCGCGTTCAACAACAGGGCGTAGTTTAGACAAATACAGTTCTGGGATCTCAATACTTTCTAAATAGATGTACTGCCAGATATCCAGTTCAGTCCAATTTGATAATGGGAACACACGAATACTCTCGCCTTTGTTCACTTTCCCGTTATAAATATTCCACAACTCAGGTCGTTGATTTTTTGGATCCCAGCGATGATGTTCGTCACGGAAAGAATACACGCGTTCTTTGGCACGTGATTTCTCTTCATCACGACGTGCGCCACCAAACGCGGCATCAAAACCATGCATATCTAACGCTTGCTTTAAGCCTTGCGTTTTCATGATATCAGTATGTTTCGCACTGCCATGTACAAATGGGTCAATGCCCATCGCAACGCCTTCCGGATTCTTATGCACGATGAGGTCCATGCCTACTTTTTTCGCCATGTAGTCACGGAATTCGATCATTTCTTTAAATTTCCATGTGGTATCAACATGCATTAAAGAAAAAGGGGGTATACCTGGCGCAAACGCTTTTTTCGCCAGATGTAACATCACCGACGAATCTTTACCGACAGAGTAAAGCATGACCGGATTATCAAATTCAGCCACTACTTCACGCATAATGTGAATAGATTCAGCTTCTAACTGTTTTAGGTGCGTCAGGCGCTCTGGAGAAATACTCATATAACTTCATCCTGTCATTACAATATTGTTGTTTAACAATTAACTTTAAAAACTATTAATTTTAAAACTATTAACTTATTAAACTATAAACCAAATACAGCGATGATAGCACTGATGGCTACCACCCCAT
The DNA here is from genome assembly GCF_018219435.1 of Moritella sp. 28. Classification (NCBI taxonomy): domain Bacteria; kingdom Pseudomonadati; phylum Pseudomonadota; class Gammaproteobacteria; order Alteromonadales; family Moritellaceae; genus Moritella; species Moritella sp. 28. Next base: position 705,439 of record NZ_CP056121.1, on the reverse strand, counting down.
AAACTAAACTAATCGGTAAACCAATCTTAATAAAATCTTTTAACTGATAGTGTCCTGCATTAAATACCATCAAGTTGGTTTGATAACCATAGGGGCTAATAAAACTGGCACTGGCGCCAAACGCAACAGCCATTACAAACGCCATGGGATTAGCGTCTAAGCTGTTCGCCAACCCAAACGCAATTGGGAACAATAATGCAGCAGCGGCATTATTAGTGACTAACTCTGTCAACCACCAGGTTAATAGATAAACGACAATCAATGCCCACAACGGCGATAAACCATGCTCAAAGAAGCTGTTAATGTGCCCGAGGTACAGCATTAAACCACTATTTGTTAACGCATGAGAGAGTAATAATGCCGAGGAAATAATAACCCACAAGTTAGCCGGAAGACGCCGAATAACTTCACTGCTATTTAGACACCCTGTGAGTAGTAATACTCCGAACAATAATACCAAACCTTTAAATAACGGCACTAATCCGATAGCAGATAATAAGATGGTACCAAAGAATCCCAGCACCACCAGCCATTCTTTATGACCAGACAACATAATATCTGGCTCAACACCACTTAATATAATAAAGTTCTTATTAATATTTTTGCGATGTTTAAAATCATCGCCCACCGCGAGTACCAAATTATCACCGGCTTGGATATTTGCATCACCGAGTTTGCCTGAAACAGGCTCTCCATCACGCTTAATCGCCACCACAGCGGCATCAAATAAAGCCCGGAAACCTGAATTTCTTAAGGTTTGGTTTAATAACATGCTTTCTGGTCGTACTATGACTTCGGTTAAATTATCTAACGGTAAACCATTTTCATGTGCAAACAGTGACAGACCATCAAAATGATTAAGCTGCATGACTTTTGCAACATCACCACTAAAAATAAGTCGGTCATGCACGCGAATCACTTCGGTTGGTACTACCGGACTTAATAATTGATCATCACGTAATATTTCGACTAAGAATAAGGATTCTAAATGCCGCAAACCATTTTGATCGATGGATTTACCAATTAATGACGATCCTTGCTGTACCTTAGTATCAATTAAGTATTGCTTTACATCTTCGACTTCAACCTCGTGTTCGGGTAACCAAGGACACAGTAGAAACAATGTAAAACCACAGGCGAGAACCACACACATACCCACAAGAGTAAAATCGAAAAAGGCTAATGCAGGTAAGCCAGCTTCAATAGCTAAGCTATTAACGATCAGATTCGTAGAAGTACCGACTAGCGTTAATGTGCCGCCTAAAATAGCGGCATAAGACAACGGCAGCAATAACTTGCTGGCAGCATGATGAGGGTTATTCCGGATCGGGGCTAACATAGTCGACACGACAGCCGTATTATTTAAGAATGCCGAGGATAAGACCGTAAAGCCGAATAATCTTAGCCAGGTGGCGGTATAGCTCTCTTTAATGATTAAAGTAGCAACAATACGTAATAAACGGGTTTTCTCTAACGCGAGCGAACACAGCATCAGCAATATTAAGGTTAACAGCCCTTCATTCGCAACACTGGCAACTAACTGCGCAGAGGTAACAAAAGAACCACCATACAATAACAACAGCGTAATACCAAAAACATAAGCAGGCCGGCTCTGAAATCGAATTAAACCGACAATCGTTAAAACAAAAATAGAAAAAACAAATAACATTAATGATACCTTAACGAGCACGCCAAGTACGGATCTTAGCGGTAATCACCCATACTTTTGATAATAACAATTGATAGATAAAGAAACAAACTAAGAACAGGCAGATACCAAAGGCCGCGTATGCGATCGTACAGATCGAACATAATATCTGCGGATTATTTAAACCTACACGTTGGAAGATATGGCGTAAAGCTCGTGGGTAACGCCAATTTTAAAGGTGTATTGATAACAAGGGGAGGAATGCGACCGACATGATCGATATGGCAGTGGTGATGATAAGCGTTGTAACGGTGCGCACATTAAAGTCGAACTGCACTGAATTATAATCATTCATATACAGCTGATGACAAGATCCGGTCACACCATTGACCGCACCGTGATGTAAAATACGCATTGTTCCGTCCTTGGAAAGTCATTTAAACGATAAATAGAGCTATCAATTTAGAAATAATAGAACTATTAGTTTAAAGATAGATTCCAAGGAAGGTAATAGGTCAATGCGCTTATTTAAGTACGGCTTTAGCGCTTAAATAATACTTTACAGCTTATAGCCATCGGGGTTATTTGATTGCCAGCGCCAGGTATCAGTCGTCATATCGCTAATACTACGTTGTGCTTTCCAGCCTAATTCGCGCTCGGCAAGATCGGTTGCAGCATAACATTGGGCAATATCACCTTCACGACGTGGAGATATTTGATAAGCGACTGTTTTACCCGAAGCTTGTTCAAAGGCTTTCACCATTTCTAATACGCTGTAACCCTGACCTGTGCCTAGGTTATACGTCACTAAGCCTGGGTTAGTCATTAGCTTGTCTAAAGCTTTTAAATGCCCTAATGCTAAATCAACCACGTGGATATAATCACGTACGCCAGTACCATCGACCGTTGCATAGTCATCACCAAACACGCTTAACTTCGCCAGTTTACCCACGGCAACTTGCGAGATATATGGCATTAGGTTGTTAGGGATGTCATTTGGATCTTCACCAATCAAACCACTGTCGTGTGAACCCACTGGATTAAAGTAACGTAAGCGGGCAATATTCCAACTGTTATCAGACTTATACAAGTCGGCAAGTATCTCTTCGACCATTAACTTAGAACGGCCATAAGGGTTTGTTGCAGATGTAGGGAAGCTTTCATCAATCGGCACCGATACCGGATCGCCATAAACCGTTGCCGACGAGCTAAACACAAAATTCTTCACATTATGTTCACCCATCACTTCTAAAATATTAACTGTCGCAGCAATGTTATTACGATAATACGTTAACGGGATCTGATTTGACTCCCCTACCGCTTTTAAGCCAGCAAAGTGGATAACAGCGTTAATATCATGCGTTGTAAAGATACGGTTTAGTAACTCACTATCAAGTACATCACCACAGTAGAACTTAACGGTTTTACCCGTGATCGTTTTTACACGGCTTAATGACTCTTCACTTGAATTACAGAGATTATCAATTACAACCACATCTTGATTGCTGTTCAGTAGTTCTAACACAGTGTGGCTACCGATGTAACCCGCACCGCCTGTTACTAAAATTGTCATGATATGTTCCCAAAATATATACTTGTGTGATTGCTATACATATATCTGCATAATCGTTATAAATTATCTATTGTATCTCTACCTGCACGCCAAGCACGGATCTTAGCAGTTATCACCCATACTTTGGATAATAGCAATTGATAGATAAAGAAGCACACTAAGAACAACACCAGCATGATCCATTCTGGTATATTAACAATTTCAGCATAGATACCAAATGCAGCATAAGCGATAGCAATTGCACAGATGGCACATAATATTTGCGTATTGTTTAAACCCAAGCGTTGGAAGATATGGTGTAAATGCTCGCGGTCTGGTTTAAACGGTGAGTCACCACGACGGATACGACGGATCATGATTGCAGCCATGTCCATTAACGGTACTGCAATTAACCACAATGCAGTGACAGGACGTAATGGCGTGCCACCTTGCTGTGAGGATAATAATAGGAACCAGATCACAGTGAAGCCGATTAACATGCTGCCAGCATCACCCATAAAGACTTTACGTTCACGTCCTAATAAGCCGAGGTTGAATAGCACATAAGGTAAGATGATAACAATAAGCACAAGGCATAAATAGGCGAGATTACTTTGTCCGTCAACGCTAAGAACAAAACCTAAACCACCCAAGGTTACCATAGATAACCCACCCAGCAGGCCATCAATACCATCAACCATGTTAAAGGCATTAATTGCCCCAACAACCGCAATTACAGTAACAAAATAACCCACAAACCCTAAGCTAATATCACCAAAACCAAGCATATTACCCAAGGTATGTAACTGAATATCAGCAATCGACATCATCGCTATTGATAAACCGCCTTGCACAACAAAGCGAATCTTAAAGCTCAGGTCATATTTATCATCCAATGCACCAACCAGCGTAAGGATAAAAATTGAAACCATAAATAAATAGTGATTGGGCAGTAAATCAGGGTGATTAAACAAAAAAGACATGAAGGAAATACAGATAGTAATGCCACCAACCAGAGGGATCGCACCATTATGATGTTTTCGTTCATTTGGTTTATCAACTAAACCTATTCCTTTGGCTATTTTACGCATAGTAAATAGCGTAACTAAAGAAAAAAAGAAAACAAAACCGAGTTCTATGAACATGTTTATTATGACCTTGATTAGTTTTAAATATAGAGAGTAAATTTGCTCGGTAATATACCGAAGTACAAGTAAGCATTAGAGGTGTTTAATAGGCAATAAACAGAGTGTGGTTAGCAGACAATGAATCAGAACTGGGTAATACCAGTCCAGCTCCGATTTAAACTAAACGGGAAATAATTAAGTAACGTTCTTTTCAGTTTTTGCTTTATCTAATTCCGCTTTATCGTCTTTTAAATACACGTTGTCGTAGCAATAATTGATCGCATCGATATAACCTTCTACCGAACCACAATCAAAACGCTTACCTTTAAATTTGTAGGCAATAACACAACCTTCTTGTGCTTGTTTTAACAGTGCATCAGTAATTTGGATCTCGCCACCTTTACCCGGTGCCGTATTTTCGATAAATTCAAAAATATCCGGCGTTAAAATATAACGACCGATAATAGCCAGATTACTCGGTTCTGTACCTGGGGCTGGTTTTTCTACCATGTTAGTGACACGGAATAGATCTTCTCGGATCTCATCACCAGCAATAACACCGTATTTATGGGTTTCACCTGCAGGTACTTCTTCAACTGCAACAATAGAACAACGGAACTGGTTGTATAAAGCAACCATCTGCTCTAATACGCCTTTTTCTTCGTTCACACACAAGTCATCAGCAAGTACAACTGCGAATGGTTCATCACCGACTAATTCACGGCCTGTTAATATGGCATGGCCTAAACCTTTCATTTCACGTTGGCGAATATAAGTAAATTGCGCCGCATCGATAATACTGCGAATATCATCTAACAACTCTTCTTTGTTAGTGCCTTGAATTTGATCTTCAAGTTCGTAGTTTTTATCAAAGTGATCCATTAGCGAGTGCTTACCACGACCAGTAACAATACACATAGCAGTCATACCTGCACTGATTGCTTCTTCAACGCCGTATTCAATTAATGGCTTGTTGACCACGGGCATCATTTCTTTTGGCATTGATTTAGTTGCAGGTAGAAAACGAGTTCCATAACCAGCAGCAGGGAATAGACATTTTTTAATCATTAATACTTCCAAAAATTTAAGTTATATAATTTTCTGATTACCACCGAACTTCAGCCAACTTAAGTAAACGTTGAGGCATCAGTGCTGTTCGAATACTTGATACTATTAACTGCTCAAGCATATTTTTAAATTAAACCGTCGATTAAACTTAAAACAGAATTCTGCCAGATATCGAGGTAAATGCTTTTAATTAATCGCATAATAAGTAGCGTGCATTGAGTTTTTTACATTGCTAATCATTATATTAATCCATTTAAAGTAAGGCCCCCTGAACACTATCTGGACCACCGCCAGTTACGATTGAAAGATGTAGTATCTTGGCATCTATAACTGCACGGAAGCAGGCTAGACCATCAGAAATAACAATCGACTTTGGTGTGAAATGAGACTTAGCCCAACGCGTTATTTCTACTTTATTAAATCCATTTACAGCACTAAAACGCATACCAACCAGATGATCTTCATCATTGATGGATACAGCTGCAGTTTCCCTTTGGCGCCCTAGCCTCTAACACCACGTCTTACGCCACCCCGGTAAGCATCATCTATCTGGACATAATCAACTAATGGTATTTCATCATCTCGCTCTTTCATCGCTTGCATTAGCTTTTGCTTTAACCGCCAAGTAGCGTTATACGAAAAACCAAGTAATCTTGATAGTTCAAGCGCTGAGATACCGTTCTTTTCTTGCGTTATAAAGTATATTGCAAGAAACCACGTTGTTAATGGCAACTTAGAATGAGCGAAAAGCGTTCCTGATATCAATGTCGTTTGAAAATGACATTTATTGCATTGATAAAGCGCTCTTGATTTCAGTTTACAGCACTTGTCGTGGTCACAATAAGGGCAGCGATAACCCATCGGCCAGCGCATATCAAATAAGTTGTTTTGACACTGAGTTTCAGACCCATATTTTTCAATAAATTGATTAATCGATATCCCTTTTTGAAACTGAAATTTATTGAACTGAATCTCATTACTACACTAATTTAAGTAGTTTACGAGGGCTGAGCATTAGTGGTAATCAGATATAATCTGACCAGATCACAAGAGGTCATTACATTCATCGGTAAATAACTCTGATAAGAAAATTATTCCAATATATTATTTTTATCATTGCTACTTTCAATTTAGGCTCTAACTTTAATATTAAATATGATACTAACGTAATAATAAAAATTGAAACCAATGGTGTTAGATATGGATTCATATAATTTAAATTCAACAATTTAACTGTTGATGCAACCATCATATTTTCATGTATCAAATATAATGGGTAACTAACCAAACCAAAAAAAACAAAAAACTTACTAGTAAAAATAACTTTTATTCTATGTGAATAGAAAGAATAACAAAAAAAACAGAGTATACAAATCATGAATACCAATTTAGATATATCATTGTATGCAAATGATAGATTACAAAAAATAACTATAACCATCATTAGGTGGTCAGCTTTATTTACTCTTCCATTGATTTTCTCATAAATAAAACAACCAATAAAAAACCAACCATAATTAGAGAAACCTATTACATTCACAACCTTACTTACACTGACATCTATTCCGGTTAATTTATTTATAACAACAAATATATAACTAATAGAAAAAGCGATAAAAATTGATTTCAGTATAAAACGTCGCCCAAATACAAAGTATATTACACAAGAAAAAACATAAAACATCATTTCAACATAAATAGACCAGAATGCGCCCTCCAAAGAGATTATTTTCATTCCTAATATTTTAGATACAATCTCCGGATGTATAAAAATCAAACCTGGAATTAAATCTGTAATTCCAGGTATCCCAGCAGGCCTTTCACTAAAGAAACTAGCCGTCACAAAAACAAGTAGTGACGATATAAGCATAATAGGAAATAACCTGATCCACCTCTTTCTCATAAAATCTAGAATTCCATCACTTTTATCTAAGGACATAAAAATAACAAAGCCTGAAATCATAAAAAACAATTGAACCCCAAGAAAGCCATATTGAAATATAAAGATATTTTTTGTTTCTGATACGAAACTTAAATAAGAAGGCCACCTTGCATAAGCATGAAAAAACACAACCAATAAAATTGCAAAACCTCTTATGCCATCTAGATGCTCTATTCTTTTTTTACTATTAACCACAGGGATATACCTATTAAAAGTGTTTTTGATTCACACCGAGTTCCTGAAATCTAGGTAGAAATTGAGGTGTCGGTACGGAGTTGTTGACTGAAGACGAGTACAAAAAACATCGGTCTAAAAGTATCGCAGGTAACTTGTCAGCTTGTTTCCTAATTCAGTATTTCCAGTTCTATAACTTTATTCATTATTTTTCTACTTCTTTCTTTAGGATACTCACCATCCCAACATCCTTTATCACATCTTGGCGTTTTCTAAGCACCATGATTTCGCACCTTCCATTCACCTTCACCGTAAACTTTCAAGCCTGTTGAATCAATGACTAACTCTACTGGCCCTTTACTTGGTTGCCGGAATGCAACGTTCACCGTCTGAGACCATTTACTGATGCAGTAATCCGGAGATTTCAATTCAACATCCATCAGCTCGAAGAACGAAGAACGAATTAATAAAGCCTTCTAAATCTCTAAGAAGCAAGCCAAGTATACCTTTGAGCATCAATACTGTTTCAATGGCTGAATCGCTGTAAGTATTACTCCGTCCTCGCAGCCCTGAAAGTGTGGTGTGAAGTGGTCAACTAATTTTGGCCACGGTTTTGTATTCTAACCAGTATCTGCGTTCTGATTCGTTTGGAGTTAGACCACCGTTATATTGATGCGGCCTAACCTGGCTATAATATCCTGTAATGTAATTCGTAATAGCTCGTTTTGCTTCATCAAAATTGGAATAACCTTTTGTTGGCATCCATTCTGTTTTAAAGCTTCTGAAGAAGCGTTCCATTGGACTATTATCCCAACAATTCCCACGTCGACTCATGCTTTGTTTTATCTGATAGCGCCACAACTTTTGACGAAACTGTCTGCTTGTATAATGGCAACCTTGATCTGAGTGGTACATTACACCTTTGGGCTTGCCTCGGGATTCAAATGCCATTGCTAGTGCTTTACTCGTCAAGTTGCTATCAGGTGAGTGAGATATAGCCCACCCAATTGGTTTCCTTGCAAATAAATCCATCACTATCGCAAGGTAACACCAACGATTGCCTGACCATATGTATGTCACATCTCCGCACCAAACTTGGTTTGGTGATGTAACAGCAAATTGACGGTTTAATGTATTTGGTATTGCTAAGTGTTCTTTGCTCGCTCTTTTGTAAGCATGTTTAGGTTGCTGGCAGCTCACTAAATTCAATTTTTTCATAAAGTTATCAGCTCGATATCGACTCAACGGAAAACCTCTTGTCGTGACAATATCTGCAATCGTTCTAGCGCCAGCTGAACCTTGACTTTCACTGTGTGCTTTACGTATTTCAGCAATGATTTTTACGTCTTTTACTGGCGTTCTTTTATCGCGCTGTAACCAGTATTTATAACTACTTCGGTGAATCCCAAACACGTTACAAAGAGCTGTAACAGCATGGCTCGTCTTAAGTTTCTCGACTAGCGAGAATTGTTCAGGGAGTCTGACATTAAGAGAGCGGTAGCCTTTTTTAGTATGGTATTGTGCTCTTCCATACGAGCCAATTGCTTTTTCAATTCGCGAATTTCAATTTGCTCAGGCGTCATTGGAGTTGCTTTAGGTGTGATACCTTTACGTTCTGTTTTTAGCTGACGAACCCACTTATCCATGGTGGATTTACCCACATTCATAGCCTCGGCTGCTTCAAGCTTAAATTCAGCACTGAAAGTTCTTCTTATTTTCTTGGTCATGGTGTCACCTAAAGTTTGATGAGGTGTATTATAACACCTCTAGTTAGGTGGCCAAAATCACTCTACCACTTCACAGATAGAATTAAACCACATCAGTCGTCATCTTTGAGTAGAATATAGAGCCACTGAGACAAGGAGTATTTCAGGTATACATCTTCAGGTAACTCCCTAATAGGCTTACGTAGAAAAGTAAGATTCAAGTTTGGCTTTTCTCGATCCATGACTAAAATATTATCAGGGTGAAAAAAATCGAAACTTTTAACACTTTCATTAGTCGTCACCAATTTCTTTTTGGCACCAAGAGATTCGATTGTCCTCATGGTTAGGCCTTTTTGAGAAGGATGTTGAACATCTAAAATAGCATTTGCTGAATTCATAATGTCAAGATTATCCGAGTGTTTTAATGGAGAGAACGAAACATCGTTTACATCTACACACCGAAAACGACGATCAAATATTCTCCGAACATAAAAATATATTTTATTAGGCACATATATAAAAACAAAAACATTTAATGATTCTGCCAACGCTTGGCGTTCAATTTCCTTTATGAAATTGTATCGGTCGCTATGTAAGGTCCCTATAAATACAATATCGTATTTTGTTTTTTCAGCCAAGGCGTTAGAATCATCTTTGATGAAAAAAAGAGATAAAAATTCCATCCCTTCTGTCTTCCTAGCATCCTCAATATCAAAACTATATGCGCGATCCATAAATCTAATTAGTTTACGAGCATACTTTTTATTATTAAAAGAATCCCACATGTACAAGACTAACTTTACATTAGTCGAACTCTTAAGGTATTTTAAAAACCAAATTGGTACAGATTCAGGATTTATTACAAGAAGGGTGTCAATATCTCGAAGCAAAAAGCTCTTAAATATCTTATAGTAGTAAAAAAATATCATGGGATATACTAACCACCTAAAACCCATCCTTAAAGAAAACTTCATTAGAAATGAATTAGAGGGGCGCTCATCGAAAATTACAACTTCTGCACCTTCTTCGATAATACCGTTCTCAATTATATCCTGATAATCAAAAAACCTAGGACACAAGACCCCAATTTTTTTACCTTTTAAATATTCACTCACTTAAAGAAACCTTTTGATTCTAATTCACGCCAACATTCTTCATATCTACTATGAAAAACTTCCTGTTTACTAACCTGATCAAAAACCTTACTAACCCTTATGAAAAATCAACTTTTGGTAGAAATCCGGTATTTTCCAGCTTTCAATATATCAATAAAGTTGTGACGAATATCTTCTACTCGAAAACGCTCTGAAATATTAAAGTCATTATGATGTACTGTAAGCCATTCTTTGGATACAGTAGGAACATCAGTAACACCTGCAATTAAAATTTCATCTAACATTTAATTCACTTTTGAAAAACGAAATAATTTTATAGCTAAATCGTACAATTCTCGGTTCCCCTTCGTTTTATAATTCAAAACAAAATAGAAAAAACTAACTCCAAAAACAACAATAAAGCACTTTTTAAGCAGTGAATAGACATCGCTGACGACAGGAAAGTAATTTTGAAAAATAAAACCCAATGAAGTTATAATTAATAAATTCACCAAAACTCTCCCATACATAAAAAAATATGTCCTTAACCTTTTATCAAAAGAACGTCTATATAAGACATAAGGTTCCCACCAAAAATTAGTAAGAAGATTAGAGAAAATAGTTCCTAAAATTACACTTTTAAGCCCCCAATCAAGGGAAATAAAAAAATACAAGGATATAAATAAGTTGAATAAAGATTCAAATATTGATTTATATCGTAGTTCCCAATTTACCCCAAGAGCATCGATACAAATAATACTAGGTCTTCTCATTAAAATTAGAAATAAGCTAACCGAAAGCAAGATCGGAATTTCTACAGGAAGAACATATTTCTCACCTAGCCAAACGCTCACCACATCATTCAGACAAAATAGCAGACCGGATGTAGCAAGCGTTACAAAATATGAAAAAATTCGAAAAATACGCTCAAAATAACCTAAAACTAGGTGATTTCCACCGGATGCTTGGGCAGTACCAATTGAGCCAGATAACGGATATATTAATTGAGTTAGAAAGCCATTAAGCAGCGAAAAAATTAAGCCATAACTACTATAAAGACCTAAAACTACAGAACCTGAGAAAATAGAAATTAAGATATTATCTGTGCCAGTTACAATTATGGAACCCAAACGATGATATACCCCCCCTTTTAAATTTTTAAAAATTCTAGCAAGTGTGCTTTCCTCTATTTCGCTAGGAGGAGTTGAAATAATTAAAGGGGCTTGGCGCAACATCGCAAAACGCAGTATAAGAGCAGTTCCGATGTTCACGAATAACGTTACAATCAAGAAAAAAAGATAATTTTCAAAATAAATAATTGAAGACAGCTGAAAAACAGCTTTAACAGCTAAGAAAATAATTCTAATAGATGACTCGATATAATTCATCCGAAGAGCTAAGGCAAGCACTTTATATTCAGCGTATATATATGTCGATGCACCAGCCAACACATAAACAGTAAAGTACTGATAATGCTGATAACTAAGCTCGATATCGGTTATATATTGAATAAAAATAGATGATACAGCCCCAAACACCAATATTAAAATTATCACATATCGATAAAATTTCGACAACAATAACAAAATAGCTCTTACTGTACCGAAATCTTGATCTTTAAGTGGTTTATACAGTGCAAATGTCATTGCCGAGCCAAGACCTAGTTCAGCAAAAGAAAGAATAAAAAATATACTAGCAAAAAGTGAATCTAGCCCCAGTAGTTCGACACCAAAAAATTGTATAAAATAAGCTCGGACGATAATTGAACATAAGGCTGAAAAAACGAATGCGGCACCATTAGCACCGCTATTAAGGATTGATTTACTTCTCACTTTCAATTTCTTTTAGTAACTGTTCAAATCTATTTGAATAGTCGTTAACATCGAACCACTGAACATGACCCAGCGCATTTTTTGCAAGTAGTTTTCCTTTTTCTGAATTAGACAACAATCCTTCAATCGCGGTGGCGAGACCATTAATTAAAGCCTCTCCCCCCCCCATACGTGATGCTAACAAACCACAGTCATTAGGTACTAACTCAGGAACACCTCCTGAATCAGTAGCCACTAAAGGTCTTCCTGACACCATACTCTCCAATACAACAAGGGGGCATGGGTCATCCCAAACAGAAGGCACAACTAAGACATCAGATAACTGCTGTAAATTTGGAATGTTTTTGTGATCAACATATCCTGTAAAAACAACCGAATTTTTCGATTTATTAGCTTCTACTTCTAAATTAGACATAAATTGGCTCTTACGGTTATCACTAAACCAAGCAGAACCAGCTATTAGTAAAACTATATTTGATGCCTGAATGCGATTAAAAGCTTTTACTAGTTCCAAAACTCCTTTAGTTTTGTCTAATCTACCGACGAACAAAATTATTCTTGCATTCTCATTAATTGAGTATTGAGACCTAATATTACGATTTTGCTCTGATGACAGTTGCTTCGAAAACTTACTAATATCAACACAATTGTACAAAACCTTAACGCACTGACTTTTTACTGATGGTATGCTTTCAACCCGTCCCTTTATATATTTACTAACAGTGAATATATAATCGACGGAACTAACTATTTCTTTAGAGAAGGGAGTTGCTGCATTTAACTTGTCATTGTGTAAATGCAGTACGATCTTTGCTTTAGTTTTGTTCCTAAGAGCAAGAGCATACTCTGGTTGATTTTCTACAATAACGTAATCAAAATCAGATTTAGCCAACAACTTAGACACTTCCATAACATAAAGGTTGGCAAACGATCTGCTTATTCCAAAAAATTTCAAAAATCTACCACCGACACCAGAAATCTTTTTTCTTAAGTATCCATGTTTTGCATAAATATAACGTCCATTAATATTTTCATTCGATTTGTCTTTCAATAATTCATCTTCTACAGACATGACGGTATAAGAGACATATCTATTATTAGCTTGTAAGCTACTCTCGACCAATTGCTGGATAAGGGTTTCGACAGCGCCCCCCCTAACAGCCGGTACAGGTAAAATATCCGGTGAAACAATAAGAACCTTAATCATACTTCCCTCTCAAAAAATTCAATGCCTGACATATTGTAATACGATAATATTGATTTAAGTTGAATATCATTCCTGCCACAGAGTACATTCTGTTCTGAAAGTGTTTCCCCCTGCGTTTGCTGAACTGAAAATAATGTTTTTGAATATGGACGTACTTTGACTACAGGGGTTCCAGCTCGATATCCCATAACCTTAAGCCAAAGGTCATCAGCATAAAAACAGAGGGTTTTGAATACTTCTGAGTACAAAACCTCATCATGCAAAGATCCTGGAGGATATAAAACACCACCAACTCCAACAGCCATTAAAGTATGGGAAGGTCCAGTGATGCCGGGGGATGCAAATTTCCAATTTAAATATGGCGCGACTACATTTTTATCTAATTTAATCGAATGTGCTCTATAACAAGAAATACAATTAGGATATAAATTATAGTTTTCCAAAAGACCCTCAAGCATATTTTCTGGATAAAAAACATCGTCATCTACAGTTACAACTACTGCATTAGGCCATAGTTTAAAAGTACCAAAGTACTTCTTATGAGAACGAAGGTCTTCACAATATCGAACCTCAAGTCCAAGCTCAATAAACATTTTTAAATTAGAAGGGAGGGAATCATCATTGAATTCATCTTCTGCTAACCATAATATTATACGAGTTGGTGCATAAGACTGTCTAAATAATGATTCTAAACACCAATGTAGTTGATAAACACGTTCACCAAAAGATGTTAGTGAAATAATTATTTGTTCATTGTTGCTCAAGGGTTGTTTTTTCAAATCAATTCTAGATTTATTTAAGGAAAACCAAGCAGGTATAACATATCTAGCTAAAAGTATAATTATGGCATTATAAAACCTTGCCCCTCTAATTACCCCATCAGGCAAGAGAAACGACATTAAAAATTTAATCATATTTCATTCCAACTTTTTATAACGATTTAGATTGATCTTTCCATCGACTCGTTAGCCTCACATCAATCTTATCTTGTACATTATCATAGGTGTTACCTTGAACATATTCGATAAAATAATTAGTATACGGAAAATATTTCATGCTATCTCGTTCTCTAAAATATTCAACCCCCTTTATTAATGAAATAAAGTGAATAAAAACATAGAAAACAAAAAACATATAACGAAAAATATTTTTTCGATACATGTCAAATATTAAGGATATATAAACTACATAAAAGATAATAAAATAATGATTAAATCTATAAAATATCAATAAAAAGAATTGTAGAATATAACAAATTAAGAATAAAAAACCGAGCCCTCTTAACAAAGAAATAACGGGTTCATTTGTTCTATGGTTACGTAATAAATAAAAAGGGAGTGCATAAATAATAGTTTTTGCTATATTAAAGGGACTTGCATCGATGCCTTCGAAGTAGGTAGAACCAAGATAAAAAGCATAATCTTTAAACATAGGGATAACAACAGCCAATCGCATTAGTGCATCAAACATTGGAGATAATATCGCACCAAGTAACGTAACAACAACAACCATTCTAAAGTTTATGTGTTTTAATATAAATGGTAACAAAAATAATACAAGCATGGATTGGTGAAATAAAGATCCCAACAAAACTGAAAAATAAAATTTTAAATTTTCTCTGTTTAATAAGTATCGAAAAGCAAAAATAAAAATAATTACAGCTTGTAGTTGTCTAATAGCCGGTTCAAAAAAATTTCCTAACAAGTGTGTCTGGAAAAGTATCAAGACAACAAATATTGGTTTTACTGAATAATTAAAAACAAATCGAAGAATTACAAATAAATTAAATGAAAGAATAAAAAATTTAAAAAACTCGAAATTCAAACCAAAAGTTTTTGCTATCAAAACTAAAGCTGTGTATCCGAACTCGATCCCCCTTGTATCATAAGGAGAAAATTCATATGAAGATTGATACGAAGTCCAATCAATACCATTTGTATATGAAAGAGTTAAAAAAAATGAAAGGCTAAAAAATAATATGATAAACAGGTAACGGTCAGCTTTAATAAAAAGAAGTGCTACAAGATAACCATACATTGCAATATATGGAGTCATATGAATTCACTATATATTATAAAAATAAATCATAATTAACGACGGCATAAAAATATATGATAAGAAACAGCAACAAAATCTCGTTGAGGAAAACCATATCTAAGACTTTTTATCAACCAACGAATTGACAAAAGCAAGTTATTTTTAGAATACGATCTCGCTAACGCCAAGCAATGCTTATACTTAATGTGATGTTGTTGTTTTATATTAAAAAATTCAAAATAACTTTTTTGAATTTCATAAATTGCATTCAACCCACCTAACTGTTTTTCATTAGATTTGTTCCCATCAAAAATACTACCTTCATTATGGATATTAACTTTAACTAAGGAATCACACATCGATTGAAATGAATACCCTGCTTCAATTAATTTAACACTCAAGTACCACTCTTGACCTTTAGCTATGATAGGAAACCCTCCATTCTTGACTAATATTTCTTTAGGAATAAAGAATGTAGGTGTACCAAGAATCTTTTCTGAAACCGCAGAAAAGAGCAAATGATCATATTCAACAGAAGATTTTGTAGTTCGAACTATTTTTCCATTTTTCGCAACATCTATTTGACCATTAATAAATCCATTATCATCCGGAAATTTATCCTGATAGAATTTTAATTGTGTCTCTAATTTAGAGACATAGTATTCATCATCATCATCGAGAAAAGTTATGTATCGACCCTCTGCATTTCTAATTCCTGTATTTCGAGCTTCAGACCCTCCTAAATTTTTTTCGTGGGCAACATAACGTACATTAGTATTATCCAAAAATTTAATTATAGATTGATAAGTAGACTCTTGGTCGAGAGAGCCCATTCCATTATCATCAACAACTATAATTTCGAAATTTTTATAGCTTTGATTTAAAATGCTTGTTAATGCTCTAGGTAGCATTTCTGAACGGGAAAAAGTAGGAACAATTACGCTTATTAAATCACTTGACACTTTTTATATCCTTGTTTTTAATATTCTTCTAATATATTTCAATCTATAGTATGCATGAAGAAAATAGAACATACTTTTTCCAATTATTTTTTTATCTAGAAAATATTTAAGGTTAGTTAACTGCGACTCATGCATTTTTTCAAGATTAGCAGTTAGTCCACTAACACCAAACCCTAGTTTACCTCCATCGTAAATAACTAATTTTTCCGGATGATAATAATAATTATAATATGAACAAACTTCGACAAAAAACCTTCCGTCTTCGCCATATCTCAATTTTTCATCAAAACCACCAATTTCATCAAACAAATATTTTTTGAAAATTATAGTTGAAGTTTGAGGGAACATTTTTAACAGAACTTCAGATGATTTAACTCGCGTTAATTTATCGAACTTTTTATAAAGTAAATTAACTGGATTATCATTAATTTCATTACCTAAAAGATCTATATGGGTTTCCTTTGAAATAATTGCATATTGAAATTCAAGTTTATGAGGCAACCATTCATCATCAGCATCTAACAACGCGATCCAATCAAATTCAGATATCTTTATACCAAAATTTCTAGCACTAGCAGCACCACCATTTTCTTTTTTGATAACTCTAACATTAATGTTAATTCCCTTCGATATATAGGATTCTACTTTCGCGTATGAAGCATCTGTTGAGCCATCATCCACGACGATCACTTCACCTATCAAATCAATTGCAGTTTGAGACGCTACCGATTCAAGAGACCGAATAATAGTTGAACTCGAATTAAACATTGGTATAATAATTGAAAATTTATATTTCTTTCTTAACAATTCTAAACTCGTTCCCAATTTCCTGTTTCCTCGTTATATAGTTTTATAATTTTAGCTGGAGCGCCAACAATGACACAACGATCAGGAAAATGTCCTCTCACCACTGAATTAGCTCCAACGATACATTGTCGACCAAGTTTTGTCCCGGCTTGAATTGCAACTCCATATCCTATAAAACAATTTTCCCCAATGAAAGTATCCTTAATAATGAATTTTTGATTCATTATGTGCTCATCTATATCAGTATAATTGTGATCGATGTTGGTAATGAAGACATTTCCTGAGATTGTTGTTTTACTTGCAATTTCAACGATGCCCTCTGCAGAGGTTATGTGAAAATTCTGACCGATAGCTACATCATCTTCTATAATTATTTTCCCACTATAATGCGATTCGAGCCTTAATCCAGGAAAAATTCGAACCTTACTACCTAACGTAGTATTTTTTGAATTTTCGATGTAAAGAGGAGGACCAATATAGCAGAGGTTTCCTATTCGATTAAATATAGCTCGATAAGCTAAAGCTCTAATCGCCCAAAAAATTTTCACAATTTTCACAACTTATACCCTTAAAATGATAATGACCCAGCTGTTTATAAAACTTATATAGCGAGGAAAAATAATATTATGAAACTATTAAGTTACAACTCCTTGAATATTAAGATAACTATGGCTCAATATATTACGGGGTTATTCATGGTTTTACTCTACAGACAAAAAAGGCCATAACTGCGTACGGCCTGAATACTATTTTCTCAGGATGATTAAGACATCACAAACGCCAGTCGCTATCAGTAACAGGCATGATATTTTTCAAATCAAAAATAAGAGTATTTTCAATACCAAACTTTTTGATTTCACTCGCGCCCATTTCAATAAATTCATCATGTGCAACTGCTATTATAATTGCATTATAGATTCCGAGCTCTGGCTCATCGACCAAATATTGAGAGCAAGAATCTTGATACTTTTCTTTATTAATCCATGGATCGTAAATTGAAATATTTGCACCAAACTCCGCCAATTTATTTACTACTTCTGGTACTTTTGAATTTCTTGTATCTGGGCAATTCTCTTTAAAAGTCGAACCTAACACCAATATCTCTGAATTCAAAATCAATTTACCCTTTAAACTAAAGGTCTTCAAAATTTGATTGAATATGTAATCAGCCATAGTGTCATTAAGTTTTCGGCCAGCCATGATCAATTCAGGCGTATAACCAATACTCTTTGACTTGTGAACTAAGTAATATGGGTCAACACCAATACAGTGCCCACCAACTAGTCCTGGTTTAAATGGTAAGAAATTCCACTTTGTACCAGCAGCTTTTAGAACCTCATTAGTATCAATATTCAATGCATGAAATAAAACTGACAATTCATTCATTAGAGCTATGTTTACATCTCTTTGGGTATTTTCGATAACTTTAGCAGCTTCAGCAACCTGTATTGAAGGAGCTAAGTATGTTCCAGCCTTAATAATTGCTTTATATAAATGGTCGACAACAATTCCACTTTCATTTGTTGAACCCGAAGTAACTTTCATTATAGAGGTTAAATCATTATTTTTGTCACCAGGATTTATTCTCTCTGGACTATAACCGCAAAAAAAATCTTTATTGAACTTCAAACCTGAATATTGCTCTAAAATGGGAACACAATCTTCTTCTGTTGCTCCAGGGTAAACTGTAGACTCAAAAATTACAATATTACCTTTTGAGAGGTGCATAGCTATTGATTTAGACGCACTTCTTAATGCCGTTAAATCTGGTGTATAATGTCCATCTACAGGCGTAGGTACTGTTACGATATAAAAATCACAATCAGCTAACTCTTTCAGCTCACCTGTTAAAGTTAATTGTTTAGCAGCAACTAAATCGTCTTTACTAGTTTCAAGGTTGGCATCAAAGCCAGTTTTTAACTCTTCAATTCTTGATGTCACCACATCAAACCCAATTGTTTTATACTTTTTCCCAAATTCAACGGCTAAAGGTAACCCAACATACCCAAGTCCAATTATCCCGATATTAATATTACCATTATCGATATCTATTACTTGTTTCATTTCAATGCCCATAAATTATTTAACGTTAATTTCAAAATCATTTTTCATAAACTACATTTCATTTATATAATAAATAGCGAGGTTAAGTTATGAATAAGCTAATACACTGTGGACTTAATTGTTTTCTATTCGCTTGTTTAATGCGACAAGCCCCAACTAAAAACGACGAAAACGCCTAACAGTAAAGAATTGCAATAATTACTCTTTCACGTTTCAACTAATTAAAACTGTTCTTTCAGGCTCTTCAGCTCTATTTCTGAAAAACAAAAGGGCAGGGTCACCGCATGAACGAATGTAGATCATACTTTTGTGTTCCCGCTCACCTAGAAAAAATATAAATCGAGAAGTTTTGGGTTTATGCATTACCTAATATGTGATTTTGATCTATTCGTGCGGTCGCCCTGCACAAAAGGGGGATCCAAACGCAGGTAAAGCAAGTCGACTAAAAACATAATTAAGATAATACTCACCACTTAATACTTGTAATTTATACTCTATATAATTACAAGTATTCAATATTTAATTTACTTCTTGAGTAACAGTCTTATCTAAATGAATTTTATAATTTTCAATCATATCTCTTAAATCTAATAATACAGACCGAGGCTTAAAATTAAATTTACTTTTAACTTCATCGATATTTGTTATTGGAAATTTTTCATTGTTATTAACAATATGCCAATTAACACTACATCCTGTTTCTTCAATCAAAACCTTAGCAATTTGCTCTGCTGAAACATTTTCCCCTGAGGCTAAATTAATAATTGTTGTATTTTTTTCATTTATATCAATTAGGCTTAATGTAGTATTAACAAGATCATGTACTGATATATAATCTTTTGAGTAATCTCTGTTTACATACATATCAACGACTCCATTATTAATGGCATTTCTTGTTATCGCGGGTAAAAACAATGGACTATTCAGTGCTAAACCATAAACATTACTAGGACGAATGATTAAGCAGTCACGTTGACTTTTTAAACACATCTCTTCTGATACTAATTTGGTTAAGTTAAACAGTCGTCTATTATCATTTGAACAAACCGTTAAATCATCCGATTCTTTACTACCATTTTGGTTCATATATACACGTGATGATGAGATATAAACCATTTTTTTAAATGTAGACTTTCGTAATAATTCACTTAATAATAATGTATTTGCATTTAATACGTTAAAAGGATTTTTTTGGCAATCGCCATATCCAGCACAGTAAATCACGATACCTAAATTTTTTTCAAAAATAGATTCATCACCTCTTTCGGGTAAACAGACCTCATGTCCCTTATTTTTTAATTGATGAACAAATTCTGAACCAATAAATCCCTTCCCACCAAAAACAGTATATAAACTCATTAATCCCAACCTTCTACTAATTTATCTCTAATTTCACAAAACTTAGGTTGCGATAGATCTTTACCTGATAATTCAGGATTTGTAATGGGCCATTCAATACCAATATCGCTATCATTCCAAATTAAACCTGACTCGTCATTAGGATCATAGTAATCAGTGCATTTATACTGGAAATCAGCAGTGTCAGTCAACACACAAAAACCGTGAGCAAAACCAGGAGGTACATAAAATTGTAATTTATTCTCGCCTGACAAAATAACTGACTCATATTGTCCAAATGTATTTGAGTTTGGTCTTAGGTCTACAGCTACATCAAATACCTCTCCATCGGTAACAGTAACTAACTTCCCTTGCGGCTTTGTTTTCTGAAAATGAAGCCCTCTTAAAACATCTTTAGTCGAACGAGAACGGTTATCTTGAACAAAGTCAAGCTCAATACCAGCGATTGCCTTATATCGTTCAGATTGATATGTTTCCATAAAAAAACCACGCTCATCACCAAATATTTTAGGTTCAATAATAATGCAATCTTTTAATTTTGTTCGAATAACTTTCATTATTTATTAACCTTTAATGAATTGTTCAATACCTTATTATTTAATAACGATATTAAATATTGGCCATACTCATTTTTCGCCATAGGTAAAGCAAGCTCACTAAGTTGAGTATCTGTTAACCAACCTTGAGACCATGAAATTTCTTCTAAGCATGCAACCTTAAGCCCTTGAATATTCTCAATAGTTTGAACAAATGATGACGCTTCATGCAAACTTTCATGAGTACCTGTATCTAACCACGCGAAGCCCCGCCCTAGTAACTCAACATTCAAAGACTCATTCTCAAGATACATTTGGTTAATGCTTGTGATTTCTAACTCACCTCGACTTGAAGGTTTAACTTCTTTTGCAAATTCAACAACTCGACTATCATAAAAATATAATCCCGTCACTGCCCAATTTGATTTTGCCGTTAATGGTTTTTCTTCTAACGAAACAGCTTTAAAATTAGGATCAAACTCCACAACACCAAAGCGTTCGGGGTCTTTGACATGATAGCCAAATACCGTCGCACCATGTTTTTGTTCAGATGCTTTACGCAATATTTTAGAGAACGCTTGGCCATAAAATATATTGTCGCCTAGGACTAGACAACAGCTGTCACCATCAATAAATTGTTCACCAATAATAAATGCTTGAGCTAGACCATCTGGCGATGGCTGAATTGCATATTCTAAATTAATACCCAAATCCGAGCCGTCTCCTAAAAGGCGCTTGAAACTTTCATTATCTTCGGGTGTTGTAATAATTAAAATATCTTTAATACCAGCAAGCATAAGCGTTGATAAAGGGTAATAAATCATGGGTTTATCATAAACGGGTAATAGCTGTTTTGATACACCGCGTGTAATTGGATATAATCTAGTACCAGAGCCACCGGCTAAAACAATACCTTTCATTATTTATTTCCTTTTAAATCAGTGCCTAAACGCTCTATACTATACGAACCATCTAACACGCTACGCCACCATTTTTTGTTTTTCAAATACCATTCGACAGTAGTTCTCATACCAGATTCAAATGTTTCCTCAGGTGTCCAACCAAGTTCACGCTCAATCTTTGACGCATCAATTGCGTAACGAACATCATGCCCAGGGCGGTCTGTTACGTAAGTAGTTAAATCTTGATAATTAGTTATACCATGAGGTTTATTTGGTACTAACTCTTCAAGTAAAGTGCAAATGGTTTTCACAACATCAATGTTTGCTTTCTCGTTATGACCACCAATATTGTAGGTTTCACCGACCTCACCTTCAGTCACCACTTTATATAAAGCACGGGCATGATCTTCAACAAATAACCAGTCACGGATCTGCATGCCATTACCATAAACAGGCAGAGGTTTCCCCTCTACTGCATTTAAAATAACTAATGGGATCAGTTTCTCAGGAAAATGGTAAGGGCCGTAGTTATTAGAGCAATTAGTTACCAAAGTTGGTAGGCCATAGGTTCGCTGCCAAGCGCGAACTAAATGATCACTTGATGCTTTTGATGCTGAATAAGGGCTACTGGGCTCATATGACGTTGTTTCGGTAAATAAGTCATCAGTTCCTTCTAAATCACCGTAGACTTCATCAGTAGAGATATGGTGGAAGCGAAATGCATCCTTACGAATTTTTTCAAGCTTATTCCAGTAAGAGCGTGTCGCTTCCAGTAACGTATACGTACCAACAATGTTGGTTTCAATAAATGCTGCGGGACCATCAATTGAACGGTCTACATGCGACTCTGCTGCCAAGTGCATGACGGCATCAGGCTGATATTCCGAAAATACTCTGTCAAGATCTTCACGGCTGCAAATATCGACTTGTTCAAACGCGTAGCGATCACTGTCTTTAATATCAACTAATGACTCTAAGTTGCCAGCATAGGTTAACTTATCTACATTGATGATACTGTCGTTGGTATTTTTGATAACATGACGAATAACAGCTGAACCGATAAAACCAGCACCGCCAGTAACGAGGATTTTCATACTTTTCTCTTGTATTAAATTCTAAAATTAACTCACGAAAGCGAGTATATAAATGAAGGTTAACTGATATTATTCATGTTTATATCTCAGCGATGTTTATACCACTGAGACATACTTTATCTATTTTGAGACATTCCATGTCGGGCAATCACTTGTACAGCCTAGAGATTACGGGTTTTTAGTAACAGGCCCCAATAGGTCTTGTCTTTCATAAACTAAGCCTTATCACTCTCATAGCTATAGTTATAATAACCATACCCATAAGATGCACTCGCCTTCTTCTCTACCGCATTCAAAATAAAGCCTTTCACTTCAATTCCCGCCATTTCAAAACGATGACGTGCGACTTCAATTTCTTTCACGGTATTTTGACCAAAACGACCAACCATTAAAGTTGTACCCGCTAACGCACCTACAATGCTTGGATCTGTGACTGCCAGTACCGGCGGAGTATCAATCAACACTAGGTCATATTCACTTGACGCCCATGTCACAAAATCAACAAAGCGTGGATGCATTAACAGTTCAGACGGATTTGGTGGGATTTGACCACGGGTAATAATATCGAGGTTTTCAATACTCGATGATTTAATGACATCTTTAGTGTCTAATTTACCCGACAGCATTTCTGATAAGCCGCGTTCCCATTCTAGGTTGAAGTGACGTTGTAAATAGCCCTTACGCATATCGCCATCAACTAACAATACTTTTTGACCAGTTTTCGCAATTACAGCAGCAAAGTTAGCTGATACAAATGACTTACCAATACCAGGTGCAGGGCCCGAGATCATCACTACGTTATTCTTCGCTTCCATCATGGCAAAATGCATGCTGGTACGCAGGCCACGTAATGCTTCAATGGATAAATCTGCAGGGTTTGATTCTGCTAGTAATGTTTCGTGTAACTCAAAGTTCTTTTTACGTTTATTATGTTTAAGCTTAACGTCCATTTCTGATTGCCAATCTGACATTGGGATGCTGGCATAAACCGGTAAACCTAAGGCTTCAACTTCATCCGGGTTTTCAACGCCTTTATGCAGCGCAGCACGAACAAGCACAATAGCTACAGAAAGCATGCCACCCAATAAGGTTGCTAATACCACAATCAGTGATTTTTTCGGTTTCACTGCTTTGCTATACGCTTGTGCAGTATCAAGAATACGCACATTACCAACCGTACCGGCTTTTAAAATATTCAGTTCTTGCACCTTGTTTAACAACTGAATATAAATCTGCTGGTTTACTTCAACATCACGCTTCATGCGTAATACGTCACGCTGAGTTTTTGGTAATTGTTGAACTTGCTCGTTAAGATGTTTTTGTTTAGCTAGCAAGACTTGGCGTTTATCTAATAACGATTTATACGCCGGATGGTCCTTGGTAAAACGTTGGCTAATATCACTTTCTTTAAACGTTAATTCATTTAACTGCGATTCTAACTCAACCATTACCTTTAACGTTGACTGGGCTTCTAAGCCTAAATCTATTGATTCGTTGTCTTGTCGAAAGCGGTTTAGGGTATCTTCAGCCGCGGTTAACTCTGTTTTAATTTTTGGTAGGTGACCTTGTAAAAAGGCTAAGCTTTTTTCTGCTTCAGCCGAGTTCCGTTGTACATTTTGTAAGAAGTAGTTTTGGCTTACATCATTCAGAATATCTTCGATTAAGGCTTTATCTTCGCCACTGAAAGATAATTGTAAAATACCAGTTTGTTTACCGCGTTCACTCACCGATAAATTCTGTTGTAACCATTGAATTGCATCAAGTTGCGATTGTTTAGCAACGGTGAACTCATCAGCATTGTTACCCACTAACGCTTGCACAAACAAACGATAATCATTGTTTTGCGCTAATTCACCCACAATACCAGATAACACCTTACGTCCGTCATCGTTATATAATGAATAAGCGCCTTTGCTAGCGTCATCAATGATCAAACTAAATGCAGGCGCAGCATAACGTGGAATGTCAAAACGACTGATCCGAATGTCATTCTGTTGCCCACTCATACGTGCGAAGCCTTTACCAATAACAGGCAGGTATTTAGGCGCAGCAAGCGTGGTTAAATTGAGTTTTTCAACAGTTTTGCTTAAGATCATACGTGACTTAATGATCTCAACTTCGGTCGTCGCAGAAGACTCACTCGAAAACATATCCCCCATGTCACCAACAAGGGCAGACATACCACCGCTTTTTTGTTCCACTTGGATTAATGCATCGGCTTTATATACTGGCGTTGCTAATAACGCATAGCCAACACCAAATACAGCAAAAATAAAGGTAACCGCGACAATACTCCATCGCGCGTCCAGTAATATGCCGAATAACTTGCCTAAATCGATTTCGTCGGCGTCACTACTTGATGACGACTGCGACTTGTTTGTTTGATTGAGTGTATTGCTGCTCATAATAGTAATCAAATTCCAATGTTTAAATTTAAGCGCTAAATAGCTTGCGTAATAAGTAGGTTAAGTAGTCATAGTCGTTCGACATAGGGGCTACTTAACAGCTTTAACTTAGCTTATATTAACCTAACAGTTATTAACCTAACTGCTATTAACCTAACTTTTTGGCCCATGCTTTTGCAGAAGCTTCAATTAGGTTGTAAGCATGATCAAACGCTTCTTTACTTTGGCGGTACGGGTCCGGGATATCTTGCTTTTGTAACCATTGACTGAATAACATGGTTTTACCACGCGCTTCAGGGGCAATGTTAGTCACCGCATTAATATGGCCTTGCTCCATCACTAAGATCAAATCAAATTCACGGCACAATGCCGAGGTAAGTTGGCGACCTTGATGACCCACTAAACTGATGCCGTTTTCTTCTGCTACCTGACAAGCCAGTTTATCTGCAGGCTTACCGACAAGCGCACCAACGCCTGCCGAAGCAATATGTTTATTCGGCAATAGCGACTTAAGCAAATACTCGCCCGATGGTGAGCGGCAAATATTACCCACGCACACCACTAAAATATTATTAAACATTACCAAGCTCTCACGTTATTGATGCTTTCAGTTAGCTGATTAAAGCCTGTTACTGTCGGTAATATCTGACCAATCACACGGTTCCAGCGGGTAATTGGGGCAGCTGTCACATAGACAATATCATAAGGTTTTAATTCAAATTCAGTGCCAATAACCAGCGCGGCTGCATTCGTTATGTCTAATTGATAAATATCTGCAATGATATTGCTGTCAGTATCTGTCTTAGTGTCTGATTCAGCACTACGATTCGCACGCACCACAAAGATACCGGTAGCATCTGCAGCCAATTGATTAATACCACCGACATTACTTAATGCCTCCGTCAGACTCATGCCTGCACGATCAATTTTTAATAGTTTAGGTTCGTTCACTTCACCCATGACAAACACTTTTTGTGCATCATTACGTGGTACGTGCACAATATCACCCGGCATTAATAAACGGTTCTGGGTTAAATCACCGCGTTGCATTAAGGCATGCAAAGACAGTTTTTTCTCAACACCTTGACGCGTTAACGTGACATTACGCCAATCTGCATCGGCCGCTAAACCACCAGCGTGGTTGACTGCATCTAATAATGTTAGCGGTACATTGCTAATAAATTGCTGGCCGGGTTTGTTCACTTCACCTGTTATGTAGGTTTTTTTAGAGCGGAACGCGGCTACGTTAACGTCGACTTGCGGCGTTTCAATGAACTTGGCTAATTTCTCCGTTAGCATGGCGCGAACTTCAACGACTGTTTTACCTGCAACAGCCACAAAACCAATGTAAGGGTAGAAAATAGTACCGTCGGCATGTACCCAGTTACCCGATTCACTCGCGCTACGGTAAGAGCCAGCAGGAATGGTTAATTCTGGATGGTCCCAAATCGTTACATTTAAAATATCACCCGCACCAATACGGTATTCGTAGGCGGCTAATTTGGCATCTAATTCAGGATTAATTTGCGCACTCAAACGGGGTGCTTTATACCTTGCCATTTTGTCTGCTGTTAATGGATATAGATTAACACGTTCTAAAATATCAACGGTTTCTGAACTATCATCATTGGCACTTTCAGATGCCTGCTTATCGTCTACATTTAAGTAAGTGCCAGGTACAGTACAACCGGCTAAAATGACAGGTAAAGCAACAGCTAGCAGCAATTTTTTATAATGCTTCATATGATCCAATATTTATTTTAAATAAAGCGGGATTATACCGCTATGATGGGAGAATAACTAAAACTAATAAAGTAACGCCAATTACGTCACACTTTTAGATATATTGTTCTAACTTTATGTAATCTGTATCAAGTACGCATGTTGCGCCAAGGTTACAAGTGAGTTACATTGGGGTTGTGTGATTTGTGACATCTGTAATGAAATGTTGATAAATTCTAAAAATGCTTAGTCAAACACACATTATTTATAAAAAATCACGCTACCGCCCGAAGGTTGCAGCACCTCAACGCTGATAAGTAACTAAATTAGTTGATATTTAAATAGTATAAATTTATTGGCATCTATTTATCGATACCTATTAATAATCCATATCTTCAATTTACACGCTTAAAATCGATGCGATTCTCGCATATTCCCCTATTTACAGCAAGCACTCGCCTACTCAATATGGAATAAAAAGTCACACTGTAATATTAATTTAATTCTTATATCAATTAGTTATGAACTTAATAAAAAATATTCAAAAATAATATATAAATGTGATGGGACTAGCAATATTAAACTAATAACCATCACTAAGTATTAAAGTTTAAGTCATCCTAACACTGTAATAAATATAATTAGAAATCGCGACTAAGGTTAAAAACCTTACATAGAATACAAAATACAAGCCACAAATATTGTAAGCGGTTGTAAGAACACATAATCTACCAATTAAATTACAGTTTAGCGATTAACTGCCAAGACGTTTGCCCACTCGCCCAATACTTACGCTCAAATGGTGTGGTGGCTTCTATTGCTTTGTACGTCTGCAAGTCACTTTTTACATTCGCCAGTGATAAAGCATGCTGAAACTCTTGTAAATATAATTGCCAGTTGCTACGCAGCTCTAATTCACCACCTAACGCTAAGATTGACGGGAAGACCGCCGCACCATGCCAGCGTCGTTGTAAATGTTTGGCTTTTGGCCATGGATTTGGATACAAGATATAGTGTTTATGTAACTGCCAGCCTGCATCCACGGCTAAACGCCATAGATCGTTTAAATCCACCTGAAATAAATGATATACCTGCCCATCGATTTGATGCGCATGACGATGCTGTTCGTTACGGTCTAAACGGTCTGCCGATTTGTCCATACCAAATACCAAACAGTCAGGGTGCAGCTGCGCAATCTTCGCAGTGCTTTCACCAACGCCACAGCAAGAATCAAAAATAATCGGGCGTGGGTCTGCGGCTACAATAGCTTGCATCTGTTCAAACGCTTCAACGGTATGCTGACGGTATGGCTTACGGAATTTGTGCTTAAGGTGTTTTAATACAACTTCATCTAGGTGCTCGTTTAAGCCCGTTTGGTTAGTTGTGATCTCTCGAGAGTTACCCATCGAATCGTCTTGTGTTGTTTGCTGCTGAGTATTCATTTGCTTTACCGATTTGTTAATACGAGTGATAACCCCCTCCCTTTACCAAGCCGAGGATTAGGGAGGGAGTATTTTTATTGTTAACTTCTTAAACCAACACCTTTACTGATCAAGCGATATACCAATGCATAAAGCACAGCAATAAAACCAAGGATGACAGTAAATGAATAAAATAATGGAATGTTTTCGATGCCTAAGAAACCATTACGGAATGCGCTGACCATATAAATGATGGGATTAGCGTGTGAAATAGTTTCCCATACCGGTGGTAACAGTGACGTTGAATAAAACACACCACCTAAATAGGTTAATGGCGTTAATACAAACGTAGGGATAATCGAGATATCGTCAAAACTTTTTGCAAAGATAGCATTTAACAACCCTGCTAACGAAAACAAGATAGCGGTGAGTAATAACGTGCTCACGATCACTAATATACTATGAATTTGCAGTGGTACAAAAAACAGCGACACACAAGTCACAATAAAGCCAACGAGTAAGCCACGCGTAACACCGCCACCGACATAACCGGCGATAATGATATAAGTGGGTACCGGTGATACTAATAACTCTTCAATATTGCCTTGAAACTTGGCGCTGTAAAACGACGACGCCACATTTGAGTAAGAGTTGGTGATCACCGACATCATGATCAAGCCAGGAACAATAAACGCCATGTAGCTAAACCCTTCCATCTGGCCGACACGAGAGCCAATCAGGTTGCCGAAGATGACAAAGTATAACGACATGGTAATGGCTGGCGGTACTAAGGTTTGCACCCAAATACGCGTAAAGCGGGTGATCTCTTTATTCAGAATACTGTTAAACGCGATTAAATAATTTTTTTTCATTTTAACTCACTTATTCAAGTGTCTGTGCAAACTAATGGGCTTGCACTTGTCTACCCTGCTCGACTATATCCATGAATAATGCTTCGAGACGGTTTTCTTTATTACGAATCCCCTGAACTTGAATGTTCATTGCCGCCAATTGCGCGAATAACGAATTTAAACCGCGATTTTTAGCTACATCCACTTCTAAGGTATGATCATCTAATAATCGACAGCTATAACCGTCTAATTCAGGTTTGATTAATTTGCTGTTTATATCAAATCGACTCTTTAGATCAAGTAAATAGGACTCACTATTTAATTGTGATAACAGGGCTTTCATTGAGGTATCCTCAATTAACAAACCTTTGTCAATAATGCCGATATTACGGCACAGCATTTCTGCTTCTTCTAAATAATGCGTGGTAAGAATAATCGTAATACCCTGCTCGTTCTTACGCTGCAAAAATTCCCACATGGTACGACGTAATTCAATATCAACACCGGCCGTTGGTTCATCTAAAATAAGCAGCTCTGGATCATGCACTAATGCACGCGCGATCATTAATCGACGTTTCATACCACCAGATAAATTACGCGCCGCTTCATGGCGTTTGTCCCATAATTCCAGTTGTTTTAATAATGCTTCACAACGCACTAACGCTTCTTTACGCGGTACACCATAATAACCCGCTTGATTGACGATAATATTTTCAATCTTTTCAAACGGATTAAAATTAAATTCTTGTGGTACTAAGCCAATCTTACTCTTGGCCGCTTCAAGATCTGTATCAATATCAAAACCGAAGATCTTAACTTGTCCGGCGGTTTTATTTACCAATGAGCTCATCACGCCGATAGTCGTCGACTTACCCGCACCGTTAGGCCCTAACAGTGCATAAAAATCACCTTTGGCTACGGTAAGGTTTATATTTTTGACCGCTTGAACTCCGCCAGAATACGTCTTCTGGAGCCCTTTTATTTCAAGTGCTAACGTCATGAGATGAACAAACCTAGTGAAGAATGGGAGATGAATTATACTGGAATGGTGTAGAAATGCGAGGATGGAGTAGAGACTCCAGCTTAAACTCGCCATGAAAGACTGAAGTCTACCAAAGGCAATAATAAAAACGGGTCGTTTAAAGTAAGATCAGCTATTGCGGCTGAACGGCTTTAAACGACTCGAACAGATTAAGTAAAACTTAACCTTCTAACGGTACAACTTTACCTACGTAAGGTAAGTTACGGTATTTTTGACCGTAATCGATACCATAACCAACCACGAACTCGTCAGGGATCTCAAAACCAACCCAATCAACCGGTACCGTTACTTCACGACGAGACGGTTTGTCTAATAGTGTCGTAATAGTGATTGATTTAGGATCACGCAGTTCTAACATCGTTTTGATTTTGCTCAGTGTGAAACCAGTATCAATGATGTCTTCAACGATAAGTACATCTTTACCTTTAATGTCGCTATCTAAGTCTTTTAAGATACGTACATCACGGTTACTTTCCATTGAATTACCGTAGCTTGATGCTGTCATGAAGTCTAACTCAATCGGTAAATTAATATGACGACACAGATCCGACATATAAATAACTGAACCACGTAATAAGCAAACAATGATTAGCGTTTCAGTATCTTTATAATGCGTTTCAATTTGTGCCGCTAACTCTTTTACTTTGGCTTGCACGTCAGCTTCAGTGATCATCACTTCAACAGTGTGTTTCATGGTAATTTCTCCAAACGATCCCAGCACCACCAGCAAATAACCGATAAATACCGCTCTCTAAAAATGTATGTCTAAAATATACAACCTCAAAAATAACGATTCTCAACGTTGATATCTAAAAATTGCGCACAGTTTAACAGCCTAATGGCAATAGTCGAAATAATTTCATTAAAAACCACTGAGATTGTGATGATTAAATACGAGTTATTATCACTAAGAAACGAGATTAGTTGCACGTCACGGTTGAACTCGGTGTAGGCCTAATGATAACATTAACAATAAATTAACATTTGATTATTATACTTGGATGCAACATATGGAAATGCCTGCAGTAACCAGACGGCGTACCCGTCTCTCTCCCGAAGCTCGTCGCGAACAATTAATGCAGTGTGCGATAGAAGTATTCTCTAAACGCGGTCTTGGCCGTGCTGGTCACGCAGAAATAGCAGAGTTAGCACAGGTGTCCGTCGCCACTGTATTTAACTATTTCAGCAGCAGAGAACAACTGGTAGACAGTGTATTAATACAAATTGAAGACTTCTTTAGCCACATGGTACGTAAGAACTTTATTGACCTTGCAGGGCAACCAAGTAAAAGCGCGCACCAAGCCATTCATGACTATTTAGCCGATTTTGTTGACGCCGCCATCAATAATCCACAGTTCACTTACATTTGGTTAGAATGGAGTTCCTCTATTCGAGAAGATACTTGGCCGCGTTATCTGGCGCTACTCGATAACAACATCGCCATTATCAGCAACAAGATAGAACCTGCTATCGCATCGGGTGAAATAAATACCTATTTAACCACCACTGAATTTGCCCGCAGTCTATCCAACCAAGGTTATATGATCTTACAATTAGTGAATCAACCTCAAGCCATGGATAAAAAAAGGATTATTGAGTTTTTAGAAAAGTATGTAACGTCAGCATTAGCGAAAGCTTAACGCGAGCACGAATTCCCCCTCCCCTTACGGTCAAGGGAGGGGATCGATATCTAACGCTTAACGTCCCCATCCCGCATAAATAGACTGGTCAACGTCCAAGTGGTCAAGAATACGTGCGACCATCAAATCAATAAGATCATCAAGCGTTTTTGGTTTTCGGTAAAAACCCGGTGCGGCAGGCATGATGGTGACCCCAAGGCGTGACAACTTCAGCATATTTTCTAAATGGATCGGTGATAGCGGTGTTTCACGCGGGATCAATACCAGTTGACCACGTTCTTTTAATACCACATCAGCAGCACGGTGTAATAAGTTAGTCGACATGCCTTGCGCCACGGCAGCAACGGTCCCCATACTACACGGACAAATAACCATTTGTTTTGGTGCACCTGAACCAGAGGCAACTGGCGAGAACCAATCTTTATTGCTTGGCACCAATAACTGCCCTGCTTTCGCTTGATATTTATCGGTTAAAAACAGCTGTAATGCTTTATTGTCTGCTGGCCATTTTTCATCAGTTTCGGTTGCCATGACTACTTTAGCCGCATCCGACATCAGTAAATGTACTTGTACATCTGCCGCTAATAATAATTCCAATAAACGTATAGCATATTGTGAGCCTGACGCACCACTAACCCCTAAGGTAATGCGTTTGCTAAATTCAGCCGTTTTAGTTTGCATGGTAGTCATCGCCTTTCTTCATATATTTCATCATTTTCAAGTGTTCATTTGTCTAATTATGATTTAACTTCTAATTTAGCTAACAATTTATCATGAATACCCGCAAAGCCACCATTACTCATAATTAGTACATGGCAAGGACCTGCCTGTGCTTTCGCCCGCGTTGTGATCTCAGCGATCAACCCATCAATGTACTGATGAATAGCTGCTTTATGACGATTATCTATACCTGACGCATTGATCGCCCCCGAACCATGAGTAGCACATAGCTCATCAGCAACCGGTTGTAGATTCCAATCTAAACCTTCGGGTTGATATAACAACACATCATCAGCCTGCATTAATGATTGTGCTAATGCTTGTTGATGCGTGCCCATGCGCATGGTGTTTGAACGCGGCTCTAATACGGCAATGATTCGTTCACTACCGACAGCAGCGCGTAATCCTGCTAATGTCGTGGCGATCGCCGTCGGGTGGTGCGCAAAATCATCATAAACGCGGATACCCTGCACTTCACCTTTAATTTCCATGCGGCGTTTCGGGGTTTTAAACGCCCCTAGTCCTGCAATGGCTTGGTTTAACTCAACGCCTGCATAATGCGCAGCTGCGATCGCCATCATGCCATTTTGTAAATTATGATCGCCAATCAAGTTCCACTTAACCACACCAGCTAACTCACCTTGGCAGTAAACTTCAAATTGGCTGGCATCTTCACGTAATTTCTTCGCTTGCCAATGGCTGCCTTCAGCGCCTAATGCTTTATTTTCAGACCCCTGAGTTTTATTCTCTAAACATAAAGATTGCACAGGCGTCCAGCAACCTTGTTGTATCACGTCATCCAATGCTGGTACATTCTCTGGCATTAAGATCAGGCCATTACTAGGGACGGTTCTGACTACGTGATGAAATTGACGTTGGATCGCCGCTAAGTCAGGAAAAATATCGGCATGGTCATATTCAAGGTTATTCATGATCAGCGTATTTGGTTGGTAATGTACAAACTTAGAACGTTTATCGAAAAAGGCGGTATCGTATTCATCCGCTTCAATGACAAAGAAATAGCCACCACCTAAGCGTGCTGATTCAGTGAAGTTCTGTGGTACGCCGCCAATTAAGAAACCCGGTTCGAGTCCCGCATATTCTAAGATCCATGCAACCATAGCCGCTGTAGTCGTTTTACCATGGGTCCCCGAAGCTGCAATCACATAACGGTGTTGTAATAAATGTTCAGACAGCCACTGTGGCCCTGAAGTATAAGCGAGCTTTCGGTCTAACATGTATTCGACACAAGGATTTCCACGTGACATAGCATTACCTACAATCACCATGTCTGGCGCAGGATCAAGCTGACTCGGGTCGTAACCTTCGATAAGCTCGATACCTTGATCTTCTAGTTGGGTGCTCATTGGCGGGTACACATTGGCATCTGAGCCCGTGACTTTATAACCTAGCTGTTTAGCCAGTACTGCAATACCACCCATGAACGTGCCACAAATACCCAGAATATGTATATGTTTAGACATTTGATTACCCTTTTGAACGAAACTTATGATGAACGCGGTTGATCGTCACACCGATCATGACACCAAACAGCAATAACAATAAAAACAAGATTAAAATAGACTTAGTGGCGTCAAACTGGAAAATAGTGAAGGTTTTAAGCATTTGTTGATAACTAAAATGCAACTGTAAAAAACCCACAGGTTTGTTGTCTGCCAATATCGGTTTGAGATAAACACGCACCCCCTTGGGTGCTATATATTGTTTTTTAGCCAGTAATTCGGCCATATAGTCTTCTTGAGAAGAACTTAATAACTTACCATCTTCAGCAAAAATATGCAGGCTAGTGACATACTGATTTTCGCTGACTTCATCCACCAGCTGTTGTAGCTGTTTTTTACTGTTAACGCGGGTATTAAGATCGCTAGACTCACGGGTAACAATCAAGTTAGCCGCCATTTTTGTCGGATAATCCAGTAATGAATGCACCAACATATCAACCTGGTGATAGCGAGAGGCCGTGACATTGTTATATAACGAGATCGCAATAAAAATGAAGAGTGAGCTAAGACTTAACGCAATCAATAATGAAGTTTGACGCTTTAAGAACTTATTACGGCCATTAGATTTACCATCTTGATTATACTTGCTCGTCTGGTTTGTCGCTAAATGTGGCTCATGCGGAACCAGCTCTGTATTTACAGGATTGTCATTATTCTTACCTTTAACCACAACGAGCTCCTTTCTGAATACCGTAATTACGAATCGCAATTTTAAGTCGAATACGTTATCTTTGCTAGCAGTAACCTATCGATTACAAGGATTAGTAGCAAAATGACTCAACTCGCTGAGACTTTATTTAGTAATACTCCGCCAATAGCATGGCCACAATTGTTAACCTTGCAAAGCACTGAAATAAAACATGTCACTTATTGTCAGGGTCAATTTAATATTTCGGCGCAAGAACTGCCAACAAATAGTAGTAATAACAGTAGTCACTATTATCTCACTTTAATCGCACCAAGTATAACAAGTGACGCGCTGCTAAACCTACTGTCAGCATTGAGTCAACTGCAGCTGTCAATGCAAGACTCTGGCGATATTATCCTATATCCACCAGCGAACTATGCATTAAACAATAACGCATTAAACAATAACGCATTAACCGACACGCAACGCGCAGCACCAGCCAATCAAGGTGACATTATTGTTTTAGGCTTTACCACGTTATCAGATGAACTACAGCTGCAATTTAAAGATACGTTAGCAAGCTGGCGTAATGATTACCATGTTGATTATGCATTAAGCCAGACACTACCGAGTTTAAAGCAACCTGGGGTGGTATTAATGGATATGGATTCAACGACGATTCAAATTGAATGTATCGATGAAATAGCCAAACTTGCAGGCGTCGGTGAACAAGTCGCAGCCGTAACGGCAAGCGCCATGAATGGTGAATTAGATTTTTCTGAAAGCCTACGTTCGCGCGTAGCGACGCTAACCAACTGTCCGGAAGCCGTATTAACTCAAGTTGCCGATGCCATGCCGCTAATGCCCGGTTTAGAGTTATTGATTGCCACCTTGCACCAAGCAAACTGGAAAGTAGCAATCGCGTCAGGCGGTTTTACTTACTTTGCTAAGCGTCTACAAGATGATTTAGGATTTGATGCTGTTTATGCCAATGAACTCGAAATCGTCGATGGCATCTTAACGGGTCAGATTATTGGCGATATTGTTGATGCTCAGGTGAAAGCCGATACCCTGCAAGCACTCGCACAGGAATATCAGATTGCTCCGCAGCAAACAGTCGCGATTGGTGATGGCGCTAATGATTTAATCATGTTGAAAAGTGCGGCTCTCGGTGTGGCTATTCATGCTAAACCTATTGTTCAACAGCAAGCGCAAGTGGCATTAAATCATCATGATCTGGAAGGGTTAGTCGGACTGCTACACGCAGCGAACTGTGTGGACGCGAGCTGGTCGTAACCTAATCTAAAGCAAATAGGCGTCCACGTTAGCGGTTTTTACGTGGACTCTATTAATCAATAGACGAACAACAAATAGATCAGTGCTCATTAACGCATGCGGCGTAGGCCGAGTCTATATAACAACTCATCAGACACATCAATCAGATCCACCACTCCACGTACACGCCATAATTCGTCTTCAAGCTTTTGTGCTCTGTGTATCGCATAATGGCTAACGTAGTTAAGTTCTTTTTCAATGTATTCCATATCCGGCCGCCCAGTACGAGACAGCATCACTTGGATCGCAAAGAAAGCGCCTTTTTGTAAACTATGGGTAATGAACTGACGGCGTTCATGCTCATCACTAAAATCTTTTTCAAATCGCGTTGTGACTACCGAATCACTGGTTGCGATCGTAATATAAAGCACCTGCTGCCAAGGGCGATAAGTGGGTTCTAACCCGGCTAATGCATCATCGAAAACCTGTTTAATATTATTATCTGATAACAGAGGGTACAGATTGTAGCGGGATTCAGCTTGCCCAAAATATTCAAACAGCGGTGCTAAACTATTTTCGTTCGGGCTAATGCCTATCCTGTCCATCTGGTAACTCGTGTTTACCTTATGAATATACAAGGGCATGGTCGCTAAATGCTGACAATACATATTTCGTAATACCGCGGTGACACCTGGTGATTGCGTTGGCTCTGGAGTACTTTTTAACTTGCCTTTATTGCTACTGATCAACAAACTAAAGAACTTACAGCCAATATGTGCCTCTTTATCACCGACAATCTGCAAGTGTAGAATTGTTTTCGCTTTATTACAGCCAACAACACTGTAAGGTAAATTGACAAGCGCTACTTTCTTCGACAGTTTTTGTAACATCGGCAGTTCAAGGTAAACGCGATGACCGATCTGCACATCCAACGGCGATTCTAATTCGATCTGTAATCCTTCAGTCGAAAAATCATTACTCCAACCTTTGATACTACGTTCGGTATGATTCACTACAATCGCCGTTTTGTAACTGAATCGGGCTTCTTTACGTAGTTGTACAAATTTAAACTGGGCTAATATCGCGCGTTGATCCGCAGCCGGTAAACGATATTGATGCAGCAGGTTAAAATCACTGCTGTGCTGCGCATACGCTTTATAATCATTCAGAATATTTTCATTGGTAATATCTTGCAGCAACCCAACCCAACGAATATCTTGTAATGCCGCGAGCATTGTCGACCCTATCGGCTGTTGGTGACATTCTGCTTCCAGTAAATGTTTCTTTTCATCAAATGCTGACGGGTATAATGAAAATTTAAATGCTCTGAAATTAGGTCGTTGACAAGCAAAAGACAAAAACAAGGCTTTCAAACCTGACTTAGCCAAACTAATCGCGTCGGCTGCGTAAAAGTACAGGCGCCCATTCTGCGTATAATAAAAACTGTAAATGGTCGTTTCGATACTTTCCTTGGTCTGTAATAGTCCTTGCATCCAATCTGTCTGCCAACATGCTTCAAGCTGACTTTTAGATTCTTCATTGATCCAATAATCGTATACACCACGATTATTTTCATTCAATAACAAATGACTTAATACAGGCTGTTCATCACCCGAGATATACAGAGGTAAGCCTGACATTCGTGGTAAAAAGAACTGTTCATACCCTTTTACAACAACATTCTCTTCTTGATAACGGACGTTAACTTTGTATTTACTTTTATTTTGCGCGATCAATTTACTGATAAAGGTATCTAATTCATTATTTTCGTCAATCCGCATTAAACGTAAATAATCAAACTTCTCTTCTTCATCGATGCCCATGAGTTTATAAGCAAAAAAATCACGTAATAAATGGTTAGCATATTCTTGACGTAAGCTCGAAAAGTTCACATTCACTAAACTGCCTGTCACAATGGCGTGATTTTTATTCACTTTAACTTTAATGCCACTGGTGGATAAATCAGAGGTCATGGCATCAATAACACGGTCGCCAAACCGAATTTTTATCGCTGAACTGTAGTGCATACGCTCTTCGTCACGCACAAAATAAGACGCATATTGAATCGGTTCGACCGCAAATTTAGCCGCGGGTTCAACCTTTATAACATTGCGCTCATTTACTGGTTTACTGCGTTCACGTTGATGAAAAGCCAATACTTCTTCATAAATACCCAGCGTATAATTACCTTGGTGCTGAGCTAACAATGTTTCTAAAAACTTAATTTCGACCGGATTAATGTGATGTAAAATACCATCATACTCATACGCTACCGCGCCACTATCACCACGTTGACGAAAATCGAGGATCCGTCGTGTGGGCGCAGAAAGGCGATTGACCTCCATCTTGATCAAAAAACGTTTACTGTTCGTTTCACCTTCAGTCAACTGTGCGAACAAAAGACTAAAATCAGGTTCATGATACAAGGTCGTTAATTTTTTAATTATGTCGGTGTAATGAGATAATTCCATGCTGGCGATCACTGCTTAAATTGGAAAATGAATACAACTATTACGGCTAGACACTTACGACTAAAATAAGTACAGCTAAAATAAGCGACGGTTAAATACATCAGTATGAGATGACATAGAAAACACGACCATCGTTATTTACAGGAAAAATCTGCACGTTACTACTAAGTACACGTACAAAGCGTCAAGTAATAGATAATAACGTGAAACAAGCAAAATAAGTGCCACTTAACAGACTATTTGCTTTCTTTTTTGATGATGCTCACTTTTTATTTCGTACATCTGGTTATCAGCACCTGTTAATAGCTCATCAGCACTCATATCGTGGTGATAAACGCTATAACCAATACTAATGCCGATAGATACATTACACACAGATAAGGCAAATGATTGCAATAAAGTACGTTCGATTTGTTCACTTAGCTGACCAGCATAACGGAGATTCGAATTTGGCAATAAAACGACAAACTCATCTCCACCTAACCGCGTTAATAATTCGCCTGGCCCGCCAAGTAAACGAGACATACGCTGCGCAGCGGCAATAAGTAGTTCATCTCCTGCCGCATGCCCATAGCGGTCGTTGACTAGCTTAAAACGATCCAGATCCATGAACAATAATACCGGGGTGATCTTACCTTTTTGAGCCAGCGGCAGAATATGTTCAAGGGTCTCCATCAGCTGCGCTCGGTTTGCTAACCCAGTTAAGTTATCATGCATGGCGGCATACCGAACCTGCTGCTCGGCACGCCTTCTTTCCAGTACTTCGCGTTTTAATCTTTGGTTGATGATTAACAAATAAAATAACCACAAACCATTAAATAATAACGCCGCGACAATAACCTTGACCCAAACGCCCCATACTTGCCAGTCTATTTTGGCGCGAGGCGGCGTATAAATAAATTGGCTAAAATCACTGCTTTGTGAAATAAAATCAAGATCGATCAGTTGCTGTTGAATATCGACAAGATGCTGACGATTGATATACCCCAAGGGCACAAAATCAGGCAGAATATAATCCCGCATAATGATTAGCTGATATTTAAATTGATTACGTAATTCATCCAAAGCAGCCGACGGTAACGGTTGATTCAACGCCACCAATACATCCAGCGTTTCTTCGGTATGTGTTAATGCGTATTCCCATCCTTGTAGTACCGCCGTCCGTACTGCAGCAACACGTTCGGGGTTTAAGCTTGCTTCTGTTACGCTGGTAAATAAAAAACCACTGTAAAAATCGATACCGTAATTTTTCGGTGTGAAAATAACCGGTTCCACCCCTTGACGTACAGCGTTATAGGGGCCGCTGGTTAAATTAATGCTAAGGGCGTCAAATTGATTGTTCACTAACGTCGTAATATCACGTGCGACCGAAGGGGATAAGATATTAATTGAATGAATATGCTGTTTACGTAATAAACTGAGCACTTCAATATCTTTAAATTCAGGTAATAATAGCACCCGTTTATCATTTAAATCGGCTAACTTATTCATACCTTTGTCTTTTAATACTAATAAAGCACTCGGAGAATGTTGAAATATGACGGCTATGGCAACGAGTGCCCGGCCATTGGCTTTTGCAATTAATACATCCGCATTCGTCACCCCGTATTCGGCCTCTCCTTGATCGACAGCTTTGCTGATTGATTGACGAGAACGCATCGAAATTAAGTCCGCATTAAGGCCCTGTGCACTAAAAAATCCCTTATGCTGCGCCATATAGTAACCCGCAGATTGAACTATCGACGTAGGCGGCAATAAAATACGGACATGCTCGGTTTTATATTCAGCTCGCACTGTAAAAGCGCTAATACTGAAAGATAAGGAGAGAGAGATAAAAATAGCATATCTAATTAAAGTCACAGGGAATAAAAAAATCCATTGTCTATATTGTGTTGTCATTCTGCCAAGTTGTTAAATCGAAATCAAAATTTCATCACAAACACTTAACGAACAACAACTTATTTACCATTCTAAATCAGAGCAATAACCACACCTCATCGCAATTTAAAGATAAAGGCGTTATACGTAGTGAATAAAACAAGCAAAAAAAAGCCCGTAATATCATAATTACAGGCTTTTACTCTTAATTCACATTTGTCGTTATTTAGTCAAATAATGACGGCAAAATTAACTAATGCGTTTGTATTTAATACGGTGTGGTTGTGCCGCTTCTGGCCCTAAGGTTTTCTTCAACCATGCTTCGTAATCTGTGTAGTTACCTTCGTAGAAGTTCACTTTACCTTCATCACGGTAATCTAGGATATGCGTCGCAATACGATCAAGGAACCAACGGTCATGGGAAATAACCATCGCACAACCAGGGAACTCGAGAATAGCTTCTTCAAGAGCACGTAGTGTCTCGATATCCAAGTCATTGGTTGGCTCATCCAGTAGGATCACGTTACCGCCAGACTGTAAAAGCTTAGCAAGGTGTAAACGACCACGTTCACCACCAGACAGCTGACCAACACGTTTTTGCTGATCAGTACCTTTGAAGTTAAAACGACTACAGTAAGCACGTGATGACATTTCAGTATTACCAACTTTGATAATATCTAAACCATCTGACAGTTCCTGCCATACAGTATTATCACCGTTCATGTGATCACGGAACTGATCTACACTTGCTAGTTTTACTGATTCACCCACTGAAACCGAACCAGAGTCTGGAGACTCGCTGCCATCTAGCATTTTGAATAATGTTGACTTACCAGCACCATTGGGACCGATAATACCAACAATTGCGCCTTTTGGCATAGAGAATGACAAGTTATCAATTAATACACGACCGTCATACGCTTTACCTAGATTTTCAACGTCAATGACTTTGTCACCTAAACGCTCACCCGGTGGGATGAACAGTTCATTGGTTTCGTTACGACGTTGATAATCTGATTGATTAAGCTCTTCAAAACGTGCCATACGCGCTTTACTTTTCGCTTGACGACCTTTTGGATTTGAACGAACCCATTCAAGTTCTTTTTCAATCGATTTTTTGCGTGCACTTTCTTGCGATGCTTCTTGTTCTAGACGCGCATCTTTCTGCTCTAACCAAGAAGAGTAGTTACCTTCCCATGGAATACCTTCACCACGGTCAAGCTCTAAGATCCAACCGGCTACATTATCAAGGAAATATCTATCATGCGTGATCGCAACAACAGTACCTTCATAATCATGTAGGAAACGCTCTAACCAAGCTACAGATTCAGCATCCAAGTGGTTGGTTGGTTCGTCTAGTAATAACATGTCTGGTTTTTCTAATAACAAACGACAGATAGCAACACGGCGACGTTCACCACCCGATAGGACTTTAATTTTAGTGTCCCATTCAGGTAAACGTAATGCATCTGCAGCACGCTCTAGTTGGTTTTCGATGTTGTGACCATCGTGCGCTTGAATGATAGATTCAAACTTTTCTTGTTTCTTCGCTAACTTATCAAAATCCGCATCTGGTTCGGCATAATCAGCATAAACTTGGTCAAGACCTGCCATTGCATCTTTAAGTTCTGAAATCGCTTCTTCAACGACTTCACGTACTGTTTTTTCTAGATCCAGTACAGGTTCTTGCGGTAAGTAACCAATTTTAGTACCAGCTAATGGACGCGCTTCACCTTCGAAGTCTTGATCTACGCCAGCCATAATACGTAATAAGCTTGATTTACCAGAGCCATTTAGACCCAATACGCCAATTTTAGCGCCAGGGTAAAAACTAAGCGAGATGTCTTTAAGGATTTGACGCTTCGGTGGCACAATTTTGCCAACACGGTGCATCGAATAGATAAACTGAGGACCAGCCATTATGTTCTCTTTTAACAAGGAATAAGGAATGTGGGATAAGTTTAAACCTTGGATGCAGTTGATACAAGAAAAAGAGCTATGCGAGCCTGAGCATACTTAATGACATCAATGGCCGTTACGATAAAAATCCCAAAATAACGTCTCTGGGATTTAAACAATATATAAATGAAGGCTATTTGACAGCATCACCCGAACCGCTGCCTGTCGCTGTCATGATGATATACTTGAAGTAGTCTTTGACGGTTAAGGTATCAATCATTTGTTTATCTGTTTTAGCAAGTAATTGCGGGGTAGACATATCGATATTTTGCACCTGAGCTAGGCCAGTCACCCCAGGCAGCACATCGTAAACGCCTAATGCATCACGTGCTTTAATTAACGCTTCTTGATTAAACAAATTCGGGCGTGGGCCAACTAAACTCATCTCACCTTTTACAACATTAATTAATTGAGGCAATTCATCAATTTTTGTTTTACGTAAAAAACTACCCAGCTTAGTGACGGAGCTAGCACTCACTAAATGAGTCGCTACCGACTTTGTTTCAACAGGCATAGTACGGAATTTAATTAACGTAAATGGTCTTTTATTTTTACCTACTCGAGTTTGCAGAAATACGGGAGAGCCAGTATCAAAATAACCAACAATATATACAACTAATAATACTGGCCATAAAAAAAGAAGACCAAAAAATGCAAATAAAAAATCTAATACTCTAATCACAACAATGTCCTACAAAAAATACACAAACTCCAGAATGTACTTATGATTCACATTCTAGAATGACGGTGAAGTATACAACCCAAAAACAAAGAGCTGAACACCTTATAATTATAAAAACGAGGAACTAAATATTTGAACCTACGTTTCAGATCCAACAAAACTATCGACAGTTTGCTTAATGCCTTCTTCAAAAGAAATAGGAGGCATCCAGTTTAATTCCTGTTTAGTATCACTAATATCCACTTGCAAACTTCCACAAATACGTTGCGCAATTTTCGGTTTTCCGACTAATTTTGCAACAAACTGAATCCATGACATCGGAATAGGTAACAAACGAGGTGACTTTCTCGTCGCGAATGAAATTGCATTTAATAACTGAGTCGTTGACACATCATGATCATCAGAAACCAAAAACGTACGATTCACCGCATTACGATGAATGACAGTCGTTACTATAAGATCGACCAAGTTATCAATAAAAACTAAACTACGTTTATTATTGATAGCCCCTAAAGGTAAAGGAACCCCCTTTGTAACCCAAGACATCATTGATTGAAAGTTTGCTTTAACGCCAGGGCCATAAACCAATGGGGGACGAATTATCACGACCTCTAAACCAGTCTCTTCTGCGATTATCCTTAATCCGACCTCTGCATCAAATTTGCTCTT
The DNA here is from genome assembly GCF_018219435.1 of Moritella sp. 28. NCBI lineage: Bacteria > Pseudomonadati > Pseudomonadota > Gammaproteobacteria > Alteromonadales > Moritellaceae > Moritella > Moritella sp. 28. The sequence continues at coordinate 661,442 of NZ_CP056121.1, read as the reverse complement.
ACCATAAGGGTCTATTGGAGGCTGGTTAACTTTAACTGAAAAAGGGTCACCGACATCAGTAAATTCACCGTTAACTTTAATCGAACTCAAAAAAACGAATCGCTTTACACCCGAATCAGCAGCTTGACGCGCTAAGTGTAGAGTCCCTAAAGTATTAACTTCGTTATAAGCAACTAACGCCTCAGCATCAGACTCTTTCATTTGATGAACACGAGCTGCGCAATGAATTATGCAATCCACGCCATTTAATGCATGAGACCAATCCGTAGAAGAATCAATAAAAGGTACCATGACCTCTTTAACAACCTCCCCTCGCACTGTACCTTTTCTGACTTGAGCCAAGCAGTCCCACCCTTTAGCAGCGCCGATTTCTAGAACGCGCTGACCAACAAAACCCGTACTTCCAGTCACTAAAACTTTCATCGCACCCTCAATAGTATTTATACTAGCTTCTATAAATATGCTTATTATTCACACTTATTCCGATAAAACTAGCTATACAAACTAAAGAAAACTAGAATAGTGCCGACTATATTAAAATATCGCATTTAAAAAGCGAAGAGCAAGTTACTCTAAATCTATCAAAGAGCTGCATTTAAGCATGTTTATACCAATTCAAAAACTACTTAACACCGAACGAAAAAACAAACGAATTATCACCCTAATATACGATATGTTTGCAGTTACGTTCTCTCTCTATATAGCGGTAGTGATTCGGCTAGGTGTAACCGCTTTCGAAATTAACCTCGAGGAAATAGCTAGCTTACTCATAACACTTATCACCACTATTACTGTATTTGTAAAGTTAGGCATGTATAGAGCGGTTCTTAGGTATATGATGCTACCAGCAATCGGAAATATATTTTTTGCAGTATTCATATCCGCAATTACCCTCTCCATCAGCGGTTTTTTCTTGCACTCATTTATCCCGAGAAGCGTCCCTTTTATTTATGCTGGCCTAGCAATTATAACATTGGGTGGCCCCCGCATTCTAATTAGAACATTCTATTATCACTACTATAAACGCCAAAAACCAAATGTTTTTATTTACGGGGCTGGAGCAACAGGTCGCAATCTTGCTTATGCACTGATTCAAGGCGAAGATTTCCACCCTGTCGCTATTTTAGATGATGATAAAAATAAGATTGGCCAAGTCGTTTATGGATTAAAAGTACACCACAGTTCAGAATTTAAGCAGTTACAATCTCTCTATTCACCTGAAAAATTATTACTTGCAATAAACAACATTAATAAAGGCAAACGATTACGTTTAGTAGAACAGTTATCACATTGGCCGATAGAGGTGCTATCAGTACCCTCTATTGAAGACATAGCAGCTGGTAAAGCACATGCAACAGAAATACGAGATTTAGACGTTGCAGATTTACTGGGTCGTGCGCCCATTGCTCCTAACCATGAATTATTGTCGAAAAATATAACAAACCAACACGTGATGGTAACGGGTGCTGGCGGTTCTATTGGTTCTGAATTATGTCGTCAAGTTCTAGCTCAAAAGCCAAAAACTTTATTAATGTTCGAGCTCAATGAATACAACCTTTACAAAATTAATCAAGAGCTCGAAGGTATAAAAGAACACTTGCACATGGAAACTCAGCTTGTGCCAGCTCTTGGGTCAGTACAACGTCAAAATCGTGTTGAAAAACTAATGCAAGCCTACAGTATTAATACCGTTTATCATGCTGCAGCTTATAAACACGTACCACTAGTTGAAGACAACATTGTTGAAGGTATCCGCAATAATGTCTTTGGTACCTTAGCCGTAGCGCAAGCGGCTATAAAATGCAAAGTGGCTAACTTTACGCTAATCTCTACCGACAAAGCCGTACGCCCCACCAATATCATGGGTGCAAGTAAACGTATGGCAGAACTAGTACTACAAGCATTGGCAGAAACAGAGAGCCATACAACGCTCACCATGGTGCGCTTTGGCAATGTACTTGATTCATCAGGCTCTGTTGTGCCGCTATTCAAAAAACAAATTCGCAAAGGCGGTCCAGTTACCGTTACTCACCCGGATATTATTCGCTATTTCATGTTAATACCAGAAGCCGCACAACTGGTTATTCAAGCCGGAGCAATGGGAAAAAATGGTCAAGTATTCGTACTGGATATGGGCGAGCCCGTAAAAATTCTCGATTTAGCCAAACGCATGATTCATTTAATGGGCATGAAAGAACGCATTAACGCCGAAGGTGAAAAAGAAAGTGGCGATATAGAGATTAGATTCACAGGTTTGAGACCTGGTGAGAAACTTTATGAAGAGCTATTGATTGGTGCGCACGTTGAGGGCACAAGTCATTCGAAAATAATGACAGCACAAGAAGATAAGCTGCATTGGGAAGATATGGAAAACTTAATAAATCAACTGGATACTTGTTGTCACAACTTTGATGTGGATTGTATACGACGCATCTTGCTTGATGCGCCTACGGGCTATAAACCAACAGGAGAACAGCTGCAATGACACTGTATATCTCAGTGGTAAATCATAACCACGACAAAATGATTTGTGAAAATCCAACCTTGAGGGAACTAGCTTCCGAGCATAAAGTAATTCTAAAATCAAACACCCCCTCAACTGAAGAATTAAAAGAGTACTGTAAGAAAGCTGATATAATTTTGCTCCAAGGTTCAGATAAAAAAGGGTTTGGAGCCAATAATAATGAAGTATTCAAATATGCTGAAACTACATTAAATATGAGTAACAACGATCACTTTCTAGTCCTTAACCCTGATGTAGAGGTAACAAATGAGAATATCAACTTACTATTAAGTCAAGTTGCTAAAGATAATACTAAGATCTCAACAATTAATTTATTTAAAAATAAAGAAATGACAGAATATGATAACTCAATTCGTCAATTTCCAACCCTAATGAACCCAATAAAAACATTAGCTGGAATTAAAAGAACCGATCATTACAATAAATCAATTATTTATAAACCAACAGTGATTGATTGGGCTGCGGGATCATTCTTATTATTTAAGTTTGAAGTATATAAAGAACTGAACGGCTTCGATGAGCAATATTTTATGTATTTTGAAGATGTTGATATTTGCAGACGTTCTTTCAACAAGGGGGATTTCATTATCTACTACCCTCATTACAAAGCAATTCATACAGCACAAATGACAAACAGAAAAATTTTGTCTGTTAATTTTTTACACTACTTATTTAGTACTGTTAAGTATTTCATAAAAAATAACAAACATAATAAATAATTACTATATGTAGCTAGACTATTTCAAGAGTCTCATGATAACTAAAAATATCTATGTAGTAGTACAGTGAATTTAGCCACCTAACTTAGAGGTGTTATAATGTACCTTATCAAACTTTAAGTGATTCCCTGAACAATTATCGCTAGTCGAGACACTTAGACGAGCTATACCTACAGCGCTTTATAGCGTGTTTAGGGTACATAGAAATATTACAAAAATTGGTTATTACGTGATAAAAGAACACATCTAAAAGGCATTGAGCTCGCTGCGGGGGTCCGTAAGGCACGAACGAGAGTGGAGCCCTAATTAGTTTTGGTGTTCAATCGATACATTATGCTCACCTTTGTTTACTTTAGCTAGTTCACCCCTTATATCACACGGGTGTTTATGATATTTCGCTACGAAATGTATTAAACTCCGTTTGAAGAAACCACAATATTTATAATTGAAAGTATATTCTAGCTGCAGATTACTAGGGACATATTTGAACAACTTTAGAAGTGCTAAGTGCTGTTTCTGTAAACGATAAAACACCTCCAAATATTGACTTGGATTTTTAACGATTTTTAGTATGTTTTTTCTTTTTGATGATGCACCTACCTCATTCATATCATGCTGCCGATATTTTATTAATGATTCATTAATAAATGATACTTTCCCATAATACTTTGCAAGTAATGCTAACCACCAGTCATGCATTAAAATATCATCGATATTTATAACAGAGAGACTCTGAGTCAGAAGTTCACAAAGACTTCTATTAATACAGCAAGTTGCACCTTGAACAGCATTCTTATAAAGAATAGAGTCATCAAAGAAAACTTTGTCAGAGAGGCCTTGATACCTAAAGAAACTATCAGATATGACATTTCCCTGCTCATCAATGACTTGCGAGTCAGTGTACCAAAGCTGAGGTTCACGGGTAAGAACGACTGCCTCTTGAAACTTAGCTATTTTATTTTCGACCCAAATATCATCTTGATCACTTAAGAACAAAAAATCAGATGTATTGAATTTTATACCGTGTAAAAAATTTTTAGCCGCTCCTTTGCCTGGTCCCTTAACTATCTCATAATCACTATATTTATTCGTATCAAACGCTTTTATACACTCATTTATTGTTAAAGAATCCTTACTATCATCTGATAAGTAAATCATCTCTGGTTTTATTTTTTGGTTTAAGATGCTATCTATCTGTTCTTGTATATAACTAACGCCATTATACGTACAAATCAACACACTATAACTAAACATTGACTTCCTTTTTAGCTAGAAAATAATCGAATTACACCGAACTTCAACTAGTTCAAGTAAACATTGGGCATCGGAGCAGTCTTCACTCTGTCACTATCAGTCGTTCAAACATATTTTAAACATAGATTAAAATTAAGGCTGAACTCCCTAAGGTATAGCATCTAGACACTTTCAAGTGTGCGCAACAGGCTGAGCCATCTTACATGATAATAGCCTTCAGTGTAAGAGCACTCTTCATTAACACGGAAAGCTCATGAAGAACCCAGTTAGCTAAAGCTTGCGAGAACAAGTAAAATATAGCTTTCATTCATCGCACGCCTCACTCTTTTTCGTATATACTCGCTTAGGGGTTTTTAATTCCTCAGCAAATTTACACTCATTTGTCAGAGCTCTGCACAACCAATCTATATGCCTTTTTGATATTTCCTTTATGCTTCCCCCTCATAACAATACAAATTTAAATAAAGTTAAGGCGGGGGAAATTGGTGCTAATCAGAAATACACAATAAAAACAGTCAGAAACTAAGTTGTTAATGTTTTATTCGAAACTTTCTTATCAAAATACGTATTTGCAAAATTAATAATTGGCTTTTCAATAAATTGATAACTAATTTTAGCCAAAACCATTGCAATGATAAGCCATGAAAATAATAGCAAGGTCAAAAATATTCTATTATCTGGGATTATGTCTAATTTTTGAGATATATAAAATAGCGCAGCAAAAATAAATTGATGCCAAATATATAATGAATATGAATAATTCCCAACATTTTGAAGTTTTTTTGAAAAAATAATATTTTCTTTTTCAAGACCGATAAGACCATACATTAATAGCGCAGATGATATTCCGAAAGTGAGTCTCCAATTAATACCCCACGGTACATCCGCAAATTTCGCATGTAATACTATCGCCACAACAAAGGATAGAATGCCAGCAATGGTAAAGAAGTAAGGAAAGTGTATTCTATTTTTTAAATATAAAAAACAAAGTAAGCCACCCATTGAAAAATCGACTAAAAGTCCACTAGAAAAAAGTAAACTTACATATCCACTATAAATTTGATTATAGGTAATAAGAAAAACAATCAACTGAAATGATGCAATTAATGCACACCCTTTCCAAAAGCTTTTCAATCCAAGCATTAGAATCACACTTAGGATTACATAAAAATATAATTCATAATGTAGCGTCCAAGCAACCATAACTTTATAATTGGTTTCTTTTAAAAGAAAAAACAAATTAAAATTTGATTCTTTTGGTAACCACTCAGGCGATAAATATAAAACACCTGAAAACATAGACGCAGTAATAAATACAATCCAATACAGCGGATAAACTCTTATTAATCGTTTCAGAAAAAAAGTTTTAACACTTTTTTCATTTTTATGTGTACTATATGCAGAAAGTGATACAACAAATCCAGATATAACAAAAAATATATCGACCCCAATAGGGCCCACCCAGCCATAAAGCATATGTGGTGTACCGATAGATACAGATGGGTGTGTTGATAACAAATGGATTAAAACGACCATTAATGCAGCTAAACCACGTAATGCTTGGATATTATATAGCATCAAACTAATTCCTAAAATTTCATTGTTAATTTATAAAAAGCTCATTCTAAATAATTTAACTTTAAGATAAATATTCAAATTCCGTATCATCAATGGATTATCTTTTTACTCCCCAAACAGCCATTGAGTCATAAGGTCTTTCAGGAAAAACGTTGAATTCAGGTTCAATATCTAAATTATTCTTTTCAATAAACTCCACTACGGCCGTACGGAGGCTTTTAGGTTTACCACTACAACAGTTGTAAATACCAACAGCATTTGACTCTAGTGAAGTGGATATTTGTAACGCTAGTTCTTTTATATCAATAAAATCATAAAGCATTTCACCACTGTTTAATGGGAATTTTTTCTTCCCTTCTTCACTTGCCTTTAAAATTTTGGTGAAAATAGAACTACTATATTTATCATCACCGGTAATATAATAGAATCTTAACCACTGTAAATTTAAACCATTCTTGGTCGAATGCTCAACTAACGATTGGCGTAAAAAATTCTTAGCAATGCCGTAAGGATTAAGCGGATTACATGGGGTGTCCGCATCAATTGGACCGACATGATAGCCGACCTCATGCATTGTTCCTGCAACTGAAATATGTTTTACGCCTGAAGAATATACAGAAGTAATGAAGTTGTAGTGTTTTATTACATTTTGAATATGGCAGGGGTCTTGATGATTAAAACCAGCTTGCCACGCTAAATGTAATAGTGCATCACAATCTCTAAATTCCTTTTCTATTTCAGAATTATCCATTTTAAGCAAGTCGTAACGAATAACTTCTGCACCTTCGAGGTAAGGATGTACGTCTTCACCTGGAAAAAGTATAGATACAACCTGATGATTACGCTTTATTAACTCCCTTACAACATTTCGTCCAATGTACCCATTGGCTCCAGTCACTGCGATTTTCATTTTACTTTCCTAAAATAGATAAATATATACGAACCAAAACTTTGTATGGTCTAACTAATTTCATTGCAAAATCACGGTGATTTATGACTAAATGAGATTTTAGCAAACGAACCATTTTCCACTGTAAAGAAAGATGGTGTTCAGCTCCTAGAAGTTGACTTTGTAGCATATTAGCTTGTTCTTGGACTAGGCCATTTGGCAAATTAGACATTATACGCTGTGCCTTATACTCCAATTTTGTATAGTTATATTCAGCCATATCTGCCGACATAACATTAAAACATTTATAACCTGAATCATGAGCAACGTATATCAATAAACGTTCAATGATATGTGATAATGAGCCATCATTATGCCCAGGTTCTTTGTTGAATTCTTCCCATTTCCAGTTTTCATTAAAAAGTCGTTTTAGTGCATTTGGTCTAAACCAAAACATTGTACCGTATGCGGCAAATGGGGAGAAATCATCAAATGGAATTTTAACATCTAATCTTTTTGCAATCTGTTCAGCACCAAACTTATTTGTAAACCAAGAATGTCCAAGCGTTGGATAGCCGCCTATATGTACCATCGGCGGCGCTAAAAACCCTATTTTTTCATCACTATCAATGAAATTAATTAGTTTTGAAGTATAAGCCCTGTCATAAACTAAATTATCATACATTTGTTTTTTAAAATGCAATGATTGATTAAGATTGTTTTGTGGTGATTTCTTAGAGTGTAATCTACAAATTAAATCATAGTTACCATCCAAAATAACGTCTCTACAAGTAATTAATAAAGCACTTATATCACGTCCTCGATTATATTCAACGACTCTGACTTCAAATTTAGAAAAATGACTATCTGAATGATTCAAAAAATCTTCAATAAATATTTTATTCTCTTTTGATGCAGTTGTTATATATAGATCATATTGGTTTGGAATATTTTCAACTTGTTCAAGCATTTCCGCAATCATATCAGGGTAATAGACATGAGCTAAAACAGCTATTTTCAAATCATCTCTAGTTTTCTGCTCTGAGCTAGAATCAAATATTTTCAATAGTGATAAATTAGTTGCTAGATCTTTTGGTTTTGTAGTTCTTAATAAATTATTATATATTAATTCTGGGTCATAATCGGATATGTCTTTGACCAGATTAAGTGTTTCTCTTAAATCAATAGCATTTCTATCTATCCATAATGGATCATGGAAAAACGGGCGCCGTTTTATGATAGGACAACGATGTTTTATCGTAGCATTTATATCTATAAATGCAGGGTAATCAGAAAGATATTCATCTGAATTGCAGTAAACATCATATGTATAGCCTTTTTTAGAGAAATACTCAGTAAACTTAGACTCATGATTCAATATTGAATCCTGGTATGAGTTAATCATTGGCATTTTATTCCAATAATCTTTAAAATCTATTGAGTGAAGTAACTTACTCTTAACCGCAATGAAATGTGATTGGATATGCCGAGGAAGTACACCTGTGCCAGTAAAAGGATTAGGAACGACTTCTTTATGATCTGTGATGCCCCAAAAATCAAAATCATTTTCATCTGACCATTGAAACATTTCATCAAACGGAAAAATGGGGCCGAAAAAAGTATAATTTAAGAATATAGCTTCATCGTATTCCTTTATCTCAGCACCGACGTATTCCAGCCCATCTTTATAGCCCCACACATCAAAGCCGATATTATCTCTTAATAAGATATCATCAACAATTAAATTCAGTTTTCGCTTCGATTTATCATTGATTTCGGAGTTTGATATAAAGATAATTTTATCAACAAATTTATTTAGCTTTTCCAATTTATAGAAAATATAATCATCGATAATACCATTTTTGTCATAAAACAAATAAAAGGCTATTTTTTTCATTTTGATAATTTTTCACATATAATTCTACGAATACGACGTAGAGGTCCGGTAATTTTCCATGACCATGAATTAAGATGGTCATGATACTGAAGTTTTAACAACTGAATTTCATTATCTTTAGATTTCAGATCATCATGAATACTTTCATTTAGCTTAAATTGAGACAGTTGGTAATGAATGTCTGAATTTGACAATTCAGACATTATTTTTTGATATTTATATTCAAGCTTCCCATATGTTTTAGATATGGAATCCATTGTACTTACGTTATAACCAAGATAACCAGAGTCTAAAGCCGTATAAACTAAGAGTAGCTCTAAAACATGTGCAAGTGAGCCGTCTACATTGTCAGATTCTTCATCAAAATCAGTCCATTTCCAGTCATGCTCGAACAATTTCAATAATGAATTTGGTCTAAACCAAAACATTGCCCCGTATGACGCATGTGGTGTATTTTCATCAAATTTAATTTTAAGTCCCAAATTTAGGGCCACATTTTCAGCTTTTTCTTTATTAGAAAACCAACTATGCCCCATAGTTGAAAAGCCAAAGTGAACTAGGTCAGGCGTAAGAATACCTACTTGCTCATTATCCTGAAGAAAGTTAATTAAGTTTGTAACATAGCCTTTAGAATTTAAAATATTACCATACATGTGACGTTTAAAATAATCAGAATGATTTTTTCCGTTTGGGTGTGATGTCTTACTATGAAGTCTGCATATATAATCATAGCCCTTATCAATAACAACATCCTTACAAGTAATCAATAAAGAGGACATATCTCCACCACGGTTTTCTTCAACAACCCTGACATCAAGTAGCCCATTATGTTCATGAAATAAGTTAGTAAGTATTTCTTTGTCTTTTTCTGATGAGGTCGTAATGAAAAGATCAAAATCAGTGGGGATATGGCTTATTTGATCTTTAATTTCATTAGCCAAGTCAGTATAGAAAATATGTGCTACGACTGCAATTTTAGGATTGTTTTTTATAGTTTTTTCAGCGACATCAGGAAACACCTTATGGTGTTGAGCATTCGTTAATAAGTATCGAGGCTCAGTGCTTCTCACTATATTTTTCCAAATTAAATTTAAATCATACTCACTACTGCCCTCAATATAATCTAATGCCTCTTTCAGATCTATACAATGTGCATCTAGAAATAGTGGATCATGGAAAAATAGTCTTCTTTTTAGAACTGGACATCTATTTTTTAATGTATCTTTGACTTCAACAAATGTCGGATAATTGGAAGCATAATCGTCTGAATTACAATAAACGCTATAATTAAATCCTTTTGATTCAAAATAATCGGTGAATCTTGACTCATGCTGTAATACTGAATCTACGTAAGTATTTATCATTGGCATTTTTTTCCAATACACTTTAAATTCTTCGCGTTGAAACATGCTTTTTCTAATAGCAATAAAGTGAGATTGAATATGTCGTGGCAATGTGCCTTGCCCGGTAAATGGATTTGGAGTCATGGCTTTATGGTCACTGATTCCCCAGAAATCAACCTCGGCATTTTCAGACCATTCAAACATCTCTTCAAATGGATATATAGGACCATAAAATGTATAATTCATTAGAATCACTTCATCATAACTATTTAAACGGTCTTCACCATATACCTCCATTGCTTCCTTATAGCCCCAAACATCAAAGCCTATATTTTCACGGCAATAAACTATATCCGCAACGGTTTCCAATTTTCTTCTATTTATCTTATTCAACGAAGAATTTGAAACAACAAATATGGTTGCAACTGATTTTTTCAATTCGTTTAATTTATTAATAACGTAGTCATCAACAATACCATCATCATCGTAAAAGAGATAAAAAGCAATTCTATTCATATAACATTCTCATGTATTTTATTTTATTTTATTTATATTTTACAAATATAAACTGGAGGCGTATAAACTACTTCACATTAGTAAACTTACAAATTTCTGTCATTAGGAATTCGTTACGCACAGTAATTTTTTCTAACTCATTAGCCTTATCAGTAACGTTATTCTGTAATGTAATAACGTCTTTCTTTAACAAGATTATTTCTTTATTTTTTAATTCTGATGACTTAGCATGAGCATCTTTATTTTTTTTATTAATATAATTAACTTGATCAACTAACGTTAGCATTTCAATATTACATTCAAATTCTTCTTTTATTTTATTTAACCTTTTTGACATACTGCAAGTTAGATTCGAATTATTATTCGAAATATCCCTAAGTAAGTCATAAAAATCATTAACTAACCTATCAGAAAAATTGATAACCTTCTCATTATCTGAATGATTCAAAGATCTATTTATGAAAGTGTTACAGTATTCATTTAATTCATCATCATTGATGTCATAATTAAATTTTCCCGCCATATGCTCAATAATATCTTTTGGGTTTTCAAGTATTCGCTCATATTCAATTATATAAATATCAGAGGGCTCATCGAATACAGATACAACACTAATCAGATAAGATATCCACAATTTATAAACATACTGTTTTTTTGTTTCAATTGCAGAGACCATTGTATTTTCAAGGCGTTTAAATGAATTAGCAACGTCGTTAGGATCTCTTAATGCAATAATATACTTGCAATTTATTTTATTTTTTTTTATTACATAATCCCAAAAAACAAATAGTTTAGTTATTCGCGGTTCTTTTAGTGCAAACAATTTATTATCACTCATTTTTGACATGAGTAATGCTGTCGCATCTTTATAGAATTCTTCTAAATCATTTTCACTAAAATCTGTTAGTCTTATAGGTCTTAAACTCGACCAAGTCAAATCAAGATGCATAAGAATTTTTTCATTTAATAAAAGAATATCTGAGTCTTCCCAAAAACCAGTTGGGTTGACTTTTTTATGCTCTTCCAACAAATTACAGCCAAAACTTGCATTCACTGAAGATAGTGATTTTGTAATTGCACTCGTACCACTTCGTTGCACTCCAAGTACAATCACCATGTTTTTATTAACAAATGACATTAGTTAATACCTTTTATTTTTGCAAAACAATTAAAGTCAACTATGCATGTAGATGTTAATTCCTCTTCAGGTTGAACTTTAAAAATAGCTACATCTATTGAACGATCAATATATGTTTCATAATCATTAACTATGCCTAATACACCAGAATTAAGAAAGTACGTATCAGGATTTAAATTACAATCAAATAAAAATTCTACAGTTAATTTTGTACCACAAGTAACTTGCTTTATCGCACTGTTTTTTGGTGCCGATATACCGCCACCAAGCTCAATGCCTTTTACCGTTTTGATTAACATACCAAAACGCACACTATCTATGTCTTTATCAAAAAGAACATCGTATTTATATTTATACTTTCGACCTCGAACCAAATGATTAACCTGCTGGCCATCTAGGGTTTCTATACTAGGGTTTGAAATGTGTGCGCCGTGACTGACATGCTTTGTTATATTTTGAGATATTAGATTTGGATCATAGAATTCTTTGACGTCAAGAATATAATTTATCGATGATGCCGATTCATCTTTAGATTCGGTTTGAACAACGTCATTTGATTTAATGTTTAAATCATCATTTCTAATTTCGTCTCTAATTTTTTCTTGTAATTGATGTGGTGCATAGATTAACTTTTGGTATGCATTAACAATATGTTTTGCTTTTCCAATTGCAATGCATTCACCACTGTCCATTAAAACAGCTCTATCGCAAAGTTCGACAACAGCAGGGCCTGAGTGCGAAACAAAAATAATTGTTGCACCTTTATTTTTAATTTCTTCTATTTTAGAAAAGCATTTCCGTTGGAAGAGTTCATCTCCAACAGCAAGAGCTTCATCGATAATTAAAATTTCTGGTTCAATATTTATTGCTACAGCAAAAGCTAAACGAACCATCATACCGCTCGAGTAAGATTTTACTGGTTCATCAATGAAACTCCCAATATCCGCAAATGCAACGATATCATCATATTTTTCATCTGTTTCTTTTCTGCTTAAGCCCATAATAGATGCATTTAAATAAACATTTTCTCGACCTGTAAATTCAAAATTGAAACCAGATCCAAGTTCAAGAAGTGCAGCGATTCGACCATGAACATTAACATTGCCATGACTTGGTGTTAAGATACCAGTAATAATTTGTAAAATTGTTGATTTACCAGAACCATTCTTACCGACAATACCAATTGTCTCACCCTTTTTTACATTAAAGCTAACGTTCTTGACGGCATGAAATTCTTTATGCAACGAAATTGGCATTGCTCCAGAAATTCTTCTTAATCTATTTATTAATGGTTGTTTTAATCTATCGATTGCATTTTCATAAACAAAAAATGTTTTTGAAACATTATTAACACTTATCGCAACATCAGATAACATCTGCAAATGCCTTTTTAGTTTTTGAAAAAATATAGTAGCCAAAGATATTAAATAATATTGCTATTGGTAAGTAAAAAATAAATATACTTTCATCTGGTAATTGACCATAAAATGCAACACTTCGCAATGCTTCAATGGGTAAAGTCAAAGGGTTTATATATGCAAAATAAAGGTAATTACTTGGAAGTGAGGATAATGGATAAAACACAGGAGATAAAAACATTAATGCGGTAGAAATCAACCCTGTTACTTGGCCGACATCTTTAACAAATACTCCTATTGCCGATAATAGATAGCTAAAACCATTTAATAAAAGTATTAATGGTAATATTACCAATGGCATTAATAAAATGGTTAAAGGTGGAATTCCAAAAAAAATAATATAAACAATAACCCAAACTAAGAAACTAACGAGAAAATTAAATAGTGAACTCAACAGCGAAACTACTGGTAGAATTTCTAATGGAAACACTACCTTTTTCACATAATTCACGTTAGAAGTTATTATACTGGGGGCTCTATTAATACATTCGGAAAATAAGCTAAATACCATTAACCCACAAAACAGTAAGAGTGCAAATTGCCCAGGCTGTTGATTATCTTGTCCAGCATGCCATTTTACTTGTAAAATATCACCAAAGACAAAACTATAAACAGCAAGCATCATCAGCGGCGTTAAAAAAGACCAAAAAACCCCAAGAATGGAACCTTTATACCTTGTGATGATCTCCCGTTTTGTCAGTGACTTAGTCAATTCAATCTTTTTTCCAAAACGCTCACTTATTTTAAAACCAAAGAATTGATAGTTTAACATTAGAAGACCTCTGAATTATTCAATAATATTCCTTTCTTATCTTTTTCAGAAAGTAAAGGTTGTTGATTTTCTGCTATAGGCCAATCAATTCCAATTGCAGGATCATTCCAAAGTAGAGAGTGTTCACTAGATGGATCATAGTAATTTGTACATTTATATACAAATTCAGCTTCATCACTTAATACATAGAAACCATGAGCAAACCCTTCTGGTACCCATAGTTGACGCTTATTCTCGGCCGATAATACTTCACCAACCCATTCACCAAAAGTATCTGAATCTTTACGTAAATCTACAGCCACATCAAATACAGCACCAGAGACAACTCTAACTAACTTCCCTTGTGTGTTATTAGTTTGATAATGCAATCCACGTAATATTCCCTTTTTTGACTTAGAATGATTGTCTTGTACAAATTTTCTGTTTGCTACCATTTCAGCAAACCGTTCTTCATTCCAAGTTTCCACAAAGAAACCACGTTCATCCCCGAAAACTTTAGGTTCAATAATTTTTACATCAGGTATTTTTGTATTAATAATTTTCATTTTATTTCTCTATAATACGTTTGATTACTTCTTTCACTTGATCTTTCCAATTAAACATTTCAAAAGAAAATGTATTAATTAACTTTTGGCAATCAAGTCTAGAGTTTTGGGGACGTTTAGCTACCGTTTTATAATCTTCGGATAAAATCGGAATCACCTTAACATTTGTGTTTTTTATTTCATTTATATTATTTACTATTTCCTGTGCAAATTCATACCAACTGGCATCTGGGTAATCACTGTAATTATAAGTCCCCCAAGATCCGTTTTCATTTATCATATTTATATTATTTATAAGATGAATGATAAAAATAGATAAACTATAACAACTAGTTGGTGCTCCTAATTGATCAGAGACAACACATATTTTATCTTTACTATGGCTTAATTTATAAATTGTTTTTAAAAAATTATTATCATACTCACTAAACAACCATGAGGTTCGAATAATAATGTATTTATCACATTCTGATTCTATGTACCTTTCTGCTTGTAATTTAGTTTTACCATAAGCAGTTTTAGGATTAAGACTTTCTGTTTCTTTATAAAAACCGATCATTTCACCGGAATATACATAATCAGTAGAAATATGAATCAAAACAACATCATTGTCACTACAATATTTAGCTATATTTTTAGCCCCTATACTATTGACTAAATAAGCGGAATCATATTCAGATTCCGCTTTATCAACAGACGTATAAGCAGCTGTATTAATAATAATATCAGGTTTCAGTCCCTCCAAAATTTTATTTATGGAGAGAACACTAGTAACATTTAATTTTTCTTTATTAAGAAAATGATAATTATGTTTGCCATCAGTATGATTATATATCTCTCTTGAAAGTTGACCACCACCACCAGTAATTACAATATTCATTGTATAAATCCCAGCATTATTCAATAAGTCGTTTCAAATATTGTCCATAGTCATTTTTCATCATAGGCTTAGCTAGGTTGATTAATTGTTCATCTGTTAACCAGCCACTACGCCATGAAATCTCTTCAAGGCAAGCAACTTTAAGTCCTTGAACATGCTCAATTGTTTGTACGAATGAAGAAGCTTCATGTAAGCTTTCATGTGTACCAGTGTCTAACCAAGCAAAACCGCGTCCTAGCAACTCGACATTTAGCGATTTATCTTCAAGATACATTTGATTAATAGAAGTTATTTCAAGTTCTCCACGCTCTGATGGTTCTACTTTTTTTGCAAATTCTACAACACGATTATCATAAAAATATAAACCTGTGACAGCGTAATTAGATTTCGGTTTTAAAGGTTTTTCTTCAATAGATAACGCACGCATGTTTTCATCAAAATTAACAACACCAAAACGTTCTGGGTCTTTCACTTGATAACCGAATACTGTAGCACCAGATGCCTTACTAGCTGCACTTTTCAATGTTTTACTAAATGACTGGCCATAGAAAATATTATCGCCTAACACTAAGCAAACATTATCGTCACCAATAAATTCTTCACCAATAATAAATGCTTGAGCTAACCCATCCGGAGATGGCTGAATTGCATACTCGATATTAATCCCGAAGTCTGAACCATCACCCAATAACCGACGAAAGCCCTCATTATCTTCAGGTGTGGTGATTATTAAAATATCTTTGATTCCCGCTAACATAAGTGTTGATAACGGATAAAAGATCATCGGTTTATCATAAATTGGTAATAATTGCTTCGATACACCACGAGTCAACGGATAAAGACGAGTACCTGAACCACCAGCTAAAACAATACCTTTCATTTATTCTTCCTCACTGTTTTGTGTTGAGCCTAGACGTTCAAAACTGTATGAACCATCAAGAACACGACTCCACCATTCTTTATTATTTAAATACCATTCAACCGTTTTACGAATACCTGATTCAAATGTTTCTGTCGGTTTCCAGCCCAATTCACGTTCAATTTTCGAAGCGTCAATAGCATAACGGACATCATGTCCAGGTCGGTCAGTTACGTACGTAATTAAATCTTGATATTGAACCACACCAGCGGGTTTATTAGGCACTAATTCATCAAGTAAAGTACAAATAGTTTTAACTACTTCAATATTAGCTTTTTCATTATGACCGCCAATATTATAGGTTTCGCCTATTTCGCCTTTAGTCACAACAGCATATAGTGCACGAGCATGATCTTCGACATATAACCAATCACGAATTTGCATACCGTTACCGTAGACAGGTAATGCCTTTCCATCCAATGCATTTAATATCATTAATGGGATTAGTTTTTCAGGAAAATGGAAAGGACCATAGTTATTTGAACAATTTGTAACGACAGTCGGAAAACCATAAGTTCGTAGCCACGCACGTACTAAGTGATCGCTTGACGCTTTAGAAGCTGAATATGGGCTTGATGGTTCATAAGACGTTGTTTCAGTAAACAGATCATCGGTACCCTCAAGATCACCATACACTTCATCTGTCGAAATGTGATGAAAACGGAATGCTTCTTTACGAGAAATATCTAACTGATTCCAGTATTGACGAGCAGCTTCAAGCATCGTATAAGTACCAATAATATTGGTTTCAATAAACTCCGCAGGACCATCTATTGAGCGATCAACATGACTTTCTGCTGCTAAATGCATTACAAGGTCAGGCTGGTGCTCTGCAAATATACTGTCAAGAGTTAAACGATCGCAGATGTCAGCTTGAACAAATACATAACGCTCATTATTTTGGACGCATTTTAAAGATTCTAAATTACCTGCATAGGTCAATTTATCCAAGTTAATAACACTATCATTCGTATTCTCAATGATATGTCGAACAACAGCAGAACCTATAAATCCTGCTCCACCTGTAACCAGTATTTTCACACTTAACTCCTATTAAAACTTAGCTTTATATAAAGTCGACCTAATTTATAAGTCAAACGGCCTACCTAAAACAGAGTGAAAGAACTAAATATAATAAAGATCTTAACTCTGTAATTATTTGATATTATGATATTCAACGATGTAAAATCACAACTAACAGATTCATAACATCCCTAAAAAACAGGCATTAATAACACTATATTTATAATGATTTTAAACACGCTACCGCCCTAAGGTTGCAGTACCCCAAGACTGATAAGTCATCTAATTTTAAAATTATATAGTATAAAAACGCCGCTATAATCGCATAAAATTCTATATTCGGCAACCTATCCATTAAGCTATAGCTAAATACCGATTAAAACAAAGAAGCGGTCTATTAAGTATAATATAGCC
Source organism: Moritella sp. 28 (assembly GCF_018219435.1). Taxonomy (NCBI): domain Bacteria; kingdom Pseudomonadati; phylum Pseudomonadota; class Gammaproteobacteria; order Alteromonadales; family Moritellaceae; genus Moritella; species Moritella sp. 28. Next base: position 643,613 of record NZ_CP056121.1, on the reverse strand, counting down.
GCCTGCAATTACAAAAATGCCCACCAATTTGCATTAGCGGGCATTGTTCAACAATAAGTATATATTAATCTTCGATTAGCACAGACTCTAATGCCATGATGATCATGTCATTGAACGTTAATTGACGTTCTTCTGCCGTTGTAACTTCACCAGTACGGATGTGATCAGATACAGTGCAGATACAGATAGCATTTGCGCCGAACTCAGCTGCTACGCCGTATAGACCAGCCGCTTCCATTTCTACACCTAATATTCCCAATTTTTCCATTGTATCAAATGACTCAGGCTTTGGTGTGTAGAATAGATCAGCAGTGAAAATGTTACCTACCTTCGCATCAATATTACATGCTTTAGCTGCACGTGTTACTTTACTTAATAATTCCCATGATGCGATGGCTGCAAAATCATAGCCATCAAAACGTGCGCGATTGACCCCAGAATCAGTCGATGCACCCATACCGATCACAACATCACGTACTTTAACATCAGTGCTAATCGCACCACAGCTACCAATACGGATCAGATTTTTAACACCGAATTCTGTAATTAACTCTTTTGCATAGATAGAGCAAGACGGAACGCCCATTCCAGAAGCCATAACAGAAATACGTTTACCTTTGTAAGTACCAGTGAACCCGAGCATGTTACGCACGTCATTCACTTGCTTAATATCTTCTAAAAATGTTTCTGCGATGTATTTAGCGCGTAGTGGATCACCTGGGAATAATACCGTTTCAGCGAAATCACCTTTTTCTGCATTAATATGTGGAGTTGCCATTATAGTTACCTTCTTTGTTTTAGTTATACTCAGCATTCTTAACTAAGTACTTTATTTATAAAAATGGGTTTGTAAAAATAGTATTTATAAACATTGTTATTTATAAAAAGCTTTTACCGTATTCAAGCTTTGGTAAACCGTGATACGCCGCAATTGACTGACCAATATCAGCAAATGTGTCACGTAAACCCAGCGGACCTTTTGGTACATTTTGACCATAAAAGATGACTGGAATATGTTCACGCGTATGATCTGTTCCCGGAGCTGTTGGATCACAACCGTGATCGGCAGTTAATACCACAATATCGTCTTCGCCGAGGATCTCAAGTAACTCAGGTAAACGCGTATCGAAATACTCTAGTCCTTTTGCATAACCAGCAACATCTCGACGATGTCCCCATGATGAGTCAAAATCGACAAAGTTAGTAAACACGATAGTTTGATCACTCGCTTGCTTTACTTGCTCTAACGTCAGATCAAATAAAGCTTCAAGACCAGTGCCTTTAACTTTTTTAGTAATGCCTTGCTGTGCGTAAATATCTGCAATTTTACCGACACTCACGACTTCACCACCCGACTCAGCCATACGGTCAAGTAAGGTTGGCGCTGGCGGTAACAGTGAATAATCACGACGATTACCAGTACGTGCGAAATCACTCTTATCAGCCCCAATAAATGGACGCGCAATAACACGGCCAATGTTGTACGGTTCTAATAACTCACGTGCTAATTCACATAATTTAAGTAAACGTTCAAGACCAAAGGTCTCCTCATGACATGCAATTTGGAATACACTGTCTGCCGAGGTATAGAAAATTGGTTTACCCGATGCCATGTGCTCAGCACCCAACAGATCTAAGATCTCTGTACCTGAAGAATGGCAGTTACCTAAATAACCCGGTAAGTCTGCTTGCTCCACTAACTGATCCAGTAATTCTTGTGGGAAGCTGTTTTCGATATCCGAGAAATAACCCCAATCAAACAACACAGGTACACCTGCGATCTCCCAGTGGCCACTTGGCGTGTCTTTACCACTTGAGATCTCTTGTGCGTAACCGTATGCACCAATAACCTCTGCGCTTTCATCTAAGCCTGCAGGAAATGAACCCACACTATCACCGCAAGCATGCGCAAGACCTAATTTGGTTAAATTAGGGATATGTAATTGGCCTTCACGACCCTCATCCGCTTTTCCTTCGGCACACCATTGAGCTATGTGACCAAACGTGTTGCTGCCTACATCACCAAATTTATCAGCATCGGCAGAAGCACCAATACCCAATGAGTCCAACATTAATATAATTGTACGTTTCATCATTATGACCTATTTTTATTATCTATTTTTATTATCTATTTTTAACTATGCTCTACATTAAACATTAACCAATTGTTAAACATCTGAAAGTCTAATTTGTTGATAAACATCAGCACTTGCAGCAGGCTGTATGTCACCGATATGAATCGATTTCAAGATTTCTGCTTGTGCAGCTTCAAACTGTGCGTCACTACGAGCATGCACCATAGCAACTGGTGTTTGTGCATCGAGTTGTTGACCCAGCGCTGCAATATCAGATAAGCCAACAGCATAATCGATTTGATCTGTCGCCACACGACGACCACCACCCATAGCAACAACCGCCATGCCGAAACCACGAGTATCCATCTCAGTTAAATAGCCACTTTGTGCTGCATATACTGGACGAAAAATTTCGGTTTTTGGTAAGTGTAGGTCATAGTTGTCAACAAAATCAGTTGGACCGCCTAAACCTGAAACCATAGTGCCAAATAATTCTGCCGCTTTGCCGTTATCTAATACTGCTTGTAATTTATTACGTGCGTCATCAACGTCGATTGCTAGACTTGCTGACAATAACATTTCCACACAAAGTGCCATTGTTACAGCGAATAAACGTGGGTTACGGTATTCGCCCGTTAAGAAACGTACTGCTTCACGTACTTCAACTGCATTACCGGCACTACTTGCTAATACTTGGTTCATATCTGTAATCAGTGCAGCAGTTTTACAGCCCGCACCGTTCGCTACAGATACAATGCTTTTTGCTAGTGCAACAGACTCCTCATGCGTAGGCATGAAAGCGCCACTACCCGATTTAACATCCATCACTAATGCATCAAGACCAGCAGCCAGTTTCTTCGATAATATAGAAGCCGTGATCAGCGAAATAGATTCGACTGTTGCAGTAATATCACGTACACCATAAAAACGTTTATCGGCAGGCGCTAAGTTTGCAGATTGACCAACAATCGCCACACCACTGTCTTTTACAACTTGGCGAAATTGCGTATTATCAACTGTTGTTTGGTAACCAGGGATCGCATCTAATTTATCTAATGTACCGCCGGTATGACCTAAACCACGGCCAGAAATCATCGGAACAAAACCACCACAAGCCGCAACCATAGGACCAAGCATCAGTGAAATAACATCACCAACGCCACCAGTTGAATGCTTATCAACGATTGGACCATTAAGTTGCATTGTATTCCAACTTAGTACGTCACCTGAATCTCGCATTGCAGATGTGATCGCGATACGCTCGTCCATATTCATGTCATTAAAATAAGTCGCCATCGCAAATGCGCCTATTTGTCCTTCCGAGATACTATTATCAGCAATACCATTAACAAAATATTCAATTTCAGCACAACTTAGTACTTCGCCATTACGTTTACGACGAATAATCTCTTGCGGTATAAACATAACTACCTATTCCTTAAATAAGAAAAAGCTACTCCTTAAAATGGGAAGAGCTTAGTTAAATACAGAAAGTTAGGATCGAATAAGCACGTGTTATATTGATTACCCATGTCAGAAATAACTCACATTTGGTCTTAATCAATGCAACACACTTTATTTGGGGATATTACTTTATCGAACCCAGAACGAGATAGTTAGTAACCGCTGCTATCAGCTGCTTTCTCTACTGATGAGAGCTCTGCTAACTCAAGCTCAGCTAATAAGTTAGCAAGCAGGCTTGAAGCACCGAAGCGGAACTTGGCTGGAGATACCCAGTCTTGACCTAGAATTGATTCTGCTAATGCAAGGTATTCACCTGCTTGCTCAGCATTTTTAACACCACCCGCGGGTTTGAAACCAACATCGGTGTTTTTCTCACTGATCACAGTAAGCATGATCTTCGCGAATTCGAGTGTTGCATTCACAGGCACTTTGCCTGTTGATGTTTTAATGAAGTCTGCACCCGCATCAATCGAGATCTCACTCGCTTGACGAATCAGAGCTTCAGTTTTAAGTTCGCCAGTCTCAACGATAACTTTAAGTTGTACGTTAGCAGGACAAGCTGCTTTACATGCTTTAACAAGCTCAAAGCCAACGTCCGCATTTCCGGCCATTAGTGCGCGGTATGGGAATACTACGTCAACTTCATCAGCGCCGTATGCTACAGCCGCTTTCGTTTCAGCAACTGCAATAGCAACATCATCGTTACCATGTGGGAAATTAGTTACCGTTGCTATTTTTACCGTTTCAGCACCTATTGCATTCAATGTTTTACGCGCGATAGGAACAAAACGAGGATAAATACAAACAGCAGCCGTATTGCCCGCCGCGCTTTTTGCTTTGTGACACAGTTCAATTACTTTTGCATCTGTATCATCATCATTAAGCGTCGTTAAGTCCATCATGTTTAATGCACGTTGCGCCGCAACTTTAAAGTTACTCATATTAAGTCTCCAAACTTATTTAAATTTTATAAAAACAGTGAAACCAGAGCAATTACACTAATTGCTGACTGCAGCTACTCAAGGATGACTTTAATAAAGAAGTGTTTACCTTAAGCTAATGGCTTAAAGTAAATAGATGACGTATAACGATTAATATTTTCTATCAATATAAGTATTAATATATGTATTAATCTAACTATCGACATAACTATCTTTAAGATAAATATCCATGAAGAATAACTATGCGGACTTGGTTCCGTGAAGACTTGATATGACTATCAATTAATATCCCTATAACCGCGCTAATACAGCTTCTCCAACCTTTAATTAAGGTAAAAAAAACAAGCTATATTGAACGAAAAACACCAAAAGTACATCATGTACGATCAGTTAAATTACATTACTAAATCTACGCTAAGTGACAAAGAAATCAAGAAATAAATGCCATCATAACCGACCTACTTCTCACTACGAGCAAATAAACGACAATAAAACAATATATTAAATGTATGGCTATGTAAGCTCGTTATTTTATCGAATAATGAATTATTACATTGCTGGTTTTTCAGGCAAAAAAATACCCTCAAACCGTTAATCAATACAGTTTGAGGGTATATATTCGTTATCCCCTGCTATAAAAACAGAGGAAGAGCGAGGTTATATTAAGTGAGGAATAGACCCGCTAATGCTGCACTCATTAAGTTAGCGAGAGAAGCTGCAAGTACCGCTTTTAGACCCATGCTTGCAATGTCTGCACGGCGTGTTGGTGCTAAGCTACCTAAACCACCAAGTAAGATGGCGATAGATGAGAAGTTAGCAAAACCACATAATGCAAATGAGATGATGATTTGTGTATGATCAGATAGCTCGTTGTTTTTAATGTAGTTAACGAAATCTAGGAAAGCAACAAATTCATTCACTACCAGTTTTTGACCGATGAAGCTACCAGCAGCAATCGCTTCGTTCCATGGCACACCAATAACGAATGCAAGTGGAGAGAAGATCCAACCCAAGATCATTTGGATTGTTAGTTCTGGCATATCGAACCAAGCACCGATACCACCTGTGATACCGTTTGCTAATGCAATTAGACCAACGAATGCAATTAACATTGCACCAACGTTAAGCGCAAGCATCATACCTGAAGATGCACCTGCAGCTGCAGCGTCTAGTACGTTAGCTGGTTTTTCATCTTCGCTATCATCGAGATCATCAAGTGTAATTTTTGGTGTTTCTGTTTCTGGTTTAATGATTTTAGCCATTAATAGACCACCCGGAGCCGCCATGAATGACGCAGCAACCAAGTACTCAATCTTAATACCAAGACCCGCATAACCCGCTAGTACTGAACCAGCGATAGAAGCAAGACCACCAACCATTACCGCAAATAGCTCTGATTTAGTCATTGATTTAATGAACGGACGCACGACAAGTGGCGCTTCAGTTTGACCAACAAAGATATTTGCAGTTGCAGAAAGTGATTCTGAACGACTGGTACCTAATAACTTCTGTAAGCCACCACCAATAAAGTTAATTACCACGCTCATTACACCTATATAGTATAAAACAGCGATTAGTGATGAGAAGAAAACGATTACTGGTAATACGTTAAACGCAAAGATGAAACCAAGTTTGAATTTCGCTAAGTCACCAAATAAGAATTGAATACCTTCATTACCATAAGCAATTACGTTTGCTACACCAGTAGAGAGACCTTGTAGTAACTCTTTGCCCGGAGGAAAATATAAAATAAAGGCACCAACGGCAACCTGGATAGCAAATGCGCCACCCACAGTGCGAAGGTTAATTGCTTTTCTGTTATCAGATAACAGAACCGCTAGACCGAGTAGGACAAATACGCCTACAATACCCATTACAAAATTCATCAGGAATAATCTCCAAATTTATTGAAATTTTTATAAACCAATAGTGAAATCGCAGTAATTAAAATTAATTACTGGCGGTAGCTATTCTGGAATAATTCAAATAAAGAAATGCTTAACCGAAGATTAAAACCTAAGGTAAATCGATGACGTATAAGTGATCCATACTTATCTTGTAATAAGCACAAATCGGACTATCGACATAACTATCTTTAAGATAAATATCCATTAAGAATAACTATGCGGACTTGGTTCCGTGAAGACTTGATATAATGATCAATAAACATCCGTATAACCGCGCTAATACAATTGCCTATCACCTAGATCTAAAGTGTAAATAGTCAGTTATATTAAACGAAGCATACCAAAAGTACTTCATGTACGTTCAGCTAAAACTACTCATTTGAGGTTACTCTCAGTACTGATAAAATCAAGCGATAGATCCCCTCAGAATCGACCTATATCTCACTATGAGAAAATACATATAGCACAATCTACATACGTGTCTAAGTGTCTCATTTATATACTGTTTGGTTATGATTTAGTGATGAACATTTGATTTATACAGACAAAAAAATGCCCCCAAACTGTGACTTAAACAATTTGGGGGCATTTCTATTTTATAGCCGTCATCAATACAGCTTATAAATTATCAGTACATTAAACTAAGAATAGACCCGCTAATGCAGCACTCATTAAGTTAGCTAAAGAAGCAGCAAGTACTGCTTTCAGGCCCATGCTTGCAATGTCTGCACGGCGTGTTGGTGCTAAGCTACCTAAACCACCAAGTAAGATGGCGATAGATGAGAAGTTAGCAAAACCACATAATGCAAATGAGATGATTATTTGTGTATGATCAGATAGCTCGTTGTTTTTAATGTAGTTAACGAAATCTAGGAAAGCAACAAATTCATTCACTACCAGTTTTTGACCGATGAAGCTACCAGCAGCAATCGCTTCGTTCCATGGCACACCAATAACGAATGCAAGTGGAGAGAAGATCCAACCCAAGATCATTTGGATTGTTAATTCTGGCATATCGAACCAAGCACCGATACCACCTGTGATACCGTTTGCTAATGCAATTAGACCAACGAATGCAATTAACATTGCACCAACGTTAAGCGCAAGCATCATACCTGAAGATGCACCTGCAGCTGCAGCGTCTAGTACGTTAGCTGGTTTTTCATCTTCGCTATCATCGAGATCATCAAGTGTAATTTTTGGTGTTTCTGTTTCTGGTTTAATGATTTTAGCCATTAATAGACCACCCGGAGCCGCCATGAATGACGCAGCAACCAAGTACTCAATCTTAATACCAAGACCCGCATAACCCGCTAGTACTGAACCAGCGATAGAAGCAAGACCACCAACCATTACCGCAAATAGCTCTGATTTAGTCATTGATTTAATGAACGGACGCACGACAAGTGGCGCTTCAGTTTGACCAACAAAGATATTTGCAGTTGCAGAAAGTGATTCTGAACGACTGGTACCTAATAACTTCTGTAAGCCACCACCAATAAAGTTAATTACCACGCTCATTACACCTATATAGTATAAAACAGCGATTAGTGATGAGAAGAAAACGATTACTGGTAATACGTTAAACGCAAAGATGAAACCAAGTTTGAATTTCGCTAAGTCACCAAATAAGAATTGAATACCTTCATTACCATAAGCAATTACGTTTGCTACACCAGTAGAGAGACCTTGTAGTAACTCTTTGCCCGGAGGAAAATATAAAATAAAGGCACCAACGGCAACCTGGATAGCAAATGCGCCACCCACAGTGCGAAGGTTAATTGCTTTTCTGTTATCAGATAACAGAACCGCTAGACCGAGTAGGACAAATACGCCTACAATACCCATTACAAAATTCATCAGGAATAATCTCCAAGTTTCGCTTCAGAAGTGTTTTTGTTTATTTACGTCATAACCAAAATAGTCAATTAAATTGTAATTAATAGTAAATTTACAATTTAATCATTGATTATAACAATTGGCGAGATTATAACTGTTATTAGCCACTTGTTAAGTGCTTGAGATCAGACCTCTCAAAATAGTTTCAAAAAAGTTGGTTTTTTTTCAAAAAGGGCGTTTTCACGACAAAAATAGCTCAACAAATGAACTAAAGCTAGCTTTAGCAATTAATTCTTCCGTCTCTCGCCGTAGTTTTGTAAGTGTTTGTAACACTTCTGTAATGTTAGCCGGCTCATTTCGCTGCCCTTGATAACCCAATATAGGCATATCTGGCGAGTCCGTTTCTAACAATAACGAGGTTAACGGCAATTCACTGACCGCTTGCCTGGTTTTTATTGCTCTTGGATATGTAATCACCCCACCAATACCTAATTTAAACCCAAGTTTTATATATTGCATCCCCAATTGACTGCTACCACTAAAGCCATGGAGTACGCCACCACGTGGTAACTTCACCAGTTGTAATAACTGAATCAATTCGTTGTGTGCTTTACGGCAATGTAAAATAACCGGCAAATCATAATGTTTAGCGAGCAATAGTTGTTGCTTACAAATCTGCAATTGTTGTTCGAACGGAAAACCGACCGCTTTATCAAGCCCAAACTCGCCGACAGCAACAATTCCCTTTTCTGCCGCTAAATGTGCACCAAGCAATTGCAAATGGCTATAATCAAAATCGGCCAGAAAATACGGGTGAATACCTAACGCTGGATAAACCCCCTCATGCTGGTTGGCTAGGGCCAATACTGCCTGCCAATTTTTAGCGCCAGTACCAGGTACTAAAAAATGTCTCACGCCCTTATCTCTCGCGCGATCTAATACCGCCATCAAGTCGGTATTAAAATCCACAAAGTCTAAATGGCAATGGCTATCGATGAGTTCTATCACTAAATACGTCGCCTTTTTGATTATTCACCCAAACAGTGAAATAAAGAGATAGTGTAACTTGTTGCATAATTTGATTTAATAGCAAGGTTATCATTAATTAAGCACCTTTATGGAACCATGCATGTCTAAAAAACTATTTGCTCTATCTGCTCAATATTTAAAAAAAGCCATGCCGCTGATGATCCAGTATCAAATCCCAACAACACCAACAAACTACGCGCTGTGGTATCACTATGTTTCAGATAATAATAGTGCATTACAAAAACATCTCGATGATAAAATTGCCCAACACGGTACTTGTACCCCTGCGGCGAGTGAAGAACTGTATCAACGCTTTATTGTTGATAAGCGTGAGCAAGAAATTACTCAATTACGTACCGAACTTGATTCGATGACCAATGAATTAAGCAGCTCACTGCACGATACACTCAATGATACCAATGAATTTGATCGGATGTTGAATAAATGTTTGAACGAATTATCAAGTGTTGAAGAAGATGGCTTTTCGATTGAGAAAACATTATCCGCGGTACGGGAACTGGTAAAAGAATCTCACGATGTACGTTCATCAACGCGTCATTTCAAAAGCCAATTACACGAAGCACAAGCTGAGATTGCACAGTTACGTGAAACATTATTAGAAACACAGCATGATGCCATGCATGATAGCTTAACTGGCCTACTCAACCGCCGGATATTTAGTAAAGAGATTGAAACCTTTTGCAGTAACCCAAGTTTAAACCGCACTTTTTCAATCTTAATGGTCGATATTGATAACTTCAAAACCTTTAATGATGATTTTGGCCACCAACTCGGAGATCAAGTATTAAAAGCCATTGCGAAACGTATCTCAGATAGCTGTCAAGAAGGTGAACAAGTATTCCGTTATGGTGGCGAAGAATTTGTGCTGATCTTCCCAAACAAAAACTTTACTATTGCTCGTCAAAATGCGGAATCAATTCGCCGTGCCATTGAACGCCTAAGCATTCGTGATAAGCGCTCTGGTAAAGTCGTTGATAACATTACCGTATCAATTGGTGTAAGTGAAAATAAACCCCGAGATACCAGCCATGATATTTTGACCCGCGCGGATCTGCAATTGTATGAAGCAAAACGTCTTGGTCGCAATCGAGTAATGCCCTTACCACGCTAGCGACATATCCTGATTTGATTATTAAGAGCAAGTATCCTAGCCAACAAGATATAGCTTAGATAACTTGCCCTTTATTTATTTTACAGCGCTGTACACTTAGCTAAATCAAGCATGAAAGCATATTCTTTAGCGGTATCATGGTAATGCTGGAAACGTCCTGATTTACCGCCGTGCCCGGTCTCCATATCCGTATGTAATAACAATACATTCGCATCTGTTTTTAATTCACGCAATTTCGCAACCCACTTTGCCGGTTCCCAATATTGCACTTGTGAATCATGTAATCCGGTCGTTACCAATAAGTTAGGATAAGCCTGTGCTGTCACTTGATCATAAGGACTGTATGACAGCATATAATGATAAAACTCAGCGTCGTTCGGATTACCCCACTCGTCATACTCACCTGTTGTCAATGGAATAGATTCATCAAGCATGGTACTCACGACATCAACAAATGGAACAGCAGCAACCACACCATGATATAACTCCGGCGCAATATTAATCACAGTCCCCATCAATAGACCACCTGCAGAGCCACCCATAGCATAAACACGTTTAGGGTCGGCATAACCTTGTTCGACTAAACCCTTGGTTACAGCTGTGAAATCCGTAAAGGTATTCATTTTATTGAGTAGCTTACCATCTTCATACCAATGACGGCCTAATTCTTCACCACCACGAATATGTGCAATGGCATAAACAAAACCACGATCAAGTAGCGTTAATAGCGAGGCACTAAAGTAAGGGTCGATACTCGAACCATAAGAACCATAAGCATATTGCAATATTGGATTAACATTACTCTTCGAAAACAGTGCTGTTTTATATACTAAGGACACCGGGATCTTAACGCCATCTTCAGCAACAATCCAAACGCGTTCACTCTGGTAATCTTGCGCACAGAAATCACCAACAACGGTTTGCTGTTTTAATATTTCGCGTTCTCCACTATCAAGATTTAACTGATACGTTGAGGTTGGTGTTGTTAAACTCGAGTAGCCATAACGCAATTTGTCGGTATCAGGATCTGGATTTGTGCCAAGCCATGCCGTATAGGTTGGATCGTCAAATTTAATGATGATATCGGTCTTTGTCTGCCAATTAATTTGTCTTAAAAACGTTAAACCTTGCTCACGCTCTTCAACAACTAGCCAATCTCGGAATAGTTCATAACTTTCTAATAGCACATCATCACGTGCAGGAATAATGGTTTGCCATTGCTGAGTATCTGCCACCGTCGTCAAGGTCGCGGACATCAAAGCGAAATTCTTACCTGTTTTATTACTGCGAATGTAAAACTGCTGGCGGTAATGATCGACACTATATTCATGACCTCGTTCACGCCCACGCAGTAACGTAAATGCCTCAGTCGGATTATCTGCTGATAACACATGAACTTCACTTGTCATGGTGCTACTTAGCGACAACATGATGTAATCATCAGAAGTCGATTTGTAGATATCCGTATAGAAAGTATCATCTGATTCTTCATATACCAGCACATCTGCACTAATGTCAGTACCGAGTTGATGACGATAAACTTGATAAGGTAATAACGTCGTCGGATGTTTTTTTACATAGAATAGCGTTTTACTGTCATTTGCCCACACCACAGATTCGATATCTTCAATTTCTTCTGGGTATGCTTCACCGGTATCAAGATTAAGGAAACGTAAACGATATTGGCGTCGACTAACCGTATCTTCAGAAAAAGCTAATACCTGATGATTTGGACTTATCGCTAGTTCACCTAGCTGATAATACTGATGATCTTTAGCACGTTCATTAGCATCAAGTAATACCAGCCATTCGGCATCGGTATTATCCTTGCGCCAGCTATACACTGGATATTCCTTACCTTTCGAAAAACAGGTTTGATACCAATAGCCTTTCTTCAAATAAGGCACTGATGCATCTTCTTGTTTTACCCGCGCAACCATCTCATCATAAAGTTCTGTTTGTAATGAAGCTAATGGCGATAAAACCGCTTTCGTATAGTCATTTTCTTGTTCTAAATAGTTTAAAACTTGTTTGTTTTTACGTTCATCGTCACGTAACCAAAAATAGTCGTCTTGACGAGTATGCTGATGAATTGTCATTGAGTGCGCTTGCTTCATCGCAACTGGCGCAGTGGTAGAGAGATCCATTTTCACAAGAAAAAATCCTATAAATTAACTGAAAGAGTGTTACTTATCTATTAATGCATAAGTACTAATTACATTAAATATTTATGTAATATGATGAGTACTAATATCCCAGATGCAAAAAAGGAGCGCAAGCGCTCCTTTTCATATATTTAACTATTAACTAGCTAAAATTAGTCACGACGTGGACGACGTGGACGACGTTCACCACCGTTAGACTCACGACGTTCGCCACCGTTAGAATCACGGCGTTGGCCACGATGACCATCACGTGCAGGACGATCGTTATCACGTGGTGGACGGCTACGTTCTTGACGACCTTCTGCTGCAACACCTTCAAGTTTGCTCATGCGTAATGCTTTGTTACAAACATAAACTTGTTGTAGTTGTTGTAACTGCTCGCTTGGCATACCTTTTGGTAATTCAATTGTTGAGTAGTCATCATGTAGACGGATACCACCGATGTTACGGCTGTTGATATTCGCTTCATTAGCAATAGCGCCAACAATATTCTTAACTTGAACACCATCTGCACGACCAACTTCAATACGGAAAACTTCCATTTCTGCAGCTGGACGACGTTCAGGACGGTCACCACGTTCAGGACGGTCACCACGATCACGGCGGTCGCCACGGTCGTTGCGATCACGGCCACGATCACCACGGTCATCATCACGGAAGCTACGTTCACGACGCGGTGCTTCTGGTGGTAATACTAATGGTTTTTCTTTCTGAGCCATGAATAATAACGCAGATGCAAGATCTAATTCGCTTAGTTCTAACTCTTCAGAAAGTTGACCAACTAAGTTTTTGTAGAAATCTAGGTTTTCTTCACTAGAAGAAAGTGTAGATAACTGATCACGGAATGATGCAATACGTTTTTTCGTCACATCATCACGTGAAGGTAGATCCATCATAGTTAATGGCTGACGTGTAGCACGTTCGATCGCTTTTAATAAACGACGTTCGCGTGGTGCAGCAAATAGGATTGCAGTACCTTTACGTCCAGCACGGCCTGTACGACCAATACGGTGAACGTATGATTCTGTATCCGTTGGGATATCGTAGTTAACTACTAGGTCAATACGAGGAACGTCAAGACCACGTGCAGCAACATCAGTCGCGATTACGATATCTAATTGGCCATTTTTCAAACGGCTTACAGTGCGCTCACGCATTGCTTGGTTTAAATCACCGTTTAGTGCCGCAGCAGAGTAACCGCGAGCTTCTAATTTCTCAGCAAGTTCAACAGTCATTGTCTTAGTACGAGCAAAGATGATCACACCATCGTAGTCTTCAGTTTCAAGAATACGTGTTAGGCCGTCAAGTTTTGCTTGTAAACCACCAATGATTAAACATTTTTGTTCAATGTTTTCAACAGTTGATGTTTTAGCTGCAATTTTAACTGATTTTGGTTCAGTCATAAAACGTTTCGTAATACGACGAATTTCTTCAGGCATAGTTGCAGAGAATAACGCCATTTGACGCTTCTCAGGTGTTTTAGACAGAATTGATTCTACATCATCAATAAAGCCCATGCGTAGCATTTCATCTGCTTCATCAAGTACTAGTGCTTTAATACCAGAAAGATCAAGCGTACCACGGTTAATGTGATCTATCACACGGCCAGGAGTACCAACAATCACTTGTGGGTTGCGTTTCAGTGCTTTTAACTGAATCGGGTAGCTTTGACCACCGTAGATAGGTAGCACATGGAATCCACGCATATGACGTGAGTATGCTTGGAATGCTTCAGCAACTTGAATCGCTAACTCACGAGTTGGTGCTAATACCAATATCTGTGGTTTAGTCAGTGACGTATCAACACGACTCAATAATGGTAATGCAAACGCAGCTGTTTTACCCGTACCAGTCTGTGCCATACCTAGCACATCACCACCATCCTGTAGTAACGGAATACATTCAGCTTGAATTGGTGAAGGTGTTTCATAACCTAGATCATTCAACGCTTTTAAAATTGGTTCAGGTAAATTTAAATCAGTAAATTGTACGGGTGATGTATCAGACATTCACGGGCCTCAGGTAGACGGGTCTTTGAATAAAGCTATATCAATTATAGCTCCACATGTTGTATTTCGTGCGCAAAATTAGTGGTCTTTTGCTCAAACTCTCTTAACGAGCGAAGCCACATAAAAAGGCTGACGTAGTGTACATCATTTTTTAAAAAAAATCCGGATATATGCGAGCTAAATCACACAAAATTAAAAAATACTCAAAAACAAAAAAAGTTTTTCTATAAATCAATCACTTAAAACTTGCGAATGAAAGGCTATTACAATCATAAATTATAACAAAAAAAAGCCTCACCTCTTTAGAGGTAAGGCTTTATGCTTATTTAACTAAGTTATATAATTAGTGTTCACGCGTCTCACGGAATACAACATCTGGATAACGTTCTTGTGCTAGACGTAAATTAACCATAGTCGGGGCAATATACGTTAAGTTATCACCACCATCTAATGCAATATTGTCCCACGCTTTCTTCTTGAATTCTTCTAGCTTGCGCGGGTCTTTACAATCAACCCAGCGTGCTGTCGCAACGCTGATGCCTTCATAGATAGCATCTACTTTATATTCGGTGCGTAAACGATGAACCACCACGTCAAACTGCAGCACACCAACCGCACCCACGATTAAATCGTTTGAGCGTTGTGGACGGAAAACCTGTACAGCACCTTCTTCAGATAGCTGGATCAGACCTTTTTGCAATTGCTTTTGCTTTAGTGGATCTTTTAAACGAATACGGCGGAACATTTCTGGCGCAAAGTTAGGAATACCGGTGAATTTGAGTAATTCACCTTGGGTAAATGTATCACCAATTTGGATCGTACCATGATTATGTAGACCAATAATATCACCAGGGTATGCTTCTTCAGTTTGAGTACGATCACCCGCCATGAAGGTTACCGCATCAGAAATGCTGACGTCTTTATTTAAACGCACATGCTTCATCTTCATGCCTTTGCTATATTTGCCAGAGCAAACACGCATGAAAGCAATTCGGTCACGGTGTTTTGGGTCCATGTTTGCTTGGATCTTAAAGACGAAACCAGAGAAGTTTTCATCATCTGGTTCAACAGTTCGTGCATCTGTTATACGCGGTTGCGGCTTTGGTGCCCACTCAGCTAAACCATCAAGTACATGATCAACACCAAAGTTACCGAGTGCAGTACCAAAATATACTGGTGTTAATTCGCCAGCCATGAATAGCTCATAATCAAATTTATTCGCAGCAGCTTCAACAAGTTC
The DNA here is from genome assembly GCF_018219435.1 of Moritella sp. 28. Taxonomy (NCBI): domain Bacteria; kingdom Pseudomonadati; phylum Pseudomonadota; class Gammaproteobacteria; order Alteromonadales; family Moritellaceae; genus Moritella; species Moritella sp. 28. The sequence continues at coordinate 627,812 of NZ_CP056121.1, read as the reverse complement.
CATTTCTTCACGTAATTGCTCAGCGTAATCGCCAATTGCGTCGTCAAGTTCAGGGTTATTAATACCTTTAATCACACGACTGTCTTGGATCATATGACCCTGACCGATGTTATATATGATCACTTCGTCACGTAAAATATGATAAACACCTTTTAGTTCTTTACCCATGCCGATCGGCCAAGTAATGGGTGCACATGCAATTTTTAATACTTCTTCAACTTCATCCATCAAATCAATTGGATCGCGAATATCACGGTCAATTTTATTCATGAAGGTAATAATTGGCGTATCACGTAGGCGTGTTACTTCCATCAATTTAACAGTACGTGCTTCTACACCTTTTGCCGAATCAATGACCATTAGACATGAGTCAACCGCAGTTAAGGTACGGTAGGTATCTTCCGAGAAATCTTCATGTCCAGGGGTATCAAGTAAATTAATGAGGTGGTCATGATATGGGAACTGCATTACTGACGTTGTTACCGAGATACCACGTTCTTTTTCCATTTCCATCCAGTCAGACTTAGCATGCTGACCCGATTTCTTACCTTTCACAGTACCGGCTTTTTGTAATGCGTTTCCGAATAACAATACTTTTTCAGTGATTGTTGTTTTACCAGCATCGGGATGCGAGATAATCGCAAAAGTACGTCTTTTCGACACCTCTTGCTCAATAAGGCTATTTGACATGAATGAGTCTTCTCATTGGGTTAAATCTAATGAGCGCTATTTTCGCTGAAATTGCGATGAGACACAAGGAAGACCTGCAATTAATAGTTCGCTATATCACGTAATGCTTCATGTAATGTCGGGCTAAAAGAAGTCACACCACCAATAGGCTGCACGCCTGCTCTCGCCAAGGTTTTTAAGGGTTGGAATTGCAGATCACAAAATATAACTTGAGTATTGTAGATCTTACACTGATTAATAAATTGATCCATTGCAGCGAGTCCGCCAGCATCAAGTAACGGTACAGCCTCAAGGTAAAGTACTAGACCATCAACGTCTGTAGTTTTAACTGCCAATTCAGAAAACACGCGATCCGCTGCAGCAAAAAATAACGGCCCATTGATTTTAAATACGCGCCAACCGGCTGGAATATCAGCCGCTACGATGCGTTTATTATTGGTAATATCAGTTACTTTAACCATTTCAGCTATTTCTTTCATGAACAATACGGCCGCCAACAAAATACCCGCAGTAATAGCCAAAACCATATCGAACAAGATGGTAAACGAAAAACAAATAGCAAAAACCCAAAGATCACTTTTCGGCGCAGTCTTTAATAAATGTAACACTTTGCCCGCTTCACTCATATTCCAAGCGACAACTAATAATAACACCGCCATCGAAGGCATAGGTAAATAAGCGAATAATGGTGCAAATAACACTAAACTCGCCAACACAACTAAACCATGGATAACGGCTGATATCGGTGTTTGCGCGCCGGCTTTAACATTAGCAGCAGAACGTGCAATAGCCGCTGTTGCGGTAATACCACCAAAAAAAGGCACCACGATATTACCAATACCTTGGCCCAGTAATTCACTATTAGCACTATGACGTTTACCTGTCATGCCATCAAGTACCACAGCACACAATAATGATTCAATTGCCCCTAACATGGCAATAGCAAACGCAGCAGGTAATAAATCAGACAGTAACGTCCAACTTAATACTAACGCTTGACCATTAACTCCGGCTTGTAACCAAGGCCAGTCGAAAGTAGGTAAGTAAGGGGGGATCCCTGCACCTTGACTGCCATCAGGCAATAAGTAATGAAAACGACTACCAATAGTCGCAATTTCCATCCCCATATTATTTAATACAAGTGCGAATAAACTGCCAAAAATAACGGCAGGTAGATGTGCTGGGATAACTGTTTTAAATTTTGGCCAAATTAGCATTATAACAAGCGTAAATATGGCGACCGTAAAACTGGGTAAGTGTAACTCAGGTAATGCACTCACTGATGATGCAAGTTTATCCCAATCGTGATCAGGCAAACTCTCAATCGGTAGACCCAAAATATCGTTGAACTGTAATGTCGCAATCACGACCGCGATACCAGCAGTAAAACCTAAGGTCACCGCTTCTGGAATATATTCAATAAAGCGGCCAAGACGCAATATCGCCATGATCACCAAGATCAATCCAGACATTATCGTCGCCAATAACAAGCCTCCAAAACCATATTGCTGGACAATCGGATACAAGATAACAACAAAAGCAGCCGTTGGACCAGAAATGCTGTAACGACTTCCACCTGATATTGCAATCACAATACCACCAATAATCGCGGTATAAAGGCCATATTGAGGTGCAACACCGCAGGCAATCGCAAGTGCCATTGCTAAGGGAATGGCAATAATACCAACGGTAATACCCGCTAATAAATCTTTTCCGAATTTAGTCGAGTTATAACCATTACGGTTAATCGACTCACGTAAAGCATGTGCAATACGTAACGAAAAAAGATGAGCCCTTTGTTGCATTCTATATGCCTTAAACTGTTAGTTAGATCACGCAATTATAATCTTCTTTGCAGCAGATACAATCAAGGCTACATCATTTGGCAACAAAAAAGTTGTTTGCTTGATTCATATCAGAATTACCGACTAATTACCTTAATTTGTTGTAATGCTCACATTAAAAATCCAATGTTATACTTAAGTAATGAATAATAAACGGTCAATAGCGATCTCTAACTGAGCTAAATAATGCTGTGATTTAGCAGATTAGGTTGCACAGCTTAACCGAGATCACTATTATGTTCGTTAATCCATAAACCTATAATTAATTTGGAAGCAATGATGTTAGTACTAGGACACACAAACCCTGATTGTGACAGCTTAGCAGGCTCAATCTCTCTATCTGCATTTTTAACAAAACGCGATGGCAAAACAGTAACACCAATCATGCAAGGCGAACCAAATGCAGAAGGTCTTTTCTTGCTTGAACAAGCAGGACTAGCGTGCCCTGAAATTCGAACATCAATCGCAGATGAAGAAGTTTGGATCATTGATTACTCAGATTTTAACCAAGCTCCAAAAGATGCACGCCAAGCTAAAATTCGCGGTATCGTTGATCATCACAAGCTAGGTGACTTCGAAACAGATGAACCACTTGAAGCATGGATCTGGCCTTGCGGTTGTTCAAACACGATTGTTTACAACATGTATAAGATCCATAACATCGAAATAGACCAAAAAGTGGCAGTGATGATGTTAGGTGCAATCTTAAGTGACACTGTTCATTTCAACTCACCTACATGTACGCAAATCGATATCGATGCAGCACACGAGATTGCAAAAATTGCAGGTATTGATGATATTGATGCATTCGTTACAGCACAATTCGCAGCGAAATCCGATATTGCAGCAATTCCTTCTGAAGAACTCATTTTACGTGACCTTAAAGTTTATACCATTGGCGAAAAAGACTTCTCAATTGCACAAATAGAAATCACCAATGTTGACTCTGCACTAGCACGTAAAGAAGAACTACAAGCTGAGCTCGTTAAATATAAAGCAGAACACGGTTACCACACTGCATTAGTATTACTGACTGATATTACCAACCTAAACTCTATCGCGTTAATCGAAAGTGAAGAAGGTGAGTTAGTAGCAGAAACGCTAGGTGGTACATTCGTCGGTGAACTTATCGACCTACCAAATGTTGTAAGCCGTAAAAAACAAGTATTACCACCATTACAGACTAAATTTAAGTAAGTCTTAATCGACCACTTATTACCTCTAATAAAAAACTGTAAATGTGAATGTAAAAAGGGAGCTAATTAGCTCCCTTTTCTATACGTACAAACAATTATTTTTTATCGCTTTTATACATGTCATCAATGTCTTTCTTATATTCACTTTCAATCACTTTACGACGTAATTTCAGTGTTGGGGTTATCTCACCTTTTTTCATACAAAATTCACGACTAAGTAGTTTGAATTTTTTTACTTTTTCAAAGTTAGCTAACTCACTTTGTAAATTTTGCACTCGTTTCTCAAACATAGTCACAATATGACTATGGCGTAATAGCTCCGCTTTACTTGAGAATTGCAGGTTAATCGAGTTTGCATATTCTTCTAAGGCTTCGAATGATGGCACGATTAACGCGCTAACAAAATGGCGAGAATCTGCAACAATCGCAACCTGATCAATAAAGTGGTCTTTACTTAAGGTACCTTCAACCAACTGCGGTGCAATATATTTTCCATTCGATGTTTTCATTAACTCTTTAATACGCTCGGTCATCACGACTTCACCATTAGCTAATATTTTACCCGCATCACCGGTTTTCAACCAACCATCAATAAAGTTCTTTTCAGTTTCCTCAGGCATTTTGTAATAGCCCTTCATGACCGTATCACCACGCACTAATATTTCGTTATCATCACCGATTTTCACTTCCATATCTGGCAGTGGTAGACCAATGGAACCAAAATCATACCCGGTACCACGATGGCAGCATACTGTCGCAGTTGTCTCAGTCATACCGTAGCCAGCTTGCAGTTCAATACCGATGGATTGGAAAAATATATTTATGTCAGGATCAACTTTCGCACCGCCACAAGGTAAAAAACGTGTGTTACCACCGAAAATACCGCGCAATTTAGAAAAAATAAGCTTATCAGCGAGTTTATACTGAATCGATAATAATGATGATGGCTGCTGATTGCTTTGAATAAGCTTGAAATGTGCTAAAGCAACGTTAGTCGCCCAGCCAAACAACTCTTTTTTCACTGGGGATGCTGATTCTAATCGACTATGAATGGTACTGTATATTTTTTCATATAAACGCGGTACAGCGACAAACAGCGTAGGCTTAACTTCTGCGATAACATCAATAATCAGTTTTGGATTTTCGAGATGCACATTTTGCGCACCACAATGCATCAGGTAAAAAGACCAACTACGCTCAAGCACATGGCTTAATGGTAAGAACGCAATTGAGGTATCGATTCCCGAAACATCAATCATTTGATCATGACTACTGAAAGCGGCTGCAAAGTTAGTGTAATCTAACATCACACCTTTTGGCTGCCCTGTCGTACCTGACGTATAAATAAGGGTAACTAAGTCATCCATACTCGTATCAGTCAGTCGCTGTTCAAACTCAGCGTCAGCGGCTCCATCACCTTGCTGAATAAATTCAGAGAAGTACATAGCATTCGATGCGCCTCTTAAATCGATTGTATCCGTCAGTGCAACAACCAGCTTTAAGTCATTGCTTATTAACAGCTCAAGCGCTTTATCAAACTGTTCTTGTCCGCCAACGAATAAATAATCGATATCTGCATTATTAATAATATAGCGCGTTTGCTCTGTGGTATTGGTTGGATAAATAGGAACCGTCACACAACGCGCAGCTAGAATACCTAAATCGGCAAAGCTCCACTCAGGGCGATTGTTTGCAAAGATACCGACTTTGGTTTGAACGTCACAACCAAGAAATAGTAATGCTTTCGCAACGCGGTCTGAGTTATCCAGTAGCGCAGACCAAGTAATATCTTTCCATTCACCATTTTCTTGAAAGCGAATTGCCGTTGTTGCTTTACGTGCAGCAAATTTAGATCTAAAACTGTTTACTAAGTGTTGGCTCATTAGTTACTCTGATTATCCATAAATAGCATTAACGATCATCCATAAATAGAATTAACGCATAATATGTCACGGATAGTAATCATTAATCAGGAATAAGTATATAAGCAATTGCCTTCCTCAATGACAAAAACACGAAAGAATCACCCTGTCTTGTTTTAGACAATGTAGCACATCATAATGGCATCTTCTCTACCCGTTGCCGCAGGATAATAGCCAAAACGACGATCAACTTCATTAAAACCAATATTTAAATACAACTGATAAGCTGCATGGTTCGACTCACGAACTTCTAACCATAATTGAAACAGAGCTTGCTGTTGACATTGTTGGATAAGATGATTAATAAGTAGCTTTCCGTAACCCTTGCCTTGATGTGCAGGGGCTACCGCAATATTGAGCAAACTTCCTTCTCCAGCTACTTGACTCGCGAAGTAATAACCTAAAATTTGCTCATCTTTTATCAATAAGAAATTAAAGTATCGAGCGCCGAAATTACTGGCTAAGACTTTATCCGACCAAGGAAATGCATGGCTCGCAGTTTCAATTTGTTGGATTAAAGGTAAATGTTCAGGTGTTAGTGGAATGATTTTTGGCATTAAAAGACTCGTTATTGCATATAACTGACGATTTGTTGCCAAAGCTGCTTTTTCGCTTGAGCAGAATGCAACAGTACATCTAAATGAGGTGATGATAGTTGCTGTTTTGCAGCAAGATCTGATTGTTTACAACCGATAGTCCAAATCCATTTCGGAGTTTGGTAATAATACTTTAACTCATCTTCAGTAATGATATGGCTTTGATTGAGTTCAAGCTGTAATGTACGCAAGACTTGTTTGATAAATTGACTGTGCGGTGTAAGTTTATCATTGGCGATAATCAGAATTTGGCAATGCTTAGGTAATGGCTTTTTTTCGGCCTGGCTAGCAAGATGAGGAAATTGTTCAGGCTTATGACATTGCCATAATGTGATACCCATTTGCTGCAAGTAATAACGTGAAAAATTACTCATTGGATAACCATATCTGAAGATTTACAGAAGAAAGTGGCAGGGGTGGAGAGATTCGAACTCCCATCACGCGGATTTGGAATCCGCTGCTCTGCCGTTGGAGCTACACCCCTACAAGATGAACAGGATTATAACTTAATTTATCATTAAAGTTAAATCTGTTTCTTTGATTTGATAGTAATTATAAAATTGGCAGGGGTGGAGAGATTCGAACTCCCATCACGCGGATTTGGAATCCGCTGCTCTGCCGTTGGAGCTACACCCCTAAAACTGTCTGTTTAAGACTACGTCATAAACAATATTTACTCAGACTAGGTCTAAATAAATAGTAATTGGCGCTTGGCGATGCCCTACTCTCACATGGGGAAGCCCCACACTACCATCGGCGTTATTACGTTTCACTACTGAGTTCGGAATGGGATCAGGTGGTACCGCAACACTATGGTCACCAAGCAAATTTGGTTTGCTTTCAAGTTGTATCTTTAAAATCTGAAAAGCTATAAATAAAGAAGTCTTTAAAACCTATCTTTCGATAAATAGTAGTGTTCAATCAATTCTTAAGTCGTATTTCAATTAATCATACTTCAGTTTGTATGGTTAAGCCTCACGGGTAATTAGTACAAGTTAGCTCAATGCCTCACAGCACTTACACACCTTGCCTATCAACGTTGTAGTCTCCAACGGCCCTTCAGGGGACTTAAAGTCCCAGTGAGAACTCATCTCGAGGCCTGCTTCCCGCTTAGATGCTTTCAGCGGTTATCAGTTCCGAACTTAGCTACCGGGCAATGCTATTGGCATAACAACCCGAACACCAGTGGTTCGTCCACTCCGGTCCTCTCGTACTAGGAGCAGCTCCTCTCAATTCTCAAACGCCCACGGCAGATAGGGACCGAACTGTCTCACGACGTTCTAAACCCAGCTCGCGTACCACTTTAAATGGCGAACAGCCATACCCTTGGGACCAACTTCAGCCCCAGGATGTGATGAGCCGACATCGAGGTGCCAAACACCGCCGTCGATATGAACTCTTGGGCGGTATCAGCCTGTTATCCCCGGAGTACCTTTTATCCGTTGAGCGATGGCCCTTCCATTCAGAACCACCGGATCACTAAGACCTACTTTCGTACCTGCTCGACGTGTCTGTCTCGCAGTTAAGCTGGCTTATGCCTTTGCACTAACCACATGATGTCCAACCATGTTTAGCCAACCTTCGTGCTCCTCCGTTACTCTTTGGGAGGAGACCGCCCCAGTCAAACTACCCACCAGACACTGTCCGCAACCCCGATAAGGGGCCTACGTTAGAACATCAAACGTACAAGGGTGGTATTTCAAGGTTGACTCCACATCATCTAGCGACAATGCTTCAACGTCTCCCACCTATCCTACACATGTAGGTTCAATGTTCAGTGCCAAGCTATAGTAAAGGTTCACGGGGTCTTTCCGTCTAGCCGCGGGTACACTGCATCTTAACAGCGATTTCAATTTCACTGAGTCTCGGGTGGAGACAGCGTGGCCATCATTACGCCATTCGTGCAGGTCGGAACTTACCCGACAAGGAATTTCGCTACCTTAGGACCGTTATAGTTACGGCCGCCGTTTACCGGGGCTTCGATCATGAGCTTCGACCTAAGTCTAACCCAATCAATTAACCTTCCGGCACCGGGCAGGCGTCACACCGTATACGTCATCTTTCGATTTTGCACAGTGCTGTGTTTTTAATAAACAGTTGCAGCCACCATTTCTCTGCGACCGACAATAGCTTACGGAGCAAGTCCTTCACCATCATCGGCGTACCTTCTCCCGAAGTTACGGTACCATTTTGCCTAGTTCCTTCACCCGAGTTCTCTCAAGCGCCTTAGTATTCTCTACCTAACCACCTGTGTCGGTTTGGGGTACGATTCTCTTATATCTGAAGCTTAGAGGTTTTTCCTGGAAGCCGGGTATCAACTACTTCATCTCCGTAGAGACTCGTCATCAGCTCTCAGCCTAATGTGCGCCCGGATTTACCTAAGCACACAGCCTACAACCTTAAACATGGACAACCATCGCCATGCTAGCCTAACCTTCTCCGTCACCCCATCGCAATATAAGTGAGTACAGGAATATTAACCTGTTTCCCATCGACTACGCCTTTCGGCCTCGCCTTAGGGGTCGACTCACCCTGCCCCGATTAACGTTGGACAGGAACCCTTGGTCTTTCGGCGTGGAGGTTTTTCACCCCCATTATCGTTACTCATGTCAACATTCGCACTTCTGATACCTCCAGCAAGCTTCTCAACTCACCTTCGACGGCTTACAGAACGCTCCTCTACCATGCAAGAACAAGTCTTGCATCCGTAGCTTCGGTGGTATGTTTAGCCCCGTTAAATCTTCCGCGCAGACCGACTCGACCAGTGAGCTATTACGCTTTCTTTAAAAGATGGCTGCTTCTAAGCCAACTTCCTGGCTGTCTGAGCCTTTCCACATCGTTTCCCACTTAACATACACTTTGGGACCTTAGCTGACGGTCTGGGTTGTTTCCCTTTCCACGACGGACGTTAGCACCCGCCGTGTGTCTCCCGCGATTGAACTTATTGGTATTCGGAGTTTGCAAAGGGTTGGTAAGTCGGGATGACCCCCTAGCCTTAACAGTGCTCTACCCCCAATAGTTAGACGCGAGGCGCTACCTAAATAGCTTTCGAGGAGAACCAGCTATCTCCCGGTTTGATTGGCCTTTCACCCCCAGCCACAAGTCATCCGCTAATTTTTCAACATTAGTCGGTTCGGTCCTCCAGTTGATGTTACTCAACCTTCAACCTGCCCATGGCTAGATCACCGGGTTTCGGGTCTAATCCCAGCAACTATTCGCGCAGTTAACACTCGGTTTCCCTACGGCTCCGCTATTCGCTTAACCTTGCTACTGAAATTAAGTCGTTGACCCATTATACAAAAGGTACGCAGTCACAGAACAAGTCTGCTCCCACTGCTTGTACGTATACGGTTTCAGGTTCTATTTCACTCCCCTCACAGGGGTTCTTTTCGCCTTTCCCTCACGGTACTGGTTCACTATCGGTCAGTCAGTAGTATTTAGCCTTGGAAGATGGTCCTCCCATATTCAAACAGCATATCACGTGTGCCGTCCTACTCGATTTCACAGTAAGGTCGTTTTCATGTACGGGACTATCACCCTGTATCGTGAAACTTTCCAGAATCTTCCACTAACTTCCAAACTGCTTAAGGGCTAGACCCCGTTCGCTCGCCGCTACTAAGGGTATCTCTATTGATTTCTTTTCCTCGGGGTACTTAGATGTTTCAGTTCTCCCGGTTCGCTTCGTAACGCTATGTATTCACGTTACGATACTCTACAAAGTAGAGTGGGTTCCCCCATTCGGAAATCTGTGGATTAACGCTTTTTATCAACTCCCCACAGCTTAACGCAGATTAACACGTCCTTCATCGCCTCTGACTGCCTAGGCATCCACCGTATACGCTTAGTCACTTAACCATACAATCTAAAGTCGACCGTACAATTGAAATAACTAGGTATTATCTAGTTTTTTTCGCCTCAAGAATACTCAAGAACACTATATTGTTATTACCGAAGTAATAACGTGTTTTAAGAACTTCTTTATTTATTCAGCTTTCCAAATTTTTAAAGAGCAATTTGCTAAAAAGCAAAGATAAGCATTAAACTGCTTAGCTTTGATTTTTAATCAGAAAGAAAAAATACTCCATCTTCCTTTACAGAAGAAAGATGGTATCCCGTACGAGATTTGAACTCGTGTTACCGCCGTGAAAGGGCGGTGTCCTAGGCCTCTAGACGAACGGGACACTATTTACTTTCTACGTTTGGATTTCATCCCAAACGTTGTCTTATTTTCATAAGACTGTCTTTAACGTTTCTATTCAAGCAATTTGTGTGGGCACTTACAAAAATTAACAACTTTACGTAAGGAGGTGATCCAGCCCCAGGTTCCCCTAGGGCTACCTTGTTACGACTTCACCCCAGTCATGAACCACACCGTGGTCATCGCCCTCCCGAAGGTTAAGCTAATGACTTCTGGTGCAGCCCACTCCCATGGTGTGACGGGCGGTGTGTACAAGGCCCGGGAACGTATTCACCGTGACATTCTGATTCACGATTACTAGCGATTCCGACTTCATGGGGTCGAGTTGCAGACCCCAATCCGGACTACGACGCACTTTATGGGATTCGCTTACCATTGCTGGTTTGCAGCCCTTTGTATGCGCCATTGTAGCACGTGTGTAGCCCTACTCGTAAGGGCCATGATGACTTGACGTCGTCCCCACCTTCCTCCGGTTTATCACCGGCAGTCTCCTTAGAGTTCCCACCATTACGTGCTGGCAAATAAGGATAAGGGTTGCGCTCGTTGCGGGACTTAACCCAACATTTCACAACACGAGCTGACGACAGCCATGCAGCACCTGTCTCATAGTTCCCGAAGGCACCAATCCATCTCTGGAAAGTTCTATGGATGTCAAGAGTAGGTAAGGTTCTTCGCGTTGCATCGAATTAAACCACATGCTCCACCGCTTGTGCGGGCCCCCGTCAATTCATTTGAGTTTTAACCTTGCGGCCGTACTCCCCAGGCGGTCTACTTAATGCGTTAGCTTAAGAGCCCAGTTCTCAAGGAACCAAACTCCGAGTAGACATCGTTTACGGCGTGGACTACCGGGGTATCTAATCCCGTTTGCTACCCACGCTTTCGCATCTGAGCGTCAGTTACTTGCCAGGTGGCCGCCTTCGCCACTGGTATTCCTTCAGATCTCTACGCATTTCACCGCTACACCTGAAATTCTACCACCCTCTCAAGAACTCTAGTTTGCCAGTTCGAAATGCAGTTCCCAGGTTGAGCCCGGGGCTTTCACATCTCGCTTAACAAACCGCCTGCATGCGCTTTACGCCCAGTAATTCCGATTAACGCTTGCACCCTCCGTATTACCGCGGCTGCTGGCACGGAGTTAGCCGGTGCTTCTTCTGCGAGTAACGTCACAGCAGTAGAGTATTAATCTACTGCCTTTCCTCCTCGCTGAAAGTACTTTACAACCCTAAGGCCTTCTTCATACACGCGGTATGGCTGCATCAGGGTTTCCCCCATTGTGCAATATTCCCCACTGCTGCCTCCCGTAGGAGTCTGGACCGTGTCTCAGTTCCAGTGTGGCTGATCATCCTCTCAGACCAGCTAGGGATCGTCGCCTTGGTGAGCTCTTACCTCACCAACAAGCTAATCCCACTTGGGCTCATCTAGTCGCGAGAGCTTTCAAGAAGAGGCCCCCTTTCACCCGTAGGTCGTATGCGGTATTAGCAGTCGTTTCCAACTGTTGTCCCCCTCGACTAGGCAGATTCCCAAGCATTACTCACCCGTCCGCCGCTCGACGCCAGAATAGCAAGCTATTCTTCGTTTCCGCTCGACTTGCATGTGTTAAGCCTACCGCCAGCGTTCAATCTGAGCCATGATCAAACTCTTCAATTAAAAGTTTTTTGACTAATCAACAATGTTGATTAAGTCGGCTCAATGAATTCTGTACTTCAACAACAAACCGAGGTTTGTTGTTTATAAAACCAAATCTTTCGATTTAATTTAATGTTCACAATTACATTGATATAATTTTTGGTCATTATATCTCTGCAAGTGCTCACACAGATTGCTTGAATAAATTGTTAAAGAACATACTGAGCGGCTGTTGCCGTGTCAGTGGGATGCATTATAGATAATGGTGCTCCATTGGCAAGTGATTTTATAAATTTCGTTCCATTTTAAAGATAAACCTTAAAAACCGAACACAATTCAAACAAAACAAATTAAAAACAAGCAATAGTTCACCTAGCTATGCTCTTTTCGACAAATCATTCACGTCATTATCATGATTTAGAGGGTTACTTATTCAATTTTTATATTTTATTTACTTATATAGGTAGAATTTACTTACTGGGTCAATTTAAACTATTATTTAATTTGTCTTTAATACGTGACCTAACTCTCTGGTTTAGGTAACATGCGCCCTTTTTACGGTTTTGGAGTTTGAATATACATGCCCTTCCAACTTGGTCAGCGCTGGATCAGCGATACGGAATCAGAATTAGGATTAGGAACAATAGTTGCCATAGAAGGCAGAATGTTAACGCTATTATTTCCTGCAAGTGGTGAGAACCGTTTATATGCTCGTAACGAAGCGCCGATCACTCGAGTCATGTTTAATGTCGGTGATCAGGTACTCTCTCATGAAGACTGGAGCTTAACCGTTACTGAAGTAACAGAAAGCTCAGGTATCATTACTTATGTCGGTATTCATCAAGACTCCGGTGAAGAAGTTTCTTTACGTGAAACATTCCTGAACAATTTTATCAAATTTAATAAACCACAAGATCGCCTATTTGCAGGCCAAATTGATCGAATGGATCGATTTGTATTACGCCATCAAACATTACAGCATCAGTTTTCTCAACAACAATCTCTATTAAATGGCATTCAAGGTCCACGTGTAAGTCTGATCCCACATCAATTACATATTGCAACCGAAGTGGGTCAACGTCATGCTCCTCGAGTTTTACTTGCCGATGAAGTGGGTTTAGGTAAAACCATTGAAGCAGGTTTGATCATCCACCAACAGCTGACTGCTGGCCTTGCCAGTCGTGTGTTAATTCTGGTACCAGAAACATTACAACACCAATGGTTAGTGGAAATGATGCGTCGTTTCAATCTTCACTTTAGTATCTTTGATGAAGAGCGTTGCATCGAATCGCTCGCAGAAGCAGATAACCCATTCGAAACTGAACAGCTGATATTGTGTAGTCTGGACTTCTTACGTAAAAAGCGTCGTCGTTTTGAGCAAGCCGTGGGGGCAGATTGGGATTTACTGGTTGTTGATGAAGCCCATCACCTTAAATGGAGCGAAACAGAACCAAGTCGTGAATATCAAGTTGTCGAATCATTGGCACAAAAGTCTCCAGGCGTATTACTACTCACAGCAACCCCGGACCAACTAGGTCACGAAAGTCACTTTGCACGTTTACGTTTATTAGATCCAAACCGTTTCTATGATTATGCCGCATTCGTTGCTGAAGAAAATAGTTATTCCGTTATTGCGCAAACAGCACAAGAACTATTAGATTCACCAATCGTTTCTCCCGAAACAGCAACATCATTAACTAAACTATTAAGTGAAGTTGATATATCAGACAAGCTGACTTTAATTCAAGCATCACCAGATTCAGATGAAGCACAGCAGGCGAAACAATCAATCATCAGTCAATTATTGGATCGCCATGGCACAGGTCGTCTATTATTCCGTAATACGCGCTCTGCAATCAAAGGTTTCCCGACTCGCCACTATCAGCCAATTCCTTTAGCACTACCAGACCAATATAAAACGTCATTAAAAGTCGCACAAATGATGAACGGCTCAGCAAGTTATGCGGAAGCTGCGCGTCGTGGTCTATACCCAGAAGAAATATTTTTAGAATTCGAAGGCAAAGACGCATCTTGGTGTAGCTTTGACCCACGTGTTGAATGGTTACAAAACTTCTTACTTGCCAATAAAAATGAAAAAGTATTAGTCATTGCAGCTAATGCCGAAACAGCTATGTCAATCGAAGAATCACTGCGAGTAAGTGAAGGCATTCGTGGAACAGTATTCCATGAAGGTATGTCTATTATCGAGCGTGATAAAGCAGGCGCTTACTTCGCTCAAGAAGATGCAGGCGCACAAGTTCTACTTTGTTCTGAAATTGGTTCTGAAGGTCGTAACTTCCAATTTGCACAACACCTCGTATTATTCGATTTACCATTAAACCCAGATTTACTTGAGCAACGTATTGGTCGTTTAGATCGTATCGGTCAGAAAAATAACATCAGTATTCACGTTCCTTTCTTTAGCAATACCGCACAGGATGTATTACAAAACTGGTATCAAAATGGCCTAAATGCGTTTGAGCATACTTGTCCTATCGGTGGCGATATTTTTGCAGAAGTAAAAGATGAATTACTGACTCAGCTAGCCGCAAAAGAAATTGATGTTGCAGCAACGGATGCATTGATCACTGATACACGTAGTCAATACGATGTATTAAAAGCAAAAATGGAAAGTGGTCGAGATCGTTTACTGGAACTAAACTCTAACGGCTTGGGTAAATCAGACGATATTATCACGCAATTAAAAGCCAATGATGATAGTCCTACGCTCCCTATTTTTGCGATACGATTATTCGATGTTATTGGTATAAACCAAGAAGATCGTGGCGAGAATATGCTGATATTAAAACCGACAGATCAAATGTTAGTACCAAGCTTGCCACATCTATCTGAAGACGGCATTACAGTTACCTTCGATCGTGAAACCGCATTATCGCGTGATGATGTGCATTTTCTTACTTGGGAACACCCATTAATACGCGCATGCATTGAATTAATCATGACGTCTGACACAGGTTCAACTGCTGTTTCACTATTAAAAAATCCAGCCCTACCTGCTGGCACTATTTTATTAGAGCTACTTTATGTAGTAGAAACCTCGGCACCACCTTATTGTCAAATTAATCGTTTCTTACCCGCAACGCCAATACGTCTGCTGCTCGATAAGAATTGTAACAATTTGGCATTAAAAGTAGACTTTGATAGTTTCAATCGTCAGCTTAATGCGATTAATCGCCATATTGCGACCAAACTAGTTTCAGCATCACAAACTATTATTCACGACCTTATTGGTAAATCAACAGTGGTCGCTGAAGATCAAAAGCAAGCAATCACCAACGCAGCACTGGCAACAATGCAGCAAAACATGAGTGTCGAGCTTGAACGTCTACAAGCATTACAAAAGATTAACCCTAATGTACGTGATGAAGAACTGGCCTTTATTGAAAAACAAACCGCAGAACTCACTACACACATTAATAATGCTCAGCTTAAACTAGATGCGGTACGCTTTATTGTCGTTACACCGAACTAAATAAGGCATATTATAATGACGAGCAACAAAGGTGCTAATTTCGGTTAGCCCTTTGTTATTACTTTATATTATTAACAAACGGTAATTTAAAACTTACCTTCTAAATTATTCACGATATTGTATATACCCTATGCCCGATTTTATTTATGCTCCGCCGCAACACCCTCGATTAGATATTGTTTATCAAGACGATGCCATTATTGTATTAAATAAGCCGAGTGGATTACTAAGCGTACCAGGGCGATTACCCGAACATACCGACAGTATTGCGAGTCGGGTACAAGAATTATTTCCCGCAGCGACAATTGTGCACCGTTTAGACATGTGTACTTCCGGTGTGATTTTAATGGCATTGACTAAATCCGCGCAGAGCCACATCAGCAGACAATTTCAACAACGCTCAACTGCAAAGTATTACTATGCTCGTTTAGAAGGTATCCCAACTGCTGAGTCTGGCAGCATTGATTTACCATTACGCTGTGATTGGCCAAATAGACCAAGGCAACTTGTTGATTTCGAGGAGGGTAAACCAGCACTCACGCATTGGCAGGTGATTGCAAAACAACAAGAACATGGCGATAACAATCAACAAGCCAGCGCCACAGTATTACTCAAACCTGTGACAGGCCGCTCTCACCAACTACGTGTACATATGTTAGCATTAGGCACTCCTATCTTGGGTGATGAGCTATATGCATCGGAAAAAGGTATTGCCAGTGCAGTGCATTTACAACTGCATGCCGCGATGTTAGAAATTGAACATCCCCTAACATCAAAAAAAATTACATTTAAGGTCAAACCACCTTTTCCAATTGATTAGTATGACTATTTACTTTAGGAATGATGAATGCTTAAGGCGCTTGTATTATTACTTTTATCCACTTTGTCGCTACAAATATACGCTGAAGAGAATAATGCTGAAGAGAGTAAAGACAAAAATGAGACCAATAAGCCGACAATCGCCTTCCCAATTTCTCAGCAACGCGTGTTTGATCAAGACTTAACTAAATACAGTAATGCAAGCGAAGTGGCTTGGTTAGGTGATAAAGAAAATCGATTTTTTACTTTATGGCTTGAACAAACGACAGCAAAAGTTACAGGTACAAGTTGGATTTTTTCCGATACCTATACCTCAGCTAATAACCCCAACATTATCCAAACTCTGCGCTATCAGCTCAATGATAAAGGATTACATACCTATTCTATATCGCCATTAAGTCAAACCTTAACATCAGAGCAAGCCGAGCAACGTTTACAAGCGCAATTACGCATCTTACAAGACAAAATAGTGAGCCAAAAAAGTAAGCGATTACTAATCTTACAAGGCGCTAATTGCCAGGCAATGGTAAACGTATTGATTAAAAACAAAGATATTTACGTCGATGCGATTGTGTTACTTAGTGTACATAGCCCCACCCCAGCGTTAGCATCTCAACTAATTAGCCAAATGCACCAACTAAAAGTACCTATTTTAGATTTGTATGCGCAAACAGATAGCTTAGCGATAATTAATCAAGCAAAATTAAGACAGATAGCAGAAAAGCGTATTAACACAGATAAGTACAGACAAACTGAAGTGATAGGCTTACAGGGACAAGTTGAGACTCAAATCGCAACCAGCCAAATAATTTATGGCTGGTTGGTTAAACTCGGCTGGTATTAGCGCATTTTTCTCGATTCTTTTACTACGTCATAAGCACCTTGGATATCTTGGGCTTTCTCTTTAGCAATAATCATCATTTCTTCTGGCAAACCTTTCGATACCAATTTATCCGGATGATGTTCATTCATTAATTTACGATAAGCACGCTTAATTACTTTGTCGTCATCCTCAGCACTCACACCTAATTGCTGATAGGCGTTAGTTAATGCTTCTTCACGGCTTACTTTACTGCCATGGCGGTGCGAACGTAATTCCGCTTCCATCATGCGTAATAAATTATCCATGTCCTGAGTCGTCACACCCAAGATCGCACCGATACGATGAAGGATATCACGCTCTGCTGTGGACAATTCAAGATCGGCAAAAGCAGCCTGAATTTGTATCTCCAGGAACATTTTAATCAGATCTCGACGTAACACACTTACACGGCGAAAATCTCGAACCGTTTGCTCTAACGGGAAATCAGCTTCCTTACCCTGATTGAATGATACTTGAGCTGCACGACGAGTTTCGCCTGTCAGTTTCATTCGGTCCATTAACTGCGTAGCGACATGAATTTCAGCTTCGGTAACGTGACCGTCCGCTTTTGCCATGTGCCCCATCACCGAAAATGAGGTATGTAAGAAAATATCCTGACGCTTATGCGCAGCAGGCCGAGTATCAATACCGAGTCGAGGTCCAAACTGGCGCTTTAATATAGAGCCAACCCAGATCATAAAAATCGCACCAAAAAATCCGCCGAATTTAATACCGATCGCGGATAGTAAAATGTAAAACAACATATTCATAAAAGTAGCTACCAAGCAAAAATGACATATATTTATATAAGCGCTGTATTATGACTGTTTAAAATGTAACAAATCAATCAATCTCATCATCTTTTTGCAGGTTTACGGGATAAAACCAGCCATTAAATGGTCTATCGCTGTAATATGGATTATTATATCCAACTATTTATTAATTTTAATGAAATTATCGATGACAAAATGGATTGTTAAAATGCGCCTTTTTACCTTATTTTCAACACTCAGCGGTGTCGTATTCTCAGCTAGCGCAGCTACAATTATCACCAATGAAGATGGTATTTCAACTATCATTGATGACGTCACAGCTTCGTCCGAATTAGCTGAGCTAAGCTTGTTTAAACAATGCTACCCTTATGTGCCTGCGATAAAGCCTCCAATTACAGATACTAAAGCCGCTAACGAGATCCAGCTATTATCAGATGATGCGAAAGTAATCCAAGGTAACAAAGCTATTTTTACCGGTGATGTGAACTTTACTCAAGGTAATCGAGAATTATCCGCTGATGAAATCATTTTGTATCAGTTAACCAATATCTTAACCGCCGAAGGTAATGTTGTATTAGAAGGCAGTACGGCGACAATGAATGGTCGCTCATTGAAAGCAAACTTAGACACCAAAGATGCCGAGCTAACACAGGTAGATTATTTACTACATGGTCAAGCCGCTAATGGTAAAGCTAAAAAAGTTTATGTTACTAATAGTGGCGACAATATTTTAATGCAGCGCTCGACTTATACCCAATGTCCCTATGGAGATAATAGCTGGGTGTTACGTGCATCTTCTATTGACATCGATAATACAGATGAAGTTGCTGAAGCTTATAACGCAACGTTGTATTTTAAAGAAGTTCCCGTTTTCTATATGCCATATTTTACTTATCCAACGACAAATAAGCGTAGAACAGGTTTATTATTCCCATCATATGATGATTCATTAGGAAATGGTATTACCCTCTCTCAGCCATTCTATTGGAATATAGCGCCAAACTATGACATGACAATAACACCAACTTATATGAAGAAGCGTGGTGTCCAATTAACCACTAAATTTCGTTATTTAGTCGCTGAGCAAAGTGGTAATATTAATGTTGAATATCTTGGTGATGATAAAAAAGTCCAAGCCGCCAATGATAAAAAGACTGATGATAACAAAAAAAATACTGATCGCGTCCTCTACCATTGGGATCAGAACGGTAATTTAAATGACCATTTAAACTTCAACGCTAGCTATACACACGTCAATGATGACGACTATTTTACTGACCTTGATACGACAGTAGGTTCTCGAGACAGCAATACACTACTTAGAACTGCAGCCTTGACTTATAATACAGATATGACGTCATCACAATTTGAAGTCCGTGATTTTCAAATTTTAAGTGATGCTGTAACACCACATAAAGTATTGCCGAAGATCGCTTTTACCGGTTACCAACAATTCGATAATAATCCGATTGAGCTGTCCGTTTATAGTGAAATGACTAATTTTTCACACTCTAACAGTCAAGTATACAGCGGTATCAGAACCCACATAGAGCCAGGCATTAGTTTCCCTTATGAGCGCCCAGCAGGTTTTGCGGTTGCCGAATTTAAACTACCTATGACTTACTACTCTCAAACATTTAACGAGTCCGATAATGGCAATTTTAAGAATGGCTATAAAGGTAAATTAGACGAAGAAGTTGTTCGTGTAATACCAACAACTAGATTACACGCAGGTTTAAATTTTGAGCGTTCGACATCTTGGTTTAGTAATCAATTAACTCAGACTTTGGAGCCGCAAGTCCAATACTTATATATTCCATATAAAAACCAAGACAACATTGGTATTTACGATTCATCGACTATTCAACAAGACTTTATAGGCTTATACCGTGATCGTACTTATATTGGTTATGACCGTATTGCCGATACAAATCAATTTACAATTGGTTTAACAAGCCGTGTATTCGATAAAATAGGCAGTGAAAGGTTCCGCTTTGCGCTTGGTCAAATCGTTTACTTTGGTGATACTCAAGTTGGTATATCTCCAGAGGCGAAGACGAAGACAGATAACACTGACGTGACGACATCAAGTATCGTAATGGAAACAGATGTTAAGATTAACGATAATTTATTCTTTAATAACAGTATTGAATATGCTCACGAAGATAATCTAGTACGTCGTGCAGACGCCGCGATTGAATATCGCTTTGACCGTGGTCAACGGGTACAATTCAACTACCGTTATATTGAAGATACCGCATCTATACTGGAAAATCCAAATCGCGCAGTTAATTCGACAATCAACCAAGTTGGTTCAAAATATATCTTACCAATCAATAATCAGTGGGACATGGGTGCAAGTTATTACTACGATGTTGAAAATAAAATAACCCAAGACGCTTTTGTCGGTATTAAATATGAATCATGCTGTTGGGCAATTCGTCTTGATTATAGCTATCGCCTGAAATCACACAATATTAGTACTGGCAAAACAGAGTTTGATCAGGGTCCATCGCTGATGTTCGAGCTAAAAGGTTTGGGCGGTATGGGGGGTAATATTAATAGTATAGGAGCTGAAAGTTTATTTACATACGGTCAACCGTTCCAATTACGTAAATAGTGTGGTTTATAAAATTTTAGACATACACCTTAGGCATGATAACGGTGGTAATTAACCCGCCGTTATCAGTCAAAAAGGGATTTACAGCTTATGACGATTGCATTGAAAGCCTGACAAGGTATACTTCCGCTTACTTTTTCACCTCGGTTTTCAGCGAATTAGACAATCCTCATACTTTCCCGTGGTAAAAATTGATAGTTTTCAGCCTACTGCTGTCTCAGTTATAGTCGATATTGAATAGGAATTAATAAAGTGATTAAAAAAGTAATTAAGACTCTATTATCCGGGGTCATAGTTGTAGCGAGCTGGCAAGCTCAGGCCGAGCTAACTAAGCTCGATGAAGTGATTGCAATTGTGAATGAAGAAGTTATTTTAGCGAGTGATGTCAACGCATTAACAAGCTCGGTAACGAAACGAGCAACAAAAGCAGGCCAAACTTTACCGTCGCAAGAGGTACTGACCCAGCAAGCGTTAGATAAACTCATCATTGATAGCCTACAGTTACAAATGGCAAAGAAAATGGGCATGCGTATTAGTAATGCTCAGCTCGATGATACGTTAAACAACATTGCGAAAGATAATAACCAAACCGTTGAACAGCTGCGTGAAAGTATCCTTGCTGACGGTGGTAATTTTAACGACTATAAAGAAGAATTACGCATTCAGTTATTAACCAATGAAGTGCAGCGTATGCAAATGCGTCGTCGTATCACCATTTCGGATCAAGACGTTGATAACCTACTTGCGATCATCAACGAACAGGGACAGAAAAATATACAATATCGTGTAAGCCATATCATGCTACGTGTCCCTAACGACGCTGATAGCGCGACGATGGAAGCATTACAAACTAAAATTGCCGATATACAAACACAGCTAAATGCAGGCGAAGTATTCTCAAGTCTCGCTTTAGCCGTCTCTGCAGGTCCAAAAGCACTTGATGGTGGCGATTGGGGCTGGATGAATATCAATGAAATGCCGACTCTATTCGCAGAAGCAGTGACCAATGCCAAAAAAGGAGACATCATAGGTCCTATCCGCAGTGGCGCTGGATTACATATCATCAAAATTACCGATATGCGTGGCGTAGAAACGGTAATGACAAAAGAAGTCAATGCACGTCATATTCTGGTGAAACCATCAGTAATCTTAAGCGACGACAAAGCGAAATCATTATTAAATGATTATTTAGCCCGAATTAAATCAGGTGATGCGGACTTTACTGAACTAGCGAAAGCCTATTCAGATGACACAGGCTCTGCCCTCAAAGGCGGTGAATTGGGCTGGGCAGATCCAAATATCTATGTACCTGCATTTAAATTAGCGCTAAAAGACTTGAAGAAAGGTGAAATTAGCCCTGCATTTCGTTCTAGCCATGGCTGGCACATAGTACAACTACTTGATAGACGTACACAAGATACGACAGATAAAGCAAATCGCCAAAAAGCATGGCAATTGTTGTATAATCGTCGTGCAGCGGAAGAAAGCCAAGCTTGGTTAAATGAATTAAAACAAGAAGCTTATATTCGTATTTTAGATAATGAATCGTAAACAGGTGAAAATGTGACTCATCGAATAGCAATAACTCCAGGTGAGCCCGCTGGTATTGGTCCAGATCTTGTACTGGAATTAACGAAGCAAGACTGGCCAGTAGAGCTCGTACTTTGCGCAGATCCAGAACTCATTTTATCTCGAGCAAAAATACTGGGGAAAACGATTGAATTAATCGAATATAACCCAAGTATACCAGCACAACCACAACGTGCTGGCACCCTAACTATCGCACCAATGAAAATGGCTGCACCTGCAGAACCAGGTAAGCTTAATGAGACGAATGGCCGCTACGTATTAGATACTCTGCAATTCGCATGTGAAAAAAACATGTCTGCAGAGTTTAACGCTGTCGTAACAGGACCTGTAAATAAAGGCATTATTAATAAAGCGGGTGTGTCTTTTAGTGGTCACACTGAGTTTTTTGCGCAGCAATCAGAAACCGCGGATGTGGTAATGCTACTTGCAACAACTGGATTACGAGTGGCATTAGTCACCACACATATTCCACTCGCGTATGTCGCAAAAGCGATAACAGAAGAGCGATTAAGTAATATTATTCGCATCCTTCACGCTGAAATGAAAACTAAATTTGGTATTGAACGACCAAAAATTTATGTATGTGGACTTAATCCACATGCAGGCGAAGATGGACATCTAGGTCGCGAAGAAATTGAAATAATTTCTCCGACGTTAATGAAACTTCGCGATGAGGGTATGGATTTGACAGGCCCCCTCCCTGCAGATACCTTGTTCCAGCCTAAGTATCTTAACGATGCTGACGTTGTATTAGCAATGTATCATGACCAAGGATTACCGGTATTAAAATCGGTTGGTTTTGGCAGCTCAGTAAATATTACCCTGGGCTTACCTTTTATCCGTACATCAGTTGATCACGGTACTGCAATTGAACTTGCAGGTACTGGAACAGCCGACGCCGGCAGTATGTTTACAGCAGTAAACCAAGCAATAGAAATGGTAGAGAAACACGCATGAACGACAAGGTCCATTTAGGTCACACCGCGAAAAAACGTTTTGGTCAAAACTTCTTACATGATGCCTATGTAATTGGTCAAATTGTTGCATCGATTAATCCGCAAAAAGGTGAAAACCTAATTGAAATTGGTCCAGGTTTAGGCGCCTTAACCGAGCCTGTAGCAGCTTGTCTCGATAAGATGACAGTTGTAGAGCTGGATAGAGATCTTGCTGAACGCCTAGAGCAACACCCGGTACTATCTAAAAAGTTAGACATTAACCAAGCAGACGCAATGCGTTTTGATTTTAATCAGTTAATCAAACCGAATATGAAAATGCGTATTTTTGGTAATTTACCTTACAATATTTCAACGCCGTTGATGTTCCACTTATTTGAATTCCATGAAGATATCCAAGATATGCACTTCATGTTACAAAAAGAAGTTGTACAACGTTTAGCCGCTAACCATAACACTAAAAGTTATGGCCGCTTAACAGTCATGACGCAATACTACTGTAATGTAACACCAGTACTTGAAGTGGGTCCTGAAGCATTTAGACCTGCACCAAAAGTCGATTCAGCGGTAGTTCGTTTAGAGCCACATGCTGTATTACCGCATCCCGCGAAAAGCTTAAAAGTACTTAACCACGTAGTGACAAGTGCCTTTAACCAACGTCGTAAAACAATTCGTAATAGCTTGAAAAAAGTGATTTCGGTTGATGACATTGAAGCGCTAGGAATTAACGTTTCTCTACGCCCTGAAAACTTAACGCTTGAAAACTATGTTACGATTGCAAATTTCGTAACCGATAATCCAATGCAAGCAGCGGATTAAGACAGTTCGTATCAATGGTAAGTATCGCTGATTCATTCACTCTTACCATTGACACCGAATATATCGAAGAAGTATCTGTACCAGCACAACACAGGTACTTCTTTACTTATACCATTACTTTAACCAATCCATTAAGCCAGTCTGTTAACTTATCAAATATCCAGCTATTACTCACTGACGGCGACGGCACAGTTTCCGAATTAAACAACCCATTTCAAGATAATGATTATCTTATCTCTTCACAACAAGATTTTTGCTATAGCAATGATATAATTACCCATTCTCCATTGAGTATCGTTCAGGGAAAGATAGAATTACAACTCAGTGCCAGTGAATTAGTGGTGATCACTATCGAACCATTTCGTCTTGTCACACCAAATCTTTTACACTAATCAATTAAACGCGTTAACGCACATACTTCATCACGCTCAGCTAGAAAGGTAATTTATACATGGCAACTTATTTTGTTGGTGATATTCAAGGTTGTTTCGACGATCTGCAACATTTGTTACAGCAAGTTAATTTCGATCCACGCCAAGATAAACTTTGGTTAACAGGGGATCTTGTTGCCCGAGGACCAAAATCATTAGAAACACTGCGTTTTGTTAAACAGCTCGGTTCTGCTGCTGTCACCGTACTTGGTAATCATGATTTACATTTACTCGCTATTGACGCAGGGTTAGCTAAGCTAAACCCTAAGGATAAAACGCAGGCGATCTTTGCAGCAGAAGACAAAGATGAATTGCTATTATGGCTACGTCAGCAACCACTACTTGCATATCATGATGCCTTCAATATTATCATGGTACATGCCGGTATCAGTCCACAATGGACCCAGCAACAAGCAAAACGCTATGCAGAAGAGGTTAGTATACAATTGCGTGGCGATGATTACTTGGCATTACTCGCAAACATGTACGGTGCCCAACCTGATTATTGGCGAGAAGATCTACAAAGTTTCGATCGCTTGCGATTTATTATTAATGCCTTTACCCGAATGCGTTTTTGCGCACCGAATGGACAGCTAGAGTTTCACAACAAGCATTCACCAACGACAAATAATAATATGCAGCATATACCTTGGTATGAAGTCACGGGTTCACACCTTGAGGGCGCCCATGTTATTTTTGGTCATTGGGCTGCATTAGAAGGAAATTGCAGCCATAAAAATGCGACAACACTTGATACTGGCTGCGTATGGGGAAACAGCTTAACTATGTTACGCTGGGAAGATAAGGCAGTTTTTTCCGTTCCATGCCTAACTCATGCGACATAATTGACTAGAATAAGATTAAATAATACGCGGGTTATCACAGTGTTGCTTTAATGTTAAGTAATAACATAACTGTTCGTATATACTGCACCCTAATTTTAGCCAAACCACATCAATATTATCGCGAACAAGTATATTGACGTGGTTTGGTTGAGTTTAGCTATAAAAATAAAAAGTAAAAAATAACGACTTTACAACTAAGGCTTATATACATGATTGAAAATAATTTCATTATTACAGCTACATTCCTTGTTTACCTTGCTGTTATGCTTGGTATCGGTGTGTATGCTTATCGACAAACCAAGAGCTCAACAGACTATTTTTTAGGTGGCCGTAATTTAGGTCCTTGGCCTGCGGCTCTATCTGCAGGTGCTTCAGACATGAGCGGCTGGTTGCTACTTGGCTTACCGGGTTATGCGTATGCCGCCGGTATGGAAGCGATCTGGTTAGCAGGTGGTTTATTAATTGGTACTTGGCTTAACTGGTTGATCTGTGCGAAACGTTTACGTACCTACAGTATCGTAACTAAGTCAATCACCTTACCAGAATTCCTATCACGTCGTTTTAAAGACAACTCAAAGGCCATTCAAATTTGTTCAGCATTCTTTATCCTAATGTTCTTCTTGTTCTATACAAGCGCAGGATTAGTGGCTGGCGGTAAATTATTTGAAACAGTATTTGGTCTAGATTATCAAATCGCAGTTGTACTCGGTACGGTATGTGTAGTTTCTTATACGCTATTCGGTGGTTTCCTTGCTGTATCTTGGACTGATTTAGTACAAGGCCTGTTGATGTCAGCGGCACTATTAATCGTGCCTCTCAGCGCGATGGACGGTAGCTTTAGCGATCTAGCATCTGCCATGAACGACATTAATCCGGAACTACTGACAATATGGCAAAACAGCAAAGGTGAAGACCTGAGCGCAATTGCAATCATTTCATTAGTTGCTTGGGGCCTAGGTTATTTCGGTCAACCACATATTCTTGCGCGTTTCAAAGCAACACGTAGTAATAAAGACCTTGTTAAAGCACGTCATATTGCGGTTGTTTGGACTTTATTGTCTATGTTTGGTGCAATGTTAGTAGGTCTAGTGGGTCTGGTGTATACGAATACGAACAATATCACTATCGCTGACGCTGAAACGATCTTCATGTTATTAGTGAACAGCATCTTTCACCCTGTTGTTGCTGGTATTCTACTTGCTGCGATCTTAGCTGCAATCATGAGTACTGCTGATTCACAACTACTTGTATCATCATCAGCACTGGCTGAAGATTTCTACAAACAGTTAATTCGTCCACAAGCAACAAGTGAAGAGCTTGTTACTGTTGGTCGCTTTGGTGTGGTTGGTCTGTCTATCATTGCATTGTTGCTTGCCCTTAACCCTGACAGCTCAGTACTTGGCTTAGTATCTTACGCATGGGCTGGTTTTGGTGCTGCATTTGGTCCAGCATTAATCATCTCGCTATACTGGCGTGGTATGACGCGTAACGGTGCGCTTGCAGGTATTATTGTTGGTGCAGTTACAGTTGTTGTGTGGAAACAATTAAGTGGCGGTATTTTTGACCTCTATGAAATCGTACCAGGTATCATCCTTGCTTCTCTCGCGATTGTTATCATTTCACTGATTGGTAAACAAGAAGACGAAAGTATCCACGCTCAATTCGACGAATTCGAATCTAGCTTAGATACAATGGCGTAATAGCCACCAGCACGAACTAAGTTAATAGTAAAAATTAACGATAAAAAAATGCCGCGCTATCACTAGCGCGGCATTTTATTTTTTAGTCTAGTTCACTCTGCGTCATTCTATTCGTCAGCTAATAGCTACTTCACTCGTTCAAGTAAACTAAAGCGGTAATCGTGCGGATTTTTATCATCTGCCGCATAGTACTCGTGTTCAATTTCTTGCCAATTGTACTGCTCATAATCAGGGAACCAAGTATCCCCTTCTGTTGTTAATTCAATATGGGTCAAATACAAACGGTCAGCGGCGGCTAAGCATTGGTTGTAAATCGTCGCCCCGCCAATGATCATCAACTCTTCCACATCACCAGCTGCCACGACTGCATCATCTAGCGTAGCAACAACAGTAACGCCTTCTGGCTTATAATCTGTTTGTCGACTTAATACGATGTTTAAACGCCCCGGTAATGGGCGACCAATTGATTCAAAGGTATTACGCCCCATCACGATAGGTTTACCTAGCGTCGCACGTTTAAACAGTTGTAACTCAGCAGGTAAATGCCACGGCATCTTATTATCTAAACCAATCACGCGGTTATTCGCCAGTGCGGCGATCATTGAAACAATCACAACAACTCCTTAATCAAACAATAGGTTTGTTACGGTACACCAGCATATCCACGATCACCAGAATTACATCACAATCGGGTGCGAAAAATCAGAATTGTTAATAACGGTGCTTTCATAGCCATAAACATCACGGATATTATCAGTGGTCACCACCTGCTCAGGGCTGCCATTGGCGCAGATATTACCTTCTTTCAATAAGATAATCCGGTCAGCATACTTAGCCGCCAAATTAAGATCATGTAATACCGCAATAACCGCCACCCCTGTCTGCGCTAGATGCTTGGCGCTCTTTAATAATTGATGTTGATAATTTATATCCAACGCTGCTGTTGGCTCATCTAATAATAGTAACTGCGGTTTGTTCTTATTGCCCACCGCTAATTGCAACAGCACTCGCGCAAAATGCACGCGCTGCTTTTCACCACCCGATAATGTTGGATAAGATCGGATTCTTAAATGATCAATTTCTTGTTCAGTTAGAACAATATCGGCGAGATCTTTTACTTTAGCTTGGCTACAGTCGGCCTGTAAGCCACCCATCATCACCACATCAATCACTTGAAATGCAAAACTTAAACTGGCACTTTGCGGCAATACCGCCAACGTCTTCGCAATCTCACTCATGCTAATGCTGTTACGTACTTCACCGTTTAAGAATATTGCCCCCGAGGTAGGTTTCAGCTCTCCGGTGATGGCTTTAAACAATGAGCTTTTACCTGCACCATTAGGGCCGAGAACAGCCAAAAACTCCCCTTCCTCTAACGTCAAATTGAGATCATTAAAAATACATTTACCGGCAATATGATAGTTTAGCTGCTGGCAATGCAGTACCGGTTTTGTCGTGTTTGACATCAAACTATATTCCTAATTTAGAGCGTTGTTGGAGTAATAAGATAATAAAGAAAGGACTGCCTAATAACGCAGTTATAATACCTACAGGTACTTCACTTGGAGCCATGACGGTACGCGCTAAAATATCGGCAAGTAATAATAACAACGCACCTAACATCGCAGATAATGGTAATAAACGCTGATGGTTCGGCCCCACTAACAAGCGAACTAGATGTGGAATAATCAAACCAATAAACCCAATCATACCTGCGATTGATACCGCAACCCCGAGCCCGATGGCACAGCAAAATATTAACCGACGTTTTATACGTACAATATCGATACCAAGATGTACCGCTTCCGCATCCCCCAATAATAAAATATTCAATGCTTTCGCTGATGACATAAACACCACCAGCAAAAATACCAGGGTGATACTACTGATAGTAATACTGATCCAATTACTGCCCGCCATTGAGCCCATTTGCCACAAACTCAAATCACGCAGACTTTGATCATCGGCAATATACGTGAGCATGCCCATTCCCGCGCCAGCGATCGCACTGATTGCTACACCCGCAAGTAACATCACCACCACAGAACTGCCTTGGCTACTCGTCCCTAATTTGTAGACTAATAAACAAACCGCTAAAGCAAAGGTAAATGCAAAAAAAGACACCGTACTCAATTGTAACCAATCAGGTAAATCAACCATCAAATCAGCAAAAATAACAATACCTAAACCCGCCCCCAGTGCAGCACCACTGCTGACCCCAATAATACCAGGATCAGCTAACGGGTTACGAAACACACCTTGCATCACCGCACCAGTTAATCCCAATATACCGCCAATAGATAAACAGAGTAGCGTGCGAGGAAAGCGAATATGACTCACCACAATGGCGTTTTGAGTGCTTACTGGCGATTGCCAATTAACCCAATTAACCAATAATGCTTTAATACTGTCAGCAAACGAGATCGCCATTGGTCCCACAGAAACAGATAACACCACCATAGAAGCAAGACAAAATAAAATAAAACTCGGTAACAACAATGGCCAACGGCTATTAACAAACATATATGCCCTTACTTAATCTAAATCTGCTGATAACTGAGGGTATATCTTACGCTGTAACTGCTTTGCTTGTTCGACACTACTCAGTCCCAGACCACCGATTAGCGCACTGCCATCAATGACATAAATCGCTTTATTACGACCTGCAGGTGTTTGTGCTAATAATGGCATTGCCGCAATTAAGGTATCGATATCTTGATACTTTTTCCAATGACGGCCACTGACTAAAATACTTTCTGGGGCCATCGCTAAGAACGCTTCTGCTGATAATGCTTGGTAAGAATTAAGCTCTGCCGCAGGGTTAACCGCGCCTGCTAATGTCATCACCGAATGCGCAGTTGTATTACTACCAGCCGCAGTATAGGTACCTTTATCATTTAGCAGTAAAAACAGCATTTTTTTCGCAGTTTTAATTTTCCGTTGATTAGCTTCTAATTGATTAATATCGCGTTCAAGCTTGGTAATCAATTGTTTGGCCTGTAATTTTCTATCTAATTTATCACCAAGTAAGGTAATCGTATCAAGTAGGTTTGTCGTTGTTGTTTCTGTCGGTAACACCATCACTTCAACACCACTTTGTGATAACAAGTCAAGCGTTGATTGTGGGCCCATCTCACTACTACCAATCAGTGTATCTGGTGCTAATGATAATAATCCTTCAGCAGACAATTGACGGTGGTAACCAACGACAGGTAATTTGAATACGGCCGGGTAGCGACTAGTCAAATCGACAGCAACCAAATCATCTTGTTTATCCAAAGCAATCAATAACTCGGTAACACCCGCGCCAGCACTAATGATACGTTCCCCGGCAACACTACCGAATGACAATAATAAACAACAAACGCCAATCCAAACCTTATGCATCTTAATTCCAACCCAATGTTAATATAATATTTTTCATAGTTAAGTAAAAATAGATATTTCATCTAAAATAAAGTCATTAAATTTAACTCGTACTTGCCCAACAGTGTAAATAACAAACCCCGCCAATGCAAATGCGAATTGGTTGCATTATCATTACATCTATATTAATCTGCAACTATTACGATAACGATGAGTCGTTTAAAAAGGCTAAAGAGTATGCAAGAAAATACTACCCATAATGACATTCGTCAGTTGATGGCTGACCAACCTCGATTAAGGAGCATTGAAGTTGCGCTCGAACTTAATTGCAGTGAATTACAGGTGATCCAAGCATTGCCAGAGCAAGAAGTGAATATGCTGCCAGCAGAACAAGCACAACGCTTATTATCTAATATTGCAGACTGGGGGAAAGTAACTTGTATTATTGAAGTATCTGGTTTTGTATTTGAAGTAAAAGCGCCTTTCCCGAAAGGAAGAAATGCTTACGGCTATTACAATTTATCGCATGATAATGACGGCTTACAGGGCCACTTAAAACTTGATAATGTATCTGCGATCGCTCTACTCACACGTAAGGTACGTGGAAAATTAAGCTATTACGTGCAGTTCTTTGACCATAAGGGTAACAGTGTATTTAAAATTTATCTTGGCCGTAACAAAGACGGCGAAGTGAACCCAGAACAAATAGCACGTTTTCATGCACTATCAACGCAAACAGTAAGTGACGAAACTATCGCTATCGTTACTAATTAAATATAAATAACGGACACGAAGGTCATTATGATAAATAAAAAAGAACGCTTAGAAAATCGCTTACAACCAAAGATTGCAGAGTTTAGAGAAGAGCGTCAAACTTTAATTTTATCAACATTAAGCGCAGACGGATTTCCACATATCAGCTATGCACCATTTGTTCGTTTAGAAGATGGCTATTACATCTTAATCAGTGAAGTTGCTGAACATACGCAAAACTTATTGGTTAATAAGAATCTGTCCTTTATGCTGTTGGAAGATGAACAAAATTCGAAACAAATTTTTGCTCGTCACCGTCTTACATACAAAGCGAATGCCGAAGTCATTGCCCGTGAAAGCGAATCTTGGTCACAAGCAATCCCTGCACTAGAAACTCGTTTTGGTGAAATAATCACTAATTTAAGTGGTTTAAGTGATTTCCGTCTCTTCCGTATCGAACCACAGACAGGTCGTTACGTAAAAGGCTTTGGTCAAGCTTATACCGTTAACGGTAATGACGATATTGACTTCGTGCACCTGGAACAAGGTCATCAACAAGTCAAAGAAAAAGTTGAAGCTGGATAACCAATTCAATAAAAGATAGGAATAAAAGCAGGTGGGGTTTATTCATCTGCTTTTCTGTAACTGACTCAACTCAGCTTATTCCATACTCTCATGATATACTGTCATTACACGCTATTGTTCACGAGTGACATGCCAATATAAGCCTTCTTGCGCTTCATAACCCTTGCACACCCAAAGCCCGACCGCACAAACCAGTTCTTCGCCATAATAGATTAATGGGATACGATCGCGTAGCCAAGGTGCTACCTGATACTCTTGATATAACTTTTTAATACTACGCGAGCCAATACGCCCAACAGGATGACACTTCCCCTCACCGCGGAAACGAATGGTCACCTTTTCATGTTCGAGTGGCGCTTTCAAACAAATCGTACTGGCACCTTCATCAATTGTATTACCGGTATCAACGCCACGCTTATCTTGTATCGAGTCTTGTAGATACAAGAAGCCGATATTGTCTGGTAACACAATACGTTGAGGTTTAGTATGCCTAAGCCCTATCACTACGTCTTTTAGCTCAGCGTATTTCTGCTGATTATAAAGGACACCTTGATAACGGCGAAACTCACCTGCCTGCCAACTTAATTGTGGATTGGCATCATCAGACGCGTTCACTACCTCTAACCATAATTTATCTAAATGGTGACGGCTTGGCATAGGTAGTCGTTGAGTATCAAGCCAAAAACGAATGACATTGTTACGGCGAATTTTTGATAGTTTATCTAATTCAACAATCTTTAGCCCAGCTAAACTATGCTCACAAGTAACAAGATCCATTTGCGCAATCTCATCCGCTAACGCTTGTTGCTCTGCACAGAGTTCTGCGCTGCGGTGGACAGCATGCGCTATACCTGGCCAACGCTGTTTTAAACTGGGGATAATTTGATGGCGCAAGAAGTTACGATCATAGCTCTGGTCATTATTGCTTTCGTCTTCGACCCAATATAATTTTGCTTGGCTGGCATAATCTACCAACATTTGTTGCGAATGAGTCAGTAAAGGACGGACTATTTGGCAGTTTGCTTGTAATGAAAAAGGCATCTGCGCAGCCATTGCCGACAAGCCTTTTACACCAGCACCACGCTTAAGCTGCAACAAAAATGTTTCAAGCTGATCATCAAGATGCTGTCCAAGTAATAATAATGAACCATCATTGAGATACTTTGCTATCGCTTGATAGCGGGCGGTGCGCGCTTGTGCTTCCAAGCTTTCTCGACTGCCAAGATTAAGCACGACCTTTTCAGCGATAAAGTTAATCCCTAACGCCGCAGCAGTTTGCTGACAATGCGTTAACCAAGCATCCGCATTGTCACTTAAACCGTGATGAACATGCACGGCAAGGTAATCATGCTGAGAATATAATTGCTGATAACGGGCAAGTAAATGTAATAACACATGGGAATCAAGACCACCGCTATAAGCAAGTACAATCTGCATAGGCTTTGTCGTTAACGATTGTAACGAGTGCTGAAATGTTGAAAAGAGATCGACGTTAGTAACCACAGGTATCATCACAGTTAGAATAGACCAGAACAGTATATACCGAAAAGTGGTAGATATAAAAAAACCGCTGATAAAGCTATTAGCGGTTTAATCAATATTATTCGATTATCTTTATAACAATCTAGCGTTATAGCGGCTTACATGCCAAATGACATTAGACGCTCATAACGTTGTTCTAGCAATGTCTCATGCCCAAGCGGTCTAAGCTCAGCAAGATCCGCTTTAATACACTCTTTCAAGTTAGCTGCCATTAAAGCCATATCTCGATGTGCGCCACCGAGTGGTTCTGAGATAACGGTATTAATCAAATCTAAGCTCTTAAGTCGATCAGCAGTGATCCCCATTGCTTCAGCAGCTAAAGGTGCTTTATCAGCTGACTTCCATAAGATTGACGCACAACCTTCAGGAGAGATCACCGAATAAGTGCTGTATTGCAGCATGTTAACACGATCACCAACACCAATCGCTAATGCACCACCCGAACCACCTTCACCGATCACAGTACAAATAACCGGAACTGTAAGCTCAGCCATTTCTTTCAAATTACGTGCAATCGCTTCACTTTGACCACGTTCTTCAGCACCAACCCCAGGGTAAGCACCTGGAGTATCAATAAAGGTAATGATAGGCATCTTGAATTTTTCTGCCATTTTCATTAAACGTAACGCTTTACGGTAACCTTCTGGACGCGGCATACCAAAGTTGCGTTTTAATTTTTCCTTGGTATCACGGCCTTTTTGCTGACCAATGATCATTACAGGCATACCATCTAAACGCGCTGTACCACCAACAATCGCTTTATCATCGGCAAATGCGCGATCACCAGCAAGTTCATCAAAATCGGTAAATACATGCTCGATATAATCAAGGGTATAAGGACGCTGTGGATGACGAGCCATCTTAGCGACATCCCAAGGTTTCAGACTACTGAATATCTTTGTTGTTAGTTCTGCATTCTTCTTTTCTAAACGAGAGATCTCATCTTGTAGATCAACATCATCAGAATTGTTAGTCACAAGTTTTAATTCATCGATTTGAGCCTGCAATTCTGCAATCGGCTGTTCAAAATCTAAAAAATTTATGGCCATGAGGCGCTGCTTCCTTATCTAATATTATTACTAATGGCTAATGACGACAACCTTGTAACGTCAGCACTAATCAAATTCAAGATCAACATTTCCCGACCCTAACATCAGCTCTAATCCATATAAAAGCTCATCAGTGGGCGATACTCGCCATTCGACACCTAAAGTTAATTTAGCCCTCGCGTCGGCGCGTTGATAATATATATTTATGGGACAAGTACCCGCACGATAAGGTTCAAGTGTATCCATAAACTTACCCATAAACGTATCATTCATTTTGTCTGCATTTAACTGCAATGTGAGGCCACGCGCATAACGCTCTCGCGCAGCTTCAATATCCATAACTTCTCTGGCGGTCATCTTATACCCACCATTGAAATCGTCAAAGCTGACCTCTCCAGTAATAACTAAAATACGATCTTTAGCTATATATTCTTCATAACGTTCAAACGCTTCTGAGAAGAACATCACACTTAAGCGGCCACTTTTATCATCAATCTCTAAGATCCCCATGCGGGTACCTTTCTTCGTCACTTTAACTTGTGCAGAAAT
This sequence comes from Moritella sp. 28, assembly GCF_018219435.1. Classification (NCBI taxonomy): domain Bacteria; kingdom Pseudomonadati; phylum Pseudomonadota; class Gammaproteobacteria; order Alteromonadales; family Moritellaceae; genus Moritella; species Moritella sp. 28. Next base: position 592,991 of record NZ_CP056121.1, on the reverse strand, counting down.
AACTAAACCAACCGCTGTCACAACTTTACCACGTTCGGTCGGTTTTACATCTTTCAAGCGATTACTTGAATAACGTTTAACTTCTTTAATATACTGATTAATTGGATGGCCAGTAAGATAAAGACCTAAGGTTTCTCGCTCACCTTCTAGCCATACTTTATCAGGCCACTCAGGAACATCAGCAAACTTACTTTCAACTTCTTCCGGTTCAGTGGTTAAAATACCAAACAAGTCACTTTGACCATGTGCTTCGGCTATCGCATGTTGCGCTGCCGCTTTCATGGCTTCAGGTAATGTCGCATGCAAGGCCGCGCGATGAGGACCTAATTTATCTAATGCGCCGGCGTAAATGAGCTTTTCCATAATACGTTTATTGATCTTTTTCAAATCAACACGATTACAGAAATCAAACAGATCAGAGAACTCACCACCACTTTCACGGGCGGCAATAATTGCATCAATAGGTCCTTCACCTACACCTTTAATTGCACCGATACCATAAATAATGGTCTGGTCTTCATCGACATTAAACTTAAATAAACCTTTGTTTACATCAGGCGGTAACAAGGTTAGTCCCATGCGTTCCACTTCATCAACCAAGGTGACCACTTTCTCGGTATTATCCATATCAGCAGACATTACAGCCGCCATGAAGTAAGAAGGGTAATGAGTCTTCATCCACAGCGTTTGATATGATACCAGTGCATAAGCCGCGGAATGCGATTTATTGAAACCATAACCCGCGAACTTTTCTACCAGATCGAAGATCTTCATCGACAGGTCACCGTCGACACCGTTATTTATCGCGCCTTCTTTAAAAGTACCACGTTGTTTTTCCATCTCTTCTGGTTTTTTCTTACCCATAGCACGACGTAACATGTCGGCGCCACCGAGGGTATAACCAGATAAGACTTGGGCAATCTGCATTACTTGTTCTTGATACAAGATAATGCCGTAGGTCGGATCAAGGATTTCTTTCAACGATTCATGTTGATATTGAGCATCTGGGTAAGATACTTCTTCTCGACCATGCTTACGGTCAATAAAGTTATCTACCATGCCTGATTGCAATGGACCGGGACGGAACAAGGCCACCAATGCGATCATATCTTCAAAGCTATCGGGTTTTAGGCGACGGATCAGATCCTTCATACCACGAGATTCTAACTGGAATACCGCGGTCGTTTCTGAGCGCTGTAATAAGTCAAAACACCTTTTATCGGTAATATCAATCGACTCAATACGGATCGCTTCTTTGCCTTGCTTCACGAGATGCGGATTCGCCATATCCAGTGCCCACTGAATAATGGTTAAGGTTCGTAGACCCAAGAAGTCGAATTTAACCAGTCCAGCTTCTTCCACATCGTTCTTGTCAAACTGGGTAACTGGGTTATTACCTTCATCGTCACAATACAAGGGCGCAAAATCAGTAATCACTGTTGGTGAAATAACAACACCACCCGCATGTTTACCGGCGTTACGTGTGACACCTTCCAGAATACGTGCCATATCAACCAATGCACGTACTTCTTCATCAGCTTGATACATTTCATCTAAACGTGGCTCAACCTCCCACGCTTTGGTTAAGGTCATCCCTGGGTCACCTGGAATTAACTTAGAAATACGATCAACAAAACCAAACGGATGACCTAGTACACGACCAACGTCACGAATAACCGCTTTTGCCGCCATCGTACCAAAGGTAATAATCTGACTTACCGCATCGCGATTATACAATTCGGCCACGTGGTCAATCACCTCGTCACGACGATCCATACAGAAATCGACGTCGAAATCGGGCATGGAAACACGTTCTGGATTTAAGAAACGTTCGAACAGTAATTCGTATTCCAGTGGATCAAGATCGGTAATTTTCAATGCATAAGCGACTAATGAACCAGCACCGGACCCTCGACCAGGTCCAACTGGAATATTGTTGTCCTTACTCCATTGGATGAACTCCATCACGATCAGAAAGTAACCCGGAAAACCCATGTCGTTAATTACTTTTAATTCAACATCGAGGCGGTCTTCATACGCTGGACGCTGACGTTCACGCTCTTCGGGATCGGGAAATAAGAAATCAAGACGTTCAACTAGGCCATCTTCAGATACTTTGACTAAGAAATCTTCTGTCGACAACTCACCCGTTGGGAAGTTAGGTAAGAAATATTCTCCTAAGCGTACAGTCGCATTACAACGTTTTGCAATTTCAACTGAGTTAGCCAGCGCTTCTGGAATATCAGCAAATAACTCACACATTTCGTCTTCACTGCGTAAGTACTGTTCTTTACTGTATAGCCTAGGGCGACGCTTGTCTTCTAACGTATAACCATCATGAATCGACACTCGTATTTCATGGGCATCAAATTCATCTTCATGTAAGAACACCACATCATTGGTGGCAACAACAGGTAACTGATACTGGGTGGCAAAATCGACAGCCATGTGCAGATAAGCTTCTTCATCCTGGCGTCCGGTACGGATCAGTTCAAGATAATAGCTATCAGGAAAATGGGTTTGATAAAATTGTAAACACTGCAGTGCAAGTACATCATTACCTTTTAATAGGGCTTTACCTATATCACCATTACGCGCGCCAGATAATAAGATGACGCCTTCGGCATGCTCAGCTAACCAAGCTTTATCAATAATAGCTCGACCATCAACATGACCACGACTATAAGCTTTAGAAATCAACACCGTGATGTTGTTATAACCTTTATTATCTTTGGCTAAGGCGGTTAGTTTAAATTGCTCATCTGGGTATTCTTCACTTTGCACCCAAAAGTCAGCACCAAGAATGGGTTTAACCCCTGCCCTTTGCATCGCACCATAGAATTTAACCAATGCACACATATTAGTTTGATCGGTTAATGCGATCGCCGGCATATTGAGTTCTTGTAAACGGGGTGCTAGACGTTTCATACGTACTAAGCTATCCACCATTGAGAATTCAGAGTGTAAATGCAGGTGAATAAAACGAGGTTCTGCCATAATTAAGACTTTCTGCTAATTGAGAGTAGATAAAATTAAAAACAATAACGGTAAAGTGGCGCGAAGCCACCAGACTTTATTTTAATAAACCTAACGCACGTTGCACAGGTTTAAAACTTTTTCGGTATTCTTCTGTTGGTCCAAGTTCCGCTAACTTTTCCATGTGTGCTTTGGTTGGATAACCCTTATGTTGCGCAAAACCATATTCAGGGTAACGTTCATGCAGTTCATCCATTTCAGCATCACGTACTACTTTTGCCAAGATCGACGCTGCACTTATTTCTGCCACGCGCAAATCGCCTTTCACAATGGCTTCTGCAGTCATCGGTAATGCAGGGCAACGATTACCATCAATAAACACATGATCTGGTTGCAGAGCAAGTCCTGCAACCGCTCGCTGCATTGCGACCATAGTTGCTTGTAAGATATTGAGTTCATCAATCTCACTTGGGCTGCAACGACCAATGCTCCACGCTAATGCTTTTGCTTTAATCTCAGGAAAGAGCAATTGGCGCTTCTTGTCACTTAATTTCTTTGAATCGGTTAGCCCCACAATAGGATTGTTAGGATCTAATATCACCGCAGCAGTAACAACATCACCGACTAATGGGCCGCGACCCACTTCGTCAACACCAGCAACAAGTTTCCCCTCAGGGTAAATTATTTCATCATACATATTATTCACCTGTCTTTTCTAGCGTTGTACTATTTTTATCATTATTTTGTTCACGATCATCAGGGGCTATAATCGACTCGTGATCATTAATCAATTCAAGCACGGCATCCGCGGCTTGTTTATCCGCATTACAACGGATCTGTTGATGTAGTTCGGTAAAGTGTGCAATCAGTTTAGCATTGTCTGTTTCTAATAGTTTAGCCATTTCGTCAGCCAATATCTCGGGTTGACAATCATCTTGTAAACGCTCGGCGACAATTTCTTTTTTTGCTAACAAGTTTGGTAATGACACAAATGGGGCTTTCATCAAACGCAGCATGATCTTATACGTCATCGGCTTAACACGATAACCAACCACCATCGCACGCTTCATCAACATAGTTTCGAGCGCTGCAGTACCTGATGCCAATAATACAGCATCCGCAACAGCCATTGCTTCACGTGCATGGCCATCGAGAACAATAACCTCAAGCTCAGGTGCAACTTCTTGCTTAATTGCTAAAAATTGTGCTTTACGCTCCTCATTCACCATTGGCACGACGAACTGTAAATCACTGAATCGCTGCTTTAATAATATCGCAGTTTCTAAAAAGCTTGCTGACAGCAACCCGACTTCGCCTGCACGACTACCTGGTAAAATAGCTACGTAACGTTGCTTAGGATCGAGTTTTAACTGGGTAATAGCAGCCTGTTTATCCGCACCTTCCAATGGAATAGAATCGGCCATAGTATGCCCAACAAAACGGCAAGGCACATCATATTCATCATAAAATGCTTTTTCAAATGGCAGAAAGGCGAGCACCATATCCACGGCTTTTTTAATTTTGAACACGCGTTTTTGACGCCATGCCCAAACTGAAGGACTGACATAATGTACGGTTTTTATACCGCTCGCTTTTAATTTTAATTCGATGGGAATATTAAAATCGGGCGCATCAACACCAATAAAGAGATCAGGCGGATTTTGTTTAAAATGGGCAAGTACTTCTCGCTTGACTTTAAACAGCCGAGGGAGACGGCCAAGTACTTCGACAAGACCAAATACAGATAATTCTTCCATTTCGAATAAGGTGTTAAAACCAAGCGCTTGCATGCGAGGTCCAGCAATACCCTCGAAAATGGCATCAGGATGACGAGATTTAATTTCTTTGATCAGGGCGGCAGCTAAAATATCGCCGGATACTTCCCCGGCGATAATACCAATACGTAATGGTTTCGTTGTCATTGTAAGCTATCTATGAAGAATACGATTAACGAATAATACCACGTTCATTGATTTTTAAAAATTCTGTAAACAAAGCAACGCTCGGTTGTTCTTTTGCACTTGCTTCTAATGCAGCTAAGGCTTCATCAAGGGTATTGCCTTGACGATATAATACACGGTAAGCACGCTTAACCGCTTTAATCGCGTCAGCATCAAAACCGCGGCGCTTTAGACCTTCAGAATTGATACCAAAAGGCTTAGCGTGATGACCCGATGCCATTACATACGGTGGAATATCTTTAATGATAACCGAACCACCGGCAATAAAGGCATGAGAACCAACTTTACCATATTGGTGGATCGCAGCATGACCACCAAAGATCACAAAATCACCAATGTGTACGTGACCAGCTAATGTCGCGTTGTTAGCAAAAATACAGTTATCACCGATGATCACATCATGCGCAACATGCGCGTTCACCATAAACAAGCTATTGCTACCAATTTTGGTTAAGCCTTGATCTTGTACAGTTCCACGGTGAATGGTAACGCCTTCACGGAACACGTTATTATCACCAATCTCAAGACGCGTGTTTTCACCTGCGTATTTAAGGTCTTGGCACTCTTCACCAATTGAACCAAATTGGAAAAAGCGATTGCCTTTACCAATTTTACAAGGGCCATTGATAACAACATGAGAAGCGATCACACAATCATCACCAATCTCAACGTTTTCGCCAATGGTAGTCCAAGGACCAATTTTTACATTGTTACCAATTTTTGCGCTCTCATGCACAATAGCTGTTTCATGGATCACTATTTTGCCTCTCGTCTTGCACACATGATTTCAGCTTCACATACAACGTCACCATCGACTTTTGCGATTGCAACAAAGCGGCCAATTCCACGGCGTTCTTTAATTAATTCAATATGCAGATGTAATACATCACCCGGTACTACAGGTTGACGAAAACGCGCTTTATCAATACCGGCAAAATAATACAGCTCATTATCGCTAGGGCCACCAGATGACTTATAACCTAGAAGACCAGATGCTTGCGCTAATGCTTCTAAAATTAATACACCAGGGAAAATAGGCTGTTTTGGGAAATGCCCCGTAAATTGAGGTTCATTTACCGATACATTTTTAACTGCATGTAAGGATTTACCCGCTTCAAAATCGAGTACTCTATCAACAAGTAAAAATGGGTACCTATGTGGCAATAATTCCATAATTTCTTGTATTTCAATTCTATTTAGTTGTTCACTCAAAATTTTATTCCTGTCACAACGAAAGCTTATTCCGTTTTTCTAACTTGATTTTTCTAATTTAGATAAGCGTTTGTGCATATCATCAATTTTCATTACACGGGCAGTTTGACGACGCCATTCACGGTTGGCTTGTGCTGGAATGCCTGATGAATAAAGACCCGCTTTATCAATCGGACGCATTACCATCGACATACCTGTAATATTAACATTATCGGTTATTTCCATATGACCATTGATAACACTACCACCACCAATCATGCATTGTTTACCTAGTTTTAAGCTTCCTGCTAACAGAGTACCACCCGAAATAGCCGTATTTTCACCTATTTCAACATTATGACCGACTTGACATTGATTATCTAAAATAACACCATCAGCAATAATGGTATTATCTAACGCGCCACGATCAACCGTTGTACACGCACCGATCTCAACACGGTCACCAATAATAACACGACCCAATTGTGGGATCTTAATCCACTTACCAGCATCATTGGCATAACCGAAACCATCGGCACCAATCACAGCACCACTTTGGAACAAGCAATCACTGCCAATTTCGATGTCATGATAAATAGTAACATTTGCCCACAATTTAGTGCTCTGACCAATTCGGGTATTTTTACCAATAAAACAGCCCGCACCAATTATCACGTTATCCGCGAGTGATACGCCTGTTTCAATAACCGCGTTAGCACCAATAGCGACATGGTCACCTAATACGACATCATCAGCAATCACCGCACTCGGGGCAATATCTGTTGCTGGAGCAGGTGTGGTATCAAGTAACTGCGCAGCTAATGCAAAACCAACATACGGATTTTTCATAACTAATGCATTGGTATTACACGCGGCAAGATCATCCGGTTTAAGAATCACAGCGGACGCCTCAACAGTAGCTAATTGAGCGCTGTATTTGCTATCACTTAAAAACGTGATACTACCTGACTGTGCATTTATCATCGAATTAATTGCATTAATCTCGATGCTGCCATCGCCGTGTAGTTCAGCTTGAATTGCAGTTGCAATTTGTTGTAACGTCATTGCCATGTGAAACCTTATCTATAAAAAATCTTATGCTATTTTACTACATTTTTTGGGCCGTTAAATATAGTGACTTACTTAATGTTGTAAAATATAGTTACTTACTTAATGTTGTAAAATATAGTTACTTACTTAATTCTTGAATTATTTTGTCAGAGATATCTAATTTTGGATCGGCAAATAGCACAGCTTGATTGGTAACTACAAGATCATAGCCATCACGCTTAGATACAGTCTCAATTGCATTTTGTAATAACGCTAACAATTTGTTATTTTCTTCTTGGCCGCGACGCTGTTGGTCTTCTTTAAACGCTCTACCTTTTAATTTCAGTTGCGCATCTAATTCTTCTAACTTACGGACCAGTTTCGTTTGCTCATCTTGTGTCATTAATGCCGCATCACGTTGACGCTTTTCATTTAATCCAACTAATTCTTTCTGCAATTTATTCAGCTCAACGGCACGTGTTTGAAACTCTTCATTCAAACGCTTACCAATCGCTTCACGTTGCGGTAATTGTTGTAAGACCTTACCCGCATCAACAACAGCATAACCCGCTGCACTTGCAGTAAATGATGCACCAAGAGCCAGTGCTAATGCCGTTGCTTTAATTAATTTTTTCATTTTAGTTCCTAGTGAAGTTTCAACTTAAAGCGTACTTTCAGTGCTGAAGGTACGCATTTAATTAATATGAGTTAACTTAGAAAGTTGTACCTATATTAAAGGTAAATACTTGAGTTTTATCACCGTCATATTTTTTCAGCGGTTTTGCTAATGAGAATACTAACGGGCCCATTGGAGACAGCCACTGCAAGCTAACACCCGCAGAAGCTCGTATACGCGTAGGGTCTGAATAGTCACCATAGTATTTACAACTGCCAAGACAAGTCTGTGATTCATATACTGATGAATCAAATTCAGTATCCCATACCGAACCAGCATCAACAAATGCCGTTGTACGTACTAAGTTGGCATATTCTTCACTTAAGAATGGCGTAGGGAAAATCAGTTCCAAACTCCCGGTTGCTAATGCATTACCACCAATAGAAGAATCTGTTGCTACATAGCCATTATCGCCGCTACCTGGTTTAGGTGTGGTCTGTATACCTTTTGGACTGATGGTATTACTGTTGAAGCCACGCACAGAGTAGAAGCCACCTGCATAATAATTTTGATAAAATGGTAACACATGATCATCGCTTTCTGATGTCTGACCATAACCATTACCGTAAGCAACACGGCCACGCATTAATACTGACCAGCGGTGGTTTGTTGATAGCGGTACATAATATTTGTTATCAAAACTCATTTTAAAATACTGTACATCCGAACCTGGTACTGTCATTGTAAAGTTGGCTTTTTGCTCTGACCCCGATGTTGCAAACACACCGCGGTTTAAGGTGCGACGACGCCAAGACGCTGACACATCAAAACCTTGGAATACCACGAAGCCGCCATCTTCATCGACATCTTTTTCATAGATGTCCCAAAATTTCTTAGTTTGCGCATAGGTCGTGGTTTTCGAAATTTTATTCCACTCATAACCTAAGCTAAAGCTTAAGGTATTATTTTCATTAACTGGGAAACCTAAGCTGCCAGAGATACCATAGGTACGGTTGTTATAATCAACAATATTCGCTTCCTTTGCTTCAAAATCAGTAGCATAAATTTTACCACCAAAACTCACGCCATCGACAGTGAAGTAAGGGTCAGTATAGTTTAAGCTCACCTGTTTCGAGTAATCATTAGTACTAAAATTAATACCGGCCTTGTTACCTGTACCAAAGAAATTGTCCTGCTGAATCCCCATATTTAAACTTACGCCAGATTCAGAACCATAGCCAATACCCGCATTAAACGAACCCGCAGCCTGTTCTTTCACTTGCACATTAACATCAACCACATCCATTTCACCTGGTACACGTACCGTATTGGTGTTTACGGTTTCGAAGAAACCAAGCTGATTTAGACGGGTTTTAGAACGGTCAATTAAACGATTCGATAACCAAGTACCTTCCATCTGACGCATTTCACGACGTAGTACTTCATCTTTAGTGACATCGTTACCCGAAAAGTTAATACGGCGCACATAGATACGAGGGCCCGGTTCGACGGCAATCGTTAGATTAACCGTATGGTCTTCATCATTGATTTCTGGATAAGTTGATACTTTTGGATAGGCATAACCAAAACGGCTTAAATAACGACTTAGACTTTCTTCCGTTGCAGTGACACTCGCACCACTGTATAAGTCGCCAGAGTTAAGCGCTAATAAACCGCGTAACTCTTCTTCTTTGTCTAATAAGTTACCTGTTAGGCTAATATTACCAAGTTTATATTGCTCACCTTCATCAAGTTTAAGGGTAATATAAATACCTTGCTTATCTGGCGTCATTGATACTTGCGTTGATTCCGTCTTAAAACGAATATAACCATTATCCACATAGTGACTACGCAGTTTCTCTAAATCACCCGCCAGCAGTTGTTTTTGATACTGCTGGTCAGCCATAACGTTCCACCACGGCGTATAATCGCTCAGCTCAAACAGATTTTTTAGATCTGCCGTTGAGTAGACTTTATTACCTAAGATATTAAGCTGCTTAATTTCTGCTGATTTGCCTTCAACAAAACTGAATTTAATATCAATACGGTTACGTGGTAACGGGGTAAGAATGGTATTAATTTTCGCACTGTAACGACCAGCACCATAATAGAACTCTTGTAGTCCCTGCTCTACTGAACGAATAATAGTACGATCGATAGGCTCACCGACACGAATACCAGATGAACTAAGACTTTCTTTTAACTGCTCTTCTGGAATCGCTTCATTACCAACAAACTCAATACTACTGATCGTGGGCAATTCAGTGACTTTAAAGACAAGCGTCGAACCGTCGCGGTACAGTTCGATATCATCAAAATTACCTGATGCATATAATTTTTTCACCGCGAGAGCCGTATCACTACGACTAATGCTATCCCCTTCACGTAGTGGAATATTCAACAATGCAGCACCTAATGTCACGCGCTGTAAGCCTTCGACTTGAATATCTTTAACAATGAAGCTACCAGAAGCGGCTATCGCTGTCGTACTTGTAAATAAGCAAGCACTTGAAAATAGTACGCCAGCTAAATATTTATTAATTATCATTCTGATTAAATAATCCCTAAATGCAATTCAATGACTTATAAACGAGCAAAATCATTAAATAAGGCAAGTCCCGTTAATAGCATAATTATGACTGAACCAACTTTGAAACCGACTTCTTGGATCTTTTCAGATACAGGTCGACCTGTGATAAGTTCAAATGTGTAAAATACCAAATGACCACCATCTAGTACAGGAAGTGGCATTAAATTCATTAAACCAAGATTAACACTAATCAAGGCGAGGAAACCCAAGAAGTAAACTAAACCATAGTCAGCACTGGCTCCAGCACTTTTAGCAATGGAAATTGGTCCACTTAAATTGTTTAGTGAAATATCACCAGTCACTAAACGGCCAATCATCTTAAACGTTAGCGCAGTCAATTGCCAAGTACGCTCAACAGACTGCTGTACTGAATCTAGAATACCATATTGAATATCAACAAGATAATCTTCAGGATAACTCGCGACAACTGGAGCAACGCCTAGATAGCCTTTTAATACTCCATCCGCATCAGCTTTACCTTTTGGTATCACGTTTAATTCTAGCTGCTGACCATTTCGAAGTATGGTTACAGCTAACATTTTATCAGGGCTGCTTTGAATCTTTTCGACCAACATTAACCAGTTATCAATAGGTTGTTGTGCGACTGCAATAATTTTATCACCAGCAAGTAGACCACCTCTCTCACCAGCACTACCTTTCATGACTTGAGCTAATTCTTGACTCACAACTGGTTGATAAGGAGTCAAACCAACGCTTTTTATCGGTGATTCGCGCTCAGGATCAAATGTCCAATCCCGTAAATCTATTTGACGAGACACGGTGTAGTTAGTGTCCTCAAGATATAACTGAACAGCCATCGATGGCTCACCCATGTGCTCAATTATTTTAAGGCTAACATCATTCCAATCTTTTACTTCTTGGCCATCAATCGCGGTTATAATAGCCTTGTCAGTAACACCCGCTTGTGCCATCACCGAATGAGGAGCAACCTCACCAATCACAGGTTTCACACTCGGCACACCGATCATGAACATAAACCAAAATGCAACAATGGCTAATGCAAAGTTTGCTAAAGGCCCAGCGGCAACAATTGCTATTCTGGCTAGTACAGGTTTACGATTAAATGATTGAGATTTTAATGCTTCAGGTACGTCATCAACACGCTCGTCGAGCATTTTAACGAAACCACCGAGCGGGATCATGGCAATCACATATTCAGTGCCGTCTTTACCCGTACGCATCCACAAGGTTTTACCAAAACCAATCGAAAAGCGTAATACTTTAACGCCGCATCGACGTGCCACCCAGAAGTGACCAAACTCATGTATTGCAACCAAAATACCTAGGGCAATAATAAATGCACCTAAATTCCATAAAGACGATATCATTTTGTTACTCTGTTAATTGTTTGCAGTGCTGCAGCTCGAGCCATCTCATCAATATCAATCAAGGCATCAATATTGTTGGGTGCAGAGATAGTCATCGCGTCTAATACTGTTTCGTTTACACGCGCAATATCAGTGAAACCAATCTGGCCAGTTAAGAAAGCGTCTACCGCGATTTCATTCGCAGCATTTAGCGTCGTTGTCGCAGCTTGACCTTGATAGCAAGCATCAATAGCTAATTTCAAGCAAGGGTAACGCGCATAATCAGGTTTTAAAAACGTTAATTCACCCATGTCGAAAAAGTCTAATGGTTTAACACCAGAAGGAACACGCTGTGGATAAGCCATTGCATGGGCAATTGGCGTACACATATCCGGTTTACCCATCTGTGCCACGACCGAACCATCGGTATATTGTACCATCGAGTGGATCACCGACTGCGGATGAATCACCACTTGAATTTGTGCTTCATCGGCATTAAATAGCCATTTAGCTTCAATATATTCCAAGCCTTTATTCATCATAGTGGCTGAATCAACTGAAATTTTCTGTCCCATTGACCAATTAGGGTGTGCACAGGCTTGTGCTGGCGTTACTGCTGACAAATCAGCAATATCAGTATAACGGAATGGACCACCTGAACCAGTTAATAAGATCTTACTGATACCCTCAGCAACCAGGTCACAAAAACCCAGATTAGTTTGTACAGCAGTTGGCATAGCTTGAAAAATAGCATTATGCTCACTATCTATTGGCAATAATTCAGCACCGCTGGCTTTTACTTCTTGCATAAATAAAGCGCCAGACATCACTAACGCTTCTTTATTTGCTAGCAGTATCCGTTTACCCGCGCGAACTGCAGCCAAGGTTGGCATAAGGCCAGCTGCACCGACAATAGCAGCCATCACCATGTCTGCATCATCAAGCGCGGCAACTTGGCATAATGCATCCATTCCAGAAAGCACTTCCGTAGAGCAATTAAGTGATTTAAGTTGTTGCGCTAACTGACCTGCTGCTACGTCATTAAGCATAACGGCGTAGCAAGGTTTAAACTCTAAGCATTGCACCAGCATCTCAGTAACATTACTATTAGCAGTTAGAGCCTGTACCCGAAAGCGCTCAGGATTTTGACGAATAACTGCAAGGGTACTTTTACCGATCGAGCCCGTTGCACCCAGTATCGTTAATCCAATCACAATAACGCTCCCTTAAAACCAAACTAAATAAATAACAGCAAATACCGGTAATGCCGCAGTTAAACTATCAATCCGATCAAGGATACCACCGTGACCAGGTAATAATGTACCACTGTCTTTTACACCCGCTTCACGTTTGAACATACTCTCGTTAAGGTCACCTAATGTTGATGAAATTGACGTTACAAAGCACGTGAACAGAACTACGACAAGCTTAGAGCCATCAAGTTCCCCTGAAGGGGATACTGTCATCACAACGGCAGCAATTAACGCAATAATCATTGATACTGCAACGCCACCCAGAAAACCTTCACGCGTTTTACCAGGGCTAACTTTTGGTGCTAGTTTATTCTTACCGAATTTTTTACCGGTAAAGTAAGCACCCGAATCCGCGCCCCACACTAAGAACATCACTAGCATCACTAACCATGAACCTGACATCTGGTCATGCGCATAATCATAAGAGCGTAGTGCTAACATAGCCCAGAAAAAAGGCACTAGCGTAACGATACCAAACACAACTTTGACAAGTGTATTTTTAGTCCATACTTTAGCGCTATTTGGATACGTCAAAACTAATCCAGCACAAATTAACCACCACACAGCACCGACAGTTAAAATACCTTTGACTAATGGTACTAAAACAATTTCACCATTAGTAACTTGCCAAATATTACGAACATCAGGTGGAATAACTAATAATGATGCACCAAGAATAAGGGAATATCCGACAATCAAGGCATTGGGTAATTTACTATTATTCTTATCAACCAATACAGCCCATTCTTTTGTTGCTAAGATAAAAACACCCGCAATTGCAAGCGCATACCATTGCAGGGGTAACAAAAAAATAGCGGCAAGCGCTAATGGCGCTAAAATTAACGCGGTCGTAATTCGTTGCTTAAGCAAAGTTGTTCTCCTATTGAAAAGTACTCAGCATGAGATCTAAGTACTTACTTATATGTGTTTATTGCTGCTTTGTTAAAATAGCTCTGACTTGTTCGCCAGTACCGCCAAAACGACGCTCTCGGTTTACAAAGCTAAAGATGGCATCTTCAAAGGCGTCATGATCAAAATCAGGCCATAATATATCAGTGAAATACAATTCCGCGTAAGCTAATTGCCACAACAGAAAATTACTGATTCGGTGATCACCGCCAGTACGGATCATCAGATCCACGGCAGGTTGGTCAGCCATTTCGACATGTTGACCTAGCATTTTATCATCAATTTGATCGAGACTAATTGCACCACTTTTAACAGCGGTAGCGATTTTCTTAGCTGCATGAGCAATATCTGATTGGCCACCGTAATTGGCTGCAATATTAAGGGTTAACTTGGTGTTATTCATGGTTAACGCTTGAGCTTCAGCGATCTTGGTTTGAATGGCAGGACTAAAAGCAGATATATCGCCGATGATGTTTAGACGGATTTTATTCTTATGTAGTTTTTTAACTTCTCGGCTTAACACTGTCATGAATAATTTCATCAACATGTTAACTTCAGCTTCAGGTCGACGCCAATTTTCACTGCTAAAAGCAAATAACGTAAGTGATTCAACTCCAATAGCTAATGCACTAGTCACAACTTGGCGGACAGACTTTACACCTTCATGGTGCCCCTTAATGCGTATTTTGCCACGCTGCTCAGCCCAACGCCCATTGCCATCCATGATGATCGCAACGTGCTTAGGTTTCGAGTCATTAACTAACGCTTCGAGTTCGCTGGTGTTTACCATTATTTCTATCCATCAAAAATTAAAACGCCGCGTCAAAACACGGCGTTTTAAGCATGCAAAATAAATTACACTTCCATTAAGTCTTTTTCTTTATCTGCTAATACAGAATCAACTTGCTTGATATATGTATCAGTCAGTTTTTGAATCTCATCTTGTGCACGACGATCGTCATCTTCACCGATTTCTTTTTCTTTTAATAGTGCTTTAATATCACCATTCGCATCACGACGGATATTACGGATCGCAACACGGCCTTGTTCAGCATCTGCACGCACAACTTTGATTAGACTCTTACGACGCTCTTCAGTTAGTGCTGGTAATGGAATACGGATATTCGTACCTGCAGACTGTGGGTTAAGGCCTAAATCAGACATCATGATAGCTTTTTCTACCGCTTGCACCATAGTTGCATCAAATACAGTAATGCTTAGTGTACGTGAATCTTCAGTACCAACATTACCAATTTGGTTTAGTGGAGTGTTAGCGCCATAGTAAGAAACCGTAATACCGTTTAGGATACTTGGGTGTGCACGGCCAGTTCGAACTTTAGATAGTTGACCTTTCAATGCTTCGATACTTTTGCTCATACGAGTCTGAGCGTCATCTTTAATTTCGTTGATCACAACGTCTTCCTTAAATTTGTCGAGCAGTGCTTAACACTGTCTTATCTATGAGAATTTACTTACTTAGTGTAAATCAATTCAATTTAGAGGTCTTGTCATAATCCCTCTAAACTTTAAACTATTGTATTTATTTACTGAATTTGAGATCCAGTTTTATTTCTTTGCTGCATTTGAAATCAATGTGCCTTCAGCTTCACCCATAATAACACGACGTAGAGCACCTGGCTTAGTCATGTTAAATACACGCATAGGTAAATTATGGTCTCTAGCCAAAGTAAACGCCGATAAATCCATGATCTTAAGCTCTTTTTCTACAACTTCACGATATTCAAGATTAGAGTAAAATTCAGCATCAGGGTTTTTCACTGGATCTTCAGAGTATACACCGTCAACTTTTGTTGCTTTCAATACAATGTCAGCTTCAATTTCAATACCACGTAAACACGCAGCAGAATCAGTTGTACAGAATGGGTTACCTGTACCCGCCGAAAAAATAACGACTCGACCAGTTTTTAATAAGCTAATTGCTTCAGCCCAGTTATAGCTGTCACATACGCCACGTAATTCAATTGCAGACATTAAACGAGCATTCACATAAGCACGGTGAAGTGCATCACGCATTGCTAAGCCATTCATCACAGTCGCTAACATGCCCATGTGATCGCCCACTACACGGTTCATACCCGCTTCAGCCAGACCTGCTCCACGGAATAGGTTTCCGCCACCAATAACCAAACCAACTTGAACACCTAACTCAACAATTTCTTTGATTTCTTGTGCCATGCGATCTAGAACTTTAGGGTCAATACCAAAATTCTCCTCTCCCATCAGCGCTTCACCGCTAAGCTTTAATAAAATACGACGATATGCAGGTTTCGGGTTGGTAGTCATAATGATCTCTTTATCCTAATTGTGGAAAAACCGCAGCCTAAGCCGCGGTCTGTATTAAATCTTAAGCAATAATGAAATTATGCTTTTTTCGCTGCTGCTACTGTAGCTGCAACTTCAGCGGCGAAATCATCTTCCGCTTTCTCGATACCTTCACCCACTTCGATGCGGATAAATGTTTCAACGTCTGCGCCTTCTTCTTTAAGAAGTTGACCAACAGTTTTTGAAGGGTCCATGATGAAAGCTTGACCAGTAAGGCTAACTTCACCAGTAAATTTCTTCATACGACCAGCAACCATTTTCTCAGCGATTTCTTGTGGTTTGCCACTGTTCACTGCGATATCGATTTGAATTGCTTTTTCTTTTTCAACAACTTCAGCTGGTACATTTTCAGGTTTAACAAACTCTGGCTTAGCTGCTGCTACGTGCATAGCAATTTTCTTAGCTAATTCAGCGTCACCGCCTTTAAGTGATGTAACAACACCGATAGTACCACTGTGTACATATTCAGCTAGGTTTTCACCTTTAACAACTAAAACACGACGTACGTTGATGTTTTCACCGATTTTAGCAATCAGGTTAGCACGTGCTTCTTCAACTGTTAATTCAGCATCGAATTTAGCAGCTAGAAGTGCTTCAGCCGTGTTGAATTCACCAGCAAGTGCAACGTTTGCAACTTGATCAGCAAATGCTAGGAAGCTTGCATCTTTAGCAACGAAGTCTGTTTCAGAGTTAATTTCAACAAGAATCGCAACACCGTTGCCAATTTTAGTTTTGATAACACCTTCAGCAGCAATACGACCTGCTTTTTTAGCCGCTTTTACAGCGCCTGATTTACGCATGTTTTCGATTGCTAGTTCCATGTCGCCTTCAGCAGCAACAAGCGCTTTTTTACAATCCATCATGCCTGCAGCTGTACGTTCGCGCAGTTCTTTAACCATTGCAGCAGTAATTGCCATGGGTAATTTCCTCAATTTCTTATACGAAAAAAAACAGGAGCCATACGGCTCCTGTTAACTAAATAGTGCACTTAGTTAATAAGAGCATCGATCAAATCGAAAAGCTTTATTATTTAGCTTCTTCGATGAAATCGCTTTCAGCTTGTGCAGCGATGTCTTGATTACGGCCTTCGTTTACACTTGCAGCTACTGCGCCAGCGTAAAGTTTGATAGCACGGATCGCATCATCGTTACCAGGTACAACATAATCGATGTTGTCTGGGTTTGAGTTAGTATCAACGATAGCTACTACTGGGATACCTAGGTTGTTAGCTTCTTTAATAGCGATGTGCTCATGGTCAGCATCGATAATGAAAAGAACATCTGGTAAACCGCCCATAGTTTTAATACCACCAAGGCTTTTCTCTAGTTTGATCATTTCACGTGTGTTCATTAGAGCTTCTTTCTTAGTAAGTTGCTCGAATGTACCGTCTTGTGATTGTGCTTCTAGAGTAGTAAGACGTTTGATTGATTGACGAACTGTTTTCCAGTTAGTCAACATACCGCCTAACCAGCGATGATCAACGTAGAACTGGTCACATGAAAGTGCAGCTTCTTTGATTGTTTCACCAGCAGCTTTTTTAGTACCAACAAAAAGAACTTTACCTTTTTTGTCTGCAACGTTCTTGATAAAACCAAGTGCGTCGTTGAACATAGGAACAGTTTGCTCTAGGTTGATGATATGTACTTTACTACGAGCACCGAAGATGAATTGCTTCATCTTAGGGTTCCAGTAACGAGTTTGGTGACCGAAATGAACACCGGCTTGTAGCATATCGCGCATTGATACTGTAGACATTTTAAATTCCTTAAATTTGTATGGGGTTAGGCCTCCACACATCCCATTTTTTCGACCTTTATTTCTAACTAAAAGCGAGCAAAAGCAAGCAATCAACAAACAAAATAAAAGCACCCCGACAAATGTGACGATGTGTGTGTGATTTATATAAAATTTATGTGTATGAGATCTAGCAAATAACCAGTTACAGACATTTACTAAATTCATTGCGCGCTTTATATCATATTTAGATAAATAGCACAAATTTTGTGGCGTCTTTTTTGCGGTTGTTCCAGTAAATAAATACACCGAATAACCTTTAATCTAGCGGCTTAGTCGGATATTTATCGGCATTAAATTAATTATTTATTTATCGCTGAATACCTATAAATAGCAGGCGCTTAAATAGAGTCCTCAATCCACAAAAAAAATTTAGGCTTCTTACTCTCATTAGCGTTACAATAATAGCTATAAAACAAAAAACCTACATATTAAAGAGTGAAAAATGAGCGTAATCATTAAAACTGAAGATCAAATCGAAAAAATGCGCGTTGCGGGTCGATTAGCAGCACAAGTACTAGAAATGATAGAACCGTTTGTAGTTGCCGGGGTGACTACTCAGGAGTTAAATGATCGTTGCCATGAATTCACTTTAGCAAACAACGCATTATCTGCACCACTGTTCTACCCAAGTTACGATGAAAATGATGACACAGCATTTCCAAAGTCGATCTGCACATCAATTAACAGCGTTGTTTGTCACGGTGTGCCAGATGACCGCCCGTTAGAAGATGGCGACATCGTTAACCTTGATATTACCGTCATTAAAGATGGCTTACACGGCGATACATCCAAAATGTTTCTCGTTGGTGACGTTTCACCACGTGATAAGCAGTTATGTCGTATTGCGCAAGAAGCATTATACGAAGGTTTACGTCAAGTTAAACCAGGTACGCGTTTAAGTCGTATTGGTGAGATCATTGAGAAAAAAATCAAGACTCATAATAAAGCGAACCCAACACGTAAATACTCAATCGTAGAAGAATACTGTGGTCACGGTATTGGTGAAAAATTCCATGAAGAGCCACAGGTATTACATTACAAATCACGCTTCAACGAAAGCAACCAAAACCTAGTGCTTAAAGAAGGCATGTGTTTCACGATTGAACCTATGATCAACGCGGGTAAAAAGCACAATGAAGTCGCCGATGACCATTGGACAGTGTTAACCAAAGACAACAAAAACTCAGCGCAATGGGAACATACGATTGTTGTAACCAAAGACGGTTGTGAAATTATGACATTACGTGATGAAGAAACTATTCCGCGTATCTTAAAAAACTAAAAAATAGATAACGCTAATGTTATATTAGCTAACATGGGATCAGCGCCCTGCTGCTCCCATCTCTCTATCGAACTCCAGGAAGGCGTCGTATGGATCCAACTCAATATGCACCCGCATTACTCTTAGATGAAGAGTTAACACTTCGTCATTGTAAATCACACATGCAAGAGTTTCAGGCTTGGCTTGAACAACGATTTTTTGATGGTGATGATATTATTGCGTTAGTATCTTGCCGCGCAGAATACATGGATCAGTTACTCAATCGCCTTTGGCAAAAATTTGGTTTGGCAAAACAGTCTGAATTCGCTTTGGTTGCCGTTGGAGGGTATGGACGTGGTGAATTACACCCTAAATCAGACATTGATTTACTTATTACAACAACCTTGCCATTAACCACAGAACAAGAGCAGGCGATATCACTCTTCATCACTATGTTATGGGATTTACGCTTAGAGGTTGGCCACAGTGTTCGCACCATTAATGAATGTTTAGAACAAGGTTTAGCTGATATCACTATTGCGACTAATTTATTAGAGTCGCGCTTGATCACCGGTTCTGAAGACACTTACGCACAGTTACAAGACATTATTGACCCTGAAACTTTTTGGCCAAGCCAAGATTTTTTCCAAGCCAAGCATGAAGAACAACTCGCTCGTCACCACCAATTTAAAGGTTCATCTTATAACTTAGAACCGGATCTAAAGAGCAGTCCTGGAGGCTTGCGCGATTTACAGACTATTCTGTGGATCACTCGTCGTCATTTTGGCTCAAATAGTTTCTTCGAATTAACTAATCACGGGTTTTTAACCAAAGGTGAATACCACGAGCTTGAAGATTGCCAAAATTTCTTATGGCGAGTGCGCTTTGCGCTGCACCTAGGTTTAAAACGCTGTGATAACCGCCTATTATTCGACAGACAAACCACGGTCGCCGAAGCACTCGGTTACCGTGGTGAAGGTAATCAAGCTGTCGAAACCATGATGAAACAGTTTTATCAGACTATCCGCCGGGTCACCGAGCTAAATGAAATGCTGTTGCAGCTATTTAATCAAGCGATTCTCGGGCATGTGGGGATGGATGTGCGTAATATTACCGCAGACTTTCAACTCCGTGGTAGTTTAATTGATACCACCAGCACCGACCTATTTACGCGTCGTCCGAGTGCTATTATCGAATTGTTTTATCATATTGCGGATAACGAACACATCACTGGTATTTATGCGAGCACCATACGTGAATTACGTGACGCCAGACGTAAGCTCACGACTTGGTTAGAAGATATTCCCGAGTGTCGTGAACAGTTAATGCAGTTATTTAAACATCCCAACGCGTGCGGCTTAGCAATCACATTAATGCACAAACATGGGGTTATTGCAGCCTATATTCCGCAATGGAGTCGCATCCTCGGCCAAATGCAGTTTGATTTATTTCATAACTATACTGTGGATGAACATACCCACCGTTTAGTGAAGATCATTAACTCTTACAAATGGGACAAGACCAAAGAAACCCATCCATTGTGCTGTGAGATATTCCCACGTTTAGAAAAACCGGAATTATTGATCATTGCGGCCATTTTCCACGACATAGGGAAAGGCCAAAAGGGCAATCATTCTGAAATCGGTGCTATAGACGTCCGCGCATTCTGTAAGAAACACGGGATAAATAAGGCCGACCGAAAAATGGTGTCTCGATTAGTCAAATACCATCTATTAATGTCCGTAACCGCACAACGCCGTGATATTCACGATCCAGAAATCATTACCGAGTTCGCTCGAACCATTGGTGATCAAGAACATTTAAATTACCTTTACTGCCTTACTGTCGCTGATATTTGCGCGACGAATGACAGCTTATGGAATAATTGGAAAGGTTCACTGCTACGTGAATTGTATTTCTTAACTCAACAAGCATTACGCCGAGGTTTAGAAAATCCACTCGATGCAAAATTCAGAATTAGAAATAATAAAGATACTGCGTTGGCCTTCTTGGAAAATAGCCGTTTTAGCACTGAACAGATCCAAGCATTGTGGACCACATTTCGTTCCGAGTATTTTTTACGTAATGATCCCAGCCAGATCTGTTGGCATACAACAGGTATTCTCAATCACGAAGATCCCACTCAACCACTGGTACTGATCAGTCAAAATAGTACCCGCGGCGGTAATGAAGTGTTTATTTATGCCAAAGACAATAAGCATTTGTTCGCTTCAGCTGTATCTACATTAGGGAATAAAAACTTAAACATTCATGATGCGAAAATCACCTCAAGCCGTAATGGTTATGTACTCGATAGTTTCGTGATCTTGGATCAAACCGGTGATACCCTCGCCACGGATCGTGTTTATGCATTACAAGCAGCATTAGAGACGGTATTAAAGACAGGTAAAGCGCCTGTATTAAGAAAACAGCGTATTCCACGACAAATTAAACAGTTTTCAGTAAAAACCAAAGTAACGTTCTTAGCAACCAAGAAAAAGCGTACCTTTGTCGAAATCATCACCTTAGATACCCCAGGGCTACTAGCCCGCATCAGTGCTATTTTGAGCTCAGAAAATATTATTCTACATAACGCCAAAATTTCAACTATTGGTGAGCGCGCAGAAGATTTCTTCATTATTTCGGGTAATAACAATCAGCCGCTATCACCAGAACAGCAAGCGGAATTACGCCATAATTTGATTACCGCATTGGCTGATAGCTAATTGCTCTGAAAATAACAATGGTAATTTTCTTTGAAACAATAAAGATAAATGTGATAGAACTAACGGTAATATTGTAATAAATAAAAAATAAATAGAAAAAATACTCAGATCCGGCGTGATGTATGAATATCACGCCCTTATTCTAAACGGAGATTTCTCAGCTATGGCCACTTTTTCACTCGCTTTCGGTAGTACTACTAAAAATACTGCAGGTAAAATTATCGAAGCTTTTTTCCCTAATCCTCTGCTAAACCCAAGTGACAAACTGGTTGCCGACATTAGTGAAATAGTTAATTACTCAGGTCAAAATCAAGTCATTGAAGTAACGCCAGCACACGCAACACAACTTGCAACTGCATTCGCCGCAAATGATGATGCCGCTAATGCTAAATTTGCAACAGCCGCAGCGAACAGCAAACAACCACTTGTACTTGTTATACTTGCTACGGATGAAAAACCCACATCTGTTGCAGAAGGTTATCTGAAGCTACAACTGATTTCACATCGCCTAGTTAAACCACATGGAACGGTACTTGACGGTATCTTTGGTCTATTGCATAACATCGCATGGACTAACCAAGGCCCTATCGATTTACCTGAGCTTGCAGAGCGTCAAATTGAAGCACGTCTTGCAGGTGAAGTATTGACCGTGAGCTGTGTTGATAAATTCCCTAAAATGACAGATTATGTGGTACCTACAGGTGTACGTATTGCGCATACTGCGCGTGTGCGTTTAGGTGCTCACGTTGGTGAAGGCACAACTATCATGCATGAAGGCTTTGTTAACTTTAACGCTGGCACAGAGGGTGTAAGCATGATTGAAGGTCGTATATCTGGGGGTGTTATAGTTGGTAACGGTTCTGACATCGGTGGCGGCGCATCTATCATGGGGACATTAAGTGGCGGTGGCCAATTAGTTATCTCGATGGGCGAAAATTGCTTACTTGGCGCAAACGCTGGTTTAGGTATACCACTCGGTAACCGCTGTACCATTGAAGCAGGCTTATACATTACAGCTGGTTCTAAAGTTCAAATGCTAGATGCAAGTAACCAAGCTGTAGAAGTAGTTAAAGCACGTGATTTAGCCGGTAAAGATGACTTGTTATTCCGTCGTAATTCAATCTCAGGCACGATTGAATGTTTAACCAATAAATCAGCGGTTGAACTAAACGCAGAGCTACATTCAAACAACTAGTTTTTAGATTCACAAAAAAGCCACTGCAAGTGCAGTGGCTTAACTCAATCTAGTGAGTCATTATAGCGTGTTGATATAGTCTTCCATATCAGTACGTAGATTATCAGACTTAGTACCGAAGATAGCTTGAATGCCACTACCTGCGACAACTACCGCTTTAGCACCAAGTTGTTTTAGCTTGTCTTGATTAACATTATCAACCGAATTAACGCTTACTCGTAGTCGAGTAATACAGGCATCTAAGTTAGTGATGTTATCTTTACCACCGAATGCCGCAACTAATTCAGCCGCCATTTCATCTGTAGATACCGCAACTGCAGCAACCTCATCGTCATCCTCGCGACCTGGTGTTTTCAAGTCCAGCATACGGATCACTGTACGGAATACGATATAATAGATAATCGCATAAATAACGCCTAGACCGACTAACAGCAGCATATTTTCAGCGTGAGGAGCTTGTACTACAAAATCAATAAAACCGTTCGAGAAGGTATGACCGTGAACAATACCCAAAGAGTTCGTTAATACATACGCAAGGCCTGCAAGTAAAGCATGGATTGCATAAAGTACAGGAGCAATAAATAAGAATGCAAATTCAATTGGTTCAGTAATACCCGTTAAGAATGACGTCAACGCAGCAGATGCCATAATACCCATGACTTTAGCGCGATTTTCAGGTTTCGCAGAATGCGCAATCGCAATTGCCGCAGCTGGCAAACCAAACATTTTAAATAAATAACCACCAGCAAGTTGACCAAAACCATTACCCGCAGCACGTGTTGCATCATCAGCAGTTAGGAAACACGTCATAATACCATGCACAACTTCACCAGCATTATTGGTACAAGTACCCGCTTCATAGAAAAATGGTACATTCCAAATATGGTGTAAACCAAATGGGATCAGCGCACGTTCAACAACACCGTAGATACCAAACGCCAATGTAGGATTTTGATGGGCTGCCCAGTCTGAGAAAGTGCTGATCACCGCACCAATTGGTGGCCAAACAACAGAAAGTAACGCTCCAAGCGCAATGGCACAGAAACCCGTGATGATTGGCACAGCACGCTTACCGGCAAAGAAGCCCAAGTATTCAGGCAATTGGATCCGATAGAAACGGTTAAATGCCCAACCAGCTAAGCCACCAACAAAGATACCACCAAGTACACCAGTGTTAATACTTTCAACGCCCATCACTGTCGACATTACGTTTAACGTGGCGGTCATGATACCGTAGCCAACAATAGCAGAAAGGCCTGCAACACCATCATTTTTGGTAAAACCTAAGGCAACACCAACGGCAAATAGCAACGCCATCTGACCAAATACCGAGCCACCAGCTTGCTCCATTAATTGTGAAACAACTTCAGGTAAAAAACTAAAGTTGGCCGCACCAACACCTAATAAAATACCTGCAACCGGTAACACCGATACAGGTAACATTAATGACTTACCTACTTTCTGTAGATTTGCAAACGCGTTACTCATCTCTCACTCCTAATAGTGAACAAACTAAATATTACTGCAACAGCGAGCTGAGACAGTTGAAATTTGTTGAGGATGCATGGCTAGCTTCCTTTGTTGCGTTAACTATAGCCTGCCAAAAACAATAGTCATAACAATTACCGGATCGACAGTTTAGATTTGAATAGCCACTCACAATGGTACAAAACGGTACAATTGGGCGTACTTTTTAATGACGGCGTCAGTACATAAACAACCAAGATGATTGCATAGACGGCTTTTGCTTTAGGAAATGCGTTACAAAGCTGTAATTTAGCCTGGAACACAGTAAAAGAATGGGTGTTGGCGTATTCGTGAAGATTAATGAAATAAAAAATAACCGATGATGATATCAGTTTTACAGATAAACTTACGTAACAAAGTGTAGCCTAAGTTTATCTGTACGTTAACAATCGAAAAAACGCTATTGTTCTGCTGTTTTCGGTAAATAATTACTTTCTTGTGCGGGCCAACCAAATTGCTCGAATAAGCCTAATACTTCTTCACCAACGGCGGCTTCGATATGTACAGGCTGCTCTGTAATTGGGTGAATAAAAGATAATGATTTTGCAATAAGTAACAGACGTGACAACTCAAAGTGTTCACGATAAAACACATTGTGACGACCATCACCGTGGGTAGTATCGCCCACTATTGGGTGGAATAAATGCTTCATATGACGACGCAATTGGTGTTTACGACCTGTTTGAGGTTCAAGTTCCATTAAGCAATAACGACTCGTCGGGTGGTTTTTACTTATCGCATACGGAATTTCCACCTGATGCAAAGGTTTATAATGCGTTACAGCCTCTTGTGCTTCTTTATCTTGCGTTGCTTGCTTATCCGCAATCTTATCGAGTTCTACTTTCAGGGCGTAATCTAATGTCCCCGCTTCATTTATCCAACCACGTACCACAGCAAGGTAACGTTTAGTTAACTCATGAGCCTGAAATATCTCGCTCATCTGTCTTGCTACTTCGCTTGATAATGCAAATAACAATACGCCTGATGTGGGTCTATCTAAACGATGTACAGTATAAACATGCTGACCAATCTGATCACGTACCATTTGCATAGCAAACTGAGTTTCATGACTGTCTAACCAACTGCGATGAACTAACAAACCTGCTGGTTTATCAATCGCGACCAAGTATTCATCTTGATATAAAATATCTAACATTATGCTTTATTACCTAACTAGCTTTATTTAGCTATTTTTATTTAACAACTGATCAAACGATAAGATCAGGGCCAACAACTCTCGCGTATCCGCAGGTACTGCTTTAAAGGCTTCTTCCGCCATCGGGTGGATTGCCATTTTATTTGGTAATGGCATTTGCATCACCACCAGTTGTTCCATTTTCACTAAAAAAATAAACTGCAACCAATCTGTAAAAGGCATGGTATCAACACAAAATGGCGTCGTACTCGCGAAGGCTTCCGCACTTGGTGTAACATCATTCCATAAAGCCTTGCTTTTCAATTCAGCTTCAATCGCCACTAATAACTGCTGAGCCTGCAGATAGATCGTCATAATATTATCTCACGAAACAAATTTAGCGGCATTATACGCCAGCCACGACCAGATACAAAAGCGCATCGTAATCCAATTCGCATCTTGATAAGGTTTGCGTATAATACTCCGA
Organism: Moritella sp. 28; assembly: GCF_018219435.1. Classification (NCBI taxonomy): domain Bacteria; kingdom Pseudomonadati; phylum Pseudomonadota; class Gammaproteobacteria; order Alteromonadales; family Moritellaceae; genus Moritella; species Moritella sp. 28. The sequence continues at coordinate 566,646 of NZ_CP056121.1, read as the reverse complement.
TACTTAAGCTCCACTTTTAACTTGGACATATTGAACATGGCAAATATGCATACCCTCAACACGCTATCCGAATTTCTGTTACAAGCAAAGACTCAGTTCCGCGTGTATGACATGGGTCGTAAGATCAGCAAAATTTCTACCGACGACTTTATGCAATTTGAATCCGCACAGCAAGCTTACCCGGCACCACTACAACGCCATGCTCAATTTGCTATTACCTTCTGGAACAAAAATGAGAATAATCAGCACTATATCTGGTTTCTTAAGTTCCCACTTGATGAGCAAGGTCTACTTATCCAAGGTACACGTAACTCCTTCCTCAACATGGTTGTTGACTCGCTTGGTCTGATGTTAGAAAAAAAACCCAGTGAAGAAGAACAAGAACACCTAGCCACCAACCCATACGTATTCAAACCAAGCACAGATAAAGTGGCTATGTTAAACGCGGTCATCAACCGTGATTTTATTCGCCCAGAAAGTAAATACTACCCAGCTGCGCACAACTATTTTGCCAATAAACTTGGTTTTGACCAATGGCAAGATGTCGGTGTACAAGGTATTTGTGATATCGCCACACGTTTAAACCGCGATAATAATGCTGAGCACCTTGCTGCTGCATTACCAAAACTGCCAACTGAACCTTTATATTCACTTTGTCTGGCGCTTGAGCATGAAGCTTTGCCAACAGTATTAAGTGAAGCCTTAGCTAAATTAATAAACCAAGAAGTAGCACAAGAGAAACCAGACGATGTACGCTTATCAATGCTGATACGTGCATTATCAAGCGCTCCAGCACAAGGCCTACGTACCGCACTCTACCCTGCGCTATTTAAACATAACGATATTAGCCAAACGATTGTCGCGTTAGCGGGTCGTTGCTGGCACGATTTTAATGACGACGCACAGCTATTGGCGTTCTTTGAAGCCGCGGTAAAACAGCAACAAGGCGAAGAACTGTTTATCTACCTATTCTCTGATTTAGTTGCAATACCAAGTCTACGTAATAAAGTATTAGCCATGCTGCGTAATCCTGAGCGCAGTAATACGCTTGGTAGTGCTATCGGATTGCTGTTTCGTCAAAAACGCAGCTAATAATTAGCGTAATACCAAATAAGACAGTCGTCATTACGGAGTAGATTGAATATGGGAAGTTTGTTAGCCATTGTTGTTGGGTTTATCGGGGTAGTGATCTTTATACACCTGCGTAAACAAGCAGAGTTAGCCAATGCATTGATTAAACAGTATTGTGAGCAGCAACAATTACAGTGGCTAGCAACAGCACAAGCGGGGATTTCCTGGTTTCCACATAAAGGAAGCTTATTCCGTTATAAGTTTAATTTTGACTTTAGCAGCAACGGCGAAAACGCGTATCAAGGAACATTGATCATGGCTGGGCCAAGGGTTTTACACTTTGTCGTCCCCCCTTATGCAATAGATTAACCGTGATAAACTAACGCTGTTGCTCATCTCTGGCTATACTGAAAAAAAACACAGGAGCCAGATGATGTTTTTAGCCACGCAAACCTTAGAAATGCTATTTGCGCAACTCGGATTAGAAAATGATGAGTTGAGCATGAAACGCTTTATTCATCAGCATAAATTACAATCCGGTGTATTATTATTTGAAGCGCCATTTTGGAACGATTCGCAAGCGATGTTTCTCAAAGAAGCCATTTACGAAGATGCCGACTGGGCTGAAGTGATTGATCATCTTGATGCTATGCTGCGTTGATAATCAAACCTAGAGGTCTCATTTGCCATTGTTACGCTAATCACACAATCAGAGATACGGAAGAAGGAATACCATGAGCCTACAACACATTGTCGATGCCGCAAACCAGCTTGCTCTCGAAGGAAAGAAGCCCTCAATGGCACTGATTAAATCACGACTCACACAACCAGCAAACATGCGCGATATTATTGAGACTCTAAAAACATGGCGCTTTGATCCGAATGCAGTCGTCCCACCAAAAAGTACGCCTGCATCTACGAGTATAGATGTAGCAGATCCAACCGCTGCGCTGATTGCAACCGCGATCGCATCGGTACGCGAAGAGATTACACCACTACGCCAGGAAGTGAGCGAACTAAAAGCTGAAATAGCCGCACTGAAAAAAGCGCTATTAACGCAATAACGCCATTACACCATTACACCTGCCACACGCTACTGACTATTGTTATTTATAAATAACACAATACCAGTAGCCGTCATTGAGAGAATACCTTGTTTACTGCAGAACTCACTTTTGAATGTTACCAAGACACCACTATTGATGCTGTCGATAGTGCGATTACCCAACTTATTGACGCCTTACGCTACAACGGCCAAATACTTGGTCGAGAATTTCCAACCAGTATGGATGACGGCCTCTTTACCACCCGTGTCGTCTGTCCTGAAGAAGAAAGCCTACACCCAAGACATCATTCCAGCATTGTTGAAAGACGCTTACAAGCCTTAAGTGAGGCGGGTTTACTCGCGCCTAAGATCCGTCTGACAGGCATGGATTTACATTCAGATAATACTGATCCTTGTCAGCAACCTGAATGGCAAGTGTTATATACCCATTATCTCAGTACTTGCTCACCTTTACGTTGCGGAGAACATCTCGCCCCTATCCCACTATATAAGTTACCAACACCAGCGATAGGTGATCACCAAGCGTTGTTACGTTGGCAAGTCGATTGGAGTTCAACAGATGAACTGCAAATGCACGGCACCACATTAAAACAAGCCTGTAGTGAAACCTTGACGGATATGAAGAGCCCGTTAAATAATGCTGGATGGCAACTCGCTAAAGATATTGAGCAACAAACGAATATCCCAACCTATTATTATCTTTATCATTTAGCGGATGCAGCAGAACAAGAAGATCAAGCACAAACGCGTCCTTGCCCAAGCTGTGGCGGTGAATGGCAATTGGAAGTTCCATTACACGGTATCTTTGATTTTAAATGTGAGCCTTGCCGTTTATTATCCAATTTACCTTGGTAGCAGCTAACAAAACATAAGATTGCCAAGAAACAGCGCGAGTTAATACTTGCGCTGTTTAATAAAAATGAAACAGCGGTTTACTGTTCGAGTAAGACAGGTGTTAATTGACCAATAAACGTCGCTAGGTCTGGCGCTAATACTTCAGAAATGCCTTTCCCCAGCACTTCACGCACGACTTCACCACTGACGTTATCTAGTGCAATGATCTGCATGTCATCCGCGCAACTAGCAATAAACAGCGTCGGCGGCTGTTTTAGGGTTTTCTTCATCATTAAATGCGCGATCGTATTTTCTTGTAAACGCTCAAAGTCATCGGTACTCCATACTTGTACCAATTCAATGATCTCATCATTAAAACGTGCAGGCATATGGTCACTGAAATAAGCGCCAAAAAAATCGGCGATCTGCGAGTCAAGCTCGATACTTAACGCCGACTCAATATTACTAAATGATGTTATCTCATCACGTTTTACTGGCAACCAAGCTTTATTACCCGCAAGCAATTGAGGATTATTTGAATCCGCAATAAAGCACGGAGAATCCCACTCTGGATCAAACGCCTGTTGTGGTAAATAATCTTGTGTTTGCCAAAGTTGTTCACAGCGCGCATAAAAAGCAATCAATGCATCGGTTACAGCTGCAGTCATTATATTCCCCATAAAAATGATTAAATCTGCTATAGCATATCACTACGCAGTAAAATTTATTACAATCTCGCCACTGATAAGTAAATTAACTATACCCAAACTACCTGAATATGCACCTTGAGGGAGCTTGGCTATATTACGCGCTAACCGATGAGAATAAACCATGACAATTATAAACCGTTACCAAGATTCAACTGCACTGGATAAATTAAACCTAGGGCAAAAAACGGAATACATATCTCAATACCAACCTAGCTTGTTGCAACCAGTGCCAAGACAATTAAATCGCGATGATCTTGCATTATCCGATCAATTGCCTTTCACGGGTTGCGACTTATGGAATTTATATGAGCTGTCTTGGTTAAATAGCAAAGGTAAGCCAATCGTAGCGGTTGCAGAAGTTAAAGTTTGTGCTACATCAGTAAACTTAATCGAATCAAAATCATTCAAACTCTACTTAAACAGCTTTAACCAAACCCGTTTTAGCTCTACAGCAGAAGTAACCGAAACACTACAACGCGACTTAGGAGCCTGTGCACAAGGCCCTATTGAAGTGGTTATGTTTGATGATTTAGATAAAGCGCCAAGTCAAATCACACAAATAACAGGTACATGTATTGATCATCTGGACATTGATGTTGATGATTATGAATTTAATGCCGACTTACTCAACGCCGCAGCAGACAACAATGGTGTTGTTAACGAAGTTGTTTACAGCCATTTATTAAAATCAAATTGCCTCGTGACCAATCAACCCGATTGGGGCAGTGTTTATATTGCTTATCAAGGAAATAAAATCGACCAGGAAGCTTTATTACGCTATTTAATCTCATTCCGTCAGCATAATGAGTTTCATGAGCAATGCGTAGAACGTATTTTTACGGACATTATGCACTTTTGCAAACCAGAGCAATTAACTGTATATGCACGCTATACCCGCAGAGGTGGGCTGGACATAAACCCATTTAGAACCAATTGTAATGCTAAAATAGATAATATTCGCTTAATCCGCCAATAACATGCCCGAGACTGGGTATTTTTTAAATATCCAGTCATTAACAAAGCGAGTAAAATAGTTTAGTATTTGAAGGCTGTAATCAATATTATAAAATCTTCTATCACTATAAGATTACAGCACCAACCTCACTCAGGTGGAGGCCTGAATTAGCAAAGGAAAGCTAATGTTAATAAGGACATGTGATCATAAGAATGTGATAGCTGCCTTTCTATTCGATATCAAACACATGATTTTACGTTTTGTTTATGCTCTTGTATTTTTTCTCTTTAGCACTACTGCAGCTGCCAGTTTATTTGATCAGCTGATCTTACCGAATGAACTCAAGCGCAGTCAGTCTGTGCAATACAGCCAACCTTATCAATGTATTCAAATTATTGATGAATTTTTGCAAACACAAAAACAAGACATCATTACTGAAGTCTCTCGTATGAGTAAAATCAGAGAAAAATCGGTAACGCCTTCAGATCTTGCGCTCATCAAACAACAAAAAGCGCTCTGCTATTTCTATGCAAATAATATCGATCAAGCCGTTGTTACGCTCGATAAAATGCTCGCTGAAAAATCGAATTCCGTACCACTGCATTTAAAACAACAAAGTTTATTAATCAAAAGCCACATTCTAGCACAATCTAATACGCTCGCTAATTTCCAACTTGCACAAGAAACTATTAACAAAGTCATCGATAGCATGAATGACAATACTTATAATCCGACTGCTAATGGCTCTTTTGCACTCAAGATTATTTCCGGTGAGATTGCGTTAAAACTCAATAATTACGAAGAATCAATGCAACTATTTCGCGAAGCTGAACAATATGGCGTCCAAACCCCACTCACGAACAATGCGGCTTGGGCAGCTTACGCAATTGGGTATAATTACCAACAGCAAAATAAATTAACCTTAGCGATTAATTTTTATAACAAAGCCCAACAAAAACTACTTGATAACCAAGATACCCTCAATGGCCTGCTAACTAAAAAAATGAGCCAAGCCTATATCGCCCAAGACAACTTTAAATTAGCGATCAGCTTTGCCAATCAATCTGCCCAGTACTATCAAAATCTGGGCAACAAATTACAACTCTCCGATTCTTTATTAGCACTTGCCAGTATGCATCGTAAAATTAAAGAATATAACTTATCGCTCGTTTATTATTTTAACGCTCTCGATTTACTGAAGGTGTATGATAAGAAAGACAAATTAAACGCAGTCTATTTCGAAGTGGGTAAAACTTACTTACAAATGGGCAACTATAGTTTAGCCGAGCAATATTTATCGAATGCAGAGCAGTTGTTTCACAGTAATGGTCAAACAGCTTTATTACTTGAATCACTCGTACATCTCGCTAATTTAGCGATTCAACAACAACATTACGACACCGCATTAATACGTTTAAATAAAGCATTATCGATCGCCGGTAAACTAAACAATAGTAAACAATTTGAAACCGTCTATCTGTATCTTGCGACAGCCTATGAAGAAACAGATCAATACGAGAAGGCACTCGATAGCTATAAGCAATTTATACGTTATAACAAGCTCTCTCATTTTGAAGCAAAAAAAGCATTTCCCGTATCGAATCAGCACAAAGAAAATAATGAAATAAAATCGCAAAAGATAAACCAATTACAAGCACAAGTACTCAAGCTAAGACAATCAAAACATAACTTGGTTATTAATGTTTTCTTACTTGCTTCAATTATGCTAATTATTCTTTATTTGTACTACATCAATACGCAAAAAATGAAATTACAAAAACAAGATGTTGAGCAGTTAGAGAATAACTACAATATTCATTCAAATACAGGCTTGAATAACATCCACAGTCTGAATCAATATATTCCGACACCACTGCAAGAAGCACGATTTTATTCTGATTGGGAATATTCAGATAAGCAAAACAGTGTGCATAGCTGCGCAATCATTAGTCTCGATTTTTTACTGCCTTTACGTCAAAAATTCAGCCTTTCACTCGTAAATAAAATAGAAACGGAATTAGGCACATATTTAAAACATCAACTACATGATTCAGAACGCTTATTTCAGTTGAACGACACGCAATTATTGTTAGTTAAGAAAGTAAACAAAAATTACGATCCTGCCATTATTGCCGACCGAATCTTAGACTGGTTCGAGCAATTTGATTGCCAGCTTAATTTTGACAAAGATATTTCGATTGGAATGGTTTCTCACCCCTTCTTATTTAAATACCCAACGGCAATAGACAGTAAAAAACTGTTAAATATTGCTACCTTAGCTTTATCAGGAGCAATCCAGTTAAGTCGCAAACATAAGCGAAATAGTTGGGTTAAATTAAGTGCCCTGACCTATACACAGCCGGCATTCTTCCATGGGGATATCTGGAATCGCTCAAAACAAGCCATTGAAAAAGGCTTAGTAAAAGTCACCTCATCAACAGACAAAAATGATATTAATTGGCTGTAAGCTTACATTTTAACACCAAACTATTTTATAGATGTATATATAGTGGTAAGCTAATCTTCATCTTTGATTTAACTTATGTGAAAAGTATTCATGCAGACATCACAAGATTCGCACTCAGCAACACAGCAAAGTGATGCCAGCGGGTACGCAAAAATTAACACTGCCATGTTATTAGCATTTATTAATCGTTTACTGGGTGCCACGCGAGGTATCGATACCGAGCTAAACATTGAAGTAAGTAAGCTAAAATCAATTCTTGAACGCAGTGCGTCTGACAATGATCTTATCACTCAAATCAAACAGGTTGAGCGTCAAGTGATGCTACAACCGCATATCTTATCCGATACCTTAAAAATTGGTGATAGCGCTACAATTCAAGCCACTAAATCATTGATTAATTTGTTACAGGACGATCCAAAACTCACCGCCGAGTTGCAATTACTATTAGCAGAACCCAAAGTTACCGCTGTGGCGGCATTGCAAACGAAAGTGCAATCACTTTTCTGCATTTACCACAGTGCAATCAAAAACTTACAAATGCATCGTAGTAATAATGGCGGTGTAACGGCAACCGCGCACAAAAAAATATGTGACGATTTGCAACGCTTAATCAATGAACTTGATTTTGCCGGTGGGTTTGGCTCAAATCTTCAAAAAATCCGTCAACGTTTATTGCAAGGTGTCGAGAGCCATGAACTCGTTGATATCTGTTTGCAGATCATCAATAATATTATCGAAGGCGCACGTGAAGAACGCTTAGCATCGAAGACGTTTTTACATGCGATTGTCGAAGAACTCAATAATATCGCTTATAAGTTTGATAACTCATTCATTGATAGTAGTAAAATAAGTAAAAAACAGATGAGTTTGTTGGAAAACCTCAAAGAGCGAATTGATATTTTAGACTTAGATATCAGTACCTGTGAAAACTTAGAAGAAACGAAGTTACACGTGCAACAAGGGCTTGAGATCATCTCAAGTAGTATTCAACAACAAGAACAATTACTACAAGAAAAAGTCCGATTAGAACAACAAATAAAAGCAGTTCAGGATCAACTCGAGCAACTCAAAAAAGAAACATTACTGCATACACAACGCCTAGAAGCACAACAGCATAAGCTATACCTTGACTCTTTAACGCAAGTATACAATCGCACTGCATTAGACGAACGCTTTAAACTTGAGTTTAAACGTTGGCTGCGTTATCAAACCAACACCACAATCGCGATTATCGACATCGATCACTTTAAAAATATCAATGATACCTTTGGTCATATTGCGGGAGACAAAGCCCTTAAAATAGTCGCTAGAGCCTTACAAAAATCGATTAAGAGTAAAGATTTTATCGCCCGTTTTGGTGGTGAAGAATTTGTCGTATTACTTGCCGACTTAGAACCACATGAAATACAAGCAATTTTAGATAACCTGCGCAAGACAATTAAAAATATACCATTTAGATTTAAAGGCGAACAAATCTCAATAACAATCTCAATTGGTGCAACTCAATTTGCACCAGAAGACAATGAAACCGTTGAGCCTTTCGAGCGAGCGGATAAAGCCTTGTATCAAGCAAAAAGCTCAGGACGAGATAAAGTTATCATTAGCAACTAAACTTAATGAGACCTGCGGTAATAAGTACGTCCATATTCATTTTTTATCAATCGGTTATACGTGCTTAATGCCAGCTTATCTGACATGGAGTTTAGCTTATGATCACGCACATTAAACCCGTTGGCAGTATGGACTTGCTTTCACAGCTTGAAGTCGACCGACTACAACAAACAGCCACCAGTGATTTATATTTATTATTCCGAAATTGTTCACTAGCCGTATTAAACTCAGGCTCTCGTACTGATTCCAGTAGTGAAATTTTGAAAGCATTCCGCAGCTTTGATATCAGTGTTGGACAACGTGAACGCGGCGTAAAGCTCGAACTGCATAACGCCCCAGAACAAGCGTTTGTCGATGGTGAGATTATTCGAGGTATTCAAGAACACCTATTTTCAGTATTACGCGATATTCTTTATGTTAATAGTTATATAGAGCAAGAACCCGTCCCCAAAAAAGAATTATCTTCATTTTTAACTAACCAAGTATTCTCCATTTTACGTAATGCGCGCGTGATAAAATCAGATTCAGATCCTAACATGGTCGTTTGCTGGGGAGGGCACTCCATCCGCTCACCGGAATACGAATATGCTAAAGCCGTTGGTCATGAATTAGGCTTACGCGAGATAAACATTTGCACGGGTTGCGGACCTGGCGCAATGGAAGGTCCAATGAAAGGGGCAACAGTTGGCCATGCGAAGCAGCGCGTAAAACAACGCCGCTATCTTGGTTTAACCGAACCCAGTATTATCGCCGCCGAACCACCTAACCCCATCGTTAATGAACTCGTCATTTTACCGGACATTGAAAAACGTTTAGAAGCCTTTGTACGCCTGTCTCACGGTATTATTATTTTCCCCGGCGGTGCAGGTACCGCCGAAGAACTGTTATATTTACTGGGTATCATGATGCACCCAGAAAATAAACGACAGCCGTTGCCGATTGTACTTACCGGGCCTAAGGAAAGCGAAGACTACTTTACCACCATTGATGAATTTGTCGGTTTAACCCTTGGCTTTGAAGCGCAAAAATACTATCAGATTATTATTGATGATGCCGCAAGTGCAGCACAAATAATGAAACAAGCCTTGCATAAAACCTATGAATATCGCCGTGCCATTGGTGATGCTTATTCATATAACTGGAGCTTAAAAATAGAATTAGATTTTCAAATGCCATTTATCCCAAGCCACCAGCATATGGCGGCATTAAATCTCAACCTTGATCAAGCCCCTGAAGTATTAGCAATGAACCTGCGAAAAGCCTTTTCCGGTATCGTCGCGGGTAATGTTAAAGACTCAGGGATCAAATCAATTGAAAAAAATGGTCCATTTAAATTGCAAGGCGACCCCAAATTAATGCAATTAATGGACAATTTATTAAAAAACTTCATAAAACAGAATAGAATGAAGCTTCCAGGTAGTAAGTATGAACCTTGCTATGAAATAATAAAGACCAATTAACTTTGATGAAATACGGATATGGCCCAAAATCACTTATTAATTATCGATGCGTTAAACCTGATCCGTCGAGTTCATGCAGTACAACTAAATCAAAGTAATGATCCGGTTGCGCAAATAAGCGCAACGCGCGAAACCATTAAGCAAGCAGTTCGAAAGTTATTAGCGATCACGGCTCCGACGCATGTCGTCGCGGTCTTTGATGCTGAGCAAACAGGCTGGCGCCATGAGGTCTACCCCGATTACAAAGCGAATCGTAAACCAATGCCTGAAAGCTTGCAGCAAGCACTCAATTTAATCCAAGATGACCTATGGGATTTGAACGTAGACTCTTTATTAACAGAACAAGATGAAGCGGATGACCTGATTGCAACACTCGCTATCAAAATGTCAGCGCAACAGCAACAAGTCACCATTATTTCGACCGATAAGGGTTACTGCCAACTGTTAAACCCTTACATTCAAATTCGTGATTACTTTAACAAACGCTGGTTAGACCAAAACTTTATTGACGATAAATTTGGTGTGCAGCCACAGCAGCTTGTCGACTACTGGGCCTTAACAGGGATCAGTGGTAGTCATCTCGCTGGCGTTGCAGGAATTGGACCTAAAACAGCCACCCAGTTATTAACACAGCATGTTACTTTAGACGCGATTTATGCCAGTGAAGAGCTAAAACCCAAACTTCGCGAAAAACTTGATACACATAAAGAAATGGCTTATATCACCCAGCAGCTAGCGCAGCTCAAAATTGATATTCCATTAGGGTTTAATTTAAAAGATTTACGGTATCAGCCTTAATCATAAAAATGACGCTTAGAGTAACAAGTCGAGTATTCGCACTAAGCGTTAATAGTACAAAAAAAGTGAAACTCTAGATCTACGTCTAACAAATGGCATTCCTACAAAGTTAAACGCTTTATTTACTAAAATAACAGCAGTAACTACATTAACAATCAAGTAATACTTTGTTACCATACGGCAACAAAACATTTTCATTTGAAAGTACGCTAATTAAATAAGGAATATGTATGACACAAAGAAGAATTACAGTGATCCCGGGTGATGGCATTGGTCCGGATATTATTGAGTCTGCAATTCAAATTTTAGATAAGGCTGGCTGTAATTTCGCATATGACTTTGCTGATGCTGGTCTTGCTGCACTACAAACTTCAAGTGAACTGCTGCCAAAAGCAACATTAGATTTAATTGAACAGAACAAGATAGCATTAAAAGGTCCGTTAACAACACCTGTTGGCGCAGGCTTTACGTCAATCAATGTATCATTGCGTAAGCATTTTAATTTATACGCTAACTTGCGCCCAGTAGTCTCTTTTAAAGGTACACGTAGTCGCTACGAAAATATCGATATTATTACTGTGCGTGAAAATACGGAAGGTATGTACTCTGGCGCTGGCCAAATGATTGCCGATGATGGTAGCGAAGCTGAAGCGAAAAGTATCATCACACGTGCCGGTGCAGAACGTATTTGTGTGGCCGCATATGAACTAGCAAAATCAGAAAACCGTAAAAAAGTAACGGCTATCCATAAAGCCAATATTTTGAAAACAACATCAGGTCTATTTCTAGAAGTAGCACGTGAAGTAGCCAAACGTTACCCTGAAATCGAATCAGAAGAAATGATCGTTGATGCAGCATGCATGAACCTAGTTATGTACCCTGAACGTTTCGATGTGATCGTGACTACGAACTTATTTGGTGATATTTTATCTGACTTATGTGCAGGTCTCGTTGGTGGTCTTGGTATGGCTCCGGGCGCAAATATCGGTGAAGATATCGCTATTTTCGAAGCTGTTCACGGTAGTGCACCTGACATTGCAGGTAAAAACCTAGCAAACCCGACATCCGTAATACTTGCCTCTATCCAGATGCTAGAACATCTAGAAATGAAAACAGAAGCAGATAATATTCGTAACGCAGTACGCGATGTCATTGAGTCTGGTGATAGAACAACGCGTGATCTGGGTGGTACGCATGGTACGACAGACTTTACCCAAGCAATTTTAGAGCGTTTATAAGCACCATTATTAAATACAATTAGTTAGCTATACTCAAACTAATTAATTGATTCAGTTGCTTAGCATCACAGATGTTAAGTAACTGATAACCTCTTACACCTCCGCATATAGCGCTCTATACACGCTTCAGAGAGTAATTAAACCCACAACTAGTAATTTGTCGATACCAAGCTATAGTTAAGGTCTCATCAGCAGCTTTGGTGATATATGGCATATAATAACCTTTTGATCATATTCTCAATAAGTTTATTCAGCGAGATCGCTCTTGCGACAGAAGATCAGTTAAGATCCTATATACCAGAGCGGCATTTTTCTAACCGCTATAGTCAAACCGAATTAATGGCAACAGCAGCCCTGAGCCCAAAATTTGAGATTAAACAGTCGCTGTTTGTTATCAAACAAAGCAAAAATAAGCGTAAACATACCGCGCGACTACAACTGCTTAATATGTGGATAGATCCCGATATTACTCGCCTCTTTATCCCCAGGCTCAAAGATATTGGCAAGCTAAGCTTACACTTGCATTACAGCTTAAAACGCAGTCCTTATCTATTGTTTGATTACGAGCGCGTCACTATCAAAACAAAAGTTAAATCAAGCGGCATTCTACAGCACGAGGCCTATTATAATATGAATATCGAGGGGGCGATCATTGGGATTAAAGTACGTGGCAAGGATCCACTATTATATTTTAGTTATCGTTTTAAATAACAAAGCCATTAAATAAACCACAGATATGGTATTTAATGGCTTGGAATATAAGAGGACACACTGGATGTATCCCCTCCTTCTTATTTTATTACTCTATACTATTTGTCTTCAGGAATGAAATGTGCCCAAGCAACATGCACAGTCACTTCATCACGATCATGATAAAGGTGCTTAGCTTGAATAACAAAACGATCGTCAAGTTGCTTATCTAAAATAGCTAAACAATCTTCCAATGTATGGTAACGGCGTTTTAATGGCAGTTTAAGGTTAAAGATTGCTTCTTTACACCATGCATTTAATAACCATTTACACATTAGACGAGCAACACGCTCTGGTTTCTCAATCATGTCACATACCAGCATATCAACTGGTGGGTTCTCAGGAACCTTGATCTTATTACCGTTTAATTTACGGTTGGTCCACGCAATCGTCGTTTTAGCAGGCTCATATTTAAAGCCGTCTTCTTCGAAGTGCTTAACTTGACCGGTTTCCATAAGGCTATCCGCCATTGCACCGTTATCAATAGCAACAACAAACATGCTTCGTTGTACTAACTGATACGTCCAACCACCAGGACAAGCACCTAAGTCAACCGCACGCATAGCTCCACCGATACGTTTATCCCACTGATCGGCTGGGATGAATGCATGGAATGCTTCTTCTAGTTTCAATGTCGAGCGACTTGGTGCTTTCGAAGGAAACTTAAGACGCATAATACCCATAGGTAATGGCGAGTTATTAAAGCTATATGAGTAACCAATATAAACACTGGTATTCGTAATGAAAAACACGTGCAGTACTGGACGGTTTTTATTTTCTTTTGGTAATAAGTGATTGCCTTTACGTAACGATTGGCGAAGTGGCACCGTATACTTACGGCAAAATTTAGAGAGCTCTTTACCTTCGTTAGTATCAGGCATTTCAACACGTAGCTCACCCATGGCTTCGATACCGTCACAGGCAGCAACCACAGGGTTTACACGGTCGTAAAGCGGCATATCATCAACACGTGCGTGTAATGCGATCATTTGACGTGCAAAGATCAATGATGAAAGTGGTAATTTTTTCGCTATTGAATCCACATCTTCAGCAGAGTGACATTCAAACACAACATAACCCGAATTCAGCGTTACTTTAGCAAAACCATACGCCTCCATGGCAGTCGCTCGTGCTTGAATTTCAGCGGCACATTCTTTTTCATAACCAGGGCGGCAATATAATAAAATACCATTCATTTTCTAATAACCTCATTTTCGTCATCAACATGGCTGACGATATACACTCAGTATAGATACAATACCAAGATTCAAAATTCATAAAGTATACACAAACCAGTACAGAATACGGGGTATCTTGAACTGGTTTGCATACAAAAGCCGCACAGTCTAAACCCTTGACGATATAACACCAAGGATTTAGTGACTTCGTGATGAATTAATTCTCCACAAACTCTTGCTGTTCTTCCTCTACTAAAGACAGCATCCAATCACGGAATGCCACAATTTTACCAAGTTCATCTTGCTCTTCACGGCAAACAACGTAATACGCGCTTTTACTCACTAAGACATCAGTAAAAGGACGCACAAGACGACCGGCATCAATTTCTGGCTGTGCTAACACACTGTGTCCCAACGCGACGCCTTGACCATGTATTGCCGCTTGTAATACCATCGAAGTATGACTAAAAATAGGCCCTTGATTAACATTAACACCGATAATATTGCCTTGCTTAAACCAAGCTGTCCAATCACGACGAGACGTATCATGCAATAACGTGTGCAGTTTTAAATCATCCGGCGTTCTGAGTGGTTTAACGCCATTCAGTAATAGTGGAGAACACACAGGTACTAAATACTCGGTATGTAATTTCTGCGCATGTAAATCTTTCCACTTTCCTCGACCATAATAAATCGCGACATCCACATCATCAGTCAGTGATCCATCATCCATATCAACCGCTTTAATGCGGACATCAATATCTGGATAGAGTTCTGAAAACAAAGATAAACGCGGTACTAACCACTGAATCGCAAAACTAGGCTGTAAACTAACCGTCAATGAGCCTTTTGCACCTCTAGCTAATAAACGTTCTGTCGCATCAATGAGTGAAGTGAAAGTATCTTTAATATCCAAAAAATAACTTTGCCCTTCTTCCGTTAAAAATAACGCACGGTTTTGGCGACGAAACAATTTAATGCCTAAATACTCCTCTAGCGCTTTAATTTGATGGCTTACAGCCGCTTGCGTCACATAAAGCTCTTCAGATGCACGGGTAAAACTAGAATGTCGAGCTGCGGCTTCGAAAACACGTAGCGAATTTAATGGCGGAAGTCTGCGTGACATAGTGTCGTCCAGTTAGATAAGAAAAACTAATGCGAAACATTATAATTTGTCAATTGTAAGAATACTAGAAAATAACTATAGTGCGCGTATGTATATAGGACATAATACTTATTTTTACTAATTTTCGTTAATTAGTATTATTTATATAAGTTAGTCTTTGTTATGTAATGTTGTGTTTGTTTGCTTAAACTTTTTGGTTTAGGCCTTTAAGTAGAGATTACTTATTTCAAACCTTTGATAATATGCTTAATACACTTGTATTATCAGTCAAAGGTTTTTAGCGCTGTATGATTACAGCGCTTTTTTTATGCCTGAAATTAATCGATATCAATCGCAGTAAAACTCTTTATTAGATCATCAATCGCTTTTGCTTGTGTTAAAAACGCTTCTAACGTAGCAAAAGGCAACGCTGAAGGACCATCACAACGCGCTTGTGCTGGATTCTCATGCGCTTCAATGAAGAGACCCGCAATCCCCGTCGCTAAGCCTGCATAGCTTAATTCAGGTACTTGCTTACGACGACCACCCGACGCAGCACTACCCGCATCACGCTGTTGTGTTGCATGGGTACTGTCTAGAATGATTGGTGTACCCTGAGTAAGCTCTTTCATTACACCAAATGCTAGCGGATCAACGACCAGGTTATCGTAACCATGGCAATGACCACGTTCACATAAAATAACTTGATCATTACCACATTCAGCAAACTTATCAACGATATTGCCCACTTGATGCGGAGACATAAATTGTGGTTTTTTAATATTAATAACAGCGCCCGTAGCCGCCATTGTTTGCACTAAGTCCGTTTGACGTGCAAGAAAAGCAGGGAGTTGGATCACATCAACAACATCAGCCACTGGTTGACACTGTGCTTCAGTATGCACGTCGGTAATGATCGGCACATTAAACTCAGCTTTCACACGTTGAAAGATGTTTAAACCTTTTTCCATGCCTACACCACGGAAAGAATGGATACTAGAGCGGTTGGCTTTATCAAATGACGCTTTAAATACAAAAGGAATACCCAGTTTATCCGTCACTGTTTTATATGCTTCTACAGCGCGTAGAGTCGACAGTTCGTCTTCTAATACATTGATGCCACCAAATAACACAAATGGTAGATCGTTGGCACAAACAATATCATTACCAATTTTTACTATTTTTGCATTCATAATTATTACCTTAAAGGGTCCATTTTATATCAGTTAATTTTAATGAATCGTATCATCAGTCGCAGCAAGTTCATCTATTTGTGCTTTTAAAACTCTTGTGATCGGATCGTCTGGACATTGTTCAATAAAATAAGCAAAATCTTCACTGGCTAATTTTTTACAATCAAGTTGTTGTAACAAAAATCCGCGGTCTCTAATTTCATAAGGTTCATCAGGATCGATCTCTAAAATGAGGTCAATACAGCGTAATGCATACGAGAAATGTTCATCACGAATTAACGCCGCTTTTAATACCTGTAATAAACGCAAGTAATGCATTTCGTTCGTAGCTTCGAATAAATCATCATCAGATAACAGAGCATGATTACCTTCGATACCACGTAACAATACCTGGAGTTTATGACGACTCAATGCCTGTCCATCAGCTGGATTAACATAAATCCCGTCTTGTTTACTACCGAAACGTAGCACAAATTGGCCAGGGAATAAGATCCCAACCACATCCACTTCAAAATGTTCGGCAAAGTACATAAATACAGTGCCTAGTGACAGCGGCACACCATTACGACTGCTAATGACTTTATGTAATAATACACTGTCGAGTTCTAGCCACTTACGCCAATCGCCGGCAAAACCAAGTTGCTGATAAAACAAATACAATAACTGGTCACGTTTCTCAACATCACAGGTAAAGCCTTGCATATCAACTTCGATAAGTTCAATGAGCTCATCCAATTCAATAATCGCCTCTTCGAGTAACGGTTTCTCCGTTATTTCCTCAATGGCTGATAATGTTGCGAGCATGACGTTATCAATCATCAGCACTTCTTCTGCAAGCTCATCATCGTATTCTTCTAGTTGTTCACTATCAATAGCGTGGTTATCTACTGCTATATCTTCTGCCAGTTCTGTTTCTGTCAGCGCTGCATTTGCATCTAATTCCATCATTACCTCAGCAAATATGCTTCGCCATTAACGGCTAACGAGTACACATAAAATAACCAGCCGATACTACCGGCA
Source organism: Moritella sp. 28 (assembly GCF_018219435.1). Taxonomy (NCBI): domain Bacteria; kingdom Pseudomonadati; phylum Pseudomonadota; class Gammaproteobacteria; order Alteromonadales; family Moritellaceae; genus Moritella; species Moritella sp. 28. Next base: position 549,190 of record NZ_CP056121.1, on the reverse strand, counting down.
AACGCAAAACAGCGGAAAAATAGATTCTTACCTTGCTGTAATGACATAAACATCATGAAGGTGATGGCCAGTGTCGACATTAATTTTTCTGTCATGACCGTTTCAACAAACGGGGCACGACCTGAAACCATACACACTAACGCAATCATCATCACAGTGATCATATCTATCACCTTACGTGATTTGATAAAACCTGTATGCTCAAGATACGGTGATTGCTTTACTGTGAAGGCAAAATTTACAAAATACATCAGCACACTTAATAACAGCGTCACGATGTGCAGCGGAATAACAATATCCATGATTAAACTTCTTTTCGTTGTCCGACAGTAATACGATCGTTATTACCATAATCTTTATGCGTAACAACCTGATGATAATTGGATGCGGTAAATAGTGCGCGTACCGCTGCACCTTGTTCAAAGCCATGTTCAACTAACAACCAGCCATCCGCGGTTAAAAACTGATAACCTTCACGAATAATGTGCTTTAAGTCAGCCAATCCATCATCAGCAGCAACTAACGCAGTTAACGGCTCAAAACGCACATCACCCATAGCCAGATGTGGATCATGTTCTTCGATATAAGGTGGATTACTGACTATTACATCAAAACGTTGATTGGCTTGTAAAGGTTCAAACCAACTACCTTGCAATACCGCAATATCAAAACCACAGCGTTTGGCATTACGACGTGCTAATGCTGCCGCGCCTTGCTGATATTCAATTGCGGTCACTGTCGCTTGTGGTGATTCTGATGCTAAGGCCAGTGCGATAGCGCCCGTACCTGTCCCTAAATCTAATACTTGGCAAGCTTGATTCGGCATGCAAACAAGTGCTTGTTCGACTAAGATTTCGGTATCAGGTCTTGGAATTAACGTATCAGGAGACACTTCTAATTCTAAGGACCAAAACTCACGATAACCAAGAATATGAGCGACAGGTTCACCCGCCTGACGACGCGTGATAAGAGCAGTAAAACGACGAATAATATCATCATCCATTACCTTATCATCCCAAGTGAAAAGATAACTGCGATCTTTATCGAGTAGGAAGCAAAGGATAACGTCGGCATCAAGCTTCGGGCTTTCGCTGTCAGTGAGCTGTTTGACAGCCCACTGCAATAATTGTGCAATTGTTTTCACAGTACTCGACACACCTAATCTGCTTCAGCAAGCGCCGCTAACAGATCCGCTTGATGTTCTTGAATGATTGGTTGGATCAATACGTCTAGCTCACCTTCCATCACTTCATTTAGACGGTAAAGTGTTAGATTGATACGGTGATCACTAACGCGACCTTGTGGGTAGTTATAAGTACGAATACGTTCAGAACGATCACCACTTGCCACTAGGCTACGACGGGTACTTTCTTCTTCAAGACGCACAACTTCATCAGCAGCCGCTTGAATTCGCGCTTGTAGAATAGACATCGCACGTGCACGGTTTTTATGCTGTGAACGTTCGTCTTGGCACTCAACCACAGTCCCCGTAGGAATGTGAGTAATACGGATCGCTGAATCGGTTTTATTTACGTGCTGACCACCAGCACCAGATGCACGGAACGTATCAACTTTAAGATCTGCTGTGTTAATACTAATTGCTTCTGACTCTGGGATCTCAGGCATAACAACCACTGTACAAGCTGAGGTATGGATACGACCTTGTGATTCAGTTTCTGGTACACGCTGTACACGGTGACCACCAGACTCAAACTTCATGGTGCCGAATACTGCGTCGCCTTCCATCTTAACGATAACTTCTTTGTAACCGCCTTGATCACTGTTGCTTAAGTTCATGATTGATAAACGCCAGCCTTTTTTCTCAGCATACTTACAGTACATACGGTAAAGGTCGCCCGCAAAGATTGCGGCTTCGTCACCACCTGCACCAGCACGGATCTCTAAGAAACAGTTATTGCTGTCATTTGGGTCACGTGGTAACAACAAGACTTCTAACTCATCACTGACACGCGCAACCGTTGCTTTACTTTCTTTGTATTCTTCAACAGCCATTTCACGCATGTCAGGATCATCGTCCTTTAACATCTCTTCTGCTGATTCAAAATCTTCTTTTGCGTCTTGGTATTCTTTAAAACAAGCAACTAACTCTTCTAATTGCGCGTATTCTTTTGTTAGTGCACGGTAACGGTCTTGATCACTGATGATCTCTGGCTCACCTAATAGTGCTTGAACTTCTTCATGGCGTTCGATTAGGGCTTCTAATTTTGTAATGATCGATGCTTTCATCTTTACTCTCGTATTACCGTTAAATAGATCACCGAAGTCTTATAGGCTGCTTCAGTAATTGAATATGGATTATTTCTTTGTTGTGATCGGCAAGGATACCTATATGTAAGGAAATAGTCGATTGCTTTCCGATAATTTACTATTGATATACCGAATATATGCCAAAACAGTTTGAAATAGAGTAACCAGTTGCTAATGAATTTCAATTATCAGCAATGGCAATATCTATTTTATTTTAGGGACGTGGTAACTAATCAAGACCAATGACACGACGCACTAATAATAGCTCGTCATCTTGATTACGCTTGCCTGCACTCACGAGTGCTTGCGTCGGCGCATGGATAAGTTTGTTGGTTAACTTATTAGCTAACTCTGTTAATACACGTTCGTTGTCAGTACCATTTTGCAGCGCGGCTATCGCTCTTTCAAGTAGCAGTTCTTTTTCAGCCATTGCCGCATTTCGGTATTCTTTAATAGAATCAACACTTGATAAGGAAGCAGCCCATTCAGCAAACAGCTGTGTTTCTTCAGTAATGATCTGCTCTGCTTGCTCTGCAGCATCTTGACGCGCTTCTTTATTCTGCTCAATGATGCCCTGCAGGTCATCGACAGTGTATAAATATGCATTACCTAACTCGCCGACTTCTTCTTCAATATCCCGAGGCACAGCAATATCAACCAAGAAAATAGGCTTTTGCTTGCGTAGTTTTAATGCACTTTCAATCATCCCTTTACCGATAATAGGTAATGGGCTTGCCGTCGAACTGATAACAATATCCGCATTATGTAAATGCTGAGGGATCTCTTCTAGGGTCATGGTGCTGGCACCAAACTTGTCACCCAGCACTTCCGCACGGGATAAAGTACGGTTAGCCACCATCATCTCACAGACATTTTGATCCGAAAGGTGCGTCGCAACCAGATCTATGGTTTCACCCGCCCCAATCAGTAACACACGCGTTTTAGATAAATCATCAAAGATATGTTTACTTAAACTCACAGCCGCAAAAGCCACGGAGACAGCATTAGCACCGATTTCAGTTTCGGTACGCACGCGCTTAGCGGCTGTAAACGTTTTTTGAAATAGTTTATCTAGAGTTTGAGCAACAGAATTTAACTGTTTCGCTTTCGCAAAGGCTTGTTTTATCTGCCCTAAAATTTGCGGTTCACCTAATACCAGTGAATCTAAGCCGCCAGCCACTCGCATGAGATGGCGTACCGCATCGGTATCGTAATGGCGATAAGTACATGTTGCTAATTCATCAATTTTCACCTGATGAAAATCAACTAACCACTGCGTAACGCGTTCGGGCTCTCCTTGCTCAATTTTGCAATATATCTCGGTACGATTACAAGTTGAAACAATCACTACTTCCGACGCGATACCCTCAGCCGTAATGCTGGCGAACGCCTCTTCAATATTGTCAGGTGAAAAAGCAACCTTTTCACGTAATGATACAGGTGCCGTATTATGATTTATACCTAGTGCTAACAGAGTCATGTATTACTTACTGTGGATAGTTGTAAAACAAATAGGAGCTTATTCTACGCAAAAAGTATGTATTTTTAAAGTGACAAAACCAAGCATATCTGTTTTTATAACCCCATGCTTGCTCTTTATCATCATTACTTTATTTTTTTGAGTATCTTATGACATTTCAGCGTTCTATTTACATTTTTATTATTAGTATATTACTCAGTGCCTGTAGTAGTACAACACGGATACAACCCCCGGTGGGTAACCCACAACAATTATGGCAGCAACACCAAGTTCAATTACAAAGTATTCGGACTTGGCAACTGCAAGGACAAATTGCTTTTATTAGTCCTGATTCACGTAATTCAGCTACCTTAAACTGGCAACAATATGACCATGATTTCAAGATTAATCTAACGGGGCCATTTGGTATTCATGTACTTACGATTAAGCGCAGTGATAATATCTCCACGCTGATTTTAAATGATGACAGTCAATACCAAGGCCGCAACACTCAAACACTGGTCAACCGACTCAGTCCAATCCCAATTCCCGTGAATGAATTACGTGCTTGGATCATTGGAGACCCATTAACTGACGATGTTCAACTCGATAATTATGGTCGTGTAACCCAAGCTAACCATCCACTCGGTTGGCACATCAGTTATACTCACTATCAATTAATCGATAATATTTGGTTACCTAAAAATATCGTTATCAAAAAAGATGACATACGTATAAAAATTACGACTCGAAACTGGAATTTAAATGCAACAAAATACTAGCCATTGGTCAGCACCCGCAAAACTGAATCTATTCCTATATATTAATGGCCGTCGCCCCGATGGTTATCATGAATTACAAACTTTATTTCAATTTGTTGATATCGGGGATGAGCTAACTATTACCCCAAACCTCACTGATAGCATCACGATTACGCCTGAGATCCCAAGTATTCCTGTTACCGACAATATCATCTATCAAGCCGCTATGGCGCTTAAAGCGCACTCAGTGCTGCCATTGGGTGCTGATATTCAACTAACCAAAAACCTACCAATGGGCGGGGGCCTTGGTGGCGGTTCTTCAGATGCTGCAACCACCTTAGTTGCATTAAATCAACTTTGGCTGTTACACCTCGATGAGGATCAATTAGCCGAAATTGGCGTTAAGCTCGGTGCGGATGTACCAGTGTTTGTCCGTGGTCATGCCGCATTTGCTGAAGGAATAGGTGAGCAACTTACCTCTATTGAGGTGGATGAGAACTATTATCTTATTGTCGTACCTGACACTCAGGTCAATACGGCAAAATTATTTGCTGATCCAGAATTAATACGTGATACGCCAAAACGCCCGCTGCATCAGTTATTACAAGACGAATGGCGAAATGACTTTGAACCAACTGTGAAAAAACGTCATCCTGAGGTTGCAAAAGCATTGGAGTGGTTGCTAAAATATGCGCCATCTCGACTGACAGGCTCCGGTTGTTGTGTTTTTTCTGAGTTTAAAACTAAGTCTGATGCATTAACAGTATTAGCGAAAGCGCCTAAAAGCATGCAAATTTATATCGCGAAGAGCTTAAATAAATCACCGCTATTACGTGATTTAGAAAACGCGACTATTGCATGATTGAAAAATACGGCGCAATAATAATGAACACAAGAAAATAAATACGATACCAGAATCTTAGCTATTAAGTTGTTACCAAGTTTTAAGAGATTAACGCTGGGGATCTCTACTAGGCAGTTCGCTGACTAGGAGTATAATTATATCCCAGCCAAATACATCGATTACCTGAGGTTACACCGTGCCCGACATGAAGCTCTTTGCTGGTAACGCTACACCAGAACTTGCACAGAAAGTTGCAGACCGCCTTTTCATTCAACTTGGCAAAGCCAAAGTTGGTCGCTTTAGCGATGGTGAAATTAGTGTTGAAATTGAAGAAAATGTACGTGGTGGAGATATCTTCATCCTACAATCTACTTGTGCACCAACGAACGACAACCTAATGGAATTGATCGTTATGGTTGATGCGATGCGTCGTGCATCAGCGGGTCGTATTACTGCTGTTATTCCTTATTTTGGTTATGCTCGTCAAGATCGTCGTGTACGTTCTTCTCGCGTGCCAATTACAGCAAAAGTTGTAGCCGATTTCCTTTCAAGTGTTGGTGTTGATCGTGTATTAACGGTTGATCTACACGCAGAACAGATCCAAGGCTTCTTCGATGTGCCTGTTGATAATGTATTTGGTACGCCAGTATTATTAGAAGACATGCAAGAAAAGAATCTTGAAAATCCAGTTATCGTATCTCCAGATATCGGTGGTGTGGTACGAGCACGTGCTAACGCTAAATTACTTGATGAAGCTGACCTTGCGATTATCGACAAACGTCGTCCAAAAGCAAACGTAGCACAAGTAATGCACATTATTGGTGATGTGAAAGACCGTGATTGTATCTTGGTTGATGACATGATCGACACTGGCGGTACATTATGTGCAGCAGCAACAGCCCTAAAGAAAAATGGCGCGAAACGTGTATTTGCTTACGCTACTCACCCAGTATTCTCAGGTAACGCTGTAGATAATCTACGTGATTCTTGCATTGATGAAATAGTGGTAACAGACTCAATTCCACTTTCTCCAGAAGTAGCTGCATTACCAAACGTACGCGTATTGAGCCTTAGCCCTATGCTAGCTGAATCAATCCGTCGCGTTAGCAACGAAGAATCTATTTCGGCAATGTTTAAATAATTAAATTAACCCATAATTTAATTTAGGCAATGCAATAAAAACCGAGTTTGGTATTACCAGGCTCGGTTTTTTGTCTATCTAACGCAGCGAATACTTTAAGTCATAAGCGCACTATCATTCAACTTGATGGACACGTCAGTTGAGCTTTGCACTGACACAAGGTAAAATAGCGCGTTTTTTATCCAATGAGTAAGGGTCGACTGACTCTAATACGCATTAAGCCACATTACAGTAATAATAGGTATACCATGAGCAACGACATTCGTTTAATTGTCGGCCTGGCTAATCCAGGACAAGAATACAGCCGCACCCGTCATAATGCCGGAGCTTGGTTTATTAACGAATTAGCAAAATGGCACAACACGCAATTACGTGAAGAAGCTAAATATTTTGGTTATACAGCAAGAATAGCGATTGCCGGCCAAGATGTGCGACTATTAATCCCGACCACATTCATGAATCTAAGTGGTAAGTCCGTTTCAGCATTAGCTAAATTTTATCGTATTGATGTAACACAAATCTTAGTTGTTCATGATGAACTCGATTTACCACCTGGTGTGGCTAAATTTAAGCAAGGCGGTAGCCATGGTGGCCATAATGGTCTGAAAGACATTATTAGCAAGATGGCGAACAGCAAAGAATTCTACCGTTTACGTATTGGCATTGGTCACCCAGGCCATAAAGACAAAGTAACCGGTTACGTACTTGGCAAAGCACAAGCCAAAGAACAAGAACAAATGGATGCAGCGATTGATGAAGCAGTACGCTGTATCGATATTTTAGCTAAAGACGGCATGACCAAAGCGATGAGTCGTTTACATACGTTTAAAGCGCAATGATTAATAAAAAAAGAAATAATTCAACACACACAGGTAAATAATTTAACTGTGTGAACCAATTTTAGTACATAGCAAAGAAGGTAAAAATCATGGGTTTTAAATGCGGTATCGTAGGCTTACCAAACGTAGGTAAATCAACACTATTTAATGCATTAACACAAGCTGGTATCGAAGCTGCCAATTTCCCATTCTGCACAATCGAGCCGAATACGGGTGTTGTGCCTGTACCAGATAAGCGTTTAGATGCACTATCTGCAATCGTAAACCCAGAGCGTATATTACCAACTACAATGGAATTTGTTGATATCGCAGGCTTAGTAGCTGGCGCATCAAAAGGTGAAGGTCTAGGTAACAAATTCCTAGCAAATATCCGTGAAACAGATGCAATTGGTCACGTTGTACGTTGTTTTGAAAATGAAAACATCATTCACGTGAACAACAAAATTTCACCATTAGATGACATCGAAATCATTAACACTGAACTTGCACTAGCCGATCTAGACAGCTGTGAACGCGCACTGCTACGTTTAGCGAAAAAAGCCAAAGGCGGCGATAAAGACGCTAAATTTGAAGTGCCAGTTGTTGAAAAGATCATCGCTCACCTTGCTGAAGGTGAAATGATCCGCTCTTTAGAACTAACTAAAGAAGAAGTTGCAGCGATTGACTACATGAATTTCTTAACGCTAAAACCAACTATGTATATTGCTAACGTTGATGAAGATGGCTTTGAAGATAACGCGCATTTAGATGCAGTACGAGCACTGGCAGCAGCAGAAAATGCTGTAGTAGTCGCTATCTGTGCATCAATGGAAGCTGACATTGCGGAACTTGAAGACGAAGAGCGTGCAGAATTCATGGAAGACATGGGTATTGAAGAACCAGGTCTTAACCGTGTAATTCGTGCAGGTTACGAACTACTAACGCTACAGACTTATTTCACTGCGGGTGTTAAAGAAGTACGTGCATGGACTATCCCTGTGAACGCTACAGCGCCACAAGCAGCCGGTAAAATCCATACAGACTTCGAAAAAGGTTTCATCCGTGCAGAAGTAATACCTTATGCTGCTTTCATCGAAAACAAAGGTGAAGCTGGCGCTAAGACCGCAGGTCAATGGCGTCTAGAAGGTAAAGACTACATCGTTAAAGATGGTGATGTTGTACATTTCCGTTTCAACGTATAACTTTACCTAAGCTAAAAACCTTTAGTTATATCTAAAAATATACTTAAAGTAGCACAACCAAACGCTGGCAATTGCCAGCGTTTTTTTATTTCTATTCATCTCAGTAGCTTTATTTTCATCACACAGCCACACATTGATTGAAATAACTAAATACAGAAACATCGTTCAATAATTAAAGATTCACTTTACTAGCTTAAAACCATCAACAATTGCAGTTTTGCTACAAATAGCATAGAGTGACAACAGGATTCGTACAGAATTTCAACAGGCGTAGTTAAAAACGTTTTTTAACTAAAAAATAGTTGACGAACTTGGCTGTAATTAGCATAATGCGCCCCGTTCCAACGAAACAGTTAACTGCTAGTCGGAATGAGATTTAAGATGGCCATGTAGCTCAGCTGGTTAGAGCACAGCACTCATAATGCTGGGGTCACAGGTTCAAGTCCCGTCATGGCCACCATCTTAATTCGAATTGTAGGGATATCGCCAAGCGGTAAGGCACCGGGTTTTGATCTCGGGATTCTGAGGTTCAAATCCTCATATCCCTGCCATTATATAAACGATTGGCTATTTAGCGGATTGTTAAATTTATAAACACTGTTTCTCATTAATTTGATTAACACTACCAAGTTTATAAATATAAAGAATATTGTGCGGAAGTGGCGGAATTGGTAGACGCGCTAGATTTAGGTTCTAGTATCGCAAGGTGTGAGAGTTCAAGTCTCTCCTTCCGCACCATGCTTTAACATGACATTGTCATGAAACAGATTGTAGGGATATCGCCAAGCGGTAAGGCACCGGGTTTTGATCTCGGGATTCTGAGGTTCAAATCCTCATATCCCTGCCATATACCAACACAGACTTAGGTCAGTGTTAACTTTATAAGGTTTATTGAACTCTAACCATTCAATACTACCAACCTTGTAAAGATAAAGAATATTGTGCGGAAGTGGCGGAATTGGTAGACGCGCTAGATTTAGGTTCTAGTATCGCAAGGTGTGAGAGTTCAAGTCTCTCCTTCCGCACCATGCTTTAACATGACATTGTCATGAAACAGATTGTAGGGATATCGCCAAGCGGTAAGGCACCGGGTTTTGATCTCGGGATTCTGAGGTTCAAATCCTCATATCCCTGCCACTTTATTTTGCACGTATTTATACGGACAAAATGAAAAAAGTAAGAATGGCCATGTAGCTCAGCTGGTTAGAGCACAGCACTCATAATGCTGGGGTCACAGGTTCAAGTCCCGTCATGGCCACCATTCTTATTTTAAAATAAAACATTGCGGAAGTGGCGGAATTGGTAGACGCGCTAGATTTAGGTTCTAGTATCGCAAGGTGTGAGAGTTCAAGTCTCTCCTTCCGCACCATGTTTTATAAAACAATACAGCCCAGCTGTAGAAAGAATTGTAGGGATATCGCCAAGCGGTAAGGCACCGGGTTTTGATCTCGGGATTCTGAGGTTCAAATCCTCATATCCCTGCCACTTCTTTCCAACTATCACTCCCCCACTAATACCTCTTCTAATTTCTAATTTCTAATTTCTAATTTCTAATTTCTAATTTCTAATTTCTAATTTCTAATTTCTAATTTCTAATTTCTAATTTCTAATTTCTAATTTCTAATTTCTAATTTCTAATTTCAGCATTTTAAATACGCATGTAATTCACTATGCAAACTTTAATACCTTAATTTCCTCTCTCGCTTATTCATCCCCTTATATTCTACTTAATTTACTTATTTTTAACATTTAAGTCTAATAAAATACCTCTTTTGGTCGATATCACATATGTACCAGTATTATTTTGTTACGATTAACCCTACTTATTACAGTTGAATTAAAATACCAATGGCTATCATTAAGTGTTTGATCTCCCTTGGTTGGTTTCTGATGGGAAAAAACAATGTTACAAAACTTATCTATAACTAGAAAAATAAACCTCGCGTTAAGTACCCTTTTTATCCTGATACTCGCGATCTCGGCATTATCACAGAGCAAGCAAGAGACAGCACTGGTTTTATCTATTTTAGAGCAACAGGCGCATGAACAAGCTGATACTTATTTTGACAGTTTAAATACCATGATGCTCACTGGCAGTATTGGGCAACGTGAAACCTTACGTCACAAAATGCTAGAGAACGATAACATTACCGATATTCGCGTAGTCAGAGCCGATAAGGTTAATCAACTTTATGGTCTAGGACTAGGGAGCGAACAAATCAAAGACGATTTTGACCGCCGTGCACTTGCAGGCGAAGAGATCACCCAAGTCATTAGCACTCTCCAAGGTGAAACCTTATTGATAACAAAGCCCCTTATCGCATCAAAAGATTACCGCGGTACTGATTGTACAGCTTGTCATAATGCGCAAGAAGGTGATGTACTAGGTGCGGTTAGATTAGAATACTCCTTAAATAACTTTTACCAGCAAGTGCAACAAAATATTTTACGGTCAAGCGCTATCTTAGCCGTGGTATTATTTGCGGGATTGTTACTGACGTTGTTTATTATTCGTAACATCATCCTAAAACCAATCAGTGACCTGACTGACAGTATGGAATTAGCTAGTGACACCCAAGATGTGACAACATTAATTGAAGTAAAAAATCATGACGAAATAGGCCGTATGGTCACCGCCTTTAACTACATGATGAGTAATTTTCATTACAGCCTTACTCATGTACTTAATACAGCAGAGAAATTAGAAGACATTTCGACAAAACTAAGTACAGCATCAACACAAACCTACAATTCCGCCAACCAACAAAAACAAGAAGCCGCGACAATCAGCACCAGTATCATCAATATGCAAACACAAGTTGAAGATATTAAAGCGAAAGCAAATATGACCACCCTAGCATCAACACAAGCAGCATTACAAACCGATAAGGGCAATGCATTAGCGAGTGCAACAATTGATGAAATCAGTACACTGACAACACAACTCGACCACGTTGTCGATAAGATGCATCAGCTCGGCGAGCAGACCCACAATGTGACTAAAATATTAGGTGTGATCAACTCCATTTCAGAGCAAACGAATTTATTGGCGCTCAACGCAGCCATCGAAGCCGCTCGAGCAGGTGAAAGTGGCCGAGGATTTGCTGTAGTTGCAGAAGAGGTACGCGCATTGGCCATTAAAACCAATAATTCAACCAAAGAAATACAAACTATTGTTAGCTCATTGATTGAAACATCAAACAGTTCATTTTCAGCGATGGATACCGCCAAAGTAACCGCGGCAGAAGGCGCGATAAAAGTATCGCAGTTAGCGAACATGTTAAATGAAATTGCACGAGAAATGCAGGAGATTAATCAGTTGAATAATTCGGTTGCCGAATCATCGATAACACAGCAAGAGTTAACCACAAATATTCAACACAACATTGAAACTATCGCAGTCCACTCCGATGAAACAACGCTAGTAGCAACACATGCAAGCAGTATCAGCCAAGAACTATTAAACTACTCGACCGAACTACTCACGAAAGTGAAAGAATTTAAGTTAAGCTAAGGCGATGTAATTAACTTAACCCTATCGCATAACGTAGCGCCTGACGCTTTAAGGGTCCGGCGCGCTGTGCAACAGCAAGTCCAACGTTACGCAGTATCTTCGCTGGTGCAGAATTATTACTAAATACAGAATAAAACAGATCCATACTCGTCTGCATTAACAAATTATCAGGCTTTCTGCTACGTTGATATTGTGCGAGTAAGGCTTCACAGTCCCAAGCTTCACCTTCTATCACTGCGCTTCTAATTAACTCACATAACACATTCACATCTTTAAAACCGATATTAACGCCCTGTCCTGCCAATGGATTAATCGTATGTGCCGCATCACCCAGTAACACCACTCGACCTTTATAATATTGCTGGGCATGACGTCGTGTCAGGGGGAATGAACCATGGTTAGTGATCTCAAATCCACCAATCAGATCGGGAAAATGTTGTTGTACTTCCACTTTAAGTTCAGCATTAGACAGTTTACTTAAATAGTTGATGTGCGCGGTTTGATGATACCAAACCAACGATGCTTTATGCCCGGGTAACGGTAATAATGCCATTGGTCCCGTTGGTGAAAACTCCTGCCAAGTAACGTCTTGCTGCGATTGTTCAGTATCAATATTAATTAACATGCAGTTTTGGCGATAATCCCAACTGCTAATACCTATATTACTTTGCTGACGAATAATTGAGTTAGCACCATCGGCGGCAAGCACCAACTTAGCACGTAGTTTAGCGCCAGAGGTTAACGTAATTTCAGCATATTCACTGTTTTGCTCAAGTGTGGCAACTTTCTCAGGACACATCAACTGTACATTACTGTGACGTTTCATTGCTTCGAGTAAGCCTAATTGGATCACCCGGTTTTCAATGATGTAACCTAACTTGTCGTAACCAATATCGTTAGCATGGAATTTGATTTCGCAGCCACCTTGATCCCACGTTTCTAAACGACGATAAGGGCAAAGACGCATTTCTCTGATATTGGACCAAGCACCTGTCGCAACAAGCAGTTGCTGAGAGGCCAGACTGATCGCCGATACACGCAGATCCATCGGTTGCTCAAATGAAAAAGCGGGCGGCGCTTGCGCTTCAATTACCGCAATTTTAAGTCCCGAAGGTGCGAGTAGATTAGCGGTACTTGCACCAACCATTCCACCACCAACAATAATTACATCAAATTCCTGCATCGTGCTTCCTGAACCGTTTAAGGCTAAATTCTTATCTGAATCAGAATTCTACCAAGCTTTACGTCGAAATGATTGCTTTGTACTACGAAAATTACAGTAAATTTATGCATAGAAGCGATGATAACGTCTAGTCAACAGACTATTAAGGCAGTAGAATACGCGATCTTCTGTGTGTTCTCACACAACCCGAATATAGCAACAAATAATAAAGAGCAACGTGGATAATGAGTAAAAAACTGCACATTAAAACCTGGGGCTGCCAGATGAACGAATACGATTCATCAAAAATGGCAGATTTGTTAAATGCCGAGAATGGTTTTGAACTGACTGATAACCCAGAGGAAGCGGATGTTCTTCTATTAAATACCTGTTCTATCAGAGAAAAAGCGCAAGAAAAAGTATTTCACCAACTGGGTCGCTGGAAAAAGCTAAAGAAACGCAATCCGAAATTAGTGATTGGTGTTGGTGGCTGCGTAGCATCACAAGAAGGTGCAGAGATTCAAAAACGTGCACCCATTGTAAATCTGGTATTTGGTCCGCAGACTTTACACCGCTTACCAGAAATGATCACACATGCACAAGCCGGTAAAAAAGGCCTTGTTGATGTCAGCTTCCCTGAAATCGAAAAGTTTGATCGTTTACCAGAGCCGCGTGCCGAAGGAGTATCAGCATTCGTGTCTATCATGGAAGGCTGTTCAAAATACTGTACATTCTGCGTTGTACCATATACCCGTGGTGAAGAAGTAAGCCGTCCTCTTGATGATATCTTGTATGAGATTGCGCAACTAGCAGAGCAAGGAGTACGTGAAGTAAACCTACTTGGTCAGAATGCTAATGCTTACCGTGGTGATATGCATGAAGGTGACATGTGCTCATTCGCAGACTTATTACGTTATGTCGCTGCTATTGATGGTATCGATCGTATCCGTTATACCACCAGTCACCCTATTGAGTTCACAAGCGATATTATTGAAGTATATAAAGATACACCTGAAGTTGTGTCCCACTTACACCTTCCGGTACAGTCAGGTTCAGATCGTATCTTAACCTTGATGAAACGTGCGCACACAGCGTTAGAATATAAATCATTGATCCGAAAATTACGTAAAGCTCGTCCTGGTTTAGTGATGAGTTCAGACTTCATTATCGGTTTTCCAGGTGAAAGCCAACAAGATTTCGCAGATACAATGAAACTAATTGAAGACATTGAATACGATATTAGCTTCAGCTTCATCTACAGTGCGCGTCCTGGAACACCTGCTGCAGATTTACCAGATGACGTCTCGCTAGAAGAGAAAAAACAACGTTTAAGTATTTTACAAACACGTATTAGCCAAATGTCACAAAAAATTGGCCGTAATATGGTAAATACAACGCAGCGTATTCTAGTTGAAGGTCCATCGAAGAAAAATATTATGGAACTGACTGGCCGTACCGAAAACAACCGTGTTGTTAACTTCGAAGGCTCGCCAGATCTAATCGGTACGTTTGTAGATGTAGACATTGTGGATGTATTCCCTAACTCTATCCGCGGTGTATTCATCCGTGGCGAAAATGAGATGGGTCTACGTTGTGCCGTCAAACCAAGCGAAATTTTGGCGCGAGCTACCAATCAACCTAATGAGCTAGGTGTTGCTAAGTTCAACCCATAAGAGATAGACTAAGAGCCATTAATGACCTTTAATGGCTCTGCCTAATGAGATGATTTTGAATAAAAATACGACAACGCTCGATATATTTTTAGAACCCGCAGACGGTGCGCGAGTCGCTCATTTATGTGGCCCATTTGATGACAATCTAAAACAACTTGAACGTCGTTTAGAAGTTGAAATTACTTATCAAAACAATCAATTCCATATTACCGGCAATCCGGTTAATGCGCACAGCTGTATGGATATTCTTCGTAACCTTTATGTTGAGACGCAACCTGTTAAAGGCCAAGTAATCGACATTGAGCCAGAGACAATTCATCTTGCGATACAAGCATCTCGATTGCTCGAACCAGAGCCTAAGCAAACCGTAGCTAGTTTTAACACTGTGATTAAAACTAAACGAGGCCTAATTAAGCCGCGTGGTGACAATCAAGCCAATTACATTGCCAATATTTTAACCCACGATATAACCTTTGGTATTGGTCCTGCCGGTACAGGAAAAACCTATTTAGCCGTTGCGGCAGCTGTCGATGCCTTAGAGCGACAAGAAGTCCGTCGTATTTTATTAACACGCCCTGCAGTTGAAGCCGGTGAAAAGTTAGGTTTTCTACCCGGTGACTTAAGCCAAAAAGTTGATCCTTATTTACGCCCACTCTATGATGCGTTATTTGAGATGCTTGGCTTTGAAAAAGTGGAACGTTTAATTGAGCGCAATGTCATAGAAGTTGCACCACTTGCATACATGCGTGGCCGTACATTAAATGATGCGTTTATTATTTTAGATGAAAGTCAGAACACTACTATTGAACAAATGAAAATGTTTTTAACCCGTATTGGTTTTAATTCCAAAGCGGTGATTACTGGTGATATTACACAAGTTGATTTACCGAAACACATCACATCAGGCTTACGCCATGCTATGGATGTACTTGAGCCAGTAAAAGAAATCAGTTTTAATGTTTTTATATCCAATGATGTCGTTCGTCATCCTGTTGTTGCAAAAATTGTCGATGCTTATGAACACTTTGAAAATAGCATTGCCCGTAAGGATAAAGACCAATGAATACTACGCTAGATTTACAAATTGCGACTGAAGATGAAAAGCAATTACCAACCGAGGCACAATTAACAACTTGGCTCAATGCGGTCATTAAACGTTTTCAAGAGAGTGCTGAAGTAACGATTCGCATTGTTGATAACGAAGAAAGCCAACAATTGAATAACGATTACCGTGGCAAAGACAAACCAACCAATGTACTTTCGTTTCCATTCGAAGTACCTGAAGGCATTGAATTAGACCTGCTTGGTGATTTAATTATCTGCAAACAAGTTGTTGAACACGAAGCACAAGAGCAACAAAAACCCCTGACCGCACATTGGGCGCACATGGTTATTCATGGTACTTTACATTTACTCGGCTATGATCATATTATCGATGAAGAAGCAGAAGAGATGGAAGGTCTAGAAACCGAAATCATGCTAGAGCTAGAATTTGAAGACCCCTATATTACTGAAAAGTAATATTAATACCATTAACGTTACATAACTTAGGTACAACAAACTATGAACGGCGACAAACCTCACTCGACAAACGGTTCATCAAAAAAAGGTTTTTTTGACAAATTTTCTCAATTATTCCAAGGTGAGCCGAGAAACAGAGAAGAGCTTGTAGAAGTTATTCAAGATGCAGAAAATCGCGAACTGATCGATCAAGACACAAAGGATATGATTGAAGGTGTGCTCGAAGTTTCAGGACTAAAAGTACGCGACATCATGATCCCACGCTCACAGATAATTACTATCGATAAGAGCCAAAAAGTAGAAGAGTTTTTACCTATCATGATTGACTCTGCGCACTCGCGCTTCCCTGTCGTCAATGAAGATAAAGATCATATCGAAGGGATCTTGTTAGCCAAAGATCTGCTTAAATTTGTGTTTAGTGGCGCGCCAGATAGCTTTGAGCTGTCTTCTATTTTACGCCCAGCAGTTGTTGTACCAGAAAGTAAACGTGTTGATAAACTCCTTAAAGAGTTTCGTTCTGAACGCTATCATATGGCCGTAGTGGTTGATGAATTTGGTGGTGTATCAGGTCTTGTTACCATTGAGGATATTCTTGAAGAGATCGTTGGTGAAATTGAAGACGAATTCGATGAAGATGAATCAGCACAAGAAGACATCCGCCGTATTAATAAAAGCGTATTCTCAGTGCAAGCATTAACACCAGTTGATGACTTTAATGACTACTTCGCATCAGACTTTAGCGATGATGAAGTTGATACAATTGGCGGTATGATTGCCCATGCATTTGGTCATTTACCAGAGCAAGGTGAGATCATCACAGTTGACGACTTCCAATTTAAAGTCATTTCAGCTGACCGCCGTCGTATCATCCAATTACAAGTGAAAGTACCTGAAGCACAACAGAATCGCTTAGCTGAATCAGCTTAACCGTCTCAGTGGCAGGTTACTCCACTTGTCGCTGTAAATTGCTCAAAGGAATAACCTATCAAATCACTGATTCATAAAATAGGTGCGCCACTCGCTGGCGCACTTAGCGTCTTTGCTTTTGCACCGTTTGATTACAGCATTAGCTTATACGTTTCATTATTTTTCCTACTCTTTATCATTGACAATAAATCAGCAAAACACGCCGCTGGATATGGCTTTCTGTGGGGGCTTGGATTCTTTGTCGCTGGTCTCCACTGGATTTCAGTGAGTATCTTAGATTTTGGTGGTTTACCTGTACCTGTCGCATGGTTATTGGTTCTGCTATTGTGTGCTTACCTTGCCATTTACCCCGCGCTTTGTGCTTATCTCGTTAATCGATTTAGCACACATTCAGCCTCGGTACGCTACTTTATTGCCTTTCCTGCAATCTGGCTAATCACAGATTGGTTACGCGGTTGGGTGATGACTGGTTTCCCTTGGTTAGAAATTGGTTATAGTCAGATGAATACCCCGTTGGTTAACTACGCGCCAATTCTCGGTGTGGAAGGGATTACGGTCGCTGTTTGCTTCATCACCGCCAGTTTGTATTATGTTTATCGTGAACGTAAATTCATCATGCCTGCCGCCGTTATATCCCTTATCGTATTGTCGGCAATGGCCTTACAAGGCCGACAATGGACAACACCTGAAGCTGTAAAATCAATCGCACTAGTGCAAGGTAATACCGATCAAGATGAGAAGTGGCTACCAGAAAAGCGTGCTGATATTCTCAATGAATACTTAAAACTAAGTTTAGAGAATACCGATGCAGATATTATTATTTGGCCAGAATCTGCCATCCCAGCATTGGAATTCCAGGTGAAAAGCTATTTGGATTATGTATCAGAATTAATGCGCGAAACGAATACTACCCTTATCACTGGTATCATTAACTACCAACGTGTTGATAATATTGATGAGTATTACAATGCTGTGATAGTACTCGGTCAACCTGAACAGCATGACGGTCATTCCCCTGTTAATGACCGTTATTACAAAAACAAATTATTACCCATTGGTGAATTCGTACCGTTTGAAGATCTGTTAAGACCGATTGCGCCCTTATTTAATTTACCTATGTCATCATTTCAACGTGGTGGTGAAGAACAGTTAAATCTATCAGCAAGTAACGTGCATATTGCCACTGCAATTTGCTATGAAATAGCCTTTAACCAGACCCTAGTACACACTGTAACGCCTGATACAGGCTTTATTTTAACTGTGAGTAACGATGCCTGGTTTGGTACCTCGATAGGTCCAGCTCAGCATTTAGAGATCGCGAGAATGCGTGCATTTGAATTCCAGCGTCCGGTTATCCGCAGTACTAATACAGGTATCACGGCTATTTACGATGCACAAGGTCAAGAAGTGGGCCGTATAGCTCAATTCGAAAAAGCCGTATTACGTGCACAAGTAACGCCTTATCAAGGGATGACCCCTTTTAACCGTTATGGTAATACACCCTTATTGATACTGGCCTTTATGTTATTCGCAGGTGTAATAAGTCATCATTTATTGACGAAGAAAAGCAAAACGAAAAATCAGCTCAACGTCTCCTTATAAATAAATCGCGTAAATGACTAAGTAAAAATGGCACTCTAGAGTGCCATTTTGTCATTCAATATCTCCGTATGAGTCGTCGATCACGATAACACTAGTATTTATATAAACAACGCAACTTTAGTTTTCGCAATATAAAAAATAGTCACAAAAAATACCATAGTAACTGCAATACAGACCTGACGTACTTTTAAGTTCATCTGAGGCTTAAACGCTAACATCGCAAATCCAACGTAAACAAATAACAGCACAAACTTTTCAGTTACCCAAGCGTCAACAAATGGGTATTGATTGATAGTCACACATAACGCGAAACCAGATAAAATAAGCACAAGGTTAAGTACTTTATGGATCTTAAATAAAATTACATTGTTAATATATTCAGAACCTTTGATCGCCCAAAATGTCCGTAATGCAAAACTTAGCAGGCTAATCAACAGTAAAGCCAAATGCACTTTCAGTAATAATGGATACATAATAATTCCGTTAATAGAATAGAAATAAGAATGGCTATGATAACCATCAATATAAAATCTGTTTTGACACAGATCATCAAGTAACAATAGCGTAACAATTTAGACCGTATACTCTTGTCCTACAAATCGGTAAACTAGCGCAACTATATATACGACTATCTAGCCAAGAGAGATAAGCAATGCAAGTTAAAGTCATTCCAGTAACACCTTTTGAACAAAACTGCAGTCTGTTAATCTGCCCTGAAACCAATAAAGCCGCTATTGTTGATCCCGGTGGTGACATTGAAAAGATTATTAGCCAAGTAAAGCAACATGGTGTAGAGGTAGAGAAGATCTTTCTAACACATGCTCATATTGATCACGTTGGCGGCACTGAAGCACTTGCTGCAGCATTAAAGGTATCTATTGAAGGTCCACATATTGCGGATAAATTTTGGTTAGACAAACTACCAATGCAAGGTCAGATGTTTGGCTTTCCAGAAGTTCCACCGTTTGAACCACAACGTTGGTTAGAGCACGGTGATATTATTGCATTTGGTAATCAAGAATTAACTGCTCTGCATACCCCAGGTCATACACCCGGGCACGTGGTATTTAATCACGTAACAACAAAACAAGTAATTGTTGGTGATGTATTATTCAATGGCTCTATCGGTCGAACTGATTTCCCACAAGGTTGCTTTAATACCTTGATGACCGCGATCAAAGGCCAATTATGGACATTGCCAGAAGAAACCGTATTCTTCCCAGGTCATGGACCAACATCAACAATCGGTCACGAAAAAAGAACCAATCCGCACGTAAGATAACGTGTATTAAGGAATGGTTTTAGCCCAAGTATTATAGAAAAATACTTGGGCTTTTTTGTACTCTGAATTTCAGGCACAAAAAAAGCCTCTATTTCTAACAAAAAGTTTTCGATTCAGGCTTTCGTTGTTGTTGGCAAAGAGAAAGCGGACGGTTTTCTACAAACACAACCCGCGAAGCCTTCGGCAGCGGGACAGGCCGCCTTTTTTAGGTAAACAGTCTAACCAACTGAACGACCACTCCGAACAATCTGAATTTTTGTATCCTGAATTTCAGGCACAAAAAAAGCCTGAATCTTTCGATTCAGGCTTTCGTTGTTGTTGGCGGAGTGGACGGGACTCGAACCCGCGACCCCCGGCGTGACAGGCCGGTATTCTAACCAACTGAACTACCACTCCGCACAATCTGTGCTAATGTTTCCATCAGTCTATTCTTTATACAAGGTATAAAACCTTGATTGTAGTCTTTCGACTCAATTTGGCGCTTGGCGATGCCCTACTCTCACATGGGGAAGCCCCACACTACCATCGGCGTTATTACGTTTCACTACTGAGTTCGGAATGGGATCAGGTGGTACCGCAACACTATGGTCACCAAGCAAATTTGGTTTGCTTTCAAGTTGTATCTTTAAAATCTGAAAAGCTATAAATAAAGAAGTCTTTAAAACCTATCTTTCGATAAATAGTAGTGTTCAATCAATTCTTAAGTCGTATTTCAATTAATCATACTTTAATTTGTATGGTTAAGCCTCACGGGTAATTAGTACAAGTTAGCTCAATGCCTCACAGCACTTACACACCTTGCCTATCAACGTTGTAGTCTCCAACGGCCCTTCAGGGGACTTAAAGTCCCAGTGAGAACTCATCTCGAGGCCTGCTTCCCGCTTAGATGCTTTCAGCGGTTATCAGTTCCGAACTTAGCTACCGGGCAATGCTATTGGCATAACAACCCGAACACCAGTGGTTCGTCCACTCCGGTCCTCTCGTACTAGGAGCAGCTCCTCTCAATTCTCAAACGCCCACGGCAGATAGGGACCGAACTGTCTCACGACGTTCTAAACCCAGCTCGCGTACCACTTTAAATGGCGAACAGCCATACCCTTGGGACCAACTTCAGCCCCAGGATGTGATGAGCCGACATCGAGGTGCCAAACACCGCCGTCGATATGAACTCTTGGGCGGTATCAGCCTGTTATCCCCGGAGTACCTTTTATCCGTTGAGCGATGGCCCTTCCATTCAGAACCACCGGATCACTAAGACCTACTTTCGTACCTGCTCGACGTGTCTGTCTCGCAGTTAAGCTGGCTTATGCCTTTGCACTAACCACATGATGTCCAACCATGTTTAGCCAACCTTCGTGCTCCTCCGTTACTCTTTGGGAGGAGACCGCCCCAGTCAAACTACCCACCAGACACTGTCCGCAACCCCGATAAGGGGCCTACGTTAGAACATCAAACGTACAAGGGTGGTATTTCAAGGTTGACTCCACATCATCTAGCGACAATGCTTCAACGTCTCCCACCTATCCTACACATGTAGGTTCAATGTTCAGTGCCAAGCTATAGTAAAGGTTCACGGGGTCTTTCCGTCTAGCCGCGGGTACACTGCATCTTAACAGCGATTTCAATTTCACTGAGTCTCGGGTGGAGACAGCGTGGCCATCATTACGCCATTCGTGCAGGTCGGAACTTACCCGACAAGGAATTTCGCTACCTTAGGACCGTTATAGTTACGGCCGCCGTTTACCGGGGCTTCGATCATGAGCTTCGACCTAAGTCTAACCCAATCAATTAACCTTCCGGCACCGGGCAGGCGTCACACCGTATACGTCATCTTTCGATTTTGCACAGTGCTGTGTTTTTAATAAACAGTTGCAGCCACCATTTCTCTGCGACCGACAATAGCTTACGGAGCAAGTCCTTCACCATCATCGGCGTACCTTCTCCCGAAGTTACGGTACCATTTTGCCTAGTTCCTTCACCCGAGTTCTCTCAAGCGCCTTAGTATTCTCTACCTAACCACCTGTGTCGGTTTGGGGTACGATTCTCTTATATCTGAAGCTTAGAGGTTTTTCCTGGAAGCCGGGTATCAACTACTTCATCTCCGTAGAGACTCGTCATCAGCTCTCAGCCTAATGTGCGCCCGGATTTACCTAAGCACACAGCCTACAACCTTAAACATGGACAACCATCGCCATGCTAGCCTAACCTTCTCCGTCACCCCATCGCAATATAAGTGAGTACAGGAATATTAACCTGTTTCCCATCGACTACGCCTTTCGGCCTCGCCTTAGGGGTCGACTCACCCTGCCCCGATTAACGTTGGACAGGAACCCTTGGTCTTTCGGCGTGGAGGTTTTTCACCCCCATTATCGTTACTCATGTCAACATTCGCACTTCTGATACCTCCAGCAAGCTTCTCAACTCACCTTCGACGGCTTACAGAACGCTCCTCTACCATGCAAGAACAAGTCTTGCATCCGTAGCTTCGGTGGTATGTTTAGCCCCGTTAAATCTTCCGCGCAGACCGACTCGACCAGTGAGCTATTACGCTTTCTTTAAAAGATGGCTGCTTCTAAGCCAACTTCCTGGCTGTCTGAGCCTTTCCACATCGTTTCCCACTTAACATACACTTTGGGACCTTAGCTGACGGTCTGGGTTGTTTCCCTTTCCACGACGGACGTTAGCACCCGCCGTGTGTCTCCCGCGATTGAACTTATTGGTATTCGGAGTTTGCAAAGGGTTGGTAAGTCGGGATGACCCCCTAGCCTTAACAGTGCTCTACCCCCAATAGTTAGACGCGAGGCGCTACCTAAATAGCTTTCGAGGAGAACCAGCTATCTCCCGGTTTGATTGGCCTTTCACCCCCAGCCACAAGTCATCCGCTAATTTTTCAACATTAGTCGGTTCGGTCCTCCAGTTGATGTTACTCAACCTTCAACCTGCCCATGGCTAGATCACCGGGTTTCGGGTCTAATCCCAGCAACTATTCGCGCAGTTAACACTCGGTTTCCCTACGGCTCCGCTATTCGCTTAACCTTGCTACTGAAATTAAGTCGTTGACCCATTATACAAAAGGTACGCAGTCACAGAACAAGTCTGCTCCCACTGCTTGTACGTATACGGTTTCAGGTTCTATTTCACTCCCCTCACAGGGGTTCTTTTCGCCTTTCCCTCACGGTACTGGTTCACTATCGGTCAGTCAGTAGTATTTAGCCTTGGAAGATGGTCCTCCCATATTCAAACAGCATATCACGTGTGCCGTCCTACTCGATTTCACAGTAAGGTCGTTTTCATGTACGGGACTATCACCCTGTATCGTGAAACTTTCCAGAATCTTCCACTAACTTCCAAACTGCTTAAGGGCTAGACCCCGTTCGCTCGCCGCTACTAAGGGTATCTCTATTGATTTCTTTTCCTCGGGGTACTTAGATGTTTCAGTTCTCCCGGTTCGCTTCGTAACGCTATGTATTCACGTTACGATACTCTACAAAGTAGAGTGGGTTCCCCCATTCGGAAATCTGTGGATTAACGCTTTTTATCAACTCCCCACAGCTTAACGCAGATTAACACGTCCTTCATCGCCTCTGACTGCCTAGGCATCCACCGTATACGCTTAGTCACTTAACCATACAATCTAAAGTCGACCGTACAATTGAAATAACTAGGTATTATCTAGTTTTTTTCGCCTCAAGAATACTCAAGAACACTATATTGTTATTACCGAAGTAATAACGTGTTTTAAGAACTTCTTTATTTATTCAGCTTTCCAAATTTTTAAAGAGCAATTTGCTAAAAAGCAAAGATAAACAAGCGATTGCTTATCTTTGCTTACTAGCGTCTTACTATTAGTAAGACATACTATTCAACTTTCTATTCAAGCAATTTGTGTGGGCACTTACAAAAATTAACAACTTTACGTAAGGAGGTGATCCAGCCCCAGGTTCCCCTAGGGCTACCTTGTTACGACTTCACCCCAGTCATGAACCACACCGTGGTCATCGCCCTCCCGAAGGTTAAGCTAATGACTTCTGGTGCAGCCCACTCCCATGGTGTGACGGGCGGTGTGTACAAGGCCCGGGAACGTATTCACCGTGACATTCTGATTCACGATTACTAGCGATTCCGACTTCATGGGGTCGAGTTGCAGACCCCAATCCGGACTACGACGCACTTTATGGGATTCGCTTACCATTGCTGGTTTGCAGCCCTTTGTATGCGCCATTGTAGCACGTGTGTAGCCCTACTCGTAAGGGCCATGATGACTTGACGTCGTCCCCACCTTCCTCCGGTTTATCACCGGCAGTCTCCTTAGAGTTCCCACCATTACGTGCTGGCAAATAAGGATAAGGGTTGCGCTCGTTGCGGGACTTAACCCAACATTTCACAACACGAGCTGACGACAGCCATGCAGCACCTGTCTCATAGTTCCCGAAGGCACCAATTCATCTCTGAAAAGTTCTATGGATGTCAAGAGTAGGTAAGGTTCTTCGCGTTGCATCGAATTAAACCACATGCTCCACCGCTTGTGCGGGCCCCCGTCAATTCATTTGAGTTTTAACCTTGCGGCCGTACTCCCCAGGCGGTCTACTTAATGCGTTAGCTTAAGAGCCCAGTTCTCAAGGAACCAAACTCCGAGTAGACATCGTTTACGGCGTGGACTACCGGGGTATCTAATCCCGTTTGCTACCCACGCTTTCGCATCTGAGCGTCAGTTACTTGCCAGGTGGCCGCCTTCGCCACTGGTATTCCTTCAGATCTCTACGCATTTCACCGCTACACCTGAAATTCTACCACCCTCTCAAGAACTCTAGTTTGCCAGTTCGAAATGCAGTTCCCAGGTTGAGCCCGGGGCTTTCACATCTCGCTTAACAAACCGCCTGCATGCGCTTTACGCCCAGTAATTCCGATTAACGCTTGCACCCTCCGTATTACCGCGGCTGCTGGCACGGAGTTAGCCGGTGCTTCTTCTGCGAGTAACGTCACAGCAGTAGAGTATTAATCTACTGCCTTTCCTCCTCGCTGAAAGTACTTTACAACCCTAAGGCCTTCTTCATACACGCGGTATGGCTGCATCAGGGTTTCCCCCATTGTGCAATATTCCCCACTGCTGCCTCCCGTAGGAGTCTGGACCGTGTCTCAGTTCCAGTGTGGCTGATCATCCTCTCAGACCAGCTAGGGATCGTCGCCTTGGTGAGCTCTTACCTCACCAACAAGCTAATCCCACTTGGGCTCATCTAGTCGCGAGAGCTTTCAAGAAGAGGCCCCCTTTCACCCGTAGGTCGTATGCGGTATTAGCAGTCGTTTCCAACTGTTGTCCCCCTCGACTAGGCAGATTCCCAAGCATTACTCACCCGTCCGCCGCTCGACGCCAGAATAGCAAGCTATTCTTCGTTTCCGCTCGACTTGCATGTGTTAAGCCTACCGCCAGCGTTCAATCTGAGCCATGATCAAACTCTTCAATTAAAAGTTTTTTGACTAATCAACGATGTTGATTAAGTCGGCTCAATGAATTCTGTACTTCAACAACAAACCGAGGTTTGTTGTTTATAAAACCAAATCTTTCGATTTAATTTAATGTTCACAATTACATTGATATAATTTTTGGTCATTATATCTCTGCAAGTGCTCACACAGATTGCTTGAATAAATTGTTAAAGAACATACTGAGCGGCTGTTGCCGTGTCAGTGGGGTGGATTATAGACAACAGGGTTCCATTGGCAAGTGATTTACTAAGTTTTATGAAACTTTCACTTGATTAGACTAAAAAACACTCAAAACGTAACATTTAAAGACTTTTCAGTCGTGAACAATGACAAAAATAGTCTTATTATAGAAAATCGTCGCTGCTAACAGCGAGCTCAGCATAATATAATGGTAGAAATAGTCACTAATCTATGTAATTACTCTAAACATAGATAAACAAAACAATATTCATATAACTGTCATCTTTCGCTTTTAGACTGCAATGTATCAACATAGATAGCTTATCAGGATGATGACCTTGCATATCACGACTCTTTCTCGAATCAGTTCCCTTACTTTAATCTGTCTTTCACTCTTAATGACCTATACTCTTTACGGTAGCCACCAGCAGCTTAATCGTCTTGATCACCAAAATTCGATGTTTGCGCAAATGAAAGAACAAGTCACTATTAAACTAAACCACTCAATCTCAGATTACTTACAACAAGGTAATACTGCCGATTTACAACAGGCCGAACAAATTATCAGTCAGTTAATCACTTCAATTAAGCAATTGGCCAGTGCCATTGATACCTCTGCATTAAGCAAAGAACTCCATCAATTTGCAGGCCTTGTTGAAGGTCCTTTACGTTCATCGGGTAAATTTGCCTCTGATCATTTTCAGCTACTGAATTTTAACGAAAAAGAACTCGCGGACAATTTATCGCTATTAAAGCGCCAATTATTAGAAAATAAGATACCGTTACGTCAACAAGACCTCATCCTCATCAGTGATATTCAGGCTAGCCTCGCGCATTTAACCAACCAACGCCAGCGCTACTTTAATCAGTTACAAACATCACAATGGCAAGAGTTGTTGATCGTAGTAAAAGAAACCGCTCTACTGATTAGTGAACTGTCCCAACTACGCCATTATGACTCCAGCACTGAACTAACGATTGAAGATGATAACTTCTTAAATGAGGAGGAAGATGAAGAAACTATATCAATTGTTGATGTTACCAATGAACTAAATAGCCTTATTAGCCGTTATCCAAAAGAACTATTGAATACTAAAACAGTCCTTTCTGAACAAACAGATAACCAACAACTCGTTTTAACGGCAATCAGTAATATTCAAGCCGCTATCTTAGCGCTAGAGAAACCAGTTAATGACTATGCCAGCACACAAAGACAGAACACCTATTTATACCTTGCTATGATCGCACTCAGTTTGATCTTATTTGGTATTAGTCTGTTTTACTCTCAGAAATATTGGGTCGTAAAACCGTTAATTAAACTAGATAAAGCCCTCGCCTCTCTAGTTGAAAGCAATACCCGTGAACGCCTGGCCTTTGCCGATAATAAAAGTGAAATAGGTTTAATCGCCTTACACTTTAATCAGCTACTTGATAACGTTAAACAAGAGCAAGTAGCTAAACTCAATCAAGTAGAGCAAGTGACTCATGCGTTAAATTCGCTGCAAGATGATTTCCAATCCATTAGCCAATACTCACAAGCAAGCAGTGGTACCATTGGTGATATAAGCAGTGGCGTCTCAGCAGTGAATGAATTAGCACAGAAAATCGATACCGAAACCCAGTCAGTGCATGACTTAACCCAGCAGACGAATCAAAAAATGCATAAAGCAGCGAGTCAGATTATCGATTTCAGCTTGGCGACTCAGCAGACACAGCAAGCCGGAACTGACAGCTTAAAAGCCATTAAAGCCTTAAATACCAACATGGAAAATGTCGAAACTATTGTAGCTTCCATTCATAATATCGCCGGTCAAACCAATTTATTAGCGCTCAACGCGGCAATTGAAGCTGCACGGGCTGGAGAGAAAGGACGTGGTTTTGCAGTCGTCGCCGACGAGGTACGTAATTTGTCAAAAAAAACCCAACAAGCACTGGAACAAATCAGCAGTTTTCTCACTCAATTAAATAATTCGAGCACATCACTCGAACATGAAATTGTTCATATCGCACAGCGCTGCCAACAACAGTTGGATAATGCGCAGGACATGCACAAACAAATTAATAGCGTCATTCAGCAATCTGAACAGTCACAACAAAACGCGGCAAATAGTCGTCATAATACTCATCAACAAGTCAGCTATATTAGCGTCGTAAATGATCAAATGCAGGCGCTGAAAAATCACAGTGAAGACACCCGCAATAAAACCCTGTCAGCACAGCAACAGGTATCGACACAAGTTCAGCAGATATTAAGTATCTTTACCTAAACTAGACATTAAAAACTTGAACCAGGGGTATCGAGAAACGCCAGTTCTTCGGTTGTCGATTCTCGGCCTAAAATATTATTACGATGAGGATAGCGGCCAAACTGTTCAATAATCGCTTGGTGTTGCAATTCAAATTCAAGGTTAGTTTGAATATCATTACCTTGATATAAAAATACCGCTTGTTGATGGATCACTGATGATTCGCTATGCATAAAAGGCAAATAAAGAAAGCTGCATTGCAGCTGCGAGAGTTCTTTATCTGCACCATTCGCGATCGCTTCTTGGGCAAGCGCTAACGCCATATTGTCATAGATAAATGCACGCGACGTATCACGGTACATATTGCGCGAAAATTGATCCAAAATGATAATTTCTGCTAACCGTCCTTCAGCACTTCGGCGCCAATGAAATAATTCACCTGCAATAGCGCGTTTATGCAATTCACTAAATCGAGTTATAATCATCCGATCAAACTCAATGTCCTTAACCCACCATTTGGCTGGATTAACCTCTTCAAACCAAAACTTAATCACTTCTTTATACATAGTTAAACCCATCTCCAATGATCCCACCAATTGAGTATAGGTTAACGCGAATCACTGAGCCCACTTGATAACGACACCGAGGTCTCAGTTCTCACATTTACGTGCAGTTTTATTCTATATTTCTAGCGCATGATACAATTTAGGCCTAAAGGCTCTATATCATGCACAGAACAAGTAGAACGAATAATCACAATATTCAGAACATAATCATAATATTCAGAACATAATCATAAGTGGCAATAGCGACATATTTACAGATGGTCGTTTATAAGCCTAATTCGTTATACCAAAGTGATTTATCACTACGATCTACGTGTAACTTCAGCATACTAATTAACCTACAGAAAATAAACATCCTATTTATATCTCATAACTTAACATTTTAAGGATTAACTTGATGTAGGTTAATTTTTTAGGATTGAGTTAATATAGGGTCTCACTCTCGTTTCTATAACACCAATACTTTTTGGAATCCCTTATGCTGTACACATTGTTAATATCACTTGCCATACTTGCATTATTGAGTATCGTATTTGAAGAAATCACTCATATCAATAAAGCAAAAACAACCTTGTTCTTAGGCTGTATCTCTTGGATTATACTTTTCATGGCCGCGGGAGATCCAAACCATGAAAAAATAATTGAAGCGCGATTAAATGAAAACCTATTAGAGATAGCCACACTTTGGTTATTTCTAATGTCGACAATGACTTTTGTGGCTTATTTAAATGCGAAAGGCATGATTCAAATAATTGTTCAAAAATTATTTCCACAACGTGTATCTGTGCGAATGTTAATGCTGCAAGTTGCGTTATTTTCATTATTTTTATCTGCTATATGCGATAACGTGACGGCAACACTTGTCTCTTTAGGCTTGCTCACCACCTTCAAATTAAACAGCCAAATGAAACAGCGTATGGCGGTATTAATCATCTTTGCGGTGAATTCAGGGGGCGTATCTCTCATCACTGGTGATGTAACAACTTTGATGATATTTCTTGGTGGCCATGTATCAATGTCTGAACTATTGATGCTTTTTATTCCTGCAGCAATAAGTGTCATGTTACTTACAGTATTATTGTCCCTAAACGTGAAAGGTGAGGTATCTACAACTCCAATACAGCGTGATATTCAGAGAATCGATATTATAATTGCACTCATCTTCTTTTCAACAATTGTAATGACGATGCTACTTAATATTTTATTTGGCGTTCCCCCTGTACTTACTTTCTTGACAGGCCTTTCCATTATGTTTCTTGTTGGGCATATGGCCCGCAGTAATAAAGAAGAACTTAGAATGCTCGAGTATATTCGTCAAGTCGAATTTGACACGTTACTCTTTTTCCTTGGAATATTATTATTAGTTGGAATGCTAAAAGAAATTGGCACGCTAGATCTACTAACGCAAGCCTATATCCAGTTTAGCCCTAGTCTTTCTAATTTTGTAACAGGTATAGGTTCTGCACTACTAGATAATGTACCTTTAACCGCTGCATTATTAAAAGCAAACCCTTCATTAACAACACCAGATTGGCTTGGATTAACTTACTCCGTT
Source organism: Moritella sp. 28 (assembly GCF_018219435.1). Taxonomy (NCBI): domain Bacteria; kingdom Pseudomonadati; phylum Pseudomonadota; class Gammaproteobacteria; order Alteromonadales; family Moritellaceae; genus Moritella; species Moritella sp. 28. Next base: position 518,985 of record NZ_CP056121.1, on the reverse strand, counting down.
GGTGTGGGCGGATCACTACTCGTGATAGGCTCTGCTTCTGGTATTATTGCGATGAGTAAAGTGAAAGAACTCACTTTTGTTAGTTACTTAAAATATGTACCAGCACTCTTTTTGTCTTATACCTGTGGGTATGCATTAACACTACTTTTTGCTCATTACCTTTATAGTTAAGTTAAGCTAAGTTATGTTTATAAAAAGGCGTCAATGACGCCTTTTATTATATTTACATGGTGTAGAAATAGTATATTTGTGATTTCATCCGAATAATAATACCGCGAATAACATCTAAGAAACCAAGAAAACCAATGGGTTTCACACCACTGATCCAGGCTAAACCAACAGCGCCAACGGGAATGTCATAATCCTCGGTCTCAATCAGTTTTAGACGCACAAAATGATGTTTATTCATTAAATTCTGTCCCGTGGTAACTCGAACCGAGGTTTCTCTTGCCAGCAATGAACCTTGCGCTTCGCCTGTCGCTTCTATAATCCCTTCTACTTCCGCAGCAAAAATATGACCTGGGTAAACCGCAGACGCAAACTCTGCACCTTGGCCAACTTTGATATTGCGAATGGCTTGGTGGTTAACACGCATTAGTACGTATTTTTCTTTGGTATACATTTGAATACGCGGCATCGCACCTATGTATTGACCTTCACGAATAATAAAATTTGTTAAATAACCATCGGCTGGCGCATACACACGGGTATTTTCTAAATTCCACAGTGCTTGTGCGTACACTGCGGTTTGATTGGCTAAATCAGCTTTACGACTATTCACAGCATGTTTGGATTTGATAGTATTAAGCTGGGCTTGTTGTGCACTTAGTAGTAATTTTTCAGCTTGAGATTGCAACACTGTCAATTTAGCTTCCGCAACTTGTACCGCAGTTTTCTGCTCATCTAACTTACTTTCAGTGATGGTAAATGCAGCCACTTTGTTTTGATCAATATAGCGCTGCAATGTCGTCTTCTTCCAATTCATATCGACGTCTATTTCAGCTTGTTGATCGAGGTTGATCTTTATCTCTTTATTCGAGATCGCGTATTTAGATTCATTAATACGCACATCATCTAATGACGATGTTAACGCAACTTCAGCACTCTTCACTTGCGCAGCAGACTTATTCAGTGCGATCTGATAAACCTGATCTTCAAGTTCATAAATAAGCTGACCTTTGGTGACTGTTTGATTCGGTTTAACATAGATCGTTTTAATGTTGCCGGTCACCTGCGTTGAACCAGGGCGTAACTGAATATGTGGCGACTGCACTAATGAACCACCCGACAAATCCATTGGTGTATAAGTAATTAAACCAACCCAGACGAATAACAACCACGCGGATCCACCTATATAGGCAAAGCTCTTAGAATATTTATTCCATGGCATACCAATTAACCGTAATAGATAAATAAGGAATGCCCAGACAGCTAACCCTTCTAGCATGCGTTATTCCCCTCTGACTTCCAAATATCTCGTACTTTTGCAATGGCTTGTTCTGCATCGACAAACGCAATAATCACCGCAAGTACCCACACCCAATGCCAAATAAACCCGACCCAAGTTAATGTCGTGATCAAGGTTAATTGTTGATGGCTATTTTTATGCGCCTGATGAATAGGCACCTCATGAAACTTCCAAAAACCAATTCCTGCTGCAGCCACCGTTCCGATAAGCACAACAGCAGCAACAATATGTAACCCCGTATCAAAGCCAGTGCCCACAAAAGGCATAGATATTAAACTCACAGGTTAATTCCTTAATTAGCTAGTTTAGTACCTACAAATTAGGCCTAAAGTAAATAGCAATAATGAGATCGATTATATTCGGGAAAGGAAGTGAAAAGGTACTCGTAGAATTGCTAGGTTTACACATATCAACTATTTTTTTATAGCCAAATCGCACGTAGAAAGCCCATAATATATTACTGAAATGACACAAATGACATCTAGCTTAAACGTAATGAGGACGCTGCATATGCGGGAGCTGCCCAACATAAATGAGACTGACTTAAGTATCGAACAATTTACCTTTGAGGTTTCCAATTGGTTACTGGAAAACGATACCATCGACTTACTGACTGCGATTGAGTCTTCGCTAACTGCTTTTTTGCCTTACATCCAAGTTCAACGCATGTCGTTGGTTCGTTTAACGCCAGATAATCGCTTTGAAGGCGCACTTGCTGTTGCGGCTCCTGGTTACAACCCGGTTTCTTTACCGGCACAGGGACTCTACTCACCTTATCTGGAGCAGATAAGTAAAGGCGAACTCATTATTGCAGAAGGTAATCTGCTCGATATTATCAATCATGATGAATTGCTGCTCAAAAAGATGGAAGGCATTATTTCTCATATTGTAGTGCCCTTTCGTGTGCGTGGTCGTATTTGGGGTGGTATTACTGCTAGCCGCTATATCGAGCCGGTGCATTGGCATGAAGACGCCATCACAGGGATCCGAAGTTTTGGCCAGATCCTCGCATGCACTTACGAGCGTTACGCCTATTGGGAAAAGCTGCAGCATAAAAATGAGAAGCTCGAGCTATTATCTCACCATCTAATGGATAGCCAAGAAACCGAGCGTCGACTGTTATCTCGTGAATTACATGATAATTTCTCGCAACGCATGGCACTATTAACCATTAAAGCATCATCGCTTTCGCAGACCTTGACTGTCGACAGTGATAAACAATCCGCAAATGCACTACACCACGAGATCCAAAATTTGGCTAAAGATATGCAAGCCTTATCACGATCGTTACACCCTGCGATCTTAGAAGATCTCGGTTTAATCACCGCATTAAAAGCGGAATGTCGGCGCATATCCACAATCAAAAATATTGATATGCAAACTTTATTCGACCCTATTCCGACGCTTAATAAAGAACTATCTCTCAACCTTTACCGCATATTACAAGAAACATTAAACAACGTTACCAAGCATGCGCAAGCGTCTGCTGTATTTGTATTGATGCAGTACAATGAAGGTAATCTTCACTTTCAAATTATCGACGACGGAATTGGTTGCAACCTGGATTTAAACCAAGCAAGAGGCAGTATCGGATTAATCAGCATTCAAGAACGCGCGCAATTATTTAACGGTACAGCGGCGTTCACCTCTCCAGAAGATGGCGGCTTTATCGTTGATATTATGATCCCGACCTTAAAGGAATATTATGAGTAATATAGTTTTAGCCGATGATCATCTGATTGTAGCGCAAGGCATCGCCAGTATTTTACAACCTGAGCATCAGATTTTAGCCATTGCCAAAGATGGCTTAGAATTGATCGAACTGGTCAAACAGCATCAGCCGGATTTAGTAATTACCGATATTAGTATGCCAGACATGACCGGGATTGCAGCTATTGCAGCGTTAAAGCGGATTAATAAAACCGTGAAAATAATTTGTCTCACGATGCATGACGAACAAGAATATGCCGAAAGTGCAATGTCTGCAGGCGCAAAAGGTTATGTACTCAAGCATGAAGCGAGCGAGAGCTTAATCGAAGCAGTTAACCAAGTATTGGCGGGAAATGAATATATCTCGACCTCTATTTCAGTAAATACCGATAGACCAAAATTATCATCTCGTCAAATCAGCGTATTACGTCTATTAGCTCAGGGGAAATCTGCACGCCAAGTCGCAGATGAACTGTTTATTTCACCGCGCACTGTCGAATTTCATAAGTATTCGATCATGAAATTAATCAATGCAAAAACCAGTGCCGAGTTAATCCAATATGCACTTAATCATGGGTTAATGGATTAAATCAACACCACGAAGAGCACATAGCTAAAAATAACAAACAAAAAACCAGCACTTATCTGTTGGTTTTTTTATGTCTGTAAATCATCATTTCAATTACTTAGCCCAGCCGTGTAATTAAATTACAATAACGTACTTTAATTACGTAATTTAACTACAAAAATAAGCGATGTAAGTAAATAAAAATCAACACGACTTAAATCAACAACTTAAATGCAAATTAAAAACATACATTGTTGCAACATTACCATCACTTACCTTTATTCACTAGCCACAACGCTAATAATAAGCCGGTTCTTTAATGGAATGTGACAATCCTCTCGATATAGTTCTTCATTGTTATGCTGACCACATGCGTATAGCACAGCCTTTTTTATTAGCGCCATAGTTTGTTAACTTTAGTACAACAAGACAAGATCACAAAAAAGATCGCTCGGAAGCAGATGGGAAAAGTAGATATTGCCACTGGGAGCAATTTATTCTTTAGCTGCATAAGCATATGAGGAAAGAGCCTATTTGCGTTTTGGACTTATTATCTCGAGAAGAATTTAAAAAGCATGTAAATATTGTAGATTATCAAAGAGGTGGAGGATGGGGTCGTATTCTTTACTGTGTTGAAGCTCACCCAGCTAAAGCAAGGTGATTCTTGTCGTCAACGGTTTAAGCATTGTGATATTAAATCACTTTAGACTTCTAAAACCTCTTACAAGCATTTAATGTGTCGGTACTACCTACCGCCACAAATTATTTAAGCTGTTATCCTCAACCCTTCATTGTGAATATTGATAGCAGCGTTATGATCTCTGTCATGAGTTGCACCACACGAACAAGACCAGTTTCTTATCGCTAATGACCACTCACCTGAATACAGCGAGCCACATTCATTACACATCTTTGACGATGGGAACCACTGGCTAATAGCTGATACTTTACGCCCGTACCAATCCGCTTTATATTCTAATTGCCTTACTATTTCACCGAAATTAGCATCGTGGATATGTTTAGATAGCTTACGGTTCTTAACCATATTTTTGACTTTCAATGACTCGATCCCTATCACTTGGTTTTCGTTTATAAGTGTCGTCGTCATTTTATGGGTAAAGTCTTTACGGCAATTTGCTATCTTTTCGTGAATCTTAGCAAGGGTCAATTTTTGTTTATTGAAGTTGTTAGAGCCTTTTTTCATTTTGGCTAATCTGCGTGATGCCTTGGCGAGTTTTTTCGCGTATTTATTGGTTAATCGTGGATTATTGAACTTTGTTCCGTCCGAACAAATCGCTAAGTCTTTAATACCGACATCAACACCGACGGTCTTATTCACGACTGGTAGCTGCTTAACATCTTCTTTTACAAGCATTGATACAAAATATTTACCTGATGTTGTCTTTGATACCGTTAATGAGCTGGGTGTACCAGTAAACGGCCGTGACCATTTAATCTTTAATGCTTGCTTCATTTTGGCGAGTATTAGTAATTGCTTGTCCGCGCTCCATTTGAAGCCGTTACTCATATAGCTAGCAGATTGATTACCGTGTTTATGTTTAAACTTAGGATAACCAAAACCTGATTTAAAAAATGACTTAAAGCCTTTATCGAGATGCTTTAGTGATTGTTGCAATGGCACGCTAGAAACAGCTTTCAACCATGAAAAGTTGGGATTCTTTTTAAGCTGAGTGAGGTTTTTACTCCAATCGTTATAATTGGTTTTATTACCCAATTCGTATTGCGCTTTAGAGAAGCCAAGCGCTGAATTGTAAGCGAAACGAACACAACCAAATGTATGAGCAAGTATTGTTACCTGCTCATTGTTTGGGTAGAACCTGTATTTATACGCAATAAGTTTCAATTTTCAGCACCTTACATGACTGTATATATATACAGCACTAAGTTCTAAACTTAGACTCTATGTGCAAATATGTCAATATTAGTAACAAAAAAAAGTGCTTATTGCTACGCAATAATGACTTACATCACCGCCCTAAAGGACAGTGTTTTTCGTCAAAGGTGATAAAATGATTTTTTAATACTTATCGTATGATACTGTCGATAGATATGGTTAGGCAGAATCTGCGTGTTTTTATTATGAAGGCATTAATTAAATGAGAGAAACGATAAACAATGTCTATTTATCGCCTCTCAACATCTATTTATGCGGTTTGTTGATTCGCACTTAATTGATCAAAGAATAATCGAGTTTCGGCAATCACCACATGACGTAAACCAATCAAACCAATTAAGTTCGGGATCGCCATTAAGCCATTCACAATATCGGCCAAGATCCAAATCAGATCCAACTGTAAGAATGCGCCACCAGCGACCAACAAAATATAGAAATACTTGTAAGGTTTAATACCTTTCTGACCAAACAGATATTGCACACAACGTTCGCCATAGTAGTTCCAACCGAGAATAGTGGTAAAGGCGAAAAATACGAGCCCTAAAGTAATAACGTATTGACCAATTAACGGTGATAAACCTTGTTCAAATGCGAGCGTTGTCATCGCAGCGCCGGATGTTTCACCACTCCATACCCCAGTTAACACCAATGTGAGACCTGTCATGGTACAAATAATGATGGTATCGAAGAAGGTACCTGTCATTGAAATCAGCCCCTGCTTCACACAGGAATCTGTTTTTGCTGCCGCAGCTGCAATCGGTGCACTGCCTAAACCGGACTCATTAGAAAACACACCACGCGCCACACCACTTTGAATAGCCAACATCACAGTCGCGCCTAAGAAACCACCAGTTGCCGCTGTTGGCGTAAAGGCACTGCTGATAACTAAGCCAATTGCATCAGGCACCGCTTCGATATTAAATAATAGAACCAACAACGATGCGAATACATAACATACCGCCATAAATGGCACAGTACGTTGAGCAATAGCTGAAATAGAGCGAATACCGCCTAAAGTCACCATAGCGACTAATACCGTCAGTATCCCCGCCGATAACCACACCGGAATATTAAACGAGATTTGAACAGCATCAGTAATAGCATTCACTTGTGGGAAAGTACCAATACCAAAACACGCCACACCAATACCAAACAAGGCAAAGGCTTTCGCTAGCCAACGACTACCCAAGCCATGTTCAAGATAATACATAGGACCGCCCGCCATTTGTCCATTGTCATCAACAACACGGTATTTCACCGCCAATAAACATTCCGCATACTTGGTTGCCATACCAAAAAAAGCCGCCATCCACATCCAAAATAATGCTCCGGGGCCACCCATTTTAATCGCAGTGGCTACACCGACAATATTACCGGTACCGATAGTGGCAGAAAGTGCGGTACATAATGCTGCAAAGCTACTGATATCCCCCTGCTTTTTGTTATGTAGATCGCTGTCGTCTTTATCACCTGAAAACAGGTACTTTAGCGCTAAGGGTAATTTGGTGATTTGTAAAAAACCTAAACGCAAAGTGAGATACATTCCGGTGCCGACCAAAAGTAATAATAATGGCGGACCCCAAATAAATTGATCAATGCTTTGCAGAGTATTTTGTAGGGTTTCTAATAAAGAAGCTGGTATTGGTTGTAGTAAAGAAAATTGTAGTACTGCTAATTCTAAATAGTGCATTAAAAATCATTCCTCGAGAATGTGAATCTGAGGAGGATGTAATTATTCAAGATGGGTAAACGAAGCAAAAAAACCACGGCAAAAGCCACAGCAAAAGCAGACGTGAAAGTACGCAAAAAAAATAATCCTATCCTCTGTCCTTTGTACCTGAGAGTTTCAACGACATTGTCGCTTTGCTCCTTCGGCGTCCAATTGAATGGATCTCTCCAGAGGCTCGTCCAGTAACAGTCCATGCTTTTTCTTGCGAAATAAAGCGCCTGAAAGATTTACTTCTTCGGCGGGCACATTGGCCACTCTCCTGCTACCTTCATCCGAACTTAGTGTGGATATACTGCAGTATCAAACACTGCAGGCTGATAAATATTAACACGGATAACTTCAACAAAAACAAATATAGTAGTTTGAATGATTAACAATTAATCTTTAGGCAGAAAAAAGCCCTGTTAATCAGGGCTACTTTAATTATGCATTATTTATGGTCATTCACGATTATTGACTAACGCTTAACTCATCATCAACTACACTTATCTTAATCGATTTACCAGGTACTACCTCTCCCGCTAAAATAGCATTGGCTAAGCGATTTTCAACCTGCTTTTGCAATACGCGCTTTAGCGGCCGAGCACCAAATAAGGGATCGAACCCGGCGTCAGCTAATTTTGCTAATGCACCAGGAGTAATCGACAAACTATAACCCAGCTGTTTTAATCGCGCCTCTAATGACTTCAACTGAATCGCAGCGATCTTCTCAATGTGATTACGCCCTAACGGGTGAAACACCACAGTATCATCAATACGGTTGATAAACTCAGGACGGAAGCTCTGCCCAAGTAACTCTAATAGGCGTAATTTCACCGTATCATAATCATGTTTACCGTATTCTTCTTGAATAATATCCGAGCCTAAATTAGACGTCATAATAATAACCGTATTACGGAAATCAACAGTACGTCCCTGCCCATCCGTTAAACGACCATCATCCAATACTTGTAATAGAATATTAAAAATATCCGGATGGGCTTTTTCAATTTCATCCAGCAAGATCACTGAATAAGGTTTCCGACGTACCGCTTCCGTCAGGTAACCCCCTTCTTCATAACCGACATAACCCGGAGGCGCACCGATTAATCGCGCAACTGAATGTTTTTCCATAAACTCAGACATGTCAATACGGATCATGGCTTGGTCTGAATCAAAGATAAAATCGGCTAAGGCTTTGCATACTTCGGTTTTACCGACACCCGTAGGCCCCATGAATAAAAAAGATCCCATCGGACGGTTTGGATCAGCCAACCCAGCACGGCTACGTCGTATCGCATTGGATACCACGCTAATCGCTTCGGTCTGACCAATCACCCGCTGATGTAAGTTATCTTCCATCGCAAGCAGTTTTTCTTTTTCGCCTTCCAGCATCCGGTTAACCGGGATCCCTGTCCAACGCGATAGAATGTCAGCAATTTCGGCTTCACCAACCTTATGCTTTAGCAAGGTCATATCTTGCATTTCGGCTTGGGCAGCTAAATCCAATTGCTTTTCTAACATAGGAATAGTGCCGTATTGCAGCTCTGACATTTTATTTAAATCGCTAGCGCGTCTGGCCATATCCAATTCAACACGGGCTTTATCTAACGCTGATTTTATGTGTTTAGTACCAGAAAGCGCTGCTTTTTCAGTCCGCCAGATCTCATCGAGATCGTTAAATTTATCCTGCTTCTCAGTCAATTCTTCCGCAATCGTCGATAAACGTTTAATACTGGCTGAATCATCTTCTTTTTCCAGCGCCTGCTGCTCAATTTTAAGTTGGATAATACGACGTTCTAACTTATCCAAGGATTCTGGTTTTGAATCCATCTGTAAACGAATAGACGATGCCGCTTCATCAATCAAATCAATTGCTTTATCAGGTAATTGACGATCGGAAATATAACGATGAGATAAGGTCGCCGCCGCCACAATCGCCGGATCAGTAATATCAACATTGTGATGTAGTTCATAACGTGATTTTAAACCACGTAAGATGGCAATGGTGTCTTCAACACTTGGCTCTTCAATCAGTACTTTTTGAAAGCGACGTTCAAGCGCCGCATCCTTTTCAATGTATTGACGATATTCATCCAAAGTGGTCGCACCCATACAATGTAATTCACCACGGGCTAATGCTGGTTTAAGCATATTACCAGCATCCATCGCGCCATCACCTTTACCAGCGCCAATCATGGTATGTAGTTCATCAATAAACAGAATAGTTTGGCCTTCGGTTTGCGCCAGCTCTTTGATCACTGACTTTAACCGCTCTTCAAATTCACCACGATATTTGGCACCCGCAATCAACGCGCCCATATCCAGAGATAGCACACGTTTATTCTTTAGCCCTTCCGGCACTTCACCATTTACAATTCGCTGTGCTAAACCTTCCGCAATCGCGGTTTTACCCACCCCAGGTTCACCAATTAATACTGGATTATTTTTAGTGCGGCGTTGTAATACTTGGATAGCACGACGGATCTCGTCATCACGGCCAATCACAGGATCCAGCTTACCGACTTCGGCACGTTCAGTTAGATCTAAGGTATATTTTGTTAAAGCTTCACGTTGTTCTTCTGCGCCTTGGTTATCCACTTTGTCACCACCACGGATCACATCAATTGCATCTTCAATACTTTTACGTGTACCACCCGATTTTCGTAATAATTGCCCTAACCGCCCTTTATCTTCAACTGCCGCAAGCACAAACATCTCGGAAGAAATAAATTTATCTTTACGTTTTTGGGCATATTTATCGCACAAGTTTAATAACATGTTTAATGCAGACGATAGTTGAATATCACCTTGGGTACCTTGCACCTGTGGTAAGCGATCAAGTTCGTCATTCAGCTGCCAGCGCAGTGAATTGGCATCAATGCCTGCGGCTGTCAATAATGGGCGAATGGAGCTATGGTCTTGGTTTAATAACGCGATCATCAAGTGTATAGGGTCGATAAATTGATTATCTTTACCCAGAGCAAGTGACTGCGCATCAGAAATAGCCATTTGGAATTTAGTGGTAAGTTGATCTAAGCGCATAACAATCTCCTATCAGTCGTGGCTATAATTATAGTCGTTTAATTGGCTGGGAATATTTAGCAAGGCACTAAAACCCATAATTATTATTTGGGGATTATTTATTGAGATTCAAGGTAAATCAAACTTGCCTGGCGACCCGTTTGGTTATCTCGTCGATATGAATAGAATAAATCAATTTCGCGGTAAGTACAGTGGTCACCACCGTAAATGTCAACCGCATTAACCGTTAACGCTTGTAGACGTTGACGCGCTAATAAATATAAATCCGCTAACCATTTATCACCATCGGCAATAAACGCGCGGCTTGCTTTTGGATCATGTGCAATAAAGGCATCACGTACTTCACTGCCTACTTGAAAATATGCTTGGCTGATTGCTGGACCTAACCACACTAATAGTTCATTTGGTGTAGCAGTAAGCTTCGCAATAGTATTTTCAATAATACCATCGAGTAAACCACGCCAACCAGCATGAATAGCAGCAACTTGCGTACCCGCTTTATCGCAAATTAATAGCGGTAAACAGTCTGCCGTCATCACTAAACAAACTTGCCCCGTCATCTGTGTTACAGACGCATCAGCAGCAGGAAGTTGATTCGTATTGTGGGATTGCCCCACTAAACTAACAACCTCGGTACTGTGGGTTTGATTCAACCAATATGGCTGCTGCGGTAAACGAGCAGCGGTCATTAACAACTGCCGATTTTGCCACACCAACTGACTGTCATCTTGCACATGCAAACCTAAATTTAGTCCTGCATAGGGCACATGACTAACCCCACCCTCACGAGTAGTGCTTAGCGCCTTTATATTATCCGGCGCGGGCCAGTTTGGTTGAATAAAACGAGGCATAATCAATGATTAACTGATGAAATCATCAATCATGTTTAACGCAGTATCTTCACGTAGGATATGAATTAATGTATTCATATCAGACGGACGTTCTGCGCGCCACATCATCATTTCCCCTGTTACTGGGTGCTCTAATTTCAACATGCGAGCGTGTAGCGCTTGGCGGCCGAAACCACGTAGTGCTAAGACTAATGTATCAGTTGCATTACCCGGTGGCTTTGGACGACCAGCATACACAGTATCACCAACGATAGGATGCATAATATGAGTCATGTGCACACGGATTTGGTGAGTACGACCTGATTCAAGACGCAGTCTTAATAACGTATGTGCACGGTATTTTTCAGCAACACGGTAATGTGTTTTTGCTGGCTTACCCAGTGGACGAACAGCCATTTGCGTACGTTTAGTTGCGTGACGACCGATTGGCTCATCAACAAAGCCACCCGCAGTCATAGTACCTGATACAACAGCTTCATATTCACGCGTAATACGACGAGCCTGTAGTGCAGTTACTAAATGCGTTTGTGCTGGAATTGTTTTCGCAATAACCATCAAACCCGTTGTGTCTTTATCTAGACGGTGAACAATACCAGCACGTGGCACGTCAATAATGTCTGGATAATGGAATAGTAGTGCATTAAGCACTGTACCATCAGGGTTACCTGCACCTGGATGCACAACAAAACCAGCTGGTTTGTTGATAACAAGAATGTCATCGTCTTCATACACGATATTAAGTGGCAGATCTTGTGGCTCGTAACGAACTTCTTCGTCAACTTCAGCGTTTAAGATAATTTTATCGCCGAATTGCATTTTTTCACGTGCTTTAACGACAACTTTGCCATTTAAGTTAACAAATCCTGCAAGAATCCATTCTTTCAGACGTGAACGAGAATAATCTTGGAACATCTCGGCTAAAACTTGGTCTAAACGTTGACCGACTTGGTGTTCTGCAACGACTGCAGAAAGTTCTATATGTTGGCTCATAGGTAGCAGGGACCCTCTTCGGTCCTAATTTTCAGTATAATTACAGGATTCAGGCTATTTTAGCCTTTTATTTTGCTGTAGCATATTGGCTACGTAACTATTTTTCGCATTAAGCAATTTGGAATTTATCCAACCTAATGAAAAAATCAATAAAATTAGCAATAAGTCTATCGCTCGCACTGGTTGTGGCAACAGGTTGTTCTTCAAAATCAGAACCGACTGTACCGGATAAACCAGCCATCGAGCTATACAGCATCGCTCAACAATCGTTACAAGCGGGTAATTTTGTTTCCGCTATTGAAACGCTTGAAGCGCTTGATACACGTTATCCATTTGGCCCGCACACTGTACAAGTGCAGTTAGACTTGATCTATGCTTACTACAAGAATAGTGACACAGCACAGGCATTGGCCAATATAGATCGTTTTATTCGCTTAAATCCAAGCCATAAAGACATAGACTATGTCTACTATATGCGTGGACTTACCAATATGGGCGCGGATTATAACCTATTTCATGACCTATTTAATATAGATCGTTCAGATCGAGACCCAAGTTATGCAAATGCAGCCTTCAATGACTTCACGCGCCTGATCAAACGCTACCCAGAAAGTGAGTATGTGGCTGATGCGCAAAAGCGTGCGATTGCAATTAAAAGTCGCCTCGCACGTTATGAATTGTCGGCAGCTGAATATTACATGAAACGTAAAGCCTACATAGCGGCGATCCAGCGTGCACAGTATATTATCGATAATTTTGCAGATACAGAGTCACGAACTGGCGCATTAAAAGTAATGATTAAAGCGTACGACATTTTAGAACAGCCAACGCTTAAAGCTAACGCCGAAAAGATCTTAGCAGTTAACGCGGATTAATGATCTACGCACCTCGCTAACGATTATTAAGGCTAAAAATAAAATATAAAAAAACGGCGTCTATGTAAATAGACGCCGTTTTTGTTTTCGATTACCGTATGCAAGTAATCGCCAGTTCACACAAATTGTAGCTTACTTGTGGTATTGCTTACTCAATTCGCCAACCGCTTCGATGAATACACCTGCTTTTTCAGGTTCAACATCTAAATGGATACCGTGACCTAAGTTCATCACGTGACCATTGCCTGTACCAAAACCAGATAAGATCGTGCTTACTTCTTCACGAATACGTTCTGGTGATGCATAAAGCATTGAAGGGTCCATATTACCTTGCAGTGCAACCTTATCACCAACACGGGCTTTAGCTTCTGCAATATCAATTGTCCAATCCAGACCAATCGCATCACAACCTGTTGCTACGATCTGCTCGATCCATTGACCACCGTTCTTAGTGAACAGCGTAACAGGCACTTTACGGCCATCGTTAAAACGCGTTAAGCCATCAACAATTTTGTGCATGTACTGCAGTGAGAAATCTTTGTAATCTCGTGGCGATAATACGCCGCCCCAAGTATCAAATACCATCACAGACTGTGCGCCCGCCGCAATTTGTGCGTTAAGGTAAGTGATCACTGAATCCGCTAACTTATCTAATAATAAGTGTAGCGTTTGTGGTTCAGCAAATGCCATTTTCTTAATTTTAGTGAACGTTTTAGTACCGCTACCTTCAACCATATAAGTAGCTAACGTCCACGGGCTACCAGAAAAGCCAATTAACGGTACTGAACCATTAAGGTTTTTACGAATAGTACGCACCGCGTTCATTACATATTGTAATTCGCCTTCGGGATCTGGAATACCGATCTTATCAACATCAGCTTTACACGTAATAGGTCGCTCAAATTTAGGACCTTCACCTTCTGAGAAATACAGACCTAAACCCATCGCATCAGGAATGGTTAAGATATCTGAAAACAGAATAGCCGCATCAAGTGGAAAACGGCGTAATGGTTGTAACGTTACTTCACAAGCAAGTTCTGCATTCTTACACAGCGACATAAAGTCACCAGCTTCAGCACGCGTTGCTTTGTATTCTGGTAAATAACGGCCTGCTTGGCGCATCATCCATACTGGTGTTTGGTCTACCGATTCTTTGGCTAACGCACGTAAATAACGATCATTCTTTAACTCGCTCATATCCTTTCCTGAATTGCGGCTCTAATATGGCGTGATTGTAACATTATTCAACAATTGACAAAATATATGACGCCATTTTCACCGTTAATTTAACAACAAGTTGATCATAACAGGGGATTAACGCCAAAATATAAAAAAATAGGCCAAGATTACTGACTGAGCGAAGAAAAAAACAACAGCTTTAAATCGCCTATAACGGCTTACTCATCTATGTTTCAATTAGCGCAATTAATTTACGCAATTAGTACTAATAGAATCAGAGACCTTAATCACAATTAATTAACAAGCTCTCGATACAAAACCAAAAAGCAGTCATAACAAAGGCTTATATGCTATGATTAGACATACAACAGTTTAAAATCAGTAATCGTCCTTTAGTAGATAAATCTATTACTGTGGTGCTAATTAATCAGGTTTGACCAGATAAAATAGTGTTGACGTTTTACGGTAAAAAATTTAGTAATAGGAAACCTTATTTTTTTAAGGGTACATGGAGTAAGTCATATGTTAACCAAATTAGAACAAGCGCAACAAGCTTGGGGCGGCACGCACAACGCCATCGATCATTGGCTAGAAGAGCGACAAGAACTGATTGTCGATTATTGCAAACTCGAAGGCTTACCCCCATTTGAAAAAACCGCCACATTACCCAGCAAAGATGAACTGCAAGCCTTTTGCCAAATATTAATTGATTATTTATCTACGGGTCATTTTGAAGTTTATGACCAAATCGTATCTCAATGTGCAGAATACAGCGTAAAAAGCCTTGCCCTCGCACAAAAAATACAACCTAAGATAGTGTTAACCACAGAAGCATTACTTGAATTCAATGATAAATACGCCGAAGCAAATCAAGATGACGACACTCTCCTCCTATCTTTAGATGAAGATATGTCAAAAATCGGAGAGCTATTAGAACAACGCTTTGAGTTAGAAGATAAATTGCTGTTTACCCTAGCGACTTATCACCGCGAAGTTGTCGACGCAGAATAAGTTCTGTTCATTTGATTTAACTCCAGCCAATAAAAAACCCATTCACATCGTCAGATATGAATGGGTTTTTATTTAACAGCAGCAACCTAAAAATAGAAAACTGCATTGTTAATATTAGTTTTATTGCTTATCTTGACCAGCAATTTCTAATAATTCAACTTCAAATACTAATGTTGAATTTGGTGGAATGTCAGCACCCGCACCTTGTGCGCCATAACCTAATTCAGATGGGATGTATAATTTATACTTACTACCCACGTTCATTAGCGCTACACCTTCAGTCCAACCAGGGATCACACGATTAAGTGCAAATGTTGCTGGTTCGCCACGTTCAACAGAGCTATCAAAAACGTTACCATTTAATAATGAGCCAGTGTAATGCACTGTTACCGTATCATTTGGTGTTGCTTTCTTGCCTGTACCCGCTGCTAGCACTTCATATTGAAGACCAGATTCAGTCGTGGTGATACCTTCTTTTTTGCCATTTTCAGCAAAGAAGTTTTTTGCATCCACTTCTGCTTTTTCGCTTTCTATACGTGCAGCTTCAGTTGATAGCGTATTCATTTTCTCGTCATACGCTTTTAATACAGTCTGTAATTCTTCATCAGATAACTGCGTGGATTCGTTTAACGCATCAGTAATACCTTGAACGATGATTTCCTTATCTAATGGTGCACCTAGCTCTTCTTGACGCTTAAGGGGTGCTACCAAGTTACGTGCAACGATTGAACCGATTGCATAAGCCGCTTGTTGATCTTCAGTGTATGCTTTAATGTCTGTTACTTTTTCTGCTGGAGCTTCTTGTGCTTCTTGACCACATGCCGCTAACAGAGATACTGCTGAAGCGAGTACCGTTACTTTAAAAAATTTTTTCATCGAAATACCTAATTAAAATAATGCAGTGTAATTCCACAACTACGTTCTAAGTTACTTATACCTAATAACTACTTAGTATTATCATAACTATTTGATGCTTCCATACAAGATATTAACAACTATAAATGTAAAAAATGATAAATCATCCAACTTTACTTAATTTTACATCCTATCTAGCCTAGTATTTCAGCTCAAATAAATCGACATTACATGTTAAACTTAGTTCATAAAATTACAGCCATAGCGGAAAAACATGGAAATTCAGCAATTAGAAGAACGTGTTTGTGACTTAGAGATGAAACTAAGTTTTCAAGACGACACTATCGAACAATTAAATAATGCCATTATTGATCAGCAAAAAATACTTGAAGATCAAAAAGTACAGCTGACTTTTTTAATTAGTCGTATAAAAACAATGCAAGTGGGCAGTGGATTAGCAAGCGAAGCAGATGAGACACCACCACCGCATTATTGATACGTGAATGGCTGTGGTTGCTGAGAGCAAAAATAGCAGATTATTTATTATAAATAATAAAATGCCAGTCACAGTAACTGGCATTTTGCTTTTAATTAAACCGAAATTTAATTGTTATTATGGGTCATCGATAATCAATAACCGACCCCCAAGACCACTAACGACTAGTGACCGCCGCAGCAACCGTCTTTTTTCTCTTCTTTTGGTTCTTCAGAACCACAACAGCCGCCTTCATGATCATGGTCGTGTCCGTGGTCATGACCACAGCCGCCAGCGCCATGAATATGACCATGCTCTAGTTCTTCTTCAGTTGCTTCACGAATACCGATAACTTCACCGTTAAATTGCAGTGTACGACCCGCAAATGGGTGGTTAGCATCAACAACGATAATGTCGTCTTCAACAGCCGTTACGATAACAGTACGGTGACCAGCATCAGTGTCAGCACTGAATGCCATACCCGGTTCAACGCCTTCAACACCCTCGAATAACTCAGCAGGTACTTCTTGAACAAGTTCTGGATCATAGATGCCGTAGCCTTGTTCTGGCTGGATAGTTACGTCAAATTCGTTACCTACTGCTAGGCCTTCTAATTCAGCTTCAAGACCAGGAACAAGGTAACCAGAACCCATTAAGAATTCCAGTGGTTGTGAATCACGCGTATCATCGATAAGCTCGCCTTTATCGTCTGTTACTGCGAAGTGTAGTACTACTACTGAGTTTGCTTCAATAAACATATCTATTCTCTTCATTCCTGATTAACTATATATGGTTGTCTTTAAACAAGGCTATTGCTTAAAAACACCAATCATTTGTTCAAAATCGCGGGTGGCGGTACTCACCTCTCCATCGGCTTGCGCTTGGGTATAGCCACAACTGACACATTCAATTGTTTCTACCCCATTAACTTGAAATAGCTGGATCACATCTATTTCATTGCACGTCGGGCATTTAGCGCCGGCGACAAAGCGTTTTTTCTTCCGTTCAACCACTGCAACCTCCCAGTCATTTACGATGTAAGTTAACTTAAATCATCAGCGTATCCTTGCTGATAATTGGTCTATTACCACCGTTTAACTATAAGTGTACTTTATTCTTAGTACAAATTTCAAAGTTTAACATTTTAAACTGCGCATAAATCCGCTAAAATTGCCGCAATTATAGTTACTAATAGCCCTCATATGATCATAGCTAGCGATATTGAACTTCTGCGTGGCGGCAAGCCGCTTATTACGAATACCAGTGCCAAAATCAATCCAGGTCAAAAGGTTGGTTTAGTCGGTAAGAATGGTTGTGGTAAATCCAGCCTATTCGCCCTTATTCGCCATGAAATTAGTTTGGATAACGGTAGCCTAACCTATCCAAGCAGCTGGCAAGTCTCGAGTGTGAAACAGGAAACGCCCGCGCTTGATCGTAGTGCCCATGATTATGTGCTGGATGGCGACACTGAATTCCGTCAATTAGAAGCTGGTCTTGCACAAGCTGAAGCAGCGGATAACGGTAATAAAATTGCAGAGTTCCACGGCAAGCTAGATGCGATTGGTGCTTACAGCATTAACGCCCGTTGCTCTGAACTGTTATCGGGTTTAGGGTTTACAGAAGACAAACAACAACTACCAGTACAGAGTTTCTCGGGTGGTTGGCGTATGCGTTTAAACTTAGCACAGGCACTGCTATGTCGTTCTGACTTATTGCTACTTGATGAGCCAACCAACCACTTGGATTTAGATGCGGTTATTTGGTTAGAAAAATGGTTAAAACAGTACGATGGTACATTAATGCTGATCTCACATGATCGTGATTTCCTCGATGCCATTATTACTAAGATCATTCACGTTGAAGACCAAAAACTAAACGAATACACAGGTGATTACACCTCGTTCGAAAAACAACGTGCCGAGAAACTATCACAACAGCAATCTATGTTTGAAAAGCAACAGCGTGAAGTTGCTCACATGCAAAGCTATATCGATCGTTTCCGCTACAAAGCATCAAAAGCTAAACAAGCACAGAGTCGTATTAAAGCGATGGAGCGTATGGAGCTTATTTCTGCGGCCAATGCCGATTCACAGTTTAGCTTTAGTTTCTTAAAGCCCGAGGCCCTGCCACTACCGTTGTTAACAATGGAAGACGTATGTGCAGGTTATGGCGAAACCTTAATTCTAGATAACATTAAATTGAATCTCGTCCCGGGCAGTCGTATTGGTCTACTCGGTCGTAACGGCGCGGGTAAATCAACACTGATTAAATTATTGTCTGCTGAAATGGAGCCGATTAGAGGCACACTCGAAGTTAACCCTAATTCAAAAGTAGGTTACTTTGCCCAGCACCAATTAGAATTTTTACGCTTAGACGATACGCCACTGCAACACATGGTTCGTCTAGCACCAGACAAAACAGAATTAGAGCTACGTAAATACTTAGGTGGTTTTGGTTTCATCGGTGAAAAAGCGTTAGATATTGTGCGCCCATTCTCGGGTGGTGAAAAAGCACGGTTAGTATTAGCGCTGATCGTATGGCAAAAACCAAATCTATTGCTGCTTGATGAACCAACCAACCACTTGGATTTAGAAATGCGTCACGCGCTGTCAGTCGCCCTGCAAGGCTTCGAAGGCGCAATGGTTGTAGTATCGCATGATCGTCACTTATTACGCTCTACGACCGATGAACTGTATTTGGTACACGATAAGCAGGTATTACCCTTTGATGGTGATCTCGATGATTACCATCGCTGGTTAAGCGAACAACAAAAAGTTGAGAAACAAGCTACACAAGTAGTGAATACAGGCGTCAACAGTGCACAAGCAAAGAAAGATCAAAAGCGTAAAGCCGCTGAACTGCGTAAGTTGACACAGCCAGTACGCAAGCAAATCGAAAAACTAGACAAACAGCTAGAAACCTTAGGCGACAAGTTGACTGCCGTTGAAGCACAACTCAGTGAAACCAGTATTTATGAAGATCAAAACAAAGCCAAGCTAAAAACCGCATTAGGCGAGCAAGCGAAATTTGTTGTGGCGATTGAAGACGCTGAGACCACTTGGATGGACTTGAACGAACAGCTTGAAGAGATGATTGAAGAAAGCGAACACGCTTAACCTATGTAGTAAGTAGAGGCAGATGTTATACCTGCCTCTACTGTCATTACAACGTCACTGATAAAGTCTTACCTAAGCGGCTACTTTCCATAGCTAGTTCAATTAATTTAATATTCAACAACGCTTCTTCTGCTGTTACCGGTGGTTTGGTCTTTAATCGAATCGCATTAGCCATTGTAAGAAAATACTGCTGATAACAACCACGCTCCGTTGTTATTATCTCAGCATCATCAGCGCTATATAGACAACCGTATTGTTCAGCGGTTTCATCAGCCCAGCATGCATCGACAGGTAATACACCCGCAACTAAACGCGCTTCTTGTGGATCTAATCCATATTTTTCATAACTACCTTTCGACCCCTTAACGCTGAAACGTTTATTTGGACCAGCACTGAATAGATCTGCATGCAGGGTTGTCACTTGATTAGGGTAATGCAGTACAAGATTAAAATAATCTACGTTCGTTGAACCCTCTCGCATTATTAAACATTGAGCGGTGATCGCATCTGGCACACCAAACAATGCCAACGCTTGATCAAGCAGATGTGGGCCTAAATCAAATAAAATACCGCCACCATTAGCTGCTTGTTCGCGCCAGCGTTGACGTACTGCAGGCCGGAAACGGTCAAAATGAGATTCAAAACTCTTCAGTTCCCCAATACGATCGTCTTCAATTAATTTTTTAACGGTAAGGAAATCACCATCCCAACGACGATTATGATAAACACTCAGAACAAGCCCTTTCTCGACGGATAATTTGATTAATGCTTCACCATCAGCAATATTGGTGACAAAGGGTTTTTCGAGAACAACATGTTTGTTATTTTCTAAGGCCTGTTTTGCTAAACAAAAATGCACATCATTCGGCGCAGTAATAATAACAAGTTCGGCATCAGAGTTCGTAAGAAGATCATCGGCTGTCGTATAATGAGCTACGGTAGGAAAATCAGTAACAACCGCATCACGCTGGCTACTGCTAATCGCAACTAACTCAAAGTCAGGCAAGCTAGTAATAAAGGGGATATGGAAAGTTTTTGCAGAAAACCCATAGCCGATAACGGCTGTTTTAATCGGTGCTAAAGCCATAGTTATTAACTCTTTATTTATGAAGTAACGGTACGTGTACATCGAATCAAATCGTAATTTAATGTATGTCTATTTGCACGATAAAGTTACACGTGATACCTAAATAAAAAAGTTATAGCAAGAATGTACAGCGGAACTAATCCTATGATAACAAGCCCCGCTTTAAATTATAATGTCTCTCAATGGTTCAAAATAGGCGTTTCCATTGTTCGGTATCGACGAACCACCTTTCTTCATAAATTTTGTCGCCTTCAAATCTGAATAAGACGGATAATGCAGAGAATTCTATCTTATTTGATTTCCACTCAACGATTGAGACAACTTCATTTTTTCCTTCAATCTGACGAAGTTCTGTGATCTCGAAACCAGGTGGAAGTAAGCCTCCCAGCTGGTCTAGCACAGTACGAAACGTCGTCAGCCCTCTCACAATATTCTCCTGTCCCGGCATTATGAATGTAATATCATCCGTGTAATCAGCGACTAAGGTATCAAAATCACCTGCGTCAACGGCATCCCAACCACGCTGTACTATATTAGATAGTTTCATTACGGTTGCCTTCTATATATTTTAATCATTTAACTATAGAAGGTATTTAATCATACTGCTCTAGGCTTTATCAGATAAACAATCTACAAAGGTCGACATACCCAGCATATGCAACTACTTCATCATCACTAAATATGAAATTATGATTTACAACTGTGCTAACCAGCCTTTACTGTAACCTTGATATTGCTTGGTCTGTAATAGCTGTAAATTATCTTTCGCTTGTGCTTTTTTACCTTGTTCAATCTGACTGACGGCTAATAAAAAACGCCATTTGTCAGCCATGAGTAAGGTCTTTTTATCATCGCCCTTAACACCATGAACCAGCAAAGCTGCATACGCTAATTCCGCTTCTGACCAACGTGCTTCTAAATACAATAACTGCGCTTGCTGTTGGTCATGTTTGGCTAACTTAATACCTGCGTCAGCAGCCTGTGCTAAAACAATAAGTGCCATGCTGCGTTCACGCGCCATTAACCACGCATTACTCAAGCCTTTAAAATAAGCGCTATCTTGCTGCAATAATTTATTTTCAGATCCTTCTAAATACACAGCTGCGGCCAATCGAGGCTGTTGTTGCTGTAGATATAGCGAAGCTAATATGCGATAACCTTGAGCGGTGAGAAAACCTCTATTACGGGTGATCGCCAATGTCGATAACGCGGATTTATTCTGCTCTAAAGTCAGGTAGCTATACGCTAATCGTTCCCAATAATCTTTTGCATTAGGGAAGTCCACGACCGCAATTTTAAGGTACTTATTAAGCTGTTTGTCCTGATCTAAACGCTGTAACAAAGCTAATAACAATTGCAGGTAAGATTCATTTTTGGGTACTAATTGATAAGCACGTTTTGATGGCGTAAGGGCGGCTGTTAGCTTGTCTTGTAAATAATAGGCTTGCGCTAATAATGCGGCATTACTGGCTTGTTTGGTTGTAGTAATTTTATATTTGGCGCGTTGTTTGTCATCAAGTTTGTCCACCAGCATAAACCAAGCATTAAGGTGCTTTGCGACCACGCTCCACGACTTAGTTGCTCGTCCTTTCGTCGTAACAGCGTCTGCTGCTAATGATGCGGCTAACTGCGCAGCCAGTTGTTGGAATGTCAGTTGTTGCTCAAGTTCGAGCGATAAACCTAATAACTGATTCACCACCTGGTAGCCTTGCTGATAATCTTCCTGCATGAACAGAACTTGCAGCTGTAAATTACTGGCCAGTAATTGACGTTCTATCGAGTGTTCACGCTGCTGCTGGTAAAAATCAGTGATATCTTTAATCAAAATATTGTTAGATTGAACCTTGGCTTTACTTTGCTTATCGTCTTGTGCAGACATTTTAGTAAAGGCTGTTGTTAAGCTAATATAACGACTATATACCGACGCGGGGACTTGCTTCGCGTTTGCGTTAGTCATTGAAAGCAATAACAATAAAAACATCAAGCATAACGAAGTACCAGATAGCAAGGCTGAACAATGCTGTTTCACTCTAATTAAGTTCAAAACCCATTCTCCATTTTTTCCACACCTTAGTACCGATAGGGGCTTTTTCAAACTCCCAACGACGCACCGATTTACGCGATGTTTTAGCAAAGTAACCACGTGGTTTTTCTTCGATAACCTTAATCTCTTCTGCACGACCATCATCATTAATCAAGATATGTAACACCACATACCCTTCAATCCTGAGGCGTTTGGCTTTATACGGATATTGCGGTTCAGTTTTACGTAATATTTTTGCAAAACCAATTTCAGGTTTACCAGTAGTCGCTTGTACTGCAGTCGCCACTACAATGGGCGTGACCTCGGCTTGGGGTTGAATATAACTCGTGACATCAACAAATTGTGGTGAGACATCAAAAGTCGGCACCGCTAACGCTGGTAAGGTTATATTACTGTTTAAATTAATGTTCTGCACATCGAAACTCGGCTGTATCGATTGTGGCAGTGCGACCATATCTTGCTGTGGTTTCGGCTCTGGGATCACCTCTAACTCAGGAGTAATATCCTGCTCTTCCACATTCGAATCAGTGAACTGACGAAAGTTAATCGTGATCGGATCGTTCACTGGCGCTTTATTCCCGCCAATAGTGAGAGAATAAATTAATGCCGCTAAACTAATATTAACCAGTACTGCCAGTACAAGCGCGATTAAACGAAAGCGTTTACTGCCCCGCTGTTGCAACTGCAACATTGTCCACCCCAGCTAATCTAATTTGATCTAATACTTCAATTAAACGACCGGTATCAACCGTGCGATCGGCATTCAACATCACTGAAGTATGATCACCACTACTCAAGGTCTTTACTCGGCTACGCAATTTGCGGATATCAACGGGTTCGCCTTCAATCCAAACGCCATTTTCAGCATCGATAGACACAACTAAACTCACAGACCCTTGCAGATCATTCGTCGCGCCATCGGGACGTTGAATATCAATCGCATTCATTTTATTAAACGATGCAGTCACTAAAAAAAAGATAAGTAAAATAAACACCATATCAATCATAGGTGTTAAATCGACAGTGAGCGTGTCACTATTATTTCGGCTAAATCGCGTTCTCATTTATATCCCTTTAACAACTAATTTTTGGGCCAGATCTAAGGTCAATAAATTCGCCCGTTTGTTCAAACTGTGACAAAAAAACAAACCAGATAACCCCGTGACCAGCCCCGCTAACGTAGTTAATAATGCTTGGGCAATCCCACTGTTAAATAACTCCGATACACCGAGACTGTCAGACAACACGGCAAAATTATCAATCATGCCATCGACTGTGCCCAGTAACCCTAATAAGGGTAAAACCCCGGTTAAGGTTTTAATAAAAATAAGCTTACGAGTGAGCCGACTTTGTAATTCAGAAATAAAACCATCGCGCACCGCGACTGCCAGTAAATGAGATTGGCCTTGCCATTGCACCCATTCACCTTGGTAGTGTTGAGACAATGCAGGATATTGCAATCCATACTGTAAATAGCAGCGGGCAATCGTCCACCACATCACCACAGACAACAACATAATAACCCAAAAGATCACCGATGCATTGCTAAGAAAATCCATAAACCCAGACATACTTACACGTTACCTATCGCTTGCTGCTGATGAGTCATTACTCGAGGCTCTGCTTCATTGGCATATAAGCTGAGACGCTGTTGACGTTGCGCTAATAAACCTGCACTTTGATGTTCTATCACATGTAAGATACTGTCACTTTTACTCATTAATAAACTGTGTAATAACATCAGTGGTACAGCGGCAATCAAACCAAACTTAGTGGTTAACAAAGCTTGAGAAATACCACTTGATAGCACTTGTGGATCGCTGTTGCCATAAGCGGTAATGGCTTGAAATGTTTCAATCATCCCCGCCACAGTACCTAATAACCCGAGCAGTGGTGCGATAGTCGCCAGTACAGCGATCGATCCTAATCCTTTACGACATTCAGGTAATTCAGCCAAAATCGCTTCATCAAGAAAACGCGCTAATTCATCAGTATTACTGTGTTCGTGACGCTCGGCAACACCGATGATACGGCCGAGTGAGTTATTCGTCAGTTTATCTAATTGTTGTTTTTGTAATTCTATTTTCTTCGCTTCGCGCGTCAGAACCAACAGTCGGAATAAACCGATTATCATACCGATAATACCCACAGCGACAATAATGCCACCGACAACACCCGCGTCAGAGAATATCTGCCACCACGCGCTAGTCTGTGCTGCACGTGCTAATAATGCACCATCGGATGGATCAATCAGCGTACTAACAAAACCTTCAGACGGTTGTGAAAATGCAGCAATACGTGCCGCCATATCCGTTGTGGTTGGCGTTAATAATTGATAACTTTCACTGCCAGCTTGGTATAACAATGGACCCTGTGCTGTAAACGCGGTGAAACCTGCGATTTGCGTAACAGCTAAGGTTTTTTTACTACCATCGGCCATAGTCACTAACATATCCGCAGTCGTCACTTTACTGCTCGCGACCATTTGTTCGGTAAACAATAACCATAAGTGTTTAATAGCAACCAGATCCGGTTCGTAGTTTGCTTCACTGTACGGAGACAGTTGTGTTGCACGTCCTGGCAGTGTTGCACTTAATGGACTTTTATTTAATTGACCACGTAGGTCCTGACTGGCACGGCGGAATTCACTGAACACTTTATCCAGATCAGACTTTTCACTATTGGCCAATTTTTGTTTGGCTAAAATCAGTTTGTTATTGCCAGCAATCGTATTTTGTAACTGAGTCATTTTTTGTTGTAACGCTTGGTTACGCTTAGCTTGTTTCGCTAAATTGGCTTTTTGCGTCGCTAAATTACTTTTAAAACGCGTTAACGCTTCATTATCTATTTTGGTTTCTGCCACATTACTTTGCTGAACTTGCTTTAGCAGGTCATCCAGTGGTGTGGCGTTGACGTTGAACATCAACAAACTAGTGGCAATAATAACGGCGTTACAACGTGTAGACAGAGTACTAAGCACAACCCTAAGTAGAGAGATAGTTATAGTCATTATAGCGCCTCCTGCTGTTGCGTCACTGGAACCGTGTGCGCCTTTAATAAAGATGTTTCTAATAAAGGCAGTGCTAATAACGTCGGTACGGTTTTGTTATCAGCGACGTCATAAGCTTGCTTAACTCTGGCTAACCAGCTGGCTGGTAATGTTAACCAAGTACGGCTGCTGTTATCCCAATAGCCTGCATTGTTATGATCTGGCGTCAGGTAATATAAAGCCACCCGACCAACGCGGATAAGCTGTACGGTTTTGTCCGCATCGCTTAATGGCAATTGTGCTTGCCATGTTTCGATGGTGTCGCCATATTCAGTTTCGATTTGGTAAGCTTCGAGTATTCGGCGATATTTATCCGCAACACTGATATTAGGGTTATTTAATAAACGATTGAGTTCAGCTAAACGTAATTGACGTTCTTGCCATAAGAAAGGGATATCTTGTTCGACAAACAGGGCCAGTACTTGCACCATTTCTTGCATTAACGGGGTCAGTTCCATCCGCGTTTCACGGACATTCGCCATGTTCTTTTCTAAACCGATTAATAATTGCTGCTGTTGCGAGACCTGCTTGTCTAACTGTGCTGTATAAGCGGTCAATACTGCATTTTCACGTAACAAAGCGCGGTATTCACTGACTGTTTCACTGGTTTTGTCATCGAGATCAGCAATATTCTCCTGAGTACGTTGTGCTTGCGCCTGTGATTGCTGCTTGCTATCAATAATATTATCAAGCTCGCTCGTTGCGGGTGCGGCCTGAGCAGGCATCATTAATGTACCTGCAAGTAACCCAATTGACCAAATTGCTGAATAGTTCATGTTATTCCACTACGACTAAATATGAAGTAAGAGTTAGAGAATTATAAATAGAAAAATCTAAATGAGAATCATTGTATTTAAGATGACTGTATTTAGCAAACAATTAGAATAAATATGTTAATATTAGGCGAATTATTGGTAGATACAACGTAGAGCTCAATTATGATTATTCCATATCAACAAATAGATAAGAATACGCTAAATACATTAATCGAACATTTCGTACTACGAGAAGGTACTGATTATGGCCCTCTCGAGATGTCAATGTCAGAAAAAGTATGTCAAGTAACCAAACAACTTGAAAGCGGTGATGTGGTCATCGTTTACTCTGAATTACATGATAGCGTGAACATCCTAGCCAAGAGCGAAGTTCTTAAAAATCCACAATAATCGTGCAAATTTTATACTTGATCTGAAAGCATTAACCTCGTATAACATAGCTCTATTTCCTTAAATTCAACTAGTTGGTCGATCAAATGTCAGCAAAACATCCTATCATTGCTGTGACAGGTTCATCAGGCGCTGGTACATCTACCACTAGCTTGGCCTTTGCACACATGTTCCAGCAAGAAAACATCAAAGCGTCTTTTATCGAAGGCGACAGTTTTCATCGTTATACCCGTCCCGAAATGGATGTGGCAATCCGCAAAGCCCGTGAACAAGGTCGGCATATCAGCTATTTTGGCCCTGAGGCCAATGATTTTGAGTTACTGGAAAGCTTTTTTCAAGACTATGGGCGTGAGGGCAGCGGTAAATACCGTCGTTACCTGCACTCGTTTGACGAAGCCGTGCCGTATAACTTAATGCCGGGTACATTTACCCCTTGGCAAGATATCGAAACGGGGACTGATCTTTTATTCTATGAAGGTCTACACGGCGGGGTAGCAACCAAAAACAATGACGTAGCTAAACATGTTGACCTGTTGATCGGCATGGTGCCAATCGTCAACTTGGAGTGGATCCAAAAATTAGTCCGAGACACTGAAGATCGTGGTCACTCTCGTGAAGCGGTAACAGATTCTATCGTGCGCTCAATGGACGATTACATTAACTTTATTACTCCACAGTTTTCACGCACCCACATTAACTTTCAGCGTGTGCCGTTAGTCGATACCTCAAACCCATTTAGTGCGACAACGATCCCAACCTTGGATGAAAGTTTGGTGGTGATCCGTTTCCAAAGCGTAAAGAATGTCGATTTCCCTTATTTGCTAACCATGATCGATGGCTCGTTTATTTCTGGTATCAATACCTTGGTTGTACCTGGCGGAAAAATGGCACTGGCGATGGAGCTTATCTGTGCGCCATTAATTCGTCAGCTATTAGTTGAAGGTAAAATTAGCTAATTCAAAAATTAATTTGTTCAGTGATTAAATACAAAAAGGGAGACGCTGACTAACAGCATCTCCCTTTTGTTTATCTGGGCTTATTAGCCTAAATGTCCGTGATTAAAGCGCCAAAAACACGCTAATAAATAGCGGTGATGACAGGCTTAAAATAAAACCACTAACAATGGCAAGCGGTACATAACCATTTCCACCTGATTTTTGGATCATTGGCAAGGTAAAGTCCATTGCCGTCGCCCCCGCATAACCAATTGCAGTGGATGGGTATAAACGAATCAATGATGGAATGATTAAAATAGCCACCAGCTCACGGCCTAAATCAATAATAAACGCCGCACCACCAAATACTGGCGATAAGCCATCTGTAATCAAAATACCCGATAACGAATACCAACCGAAACCCGATGCCAAGGCCAAACCATTCGTTAACGGTATCTCGAGTAACAAGGCTGCAGCCAACCCACCAACCCAAGAACTCAGTATCATCACTACCGCAATTTTGATACCCCAAGTATTAAGTAAAATTTCGCGTAATTGCATTCCACTATTACGTAATTGACAACCGATAAACAGTAACAGCAATACCAATGCGCCTTCACTGATTGCATCAATCTCAATCAGTTCTGAAGAAACAAATAAACCCAATATAAAACCAGCAGCAATAACACAAATTAACTGTAGTGATTCTAAAATAAGATGCCATTTACTTAATGACTCCCCTTCTCCCGCTATCGTTTTCGTTAAACGTTTATCCAGTCCCCACAATGCCATTAAGTTCGCGATTGACACACAACTGAGCACCGTAAAACTGTATAATCCGATATTCTGGATATTTTGCGAAAAATTATCCAGATGCGATAAGCTAATTCCCATCAAAAACAAGATCACGTAGATCATTTTATTGGTGCAAACATTAATCCAATGAATATGTTTAGCTTGTTTTAATTCGACAAGATAGCCCAGTACCAAGGGTATGATAACAATGAGAAAACCTGAATACATCTTAAAATCAGTCCTACAAATAATTAAGCGATAACACTAACCGCGTTGAGCTCTGTGGTTAATAAATCAAACTGTGTATTATTATTAATTAACAAACAAACACGCTCACCTTGCTGCTTACGCACTTGCGCTTGCACAACAAAATCATCACTCAGTACAGGATAGCGTTCGGCATCTCGACGGCATAGTTCAACAAAGTCAGCAATATGGTCATCACTGTCCTCGTCGTATAAAATAACATCCGCTTGCTGCATTAAACGCAAGGCTCTTAAACGTAATAAGTCCGTTTCGTCAGGCAGTTGGATTAAATAAATATCACCGTCAACGTCGGTATTTGGCGTGTTTAATTGTAAATCAAACTCTTGTTGTAGTTGCACGGTATCAGTGGCTAGTGTCACGGCTTTAGAGCTGAAAAAACGTTCCCAAAAACGACGTCTTTCTGTCACGCTACTAAACTGTTGCTTGACCCGCTCACGTTGCTCTCCGGCAAATGTACCCAGTTGACCCAGAGTTTCAGGTAATAAGGCTTCAAGTTTCTCACGTAAATAGCGGATCAGTACAGGCGAAGTCCCACCACTTGAGATGGCAATTTGTAATGGCGAGCGGTCGATAATCGAAGGGGTAATGAATTCACACAGTTCAGGTTGATCAGCCACATTGACTAATAAGTTACGTTCACAACAATCTTGCCATACTTGTTTATTAAGCAAAGTATCATCCGTTGTTACCCATAC
This sequence comes from Moritella sp. 28, assembly GCF_018219435.1. NCBI lineage: Bacteria > Pseudomonadati > Pseudomonadota > Gammaproteobacteria > Alteromonadales > Moritellaceae > Moritella > Moritella sp. 28. The sequence goes on along the minus strand of NZ_CP056121.1, from coordinate 489,181 downwards.
CATCACATAATCAAGGAGATAGTTGCAGTTATAGCCGTCAATAATCACTGTTATTTTGGCATTATCACGATAGCGTTGCAGCGTATCGTTTAAACGTGGGGATAACACAGTTACCTTGGCACCGGCACTCAACAACAAGTCAACTTTTCGACTTGCGACTTCTCCGCCGCCAACAACCAGCACGTTTTTATTATTTACATCCATAAAAATTGGCAAATACTGCATGTGACATCCATTTAAAAGTGCATAAACAGCCGTTAGTATACGGTGCAACCTGCTGATAGTCATCAACATCACGACCATTGAAAATAATTAATTTAGTGGCACAGAAAATGCTTGTATTTGAATCTAAGAAGAATTACATAAATAATGTCATACGTCAGACAATTTTTTGACAGCAGTTATTAGTAGAGGCTTGATCATGCATGAACTGAAGCAGTATATTCAAAATTACAAACAGATAAACATTACCACCACTTGGTTACTGCTTGCTGCAGCATTAGTATTATTACTGCCAACCACTGCACTATCGGTGTCTGGGTTAGAACAATGGGTGACGGAATACCGTGGTTACATCTCTATTATTGTCATTTCAGGCATTGCTTATTTTATCGCGCTGTTACTTGTTCAAGCTGGCCAATCAGTGCTTGAGAAACAAAGTGAAACAGATATGATGAAGAAAATAACCAAAATGGTTAAAATAATGAATACCTCCGAGCAAGCAGTGATCCGCGAATTCATTTTTCAAAAGAAAGATATTATTTCACTACCTTTAGAAGTCGCTTCTGTTGCCAATTTAATCGAACACTGCATTTTAGTACCCGCCCTAAACAGTCAAGAAATCATCGGTACGGGCAGCAAAATCAAACTGTGTATCAATATTAAGGCCCGTGCTTTACTCGATCACAAAGCATTAGGTTTTCCAGCAGGAAAAATGACCGAACAACAAGCACAAGCCCTTAAAGCAGCACGACCTGCATTTGCAAAAGAGTTTTACGTACGCCACTAATATTAATCCTGATGCAAACCCAACCAGTCTCTAATCATGATCTTACACAGCAAAGTACATAACTTAGTGTACTTTGCATTGATAAAGTACATAACTTTGTATACTTTGTATTGATACCGAATAATAATTATCCCGTCTTTTTACAATTCTCTATTCAGATTACCACCATAAACGAGTAAACTAGCCCAAAGTAATTCTATTTGACGTTCATCGCTAATCATAGCGCTGGATAGTAAGAGGTAATCCGTGTCAATTAAATTTATCGCATCTTCAAAACTACCTACACCTTTTGGTACTTTCACAATGCACGGCTTCGAAGACTCAGAGACAGGCAAAGAACATGTGGCGCTAACTTATGGTGAGTTAGCTAAAGATGGAGTCATACTAGGACGTATCCATTCAGAATGTTTAACGGGTGACGCCTTGTTTAGTTTGCGCTGTGATTGTGGCTTCCAGCTTGAAACCGCAATGAAAAATATCACCGAAGCAGGTTCTGGTTTTATTCTGTATTTACGTCAAGAAGGTCGTGGTATTGGTCTATTAAACAAGATCCGTGCCTATAATTTACAAGACTCTGGTGCCAATACAGTTGAAGCAAATGAAAAGTTAGGCTTTGCTGCCGATTTACGTAATTATGCCATGTGTAAACCTATGTTAGATCACCTTGGTGTTAATAAAGTAAAGTTAATGACCAACAACCCGAAAAAATTAGCGGCGATGGAAGAATACGGCGTGAATATAGTGGCTCGTCAGCCATTACAAGTGGGTAAGAATATGCACAATGAACATTATTTGAAAACCAAAGCCGACAAGCTTGGCCATATGATGACTGAAGAGCATTTCAAAGAAGATTAAGACAAGCCAAATCTATAAATAATAACAGCAGCCACTCGCTGCTGTTATTACTTTTCACACAGCTTCTAGCTCCAGAAATAAACTCACTCCGAAATAACAACTCGAAGCCAAAGCACTAAACTAAAGTCTTAAATTAAAGCTCGCCAGTACGCTCCGCTAAATAACCTTCGTAATCAGGCACAGCATGTTCGTATTTACTACTAGTATGAATCGAGTCAATAATGAAATCAGCCGTTGCAGGATTGGTCGCAACTGGAATATTCCATACTGCGGCTAAACGTAATAATGCTTTTACATCCGGATCATGCGGTACAGCGTTCATTGGATCCCAGAAAAAGATCATCATATCAATCTCCCCTTCGGCAATCAGTGCACCAAGCTGTTGATCACCGCCCATAGGACCGCTCAACAGTGCTTTAACGGGTAGCTCAACATGTTTAGTTAATAAGGTGGCAGTCGTGCCAGTACCGAATAAATGGTGCTTTTGGAGAATATCAGCACGTGCTTTTGACCAAGCAATCAAATCTGATTTCATGTGATCATGGGCTACAAGCGCGATACGTTTGTTAGCTGCCATACAACGGGTAATTTTTTGCATCAGTGACCTACTTTTAATTTACAAATGATAACTTAAGATACAAGTTTACAAATGATAACTCAGAACAATAAGACTGATGATACTACTAAATAAACGGACTTACACTGATAGGAGTCCCATATCAGGCACTCAAATGCGTACCTGATATGATTATTCATATTATGCTAACGATTAATGGTCGCCGCCACCGAGTTCTAGCAAGATTGCATTACCACCCACAGCAGTAATATTAATGGTACGTGTACGCTCGGTAATAAAGCGTAAGATAAAGTGATCATCTGTGACGTAAGCCAATGCACTGCCACTCACTTCAGCCACTAACTGCGCCAATAAACCATCTCGAGCAGACAAAGTACGGTTAATCGTTTGCGCGGTTTTTTCATCCCCTGTAAACGCAACACCAGCTACTTTTGAAGATTCAATCAGTGCTGTTAACTGAGTTTCCTCAGCGCCCTGTACGACAAGTTCTGGAATACCCGCAGCGTGCAGTGTATTAAGTAACACAAATTGCAATGCTTGCTGCGCTTGCGGTAATGCCAATACCAAAGTATTACCCGCTAATAACGCCGCACTCACATGACCCACAATGGCATTAATGCTGCAACTTTGCTCGGAGTCTGTTGCTGCGACAATAAATAAACCACGCCCGGCACTGTAAAGTTCGTTCACTTCACCTGTTGGCCCAGGCATTAATTTTTCATCGCCCAATAACGTAATTGCTTGGTGTTTTTGATATTTAGCCATTTCACCCGCAAGTTTACCTAATGCGGCTTCTTGGCTAATGATCTCAACCCATTTTGCAATCAACTCAGCACGGGCAATGACACCCAGCTCATTCCAGCTCTGCCACGCACAAAGGCCGGTTTCAATCAGATGCTGCGTCTGAACTAATTTTTTTTCTACAACCATGGTTTAACTCCTTAATTTACAATGACGCAGCTTAAGCGCTAACAACTTGCTTAGTGAAACGATATAGATAATGTGGACCACCCGCTTTTGGACCCGTACCAGATAAACCTTGACCACCGAATGGCTGTACACCAACAACAGCACCAACTTGGTCACGGTTAATGTAACAGTTACCCACTCTTATTTGGCGTTCGATATCAGTATAAGTACGTTCATTACGACTGTGGATCCCCATCGTTAAACCAAAGCCTGTTGCATTAATCTCAGCAATCACATTGTTTAAATCAGCGGCTTTATAACGCACGATATGTAAAATAGGACCGAACTGTTCGTTCTCTAGTTGATTAATGCTGTTAATTTCAAATGCGATTGGCGCAATAAAGTCACCAAAGTTACATTCGTCAGTCAGACTTACTTCACCGACTAGTTTGCTTGTCGCACGCATTTTATCAATGTGCGCTTGCAGTTTGTTCTTAGCAAGTAAATCAATCACCGGACCCACATCGGTATGATGATGTTGCGGTAGACCAATATGTAGCTCTTGCATTGCACCTTGGATCAAGCTAGTAATGCGGTCAGCAATATCTTCTTGCACAAACAATACACGTAGTGCTGAACAACGTTGACCCGCAGAAGCAAACGCAGAGCGCATCACATCACGAACCACTTGTTCTGGTAGTGCTGTACTGTCGACGATCATGGTATTTTGACCACCCGTTTCAGCAATCAGCGTCGCTACGTTAGTATCACGCTTAGCTAATGCACGGTTAATGACTTGCGCCGTTTCTGTTGAACCTGTGAATACTACACCAGCGATACGCTCGTCAGATGTCAGCAGAGAACCAACCGCAGCACCACCACCAGGCAATAAGTGCACAGCTTCTTTAGGCAGACCTGCTTCTAACATTAATTCCATGGTACGCGCCGCAATCAAACTGGTTTGTTCTGCTGGTTTAGCGATAACAGTATTACCCGCCACCAATGCAGCCGCAACTTGACCAAGGAAAATAGCGAGTGGGAAGTTCCAAGGACTGATACAAACAAACACACCTTGTCCCTGACGTGTTACTTGTTGAGCAATACCATCAAAACGTACTTGGTTTTTTGCTACCGAGAAGTTTTCAATGGCTTGCATTGCGTAGTAACGACAGAAATCAACCGCTTCACGCACTTCATCTAAGCTGTCGTGAATCGTTTTACCGGCTTCTTTATGACATAACGCCACTAATTCAGCTAAGTTCGCTTCCAGTAAATCAGCTATTTTATTTAAACATGCTGCACGTTCAGCCACCGGAACGGCTGACCATGTTGGGAAATAATCCGCAGCGGTATCTAACGCTGTTGTGACTTCTGCTGGTGTTGACCACAATACTTGGCCAACGTGGATACGGCGGTCGTAAGGGGCGCTTACAGGTTTCGCATTGTCTAATTCCGTCGTGATCACTTGACCATTAACCACAGGGGCAGCTTGCCATGTTTTTTGCATTTGCAAGCTAAGCTCAGTATTAAACGGCGTAACTTCACTAATAATATCAACATTAATGTTGCATGAATTTTTACGTCCAGCAAAGATCTTACTCGGTAACGGGATCAAGCTGTTATGTAGTGTCGGACGGCTGTCGAGGGTATCAACCGGATGCTCAGTTAACTCTGCAATAGGGCAATCAGCATCAACCAAACGGTGTACAAACGAGCTGTTTGCACCATTTTCTAATAAACGGCGAACCAAGTATGGCAACAAATCTTTATGGCTACCCACTGGTGCGTAGATACGTACATCAACACCATAGATTTCTAATGCGTGGTTATATAGCGCATCCCCCATGCCGTGTAAACGTTGGAATTCATATTCTTGATGCTCAGCCATCGTCGCAATTGCTGACACAGTGTGCGCATTGTGGCTCGCAAATTGTGGATAGATACAACCACGAATCTGCTCACTTAACAAGAAACGTGCACACGCTAAATAGGCAACGTCTGTTGCTTCTTTCCGAGTATAAACAGGGTAAGCATCATAACCATTTTGTTGTGATAATTTAAGTTCAGTATCCCAATAAGCACCTTTCACTAAACGTAGTGGGATCACATCGCCCTGCTCTTTTGCTAATGCGGCGAGCCAAATTAATGTCGGTAGTGCACGCTTAGAGTAAGCTTGCACTACGATACCGAATTTACCCCAACCTTGCAGTCTTGGGTGACGGTACAGTTTTTCAAATAATGCGAGTGATAATTCTAAACGGTCCGCTTCTTCCGCATCGATAGTAATACCCACATCCAAATCACGCGCACGCAGCAGTAATTCTAATACTGTATCGTGCATTTCAGTCATCACACGTGCTTCGTTAGCTACTTCATAACGCGGGTGCAATGCAGATAGTTTAATTGATACTGTTGGTGCAGCCGTTTTGTCATTGCCATATTTATTGCTACCAACCGATTCTACGGCTTTAATGTAATCATTAAAATATTTCTTAGCATCTGCGGTTGTTAATGCCGACTCACCTAACATATCAAATGAATAAGTGAAGCCTTTATCACGCGATGGACGGCCATTTTTTTGTGCTTCAGCAATGTTACGACCCAATACAAATTGGTGTCCCATGATCTTCATGGCTTGATTCATCGCTTGGCGAATAATAGGTTCGGATACTTTATTCACTAATCGGCTAATGGTACTGCTCGCCGACTTAGTGTCTTTGCGATCCATGCTGACCACTTTACCTGTCAGTAATAGTCCCCAAGTGGATGCATTCACAAATGTAGAATCCGAATTTTTTAGATGTGATTTCCAATCTGCGACGCTTAATTTGTCACGGATTAATGCATCTGCCGTTGCCGCATCCGGAATACGCATCAATGCTTCTGCAAGACACATCAACAAGATACCTTCTTTGGTATCTAGGCTGTACTCCAGTAACAAGGCATCAATCATTTGGATGGCTTGTTTATCAGCGCGCACGCGTTCAATTAACACAGTTGCATTGGTGGTGATCTGAGATTTTTCTTCTGCAGATGGGCGTGCCATTGGTAACAATTCTGCTAACCATTTTGACTCATCAACCATATACAAAGGAGATATTAACTGCCAAAGTTCATCCAATGGACGGTCGATAAACGACGGAGAAAGTGCATCTAACGCTTTAAACATACCAGGGTCCTCTTAACTTACAAAATTTAATGCTGCAAGAGTGTTACATTAAAGATACAAAAATAGTATGAGTTAGTTATCAGATCTAGAAATAAAATGCGTTTTATATAAAATAATGAGTATTTCACTTCAGTTTATGCGGAAATTTCAGCCCAAATGCCATATAAAAATCATAACACTGGTGATTACGGCAGTCGTTGCAAGGATAGAAGGTGGCGACTAACAAGACAAGCCGTGACTAATAAGAATATTTTCACCGCCCAGATAGGGGCAAAATATATCGCTAATAGCATCGCAATCCACATACTGAAAAGTGAACTCAATAGCTGTTTTTTACTGATGCCTTTACGCAATAAATAATTGGTTAAGTACGGCCCTAGATAGCGATGGTTAAACAACCACAACTGTAACTTTCGTGAAGAACGACTAAAACACGCCGCCGCTAACAATAAAAATGGCACTGTCGGTAATAAAGGTAGAAATATACCCAGCACACCAAGCGTAACAGCAAGGCAGCCAGCACACAGCAATAATGCCCGCCATGGCTGCGAGACTAAAAAGTTTTCAGCAACTATTGGTTCACTAACCATATCGCCCGACTCAATTGCAGTTGGCTTTGTCGAAGGTTTATTCATCATCGTTTCTTGTCACCATTTTTAATCCGCATTATCACCACTATATGTTATATCCAAGTTACTTCAAAATACTAGTTTGGGTATACACCCATTCATTACAATCATTTACTATTACGACAATACCTCATCATTAATCAATACGGTTATTTTAATAATAGAAATGCAGGAAAACGGATCTGTTTTACCACGATATACAAACGCATAGAGACGATTAATACCATACACGTCAACGCAGCCAATGTTATATTGACTTGCAAGTGAACCAATAATATATACAGGCAACAGCCTAAAATAACCGGGCTTGCGTACAGTTCGGTATTATTAAACAAGGTTTGGCGGTGAGCCAGAATATCCCGTAATACACCACCAAAGATCGCAGTGACGATGCCCATTGATACCGAAACATAAGCCGCGTAACCAGCACTGTATAATTGTTGGGTGACTAATATCGAGAATAGCGATACACCGATAGTATCAAACATAATAATGAGTTTGTTGAGGCTATTCTTACGGATATGGGTAATGCTGAAAAAACCGATAATAGCACTCGACAACGCGGTCCAAAAATAACTGGGATCGCGGATCCAAAATATCATATCAACTGACAAAATAAGATCACGTAATGTGCCGCCGCCTAATGCCGTGATCCAACCTAGCATCATGATGCTAACAATATCTTTACCACGATTAGACTCGACCAATACCCCACTGAGCGCAAACGCAATAATACATATCATTTCTAGGCTATAGACCAACATTTGCAACTCCTTGTCGCACTAAACTTGCTACTTGAATATATATACCCAAACTACCTCAGTATGCGTCTTGAGGTGGCTTGGATATATACCAAGCTAGCAGTCTACCCAGTGACTTCATTCGTTGGCAACCATAACGGCAACTATTTTTGTCAAATTGCGCGATTTGTTCATCCTGGCAATCATCGATTCTAATGGCCAAAACAACAAAACCCCAGCAGGCTGGGGTTTTGTAATAACAAGATATATGAAGTAGCTTGGACCTAAAACAAAAATGCCGAGACTAGTATGAGGTCAGCATCTTGAGAATCGACTCATCAACATCATTAATATACATACCCTCACCATAGATCCAACCCCAAGGAGCAAAATACTCAGAGTAGGAAATTTTTTCCTGCTCTTCATGTGAAACTTTAGAATAAGCATAATAATGAGAATAACCCCCATTCGCTCTCGTTATCGCTTCGGTATGTAAAAGCTGATAGAGCTTTACACCTTTAATATCCTTGATCTCTTTGACATTCTGGTTACGCAACACAGAACGGTTAATGGATTCAAGTAAGAGATAATCATCCCTAAACACAAAAATGTAATTATCATTGTCTTTATTGATTTGATGTATTTTCTTAATAGCCTGCGATTGAGCGTCTAATAATTCTAATTTACCATCAAGATATAGCTGATAATAATCGTTAATAATTGAACTAATGGAATTAATGCGGGGTACTAATGCACATCGACGCTGATCGATGACATTATTTCGAATATATAAAAAATAATTGATATTGAATGCAATGAATAGCACAGATAGACTGCCTGCTATTAATAATAATTTTTTTTCTAGTGATATTTTTTTTAACATTAATAAACTTAATGAACATCCACATCCTTATTAGTTCAACCTTTTGCTACGACTGATTTTCTCAATCATACAGCACAACAATATAAATCTAAACAATAATCAAACGAAAGGTTATACCTGCCGCTAAACTGTTGAATAGCAGAGTATTATTCTAAGTAAAGCCATTAATATTTAAAATACCAGCCTATTAAAGTAACTATTTATTGTCGCCGCAGTGTCATAAAACTGTCATAAAAAACAACAATAGCTGTCACAAAATAGACATAATATAACGGCGAACTCACTCACCTGTCTAGGAAGATAGAGATAATGAAAACGTTGCTAACCAGTACTACATTAATCGCAAGTTTGATGACAACGGCCGTTAATGCCAGTGACAATCTTGATTCAATTATTGTCGCTGCAAAAAAAGAAGGCGCTGTATACAGTGTCGGCATGCCAGATAGCTGGGCGAACTGGAAAGATACTTGGGTTGATCTAAAGAATATCTATGGCTTAAAACACCAAGATACTGATATGAGTTCAGCACAAGAAGTTGCAAAATTTGCAGCCGAAAAACACAATGCAACCGCAGATATCGGTGATGTCGGCTTTGCTTTTGCGCGTATAGCAGTGAAACAAGGCGTAACACAAACGTATAAACCAAGCACATGGGATAGCATACCCAACTGGGCTAAAGATAAAGATGGTCACTGGGCACTTGCTTATACTGGCACCATCTCATTTATCTCGAATAATAACTTAGTAAAAAACCCGCCTAAATCATGGGACGATATCTTAAAAGGTGATTACAGAGTCACAGTCGGTGACGTAGGCGTTGCATCACAAGCAAATAATGCAGTCCTGGCTGCTGCATTTGCCCTAGGTGGTAGTGAAAAAAATCTGAAACCTGCGATTAAATTTTTCGCCGAATTAGCAAAGCAAGGTCGCTTATCATTTAATAACCCTGTAGTCGCTAATCTTGAAAAAGGCGAAGTTGAAGTCGGTATCCTTTGGGACTTTAATGCGCTGAGCTATCGCGATAAAATTGATCGTAGCCGTTTCACGGTATCGATTCCACAAGATGGTTCCGTTATCTCTGGTTACACGACCATCATTAATAAATATGCCAAAAATCCAAATGCAGCAAAACTTGCGCGTGAATACATCTTCAGTGATCGAGGCCAAATCAATTTAGCTGAAGGCTACGCACGTCCAATTCGTAACAATGTGAGTTTACCAGCGTCAATCCAAGCGAAACTATTACCCGATGAGCAATACACCAATGTTCACCCAGTAACAGACTTTAAGGCTTGGGGAAAAAGCGCGCGTAAATTACCACGTCAGTGGCAAGAAAACGTACTGCTCCATGTTAAATAGCAAAAACCATATAAAACAACGAGAATTCAATGAACAATAAAGTCATACTTGTTGTTCTCGATGGTCTTAATCATCAAGTAGCCCATGAGTGCATGGGTTACTTGAATGCATTAATCGAACAAGATCGAGCGACACTTTATCCGATTATCAGCGAGCTACCATCAATGTCGCGCCCGCTGTATGAATGTTTATTAACAGGCGTTACACCAGCACAAAGTGGCATAGTAAATAATGATATTGTTCGTCTATCCCGCCATAGCAGTGTATTTAGTTTAGCTAAACAAGCCTCTCTCACCACTGCAGCTGCCGCTTACCATTGGATGAGCGAGCTATATAACATCGCACCTTACAATGCCGTGCGCGATCGCTTTACCCAAGACCCAAGTTTGAATATTCAACATGGTTGCTTCTATCATCTGGATCATTACCCTGATGAAATGTTGTTTTTGGACGCAGAAAATCTACGCCAACAGCACCAGCCTGATTTCTTGCTAATCCACCCGATGAACATCGATGATGCGGGGCATAAATTTGGACTGGACTCGAGCCAATACCGTAATTCAGCGCGTCGCGCAGATATAATTTTGTCTAACTATGTGGATGTTTGGTTACAAGCGGGCTACCAGATCATGATCACCAGTGATCATGGCATGAACAATGATAAATCACATGGCGGCATCTTACCTGAAGAACGCGCAGTGCCTTTGTTTGTGATCGGTGAACATTTTAGCCACCAGCCTACGACAATGAAACAAACAGATATTTGCGGCAATGTTTGCCAATTATTGGGATTAACCGACCATGACAAATCCTACAATCAGGATCTATTAATAAAAAAACCTGAGCGAGTAATCAAACAATCGAGCTCGATTAATCAAACAGTCCAAGAGTGTAAATAAGTCTATGAACACTGCTTCTGTCCCAGTTACACAAGTAACAACCACAAAGCCAAACCATAAGCGTTTGGCATTAACGAAGTTCAAGCCTGCATTAATCTTACTGCCGTTTGCACTGTTATTTTTTATGTTCCAAATAGCCCCAATGTTATGGGTACTGGTCAACAGTTTCATTTATGAAGAAACGTTCAGCTTCGAGAATTACCTGGAAATCTTTGATTCTGCGTTTATCTTACAAGGGTTTACTAATAGTCTCTGGTTATCCATTACGTCTAGCTTAGTCGCGATTATCATTGCTGCGTGCTTCGTATCATCACTGCGCCGCTTTGATTCTTGGTTACGTGATTGGATCATTTCGTTTACCAATATGACAGCTAACTTTAGCGGTGTGCCTCTGGCCTTCGCTTTTATTATCATTCTCGGTTTTAACGGGGCGCTGACATTATTACTGAAAAAATACGGTATTATTGACGACTTTAATTTATATGGTCAATGGGGACTGCTGGCCCTTTATATCTATTTTCAAGTACCGCTCGCCGTGCTGCTACTCTACCCTGCATTTGATGCATTGAGCGACGATTGGCAAGCGGCATCCGCATTACTGGGCGCTAAAACATGGCAATTCTGGCGTTACATCGCCCTACCAGTACTTTCACCAGCATTATTGGGGACCTTTATTATTTTGATTGCCAATGCAATGGGAGCATATGCCAGTGTTTATGCGCTAACGTCTGGTAACTACAATGTCATCACCGTACGTATTGCCAGTTTAGTGTCGGGCGATATTTTTCTAGAACCGAATCTAGCTGCCGCCATTTCGGTCTTACTCATCTTATTGCTGGCGTTTATTACCATCATTAACCAAATGCTTATTGGCCGGAGTTATCATGCAAAACGCTAATTCTTCGTCGTTTCATAAATTGATTGTCTATGGCACAGTGACGTTATTATTCATCCCTATCCTTGCGACGTTTATTTATTCTATTTCCTCTAGTTGGGGGGCTACGATTTTACCCGATGGTTTGACTTTCGATTGGTATAGTCAGTTATGGCAAGATCCGCGCTTTATTGCCGCATTTGGTCGCTCACTGTTTATCTGTATTAGCGCCTTAATATTAAGCAGTGTATTGATCATTCCAGCCATCTTTGTGGTGTTTTACTATTTCCCTAAGTTAAACGGGCTGATGAATGTACTGATCTTATTACCCTTTGCTGTACCGCCAGTGGTATCGTCGGTAGGTTTACTGCAAATATATGCTGATAGTTCAATACAAATTGTCGGTACGCCGTGGATCTTGATTGGTACTTATTTCACTATTGCGCTGCCATTTATGTATCGCGCTATCGCTAACAGCTTTGAAGCGATTAATTTGGCAGACCTAATGGATGCCGCACACTTACTTGGTGCGAGTACAACACAAGCATTCTTTATGGTTGTTTTACCTAATTTGAAGAAAGGGCTATTTGCCTCACTGTTTTTATCTTTCTCGTTCTTATTAGGTGAATTCGTATTTTCGAATATTCTGGTGGGGACACGTTATGAAACCCTGCAAATATATTTATATAACATGCGTCAAACCAGTGGTCACTTCACCTCCGCGTTAGTGATGACTTACTTTGCCTTTATTTTTCTTTTCACTTGGTTGGCTAGCCGTATTAACCGAGGAGCTCCATCATGAGTTTTGTTACTGTAAAAAACCTACAAAAAAGCTTTGGTAGTAATACCGTATTTTCAGATATTAACTTCAATATCAAGCAAGGTGAATTTGTTACCTTACTCGGCCCCAGTGGTTGTGGTAAATCAACCTTGTTACGCAGTCTTGCAGGTCTAAATAACGTCGACGCTGGTGAAATATGGGTTGGTGAGCAGAATATTACCCATTTAGCCCCACAAAAAAGAGACATCGGCATGGTGTTTCAATCTTATGCTTTATTCCCGAATATGACGGTAGCAAATAACATCGCCTTCGGTTTAAAAATGAAGAAACTGAGCAAAGATGAAATAAACAAGCAAGTGGCACGAGTGATTGAACTAGTCGAGCTAAAAGGCAAAGAACACCAGCATCCACATCAACTATCAGGTGGTCAAAAGCAGCGTGTCGCGCTGGCAAGAGCATTAGTAGTACAACCAAAAATATTGCTACTTGATGAGCCACTTTCGGCGTTGGATGCCCGTATCCGTAAACATTTACGTCAACAAATTTGTGACATTCAAAAAGAGCTTAACCTCACAACCGTCTTTGTTACCCACGATCAAGAAGAAGCTATGACCATGTCTGATCGTATCTTTTTGATGAATGAAGGGGCGATAGTACAACAAGGCAGTGCCGAGCAAATATACACCCAACCACACAATGAATTTGTAGCCGGGTTCATGGGGAATTATAATTTATTGTCTGCGCAACAGGCGCAAGATGTACTTAATATGAAAATTAATGGCAAACTGGCGATTCGCCCAGAATCAATTTATGTCCGCGAAGCGGGTCGTGATTATGGTGAACATATTTCTGAACCGACTCAGGGCATCATTAAAAACCACCAATTATTGGGCAATGTAATCCGCTATCAAGTGGCTGTGAAAGGCTGTGATATTACCGTCGATTTACTCAATCGTTCATCAGAGCGACTATTCGAGACGGGCTCACAACTCGAGTTACTGTTTAATTTAAATGAATTACAACAAGTAGGTTAAGGGAGTGAATACCATGAGCCAACCATTATATATTTTTGACCTGGATGAAACCCTCATTGGTGCTGATAGCGCGATATTATGGCATCAATTTTTGGTGACCAAAGGGATAATTACCGACCCTGGTTTTTTAGAAGAAGACCAACGTTTAATGGCGTTGTATTCAGCTGGCGAACTTGATATGCCTGAATACCTTAATTTTTCGATAGCGCCCCTTGCACAGCTTCCTAAAGAAGAAGTCGATAGATTAGTTGATGAATGTGTAGAGAAGCACATTATGCCAACGGTATTTCCGCAAGCACTACAATTGTTAACACAGCTTAAGCAGGACAATATTACCACGGTATTGATCTCGGCGACGGTCAGCTTCATTGTTAAAAAAGTAGCCAAACGACTCGGTATCCCCCATGCGATGGGCATAGATCTGTTAGTTGAAAATGGCTGTTATTCGGCGAATATTATGGGTGTACCCAGTTACCGAGAAGGTAAAGTCACACGCTTAGAATCCTGGTTGGCAGAGCAAAGCGAGAGCTTTACTGATACTTATTTTTATACTGATTCAATTAACGATCTGCCTTTATGTTTATTCAGTCAATACCCGCATGTTGTTAACCCATGCCCACAATTAGCTCGTTATGCTGAAACACAACACTGGCCGAAATTAACTTGGTCACCGTTAACTTAGAATCATTAACTGAGACATAAAAACGAGCTTAGTCACAGCACAAGCCTTCATAAATAGCGAACAAAAAAGCCTGACGATTCACACAGTCAGGCTTTTTCGTATTTATTACCATTTAACTAGGCATTAATAAGCGTTAAAAACGAGGGTAAAGAGCCGCGTTCTTACCCGTGACTTTACCTACTGGGAATGAGAAGTAAATAACGCGTCGTACTACCGATGCGTACTGACTAAAGAAACTCCCCGTATTATAAGCAACCCCATATTTAGCCGCAATTACTTGCACTTCTTTCGACATAGCCACATAACGATGTGCTGGCACTTCAGGAAATAAATGGTGTTCTACCTGACAGCTCAAGTGGCCCGTTAAAATATGGAACCATCTAGGCCCTGTTAAGTTTGCCGAGCCTAAAATCTGACGATAATACCAATGGCCACGAGATTCATCCTCACATTCTTTTTCCGTGAAAGTATATACTTCGGTAGGAAAGTGTCCGCAGAAAATAATCGTTGAAGTCCAAAAGTTACGCAGTAAATTAGCACATAGGTTACCTAATAGTACCATCACAAAAAACGGTCCGGCTAAGATTGGAAAGATAACGTAATCTTTTAAAATTTGGCGTGTTGATTTGCTGTAAAATATTTTCTTTAATTGCTCGATATCAACATGTGACGCACGACCTTCTTTTCTTTTACCAAAGAATACTCGCTCGCCCGCCATTTCATGGAATGCGATACCCCATTGAAATAACGTACTTAACACAAGGTACGTACCAAATTGCCATAAGTTACGTAAACGCCAAGAAAAATCATCACTTAAACGTAATAACCCGTAACCGAAATCACGGTCTTTACCGATAATATTGGTATAAGTATGGTGTTCATAATTATGAACACGCTTCCACGATTCTGAACTACACGCATTATCCCATTCAAATGTTTGTGAGTTAAGCGTCGGATCATTCATCCAATCATATTGACCATGCAATACGTTATGACCAATTTCCATATTATCTAAAATCTTCGACGCGCTTAATAACAGCACACCGACACCCCAGAAGTATAAAGACATAAAGCCCAGTACGAGACAGATACGCCCAGAGATTTCTAGCGTACGTTGTAGGCGTACAATCTTTTTAATATAACGTTCATCGGCACTACCCACTTGCTTCATGGCACTTGCTTTCACACCATCAAGATCTATCGCCAGTTGCTCTAACTGCTCTTCATTTAACTTTGCCATTACGCTCTCCCTATAAATTAATAACGACGTCAGTCACTGGCACACTGATACAAGCTTGAATATCTTCTTCGCCAGTATCTGAATATGTTTTAGTCTGGCTGTTATAAACCACACCACTTACTTTCTTACACTTACACTCTTGGCAAATACCAATACGACAACCATATTTCGCGGGGACATAATTATCCTCGGCAATGGTTAATAGTGTTTGCTGATTGTCTTCATTCACAACTATGTCTTTACTGGTAGTCGCAAATGAAATCTTACGCGCGACATTTAAATCGACATGACTGAAACTGGCGAGACCAAATTGCTCAAGGTACAATGCATTCTGAGGAAGTCCCATCTCGAGTAATAATGCTTGCGTGCTATCCATCATGCTATTGGGACCACAGATATATACATCACAGCGCGCTAAGTCTGTTGTAACCGCCTTGATATGCGTTTGAGAACAATGGCCATCACGTTCACTCTGTAATAACGTCAGCGTAAAGTTAGCGTGTTCAACCTCTAGCAATACAAGGCTTTCTCTCAGCGCATGCTGATTAGCTCGAGCATAATAAAGCAGGGTAAAATTGATCGTCGGGTTATTCACGACATGTGATAACAGCAAGCTGTGAAAAGGGGTAATACCGCTGCCACCAGCAATGAATATTACCTCTTTCCTTGTTTGAACATTTCGGTTTTGTGGTACCGCTGTATTTAATACAAAGGCACCTTTGGCAGGAGAAATACCGAATAGATCTCCTTTTTCGACAGCACTTTCCAACCAAGGCGTGATCCGCCCTTCAAATTGCTTCTTAATTGTTAAAGTGATGGTTTTATCTTGCTGTAACTGCGATACAGGCGAAGAAATGGTAAAAGGGCGTTTAACATAACTGCCATTTTTCTTTACTTGCAACTCAACATATTGACCAGCCTTAAATGAAAAAGGTTGTTCGTTCACCTTGCCTGATATCGCTAATGTTAATGAATACATGTCATTATTTTCAGTCTTGATTCCCACGACGCTTGCCGCGTGCATATCACCCATAACTACCGCAATTGGCTTGGTTGAAAATGGGGCGAAGTAAGCCTTGAATGTATCGTTATTAAATAACGTTAGCGACAATTTATTGGTTAGTTCATTAAGCATATAGCACTCTCCCTAAAAGTTAAACAGAGCTTACAGGTGTACACTAGAATGATCTATCAGTATTTGAAAAACATTCTAACTTTAAACGATATTAATTTAACCAAGTAAAAACAACGACTTATTACGTGACAGGTAGTTACAAAACAGAAAAAGATATGAACAAGTGTTAACTAAGTTCATTTACAATTACATTTGCATTACAGTTTTATATGATAATCATGAAAAAAAACCTGTGGTTAAAATAAACAAAATGATCAAAAGTATATAAAAAACGAATTAACCAGTGAAAACTACCCCCTTAATTTAAGTGATATTCAACATCATTAAATCTAATTCTTACACGCTAAATTTTGTCATCTTCTTCAGGTATTGTCCGCAGCCACTAACCCTGAAGACGATGGTAAATACTATGCTAAAAATGCTCGCAACTATGCCCCCGAATTTACTGCTACTACTTGCGATTATTTTTGAAGTGATTGCCACATCCCTGCTACCAAAAACCCAACAGTTTAGTCAGCCATTCATGAGTGTGATCGTGCTTATCTGCTATGCATTGGCATTTTTCTTACTGTCTATTACCATCAAATCAGTGCCGATTGGTGTGGCTTACGCGATTTGGTGTGGCGCAGGAATTGTGCTTGTGACCATAATTAGTTGGTTATGGTATGGCCAACAACTCGATTGGATAGCCATTATAGGGATAAGCTTAATCTTACTTGGAAGTGTCATAATTAACATGTTTTCTACTACAATAAGCCACTGATTAAGGTGATTACATTAAATAAAGTCAGAGTTAATAGTAATATTAATTTCACATTACAGGCTTTTTTAATATTACTGTCATACAAATCCATTACTTTAACCATTTATTTGTTAAGGCAATGTATGCTTCCTCCACAACGTGCACTTTTGGCTTTCGAAGCCGTATCTCGGTTAGGCTCGATTGGTGCTGCATCACGTGAACTCCACGTAACGCAAGCGGCGGTCAGCCAACAGCTAAAAAGCCTTGAACAATTTCTCAATTGCACTTTATTTATTCGTAATCAACGTGGCGTAACCTTAACCCAAGCTGCGCAGCAGTATCTGCCAGTTGTAGCCGGATCATTGCAACATCTAAAGCTGCAAACACAAATATTATTCGGAGCACAACAATCCGATGTACTACGTATTAAGGCCAACACCTCTATTGGTCATAATTGGTTAATCCCCAAACTGGCTGATTTCAGTAACAAGTTTTCTTTCATTAAATTAGATTTGACCTTAGTCGATTGGCCATCACGCCAACCTTGCAGTGAAGCGGATGTTGAGATCACCAATGGTTTTATTGACAGCGAGGACACCCAAGTCGAACGCCTATGCCAAGAGCAATGGTTGATGGTATGCAGTCCCGCATTCCAACAGCAGCATCTTGATGCACTAGCCAACAAAGATATTTCGCAACTGCCCGCTATTCAAGTTAAGGGTTATGAAGAAAGTTGGATGCAATGGCTGTGTCATCATGATATCGCGCCCGAGCCACCAAATATTCAACTCGAAATAAGTAATTCACTTCATGGTTTAGAAGCCGCGAAGCAAGGTATTGGCTTAATGCTGGTGCGCTCGCTAGTGGCAAAAAAAGCGCTCACGTCAGGTGAGCTCGTCTTAGCACTGAATGGCAGTATGCCGTCCGATTCAGGGCACTACGTCATCACTGCCAATAAACGCAGCGCCAAAGTTAATTTCTTTTGCGATTGGCTACACCAACAAGATATCGATAGCGCGATGCAGGCTATTTTTTCTAATGCATAATCGATTTAAGCATCACATTTTCTTATGCTTGACGATGGAAAATATGATGATGACACAACCAAATTTGTCACAGTGCCAACCTATGATGTTCACATACAGTTAAGGAAAAGCTTTATTATGAAGATTAAATCGAACGCACTATCGGAAAAACTAAAGGTACTGTTATTTATCGCACCTTTATTGATCCCGCTATTCGCCTTTTGGATTGTGCCATTTGGCTGGAGCATCTATATCAGCTTTACTGACTGGGATTATATCTCGCCAGAATATAGCTATGTAGGTTTAGAAAACTATCAATACATGTTTGAAGATAGTTACTTTATGGATGCATTAAATAATACCTTTGTGTTTGCGCTGGGAGTGGTGATTCCAACGGTAGTGTTAGGGTTGGCGTTTGCTTTATTACTGCATAAAAATTTCCGTGGTAGCCAACTTTACCGTGCGGTTATCTTCTCACCTTGGATCACACCAACCGTCGCTGTATCAATCGTCTGGTCATGGGTATTCGAAACTAAATCAGGGCTAGCAAACTTACTGCTGGGTAAATTAGGGTTTGAGCCTATCCCTTGGTTAGAAAGCGGTGATACAGCCATGATAGTGGTGATTATCGTTACCGTGTGGCAAGCCGTTGGTTGGACTATGTTATTTTTCATCAGTGCGTTAAACAAGATCCCTGAATCACTCTATGAAGCCTCATTAATTGATGGTTGTAGCCCATGGACACGTTTTATAAAGATCACCCTACCGTTAATTTCGCCAACCACTTTCTTTCTAATCATTGTCAACATGATCAACGCGGTACAAGCATTTGATCAATTCCAGATCCTAACGCAAGGCGGTCCAAGTGGCAGCACCCGTACCTTGTTATATCTATTCTATCAACAAGCATTTGAACAATACGATATGGGCCCTGCGGCGGCAACCTCATTAATCATTTTACTGATCACGGGTGTCTTAACACTGGTTAACACCGAGATGGGTAAACGTTGGATATATTACTAAGGAAAAGACGGATGACAACTCGATCCATCGATTTACCTCTGGCTAACGACCAAACAGGTAAACATAAAAAGACCATAGCAGTACAAGTATCAACGGCAAACATACCGGCTAAAGCAGTATTAAAACCCACGGGTTTGGCACTGCTAAAACATGGCTTCTTAACCATTTCTGGTTTAATCATGGTTTTCCCATTTGTTTGGATGTTATCAGGTTCGATGAAGTCTAATGATGAAATATTCAGTAACCCACTTAATATTTTACCAGAGCAATTTCGTTGGGAAACATTTGTTGAAACATTTAACAGTGCTCCCTTTGGCTTGTACATCATGAACAGTTTTACGGTGGCGTTATTCACCACACTGATCGTGATGATTAACTCGGCAATGTTTGCATATGCCATTACCCAGTTCAAATTTAAATCACAAACCGCACTCTATTTTGTGGTCATGGCTTGTTATATGTTGCCGGGGGCTGTGACGTATATCCCGTCGTATATCACCTTGGCGAATATGGGGTTACTCGATAGTCATACCGGGTTGATTATCTCTAATGCCGCGAGTGTGTTCGGTGTATTTTATCTACGCCAAGTATTTTTAAAAGTGCATCCATCACTGATTGAAGCGGCGCGGATCGATGGAGCTGGAGAAGTTAAAATTCTCTGGGCGATCGTGCTACCACAGTGCAAAGCAGCCTTAGCTACCTTGTTCTTGATTACCTTTATTACTAACTACAACAGCTATATGTGGCCAAGTCTATTAATCACGTCGCAAGACCTTAACTTGATTGCGACGGGTATTAGACAATTTTTTATTGCCGAAGGTAACTACGGCTTAAATTGGTCACAGATCATGGCAGCAAGTACCATCGCTGTACTACCGCTGTTGATTTTATTCATTATTTGTCAAAAAACAATTTTGTCCGGCATTGCCGATAACGGTGTAAAAGAGTAAATAAATATGAAACTGAAAACATTAGCAATTGTATGTTCTAGCTACGCAATGGGAGCAGTCGCTTTCGCCAGCAGCGCAATGGCGAAAACCGAAGTGGACTTTTGGTATTCTGGTGGCACAAAACCACAACAATTAATGACTACGCTGATCGCTGAATTTAATAGCAGTCAGGATGAATATGTGATTAAAAGTGCCTTGCAAGGCAACTACGACGAAACCTACCAGAAGCTACAAGCAGGTATGGCGTCAAAAACAGCACCTGAATTTGTATTACTTTATTCTAGTCAAGCACAAATGATGGCAAAACGTAATTTGGTTCGTGATATCCGTCCTTATATGGACAGCACATTCAATTTTAATGATTTTCTTGGCGCCTTCCGTCAACAAGTGACAGCACCAGATGGCCTAGTTTATGGCTTACCCGCTTACGGCACGACCCAGATATTCTACTACAACAAACGAGTACTGGCTGAGCACGGCTTTACTGAAAAAGACCTGAGTACTTGGCAAGGTGTCGCAAAAGTGTCTGCAGCAGTAAGTAAAAAAGACGCCAAAGGCAACACCACTTTTTATGGCTGGGAGCCAATGTGGGGTGAAGATAACTTAATCGATGCGGCGTACTCTAACGGCGGCAAAGTGATCAGTGATGACGGGAAAACTATTTTAATTAACTCTCCAGAATGGATAACAGTATGGGATAGTTTCCGTCAATGGATCCATGAAGATGAAACGATGCGTATTCATCACGGTGGTCAAGGTTGGGAATACTGGTACAAAACCATTGATGACGTGATGAAAGATCGTGCATTAGGCTATACCGGCTCATCAGGCGATCAAGGAGATCTTGATTTCACTAAACTTGGCGCTACCACGCAACCAGGTTGGGGTAATAACCCTGCGGCACCACAAGCTGGCGCAGTGAGTTTTGTCATGCCAAAAGGCACAAATGATAAAGCATCAAAAGGCGCATTTGAGTTCATGAAATATTATACCAATGCTGAAAATACGGCACGTTGGTCAATGCTAACAGGTTATATTCCAGCTCGAGAAAGTGTCAAACAAGTCCCTGCATATCAAGATTATACGGCGAAAAATCCACAAGCATTAATTCCGTTAAAACAAGCTAGTTTTGCCAGTCAAAACTTTTTTGACCCAACGAAAGGCAAGATAACTGATGCGCTATCGATTGCTGCAGATCAGATTTTAATCGAAAACATACCAGCCGAAAAAGCATTAAAACAAGCAGCTAAACGTGCACAACGTGCATTAGATCGTGCTAATCGTTAAGCATGAGAAAACGGGTGATGAGTGCGCAGCATTCATCACCAGTACAACTAATAGCAACAAGGATTTACCATGTTGAATTTTACTGGTGAGTTGGTCTTTGGCCATCGCGTTTTGAATTTTAATGTTAACGCCAATATTAACACCCTCACCCTTACTGCAACGACAGTAAAGAAAGGCTTTTTATATGCCTATCTGTATGACAGTAAGCAACAGTTACGTGCAAATTTGTTATTTGAGAAAGCCAACAAAACTTTAATTTTGACATCGAAATCGGCTTCACTTGGTGGTATTTCAGGTCATTTACCTCCTGGCGATTGGCAACTACATTTGTATAATCTTGAAGGTGAAACCAGAACGCCAAAAGCCATGCGCTATGCGATTGATGTTGAATTAAGTGAGCATATTAACCCCGAATATAGCAGTCATGAGAAATTGTTAGCAACGCAAACGCATGCTTGTTTGATTGCCGATAAAAACGCTCCGCTTGATCACAGCATTCATTTTGATTACAACCACAGTAAAAATAATAACGCCGCTTGGTATCGTGGTGATTTACATGCCCATACGCAATTATCAGATGGGAATAATACCCTCGCCGCAGCAACGCAAATAGCCCAGCAACAAGCGCTCGATTTCTTTTTTCTCACCGAGCACAATATTTGTCACCCTGCGCTGCCCATGTGTGAACATACATTAATATTACCTGCGATTGAGGTCACCACAGACCAAGGTCATTTTAATGTGCTCGGCCCGCGCCGCACCCTTAATATGTTTAATGCCACTTATTCCAGCGCGGCCTTGATTGAACAGGGGCTTAGCCTGGTTGCACAAGATGAAGGTAATATCAGTATTAATCACCCAGCGATGAAACCTTGGCACTGGCATTACGAAAATATCGCACTAAAAAAAGTAAATACCTTTGAGGTCTGCTGTGACCCTACATGGTCAACATCACCCAAAGCCACTGAAGATGCACTAATCCTATTAACGTACATATG
The DNA here is from genome assembly GCF_018219435.1 of Moritella sp. 28. Classification (NCBI taxonomy): domain Bacteria; kingdom Pseudomonadati; phylum Pseudomonadota; class Gammaproteobacteria; order Alteromonadales; family Moritellaceae; genus Moritella; species Moritella sp. 28. The sequence continues at coordinate 466,381 of NZ_CP056121.1, read as the reverse complement.
GAACAGCGGCCATCGTATCGCTGCCGTTGGTGGCAGTGACTCACACTTAGAACCCCATGAACGCAACGCCAATGCGACAGAACCATCTGTCTATGGTGATCCAAGTACATTTGTCTATGCCGATACCTTATCGGGTAACGGTATTTTACAAGGCCTACGCCAAGGTAATGTTTATCTAGAGCGCCAATGTGGGTTGGTTTTTCAACTTAATTCTGGTGCAGTCTTACCAGGTCAAGATGTCGGCACAAATATAGTCGATTATCGCCTGGCTGTGACAGATACCAGCACGAGCTATTATGCAGAATGTATCGCTGACGGCAATGTGATAAAACGCATTAAACTCACGACCAAAAATATCCATTTTCAAGTGGATATGAGCACATATGCCTGGCTACGTATTGATATTCGCCGAGGTCAATTAGATAACCTTACAGCGTCTGAGTTTGAGGGCGTCATAAACCCGATTTATAACGGTACACAAGCCATCTTTAGCCAGCCTTTAGTTGGTACTTGGGGCGAACTAATGGAGTTAATAAATAATGGAAATTAAAGGTTTACTGTTCGATAAAGACGGAACGTTACTGGAGTTTCATCAAATGTGGTTACACGTCGCGCAAGGCGCAGCGGGAGACACATTAGCGGTCTACGCAGCTGAGAATAATCATGACGTTGATAACGTCGCATTATTAGCGGCAATAGGGGTACACGGTGCTGATGTTGATAATCATGGTTTACTTGCATCAAATCCCGTCGAAGATACGGCTGACGCTTGGTATCAATTATTACAGCTAAGCAGTGATAAGGCTCAGTTCAGCTACACGGTAAAACAGCTGTTCAATAAACAAGTTGAAGATAACCCAGCGCTGATCCAAGCATTACCCGGTATTAAAGCAAAGCTGCTTAACCTAAAACAACAAGGCTTTAAACTCGGCATCGCCACTGCAGATACAAAAGACGCCACTATCTACAGTTTAATACAGGCTAAGTTACACGACCTATTCGACTTTGTTGGTTATTCCGATGGTGATATTGCCCCCAAGCCAGCACCCGCGTTATTGAATGCTTTTTGTGGACACTGCGATTTAGTACCACAACAAGTGATCATGTTTGGCGATACCGTTTCTGATATGAAATTTGGCCGTAATGCAGGCGCGAGCACCATTGGTGTTTTAACTGGCACTGCAACCGAAGATGAACTACGGCCTTACGCTGATAAAGTTCTGTATTCAGTTGCCGACTTTAATACCGACTTATTAATGACGATTGCTCACAGTTAATCTCGACGAATAACTAATAACTAATAACTAATAACTAATAACTAATAATTAATACGGAAATCACATGGCTGAAGTAATACTACGTCAAGTAGAGAAAATTTATCCAAATGGGTTTAAAGCCGTTCATGGTATCGACCTCACTATTAATGAAGGTGAGTTTATGGTGTTTGTTGGCCCTTCTGGTTGTGCTAAATCCACCACATTGCGCATGATTGCAGGGTTAGAAAACATCAGCAATGGCGAGATCATGATTGGTAACAAGTGTGTAAATCATTTACCGCCCAAAGACCGTGGCATTTCAATGGTATTTCAAAATTACGCGTTATACCCGCATATGTCTGTTTATGAGAATATGGCCTTTGGTTTAAAACAACAAAAAATCAATAAACGCGAAATAGAACGCCGCATTAGTGATGCAGCAGAAACATTAGAAATTACCCACCTACTCGACAATAAACCCGGTGAAATGTCGGGAGGGCAACGTCAACGAGTAGCGCTAGGTCGAGCAATGGTACGTAAACCGGATGTATTTTTATTTGACGAACCGCTGTCAAATTTGGATGCTAAATTACGCGTTTCCACCCGCATTAGTATCGCCCAGTTACACCAGGATTTGAAAGCCGAAGGTCAAAATGCAACGATGATTTACGTGACCCATGATCAAGTCGAAGCCATGACGCTCGGTGATCGTATTTGCGTGCTGGACCAAGGTCAAATCATGCAAGTTGATACGCCTATGAACTTGTATCATTATCCAGCCAATAAGTTTGTTGCTGGCTTTATTGGTTCTCCCGCGATGAACTTGATCCACGCGACACTTTCTCAAGAAAATAACCTTACGTATGTGCAATTAGATAACGGTTCACAATTCGTATTACCAGTGGATAAAGCCGAAAAAGTAGCACATAAAATAGGTCAAAAAGTGTGGTTGGGACTGCGGCCTGAACACATATCAGTGATAACACCTTCAAAAGAAAATATATCAGAGCCACAACAAAATGTTGAACTGACTTACATTAAAGTCGTGGAATCGATGGGCAATGAAGTTTATCTTTACTGTGTATTAGGACAAGAGCAGATTATTTCTCGCTGTCATTTCGACCCAAAGAACAATATTCAACATAGTGAAAGTCACTATATGCATTTCGATATGACGCACTGCCATTTATTCGATGTCGATAGTGAATTAGCATTGCTTAATTAGAGTTGAGTTAACTGTACTTTTGTTAATATGCAATAAAATATAGGTTATAAAAAAAGAGAAATACAAATAATGTATTTCTCTTTTTATCTTTTAAATTTCTGTTTATTCAACATCATAATAAGACAGCTACAAGACTGTCACACGATGTAATTTACGCGGGCTATCGGCATAATCAATGACCGCATAATGCTGAGTACTACGGTTGTCCCAAATCGCCAATGAATTTGACTGCCACTTAAAACGAACCTGATATTCGGGCTGTCTTGCCATCGTAAATAATTTAGCTAATAACATATTACTGTCATCACGGTTCATTCCAATTATATAGCGGGTGAACTGCTCGTTAATAAATAATATTTCTTCATTAGTATCAGGATTACGCGTTATCACAGGGTGTGATACAGGCGGATTTTGTGCCGATACTGCAATCACCTCTTTTTGCCAGTCCTCGGTGATCTCACTTGCTTCTATACCATCAAAGGCAAATAACGCATGCATAGCAGATAGCTCTCGCAGCAATACTTTATCTTGTTCAGGTAAATCCCGAAATACAGCGCTCATCGAACACCACAAGGTATCACCACCATAGGCTGGCACATGCTGAGCGTGAAGGATAGAAGCTTTAGAAGGTTGCTGTCGCCAAGTTAAATCCGTATGCCAAAAACTTTCTAATGGTGGTTTACCACTCACGGTTTCAATAACACTGACTTGTGGCGCTTGCTCTACATGAGGAAAAAAAGGATGTATAGGCTCTAACTCCCCAAAGCGCGCAGCAATGATTAAATGTTGTTGCGGTGAAAACACTTGATCACGGAAAAAAATTACTTGGTGAGTAAACCAAGCTTGATAAACTGTTTCAAAGACCGTGTCATTACAATTGACAAGATCAACATGGTGGATCAAAGCACCAATGTTGGGAGTAAGTAACTCAATCCTCACTATTATTCTTCACCAGTCTTGATAATAGCTATATTAGTCGCAACTTGGCTATGCTTTTCAACGTCTATAGTGGCGTCAGCTGCAACAATATCTAAGTCCGAAATCGTCTCATTTATTGCTAAGTTATCGCTCTCTGTCAGCGCCGCGTTCACCTTTTCTGTTAAGGCAATAATTAACTGTGCTTGCTCATCATTAAGAGATTGTTGCTGCTCCAACTTATTATGTAGTGCATCATTAAAATATGTAATTTGTTCAACATAGGTGAGGCTCGAAATATCTTCTGAAAATAAATTAAATGCCGCAGTTGATAGTGCATCGCGATAACGTAACGCGATCTTTTCACTTTCAGAATGATTGATACTATTGATCCACTTCACTTCAGTTGTTACGCTATTGGCGCGACGTAAATCGTTCTCAACTTTAGCCACGATATTTTCGATGATATTTTTGTTTCGCGTAGAAAACATAATTGCATCATTTAACTGTTGCACGCTCTGTTGTATTTTCGCATACGTTTGCGGGATCAGGTTTTGATCCATTTTTTTCATTTTCTTTACCAATGGCGTGTAATAATTACTTTTAACAATTCGGATTTCGAGCTGTAATAAACGTGCTTGCACTGTCGAACTGCGTTTTTCATAACCGTCAGTTGAGCCATCATCTTCAATATCAGCAATTAAATCGGCCGTACTTTCGTTAATGTCATTTAACGAATTTTGCCATTGACCATGAACTTGTGGTGACAAATATTCAATGTCAGCTAACTGCTGTGCTAAAAATACCGATACCAGCTGTTTAATACGTACGGCTTTATCTAGTGCTTCTTGCGCTTCTTCAATTTTATCGATTACTTTACTTTCCGAAGGACCACCAAAAAAACCTTGATCATTGGGATCAAATCTAGCGACCAGCGTACGCATTGCTCGAACATCGGAATTTACATCTCTCCAGCTGTCGGGAGCAAAATAAACATAGTTCTGCTCTTTTGCCGCTTGATATTGCTGCTCAATATGTTCAGCGAGCCCTTTGACTTTTATTATCGCTAGCGCAGACTCATCCATGACTTCGACATCATTGGTATTATGAACATTTTGTTGCGTTGATTCCGTCGACGCACAACCTGATAATTCAGCAGCCGATATAATGATCGCCGCAAACAGGGTTTTATTCATTTAGTTCATCCAATACTTTATGTTGTCAAAACCTCAATACTACCGAACACGCAGCAAGGTAACAATACAAAAACATTAAATGTGTGCCAGTGATACAATTTAACCACTATTCCCTTATTATTCCCTTACATATCTCTTATAGCCTCTTATAGCCTCTTACAGCCTCTTACATATCTCTACAGCCTTTTACAACATGTCTCCCTACCATTGTGTTCTAATTTAGATAATTATTTCAATTAGATGAAAATGGATGAATAAATGAATAAGACTGATGTGATAAGCAAGGCTGGAAAGCCCGGATATACAGGATTAACGCGAATTATCAAAGCCACCGGATATTCATGGCAAGGCTTACGAGCTGCATTCAAATACGAGTCGGCAATTAGACAAGAATTGCTCTTACTGATCATTTTCACGCCTATTGCCCTGTTATTAGACGTAAGCCATGTTGATAAAATACTGCTCGTTGCATCATTAGTACTCGTGCTTATTGTTGAGTTATTAAATTCGGCCATTGAAGCGGTTGTTGATCGCATCGGCACAGAACATCACGAATTAAGTGGTCGCGCTAAAGACATAGGCTCAGCAGCCGTGTTTGTTAGCTTGTGCTTAGCAATATTCATTTGGTTTATGATAGTGATGTAATAACAATGAAGAGATACATTAATGAGATATAGGTAGATATGCCAAGAGTTGTTTGTTGTAATTGATGGCCCAATTGGGGCCATCAATTACGGCTAACTGAATAGTTTATACTAGCCGCCTTCTAACTAACGCTAACATACCTAAAGCAAGTAAAGTAATCCAATTAATAGCGCCGCCACTACCAGCAGAACTTCTATTAGTCGCATTACCATCAGGTCTAGTAGACTCTCCTGTAGACTCGCTAAATGCCGAGTGAGTTAAATTACTGATAGTAATTCGGTCATCGCCATACGAATTATATGAAGATTTTCTATACTCAAACACAACTGTATTATTATCTCTAGGTAAACCTATAGTAAACTCATCAGCCTTAACACCACTCTCTCTGTCATGTAACTGGCCATTAACATATACGTTAAAATAATTATTGGATTGTAGAGTTACGATATTGGCATTGAAAGATAACTCCCCAGCAGCTAATCCCGTAATCGCTAATTGCGCGAACTCATTGTAACCCAACACTGGAGATTCAATTGAGCTACCATTGTTAAACCATGAGTTTTTAGAAGAATATATACCACTGTTCGCAACAGAAACCATATTACTAACATCAGTAGGCGCAGTTTCAATACCGAGATATGATACCTTTAGATCGAGGTTAGGTGCTTGCAAAAGATCTGTAAGCATACTGACCGATACCTCTCCAAAACTTTCTCTGGCATTGTAATTAATCGTAACCGCACAGCTATCATTAGCAGCTATCACGTTACAAGTATTCGTTGTTATTGAAGCATCATAGGGCAGCACCTGAATTCCTGACGTTCTAATCATTTGTGCTGTATTATTTTGGATAGTGAAAGTATGCGAATTAGCACCTAAATGCTTAGCCCCCACAAACTCTGACTGACGGTAACTGAATCCTTGCATTTTTCCTGCAATCCAATCTGAGAAATGGCTTACATTAGCATAAACACCATAATTTCCGGCTTCTGCACACCCATAACCCCAACTCACAATACCAAGTTGTTCATAACCATTAGCACTGGCAACAACGATTGGCCCACCACTGTCACCCTGACAAGAATCATAACCACCATTAACATACCCGGCACAAAATGCATTATCTTTTGATCCGACATCATCTGGACATAGCGCTTGTTCGACTAGCGGTACATCAACTTGGTATAGCTCATTATCAAATTTTATGTTATCTGGCCTTGGGTCTTGATCTCCCCACCCCATCACAGTTAACATTTTACCTACTGCTAGGTTGTTACGTAAACTCCTATCAGCCAAATTAACGGCTGTATAGTTTACCTCGCGCTCAAGTTCTAAAATAGCAATGTCATTACCATCCGATGCATCAGGGTAGTTTTCGTGAACATAAACTTCTTTAACACTATATCTATGTGCAGCAACATCACTCTGAGTTAGATCTGAAATACCAATAACGGCATCAAGATCTTGCCCTTCTTTGCTGTCGACACAATGCGCAGCAGTTAATATATAGCGCCCACCTAAAAAGCTAGCCCCACAAAACTGGCCGCTATATACATCCCTATTTTTAGAGACTAAAGCCACCATAAATGGCCAGCTTCCACTGCCACTTTTTTCTCCATTAATAATTTTTGGATCCATGTTTTCTGCAGCATGAACCTGACTTAGCGATAGGGGCGCTAAAATTAACAATAAAAGTATTTTATTTAAATGCATTACCTAGTCCTTGGCTTATCCATTAACCATTGATTATATTAATAATTTCCGATAATACATTAGATTAGTGAAAATACTCTAACGAAACAGCAATATTTCAACCTAGACAGTAAACAAACATGTATATATATGATTATCATCTCGTTTTATGATAGAAGCTGACCTTTGATTATCTACACCAATCCTCTTTATATTGATGTAATAACGCTTCAAACTCTTTAGCGGGCACTGGTTTACTGTAAAAATAACCTTGGCCATATTCACAATGCATTGACCTCAAATAATCCGCATGCCATTGGTCTTCAATTCCCTCTGCAACCACCTTTAAGTTAAGTGCTTTCGCCATCGCAATGATCGCATTGACCAGCTCACGATCAGAGTCACTTTCATGCATATTTTGCAAAAAAGCGCGGTCTATTTTTAATTTATCAAAGGGGAATTTTTGTAAATAACTCAGTGCCGAATAACCCGTACCAAAATCATCAATCGAGAGCTGCATGCCCATTGCTTGCAGTTTATTAAGTAAGGAGACTACTTCGTCGTTGTGATTGAACAGCAAGCTTTCGGTGATCTCAATATCCAATTTATGCGCAGGTAAACCAGATTGCATTAATCCAGCGTTGATTTGCTCGAACAGCTTATCGCAATGTCTAAATTGCACACTCGAAAAGTTAATGGCGATATGTAACGGCCTGATCTTTTGCCATTCAGCAGCCTGCATACAAGCTTTATTTATCGCAAATTCACCGAGTAAGTGTATTAAGCCATTTTTCTCGGCTAAAGGAATAAATTCATCCGGTGATATAAAACCAAACTCGGTATCATGCCAACGCATCAAGGCTTCAGCACCAATAATTTGGTTGGATGCTAACTCAATAATCGGCTGATAGTAAATTTCGAGCTCATCGCGCGCAAGCGCTTGACGTAATCGGCCATCGAGATCTAACGTACGCTGTAAATCAGCACTCATTGCCGCATTATAAAAACTGAAGGCATTACGCCCATCTTGTTTGGCTCGATACATGGCAGTATCGGCACTGGCAAGTAACTGTTGCACATTATTACCGTCTTGAGGGTATACCGACATACCGATGCTGGTAGAGATAAACAACTCTTGGTTTTTCCAAATAAAAGGATCATCAAATAACGACAATACCCTAGCCGCTAAGTATGTTGCCGAATCCAAATTGTTCAGTTCGGGAATAACTAATAAGAATTCATCGCCACCTAAACGGGCGAGAACGTCGGTATCACGTATAGAATCCAGTAATCTTGCGGTACTCTGCATCAAGACCTGATCGCCAGCAGAATGCCCCAAGGTATCATTGATCTGTTTAAAATTATCAAGATCAATAAACATGACTAATACGTTAGTATTCGATCTTTTTGCTCTTACTAATTCTTGCTCCAAGCGGTCATTACCACAATTTCTATTGGGTAACCCAGTCAACGCATCATGCGAGGCTTGATAAGCCAACTCTTGCTCTGAAGCCTTTCTTTTTTCAACCTCTTCAATTAACAATTGGTTTTGAGTCGATAAGATCCGTCGTTGTTTATGACTTTCTTCAAATTTGGTTCTTAAAATAACATTTGCGTTATTAATCATGAATGTATAGAAAAGCCCAAATACAACGGGCACGGCAAGAAAAGACAGACCAGCGATAAACCAACCCGAAGTGAAAATATCTTTTTCATTGACAGGTTCAAACCAACTTCTTAATTTAAAGGGTGTATTCTCAATCTCCATTTCAAAAAAAATGTTATTGGCGAGTTCATTTTTCTCATCCGATTGTGGTTCCGTTGTTAATGAATCCCAGATAAAAATATCACCATCAGCCGTAATTAAATCCATGCGGCTTCGACTATCGACATGTTCCTGTGCCGTCAACTGTGAAACGATCACTTCCCTGTTCAAATCAGCAACCAAAAAAGCGACCGGTTTACCTGCGAAACCAACACGCTTAACTAGTTGAATATAAGGATATTTATCATCTTCTTTAACCACGCGAATAGTCAAACTCTGTTCGCGAATATGTGGCATATTCACCCTATCGAACCTAGTACCTTGGTTTTTTGCGGTATCCGCAATAACAGTGCCATCATAACCAACAAGCACCAAACGCTGATAAACCGATTGCTGATTTATTTCAGTATTATAGATGAGGCGGTTCAGTTCCCTATTAAGGTTGAATAAACTCGCTCCTAAGCCATATTGCATCGACATACCTGATGCCAAATTCGCAAAGTAGGTCAACATTGATTTATCACTAGAAAGATTCGTTAACTCATCATTCGTCACATTGAAAAAATATTCCAACATACTGGTGTAACTTTGCACCTTCAGATTAAGTTCTCGTTGCTGTGATTCTTTCAATCGTGTCTGTCCAACATTGGTAACTGCCAAAATCGACACTAAATACGCCGCGAGTAATACCGCCGCAATAATAATTAAGCGGCTACTGGATAATTTACGCTTCAACTTTTTCATCACACTAACTTATGATTATTATTAAAATAATCGCCATAAAAATAAGACACGGATGGGTAGTGTTTCTCAACTAATTGCAGATAAGTCCCGTCTTTTTTTATATCATCTAAATATTGATTAAATGCTTTACGCAACGCTGGCGAATTCTTTCTAAAGACTGCCCCCATTCTTTGTTCTTGTGACACAGGCCCTATCACTTTTATTTCACCGGGCCACTTTTCGAGTGCAATTAAGGTATCAGCAACATCAAGTAAGGTACTTTCAGCATCTTTATTCAGGATCGCCGGCACCATTTCATTCAAACGGCGTTCGGTAGCGGGCAATATAATATTGGCACCCGTGCTATAAAGATTATATAAATTAGGGTCTAAGCAAGAATGTTCCATCGCTAACACATCTCTGCCATTGATCAGCTGCTTCACTTTTTTAATGTCTTTATCAATCGAGTTGGTTGGGTTAATAGGTTGCAGGTCTGAATCCGCACGAGCCACCAGCCATACTGCAGAGGGGAAATAATCATTTGAGAAATCGGCGAGTTCAGTACGCCAATCTAAAATAGTGACGCCATTGGCAATGATATCGCCTTCGACTGCGCACTCGTCACCAAATATTGTTTGATTGTTTTTAAATTGCGCATGCTGACCAGTTAATTTACCTATCGCGTTATTCCACTTCGCTGGCACATATTGGTACTCAACACCCAATGATTCTGCAAAACCTTTCACCAGTTCCACATCCAACCCGCTTAACAATTCAAAATCGTCTTTCTTGATATAAGACACAAAATTTGCGTAAGGTACGCCAATATGACGTAATACACCTTGTTTTTTTATATCTTGTAAATCAATAGCCAAGACACCTTGGCTAAAAATCATGGCTGACCCTATAAACAAAATATTCTTTATCGTATTCTTAAATTTTGTAACTCTCATCGACATACTCTATCTTATCGGCTCTAATTTAAAGAGAGCGCCCAGTTCGACTGAGCGCCTAAGTATTAAGCCATGCGTTTGTATAGTTTCTTAATCACGTTAACTAAACCTCTCACATCTTTTTCATCGTGGAAAAGATGCGTAGAAATTCTTAATGCATACGTGTTAGCGCTATCTTCTTTATACAATTTAAAGTTGGTTGTACGAATGATGTAGCCATAGTGATTACGTAACCGATCTCTAAATTCAGTCAGTCGCTCACCTTCTTCTAGCTCAAATGGATTGAATGTTGTTAAACCACTCGCTAGCGCTTCAACGTTTGGAGAGAATATATAGGCATTAGGCAACGCCTCGGCCAATAATGATTTGCACAATGCGCTTAAATCTAACACACGTTTTTCAATACGTGCTCGACCAATGTCATCCCACATTTTACAGCTATCAACCAAGGCTTGTTTCGCAGGGTAATTATCATTACCTATGTACTGCATTTGATAACAAAGGTAATCAGCATGTGATAATGATGAATTAATAATCCAAAGCGGATTAACACGGTCACTCCAGTATTCATTTAAACGCCGTGCATTATCACGCACATATAAAATGCCTGTCGCACCTGGTCCACATTGCCATTTATGACCAGACCCCACATAGAAATCACAATCCATATCGTGAAAATCCAAATCAAGCATACCGATCGAATGCGCGCCATCAACGAGTGTTGGAACGGCATATTGCGTTGCTAATTCACAAATACGTTTTGCTGGCAGCTTTGTACCTGTTTTGTAGGTAATATGAGAGAACACAATCAGACGAACATTCGGGTTTTTATTCAATGCAGTTCGGAATGCTTCAACATAATCCTCTTCTGTCACCGTTTCAAAGCCAGTGTAAACAGGAAGCTGAACTTCCACTATTTTCACTCCGAAACGCTGTTTAGCAATCTTCATTGCTGTTGTCGCTGCCATATGCTCATGGTGCGTAGTCAGAATAACATCACCTTCTTCAAAGTGAAGACCGTTGATAATAGAACATATACCATCAGTGGTATTACGGCTCAACACAATCTCATGGGCTTCAGCGCCAAATCCCGGCGCTACATCAGCGACCATCTCTGACATATATGGCCAAGAGCCAAAACGTGCATCCATATCCCATGGGTATTTCGCCACGGCTTTATTATTGTCATTAAATCCTGCCAGTACATGCCTTGGCATTGAGCCTGTTGTACCCACATTCATGTAGGTTGTTCTTTTATCTAACACAAACTGTTTCTGAACGTTCTTCCAAAACTTTCTGTTATGTCTATTATGTGTATTATGTGTATGGGGCAACCAATCAGGATCTAGTTCTGATGCACTCGCTGTATCTGCAAGTACTGAGCCACCAAGCCCTACAACCGCCACACTAGCCACTGTACTTTTAAGAAATTTACGACGATTAAGGCTTTTAGGCCCTTGTTCTATATTGTTCATCTACTTAATTCCTTGTTAAACATTAATACAGACATAGTTAATAATGTTTATTATAAGTATTATTAACAAAATTTCGTGCTATGTTATTCGAAAATATAGATATGTTAAATCATCGAGATCAAATTATTGTTGTTTATTCACAAGCGGTTAAGATTCAGGCAGTTCATTTATTTCAGGTGAAAGTTGGCGATTGGAAATGACAAAGCCCCAACACAGGTGAGGCTTTTTCATTATTTTAAATGGTATTAAACCCTAGCCCCTACCGGTGGCTGTATTGCGAGTAATCCTTTCGTTCTACGTATTGCTTTTCGACCTCGAGATTGTTTATTTAGATGCGACTTATTAACGGCAACCGATTGGCTTAAAACCTGAGAACTACGCATTATGCCCTCCTCGGCTTTCTCCATGCCGTGATCACTATTCATCTCAACCGAACGCATGTAAGCACCATCAAGCTCAACGCCTCGAGATAAATCATCATGATAAGTTCCATTAGAAAAGTTCACATCGACCGGAATTCGCCAAAGCTCTTCTGCCATTTTTCTATAATCTTCTTCTAAAGAATTTAATGACATAAGCGCATGCTCGCTACAGCGTATAATTGCGACTGTATTTAAATTTCTATCTAGTTTTTCATTTTTGCGCATCTGGTATTTTTTTGTTGTCAGGTGATGAGCAAAACCATCCCATAAGATCACTTTAAGAGCAACAGGGTTAACGGTTGCGCCCAATTCTGTTGAAGCCCCTATTCCCGCGGTCGCACCTGAAGCAATTTTAAATTTGATATCTCCAGACGTTCGAACCGATGCTTCAATTTCAGCTGTTATACCGATCCCTGCCGACACAGTTCCTGAAACCTTCACAGATGCTGCATTGATTCCTCGCGCTTTAAAGGTAACGTTACTCGAGCCTGTAGCTTTTAGTCCCGCAAAGGCACTTGCCCCCAACTTACCGACAATTATTTCATCTTTTCCATAAATGTTATTTGAGTTCAGCGTAGCTGAAGCAGAGGCCTTTACCTCTGCACCAACAAACAGTTCAGCTTCATTGGTCATTGCCATAATCTGACCCACTGTAAGCTCATGCTTAACGGTAATCTTTGCCCCAACCATTGCTGCAAGTTCTGCATTTACACCTAAATCAATACCAGGTATTAATTGCATGGCATCAGAAAAACCGCTCTTATTCGTGGTCTTTTTTACTTCGTCAATTTTAGCACTAGCACTTGCGTAACTCACGTCGTTTATCTTAGCGCTAGCACTGACTTTGGCCTTAAAATCACTACCAATTAATGCGTTTGTAGTTATTTTATTACGCATTATATTAGCAAAGTCCCACTCTTTAATTACTTCAACTTTCAAACCAGCAAAAAGCTCAAGATTTGCATCAGCAGATAAGCTATTACTCTTTGCTTCTGCAGTCGCTTTAGGTGAGGCTGTAGCCTGAAATACACTCTGACGACATTTATAGTCATTCAGAATTGTCCATACCTGCTCGCTGAACTGACTTCGCTCATTATAGGCTTTTGCTAAAGAGGATATCTGAGCGTCAAGAATCTGAACCTGTAGACGACCTAACTCACCTTGGACAATAATATTCGGTTTCATCATTTCAGCTAAACGTTGCTTCTGAAAAATAAAATTAAAAAACGTCCGATTAACACATTTATCTCGAATCGCTTCATGCGGAGTTCGACTCGGTCTAACCACTTTAACCTGTTTAGGGAAATGACGTACAACAGAAGAAACAAGACATTGCCAAGTCGGGTCTTCAGTAATCGCTGATACACCATATTCATATGCACTACTGCTCCCCTTGTGGTGTCGGTATTTCATTTCTTCAAGTAATGAGTAAACACCATCAATCCCTCTTTGTAGAGCAGGAAGCGCCCTAATTGCATTTTTTTTTCCGTACGAATTTTGTAATCTGTCTAACCATTTATTAAATTCGTTCGAGCATACACCGACCTTACCTAAGTGGTTGTAGATAATACTCAGATCTAATTCTAGGTGGGGCTGACTTTGAAGTGGCATATTAGCGATTCCTATTATATTGCCCATGGGGTATCGAGCTAGGAATAAAAACGTAACATATTATTTATTCTATTTCTGATATTAGGCCCCTTTCCTTACAACGTCTTACACCCTCTTACAACAAACGTAGTTTTATTGAACTTTACAATGACAAATCACAGATAGGTATTTTATAAAAGCATCGAATACTTAGAGTCCGTTGAGGTTTGGTGGGGGTGGCTAAGCCAAATTCATCAAGCGTCATCAAGCGTCATATTGGTCGTCAATTTCATCCTGCAAAGCGTCGAGCTGTGCCAAAATCCCAAGGAATTTCTTACCAAACTCAGTCACATGATACTCTACTCGAGGAGGTAATTCGTTGTAGACAACTTTATCTAAAATACCAAATTCAACATTTCGTTTTAAACATTGATTCAATACTTTGGTGCTTAAGCCCTCTACGTTACGTACCATTTCACCTGGTCGATTAATGTCATGAGCCAGTAACTGATAGACAGTCAATGACCATTTGCAGCCATAAATACTTTCGACCATTCTTGCGCTATTTTCCGGCGCAGTTTTTCTTACAAATATTTTTCCGTTATTATTCATAAAGATGTACCAATAAGTACCTAGGTAACCAATTTGTACTTACTATTTAATAAGTGAATTAACACCTAAGATTACCACATACAAGATCTTAGGAGAAAGAAAATGACATTTACTCAATCAGGTATCGCACTTATCATTGGTGGCACAAGTGGCATGGGATTTGAAACCGCAAAACAACTTGCAGCTCAAAATGTTCCTGTCGCCATTGTTGGTAACAATATCGACAAACTAGACGCAGCTGTTTCAGAGCTTAGCCAAATAGGTGACGTGACAGGCATTCAATTAAACCTCTATGACAACGACAGTGTCGCGCAATTTATTGACAATATCACCGAGCAGGATAAGAACATCGGTTACCTTGTTAATGCCGCGGGTTACTTTAATCCAAAACCGTTTATCGAGCATACCGAGCAAGACTATGACCTTTACCATGAATTAAACAAAGCGACATTTAAGATCACGCAGGCTGTGGCTAAAAAAATGATCATCAGTGGTGGTGGTAACGTGGTTAATATCGGTTCGATGTGGGGTAAGCAAGCCATTAAAGCCACACCTTCTTCTGCCTACTCGATGGCAAAAGCAGGACTACACGCTTTAACTCAACATATGGCAATGGAACTGGCCGAACATAATATTCGCGTCAATGCAGTATCGCCTGCAGTAGTAAAAACACCAATATATGAGACATTTATCAGTCCTGAAGATATGGATGCGACATTAGCAAGTTTTAACGCATTCCACCCAATCGGTCGTGTAGGTACACCAGAAGATATTGCCAACAGTATTTGTTTCTTACTGTCTGATCAATCAAGCTGGGTAACAGGTGCAATCTGGGATGTCGATGGAGGTGTTATTGCAGGTCGTAATTAAGGTTTAACTTATATTCGCGCCATGCCTGATACAACAAAGCCCCAGCATATACTGAGGCTTTGTCATTTAAATAACATATTTACTTTAAAGCTATACACGGTATATAATAAGCCTACCTTATTATATACTGCTTGAATCATGATACATTCTAAATTTGGATTTCTTAGCTATGAAATCAGTCACATCATTAGACAACGTTTTAACAAACAAGCCGAAAGTATGGGCATTACACATTCTCAGTGGCGAGCATTGGTTCACCTTTCTGAAAATGAAAATTGTCGACAAATTGATTTAGCAGATATTTTAAACGTGAAACCAATTACCCTAGCAAGACAAATTGATTTGCTAGAAGAGTTGAGTTTAGTCAAGCGAGTAAATGATAAGGAAGATAGACGAGTATTTCGTTTAAAATTAACGACAAAAGCTAAGCCTATTATTAAAGAACTGTGGAATATTGCAGACGCCATTGAAAATGAAATTTGCAATATGCTTTCTGATGAAGAGAAAGAGATACTTTCTAAACTACTCATCACGATAAAGAAACAGATCAACTAATACGCTTATTAATTTAAACCAAAGGTACAGTGATGACTCCGCCATAACCATACGCCCCCCATTGTTTAATCAATTTATATAACTTTATCTACATAAAGTTAGGCCCTTGCACGCCATCTATATGACTTTCTCTACATAAAGTTAGGTTTTTGCACGCCGAAAAATCATTATAAATTGCATTTTATCAGACACATAGAGCATATCGATACACGATAATTTGCTCATTGTAATGACCCCTACATTCCTGAAATACTTTGAACTGATCAATCGATCCTCGCATTAAGCGTGGTAAAAGACATCGTTTATTCGGCTTTCTCGTACTTGCTATCTATGCAGTTATACGGACGTATACGGCAGAGAGAATTTTGAATTTCTGATCTTAAAGCTAGATTAGCTAAGACGATACAGTTCATTTAAAGCAGGAATTTCCAGCATGGCACTATTGCCAGCGCTATTTATCGTTTAAAAGCACAATAAATTGAGTCTATCTTGCAGGCAAGGATGTCGTCCTTTCCGCAGCCATTAGCTGTGAATGAAATAGCATAATAACACTCGATTTAATGGCTAATTAAAACAGAATACCCGTGCATAATCACATTATTTTCGTGATTAATATATGTATAAAAAAGGATAAGTATGATTTTTTCATCAACAAAACAAGACTGGTTTGGAAATGTTCGAGGAGATATTTTAGCCGGTATTGTTGTCGCCCTGGCACTTATACCAGAGGCTATCGCGTTTTCTATTATTGCAGGTGTAGACCCTAAAGTCGGTCTGTACGCCTCATTCTGTATTGCGACAATTGTTGCTTTTACAGGTGGTCGACCGGGCATGATTTCGGCAGCAACAGGGGCTATGGCTTTACTCATGGTCACATTAGTGAAAGAACATGGGCTAGAATATTTACTTGCAGTAACCTTATTAACTGGCCTAATTCAAGTGTTCGCTGGTTATATCAAATTGGGCAGCTTAATGCGATTTGTCTCCCGTTCTGTGGTGACTGGTTTTGTAAATGCCCTTGCTATTTTAATTTTTATAGCCCAATTACCCGAGTTAACGAATGTCACTTGGCATGTCTACGCAATGACAGTCGGCGGACTAGGCGTTATCTATTTATTCCCTTACATTCCAGTGATAGGGAAAAAAATTCCTTCTCCTTTAGTCTGTATCGTAGTACTTACCGTTTTATCGCAGGTTATGGGGTTAGATATTAGAACAGTTGGCGATATGGGTGAACTTCCAGATGCTTTGCCTATTTTCTTATGGCCAGATGTACCGTTAACGTTAGAAACGCTGTGGATAATTTTACCTTACGCAATAGGTTTGTCAGTTGTTGGACTTTTAGAGTCGATGATGACAGCAACGATCGTCGATGACTTAACTGATACGAAAAGTGATCGAAATCGAGAATGTAAAGCACAAGGTCTTGCAAATATAGGCGCTGGTTTAATGGGTGGTATGGCTGGTTGCGCCATGATCGGTCAATCAATCATTAATATTAAATCGGGTGGACAAGGTCGCCTATCAAGTTTAGCTGCCGGGGTATTCCTGCTTATTATGGTGGTTTTCTTGGGAGACTGGCTTAAACAAATCCCGATGGCAGCCTTGGTTGCAGTCATGATCATGGTAGCGATTGGTACGTTTTCTTGGAGCTCAATTAAAGATATAAAATCACATCCGCTATCAACCAACATTGTCATGATTGCTACCGTGATCACTGTTGTTGGAACACATAATTTAGCTATTGGCGTATTTGTCGGTGTATTACTTTCAGCGCTATTTTTTGCTAATAAAATCAGTCGCTTTATGGTTGTGAAAAATACAAAGGTAGGAAAAAAAGCACCTACTTATCAGGTAACAGGTCAGATATTTTTTGCTTCTGCGAATAAATTTATTGATGCATTCGACTTTAAAGACGTCACCAGTAAAGTCACCATCGACCTATCGCACGCTCACTTTTGGGATATTAGCGCGGTTGGGGCATTGGATAAAGTTGTAATTAAGTTTAGACGAGAGGGAGCAGACGTTAATATTATCGGTATGAGCGAAGCAACAGCGACCGTGATAGATAAATTTGCAATTCATAATGATCCCGCAGCCGTTGAAAAAATGATGGCAGGTCACTAAGGAGAAGGTAATGAACAAAATAATAGCATGTATTGATGGTTCTGCTTTAGCAAAAGCAGTATGTGAGACTGCAATTTGGGCATCAAATCGCTTGAGTAACGGTATTCTCTTTCTTCATACAATCGAAAAGCAACAACAACATGGTGCAGATGACTTAACGGGTTCTATTGGTTTAGGTGCTCGCTCAGCATTGCTTAATAAAATGGCAGAACTTGATGAGCAGCGTGGCAAAATTGAAATTCAGCTGGGAAATGACATGTTAGATGCAGCTGTAAATAGAGCTAACTCAGCAGGTCTTACAAACATCGAGCATAAACAACAACATGGCGATTTTGTTGATGCATTAGTTGCCTTAGAGGCAGATGCGCGCTTAATGGTTGTCGGACGATCTGGGGATGGACATCAAGGCGATTTTAAAGCGCTTGGTTATCATATTGAAACTCTTATTCGTCAGGTCCACACTTCGATCATTATTGCACCAAAAGATTTTACCGAACCGACTAACTTCATGTTGGCTTATGATGGGCGTGAAACAGCAGATAAAGTAGTACAACGCATCATTCAAGGCGGGTTACTCAAAGGGCTTACATGTCATTTAGTCACCATTAAAAACAGTGAAGACGCGCACAAGGAAAAATTTGAGCAAGCCCAAGAACTGCTTAAGCAAGAAGGTTTTAAAGTCATTAGTTCTTATATTGAAGGCGATATTTCCTCTTCACTAATGAACTACAAAAAAGAGCATGATATTCAGCTTGTGGCGATGGGTGCATTTTCTCATTCTAAGGTGAGGAGCTTTTTCCTTGGTAGTAATACCATGCGTATGATTGAAAATTGTCGAGTGCCACTTATTGTACTGAGATAATCAATAATAATCTGCGTTAAATTAGCAGATTATTACTCTTATTATATACGCTTATCAGCTAAATCCTTAGTTGATAAGCTTTTCTAGCCGCAGACATAGGGAACATCTGCATAGCCCATAACAAATGGGTTAAAGACTTCTTTACTAAATCATTATAATTTAAGGGCAACTATGAGAAATCGTGAAATGTTCCATTGGACACAAGAGGCGTATCTATACATCGACTTAATGTGTAAGCGTGAGTTCGTGCGAGGATTTAGAGCTATTGACGCCGAGCAGTCCTTAGAAGAACTTAAAATTTTAGATGCAGGTTGCGGAACGGGGGCGCTTACCAGAGAGTTACGGGAGCATTTCGAACCGAGATCTATTTTTGGCTGCGACATTGAGAAGCAAAGCATTGACGAATGTAAAAATCAAAATCCGCACATTCATTATTTTGTCCACGACTTGCTTAAACCAATGCAAACAGGCATTAAATTCGATCTCGTGATATTTTCGACCGCTATAGCACAATTTTCAGAAGCCGAACAATTAAAGGTAATCAATAACGTAAAAGATCAATTAAACGAGGGTGGGTTTATTTGGATAACAGACATAAATGACGACGCCACAGCTAACCTTTTTAATCATTTAAGCGCCAATTATCAGGTTGTTTATAAAAACAAATACAGTAAACATCTATTTAATAAGTTCTTTATTTTTCCGCTAGCAAAACATTTACCGATCTCTTTATTACGTATAATTGACAACCTCAGCATAGGCTCCAATATACTCACTCAAATAATTATAAAAACTTGAACTAGATATGGAAAGTAGGAGTTTTAAGACTTAGCGCCAGATACAACAAATCCCCAACATGTGTTGAGGCTTTGTCATTTAGCTATGGTCAGATTACTTAACGACAGTGGTATTAAAGCTTAAGCGCGTTTTTTCGTTCCGCCCTGAACAGCTTTAAATCTGGGGTTGGCTTTGCAAATAACATAAACACGACCACGACGTTTCACAATCTGGCAATCCGGGTGCCTCTGCTTAGCACTTTTAAGTGAGCTTAAAACCTTCATATTAAACCTCCTTTTGGCTCTTTAATCCACCAAATCGGCGGTTAAACTGTGCCACACGACCATCACTATGGATCGTTTTTTGTTTGCCCGTATAAAAAGGATGCGATTCGCTTGACACATCCAGCGGCACATAAGGATATGTTGTGCCGTCAATTTCTACCGTTCTATTCGTTTTCAACGTTGAACCGACTATAAAATATTTATCTGCTGCTATATCGTGAAAAGCGACTTTTTGATAATCCGGGTGTATACCTTGTTTCATTATTACCTCAAACGTTATGTTATAACATAACACTCAGTCTACTCGATTATTAATGAGAATCAATAACAATTAGAATTAATCTGAATTTACTGCTATTAAATTAGTATTGGAGATATTTTTTAGGGATTTGAATAAAGGGAGAGTATCGTAAGATTTTGATTGTACCAACAATAACAAACCCAAACTAACGTTGAGGCTTTGTTATTTTAATTAAAATCTAACTTTAATATTCGCACCAGCGTAAGTACTATCAAACTTATCATTAAACCCTGCAGTATAAAAAGCACCAACGCCAATATTTTTGGTCACATAATATGATAGCTTCGTTGTCACGAGTGTTGTTATTAATGAGTGCGAAGAAGAATCAGATATAATAACTTGTGTCACGCCTTCAAATTTATCGGTAAAGCCATACCTGAGCCCAAGATGAGCACCTATGTCATAATTATCATAGCTATAATCAGTATCTGTGTCAGCACCTTCTAGCGCTAACCAGTCAAACTCAACTTCACCACCAAGTACAACGTCGATTTTTTCAGCCAGTGCAACCCGATACAATAACCCCATGTTTAAGCTTATAATTTTTGCTAAATCATTTATTTCTTCACCTGAAAATGAATACTTCATTATCACTTTTTCATTAAGCATTAATTCACTACCGATAGAAATAACTTTCATATTATCCTTATTACCATCGGATTTATAAGTTTTATGGCCGACTTCGACTTCTGCAAAGTTATAGTTAACAGGTGTATTGTAAGCCCTATAATCAAGATTCAAATCTGCATTAGCAACATTTGAAACCAATAATGCACTTAAGAATGATATCTTTTTCATAGAGTCCTGCTTGATGTTATGTATATTTATAAGTTAGAGACGTTAGCGAATAAAATTGAAGAAGCCAAACTACCACCAAATGGCATAAAAGACAATAAATTACATTTAAATCAACACCATATAGGAACGAAAAATAACTACCTACGACAAAATAGCGCTGAGATCTTTAGCATTAATAAACCCATCGAATTACCCATAGCAACCCCAAAGGACAGAACTTGGGCCGTAAAATCCTAGAATCCAGCGAACCAAAAACCATGCTAATACAGCCAGTTACAACCACCAGAAAAATTAACAATCCTCAAAGTGAAGGAGCTGGTTGATTAAAATACTAATTAATACAAAAAACAATAAGTTTATTGATAACGTCTCGTAACAAGAGTAAGGTGGTTTCACTTGAAACACCCGCGCAAGCCAAAGTGAAAGGCAGTGACAATATTTTATATTATATAAAAAGAAGTAAAACGAGCAATTATAAAATGGATAACAATCAATACGGAAGATAAAAACAGTCAATTGCATGTAATTAAAACTTTATGACACAGGCAAACCTATGAGTGACAAAGAAAGTGAAATTATAGACTTAAAAGTCAAATTAAAAGAGCATGGTACATCTAAAGATGGGTTAACAAATAAAGAGGCCACAGAGCGACTCGCAAAATTCGGGCGAAATGCGATCGAAGAAAAAGAAGAAAGTCGTTGGAAAGTTTTACTTGCCGGATTTTGGGGGCCAATCCCTTGGATGGTTGAAGCTGCTGCAATTCTATCCGCGATCATTCAGCATTGGTCTGATTTCGCTATTATTTCATTCATGCTACTTCTGAATGTATTTATTGAATTCATGCAACACGGTAAAGCACAAAGTGCGCTTGCAGCATTAAAAAATTCAATGGCTTTAGAATCGCGTGTAATGCGTGACGGGAAATGGATAGATATCGAAGCCGCAGAACTTGTTCCCGGTGATATTGTTCAAATCGAAAACGGTGATATTATCCCTGCCGATTTGATCACATTGGAAGGCCAATACGTTAGTGTCGACCAAGCAGCATTAACAGGCGAATCACTTCCTGTAATGCGCCATCCAGGCGAAGAGATTTACTCCGGTACTATTGTAAAACAAGGTAGTATGGTATGTATCGTTGATAAAACTGGCGGTAATACATTTTTTGGTAGAACCGCTACACTCGTTAGCTCTGCAGGTAACGAATCACACTTCCAAAACTCTGTAATGGCTATTGGTAGGTTCCTCATTTATGGTTCTTTAATTCTTGCTGCTACAATCATCTTCAAAGAATTAGTGATAAATAATAAATCACCGCTTGATGTAATAGAGATGGTATTAATTCTGATCGTGGCTTCAATTCCGGTTGCTATGCCAGCTGTATTATCAGTAACAATGGCTCTCGGTGCATTTATGCTATCGAAGAAAAAAGCGATTGTAACTAAGCTATCTGCAATTGAAGAAATGGCTTCTGTGGATATTCTTTGTTCAGATAAAACAGGTACATTAACGCTGAATGAATTAACGTTAACATCGCCTGTATTATTTAATGCTAAAAACGAATCAGAACTTACTTTAATTGCTTCTCAAGCGTGTAACTTTAACAGTTCAGACGCAATTGAAAACGTCATCATGGATGCGGTAGGTAAAGAAGAAATAGCTAAAATTAAACAGCTTGATTTTACGCCTTTTGATCCAACAAGAAAGCGTACTGAAGCACTTATCGATTCTGGCGAGGGTCAATACAGAGTACTAAAAGGGGCACCACAAATAATCATCGATTTATGTGATATGTCCGATGAAGAACGAACTAAAGCATTAGGTAATGTAGATGAATTAGCAAGTCGTGGATTACGCGGCCTAGGTGTGGCTCGTAGTTATCCTGAAAACCCAGAGAAATTTGTATTAGTCGGTATACTTTCGTTATACGATCCACCGCGTCATGATACAAAGCACACAGTTGATGAAGCCCGTGCTCGTGGTATCGATGTTCGAATGGTCACTGGTGATGACTTGGCTATTGGTAAAGAAATTTCAAGACAACTTGATCTTAGTACTAATATGCTCGCTGCTTCAGACCTTTTCCATGGTGAACTATCAGAAAACGAAATTAATGAAAAAATTGAAAACGCAGGTGGTTTCGCACGTGTTTTCCCTGAGCATAAATACGAAATTGTAAAACGTCTACAAGACATGGGTCACGTTGTCGCAATGACAGGTGATGGGGTCAACGATGCGCCAGCATTAAAACAAGCAGATATCGGTATCGCTGTTGACGGTGCAACTGATGCCGCACGTGGTGCAGCGGATTTAATCTTAACGTTACCAGGTTTGTCCGTAATTATTGATGCTGTAGAAGAATCTAGAAAAATCTTCCAAAAAATTATCTCTTACGTGAAATACCGCGTAGCGATGACAATTAACATCATGTTGTTCGTGACACTGTCTGTATTGTTCTTGGATTTCTCACCACTGAGCGCTGTAATGATTGTATTACTTGCTTTGTTTGATGATCTTCCTATCATGACAATTGCCTATGATAACGCAGGTGTCGAGCGCTTCCCCGTCAAATGGAATCTCAAGCGTGTTCTCACATTATCGTCAATTCTTGGTGTTGTGTCTGTTGCTCAAAACTTTGGACTAATGGCTATTGCACAACAATTATATTCAACTTCAGCGCCGATTCAAACAATGTTGTTCTTACAACTCGTTATCGCTGGTCACCTACTACTATTCGTTGTTCGTAGTAAAAACCATTTCTGGGCTAAACCACGTCCATCAAAACCGCTACTAATTGCAACTTTTGGCACACAGATCCTTGCAGTTATCATCGCTAAAGTGGGCTTCCTAATGGCACCAATAAGCTGGGAAGCAATTGGTATTGTTGTTGTCTACGGTATTGTATGGATGTTTATTCTTGATCTATTCAAAGCAGTATTTGAAAAATCAGCTGACAAAAAAGAAAAACATGCTGCTTATACTGAAAACCTAAAGGCACCACGTAAAGAAGTATTAATTAACTAAATGAAACACAGTTAATTCACTCTACATCGAGTTAATATATTTATATTAACTCGATGCTCTACTTTTAGTTGCAGCTATTTAAACTGACATCATCACTACAACACCCTACACTTCCCACAATAACCAATAACGAAATAATCACGTTATAGCCTTCACTATTAATACGTCTATCAAATTACATATACCAACTCAAGCTACTTCTTAAACCAGAACATGCGTTTCAGCGTGCTGTCTTTATCAATATAATGATGTTTCAAGGCCCCGACGACATGCATAACAATAGCAAAAATAATTATCGGCATTAAGGTGCTATGTATATAACTACCTATACTCACAACGCTTTCATTTAACACCATCGGCTTTTCAGTTACCGGATCAATACTGCCTGCTATCAACTCTAATCCAAAAACAGATAAACCATGACCACCGCCTACTGACATCATCAAACCTGATATAGGAAAGAGCAGTGTTGAGATAATCAAAACCCAATGAATCACCTTTGCTGCAATATGTTCAATCGCCTTGCCTCCAGCAACCTCTGATGGCCAACCCACCCTAATACGCCAAACGATACGGATAAAGGCAATAAATAAAACTAAAAAACCCAACGACTTATGAATATTATACAAAGAGTAGGCTTTATTTTCGGTCATATAGATACCAACTATGATCAATCCGATCATGGCGACAGCAACAATTATATGCAATAAACGTGTTACGGTTGATAGTTCTTGATCTGGTTTCATCAGCTTAATTCTCTCTCTTAAATTTACACCCAAGTTTACAAATTAATCTGGTTAAACTAGGGTTTAAAAGGCAAAGCAAGGACATAACAAGCTAAAACTAATCTTAGTCGATATATTTGCGATAGGATAGGTAAGCTAGGTTATAACAATAGTATTCACGATTCGAAGGTTAAGTGTATAGAGAGAAATAGTTAAGTTTATTGGCGCGATTTTAGGACTAAGTTTAGGGATATTAATTAAGAAAATGCAGGTAACTTATTTTGGGAATAAATAGGATTGTGCTAGATGCAACAAAGCCTGATAATTTCTATAAAAATAGCAACACACCTTAAATGTATTGCTATTTTTCGCTGACTGCTACAATTATTGCAGTTTAGCTTTAATCCAAATCATACGGTGATCTGAAGAAACGGATTTACTGTCACCATATTGACCAAGACGAGCATCATTGAATAACTTACGTCCCTCCTCGTAAGATGCAGACCAATAAACACCAGCGTCAATAACATTCAAGTTTGCAGAAGGTATAGCGTAATCAACTGCAAGTCCGAATGTTGAAGATATACGGTTCGGTTTTGGATGACTAAGCCTTTTATCTGTTGCATGCTCTGATGCACCATAGCTAGTTGGATACAATTCACCATTCATCACACTCTGGTTTACTAAAGGATCATCATGAAGTGTTTGCATCACATCACTCTCTCCGTCTCCAGCTACTGGGTCAAGATTTTGATCACCCATAATAACGAATTTAGCATCGTCGGCTAACCCTCCATTCTGACCAGCATCGTCGTAGAAGAAGTCTTTACCTTGAATATATTGATTCCAAAACTTAACTTCAGCAGCATTTTGAGATTTATTTTTACCTGGATCGAATACTGGAGGCGTGGGGTGAGACATTAGAAGGTGTATAACTTCATCACCGTTAGCTGTTGGAATAATAATTGGAGCATCTACATGGTTCTTAGAAGAAAGGCGAACCTCCTCCCACTCTTCAGAATAATACCATTTATCGCCGCAGTTCATGCCATTAGGGATAGCCTGTGAACCGTCACAAATAGTGATCGTTGGAATTTTTTCACCTGCAAGATCTTTCCATTTGAACGTCTGGAAAGTACGTGTATTCTCAGAATCAATCTTATACTGAGACATCAGCGCGAACGCATATTGACCATGATACATACCAAACCCCCAAGCATCACCGGGGCCTCCAATGTGACCATCATTGTTTAGGTCGAGACCGCTAGATAGGCCAGTGTTTGTTGAATATGACTCAAAATATGGGAATGTAATTGGATCAAGATTAGCTTCCCCACCAGCACCATCGATACTTTGGGCTATAGATAAGTAATTATCTTGAAAGCCAATGAGTGCTGATTTATCTTCACCAATACCATCATTATTGTACTCAGCCATCATAAGCACACTAGGACGATTCTTCTGGATAACAGCAGCAACATTACGAATTTGGATAACGTTTTCTGCAGTTGCTTTATCAGCATCCGCAATTGAGCCGTCCAAGTAAGCAGTAACTAGTTCTTTTTGTTTTGCGGGTGTAACTTGCATCTCAGCGACAAGAGCTTCGAATGAATCACGATCAAATGAAAGATTATATGCTGCGATTTTCACTTCTATTGGTTGTACGGGAGTATCTATATATTTTGTATTAACACAACCCGAAAGAATAACGGAACTAACAACTAAAGCTAATGTAGAAAGAGTTTTCATCTGAATTACGTACCATTTAGAATAATTTAACCAATAATACATAAGCCAATACAAAAAATGCAATCTAAATCTAATCTATTGAATTAATTGCACAATTAAATAAAACCAATTCCAAAAGACAAGAATAGGACTGTAAAGTACCGGATATAGACAGGGGCTAATTTTCTAGGGGTTATAACGTAATTTTATTAGGGAGTATTTCAGGGATACTAATTAAGGGAAGAGATTCTAGTTTTTGATTGTGCTAGATACAACAAAGCCCCAACTTTCGTTGAGGCTCTATTACTTAAATATGGTGCCCGAGGGCGGACTTGAACCGTCACTCCTTCCGGAAGAGGATTTTGAAAGTTAACACTAGAAGAAAAGCCATTATCCTATGCTATTTGTGCCATTGAAAATAGAACTCACACACGCTGACAGATAGCGAACATAAATATTACTACAGCCCCCAAATAAGGTTTACAAACTCAGGGTGATCTACAAACGGATTTCTATTTTCTTGAAAATCAAATACTGCTTTATTTCGTGTGATTTCTTTTTGACTCACAGGATCGTTTTGATGCCAGCGTTTCAGCATATTCAATAACCAAGGTTCAAATACGCTCGTATTTGTACCGTTTAACACCGCGTTCGCACTGCTACTATTACCTTCCCAGTTCGCAATTTCATTTTCATAACGCGTGGCCATATAGAAATATGCACGAGCAAAGTCCCCTTTAAATTCATCAATAGGTTCAAATACAGTACCTGAATAGCCTAAATCAGTACGAGTAGAGCCCACTTTAGACCCATTACTTGATGTATACGTCGCATTACCTACTTCACCAAATGGCCAGTTACTTCGCTTTGAATTAACAAAACCATCCGTTGCAAAAAGATGGTGTCCATCTGAGTTCATCGGTTCAACTTTACCGCCAAACCAGCTTTTAGGAAATGAATGCTCACGATTATAGCAACCGCCTTCTTGCTTATATTGACCACATTGATCAGTCACTTTAGTAAAATTAATATTATCATTAGCACCTGGATTTTCGGAGTACATATCTAAAATTGAACCATCTTTTTCATAAATGGTATCTATATCAGCAACTTTGAGCAAGTCCCAAATACGGCTATAGCCCTGTCCATTATGGTGACGAATTATATTATAGAGTGCTGTTTTAAGTGGATAACCTGTAAGTCCTTCCGCTTGTTTATAATAAGATCCAAGCACTGGCGGCTCAGGCGGTAATGTTGGACTCGTATCACCAATTTTGAAACTCACTGATTTTATTTTTTGGAACTGACCACCAGAAAAAAGCGCTTCATTATTCGCAATGACACTGAAAGAACCATTACCTGAGGTACAACAGATCCCATCGCCATATGAATCACTGATCTCAAATATGTAATCGCCATCAACTAAGCACATAGCTTTAGTATTGGTCGTATCATTAGTGTAACCAGAACCAGAAAAAACGACATCACTCGCGCTACTCTTTAACACCCAGCTAGTTTCAGAAGCATAACTGTCTGTAACCAAAGTGAGTGTAGCCATCGTATTACTACACTTCTCGGTTGGCGTTGTTGGTATCGTCGCCGTATTTGTCGGTTGAAAATTATCTAAATAAACCACTTCCGAACCATCAAAGCCTGATTGATCATAAAATCGAACACCGACAACAATATTTTTACTTGTAGTTGCAGTATAACTATAACTGATATTTTGCCATTGATTGGTTTTAGTCGGGACGCTGTAATCACGATAACCATCTACATATAAACGTGCTTTTATCTTACCTTCAGTGTGATAGATAGAAGCAGTAAAGTCATAAGTATGACCCTTTAACACACTTACGGATTGTAAAAAATCAGTATTACTTTGAGTCCCAGTGTTGACGATTATCTTTGCCGACGTTGTCCCCGTGGTAATCTGTTCTGATGAAGCTGATACACTTAAACCACTGTCGATAGTAGACCAACCTGTAGGAGTATTTTCGTTCCAGAGCTCAAAGTCACCATTATCTACTTGAGCATATACACTTTGTGAAGCAAGTAACATTGCCACAATATTAAAGTACATATATTTCATAATCTTACCTTGTTTTGATTTAGGTAAGTAATATATACATACCGCCTAAAAATAAAAACGACATGTATCGCAGATTCGTTAACTTCAGGATTTATCATTGATCTTGGCACTCAATCAACCACATTGATTACGTCTAACATGTTTATGGTTTTTCTTGTAGAACCCAGTTAGAAATAACGCAGCAACATTCAGCATCAATAAATTCACCTAATTACGCATATCAATCCCAAAGAGTCGATAATGGACAGGGTCAGGACCGGAATTACACCCAACCTACTCCCATGCTAATACTGTCACTGATGACCACCAGCAAAACTAACAATCCTCAAAGTACAGGGCAGCCTTGGATCTAGTGAGATTGCCTTACGCACAGATTCTGCATGCGAAAGTACCGGATATGGACAGGAGTAAGTTTTCTAGGGTAATAACGTGAGTTTATTAGAGAGTATTTTTAGGGATATAACGTAAGGAAAGATGGCTTAAGCTTTTGATTGTGCCAGAAACAACAAAGCCCCAGCGTTAGCTGAGGCTCTATTACTTAAATATGGTGCCCGAGGGCGGACTTGAACCGCCACTCCTTTCGGAAGAGGATTTTGAATCCACCGCGTCTACCGATTTCACCACTCGGGCATAGGTCAACATTATACATAGCAAACGATGCCAAGCAAGTCGTTTCTCATGTTCGTAAAACAACTGTTCAAAATTAGAGCAAAGTGCTGTGTTAAGTCATGATTTTATACGCCAACGAACACTTAACATCTTAAATATCAGCACAGTTAGCTTTGCACTATGGCTATTGATATCCACCAGCACTAACTATTTAGCACGACTAAGACTCACTTTTTTTGCTACACTGTTTCCACTTTCGAGATAACCCTGAAGACATGGCTGGATTCATAATGGCGAAGAAAAACAAACTCAGAAAACCAAAACACACACCTAAAATTGAAACAGGTGAAACGGCATCCATTGCCACTTTTGGCCCGCGTATTGGTGCGCTTGTGTATGACGCACTTATTGTTATTGGTATCGCTGCGATTGCCAGTGCAATAGGACTTGGTATTGCAGAAGCATTAATTGCATCTGGCATCGTAGATATCGCTGGCCGTTATGTAGATAGCGCGGCATATGTAGGCAGCCAAATTTGGTTTGCGATATTAGTATGGGGTTCAGTAGCAGGATTCTATTTGTGGTTTTGGACACACGGCGGTCAAACAGTTGGTATGCGCGCGTGGCGTTTACGCGTACAAAATACCGATGGCAGCGCAATTAGCTTAACCCAAGCGCTTATTCGTCTAGCAACTGCAGCATGTGGTTTAGGTAACTTACAAGTACCGTTTGATATGAAAAACAGAGCGTTTCAAGATCACTGGTCGAATTGTAATGTATTACGTTTAAGTAAAGAGCAAAACGGTTCATTACTGCGTTATGCCGACAAGCTAGAAAAGAAAAAATAGTTGATTTAGCAATACTTAGCGCCTAACGCTAAGCCGAAACAAAAATGGCAACCAATTGGTTGCCATTTTTACATTCATCTCTAAATATATTCTATCTACAGTAGGGTGAAATCGTCACGTTAACCATGTTTCCTTAACTGCACAACCGCAATCAAGGTAAAGATGGCACTGGGGACCACCGCCCCAAGAAACGGAGGAAACGAATACACCAAACTAATCGGGCCAAAAGTTTCACTGGCGAGGTAGAAAGTAAAACCAGCAACCACCCCCATCAAAATACGCGCGCCCATGGTTACCGTTCGCAATGGTCCAAATACAAACGACAAAGCCAGTAAGACCATGACTCCAATCGATATCGGTTGGAATATTTTCCGCCAGAAGGCTAGCTCATAACTTCCTGCGTCCTGCTTATTACTGTCTAAATAAGTAATATAAGAGTACAAGCCTGATATTGATAAATCCTCAGGATCAATCGTTACCACATCTAACTTTTCTGGTGTCAGCGTAGAATCCCAACGCAATGCAGGCAGTGTTGTCACAGTAATACTATCACTCTCGAAATGCGTAATACTAATATCTGTTAGTGCCCAGTGTTTGTCTGTATAAATAGCTTTACGAGCCAGGGTCGTTTTAACTAAACGCTGACTTTCTGAGAATTCATAAATCGTTACATTATGTAATTCACTGCCATTATTCACTTCACCAATATTAATAAAGTTATCTTTGTCTTTCGCCCAAACCCCTTTTTGAGCCCGAATAATGGATTGCCCAGACATAGCCTCACCACGCAACTGAGCAGCTTTTAGTTCGGTATAAGGCGCAACATATTCGCCCATCAACATCACCACAACCATCATTGGTATAGCAGTTTTCATTGCTGAAAGTACAATTTTAAAACGTGACTGACCAGCAGCTTGAATCACCACCAATTCAGACGAACTTGCGAGTGCTCCTAGACCAATCAACGCACCTAATAATGCAGCCATCGGAAAAAAAATTGTAATTTCGCGTGGCATTTTCAGCATCACATACATTAACGCTTCAAATAAACCGTATGTTCCCTCACCGACTGCTCGTAATTGTTCGACGTATTTAATCACCGCAGATAAGCCAACGAGGGTAAACAAACAGATCATAGTGGCAAATAAAATAGCCTTACCAATATAGATATCTAAAATTTTAATCACTGCTTATTTCCTCGGGAAAAACGCATTTTCACTTTATACACTAAATGATGATACCAAGAATAATTGGCTAAATTAAACGAAATAGCCAAAGCGAGCACCCCTGAATGAACAAGCCAGAAGCCGATTGATAACGGTAATTTGTCATCCAATATCGAAGAACGCGCTGCACTCAATAACATGAAATAAGTTAAAAACATTAATAACGCAGGGAATAGTTTCGCGTAACGTCCCTGCCTAGGGTTAACCATAGCTAAAGGTACAACCAATAACGTCAGCAGTGGAATTGATACTACTTGGGCAATACGCCATTGCAGTTCCACCTTGTGTTCGAATTCAGTTGAATTCCATAATTCAGACGTTGGTAACGCTTTCGTTCTACGACCACGCTCACGAACATCTTGTTCTTGAATAAATACGCGGTAAGTACTGAAATCAACAATACGGAAATCACGTTGTGATAATTCACCTTCATAACGTAGACCTTGGCTTAGCTTCAACCATTGTGAGCCATTTTCGTCAGACTCCACGTTACCTTTATCAGCTAATACAATGGAAGGACGCTCGCCTTCCTCCGAGGGTGATTTTGCAATAAATATTTTACGCATCGCTTTTTTGCTATCATAAGATTCAACATAGACCACAGCGCGACCACCATCAAGCGATTCAAAACGCCCCTGCTTCAATGTCGCTAAGCCGACATCAGCATCTATATTCTCGCGTAATTTCACGCGACCTTCTTCCGCTGTAGGCGCATAAACAAACGCATTAAAAGCCACCAGACCAATCGTTACTGATGATAATAATAACGACGACATTAGTATCCGACTCGGGGTATACCCACAGGCAGTTAAGATCACCATTTCACTTTCAGCGTACAACCGCCCATGCGCAAACAAAATACCAATGAATAAACTCACAGGTAAAATTAATGTGCCTAACGCTGGCATGGTATACAACAACATCTCTATCACTAAATTAGCAGGTAAAGCACCTGTCATTACCTTTGAGAGCAGTGCAACAAACTGCTGGCTCACAAAGATAAGTGATAAGATGAATAAAACAGCAATTTGTGATTTCACTGTCTCAGCAAATAAATATCGGAAAATTATCACTTAAAACCTATATTAGACTAATGTTTTGTATGAAATGCAGCTCATAATTAGGTAAACTCAGCTACAAATGCAGTTTAAATAGTTAACTG
The DNA here is from genome assembly GCF_018219435.1 of Moritella sp. 28. Taxonomy (NCBI): domain Bacteria; kingdom Pseudomonadati; phylum Pseudomonadota; class Gammaproteobacteria; order Alteromonadales; family Moritellaceae; genus Moritella; species Moritella sp. 28. The sequence goes on along the minus strand of NZ_CP056121.1, from coordinate 433,923 downwards.
CACACCCATTTTATCTGAAAATGTTAGTTTTTAATTAACTAAATACGTATAACCCCCTATTATGTTATAAATATTTGATTTTGTCTTTAGGAAACCGGAGAGTCCATGGAGTTCAATGTAAAAAGTGGTAGCCCTGAGAAACAACGCAGCGCTTGTGTTGTTGTCGGAGTATTTGAACCACGTCGTTTATCACCTGCAGCAGAACAACTAGATAAGATTAGTGACGGCTATTTAAGTTCCCTACTACGTCGCGGTGATATCGAAGGTAAACCTGGTCAAGTATTGTTGCTTCATCATGTACCCAATGTACTGAGCGAACGTGTATTATTAGTTGGCTGTGGTAAAGAACGCGAGCTAGATGAGCGCCAGTACAAGCAAATTATCACCAAAACAATGAATACCTTGAACGAAACTGGTTCTATGGAAGCCGTTTGTTTCTTACCTGAGCTAAACGTTAAAGGCCGCGATACTTACTGGAAGATCCGCTTTGCCGTTGAAACAGCACGCGATAGTCGCTACCGTTTCGATCAGCTAAAAAGCAATAAAGAAGAAACCCGTCGTCCATTACGCAAAATGGTATTCAACGTTACTTCGCGTCGAGATTTACCAACAAGTGAAAAAGCCATTGCTCACGGTCTAGCTGTAGCAAGTGGTATGCGTCTATGTAAAGACGTAGCAAACATGCCGCCAAACATCTGTAATCCCGTTTACCTTGCTAATCAAGCACGCCAACTTGCTGATGACAGTGACAAGATCACAACACAGATTTTAGGTGAGCCTGAAATGAAAGAGTTAAAAATGGACTCTTACCTTGCAGTATCACAAGGTTCAGCTAATGAAGCTAAGATGTCGATTATTAATTATAAAGGTAATCCAGATCCTGACGCAAAACCGATTGTGCTGATTGGTAAAGGTCTGACATTCGATTCAGGTGGTATTTCATTAAAACCAGGCTTAGGCATGGACGAAATGAAATATGATATGGGTGGTGCTGCAGGCGTACTTGGTGCGATGAAGTCACTTGCTAAGCTAAATTTACCACTTAACGTTATAGGTATTCTAGCGGGTTGTGAAAACATGCCGGGTAGCAATGCTTACCGTCCAGGTGACATCCTTACAACCATGTCAGGACAAACCGTTGAAGTACTTAATACCGATGCTGAAGGTCGTTTAGTATTATGTGACGTATTAACCTATGTTGAACGTTTTGATCCAGAACTTGTTATTGACGTCGCGACCTTAACGGGTGCGTGTGTTGTTGCACTTGGTCATCACATCACAGGTTTACTGTCTACGCATAACCCACTGGCACATGAATTATTAAATGCGTCTGATCAAGCCGCAGATAAAGCATGGCGTTTACCAATTACTGACGACTTCCAAGAACAAATTGAAAGTCCATTTGCTGATTTAGCGAACATTGGAGGCCCTGGTGGCGGTACGATCACTGCAGCCTGTTTCTTATCACGCTTTACTAAAAAGTATCACTGGGCGCATCTAGACATCGCTGGTACTGCTTGGGTAAGTGGTAAAAATAAAGGCTCAACGGGTCGTCCTGTACCAATGTTGACCCAGTTCTTGCTTAACCGTACAGAACGAAATGAAGTGCAACAAGCTGACGAAGCTTAATTAATTTCATATCATCAATATCCAAAGGGTCGCTGTAGCGGCCTTTTTTATTCGACTACTTATCTAAAACCCCACCTTATTAATCAACTTTAGTATGAAAAAATACTGAATTAAGGGTTTCTAAAATGGCTGTCACATAAAATTAGCGTATGGTAATAATCACACAAAAAGTATAACGATTTATACTAATACCATTAATAAGGATATTAAGGTTACATCATGATAAACATCGCTAGTATTTATGAAAAAATGGACAAGTACCACTTCGATTTTGAGTATTACCTTAATATCCATATACCAATGTCGATTGAGATATTATCAAATGCAGAAGGGTTTAAAGGCGTAAAAGTGGAACGCGGTATCGATATATCTAACACTATCGACTCAACTTATGTCGCAATGTGCCATTACTATTTCGATACCTTAGAAAATTTCATGGCTGCCTTTATTCCTCACGCCGAAAAATTACAAGATAATGTAAGACACTATACTAACATCGAACCAACAATTCAGATCAACGAGGTTGAGTTCGCCCTCTAACATCTCCCTCAACACAAGGAACAGACTTGGTTTAGTATTAATTCCCGCAAATAACACAAAACACAGTATTCCCGCCGACAACTCTATTTTTCATCACTACCCTTTGTGATACTATGTGCTGTTATACTTATAATTGGTAAATGACTCAGTCATTGGCGCAAAACTACAGATGAAAAAAGTCACTTTTTATATTATGCAAGAATCTAAAAATGGCGTTGCGGCGAGTATGCCCCAGCACCATGAACTTGCCTGTAAACTAGCTGGTGAGTTTTATCAGCAAGGACAACGCGTCTATATTCACACCAACGATGAATCGGCAGCCAATCAGGTTGACGAATACCTTTGGCAATTAGATGCGAGCAGTTTTGTACCACATAATTTACAAGGTGAAGGTCCACGTAATGGCGCGCCCGTTGAAATCGGTTTTCAACCGCCCCGTCATCGCTATCAGGTACTAATCAACCTGCACGACCAGACACCGCAATTTGCAGTCAACTTTAATCAGATTATCGATTTTGTACCGCATCAAGACGGGCTAAAACAACAAGCTCGAGAGCGTTACAAACATTATCGTCAAACAGGGTTACAACTGTTAACTGTGAACGCCGAATAATCAATCAACCATTGAGAATTAGAAAGCAGACCTATGGAAAAAATATACAATCCCCAAGCCATTGAGCAATCGCTTTACCAAAACTGGGAAGAGCAAGGTTACTTCAAGCCAAACGGCGATCTAACAAAAGATGCATACAGCATCATGATCCCACCGCCAAATGTTACTGGTAGCCTGCACATGGGTCATGCCTTCCAACAAACAATTATGGATGCGCTGACTCGTTATAAGCGCATGCAAGGTAACAATACGTTATGGCAAGTGGGTACCGATCACGCCGGTATCGCAACACAAATGGTTGTTGAACGTAAGATTGCAGCTGAAGAAGGTAAAACACGCCACGATTATGGCCGTGATGCATTCATCGACAAGATCTGGGATTGGAAAAACGAATCAGGCGGTAATATCACTCGTCAAATGCGTCGTTTAGGCACATCTGTAGATTGGGATCGCGAACGTTTTACGATGGATGACGGTCTGTCTGAAGCAGTAAAAGAAGTATTCGTACGTTTATTTAAAGAAGATCTAATTTACCGTGGCAAGCGCCTAGTAAACTGGGATCCAAAATTCCACACTGCCATTTCTGATCTAGAAGTAGAGAGCAAAGAAAAACAAGGCAGCATGTGGTACTTCCGCTATCCATTAGCAGACGGCGAAACAACTGCTGACGGTAAAGATTACATCGTTGTCGCAACCACACGTCCAGAAACAATGCTAGGTGACTCTGCGGTCGCAGTACACCCGAAAGACGAACGCTATGCAGCGCTTGTAGGCAAAGAAATTATTCTTCCTATCGTTGGCCGCCGCATCAAAATTGTTGCTGATGATTATGCTGACATGGAAAAAGGCACGGGTTGTGTAAAAATTACACCTGCTCATGACTTTAACGATTACGAAGTTGGTAAACGTAACAACTTAGTCATGTTCAACATCCTAACTGAAAATGCTGATATTCGTGAAGAAGCGGAAATCATCAACTCAGACGGCACAGAAAATACTGAACTAACCTTCACTATCCCTGCTGAATACCAAGGCATGGAGCGTTTTGCTGCTCGTAAAGCAATAGTTGCTAAGTTTGAAGAACTTGCCCTACTAGAAAAAATTGAACCACATACACTACAAGTACCTTACGGCGATCGTAGTGGCGTTGTGATTGAGCCACTACTAACAGACCAATGGTATGTAAGTGTTGGCCCAATGGCGAAAGTAGCAACTGACGCAGTAAAAGAGGGCGAAATTCAATTCGTACCAAAACAATACGAAAACATGTACTTCTCGTGGATGAACGACGTACAAGATTGGTGTATTTCACGTCAGCTTTGGTGGGGTCATCGTATTCCAGCTTGGTATGATAACGAAGGTAATGTATTCGTTGGTCGTGATGAAGCTGAAGTACGTGCAGAAAACAACTTAGGTCCAGAGATTGCATTACGTCAAGACGACGATGTACTCGATACTTGGTTCTCATCTGCGCTTTGGACATTCTCAACGCAAGGCTGGCCACAGCAAACGCAAGATCTTAAAGTGTTCCACCCAAGTGATGTACTGGTAACAGGTTTCGACATCATCTTCTTCTGGGTTGCACGTATGATCATGATGACCATGCACTTCATCAAAGATGAAAACGGCAAGCCACAAGTACCATTCAAAACGGTTTATGTAACTGGTTTAGTACGTGATGAAGCTGGCGATAAAATGTCAAAATCAAAAGGTAACGTACTTGATCCACTAGACATGATCGACGGTATCGACCTTGAGTCGCTAGTACAAAAACGTACTGGTAACATGATGCAGCCACAACTTGCTAAGAAAATTGAAAAAGCAACGCGTAAAGAATTTGAAGGCGGCATTGAAGCTCACGGTACTGACGCACTACGTTTCACATTAGCAGCAATGGCATCGACTGGTCGTGACATTAACTGGGATATGAAGCGCCTTGACGGTTACCGTAACTTCTGTAACAAACTATGGAACGCAAGCCGTTACGTATTAATGAACACAGAAGAACATGATTGCGGCCAAAATGGCGGCGACATGGAATTCAGCCTAGCGGATCGTTGGATCCAAGGTCAATTCCAAGAAACCATCAAGACATACCGTGAAGCAGTTGATACTTACCGTCTCGATCTTGCTGCAAACATTGCTTACGAATTCACTTGGAACCAATTCTGTGATTGGTACTTAGAATTAACTAAGCCTGTATTCGCACACGGTACAGAAGCACAACTGCGTGCTACGCGTCATACGCTAGTAACAATCCTAGAAGAGTTACAACGTTTAATGCACCCTATCATGCCATTCATCACTGAAGAGATTTGGCAGCGTGTTGCACCACTTGCTGGTAAGCACACCGAAGGCGCAACAATCATGCTACAGGCATTCCCTGAATATGATGCGGCTAAAGTTGATGCACAATCAATGCAAGATCTTGAGTGGGTGAAACAATTCATTATCGCTATCCGTAACATCCGCGGCGAAATGGACATTAGCCCAAGCAAGCCAATCTCGATTTTGCTTAAAAATGTAGGCACTGAAGAACAACGTCGCCTAGACGAAAACCAACAGTTCCTTAGCTCACTAGCAAAACTAGAAGCAATCACATTACTTAACGAAAATGAAGAAGCACCAATCTCAGCAACATCACTATTAGGCAACATGGAAATCTTAATTCCAATGGCAGGCCTAATCGATAAAGATGCTGAAATTGCGCGTATCAACAAGCAAATGGAAAAAGTACAAAAAGACTTAGACCGTGTTGCAGGCAAACTAAACAACGAAAAATTCGTTGGTAAAGCGCCAGAAGCTGTTATCGCGAAAGAACGTGAGAAACAAGCGGAGTTTGAAAATACGATTGCTAAATTTAAAGCACAAAAAGCACGAATTGAATCGATCTAGTCGTTAAAATCGTACTTACCTATAAAGGGAGGGTTGAGTAATCAACCCTCCCTTTATTGTTTTTAAATACAACTAAATACTAAATCAACGTCACAATTATTTCTTCATATCTTGTAAAAACATTTCCATATCAGCACTTACGATGTAACATCTTTATTCGTAACAGTGTGTTGTTGTTATGGAAAACAACACCGCTTAACTATACATGTCGACACCAAGGAATGGAGTGATAGGTTATGGGCAGCAAGGAACCGCTAAATCACATATTAATTGCCGCTATTCAGCATTTACCCATAGGTATATTCTGGAAAGACATACATGGCCAATATCTCGGTTGCAATAAGCACTGCCTAGAATTATTCGATCTGCCTTCTGAACAGTTTATTATTGGGAAAACCGATGTTCAGCTAAAACCGGCATTCCAAGAAAAAAAACTTCCCAACGACGAGCTCTATCAAACCGACCAACAGGCGTTAAAATACGGCCGTAGTGTCATTGCAAAAAAAATGACCATGGAAACCATATACGGCGATGGTCAATATGAAATAACCAAGATCCCCCTTAAAAACAAAGCAGGTAAAATCACTGGTTTACTTGGCATTGCCGTGGATATCTCCAGTAAATGTCGCTCCGAGCAGAAGCTACAAGAAAAAACTGCATTACTGAATTCTATTTTTGATGCCCTTCCTGATTTCGTCATATACAAAGACATGCAAGGGCGAGTAATCGAATGCAACCGTACCGCGCTTAAATTCGCCAACAAGAAAAAATCCGATGTGATTGGTAAAACCATTGCACAATTATTGCCTGAAACAACAGCTAAATTAAGTCTCGATTATGATATCCAGCTCAAATCAAATTATAAAAGTGCCAACTACAAGATGGAGTTCACGCTCGAAGGCCGAGACATATACGTGGATGTACATAAGCACCCAGTCATTAAGAATAATGAATTAGTCGGGACGGTCAGCATATCTCGCGACCTTAAAGAACGCCGTATTACCTTACAAAAAATTGATAGATTAACAAAACACGACCAACTAACAAACCTATTAAACCGCGCCACATTCCTGAAAAAAATAGATAAAATAAAACCAGATTCTAAGTGGGGTATGCTACTCATCGATATCAAAAAGATGGGGTATATAAACAGCCATCACGGCACCGACATTGGGGATCAAGTAATTTTTTATGTCGGCGAGACAATTAAAAAAATAGCACCTGAACATGCTTACTTAGCGCGAATTCAAGGTGATCGATTTTCGATTCTCAGTGATCAAGCCAGTTCCCCCCAACAACTTGATAATTTATGCAATACATTAACGAATAAGCTTAACAAAAAAATTGCTATTCAAGGACATGTGATAGATCTGGCTATTTGTATTGGCGCAGCCAATTACCCCGATAGTATTAAAAATACCAAACACCTGCTGACTTGCAGTGAGCAAGCCTTACAGCGCTCACGTAAACATCTTGGGCAAAGTTACAGTTTATTTGATCCCGCCTTAGAAGCCCATGCCGAAGCAGAGAGGCGACTGACAGAAGACTTAAAATACGCCATACAGAAGAAGAACATCGACTTATATTACCAACCCATTATTGATAGTAAAACAAAAGTAGTATTGGGTGTTGAAGCGCTTGCGCGTTGGCATCACCCTGAACAAGGGCTTATTATGCCGATTAAATTCATTGCGCTAGCCGAAAAAAATAACTTAATTGGACAGCTTGGTGAAGTCGTATTAGAAAAAGCCTGTCAGCAATTAGCCCAATGGCGCGCCCACGATATCGATATCTTTATGGCCGTCAATTTGTCACCGATTCAATTTAATGATCCACAGCTCATCAATAAAATTAAACACTGTATCGACTATTACCAGATACCAGCACACCGACTCGAAATAGAAGTCACTGAAAGCGCCTTAATGGAATCAAACAAGACCGCAGACCAAATGCTAGAAGAATTAATAAAACTTGGCGTGCGTCTTTCTATTGATGATTTTGGCACAGGTTATTGTTCATTGTCTTATCTAAAAAATATGCCTGCACATAAAATAAAAATAGATAAATCCTTCGTCGATGAATTAGAAATCGATAAAACGACAACAGCAATAACACGCTCTGTGATCAGCTTAGCAAGAGAATTAAACATTACCGTAACAGCAGAAGGGATCGAAGAGCAATCACAAATGGAATGGCTACAAGCACAACAATGTGATCAACTTCAGGGGTATTTATTTAGTCGCCCGTTACCGAGCGACAAATTTTGTCTATGGTACAAAAAACATCATGCCACACACAATAATATGACTTATCTACAACACACAGAAACAACGCTGTCTATGCCAGTACTATAATGTAAGTGCTATGAGGCGTCTTCTTCGAAGTAAGTACCCCAACCATCATAAGTAACGTCTTGTTCGATAGACATTTTAAGTAACGCTTCGATATCACGCGTGATCGTATCGATATCAAGTTCAGTTTCAACAATACAATCGAATGCGAATACTGTTTGTCCGTCTTCAAGTTCAACTTCTTCTGGGTCTGATACATCGTAGCCCAGTTTAAATGCTGCAATAGCGGCTTTTTCTAACTGTGCAAAATCATCCCCAGCAAAGTGATGCTCAATTGAATACACAGCATCAGGATCACTGCCATCTTCTAATAAGTTATCAATGATCTCTTCAGCTTCGACTTTCAGCTCGGCAAATTCTTTTTCAAAATCCACTAGGTTAATCTCTTTAGTTATGATGTATGAAAGAATACTCTGGTTTTAATATTCATGCCATTAAATTATACCCAAAAAAAAATGCCAAACATAGGACTAGATAACACGGCAGCATTAAAATCAAGGTCATAATGCCGTAGGATAAATACTGGTAATAGTACCGCGATAGCGTAGCTTGAGAGAATTGTTACAACTCTTTCATATCTGTCTCGGCACTTAATTAAAACAATATTGTCTACATCTCAGATTGATATTGTGTCACATTACCCAAATACAGACATAAATGATTTGGTGTATTGTATAATGCATTAGAGCTAGAGATAGAGAAAGAAAAAGAGAAAGAGTTATTGTGATAAAAAAACGCATTGAAATCCCAAACCATCAAGCAGAATTAGCACTTTTTTCACGTAGGACAGCAGCTTCTTTTTTTATGATACTGCTAATGACTGCTGCTCTCTTAGTGAATTTATATCATTTACAAGTCTCTGGTTATCAAAGGTATACTGGTCGCGCGAATAACAACCGAATTAAGATTGTGCCAATAGCGCCCAACAGAGGGCTCATTTACGATCGTAACGGTGTGCTGTTAGCGAAGAATGTGCCTATTTATTCTCTTGAAATCATACCTGAAAAAATAAAGGATATAGAATCGACCTTAATTAAATTAAAAAATCTGCTTGGGTTAAGTGATAACGATATCATCGAATTTAAACAATCGATGAAGCAAACAAGGCACTTTAAATCCGTTACGTTTACAGCTCAGTTAACAGAAAAACAAGTGGCAATGTTTACCGTTCATCAACATCAATTTCCTGGCGTGTTCGTTGATGCTTTTCTTGAACGCTATTATCCGTATAAAGAAAATTTAACGCATATTTTGGGCTACGTAGCAAAAATTAATGATCGGGATATAAATCGATTAAAGCAACAACATAAATATAAGCAATATAAAGCGACGAGAACAATCGGTAAATTGGGTATTGAACGGTCTTATGAAGAGATTCTTCATGGCCAATCAGGCTTTGCTAAAGTCGAAGTTAATAGTCAAGGCAGAGTAATACGGACATTAGAAACAGTACCGCCAATTCCGGGTAAAGATATAAAACTGAATATAGACATTAACCTGCAGCTATATGCAAATAAATTACTTACCGAGAAAAAAATTGACCCTGCAACAGGAAAATCAATTCTGAAGCATAAACGTGGTGCCTTGGTGGTATTAGATCCGAGAGATGATTCGATTCTCGCGATGGTATCAAGTCCAAGCTATGATCCAAATTGGTTTGTTCATGGTATTTCATCTGCAAGGTATAAAGCCCTTTTATCTGATCCCGATAAACCTTTATTCAATCGCGTTACGTTAGGCGCTTACTCACCCGGTTCAACTGCTAAACCTATGATTGCAGCAGCAGCCTTAACCGAAGGGGTCATTACACCAGGCACAACAAGAAATGACTCTGGTTGGTGGCGGATCCCCAATACTAAGAGTCGAAAATGGCGTGATGATGTGCGCGGGGGTTTTGGTGAGGTTAATATTTACAAAGCGATAGAGAAATCGGTGAACACCTACTTTTACCCAATCGCCTTTGATATGGGCATTGACCGATTATCGGTCTGGATGAATAAATTTGGCTATGGTCTACCCTCAGGGATTGATATTAAAGAAGATAGCCGCGCTAATATGCCGACCAGAGAATGGAAACGCGTTCATTACCATCAATCTTGGTATCAAGGTGATACTATCCCGATTGGCATTGGGCAAGGCTATTGGACGGCAACACCATTACAAATTGCAAAAGCGACATCCGTTATAGCCAATAAAGGCTTGGTACATAGACCCCATATCGTCAGAAGTATTGTTGAAAACGATGTTGAAACCGATGTTGCATTCAACGATTTTTCTAAAATGGGCAGTGTAAAACAAGAAACATGGAATATTGTGCAGGAAGGGATGCGACGTGTACTTGTGACAGGTACTGGTCGGCAAGCGTTTAGTCATATTTCATATGACGCAGCGGGGAAATCAGGCACAAGTCAGGTATTTGGTCTTGATCATGGAGAGAATTATAATGCCGAGGAATTAACTGAGCGTTTGAGAGACCATGCATTATTTACTGCATTTGCGCCACTAAAATCACCTAAAGTATTAGTTACCGCGGTTTTAGAAAATGGCGGCTGGGGCAGACGCGCGGCGCCAATGGTCAGAAAAATAATGGATTATGTGTTAATTAAACCGACACTGGATCCGCAATCGACACTTGGGCATAAGGCAAGTTAAATGAAAAAACCTCCGTATTAAGCGGAGGTTTTATCGTAAAAATATGCCAAACCGATAATTTAGCAATAACAGTACACTGATATTACGGTGTAAAGACCACTTTTACTGAGTCATCGACTTCTGACGAATCGATATAAGCAATTGCATTAGCATGTGATGCAACTTGGCTTTTGATCAGTGCTGATGAACCAATTGTCTTCGGCGGTTTACCTTTACCAGTAAATATTAAGCGTGACCAATAAGCTTGTAACTGTGAATCACTCTTACCAGTAACACTGTCGTGAAATTCACCGCGGATAAAACTACCTGCCGCTTGCTCAATCACTTCAGCTTTTGCGCCGTTTGGTAATTTTTTAGACTTACCCAAATATAATTTAGATACTTGTGATTTCGATAACGAGTCAGGGCCTGTTGGGTTAGCAATAACCACAACACCCGCTTGTGCTACACCAGATATCAATGCTGCTGTTAAGGCAACTTTAGCTAATAATTTCATCAGAGCTCTCCTTAAAATACTGCATCAAATGAAACTGTATAAACGATAGTGTCATCGAACTCATTAAGTGGTGACTGACCAGCTTTAAGGTTTGTGATTTGATGATGGCTATTTGCTTCTAAACCACCACTGCTATCACCAAAATCGCCAGCATAAGTAACATCAAGTTTTAATGCTAGGTTCGAGCTAATATCATAACGTGTACCTATGCTATAAGTCGTACGTTCCCAATTTAGTGATGCACTACCAACCGGGTCTAATGCTCTATCTGAATCATCGGTCGTTTTCAAATAAGAATAATTAACATAAGGGGTAAACGCATCAATACGATATCCTAACGTGATATAAGCAGATTCAGTATCAGAATAACCGCCTTCAACTTTAGACATTGTATATTCAGAAATAGCTAAAAATGAGCCATTATCGTAGCTAATACCAACACCAGTAAATTGAGCTTTGTCATCTTCAAAGCTTTGTAATGAAGATAAATCTCCTCCCTTAATCTTGCCAGATTTCAATTTACTTTGGAAATAAGTACCACGGAATACCCACTCTTCATAAGAAAGCGTCGCAGAAAAACCGAGCGTATTATCAAATTTAACATCCACACCTAATGGGTTATGCTCAGCATCATCGGTATCATGACCATAACTCGTCTGTAATGATAAACTTGCATCACCTAGGTCAGTATCATAAATAATATCGATACCATCATATGAACTTACTGGTACAATAGAGTAAACATCTGCCGGTGGATTAGCCCAAGGTTGTGCATAGCCCACTTCTAGATAATCAGAATACATGTACAGAGGTACGCGTAAGCGACCGATACGCGTAGTGAAACCATTATCAAATTCATGGCTTAAAAAAGCCCACTCCATCTCAGGTGTCCAGTCATCCACACCACGAGAAACAAGTTGACCCACAATTTGAGTTTGCTCTGTTAGCGCAAAAGTACCTTGTAAACCAAGCTTGCTGCCTAATGAGAAATTAGGATCCGAAGTGTAACCTTCTACACCAGGACGGTTTCCGTAACCCGCATCATTATTCGCAACACCCATTTGGCCAGTGAAGAAACCATTAATAGACATGCGGTCAGATAACGAATCATAAGAACCCGCCTCTTGTAAGATCGCAAGTTCTTGTTCGAGCTGGGCAAGACGCTGTGCATCCGTTGTTGCCGCTATCGCAAATTGCGAAGCACAGGCAACGGCCAGCGGTAGCATTATAAATACTTTTTTCATCAAAACACTCCGTGTATTAAACATTTCATCCATATGGAATTTATCAGCTAGTCACCGTAAAACATATAAACTTACTATTAATCAATTCATTAGTATGACGGGATTGTTAATGGTTATCGAGTTTACTTGCGTGACATAGATCACACTGAGACAAGTTGTGATGAAATCATCAGTATTTAGGTTGAACTTATTGCAATTGACTTCTAAGGACAGCCAGAATCAGATAAAAAAATACCGTGCATAAAGCACGGTATTTAAAAATAAAACATGAAATAAAGACGTTAAAGTTTGAATAGCACTTTAACAGAACTATCAACGTCAGCTTCATCAATATAACCAATCGCCGCAGAATTCGCTGCAACCTGATTTTTGATTAATGATGCCGAACCTAATGCTTTAGGCGGCTTACCTTTACCAGTAAACACAAGACGTGACCAATACGCTTGTAATTGAGATTCACTCTTGCCTGTTACCGCAGCATGAAATGCTTGACGCTCAGCACTGCCATTAGCACGCTCGAACACTTTAACTTTCTCACCATTCGGTAACCTTTTAGACTTACCTAAATACAGCTTAGAAATCTGTGATTTAGATAATGTATCAGGACCTGACGGATTAACAATAACAACCAATCCCGCTTGTGCAACACCAGAAAATAACGCTGTCGTAAGTACGATTTTAGCTAATAATTTCACTTTTACTTTCCTTAAAATACAGCGTCAAAAGAAACGGTATAAACGATAGTGTCATCGAATTCTTTCGTATTCGCATACGTTTTAGAATCAATGTTTGATGTTAACGCACCGCTCGTACCACCAAAATCACCCGCATAGGTTACATCTAGTTTTAATGCTAAATTAGCGCTAATATCATAACGCGTTCCGGCACTATAAGTCGTACGCTGCCAATTAAGTAACGCCATATCAGGAGGACTTCCTACACGCTTCTCATCATCCGTTGTTTTCAAATAAGAATAACTCACATACGGAGTGAAAGCCTCGAGGCGGTAACCTAGAGTAATATAAGCAGACTCAGTGTCCGCATACGTACCTTCTACTTTTGATATAGTATATTCTGAAATAGCAACTAACGAACCGTTGTCATAGCTAATACCGGCACCAACAAACTGAGCTTTATTCTTTTCGAATGCACCAAGTAAAGGCAATCCTGTATCTTTCGAATTTAAATCGGTTTGGAAATAAGTCCCGCGGAATACCCACTCCTCGTAACTCAAGGTTGCAGATAAACCAGCAATATCGCTGAAATCTACATCTTTTCCTACTGAATTATCTTCGCCCGATGAGCTGTCATTACCGTAACTTACTTGCAGCGCCAGTGTCGTATCACCCACATCGCGTTGATACGTAACATCAACACCATTAAATGAGCTAATAGGTGCAATGGTATAAACATCAGCAGGAGGTGTAGCCCAAGGTTGTGCATAGCCCACTTCTAAAAAGTCAGAATACATATATAGCGGTAAACGTAAACGACCCACACGCGCCAAGAAGCCGTTATCAAAATCGTGACTTAAAAAAGCCCATTCCATTTCAGGCGTCCAATCATCAGAGCCACGACCAACAATTTGAGCCACGACTTGGGTTTGATCTGAAATCGAAAATGTACCTTGCAGACCCAATTTACTACCGTCAGCAAAGTTTGGGTTAGTAGTGGCACTTTCAAAACCAGCATCATTATTAGCGGCAACCATTTTACCGGTAAAGAAGCCATTAATAGACATACGTTCGGCTAATGAATCATACTCATTTTGTTCTTGTAACATCGCAAGCTTTTGTTCAACTTGCGCTAGGCGCTCTGCATCCGTCGCTGCATGAGCAAATTGCGTTGCACAAACGACAGCCAGTGGTAACAACGTAAATACTTTTTTCATCCATCTATCCTAGGTATATAACGAATATAAATGACTTACCCACCCCATAATAAAAATGTATAAAGATGAATATAGCCATTTCAAACAATAACTTACACCAAGGTAACAGAGAACACAGGAGCGGTGACACCCGCTTACAAAAATGCTGGATAATCACTCTAAACATATGCTATACGCATATAAAACAAACAGGAAGTTAACGGGATAGCACTAGATGAGTCGAGTAATTGAACGCGACCTAGCTACTCTGCGGAGGCATAGACATAGGCATAGGCATAGGCATAGGTATTAGGTATAGAATTGCGCAACTGAAATACAAGCAGCTAAAGATAGTTCTCGGTGGTGTTCTGTAATAGGGTTGATCTAATTGTTGATACTGTTTTTGATAAAACGTTTGAGCCGTTGATAGCAATTTGCTTGCTCATAAAATTTCTCTCCTTAGAAATTTCGTGTAACAAGCAAATTGTAGTTACTCACTACACACTAAATTGATTTGTAGCTTGCCTTAAATGTTGTGTTGCAACCTCGATAGCACGTGTTATGTCGTCAAGCACCACGGTATCTTGAGATACTTGCGTTGCTATCGCATGGGTTTCATCAATATAACCATTTATCAATTTGCTGGTTTGCGCTTGCTCTTCTGTCGCCGACGCAATTTGCTCGTTGACGACGTTAATCGCGTCAACTTTACCCGAGATACTGCTAAGCGAGTCACTCGCACTCGATGATTGCTCTACGCCCATCTCCGCTTTACTCATCCCACGTTGCATCGCTTCCACAGCACCTCGTGAAGCACGTTGCAACTCTTCCAGTACTTGTTGGATCTCTTGGGTTGAGTCTTGTGTACGAGAGGCTAAAGTTCGAACTTCATCAGCAACGACAGCAAAACCACGTCCTTGTTCGCCCGCACGCGCCGCTTCAATGGCTGCATTTAATGCTAACAGATTGGTCTGATCGGCGATACCACGGATAGTATCGAGAATAACACCTACATTGCTCGTATGAGAGTCTAATTCATCAATCACTTTTGATGCTGTTTTTACCTCATTAGCTAGGTCATGTATGGCTTCAATAGTCTTCTCGACAACCACTGTTCCAGTCTCCGCTTCCTTGTTTGCACTATTTGCTTCCAAAGAAGCATTAGATGCATAATCAGCAATATGCCTGACAGTATCAAACATTTCGTTCATCGAGCGAGAGACCTGATCAATCGACTTACTTTGCTCTTGAATTCGAGATTTAGACGTGCAGCTTGATGTCGCTAATTGCGTCGACACTTGTGATAACGAATCAATAGATTGGATAGTTTCGGAGATACTGCCATGCAGCTTATTCAGGAACTGATTAAACCAATGCACTAGGTCACCAATTTCATCTTTATTGGTGTAATCAATACGTATTGTCAGATCACCATCACCTTGTGCGATCTCTTTTAAAGAATCAGATACTTTACGAATGCTACCCGTAATAGACACAGTCAACCAATAACACACTGCAAGCACTAAAATAATAACGCCAACACCCAATAAAATACCTTTATTACGGCTTCTATCTGAGCTTTCTAATGAGGTATCAATTAACGCGGTAAAGTCAGATTGGCTGTCTTGTTTAAATTGATCCAGCTCCGCCAATAATTTTTCTAATTTAAGACTATTACTCTCTGCTAATACAGATAAACTATCAATAGAAATCGTGCCACTAATCAATCCATTAGCCAAATATTTAGCTGATTTGTAATATTCAGCAGCTTCATTTTTAATTAATAATAATTCACGATTTTTGTCGGGATGGATCGAATTAATTAGATCTAGTTGTGCAATCAGATCAACATAAACATCGTCTGCACTCAGCAGCATATCTTCATCGCCAATCGTGACCGATGTTTCAATTGCTTGCGTTAATTCAGCAATTTTACTGTTACTAATCGTGGCGGCTTCAAGTACTGGATAATAAATAGCAGACAGTTGTGATAAACGTTCTTTGTTTTCTTTTACAACGAGGATATTCGCGAAAAGATAAGTTAAAAAACTAACGACAACAACCGCCGAAAGAATGCCGATTTTATGCTTGATTTTTAGTTGGGTTGATAGTCCCATTTAATACCTCTGTAGCGTTTACAAGTTAGTTTGATAGTATTATTACAATCCCGTCCCTCTGATCTAACTTATAGATCGGACAACGTCCTTAAAATCCTAATAGCTTATCGGCCTCATAATCAAAATCATGACCATTTTTTGGATCTTTATCTTATTAAACCATTCGCATTAGTGTTTTCATACTACCTGAATAAACTAGCCCAAACGAGAGGCATTAGTTAATAAATAACCAGCACTTACAAATCATACAAAAAAGCCTATTATATAAATGATAATAGGCTTTTTAACTCTTTAATCTTTTTAAATCAATAGATTATACTTTTGGAACTAACTTGAGCGCAGCTTCAACAACATCAACACCAGCGCCTTTTTTATGTCCTTGTTCACTCAAGTAACGTTTCCACGCTCTCGCACCAGGCTGACCAAGGAATAACCCCAGTATATGACGATAAATATGCGTTAGGCTCCCGCCATTACGAATATGATTATCAATATACGGTAGCATCATTTCAGCATAATCATGACGACTATAAGTCGACTTCTCAGCACCGTAAACAAGTTCATCGACTTGGCTCAATAAATAAGGATTATGGTACGCTTCACGCCCCATCATCACACCATCAATATGCGTAAGGTGCGATTCTGTCTCTGCTAACGTTTTAACGCCACCGTTAATCGCAATAAACAATCCCGGAAAATCCTGCTTAATATCGTAAACACGTTGATAATTAAGTTCTGGGATCTCACGGTTTTCTTTCGGGCTTAAGCCACTTAACCAAGCTTTACGGGCATGCAACGTAAAATCCTTACAACCCGTTGCCGCGACTGTATCAATAAATGTTTGTAAAAATTCATACGAATCTTGCTCGTCAATACCAATACGAGTTTTAACGGTAATTGGAATATCTACCACGTCTTGCATTGCTTTAACACAATCCGCCACCAGCATAGGTTCCGCCATTAGACAGGCACCAAATTTACCACTTTGAACGCGATCAGACGGACAACCCACGTTCAGATTAATTTCGTCATAACCACGTTCTTGTGCCAGTTTCGCGCTTTGCGCCAAATCTAACGGATTACTGCCACCTAACTGCAAAGACACAGGGTGCTCTTCTTGGTTATAGGCCAGATAATCACCTCGACCGTGAATGATTGCACCGGTTGTCACCATTTCAGTATACAGTAAGGTGTTTTTGGTCAGTAGGCGATGAAAGTAACGACAATGACGGTCTGTCCAATCCAACATAGGGGCAATCGAAAAACGTCCAGGGGCATGAACACTTGTGGTAACTGGCTTTGTCATTGCTTTATCTCTTATCTCGGTGCGCATCGCGCTAAATTACGTTAAATTGCTTTTAAATTCGTGCAGCAGCGTGGCAACTACGACGAAAAACAAGGGGGCGATCATACACCTTGCGCGCTTCACTTTCAAAAATAAAGATCTTGTTCAACGATGGCACCACACCACAAACTCGCTTTAGCTTAAAGCAGCGCGAGTGCTCTGATAAAAACAGTACCTTTCACGACTCAATTATAAACTTAGCCACCACTAATTTATGAATACGTTAACCAACCCAACGAAATACACTGAAAACCACTATAAAGATCGCTTGCTTTGCTATTTTTAGTATATTGCAATTAGAAAAGCCCTCCTAGTGTGTTAGCATTATCCTTTCTCAGCTACTTGAATGATCCCTATGACAGATTCAGCGAACAATTTACTCTACAGAGCACAACAACTCTGTATTACCCGTGCCGTTCGCTTCACCCCAATTAGGCAGCAAATTTTTCTGTTAATGGCACAGCACAACGCCATGATTAGTGCTTATGATCTGCTTGCTCAATTGCAGCTGTTAGAACCAAACGCAAAACCACCGACCGTCTATCGCGCACTCGATTTTCTACTCGAAGAAGGTTTTATTCATAAGATAGAATCGAGTAATGCATTTATTCTGTGCCCACATTTTGGTGAAAAACACCCTTCTCAACTACTTTTATGTAAGAGTTGTGGTGGTGTTATTGAATTACACAATGCAGAAATAGAAGAGTTACTACAATCACTTGCCGATGAGCATGGTTTTGCAATTACGACTAAGACAGTCGAAGCACACGGTATCTGTGCTGATTGCCGTGAATAATTAAATTTTCAGGAACAACAAACTATGCGTGTAGAGTTTATCAATCCATTTATCTCATCTTTATTAAATGTATTAAATACCATGGCACAAGTGGAATTAACACCCGGTAAGCCAAGACTCAAAAAAGATGACAAAGCCAAAGGTGATATTACTGGCATCATGGGAATGATGTCAACGCAAGCAAAAGGCTCATTTTCACTTACCTTTGATGAGTCATTAGCCTTAGCGATTATGAATAATATGCTGGGTGAGAAACCCGCTAAAATTGACGCTGAAGTCATTGATATGGTAGGTGAGATCACCAACATGGTAACAGGTGGTGCAAAGCGTATTTTAGCTGATAAAGGCTTTGATTTTGATATGTCGACACCGATTGTGGTGTCAGGTAAAGGACATACAGTTACTCACAAAGCAGAAGGGCCTAAATTGTTGCTGCCACTAACCAGTGCATTCGGTAGTGCGTCTATTGAGATATGCTTTGATAGCTAATTCAACTTAAACGTTATTAAAAAAATCATTCAATACTAAAAAGCCAATCTCACTGAGATTGGCTTTTTTATTAGACTTAATTTTTACTTAATACGTTAAGTGAAAATTATAGGCCTTTAGCATTTTTGCTTAGGTATTTAGCAACGCCTTCAGGTGATGCTTCCATAGCTTCTTTACCAGCTTCCCATTGTGCAGGACAAACTTCACCGTTTTTCTCGTGGAAGTTTAGTGCATCAACCATACGTAGCATTTCATCGATGTTACGGCCTAATGGAAGATCGTTAACAACTTGGTGACGAACAACGCCGTTTGTGTCGATTAGGAAAGAACCACGGAAAGCCACACCAGCTTCTGGATGTTCAACACCATATGCTTGACAAATATCGTGTTTAACGTCTGCTACTAGTGGGTATTTAACTGGACCGATACCGCCATCTTCAACAGAAGTGTTACGCCATGCGTTGTGGCTGAATTGTGAATCGATTGAAACACCGATAACTTCAACACCACGTTTTTGGAAATCTTCTAGACGGTGATCAAAAGCGATTAGCTCTGATGGGCAAACAAATGTGAAATCAAGTGGATAGAAAAATACAACCGCTGATTTACCTTTAGTGAATTCAGCAAAGTTAAAGCTATCAACGATTTCGCCGTTACCTAGTACTGCTGCAGCTGTAAAGTCTGGTGCTTGACGTCCTACTAAAACCATTTTAATCTCCTAAATTAATTAAATATTTGCTTATTTTACGGCATAATTTTTACATTAAATATAATCTTAAACCAATTGCTTTAGACAATCATTTTGATAGGTAAAAACTATCAAACACTTGGTGATTATAAGATAAACATTATTGAAATATAACCATAGCACCGCACTTTCTAGTTGTCATCTTGTGTAGCCGATTTTTGTTAAGGCTGTGATAATAACAGCGCTTAGTGTTAAAATGGTTTACACGGGGTTCCTTGATGGAATATTATTTTCCATCCTGTAAGATTTTTTTTCCAAATAGAAGTACGGAGAGAGTAAGTTTTCTTATCATTACCATAGTCCATCCAGCCTTTGTAGCATAGCTGAACAACATCTGTGGATATTTCCCTGAATTCAAAAGACTGACTTCCAGTAGTGACTCTTAACCCAGTTTCCCTTGTAATCACATCAAGTACTTCTAATTTATTAAACTTAACGCCTCTTCCCGATAGTACAATAAATTCATCATCAATAAACGGGGTTAATTTCTCAACTTCATTATTCATTACGTGTTTATGCAAACTTTTTTCACTAATGATAATCTGGTCCTTTAAAGACATCGTTTTTCCTTTTACGGTGAGAAAGATAGAAATTATAACCCACGCTGCCATTCTTTACGTAAATGGCTCTGCTCAGGGGTTTCAATAGCACCACATATCTGTGCTAGTAATCTGCTTTTATCTTGCCCCAGAACCCCTTTTAAAGACAAGTAGTTAGAGGCGTGGTCAGACCTGAATACGGTATTCTTAAGTTCCAAGTTTTCTAACAACATTTGCATTTCCAAAAACAAGCCCTGCTGATCAGGTAATTGGAAACCATTAACAAAGTTTTGGGAAAATTTAGCTTGCCCTAATGGAAAAGACACCACTAACGTCGATAAATAGTCTGGCTGTGCAGCATTCATTAAGCGCGCAGAGTTTAATGCATGCTGCTCGGTAAACTCAGTACCACCCAGACCATTAAGTATCATCACTGAAGTTTTAATACCCGCACCTTTCAGCTTGTAGAGAGCATCAAGTTGCGAATCATAAGTCTCCCCTTTCTCTACTAATGCGAGAACCTCATCATCACCACTTTCACAACCAACATAAACAATGCCCAAGCCTAAATTACATAACTCATAAAGCTCTGCTAATGATTTGCTTTTAATATTACGTGGTAAGCAATATGCACTGACTCTTTGCACATCTGGCATGTGTTTACGAATAAGTAACAAGATCTCTTTTAATCGTTTAAACGGTAATGTCATGGCATCACCATCAGCCAGGAAAACACGCTGATGTTTTTGCCCGCTAGCAACGACACTCAAAATTTCGGCTTCGATATCAGCTATCTTTTTAGCCCTAAATTTTTTCTGAGGTTGCGTATACATATCGCAAAAAGTGCAGTTATTCCAAGAGCAACCATTTGCGACTTGTAAGATCAATGATCGCCATTCACTCGGCGGACGAAACACAGGTTCAACATAAGAGATAGGCATGTAGAAATTCCATTATTTAATAATCAGCATCCGCTGCTAATTTAGGAAGGTTTCTAGCAGTAACTAAATTATTCAGTACCGCTAGTTTATTCGGTTATTATGCAGGGCTTGAACTTGGATTTTCTTTAAGGTCATAACCAGCAAGGTGGGCATAATGAGTCAAGTATACCGTCGCTAACACTTTTGCTTCGCGCACATATTGATTTGCCAATTCAGGTTCTTGCACTGCCAAGCGTAAAATAGAACCTACAGTACGTGGTAGGATAACCGAGATCATTTTAACTTGCTCGCTACTGATATCATCAGAAACAATACTCGCCATTTGATTTTGAATGACAGTAGAGTGAAAATCGAGTGCTGACTGATCAATACTTTTCAGCTCTGGCAGTGAATCAACGCCCGACCAAACGGCCATGTAACCCGGTTCGTTACGGTAAAACTCAGCGTATGTCTCAATGACTAGCTCAATACGTTCTTCAAGCGGCAAATCATTTGGCACCGCAGAGAAGCGTAATTGCAGCGCTTGTAAATGACGCTCAGCTAGCGCTCGGATAATCGATGCTTTGTTCGGAAAATAACGATATAACGATGTTCTTGTTAAACCCGATGCCTTAGCAATATCTGAAGGCGTCGCATTAGCAATACCAATCTCATCAAATAAAGCTGCTGCTGAATCAATAATTTGCTTTACTCTTTCAAGGCTTCTTTCTTGTCTAGGTAGATTTCTTTGTATCGTATTATCTGTCATATGCCGCCCCTTACTGCTATACAAACTAAATGATAAAGGTGAAATTAAATAAGTTTAGTCGTAGCCACTAGTCACATAAATCAATTTTATATTTATTAGTGAATTCGGAAATAAAACAATAAGTTACTTTAAATATTAAAATCCCTGTCAAACCCACATAGAGCTCGAACTCTAGTTAATCATAACGTAATTAATGAGTAAATTGCAGGTGAAATACTCATATTTCAGTTTACTTAAATGTATTTTAATTCATGACGCTATGTTATCTATAACATAATACCTTGATATAGTTTAACTTTCGTTGGTCGCAGCAATAAAAATGAGGGCATCACAGTCAACTAATTTTTATAAATATTTAAGTGTAACCCGTTGCGTAAGCTTAGTAACAAGTTCATATGCAATGGTTCCTATGTGTTCGGCCACTAATTCTGCTGGTAAACCTGCGCCCCACATAATCACTTTATCACCTACTTTATCTTGGCATTCGGCGCCTAAATTTACCGTTAACATATCCATCGAAACACGGCCAACAATCGGCACGATACGGCCATTAATTAATACCGGAGTTCCTTCTGGCGCCATGCGTGGGTAGCCATCACCGTAACCCACAGCAACAACGCCTAAGCGTGTATCTTCTGACGCACTCCAGATACCACCATAGCCCGTTGTTTCACCTTTTTTAATATTGTGTACTGCAATTAAATCTGTGGTTAAGGTCATCACCGGCTTTAAATCATGCTCTACCGCTGTCGCGCCGATCATAGGTGATACACCATACAGCATGATACCTGGACGGATCCATTCTCGGCGTGCAGCAGGCCAAGCTAACAGACCTGCAGAGTTAGCAATTGAGTGCTCACCTTCTTCACCAACAACTAACTCATCAAATAAATCAATTTGGCGTTGGGTGATAGTTGGGTCGGCTTCGTCAGCACAACTAAAATGCGTCATCAACCGTGCTGGTTGCACTACATTAGGGTTATTCTTCAAGCGCTCAATCGCACGTTTACAGTTGTCAGGACGTATACCCAAACGATGCATACCGGTATCCATTTTCAACCAAACATGGATAGGCGCATCTAAATCTGCTTGTTCTAATTCATCAAGTTGTTGTTCGATATGTACCGATGTTTGGATATTATTCGCCACCAAGATCGGTAGTTCATCAGTCGAGAAGAAACCTTCCAGTAATAAGATCGGTTTTACAATACCACCACTGCGCAGGGTTAAAGCTTCTTCAACACGAGCCACCGCAAATGCATCGACATCAGTAAGCGCAGATGCGACTGCAAGTAGACCATGGCCATAAGCATTCGCCTTCACAACAGCCATTATTTTACTATTCGGGGCAATATATTTTATTTGTTGAACGTTATGCTGCAATGACTGCAAGCATATTTCAGCCGTTGCTGAACGCATAGTTATTCCTTAATAATCATCATCATAAGCAGGGCCGGTAAAGTTATCAAAGCGTGAGAATTCACCGTTAAAGGTCAGTCTGACTTTACCAATCGGGCCATTACGTTGTTTGCCGATAATGATTTCGGCAGTGCCTTTATCAGGTGAATCGTCGTTATAAACCTCATCACGATAAATAAACATAATTAAATCGGCATCCTGCTCAATAGAGCCTGATTCACGAAGATCCGAGTTAACCGGACGCTTATCAGCACGTTGCTCCAACGAGCGGTTCAACTGAGATAAGGCAATCACAGGACATTTAAGTTCCTTAGCAAGGGACTTCAATGAACGCGATATTTCAGCGATCTCCAAGGTTCTGTTTTCGCTTAATGCAGGTACGCGCATTAATTGTAGGTAGTCAATCATGATCATACTGATGCCACCATGATCACGAGCAATACGGCGAGAGCGCGAACGAACCTCGGTAGGGGTCAAACCAGAACTATCATCGATATACATCTTACCCTGCTCTAGCATACTCTTCATGGTCGCAGATAAACGCGCCCAATCATCATCATCTAATTGACCAGTACGTACTTTGGTTTGGTTAATTTTACCCAGTGACGCGAGCATACGCATCATAATCTGTTCTGCAGGCATCTCCAGTGAAAAAATAACCGCAGGTTTATCTTCATTTAGTGCCGCGTGTTCACATAAATTCATCGCAAAAGTCGTTTTGCCCATGGATGGACGCGCTGCGACAATAATTAAATCAGATGGTTGGAATCCTGTCGTCATGCCATCAAGGTCGTTATACCCAGATGCAACACCTGTCACACCGTCATGCGGGGTTTGATAAAGTTCTTCGATTTTATCAACGGTTTCTTGCAGAACGCTTTCTAAGTTCTTCGGGCCTTGGCCTTCGCTCTGTCTTGATTCTGCAATTTGGAATACTTTGCTTTCAGCTAAATCAAGTAGGTCGGTACTTTTACGCCCTTGCGGCTCATAACCTGATTCACTGATATCGCTGGCAACCGCAATAAGTTCACGTATCACTGCGCGCTCACGCACAATGTTAGCATAAGCAGTAATGTTCGACGCACTTGGGGTATTTTTAACAATATCACCCAGATACGCAAAGCCACCTGCATCATCAAGCAGTTCTTCGTTATCTAGCCATTCAGAAACGGTAATAATATCCAGTGGGATATGCTGATCCACCAGCTTTGCCATTCCTTCGAATATAAGTTGATGTGGGCGACTGTAAAAATCTTTTGCTACAATAAATTCGGTTACACGATCCCAAGCTTCATTATCAATGAATAAGCCACCTAAAACCGATTGCTCAGCCTCAAACGAATGCGGCGGCACTTTTAGCGCATCAACAGCACTGTCTTTTTTATTTTTGTCTTTTGAAAACTGATTTTGAAACTGGTTTTGACGTTTTTCGGCCATGCTAGCACTCACGAAATTTAGTGTGATTAACCATTATCCTAAAAATATCCCTGTAGGGGAAATGAAATAACCAGAGAAGTGGTAAAAATTTATATGAAGGAATCGTTTGTTGGTTTTTTGGTTAATAAAAAAGCCTCACAATGAGGCTTATGTACTTAGCAGCGTAGGGATTAACTCAATACTATTTAAGGCTTGAGAAGTACGCTGCTACGTTATTAATATCAGCATCAGATAATGCAGCAGCTTGACCGGCCATCACAGGTGCCATACCGCCAGTACGCTGACCCCCTTTATATGCTTTCAATGCATTAACTAAATACATTTCTTTCTGACCAGCTAGATTTGGGTACATAGGAATAGCAGAAATACCTGACGCACCATGACAAGCTGCACACACTACTGCTTTGGCTTTACCAGCAGCAACATCACCCGCAGCCATAGACAAAGAAGGAACTAAACATGCTAACGCAACAATCATTGTTGTAATTTTTTTCATCATATACTCACTAATTGCATCCTGCTGTGAAGCAGCATAAGGTTAATTTTATTCTTTTTGCAAAATATTAGACCTCATACTCGAAAAATGAAAGCATTGCGTAGAAAAATGGCTTATTTAACCTAATTTCTGTGAACTACATTCTCTATAAACACTCGGAGTTTGCCCTGTCCAACGCTTAAAACTACGAAAAAAAGATCGTGTTTCACTAAATCCTAGTTGCATAGCAATATCATCCACCGCCAGCTGTGTTTCAATTAAATACTGCTGAGCCAGTGATAAACGCGCCTCATCCAATAATTTCTGATAATTGGTTTGCTCTTGCTGCAATTTCCGCTGCAGCGTTCTTTCACTCATGTTTAACTGCCCAGCGACCATATCTTTGCGAGTAATGCCCTTCGATAATAAAATACGAATAATATCTTTAACTTGGACACTAAAACTATGCGTGTCGCCAAGGGCCGAAACTTGTACCGAGGCATGCATCTCAAGTGTTTTCAATAGGTTACAATCTGGTTGCCGTAACGGGATATCAAGGTATTCACGCGGTAAAATAAGACTATTACTTGATTGTGAAAATAGTACCGGACAAGAAAATACCTGCTGATAGTGATGCATAAGTTCTGGCGCTGGCGCTACGCGTTGCAGATGTACTTCCAAAGGTCCTAAATCTTTCCCTGACAACCAACGGACATAAGCAAGCCAAGAAGCAAATACATTATCGACCATTTGCTCTCGCACATCTTCAAAGGTATAGGCACAATGCCAATTGATACATAGCTGCTTAGATTGATAGTTTATTGATGTCACGCCCATGTCGCCCACCAACTTTTCATAAGGCTGAATACGCTCAAGCGCTTGTTCAAGCGTCGCACACGTCATCGTGATATAACCCAGAACACTGTACGAGCTTGGCTCAACAAAGGCACCACTTTTCAATCCGAATAAGGGGTCATCAGTGGCAATAATAAGGTTGGCCAAAAATGCCTGTAATTGCTCACCAGTGATACGCTCACTTTCTTGGGCAAGCGTGGCTACTGTAATATTACTGCGTGACAATAACGCTGGTACATCGATATCCAACGTTTCCACATAACGTAAATACTGTTTTATTACTGGCACTGATACTGAACCTAGCCCTACCATAACTGAATCATCCTTATTCAATACGTATTTATGAGTATAACGAGCTTTACCCTGAGGTATTGTGAGTTAGTCCTAATTTGATACTTATCTTGGCTTAATACGACAATGCTATCAACCGCCCTTTACATCTAAACTAGATAACATACCGTAATATTACAGAGGAAGATGAGATTATGAAACGTTGGAATGGTTGGGGCGATGAAGCCAATAAATTAGATTTACCGAGTACTGCTGATGATTTTTTACTTTCAAAAGTCGGGGCAACAACACCACTCGTCGATGCGCAAATTGAAGATGTAATAAAACAAGTACCAGCCTCCCGGTTGCCCCATCACCCGTTATTTAATCTCGATCCTGAAGTACGTATTCGTCACGCTCGAGGGCAGAGTTTACCGGACTGGTTAGCCATGCGCAGTGGTGATTTTGAATATTTCCCGGATGGCGTCGCCTTTCCAGAAAATAGTGATGATTTAGTCGAGCTTCTCCACGTTTGTCAACAACACAATATTCTCGTCATCCCCTATGGTGGTGGCACCAGTGTCGCTGGTCACATCAATCCATTTGCATCAGAACACGCTATTTTAACCGTCGATATGGGGCGTATGAACCGACTCATCGCACTCGATACCGAAAGCCAGCTCGCCACATTTGGTGCAGGTACACCGGGACCACAAGTCGAAGCACAGCTACGTGCGCAAGGTTATACCTTAGGGCACTTCCCACAATCTTTCGAACTTTCGACCATTGGCGGCTGGGTAGTCACGCGATCGAGTGGTCAACAGTCTTTACGTTATGGCCGCATTGAGGAGCTGTTTGCCGGTGGTGAAGTCATCACACCAGTTGGTCGATTAAATATTCCAACTTTCCCCGCTTCGGCAGCAGGCCCTGATATTAAAGCGTTGTTGATGGGGTCAGAAGGCCGTATTGGTATCTTATCCGAAGTCAAAGTCCGGGTGCGTAAACTCGCAGCACAAGAGAACTTTTATGTGACCTTCTTCCCAAGCTGGCAGCAAGCCAAAGAAGCAGCCAAAACACTTGTCCAGTCCGATATACAACTGTCTATGCTGCGTTTAAGCAATGCTATCGAGACCGAAACCCAACTTGCCTTAGCCGGACATGAAAAACAAATCGCCTTACTCGAAAAAGCCCTCGTTGTATTTGGGGCAAAAGAAGGTAAATGCATGATGACATTTGGCTTAACAGGGACCAAGTTCCAATGTCGCAACGCATTAAAACAACTAAAAAAGATCACCAAAGCGTACCAAGGCTTATACACAGGGTCGTTCATGGGTAATAAATGGGCTGAAAAACGATTTACCATGCCCTACTTCCGCGAAGCGTTATGGCAAAAAGGCTATGTCGTAGATACCCTAGAAACAGCAACGGACTGGCATAACGTCGATAATCTATTAACCAAAATAGAAACCAATCTACGCACAGTATTAAATCAAGATCCAACCGCTGGCTCACCGCAAATGCACGTGTTTACTCATTTATCTCACTTTTACCAACAAGGCTCTAGTATTTACACCACCTATATTTTCAAAGCAGGTGACAACTACCAGCAAACCCTAGCCCAATGGGCAAAGTTAAAACACACAACCTCAGAGATTATCGTTAACAACCAAGGCACCATTAGCCATCAGCATGGCGTCGGTAAAGATCACCAACCTTACTTAACTACAGAGAAAGGAGAATTGACGATCAAAGCCATTCAGTCTTTGTGCGACACATTTGATCCACAGCAGATAATGAATCCACATTGCCTCATTGCATCAGAACCAGCATCAACACAGAATCTACAATCAAGCGGTGATAGCACGCAACATCAAGAACAGGTCAGCTAGGAGGTAATATGAGCCATATATTAACCAGCTTGAGTCGTAAGCAGCGTCTCTCTCAGATCCAACAAAGTGCTGATAATACCGTTTGGGATATGATCGTTGTTGGTGGGGGCATCACGGGGGCTGGCATATTGTTAAGCGCCAGCCAGGCAGGCCTGAAAGTATTATTAGTTGAGCAACAAGATTTTGCTTGGGGGGCATCCAGCAAGTCTTCGAAAATGGTACACGGCGGTCTGCGTTATCTTGGTAGTGGTCAATATAATATGACCAAAGATGCCGTGACTGAACGTGAAAAATTGCTTAACGAGTTACCCGGTTTAGTGAACCCATTGCAATTTTTGATGGGTCATTATAAATCTCAATTTCCTGGCCCCTTTGTGTTTAATAGCTTGCTGACCATCTATGATTGGATTGGTGGGAAACGTAATCACAGTTATATTAATCACGGTATTGGTGATTTTCATGTGCCGGGGATTGAGCAGAAAAAATTACAGGGTGCGACACAGTTTGCCGATGCGGTCACTGACGATGCTCGTTTGGTCATGCGGGTATTACAAGAAGCGCAAGAACTTGGTGGCCGTGCCATCAATTATCTCAGCGCAGAGCATCTCATTAAAACCGCCGATAAAGTCACCGGCATTAAAGTGTCTGATCAGGTATCTGGACAAGTATTTAGCTTAAAAGCCAACGTTGTGGTCAATGCGACGGGCCCTTGGACAGACAAATTACGCCAGCAACTGCAAGCCAAAAAAGCCATTAGGCCATTGCGAGGTAGTCATTTAATTATCCCAAGCTGGCGATTACCACTCGCCTATTCGGTTAGCTACTTCCACCCCGAAGACAAGCGTCCTATCTTTGCTTTCCCTTGGGAGAATAGCACTGTGATTGGGACCACGGATCTTGATCATGACACCGATTTAGATCAACAACCTTGCATTAGCCAAAGTGAGGTTGATTATTTGCTTACCGGGATCAACAAGCAGTTTCCGCAAGCTAATATTAGCGAAGACGATGTGATATCTACCTACGCCGGGATCCGCCCAGTAGTCAGTAATAGTACAAATAGCAGTGCCGATACCAGAGGTAAGGTAAAAGATACCAAACCGTCAGATGAAAAACGTGAACATACGATCTGGAATGAACAAGGCTTGATCAGTGTCGCAGGTGGTAAGCTCACCACCTTCAGGTTGATCGCTCTCGATGTATTAAAGGTCGCACAGCATTACTTGCCAGATATAAATATCATCGAGTTACAAGCAGCTAAACTATTTAAACCTATCACAGCTAAGCCAGTCGATAGTATCTTGAACCCGCAGCAAATACAGCGTTTAAAAAGTCACTATGGTAAGCATTATAGCCATCTGATCAATAACGCCAGTCACGGTGAGCTCAAGTTGGTTGGTAGCACAAATACATTTTTTGCTGAACTAAAGTGGATATTACAGCACGAAATGGTGATTCATCTCGATGACCTATTGCTACGTCGTTGTCGCATCGGGTTATTACTGCCAAAAGGTGGAGAGCAGTTATTCGTGCAATTACAACCTCTTTGCAAAGCAGCGTTGCACTGGAATGAAGCACAATGGCAACACGAAGTCGGTCGCTATCAAGCCATCATTCAACGTTACTATAGTTTGCCAAAACATAGCCATTGTTTACCAAAACATAATGATAGCTCACCTCACGTAGCGGCAAGCTAGCTCAGTCGGAGATAATTTACATGGATAGTCTTACTCCAACATCATCACCATTAGCATCGGAGCAGCAACGCTATTTGTTGAGTATTGATAATGGAACCCAAAGTGTTCGCGCACTACTTTTTGATAACCAAGGCAATTTGATCGCCAAAGGACAACAAGTGATCACTCCTTATTTTTCAGCGCAACCTGGTTGGGCAGAACAGGATCCTGATTACTACTGGCTAGCCGTCAAGCAGGCCTGTGACTTACTTTGGCAAGATCTTAAAAAATACCCGGCGATCGATAAACAGCATATTGTTGGTATGTCGATCACGACCCAACGTGGTACCGTGATCAATCTTGATGCTGAAGGCAAAGCATTACGGCCGGCGATCATCTGGTTAGATCAACGTCATGCGCAACAAGAAAGCATTCAATGGCCTTGGAACTGGTTATTTAAAATTGCCTGTGTCGAAGATATTATCCAGCGTTTTCAAGAAAAGTCACAAGCGATTTGGATCCGTCAAAATCAACCCGAGATATGGCGTGATACATCCAAATACCTACTGTTATCAGGATTTTTAAATTATAAGTTCACCGATAACCTGGTTGATTCTATTGGTAGCCAAGTTGGTTATATCCCGTTTGATTATAAAAAGCTGGCTTGGTTAAAAAAATCGGATTGGCGTTGGGATATGTTAGCGATAGACCCGAAAATGTTACCTAAGCTGGTCGAACCTGGAGAGCTTGTCGGTCATGTTACCGACGATGCCGCGGCCTATACGGGTATTCCAGCTGGATTACCCGTGATAGCCTCGGCATCAGACAAAGCTTGCGAAATTATCGGCTCTGGTGGTAACCGCCCTAACATCGCGTGTTTAAGTTATGGCACTACCGCAACGATTAACATCACCACAGACAAATATGTGGAAGCCACGCCACATTTACCGCCATTTCCTTCCGCGATACCGCGTCACTATTCTTCGGAGGTCATGATTTATCGTGGTTTTTGGCTAATCAGTTGGTTTAAAAAAGAGTTTGGTTTACGGGAACAGCATCTCGCTGATGCTGAAGGTATCGCACCAGAAGTATTATTCGATCGCTTAGTCGCAGAAATTCCAGCCGGTTCTATGGGACTGATGTTACAACCCTATTGGACACCTGGCGCACGCGATCCCGGACCTGAAGCCAAAGGCGGTATTATTGGTTTTGGTGATGTACATACCCGTACCCATATCTATCGTGCGATATTAGAAGGACTTGCCTATTCATTACGAGAAGGTAAAGAACGTATCAGCAAACGTAACAAGGTCAAAATAACCACATTACGGGTATCAGGAGGCGGTTCTCAAAGTGATGTGGCGATGCAGTTAACGGCCAATATTTTTAATATGCCAGCAGAGCGCCCACATACATTCGAAACATCGGGATTAGGGGCTGCGATTGTTACTGCAGTTGGGCTCGGTGTTTATGCCGACTTTGATCAGGCAATTTCAGGAATGACACGAGTAAATAAAGTCTTTCAGCCGCAGCCAGAGATCGTGGCGACTTATGATGCACTTTATAACCAAGTCTATTTGAAAATGTATACACAATTACAGCCGTTATACCAATCGATTCGTACCATCACTGGCTACCCGAAATTGTGATGCCCTCAGATTACAGGCATAAAAAAAAGCCATGGTATACACCATGGCTTTATACTGAGATTAATCTAAAGTTAAACTTTAAATTAAGCTTCAGCTACAACTTCTAAGTTCACTGTAGCGAATACTTCGCTGTGTACTTGAATGCTGATTTCGAACGCACCAAGAGTACGTAAAGCGCCTTCAGGAAGACGAACTTCACTTTTAGCAACTTCAACACCAGCAGCAACGATCGCATCAGCGATGTCACGAGTACCGATAGAACCGAAAATCTTACCTTCGTCACCAGCTTTAGTTGCAATTACAACAGCTTCTAGAGCGTTGATTGTTGCAGCTTTAGCTTCAGCAGTTGCTTTAACAGCAGCTACGTTAGCTTCTAGTTCAGCACGACGTGCTTCGAAAGATTCAACGTTTGCTTTAGTTGCTAGAACCGCTTTACCTTTCGGTAAAAGGAAGTTACGAGCATAACCAGCTTTAACGTTAACAGTCTCGCCTAATTTACCTAATTTAGCGATCTTGTCTAATAAAATTACTTTCATTACCTTTCCTCAAAAATATAGAGTTAGTCTTGACGACCAAACAATAGCTTACTTATGTAAGTCAGTGTATGGAAGTAGAGACAAGTAACGTGCGCGTTTAATCGCACGACCAAGTTGACGTTGGTACTTAGCACGTGTGCCAGTAATACGACTTGGTACAATTTTACCGCTTTCAGTTACGTAGTTTTTTAACGTAGCGATATCTTTATAATCAATCTCCGTAACACCTTCAGAAGTGAAACGACAGAATTTACGACGACGGAAAAAACGTGCCATAATTAAAATCTCCTAAAATCTTCTCAAATAATTGGATAACTAAATGCTATCCAACAAACAAATACCTATAGCTAAAACGCTATTATTTAGCAGCTGGTGCTTCAGTAGCAGCAGGCGCTTCACGGCGTTCTTCTTTAGCTTTAGCCATTGGAGAAGCTTCAGTAACTACACCTTTAGTACGTAGGATCATGTTGCGGATCACTGCGTCGTTAAAGCGGAAGTTATTTTCTAGCTCATCAATAACATCTTGGCCAGCTTCAATGTTCATAAGAACATAGTGAGCTTTATGAAGTTTGTTGATTGGGTATGCTAATTGGCGACGACCCCAGTCTTCTAGACGGTGGATAGTACCATTTGCTTCAGTGATTACAGCGCTGTAACGCTCGATCATGCCTGAAACTTGTTCACTTTGATCTGGGTGAACCATAAATACGATTTCGTAATGACGCATCGTAAGCTCCTCACGGGTTTAATCAGCCTCGGCTCTGGCTTAGTCGGTCCATCGAGGCAAGGAACGTATAAAAAATTGACTAATTTTGAGACCGCGAATTATATAGCGTCACTCCCCATAATACAACTCGACAATGAAGATAATCGAAAATAGT
Organism: Moritella sp. 28; assembly: GCF_018219435.1. NCBI lineage: Bacteria > Pseudomonadati > Pseudomonadota > Gammaproteobacteria > Alteromonadales > Moritellaceae > Moritella > Moritella sp. 28. Next base: position 400,823 of record NZ_CP056121.1, on the reverse strand, counting down.
TACATTAATACTTAAAGTAACTTGGGTATCGTGCATGCTATTAGTCTTGTTTGTTATGATCTTTTAAAATGCTCAGAATTCGCTTGCCAGCGCATACCAACATGGGGAATTCCATCTTCCAAATATTCTGCCGTCACAGTAGCAAACTCATAACCTTGATAATAATGCTGTAAATGAGCCTGTGCAGAAAGGTATACATCTTGATCAGGCCATGTTGATTTGGCCACACTCATTCCGCGTTCAAGCAACTGATGACCAAGACCCTGTCCACGGGCTGACGCAGCAGTCACAACACGACCAATCGCCACATCAGGGTAACTAACTCCCGCCGCTAAAATACGCAGATAAGCAAGTAACTCACCTTTCATACTATAATGCAGAATATGACGCGTATCAGGATGCATATCTAAACCATCAATATCTTGATAAGCGCAATCTTGCTCGACAACAAAGATAGCTGCGCGTAATTGCAATACATCATAGAGTTGCAAACTGGACAACTCACTAAACCGATAACACATCCAAGTCATAATCAATCCCATATACTAAAATTAAAATCACCTAACATAATAACAATATTATTTACGCTGTGAATTAAAATTTGAATTTGTAAATAAGTGCGAGTAAATCTTGATTATTACGCTAAGGATTGATTATCATCTATGTCTGAATTCCAGTTAACTAACTAATTTATAGAAGTCATATGCAACCTGAACCTTCGTCATCACGTCAATATGTTGAACTTGCTACGTTAGCTCAACGCTTTCAAGCAGCAATATTAGATAAAGTCATTTTTCCGACTGTAATGTTAGTCCCGTTTATTCTCGGTTTTGATTTACTTAATTTAAGTGCCGGTATCGATGAAAACTTTACGATTTCCTTTGCCACTCAAGTCAAAGTATCTTTACTTGAGATTGTGTTATTCATGGCGTTAAACAGTTACCTACTTAAAGAATATGGTCAAACCCTAGGTAAACGCATTGTTGGTATTGCGGTAGTGGGTGAAAATGGCCAACGCCTCAGCTTACAAGACATCATCCTCAAGCGTTACCTGCCATTTTGGATTGTCGCTTACCTACCATTTTTTGGCTTTGTAATTACGATCAGTAATTTCTTGGCTATTTTTAGAGGTGATCAACGCCGCTGCCTACATGATGAGTTAGCAAAAACATTAGTAGTGAAGATGCCAAGAGGCCGTAAAATTGCGAGTAGCGAAGCGCATATCGATAGTGACGGTAAAAGTGAAGCCTCAGACGTAATGGATGCTTAATCGTGAGCGAATTAAGCTAAGTAGTGCCATCACGCTGTAAACTATAGTCAGTAAAAACTTTAGTTCATAAACAAGAGTTAATAAAAAAGCGTCCATTGATTGGACGCTTTTTTTATATCAACTCATTGTTGTAAAACCGATTGGTTAAACCGATTTACTAAGCCTATTTACTAGACCTATTTACCAAACAAGCGCGTAGGATTATTTAGCCTGACGTTGACGTACAACTTCAAACAAACAGATACCAGTAGCTACTGATACGTTCAAGCTTGAAACACTACCCGCCATTGGGATGCTAATTAGTTCATCACAATGCTCACGCGTTAGACGACGCAGACCTTTCTCTTCCGCACCCATCGCAATAGCTAATGGACCCGTTAGTTTAGGCTGGTATAAATCTTGTGTTGCTTCGCCCGCAGTACCCACAATCCAGATACGGCGTTCTTGTAACTCACGCATAGTACGTGCAAGATTTGTCACCGCAATCAGTGGCACTGTTTCTGCTGCGCCACAGGCTACTTTACGAACCACTGATGTCAGTTGTACTGACTTATCTTTAGGCACGATAACAGCATGGACACCTGCCGCATCAGCACTACGTAAACAAGCACCTAGATTATGCGGGTCAGTAACGCCATCAAGAATCAATAATAATGGCTGTTCTTCTTTTTCTTCAATACGATTAAGTAACGTATCGAGATCAGATTCATTTAGTTTTTTACCTTCTTTAACGCGCGCTAATACACCGTTATGACGGCCGCCGTCACACTTCTTATCAAGTGTGTTACGGTTAACCAATTGCACTGCAATACCAATATCATTTAATTCTGCTATTAATGGTGTTAGACGATCATCTTCACGTCCTTTTAATGCATATACTTCAATGAAGCGCTCTGGTTCATGCTCCAATAATGATTTAACTGCATGAATACCGAAAATTAGTTCACTGCTCATTGTATCTCTCTACCTTGTTACTATTATTACCATTGCTATTTATTGGCTTTTTTCTTTGAACGTTCAGCTCTGCCCGGGCGTGATTTAGCCTTGGCTTTTACTTTCTTCTTTGCTGGTTTAGTCTTGCCTTTCGGTTTAACTGCATCAACTGGTGATGTGCCTTTTTCAACAGCATCGCCTGTTTGAGGCTGTAGCTTGGCAGCAACGCGTGCTTTATCAGCCGCACTTACCACTACATCACTATTAGTTTTTAACTTTAATTTAGTCTTTTTGTTCGGCTTCGCTTTTGCGCCTTCAGGTTTACGTTTACCAGAAAATTCTGCTGGTTTACGTTTACTGCGACGGCTGTGTGTTACTGCACCCGCTAGCTCAAGATCAATCTTCTTATCGTTCATGTTGATCGCTAAGACTTTCACCTCAACTTGATCACCAATACGATATTCAACACCGCTTGATTCTCCACGTAGCGTTTGACGACTACCATCGAAATTATAGTAATCACCACGTAAACTAGACACGTGCACTAAGCCATCGATGTTAAGGTTTTTGATTCGAACAAAGAAACCAAAACCTGTTACAGCTGCAATCACACCTTCGAATGTATCACCAAGATGATCTTGCATGTATTCACACTTCAAGAAATCTGATACATCACGCGTTGCATCATCGGCACGACGCTCTGTTAATGAGCAATGCTCTCCGAGTGTCTCAACATCCGACACTTGGTAGCAATAACCACCAGTGCTAGTCCAGCGCTTCGTTAAGGGTTTACCTTCTTTAACTGCCGCTTGGTTAGCAATTTCAAACTTGATCGCACGGTGTAATACTAAATCAGGATAACGACGAATTGGTGACGTAAAGTGACCATACGCAGTTAATGCTAAACCAAAGTGACCATTATTTTCTGCTTGATATACTGCCTGTTTCATTGAGCGTAGCAGCATTGTTTGGATAAGTTCTTTATCAGGACGATCTTGAATTCGACTAATCAAATCAGCGTAATCTAGCGGTGTTGGTTTCAAACCACCCTTTAACTCTAGACCCGTCTCACTTAAGAAGCTTCTGAAGTTAACCAGTTTTTCTTCACCCGGAGTATCGTGCACACGTAATAATGCCGCAGCTTTATGCTTGCTAACAAAACGTGCCGATGCAACGTTCGCTAAAATCATGCATTCTTCAATTAACTTATGCGCATCGTTACGTACAACCGGTACGATCTTGTCAATTTTACGATGTTCATTAAATACGAAACGTGTTTCTAACGTTTCAAATTCAATGGCTCCACGTTCAGAACGTGCTTTTTTCAACACGTTATACATGTTATGTAATTCGTGAAGGTGTGGCACTACCGCTTGGTATTCATCACGCAGTTCTGTATCACCATCAAGAATATTAGCTACTTTGGTATAGGTTAAGCGAGCATGTGAATTCATCACAGCTTCATAAAATTTATAACCCGACAAACGACCGGCATCAGAAATGGTCATTTCACAAACCATACATAAACGATCAACATGTGGATTCAGCGAGCATAAACCATTCGATAATACTTCTGGCAGCATAGGGACAACTTGCTCAGGGAAGTAAACCGAGTTACCACGGCCTTGTGCTTCTAAGTCTAAATCTGAATTAGTTTGCACATATGAACTTACGTCAGCAATTGCTACCCATAAACGCCAGCCACCGCTTTTTTTACGTTCACAGAATACAGCATCATCGAAATCTCGCGCATCTTCGCCATCAATAGTTAACAACGGTAGATCACGTAAATCAACACGATTTAGTTTTGCATCTTCAGGGACTTCTGGTGACAGTTTTGCCATATCATCAAGAATATGTTCTGGCCATACATGCGGAATATCATGCGTACGGATCGCCACTTGAATCTCCATACCTGGTGCCATATTTTCACCCAGTATTTCGATCACTTTACCTAACGCAGGTAAGTTATAAGTTGGACGTTTTACAATTTCTGTCACAACCATTTGACCAGCACGAGCACCAAGACGTTCTTCATCACTAATACGTACTTCTTGTTTAATACGACTGTCATCTGGACGTACAAAGGCAATACCTTTTTCCAGATAAACACGACCAACAAGTTGCAGTGGTTCAGCATCTAATAAACGTACGAAACGTGCTTCTTTACGGCCTTTAAACTCTTCTTTTACAGGTTGTGCAAGAATACGATCGCCATGGAATAACGTCGACATTTGACGGATAGAGATAAATAAATCTTTACCACCATCATCAGGACGGAAAAAGCCAAAACCATCGCGGTGGCCCAATACCTGACCTTCCAGCAAATCTAAGCGTTCAGGTAATGCATAAGTTCTGTTTCGACAAAAAACCAGCTGTCCATCGCGCTCCATCGCACGTAAGCGACGACGTAAAGCTTCTTCGTGCTCTTCACCTTGTAATTTTAATCCAGCAAATACTTGCTCACGATTAATCGGCTTATCTAAGCTACGAAGATAATCAAGAATGAATTCTCGACTAGGAATAGGATTATTATATTTTTCCTGCTCACGCGAGTGGAAAGGGTCTTTACTCATAGAAAGTCCAAATTGGAAGGAATAAACGGTCAGATTATATACCCAAACTACCCTAGGATACAGTTTTGTACCATAAGTAAGTCGGTATACAAGAAGGATAGTGCCAAATGAGCACAGGATCGAATCGGATCTAACTCTAATTGACTATTCAGTTAGCTTTAATGAGGTACTTAACTCGTCATACTTACTGATATTTAGCGGCATGTTTTGCTGCTGTAACCACACGTTCAGGCATTAAGTTTTCTAATTGCGCTAATAATAGGGTTAATTTTTTGTGCATCTTAACATCAGCCGTCACAGTATTATACAAATAACTGTATGCCATTTGATAATCATAAGGACTGCCGTAGCCTTGAATTAATAGCTCCGCCCATTGTATTTTCGCCGGTAAAAAACCTAATTTAGCTGATTGTTCAAATAGCGGTACAGCACGCTCGATATCTTGCTGCACAAATTTCCCTTGAACATAGTAACGCCCCAGTTGTTCCAATGCTCGAGGTTGGCCCTGTCTTGCTGCTGCACGCATATAATAAATACCAAGTTCGGCATTTTTATCAACACACACTCCCCAGGCTAACATATCACCCCATAGAAATTGATAAGTCGGTAGCCTCACTAATTCAGCACGCGCTTTAATATCATCAACAAGTTGGCACTCATCTGCACGTACCCGCTTAAGGTGGGTATTTTCCGCAATTAATTGATTAAGTTCATCATCACTATATAGCTCAATCGCGCTGGGGAATTCAGTGAATGTGGGGGCTGCTTTAGCTGCTTTAGCTGCTTTTTCCGCCTCGACTGCACGTTCGCCACGGTCTGTAATACGTTGCTCTTTTTCACCGACAGGTTTGCTGAATGCGACGGTCTTGGCACTCGTTTCTGCAAATACTGGCATTGCAGCAGCCAAAAACACACTCGTCGCCATGACTAATAATACCGTTTTCACATAATGACAAATTGTCGTTAACCTAGCTGTCGGTGTTATAAGCATATCAATCAACCTAAAAGATAATTTTCAGCGAAAAAACTACTGTGGTAATAGTTATATCGACCGACGTGTCGTTTTCTTAAATAAAAAAGCCCAAGTTAAAAATAACTTGGGCTTCAATTCTCATCATCTTTGACCTAACAGGCTAGATGTAATGATTAACCAGCAACGAATTCTTCACCTAATGTGATGTTCGCTTTTAGTTCTTCTAGCATTGCATCGCGTGCGTTCGTTTCAAATTCGCTTAAGTCACCGTATGCTAATACTTCTTCAACGCCGTTCTTGCCTAGTAGTACAGGTTGTGCGAAGAATGTTGCGTGCTCAGAACCACCGTCAACATAAGTACATTCAACGATACCTTTTTCGCCTTGTAATGCGCGAACAAGAGAAAGACCGAAACGTGCAGCTGCTTGACCCATAGAAAGTGTCGCAGAACCGCCACCCGCTTTAGCTTCAACAACTTCAGTACCAGCGTTTTGAATACGTGGTGTTAGCGTCGCAATTTCTTCAGCTGTAAATTCAACGCCTTTAACTTGAGAAAGTAGCGGAAGAATAGTAACACCTGAGTGACCACCGATAACCGGTACTTCAACGTCAGCAAGTGAAATGCCTTTAAGCTCACTTACGAAAGTTTCAGAACGGATAACATCCAGCGTCGTAATACCGAATAGTTTACGCTTGTCGTAAACACCCGCTTGCTTAAGTACTTCAGCAGCGATTGGCACAGTTGTGTTAACTGGGTTAGTAATAATACCGATACATGCGTTTGGACATACTTCAGCACATTTAGCGGCTAAATTTTTGATAATGCCAGCATTGATATTGAATAGATCTGAACGGTCCATGCCTGGCTTACGAGCAACACCCGCAGAGATAAGTACCACGTCAGCACCAACAAGTGCATCTGTAGGATCTGTACCAGCAAAACCAGCAATAGTAACGTCTGTAGGGATATGGCTTAAATCAACAGCAACACCTGGAGTTACTGGTGCGATATCATAGAGTGATAGATCTGAACCAGCAGGTAGTTGAGTTTTCAAAAGTAGGGCTAAAGCTTGACCGATACCACCAGCAGCACCTAATACAGCGACTTTCATAGACGTCTCCATTATCTTAATTGTTTATGTAGAATACAATATTCACAAATTCCTTTAATCACAGCTACCTTACTGCAACATTGACTAAAAAACAATTAACAACACGAATATGCACGGTAAATAAATGAATTACGTATGGGTTTTAAGAGTTTCGCTTTCTATCATTAGCGATTCACTTTCAGGTGAAATAATACAATTTACTCACTGATATCGCTATCAATAACGATATCAGTGAGTAAGAAATTCAGAAATTAAGATTGGAACGCGAGGGCTTTTTTCTCTAACTGTTTAAAGATCAATACCAAGATACCATTCATGCCTAAGTAGATAATACCCGCAGCAGAAAAGGCCATTAATGCATCATAGGTTTGACCATTGATTTGATTGGCATAACCCATCACATCCATAATCGTAATCGAACTTGCTAATGATGTACCTTTGAGTACCAAAATCACTTCATTAGAATAAGACGGTAATACCCGGCGTATCGCATGTGGCACGATAACCGCCAGTGTCTGCCTGCGGTTCATGCCGAGGGCTTTACATGCATCCCATTCACCACGTGGTACAGATTCAATAGCACCTTTAAAGAGTAACGATGAATAGGCAGCCGTATTAAACGATAACGCAATAATGGCGCAGATTTTAGCCTGACGCAGGTAATCCCATAAGAAGCTGTCTTTGATCCACTCAAACTGTGATGGACCACTGTATACCAAAAATATTTGAATCAATAACGGGGTACCGGTAAAGACCAAAATAATAGACCGTGATAATAAGTTTAATCCTGGGATCTTATTGATCATCGCCAGCGTTAACAACGCCGCTATCATAGACCCAAACAATAAGCTGTAAAAGGTAATTTCAAGGGTAGTACTCAAACCGTCAAATAATAACCAGAAGTGATCTAACGTCATTTTGCTACTCCAGCATCAAAACGGTTAATGTAACTATCAAGGTGCTTTAACAACCATTGACTAATCAAAGTGATAATCAGATAAATCGCAGCTGCGGCCACCAAAAAGGTAAAAGGCTTATAAGTACTACCTGATAATAAATCAGCTTGTTTCATTAAGTCCGTCACACCAATCAAAGAGACTAACGCGGTATCTTTTAGCAGTACCATCCACTGATTGCCTAAACCCGGCAATGCTAAACGCCATGCTTGCGGTAAGGTAATACGCAGAAAACAACGCACAGGTCCCATACCAAGCGCTTGTGCAGCTTGTTGTTGACCTTTCGGTACCGATTGAATAGCCGCACGTAATGTTTGCGATGCATAAGACGCAAAAATTAGCGACAGTGCCACCACACCACTCCAGAACGGACTGATGTCATAAAACTCATCGGTTAATAGAAATAGGATATGCGTGCCACCGAAGAAAATGAAAAATACGATCAATATCTCAGGTAAACCACGTAATACAGTAACAAATAAGCTAATCGGCTTGGCAATAAGTGGGTTCTTTTGCATTTCTGCAACACAGAATAAAATAGCGAGAACCAAGCCAACCAACAATGATGTTAGCGCGAGGCCAAGGGTGATTTTTGTTGCATCCAATAATAATTGAAGCTGCAAAAGATCCATAAAAACTCCGGACGTAAAAACAAAAAATGCCCCTAAAAGGCACTTTAAAATAAATTATCTCGTTATCACAATAACGGGGCTATTATGCCCTAATATTACAATGTAACTCAGGTCGAGATTAAACACTGTTATCTATTATTTAGCAAAGTATTTTGCGTAAATCTTATCGTAGATGCCGTTCGCTTTAATCGTTTGTAAACCTTTGTTCAATTTAGCTAATAATTCAGTATTACCTTTACGTACTGCGATAGCAAAACCAGCACCAAAGTATTTCGCATCAGTCACGGCTTTACCGACTGTTTCGTAGTTACCACCGCTGTGCTTCGTTAACCAATCGTGCGCCACTGCAGAGTCTGCAAATACACCATTGACACGACCATTTTTAAGGTCTAAAAATGCTTTTTGGTATGATGGGAAGTTAAGTAGCAATACCTTTTCATCTGCGTAAGTATCTATCATGTAAGCTTGGTGTGATGTACCATTTTGTACACCCACTGCTTTACCTGCTAAATCAGAAACAATATTATATTTGCCTTTTTCAGCCACTAGTACCGCTGAATTTTCATAATATACATCAGAAAAATCAACTTGCTTTTGACGTGCAGGCGTTACGTCCATTGCTGCAATTGCCGCATCATAACGACGGAACTTTAGGCTTGGGATCAAACTATCAAATGACTGGTTAGCAAAACTACACTCCGCTTTTAATTCAGTACAAACTGCGCGGGCGATATCAATATCAAAACCTTGGAATTCGTTGTTTTCATCCATCATTTCAAACGGAGGATACGTCGCTTCAGTAACAAATTTTATTTGTTCTGCCGCTGTGACTTGTGCCGCAGTAGAAGTTAGAATTAATGCTGTGAGTAATTTTTTCATTTGGTACGACCTTATTCCTAATGTTTTAAATAATTTGTAAACTGTGGCGTTTGTGGTTGCTGAAAGTGCTCAGCCCCCCCAAATTCAACAATTTCACCGCTTTCAAGATAACAAACCTGACTAGCGACTTTACGCGCGAAGTCCACTTCGTGCGTAACAACAACCTGCGTAATACCTGTGATGGCTAATGATGTAATGATTTCAGCCACTTGATTAGTTACCTCTGGATCTAACGCCGCAGTCGGTTCATCAAATAACAATACTTCTGGTTTCATCATTAAAGCACGTGCAATCGCGACACGTTGCTGTTGACCACCTGATAAGGCCAATGGAAATACATCGGCTTTATCAGTTAGCTGTAATTGCTCAAGGATCTTCATGGCCTCTTTACGAGCGTGTTGTTTTGTTTGCTTTAAAATCTTAACGGGTGCTTCAATTAAGTTATCCATCACAGACATATGCGGCCATAGGTTGTATTGTTGAAATACCATGCCTACTTTCTGTCTCAACATCTGGCTACGTTTAGCTAATTGCTTATCATTAAGTTTACCTGAAAAATCAAATATTTCACCAGCAATACTGATAGTGCCATTATCTGGCGTATCAAGTAAGTTAAGCACGCGCAATAGAGAACTCTTGCCAGCACCACTTGGACCAAGTAGCACTAAGGTCTCGCCTTTCGCACATTTAAGGTCGATGTTTTGTAATACATCAAGTTGACCCCAAGATTTACAGATGTTTTTTAGTTCGATGCTCATAATGATAACTGAATATAATTGCACTAGATGCGAATATAGTAACCGAATAAACTTCAATATCAACATAAATATTCACTTTAATTTGGTTTTTATGCACCAGGGCCACATTAACCAAATAAACTAGATAAAATATACCCTGCTGGTATCATATGCATAATTATTCAGTTCATCGCTAACCTAATCCATTTACTCATTGCATTAATAACTTAGTAGCAAACTTTATAAATGAACGATAAAATTAATGACGGTATCATTATATAACCACATTGATTTTAAGATTAGCAACTTGAATTATAGATGAATCAACTGACATGGTAACAAGTATGAGTGAAAAACAAGATCAGTTAGTAAAAGCATTTAAAGGATTATTAAAAGAGGAGCACCTGGGTTCACAAGGTGACATCGTTGATGCGCTTAAAGAACAAGGTTTTGACAGCGTGAACCAATCGAAAGTATCAAGAATGCTCAGTAAGTTTGGCGCAGTACGCACACGCAATGCCAAGGATGAAATGGTTTATTGCCTACCTGCGGAGTTAGGTGTCCCAACGATTAGCAGCCAGTTAAAAAGCTTAGTATTAGATATTTCCCATAATGAATGTCTTATTGTGATCCAAACAAGCCCAGGCTCGGCACAATTAATCGCTCGTTTATTAGATTCATTAGGGCGTACAGAAGGAATTTTGGGGACGATAGCAGGCGATGACACTATTTTCATTACCCCAACTAGCACCACTATTATTGCAGAAGTAGATAGTGCAGTAAAAGAGTTGTTTGAGTATCTGTAATAAGCGTATTAATGTTTGGCGCAGCGACGATTCGCACGCCAAACATTATTTTAGTTAATCACTTAATCTAGCTCAAATAATACTAAATCATGGCTTTCTACAGCCACATTAACCATATCACCAACAGTCATGGGCTGCTGCATGGATACAGATAATTCCAACTCGTTCTCAGTCAACATGCTTGTGGCTATACCAATCGTACAATGAGTCGTTATACCTAAAAATTGTTGTTGGGTGATCGTCGCAATTCCCTGCTCTGCGATAACTAATTTTAATTGTTGTGGTCTTAATGCTAACAGTTTTTGTTCACCAACCGCCGCTGTTAATTTTTGCTCACTGCTAATAACACCTAATACTGTATTTACACTGTACTCATCTACGACCACTGCATCTAAATAGTTAACCTTACCTAAGAAGTCCGCGACAAAGCGTGTCGCAGGTTGGTTATATAGCTCACTTGGTGTCCCTAGCTGCTCAATCTTGCCTTGATTAAAAACCGCTAAACGATCAGCAAAAGCAAACGCTTCTTCTTTACTGTGAGTAACAAAAATAGCGCTCATGTTGTAGGATTTAAGCAAACCTCGCATCTCTTCAATTAAATGATGACGAACCTGGCTATCAATATTAGAAAAGGGTTCGTCCAATAATAACAACTCTGGCGAACTTGCTAACGCCCGGGCAATTGCAACGCGTTGTTGCTGACCACCCGATAGCTGGTGCGGATAACGATCGGAGAATTCACTTAAGTTAACGAGATTAAGCATATAATCCAGTTTCTCTTGTTGTTTAGTTTTACTCTGTTTATGCAAACTAAACAGCACATTGTCAGTCACTGTCAAATGTGGAAATAAAGCGTAATCCTGAAAGATCATACCGACATTACGCTTTTCTGGTGCCAGGTTTAATCGGCCATTATCAACGACATTACCGTTAATTTCGATGCGACCTTGCGTGGGTGGTAATAAGCCCGCGATCAATTTTAACGTCGTCGTTTTACCACAACCACTTGGGCCTAATAAACACAGAATTTCGTTTTTACCTAAACTCAGATCAAGCCCCATTAAAATATCGACGCCAGCATAACTACAATGCAGATCAGAAATACGTAAAGCAGGTGAAGAAGATAGTGTCATCAGTGCTGTTGCTCCAAAGAACGGTTCAAGAAAATAAGCGGAATTAATCCAACTAACACAATCACAATGGCCGCTAATGCAGCCTGCTCTAACATTTCATCAGAAGCAAACTGAAATACGTAAGTCGCTAGCGTTTCATAGTTAAATGGACGTAATAACAAAGCCGTTGGCAACTCTTTCATTGATTCAATGAAGACTAACAAAAATGCTGCCAATACACCTTTCCGGATCAAGGGAATATGAATTTTACGGATCATACTATGTGGGCGGTGTCCCAGCGTGCGCGTGACCATATCTAGTGACGGCGATATTTTATCAATACTGCTTTCAATAGAACCCACCGCGATCGCTGAAAAACGAATAAGATAAGCAAAGATAAGCGCAAAACTAGTGCCAGTAAAGACCAGACCCGGTGTCCAGTCCCACAACAATTCAGTCATATCATTTAATAAAAAGTCGGCGGACGTTAACGGAATAATAATACCAATAGCTAATACAGTACCGGGTAATGCATAACCCATGGTGCTGATGCGTGCAGGAATAGTCGCATATTTAGAACCGACTAAACGACGGTATAAACCCAATAATATTGCACAAAGAACCGCTAAACCAGCTACGATAACCGCAAGAATTAAGCTGTTTGCACTGTATTGAAAGAACTCCTCAGTCCAAGATTCAGCAAAGTAATGCCATGCATAATTAACTAATACCGCAAACGGTAATAAGAAACCAGCAAACACCAACAACCAGCACCAAACCATCGCCAACAACTTGGCACAGCCCGTTAACTGATAACGCACCTCTTGCTCATGCAGCATGCTTTTTTGAAATACTTGTTGTTTACGACGTGCAAAACGCTCTAAACCGACAAACAATAAGATCACCGATAACGTCATCACCGATAATTGTGCGGCAGCCGTTAAACTACCGTGACCAATCCAAGTATCATAAACCGCAGTGGTTAACGTATTTACCGCGAAATAATTCACCGTAGCAAAATCAGCAACAGTCTCCATCGCGATCAGCGATAAACCAACAGCAATTGCAGGACGCGCAAGGGGTAATGACACACGAATACAGCTCGATAGTGCTGAACTGCCGAGTACACGGCTTGCTTGGATAAGGCTAGTTGACTGCTCCAAAAATGAAGTTCGCGCTAATAAATAGAGATAAGGGTATAGTACCAGCGCTAATACAGTGGCAGCTCCGGGTATCGTTCGGATATCAAAGAACCAATAATCACTGGCACTCTGCCAGTCAAACACAGCGCGTAAGGCAATTTGTACCGGACCTGCATAATCAAACATATCAGTATAAATATAGGCCACAATATAAGCAGGCATAGCCATTGGTAACATCAATGCCCATTGTAAAACTTTACGTCCAGGAAAATTACACATGGCGATCAGCCAAGCAGCTGGTAAGGCAATAATACTACTGATTAAACAAACGAGAAAAACAAGGATGAAGGTATTTTGAACGTAGTCGAGAAGAACTGTATCTACAAGGTGTTGAAAAACATCTGCACTGGGGCCAATTGCCTGATAAAACAACGCGGCAATAGGTAGCGCTAACATAATCGCAATAAACCAACTACTAGAATGCCAAGAAAAGGCTAACTTATGATTCATGAACGGAAAAATAACTCCTGTTTAGATACGCGAAAAGGCTGGTCAGTTACTAAGTAACTATACCAACCTTTAAATCAGTCCGTTAACAGCCTATTCAGGCCGTAACATTAACTGTTAACCCCATGTAATATAGGGTCTATACGCTATTTTACAAGTCGAATTTAACTTCATCAAGTAGTCTTAGTGCAGCTTTACGATGTTTTGCAATCTCTGCTACAGGCATGTAGTCAGCATTGAACTCACCCCAAGATGAAACTAGTTCAGATGCTTTGGTGCCCGCTTTAACTGGATACTCCATGTTCACTTCAGCATACATTTGTTGTGCTTTTGCACCAGATAGGTATTCCATCAGTTTAACCGCGTTACCTTTATTCGGTGCGTATTTAGCTAATACCATACCTGAAACGTTTACGTGCGCGCCGTGGTTTTTTTGGTTAGGGAAGTTAATGTTAACAGATTCAGCCCAAGCAACTTGTTTTGGATCTTTCAACATTTTGCCTAAGTAGTAGCTATTACCAAGAGCAACGGTACAAACGCCTTCTTTAATCGCTTTAACTTGTGCACGGTCGTTACCTTGTGGTTTACGTGCAAGGTTAGCTTTAACACCTTCTAACCATACTTTTGCTTCAGCTTCACCGTGATGTGAGATCATCGATGAGATAAGTGCTACGTTGTATGGGTGTTTACCTGAACGAGTACAGATTTGACCTTTATATTTAGGGTCTGCAAGTTCTTCATAAGTGATGTTAGCAACGTCACCATAGGCTTCACGTGAAGTGTAAATATTACGTACACGTGTCGTTAGTGCAAACCATTCGCCATCTGGATCACGGTATTGCGCAGGAATGTTATCTTTTAATACGTCGCTTGATACTGACTGAGTAACACCGCTCTCAACAGCTTCAACTAAACGGCTGATATCAGTTGTTAGTAATAAGTCGGCTTTTGATAAACGACCTTCACGTTTCATTCTATCTGCAAGTCCTTTCTTCGCAAATACAATGTTCACCTTCACACCAGTATCTTTAGTGTATTGTTCAAGGATCGGATTAAGCAAATTAGCTTGGCGATTTGAATAAATATTAACTTCTTCACCAGCAAAAGCAGTAGCGCTCATTAGTGACGTTGTTAATGCCAAAGCAGATAAACCAAATATTCCCTTTTTCATCCTTTACCTCTAAATACGAATTGTTTACATTATGAATGGAGTCTATAAGAATATAAAAAGATTCACAAGTGTAAATGATAATAACTCTCAAAAAGAGGTAGGGGATACATGGCTGCGAGGACTGCAACCATGTTGTGGTTCGTAATAAGGATTCACTTATATGTTAATCACGGCCTAGCTATCGCTGAGCATGTCACCTTTATCTTCTAACCAAGTACGGCGATCCGCAGAACGTTTTTTGGCAAGCAGCATATCCATCATCGCCAGTGTTTCATCTGCGTTATCAATCGTTAAACGGACCAAACGACGAGTATTAGGGTCCATAGTGGTTTCCCGCAATTGTAGCGGATTCATTTCACCCAGTCCTTTAAAGCGTTGTACGTTGATTTTACCGCGTTTCTTCTCGGCTTCAATACGGTCGATGATGCCATTTTTCTCGGATTCATCTAATGCATAAAAGACTTCTTTACCAATATCGATACGATATAACGGCGGCATTGCGACAAACGCATGTCCGGCTTCAACCATAGCTCTAAAGTGTTTATAGAACAAAGCGCATAGTAAAGTCGCAATGTGTAGACCATCGGAATCGGCATCGGCTAAGATGCAGATTTTTCCATAGCGTAAACCAGAAATATCATCCGAGTCGGGGTCAATACCCAGCGCCACCGAAATATCATGCACCTCTTGTGAAGCCAATACTTGCGCAGAATCGACTTCCCACGTATTTAAGATTTTACCACGCAATGGCATTACCGCTTGGAATTCACGATCTCGGGCTTGTTTCGCAGAACCACCAGCAGAGTCACCTTCTACTAAGAATAGTTCAGAGCGCATAGGGTCTTGACCCGAACAATCGGTTAATTTACCCGGTAATGCAGGTCCACTGGTCACGCGCTTACGCGCCACTTTCTTACTGGCTTTTAAACGCTTCTGGGCATTATTAATACATAAATCAGCCAATAATTCAGCCAGGTCGGTATTTGAGTTTAACCATAATGAAAACGAATCTTTAACCACACCAGAAACAAATGCAGCACACTGACGTGATGACAAACGTTCTTTGGTTTGTCCGGCAAATTGTGGGTCTTGCATTTTAACCGACAAGATATAAGAACAACGATCCCAAATATCATCAGGCGTTAACTTCACCCCACGTGGCAATAAGTTACGGAATTCACAGAACTCACGCATGGCATCGAGTAAACCTTGGCGTAAGCCATTCACGTGGGTACCGCCAAGCGCAGTTGGAATCAAGTTAACATAACTTTCGGTAACCGATTCACCACCTTCAGGTAGCCAAATAACCGCCCAATCAGCCGCTTCATTATTGGCAGAAAAACTGCCGACAAACGGCACTTCGGGTAATGTTGCCCATCCCTGTAACGATTCCATTAAATAGTCTTGCAGGCCTTTTTCGAAGCACCATACATGTTTTTCTTTATTTACTTTATCGTCAAATTTAATGTTTAAACCGGGACACAATACCGCTTTCGCACGTAAGTTATGCATCAAACGCTTAGACGAAAAATTACCCGAATCAAAATAACTCGCATCTGGCCAGAAATGTACTTTAGTACCGGTATTACGGATACCAATGGTGCCAATCACTTCGAGTTCAGACACTTTATCGCCATGCTCAAACGCGATTTGATAAATTTGGCCACCACGTCTAATGGTAATTTCTACACGTTTAGACAACGCATTTACAACCGAAATACCAACGCCGTGTAGACCACCAGAAAATTGATAGCTATCGTTCGAAAATTTACCACCGGCATGTAACTTAGATAAAATCAGTTCAACACCACTTACACCTTCCACTGGGTGAATATCCACTGGCATACCACGACCGTCATCACTCACTTCTAGCGACTGGTCGGCATGTAAAGTAACCGTAATGTTCTGAGCATGACCCGCTAACGCTTCATCGACACTATTATCGATAACTTCTTGGCCAAGGTGATTAGGACGTACAGTATCAGTATACATTCCGGGTCTGCGACGTACTGGTTCGAGACCATTTAGGACTTCAATCGAGCCCGCATTATATTCTTGTGTCATGAGTTTCTTTTGTGCTGTTCGTTACATCGGTTTGAATGCAAGAAAGGTTAAAATATCGCTAAGATAGCGTTCAAATCCAATAAAAGCATGATCGCCACCCTGCTCTACCGTCAATCTCGCCATTTCGTATTTTGTTGTTGCTTGGTTATAGTCTAACACTTCATCATCGGTCTGTAATAGTGCCCAGATAGTTTCTGGGTGAACTAATGCCAGACAATCCAATGCCCGTAGCTCATCAATGTGTTGCTCAGCTAAATTAAATTTAACTTGGGTATAAGGGTTCGTATTTTCCCCTAAATAGTCCACCAGCAATTCATAAGGCTTTACAGCGGGATTAATAATCACCGCTGGGCAATTAAATTGTTGATTCACTTTAGTCGCATAATACCCGCCGAGTGAACTGCCGACTACCCCAAGCTGATGCATTGGGTAACGTGCAATAAGTTGTTCTATCTGTAGCCAAGCATCTTGAGGATAAGGTGAAAGATTCGGTATTTCAATTGTAATATCAGGGTGGTGCAATGCAAGATAGTCTGCCATTTGCTGTGCTTTAACCGATTTTGGTGAACTATTAAAACCGTGCAAATAGAGTAGTAGCGTGGAAGCCATTTGTTCATTTACCTCTAGCAGTATTGTTAGTAACCTTTAGACTCTAGATCGGGATTAAAATCATGATTAGACAAACGCCAAACCTGACTGTTAATAGTACCATCACTGTGTAGTTGTAAATAACGCCAGCCAGGCGCTCGCGCATCAAGAGTAAACTCATCACAATGTGGTTTAAATTGGAAACAAGTCGACGGAGACGCCATAAAGTGAATACCATCATAAGTCTGGTCTAACTGCTGGTGCACATGACCAAATAACACATGCCGTGCTTTAGGGTGTTTTGCTAACACCGCTAAAAACGCCTCTGGATTACGCAAAATATGCTGATCTAACCATTTACAACCCACAGGATAAGTATTGTGATGTAATACCACCAATGCATATTTATCAGGATGTAAGCTCAGTCGCTCGTCAAGTAATTCAAGTTGTTCAGGCGATAAATAACCCGACGGAGAACCCGTTAATTGCGAATCTAATAAAATAATCTGCCAATCACCAACAACTTTATATTTATCCGACAGGACACCTTCAGATTTTAATGCACCGGCCATGAGTGGAATATTGTCATGATTACCAGGTAACCAATAACAAGGTTTATCTAAACGTTTAATATGCTGAGCAAAGTATTGATAAGAAGCTATACTGTTATCTTGGGAAATATCGCCCGTGGCAAGCACAGCATCAAACGGTTGTTGATTCTGCAAAATAGCATCGATAACATGGCTAAAGCTCTGCTGTGTTTTAACGCCAAGAAGATCCTTCTCAGCCGTTGCAAACAAATGAGTATCCGTCACTTGTAATAAATTAATGACGTTATGCTTTGCTGTTAATTTAGAAATGTCCGCGCCCACAATAATCTTTAACCCTTATCCTTTATCTGTTATTTGTTGCCTAGTAATGTCGAATAATAACTACACTGACTTGTAACCACATATCAGCGAGTCAGATTGAAAGATCCTTAAGACTATTAAAGAATACCTAATAGGACTTAATAAATCTGCTGTCCAGCACACACTTCCACGATTTCGGATTAGAAACCAGTAACATCATGAGAGATTCAAACAACTTAGCCTAAAGGGTATAAAGCATTGTAGCCCTAGAGCCAAGACTTTTGCAATGTTTCAAAATTCAATTGTAACCACTGGATACCAATAATAGTCGTCGCGTTATTTATTCGCCCTGTTTGCACCATATTATAAGCAGTTTCTCGGCTCACCACGTGCACTCGAATATCTTCACCTTCGCACGCTAAACCATGAACGCCTTCAGCAGTACTGCTATCGACCTCGCCCACATATAGATCTATCGCCTCACTGGTGCCACCAGGACTGGCGAAGAACTGCATAATAAAATCACAACGGCCAACGGTTAAACCCGCTTCTTCTTCGGCTTCGCGTTTAACCACCTCTGCAGAGTCTTCACCTTGCTTATCTATCATACCAGCCACTAACTCCAGTAACCAAGGTTGCGTACTGGATTCAATCGCAGGGATGCGAATCTGTTCTATTAATACCACTTCATCGCTCACCGCATCATAAGGTATGACTGCAGCAGCGTTACCACGTTCAAAAACTTCTCGCGTAATTTCACCACTCCAATCACCCGAAAACAACCTATGTTTAAAGGTATAGGTGTTTATTTTAAAAAAACCGTTAAAAACCTGCTGCTTGTTTATAATCTCAATATCCGTAACATCATACTCGGATTTTATTTCTAACTTTCGACTTTTCATTTACATATCCTAAAATATACTGATAATGACAAGTTACGGTGAATACCATGTTGGCAACTAGGGTTTAGGCACTATACCTAGTAAATATACTAATAATACCATATCGGCATTGATTCAACGTTTAAAACTCGAGCTTCGAGATAACACCTAGTATAAAATTAAAAACATCCGATTAATCTAGCTATCTCTATTTGGATAATTATTAGTTTGACTAAGCAGTTATCATTATTTATTGTTATGCGAGTTCATAACGGCAACTATTTACACTAAGGTAACCACCAATGAAGTTTAATAAGATTCTTCTAGCCTGCGGTCTGGCATTTTTTGCAAACTCAGCAAGTGCAGATAATTTACAACAAATATTTGAACAAGCCCTGACCAAAGATCCACTATATTTAGAAGCGCAAGCAAATCGCGATGCAGCACTAGAAAGAATTACTGAACAAGAAGCAGCAAACTTACCACAAATTGGTTTAAATGCTGACCTTGGTTACACAATGACAAGCGATTATCGAACTAATACAACCTCTAATGGTAACGCGTTAACGAGTACGGTTGGTCTTCGTTTGACCCAGTCATTATATGAAGAAAGTAATTTCATTAATGTTAGTCAAGCCGCTAAACAAGCAGAGCAAAGTGAACTTGCCGTTCAAGCTGAGCTGCAAAGTCTTATCTTGCGCGTATCGAATGCTTACTTTAATGTATTAAGAGCCAACGATACCTTAGAATTTTCTAACCGTAATAAAGACGCGGTAGAACGTCAACTAGAACAAACGACCCAACGTTACAATGTGGGTCTAACCGACAAAACTGACGTATTAGAAGCACAATCAAGCTTCGATTTATCAGTAGCAGAAGTAATTAACGCTGAAAATACTCTCGCCAACAGCTACGAGTCATTAACCGAAATAACCGGTTTAACGCATACTAATATTTCACCACTGAATACTGCGCGTTTTAGCCCAACAGCACCAAATGGCCAGCGTGATAATTGGTTAGATACTGCCAACAACCAAAATTTATCAATCCAGATCCAACGTATTGCTAAGCAAATTGCAGAAGGTAATGTCGATCTAGCTAACTCTGCAGATAACATGTCATTGAACTTAGTCGCAAATGCCGGTTCTAAATATACGGATTATGGCAATGATAATAACAGTGGAACAGACGCTGAAAATATCGTTTCATCAGGTAATGTGGGCATCGAATTTAGCATGCCGCTATACACAGGTGGCGCTGTCACTTCAACAGAAAAACAAGCCGTTTATAAAGTAACAGCCAGCCAAGAACAATTAACCAAAGCAAGCCGTGAAGTACAAACCAAAATTAGAACTTATTATAACAACGTGACGGCCGCGTTAAGTTCTATCAAGGCCTATGAGCAAACGGTTAAATCATCTGAAAGTGCATTAGAAGCAACTCAAGCAGGCTTTGGGGTAGGTACACGTACGATTATTGACGTGTTAAATGCAACTAAAGGTTTATATCAATCGAAGCAATCATTATCCGGTTCACGTTATAACTACATCATTAGTATGTTACAGTTAAAACAAGCCGCTGGAACCTTGAACGCTGAAGATGTGAATTTAGTTAATGCTGGGTTAAAAGCAAAATACTAAGTTAGAATGTAATACAGAATAATAAGGCGACCCACCAGAGTCGTCTTTTTTATATCTAAAATCGCATATACCAGCTCAACATGCATCTATTCACATTTAATTATCAATCACTTATAAATGCAAATAGAGTTAACTCGTATTAATGAGAATTTTTCATGACAGATAAAATTAAAACCGATAAGCCGATAGTCACCAAAGAAAACACGAAATTCAAACTCAGTTTTTTACATCCCAAACACTGGCCATTATTGTTCGCAGCTACTTTTTTATGGCTTATTTCTTTATTACCGAATAAGGCGCAAAGTATATTTGGTCGTGCTTTAGGCCATTTGGTTGCTAAAATATTACCCCGTCGTTTAAAAATAGCACAACAAAATCTTGCCTTAAGTTTCCCAGAAAAATCTGACAGCGAAATTAAAGTCCTAGCAAAAGAGAATTTTAAATATACTGGTTTAGCGGTTGTTGATACTGCCAATGCTTGGTTCTGGCCAGATTGGCGTATTAAGCAGAATATGGTTGTCGAAGGTCAGGAGCACATAGATCAAGCAAAGGCTGACGGTAACGGTATGCTAATACTCGGAGGTCACTTTTTATCACTGGAAATGTCGGCACGTATTTTTGGTTTATTACGACCAACCTATGCAATCTATCGCCCGAATAAAAACCCATTGATGGAATACTTACAATGCCGTGGTCGCACACTCTCAAATAAAGGTTTGCTTGACCGCCGAGATATCAAAGGCATGTTACGTGTACTCGATGAAGGTGAGCCATTATGGTATGCGCCGGATCATGATTATGGTCCTCGTCGAAGCGTATTTGTACCATTTTTTGCGGTTGAAAAAGCCTGCACCATTACTGGCACCACGCTTTTCGCCTCAGGTAATAATACGAAAACCTACCCTGCGTCTTCTAGTCGCTTTCCAGATGGTCGTTATAAGTTAACCATTCGCGCATCATTAGAGAACTTCCCAACGGGCGACGAAGTTAAAGATGCCACGATCTGCAATAAAGAATGTGAAAAATCTATTTTAGAGCAAGTACCACAATACATGTGGCTGCATCGTCGCTTTAAAACGCGTCCGGAAGGTGAGCCGAGCTTGTATAAATAATTGGTTACATAACAAAATAAACAAATAAAATCCTATTGATAAAACACTGTAATATAAGTATCAATAGGATTTTTTATTTAACTACAGTGCAAACAACTGTTGCCAGTAATCAGTAACAACTTTACGTTGTACAACAAATTCACTATTCGCAACAACACCTTTCTTGCCTAATAAATTAAGTCGATGGATTTCATCACGCATTTGGCAATAGCTTGCGGTTAAGCTAGTTCCCAACTCCTCAGTAATGAGTCCTTCAGATACGCAACGACTAATAATACGGACATTATCAGGCCAGAGTTGGATTTTCGGCATCTGCGCAGCATAATTCAATACAATATACTGCATCATGAATTCGATATCGGTAATGCCGCCCTCTGACTGCTTTATATCAAACTGATCAGCATTGGTTTTTAACAAATGCTCACGCATTTTCAAACGCATTTCGACCACTTGTTTTTTCAGTTCTGTGGTATCACGAGGTTTGGCTATAATACTACGTTTAACCTCAGTGAAACGACTTTGAATCAACTTATCGCCATAGACGATACGGGTACGCACTAACGATTGATGCTCCCAGGTCCACGCTTCTTTACATTGATAATCCAAGAATCGAGATACCGGACAAGCAAGTACTCCAGAGCTACCCGATGGGCGTAAACGCATATCTACGTCATACAAAATGCCAGTGTTAGTACGCGTACTAAAGATATGAATAATACGTTGTGCTAATCGTAAATAAAATTGACGGCTATCGATCTCTTTTGCACCGTTGGTCACGCCTGCGGCTTCACAATTATGAATAAACACCAGATCTAAGTCCGAACCATAACCTAACTCGATACCACCAAGCTTGCCATAGGCGACAACAGCAAACCCTTTTTCACCGCTTTCAACCACATTGTGGGGAACGCCATGTTTCTCTTCTAATTGTTGCCAAGCTAGATTGACCACATTATCAATCACGGCCTCCGCCAACCATGTTAGATGGTCACTCACCTTCATTAAAGCTAACTCACCACCAATATCCGCAGCCGCAATACGTAACAATTGAGTCTGTTTATATTGGCGTAGCGCTTCTAATTGCTGTTCGTGATCTTCTTCAGGAATACGCAGCATAAATTGGCGCAACTCACTACGATATTCATGCAATGGCGTTGGGTGATACAGGTGCGATGGCACCAACAGCTCATCTAATAGTATCGGGTGACTCGACAGCTGTTTTGCCACCATCGAACTTGCCCCACACAAGCGTAATAACTGTGTTAATGCTAAGTCATTCTCGGCTAACAATTCTAAATAAGCAGTACGGTTTAAAATTTTGCATAACAAGGCAATAATACGCGGTAATAACGCAACAGGATCATCCGATTTTAAGATCGAAAATAACAGTTTAGGTAATAATTTTTCAATCGTTTGTCGACCCCTAGGACCTACTGTTTTGCGTTCGTAATCAGTTTTAAAATGATTTAAATCTCGAACAAAATTCTGCGCATCTTGTTCTAACAAACCATATTCTGCAAGCAACGTTATTGCTTCGTCTGTTGAGAGCTCTAAATGCCATAAATCTAACGCAGGTTGTGATTCTTCATTATCATCGTCGTCGCCACCAATCACCTGACTGAACTCACGATGAATATTCGCCATTACTTGATTGATATAAATATAAAAGCTATTCCAGTCAGCATAACCTAACACGCTGATTAAACGGCTACGATCCAATTCTGATTGCGGTAACGTTTGGGTTTGCGCATCATTAATTTGTTGCAGAATATTTTCTACTTGGCGTAAACAACAATAACTTTCGGTGAGCACGGTATAGCTTTCTGCTGATATTTCACCCAGCGACTGCAAGACTTTAAGCGTCGCTAACAACGACTTAATTTGTAATATCGGCTCTCGCCCTCCTCGAATAAGTTGGAAAGTTTGTGCCACGAACTCCACTTCACGAATCCCACCACTACCCAGCTTAATATTGTCTTTCAAACCTTTACGACGCACTTCGGCTTTAATCATAGCCTTCATATTACGCAGGGCATCAATCGCACTAAAATCGACATAACGACGATAGATAAACGGGCGTAGCATTTTTTCCAATTCGACTCTGGTTTCTGCATTACCACCCAAAGCACGGGCTTTCACCATGGCATAGCGTTCCCAATCTCGGCCTTGGTTTTGGTAATATTCTTCAAATGCGTTAAAGCTCATGACTAAAGGGCCTGAATCACCAAACGGACGCAAACGCATATCCACGCGGTAAGCAAAACCATCGGCGGTGACTTGATGTAATGCCGCAATTAACCGTTGACCTAAACGTTGGAAGAATTTCTGATTCACAACAGTACGTCCCGCACCAACAGTTTCACCCGTTTCTGGATACGTAAAAATAAGATCAATATCAGATGAGAAATTGAGTTCACCGCCGCCTAATTTCCCCATAGCTAATATGACCAACTGCTGCTTAATGCCCTCGTGATTAACGGGTGTACCTTGCTCTTTACATTGCAGTTGATATAACCACTCTAGAGCACCTTCAATTAAACAGTCAGCAAGGTGAGAAGTATGGGTTAAACTTTCACTCAGCGTTGCAACTTGTAATAACTCTCGCCACGCGATAATACACATATGAAAACGGCGAAATTGACGAATAGTACGCAGTAATGCAGGTTCAGAATCACAGGCCGCAAGCTGAGTGGCTAATTGCGCTTCCACCAGCGCTGTGCGTGATGATTGAGTGAGTAAGCCTGATTGCCAAATATCACGTAATAGATCGGTATTATTAATACAACTTTCAGCAATAAAATCACTTAACGAAAAAACCCGCTGGCTTTGAGCTATCTGCTCTGCGGACAACAGGGTTAAATCACTCTTGTTACGCTCGCACCAACGTTGCCAATAAACCCGACCAGTATCCGCTAATACATCAACAATTTGACCTTCAGTACTCATAAACGACATCCATATAATTAGGCTTGTGATCCAATTAATTCAACAATTTATATTAAGAATAGAGATATAGACACACCATGTCTTACATGCTATTACTTACCGATATAAATTAACCTAGTAAATTTATCATTAGTAGGGGAATTATGGCAGCTAAAATCGTAAAAGAAGGTAACCTTTAATGTCTGTTTTTGAAACGCTCTTATCGTCGGATCTGTTACTATTTTTAATTGTTGACCTCATAATCGCTCTCGCCCTACTCTCTGCAATGCGGTTTTTCACCGGTGCCCTAGATAACATAGATACCACCGATGAATTAGCCAAGCGGGACAATTTTGCTTTTGGTATTAGTTTAGCTGGAGCCATCCTTGGCTTAGGTATCGTACTTTCTGGAGCCATCACAGGCGAAAAAGCCGCTACCCTACCAATCGAAATATTAGGCATGAGCCTGTACGGCTTAGCAGGACTGGTATTAATTAAACTTGGCCGTTGGATCCATGATCGAGTATCGCTCAATCAACTCGATAAAAATACTGAAATAGCGCAGCGTAATGTTGCGGTAGCGATTGTAGATGCCTGCGCCTCAATTGCCACCGCAATCATTATTCGTTCAACATTAATCTGGGCTGAAGGGTTAGAAGTCATCACCTTTATCGCTATATTTAGCGGTTTCTTGATCTCCCAAACACTAATGTTACTCATGACCCGCTACCGTGAGCACCGTTATTCACGTGGTAATCTTGGTACCACCATGCAACAAGCCTTTACCGACAATAATATTGCCGTTGCCGTGCGCCACGGGGGTTACCTGATTGGTGTCGCGATAGCAGTGACGATAGCCAGTAACTATATTTATTACGATACCGCCAATCTCATGACCACCTTAGGTTCTTGGATGCTGTTTAGCTTGGTCATGCTAACGGCTTTTACTATTCTCGCTATCATAGCTAAAAAATTAATTCTTAATGGCGTGGATATTAATAAAGAAGTTGACCTACAAAATAACATAGGTGTCGCGACAATGGACATGGCAATCAACCTCTCTATTGCCTTGATCCTCACAGCGTTATTAATTTAATCTCGACAATGAACTTTACGGTCACTTATCGGACAAAATAAGATACCGCGAATATATAAAATACAATAAATAAGTTTCACGCCACTTGACATATTATGTCTAGGGGCTTAAAGTTAATCTCACTTAGACATAATATGTCAAAAAAGGAACAAGATGAACATACATAATATTGCAAATTATCTTAATGATCTTGGCGACAAGTCTGACACAGGCTATAAATTTGACTGTACACCAATTCCCGGTGATGTTGATGTACTACGTGTCGACGTTGAAGGTCGTGAAGAAATTCCAATTTTTGTTTCTGTCACTGATGAGCAAGTTCTTTGTATTGCTTATCTATGGGGCGAAAACGAAGTTAAAACAGAAAAACGTGTCGAAATGCTAGAAGCGATGTTAGAACTTAACATCCCAATGCCGTTGTCATCATTCGCTAAAATTGATGATATGTATGTGGTATACGGCGCATTATCAGTACAATCAACTATTGCTGATGTAGAGCATGAACTCGTAGTATTAAGTGATAACAGTCTCGAAGTAATTACTGAATTATCAGATTATTTAGTTTAACCCCTACTTCTGAGGAGAAGTTTATGAGCATTTTTAAGAAGATTATGACCGCGATCCGTGGTGGCGCCCGTGAAGTAGGTGAAGGCATCGTTGATGCCAACTCAATGCGTATCTTTGAACAAGAAATTCGTGACGCCCAAACCCATTTAACCAATGCTAAACGTAATTTAACGGATGTAATGGCAAAACAAATGCAATCAGGCCGTGAGCTAGAGCGTGTAAAAGCCAACTTAACTGAACACGAAGGTTATGCTGTACAAGCATTAAATGCCGGTAACGAAGCCCTAGCATTAGAAGTAGCTGAAAAGATTGCCCAGCTAGAGCAACAAGTTATCGAACAACAGCAAAATTTAGATAGCTTCACGAGCAGCGCTGCAAAGCTAAAAGATTTAGTCAAGAAAAGTGAGCGTCAATTGGCAGAGCATCAGCGCCAATTAACAATGGTGAAGACTACAGATAGCGTGCAAAAAGCAACATCAGCTATCACTGACAACTTTAGTGCAAGTAATTCAAAACTACTCAGTGCGAAAGATTCGTTAGAACGCATTAAGCAAAAACAGCAAGACTTTGATGATCGTATGCTTGCAGCTGATGAGCTACAAGCTGAAGGCAGCGACCAATCATTAAAAGCAAAACTTGCGGAAGCGGGTATTGGCCAGCAGCAAAGTAACGCTAATTCGGTACTAGATCGCTTAAAAGCCAAGCAAAATAGCTAAGTTTAACGACTAATCGATTAGTGAAATAAGCCCCAATAGGAGCAGTCATCGTGATAACACGTGCTGTTCCTATTTGTCATTCTGCTATATCTTAATATGCCAATAGCTTAATACTTTAGGATCCATGATGAGTTTCTTCAAAAATTTATTTAAAAAATCTGCACCAGAAAGCCCAGCCCGCGAACTCAACCACGTCAGTAAGTTAATTATTGGTGATATCATCGAGTTTAGTGACAGCTTTACTTTACCGACTGAAGTACGCCGACAAAAATTTGAAGTTATTGCAATTGAGACACTTGAATTTGAGCACCAACATTACCCGCGCTTTAAGCTACAAGGCGAGCAACAAACCTATGTTTGGTTATCATTACCTGGCTACGACCAGAACAATTTCCAGTTAAGCTTAGAGCTTACTCGCGAAGAAGTCTCACAATTATTTGATTTAGAATTATTTAGTGACGTATTCGAAGAAGGCTTTACCGAGTTAAGTACTGAACAACCGGTATCGTTAGGAGACTGGCACGCTGACCGTTATTACCAGCAAGATATCGCCACCGTTGGTTATCACCATAGAACAGACTTCAGAACAGCAGCACCTTCACAATATGCCGATGAAAACCCAGGTCAGCAATTTGAGTTTTATCATTTACATGATGCCAAAGAAAGTAAGTTAATCGATATAATGGTACTTAATAACGGCGACACTGACGTGTACTTGACCGTACAGCTTGGTAATGACAGTATTACAGGATACTGGCCAATAGCATAAACACAGTACAAGGCAGATTGAAGATGGTTAAATCACGTGAATTACCGGAAAGATGGCAATCATCACAAAAAGCGATGAAAGCAGTGCAAGTCGCATTCGATATGGATGAAAAAATCCAATACAAGATCCGGAAAGCAGCATTAGATAATAATTTAAGCCCGTCAGAACAGATCCGGGATATTCTCGGTTTAACTATTAATAAACGACCAAAAAGGCCTCGTTTAACCGTATCTTTAAATAACCAAGACTATATCGAGCTGGCTGAAAAATATGGTTTACAACCAGAGCAACAGTTAGAAATTAAGAAATTAGTCATTGAAGATCTTGTCAGGTTTTCAAATTAATAGCACGATTATATAGCGAACAAATGAGTAACAATCAGTGACATTGGCAGCCACTGATTGTATATTTTTATCCTTCCAACCAATACGGCCGCATCGTTAATGCTTGATGGCGAGTTTGCTCTAATGCATCCAATAACGAACATTGTTTACGCACTAACACCTTTTCGATTTGTTTAGCAATTGCTTCCGGCTGTTGTTTTGCAACCCCCATGAGTATCTGCAATACCGCTAAATCATCAATACCCTGTAATATATCCTGCCAAGGTAAGCGGAATTTATCACGCTTCTCTGTTGAATAATGGTGGCTAAAACAATGCCCGATTAATAAATTTTGCTTCAATTTCGCATGTAATAGTAAGTACGCATCGGCATCGAGTTGTGGCGCAGACAATGACGAGTCCAGTACGCTCTGCCAACTGGCTTCTAAATGCGTATTAGCAAACGCAAGAACATTGGCACTATCAAGCTTTACGCTGCTTAAACCTTGGTTCAGTAACTGGCTAACGGATAACATAATGCTGGCGTATCTTGATGTATTAAATAGCGTTTCAATGTCCGTAAAATCAATATAACTCTGTTGTAATGCCTGTAATTCCTTGGTAATACGTTTATATTCAGGGAACTTACGAATAAACTGTCTATTATTGGTCATCGCTTGCTTTAACTGTGACGCACTACCTACCGCCGATAACTGCTGCTGTAACCAAACCAATTCTGTTTGCTTTAGCGCGATTTCAGGCAGTATATGTGCATAACTGAGTAGCGTTTGTTGGATCAACGCTACCGCAGACACAACTTCAACCAAGGCATTAATATTTTGGGTTTCTAAATACTGTTGCTCATGATGTTGCCAATGTGCATAACTTTGAGTCAATGTCGTTAAAAATATATCCCCTAAGTTTTCAGTTTCTAATACTGGCATTTTTAGCGCCAACGGTTTAATTTTAGGCGTATATAAACCTGCAAGTTGATAACCTCGTTTAGCTTTACTGACATTACCCAAACGTACATTACCCAGTTGCGTGATCTGCTGCGCTAACGAAAATAGATCAGCAATATCGCCGCATACTAATTCCAATTCAATTTCACAAATCGGATAGCTTTGTTCGCCACTGCGCGCCATGCCCTGATCGAAAACCACTTCGATTTCCGCTTCATTCGGCAGCTTGACATGCCACATAGTACGTTCAAAATCAGTGGTGAATAAATCCACTAGATCCATTTGTAACTGATCAACGTCGGTATTTTCGGGCCAAATTTCAGTCGGGAAATCACCTAAAGTCGGAAAATCGCCTTGTAATGGTAAATTATATTCTGGACGCTGATGTAATCCACCACGGACAATACCTGCGGTCTTAATGGTTTGCTCAGCAAAATTTAAACTTTTACGTGTGCGCAAACCAAAATCAAACTGACGAAATTGGGATGTCGTTGTATCAAAATAAGTATTAGATAAAGGCTTAACAGCCTGCTCGATTATCACATAGTCCGCTAATAACACGACTAATTGGGATTTAACCTGTGGTTTAGCAACAAATTTTATTTCAACTTCCGTACTCATCCGGCCTCGCTAGACTCATAAACGATAAAAATAATGTCAGATACAACAGAATATCTAACACTTTAAAGTATAAAATTTACCAATTATTTTAAAACCTGTCTAAGGTTAAATCTTTAATTTGCGAATAAGATTTCCTATAAAAACAAAAATATATTGATTTTGGTCTCATTCAATCACTAATAAGGCAATTTTTATATTGCAAACTCGTGAGAGTGGTTTAACATTCCCGACATCTTCAAAAGTGTCAACTTATTGTCACATACATGGATTATGGCTATGCCAGTAAATACAATTTTAGGACTTTTTGCTAAGTCTCCGATTACCCCGTTACAAGAACACATCACGAAAGTGCATGAGACTTGTGAATTACTTGTGCCATTTTTTGCTGCGACTACGCAACAAGATTGGAATAAAGCGGAAACTATCCGCCAACAGATCTCACAATGTGAACGAGATGCTGATGTATTAAAACGTGAAATCCGCTTAAAGCTACCACGCGGTATCTTTATGCCTGTCGATCGTACCGATATGTTAGACCTACTGACTCAGCAAGATAAGATCGCTAATCGTGCGAAAGATATTGCTGGTCGTGTCATCGGTCGGAATCTACAACTGCCAGTAGAAATCGCTGATGATTTCACGCGGTACCTAAAACGTTGTATTGATGCAACCGCGCAGGCTAAAAAAGCCATTAATGAACTCGATGAGTTACTAGAAACAGGCTTTAAAGGTCGTGAAGTTGATCTTGTTGAAAATATGATCAACGAACTCGATTGTATCGAAGATGATACTGATTCAATGCAAATCGTACTTCGTCAAAAACTGCGTAAAATTGAAAGTGACTACAATCCAATTGATGTTATGTTCCTTTACAAAATCTTAGAATGGGTTGGCGGATTAGCGGACCAAGCTGAAACTGTTGGCGCACGTCTCGAACTAATGCTAGCGCGTAATTAAGATCACTAATAGGTATATAAATAATGGAAATCATTCAAGCATACGGTCCTTATCTACTGTTTATGGCGGCTGCTTTTGGCCTTTATATGGCATGGGGCATTGGTGCCAATGACGTAGCAAATGCGATGGGGACCTCTGTCGGTACCAAATCACTAACCGTAAAACAAGCGATCTTTATCGCTATCATTTTTGAATTTGCTGGGGCTTATTTAGCCGGTGGAGAAGTAACCGATACCGTTCGTAAAGGTATTGTTGACCTTGCTGTATTTAAAGAGCAAGGCCGCCCAGATGCATTAGCATTTGGTATGATCGCCGCACTACTCGCAGCAGGCACCTGGTTAATGATCGCATCAATTTTTGGCTGGCCGGTATCAACAACTCACTCAATCGTGGGTGCTATTGTTGGTTTTGCACTAGTCAGCGTGGGGCCTGAAGCCGTACAGTGGGGTAAGGCAGGTGGTATCGTAGGCAGCTGGGTTGTCACACCAATACTCTCTGGGCTCATCGCTTACGTCACTTTTATGAGTATTCAGAAACTCATATTTGATACCAAAGATCCACTTGCTAATGCTAAACGTTACGTGCCTTTCTATATGGCTTTAACAACATTTGTTATTGCAATGGTTACAATTAAAAAAGGTCTAAAACATGTAGGCTTACATTTAACTACAACTGAAGCTTTAGTTGCTTCGACAGTAGTCAGTCTACTGGTTGCTATTGCTGGCGCCATTTACATCAGCAAACAAAATTACAGCCCAAGCAATGACAAAGACATGCATTTCTCAAATGTAGAAAAAGTGTTTGGTATCTTAATGATCATTACTGCTTGTGCAATGGCATTTGCCCACGGCTCTAACGATGTAGCCAATGCGATTGGTCCATTAGCTGCGGTTGTATCAATTGTACAAAACGGCGGCCAAATTGCTGAAAAAGCAGCGCTAGCGTGGTGGATTTTACCACTCGGTGGTTTTGGCATCGTAGTTGGTCTAGCAACAATGGGTCATAAGGTGATGTCTACTATCGGTACTGGTATTACAGAATTAACACCAAGCCGTGGTTTTGCAGCGCAGCTAGCGACAGCGACAACGGTAGTTATTGCCTCAGGTTCAGGTTTACCTATCTCGACAACACAAACACTCGTAGGGGCTGTGCTAGGCGTAGGTATGGCTCGTGGTATTGCGGCACTGAATCTCAATGTAGTCAGAACGATCGTAGTATCTTGGGTTGTCACACTGCCAGCGGGTGCCATACTCGCAATTATCTTCTACAAGATTTTAGAGGCGATCTTTGTCCTGTAATTGATTATAGAATTATGAAAAAGCCATCAATTTTTTGATGGCTTTTTTTTTAATCCACTAAATTTCTATTTTATGGTGGGAAAACATCATCTGAGGCTTGTCGAAATTCGATTTTATATTTATTATGCCTATCAGAATATTTCGTCTACAGGACAACTTGTGAAGATTAAACAACTCATTTTAGCATCATTGTTAACACTCGTTAGCTTATCGAGTATGGCAAAAGAAACACGTTATATTAGCGATGACGTGTCTATATTTATGCATTCAGGTCCGGGCACTCAGTATCGTATTATTGGTACGATAAAAGCCGGTGAAGCTGTAACCTACTTACAAACCGATGCAAATGCTAATTTTGCACAGATCACCACCAGCAAAAACAAAACAGCTTGGATTGACGGTAAATCACTTTCTCGCCAGGTAAGTTTAAAAGTACGTACACCAAAGCTACAAGCTGAACTGGAAAAAACCAAAGACGCGTTGGCAAAGATAAACAATAAAAACTCGGCGGCAATGGCAGAGTTAACAAATGCGAACCGTGATGAGCTCGTCAGTAAAGAAGCTGATATTGCAACACAAACTAACAATATTGCGTCATTAACCGCTGAAAATACCGCGTTAACGGCAGAAGCGGTACGTTTACGTGAAGAGAATGAACAATTATCAGCACGCCTAGATACCAAAGAAGAAGATGCGCAACATCGTTTCATCATTTTAGGTGCATTAATTCTTGCTGCGGGCTTAATTGCTGGGTTAATCATCCCATCAATCAGCTTCCGTCGAAAGAAAAATAACGGCTGGGACTAATTCGGTAAGTTGCCTGACGCGGTACTCAGTCTGATGCACGAACTACACCGCTAATTGCCAGATACAAAAAAGGATATTCATATGAATATCCTTTTTTATTAACGCTAATTTATAACCATGACCGAAATTAAATATGGTTATATTATGCTATCTCGTTATTTAAAGATTTCATCACGCTTAAACACCAATTCAATATCCGTTGATTCGGCATCACAATAGTAATAACCATCAGTATCAAACGCCGTTAACTGTGATACATCAGTTAATTGATTCTCAATAATGTACCGCGCCATTAAGCCACGTGCTTTTTTAGCATAAAAACTAATGATCTTGAATTTACCCGCTTTGCAGTCTTTAAATACTGGTGTAATCACCTGTCCTTTTAAGCGCTTCTTTTGCACCGCTTTAAAGTACTCATTTGACGCTAAGTTAATTAACACTTTATCGCCTTGTGCAGCGAGCGTTTCATTGACTTTATCTGTGATGATATCGCCCCAGAACTGATACAAGTTAGTACCACGTCCATTGGCAAGCTTAGTGCCCATTTCTAAGCGGTATGCTTTAATCAGATCAAGCGGTCGTAACAAACCATATAAACCAGATAAAATACGGAAATGTTGCTGCGCAAACGCCATATCAACATCACTAAAAGTTTCTGCGTCTAAACCCGTATAAACATCACCTTTAAAGGCAAATACAGCTTGTTTAGCGTTGTCGGGTGTAAACTCTGCTGACCATTCAGTAAAGCGGGCAACATTTAGTCCAGCCAACTTATCACTAATTTTCATTAATGAAGACAAATCCATTGGCGTTAATTGACGACAAACATCAATCAATTCTGCCGAATGTACAGTTAAGTCAGCTTGGCTATACTGCTCAGTTATAGACGGCGTCTCAAAATCGAGTGTTTTAGCCGGTGATACCACGATTAACATAACTCTTCCTTACTTTTCTTAAACTGATGTTTATTATATTGCGATGAATTTTATAGCCCGTCATTACAAAGCTTCAATCGTCACCCCGTCAAGCATACTATCACTGCCTGCTTGGCCTTGATTTAACTTAATCATTAAGCGTAAATCATTTGGCGAGTCAGCATGATGTAAAGCCTCGGTATAACTAATCATATTGGTATTATAAAGTGCTAGTAACGCTTGATCGAAGGTTTGCATTCCCAG
Organism: Moritella sp. 28; assembly: GCF_018219435.1. Classification (NCBI taxonomy): domain Bacteria; kingdom Pseudomonadati; phylum Pseudomonadota; class Gammaproteobacteria; order Alteromonadales; family Moritellaceae; genus Moritella; species Moritella sp. 28. The sequence continues at coordinate 366,663 of NZ_CP056121.1, read as the reverse complement.
CTCGCCCGATTTTGTCATCACTTCTTTAATTTTATGCAGTTCATTTTTGCGGATCAATTCACTGACCAAAGGTGTATTCAATAAAATTTCAAATGCACCACGCCGGCTTGAACCACCTTGTACTGGGATTAATTGCTGCGCCACAATGGCTTTTAAATTTAGTGACAAATCATATAACAACTGAGCATGCTTTTCTTTTGGTACTAAGTGCAAAATACGATCGATAGCCTGATTGGCATTAGTTGCATGCAGCGTTGCCATACATAAATGCCCCGTTTCCGCAAACGCCAAGGCAAACTCCATCGTTTCTTGCGAGCGGATTTCACCAATCAAGATCACATCTGGCGCTTGACGTAATGAGCTCTTCAGCGCATCTTCAAAAGACTCGGTATCAATTCCTACTTCACGCTGAGTAACAATACAACTACCATGTTCATGGACAAACTCAATCGGATCTTCAATCGTTAAGATATGACCTGATGAGTTTTGGTTACGATAACCCACCATGGCTGCTTGCGTGGTTGATTTACCAGAACCCGTCGCCCCAACAACCAACACTAAACCACGCTTCTCTAGCGCTGTGTGTTTTAATATTGGTGGCAAGTGTAACTCATCCATTGCAGGTATATCGGTTTCAATACGACGGATCACCATGCCCGCTTTTTCTAATTGCCAAAATGCGCTGACACGGAAACGACCAATATCCGGCATGAAAATACCGAAATTAGATTCTTTGGTACGGCAAAAAGAAGCATATTCATCCTCAGACATGGCTTCTTTCACCAATGCTAATGATTGCTCAGCCGTTAATTTATGTTCCGAGAGCGCACGTAATGAGCCATGTACTTTCACTGTGGGTGCAATACCCGCCGAAATATACATGTCAGAACCAGTAAGCTTTTTCATCGCACTAAAGAGTTGTGGTAGCATCCCCATGTTATTAATCCTTAAAAACTTTGTTGATCAACAGCTCGAATGCGCGCTTCTTCGCTCGTGACAATACCCATATTAACCAATTCACGTAACGACTGATCTAATGTTTGCATGCCATGCATCATACCCGTTTGGATCACGGAATACATCTGCGCAACTTTATCCTCACGGATCAAATTACGAATAGCTGGTGTACCAAGCATGATTTCATGTGCCGCAACTCGACCGCCACCGGTACGTTTTAATAATGTCTGGGAAATTACCGCACGTAATGATTCCGACAGCATCGAACGAACCATATCCTTCTCTTGCCCTGGGAATACATCAACAATACGGTCAATGGTTTTTGCTGCCGAGGTAGTATGCAAAGTACCAAAGACCAAATGCCCCGTTTCAGCGGCGGTTAATGCCAAACGGATGGTTTCTAAATCACGCATTTCACCGACCAAAATAATATCGGGATCTTCACGTAATGCAGACCGTAATGCGGCATTAAAGCTCTTGGTATCCCGAAATACTTCACGCTGATTAATTAAGCTTTTTTTATTTTGATGTACAAATTCAATCGGATCTTCGATTGTCAGAATATGTTTATGCTGATGCTCGTTAATATGATCAACCATCGCAGCCAGTGTCGTTGACTTACCAGATCCCGTTGGTCCGGTCACTAATACTAAACCACGTGGCAGTTCCACCAAATCATGGAAAATATCTGGCACACTTAATTCTGCCATGCTTTTAATTTCACTTGGAATAGTACGAAACGTTGCGGCTGGACCACGATGTTGATTAAATGCATTCACACGAAAACGAGCAACGTTATTAATTTCAAAAGAAAAATCGACTTCCAAATGTTCTTCATAGTCTTTACGCTGTTTATCATCCATAATGTCATAAATTAGCGCATGTACTTGTTTTGCGTCAAAAGCAGGTAAATTGATTTTACGTACATCACCGTCCACACGAATCATCGGAGGAACACCCGAAGAAAGGTGTAGATCTGATGCGTTATGCTTTACACTAAATGTAAGTAACTCTGTAACATCCATATTCTTTTTAACCTCATTGCAAGTAACATTATGAATAGTATATCAACACGATTACAACAGGTTCTAACTCAAATTGAAAATGCGGCAAGCACATCTTGCAAAAAAAGGTGTGAAATTAGCCTGCTTGCAGTAAGTAAAACCAAACCCGTCGAACAAGTGATGGCAGTTTACGCACTCGGACAACGTAAATTTGGTGAAAACTACCTGCAAGAGGCCATAGAAAAAATTACTCATCTACAGCAAGACAGTAATTATGACGATATCGAATGGCATTTTATTGGTCCAATTCAATCGAATAAGACGCGTCCAATTGCTGAGCATTTTGATTGGGTTCAAAGTATCGACCGTTTAAAAGTGGCGCAACGACTCAATGATCAACGTCCAGCAGAGATGGAAAAATTAAACGTTTGTATTCAAATTAATATCAGTGCCGAAGACAGCAAGTCTGGTGCTGATTTGCAACAAGCACGACAGTTAGCGGAACAAGTCGCTAATTTACCAAACTTGGTATTACGCGGGATCATGGCGATTCCAGAAAAAACCGATGATCTCGATAAGCTTAAATCACAATTTAACCAGCTTGAATCGTTGTATTTATCACTTCAGCACCAATATAACCAAATAGACACTTTATCAATGGGTATGACCAACGATATGGAACTTGCGATTGCGCAAGGTAGTAACATGGTACGTGTTGGCACAGCCATTTTTGGCGCACGCGGCTGATCACTCCGTTTTATGGAATTAAACAGTAACGAGCAAGTATAAGGAATTAAACTGTAATGATCATGAATAAAAAAATCGCCTTTATTGGTGCAGGGAATATGGCAAGCAGCCTTATCGGCGGTATGATCACAGATGGTTATCCTGCAGAGTTAATTTATGCAGCAAGTCCGACACGCACTCGATTAGATGTATTAGCAGAAAAATTTTCGATTAATACCACGCAAGACAATCACGCTGCAGTGGCCGCGGCAGATATCATTATCCTGGCGGTAAAACCGCAATTAATGGCGGATGTTTGCTCTCACCTTGCAGAACAAAGTGCCAATTACCGAGGTAAATTATTTGTCTCTGTGGCAGCCGGCGTAACGGTCGAGCGTTTACAAAGTTTATTAGCTGACAATCAACCGATTGTACGGTCGATGCCAAATACACCAGCCTTAGTACAAAAAGGCATGACGGGTTTGTTCCCATCACCAGAAGTATCTGATAACGATATCAAAACCATAGACCAGGTCATGATGGCTGTAGGTAAAACCTGCTGGGTAGATAATGAAGCTGATTTAAATACCATTATTGCCGCAACAGGCAGTTCTCCAGCTTATTTTTTCCTATTCATGGAAGCAATGCAAGAAAGCATTATCGGCATGGGATTCAGCCAGCAACAAGCAAGAGAATTAGTCCAGCAAGCGGCGGCAGGTTCGGCCGAATTAGTCATTCAAAATCCACACATTGATTTAGCCACATTACGCAAAAATGTCACCTCTAAAGGTGGTACGACAGCTGAAGCAATTCGTACTTTTGAAGAACAAAACCTACGCGGAACTGTCAATAAAGCAATGCAAGCAGCTGTTTCTCGCGCTGAAGAAATGCAAAAACTATTTTAACGATTAACCAACGAACAATTAACTCACAACCAATTAACTTGAAGGGTAATTTATGAACGCGGCTAACTTTTTGGTCAGTATCTTATTTGAAACATACATTCTTATCATACTACTACGTGTATGGTTACAAATGGCCCGAGCTGATTTTTACAATCCAATGAGCCAATTTATTGTTAAAGCCACACAACCTGTTGTCGGACCATTACGTCGCGTAATCCCAAGCTTAGGAGGCTTAGATCTCGCTTCAGTAATATTTGCTTATGCAGTAGCCTGTGCGATGATTTACACCTTATTCGGTCTACAAACGGGTGCTGTAGCGCCTATCCAAGATGTATTAATCTTAGCTGCTATCAAACTTGTTAAGCAATGCTTCAGCTTAGTATTCTACGTATTAATCTTACGTGCTATTTTAAGCTGGGTTAGCCAAGGCAACAGTCCTGTTGAAAACGTGCTGTCACAGCTAAGTGAGCCAATTTTAGCGCCAATTCGTCGTTTTATACCAGCAATTGGTGGTCTTGACTTATCAATGCTAGTTGCTATTTTAGGTCTACAATTTTTACAAATTTTAATTGGTGATCTCACCGGTCTACCGTTCTAAATAAAACCAATATCAATGCAGGGAAAAGCCTTGCATTGATATTTATCCATTCAAGTTAGCTATACTATTTATATCCTATACATATCCTATTTGCTCAAATTTAATTTCGGAGCCAACATGCCAGCATTATTTAAATCTTTATTACTCTCTATAACCTTACTCGTCTCTGCGGCAGCCAATGCAGAACAAATGCAAAAACTTGGCAATTGGGATGTGCATTACATTGCTTTCCCAAGCACATTTTTAACCTCTGACATCGCATTGGATTATGATATAGACCGTAGTAACTACTTAGGTATTATCAATATTTCAGTGCTTGATAGCGATACCCTAAAAGCGCAGGCGGTGACAATGACAGTGACGGCACGTAATTTACTCGGTAATATCCGCGAATTAGAGGTGCGTGAAATACGTGAACAAGACGCGATTTACTACATTGCGGAAGTACCACATCGTAACGAAGAAACTTACCGTATCAAGGTGACATTAACCAGCGGAAACCAAACACAAGAACTAAAATTCCAGCAAAAATTTTATGTGGATTAGGCTTTATCAGTGTTCGGTGATCCTGTATAACCTGATTTCAATGTGATATGCCCATTTTAAATTCACTTACTCTTTTTTAATAAATAACTCTCTTTTTAATAAATCATTCTCTTTTAACAGATAATAAGGCGCACCATGTCTAAAGTTGTTCTCGCTACTGGTAATCTAGGTAAAGTTCGTGAAATGTCAGCACTGCTTGCTGAATTTGGTCTGGAAGTACTGCCACAAAGTAATTTCAATATTATCGACGCTGATGAGACCGGCACCACCTTTATTGAAAATGCCATCATCAAAGCGAAACACGCGGCTGCATTAACTGGCCTACCAGCTATCGCAGATGATTCAGGTCTAGCTGTTGATGCGTTGCAAGGCGTACCGGGGATTTACTCTGCACGTTATGCCGGTGTTGATGCCAGTGATCGCGATAACTTGCTTAAACTATTAGATGCTCTTAAAGGTGTTCCAACGGCGCAACGTACTGCACGCTTCCATTGTGTATTGGTCTACATGACCCATGCTGAAGATCCGACGCCGTTAGTCTGTCACGGCAGCTGGGATGGCGTTATTACTGAACAACCAAGTGGTGAAGATGGTTTTGGTTACGATCCTATTTTCTTTGTTGAATCGGAAGGCTGCACATCAGCAGAACTGACTAAACAACGTAAAAGTGAACTGAGCCATCGCGGCCAAGCGTTAACCAAGTTGTTAGCGGCAATGCATGAACAACAAACCCGATTAGCTGTAAAATAATGACCGATACCATGATGACGACTACAACCAATACAGTAACAACACTGCCAATGCGACTACCGCCGTTGAGTTTATATGTGCATATTCCTTGGTGTGTTCAAAAGTGTCCGTATTGTGATTTCAACTCACATACCCAGAAGGGAAAGATCCCGGAAGACGAATATATTCAAGACTTGCTAGCGGATCTGCGCTGTGAGTTACCCCGCGTATTCCAGCGTTCTTTGCACTCGATTTTTATTGGCGGCGGTACACCGAGCTTGATCAGTTCAGAAGGGATTGCCAAAATACTTAACGGTATTGAAGCTATGATCCCGTTTAGCGAAAATATTGAGATCACCATGGAAGCGAATCCAGGTACGGTTGAAGCTGATCGTTTTCACGGTTATGTAGCCGCGGGGATAAATCGAATTTCAATAGGTGTGCAAAGTTTGCAAGCCGAAAAACTCAATCTATTGGGTCGGATTCACGATCCAGATGAAGCGATCCGCGCTGCCAACATTGCTACCGAATCAGCGCTAAACTCATTCAATTTGGACCTGATGCATGGCCTACCACATCAAGATCTGAATGATGCCTTATATGACTTAAATAAAGCGGTCGAATTAGCGCCTTATCATCTGTCTTGGTATCAATTAACCATTGAGCAAAACACCCAGTTTTACTCTAAACCACCAACCTTGCCCGACGAAGATATCCTCTGGGATATTTTTGAACAAGGTCATGCGTTGCTAAGTGAAGCCGGTTATGAGCAATATGAAATATCAGGCTATGCGAAAGCTGGAAAGCAGTGCCAGCACAATTTAAACTATTGGCGTTTTGGTGATTATATCGGCATTGGCTGTGGTGCTCACGGTAAGCTTACGGAACCAGAAACAGGTCAGATAGTCCGCCGCAGTAAAGTAAAGCATCCACGCGGTTATATGGACGCTGACAAAGCCTTTTTAGACAATGAACATGTTGTAGCTCAAGACGAACTGCCCTTTGAGTTCTTCATGAATCGCTTTCGCTTAATCGAAGCAACACCCAAGCAGGACTTTTGTGACTTTACTGGATTACCACTATCCACGATTAGTGAGCAGATTAATGCCGCGGTGAAGAAAGGTTTACTGACTGAAACCGAAACCCATTGGCAAGTGACCAAACTTGGCCATCGTTATCTAAACAGCTTATTCGATCTGTTTATTTAATTGGCTATTAGCCTTTGCGGTAATCCTCGCAGCAGTAGAAATCACATGTAGTACCTAGAAAATAAAAAGGGGTGCAATAATTAATTATTGCGCCCCTTTTACTATTTTTAATCACTTAGATTTAACTACTTTTTTTCAATCACCGAATTCAATAAATAACAGCCACCCACGAGCAACCGTGATCGTTAGAAAATAGAATGACCAAAACGCTCACTAAACAATTCTAACAATGCTGTACCCGCTAATGAATTACCCGATTCATTCAGTTCTGGCGACCACACACAAACCGATAATTTCCCAGGAATAACAGCAGCAATACCACCGCCAACCCCACTTTTTGCAGGCATACCAACCCGGAAAGCAAAGTCACCAGATTCATCATATAAACCACATGTCGCCAGTAACGCATTTAAGCGGCGAGTACAACGCTCACTAACCAAGCTCTTGTTGCGATGACAAGGTATACCTTTTTTCGCTAAAAATGAAAATGCCGTGGCCAATTCCACGCAATTCATATTAATCGCACAATAGCTAAAATAGCTCTGTAATACCGTTTCGACATGATTACTAAAGTTGCCGTGTGATTTCATCAAATAAGCAATAGCGGCATTACGTGCCATGTGTTCAAATTCAGAATCTGCTACGTCATAATCAATATAGATATCAGTCGAGTTGGCCAGTTTCCGGAGTAATTCCAACATCCGTTGTTTCGGTGCAGAAAGGCGACTTTGCAACATATCAGCCACCACCAATGCGCCAGCATTAATAAACGGATTACGCGGTTTTCCTTTTTCAAACTCTAATTGAATAAGTGAATTATATGCTTGCCCAGAAGGTTCACGCCCAACCCTTGTCCATAACTCATCTTCAGAAAAACGCGTTAATGCCGCAGTCAATGCAAATACTTTCGAAATACTTTGAATTGAAAAACGTATATCTGCATCACCCGCTGTAAATACATCACCGTTAGCCATACACACAGCAATTCCCAATTGATTGGGATTCACATTGGCCAATGCAGGTATATAATCGGCAACATGGCCTTCGCCAATTAACGGGCGTATTTCGTCGAGCAGTTCTTCTAAAGATGCGTTAGAGAGCATAGATAACCTATTTTAAATGCAGTGTTCGATGTGCTGTAGATAAGCGGGAACAAAATGAAAGAAAAGGGAAATTGTCTGTGCGTAGAAATAAGACAACAAATAACCGACCGTTTAAGGAGATATATCTGAAAAACAGTCGGTTTTAGTGGCTAGTAAATGGGCTTATTCGCCTTCTTCACCATACCACAAATCAAATAATGGGCTAACAATTAGGTTTTTAACACCTTTTGCTTCTAACCAAGTTTTCACTTCTTCACGTTGCTCTTCAGTACATTTACCGTGGGTCTCAGTACAAATCATACCATCCCATTGTAAATTTCCGTCTGCAGCAAACGCCAGTTTGTTTGGATCGATAACTTCAGCAATGAAACCATCTAAGATAGCGTCAACCTGCTCTTCAGTTGTACCCTCTGGGAAATCCCAAGAAAGATCAAAACCTAGCTCTTGGAATTCATCTACACGTAGTTTCTTACGTAGACGACGATTACGATTTTTAGCCATTATTACCTCGAATTACTTAGTACGTTTATAAATAATATCCCAAACGCCGTGCCCTAAACGGTGACCACGTTGTTCGAATTTAGTTAATGGACGCCAATCTGGACGTGGCACAAAATGCCCTTCTGTTGCGGTATTTTCATAACCGGGTGCAGCAGCCATTATTTCAATCATATGCTCGGCATAGTTTTCCCAGTCCGTCGCCATATGGAAGATACCACCTAAGCTAAGTTTTTGGCGAATACTTTCTGCAAATTCTGCTTGTACAATTCGACGTTTGTGATGGCGCTTCTTATGCCAAGGATCAGGGAAGAATAGCTGCATGCCACCTAGACCATTGTCAGGGATACAATCCGCTAGAACTTCAACAGCATCATGGCAGAATACACGTAGATTCGTTACTCCACGTTCACCGGCAGCCATCAAACATGCACCTACACCTGGAGAATGAACTTCGATACCAATAAAGTTTTTCTCTGGTGAATTAGCTGCCATCTCAACTAAAGATGCGCCCATACCAAAACCGATTTCTAGTGTTACTGGGTGGTCGTTACCGAAAACCTCATTGAAATCGAGCATGCCCATGTCATGATCTAGACCCATAGTCGGCCAAAAATCTTTCATAGCGGCTTCCTGGCCTTTAGTTAAACGTCCTTCACGTAAAACAAAACTTCTCACTTTACGGATACGTTTACCGTCTTCTGTTAATTCAGGTTCTGCTATTCTTTTATGTTCAGTCATTTTTTATCCAGTCGCCGTTATGACAGTTTCATCGCCATAAACATTATAAATTTATCTATTAATTCGGGCATTATCCAAAGATAGCTGAATTTGGCAAGTTTTGTGTGGCATAATTTCACCCTAAACTCCCCACATTTGCTAAAAATACCCGATGAAATCGCCATTAGAGAATAATAAAGACACATTTGCTCCACGGGCACTTGCTTGGTTTAAAGACTTTGGTCGTAAAGATCTGCCTTGGCAGCAATACCACGAACCTTACCCTACTTGGTTAAGTGAAGTGATGTTACAACAAACCCAAGTCAGCACTGTGATCCCTTATTTCACCACTTTTATGGAAAAGTTTCCCACAGTTACCGATTTGGCTAATGCGCACATAGATGAGGTATTACATTTATGGACAGGGCTCGGTTATTACGCTCGAGGCCGTAATTTACATAAAGCGGCACAATTGATCCGCGATGAATATCAAGGCCAGTTCCCAACCGAATTTGAACAAGTATTAGCATTACCCGGTGTCGGGCGTTCAACCGCGGGCGCAATTTTGTCATTATCGTTAGATCAACCACACCCTATATTAGACGGCAACGTAAAACGCGTTTTAACACGTTGGGGTGCCATTGAAGGTTGGTATGGCAAGAAGGCTGTTGAAAATACGCTGTGGGCACTATCAGAAGAACTGACACCGCAACAACAAACCGCTAATTATAATCAGGTGATGATGGATCTGGGCGCGACAGTGTGCACCCGTAGTCGACCTGATTGTGATATTTGCCCAGTGAATGAAGATTGTAAAGCACATGCTATGGGTACACCAACAGCATTCCCAACCCCTAAACCTAAAAAAACAACCCCAGCCAGAACCGTGCAAATGTTATTACTAAAACAAGGTTCTACACTGTGTTTACAGCAGCGCCCACCGGCAGGTATTTGGGGGGGATTATGGTGTTTCCCTGAACGCGATGACAATTTATCGCTGGAAGAACAGCTAGCACAATTTGGTATTAGTGAGTTTACTAGCCAAGAGTTGCCTGGATTTAGACACACTTTCAGTCACTTCCATCTTGATATCAGCCCATTGTTAGTAAAAATAAATGCCACAACAAGTACGCAAATAATGGAACCTCAAGGGACTCTTTGGTATAACATAGAGCAACCGGCAACTGTGGGATTAGCAGCTGCAACTAAAAAATTATTAACATCTCAAGCATTGAGAGAGGCATAACATGGCTAGAATGGTTTTCTGCACACGCTTACAAAAAGAAGCGGAAGGTTTACGTTTTCAAATTTACCCAGGTGAAGTAGGCAAGCGTATTTTTGATCATATTTGCCAAGAAGCATGGTCAGAATGGCAGCAAAAACAAACCATGCTGTTGAATGAAAAAAAATTAAACATGATGGATGAAAATGATCGCGCATTTCTAGAACAAGAGATGATCAAATACCTGTTTGAAGGTGAAGACGTAATCATTGACGGTTTTACCCCAAAAGCCTAATCCAATTGCCTAGCGTGATACTCTAGCGCTAGGCAAGTTTTAATCCAGAGAACAGTTTATCCACATGGCTATATTCCGTATTCTATTAATCGCTATCAGTTGCAGTGTATTAACCGCCTGCTCGATGAGTGACTATCAACATTCCGTCGAACTCGCCAGTCTTAATAACGCATCACAAGCGTTAGAGCGCCTATCTTATCAACAAGCTGATTACCGCGCTAAAACAGAAAGAGCCGACGAAAAAGACAATACCGCACTTAGAACCTTAAAAGACAATTATCGTCAGCAAGTTATCGAACTTTGGGGTGATACTAAGCACTCGTTTTCGACGAATTATCGCTATATCAAATATACCAACAATTACCACAGCCGCTCAATTATCGATTTTCAACAAGGTAGCGTCCGTGTCGAGACACTCGCGCAACCAAATAGTCAGCAATACCTTAAACAGGCAATTGAATACACGCTACTTGCCCCTGAACGCCCTAAATACACAGATTTCTACTCCAGCTACAGCTCTGAAATTAAAGGAAAGCCCTTTCTTTACCTACAAGTTAAAGACAATGAGGGGAAATCAATAAAATGGCATTGGCGCGCCTCTCATTATGCTAACTATCTTATTAAGCATAATCGTAAGCAAATAACGATGAATGGTCGCTCGGTAGACGCCGTAACGTTTACGTTAACCGCTAACCATACCAGAGTGCGCATGCAGCGCTACCAAGCCCAGATTAAGCAATCAGCGCAACACTATGGCATTGATAGCAACATAGTCACCGCCATGATCCAAGTCGATAGCTTGTTTAACCCCTACGCATTAAATCGCAATGGCCGTATTGGCCTAATGCAGATATCAAGTTCAATTGGCAGGGATGTATTTCATCAACAAAAGAAATATCCTTTTAAGCCACAACCAAACTGGTTATTTAATAACAATAACAATCTAGATATCGGCATTAGTTATTTAAATCTATTAGATAAACAGTATCTTAAAAATATTAGCAACCCAAAATCTCGCTACTATGCCACGCTAGCAAGTTATATTGCTGGACCTCAAAATATGCTGCAAACCTTCTCGAAGAACAAAAACGAAGCACTAAGTATAATAAATGGCTTATCTTCTTATGAGGTTTACCAAAGTTTCACTAATGCGCAGTCTCGCGCTGAAATAAAAAACTATGTGTACGAGGTAAACCGTCATTTTCGTCAACTTAGCCGTTAAACGTCAACAAAACACACGTATTGATGATTAATCAGACAGCACATAGGGTTAACGCATATTATTTTCACTAAACAGGGTGAAACAGTTGACGGATCGGCCTAAATTCTATTTAATAGCGCTCCATTGCCCGAATAGCTCAGTCGGTAGAGCAGAGGATTGAAAATCCTCGTGTCCCTGGTTCAATTCCGGGTTCGGGCACCAAAATTTGGAAAGAATAAAAAAGTGTAATATTGACTTGTTTTTTAAAATGAAGATGATATTATGCGACACGCATTTAGTGCCGACTTAGCTCAGTAGGTAGAGCAACTGACTTGTAATCAGTAGGTCGCCAGTTCGACTCCGGCAGTCGGCACCATTTGCCCGAATAGCTCAGTCGGTAGAGCAGAGGATTGAAAATCCTCGTGTCCCTGGTTCAATTCCGGGTTCGGGCACCATATTTAAAAGGTAGAGATATTTCATTAATAGGTATCTTTATTTAAAACGCATTTAGTGCCGACTTAGCTCAGTAGGTAGAGCAACTGACTTGTAATCAGTAGGTCGCCAGTTCGACTCCGGCAGTCGGCACCATTTGCCCGAATAGCTCAGTCGGTAGAGCAGAGGATTGAAAATCCTCGTGTCCCTGGTTCAATTCCGGGTTCGGGCACCATATTAATAAATAAAGATATATACCACTATCTTTATGAAAAAGCATTTAGTGCCGACTTAGCTCAGTAGGTAGAGCAACTGACTTGTAATCAGTAGGTCGCCAGTTCGACTCCGGCAGTCGGCACCATTTGCCCGAATAGCTCAGTCGGTAGAGCAGAGGATTGAAAATCCTCGTGTCCCTGGTTCAATTCCGGGTTCGGGCACCAAATAATTCCCCTTTAGTTCAGTTGGTAGAACGGTGGACTGTTAATCCATATGTCGCTAGTTCAAGTCTAGCAAGGGGAGCCAATTAAAAAGACCCAGTTATTTATATAACTGGGTCTTTTTTTATCCAAAATTTAGTCCTGCCTCGTATTTTAATTTAATAATCCTGATATGAATACTACTCCTGCATTAGCTAAGCGCTTTAATCTATCAATACAAAAAACCGAACACTTGGTTCGGCTTATGATACAACCAACAACAATCAATATGACGTCAGCTCGTAACTCTGTATGTTTTGAAACTAATTAACTCGCAGTAATAGTAATTTCTACACGACGGTTCGCAGCACGACCATCTTTTGTTTTATTTGACACAATAGGACGACGTTCACCATAACCACGCGTAGATAAACGACCTGATTTAATACCACGTTTATTAAGGTATTCACTCACTGATTCAGCACGCTCCTCAGAGAGTGTTAAATTCGACTCAGCACTGCCTATACTATCCGTATGACCAACAATACGTAGTGATGACTTAGGATACTCATTCAGAATTTTAGCAACGCTGTTTAAGCTTGAGTGAATATCGTCACTTAAGTTATAACCCGCGGTTTTAAAACCAATACCCTTAGCCATAATCAACTGCAGTTCGTTTTCACCAACACGCTTAACTTGCACACCAGACCCCGTCAGCTCTTGGCGTAATGCTTCTTCTTGACGATCAAAATAGTAACCAATACCGCCACCGATTGCAGCACCACCAACGGCCCCATATATCGCTGCATTTTTCTTGCCCGTTGCAGCACCGATTAATGCACCTGCAATTGCACCACCAATGGCAGACTTCGTTGCGGTATTCGTTTCGTCTTCACCTGTTGTCGCATTTTGACGAGCGCAGCCAGAAAGAGCAGCAACAATCATTACTGCAGTTATTGTTTTTTTCATCATTGAATAAGCCTTAATTATAGAAACGATATTTGGGTATGAGTGTTCGCGAACACGCTAACTTAAATAAAATACAAGCGCTCCGTCATATTTACTAGTTAATAAACGGATTCCATGTGAATAAGTGATATCACTCTCACTATTCGCCAAGCTTCGTCACTTCTTACACAGCTTTACACTGCCTCACCTTGAATTGTGACTGGGCGCACTCATCTATTACTAAGTATCAGCATACAATGATGCAAATGCTTTTTCTCAAAAAGGATACCTATGTATAGCTTTCTCAGAACATCATTAATTTTAGTATTAATGCTAGCAGGTAAAGCGCCGCTTGAAGCCGCGACCATGCTTAGCCTTAGTCAAACCTCTAATAACGGCAGTGCAACTAACCGAGTTCGCACACAAATAAGCAAAGACTTAGCCGGACTTTATCAATTGTCTGATATTAGCAGCAGCAATATCATGCAACCTTACAGCGATTTTGACTCACTTTATTCATTAGCTGAATCAGCACAAGATGAATTAGCGACCCTAACTCAACAAATCGCATTAATGTCACAGACAAGTGCTGTGATTCCTGCAATCAAAAGTATTGAAAGAGCAAAAGCTAAAATTGCCAACAAACATGATGGCGCAGTAGAGAAAATTACCGATTTAGCCCGTAGCTCGCTTGTAGCCAAAAACAGCCATGGATTACTCAGTGCTTATGAATTACTTGAACAAGAAACCGATATCATCCAAGTGAAAAACCGTTTTAACAGTCCAAAACAAAATGGTTACCGTGATATAAATTTATTAGTACGATTACCAAAAACACAGATGATAGTAGAAGTGCAGTTACATGTAGATCGTATTGAAGCAATTAAGAATGGTCCTGAACATGACAATTACGCCAAGATCCAAGAAATCAACCATAATGCCAAACAGCAGCAACGTGAAATATCTGAAATTGAGTTATTTAAAGTTGCGCAGTTAAAAGAAGAATCGAGCAATTTATACCAAGTGGCTTGGCAACAACAGTTAATGGTTGAACTAAAGACTAGCTTTAAACAGATGGCATAATGCTTATTAACATATCAGAGTTAGCATGTCTTAGTTACAAATGGCCCAATCATAACACTCATGATTGGGCCAACTCTCTTCTAAACTTAACGCGAGGGTTTATGCATAACCCCACTTCCAGTTAAATCGAATTTGATCTTGCAACCCAAAACGTGTCATTAACCAAGGTACCATAGGCATCACTTTAAAATGCGCACTTTTCTTCAGGACACTTTTACCTGTGCGGAAGAAGGTAACCTCTTCACCGCTATTTAAGAGTCGCACAACAATCCTTTTTTGCTTGCCTTCTTCCGGTATTACAACTTGTGCTAGGTTATATTCATGTGTCATTCCAGACCCGTTATAAACCAAAATAATTTGATCTTCAGTTAACTTATTACGCTCTAAGTAACTTTTAAGCTCACTACCCTGAAAACCAAATAAGGGATCTCTATTCATGTTTCTTTCCATCTATAATCAAATACAATTAAACGTTTATTTATTTTCTTGCCAAAAAAAATGAGGTCTCCATTGGAGACCTCATTTTTAACAATTCTGTGTGCTCGTTATTCTGCAATAAACTCTCGCAGTTTTTTCATTGCATTTTTTTCTAACTGACGTACACGTTCTGCAGAAACACCATAACGATTAGCTAAGTGTTGCAGTGTTGCTTTGTCTTCCGCTAACCAACGAGATTTAACGATATCTTGACTACGGTCATCTAATTCAGAAATTGCGTTAGTTAAACGCTGAGATGCACTTTCATCCCAGTTTTCACGTTCAACTTGTTGTGCAACATCCGAAGCGTTATCTTCTAAATACTGAGCTGGCGAAAAACTCATTGAACCTGAATCTTTATCGCTATCATCATCAGCATACAGATCAAATGCTTGATCTGAGTAAGACATTCTTGATTCCATTTCAACTACATCTTTAGTCGAAACGCCAAGGGTCTCAGCAACGGTTTGCACTTCAGCATTGGTAAACCAGCCTAAGCGTTTTTTTGATTTACGTAGATTAAAGAATAGTTTACGTTGCGCTTTAGTCGTCGCAACTTTCACTACTCGCCAATTACGCAGTACAAATTCATGAATTTCCGCTTTCACCCAATGTACAGCAAAAGACACCAGTCTTACGCCAACAGCAGGATTAAATCGTTTTACAGCCTTCATTAAGCCGATATTACCTTCCTGGATAAGATCCGCTTGAGAAAGGCCATAACCTGCGTAACCACGAGCAACGTGAACAACAAAGCGCAAATGCGACATGATTAACTGACGTGCAGCATCGACATCACCTTCATTCTGCAAGCGTTCGCCTAGTTCCTTTTCTTGTTCAGCAGTCAACATTGGAATACTATTCACACCTTGGATATAGGCTTCAATGCTCCCCTGAGGAACTAATGCCATACTTTGCATATCTTTGCTCATCAACAACTCTCCCGTTATTACACATTAATCCGCGAGATCTTATCACGACTAATGCTTATCGACAAATTCGATAATCCGCGTAACCCCACAAATAAAATATATAATATTGACTATTTAATATTTAAAATTCAGCTTGCTGATAAATAACTAAAAAAACAGTTACCTTATCGATGGCTGTATTATTTATGTACAATCTAGTTTAACCCTAGATTATCAAAGCTCTAGTTTAATTACAGAAAATTACAATAGCATGACAAATTAAAATAAATCAATCGGCTAATGCTAATACTTTAGTATGACTTTAACTTATCGATAAGATTCAATACTTCGCTAAACGTCTCTAAATTAGTATTCTTTTCAAAATAAAAAGAGCAGCAAGCGCTGCCCTCATCACACCTTCCTACAATTTATTCCAAGTCAGATACCATGTACTACAAGCCAAATACAGTCTATTAGTGTAAGTCAGGTATAACACCAACTTGTGGCATATCTGCTAAACCAACATCACGCGCATGCTGCTCAAAGCCTTTATTTTTCCAGAAAAATGCACCTGGCATTGTGGTCGGAATAACAAGTACATAAAACAGCGCTCGGCTTACAGTTGACGCTAATGCAATTGATGCAATTGGCAATAACCATAACAGGCTTAACAAACCTGATGGCGCGAATAGTGCCAGTAAAGTTACTACAAAGATATTAATGGCAACAGTAAGATTACGTAATTTATACGTTTTACCAAATGTTGTGCATTGTACATAATGCGAAGCTGCACCTTCCCCCTGCTCTACATTGAGATGTTTCGCATGTGAATAAAGGCCAAACGCTTCAATCACTAAACCCGTGATTGCAATAGGTGCTAACTCAGTCAGTAATGGATAAAGCTCAGCGCCACCGATCACAGCGACGAATGCCGTTAATAGCGTGCCAAGTGCGATTGCAGAACCAACAAACGAACAAGCAGTTTGCCAATGATCCCAGAACGGACGCGCCTTAATACGATAACTGCGGTACATGTAGTACAAGCCTCCCGTGGTACCCACTAACGCCAGTGCACCAAAGAGTGACGCTACATAAGTAAAGAAGTGCATATCAAAGAACCATGCTACACCTTGGAAGAAAGTAAATGCCCCCATGAACCCAAAGAATAAGGCCACGCCTAAGCCCTCTCGACTGACAGGAGAGTGTGCTAAGTTGTTAAAGCCACGATAAAAGCGCTTAGGTTTACCAAGATGAAGTGTCGACATTAATAAGCCGATAGCTTGCATCGCCATTAATATAACCAGCAATGATAAACCCGCGCCTGATTCTGAAAATCCAGTTAAGCTTTCAATACCCAGTAATGGGCCAAGGAAAATAAGCGCAAATGCGCCCATCGCAGCTTGTGAAAAAAGTGTGAATATCACCAATGGGTTTTCACGTGAACTCAAGCGTCCCAGATTCCACGATTGCTCTTTACCGTCTTTTTCATCCACAACAGAGCGGAATGACCCATCATCTTGTTTATGGTATTTAAGTGGCATGTTATCAGTACGCGTCATTTCACGCTGAGTACTGGTGGTCTGCTGGAAACGAATATTCGGATTGGTAATACTGGGATCAGGAAAGCCCGGAATAGATGTTTTCGCCTGAATACGGTTCTCAGGTGTATTTTCCACCACACCAAAGTTAAGTGCATTACCGAGACATGCAGAGACACACGCCGGTTTTAACCCGACTTCCAAACGGTCTACACACATATTACATTTTGTTACCTGACCTTTAATTGGATCAAGTTGTGGGGCATTATATGGACAAACCCAAGTACAATAACCACAGCCAAAACAAGTATCAGGGTCTTGTAACACAGCTCCGTATTCAACGTGTTTGGTATAAGCTTTGGTCGGACAACCTTTTAGACAAACCGGATCATCACAATGGTTACACGCCATTGAAATATTAATACGTTTGTAATCCGGATAGCTACCACTCTCGACATAACCAACACTACGGAAGGCAATATGTGCAGGGTTGTCATTTTTTTCACTACACGCGGCCTCACAAGCATGACAACCAATACAGTTATCCGCAGTAAAGTGGAAAGCATGCTGTTTATTACGATTAGGGTTATCACCTACCGCTTTATTTTCATTAATATTCATTGAACGACCAACGGGTAGCTTCCCTTCGGTACGTTCGATTAAGTCAATTTTTTTACCGTATGTATTAACATCAAATATTTCTACATCTGATAATTTTGCGTAATGTTGCTCACCAACACGTTGTTCAAAGATAGGCGTACCATCTTTAACAACCGGTTTTTCTGCCGCACCTATTTGATCAAGGCGGTCTCTAAACTGTTCTAATTTATCTAACATAATTTATCCCTCTTATGTTATCGCGTTGCGCTTAACTTAGTACGTACGTCGTTCGCGGTTCATTTTAGCCGCCAGTTTCTGGTCTACATGTTCAATACGAATTGAACTCTGCTTAAATGCAGGCTGACGAGAATGCGGATCAAGTAGACCTAACGACAAGCGATTAACACAATCATGGAAATGGAATGGAATAAATACCGCGTTTGGTGCGACGCGCTGCGTTAATTGCACCATGACCACCGCATCACCACGACGCGAAGCCAAACGTACATAACTTTGATGTTTGATACCAAGCTTAGCTGCAGCGTCTGGATTCATTTCCATATACGGCGTTGGGCTATATTTGTTGAGATTACCCATTTTACCGGTACGCGTACGGGTATGAAAATGTTCAACCACACGGCCACTGTTTAACCAGAATGGGTATTCATCGCAGGGGTGTTCATTATTATCAATCCAAGGCAGTGGAATAAGATTCGCTTTACCCGTAGGGGTTGGGAACACGCCATCACTATATAAACGCGGATTACCAGTATTGCTTTCATCTCCTTCACGGAAGGGCCATTGAATACCACGTGCTTTTTCAATCTTTTCGTAAGTCATACCGGAAATATCAAGATTACGCCCAGCGCCTTTGGACAACGCTTTCATTTCTTCAAATGCTTCTTCAGTCGTCACAGGAAAAGTGATTTTTTGACCATTTTCAAAACGTTTAGATAATTCAGAGAAGATCCAAAAGTCAGATTTAGAGTTACCTTTTGGTGCTTGCACATTACTCACGCGGTTAACGCGGCGCTCGGTATTGGTGAATACCCCCTCTTTTTCTGCCCATACCGCTGCAGGTAAAAACATGTGTGCATATTGGGTGGTTTCTACGTCTTGATACGCATCCTGCACCACTAAGAAATCTAACTTCTCTAATGTTTTACGAATACGCGAGGTATTAGGCATCGACGTCATTGGGTTGGTAGCCACCAGCCATAGGCCTTTAATTTGACCCGTTTCAATAGCAGGGAAAATATCGGTTTGTGCTAAACCACGTTTTTTCGGGAAGAATTCAGGGTCGATGCCCCAAAAATCAGCAATATCGTTACGGTCCTTTTCCTTCTCTAGTAAACGATAACCTGGTAGGCCCGAACAAGAAGACCACTCACGAGTGCCCATTGCATTACATTGGCCTGTAATAGACAAACTAGTACCACCGGGCACTCCAATGTTACCAGTAATAAGAGATAATGAATTACAACCCGTGATAGCATCACTACCGTGAGTACTTTGATTAAGCCCCATCGTCCAGATACTCATTGCACGACCCGCTTTGGCAAATAAACGGGCTACATGACGAATAGTATCTTCATCAATACCACATATTTTAGCTGCTGACGTTGGGTCAAAATCTTCGACGCATGCTCTTAACTCTTCAATGCCATTCGTGTATTTTTCAATATAGTCTTTATCTTCTAGACCTTCTTTTAAGATCACGTGCATTAATGAATTTTGTAATACGATATCGGTACCAGGACTAATGGGTAAATGAATATCAGCAAACTGTGCAAGCATAGTGACACGTGGATCAACCACGATAAGCGGGAAGTTACGTTGTTCTTTGGCTTCTTTTAAACGCCAATAAATAACCGGGTGCTGCTCTGGTAGGTTAGAACCCCAGGCAATAAGGCAATCGGTGTGTGAGAAATCATCGTAACAACCGGGAGGCCCATCCGAACCAAATGAACGTTTATAACCCGATACGGCGGAGGCCATACATAAAGTTGTATTACCATCGTAATTGTTCGTGCCTATACAGCCTCGCGCTAATTTACCTAAAGTATAAAACTCTTCGGTTAACAACTGCCCAGTAGAAACAATCGCAAATGAGTCTTTACCGTATTGCGCTTGAATCGCTTTAATTTTATCGCCCATGGTATCGAGCGCACTGTCCCAACTCGTTTCTTTATACTGCTCATGAATGTGATCACGCACAAGCGGATTATTACCTCGGCCCGCCGCGTCAAATAATTCATGCTCAAAGATACCTTTAATACACAATTTACCTCTGTTGACATCAGCATCAGCAACGCCTCGACTCGCAACTGCATTCCCTTGCTCATTCATACCGATCTCGATAGAACAACCTGTAGAACAATACCCACACGTTGTATATTTCCATTCTTTTACCTGCTTATCCGCAATACGAATAGGCTTTTGATCCTTGCGTCCGAAAATCATAAGACGTCTCCATTGAATTGCTCAACACATTGTTTATTGTTTTTATAACTTTGTTATAAGTACAGGTGAGCAATAACTAAGCCACCTTACTTTAATTCACCATAAAAAGGATGATGTTCTTCTTTAACTGCATAAACACAGAGTTCTTCCTGTCATTTACCCACACGTTCCACCATTTTAACGACATCTGTTCTCAACAACTCCAACTTAACTGCACCATGGCTGTGCGTGAATGAAAAAACTGGTGCAACATCACAGTACTTAATCATCTAAAAACCCTTATATAAAACAAGGCATATAAACAAAACCTTAAATATCAACAACTAACGACCAGCCTACAGAGTTGGCATTGTCTTTGCGTTAGTAAGTACAGAGCAGTACTACAGGGATGTGAGTCATGACAGTTGAATTAATTACCAAAGCGCAATCAAAAAATAACAACACGCTAGGTCAAGTGGCATTAGTAGGAGCAGGTCCGGGGGATCCAGAGTTACTCACACTAAAAGCATTAAAAGCAATTGAGAATGCCGACCTGATCTTGTTTGATAACTTGGTTAGCCACGAAATTAGAGCGTTATTTCCAACCCATACCAAAGCTATTTATGTGGGTAAGAAAAAAGCAGACCATTGTATTCCACAAGATCAGTTGAATTTATTCATGGTCGATAAAGCTAAACAAGGTCTGAATATTTGTCGTCTAAAAGGCGGTGACCCGTTTGTATTTGGCCGCGGTAGTGAAGAACAACTTGTGCTCCATGCCCACGATATAAAAACAACCGTCGTGCCCGGCGTAACAGCGGCATCAGGTTGTACCGCCTACGCAGGGATCCCGTTAACCCACAGAGGTTTATCAACAGGCTGTACCTTTATCACTGGACACCTAAAAGATGGCCAGCTAGACCTAAATTGGTCGCAGCTTGCACACCTTGAACACACCTTAGTGTTCTATATGGGACTCGGTAAATTAGCTGAAATCTCAGCGCAACTTATCAGTCATGGTTTAGCCAGTGATACACCTGCAGCCTTGATAGAAAACGGCTCGACACCACAACAAAGAGAATTTGTTGGCACAGTAGCTACATTGCCAACACTCGCGATTGAACACCAATTACAAAGCCCTAGCCTGATCGTGATCGGTAAAGTTGTCTCTCTTGCAGAGCAACTGAGCTGGAGAGATCTAGAGCAAGCGGCAACAAATCAAGAATTAAGCGCATAACGGAGCATGTCATGAAAAGAATTATAGTTGTCGGTAACGGCATGGTAGGTCACCATTTCATTGACCAATTTATTCAGCAAGAAAAGATGGGTGAAGTGCAAATTACCACATTTAGTGAAGAATCTCGCCTTGCTTATGATCGTGTTCAATTAAGTGCTTATTTCAGCGGTAAAACAGCTGATGACTTAATGATGACATCGCCAGAATACTATGACGACAATGGCGTTCAGTACTTTGTAAACGATAAAGTTGTTGGTATTGATAAAGCCGCTAAAACAGTAACAACAGCACAAGGTCGTGTCGAAAATTACGACAAATTAGTACTCGCGACAGGTTCATATCCGTTCGTGCCGCCAATTCCAGGTAAAGACCAAGACCATTGTCTTGTTTACCGTACAATTAACGATCTTGAAGACATCACTGCATCGGCAAAAGAAAGTAAAGTGGGTGTGGTTATCGGTGGTGGTCTACTGGGTCTTGAAGCTGCAAATGCAATCAAACAATTAGGTTTAGAAACCCATGTTGTTGAATTCGCACCTCGCCTAATGGCAGTGCAAGTTGACGATGGTGGCGGCAAAATTCTTCGTGACAAAATTGAAGCGTTAGGCGTAAACGTACACACAGAAAAAAATACCAAAGAAATTGTTAAAGGTGAAACGTGTCGCTACCGCATGAACTTTGCTGACGGTTCTCACGTTGAAACCGATATGATCATCTTCTCTGCTGGTATACGCCCGCAAGATGAACTAGCGCGTTCTTTCGACCTACAATTAGGCGAACGTGGTGGTATTCAAATTAATGATCAATGTTTAACCTCTGACGAAAGTATTTTCGCGATTGGCGAATGTGCGTTATGGCAAGGGCGTATCTTTGGTCTTGTGGCTCCGGGTTACCAAATGGCGAAAGTCGCTGTAGACCAAATTGTTGGTGCAGGTAATCTTGCGTTCACTGGTGCAGATATGAGTACCAAGTTGAAACTGCTTGGTGTTGACGTCGCCAGTATCGGTGATGCGCATGGCAATGCCGAAGGCGCACAAAATTATGTATTCACCAATGAAGCAGACCAAGTTTACAAAAAGCTGGTGATCAGCGAATGTGGTAAGAAACTGCTTGGCGCGGTCATGGTTGGTGAAGCGGAAGATTACGGTACTTGGTTACAAATTTATTTAAACGACATGGATATTCCAGGAGCACCTGAGAATATGTTAGTCCCACCAGCAGAAGGTGGTGCAGTCACGATGGGGATTGATGCTCTCCCTGATTCAGCCGTTATCTGTTCATGTCTTGATGTCACTAAAGGTCAAATATGTGCTGCAGTACAGGATGGCGCAACCAACCTCGGTGATATCAAATCTATCACTAAAGCCTGTACTGGTTGTGGTGGTTGTAACGCATTAGCAACTCAGGTTCTTAACGCTGAACTGGAAAACATGGGGGTGGAAGTTAATACCGACCTTTGTGAGCATTTCCCGTACTCACGTGCCGAACTGGCTGACATAGTGCGCGTTAAACGTATCAAAACGTTCGAAGCATTAATCACCGAGTTTGGTTCTGGCCATGGTTGTGAAGTTTGTCGTCCAACAGTAGCTAATATTCTAGCTTCATTCTGGAATGACTATATCTTAGAAGACGATCATCTTGGTCTACAGGATGTAAACGACGTTTACTTAGGTAACATGCAAAAAGACGGTACTTACTCTATCGTACCGCGTATTGCCGGTGGTGAAATCACCCCTGATAAATTAATTGTATTAGGTCAAATTGCCAAAGAATATAACCTCTATACAAAAATTACCGGTGGTCAGCGTATTGATTTATTCGGTGCACAACTTCACGAATTACCTGAAATTTGGAAATGGTTAGTCGATGAAGGTTTTGAAACTGGTCATGCCTACGGTAAATCCGTACGTACGGTTAAATCATGTGTTGGTAGTACTTGGTGTCGTTACGGCGTAAAGGACAGTGTTGGTTTAGCGATCGACATCGAAAACCGTTATAAAGGTTTACGCTCTCCCCACAAACTTAAATTTGCGGTATCAGGTTGTACACGTGAGTGTGCCGAAGCACAAAGTAAAGATATTGGTATCATCGCGACAGAAGGCGGTTGGGGTCTATATGTCTGTGGTAACGGTGGTATGCGCCCTCGTCATGCAGACTTATTTGCAACTGACCTCGATACTGAAACACTGTACAAATATGTTGACCGCGTATTGATGTTCTATATACGCACAGCAGACCGCCTACAACGTACATCAGTTTGGTTAGAAAATCTTGAAGGTGGATTAGATTACCTTAAAGAAGTGGTTATTAACGACAAACTTGGTCTTGCCGCAGAGCTCGAAAGTGAAATGGAAGCGAATATTGGTAACTACCAATGTGAGTGGAAAACAACGATTGAAAGCCCTGAAAAACTTATCCGCTTTAAACACTTCATTAACTCTGAAGAAAAAGACAATGCGGTTCAGTTTGTTGAAGTTCGTGACCAGATCCGCCCTGCGACACCTGCAGAACGTGAAGGTCTCATCGAAATTGTTGAAGTGAGCTAACGATTACCTGACGACTCACACGACTATTTATCAATTCAACAATATCAATATATAACCAACAATTAGCGGGTGGCGACACCTGCTAAAACAAGATGTAAGGATTTATTATGACTAATTGGACTCCTATTATTGCAAAAGACAAGCTAACACCCGATACAGGTGTGTGTGCATTAGTTAACGATAAGCAAGTTGCAATTTTCTTTGACCGTAAAACAGATCAACTATTTGCGATTGATAACTACTGCCCAGCCAGTAAAGCCAACGTATTATCACGCGGTCTAATTACTTCTGTGAAAGATGTATTAACCGTTTCATCACCACTTTATAAAGAACATTTCAGCCTAATCACAGGTGTATGTCTTGAAAATGAGACTTTATCGGTACCCGTATATGAGATACGAGTCACTGATGGTATTGTAGAAGTGTCAGCATAAAAGATAATATTTACAGGGAGTTATTATGTCGCCATGGCACTTACAAGGCGGTGCGACCTTTACCATTGGTCAGCGCTCAGTTGAAGGGATAAAAGCACATAATGAAGATGCCATTGGTATTCGCATTCCAGATGACTTACTGCTCACAACCAAAGGTGCTGTCGCCATTATCGCTGATGGTGTTAGCGCGTCAGAAGCAGGTAAAGAAGCCAGTGAAACCTGCGTACATAATTTCTTATCTGATTATTACTCTACACCTGAAACCTGGTCCGTTGGTAAATCAACAGGTCAGGTATTAACAGCCCTCAATCGTTGGCTATACAGCCAAGGTCGACAATTTGCCGATGCTCAAAAAGGCTACCTCACCACCTTAAGCGCCATTGTCTTTAAATCACATGCTGCGCATTTACTGCATGTTGGTGATTCACGAATATACCGTTTACGTAACAATAGCCTTGAGCAATTAACCCGAGACCACACCACTGTTGTTAATAGTAAACAGTCTTATCTCGCCCGTGCAATGGGCTTAGATGTCACCCTCGATGTGGATTATAAAGAAGTAGAATTGCAAGTCGGTGATGTGTTTTTATTATCAACCGATGGTTTGCATGATTTTGTTAGCGATAAATTATTACGGAATATGGTGCAACAAGCGCATACATCTGCAGAGAGTGATTTCGAAGCATGCTGCGATCAACTAATTCAACATGCAATGACCAATAACAGTAATGATAATATCAGCTGCCAATTGTTGCGTATCGACAGTTTACCTAAGCTCAGTGCCGAAGATGTGCATGTGCACCTTGCCTCCATGCCTTTCCCTCCCGCATTACGCACTGGGTTATCAATTGATGGACTAAAAGTCATTAAAGAGTTGCATGCCAGTAGTAGCAGTCATTTATATTTAGTCGAAGATAAGGAGACCAAACAGCAATACTGCATGAAAGCACCCTCGGTCAATTATATCGATGATCATGCTTATATCGAGCGTTTTACCATGGAGACCTGGATTGGCTCACGACTGCATAACCCGCATATTTTAAAAATTGTCGAAACCAACAGGAAAAAAAGCCACCTCTATTATTTAATGGAAGTCATTGAAGGTATTACCCTAGAGCAATGGATAAGTCAAAATCCGAATCCGCCGATCCAAGATGTACTTAATATTGTTGAACAGGTCATTAAAGGTTTACGTGCTTTTCATCGTAAAGAAACACTGCATCAAGATTTAAAGCCGGGTAATATTATGATCGATAATAATAGCCAAGTGAAGATCATTGATTTTGGTTCTTGTTTCGTCAAAGGCATCGCAGAAATCGCCACCCCATTGCAGCGAGATAAGATCCTTGGCACAGCAGCCTACTCCGCCCCAGAAACCGTAATCAATGGTGACAGTACTGCGCAATCCGATATCTTCGCCATTTCAGTTATAATTTTTGAAATGCTCACAGGTAAACAACCTTTTAATGGCAAACTCGAAACCTGCCGAACCCAAAAGGCCTATCTTAATACCAAGTATATTCCGGCCTATGAACACAACCCATTAGTCCCATTCTGGTTAGATGGCACAATAAAAAAAGGCCTGCGCTTCAATCCAAATAAGCGTCATGCAGATGTATCCGAACTCTTATATGAGTTACAACATCCTAATCCCAAATATAAGAATAATCGTAAGCAAACATTGGTTGAAAAGAATCCGGAACGTTTTTGGCAAGTTATCTCACTATTATTACTCTTTGCTTTGTGCATTTCATTATTTAGCTAAGCCATACGAGGTTAAATCTAACCTTATATGTAAACATACGTAAAACACCTCAATATCATTGGGTATTAAATAAATGCGTATACTATACAAGGTATAATACTGATCTATAAAGTTGAACCTATTTAACCGCAGATCATTAAAAACCAACTGTATGACAGGAGCCCATTACCGATGAATAATGTGTTTACACTCATTATAAAAATAACGACGCCAACATTACTCCACACACTTTTCTGCCATCAGCACACACCTCAGTTAATAGGTAACCACTATGATTGATTATATATCGGTATTTATATTTTTCTTTGCTGTGATTGATCCAGTGGGAACTGTGCCTGTATTTATTGCAGCAACCAGTCAGTTTGATGAAAAATCGAAACGCAAAATTGCACTACAAGCAGCCTGTGCCGCTGCAGTAATTTTGCTCTTTTTTATTGTCGCAGGAGAATTAATTTTAACGGCGATAGATATTCCGTTACCAGCATTTGAAATTGCTGGCGGAATCATCTTATTTTTATTTGCCCTGTCCATGATATTTGGAGATAGCAAACCTGATACTGAAATGCAGATGGTCAAAGATAGTAGTGAGACAGCCATCTTTCCACTCGCCGTACCTTCCCTAGCAAGCCCTGGAGCGATGTTAGCAGCTGTATTACTCACTGAGAATTCGAGCTTTAGCATTTTCCAACAAGTGCAAACCGCGGGCGTGATGCTGTCGGTATTATTTATCGCTTTTCTCTTCATGCTCGCAGCAAGTTGGATCCATCGCTACATTGGCAATAGTGGCGCCAGTATTATCAGTAAGGTGATGGGCATGATCTTGGCAGCCGTCGCGACCAACAGTGTGTTATCAGGTATTAAGGTTTATTTCTTACTTTAATGTCATGACATCTGGGCTATTATTCCCCAATAGCGACAGACAAATTTCAAATAGCAGGAGCATAACCATGTCTAAAGATCTAATTGCTAAATTAAAGCAATTCAAAATCATCCCAGTGATTCAAATTGATGACGCTTCACAAGCCGTGCCATTGGCTAAAGCCTTAGTAGAGAATGGTTTACCGGTTGCAGAAGTCACATTCAGAACAGAAGCGGCAACTGAAGCTATCCGCCTAATGCGTGAAGCCTACCCTGACATGTGTATTGGCGCAGGCACAGTATTAAACGCCGAACAAGTAGATAAGGCAAAGGCAGTAGGTGCTGAATTTGTCGTAGCACCAGGGCTAAACCCAACCACAGTAAAATACTGCCAAGAAATTGGTATGCCGATCGTTCCTGGCGTTAATAGTCCCAGTCAAATTGAGCAAGGTTTAGCGCTTAACTTAACGTTTATGAAATTCTTCCCTGCTGAAGCGTCAGGCGGTATTGCAATGGTAAAATCGTTACTCGCGCCTTATGTCGACGTTTCTCTAATGCCAACTGGCGGCATCAGTAAAAACAATGTGTCTGATTACCTCGGTTTAGAGCGTGTCGTCTGCTGTGGTGGTACTTGGATGGTCGCGCCGAAACTGATTACGGCAGGACACTGGGAAGAGATTGGCCGTCTCGTACGTGAAGCTGTTGCACATGTAGCGGAACACTAAATCACAAAAGGCCCTATACCAATATGATATAGGGCTTTAACAATTAAGTTATTCAGTAATACTTTTATTTAGTAATGGGCCTAACAGTTTATTTATTAGCAATAAAACCAACAGCCTCGTATGCTTTAGCTAACGTAGGAGCAGCACGCTCAGACGCTTTTTCAGCACCAACACGCATAATACGCTGTAATTCAGTCTCATCAGCACGTAACTCATGGTAGCGCGCTTGAATCGGCTCTATCATAGCGACTACTGCATCCGCCGTATCACCTTTCAAATGGCCATACATTTTATCTTCGTATTCAGGCACAAGATCAGCAACTGAGCGTTTCGTTGCAATAGAAAGTAGCGTCAATAAATTAGATACACCCGGTTTTTCTTTATTATCAAAGTAAATACGCGCTTGTTCATCACTGTCTGTGACTGCACTTTTAAGCTTCTTAGCAATCTTTTTCGGATCATCTAATAACTTGATAAATGCTTTTGGATTAGCATCTGATTTTGACATTTTTTTCAGCGGATCTTGCAAGCTCATAATACGTGCGCCCAAAGTTGGGATCATCGGTTCTGGCACTTTAAATACATCACCGTAGATATTATTAAAACGAGTCGCGATAGTACGCGCTAACTCTAGGTGCTGCTTTTGATCATCACCAACAGGCACTTCATCAGCTTGGTAAAGCAGGATATCTGCAGCCATCAATACAGGGTAAGTATATAAACCTGAATTACTGCTGCTAGAGTTATTCGATTTATCTTTAAACTGCGTCATGCGGTTTAATTCACCCATCTGCGTATAGCAGTTAAGTAACCAACTCAATTGTGCATGTTCTGGTACTTGAGATTGTAAGAAGATAGTCGATTTTTCAGGGTCTAGACCACATGCAACATACATTGCGAGGCCTTCAAGCACCTGAGATTTAAACTCTTTAGGGTCTTGACGTACCGTGATGGTATGTAAGTCCGCAAGCATGAAATGACAGTCGCTGTGTTCCTGCATGTCCAGCCATTGATTGATTGCACCAATATAGTTACCAATAGTCATACTGCCAGAAGGCTGAATACCACTTAATACCACAGGTTTTGTCATAGATATATTCCCAATCTCTTAATTTATTCAATTGTGGGCAAGCTTACTTACCCAATCATGTTTATCACGCTATTTATCGCTAAAGTAGGCGATTACTTTAATTTCACTGCCGTTAATAGCTCACTGATATCATCTGCCACAAAGTCAGGATTACTGTCACTAATTGGAATGCCGTAGTTATAACCATACGTTAAACCAAAGCTAGTGAAGTTTGCCGCTTGTGCTGCAATAATATCGTTCTTAGAATCTCCCACCATTAGCGCATCTTCAGCTTTAAACTGATAGTGCTCTAAACAATGTAATAACGGTAATGGATTAGGTTTTTTCTCAGCCAGCGAATCGCCACCAAGTACCAGTTCAAAGAACTCACTGATACCCGCTAATTCAAGTACTGGCGTGGTTTGAACCATAGGTTTGTTGGTCACTATAGCAAGTTTAAACCCTGCCTCTCTCAATGCTGTTAGCGTTTCTTTTACATTTGGGTATAACACGCTGTGTGTATATACATTTGCAGAATAGTGCTTTAAAAATGACGCCAGCGCATCATTAAATAATGCCGGATCAATATCATCAGATATATTAACACTGCCTGATAACGCACGTTGCACGAGTACTTGGGCACCATTGCCAACCCAACCGCGTACTTCATCTTCCGAGAAATGAGCACGTTCAAAATCACTCAGCATACAATTAACGGCAGCTGCAAGGTCAGGTACACTATCAACAAGGGTACCGTCTAAATCAAAACAAATAAGCTTAAACATTGGCTTTTTCTAACTCCGAACGCATTTCATCAATGACTTTTTTATAGTCTTCTTGGCCGTAAATAGCAGAGCCTGCAACAAACATATCAGCACCTGCTTCTGCAATTTCACGGATATTATCAACTTTAACACCACCATCAATTTCAAGAATGATGTCATGACCACTGGCATCAATCAATTTACGTACATCACGTAATTTTTGTAAGGTGGAAGGAATAAAACTTTGACCGCCAAAACCAGGGTTTACCGACATCAATAAAATCATGTCCAACTTGTCCATCACATAATCTAAGTAATGCAGAGGTGTCGCAGGATTTAATACTAACCCAGCTTTTAAACCATGCTCTTTAATTAGTTGCAAAGAACGGTCTACATGATCAGACGCTTCAGCATGAAAAGTGATCATTGATGCACCCGCTTTGGCAAATTCATTAATCATATGATCAACCGGTCGTACCATTAAATGCACATCAATCGGCGCGGTCACACCATGATCACGCAATGCTTTACAGATCATTGGACCAATAGTTAAATTAGGGACGTAGTGGTTATCCATAACATCAAAATGAATGACGTCAGCACCAGCAGCTAGTACAGCATCGACTTCTTGGCCAAGGCTAGCAAAATTAGCAGACAGAATTGAAGGGGCAATCAGAAAGTTTTTCATTTAGCGTGCTCTCAGTTGTTATTATTCCATTACTCTGTGCAAATCTTACCCTAAGTTAGCCCCTAGGGTAAAATAATAAAACCAGAATAACACTGACAACTCAGCATTGGCCGATAAATTAAAGCGAATAGTGTTAATACATTAGGATTTAGCTGTATAACGCCAACAGTTCGTCGACTTTATTACGCTTACCAGCATTACGGCTGATGGTACGTTTAACCTGAACAACCTCAAATATAGAACCATGATAAAGTTCACGCGTTAAAGGAATGTCATGATTCGAAATCAATATCGGGATCTGTCGCTCTTGTGCTGTTTCACGAGAAACTTTAGCCAGTAGCGCCTGATCATCCAGACTAAATCCATTGGTCGCATACGAAGTAAAACTTGCAGTTGTACTTAATGGCGCATACGGCGGATCACAATAAACGACATCATCACTGCGTAAACGTTTATAAACTTCAGAATAAGATTCACAAATAAACGTGGCTTTTTTCGATTTTTCAGCAAAAAAACGTAATTCTTTTAACGGGAAGTACGGCTTCTTATAAGAACCAAATGGCACATTAAAACCACCTGATTTGTTATAACGGCATAAACCATTAAAGCCATGACGATTCATGTAAAGAAACATTAACGAACGCTGATAAGGGTCACGAGTTTTGTTAAACTTTTCACGTACTTTGTAATAACGCTCTTTATCATTAAATTCAGGCGTAAAGAAACGCTGAGCATCGGCAATAAATTGCTCTGGTTTTTGTTGCAGAATCTTATACATATTAATCAAATCAGGATTAATATCATTCAACAGGTATTCGTCATAATCAGTATTTAAAAATACTGAACAAGCGCCAACAAACGGTTCAACTAAACGCTTACCAGTCGGTAGTTTTTCACGTAGATGATCAACCAGAGAATACTTACCTCCGGCCCATTTTAAGAAGGCTCGCGTTTTCTGCATTTGTGACTTATATCGCTAAATAAAAGGGGGCCGATTGTACATGGATTACAGCTAAATTGCGCTGTTTATTTATAAATCTCTTTGGATCTGAGCGAATCGTTTCAGCCACGGTTTATCTTTTTGTACTGACGCCGGCAATTTTAGTTTCGCGGCATTCGCCTGCTCAACACTGGTAAAGCTACCATAAAGAACCACATACCAAGGCTTGTTGTTACGTAGTGTTTGATATGTCCAGACATTTTCAGGTAATTCGTTCTCGTTTAAATACTGCTTTAGCTGTGATTGACGACTTAACCCTGCAATTTGAAATGTATAATTTTTCGCCGGTTGAGCCATCAACCAAGCTTGACTGGTTAATGTTTTAGCTGTATTCACAGCGTCTTTTAGTACTACTTTGTCAGCGACTTCCACAACCATTTTACTATCAATTACTTTTGCAGTATCTGATGTTTTTTGCTCGGCAATCATCTTATTCACAGCAGCATCATCAATCACAATTCGCTGTTTACCCACTTGCGGTCTTGGTACGGACACAACAGGATCTGTTAACGTGATAGTTTGACCTATTTCGGTTGGTAACTCATCATCCCAATCACTGGCCAACATTTGAGGTTCGCTCGCATCGACGATAGCCCCTGCACCTGTATTTACATCCGTTGTCACTGCATCATCTTGTGTCATCACAGGAGAAAGCAATAGAGGCTCTTTCAGTACGGTATCAGCAGCTTGTTCCTGCTCAGTTTGATAAGTGTCATATAAAAATGAGCCTGCACTACCTAACAGCAACACGCCAGTAATCATCGCCGCTAAATAAAATGACTTATTTGATGTTATCACAGATTTATCCGTCGTACTCGGCGTTGGTGATTCAGCGCGATAAACCTGCCCCTGCATGATCGCTTGCGCACATTTTGCTAATTCAGCTGGATTACCATGACACGCTTCAATTTGACGATTAATTGCATCCTGATTAACAAACGTGGGTTTATAATCAGCTTGACTAAATTGCTGCTCAACAAATTGCACAGCGGCTTGCGAATCTAATACGGTCATTTCCAACTCCAATACATTGGTTGCTGATTTTGCCAATGGCAGTATGGTTATATCAACCCACTTACTTTCTGCAAATGAAATGATATTTACTTTAATATTAATTTTATGATTAAGACTTAATTCTACTAATTGCGCAAACTCAGCAATACTTGCTGGCGATAATGACATGGCATTATCAATACATAGCGTGAATTCATGTTCAAGCTGCTGAGCAAGTAACGATAAGCTCTCGGCTAACATTATATGCGCATTGAAACGACCATCATAGCTGATCTGCTGTAATATTTGCGTTCTAACTGCCGTATCATCATGGCACTGCTGCGCATCAATTGTAATGGTTTTTTGATTAAGATCTGATTCTACATAATTACGTAATACCGTTGATTTACCTGAACCGGATTCACCGCTTACGAATAATAAATGTGAAGAGAATTGTGTGAGATGACGCAGCCGTTCACACAGCTGCGTTTGAGAATAAATTTCAGTTTGAACTGAATAGTGCACTAGAATCCGCCTGATTATGGAAATTAACCACATCGCGTAACGTACTTTCAGTTACTGTCGATAATACTTCGGCACTGCCAATTGATGTTGGTAAAATAAAACGAAGCTGGCCATTAAGTACTTTCTTGTCACGTTTCATGTGCTTCATAAATGCATCAAAGCTCATTTCTGCTGGCGCCAGTAAAGGCAACTCAGCAGCCGCGATTAATGCAGCAATACGTGTTACTTGAGATGCTGTTAATAGCCCCATTAATGCCGATGTTTGTGCTGCCATTATCATTCCAGCAGCAACCGCTTCACCGTGTAACCAAACGCCATAACCCATTTCAGCTTCAATAGCATGACCATATGTATGACCAAGATTGAGCAACGCGCGTAAGCCCTGCTCTTTTTCATCAATAGCAACAATTTCAGCTTTAATTTCACAACAACGATAAATTGCGTATTCCAACGCTGCCGTATCGAGCGCCATTAGCGCTGCAATGTTTTCTTCTAGCCAAACAAAAAAGTCCGCATCATAAATGATCCCATACTTAATCACTTCAGCTATACCAGCCGCCAGTTCGCGTCGAGGCAAGGTCGCTAAACAATCCGTATCGATAAAAACAGCATTGGGCTGATAAAAAGCACCAATCATATTTTTACCCAACGGATGATTAACTGCCGTTTTACCGCCAACCGAGGAATCAACTTGACTCAACACAGTCGTCGGGATTTGAATAAAGGGGATACCGCGTTGGTAACAGGCGGCCGCAAAGCCAACCATGTCACCAATAACACCACCACCGAGAGCGATCAACGTGGTATCACGTCCACAGTTCTCACGCAGTAGCGCGGTAAAGATCTCATTTAAAGTATCTAGGGTTTTAAATTGTTCACCATCAGAAAGAATAATACTGTCAAATTTATAGTCGTGTAACAATGCTTGTACGCGTTGTAAATACAACGGTGCAACCGTATCGTTTGAGATCACGACAACTTTATTGGTTGTTATTGCAGCCGTAAATTGCGCTACTTGCGTTAATACGCCTTCACCAATATAAATAGGGTAGCTCCGCTCACCCAGTTCAACAGTTAAACTTTCCATGTTACTCCAATTAAAAATCCAATAACTTTATAATTTGATTCGCCACAACTTTCGCACTTTGTTCGTCTGTTTTAACTGTAAAATCAGCAATCTCTTCGTACAAAGGATTACGAGCATCAGCTAATGTTTCCAGAACTTCACGTGGTTCTTCAGTTTGTAGTAAAGGGCGACGCTTATCGCGTGATGTTCTTACTAACTGCTTATCAATAGTTGTTTCTAAATAAACAACTACACCACGAGCAGAAAGGTAATTACGACTCTCATTACTTAAAATAGAGCCACCACCCGTTGCTAACACAATACCTTGCTCTTGTGTTAGATCGTCAATCACTTCCGCCTCACGAACACGGAAACCAGCTTCACCTTCAACATCGAACACCCATGAGATATCAGCACCTGTACGGCGTTCAATTTCATGATCCGAATCGATAAAGTCTAAATGCAACTGGCTCGCTAGTTGGCGACCAATTGTACTTTTACCTGCGCCCATTGGGCCTATTAGGAATATATTACGTTTTTCAGCCATTTTAACTCTTCAATAAATCTAAAGTAATAACACCCTTTTTCTTAGGGGCACCAGACCTACCTATAAAATGTCCTCTGATTGCAGCAACCAGTGATGAGACATTTGGCAACAGCCAAAATCAGCAACACCCGGTAAAAAAACCAGGTGATGACATTTCAGGCAGAAAAAGACCGCTATTTATATAGTTTTTACGGCCTTTTGTCAAAGGTAGGTTACAACGTATCCACTACCACTTTTGGTGTAACGAAGATTAACAGCTCTCGTTTTTGGTTAACATTCTTAGTACTACGGAACAATACACCTAACCAAGGGATATCACCGAGAACCGGAACTTTCGTTACAATCTTTTTAATTTCATGCTTAAATATACCGCCTAACACGATAGTTTCGCCATTCTCAACCAACACTTGCGTGCTAATAACTTGGGTATCAATGGAGACAGCTTCACCACCAACGGTTTTCACATCATCACCACGAGTATCCTGATTAATTTTCAAATCTAAGATTATTTTATTATCCGGAGTAATGTGTGGTGTAACTTGTAAACCCAATACCGCTTTTTTAAAGGCGATAGTGGTTGCACCACTTGAACTTGATTCAACATACGGGATTTCCGTACCTTGTTCAATATACGCAGACTTTTGGTCAGTAGTGGTAATTCTTGGACTCGCAATCACTTCAGCTTTTTGTTCTGCTTCTAATGCTGAAAGTTCTAAATCGAGTATCTGACCATTCGCTAATTCAGCAATCTGAAAAGCGATAGAACCAGCAGGTGATGCCACGGGTAAATTAACATTGAGTCTGTCACCAATAGCAGGTACATGACCACCAGCAATAGCATCGTTACCTTCAATCGAACCCGATGATAAACCAAAGCCTCTGCCAATGTCAGTACTACCGCCTAGACCCCAACGGATCCCAAGTTCATCATCCAGATTATCAACTACAGACACCATTCTCGCTTCAATAACCACCTGGCGAACCGGAATGTCCAATACGTCAACAATCCGCCTCACATTAGCGATTGCTGTCGCTGTATCTTTAATTAATAGCGTATTCGTACGTGCATCAAAACTAACCGAACCCCGCGATGATAACAGACTAGAATCTTTTTGTGCTAAAAGCTTTGTGATATCAGCGGCTTTTGCAAAGCTAATCTGAATAAATTCTGATTGTAACTCAGCTAAATCTTCCACTTCTTTTTTACTGACAAGATCACGGCGCTCTAATGCCGATAATTCATCCGAAGGGGCAACCATCAGTACATTACCTTCAAGCTGCTTACTTAAACCTTTCACTTTCATGACAATATCAAGAGCCTGCTCCCATGGTACACTATCTAAACGCAGGGTGATATTACCATTCACAGAATCAGTGGTAACTAAGTTAAACTCATTAAAATCAGCGATTAACTGTAATACTGTACGCACAGGAATATCTTGGAAGTTAAGTGAAATCGCTTGTCCTTGATATTTACTGGTTTTTTCATCTGGATCTTGCTTAGTAATTTCAATCACAAAAATATTATCAGCTTGATCATAACGGTAAGTAAAATCATCACTCACGTCTAATTCAAACGCAGTCACACCTTCATCATGAAAAGTTTC
Organism: Moritella sp. 28; assembly: GCF_018219435.1. Taxonomy (NCBI): domain Bacteria; kingdom Pseudomonadati; phylum Pseudomonadota; class Gammaproteobacteria; order Alteromonadales; family Moritellaceae; genus Moritella; species Moritella sp. 28. Next base: position 330,280 of record NZ_CP056121.1, on the reverse strand, counting down.
AATCGTGGTTACAGGTGTACCAAAATCAGCCACATCTAAAATATAGAGCAATTTTTTCAAAATAGCCGTACTGTGAAACTTTGCGATTAATTTATTGCCTTTACGTTGAATATCAACGGCCATAGAGCTGTTTTTCATGGTTAAAATTAACTTACCACTGCCATCATTACCAGTTCGAAAATCAATCCCGCGCACTTGGTTTACAAAACCGCTAACATCTTCTTCAACCGGTATAATCTCTTCAATTTTAGGCGACTGCACTGTCACTTGACGACCATCTTTAGTGACTAACAATGAAGGATTTACTGTCGCAGAAGGTACATCAAGGCTAACAATATTACTATCAATAACAGAGGCAGCTGGCAGCACTGCACTATTGCCGGTAGTGGCAACTGTCGGCTCAACAGCAAGCACCAAAGTATCCATATCCGCGCTATTATCTGCGATTTCAGGTACAGTCACATCACTAGTAAGTAAACCAAACGTTGCGATTAAGCTGTTATTAGTTTGAATGATTTGATACGGTACGAGTTCATCTAAGGCAATGGTAATTTTAAGGCCTAAATCAACACGTTCTGCTGCTACATTTAATACATTACCTTGTTCGATAACCACGGGGTTAAGTAGTAAGGTTGAGCTAGCATCCGGTACTAAAATAATTAATTGATGCGGTGAATATTGCAATTTATCTGCATATTCAACAACATTTTCACTAAACTCCAGTTCGAGCTCTAACTGCCCCTCTGCCAAAGCGTTTAAATGAATTTGTTTTAGTTGCGGTTCAGCAAAGCTGAAAGCAGAACATAAAATGGTCGTCCATAACACCAAAATTTTTGCTATTTTGGCACATCTTACATGTGATTTAGTCATTTTATCATCCCTGAAAATGGCTTAACTGTGGTCTTGGTTACTGAGTGGAATTTGGGTCGTACGTACTTGCCAGCATCCCTTTCCTGTTAATATCAACTCAGAAAGTTCAATATAGTTTTTAGTAATATCGAGTATTTCACCGTGATTAAGTCCAATATAATCACCTGGTGAGACTCTAAATATTTCCCCCGAACTTGCTCTAATCAATCCCCAAAGGTGTTTATCACTTCCAAGGGTGCCATGCATGTCCAAATTATCTAATGAGTAAGTTTCTAACGGTCCTTTAATCCGCGCAAAATTAGGCTGCGGACAATCTTGTGGAAACGGTGTTTCTGCTTTTACCGATTCCGGACGAGGATTTGAAAAGGGATTACGCGCCCCTGTTTCAGAATAATGTAAAGCTACAAAGCTTTCCATATCCGGTACACTTTCAATTTGAACCATTTTACGCGCTTTAACTTCATTAATATAATCAACAAGTTCCTGGTTATCCATGGTACAACCACCTACCGCCAGAGATAGAAAAATTAGGCTACTAATACGCTTCATTTATCCCCCTTATAACGATAAGTACGGGCAATCATATTCACTTTGAGTAATTCCCCTTGCAACTTAGTAATAGTGAAATCTTCTAGCGTTACAATCCGTGGCAACGCTGCAATATCACTGGTAAACTGACCAAGTTGATGAAAAGTCCCTATCACTTCAAGATTAACGGGTACTTCATAAGAAAAGTCTCGTTTTACTTCCTGCAACCATTTGAATTTACGTAATTGCAAACCATTATGCTGACCAATATAGCTCAAATCATCAAGCAATCCAGCTGTCTCACTTTTGGATGGTAACTGCCTAAGCATACTGTTAAATAAATTTTCCATTTCCGACATCTGATCGGTATATAAACTTAAGTTACCAGCAAGACTTGCTTTTGCTTCAAACTGTAACCTTAAACTCGCCTCTTTCTTTTCAAGATTATCGAGTGTTTGTAGTGAAGTCGAAATAAAAACCCAATAAAATAACGCAGCAATTAACACTGAAAATATAATATTAATGGCTATTTTAGCGGGCTTAGGCCAATTACCAAGATCTTCAAGATCAAGTTCATTAAGTTCCTGTAAATTCATTCTAGCTCTCCCTCATCCGTCATCATTGGCGTTACCGAAAATCGCATTTCAAAACGATTTCCTTCTGCTTCTGACAAAGCAATAATGGAGTCTAAATTACCATCACTGAGCCAAGTTGATTCCTCAATATTTCGCAATAATACCGCAAGACGCGTATTCGAATCACTGGTACCATTTATTTTAATGATGTCATTTTTAAACGTGAGAGTGGCGAGATTAACACCGGCTGGAACCAATTGCGGCAAGGTGTTCATTAACTGTGTTGGAGTATTGCGACTACGCTGTAAACTTTGAATTAAATCAATACGTTCTTGTAGTTTATCTTTACGCCCTCGTAACTCTTTAATTTTACCTAGTTTGACATCAATAACTTGCATCTCTTGCATCAACAAGGCATTACGTTGCTTTTGATTACTGATGTAACCACCAACCACCATATTTAATATCATCATAACCAACAAGGTAACACCTAGGCTCATGCCACTTAAGGTAAAGAAACGCTGCTGTCGGGACTTTTTCTCGGTTTCTCGCCAAGGTAGAAGATTAATATTTGACATTATAAAGCCCTCATCGCTAAACCAAGTGCCACCATATAACGAGGACCATTAGCGATTAAACGCGCTTTATCTTCGACATCTTCAGAATAATCAAATTGTGCAAAAGGATTCGCGACCCGAGTAGTAATCCCCAATTCGTTTTCAACTTGTTGAGCCAACTCCATGATTAATGCAGAGCCACCACTCAATGTGATCATATCAATCTTTTGTAACGATCCTGAGTTAGTAAACAATTGTACATTACGACGGATTTGTTGGATGCATGCTGTTACATAAGGGGCGAGAACATCAATGTCGTAATCCAACGGCAAGTTTTGAGCGAGTTTCATTTTCTCTGCTTCGTCACGCTTTAAACTATAATGCTCGCTGATTGTTCGCGTGTAATTTTCGCCACCAAAATTTTGCACACGAGAATAAATCGACTCACCCTGATGCAACATTGAAAAAATAGTCATATTGGTGCCAATATCTATTGCAGCAACCACCTTGCTATCATCTTGTAATTCAGCCAAACGTAAATAAAGATCATGAGATCGTGCTAACGCATGTGCAGCTACATCGACAATTTGAGGGATAAAGTCATTTTCTTCTAAACAGCCCGCTAATGAAGTAACGCTTTCGGTACGAGTAGCACTCAACAACACATTATGCTTGCTGGGATTATTGTCATTAACGCCTAATATTTCAAAATCTAGGCTGATTTCGTCAAGCGGAAATGGAATTAAACTCTCCGCTTCCAGTTCGATATGCATTTCAAGCTCTGGGCCAGAAAGGTCTGTATCAACATATATAATTTTTGTAATAACATTCGTACCAGATACGGCAGTAGCAGCTTGTTTATAACGGAAAGGAAAATCTTGACGCACTTGTTGCAACACATTAATTAATGCTTCTATATCTTGCAATTGGTGATCAACGACACATCCTTTTGGCGTTGCAACCTCTGATACCATATCTACCACATAATGCTCTGATCGCTTAGACAGCGCTAGGGCTTTTACGGACGATGATCCAAAATCAACTCCGATCATTGCCACTGTCTGATTCCTTTTAAACAGCTTTAGCATGATGACCTTCAACTCTATGTAATAACAATGAATTTTACTTGTTAATTATTTGTTACAAACAAAGCATACAGTCTTAAATGTATTAGGTCTATCATAAAGAACTCGTACTATTTCACAAAACAGAGATATAATGGTTAATCCTTGGTAAATCATTGTGGAAATTATTGTGAAATGGGCTAAACGATTATCCGTATTTATATTGGTTAGTGGGTTATTAGGAATAGCGAGTATTTTTGCGCTTTATTTCTATATTAAGCCAGAACTACCTGATGTTAGTAGCTTAAAAACGGTACAGCTGCAAACACCAATGAAGGTCTATAGCCAAGATGGTAAACTGATCTCGCAATTTGGTGAAAAACGGCGTATCCCTATAGAGATTGACGATGTCCCGCCCTTAATGATCAAGGCATTTCTTGCTACAGAAGATAACCGCTTTTATACCCACCCAGGCATAGATCCAATTGGAATCATACGCGCAGCCAGCATTATGATTATGACAGGTGAACGTAAACAGGGTGCGAGTACCATCACCCAGCAGGTTGCTAGAAATTTCTTTTTAACCCGAGAAAAAACCTTTATTCGTAAGATTAAAGAGATCTTTTTAGCGTGGCATATCGAACAAAATCTCACTAAAAATGAAATCTTAACGCTATATCTTAATAAGATCCCTCTCGGTTACCGCTCGTTTGGTATTGGTTCCGCAGCACAAGTTTATTACGGTAAAACGTTAGATGAGTTAACCCTAGCCCAAATGGCGGTCATTGCCGGATTACCAAAAGCTCCTTCTGCATTAAATCCAATCCGTTCACCAAAGCGCGCCAAAGCACGTCGTCACACAGTATTATTACGCATGCTAGACGAGAACTATATTACTCAAGCGCAATTTGAAGAAGCGAACAATACCCCTATCACAGGTAAATATCACGGTGCAGAAATTGACTTATCTGCGCCTTATTTAGCTGAAATGGTACGTAGTGAAATGATTTCACGCTATGGTGAAGATAAAGCCTACACCCAAGGCTTTAACGTTTATACAACAGTACTCAGCGATCGCCAAACTGCAGCAACCACTGCATTGATAAATAACCTACTCAATTATGACTTGCGCCACGGTTATCGTGGGCCCCTTGGTCAAGCTTGGACTAATGATGAAGTACTAAGCAACGAAGATATCTTGTTATTGCTTAAAGATAAGCCAAGTTATAAGCCACTACAGCCAGCCGTTATCATGACTGTAAAAGAGCAACAAGTTGAAGCTTTACTTGCCAATGGTGATCAAGTTACCGTGAGTTGGAATGGACTGAAATGGGCTCGTCCATTCATTTCTGATAAAAAACAAGGTCCGGCACCGCAAACAGCAGATTCGATCGTCAACGCTGGTGATATAGTACTATTACGTCCAATGTCAGTGAACAACAAGCAAAATCAGTGGATGCTGGGTCAGATCCCTGATGCAAGTTCTGCATTCATCGCCATTGATAATAAAGATGGAGCCATTGAAGCCTTAGTGGGCGGCTTTAATTATCAACAGAGCAAGTTTAACCGCGTGACGCAAGCTGAACGTCAAATTGGCTCAAACATCAAGCCATTTGTTTATTCGGCTGGTTTAGCACAAGGTGCAACGCTCGCAACTCTTATCAATGATGCGCCTATTAACCAATGGGATCCACGAGCAGGTACAGCCTGGCGACCAAAAAACTCACCACCAACATATAATGGGCCAACGCGTTTACGTTTAGGTTTAGCACAATCAAAAAATGTAATGTCAGTACGTTTATTCCGTCAAGTCGGTCTGAGCAACGCCATTAATTACATGGCAAAATTCGGTTTTGATAAAAGCAAACTACCACGTGATGAGTCATTAGCATTGGGCTCTGCATCTTTAACTCCGCTTGAAGTTGCAGTTGCGTTCGCAACATTTGCGAACGGTGGCTTTAAAGTTGAACCTTACTTTATTGACCGTATTGAAAGTGCCAATGGTGAACTCCTTTATCAAGCAGCACCAAAGCAAGCCTGCCTAACGTGCGAAAAACAAATTGCGTTAAACACTGATGATCCTGAATATTGGTCAAAAATTGAAGGTGATGCACACGCCCTCTGTGATATAGCGCCTTACGGTACATTACAAGTTGCTCCGCGTATTATTACTGAACAGAATGCATTCTTAATGCGTCAAGTGATGGCGAGTGTGATTTGGGGCGGCGGTAGTTGGCGTCATAAAACTGGCTGGAATGGGACAGGTTGGCGTGCAGCTAGTGCACTAAAACGCCATGATCTTGGTGGTAAAACAGGTACAACAAATGAAGCAAAAGATGCTTGGTTTTCTGGCTTTAATCCAGACCTATCAGCAACAAGCTGGATTGGTTTTGATGATCATCGCCGTGAATTAGGTCGTGTAAGCCGCAATATTAATTTGGATAAACATCAGATTATCGGTGGTGAAGCGGGTGCAAAAACAGCCCAACCGGCTTGGATTGCGTTCATGAAATCTGCGCTAAAAGGGATCCCAGAGCGCCCGAATGTACTACCTGAAAACATTGTGCAAGTCCGTATTGATCGTAAATCAGGCTTGTTAACGTATAAGTCTGATTATACTTCCCGTTTTGAATACTTTATCCAGGGTACGGAACCAACGGAATATGTTAACAATCAAGATGTTGACTCTTCATTTGAACGCATCAATGAAAACAGTGATGAGGCGGAAGAATCACTGGATGACTTATTTTAATGCCAATTGCATTAAACAAATAAACTAAAAATGGCGCTGCTTTATTTTAAAGTAGCGCCATTTTATATCTACACTCTAGCCACCGCTCACTAATCAGCAGGGTTTATATCAAGCGATGGTTGCAGTCACTTGTTTATTAATCACTTGCGCAATATCGTTAAAACAAGGACGTCTTACCGAACCCTTACGGTATAATAAAACAATACGTCGAATAGGCTCAGGTTCAGTCAATTTTATATATTCAACACCTTCGGTAAAGCGGTTGCGAGGTATCGCAAGATGCGGTAATAAAGTAATCCCAGCTTCTGCTGCAATCATGTGACGCAACGTTTCCAAACTTGTCGCTTTAAAACTCGGATCTTCTGTTGCACCTGCGGTAAAGCAATAGTCCATAGCTTGATCACGTAAACAATGACCATCTTCCAACATTAAAATATGCTCACCACGTAACTCCGATAAATCAACACGGTCACGCCCCTTAAAGCGATGTGAACTTGGGACAATAAGCTCTAATGGTTCTTTATATAACTCAATATGACCGTACTTTTCCATACCCGGTAAATAAGCCAATAGCAAACAATCCAACTCACCTTCATCAAGTTGTTTTAATAATTCATTCGTTTGATTTTCATGTAAAAACATATCCAAATCTGGAAATTTTTTCTTCATAGACGGTACGATTAGCGGTAATAAATACGGTGCAACGGTTGGAATCAAGCCTATATGAATGGCCCCTGCGGTCGGGCTGGCATAGCTCTTCGCTATTTCTTTAATGGCTTTCGATTCTAATAATACCGTACGAGCTTGATCCGCAATTTGATCTCCAGCAGGCGTAAACAATACCTTTCTTGATGTACGCTCAATTAAAATAACATCCAGCTCATCTTCTAACTTTCGGATCTGGCCACTGAGTGTAGGTTGACTAACAAAGCATTTTTCAGCGGCTTTTCTAAAGTGCTTTAACTCTTGTAGCGCGACAAGGTATTCTAAATCTCTTAAGTTCATATCGACCCAACTTAAACGGTAATAACAATGAAATAACTAAAAACGATTTGTACATACTATCAATAAAACATTAATTACCACACCCCTTATCACCAAAAACACACAACAAATTGATCATAAATAAAAATATTATAACCATTTGTGACAATTGACACTTCTCAGGCGTTAAAATTATCGGTATTATCATAACCTTACTCCAAATTAACATTTCAGCAACATCCCTCCGAGTGTTGATTTAGAGAATAAAGCACACTTATTCAGTAACGGATTACTGTCGTAGCAATAATAAGGATTTTATATGCGCTTAAAAAAGTTAAGTTTCTTAACTATTTTACTGCTATCTATCGGCTTAACTGGCTGTGGTAGTGATAACTTAGACGCAGCCACAAGTGGCTCTGGTAATACTAATAATGGTACAGACTCTGGTGATAATGGAGACTCCAGTGGCGATACTGATAACGGTAGTAACGAAGATACCGTTTACACTGCCAGTGGTAATTTATTACCTAAGGTTATCCAACGTGGACAAACATTTACTTTCAACTATTACTTAGATAAAACACCTGACGCTGCCGTTATTTACGATATTGACATTGTTGGTACAGCCGTCCAAGGCACAAGCGAAGATTACACCATCAGTAATGCATCAACCCTCACCTTTGCTAAAGGCTCGACGACAACAAGCCTCACTATCACCACCTATCAAAAAAGTGATGTATATGATGCGCGAACCCTGTCATTAACGTTTACTGGTAATGTCGGTGAACCAGCAACAATTAATCTGCTAATCTCGGGTAATGTTTATCTTAATGATACTGGCATTACAGCTTATTCTGATGGTAGTACTTTCGATATACAAACTCAAACTAATGATAAATATAAGCAACAGGATGCTGCATATGGTCTTGATATCATCATTAACTCTGCAGCAACAGAACCGGACACTGGAGATAATAAGGATAATACAAAACAACTTTATAAAAACTTATTTGACGTAAATCCAAGTGATTCTGAATATAAAGGCAAGGCAGGATTTCGCTTCGTGAAAATAGCGAATAATGGAATGCCAGTTGTTGCCAACAGTAATAATTACGAGTGTGTGACTGATGAAGTAACAGGATTAACTTGGCAGGTAAAAGGCCCACGTAATATCATTACTCATGAGGCAAAAGCAGACCCATCCGATCCAGACGTTTTTACAATGGCCAACGGACAAAATTATAAAGCAGCTAATTTTCACTATCCTTGGATGCCATCGGCATTGGGTACAGCAGGAAGTGGATGGGCCTCAGGTCTAAATGACGCGACATTAGATGAAGGCGCCGAAGAAGGAGCGCATAATGCAAATCAGGCATGTGGCTACTTAGGCGGCGAGCGCAATGATGGTCAGCCTCTATACTGTTCAACCGGCAGTTATGCGGACGAAGTTAATCGACTTGGCGCTTGTGGTAAAACAAACTGGGTTGTACCTAGCGTTGAACAATTACGCAGTATCCTCAATTATAATGACGTCGTTGATTACTCTACCGTTACAGGTACCCAAAATCATGCATTTGATGACTCTTTCTTTGATTGTAAAAGTACGGATAATTGCGTTATCGACAAAAGCTATATTACTGAATGTGCTTTTATTCTGGATAGTGATGGTAATCCAGCTCCAGATGCTGATGGTAACCCAAAGATTAGCTGCATACAGCTAGAGACTCCGGAGTCAGACCCTGTTTATTGGACTGCAAATCAAGTAAAAGATTCGGAACAGCTCGCGTGGTGCGTAAACCTACAGACAGGTAGCGTGAATAAGTGCCATAAAAAAGAACATCATAGAGTATTAGTTGTCAGTAGCAATGTACCTACTGAGTTCTTCACCCCTGTAGCCACAACAGATGATTCAACTGAGTAGGAGCAAATAATATGAAAACCTCAAAATTGTTACTTATTAGTACCACTTTATTTACTGCGAGTACTTTTGCTGCCTCAGATCCCGTTAACTTAAACTGTGACCCTCGATTAGATCAGGAATATTCAACATTCGAATTTATTGATAACCTCAATGGTACAGTGACAGATTTACGGACCAGCCTTATTTGGGCAAAATGTACCCTTGGTCAAACTTATATTTTAAGTACAAACTCTTGTTCGAGTGTTGGTGCTGAAAATTATCTAGACTGGGGAGATGCGCTATCCGCTGCTGCATCTTATGAAGTGAATAATATTTCAGGCTGGCGCATGCCAAATATTAAAGAGTTAGGTTCCTTGGTTGATCGCAGTTGCGCTGCACCAACAATTAACTTAACGCTGTTTCCGAATACGGTATCAAGTATTTATTACTCCAGTACACCCTTTAAAGGCAGTGGTGTTCATGCAAATTATGACCATCTTGTATCGCGAGTCATTAATTTTTCTGATGGCACAGAAATGCCTCTAACGACACCAGAAAGTTCGAACACTAGCTACGTAGTACGGGCTGTAAAGGGCGGTTATAACTAAACTTTGAATGATTCAAGATCAACAACGGCGAGCTTAGCTCGCCGTTTTCATTTCATACTAGCGATTATGTATGCAAGGTTAAATAAGCGCTAATTCAACCATGGCTGCACGAATTTCATCTTTAGTACCTTGGGTCAGTTCAATCACAGGTAAACGGCACTCAGGTTCACACAAGCCTAATAACGACACTGCATACTTGACACCTGCCGGGCTAGTTTCTTTAAACATTAAGTTATGTAGCGTAATCAAACGATCTTGCAGTTCTCTCGCTTCTACATATTTACCCGCAAACGTTAATTCCTGCACTTCTGCATACAGTTTTGGCGCCACATTAGCTGACACAGAAATTAAGCCATTACCACCAGACACATTATAAGCAACCGTTGTGCAATCATCTCCAGATAGGAAAGAGAAATCACCTTTAATTAATTGACGCTCTAACCAAGGACGCGACAGATCACCTGTTGCATCTTTAATACCGACAACATTTTCGAGCTCCGCCATACGCGCTAACGTTTCAGGTTGGATATCAACAATTGCACGGCCTGGAATATTATAAACAATGATAGGTAAGTCATTATTATCGTTAATTGCTTTAAAATGTTGATATAAACCTTCCTGGCAAGGTCGGTTATAATAACCAGCAACATGTAACGTCGCGATAGCACCCGCCGCTTGCGCATGATTAGAAAGTAGGATTGCATCAGTTGGGTTATTTGAACCTGCACCAGCGATAACCGGTAAACGACCAGCAGCTTGATTCACCACAATATCAAGGATCTGGCAATGCTCTTCTAATGAAAGTGTTGGGCATTCCCCCGTTGTACCCACAGCAACAATACCATGCGTACCTTGCTCTACATGCCAGTCAACAAGGTTACGTAATGCTGGTTCATCAATTTCATTATTTTTAAACGGGGTAACCAAAGCAACAATTGAGCCTTTAAGTAATTCTTTCATTGCTGATTTATCGGTGACCGTTGAGTTAACACTCATAGAAGCTCCATTTCGATTATAAAAAAACCTCGATTACATAAATTGCGGTCGAGGTTTCTATAGGGATTTATATGTTCTCGAGTCACATGCTACATTAGCTTTAATTTGCCTTGTTTATCTTGTTTTCGTTTAGAATTAAGCATGTATTGAACTCGTATAGTTTGAAAAATTATTTATAAAACTGATTGTGTATCATTCAATAATTCTTCATTCACCGCAAAATGTCAAGCGGGTTAAGCATAAGAAAAAACAAAGAAGACCATCCCACAAGGTAAAGCGATACTTAAGTAACGCCAAGGTGCATAATCAGCAAACCGAAAGGAGAGGATATTGAAGTAATTTGGGTATATACTCTCCGGCCAGATCTTCGACCAAATTAAGTAAAGAGTCCAGACCCATGATCAGCAATAGCTATACCCCAGCAAGTCAATTACTCGAACGTAATACTGCACATTTTGAAGATAAAGACCTGTTGATTGCGGGTTACATCGAAGACACATTTCCTGCTGAGTTAGCAAAAATAGCTAAAAAAGTAACGCTATTCAGCTACGATTACTCTGCTAAGCTACATTATGATAATGTCAGCAATATTGATAATCATTGCTCTACAGAATATCAAGCAGTTAAGAAACACCAAGTAGCATTGATTTATATGTCAAAATCAAAAGCAGAAGTAGAGTACCTATTAGCCAACATTACAGAGCATCTTGAAGATGACGCGATGATCTTCATGGTTGGTGAAAATAATGCAGGTATTCGCAGTGCCAATAAATTCTTTGCCCCTTATGGCGATATTTGTAACAAACTAGATGCAGCACGTCGTAGCTCACTGTTTGTAACTCAATTGAATAAACCTGTGGCTAAATTTGTGCAAAGTGATTGGATCACGACATTCCCAATGACAGTGAAAGGAATCGAGCTAACCGTATGTACATTACCGGGGGTATTTAGCCACGGTAAACTAGATACAGGCAGTAATATTCTACTTAATAACCTACATAAAAAACCATCAGGTCGTGTGCTTGATCTTGGTTGTGGTGCAGGTATTATCGGTAGTTATATCGCGAAACGTTTCCCTGAAAGCAAGGTTGAAATGACAGATATTAGCGCGCTTGCAGTTAAATCAAGTCAATTAACATTAGCGGCAAATGAATTAGCGGGTAAAGCTTACCTTTCTGATGTGTATTCTGATATTAGTGGTAAGTTTGATTATATTATTTCTAACCCACCGTTCCATGCAGGTTTAAAAACACATTATGCAAGTACTGAAACATTCTTAAAAGAAGCGCATAATTACATTAATCCACGCGGTCATTTAGTCTTAGTTGCAAATAGCTTCCTTAAATACCCAGAAATCATCGAAGCTGCCTTTGGGCATTGCTTACTACAAATAAAATCATCTAAATTCGCAGTCTATTATGCTAATAAATAAGTCCGCGAATAAATAGTTACGCTAATAACGCATTGCGTTAATAAATAGTATAAACAAAAACGCCCATCACAATTCGATTGTGATGGGCGTTTTACTATTAAAAAAACGTTATTTATCTTGAATTCAGATACAGCGTTTAAGCTAAACTTACCAATCTAATTAAGCATCTCTTGCTTCTACAGATAACTCGTCAATACGCTTTTTCATAATCGCGTGTACGTCCGTTGATAATTTTCTTACCGAACGACGTTCTAATCCCACCGTTGGAATCGGTGCCATGATCTCAATAATCACTTCGCCATTATCCCAGCGGTTTAAATTTATTTTGTTATGCGTATTTGAGCAACACACTGGCACAATCGGTACTTCCGCTTGCATTGCAGTGTGGAATGCGCCGGTTTTAAACGGTAATAAACCACGGCCACGGCTACGCGTACCTTCGGCAAACATCCAAATACTCAAGTGACCTTTACGAATACGATCCGCAACCTCAGAAATAGTACCGACCGCTTTACTTTTGTTATTACGGTCAATCAAAATATTACCCGATAACCAATATACAAAACCAAAAATAGGTACCCAAACTAAGCTTTTCTTACCGACTGATACTGTCCCTGGTTGTACTGCAGCAGTCATGGTCATCAAATCAAAATTATTTTGATGATTACCAACAAATACATACGGTCCACCATCATTCAAATCCGCAGGTTTCCGCACAATTAGTTTAACGCCCATAAGTCGTGCCAAACGAGAGAAGTTTCGCGCCACACATGCCACGTGTTTTGGATTTCTAGGTTGTAAGCTAAAGCGCAATACGCTCATGATCAATAAATAGATCATAAATAGCATGACCAAGACTAAACGACTAATTAATAACATTTGTAACCCTCTTATAACATGGCACTGAGTATACCTAGCGGATACTCAGTGTACAAGCGTTAGCTGAATCGTTCATCCACGATTTCTAACGTATCAACACGCTGTAATCCGCGTGGCAACTTAAACCCACGACGTCCACGTTCACCTTTATAGTGTTCTAAATCAGCGGGTTTCAACGTTAATTTACGCTTACCAGCATAAAGCGTTACCGATTGCCCATCAGGAACTATCGTCAACATTTGTACAAATTCTTCACGACTTTTTACGCGTGCTGACGGAATATTCATTAACTTATTCCCTTTACCTTTCGATAATAACGGTAATGATGATAGAGGGAAAATCAGCATCCGCCCTTCGTTAGAGATAATTAAACAGTGATCAGTCGTTATATCTGTCACCGCTTGTGGTTCAATCACCAAACCGCCAACTGGCAAGGTTAATAATGCTTTACCGTTTTTATTACGACTAACCATGTCACTAAACTTACCAATGAAACCATAACCCGCATCAGAACTCAGTAAGAACTGTTGGTTATCTTCAGCCATGATAGCGTGGGTAAAGGTTTTCCCCGCAGCTAACGTAAAGCGGGTCGTTAATGGTTCACCCTGACTACGCGCAGATGGTAATGTGTGCGCATCAAGTGCAAACGAACGACCACTTGAATCTATAAATACCGCAGGACAGTTACTGCGTCCTTCTGCGGCATCTTTATAACCGTCACTGGCTTTATAACTGAGTCCTTTAGCATCCACATCATGACCCTTGGCACAACGTGCCCAACCTTGTTGTGATAACACCACCGTCACGGCTTCATTTGGCATTAATTCTTTTTCGGTTAACGCTTTCGCTTCTTTACGCTCGATGATCGGTGAACGGCGCTCATCACCGAATTTCTCTGCATCTGCGATTAACTCTTTTTTCACTAATGTCGCTAAACGGCGATCTGAACTTAATAGTTGCTCAAGTTTATGGCGTTCGGTGTTTAATTCACCTTGCTCACCACGAATACGCATTTCTTCTAACTTGGCTAAGTGACGAAGTTTAAGTTCCAGTACTGCTTCTGCTTGTTTAACCGATAAATCAAAACGTGAAATTAACTCAGTTTTTGGATCATCATAGTTGCGAATGATTTCAATCACTTCATCAATGTTTAAGAATGCGATTAATAAACCGTCGAGCATATGTAAACGTGCAAGTACTTTATCCAAACGGAATTGCAGACGACGACGTACCGTAGTACGACGGAACTCCAACCATTCTAATAATATTTTCTTTAAACCTTTAACTTGCGGTTTGTCATTCAAGCCAATCATGTTCAAGTTAACACGGTAGTTTTTTTCAAGATCAGTACTGGCAAATAGATGCGCCATTAGCTGCTCGATATCGATGCGGTTAGAACGTGGTATGATTACTAATCGCGTTGGGTTTTCATGGTCAGACTCATCACGTAAATCAGCCACCATCGGTAATTTTTTCGCCTGCATTTGTGCAGCAATTTGTTCTAAAATTTTACCGCCAGACACTTGATGAGGCAGCGCGCTAATCACGATATCGCCACTTTCAATACCGAATACCGCACGCATTTTAATGCTACCCTTACCAGTTTCGTAGATCTTAGCGATATCTTTTTCTGGGGTGATAATTTCTGCTTCAGTCGGGTAATCGGGACCTTTCACATACGCCATCAATTCTGACAGCTCAGCTTTTGGCTTATCAATCAAATGCAGGCATGCATTCGTCACTTCACGCACGTTATGTGGTGGAATATCAGTTGCCATACCAACCGCAATCCCGGTTACTCCATTAAGTAAGATATGCGGTAAACGTGCCGGTAATAATTGAGGCTCTTTCATAGTGCCATCAAAGTTAGGTAACCAGTCAACGGTACCTAACCCTACTTCACCGAGTAATACTTCCGCAAACTTAGATAATTTAGCTTCGGTATAACGCATTGCCGCAAATGATTTAGGATCATCTGGCGCCCCCCAGTTACCCTGACCATCGACTAATGGATAACGATAAGAGAAAGGTTGCGCCATAAGTACCATGGCTTCATAACAAGCACTATCGCCATGCGGATGGTACTTACCGAGTACGTCACCAACAGTACGTGCTGATTTTTTATATTTAGCCCCTGCGTGTAAACCCAGTTCTGACATTGCGTAAGTGATACGACGTTGTACTGGCTTTAACCCGTCACCAATATGAGGCAAGGCACGATCCATAATCACATACATGGAATAATTCAAATATGCTTGCTCAGTAAATTCCCTTAGCGGTTGCTCTTCGACACCCTCTAAGCTCATATCAATAACGTCAGTCATCAAGATTCCTGTTATTTAGAATAAAGTAAAAATTTCACATTCAAAGGCGAAAACAACATATGCTATTTTTCAGCATTTATACTATGATAAAACGCGCAATAAAATTATCTTAGATAATAACAAAAAATTGTATTGTTTAGTGCCGTTATAGATAGTTATTTCAACTATAACGCGCCAATATTATTATTATCTAAAGTGACTTAATTAGCTCAAAATCCGATTAAAAACACAAATGACAGGAAATTAATCATGGGGAGCAGTGCATTATATTCTCTTATCGAAAAAACTAAATTATTATTTCCATCATTGACAAAACGCGTTAATGCGTTAAGTAGTACATATCAGACGCTGCCCAGTGTTCACCGAAAATTACTGCCCTTATTATCACTGGCAGTAATCGCGTTACTCATTATTCCAATATCAGATGACGCGACGAATAGTGAAGATACGATCAACGAACGCAAGTCAATCGAACTGACGATCACAACGACACAAAATGTAGCAAATAAAGCGGGCTTAGGACAGAGTCAACCCCGTAATACGCCGCCACCAGTACAAATTAAAGTGCTCGATCCTGAAAATATCGATGGAGAATGGCGCGCGCATGTCATTCGAAAAGGAGATTCTGTTTACCGGATTTTTCGTCAGTATGATATTCCCTCCGCTGTACTCCATGATTTAATCGCATTGCGTACACCCGCGCGATACATTACGCAAGTGAAACCGGGACAGATCATGTCATTTTATATCTCGACGACAGGTAAGCTAATACAGCTTCGCATTAGTGATGTAGATAGTGAGCCAGCGCTATTTTCGTTACGTGAAGATGGCAGTTATATTTATCAGTAAGATCCTATATAGATAATAAAAGAACAGGGTAACTCAAGCACACACTTGATTACGCCTGACTCTTTTACATTTTCCTCTGAGTCCTGTCGCACTCTACGCTGAATTCAGTCTTAGCTCGGTTCAATTTTAGCAATATAATAATTAACAGAAATAGCAGCAGAGATAAGTCCCATGCCAATAGCGGTCATGAACAACAACATTATCTCGCTAAAAACTAATCCTTCAATCGTAAATTCAGTGTTATATAACTGAGCAAGATTAAGGACAGTATCTTCCATCCAATACACCATGAATATAGTCACTAACCAAGCTAAAATCCCTCCGATAGCACCATACCAAAATCCGGTATATAAAAATGGCCGTTGCACAAATGCATTAGTGGCACCCACCAATTTTAATACTTCAATTTCGGCTCGATTAGATAAGATGTTTAACCGTATGGTATTACCGGTTATTAATAACACTGAACTTAATAATAGTACTGATACCACGAATACCGCATCACTGAAGATAGAGATAATACCTTCTAGGCGTGCTAACCACATAATATCCAACTTGCCTTGTTGAACTTCCGGTTCGCGCTCTAACTTCGCTAATAGCTCTTGGGCGGCAATTGAGGTGCGGTAATAAGGTTTAGGCGTCACCACGACCACTGCCGGTAATGGGTTATGATCTAACAGTGTCAATGCCGAAACTAATCCAGAAGAGCGCTTAAATTCGTCCATGCCTTGTTCTTTGGAAATGTACTCAAAAGTATCGACTTCTTTGTAAGTTTTTAATCGGTGCAATAAATTTTTATAACGCGATTCAGGTAGGTCTTTCTTCAAGAATAGATTAATATCGGTCGGGCTAGTCCAGCCTTCACTGACTGTTTGACTATTTTTTAATACGACATACAGGGTACTCGGCAAGGCTAAACTGACGCCAAGAACTAGCATAGTCATTAAGGATGCAATGGGCGTACGCCATACGTCGGTCAAACTCGATATCGCTTGGTGGATATGCTGCTGACAACGAATTTGGATACGCTTAATAAATGATACATCAGGTCGATTGGGTTGCTTATTCATGTTAAATCCCTTGTAACTCGTCATTACACATCTCACCACGCCTAATACGTAAGGTGCGATAGCGCATTTTAGCAATCAAACCCAAGTCATGAGTGGCAATCAATACCGAAGTGCCAGTGCGATTGAATTCTTCAAACAGTTTGATAATTTCCATCGATAGTTGTGGATCCAAATTACCAGTAGGTTCATCGGCCAACAACAATTTAGGACGAGAAATAATAGCACGAGCAATGCCCACACGTTGTTGCTCACCACCAGAAAGCATGGGCGGGTAACACTTGGCTTTATTGTATAAACCCACTTTATCTAATGCCGCCAACACTCTGTTGTTAACTTGTTTGGCAGTATAACCTTTGATAATCAGAGGTAATGCAACATTGTCAAATACGGTTCGATCAACTAATAAGCGATGATCTTGAAAAATAATACCTATATCTCGACGTAAAAAGGGGATCTCAGATTTGCTAATTTTAGTGACGTTACGACCATTTAAGGTGATCTCACCAGCGGTTGGTCGTTCTAGCATGCTGATTAGTTTTAATAAGGTACTTTTACCGGCACCCGATGGGCCCGTTAAAAAAGCCATTTCACCTTTTTCAAGATGAAAATTTACCTTTTGTAGTGCACTAAGGCTGCCAGGGTAAACTTTAGATACATTATCAAACCGAATCATGATGACCGTGTCCTTGGTATGTTTTTATGAACATTAGAATAGTAAAACCAAATACTCATCGTATGATCGATGAGTATTTGGTCAATATATGATTAACAGCACCTGCTATAAGCAGTGATAGCAACGTGTTCTCGCTGTATTAACCTTATTATTTTTGTTCTTCAGTACTAAAGAGCGCATCAATAAACTCTTCAGAATTAAAGGTACGTAAATCATCAATACCTTCACCAATACCGATAAAGCGAATTGGGATCTGGAATTTATCTGCTACCGCAAAAATAACACCACCTTTCGCTGTTCCATCTAACTTAGTTAGAGTAATGCCGGTAAGACCTACGGCTTCTTTAAATAGTTCCGCTTGGCTTAAGGCATTTTGACCGGTACCTGCATCAATCGTTAACATGATCTCGTGCGGCGCAGTCGCGTCGTGTTTTTTCATCACACGCACAACTTTCTTCAGCTCTTCCATTAGATGCGCTTTGTTTTGCAAACGACCCGCAGTATCTGCGATCAGTACGTCTACATCTTTTGCAGTTGCCGATTGCATGGCATCAAATAGCACCGAAGCACTATCCGCACCTGTGTGTTGTGCAACCACAGGGATGCCGTTACGATCACCCCATACTTGTAATTGCTCAACCGCTGCGGCACGGAATGTATCACCTGCAGCCAGCATCACAGATTTACCTTCGCCTTGAAATTTCTTCGCCATTTTACCGATAGTCGTGGTTTTACCCACACCATTCACACCAACCATTAAGATCACGTGTGGTTTGTTGTTACTGTCAATTTCTAACGGCTGCTCAACTTTTTTCAACATTTCCGCCATATCTTTTTTCAAGATATCGTACAAAGCTTCAGCATCTTTTAATTCTTTACGCGAGGCTTGCTGCGTTAAGTTATCAATGATGCGAGTCGTTGTCGCGACACCAAGATCAGCAATTAATAGTTGCTCTTCGAGTTCTTCGAATAACTCATCATCGATATGCTTACCGCGGAAGAAGCTTTTAAAACCACTACCGATATTACCTTTGGTACGTGATAAACCACGTTTTAAGCGGGTAAAGAATTTATCTTTTGGTTCTTCATCAGCAACATCATCTGCGCGATCATCAATAACAGCGGTAACTTCAGTTACAGGCGTACTTTCAGTGTCGACAACAGGAGCGGTCTCGATAGCCGTTGCCGTTGTTTGAACCTCATCTGTAATCTCAATCGTCGCTGGCGTAGCGACAATATCTGTTACTTGTTCGTCTATCGTTTGTTGCGGTTGCGCCTCGGCTTGTTCAGTGTCCTGTTTTAATTGTTTCTTTTTGCCAAACTGGTACCACTTTGGAGCGTCAACATCCGCACTGTCAGTCTCTGTCGTTTCAGCGCTAGTCGCGTCAATAACACGTTCTTCAGCGTTATCAATAGTCGTAGTTTCTACCACCTCAACGTCTGTTTCAGTTATCTTAGTATTGTTAACTTGAGCGCTGTCAGTTTGAATACTGTCAATTACGTTATCCTGTTGAATATCGTCATTATTTACTAACACTTCATTTTCATGTGTGTCTTCTGCTTCTTTTTTACCGAAGCCAAACCAATTTTTCATGCCTTTCTTTGCCATTTTCGGAAAACCTTACTTTCAGCAGCATTGACCTGCTACAATGACTCAATATCGATATAATTAAACTTCACCTACAAGTGACAGTGTGATCCGGTATCATCCCGAGCACTGAAACTTGCATTTCTAAGTTGCTTGAGTATATTACCATTATTCTGTCCAGACAAAGAATTACTATGGCAAAATCTAACAGCAAACAACAAAATCAACGTCCTTCTGGACAAATTCGGATCATCAGTGGCCAATGGCGCGGCCGAAAACTCCCCGTTAAAGATGTTATTGGTCTAAGGCCCACCACTGACCGAGTGAAAGAAACCGTGTTTAACTGGTTATCACCTTATGTCCGTGACAGCCATTGCTTGGATCTTTTTGCTGGAAGTGGCGGATTAATCTTTGAAGCTTTATCCCGCTATGCTGAAACGGGTCTACTGTTCGAAAAGGACGCTGACGCAGCGGCACAACTACAACAAAACATTAATTTATTAAAAGCAGAGAATGCCCAGTTAGTACGTGGTGATACGCTGCAGTTACTAACCAAGGTACCAGTACAGCGCTATGATCTGGTGTTTATTGACCCACCTTTTCGTCAGGCTTTGTTAGAAGAGTGTTGCGCTAAGCTGGAAGAAAACAATTGGTTAAGCGCCGATGCAGTAATTTATATCGAGCGCGAAAAAGAACTTAATCAAGTTAAGCTACCAGCTAATTGGACAATATTAAAAGAAAAACAAGCGGGACAAGTTTGCTTTGAGTTGTATCAGCGTCAGCAATAGCGACCAGTAAGCGTGAATAAATATTAACTCGCGGTTAACCTACCGTTAACAGTCGATACTGGCGTGGTGATATACCCACCAGCTTTTTAAAATAGCGCCCCATGTGGCTTTGGTTAGCAAAGCCACACTGTAACGCAATGTCAGCCATACTCGCCTGCCCAGTACGCATACTTAACTTCGCTTGCTCTATCCGAATAGCTAACAAGTATGCTTGTGGTGTTTGCGCCATACTTTGTTTAAACATCCGGCAAAAATGATATTCACTTAATTGAGCTAACTCTGCCAGTTCCGCAAGGTAAACCTGACGGTAAAAATTCGCCTGCATATAATCACATACCAACGCCGTAACTTTGGGTGATAACCCGCCTTTCACCGGTGCTGTAAGTTTAGTGATGCCCATATTTTGCAACATCGACACTAAAATAGTGTTAGTCACTTGTTCCATGGCGAGATGATCATCGCCACTGCGCCAATCACTCGTCGCCATACAATGACGAAACAAAGCTTCGGTTGCCACATCATTGGTAAAGGTTAATTCCGGCAGTTGTAACATGCGCGGATCAATATCAAACACTTTCAAGGCTAATTGCTTAAGGTAATCATCACTGAAATATAAGTGCATGAATTGCTGCGTTTGCCCCAGTTGCCAATGGCTTTCAGAGTCTTTCGGCATTAAACAAAATTTACCAGGCGCACCAAACCCCGAGTCAACATCGGTACGATGGGTTTCATAACCACCAGACATGTACAAACTCAAAGTGTGCTGCTTATCATTCACATAATATAAGCGTTCATGTTCATTTTGATAATGCGCCCACGACAGTGCATCCGTTAATGACGTTTGTCGTAAACAGATCTTACTGGGCGATTGTTCAAAGCTAGTTGCACTAGTCTCAAGTTGAGGTAAGGCAATATCCAGCTGGTCCATTACAGGCTTTATTAAAGGCATAACAAAATACTACCATTAATGTCAGATTGCTCAACTGATACCGTGATCATGCTAATAATTAAACCGCAATATTATGTTAGTTTTACCGACATCGTGATATTTCCAACATCAAAATACTTTCATAATGCAGACTAATTAATTGTGGGCGTAATAAAGAAGGAGCCGCTATGTCAGCACTACTCTATGTTTCAATGATATTTATTTGGGGGTTTTCGTGGATATCAATCAAGTGGCAACACGGTGATGTGCCAATGGAAGTCTCAATCTTTTACCGCTTTGCAATTGCCGCAGCGGTCATGTTTGTTGTCGGTAAACTTTGGGGAAAACTACAACCAGTAAAACGTAAAGACCATGCTTTTTTGGCATTCCAAGGCGTGTGTTTATTCTGTTGTAATTTCCTCGCCTTTTACAGTGCGACTTTGTATATTCCCAGTGGTTTAGTGGCGGTATTTATGGCAAGCGCGCCAGTATTCAATGCCTTTCACAGTAAGCTGTTTTACAAAACCCAAACCAATGCTAATTTCTGGTTAGGTGCCATATTGGGGCTTGCTGGTATTAGCTTGTTGTTTGCAGGTGATTTACTGCAAACAGATTGGTCGCAAGGTACGTTGTACGGGCTGTTATTTGCCCTACTGGGCACTTGGTGTTTCTCGATGGGTAATATGCTTAGCATACGTAATACCAAGAATAATGTGCAGCCCTTCACTGCCACCAGCTATGCCATGGTTTATGGTTGTATTGCCTTGTTATTGATTATTTTAGTCCGTGGCATTTCGTTTGAATTTACCATGAGCACGCAATATATTGGCAGTTTATTATATCTGGCCATTCCAGCATCGGTTCTTGGTTTTACTTTTTATCTTATCCTAGTCGATCGTTTAGGTGCCAGTAACGCCGCTTATATTTTAGTTATCACTCCGGTTGTAGCCTTAAGTGTTTCTGCGGTATTTGAAGATTATCACTGGACGCTATATTCAACGCTGGGACTGGGACTGGTGATATTAGGCAATGTATTAACCCAACGTAAAAAATCGTTGCTAGTACGTACTAAAGTACAATCATTACAGCCGCATTAATCATTACAGCTAAATGTATTAACAATACTTTATAAAAATGCCCGTATCGTTAATTAACGATACGGGCATTTTTTGTAATCAGTATGTAACGTTAATCGGGCGAATACCCTAAGTTAGGCCCTAACCAACGTTCGGCTTCTTCGAGCGTCATGTTTTTACGTTCTGCGTAGTCTTTCACTTGGTCTTCTTGAATCGATGCAACCGCGAAGTAACGTGATTCAGGATGGGAGAATATCCAGCCTGATACCGCCGCACCCGGCCACATTGCATAAGAAGAAGTTAGCTTCATACCTATGCTCTCTGGGTCAAGTAATTCCCAAATAGTGCCTTTCTCCGTATGTTCAGGACAGGCTGCATAACCCGGTGCCGGACGAATACCTTGGTATTTTTCACGGATCAGGTCATCGTTGTTCCACTCTTCCGTTGGTGTGAAACCCCACTCTTCTTTACGTACTAATTCATGCAGGCGTTCAGCCATTGCTTCAGCTAGACGGTCACACACAGATTGAACGAGAATAGCGTTGTAATCATCTTCAATACCTTTGAAGTAATTCGCAACGTCATCTTCACCGATACCGCCCGTTACTGCAAATGCACCCACATAATCGAATTTACCAGAATCTTTAGGTGCTACGAAGTCCGCTAAACAATTATTATATTGACCAGGTTTCTTTTTAGTTTGCTGACGTAGATGCTCAAGTTTGGTTAATACCTGTGATCGCGTTTCATCGGTATACACTTCAATGGTATCGTCATTTACGGTATTCGCAGGGAATAGACCAATCACACCGTTAACAGCAATTTTATAATCGTCAGGCACGCCTTCAAGCCCTGCACCACCTTCTTCTAAACGGTCAAGCATGTCGTTAGCATCATTGAATAAACGCGTCGCTTCTTCACCCACAACTTCATCCGTAAGAATACGTGGATATTTACCCGCCAGAGTCCAAGTCATGAAGAACGGTGTCCAATCAATGTATTTCCGCAATTCCGCAATCGAGTAACTAATATATTTCTGCACACCTAATGTTTTTGGTTCTGGCGGCGTATAGTTAACCCAATCAATTGGTGCTTTATTTGCACGTGCAACATCAAGTGTAACTGGTGCACTGCGTGGTCGTTTACGGGCATGTTGTTCACGGGCAGTGTCGTACTCTTTCGCCATCCTAGCGACGAGTTCAGGTTTTTTGGTTTCTGACAATAACGCCGAAACCACACCAACTGCGCGTGATGCATTAGAAACATAGATAACTGGTTCGTCATAATTTTGCTCAATCTTAACCGCGGTATGGGCTTTCGATGTTGTCGCGCCACCAATCAGAATTGGTAGTTTTAACCCTTTACGTTTACATTCTTTAGCAACGTGTACCATTTCATCTAGTGACGGCGTAATCAGTCCTGATAAACCAATGATGTCGCAGTTTTCATCCACTGCTTTTTTCAAAATATCATCACAAGATACCATGACGCCCATATCGACAATTTCATAGTTATTACACTGCAGTACAACCCCTACAATATTTTTACCGATATCATGCACATCACCTTTTACCGTGGCCAATAATACTTTACCGTTTGAAGAACCTTTCTGTTTTGATGCTTCAATGAAAGGGTTTAAGTAAGCCACTGCACGTTTCATTACCCGCGCAGATTTGACCACCTGAGGTAAGAACATTTTACCAGCACCAAATAAGTCGCCAACTGCATTCATGCCATCCATTAACGGACCTTCGATTACTTCGATCGGCAGTGTCGCTTGCTGACGTGCTTCTTCAGTATCTTCATCAATAAATTCAGTGATACCTTTAATCAATGCATGCTCTAAACGTTTCTTAACATCAAAGCTACGCCACTCCTGTGTTTCAGCTTCCACTTCAACACCGGAATCACGGTACTTATCTGCAATATCGAGTAGCGCTTCCGTTGCATTATCATTGCGGTTAAGGATCACATCTTCGACCGCATCGAGCAGTTCTTTTGGCAGGTCATCATAAATAGCTAATTGCCCCGCATTCACAATCCCCATATCCATACCTTCACGAATACAGTAATACAAGAACACCGCATGGATAGCTTCACGTAACGGGTTGTTACCACGGAACGAGAAAGATACGTTAGAAACACCACCAGAAATCATGGCATGGGGTAACTCACGTTTAATGTCTTTAACGGCTTCGATGAAGTCAACCGCATAGTTATTATGTTCTTCAATACCCGTTGCAACAGCAAAAATATTTGGATCAAAGATAATATCTTCTGGTGGATAATCTAACTCATGAACCAAGATGTTGTAAGAGCGCTTACAAATCTCAAACTTACGCTCTTGGGTATCCGCCTGACCATCTTCATCAAAGGCCATCACGATCATTGCTGCGCCATAACGACGAATCAATGTCGCTTGGCGACGGAAATTTTCTTCGCCCTCTTTCAGTGAAATCGAGTTAACAATAGCTTTACCCTGAACGCACTTCAGACCAGCTTCGAGAATCTCCCACTTAGATGAATCAACCATGATTGGTACTTTCGAAATTTCAGGTTCTGAAGCAACAAGATTTAAAAAACGCTCCATACAGTGCAACGAATCCAGCATACCTTCATCCATATTGATGTCGATAATCTGTGCACCTGCTTCTACTTGCTGCTGGGCAACATGTAGTGCTTCGTCATAATTTTCTTCTTTAATCAGCCGCTTAAAACGTGCCGACCCTGTTACGTTGGTACGTTCACCGACGTTAATAAACAGGCTGTCTTTGGTAATAATTAATGGCTCTAGACCACTAAGACGACAAGCGACTTCGATTTCAGGTAATTGACGCGGCTTAACACCTTCAACAGCATCAGCCATAGCTTTAATGTGTTCTGGTGTGGTACCACAACAACCGCCAACCATATTTAAGAAACCGGCTTCAGCCCATTCCTTAATGTGTACAGCCATGTCTTCAGGGCTCAAATCATATTCACCGAACGCATTTGGTAAACCCGCATTCGGATGGGCTGTTACATAGCTTTCTGAAATGCGTGAGAGTTCATCAACGTATTGACGTAGCTCATCAGGCCCTAATGCACAGTTAAGACCAAAAGTGATCGGCTCTGCATGGCGTAATGAATTATAAAATGCTTCTGTCGTTTGACCCGTCAGTGTACGACCCGAGGCATCTGTAATAGTGCCAGAGATCATAATCGGCAATTCGTAACCGAGTTCTTCGTATACTGTTTTCACCGCAAATACAGCTGCTTTGGCATTCAAGGTATCAAAAATAGTTTCGATAAGAATCATATCTGAACCGCCTTCGATTAAGGCTTTGGTTGATTCGATATAGGCTTCAACCATGAGGTCAAATGAAGTATTACGGAAAGCGGGATCATTTACATCAGGAGAAATAGAACAAGTACGGTTTGTTGGCCCTAATACACCAGCAACAAAACGTGGACGGTCAGGGTTTTCTGCAGTTTTATCATCGGCAACTTGACGTGCGATACGTGCTGCTTCGCGGTTAATCTCTGCCGATAATGATTCCATATCATAATCAGCCATCGCGATAGTAGTGGCATTAAACGTATTGGTTTCAAGAATATCGGCACCCGCATCGAGGTACTCTTTATGAATGTCAGCAATGAGCTGTGGCTTACTTAATACCAATAAATCATTGTTACCTTTGACGTCGCAATGCCAGTCAGCAAAGCGTTCACCACGATAATCTATTTCTTCTAATTTATAGTCTTGGATCATCGTCCCCATGCCGCCATCGATGAGCATGATACGTTTTTTTAATTGCTGTTCCAGTTGCTGTTTATTTTTTATAGTAGCCACAAGATCCCTCGTTTAATTTACTGCAGACCCAGTCCTGAGTCTTATTATTTGATACATCTCTAACGTCTATAGATCATTGCATTTATAGATCATTTAAGTCATATGGCGTTTGTTGATAAACATAATAGTTTAACCAGTTGCTATAGAGCAGATTACCATGACTACGCCAAGTAACACGAGGAGCATTTTCAGCATCATTACCTTCATAGTAATTCGCCGGTATTCCGGCTTCAACGCCTTCGGCAATATCACGCATATATTCTTGGTGTAAAGTATCTGCACTGTATTCTGGATGACCCGTTACAAATACCTGACGGAAATCTTTGGATGCAGCTAAATACACACCCGTTTCATCATTCGCCGCTAAGATATTTAGATCTGTACCTGCAAACATCTCTTCAGAAAAGTTGGCATAACGCGACATCGGCACGGAAAATTCATCATCAAACCCGCGCACTAATGGATTATGACGGTGGAACGTTTGCTGTGGATAGACACCAGAAAATTTATTCTCATGGACTTTTTTATCAATGCCATGCAAGACTTTTAATGCCGCTTGTGCAGCCCAGCATAAGAACAGGGTGGATACCACGTGAGTTTTCGACCAGTTAATGATCTCTTCGATTTGTGGCCAATACACGACTTCATCATGACCAACTAAGCCTAATGGCGCACCTGTGATGATCAAACCATCGTAATTATTATGACGAATACGTTCAAAATCGTGATAGAACTCATCAATATGTTCCTGGGGGGTATTCTTAGAGGCACGATAATCAATCCGCAATAACTCTACATTTACTTGCAGTGGCGTATTTGATAATAACCGTAGAATTTGATTTTCAGTCTCAATTTTCTTCGGCATAAGGTTAAGAACAACAACCTGCAGCGGTCTAATTTCTTGCTTGGTTGCTCGTGACTCTAGCATCACAAAAATATTTTCATTACCTAATATTTCCGCAGCCGGAAGCCCGTCTTTAATTCTAATCGGCATTATTCCCATCCTTAAGTAATACATTAGCCATCCAGAAGTCTAACCTATTTGTGTAACCTTTGTAAGTGTTACAACAAATTTAATCCCGCATTACAGAGTTTACAATCTAAGTCGAAGTAAAATCCTGACCTCAAATTCAGTTTAGGTTGACCATAAAAATGTTTATGTATAGGATCGCCAACTTGTAAGGAGCTAAGCATATTTTAAATGGATACCTCCCCCAAATTTCGTTAACTTAAAGGGTTCGCAATAATGCTAACTTATATCTATTTAATCGCGATAACTGCCGAAGCGATGTCGGGTGCATTGATGGCGGGTCGCCGTAATATGGACATCTTCGGCGTGGCTGTGATCGCGTTTGTTACTGCGCTTGGTGGTGGTACAGTCCGTGATCTGTTATTGGGTAATTTTCCAATATCTTGGACCCAACACCCCCACTATGTCTATATCACCATATGCGCAGGTTTGTTTACTATTCTGATAGCTAAGCACATGAATCATTTACGCCGTTTATTCTTAGTACTTGATGCGGTAGGCTTGATAGCATTTACCATTATTGGTTGTAATGTAGCGATGAAACTCGGTTATCACCCAACCGTGATTATTATGGCGGGTATGATAACGGGTATTTGTGGCGGGGTAATACGCGATCTACTCTGTAATCGTACCCCGGTGGTATTCTGTAAAGAGATCTACGCGGGTATCTCATTATTAGTCGCGGTACTTTATCTGGGCTTAGAAACGTTTGGTATTGACCACAATATCAATCTTATTGTGGCCTTCTGCCTCGGTGTATCACTGCGCCTATGTGCTATTTATCAGAAATGGTCATTACCAACATTTAGCTACACATCGGAAGAGTGGGATTAACGCTGACTAAAGAATTCTAACCAGGCTTGGAGTATGATCTCAAAATCCTCCAAGCCACAAACTGCTACAGTTTCCGCATCATAAAAATTCATATCGTCATCTAGCTCTTCGCCAGTATCAATTAACTCCGAATTCATACAAGCACAGACATCTTCTTGCGTCATGGTTAATGTCATCTCATCACCAACTAAACGGTACTCTTGTTTTTTACGTGCTTTTAATAAATCAACTTCCGCTTGAATCAACGCAATAGTGGCCTTATCCGTACCTAAAGTGCCTTGGATCCAACTACCTAATGCCGTCTGTTCCATTGATATGATGACGCGGTATGTATCTGTAAGGGTATCTTTTCGAAATTCAAAATCCACGGTTATGCCTGCTTCTTATTAGTTAATAAATATAATAGCTGTTCAGCGCTGGAGTGTAACAAAAAACAACCGAAACAAAAACGGCTCCCTATCGAGGGAGCCGTTTCATTATTATTTTATCTATTTCTGTTTAATTAACAGTTCAGCATCCAGGATGGTACGCGTTAATTATACTGCTTCTTGAACAATCACTTCGTTCGCTTTCTCAATGTAAGAAGCAATTTGATCGAAGTTTAAGTAACGGTATGTATCCGCTGCTGTTGCATCAATTTCAGAAGCCAGTTCCATGTACTCAGCAACTGTTGGGATCTTACCTTTAATCGCCGCTACTGCAGCAACTTCAGCAGAACTGAGGTAAACGTTAGCGCCATTACCTAAACGGTTCGGGAAGTTACGTGTTGAAGTAGAAACAACCGTCGTATTATCGCCTACACGTGCTTGGTTACCCATACACAGTGAACAACCAGGCATTTCTGTACGAGCGCCCGCTTTACCGAAGATTGAGTAGTAACCTTCATCACTTAATTGTGCGGCATCCATACGCGTTGGTGGTGTTACCCACATACGTGTTGGTAAAGTACCACTGAATTTCTCAAGTAGTTTACCAGCTGCACGGAAGTGACCGATGTTAGTCATACATGAACCAACAAATACTTCGTCAATTTCAACACCAGCAACATCTGTTAATAATTTAACGTCATCAGGGTCGTTTGGACAAGCTAGGATAGGCTCTTTAACGTCAGCTAGATCGATTTCGATGATCTCAGCGTATTCTGCATCCGCGTCAGCTTCAAGTAATTGTGGATCTGCGATCCATGCTTTCATTTCAGCTACACGGCGAGCAATCGTCTTCGGATCGCCGTAACCTTCAGCAATCATCCAGTTTAACATCACGATGTTAGACTCTAGATATTCAATGATTGGCGCTTCATTAAGCTTGATTGAACAACCTGCAGCAGAACGCTCTGCTGATGCATCTGATAATTCGAATGCTTGCTCAACTTTCAGCTCTGGTAGACCTTCAATTTCAAGTACACGACCAGAGAACGCATTGATTTTACCCGCTTTCTCAACAGTCAGTAGCCCTTGTTGAATCGCATAGTAAGGGATAGCATTAACTAGGTCACGTAGTGTGATACCAGGTTGTAGTTCACCTTTAAAGCGTACTAAAATAGATTCAGGCATATCCAATGGCATAACACCAGTTGCTGCTGCAAATGCAACAAGACCAGAACCAGCAGGGAAAGAAATACCTAATGGGAAACGTGTATGTGAATCACCACCAGTACCAACTGTATCTGGTAATAACATACGGTTTAACCATGAGTGAATAACACCATCACCTGGACGTAAAGAAACACCCGCACGATTACGAATAAAATCAGGTAGTGTATGATGCGTTTGCACATCTACAGGTTTCGGATAAGCAGCTGTATGACAGAAAGACTGCATCACTAAATCAGCAGAGAAACCAAGACAGGCTAAATCTTTTAGCTCATCACGTGTCATCGGACCCGTAGTATCTTGAGAACCAACAGTTGTCATTTTTGGTTCGCAATATTGGTTAGGACGTACGCCTGCAACCCCACATGCTTTACCAACCATTTTCTGTGCTAAAGTATAGCCCTTGCTTGAAGCGGCAACATCTTCAGGTAAACGGAATACCGTTGAATCTTCTAGACCTAGTGCAGTACGTGCACGTGCAGTCAAACCACGACCAATAATAAGTGGGATACGGCCACCAGCACGTACTTCGTCAAGAATCACATCTGTTTTGATTTTAAATTCAGTGATAGTCGCGCCAGTTTCGTTCGCTTTAACAACACCTTCGTATGGGAAGATATCGATAACGTCACCAGTATTTAAGCTAGTTACATCAAACTCTAATGGCAACGCTCCAGAATCTTCCATGGTGTTGAAGAAAATAGGCGCAATTTTAGAACCAATACAAATACCACCACCACGTTTGTTCGGTACGAATGGGATATCATCCCCCATGCACCATAACACAGAGTTAGTTGCTGATTTGCGTGAAGAACCAGTACCAACAACGTCACCAACGTAAGCAACTTGATGACCTTTTTCTTTTAGTTCTTCAATTGCTTGTAATGGATTTGCAGCAACACCTTCACGCTCATTCTTAAGCATAGCAAGTGCGTGTAGTGGGATATCTGGGCGAGACCATGCATCTGGTGCAGGTGATAAGTCATCTGTATTCGTTTCGCCAGGTACTTTAAATACAGTAACTGTTAATTTTTCAGCTACTTCAGGTTTGCTTAAGAACCATTCTGCATCAGCCCAAGACTGTAATACTTGTTGTGCGAATTTATTACCCGCTTTTGCTTTTTCTTCAACAGTATAGAAAGCATCGAACATTAATAGCGTGTGTGATAAAGCTTCAGCAGCAATCGGAGCCAGCGCATCAACATCGAGTAATTCAACCAATGTTTCGATGTTGTAACCACCTTGCATCGTGCCAAGTAGTTCAGTAGCACGTTCTGCAGATAAGATCGGTGATGTCGCTTCGCCTTTAACAATCGCAGTTAAAAATCCTGCTTTTACATAAGCAGCTTCATCCACACCTGGTGGTACGCGATTGGTTAAAAGATCTAAAATAACTTCTTCTTCGCCAGCAATTGGGCTTTTCACCAATTCAACTAGAGCAGCAACTTGTTCAGCATCAAGAGGTTTAGGTACAACCCCATCAGCGGCACGTTCTTCGACATGTTTACGATAAGCTTCTAACACGACTCATTCCTCTTAGTTTATGCCACCTATGGTGGACATCCTTGTTATATGTAACCTTAACCTATTCATTTGCTATGTGAATTCAACGGTTATTGATGTGAATTCAACAATAATAAAGTTAAGGCCTCTTGCAGAGTGTTCACAAATATAACATTTTTAACCTAAAATTAAAATTAAAGCAGCAAGTGCAGAAGGATTTTTACATCAATACTCAACATTCATCAAACTTATGGTGTAAAAAGAAGAGTTAATTCATATGAATAGTGCTAGCGCGTATTTAGAAATTATTACCAATAAAGAGATAACCAGAAGCGTGTCCACCTTCAGCATAACCATAAGACAACATCACAGGACCTATACCCGTGTCTAAGGCTATAAATACACTACCCGCAGAAATGGTTGAATCAAAGCTGATGTCATCTTTATCATTCCAAACATTCCCTCGTTCGATGGACGCGCCCAGATAAAGCGGGAATGAGAATGCGCCAAAATTGTTATCCAATAAACGATGTCGATAAATTAGAGCAACTAAACCTTTATAACTACCCGTGATCTCGTTAATGCCATAACCCGAGAGGTTTTGGAAACCACCGAGCCCCACTTCAAATGTTGGTGAAATAGGAGGGCCATCATAGCTTGCCATCGACGCTTTAAATTCAAAGGTCGAACGATTAAATGACATTGCATTACGCCAATCTAAGCTGAAGAACACATTGCTTTCGCTACTATCAAAGTAGTCACTTGTATCTATGTATATATCAGAGTCGAGCTTAAAACCTTTAGTTGGAAAAGAGATATTATCGAATGAGTCTAAGCGCGTCTGTAAATACCATCCCTGACTATCAAAATTAGTATTGATACTGGAACCCTCGATGTCTGCATTACCAGTTTGATAATAACTACCAACCGCAATTTGCGCCCAATCAAAAGGAATAATACCGATCTCTGCATAAACATTGATTTGTTCTGTGGTCACAACAAAATATTCAAAACTAGAATTAACAGGCTTGAGCTCAGGAGCATTTATTGAGCTTAGGTATAACTTACTTTCATAGTCTTCTAGTCTTATCCCCGCTTTAAAAAAGAAATTTTGGTTATAATCAATCGGTGAATAAAATTCGGTACTGATATTAGAATCCGTGCCATACACTAACTCAGAGCGCCATTCCGCACCCAATCGGTTTAAATCCGTTAGTATGTATTGTAAGCCAATTTGCTGACGATCATCACTGGTAGTTGACTCTTGAATATTAAACTTAAAATCAACATACCCTGGCCCCCAACTTTTCTCTACTACGTTGATATGTAGGTCATGGAGCCCCTCTTTTTCAGTAATGCTGTAATCGACTTTTTGGAATAAATTTAATGCATAAAGCACATCAATTTGCGTCTCTAATTCAGCAACAGTGATCTTATCACCACGTTTTAAGTTTAATTTATTTTCAATCACCTTGGGACTTAAAAGGGTATCAGTGGTGATGTCGATATCATTGATTTGAATAATATCAATTTGTGCCAACTGCTGTTTTTTAACAGCCTTTTGTTGTTGATATAATGCGTAATCGTCATCAGATAACGACAAACCCATTAATTTAGCACTCGCACTCTGCGCAGACTTTTCACCACGATCCACCGCATCTAACATCAAATCAAAATCTGCAGTGCCAATACCGTCAATTTCAGGACTGAGTAAAACATCTTGTTCGGATAGTTTCAATATCTGCTCATTGGCACTAGTACGTGTCATCGAACTCGATAGCTGATCAAAAATAAGGAAAGCACTGGTGATCTCCTCTTCGCGATAAAGCTGAGAGCCAATATCAACCGCAATAATAATATCCGCACCCATATCTTGTAATACCGATATAGGTAAATTATTCACCATACCGCCATCGACAAGATACTGACCTTCAATAAACACAGGGGTTAACGCACCGGGAATAGACATACTCGCCTGCATCACTTTGGACAAATCACCACGCTCTAATACCACTTCGCTCATGGTTTCAATATTAGTGGCGACCGCACGATAAGGTATTGGTAATAAATCAAAATGACGCACATAAGGCAAACTATTCGTTGATAAACGCAATAATTTTGCCATACCTTGACCTTGGACAAAACCAGATGGGTATTCCACACTAGCGCCATCAAAACCAATATTGGTTTGCAATTGAAAGGAGTCTTGGCGTTGCTTTTCTCTTACCGAGAGAGCATCACGTGGTACGTCATCATTGTAACCTTGGTTCCAATCATACTCTGCTAGCATAGCTTCAATTTGCGCAGATGAGCGCCCCATGGCATACATGCCACCAATAAACGAGCCCATACTGGTACCCGCTATATAATCAATAGGGATATTATTTTTTTCTAAATATTTAATCACCCCTAAATGCGCAGCACCTTTAGCACCGCCACCACTCAATGCCAGACCAATTTTAGGCCGTTGCTGTTCATTGTTATGACCACTATCTAAAGCTGTTTCTGCGGCAATTGCAGTATTTAAATGCAGGCTGATGAAAACGAGTAATAACCCATTCAGCATGTTAAATGAAGAACAAAAAATCCGTTTAATCAGTACCATATCTTGATGACAATCCTAAAATTAATCCATCGTATCCAATCGGAACAACTGGTTATATTACATATAACTTAACTATATTAGCAGCACCTGTTTTAAAAAACCTAATTTCAGGTATAAAAAAAGCGACCCTAAGGTCGCTCTCTAATATTAACGATTAAATCGCTAAATTATTTTTTCTTCACAGCTTTTGCATTAGGAAGATCTGTAATAGAACCTTCATAAATTTCTGCAGCCATACCAACTGATTCGTGTAACGTTGGGTGAGCGTGAATTGTTAATGCGATATCTTCTGCATCACAACCCATTTCAATTGCTAGACAAACTTCACCTAGTAATTCACCAGCGTTAGTACCAACCATAGCACCACCGATAATACGGTTAGTGTCTTTGTTGAATAATAACTTAGTCATACCGTTAGATGCGTCAGAAGCGATCGCACGACCTGATGCAGCCCAAGGGAATACAGCAGCTTCGTAGTTTACGCCTTGCTCTTTCGCTTCTTTTTCAGTTAGACCAGCCCACGCCATTTCTGGCTCAGTGTAAGCAATTGAAGGAATAACTTTAGGATCGAAGAAGTGTTTCTTGCCAGCAATGTTTTCTGCAGCAACGTGACCTTCATGCACACCTTTATGCGCCAACATAGGTTGACCAACGATATCGCCGATTGCATAGATGTGTGGAACGTTCGTGCTCATCGTTTTATTTGTTTCAATAAAACCACGTTCAGTTACAGTAATACCTGCTTTTTCAGCATTTAAGCCTAGACCGTTTGGTACACGACCAACAGCAACAAGAACAGCGTCATAACGTACTGGTTCAGCAGGCGCGTTCTTGCCTTCAAACGTAACATATAAGCCGTCTTCTTTTGCGTCAACAGCTGTTACTTTTGTGCTTAGCATTACGTTAAATTTGTTTTTAACTGCTTTAGCATAAATTTTAACGATGTCTTTATCCGCTGCAGGTACTAATTGATCTGCAAACTCAACAACGTCAATATCAGAACCTAGTGCAGAGTACACTGTACCCATTTCTAGACCGATGATACCACCACCAAGTACAAGTAATTTACCAGGAACTTCTTTCAGCTCTAGTGCATCAGTTGAATCCCAAACGCGTGGATCTTCATGCGGGATGAATGGTAGTTTAACTGGACGTGAACCCGCTGCAATGATTGCATTATCAAATGTAACAGTTGTAACGTTACCGTCACGGTCTGTTGCTTCAATAGTGTTAGCGCCAGTAAATTGTGCTAAACCTTCAACCACTTTAACTTTACGCATCTTAGCCATACCGCCAAGACCACCAGTTAATTGACCAACAACTTTTTCTTTCCATGAACGGATTTTAGTGATGTCAGTTTGTGGTTCGCCGAACACGATACCGTGGTCTGCTAATGATTTTGCTTCTTCAATTACTTTAGCTACGTGTAGTAAAGCTTTTGAAGGGATACAACCAACGTTAAGACAAACACCACCTAGGGTGTTGTAACGTTCGATGATTACAGTTTCTAAACCTAAATCTGCAGCACGGAATGCAGCAGAGTAGCCCGCAGGACCAGCGCCAAGTACTACTACTTGAGCTTTAACTTCATTAC
Organism: Moritella sp. 28; assembly: GCF_018219435.1. Classification (NCBI taxonomy): domain Bacteria; kingdom Pseudomonadati; phylum Pseudomonadota; class Gammaproteobacteria; order Alteromonadales; family Moritellaceae; genus Moritella; species Moritella sp. 28. The sequence goes on along the minus strand of NZ_CP056121.1, from coordinate 294,849 downwards.
TCATTATGACCTCGTTGTCATTTAATTATCTGGAATGGCGGTTACCTCACTCAGAGGCACAATTTAAAGCTTCTGAGTAATGATGTTCGAATCCAGATAATTTTACATATATGTTAAATAAATGAGAAGTAAAAAGAGTTAAAATATTGCAAAAATGCGATAACTCTTCTCTATTAACTAGTAAAACTTCTCTTTAATTAAATACTAAAACTATTACGCAATTAAAATTAACGATTCGTTAATTAAAATTAAAGTACTAGTTGACGAAGATCTGATAGATATCCGTTTAATGCTGTAACAAAACGAGCACCGTCAGCACCATCGATCACGCGGTGATCATATGAAAGTGCCATTGGTAACATAAGACGAGGAGCAAAGTCTTTGCCATCCCACTTAGGTTTAATTTCAGAGCGTGATACGCCTAAAATTGCAACTTCTGGCGCATTAACGATTGGTGTAAATTGAGTACCACCGATACCGCCAAGACTAGAAATTGTGAAACAACCGCCTTGCATGTCAGAAGAAGTCAGTTTACCAGAACGTGCTTTCTTAGAGATAACAGCAAGATCTTGGCAAAGCTCGTAAATACCTTTCTGGTCAACGTTACGGATAACCGGAACAACTAGACCGTTTGGTGTATCAACAGCAACACCAACGTTGATGTATTTCTTCTGAATGATGCTTTCGCCATCTTCGCCGATTGAAGTGTTGAACTTCGGATAATCAGCTAACGCTTTAGCTACTGCTTTCACGATGAAGATAAGTGGAGAAATCTTGAAGCCTTTATCTTGCTTAACAAGTTTGTTGTTTTCAACTTTACGGAATGCTTCTAGTTCAGTGATGTCTGCTTCGTCGAACTGTGTAACGTGTGGGATTTTAACCCAGTTACGGTGCAGGTTCGGACCAGAAATCTTCTGGATACGAGTCATCTTAACTACTTCGATTTCACCAAATTTAGCGAAATCAACTTTCGGCCATGCTAGTACGTCCATACCAGAACCATTGCCGCCAGTAGCGCCAGATTCTAAACGTTTAACAGCGTTTTTAACGTAAGTTTGTACGTCTTCTTTCGCGATGCGACCTTTACGACCAGTTGCGCCAACTTTATCTAAGTTAACACCAAATTCGCGTGCTAGACGACGAACTACTGGTGATGCATGGTGGTAAGCATCGTTTTCAACGAAACCAGTTGCTTCAGGTGCTTTTGCAGCAGCTGGAGCAGCTGCTTTCGGAGCTTCAACTTTTGCAGCAGGTGCAGCCGCTTCAGCTACAACAGGAGCAGCAACAGGTGCAGCACCAGCAACTTCAAACGTCATGATGAAAGAACCAGTTGTTACTTTATCGCCTACAACTGCTTTAATTTCTTTCACAACACCAGCGAATGGTGCAGGTACTTCCATTGAAGCTTTATCGCCTTCAACAGACATTAATGTGTCTTCTTCAGCAACAGTATCGCCAACGTTAACTGAAATTTCAGTTACTTCCACTTCATCGTCGCCGATGTCAGGAATGTTAATTTCTAGTACTTGTGGCGCAGCGGCTGCAACAGGAGCAGCTTCAACAGCTACTTCTGCAGCTGGTGCCGCAGCACCCGCTTCTGCAGCAAAGACAAATACTAATGAGCCAGTTTTAACCGTATCACCAACATTTATGCGAATTTCTTGTACTACACCTGCTTGTGGTGCAGGTACTTCCATAGACGCTTTGTCACCCTCAACAGTAAGCAAAGTATCTTCTTCTGCAACTGTATCTCCGATTTGAACGGAAATCTCAGTTACTTCTACTTCATCATCACCAATGTCTGGAACGAAAATTTCAATACTCATTTTTTATACCTTATGCGTATAGAGGGTTTAATTTATCAGCGTCGATGTTATATTTTGCAATTGCATCAACAACAACTTGATTTTCAAGCTCGCCTTTCTTAACTAATTCAGATAATGCAGCAACAACTACGTATTGCGCGTTAACTTCGAAATGACGACGTAAGTTTGCACGGCTGTCTGAACGACCAAAACCGTCAGTACCAAGTACTTTGTATGACGTTGGAACATAAGCACGTACTTGATCAGAATAACTCTTCATGTAGTCAGTCGCAGCAATCGCTGGAGCATCACCCATTAAGTTAGTGATATAAGGTACTTTTTTCTCAGCTTCCGGATGTAACATGTTGAAACGTTCAACATCTTGACCATCACGAGCAAGTTCATTAAATGAAGTTACAGCGAAAACATCAGAACCAATACCATAATCTTCACTTAAGATACGAGCCGCTTCGCGAACTTGTATCATGATAGTACCTGAACTTAACAATTGTACTTTTGCTTTATCGCCAGTATAAGTTTCTAGCTTATACATACCTTTACGGATACCGTCTTCGGCACCTTCAGGCATAGCATGATGCGCATAGTTTTCGTTCATTAGCGTTACATAGTAGAAGATGTTTTCTTGATCTTTACCATACATACGACGGATACCGTCTTGTAAGATAATAGCAACTTCGTAAGCGAATGTTGGGTCATATGCCACACAGTTAGGTACTAGACCTGCTTGAATTAAGCTGTGACCATCTTCATGTTGAAGACCTTCACCATTCAATGTTGTACGACCAGCTGTAGCACCTAATAGGAAGCCGCGAGCTTGTTGATCACCTGCCATCCATGCTGAGTCACCGATACGTTGGAAACCAAACATTGAATAATAGATGTAGAATGGGATCATCGGTAAATCATTTGTACTGTATGATGTTGCAGCAGCAACCCAAGAAGACATTGCACCAAGTTCGTTGATACCTTCTTGTAGTACTTGACCACTCGTTGATTCTTTATAATAAGAAACAAGCTCTCTGTCTTGAGGTGTATATATCTGACCTTTCGGATTATAGATACCCACTTGACGGAATAGACCTTCCATACCAAATGTACGCGCTTCATCAGCAATAATCGGTACTACATTTTTGCCAATACCTTTATGCTTAAGTAACACGTTCAATGCACGAACATACGCCATAGTTGTAGAGATTTCACGTTTTTGAGCACCAAGTAGTGCAGTAAAATCATCAACTTCAGGAATAGCTAGTTCACCAGAGAATGTTGGTTTACGCTGTGGTAAATAACCATTAAGTTCTTTACGACGCGCATGCAGATATTCATGCTCAGGCGTACCTTCTTCTATCGTCACATATGGAAGATTTAACAGGTCTTCATCTGCAACTGGTACATCGAAACGATCACGGAACTGCTTAAGCACATCCGATTTCATTTTTTTCACGCCGTGCGCGATATTTTTACCTTCTGCAGCTTCACCCATACCATAACCTTTTACAGTTTTAGCTAGGATCACAGTAGGCTTACCAACTGTTGCTTGTGCTTGTGCATATGCAGCGTAAAGTTTGCTGGTAGAATGACCACCACGCTTAAGTGCGTAGATCTCATCATCAGTCATATCTTTAACTAATTCAGCAGTTTCAGGGTAACGACCAAAGAATTGCTCACGTACATAAGCGCCGCCTTTAGCTTTCAGCGTTTGGTAATCACCATCCACAGTTTCATTCATTAGCTGTAGAAGTTTACCAGACGTGTCTTTAGCAAGAAGTTCATCCCACTCTTCACCCCAGACAACTTTAATCACATTCCAGCCTGCGCCTTTAAATACGCCTTCAAGCTCTTGAATGATCTTACCGTTACCCATAACAGGACCGTCTAGTCGCTGTAGGTTACAGTTAATAACGAATACTAAGTTGTCTAAACCTTCACGAGCAGCAAATGATAATGCGCCACGTGACTCAGGTTCATCCATCTCGCCATCACCTAGGAAAGCGTATACAGTTTGATCTTCAGTTTGTTTTAGACCACGGCCATCTAGGTATTTCAAGAAACGTGCTTGATAGATAGCAGAAAATGGACCAAGACCCATAGATACTGTAGGGAACTGCCAGTATTCAGGCATCAACTTAGGATGTGGGTATGACGGGATACCTTTACCATCGACTTCTTGACGGAAATTATCTAGCTGTTCTTCAGTTAGACGACCTTCAACAAATGAACGCGCGTAAATACCAGGAGAAATATGACCTTGGTAATAAATTAAATCACCACCATCTTTTTCAGTAGGTGCACGGAAAAAGTGATTGAAACATACATCATAAAGTGCAGCAGATGATTGGAATGATGCCATATGGCCACCCAAATCTAATTCTTTTTTCGACGCACGCAGTACGATCATTAACGCATTCCAGCGGATAATCGAACGGATACGGCGTTCTAGTTTTTCGTCACCTGGATATGCAGGCTGGTCTTCAGTACGGATGCTATTGATATAATCGGTAGTGATACCACCTTGACCTATTTCAATACCGTCTTGATGTGCTTTTGCAATTACTTTTTCTAACAAATACTGTGCGCGCTCAAGACCTTCTTCACGGATAACTGATTCAATTGACTCAAACCATTCATTCGTTTCGATAGGATCTATATCATGCTTTAAGATGTCGGACATTTGAGATTCCTTACTATTAGATCTCTACAACATTAAAGAAATATTCTTAAACATATTTTATGTTTAAGCATATTCATTATTAATACTATTTAGCCTGTTTTATGCGGCGTGTCGCTCGGCTGATACGACTATCCTCACGCCCAATATCAAGCAATGCTTGCTCGATATAAGCCAGATGGGCATGACATGCTTCTCTGGCTGTTTCTGGTTGTCGGTTAAGAATTGCAGCGAGCATATCACCACGGTGTTGGCTAATTTGTTCAACCACACCTTGACGCTTTTCCAACAACCTAAAATTTTGGCAGATGTTATCTTCTAACAATGGATTCAATCCACGCAGAAGATGTAACAACACTATATTGTGTGATGCAGCGGTGACCGCAATATTAAACGCACTGACTGCTTGCGCCTGTAGCTGCGGGTCATGTGCTAATTCAGACGCTGTCACTGCATCAAGCGCAACGCGTAATTGTTGAAAGTCGGTTTCAGTACCACGCAACGCCGCGTAATACGCTGAAATACCTTCCAACGCATGACGAAATTCTAATAGGTCTAATTGCGCTTCAGGGTGTGTCGTCAATAATTGAAACAGTGGTTCCATCAGCGTTTGGTCCATGGCCTTTTTCACCCATGTACCACGTCCTTGACGACGTTCCAATAAACCTTTGCTTTCCAACCGTAAGATTGCATCGCGTACAGTAGGGCGAGACACCCCTAGCTGCAGGGCTAAATCACGCTCTGAAGGTAAGCGCTGGCCGGATTCTAAACTACCTTCCAAAATCATTTGCTCAAGTTGCTCTGCAATCGCATCGGACAACTTCGGCGGCTGAATTTTTCGATAGACCATGTGAACCTCAAAATGACCAGTGGTAAATTGGTCAGACCAATTTAATATTAAGTCATGACAATTTACCAAAACCACGTTCGATTGTCATTAAAAATAGACGTTTTTGTTCGTATTTATCGTGTTTAAATCAAAAAAGGCAATATAAATACATCTAAGCTACCGGATAAACAAAGCATAAAGACATGGAAATAAGCACTGAAGGCAGTTTAAATAACTGTCAACTCAAGATTAACAGTTAATGACATACCCCCAAAGTAATACCACAGATCTATTGGTCTTACCACATAATACAATTCTTTAGCTCTTTAATAGCAGGTCGACAGAAAGCCCCTGGGTAAAATAAAAAATAAAGATATAACAAGGATTAAGCGAGATAAGAGCATCTTGGTAAACAGTTAAATACTGAAACACCGCCGATACGTATGCCATGAAAAGTAATTTGAAGGAAGGAAAAAATGGCATCGTTGTAATCAAGGTTACGAACGTATCAGTCAACGCTAAGACTCGTTAATAACCTTGCTTAAATACCATGTTTCAGCTAATTAAGCGTACCGTTAATGGTAAGGAGAGAAATGATGGTCACAAAAAAGATAATGTTACGTTTGGCCAGTTGCACTAAATAACAGGTATAGTCATAACACTTGTCTGTTGTCATGTTCGCTTTACTTGCTAGGCAAACGACTTTCCCTAGCAAGTCAAACTCCGGTGTTGATAAATCACGCCAACTACGTAAACTCTGAGGTAAAGCAGCCTGCTCTTCTGCGACCACTGCATAGCCAAACATGGTTAAGCGTGCTGGTAACCAATCAACGACACGCATAACACGGTGAATACCAGTGCGGTTTAATTCCTTACTATGATGCTGAATAATATATTTATGATAACTACGAGCCACTACATACATAGTTAAACCTACGGGGCCAGCCACCACAAAATAAAAGATCACCGCAAAATAAAAACGATAATTAATCCAGACTAGTTGTTGGGCAACCGCTTCAGTCAGTAGTTTTGCACAAAAACGTTCGCAATTTACATCCAAACACCCGGCATACATACCTTTCGCTTCTAAATCATTACGACTTAATGCTTTTAAGTACTGACGATAATCACGGCGATAGTCACTGCCACCAAAGCTCATTAATAACAGCATCAGCCAAGCGAGTACCGTAAAAGCACCATAATATAAACCTGAAATAGCATCTAACAAGCTATACATAACCGCTGTCGGCAACGCAATAATAACCAAAGTGCCAAACAGACCCTGGTTAATAAATGAGGGTAATAAAGGGTAAAGGTAACGCTGCAAGACATTATCCAATTGTAACTTAGCACTCAAATGCACCACCCGTTCAATGAGTAATGCGAGCAGCAAAGAGATTAAAGCCATATTAATTATCCTTCGAATTTAAACATGCAAAATAATGCTGCCAGTCAAAATGTGGTCCAGGATCATCTTTACGCACAGGGGCAATATCGCTATGACCAGTAATGCGGTCCAAGGTAATTAAAGGGTAACGTTGCTGGATGTCAGCTGTGACAGTCGCCAAACACTGATACTGCACAGATGTATAAGGATGATTAACATCCCCTTCCAGCTCAATACCAATAGAGAAATCGTTACACCGCGATTTGTCTGCAAATTCAGAAAGCCCTGCATGCCAAGCGCGTTTATCCAAAGGCACAAACTGAATCAATTGGCCGTCTCGCTTAATATATAAATGTGCCGATACCCGCACTGACTCTAATTGTTGAAAATAAGGGTGTAAGCTACAATCGAGTTTACCAAGAAAAAAATCTTCGACATACTCTGCACCGTATTGTTCCGGTGGTAAACTGATACAATGAATAACCAGTAAATCAATATCAGTCTTCGGCGGACGATCATCAAAATGCGGCGATGACAAGAAATGTGCACTTGCCAATAATCCTAAGCTTGATTGTCTGTTTGTCACGCTGTTCATACCTTCTTACTATAATCGAGTGACTGCTATTCAAGACGACTCTTCACAATTGCTCCACTTTACAATGATATCGTTAGCAATAACATAGCAGAGTCCGTAAAATACAAAACGAATAAATTAACGCACTCATAACGGAGAGAGACAATGGATGGAAATCAAAAAATCGCCAAAACCATGACTTACATCGCCTGGATCAGTGGGTTAATTATTATGACTCTATTCTTTAATAATTATTTGGCCAAGCAAGAAAATCCCAATACCCGACCAGAAAGCTACCAACAAAATGGCAATGCAGTCGTTATGCTGCAACAAAATCGTGCTGGCCACTATGTTACTAATGGTTATATAAATGGTTATCAGGTAAAATTTTTACTCGATACAGGGGCAACAGAAGTTTCGATACCAGCTAACATAGCGAAACAGATCGGACTTACCGCTGGCTATAGCCAATCAGTGAACACCGCCAATGGCGTGATTGAAGTATTTTCGACACGTCTCGACAGCTTATCTGTGGGTGAACTGACGCTCTACGACCTCAGTGCGAATATCAATCCCTACATGGAAGGTGATACTATTCTGCTTGGTATGAATGCATTAAAACAAGTTAAATTAGTCCAGCAAGGCAAAACCCTCACTTTAAGTGAATATTAGTTTTTAATCGACCTAGGAATTATTATGTTACAACAAGAAATACGCCGCGCAGTAAGCACTGCATTAGCAGAAGACCTTGGTGGTCAAAGTGTGGCTGAAGGTGATATCACGGCAAACTTAATCGCAGCAGAAACACAAGCTAAAGCCAAAGTGATCAGCCGTGAACAAGCGGTATTTTGTGGTAAAGCCTGGGTTGATGAAGTTTTCCACCAGCTAGGTGACACTGTCACAGTGACTTGGTTTGTTGCTGATGGTGACCTAGTCGCTGCCGATCAAACACTATTTACGCTAGAAGGCCCTGCCCGTACATTATTAACGGGTGAGCGTAATGCACTCAACTTTGTACAAACATTATCTGGCGTTGCCACATTAACTAAAGAATACGTTGATCAACTTGCAGGTACTAAATGTCAGTTATTAGACACGCGTAAAACAATCCCAGGTCTACGCTTCGCCCAAAAATACGCAGTGACTTGTGGTGGCGGTAAAAACCACCGTATCGGCCTATTCGATGCTTACCTGATTAAAGAAAACCACATCATGGCCTGTGGCGGTATTGAAAACGCGATTGCCAAAGCAAAAGAGTTACAACCAGGTAAACCAGTTGAAGTTGAAACCGAAAGTCTTGCTGAACTGCAACAAGCATTGGATGCAGGTGCGGACATCGTTATGATCGATAACTTTGACATTCCAATGATGCGTGCAGCGGTTGAATTAAACCAAGGTAAAGCAAAATTAGAAGTATCAGGTAATGTGACAATTAAGACCCTTGCGAGTTTTGCTGCAACTGGCGTTGATTTTATCTCGGTAGGCGCACTAACAAAACATGTGCAAGCAACCGACCTGTCGATGCGTTTTATTAAATAGTCATTATTGAATAATAATCACTAATAATAAAATTAATGACAAAGTCCTAATTAAGCATTTAAGCACTATCTCATTAGGGTAGTGCTTTTTTATTTTCTGGTAGAGCCAAGCAGAATAAAATTAACCACTGCATAATAACCTTCATTTTAGTTATTCATCTATAAATAGCTTTTAAATTACTTAATTCCAACTACAAACCCCTTAGTACAAGATAATTATATATCAATAAATCAATTACTTATTTCGGCTCATTATCTTATAACTTGATCTGGATCGTTAAATACTTGTATACAAAATGTTAAATCAAGGTTTAAATAAATTAACTCATCGGGTATCTCATACCATTTGATGACTAAAGGACTATTAGCTAATTTTATAAGGATATAAAAAATGAGAGTACAACAGAAAGCACAACAACAAGGTTTTACGTTAATTGAATTGATGATCGTTATTGCAATTGTAGCTATTTTGGCTGGTATCGGTATGCCGTCATACCAGAAATATATCAAGAGTGCAGAGTTTGTAGAAGTAGTTAATGCTGCAGCTATAGGTAAAGGAAAAGTAGAGGAATGCTTCCAAAAAGGCCGTGCAGCAACAGTTTGCGTACAAATGAGTAACGCAACAACATCAGGAGCATTCAATACAGATAATATCACATCAATAATAGCTACATCGACTGGTACAAATAACGTAACAATCACAGCCTTAACAAACTCAAATTATGACAGTGTTGATTATATCATTAGCGCAACAAATACTAACGGACTAGTGAAATGGGAACTACCAGTTTCAAGTTCAACATGTATTGCTGCAGCCTATTGCTAATAATAGCTAATGCTACACAAACATAACGCTGGCGGCCTGGCTCACAGCCTGGTCGCACATTCATACCTTGTAACAGAAGAAATTCCCCAACTTCTGCAAAGCGCCAAACAGGAAGGTAAAGCCTTCACAAGCTATCTCGTCGACAATAACATCATAGACAGCCAAGTATTAGCGCAATTACTAGAGCGTGAATATGGCGTTCCACTACTCGATTTAGATACCTTTAAACTGGAAGAAATTCCCGATAACCTGCTTAATGGAAAATTAATCGAAAAACACCATGCTCTGCCTATCTACGTGCAGGGACAAACATTATATCTGGCGATGTCAGACCCGACCAATGTCACCGCATTAGAAGAGTTTTCCTTTAGCTTCAGTTTGCATACCGAAGTACTTTTGGTTGATGAAGTACAATTACAAAAAGCGTTAGAGATAGTACTCGAAAGTGATATTGATGCCCTTGGTGATCTGAATGATGCCAGCATTGATGAGTTAGAAGTTGATAACAACGAGTCACGCCTGGAGCAAGAAAATAACAGCGGTGCTGACGACGCCCCGATTGTTAAATTCGTCAATAAGATCTTACTGGATGCGATTAAAAAAGGCGCATCCGATATTCACTTCGAGCCCTATGAATTCAAATACCGGGTACGTTTTCGTATCGACGGTATCTTACATGAGATGGTATCGCCACCCGTAAACTTAGCGATGCGTTTTTCTGCGCGCTTAAAAGTCATGGCGCAATTAGATATTGCCGAGCGTAGAGTGCCACAAGATGGCCGAATCAAATTAAAATTATCCAAAAACAAGTCCATTGATCTACGTGTTAGCACCCTGCCCACCATGTGGGGTGAAAAAGTGGTGATGCGGATCTTAGATTCTAACCAAGCCAGTCTCAACATTGATATTCTCGGTTATGACGATACACAAAAAGCGCTGTACCTTAAAGCGTTAGAAAAACCGCAGGGCATGATCTTGATCACAGGCCCAACAGGCAGTGGTAAAACGGTGTCTTTATACAGTGGCCTCAATATCCTCAACACCGTGGAACGCAACATATCCACAGCCGAAGATCCTATCGAGATCAACCTCACAGGTATCAATCAAGTCCAAATCAACCAGAAAGCAGGACTGAACTTCCCCAGTGCATTGCGATCATTCTTACGCCAAGACCCGGATGTTGTCATGGTTGGTGAGATCCGCGATATAGAAACAGCCGAGATTTCGATCAAAGCAGCGCAAACCGGTCACTTAGTATTATCGACTCTGCATACCAACTCTGCAGCAGAAACCCTCACTCGTTTATCCAACATGGGTGTCCCTGCTTATAATATAGGTTCATCAGTCAGCTTGATCATCGCCCAACGGCTCGGCCGTCGCCTGTGCAGTGAGTGTAAGCAGCCCGAAGACATACCCGCTATCGAATTAGCCAAGCTCGGTTTTAGCCAACAGCAAATCAATGATGGGATCACTTCATTTAAAGCCATAGGTTGTAACCAATGTACTAAAGGTTATAAAGGACGCGTAGGGATCTACGAAGTCATGCCGATGTCAGATAAGATCGCACGCATGATCTTAACCGGCAGCAACTCGCTTGAACTCAGCGAACAAGCGCAGCAAGAAGGCATGAATACATTACGCCAATCAGCCTTGAAAAAAGTGATCGACGGCGTGACCAGTTTACTTGAGGTTGAGCGTATCACTAATCATTAGTGCTCAATGACTCACGATCAGTAATAAAAAATAGTCCTCTGTATAAAAAGGATCGTATCTCACACCATCAGCTAAGGATAGCATCATGGTCGCAGTAACTAAAAAAGCCAATCGCAGCACATCGACAGTCAAAAAACGCTATCCCTATAACTGGCAAGGCGTTAACCGCAAAGGCAAAAAAGTCAGCGGTGAAATGCAAGCTGAAAGTATCAGTAACTTAAAAGTTGAGTTACGTCGTCAAGGCATTAATGTATTAAAAGCCAGTCGTAAATCAACAGGTTTATTTTCCAAAGCAACGGCCAAAATAAAACCACTGGATATTGCACTTATTTCACGACAAATATCAACCATGCTTAATGCGGGCGTACCGCTGGTGCAGAGCTTAGAGATTATAGCCCGCAGTAATGATAACCCTTCCATGCGCGCGCTAATTGGTGAAGTTGCAGCGGAAGTAGCGACGGGCACTCCGCTTTCTGATGCATTACGTAAACACCCTCTTTATTTTGATGACTTATATTGTGATCTTATTAGTGCCGGTGAACAATCCGGTTCATTAGACAGTATTTATGATCGTATCGCGACTTATAAAGAAAAATCTGAAGCTCTCAAATCTAAGATAAAAAAAGCTATGTTCTACCCGATTATGGTACTCGCAGTTGCAGCTGTCGTGACACTTATTTTATTACTCTATGTGATACCCCAATTCAAAGAAATTTTTGCCAGTTTTGGTGCTGAACTTCCCCCTTTCACCCTGTTTGTCTTATCTATTTCTGACTTTGTCAGTCAATTTTGGTATTTGGTGATCGGTATATTATTCGGATTACCTTTTGCTTACCTTAAAGCTAATAAGCGTTCGATAAAAGTTAAACACATCACTGAGCGCACGATTCTCAAGATACCAGCGATTGGGCCGATCATGCACAAAGGGGCGATGGCGCGTTTTGCCAGAACTCTATCAACAACATTTGCCGCTGGTATTCCGCTTGTTGATTCATTAACGTCAGCAGCCGGCGCATCAGGTAATATTGTCTATAAAAATGCAGTCATGGATATGCGTAACGAAGTTATCGCCGGATTACAAATGCATATCGCCATGCGCTCAACCAATTTATTTCCTGATATGGTCACGCAAATGGTGATGATCGGTGAAGAGTCAGGCTCACTTGATGATATGTTGGCGAAAGTCGCCCATATTTATGAACAACAAGTCGATGATGCGGTCGATGGCTTAACCAGTTTAATCGAACCCATGATCATGGTTGTATTAGGCGTCGTCATTGGCGGCCTCGTGATTGCCATGTACTTACCTATCTTTGAAATGGGCAGTATTATGTAGTGAATATCGACCAGTGTTATTTTGATAGCAAGCTTTAACAGCTTTTCTGTCATGGGTTTGTTATCATCTTATTTCAATTAATATTTATCTATCAATTTGATTCGGTACAGGTAATTTACATGCAAGACTTAGCGCTTCTCTTTCAACTCTATCCTTGGCTATTATGGTTATTCGCTACCTTACTTGGCCTACTCGTTGGTAGTTTCTTAAATGTGGTCATTTACCGTTTACCTATCATGATGGAGCGTGAATGGAAGCAAGAGTGCACAGTTTACTTTGATGAAGAATGCAAGACCGCAAAGTCAGAACCAGAAGCAACTAAATTCAATTTATTATTACCCCGCTCCGCTTGTCCTAAATGCGATCATCAAATAACCGCATTAGAAAACATTCCCGTGATCAGCTGGTTAGTATTACGCGGAAAGTGCAGTAGTTGTGCAAACCCAATTTCAGCACGTTACCCTAGTATTGAGCTACTAACCGGTTTGTTATCGTTCGTCGTGGCCTTGTACATTCCTTACGGTATCCAATTAGCGGGGGCATTATTACTGACTTGGTGTTTAGTTGCGCTGACTTTTATCGATATCGATAAAATGTTACTACCCGACCAAATGACATTACCCTTGTTATGGTTAGGCTTACTGCTCAACGTCAACTACGCTTGGGTCTCCCCTTCAGATGCAATTATCGGTGCTATCGTTGGTTATCTATCTCTCTGGACTGTGTATTGGGGTTTTAAGTTACTGACCGGTAAAGAAGGTATGGGTTATGGTGACTTCAAACTATTAGCCGCGTTTGGCGCATGGTTCGGCTGGCAGTCGATTTTAGCGATTGTTTTACTCTCGTCATTTGCTGGCGCTATCATAGGTATTAGTCAAATCCTATTGAAAAAGCATACCCAAGGTAACCCCATTCCATTTGGTCCTTATCTGGCGATTGCAGGTTGGCTGTATCTTATTTGGGGTGATCAACTCGTTGATTTCTATCTATCCAATTTTATTTATTAAGGTAGAAATTTATGTATGTAGTTGGATTAACAGGTGGTATCGCATCAGGTAAAACAACCGTTGCCGATCTAATCGCGAGCGAAGGGATTAATTTAGTCGATGCCGATATTGTTGCCAGAGAAGTGGTGGCGATTGGCAGTAATGGATTAAAACAGATTAGCGCTCATTTTGGTGAACGGATATTACTGGATGATGGCAGTTTAAATCGCCCCTTGTTACGTGAAAAAATATTTTCTGATAACGCCAATAAGCAATGGTTAAATAACTTATTACATCCCATGATCCGCGCTGAATTATTAGCGCAATTAGCCGCCAGTAAGTCCGCTTATACTTTGTTAGTTGTGCCATTATTAGTTGAAAACAACCTCACCACGTTATGCAATCACGTTCTGGTTGTTGATGTGGAAGAACAAGTCCAAATCGACCGTACGATGGCGAGGGATAAGGTATCACTACAACAAGCGAATGCGATATTAAAATCACAGGCTACTCGTGAGCAGCGCCTCGCAGCAGCAGATTCGGTGGTGGTGAATAACGAACGCCAACAGCTTGAGCAGGATGTTGCCGTCTTACATCAAAAATTTCTTGAGTTAGCGGCAGCAGCCATGGCAGACTAAAGCCTTAAGCTCTGTATATTTAGGAAATCACTATGCAAGTAAATTGCCCAACCTGTCAAAAACCTGTTGAATGGGTTGCCACTAGCGAATTTCGCCCGTTTTGTTGTGAACGCTGCAAACTGATTGATCTTGGCGAATGGGCAAACGAAGAACGCGCCATTCCAGGTGAAGATGTATCACCACAAGAATTACAGCCTAAAGGTTACGAATTCGATTAAGTAGTGACCTTAGCGTAATGGCTCAGGCAAACTGAGTCATTAACATTTCAACAATCACTTGATTCGCAGCGGGAAAATTATAATCCGCCAACTCGCTGATATTTATCCAAGCCGTTTGCTGCCCTTCCAGTCCTTTACCTACCCCTTCAAACTTATCGACAAGATAGAAATCTAATTGCACGATTTTATCGCCATAATCAAATTCTAACTGGTGAAATGCCTGTGCATTCATGACGTCAAGATCCACTTCTTCTTTTAGCTCTCTGGTTAACGCCTCAAGCACAGATTCATCAGACTCCACCTTACCACCCGGAAATTCCCATTTATCACCTTGGTGCTGCGCTGAGCTACGCTTACTGATAAATACTTGTTGGCCACGAACAATTATACCAGCAGCTACATGGACGACTTTCATCATTATTTCTCTTATTTAATAATTGGAATAAAGTATAGATAACAAAAAGCGCTAAAACATTGCTGCTTTAACGCTTTCAATTTTAAGTAATAACCGTCACTAATAAATAGTGTTCGCTACTAGCTTAATTTACCATGACACTGTTTGAACTTAGCGCCTGAGCCACAAGGACAAGGATCATTACGGCCTACTTTTTGGCCTTGACGCACAAATGTTTCAGCATCTGGCGTTGCCGATGCATCTGCAAGCTGGTTTTCAGCCGCTGCATGGCTCATGCTTTGTGGTAATGACTCACTACGACGACGCTGTGCTTCAACCGCTTCTACGTCTTCTGGTGCTTGCACCTGCACTTTAGATATAACGCCAACCACATCTGATTTTAGATTTTCTAACATTTCAGTGAACAGCTCAAACGACTCACGCTTGTATTCTTGTTTCGGGTTTTTCTGTGCATAACCACGTAAATGAATACCTTGACGTAAATGGTCCATCGCAGCTAAATGCTCTTTCCATAAACCATCCAGGGTTTGTAGCATAACTGCTTTTTCAAACTGACGGATCACTTGTGCACCAACCGCGTCTTCTTTCGCTGTGTAAGCTTCTTTGGCTGCAGTCATGATACGCTCACGAATCTTCTCTTCGTATAACTTAGTATCATCATCTAACCATTGCTGGATTGGCAGTTCAAGCATGAAATCAGCACGCAAACGCTGCTCTAAACCTGAGATATCCCACATTTCATGTAATGATTGTGGTGGAATATAAGCATCCATTACCGCGTTGATTACGTCTTCACGGATCACAACCATAGTTTCGCTGATATCTTCCGCTTCCATTAATTCATTACGTTGCTCATAAACCACTTTACGCTGGTCATTAGCGACGTCATCGAATTCAAGTAACGATTTACGAATATCAAAGTTACGGCCTTCAACTTTACGTTGTGCGTTTTCGATTGCGCGTGTTACCCACTTATGCTCAATCGCTTCGCCTTCTTCCATACCCAGTTTTTTCATCATGCCAGTAATACGGTCTGATGTGAAAATACGCATTAACGGATCGGTCATTGACAGATAGAAACGTGTAGAACCCGCATCACCTTGACGACCAGAACGACCACGTAATTGGTTATCAATACGACGAGATTCATGACGTTCTGTACCTATAATGTGTAAGCCACCCGCAGCAAGTACAGCGTCATGACGAGCTTGCCATTCCGCTTTAATATGTGCGATTTGCGCTTCAGTTGGATTCTTCAGCTTATCAACTTCAGTCTGCCAGTTACCACCTAACACGATATCGGTACCACGACCAGCCATGTTAGTTGCAATCGTAACAGCCCCAGAACGACCCGCATCAGCAACAATCTCAGCTTCACGTTCATGGAATTTCGCATTCAATACGTTATGTTTGATTTTGTCTTTTTTAAGTAGTTTCGAGAGTAACTCAGAGCTTTCAATTGATACAGTACCAACCAGCACTGGCTGCTGTCTTTCTACACAATCTTTAATATCTTCAATGATCGCAACATGCTTCTCATCAGCAGTCAGATAAACCAGATCACCAAAGTCTTTACGCGCCATTGGTTTATTGGTCGGCAAGACAACCGTTTCAAGGCTATAGATAGATTGGAATTCAAATGCTTCAGTATCAGCCGTACCAGTCATACCCGATAGCTTTTCATACATACGGAAATAATTCTGGAACGTGATCGATGCTAAAGTTTGGTTTTCATTTTGAATTTTAACACCTTCGCGAGCTTCTACCGCTTGATGTAAACCTTCTGACCAGCGACGTCCAGGCATAGTACGGCCCGTATGTTCGTCAACAATAACAATCTCGCCTTCATCACTAACGATATAATCCACGTCTTTTTCAAATAACGTATGTGCACGTAATGCCGCATTGATGTGATGTAATAATGAAATATTTGCCGCAGAGAACAAATTGTCATCTTCGCTTAATAAGCCACGCTCTTTGAGCATTTCTTCAACTTTAATTTGACCGTTTTCAGTCAGTAATACTTGTTTGTTTTTTTCATCGACCGTGAAGTGACCATCACCAGTGTATTCTTCGGTATCTTCCTGTTCTTGCTGTTCTAGCAGTGGAATGATGGTGTTGATCTTAGTATATAGCTCTGAACTATCATCAGCAGGACCAGAGATGATAAGCGGGGTACGCGCTTCATCAATTAAGATTGAATCCACTTCATCGATGACAGCGTAATATAACGGACGCATAACACGCTGTTGCGGCTCAAAGGCCATGTTGTCACGCAGATAATCAAAACCAAATTCATTATTAGTGCCGTAAGTAACATCTGCAGCATACGCGTCACGTTTTGCCATGTTATCCATGCCTGAAACGTTAAGGCCAACGGTTAAACCTAAAAATTCAAACAGTTCACGATTCCATTCCGCATCACGTGCAGCAAGGTAATCATTCACCGTAATAATATGTACACCTTTACCTGTTAATGCATTTAGATAGGCTGGTAATGTTGCTGTTAGAGTTTTACCTTCACCCGTACGCATTTCAGCAATCTGATTATTATTTAAAACCATACCACCAAGTAACTGCACATCGAAATGGCGCATGCCAAATACACGTTTAGAACCTTCACGAACAACCGCGAATGCTTCAGCTAAAATGCTATCAAGTGATTCACCGGCAGCAACACGCTGTTGAAAATCAACTGTTTTTGCTTTTAATTCTGCATCTGATAATACTTCAAAATCAGCTTCTAATTGATTGACCTGTTTTACAACTTTATGCAATTTTTTTAAAATGCGGTCATTGCGGCTACCGACTATTTTTGTAATTATATTAGTTAACATTTTATGACCAAAAGTTATTGTGAATCTATTTGAAATTTAAAGCATTTTAGCGATAAACATAGCGTTTAGGATCGACTTGTCGTCCCGATTTTAGCACTTCGTAGTGCACATGAGGTCCAGTAGAGCGCCCTGAACTTCCCATAATAGCAATAGTTTGCCCCTTGCCAACAACATCGCCTTCTTTTGCGATGAGCTCTTTAGCATGGGCATAACGTGACGACAGACCATTTCCGTGGTTAATTTCGATTAATAGCCCATAACCAGAACGTCTTCCAGACCAAGTTACCACTCCAGCACCCGTTGCAATAATATTCATGCCATTATTACCTGCAAAATCAATCCCCTTATGCATAGTCGCTCGCCCTGTAAAAGGGTCTTTACGCACGCCGTAATGGGACGATAACCAAGAACCACGTTGAATAACTGGACGTCCAGATAAAACAGCCTCATCAGTTATATTGTGATTCAATAGCATAGTTTCAAGTAGCGATAGTTGTTGGGTGCGATTATTTACTTCAAGTGACAATAAATCCATCTCTTCGAGCAAGGCTTGTAAATCAACAGCATAACTAGAATCTGTAACAATCGGACCGCCAATTGCAGGTTTTAGGTTAAAATCAAATTCACCACGCGTTAGACTGGCATTTTTAGCCAATTCATCGCCTAATAAACTCAAACGGTTAACCTCCGCTTGCATCATGCCAACTTTACTCGCAAATACGGCGATTTTCAAATCAGTTTCTTGACGTAGCGTAAGAACTTCATCTGCTTGTTGCTGATATTTCTGTTGCGTTTTCGCAATCTTAAGTTGTATAGCTTGGGAAGAGAAATTTGAATAGAGAAACCAAGAAGACGTGATCGAGATAGCAATAACAGCTATGAATGCAAATATTAAAACGTAGATATTAAATAATTTAGAATGGTTATGTTTACCATTCGAGTAAGTCACTGTAACGCTCATAATCTTTTATTAACTGATGAATTGGTGACACTAAATATAAACAATTTAATGCCACAATTCTATCTGTATTTATCTCAGAGTAAACTAACTCACTCAGTTCCGAGATACCAAACCGATTTGATTAGATTATAACGCCAGTTCTAAATTTGGTTCTAACCAACGAATTGGCGCATCTTGGGCTTCATCTACAGTGGTGAATTCCCATGCTTCTTGATTAGCAAGTAATGCTCTTAGCAATAAATTATTCATGCCGTGGCCAGTTTTAAATGCTCTAAACTCACCTAGGATTGAATGACCTGATAAGTACAGGTCTCCAACAGCATCAAGTACTTTATGTTTCACAAATTCATCTTCATAACGTAAACCGTCATCATTTAAAATACGGAACTCATCGATCACAATAGCGTTCTCTAGGCTACCACCTAGTGCAAGGTCTTGCGATTGAAGATATTCAATGTCTTTCATAAAGCCAAAAGTACGTGCTCGGCTGATTTCTTGATGGAACCAATCACCCGAAAAGTCTGCTCGAATATGTTGATTTTGACCTTCAAACACAGGATGATCAAATTCAATACGTAAATCCATAATAAAACCATGGTTCGACGGTAAAAATTCAGCCCATTTGTCGCCATCTTCAACACGTATAGGTTGTTTTATTTTAATAAACTTCTTAGCGCAGTTTAGCTCTTCGATTCCCGCGCTTTGCAGTAAGAAAATAAAAGGACTTGCACTGCCATCCATAATTGGAATTTCAGCCGCATCTACTTCAATAATAATATTATCAATGCCGAGACCTGCTAAGGCCGCATTTAGATGTTCTACGGTCGAAATCCGGTGACCATCTTCGTTGATTAGACAAGTGCATAACATCGTGTCTTTCACCATGTCAGCAGATGCTTTGAAATCAACAACTGGATCAAGATCAATACGACGATAAATAATACCGGTATTCGCTGCCGCTGGACGAAGATTAAGGGTAACCTTGTTGCCAGAATGCAGACCGATACCGGTGCCACGTACTGCTTGTTTTAATGTTCTTTGCTTAATCATTAATGTTACCCTATTTAAATCCCACACTCCAACGCGAGGCCGAGTAATTTACCACAGCCCTACAGGAAATGCAAAATAACCAGTCCAAACACGTCTTGTATAACTCACTCTTTACGCTAAAAACAACCCGTAAGACTGAATCATATCTAGCTATAATACAATAAAGTATTAGTCAGCTTGGCGACGTAAGAACGCTGGAATATCTAAATAATCCGGTTCACTTTTCGTTGCCGTTGTTGTATTACTTTCACCAACAGCAACTTTCTGCACATCTACTTGCTTATCGGCAGGCATCACAGTCGCTTTAACGGTTTCTTCAACGCGTATCGATTCAGCTTTCGCTTCTTCTACTTTTTTAGCTGGTGTTGGTACTAAAGTAATATCGGGTTTGTTTTCAGCACCGATACCCGTAACAACAACAGTTACACGTAATTCATCCGTCATTTCAGGGTCGATTACCGCACCCACAACAACGGTTGCATTATCAGAAGCAAAGGCTTTAACTGAATTACCTACTGTTTCGAATTCTTCGATATTGATATCGAGGCCAGCAGTAATATTAACCAGAATACCCCGAGCACCCGCTAAATCAACATCATCAAGTAATGGGCTTGAGATAGCAGCTTCTGCGGCTTCTGCGGCTCGATCTTCACCAGAAGCAACACCGGTACCCATCATTGCAGTACCCATTTCACTCATGACTGTGCGAACATCGGCGAAATCCACGTTGATTAGACCTGGACGCGTAATGAGTTCCGCAATACCTTGTACAGCACCAAGTAATACGTTATTAGCAGCTTTGAATGCATCTAATAAACTGACACCACGACCCAATACTTTCAATAATTTGTCGTTAGGTATTGTAATCAAAGAATCAACTTGTTCACTTAAGGCATCGATACCAGCTTGTGCATAACTCAAGCGACGCTTACCTTCAAACGAGAAAGGTTTAGTGACTACAGCTACCGTTAAAATCCCTAATTCTTTAGCAATTTCAGCAACAACCGGAGCAGCACCAGTACCTGTACCACCGCCCATACCCGCAGCAATAAAGATCATATCAGAGCCTTGCAGCTGCTCACGAATACCATCGCGATCTTCCATTGCAGCTTCACGACCTACTGTTGGGTTTGCGCCCGCGCCCAAACCTTTAGTGATAGTGTTACCGATTTGAATAACAGATCCAGCGGCTGAATTACGTAATGCTTGTGCATCTGTATTTACGACAATAAATTCAACACCTTCAATTGTTTCACTGACCATGTGATCAACAGCGTTACCGCCGCCACCACCAACACCAATGACTTTAATGACAGCTTCATCGTGACTATCATCTAGTAGTTCAAACATGGTAATATCTCCAAAAATCTTATAGGGTTTTAAAACCCGCCTTTGAACCAGCTCATTATTCTTTTAAGTAACTGATTACAATTATTCCGTTCTACGACTACGTCTGTTGTTGGTTCGAACTGATGTTCTTTACCAAACTGAAGTAAGCCAACCGCTGTTGAATACACTGGTGTATTTACATATTCAGTTAATCCATTTATATTTAATGGAATACCTATTCTAACTTGTGAGTTGAATACGCTTTCTGCACATTCAACTAAACCTTCAATTTGTGCCGCACCACCAGTAAGTACAATGCCAGCCGCCAATTTATCCAGTTTTAATGACTCTAAAATAGTTTTTAATTCAGCTTCAACCATTCCGAATAGTTCAGAATATCGAGGTTCGATCACTTCTGCAAGTGTTTGTCGCTGTAAAGTGCGCGATGGTCGTCCACCGACACTTGCAACTTCGATAGTATCATCACGTTGTAATAACTTAGCATGCGCACAACCAAAGTTAACTTTAATCTCTTCTGCGTCTGCAGGAGGGGTACCAAATGCATACGCAATATCACTAGTAACTGCATTACCTGCATACGAAAATACCGATGTATGACGTAATGAACCATCATAAAATACGGCGATATCAATAGTGCCACCGCCAATATCGACAACACATACACCGAGTTCTTTTTCATCGTCGGTAACAACTGCATAACTTGATGCGAGAGCAGAAAAAATTAACTTATCCACTTGTAGTTCACAACGCTCAGCACATTTTACAATATTTTTTGCCATATCATTGTGACAAGTGATCAAATGTACCTTCGCTTTCATCCGAACACCGGATAAACCAACTGGATTTTTAATCCGTTCTTGATAATCAATAGCATATTCTTGTGGAATTACGTGTAAAATTCGATGTTCGTCACGAATTCTCACAGATCTTGCAGTGTAGATCACATTATCTACATCATCTTGTGTGACCTCATCTTCCGAGATTGCCACCATGCCAATTTCATCTTGGCTGCTAATGTGTTTACCTGAAATACTCAGGTAGACAGAAGATATTTTCATATCCGCCATCATTTCGGCTTCTTGTTTGGCACGTTGAACAGCTTTAACAACAGATTCCAGGTCGTTTACCCCCCCTTTATCCATGCCTCTCGATGCACTTTGTCCTAAACCGATAATGTTCAGTTCACCGTCAGGTAATAATTCACCTACAACAACGGCAATTTTTGATGTGCCGACATCTAAACCTACTATTAATTTTCGTTCCATCGATTTAGTCATTGTCATTACTCTTTATTGTCATTTTTCCAGCCAACTGAGAAACCTGTATCGTAACGTAAATCTATATAGGCTATTTTTTCTTTATCTAATACTGCAACATAATCGATATAGCGCTGAATTCGAGATATTGCATTTTCTCGTCCTAAACGAAGCATAATACCATTACTTAATTCGACCGTGATTGCATTACGTAAATTAAGCGAAACTTTAACTATTTTATAATTATTTAGCTGCAGCAATCCGTTGAACTCATTGAATTTGGCGAGTGTTTGTTCGATTTTATCATTCGGACTATAAAGTTTCACTAATGATTTCGGCGCACTATTGATATCTGCATCAAACACTATCCCGTCTTCGTTCAATAATTGCGTATCATTCCACACTGCAACAACGGGTTGTTCTTGAATATATACACGCAATAAATCAGGCCAACTTTTACGTACCGACGCGTGATAAACCCAAGGTAACGATTCAATTTTATTTTGAATATCATCAACATTTACCGAAAAGTAATTTTCTATTGCCGGTTTTTGCAACAAGACGGTTCGGATATCATCGTCACTAACATACTCTCGATCCCCCTGAATAATCAGGGCTGACATTGGCATTTTGCTGGCATCGGTCAAGTATGCTTCCATACTGCTAAACATCCAGCTAAAAAATACTAACACCAAAAAAAAGAAAAAGAGACCTAAACTACGCCTTAAACGTAATGGCGCTAATTCTTCAGCGCAAACTTCATCCGCTTGAATCTCAAGTTCTGTGAGCGCGTAGATATTATCATCTAAGGCTTCATTTCTCGGTGTTGGAATAACAGCTGTCATATCAAAATTCGTTTATTAATGCGCGAGCGCTAATACTTTAGAAACCAAACTCTCGAAGTTATACCCAGCAGCATTGGCCGCCATTGGCACCAAACTCTTTTCTGTCATGCCCGGTACCGTATTTACTTCCAACAATTGAAACTGACCCCGTGCATCTAACATTGCATCAACACGACCCCAGCCCTCTGCAGCTACAGCACGAAATGCTTTTAATGCATAAGCTTGCAGTTGTTGACGTTGTTCATCGGTAATAGGGGCTGGACACAAGTACTCCGTGGTATTTGATTGGTACTTAGCTTGATAATCATAAAACGTATTTGGCGTTTTAAGCTGAATCACCGGCAACACTTCATCACCTAAGATCGCAACCGTGAATTCAGGTCCTTCAATCCATTGCTCAATTAAGATCTCATTATCATACTCAAACGCAGCCGTGACAGCTGTTTCTAATTCCGCTACGTTATGCACTTTCGCCATACCGATACTGGAGCCTTCTTTCGCCGGTTTAATAATTACCGGAGAACCAAGATCCGCAATAATATCGCTTGCTATCGCATTATCAAAATGATTTGGTGTAACAATGCGATAAAGCGCAGTCGGTAAACCTTGAGACTGCCAGATTTGTTTAGTACGGATCTTATCCATCGCTAATGCGGCGCCTAAAACCCGGCTACCGGTATAAGGAATGGCAAGCTGCTCTAATGCACCTTGCATCACACCGTCTTCGCCACCACGGCCATGTAGTGCAATAAACGCATGGGTGAAACCATCCCCCCTCAGTTGACTAACATCGTATTCGGCGGTATCTAAAGCATGCGCATCAACACCTGCACGTTGTAAGCCTGATGTGACTGCGATGCCCGATTTTAGTGAGACTTCACGTTCGGCAGAATACCCACCAAATAATACCGCTACTTTTTTAATGCTTGTTACGCTCATGATTACTTCTTCCATTGTTTCATCGTACTAACATTCATTTCCATTGCCGCCAGTTCCTTAGCAAGCGTACCCACATTACCAGCACCTTGGGTTAATACCAAGTCACCGTTTTGTAAATGCTCAGCTAAAATGGCTGGGATTTCATCTGGACTAGAAACAAAAATTGGTTCAATATTACCACGTTGTCTAATACTACGACATAATGAGCGACTATCAGCACCAGGGATTGCTTCTTCACCTGCCGGATATACTTCTAATAAAAATAACAGATCAACCTTTGATAACACGTTTGCAAAATCTTCATACAAATCACGGGTACGTGTATAACGATGTGGTTGGAATACCGAAACCAAACGTTTTTCAGGCCAGCCTGCACGTGCGGCAGTAATAGTAACATCAACCTCGGTCGGGTGATGACCATAGTCATCAACCAGCATCACATTACCTGCGCCTGAATCAAATTCACCAAGATGATCAAAACGTCGACCAGTACCCGCAAAGTTAGCGAGCGCGGTAATAATCGCGCTATCATCAATACCATCTTCAGTCGCGACAGCTACTGCAGCAGTCGCATTTAAAGCATTATGTTGACCCGGAGAATTCAAGCTTACACGTAAATCTTCGCGATCTTTACGACAAATCGTAAAGTGACTTTTATGACCTTTTTGCACATAATCGATAATACGTACGTCGGCATTTTCGGAGAAACCATAAGTCACGACCTGACGACCAATGTCTGGGATCAACTTTTCAATAACTGCATCATCAGCGCACATCACGGCTAAACCGTAAAATGGCAAGTTATGCAGAAAATCCATAAAGGTTTTTTCTAATTTAGCAAAATCACCACCATACGTATCCATATGGTCAGCTTCGATGTTCGTCACGACAGCAACCATCGGCTGCAGCAGTAAGAATGATGCATCGCTCTCATCCGCTTCAGCAATCAGATAACGACTTTTACCTAAACCTGCATTGGTGCCAGTGCTCTTCACTAATCCGCCATTAACGAATGTAGGGTCTAAGCCTGCTTGATGGTAGATACCTGTCACTAGTGCTGTAGTCGACGTTTTACCATGTGTGCCTGCAATCGCAATCCCATGACGAAAGCGCATTAATTCTGCTAGCATTTCAGCACGTTTAATCACCGGAATACGGTTTTCATGTGCAGCCATAATTTCAGGATTTGTGAAATCGATAGCCGTTGATACCACCACTACGCTAGCATTCAGTACATTTTCCGCTTTATGCTCAAAATTAATTTTTGCACCTAATTTGACTAAACGTTCAGTCACTGGATTAGGCGCGAGATCAGAACCCGTGATCTGATAACCTTCATTCGCTAATACTTCTGCGATCCCACCCATTCCAGCACCACCGATGCCAACAAAATGAATAGTTTTCACACGACGCATCTCTGGCACTACCGTTCTTAGTTGTGCGATCTTTTGTTCAGACATTATCTATCTCTCTTAACTTAATGCTGAACAGGCATTTGCGACCTGCTCAGTTGCATCTAGAATAGCAGCACTTTTGGCTGCATTTGACATAGCGACAAGTTGTGCTTCATCGTCAATCCATTGCTGTAATAATTTGGCTAAATCCACGGCATTTAATTGGCCTTGTGGGAGTAATACCGCGCCACCTGCTTGTACCAATGATTGGGCATTTTTAGTCTGATGATCATCCACTGCATGTGGTAATGGAATAAAAATAGCGGGTAGTCCTGCAACAGCCACCTCTGACACCGTCAACGCACCTGCACGACACACTACCACATCAGCTTGATGATAAGCTTGCGCCATGTCATCAATAAAATCAGATACTTTAATCTCAGCTGTAACACCAGCAGACTGATAAGCAACATTCACCGCAGTACTATTATTTTTACCCACTTGATGGCGGATACTAATTTTATCTTGGGGTAATAGCGCCAGTGCTGCTGGTAACGTTTCATTTAATACTTTTGCGCCTAAGCTACCACCAACAACCAATACCGTCAGCTTACCTGTGCACACGTGTGGTCGTGCATGTAAAGCCAGTACATCTTCACGTACTGGATTGCCAACCAACAGACCCTGAGAAAATGCACCAGGAAAGGCCATGAGTACACGTTTAGCAATTTTAGCTAATAGACGGTTAGTGAGACCTGCCGCCGCATTTTGCTCATGCAATACCACGGGAATACCTTGTAACCAAGCCGCTACGCCACCCGGTCCACTAGCAAACCCCCCCATCCCTAAGACAACATCAGGTTTGAATTTTTTCATCACTTTACGTGCCTGTAACACGGATTTTAAAATTCGAAAGGGTGCAAGACATAAACGCTTAACTCCGTTACCACGCACCCCTGAAATATCAATGAATGAAATATCAAATCCATGTTGTGGGACTAAATCGGCCTCCATACGATCCGCAGTACCAATCCAATGAATCGCCCAGCCCTGCTGTTCTAAATATTTTGCTACCGCAATACCAGGAAATACGTGACCACCAGTGCCACCAGCCATCACTAATAAACGTTTTGTCATAATATTATCTTTCAGTGTAATAAGATTTAATCAGTTATTAAGGCGTAACTTGCTCATACATATGATAACTAACTGGGAGTTGTACTATTTGACATCGACACTTTTTGTGCACGATATTCATAATCGATTCGTAATAGCACCGCCACAGCACAACTCATAATTAGTAAGCTCGACCCACCATAACTCACGAGGGGTAATGTTAACCCTTTCGTTGGTAATAATCCGGAGGCTGCACCAACGTTAACCAAGGTTTGAAAACAAAACCAAACACCAATGCTAATTGCTAAAAAACCAGCAAAAAATTGATCCGTTTCCAGACTACGACGACCAATTTGCAGCGCTTTAAATACCAATAACATCTGTAGCATCAAGACGATAAAAACGCCAACGAAACCTAATTCTTCAGCTAGAATTGCAAATACAAAATCGGTATGAGCTTCTGGTAGATACTCTAATTTTTGAATCGAGTTACCAAGCCCTTCACCGCTAAAACTACCACGGCCAAATGCCATTAAGGATTGGGTTAATTGATAACCACTACCAAATGGATCATCCCAAGGGTCAAGAAAAGAGGTTATCCGTCGCATTCGATACGGCGATAATATCACTGCTAATACACCCAGTAAAATAGCCACAACACATAGTGCCATGAAGTGCACCAACTTTGCACCACCGATAAATAACAGTGCTACACTGGTGGTTAAAATAACCATCACAGAGCCGAAATCAGGTTGAAAAAGAAGCAATGTAGAGATAACAGCGATCACCAGTAAGCCATTAACAAAACCTTTATAGCTTTCTTGTAATAAGCTTTTTTGACGGACTAAATAACCTGAAAAATAAATAAAGAGGGAAAATTTAGCAAACTCGGCGGGCTGCATATTCAAGGGGCCAAGCGAGAGCCAACGAGTACTGCCATTAACCGTACGACCAATGACTAATACCACGATCAATAAAGCAATAGCGACAAATAAAAACCGCACACTATTTCGCTCATAAAAGACAATCGGTACATTCAACACACAGATTGCAGCACACAAGGACACGCTCAGAAAGACTAAATGCTTTTTCACAAACATGAAGGGATCATCACCCAACGCAATTCCTTCAGGTAAGGATGCCGATGCAACCATCACCAAACCAACCATCATTAAAATAATCGCTAATAATAATAGCTGGCGATCATAAACCGCCGCGCGCTGCTCTTCAGCACCTAATAAATAGGCTTTCGTCCGTGTCAGAAATTCCATTATAATGCCTTCACTAGCGCTCTAAAGTGGTCACCCCGAGCCATAAAATTAGCGTACATATCGATACTTGCACATGCAGGTGACAACAAAACCCAGTCACCCGGTTGTACAAGCTCACTAATTTCAGCAATCGCAACGGCCAAGTCAGGGACCTGTTTCGTATTTTCCGTTAACGCCGAAAAGCGTTCACCGTCTTTACCAAAGCAATACGTCAACGCAATGTCATCACGTAATGCGGGGACTAAAGGACTAAAATCAGCGCCTTTGCCATCTCCGCCAACAATCAGGTATAAGTGTCCTTTAACACTGCTTTTCAACCCGGCCAGCGCCGCTAGTGTAGCTCCGACATTGGTGGCCTTAGTATCATTAATCCACCTTACCCCATTAAGTTCACGAATAAACTCACAGCGATGTGCTAGCCCCGTAAATTGACGCAAGCCCGGTAACGTTTTAGTTCTATCCACACCTGCCGCATCAAGCAGGGCAATGGCAGATAATGCGTTCATTAAATTATGCACACCGGTGATCTGTAACTCATCGGCGCTGATAATAGCCTCACCTTGATAAGCAAGCCAAGTACTACCGCGTTGTTGGATCAAGCCATAATCAGCATCATCTTCACCAAAGCTACACTTAACCACATTGAGCGTATTATCTTGTGCAGGACAAGCCGTTAATACATCATCACGATTTGTCACCACGGTTTGCGCATGCTGATAAATTGATAATTTGGCTTGGCGATAGGCTTCGAAATCAGGGTAACGATCAAGATGGTCGTCTGTTACGTTCAGTACGGTCGCAGCAATAGCCTTTAGACTATGGGTAGTTTCTAATTGAAAGCTTGAAAGCTCTAACACATATAACTGATAAGGATCGGCTACATCCAGTAGGTCTAATGCTGGAATGCCAATGTTGCCACCGATTGCGGCTTTTACGCCTGCCGCATTCGCCATTTCACCAACCAGTGTGGTCACGGTTGATTTACCGTTTGAGCCAGTGATGGCAATAATGGGCGCTTTTGCAGCCCTGACAAACAACTCAATATCACCAATCACTTCAACACCATGTTGTTGCGCAGCGGCGATCGCAGGCGTTGCAATGGCAATACCAGGACTGACAACTAATTGTTTAGCTTGTAATAAGATCTCTGGATGTAAGCCACCCTTATATAAGGTTACCTGAGCTGGCAACTCATCTTGTCCCGGCGGTGCATCACGACTATCCACAACAACAGGAACTATGCCTTGCTTTAGAAAATAACGGACACAAGACAGACCGGTTTGGCCTAAACCAACAATAACGATAGGCGATGCCATATTTTGCTCAGATAATGGTGTCATTAGCGTACCTTCAACGTGGCTAAGCCAATAAGTACTAAAATAATAGTAATGATCCAAAAGCGTACAATCACACGCGGTTCAGGCCAACCTTTTAGTTCATAATGGTGATGAATTGGTGCCATTCTAAAGATGCGTTGACCACGTAACTTATAAGAGCCTACTTGTAAGATAACCGATACTGTTTCCATAACAAAAACACCACCCATGATCACTAACATAAACTCTTGGCGAACTAATACCGCGAGCGTACCTAAACCCGCACCTAATGCCAATGAACCAACATCGCCCATAAATACTTGCGCTGGATACGTGTTAAACCATAAGAAGCCAAGTCCGGCACCAACCATCGCCGCACACACAATCACTAATTCACTGGCTTGTGGGATGTAAGGGATAAACAGATACTCAGCAAATTTAACGTTACCTGTTAAGTAAGATACAAGCATAAATGCACCTGCGACTAATACCGTTGGTAAGATAGCTAAACCATCTAAACCATCGGTTAAGTTAACCGCATTACTACTCCCCACAATCACAAAATAAGTTAATACAATGAATAACAATCCAAGTTCTGGCATATATTCTTTAAAGAAAGGCACAACTAATGTCGTTTCTGCCGCCGAACCTGCCGTTGCATAGAGGTAAACAGCGATACCAATTGCGACCGCTGACTGCCAGAAATACTTCCAACGCGCAATCAAGCCATCGGTATCTTTACGGATCACCTTGCGATAGTCATCCACAAAACCAATCGCACCAAACGCAACAAACACAAACATCATGATCCAAACATAGGCATTATCTAATCTTGCCCATAATAGCGTTGATACTAAAATTGCAACTAGGATCATTACGCCACCCATTGTTGGCGTACCACGTTTACTGAAATGTGATTCAGGGCCATCATCACGTACCACTTGACCAATCTGCATATCTTGCAAATAGCGGATAAGTTTAGGTCCCATCCATAATGTCAGTAATAACGAGGTAATTATCGTGATAATTGCACGAAATGTGAGATATGAAAAAACTCTGAATAGCGAGAAATGCTCACTTAAAGATTCGAACAACCAAACTAACATTTTATTTCCTTTACTGTATTTTTAACTAACATTGTATTTTCGATTAACATAGCACTGTTCTCAGATAGCTTTGTGGTTAACAAACTGATTGCCAGCTCCATTTTAGCACTACGGGAACCTTTAAATAATAAAGTAAACATCTGCTCTTTAGGAGCAGTAGTGATTAAGTCAACTAACGCATCAACCAGTGCTGGCTGTGCTAAAAAGGCGCGACCAATAACACCAGCAGTTAATGCAGCTTCACGGCTAACGGCACCACAAGTATAAACATGGTCAACCTGTTGCTGCTGAGCATAATGCCCAACTTGTTGATGCATATCAGCAGTACTAACGCCCAGTTCTCCCATATCGCCCATTACTAATACATTTGTTGATTTGAAATGGGTTAATACATCAATGGCCGCCTTTACTGAGGCAATATTGGCATTATAGCTATCATCAATAATACGAATACGTGAGGTTAATTGTGATATTTTCAATCGGCCCTGTACACTAACCATAGATTCAAGGCCTAACTTAATGGTTTTAATATCAATACCAAAACAACTTGCCATTGCAGCCGCGGCTAATGCATTAGCGACATTATGACGACCTGCAACACCTAAGTTAATTGTACAGTCACTATCTGGCGTACATAATCTAAACGTCGAGTTACCCGAACCATCAAATTCAATATTAGCTGCAAAATAATCAGCACTCTCATCAACAACCGAAAAGTTAACATGTCGCTCTGAATCAACTTTACGTAACCAGTATTGATAAAACTTATCATCGCGGTTTAGTACCGCCATACCTTGTTGCTTAACCCCTGATAATATCTCACTTTTAGCCAATGCGATGCCCTGTAGATCACCAAAGCCTTCTAAGTGTGCCGCATCAACATTATTGATTAACACCACATCTGGCAATACCAACCCCGTGGTATAAGCAATTTCTTTTTTGTGATTAGCACCAAGCTCCATCACCGCAAATTGGTCTTCTTGCTGTAAGCGCAGTAATGTCAATGGAACACCAATATCGTTATTAAAATTGCCTGCAGTTGCTAATGTTGGTGCTACTTGTTTTAAAATCGCCGCCAGCATTTCTTTCGTCGTGGTTTTTCCATTACTGCCAGTAAGCGCTGCAACTTTAGGATTAACATGTTCACGCACCATTTTACCTAACAGACCTAAAGCAACACGGCTATCTTTTACCAGAATTTGCGGGATATCCACCGCTTGCTTTTTTGTTACAATAGCAGCAATAGCACCTTGCTCTGCCGCTTTGGCAACAAAACTATTGGCATCAAAATTATCACCACTTAACGCGACGAACAAATCACCAACTTTAATCGTGCGTGTATCTGTTGAAACATGAGTAATGACGACATCATCACCTTGGTACTTGGCATTGAGTTGTGTCGCAATTGCACTTAACGCTAAACTAATCATTATTTGTTACTCAACATCTCTGTAATCGTCTCTCGATCACTATAATGGTGTTTATCTACACCGATAATTTGATAATCTTCATGGCCCTTACCTGCCACCAAAATAATATCGTCAGCACGACTTTGTTCCATCGCCCAATGAATAGCACTACGGCGATCATGAATAACTTGCATTGCATCAGGGTTAGCAAGACCGATTTTCATATCATCTACAATCGAAGACGCAGACTCAGTACGTGGATTATCATCTGTAATGACAGCCATATCTGCAAATTGTTCAGCTACTTGTGCCATTATTGGTCTTTTACCTGTATCTCGGTCACCACCACAGCCATAAATGCACCAGAGCTTGCCTTCACAATGCACACGTAATGCTTGCAAGGCTTTTTCTAATGCGTCAGGTGTGTGAGCATAATCAACCACGAAAGCAGCTTGCCCTGCTTGTTTGAATAATTCCATACGGCCACATACGGCGGTTAATTTTGGTGCTACCTGTAATAAATCATCCAAATCATAACCGAGTGCTAACAAACTCG
This sequence comes from Moritella sp. 28, assembly GCF_018219435.1. Classification (NCBI taxonomy): domain Bacteria; kingdom Pseudomonadati; phylum Pseudomonadota; class Gammaproteobacteria; order Alteromonadales; family Moritellaceae; genus Moritella; species Moritella sp. 28. The sequence continues at coordinate 262,489 of NZ_CP056121.1, read as the reverse complement.
CGCAAGCGGCCACCACATTAGAGGCATTAAACTCGCCAATTAAACCACATCGCAGTGTACCTTCACCCCAGCTGGTTTTTAACTCGCAGCTAAAACCACCGGTATCAAAATTTAAATCATGACAACATAAAAAAGCACCAGAATAGGCTGATAAATCTTGCAGGACTGAAAATCGGATAGCATCAGGCCATTGCTGTGCCCATGCTTTACCGTAAGTATCATCAACGTTAAGGATCCTATGTTTCACAGCACCTTGAAATAAGATTTTTTTGGCATCGGCATAAGTATCCATATCTCCATGATAATCAAGATGATCACGGGTTAGATTGGTAAATAATGCCACATCAAAATCGAGAGAATTCACACGACCTTGAATCAAACCGTGTGAGGATACTTCCATAGCACACAATTCTGCACCTTGTTGTACTTGGTTCGCTATTTCAGCTTGTACATCTAAGCCGCTACCTGTGGTATTTTCGGTTTGCACTAATTGATCGAATAAGCCATTACCGATCGTCCCCATCACACCAGCTTTACCGTTTAATAAAGTAACCCAGTTGGCAATAATCTGCGTGATAGTGCTTTTACCATTAGTGCCTGTAACACCGACAAGTTTTAATTGCTGCGAAGGAAATTGATAAAAACTATCGGCTAATGCGGATAAGGCCTGATTTAGACCAAAAAAAGCAACAATAGGGATACCATCAACATATTCAATATGACCATGTTCAGCCTGAATATCAGCGTCTTTCAATACCAATATCGCACCACATTGTAATGCATTGCCAATAAATCGGCGACCATCAAGGGCATGACCATTTACCGCGACAAAACAGTCACCCGCTTGTACTTTCCGACTATCAATGATCAACGCGTTAACCGCTAATTCAAGATCAATATTCCACATTTGTAGAGATAAGACTCGACATGACGAATTCATTTCCAAACCCTTAATATTTAAAGCCCGTAGCATTCAACAATCCTTAGTATCAAACAATCCTTAAACGCCTGAGCGCCGTTTAATTTCTTAAGAGTCTTTTGCTGTTATCGTTAATGATTGTTTTTTATCTGGTGTTATATTCAACATTTGCAATGTTCTTTCCATTACTTCCGCAAATACTGGCGCCGCGATCACGCCGCCGTAATAACGATCACCACTTGGAGAGTCAATCACCACCACTAATGCAAGGCGTGGATTAGACACAGGTGCGACACCGGCAAATAAAGCAACATAATCATCGCCATAACCACCCGCAATAGCCTTACGGGAAGTACCAGTTTTACCTGCAACACGATAACCATCAATGCTAGCTCTCTGACCCGTACCGCCTTTTGTTACTACGCTTTCCATCATGAGTAATAGCTCTTTCGCGTTATGTTCAGATAACACCCGTTCAGACAACGGCATGGTTTCTTGTTTTCTGATCGTCAGTGGACGATATAAACCACCTGAACCAATCGTTGCATAAGCATGAGCAAGCTGTAATGTCGTCGACTGCATGCCATAACCAAAAGATAGCGTTGCATTCTCAAACTCTGACCAGCGTGAACGTCGTGGCATATAGCCTCTACTTTCACCATTTAAGATCAAACTACTTTCATTACCAAAGCCAAATTGATAGTAAGTATCGAGTAAACGTTGATGGCCTAATTTCAACGCTATTTTACTTACGCCCATGTTCGATGAATAACGTAGAATATCACCCAGTGTAATGTCACCACGGTTGCGGGTATCTTGTACTAAACGGCCACCTAGACGCATACGTCCGGGGTTGGTATCAATAATTGAATCGGCGGCAATAATGCCATTATCTAAACCACTTGCAATAACTAACGGTTTAATGGTGGAGCCCGGTTCGTAACTATCCGTGATAGCCCGATTCTTTAACTTATAACTGTCATATTTGTTACGATTGTTGGGATTAAACGATGGACTATTTACCATTGCTAATATTTCCCCGGTTTTAACATCAATCATTACCAATGAGCCCGACACGGCACCATTGTATTTAACCGCTTTTTTCAAGCGCTGATAAGCTAATGATTGGATGCGTTGATCGATACTGAGTTGAATATTATTAGCTTGTTCACTTTGCTGAATAACAGAGATGTCTTCAATGACATTTCCTAACCGGTCTTTACGGACAATTCGTTTACCTGGGGTGCCAGTAAGGAAATCATCATAAGCCTTTTCAACGCCTTCAATACCAATGTCATCAATGTTAGTCATGCCAACCAGTTGTGCGCTGACTTCACCTGTGGGATAAAAACGGCGCGACTCTGGTACTTGGCTCACGCCGACTAATTTTAATTCATCAACATACTTAGCAACCGCAGGACTAATTTGGCGCTTGATATACATAAAACGACCATTAGATGCCATTATTTTTGCTTGCAGCTCAGCAAGATTTAGATCTAAGATCTCGGCAAAAGCTTGCCATGCGCGTTTGTTATCAAAACTATTTTTATTCTTAATTGTGCGAGGATCAACATGAATGGCCATAACCGGAACACTAACCGCCAATTCAACACCATTACGATCGGTGATAATACCGCGTTGAACTTGCTGTGACGTGACCCGTAGAGAACGCATATCTGCTTGTTTACGCAGATGTTCAGGATTGATCACTTGGATGTAAGCAGTACGGGCGAGTAAGCTTAAAAAGATAATAACGACCGTGGCCGCAACTAAATGATAACGCCAAAGGATAAAATTGGCTGGTTCTTCGTGGGCAATATTTCTACGATTTGTCACTGCTGTTTCACCAATTTCTCTTCTGCAGTACTTGGTCGATACATACCGAGTTTATGTTTTGCGGTGTATTCAATTTTACTGTGTTCTTCTAGCGTACTTTGTTCTAACAATAAGTTGCGCCATTCAATATCTGTAAAGTCACGCTGAGTCAGTAACTGCTCTTTATTATTAGTGAGTAAACGGGTTTCATGCGTTAGCATAATCACGGCAAAAGCGGAAATTAAGATGGCAAACAATAGACTAACGACTCGCTTATGCTGGCCGATGTCAGTCATAATAACCTTGCCTAAATCCCACTTAATGCCGAACATATTACAATTTTTCCGCCACGCGTAATACAGAACTACGCGCTCGAGGATTGAATTCTAATTCTTGCTCCGAAGGTTTTAGCATTTTACCGACCGCCTTCATGGTACGCGTTTTATCAATTTCTTCTTGCATGATAGGTAAGCCGTATGGCACTTCTTTACCACGCGCTTGTTTACGAATGAATTGCTTCACAATACGATCTTCTAACGAGTGGAAGCTGATCACAGATAAACGACCACCAGACTTAAGACATTTTAATGCGCCAGCTAATGCACGTTCGATCTCTTCTAATTCACTATTAATATAAATACGGATCGCTTGGAATGAACGTGTAGCCGGATGTTTGGTTTCTTTTTTCGATTTTGGCACAACACGACAAATTAAACTTGCTAACTGTTCTGTCGTTTCAAATGGTGTACCGTCACGATCAAATACCACTGCACGCGCAATCTTACGGGCAAATTTTTCTTCACCAAATACTTTCAATACCCACACAATATCATCGTAATCAGCTGTTGCTAGCCATTTCGCCGCACTAAGACCGGATGTTGGGTCCATACGCATGTCCAACGGTCCATCACGTAAAAAACTAAAACCACGTGATGCATCGTCTAACTGTGGCGAAGAAACACCAAGATCGAGTAACACGCCGTCAACTTTCTCTGTTAATCCTTTATTTTCCATATATTCAGCAATACCAGAAAATGGTCCGTGAACAATATCAAAACGAGGGTCTTCTAATTTTAAAGCTTCACCAACTGCAATCGCTTCAGGATCGCGATCGATTGCGATCAAGCGGCCGTTTTCACCTAATTGCGACAAAATAAAGCGAGAGTGACCACCGCGACCAAAAGTACCGTCAATGTAAATTCCGTCCGGTTTTAAGTCGAGTCCGGCTACGGTTTCGTTAAGTAAAACGGATACGTGTGCAAATTCTTGTGTCATGTCGATGAAAGCTCTTAAAAATACTTAAAATTATAGCAGGTGCTAAAATGGTTATTGTAACGTAAAAGGTCCAGTTTAGGGAGGGGTAAAACGGATTGCAAGTGATGTAGATAATCTGAGGGAAAAAATAAACAAGAACTTATCTATATAAAGACGATATAGATAAGTTCTTGGAGTTGGTCGATAAGCCGGGTTTTGTCGTGGACAATCATTCCTCTAGGTCTGCAATCGCTCACAGACTCAAGCAACCTACCCGCTTTCAGCGTGGGCCACGCCTATAGAAAGCCTATTTGGTCTTGCTCCGGGTGGAGTTTACCCTGCAACGAACTATTACTAGTCGTCCGGTGCGCTCTTACCGCACCCTTTCAGCCTTACCTGTGCTTCCGAAAAAGCCATCGGCGGTCTTCTCTCTGCTGCACTTGTCGTAGGCTTGCGCCTCCCAGGCGTTACCTGGCACCCTGCCCTGTGGAGCCCGGACTTTCCTCCCCTCTATAACCTCGATATAAATACCGAGTCATAAAGCAGCGATTGTCTGACCAACTCCAAGGCGGAGGATAGTACATAATCTAAGACAAAAAATCCAGCGATTAATTAAAGTTTTCTAAACCCCATTTATACAAGGCGTTCTTTTTGCAACCGTGAATTTCTGCCGTTAATGCAGCTGCTTTTTTCAACGGTAATTCCTCATTCAACAATTTTAATGTATTCAATATCTTAGCGGGAATTTCAAGACCTGTAGGTTTATAGCCCGCAACTAAGAGTACAATTTCACCACGGCTACGGTTACTGTCTTCCGCTACCCATGCTGCTAACTCACCCACTGGCATAGTAGTAATACTTTCAAACGCTTTGGTTATTTCTCGTGCAACACACACTTCACGCTCAGGACCCATGATCGCCGTTAAGGCATCTAAGGTATATTGCAGGCGACGTGGTGATTCATAAAAAATCATCGTACGGGTTTCTTCTTTCAGCTCGGTAATTTTATCATTACGGGCTTTTTCTTTCGAGGGTAAAAAACCTTCAAACGAGAAACGATCTGATGGGAGACCAGAACCACTCATTGCAGTTACTGCAGCGCAAGGACCGGGTAGTGGGACCACTTTAACACCATGTGCACGACAGGTATTTACCAAATGGTAGCCAGGGTCACTGATCAACGGCGTACCAGCATCTGAAACCAGCGCGATGCTGATACCAGATTGTAGTTTTGATACTAAGTATTCTGCTTTTTGCTGTTCATTGTGATCATGCAAAGCAAATGTTTTAGTCTTGATTTGGTAATGGCTTAGCAGTTTCCCAGTATGGCGGGTATCTTCTGCAGCAATTAAATCAACACTTCTTAGTATCTCTAAACCACGCTCTGTGATATCAGAAAGGTTGCCAATCGGGGTTGGAACGATAAATAAAGTTGCTTGTTCAGACATTTCATTCTCATGGGTAGTTTTTTGTTAAGCGATGATGCTTTAGTATAGGGGTATTATAAATCTCTTTTGCAGGATAATACACCAATGGAATTTAAGTACAGTTATTCCCGCTTGATTATGTTTTTTAGTTTGAGTTTACTGCTCAGTGCGTGTTCAAGTACCACAACATCTGAAAAAGCGACATCGAAGCCTCAGCTAATTGGTGCGCCAGACGTACTCACGCAAATAGATCAACCGGCGCAATACTACATTGATAAGATAGCATTAGCGAATAAACCACAAACTATCTCTTGGCAGTTATTATCCGCACGTGCTTTGATTACAGAAGGTCATCCGCAACCTGCGCTTGATATATTATTATCGGTAGAAAGAAATCCATTATCAACACAGCAATTATTTGAAGTCGCGTTAATCAAATCAGAAGCCTATCTATTAGAAAAGCGCTATCAGGATGCAGCCACAGCGTTAAACTTTAGCTCGACACTAAGCACACTGAAATCCGCACATTGGCAACGTTACTATTTATTAAACGCTACTATTTCCGAACTTCTGAATAATAATGCGAAAGCCGTTGAATACCGCGTCGCGTTAAATGACTTCCTCGATGTAGAGCTGCATAGCACCAATAATACGCGTATATGGGAATTAGTCACGGTAATACCAGCGTCAGAGTTACGCCAGCTAGCACAGCAGTTTGATACTGAAAACCCAACGCTTTCAGGTTGGTATCATTTAGGTATGGTCGCACAACAATATCATACCGACCCACAATTGCTCATTCAGAATTTACAAATATGGAAAACAGAATACCCACAACACCCTGCATTGAGTACTTTCCCTGTCCAACTGGTAAAAGCAATGGCAATAACGCCTTATTCGCCAAATCAAATCGCGGTACTTGCCCCTTTAACGGGTAAACGCGCAGTCGCAGGTGAAGCAATCAGAGACGGAATGCTAAGTGCTTACTATCAAGATGAAGAAGCAGATAGAATTAACTTACGTTTCTATGATACGGCAGCAACAAGCGCAGATGAACTGTACTTACAGGCTATTGATGATGGGGCTGACTTTGTTGTAGGTCCATTATTAAAATCAAATTTGACTAAAGTATTACCTCTGGTAAAAGAGGTACCATTAATTTCATTAAATAAACTGACTGAAGCACCCACAACAGAAAGTATCTATTATTTCTCATTAAGTTCTGACGATGAAGCTATTGCTGCCGCGAAAAAAATGCAAAAAGATGGTATCAAACAACCCTTAGTACTCGCACCAAATAACCGAACCGGTAATCGCTTATCAGCCGAGTTCACCAAGCAATGGCAATTACTCACGCAGGGTACGAACGATACTTATAAGTATAAAAGCCGCAGTGACATGCAAAATACGGTAACCACGCTATTTTCAGTGACGTCGAGTAATCAGCGTATTAACTTAATGAAAAGTCTAGTCGGTGCTGATATTAAAGCTAAAACCCGTAGTCGTCGTGATATTGATGCCATTTATATTATTGCCACGCCTTCTGAAGCGATGTTAGCAATTCCTTACATCATTACAACCCAGAACCCTTATGCGCCACAGGTTGCCCTGTATGCGAGTTCACGTACCCATGGTGATAATCTTTCTAAGAGCCAAAGTCGTGACCTTAATGGTTTAATATTTAGTGATATGCCTTGGTTGTTGAACCCAGATCGCGAACTTAAACAGCAAACTTTGGCACTGTGGCCAAATATGTCAAAAATCCAGCAAAATCTTTTTTCGATGGGCTACGATTCATTTAAATTAATTCCAAACCTGCTACAGCTACGTAATTTTCCGAACTTACGCCTAGCTGGCCAGACTGGCATTCTTTATATTAATGAAAACGGCATTATCGAACGCGAATTTAGTTGGGCTAAATATCGCTCAGGCAAGATAAGACTTGAGGACACTAACGCTGAAACCAAAACAACCCCGTAAACGCGGTGAATATTTTGAAGGTATAGCAGCCGATTTTTTACAGCGCCAAGGATTAATTATCTTGGCGCGAAATTTCGCTTGCCGTCAAGGTGAAATAGATTTAGTTTGCCAGCACGGCGCAAGCTGTGACATAAAATCAACAACAACACTACCCTCCTTAGTATTTGTCGAGGTAAAATATCGGAAATACACCCATTACGGCGGTGCTATTTCAGCAATTCCGGTCGCGAAACAACGAAAATTGCGTTATACGGCGCAATATTATATGGTGCGCCACGGAATAAATGAAAACTACACCCCTTGCCGTTTCGATGTGATAGCCATTGAAGGTTCCAGTGATAATATTCAATGGATAACCAATGCTTTTTAGAGTAGATACCCATGTTAGAGCTAATTAAAGAAAATTTTACTGAAAGTATTCAAACTAAGATCGCCGCAGCCGAGGCGTTACCCGAATACATTCAAAACTCAGCCATGATGATGGCACAATGCTTATTAAACGGTAACAAGATCTTAATCTGTGGTAATGGTGCATCAGCTAGCTTGGCACAAAATTTTTCTGCATCATTATTAAATCGTTACGAAACCGAACGCCCAAGCTTACCAGCATTGGCATTAACCCCAGATTGTACGCTAATGACAGCCATTGGCACCGACACCAGCTTTGATATGGTTTATTCTAAACAAGTGCGAGCCTTGGGAAATGACGGTGATATTCTGGTTGTCATCTCTGCAGGCGGTCACAGTCGTAATGTCATTAAAGCGATTGAAGCAGCGCTAACACGCAATATGACTATTGTCGCTTTAACCGGTAAAGACGGTGGGGAAATATCTGGGTTATTAGGTCCACACGATGCCGAAGTCCGCGTACCATCGCGCCGGGAAGCAAGAATACAAGAAGTACATGCTCTGATCATAAATTGTCTTTGTGACATTATCGATCAAACCTTATTCCCACAACAAGAGTTCGAAGAATGAGTATAGCAGTGGCAAGAAAACTTAAATATTGGCTGACTATCAGTATCACAATACTGAGCTTTGCAGTTATACAAGGCTGCAGTAACACCGGTAGTTTTAGCCAGTTAATTGATGATGAAACAATTACCTTGGATATCACAGCAGGGCTTAATGATACCAACATACAACTACTGTTAAATAACAACCTGCATATTTTAACCAACAACAGTAAAGTATTACTATCAGGTCAAGTTAGAACCGAAGCTGAGCGTAATACAATCGTCGATATTGCCGCAAACACAGCGTCTGTGCAGCAAGTATATAACCAGATCCGTTTAGGTACACCAATCTCATTTGAACAAGCCAGTAAGGATGCTTGGCTTACCACAAAAGTGAAAACCAGTATTCTTAATTTAAAAGATGTTGAACCGCTGGGAATTAAAGTGATCACTGAAAATGCCGAAGTATTCTTAATTGGACGAGTAACTAAAGAAGAAGGCGATAAAGTTGCCGAAGCGGCGCGTTATGTCGTAGGTGTAGATAAAGTAATTAAAGTATTTGATTATCGCTAATCAGCGAACAGTTTTGTAAATCTAGCATAAAAAAATGCAGTACTGAATGATGTCCGTCGACAAATTCAAGTACTGCATCTATTAGTTAATTAAGTGTTATGTTACTTAATGACCCGTAAAGAGGGTCTACCTTTAGCAGGTTTTGGACGCTCAGGTGTTTCGCTCTCATCATCAGAGCTAACCGCAGGCGCACTCACTAGAGCCGGCGTACTTCTCTCTTCACTTGGCTCAACAGCCGCTTCCGCGCTCTCTTGCTCGGCTTGGTCGATATATGCTTGTTCCGGTTCAAACATACTACCAGCACCATTTTCACGTGCATAGATAGCAGTAATAGCCGCAATTGGCACATAAACATCAAATGGCACTCCACCGAAACGAGCATTAAAGCTCAACGCGGTGTTGTTTAGCTCAAAAGCAACCACAGCTGTTGGGGCAATATTCAACACAATTTGGCCATCTTGAACAAACTGCTGCGGTACATAAACACCAGCAATATGCGCATCAACAACAATATGTGGTGTTAAGTCATTATCAAGTAACCACTCATAGTGACTACGTAATAGATAGGGACGAATTGGGGTCATTTTATCCATAACTTACATTAACATTCTCATTTCACGTTCTTGTTCAGTTAAAGATGCTTGGAATGATTCACGGTCGAATACACGAAGCATATAGTTCTTTAACTCACTTGCAGCTTGACCTGGAAGATCGATACCTAGCTCAGGCAAGCGCCATAGTAACGGAGCCATATAGCAATCAACTAAGCTGAACTCTTCACTCATGAAATATGGGTATTCAGCGAAAATTGGGCTGATACTCATTAATGCTTCTTGTAGTTGCTTACGCGCTACAGCAGCTTCTTCAACAGAGCCTTTCATGATCTTCGTCACTAATGAATACCAATCGTTCTCGATACGGTGCATCATTAAACGACTGCTACCACGAGACACAGGATAAACCGGCATCAAAGGTGGATGCGGAAAACGCTCATCCAGATATTCCATGATGATACGTGAGTTATATAATGTCAGTTCACGGTCGATTAATGTTGGTACTGTCTGATATGGATTCAAATCAATTAGATCTTCAGGTAGGTTATTACGATCAACCTGATGAATATCAACACTTACGCCTTTTTCAGCTAAGACGATTCGGACTTGATGACTATATAGATCAGTCGGCTCCGAATATAACACCATAACTGAACGTTTATTAGCAGCTAATGCCATGCCACCTCCAATAAATTGTAAACACAAACGCCAATGATAGCCTAAACTAGCATTGGCGGTACGTAATTCTTTTACCAGCAACTTTTACAAGTAATGCGGCAACATCTCAGTGGTTAGTGGATATCACGCCAGTATTCACGGTTCAGGAACCAAGTAAATACAAGTAGAATCAGTAAGAATCCAATAACCCAGAAGCCCATCTCTTGACGTTCAAGCTGATTAGGCTCTGCCGAGTAAACTAAGAAGTTTACCAAATCGAGCATTGCTTCATCAAACTCTTCTGCTGATAACTCACCGTTTCCATCGGGACTTAGGTAGCTAGTCAGAATTTCACCTGTTGCAACACCATTAGCGTCAACAACTTCGGTTTCTTTAACAATTCTAGCACCTTCCGGCAGATCTAGCTCTTCTTCGTTATGTTTTATTTCTAAAAGACGCGCTGTACCTTGCAGTTCTTCAAGTACATGCGGCATACCCACACTTGGGAATACTACATTATTCACACCAAATGGGCGAGTTTCGTCAATATAGAAAGAACGCAGGTAAGTATAAACCCAATCTGCACCACGTAAACGCGCTTCGAGTGTTAGGTCTGGTGGTGTAGCACCAAACCATTTCGCACCACTTTCAGCAGGCATAGCAGTTTTCATTAATGAGCCTACTTTAACGCCTGTAAATACCAAATTTTCAGTCATTACATCACGACCGATACCCAGATCATCAGCAACACGTGAATAACGTTGATATTGAGTCGAGTGGCAAGTAGAGCAATAATTCATGAAGATTTTAGCACCATTTTGCAGTGATGCTTTGTCTCTTAAATCATAATTTGCTTCATCTAAATGCGCAGCATTACCAGATGCAAATGCAGCCATAGGCAATAGGGTAAGTAACGCGATAAATAATTTTTTCATTACATTGTCACCCTTTTTGGTAATGGTTTAGTGGTTTCATTCTTACTGTAGAACCACAGCAGAGCAAAATAGCCAAAGTAGCCTAATGTGGTAACTTGCGACAATAATGTACGGCCAGGTGTTGGTGATAATGTACCTAGTACGCCAAGAATGATGAAACAAATAACAAACTGAGCTAAATTTAATTTATGCCAAACACTACGATAACGGATTGATTTCACTTTTCCGCGATCGATCCAAGGCACTAGGAAAAGCATCACAATAGCTAGGCCCATCATGATCACGCCACCAAGTTTGTCCGGAACCGCACGTAAAATAGCGTAAAATGGGGTGAAATACCACACTGGCGCAATATGATCCGGTGTTTTCAATGGATTTGCCGCTTCGAAGTTTGGCGCTTCTAAGAAGTAACCACCACCCTCAGGCATAAAGAAGATAACAATACTACATAAGATAAGCATCACCACTACCGCAACAGCATCGTGCACAGAGTAGTAAGGGTGGAATGGAATACCGTCTTTCGGCCAACCATTTTCATCTTTGTTTTCTTTGATTTCAATACCGTCTGGGTTATTAGAACCAACGTGATGCAGTGCAACGATGTGTAAGAACACCAATACCACAAGTACTAATGGCACAGCAATAACGTGTAGCGCAAAGAAACGGTTTAATGTCGCACCCGAGATTACATAATCACCACGGATCCAAAGTGTTAAATCATCACCAATTACTGGAATCGCACCAAACAAAGAGATAATAACCTGTGCACCCCAGAATGACATTTGACCCCATGGAAGTAGATACCCCATGAAAGCTTCAGCCATCAGTGCTAAAAAGATTAAGCAGCCAAAGACCCACAATAATTCACGTGGTTTTTGGTATGAACCGTACATCAAACCACGGAACATGTGCAGATACACCACCACAAAGAATGCTGAAGCACCCGTAGAATGCATATAACGTAACAACCAGCCAAATTCAACATCACGCATGATGTATTCAATTGAAGCAAAAGCACCATCACCAGATGGGTTATAATTCATCGTTAACCAGATACCCGTCAGGATCTGATTAACAAACACAACCGTAGCTAAAATGCCAAAGTAATACCAGAAGTTAAAGTTTTTCGGCGCTGGATATTGACCAGCGTGTTTATTCCATGTATCCGTCATTGGGATACGGTCATCAATCCAATTGACTAATTTACCAAGCATTAGGTAGCTCCCTTATCTACACCGATTAGAATCGTCGTGTTATCAATATAATAATGCGGTGGTATGACTAGATTCAACGGTGCAGGTACACCTTGGAATACACGACCAGCCATATCAAATTTAGAACCATGACATGGACAGAAGAAACCAGAAGAAACACCTTCGACTTGTTCGCCAAAGCTATCAGGCAGATAAGTTGGAGAGCACCCTAAGTGAGTACAAATACCAACGGCTACAAATAAGTCTGATTTAATCGAGCGATATTTGTTTTGTGCGTAATTTGGTTGTTGTTCTTGTTCTGATGCCGGATCGCGTAACGAACCATCATGCTGTTCAAGTTCGTTTAACACGCTTTCTGTACGAGATACAACCCATACAGGTTTGCCTCGCCATTCAACGCGAATTAACTGACCAGGTTCAATTTTACTAATATCAACTTCAACCGGAGCGCCAGCTGCTTTAGCTTTAGCACTCGGATTCCAAGATTTGATAAAAGGTACGGCTGCGCCGACAGCTCCAACACCACCAACTACACATGTAGCAGCGGTCAAAAAGCGACGACGACCAGAATCAACAGGCGCATTGCTCATCCAATTATTCTCCCATTCGGACTCAGCGCAAATTATTGTTATTATCTTGCAGTGAATACCATTTCAAAAAAGATAACTTTTTATTAGCTAAAAAAGTTACATAAATGCCGTTGAATTTTAATTAATTGGTTACATTTTTACAAGGATAATGAGACATTAATCATGAATTTTCAGTGATTAAGTCAATATCTGTCGCTTATGACTCAGTAAACAGAGCAAGTAGCTCTCTTTCTGTGTTAAGTACTGTCGCGCAAGTAAGAAACAACATTACATTTAACAAAGATATAACCTAGTTAAATAAAAAAAGACAAAAAAAAGACAAAAAAAAGCCTGGCATATGCCAGGCTTTCGTCGCAATAAAGCGAACCACCAAAAAACGAATTAACGTTTTGAGAACTGTGGACGTTTACGTGCTTTTCTAAGACCAACTTTCTTACGTTCAACTTGACGAGCATCACGAGTAACAAAACCAGCTGCACGTAGAGTAGGACGAAGAGTTTCGTCATATTCCATAAGTGCGCGAGTGATACCGTGACGGATTGCGCCAGCTTGACCAGTAGTACCACCACCAGAAACAGTGATGTTTAGGTCGAATTTGTCTTGTAGTTCAACTAATTCTAGTGCTTGACGAACAACCATACGAGCTGTTTCACGACCAAAATAAACCTCTAAAGAACGTTTATTGATAGTTAGTTGACCAGTACCAGCTTTCATGAATACACGAGCTGTTGAACTTTTACGACGACCAGTGCCGTAGTATTGATTTTCTGCCATTTGCTTAAATTCCGTAAATTAGATGTCTAGAACTTGTGGTTGTTGAGCAGCATGATTGTGCTCAGGACCTGCGTATACTTTCATCTTACGGAACATTGCACGGCCTAGAGGACCTTTTGGCAACATACCTTTAACCGCAGACTGGATAACACGCTCTGGAGCTTTTTCAATAAGCTTTTCAAAGCTAATTGATTTTATGCCGCCAATGTAACCAGTGTGCGAGTAGTAAATTTTACCTTTCGCTTTGTTACCAGTTACAACGATTTTTTCACAGTTTACAACGATGATGTAATCGCCAGTATCAGCATGAGGAGTGTACTCAGGCTTGTGCTTACCACGTAAGCGAGTAGCGATTTCAGTCGCAAGACGACCTAAAGTTTTACCTTCAGCGTCAACAACGAACCATTCACGTTTGATCGTGCTTGGTGTAGCAACAAAAGTTTTCATTTTATATTGAACCCAATAAAATTTGTTTAAACTATCACATATAGTTATCTATATATGAACTATATACCTTGCTCATCCCTTCGAATAAGTACATGGCGTCATTAGGACAAGGAACCACCACAGCACCTTGTTCGTGGGCAGCGCGTATTATAAAGAGAAATGAGCGAAATTTCACCTATATTTTAAAAAAAATAGGATTAATCTCAAAAAACATCGAATAAGACCAAGAAAATGACTGAAATTAAGATTATTTCCGCAATTTAACTTGATGCACTTGATGATTTTGGCCTTTAGTTAGAATGAGGTTAGCACGTTCTCGCGTTGGTAAGATATTTTCTACTAAGTTTTTGCCATTAATTGTACGCCAAATGTTCAATGCCACATCTTTTGCTTCACCCTCACCCAGTTTGGCGTAATGATGGAAATATGAACTTGAATCAGTAAAAGCACTTTCTCGTAGCTGCAAGAAACGTTGCACATACCAGTTCTCGAGGTTTGCAGTCTCTGCATCCACATAAATAGAAAAATCGACAAAATCAGAAACAAATACTCGATGCGGATCATTAGGGTATTCTAATCCCGACTGTAAGACATTTAAACCTTCCAGAATAACGATATCAGGCTGTTCAACAACCATTTCTTGGTCTGTTTCTATATCATAAGAAAAATGTGAATAAACGGGTGCCGTAACACGGCCATGACCCGACTTAATATCAGCAACAAATTTCACTAGGGCATTAATGTCATAACTTTCAGGAAAGCCTTTACGCTTCATCAAACCATGCTCTTTTAAATGCGCATTTGGATAAAGAAAGCCATCAGTGGTGATTAACGCGACCTTCGGATGTTCGCTCCAGCATTGTAATAATGCTTGCAAAATTCTGGCTGTGGTACTTTTACCGACAGCAACACTCCCCGCGAGACTAATAATATAGGGTACTTTAGCCACTTTACGACCCAAGAATTGATCGCGAACAAGGCGGCGTTGAATTCGATTCGTGACATATAAGTTAAGCAAACGTGACAACGGCAGGTAAATATCACACACTTCTTCAATAGAAACACGTTCGTTAATACCTTGTAACTGCTTTAACTCTAGAGCTGATAAGGTCAAAGGTACTGACTCTCTAAGTTCAGCCCAATATTCCCTGTCAAACACTTGGTATGGTGAGTAATTCATTAAACTAAAAGCCTACTTAATGCCATGATAATCACTTGCTTCATCTATCTAGAAGCAAGCCTTTGCAATGGATCTAATGACGTAATAACACTATTAACGTCACTTTCTCAGTCCATGTCCGCCGAAACAATAGCCTATATACTCACCGTAACTCAATCAATAAATACGTTTATTACAGTATTTATTTTACTAACGCGCACAAAAACTACCTACTTAGTGCTGAAAGTAGGCGTGTTTTCGTCGTTGTTAGCCTAAGGTAAATGTTCACGCGCCAAATATTCATGAGATTGCATTTCTTGTAAGCGTGATAAACAACGGCGAAATTCAAAATCGAGTAAACCAGTACTATACAAGGCTGACATTTCAAACTCGGCCGAAATAATTAGGGTAACGTTACGCTCATAAAACTCATCTACCATCGCAATAAAGCGACGAGCAATATCATCCCTTAGTCGCCCCATTTGTTTCACATTGGCTAATAATACGGTGTGATAAATACGGGAGATCTCCATGTAATCAACCTGACTACGCGGCCCTCCACATAACTCCGCAAAATCAATCATCAACACACTATCCGCTTCTGCTAACGTGGGTATTTGACGGTTTTCAATTTCTATCGACTGATTATACTGGCGGGGATCACAAGATAATTGTTGAAAGTATTGGTCTAAATTTTTCTGAGCCACGCCATCTAATGGAAAATGATAAATTTCAGCTTGCTCTAAGGTACGTAACCGATAATCAACACCACTATCCACATTAATAATGTCACAATTTTGATTAATCAAATGAATCGCAGGTAAAAACCGCGCACGCTGCAAGCCGTTACGGTAAAGCTCGTCAGGAATAATGTTTGATGTGGCAACCAAGATAACTTGATGAGAAAATAATTCTTCAAATAATGTGCCTAAAATCATCGCATCAGTAATATCCGAGACAAAAAATTCATCAAAACAAATGACACGAGTTTCGTTAGCTAGCTTCTTTGCGATCACTTTCAATGGATCTTTTTGTTGCGCTAATCCTTTCAGCTCTTGATGGATTCGATGCATAAAACGATGAAAGTGAATACGAGTTTTATTTTCGAACGGGAGACAATCGTAGAAAGTATCAACTAAATAGGTCTTACCTCTTCCTACCCCTCCCCAAAAATAAATACCTTTAACTGGATTCATTAGCGTCGGTGCAGGCTTTGATCTTAACCCTTTCAACTTGGCTAAGAAACTGCGTTTGACGGATTTGTCTGGCACCGCTAACAATTCATCAAACAGCCGCTGTAATGCGATTACAGCATTCTCTTGTGCCGCATCAAACATAAAGTCAGGGCGCTTTAAATCAAGCTGATATTTTTCTATTGGGGTCATTATAATTGCTAATCCTTTACTGTTTTTAACGCCTTGCTCACCACGCATTAATATTAATCAATGCTACCATGTTGTATTCTTTTGAAATACACTATTTTAAAACTAAGGAGCTTATATTAGAGTATCAGAATGAGTGTCCCGTATTAGTAGAATACAAATTACCATTTAACGAGGTGTATATGCCCTATCTTGAAATATTAATTAGTTTGGTTATCGGTATTATTATCGGTTTTTCTATTGCAAAGATGACCAACACAAAAGATCAAACAGGTAAGTTTAAGGGTAAGCTACTGGCCAAAGAAGCTGAAATTGAACAATACAAACATGATGTGAATGAACACTTCACCAGCACCGAAGCATTATTAATGAAATTGTCTGATACCTATGTAGAAATGCAACAGCATTTAGCCAGCAACGCCAAACACTTATTAGATAATGTTGCCGTTAAAGATATTCCTTTTCAAACCAAAGAAGTCGTAGACCCTGCAGAACCGATAGAAGGGCAACCAAAGGATTATTCAAGTACGAGTTCAGGGTTACTGAACAAATAACTTGAACTTTTAGCTTTTAACTACACCTAACTGTTTATGCTTCTAATTTTTAAAGGCTTAAACTGTTATGAAACCTAAATTACACTTCAAAACACTCACTGCTTTAGCATTAAGTACAGCAATGGGGTTAGCAAGTTTACCTGCAACAGCAGCTTTCCCTCCCGCTGTTGCAGGACAAGCCTTACCCAGTCTTGCGCCGATATTAGAACAAGTCACCCCTGCCGTCGTAAATATCTCCGTATCTGGAACTAAGGTATCTCAACAGCGTATCCCAGAAGCATTTCGCTATTTTTTGGGCCCTGATGGCCCAGGCTCTCAACAACAAACTCAACCTTTTCAAGGTCTAGGTTCTGGTGTAATCATCGATGCCAAACAAGGTTACATCCTCACCAACAATCATGTGATTGCTGATGCCGATGAGATCCAAGTTATGCTGAAAGATGGCCATGAATATGATGCCAAACTCATCGGTGCGGATAAAAGCAGTGACATTGCCCTATTGCAAATTAAAGCAAAAAACTTAACCGAGATTAAATTCGCCGATTCGGATAAATTACGCGTCGGTGATTTCACAATAGCCATTGGTAACCCCTTTGGTTTAGGCCAAACAGTGACATCTGGTATTGTCAGTGCTTTAGGTCGAACTGGGCTCCAATTAGAAAATCTAGAAAACTTCATCCAAACCGATGCTGCAATTAACAGCGGTAACTCCGGCGGAGCATTAATTAATTTACGCGGTGAGTTAATCGGTATTAACACTGCGATATTAGGGCCAAATGGCGGTAACGTCGGTATCGGTTTTGCGATACCCGCCAACATGGCTAACAATCTGGTACAGCAAATTATTGAACATGGCGAAGTTCGCCGTGGCGTATTAGGTGTTACAGGCCAAGAATTAACTGCAGATCTGGCTAAGGCGTTTGATATTGATGTGCAATATGGCGCATTCATTAACCAAGTCACTCCCAACTCTGCAGCTGAAGAGGCTGGCTTAATGGCCGGTGACATAATTGTCAGTGTTAATAACAACAAGATCCGTAGTTTCAGTGAGTTAAGAGCTAGGATTGGAACATTAGGTGCTGATAAAAAAATCACTTTAGGCGTAATCAGAGATGATAAAGAAAAACGTCTCATCGCAACATTAAAGCCCGCTGACAATAATATCGCAAATGCCAGTAACCTACATCCAGGGCTTGAAGGCGCTGCACTAGTTAGTACTGACAACAATCAAGGTGTGCGAATTGAGAAAGTAGAACCCCGCTCAATAGCCGCGATATCGGGCTTGGAGGAAGGTGACATTATTATTGGTGTTAACAAGCATAAAGTGAAAAATTTAGTCCAGTTACGTAAGTTACTCAGTGAAGATAAAGCCACACTGGCACTTAATATCAACCGTGGTAACCAGCATTTGTTCTTAGTGTTGCGTTAGCACTTACAGCACTTTATAAGTAATTTTCTACATTCTCCTAGAAAGAGATGCTATTCTCTACGTTGCTATTTTTGATGGGTAACGTAGGGATATCTCAGTGCAAGGTTTGTTGTCATATATTTCAAAAAGTATCTTACTCGGTATCGTTGTCGCAACGATATTGCTTTTAGCATTACCACAATTAAAAAATAAACAAGGTTTAGCACTCACTCAACCATTTTCACTCGGCCTTAATGAGCAAATGAGTTTTTCTGCCGCCGTTAAACGCGCTGCGCCTTCAGTTGTCAATATTTATACACGCACCTACCAAAAATCAACCATTAATAGTAAGCCGACATTACGTCCGCAAAGTCTTGGCTCTGGCGTGATCATGAATAAGAAGGGTTATTTACTCACAAACTATCACGTTATTGCCAATGCAGATCAAATAATTGTTGCGCTCCAAGACGGACGGTTTTTTACCGCCGAGTTAATTGGTTTTGATAAATATACCGACCTTGCAGTGTTAAACATCGATGCCAAAAATTTACCCAGTATCCCACAAAGTAAACATGAACAGACCAATATTGGTGATGTGGTACTCGCCATTGGTAACCCATACAACTTAGGGCAAACTATCACCCAAGGTATTATTAGTGCCCGTGGTCGTATTGGAATGAGCACCACTGGCCATCAGAATTTCTTACAAACGGACGCCGCAATTAACGAAGGTAACTCGGGTGGTGCGCTTGTAAATAGTCTAGGTGAATTAGTGGGCATTAATACGGCATCATTCCAATTGGCCGAAAATGTTGAAACCATGGGTATCAGCTTTGCGATCCCCTACCCGCTCGCGGTTAAAATTATGGATGCATTGATTGCCAATGGTCGCGTGATCCGTGGTTATATAGGTATTGAAGGTACGTCAATAAATGCTGTTATGGCTAAATTACTCGGCTTGGAAGCCAACCAAGGTATTGTCATACAAAATACCGCACCAAACTCGCCAGCAGAGAAAGCCGGGTTAATCGCGGGTGATGTGGTAATCAAATTCAATGGTACTGAAATTGATAATGTAATCTGGTTAATGGATGTGGTAGCGGAGCAACGTCCTGGCTCAAAAATTAACTTAACGGTAATACGAGACGGTAAGCAGTTTGATATCTCAGTCAAGCTAGGTGAACTACAAGCACTACAGCCATAACACAACACGTAGATACAAAAAGGGCGCATATCAATGCGCCCTTTTTATTTATTATACTGTCAGAGGAATATTAACCTTTAATACGCGTAATATTACCGCCTAAGCCTTGTAGCTTATCTTCAATAAACTCATAACCACGGTCAATGTGATAAATACGCTCAACCGTTGTTTCACCTTTCGCGAGGAAACCAGCGATAACAAGACTTGCAGACGCGCGTAAGTCTGTTGCCATCACTTGTGCGCCAGTTAAACTCTCTGTATCACGGCAGATAGCCGTATTACCTTCCAGTTCAATGTCTGCGCCCATACGCGCTAATTCAGGCACGTGCATGAAACGGTTTTCAAAAATCGTTTCAATGATAGTTGAAGTACCTTTCGCCACTGTATTTAATACCGTGAACTGTGCTTGCATATCTGTTGGAAAACCAGGGTAAGGCACAGTCTTGATATTTACCGTTTTTAATTCACGACCTTGCATATCAAGCGTGATCCAATCATCACCAGTCTCAACCGTAGCACCCGCTTCTTCAAGCTTTAGCAATACAGCATCGAGTAATGAAGGGTCTGTTTTATGGCATTTAATTTTACCACCAGTGACAGCCGCAGCAACAAGGAAAGTACCCGTTTCGATACGATCAGGTTGCACTGTATATGTACCACCATGAAGCGCTTCAACACCTTCAATGGTTAATACGTCAGAACCAATACCACTAATCTTAGCACCAAGTGAATTCAAGAAGTTAGCTAGATCAACCACTTCAGGTTCTCTTGCTGCATTCTCAATAGAGGTGATCCCGTCAGCAAGTACTGCTGCCATTAATAGATTTTCAGTACCTGTTACACTGACCATATCCATTAAGATACGCGCACCTTTTAAACGACCATCAACGCGGGCTTTAATGTAGCCTTCTTCAACGCGAATGTCCGCTTGCATCATCTCTAAACCATGAATATGTAGATTCACAGGACGAGCGCCGATTGCACAACCACCAGGTAAAGACACATCCGCAGTCGAAAATTTAGCCGTCAAAGGACCTAATGCTAAGATCGATGCTCGCATCGTTTTAACTAATTCATAAGGGGCTTTTTGACAATTAACAGAGCCAGCAGTAATAACAACATCACCTTCTGCGTTGCGTTCAGCCTGTGCACCAAGCTCACGTAACAATTGCAGCGTGGTCTTAATATCTCTTAATTCAGGAACATTCTTAAGAGTGATCGTTTCATCACTTAGCAATGTGGCAAATAAAATCGGCAGTGCAGCATTTTTAGCACCCGAAATAGTCACATCGCCATTTAACTGACAAGGACCTTTAATTAAAAACTTATCCATTCTAATCCAGCCTAAGAAGGTAATATGAATTTACGTTCGCGAATCCATTCTTCAGGTGTGTATGCCTTGATGGATAACGCATGAATACTATTTGATGCAATCTGCTCTTTTAATGGTGCATAAATAGCTTGTTGTTTTTTTACACGGTTCATACCGACAAACATCTCGGCGACAGCGATAACTTCATAATGGCTGCCTTCACCTTTAACGTGTAATTCCTGGAACGTATATTCATTCTCCAGCAATGTTTGTAATTCTTTAATATCCATAATACTTAAATCCCATGATGTCGCCATTCTAAGCGTAGTTAAAACCGTACATGCCGCTAGCGTTATTGTAATAGACCCTTAACTGCACGTTTAGTTTTAAGTGAATGGCAATCTAGCTGAAAGAATTGCGCTTAAAACTAAAGTATTAAAATAGCCCAGTATTCTAAAAGTAATCGGTATAATACACAATCATAAAAGCATAACTATGTGATGATTTTTCCCCTTCAATCTTGAATACTAAACAAGATTTAACAATTTACCTTTTCTTTCAGTGCAAAAAGACCGAAAATAGTGTTCTTACTTATTCAATTTTTAAACTGTGCCGATGTTAACTACAAATATTATTATTTTAATTCTTGGATTTATTGGCCTGGTAATCAGTGCCGATAAATTCGTCTATGGTGCCGCAGGACTAGCGAGAAACTTAGGTATTTCACCACTGGTTATTGGCCTGACAATTGTCGCGATGGGTTCGTCCGCGCCAGAAATGATGGTCGCTGTATCGGCATCACTTAATGGTTCACCCAACACAGCTATTGGTAATGCGATTGGTTCTAACATTACCAACATCACCTTAGTATTAGGTATCACCGCGTTAATAAAACCACTGCTCGTAGGCTCAGCAACGATCCGTCGTGAGATCCCGATGGTATTAATTACCACACTACTGGCGGGTGTTGTGCTATGGGATTTAAAACTGGAAATGTACGAAGGCGTGATTTTATTATTACTCTTCTTCATTACTATCATCACCTTAACTATCCTAGCATTAAAACGTCCAAGTAATGATCCACTTATCCAAGAACATAGTGATGACGTACCTGAAGGTGTACCAACCTGGAAAGCGGTTGCTTGGTTAGTCTTCGGCATGATTGCATTACCTGTCAGTTCACATTTTCTTGTAGATTCTGCCGTTGTTATTGCACAGTATTTTGGCATGAGTGATTTAGTGATCGGCCTAACTATTATTGCTATTGGAACTAGCTTACCTGAACTCGCCGCATCCGTAACTGGTGTACTTAAAGGTGAAGATGATCTTGCTATTGGTAATATCATTGGTTCTAATATATTCAATATCTTAGCTGTATTATCACTACCAGGTATTTTAGCTCCAGGCATGATTGACCCGGCGATTATTAGTCGTGATTTCTATTATATGCTTGGCGCAACTATGTTAATGCTGGTGATGGCAATGGGCTTTAGAGGCCGTCCAGGACGTATTACTCGTGTTGAAGGTGCCATTTTACTCGCTGGTTTTGTAGCGTATCAATTCATTGTATTTAGTAGCATTTAACATTGTTTAGTCTAAGTATTAAACAATATTTTCATTAGGGAGTAACCATGTCGAGTCAGTTTAACTATTGCCAAAGCGCGCTTAATGTCATTAACACGGAAGCGGCAGCGATTTCTCAATTAAGCCAATATATTGATGCCACGTTTACCGAGACTTGTGAATTATTAATCGAATGTAAAGGTAAAGTCATTGTGACAGGCATGGGTAAATCTGGTCATATCGCCAATAAAATTGCCGCGACATTAGCCAGTACCGGAACCCCTGCTTTCTTTGTGCATCCAGCCGAAGCAAGCCATGGTGATCTTGGTATGATTGAACGTGGTGATGTGGTTATTGCGTTATCTAATTCAGGTGAATCAGATGAAATTTTAGCGTTATACCCAGTACTTAAACGTTTAAGTATTCCCATTATTGCGATGACAAGTAATGATAATTCAACCATGGCGCGCGAAGCAAAAATTAGTTTATGTATTAAAGTTGATAAAGAAGCTTGCCCGTTGGGATTAGCACCTACATCGAGTACTACTGCAAGCCTAGTGATGGGTGATGCTATCGCTGTAGCCTTACTTGAAGCAAAAGGGTTTACCGCTGATGATTTTGCACTCTCTCATCCCGGCGGTAGCTTAGGCAGAAAATTATTATTACGTATTTCAGACATTATGCATAAAGGTAACGACGTACCAAGCGTACAACAAACCGAGACAATCTCTGATGCGCTATTAGAAGTCTCTAGCAAAGGGCTTGGTATGACGGCGGTTAATAACGGGTCTAAGCTGGTTGGTATTTTCACGGATGGTGATTTACGCCGTATCCTTGATGCACGTATAGATATTCACCAAACCCCAATCAGTGAAGTAATGACACAAAGATGTGTTACTATTAATAGACATATCTTAGCTGCAGAAGCCCTTGCAGTCATGGAAAACAAAAAAGTTAACGGCTTAATTGTCGTCAATGAACAACAAGAGCCCGTCGGCGCCTTCAACATGCATGACTTACTACGCGCAGGTGTACTATAAAATGATCAATACATTATACGGTCCAATCCCACAAGACATCTTAACCAAAGCAAAAACATTAAAACTACTCATTTGTGATATAGATGGTGTTTTTTCTGACGGCCGCGTGTACATGGGAAACGACGGTGAAGAACTAAAAGCCTTTCACACTCGCGATGGTTTTGGCGTAAAATCACTCCTTAATGCCGATATCGAAGTTGCTGTGATCACTGGCCGTCAATCGACAATTGTAGCTAACCGTATGCAAGGTTTAGGTGTTAAGCATATCTATCAAGGCCAAGACAACAAAGTGATCGCATTTAATATGCTGCTCGAAGAACTAAAAATATCGCCAGAGCATGTGGCTTATATTGGTGATGACGTCATTGATTTACCAGTAATGAATCTTTGTGGACTCAGTGTTGCCGTTGCCGATGCCCACCCGCTTGTTAAAAAAAGTGCTGACTTTAGCACCTCTATTCGTGGTGGCTTTGGTGCAGTAAGAGAATTAGCAGATCTAATCCTATTGGCCAAAGGGATCTTAGACCAAGCACAGGGCACCTCTGTATGAGCCGCCAAAACATAGGAATTGTGATTCTCTTTCTTTGTGCACTTGGTATTTGGCGTTTTTTTTCGCCTGATGACGAGTCTGCAACGGCACAGTCAACCAAATATCAGCCTGATTTCACCGCTCAAATACTACGTAGCGTTGAATTTAGTATTGATGGAAAAATTATACGTCGCATTTTTGCAGATAGCATGGAGCATTATGGTGAGTTAGGCATGACAATGTTTACTAACCCCGTTATTATTATTTATGATGAAAATGCACAAGCGACATGGAAAATCAAAGCAAAAGAAGGTAACTTCAGTAGCGACGACGTGGCAACACTACGAAACGATGTTGTCATCAAGAATATGAAAAAAAATGATTATATTGATGCCATTACTACCAGTTATTTACAATTAGAGCTTGCCGAAAATTTGGTGCATAGCGATCAGTTAATTACCATTTCAGGGGACTTATTTCATCAAACAGGTGTCGGACTTGAAGGTGATTTAAAGCAAGAATACATGACTATCCTTAAGCAAGTTGAAGCGATTTATACTAATGATGAAAAAATATAAAGTTTTACTATTAACATTATTCATGAGTAATTCAGCCCTCGCATTAGAGTCTGATTTTACAGAGAATGTAGTCGTTAATGCCAAACGTCAAGAAGTGTTTATTAAAGAGAACCGAGTCATATTTTATGATAGTGTCGTGGTGACTCAAGGGACGACATTAATTCATGCCGATAAACTCACGGTCTTAAGCTCTGGCGAAAAAGGCACAGAAGTAATGATTGCCATAGGGTCGCCAGCCACTTTTTATCAAGAGCTTGATGACGGTAAGAAAATTAATGGCGAAGCAGATGAGATCCGCTACGAGCTAGGTAAAAAACGCTTAATCTTGTCAAAAAATGCACATTTACGCCAAGCTGATAGCGAAGTTAAAAGTGACAAGATTATCTACCAAATTGACAAACAAGAAATGATAGCCGAAAGCGGCAAGCATGAATCTGATCGAGTGATCACTATTTTCACTCCTGAAGACAACAAAACTAATTAGAGTAGATGAATTCATATGGCACGTTTAAAAGTATCACACTTAGCAAAAAGTTATAACAAACGAAAAGTTGTGTCAGATGTGAGTCTCGAAGTTGAATCAGGCCAAATTGTTGGTTTACTCGGGCCTAATGGCGCAGGTAAAACCACCACCTTTTATATGGTAGTTGGCTTGGTTAAGCGAGATCATGGACAAATCTTCATTGATGACCAAGAATTAACGCATGAGCCAATGCATATTCGTGCACAACAAGGTATTGGTTACTTACCCCAAGAAGCGTCTATTTTTCGTCGTTTATCGGTAACGAAAAATATCATGGCAATCTTAGAGTTACGAACTGAACTCACGCGTTTCGAACGTGAAGAAAAGTTAGAAGAATTATTAGAAGAGTTCCATATCACCCATATTCGCGATAGTTTAGGCATGAGCTTATCGGGTGGTGAACGCCGCCGTGTTGAGATTGCCCGCGCGCTTGCGGCAGATCCAAAGTTTATTTTATTAGATGAACCTTTTGCTGGCGTTGATCCAATCTCGGTAGGTGATATTAAAAAAATTATTCAACATCTGCGCGATCGTGGTTTAGGGGTATTAATTACCGACCATAACGTACGTGAGACACTCGATGTATGTGAACACTCTTATATTGTGAGCCATGGACATTTGATCGCATCTGGTACTTCTGAAGAGATTTTATCCAACGAAAAAGTGAAAGAAGTATACCTTGGTGATCAATTCCGACTATAGTTTGATATTGATACGTTACCGCATTTAAGGAAGAGAGAGTAGTCGTTAGATGAAGCCATCATTACAACTTCGTATGAGTCAATCTCTGGCAATGACGCCACAGTTGCAACAAGCGATTCGATTATTACAATTATCGACCTTGGAGTTACAACAAGAGATTCAAGAAGCATTAGACAGTAATCCGCTACTGGAACAAGAAGATCCCAACACAGCTCAAGCAAACGATACAGAAAGTAGTGATGAGCATAATCCAAATAATAACGACACAGTTACCGATGCCAGCCAAATAGAAGTTAGTGATGCGCTCGCCAGTGAAGCCATGCCAGATGAATTGCCTAATGACAGTAATTGGGATGATGTCTATACCCCTCAAATACAGACTCACAGCAGTGCGGGTAGCAGTATTGATGGTTTAGACCAAGTCTATCAAGGTGAGACCAGCGAAGGCTTATACGAGCATCTCATGTGGCAAATGGAATTAACCCCATTTTCTGACACTGATCGTGCTATTGCCGTTGCGATTATTGATGGCATTGATGATCATGGCTACCTTAATCAGACTTGTGAAGACATCCTGTCTAGCGTCAATAACGGTCACCAAGAACTTAGCGACAGTAGTAAAGAAAATAGTGAAGAGCAAGTTGAATTAGACGAAATAGAAGCAGTATTAAAGCGTATTCAACATTTCGATCCCATCGGCGTTGCAGCGCGTTCATTACAAGAATGTTTATTGATCCAACTCCAGCATTTACCTAAAAACACACCTTGGTTAACAGAATGTCAGCAAATAATTCAGTCTCACATGGATTTATTAGGCAATCGCGACTACCGTCAATTAAGCCGTAAGACAAAATTAAAAGAACCACAGCTTAAAGAGATCATGCAATTAATTCAGAGTCTAGAACCCAGACCTGGCAATGTTATCGATCAGACTGAAGGGCTTTATGTAATTCCCGATGTTTTAGTAAAGAAAAAAAATAATCAGTGGGTAGTCGAGTTAAATCCTGACATTGTGCCAAGATTAAAAGTGAACAATGAATATTCAAACTTGTCGACAAGCAATCGTAGTAGCAGCGATGGGCAGTTTATTCGAACGCATGTACAAGAAGCTAAATGGTTTATTAAAAGCTTAGATAGCCGTAATGAAACCTTACTAAAAGTAACTAAAAGTATTGTTCAACGACAAATTGATTTTTTTGAGTATGGCGATGAAGCCATGAAACCTATGGTTTTAAATGATATTGCCGAAGAAGTGGAAATGCACGAGTCAACCATTTCACGAGTAACAACGCAGAAGTTTATGCATACACCACGTGGTATTTTTGAACTTAAGTTTTTCTTTTCAAGCCATGTAAGTACTGACAATGGCGGAGAATGTTCATCAACCGCTATTCGAGCATTAATAAAAAAATTGGTCGCGGCAGAAAATGTCATTAAACCATTAAGTGACAGCAAGATTGCTGATTTACTTGCTGATCAAGGTATCAAAGTGGCTAGACGTACGATTGCAAAATATCGGGAGGCACTAAGTATACCACCGTCTAATCAGCGTAAAAGCCTATTATAAGGCTAATCCAACCTTCATAGGGGAGACATATATGCAAATTAATTTAACCGGTAGACATGTAAACATTACAGACTCACTGAAAGATTATGTTGATAGCAAGTTTTCCAAATTAGAACGGCATTTTGATCATATAAACAATATCCATGTGATTTTAAATGTCGAAAAATTACTTCAAATTGCAGAAGCAAAAATACATTTAAATGGGGGGGAGATCTTTGCCGTGCATGAACACAATGACATGTATGCCGCAATTGATGGCTTACTGGATAAGCTCGATCGCCAAGTGATTAAGCATAAAGAGAAGTTGATTCGTCATTAATTTTAATCTCGCCACAGATAACCTAAAGGAAAACCACTTTTTCCTTTAGGTATTAATGCTTCTGACATAATTAAAACATATCATATCCAAATCAATTGCGGGATAATGAACCCATTATTTTATATCGCTGTGAGGATAAAAGATGAAATTAATAATAGTCAGCGGCCAGTCAGGATCTGGTAAATCAATTGCATTACGCGTGCTTGAAGATCTAGGCTACTATTGCGTAGATAACCTACCAGTAAAATTACTACCACAACTGCTAAAAACCTTAAATGACCAAACCGAAAAAGTGGCAGTGAGTATTGATGTCCGTAACTTACCGACAGAAAAAAAAGAATTAAACGACATAATTACAGAGTTAAGAACGAGCACCGATCTGACTAGTTTATTTCTTGATACTAACCAGTCAGTCCTTATCAAACGTTATAGTGAAACCAGACGCCTTCATCCGTTAACAAAAGATGAGCTATCTCTATCACAAGCGATTGAAATAGAAAAAAAACGATTAAGCCCTTTAGCGTTACTTGCTGATTTAAAAATCGATACTACTGAACTCAATATTCATGAACTCAGTGAACAGATTAAAGAACGTATTTTAGGAAAGAAAAACAACCAACTTGTCTTAGTATTTCAATCATTTGGTTTTAAACATGGCCTACCTATGGATGCCGATTATGTATTTGATGTCCGTTTTCTACCAAACCCCCATTGGATCCCAGAATTAAAACCTTACACAGGTCTTGATGAACCCGTCATTAAATACCTGAGCCAACAGCCTGATGTAATGAGCTTTTCACAACAGATTGAAAACTTACTCACGACTTGGTTGCCAATGTTAGAAAAAAATAACCGCAGTTATGTCACCGTTGCTATCGGTTGTACAGGCGGCCAACATCGCTCGGTATTCATTGCTGAACAATTAGCAAAGAGCTTTAAACTACAAAATCGTGTAGTGCAAACTCGCCATCAAACCTTAGAAAAAAATAAACATAAAACTATCTAGGTACTCATTTGCAATGGCGTTAACGATCTAAACAGTTAATTATTTTACTTTATTGTTAATGCTGATTATAAATACAGATTAAGCTAGAATTACGCAGCACCAGCAAGCAAGGTCTTGCAGAAGAAGAATAATAAGAATGGGGACGACATATGCCAGAAAAGATGGAGCATGACAGCACACACCTACGTTTAAGCGAAGTGAACGAAGCACTTGATAGTGGTATGTTCATTCACGTTAAACGAATGCTCTACCAAACGCCCCCTTGTGATATTGCGTTATTACTGGAATCATCGCCACCAGCAGGCCGTAAAGTACTGTGGCGTTTAACCGACTCTGAAATGCAAGGTGAAATCCTTGACGAACTTAATGAAGATGCCAAAACCAGTATTCTCAAACTGATGGATACGGAGTCCCTTGTCGCTGCGACAGAGGGGCTCGATACTGATGATTTAGCCAATATTCTCCGTAGCCTACCAGACAGTATCTATCAAGAAGTTATCACCCAAATGGATACCCAAGATCGTCAACGTTTAGAAACAGCGATGGCGTATCCAGAAGACACTGCTGGCAGTATCATGGACACAGATACCATTACTTTAAGACCAGATGTGACTGTCGATGTGATCTTACGTTATATCCGTTTACGCGGTGAATTACCCGATGCCACAGATACTTTATACGTGGTTGATAAAGATGATCGCTTAATTGGCGATGTGCCCTTAGCCATGTTATTAACAACAGATCCAAACAGTGTGATTAGCACTATTATGGATCGCGAAGCAGAAACCTTACCTGCACATATGGATACCTCAGAGGTTGCCAAGCTGTTTGAACGTCATGACTGGATCTCTGCGCCAGTACTTGATGACTCAGGTAAACTACTCGGACGTATTACCATCGATGACGTGGTTGATATTATTCGTGAAAATGCCGAGCATGACATGATGGGTATGGCCGGTATGGATGACGATGAAGATACCTTCGCGCCAGTAATACAAAGTACCAAACGTCGAACACTCTGGCTTGGGGTTAATTTAATTGCCGCACTGACTGCTGCATCCGTCTCTAACATGTTTGAAGCGACCTTAGAACAACTCGCTACACTTGCTATTTTAATGACCATTGTGCCAAGCATGGGCGGTATTGCCGGTAATCAAACCCTCGCATTGGTTATTCGTGGTATGGCGGTTGGTCATATTAATGACGACAATAGCCGTTGGTTAATTGGTAAAGAAGCCATGGTTGGCGCACTGAACGGGGCTATCTGGGCAATATCTATTGCAATCATAGTATCATTATGGAAAGGCGATCCATCTCTGGGGCTGATCATTGGTGGCGCGATGTTTATCAACATGGCGATGGGGGGGCTTGCAGGCGTGGTCATTCCACTGGCAATGAAGAAATATAATATCGATCCTGCCTTAGCTGGCGGCATGGCACTCACCACCGTTACCGATGTCGTCGGTCTATTTGCCTTCTTAGGCATGGCAACACTAGTCTACGGTTAACCTTTATAACGAAAGCAGAGTTCAGAAAGTAAAGTTAATAGCCTATAACGTAAAAAGCCTGTGTCATCATGACACAGGCTTTCTCACTTAAACCTAGGGGATATTAGTTACCTGCAATCTGCATTGATTCTAATAGTGTAGAGCCCATTAGAATACTGCTACGAACATCGATATCGTTACCGACTGCAACAATATTTTTGAACATATCCGTTAAATTACCTGCGATCGTGATCTCGTGTACTGGATACTGCAGCTCACCATTCTCAACCCAGAAACCTGAGGCGCCACGGCTATAATCACCCGTTACAATATTCACACCTTGCCCCATCAGTTCAGTCACCAACAAACCAGTGCCCATTTGACGACACAGTTGACCTAATGTTTCGCCTTTACCTGTGACATTCCAGTTATGGATACCACCAGCATGGCCAGTTGTTTGCATACCCAATTTACGACCGCTGTAGCTGGTTAATAGGTAGCTCTTTAAAATACCTTGTTCTACAACATTTAAATCTTTAGTGCGCACACCTTCAGCATCATACATAGATGATGCTAAACCACCTTTAATATGCGGACGTTCTTGGATGTTTAACCAGTCAGGGAAAATTTGTTCGCCTAACTTATCTAATAAGAATGATGACTTACGATATAAGCTACCACCACTAATACCCATTACCAGCTGACCCATTAAGCTACTTGCAACATCATGATGAAAAATAACTGGTACATTACAGGTATCGATTTTACGCGCGCCTAAACGGTCCACAGTACGATTAACCGCTTCGATAGCAACTTGCTCTGGTGTCCACAATTTACTTGCGTCACGCGCCATTGAATAGCCGTAATCACGTTCCATTGCGCCGTCTTGCTCTGCAATCAATACCGAACTCATGCTATGACGGGTACTTGCATAGCCATTCACGAGACCATGACTGTTCCCATAAACTTTAATGCTGCTATGGCTGGTAAACGCACCTTCACTGTTCACAATACGAGAATCTTGCGCCAAGGCTAAGCGCTCGGTGAGACAAGCTTGTTCAATAGCATACTCAGGTTCAATTTCAATTGGGTGACATAAATCTAGGTCTTCTGGTTCAAACGCCATCAGGTCACGATCAGCAAGACCAGCAAATTCATCTTCTGCAGTATGTAACGCGATATCTAACGCCGCAGCAACGGTGCTTTGAATTGCCGCTTCACTTAAATCAGAGGTTGATGCATTCCCTTTACGTTGACCGCGGTATACACAGATACCTAATGCGCCGTCATGGTTGAATTCAACATTTTCAACTTCGCCCATGCGTGTACTCACAGACAAACCAGTTTGTCGTGAAATAGCTACTTCAGCATCTGTCGCGCCTGCCTTTTTCGCGATATCGAGTGCTTGAGTAACGGCTAATTCCAATTTATTTTGTTCTAATGTAATTTGCTGTTTTAAGTTCATGGGCTCGTTTCAATAAGTTATACTGGATTAAGCATACCATGTTGCGATAAAAATTCCTGCTGCAACTGCGCAATTAGCAATAAACTGATACAATTAACATATCAATCGTTTTGAAAAAGAATATTATGAGCGTAAAAGAACGGAATATTACCAGCGAAAAGTCTTACCGACGTGCTGAAGACGACGAGCTATATCAAAGTCGTGCAGAAAACAAAATTGAAATTGCCGAGACGCTTAAACTCGCTGGCGCGATCTCTTTACTAAGTAAAGCAGAGATTGCTAAGATGGGTTTCTCTGAACACTTACTTGCTGCAATTGTGACAGCGAGAAAAATCGCAGTACGTACAGATGCTTACAGCAGACATCTATCGTACATGTGCAAAATTATGCGTAGCGATGGCCTCGAGCCGATCCAAATGGCATACGATAAGATCACCAATAAACACAACCAAGCAACCGTTGAATTAACAAAACTAGAGATAGTACGTGATGAGTTAATTGCCGGTGGTGATGCTGCGATCACGGTGTTAATGGAAAAATATCCAAACGCTGATCGTCAAAAATTACGTCAACTGGTTCGCCAAGTGAATAAAGAACTTAAAGCGGAAAAGCCGCTGAAAGCAGCTAAACCAAGCAAAGAAATCTTTAAACACCTACGCGAGATAGCGGGTCTATAATATTAATTAGCTATTTCGGTAGTATTAATGTTTAACCGATACAAACAATAAAGCCCTAACAAGTCATTTATACACTTGCTAGGGCTTTATTTTGATCAACTGTATACCACAAATAGCAAATTAGCTACCAGTGCCACCCACCGTCATACTATCTAGTTTCAGTGTAGGCTGACCGACCCCCACAGGGACACTCTGGCCTTCTTTACCACAAATACCCACACCCTTATCTAATGCTAGGTCGTTACCGACCATTGAGATGTGCTGCATTGCTTCATGACCATTACCGATCAAGGTTGCACCTTTAATTGGCGTAGTTATTTTCCCATTCTCAATTAAGTACGCTTCAGATGCGGAGAATACAAATTTACCCGAGGTAATATCAACTTGACCACCACCAAAGTTAGGCGCATAAATGCCCTTCTCAACCGTACTAATGATCTCTTCTGGTGTACTCTCACCAGGTAACATATACGTATTCGTCATACGCGGCATAGGTAAATGTGCGAATGATTCACGACGGCCGTTACCCGTAGACTCCACCCCCATCAAACGGGCGTTAAGCTTATCTTGCATGTAACCTTTCAAAATACCATTTTCAATCAACATAGTATTTTTTGTCACAGTACCTTCATCATCGATGTTCAATGAACCACGGCGATTAGCTAGCGTGCCATTATCAACAATTGTGCACAGTGAAGATGCTACTTTCTCGCCAATTTTACCCGCATAAGCAGACGTACCTTTACGGTTAAAATCACCTTCTAGACCATGACCTACAGCTTCGTGTAGTAATACACCCGGCCAACCCGCACCAAGAACAACAGGCATTGCACCAGCAGGGGCATCAATCGCATCAATATTAACTAATGCTTGGCGCACTGCATCTTTGGCATAGCTGAATGCACGTTGTACACCATCCACATCATCTAAGAAATAATCAAAACCATAACGGCCACCGCCACCCGCGCCACCACGTTCACGTTTGCCATTTTTCTCAATCAACACAGAACAGTTCATGCGTACTAATGGTCGAATATCTGCTGCAAGAGTGCCATCAGTTGCAGCGACCAGGATCTCTTCGTATACTGCCGACAAGCTCACACTTACTTGTGTAACATGTGGATCTAGTGAGCGTGCGTACACATCCACTTCATGTAACAAGGCAATTTTACGTTGCTTATCCATACTCGCTAATGGATCTAATGGCTGATATATTTCACTGCCTTGAGGTTTACTCCATGCTTTAACTTTACCTTCACCGCCGCTAGCAGCAATACCTCGTGCCGCTTTCGCAGACTGGGTTAATGCTTGTAGATTGATGTCATCGGAATAAGCAAAACCGGTTTTTTCACCGGATACTGCACGTACACCAACACCCCTCTCGATATTAAACGACCCTTCTTTGACGATACCGTCTTCCAAACCCCAAGATTCATGTTTGCAAGCTTGGAAATAAAGATCACCATAATCAAGCTGGTTGCCCATCAATAATGACAGTGTACTCTGCAGCTTATCGATATTTAAATCGGCTGGCAGTAAAATTGAATTTTCGACTTGTTCAAATATCATCGGAGTTGTTACTCTTTATTTTTCAAGCTCGCCGTAAAGCGCGCATGTTGTAAAATAGGTATATCAGTACGTACTTGTACTAACTTTTGTTTGTCTAATGTTGCACAGCTAATGCCACACGCAAAGGTTTGTTGTGCCAGTAGTTCACCCCAAGGGTCTAAGATAACAGAATGTCCCCAAGTATGGCGATTTTGGCCATGGTCACCTACCTGATTCGCCGCCAACACATAACATTGATTTTCTATCGCTCGGGCTTGTAACAGAGGTAACCAGTGCGCTTTACCTGTCGCATAAGTGAATGCGGCTGGCAATAATAACACATCGACCTTGGCAGCACTGAGTACCCGAAATAGCTCAGGGAAGCGTAAGTCATAACAGATAGCCATACCAAACTTAATATCACCAACGTTAAAGGTGGCGATGCTGTCGCCAGGTATGAAACTATCCGACTCTTTATACGCTTGAACGTTTATGACGGCCTTTTCTTGATTATCACTCGCGGCGGTTAATACAGCAGGTACATGGGCATCAAACAAGTGAATCTTGTTGTAATGTTGCACCAATTCCCCATTCGGGTCAAATGCTAAACTGGTGGTATAAATACGCTCGTTACTATGACTAAGAATAGGGAAAGAACCCGCCACCAGCCAACATTGATATTGCTTAGCCCAGTCTGCAAGTTGCTGTTGTACAGGTCCTTGGCCTAAGGGCTCTGCATGAGCGAAATAATCATCACGATTAGAAAATAATGCAAAATTCTCTGGCAATAATATTAAGGTCGGTTCAACACCAATATTAATCAGCCTAAGTTGCGAGGCTACATACGCTAAGTTTGCTGCTATATCGGCACCAGAGGTCATTTGAATCGCCACTAATTGCATCACTTATTCCTTGTGGTTTCTGACTCTGCAGCGTTGATTAATTTATCGGGTACTGCAATCTGTTTTTTATTCCGTTTTACTTCCGTAAATACCGGATTGTCAAAATCGCCGCTGACATTGAATTTAAGCTCAGTGATCACGTCAAGCACAGGCTCTAAAATCTTCGATAGGGCAAACACAGCCAATGCTGTTGTTGGCGTTACCGCAAACGCAGTCAATACCGGTAAACTCGACGTCACATCTGGAAAGAAGCTTAAATTATAATTAATGGTGCGAGTTACTAAATCAAGGTAGCCGCTACCGGTAATCTTACCGCTGCTTGAATTCAGCAAAAAATCGTGATTATTAATCGCACCATCAGCAATCTGCAATGACGCTTCCATAGATGAATACGGAAGGCCATCATTATATACATCACTAAAATCTAAACTGAGTCGTTTCACTAATGACTGCAAACTTAATACACTTAAAAAACGTGTACCTTTATCACTGACATTAGAGATCCGCCCTGCTTCCGTTTTTATCGTGGCGTTACCACTTAACGAGTCGCCATCAATATTAAAAGGGTGATCTTGCCAAGCAAGACTAAAATCCACATCGGCAGGCGTTTTCGCTAACGGGCTAATTAATCCTAAGCCAGTCATAAACTCTTCAACACTCTTTGTTTTTAAGTCACCCTGTAATTCGGTCGACTGATTACCTTGTTTATCAGTGAACCAACGGCCAGTCATAGCGACCGTTGAATGTTCCATATCAATATCAAGTGCTTTAAGTGTTAAGCCCGACGTACTTTTAATCACTTCTGCAGACGTACTCCCTAAATTAATTTTACCCAGAATACAGGCACCACAATTGAAGTTGAAACCGGGGACATCTTGCCAGACAAGTGTTGTTGATTTGGCATCTTGTGCTACACCGGCATCATTAGTTACATCTGACGGTAGTACCAGATCAGGCAAATAAAGATAATCAAAGTCGATATTTATATTACCGATATCCGGAATAACAACCGAACCATTAAACTCACTCGCTTTAAGCTCAATACCCCAGTTACGATAACCTTTTGTCGCAGTTATCGTTAAATCGTTCAAGGGCTGTTGATAGTAAGTCGTATTTGCTACCGCGACCTTAATTGAGGATAAGGGCTCTACCGCACTACTCACATCAAATTCACTGTCAGGTAAACCGCCATACCATAATAGCCACTCGGCGATATCAAGCTCATCAACATTAACAACAATAGCATTGGCCGAATCACTTATCAGTAGTTCATCAGCATTACCAATCTGCACTAATGACTGAATAAGTTCTAGCTGTTCCTTCGCGTAATTAACCTGTCCAGAAAAATACACCACATCACTGGCGGTTAATTGAATATTCGCTTGTTTATCATTACCAACCACAGAAATATCAGTTGGCCAATCCTGAGTTGCTCTTTTTGCTAATGGCATAGGTAAATCAAGCGTTAGGTTTTTTAAGTCACTCTGCACATCAAATTCATAGTCAAACCCTTGTTCAGGAAATACCATGTTTAATGAGCCTTTCCAGTCAACATCACCAGAGACATATTGCTGATATTGTGGCATTAACTGAGCCATAATATTACGACTTTGCCACTGACCAGCAAGTTCAACATTTACCTGATAATGAGCATTGTTCTGCCCACTACTAAAACGAACCCCCAGTGGCTCACCGTACAACTTAGCGGTAAGAGGTGTCGATAACAAACCATTATCATCAAATGTGAAACTACCGCTAGCATCAGTCAAGGTTAAATCAAGCGCAGGTAAATAAATCCGGTCATTAACTAAATCTACCCCACCCTTTACCACCACTTGCTCATCATCAGTAAATGGAATGACAATGTCGATTTTGCCATTAATATCACCAGAAACTTGAAGATTGTTTAACGCATCAGTTACTTCCGGTAACGGGCTAGAATCAATAAGAGATTTGGCTTGTGCGCCCGTCGTCTTAAATTGCGCTTGAATACCAAGTGCTTTCACATCCCCTAAACGAGGCAGTTGCAAGTCCACACGAGAGATAGCGACTTGATCCAAATTACCTTTTCGGGACGACATAAATAAATCATCTTGTTGAAATAATAACTCAAGCTCTAAGTCGGTTACGCTTGGCCATTGCGGATCAAAAGCAAACACAGCATCAGCGACATTCAGCTTAGCTTGGAATATCCCATCGCCATTGCGATAAGGATAATTAGCAAATTCACCAAACCACAATAATTGGCCATTATCGGCATAACCTTG
This sequence comes from Moritella sp. 28, assembly GCF_018219435.1. NCBI lineage: Bacteria > Pseudomonadati > Pseudomonadota > Gammaproteobacteria > Alteromonadales > Moritellaceae > Moritella > Moritella sp. 28. The sequence goes on along the minus strand of NZ_CP056121.1, from coordinate 225,202 downwards.
TTTTAATGCACCACGAAGATAATCAATCAATGCTTCACCCATATATTCGTTTGGGTAGTAATAAAATGCTTTACTGGCATCACGTAATTTAAGATCGCCAGCAAGGCTTAAAAAAGCATTGGCGTTAGTGGGGATATCTAATAAGAATTGACTGTCGAGGACAAGCTCTGGCGTATCAAGGGTAACTTTATCGGCGATGATCTCAATACCACTGTCATTCTTGTTATCAACAACCTCTGTATTACGGTAACGACGCCAGGTAAAGTCTGTCGAAAATTGATTCACCCGAATATTATGCTCTAGGTACTGATTAAGATCTAATACCGCATCATTCATATCAATGCTGACCTTGCCAGTCTCTAGACTACCCGTTAGTGCAACATCAAGATTCTCAATACTAGGAAACCCCTGCCAACTTTGTAGCTGTAGACCATCAACCTTCAATTGATAACTTAGTTGAGTCCAGTCTTGCAGTGGAATTTTAACCTTAATATCATGGACTAAACCATGTGGATATAGGGTTTTAAGATCTTTAAACAAGGCTTCATCAACATGACGAGACAATGCTACAATCGGCGCTAACTTAGACAGTTCAAATTGATTTACAGCGGCAAATATCTCGCCCTGTTGTAGCCTCACTTGTATATCAAGTTGCGGCCACACAATACCATTAGTGACCAACGCCAGGTCATGACTATCTAATTGCCAACCAGAATCGGTTAATTGCCATTGTAAATAACCTCCCCAGATATTCAAACTTTGTTGTCTCGTTTCATTTTGCCAAGTAAAGGTTGAAGGCTGTAATTGTAATAACGCCGATGTCGGTTTGTTATTAACAATATCAATCCAACTTTCAAAGCTTAATACGCCTTGTTTTAAACCCTCGCGTTTAAACAATACTTTTTCAAACCAATGTGACAAACTCATGTTCTCTGCCTGAACATACACTTGACCACTGACATTGGTTAAATCATTTTTGGCACTCGTCACATCGACCATAATGCGTAAATTATTATCGGCAACATCATCATTAATGTATGCCCAACCTTCACCACGGTGACGACGACCTTGATTTAACCAAGCAAATTCACGGATATGAATGACTTTTTCTTCACCAGCAGGCGTTAATATTCGTAAGTTACTGTTGGTTAATTCGAAGTTTTTGAGTTGACGAAAAAAAACATCTAGTAAACGGGTTAATTCGGGGGTGGCAAGCTTAGTTTCTTGTTCCGCGGAGCGTTCGAAGGGAGAGACCGGAAGCTTGATCTGGACGCCATCTAAAATTAAATTATTGAGTAGTAATTTCCGCTCTAATAAGCTGTTCCAAAAATCAATGCTGATCTTGATACGCTCAACGTCAAAGTCATACGGCAATGACTCATCAAACTTGACGTCTAAGGTATTAATAATTAATACCGGGCCGAATTTATACCAGCCCGCATCAATACTTTCGACTTCAATACTTACCGATTGATCTGCCACCAACCAATCAATCACCTGATCATGATATTGATTCAGGTAGGGGAAACTCGCCCGTAACAGGCTAATTGAGACAGCAGAAAAAACAGCTAAGCAGGCGAAAGTATAGAGGCATGCTTTACCACACCTTCTTAGCCAATTGCGTTTCGCAGTCACGCTACATCATTACCACATCAAATTGTTCTTGCAAATATAGTGGTTCAGGTTTGATCTTGACCTGTTTACCCATAAACAATTCCAATTCAGCAATACTGTGTGACTCTTCTTTTTCAATGTACTCAGCAACAGCGACAGAGGCATAAACGCTAAACTGATCCGCATCATAAGCACGATTAACACGGGTTACTTCACGGAAGATCTCATAACATACCGTTTCAACTGTTTTCACCGAACCACGGCCATCACACGTTGGACAATCCGAACATAACACGTGTTCTAATGATTCGCGGGTACGTTTACGGGTCATTTCGACTAACCCTAACGCCGAGAAATCATGAGTATTAGTTTTGGCGCGATCATGACTTAATGCGGCCTCTAAACATTCCATCACCCGACGGCGATGCTCAGAACTTTGCATATCAATAAAATCGATAATGATAATGCCACCCAGATTACGTAATCTCAGTTGTCGGGCAATCGCTTGGGTTGATTCCACATTGGTATTAAAAATAGTATCTTCAAGATTACGATGACCGACAAAAGCACCGGTATTAATATCAATCGTCGTCATCGCTTCCGTCTGATCAATAATTAAATAACCACCTGACTTTAACGTTACTTTTCGCTCTAAAGCACGTTGCGATTCATTTTCAACATCATACATTTCAAAAATAGGACGCTCACCCGTATAGAGCTCTAACGCGCTGACTAACTCAGGCACATAGGATTCCGTGAATTCACATAACTCAGTATAAGCAAGACGAGAATCGACACGAATCTTATCCAATGGCGAACCAACAAAATCACGAATAATACGAAATGCTAATGACGGATCTTGATATAACATACTCGCAGTTGGATTACTTCTCTGACGCTGTAGCACTTTGGTCCATAAACGTTTTAAGTAAGCAATGTCTTGTTCGATTTCTTTATCACGTACGCCATCTGCTGCCGTACGAATGATATAACCACCCAATTCATCAACCTGGGCTTCAGTAACACGTTTTAAACGACCGCGCTCTTCTTCACAATCAATACGTTGTGATACCCCCACATGAGAACTGCCCGGCATAAAAACTAAATAGCGAGAGGGTAACGTAATATCGGTGGTGAGACGTGCACCTTTAGTGCCCATCGGATCTTTCACCACTTGTACTGTGATATCCTGGCCTTGACGCACAAGCTGAGAAATATCTGCGACTTTAAAATGCTTTTTTTCACCCGCAGCAACACACTCTGTATGCGGGACAATATCTGACGCATGTAAAAATGCAGCTTTATCAAGACCAATATCAACAAATGCTGCTTGCATGCCCGGTAATACCCGACTCACTTTACCTTTATAGATATTACCCACGATGCCACGTTTAGCTTCACGTTCTACATGTATTTCTTGTAATATGCCATTTTCAATCAAGGCAACACGCGTTTCGCTCGGGGTAACATTTACTAATAACTCTGTCGTTAGACCCATATTATTTAGCCCTTCATTACTTTATTCTGCTCTGCCTTAAAGGCTTGAATTAACTGCTCTGTTTGCATTAATGGTAAGCCGACAACAGCGCTATAGCTGCCGCTCATATGGCTAACAAATTTACCTGCAATACCTTGGATCGCATAACTCCCCGCTTTATCGCTGGGTTCACCGGTGCACCAGTAATCATGCATTTCAGTGGCTGATATTTCTCGAAACTGTACCTGGGTAGTCACAACTTCAACCCAGCAACGGTTGGTATCGGCAAGTGCAACGGCGGTCATCACTTCATGTTCATGACCTGATAATAAACTCAACATACGTTTCGAATCTGCTTCATCAACCGGTTTTTCTAACACTTGTCCAGCATATACCACGATGGTATCGGCACCTAACACTACATATTCAGCTGCTGCGCTAGTGTTTGCCTGCGCGGCGTTAGCATTTTCTAGGACCACAGTACCAGCTTGCGCTTTATCGCGTGCTAATCGAGCAACATAATCAGCAGCAAGTTCGCCCGATTGTTGCTGCTCTTCAACCTCAACGGCTAACACCGAAAATTCGACACCAATTTGCGTCAGTAATTCGCGGCGACGCGGCGACTGTGATGCTAAGTACATGTTTATCTTTTTCATCTTATTATCTTCTGCACGATTAAGCTATCTTATGCCCACTAACTAATAGCAAACTGACGGCGAATTTTACGTAAAATCAAGAATATCCATGGCCATATTAACATTGTGGTTAGGATTGACCATAAGTACATCGGTGTTATTGTTATATCAAAAAGTAATTTTTCAGCCCAAAATACCACCAGCTTATTTAAGCCTGCTAAAAAGCCTACAACTAATGCTTGTTGCCACAATGATAAATTACGGATCAAACGATGATTCATCACAATAATATAGATGACAATCGACAGCGCTAAAGAATGAATGCCGAGCGGCGCACCTAATAACAGATCGAGCACCAATCCCGTGATCCAAGCATAACCAATATTGACGCGATACGGCAGAGCCATACACCAATAACCCAATACCAAAAACAGCCAATCAGGACGGAAGTTATTTAAAGGCTCAGGTACAGGTAATACCGTGAGTAATAACGCGATGATTAAGGTCAAAATTATTTTAAAACGACCGTTAGCATATGTCATAATGTCCCTTCCTTATCAGCGTTTGTCGGCGATTCAACATTATTATTTTCAGTGCTATTGTCAGCTGTATTTTCTTCATCATCCCAAATAAGTAATACATAGCGGATCCGCTCTAATGCCACAATCGGTTTTGCTTCAACTTGCGCATAAGGTTGGCCCATTTGATAAGTAAAATCGGTAATTGTAGCAACGGGATAACCTTCAGGGAATACGCCACCAAGGCCAGAGGTGACTAGCACATCACCAACTTGAATATCGGTACTATGCGGAACATAAGGTAACGTAAGACTGTTTAATTCACCACTGCCATTGGCAATCGCACGAATGTCATTACGCTGTACTCGAACCGGAATGCCATGAGTAATATCAGTAATCAACAATACACGGCTGTATGTCGCAGATACATCGACAATTTGGCCAACAACACCTTGTTCATTTAATATCGGTTGACCAATATAAATACCGTCTATCGCTCCCTTGTTAATCACCACTTGCAAGGAAAAAGGATCGGAATTAACGGTGATAATTTCAGCCACTAATTTACGCTGATCGGCATGAACAGGGGAGTTAAGTAAAGCACGCAGGCGTTTATTTTCTTCTTTCAAATGTTTAAATTCAAGCAACTGAACTTGTTGAATAAATAGTTTTTCTCGCTGCTCTTGAACTTGTTTCTTTAAATCTCGGCGAGTAACAACGGTATTGGATACACCTTTCAGCATTTCACTGGGTATATCGGCCGCATAGATGAGTGGTGATACCGCGGTATTTAAATAGACACGAACATTTGAAAATGAATCAAATTTAGAATCAAAAATAATTAATGAGAAAGAAGCGATAACCGCAAAGAATAAACGCAGTTGTAACGATGTTGAGGTAGCAAAAATAGGTTTCATTAAGTGGAGTTCTCAAAGGGTGGCGCGCCCGCCACCCTATAGGATTATTGAATCAGGAGCTTAATCGTAATTGAAAAGATCACCACCGTGCATATCAATCATTTCTAATGCTGTACCGCCGCCACGAGCCACACAGGTTAGTGGATCTTCAGCGATAACAACAGGAATACCAGTTTCTTCAAGTAATAAACGGTCAAGGCCACGGATTAACGCGCCGCCACCCGTTAGCACCATGCCACGTTCGGCAATATCCGACGCTAACTCTGGTGGAGACTGTTCTAACGCTGTCATTACAGCACTCACAACACCCGATAATGGTTCTTGTAATGCTTCTAGAATTTCAGTGCTGTTTAGGATGAAACTACGTGGCACACCTTCTGCAAGGTTACGACCACGCACTTCAATTTCAACAACTTCGTCGAGTGGGTATGCAGAACCAATTTCTTTCTTAATACGTTCAGCAGTAGCTTCACCAATTAAGCTACCATAGTTGCGACGCACATAACTGATGATTGCTTCATCCAGTTTGTCACCACCAATACGTACTGATGAAGAATAAACAACACCATTTAGTGAAATGATTGCTACTTCGGTAGTACCGCCACCTATATCAACAACCATAGAACCAGTTGCTTCAGAAACAGGTAAACCAGCACCAATCGCCGCCGCCATTGGCTCGTCGATTAAAAATACTTCACGTGCACCGGCACCTTGTGCAGATTCACGGATAGCACGACGTTCTACTTGCGTTGAACCACAAGGTACACACACAAGAACACGCGGGCTAGGACGGAAAAAGTTATTATCATGCACTTGTTTAATAAAGTGTTGTAGCATTTTTTCTGTCACGAAAAAGTCTGCTATTACTCCGTCTTTCATTGGACGAATAGCGGCAATATTACCAGGTGTACGACCTAGCATCTGCTTTGCAGCTGTACCAACTGCGGCAACACTCTTATTTGCACCGCGCTCTTGGCGGATCGCAACAACTGAAGGCTCGTCAAGGACAATACCTTGACCTTTAACATAAATAAGGGTGTTTGCTGTTCCCAAGTCGATTGATAAATCGCTAGAGAATACGCCTCTTAACTTCTTAAACATGGCTATGGGCATTCCTAAAAGTAAAATGTTGCAGGATCGGTTAACTTTACCAATGCGCAATGAATGAGGCAAGTTTATCAGACTTTATGACCGACAAACTATTAATTTAACCTTCTTCGGTAAATAACTCGATCATTACCATAGAAAAAGCCAAATACGATGTTCGCAGAGGGTGATTGATCAAAACCAACATGACCATCTTCCCAGTTATATTTAAACCAATCATCAACGGTATAATCAAGTTTAACCTCACCATTTAGATTCGGCGCTGCAATGATTAGCCCTTGCGTGATACCGTTGATAAAATTTCCTTTTCCTGAAAGCGCTGGTAAATGTTCAGCTGCAGGTGGCACTCCGCCTAAAGAAATATTCGTTAGCGTCGCATCTACGAAATCGAAGTCCGTTATAGAATCATCATTATTCTTAATGAAGTTTGCGCCATCAAAATATTCAAGTTGCATGGTTGTGGCAAAATCATTCGACATTGGTCCGTATCCATCAGCAACCGTCCAACGGCCATAGCGTAGTTCAGTCGCTTGTGAAGATAACTGGCGTGCCGTTGCTTGCGCCGCTGGAATATCTAAATCATTAAGAACAACACCATCTTTATCAGTAATGCTGATACCAAAAAGAGTATTCATCATAGGTCCATCAGGTCCAGCTGAATCTCGAGAAAAATAACCATAATCCGGCATATCACCAGGTATATAAGCACCATTGACCCAAGCCCCGCCATAATCCTTTAGACGATGAGATAAATCTAAGCCATCCGAGTTTGCAATAAAACTAACCGTCGCTTTATCATCGCCATTGTAGTTCTTTGTCACGAGACCTGCGCTATTTTGCGCTTCAAGACGATAGTCAAATAAGAGTTCAGGTTGATCCATGTAAGTAAATACGGCCCCCCTATCTGGCGATATGCGTAAAGTCCATGCCATGTTCCAATTAGTACCAATACCAGGTTCATATTGGTTTGAACCTTTACTCCACTGGACACAAAAACCACTGTTTGGTGGTTTTCGACACTCATAAACCTTGCTGTCTTTAGGCTGAAAAACTGTCGTTCCTGCAGCATAACTCGTTAAATTTTGAGGGAATACATAATCATAATCTGTTGGGCTATAGCGGTGAGAGCCAATATAATTATACACTGCCGATGACACTAATTCGAAATGCGATGGAATAAAACGGCCTATCTCAGTACCATTAGAATTTACCGAAAGATTATCATCAACAGAAAATCTCATGCCATAGTAATCAGTGTCTTTCACATTTATTTGAATTGCACCGACTTCACTATAAGTCGAGTCAGCAAAGCGATAGACACCTTTCTCAAAGATTGGCAAGCCAGGCATTCCAACCCACGTTGCCGAGGTCGAAGTTAATAGCGTCTTATTTTTTGCATAACTAAATTCCCCTTCAAACAAGTCTGCTGTAGGCATAGAACGGGTTAACTTTATACGTAAATTATCATTTGAATTAGGGACATAATTAGACGCAATGTTACCGTCTGCATTCAGCGATTCGATCTTAAATGTAAAAATGTTACCTGCTTTATGTACATGCCTTAATACATTGTTATCCTGCTCCGTCAGTTCTGTTCTTATATCACCATTATGACGCGTGGCTTTGATTTTAAATTTATAGGGTCTCACTGCAAACTGATTGCTTTTCCCTTTGATTGTTAAGCCATTCAAATCATTACTATTATCATTAATCGTATAGCTGGCGATTAAATTTATTTTACCGGCATCTTGATACTGTGCTGTATTGATCCGAGTGATATTGCTACTAAATGCTAAATCAACCGCACTGTAATGGTTTTCTTCATTTCCGTTATTTTTACCAAGATTCACCGAATTAGTGACGAAATTTAAAGGTGAGCAAGTATTTGGCTCTTGGCATTGAACGCCCAGCTTAACCGGGATTGTTTCATTATTTTTAAAAATGTTCTTACATTGGCCATTTTTATTATAAAAAGCATCCAGTTTAATGGGGGTTGAAAAGTTAACACCCGCAACTTGATTGGCAATATCGTCACTGCCATCAGCATTATCATAGCTAAAGAAAAAACCGGTATCAGCAAAATTAATATCGCAGTTACTCGTACCATTACACTTATATTTCTTATTAGTATTTGTTAACGATAGGGTTAAATCATCTTCTTTTAAGTAACCTAAATTAATATTGGTTGTACCCGTAAAAGTACCACTTGGCTTAGAGATTCTGTCAGTACTGCTTTTCGCATCTGCGACTAAGGTAAGACTGGTCGAACGCGTCGATTCAACACAGGCAATACCTGATTGGAAATTATTGGTACAGGCTTGAACGCTGACAATTGCAGGTTCACAAGTTAATGCGCGATCACTGAAAGTTAACCGATAATGTTTAATAGGATCAGGTGGAGGAGAATATGGCTCAAGCTTAATAACAATATCATCCCAGGACATATCGTCAGAATCACCATAAGATGTTGTTTCTATTTGTAACTCATATTCAGTATTTGCTGTTAGTACTTTATTTAAACGCCAAGTGAAGTCACCATTAGAGCGCGAGGTATATAAATAAGTAGAATCGATATACTGATTATTTTTAAGTAAAGTTAGCTGAATCGAATTGTAGCGTGTATACACATCACGATAATTATACATCGTAATGTCCTTTAAGGTTGAACCTTTACTTGGTGTGAATTTATATACCACACGTTCACCTTCATTCTTGTTTGGATACCAACGACCAGCATAACCAACGTGGCTCCCATTATTATCACCAATATGGCGTCGTTGAATAAAAGAAAAGCTATCCGTATTACCAAAAGATGTTTTTAAAGTTATATCCTTAAAACTAAAATCATCAAAGTCGCTACAATATTGATTCCAACCTATGAGGTCGTCACGCCAATTATAACATTGCCCAACAATAGCGAGTTCATAATCACCTTTAGGCAAATATACAGATAGTGCTAATGATGAACTATAGCTGTCCAGTTCTGATCGAGTATTGACTACAGGTGTATTACTTCCGGCCTTCCAGATTACAAAGTATAATTGTCCTCCGATACCTGAAGCACTAGGAATATTAATTCCGGTAAGGGTTATAGCTTCAGTTAAGTTGAAATGTACAGGGTTATTAGGTTTAGGATTCCTCAAATTCCCATTCTGAGTACGGTCCGCGGTTACAAGATATTCAGGCCCCATCGCCTTATAGGTGTAATCACCAATATTCATTCTGCCTTTTAATACTATGTCGGCAAAAGCTGATTGGGGGAATAACAAACTAATAATAAAAGCAATAACGAATCGCAGCTTAGAACCAGGTCTTTCTTGTAAATACAAACTCAATTTCATAACTTCACTTCCGCTTCAATTTTATGCTCAGCAATAATTTTTCCACCATCACAATTGCCAGTGGAAGTGAGATAAAACAAACTGCTGTTATTAACAGGAATACTTTGGCAAGTGATCGTAACACTGCAGTTTTCCAATCCGACTTCATTACTGATATCAAACTGTAAATCAGTGGGGGCATTAGGAAAATTGGCACACGCTTGTTTACGTTTCAAGACCTGATAGATGCCATAATCCATTCCACTTTCAGCCCCATAATACGCTTTAGCGCTATACACTTCATTCGCCACACTATCAGCGGTTGAGCTCAGGACTCGACTTAAGGTTGCAGCTAATAAAGACATAACCACAATAATAAATAAGGCAATAACGAGCATACTACCTTGTTGTTGCTTGATACTTATCTGCATAGTGTTAACGTCACTGTTTTGTAGGGTATATCATTATGGAACATTGCTTATCACCAATTGATGATCGAATCGAAGTACACTGTCGTCGCGCAATTTAAAACCAAAATTAAGATTTAAAATTGCATGACTAAATTGACTGGCCGATGTCAAGTTCATCGCACTATCAACACTCAGATCATCAGCCATCAAGACTCGATTGTCTAAGGTATAATTTTGTGCTGATAATGGCGCTTGATTTCGGAACAAACGCATTGAATCACCAATGGCGAGTAAGCAATATTGCACTTTGTTCTCGGCAATGAAATACCGTGAGACTAATGAATCTCTGCTTAAGTTACTGCCAAACGTTAAATCAGCTTGGGTTGGGTTAGCACCAGGCACAGGGACATAATTTGTTATTTCCGCAACCGTACTCGAGGGCAATGAATAAAAATCATCAGCATTGGTGGTCAATACACTGACATATTGACCGCTAAAATCATTTTCATTGCTGCCTGTATTTTCCCTAGTTCGACGATCCATGATTAATGACATCTTAGACAGTCCGCTAACGTTACCAATATACAGCCCTGCGGCGGTAAAAGGCACAAAGTCGATGCAGGAATAATTACCTGTAGTATTAATTCTTAAACTAAACGCAACAGCAGAGTTAAGCTCTTTATCCAGTCGGTTAAAGATAAATCGCGCATCGTTTAAACGTTCATTCTGATTAATCGATGTTTGATATAATACGACATTAGAACTGATAAAGCGGCTACTGAACATACCGATAATACCTAATAAAAGGATCACCATGGTTAATTCTATTAAGGTGAATCCTGCATGACTGCCTTGTGGCGATTTAAGCCTAATCATCAGTAATTCCCCTTAAATGACGTTAACTCGATAGCCTCATCATTAGGCATAAATATGGTCACTCGGATTCTTTTCGCTACGTTAATCGCACCCGAAATAGAGTTAGAATCAAATTTATCTGCCGCAAACGACACGCAAATTTGCAAACCGTAACCAGGGTACTCATTCGTAAAGGAAGCCAATGCTGCACTTGGATCACTATTATTACAGTAGATATTATAATCATCAACGTCATTAAAATTATTCGGTGTCGAGCGAACTTCACTGCCTTCAGTGCCTAAGTCTGAACTACAAGACACTTCCTCACCACAACGAATATAGCGACCAGAGCTCGTACTCCTTTCATCATAATAACGGATCAATACTTGATCCATGATGCGCTTGCCTAACGCCGTTGCTTTAATTTGATACATAGGCGTGACGGTATTGTTGGCTTGCGGCAAGAAGATACCCGTGACAATCACTAACGAGATGGCTAACACCACCATACCAACCACAATTTCAATCAAGGTGAAACCACGTTGATGCCGCGTCTTAGCTGGTCTTGCCGTTGAATTAGTTTTCATGAATAAAACCTTGTGCTTCGATACGCAGTGATAACGTTTGCTCGCCAATAATCGAGATATTACAACCGCGATTACGGGTACTACAACCATTGGCAATACCGAATTCATCAAACTCAATAATGCCAGTATCTGCGGTATGAGTAACGCTGAAACCGACTTTAGTACTATTCGCCTCAGCCGTACTCATGCCCAAATGTGGCGCTGTAAATGAGGTTGGTAATCCAGAACCACAATTTGTTGGAATACCAAAGCGACTGGCAGTAATAACAACGCGGTTACAAGCGTAAGGATTGGTTGCACGGGAAGTTCGACAGTCACTACCACAGCTCATCGCTTGTTGTTGCACGGTTTTGAGTAATTGCTGTAACTGGTCACGATACGTTTGTGTTTCAAAACCATCGTTACCGTTAAATTTAGGGATCGCGGTTGCCGCTAAAATACCTGTTAGCAAAATAATAATCACGAGTTCAATGAGGGTAAAGCCCGACTTCTTATACATATGCTATAGCACCTCATGGCTTAATGACTGTGGATGCTAAGTATTAGATCCCTTCCCATACTGAGTATTGATAGTATTATAAAATCAAGAGGTTTGCATTAATAACAGGTATTAATCAAGAAGTTGTTGGAAATAAAAAAGGCTTACTGAAGTAAGCCTTTTCTCTACTTTAAGAAGCAGTTTATAATTGGATCGTCGTATTACAAAGTTCACTAACAACTTTATAACGTGCTGTTGATGTTGCTTGTACATAACTAACGCAAGTATCTGTTGCTGTTGATGCAGTACCATTCCAAAAAGTAATAGTAGCACCTTGAGCATCTGCCGTCGTAGGTATTTTTGATGAGAAACCACTCACTTCAATAGCAGCATTAATACCAGCTAAAGTCGCTTCAGGATAACCGTAAACAGTTTCAATAGTCGCACCTGCATCCTCTACAGATGAGTCAGCTGTTTTTTCAACACCATCAATAGCCGCTTTAGAATAAACGATGTTAGCAGCGCTGTGTAGTGCAGACTCTACGCCTTTCATTGCAGATACTTTTGCATCATCTTGCAGGTTAAGAAATTTAGGCACAGCTGTCGCCGCTAAGATACCTAGTACAATAATTACGATTACTAATTCGATTAATGTAAAACCATTTTGTTTTTTCATATTTGAACTCCTGTTCACTTTGTTGATAAATTACATAGACATAAACATGACAACACGTCCATATAATTTACATTAATGTACGAAGCTGTATATTTTTTGATACTATGCCAAAAAAATAATATTTTCACTAGTTTTATTTAAGTTAATGTGGCGAAATCATAATAGTTCGACTAAGCATGATAATATTGAATATCACCATAGGGCATAAAATATGCCCATAGAAACACCACTGAGAATAAGAGCCTGCAAGTTAACCTTGTACAACACCCATCATGTCCCACATAGGGACAAAAATACCCAGTGCTAAAATCAATACCATGATGGCAACAATACCAATTAATATTGGTTCAATCTTAGCGGTTAGCGATTGCAGTTCATAATCCACTTCACGTTCGTAAAACTGCGCGGCTTCTAATAGCAAGTCATCCACTTGGCCCGTTTCATCACCAACCGAGATCATTTGTAAGATCAACGGGGTAAACATGCCGCTTTCAATCGCCGTGATCGTTAAACTCTTACCTTCTTCAATACCTGAGCGCATAGACAAGATACGTACTTCCATCCATGCGTTATCAACCGTTGATGCCACCAGTGAAAGACTATTGTTCAGTGGCACACCACCTTTAAGCATTAACGAAAAACTGCGCGCAAAACGCGATAGCAGGGTTTTTTCGATAACAGGCCCCACAATCGGGATGCGAATATAGAACAAGCCCCACTTCAATTTACCTTTGTCGGTTTTAATATAATATTTGAAGGCAAAAATACTGCCGATCACACCCACGATTAATAAGTACCAATAATTCACAAAGAAAGCAGAGGATGCCAGTAAGGCACGTGTCGCCCACGGCAATTCGACGCCAAATTTACTAAACATATTGGCAAACGTGGGGATCACAAAAATATTTAAGACCACTAGCGCTGATACAATCGAAATTAATACAAACATCGGATAACGGATCGCACTACTAATACGACGTCGTGTATCCATTTCTAATTCAAGATAATTAGAAATTTGTAAAAATGAATCATCCAAGCGACCGGTATTTTCACCCACACGGACAATCGACACAAAAATAGACGCAAATACGTGTGGATGCGCATTCATCGCAGCCGACAATGTTGTCCCGTTATTTAAACGCGTCACGACATCATTAAGTACGTCTTTCAATTTAACGTGAGAACTCGATTCAGATAACCCTTTAATCGCACGGATCATAGGAATACCAGCGCGGGTTAAGGAATACATCTGACGCGCGAAAATAACCAGCTCTTCCAGCGGGACTTTCCGTGTAAATAGTTGGCTAAAATCAATATCTCGGCTGCCTGTCGATACATTAATTGACGTAGGCGTGATCCCTTTACGCATTAATGATTCAACAAGCACATCTTGATTTTGCGCTTCTTGATCTCCCGAAACGGCATTGCCTTGGATATCCCGGCCTTTATAACTAAAATTTGGCATTCGCTAACCTTAATAGTCCTATTTACTGACCACTACGGTCCTATTCACTGTCCACTACGGCTCTATTCACTGTCCACTACTGTCCAATGCCCTAACCACTTCGGCCAAGCGTAAAATCTTTTCAATATCACCGCGATCAACTTTATCTAACTCTCTAATATTTCCTGCAATATTGGCACCTAAGGTCTCAGACGTTAATACCTCACTGGTAATCATATGTTCAGTATTATATTCATCCTGACTGGCGTTATCGTCGCTGCTTCTGTCATCGAGCGTAAGTTCATCTGCCAGTTTTAATACTTCCTCGATAGAGGTTAAACCTTGTTTCGCAAAATCCAGCGCCGACAGTACTAATGGTCGATAATATTTGGTTTTGCGTGCTTCGATAGCAAACTCATCAGGTGCGTCACGTCGCAGTGCATCGCACATTGCATCATTGAGTTCTAATAATTCAAATACACCGATCCGGCCACGATAACCCGTATAGTTACAGCTTTGACAGCCCACACTGCGATAAAAATGGGCGTTACCTAGTGGTTCTTTGGCGATTTTTTCTAAACAATATTGCTCACTACTGGCCAGTTCATGCGTGCTTTTACATTGGCCACATAATTTACGTACTAGCCTTTGTGCAACCACTGCGCGTAATGCAGCGCCAATTAAATAGCCTGGCGCGCCCATATCCATTAACCGTAATGCACAGGTAATCGCATCATTAGTATGTAATGTTGATAACACCATATGACCCGTTAATGCACCACGTAAACCAATTTCAGCCGTCTCTTTGTCACGCATTTCACCTACTAATAAAATATCAGGATCTTGACGTAAGCAAGTACGCAGAATATGGGCAAAATCCAAACCAATCTTAGGATTAACCTGTACTTGGCTGATCCGTGGTAAGCGGTATTCAACAGGATCTTCCACCGTAATAATCTTTTTACCAGGTTCGTTCAATTCACTTAAAGCTGCATATAACGTGGTTGTTTTACCGCTACCCGTAGGTCCTGTCACCAGTACCATGCCATGAGGTCGACGAATCAAACTACGTAAACGTTTAATTAACTCTGTTGGCATCCCGGTATTTTCTAACTGGAAAACCCCTGCGTCTTGATTAAGTAAACGCATGACTACTGATTCACCATACTGCACTGGCATGGTTGACACCCGCACATCAATCGATTGATTACGAACGTTTAAATTAAAACGTCCATCTTGCGGTAAACGTTTTTCAGAAATATCCAAACTCGCCATTAATTTGAGGCGTAATACCAATGCCGGTACGATCGCGACTTCATTAAGGATATTCTCTTGTAGCACACCATCAACACGTAAACGAATACGTAACGCTTTTTCATCCGGTTCAATGTGGATATCTGATGCCCCAATTTGCACCGCATCTTCAAATACTGAATTAAGAAACTTAACCACAGTAGCTTCGTTAGATGCATCATCTACATCACGAAATATATCGAACTCTTGCGTTGGTCTATGTTCATCTTCAAGTTGACCAGCAAACGCTTCAATATCTTTGGTTCGGCGATATAAACGGTCATAAGCAGGTAATAATTGGCTTTCTCTGACGATGGCAAAGTCTAACTGGTAAAGAGAAAGTAGATTTGATATCGCTTCAACGGCATAAAGGTCAGCGGGATCACTCAATGCGACCGTTAAATTATTATCTTCAGATTTAACGACTAAAGCACGATGACGACGCGCATGTACTTCCGGTAATTTCAATACCGTCTGCTGTGGAATATTTAATGCCGAAATATCTAAAAACGGAATATTTAACTGTTGGGATAAAAAGCTAAGCAGTTGCTCTTCAGTAATAAAACCTAAGGTGATCAGTGTCGAACCTAATTTTCCGCCACTACTACGTTGCTCTTTGAGTGCTAAACCAAGTTGCGCCTCGCTGATAATCTTCTCACCAACAAGTAAATCACCCAATCGTTGTTTTAATTTCAATTGTGTCATTACTGTTTCTCCAACTGGGCAATACGCGCATTAATATAATTACGTGAAGAAGCAGATAGCTGCCCCATGTTTTGTGCGGTGTGATAAGCCGTTAATGCTAATCGGAGTTGCTGCGCTTTGTCGGCAGAAATACCGAGTCCTAACCACCATTTAGCTCGGTTCGGTTCATAGTCGGTCAATTTCTTATACGCAATTAATGCTGTATCTAAATCATCTAAACTTTGTGCTAAACCGGCAAGCATGGCGTAATAATCGACATGACCGTCAACCTCGGGCATGTGAGGCTTAAGATAATAATAAGCTTGTTGTTTATTTTTATTCTTTAAATAAATACGCGCTAACATTAAGCGAAAGTTCGTGTATTCAGGTGATACACTTAAACCTTCTTGTAACAAAGTGACAGCCAATTGCGTACGTTCCTCACCGTATAAGATCGCGGCTAATTTTTCTCGAGACAAATCATGCTGCTTATCTAACATCAACACTTTGCTAAATAGCTGCTTGGCCCGTGCTTTATCACCAGCAAGTAATGCCGCTTCAGCTTGTTTTGCGTATAGCTGTGCTTGCTGCTCTGGTGTGCGAGTAATCGCTTTAATTGAAATTGTACTCTCTTGCTCAGCCTTATCGTTAGATGAGGTCACAACACTTTTCATTTCAGAAATTAAAGGCTTTGCCTTTACGGGGGTTAGCGCTTTAGGCTCAATGTAAACAGGCTTAGCAAGCGGTGTAACAGGCAATGCCATTGGTTTCGCCGCACTCACTGTTACTGTCTTTACAACTGGGCTAGCGACGACCGATTTTTCAAGTAACTTACTCGCGACCACCTCTTTATTTACGTCGTAATGCTCAGCATTTACACGCACAACGGTCTTCACTGGTTCAGCTTGTATATGTACTTTTTCTGATATCACAGGTAATGCAGTCGCGTTTGCAACTGGAGCGACTAAAACTGTCATATTTTGTTTTTGGACAAATAGATAAGCAGCAAGTAACCCCATTATTACAATCGCGATAAGTAAGCAAATTATAACGTTATTATTACGTGCTGGCGCTGCAACAACGACAGCACCACGTTGGTCAGGTTGTATTTGTTGTTGCTGGGCACCTTTATCTAGCCCTTGTAGCATTTGATTAATAACACTCACAACATTGATTCTCCAAACCACCAAATAACTAATATCATCTCAATAACAAGAACACTGGCTAAGATCGGCAAACGTAAATTACGTTGCTGAATTGCACTTTCGGTGTCTTTAATGGCAAGTTTAACCAATTTCGCACTGACCTTACGAACGTTCAAGCCATAACTTAACATTAAACACTTATGCGCTAACACATTGATTAATCTTGGTATACCACCACTTGCTTGGTGTAACATGCGTAATGCGCGAGGTTCGAATAAAGGCGCACCACGATAGCCAGACACAGTAAGACGATGTTCAACATAACTCGCCGTTTCATTAATAAGTAACGGGCGAAGTTGGTACGAAAAGGTAATACGTTGGCGTAATTGACGTAAGTTATCTTGTTTTAATCGTGTATCTAACTCAGGTTGGCCAAACAACACAACTTGCATTAACTTCTTACTTTCAGTTTCTAAGTTACTGATTAAACGCAATGCTTCTAAGGTTTCATGAGGCAGCATTTGCGCTTCATCAATCAATAAGACGACTTGTTTTACTTCTGCCGAGAGTGCAATTAATTGATGGTTAAGCGCTTCTGTTAATTTGTGTTGATCCAAACTGGCATCAATACCGAGCTCACTCGCTACCGCGGTACGCATTTCATTGGGTGTTAAGTACGGATTAGGTAAATAGGCGATCACATACTCGTCGCCTAGCTCATTGAGTAATTTACGACAGATAAGCGTCTTACCCGTACCCACTTCACCAGTCACTTTGATAAAACCTTCACCACTTGAAAGTGCGGTAATCAGAACCTGTAATGCTTCAAAGTGCGGTACCAAAGGATGGTAAAACTGCGTATTTGGCGTCAGACCAAAAGGCACTTCCGTCAAACCAAAATGCGCGTTATACATTAACCTTTCTCATTTTTTTGTTCTGCTGGGTACCACTGTTCAAGTAATTCAGCTGAGCGTTCTAGCTCTAATCGCCATGTATTTTGGTCAACCACGACAGGCTTAATTAAAATAATTAATTCTGTTTTTTGTACTGATTGCGAACGGCGAGTAAACAATTCGCCTAACCAAGGAATATCACCGAAAAATGGTACTTTCGCTACTAAATCTTTATTAGCGGTTTTCATCAAACCACCGATAACAATAATTTCACCACTTTTCGCTTTTACAACGGTATCCGTTTCACGCACCTCACTTTTTGCCAATGGAAGTACAATTGGTTGACCATCACCTGGCGAGATAGTTTTTATCGAATCGGTTACTTCAATAATCGACGGGTGAACGTGTAATAACACACCGCCATCACTATCAATTTGCGGCGTTACATCTAGGGCGATGCCAGAGAAAAAGGGGGTTATCTCAACATTTCTATCTATCCGATCATTGTCTGCTGATGTTGATGCCGTTGTGCTATAACCCGTCACAAAATATTCATCACTACCAACTTTAATCACAGCTTTCTGATTATTAAGCGCTGTAACACGTGGGCTAGATAAAACGTTCACGTCACCTTGCGTCTTTAACAAACTAATTGCAGCACTGAAATCATTACCCGCCAACGTTAATACGCCAGCACCAGAAGCAATATCGGTAATATCTGAAGCATTAAAATCAAACGATGATTTAGTTTTAACACCCGCATTATTTACATTCCAATCAATGCCTTGTTCATAACCGTCATTTAATGTCACTTCCATCACCTTCACCTCAAGTAATACTTGACGCTGTAAATGTTCCTCGGCTTTATTTAAAAAATCTTTTATCTTACGAATATCTTTCGGGTAGCCATGTACGGTAACCAAGCCCGCTTGCGGACTAATCACAACTTGGGTGTTCCGTTCATTTGCCGTTAGACCCAGTAATGTATTTTCTAATTCGGTCCAGTAATCAGTGTCCGTTTGCGTCGATATATCTGTACCTTTACTCGTTGTTGACGACGATGAATTATCTGATGAATTATCATCGTTACCGTCTGACGAGCTACTGCCCGACGAGCCGCCATCGGTTAGATAACCAGAACTGATAGAACTGTTTGATGAACCATTACGTTTCATCAATAAGTAGTTCATTGGAATAATTTCAGTACGTATACCAGCACCGTTTACGCGATAGGTATTTCCTTGCCGTTGGATATCATAACCATACATATCCGAGACCTCATCCATCGTCTCAGCAATTGTCACATCATTTAGTACCACAGTGACACGGCCCGATACGTCTGGACTAACGATAAGATTATATTTAGTGTCCTTTAGCAGGGACCCAAAGAACTGACGTGCCGACACGGATTTAGCCGCAATGTCCATACGCGGTTCGATAACAGGTGTATTCAAACTGTCATTACCGTCGAATTCAGGTAACAGTTCAGCATTGACATCATCAGGCACAGTCCAAGCGTCTGATTGAGCGTCTGCACGATCAAGCTCTGCTTGGATTGATTCTTTAATGACTACAGGCTCAAGTGAACTACGAGTTGTTTGACAACCCGTTAAAAACACACCTAAAATAATAGCAAGATACAACTTGTTCATAATTAAATTTGAGCCCTAATGTTTAATTTCACTGCCAAATAATGACAATCTAAATTCTTTATCGTTACGTACAAAATACACAAAATCAGTGGTAACACGGCGTACTTTGAAGCCTGAAACCCAACTTCCCGCTTGTACTTCTTTGTCATTCATGATCGCAATATATGTCTGATCACGCATAAAAATGGCCTGTAAGGTTGGAATCGGTACTTTAGCCTTAGCTTGACGACG
The DNA here is from genome assembly GCF_018219435.1 of Moritella sp. 28. Classification (NCBI taxonomy): domain Bacteria; kingdom Pseudomonadati; phylum Pseudomonadota; class Gammaproteobacteria; order Alteromonadales; family Moritellaceae; genus Moritella; species Moritella sp. 28. The sequence continues at coordinate 205,266 of NZ_CP056121.1, read as the reverse complement.
AATGACAGGCTCAACCGCCCCCCAAGGACCCGTTGGATCATCAAGTATATTACCGTTAATCACACCTTGTTCCGCTTGCGCGATACCAACACTCAATAGCATGAATATTGGCAGTAATAATTTAACCACGAATAAATTCCTTATTAACACTCAAGGTATAAATCTCCATCACTACCTGCGCGGTTGGGTAGTCTTGCATTTGATAATCAAAGACCTCCCAATAGAATTTCTTTGGTAGCTGTTCAATCTGAGTTAAATAGGCTTGAATATTAAAAAATGACCCCGTCATCGTTATACGTAAACCATGTCGATAAAGTAATACCTCCGACTCATCCGTGACGGTTATCGATGTTTCTGAATTAGCCAACGCCGCATCAATATTTTTAGATACTTCATCACTCTTAATGATGCCATCCACATTCAGATCTTGGTCACTCGAACTCGAAAATGTAGGTTTGGCCTTCTCTTCGACCTTTTCAAGCGCGCTATTATTACCGGTTAGCGTCGTCACAGGCAATGACTCAATCGATATCAACTTTACGTGCTTGGCGCGGCTTAATACATCACCCAATACCAAAGCCATTTGATTTGAATTAATTAAGTCGGCCGTTAAATCGGTTAATTTACCATTTGCCTTGTTAAATTCAGATTCAGCACGCGTAATACGTAACTGAACGACTTTATTTGGATCACTCGCTAATGCTTGCAATAATTCTGCTTTATCAAATTCATATTGTTGTTGCTGCTGCTGCAAAGAAGCCAGTTTTGACTGTGATTTTTGATTTTGTAAATAAACCGGTTCTAACCAAAAACTATAAATAAGATAAAAAATCGCGATCAACAGCGATCCAACCAGCAATAAACGCTCACGCATTGATAATAAAGTAAACTTAGCTTTCATTGTCAGCCAATGTTGCTGCATCATTCACTAACCTCCACAACGAGTTGGTTAGTTAAAGTGAATGCGATCACATCATCACTATTTCGATTAATATTTAATAAGTTAAATTCTCGACCTTGTAATGATTTACCCTGTGAGAATTTACGGATCCAACGGGGTATCGCTTCATGCGTTCTTGCTATCCCCGTCAGCGTCATACGATCACCGGATAATCGTATTTGATTTAAACGAATATCTCTGTCGCGTTGTAGTGCTAAATCAGACATTAAAATAGCAAAACCACTAGATTGTACTAATGCTAAATTGGAGAGCTGCTCCAATAATTTATCACGGTATTGTAAACGTGTTTTTAACAGCGTTAATTGTTGGATTAACGCCGGATTTTGAACATGCAGTGATACTTGATTAGATAAATCAGCCACTTCAGCTTCTTGTTCAATCAATTGGTTTTTTGCCCATTTAACTTGCTGCTCTAATACAGCTTTGTCATTCTCAGCCATATAAGCAAGTGCTAACATCACCACTAGCGCACTAATGATAGCGACCACCGCTTGCGTTAATGTTAAATATTCTTTTTTTGGCTTAAATGCCTGAGTATATAAATTTACGCGATTTTTCATCACAATATTTCCAAAGCGCCGCCAATGGCGGGTAAGAAACCAGTATCAATATTTTCACTAATATAGGCATGCTTTAATGAAATAACAGGGATAGTAAAATTAAGCTGTAAACGTGCAATTAGCGGCTCTAAACTAGTACTCGGTAATGCTAAATTAATGTCTTTCACTTCCGGTAATTTCAATTGGCTTACCGCAAAGTCAGCTGAGCGTTGAATCTCTAAGCTAAAGTTATCTAACAACGAAGTATCAAGCTGATCCTCTTTTAGATCGCGTAATCGAGAAAAACCACGTAAACGGCGCGAGAAATAAACCTGGTTATCGTGGATAATCGTCAAATTTACTTCTTGATAATCCTGTTGAGCAATTAACATTTGTGTACTTTTTCGATTCACATCAGCACTGGTATTAAATAGGTTCGCTGTCGCTAATTCCTCAATACCAATCGTAAGCAGCTCAAGTTTTGCTTGCTGTATTGCGGTAACAATCAATTCCACGAGACTTTTCGCACAATAGACGAGGTTAATCTTATTCTGATTGGGCACCGAAAAATAATCGAATACCACGGTACCAATAGACTCACTGATAAATTCTTTCGCAATGAAAGGCAGTGTACTGGCAATTTCATCATCAGGGACACTTGGCTTATCAATTTGTAATAACTGATACAGTTGATTTGATAACACAACATGGCAAGTAGATGCCTGCAGGTTGTGTTTCGAAATCATGTTATTCAGTGTTTTAACAAGTTCAGAAACATCACTAAATGCGCTTGAATCAAGTACTGATATCGCGTCATTACCTGTCGATAATGCACAGATATCGACACGCTGTTTAGCAATGAAAATACCCAGTTTTGTTGATATATTCTGTTTTTTTAACCAGGGTATACGCATAAAACTCTGTCGCACCTAAATAAATGAATAATGGCTTATAAATCAAACAATGACGATCATACTTTAATCGCCATTAAGTAGTAAGCAAAGTGTGATACTAGCACTATAATACCACACTTAAATAGCAAAAGAATCACACTGAAGTCCCTCGTCACTCATTCAATACACTGAGTTTATTACAAAAATAACCTTGGGCACCATAAATGCCGAGTTTATTTAATGCATCCCACTCACCTTTCGATTCCACACCAACCGCAATAACAATAGTAGCCAAATTAACAGTACCACCTAGGATACTGCGGATCGCCAGTTGATTAATTTGACGTTTATGTAAATCACGAACTAAACTGTGGTGAATTTTGATAACGTCGACATCTAACTTCTTAATATAAGATGAATCAACCACATCTTGACCAACCATATCCACAGCGATACAACAGCCCAGTGCTTTTAGATTTTTAACGGGATCTAATAACATCTCTAAATTACGATTAATTTGATATTCATGTATTTCAAAATTCAGCATCGCGCGTAATCTCACCGGTAAGCGGATAATATCGAGGTAAACGGCGCGCATAAAACGTTTATCCAAATAACTCTGAATATCTAAGTTTATCCCACAAGAAATAGGCTCACCTTGCTCTAGATTCGAGATCGCCCGCTCTACGGTTAGCCGATCAATGCGTTTAAGTACGCCACATTTTTCTGCCATTGGTAAAAAGACCCCCGCATGAACCCATTCATCATTCTCGTCTTTTAACCTTGGGTAAATTTCATAACCTAATACCTGCTTATCTTCCATGCTTAAAATGAGTTGTTGCTCATAATAGAATGCATTATTTTTGAAGGTTCGCTCAAAGAGCCCACGCCATCTGACAGTGCCTTTCGCATAAACCGGTGTTTTCTCTTCTTGTTCATACAAGAACCAACCAGAGCAACCTTGTAATACCGCAATCTTTAATGCCTGATCAACGCTTTCTAATACTTCTTCTGCGCGTTCAGCATAATTATAAATAGCGACACCAGTATAAAATAATTCATCACAATCCACAGGCGTGAATAAATTGACTCGTGTGAGTAATTTGTACAACTGCTTCATCACAATTTCAGATTCAGGGCCTGTGATCCGAGGCAATAAAATAATAAATTGATCGCCACGATAACGAGCAAGTACAGAGCCAGTAAAACGCTCCACAAACTGACTTAACAGTTCACTGACCGATTTAACCATTTCATCAACACTGGCCACACCATGGTTATAATTTAATTGCGATAATTCATAGAGTTCTATTTTTATAATCGTGCCAGCGTTAACACCGGGATCGGATAACATGGCTTCTAACTGATTTAAAAAGAAATCACGGTTACCAATGCCAGTTGAGGCATCAACAAACGCGTTAGTACGCATATAAGAATCAAAACGACTGCGCTCTTGCTTGGTATCTTCCAAGTCTGCAATTAACTTATCAAACGCTCGGCTGGTTGCTTTTGGCCATTCAGATTCGGATCCAACGGCCACTTTAATATGATCACCGTTGAGAATTTTATAACTGCGTGTAGAAAGTAATTCAGCACCATACATGCCTTTTTTAAGCAGTCTAATGGCAATGACTAAACCAAATAAAACAATGAGTAAACCCGTGCTCACTCCGGTAAATAATTCAGGGGGGTATTCCATCGCATAGTAAGGTGAAAGCATAATAACTTTAGCTTTAAAGTCACTATTCGCTTTTAATTCGAATTGATACTCTTTGAGAAAAGGAATAAAACCATCAGTATCTGGCGCTCGCCCATCAAAGTAGTAACTGACAATGCCATCTTTTTCGACAGTCAGTTGCAATACAGAATGCGCACGTAATAGCTCAGGTAGCCAGAATGCAAAACGAGGTTCACTGTCTTCCATCGCCAGTTGCTCGTCCATCACATCGATCAATCGTGAGATATTTTGCTTTTGGGTTTCAATCGCAAGACCACGTAAACTAACGCCACCACCCAACAATACCACACCAATAGATGACAGTACGCACACAATAATAAAACCAATCAGTTTGTTGGTAAATTTCATATATTCCTATACATCCCTATATCAGAATCCCATGATGAAACACAAATTATGTAACGACAATATAGCCGATATAGTTAATTATTCTACTGTATTCTGCTTTTAATAACATATAAAAAACTAATACGATGTGGCATTAACACAATAAAAAATACCAAAGCGTACACATAACCCTCGATAGCACAATTCCTGAAAAACAAAAAAAGCCCCGAAAAATTCGAGGCTTATATATTTTATTCAACTGAGCTAATCACAAGTTATGAATTATACTTCTAGAGATACCTAATAATTATTCTTTAAGAAGTCATAGGTCGGCGCAGGTACAATTTTTTTAATTGTCTCAAAGTCACGTTCTTTTAAGCACGCTCGCACTTTTGAGGCACTGATAACTTGCTTATCAGCCGAAATTCTTTCAATGATATCAACATCAATATTGTAATCAGGTAGTAGTTCTTGCATCTTTTCGTTGTACTGCCTAGTCACTTTACACGTCGGTTCATTACCTAAAAAGATCGTTTTAATATTTAGTTTTTTTGCGATGTACTCGCAGAAAAACCAAGCTTCCATAGATGCGTCTGCGATGACTTCTCTTTGTTCATCTTTATCAAAATAATCAGGATAAGTCAGCTCTGTACAAATAAATTTCCCACCAGGAAGCACCGTAACATTATTTAAATGTTTTGTGCTTTCAGTAACCAGATGTAGTCTGTCTTTAAATTTGAAAAATGATTGATCTTCTTCAATAACAAAAATGAACAGTTTATCGACCTGCTCTGATGCATACGTTAATAAATGCATATGTCCATTAGTAATAGGATTACAGTTTACTGCAACACTTCCGACTTTCAGTTCATTTGAAACAGTATGCTTACCAAGCATATCAAGATATTCTTTCATCTCCCCCGACTCACAGGTTTGGGCTGTTTGCTTGTATAAATAGTACTTAAAATTATCGAGCACCTTTGAAATTTTTGGACATAAAATCAAGTTAGGATCCAGTCCAACTTCTTTTTCTATAGCGCTTGGTAAGATGAATTCGTTTGTTATAATTTTAGCTAATATTTTGTTTCCTTTGGGAGAAAAATGACATGAACGCTTAGTTAAATCAGTAAAGAAATCCTTACCACGTTTAATATCATTTAAATCAATTTTTTTAATACTTTCATCTTTAAAGGTTCCAAACTCATCAAAGTCAAAAAGTACTACAACATCACCTTTACTGATATTTATTTGAGTTAAGTGATTTATAGCGAGCAGTAAATTCATACCAGAAATACCATGATTTTCCAGCTTAATATCATCGTGATAAAGTGAAACTTCTTTCTGAATTTGACTTACTAACGTGTCCTCATCACTTACGCCTGTAGAAAACGTTGTGGATGACCCACAAAATAGAATTCTTTTTTTCGATTCTTTCGGCTGATACTTTGTTGTTCTTAAACCATTTGAAACCGAAACAATGCCATTATTAAAGTCTGAATGCAGAATTTTTGTTGCTTTAATAATAGGCGCACTAAATCCATACAACTCTTTAATTTTATCTTTATGCTCAACGCTATATAACCCTTTTATATAACTAGGAGGATTATTCTCTTTGACCCATTCTGATCTACTACGAATGTATAAATCTTGATTTGATAATAGATCTTTTTCTTCTGCTGATTTGTTTTTTAAGGCCGTACCTCTATTCTCAGTTAATATAAAAACAGGTGTCGCACCTTTGCTTTTTATATAATTATTAATATATACGAACTTATCTATATCATTAATACTATCGTTAAATTTATCCATCATAGAAATAAAATCAGAACGACAATTTATTGTTTCTTTGTAATTAGAAACCAACAATTCTCTTTTTTCATTCTCATTAGACATAATGTATAGGTTTAAAAGAAGGAAGTAATACTCTTCCTTTTTCTTTTTCATTAAAAGCTCTTCAAAATAGTTTATAGCTTTATCATAACGACCTAACTTAACATAATTATTCACAACTCTATTACAAACTGACTCGCGATCAAATTTGAATATTATATTATGTGAAACGATATACCATAATAATCTAATTTTAATGCCAATATTAGTATGCTTTAATAACATAATCTTAACCTTAACTATTTTTAATCCGAGTTTTATGTAGAGTGATTAGCACCTATCCATGAGCCATGAGCCATGAGCTATGAAGAAAGTGAGGATTAAATTGCAATATGAAATTTATCGGAAAAACACTATAAATATACTTATGAAAACCATCTATGAATTTGTGCGCAATTGGACCATGTAATTATCCTTAATTCAATGATACAGCGCCTGAATTTGACAAACACTTACATGAGATTACTACTTTAACGAAATAAAACTTAATATTTTCAATATATCCTTAACTGATTAATACCCATCTGTGGCACTAATTATAAAAATAAAAAACCCAGCAGTTATACTGGGTTTGAGACTCTTTCATCTATTTTAAGTGTTTATTATTACACTTTCAAATAAATACGGGATCTAGAACGGAATATCATCATCAAAGTCTGCAGAGGGTTCGTTAAAACCTTGCTGCGGCGCTTGCTGTTGAGGCGCTGGAGCAGGAGCTTGCTGTTTAGGAGCATAGCTTTGCTGTTGCGGTGCCTGTTGTTGCTGTGGCTGTTGGTTATAACCGCCTTGTTGTTGTGGTGCAGCTGCAGGCTGTTGTGGCTGACCCCAACCAGCATTTTGGTTCTGCTGTTGCTGTGGCTGTTGGTTATAACCGCCCTGCTGCTGTTGTTGACCGCCTTGACGCGAACCAATCATTTGCATTACACCGTTAAAACCTTGTACTACAACTTCTGTTGTAAAACGATCTTGGCCATTTTGATCTTGCCATTTACGTGTTTGTAATGCGCCTTCAATATATACCTGAGAACCTTTACGTAAGTATTCACCCGCAATTTCAGCAAGTTTACCGAATACAGCAACACGGTGCCATTCGGTTTTTTCACGCTGTTCACCAGTTTGCTTATCACGCCATGATTCACTTGTCGCAATCGTTAGATTGGCAACCGCGCCACCATTTGGAAATGAGCGGATTTCAGGATCATTACCTAAATTACCAAGAATAATTACTTTATTTACGCCACGACTGGCCATGCTAGCTCCTGTGCTGTTCACGAACCAGGTTCAAAGCCTGGTCTATTTCAAAATCTTTGGTCGCTTTTAAATAAGCAACCTGCTCTTCTAATACTACTACAGCTTCATTAATACCGGAAAGCGATATTAGCTTTTCGGCGATTAATTCAGCTTCTCTTTGGTTGGCAATGGTCACAGAAATGGTGAGAGCTTTCACCTGACCAACATTTTCTAAGCCTAAAGAGATAGCAAACCACACTATCATTACCGCGGCAATGACAAAGAATAGACCTTGTGACCCCAATTGAGAATACAAACTACCAGCCATAATACCGCCACAAAATGCACCCGCAAATTGTGATGTCGAGTAGACGCCCATTGCCGAGCCTTTTGCGCCAGCCGGTGCCGACATCGAGATCATGGCAGGCAAAGAGGCTTCCAAAAAGTTAAATGCGGTAAAATACAACACGATAGCGAGTGCAAAGAGCCATAAATTGCCATTTGCAAATCCCATCACACAAAGCGCAAAGCCCATCAATGCAATCGCGAATAAGAAAAATTGCTTATTCATTTTCTTCTTCGCAGCAATTATGAGCATTGGCACCATTAATACAAATGATAGCAGTAATGCAGGGAAATATATCCACCAGTGGTGCTCACCAACGAGCCCAGCCGATTCTAATTCAAATGGCAGTGATACAAACACAGCGGTCAAGGTTAAATGCAGCAAAAAGATACCGGCATCTAAACGTAATAGCTGCGGATCACGTAACATTGCTCTTAATTTATGACGATTAGTACTCGCATCGCCTTTGGGTGCTTTGGCTGTTGCATTCGGCACAATAAAATGCACAACAAGCATACCGATAATGGCAAGTACTGCGGTCACAAAGAAAATGCCTTTAAGACCAATCCACTGCGCTAATACAGGCCCAGCCACCAGCGAAAAGGCAAACGAAAGTCCGATACACATGCCAATAACAGCCATCACCTTCGGTCGCTGTTGTTCACGGGTAATATCTGCAGCTAACGCAAGAATCGCACTGGCAACAGCCCCTGTGCCTTGTAATACACGTCCAAAAGCAACGCCATAAACCGAATCTGCGAGACCTGCTACAATACTACCTAAACAAAATAAGCCTAGACCCGCAATAATAACTGGTTTACGGCCAATCCGATCGGATAACTGTCCCATCGGTATTTGTAATATGGCTTGGGTTAATCCATAAGCACCGATCACGATACCCACCCACAATGGCGAATAGCCAATCAAATCACGTCCATAAATGGCAAAAACGGGCATGATCATAAATAAGCCCAGCATTCTTAAACCAAATACCAATGCTAATGACACTGCTGTTTTTTGCTCTAATTTAGATAAAGCTACATTATCCATAATTAATCCATCAACCTCTCAATATTTACGGCGCCATATTAACACATCATCTAAGCTGAAAATAAAAATCATTTAAAACAGCCAGAATAAACGTCATCATGCTTTAGCATTAACAAAAAACGAAAATAACCGTAAAATACCGAATTAACTAAGTAGGTTGAAACAAAACACCAAAATTAATACTTAATACAATGATAATTAAAACAAACCCCAACATTAAACCATTGATATAGCTAAATAATAAAGTATTAGTCGAGATAAAACTAAATGCGAACTTGACTCATTTATAGCACACCGATATGTTAAGTATGAATTAACAACTGGTTAACATGTCATTTTCCAGAGAGATTAGCTCGCGACTTCCACTGTCAGTTAGTACTTTAGTATCAGCCGTATCGAACTTAGGTATTACAATTAACACTTTAATTAAGTCATTAGCTAAGTTTAACCGTTTTATAATGCTATTTAGCATGGATATGGATATCACAACACAAACTAAAGGATTTAGTCATATGTCGGATTACCCAAATGTAGTATTGCTGTCTCAACCGAGTCTACAAGTTGCCACTTTGGTTTCTTGTTTAAGAGCTAAACTCGATATACCTGTACAACAGTTACGTGAAGTAGCCGAAGTTGAACGCATCTCAATCGATGACAATTTATTATTACTCGTTGATACAGACAACCTCAGTGCAATCTCACAAGAGCAGCTAAAAAACAAATTAAAGCAATACCATGGTATGTTTCGCTTAGCCCTGATTAATTTGAGTGATGACACCACTATGGAGAACATTTCCACTTGGCCATCTATATTCGGCGTATTTAATAAGCGTGATGAACTCGATATCGTTTGCAAAGGCATACAAAAGATCACCGAAGGTGAATTCTGGATGCCACGACGTACACTCAGTTCATTGATCTCCATTTACCGCTCTACTAAAGCCGTTGATCTAGACCGAAAACCAGAACTCACAACACGTGAACAAGAGATCTTGCGTCAGCTAATGACGGGCTCATCAAATTTAGAGATTGCCGATGCGCTTTATGTCAGTGAGCACACGATCAAGTCACATTTATATAATGTATTCAAAAAGATAAAAGTAAAAAATCGCCTACAAGCGGTATCATGGGCAAAAGAAAATCTTATCTAATTAAAGCTGAGTTATTAAAACAATTAAACTCGAAACCTTAGACCAATGTAACTTAAAAGTCATATCTAATATGACTTTTTTTATACTTAAAATTAGATAAATTTATAACAACCTCAACCTGCTATGTTACATTTATGTTATAACTATGGTACTTCTAATACTAATTAATGAAAACGTATGGATACGTATGGATACGTAACCCTATCGCTCACCATTCAAAGGATCTGAAGTGGAGCAAAAATACGACACTCATAATAGGCTCCCACAGGGAGGCCAAGACGAAATTGATCTTACGCATCTCTTTAATATAATTAGGCGCTCGTTTTTACGAATCTGTGTTATCACCACCATTGTTAGCATTATTGCTGCCATTTTTATTTCTGACCTGCCACCTATTTATAAAGCCAGCACAGCTTTACAATTACAAATACAGCAAGCGAAGCCAATTGCCATCCAAGGTCTATTACAAAGCGATATAAACAACAAAGATGACTTCCAAACTCAAATTGAAATCTTACGTTCAGACGTGATCACCGAAAAAGTCATCACCAAACTCAATTTATCTCAACACCCTTATTACACACAAGATAAACCGAATAGTAAATTAAGCTTGATACTCGATAACATCATTCATTTTATATCACCAACAAAAAAACAAGCTAAGGTAATAAACCCACACGCTTTTATTGGCCAGATAAAATCAGCAGTGAATATATCACTCATTAAAAACACCCAATTACTCACCATCAGTTATGAGCATACCGTGCCAGAATTGGCCGCTTTAATCTCGAATACCTATGCCGATGTGTACATCCAACACAACCGTGATTTTCGGGTCCAACAAACAGTTACCGCATCACTTTGGCTTAAAGAAGGGGTGCAAGCGCTCAAAGATAACTTGAATACTGCAGAAAGTAATCTCACTCATTTCCTTCAACAAGAAAACTTAATTAATGACAGTGGCATTGATAATTTCACTGCAATAGAATTACAGAACCTCACCACTAAATTAAACTCGATTAGAAGTGAATTAATTGGTGCGCAAACCTTATATCGACAAATAAGCCAAGCGCAAAATTTAGACTTGCTCACCTCAACCTCAATCAAGGCATTATCCAATCACGCAGTGATAGTTGAATTAAGAAATGATTACACCCGAGCAAGGCACAGTATCGCCGAATTATCCAAACGCTATGGTCCACAACACGACAAAATGATCCAGGCAAATGCACAGCTCAGCGCCGCAGAAAAGAATGCCCAAAACGCCTTAAAACAACTGGCTCTCGGGTTTAAAAAAAATCTCAGCTTACTTGAACAAAATGAATCCGCCGTGATCGCAATATTAGAAAGTAAAAAAGCAGAACACCGCACCCTGATAAAACAAAAAGCACGTTATAAAGAACTCAACCGAGAGTTAACCTCGAGCAACGAACTGTATAATATGTTTTTAATGCGTTTGAAAGAAACAAACCTCACCAACAATCTTAACCTATCAACAGCTACGATCATCAATATCGCTAAAACGCCTTTATCCCCTTTTAAACCCAAACGCGCATTGATCTTAGTGCTCGTGATCTTATTAACATTAATGCTGTTAGTCGCGCATGCTCTACTACATGCGCTATTTTTTGTGAATCAAGACAATGTCACTAATCTACCAACGCCATTACTTGGCTCACTCCCCAACTTTAAAGCGATTGATAAAAAATTCCATCAACAATCGCCACAGCAATTATTTCTTAGCAATAAAATAATTTTTGAAGCCGCGCAAAATTTACGTACATCATTGCAATTGTCCGCCAAAACCAAGCAACCACAAGTCATCATGATCAGCTCCAACACTGTTGGCGAAGGGAAAAGTACATCCGCTATTTATCTCGCAATGGCGTTAGCACAATCCCACAGAACCCTTATTTTAGAGGCTGATTTACGTAGACCGTCAATAAGAAGAAAAATGGGGATCCCCAATAGCCAACGTGGATTAACTGATATTCTCAGTAAAAGTGGCAGTTTAAATAGCTATATATGGCGTGATCAACAAACCAATTTAGCCGTATTATCGGCAGGAGAGTTAACCGAAAGCCCATCCAATTTACTGAGCTCTACACGTTTTTCCAGTTGCCTGACCATTTTAAGATCGCAATATGATTATATTATTATTGATTCGCCACCAAGTCAGTTAGTCAGTGACGCATTAATTATTGGGCAACAATCTGATTTTAATATACTCGTGACCCGTGTAAACAACTCCAAGATTGGTGAGCTTAACAGCACCATCGAATTACTGGCAAAGCATGGCGTCAGTACCGATGGCATCATATTAAACCAAGAGTCATTAAAAAATGATAAACGCTATCAGTACCAATACCAGTATCACAATAAAAGTCAAAAGGAAATTGCACAGGCCTCATAGCCGTGCTTCATAACCAATGAAAATCTTAAAACACTTACTGCTAATAGTATCCTCTATATTAACTTTATTTCTATTCAGTTCTCGGGTGGCCGCGTCAGAGCTAAGTCTAGAGACAAGTTCAGAGCTTGGGTTTAACGTCATCCCCAGTCTTTCAATCAATTATAAACACGACGATAATATTACCAACACCAAAAATAATCAGCAGGCCTCTAACTTAATAGAGATAATGCCAGCATTACGTATTGAAGGACAAAAGTATAACAATAAATTCATTTTAGACTACACGGGACAGCAAGCTTTATATAGTGAAAACGCTGAGAACAATTATACTGACCACCAGCTTAAAGCCGAACTTAATAGAGCCTCGAATAGCCGTCATCAACTTGCTATTTCATACCAATTTAACCTTGCCCATGATGCCGTCAATACAGGAATATCAGAAGGTAATAAGCAAGTAACAGCGCCCTCCAGATTTTACAACCAGCAAGTTGCATTAAGTTATGTTTATGGCAGGCAATCTTCACAAGCCAGACTCAAACCTCGGTTTAGTTTTAATAATAAACGTTACGACAAGGATAACTCAAGTTACACACCCATGGCTGATTTCAACGAATATGACTACGGCCTCGCTTTTGACTATCACATCGGGGCTAGCTTAAATTTATTGCTTGATATCAGTAATCGCGTAAGCAATTACCAAGGCACCGCGAATCAAAAAGATAGTAATAATAGTCTGTTGTATACCGGTATACACTGGAACATAAGTGGTAAAACACAAGGTATTGTAAAAATAGGTTATGAGAAAATTAATTTCTCCGACAGTCATCGAGAATCTCAAGCTAACCCAAGCTGGGATATTGGTATTAATTGGCATCCAAAAACATATTCCATCTTCAACATCAATGCCACTCAAAAGATCACCAATGCTGTCACAGGGACAGACAGTATAGAAGCAAATCGAAAGTCAATAAGCTGGAAACACACCTGGCGTTATAATTTATCGAGTTCATTAGCTTATCAGCATCTCAATGAAACATACCAACACAGTGCTCGTGAAGATAAGAGCAATGCCATCAACCTCATGCTGTCTTATCAATTAAGGTATTGGCTTGCATTCGGTCTTAGCTATGAACATCAAAGTAAATCATCTTCAGAAGTTCACTTAGGCTATGACAAAAGTATTTATGGATTAACCAGTTCCCTCGTATTTTAAATGAAAGGAGTATTTAAAATGAAAGGCTACATACATTTACACCGCGCTATTGTCATCTTTATAGTATTGTTAGTGAATTCCGCTAAAGCCCACGAACAACACCACACTTATAAACTTGGTGCTGGCGATAAACTGTCTATTAAGATCTACGGCGAACCCGATCTAAGCATGTCCATATTAGTTGATACATCAGGTAGCATTGATTACCCCTACCTCGGTGAAATCAAAGTGGTCGGCTTAACCCTAGCCGAGATCAAACAAAAAATTTATCTTGGCTTAAAAGGGCCCTATTTAATCTCACCGAAGGTCATGGTCAGTATCGCGACTTTCCGCCAATTTTACATTAAAGGCGAAGTAAAGCGTCCCGGTGGATACCCGTTTAGACCCGGGTTAACTGTTGATAAGGCAATCGCACTAGCAGGTGGCTTCACTGAGCGGGCTGCAAAACAATCCATTATGCTGTCGAATAACAACGATCTAAACCTGACACTTAAGGTTGCACCTGGCGACCACGTGGCGCCTGACGACATTCTTAATATTGAAGAGAGTTTCTTCTAAAGTAATGCCTAACAAGCCCTAATATGCGATACTAATTGATTATTTTATGTAGTGTGAGTTATGTATGGATCAAATCATTGTTCGGGGCGCACGCACCCATAACCTTAAAGATATCAATGTTGAACTACCTCGCGATAAGCTGATTGTAATCACAGGGTTGTCGGGTTCAGGTAAGTCGTCATTAGCATTTGATACGCTTTATGCAGAAGGTCAACGCCGTTATGTAGAATCACTTTCTGCCTACGCCAGACAGTTTTTATCCTTGATGGAAAAGCCCGATGTCGATCATATTGAAGGTTTGTCACCGGCGATCTCTATCGAGCAAAAGTCCACGTCACATAATCCACGCTCAACAGTCGGTACTATCACCGAGATCTATGATTACCTGCGTTTGCTATTTGCTCGTGTCGGAGAGCCTCGCTGCCCAACCCATAATGCACCTTTAGCGGCACAAACCATTACCCAAATGGTAGATCATGTTTTGGAATTAGAGACCGGGCGTAAACTTATGCTGCTCGCGCCGATCGTGAAAGAACGTAAAGGTGAGCATGTTAAAACGCTGGCGGGCTTAGCCAGTCAAGGTTATATACGAGCACGCATCGATGGTGAAGTCTGCGATCTATCCGATCCGCCAGCTTTAGATCTACATAAAAAGCACACCATTGAAGTTGTCATCGATCGTTTTAAAGTTCGTGATGATCTACAATTACGTCTATCCGAGTCTTTTGAAACCGCACTAAACTTATCAGGCGGCACCGCTTACATTGTCGATATGGATGAAAGCGATGCAGAACCGATCGTCTTTTCAGCTAACTTTGCTTGCCCACATTGTGGTTACAGCATGGCAGAGCTTGAACCAAGGATCTTCTCATTCAACAATCCAGCAGGTGCTTGTCATACCTGTGATGGGCTTGGTGTTCAACAATACTTTGATCACGATCGTGTTATCATTAATGCTGATCTGAGCCTCTCAGGTGGCGCGATCCGTGGTTGGGATAAACGTAATTTTTATTACTTCCAAATGCTCAGCTCACTGGCGAAATACTACAAGTTTGATTTGACTAAACCATTTAATTCATTAGCCAGTGAAGTACAAGGTTATATTCTGCAAGGCAGTGGCGAGCAAGAAATTGAATTTAACTATGTGAATGATCGCGGTGATATCGTCGTTCGCTGCCACGCTTTCGAAGGCATCATTCCGAATATGCAGCGCCGTTACAAAGAAACCGAATCGAATGCGGTACGTGAAGAACTTGGTAAATACTTAACCACTAAGTCTTGCGAGACCTGTTCAGGTTCTCGTCTACGTCAAGAAGCTCGCCACGTTTACATTCAAGAAACCACCTTACCAGAAGTGTCGCATATGGCCATAGGTGAAGCATTCGAATTCTTTTCCAAAATGGCGCTACCAGGTCAAAAAGGCCAGATAGCCGAAAAGATCCTTAAAGAGATTGGTGATCGTCTTGGCTTCTTAGTCAATGTAGGTCTGAATTATTTAAGCCTAGAGCGCAGCGCCGAAACGCTATCTGGCGGTGAAGCACAGCGTATTCGTCTTGCTAGCCAAATTGGTGCTGGTCTGGTTGGCGTGATGTACGTGCTCGATGAACCTTCGATCGGTTTGCACCAACGAGATAATGAACGCTTATTACAAACCCTGATCCATCTACGTGATCTTGGCAATACAGTGATAGTGGTTGAACACGATGAAGATGCGATCCGTGCGGCCGATTATGTCCTAGATATTGGTCCAGGTGCTGGTGTGCATGGTGGCGAGATCGTGGCACGAGGTAACGTGGATGATATCTTGAAAAGTGAAAACTCACTGACCGCCGATTATCTCAGTGGTCGTAAAGCAATTGAGATCCCAGCGCAACGTACACCATTAACCGACAAATGGGTTCATTTAAAAGGAGCAAGTGGCAACAACCTTAAAAATGTTGATTTGTCCGTGCCAGTTGGCGTAATGACCTGTGTAACAGGTGTGTCAGGTTCAGGTAAATCAACCCTCATTAATGATACCTTCTTTAAGATCGCGCATATTGAATTGAACGGCGCAACGGTGACAGTCCCTTCACCTTACACCTCCATTGAAGGTTTAGATCAGCTTGATAAAGTTGTCGACATTGATCAAAGTCCAATCGGCCGAACCCCGCGTTCTAACCCTGCAACTTATACTGGTATTTTCACCGCTATCCGCGAGATCTTTGCCGGAACACAAGAAGCACGTTCGCGTGGTTATAAACCAGGTCGATTTAGTTTTAACGTGAAAGGCGGTCGCTGTGAAGCTTGCCAAGGTGATGGTCTAATTAAAGTAGAAATGCACTTCTTACCTGATGTTTATGTCCCTTGTGACAACTGCAAAAGCCAACGTTATAACCGTGAAACATTAGAAGTCCGCTACAAAGGCAAAAATATTCACGAAGTATTAAATATGACCGTCGAAGAAGCGAATACCTTCTTTGCACCAATCCCACCTATCGCACGTAAGTTACAAACCTTAATGGATGTAGGTCTGTCTTACATACGCCTCGGTCAGTCTGCGACGACGTTATCTGGTGGTGAAGCACAACGCGTGAAACTAGCGAAAGAGTTATCAAAACGCGATACAGGCCAAACTTTGTATATCTTAGACGAACCAACGACAGGTTTGCATTTTCATGATATTAAATTACTCATGAAAGTATTACATCGCTTACGCGATCACGGTAATACTATCGTCATTATTGAGCATAACCTTGATGTCGTGAAGACAGCAGATTGGGTGATCGATCTCGGTCCAGAAGGTGGCAGCGGCGGTGGTGAGATTCTTGTCGCCGGAACACCGGAAACCGTATCTGAACATCCAGACAGTCATACTGCACGTTTTCTAAAACCCATGTTAGAACGCGCAAAACAACTGAGTACTTTCAACTAACAGAATAATATCAACAAAGAGTCATAGTATGAATCTAACAACATTGAAAAAAGGATTTTTCATTACGTTCGCCGTGTATATGTTGATCGGGATGCATTATTTTCAACATAACGGCGGCGGTTCAGGACTGCACTTGCCTTTTAATGCGATTGGTTGGATGTTTATTTCAACCTTAATCGGCATTGGTTTGTGGCAAGCGACATTACAAGCGAAACTGGTTTACTCCCAAATGAGCTTACTGTTTATCGCTGCCACGCTAGTCATGCTACTACCGGTATTATATGCCGACCCTATCGTTGCTGGTCTCAGTTATACCCGCTTATTTGGTTTAGTCGGTGGTTTACTGTTTTTTGTTGCTCTGCAGCAATTACAGCTTACTCAGCAACAACGCCTGACGCTATTATATTTAATTTTAGGCGCCGTATTTATCGAGGCACTGTTTAGTCTCGTCCAATACTATTTGCTACCGGTTAATAATACCCTTGGTTATCATAAAAGCGCCAATCGTCCCTATGGTATTTTTCAACAACCCAATGTCTCTGCTTCATTTTTAACAACAGGTATTGCCCTCGCTTTATACCTGCTGACACAAACTAAATTGGATGAAAAAAAGAAACGTCTATTTTGCTATATCACCACTTTCATGGCCATTATTCCCGTTGTATTGCTGCAATCTCGAACTGGTTACCTATCATTATTAATTGCACCGGCGCTCATGTTACCTTGGGTGTGGCAACAATTACGGGAGTCTGAACAATCAGAAAGTCTGTTAATTTGGTTAGTTTGTAGTGTTATCGCTGTTGCCATTGGTGCTTACTCGTTAGAAACCGCAAACAAAGTAGCGCGTTCTGCAGCCGCGCTAACAGATCCAGGCGCACGCGTGCCTATCTATCTACATGGGTTAGCTATGTGGTTAGAGAAACCTTTCCTCGGTTGGGGTTACGGTAGCTTTGAAGTCGCGTATCTCAATTCGTACAGCCAAGCACTGAGCCAAGGGCTGGCATTACCTGGATCACCAGAAAATCTTGACCACCCACATAATGAATTATTATATTGGGGTATCGAAGGTGGCCTTGTTGCATTAGCTGGGATCGCGTTATTAATGATTGGTTTCTTACGTATTATCGTCAAGCAGCCATTATGGCAAGCGATGGCGTTATTAGGACTGGTATTTCCATTGGTTTTACATAGCCAGACAGAATATCCGTTTTATCATGCCGTCGTGCATTGGGTGGTATTCTTAACCTTGGTTTGGTATATCTGCAGTCGTTATAGCAATACCAAAACAATCAAATTTAGTTACACCTTTTTATTGCGTACCTTAGCATTATTTATCCCCTTAGTTACGGGGTTATTTATGCTAACGACATTGCATACGAATAAATTGTTAACCCAATATGAGCGCAGTGATCGCAGTAATATAACGCCACTGACAAAAGTCGTCAATCCAGTCGCTTGGATCACACGATTAGAGTTCAACACTATGATGTATCGCTTGCAAATCGCGATATACAATAACGATATAGCAGAGCTGAATCACTATATGGATTGGGCTGCTGAGATCTCACAGAAAACACCAAGAGCAAATATTTATATTAATTGGGTTCGCGCATTAGCAAAATTAGGCAAAAAAGAAGAATCAGCGATACTGTTAAAACAAACTGTACTTCTCTACCCAACGAATAAATTAGTGCAGAAATTTGCAGCGAGTCAGGCTAACACCACTTATTTTCAATAGCTGAAAGTGAAGGTCATTAAGGCAATACTAAAAAAGCCACGTTCCATTATTCATGAAGCGTGGCTTTTCATATTAAATCAGTTTCACTAGCCCTTAGCTGCTACAGCATTAGCTAGCCGTATTTAACGTATTTTTAGTTCAAGGTTTCTTCTAAGGCACGTAAACACAATGCAACATTTTCACCGCGCGCCGCATAACCCATTAAACCAATACGCCATGCTTTACCTGCGAATGCACCCAGACCGGCACCGATTTCAAGGTTATAGGTTTGTAATAATTGGTTACGCACAGCAGCATCATCAACACCGTCAGGAATAACGACCGTATTTAGCTGTGGTAAACGGCACGCTTCATCAACAATAAACTCGATGCCCATTTTTTCTAAACCAGCACGTAATGCTAAATGTTGCTGTGCATGACGTTCCCATGCACTCTCTAAGCCTTCAGTTTGTAATTGCACTAATGATTCATGTAATGCATATAGGGTATTTACCGGCGCAGTATGGTGATAAGTACGTTTACCTTCACCTGACCAATAGCTCATCACAAGCGTTTGATCTAAGAACCAACTTTGGACAGGTACAGACCGGTTTTGAATTCTTTCAACGGCTGCAGGACTGAAGCTCACCGGAGAGATACCCGGGACACAAGACAAGCACTTTTGAGTACCAGAATAAATGGCATCAATGCCCCAATCATCCACATACAAAGGCACGCCACCGAGTGACGTCACCGCATCAACAATCGATAAGCAATCATATTGCCTTGCTAGTGCACAAAGAGTCTTGGCATCAGAAAGTACACCTGTTGATGTTTCAGCATGTACAAATGCGACAATTTTCGCATCAGGATGGGCTTTTAACGCCGCTTCAAGTTTTTCTGGATCAACGGGTTTGCCCCATTCATCTTCTACTTTAACCAGTACGCCACCAGAGCGTGTTACGTTTTCAGCCATACGATTACCAAACACACCGTTGATACATACAATGACTTTATCACCAGGCTCAATCAAATTCACAAAGCAAGTTTCCATGCCTGCAGAACCAGGAGCTGAAACCGCCATAGTACAAGGATTCTTGGTTTGAAATGCATACTGCAGCAATTCTTTTACTTCATCCATCATTTTTACAAATGTCGGGTCAAGATGACCAACGGTCGGACGACTTAATGCTTGTAATACGTTCGGATAAACATCTGAAGGACCAGGTCCCATCAAAGTACGTTGTGGTGGATAAAAAGAGGTAATGCTCATTCAATTTCCTTGTCATATTGTGAGAACCAGTAATCAGAAGCAGTGTACCTAAATGACCCTGCCTTTGTCCTACGTTCTAAACTATCTGTTAAGCTTACTTAGATATTAAGATAGATTAATTTACCATTGCGACGGCGTATTGCAAACAACAATGCAAACTTTTGTTTACAATAACCTCACAAGAATAGTGTTCAATTAGCTTACTGTGGCAAGATAATCAGCAATACCATCCAGTAACATCTGTACCGATATCATCACCAATAACATTCCCATCAATCGCTCTACAGCGGCTAAGCCTTTCTCGCCGAGAATACGATTAAACCCTTCATAGAACATTAAAATAAAGGCACTTAGCCCCCATGCAATGAGTAACGCTGCAGACCATTCAAACATTTTGTCAGGGTCTTGATGGGCTAATAATAATAACGCTGCAAGGATTGAGGGCCCCGCTAATAACGGGATCGCCATTGGTACAATAAACGGTTCTTCACCTGCGGCTAGGCCCGTTAACCCACCTTCAGTCGGGAAGATCATCTTAATTGCGATCAAGAACAGAATAATACCACCGGCGATACTCACCGCTTCTTGTTTTAGACTTAAAAAACCAAGGATCCTTTCACCTAAGAATAAGAATAACAGCATCACAAACAGTGCAATTAATAATTCTCGTACCATGACAGCACGTCGACGTTTTTTATCTATGTGTTTTAAAATAGACAAAAATATCGGTAAATTACCTAACGGGTCCATGATCAAAAATAGCATCACCGCGGCCGAGATTATTTCCATTTGCATTAACTTTAACTCCCTAAATCATCCAATTAACCGAATGTAATTGCTAAGCTCAATATACCAGAGAGATTATAGATATAAAGCATTTAATTAGCAGATAATAACAAATAAGAACACGATTAAAACAGTGATAAAAGCTAACACTAAACAGGTATGTTTACGGGATTTAGCATGTTCAATTGGCAGCATTAAAGAAGAAGAGTAAACGAACTAGGCAGTAAGAATCATTATCCACTGCAACTCAAGTAAGCTGCAGTGAATTAGCAGTATTAAATCTAGCAGAAAAATATTAACCGAGCGCTTTAGCCAACAAAGCCTGTTGATCAGGTGTAAACGGTAATTTCAGTGCCGCGTCATGGCCTTTTTCAGACATTTTAGCCCAAGTCTTTTGCACAATAACAATCAGTTTTTCGGGTGTATGCTTTTCTGAAAACGCGGTAAAGTAATATTTTAAAAAGACTAAACAAATAACATCTTCTAGCGCTTGTACTTGTGAGTCACGTTTTAATTTTTCTTTACGCAACATACGACCAATTGCTTGTACTTCATCTTGAGCACAACCTACCTTTTCTGCAATTGCCATTGCTTCTTCGGCGTGTAAACGGCCTAATGATTGACGCCATTTATTGTAGCCTTCGCGCCCAAGTGGATGCTCACTACGAGGAATACTCCAACGTTTAATATGTTGTGCACGCGCGGCTATTTGTAATGCAGTCGATGCTTCAGGTATAAATTCAGCCAGGCACTCGCTCATGCGCACACCGTATAACCATTCTTTTGGTTGTGCTATTCCATCTACAATTTCACTGACTGGATCACACTGATTTATTTCATCAATTAATTGTATTGCTTGCTGTATCCGTTGCTCTGACATGACATCCTCGTTATTAGTATGGTTATAAAGTCCATACTAGCAAAGCACACAGAAAGTTACTGATAAACTCACAATAAATATAAGATTATTCTTGCTGATCGATCTGTGATGGTGCTTTAGGCTCTATATTTTCACCATAAAAATACCCCACAACAGCGCCAGCTAATTTGGATTTTGCCGATACAGACTCTGTTGTTACGTCCATATCATCATCAAAAGAAGAAGCGAAAAGATCATCCAGTGCGACAACGTGAGAATGCACATTTTCACCTTTTAATACGCCAGTTTCACCTGGTAGTTGTGCCGCTAGCACTTTAACTTCATCAAGTTCCTTTAACCGTAATAGATCAGCCAGCGCCGTTTTTATAATGTGGTTTATTTCGGCAAGTTGTTGACGATCGCCAACCTTGAGGGTCGGTTTAGCTAAGATAGCCTGTCGTAGTAACAAAACTTCAGCAATAATCGTTTCAGGCGGATTCGTCATATCAATCGATAATACGATACTTGAAAAATCATCAACTCGCGTTTCACCTTCTTGAGAAACATGACCGAGTACGATCACCTCATCATCATCTAGCGTCAACGCAGATGGATCTCCGGCTTGTTTTTTCTTGCTATCAGGATCATTTTTCTTCGGGTTATAATTAATAAGGTCTTTGTCTGTGGTGCTGTCATTTGTTGAAGCTGACGCACCATCGGGGGTGATCGCAGGCGTGATCTCGCGCTTTTCTGCATCCCGTTCCACTGCCGCTGTGGTTGGGTTTAACGCATTGGGAATACCCGTAGGAGGAGGAATAACTAATACCATATGCTAGCGCCCCCCTTAGTAATATCCATACGGCGCAGGTAACGAATCGTAGCGTGTGACTGTATGAACATATCTTTCCCTCATTATCATAAATAACGGCTCAACAGTACATCCAAAATAATAACATGAGTGGCTGCTATTTGAGTTTATAACGAATGATTGATAAATGCCTGCAGTTTATTCACAAAAAGAGTGGGTTCTGAAATAAAAGGCGCATGTGAAGACGCTTTAAATATAAGACTCGGTGATTGCGGTAAATAACGGTCCATCCACACCACTGTCGCTTGTGGTACCAGCGAATCTAAGCGCCCATAACAACGATAAAATGGCATTGTTAATGAAGCTAACTGCACGCGTAAGTCCACTGTCTCTAATAATCGTAAACCGTTACTTAATGCTTGTTCATGCGGCTGCGGACGTGCAGCTAATAAAGACTTTAACTGTTTAATGTCTTGTTTCGCCGTTTCACTGCCCATCGCTTGAATGGCTAAAAAACGATTAATAGTTTGTGATAGATTCTGTTTTAGCTGTTGTTGGAATTGCACTAATACATTTTCAGCAATACCAGCCCAAGCAGCTAATTCACTCACTTGTGATGTTGCCATAAATTTTGGTGAACTGGCAACTGTCACCAATGCAGAAACTCGTTGGGGATGCGCTAGCGCAAAATGAGTAGCACACAACCCACCCAACGACCAACCCAACAAAACGGCATTGTCAGGTACAACTTTAACTAATGCATCAGTAATATCAGCCAGCGACTGACTCGCAAGATAACTATCATGACTAAAGCCAAAACCAGGTAGATCAACTAAATGTAATCGATAGTGCGCAGATAGTAACGGAACAATAGATTGCCAACACGCACTATTTAATCCCCAACCATGTAATAACACTAAGTCTGGGCCGTCACCGACAATATCGACATGTAACTCTGTGTTGCCGCTTACACTTTTAATTTTTGTGGCTAAGACTTCTGACATATTTCTCTACACTTGACGAATTATTTAGCCATGAGGATATACTAATCAAACGAGTAGATATAGCCATGATCCGCAAACTAAGCATGATACTATTACAGCCTCGTTGTTACTTATGTGATATGCCCATCGATAATCTACAACCTTTTCTGTGTTTATTATGCCAACAGGAATTACCCTATTTACCGGTATCAAGCTGCTATCGTTGCGCGCTTCCACTCACTATAAATCAACAAGGTCAATGTCATGAGTGCATAAACCAAGAGCCACCTTGGCAAAGATTAATTGCCTCGATGAACTACAGTTTGGAATGCCAGTACTTAATTAAACAATATAAATTTTCGCAACAGCCACAACTACACTTACTGTTTTCCCAGCTAATAAGTCGTAGCGTCAGTAACAACGTCATCCAGCATAATTACAGTTTACCAGAGGCATTACTATCTATCCCTTTACATAAAAAGCGCCTCGCAAAACGAGGTTATAACCAAGCCTATCTACTCGCCCAAGATCTTGCAAAACAACTGCAAATACCGCTAATCGCAGAGAAAAAATTTATTCGCACTAAAAATACCAAAGCACAAGCTAAGCAAACAGCGGCTGAGCGTAGCAACAATATGCACAATGCATTTCAAGTCACACAAGCTATTACAGTTAAACATGTTGCAATTATTGATGATGTAGTAACAACAGGTGAAACAATGAAAACAGCTTGCAAGGCTTTATTTACAGCAGGGGTAGAACGTATCGATATATGGTGTATTGCCAGAACATTAGCGGATTAGTGGTTTCTAATCAGGAATAGCGTTACAATTAAAGACATAGTGAATTAGTCGGGTATGACAAAGAGGACATCATGATAACAATTACTGAAGCGGCACAAACTCATTTTGTAAAATTACTTAGCAACCAAAAAGACGGCACTAACATTCGTGTATTCGTCGTTAATCCAGGCACAGCAAATGCAGAGTGTGGCGTATCATATTGTCCACCTGAAGCAATTGAAAGTACTGATATTGTATTACCATTCAGTGGTTTTGATGCATTAATTGATGACATGAGCAAACCATTCTTAACCGATGCTTATATCGATTTTGTTACGGACAAAATGGGTTCTCAATTAACACTTAAAGCGCCTAACGCAAAAATAAGAGCTGTTGCAGATGATGCACCACTAACAGAACGCGTTGACTATGTGATCCAAACTGAAGTTAACCCACAATTAGCAGGACATGGCGGTAACGTTGTATTAACTGAAATCACGGATGATGGCATTGCTATCTTACAGTTCGGTGGTGGTTGTAATGGTTGTAGCCAAGTAGACTTTACGTTGAAAGAAGGGATAGAAAAACAGTTACTAGAATTGTTCCCTGAAGAACTAACAGCTGTTAAAGATGCAACAGAACACCAAGCTGGTGAGCATTCTTACTACTAAGCTTTAATCAATTAAGCACAGCTAACATTAAACGATAGAATAAATAAAAAGTGACGGTCTTGACCGTCACTTTTTTAATTAAAACTGATTATTCGCCTTTTTTATCACGTGCTAATAATGCTAAAGCCGCTTCTTTTGGAAGCTTATTCTCATATAACACTTGATATATTTGCTCCGTAATTGGCATTTCCACGCCAAGACGCGCAGATAACAAATAAACTTCTTTGGTATTACGATAGCCTTCAACAACTTGACCAATCTCAACTTGTGCTTCATCAACGCCTTTACCTGCACCCAGTGCAAGACCAAAACGACGATTTCGACTTTGATTATCAGTACAGGTTAGTACCAAATCACCCAAGCAAGACATACCCATGAAGGTATTTTTTTCTGCACCTAATGCTTCACCAAGACGACATAACTCAGTCAAACCGCGAGTAATTAATGCAGTACGAGCATTCGCACCAAAACCAAGTCCATCAGATAAACCAGCGCCAATAGCAATCACGTTTTTAACCGCGCCGCCAAGTTGCACGCCAATAAAATCATTATTGGTATAAGTACGTAAACTACGGCCACAATGCAATAAGTGTGAGATATCATCAGCAAATTTAGGATCCGTTGACGAGATACTGATTGCAGTTGGTAAACCAGCAGCTAGCTCTTTCGCAAATGTAGGTCCAGAAAGTACAGCTAATGGATAACTACTGCCAAGAATATCTGTTGCAACATCTTGCAATAGACGTCCGGTTTCAGCTTCTAGTCCTTTTGTAGCCCAAGATATACGCGAGTCTTCACGTAAAAATGGTTTAATCTGCTTTAATACATCACCAAAAACATGGCTCGGTACCACAATCAGAATATCGCGACTTGCGGCCACAGCTTGTTCAAGGTCCGCATCCAATACCAAAGCATCAGGAAAAGCGATACCCGGTAAGTAAGTTTCATTACAGCGCGCTTTAGCAAGTTCGGCAACATGCAGTGGATTATGACCCCACAACACGGTTTTGTTACCATTACGTGCTAAGGACATCGCTAATGAAGTGCCGTAAGAACCAGCACCCAGAACGGTAATCAAAGCGGTATCAGTCGCCATCACTTAAGAGTCCAGTTTTTGCTCTGCAAGAGCAGGTTCTTCAGCTGCTTGTTGCGCTTGTTGAACATAAGATGCAAATAATGCATCAAAGTTAACTGGCGCAAGATTAAGCTGCGGGAAAGAACCACGGCTCACTAAGCTAGCAATTGTTTCACGTGCATATGGGAATAAGATATTTGGACAGAAAGCACCTAGACAATGTGCTAATTGACCTTCGCTTAATTCACCAACAGTAAAGATACCTGCTTGTTGAACTTCACATAAGAAAGCCACTGTGTCGCCATCTTTAGCTGTCACAGTAAGTGATAATACAACTTCAAATACACCTTCACCAAGCTTAGAGCTACGAGTATCTAGATCTAATTTAACTTCAGGTTTCCATTCTTGTTGAAAAATCGCAGGAGAGTTAGGGCATTCAAAAGATACGTCTTTGATGTAAACACGTTGGATATTAAATTCTTGTTGGCTTGCTGATTCTGACATAAGTAAATTCCAATATTTATAGATTCAAACTGAGTAATTAATTTTTTAGTGAGCTGATTAGTAACTGTTATTTCTTAACAGTCGGTAAGTTTGCGTCTTGCCAACTTGCCATACCACCAGATAAATTATAAACAGTCGTAAAGTCCATTTTCGCTAGGCGATTTGCAGCGCGACCTGAACTCATTCCTGTATCACACATAACGATGATTGGGGTGTTTTTGTATTTTTCAATCATTGATAGCTTATTTGCTTCAATATCAGCAACTGGAACGTTAATTGCGTTTAAAATATGTGACTTACGATAGTTTTCTGCAGCACGTACATCAACAACAATAGCATTTTCTTTATTCATTAAAGCGGTCGCTTCATGATTGTTTACCGACTTAACTTTAGACATGGCACTTGAGCCAAATGAATAAATAAGGAAACCAGCGATAGCGACCCAAGCGAGAGATAAGGCTGGATTATTCGAAGCAAATTCAATATATTCTTGCATGTGATTATGACTCTAAAATTTAATAATAAAGGATTATTCTCAACGGAGTATACATGTGACAAGGAATAAAAGCAGCTCAATAATAAATTCCTCACCACCGTTATGAAAAACTCAAAGATAAAGTTAATCACCAAATTTGCATAGTTAAGCTAATAACTCGAAATATGAAACAGATGGATATGTAGTTATATTACCGACATTTATAATTAAATATCTTCAATATTCTACCTGGATCATAAATAAGAGCCAATTTAGCTCCGAAAAGTGTAGTAATATTCCTATATTTAAACTTAATAACCGAGAGGTAAACTCATGTCTAAGGCTAAAAAAACAATTGCGCTTATCATCATGGATGGCTGGGGCCACCGCCTTGATCAAAAAGATAACGCAATTGCCAATGCAAAAACACCTATTTTAGATAAACTTTGGCAAGATTACCCAAGCATGCTGATTTCAAGTTCAGGCTTAGATGTGGGGCTACCTGATGGGCAAATGGGTAATTCAGAAGTTGGCCATGTCAATATTGGTGCTGGTCGTATCGTTTATCAAAATTTAACTAAAATCGATAAAGCAATCGGTGATGGCGAATTCTACCAAAATCCAGCACTTGTAAAAGCAGTTGATGCGGCGGTTGCGAATGATAAAGCCGTGCATATCCTAGGCCTAGCGTCTCCAGGTGGCGTACATAGTCACGACGATCAGATCTTGGCCATGATCGAACTTGCAGCAAAGCAAGGGGCAACAAAGGTTTATCTACACGCATTCTTAGACGGCCGTGATACACCACCACGTAGCGCACAAGGTACGCTAGAAAAATGTGATGCTAAATTTGCTGAAGTTGGCGTAGGTAGAACAGCCACATTAATCGGCCGCTATTTTGCGATGGACCGAGATAATCGTTGGGATCGTGTTGAAGAAGCCTATGAGCTATTTACGCAAGGTAAAAGCCAATATAAAGCAGATACGGCACTCTCTGGCCTTGAAGCCGCTTATGCACGTGATGAAAATGATGAGTTCGTGAAAGCGACAGTCATTGGCGAAGCTGCACCAATTTCCGATGGTGATGCAGTCATCTTTATGAATTTCCGTGCTGATCGTGCGCGCGAAATTACCCGTGCATTTGTCGATACAGACTTCACAGGCTTCAAACGCAGCGTAACACCGAAACTTGCTGACTTTGTTATGCTAACTGAATATGCAGCGACCATTGATACGAGCATCGCTTTCCCTTCTGATAAATTAGTTAATACCTTAGGTTCAATGCTTGAACAGCAAAATAAAACGCAATTACGTATTTCTGAAACAGAAAAATATGCCCACGTAACCTTCTTTTTTAATGGCGGCGTTGAAGACTCTTTTACAGGTGAAGATCGTGAATTAATCCCATCACCACCAGTAGCAACTTACGACTTACAACCTGAAATGAATTCAGAAATGCTCACTGACAAGCTAGTTGCGGCAATTGAGAGTGAAAAGTACGATGTGATCATTTGTAACTACCCGAACGGAGATATGGTTGGCCATACAGGTGTATTTGATGCGGCAGTAAAAGCGTGTGAAGCCGTTGACCAATCAATTGGTCGTGTAGTAGAGGCACTAGAAAAAGTCGGTGGTGAATGCTTAATAACAGCCGATCACGGTAATGCTGAAATGATGATCAACCCAGAAACGGGTGGCGTTCATACTGCACACACTAACTTACCTGTACCACTGATTTATTTTGGTCGTGATGCAGAGCCAGCAGAGACAGGTCGCCTATGTGATTTAGCCCCGACCATGTTGACTTTACTTGGTCAAGAAATACCAGCGGAAATGACTGGTAAGAACCTAATGAATCTGAAATAATCGTTTCCCTACGGGGAAAGGATTACGTTATGACATTTTTAAAAAACAGTATGGTCTATCGCGTTATAGGCCTGCTGATATTACTATCATCAAACGCTTATGCAGCCAATAATCAATCTGATCTTAATCAACTTCGTAGCCAGATCAAAGCCCAAGACGCATCAATTAAAAAACAAAACCGTTATTTAAACGATTTATCTACACAAACACAAAGTACCGACCGTGCCATTAGTAAAGTCGCCGCACAACTCAGTAATACCGAATCTTTAATCCGCGATATCGAAAAAGATCTCAGCGACCTAATCGCACAAGAAAAAGTACTATTAAAAAGTAAAAAGAAACAACAAAATATCCTTTCCGCACAAATTGAAACGGCCTATTTAAGTGGTAATAATGATTATTTGAAACTACTCCTTAACCAACAGAACAGTAAAGAGATAGAACGGTCATTAGTTTATTATCAACACCTTCACGCCGCTCGCGCTGCATCTATTGCTGAATTTAATGATACCTTAGCTAAAATTGAAAAAAATGAAGTAGAACAAGAAGAAATAAAACAGCAATTACTTGTAATCCAAACCTCACAGCAACAAAAATCCAAGCAATTAGCACAACAAAAATCAGAACAGAAGAAAAGTAATAGAAATATAGCTGACAGTATTAACAAGCAGAAAAAAACACGAACAGAGCTAGGGATAGCAGCACAAAAGTTAGAACAACAAATAGCGTTATTACGAAAACAGCAACAAATTGCGTTATTAAAAAAACAGCAAAGTGCGCAAATATCATTATCAGGATTGAAACGATATAAAGGCAAATTAGACTGGCCGATAAAAGGTAAAGTACTGCACAACTTTAACAGTAAGCGATTTAATAATGTCAGTTGGCGTGGATTGGTCATCAGCGCAAATGAAGGGAGTAAAGTAAAAGCAGTTAGCGCAGGTAAGGTCGTCTTTGCAGATTGGCTACGTGGATTCGGTATGGTAACGATTATTGATCACGGCCAGGGGTATATGAGCCTGTATGGTCATAACCAAACATTACTCAAAGTAACCGGAGAGAAGGTACGCACGGGCGATGTCATCTCATTGGCTGGCCGTAGTGGTGGTCAGTTAGAGTCTGGGGTTTACTTCGAGATCCGCCACAAGGGTAAAGCCGTTAATCCACGCTCATGGCTAAAACGTTAACATTTTAGCTTGCTGTTTGTATTTCCAAATCAGTAATTAAGAACAAAGCCTCATCGCGGTTTTCACCACATACATCATTACAGGCCTTAAATGTATCGCATAACGCAGGGCGTTTAGGGTCTGTAAAGATTAGACATAAATGATCAACCGACAGATTAACACATCGTACACCAGCAGGCTTACCATCAGGCATACCTGGAATATAGCTAGTGATACTTGGCGCTTCACAGCACGCCCCACAATTCATTCTGCATTGCATAAAACAAACCTTAAATAACGAATGATAATAGCGTAATATCAGCATGTATCTAAAAAAGGGAACAGCATGAGATTATCAGCATTTACAGTAACAGACTCAACTCCACAGTTACTTATTGATATAACAAAATTGTATCGACCATTTCAGCATGACGAAGCTGAGATTCAAAAAACTTTCGATCAACTGCTTCAAGATGACAGCCAAACTCTGTTTGTTGCTAAATTTAATGATCGCCACATTGGTGGTTTAATCATGCAACATGATACTACCACGTTATTCTTAAGCTGCATGGCAGTAAGAGATATAACTCAACAACGTGGTGTGGGTAAATACCTAGTACAACAAGCAATCAAGCATGCAAAATCTCTGCAATTAGAAACCGTAACTGTAATTAAAACAACACAGGTTACAGCTGAATTATCTGCTTTTTTAATTCATCAAGGTTTCACAGAGCAAGACACTGCACTTAGCTTTAGCTGTTAATAATTTACAGGTATAAAAAAAGCCGATATCAATGATATCGGCTTTTTTCGTTCAAGACTGTGTCTTAAATCTAATTTAGCGTTTGGCGATGCCCTACTCTCACATGGGGAAGCCCCACACTACCATCGGCGTTATTACGTTTCACTACTGAGTTCGGAATGGGATCAGGTGGTACCGCAACACTATGGTCACCAAACAAATTTTTCGAGTCTTACGAATCATCTGCTCTTGTTTAAGACTACGTCTTAAACAATATTTATTCAGACCTAGTCTGAATAAATAGTAATTGGCGCTTGGCGATGCCCTACTCTCACATGGGGAAGCCCCACACTACCATCGGCGTTATTACGTTTCACTACTGAGTTCGGAATGGGATCAGGTGGTACCGCAACACTATGGTCACCAAGCAAATCTGGTTTGCTTTCATGTTGTATCTTTAAAATCTGAAAAGCTATAAATAAAGAAGTCTTTAAAACATAAAGTGTTCTGTCTATTCTTAAGTCGATATTTCAATTAATCATACTTTAATTTGTATGGTTAAGCCTCACGGGTAATTAGTACAAGTTAGCTCAATGCCTCACAGCACTTACACACCTTGCCTATCAACGTTGTAGTCTCCAACGGCCCTTCAGGGGACTTAAAGTCCCAGTGAGAACTCATCTCGAGGCCTGCTTCCCGCTTAGATGCTTTCAGCGGTTATCAGTTCCGAACTTAGCTACCGGGCAATGCTATTGGCATAACAACCCGAACACCAGTGGTTCGTCCACTCCGGTCCTCTCGTACTAGGAGCAGCTCCTCTCAATTCTCAAACGCCCACGGCAGATAGGGACCGAACTGTCTCACGACGTTCTAAACCCAGCTCGCGTACCACTTTAAATGGCGAACAGCCATACCCTTGGGACCAACTTCAGCCCCAGGATGTGATGAGCCGACATCGAGGTGCCAAACACCGCCGTCGATATGAACTCTTGGGCGGTATCAGCCTGTTATCCCCGGAGTACCTTTTATCCGTTGAGCGATGGCCCTTCCATTCAGAACCACCGGATCACTAAGACCTACTTTCGTACCTGCTCGACGTGTCTGTCTCGCAGTTAAGCTGGCTTATGCCTTTGCACTAACCACATGATGTCCAACCATGTTTAGCCAACCTTCGTGCTCCTCCGTTACTCTTTGGGAGGAGACCGCCCCAGTCAAACTACCCACCAGACACTGTCCGCAACCCCGATAAGGGGCCTACGTTAGAACATCAAACGTACAAGGGTGGTATTTCAAGGTTGACTCCACATCATCTAGCGACAATGCTTCAACGTCTCCCACCTATCCTACACATGTAGGTTCAATGTTCAGTGCCAAGCTATAGTAAAGGTTCACGGGGTCTTTCCGTCTAGCCGCGGGTACACTGCATCTTAACAGCGATTTCAATTTCACTGAGTCTCGGGTGGAGACAGCGTGGCCATCATTACGCCATTCGTGCAGGTCGGAACTTACCCGACAAGGAATTTCGCTACCTTAGGACCGTTATAGTTACGGCCGCCGTTTACCGGGGCTTCGATCATGAGCTTCGACCTAAGTCTAACCCAATCAATTAACCTTCCGGCACCGGGCAGGCGTCACACCGTATACGTCATCTTTCGATTTTGCACAGTGCTGTGTTTTTAATAAACAGTTGCAGCCACCATTTCTCTGCGACCGACAATAGCTTACGGAGCAAGTCCTTCACCATCATCGGCGTACCTTCTCCCGAAGTTACGGTACCATTTTGCCTAGTTCCTTCACCCGAGTTCTCTCAAGCGCCTTAGTATTCTCTACCTAACCACCTGTGTCGGTTTGGGGTACGATTCTCTTATATCTGAAGCTTAGAGGTTTTTCCTGGAAGCCGGGTATCAACTACTTCATCTCCGTAGAGACTCGTCATCAGCTCTCAGCCTTAATGTACGCCCGGATTTACCTAAGCACACAGCCTACAACCTTAAACATGGACAACCATCGCCATGCTAGCCTAACCTTCTCCGTCACCCCATCGCAATATAAGTGAGTACAGGAATATTAACCTGTTTCCCATCGACTACGCCTTTCGGCCTCGCCTTAGGGGTCGACTCACCCTGCCCCGATTAACGTTGGACAGGAACCCTTGGTCTTTCGGCGTGGAGGTTTTTCACCCCCATTATCGTTACTCATGTCAACATTCGCACTTCTGATACCTCCAGCAAGCTTCTCAACTCACCTTCGACGGCTTACAGAACGCTCCTCTACCATGCAAGAACAAGTCTTGCATCCGTAGCTTCGGTGGTATGTTTAGCCCCGTTAAATCTTCCGCGCAGACCGACTCGACCAGTGAGCTATTACGCTTTCTTTAAAAGATGGCTGCTTCTAAGCCAACTTCCTGGCTGTCTGAGCCTTTCCACATCGTTTCCCACTTAACATACACTTTGGGACCTTAGCTGACGGTCTGGGTTGTTTCCCTTTCCACGACGGACGTTAGCACCCGCCGTGTGTCTCCCGCGATTGAACTTATTGGTATTCGGAGTTTGCAAAGGGTTGGTAAGTCGGGATGACCCCCTAGCCTTAACAGTGCTCTACCCCCAATAGTTAGACGCGAGGCGCTACCTAAATAGCTTTCGAGGAGAACCAGCTATCTCCCGGTTTGATTGGCCTTTCACCCCCAGCCACAAGTCATCCGCTAATTTTTCAACATTAGTCGGTTCGGTCCTCCAGTTGATGTTACTCAACCTTCAACCTGCCCATGGCTAGATCACCGGGTTTCGGGTCTAATCCCAGCAACTATTCGCGCAGTTAACACTCGGTTTCCCTACGGCTCCGCTATTCGCTTAACCTTGCTACTGAAATTAAGTCGTTGACCCATTATACAAAAGGTACGCAGTCACAGAACAAGTCTGCTCCCACTGCTTGTACGTATACGGTTTCAGGTTCTATTTCACTCCCCTCACAGGGGTTCTTTTCGCCTTTCCCTCACGGTACTGGTTCACTATCGGTCAGTCAGTAGTATTTAGCCTTGGAAGATGGTCCTCCCATATTCAAACAGCATATCACGTGTGCCGTCCTACTCGATTTCACAGTAAGGTCGTTTTCATGTACGGGACTATCACCCTGTATCGTGAAACTTTCCAGAATCTTCCACTAACTTCCAAACTGCTTAAGGGCTAGACCCCGTTCGCTCGCCGCTACTAAGGGTATCTCTATTGATTTCTTTTCCTCGGGGTACTTAGATGTTTCAGTTCTCCCGGTTCGCTTCGTAACGCTATGTATTCACGTTACGATACTCTACAAAGTAGAGTGGGTTCCCCCATTCGGAAATCTGTGGATTAACGCTTTTTATCAACTCCCCACAGCTTAACGCAGATTAACACGTCCTTCATCGCCTCTGACTGCCTAGGCATCCACCGTATACGCTTAGTCACTTAACCATACAATCTAAAGTCGACCGTACAATTGAAATAACTAGGTATTATCTAGTTTTTTTCGCCTCAAGAATACTCAAGAACACTATATTGTTATTACCGAAGTAATAACGTGTTTTAAGAACTTCTTTATTTATTCAGCTTTCCAAATTTTTAAAGAGCAATTTGCTAAAAAGCAAAGATAAGCATTCGCTGCTTAGCTTTGATTTTTAATCAGAAAGAAAAAATACTCCATCTTCCTTACAGAAGAAAGATGGTATCCCGTACGAGATTTGAACTCGTGTTACCGCCGTGAAAGGGCGGTGTCCTAGGCCTCTAGACGAACGGGACACTATTTACTTTCTACGTTTGGATTTCATCCCAAACGTTGTCTTATTTTCATAAGACTGTCTTTAACGTTTCTATTCAAGCAATTTGTGTGGGCACTTACAAAAATTAACAACTTTACGTAAGGAGGTGATCCAGCCCCAGGTTCCCCTAGGGCTACCTTGTTACGACTTCACCCCAGTCATGAACCACACCGTGGTCATCGCCCTCCCGAAGGTTAAGCTAATGACTTCTGGTGCAGCCCACTCCCATGGTGTGACGGGCGGTGTGTACAAGGCCCGGGAACGTATTCACCGTGACATTCTGATTCACGATTACTAGCGATTCCGACTTCATGGGGTCGAGTTGCAGACCCCAATCCGGACTACGACGCACTTTATGGGATTCGCTTACCATTGCTGGTTTGCAGCCCTTTGTATGCGCCATTGTAGCACGTGTGTAGCCCTACTCGTAAGGGCCATGATGACTTGACGTCGTCCCCACCTTCCTCCGGTTTATCACCGGCAGTCTCCTTAGAGTTCCCACCATTACGTGCTGGCAAATAAGGATAAGGGTTGCGCTCGTTGCGGGACTTAACCCAACATTTCACAACACGAGCTGACGACAGCCATGCAGCACCTGTCTCATAGTTCCCGAAGGCACCAATTCATCTCTGAAAAGTTCTATGGATGTCAAGAGTAGGTAAGGTTCTTCGCGTTGCATCGAATTAAACCACATGCTCCACCGCTTGTGCGGGCCCCCGTCAATTCATTTGAGTTTTAACCTTGCGGCCGTACTCCCCAGGCGGTCTACTTAATGCGTTAGCTTAAGAGCCCAGTTCTCAAGGAACCAAACTCCGAGTAGACATCGTTTACGGCGTGGACTACCGGGGTATCTAATCCCGTTTGCTACCCACGCTTTCGCATCTGAGCGTCAGTTACTTGCCAGGTGGCCGCCTTCGCCACTGGTATTCCTTCAGATCTCTACGCATTTCACCGCTACACCTGAAATTCTACCACCCTCTCAAGAACTCTAGTTTGCCAGTTCGAAATGCAGTTCCCAGGTTGAGCCCGGGGCTTTCACATCTCGCTTAACAAACCGCCTGCATGCGCTTTACGCCCAGTAATTCCGATTAACGCTTGCACCCTCCGTATTACCGCGGCTGCTGGCACGGAGTTAGCCGGTGCTTCTTCTGCGAGTAACGTCACAGCAGTAGAGTATTAATCTACTGCCTTTCCTCCTCGCTGAAAGTACTTTACAACCCTAAGGCCTTCTTCATACACGCGGTATGGCTGCATCAGGGTTTCCCCCATTGTGCAATATTCCCCACTGCTGCCTCCCGTAGGAGTCTGGACCGTGTCTCAGTTCCAGTGTGGCTGATCATCCTCTCAGACCAGCTAGGGATCGTCGCCTTGGTGAGCTCTTACCTCACCAACAAGCTAATCCCACTTGGGCTCATCTAGTCGCGAGAGCTTTCAAGAAGAGGCCCCCTTTCACCCGTAGGTCGTATGCGGTATTAGCAGTCGTTTCCAACTGTTGTCCCCCTCGACTAGGCAGATTCCCAAGCATTACTCACCCGTCCGCCGCTCGACGCCAGAATAGCAAGCTATTCTTCGTTTCCGCTCGACTTGCATGTGTTAAGCCTACCGCCAGCGTTCAATCTGAGCCATGATCAAACTCTTCAATTAAAAGTTTTTTGACTAATCAACGATGTTGATTAAGTCGGCTCAATGAATTCTGTACTTCAACAACAAACCGAGGTTTGTTGTTTATAAAACCAAATCTTTCGATTTAATTTAATGTTCACAATTACATTGATATAATTTTTGGTCATTATATCTCTGCAAGTGCTCACACAGATTGCTTGAATAAATTGTTAAAGAGCATACTGAGCGGCTGTTGCCGTGTCAGTGAGGTCGCATTATAGAGATATGGATCACATTGGCAAGCGTTAATTACAATAAATATTAAAAAAACATAATGAGATTAAAAAGCGAACAATCTAGGCATATACCAGACAAAAACAAATGAAACTCGTTAATAAGCAGTTTAAATTCTGTCTATTACTACAACAAACTATTCAGTAGACATAAATAAGAGACATTTTTAAATTATCGGTATTAACGAATAAGAAGAAAGGTATTTTCAACATCAGAAAAAAATCTAGGAGGAATTAGGAATTAGGAATTAGGAATTAGGAATTAGGAATTAGGAATTAGGAATTAGGAATTAGGAATTAGGAATTAGGAATTAGGAATTATTCAAAGGATAATTAAGAGCAATAAAAAAGCCAGAGCGTGAGCTCTGGCTTCTAATACTATTCTTCGTCAGCAGCTTCAACAGCTGGACGATCTACTAGTTCGATGTAAGCCATAGGAGCTTTATCGCCAGTACGTAGACCACATTTTAAGATTCGAGTGTAACCGCCTGAACGGTTTTCGAAACGTGGGCCTAATTCTTTAAATAGTTTACCTACAACTTCATCGCTGCGGGTACGAGCAAATGCTAGACGACGGTTAGCTACGCTATCCGTTTTAGCAAGTGTAATTAGAGGCTCAACTACACGACGTAATTCTTTAGCTTTAGGCAGAGTCGTTTTAATGATCTCGTGGCTAACTAAAGAACATGCCATATTACGGAACATAGCCTGACGGTGGCTACTGTTACGATTTAGTTGACGACCACTCTTACGATGGCGCATGAACTTATCCTTCTTACAAAAATCTTTTGACTAGTGTTTACTATTCGTCCGCAATACTTGCAGGCGGCCAGTTTTCTAGGCGCATACCTAGAGAAAGACCACGTGAAGCTAGAACATCTTTAATTTCAGTTAAAGATTTCTTACCAAGGTTAGGCGTTTTAAGTAACTCAACCTCAGTACGCTGAACAAGATCACCAATATAGTGAATTGCTTCTGCTTTTAGGCAGTTAGCTGAACGAACAGTAAGTTCTAAATCATCAACAGGACGTAGCAGTATCGGATCGAACTCTGGTTTCTCTTCTTTCTGCTCTGGTTCCGTTACATCACGAAGATCAACGAAAGCATCAAGCTGTTCAGCCAGAATTGTAGCAGAACGACGAATAGCTTCTTCAGGATCTAATGTTCCATCAGTTTCCATATCGATTACTAACTTATCAAGGTTAGTACGTTGCTCAACACGAGCAGATTCAACATTGTAAGCAATACGGCTTACAGGGCTGAATGCAGCATCAACAAGCAAACGACCGATAGGGCGCTCTTCATCATCAGCGTGTACACGTGCAGAAGCAGGTACGTAACCACGACCTTTTGCAACACGAATACGCATACTGATATCTGCTTGACCGGTTAAATTACAAATCACGTGTTCTGGATTAATAATCTCAACATCACCATCATGAGTGATGTCACCTGCCAATACAGGACCTGTACCTGACTTAGTTAAAGTTAGTAACGCTTCGTCTTTGCCTTCAAGTTTGATTGCAAGACCTTTCAAGTTAAGAAGAATTTCAAGAACATCTTCTTGAACGCCTTCTTTACTGCTGTACTCGTGGAGTACGCCGTCGATCTCAACTTCTGTTACAGCACAACCTGGCATAGAAGAAAGTAGAATACGACGTAAAGCATTACCTAGAGTGTGACCAAAGCCACGCTCTAACGGTTCAAGTGTTACCTTGGCACGTGTTGAGCTAATTTGCTCAATATCAACAAGTCTTGGTCTTAGAAATTCTGTTACAGAACCCTGCATGTATGTCCTCTCTTATGAAGTTAACCTTACTTAGAGTAAAGTTCAACAATAAGCTGTTCGTTGATGTCTGCAGACAGATCAGAACGCTCAGGAACACGTTTGAAAACGCCTTCAAGTGTCTTACTGTCAACTTCAACCCAAGATGCTTTCTCGCGCTGCTCTGAAATTTCAAGAGCTGAAGCGATACGAGCTTGCTTCTTAGCCTTCTCGCGAATGCTAACTGTATCGTTAACTTTCACTTTGTAAGAAGGGATATTTACAACTTTACCGTTTACAACGATTGCTTTGTGGCTTACTAACTGGCGCGATTCCGCACGAGTTGAACCAAAGCCCATACGATAAACAACGTTATCTAGACGGCCTTCTAATAAAGCAAGTAGGTTTTCACCAGTGTTGCCTTTTAGACGAGCAGCTTCTTTATATAAGTTACGGAATTGCTTTTCAAGTACACCGTACATACGACGAACTTTTTGCTTTTCACGTAGTTGTAAACCGTAGTCAGATAGACGAGGTTTACGAGCACCATGTACACCAGGTGCGTTATCAATTTTACACTTAGATTCAATCGCGCGTACGCCACTTTTCAAGAAAAGATCTGTACCTTCACGACGACTAAGCTTGAGCTTTGGGCCCAAATATCTAGCCATGTTCTTTCTCCAATATTCCTAAAAACGTTATACGCGACGCTTTTTAGGTGGACGACAACCATTGTGAGGGATTGGTGTAACATCAGTGATGTTAGTAATTTTATAACCAATCGCATTCAATGCACGAATAGAAGATTCACGACCAGGACCAGGGCCCTTAACCATAACTTCTAAATTTTTAAGACCGTACTCTTTAGCCATTTCACCAGCACGCTCAGCAGCAACCTGCGCAGCGAATGGAGTTGACTTACGAGAACCACGGAAGCCTGAGCCGCCTGCAGTTGCCCAAGATAAAGCATTACCTTGGCGATCTGTGATTGTCACAATAGTGTTATTGAAAGAAGCATGAACGTGTGCAATACCGTCAGCAACTTGCTTTTTAACGCGCTTACGAGCGCGAGTTGGAGTTTTAGCCATTACTCGTCAGCTCCTATTTCTTGATAGCTTTACGCGGACCTTTACGGGTGCGCGCATTTGTTTTAGTGCGTTGACCACGTAGAGGTAAGCTGCGACGGTGACGAATACCACGGTAACAACCGAGGTCCATCAGACGCTTGATATTCATACTTACTTCACGACGTAGGTCACCTTCTACAGTGTATTTACCTACTTCTTCGCGAAGAAGTTCTAGTTGAGCTTCTTCTAGCTCTCTGATCTTAGCTGTTTCAGCGATACCAGTTGCAGCACAGATTGCTTTCGCACGTGTTGCACCAATACCGAAAACACCAGTCAGGGCAATGACTGTATGCTTTTGATCAGGAATGTTAATGCCGGCTATACGGGCCACTATACCACTCCAATTAAGGGTTTAAAAAAATTTTGCACTCTTCGAAAAGCCCGTAAGGATACTCAGAAGAGAGATGTATTGCAATAGAAACTTGGGAATAGATTAATAAATCTAGCCCAAGTTTCTATTATTGTCTAACCTTGGCGTTGTTTATGCTTTGGTTCAACACAGATTACGCGTACTACGCCGTGACGTTTAATCACTTTGCAATTACGACAAATCTTTTTAACAGATGCACGAACTTTCATTTCTTACTCCGTAACTGTTATAGGACATGCTCAAACTAATTTAGCGACCGTAGCCTTTTAAATTAGCTTTTTTAAGAACATCACCATATTGATGAGACATCATATGGGTTTGAACTTGAGCCATAAAGTCCATGATTACCACAACCATAATAAGTAATGACGTACCACCGAAGTAGAACTGCACACCCATAGCTTGTGTCATGAACAATGGTACTAAACAAATAAATGTAATATACAAAGAACCCGCTAGAGTTAATCGTGACATTACTTTGTCTATATACCTTGAAGTTTGTTCGCCTGGTCTAATACCTGGGATGAACGCCCCGCTCTTCTTCAAGTTATCTGCCGTTTCACGTGGGTTAAATACCAACGCTGTATAGAAGAAACAGAAGAAGATAATTGCTGCTGCATAAAGCATTACATACAAAGGTTGTCCTGGCTGTAGAGCCAAGGAAATGTCAGTAAGGAAAGATAAACTTTCATTCTGACCGAACCATTGTGCAAGCGTTCCAGGAAACAAAATTATACTCGAAGCAAAAATAGCTGGAATAACACCGGCCATATTAAGCTTTAACGGTAAATGCGTGCTTTGAGCTGCAAAAACACGTCGTCCTTGTTGGCGTTTTGCGTAGTTTACCACAATTCTACGCTGACCGCGCTCTACAAATACAACAAAGTATGTAACAGCAAAAACAACACCAGCTAACACTAACAATAACAGGCCGTGAAGGTTACCATCGATAACCTGCTCAACCGTTTGTCCGATAGCTGGCGGCATACCAGCAACAATACCTGCAAAAATTAATATTGAGATACCATTACCAATACCGCGTTCGGTAATTTGTTCACCTAACCACATTAAGAACATAGTACCAGTTACTAAACTAACTACAGCAGTAAAGTAAAAACTTAACCCTGGATTATGGACAAGTCCATCAACCATGTTAGGTAAGCCTTTTGCAATACCAATAGCCTGGAAAGTACCTAAGAACAATGTTCCGTAACGGGTATACTGGCTAATTTTACGTCGTCCTGCATCACCGTCTTTTTTCAATTCGGCAAGTGTAGGATTAACAACAGTTAATAACTGTATGATAATAGAGGCCGAAATATACGGCATAATACCCAACGCAAAAATAGACGCACGCTCAAGCGCACCACCAGAGAACATGTTAAACATTTCTAAGATGGTACCCTTTTGCGAGTCAAAAAGCGTAGCAAGTACAGAGGCATCAATACCAGGGATCGGAACAAAAGATCCTGCGCGAAATACAATAATTGCACCTAACACGAACCATAAACGACTTTTCAATTCTGATAAGCCACCTTGAGATTTATTCGTTTCCAATCCTGGTTTTTTAGCCATTTGTACTATCCTTCGATTTGACCGCCTGCAGCAACAATCGCTTCAACAGCACCTTTCGTAGCTTTAATGCCACGAATAGTAACTGGTCGAGTGATTTCACCAGATAAAACAACTTTAACAAACTGGATGTTTTTAGTAACAAGACCAGCTGCTTTAAGTGTGTTTAAATCAACAACATCACCTTCAACTTTAGCGATTTCATTTAAACGTACTTCAGCTGTTACTAGCTGCTTACGTGAAGTGAAACCGAATTTAGGTAGACGTTGTTTCAAAGGCATTTGACCGCCTTCAAAACCAGGTCGAATACCGCCGCCTGAGCGCGATTTTTGACCTTTGTGACCACGACCACAAGTTTTGCCTAGACCAGAACCGATACCGCGGCCTACACGTTTAGCGCTTGGCTTAGAACCAGCTGCTGGAGATAGAGTATTTAAAAACATTACGCTTCCTCCACTTTAATCATGTAAGCTACTTTATTAATCATACCACGTACACATGCTGTATCTTCCAATTCAACAGTGTGGTTGATTTTACGAAGGCCTAAACCAACAAGTGTCGCACGGTGTTTAGGTAAACGACCGATTGCACTTTTAGTTTGAGTTACTTTAATTTTAGCCATGGTTTATTACCCCAGAATTTCTTTAACAGGTAGACCACGTTTAGCAGCGATTTGTTCTGGTGATGACATACCAGTAAGCGCGCCAATTGTAGCTCGTACAACGTTAATTGGGTTAGTAGAACCGTAACATTTAGAAAGTACGTCATGGATGCCTACAACTTCTAGTACTGCACGCATTGCACCGCCGGCAATGATACCTGTACCAGCTGATGCTGGACGCATGAATACTTTAGAACCAGAATGACGACCCTTAATTGGATGTTGAAGAGTCACACCATTTAGTTCAATG
Source organism: Moritella sp. 28 (assembly GCF_018219435.1). NCBI lineage: Bacteria > Pseudomonadati > Pseudomonadota > Gammaproteobacteria > Alteromonadales > Moritellaceae > Moritella > Moritella sp. 28. Next base: position 162,906 of record NZ_CP056121.1, on the reverse strand, counting down.
CTTACGATATTGCGTTTCGCTTTTTCCATTGCTTTTTGAATAGCAGCTGGTACTTCACGTGCTTTACCATAACCAAAACCAACGCGACCGTTACCGTCACCCACTACTGTAAGAGCAGTGAAACTGAAGATACGACCACCTTTAACAACTTTTGAAACACGGTTAACTGCAATTAATTTCTCTTGCAGATCACCTGTTTGGTTTTCAACTTTAGACATTTCCTACTCCTGCCTTAGAACTGAAGGCCAGCTTCACGAGCGGCATCAGCTAGTGCTGCAACACGACCGTGATATTGGAAACCTGAACGATCGAAAGCAATTTTAGTAACGCCTTTTTCGATAGCTCGCTCAGCAACCAATTTACCGATTACTTTAGCTGCTTCAACGTTACCACCATAGCTGATCATTTCACGAACTGCTTTTTCTGTTGTTGTAGCAGAAACCAATACTTCCGCATTCGGTGTAATAACCTGTGCATAAGTATGGCTTGGAGTGCGGTTAATCACTAAACGTGTAGCACCCAATTCTTGCATTTTCTTACGTGCGCGAGTTGCGCGACGAAGACGTGCAGATTTCTTATCCATAGTATTACCCTACTTTTTCTTGGCTTCTTTACGACGCACAACTTCATCAGAATAACGAACACCTTTACCTTTATAAGGTTCAGGCGGACGGAATGCACGAATGTTAGCTGCAACTTGACCAACAGATTGTTTGTCAGCGCCAGTAATAACAATTTCAGTTTGGCTTGGGCAAACTGCAGTAACACCTTCAGGAAGGTTATATACTACAGGATGTGAGAAACCTAACGTTAGGTTCACATCAGAACCTTTAACGTTTGCACGGTAACCAACACCATTTAGTTGAAGAGTTTTAGTAAAACCTTCAGCTACACCTTTAACCATGTTGTTAACGTTAGCACGAGCTGTACCAGCTTGAGCCCAAGCATCTTTTACGCCTTCAACAGGACCAAAAGAAACTTTTTCATCAGCGATTGTAAGAACAACAGATGAATTAACAACAGCAGTTAAAGTGCCTTTAGCGCCTTTAACAGTGATTTCCTGACCATTTAGAGAGATCTCTACGCCTGCAGGGATGGCAACGGGTGCTTTAGCAACACGAGACATATATAACCCCTTAAGAAACGTAGCAGATGATCTCGCCACCGATGCCAGCTTTACGAGCTGCACGGTCAGACATCATGCCTTTAGAAGTAGAAACGATAGCAACACCTAAGCCACCCATCACTTTAGGAAGATCATTACTTCCTTTGTAGATGCGTAAACCTGGGCGACTAACGCGCTCAATTTTTTCGATTACGTTTTTGCCTTCGAAATACTTCAAAGACACTTCAAGTTCAGCTTTCACTTCACCTGAAACAGCGTAACCATTAATGTAACCTTCTTCTTTAAGCACAGCTGCTAATGCAACTTTTTGCTTAGAACAAGGCATTTTAACTGCAACCTTAGAGGCTGACTGACCGTTACGGATGCGTGTTAGCATATCCGCAATAGGATCTTGCATGCTCATTTTCGTATACTCCCGAAATTAGTGACTTACCAACTAGCCTTTTTAAGACCTGGAACTTCACCACGCATCATGTGCTCACGTAGTTTGATACGGCTTAAGCCGAACTTACGTAGGTAGCCATGAGGGCGGCCAGTGATGTTACAGCGATTACGCTGACGACTTTCACTAGAATCACGAGGTAACGATTGCAATTTAAGAACTGCATTCCAACGATCTTCGTCTGAAGTATTTACACCAGAGATGATTGCTTTTAATTCAGCACGTTTCTCAGCGTATTTTTTTACTAGCTTCGCGCGTTTTACGTCGCGCGCTTTCATTGATTGCTTAGCCATGACCCTACCTTACTTACGGAATGGGAAATTAAAGGCAGTCAGCAGAGCGTGACCTTCTTCATCAGAATTCGCAGTAGTAGTGATAGTAATATCCATACCACGAATTTTATCGATTTTATCGTAATCGATTTCTGGGAAGATGATTTGCTCGCGAACACCCATACTATAGTTACCACGACCATCGAACGATTTAGGGTTCAGGCCACGGAAATCACGAATACGTGGAATTGAGATACCGATTAGGCGCTCAAGGAATTCCCACATACGCTCGCCACGTAGGGTAACTTTACAACCAATAGGATATCCTTCACGGATTTTAAAGCCAGCAACGGATTTACGAGCTTTAGTAATCAATGGTTTTTGACCAGAAATTGCAGCCATATCAGCAGCAGCATTTTCTAATACTTTTTTATCATTGATTGCTTCGCCCACACCCATATTAAGGGTGATCTTTTCAATCCGAGGGACTTGCATGATAGATTTATAGCCGAACTTAGTTTTAAGTTCAGGCGCTATCGTCTCTTTGTAGTATTCATGCAGTTTCGCCACAGTTAACTCCAATTAAACAAGTTCATTATTAGATTTGAAGAAACGTACTTTTTTGCCGTCTTCAAATCGGAAACCGACACGGTCAGCCTTGCTAGTTGCAGGGTTGAATAGTGCCACGTTTGATGCGTCTAAAGCTGCTTCTTTCTCAACAATACCGCCAGCTACGCCCAATTGTGGGTTTGGCTTTTGGTGTTTCTTGATAAGATTAACGCCTTCAACGAATATTTTACCGTCTGCTCTTACTTCAGTAACTTTGCCTTGTTTACCAGCATCTTTACCTGCAACAACGATAACTTCATCATTTTTTAAAATTTTAGCTGCCATTTTTCGTTCCTTATAGTACTTCTGGTGCCAGAGATACGATTTTCATGAACTGATCAGTTCGTAGTTCACGAGTAACTGGGCCAAAGATACGAGTACCGATCGGCGCGCCGTTAGCATTAAGCATAACTGCTGCGTTACGGTCGAAACGGATAGCTGCACCGTCTGTACGACGGATTGCTGACCTAGTACGCACAACCACTGCGTTCAGAACATCACCTTTTTTTACTTTTCCGCGAGGAATTGCTTCCTTCACAGAAACTTTGATGATATCACCAACACGCGCATAGCGGCGGTGCGAACCACCTAGGACCTTGATACACTGAACGCGACGTGCGCCTGAGTTATCGGCTACGTCCAACGTAGACTGCATTTGGATCATTATTAGTGCTCCGCAATAATTTCATCTAACCCAACATGGATTAAATGAGTCCCCTCTCTTTCAAGAGGTGGCGCATTATAACACCACGGCTTTGAAAAAAGCAACGGGAATCGACTAAAAAACAAACGACCCCTATATAGGGGCCGTTATCATAAGAAGATCAGTATAAACTTAAAATTAAGCTTTTACTAATACTTCTACTAATGCCCAAGTTTTAAGCTTAGACACTGGACGAGTTTCACGAATAGTTACAACATCATTTAGTTGACATTCGTTATTCTCATCATGTGCGTGTAGTTTAGTAGTACGCTTGATGAACTTACCGTATAACGGATGTTTCACTTTACGTTCTACTGCAACAACGATAGTTTTATCGCCTTTGTTGCTAACAACACGACCCTGTACAGTACGAATAGTGCTCATATTATACACCCGCCTTTTCGTTCAGGATGGTCTTAACACGCGCGATATCGCGACGTACATTTTTGATTAAATGCGTTTGTGCTAGTTGGCCAGTACTTAACTGCATACGTAAGTTAAATTGCTCACGTAGTAGGTTAAGTAACTCAGCGTTTAGCTCTTCAACATTTTTTTGTTTAAGTTCGCTAGCGTTCATTACATTACCGTCTTAGTTACGAAAGTTGTAGAAATTGGAAGTTTCGCATCAGCTAGGCTGAATGCTTCACGAGCCAATTCTTCAGGAACTCCAGCCATTTCATAAAGGATTTTGCCAGGTTGTACTTGGCAAACCCAATACTCAACGCTACCTTTACCTTTACCTTGACGTACTTCAAGCGGCTTTTGTGTAATAGGCTTGTCTGGGAACACACGGATCCAGATTTGACCTTGACGCTTAACGTGACGAGTCATAGCACGACGTGCTGCTTCGATTTGACGAGCAGTAATTCGACCACGACCAGTAGCTTTAAGACCGAATTCGCCGAAAGTTACGTTTCCGCCTTTTGCAAGACCGCGGTTACGGCCTTTGTGCATTTTGCGGAACTTCATGCGTTTTGGTTGCAACATATCAGAGTCTCCTATTTAGCAGCTTTAGGGCCACGACTGCGACGTTTAGGCTTAGAAGGTGCTTCAACTTCTTGAGTAAGCGGTAGCTTACCTAGAACTTCACCTTTAAAGATCCAAACTTTCACACCAATGATGCCGTAAGTTGTAAGAGCTTCTGCAGTTGAGTAATCGATATCTGCACGAAGTGTATGTAGAGGCACACGGCCTTCACGATACCATTCAGCACGAGCGATTTCTGCGCCGCCTAAACGACCGCTTACTTGAACTTTAATACCCTTAGCACCTAAACGCATTGCATTTTGTACTGCACGCTTCATAGCGCGACGGAACATAACACGACGTTCAAGTTGAGAAGCGATACCTTCAGCTACTAATTTAGCATCAAGTTCAGGCTTACGGATTTCTGCGATATTGATTTGTGCAGAAGTACCAGTCATCTTAGCGATAGCATTACGTAGTTTTTCTACGTCTTCGCCTTTCTTACCGATAACAACACCAGGACGAGCAGTGTGAATAGTCACACGGATGCTTTTCGCTGGACGTTCGATAACGATACGTGAAACAGATGCATTTTTCAGTTTTTTAGTTAAAAACTGACGTACTTCGAAATCACCGTACAAGTTGTCGGCGAAGTCTTTAGTATTCGCAAACCAAGTAGAATTAAACTGCTTGGTGATACCTAGGCGAATACCATTTGGATGAACTTTCTGACCCATTGTTTTCTCCTAGTCTCTTAGCGTGTTGCTACAACAATTGTGATGTGGCTAGTACGCTTCAAGATGCGATCTGCACGACCTTTAGCACGTGGCATGATGCGCTTCATAGTAGGGCCAGCGTCAACAAACGCTGTAGCTACTACTAACTCATCAATATCCGCACCTTCGTTGTGTTCAGCGTTTGCGATAGCTGACTCAAGAACTTTTTTAACTTGTACAGCAGCTTTTTTAGTGCTGAAAGTTAAAACTTCAAGAGCCTTGTCCACTGGTAAACCACGGATAAGGTCAATGACCAAACGTGCTTTCTGTGGAGAGCCTGAGGCGAAACGGTGTTTAGCTAATGCTTCCATCTAATTTCTCCTAACGCTTTTTAGCTTTCTTATCTGCAGCATGGCCGCGATAAGTACGAGTCGGTGCGAATTCGCCTAACTTATGACCAATCATTTCGTCAGTAACGAAAACTGGTACATGTTGACGACCATTATGGACAGCGATGGTCAGACCAATCATATTTGGAATGATCATAGAACGACGGGACCAAGTCTTAACTGGTTTTTTTTCCCCGCTTTCCACCGCTTTCTCTACCTTCTTCAGCAAGTGTAGGTCTATGAAAGGACCCTTCTTGAGAGAACGTGGCATGGTGATACCTCTATAAAATTACTTGTTGCGACGACGTACGATAAGTTTATCAGTACGCTTGTTCTTACGAGTTTTGTAACCCTTAGTTGGCACACCCCAAGGTGATACCGGATGACGGCCACCTGAAGTACGACCTTCACCACCACCGTGCGGGTGATCAACTGGGTTCATTACAACACCACGTACTGTTGGGCGAACACCGCGCCAGCGGCTAGCACCAGCTTTACCAAGTTGGCGAAGCATGTGTTCAGAGTTACCAACTTCACCAATCGTTGCACGACAATCTACTAATACTTTACGCATTTCGCCAGAGCGAAGACGTAGAGTAACGTATGAGTTGTCACGTGCAATGATTTGTACGTATGTACCAGCAGAACGTGCAATTTGAGCACCTTTACCTGGCTTCATTTCCACAGCGTGTACAGTTGTACCTACTGGGATGTTACGCATTGGTAATGTGTTACCAGCTTTAATAGCTGCATCAACACCAGAAACAATAATATCACCAGCTTGCATACCTTTAGCAGCTAGAACGTAACGACGTTCACCATCTGCGTAAAGAGCAAGTGCAATGTTTGCTGAACGGTTTGGATCATATTCCAGACGTTCAACAGTTGCAGGGATACCATCTTTATCATTACGTTTTAAGTCAATGATACGGTAATGTTGCTTATGACCGCCGCCGTGATGACGAACAGTAATACGACCGTTATTATTACGGCCACCAGATTTAGATTTTTTCTCTAAAAGTGGAGCATGTGGTTTGCCTTTATGCAAATCCGGGTTCACTACCTTAACAAGGTGGCGACGACCTGGAGAAGTAGGCTTACACTTAACAATAGCCATTATTCAGAATCCCCTTGATTATTCAGCACTGCCGAAATCGATGTCAGCGCCGTCAGCTAGAGTAACATAAGCTTTTTTGATGTCTGAACGACGGCCAAAACGAGCGCCAGTGCGCTTAGTTTTACCTTTCAGTACCAATGTGCTTACATTTTTAACTTCAACTTCAAAAAGTTTTGCAATAGCTGCTTTAATTTCAGCTTTAGTTGCATCTAGTGCAACCTTGAAAACGATTGTGTTGTTGTTTTCAGCAGACATAGTGCTCTTTTCAGAGATATGTGGCGCTAGGATAACTTTCAATAAACGTTCTTCACTGATCATTTTAAGTTCTCCTCAATCTGCTTAACTGCTGCAGCAGTCATAACAACTTTGTTGAACGCGATTAAGCTAACTGGATCAATACCAGCAACATCACGAACATCAACTTTGTAAAGGTTACGAGCAGCTAAGAATAAGTTCTCATCAACTTCAGTACCTACGATTAGAACGTCGTTCAGATCGAAGTCTTTAAGTTTAGCAACTAATTCTTTAGTCTTAGGTGTTTCAACAGCGAACTGCTCAACAACAATAAGACGCTCTTGACGTACCAATTCAGAAAGGATGCTTTTGATCGCTCCACGGTACATCTTAGTGTTAACTTTTTGGCTGTGGTCCTGTGGACGCGCAGCAAAAGTTACACCACCTTTACGCCAGATCGGGCTGCTTGCAGTACCTGCACGAGCACGACCAGTACCTTTTTGACGCCATGGTTTCTTACCACCACCTGCAACGTCAGAACGGTTTTTCTGTGCACGAGTACCTTGACGCGCGCCAGCAGCATACGCTGTAACTACCTGGTGAACCAGAGCTTCATTAAACTCACGTCCGAAGGTAGTTTCTGAAACTTCAAGAGCACCTTGTGCGTCTTTCAATACCAATTCCATTACTAATTCCTCGGATTAAGCTTTAACAGCTGGTTTGATAATTACGTTGCCGTTGATCGCACCTGGAATAGCACCTTTAACAAGTACTAGGTTACGTTCACTATCAACACGTACCACATCTAGAGACTGAATCGTTACACGTTCAGCACCCATGTGACCTGCCATTTTCTTGCCTTTAAATACGCGACCTGGAGTTTGACATTGGCCAATTGAACCCGGTGCACGGTGAGCAAGAGAGTTACCATGTGTAGCATCTTGCATAGCAAAGTTCCAACGTTTAATAACGCCTGCGAAACCTTTACCTTTAGATGTACCTGTAACGTCTACTTTAGTAGTTTCAGCAAAGATGTTTACGTTTAGCTCAGCGCCAACTTCAACAGCTTCACCTTCGCCTGTTTCCAGACGGAATTCCCAAAGGCCACGACCAGCTTCAACTTTAGCTTTAGCGAAATGACCCGCTTCTGGCTTGTTTACTCTGCTAGCTTTTTTCGTGCCAGTGGTCACTTGAAGTGCGCGGTAACCGTCAGTTTCAAGTGTTTTAACTTGAGTAACGCGGTTAGGCTCACATTCAATAACGGATACTGGGATAGAAACGCCATCTTCAGTGAAGATACGTGTCATACCAACTTTACGTCCGATTAGACCAATCATTATAATAACCTCAATATAAATCGTTGTTTTAGAACTTACTAGCCAAGGCTGATTTGAACATCAACACCAGCAGCTAGATCTAAACGCATAAGAGCGTCAACGGTTTTTTCTGTTGGCTCAACGATGTCAACCAGGCGCTTGTGAGTACGAATTTCGTACTGGTCACGCGCATCTTTGTTAACGTGCGGAGAAGTAAGCACTGTGAAACGCTCTTTGCGCGTTGGTAGTGGAATAGGTCCACGTACTTGTGCGCCAGTGCGTTTTGCAGTTTCAACGATTTCCGCTGTAGACTGATCGATAAGACGATGATCGAACGCTTTTAAGCGGATACGGATTCTTTGGTTCTGCATTAGACCAGAGCTCCAATAAAGTTAAACACACACAAAAATTCGACATCCCACATCTAACCAAATAGACTGCGAGAGCGATATCTTTAACTCGGTGACTCCCCTATCGGGAATCTTGATGACTGACCACTAATACTTTAACTCAAGGCTAAAATAATAACTTAGTGATTCAGTTTCTTGCTTAAGCAAGTGGGACGTATTATACATGACCTCTTGCCTTTAGCAAGAAAAAGTTCAATATAAAGCATTATATCAACTTTATTGAGTCATAAAGTATTGAATCATCATAATGACGTTCAGTACAGTTAACCGTTACCGTAATTTGTCGACACAGTATATAGAGAGTAAAGATTAAGTTCAAGCTTCTTTGTCGACATTGTTTAAACCAAAAAAAAGCACCCATATCAGGGTGCTTTAAGCCGTCGAGAATATAATTAAGACGCGAGTTTTTCCGCTTTTAAGTTTACTGTTTGGCTAACCACATTTAGCTTAAACTCCAACGCAACCTCATCACACGCATGCTGACGTGGGCAAATCTCACAATCTTTCAATACTTTTTCAGGCAGCATTGATTTACTGGTTGAGCTAAAGCCCAGCTTCATGAAGAATTCAGGTACACGTGTTAATACAAACACTTTTTGGATCGCCATCTGTTCGGCTTTACGTAACATATATTCGACAACCGCTTTGCCCTGCCCTCCACCTTGATAGCCAGGTTCAATACCCAATGAACGGATCTCAGCAAGCCCTGTATCGTAAACATAGATAGACGCACAGCCTGTCACTTGATTATGTTTCTCTGTCACCGCAAAGGTACCGACAGCTTTAACTAAATCAGAACGGTTACGTGGTAAATTCTCACCAATATTAGCCCAGTAATTTACCATGCGTTCAATATCATCTAGATCTGTTAAACGAGCAGCTCGAATACTAATACCTGATGTATCTCGCTCTTCTAAACGTTTTTCCGCATTCGTTAATGCAAACTCGACCTGCACTGGTGATACTCCCCCCTGTGCTTTACGTTTTGCTAATGTTTCATCAAGTGACAAGTGATGATAAACATCTTTTTCAATGAGTTCATTGAACGCTTTAAATTCAGCTAAAGTTAGCTCCTCTAGTGGTACACCCTTTGCAATTGCAGCGACAACTGCTTCACCGACAATATGGTGTGAATCACGAAAGGGAACACCTTTAGCAACAAGGTAATCAGCTAATTCAGTCGCGTTCGAGTAACCGCCTAACGCAGCCTCTTTGGTTCTTGCTTCATTGATCTTCATTCCTACCAATGACATAGCAGCCATTTCAAGGCAATCACTCCAGGTATCAAGCGCATCAAATAAGCCTTCTTTATCTTCTTGCATATCTTTATTGTATGCAAGCGGCAGGGCTTTCAACGTCATTAGCATGGCGCTTAGTGAACCAAATACACGACCAGTTTTCCCACGGATAAGTTCTAATGCATCCGGATTTTTCTTTTGTGGCATTAATGATGAACCAGAGGTCACCGCATCAGCCAACTCAATGAAGTTAGATTCACCCGAGTTATAGAAAATTAGATCTTCAGCCAGACGCGATAAATGAATCATTGACATACTTGCCGTGCTCATTAATTCCATCACGTGGTCACGATCAGAGACAGAGTCTAAGCTGTTTAATGTGGCACTAGCAAAACCCAATGAATGTGCTAAATTCGTTCTATCCATCGGATAAGCAGTACCCGCAAGAGCACCAGAACCCAATGGGCAGGTATCAAGACGTTTTAGGCAATCCGTTAAACGACTGAAATCACGTTCAAGCATTTCAACATATGCTAAGCACCAGTGCGAAAATGTCACTGGCTGTGCACGTTGCAAATGGGTGTAACCTGGCAATACAGTATGTTGGTGTTCACGCGCAAGTGATACAAGTTGTTGCTGGGTTTTATCCAATTGCATTAACAACTGCGCACCTTGCTGCTTACACCAAAGTTTTAAATCCGTTGCAACTTGATCATTACGACTACGTCCGGTATGTAGTTTTTTACCTAAGTCCCCTACTTTCGCAATTAACTGCGTTTCCACCCAACTGTGAATATCTTCCGCATTACTTTGTAAGATTTGCTCAGGATTTTCTAGCACTGCTAACTTAAGATCATTTAATGCGCCTTCAATAGCTACTTGCTCTTCTTGCGTTAAGATGCCCACGCCAACTAACGCTTTTGACCATGCCACTGAACCAGTGATGTCTTGTTCAGCTAAACGATAGTCAAACCGCAGTGAATCGTTAAATGTTTTAAATCTTGCATCAGCTGCTTGACTGAATCTACCGCCCCATAGTGCCATGGTTACATCCTTATTCTTTCTTATATTTTTATATTGGAAGTATGTATATTCGAAGTAGAGGGCGCTCACCCCCTCAAATAGTTTTACTTAGCTGCTAAAGCTTTAATGCGGCTAGACAACGAATATAAACGAATGAAACCTTCCGCATGGCTTTGGTCATAAACATTATCATCACCAAATGTTGCAAATTCTTCACTATAAAGGCTATTCGGAGAATGCTTCTGTACAGCTTGTACTGAGCCTTTATACATTTTCACAATGACTTCACCATTCATTTCTTCTGCTAATGTACCAGCAGCAGCAAGTAATGATGCACATAAAGGTGTGAACCAACGACCGTCATAAACCAGATGTGAGAATTCAGCGGCAACAGTATGTTTCCATTTACGTGTTGTTTTATCTAACACGAGTTCTTCAATACCACGTAACGCTTCAACCATAACAGTACCACCCGGTGTTTCATAACAACCACGTGACTTCATGCCGACTAAACGGTTTTCAACAATATCAACACGACCAACACCGTGAGCGGCCGCTTTTTCATTGAGATACATCAGTGTTTGGTACGGTGACATTGCTTCACCATTAACCGCCGTGATCTCACCTTTAACAACAGATAACGTTAAGAATTCAGGTTCATTTGGCGCATCAATTGGGTCAACCGTCATGGTCCAGACTTGTTTCGTTGGTTGATTCCATGGGTCTTCTAACTCGCCACCTTCATGAGAAATATGCCAAGCATTGGCATCACGGCTGTAAATTTTAGTCGCAGATGCAGCAGTAGGAATGTCACGTTCAGCTAAGTATTCAAGTAGAGATTCACGGCTGGTTAAGTCCCAGATACGCCAAGGTGCAATCACCGTTAGTTCTGGTGCAAGTGCAGCAAAACAAGATTCAAAACGGATCTGATCATTACCTTTACCTGTACAGCCATGACAAAGTGCATCTGCGCCAACTTTGCGGGCAATTTCAACTTGTGCTTTAGCAATGATTGGACGAGCCATTGACGTACCTAAAAGATAAGTACCTTCGTAAACGGCACCAGTTTTAAGCGTTGGGTAAATATAATCAGCGACTAATTCATCCTTTAGATCTACGACATAACACTCAGATGCCCCCGAAGCCAATGCTTTAGCTTCAATACCCTCAAGTTCTTCAGCGCCCTGACCAACATCTGCAACAAACGCGATAATCTCACAATTATCATAATTTTCTTGTAACCAAGGTAAAATCACTGAAGTGTCTAAACCACCAGAATACGCTACTACTACTTTCTTAACTGTTTGTGTCATTTTTATTTTCCTTAATATGTTACTTCAGCAATGTCAGTAAAACTGCATTTTGGGCATGCATTCTATTTTCGGCTTGATCAAAGATCAGCGATTGTTCGCCATCCATCACTTCCGATGTTATCTCTAACTCGCGATGAGCCGGCTGACAATGCAATACATGTTTAATTCCTGTGCGTATCAGTAATTCTTTGTTTATCTGATACGGCATGTACTTTTCTTTTACTTGTTCCAGTGGTGTATCATCCCCCATTGAAACCCAAGTATCACCATAAATGACATCATAATCAACTATGTCATCAAGGTTATCTGTTACATTTATTTTACCACCGCCAATTTCAGCTAACTCCATGGCCTGCTTAACAATTTGCGCATCAGGACTACTGCCTCGTGGGCATACGGCTGTTACTTCAGCACCTAAGATAGCACCGGTTAGCATTAATGAATGCGTTACGTTATTACCTTCACCGATATAAGCTAGTTTTACTTTAGAAACATCTTCATAGTGTTCCGATATTGTTAAAAAATCAGCTAATGCCTGACAAGGGTGGTATAAGTCGCAAAGTGAATTAACAACAGGCACACTGCCATGTTCCACTAAGCCTTCTAATGTTTTGTGGCTCATGACACGAGCTACAATTGCATCAGCCCAACGAGAGATATTCGCCGCAAAGTCTTTTACTGTCTCACGTTCACCAATTGCACCATTTTGTGCATCAAGATAAACCGCGTGACCACCTAATTTATGAATGCCGATATCAAAGGTTACGCGTGTTCGTAGTGACTGCTTTTCATAAATGGTGACGATACTTTTACCCGCTAATGCTTGTGAGTACTCTGCCGGATTGGCTTTCACTGCTTTAGCCAGTGCTAATAAGTCAAGGATCTGTTGTTTACTTAAATCTTTAACTGATAATAAATTTTCCATGATCGAACTCCGTTAACTGATCAGTATTAGGTAGAAACTTTCGTTCCCTCTGCTTCACCATTTAATAATGCCACTAACCGATCGGGCACTTTCCAACTCGCTAATTTAATGTCGCGATTTAAAGATGCGGCCGCTTTTAATGCCGCTTTCACTTTTACTTCCATGCCGCCATGAATCACACCAGCCGTAATCAGTTTATCTGCATCGCTACTGTTCATCTCGGGAATTAACTGCATATCCGCATCTAAAATACCAGGCACATCAGATAACATAACTAAGTCAGCATCAAGCGTTTCACAAATGGCTGTTGCCGCTTGGTCTGCATTCACATTTAATAACTGTCCCTGAGCATCGATACCAATAGAGCTAATAATCGGTAAGAAACCACCACTGAGTAACGCCGTTAATAATGTTGGATCACCCGCTTCACATTCTCCGACGGCACCAAGCCCTGCTTTTGATTGTGTTACTGTTGAGATACCGCCATCAGCAAGACTTAAACCAACGACTTTCGCACCCGATTTCAAACCCTGTGCCATTAATACTTTATTTGCCGTACCAGCTAACGCACCGGTGATATAACCAATATCTGCAAATGGTGTAACACGTAAACCGTTCTTTTTCTCGCTAACGATATTCATCTTTGCTAATAGTTCATCAACAAAGCAGCCACCACCATGCACCAAAATAAGGGGACGTGACGATGTTGACTTATATTCACTTAATGCTGTGAACAGCTGTTCAAGCGCCGTTTCGTTTTCAAGTAATGCACCGCCAAGTTTTAATACTAATGGAGTTCTCACTGTTATATTCCTTATACTAATGACGTTGTCATCGCGAAACCAAAACGGATATTGATACACTGTATTGCTTGTGCCGCGGCACCTTTTAATAAGTTATCAATCGCAGAAACCACAATAAGGTCTTCTCCCTGTTGCTGCCACGCTAAATCACAGTAAGCGGTGTTCTCTACGGCTTTAATACTTGGCCAGCCACTTGGTAATACCCGCACCATAGGTTGATCTTGATATGCTTCTTGGTAAGCTGCGGTGACTTGTTCTGGTGTAACACCAACTGCAAGTTTGACGTTAATCGTTGCTAAGATCCCACGCTTAAAACAGCCTAAGTGGGGAGTGAAGATAACGTCATGTCCTAAATGAGTACTGATTTCAGGTTGATGACGATGATTGAATACACCGTAAGGTGCGTGGCTAACTTCGCAAAATGCTGAACCCAATGCCGCTTTCCGACCTGCGCCACTAACACCACTAACAGCATTAATAATTGGTTTTTGACCCGCAGCAATCAGCCCATGTTTAGCTAGCGGTTTTAATGCTGATAACGATGCGGTTGGATAACACCCCGGCACCGCAATTAAGTTTGCTTCTGCAATATCAGCACTCGCCCATTCAGCTAAACCATAAACAGCACTCTTTAATTCTTTATCGAAATTATGTTTAAAACCGTAATGATTTTCATAAAAAGCAGGGTCGTTCACTCTAAATGCACCGGATAAATCAAATACCACCGCATCCTGCGCTAAAAACTCAGCTGCGATATCATGGCTTACTTCATGTGCCGTTGCTAACACGACAATATCAACGTCATCGCAAATATTTTTTATGTTGCTAACCGCTAAAGGCTCAATAGTTTGGTCAACAACACCTAATAAATGACCGTATAATGAAGAAAATGATTTTCCTGCATCCAAACTGTGTTCTGAAACATACAATCTTGCTAATTCAAGTTCTGGATGTTTAGTAATGTAATAGGCTAGCTCAGCACCGGTATACCCGGTTGCACCGACTAAAATTGTTTTTAACATGTTTGACTTCCGTGTTTGCTAAATTGTAAAACGACAGGCAATTTGGCCCTTTCCAATTGCGCTTACTTGCGTAAATGAAGCAGCGCTAATGCATTTTAAATACTGTCTCGTCGAAACGATGAAAAACGATTCATTATCTAACCCATACGTTGTAGAGTAAGGATGATTAAAGAATAAAACAGATTACATTTTTATGCAACTTTATTGCATAAAAAAACAACCAGTCATTACAGGAACGTAAAATGCAACTACCTAAATTTACCGAACTTTATAAATCACTGATCCTAACACCGTCGATCAGTTCATTAGAAAAAGAGTTAGATATCAGTAATAAGCCTATTATTGACTTACTCGCAGGTTGGTTCACCGAACTTGGTTTTAGCATCAATATAACTAGCGTACCTGACACGAATGGTAAATTTAATCTAGTCGCGACTTATGGCCAAGGTGATGGCGGATTATTATTGGCAGGCCACACAGATACCGTGCCGTTTGATGACGGTTTATGGACTAAAGATCCATTTCAGTTAACTGAAAAAGACGATAAATGGTATGGCTTGGGTACGATTGATATGAAGGGCTTTTTCGCCTTTGTATTAGAAGCATGTAAAAACATTGATTTAACTAAATTAGATAAACCATTACGCATTCTTGCCACTGCCGATGAAGAGACCACCATGGCAGGAGCAAGAGCGATTGCGGCCGCACAAAGTTTCCGACCTGATTATGCCGTCATTGGTGAGCCAACTGGTATGGTGCCGGTATTTATGCACAAAGGTCATATGTCAGAAGCAATACGTATTACTGGACGCAGCGGTCACTCTTCTGATCCTGCTAATGGAATCAATGCCATTGAGATCATGCATCAAGTAACAGGACAGTTATTGCAGCTGCAACGTAAATTAAAAGAACAATACGCCTGCGATCATTTTGTTATTCCACAACCCACGCTTAATTTTGGTCATGTGCACGGTGGTGACAGCCCCAACCGCATCTGTGGCAGTTGTGAATTACACATCGACATGCGCCCTATTCCAGGCGTAAGCCCCGATGAACTGTTTATGCTACTTAACCAAGCATTACTACCAATCCAAAAGCAATGGCCTGGCGCTGTTGATGTTTATCATCTACATGAACCGATCCCAGCTTATGCATGCGATACTGATTCAACGTTGATTAAATTAGCTGAAAAACTCACAGGTGAAGCCGTTATACCTGTGAATTATTGTACCGAAGCACCGTTTATTCAACAACTTGGATGTGACACTATCGTCATGGGTCCAGGGAGTATTAATCAAGCCCATCAACCTGATGAATATTTAGATTTATCCGCAATTAAACCAACACAGGCGATTATCCAAAAACTGATTGAAGAAACATGTAAAAACTAACTAAAGAATTATCGTTTTGTAGTAAATTTACACCTGATATCACAATTAATCGTATTAATTACACGATTTAATTGACGAATGTCACTAAATATAGTTATTTTACATACATAACGATAATAGTTGTTGCCGTATTACATCACTGAATTGAAGGATTATGTATGTCAGATAAATATGCAGCGTTACGAAGTAATGTCGGCTTATTGGGCCAAGTACTAGGGAATACAATCAAGGATCATCTTGGAGAAGAGTTCTTAGATAAGATTGAAACCATTCGTCAACTAGCAAAATCATCCCGTGCAGGTAATGATAAAGACCGTGCACAATTACTCACCGTACTGCGTAGCCTCTCTGATGATGAGCTATTACCAGTAGCGCGTGCGTTTAGTCAGTTCTTAAACCTGGCTAATATCGCTGAGCAGTTCCACACCACTTCACGTAATTGTGCAGATAACACTTGCGTGCCAGACTCTATCGATGAACTCTTTGCTAAACTAAATAACTCTGAAATCAGTGAAGAAGATGTACTTTCTGCGGTTAAAAACCTTAAGATCGATTTAGTACTGACTGCACATCCAACTGAAATCACCCGTCGAACCCTGATCCATAAGCATGGCGCGATAAATAAATGCCTTAGCCAGTTAGAGCTTACTGAATTAAGTAGCAAAGAGCGTGATGTCTTCATGACGCGTATCGAACAATTGGTATCACAAGCCTGGCACACCAACGAGATCAGAACAGTACGCCCTACCCCTGTCGATGAAGCTAAATGGGGCTTTGCAGTAGTAGAAAATTCATTATGGGATGCAGTACCAAACTTCTTACGCAGTCTTGATAAACGTTTACAAGACCGCTTAGATTACCAATTACCTATTGACGCTTCACCCGTTAAATTTACCTCTTGGATGGGTGGTGATCGCGACGGTAACCCGTTTGTTACTTCAACGGTCACCGAAGAAGTATTATTAACCAGTCGTTGGATGGCTATTCACTTGTTCCTTAAAGATGTAAAACATCTCACCAGTGAATTATCAATGAATGACTGTGATGACACATTACGTGCATTAGTCGGTGAAAGTCATGAACCATACCGTGTATTACTGAAAAAATTACGTAGTGAGTTAACAGAAACATTAGCGAGCTTAACTGCGCAGTTAAAAGGCGAATACACAGAAAGCCGTGACATCATCACGACAACAGCACAGTTACGTGAGCCATTGTTAGCTTGCTATAACTCACTTAATGCCTGTGGTATGCGTGTTATTGCCCAAGGTGCATTACTCGATACTATTCGCCGCGTTGAATGTTTCGGTGTGAGTTTAGTGAAACTTGATATCCGCCAAGACAGTGATCGTCATACCGATGTGATCGCCGAAGTAACGCGTTACTTGGGTCTTGGAGACTATGCACAATGGAGCGAGCAAGATAAACAAGCGTTCTTATTGCAAGAGCTTAATAACAAGCGCCCACTTATCCCACAATGCTGGCAACCGTCTGCAGATGTGAAAGAAGTGCTTGATACTTGTCGCACTGTGGCAAAGCAAGATCCAGAATCACTGGGGATTTACATCATTTCAATGGCACGTAAAGCCTCAGATGTATTCGCTGTACAACTACTATTAAAAGAAACTGGTTGTCCATTCCGTCTACCTGTTGCGCCGTTATTTGAAACTTTAGACGATTTGAATAATGCGGGTACAGTGACGGCAAGTTTATTAGCGATTGATTGGTATAAAAACTACATTAATGGCCATCAATATATCATGATCGGTTATTCTGACTCTGCGAAAGATGCAGGTGTAATCGCCGCCTCATGGGCGCAGTATCGTTCGCAGGAAGCCTTGGTTAATATCTGTGAGCAAGAAGAAATTAAGCTGACTTTATTTCATGGACGTGGTGGTAGCATCGGTCGTGGTGGTGCACCTGCACATGCAGCTTTATTATCACAACCTCCAGGTTCATTAAAAGGTGGTTTACGCGTAACAGAGCAAGGTGAAATGATCCGCTTTAAGTTTGGCCTTGCCAATGTTGCAGAACAAAGCTTAAACCTCTACACCAGTGCAATTTTAGAAGCTAATTTACTACCGCCGCCAGCACCAGAACAAGCTTGGCGTGATGCAATGGATCAAATGTCTTCGGATTCATGTGAAGAATATCGCTCATATATCCAAGGCCATGAAAAATTCGTGCCTTACTTCCGATCTGCGACACCTGAGTTAGAATTAGGTAAACTGCCACTCGGTAGCCGCCCAGCAAAACGTAAACCAAACGGTGGAGTAGAAAGCTTACGCGCCATCCCTTGGATCTTTGCATGGACACAAAACCGCTTGATGTTACCCGCTTGGTTAGGTTGTACAGCAGCATTCAAAAACATGCTCGATTCAGGTCAGCGTGAGACACTGCAAGAAATGCAGCAACAATGGCCGTTCTTTAATACCCGTATTGAAATGTTCGAAATGGTATTTTTGAAAGCTGATGCTTGGTTAGCGGAATATTATGACCAATGTCTAGTGACTGAAGATTTATGGCATTTAGGCAAAGAACTACGTGCAAGCTTGGCGTTAGCAACTGAGTTGATCTTAGGTTTAACACCTGACACGCAATTACTTGATGCTCAGCCCTGGAGTAAAAAGTCAATTGAGTTACGTAACCCGTATACCGACCCTCTGAACATCCTACAAGCAGAGCTATTAAGCCGCGCGCGTAGTAGTGAAGAAGTGAACCCAGATATTGAACAAGCCTTAATGGTAAGTATCGCTGGTGTTGCTGCAGGTATGCGTAATACCGGTTAACTTTCAATTTAGTTATCAGCTAATGAATAGATAATAAAATGCCGACATCATGTCGGCATTTTTGATTCTGATATAAGTAAAGATAACCAGTACGATGATTATTTTGGACGTACACCCAATGTATGACAAATAGCATACGTTAGATCAGCGCGGTTTAACGTATAGAAATGAAAGTCCTTCACCCCTTCGCGCGACAATACTTTCACTTGGTCAATGGCTATACTTGCGCCAACCAGATTACGTGTCGCCTGATCATTATCTAAACCTTCAAACTGGTTGTGCATCCAATTAGGCACTTTTACATTGGTCAGTTTTGAAAACTTACATAAGGTTTTATAATTTGATACTGGTAAAATACCCGGCACGATCTCTTTATCAATACCGACTGCCGCACAACGGTCTCGGAAGCGTAAAAAACTCTCGGTATCAAAAAAGAACTGTGAAATAGCACGATCAGCACCGGCATCAATCTTATCTTTTAGCGCGAGCAGATCTGCTTGCGCATTTTTTGCTTCGGGGTGAACTTCTGGATAGGCGGCAACTGAGATATCAAAATCATTTACCTCTTTTAATAAAGCAACTAAGTCAGCTGCATACATATCAGGCTGATTCAAGCCCGGTGGTAAATCACCACGTAAAGCCACGATATTACGAATACCGTTGTCCCAGTAATCTGTTGCAATCTGCTTTAGCTCTTTGCGATTAGCGTCAATACAAGTGAGGTGTGGTGCAGCAATCAAGCCTGTTTCATGCTTAATTTGTTTAATAATGTTATGAGTACGATCACGAGTACCGGAATTAGCACCGTATGTCACAGACACAAATTTAGGGTCTAACGCTTTTAAACGATTAATTGACTCCCATAAAGTAGACGTCATCGCTGGAGAGTTGGGCGGGAAAAATTCAAATGAAACGTTAATATCACGTCCCAATTCAGAAACACTTTGATTCAATACTTCAATATTTTGTGCGTTGTGAAAACTCATACTTTATTCCCTTAAGATGTTTAGACGTCCATACCTCTTTACGTCTCAATCATCACAAGTTTGGTGGATAAAGTCAACGCACATAATTCATCTTAAACATGAATTATATGCGCATTGGTTTTCGACAGAGGAGAATGTAAAAATTAACGCGCGAACAACTTACATAATTGGAAAAGATCAGATTGAATAGCACCCGCAGTCACATCTCTGCCAGCACCAGGGCCTTGGATCACTAATGGGTTATGGCGATACCAGTGACTATTAATTGAAAAAATATTATCACACGGCAATAAGTTGGCAAATGGATGGGTTGGTTCTAAGAACTCTAACCCAACCTGCGCCCCTTCTTTACAACTAAAACTAGCGACATAGCGTAATACTAAGCCCTGCTTTTTGGCTTTATTAAACATATGTAATATTTTGTCATCGAGTGCTTCGCAATGTTCTAAAAACTCGTCCACTTTAAATGCCATTAGATCTTCTGATACCAATGACTCGAGTTTAATATCGCCAAGATCCATCTCATAGCCCGCTTCACGGCTTAGAATAAGCAGTTTGCGCTGTACGTCCTTACCCGATAAATCTTCACGAGGGTCAGGTTCCGTTAGCCCTTGATGCCAAGCTTGTTCCACTAATTCCGAGAACGCAATTTTACCATCATATTGTTGAAACAACCAAGATAAGGTACCAGAGAAAATACCGCTAACAGCTGTCACTTGATCACCACTGTGTTGCAGCATATCCATAGATGATTGGATCGGTAACCCTGCGCCAACCGTGGCGTTGTATAACCAATAGCTTTCATTATCACTAAAGCTCTGCTTAACCCGATTATAAAATTCACTGCTCGCCGCGCCAGCGAATTTATTTGCTGAAATCAGATGGAAACCGTGTTGGGCAAATTCAGGATAATAATAGCTGATAGCTTCACTGGCGGTAATATCGATAATCACCAGTTCATCAAACGGGTGCAATGCGAGATTAGATAATAACTGTTCCCATACAAACGATTCGGGTTGGAAGTCATCAAGTACCGTCGCAGCATCCAGACCATTGAAGTCTAATACCCCGCCCTGAGAGCCATATACACCGCATAAACACAGTTCGACATTTTGTTGTTCGGGTACTTTATGCATTTGCTCCGCAAACAGAGATAGCCAACCAGCACCGATATTTCCTTTACCAAACAGCACCACACCAATGCGTCTTGGCTGCTTAAATAACGCCGTATGTAACTCTTTCAATAACGGCTCTAACACCACTTTCTGCAGAACGGCACAGATACTTAAATGGTTTTCACCTGTCTGTACAAATGTCAGATTATGCTCTGAAATTAATTGATAAAACTGATGTGATTGCAACGCATTATCGGTTACACCAGAACCCACTAGCGCCACCATACAAAAACCACTCACATGCTCAATGGCTTTTACATTAGATTGCTGCTGTTTATATGTTGCTAATGCAGTAAGTGCAAACTCAACAATTTCAGCGGTATAACCAAATCTAACCATATAATCCGTCGGACGGCGTTTGATACAGATAGGAGAGAGTTGCTGCTGTGCTAACAATGCAATTAACTGATTATATTGTTGCTGGTAATCTGCATCATGATTAAACTCAACATCCACTAAATGTAGATCATCAATCGAGGTGACAATTTTAGCCCCTTTACCTTTTGGTAAACGACGGTGGATCTGAGTTGACCCCTCATCAGGGGTATAACTGCAACGTAACTGCACATGCTGTTTACTCTCGACAACAGGTTGTAATGTACGCGCATGTAATACGGGAGAGCCTAAACGCGCGAGCTCAGCCGCTTCATAAAGTGATAATTTAGTTTGCAGTTCAGCATCTTTTACACGACGTGGGTCGGCACTAAATACCCCCGCAACATCGCTCCAAATAGTGGTTTGATCAGCATCTACTAATGCAGCTAACAAGGTCGCAGAATAATCAGAGCCATTTCGCCCCAATGTCACAGTACGCTGTTGTGTATCTGCAGCAATAAAACCGGTCACGACAACGCGATTAGTCAGGGTCGCTAAACACGAGTCTAATTTTTGGCGAGACACCATTTCATCAACCACAGGTTGCGCGGCTAATTCAGTTGTTAAAAACAAGCGAGAATCTAAATCATTAGCTGGTAGTTCGCTTTGACTCAGTAAAGCTGCTAATAATCGTGCGGACCACACCTCACCATGCGCTAAAATTTGGTTTTTAGCATACACATCAAGGGTAGTTTCTAATAAATGGCCTATAGTATGAATATCATCTTGCAATGCAGAAGTGAGTTGTGTGCATAAGGCACCTTCTAATAGTTCTGTAACTAACTTAGTTTGATACTCGCATGTCGCAATAAGACGTTCCGATGCAGCTTGATCACCGTCTTCGGCTAATTGTAATAATTCTAATAATTGATTGGTGGTCTTGCCCGCTGCAGAAACGACAATAAGATCGCGTGCTTTGGTGTGTTGGCTAATTATCGTCAATACTCGACGATAACAGGTAGCATCAGCTAAACTACTGCCACCAAATTTATGAATACTGCGCTTAATTGCGTCCATGCGTTCTCCCGAACTTAATATCGAATTAATATATTTCCAGTAACTCAAAACATACACTATTAGGCTACAACAGGTCAATAGACGTCTAGAGCTCTTTACATACTGATTGCCAATAATCAAATTCAAAGGTAGACTTATTACTTATTCATAAATAATAATTTACGCAAAGGTCAAAAATGACGAAGTGGAACGGCGAGTATATTAGCCCCTATGCAGAGCATGGGAAAAAGAGTGAACAGGTTAAAAAAATTACTGTTTCAATTCCTTTGAAAGTATTAAAAGTACTGACAGATGAAAGAACTCGCCGTCAGATTAATAATCAACGACATGCAACCAACAGTGAGTTGTTGTGTGAGGCATTTTTACATGCTTACACAGGTCAACCATTACCTGCCGATGAAGATTTAACAAAAGACAAACCAGACAGTATCCCTGAAGAAGCTCGGGCACAAATGTTAGCGCTGGGTATCAATATCGATGATTATTTAGAACAAGATGATTAGTCACTAACTAACGAATGCTAAATAAAGAACGTCTGAAAATAAAACAGGCCCACCTTTTATAAAACAGGCCCCAATTATAGGAGCCTGTTTTGATTTAACCTATATACAATGCGCTATCTAGCTCGCATTGTTGCTAATACCTTAAAGTGAAATCTAAAAACTAAAAGGAGCCGCGCGGCCTTTTTTCTTTTTCTCAACCGGTTTCGGTTCAGCTACTTTCACTTGTTTAGCTTCAGATTTTTTCTTTTTCTTCTTTTCAGGCTGCTCCCAGATACCTTCAGGGATGCTGTCGACAACAGGCTTAGCAACTGGTGTTGGTGCAATAAATTCGGGTTCAACAGCAACATCTTGCTCAACAGTATTGTTTCCTGTGAAATAGTCTTCAGTAACATCGTTTTCTGTAATATATGTTGCTACAGAATCAGACTCTAAAGCCGCAGGGTCCACAAATTCTTCTTCATCAGTAATATCGTACTCTGCAAGTTCTTCCGCAGACATGACTTGATAAGCTTCACCATTAAAACCAATGATATCGCCAAACATGATCTTTTTACGTTTGCGTGTTTCAACTTCACCATTCACATACACATAGCCGTCTGCAATATAGTTCTTCGCTTCACTGCCCGAGGTCACTAAATTTTCGATTTTTAAGATCTTATATAATTCAATCGGTTCTTCAGCGACAACAACAGGGATAACTTCAATTTCATATTCTTCAGACATGGGAACCTTAAATGTGGGCAAATAGCGAGTCTTTATACAAGTATAAGATTAGAAATGCAAACGCCAAATAAGTTAAATTAGTCATCCAAACGACAATAAAAATATCGGACATGCATATAGCAAAAGAATACCACCTAAATATAAGAGGTGGTATTCTGGATTGTAGTGATATGTCGTACAACAATTCAATGTTGATACATTAAGTTATTATAGTGGTGAATAACTATGAGTGTTCACTTCGATTTCGGCATCTTTTACAATACTCATGTCTTTAATCTGCTTTAATTTTTCGAGCAAATCGATTTTTTCATTAAAAGTGATAATGAAGAAACGCTCACCCACAGTAAGGATGTCTGCGTTATCAAATGATAACGCAGTATCAGGGTCTATCATTTCAACCAAAATAGATCCTGTTAACATCCCTGATTCTCCATTGTCCAATGCTTGCATTTCCTGCCCTGCGTATAAAGTCGCTATATCACTATTCTCTTCAGAGAATGTGTATGACGTAGGACTTACCGGAGAAAATTTGAAGCCACTACTTTCAATGACGATATTATCATTTATGTTTGACGGAGACGGTACCGTAGAAAGCGTTAATTCGTTTTTATTATAGGTAATTATATTCGCATTAGATAATGAGCTACATAAAAGTAATGTAAATATAAACATGTGTGCTAATTTTATTCTCATCATATATCCCTTAGTGGCCATAAATACGAATAGCAACATTATTAAGTGCGCCATTTTCTATATTATTACTTAGTGTGATTTTCTGTATGCACTTAGTTTCATCTGGCTTTCCATGTTCAGTACAGTTATTAAGGGCTTCTTCGTCATGAAACATGCGGTCCCCCAGTCCACCCATCTGAGGCAGAACTTTGTAGTAGGTGAAATCACCTCTATTCGTATCTGTCACTTTGATGGTCCAATTACCTTCCGAGCTTTCACCGAAAAATGCATGACTGAGTAATACCGTATTATCGAATTTTGCATTAGTCTCAGTGACTAGGCTTCTTGGTGTAAATATCATGGAATGTGTTCCGGATGGAGATATAACCTCAATGGCTATATCGCTATTACGCGCATGATTTATCCCTACTTTTAATTGCACTGCTTCAATCGTCATCTGTTGTACTATATATACTTTCTTTTTAACACCACTATTACCTTCTGGTATGGTAGAGCTTGACAGGTCGTTTGGATTAACAAAAGCAGTCTCTTTTAATTCAGGTAATAAGGTATAATTATTTGCTGCCATTTGAACTGCCGCAGTAGCATCAAGTAAGCCAAATCCGTACCAGTTATGAAAGTGATAGCCAGCCTTATTTGTTACCCAACCAGGCTCTGCTACGAACTTAGTATCTTCGCCTTCATTCGTAATTGTTATAGGTGTAAAGTCCTTATCAATTTTCTTTGCAGTCTTAGCCATAATATAGCGTACATCTCGCCAAGTCAGCTCAGTATTAACGCCAAATATTAATGCCGCTACGCCTGACGCAACGGGTGCGGCTCCAGATGTACCACCGAATGATCCTGTGTAATTGCAGTTTTCCTTAATAGATGGATAACCGTTTTCACAACCAGTTGTGTCTGTCGTAACCTCACCGACTGATGCCGATGCAAATACCGCAGCGCCTACAGATGAATAAGGATATAAAGGATGTAATGGATCATTCTGTATCCCTGAAATTAGAGTGTTATAAAAACTCGAGTTATTGACACTTACACCCGCATTATTCGCTGTTAATTCAGGTTTAGATTTATCTGCTGCATATTCACTATAATTTATGAATTTAAAATCACGGGTATAAACACTTTTAAATGAATTTCCTGCAGCTTTTATAAGTAAAACACCACATCCATCATTATTTTTTTTAGTGGCGCTTTTAAGGAGAGCCTCTCTCGCACGAAAAGGTATTGTGTTGGAAGACCTTAATTCCCCCCAATAATGACCATAGCTTTGGTTTATCACTAATGCATCTAGAGACCGTGAGCCTCCATGACTCTCAATCCAACTTTTTTGAGTTTGTACCTTAGTCCAGTTCAGACCAAATAGCTTTGCTGAAGGAGCGACACCTCGTCCACCGATACCATTAAATCCCGTTTCAGCAATAAGACCCGCAGCGGATGTACCATGATCACCACGCCCTTTTTTATCTGGTTCAGAGGTGGGGTCATTATTTTTAGTTAAAAAATTCCATGATTTACCAGTCAGTATATTGTCTTTAAGATCTTCATGACCAATATCTAACCCTGAATCTACAACAGCGACGTTGACACCGTCTCCGGTGACACCTTGTTGATGTAAAAGACCAATATTAATATCTCGATGAGGGGTACCAGACGATAATGCATCTTCTCCTGTATTATTTAAATGCCATTGTTGGGCATATAAAGGATCAGATTGCGATTGCTCATCAGCGATTTGCGTCATGAAGGTTATATTGGTTTTTGTAGAGCTCATACCGTCAGAAACAACGATTGGAAGAGTGATTGCTTTAGAGTAATTCAGAGTGTTTTTATATGTAAATTGACCACTTGGATCTATTGAAAATTCAATATAACTAGGCTTATCGAAAGTGTTTTCAATAGAGAAATTTAATTTATCGCCCTCTTTATCTGTTGCCTTTATTTGATTATTAATTGTTTGACCGGAAGATGAAAATTCCGTATTCCCTTCTATTACAGGTGCTGTATTGTGTCTTTGATTAACCACAAATGTAAACGTTGCTGTATCGCGATTAACATCATCGGTAACCGATACCGTTACCTCATCACGGCCATGAAAATAACCTGCTGGCGCATACGTTAATCTTCCTGATGGTGTTAAACTCGCCGTGCCGTGTATGCTCGGATTTGTTATCGACCATTTAAGGTTTTTTATACCTGCCAGATTCAGATTGGCAGTATAGCTTTCTCCCTGATTCAACGTTATTGTTTTATCTGAGATTGAAATAAACGTCTTTTCTTTTTGTATCACCTCAAAAGTAATAATCGCAGTAACGGGGTTTACATCATCGGTAACCGATACCGTTATCGTATCAGTCCCAAAAAAGTCAGATTTCGGCGCATACGCTAATCTTCCTGATGGTGTTAACGTCGCCAAGCCATGTATGCTCTGATTTGTTATCGACCATTTAAAATCTTTTGTCTCTGTCGTATTGAGGTCTCCACTATAACGCTCCCCCTGATTCAACGTTATTGTTTTATCTGAAATTGAAATAAACGTCTTTTCTTTTTGTATCACCTCAAAAGTAATAATCGCAGTAACGGGGTTTACATCATCGGTAACCGATACCGATACCGTTATCGTATCAGTCCCAAAAAAGTCAGATTTCGGCGCATACGCTAATCTTCCTGATGGTGTTAGCGTCGCCAAGCCATGTATGCTCTGATTTGTTATCGACCATTTAAAATCTTTTGTCTCTGTCGTATTGAGGTCTCCACTATAACGCTCCCCCTGATTCAACGTTATTGTTTTATCTGAAATTGAAATAAACGTCTTTTCTTTTTGTATCACCTCAAAAGTAATAATCGCAGTAACGGGGTTTACATCATCGGTAACCGATACCGATACCGTTATCGTATCAGTCCCAAAAAAGTCAGATTTCGGCGCATACGCTAATCTTCCTGATGGTGTTAGCGTCGCCAAGCCATGTATGCTCTGATTTGTTATCGACCATTTAAAATCTTTTGTCTCTGTCGTATTGAGGTCTCCACTATAACGCTCCCCCTGATTCAACGTTATTGTTTTATCTGAAATTGAAATAGTCCCATTGTTTGAACTTGAGTGAGTACCATTGTCTACAGTGGTAGTTCCATTGTTTGAACTTGAGTGAGTACCACTGTCTACAGTGGTTGACTCATCTGAACCGCATGCGGTTAATAACATTGGAAAACAAAAAACTAAACTTTTGATTAATTTATTCAAAAAACTCTCCATAATTCAATATATAACAAGACATTTAGAATTTTACACTTTTATTATCTACAAGAGAAACACCGACTTACATTCGCTTATAACTTTAAAATAAAAAATAATAACGTATAAAAATAATATTGACGTGGCTATGACATAGGTTTGAAGAGAATTGTTATTAGGAGGATATTCTATAAATACAGATGTAATTGATATGTGCAACTAACACAACAAGCTTGACTAACCTGTTACGCTTAAGAATAACAGCACGGAATATCCGTGCTGAATAAAGCTATTACATAGTTACAGCATGTAATTCTCTGGTAAATCGATACGCGATACACCCGTTTCAACTGCCGCTAATGCAACAGCACGTGCAACACGTGGTAATAAACGAGGATCCATTGGCTTTGGAATAATGTACTCTTTACCAAACTCTAACGATGTCGCACCAGACGCAGCTAATACTGACTGTGGCACTTCTTCTTTCGCAATTTCACGAATTGCATGTACAGCCGCGACTTTCATTGCTTCATTAATCACACTCGCTCGCGCATCTAATGCTCCACGGAAGATAAACGGGAAGCACAGTACGTTATTCACCTGATTTGGATAATCAGAACGACCCGTTGCCATGATCAAATCTTGACGTGCCGCGTGAGCCAATTCAGGTTTAATTTCTGGATCAGGATTCGAACATGCAAAAATAATTGGATTATCGGCCATTAATTTGACATCGTCAGCAGACAATACATTTGGACCTGAAACACCAACAAATACGTCAGCACCGTTAATTGCATCTTGCAATGTACGCTTATCAGTATTATTAGCAAAACGTTGCTTATACTCGTTAATGTCATCACGACGTGTGTGGATCACGCCTTTACGATCTAACATGTAGATTTTTTCACGTTGTGCGCCACATGAAATTAATAATTCCATACATGCAATTGCAGCAGCACCAGCGCCCATACAAACAATCGCCGCTTCAGTGATGTCTTTACCTTGAATATCTAGCGCATTAATCATACCTGCAGCGGTTACGATTGCAGTACCGTGCTGATCGTCATGAAATACAGGGATCTGACAACGTGCAATTAACGCTTTTTCAATTTCAAAGCATTCTGGCGCTTTAATATCTTCGAGATTAATACCACCGAATGTATCGGCAATATTGGCAACTGTATCAATAAATTCTTCTGTCGTACGGTGTTTCACTTCAATATCAATCGAATCGATATCAGCAAAGCGCTTGAATAGTAGTGCTTTACCTTCCATTACCGGTTTTGAAGCCAGTGGGCCTAAATTACCGAGACCTAAAATCGCAGTACCGTTAGTGATCACCGCCACTAAGTTGCCTTTGGCCGTATATTTATAAGCATCATCAGGGTTAGCAGCAATTTCACGCACTGGCTCTGCGACACCTGGGCTATATGCTAAAGAAAGATCATCAGCAGTTTCTGCTGACGTAGTAAGTTGAATAGCAATTTTGCCTGGTTTAGGGTTCGCATGGTAATCCAATGCTTGCTGTCTAAGGTCTGACATACACAATATCCTGAATGAAATGAATGCACATAACTCACCGCCTTAATTCAAGAATAACAAGGTGTGAGAAACAACGTTGGGGGAATTAAAATAATAATCGAATGTAACGCCAAATATTTAACTTTAATTTAACACAGGTCTCTTTTATTTTACACTGAGCTAAACTAGCTAATAATATTGTTACCATTATTCTACAGTAATTTAAGTTGTTTATTCTACCTTTGTACTGGTATGAGGTGTTTATTTTTATATGATTTACTAATTTTAGAAGAACATTTTTATCCAAATGAAAGCATTTAGGTTAAATATTAGTTTTATAAATGTTTCAAACTGTTTTTAAGACATAAAAAAAGGCACCCTAAGGTACCTTTTTGATTCACTACAAAAAATTGTATAAATACAATTCTTATTTTGCAGAAAGAGCGCCAAAACGCTTGTTGAACTTATCAACACGACCACCAGTATCAACATTACGTTGCTTACCAGTGTAGAATGGGTGACAGTTTGAACATACGTCTAGCGTGATGTTTTTACCGCGAGTTGAACCAACAGCGAAAATGTTACCGCATGAACATTTTGCTTCCATAGAAGCATATTCTGGGTGGATACCTTGTTTCATAGAAACCTCAATTTAGTTATGTCGCCATCTGAAACACTGCCAGACACCACATAAAGTTATAGAATTTTTAGGCTGCGAATAATATAGGATCTTGCCCCTAAATATCAATAGCTGATGCATAAATAAACCACAATTAGAAGATTAAACAGAAAATATCAAGACATTACCTAGTTAACAGCCGTAAACTGTTTGCTGAAGTACAGATACAGTCCGTAAAAGAGAGTTAAGTTCATGCCAGTTGTTGCCGTCGCCGTTCCCATACATTTAAGCAGAACTTTTGATTATACCTATTCTGAGAATGAACATATTCAGCCTGGCATGCGTGTCTGCGTTCCCTTTATGAATAAGCAATTAGTTGGTATTGCACTGGTAACCAAAAACGACAGTGAATTTCCGCTCGAAAGGCTAAAGCCAATCATTAATGTACTCGATGACAACGCCATTTTATCCGCTGACATGCTAGCATTTTTTACTTGGTGCGCTGATTATTACCATTACCCGATTGGTGAAGTGATCGCACAAGCCCTACCGGTATTATTACGTAAATTAGAGTCTGCAAAATTAAACAGCTACACATTCTGGCAATTAACCGATAACGCGCATGAATTAACAGCTCAAGAATTAAATCGCTTAACACCGGCTCAATTACAAACCATCAAGTTACTGGCTGAAACAAGGCTAACCCAATCACACTTAAAGTTAGCCAATATCAAATCAACGACCATCAAAGCATTGCAAGACAAAGGGCTAATTAGCCAAGAATACATAGAGGTCCAAGATAACGATGCTCAACACTGGCGCCAGAATCTCGTTATTAGTGATAATCGCCCCTCCCTCAATACCGAGCAAGCGATCACCATTGCGGCGATTGATATTAATCACTTTGCCACTTATCTGCTTGATGGTGTTACTGGTAGTGGTAAAACCGAAGTCTATCTTAATGTCATAGAGAAAGTATTAAAGACCGGTAAACAAGCGCTGGTATTAGTCCCTGAAATCGGTCTCACGCCACAAACTATTTCACGCTTCAAACGTCGTTTCAACGTACCAATTGTCGCGTTGCACTCTGGTTTAAATGACGCAGAACGTCGTGAGGCTTGGCTTGAAGCACAAGCAGGTGTCGCAGGTATCGTAATTGGGACACGATCTGCAATATTTACTCCCATGCATGATTTAGGGGTGATCATTATTGATGAAGAACATGATGGGTCCCTAAAACAGCAAGAAACATTTCGTTACCATGCGCGAGATCTAGCCATCGTCAGAGCACAGCGTAATAACATTGCCGTGGTATTAGGTTCAGCAACCCCTGCGTTAGAAACGCTGCACAATGCCATGACAGGTAAATATCGTCATTTGCAACTAACCCAACGCGCTGGTAATGCCAAGATGCCGAACCATCACCTCATCGACATCAAAAATCAGTCCTTAGATTCAGGCCTCTCTGCTGAGTTCATCGCATTAATGGCGACCCATTTAGTCGCAGGTAATCAAGTCCTGCTATTTCTGAACCGCCGTGGTTATGCACCAGCAGTCATGTGCCATACCTGTGGTTCGATGGCAGAATGCCAGCGTTGTAATACCTATTACACCTATCATCAATCACGTAATATATTGCACTGTCATCATTGCGATGAACAATTTCCAAAACCACGTCGTTGCCCAAGTTGTGATTCCAATGAGATAATCACCGCTGGTTTTGGTACTGAGCAGTTAGAAACCATGCTCAATAATCACTTCCCACAATACCCGATTATTCGTATTGATCGGGATAGTACCAGCCGTAAGGGCAGCTTAGAAAAATCATTAGAAGCCGTACGCAAGCGAGAGTTTCGAATTTTAATTGGTACCCAAATGCTCGCCAAAGGTCATCATTTTCCAGATGTCACCTTGGTAGGGCTCATTGACGTGGATAGCGCCCTGTTTAGCAGTGATTTTCGCGCCCCTGAAAAACTCGCGCAACTGTTTGTGCAAGTCTCTGGTCGTGCCGGACGTGCAGCCAAACAAGGGGAAGTGGCTATTCAGACCCATCATCCCGAACACGAACTTATTCAAGACCTGATCAATAACGGCTACAGCCATTTTGCCCAAACAGCATTACACGCCCGTTCTATGGCCAATTTACCGCCTTATAGCTTTCAAGCTTTGTTCCGTGCTGAAGCCCATCAGTTCAGTGATGCGAACGCCTTTTTAGTCGAAATAAAACAACTTATTCAAGAGCATAACCACAATCCACAACTGCTTTGTTTAGGTCCAATGCCAGCCCCAATGGAGAAACGTGCGGGTAAGTACCGTTTACAATTATTACTGCAAAGTCCACAGCGTCAGCACATCACTCACCTATTACGTCAAATAATGCCCAAAATAGAAGCATTAAAGTCTGCACGTAAAGCCCGTTGGTCATTAGACGTAGATCCAACTGAAATGTTGTAATGATATCGGCATTTATCCATTGATTAGCTAGTCAAATGCCCCTAATCACGCTAAAATGTTCGGTCTATTTCACTCATCATTGCTAGTTAAGAGAATCCATGAAAGAGCATATTATACAGCTGCTAGAGCAGACAGTTACGATCTTAAAAGAACAACAAATCATTCCTGTAGATGCACAACCTCGCATTGCAGTAGATCGTACCCGCGACAAAGCTCATGGTGATTTAGCAACAAATTTAGCAATGATGATGGCAAAACCTGCGAAGAAGAATCCGCGTGAGTTAGCACAATTAATCATTGATAACCTACCAGAATCAGACTTAGTAAGCCGAACTGAAATCGCAGGACCAGGTTTCATCAACATCTTCTTAAACCAAAACTGGTTAGCACAACAGATTGATATCGCGCTTGAAGACGATAACCTTTCAGTTCAAAAAACAACAACGCCAGATAACGTCGTTGTTGATTTATCATCACCAAACTTAGCCAAAGAAATGCACGTAGGTCACTTACGTTCATCAATCATTGGTGATTCTGTAGCACGTACATTAGAACTACTTGGTCATAACGTCATCCGTCAAAACCACGTAGGCGATTGGGGTACTCAGTTCGGTATGCTACTCGCATACATGGAAGAAAAACGCGCTGAAAATGCAGAAATCAGCATGCAACTTTCTGACCTAGAAGTATTCTATCGCGCAGCAAAAGGTCGTTTCGACGAATCTGAAGATTTTGCAACTCGCGCTCGTGAAATGGTAGTAATGCTACAATCCGGCGATGAAGATTGTAATAAACTATGGCAAGAGTTCAACAACGTGTCACTTGCACACTGTCATGACATCTACAAACGCCTAAACGTAAAACTAACACGTGAAGACGTGCGTGGTGAAAGCTTCTATAACAACGACCTACACAACGTTGTTAACGAACTTGAAGCGCAAGGTCTACTCACAGAATCAAACGGCGCTAAATGCGTATTCTTAGATGAGTTTAAGAATAAAGACGGCGATCCACTACCAGTTATCATCCAGAAAAACGGTGGCGGTTTCCTCTACGCAACAAC
Organism: Moritella sp. 28; assembly: GCF_018219435.1. Classification (NCBI taxonomy): domain Bacteria; kingdom Pseudomonadati; phylum Pseudomonadota; class Gammaproteobacteria; order Alteromonadales; family Moritellaceae; genus Moritella; species Moritella sp. 28. Next base: position 129,741 of record NZ_CP056121.1, on the reverse strand, counting down.
AGACCTTGCCGCAATGCGTTTCCGTCAGCAGAAACTCAATGCTAACCGTATTATGTATTTTGTTGACCAACGTCAAGCGCTGCATTTTCAGCAAGTATTCTCAGTAGTACAAAAAGCTGGTTTCGTTAAACCAGAAACATCGTTAGAACACCTTGGTTTTGGTACCATGAACGGTGCAGATGGTCGCCCATTCAAAACCCGTTCAGGTGGCACAGTAAAACTGGTAGATCTGTTAACAGAAGCTGAAGAGCGTGCTTATACACTGGTAAAATCGAAAAACCCAGATCTTGATGAAGATGAACTTAAACACATCGCTCGTGTTGTTGGTATCTCATCGGTTAAATACGCCGATTTATCAAAGAACCGTAGCAGTGACTACATCTTCAACTTTGACTCAATGTTAAGCTTTGAAGGTAATACAGCACCTTACCTACTTTACGCTTATACGCGTGTTGGCAGTATCTTTAATAAAGTCGATGCTGAAACAGCAGCGAAATTAGCAACAGCGAAAGTACAACTAAACGAAGATAAAGAACAAGAGCTAGCAGGTAAACTTATTCAGTTTAACGAGATTGTTCATCAAGTAGCAAAACGTGCGACACCAAACACCTTGTGTACTTACCTGTTTGAATTGGCCGGTGTATTCTCAAGTTTCTATGAAGCTTGCCCAATCTTAAGCACTGAAGATGAAAACGTTAAACTAAGCCGCTTAAAACTGGCGCAGTTAACTGCTAAAACACTTAAACAAGGCTTAGATTTACTGGGCATTGAAACTTTGGAACGCATGTAAATTATGGCTCGTAAGGATTACGCGGGGCACGCCCCAAAGCCAAGAAAGAAGCGTGGTGCTAAAAAAGCACCACCAACTAAAAAGAAACGTCCGGTATTGGCTATCTTGCTATTTTTATTGCTTGCGATTGGCCTTGGTTATTTTTTAGCACAAGTAAGTGGCACAGCAGAAAAATCAGCACCAGACCCCGTGAAAAAAACACAACCTAAAAAGCTAACGGTAAAACCATTACCCGAAAAGCCAAAGGAAGTGTGGCAATATCCGCAAGACTTGCAAGAAAAAGAAGTCATTGTTGAAATACCGCCACAACAAGACACGGGTATTCGTTACCAAATGCAATGTGGTTCATTCCGTCAGCAATCACAAGCTGAAGCAATGAAAGCAACGATAGCCTTTCAAGGTTATACCGCCAGTGTTCGTCACACCGGTAATTGGTATCGTGTTGTTTTAGGTCCTTACGAACGTAAACGAACTGCAGAAAAAGAACGCCACCAAATTAAACGCGCAGGAGTCACAACTTGCGAAATTTGGCAGTGGAAGCCTTGAAAAACTAAATAGGGATACCCACCTTAGTTTGTATATCGTAATGAAATCGCTTCATATCATATGAGGCGTTTTTTTTACCTATCACAATGAAGCGTGGCTAATCCCAACTCAGCTGCGCTCAAATTAATTAGAGTGGAGTTTATCGTGACTACTATTGTATCTGTACGCCGTGAAGGCAAAGTCGTAATGGCCGGAGACGGACAAGTTTCTCTTGGCAACACGGTAATGAAAGGTAACGCAAGAAAAGTACGTCGCTTGTACAATGGCCAAGTTGTCGCTGGTTTTGCCGGTGGTACAGCTGACGCATTTACCCTTATCGAACGCTTTGAAGCAAAATTACAAGCTCACCAAGGTCACCTAGAGCGTGCCGCTGTAGAGCTTGCTAAAGACTGGCGCACCGACAAAATGTTACGTAATCTAGAAGCCCTACTGGCTGTAGCGGATAAAAACAGTTCATTCATCATTACCGGTAATGGCGATGTAGTTCAACCAGAAAATGATCTTATTGCTATCGGTTCAGGTGGCAACTTCGCACAAGCATCAGCAATGGCATTATTAGAAAATACTGAATTGGACGCTGAAGAGATCGCTAAAAAATCCCTGACTATTGCAGGTAATATCTGTGTATTCACCAACGGTTTCCAAACAGTTGAAACTATCGATTACTAAATTTTACCGAATTAAAGGAAGCTTATTATGTCGTCAATGACTCCAAGAGAAATCGTTTCTGAATTAGACTGCCATATTATCGGTCAGCAAAATGCAAAACGCGCGGTTGCAATTGCACTGCGTAATCGCTGGCGCCGCATGCAGCTAGATCAAGAACTTCGCCAAGAAGTATCACCAAAAAATATTTTGATGATCGGTCCAACGGGTGTCGGTAAAACAGAAATCGCACGTCGTTTAGCAAAACTAGCAAACGCACCATTTATTAAAGTTGAAGCAACTAAATTTACTGAAATCGGTTATGTAGGTAAAGAAGTTGATCAAATAATTAAAGACTTAACAGATGTAGCGGTAAAATTAACCCGTGAACAAGAAATGAAGAAGTACAACGTTCTCGCAGAAGAAAATGCTGAAGACCGTGTACTTGATGCATTGCTACCAAACCCACGTAATAACTGGGGTGAAGAAGAAAAAGCCAGCAATGATAATACCCGTCAAATCTTCCGTAAAAAACTACGTGAAGGTAAATTAGACGACAAAGAAATTGATATCGAACTTGCCGCACCACAAGTGGGTGTTGAGATCATGGCGCCTCCAGGCATGGAAGAAATGACTAACCAATTACAAGGTATGTTCCAAAATTTATCAGGCGGTTCAACGACTAAAACACGTAAGATGAAAGTAAAAGAAGCGTTCAAACAACTTGTTGAAGACGAAGCAGCAAAACTCGTCAACCCTGAAGAATTAAAAGAAAAAGCAATTTTTGCTGTAGAGAATAACGGTATCGTATTCCTTGATGAAATCGATAAAATCTGTAAACGCAGCGATTCAAATGACGGGGGTGTCTCACGCGAAGGTGTACAACGTGATTTATTACCGCTTATCGAAGGTTCAACAGTCACAACCAAACACGGCATGGTGAAAACAGATCACATCTTATTCATCGCATCAGGTGCTTTCCAAGTAGCCAAACCGTCAGATCTGATCCCTGAGTTACAAGGGCGCCTACCAATCCGTGTTGAGTTAGATGCGCTTAAAGCAGAAGATTTTGTCCGTATTCTGACTGAGCCAAACGCATCATTAACAGAACAATACACTGCAATGCTAAAAACGGAAGGTGTGGACGTTAATTTCACGCCAGAAGGTATTGATGGTATCGCTAACGCAGCATGGAACGTCAACGAAAAAACCGAAAACATCGGTGCTCGTCGTTTACACACAGTAATGGAACGTTTAATGGAAGAAATTTCATTCGACGCATCAGATAAAAATGGCGAAAAACTGGTAGTCGATGGTGATTACGTAGGTAAATACCTAAACGAACTCGTAGAAGATGAAGATTTAAGTCGTTATATTCTTTAATTTACGCCTAGCAATAGGCTATAGTTGAGCAGACTAAAGCAAAAAGGCGCTTATCATAAGCGCCTTTTTACCTTAAAAATTCACAAAAACTAACGTCTATGTAGCAATGCACTTTGACTAGCCTCTATCGGTTTAAGCTTTCCTGTAAGCTGACACCAATGACAACGAATCCGTCGAAGTGAATTAAGTTTCTTCTTAAGCCTAGAACGTTTCATTAGCAGTCCTCTGAATTGTCGAAATATGATGTCAAAATTCACCGATTCTCAATTAAATAAGATTAGTTTAGCTTTCACTAATTACCAACCTAGTTTGGCCTTAATTAACGATAAACATATTCAGCGCAATTTAAGTCACTATTTTGTTAATTAAATTATGGTAGTCTAGTAACAGACGTTCACAGATAAAACTAATAAGAAGCTCCTGTAACCATGTCCAGTAAATACCCATGTGTCGAATTTGATAATCCGTATAATTTAACCACTGAATCACAACTTGAAGATAAATATCATAATGAAATTTCACAGTTTTGGGATGAGACTATCACAGAGCATTCACTGCAAGGCGTTGATAACATAACGCTACGTTATGCATCAGCTGTAATCAATGAAACCGGTCCTGCAATTGTGCTCTTAGGCGGACGTTCTGAATCTTATCAAAAGTTTCGCGAGCTCATTTATGACTTTTGCAAACAAGGCTACTCGGTATATTGCGTAGACCATCGTGGTCAAGGCATGTCAGATCGATTACTGAAAAATCTGCATAAAGGCCATGTTGAACATTTTCGTGATTACGTCACCGATTTAAAATTATTTATCGATAAAGTCATTAGCCCTACCCTACACAGTAAAAAATATTTATTATGCCATTCCATGGGTGGCGCAATTGGTAGTTTATACTTACAAAGCTATCACCATGACTTTAATGCGGCAGTGCTAGCATCACCGATGTTTGGGATCAATTTTGGTCAAATACCCCGTCCAATAGCCAATGTTTATAGCCGAGCGATGCATATCGTGAATAAAATTATTCATACCGAATCTTTTTATGCGCCAGGTAAAGGCGACTTTGCCCATTCACCTTTTGAAAATAATCAACTGACGCACAGTCCATTACGATTTGATATTTTCCGTCGTAGTTATGGATTTTACCCACAAACGCAATTAGGTGGACCAACGATTAACTGGCTACAGCAAAGTATCAAAGCCTGTCGTCGCGCGATCCAATACGCGGGGAACATTAAAACACCAACATTGGTCTTACAAGCTGGCGGCGATGAAGTGGTACTTGCTGAAGCACAACAGCAATTCTGTCGCGCATTAAGCCATGAAAACAATCAACACCAACCTGCGGAACCAGTTTTGATCCCTGGTGCTGCACACGAGTTATTCTTAGAAACGGATATTTTTAGGATCCCGGCGCTCACAGTCGCGTTAAATTATTTTGCCAAACATTAAATCAATTACTAGGGACAGTAATCACGATAGAACTCTTTTAAATAAAGTCAATATTGAGGTTAAGATGTATAAAGTTATCGTTTCTGATTTAGATGGTACGCTACTGACACCTGCACATATAGTTTCAGAGCAAACCAAAATCACCATTCACAAACTACTGAAGCAAGGGAAAAAATTTATCATTGCCACAGGCCGTCACAATATCGACGTCGAAGCGATCAGAAAAACCATTGATGCAGAAGCATATCTCATCACCTCCAATGGAGCGAGAGTGCATAACAGTAAAGGTGAACTGATTTACAGTAAAAATGTGCCAGCAGATATAGCACAAAAAATTGTCGAAATTGAGTTGCCTGAAACTATTCAAGCTAATATTTACCGTGATAACGAATGGTTTGTGAATAAGCCTAACCCAGAGATCCTCAGCTTTAGTCAAGATTCTACATTTTGCTACCAGGTAGTCGATCTCTCGACATTAGAAAAAACAGGTATCGCCAAATTCTTTTTCTGCGGACCCCATGACGATCTTGTGCAACTAGCAGCGCAAATTAACGCGCAATACAGTGCACAACTCAACGTTTCGTTCTCGCTACCTGAATGCCTAGAAGTAATGGACATCAAGGTCAATAAGGCCGAAGCACTGACTGAAGTGCTTAAAATAAAAGGCTTCACCATGGCAGAAACAATTGCGTTTGGCGATGGCATGAATGATGTGGAGATGTTACAAGCCGTCGATAAAGGGTTAATCATGGGGAATGCTTCAGTCATGCTTAAAGCTGCACTACCCGACTTTGAAATGATAGGTCATTCAGCAGAAGACGGCGTAGCCCATTATATTGAAAAAAATATATTATAGTTGATAACAGCCAACTGCATAATAAATTAGAATTAGTTGCCCTGAAAGGAACTCTCGGTAACTGATTAGCAACGAATAATTTAAGGCCTCGATATAAAATAAACCTCGACACGATATAACAAACTTATATTTACAAATTAATTAGAATAGATGACTAAATTTTATAAGAACTTGAAAGTTAACTTATAATTTCTAAATGCTATGATATACATTACCTATTATATTCTTTTACTTATATAGGTTTAATGTGTCAGATTTTACTTACCCCACTACCAATAAAGGTTTTGCATTAAAATTAATTGATGATCGCCAAGCATCATCATCTCAACGGATCGAGTTAAAAGAAAAGCCACTTCCGAAACTAAAATCAGGACAGGTACTAATCAAAATGTTAGCCGCGCCAGTCAATCCATCCGATCTTGTATACTTATTAGGTCGATATGGCATCGCGCCCGTTGATTCTGCATTTGTGGGGTTTGAAGGTTGTGGCGTTGTCGTAAAAGCCAATGCTGGATTATACGGTAAATGGCTTGAAGGTAAGCGGGTATCACTGTCTGCAGTGCCAGGTCTAGATGGTGTATGGGCTGAATATGCCATTACGAGTGCCAATTACTGCCTACCAATAAGAAAAGACATTAGTGATGAGCAAGCATCTACAATTATCGTCAATCCATTAACATCTATTTGTATGATCGATCGCGCTATCGAACTCGGAGCTAAAGCAGTAATCATTAATGCTGCAGCCAGCCAAGTCGGCAAAGGAGCTATTCGTTATGCAAAAATGAAGAACCTAAAAACTATAGCAACAGTCCGTAGTGCCTCCAATGTCGATGTATTAGAAAAACTAGGAGCAGATTGCGTATTGCTAACAACTGCCGACGATTACAAGCAACAGTTAACCGAAGCTTGCCAACGCGTAAAACCGACTGTGCTATTAGACGCAGTTGCCGCACTGGATACGCCGCAAATACTTCACGCAATGCCGAAACGCTCAACAGCCATAGTTTACGGTCGGTTAACCGAAAATCATGATCCAATTGGCGGTCAATTTGGTGTATCCGATGTTATTTTTAAAAATATAAAAATAGAGGGTTTCTGGCTGGCTAATTATTTTGCGAAATCAAAACCATGGCATATTTATGCGCTAAGTAAAAAAGTTCAAAAACTATTCGCAGAAGGGACTTTTCAGACCGATATCTATGGCACCTTTAACTTTGATACGTTCTCAAGCGCACTTGATCATTATGCGAATAATAAAAGTGACGGTAAAGTGATCCTAAAGTTCGCTTAGTATTACTCACTATAATGAATCAAATCAAAAGAACTGACATTTGATAATGTGATGAGCGCTATCACATTATCAAATTTTTTAAGCAATTACACAAACTGACCACAGCTCCAGCCTGAAGACCAAGCCCACTGAAAGTTATATCCGCCTAACCAACCACTTACGTCCATTACTTCACCAATAAAGTATAAACCAGCCATTTTTTTTGCTTCCATAGTTTTCGAAGAAAGTTCATTAGTATCAACACCACCTAAGGTCACTTCTGCAGTACGATAACCCTCAGTCCCATTCGGCTTTACTTGCCAGTTATGCAAGAGTGTTGAAATATCATCAAGCTCTTTATGCTGTAACTGCTTAAGTGTGCATTCAGGCAATAACCCATCAGCATAGAATATCTCAACAAGACGTTTCGGTAAGACACGCGCTAATGCTGTTTTTAACGCTTGGTTAGGGCTCGACTCCGTCATTTTCGCTAAGGTGTCGGTTATTTCAGTATCTGGTAATAAGTTAATGCTAATGGCTTCGCCTGGATTCCAGTAAGATGATGCTTGCAAAACTGACGGTCCAGACAGCCCACGATGAGTAAACAACAAAGCTTCTTTAAAGTTAACACCTGATTCTGTTGTAATACGCGCTGGTAAACTAACACCAGAAAGATCGGCATATTTATCTTTATCATGTTGTTGTAGCGTAAATGGAACAAGACCCGCTTTAGTTGCATTTACTTTTAAACCAAACTGCTCTGCAATTTTATAACCATAAGGTGTAGCCCCAAGTTTAGGCATAGATAACCCTCCGGTCGCCACAACCAAGGACTCACAATTTAGAGGTCCTTGACTGGTTTGCAGATGAAAACGACCGTCATCTGTTTTATCAATCGATAGTATTTCAGTGCGTAATTGGATCTTCACGCCAGCCCAATCACATTCGGTATGCAACATATCAACAATATCTTTTGCTGAGTCGTCACAGAATAACTGTCCATGTTCACGTTCATGATAAGCAACACCATGGCGCTCGACCATATCAATAAAGTTCCACGCAGTATAACGACTTAATGCAGACTTGACGAAATGCGGATTAGCACAAATAAATGCATCGGTAGAAAGAGCATTGTTGGTAAAGTTACAACGACCACCGCCACTAATTAAGACTTTACGACCCGCTTTCTTGGCATTATCGAGAACCAATACAGAGCGACCTCGGTAACCAGCACTTGCCGCACACATCAATCCTGCAGCACCTGCACCAATTACTATCACATCACAACTTTGGCTCATCGAAGACCTCTATAATTTAACTAGAATACAAAAATGGAGCCGCAGAATAGCATTAATTATCCAGATACCCAAACGACTTCAGTCAGTAGATAGATAGATTAATTATTGCTGGTTAATGCGCTCTTCGACCTCAGGCTCTAAGTATGCCATTTCATCAAGATCTGCCGCCCATTCATGCTTTTCAGCTAACAAACGTAACATACGGATCGCAGTCACTTGTACGATAGCAACTTCAGACCACATTGATTTATTTAGACAACGCCAATGGTCAGCATCAATACGTTTAGGGTTGTTAAGCTGTTCACTACAAGTATCACAAATTAAAATACAATCATCATACTCGGGGGTTGTCGGTATCGGCGCAACTTCAAAAATATTTAGTTTCACACCTGATGCATCACATGTTTCACAATGCGAACGCGCACGTCGTGCTAAGTTTTTACCGAATGCATTTAATGCATCTTTTCTATGTTGATGTTTGTCTAAGCCTTTAGCCATAATCTTCAATTCCTATATATTTAAACTGTGTTGAAAATACGTTTATTTGTCATGAATAGCAAACGTTAGCAGCAATAAAACACGCTATAAAATATCGCGAGTTTAAATACTTCATAGATGACAACTGGATTGCTATAATCGATTCATATGGATAGCATTTTAGTAAAGGAATAACGAATGATCCCAACTAACAAACCCCTGAACCCAAACTTTTCTTCAGGCCCTTGCAGTAAGCGTCCTGGCTATGAATTAACACAACTGGATATAAGTACTCTCGGTCGTTCACACCGTTCTAATATCGGTAAAGCAGCGCTACAAAAAGCCATTGAGAAAACCAAAGAGCTCTTAAAAATTCCGGGGGACTATCACATCGCTATAGTTCCAGCTTCTGATACTGGTGCAATGGAGATGATGCTGTGGTCATTACTCGGGGCAAGAACGGTTGATGTTTGCTACTGGGAATCGTTTGGTAAAGGCTGGTTCAATGATATTAAAAATGAACTTCAACTTAGCAATGTGAATGCAATCACCGCTGATTATGGCCAACTCCCTGATTTAGACACGACGAATCCAGAGCATGACATTGTGTTTACTTGGAATGGCACTACATCTGGCGTTAAAGTGCCAAATGCAGACTGGATCAGTGACCAACGTACAGGTTTAACAATTTGTGACGCCACCTCAGCTGTATTTGCCATGCCGATAGCATGGGATAAACTCGATGTAACCACATTCAGTTGGCAGAAGGTATTAGGTGGTGAAGGTGCTCACGGCATGATCGTACTTAGCCCTGCAGCAGTTAAACGTTTAGAATCTTATACCCCACCTTGGCCATTACCTAAGATCTTTCGTTTAACTAAAAATGGCAAATTGATTGAAGCGATTTTTACTGGAGCCACTATTAACACTCCGTCAATGCTATGCGTAGCGGATTATTTAGATGCATTGAACTGGATAGACAAGATCGGTGGCGTTGACGCTGCAATTAACCGTTCTGAAAATAATTTAGCGATTATAAGTAACTTTGTTGCCCAACATAAATGGATAGATTTTCTTTCAGTGCGAGCTGAATATAGATCAAATACCAGCGTATGCTTACGTTTAGCACTAAGCGATATTCAATTAAAAGCGTTCAGTAAACTATTAGCTCAGCAACAAGTTGCTTATGATATTAACTCATATAAAGATGCCCCGTCAGGACTGCGTATTTGGTGTGGAGCTACAGTAGAATCACATGATCTCGAGTTACTATTACCTTGGCTCATTTGGGCTTATGAAAGTGTTCGAGATGAACAATAATAACGTTTCGATTTACGTATAGTAATATACACAAAACCGGCCGTAGGCTGGTTTTTATCAGTCGCTAACTTAAATCTCAGGCACAAAAAAGCCGATATCATTACTGATATCGGCTCTCTCTAATTTGGCGCTTGGCGATGCCCTACTCTCACATGGGGAAGCCCCACACTACCATCGGCGTTATTACGTTTCACTACTGAGTTCGGAATGGGATCAGGTGGTACCGCAACACTATGGTCACCAAGCAAATTTGGTTTGCTTTCAAGTTGTATCTTTAAAATCTGAAAAGCTATAAATAAAGAAGTCTTTAAAACCTATCTTTCGATAAATAGTAGTGTTCAATCAATTCTTAAGTCGATATTTCAATTAATCATACTTTAATTTGTATGGTTAAGCCTCACGGGTAATTAGTACAAGTTAGCTCAATGCCTCACAGCACTTACACACCTTGCCTATCAACGTTGTAGTCTCCAACGGCCCTTCAGGGGACTTAAAGTCCCAGTGAGAACTCATCTCGAGGCCTGCTTCCCGCTTAGATGCTTTCAGCGGTTATCAGTTCCGAACTTAGCTACCGGGCAATGCTATTGGCATAACAACCCGAACACCAGTGGTTCGTCCACTCCGGTCCTCTCGTACTAGGAGCAGCTCCTCTCAATTCTCAAACGCCCACGGCAGATAGGGACCGAACTGTCTCACGACGTTCTAAACCCAGCTCGCGTACCACTTTAAATGGCGAACAGCCATACCCTTGGGACCAACTTCAGCCCCAGGATGTGATGAGCCGACATCGAGGTGCCAAACACCGCCGTCGATATGAACTCTTGGGCGGTATCAGCCTGTTATCCCCGGAGTACCTTTTATCCGTTGAGCGATGGCCCTTCCATTCAGAACCACCGGATCACTAAGACCTACTTTCGTACCTGCTCGACGTGTCTGTCTCGCAGTTAAGCTGGCTTATGCCTTTGCACTAACCACATGATGTCCAACCATGTTTAGCCAACCTTCGTGCTCCTCCGTTACTCTTTGGGAGGAGACCGCCCCAGTCAAACTACCCACCAGACACTGTCCGCAACCCCGATAAGGGGCCTACGTTAGAACATCAAACGTACAAGGGTGGTATTTCAAGGTTGACTCCACATCATCTAGCGACAATGCTTCAACGTCTCCCACCTATCCTACACATGTAGGTTCAATGTTCAGTGCCAAGCTATAGTAAAGGTTCACGGGGTCTTTCCGTCTAGCCGCGGGTACACTGCATCTTAACAGCGATTTCAATTTCACTGAGTCTCGGGTGGAGACAGCGTGGCCATCATTACGCCATTCGTGCAGGTCGGAACTTACCCGACAAGGAATTTCGCTACCTTAGGACCGTTATAGTTACGGCCGCCGTTTACCGGGGCTTCGATCATGAGCTTCGACCTAAGTCTAACCCAATCAATTAACCTTCCGGCACCGGGCAGGCGTCACACCGTATACGTCATCTTTCGATTTTGCACAGTGCTGTGTTTTTAATAAACAGTTGCAGCCACCATTTCTCTGCGACCGACAATAGCTTACGGAGCAAGTCCTTCACCATCATCGGCGTACCTTCTCCCGAAGTTACGGTACCATTTTGCCTAGTTCCTTCACCCGAGTTCTCTCAAGCGCCTTAGTATTCTCTACCTAACCACCTGTGTCGGTTTGGGGTACGATTCTCTTATATCTGAAGCTTAGAGGTTTTTCCTGGAAGCCGGGTATCAACTACTTCATCTCCGTAGAGACTCGTCATCAGCTCTCAGCCTAATGTGCGCCCGGATTTACCTAAGCACACAGCCTACAACCTTAAACATGGACAACCATCGCCATGCTAGCCTAACCTTCTCCGTCACCCCATCGCAATATAAGTGAGTACAGGAATATTAACCTGTTTCCCATCGACTACGCCTTTCGGCCTCGCCTTAGGGGTCGACTCACCCTGCCCCGATTAACGTTGGACAGGAACCCTTGGTCTTTCGGCGTGGAGGTTTTTCACCCCCATTATCGTTACTCATGTCAACATTCGCACTTCTGATACCTCCAGCAAGCTTCTCAACTCACCTTCGACGGCTTACAGAACGCTCCTCTACCATGCAAGAACAAGTCTTGCATCCGTAGCTTCGGTGGTATGTTTAGCCCCGTTAAATCTTCCGCGCAGACCGACTCGACCAGTGAGCTATTACGCTTTCTTTAAAAGATGGCTGCTTCTAAGCCAACTTCCTGGCTGTCTGAGCCTTTCCACATCGTTTCCCACTTAACATACACTTTGGGACCTTAGCTGACGGTCTGGGTTGTTTCCCTTTCCACGACGGACGTTAGCACCCGCCGTGTGTCTCCCGCGATTGAACTTATTGGTATTCGGAGTTTGCAAAGGGTTGGTAAGTCGGGATGACCCCCTAGCCTTAACAGTGCTCTACCCCCAATAGTTAGACGCGAGGCGCTACCTAAATAGCTTTCGAGGAGAACCAGCTATCTCCCGGTTTGATTGGCCTTTCACCCCCAGCCACAAGTCATCCGCTAATTTTTCAACATTAGTCGGTTCGGTCCTCCAGTTGATGTTACTCAACCTTCAACCTGCCCATGGCTAGATCACCGGGTTTCGGGTCTAATCCCAGCAACTATTCGCGCAGTTAACACTCGGTTTCCCTACGGCTCCGCTATTCGCTTAACCTTGCTACTGAAATTAAGTCGTTGACCCATTATACAAAAGGTACGCAGTCACAGAACAAGTCTGCTCCCACTGCTTGTACGTATACGGTTTCAGGTTCTATTTCACTCCCCTCACAGGGGTTCTTTTCGCCTTTCCCTCACGGTACTGGTTCACTATCGGTCAGTCAGTAGTATTTAGCCTTGGAAGATGGTCCTCCCATATTCAAACAGCATATCACGTGTGCCGTCCTACTCGATTTCACAGTAAGGTCGTTTTCATGTACGGGACTATCACCCTGTATCGTGAAACTTTCCAGAATCTTCCACTAACTTCCAAACTGCTTAAGGGCTAGACCCCGTTCGCTCGCCGCTACTAAGGGTATCTCTATTGATTTCTTTTCCTCGGGGTACTTAGATGTTTCAGTTCTCCCGGTTCGCTTCGTAACGCTATGTATTCACGTTACGATACTCTACAAAGTAGAGTGGGTTCCCCCATTCGGAAATCTGTGGATTAACGCTTTTTATCAACTCCCCACAGCTTAACGCAGATTAACACGTCCTTCATCGCCTCTGACTGCCTAGGCATCCACCGTATACGCTTAGTCACTTAACCATACAATCTAAAGTCGACCGTACAATTGAAATAACTAGGTATTATCTAGTTTTTTTCGCCTCAAGAATACTCAAGAACACTATATTGTTATTGCCGAAGCAATAACGTGTTTTAAGAACTTCTTTATTTATTCAGCTTTCCAAATTTTTAAAGAGCAATTTGCTAAAAAGCAAAGATAAACAAGCGATTGCTTATCTTTGCTTACTAGCGTCTTACTATTAGTAAGACATACTATTCAACTTTCTATTCAAGCAATTTGTGTGGGCACTTACAAAAACTAACAACTTTACGTAAGGAGGTGATCCAGCCCCAGGTTCCCCTAGGGCTACCTTGTTACGACTTCACCCCAGTCATGAACCACACCGTGGTCATCGCCCTCCCGAAGGTTAAGCTAATGACTTCTGGTGCAGCCCACTCCCATGGTGTGACGGGCGGTGTGTACAAGGCCCGGGAACGTATTCACCGTGACATTCTGATTCACGATTACTAGCGATTCCGACTTCATGGGGTCGAGTTGCAGACCCCAATCCGGACTACGACGCACTTTATGGGATTCGCTTACCATTGCTGGTTTGCAGCCCTTTGTATGCGCCATTGTAGCACGTGTGTAGCCCTACTCGTAAGGGCCATGATGACTTGACGTCGTCCCCACCTTCCTCCGGTTTATCACCGGCAGTCTCCTTAGAGTTCCCACCATTACGTGCTGGCAAATAAGGATAAGGGTTGCGCTCGTTGCGGGACTTAACCCAACATTTCACAACACGAGCTGACGACAGCCATGCAGCACCTGTCTCATAGTTCCCGAAGGCACCAATTCATCTCTGAAAAGTTCTATGGATGTCAAGAGTAGGTAAGGTTCTTCGCGTTGCATCGAATTAAACCACATGCTCCACCGCTTGTGCGGGCCCCCGTCAATTCATTTGAGTTTTAACCTTGCGGCCGTACTCCCCAGGCGGTCTACTTAATGCGTTAGCTTAAGAGCCCAGTTCTCAAGGAACCAAACTCCGAGTAGACATCGTTTACGGCGTGGACTACCGGGGTATCTAATCCCGTTTGCTACCCACGCTTTCGCATCTGAGCGTCAGTTACTTGCCAGGTGGCCGCCTTCGCCACTGGTATTCCTTCAGATCTCTACGCATTTCACCGCTACACCTGAAATTCTACCACCCTCTCAAGAACTCTAGTTTGCCAGTTCGAAATGCAGTTCCCAGGTTGAGCCCGGGGCTTTCACATCTCGCTTAACAAACCGCCTGCATGCGCTTTACGCCCAGTAATTCCGATTAACGCTTGCACCCTCCGTATTACCGCGGCTGCTGGCACGGAGTTAGCCGGTGCTTCTTCTGCGAGTAACGTCACAGCAGTAGAGTATTAATCTACTGCCTTTCCTCCTCGCTGAAAGTACTTTACAACCCTAAGGCCTTCTTCATACACGCGGTATGGCTGCATCAGGGTTTCCCCCATTGTGCAATATTCCCCACTGCTGCCTCCCGTAGGAGTCTGGACCGTGTCTCAGTTCCAGTGTGGCTGATCATCCTCTCAGACCAGCTAGGGATCGTCGCCTTGGTGAGCTCTTACCTCACCAACAAGCTAATCCCACTTGGGCTCATCTAGTCGCGAGAGCTTTCAAGAAGAGGCCCCCTTTCACCCGTAGGTCGTATGCGGTATTAGCAGTCGTTTCCAACTGTTGTCCCCCTCGACTAGGCAGATTCCCAAGCATTACTCACCCGTCCGCCGCTCGACGCCAGAATAGCAAGCTATTCTTCGTTTCCGCTCGACTTGCATGTGTTAAGCCTACCGCCAGCGTTCAATCTGAGCCATGATCAAACTCTTCAATTAAAAGTTTTTTGACTAATCAACGATGTTGATTAAGTCGGCTCAATGAATTCTGTACTTCAACAACAAACCGAGGTTTGTTGTTTATAAAACCAAATCTTTCGATTTAATTTAATGTTCACAATTACATTGATATAATTTTTGGTCATTATATCTCTGCAAGTGCTCACACAGATTGCTTGAATAAATTGTTAAAGAGCATTGGCGTGTTAAACACGGCAATTTTCAAATATCACTCAAGGAGTGTTATCTGAAAATTGCTGTAACTATCGTTACAACAATTTAATTTGGCGCTTGGCGATGCCCTACTCTCACATGGGGAAGCCCCACACTACCATCGGCGTTATTACGTTTCACTACTGAGTTCGGAATGGGATCAGGTGGTACCGCAACACTATGGTCACCAAGCAAATTTGGTTTGCTTTCAAGTTGTATCTTTAAAATCTGAAAAGCTATAAATAAAGAAGTCTTTAAAACCTATCTTTCGATAAATAGTAGTGTTCAATCAATTCTTAAGTCGATATTTCAATTAATCATACTTTAATTTGTATGGTTAAGCCTCACGGGTAATTAGTACAAGTTAGCTCAATGCCTCACAGCACTTACACACCTTGCCTATCAACGTTGTAGTCTCCAACGGCCCTTCAGGGGACTTAAAGTCCCAGTGAGAACTCATCTCGAGGCCTGCTTCCCGCTTAGATGCTTTCAGCGGTTATCAGTTCCGAACTTAGCTACCGGGCAATGCTATTGGCATAACAACCCGAACACCAGTGGTTCGTCCACTCCGGTCCTCTCGTACTAGGAGCAGCTCCTCTCAATTCTCAAACGCCCACGGCAGATAGGGACCGAACTGTCTCACGACGTTCTAAACCCAGCTCGCGTACCACTTTAAATGGCGAACAGCCATACCCTTGGGACCAACTTCAGCCCCAGGATGTGATGAGCCGACATCGAGGTGCCAAACACCGCCGTCGATATGAACTCTTGGGCGGTATCAGCCTGTTATCCCCGGAGTACCTTTTATCCGTTGAGCGATGGCCCTTCCATTCAGAACCACCGGATCACTAAGACCTACTTTCGTACCTGCTCGACGTGTCTGTCTCGCAGTTAAGCTGGCTTATGCCTTTGCACTAACCACATGATGTCCAACCATGTTTAGCCAACCTTCGTGCTCCTCCGTTACTCTTTGGGAGGAGACCGCCCCAGTCAAACTACCCACCAGACACTGTCCGCAACCCCGATAAGGGGCCTACGTTAGAACATCAAACGTACAAGGGTGGTATTTCAAGGTTGACTCCACATCATCTAGCGACAATGCTTCAACGTCTCCCACCTATCCTACACATGTAGGTTCAATGTTCAGTGCCAAGCTATAGTAAAGGTTCACGGGGTCTTTCCGTCTAGCCGCGGGTACACTGCATCTTAACAGCGATTTCAATTTCACTGAGTCTCGGGTGGAGACAGCGTGGCCATCATTACGCCATTCGTGCAGGTCGGAACTTACCCGACAAGGAATTTCGCTACCTTAGGACCGTTATAGTTACGGCCGCCGTTTACCGGGGCTTCGATCATGAGCTTCGACCTAAGTCTAACCCAATCAATTAACCTTCCGGCACCGGGCAGGCGTCACACCGTATACGTCATCTTTCGATTTTGCACAGTGCTGTGTTTTTAATAAACAGTTGCAGCCACCATTTCTCTGCGACCGACAATAGCTTACGGAGCAAGTCCTTCACCATCATCGGCGTACCTTCTCCCGAAGTTACGGTACCATTTTGCCTAGTTCCTTCACCCGAGTTCTCTCAAGCGCCTTAGTATTCTCTACCTAACCACCTGTGTCGGTTTGGGGTACGATTCTCTTATATCTGAAGCTTAGAGGTTTTTCCTGGAAGCCGGGTATCAACTACTTCATCTCCGTAGAGACTCGTCATCAGCTCTCAGCCTAATGTGCGCCCGGATTTACCTAAGCACACAGCCTACAACCTTAAACATGGACAACCATCGCCATGCTAGCCTAACCTTCTCCGTCACCCCATCGCAATATAAGTGAGTACAGGAATATTAACCTGTTTCCCATCGACTACGCCTTTCGGCCTCGCCTTAGGGGTCGACTCACCCTGCCCCGATTAACGTTGGACAGGAACCCTTGGTCTTTCGGCGTGGAGGTTTTTCACCCCCATTATCGTTACTCATGTCAACATTCGCACTTCTGATACCTCCAGCAAGCTTCTCAACTCACCTTCGACGGCTTACAGAACGCTCCTCTACCATGCAAGAACAAGTCTTGCATCCGTAGCTTCGGTGGTATGTTTAGCCCCGTTAAATCTTCCGCGCAGACCGACTCGACCAGTGAGCTATTACGCTTTCTTTAAAAGATGGCTGCTTCTAAGCCAACTTCCTGGCTGTCTGAGCCTTTCCACATCGTTTCCCACTTAACATACACTTTGGGACCTTAGCTGACGGTCTGGGTTGTTTCCCTTTCCACGACGGACGTTAGCACCCGCCGTGTGTCTCCCGCGATTGAACTTATTGGTATTCGGAGTTTGCAAAGGGTTGGTAAGTCGGGATGACCCCCTAGCCTTAACAGTGCTCTACCCCCAATAGTTAGACGCGAGGCGCTACCTAAATAGCTTTCGAGGAGAACCAGCTATCTCCCGGTTTGATTGGCCTTTCACCCCCAGCCACAAGTCATCCGCTAATTTTTCAACATTAGTCGGTTCGGTCCTCCAGTTGATGTTACTCAACCTTCAACCTGCCCATGGCTAGATCACCGGGTTTCGGGTCTAATCCCAGCAACTATTCGCGCAGTTAACACTCGGTTTCCCTACGGCTCCGCTATTCGCTTAACCTTGCTACTGAAATTAAGTCGTTGACCCATTATACAAAAGGTACGCAGTCACAGAACAAGTCTGCTCCCACTGCTTGTACGTATACGGTTTCAGGTTCTATTTCACTCCCCTCACAGGGGTTCTTTTCGCCTTTCCCTCACGGTACTGGTTCACTATCGGTCAGTCAGTAGTATTTAGCCTTGGAAGATGGTCCTCCCATATTCAAACAGCATATCACGTGTGCCGTCCTACTCGATTTCACAGTAAGGTCGTTTTCATGTACGGGACTATCACCCTGTATCGTGAAACTTTCCAGAATCTTCCACTAACTTCCAAACTGCTTAAGGGCTAGACCCCGTTCGCTCGCCGCTACTAAGGGTATCTCTATTGATTTCTTTTCCTCGGGGTACTTAGATGTTTCAGTTCTCCCGGTTCGCTTCGTAACGCTATGTATTCACGTTACGATACTCTACAAAGTAGAGTGGGTTCCCCCATTCGGAAATCTGTGGATTAACGCTTTTTATCAACTCCCCACAGCTTAACGCAGATTAACACGTCCTTCATCGCCTCTGACTGCCTAGGCATCCACCGTATACGCTTAGTCACTTAACCATACAATCTAAAGTCGACCGTACAATTGAAATAACTAGGTATTATCTAGTTTTTTTCGCCTCAAGAATACTCAAGAACACTATATTGTTATTACCGAAGTAATAACGTGTTTTAAGAACTTCTTTATTTATTCAGCTTTCCAAATTTTTAAAGAGCAATTTGCTAAAAAGCAAAGATAAACAAGCGATTGCTTATCTTTGCTTACTAGCGTCTTACTATTAGTAAGACATACTATTCAACTTTCTATTCAAGCAATTTGTGTGGGCACTTACAAAAATTAACAACTTTACGTAAGGAGGTGATCCAGCCCCAGGTTCCCCTAGGGCTACCTTGTTACGACTTCACCCCAGTCATGAACCACACCGTGGTCATCGCCCTCCCGAAGGTTAAGCTAATGACTTCTGGTGCAGCCCACTCCCATGGTGTGACGGGCGGTGTGTACAAGGCCCGGGAACGTATTCACCGTGACATTCTGATTCACGATTACTAGCGATTCCGACTTCATGGGGTCGAGTTGCAGACCCCAATCCGGACTACGACGCACTTTATGGGATTCGCTTACCATTGCTGGTTTGCAGCCCTTTGTATGCGCCATTGTAGCACGTGTGTAGCCCTACTCGTAAGGGCCATGATGACTTGACGTCGTCCCCACCTTCCTCCGGTTTATCACCGGCAGTCTCCTTAGAGTTCCCACCATTACGTGCTGGCAAATAAGGATAAGGGTTGCGCTCGTTGCGGGACTTAACCCAACATTTCACAACACGAGCTGACGACAGCCATGCAGCACCTGTCTCATAGTTCCCGAAGGCACCAATTCATCTCTGAAAAGTTCTATGGATGTCAAGAGTAGGTAAGGTTCTTCGCGTTGCATCGAATTAAACCACATGCTCCACCGCTTGTGCGGGCCCCCGTCAATTCATTTGAGTTTTAACCTTGCGGCCGTACTCCCCAGGCGGTCTACTTAATGCGTTAGCTTAAGAGCCCAGTTCTCAAGGAACCAAACTCCGAGTAGACATCGTTTACGGCGTGGACTACCGGGGTATCTAATCCCGTTTGCTACCCACGCTTTCGCATCTGAGCGTCAGTTACTTGCCAGGTGGCCGCCTTCGCCACTGGTATTCCTTCAGATCTCTACGCATTTCACCGCTACACCTGAAATTCTACCACCCTCTCAAGAACTCTAGTTTGCCAGTTCGAAATGCAGTTCCCAGGTTGAGCCCGGGGCTTTCACATCTCGCTTAACAAACCGCCTGCATGCGCTTTACGCCCAGTAATTCCGATTAACGCTTGCACCCTCCGTATTACCGCGGCTGCTGGCACGGAGTTAGCCGGTGCTTCTTCTGCGAGTAACGTCACAGCAGTAGAGTATTAATCTACTGCCTTTCCTCCTCGCTGAAAGTACTTTACAACCCTAAGGCCTTCTTCATACACGCGGTATGGCTGCATCAGGGTTTCCCCCATTGTGCAATATTCCCCACTGCTGCCTCCCGTAGGAGTCTGGACCGTGTCTCAGTTCCAGTGTGGCTGATCATCCTCTCAGACCAGCTAGGGATCGTCGCCTTGGTGAGCTCTTACCTCACCAACAAGCTAATCCCACTTGGGCTCATCTAGTCGCGAGAGCTTTCAAGAAGAGGCCCCCTTTCACCCGTAGGTCGTATGCGGTATTAGCAGTCGTTTCCAACTGTTGTCCCCCTCGACTAGGCAGATTCCCAAGCATTACTCACCCGTCCGCCGCTCGACGCCAGAATAGCAAGCTATTCTTCGTTTCCGCTCGACTTGCATGTGTTAAGCCTACCGCCAGCGTTCAATCTGAGCCATGATCAAACTCTTCAATTAAAAGTTTTTGACTAATCAACGATGTTGATTAAGTCGGCTCAATGAATTCTGTACTTCAACAACAAACCGAGGTTTGTTGTTTATAAAACCAAATCTTTCGATTTAATTTAATGTTCACAATTACATTGATATAATTTTTGGTCATTATATCTCTGCAAGTGCTCACACAGATTGCTTGAATAAATTGTTAAAGAGCATTGACCTTGACGCCTTGCGTCGTAGTCAGGCTGCGTATTCTACGCAAACCAGATTTGAAGTCAAGCACATATTTATGCTTTATTCAGGACGTTTAAAAAGTAATCAAAGTTAATTTATAAACACCTTACTGAACGACTGTTGCCGTGTCAGTGAGGCGCTATTATAGGGATTTAACGTTTACAGGCAAGTGATTTCTAAAAATAATATAGCGCTATCTAGCTTGGTTGTTTACTATGCTATTTGAGTATTTGACTAACATTAATAACTATAAATGACTATATAGGGACAACAATGAGCACTTCACTTCGAGAGTACCAAGGAATATCACCACAATTAGCAGGCTCTGTGTATATAGATAAGTCAGCAGTCTTAATCGGAGATATAAAGATTGGTGAACACGCAAGCATATGGCCACTTGTTGCAGCACGCGGTGACGTAAACAAAATATCTATTGGCGCCCGTACCAATGTACAAGATGGTTGCATATTACATGTTACTCGGAAAAGTCTAGTAAACCCAGATGGTATCCCACTGCTTATTGGTGAAGATGTTACCGTCGGTCATAAAGCACTATTACACGCTTGCACCATTGGTGATCGTGTATTAATCGGAATGGGTGCTATAGTCCTTGATGGCGCTATAATTGAAGATGACGTCATGATTGGTGCAGGAACTTTAGTTCCACCAAGAAAAACATTAGCAAGTGGTTATCTTTATATCGGCAGTCCAGCGAAACAGGCAAGAAAATTAACGGATGATGAGATCGCGTTCTTGAAACTATCCGCTGATAACTACGTACTGCTAAAAAATGAGTATATAGAAGATAGCCAGTAATCAGATTCGAAAAACAGCCCAAATTTATAAAGTACTACTTATACCCTCTAACTTAACCTAGAGGGTAACAGAATTAATTTTATTTAATCGTTTT
Organism: Moritella sp. 28; assembly: GCF_018219435.1. NCBI lineage: Bacteria > Pseudomonadati > Pseudomonadota > Gammaproteobacteria > Alteromonadales > Moritellaceae > Moritella > Moritella sp. 28. The sequence continues at coordinate 108,190 of NZ_CP056121.1, read as the reverse complement.
TCTTAAGACTTCAAGTACTGGCGACATAGATGGGGTGATGCCTCGCCAAACTTTAAAGCTTTCAGCCGCTTGTCCAACCAACATTCCTAGCCCATCAATAGCAAGTTCAGCGCCTTGTTCCATCGCCCATAAATTGAATGCCGTAGCCTCCACTTTATACATCATGTCATAACAAATAGTTTTTTTATCAACTAAAGCTGGCGAAATTGCAGGAACTAAACCCGACAAACTTGCCGAAGTCGAGTTAATAATAAGATCAAAGCGACCACTTAATGCAGTATAACTACATGCTCTAATATCGCCCTTATCATTAAATAATGTTGCTAACTGTTGCGCTTTGATATCTGTGCGATTAGCAATAACCAGTTCTTGTATGCCTTGTTCTAATAATGGACCAATTACGCCACGCGCAGCACCACCGGCACCCAATAATAAAACCCGCTTATTAGCTAGTATCGTATATTGCAATAAATCGTGTACCAGACCAAATCCATCCGTATTATCACCAATTACCCGACCATCGTCAGTAAGTACCAAGGTGTTCACTGCACCAGCAAGTTGCGCTCGTGGTGTTAATTCCTGAGCAAATGAAAATGCCTCTTCTTTAAAAGGGACGGTGATATTACAACCCTTTCCTCCCTGAGAAAAAAAATCATTCATCGCCATGACAAAACCATTAATAGGGGCTTCAATAGCTTGATACCTTAGATCTTGTCCAGTTTGCTGAGCAAATAAGCTGTGGATCATAGGTGATTTACTGTGGTTTATTGGATTACCAAATACGGCATAACGGTCCATACTGCACAACTCCTGTGATGAGGTAGATAAAGGAAAAAACCTAGTAAACAACGATTTGAGTATATCAGTCAATAGAAGTTGTCAGAATAGAATATTGATTAACGGTAGGTTTTACCCGTAACCGCATCTCTGATCGTTGTTGGTTGTGCAAGTTCGCCAACCGCTTCGTCAACAATCGCGCCAAGTAATGGCCCAAGTTGGCAAGTAACTTCAGCAGCAGTCACGCAAGGCGTAAGTCCCGTTAAGTTAGCACTTGTTGAGGTAATTGGGCTGCCAAAAGCAAGGCATAATGCCTGTACAGTCGGATGGGCAGAAACACGTACTGCAATACTATCAAACTGTCCTGTTAACCATTTAGGTACTTGTGCTTTAGCTGGCATAACCCAAGTCACAGGACCTGGCCAGGTTTGATTTATGAGATTTATTTGCACTGTAGACAATGCTGTAAAATCAACATAATCATTTAATTGCGCTAAATTTGCTGCAATTAAGATTAAACCTTTTTCAACAGGGCGTTGTTTGATGGATAGTAAGCATTGAACCGCTTTTTCACTCATTGGATCACAACCTAAGCCAAAAACAGCTTCTGTTGGATAAGCAATAACTTGCTGATTGTGTAACGCAGTAACCGCGTTGCTAATGGCTGTTGAATTATTCACAGTAATATATCTATTATTAATAGTCATAAATAAAAATGGTAGCTTACGCTACCATTTCTTACTCTATAACGACAGTGATAAGCTTAGTTTCTTACTAATTACAGCTATAGTGCTTTTAATTTAGCTTGTAATGCTTCGTCTTTAGCAATGATGCTTGCAGCATTAGCTTGACGCTCAGCTTTAACTTTAGCCGCCATTTCAGGGTTACCAATTGCAAGCATTTGCGCAGCAAGATAACCCGCATTTTTAGCACCCGCACTACCGATTGCTACAGAAGCAACAGGTACACCGCCAGGCATTTGCACTGTTGATAATAATGCATCCATACCTTGTAACGGGCCCGCATCAATTGGCACACCAATAACAGGGTGTGTAGTGATACCAGCAACCGCACCCGCTAAATGCGCAGCTAGACCTGCAGCACAAATAAATACAGCACAACCACGGCTTTCAGCATCGGTCACATATTGATGTGTCGCTGCTGGCGTACGGTGAGCAGAAGTTACTTTCACTTCGTACTGAATTTCAAATGATTTTAGTACATTCAGTGTCGCCTGCATGACAGGTAAGTCTGAATCTGAGCCCATTAATACTGCAACAAATGGTGTAGACATAATTATTCCCTTTCCGTATGAGTTATTTTTAATCGTTTAAATTAATCGATAGTGTTGTCACTATTCTAATAAAGCACGCTTATAGCCACAGCTTTTCTGCGGACAAATAAGTTGTTTTCCATTACTGGTTTTTTTTTCAACTAAAATTGCCCAATGACACTCGGGGCAAGTTTCTGAAATTGGTTTGAAATTAATAATGTATTTACACTTAGGATATTTATTACAAGAATAAAATATTTTTCCGAAACGTGATTTTTTCTGCATCAAATCACCCGACTTACACTGCGGACAACATATACCAGTTTCGTCTGGCGTTTCTGTTTTAGACATGTAACTGCAAGTGGGAAATTGGGTACAACCAATAAAAAAGCCATAACGGCCACGTTTCAATACGAGTTCATGCTGACACTCAGGGCATTCGGAACCAACCAACACTTTGTCATCTTCGAAATGTGATTGATTTGATAGCGGGCGTGAATACTCACAAGTAGGATAATTATTGCAACCTAAAAATGGCCCTGATTTGGCATTTTTAATACTTAACTCAGCACCACATTGCGGGCACGTCTCGTACTCTTTTTCCAAGGCATGTTCATGAACTGTAAATAGTTTGTCGTCATTTTTAGACATTTGAACAATTTTTAAGTAAATAATTGATGGGCGGATTTTATCAAAATTGACATTTTATGCCAGTAATTAATATAATTTAAATCACCCAGTCACTGATTATCGAGTTTTAATGCAGGTAATTATGCGCTTTAGCCTGTACTAATTCTTCCATCTGTAAATATGCTGCTTCACCGTTTGGCACATTAAATAATACCATTAAGATAACCCATTTAATGTCCTCAAGATCCAAATTGGTATTCTCAAGTTCAATTAAACGTGCGATGGCCATTTCTCTAGTTTCAATATTAAGCACGTCAATATGCTCTAAAAATAATAAGAAACCACGGCACTCGGTGTTTATATAAAGTTGCTCGGCCTCTGTATAAATCCGCATTGAACTCACACTCGAAACTTGCAGATGAGTTTGAACCCCACCATTTCGTAATTCGACTAAGTTTTCAATCCATGTAATTGCTTTATGAATTTCAGCTTCAGCAAAACCAACCTTAATTAACTCACCGAGTAAGTCATCTCGATCAACTAAGAACTCAGATTCATTTTGTTCATAAAAGTTTTCGAAAAGATAAATAAGTATATCTAGCATTAGCCCCTCCGTTGCGATCTCACATAACCACCGGGCACAACACACACCCAATTATCAAGTTCCAGTTCAATTAAACTCGTTAATACTTGGCTAACAGGTTGTTGGCTGTGCTCAGCAATAATATCTGCTGTCGTTACTTCATAACCGACACTATCTAAGATAATTTGATTTGGCAATGAAACAGTCTCAGGAACGGCACTGAATAGGTCTGTTTGCTCAGAATTCGTACTTACATTTATATATGTGAGTTCATCGGTAATATCACTAATTTGAGTAATTAGTTTTGCCCCTTGTTGGATCAAATAATGACAACCTGCAGCCATCGGATTATCAATCGCGCCAGGCAAGGCAAAGACTTCACGGCCTTGCTCTACGGCATAACGAGCCGAAATTAATGATCCGCTGTTTAATACAGCCTCAATGACCACAACACCAAGTGAGAGGCCACTAACAATGCGATTACGGCGGGGAAAGTGTTCCGGTCTCGCTTGAGTAAAAGGGCTAAACTCAGAAACTAACGCCCCCTGTTCCCTAATCTGTTGTGCTAATTGCTGATGACGCTTAGGATAAATATTGGCTAACCCAGAGCCTAAAACGGCAATAGTATGCCCTTTCGCTGCTAATACACTACGATGACATTCACTATCAACACCAATCGCAAGACCACTCGTAACCACTAATCCTTCTTGCACTAATTCGACTGAAAAACTGTGTGCATGCCGCTTGCCATAATAACTTGGATCTCGAGTACCAACCATGGCGATTTGTGGTTTCGATAATAACTCAACATTACCTTCTACATACAAAAGTAAGGGTGGAGAACCAATATTTTTTAATGTCAGTGGATAATCACTTGAGGTAATAGGGATAAGATAACGCTCAGGTTGATCCGCAAGCCAATTTAAGGTGCTCTCAATAGCCTGCCAATCGGGGTTTAGAATGCTCTGTTGCTGCGCTGTATCCAAACCAAGTGATTGTAGATACAGAGCAGAACCAGTAAATAATCTAGTTAACGATGTTTTTTTCAATAACCTTAGCGCCCTACTACCGCCAATTTTGGGGACGTCGTATAGTGCTAACCAATATTTATCTTGCTCATTAACCATTATTTATCTCATAAGTTGCTTACCTTATCATTCAGTTTAATCACTTGTGAGCTATGTGTAATAAGTGCAAGGCTGACTTTGTCGTAAACTTTGAACACCATCATTTCTCCGATCCGTTCATCTGGGAGCTGTAACTCATTTTTGTCAGAAAAAAGTTTATCATATTGATTAACTTGATCGTCATAATTAAAGTCAAGGTCTTGTTCACGACGAATTATAGTCTTACCGCGTTTTAATACCGCAAAAACATCACCAGCACCGACACTATCACGCCAACCTCGATTAATGATCACCACATCGTTTTTACCAATAGTACTGTATTTTTCATCCGCAGCGACAATGACACCATCACTCGCTAATTGAAAATTACGCGGTTGAAAATATACAGGTAAGCGATCTTGCTCAGGCATAGGGAGTAATCGGTCACCTTTACGTGCCTCTTTCGCGCTTTTTAAAATTGATAATTTCGCTGGAATCGTTTCCGTTCCAGTATTCACAACGCGAGCAATGGCTATAAACTCCACTTCATTACCCAATTTTTCATTCGTAACAGGGTCGATATAAATACGACCTCGACGATAAACACCATATTGACCCGGTTTTAAAGAACTGGATGCAAAAATACTATGACCAACAATGAATGTCGTATTCCCGTCATTATTACCTAAGATCACAGGGGCATGTTTTAATCTTTCATCCGCTGCGACATAATCACGACTTAAAAAAGAATTGATCAATTTTAACGGTATAGTCGGTATTGCTCGACTGCCTTTTAATTCAGGTCGCGCTTTAGGAGAAACTTTTAAGATACGCTTGCGCATATGATTACGCACTAAACGAGGTTCGCCATCAACAAAGATTAATTGTAGTTTATCGCCGGGATAGATAAGATGCGGATCATCTAAAGCAGGATTAGCATCCCATAATTGTGGCCACCGCCACGGGCTTTGCAAATATTTGCTCGAAATATCCCAAAGCGTATCACCTTCTTTGACGATGTATTCAGTGGGGTATTGGTTTTTTAAGTTTAAGCTATCAGCATGCGCTAAAAAGGGTAAAATAGCAGCTAAAGCAAAGATCAAACGACGTTTTATGGACATATCCTTTCCTAATTGTTGTTTGAACGCTTATATTTATAGTGATTATTGTAACGTTTTACGTCAAAATTAAGCGTTATTTGAATCCATTCAAAATAAGAAAGTACCATGGCTATATTAGAAGTTTTACATTTTCCTGATGATCGATTAAAAAAAATTGCTCAACCTGTGCAGGAAATCACATCAGCGACACAAATCATCATCGATGACATGCTCGAAACCATGTATGCCGAAGAAGGTATTGGTTTAGCCGCTGTACAAGTTAATATTTTACAACGTATTGTCGTTATCGATGTGTCAGGAACACGCGATGAGCCTCTAATCCTTATCAATCCAGTCCTCACCAACAAATTCGGTGAGACAGGTATTGAAGAAGGCTGCCTATCGGTACCAGAATCACGCGCTTTTGTGCCACGCGCAGAAAGTGTAACAGTGACAGCATTAGACCGTGATGGTGATGAGCTTACACTAGAAGCCCATGATTTATTAGCCATTTGTTTACAGCACGAAGTGGATCACCTAAACGGTAAACTCTTTATTGACTACCTATCACCGCTAAAACAGCAAAGAATTCGGAAAAAGCTCGAAAAGCTAGCTCGTAAAGATAAATAAGAATACAAAATAGGAATTAACCTTGACCAAACCATTACGCATTATTTTTGCCGGCACCCCTGATTTTGCCGCAAAACACCTCTCTGCATTACTAAATTCAGAGCATGAAGTGATCGCGGTATATAGCCAGCCAGATCGCCCCGCAGGTCGCGGAAAAAAATTAAAACCAAGTGACGTAAAACAACTCGCAGTTAGCCATGATATTCCTGTTTATCAGCCTGTTAGTTTACGAAATGAAGAAGCACAACAAGAATTGGCAGCCTTAAACGCCGATTTGATGGTCGTGGTTGCTTACGGTTTGATCCTGCCACAAGTCGCGTTAGATACACCGCGCTTAGGCTGTATCAATGTGCATGGTTCACTATTACCAAGATGGCGTGGAGCGGCACCAATCCAACGTGCAATCTGGGCCGGAGATGCTGAGACGGGCGTCACTATCATGCAAATGGATATCGGTTTAGATACGGGTGCCATGCTACACAAAGTAACTTGCCCAATCACGGATGATGAAACCAGTGCCAGCTTATATGACAAACTTGCCGAGCTTGGCCCACAAGGTCTATTGGAAACATTAACGCAGATAAGTAACAATATCGCGGTAGCTGAAGTCCAAGATGATGAACAAGCAAACTATGCAGCTAAACTTAGCAAAGAAGAAGCAAACATCGACTGGACACAATCAGCTGTTGCTATCGAACGTCAAATCCGCGCATTTAATCCTTGGCCTGTGAGTTACACACAAATTGCCGAGCAAAATGTGAAAGTTTGGCAAGCAAATGCGAGTGAAGATGTGACGGACGCACAGCCTGGCACGGTTCTAACCGCAACAAAACAAGGCATTCAAGTGGCAACAGGGAATGGCATATTAACATTATTAAACCTTCAACTTGCAGGCAAAAAAGCCATGCCAGTTCAAGATATACTAAATGCTCGTAAAGAGTGGTTTACTGTTGGTCAATTACTAAATTCTATTTAATACCTATGACCGCTTAATAGTATTAAGCGGTTTTACCTCGGATACATATATATGAAAACCAGAGCTAGCGCTGCAAAAGTACTTTACCAAGTTGTTGATAGAGGTCAGTCATTGACGACAGCCTTACCAATTGCTCAGCAATTATTACCAGCCAAGGATCGTGCTTTACTACAGGAGATCTGTTACGGCGTATTGCGCTGGTTACCACGTCTTGAATTTATTAGTCGCCAACTAATGAGCAAACCATTAACGGGTAAACAAAGACCCGTGCATTTCTTAATTCTGGTTGGCTTATATCAATTAAAATTCATGCGTATTCCAGCACATGCTGCAGTAGCTGAAACCGTAAACGCAATTAAGGTATTAAAATCACATAAACTCAGTGGTCTGGTGAACGCTATTTTACGTAATTACCAACGCCAACAAGATGATCTAGAAAGCCAAGCTGACGGTAATGACGCGTGTAAATTCGGTCACCCAGGCTGGTTAATAAAACGCATTAAAGCCGCTTATCCAGAGCAATGGCAAGATGTATTAATGGCCAACAATGAACGTCCGCCAATGTGGATACGAGTTAATCAGCAACATCATAATCAAGCTGATTATCAAACATTGTTAGCAGCAGACGACATCACCGCAGATATCGTAGATAGTGCGGATTCAGCATTACGTTTAGAGAAGCCGACTGATGTTTACAAACTAGCTGGTTTTGCAGAAGGTCATAGCTCTGTTCAAGATGGCGCAGCGCAATTTGCGGCGCAATTCTTAGACGCACAACCAGGCGAATTAATTCTTGATGCTTGTGCTGCGCCAGGTGGTAAAACAGCACACATTTTAGAACGTCAACCAGCCCTAAAGCACCTTGTCGCTGTCGATTTTGATGCAACACGCTTAGCTAGAGTTCAAGAAAACTTAACTCGTATGCAATTAGAAGCAGAGCTTATCCATGGCGATGCAAGCAAACCTGAGGATTGGTGGCAGGGTGATAAGTTTGATCGCATTTTATTAGATGCACCTTGTAGTGCAACGGGCGTCATTCGTCGTCATCCCGATATCAAATGGTTACGTCGTGATAGCGACATTGCACCATTAGCCCAATTACAGTCTGAAATTTTAGATGCCATGTGGCAGCAACTTAAACCTGGCGGCACATTATTATATGCAACCTGCTCTATTCTACCGGCAGAAAACAGCGAACAAATCAGTTCATTTGTTGATCGAACTCCGGATGCAACGCTGATCCCATTAACAGCCGACAGCGACAATCAAGCATCAAGCTGGCAGATCCTACCCAATACCCAAGGCATGGATGGCTTTTTCTACGCGAAGTTACAAAAAAAAGCATAGCTGAATAGTCTCTATAGCCAACTGATTAATTAGTATCACTTGGCTATAAACCATTGGCGTTATTCAACTTTAGCTTAAACAAGCGTAGAATAGCATTATCAAAACAGATCACGACAATTTTATTTGGTGCGAGGTTAAATGAAAATTATCATTATCGGTGCAGGCCAGGTCGGCGGCACGCTGGCTGAAAACTTAGTAGGTGAGAATAATGACATTACTATTATCGACCGCGATGGCGACAGCTTAAGAAACTTACAAGATAAATTTGACCTGCGCGTTGTTGAAGGCCACGGCGCCAATCCAGACGTACTACGTGAAGCTGGCGCACAAGATGCAGATATGTTGGTGGCAGTGACCAACAATGATGAAACCAATATGATCGCTTGTCAGATTGCTTACACCATGTTCAATACCCCAAATAAAATAGCTCGGATCAGAAATGAATCCTATCTTAATAACAAAGAGACCCTGTTTAATAATGGCGCGATTGCAGTGGACCATTTGATCGCACCAGAGCAGCTAGTGACCGACTATATTAAACGCCTCATCGATTATCCGGGGGCATTACAGGTCGTTAACTTTGCCAATAACAAAGTGGGTCTCGTGGCAGTAAAAGCCTACTATGGCGGTCCATTAGTCGGTAATGCGTTAGCGGCATTACGTGAACATATGCCCAATGTGGAAGCCCGCGTTGCTGCTATCTTCCGCCAAGGCAAACCGATCCGCCCACTGGGAACAACGATTATTGAAGCCGATGACGAAGTATTTTTTGTTTCTGCAAGTAATAATATTCGCGCCGTGATGAGTGAATTGCAAAAACTGGAGAAACCGTATCGCCGTATTATTATTGCCGGTGGTGGTAATATTGGCGCTGCATTAGCGGGTCGTTTAGAGCGTGATTACTCAGTCAAATTGATTGAGCGTAATATCACCCGTGCCGAAAAACTATCAGAAATGCTTAATAATACCATCGTATTCTGCGGTGATGCCTCCGATCAGGAACTGCTCAGTGAAGAACACATTGACCAAACAGACGTATTTATCGCGGTCACCAATGATGACGAAGCCAATATCATGTCTGCCATGTTAGCCAAACGGATGGGTGCGAAAAAAGCCATGGTGCTGATCCAGCGCGGTGCTTATGTGGACCTAGTGCAGGGCGGCACTATCGATATTGCCATTTCACCACAACAGGCCACTATCTCTGCGTTATTAACTCATGTTCGTCGTGCTGATATCGCCAATGTCTACTCATTGCGCCGTGGTGCCGCAGAGGCGATTGAAGCTATAGCCCATGGTGATAAATTAACATCGCGCGTTGTCGGTCGAACTGTAGGGAGTTTAAAACTACCAACAGGTACCACCATTGGTGCAATTGTACGTAATGACGCAGTCCTAATTGCTCATGATAACACCGTGATTGAACAAGATGATCACGTAGTGATGTTCCTAGTTGATAAAAAGTTCATCCCTGATGTAGAGAAACTTTTTCAACCCAGTCCATTCTTCTTATAACATGCAAAGAAACTTGTTTAATGGTTAACTTCAAACCCGTATTGTTCATGGCAAGTGTGGTGTTACGCGCGCTTGCTTTATTTATGATTGCACCTTTGGTACTGGCTTTGTCTACCGATGGCCATGGCGCGCCTGAATTTTTCAAATCTATTATTATCACCACCATAGCATCCGGTTTATTCTGGCATAAAGGCCGCTCAAACGTTTTCCGTCTTGGTATACGTGAAATGTTTTTACTGACCACGTGTGTGTGGATAATAGCCTCCGCATTTGCCGCCCTGCCGCTCATGTTGATCCAACATATTAGCTATACCGATGCCTATTTCGAAACCATGTCAGGTATTACCACCACAGGTTCAACCGTACTCTCAAATTTAGATACAACGGCACACAGTGTGTTGCTATGGCGCTCGATTCTACAGTGGTTAGGTGGCGTAGGTTTCGTGGTTATGGGGGTAGCAGTCCTACCTTACTTAAACGTCGGTGGTATGCGCCTATTCCAAACAGAGTCATCTGACTGGTCTGATAAAAACACCACCAAAACCCAGCATACAGCGGCTTACGTTATGTATGTCTATTTAAGCTTAACCATACTTTGTTATTTTGGTTACTTAGCTGCTGACATGACGAGTTTTGAAGCCCTCAATCATGCAATGACAACCCTATCGACAGGCGGCTACTCGACCTCAGATCAATCAATGGCACACTTCTCGAACGCAGCGCAATGGAATGGTACCTTCTTTATGTTTTTAGGGGGGTTACCATTTTTACTCTTGATCAGTGCAATTCATCGTCGCGATATCAAAGTACTTATCAATGATGCGCAGATTATCGGTTTTGGAAAGCTAATACTCGTAATGACAATAATGATGTCGTTATACCTGTGGCAAAAAGATGTTTTTGATCTGACCGACGCGATCAGAATTAGTATGTTTAACATAGTATCAATAGTAACATCGACTGGTTTTGGTTTAACAGATTTCGGCACATGGGGTGAATTTACAACTGTCTTGTTTGCAGGTTTGATGTTTACTGGTGCTTGTTCTGGCTCAACATCTGGTGGGATAAAAATATTTCGATTTCAAATCGCCTTCACCTTATTCCGTAAGCAGATGTCACAATTAGTCCACCCATCAGGGGTATTTAGACAGCACTACAATGGACGTAATGTAAATGATGTTATTGTACGATCTGTGGTTGCTTTTGGTAGTGCATTTATTGCTACAGTTTCGATACTGGCAGCCATACTCAGCATAATAGGTTTAGACCCGATCACCAGTATTACCGGTGCAATCACCGCTGTGGCTAATGTGGGTCCAGGATTGGGCCCTGTCATTGGCCCATCAGGTAACTTTGCTAGTTTACCTGATACCGCAAAATGGGCGCTTAGCTTAGGCATGTTGATGGGGCGATTAGAGATTATGACAGTATTAGTGCTCGTAACCCCTGCATTTTGGAAAAGTTAAAGTATAAGAGTGCTAACTGATTATTCTAATAAGTTAGCACTGCTTTTCTCAATTAACTCAACAGGTAATGGTTTTTTAACTTCGACGCCCAGCTCTACAAACTGCTGCGCTTGTTTAATTAAATTGCCCTTACCTGAACTTAAACGTTTCATCGCTGAATCATAACTATCTTGTGCTTTATCTAACGCTGTTCCCATGTCTTGCATATCGTGACTAAATAAACGCAGTTTTTCATAGATCCTACCAGCACGCTCTGCGATTAATTGTGCATTCTGGTTCTGACGTTCGTAACGCCATAAATTATCAATGGTACGTAATGCAACTAACAAATTGGTTGGACTCACTAACATGATATTATTATCCAGTGCATACTTCATTAAACTTGGGTCAGCTTCTAATGCCGCTATAAATGCCGGTTCTACCGCCACAAACATCAGTACATAATCTAACGTTTTTAAGCCTTGTAACAAGTGGTAATCTTTACGCCCAAGTTCACGAATATGCCCACGAATAGAGGTTACATGCTCCTGTAACGCTTGTTTACGTGTCACTTCATCGTCAGCATTAAAGTAACGCTCGTAAGCCGTTAATGACACCTTAGAATCAACCACAACATCTTTATCTTGTGGTAAATGAACAATCACATCAGGTTGAAAGCGTTTGCCATGCTCATTATTCAAGCTTACCTGAACATCATATTCATGCCCTTCCCGTAAGCCAGATTCAGATAAGATCCGCGCTAAGATAACTTCGCCCCAATTACCTTGCTGTTTGTTGTCCCCTTTCAGGGCTTTAGTTAAATTAGCCGTTTCGCTAGACATCAATTGATAAACTTGCTGCAAACGAGCAACCTCAGATTGTAAGCTGTGGCGCTCTTTCGCTTCGTTAGAGTAAACATCTTGCACTTGCTGTTTAAATCCTTCGAGCTGCGTTTTTAATGGCGCTAAAAGCAATTCCACACTAGACTTGTTTAGTTCTTTGAAATTGTCGGTTTTACTATCAAAAATTTTATTTGCGAGGTTTTCGAACTGCTGTTGTAAGCGTTGTTCAGATTGTGCTTGCAGTGCCAGTTTTTCTTCGCTAGCCTGGCGTTCAGCCTGTAAACGAATGTCACTTTCACGTAATCGTGACATTAATTTAATTAACTGGTTGTTTTGCGATTCTAATTTTAATTTATTAGCATCATGCTCTTTCTGCAATTGGTCATTAGCATAATTAACGTTATCTAATTGTTGTTCTAATAACTCAACTTCATGATTTAAAGTTTGCATCGATAAGTTGGCTTGCTGAGTTTTACGAATTGCAACTAAGCCAAAAATAATCGCGATACAGCTAACGACAATATACGGAAATATGGATAACAGAGAATCAAAAGTCATAAGATACATTAACTACGAAAAAAAGAGCTGTGTGACAAGGCGCGATCAAAATAAAACCATACTGCAAGGCAGCCAAGGTAAATAAAGAAAATGATCCATTTATGATAATTAACACCGCTGTCAATGGTGGTAAATGGTACATCACCAATCACACTGTATAACCAAAGAGTCAGCGGAAATAATGCGAAAACCAAAAGTTTCCACATGATCTTTAACGTCGGACGGTGTACAGTTATCGCTTTCATTAACATAGTCCTAAATATCAGCGTAAATAATACTGAAAAGAGATGATGATGTTAGCCTAACCTGCTCAAGATTAAAACTAATCCATTAAGGTTAATCATAATCAGTGCACATTTCATCAAAATAATACGGATTAATTCATTATCCCCCTTGAAACGAGAAAAAATACCCCAACTTGTAATTTTCAGTTATTTTTTGTCAAAATAGGGTTAATAACTCTATATCACGGACAATTAAAATGTCTATTATGCTAATTAATTATAATCCGAATACGAAATAGGTAATATATATGAGCGATTTTATGAATGAAGGCCAAGTTGCCTATTTCAAAGAAAAACTAGAAACAGAGAAACAAGAGATTTTATCTCGAATTGAAAACCAATCAACTAACGTCGTCATCTCTGATAGTAATGAAATGGCTGATGAGATTGATCGTGCGGCAATGGAAGAAGCACATCGCCTCGAATTAAACCGGATTGACCACGATAAATTACACATAAAGATAATAATTAAGGCTCTACGTCTTATCGACAGTGGCGATTATGGTTATTGTAGTAACTGTGGTGATGAAATATCGATTAGACGCTTACAAGCACGTCCTGAATCACAGCTATGCTTAGAGTGTCAGTCAACGAAAGAATTTACTGATCACAACTTATACCGTCGTTAATCCTAAACCCAATCGAATAATCAACTCTGGTCGTTATCAATAAAATGATCACAGATGGAAAGCAATAATAAACCAATGTTATTGCTTTCCTCATTTATCGTTCCGTATTAATCTGTAATCTCTTTCACCCAAACCGCCATAGGAATACAGCGATGTTAAAGCTATTGCCAGTCAATTTTAAAAGAATCAGTTTATTGTCACTACTTGTCACCAGTGTTGCATTAAGCGGTTGTAGTGATGATGAATCAGGTAAAATCAGTCTGGGTTTATTCACAACTAAAGATATTAAAATCAACACATTTGTAGATCCAAAGATACCAGGCGTCACTTGTCATGTTAGCCATATTGAAGCTAATTTGGATTTTTCTGATCCGTCAGATATGGGAATCGCATGTCGCCAAACAGGTGAAATTACAGCGGCAATGCTAGCAACCATTGATATCTCAAAAAGCGGCGAAGTGATCTTTAAGCAATCAAAGAGTATCTTATTTAAATCACTCAAGATCCGTCGTATTTATGATGCTGATAGCCAAAGTCTATTGTATGTCTCGTACTCAACAAAAGAGATTAATGGTAGCTACAAGCATTCATTATCCACCGTACCACTGTGGGCAACCAAAGCGTGGCAACAGCCAACGACTCTTAAATAACAACCAAATTAAAAACAATAAAGCCACTGTTGTCAGTGGCTTTATTCGTCAGTAGGATAATGCGCAAGAGCTAAAATGCAGTTATAACGCCCATCCCGATCACTTCAGAAAATAGCAACAATACCGTTGTCAGCGACACTAAATTAGGTGTGTACTCCTGTTTTGTATAGAGCGGAATAGTCCAAATAGCTAACGCCAATAATAAAATAACAGCTCGGTAAATGACGAACTCTTGGATCACCGTCATCTGACTTGAATCGGCATTAAGCCCTGCAACGATCAATAACCCAAGCATCAGTAGTACACTACTCGCGATACCAACAACGGGTAAAATAACATTAAATGCTTGTAATCGATGTTTTGCACGTAATAAGATCACATGCGCAAATACAGCACCAAGTAACACGGCTTCTAACAGTAATAACGGCTGCTGCTGTTGCCACAGTACTAATAACCCAGTAATGACAGCAAGTGCAATTGGTAATCGTAACCAAGTACTTGGAATTGCACGTTTACCTTCTAAGCGAGACTGAATTAAATTTTGTATAATACCGATAAATACCGCAATGCCACCAACAACCAAAGTCGGCGCTGTCGCATACTCTTCAATGCCTGTCATTAACCCAAGCGCTAATACAGCCCAAATTGAGATCATATTTTCAGTAATACGCTTACGCTGGCCAGGACACACTTCACCTTTTACTAATACTAATGCTAGGAAACAAGCTGCCGCTATTGGCATCATTACAATGATTGGATAAATTTGTTGGTAGAAACTGATTTCAGTCACGCGAAAACCCTTAGTCAATACTAAATTCAAGTAAGTTAGGTGCGAGAGTATATCAGTGTCACCTCAAGGTGGTAATCAATAATTAAATGAAAATGCTATTTTGCGAAGGTAATAAAAAACAAAAAAAAGCCCATCACTAAAGAATGGGCTTCACCTGCTTATTTTAGAATTTTTTACCATGTTCTTGCTCTGAAATTAATGGTTCAACACCTAATATACGAGAGAGCAGATCGACTTCATTCAAACTCTCATCACTAAGTTGTACATTCACTAGCAGTGATTCAAATCGACTCTGCTGTAATACTTCCGAAATTCCCGTCATACCACCGGCTGTTTTCAATAACGATGAAATAACCGTATTCGCCCCAGTTTCCCTTTTTTCTATATCTAGTTTCCCATCCATAACTCCCCCTCATAGCTCCCTAACTATCCCTGATTTCTATCCCTTAGAAATATCTTCCAGTCATATAAAACCACATTCACTTACTCAGGGAAATAACCAAATAGTGAGTTTGAGAGGTAAAACGGATAAATGACCAAGTGTCCTATCAGGGCTGAAAATAAATCTGAACTCTGCGCTAATAATATATATTATATTAATTCTTTAGTATTAACTTGATTCTAATCATCGCTATATATCCAAAATCACAATGACAGGGAGTCACAGTGTGAACGTCGAATATTTATTTTCGAAACTGAAACAGCCAGCAGAATCGCAATGGATCCAGTTATCACAGCAAGAGTATTAAAGATGGCAAACTCTGCCACTTACTCCCGTGGTCAGCATGTCGAATCAATAGAACAAGCAGCGATCAAACTCGGTCTCAATAAGTTAGGTTCATTAGTCATCGCTAGCAAAATCCACTTGGATCAAGAAATCGTTTTTACGTGCAGTTTAATGCATAACATTGGGGAGTTGCTGATCCAAAGTGCATTACCAGAAGAAGCAGGTCTAACCGATCTCAGTCAAGCACAGATGATCATACACCGCTTTCCAGAAATGTTACTAACGCAACTCCAAGCGGTACAGCAGCAAGGTAACGAATTGACAGAATTATTAATGCAGGACGTAGCGTAGAGTTTCAGAAACGAAAAAAGCCTGCTCATTGAGCAGGCTTTTCGAATAGTGGTCGGTGATAGAGGATTCGAACCTCTGACCCCCTGGTCCCAAACCAGGTGCGCTACCAAGCTGCGCTAATCACCGAACATGGTGCGGAAGGAGAGACTTGAACTCTCACACCTTGCGATACTAGAACCTAAATCTAGCGCGTCTACCAATTCCGCCACTTCCGCACAATTTTTCTACTTGCTAGCAGGTAACTCTAACAAGGGTGATAACTCAATTCTAAAAGAATATCTATGTTATCGAATATGGGGCGACTGAAGGGATTTGAACCCTCGACAACCGGAATCACAATCCGGGGCTCTACCAACTGAGCTACAACCGCCATAGTGGTCGGTGATAGAGGATTCGAACCTCTGACCCCCTGGTCCCAAACCAGGTGCGCTACCAAGCTGCGCTAATCACCGAACATGCTCATTAGAATGCATCATTCTTAACAAGTGTGCGCATTATAGATATTGTGTGTAAGTCTGCAAGTCTTTTTAACCAAAAAACGATTTTTTTATCATTTTCAATTAAATCGGAATAAAAACAAACAGCGCCAGTGCAAAAAACAATCAGAACAAATTAATTAACTTACTGAACTGTATTTACCTGTGCATGTTCAATTAAATGCAATGGGGCGACTGATGGGATTTGAACCCACGACAACCGGAATCACAATCCGGGGCTCTACCAACTGAGCTACAACCGCCATTAACCATTTAATTGCACAACCACTATAATAACTATAATGGTGCGTCCGAGAGGAGTCGAACCTCTGACCTCACCCTCCGGAGGGGCGCGCTCTATCCAACTGAGCTACGGACGCATGAGCAATATACTACGTCCAACGGCGAACCTCGTCTAGGCAAATCAGTTAATTCAACATGAATATGTTGCATAATTACAACGCCTGTATCTTTTATAACCAACTAAAAGCCCTATCGAACTGAGGAAAATGCAACAAACACTGTTACAACTATTTAACCTAAGGCTTGGTAAGGATATAATGATTCGCAGTAGTAGGGATTTATTATAACAAAAGTCAACCATAGACTGACAATACCATTATTAGGGAGCTAAAAAGAGCATGTATAAATTACGAAATATTCTAATCACTTTATCAGCATCATTGCTATTTGCATTTACCGTAAGCGCAAGTCACAACTCTGCGGAATCAGTTGCAGAAAGAATTGCCCCTGTAGGTCAAGTATACTTACCAGGTGAACTGGCCCCAGTCGTTGCGAAAAGCACTACACCTGCAGAGCCACGCTCAGGTGAACAAATTTATACAACTACTTGTAGCATGTGTCACGGCAGTGGCCTTGCTGGTGCTCCGATTAAAGGTAATGCGGATCAATGGGGACCTCGAATTGCAAAAGGTAAAGACACGCTTTATCGCCATGCAGTCGAAGGCTTAAATGGCGTAATGCCTCCACGTGGTACTTGTGCAACGTGTTCTGATGACGAATTACAAGCTGCCGTTGATTACATGATCCAAGGCCTGTAACACAAAAGATAAATAACGTTATAACAACAGGATGACCTTAAGTCTCCGATTATAACCAAGTCGCTCTTCGATAAAGCCACTCATTTTTTAGTGGCTTTTTTTTGACCCTCAGTTATCCACTGCTAGACTTTATCACTATAAGACTTAGTTTTTTCGTTATTAAAGACCATTAGGATGCCGACTGTGAACAAGGATCGTCTATCAAACCAGCACCAGCCAAGCAGCGCCAAACTTATCGATCTCGCACTATCACGTTCATTACGGACACAGCGAGCCTTATTTTTAACACAGCTAAAATCAGCCTCACAACAACTGCAACAAACCCAACAAAATTTTGTATTATTACTGATTAAAATTGATAACATCGCCGATGTAGAGCAAAATTTTGGTAGTGAACTCAGTAATAAACTCATTACAATCATTCGTCACCACTTACAATTATTAACCTCCAGTAACGACTGCTTGGTTAACTTACAAGGCGATGAGTTTGCCTTGTTAAAAACGGATATAGTCGATGCGGATAGCGCTATCAGTCTCGCTAAAAAGATCCAATCACAGTTCCGCTTTAGCTTTCAGGTAAGTAACTATAAAATTCTCTGCAGCTGCAGTATTGGAATTAGTTTACAGCAGGCCACCCACTCTGTGAGTCAGGTATTGAAAGACGCGGATATCGCTCTGAAAATGGCTCAGCAGCAAGGTCTAGGTCAATACCATCTATCGAAAGCCTTACCCGTACCAGCTGAAAATACCTTGGCTATATTGCAACAAGAAAAGCTCACTCGCGCTATTATTAACAATGATATTCTGCCGTATTACCAACCTATTATTCAGCTTAACAGTAATCAATTAGTCGGCTTTGAAGTCATTGCCCATTGGCATGAAGAACATCACGACAACAGTTTTATTTCTTTCGCCGAACGTACCGATATTATTATCACCCTTGATTTACACATTATGTATCAAGCCTGCTTACAATTAAAAAAGTGGCATGATTCGAATCCTAATAATCAACAAATCATGTTGGCGATGAACTTATCCGTCAAACATCTCATTCTTGAAGGCGCTGTTGAACATTTAATTTTTATTATTCAACAACAACAGATCCCGCCACATCGTTTAGTATTTGAATTCAGAGAACATGAGTTTATGGCTCACAATGAATTTGCCATACGTGCGTTAGAAAAATTACGCCAAATAGGGGTGCAAGTAGGATTGGATAACTTTTGTACAGGCTTTAGTTCTTTGAATGAATTTTTCAAATATCCGATCGACTTTGTAAAAATAGACAGCAGTTTTACCAATCGTATGCTGATGTCTAAAAAAGATCTGTCGTTGATTCGCGTAATTAGAGATATTAGCCACGATATGGGCTTTAAAGTCATTGTTGAAGGAATTAGCAATCCTCAGCAGCATGCTAAATTAATCGAGCTTGGCTGTGAGTTTGGTCAAGGCAGTTATATTGCTCAGCCAATGGACTATACGCAGGTCGAACGCTTATTAGAACTCTAATAAGCGTTATTTTATTTATACTTTGTCAGCTACTTGTTAAAAAGGGCTCTTAAGTTTGCAACACCACGTTTGCCTTTCTCTTGCTTTTCAACGGGAGAGTCAGGTTTTTTACGTAGGTCCCATTCCAGATCATCTTGTGGCAATTCAAGCAAGAAGCGACTTGGCTCGGGTTTTACTACTTCACCAAATTGACGACGCTCTTTGCATAACATCATGAACAATACTTTTTGTGCTCGAGTGATCCCCACATAGGCTAAACGACGTTCTTCTTCAACATTTGGATCGTCATCAATGGAACTTTGATGCGGTAAAATCCCCTCTTCCATGCCGACCATGAATACATAAGGATACTCCAGCCCTTTCGAAGCATGGTAAGTCATTAGCTGTACTTGATCGGAGTCATCTTCTTCTTCATTGCGCTCGAGCATGTCACGTAACGTTAAGCGGGTAACCACTTGTGCCAACGTCATCTCTTCATCGAGATCATCCCCTTTGAGCATTTCTGTAACCCAACGATATAACTCTGACACGTTCTTCATTCGCATTTCAGCGGCTTTAGCGCTAGGACTGGTCTCATACAACCAGTCTTCATAATGTATATCACGCACCATATCACGCACAGCATCGATACTATCACTACGCTGTTCTTGATCCGCTAACTCAACTAGCCAACGGGTAAAGCCACGAACGGCAAGTAAACCACGTCCAGTGAGGGTTTGTTCTAAGCCCATTTCAAAGCTGGCAGCAAACAAACTGATATTACGCATGTTGGCATAATTACCTAACTTTTCTAATGTTGTCGGACCAATCTCACGACGTGGTACATTCACCACACGTAAAAACGCATTATCATCATCAGGGTTCACTAACAAACGCAGATAAGCCATCATGTCTTTGATTTCAGCACGTGAGAAAAATGATGTACCGCCGCTGATTTTATACGGTATACGGTTGGTCATTAAGGCTTTTTCAAATAACCGTGATTGATGGTTACCACGGTATAATATCGCATAATCTTTATATTCACTGCGTGCCATAAATTTATGTGCTAATAGTTCTGATACGACTTTTTCCGCTTCATGCTCTTCATTTTTGGTCGTGAACACTTTAATCGGATCGCCATACCCAAGTTCACTGAATAAGCGCTTATTAAACTCATGCGGATTGTTATCAATTAAAATATTTGCGGCTTTAAGAATACGTTGCGTCGAGCGATAGTTTTGCTCTAGCTTTACCACTTTCAAACCAGGAAAATCTTTTTGCAATAACGTGAGGTTTTCAGGACGCGCACCACGCCACGAATAGATAGACTGATCATCGTCACCTACAACGGTGAATTTAGCACGCTGGCCTACAATTAGTTTCACCAACTCATATTGACTGGTATTGGTATCTTGATACTCATCCACTAATAAATAGCGGATCTTATTTTGCCAGCGTTCGCGTACTTCGTCGTTTAGTCGTAACAACAAGGTTGGCATCATGATTAGGTCATCAAAATCCAAGGCGTTATACGCTTTCATATGGCGCATATAATCGTCATAGCACTGGGCAAATAATTTATCTTGGGGCATTTGCGCACGGGCAGTTGCTTGTGGCGGTAATACCAACTCATTTTTCCAATTCGAAATAGCGCTACGTAATTGGTCGATAAGCTCTTTATCTTCTTCGAGCGTCTCTTGAGTAAGCTCTTTTAGTAAGGCGAGCTGGTCTTGATCATCAAACAGTGTGAATGCTTGTTTAATACCTAAACTTTTATATTCTTTACGAATAATATTTAAACCTAAGGTATGGAACGTCGATACCATTAAGCCTTTTGCTTCTTTTTTACCCAATGTTTGAGCAATACGCTCTTTCATCTCACGCGCCGCTTTGTTGGTAAAAGTTACCGCAGCAATATTCTTGGCCTGATAACTGCAATTTTGCACTAGGTGAGCAATTTTGGTGGTAATAACACGTGTTTTACCACTGCCTGCACCAGCGAGTACTAGGCAAGGGCCGGAAATATATTTAACAGCTTCATCCTGACGGGGATTCATTTTCATAGCGACAACACCAGACTAAAACATTAAGAAAAGAAGTAGAGATTAGATTGTAGCAAAATTAACATAAAAAAATGCCAGTTATAAATAACTGGCATTTTTTATACATTGAATACGCAATCAAGAATTACTTGATTTTGCCTTCTTTGTACATAACGTGCTTACGAATAACTGGATCAAATTTTTTGATTTCCATTTTTTCAGGCATGTTTTTTTTGTTTTTATCAGTGGTATAGAAGTGACCAGTACCAGCTGATGAATTCAGACGAATTTTATCGCGCATAATATAGCTCCTTAAACCTTCTCACCACGGGCACGCATTTCAGCAAGAACTGAATCGATACCCTTTTTATCAATAATACGCATACCTTTACAAGTAAGACGTAATTTTACAAAGCGGTTTTCGCTCTCAACCCAAAAACGGTGTGTATGTAGGTTTGGCAAGAAACGGCGACGAGTGCGGTTTTTTGCGTGAGAAACGTTGTTACCAACAGCTGGTTTTTTACCAGTAACTTGGCATACTTTTGACATAGTGTGCTCCAATAACTTCAAATATAAGTGTCTACATAGTCGCATTTGAAGCTACTAGGTATACTTTTAATGCTCGGTTTATACAGTAAACTCAGACATAAATCAATAATAGTGCAAAATATCACCACCTTTAAACACACAAAGGCAGTGCTAAAAACAAGCGCTAACGGTTACTTTTCGAGCTCAAATGGAGTAAAACAGTTTAAAACACAAAAAATAGGCCAAAAAAAAGCAATAAAAATTAAATTATAATAATTGCAAAAAGTATTTCAATTCGCCTAAATGTACAAATGCGAAACCCTTTTTTTCAGGTTATAATCTCCACTCCTTGATAGTGAGTTTACACCAATGCTTAACGATATAGAATTAACCGATCTTAGACAACAGTTTCCCGTATTATCCCAACAAGTTAATGATCACCCATTAATTTACTTAGATAATGCAGCGACAAGTCAAAAGCCCTTGTGTGTTCTCGAGGCGATTAATACCTATTATCGAGACATTAACGCAAATGTACATCGCGCTTCACATGCACTCAGCGCGCAAGCAACATCCGCGTATGAAAATGCCCGTGATATATGCGCACAATTTATTAATGCAAATAGCAGTAAAGAAATCATTTGGACCCGTGGCACTACAGAATCGATCAACTTAATCGCGAGCTGCTTAACAACAGAATTTCAAGCTGGGGATGAGATTATCATTTCAACCCTAGAGCACCACGCTAATATTGTGCCTTGGCAGATGCTAGCACAGCGTACAGGGGCGATTCTTAAAGTCATTCCTCTATTGCCGTCAACAGATATCGATATGCAGGCTTATAAGTTGTTATTAAGCGATAAAACCAAACTTGTTGCCGTTAGCCATGTATCTAATGCGATTGGCACAGTTAATCCTATTGAAGAGATCATTGCTTTAGCCAAACAAACTAACGCAAAGGTATTAATCGATGGTGCCCAAGCTATTTCACATTGGGAGGTAGACGTACAAGCTCTCGGTTGTGATTTTTATGTATTCTCTGGGCATAAAATGTATGGCCCCACCGGTATCGGCGTGCTCTGGGGTAAAGAAACTTTGCTTAATCAGCTGCCGCCTTGGCAAGGCGGTGGTGAAATGATTAAAGCCGTCAGCTTTGAACATACAACTTATAACGAATTGCCGTTTAAGTTTGAAGCGGGTACACCGAATATTGCCGGAACAATCAGCCTTGCGCGCGCCATGATTTTTCTAAAGAGTTACGATCGACAAACGCTGGCAGATCACGAAGCTGAACTACTAGCCTACACCACGGCGCAGCTCGAAAAAATGCCACGCATTAAGATTATCGGTTCACCTCAACATCGTGCAGGTGGCATCAGCTTCACTATGAGAGACGCCCATAATGGTGATGTGGGTATGCTGTTAGATTTACAAGGCATAGCAGTGCGTACCGGTCATCACTGTGCACAACCTTTAATGCAGAGCCTTAACTTATCCGGTACCATTCGTGTGTCACTCGCCATTTATAACACAAAAGCAGAAATAGACTTCTTCATTACAGCATTAAATGAATTGCAAGATTTACTCTAATATCAATAAATAAAAAATTAACTTTATCCCGCGAGACTTTATGTCTGGTTGGTAATACAGGAATGATCATGACCGATTTCTCGTCGAGCCCATTTGGTAACGAAATTACCAGTAGCGATGTAATGACTTTATTAACCGCGAAAAATGGCTGGCAAAATAAATACCGCCAATTAATTTTGCTCGGTAATAAAATCCCAGCGTTGACTGATGACTATAAAGTAACAAAAAATCAAATTAAAGGCTGTGAAAGTCAGGCTTGGTTAGCGTTTAGTTGTGACAATGATGAACGACTATGGTTTGGTCTGGATTCAGATGCGCGTATTGTTAAAGGTTTAATGGCGGCATTATTAGCAGCCGTTAATGGTAAAACGCGCGTTGAAATCGCAGCATTTAATATTGATGACTATTTTGCTCAGCTTGGTTTTATGCAACAACTTAGCCCTTCTCGTGGCAATGGTTTAAAAGCGGTGATCGCAGCGATCCAAGCCGCCTAATAAACGAGAATATAAGTGGTGTATTGATTAACGCCACTTATATATCAACTGATGTCCTACTATTTCTGCAGGTTTTTAACAATCAACGCAGTTCCCATGCCCCCACCAATACACAGTGATGCCAAACCGTAATCTACCCCACGTTTTTTCATCTCATGTAATAACGTCACAGTAATACGACTACCGGAAGCCCCCAGAGGATGACCTAAAGCAATCGCGCCACCATTCACATTGGTTTTATCAGCAAACCAGTCCATATCAACATTATGCTCTTGAGTCAGATTAGTCATTACCCCTAATGCTTGTGCAGCAAAGGCTTCGTTTAACTCTAATAATTCTATCTGCTCTAATGACATATCAGCACGTTTTAGCGCTTGCTCAATCGCAGGAACCGGGCCTAGCCCCATAACTTGTGGATCAATACCACCTTGACCATAAGCGATTAACTCTGCCATTGGCTCTAAATCGTATTTTTCTACCGCCGCTTCAGAGGCTAAAATAATAGCTGCAGCACCATCATTAATACCAGATGCATTAGCCGCCGTCACCGAGCCATCCGCTTTAAATGCAGGACGTAGTTTAGCTAAACCTTCGACACTGGTATTCTCTTTTGGATACTCATCAGTTGCAAAACTTTGCGTTTGACGGCGCACTTTTACTTCAACTGGTACAATTTCGTCAGCGAAACGTTCTGCTGTAATTGCAGCGATTGCTTTATGTTGACTGCCGACTGCAAACGTATCTTGTTGTTCACGGGTTAAACCAAATTGGTCAACTATATTTTCTGCCGTCATACCCATATGGTAATTGTTAAATACATCAGTCAAACCATCATTAATCATTGCATCAACCATGGTCATGTTACCCATTTTAGAGCCAAAACGTGTTTTCGATGGCATCAAATAAGGAATGTTAGACATACTTTCCATCCCAGCAGCAACCACGATGTCCGCATCTCCGGCTTTAATATGTGCCGCGCCGTCCATAATCGTTTTCATGCCACTACCACAGATCATGTTTAACGTATAAGCAGGTACAGTTGCAGGAATACCCGCTTGCATTGCCGCTTGACGACCAGGGCCCATGCCTTGTCCAGCACTAATCACATTACCAACAATGACTTCATCAACGCGCTCAGGATCCACCTTTGCTGCTGCTAATGCGCCTTTGATCGCCGTTGCGCCTAATGTAGCGGCATCAACACTCGCTAAGCTGCCGCCGAAACTACCAAGGGCTGTACGTTTTGCTGCAACGATAAATACTTTACTCATACCTTGTTTCCTTACTTGATGTGATCAGTTTAATTTTTCAAACATATGTTTGAATACTATCACAAGTTATTAACATAACCGAATTTAGCGCAGATCAAATCAAAGTAGATGGATGACAATAAAGGGGATTATCGGAAGCTGTAGAATTGAATATGAAAATGAGAAAAAGAGCGTGCTGATTTTAATAAGCAAAACCAGTTAACACTATCTGTATTAACTGGTTTAAGTCACCTTAAGCTCATAATTCAACGCATAATAGCGTTAATAAAATAAACTAAATGAGCGTGTTAGACGTTCGCTTTCTCTGCTAATTTTTTCAATACACGTGAAGCGGCAACCAAACCAAAGCTTGCAGTCACAGCTGTTGAAGCACCAAAACCACTTGAACAATCCATGCCCGTTACGCCATCTGCAAAATTCTTAGTCATGCATACTTCCCCATCAGAACTGGGGTAAATGAGTTGCTCCGTAGAAAACACACATTCAATACCAAATTTACGTTTGGTATTTTTAGTGAAGTTATGTAAACGACGCAAGTCAGAACGTACTTTTGCAGCTAATGGATCTTGATACGTTTTAGCTAAGTCAGTCACTTGGATTTGCGTTGGATCGATTTGCCCACCTGCCGCACCAATAGTTATACATTTGATTTTGTTTCGTTTGCAATACGCTAAGAGCGCCGATTTTGAACGTACGCTATCAATCGCGTCAATCACATAATCATAGTCTGTACTCAGGTGTTCACCAATATTATCGGTACTAACAAAATCATCGATAAGATTAACCATACAATCCGGATTGATGGCATGAATACGCGCCGCCATCACATCAATCTTTTGCTGGCCGATAGTGTCTTTTAATGCATGAATTTGACGGTTAGTATTGGTTACGCAAATGTCGTCCATATCAATCAGCGTGATCTTACCGATACCCGAACGCGCTAACGCTTCTGCCGCCCAAGAACCCACACCACCAATACCAATCACACACACATGTGCTTGATTAAAAAACTGCAGTGCTTTTAGTCCATATAAACGTGCAATACCACCAAAACGATTGTCATATTCGGCCGACATACCCTACCCCAAATCAAGCAAAAAACGCATTATACCGATAACAACAGTTAACTACAAAAGGGATAAAACGTTTGATGTAAATCAACTTACATTGAGATTAGTCATTATTAGCGGATGCATATTTAATTGCATAAAATGAGCAAGTAAATGCCAATTAATACACTGACAGTGAATGCTTAGCTAAAAAAAGCGCATAATAAAACCACAGCTAATAAAGGGGGGGATTCTCAAGCCTTTTCGTTACAGGCTTAACTCATTATAAAATAAAACTTCGCCTCCCCCCGCTGCATTTTTCACCCATGACATAATTTTTCAATAATTGAATGAAAATATTCAAAAGAAAAACAACACAATTAAAACCAATGGCTTATGCAATATCCACGACCTTTAAAATGTGATCCCTGAGTAATTATGCAAACCCAAACTGCATTATTATTTTAGCTAAATTATCGGCCTTAAATTTGGATTAATAATAATGAACATATCATATTTGATTTATAGATACCGTCTATCTCCCACATCCTTATTCCACTTTCTATGATATAAAAATTCCAATTTTAATTGCTAAAAATTTAATGTTGTACCCAATATTGGTATAACAAATAGCGAGGATAAAAGATGACAACATCAGCTTTAGATAAAGAAAAAAAAGGCTTTTTTGCTAATTTAACATTCCCATCTGCTTATACGATTCTATTTGTACTTATTGCTTTTGTAGCCCTAATGACTTGGATTGTGCCTGCAGGCCAATACGATCGAGTCATGAATGATGACATAGGTAAAGAAGTACCAATAACAGGTACATACCATACTGTTGATAATAATCCACAAGGATTTATAGACGTCGTTCTTGCACCTATCGATGGTTTTTACGATCACAACACCTATGCTGCTGCGGCAATTGATGTCTCTCTTTTCATTCTTATTATTGGTGGTTTTCTTGGGCTTGTAACAAAAACAGGCGCAATAGATGCCGGTATTGAGCGGGTAACTACACGCTTAAATGGTCGTGAAGAATTGATGATCCCGATTCTAATGGCGCTGTTTGCTGCTGGCGGAACGATTTACGGTATGGCAGAAGAGTCATTACCATTTTACTCACTGATCGTCCCCGTCATGCTTGCAGCTCGGTTTGATTCGGTGGTAGGCGCCGCAACCGTACTACTAGGCGCAGGTATTGGTGTAATCGGTTCGACCATTAATCCATTTGCAACAGTGATCGCATCTAATACTGCCGGTATTCCGTTTACTGATGGCATATTTTTACGTATCGCTACCTTAGCTATCGGTTGGATAATCTGCGTAATCTACGTCATGCGTTATGCTAAGAAGATCAAAGCAGATCCATCAAAATCGATTATGTTCGATAAGCATCAGGAGCATATGGTCCATTTTTTAGGAAATAAATCAGATGAGAAATTAGAATTTACCACAACGCGTAAACTCATTCTAACTATCTTCGTCGCTTCTTTTGCAATCATGATTTATGGTGTTGCAGTGGCGGGTTGGTGGATGGCTGAAATTTCAGGTCTATTCTTAGTCGCAGCCATTATCACAGGTCTCGTCGCTAGAATGAGTGAAGAAGAACTCACATCAAGTTTCATTGATGGGGCTCGCGATCTACTTGGTGTAGCACTCATTGTTGGTATTGCTCGTGGGATCGTAGTGATCATGGACCGAGGTATGATCACTGATACTATTCTCAATTCAGCTGAAATGGCGATCTCTGGTTTATCTGGTATTGTCTTTATCAATGTCATGTATTGGATTGAAGTATTACTTTCATTCTTAGTACCATCGACATCTGGATTAGCTGTTTTAACTATGCCTATTATGTCTCCATTAGCTGATTTTGCTTCTGTTAGTCGAGATCTAGTTGTAACAGCGTTCCAATCAGCCGCAGGTATTGTAAACTTAATTACCCCGACCTCTGCAGTTGTTATGGGTGGTCTTGCGATCGCCAAAGTACCTTATATTCGTTGGTTAAAATGGGTAGCACCGCTCATCGCTATACTCACTATTTTAGTAATGACTATGCTCAGCGTAGGCGTCATCCTATCTTAATTTAAAGTTAAATTTGCATCATTAATGATTAAAATACCTTTCCTATCTCAAGGAAGGGTATTTTTTTACCTATATCCCCGTGAGCTATAGCGCCCCTTAATACTTTGTAATTCAGTTATCACGGCACCTGCCCTTGCCGTTAATAGCCTCATATCTTATATTTTAATTTCACAAATCCACTATAGATTTAAAAGCCAATATTGGCTGCATTAAGCTTAAGCAATCCCACAAATATTCATGTTGAACATACAAAATAAGACTCACTTTACACTTCAAATTACACGCAATGATCGACCTTAATAGCGCAAAGCAGCAGAGAATATAGCGTTATTATAAAAACGATGAAAACAGCAAGATCTAAAGCAATAATAACCCCAAATAAAAACATGATCTGACTAGCAAATTAACAACGAAAAACCGCCTACCCATTTAGATATATAATCACTACGACTGCATAAATTTTAACGATTAAAATAGCCCTTTAAAATCCCCCAAAAACAAGAATGAGTAAATACTTTAAAATCAAAAACTTAATACACAAAGTCGACAAAAAAACTGCTTAGCATAATAACAGCAGGATCCTACATGCATAACAAAACACTTTTAAATCAATTGGTTACATATGATTAACAACTTAAGAACGTGACCAAGATCGAAGATTGACAGAACCTATATCGTATACTGCACACATCAACTTAAAGCATTAAATAGCAACAATAAAAATTTTAACTTTCACATAATGAATAGTATTTCATAAACGCTTTAGCGAAGGATAAGATTATGAGTAAATTATATGTAGGTTCTGAAATCGGTCAATTACGTCGCGTTCTAGTTCACCGTCCAAGACGCTCACTAAGCCACTTAACACCATCTAACTGCCACGACTTATTATTTGATGATGTGCTAGCTGTAGAGCGTGCAGGTAAAGAGCATGATGCGTTTACAAAAACATTGCGTGAACAAGGGGTAGAAGTTTTACTTCTAACTGACCTTCTTGCTGATACATTAGCAATTCCAGAAGCTAAAGAGTGGCTATTAACGAGTCAAGTATCTGATCACCGCTTAGGGGCGACATTTGCTAATGACGTACGCTGCTACCTAGGTGACTTACCAAACATCGACCTTGCTAAAATCTTAACTGGTGGTTTGTCTTACGCTGAAATGCCAATGAAATCATCTTCTATGATGCAAGGCATACACGCTCCAACAGACTTCATCATTGAACCACTACCAAATCACTTATTTACTCGTGATACGTCTTGCTGGGTATATGGTGGCGTTTCTATTAACCCAATGGCTAAAGCAGCTCGTCAACGTGAAACTAACCACGTTCGGGCAATCTACCGCTGGCACCCAATCTTCGCTGGTGCAGATTTCGTTAAGTACTACGGCCATGAAGAAAAAATGTACGACAACTCTACAATCGAAGGCGGCGACGTACTCGTTATTGGTAAAGGCTCGGTACTTATTGGTATGTCTGAGCGTACAACCCCACAAGGTGTTGAACAGCTAGCATCAGGCCTATTTAAGCATGGTCAAGCAAAACAAGTTATTGCTATGCAGCTCCCTAAGCACCGTTCTTGTATGCACTTAGATACAGTAATGACACACCTGCGTGAAGATACTTTCTCTGTTTATCCTGAAGTTATAAGTAAAGACGTACAGTGCTGGAGCCTAACAGGTGATGAGTCTGGCGCAGTTAACGTGAAAGAAGAAGGTTACTTCGTTACAGCAATCGAAAAAGCACTAGGTGTAAGCAAGCTAAACCTAATCACAACTGGCGGTGACAGTTTCACTGCAGAACGTGAACAATGGAATGATGCCAACAACGTGCTAACCGTGAAACCTGGTGTCGTCATTGGTTACGAAGGTAACTCTCACACTAACGAAAAATACGACAAAGCAGGTATTACAGTTCTACCGATTCCAGGTGATGAACTCGGCCGTGGTCGCGGTGGTGCTCGCTGCATGAGTTGCCCAATTGAACGTGACGGTATCTAACAATTTAATTCATTGAGATAAATCATTATGACTAAAAAAACTGTTGTTGTGGCATTAGGTGGGAACGCTTTATTACGTCGTGGCGAGCCATTAGAAGCTAAGATTCAACGTCAAAACATAGCAACGGCTGCCAAAGCCATTGCTGAAATAGCCAAAGAATATAATGTTGTACTCGTACATGGTAACGGCCCTCAAGTTGGTTTACTGGCACTACAAGGGTTGGAATATAAAGCTGTAAACCCTTATCCACTTGATGTTTTAGGCTCTGAAACTCAAGGTATGATTGGCTACATTTTAATGCAGGAACTTAAAAATATACTGCCTGAACAGAATGTATCTTGCTTACTCACACAGATGAGCGTTGATCCCAATGATCCAGCATTTGAAGATCCAACAAAGCCGATTGGTCCAGTTTATGCCGAAAAAGAAGCGCGTGAATTAGCTGAAAAACATAACTGGATTATCAAGCCAGACGGAGAATATTTCCGCCGCGTAGTACCAAGCCCACAGCCGGCAGGCATTATTGAAAATGATGCAATTACGGCTTTAATTCAACAACAACATTTGGTCATCTGTACTGGCGGCGGAGGTATTCCAGTAAGAAATGAAAATGGTAAATTGATCGGTGTAGAAGCCGTTATCGATAAAGATATGTCAGCAGCTTATCTCGCCAGACAACTCAAAGCAGACGCGTTGTTGATTCTAACGGATGCGGATGCTGTATTTATTGATTGGGGCAAACCAACCCAAACAGCGCTACGTTCAACAACCCCCTTTGAACTAGCACAACATAGCTTTGATGCTGGCTCTATGGGACCAAAAATTGAGGCCTCTTGTGAGTTCATTAAACAAGGTGGCAAGTTTGTCGGAATCGGTGCTTTAGATGCGGGCTTACGCATCTTGAAAGGCGACGCTGGTACCAACATAACGGCAGATTAATTCGTTTCAATATATCAAGAAATTCGCGGCTACATAACCTACGCAGTAGCCGTCAACCTAATTATCAAAAGGATAACATTATGTCTTTCAATCTACGTAACCGTAACTTCTTAAAATTACTTGATTTCACGCCACGCGAAATCCAGCACATGCTTGAATTATCTGCAGAATTGAAAAAAGCGAAATATAACGGCTATGAGCAACCGCGCTTAACAGGGAAAAACATTGCACTTATTTTCGAAAAAAGCTCAACCCGTACACGCTGTGCTTTCGAAGTTGCCGCACACGATCAAGGCGCTCAAGTAACTTACCTCGGTCCTTCAGGTTCACAAATCGGCCATAAAGAATCAATGAAAGATACAGCGCGTGTTTTAGGCCGCATGTACGATGGCATTGAATACCGTGGTTTTGGTCAAGAAATCGTTGAAGAACTTGGTGCTCACGCTGGCGTACCAGTATGGAATGGCTTAACAACTGAATTCCATCCGACCCAAATTCTAGCTGACTTCTTAACAATGCAAGAGCACGCTCTAGGCAAGCAGTTACATGAAGTTGCTTTCGCTTATCTGGGTGATGCGCAAAATAACATGGGTAATTCATTATTAGTGGGCGCCGCTAAAATGGGTATGGATATTCGTCTTGTGGCACCAGAAGCATTTTGGCCTAATGCAGAACTTGTCGCTAAATGCCGCGAAATAGCAGCAGAAACAGGCGGTAAAATCACTTTAACTGAAGATGTTCAAGAAGGTGTGCAAGGTTGTGATTTCCTTTATACCGATGTTTGGGTATCTATGGGTGAATCAAAAGACGCTTGGGATGAACGTGTAAAAATGATGACTCCTTATCAAATCAACATGGACATGATCAAAAAAACCGGCAACCCGCATGTGAAATTTATGCATTGCTTACCAGCCTTCCACAATGATGAAACAACTGTCGGTGCCGAAGTAGCTGAGAAATACAATATGAAAGGACTTGAAGTTACTGAAGAAGTTTTTGAATCAAAACATTCTATTGTTTTTGATGAAGCAGAAAACCGTATGCATACAATCAAAGCTGTAATGGTTGCAACGCTAGGTCAATAATTAAATTATTAATCATTTAAATTATTAACCATTAAAATCAAAAGTATGTATGCAATAGCATACATGCTTTAACACTACATAATTATATCTGCTAATTCGTAATACAGATGTACTGAATATTTTAGGAAGCAAAATATGACATCATTATTTAGTATAAATTTATCCCTCAATAAGCATCACTCACGATTAATTTTATTATGTAATGATTAAAAAAAGTCTTCTTTTATAGAGGACTTTTTTTTACTTGTTTTTTACAACAATAGGTACTTACTTTTATAGTAAGTATCGATATAAGGACGGAGATACCATGAACAATACCTTGTTTAGAAAACATATCATTTCTATACCAGAACTAAATAGATATGATCTAGAACTAATTGTGGATACTGCAAAAAAGCTAAAAATAGACCCCAATCCAACATTACTAAAGAATAAAGTAGTTGCGAGTTGCTTCTTTGAACCATCAACACGAACGCGTTTGTCATTTGAAACAGCCGTGCAGCGATTAGGCGGCACGATCGTTGGTTTTGACAATGCTGGCAATACCTCATTAGCGAAGAAAGGCGAAACATTGGCTGACTCAGTACAGGTTATCGCATCCTATGTAGACGCTTTTATCATGCGCCACCCACAAGAAGGTGCAGCACGCTTAGCATCTGAGTTTTCTAATAACGCGCCAGTGATTAATGGTGGTGACGGGTCTAACCAGCATCCAACCCAAACCTTGCTCGACTTATTCAGTATCTATGAAACACAAGGCACCCTAGATAACCTAAATATAGCCTTTGTTGGTGATCTAAAATACGGCAGAACCGTGCATTCACTTACTCAAGCGCTGGCGAAATTTAATAACACCAAACTGTTCTTTATCTCACCCGATATTTTAGCCATGCCTGATTATCTGTTACAAGAATTACGCGATGCTGGTATCGAGTACAGCTTACATAGCGACATTGAAGATGTGGTAGATGATCTTGATGTGCTGTATATGACTCGAGTGCAAAAAGAACGCTTTGACGAATCAGAATATGCGCACATGAAAGCAGCCTTCATCCTTACTGCCGATATGTTAAAAAATGCACGAGATAACCTTAAAGTGCTGCATCCTTTACCGCGTATTGACGAGATCACAGTCGACGTAGACAAAACCAAACACGCTTACTACTTTCAGCAAGCTGAAAATGGTGTTTATGCCCGCGAGGCGCTACTTGCTCTTGTCCTTAACGAACAGTTTTAATTGGGAGATAACCAGATGATTAAAGAACACCAGTTACAAGTTGAAGCGATTAAAAATGGCTCTGTCATTGACCATATCCCTGCTAATTTAGGTATTAAAATATTAAAACTATTTAACCTAAAAGATACAAATCAAAGGGTTACCATCGGTCTAAATTTACCATCATCAGCACTTGGTCATAAAGATTTAATTAAAATAGAAAATGTATTTCTCAATGAGGATCAAGCCAACCAGTTAGCATTATATGCCCCCCATGCGACAGTAAACCAAATCGAAAACTATGAAGTTTCAAAAAAATTGAAGCTAGCTTTACCTCATGAAATCGCTGCTGTGTTTGCTTGTCCAAATAGTAATTGTATTACCCATAATGAACCCGTAGATAGCCACTTTGCTGTTGTGGAAACTCAAGAGACTGTACGATTAAAATGTAAGTATTGTGAGAAAGTATTTTCACGTAAAATTATGACTGAATGTAATTAAAAGCATCTCGATTATAATCCTGTAAAAGAAGATTTATACGGGATTATTTACTGAACAAATACTATATATCCCACATAACACTAAGAACTTAATAGACTTAACACAAAAAAGAGTATCTAATTGTGGGTATAAAATAAATCCATCGAGGTATGAATGAATAATACTGAACAATCTACCGCCTGTCATTGTGACATAACCGATGCATGTAAAAACCTACTTAAAATAGAACGATTTCATACTCAAGATAATATTCGCCAACGACTAATTAGACTTGGTTATCAACATATTAATCAATCGACAGTATCAAGAATGTTATCGCGATTAAATGTAATAAAAGTGACTGATGCTTATGGTAAAAAAATATACCGCTTACCCTCGGAAGGAAAATCTCAACATACTGATGTATCGGTCTCAACCAAGATTGAATTTATCACACATAACCAATTGGTTGTCGTTATAAAAACACCTCCAGGTTGTGCTCAACTCATTGCTCGTGTACTTGACCTGAATCCACACCCAGAAATATTAGGCTCGGTAGCCGGTAACGATATGGTCATGGTAGCACCTAAAAGTATCCACAGAATCGAAAACTGTGAGAACGTTGTTAAACTACTCCTTGACCAACCAAACTAATTATCTTTATTTATTAGATTATTAACTCCTGTGATTAATCTAATAGATCTTTCTAAAAATAGTACCTAAACTGATTATTTAGCTGAACGGATTTACGCTATGTTTGATCTACTGACTTCTACTCTGGCTTCACAAACCCGCTTATGGGCGGGTACCAAAGCGGCAAAAACCACGATTAATGAACAAGATCCGTTAATCATGTATGACAACGAAGCCGACCCACTTTGTCGCTTAGTACGTGAAGCTATTTCAGAATTAAATCTTGATGTACTTATTATTCCCTGCCCCAAAGGCGGAGAGCGTCACAAGCAACAGCTACAAGAAATGTACAGCACAGATAAAATTCCATTCTTGATTGATAAGAACACCCAGATCATCTTAAACTCTGCGTCTGAGATCATCAGTTATTTATACAAGCATTATGCGAATAGCAGCGCACCGATTAGGTTACGCGCGAATATTTTTAATTATGCCAGCTCAACCAGTGCATCGCTGATCCGTTGCAACGCAGGTAATACTAAAAAGCCAGCATTGGAACCAATCGATCCATTGGTATTATACAGTTTTGAAAGTAGCCCTTATTCACGTCCTGTTCGTGAGACGTTATGTGAATTAGAACTGCCGTATTTATTGGTTAATTTAGGTAAACAACAATTTGGCGAACTCGGCCCTGCAACAAGACGCTTAAACCTAGGTGAATACAGCCCGTTACCAGAAACTAAGCGCAGTGCATTTTTTGCCGAACACGGCACAGTACAGGTCCCTTTCTTAAAAGATCCCAATACCGATGTGGATATGTTTGAGTCAAAAGCAATTGTGAAATACCTCATGAAGACTTACGCCATTTAGGCAGTTCTAAACCACGCGTTAGCATGTATCGTAATTGATATACATGCTAACGACCCACAACAGCAGATCAAACACAGATAATTCCCCCGCTTTAAGCCCAACATGTCACATCTCATTTTCAATATTAAAGTTCATCTTCAGTTATGTGCTCTTTCTGAATAAGTAAATAAGTGAATACCAGTCATTTATCCATTTCTTCATACCGTGAAAGATAAGCACTCGATCTTAGTATTAACTGGCGAATTTATCGCTTTCCAGCGCCCCCGCAGACAAATAACTTCGCGCCTAAAAATATGATCAAGTTAGCAAATTATCAAAAATAACAACCCACTACTTTATGTATAGGTAAGCAATTAACCTGCATAATATTTAGCAAGTTAAATCATCTACCTAACAACAACAATTTTTTATAAAATCAAATTTAATAGAATCAATTATTTACAAAAAATCACTATTTTAAAATTGTTAGAAACCCATAACAAAAATAGAACCATGCATAACAAAACACTTTTAAATCAACCAGATACAAGAATCAAAATAATTCACTTTGTGATTAAGTTCAAAGATTGTTCATCCCTATTACGTATACTCGAGCCAACAACATCAAACCATACTCGTATCAAATAGGATAAATATCATATGAATAACATCATCATAAAAGCGTCACGAAACACTGAAACGGCACCACAAAATACACTATCAACACAGACTGTCGCTTTTTCGCATTACAATAATATTTCAGCGCAATTACCACTAGATCCTAACACCGGTGAAATTGTCGTGGGTAATATAAAAGATCAGATAAAGCAGTGCTTAACGAATATTAAAGCAATCATAGAAAGTACTGACCATGTGATGGATGATGTAATTAAGCTCACGATCTTCCTGAAAAACATCTCAGATATGGACGCTGTAGACGAAGTTTATGCAACATTCTTCCAAAGCTACCTTCCGACACGGACGACGGTAGCCGTTGCGGCTTTACCGATGAATGATGCTTTAGTACAAATTGAAGCGCTGATTTCCAACGGTGAAGGTACTGCGCCACAAGCTCCTTGCGATCTTATAAAACTAGCAAGAAATACTGAAAATGCGCCAATAAGTGCGACCTCTACACAAACTGTCGCTTTTTCTCATTACAACAATATTTCATCTCAGTTACCTATCGATGTAAAGACCGGTGAATTGGTAGCAGGTGGTATAAAAGAGCAGGCATCACAGTGCTTAAACAACATCAAAGCCATTTTAGAAAGCATTAACCATGATATGAGAGATATAGTTAAAACCACTATATTCCTTAAAAACATCGCAGATGTTGAAGCTGTAAACGAAGTTTGTGCCAAGTTTTTCCCAAGCTATGTTCCTGCACGAACAGTCGTTAACGCTTCCGCTTTACCTATGGACGCTTTGATACAAATTGATACATCAGTATCACACGGAGATGGTACCCCACCACAACGTCCTGAAGACACTCGTTTGCTAGTTATAGAAGCAAGCAACACAGAAAATGCACCTAAAATGCCATTTTCACACACAGTCGCGTTTTCTCATTACAATCATGTTGCAGGTCAATTGCCTTTAGATCCAAAAACCAATTCAATGGTAACTGAAGATGTGAAAGCGCAGGCTGCGCAATGCTTAAACAACATTAAAGCAATTCTAGAAAGTATTGACCACGTTATGGACGATGTCGTTAAAGTTAATATCCAACTTAAAAATATCGCAGACATTGATGCTGTAAATGAAATTTACACAGTATTCTTTAACAACCATCTTCCAGCAAGAACAGTAATTGGCGTTACAGCTATCCCTATGGATGCTTTGGTACAAATTGATGCCGTTGTTTCTAACGCTGAAAGTACACCACCACAAGCATAGCAGGCATTAATTATCGCTGAATAATTCTTCAATTACGATAAATTGAATTCAGCTTACAAAGATAGAGTCAGTTTTTATTATTGGCTTAAGGTGAGAGTCAGGAAAGGATTCTAGATTCATCTTTTATCTCAAGTTAATGTATCACCAAGTCTACGTAGTGAATATCAAGCCCCTGTAATCATCTAAAATTTAACCACAAAAAAGCCCGGTAAACATAATCATGCTTACTGGGCTATATCAACTAAACCTTGATACTTATATCAGGTATTAGCCAACAATTTTCTTCATGTCTGACATGTAACCACGCAATTTCTTACCGATAGCTTCTACAGGGTGATTACGAATTTCGTCGTTAACTTCGATTAAACGCGCATTATCGACGCCATTTGATTCAGCAGAAAATGCAGAACCCATTAGTTCAGTTGGTAATGAATTTACGTACTCACGTAGTTGTGGTCCAGCTTCGTGAGCAAACAGGTAACAACCATATTCAGCTGTATCTGAAATAACAACGTTCATTTCATATAAACGCTTACGGGCAATTGTGTTCGCAATTAGCGGCGTTTCATGTAGTGATTCATAGTATGCAGACTCATCAACGATACCTGATGCGACCATGCTTTCAAACGCAAGTTCAACACCCGTTTTAATCATAGCAACGAATAATGTACCGTTGTCGAAGAACTCTTGCTCGTCAATCACGATGTCTGATTCAGGGTAATTCTCAAAGGCAGTTTCGCCAGTCTCTTTACGCCATTTAAGTAGGTTCACATCATCGTTTTTCCAGTCAGTCATCATCGTTGATGAGAAGTGACCCGTAATGATGTCATCCATGTGCTTTTCGAATAATGGGCGAAGTGTTGTTTTCATTTCTTCAGCCATATCGAATGCTTTAAGTTTTGCAGGGTTCGATAGGCGATCCATCATGTTAGTGATACCGCCATACTTAAGTGCTTCAGTGATGGTTTCCCAACCGAACTGAATTAGTTTACCTGCGTATGCTGGTGATTTACCGTCAGCAACCATTTTGTCAAACGCAAGAATTGCCCCAGTTTGTAACATACCACATAGGATAGTTTGCTCACCCATCAGGTCAGATTTAACTTCAGCAACAAACGAAGACTCAAGTACTCCCGCGCGATCGCCACCCGTTGCAGAAGCGTATGCTTTTGCAATTGCTAGGCCATTGCCTTTAGGATCATTTTCAGGGTGAACAGCGATCAGTGTCGGTACACCGAAACCACGTTTGTATTCTTCACGAACTTCAGAACCAGGGCACTTAGGCGCAACCATTACTACAGTAATGTCTTCACGTACTTGCATACCTTCTTCAACGATATTGAAACCGTGAGAATAAGACAGCGTTGAACCTTGCTTCATTAGCGGCATGATAGTTTCAACTACATTTGAATGCTGCTTATCAGGTGTAAGGTTAAGAACTAGGTCTGCTTGTGGAATTAAATTCTCATAAGTATCAACAACGAAACCATTTTCTGATGCATTTAAGAATGACTGACGTTTTTCTGTAATCGCCGCAGCACGTAATGCATAAGAAATGTTAAGACCCGAGTCACGCATGTTTAGACCTTGGTTTAGGCCTTGTGCACCACAACCCACAATAACAATTGACCAGTCTTTAATGAAGTTACAACCGTCAGCAAACTCACTGCGATCCATAAAACGACATTTACCAAGTTGCTCTAACTGCTGGCGTAAGTTTAAAGTGTTAAAATAGTTAGCCATGTTGCTCTCCATGAGAATTTTGTAATTTGAATGCGCTATCACCACTCCAGTGATGCTCTACCACTCACTATATGCTAAGTTACACATTGCTGGAAATGATATATTTACAATATAGTGTTGCAATAAACGCAACATTCGCATTTATATACAAGATCGCCGTTCGAACGCGGTGTTAAAACAAAGAAAATACCAAACCAGTAAAATTTAAACCCGACTATAAATATAAATACAGAGTTTTAGACTAAATCATTCCATTATAATTAATTACAATGTCTTACACTTAAACTCATTATTATCATTAATGATTACACACAGAAAGTAACAATTAAGCCCACTAAGAATAAGGTGAAATATGGATATTCGTTCACTACAACTTTTTTTACATTTAGCGGCCACTTTACACTTCGGGAAAACGGCAGAAGCGATGCATGTCAGTACATCAACACTGACCCGCACCATGCAGCGTTTAGAAGAAGCGGTTGGCAGCCAAATATTCGCCCGAGATAATCGCTCAGTTGCATTAACCGAAAGTGGGAAACGACTACAAAGCTTCGCCCAACAAACCCTCGAAAACTGGACTCAACTGAAAGCAGACCTGAATAATCACAGCGGCGAACTTGATGGTGAGCTTACAATTTTCTGCTCAGTGACCGCAGCCTATAGTCATTTACCACCAATTCTCGATAAATTCCGCTTATTGCACCCCAATGTTGAACTAAAACTGATTACCGGAGATGCTGCGATGGGCATGCAGCTGGTTGATGAAGAAAAAATTGATATTGCCATTGCTGCACATCCAGACCAAATATCGAATCGATTAAAATTTGTCGAGATTGCAAAAGTACCCCTTTCAATCATTACCCCGGTGATTTCCTGCCAAGTTCAACAGCAAATTATGCAAGATAATATTAATTGGAATGCCGTGCCTTTTATCTTACCTGAGCACGGCCCTGCACGTAAACGAATTGATAAATGGTTTAAACAAATGAAAATTAAGCCGAGTATTTATGCCACGGTTGCGGGTCATGAAGCCATTGTTAGTATGGTCGCATTAGGACTTGGGGTCGGTATTGCCCCCGCAGTTGTGGTTGATAACAGTCCCGTCAGAGACCGTGTATTAACCTTTGAAAACAGTAATACAATCGATCCATTCGATCTCGGTTTATGCTGCCAGCGAAAACGCTTTGACGAACCTTCGATTGAAGCCTTTTTTAGTATGATTAATCATTGATTTGTCATAAATTATTATTAAGAATAACAATAGCGTTCCGTTATAATAGGAATCTACTCTTCTCTCATCATTGTTACTATGGAGTTTTCATGGGTTTCAAAAAAATAGGCATGGCAATACTAGTCGCTTTAAGTCTAAGCCAAACAGCGGTCGCCAATGAGGTGCCAGCACAATTTTCCACGGTCGGCCTCAATGCACCAAAGAGTCAGGATGTTAATGGTTTCCGTTTTTCATTATTCCATGGTCAAACAGAAAAAGTACAAGGCTTTGATATGGCTGTATTAGGTTTATCTGAAGTCGATAAACTCGAGGGCATAAGTTTTAATTTATTGCTTGGCGCAAGTAAAGTAAACGAGGAATTTTCAGGAGCATCATTTGGTTTATTTAACTGGCATCTAGGTCAAGATACCGGTTTTAACATGGCACTTGTGAATAATACCAGCCATGTGAAAGGCGTCAATTTAGCCATGGTTAATTTATCAAAAACAGTGGCAGGCGCCAATATAGGCTTAATTAACTATAGCGACCGGTTATCTCTTGTTGATTTTGGTGTGATGAATTATGCGAAAACGACTAAGTTTCAATTTGGTCTGTTCAACGTAACAGAAAACTTACAAGGTTTACAGATTGGTTTATTAAACTATGCTGAAAATGGGGTGGTAAAAATATTACCCCTGATCAATTTTAAGCGATCATTTTAGGTCGATTAATCGATAATTAAAATGCTAGACTACCATCAAACGAAATTAACGAATAGTTAAACTCACTCCGTAATTAGGTGCCGTATGATCAAGCCACAAAAATTAGAAGAAATAGCGAAACAAATACATGACTCACTACCAACGGGTGTAAAATCGTTAGGTACCGAAGTAGAAAAGAAGATCCATCAAGTATTGCAATCACAACTAAACAAGCTTGATCTAGTTAACCGTGAAGAGTTTGAAGTACAAACCAAAGTACTATTGCGTACGCGTGAAAAATTAGCAGCACTAGAAGCTCGTTTAACAGAACTAGAAAAATAGTACTTAGGCCTGATACTGTTAACTATGATCATTGTTAACAGTATCAGGCACGAACTAAAATTCCGTTATAGCTCACTTTTAGTTCTCCATACCTGCCTACTTATCTATTTTCAGCAATAATACATCGACCCAATTTATCTCGTGCTTACGGATCCGTTCATTGGCGATATAATGTAATACCTGTCCACACCGAAGCTGTGTATCCATGGCCGGATTTAATTTAAACCCAGTGCCTTTTTCATCGTCAGCAATTGCCATCAACGTCATACTATATTTCTCTCGCAGAGGCTGAAAGACATCACCGACCGTCATTTCCGGCGCATCCTCTAATGTTAAGCAATATAATGTTGCTTCATCAAGCGTAGAAAACAATTGTTCATGGACAATACTGGCACCGGGCGATTGCATCGTTCGTACTAAAATTTCGGCATGGCGTGAACTTGCACATTCGACATTGGGACAATGTGCACGCAGCAGATCAGCTTTACTTTCCTCATGAAAATAAGCACTGATATGCGCCTGTTTTGAGGCATGTGATGAAGCACTTAATGCCATCGATAGCGTCATTTCATCATTTTCACCATCAACAATAATAGAACTCGCCTGTGCGATCGCAATACGCACTAATTCATCATGATCGGTGAAAGATTCTAGTTTGGCAAACTCCACATCCAGCAGTTGTGGAAACGGATGGTTCATATCACGCTCTACACACAAAATTATCTTGCGTTTATACCGCTTTTTATCGGCAAGAATCAGATCTAAAATCCGTTTAGTGCGATGCGCACGCCAGCCTAAAATTAAAATATGGTCGCTATAAGTACTAAAATCTTTTTTTCCGTTCATACCTTTCCTTGCTAGTGTCACTATTGCTTGCGTGGTTTTACCA
The DNA here is from genome assembly GCF_018219435.1 of Moritella sp. 28. Classification (NCBI taxonomy): domain Bacteria; kingdom Pseudomonadati; phylum Pseudomonadota; class Gammaproteobacteria; order Alteromonadales; family Moritellaceae; genus Moritella; species Moritella sp. 28. The sequence goes on along the minus strand of NZ_CP056121.1, from coordinate 65,897 downwards.
ATCGCGGCACCAAAAATTAATAACCCAAAAGGGATCTGTACCAAAGCGACAACAAGTTGGCCATGTGCAGTCGTCGGTGATAAATCACCAAAACCAACAGTGCTAATCACCACGACGGTGTAATAGAAAAATGTCAGCGGTTCAATTAACGTGCTTTCATCCGCTAACCATAACAATCCCCATACAACAGCTAAATAACTACAAAAAATAAAAAATAGATTCGCCCAACGCAGTTCAGCAGTGAGCTTGCGTAACGCTAGGCTAATTAATCTAGATATATACATATTGACCTAATGCTTATTAATGGCTAAGTGCTGGCGAATAAGCTCAGCCGTTTTCAACGGTTGCTCTAACGGGAACAAATGCCCACCGTCCATTTCAACCAGTTTAATATGTGGCTGCTTACGCAATAATCGAGCGACGGTTTCTGTCGATAACGTATCAGAATCACGTCCCCTAATCACCACGGTATCGGTCGTTAAATGTTTAATGCTCGACCAAACCCAAGGTACTGTCTGATAAATAGAGGCTTCCCACTCACGACTATAGCTCAGTTTAAACCCGTCGTCGGTTTCGTACAAACCTTCGGCCATGTAATCAGCTAATACACTGTCAGAAATATCTTTAAAACCACGCACTTTACGGTGAAAATCGAAACCTTCCTGAATATTAACAAACGTATTCGGTCGTCTTAATGTTTTTTCGACCAGTGGTAATCTTTTACGTAAGCAGTAAGGTAAATGACGCATAACCCAAATCATGTGGGGTGCAAGAATAACCGGGTCAAGGAGAATCAGTTGTTTGACTTTTTCAGGTTCGCGTACCGCACAAATGATACTAATCAAACCACCCATCGAATGGCCGACTAAGGTAATAGGCTCAGGTTGCGCAGCAACAAAACGGCAAGCGTCATCGATCATTAATCGCCAATTATCAAAATCATCCGGAATCGGTAATGGCCATAACGGGCGCTGGTAAACGGCGCTGACTTTATATTCACCGGTAAGTGGTTGTAACATTTGTTGATACATAGCGGGCGGAAAACCATTGGCATGAAAAAATACCAAATGCTCTCCTTCCCCACCTATATATTTAGAAGGTAATCCTTCAGCGACAAAGCCCTGTGCTGATAATTTTTCTGCGATCCATTGCTTCATAATCTACCTATTGTACATGTGAGACTAATTCTTTGTATTTATTTTATAACCCTTTAAATTTCAAACTAGATGAATAAACACTGTCTAAGTAATTCTTACGTCAGTTAGAATTACGATATCCTTCGATACCGTAATTCTATATTACATTTACTTATTCTGGAACTAACCATTCAAGGCGGAAAAATGCGTTTTTATCTTGCGCTAATTCTTCCGTTAGCCAAGGCAGTAACTCTTCCATTTGAGCAACCAATTTCCACGGTGGATTAATGACAACCATACCTGTACCAGTCATACCACGTTCTTCAGTATCACCTTTTACGCATAATTCGATCACTAAAATCTTTTTAATGCCAGTGCCAACAAAGTCTCGCATAAGCCGATCAATAGTGCGACGTTCAATAACTGGATACCAAAGTGCATAAGTGCCTGTTGCAAAACGGCGGTAAGTCTGTGCGATCTCCTGCACTACCTGGCGGTACTCGGTTTTGATTTCATAAGATGGATCAAGCAGTACTAAACCACGTTTATTGCGTCCAGGTAGCAAGGATTTCAGCCCTTCATAAGCATCTTTCTTGTACACGCGCGCTTGACGATCACCAGCAAACTCTTGCTCTAATAATTTTACATCCGCAGGGTGTAATTCCGTCATTTGCATACGATCTTGTTCACGTAATAATAAACGCGCAACTAATGGTGATCCCGGATAATGCTTCAGGGTAGACGTGTTATTTAACTGCTTAATCATATTTAAATAAGGGATTAATGGCGCAGGTACTTCACCTTGTTGCCAAATTCTAGCGATACCATCAACGTACTCAGCTGTTTTTTCTGAATGTGCACTCGATAAGCTATAACGACCCGCGGCAGAATGGGTATCGTGATAAATAAAAGGCGTATCCTTTTGTTTTAACGCTTCTAAAATCAATACTTCAACCGTGTGTTTAAGTACATCAGCAAAGTTGCCAGCGTGAAAGCTGTGGCGATAGCTCAGCATAATATTTCCAATATAAAAATGATAAATTAATTGCGGTAAAGGGTAGCACTGTTTACTTAAAACTAGGCTATTTATTCTATCTTTCAAGTGCCCAATAGTCTGCTTTATTCATACTTTCGTTAAGTTTTCAGTTGTTATAGTGATTAGCTAAGTTCAGCGGTATACATACTGTTTCATGAATCTGACCAAAGGACACGGCCATGCAGCAAGGAGAGGAATTAGGCGCAAACATGACTCGCGTAATTTTTACAGCGATGCAGACCGAGAAACACCACTGAGAATTGATTCATTCTCAGTGGTGGACGATGAGTCAGTTTGAGCCACCGAGATTATCTAGTGCGCAAGAAAAAACTTATACGCAGGATTGTTAGTTTCTTCTTTATATTGATAACCCAACTTAACTAAATAAGCTGAAAAAGCTTTCATCTCACCATCTGGTAGCTCAAAACCCGTTAATACACGACCATAAGCAGCACCATGGTTACGATAATGAAATAAGGTAATATTCCAATTCATACCTAGCGTTAATAGAAATTTTTGTAATGCTCCCGGATGTTCAGGGAATTCAAAGCTAAACAAACGTTCTTGCAAGTCTTCAGCAGGACGGCCTCCAACCATATAACGTACATGCTGTTTGGCCATTTCATCTTCAGATAAATCAACCACTGGATATTTTGCATCTTCCAGCTGTTTAATGACGGTAGCTAACTCTGCAGTACCTTGAGGTGTACGTAAGCCGACAAAAATATTTGCCGCGGCACGATTAGAATAACGGTAGTTAAATTCAGTCACGGCGCGATTGCCTATTAATTCACAGAACTTCAAGAATGCACCAGGACGTTCAGGGATAGTCACCGCAAGCACCGCTTCCTTCTTCTCTCCATATTCACTACGCTCTGATACATAACGTAATGAGTGGAAGTTAACATTCGCACCACTTAAGATCGACGCCATGTTCTTATCACGTAAACCGTTTAATTCAGTATATTTTTTTAATCCCGCCAGCGCTAATGCGCCCGATGGTTCTGCAATTGCACGGGTATCTTCAAAAATATCTTTTAACGCCGCACAGATCTCATCACTGCTCACCGTGATCACATCATCGATAAATTCATTACAAAGGCGGAATGTTTCAGTACCAATCCGCTTTACCGCCACACCATCGGCGAAAATACCTACACGGTCAAGCGTAACGGGTTCACCCGCATCTAATGCCGCGCGTAAACAGGCTGAGTCTCGCGGCTCAACACCGATCACTTTAATTGATGGTTTTAATTGTTTGATATACACAGCAATACCCGCAGCAAGACCACCGCCGCCAACAGGTACAAAGATATAATCTAAATGGGAATTTTGTTCTAGCAATTCACGCGCAATAGTTCCTTGCCCCGCGATCACATCCGGATCATCAAACGGTGGGATCAAGGTATAACCTTCTTCTGCTGAAAGTTTCTTAGCATGATTTGATGCTTCATCAAAACTATCACCATATAAACAAACGTCGGCACCAAAACCACGCACCGCACTCACTTTAATATCAGGGGTAATAACAGGCATTACAATGATGGCTTTAATACCCAGTTTCTTCGCAGACAGCGCAACACCTTGGGCATGATTGCCTGCAGAAGCAGCAACGACACCGCGTAATTTTTGTTCTTCAGATAATTGCACCAATTTATTAAATGCACCGCGTAATTTAAACGAGTGCACGGGTTGACGATCTTCACGTTTAAGAAGAATACTATTACCCAAACGTTCAGATAATTTTGTTAATGGTTGTAACGGGGTGACCACTGCAGCTTCATAAACCGGTGATAACAGGATCTTACATAAGTATTCACTTGCTGTAAGTTGTGATTGGGGTTGTTGGGGCTCGTTATTTGTCACTCGATCATCCATTGAAATATAACTGACAAGTTAACGCATTGACATGCAATCGTTAACGCTATGATTTAGTTATAACAACAATCGAAACAGATAAAAAGGTTTAACTCAGGATAACTTTTCACCGGAAATAAAAAAGGGAGCATTTCGCTCCCTTTTAACTATTTATATTAATTGATTACGCTGTTTTAGCTACTGCATTTGTTTCTTCAGATGCATGTGCTATTTCAAGGTTTAGTTCACCTTCACTCTTAGCAACAATCGTATTAACCGCTGTATCACCGATTACGTTAGCAGAAGTACAGAACATATCATTGATACGGTCAACCGCAGCAATAATAGCGAGTGCTTCAACAGGTAGACCAAGTTGTGTAAGTAACACACCAATCATCACGATACCGCCACCAGGTACACCACCTGCGCCAACAGATAGTAGTAGGATAGTTAGCCCCATAGTGAACATATCAGTAACTTGCAGTGGTGTGCCGTATGCGTTGGCAGCAAATACTGTCGCAATTGAGATGTAGATAGATACACCAGACATGTTCATCGTAGCGCCCAATGGAACACCAAAACCAGCAACTGTTTTCGATACACCAATCTTATCCGTAAGGGTGCGCATAGTTACTGGGATTGTTGCGTTTGAGCTTGCTGTCGATAGTGAAAATAGGAACTGTTCACGAACTTGGCGACGGAATGTAGCTGGACGGATACCCGTTGTTGCCCATACCGCTAGTGGGTATACAATTAAGATCCATACTAAAAGCAATGCTACAACCAGACCCACGTAACTCGCTACTGAAGCGAGCGTTGCGCCATCAAGCGTCGCACCTAATTGAATCATTAACGCGAATACACCAAACGGGGCAAAGCTCATGATTAGGCTAACAAGTTTCATCATGATGTCATTCGCGATTTGGAATGCATTAACCGCTGGACCACCTTTTTTGTCTAGTGCTTGAATTGCCAGACCAGTGATGATTGCCATGAAGATGATTTGTAACATGTCACCAGAAGCAAATGCTTGTATCGGGTTACTTGGTACGATGTTAACAATCATTTGACCAATATCAGGTGTTTCTGTTGATGTTAGATGTACCGCAGTACCACCTAATTCAGCAAGGTTAGCACCAACACCTGGTTGAACAATCATTGCCACAATAAGTGCAACTGTGATTGCGATTGCTGTATTTGCGAGGTAAAGGAAGAACGTTTTACCACCTAAGCGACCAAAACTTTTAATGTCTTTCAGTTCACATACACCACATACAATAGAGATGAAAACTAATGGCACAACCATTAATTTAATCAGTGATACAAACATAGTACCGACTGCAGTAGCTGCACCGACAAAATATGTATCAAGGAACGATCCTGCACCAAAGCCATACTGAACGATAGTACCCAGTAACAAGCCCACAAACAGGGATATAAATATTTTCGAACTTAGTGATTTATCCATAACAAACTCAGCCTTTCAATTATCATAGTAGTGTGTGTTTTTTTGCTTATTATATTATTTTTATATTTTTACAATTCTTTGCACTTCAAGATTTGATGATTGGAGAGTATTACAACTCTATTGACGAAGGGAAGCAGTTCAATCATCTAGCAACAGGAAAGTCGAGGTGGGTCACATATCCAAGTACTTTTGTACATTTTACGACTACGTAACATCTACACAATCATCAAAAAAATCCACTTTAAATTAAGAAACGTCAATTTTAGCGTCTTAAAACCGACAAAAACCCTCAACTACTCAAAAATAGGCATTGTATCGATAATGGACAAAATAGAAAAAACCAACATGTTTTAACAAAGATAGTGATTTATATCGTAAATTTAACTTAACCACACACTTATGAGCCAACAGTGTTAAAAATGAAAGTATATTAAATAGATTGGTGATGAAAAAAGGCACTCAGAAAGGCTTTGAGCACCCCAAAATATATTAGCTGATTATTCTGCCAAAGATTGTTTTATTGGTTCTTCTGGCGTAACGGTGACATTTTTAGCATTATCCGTAGCCTTGTTAGGTTCAACTATTGCTGAATCACTATTTTTCGTTTCAACAATAGTTAAGTCCGGCGTTAAAGTAATTGTTTCCGGTAACTCAACCTCTTCTTCTGCAACCATTTCTGTCACCACAGGTTTCGGTGCTGCACATAACTGATAATCCGTATTTTCATTATTTCGCCAGAATTGGCGGTTGTGACGGATCATTGCCCGAACTTCTGTAATGTACGCCTCTTTTCTTTCCGAGTAATTAATCAACCCAGCCGCGAGTGCACAGGCATTAATGACATCGCCATTTTTACGTAATTCAGAACGAATCTCACGTAGCAGCAAATAACTTTGGTTTCTATTAATATTGCGGAAGTACGAACGAACAGACTCCTCGATCGAGTCAAAGCTCGCCACTTCATGCGCAGCCCCTTGCTCGCGTTGATTTGGTACAATCCCACAGCCTTTGCTAAAGCACCACTGGCCAAAAAAGTTATGCCCAAGTTTAGCAAAGCGTGATGTGCCCCAAGCCGTCTCATTAGCCGACTGACTAAATACCAGTTCTTCAGGGATAACATCAACGTGTAACAATAACGTATTAATCAAGGCATGATCATTATTAGCGGTCACTTTATACATACTCGCCATATCTTGTAGTTGTGCTTGATCTTGCGCTGTTAATGCTACTTTAGCCTGCCATTGAGTTAATAGCGCACGCTCTGCTAATACTTCAGCAGTAACGGTATCAAATGCGGGTTGTAGATAATTAAAGAATGCGGTTTTCTTGGCGGTGGCATCATTAAACGCAGCAAAGTCTGGCACATCTGACCTTTCGACTTCAATAGCATCACCTGACCTTTCGACTTCAATAACATCATCTGATGTAAGGACGGTATAGAGACCGAACAAAGCCAGCCCAGTAAGAAGGAGTAAAATAGTTATTTTCTTTTGCATATAAAAAAAGCACCATTAATAAATAATGGTGCTAATTTAACACGTTATTGCAATAAGCTAGATTATAAAATCATGCTCTTTGGTGCAATGAACGGTAAGTTATGTGCTTCAGCAACATCTTGAACAGTGACTTGACCAGCGATAACGTTTAAGCCGTTTAGTAGGTGCTCATCTTGTAGCAATGCTTCTTTCCAACCTAGATTAGCAAGCTTGATAATGTACGGCAGTGTTGCATTGTTTAATGCAAACGTAGATGTTTTCGCAACAGCACCAGGCATGTTAGCAACACAGTAGTGTACAACGTCATCAATGATGTAAGTTGGGTCTTGGTGTGTCGTCGCGTGTGAAGTTTCGAAACAACCACCTTGGTCAATCGCAACGTCAACAACAGCAGCACCAGGCTTCATGCGTGAAATTAGGTCTTTAGTTACCAGTTTCGGTGCTGCTGCACCAGGAACTAATACCGCACCAATCACTAGATCAGCTTCTAATACATATTTTTCAATTGCATCGTGTGTAGAATAAACTACTTTCAAACGGCCATCGAATTGATTGTCGAGATTAGCGAGTACAGTAAGGTTACGGTCTAACATAGTTACGCTAGCGCCCATACCCACAGCCATTTTCGCTGCATTCATACCAACAACACCGCCGCCGATAACAACAACGTTTGCAGGAGCAACACCCGGTACGCCACCCATAAGAAGACCACAACCACCTTGTGATTTTTCTAATGCTTGTGCGCCAGCTTGAATCGACATACGACCAGCAACAGCAGACATAGGTGCAAGTAGCGGTAAGCCACCGTTTGCATCAGTTACTGTTTCGTAAGCGATACAAACTGCATTACTCTTAATTAGGTCTTCTGTTTGTGCTAGATCAGGTGCAAGGTGTAAGTAAGTGAATAACACTTGGCCATCACGTAGCATTGCACGTTCAACAGCTTGTGGCTCTTTTACTTTCACAATCATGTCTGCAGTTGCGAAAACTTCAGCTGCAGTTGTTAATATTTTTGCACCAACAGTTTCATAATCGCTGTCGCTAAAACCAATACCAGCACCAGCAAATGTTTCAACATAAACTGTATGGCCATGTGTAATAAGCTCTCGTGCACTTGCAGGAGTCATACCTACGCGATACTCATGGTTTTTAATTTCTTTAGGTACGCCGATAATCATATGCTATTTACTCCGATATATGGTTTATTTAACTGGCTGAGAAAAGCTTCTCGATATATAGGTGCAGTATAGACGCAGAAGTGCAGAATTAATCACTAAAGATCTATCTAATTTTAAGAAAATTTTATATAAGATTTGTTAAATTGATGTTGAACAGAAGATAATTTTTTCTGTGAGCAAGATCGCCCTCAAAAAAAGGGCCCAGCAGTAATCATAGTCGATTATCACTGAGCCTTTGATATAGACCATGGTGAATTGCTAGATAATACTAACGAGGTAGGTTAAATCAGATTTCTATCGCGTACAGCACCTTTATCTGCACTTGTCGCGAAGTGACCATAGATACGTAATGCTTGTGTTACTTTTCGTGCTCGTATCTCAACAGGTTTCCACGCTAATTCACCGCGGCTTTCCATTTCAGTGCGACGCGCAGCAAGTACATCATTAGCAACCATAAGATTCATCGAGCGTTCTGGAATATTAATATCAATAATATCGCCATCTTCAACCAGACCGATCAAGCCGCCACTTGCAGCTTCTGGTGAAGCATGACCAATAGACAAGCCCGACGTACCACCCGAAAAACGACCATCAGTAATAAGCGCACACGCTTTACCAAGTCCCATCGATTTCAGATAACTGGTTGGATATAGCATTTCTTGCATACCTGGACCACCTTTCGGTCCTTCATAACGAATAACAACCACGTCACCGGCTTTGATTTCACTGGCTAAAATAGCACTTACCGCAGAATCTTGGCTTTCAAATACCCGTGCAGTACCACGGAACAATAAATTATCATCCGCAACACCCGCAGTTTTAACTACTGCGCCATCAATGGCAATGTTACCCGTTAATATCGCAAGACCACCTTCTTGACTGTAGGCATTTTCGATGGAACGGATACAACCATTAGCACGATCATTATCGAGTGAATCCCAACGGCAATCTTGGCTGAAGGCTTTCGTGGTACGGATACCAGCCGGGCCTGCCGAATACATTTTCTTCACCGCATCAGATTGGGTAGTGATAATATCAAACTCAGCTAACTGCTCAGCCATGGTCATACCCATTACGGTCATATTATCAGTATGCAATAAACCGGCACGATTCAACTCGGCCAAGATAGCCATTACGCCACCGGCACGATGCACATCTTCCATATGATAGAGCGGCGTTGACGGAGCTACTTTACATAACTGCGGTACTTTACGTGATAACGCATCCATATCCGCTAAGCTATAATCGACTTCGCCTTCAATGGCAGCGGCGATTAAATGCAATACTGTATTCGTTGACCCACCCATGGCGATATCTAGCGTCATGGCATTTTCAAAGGCGTCACGATTAGCAATATTACGCGGTAATACTGATTCATCATTTTGCTGATAATAACGTTTACACAGGTCAACAATACGACGGCCTGCATTTAAAAACAATTCTTCACGATCTGCGTGGGTTGCAACTAATGAACCATTACCCGGTTGTGATAGCCCTAATGCTTCAGTTAAGCAGTTCATTGAGTTAGCAGTAAACATACCCGAACATGAACCACACGTTGGACATGCGCTACGCTCTACTTTTTCAACATCTTCATCTGACACATTTTTATCTGCGCCCATCACCATGGCATCCACTAAGTCTAACTTAATGATCTGATCTGATAATTTAGTTTTACCGGCTTCCATCGGACCACCGGAAATGAAGATAACCGGAATATTAAGACGCAATGCAGCCATTAACATACCGGGGGTGATCTTGTCGCAGTTAGAAATACACACAAGTGCATCCGCACAATGAGCATTAACCATATATTCAACAGAATCTGCAATCAGATCACGTGAAGGCAAGCTATACAGCATGCCGTCGTGACCCATAGCAATACCATCATCAATCGCAATGGTATTAAATTCTTTCGCGATACCGCCAGCTTTCAAAATTTCGCCTGCGACTAATTGCCCCATGTCTTTTAAATGGACGTGCCCAGGAACAAACTGGGTAAATGAATTAGCAATAGCAATAATTGGTTTGCCGAAATCTTCTTCTCGGGTACCGGTTGCACGCCACAAGGCGCGAGCACCAGCCATATTACGGCCTTCGGTAGATGTTGCAGAACGCAGTTTAGGCATCGGTTCTCTCCATGAAACAAAAATAAACAGTAAATATAAAGGAGGCAAATCTGCGCCTCACCTTAATAATCAAATCGACTCATCGTCGTAAGTAGGTGTTAACAACACCTACTTATATATAGCAGTAATATAAATAGAACGGTTAGCTTGGATCCGCCACATAATCCAACCAGCCCCACTTATCTTCACTCTGACCTTTAATCAAAGCAAAATAAGCTGTCTGTAGTCGCTCTGTAATTGGACCACGTTTACCCGTGCCAATGTCAATACGATCAACGGAACGCACAGGAACCACTTCAGCAGCCGTTCCGCACATGAACATTTCATCTGCTAAGTACATGGCTTCACGAGCAATCGGTTCTTCACGCACTTCATAACCAAAGTCGCGCGCCAGTACCATCAGGGTATTACGGGTTAAACCCGGTAAGATACATGCCGTTGTCGGCGGAGTATGGATCACACCATTTTTCACGAAGAACAAGTTTTCACCCGCACCTTCAGAAATAGTACCGTTCACATCCAATGCTATACCTTCTGCGTAACCATGACGTTTCGCTTCAGATGAGATCAGTTGTGATGATAAATAGTTACCACCGGCCTTTGCGCCAGTTGGGATGGTATTAGGTGCTAAACGATTCCAAGAGGTAACACAAACATCAACGCCTTGCTCTAAGCTTTCGTCGCCCAAGTAAGCGCCCCAGTTCATTGCTGCAACAAGCGCATCACAAACGGTTGATTTTGGTGTTAAACCCAGTCCAACATTACCAATATAAGCCAGTGGACGTAAATAAGCATTGGTAAGGCCATTGGCTAATACCGCATCTTTACAGGCTTGTTCTATTTCTTGCTTTGAATAAGGAATGCTCCAGCCGTAAATTTTGGCTGAATCAAATAGACGTTGAACGTGTTCTTTCAAACGGAAAATAGCGGGACCTTTCGGCGTATCATATGCTCGAATACCTTCAAATACCGATGAGCCATAATGCAATGCATGCGTAAATATACTCACTTTGGCCTGAGATTCCGGTACCATCTTTCCATTAAACCAAACTTGCTGTTCAGTATTCGCCATAATCGCTTCTTCCCTTATGCTGTAATTTTGTATTATTTTAAATAACGCCTGTTCTTGCATCCTGTAATTCAATGCAAACCTGCGCTGTCAATAAAGTGTTATATTGCAGTGCTGTTATATTTCAGTACGGCTATATTGTGGTCATGTGCTGAACGCTTACTTTACTCACATCAAACAATTTTTCTAACTGTTTATAAAGTAGATCAATGCCGCGCTCACCAGATACTGTAACCGTAATCTTTATGCTATTGCAATCATTCATTTGTACCGAATTCATGCTACTAATGCGAAAACCTCGATGACGAATAACACGTAATATTCGCTCTAAAATTTCGAGTGTGTTGGTGGCTTCAATCACCACTTCATGTACTTGTTTAGCACTCATCATATTGCTCCAACATATCACCGTTATTAACCCCAGGTGGCACTAATGGCCAGACATTTTCTTGCTCTGATATTTGTACATGCAAGAAATACGCACCATCACTGGCCAACATACGCTCCATCGCTGGTTGCACTTGTTCTTTAACCACCACCGTTTCGCCTGGAATACCACATGCCGCCGCTAACGCCACAAAATCAGGATTATCATCTAGAATAGTCTGCGATAAACGGCCATCAAAAAACAGAGTTTGCCATTGACGCACCATACCGAGACGTTGATTATCGATTAATACAATTTTTACTGGTAATTTAGCCCGGTTGATCGTCGCTAACTCTTGGATGTTCATCATAATAGAACCATCACCGGTGACCACAACCGGCATCGCATCAGGACGCGCGAGTGCCGCACCAACGGCCGCCGGTAACCCAAAGCCCATGGTGCCAAAACCAGCACTGGATAATAAATTTTCAGGTTGCGTAAATGTCATATGTTGCGCAGTCCACATCTGGTGCTGACCAACATCGCACGCCACAAGATGGTCTTCAGGTAAGCTGGCAGACAATTGTTTCAATAACAAAGGGGCATAGATAGCAATGCCGGGGTGATCATAACGAAAAGCAGTGTCGACTTTCATTTCTAAGGTATGTAATCGCCAAGGTGCAATATCCAAGGTCATTTTTAACGCCGGTAAAATGAGCTTTAAATCAGTTGTGATGGCAACGTTTGCTACCCGTAATTTATTGTGTTCACATGCATCAATATCAAGGTGGATAACTTTGGCATTTGGGGCAAACTCATCAAGTTTACCAGTCACTCGATCATCAAAACGTGCTCCGACCGCAATCAACAGATCACTTTCTTGTACCGCTAAGTTAGCCGCTTTTAGGCCATGCATCCCTAACATACCCAAATAATAAGGGTGTTCAGGATCAGCGCTGCCTATACCTTTTAATGTACTGACCATCGGAATATCTAATGCTGCCGCTAATTCACGTAATTCAGGTACGGCATTCGCCATGCCGACACCACCACCGACATACAATACTGGTTTTTTAGCCGCATGTAATAATGCACGAGCCGCAGTCACCTCTTCATCAACCAAGCCATCTAACGGCGGTAACACAGGTAATTCAGATACCGTCTCACACGCCATTTCTGCCAGCTGAATATCTTTAGGAATATCAATTAATACTGGTCCAGGACGGCCAGTTGTCGCAATCGTAAATGCTTCAGCAATAATTCGATCTAAGTCATTTTGATCTTCAACCAAAAAACTGTGTTTGGTACATGATAACGTCATACCAAGAATATCCACTTCTTGGAACGTATCAACGCCAATCAAGGCACTCGGCACTTGCCCAGTGAACGCAACAACAGGGATCGAATCAGCCATTGCTTCCGCTAAGCCTGTCACTAAGTTAGTAGCACCTGGACCTGAAGTCGCAATACAGACTCCGACTCTAGCACCAGCACGCGCATAACCCAACGCAGCCATAATTGCACCTTGTTCATGTCGTGCTAATAAATGCGCTACACCACCATCATATAACGCATCATACAATGGCATGATCGCGCCGCCAGGATAACCAAATACTTGGTTTACCCCCTGTTTACGTAAAGCATTTACAATAAATTCAGTTGCTTTCATTAATCCACATCCCTTTAAACATCATTCTTGTAAACCGTTAAACGTCAAACAAAAAAAAACCCCGGTTATCTACCGAGGTTTTCTTATTGCTGGATTAAGCTTATTTTCGCTTAGCAGTAAGTCCCCGGCTTGGTAATTTAATAATTACCACCAGAATGCTGACCACAATAATAAGACGCGAAATAAACCCAAACATATAACTAATCCAACAACTCTATAAAATTTTGATGATTCATTATTAGCATGGTGAATTTATTTAAGCAAGCCTTTAACCGCGCACAAAATAACTCAAACAACCAAATAAATGCACGCGAACAATTCAAAATATTGGAAAACAAACAAATTACAGTTTAAAAATTCACGTATGACAGACATCACAAAATAGACTGTGGCAAATAGGCCTTGCTTAAGGTTTTAAAATAATCCACCTAATTCAAGCATGCTTATTGTTAATTACACTAGGGTATAAATACAATCATAAATAGCCAAGGATGATGAATGAATTTAGCCGTGATCTATAGCCGTGCGATTTTAGGTATCAACGCGCCTTTAATTACCATCGAAGTACACATCAGCGAAGGACTACCAGGCTTTACCATTGTCGGCCTACCAGAAACATCAGTGAAAGAAGCCAAAGATCGCGTGCGAAGCGCATTAATGAACTCTAATTTTATGATGCCAGCCAAACGGATCACCGTCAATTTGGGACCCGCCGATCTACCAAAAGAAGGCAGCCGTTATGACTTACCGATTGCTATCGCGATTTTAATCGCATCACAGCAAATCACGACCAATCGACACCAGCAATTAGAATTTATTGGTGAACTTTCATTATCCGGTAAGTTACGTACTTGCCGTGGCACAATCCCGAGTATCATCGCGGGTAAAAAAGCCCAACGCAGTACTATTATTCCATTCGATAATGGTCATGAAGCAGCACTTATCGACAATGCGACCTGTTTCACCGCTCTGGATTTACAACAAGTATGTACCCATTTAACGGATCAGCAAACATTACCATCGGCACAACGAGCCACAGCCGAAACGATAACATCCGCCAGTCAACACGATATGCAAGACATTATCGGACAGCAAAGTGCCAAACGTGCCTTAGAGATCTGTGCAGCAGGTAATCATAATTTATTACTGTTTGGTCCTCCTGGAACAGGTAAAACCATGTTAGCCAGTCGCTTAACCAGTATTCAGCCTGATATGACAGAACAAGAAGCACTCGAGTGTGCGGCGATAAAATCGATTAGTGGCGGCGAATTTGTCGCCCAAGATTGGTGCCGCCGCCCTTTTCGAACCCCGCACCATACCTCCTCAGCCGTCGCGCTAGTCGGTGGCGGTCGAAACCCAAGACCGGGAGAAATAACTCTCGCGCATAATGGCGTACTATTTTTAGACGAACTACCAGAATACCAGCGTAAAGCACTCGACTCTTTACGCGAACCTCTAGAAGCAGGACAGATCACAATCTCCCGGGCCAACCAACAGGTCGACTTCCCCGCTAATTTCCAATTAATAGGCGCACTAAACCCATCGCCTTCAGGCTATTACGACAATAATAAATTTGGTAGCAACAATAGCCAAGTGGCAAAATATTTAAGCAAGTTATCAGGTCCCTTCTTAGACCGCTTTGATCTGACAATTGAAGTCCCCGCATTGCCAAAGGGCAGTTTAACGGAGCAAGGGCAGCGCGGTGAAAACAGTGAACAAATTAAACAAAGGGTAAGTGCAGCACAAATAACTCAACGTCAACGCAGCAACAAATTAAACGACGCTTTGACCAGTAAAGAAATTGAACATTATTGCCCACTACAACATCAAGATGCGATATTTTTAGAACTGGCCATTGATAAAATGGGTCTATCTACGCGAGCATTTCATAAGATAATCAAGGTCGCTCGTACCATTGCAGATTTAAACAATTGTATAGATATCAATAAATCCCACCTACTTGAAGCACTCTCTTATCGAGCGATGGACCGCTTATTACAACAAATAAATGTTTAAAATTTCAGTTTTTGTTTGGCATAACGTGATGATAGTTTTATCATTTCATCTCACATCACACCAAGGCCATATTATGTTATCGACATTCACGCAAAAGGTGGCAGGCGCCATTGCATTTATCTGTTACCTGTTAAATACCCTATTTTGGTTGATCCCTATTGTTATTTTTTCGCTGTTAAAAAGTATTATTCCGTTTAAAACTGCACAAAAAATACTGAATCATTTACTTGATGGCTGTGCTTCAAACTGGGTATCTGTGAACGGGATAACCCAACAACTAATTGGTAACCCAAATATCCAAGTAAATGGTGCAGAAGGACTGTCATTAAATAAGTGGTACATGGTCATTTCAAACCATCAATCTTGGGTTGATATTCTAGTTTTGCAGCGAGTACTGAATGGTAAGATCCCGTTTCTAAAATTCTTCTTAAAGAAAGAACTTATCTGGGTACCTTTTTTAGGTCTGGCTTGGTGGGCACTCGACTTTCCATTCATGAAACGCTACAGCAAAAAGTTTTTGGCAAAGAACCCACACATGCGTGGTAAAGACATTGAAACAACTAAAAAAGCCTGTGCAAAGTTCAAACATAAACCCGTCAGTGTCATGAATTTTGTTGAAGGGACTCGCTTTACTCAGCATAAACACAGCCAACAAGCATCAACATTCAGTCATTTATTAAAACCTAAAGCAGGGGGTATCGCCTTTGCTCTCGATGCGATGAATGGCCAGCTTGATACCCTTGTCAACGTGACGATTTACTACCCGCAAGGTATTCCAACTTTTTGGGAATTTATTAGCTGTCAGGTACAACAGATCCAAGTACAAATTACCACTCAAGAAATTAACGCAAGTTATATGGGTGATTATCTCAATGACAAAACCTTTCAGACTAATTTCCAGCAATGGATAAATGAATTATGGATAAATAAAGATCAGGAATTAGAAAAACTTAATCAGGCACAGCTTAATGATTAATTTTCTGCCCTCGTTCGTATTAATGGTAATCAGTACTGTATTAGTTGCTATTCGCGTTGACGCTATTTAGATGACACACAAACTACAAGGTGGCGTGAAAATCACCGTAAATTTAAGCTACCATTTCATAATGGGCAACCAATGACGGAAGCTTAACCCTTACGCAGAACAAACAAACGAAACAACACCACAACACAGACACAACACAGATACAACACAGGCGCAACAGTGGTAACAGTTAAGCCTACAATATTATAATCATGATTTTGTGGGCTACTTCATTGTTATTTTAAAACACCCCAACAAAATAACGCTTTAGGGGTAATAAAAGATATAAAAACTGCCAAAAATAGAGCTTTAGTTCTAAAATGATATTGAGATCTCACTTTTGCTTTAATCTTAAACGGAACAAGGTGTAACATGCTATAACTGTTAAGGCATTGTTGCATTAATCTTTTTTTGGGACCACATATGAGCACATTAGCACTAAACTTAAACACACCTCTCGATGCCTTATTGCACTGGGAAAAGCATCGTGCCAATGAGGTATATTTACGCCAACCTATTAATGGGACATTTCACGAGTTCACATGGTCTCAAGTTGCTGACCAAACAAAACGTATTGCTCAAGCACTGCAATCACTTGGATTAGCACCAGGTGACAAAATAGCAATTCTGGCAAAAAATAGCGCCGAATGGTTTATTAACGATTTAGCAATCATGTACGCGGGTTACATTAGCGTGCCAATTTATTCAACAGCAAATGCAAAAACAATCAACTATGTATTAGATCACAGTGAAGCAAAAGTACTGTTTATTGGTAAGTTAGATAACTACCAAAGCCTAGAAGGGAAACTACCTGCAGACGTAATTACCATTAGTTATCCTTATGAAACACTTGCTTGTCAATATAAATGGAATGATCTGCTAGAGCAACACCAGCCATTAGCAACACCAGCACACATCAACCTTGAAGACTTAATGTCAATTATTTATACCTCAGGTAGTACTGGTAATCCGAAAGGCGTAATGATCACGTTTGCTGCATTCAAATCAGCATCACAAAATATTGTCTCTAGCTTAGGCATTATTCCAGGCGACAGATTACTGTCTTATTTACCACTAGCACACATTACTGAACGTGTTTATATTGAAGGTAGTAGTATTTATGCCGGTGAAGGTGTGGTTTCCTTTGTTGAGTCACTTGATACCTTCGTCAGTAATATTCAGTCTGTAGAGCCAACGTTGTTCATTTCTGTACCACGTCTATGGACTCGTTTCCAAATGGGCGTATTACAAAAAATGCCTGCACATAAACTTAACTTCCTACTAAAAATCCCATTTGTTAATGGTTTAGTAAGAGCTAAAATTAAACGTGGTCTAGGTTTACAGCATGCTCGTATGCTTGGCTGTGGTTCAGCTGCAGTATCACCATCATTATTAAAATGGTACGAACGCCTTGGTTTAAATATTACCGAAGCATGGGGCATGACAGAAAACCTCGCTTACGGCACATTTAACCACCCGTTTAACCCACAAAAAATAGGCACTATTGGTAAACCAGGCCCGGGGGTTGATCTAAAAATCTCTGAGATTGGCGAAATTTTAGTGAAAGGTGATGGTCTCATGACTGGTTATTACAAAGATGAAGCGCAGACCAAAGAATCATTCGATGAAGAAGGTTACTTCAAAACTGGTGATAAAGGTGAAATTGATAGCAATGGTTATGTGAAAATAACCGGGCGCGTAAAAGACATCTTCAAGACTTCAAAAGGTAAATACGTAACACCAGTGCCGATAGAATGTAAGTTTGGTGAGAATCCGAATATTGAGCAGATCTGTATTACCGGTACAGCCTTAACACAACCAGTTGCATTGGTGGTGCTATCACCAGAAGCGCGTGAACTAGGTCAAGAAGCCATGACAACTAACCTTGAAGAAACACGCCAGCATATTAATAAATCATTAGAATCACACTCACGCATTGGGCATATCATTGTTTTAAAAGATGAATGGACTGTGGATAATGGTTTATTAACACCAACACTTAAATTTAAGCGTCATGAACTAGAAAGTCGTTTTAAACCTTTCTACGAAGAAAACCACCAAGATAAAATTGTTTGGGAAAAGTAAGCTAAAATATTAATTCTAATAAAAAAGGACGCAATCGCGTCCTTTTAAAATACCTAAAATCGAGACATAAATTAATTCGTTTTTGCTGCTAGGTATTTAATCAGTTCGGTTAGCTTAACGTTGAACTCTTCACCACGCGCTTGAATACTACCCATATTAATTTGGTATTTACCATTAACGATTAATGCTGGTACACCACGAATATTCTTCTTAGCCGTATTTTTATCCATGCGTGCTACTTTACCATTCACAGCAAAACTATCCACTGCGGCATCAAATTTCTTGCCATCGATACCTGCGTCAGTAAATACTGTACGGATATCATCACGGCCAGAGAAACGACGCTTTTGATCATGAATCGCAGTAAAGATAGCAGGTGACATTTGACCTTCAACATTCAACAACTCTGCAGTCGCAAATGCTTTTTGCATTTCAATACCCATTTCACGGCCAATAAAAGCAACGTGATTTTTTTCTACTTTAATATCGGTACCAGCAAGACGTTTTGTCACATCTGTCATGATAGGTTCGAACTTAAAACAGTGTGGGCAATAATACGAAAAGTATTCAGCAATTTGCGGTTTTGATGTTGCCTGCTCAGCGATCACATCGTAATGCACACCTTCTTTAAACTGTGCAGCATTCGCAAATGGTAAAAATAACATTGCAGTGATCAATATAAATAATTTTTTCATTATTTTCCTTCCTGAAAATTTAAATTAGACGTTATTAACTGTACAAAAAATTAGTAATTAGTAATTAGGAATGAGAGATAACGGCGACTTTTGCATATTATCAATCTGTTCATGTAAAAATATGACCTGCTGTTTCCAATACAGTTCATCTGTAAACCAAGAAAAATGACGACTAAAAGCAGGGTCATCCCAACGTTTAGCAATCCATCCCATGTAGTTCATCATACGCATCGCACGTAGTGGTTCAATTAGCTTCAGCTGTTTTGGGTCAAAAGAACAGAATTCTTCATAACCTTCTAACATCACTTCCAATTGTAATAATTGTTCATGGCGATCACCGTGTAACATCATCCATATATCTTGTATCGCAGGTCCTTGACGACAATCATCAAAATCCAATATTGTGACCTTATCACGCCACAATATATTGCCCGCATGTAAATCACCATGTAAGCGAATTAGCTGATGAGAATCAGGCTTATATTGCAACGTAATTTCTTTTTCCAACGCATCATAAACATCAAAAAATGATGTTTCTAATTGCTTAGGTACAAAATTATTCTGTTGCAATATCAGCTTTGGGGTTTGCACAAACTCGGCGATCGATAATGTTGGTCGATGCAAGAATGGTTGCTTGTTCGCTAATTGATGAACGCGACCCAAGTTACGTCCAACCGACTCCAGTGCATCTAAATTATCCACTTCAATAGGACGACCACCTGTACTTGGAAAAATAGCAAAGCGGTATCCATGATAAATAAATAGACTACAACCATCAAATTGTAACGGTGCAACAACATCGATATCAGCTGACTTTAACTGTAGAGAAAAATCGTGTTCTTCTTGGATCTGTTCATCACTCCAACGAACAGGGCGATAAAACTTAACCACAAAGCGTTTACGATCTTCATCTAGAAATTGAAACACACGATTTTCATAGCTGTTTAATTCCAACAACCCCGAATCAACACGGATACCGGTAGATTCTATCGCATCCAACATAAGGTCAGGGGAAAGCAAACTGTAATCAACAGGTAGGTCTGTCATTTTTATTTCCTAAAATACGAGTACCTATATCCAAATAACTATCATAGACGTACAACAGATCTTAGATTGGATACAATAATAGCAAGCCCAGTATAACTGGGCTTGCTACTTACTTTAACTTACATTGATTATAAAGCTATTTATACTTTATTGCAGGCACTATAATTTGCTGATAAAACGACTTTGTTGAGTAAAAACATAATGCTCATTACCCTGTTCAGTAATCACAAAGTTTATTTTAATCACAGGTTGTTTCAGATCATATGGGTCAATGGCTAAACTCACTGGCTGCACGAATAATTCACCCGGCAATACTTCAATTTCACGGGGTCCAAACCACTCATGATCAGGCACGTCGATAACAGATAAACTGTATTTTTGGGTGAATGATGTCTTATTGATAATCTTAAGTGTATAAGTATTTTCAATATTGCCGTCGGAATTTTCACGATATAATGCATTTCGGTCACGAATAATATCCATTTGAACTGGCGAAATACTCATTACACTCGTAGCAAACATTACCGTCATGAGTGTCATTACGATACCGTAACCCACTAACTTGAATCGACTTTTCTGATGAGGTTTATTATTTAGGTCATTCTCAGAGGTATAACGAATCAATCCTTTCGGGTAATTCATTCGCTCCATCGTTTGATCGCACGCATCGATACAAGCACCACAGTTAATGCATTCATACTGTAGACCGTCACGAATATCAATACCTGCAGGACATACTTGAACACATAAATTACAGTCGATACAATCACCTAAACCTTTCGCTTTATGATCGACCTTACGTGAACGCGGACCACGTGATTCACCACGATTAAAATCATAACCAACAATAAATGTATCGGTATCAAACATCGCAGATTGGAAGCGCGCGTATGGACACATATGAGTACACATAATACTGCGCATCCAGCCAGCGTTACCATAAGTACAGAATGCAAAAAATAGCACCCAGAAATACACAATACCACTAGCCTGAAGAGTAAAAAATTCAGTGTAAAGGTCAACAATAGGCACAAAATAAGCCATAAATGCGAGCCCAGTAAACAGTGAAAAACTTAACCATGCGGTATGCTTAAGCACTTTCTTCTTTACTTTATCTGCCGTTGTAGGGCCTTGATTCAACTTCAAACGTTTATTTGCTGAACCTTCAATTTTCTCTTCAAACCAAATGAAAATAAATGTCCAAATAGTTTGTGGGCACATAAAACCACACCATACTCGGCCGAGGTAAGCGGTAACAAAAAATAATGCGAATGCGCCAACAATCAGAAGCAAGGCTAATAACATGAGATCTTGAGGGAAAATCGTTAAACCAAAAATATGAATGCGTTGTTCAACGATATTTAATAGGATCGCCTGATGCCCATCCCACTGGAACAAAGGTAATGCTAAAAACAGCACCATAAAAAACCAGCCCACGTATTTTCTCAATCGCTGAAATACACCACTCATGTTCCTTACATAAATATGATTATCAGGACCGACATTGGTATATTTAGGTTTAACTTTAGGGGTTATATCTTTTATATTTATGCGTTCTTCAGACATTAAATGCTCCTTATTTTTATATCTTCAATTATATCAAAGAAGCTAAATAAGTCGCTATAATCCTCTGACTTATCTCACGCTTATTAATTTAATCAAACACTTATCACAATAGAAAAACTTACAGACTGGTTTGAAAATAAGTTTACATCGCGCCAATTAATTTATCTCTTAATGGATATGATTTTTTATAAACTAGCGGAGGTATTGAAACACAAATAAGGCCTGTAAGCATAGTACAGATCAGTACTAAACTACCCTATAACAGATGCTTTCGTTATAAATACTAGAACAGTTTTTATTTACATTGGGTATGAAGTGATGCACCTAGCTAAGGTAATAAGCGCTTGGCGTATTTGTTCAGTAAGTAAATAGGAACAATTAATCCTCATGCAGTTTTTGTATTTACCATCACTCGCAAACAAGGTTCCAGGTGCAATACTGATATTATGATTATCCAATAGGATTTTAAGTAACTCACCAGTATTTATATCATCAGGTAAAACAACCCATAAAAAATAACCGCCTCTAGGTCGCGTGATCTTCGTTTCCGCAGGGAAGTATTGCTCAATGGCATGTTGCATTTGCTGTTGCCGAGATTCGAGCTGTCGCCTTAACCTACGCAGATGAATATCATAACGACCATGTAAAACAAATTCAGCAAGCGCTAACTGATTCGGCACAGCGGCAGAAAGTGTTGTCATCAATTGTAGTTGCTCGATTTGTTTCGCATAGCGACCAGCTACTACCCAGCCGACTCTAAAACCAGGGGCTAAACATTTTGAAAATGATGAACAATGTAATACTAATCCTTGCTCATCATACGCTTTAATTGGTTTCGGTTTACGTTCTGAAAAATATAGTTCACTGTAAACATCATCCTCAAGTAAAGGAATCTGATTTTCCGCCAGCACATTACGAATGGCTAATTTATTTGCTTCAGGCATCGATGCGCCAAGCGGGTTTTGATATTTACTCATTAACCAACACGCTTTAATATCATGCCGATTTACAGCTGTTGTTAGTGCGTCTACTGATATACCCAACTGTGGGTCAGTCGCAATTTCAACGGCCTTAAGTTGAAGCCGTTCTACCGTTTGCAAAACACCATAAAAAGCCGGAGATTCAATCGCAACAGTATCGCCGGGTTTAGTCACAGCCATAAGACTCAAACCCAACGACTCCATCGCCCCGGAGGTTATCACTATGTCATCAATTGACACGTCAATGCCATCACGGATATAACGCTTGGCAATTGCGCGGCGTAATGCCACGCTACCAGGCGGAAGCTCAGTCACCGCACTGTGTGCAGGCATAGTTTTAATGGTTTTTGCGAGTGCTTGACCTAACTGTTTCAGTGGAAATAAAGCAGGATCAGGGAAAGCAGAACCCAAAGGAACGATATCAGGACGTTTACAAGCGGTTAGCACTTCAAAGACATGCTCATTAATTTTTATCGAACGGTTGATCATCTGAGGGATAAGTGGCTGCGGTATTGCAAGACGGTTAAGATGTGCAGCAACAAAATAACCAGAGCGAATCTTGGCATAAATCCAGCCTTCCGACTCTAATAGCTCATACGCTTTTAAAACAGTCATCGGACTAATGTCGTGAGTTTTACTCATCTTACGAATCGAAGGAATACGATCACCTGGTAACCATATTCGTTGTTCAATTTGCAATTGAATTTCAGCAGCTACCGCATGATAGCGACTTTTTTGTAAGAGCATGAATTATTATCTACCTGAATCTATCGACCTGAAAACATAGCAAACAACCCGTAGTACACTAAAGTCGATTAAGTACGAGTTATTATATACGATCTTTTTATAACTATACTATCTTCTCAGTCCAGACTCCCCACCTTAACAACGATCCATTACAGATATTAGTTTTTACGCATATAACGATGAAACTTCTCAACCCAGGCGAGTAGCTTTTCGGGACTGTTATTACGCTTCCAATTACCCGCAACATATTTATTTGCTTCGCTCATGGTTGGATACGGATGGATCGTACCCAGTACTTTATTCAGCCCCAATTTATATTTCATTGCTAGCGTATACTCCGCCAGCAATTCACCAGCGTGAGTAGCAACGATAGTCACACCAAGAATTTTATCGCTATTTTCTGCGGTGATCACTTTAACAAAACCCTTAGTTTCACCATCAGTAATCGCACGGTCGAGATCATCAATCCCATACTTTGTCACCTGATAGAGTAAGCCTGCTTGCTTGGCTTCATTTTCATTCATACCAACGCGAGCCAATTCAGGGTAGGTATACGTAACCGCAGGAATAACACGGTAATCCGTGGCGAATTTCTTCACAGAGCCAAATAAGGCATTAACCGCAGCATACCAAGCTTGATGTGCCGCTACATGGGTTAGCTGATACGGCCCAGAAACATCACCAACCGCATATATATTAGGGATTGATGTTTGTTGGTATTCATTGATCTCGATTAGACCGCGATCAGTGATGGCTAAATCTAATGCCTCTAAGCCAAAACCACGCGTATTAGCCTGACGCCCCAGCGCTAAGAATACCTGATCAAACGCAACGAAATCGCCATTCGATAATACCGCACTATATTGATCATTTTCATTCACAAAATGCTCAACTTTATTACCTAACAATATAATGACACCATCCGCTTGCAACTCGGCTTGCACAACAGTAACAGCATCGGTATCTTCACGCCCAAGTAATTGTCCCGCCATTTCAACTTGTGTAACGCTTGACCCCAAACGAGCAAAACTTTGTGCTATCTCACAGCCGATAGGCCCACCGCCTAATACTAATAAACGACTTGGTTGTTCAGTTAACTGCCAAAGTGTATCCGACGTTAAATAGGGTACATCTACTAATCCTGGAATTGACGGTACAATAGGACGCGCCCCAGTTGCTACAACGATACTTTTTGTTGTTAATATCTGTCCACCAACCTGCACACGCCAAGGGTCAATAATACTAGCTTCAGCCGTAATGCATTCGACCCCCATCGCCGAATAACGCGCAATAGAATCATGCGGTTCAATAGCCTTAATCACATTCTGAATACGCCCCATCACATTCTCAAAATTGATATTTTTAATTTCAGCATCGATACCAAACTCATTCGCACGACCAATTTCAGCGACTGCATGTGCACTACGGATCAATGCTTTAGAAGGTACACATCCCGTATTTAAACAGTCACCACCCATTCGGTGCTTTTCAACTAAGGTTACTTTTGATTTAACCGCTGCAGCAATATAAGCGCTAACCAAGCCACCGGCTCCAGCACCTATAATGATCATATTACGATCATATGATTTTGGTTTATCCCAACGCGCATAGCGCTTTCGCTGAGTAAATATAGCTAATCCACGTTTGGCAATCCAAGGAAAAATAGCTAAGAGTACCAGTGCACTTAATAACGACGGTGAAGCGATACCAGATAAACTATTGAGTTCACTTAGTTGCGTACCAGCCCATACATAAACTGCCGTACCAACTAACATACCCACTTGGCTAACAAGGTAGAAATTACGAGTACTAATTTTAGTTAATCCCATTAAAATATTGATTAAAAAAAATGGAAATACTGGGATCAAACGCAATGAGAATAAATAAAAGTTACCTTCTTTTTCCATACCTTTATTAATCGCATCTAAACGGGCGCCAAACTTCTTTTGCACGTAATCGCGTAGTAGATAACGGCTAACCAAAAAAGCCAGCGTAGCACCAATAGAACTAGCAAAAGAGATCAGTAACAAGCCATAACCAAAACCGAATAACCCACCGCCAAGTAACGTCAGTAACACTGCACCAGGTAATGAGAACCCCGTGATCACCACATAACTAATAAAAAAGACTAACATAGCGAATACTTGATGCTGGTTAATATACTCACCAGAGGTTTGCTGCAACGCTTTGATTTGTTCCAGAGAAGCATATTGGTTTAAATCAAGTCCATACCACAATGAAAACACAGTAATAATCACTGCAATTATAATTTTTTTACTATGCGATTTTTGTTCACTATCATTAATAGCCATGTGGCATCATCCTTGCTCTAATTGGTTATTCAATCTTATCGTAAGTTTAATCTTGAATAATCACAAAAGTCTCACGACTACCTGTTATTTCTATATACACCCTTACTCAGTAAATGTCTCTTAGAGTATCTAGACACTATCAACACCTTGTGTTTACTTTGCTACAGAGTCCTATTTCCATTTCAATACGTTTTAACATATTGAAATGTACTTTTCTGATTTTTGTATTCTAGAATCAGCGCTCCAGTTCTATTTGTTCGCATGAATTCATCTAGAGTTAAATCAAATCCATAAGCAGTTGATGGTGACATCGTTTGCTGAAAGGTACTGTGTTTATTATGGTTAAAATCATGACCATGTCCGCATATTATATTCACACAGTTTTTATTTAGCTTATTAATAACATCATCAACATTTTCAATACCAATTTCATTAAACCATTTAGAGTTACTTACTTTTAGTATTGGATGGTGTATTAATATTGTTATTTCTTTCTTTCTTGACTCTTTTTTAATTTTAGACAAGTCTTTATTTGATACTCTACCAGACCCAAGCATCATTAATCTGTTTATGGGCTTGTGGCTAGAGTCAATAAATAAATACGTCATCCCATCGATTCTAACCTTTTCTTTTATAAGAATATTACTACCATAAAAAGATTTTCTCATCAAATTTATATCGTCATGATTTCCTGCTATTGCGTACACTTTAGCATTTGGTATATATACATTTAAAATATTCTTAAAATTATTATATTTTTTTATGGATGGAGAGGTGTATATATCACCCATGACAAATAGAAACTTACAATCATCACCAATTTTTATTAATGCTTTAATTAAGTGCGTTTCATTTTCCGTATTACCCAAGTGGCAATCACTTATAATGTGAATCATTTAGACCTTTTTTTTAAATTAAAACCATTGTTACAGGAAGTAGCAAAGCTTGAAGTAGACTTTTAATTATGCAGTAGTTACGAATAATCTTTGATGAGTGGGAAGAATGGATTATGTTGTCCTGAAAATTGATTGTCATAATTTCCTTAGAATATCGAAACATTATCAAGACATTGGTTTACTTACTCAATTTTGCCACACACTCCCCAAAAAGCCAAAAAAACAAGGCTTAACTCACACCGAAGATACAGTTTAATAAATCCATGACAACAAAAATAACCAGCTCGCAGCGCTGAAAAATGGTGCAGCTATATTAAACGAAGAAAAAATTGAGCAAGTTATTGAGGTATTGTTTGATCAACAGTGAAAATATTCGGTGAATATTAAACGCGTGGCGCGGGGGCCAGTCAATTTAGCGTTTATAATTTTAACGACCTGAATGATAGCCGTAATCAAGTGATAGTATTTGAGCATAGTACATCAAATAAACACGATAAAAATAACAGCGATGCATGTTCATCCCCTCATCGCTGTTATGAAAAACTGTTTATCCAATTAAATAATAAATTGTGGACCTAATCCAAAGCTCCACATGACAACAGTAATCCCCATTGAAGCCACAAACAATACAAGCCCAACCGTTAATAAAGATGACGCATAAATAAAGCCACGTTCTTCAGTAATATGCATAATAATCGGCACCCCGGTATATAGAGCCCGTACCGAAAATGCGACCCCAACTAATAGCGCTAACATGATCACCCAAGCAACAGGGATCAAAGCTGCGATACCAGTAATAAAAATAGGGGCTGCAGTATATGTAGTTAGCTCTAGCGCTTGAGTAAAGCTGGATGATGATCCAAAGTTACCCGCCATCCACTGCACAAACAGCGAAAACGTTGCCACAATAGCAATACTCACAATAACCATACCGACAGCCATTATCCCTGCGCTGGAGGAAGATAAATAGGTTGTATCTCCAAAGCCAAGTTTCCAACCAGTCACTGACGCGGTATACCATGCTGATGTAGCTGGTATTAACGCAAAGAAAAACAGGCTCACGACTACCGATAACAAAGACTCATGGTGTGTATCAATATCAATCCATTCGTCCTTGGGTTGTACGTATAAACCCCATAAGTGTTTTACTAACATCAGCTAATTCCTTAATGTAAGAGTTTCATTAAATTAAGTATTAGCGAATATATTGAGATTGCCATGTGAATGAAGAACTATTACACATAATAGTGATCCGGAGTACGAACTTGGTCTTAAGGTATTGAAACGTTATTGGTGTAGTTAGAATATAAATAACGCAATTCCGGTATTTATGTTTAATTTCAGACTTTCGTTGTTTGTTGGCAAAGAGAAAGCTGACGGCTTTCTATAAACCACAACCCGCGCCCCCGGCGTGATATACCGCTTATGTTTTTATAAAGAGTCTCACCAACTGAATGCAACTCATACGAACAAGCGCTCCGCGCAATTTACTCGATACTTATCACTGAATTTCAGGCACAAAAAAAGCCTCTATTTCTAACAAAAAGTTTTCGATTCAGGCTTTCGTTGTTGTTGGCAAAGAAAAAGTGGACGGCTTTCTACAAACACAACCCGCGAGCCCCGGCGTGACAGGCCGCTTATGGTTTTATAAAGAGTCTAACCAACTAAACTACCACTCCGAACAATCTGTATTTTTTGTATCCTGAATTTCAGGCACAAAAAAAGCCTCTATTTCTAACAAAAAAGTTTTCGATTCAGGCTTTCGTTGTTGTTGGCGGAGTGCCGGGACTCGAACCCGCGAAGCTTTCGGCAGCGTGACAGGCCGCCTTTTTTAGGTAAACAGTCTAACCAACTGAACGACCACTCCGAACAATCTGAATTTTTGTATCCTGAATTTCAGGCACAAAAAAAGCCTGAATCTTTCGATTCAGGCTTTCGTTGTTGTTGGCGGAGTGGACGGGACTCGAACCCGCGACCCCCGGCGTGACAGGCCGGTATTCTAACCAACTGAACTACCACTCCGCACAATCTGTGCTAATGTTTCCATCAGTCTTAATTTGGCGCTTGGCGATGCCCTACTCTCACATGGGGAAGCCCCACACTACCATCGGCGTTATTACGTTTCACTACTGAGTTCGGAATGGGATCAGGTGGTACCGCAACACTATGGTCACCAAGCAAATTTGGTTTGCTTTCAAGTTGTATCTTTAAAATCTGAAAAGCTATAAATAAAGAAGTCTTTAAAACCTATCTTTCGATAAATAGTAGTGTTCAATCAATTCTTAAGTCGTATTTCAATTAATCATACTTTAATTTGTATGGTTAAGCCTCACGGGTAATTAGTACAAGTTAGCTCAATGCCTCACAGCACTTACACACCTTGCCTATCAACGTTGTAGTCTCCAACGGCCCTTCAGGGGACTTAAAGTCCCAGTGAGAACTCATCTCGAGGCCTGCTTCCCGCTTAGATGCTTTCAGCGGTTATCAGTTCCGAACTTAGCTACCGGGCAATGCTATTGGCATAACAACCCGAACACCAGTGGTTCGTCCACTCCGGTCCTCTCGTACTAGGAGCAGCTCCTCTCAATTCTCAAACGCCCACGGCAGATAGGGACCGAACTGTCTCACGACGTTCTAAACCCAGCTCGCGTACCACTTTAAATGGCGAACAGCCATACCCTTGGGACCAACTTCAGCCCCAGGATGTGATGAGCCGACATCGAGGTGCCAAACACCGCCGTCGATATGAACTCTTGGGCGGTATCAGCCTGTTATCCCCGGAGTACCTTTTATCCGTTGAGCGATGGCCCTTCCATTCAGAACCACCGGATCACTAAGACCTACTTTCGTACCTGCTCGACGTGTCTGTCTCGCAGTTAAGCTGGCTTATGCCTTTGCACTAACCACATGATGTCCAACCATGTTTAGCCAACCTTCGTGCTCCTCCGTTACTCTTTGGGAGGAGACCGCCCCAGTCAAACTACCCACCAGACACTGTCCGCAACCCCGATAAGGGGCCTACGTTAGAACATCAAACGTACAAGGGTGGTATTTCAAGGTTGACTCCACATCATCTAGCGACAATGCTTCAACGTCTCCCACCTATCCTACACATGTAGGTTCAATGTTCAGTGCCAAGCTATAGTAAAGGTTCACGGGGTCTTTCCGTCTAGCCGCGGGTACACTGCATCTTAACAGCGATTTCAATTTCACTGAGTCTCGGGTGGAGACAGCGTGGCCATCATTACGCCATTCGTGCAGGTCGGAACTTACCCGACAAGGAATTTCGCTACCTTAGGACCGTTATAGTTACGGCCGCCGTTTACCGGGGCTTCGATCATGAGCTTCGACCTAAGTCTAACCCAATCAATTAACCTTCCGGCACCGGGCAGGCGTCACACCGTATACGTCATCTTTCGATTTTGCACAGTGCTGTGTTTTTAATAAACAGTTGCAGCCACCATTTCTCTGCGACCGACAATAGCTTACGGAGCAAGTCCTTCACCATCATCGGCGTACCTTCTCCCGAAGTTACGGTACCATTTTGCCTAGTTCCTTCACCCGAGTTCTCTCAAGCGCCTTAGTATTCTCTACCTAACCACCTGTGTCGGTTTGGGGTACGATTCTCTTATATCTGAAGCTTAGAGGTTTTTCCTGGAAGCCGGGTATCAACTACTTCATCTCCGTAGAGACTCGTCATCAGCTCTCAGCCTAATGTGCGCCCGGATTTACCTAAGCACACAGCCTACAACCTTAAACATGGACAACCATCGCCATGCTAGCCTAACCTTCTCCGTCACCCCATCGCAATATAAGTGAGTACAGGAATATTAACCTGTTTCCCATCGACTACGCCTTTCGGCCTCGCCTTAGGGGTCGACTCACCCTGCCCCGATTAACGTTGGACAGGAACCCTTGGTCTTTCGGCGTGGAGGTTTTTCACCCCCATTATCGTTACTCATGTCAACATTCGCACTTCTGATACCTCCAGCAAGCTTCTCAACTCACCTTCGACGGCTTACAGAACGCTCCTCTACCATGCAAGAACAAGTCTTGCATCCGTAGCTTCGGTGGTATGTTTAGCCCCGTTAAATCTTCCGCGCAGACCGACTCGACCAGTGAGCTATTACGCTTTCTTTAAAAGATGGCTGCTTCTAAGCCAACTTCCTGGCTGTCTGAGCCTTTCCACATCGTTTCCCACTTAACATACACTTTGGGACCTTAGCTGACGGTCTGGGTTGTTTCCCTTTCCACGACGGACGTTAGCACCCGCCGTGTGTCTCCCGCGATTGAACTTATTGGTATTCGGAGTTTGCAAAGGGTTGGTAAGTCGGGATGACCCCCTAGCCTTAACAGTGCTCTACCCCCAATAGTTAGACGCGAGGCGCTACCTAAATAGCTTTCGAGGAGAACCAGCTATCTCCCGGTTTGATTGGCCTTTCACCCCCAGCCACAAGTCATCCGCTAATTTTTCAACATTAGTCGGTTCGGTCCTCCAGTTGATGTTACTCAACCTTCAACCTGCCCATGGCTAGATCACCGGGTTTCGGGTCTAATCCCAGCAACTATTCGCGCAGTTAACACTCGGTTTCCCTACGGCTCCGCTATTCGCTTAACCTTGCTACTGAAATTAAGTCGTTGACCCATTATACAAAAGGTACGCAGTCACAGAACAAGTCTGCTCCCACTGCTTGTACGTATACGGTTTCAGGTTCTATTTCACTCCCCTCACAGGGGTTCTTTTCGCCTTTCCCTCACGGTACTGGTTCACTATCGGTCAGTCAGTAGTATTTAGCCTTGGAAGATGGTCCTCCCATATTCAAACAGCATATCACGTGTGCCGTCCTACTCGATTTCACAGTAAGGTCGTTTTCATGTACGGGACTATCACCCTGTATCGTGAAACTTTCCAGAATCTTCCACTAACTTCCAAACTGCTTAAGGGCTAGACCCCGTTCGCTCGCCGCTACTAAGGGTATCTCTATTGATTTCTTTTCCTCGGGGTACTTAGATGTTTCAGTTCTCCCGGTTCGCTTCGTAACGCTATGTATTCACGTTACGATACTCTACAAAGTAGAGTGGGTTCCCCCATTCGGAAATCTGTGGATTAACGCTTTTTATCAACTCCCCACAGCTTAACGCAGATTAACACGTCCTTCATCGCCTCTGACTGCCTAGGCATCCACCGTATACGCTTAGTCACTTAACCATACAATCTAAAGTCGACCGTACAATTGAAATAACTAGGTATTATCTAGTTTTTTTCGCCTCAAGAATACTCAAGAACACTATATTGTTATTGCCGAAGCAATAACGTGTTTTAAGAACTTCTTTATTTATTCAGCTTTCCAAATTTTTAAAGAGCAATTTGCTAAAAAGCAAAGATAAGCATTAAGCTTGCTTAGCTTTGTATTTTAACAACTATGATGTGGTGGAGCTATGCGGGATCGAACCGCAGACCTCCTGCGTGCAAGGCAGGCGCTCTCCCAGCTGAGCTATAGCCCCACATCATAGAGTTCGTAAGAAGATTGGTAGGACTGAGTAGATTTGAACTACCGACCTCACCCTTATCAGGGGCGCGCTCTAACCAACTGAGCTACAGTCCTATCGCATTTCTTACATGCTTTTCAACTTTCTATTCAAGCAATTTGTGTGGGCACTTACAAAAACTAACAACTTTACGTAAGGAGGTGATCCAGCCCCAGGTTCCCCTAGGGCTACCTTGTTACGACTTCACCCCAGTCATGAACCACACCGTGGTCATCGCCCTCCCGAAGGTTAAGCTAATGACTTCTGGTGCAGCCCACTCCCATGGTGTGACGGGCGGTGTGTACAAGGCCCGGGAACGTATTCACCGTGACATTCTGATTCACGATTACTAGCGATTCCGACTTCATGGGGTCGAGTTGCAGACCCCAATCCGGACTACGACGCACTTTATGGGATTCGCTTACCATTGCTGGTTTGCAGCCCTTTGTATGCGCCATTGTAGCACGTGTGTAGCCCTACTCGTAAGGGCCATGATGACTTGACGTCGTCCCCACCTTCCTCCGGTTTATCACCGGCAGTCTCCTTAGAGTTCCCACCATTACGTGCTGGCAAATAAGGATAAGGGTTGCGCTCGTTGCGGGACTTAACCCAACATTTCACAACACGAGCTGACGACAGCCATGCAGCACCTGTCTCATAGTTCCCGAAGGCACCAATTCATCTCTGAAAAGTTCTATGGATGTCAAGAGTAGGTAAGGTTCTTCGCGTTGCATCGAATTAAACCACATGCTCCACCGCTTGTGCGGGCCCCCGTCAATTCATTTGAGTTTTAACCTTGCGGCCGTACTCCCCAGGCGGTCTACTTAATGCGTTAGCTTAAGAGCCCAGTTCTCAAGGAACCAAACTCCGAGTAGACATCGTTTACGGCGTGGACTACCGGGGTATCTAATCCCGTTTGCTACCCACGCTTTCGCATCTGAGCGTCAGTTACTTGCCAGGTGGCCGCCTTCGCCACTGGTATTCCTTCAGATCTCTACGCATTTCACCGCTACACCTGAAATTCTACCACCCTCTCAAGAACTCTAGTTTGCCAGTTCGAAATGCAGTTCCCAGGTTGAGCCCGGGGCTTTCACATCTCGCTTAACAAACCGCCTGCATGCGCTTTACGCCCAGTAATTCCGATTAACGCTTGCACCCTCCGTATTACCGCGGCTGCTGGCACGGAGTTAGCCGGTGCTTCTTCTGCGAGTAACGTCACAGCAGTAGAGTATTAATCTACTGCCTTTCCTCCTCGCTGAAAGTACTTTACAACCCTAAGGCCTTCTTCATACACGCGGTATGGCTGCATCAGGGTTTCCCCCATTGTGCAATATTCCCCACTGCTGCCTCCCGTAGGAGTCTGGACCGTGTCTCAGTTCCAGTGTGGCTGATCATCCTCTCAGACCAGCTAGGGATCGTCGCCTTGGTGAGCTCTTACCTCACCAACAAGCTAATCCCACTTGGGCTCATCTAGTCGCGAGAGCTTTCAAGAAGAGGCCCCCTTTCACCCGTAGGTCGTATGCGGTATTAGCAGTCGTTTCCAACTGTTGTCCCCCTCGACTAGGCAGATTCCCAAGCATTACTCACCCGTCCGCCGCTCGACGCCAGAATAGCAAGCTATTCTTCGTTTCCGCTCGACTTGCATGTGTTAAGCCTACCGCCAGCGTTCAATCTGAGCCATGATCAAACTCTTCAATTAAAAGTTTTTGACTAATCAACGATGTTGATTAAGTCGGCTCAATGAATTCTGTACTTCAACAACAAACCGAGGTTTGTTGTTTATAAAACCAAATCTTTCGATTTAATTTAATGTTCACAATTACATTGATATAATTTTTGGTCATTATATCTCTGCAAGTGCTCACACAGATTGCTTGAATAAATTGTTAAAGAGCATTGACCTTGACGTCTTTCGTCGTAGTCAGGCTGCGTATTCTACGCAAACCGAATTTGAAGTCAAGCATATATTCATGCTTTGTTCAGGACGCTTAAAAAGTAACCAAAGTCGTTTTTTAAACACCTTACTGAGGACGTTTCCGTGTCAGTGGGCGCCATTATAGATAAAACGATTTGATAGGCAAGCATTTCAGCGTCAGGAATTACAAATACTATAACATGAGCAATTAACCAACGACCACTGATTAAATTTAACGCTAAACGTTAATGTACCGCTATAGTAAGCAAACTAGTCTACAAGGTTTTCGCAAACAATTTCACTTTAGCCCAATCAGTAAACTCAATATCTTTCGTCTTATCAGTACTACCACCGGTTATTTTCATAATCAACTGGATAATAAGTGTTTGCCACCAATTATATTTTGAATATAACAATGCGCCTGCGAATACAGCTTGCTGCTTGGGTACCCAATTCGACTTTTCTAAAAATGCCTGCATATATGCATTCGTTTCAGGAGTATTCTTCTCAGCTTTTCTTGCGGTTAAGTTTACACAGAAAAAACTATTCTCTTTTGCTTCAAGTTCTGCTTTATGTGCAGCAACAAATTGATAGAGTTTTTTATTCAAATGACCATAACGCACAGAGGCACCGATAACGACTTTATCAAAAATAGCCATATCAAGATGCTGGCATTCTTCAAGGCTCATAACTTCACAATGATACTTATCGGTAATAGACTCCTCGATAGCTTTAATTATCTTTAAGGTTTGACCATCAACGGTAGAATACAGTACTAACATTTTTTTCATTTATATGATTCCACTTAACTACGCCAGAAAGCTGGGGTAAATAAAATTAATAAGGTAAAGACTTCTAAACGACCAAACAACATAGCGACAACTAATATCCATTTAGCACTGTCATTAACGTCACCAAAATGTACCGCGACTTGTCCAAGTCCCGGCCCTAAGTTATTTAATGTTGCAACCACAGCTGAAAAGGCCGATATCTCATCCATACCCGTCGTGATCAATGCCAGCATACAAATAATAAATACCAAGGCATAAGCAGAGAAAAAACCCCAAACCGCATCGATAACACGATCGGGTAATACTTTTTTTCCTAATTTAATCTTATATACGGCACGAGGATGCACTAAACGTTTCATTTCACGCATACCTTGTAAATAAAGTAATAGGATACGCACCACCTTCATACCACCACCAGTAGAGCCGGCACAACCACCAATAAAACTCGAAAACACAAGCAGCACAGGTAAGAACAATGGCCAGTTTTGGAAACTGGTCGTCGTAAACCCAGCAGTTGTTGAAATTGAAACGGCCTGAAAAACCGCTTTGTCTAACGCCATTTCAGGGGACTCATAAACACC
Source organism: Moritella sp. 28 (assembly GCF_018219435.1). Classification (NCBI taxonomy): domain Bacteria; kingdom Pseudomonadati; phylum Pseudomonadota; class Gammaproteobacteria; order Alteromonadales; family Moritellaceae; genus Moritella; species Moritella sp. 28. Next base: position 30,308 of record NZ_CP056121.1, on the reverse strand, counting down.
TTTAGACAAGAGAATAAAAAAGCAAATAGCCACAAGTGTAAGTTGTACAAATAAGAATGTACGTAATTCCGGATCATGTAAGTAAGCGCCAGGTTTAAAACCTTTAATTGAGAATGCGGCAAAATGCAGTGAAAAATTCATCCCCGCAATAATTAAGAACACCACAGTGATCATATTGATAACCGAACTATCAAAATGACCCATACTACTATCATGTGTAGAGAATCCACCGATTGCAATAGTCGAAAAGCTATGCGCAATAGCATCGAAAATAGTCATTCCAGCCAGCCAAAACGCCATTGCGCAAATAACTGTAAGGCATAAATAAATATACCAAAGTGCTTTTGCAGTTTCAGCAATACGGGGGGTCATCTTAGAGTCTTTGACTGGGCCGGGAGTTTCTGCACGATAAAGCTGCATACCACCGATACCTAAAACAGGTAATACGGCAACAGCAAGTACAATAATCCCCATACCACCTAGCCATTGTAAAAACTGGCGATAAAACAGCAATGCTTTAGGTAATTCATCAAGTCCAACAATAACGGTTGCACCTGTTGTCGTTAAACCAGAGAAAGATTCAAAGAATGCACCAGCGACACTGAGATCTGGTTGCTCAGAAAGAATAAAGGGTAACGCACCAACACTCCCCAGAACCGTCCAAAACAAAACTACAATCAGGAAACCATCTTTGGCTTTTAATTCTTTTTTATAATTGCGGTTTTGGTACCATACGATACTGCCTAACGTGACACAAAAAGCAAACGAATTAATGAAGACGAGACCACCACCATCCTTATATATTGCGGCGATCAGTGCAGGGAATATCATGGTCACACTAAAGATGGTAACTAATATCCCAACAATTCTTAAAATTGCCCTGAATTGCATTGTTATTTTTATCCCTAAATATTAATCGACCACTTTGACATTAACTTGGCCATTCGTTTTGTTTTTAACCGCAATAATAAACGCTTGCGCATGCCTTGCATCAACATCAAGCTGCATCATTACTTGTTCACCATATTCGGCATGTTTTAATTTACCATTATATACTGAAAATAAGCGCTCTATTGCGGCTATTTGAGCATAATCACAAGTTAAATTAAGTTCTGTATATATAAAACATTCAATAGGATCAATCAATTTTAATACTTCTTGTACACCGCCTGCATATGCACGCGCTAACCCCCCTGTACCTAATTTAATTCCACCATAATAACGTACAACAACTGCGGTCATCTCCCCTACGTCACTGCCCATTAAGCAATGAAGAATAGGCTTACCAGCGGTACCTGAAGGTTCACCGTCATCACTAAAACCATATTGTTGCCCGTCACTGGGACGTCCAGCAACAAATGCCCAACAATGATGACGCGCATCAGGGTGTTGCGCTTTAATTGTCCGAACAAATTGCTCGGCTATTTGGCGTCCTTTAGTTGGTGCTAGATAAGTAATAAAACGGCTTTTTTTTATTTCTTCAGTATATTCATAAGCCTGTTCTAAAACAAAATAAGGGCTATTCGCTATCATTTAAATCCTGTGTATTTGGTGCGGGTGAGATATTCATCGCTATTCTACTGTTATATGTCTGTTGATAATAGCAGGTTCAGGATCACAAACTTTAAAAGTTAAGTGTTGATGATTTTTTTTTATTAAACATTCATCAACAAACATCTAACAATTAAAAACAGTTGTAAGCCGAACCGTTTAAAGCAGATCAAGCCACAAAACAAGCCACAAACAGAGTTAACAACTAAATACAAACTTAAACTAAGTACCTAGCGCTAACTTGAAAGACAAATAACTTATTTTACTAGTATTGCCCCCCATCAATCCTTACCAGCAACTATACTACTTATTGAATATATTAGCGTAACCACCTCGACAAAAATTTAAACAGTCGTTTAAAATAAGTGTTGAAATATTGTTAGATTATCGACAGAATGAGATCAACCAGTGCCCTACATAGCTGGTAAATAGCAAACGGAGCAGATGATCACCATCGCTTTAGCAAGGAGAAACGTAATGATTTACCAAGCCGAACAACTCTCGGTCACTCTATTAGAAGATGGCATCGCAGAATTAAAATATGACGCGAAAGGCCCTGTTAATAAATTTGATCAAGCAACATTACAAGCATTAACTGAAGCTGTAAAAGTATTACAGACTAATTCAGACATTAAAGGACTAATTCAAACATCAGGTAAAGGTGCATTCATCGTTGGCGCCGATATCACTGAATTCCTTGAACTCTTTAAACTACCTGACGCTGAATTATTAGGTTGGTTGGAACAAGCAAATGCAGTATTCAATGCAATTGAAGACCTGCCATATCCAACAATCTCTGCAGTAAATGGGCATGCACTTGGTGGTGGTTGTGAAGCAATTCTTGCAACAGACTTCCGTGTAGCAGACACAACAGCACGTATCGGTTTACCTGAAACTAAATTAGGTATCATGCCTGGTTTCGGTGGTACAGTACGTTTACCACGTCTGATCGGTGCTGATAATGCCGTTGAATGGATCACAACAGGTAAAGATTATAAAGCACCTGCAGCCCTTAAATTTGGCACTGTAGATGCGGTTGTAGCACCAGAAAAATTACGTGATGCTGCACTCTCTATGATTAAAGATGCGATTGCAGGAAAACTTGACTGGCAATCACGTCGAGCGCAAAAACAAGCACCATTAGGTTTAAATAAAATTGAAGCAACAATGAGCTTCTCTACTGCACTTGGTATGGTGTACGCGAAAGCGGGTAAACATTATCCAGCTCCGACAGCTGCAGTTAAAACAGTTGAAGCAGCAGCAAGAATGGACCGTACTGGTGCACTTGGTGTTGAAGCTGCAACATTCATTAAACTTGCTAAAACAGATGCAGCACAAGCATTAGTTGGCTTATTCTTAAGTGACCAAGCATTAAAAACTGGCGCGAAGAAAGCAGCAAAAGCAGGCAAAGCAACAAATAAAGCCGCAGTACTTGGCGCTGGTATTATGGGTGGCGGTATCGCTTACCAATCAGCAGTAAAAGGTACGCCAGTTATCATGAAAGACATCAATGATGCTGCACTTGATCTTGGTATGTCTACGGCATCAGGTCTATTAACAACGCAACTTAAGCGTGGCCGTATTGACGGTACTAAACTGGCTAAAGTTATTTCTTCAATCACACCAACGCTAAGCTATAACTCAGTTGATGAAGCTGACATTATCGTTGAAGCTGTTGTTGAGAACCCGAAAATTAAAGCTGCTGTACTGGCTGAATTAGAAGACAACGTAAGTGCAGACACAGTCATCACTTCAAATACGTCTACGATTCCAATTAATGTACTAGCGAAGAGCTTAAAACGCCCAGAACAATTCTGTGGTATGCACTTCTTCAACCCTGTGCATAAAATGCCATTAGTCGAAATCATCCGTGGTGATAAATCATCTGATGAAACAATTGCGACAACAGTTGCATACGCCGCGAAAATGGGCAAAACGCCTATCGTTGTAAATGACTGCCCTGGTTTCTTCGTTAACCGCGTATTATTCCCATACTTCTTTGGCTTCTCAAAACTAATCGCTGATGGCGCAGATTTTGTAGCAGTAGATAAAGTTATGGAAAAAGAATTCGGTTGGCCAATGGGTCCAGCATACTTGCTAGACGTTGTTGGTATTGATACAGGCCACCATGCAGCAGCTGTGATGGCTGACGGTTTTCCTGAACGTATGGCTAAAACAGGCAAAGATTCTATCGATGTTATGTTTGAAGCAACGCGTTATGGTCAGAAAAATGGTGTTGGTTTCTACTCTTACGCTAAAGACCGTCGTGGTCGCATACAAAAAACACCGGATGCAAAAAGCTATGAGCTGCTTGCTGAAGTTGCAAGCGAAAAAGCTGATTTCTCGAAAGATGACATTATCGCTCGCTGTATGATCCCAATGATTAACGAAGTTGTTCGTTGTCTTGAAGAAGGTATTGTTGCTACTCCAGGTGATGCTGATATGGCACTTATCTATGGTATTGGCTTCCCTCCATTCCGTGGTGGTGTATTCCGTTACTTAGATACTATGGGTCTAGATAAATACATCGAATTAGCAGATTCATTTGCTGATTTAGGACCACTTTACCAAGTAACTGATGGCTTGCGTCAACGCGCAGCTGACGGCAAAACTTTTTACTAAGACACGAACGAGGATAATAAAATGAGAGATGTAGTTGTAGTCGATTGTCTACGTACACCTATGGGTCGTTCTAAAGCCGGTGCATTCCGTCACGTTCGTGCTGAAGATCTATCTGCAAAATTAATGAAAGGCTTGCTTGACCGTAACCCTGAAGTTGATCCAAATGACATCGAAGATGTTTATTGGGGTTGTGTTCAGCAAACGCTAGAGCAAGGTTTCAATATTGCCCGTAATGCTTCATTACTTGCTGGTATCCCTATCACAGCAGGCGCAACAACCGTTAACCGTCTATGTGGCTCATCGATGCAAGCTATCCATGATGCTACACGTGCTATCGCAATGGGCGACGGCGACGTGATGATCATTGGTGGTGTTGAGCATATGGGTCATGTACCAATGAACCACGGTGTTGATTTCCATGTTGGTCTTGCTAAATCTACTGCGAAAGCAGCGGGTATGATGGGGCTAACAGCTGAAATGCTAGGTAAATTACACGGCATTACACGTGAGCAACAAGATGCATTCGCAGTACGCTCACACAAATTAGCACAAGCAGCAACTGTTTCAGGTCGTTTCAAACGTGAGATTCTACCAATTGAAGGTCACGATGCTGATGGCATTTTAAAGTTGTATGATTTTGATGAAGTGATTCGTCCAGAAACATCAATGGAAAGCCTAGGTAATTTACGTCCTGTATTTGATCCTGTAAACGGTACAGTAACAGCGGGTACGTCATCTGCATTATCAGATGGTGCTTCTGCAATGTTACTTATGTCTGCGGACAAAGCCAAAGAACTAGGTCTTAAGCCTCGTGCTCGCGTTGTATCTATGGCTGTTGCAGGTTGTGATCCATCAATAATGGGTTACGGTCCAGTACCAGCAACGAAGAAAGCACTTAAGCGTGCTGGTTTAACTATTGACGATATCGATGTATTCGAATTAAACGAAGCATTCGCAGCGCAATCTTTACCTTGTGTTAAAGATCTTGGCTTAGAAGATGTTGTTGAAACAAAGATTAACCTTAACGGTGGCGCAATCTCATTAGGTCACCCTCTAGGTTGCTCTGGTTCACGTATCTCGACTACGCTTGTTAACGAACTTGAAGTTCAAGGCGGTAGATATGGTCTCGCGACTATGTGCATCGGTCTTGGTCAAGGTATCGCGACTATCTTTGAGCGTATCGAAGACTAATAACAACAGTATAAATAATACGGTTAGTTAATCTATATCAAGCCAACTATGACGATAGTTGGCTTTTTTATGTTCTTCTTAAAATGTTCTTCTTGAAATTTCCCCCTCCAAGCGGTTCAATACACATTCGCAATGTAAATAATGGACTGGGCATGAGCACCAAAAAGCAAATATTAGTAGTTGACGATGACGTTGAGATCAAAGAGTTACTCAGTGAATACCTCGATCAAGCTGGATTTTCAGTGCTGACAGCCGGTGAAGGCAAAGAAATGCAACGCGTCTTAGCCACCAATACGCCCGATCTGATTGTCTTAGATGTAATGATGCCAGGTGATGATGGTTTTACCTTGTGCCAAAAAATCCGCCGAACATCACAAGTACCGATCATCATGTTAACGGCTAATTCAGATGAAGCTGATCGCATTGTCGGCTTAGAAATTGGCGCAGATGATTACATGGCGAAACCTTTTAGTCCTCGAGAATTACTAGCGAGAATCAAAGCCTTATTGCGCCGTTCAAGTTACACCAAGCCAACCCAAGGCCGCTATTTTATGTTTGCTCATTGGAAGCTTGATACATTAACACGCCAATTAATTAATCAACGTAATAGCAGTACAACAGAACTGTCTGGCAGTGAATTCAATATGCTAAAACTGTTTGTGACGAACCCAAATCAAGTACTAAGTCGTGATGCCCTTTCGGATGCGACTCGTGGTCGAGAAGCACTGCCCCTTGAGCGAGGCATCGATATACAACTGAGTCGATTACGTCAAAAACTAGGGGATAATAGTAAAAGTCCAACCTTAATTAAAACCATCCGTGGACGTGGTTATGTATTGATCACCGAAGTCTCTTATGACGATTAAAGAGTATATTTACCGCCAGCTACCCAGCTCTTTAGTCTCTAGAATGTTATTACTGACACTGTTATCAATCGCCACCGCGCAGTTAATTTCAACCAGTATTTGGTATAATTTTAGTAAAGATAAAGAACTCGAAGGATTAAAAAATACCGCGGAAAGCATGGCTCAAAATATAGCCTCAACCGCGACCTTCTTCAATTCCTTACCCTTACAATATCGTCATATCGTATTAGAACAGTTACGCGATTTTGGTGGCAGCCGCTATTTTGTATCATTAAATGAAGTCGAAATTAATATCGACCCCGTAGCCGACAGTGAAATGAAACGTGTGGTACTCGATGAATTTCAGCGTGTGCTAGGAGATAAACTAGGTAATAATATCGTCATTAAAACAGAGTTTTCTCACCCCAAAAATTTACACGTATTAAACAACAATACTCTGTTATCCGAATTGCCCCGATCTTGGGCACACTACTCACTCACGCTAGAGCCGTTAAACCCCCCCGTGTTAGTGATACAAATGATGTTTGCACCTGATGAGTGGCTATATATCGCCGCATTGCTACCAGCACCTTATGTATCCCTAAATGATAAATTAGTAAGTAATGATCAATTGTTTTTCATCTTTCTTATTACCGCTAATTTAATGTGGATGATCTACATATTAGTGCGCTGGCAAACCAAACCACTTAAAAAACTGGCGGCCGCAGCAGCGACATTAAGCCAAGATTTAGACCAACCTCTGCTTGAAGAAAAAGGCGCATCGGAATTAGTGATTGCCACTAAAGCATTTAACCGTATGCACTTGCGAATAAAGCGCTATATTGACGATCGAGAACGTTTATTTCGTTCTATCTCTCACGATTTAAAAACCCCTATCACGCGATTGCGCTTACGGGCAGAGTTACTCAATGACGATGCAAAAACAGCGAAATTCAATAATGATCTGGACCAATTAGAAATGATGGTTAAAGGCGCACTACAATGTGTGAAAGATACCGATATTCACGAAAACAGTGCACCCATTGATATCCAAGAATTACTGTATGAGATCACGGAACATCATAATAGCAGCACAGAAAAAGTTACTTTCGCATTTCCAAAGGTGAGCGCTCGCTATTATGGAAAACCCCTTGCTATAAAACGCTGCTTAACTAACCTGGTTGAAAATGGAATAAAATATGGCGCGTTCTTACACCTTATCGTCGAACAACAGCAAGAGCACATCGTCATTTGTCTGATTGATTCAGGCCCAGGTATTCCTGAAGATATGTTAGAAGATATTTTTACACCTTATACACGTATAGCTCAAGATAGCGATGGCTCAGGGTTAGGTTTAAGTATTGCTCGCAGTATAGCGAGTGCCCATGGCGGTACACTCACCTTACACAATCGAGAAAATTCAGGATTAAAAGTGATCTTACGACTCCCGCATAAACCATCATCACGGATATAATAATGAGCACCATCATCAGTAATCGCATCCAACGACTCTTTATACTACTGAGTGTTTTATTCACTTCCCCTGTAACAGCAAGCCAAGTAGAAGTATTACATTGGTGGACATCTGGTGGTGAACTAGATGCGCTCAGTGAGCTGCAAAGTAAAGTCGAAGAAACCGATAATACCTGGCTCGACTTTGCCATTAAAGGTGGCGGTGGTAATACAGCCTTAACGGTATTACGTTCGCGAGCTGTATCAGGTAATCCACCGACAGCGGCGTTAATTAAAGGCCATAATATTCAAGAATGGGCAAAACTTGGGTTTCTAACCTCATTAGACGACATTGCTAAACAAGAACAATGGGATGCCAAGCTCCCAGAGTTTATTAAGCCAGTGATGAAATACCAAGGGCATTACGTAGCAGTACCGATTAATATTCATCGTATTAATTGGTTATGGTTCAATGAAACAATTTTTAACAAAGCAAATATTGCAATTCCTCGTGATCTCGCGGAACTGATCACTACATTACCACAGCTTGAAGCCGCAGGTTACTTACCGATAGCTCATACATCTGAACCTTGGGCTGATGCAATTTTATTTGAGTCGATCAGTTTATCCATTTTAGGAGCAGAGCAATATAAAAAGGCTTTTGTCGAACTTAATCCACAAGTATTAGCATCACCGAAAATGATCCGAGCCTTTGCTAAATTACGTACTATATCGCTATTCATCGACGTAAATGCCAAAAATAGAACTTGGGAACAATCCACTAAACTCTTAATTGAAGACCAAGCAGCAATACAAATCATGGGTGATTGGGTAGCAGGTAAATTACTCCAAGAAAAGCAGAAATTAAATACCAAGATCCGCTGTATTCCCTTCCCTGGCACTGAAGGTATCTTTAGCTATAACATTGATAGTTTTGCTTTTTTTAAATTAAAAAGTGTATCATCAGAAGTAAAACAAGCGCAAAATACCCTAGCAAGTATCATATTAACACCGGAATTACAGCGTGACTTTAACGCCAAAAAAGGTTCACTACCGATTATTGATACCACTGATAAGGGTAGTTTTAATGCTTGTACGCAGCAGTCATACCAAGACTATCAACAAGCAACCCGAGACAACACCTTAGTGCCGACCTTTTCTCAGGCAATGGCAACGACAACCTATGTACAGTCAGCAATAACAAGGGTAATCAGTAGTTTTATTTATGATAAAAGTATTACTAATGAAGTGGCAGTAGTACAACTCGCCAATGCCATTAAAGCAGCACAGTAAAACACGAACAACGTAAACGCTATTTTTATAAGGGACTAATCACGCATGCAACAGCAATGGCGAAAGCTGACTTATTTAACAGCCAACAGTAATTTTTTTATTGCGCTAAAAGCATTTTTAGCATCAATAACCTTATTGATCCCAGGCTATTTTCTCGAATTATCGGCCTTTTCAGTCACTGCCGTACTCGGCATTGTGGCAGCGGTAATTTCAGAAGGTGATGACAGTATTAAGCAGCGTATTATTAATAGTTTACTGGCGTTACTTTGCTTTGCAGTCTCTTCATTATTAGTCAGCCTTCTATTCCCTTATCCTTTATTTTTTTTAATTGGCAGTTGTTTATTTAGTTTTGCGATCATCATTCTTGGTTCCTTAGGTAAACGCTATGTCACCATCAGTTTTGCGACTTTGATGATTGCAGTTTATACCATGCTAGGACTAAGCCATGATGCTGAATCCGCAGCGGTACTCACTAGTGAATTCGCATTTAATCCTTATTCTTTACTTCTTATTGCCGGTGCGGCTTGGTATTTTATTATCTCGACAGTACTGCTTAAGGTAACTTTATATAACCCGATCAGAGAGCAATTAGCTGACATTTATTTTTCACTGGGTTTATACCAACAAGAAAAAGCCAAATTTTTCTCACAAAAAAAACATGATCATAAAACCATTCGCCATACTTTATCGACGTTGAATATTAATATCGTCAATGCAATGTCGGCATGTCGCACCAACATTGACTATCATATGGATAGAAGTCTATCTCATGAACTTCAGCACTTGATACACCTTTATCAAGAAGCGCAAGAACTCCATGAAAAAATGACATCTAGCCATTTTCATTATGATTCACTAAAGCGTAATTTAAATAACAATTTGATTATCAGCGGGTTTGAGCAGGTGTTAAAACAACTGGCCAGTGCTTGTAAAGAAAGAGCTAATGCAACGCTATACAAGCAAGCTTATGATCATGATAATGGCCTGACTTGGTCATTAGCTATTTTAAAACAAGAATTGCTGACATTAGAAAATTCTGTGGAATGGCCACTCTTTGGTCCGCTAAAATTATTATTTCGTAATTTGCGCAAGGCTGATGAGCTATTAATTAATAGCGAGCCCACAAGTCAGCATGAATTCTTAGTCATGGCGCCACGTGAGCTATTATCAATAAAGCAACGACTCACTAACGCATTACACTTATCCAGCCCAGTGTTCCGCCATGCCATTCGCTTAACTATAGGTATCGCATTAGGGATAGGGATTATTTTTGCTTCTGAGCTACATGGCTATTGGGTGGTGTTGACGACATTATTTGTACTTCAGCCCAGTTACAGTGCAACTCGACTTAAATTAAAACAGCGTATCTCAGGTACGTTGATGGGTATCATCATCGGTGCTATTTTACTCTACCTATTCCCGACAGAACGTAGTCAGTTGTTATTATTGGCAATATCGGCATTTTTGTTCTTTTATTATTTACGTAAAAATTACAGTCGCGCGGTTACCTATATAACATTACTGGTATTACTGGCCTTTAACGTACTTTACCAACAGGGTTATATCGTTACGATTCCGCGTATAATAGATACCTTAACGGGTTGTAGTATTGCCTACATACTGGCTAAGTTAGTACTGCCAAACTGGCAATATAAGCAATTCCCTAAGTACTTGGTCGAAGCGTTCACCGCTAATCAGGCTTACTTTCACGAGATAATTAATCAATATGTCTCAGGGAAAAACAATGAATTACCGTATCGCGTTTCGCGCCGTAAAGCCTATGTAGCAGATAGCCACTTGACCGCCTCTTGGAAAGACATGCAAGTTGAGCCTAACGATAAACGGCATAAACTGAATCATGTTTACGATATATCTCGTCGTAACCATGCCATGTTATCGGAATTATCTGCATTAGGCGTACACAGAAATAAGATTATTGATGTGAGATTACAGCAAGACCTACGCTTAGTGGAGCAAATGATTACCCGGGCTTTAGCACAAACGAAAAACACTATTTTGTCGCCAATCAATGACGATAATATTTATATTAGTGAGCTTGAGACATTACTCAAACGCTATAAAAATGATGATAATAAACATACGCTATTATTAATTCAGAAGCTGAAACAAATAGCAAAAATTACTGAAGAGTTGCAAATAATGGCTAATGAGATGAATCACGTTTCAGATACTCCTGCACGCAGTAACGTGCAAGAGTCATGAATGTATTAGCTATAATCGTGGTACGGATTAATTTGAGCTAACTTGATGGCGTTTACAAAGCCTTGTAAACGCACTTCTTCAGTAGTTATATTAACACCGCTTTCGTCAATCACCGCATTGCCAAATTCATAACGGATATTTTCATCGCCAAAGCAAGCCTTGTTATCATTAGTTTGAGCCGTTTTTTGGATCTTATTATTTTTTTCATGATAAGCGCTTACTACCGACTTACCGTATTTAGCTTCGAGCATGGTTAATGTTTGCTGAGGTGATAACACCAAACCACTGGCATTGTTACCACCAAAGCCTTTAGCATTCAGGATCACCGCTTTCATTTCTTGACCTTTATCACCAACAAACTTGTGGTCAGTTAAGATATTTAAATTGGCCTGATGTACGTCACCGGCAATATGATCAATGGTTTTAATCCCAGGGATCCAGCCATGCTGCCATACACCGAGTGAAGCGACTAATTGATCACCTGCAGCCGCGCCCATAGAATGACCGACATAAGATTTAATTGCCGTCACAGGCCAGCTTTTAATATTAAAACTGGTCGCGACTTCACTCAAAATATGGCTTTCAGTCACGCGGTTTTGTGGTGTTCCGGTACCATGCGCCTGTACAAAAGTATGTTGTAAACCAGCTTCGCCTAAAATTGCTTTCGCTAATGCGGTGGCTTTTGCGACAGTCACATAGTTACCAATTCCTGGCGCTGAAATGGATTTCTTATTGGCATCAGCATTAATAAACACATCGGCAACAGAACCATAAATAGATACACCTAACTCTAATGCAAGTTCATCATCCATCAACACCACAAATTGTGCCGATTCAGCCATCGTAAACCCAGCGTTGGATGAAAATGGACGACAAGCACGGCGATTATCAACAAAATCACTGTTATCCAATGCTTTTAACTGATCATCTTCAGCTAACGCGCCCATCACACGGAAACCTTCCATAACCCCTGTTTCAACAGGTGCTTCAGCGTTACCCACTATCGCAACTTTTGATTTACCTGACTGAATGTCTAACATACCTTGACGCAAGTTATATAAGAAACTCGCACAAGCCCCCATGTTGGTGCCAGTAGTACCAGCACTGTTGATCACATAACTATTAATGAAATCTGCAGGCATTTCAGCTAGTGCCATAGCCATCATTTTGGTACTAACACGACCGCCTTTAAAATAAGCTGAAAGCATACCACCAAATGAATTTTCATCGACTTGACCGAGTGCACTTCCCGCATAGACAGATACTTCATCAGGATTAATTAATTTGAGAATTTCATCCCAATCAACACCTAATGAATTAAGCGCATCAGAGGCTCCATAAACCGTTAGTTTTAAACCGCGAGGATGCGAACGTGAATTGTATAATTTATCTAAATCAAAGCCCGTTGGAATATTACCGGCACTTGATACTGGGTAAGTAATGGTGTCATGAATTAACGCCTCAAAGTCACCTTCTATAGTCACTTCAACTGTTTTATTATCAACGTCGGTAAGTGACCAATTAGCTGGAATGGTCTGTGGTAATTTAGACTTTTTCAATTGAAATGTGATTGGCGCTGCACTTGGCGCTAATTTAGCTTTACGCTGAAAAGGCACTGCTTCAGGAACAAATGTAGTGGTACGGCGCACTAACGTACCCGCTTTAATCTGGGCAATAATGTCAGTATTAATATCGTGAGTATCTAATCCCATACGCTGCGCGAGGTCTTGCCAAGTACTGCCCATGACATCTTCTTTCAGGACATCACACACTAGACGCTTATAACTGTGGAAACCAGAACTACGTCCAGCTGCATTCATTCCACCTAAACCAACAATTAACGGTAACTTTGCCATTTTATTACATCTCAATTCGAATCTCAGCTATTGCTAGATAGTCTAGCAAGTTATACTAACAATACACTTTCATCCGTGCCATTAACCCTGACGAATGTGCCACTACAGACTATTTACCTATAAAGATCGGACACAGTGTAATAAATAAATAGATATACTAAGTTTAGATTGCTACAGAATTGGAGTTTGATATGAAAATTGGGTTTGTACTTTATGATAAAGCGTTAGTTACTGGTATTTCCTTAGCAGCAGAAATGTTATCAGGCGCATCACGCTTGCGCGATAGAAAAACCCAACATCAAGACCCACTAGAAATAAAATTAATTTCTAGTAGTTTAACCGCTAAACCTCTGACAGCGGGACTTCGTTTACAACCCGACTTGACCTTTTCCTGTGAGCAAGAGTTTGATTTAGTCATATTTCCACCTATGTGGGGAAATCCATTAGTTTCAATCATTAAACACCCAGAAATATTACCTTGGTTACATCAGCAATATAATAGCGGTGCAAAGATACTCTCTACTGGCACAGGTGTTTGTTGGTTGGCTGAAGCGGGATTACTTGATGGATTACCAGCCACAACACACTGGTATTTTTACGATCAATTTAGTCAACAGTACCCACAAGTAAAACTCAATCGTCAAGCCTCCATAACTGCCGCGAATGGCTTATATTGTGCTGGTAGTATTAACTCACAATCGGAAATGATGCTGTTTTTAATTAACGACATGTTTGGAAAAAAGATCGCGAGTGTGATTGAAAATCATTTTTCCCATGAAATATCACGTACTCAACAACAGCCTTTCTACCAAGTTGGTGGCCAAGTACAATTTGATGAATCGGTTGCCCTCGCACAAGATTGGATGCAACGTAACATGGCAAATAGCATTACCAATCAAATGATCGCCGATGTTTGTCAGTTACCGCTACGCACCTTCAATCGCCGCTTCAAAGAACAAGTAGGACAAACCCCAAATCAGTTTCTGTTAACTCTGAGATTAGAGACCGCACAAGTGCTATTACGGGATTTTGGCTTAACGATCTGCGATGTAGCAGAACAAGTTGGTTTTCGTGATGCATATTATTTCAAAAAAAAATTCCAGCAACACTTTGATATGGCTCCAAAACAATACCGAGACATGGTGAAAGCCAAAGTTTTCGCCGTTTGACGGCTTGATAATCATTCTCATTCATATTAACATCGTCATAAATTCAAGCCCAAACTGGTTATTTATGTACGTATGTATTTGTCGCGGTATTACCGATAAACAGCTGATAAAAAGCATTGATGAAGGTGCAACAACAATGAAAGAATTAAGTACTGAGCTTGGTATTGGTAATCAATGTGGCAAGTGCTGTCAATGTGCCAAGAAGGTATTAAACCAAACTAGACTCAAGCAAGCACAACAACAGCCACAGGTAGCCTAACTACATTGAGATTGTAAATAGTTGTCTAAGCCCTCATGGCCGATCAGATATTGCTGACTCTCGATCCAGTCAATTTGTTCTTCAACTTCTTCTAAGATCTCAGTAGCTATATCACGACTGACAAAATCATTGCTTTTTTCACACTCTTCAATCAAGGTTTGTAGTACCACGCGAATACTCAACTCTAGCTCAATATTCAATTGAATCATTTCAGCAGCCTCTTCACCGATAGCTAAACGCCCTAAGTCCTGTAAATTAGGTAACCCCTGCAAAAATAAAATACGATTAATAAGTTTATCAGCCTGCTTCATTTTTAAAATAGACTGTTTGTAGTCCGCTTTATCCAAGCCCTCTAGCCCCCAATTTTTATACATTCTGGCATGTAAAAAATATTGATTGATCGCAACCAGCTTACAACCTAATGCCTTATTTAATAACATGATGATATTTGTATTTCCTTGCATAATCGCCTCCTGAACGATGAATGTGGTAATACGATAAGAATTAAGAGCCCATGTGCGACTGGATATAATTAGATAAACTGATTTTTTTAATCAAACCTAACTGCTGCTCTAACCAGTAAACATGATCTTCTTCAGTATCAGCCAGTAATGGCAACAATACTTCTCGGGTTTGATAATCACCTTCCTCCTCGCACACTTTAATGCCAGCACGTAATCCGCCAACAACCTCCAGTTCCAGAACCAGATCATTAGTCAGCATACTAGTAACATCATTGCCAATTAATAGATCCCGGCGATCTTTTAAATTCGGTCGACCTTCAAGAAATAGAATACGTTTAATGAGCGCATCAGCATGCGTAATTTCTTCTTCCATTTCATGGCTGATCCGTTCATATAATTTTTCTAATCCCCAATCCTGATACATTCGAGAGTGAGTGAAATATTGATCAATTGCTGCTAATTCATTGTGTAATAACCCATTAAGGGTCGCGATAACCTTACTGTTGCCTTTCATCATAAACTCCAATAAACAGGTAGTAGAGTTAAGCTTAGATAACAATCACAGTTTTACCATTACAAGGTGGGAAATTACGAGTTAGATAACAAGACAGAGGGCGATCGCCCTCTGTGAATTTATTCTTTATCATCGTCGTGTTTGGCTTTATCTTCTTCAACAAAATAATCACTTAATTCCACCCAAACTGCTATCCCAACAATACTCAGCACCCCTAGCCACGTACCGGTATCAGCAATAGGAACTTCCATAAGCATGATTAATAAAGCAAAAAAAGCGATTGAAGAATATACTTTTAGTCTGCCACTGGCTTGTAGTAACATACACACTCCTTGTTGATGGTTACTTAAGAGCGCAAAATGATGTCTCGCGTTCATTAACAATTTAACAACATATTGGTGATTTACCAATATGTAATTACGATCACTCACTAATATTAGTCTATTAACGTATATTGACCACATAGAGAAAGCCTGATGAACCCATTATTTTCCGATCCAGAACATGAACTAGATGCCCTCGGTTTACGCTGTCCAGAACCTGTAATGATGGTAAGAAAAACAGTGAGAAAACTAGAGGATGGTCAAACGTTATTGATACTTGCAGACGACCCCGCGACAGTACGTGATATCCCAAGTTTCTGCCAGTTTATGGATCACACCCTAGTGGCTAGCCAGACAGAGCACCTACCGTATCAATACCTGATCAAAAAAGGTGTAAATTAGTCACTCAATATACGCGAATATCAACACTGCATATTCGCGAGCCCTCTATCCCTAGCCAGATTTTCTACCGAACCCTTGCTAACCTAGCTCGAATACCTGAAAAAACCACACTAACAATACGAAATATTGTAATTTATCCTATATTCATATCTGCGCAGCAGGTATACTTTAATGATTATTTCTTTGCTTTATTGTGCAGATATCATGTCAAAATATAATGTTAAAACCTTTCAAGGGCTGATCCTAGCACTGCAGGATTACTGGGCTCGTCAAGGTTGTGCGATTGTACAACCATTCGATATGGAAGTAGGTGCCGGCACCTCTCACCCAATGACGTTTTTACGCTCATTAGGTCCAGAGCCAATGGCTTATGCTTACGTTCAACCATCGCGTCGTCCAACTGATGGCCGTTATGGTGAAAATCCAAACCGTTTACAACACTACTACCAGTTTCAAGTAGTGCTCAAACCATCACCAGCTAATATCCAAGAATTATACTTGGACTCGCTGAAAGAAGTTGGTCTTGATCCATTGGTTCACGACATCCGCTTCGTTGAAGACAACTGGGAAAACCCAACATTGGGTGCCTGGGGTCTAGGTTGGGAAATCTGGCTAAACGGTATGGAAGTATCGCAGTTTACATACTTCCAAGCAGTTGGTGGTCTTGAATGTAAACCAGTTACAGGCGAAATGACTTACGGTCTTGAACGTCTTGCTATGTACATCCAAGAAGTAGACAGCGTATATGACTTAGTGTGGACAGACGGTCCTCTAGGCACTGTTAAGTATGGTGATATTTTCCACCAAAATGAAGTTGAGCAGTCTACTTACAACTTCGAGCATGCAAATGTTGATTTCCTATTTACTCTCTTTGATGAAAGTGAAAAAGAAGCGCAAAAGCTATTGGATTTAGAAGTGCCACTACCGCTACCAGCATACGAACGTATTCTTGATGCTGGCCACGCATTTAATATGCTAGATGCACGTCATGCAATCTCTGTGACTGAGCGTCAACGCTATATTTTACGTATCCGTACCCTTTCTAAAGGTGTTGCTGAAGCGTATTACGCATCTCGTGAAGCGCTAGGCTTCCCGCTATGTAAAAAAGACAAATAGGAAGTAGCATGGCAACTGAAAATTTATTAATCGAGATTGGTACTGAAGAATTACCACCAAAATCGTTACGCACATTAGCAGAAGCATTTGCGGCAAACTTCCAAGCTGAGCTAGACAAATCAGGTTTAGAATTTGCTGACGTTAACTGGATGGCAGCACCACGTCGTTTAGCATTAACAGTAACAGCGCTTGCAGACTCTCAAGCTGACAAAGTAATTGAAAAACGCGGTCCTGCGATTTCTGTTGCATTTGATGCCGACGGAAATGCAACGAAAGCGGCTCAAGGTTGGGCACGCGGTAATGGTATTACTGTTGAGCAAGCTGGTCGAATTAAAACAGACAAAGGCGAATGGCTACTTCATAAATCAGAAGTCAAAGGCCAACCAACACAAGCTCTTGTAGCCGACATGGTTGCGACGTCTTTGGCTAAGCTACCTGTTAGCAAGCCGATGCGTTGGGGTTCTAGCCCAATTCAATTCATTCGTCCAGTACATACAATTACGATGTTATTTGGTGCAGAAGCCCTTGAAGGCGAAATCTTAGGTATTAAAGCGGCACGAACTATTCGTGGTCACCGTTTCCTAGGTAAAGGAGATTTCGAATTACCGCACGCTGACAACTATGTGGATCTACTTGAAGATCACGGCATGGTAATGGTTGATTACGAACGTCGTAAAGATGTTATCCGTAAACAAGTGATGGCTGTAGCAGAAGAACATGGCGGTGTTGCTGAAATCGAAGAGGACCTACTTGAAGAAGTAACATCACTAGTAGAATGGCCAGTAACATTAGTAGGTAACTTTGAAGAACGTTACCTAGACGTACCAGCGGAAGCTTTGATCTATACGATGAAAGACAACCAAAAGTACTTCCCAATGCTAAGTAAAGGTGGTGACCTTTTACCTAAGTTTATCTTTGTGTCAAACATCATCAGTAAAGATGTTAGACAAGTAATTGAAGGTAACGAAAAAGTTGTACGCCCTCGCCTAGCAGATGCAGAATTCTTCTTTAACACTGATAAGAAGCGTACTTTAGAAAGTCGTCTTGCTGATCTAGAAACTGTTTTATTCCAAAAACAACTGGGTACGTTAAAAGAGAAATCACAACGCATTGCAGATTTAGCAGCGGCTATTGCTGGTAAAATTTCTGCAAATACTGAGCACGCACAACGCGCAGGTCTATTGGCTAAAGCAGACTTAATGTCAGACATGGTTGTAGAATTCCCTGACGTACAAGGTGTTATGGGCATGCATTATGCCCGCAACGACGGTGAAGCAGAAGAAGTGGCAATAGCACTTAACGAGCAGTATATGCCTCGTTATGCCGGTGACCGTTTACCTGAATCGCTTGTTGCTTGTTCAGTAGCTCTTGCTGACAAACTAGATACATTAGTTGGTATCTTCGGTATTGGTCAAATCCCTAAAGGTGATAAAGATCCGTTCGCACTTCGTCGTGCTGCGATTGGTACACTACGTATCATTATCGAAAAAGACCTGTCTTTAGATCTTATTGATTTAGTTGATACTGCAAAAGCACTATTTGGTGACAAGCTATCAAACGAAAACGTATCAACAGATGTTGTTGCATTCGTACTTGGTCGTTTCCCTGCATGGTACAAAGATGCTGGTATCAGCGTTGATGTTATCCAAGCAGTACTTGCTCGTCGTCCAACGCAGCCAGCTGATTTTGATAAGCGTGTTAAAGCTGTGAATCACTTCCGTGGTTTAGATGCTTCTGCAACATTAGCAGCAGCGAACAAACGTGTTGGTAATATCCTAGCTAAGTTTGAAGGTGAACTAAACTCAGCGGTTGATACATCACTGCTTCAAGAAGATGCTGAAAAAGCATTGGCTTCTGCAGTTGATGCTAAAGTGGAATTACTTGCGCCATTATTTGCAGCCGGTGATTACCAACAAGCATTAACAGAGTTATCCGAACTACGTGAAGTTGTAGATACATTCTTCGACAACGTAATGGTAATGGCTGATGATGAAGCACTTAAAATTAACCGCCTAACATTACTAAATACACTGCGTAACCAATTTTTAAATGTAGCGGATATTTCTGTATTACAGAAGTAAACCTTAATTAGAATTTGTAATCGCAATAAAAAAAGCCAGTATCTATGATGCTGGCTTTTTTATTATCTCGATGACAAGATCAAAATAAATATTGTAACAGGTAACAAAATCACAAATAATATCGAACATGTTCCACGTGGAACATCGGCTATTTTACTTTCTTCAACCGCCCTGTTAAACCCGCTGAATAACGCCAAACGTGATCAAATATTTTCATCAACTCAGGATTACCTTGCGGTGATAATGAAATAGCATGATAACGATTTTTCTGTGCTTTAATTGCACGTACTTTATCTGCCAAATACGTTGGTAACTTCTGTGCTATAAAATCAGAAATAACTAAAGTATCCGCATTTTTATATTGTGCCGAACTCATCAATTCAAGTGACTTTTCGATTACAGGTTGCAGGTCTGTACCACCACGAAAGCTTGATGACAAGAAAGTTAGCATCGTCGATAAGCTGGTACTTTGCGTTACTGGAAAGGTGATCACTTCATTAGAAAACATCATCAAGTAACATTGACGTCGTTGCTCAAATGCAACTTGTAGCAAAGCATAACAAATCGATTTGGCAGTCAGTTCAGGAAAGCCTTGCATCGATGTTGAGCTATCAACACAGATAATAAAAGGCCCGCCTATTTGCTCATCAGCATCGGTAATATCACGATACTGGGTTATTTTTTTATACTGTTGCAGCGCGCCTTGATACTGATAAGTCAATAAGTGGCGCTCTACATAGCGTTTATAAAAGATGATCTCTAACTCAGGAAACGTTAAGTTAACCGCTTCGGTTTGCAGCATCCGTGAGATTTCATCACTGTAGGTAACGCCTTGCATATCATCTGGAACATTATCTTGATAGCTATTATCCAATACCCAGGTTTCATAACTGTTAGGTGTTTCTTCCGGATTAATGTGTGCAAGCGCCATACGTCCGAGCTCAGAGGCAATTTGTTTAACTTCTTTGTTCTTACGTAAATTAGCAGCATAACGTTGCAGCAACTTGGTATCTAAATGGGTCAACTTACCTTTAGCCAGATCCCATAGACGTTCACCATTGCACAATAAATCACTGTCGAGCACACCTTCTAATTGTTCAATAGTTTCTTCACGCTCGGCTAATTCGATCAATAACTGTTCCCGCTTTTCTTCGATTAAACGGTTTTGTTCTTGATACATCATTAACTCAATTACTTGCTGCCAGCTATCTAAAAAAACGGCAAAGAACACATCATCCTGCATATTTCTATTTTGCTGATAGATAGTTAATCCAGTTTGATAAAATGACGAGTCGGCTTTTATCTTACTCAGAATACCTTCAACTTTATTTCTAAAGTCACTCGGACTCAATAATCTTGCCGTCTCGCACAAATGGACCTCATTGCTCAAACCAGCAGGTAATGGCATATCCGCTAATAAGGCCGTGACCTGATGCTTCCAATCGCTGATGTAAGCCAGTTTAATCTCACTGGTTACCCGATTATTAGCAGTAATATCTAACAGAGCATCATCAACTAATTGTCGAATAGCTGGGTTTTGATTATAAGACTTAGCCATGCCTATTAGCCTTGTTCAAACAAACGTGCAATGGCATTCAAACGATCTAATAGCGACGCTTTATGCTGCACTAAATTATTCAGCTCTAATGATAATGAACCAAGACTGGTTGCAACATCATCCATAAAGTCATCACTGACAAAAATATTATGGTTCGTTAAGCTAAACTCTCGCTGGCTTTTCTTCAACTTATCCGCTATCAACGTGATCTCTTTATCTATCTCAGCTAGAGGTTGTAACCAGTTTTCATCAATATTAAGCTTAACATCCGAAACTATAACAGCAACCGGAATACTCTTATTGGCAAAGTTTTGGACTTGTAAATGCTGATTAGCATCGACAGAAAAGTTTAACCAAACATCGTTACGGTGATCATTCACATAGCCTTTTACTAAACAAGAGCCTGTTCTTATCTGTTTTTGGAAATCATCCAAACCAACATGTACCCACTTTGCGGTTTCTTGTGAGCCCTGCTCTAATACATCGTACTCACCCAATAATGCAATCTTACATAAACCCGGAATACCATTCAGACTCGACTTGCGCACAAATTCACGATCTAACTTATAGCGTAATTTGGTTAATAGCACATCAGAGATCAAACGAGTTGCAAAGCGATCAATAAACTCAGCATCAAGTTTAATCAATCGATTCTTGATACTCGCTAACGCAGAATTCACTTCATCTTGGTCACAGAAACGTTTACTGGCAAATTGGTGAGTGGCTTCGATAATGACATCTCGCGATTCCAGGTCATGCCAAATACAATCTTTAAGAATAAATAAATCGGTTTCTGTTACTTCATCACGACCATTAAAATAAGCACAGGCTTGTAACAGACGCATTGATTTTTTCCAACGACGATCAGAGACATAAACGGGTTCAACAATCATCTCACCACTGGTATTACGTTGCTCTAAAAATAACTTAAGCTCGTAAATTATCTCAAAACAATGCTCACTGAGACGTACTTGATTAATCTCGTTTTGCCAAAGTTCGAACTCATCATTACTCACTTTTACGATCTTATCGTTTGTTTGGCGTAATGGTTTCTGAATCAACATCGCTTTGAAATTACGCTTATCTTGAATAGGCTCTAAATATAGACGTAGTAACATACGATCATACAAGGCTTCCAAGCCTGAATCAGCACTCGGTAATTCATTTGATGCCGAAACAATAACCCGCATAGGTACTTTTTGATGTTCAATACCATTATGGAAGGTACGCTCATTAATTACGGTTAATAAGGTATTTAAGATCGCAGGTCCCGCTTTCCAAATTTCATCAAGAAACACCACTTCAGCTTCTGGTAAATAACCTTTAGTTAAACGTACATATTTACCTTCATCCTTCAGCGCCTTAATTGATAGTGGGCCAAAGATCTCTTCAGGTGTTGAAAATCGCGTCATTAAATATTCGAAGTAACTTTCATCTTCAAAAATTTCAATCATACGTTTCGCAATCAAACTTTTAGCAATACCCGGCGGCCCTAATAAAAACACACTTTCACCACTTAAGGCGGCTAATAAACATAATCTTATGGCATCTCTACGTTCATAAATACCATAAGAAAGATGATCTATTAGTGTTTCAATACGTTCTGATAACAAATTTCTTTGCATAGGAATAAGCTCTTCCTGCCTCTTTAAAGGCTATTATTTTAATCTTGGAGTTCAACCTTACCTTATCTGTCGCGGACAATAAATACATAATGAGTAGAGTGTTTTTTTTATTATTACAGCTTTGATATTCAGTACTTTTGGCTATAAGCACAGCCTTTTTTAAATGATGTTCCACGTGGAACATTGCCAATGTCGATTGTATTAAAACCCTTTTCTTTCACGTGAAACATTCCCAGTAAGAAAAATAAATTTGCATCTCTCGTACTATCGACAACCGTGTCAAGTTCAGCTATGTTGGTTGTTTACCCTTTAAATAATTACAAGAAGTGCTGATATGGAATTCTCATTGTTTGGTCAAAGATTTACTCAATTCTCGGGGATCACGCAGCTAATGCATGATCTAAATGAAGGTATTCGCAGCGGTGATGATGTCATCATGCTCGGAGGTGGTAACCCTGCTCAAATCCCTGAGATGCTGAGGCGCTTTAACAGTGAAGCACAACAATTATTAAGCAGTGGTGATCTAGTTGCAGCAATGTCTAACTACGATGGTCCACAAGGAAAGAACAGTTTCACCACAGCACTTGCTACATTATTAAATAAAACCTACGGCTGGGAATTAACCGATAAAAATATAGCCCTAACTAATGGCAGCCAAAATGCCTTCTTCTACCTATTCAACTTATTCGCAGGTGATTTTTCCGGTAATAAGAAAAAAAAGGTATTGTTTCCATTAGCTCCGGAATACATAGGTTATACAGACACAGCACTAAGCGATGACTTTTTTGAGACGGTGAAGCCTAAGATTGAATTACTCGATGGTGGTTTATTTAAATACCATGTTGATTTTGACAACCTCCATATTACCGATGATATTGGTTTAATCTGTGTATCGCGCCCAACTAATCCAACCGGTAATGTATTAACCGATGAAGAAATGCAACGTCTTGATGCACTGGCCAAACAGCATAATATCCCCCTACTGATAGATAACGCTTATGGTACACCGTTTCCAAATATTATATTTGAACCAGTAGAACCTATTTACAACGACAATACCATCTTATGTATGAGTCTTTCAAAACTCGGCTTACCCGGCACCCGTTGCGGTATCGTGATTGGTAATGAAGAAGTCATTTCCGCAATCTCGAACTTAAGCGGTATTATTAACTTAGCACCTGGTAGCTTAGGGCCAATGCTGGCACAAAACCTTGTAGAGTCTGGTGACATCATTAGCTTAAGTGAGAATGTGATCAAGCCTTACTATTATGCCAAAGCACAGCAAGCCGTGACTTGGTTACAAGACAGTATTACCGATGAACGATTCCGAATTCATAAACCGGAAGGCGCAATCTTCTTATGGTTATGGTTCAAAGACCTGCCTATCAGCAGCCAAGAACTGTATGAGCGCTTAAAAACACGTGGAGTTCTCATTGTATCGGGTCATCATTTCTTTCCTGGTCTCGATGAAGAATGGCGTCATACCGATGAATGTATCCGCATGAACTATTCGCAGCCAGATGAGGCAGTACAACGAGGGATCAAGATAATTGCCGAAGAAGTACAAAAAGCTTACGCTGAAATGGTAGTAATAAGTACAGCAACCGCTTAATCTTATAGAATAAGTTTGCAGTAAACGGTTACTGTACTTATCTGAATTATTAAATAAAAAATCAACAGATACAAAAAAGGAGCCACTAGGCTCCTTTTTAATACATTCAATATAGCGAGATTAGAAATCTAAGTTAGCTACTTTTAATGCATTTTCTTCGATAAATTCACGACGCGGTTCAACATGATCACCCATTAAGGTTGTGAATAATTGATCGGCTGCAACAGCATCTTCAATACGCACTTGCAACATACGACGCGTTTCAGGATCCATAGTTGTTTCCCATAACTGACTAGGATTCATTTCACCTAGACCTTTATAACGTTGGATGTAGCTACCACGTTTTGATTCAGCCATTAACCAGTTTAGCGCTTCAACAAAATCCGTTACTTCACGGCTCTTCTCTCCACGCTTAATATAAGCGCCTTCTTCAAGCAAATTCGCGATACCTAAACCAGTAATTGTTGCGTACTCTTTTGAGTTAAAGAAGCCGGGCGTAAAGTCATAATCAGTATCTAGACCATGCTGACGAACAGAAAACACAGGATAGAATAATTGGCTTTCTTCATCTTGTACAACACGTACAGAATATAAAGTACCAGTCACCTCTTTCGCTGTCAGTGTTGCCACCAATGCTTCAGCCCATACCGTTGTTGACGCTTCATCAGTTAACATCTCAGCTGTTAATACTGATTGATAGATCATTTCGTTAGTGAACACTTTTGGTAAGCTACGGTTTAATTTAGCCATCAAACGTTCAATTTTACGGTAGCCATTCACTAATTCTTCTAACGCTGCGCCTTGAATTGCAGGTGCATCAGAGTTAACAAATAGACCAGCACCGTCGAGTGCAATTGTCGTTAGGTATTGTGTTAAGTCTGCATCATCTTTGATATAGCGTTCTTGTTTACCTTTTTTCATTTTATAAAGCGGTGGTTGTGCAATATAAATGTAACCACGCTCAATAAGCTCTGGCATTTGACGGAAGAAAAAAGTCAGCAATAACGTACGGATATGTGAACCATCGACGTCGGCATCGGTCATGATAATGATTTGATGATAACGCGTTTTATCCGGGTTATATTCATCACGGCCAATACCACAACCCATTGCAGTAATTAATGTTGCAACTTCTTGTGATGATAACATTTTATCAAAACGTGCTTTTTCTACGTTTAAGATCTTACCTTTCAACGGTAGAATTGCTTGGTTTTTACGATTACGCCCCTGCTTGGCTGAACCGCCAGCAGAGTCACCTTCCACAATATAAAGTTCAGAAAGTGCAGGATCTTTTTCCTGACAATCCGCAAGTTTACCAGGCAGACCAGCTAAATCTAACGCACCTTTACGACGTGTCATTTCACGTGCTTTACGTGCAGCTTCACGCGCACGTGATGCATCGATAATTTTAGTCACAACCGTTGATGCTTCTTTCGGATTCTCTAGCAAGTATTCAGCTAGCTTTTCACCCATAGCTTGTTCTACAGCAGATTTAACTTCTGAAGACACTAATTTATCTTTAGTTTGTGAAGAGAACTTAGGATCAGGTACCTTCACAGAAATAACAGCAGTTAGACCTTCACGGGCATCATCACCAGTAGCAGTCGACGACTTGGCTTTTTTCAAGAAGCCTTCTTTTTCCATGTAGTTGTTTAACGTACGCGTTAATGCACCACGGAAACCTGCAAGGTGAGTACCACCATCGCGTTGTGGAATATTATTAGTAAAGCAATAAATACCTTCTTGGAAACCATCGTTCCACTGCATAGCAACTTCAACAGTAATTCCATCTTCACGTTCAACAGAGAAGTGAAATGCGTCTTTGTTGATTGGTGTTTTGTTAACGTTTAAGTAATCAACAAATGCCTTGATACCACCTTCATAAACGAAATGATCCGATTTTCCGTCTTCACGTTCATCAATTAATTTAATTGAAACACCTGAATTTAGGAAAGATAACTCACGTAAACGTTTTGCTAAAATATCATAATGAAATAATGTATTGGTGAAAGTCTCATGACTAGGCCAAAAGCGTAATTCAGTACCCGTTGTATCAATATCACCAATCACAGCGATCGGCGCTTGTGGTTCACCATGTCGATAAATTTGCTGATGGATATGACCGTGGCGATGAATGGTTAATTCTAATTTTTCTGATAATGCATTTACAACAGAAACACCTACACCGTGTAAACCACCAGATACTTTATATGAATTATCATCGAATTTACCACCGGCATGCAGTACCGTTAAAATAACTTCGGCAGCAGAAACACCCTCTTCTTCATGAATATCAACCGGAATACCACGACCGTCATCACTAACAGATACAGAACCATCTTCGTGTATCGTTACTACAACATCAGTACAATGACCCGCTAATGCTTCATCGATAGAGTTATCTACAACCTCAAATACCATGTGGTGCAAACCTGAACCATCATCAGTATCACCAATATACATACCGGGGCGCTTACGCACCGCGTCCAAGCCTTTCAGTACTTTAATACTTGAAGAGTCGTAATTATTTTCAGACATAGTTAGCTCTCGCGCCTTTATATTTAAAATTCAATTAATTTGCCATGTTCCACGTGAAACATTTTACAGCTTTCTGTTAAAAGAGCTGTTACCTGACTTTTCTCAATAGCCGTAACAAATACTTGAGCCTTACTCTCAATCAGATACTGCGCCAGCAACTTCCGTTTACTGTCATCAAGCTCTGAGGAAAAGTCATCGATTAAAAAAGTGCATCGCTTATTGCTATGCTGACTTAAAAAAAGTCCCTGACTTAATCGCATTGCGCACACAGCCAATTTAAGTTGACCTCTTGATAAAATATCGTGTGCCGGTACTCCGTTCGCTCTAATTCGGATATCCGCTTTTTGCGGACCTAAGCTAGTGTAACCTAACTGTTGATCACGCATAAAATTTTGTTTTAATAATTCAGCTAACTCGATACCACTATCCCATCCTTGATAATAGCGAATATCAAATTCATACTCGGGTAAGAAGTCTGCCAAGGCAGATTTAATTATCGGATTAAGCTGTTCAAGATAACGACTGCGCATCTGCGCAATAATAGTCCCTTGAACTGCAAACTCCTTATCCCAATATGCTAGCTCAGCATAACGCTTGCCCGATTTTAAAATAGCATTACGCTGTTTTAATAATCGCGTCAACTTTGCCCATGTCGCAAAAAATTCAGGTTCCACGTGGAACACGCCCCAATCAACAAATTGTCGACGTAATTTAGGACCACTTGAAAGTAAGGTAAAACTTTCAGGATGAATTAATTGTAATGGTAATATGCCGGGTAATTCAGCCAACCGTTCTGCTTTTTGTCCGGCAATTTTTAATTCTGTATCACTGTTTTTTGATTTCTTTAACCCGATAGTAGTGATCTGCTCATCGTTTAATCGCTGCTGACATTGCGAAAATAAAATGAAATCCTTCTCACCATGTTTTACAACGCGACTGGTTAAGTGAGTTCGAAAAGAACGCCCTAACCCCAAGTAATGAATCGCTTCAAGTACACTTGATTTACCACTGCCATTCTCGCCGAGAATAATATTAACACCCACACCCGGTTGCATGGATACTTGTTTAATATTTCTAAAATCGGTGATATTTAGCTTAACCAGTCCCATCTAAACTTATAACCGCATTGGCATAACAACATACAATGCTTGATCAGATTGTTCATCTTCAATCAAGGCACTGCTGTTAGCATCTAGTAATGACATTTTAACTTTGTCACATTTAAGCGTGTTTAATACGTCTAATACATAACTTACGTTGAAGCTAATCTCTAACTCATCGTAGCCAAACTCAACATCAAGTAACTCTTCAGCTTCTTCTTGCTCTGGGTTATTGGCCGTAATCTTAAGTAGACCTTGGTTCATATTCAGACGCACACCACGGAATTTTTCATTCGATAAAATAGCGGCACGTGAGAAGGCTTGTTTCAATTCTTCACGACCAGATATTAACATCTTATCGGCATTTTTTGGTAATACCCGACGGTAATCAGGAAAACGACCATCAACCAATTTACAAGTAAAAACAAAACCGCCGGTGATAGCACGAATGTTATTACTCCCTAACTGAATCTTAACCATGTCTTCTTCACTGTCTAACAAGCGCACTAATTCAAGTACACCTTTACGCGGTACGATAACTTGCTGCTGCGCGAGATTAGCATCATGCTGACAACTTGCGACAGCTAGGCGGTGGCCATCGGTGGCGACAGTTCGTAGCACATTACCTTCAGTTTCAAATAACATACCGTTAAGATAATAACGTACATCCTGACTTGCCATTGAGAACTGGGTATTATCAATCAATCGACGTAATGAACCTTGCAGCAGTTCAAATTCAATATCGTTATCCCAATCTTCAATATTTGGAAATTCTGTTGCAGGTAACGTTGATAAAGAAAAACGGCTACGTCCTGATTTCACCACAATACGATCATTCGCATAATTGACTTGAATTTGTGCACCATCAGGTAACCCTCGACATATATCGAGGAATTTTTTCGCAGGCACGGTAGTACGGCCTTCACTGAACTCACCTTCAAGACTAACTTGACCAATTAACTCGACTTCCAGATCAGTACCCGTTAACGATAATTTACCATCTTTGGCATCAAGTAATACATTACCTAAGATCGGTAAAGTTGGACGGTTACCCAAGGCACCCGATACCAACTGTAGCGGTCGTAATAATGCTTCGCGATTAATTGTAAACTGCATTTAATATAACCTTTTTTACGACGATAGTGTTCTGATCAAATTCGAATAATCTTCTTTAATATCGTGATTTTCTTCTTTCAGTTGCACTATTTTACGACAAGCATGTAATACAGTGGTATGGTCACGGCCACCAAACGCATCACCAATTTCCGGTAAGCTGTGATTGGTTAATTCTTTGGCTAATGCCATCGCGACTTGACGTGGTCTGGCAACAGAACGACTACGACGCTTCGACAACAAATCGGCGATTTTAATCTTATAATATTCTGCAACTGTCTTTTGAATATTATCAATGGTCACCAGTTTTTCTTGCAGTGCTAATAAATCACGTAATGCCTCTCGGACAAAGTCAATATTAATAGCACGACCCGTAAAGTTAGCATTCGCGATAACTCGATTCAATGCCCCTTCCAGCTCACGTACATTCGAACGTAAACGTTTGGCAATAAAGAACGCTACTTCATCGGGTAAATGAATGTTACTTTCAACCGCTTTACGCATTAAGATGGCAACACGAGTTTCCAATTCTGGTGGTTCAATGGCAATAGTTAAACCCCAACCAAAACGAGATTTCAATCTATCTTCAACACCATCAATCTCTTTTGGATAACGATCGGAAGTTAAAATAATCTGTTGGTTACCTTCAAGTAAGGCATTAAAAGTATGAAAAAATTCTTCTTGTGAACGTTCTTTCTTAGCAAAAAATTGAATGTCATCAATCAATAATGCATCAACACTGCGGTAATAATTTTTGAACGCTTCAATGGCATTGTTCTGTAATGCTTTAACCATGTCCTGAACAAAACGCTCAGAGTGCATATAGATCACTTTGGCATTAGGTTTTTGCGCTTTAATACCATTACCAACTGCGTGTAATAAATGCGTTTTACCTAAACCTGTGCCACCGTATAGAAATAACGGGTTATAAGCACCACCCGGATTACTCGCTACCTGCTGTGCAGCTGCACGTGCTAATTGGTTTGACTTACCTTCAACAAAGTTGTCGAACGTATACGTTAAATTCACATTGCTACGGTGATTAATTGTCGGCTGCTGTGGCGAGCTAGATTCCCACGGGTCCAGTGCTGGTCTTGAGATCACTTTTTGAGTAACTACACGATCAACCTTGGTAGTCGTTTGTGTTACCTTCGTCGCTTTACCACCAATATCAAAACGTAAGATAGGTGCATCGGCACCACAAAACTCATCGAATAATGCCGTAATTGAATTAAGGTATTTGTCTCGAACCCAATCAAGTACAAAACGATTCGGAGCATACAAGGTGAGAGTACTGTCGGTAAGTTCAGCTTTCAGTGGGCGTAACCACATACTGAATTCAGTAGAAGAAAGCTCATTTTGTAAGCGCGAAAGGCACTGCTGCCAAAGAGAAACGGACAC